>NZ_ACZP01000024.1 GCF_000176175.1 Vibrio furnissii CIP 102972
ACGATTGATAAACCCTCAAAGCAGCCGCCGTTTGGCGGCTCTTTTTTCAATGACTAAGCGCACAGTTCTCTCGCCATTCTTCCAAAATTGATTTACGAACAGAACGTCGTTCGTTTACAGTTAAGCATAACCACATCACGACCGACATGGATGTAAGAGGTGAACCATGATGCACAGCCATGCTGACAGTTGGGACCGATACCATGCTGCCTGCGAACGCCTGGCACTGCTCGAAGCCAGCTATAACCATACGCAGCACCGTTATCTTCAAGGTCAGGTTTCTCAGGAAGTGTACGAACTGGCGTGGAGTCTGAAACTCTCGGCAGAGCGACAAGTCCAAATTTTACGTCACCAGCTCGCGATGGAAGTTTGCGGCTGAGAGCAGAACGAAGGAGTCACTGATGGCCCCCGTATCAACGTCAACTCAATCCGAATCGTCACGCACCATGGACCAGGCTGCTTTTATCTCGGCGGCGGAGTCCAAAATGCACACCGCACGGTATCAGAACATCTCGCTGGTGCTTGCCATTAAGCCCGCCAGTCTGGATCCCAGAGCGTTTGACGTTTTCCACAAAGTCATGCAAACCGTGAAAAGTGCTCAGGTGGTCGGGAATCTGAATCAGAATTTCCTGTTGGTCTACGTGTGCGAACCGATATGCATTAGCCAAAACCAGGCCCGCGCGATTCATTTCAGCATTCGTCATTTCTTTTCTGAAGTGAAGCAGGCCGATGAGCGCATGTATCGGTTTTTAATTTCCGGGAAAGTTGGTGTGTCGGTGTTGGGGAAGGACACCCATTCCATGAAGACGGCAGTCGTGCATGCTTCTCAGGCGACATTGGCTCAGCAAGCCGGACATAAAAGCCGTATACAGTTCTACGATACCGATTTGCAACTGACGATTAAGCGCTACGTGCTGTTAGAGGACCTTGTACGAGATGCCATCGAGAAAGGCGCGATAGGCGTTCAGTACCAACCTATTATACGGTGTCAGGACTGGGTGGTGGCTGGCTATGAGGCGCTGTGCCGTTTTAACCTGGACGCGGCGCTTAACGCGACAACCACGGAGTTGATTGGGCTCGCTGAAGATTTAAATCTCATCTCAGAGTTGGATTTACTGACTTACCAGAACGCGTTTTCCCAGTGTGCGCCGTGGCTGAAAAAGTCCGGTCGTTTCCTGAATCTCAACCTTTCGCCGAATACCCAACAGAGTTTGTCCGAAGTCCTGGAATGCATGGTGCTGCTTGCGAAGCAGGAGCAGGTCGAGCCACGGCACATTGTCATCGACATGAATGAAGTCAAAAGTCCTGCGGCAACGCTCGATGTCTCAACGCTACTTCCGGAGTTTCGTCAGCGGGGCGTACAGTTTGCGCTGGACGACTTGTCCGAGGGATTCCGACTGGCTGACCTACTGAGCCAAGGACAATTTCAGTACCTCAGAGTCAGCCGCGAGCTGATTGAACGCAGCCATGAGCGGGGGGAATACTACCAGGTCATTAAGCTGTTGGTCAGACTATGCCACCGCCTGGACGTTGAGGTGATTGCTGAAGGTATCGAAACGCCGGACGAAGCCCGTTTGCTGTCTTACCTGGGGGTGGACTATATGCAAGGGTACCTGTTTGCTAAGCCGGTTGATTATGGCGACCTACAGGAGGCGGAGAAACAGCTCGAGACGATACTTCGACAGCTGCATGCCGATGGCCTGACGGATAGCTCGGATGCGGATGAAGAAGCCATCACCTTACTCAATATTGCCAGCAAAAGCCTGCCTCGTTTAGACCCCGGTGAGCCGCTCATCCTGGCTAACGAATACTTAAAACCCGACGCCATTAATGTGATCCCCGTTATCAACAAAGGGGAATGTGTCGGTTTGGTGGACAAAGCTCAGCTCAATCTTCATCTGACTCCGGCCATGGGAACTGAACATGAAACCATGAAAGAAGCGGGCATCTGGAATAAGCCCGTCGCCAGCATGATGAACACGCAGCTGACCATCATGGACGCACAGGCACTGCTCACAGATGTGCTCCCGTTACTCAAAGAGAGCGCGCTTTCTCTGCCCATCGTCTTGGTCACCGATAATCGCTATAAAGGCTTGGTGACGGAAACGGATATTACACACTATCTCTTAAAGCGGTTAAAATTGTAGCGTTGTCTTTCGTTTGCGTTGTGCTGGAAGTCGGGGATGAATCGATATTACGTAAATAAATGTGTGAATTCGCAAGGGCATCATGAGGTTCATCGATTGGGCTGCGCTCTGCAGGCGAAAGTTGAAAGCCGAATCTATTTGGGCGTATTCCCATCAGGGACGATGGCCTTGGTGTTTGCACGTCGATTGTATGGTGATTCGCAGTACTGCGTGCTTTGCAGAAACACCGATAGCAGTGAACCCGCCACATAGTCGCTCTCCTAAATTAGAACTCCACCTGAGGAGTGTTAAAAATAACGTTGAGCAAATAGGCCCTGACAGGCCATAAGCAATTCTTCGGTTCGTTGACTACTCTTTTTCGACCACTCACGATTTAGAATGGAGAAAGAGTGTGATGCTCATTTGTGACGATACCAGACAGTTTATCATCGCGACGATTGACGATATGCAGACTCGTCTCAGTGACGATAAGCCGGTCTGCGCTCGCTTACAGTTGACGAATGACTGGCTCAAGCTTTGGATTGACTATCAATACTGGAATATGGTTTTTCATCTCGAGCGACCGGTTGAAGGGATGCTGGCAACGTCAGAGCTGAATATCTTCGCGTTTACGGCTGAGCATATTGCTGATGCATTAATCAGAGACTTGGAAGAGAAAGTCGATGTGACTGAAGATGAATGATGTCACCATCACCGTGGTACTGCTATGGTTAGCGTGTTTCCGTTAACGTAATTCTCTGCGCCCGAGTTAACATAAATGCCGAGTGCTACAGAGGCCACATTGCTGGTCTCTAGGGGGCGTCGTTCGTAATGAGTCGTCCCCGTTACTGCGAACGCGTATCGTCAAACGGGAAAGCCCGTATTCTTTGCTATGTGCAACCAGCGCAGAAACTCAAATGGGTTTCAGTTCATGTAGCACAGCACGTGAGTGCCATCATCTTGAACGCAGACTCTGGGCTTTACTGCGATGGACAATGACACTTATGCTGTTGTCATTGTAGCGCATCATTCTATGAAATTTTCAGGGAGGAGTTAGGTATGGACAGGAAACAGCGACAAGAGTGGTTGTTACAAAGACGCAACGGTTTTCTTCACTATGTATACACGAAAGGGCTGGCTTGCGCATTTGCATTCGTGTTTGGGTTGGAGTTTCTAAACAATGACTTTTATCTGGATATCATCTCACCAGGCTCAGTGCATTTATACATGACCACACTCTTGGTTGCCTTTATTTGCTCTGCGATAAATTGGACGTGCAATGAATGCAGTTTAAAGCGCTCAAAAGTAAATCCTCCAACCTAAAATCGCTAAAATGGAGGACAATGGATCTTCTCAACGATACACATGTCTAGATGCGTTCCCGGTCGCAACTCATGAAGCATTGTAACACTACCTCAGAAATCGAAATTAGTAACAAGGCGCCCAATCGAGCGCCCTTGAGTTCAGCGAGTTGTTCTGCATCTGCCTTGGTAAGGTAGATTGCATCGATACTGATGCAAATTCTTAGTGATGACCGAAGGTACCTGGTAGAGATTAGCGACGTCTTCATCGTAGTTTTCCAAACCAAGGTCACAGGCGTGAACCACACCATCTTTAAAATCCCACTTTCTCAGTGCATTTGGGTAATCACAACCGACCAACTCCATAGCTTTCGGGAGAGTGGTCGCAACTAATGTTTTTTGGATGGGGCCGTGGCAGAACCAAATGTCCTTCTGACCACTCTTCGGCTCTTTGAGCGTCCAGCAGTAGGCAATCGCCTCTTTGAAGTCTTTAGTTCGTGCTGTACTTATAGGTTTAGCATTCCCACCGGTTTGTTGAGTTGGGTTAGCCTGAACGGTTGTCCCGTTGGTTGACGGTTGACTTGAAGCAGCAGACGCGACAGATGGTGCCGTCGTTGTTTTATTTCCGGCTTGGGTAGCATTTTTCATCGTAGCCAGAGCCTGCTCTCTCTTTTCCATGCGATCCATGTAAGTCGGTTGGATTTGCGCGTATTGCTTACTCAGGTTCGGTCGGGGAACATAGTTGTTAGTATTCGATTGGCTGTATGTAGGCAGCGTTTTAACGCTAGTATCGAAGTTTGCCAACCCTTGGCGGATACCTGCGCTGACCGCTTCACTATCTCGTTTCTTCTGTTCTGCAACCATCTGGTTGTAGGCTTTAGATGCTTCTGAACTCTTATCTCCTTTGGCTGCCAGGTAAGCTAGTGAGGTATTAACGCGCTTAATAGACACGGCTGTTCGGGATAAATCCGCTTCATGAAACTGTTCTGGTGTCTTATGCAGTGAGTCCATAAAGCCCTCACACTTTCTCATCGAAAGGTAGGATGATGACTTAAGGCATGGGTGACTCGATTCAAACCCAATGACAAAGGTAATCTGCTCTTCAACAATTGCGGTTTCCACTTCGTTGGGAAGGTTTTTCCACGTTCTGTCGATCGTCAATATCGTTGAGCCATCACCAAGGACATACCGCCAAGAGCGAGTTTGAGTGCTGTCCCAACCTCTTCTAAAGTAGTAACTCACCACGTGTCCACCCGCGACGATAGGGTAGTGCTCCTTAAGAACTTGATCGAACGTATCGATACCACGTGTCATTGCTTCAAACCAATCTCCTGAACGTCCCCAGAAATCCCATTGTGTGTTGAACGTAAAGCGGCATGAATTACCTTTCCACGCTTTGGTGGAATCTAGGCAGTACTGTTCCATACGGTTGATAACGTATTGAGAGGATTTGGTCATCTCTTCAGGCGTCTCCGTGGGTTCATCACTGTGCCCCCAAATTGCCTGGTGCATCCCATAAGTGCAGCCCGTTAACATTGCAGTGAGCAATAGTAACGTTGGAAATAGAACCTTATTGGTCATCTTGTGAGCTCATCATGTCATTGTTGTTATTGATAGAAAGTATAAATCAGGTAAATCAATAAAAAATTATGCATTGGTTTGAATCGGATATGATTTCTGTAGGCCACAGCCAAACCAGAGACTCCTGAAGGTGGTGAATTTGAAAAGTTAGCTGCATTAGTTGAAGAGTATGAGGAAAAACACTTCCCATTTAATAACTGTAATCCACTTTTGCCCCTTTATGTTTTAACGTACATTCTCAGCGATGAATGACACCACCAAATTTTCGATACTTTTTCTCATGACAATCAACATAGGTCATTGACTGTTTAGTATGAAACTTTATTCCTCTCCTACAGTACGGTATCGTAACAAGTCTAAAGGCTGCATTCGTCATATCGCCATTTCTTAAAGTCTTTGGAGAGGGAGAGTGGAAAGTCAAAAAACACGGAAACGAAAAGCGCAGAACATGGCGTAAACGGCATCTTGCTGTAGATGTAGATACGCATGAAGTCATCAGTGCTGAAGTGAGCTTGGTTAATGTCGGTGATAGTGAAGTGCTTCCGACGCTGCTTAATCCATTACGAAGAAAAATAGGTTCAGTCTCTGGCGATGGTGCATACGATACGAAGGGTTGCCATAACGTGTTACAAAGAAAAGGCATTACTCCGTTAATACCGCCACGTAAAAATGCTAGCTTCTGGGATGATGGACACCCAAGAAACGAAGCAGTAAAAGCGTTAAAAAGTGATACGTTGGCTCAATGGAAAATTAACTCTGGTTATCACGACCGTTCTCTATCTGAAACGGCAATGTCACGATACAAAGGGCTAACGAGTGGCCAATTGAGCTTAAGGAATTATAATGCTCAAGTAGGTGAAGCGCTTGCCAATGTCAAAGCCATGAACAAAGTAATAGGACTAGGTATGCCAGTTCAAAACTAATGCTGATAGAACGTAGGCAAGATATGTCCTTCACCTGATTTGTTCAACAACGCCATGCGACATTACCAAAAGTTGCAGGCTCACTCGTATCCAGAATTACGGATAATTTTCAGATATTGAAACCTGCATCTTCAAGTTGAATAGGTATAGCCATTGAGAATTGGTCAAAATCACTATTTAATGGGAATAAATTCATATAAACTGATTACTTATTCATATCAAGGAAGAGGACTATGTCACACATACACGATACTATTGTTGCGTTACAACACAGTAGCCCGGCTCAAAAAGAGTTTTACCAAGCCGTAGAAGAAGTATTAACTTCTCTCGCTCCAGTCATAGAAAGCAATAATAAATATAAAGAACAAGCGATTATCCAAAGAATCGTAGAACCAGAACGTCAAATCATGTTTCGAGTTCCTTGGGTCGATGACGCAGGGAATGTGCAAGTAAACAAAGGCTACCGCGTCGAGTTTAACTCCGCGTTAGGTCCATACAAAGGCGGACTGAGGTTCCATCATTCAGTGAACGCGAGCATCATAAAGTTCCTCGGCTTTGAACAGATTTTTAAAAACGCGCTTACTGGCCTTCCAATTGGTGGCGGAAAAGGCGGTTCAAATTTCGATCCTAAAGGAAAATCTGACGGTGAAATCATGCGATTTTGCCAATCATTTATGAACGAGTTATACCGCCACATTGGTCCCGTTACCGATGTTCCTGCTGGCGATATCGGCGTCGGTGCGCGTGAAATTGGTTATATGTTTGGTCAATATAAACGATTGACGGGCCGCTACGAAGGAGTACTTACAGGCAAGAGCCTTCTTTGGGGGGGCTCACTTGTTAGAAAAGAAGCAACGGGATACGGAACCGTATATTTTGCGGAATGCATGCTCAATGACCGTAATGATTCACTAAAAGGCAAAACTTGCCTCGTTTCTGGCGCAGGTAACGTCGCTATCTATGCAATTGAAAAGCTATACCACATGGGAGCAACCCCAGTAACATGCAGCGATTCTAGAGGCACGATTTATCATGAACACGGTATTGATCTGCAGCTCCTCAAGCAACTAAAAGAAGTGAAAAGAGCAAGTTTAGAAGAGTATTTAGACACTTACCCTGAAGCAGAGTATACGCCGTTGGGTGACTATCCTAATGAAGGGCATGCTGTATGGCGATATCAAGCTGACGCCGCATTCCCTTGCGCGACCCAAAATGAACTGACGTCAAACGATGCTCTTGCTCTTATCGATAATGGGTGTGTTTTGATTAGTGAAGGCGCAAACATGCCAACCACTCGTGATGCGGTCAATATCATCGTGGATTCCGAAATGGCTTATGGGCCAGCGAAAGCAGCCAATGCAGGCGGCGTTGCAACCAGTCAGCTTGAAATGGCACAAAATGCCAGCATGCAAAACTGGACCTTCGAGCAAGTCGATAGCCAGTTGCAGACCATCATGAAAAACATCTTTATTAATGCAAACGAAACCAGTCGAGAGTTTGGTCAACCTGGTAATTTAGTTTTAGGCGCAAACATTGCCGGCTTTAGAAGAGTCGCTGATGCCATGATCGAGCAAGGCATCGTTTAGTTCACAATAGCCAGCAGCCGGACTGCTGGCTTAACACTATTCGGCGATACACTGCGCTTTGACAAAGAGCTTCATTTAATCTGCAATAAGCGTCGTCACTTCAGTTTTAACCGAATTGGCGATAAAACAATTCTCATGAGCCATGTGGTGCATTTTTTCTAATTGAGATCGTGTCGGTTGATTATCACCAGCAAATGTTATCTTAGAGTTTAGTAGGCTTTGTTGCGTAATTCAGACGAGAAACCAAACCTCCTAAAGTTGAGCGACTTTTATACAATATACGGAGTTTCAGGCATACCAAGCCCTGTAAGTTTGTTCAGTGCTTTGATCATGGCGTAAGTCTCGCCAACCTGAGCGTTGTAGTTTCTCAGGCTTAATTTTCCACCTAACAACTGTTTCACCCGATACATTGCTGTCTCTGATAGCGAGCGCTTATGATAGCCATACCGATTTTTCCATTTCTTGTTGGAGCCGTAGAGCTTCTGACAACCTACTGCTAAATTGCGAGGGTGTCCTTGTTCCCAGAAGGTAGCTCCTTCTCGTGACGGGATAAGCGGAACCGCTCGCTTGAACCGTATAGCATCATGGCAATTCCTTGTGTCATAAGTGCCATCGCCTGATATCTCAATGATTTTACGACGTGTCTGCTTGAGTAAGTTGGGGAGCACTTCGGCATCAGTTACGTTAGATAAGCTCAGCTCTGCTGCGACTATTTCGTGGGTGCTTGTATCTACCGCGATATGTAGCTTACGCCAGACTCTTCGCTTCCCATCAGTTCCATGCTTCTTGACCTTCCATTCACCTTCGCCATAAACCTTGAGGCCAGTGGCATCAATTGCCAGATGTTGTATCGCACCTCTGGTTTTGGTTTTAAATGAAACCTCAACTTCCTTAGCTCGGCGGCTTATACAGGTGTAGTGTGGGCAAACAAGCGAGATGTTAGCCAGCTTAAATACTGAGTCTAAAAAACCTTGCAGCGCTCTCAATGGCATAGAGAAAACGCGTTTCACCATCAGAGCGGTAGTAATGGCTAAGTCGCTGAATCGGCGAGGTCTACCACGCTTGCCTTGTTTGTTTTGCTTCCACTCGGCTATCGCTTCCTCATCAATCCAAAAGGTCAGAGAACCACGTTTGATTAAGGCTTTATTGTACTGCTTCCAGTTAGTTGTTTTGTAACGAGGTTTAGGCATGAGGCTACGACGATTGATGGGCGTAACCGCTCAGATCGTAGCTTCTTGATTTAGTTCCATCGAATTACGCAACAAAGCCTTCAGTTGGTGAAAGCCAATTCCTGAGACCTGAGATCAGAATTTATTCTACATATCTAAAAGCGAATGATGAAACGCCTTTTGCTGATAATAAGGACAGTCAACTGAGCTTTGGTATACAGATGGAAGCTTGGTGGTAAGACTCTAAAAATGAATCGGGCAATTCCCCCAATTGTCCGAATATTTTGTTGAATGTATTTAAACGCTACACAGAATTTAAACTATTCATCGCTCCTGAAATTAGTCTCTCTAGACATCTTTACCCTTGATTTCTCCCGTACTAATTTGTACCAGCTAAAAACGTTATAAGTTGAGTGAGTTTTACATACTTAAAGTAATTCGTGTTTAACTAAATTAAGTAGAAACTCTAACGAGCTTTTGTCCAAAACCTTCTCAAAATGGTTCAGAAATCTTGTGAACCCGTCATTCCGCAGCCAATTTCAGAATTAAAACAATGTGATCCAGTGATCGTTTACAAATGTTAGTGCGACAGACCTCTTGACCGCGATCCCCAGTTTTGATCTATTACTGTTATTTAACGGTCACTTTATTATGTCTGCTGCTCAACCTGTCATTAAACGCCTAGATCACTTAGGGCTGATCGCTGCTTTCTGCCATGAAATCGGCTTACCTGGTATTATTGATCGCGTCATTCCCAAGTACTCGGATCATAACGTTTCACATGGCGATGCGGTCTTGGCGATGATTCTCAATGGTCTTGGCGATGATTCTCAATGGTCTTGGCTTTCACAGCAGAACGCTGCATATGTTTTCTGACTTCTTCGAGACGAAGCCTGTTGCCAAGTTGCTTGCTAAAGATATTGAAGCTCACCATTTAACGGACGATGTACTCGGACGCACGTTAGATGCTTTATATGAAGCAGATGTCTCCGCACTTTATCAAGCGATTGCAGAGCATGTCGTTGATAAGCTAGGACTTAAAACGTAATCGTTCACCAAGGTAACTTGACTCGATATTAACGGGGGGAACAGCCTATAGATCAAAGATGTTGGGGTACGGTCTCTTCGCCACAACAGCCGTGATGATCTCACTCAACACTGACATTGCCGACAAGCCACGTTTTTTGCAGGTTTCGATGAGGGTATGTATCCTACTGCGGAATTTATCGCCTGCATCCGAGGTCGTTCCGAAGCTGATTTTCCTTTGGATTACAAAACCTCTAATACATCGCTCAGCTTCATTATTGGTTAAGGGGATTGACACTTTCTTGAGGAAAACCCACAAGCTCTCTCTATGTTTGAGCAGTAACTTGCATCGCCCCCGATATCGCTTGACCATGACATCAGTCCCTTTGCTCAACCAATGATCGAACGATTTCTGCAACCTACGCATTCTTCGTAAGTATAGCGCATAATTTAACTCATCTTGTTCATAACGATGCCGAGTATGGAAAATGGCGTTCGTCAGCAAACAAAGATGTCTGCCAATATAAGCGGTGTGGCCACCGCCACTATAATCCGCCATTTGCTGAAGGTTACGCTTCACATGTGCCCAACATAACTGATGACGGTCTGCGGCTATCCAGTTATAGCTAGGGCACTGGTCGCTGACCACAATGACTGCATAGTCTTCATCAATGACCTTTTTCGCTGATGAGGTCGAGCGCGAATAAAGTATTTGCTCATAGACAAGGTCATCACTTGCCACTAACCAACACCAGCGAAGGCTTTGTTCATCATTTCTGTGATGAGAGGTCTCGTCAGCATGAATCAAAGGTGATCTGAACCAGGTCACCGTTGCTACTGGAAAGGTTAGCGATCGTATCGCGCAGAGAAATAATCGGACGATAAAAAAGTTGATCAAGAAAATGCGATAACCACGCAAACTATCGTGGCAACAACCGTCGCAAGGATCGCATTGTTTCTGGTCCATCGAACTGAGCAAAGGCAATCGAACGGTCTAAGCCAATTGCCTAGTACCATTTTTGTCCCCAACATTAATAACATGTGAGAACAAGATTTTGGGTTACCCGTTAAGAGTGTAGTCAAACACAGAGCTCTGTTTACCAACAGCATTCAGCACGGCTTCTTAAGCCTAGGATAATCCGTAACTTTGTCGCCACTTTTAGTAACAGACGACGATGAAGGCAGCAATGTCGTGTTGTCACTCATGATCACAGCCACCGCACTCGAGATAGTCGTTTTGACCATGTCGTTCAAAAACGATAAGGTCAGATCCGCGGATACGGTACCGCCCTGCATTTTTTCGATACAGGAAGCGCGCTGCGCTCTCCAGATTGAGCGCGTTAGCCAGAGACTTGGTCTGGTTAATCAGTTCATCGGCAGAGCCTGTCATCGGCTGGTTTTTATACTGTTGGGCAATTTTGCTCACACCGCCGGCTTTCTCATCGATGTAGGAGCTGATCATTTCCGCTTGCTCCAATACAAAACTGTTACTTTGAGCCATAATACTCTTAGTCAAAGAGGTTTTTGCTCGTAGTGGCCAATGCAACGGAGATTGCAACCAGTAAGATAACGGACAATAATAAGGTCCTTTTAATGCCATGTTTTTCATTATTTTTTCCATCTCAGATGGTGATTTATGGCAGTACTAACTGGGTATTTTTTATATTAGGAGAGTTTTATATCCAATGGAAATGACCTAAATCATTTTCTTGGAAAAAGAGAAGCACTCACATTATCTGAGTGCTTAGCTTCTCACGACATCTAGTGAATTTTTATAACCAACAATGGAGAGAAAATGAGTAGCGATAATGGTGGTGTTCCCCACCCTAGTGGCAAAGCAAACCCAATCGATACGGATTATACCGTTGGTCAGGACAACGTCGTTCTTTCCGTCGGTCCGTTTGGCCTGGACATTCATAACCGGGTTTTCGCCGTCTCAGGCTTAGCGATTGTCATCTTTGTATTTGCAACCCTAATCTTTCGCGAACAAGTCGAACCCCTGTTTCTTCACTTAAGATCTTGGCTCACCTCAAGTTTTGATTGGTTCTTCTTGTTATCAGGTAACATTTTTGTTGTCGTCTGTCTCGGACTGGCCATATCACCGTTAGGCCGGGTCAGAATCGGCGGTACCGATGCCACTCCGGATTATTCCTATTCAGGATGGCTGGCGATGTTATTTGCGGCCGGCATGGGGATTGGCCTAGTCTTCTTTGGCGTTTCTGAACCCATGACCCATTTCACTACCGCGCTGGGCGGCACCACACTGGAAAATGGTGTGCGTACCGACTGGGCACCACTGGGTGGTGCGATGGGTGATACCGAAGCCGCACGTTCGCTCGGTATGGCAGCGACGATTTACCATTGGGCACTTCACCCTTGGGCAATATACGCATTGCTGGCTCTGGGACTGGCTATTTTCTCGTTCAACAAAGGGTTACCACTGACTATGCGTTCAGTGTTCTATCCGCTGTTTGGCGAACGAGTCTGGGGCTGGACTGGTCATATCATCGATATTCTGGCAATTGTGGCGACGGTCTTCGGTCTGGCGACATCTCTGGGCTACGGCGCGTCTCAGGCTGCGACCGGGTTAAACTTCCTGTTTGATATCCCATTGACTGACACCACGCAAATTATTCTGATCATTGTGATCACTGCATTTGCACTGCTGTCTGTACTGGCTGGCCTTGATGGCGGCGTAAAACGCCTGTCAGAAATGAACATGCTGCTGGCTGCACTGCTGCTGTTTTTCGTGGTAGTCATCGGTCCGACAGCCGCGATTCTGCTCGGATTTTTCGATAATATCGGTGCTTATCTGACCAACTTCCCTGCACTGTCGATGCCATTTGGCCGTGAAGATGTGAACTATTCTCAAGGCTGGACATCGTTCTACTGGGCGTGGTGGATTTCATGGTCACCATTCGTCGGTATGTTCATTGCTCGTGTATCACGTGGCCGAACCGTACGCGAGTTTATCGTCTGTGTGCTGATTGTTCCGTCAACCGTGTGTGTGTTCTGGATGACGGCGTTCGGTGGTTCCGCGATCAGTCAATACGTCAACGATGGTTATAAAGCCGTGATGGACGCAGACCTGCCATTGAAACTGTTCGAAATGCTTGAAGTTATGCCTCTGCATGAAATTACATCATTCATCGGTATCGTACTGGTCGTTGTGTTCTTTATCACATCATCGGATTCAGGTTCGCTGGTTATCGATACCATTGCTGCCGGCGGTAAAGTGGATGCACCGACACCACAGCGCGTGTTCTGGTGTACCTTCGAAGGCTTAGTAGCGATAGCATTGCTGCTGGGTGGTGGTTTGGCTGCGGCGCAGGCGATGGCGGTAACAACCGGCTTCCCGTTCACTATCGTCTTGTTGATAGCGACAATATCGCTGATTAAAGGCCTGATGAGTGAACCGCGGGTTAAGAAAGCCAAATAACGGTTTACTTTAAAAGACAATGGGCAGGCTCCGTGTCCGAGTTTGTGTAACGGAGCCACTCATTGACAAAGTGACTATTCAGTCTCTCGTCATCAATATGTAAACACATTTCAGGACGAGACACTGATACGAAAAAGCCTCGCAGTGATAACTGCGAGGCTTTTTTATGTAGCATTAAACGCTAATGGCTGAGCATCAGGCCTTGTTCTGACCCAGCAATTCCTGCGCTTGAGGCTGAGTCATCGTAATGTGCAGATCACGTTGCGGGAACGGAATGGTCATACCCGCTTCCTCAATCTTACCTTTCACCTGACGCTGAATGCTCCAGTAGGTTTCCCAGTATTTATCCGTGGTACACCAGGCGCGTAGTTGCAGATTCACTGAGCTGTCCGCCAGCATCTGAACCATCACCTGCGGTTTCGGATCCAGCATGACTGCTTCATGGCTGAGCGCTAAATCCTGAAGCACTTTCAGGCCGGTTTCAATTGAATCCTCGTAAGAGATACCTACCACGATTTCCATACGACGACGGCCGTTACGGCTGAAGTTACGAATGGTTGCGTTCCAGACGGTGCGATTCGGGCTGGAAATATACAGGCCGTCACCGGTTTCAAATACTGAGGTGAACAAACCAATATCTTTTACCGTACCGCTGTAACCGGCAAACTCAACGAATTCACCTTTTTTTATCGGTTTCAGGAACAAAATCATAATCCCCGCAGCAATATTGCTCAGGGTATCTTTTAATGCCAGGCCAATCGCCAAACCGGCCGCACCGACTAAGGCAACCAAACTGGTGGTATTGACACCAAACAGGTCGAGAATAATGACCAGAGCGAGAATGTAGACAATATAACCACCGACTTTAGACATCAGAGACGCGACAATCTCATCACCATTGCTCACTTTCATAATGGCTTTCTGAATACCGGCACGCATCAGTTTTGATGCGATAGAAGCAATCACTAAAATAAGCAGGGTTAAAATTGAGTTCTGGATGATATCCAGAATCAACGCCTGATGTGTCTCGTAAAAGCTGACGAGTAACTCCATTTTTATCTCCGTAACGGGTTATGGATGTTGTAAAACGGTACCCGGATATCTCAACCAGGCACCAGCATTAAGCAGCGCTAACCAACACTGCCTTGAATCAAGTAAATGTTATAACTTAAATAACACAGAACGAACACTCCCCCTTCCAGGCGGGAAATAGTTTTTGCTTTACCAATTTTTACCGCAGTGAAGAGCAGCAAGGCCGTACAGAACAGGACCGATGACCAGTCACGCCAGAAAATTTCCGCTCCAACATCGGAAATCGGCTCAATGGCACCGGCAATACCGACCACGGCCAGCGAATTAAACATGTTTGAGCCTACCACGTTACCGACAGCCAAGTCATGCTCACCTTTACGCGCTGCCGCAAGCGATGCCGCCAGTTCCGGCAATGAAGTCCCCAGAGCGACAATCGTCAGACCAATCGTCAGTTCACTGACACCCAGTTCCTGTGATCCGCACCAGCAGTTTTGGACACTGAGTTAAGTGAGTACAATCACTAACGAGGTGAACCATGACAAACAAGAAGAAACGTATTATCCATTCTCCTGAATTTAAAGCCGAAACTCTGAAGCTAGCAGAGAACGTGGGAGTCGCTGCGGCAGCAAGACAGCTCTCCTTACATGAATCTCAGATCTACGCTTGGCGCAAGACTGTAAAGAAAGACACCACAACCAGTCAGCGAGAACAAGAGCTAGCCGCTGAAGTAGCCAAGCTTAAAAGGCAGTTGGCAGAACAAGCAGAAGAGCTAGATATCGTAAAAAAGGCCACCTACTTCGCGAAAAATCTAAAGTAGATTGCTATGAATTCATGCTCGAACACCTGCTGTGCTTCAGTGTTGTCCGCATGGCTAAGGTGTTCAGGGTTTCTCGAAGTGGGTTTTATTATTGGATTAAGCATCGCCACAAGGCTATTCAACGCGAAGCAACTCGCCAAGAACTTGATACAAAGGTTAAAGATGCTTTTGACAACAGTAAGGGGAGAGATGGTTCAAGGCGCATCCAGAAAGAACAGTCTGAGAACGGTGATAGCCATGATGTTAAAACCATTGCAGCCAGCATGAAGCGTCAGGATTTAACGCCGAAAGCGGCACGCAAGTTTAAGTGTACAACGGACAGCAAGCATAAGATGCCTGTAGCTCCGAACTTGCTAGCTCAGGACTTTAATGCAACGGCCCCGAATCAGAAATGGGCGGGAGATATCACGTATCTTGCCACAAGCGAAGGCTGGTTGTATTTGGCTGTGATCATTGACCTTTACTCACGACAAGTAATAGGCTGGTCGATGGATACGAGGATGACGGCAACACTGGTCTGCGATGCATTATCAATGGCTCGTTCCGTCGAGGCTTCCCAGAGGAAGTTATTGTTCATAGTGATCGGGGTAGCCAGTATTGCTCAAAAGATTATCGAGACCTCATAACTGCTTATAATCTAAAACAAAGTATGAGTAGGAAAGGAAACTGCTGGGACAATGCTTGTGTTGAGAGCTTCTTTCATTCGATGAAAGTAGAAGCGATTCAATACGAACCGATAATGACGAGAGATGAGATGCGCCAAACGGTCTTCGAGTACATAGAGGTTGATTATAATCGGACGAGAAGGCACAGTGCTCTTGGGTATCTAAGCCCAGTTAACTTTGAACAGCAAAATGTCGCTTAATGAAGTGTCCAGTCTGGCTGGAGCAGATCATCTATCCAACATCCTGAGTAGCCATGACCGATAGTGCTTAATTGCTCTGGCTCTAGCGCAAGTAGTGCTTGTTTTGCGAGCTTGATGGTCATGGGGACACGGGTAATGAATTTTTGATTTTGCTCATCTAGCGAGGAGATGCTTTCTTCGGTGTACAAAGCGGCATCAGCGATAAAGTAACGACTATTTTGCGCGGCTTTTAGGCAATGTATGTGTCTTTTAGTGACTTCAGCGAATGCCTTGGCATCATTGGTGTTACCACTCAGTGCTTGCATGTAAACAGGAATACCTGCTTGGTTTTCACAGATGAGTTCAAGCACGACTTGGTTAAGCTCTGGCCTATGATCCCGACTATAACCTCTTACAAGCTTAATCACGTTGGTGTTTTCATCTTGTGCATACTCACCATCAACGTGGAAGCTAGTGATATCAAGATGAACAGAATCGGTCGTCAAGCCCA
>NZ_ACZP01000023.1 GCF_000176175.1 Vibrio furnissii CIP 102972
GAATTTTTGATTTTGCTCATCTAGCGAGGAGATGCTTTCTTCGGTGTACAAAGCGGCATCAGCGATAAAGTAACGACTATTTTGCGCGGCTTTTAGGCAATGTATGTGTCTTTTAGTGACTTCAGCGAATGCCTTGGCATCATTGGTGTTACCACTCAGTGCTTGCATGTAAACAGGAATACCTGCTTGGTTTTCACAGATGAGTTCAAGCACGACTTGGTTAAGCTCTGGCCTATGATCCCGACTATAACCTCTTACAAGCTTAATCACGTTGGTGTTTTCATCTTGTGCATACTCACCATCAACGTGGAAGCTAGTGATATCAAGATGAACAGAATCGGTCGTCAAGCCCAGTTTATCAACAACACGCTCAGCAATAACCTGATAGAGCGCTGAGACATCGGCTTCGTATAGAGCATCTAATGTTCGGCCTAGTACATCATCAGTCAGGTGGTGTGCTTCAATGTCTTTGGCGAGTAGCTTAGATACAGGCTTGGTCTTAAAAAAGTCCGAGAACATGTGCAGTGTTCTGCTATGAAAGCCAAGTCCATTTAGGAGCATGGCCAATACCGCGTCACCATGAGAAACATTGTGGTCAGAATATTTTGGGATAACGGCATCTATCATCCGTGGCAGGCCAATTTCGTGACAAAAGGCGGCAATGAGACCAAGGTGATCTAAGCGTTTAATAACAGGATGGGTAGACATATTTTGAGACCGTCAAATAGCAGTAATAGATCAAAACTGTCGATCGCGGTCAAGATGGTGTCGTAGTTTTTATGAAAAGCTGATCGCCAGATCACACTATTTAAATTCTGGAATTAGCTGCGGAATAACGGATAGAATGGTCCATCACTGGCATGGGCGGGCAAGATGAATAGCAAGAAAATAATGATTGGGATGGTCACCCATGGGATGAACCAAGGGAACAAGGGGGTTCTCATTGTCAGCTCCAGAAAATTTCATAGAGCTAACATGCTAATGATCCCGGTAAGAGCGATTGGCCAGATAGATGAATGAATCGTGTGTTTTTCTGACTAGCTGTTGTGACCAGTAACAACAGCTAATTTTAACGAGCCAAATTTATGATTGGACCGCTTTGAGCGAATTGCGGAAATTTCTCTTCGTATCATAGTGCTCATTCAAAAGTATGCTTTGTTTGATATAGCGGACATTACCTTTTCGGATTTTATTGCCCATAAACTACTAAATTAAAACCCGCTTAATGTACCTTACTAATTATCTTTTAAAAATGCAGCTCTTCTATCCGACACGGTTTTCCGTATAAATAGCCTTGATAGGTGTGACACCCCATACTCTGCAATAACGCGCGCTGAGCTTCTGTTTCAACACCCTCAGCTATGACTTGCAGTTCAATTGAGTCGGCTAATGTTATAACTGCCTGAGCGATGGCCCTATCATTACTGCTATTGATAATATCTCGAACAAACCCTTGGTCAATTTTCAACTGATTTATAGGCAATTGTTTTAAGTAGGATAAGGATGAATAGCCTGTACCAAAATCATCGATTGAAAAAGTCACGCCGTGCTGCTGCAACTCTTTCATCTTAGCTTTAACATCAGGAATGTTATTTGCGAGCAACGTTTCCGTAATTTCCAGCTTTAGCAACTGTGGATTTGCACCTGAGGTTTTCAATGCATTTAAAACAGTCTGAACAAAATTATCTTTGCTAAATTGAACTACGCTTATGTTAACCGCAATGCTTAGGTGTTGTTTTTCGGATTCTAAAGACCATTTTGCCAGAGTGGCGCAAGCTTCCTCTAGCACCCACTCGCCAATGGGCACAATAAGACCTGTTTCCTCCGCTAATGGGATAAATTGCAGTGGCGACACCATGCCTTTTTCTGGGTGTATCCAGCGTAACAATACCTCAACACCAATACACTGCTTCAGGTGATTGACCTGTTTTTGATAGAAAAGTACAAATTGTTGGCTTTGTATTGCGGAGTATAAATCACTCACAATTGACGCTCTTGAGCTTACTGAGACTTGCATTTGCGGGTCAAAAAACTGCACACCATTTCGGCCAGCATATTTAGCCTTGTACATAGCCATATCAGCTTGCTTTAACAAATCTTCTTTGGGTAGATTTTCACTGTTAAAAAGTGTTACACCAATGCTTGCCGAACTATTGTAAGTTAGACCGTCAAGATTATATTCCCTTGTTAAATTACTCACGATTTTTTGTGCAAGCCTCTCAGCCTGGTTCGCTGCTAATGTTGGTTCATGACTTAAATCTGATGCAATAATAACAAACTCATCGCCGCCTAAACGCGCTACGGTATCACCTTGTCTCACTGAGTTAACAAGACGCTCAGCGACCTGACCCAACAGCAAATCACCTTTATTATGACCAGCACTATCATTAAGGTTTTTAAAGTTATCTAAATCAAGAAAAAATAATGCTGAGAAGTTCCTTGTACGAACGCTATGATTTATAGCTTCCGTCAATCTGTCCAACAACAGACGTCGATTAGGTAGCAATGTTAATGGGTCATAAAATGCTAACTGGTGAATTTCATTTTCACGTTGTTTACGCTCAGTGATATCCCTGACAACACCGATAAAGTTAACTTCACCAGCCATTTGAACTTCAACTATACCAAGCTCGATTGGAAACATAGAACCATCTTTGCGCAAGGCCTCAAGCTCACGAATACGCCCAGTAATCTCACTGACACCACGTTCTATATAATTTGATAAGTAGCTATCGTGATGCTCTCGATGAGGTGACCCCATCAACATGCTAATATTTTTGCCAAGCGTTTCATCTTCCGTATAGCCGAAGATTTCCTGTGCGGCTTGGTTAAATGTCAGAATTTTACCACGACCATCAATAGTAATAATGCCATCAAGCAACCCTTCAACAACAGCTTCCATCTGCCTTGACTTATCACTAAGCGCTTTTTCTGCAATTATTTGGTCATTGATATCAAAGTGTGTACCCAATAACCATAGAGCTTTGCCATCATATGTCCTTGAAGAAATACGCCCTCTGGTGTTTATCCATATCCATTCACCATTTTTGTGTTTCATACGAAGATTGGCTTCATATATGGGTATTAGGCCTGACACGTGCTTTTCAAGAATAGTTGTACAATAAGCCAGGTCATCAGGATGCGTTAGCCTTTCCCACGTGTATCTGTTTGCAGGTAATAGCTCAGAAAGTGTGTAACCCAGTAATGCGGCCCATTTATCATTGATAATCAACTCGCCTGTTTGAATATTAAAATGCCATGTGCCTATATTGTTAGCGTCTATTACGGCCTTAAGTAAATTCTGACTGTTCCTTATGAGCTCTTCATCCTGTTTCTCTTTTGTAATATCTGTTTCAATTGCAATATAGCCGCTCAAACTACCACTTTCACTAAACAGCGGGTTACAAGCTATTCTCACCCAGTAGGAATTTTGCGCTTTTGAATAATTTACAACATCAACATTAAAGCCGTTCTGTTGAGCAAGCGCATCTCTCATTATTGCAACAGTTGCCGGATCAGTGTCTTCCCCTTGTAATAACTCCCCAGGCTTTTTACCCTGCATTTCTTCAATGCTATACCCTGTAAGAAAGGAGAAGGCTTCATTAATCCATATAACTCGACCTTTGACATCAGTTATTACCACACCATTGGTTGTCTGCCTTGCAACTTCAGAAAGGCGTCTTATTTCTGACTGCGCTTCAACTTGTGCAGAGGTATTACGAATGACCACTAATACTTCATTATCATCAATCTTTTTGTATCGGGCTTCGAACGATTGATTTGACTTTTCAAACGTGTAGTTATGATGAATCACATCGTTGTTACAAAAGGCTTGCTTGAGGCACTCTACGAGTTGATGACCTAGCTCATTGGGTAGTATCTCATGAACGGTACGCCCCAAAATCGCTTGTTGAGGTTTAAGTAAGTCAGGATGCTCTTTGCAAACCAAAAAACGAAAGTTTCGGTCAATAACAAATACCATATCAGGCAGTGTTGCCAGTATTGAGGTTGTTCTTGCCATGCCTTTTAAAAACTGCTCTTGAAGTCGAGCTTGATCTTCTTTGGCAATTTCATACTCAACCATGTCTGCAAATTCGCGCAGTTCTTGCTGCTCTTTTGCTGAAAAGTCTCTGGCCACGGAGTCAATTAGACATAGAGTGCCGATGGGTTGCCCACTTGTCTCTCGCAGCGGTGCACCCGCATAAAAACGAATATGCGGCGCGTGGGTTACTAAAGGATTTGACGAAAAGCGCTCATCTTTTGTTGCATCTGAAACAATTAAAATATCCTCATGCAATATCGCATGGCCACAAAATGAGATATCACGGCCTGTTTCACAAGCGTCAAGACCCACTTTAGATTTAAACCATTGCCGGTCACTATCCACCAAAGAGATAAGGCATATTGGCACTTTAAATACAGACGCGGCTAATCTTGTAATGCGGTCAAAGCGCTTCTCTGCTGGCGTATCCAGCAAATTAGTTCGCTGTAATGCAAGTAAACGAGCAGCTTCATCAACAGGGAATTCAGGTGCGTTCAAAACGTTACTCCAATAATTTGCTGCTTAATCGATTATTATCAATTGTACTGCAAGAATACACTGTTAAATGTTTTAGGCTTTCACTTGAAAGATTACCGCTTAAACCGTACTACCAGTTCATGAAGCTCATCAGCAATCTTGTTCAAATAAATAATCGTCTCTGAAAGCTGCATCGAGCTGTCATTACTTAAATCGGCAAGCGTTGAAATATTTACTATTTGCCGGTTAATGTCTTCAGCAACATGGGCTTGCTCTTCCACTGCTGCAGCCATTTGGGTCGACATAGAAGCGATTTGACCTATGGATTCTGAAATACCGCTTAACATTTTGCCGCTTTCAATAACATTAGAGAGTCCCTCTTCGGCATCAATAGCGCCTGCATCAGCGATTTTTACGGCATCACCTGCTCGATGAGTTAACTCGGTGACGATACCGTAAATCTCTTTTGTCGACTCCTGAGTACGCCTTGCGAGATTTCTAACCTCATCTGCAACTACCGCAAAACCTCGCCCCTGCTCACCAGCACGAGCAGCTTCAATAGCGGCATTAAGCGCAAGAAGATTGGTTTGGTCGGCAATCTGCTCAATCATTTGTGCCGCATTGGCAATACGAGCGGTTTGTTCTGATACACCGCGAACAGAGCTACCAATTTGCTCTACCGTGAGTTTTAACTTTTGAATAGAGCCCCTGGTTACATTAGCCACCTCATTACCCTTCGAGGCAAGATGATTAGCGGTGTCAGCCTGTATTGCAGTATCACTGACATGCTTAGATACTTCAGCAATAGTCGTCGACATTTCGTTCATCGCGGTGGCGACTTGCATCGTTTCAGACTGCTGACTCTCTATATCTTTTCGCGTTTTTGCTGTGAGCTCCGCGCCTTTTTCAGACTCTTTGGCAACGACAAGCGCTGCACTTTCTATGCGGGTAATCACCGTGCCTAAATGCGCTAACTGACTCAGAATAGCCACTTTTAGCTTACCTAAATCACCTGTTTCATCAGTGTAACTTTGTACTGCAAGTTCATCTGAAAATGCAAGATTGAGCATCTCGTTTAATGCATTCAGGGTTTTCTTTCTATTTAATGAGACCCAAAAGGCAAAGATGATGACAGAGACAAGCAAAGCTAACTCAGAAAGCTCTTTGAAACCGAAGCCAAATAAACCAGCACAAATGGCGATAGATAAGATTAAAAAAGCATTTTCAAGTGATATGGGTAAAGCGGCGCGTTTCGTTTTGCCGGCATTGATATCACGATACAGCTTAGCTGCTCGTTCAACGTCTTGTCTTGATGGACAAGAGCGCACAGACTCATAACCGATCACCTTACCGTTCTGTGTTACTGGCGTAACATAAGCGTTTACCCAGTAAAAATCGCCATTTTTACAACGATTTTTCACCAAGCCCATCCAAGGTTTTCCAGCTTTGAGGTAATGCCACATTTTTTCATATGCCTCTGGAGGCATATCAGGGTGCCTCACCACATTGTGAGGCTGCCCTATTAGCTCATGTTTTTCAAAACCACTGACTTCAACAAAGGCATCATTGCACTCAAGAATAGTCCCTTGAGTATCCGTGACTGAAATTAACTTAGTATTGCTTCCGAACGTTTTTTCTCTATCAGTAACAGGAAGGTTTTTACGCATGAATGTTCCTTATCGCAAAGTATTGAAAAACTAACCTAAATTGTAATATGGCGAGTTACTTAAAAATAGATAGTTAAAGCTCAAGATTCTCTGCAGACGCCAACGCACCTTGCCCATCAATCCCCAAATAGCGCACCGTACTCTCAATTTTATGAAATAAATTTTTATAGTGGCTTCCCGACATTTTGAGAAACCATGACGTCTGGCCACTTGGTATTGATACAAAGCTCTCTAAAATAAAGTTCAAAAAAATACACGAATTGAGGAAGGCTTAATCAGTGAATTCCGCTCTGCAACCGAAAGCTGACGTTCGTTGTGAAAGACTGAAATGTCAGCAACTGGCACATAAGTAATATTCATAAATTGCGAATACTACATTAGCTTACTTTACTGCAAAAACCGTAACCAATGTCTTCATTGAGTAACCCGTAATCATAACAAAGTACATCTTGCTCTCCACGTGCTGCCAGAATTCGGCCTCTTGTGCATATTTTTTTGCTTTTTTAGTAGCGACGCTTTCTGGTAACTCGGCTTTAGTTAGCGCAGAACATAACAGCTTTGTACACAAAGCCTTCCAAGGATGCTTAGGTACACCGTCTGAAAGCCTTTCCACGAATCTTTCTAGTGCATGACGAGTCACCACGACAGGTCCAATGTTCGGAACATTTATTACCTCATCGATTTCTCTCACAGTAGCATTATCGACGCTGTATTCTTCAAAGGAATATGAGAGCCAATCTTCCCGTTTCTCTACCGAGATCTGTGCTTCCTGGTAACGGGTGAGCAAGACCGTAATTGATTTTTGGTTTCGACAGTTGCCAAGCTTTTAAATACGCATCATGGGAACACGGACAGTTATTTCGATAATCCAGCATCGACCTCACCAGTTTCTTCGCTTGGTTGATGAGGTAGATGATCATTTCTGGTTTTTTGCCAGCACGTATCTTTTTATTCTTGATGAGCAGTGCAATATAATCTTTCGCAGAGTCAGACAGGTGAATTTCGCTGATGGATTCTGAAGCCGAAGAAATGTATTGGTCTACAGTGGAAGTGATAATATGGGTTTTGGTGTTCAAATCCAACAATTTGTATTCTTCATCTTCAGGGTTGATGTTGGCGTACTCGTGAATTAACTGAGCATTCAGTTTTAATCCAACTTTTCTCAAATACCCTTCTCGAACCTCCGGTTCAAAACTATTCAATGCAAAACTGTGTCCGGTAGCAATGTCAACCTTATGACCCTTGAATAGCTTTCTTGCCTCACGCTCCAACGATTTGTTGTAACAGATATACAAACCTCGTTTTCGAGAATGATATTTTTCAATGGCGCGAAGCAGTGTACTTTTCCCCGCTCCGGCATAAGCGAATCCCTTAACATTATCACCCGCCTGAACCGCATCAATGATGTCATTCATTTCCGGCGTAAGGTTGTGTTCTCCAATTGTTCGTTCTGAACTTTTTATTTCCATATATCACCTGCCTTTTAACTTAGTTTTTCTTTATAGCCTTTTATCGATGCGGTTATTGGTATTACCCTCTCTTTGATTGGAATCGATTTTAATGGCTCATGAGAATGTTTTGAAGCAGCAAGCAGATGAAAGTGTGATTTCATCAAATTCTTAACCACGCTTCGATGAGAATAAAGAACATCTTCCATCTCTTCTATCATCTCCAATTCCCATTCACGAGCATGTTTGAACTGTGCGCGTTTGTATTTACCCTCCCTCGGTGTTGCAATAGCTTTGACTACGCGAATTGTTTTACTCCCACGCTTAACAAATTGAACCCTAATCCATCGGCATGTGAATGCAATGCCAGTAAATTCCAAACGAAACTCGTAATTCGTTGATTCAGTCCGTCTGCTGGCATCACCTCGACGGCTAAGCTCTCGCTCCGCCACCTTGCGCATCCAGATTGAATGCACAATCTTAGCTCCCTCGTATTCTCTGTCTATCTGTGCGTATATTGCCGCTTGTATTGCTGCAAATGACATCTTTAAACGATCTCCATTATGCTTAAAGTTGTTTTCAACAAATTTTACCATAACAAATATAGTAACAAAATGTAGTTACATTTTGTACTAACAAGTTAAGAACAAAATAGCATGATTTTTTGTACTATAAGCCATAGGCGACCTTCGACTCGCTTGGTCGGATCGCCAGATGGGATGAAATGATCGCCAAATCTGGCTTGGTGCTGGTAGTGATAGCTGTCCAAGATGAGGCGTTTTTCTGGTTGGCTACAGAGGTGATGCGTACTGGCAATTTAACATAATTACTTATATCTTTGCGATTTTGGAATTATTTTTGATGTGGTAGGATTAATTTAATTCTAATTTATTAATGGATGGATATGTTTATGGAAGGTATAGTTGTGTTGGTTATTATGTATTTTTGGATACGATTTGTTTTTAAACTTATCATTCCTCGCTGTAATTCTTTTAGGAAGTTTATTTGGTATTGTATGCTAGGGATTTTTTAAAATTGAGGTGGAACATGAGTAAAATAATTCATATTTTTATTTGTATTTTTGCAGTGGTTGTGAATTTTACAACGGCTTTTGCAAGCACAAATCTTTTGAGTGATGATGGTGATAAGTTGTTGGTCGAATCAATTGTGTCATCAACTTTTGGTAACTCGGATAACCTATCATCTATCAGTGACTACAATATTCATAACGCAAAAATAAAAGCGGCAGAATTTACAGGTGAAGTGAATATGTCGACTCCCGCACTAAGGTTGTGAACGGACGTATTTCTAAGCAACAGGTTAGAGTCATTTCTTCCAGTTATGTGCGACTCATCTCATTGGATGAACGCAAAGCGGTAGATGATTTGGGTAATTTTATTCTGACCTCAATTGCTACGTTTGAGTTAAGAAAAT
Organism: Vibrio furnissii CIP 102972; assembly: GCF_000176175.1. GTDB lineage: Bacteria > Pseudomonadota > Gammaproteobacteria > Enterobacterales > Vibrionaceae > Vibrio > Vibrio furnissii. The sequence goes on from NZ_ACZP01000023.1 coordinate 9,069, forward strand.
CTGATGTCATGAATCAGATTAAAAGACTTAAAAATGAGGAAGATTTACTTGATAGAATTCAAAGTTTACAATCAAAAAATGATGAACTTATGTTGATTATTGAACGTCTATCGTCTGGTGTTAATTTATCTGATAAAGATGCGTTTAAAGAGATTTCTCGTGTGGTGGCTGATTTGGAAAGCAACGATTCCAAGGTTAGAGAACTATTTAATCATGGTTCACTGTTGGAAGCGGCTGAATTTGGTGATAACCAAACGAATCGAAATTTTCTTGATTTCAATGTCAATTTTGTTCACAAAATTATGAATGGAATGGTGGTTGAACTTGGAATGTTATCATTTACCAAAAATGATGATGATACGTATGATATTCAAGTTCCGGTCAAGTGGCATGTTAAGAACAATGCGGGGTTGACGTACCTACGTGACAAAATTGGCCTGTACATCAAGCCTACCATGAATTATCTACCTAATGCTTATTCTGTTTTACTTGATAATGGGAATGGAGCGAAATTATCTTCTGACATGCGTGATTTTTTGAAAAAGAAAAAAGTTTTCATTAGAGTGTCTGCTGGTGATTATTACGGTGTTCTGATGGTTGCAGGAAAAGTTAGAAATCATTTAGATGATACATTTTCAGTTCAGTTTAAAGGTGGTTTCTCTGATGAAAGAATTTTTAATTATGGTCAATTAAGAAAACCATTGATCATCAAAAATGTGCCTCGTTTGGTATTGTCCTCCCGTCAAAATTTATCGGTTGAAATAATTTCAGTAATGGATTAGTAATATTGATCCGCACCAGCAGTTTTGGACACCGAGTTAAGTGAGTACAATCACTAACGAGGTGAACAATGACAACCAAGAATACAAGAATCAAACACACTCCTGAATTTAAAGCTGAAACCCTTAAATTAGCTGAAAAGATTGGTGTGGCTGCCACTGCAAAACAGTTATCGCTGCATGAATCTCAAATCTATGCATGGCGAAAGGCTTCGAAGAAAGATACCAACACCAGTAATCGAGAAAAAGAACTGGCTGCTGAAAACGCTAAGCTCAAAAGGTTACTTGCTGAGCAAGCAGAGGAGCTAGAAATCGTAAAAAAGGCCGCCACCTATTTCGCGAAGCATCTAAAATAGATTGCTATGAATTTATGCTCGAACACTTATTAAACTTTCGTATAACCAGTATGGTTAAAGTGTTCGATGTTTCACGAAGTGGGTTTTATTACTGGATTAAGCACCGCCACAAGACAACGAATCGTGAGACACTATCAAACCGCCGTGATGCCTGCTCGCCCTTACAAACCGAAAGACAAAGCCAAGGCGGAGAATGCGGTGCTCCTCGTCGAACGCTGGATCATGATGCGGCTTCGCCACCAAACCTTCTATACCTTCAAAGAGCTGAATCTCGCTATCCGAGCGCTGATGGATGAATTAAACCAACGTGAGATGAAACAGTATGGAGCGAGTCGCAAAGCCTTGTTCGAGAAACTCGATAAACCTGCATTAAAGCCGCTGCCCAAGCAGCGATACCTCTATACCGAAACGAGACAAGCCAAGGTTGGGCCTGATTATCACATCGAATATCGCCGTCACTACTACTCGGTTCCCCATCAACTGGTGGGTCACCACGTCGAGCTGGAAGCCTCCAACCGTCTGGTGCAGATCTACCATCAAGGTAACTTGATCGCCCAGCATCCACGCAGCCAAAGAGAGCGCGGAAACAGCACACAACCAGAGCATATGCCGAGTCATCATCAACATCAAAAGTGGTCGCCTGGACGCTTGCTCAACTGGGGCGCCAATATCGGCCCTGCCACCCGAGAAGTCGTCAATAAGATGCTGAACGCCAAACCTCATCCAGAGCAGGCCTATCGTTCCTGTCTGGGGTTACTCAACCTGAGTAAAACCCATGGAGAATCGCGCTTAGAGCAGGCCTGTAAAGATGCGCTGATGCTGACAAAACCGAACTACACCTTCATCAATAATCTGCTGAAAAACAATCGCGAGGGGCAACTGAGTAAAGATAAAGCGAATACACCGAACCTTGTTCACAGCAATGTTCGTGGCCCGAACTGTTATCACTAGGAGAAAGGATATGAACGCACTCAATGACCAACTCAAAACCCTGCGCTTAAGTCATGCGGCGAAAGCGTTAGAGCAGCAACAAGAGCAACTGACCACCTACGCAGAGCTGGACTTCGAGGAAAGGTTAAGCCTGCTTCTGGAAAGTGAAATTTTGAATCGTAATCAGAGCAAAATCCAACGCTTAAAACAACAAGCCAAGCTGAGAGTGGATGCTCAGCCGAGCCAACTCATCTACAAGGAGGGGCGAAACCTCAACCGCAAACAGATGAGCGAACTTCTGACGGGGAGTTATCTGCACAAGCACCAGAACATCTTGATCACAGGCCCAACAGGTGCAGGCAAAACCTATCTTGGCTGCGCTCTGGCAACCAGCGCCTGCGACCAACAGCAAACTGTCAGATACTACCGATTAACTCGCTTGCTCGATGACCTGACCGCAGGTCGTCTGGATGGTAGCTATCAAAAGCAACTTCAATCCCTCGCTAAAAAAGCGCTGCTTATCCTCGACGACTGGGGAATGGAAAAACTGACTCAAGAGCATGCGGGTCACTTGTTAGAAGTGCTTGAAGACCGTTACCAAAACAGCAGCACAATCGTCATCAGTCAGTTACCTGTAAAGGAGTGGTACAACATGATCGGCAACGCCACCGTCGCAGACGCTCTCATGGATAGGCTGGTACACAATAGTCATCGAATAGAACTGGGCGGTGAGTCAATGAGAAAACTGGCGCAATCCGATCACTTAGAGTAAAAATAGGAAGAGAGAAAAACGGGGGGGGGAAACGAGCGATCGCAATCACCGAAATACGCACTCCCAGAAGGCTGCGCCTTCTCTCGGTGGAATGAGCGGAATAGCTTGCTTGAGGTGAATCGCTTCGTAGCACAACCTTGTGTCATAAGCTCCATCGCCAGATATCTCAATGATTCTTCGGCGAGTCTGTCTCAGCAAATTGGGAAGCGCTTCAACGTCGCTCACATTCGATAAACTTAACTCAGCAGCAATGATTTCATGCGTGTCTGTATCGACCGCTAAATGTAGCTTTCGCCAGACTCGGCGCTTCCCGTCAGTACCATGCTTTTTAACTTTCCACTCGCCTTCACCGTAGACCTTTAGTCCTGTAGCATCAATGGCTAGATGCTGGATTGTTCCTTTAGTCTTTGTTTTGAATGCGACGTTAACCGTTTTGGCTCGCTTACTAATACATGAGTAATGAGGGCATGACAACGGCAGTTGTGCGAGCTTGAAAATAGAGTTGATGAATCCTTGCAAACCTCTCAACGGCATTGAAAATACTCGTTTAACCATAAGAGCTGTTGTAATCGCTAAGTCACTAAACAAACGAGGCCTTCCACGATTGCCTTGCTTGATTTGTTTCCATGACTGGATAGCGTCTTCATCAATCCAAAATGTCAGTGAACCGCGATTGATTAAAGCTTGGTTATAGTGTTTCCAGTTGGTTGTTTTGTAGCGAGGTTTGGCCATTGGTCTAATTATTTGAATGAGCTTAGCTGATCAGATCGTAGGCTGATGATTTAGTTCCCTGATTTAGGAAACAAAGCCTGTCTTGAGACACAACATAGAGTCGTTCTCGCAACTCGTAGAACGTGCTCGTTTCTGGCTGCATAATTTCACACACTTCAATGCGAAAGCGCTTGTTGGGCGCGAGCATTGTGTCCCACTCTTTTTCGGCTATATGGATTTCAACGGAGAAGTAAGAACCCATTGGCCGAGCTTGCGAGCTTGGTGTGTGAAAATGCGCGTAGTAACGGTACGGTGAACCTGAATTTAGATTTAGTTGGTACATGTCATATTCCTTTTTAGAAAGCGTGAAATGAGCGTTGAATTCCGTTTTCACGAAACTCAATTTGCAACGGTGCCAGAGCCGCAATCACATTGATTTGTTCCAATGCATTGCGGATCTCTTGCGCTACGTTTTTCGCTAAATCGTGCTTGCACTCCACTAGGTTTGTGTAGGCCAGTCGGTACAACATCCAATCGTCCTTGCGTATTTCGCAAATTTCGATTCGGACGCTGCCAGCGAAGTCCATCAAGCTTGTCGTTCCTTTCCGATAAATCGGTAGAAGCTTGAGCTCGTAACACTTACCCTGTTCACTCCAAAACTGAGCGTTGTAGGCTATGTGGCCGGATTTCTCAGTTGTCTGCAGTGTGAGTTTGTGGATTTCGAGTTGGGGTAGAACGTTAGGTTGCGTTCTTTCGGTAAGGTGTTGGTACATACAGTGCTCCAAATGTCTGAATTGGACGGAGCACTACCCCAAGCGGGATAGTGTCCCGCAGGGGTTGTCGATTGAGGCTGATCAGTTCGCTTTGTAGATGAGTTGTACGCCAAACGCACACATCGCAAAGACCATAACACCGAGCAGTTGTTGACTGACGTAGTGTTTAATTGCTGTTCCCCATCCGTGAGGATTGGTGATTACGCTGCCTATATCCAAGGACCGAAATTCGATAATCGGTGTAACGATGGACAGACAAGCGATCAGAATTAAAACTGCGCACAGAGTGATTTTTAGATAAGTGTTCATAATCGTTTCCTTAATTTCTATGAACGGGGAACGACTATGCCCTGACGGGGAAGTTGTTCCCCGTGGAGGTGGTTTAAAAAGTGGTTAGAAAAACCATTCGTTGTTTGAAACAGGTTCCGGTTGCTTTTCTAGCACTACCGGTTCGTACACTGCTTCTTCTACCGCTTGGTTTTCTGTTTCACCAAGATCGAAGCTGAAATCGTCATCGCTGAACGCGAAGTCTGATTCTGGCTCTTCACTGGTTTCAATCGCCGTCTGTTCAGCCGAGAGAACCGCATCACTGGTCACAGTGGTTTGGTCATCAATGGTTGAATCCCCAAGATCGAAGCTGAAATCATCATCGTTGAACGCGAAGTCTGATTCTGGCTCTTTCATTGGTTCCAACGGTCCCGCATTCTGAGGTTCGGATTGAACGCTCGCCATTGCAGGTTGATTGGTTGATGCTTCTTGCAGACTCTTCATGAGAGTGAGCAATTTTTCCTTATTTGCCATACGAAACAGTAATCCAGACAGGATGTTGGTTTCGTCAGTGGACAGCTTACCCGCAATCGGCATTTGCTCTTCGACCTTTTTGATTTCCTGAACAAGTCGAGAAAATCGGCCATTGAGAAACGCTAACCCTTCCACCTTTTCTCGCAATCCGACTAGGCCGTTTACGTTGGTGCGGTTGGGTGCAATCGCGTCTGTTAAGCTGGATAAAAGCTTATTCGCAGTTTTCAAAATGTCGTCATCAAGAGAATTGCTTAAACCATCGATCTCTTTGCCCATGCTGATGTCCACAGACTGAACCGCAGCTTGAGCCGATTGCACTTTGAACATTGAGTAGCTTGCTGAGATTTTGCTTTTGACTTCTTGTGCCGGTGTTAATGCAGCGCGAAGTTTTTGCTCATACTCAGGATACTTTTTAACCCATTCATCTTGGATTAAATCGTGTCGAGAACAATACGCGTCAGCTTCTTTTTCGTAGTCATGAACAATTTTGCTCAATCCTAACGCCAAAGCATCGGCCTTGGAGGACGGTATCGCATAGCCACCCATAAATCGGATGCCTACACTCAGACACAAACGCTCCGCTTGACGTTTCAGGGTATTAAATACCTTGAGGTCTTTGGGGTCAGTTGTGTATTTCGAACCTAAAGAGATGATCTCTTTCGGCGGGGTTTCCCCACGAAGAGATAAGTCGCTTTCTGCCAACTTTTTCCGACCTGTCCAGGTTGAAAAACGTAAGTGAACGGCGACGACATCGTTTAGAACGTTGATGTTTGAATTGCTCATAATGGTATCTCCAATTTTTGATATAAAAAAAAGGACATACCATTACCCGCTAGGGCAAATGATATGCCCTATGGCGGTGTAGAAATGTAGATAAGTCGCGCTAAACGCTAGGACTTATCTTTCTTTTTCAGTGCTTTTTTGCGAGTTGTCTGTCGCACCAAGCGTTGATTTGAGGGGAATAAAGAGCCACTAAACTGACTATTAATCCACCAGCGATAATCACAAATAAACCATTCATGATGATCTCCTTGTTTATGTTCTATGCCAAATATTACTCTTGTTTTAACTTTTTAGCAAAAACAGTGAATACAATACCTGACACGATTAGAGCGGCCATCTTCACATCGATACCCGTTTGGATCGCATAGACGTAGGAGCCAGTGTAACCAGCTATGCCTAAATTCCCCACATGAGTACCAATTTCCTTCCGATGGCAAATTATCCAACCTGAACATTTCTTGATTTGTGCAACAAACCAAAGATAGGCAATCACATAATCGAACATGTATAACTCCATAAATTATTATGGAGTACCTACCCACACGGGATAGATACCCCGCGTGGGTTAAAGCTGCTTAGTTGTTGTTAAAATCAGCACCAAACAACGCTACAGCTAATGTTTGAATAGTTTCACGTTCTTCTTCTTCCGAGCAGCGGTTTAACAATGCACGATCAAGCGCGTAGCTTAATGCATTGTTTGCTCCTTGGAATCGTTGAGTGAGTATCGCCCAACGAATTAACGTGCGAGTTGAAAAGGTGATCGATAATTCTGAGTCACCTTGCTCCCCTTTGAAGATAGCGCGAACCTTATTAGCCAGCTCAATCATCTTCTTACGCAGCACTTTAGGAATGTTCGGTGCCAGTTTTTCCAGTACCGCCATTTCCGTATCTTCGCTGGCGTAATCTTCTTTGATCACCACAAAGCGGTCCATGAACGCCATGTTTAGGCGGTTCACTCCTATGTAGTTGCCGTCACCACCAGATCCGTTTGAGTTCGATGTTGCAATCAAACGAAATGCGGGGTGAGGTCGTACAATTTCGCCGTTAAGCTGAGTGATCACGAGTGGCGCACCTTCCAAAATGGCATTCAGGTTTGCCAATTCCGCCGGATCAACCAAGTCGATCTCGTTCAGAATCAGTACATGCCCTTCGCGCATCGCAGTCGTCAGTACGCCATCCATCCAGACAGTATTGCCGTTCACTAATGTGTATTGGCCCACTAAGTCCATGTACTCAGTCGAACCGCCACATGTATAGCTTTGGGCTGGATAATTTAATCTGGCTAGTACCTGCTCAACCGCTGACGTTTTACCGCAGCCGGTTGGACCGGTGATCATCAAGCCATCGCCAAATGAGCAATCCAAAAACGCCACGATGTCGCGTAACGTTTCCCGACGAAAGATGTAGTCTTTCTTGGCCGGAATATTTGGATGTCCACTTGGTGCAAAACCTTCAACCGTAACGTTTGTGCCAGGAAAACCGAACACATCCATTGGGTAGCTTTGCGGAGTTAGAGTTAGAATAGTCATAATGTTGTCCTTAATTAATCAATAAAAAAGGCAACTTACGACTCCCCTAGTGGGCAGCTTTCAGTTGCCCGATAGGGTTGATATTCATTGAATTAGTCAATCGCTCGACTAATTCCCTCTTCTTAAAAATGCATGTTTCGTACAGATTTTTCGAAGAAATTACTTGGTGACGTTGGGGTAGCGATCATTGGAATGACCTTGGCGGTTTCACCGTCATCACGTTTAACGATTCGGCTTGCACCGGTTCCGTTGAGTGTTCAGGTTGAACGTTCGCATTGTCGCTGGTTTGAACAGTCGGTGTGATGGTTTCTGGCTCATCAGTTACATTGACTAAGTAGTAAGACGACCCTTTCTTCGTGTGCTTAGCTAGTAACTCTGGTGGTATCGCCACATTGAGATCCTTCGCCAGCTCATTAAGAACCGCTTGGTAGTCCACACTGCCATTTCGTTCCACTCGCGTAGCCCGAATACCACCTTTATCGAATGTTTTGACATCACTAGGGATTTGCTCAGTGAAGTAACTTTCAAGCTGCTTCACATCGGCCTTGACCGCATTCATTTTGCGTTCAATCTCACCTAGATACGCTTTTTTCTCTTTCAGTTGCTCCACTCGGCTTAGCCAGGTTGGATCAACTTGAGAAAGTGGCGTGTCGTACACAACGGTATCGCGGCCTTCCATCATTGGCGGTGGCGTCTTAGTTTGCACCAAGTTCCAGAACCACAATGCTTTTTGTTCCGCTTTTTGGATAAACGCATCGTCACGTTTAATGTTTACCGCAATTGAACGTTTACCGCGCAAGTAAAAAAACAAACGACCTTGAGGGCTTCCGGCGCAGTTAAGTTGCCACTGCACTTGGGCAGCGTACATCTTGAACGTTGGCGCTTTGGGTTGAAGTTCAACAAGTTCGTTGTAGATCTTTTCACAAGGACATTTGATTTCGAGCACTTCCCGAATGCCTTTAGAGATGGCTTGTAGGCCATCCAAAGACGCTTTGAACAGTGGATTATGGTCTGCTTCTACGCACACTGGCATATACACAATGCCGTATTGATCTTCCACGGCGCTTCGCGCTTCCGGCTCTTGCTCGACACCACGTTGAACGTGAAAGTTTTTAGACAGGTCATCTGGTTGTTTATAACCGACTAACTCTGCCCACAGTCCGTATGGGGTTTGATAAGGTGACAGGCCCATAATCACAGGGATCATGGAGGCTGTAATGCCCGTTTTCCGCCACGCAAACCATTTTTCACTACGTTGTACTAAGTCAACAATAGGCATAAGTGCCTCCTTCATATTGTGTTCAATAAAAAGGGCGCACTATCCCCTACGGGCAGTGTCGCCCGTTAGGGTAGATGGATAATTAGCGGTTTAGGCTAATTCGTTATTCAAAGTTCTTCATGGCCTCATTGAATGCTGCGTTGATTTCACTCAACGCAAATGCCAATGTTGGGCCATCATAACGTTCTTTGAATGATTCTTTGGTCGTATCCCACGCTTGTGATTCCACCGCGAATTTCACCATATTGGCAATCATCTTGGCATCTTTCACAGAGACTTGACCAAACTGAGTGTCGTAATACTCATTAGCATTCGACATCTGTTTCTTTGGCTGTTCTTGTTGAACCGAGCAGTGTGCTGGTTCGTCTTGAACGCCTTGCTCCACTTCCATATATTCCGCGTCAGCAATACTCGCTTGTTCGAGATCTTGCATGATTTTCGGCTTTTCTGAAGGTGGTGCCAATGTCGCTTGCGGCTCTTCAGCGCTAAACTCGATTGGCGGTTGTGATGAAGTGTGTCGTGCTTGCACATCTATGATGCGTTCCGCTTCATCTTCATCGTAAATGCCGATGTAACCGAGGGCTACACGAGCTGTTTGGATGATCACTTTGTGACGACCCATGCGGCGAGGATGAGACTGCCACGGTCCTTTAGTGACATACCCATTTTTTTCAAATGGTTCACGATAAATTTCGTCCATGTATTCACGAATAATCGTCGGGCGGTTACGGTCCTTTCGGAACATGACACACTCGATCCATTCGAATACCGGATTGGCTAACCCTTTTACTTTAATGGTGGTTTCGGAAAACTTAAATTCCATACCATCAAATTGAGGGTGAGAGTTAATGATACGTGACCATCCATCCACGCCAACCACAGGAATAATCCCCTTGGATTGCGCATCAGGAAACGCGTAAATTTCTTTGGTGAACGGGTTCAAGTTGTACTCGTTAGCCACAACCAATAATGCCATCATTTGCTCATCAGTGGGTGCGTCACCATTACGCTGTCTGAATGCTGTTGCTTTCAACGTATCCCAAAACTTTTTGGGATCTACGCCATATTTAGCAGCCATTGCTACTATCAACGATGGCTTATCACTCTTAGGTAGTGGAGTGACGTTGCTTAGCGGTTGAGTTGCAGCCTCAGAGTTTGATGTTTCAGACATAATTCTATCTCCATTTTTGAATTAAAAACGGAGTCACCCCACACGGGGATGACCCCGCGAGGGCAGTGACAAGGTTCGCTTACTAGAAGCTGAACGTTGGTTGGCTAGAGCTGACAGTGAAGTTCGCTGTTTTCAGCTTGTCCACAGACATTGGATAATCACGGGCCATCGCTTTACGCGCATAAGCAGGGATATCCATGAGCTCTTCACCAGGCATACGACGAACGACATTCGCTCTACGAGCGTTTGTGATGCGAGCGTTCAGTGGTGAGTTAGAGTGTGCGTTTTTGACAGGTTGTTTAACCTGTGTTTTTTGCACGTTTGCATTGGGTTGTTTCGCCAAAACCTTAAAGGTGAAGCGAATCAAGCAGAACGCAAGATAGGCAACCAACGAAACCGTTGCCAGTAGGATAAATGCTGCCACCATCCGAGCTGGATTCTCTGCTTGGTAAGCAACAAAGGCACCAATAAAACACAAAGCAAAAACCGTGAAGTTTTTGAATGATGTTTTTGGTAGAAGTGTTGATAGGGTTTGAGTTGAAGTGTTCATAATGTGTCTCCATTAGACAAAAAAATGGGACACATTACCCCTACGGGCTTTGTGTCCCGTTTGGGGTTTGAATTAATATCGACCTATTTATCTAGATGATACTTTTTGCTGTAGTGCTTGACGACTTGCCATCCGACAATACCAAGTATTGTCACAAAGCCAATACACATACCAAGATAGATTAGTGCGCCAGTAGTCATATGATTCTCCTTTTCGATAAGTATAACAAAGTGGCGTTTTTTAAACCAAATTATTCCTCTCCATCGCTGTTTTGAACCATATCACCTATCACCAAGCCCACATCAATAATCACATAGGCGAGCATAAATGCTATACCGACTGCAATTGTGATGACGTTCATTGGGATATTGTCTGCTGTGCTAACTAAGTTGATTCCTCCTGTGACCATTATACCTGCGCCTATTGCTAGGAACACATTGGCAAACGCTCGAAGAAATGCTTTTTTTATAATATTCATACGCATTACCTCATTTGTTATTTTGAATATTTAATAACAGAGATAAACGTATGGCCCGTAAGGGATAGTTTATCCCCGTTGGGCTGAACACATCGTCAAAGTAAAAACTTATCGGATGGTAAAGAGTGACCGTTATTGGTCAATTGAAAAGGCCTTGTTGCTTAAATCAATGGAACTAAATCAGGAAGCTACGATCTGATCGGCTACACCCATCAATCGTCGTAGTCTCATGCCTAAACCTCGTTACAAAACAACTAACTGGAAGCAGTATTATAATCAAGCCTTAATCAACCGTGGCTCTCTGACCTTTTGGATTGATGAGGAAGCGATAGCTGAGTGGAAGCAAAACAAACAAGGCAAGCGTGGTAGACCTCGCCGATTCAGCGACTTAGCCATTACTACCGCACTGATGGTGAAACGCGTTTTCTCTATGCCCTTGAGAGCGCTGCAAGGTTTTCTAGACTCCGTATTTAAGCTGGCTAACATCCCGCTTGTTTGCCCGCACTACACCTGTATAAGCCGCCGAGCTAAGGAAGTTGAAGTTTCATTTAAAACCAAAACCAGAGGAGCAATACAACATCTGGCCATTGATGCCACTGGCCTCAAGGTTTATGGCGAAGGTGAATGGAAGGTCAAGAAGCATGGAACTGATGGGAAGCGAAGAGTCTGGCGTAAGCTGCATATCGCGGTAGATACAAGCACCCACGAAATAGTCGCAGCAGAGCTGAGCTTATCTAACGTAACTGATGCCGAAGTGCTCCCCAACTTACTCAAGCAAACACGTCGTAAAATCATTGAGATATCAGGCGATGGCGCTTATGACACAAGGAATTGCCATGATGCCATACGGATCAAGCGAGCTGTTCCGCTCATCCCGCCAAGAGAAGGAGCAGCCTTCTGGGAACAAGGGCATCCTCGTAACTTAGCGGTAGGTTGCCAGAAGCTCTATGGCTCCAACAAGAAGTGGAAAAAGCGGTATGGCTATCATAAGCGCTCTCTATCAGAGACCGCAATGTACCGAGTAAAACAGCTGCTAGGTGGGAAATTAAGCCTGAGGAACTACAACGCTCAAGTTGGCGAGACTTACGCTATGATTAAAGCCCTGAATAAGCTTACAGGGCTTGGTAAGCCTGAAACACAGTATATCGGTTAAGAATTAAGCACAATGGGGCAGGCATGGCTTATCTATGAATTAAGCAACAAAGCCTTTAATAATATCAATTTCGCTGAACCATTCCTGTGTGCTCCAATCGCTCGTATTTTGACTAGTTCGAATCATCACCGTTTGACCAATCATCGTTTGAGCTTTGTTCAAAACTTCTAATGCAGACTCTTTGTATTTAGTAATACTCATTTTTCTGGTATCGCCTGTACTATTTTTGATGATAATAATTGAACCTACTTTCGATGCTGATACCAGTGTTCCAAAGTCATTCCACACAAAATTGTTCATTTCTAAAACCTTATAAACGGTTGTACGACTGCATCCTAACTCTTTACTAATAGCATGCTTGTTCATTCCCTGCTCAGCAAACGCTTCTATGCGTTCATGTAGTTGCTTATCAGGAAATCGTCCGATGTGCCTGCCTTCAGCTTTAGCTCTCTCCCTGCCCTCGTTACAGCGCTGTAAGATACGTTTTCTTTCCATTTCTGCGAAAGCGGAAATCGTTGTGTAAATGACCCGTCCCACATCACTATTGATGTCTAAATCCCCGAGGTCATGAAACACCAGTCCAGCCCCCTTATCTGAAAGCTCATCGGCAATCTTAAGAGCATCTATCGTATTACGTGCAATGCGGTCCACTTTAGTTACATGGATAACATCACCTTCACGGGCAAACTCGATCAAGCGAGAAAGCTCTTCACGATCAGCCGACTTTCCGCTGGCTTTTTCCTGGAATACTTTCTCACATCCTATCGATTGAAGTTGCTCAAGCTGAACATTCAGAGTTTGGTCGTCAGAACTAACACGGGCATAGCCGATTTTCATGATAGAGGCCTTAAAGTGAACAATAAGATAAGCAGTAATTAGTGTACATGTTCACTAATAATAATTAAGACTAACTGAACAGTTTTGTGATGGGTGCTTCATTATGTCCATAAAGGTACACCTTTATGGACATTTAGTCATAACATTCGAATAGTTTAAATCGTTCGATTCGTTTATAATTAACCCAAAGGAGAGTAACTATGCAATCATTAACAGCAAATACAGCAAAAACCAAATTTGGCGATTTACTGATGAAGGTTCAGCGTGAACCCGTGCAAATCAGTAAAAATGGCTCACCGGTTGCGGTGATGATGTCCTGTGAAGAATATGAGCAATTAGAAGCACTCAAGATGATGCTGGTTAAATCTCGTTTTGAACAGGCAGAAATTGATATCAGGAATGGCGATCTGGTCGATGGTGATGAATTTATGAAATCTCTGGCTTAAGGGTTAATGTTTTCATGAGCAGTTATAAGCTTTCACCTTTAGCCCAGTCTGATCTCACTGATATTCGTCGTTACACCATAGAACATTGGGGCAGTACTCAATGGTCCGTCTATTTTAATGAATTACAGGAATCGATGTCATTGCTGGCAAGTAACGAACTGATCGGAATTCAGATCCCGGAAATGGGAGAGCGATACTACCGTTTTCCTCTGAAGCACCATGTGATTTATTACATCACTCAGGAAGACCATATCGTTATCGTCGCTGTGCTGGGTAAGCATATGTCTCCTGCAAAACATTTTGCGTCTATTTCTTAATTTTTTAATTTCCGGCGAATAATATAATCACGCAATGTGCTCGGTGCTTCATCTATCAACTTTGCCGTAGGCCGGATACCTAGCCCCATTTTGAGGTATTTTTCGATTTGATCACGTTTAGCGTCCAGCTTTAATTTATTTGCCGGCCCTTTAGGTCTGCCAAGAATTACCCCATCCTTTTTGCGTGCCGCCAGTGCTTCTTTGGTCCGCATCGAGATAAACTCGCGTTCAATCTCAGCGGCGAGCCCAAGCACTGTTGCGGTAATTCTGGCCTGCATAGAGCCGTCCAGCTGCATGTTCTGTTTGGCTATGTACACATCGATTTTTTTCTCCATGCATACTTCCAACACTTCAAGTACCTGTAAGGTAGAACGGGCGATACGGCTCACTTCGGCAAAAATGAGTTTATCTCCGGATGTCATGCCCTCTATCAGAGCTCCGAGTTTGCGCTCGTGCCATTTTTTCTTGCCTGTGACGATGTCTTCAACAAAGCAAAGACCGGATAAACCAACTTTGTTGGCGTATTCATAGATACCGTGCTTTTGGTTAGCAACATCCTGGCTGTCGGAAGATACTCTAAGGTAGGCGTAGTGGGTCATGGCAATCTCCTTTTGTTCAGGAGTGTTATAACAATCCCAGACATAAAAAAGGTGTGCGATTACCTGGATTGTGACCTTTAAAAAATAAAAAGAAGAAAGAAATGTAATTGTTATTGTTGTGGTTAACTGTGTAAATCTTTGATTTTCCAGTTATCCACATCAGCTATAAAGATCTATAGATAACTATTAAAACTATACAGACTATAAATCTATAAGATCTATAGTTTATGTAACGTACTGATTATTAATAATAAAAATAGCATTTATGATCCTATTTTAGGTATTTAGATAACACTATTCAGGTTGAAATGATCTTATTTCAGGTGTGGTTGATCACTTATCAGGTGAATAGATGACACATTTCAGGTGTTAATGATCGTATGTCAGGTGTTTAGATGACAGTTTTTAGGTGTCCGGAAGTCAGATCAGGCACTTACTGAGCATGGCGGATGTATTACAGCGATTACTACACCTGATTTCTGTCTTTGATACCGCTTAAGTATCACATTTTAGGTGGATCTCGTTCTTTACACCTAAAATGTGTCATACATCACGTGGATATACCTTATTTATGTCCGTTGTGGGAGATAAGCACCTAAATTATGTCTGCTAGTACTCTGGGTTGTTACTGATTTCTGACAGGGTTTCTATCTTATCCAGCAGCGAATCAACTTCATTCTGAGTGTTTTCTTCTTGTTCTGCTTGTTGCTTAAGGTGACGTTTCGATAAGCTCTCTTCCACTTTGATGGCGTGTTCTTCTTTCCCTATGTAACGATAAGCAATCGCCAGGGACTCGAGCTCTGCTTTAGAAAGGCGAATGTTGTTTTGCAGCCTTTTAAGCTCAAGTTCCCGAATTGTTTTCAGTGCGTCATGCTGATTGAGTTCGTCTACAGTGCCGAGCTTTATCCAGCGGAACAGGAACTTGATCCCAGTGATGGTCCGGCCTTTCTTGATCACTTCAAATCCTTTTTCTCCGCTATCGCTTTCGAGAAATAGAAGTTCTTTTCGGATCTGTGGATGCTCAGAGAGTTCCTTAATGCTTTCACGAATACAGCGCTTCATGAATACGCTGTTGTTCTTAAAAGAAGTCTTATCCTTTTTAAGCTTCCCTGCTTCATTAAGGAGGCCAAAGACGCCTTTCAGCTCGTCGAGCTTTTGCTGGTGCATTTCAAAGCCTTTGTCTTTGAAGCGGCTCAGCAGCTCATAAAGGCGCTTGGAGTATTCTTTTTTTACATCAAAGAAATTACGGGTGTTGATCAAGGCAAATCCCTGATTGTACTCGATGTATTCAGATTTAAGCATGTCGTTAGGAACCATGGTTAATACACCATTTTTATAGGCAATATGCTTAAACAGAGGACGATAGTCGAACTCTGTATCTCCTTTTCTGGATTCGATTTTGATACCGATTTTACGGCTGGCCAGACGATTAGCTACCGGGCTTAAGTTACTGCCAATGTGTTTGGATTCAACGCCTAACCATTCTGATAACTGGTGTGAAGTGAATTCGTAATGTGGAGTGTTGGTATCCCAGTCAGCCGCTTTCATATGAGCCACCATCAGCGCAAACATATCCGCTTCCCTGGCTGAAAGATCCTGACGGCTGAATACCAGCTGATGACCTTTCTTGATGTGCTTTGGCAGGTTGTCACTGACGACAGGATAGTAATATTGTTCTTCGCTCATGGTTTCCATCCAAGACATAACTTAGGTTAATTATTACATAATATAGGTGAGCTGAACAAATTAATACCTGGATTGTGTCACATAAAATTTGACAGATATATTTCTCTTTTGAGGCGGCGCAAAAACAGGCGTGTAATTGTTTTGATCCTCGCTGTTTAAAGATCAGATCTTCGATCTCAGCATGGATCTAAAAGAGATGCATAAATGAAAGTTTTTCCCCCTCAATTATGTCCGGTTCTTACATGCCGGTCGTTACGGGAAAAGACGCCAGCGACAGTAAATAAATGGGCGGCCATTGTGCTTGTACAATCAAAGAAAATGTAAGTGACAACGTGATGTCGTCTTGACGGGTGACGCCTGAGTTTTGGTTTTAACTTACTCAGGATAAACAGGTTCTACGGGTGATGATGACCCTGCCTTGCTGTTAGGTTGATTAATTTTTAACACAAACCAGTAAAGGAAACGGAAGAGAGTAACGCCTCGACCTGCGATGGAGTGGCGAACCATGTGACTAAGCCCAGCCCTAACTAATCTGTCACAAATTTACGCACCTGATAAAACATCACGAAGAAAAACCAACATCTTAAATATTCCTGGATGGGAGAAGACAGGGTTGATGCTAACGCTTTTATGTGGCATCACCCAGCCCCGTCATAGACTTCCTATGTGCGAAAAATACGGTCGTTAATTTTAATCATCTACCCTAATCATCATCACTGTCACTTATCATCCTATTGTTTACCCCTTTCTTTCGATTAAAAACCCGCGACGCTGTGCGAGATTAACCTGTGTCCCCTGCCCTCCCGGATTGAGACGAGAGCTGGCTCCACTTTGTTCAATATACAACACCATTACATTTTTATTTCGGGTGAGTCGCAGGGAATTTGCTCACGCTTTTTTTATTTCTCTTACCTTGTATGTTGTAGCGGTCAGGAAGAAGAGTATGCGATTTTTAAAACTTAGAACCGATCATAAACGCCAGCGAAAAGACGGGTCTCGTTATGTGACACCTTTAATCGTAGATACCCCTCGTCGCTTTGCGCCAAGCCGGGATCGAAAAGAAACCAGCTTACGCCGAACCCAGTGTCAGCTGATAACCGGTGCGCATGATTCGGGTAAAAGCCGGTGGCTCACCCGCCTGCGTGACAGCCGGCACGAGATCTGGGGCAGTAAACCACAACCGGTTTTGCTGGAAGGCCTGATGCCGCTTTCCAGCTGGGTGGAAGTGAAAGGGATTGAACAATGGTACGAAAATTGTCACGAAGAAGACGCCTGTTTTACTCCCTGGAGCAAGCTCAACCTGCAACTCAAAGCGGATTTACTGGCTGATTACCTGGTTGAGACTCAATCGCTGCTGTTCATCGACGATGCTCACAAGCTGACAGGACGTAAAGCACAGATAGCGCGTAAATGTCTGCTGTCAGCAAAAACCTGGCTGATGGCCTGCAGTGAAGAAGGACGCTTGCCTCCTTCTATTCGCCCTATTGTTGAAAGGCGTGAGCCTCAACGTATCAATCTGGAAAGTGACGTGAGTTACGACACAACGAAAGCCCTGATCTGGTTCATGGTTGCCTTATGTGTCGTTGCCGGCGCCTGGGAAGCGGGGGCTGTGATTGGGGGGCTTCAGATGTTGGGCAATGGACGGAGGTCTACCCGTGCAGATTAGAGCACCCTGGATGTTACTTGGGATACTGGCTGTTAGCCAAAGCTATGCGAATGACTGGGGGATCGATTCTCCCTGGAAGGAACCTGTCGCACCTCCTCCGGAAATAAAACCATTCGTGTTACCTACTCTCACAGGAGAAGCCCCACATTACAACACCCCTGCTCCGGCTTTAAAACCTGCCCCTAAAATCGACCCTGATGTTATTTTTCAAACCGTTCTGAATTGCTACCCGGAGAAGAGTAAATTTAAGCTGGACTTAAGTCTGGTCGCGGGAATGAAAACCAATCTTGACGAGTACAACAGTGATGACTGGCCGGAAATCTTCGAGCACTATGTTGGGATTGTCGGCAAGATGCCGCTCTATTCCACGACAGAACAGTCACGGGAACGCCAGTGGGAGTATCAGCGTCGTACCTCAACCGCAACTTCGGTGGCGGCGTTTGCTCAGGCCCTTGCTGACCGTAATTATGCGTATCGTCTGATGGGACTGTATTTATCTCTCGAGGCTCGCTCACAGCAGCGTGTGGCTCAGGGGGTGGCAAGCGTTAATGAGCAAGTCGCATTACTTGAAAAGGTCGCGGGCTCTCATTGCAATGTTCTGGCGCATGAAGCCAAAATAGTAGAGCACCGGTTAGCACTGGTTGCACTCTGTGAAGACAGCTACAGTAAGAGGGTTAATCAGTACTTGCTGGACTTAGCGTTTCTTCCTCCTCATCAGGCGGAACATCAAAGCAAATGAAGTGGCTCAATCATGGTCTCATCGCTGGCGCTGTTTGTGCCGTTGTCTCGCCACCTCATGTACCCATATGCATTGCAGGAGCCACCGCTCCAGACTGGATTGAATACGTTGTTAAAGTGTTTGGTCACAATATCAAGCATCGTGGCACTACCCATATTTTTACCCACTGGCTTATCGTTGCCCTCGTCTTCACATTTGTCTGGGACTATCAGGGGGTAGGAATGGCGTTCGCATGGGGTGGTGTCAGCCATATCCTGACCGATGCCATGACCGTTTCCGGTGTTCCTTTTTCTCCCTACAGTGACAGACGTTTCCATCTGTTTGGTGGACGGTTCCGGACCGGTGACCCGGTGGAATATGCCATCTCTGCTGGCGTTGTGATTGTCTGTATCGCTTTGTCTCATATCTCCGGAGGGCAAGGTTTGCTCCATTTTTTTATGACTGGGCCGGTATGTATGAGCGCGGATTAATTGATGCTCTGGAGTGGAAAACAAACCGGTTCAGGCTGATTTAAATGGGCTGAAAGTTGTCAATATTCAGGCTGAATATCTTTTGGTTTTCGCTCCCGGTTCCATTATCCTAACCCCTTGGTTGATAAGTTGTTTGCAGTTAGAAGAGTGAGATGGGCATTAATGTTTCCAAATCAAAACTGGTGTCACTGACCGATGCCCATGAGCGACTGGTTGTCACCCACCCGGATAAAAATCCGGTGGAGTATAACCTCGGCTTAGAGAAATACCTGACGGCGGTTTTTCAGCGTAAGAAAGCCCGGAACAGGACCGGAGACGGTAATCCGCTCATTTACGCACTGAAGAACATGCACAGGTTCCGTATTTCGGATGAAGACAGAGCGTCTCTGTTTGGATTGATGAAGTCCATTATTGCACGCCATTATCAGGGGGAAGTATTTGATCGTATTCTGCCTTTGCCCTCTTCAAAACCGGTGGTGTTCTGGGTGGCTCAGGCTTGTCAGGAAGCCCAGGGCGTGCCGGTTGAGCGTAATGCGTTTGTCAAAGCGACCAATGCCAATGTGCTGGCCCAGCTGCAGCAGGTGGAGAGCCACAAAGAAATTATTGAACTGAGGAAGTTACTGGAAGCGCGCAAACCGAATGCGGTTTTTAGTATGAAAGACTTGTCGCAGTTTCAGCGTCAGTTTGTTGAGCCTGTCCGTCTGAACCCGTTTTTTACGCCCGAAGGCAGAGTGCTTTTGGTGGATGATTTGGTTTCCTCAGGTGCAACGTTTAAATCCGGCTATCGGTCGGTGAAAAACAAACATCCGGAAGTGGATATAGAATGCTTGTCGTTGCTTGGTCCGGTGACTTGACTCGGTAACGCAGGGACGTATAATTGAACATACAGACCGTACATGTGCTCTATGGTCTTTAAAGAAGATATGAGCGAAAGCTTATGAGCCCGAGCTGCACCCTGAAACGAGGTCAGACCATAAGGGTTGAGTATCGTTTAGTTAGGCATCGGCTAACACCATTAATTTATTAATGACAACAGCGCCCGGTTTATCCGGGCGCTGTTGTATCTGCAGTTTACCACTCGTTTTATTCTCCGGAATTTTGTCAATATTCAGCCTGAATATTGACAAACTCCGCTCTGATATTCATTCATATTTCAAGGTCTTAACCGTTTCTTTTGAGCAGGCGGAGAAGTGACGGGAAAGATCACTGCGGATACGGTCTGAGGCGTAATACATAGTGTATCGATACTCCAGCCCCGGGCTGAAAGGACGGGTCACTACGTTATCTTTTGGCCACAGATGGGCGTTGAAAGGATCCAGCAAAGCAAGACAAAGCCCGTTGGCAACCAGACCGTATCCGGACAGCGATCGCTGAGTCGCGAACTGGAAGCGGACATCGATGTTGTGTTCCTCGAGCATGGCTTTATGCCGGTTCCATTCTATGCCGTCTTCATCGACCAGTTTTAGCAGGTTTTCTCCGTTCAGATCCTGAGGGTTAATCACCTCTTTCTCCGCAAGCCGATGGCCTGCCGGCATCACACATACCCAGTTCACAGTGATCAGCGGCTCATCAATAAAGCCAAAATCGTAGCTGACATGGTTGGTAATAATCAGATCGTATTTGGCGTGACGCAATCCCTGCATTAGCTGGTTGACGCTGTCAGAGAGCAGGCTTACCTGAACATCCGGATACGAAGTTACAAAGTCTTTGATGATGCGCGGTACCACCCAGGTAGCCAGAGCGGGCGTAGCCCCGATCGATAAACGGCCGCGTGAGGAATGACGAAGATTTTCCGCCACACTTTCCAGGTGCTTAATGCCGTGAAAGATGTTTTTCACCTCATCGTAAAACGCCATCGCTTCCGCAGTCGGGTGCATCCGGCCCTTTTCCTTACGGAATAATTCAAACTCGACGCCTTCCTGCAAATCCTTGATGAGCCGGCTGACAGAAGGCTGGGAAATACGCAGCTCTTCGGCTGCCCGGGAAAATGACCCGGTCTGAATGACCGAGAGAAAAGCCTGAAGCTGTTTATATTGCATGAGTAATACCTATAGCATTTTCAAATAATACTATACAAAAATGGCCATTGAATAAATAAGGTATGTGTGGAACATTGCCCGTACACCGGATGAATTATTTCCCGGAAAGCAAAACGGATTTACTTGGACATACAGAAACGGAGAACTGTCATGAGTACGATGAGCCAGGAGCAGAGCCGCTCCCGGGAAACTGAGATGCCGAGCCGTTGGTATCAGCGCTTCCCTGATCCTATGGTACTGATTTTTTATATTCTGCTGGTTGCCAGTGCGCTGACCTGGCTGGTACCTAAAGGTGCCTACGATACCGAAAGCGTCGACGGACGCCAGCGGGTTATCGCCGGTTCCTTTCATTACTTAACTGAGAGTGAC
This sequence comes from Vibrio furnissii CIP 102972, assembly GCF_000176175.1. Classification (GTDB taxonomy): domain Bacteria; phylum Pseudomonadota; class Gammaproteobacteria; order Enterobacterales; family Vibrionaceae; genus Vibrio; species Vibrio furnissii. The sequence continues at coordinate 30,302 of NZ_ACZP01000023.1, forward strand.
GCACCGGCCGGTGTGTTTAGCGTCATCAATAAGCTGTTCGATATTTTTGTCGCCATCCCGCAGGGGCTGGTTCAGTCGGCGCAATACCTGTTTATTGTGTTCATTGCCGGAGGACTGTTTAACATTCTTTACCGCACCCACGCACTGGAAAACTTCGTCGGTTCTTCTGTTAAGCGTATCGGTCTGGAACGCGGTAATCTGCTGATCTGGTTATCCACTTACCTTTATGGTGTATTCGGGATTGCAGTGGGTTTTGAAAACAACATTGCGCTGGTACCGGTCGCGCTGCTGGTTTCGAGTGCCCTGGGTTATAAGAACCTGGTTGGGGCCTGCATTGCGATCGGGGGGATTGGAATTGGTTTCGCTCTGTCACCGATTAACCCTTACACCGTCGGTGTGGCGCAGAATATTGCCGGGCTGCCGATTTTCTCAGGCGCTCTGGTCCGTTGTATTTTAACCTTTGTCTGTCTGTCGATGCTTGCCTGGTACATCACTGCGGTTGTCGCTCCCAAAGCGCGCAGCGAAGATACCGGACAGGACGGGTTATCTTCTGAACTCAGCAGCTACAGCATGAGCATGCAGGACAAAGCCGTCATTCTGATTTTTCTGGCCGGTATTGTGGTTATTGCCGGATGTTCCTATCTGGCGGGTACTGGCGCGCTGGGCCGCAGCTGGTACATTAAAGAAATCACGGCGGTATTCCTGCTGATCTCTATTGCGATTGCCGCTACCTGCCGTATCGGTGCCAATCAATACGTGAAATACATGATTGAAGGGGCATCCGGCGTGACTGGAGGAGCTCTGGTTATCGGTCTGGCAGCTTCGATTAAAGTGGTGCTGGAAGACGGCCAAATCATTTATACCATAGTGCACACCTTTAACCTGCTGATTGGCTACGTACCGGACGCGCTGACAGCGGTCACTATTAGTGTGATTCAGGGGTTCATTAACCTGTTTATTCCGAGTGGTTCAGGACAGGCTCTGGTGACCATGCCTATTCTGATCCCGCTGGCAGACCTGATTGGTATCAGCCATCAGGTGATGATTTTGGCGTTTCAGGTCGGTGACGGCATCACTAACCTGATCATCCCGACCTCAGGCGGTACGCTGGCCATGCTGGCTCTGGCCAAGGTGAGTTTTTCCAATTGGGTGAAAACCATCTTCCCGGTCATTGTCATGGCATATGTCTTAAGCTGGGTATGTCTGGTAATAGCCCAGTACACCAACTGGTCATAAACAAGAGACCGCAGCGTGGCTGGCACCGCGCTGCTGTATGGAGATGTAAGTGAATACAGTGAAAAATATCGCGTTGATCGGCGGCACCCACGGTAATGAGTTATCCGGGATTTATCTGGTGAAAAAGTGGCAGCAGAACCGGACACTGACGCAGTGGCCTGAGCTCAGCATCACTACCAAAATTTCAAATCCGAGAGCCTGTGAGAACAGTGTGCGTTATATGGAATCGGATCTGAACCGGGAATTCTGTCAGGCTGATCTGGACGATAACAGTAAGGTCGGTTACGAGCAGTTGCTGGCAAAAAAGCTTAACGCTGAACTGGGGCCAAAAGGTGCGTCACCGTTTGATTTCATTATCGATCTGCACAACACCACCTCTAACATGGGAGCGTGTCTGATGCTGTTGAAAAAAGATGATTTCAACTTAAAGCTGGGCGCGTATGTTAAAAGCCGCATGCCGGAATCGAACATCTACTTCCAGGACAATATCCCGGAGAACAAACGCAGCTTTCTGATCACCATCGCAGAGCAGGGGGTGACGGTCGAAGTCGGCGCACAGCCAAATTCAGTGTTGCAGCATAAAACGCTGGAGCTGATGGAAACCATGACCGCGCACATCCTGAACTTTTGTGAGCAGTATAATCAGGGCTCTGAACTGGACCTGCCGGACGGTTATGAGGCCTTCCAGTACTGCGGAGACCTGAAGCTGCCGATGACCGAAAACGGTGAACGAAACGGAATGGTGCTGAAATCGATTGATCAGCGTGACTTCTCTCCGGTTGAACCGGGGCAGGCGATCATGGAGACCTTCGATGGCCAACTAATTTACTGGGAAGGCGATTATACTGCTTATCCGTTGTTCATCAATGAAGCGGCATATCGAAAAAGCAGCAACGCGATGAGCCTGTCAAAGAAAATCACGATAAGCGGGTATCAGGCCTGTCTTACTGAGTAAAATTTTCACGAATGAAAAACGTCTGAAGCCGTGTTATTACTTGGTTCTTCAGGCTTTTTTTGTTTGTGGTTGCGCTGATGTTTAGGAACAATAAAGTTTGTACACTAAATCAATTTTGGAATAATAAAGTTTGTACGGCTTTGTTGCGTAATTCGATGGAACTAAATCAAGAAACTATGATCTGAGCGGCTACGCCCATCAATCGTCGTAGCCTCATGCCTAAACCTCGTTACAAAACAACTAACTGGAAGCAGTACAATAAATCCTTAATCAACCGTGGTTCTCTGGCCTTTTGGATTGATGAGGAAGCGATAGCTGAGTGGAAGCAAAACAAACAAGGCAAGCGTGGTAGACCTCGCCGATTCAGCGACTTAGCCATTACTACCGCACTGATGGTGAAACGCGTTTTCTCTATGCCCTTGAGAGCGCTGCAAGGTTTTCTAGACTCCGTATTTAAGCTGGCTAACATCCCGCTTGTTTGCCCGCACTACACCTGTATAAGCCGCTGAGCTAAGGAAGTTGAAGTTTCATTTAAAACCAAAACCAGAGGAGCAATACAACATCTGGCCATTGATGCCACTGGCCTCAAGGTTTATGGCGAAGGTGAATGGAAGGTCAAGAAGCATGGAACTGATGGGAAGCGAAGAGTCTGGCGTAAGCTGCATATCGCGGTAGATACAAGCACCCACGAAATAGTCGCAGCAGAGCTGAGCTTATCTAACGTAACTGATGCCGAAGTGCTCCCCAACTTACTCAAGCAAACACGTCGTAAAATCATTGAGATATCAGGCGATGGCGCTTATGACACAAGGAATTGCCATGATGCCATACGGATCAAGCGAGCTGTTCCGCTCATCCCGCCAAGAGAAGGAGCAGCCTTCTGGGAACAAGGGCATCCTCGTAACTTAGCGGTAGGTTGCCAGAAGCTCTATGGCTCCAACAAGAAGTGGAAAAAGCGGTATGGCTATCATAAGCGCTCTCTATCAGAGACCGCAATGTACCGAGTAAAACAGCTGCTAGGTGGGAAATTAAGCCTGAGGAACTACAACGCTCAGATTGGCGAGACTTACGCCATGATCAAAGCACTGAACAAACTTACAGGGCTTGGTATGCCTGAAACTCAGTATATTGTATAAAAGTCGCTCAACTTTAGGAGGTTTGGTTTCTCGTCTGAATTACGCAACAAAGCCGATTATTGATGCTAATGGCCCTAAGGGCATGGATAAATTCAAAGGACAGCTGGCTCATAATATGTTGTCTATTCAGAAATATTTACCTGAATCGTCACGGTTTGAAGTTGTCGATAAAGGATTGTTTCTGACATTGCCATTAACTTGGGCCGAGGAAAACCATGACTTGAAAGATAACTTGGAAAATTTACTTTCCGTGTTAACGCCTCTTAAATTAGCTCAGAAATCAAGCTCCATTGATGCTGGTTAAATTTTGTGAATAAGCCGGGAACCCCGGCTTAACTTCTGCTGCTTATTGCTTATTGCTTATTCAGTACCGAATGAATAGCTTTATCCAACTCATCCTGAACCTCTTTCGACAATCGTCCGAACTCGTAAGAAAAGTTACGGCCTTTTACCCGCTTACGGGCAAACATACCTTTGCTGTCGAAATGGGCCAGGGGAGTCACTTCGGCTTTGTCCTTATCTTGCTTTTCTTCTTCTATCTTGAGCTCAGCTTTGATGGCAGAAACAATAGCGTCTTTCTGATCCTGAAGGTCGTATTCAGCCTGAATATTGACAATATGCTTTTCGATTTTATTTACGAAGCCTGAAAGCTGCCTGTTGTCCTGGCAAACCTTCATCACCTTATCAAGTAAGGTATAGTCAGGATGGGAAAGGGCGTTTGCAACTGGGAATAACTGGACGAGCTTTTCATCAACGCTGGCCGCCTTGATTGCTTTACTTACACCGGCCTGGCTAAGACCAACTTGTTTTGCAATTTCAGCCTGAGTGAGTTCTTCATTCGAAGCTTTGATTGCTAAACATTGTTTGCCTATTTCCCGAAGGTTGTGCTCTTTGGCTGTCTGCAATTGTTTGGCTAATGCTTTTGCATCGGCAACCGAAATATCATCCTGAGTAACCAGAATACGGAACGACTCTACGCGACCTTCCTGCAGCAGGAACCAGGCGCGACGACGAGAGCCATCCAGCACATCAATTTTACCATCGACTTCGCGGCCAACTGCCGGGTAGAACTGTTGAAACTCGAGTGAATTTAAATCTGAAAGTGACTCTGGCGTCAATAATGACTGGTCCCGGCCGTTTACATCAAAAGTAACGACGGTTTCATCACGAACCTGTTCATGTGACAATGTCACTTCATTAAAGGTTGCCGTATTGCCAGATGAAAGCTGCCAGACCATGCTCTGGCCAACTGAATCGATACCAAATTGCTCTTTAAGGAATGCCGCCGCGTTTTCACCGGCTTTCTCTATTTCAGTAGTCAGTTGCTGAGTTAAATTAGTCAGGTTTGCTTTTGCTGCCGATTGTTGTGCTTCTGCAGATCCAGGAGCATTACCCAAAGGGCTGCCACCACGTTTTTTGGCCATTATGCTTGCTCCTGTTCACGCCAGATATTAAGGATGTCACGCTGAATTTGGCTTATGACTTCATAACCATTTTGCTGCGCGGTCTGGAAAGTTGATTTGCTCTTAGGGTATTCACTCTTTGACATATCGAAAACGGTCGAGAGCAGGGAGGAGGCTTGTCTAATCGCTTCGCTGTGTTTGAATTCTTTCGAATACAGATACGGACCAAAGTGATCATAAAGGCTGTTCATCAGCTCGGTAGTTGTTGAGCTATCACGATGGTTAGTCAGCAATATTTTCATGAAGTCATAACCTTCGTGATTCGCATTGGCCAGCAACGCCCAGACCTGAGGAATGTAACTAAAATATGAGCATGTTGCATCGATATCGTTTTCAGTAATTGATAACGGGAACACCACACTGGTTGCTGCAAAGTACGCGTTGTACGTTGCGTAACCTAAAGAAGGTGGCGTATCGATGATGATGATGTCGAACTCCTCTTTCACGGCATCAATGATATCGTCCAGAATAGAGTAAGGGGAGGGCAGTTTGTGGCTGAACACTTGTTCATGAAACCACCCTTCGATCGCCCGGTCACTCTGTGCCGCAGGCAGGATACGCAAATTTGGAATAGTGGTTTCAAGGAATGCCTCGGATACCGCCTGTTCAAATGTCTCGCCTTCATCCAAATCAAAATTACGCATAATAAGGTCACCAACAGAAAGGCTTCCTTCCTGATCGGCTTCTGGTGCGTAGTACATGGATAATGTTGCCTGACCATCCATATCAATTAAACCAACACGATATTCCTGATGGAACTCGGTTGCCAAACCTGATGCAACAGTTGCGGCAGATACGGTCTTACCAACACCACCTTTCTGGTTCTGGATCACTATGACTTGAGCTGACTGCTTTTCACTACGACTGAATTTTGGCTCTTTACGTAAAGTCTCAGGTAATAAATCACGTACGCGATACATTTCTTCGATATCAATAGACCATTGCGAGTCTTCATGACGACGAGGGTCAATCTCTGCAGCTGTTACGTACTTATCTAAGGTTTTGGCATCAATGCCCAGATAGGCTGAAGCCTCTGCGCGAGTGAAATTACGCAGTTCTTTACGGTGATTAGCAAGCAAACGTAAGTTACGTCGTTTGATGTAGGCATCTGCACCTTGCTTAAGTGACTGAAATATTGTGGTGGTCTGCTGGGAATCCATTTCTGCCTCCTTATAGGAATTAGAAACAGTATATCCCTTATTTTTTGATGTGTGTATCAAAAAATAAGGGAGTGGTGTGAACTGCTATTAGTTTTTGCACAAATTTAATACTAATTAATGTAAGTCGCACCGGGGATGTATGCGCTATTTCTTGCGAGCCTCGATTTTAGGGGGGCGTCCAAGTTCCTCATTGGGCTCAATACACTCATCTTCGAGCCAATCCAAGCAAATATGGGGGTAATGACCAAACCCCCGATTTGTTCTCTTGAAATCATTTATGGGGTCTGAAGCCCAATGGGACGAAAACGTACGCTAAGCAAAATCTTCCTGTTCTGACGGCTGTTTAAGCGGTCTTAACTCACCATTTAAAACCTGTTCGGTCAATGTAAATGAGTAATGCCCCAACATATTCACATGTTTATGGCTGAGTGGTGATAGTCTTGCAATGTCTTCATCGTTTAGTGTTTCACCTTGTCGTTCTACGTGCTCTAATGCAGCTTGCATATAGATGGTATTCCACAGCACAACGGCATTAGTGACTAAGCCAAGCGAACCCAATTGATCTTCTTGCCCTTCTCGGTAACGTTTGCGGATTTCACCGCGTTGACCGTGACAAATGGCTCTGGCAACGGCATGACGACTTTCGCCTCGGTTTAATTGGGTTAGTATTCTGCGTCGATAGTCTTCATCATCGATGTAATTCAGTAAATATAATGTCTTATTGATACGACCAGCTTCGATAATGGCCTGAGCAAGACTCGATGGTCGGTCACTTTTGAGCAACGACCGAATCAGTTCTGATGCCTGCACTTTTCCCAGTTTAAGAGAGCCTGCTATACGCATCATGTCATCCCAGTGAAGCTCTATTTTTTGTGGATTTACGCAGTTTCGTGCTAGCTCATCGAGTACACCGTAATCCGCTTCTTTATCTACGCGCCAAAATACCGATTCGCCTGCATCGGCTAACCTTGGCGAGAACTGATATCCCAATAACCAGAATAAGCCGAAGACCATGTCACTGGCTCCTGCTGTATCTGTCATGATTTCAGTAGGGTTTAATCCGGTTTGCTGTTCCAATAACCCTTCGAGTACGAATATGGAATCTCGTAGTGTTCCTGGTATAACTATTCCGTGAAATCCAGAAAACTGATCGGAGACGAAGTTATACCATGTGATACCACGGCTGGAGCCAAAGTATTTTCGGTTTGCACCTGAATTGACGGTTCTTATTGGTGTGATAAATCGCATCCCATCAGCAGAGGCAACTTCACCTCCGCCCCAATGCTTAGCTAGTGCAAGAGTAGACTGAAAATCGACCAGTTTCGCGTTGGCTTTTACTAACGTTTCAGCACGTAAATAATTTTGTTTAACCCAACTGAGTCGGTGTCTGGTTAAAGCAGGGATATGAGACTTTATCAGTGGCTCAAGGCCGATATTGCAAGCTTCGGACAGTAACACGGCGCAGATACTTACCGTTAAATCATTGGCACGTGCGTTAGATTCGCTAATATGAGTGAATTCATCGGCAAAGCCAGTATGAGCATTGACTTCAAGTAGTAGTTCTGTGAGGTCTACGGCAGGAAGTAACGCCTCAACTTGTTTGGATAATCCCTGTAAGCTCGGAGGGTTATCTAGTCTATCAATATTTGTGATGGTCAGAGCTGGTCGTTTCCCCGAGATATCAATATCCACCGAACCATTATCGTCAAAATTTGCGGCAACCTGATGATAGGTTGTATCCAGTTGCCTGACTAACGCATCGATGGCTTCTTTTGCGTTTAGCGGATGTCCCAGTGATCGACAGACCTGAATTCGGTTGGACTGCCACTCTTGCCCCTGCAAAAGTTTGGCTCTCGGATCGCCCCAGCGATCGCTGTTTTCGACATAGATATCTCGTCGGCGCAAGCTATCCTGTAATTTATCCAAAAAACACAGTGTGTAGCCTCGTTTAGTCACCCGACCACCTTTATCTAATACCAATCGCTTCCATGGATTAGATACGATATCCACTGGCGCATCATCAAGAATTTGTTTTTTTGAGTCGAGTAGTTGCGCTAAGTACTGGTGAACTTCAAGCGTTTTGTCTCCCGCAGGAGCGGCGGAAAATTCGATATCACGGAGCAGTTTTGGTAGAAAACGCCGAACTCGCTCGTACTGTTCAACCATCTCTTCATGAAAATTGTCATCATAAGGTCGGGCTAACTCGTGTACGGTAGAAATAGATTGCGCTAGCTTTTCCCGTGAAAATTTAGCAAAGATTGACGGACGTAGCGACTCATCATCTAAGTTGTCGTCTAGCAGCAGAGTACAAACTTTAGCTAAAGCCAGTGCAGATTTATCCAAATCTTTTAGAGTACGAAGACGCTTTTTCTGTCCTAATTTCTTCGCTTCGCCAGCGATATTTGTAATCAAAAGATCCAGTACATCCAACGCTTCATCTAATGCAATAATTTCATAGGCTTTCACAAAAGCCACGAGTATCGCAGTACGCTTAGTCTCCGGCATACGGCCTATTTTGTATGCCGAGATCATTCCAGCATGACGGGCAATATGTTTAAACCGGACGGGAGGAATACCAGTAAAATCCAGTTCAGTTATTCCATAGGTTTGAAGTGCTTTGTAACGTTCAATAGCCTCATTAAATGCAGGGCCACTGACATTGACCGGCCCCTTACGAAAACGGTCGAAGTGTGTTGTTCTGGCTGCTTCAGGAATTTGTAGTAAGGAATCCAACCTAGCTTGCTGATCCGAATTTGGGAGACTGGATAGTTGCTGCCACAATCGGTTTTCTGCTCGGTCTCTGATTTGTGAAATTAAACGGGTTAAAGTTGATGCGCCTGGTAAAAGGATTTTATGTTGGATCAGCCATCCGGTCGCTAAATCAAACAGTAAACTCGGGCGTTCATTACTGATCCAACTCCGGCTATAGAGAAGGCGGGATAACAGGAATGACCACGGCCAAACAAACTCACGATAACCATACTGATTGCGGATCAGAGCGGTATGCTCGCGGCGTGTGGTTTCGCGCTGAGAATAGTCAGACAAAATACCAATATTGGTTATATTCAGTTGCCTTGCGACAAACCATTGGGTATTCGTTGGGATTTGATTTAAATCGATCAAGAAAGTACCAAGAAAGCGAACACAACCTAATTGCAGCGCAACTCCAAATCGATTGTGTTCACCACGTCTTTGTGTAATAAAAGCTAAGTCAGCCTCGTCCAAATGGAAGTACCGCGCCAATTGAACATCATTCGGCTCCCCATTAAATTGCCCGTAACTATTTTTTTATTCAGTGGTTAAAAAAATCTACGGGCATAGCCAAAACCTCTTATTGGTTACACAAACTCAAATCAGTGACGTATTGTTTTCCCATTTCCGGCATGTAAGCCATGAGGAATTTTAATAAATATCTGGATGGAAATGCCGCAATGGTTCCATTTGCTGATGAAGAATACGGATTATGTAAATACTATGAGGTTGTGGGCGATAAAAAATAGCATGTTTATGGTGATCGTGGCGGCGAAGCCCTTCGGCAATTTCGGGGCACTCGTAACCCATCAAAGGTTGTTCTGCAAGCGTTAGCAAAACGTCATGCATACTGTCTGTATAAGCATCCGCTTGCTCTATGCCAAAGTTCAATAGGGTGTATTCAAAGATATGCTCAAAGTCTTCTGCGGCGAGGTTGGAAAGTTTATACATTGTGTCTCTGCTTTACTTTAGTCGCAATGTCATGAAGTGATAATGAGCATTGACCACTCTGCTCTCCGGCTTCAATCGCCATTTTTAGAGCCGTGGTTTGTTTCTCTTGCCTTTCGAGTAGCCGCAATGCAGAACGAACTACTTCGCTTGTTGAGCCATAGCGACCAGTCGCTATGAGTTGGCCGACAAACTCATCTAGCTGAGACCCAATCGTAACACTAGTTGTGCGTGACATATTTCCACCTACATGTGTGAATAATTAACACACCAATAATAGGTCAACTAAAATTCAAAATCAAATCACGATCTTCGTATGATAATGAAGTATACTTATAAGTCACACGTAAAAATTGACACGAAAAGTAGATTTGTCATAACCTATTTGTCACACTTGTTTAGATCATAATCTAAATGTCACTTTGAGGGGCTTATGTACATCTTTGGATACTTAAGAGCATCAACCTCTGATCAGAATGCAAAACGTGCTCAAGGTGCTTTACAGGAGTTTGCACAGCAAAAGGGCTTTCGAATAGCAGGTTGGTATATTGAGAATGAATCGGGAGCCTCATTACAAAGACCTGAATTACTCCGATTACTTGATGATGCTGCAATTGGTGATGCGATCATAATAGAGCAAATTGATCGTCTTTCTCGACTTGATGAAGAAAGTTGGTTCAAATTAAAAGAAATGCTGAACCAAAAGGAACTTAAGGTAATCAGTATCGATTTACCAACTAGCCATATCGCTTTTGCGCCACACATTCCCGACGAGTTCACTCGTTCGATGATCAGGGCTATTAATGGGATGATGATGGATATGCTCGCTGCAATTGCACGAAAAGATTACCAAGATCGACGGCGGCGGCAAGCTGAAGGGATCATGAAGGCTCGAGAAGAGGGAAAATATCGAGGAAGACAAGCAGATCTCCAGCTTCATGAAAAAATCTATCAGTTAAGAGTTATCAATGGGTTAAGTATCAGTGATACCGCTAAATTGACGAATGTGTCCACTAGAACGGTAATCCGGGTGGCTAAGAAGTTAGCAAGTGAGCGTTCATTGGGATAAGAAGCTTAACGTTTCTGTTCCTTATGGGCTTTAGTCCCCTAAACAAGAAATGCCCCAAAACGAGTTAACTCGTTGTCTGTGGCGCAGTCAAACGCAGACTTTTTCGCCTACAAATTTTCATCCATTTCACTCAAATGTTGTCCTTCTTTGAAATACCTAAAAGCTGGACGGGCATACAGTCATATTGAAATCATGGCGATTTTTATCTCAACTTCGTGCGCGTCTTTACATTCCAATACAAATAAATATGATTAAAATCATGTGATTATAAAGCCTATGGGTTAGATAATAGGTTTGGGAAACGCGCATGCGAACTATAAAATGTTATAAGCACAATGGTTTGGAGTAAAATGGATAAAATTTCTCTCGCGATTTCTAGCGCCTTTATTGGTGTTATTGCAACGCATGTTTACACGATCATGAAAGAGTGGCGGCGCAAGGTTAAAATTAAGCAGCAATTAAAATTGGAACTATCCGCTATTCAACTCCAACTTCAACAGGGCTTTGTTGCGTAATTCGAGGGAACTAAATCAGAAGGTTGCGATCTGATCGGCTAAGTAAGTTAATTATCCTAGTCTCATGCCGAAACCTCGCTACAAAACAACGAACTGGAAACAGTACAACAAAGCCTTAATCAACCGTGGTTCACTCACTTTCTGGATTGATGAAGAAGCCATTCGCCAGTGGAAGCAGAGCAAACAAGATAAACGAGGTAGGCCTCGCCAGTTCAGCGACTTAGCCATTACTACTGCGCTTATGGTGAAACGAGTTTTCTCAATGCCGTTGAGAGCATTGCAAGGGTTTATCGATTCTGTTTTTTCATTGGCTAACGTCCCTATAGTCTGCCCACATTACAGTTGTATCAGTCGAAGAGCTAAGCAAGTCGAGGTTTCATTTAAACCAAAGACTGGAGGTGCAATACAGCATCTAGCCATTGATGCAACAGGTCTCAAGGTTTATGGCGAAGGTGAATGGAAGGTCAAGAAGCATGGTACTGACGGGAAGCGTAGAGTCTGGAGAAAGTTGCATTTTGTAGTGGTACGGTGAATTTGGCCACCTGATTAGAGGTGTTAAGATACACCTCATAGCATGACAGGTGAAACTATGACCAAGCGTACCAGACGCACTTTCAGTGCGGAATTCAAACTCGAAGCAGCGCAACTTATTCTCGACCAAAACTACACCGTTGTTGAAGCCGCAAAAGCCATGGGTGTGGGTAAATCGACAATGGATAAGTGGGTAAGGCAGCTCAAGCAAGAAAGAATGGGAGTAGCACCTCAAGCCTCACCAATGACACCAGAGCGAATTGAGATACGAGAGCTGAAGAAGAAACTTGCACGCCTTGAAGAGCACAATGAAATATTAAAAAAGGCAACAGCTCTCTTGATGTCGGACTCACTGAACAACTCTCGATAATCGAGAAACTCAGGCAGAGCTTTAACGTAACAACCCTGTGTCATGTGTTCAGTGTCCACCGCAGCAGTTACAAATACTGGCGTTGTCGCCCTAAGCGTGTTTCTCCAGAGTTGGTGAAGCTAAAAAGTCTTATTAAAGAAGTTCATACGGCAAGCAACGGCTCTGCTGGTGCGAGAAGCATTGCCGACATGGTGACAGCTCAAGGTATAAAACTGACACGTTATCGAGCTTCTAAGATAATGAAATTATTAGGGCTGGTAAGCGGTCAAACACAGAATCATCGTTATCGAAAGGCATCACAAGAACACGTAGAGATCCCCAACCATCTATCTCGACAATTTGCTGTTACCTCTCCAAACCAAATCTGGGTAGGTGATGTGACGTATGTCTGGACGGGACAGCGCTGGATGTATCTTGCTGTTGTCATCGATCTGTTCGCGAGAAAGCCAATTGGTTGGGCGATGTCAGTATCGCCTGATAGCAAGTTGACAGGAAAGGCACTCTCTATGGCGTTTGAATCACGAGGTAAGCCCAAAGGCGTGATGTTCCACAGCGACCAAGGAAGTCATTACACCAGTCGTTCTTATCGGCAACTGCTGTGGCGTTATCAAATCAAGCAAAGCTTATCGAGGCGAGGTAATTGCTGGGACAACAGTCCGATGGAACGGTTCTTCAGAAGCTTAAAGACAGAATGGATACCCGTGTCGGGTTATCGGAGTTTTAGCGAAGCGAGAGAACATATAACTCGATACATCACGAGCTACTACAGCCAACTCAGGCCACATCAATATAATGGTGGTCTAACACCCAATGAGTCTGAACGACTGTATTGGGAAAACTCTAAAACCGTGGCCAATTTTAGTTGACCACTACATGTTGTAGCATAGTGAACATGCTCACTAGGTTAGAGCTATTTTCAATACGCCCTGTAATCCATTAAATACTAAATTTGATATGCATGTAATTCAGAGATCTCCAAAAGCAACCTGCTCGATACGTGGCAGCTTGCGTGCCTCCGGGTTAACTTCACTTCTATTTACACATCTCATAGAATGCCCAACTTATTGGGGTCCGCTTGGAAAACGGAAATTATCCCACGCTAAGACTGTTTTTTGTACAAAGCGGTATCGACTGTACGTAATGAGCGGTATTTTCCGGATCCCAGCTTAAGATTATTACGCCAGACGTAATCTCCACTCAGATTGATATGTTCCCAGCCCAGGGGAGAAAGATGAGAGACCAGTTGCTCATTTATCGGGATACCCTTTCGTTTTAGTGACTCAATAGCTCTTTCTATATATACCGTGTTCCACAACGTGATCGCCGCTGTCAGTAATGTCAGCCCGCTGGCGCGATAACTCTGATTCTCCAGCCCACGATCCCTTATTTCACCCAGACGGTGCAAAAAGACCGCTCGCGCAAGGGCATTACGGGCCTCACCCTTATTCAGCCCCGCCTGCACGCGTCGGCGCAGACCGGGATCACGGAACCAGTCCAGCATAAATAGTGTCCGTTCGATGCGGCCAATCTCTCTCAGCGCTTTGGCAAGTCCATTCTGTTTTGGGTAACTGGCTAACTTTTTCATCATCAGTGATGCGGTGACTGTCCCCTGCTTAATCGAGGTTGCCAGGCGCAATACCTCATCCCAGTGCGACTCAATGTCTTTGATATTCAGGCAGATTGTTGATATGACAGACTGAAGCCCCGGATAGCGCTCGGCCTTTCCATGAATAAACAGCCGCTTGTCATGAAGATCACGGATCCTTGGCGAAAAAGCGAATCCCAGCAGGTGCATCAGGGCGAAAACATGTTCAGTGAAGCCTGCGGTATCGGTGTAATGCTCGCTAATTTCCAGATCGCTTTCATGGTACAGCAGGCCATCAAGCACGTGGGTTGAGTCGCGCACCCGGCTGATCACTTTGGCGTAGAACGGGCTGTATTGGTCTGAGATATGCGTATAAATCTGCACGCCCGGCTCCTGACCATATTTAAGATTGACCTGACCGGCATAACGTCCGTGACTGCCTACCCGAAAGTTCTGCCCGTCTGACGACGATGTTGTCCCGTCGCCCCAGAATGCGGCCAGAGGCCGCTCTTTCTGTGCGTTGACCAGCTCGGCCAGTGCCGCTGAATAAGTTTCATCCCTGATGTACCATGCCTGAATACCTTCGAGTGACGATCTTGTGGCCCCAGGGCAGGATTCCGCCATTTTTGTCAGCCCAAGGTTGATGCCGTCAGCCAGAATGGTGGTCAGCAACAGTCTTCCGTCTTTTGGTCTGACGTTATTATTTTTGAGGTGCGCGAAGTGACGCGTAAATCCCGTCCAGCTATCAACTTCTTCCAGTATCTCCGTAATTTTCGGATGGGGAAGCATGCCATAGACCAAATCTGCAAAGGGCGAAACACCTGAAGGAACGCTGTTCTCCAGTGGAGTGATTTTTACGCCTTTATCTGAGATATCTACATCGGGCAAATCACCGGCAAGCGCCATCGCGTTAACTTCTTCCAGCCGAGATGCAAGAAGAGTCATACGGGCCTGAAGGTATGCCTGGCTATCGGTCTGAACGGCCAACTGTAACTGGTCATTATGTCGGGATTTCTCAAACTCAGCAATCGGGATGAGATAATCATCAAAATTTTTGTAGCGGCGCGATCCTTTTACCCAGATATCACCGGAACGTAATGCACCCTTGAGTTCATTCAGTACGCAAAACTCGTAGTACTTGCGGTCGATGCCTGAAGGCGTGAGCACCAGTTTTCGCCAGCTTTCAGGGATAAACCCTGTTGGCGCTGATGGCGGCACTTTACGAAGTTGTTTACGGTACATTTCCGTTATGGTGTCCAGCGCATCGCTGAGCGCCTGCGCCGCAGGTGTCGCCATGAACTGCAATGCTGACAGCATACGCGGGGCATATTTACGCAACGTACTGTATTTTTCGGTGATCAGATGAAGCGCGTCGAAATTGCCCTTACGGGAAAGAAACCGCGTTTCTTCCACGCTGTTGATGAATTCCTGCCAGGGAAGGACATCTTCTATTGCAGTCCAGGGATCTTCCCCGGATTCTCTGGCGTTAAGTAACGCCTGCCCGACGGTAACGTACTGCTTCAGCTTGCTCTGAATAAGCTTTCCCGTTTGCTGGAGCCGTTCGGCCTGCGTGCGTTTTGCCCTGCTGAACAGACTACCCAGGATACGCTCGTGCAGATCAATCACTTCGTCAGTCAGGGTGGCCCTGGCCTCTGTTATTATACAAACCAGCGTAGCGTAACGTCTGACATCGGTGAATTTTGCCAGGTCCCTGCTGCTCATTTTCCGGCCCTCACGCGCCAGTTTAAGCAACCTGTTCTGGTGAACGGAAAGTGCAATACCATCAGGCAACCCCAGCGCAGCGATGGAATTAAGCCGGTCGATATGTTGCAGCACATTTTTACCGTTTATTTTACCCGGAGGCTGTAGCAGCCATGCCAGACGGGAAGGTTGTTCACCCTCTGATATGAGCATGCTGTCGAGTGCTGATTTATGCTGCTTTTCCAGTTGCGCGGTAAGTGTCGAAAATACCGATCTGTTAGCGAGCGTGACGACTTCGGCAAGCGTCCGTTCGATCACTTCAACAGAAGGGAAAATAACATTATTGTTATGTAGCCAGCTGAGCATTTCTTCCGCCAGCATAAATCCTTTGTCAGTTCGCATGGCATAGGGGTGCAGATGACGGATACAGTCTTTTTGCATTGACCGGCTGAACGGGGATAGTTCCAGGTAGCGATAAAGTTCGGTCAGATGTTCCCAGCGGGTTTGCTCTCTGGATGCATATTCCGGCCATAAATCAGGCTGAAGTTTCAGTCGGGAAGCGACCCTGGATACAACGCCATTGTGAGGAGCACTGCTTTTGTCCGGAATAAATCCAGGTCCACGCAGATAACAGAGTAATACAGCAAAGCCCAGGCGATTCGCTGGCCTTCGGTGCTTATTAATGAGCGCAATATCCGGTTCGTTCAGAAAACACATTCGGGTCAGAATAATTTCATCATCTGGTATAACCAGTAAGCGTTCCTGCTCTTCGCTGCTCAGTATCTGTCGCCGTGGCATAAATGCCTCCCTCGCGTATAGTTTTCATCTGTTATTTGTTCGCTGTGACCGAAACCGGTCGGTTTCGTACACCACTTACAGCACATGTCCGAAACTTAGTGAAATTAATTTCGGACACACGTTATAATTCGGACATCCATTTCGTACGGAAAGTTTCCCATGTCACGTGTTTTTGCCTACTGCAGGGTCTCAACTCTGGAACAGACCACAGAAAACCAGCGTCGTGAAATTGAAGCGGCGGGTTTTGCCATCAGATCCCAACGACTTATTGAGGAGCATATCAGTGGCTCGGTTGCTGCCAGCGAACGCCCCGGATTTATCCGGTTGCTAGATCGCATGGAAAATGGGGATGTACTGATTGTCACCAAACTTGACCGTCTGGGTCGTAATGCGATGGATATCCGAAAAACAGTAGAGCAACTGGCGGCTTTAGATATTCGCGTTCATTGTCTCGCACTCGGAGGCGTTGATTTGACCAGTCCGGCCGGAAAAATGACTATGCAGGTAATTTCTGCTGTAGCGGAGTTTGAGCGGGATTTGCTGCTTGAGCGAACGTATTCAGGTATTGCGAGGGCAAAAGCGGCTGGAAAACGCTTCGGTCGCCCCCCCATCCTGAGCGAGGAACAAAAGCAAACAGTGACAGAGCGCCTAAATGCTGGCATCAGTATCAGTGCTATTGCCCGGGAATTTAATACCACCCGCCAGACTATCCTTCGGGTAAAGGCTGGATTGCTGCAAGAGTGAGCGGCTGGGAAGATTATAAAAAAAATCAAATGGTTATTATGAAATAAAACAGCCTGCTGGGTTCTTTTCCCCCTATTTTTTATAAAAGAGTAGACAAAAGAGGTTCGCGATATTAATCTACCAACTAGATGGTTGGTATTGATTACACCAGCTATACCTTTTATCAAGAAATTACAGGAGCCATTATGTCTACTACCGTTAAACCTTCTGCAGACGCAGCTGCGATCCACAATACCCGTGAAGCAGTTCGCAGCCAGCCTGGCCTGGGTAACCTGACTTTCCAGATGAAAGCCCGTTCCAGCGGCGGATTAACCGTTCGCACAGAGACCGGCGCTACAATCCAGAACGGCGTTATCGATACCAGCCGTGTGGGGAAATTTTCTAATATCGGTGATGAACCCGCAGGTTTACTCGGCACCGATACCGGCATGAGCCCGACTGAATACATCATGCAGGCGCTGGCTGGCTGTTATACCGCCACCCTTACCATGATGGCTGCTGAAAAAGGGATCGACCTGGACGGTATCGAGCTGGATCTTAATTTCGATATCAACCTCAACGGCTTCCTTGGGCTGGACAGCAACGTGCGTAAAGGTGCGAAATCTATTCGCGTCGATGTTCACCTTACGAGCAAGACCGCCAGTCGCGAGGAGTTAGAAGCGCTGGTCAGCGAAATGCAAAAGAATTCGCCAATCCACGATACTCTGGCTAATCCGGTTGAAATGATTACACGCCTGGCGTGATATCAGAGATGTAATGCTGCCATTCAGAATGCAGGATGGCATTGACGTTCAGCTCTGCACGATACTGAGTCAGTGATACAACTTGCTATGGAAAAATAGCAACAATATAATCTATCAACTAGTAGATTATATGGAGTAATTATGACAACCATGACACGGGAACGGCTGCTCAGCGAAGCAGAACACCTGATGCGCGAAAAAGGGTATTCAGCATTCAGCTATGCTGATTTATCAAAAATAGTGGGTATCACCAAGGCCAGTATTCATCACCATTTCCCGACCAAAGATATTCTGGGTGAGCAGGTGGTAATACAGGCGTTCTCTGATACACAACGCGTATTTGAGCAGATAGAGGCGACTGAGAAAAGCGCGGAGAGAAGAATTGCGGCTTACATCGATATCTTCGCGCAAAGCCATAAAGCTTCGCTACTGCCACTGTGTTGTGCGTTGTCAGCAGAGACCGCCAATCTGCCTCAGGCAATTACTGTACAGACATCACTTTATTTCGATATGCAAATCGAGTGGCTCACAAAAGTCGTCAGGGCGGGCATGGAGTCAGGTGAGTTTTCATCCCATGCCGAACCATCAGATATTGCTTTGATGATCATTAATGTCTGTGAAGGCTCAAGCGTAGTGGCGCATGCAACGGCCAGACCCGAAGTCTTCGCCAACAGCCTTAAGTATATAAAACTGCTTCTTAATACCCCTCATTCAGGAGAATGACACTATGCTAGACTGGAACAACTATCGCTCAGAGTTAATGCAACGTTTAGGCGAGTTGGGCAAACTGACCCCCGAGACCATGAAAGGCGTGGTTGCCCTGGGCAACGCAGGTAACAAAACTGACCTTTTGGGCGCAAAAGTGCGTGAACTCATTGCCCTGGCGTGCGCAGTCACAACCCGCTGCGACGGCTGTATTGCTTTTCACGCCGACGCAGCTGTGAAAGCCGGTGCAACCGACGCTGAAATTGCTGAAGCGCTGGGCGTGGCGATTAACCTCAACGCTGGCGCGGCGGTCATTTATTCAGCCCGCACTCTGGATGCCGTCGGTCAGGCACGCAGTTAAGCATTAATAAATTCCACGTTAAAAGGGCATTACTGCCCTTTTTTTATGTCCGCAATAGCCTGAGCATATACCGATGCAGGTTTCACACCCGGTATGCGTTTAACTAATTGCCCTTCATGAAATATCAGCACAGACGGCAGCCCCCAGATCTCGTATTTGGTTGTCAGCACCGGCGCCTGATCTACATTGACTTTCCCCACCTGAATATCTCTATCGAGCCGGTCTGCAAACTGACTGAACATTTCTTCGCTGGCCTGACAGGGCGGACACCAGGGTGCAGAGAAACGTACCACCGATATTCCTTTGTACTGCTCTATCTGGCGGAAATTATCTTCGTTATAAGCTGTTAATGTACGCATGGTGATGACCTCGCAAAATGAGTGACAATTCAGAAATGGCTGCGTTATGACAAAAAAATACGACACACCCATTGACCTACCTACTAGATGGTTGGTATATTGCCACCCATCAGATGTTTATGCAACTCCAGTGCGCGACGTCCAGTCGATGATACTGCCGGGCTGTGCAAATCCCTGCCGGGATACTCCTTTTTGTTTTTTGTGAGGTATACGATGAATAAGCTTTTCACCCCCTACAATCTGTCTGACCTGGCGTTAAAAAACCGTGTAGTCATGGCACCGATGACCCGCACCCGCACCATGAATGACGTGCCGGATGAGGTCGTGGCTTTGTACTATGCACAGCGTGCTTCTGCTGGCCTGCTCATCACCGAAGGGATGCCGGTTTCAGAAGAAGGCCGGGGTTACCTTTATACCCCTGGTATCTACAACGACGAACACGTCCAGGGCTGGCGTAAGGTGACACAAGCGGTTCACGCCAAAGGTGGCCGTATTTTCGCGCAGCTCTGGCACGTCGGCCGTATGTCTCACGTCTCTCTTCAGCCAGGCCACATAGCGCCGGTTTCAGCGGGCACCGTTCAGGCGGTCAATACCACCGTTTTTGCGCTGACCGAATCCGGAGAACCGGGCCCGGTTGTACCAAGCCAGCCACGCGCGCTGGAAACGCATGAAGTTAAACGCATCACTGCAGACTTCGTGCACTCCGCACGCCTGGCGATGGAAGCCGGCTTTGACGGCGTGGAAATCATGGCGGCAAACGGATTCATCTTTGACCAGTTCCTCAGTAGCGAACTGAACACCCGCACCGACGAATACGGCGGCTCGGTGGAAAATCGTCAGCGTTTCCTGCTGGAGACCATTGACGCCGTGGCGGAAGCCGTGGGTAACAGCCACGTTGCCGTGCGCCTGTCACCGTTCGGCCGCATTTATGACCTCGCGCCGTATGAAGGTGAAGAGCAAACCTGGTCAGCCATCACCGACGCGCTCGGTCAGCGGGAACTGGCCTACGTACACCTTTACTATCAGCCGGTGTACACCAAAGCGCCACTTCCGGAAGGCTTCCGCCGCCGTTTTCGCAACACGTTTAAAGGCACCATCATCGCTGCCGGCGGTTTTACCCGTGATATCGCAGAGCAGGCTCTGGAAGATGATGAGCTGGATCTGGTGGCATTTGGTGTGCCCTACATCGCTAACCCGGATCTGGTTGAAAGAATGCAAAACGGCTGGCCACTGGCAGAAAGTGACCGCGCCACCTACTACGGCGTCAGTGGTTCCCCGGAAAAAGGCTATACCGATTACCCGGTCTGGCAGGCGCAATAAATCCCATACGGTCGCGGTTCTCTGATAAGTGAGATCCGACCGCCCAACGTCTTTGAGGAATCATTATGCAAACGCTGAAACCCACCCTTACCATCGATATCTGGTCAGATTTGGTCTGCCCGTGGTGCTGGATTGCTAAAAAAAGATTTGAACAGGGTCTGAATCGCTTTGAATTTCGCGACCAGGTGGTGATCCGCCATCACAGCTACCGTCTGGCCGGTGGTACTCCCGCGATGCCTTTTAAGGATGCCATCGTTAAAAAGCTGGGCAGTCAGCATTCAGCGGAGCTGATGATGAATCAGGTGGGCACCGCCGGTAAATCTGAAGGTCTGATCTACAACTTCGACGGCATGATGTTTGGTGATACAGAAGATGCACACACCCTGCTGGTTGCCGCGCGTAAGGCCGGAATTGCGGACGCGGTGGAAGAACGTTTTTATCATGGCAGTATCACCGAAGGTCGCTCTCTCTTTGACCGTCAGCAGCTCGTTGCCATGGCCGTAGAAGCCGGTATGCCGAAAGCTGACGCTGAAGCCGCCCTGGAAAATGACGATTTTCGCGCCACCGTTTCCGACGATGAAGCCCACGCACAGTCTATTGGCCTCAGCGGCGTTCCGGTTTTTGTGATGAACGAAAAATATGCCATCAGCGGGGCTCAGGCAGCAGATAACTTTTTGAATGCCCTGCGTCAGGTCTGGGATGAACAGCAAACCGAATTTTCAGCCACTGCGGGTCAGACCTGCGGAACGGATGGCTGCAGTATTTAATCCGTCAACCGCCGGCAGTTTCACGCTGCCGGCAACGTCTTACCCACCAGTAATGGAGTCATAAAATGAACACTTTTTTCAAAGGTAAAAAACTGCTCGTCGTCGGCGGTACCAGCGGCATGGGCCTGGCCGTGGCACGCATGGTACTGGAAGCGGGCGGCAGTGTCGTGCTGACCGGGAATAAAAAAGACAAAGCCGAAGCGGTGCAAAAAGAACTGAGCCCTCTGGGACCGGTTGCGGTCATCGCGGCGAACCTGATGACCGAAGAAGGTATGGAAACTATCCGTCAGGAAATTAATGCTCACCATCGCGATATCAGCCTGATGGTGAATGCCGCCGGTATCTTCATGCCCAAAGGATTTACCGAGCACAGCTTTGCCGATTATGACATGTATCTTTCGCTGAACCGAGCCACGTTCTTTATTACACAGGATGTCGTGAAGAACATGCTCGCCGCGAAGCTCGAAGGGTCTATCGTCAACGTCGGTTCGATTGGTGCTCAGGCTGCACTGGGTGACTCGCCGGCCTCGGCCTATTCAATGGCAAAAGCGGGTCTGCATGCCCTGACGCGTAATCTGGCGATTGAGCTGGCCAGCGCGGGTATTCGTGTCAACGCGGTGTCTCCCGGGATTGTTCATACGCCGATATACGAAGGCTTCATGGACAAAGCGGATATCGCAGATGCTATGAAGTCGCTGAACGATTTCCACCCGCTGGGACGCGTCGGAACTGCCGAAGATGTGGCAAACACTATTCTCTTCCTGTTGTCTGACAAAACCTCATGGGTGACGGGCGCTATCTGGGATGTCGATGCGGGCATCATGGCGGTCAGACGATAACCCCGTGACGCTGGCATAAGCCGCCCCTTAAGGGCGGCATTTTTTTGTCGCCAGACATGTCATCAGCAGGCTTCACTAAGAATATTCACGACCTGTTCATCCGTGCCTTTTGTGTTCCCGGCACAGGGTGTTATGCCGGGTTCTGACGACATCCTGACAGGACAAAACGGCCAGAGAGAAAGGGGTTATACACGATGAGGAGCCGGTATCCGCAGTACCTGTGAAATTCTTTTCATCCCTGCTGTCAGCATACTCCGTGGGCAGGCCAGATTTAACCGGATATATCCGTCTCCATTGTCGACAAACAGCAAGCCCCCTTCAAGAAGGACCCCTGACTCCCGGGCAAAATACAGCGATAAATCCTCACCTGCGGTGTCGGGCAGGTAGCGGCTAATATCTATCCAGGCCAGATATGTCCCTTCGGGGATCGAGAACCTGGTTTCGGGTAAATAGCTTTTGAGATAGTCGTGCAGGTACTGGAAATTGCCGTCAATATATTCCCTCAGATGGACAAGCCAGTCATCACATTCACTCCACGCCGCTTTGTTTGCTGCCAGGCTCAGTGGAGAGATGAACTCGTCGTGTCTGAGACGCCACTCGCTTCTGACACCGGGATCCGGAATAATGATATTTGCCAACAAATTCCCGGCCAGATTGAATGTTTTACTCGAGGACATGCAGGTAATAATGCGTGTAGAATCAGGGAAAAGAGAGGCGGCCGGTGTATGACCGATACCGCTTCGGGACAGGTCGCAGTGAATTTCGTCAGATATCACCCAGATGTCATTGGCCAGGCAAATTTCAATAATCCGCTTAAGTTCATCAGGCCGCCAGACTCGTCCGGTCGGGTTATGCGGATTACACAGGAAAAGAATTTTCACACGTAAATCGGCCTGACTGGCTTTGCGTGCAAAGTCTTCCCAGTCAGGTTCCCAGCCGCCTGCTGATTTTTTAACGCCGAGTACACCACGCGACGCTGACTGTATTCACCCGCCTTTTTAAACGGGCCATATGAAGGCGTCATAATAAGAATACTGTCATCCATGTCGGTCAGAAGCGGGACGAGACGGTTCAGCGCGGGAATAATGCCCGGAGACAGCACAATGTCTTCCGTTTTGAAACGGTGACCATATTGTCGCTCACACCAGCTGCCAAAGATCTCATAGTATTCTTCGTCGTAGATTTTAGTGTAGCCGAGTATTTTCTATCCAGACGGTCTCTGATGGCCTGAAGAATCGGCTCTGGTGTGGCAAAAGCCATGTCAGCAACCCAGAGGTTGATTAGCCCTTCTGCCGGATACCGCATTGCAAATTCGGACTGTCCCGAAAACAGGTATTCCCGCCAGCCGTCCACGGTGAGACTGTCTGTTTTCTCTCTGCTTACGTACTCATCAAAATCATATTTCATTTCATAAACCTGCCTTAGGTGTAGTCAGAAACGTCGACCTCAGTATTACTGTCAGTCTGATGCCGGAGCGGGAAAACTGGCTCGTGTGATTAACATAAGAGAATCATCACAACTGCATGAATTAATTGCGTTATTAAGGTTATCTCGCCTTTGTCATCGACTGACGGGGGGATTTCTCGCGTGTCACCATCACAATGCCAGTCAGCACCGCCAGGGCAGAAAATATCGTTCTGACCGTCAGTGATTCATCCAGGAATACCACACCCCCTAGCATTGCCAGACAGGGAACGCTGAGCTGAAGGGTACTGGCGGTGATAGAGCCGAGAGAGGGTAAAAGGGTATACCACAATACATATGCACCGGACAGCAATGACAAAGCAATGCCCGCAGCATCATAGTGACCCTGCTTCATAAACAGCAACGAAAGAGCGAGAGCCATCGGCGTGGCGAGTACAAAATTTGCCGCCGTTGAAGCCCCGGCCGCCTGGCCCGCCCTCCCCCTGACGGAATAGGCGGCCCAGGCTAATCCGGCAACGATCATCATAAGTGCACTGTAAAGCGGCGGTGCCTTCGCCCCGGGTAACAGCAGGGCAGCAATTCCTGCCAGAGCAATAACTAAACCGCAAGCCCGCATAACGGAGAGTGATTCCCCTTTAAATAATCCGTGGATCACCATCGCAAACTGTACGGCACCAAAAAGTAACAGCGCACCTGCCCCGGTATCGAGATGGATATAGGCGACAGAGAAGAGCACTGCGTACACCATGAGGTAAAATCCGCTCAGCGGACGCCACAGCGATAATGTAGTTTTTGCGTGATAAAACAAGAAAGGTGACAGGACGAGTGCACCACTGGCCAGCCTGAGGCTGCTGAATGAAAGGGTATCAATGTGGCCTCCCTGCAGGGCCAGACGGCACAGAATAGAGTTTGCAGCAAACGCCAGCATTGCCAGGGATATTTTAAGAATGAGCGCGCAATTGGCCATTCAGTGAGACCTCATAAAACTCTTGTAAACTACCATCTAGTTGGTAGCATAGCATAAGTGATCACCGAACAGGAAGCAATAATCAGCTTTCAAACTGGAAGGTGAGGACAGGCATTCGGAATGAATTCTGTTTCACATCCCCAGTAGAGGAAGGAAAACGCGTAATGCCAGATGCAGAGCAGAAGATTATTTTTCCCTGCGATCAAACATATGAAATCAGTTTAAGACCTGGAATATCCTATGAAAAAACTAAAATTTACGTTCAAAAATGCGGCTGGTGAAGAACTGGCCGGATTGCTTGAACTTCCTGAAAATCCTAAAGCGTTTGCGCTGTTAGCTCATTGTTTTACGTGTGGCAAAGACCTCAAAGGCGCGGCGCGTATTGCGCGGAAACTGACAGAGAATGCTATCGCCGTTCTCCGGTTTGATTTTACTGGTCTGGGAAACAGCGAAGGGGATTTTTCCAACACCAACTTCTCATCCAATATTTCGGACCTGCTTTGCGCGGTAGATTATCTCCGCCGACAGTACGAAGCGCCTTCTTTGCTCATCGGCCATAGCCTGGGGGGATCGGCCATTCTGTCTATTGCCGGCGAAGTTCCTGAGGCAAAGGCCGTTGTCACCATAGGATCACCCGGAGAACTGACACACGTAAAACGTCTTTTTAAGGATGATGTTGAAAACATTAACCAGCATGGAGCCTATCCCGTTGAGCTGGCCGGGCGGGTATTTACCTTAAAGAAACAGATGCTGGACAATATTCAGGAACACAAAATCGCTCATAAGGTGTTCGCCATGAACAAGCCTCTGCTTATTTTTCATGCGACTGAAGATGATACTGTGTTAATTGAGCAGGCCGAAAAAATATTCAAAGCAGCAAAGCATCCCAAGAGTTTCATTTCGTTGGGTAAGGCGGATCACCTTCTGACTCATGCTCAGGATGCTGAATACGTTGCCGATATCATTATATCGTGGAGCGAATGTTACCTATAAACAGAGTAAATGCGTTCAAACTCGTAGCGCAGAGGGCGATTTTCTGCAGAGATCGGACGCTGTTTATGCTGGACTGATTTTGCGATAAAGGCTTAGGCCGATGCATACAGGCGGGGCTGAATAAGGGTGAGGCCCTTGGGCGAGCATCCTTCATGCACCGGCTGAATGAAATCAGGGATCTGGGGGTGGGAGGATCAGCGTTACCACGCCACCGGCGCTGACACTACATACGGCGGCGATAACACTCTGGAATACGGTTTATATAGAAAGAACCATTGAGCCGCTTAAGCAAAAAGGAGTCCCTGTTAATGAACTGCTGGTCTCTCATCCTTCTCCACTGCTGTACAAAATATAGTCTTAGCGTGGGATAATTTCCGTTTTCTAAGCGGACCCCTTATTGCTCAACAAATCTGTAAACTTTCTTAAATCACAATTATATGATGCGCTAAGTTTACTAAGATAATCAGTATTTTATGATCATAAAAAACGAAATCAGACAAGTTCTATCATTGATTCTGCCAGTTTTATTAACGGCATCTATCGTTTCATACCTTGCGACCCTAATGCACCACCTGCCCACAACGCCATTGATGATCGCTTCGATAGGCGCTTCCATTACAATTGTATTCGTTGTGCCAAGTAGTCCTATGGGGAGAACTTGGCCTGTTTTGGCAGGCCATCTGCTGCCGGCATTAGTTGGTGTATGTCTTACATCTTTGATAGACGATGCGACAATACTTTGCTTAACGACGATAACGCTGAGCATTATTACGATGGTTATTTTTAAGTGCGTTCATCCGCCTGGTGTGGCCACAGCACTGGTGCCAGCAATAAGCCAAAGTACGCAGCCAGCAATGGGACTCTCATTTCTTCTAGATCCGGTATTATTCAATATTATCCCGCTTATCATTTGTGGCTATTTTTACCGTTGGTACCTCAACCACAGGGCATCTAAAAAAGAGTCATCAGGCTCAACATCAACACTCGCTCACAATAAAAGCTCTATCTTTTTTAGTGAGTTACATGAAACCATTGCAGCGAGAAATGAGTGGCTCGATATCGATGAGAGAACGCTAGACGATATTTTCAAACAGACTCATTTACTTGCGCTGGAACATCGGCATCAAAAATTGACTTGTGAGCATGTAATGACGAGCCGGTTGATAACATTGAAGCCGAATGACACTATCCATAAAGCATTGGAACTACTTCAGCAGAATCAATTTACGGCTTTACCTGTGGTTGATGATGAGCATGAGCTTGTGGGGATATTTTCCTTGGTTGACTTTCTAAGAAGTGTTGAGAATAGAAAGTTTGACTCATTTATCGCGCTTTACCTGCACGCAAAGAAAAAAGCCAAGAAAGAGGTAAGCCAATTTATGAATGCAGCGCCAGTGTTTATGCGCACGGATACCCATATCGCGCGAATGATTCCTCTTCTAACATCAGGGTATCACCATATACCTATTGTCGATAATAGAAACCGACTTAAAGGCATGGTGACTCAATCAGACCTCATTGAATTCCTTTACAATATCAAGGCCTAACGATGCGTTTTTATAGTGTACAAGCCACTTAAAACCTATTCTTGACGCTGTGAAAGGGCGTTCGATGTTTCAAGTTATCCTGTCATCGAAGGGGACATCCAGCCCTAAACTCTCTTTTGCCCAAATGACGGCCTGAACCCTATTCTTTGCGTTGATTTTTTTGAATAGATTATGCAGATGGGATTTTACGGTATTCAGACTTACGCCAAAATGCTCAGCGATTTCAGGGTTCGTTTGTCCTTTCACTAATAATTTAACGACCTCATGCTCACGTTTGGTCAGCACGGCGCCTAGCATTCGGCTGGAGAGCACAGGGATATTGCTGCGAAAATGTAGGATATAGTCCTGAGAGAGTTGCCTGGACAGCCACATTTCACCTTGCATGATTTTATGGGTGCCTTGCAAAATCTTGTCAATATAGTCATCGGCATAAAACACCCCATACAAATTGGGCCACTTGAATAAGTACGCCACGCTGATGTCTCTCGGGCAGTTAATCAGTATTTCTTTGGCGTGTAAGCCTATCTGATATTTGATGTTGTAGTAGTTGTTCTCGAACTCATCCGTAATGTGGGCAAAATCAATAAAAATGTATTTTGCGCAGGTACTTTTCTCGATGCTCAACTGGCTGAAACGTTGTAATTCAACCGACAGAGGAAGGCTTCGCCCCAGAGTTTCTTTGAGCATGGTCGACGTAAGGCTTTCTTCTGAAAAAAGCAGGGCGTTCTGGATGCCTGGATAGTTCATGGGTACCTTTCGATATAGGCAATAAGTTGTCTATTACTCTACCGCGATGATTTTGTGTCTCAAGAGGGATGTGGCGAATTGTGATAACCGTCAACGTAGCAATAAAACACTCACCCATGGAAAGAGGGGGCGTCCGTGTTGTCATCGCCTGGTTATGGCATTCACAGCTTTAATCGCACGTTAAGCTCTCCTGACACTCCCTTTGAATTAGGACAGTACTGCGTTAACGATATCTCCATGGCTTTAAGAAGAGCAATGTAGATGTCTTCCGCTTGCTCGTAACTGATAGCGTTGCTGTCGATGGAGAGTATGGTTTCACCCCTCAGAGAGAAATGGTACTGAAGACCATCGAGGCTGAAGGTCGGGGCCAACTGATTATTTGTTTTCATCGCGAATCTTCACATAGTTGCTGTATACCTTAACTTTAGTATTAGAAATGACAATACGCCACATTATGCTTATCAGCTTCAGACCAAAGAGTGAGAGCAGCCGTCACGTCACGCGGTCTGAAAGCCAGCGGCATGGTGCATTGTTATTGCGAGTAAAAGGGGGTTAAATGAGGGCTTCTTTGGCTCTTACGAACACGTATGAAACACGATAGCGATTACTACTCACAACTGGCAGCGTTAGTGTGCCATGCATTGCTTCATCTTTTTATGGAAGTCTCCGCGACACCTCGGTTTGTGCCTGTCTCAAAGCGAAACGACATATTGGTTCGCCATCTCAAGCACAAGTTGAACGCGCGCCACGGTCATCAGTTCAAAAAGGACATCAAAGCCATGATTCAGTTAGGGCGCAGCCTTAACGGCAATTTAGAAGCCAAGCTTTTAAGCCTACATGACAGCATGACCATGGCGAATACGACCGATATGGCTAAGTTGCATGCTTTATTGCTGTATCTGAATGAGAGGCTGGGAGTAGAGTCCGAAGTCTTTCTTGAAGGACAAGAACCGAGTCCGGACATCCTCTATATGCTGGAAGAGCAAATCCAACACGGCTTCAACGACCACAAGCAGCAAGTGGCACCGCTGTCGATGTTGCTTCAATCGGACCAAGCGCACCGACTTGAGTCTGTGGTGAATGAGCATGGTGGCTTTATTGCGGAAACCAAGGAATGGAACGCGGACACTCAGCAGCTCCACCTGCTGCTGCATCCTTTGAGAGGTTGATGCTAAAGGCGCAAAAACGTATTCAGGCTAAATCGCATAGTCTGGTGAAATGTCTTCAATTTTCATCAAATGAACATCGACTTCGGAGAGCCGAGCAAAGGTGGGCTCATCTGAGGGTTGTTCGACAATATGGACGATATTGGCCACCCGATAACACCCAGCGCTGGGTGCCTTGAAGAACACCGTTTCATCCAGTTTCGGCAATAGCGGAGTGGTATTGTCGACAGACGTAATTCGATTTCGGATAGATAGCGTGCCATCGGGCGCGACTTCATAAAAGTTAACAATCATGCGCTTCTCTGGGGTTGTTCAGTGAATGTCCTGTACTAAAACAAAGTGGCAGAATAATCAATGCCATGATTGTAAAACTGACAAGTAGGTCCTCTCGAACTACCCTTAAGTGGTTATGCTGCCTCTATTGTCCACCTCAGTATTACGGCCAACGTTGCGGCGGATTTTTAACGAGTGCCCATGCAATGTGAGAGATGTGAGATGAAAGAAAGAGTCTACCATGAGGCGCTGCTGGTTATTCAGGCGCTGGTTGCGCCTGACACTCGGTATCCCGCGGCTTTTTGCACGAGAGACTTTATCCAGCAATGCCAGCTTTGTGGGATGTCCGGGAGCGTTAGCCTGTCCGACGCGAATAGGTTGTTGCGCGAACTGGCTCAAAGGAACGATGCGGTGTGGCAAGGCTGCCAATTTGACCCTGACTGCAACTTAAGTTGGAACTATCGCCGCTGAACCAATTGACGAATCCATGTTCCGCGCGGTTTGTTTCACCAGAGTCATTAGGACATGAGTCACATTTCCGCATCTCCGTTCATCGTGTCATGCACGTTTGCCTATACTGAGGGAATAGAGGCCCTACCCAACCTCTATAATGTAAGTATCACGATTGATAAACCCTCAAAGCAGCCGCCGTTTGGCGGCTCTTTTTTCAATGACTAAGCGCACAGTTCTCTCGCCATTCTTCCAAAATTGATTTACGAACAGAACGTCGTTCGTTTACAGTTAAGCATAACCACATCACGACCGACATGGATGTAAGAGGTGAACCATGATGCACAGCCATGCTGACAGTTGGGACCGATACCATGCTGCCTGCGAACGCCTGGCACTGCTCGAAGCCAGCTATAACCATACGCAGCACCGTTATCTTCAAGGTCAGGTTTCTCAGGAAGTGTACGAACTGGCGTGGAGTCTGAAACTCTCGGCAGAGCGACAAGTCCAAATTTTACGTCACCAGCTCGCGATGGAAGTTTGCGGCTGAGAGCAGAACGAAGGAGTCACTGATGGCCCCCGTATCAACGTCAACTCAATCCGAATCGTCACGCACCATGGACCAGGCTGCTTTTATCTCGGCGGCGGAGTCCAAAATGCACACCGCACGGTATCAGAACATCTCGCTGGTGCTTGCCATTAAGCCCGCCAGTCTGGATCCCAGAGCGTTTGACGTTTTCCACAAAGTCATGCAAACCGTGAAAAGTGCTCAGGTGGTCGGGAATCTGAATCAGAATTTCCTGTTGGTCTACGTGTGCGAACCGATATGCATTAGCCAAAACCAGGCCCGCGCGATTCATTTCAGCATTCGTCATTTCTTTTCTGAAGTGAAGCAGGCCGATGAGCGCATGTATCGGTTTTTAATTTCCGGGAAAGTTGGTGTGTCG
>NZ_ACZP01000022.1 GCF_000176175.1 Vibrio furnissii CIP 102972
TTTCATCAAATGAACATCGACTTCGGAGAGCCGAGCAAAGGTGGGCTCATCTGANNNNTGTTCGNNNATATGGACGATATTGGCCACCCGATAACACCCAGCGCTGGGTG
Source organism: Vibrio furnissii CIP 102972 (assembly GCF_000176175.1). Taxonomy (GTDB): domain Bacteria; phylum Pseudomonadota; class Gammaproteobacteria; order Enterobacterales; family Vibrionaceae; genus Vibrio; species Vibrio furnissii. The sequence continues at coordinate 111 of NZ_ACZP01000022.1, forward strand.
CCTTGAAGAACACCGTTTCATCCAGTTTCGGCAATAGCGGAGTGGTATTGTCGACAGACGTAATTCGATTTCGGATAGATAGCGTGCCATCGGGCGCGACTTCATAAAAGTTAACAATCATGCGCTTCTCTGGGGTTGTTCAGTGAATGTCCTGTACTAAAACAACGTGGCAGAATAATCAATGCCATGATTGCAAAACTGACAAGTAGGACCTCTCGAACTACCCTTAAGTGGGTATCCTGCCTCTATTGCCCACCTCAGTATTACGGCCAACGTTGCGGCGGATTTTTAAAAGTGCCCATGCAATGTGTGAGAGATTTGAGATGAAAGAAAGAGTCTACCATGAGGCGCTGCTGGTTATTCAGGCGCTGGTTGTGCCTGGCACTCGCTATCCCGAGGCTTTTTGCACGAGAGACTTTATCCAACAATGCCAGCTTTGTGGGATGTCCGGGAGCGTTAGCCTGTCCGATGCGAATCGGTTGTTGCGCGAACTGACTCAAAGATATGATGCGGTATGGCAAGGCTGCCAATTTGACCCTGACTGCAACTTAAGTTGGTACTATCGCCGCTGAACCAATTGACGAACCCATGTTCCGCGCGGTTTGTTTCACCAGAGTCATTAGGACATGAGTCACATTTCCGCATCTCCGTTCATCGTGTCATGCACGTTTGCCTATACTGAGGGAATAGAGGCCCTACCCAACCTCTATAATGTAAGTATCACGATTGATAAACCCTCAAAGCAGCCGCCGTTTGGCGGCTCTTTTTTCAATGACTAAGCGCACAGTTCTCTCGCCATTCTTCCAAAATTGATTTACGAACAGAACGTCGTTCGTTTACAGTTAAGCATAACCACATCACGACCGACATGGATGTAAGAGGTGAACCATGATGCACAGCCATGCTGACAGTTGGGACCGATACCATGCTGCCTGCGAACGCCTGGCACTGCTCGAAGCCAGCTATAACCATACGCAGCACCGTTATCTTCAAGGTCAGGTTTCTCAGGAAGTGTACGAACTGGCGTGGAGTCTGAAACTCTCGGCAGAGCGACAAGTCCAAATTTTACGTCACCAGCTCGCGATGGAAGTTTGCGGCTGAGAGCAGAACGAAGGAGTCACTGATGGCCCCCGTATCAACGTCAACTCAATCCGAATCGTCACGCACCATGGACCAGGCTGCTTTTATCTCGGCGGCGGAGTCCAAAATGCACACCGCACGGTATCAGAACATCTCGCTGGTGCTTGCCATTAAGCCCGCCAGTCTGGATCCCAGAGCGTTTGACGTTTTCCACAAAGTCATGCAAACCGTGAAAAGTGCTCAGGTGGTCGGGAATCTGAATCAGAATTTCCTGTTGGTCTACGTGTGCGAACCGATATGCATTAGCCAAAACCAGGCCCGCGCGATTCATTTCAGCATTCGTCATTTCTTTTCTGAAGTGAAGCAGGCCGATGAGCGCATGTATCGGTTTTTAATTTCCGGGAAAGTTGGTGTGTCGGTGTTGGGGAAGGACACCCATTCCATGAAGACGGCAGTCGTGCATGCTTCTCAGGCGACATTGGCTCAGCAAGCCGGACATAAAAGCCGTATACAGTTCTACGATACCGATTTGCAACTGACGATTAAGCGCTACGTGCTGTTAGAGGACCTTGTACGAGATGCCATCGAGAAAGGCGCGATAGGCGTTCAGTACCAACCTATTATACGGTGTCAGGACTGGGTGGTGGCTGGCTATGAGGCGCTGTGCCGTTTTAACCTGGACGCGGCGCTTAACGCGACAACCACGGAGTTGATTGGGCTCGCTGAAGATTTAAATCTCATCTCAGAGTTGGATTTACTGACTTACCAGAACGCGTTTTCCCAGTGTGCGCCGTGGCTGAAAAAGTCCGGTCGTTTCCTGAATCTCAACCTTTCGCCGAATACCCAACAGAGTTTGTCCGAAGTCCTGGAATGCATGGTGCTGCTTGCGAAGCAGGAGCAGGTCGAGCCACGGCACATTGTCATCGACATGAATGAAGTCAAAAGTCCTGCGGCAACGCTCGATGTCTCAACGCTACTTCCGGAGTTTCGTCAGCGGGGCGTACAGTTTGCGCTGGACGACTTGTCCGAGGGATTCCGACTGGCTGACCTACTGAGCCAAGGACAATTTCAGTACCTCAGAGTCAGCCGCGAGCTGATTGAACGCAGCCATGAGCGGGGGGAATACTACCAGGTCATTAAGCTGTTGGTCAGACTATGCCACCGCCTGGACGTTGAGGTGATTGCTGAAGGTATCGAAACGCCGGACGAAGCCCGTTTGCTGTCTTACCTGGGGGTGGACTATATGCAAGGGTACCTGTTTGCTAAGCCGGTTGATTATGGCGACCTACAGGAGGCGGAGAAACAGCTCGAGACGATACTTCGACAGCTGCATGCCGATGGCCTGACGGATAGCTCGGATGCGGATGAAGAAGCCATCACCTTACTCAATATTGCCAGCAAAAGCCTGCCTCGTTTAGACCCCGGTGAGCCGCTCATCCTGGCTAACGAATACTTAAAACCCGACGCCATTAATGTGATCCCCGTTATCAACAAAGGGGAATGTGTCGGATTGGTGGACAAAGCTCAGCTCAATCTTCATCTGACTCCGGCCATGGGAACTGAACATGAAACTATGAAAGAAGCGGGCATCTGGAATAAGCCTGTTGCCAGTATGATGAATACGCAACTGACCATCATGGACGCACAGGCGCTGCTCACGGATGTGCTCCCGTTACTCAAAGAGAGCGCGCTTTCTCTGCCCATCGTTTTGGTCTCCGATAATCGCTATAAAGGCTTGGTGACGGAAACGGACATTACACACTATCTCTTAAAGCGGCTAAAATTGTAGCGTTGTCTTTCGTTTGCGTTGGGCTGGAAGTCAGGGATGAATCGATATTACGTAAATAAATGTGTGAATTCGCAAGGGCACCATGAGGTTCACCGATTGGGCTGTGCTCTGCAGGCTGAAATAGAAAGCCGAATCTATTTGGGCGTATTCCCATCAGGGACGATGGCCTTGGTGTTTGCGCGTCGATTGTATGGTGATTCGCAGTACTGCGTGCTTTGCAGAAACACCGATAGCAGTGAACCCGTTACATAGCCGCTCTCCTAAATGAGAACTCCACCTGAGGAGTGTTGAAAATAACGTTGAGCAAATGACCCTGACAGGTCATAGGCAAGTCTTCGGTTCGTTGACTACTCTTTTTCTACCACTCACTATTTAGAATGGAGAAAGAGTGTGATGCTCATTTGTGACGATACCAGACAGTTCATCATCGCGACAATTGACGATATGCAGACTCGTCTCAGTGACGATAAGCCGGTCTGCGCTCGCTTACAGTTGACGAATGACTGGCTCAAGCTTTGGATTGACTATCAATACTGGGATATGGTTTTTCATCTCGAGCGACCGGTTGAAGGGATGCTGGCAACGTCAGAGCTGAATATCTTCGCGTTTACGGCTGAGCATATTGCTGATGCATTAATCAGAGACTTGGAGAGAAAGTCGATGTGACTGAAGATGAATGATGTCACCATCACCGTGGTACTGCTATGGTTAGCGTGTTTCCGTTGACGTACTTCTCTGCGCCCGAGTTAACATAAATGCCGAGTGTCACAGAGGCCACATTGCTGGTCTCTAGGGGGCGTCGTTCGTAATGATTCGTCCCCGTTACTGCGAACGCGTATCGTCAAACGGGAAAGCCCGTATTCTTTGCTATGTGCAACCAGCGCAGAAACTCAAATGGGTTTCAGTTCATGTAGCACAGCACGTGAGTGCCATCATCTTGAACGCAGACTCTGGGCTTTACTGCGATGGACAATGACACTCACGCTGTTGTCATTGTAGCGCATCATTCTATGAAATTTTCAGGGAGGAGTTAGGTATGGACAGGAAACAGCGACAAGAGTGGTTATTACAAAGACGCAACGGTTTTCTTCACTATGTATACACTAAGGGGCTGGCTTGGGCATTTGCATTCGTGTTTGGTTTGGAGTTTCTAAACAATGACTTTTATCTGGATGTCATCTCACCAGGCTCAGTACATTTATACATGACCACGCTCTTGGTTGCCTTTATTTGCTCTGCGATAAATTGGACGTGCAATGAATGCAGTTTAAAGCGCTCAAAAGTAAATCCTCCAACCTAAAATCGATAAAATGGAGGACAATGGATCTTCTCAACGATACACATGTCTAGATGCGTTCCCGGTCGCAACTCATGAAGCATTGTAAACTACCTCAGAAATCGAAATTAGTAACAAGGCGCCCAATCGAGCGCCCTTGAGTTCAGTGAGTTGTTCTGCATCTGCCTTGGTAAGGCAGATTGCATCGATACTGATGCAAATTCTTAGTGATGACCGAAGGCACTTGGTAGAGATTAGCGACGTCTTCATCGTAGTTTTCCAAACCAAGGTCACAGGCTTGAACCACACCATCTTTAAAATCCCACTTTCTCAGTGCATTTGGGTAATCACAACCGACCAACTCCATAGCTTTCGGGAGAGTGGTCGCAACTAATGTTTTTTGGATGGGGCCGTGGCAGAACCAAATGTCCTTCTGACCACTCTTCGGCTCTTTGAGCGTCCAGCAGTAGGCAATCGCCTCTTTGAAGTCTTTAGTTCGTGCTGTACTTATAGGTTTAGCATTCGCACCGGTTTGTTGAGTTGGGTTAGCCTGAACGGTTGTCCCGTTGGTTGACGGTTGACTTGAAGCAGCAGACGCGACAGATGGTGCCGTCGTTGTTTTATTTCCGGCTTGGGTAGCACTTTTCATCGTAGCCAGAGCCTGCTCTCTCTTTTCCATGCGATCCATGTAAGTCGGTTGGATTTGCGCGTACTGCTTACTCAGGTTCGGTCGGGGAATGTAGTTGTTAGTATTCGATTGGCTGTATGTAGGCAGTGTTTTAACGCTAGTATCGAAGTTTGCCAACCCTTGGCGGATACCTGCGCTGACCGCTTCACTATCTCGTTTCTTCTGTTCTGCAACCATCTGGTTGTAGGCTTTAGATGCTTCGGAACTCTTATCTCCTTTGGCTGCCAGGTAAGCAAGTGAGGTATTAACACGCTTAATGGACGCGGCTGTTCGGGATAAATCCGCTTCCTGAAACTGTTCTGGTGTCTTGTGCAGTGAGTCCATAAAGCCCTCACACTTTCTCATCGAAAGGTAGGATGATGACTTGAGGCATGGGTGACTCGATTCAAACCCAATGACAAAGGTAATCTGCTCTTCAACGATTGCGGTTTCAACTTCGTTGGGAAGGTTTTTCCACGTTCTGTCGATCGTCAATATTGTTGAGCCATCACCAAGGACATATCGCCAAGAGCGAGTCTGAGTGCTGTCCCAACCTCTTCTAAAGTAGTAACTCACCACGTGTCCACCCGCGACGATAGGGTAGTGCTCCTTCAGAACTTGATCGAACGTACCGATACCGCGTGTCATTGCTTCAAACCAATCTCCTGAACGTCCCCAGAAATCCCATTGTGTGTTGAACGTAAAGCGGCATGAATTACCTTTCCACGCTTTGGTGGAATCTAGGCAGTACTGTTCCATACGGTTGATAACGTATTGAGAGGATTTGGTCATCTCTTCAGGCGTCTCCGTGGGTTCATCACTGTGCCCCCAAATTGCCTGGTGCATCCCATAAGTGCAGCCCGTTAACATTGCGGTGAGCAATAGTAACGCTGGAAATAGAACCTTATTGGTCATCTTGTGAGCCCATCATGTCATTGTTGTTATTGATAGAAAGTATAAATCAGGCAAATCAATAAACAATTATGCATTGGTTTGAATCGGATATGATTTCTGTAGGCCACAGCCAAACCAGAGACTCCTGAAGGTGGTGAATTTGAAAAGTTAGCTGCATTAGTTGAAGAGTATGAGGAAAAACACTTCCCATTTAATAACTGTAATCCACTTTTGCCCCCTCCTAAGCTAGAATTGTGTTGTGTCTCATTTCTATACACAGGGATTTGACCTATTTTTTCTTATTCTGAATCGCCACTGATTCCCAACGCATGGTATTTTTCATTCCATCGTTGGGTTTTGTGATTATGGTGCAATGGTTTAGGTTCGGTGGTAGCTTTGCTAATTGCTTAACTTGGCGCTAGCCATCAGGGAGGAAAATGGAAAATTTAACCAATGATATCATCACATTACTTCAGTATTTATTACCCGGTTTCGTTGCTGCGTGGATGTTCTATAGCTTGACCTCTTATCCAAAACCTTCACAGTTCGAGAGGGTAGTTCAGGCTTTGATATTCACGATTTTTATTCAAGCTATCGTCGTTGTAATCGAATATGGAATAGTGAGGATGTGTGCTGAATACTAGTTAGATGGCATACCTCAAAAGCACCAACCTTAAGCTATACAGGTGAAGATAAAGAACACTTTGGCATTTCTTTAGTTACCTTAGATAATATAATGAAATTGAAGGCTAGTAAGAGCTGGAAAGGTGAGAAAGAAACTCTAAAAAGGATATCACCCGATTTAGTTCCACTTTACAAACTAAGACTCCCGCTTCATGATGGAAATCTTCTTAAATGTGTGGGTTGAGAGATAACCCGCCAAAGTATTGGCAGATTAACGCTGTTAATTCTTCTTGTGAAAATTCATTGCACTTATTGTTAATAGTTATGGTTAACGGATGTGACTTGTTGATGTAATGTGATATAAGTTGATTATGAGAGGTCACGGAGGACAAGTTTATGCAGTGTAATCACTTAGGCAGTCTACAACGTGTTAAACGTAATATTTGGCATAAATTTTTCGGTATAAGAGAAGTGTATATGTGTCAGAAATGTGGAAAAAAAGTGACATTTCGCTGATGCATCCATAAAGCCGGATAGCTAAGGATAATTGAGGTTGTTTTAGGGAAGTGAACACATGAAGTGGGATACAATTTGCTCGGCTTTCATTATTGGATTGACTGCAGCCATTCTTTCTTTCAATTATTTTTCAGTCTTAAAGCCATTAAAAACCATCACCCAATCGAACACTCGTGCATCATGGATCGATTTGAATGCGCACTATGAAAATTATCTGCGTCCTTCGGTGCTGGTGCTGGATTTGCGTAGTATCAGCGCGGATAAAGGAGGAGAGGATGTATTCGCGGTGCTGGTTCAATACGCTGAAGCCATGCGGGAACAGTCATTTGATAAGGTCATTCTTGCCGCAAAAGGTCGGGAAAAATTTACTCTGAAAGGTGAATATTTTCAACAATTGGGGCATAAACAAAGTCAGCAGACCGAGGGTGACCGGCGGAAAATTTTTACCGAGAATCTCTACCGACCTGACGGCACGAGAGCGTTTGACAGTTGGCGTGGACGTTGGATCAGTGTCCTTGCCAAACAAACTGAAGATTTTAACGAGTTCAACAAACAGTGGTATGTCGACGACCCGAACTTTCACAACTAACCCACCAGATTAGACTATGTATTCAATTTCTCCCGGCGAAATAGCCAGTTGCATCCCTTTAACAATTGCGATGTAGATGATTTCTGCTATTTCGTGCGTGATCACTGTATCTGATATTGACAGAATGGTCTCATCCTTAACCCTGAAATGATAGTGCTTTCCGTCGTACTCAAATGTTGGTGCCAATGGTGTCGTCACAGTGTCTAAATCCATTGTGTGTATCAATACTTTTATTAGATTAATCTCATTGGTGAGATTATGCAACATATTTTACTTACGTTAGTGTGTGCTAAAGCACCTGTTTTCTGTCGTTTCGTACTGAGTTTAAAGCAACCTGTACCCGGACTTATGAATGGATAACCGTGCGTTATTCTCCTATTGCTTTCATTGACCTAAGCGGAGAAGAACCCTTTTCCTAATCCGACAGAAACGTTCTAGAGCGTCAGATCTAACAAATTTCTGTCCAAAAATCAGTTACGTTGAATGTCAGTTACCTTAACAAGCTTAAAATGAGACGAGTCAAAAATGGTATTTATATGGCGGTCAGATGTGATTAATTTCTATTAACCACATCTGACAGATCAAGTTAAGACTTACTCGTATAATTGATAGCAAGATACTAAGTGGTCCACTCATCAATCATGTCAGCCCAATCCTGCAACATGGCCGCGCGCTGTTCTCGGTACTCGGCTTTGTTGTAAACTGCTCTCACCCCTTTCTGTTCGTGCGCAAGGCATTTTTCTATCCAATCCGTGTTGTATCCGGCTTCATGTAGCAGTGTACTCGCTGTTCGACGCAGGTCATGCGGCCCAAACTTACTTAGTGACTGACCTTCCTTTTGTGCGGCCTTGTATGTCAAATCCATGACTCGGTTCATCGTCGCACTACTCATGGGAGCATCAGAGTCATAACGGGAAGGAAGAATGTAATCAGACCCACCGGCAAATGTCTTCAAGGCGATCAGAATGTCCATCGCCTGGCGTGACAAAAATACCAGGTGAGGGTTACGCCGTTTCATCCTCTCTTTAGGAATCGTCCACAACGCTTCGCTAAAGTTAATTTCGCTCCAGGTTGCATTGGTTAATTCGCTTTTGCGTACCATAGTCAGCAATAGCAACTTTACCGCAGCACGAATCGAAGGCGTGGTTCCTACCTTTTCCATATAGCGGTACATCAAACCAATCTCAACCGGTGTTAACGTTCGGTCTCTTGGTTCAAATCGAGCGATACTTGCGGGCCTCACAAAGTCTGCCGGGTTCTCAACTTTCTGCCCTCTCTCAATCGCCCATCGATACACCTGAAGTACAATGTCACGCGTATGCACAGCAGTAGCCGGAGCTCCCCGCTCTACTATCGCGTCAGTCAATGCTCGTAGATCTTCATGAGTGATTTCGGTGAGCTTCTGATTTCCAAACTTTCCCTCTAACTCTCGGGCATAGACTGAACGACGCATATCCCGGGTAGAGTCGGCCATCTGATAGCCACGAAGCCATTTCTGAGCCCAGGCACCAAATGTTTCAGCATCTTTCGTTCTCGCCTTCGCACGTGCTTTCTCTTTGGCCGGCGACTTTCCATCAGTAACCATTCTCTTCGCTTCATTGAGACGCTCACGCGCTTCTGCTAACGTGATGCCTCCTACTCCATAGCGACCAAAGGTAATGGTTTCTTGCCTTCCATTGATCGAGTAGTTGTAGCGAAAAGAAATAGAGCCCGCAGTGGTCACAGCAACATAGAGGCCATCACGGTCATTGACTTTGTAAAGCTTATCTTTGGGTTTGAGATTGCGTAGCTTGGTATCAGTGAGCATGTTTCGACCTATTATTATTGTTTGATACCATGCTGAAAAACCTCTAAAAAACTAGAGATTAATCTTTACAAAACAGATAGATATATAAATTTAATACCATGCCCCATCAAAAACACTCAGCATGGTATCGGGCGTAATCCATGGCATTACCGATGAATCATACCCATCAAAATACCACGGTCAAACCGTGCTTGGTGTTGCCAGACATTGCCAAAAATGACTAAGCCAAAAACAAAAAAAGTCCGCAATTACGCGGACTTAAGTATGATTTAGTGCCTGTTAATGCCAGACCTATCTTAAAGGAGGATTATTCCCACTCGATAGTTGCTGGCGGCTTACCTGAAATATCGTAAACCACGCGAGAGATACCGTTCACTTCGTTGATGATGCGGTTTGACACTTTGCCAAGGAAGTCGTATGGCAGGTGTGCCCAATGCGCAGTCATGAAATCGATGGTTTCAACGGCACGCAATGAAACAACCCAGTCATACTTACGGCCATCGCCCATCACGCCCACAGAGCGTACAGGGAGGAACACGGTGAATGCTTGAGACACTTTGTCGTATAGGTCAGCCGCATGAAGTTCTTCAATGAAGATCGCGTCTGCGCGACGTAGCAAGTCACAGTATTCTTTCTTGATTTCGCCCAGCACACGAACGCCAAGGCCTGGCCCTGGGAATGGGTGGCGGTAAAGCATGTTGTACGGCAGACCAAGCTCTAGGCCAATCTTACGCACTTCATCTTTAAACAGCTCACGCAATGGTTCAACCAAGCCCATTTCCATGTCGTCAGGCAGACCGCCCACGTTGTGGTGTGATTTAATCACGTGCGCTTTACCAGTTTTTGACGCGGCAGATTCGATCACGTCTGGGTAGATGGTGCCTTGCGCCAACCATTTCGCGTTTTTCAGTTTCTTCGACTCTTCATCGAATACGTCGACAAACACGTGACCGATCGTTTTACGTTTGTCTTCTGGATCAGACTTGCCTTTCAGTGCATCAAGGAAGCGCTCTTCTGCGTCCACTTTGATGATGTTCAGACCGAATTTATCGCCGAACATATCCATCACTTGCTGACCTTCGTTCAGGCGTAGCAGACCGTTGTCAACAAACACACAGGTCAGTTTGTCGCCAATAGCACGGTGAACCAACATCGCCACAACTGACGAATCCACACCGCCAGACAGGCCAAGGATCACTTCATCATCGCCCACTTGCTCTTTGATGCGAGCAACCGCGTCTTCAATGATCGATTCAGACGTCCATAGACGCTCACAACCACAAACACCCAGCACAAAGTTTTCCAGCATTTGCAGGCCGCCTTTGGTGTGTGTCACTTCAGGGTGGAACTGTACGCCGTAGTATTTTTTCTCTTCGTTTGCCATCGCAGCGTAAGGACAGGTGTCTGTCTCACCGACTTTGACGAAATCAGCAGGAATCTCGACAACTTTGTCGCCGTGGCTCATCCAAACGTCTTGTGTGGTTTCAAGATTTTTGAACAGCGCAGACTCACCAGACACTTTCACTTGTGCGTAGCCAAACTCACGCTCGTCAGAGCCCGCAACTTTACCACCCAGCTGTTCAGCCATGGTTTGCATGCCGTAACATACGCCCAGCACAGGCACGCCTGAGTCAAAAACGTATTGCGGTGCACGGGGCGAGTTCGCTTCCGTTACGCTTTCCGGACCACCAGATAGAATGATGCCGTCTGGATTGAATTCGCGAATATCCGCTTCTTCAACATCCCAGCTCCACAGTTCGCAATAAACGCCGATTTCACGGACGCGACGCGCCACAAGTTGAGTGTACTGAGAACCGAAGTCCAGGATCAGAATACGTTGGTCATGGATATTTTTAGTCATTTTGAGCAGTCTTTTAGGGCTAAGTGATTAAAACCGAGGCGAGTGTACTCGCCTCTTATTAATGCTTCAAGGAAAAAGCAAACGTTTACGTTGTTTTCTCATTCGAGAAAAATCAATGCGACGTTGATTAACCCAAACGATAGTTTGGTGCTTCTTTCGTGATTTGAACGTCGTGTACGTGAGACTCTGCCATACCCGCGCCAGAGATTCGTACAAATTCAGCTTTCGTACGCATATCTTCAATGGTCGCAGAACCGGTCAGACCCATGCTTGAACGTAAACCACCCATTTGTTGGTGAACGATCTCTTTCAGGCGACCTTTGTACGCGATACGGCCTTCGATACCTTCAGGAACCAGTTTGTCCGCTGCATTATCGGATTGGAAGTAACGGTCAGAAGAACCTTGAGACATCGCGCCCAGAGAACCCATACCGCGGTAAGCTTTGTAAGAACGACCGTTGTACAGAATCACTTCGCCCGGTGCTTCTTCAGTCCCTGCGAACATTGAGCCAACCATCACACAAGATGCGCCAGCTGCAATCGCTTTACAGATGTCGCCAGAGAAACGGATACCGCCGTCCGCAATAACAGGAATACCGTATTGACCCGCCACTTCAGCCGCATCAGAAATCGCAGTGATTTGAGGTACACCAACGCCTGTCACGATACGAGTTGTACAGATAGAACCAGGGCCGATACCCACTTTCACAGCACTCACACCCGCTTCGATCAGCGCTTTAGCGCCTGCGCCAGTTGCAACGTTACCGCCAATGATATCTAGATCTGGGTAAGCCGCGCGCGTTTCACGAATGCGGTTAAGAACACCTTCAGAGTGACCGTGTGAAGAGTCAATCAGCAGAACGTCTACGCCCGCTTCAACAAGAGCAGCGACACGCGCTTCGTTGCCAGCACCAGCGCCAACCGCAGCACCAACACGTAGGCGACCACGTGCATCTTTACATGCGTTAGGTTTACGTTCAGCTTTATGGAAGTCTTTGGCGGTGATCATACCGGTCAGTTGGAACTCATCGTTCACGACCAATACTTTTTCAACGCGTGCTTCGTGCATTTTTTCTTGAACTTCAGTGCGAGTCGCACCTTCTTTGACCGATGCAAGACGCTCTTTCGGCGTCATAACCACAGAGACTTTCTTCGACAAATCCGTCACAAAACGAACGTCACGACCCGTGATGATCCCCACCAGCTCGTGGCTTTCAGTCACCACAGGGAAACCCGCAAAACCGTGCTTTTCAGTCAGGGCGATCACATCAGCGATGGTTGCATCAGGGCTTACGGTGACCGGATCGGTAACCACGCCAGCTTCAAATTTCTTCACCTGACGAACTTCAGCAGCCTGTTGCTCAATAGACATGTTTTTGTGGATAAAGCCAATGCCACCTTCCTGCGCAAGAGCGATAGCCAGACGAGCTTCCGTCACGGTATCCATCGACGCAGAGATCATTGGGATGTTCAGTTGGATGTTTTTCGTCAGCTGAGTGCGAAGATCAGCGGTATTTGGGAGAACGGTGGAGTGTGCTGGCACAAGTAGGACGTCATCGAATGTCAGCGCTTCTTTGGCAATTCTTAGCATTTGCAATATCTCACAATATAAGGAGTAAAAAGAACAATCCAAGCCTCATCGTTTCGCATAATGAGTGCAGCGATGCTGCATTTGGATTAGATATTGCGGACGGATTATACGCCCAGAGCAATCGCTTGACCACTCATTTTTTCATTTTTTATTTGCAATTACCCCCTTGATATGTATTATATTGCCGCTAATTTCCATACCCACGTCTGAGCAAATTAGCGAGTCCTCTTTGACCAATCCAAACATCTATACGGTTTCCCGTCTCAATGCTGAAGTCCGGTTGTTACTGGAAAATGAAATGGGCATTGTGTGGTTGATTGGCGAAATCTCGAACTTCTCCGCGCCCGTCTCCGGACACTGGTACCTCACCCTCAAAGACTCCCGTGCACAAGTCAAATGTGCGATGTTCAAGGGCAGTAATCGCTTCGTTCGCTTTAAGCCGCAAAATGGTCAGCAAGTACTGGTCAAAGCCCGCTTGTCGCTTTACGAGCCGCGTGGGGATTATCAGATCATCATTGAGAGCATGCAGCCGGAAGGCGACGGTCGTCTTCAACAAGAATTCGATCAGCTCAAAATGCAACTGGCCGCAGAAGGCCTGTTTGCACAGACACTCAAACACCCCCTGCCGGAACACCCGCGCTGCGTGGGTGTGATTACCTCCAAAACCGGCGCTGCCCTACACGATATTCTGCAGGTGCTTAAACGCCGAGATCCCAGCTTGCCCATCATCATTTATCCGACCCTCGTCCAAGGGGAAGATGCCGCAATTCAGATTGCGCAAGCCATTGGCCGCGCCAATGCCCGCGAAGAATGTGATGTGTTGATTGTTGGACGGGGCGGTGGCTCGTTGGAAGATTTATGGTGTTTTAACCATGAGATCGTGGCGCGCACCATTGCGGCCAGTCAAATCCCTATCATCAGCGCAGTTGGCCATGAAATCGATGTGACCATCGCTGATTTTGTCGCTGACGTCCGCGCGCCAACGCCATCGGCGGCGGCAGAACTGGTTAGCCGAGACAACAGTCATAAAAAACAAGCATTTCAGGGATACGAGCACAAGCTGTCCAGCGCGATGCGCCATTACGTTTCTGAACAAAAAGGGGCGCTGAAGCAATTACAGTATCGCTTGGACAAGCAGCACCCGATGTACCGGTTGCAACGTCAGCAGCAGCAACTTGATGAGTTGAGTATGCGTCTCGAACGCGCGATTCAGAAACAGCTCAACCAAACACGTCAACACGTGGCCAAACAACAGCATCGCCTGCAATTGCAATCGCCAGAGAAAACCCTACGCGAGCAGCATTACACCCTCGCCTTGCGCGAACGAAGTTTGATTGATGCCATGCAGCGCCAACTGGTTTCGTCTCGTCACCGCTTTACGCGGCTTATCGACAAACTCGACACCGTCAGCCCACTCGCTACCCTGTCGCGCGGTTATTCGATTACTCAAACGTCACAAGGTGAGATTGTGCGCCAAGCTTCAGATGTCAAAACGGGCGACCAACTCGTCACCCGTTTAGCCGATGGTGAGATTCACTCCACCGTTCAATGATCCTGCTTGTGAAATTCAAATCGGACTCGCGATTTGGATTTCAGTTCATTGCAGTGATGACAAAAGTAATTCGCCGCACCACACGCTTGTAACTTTTCTAGTTCCGCACCGCAATCCGGGCAAAAGCCCACTTTCTTAAAGTGTTCGTCACACTGCGTGCAGTGATACTGACCATCCCACACCAATGGCTGCTGGCAGGTCGGGCAAGGGTTATTCATCGCGTTTCTCTCATGCATGCTATTTGTCATTTGATGATCCAAAACAAAAGGATACATCACCTTGATCTTTATCACAGCATCTTCAACCTCATCGGCTTTCCTCAAGCGATGCTGCTATCCTTGCTTTAAAAGATCGTCGTCCGATCATCTGCTTTATTCACGTTGATCAGCGATCTCCCCTCAAAAGAACATTTATATAACCACACACCGAAAGCATAAGTTACATATCCTGTTTTTGGATTTTAAACAGACTTAAAATCTAATGATAATTTAAATAAGCCAAACTATCAGAATTTAATAAAAAGATCATTCTTCCGAGGCTGGTGTTACATGCGTGTGCATTTCGATGTGTTGGTCATCCCGTATTTGCAAGTTCACAACGATGCTTTGGTAATCACACAAACTCGTTGCATGCGTTCCGCCACAAGGGATACGTGCGATTTCGCCTTCATGTAAATCACACTCCCAGTAACGAGAATCGGTGAGCGCATCCCCATCGCGCGATACCATCATTGGCGATCGCAACGCTAACCAATCCACCAACTGCTGATTCACTTGCTTTTCGATGCTCGCAAGGTCATTTAGCATATCATCACTGTTTAACCCTCTTTTACGGAGTGTTTTACCAAGTCGATAGGTATCGACACAGCGATCTTCTGTTACAAAGCTGGTGACCTGCGCGTAGCTATTAAAATCACAATGGCCGTGCGGGTCTTTGCGATCGGCGTCTTTCCGCCAATATCCCTTCGCCAGCACCTTGTTAAGCGCTAAATAAGCCAGATGTCCGGCGCTGTGACCACGACTAAGGCGTTGCTGATAGGCTGCGTTCACGGTGAGTGTCACGGTCTCTCCTAAAGCTACAGCGTTGACTTCAGCCTCAAGCACATGAACCACCACAAACACCCACCCCGGTGCGTCACGCTTCACCGGAATCGCCTGCCCAACCGAGAGATGGCCTGTTGCCAATTCAATCGAACCGACTTGGCAATCAACAACGGCAAACGTTCCGTGCGCAGAATGGAGCGTTCCTTGGTCAGCCGGGTGATCCGGCCAAATATGACTCACGGGATGAAACGGCGTGCTGTGCGTGACCACATACAGCTTGTCTGAGGATGATTGAACCAATTGTACTTGGCTGGTGAGCGTGTGACACGATTGCGTAAACGTTACGATCGTTGGCGTGTAAGACATACAAACTTCTCAGTGAGATTGATTTCGTGGGCACAGAATAGCAAAAAGCCCGGGCTAAACCCGGGCTTTGTTTTTATTTTTTGCGATCTTTCATCATGGTCATCAGACGCTTGCGTTTGCGTTCTTGAGACAGGGTCATCTTATTGGTTTTACCCTCAAATGGGTTTTCACTGTTCTGGAACTGAATGCGAATTGGTGTTCCCATGATATCCAATGACTTACGGTAGTAGTTCATCAGATAACGTTTGTAAGAATCCGGCAGTTCATTCACCTGGTTACCGTGAATCACGATGATCGGCGGGTTGTAACCCCCAGCGTGCGCATATTTCAGTTTTACGCGGCGACCACGCACCAAAGGTGGCTGGTGATCTTCGGTTGCCATTTTCATAATACGCGTCAGTACTGAAGTCCCCACACGAGTGGTTGCAGAGCGGTAAGCTTCCTGAACCGATTCGAACAGGTGACCGACACCCGTACCGTGCAGCGCGGAAATAAAGTGAATACGTGCGAAGTCAACAAAGCCCAGACGACGGTCTAGCTCTTTCTTCACGCGCTCTTTCACGTCAGTATCCAGACCATCCCACTTGTTCACAGCAATCACGATCGAGCGACCCGCGTTCAGTGCAAAGCCCAGCAAGCTCAAATCTTGGTCGGAGATGTTCTCACGCGCGTCCACCACCAGCAGCACGACGTTTGCATCTTCAATCGCTTTGAGGGTTTTCACCACCGAGAATTTTTCAACGGTTTCGTTGATGCGTTTACGACGACGAACACCTGCGGTATCGATCAAGACGTATTCACGCTCATCACGTTGCATCGGAATGTAAATGGAGTCGCGCGTCGTGCCCGGCATGTCGTACACCACCACGCGTTCTTCACCCAGAATGCGGTTTGTCAGCGTTGATTTACCCACGTTCGGACGACCGATAATCGCCAGCTTGATCGGTTGATCTTGCAGACGTTTGTACGCTTCTTCCGCTTCTTCTTCGGTGTAATCCAGCTTCTCTTCTTGCTCAGCATCCACGAAACCGGTTAAGTCTTCCAGTGCCGCTTCTTCTTGCTGCATTTGTTCCGCCAGTGGGTTCAGCGCACGATCAATCAACGCGCCCACACCACGGCCATGTGCCGCCGCGATTTGGAACATCTGATCAACGCCAAGCTGCCAGAATTCAGCACTGGCGGTTTCCGCATCAATGCCGTCAACTTTGTTCACCACCAAAATCGCATTTTTCTCAACACGGCGTAAGTGGTTCGCAATCGCTTCATCCGCTACGGTCAGGCCAGCACGGCCATCCACCATAAACAGCACCACATCCGCTTCATCAATCGCGGCAAGCGATTGTGCCGCCATTTTGGTTTCAACGCCTTCTTCGCTGCCATCAATACCGCCGGTATCGATCACGATGAATTCATGTTCGCCCAGTTTTGCCTGACCGTATTTACGGTCACGAGTCAAACCTGGGAAGTCCGCTACCAGTGCATCTCGTGTGCGGGTGAGTCGGTTAAATAGCGTCGATTTACCTACGTTCGGACGCCCAACAAGAGCAACTACAGGTATCATAACAACCTCTACAATGATTCTTTTCTTATGTAGTTATAGGTAAACACTCTTTCACAAGCGCTAAATTTTTACCTATAACCACAAGGTGAATGCCAATGACTTCACGCCGTTGAAGTGCGAGTAGGCAACTTCTATGGGCGAAAAGTATAAAACGGCTCCTAACTGTTACCAGCTAGGAGCCGTTTGTGAATTATATCACGAAATATTACTGGATCGTCAGTTTCTTTATTTTGCCATCACGCGTGATCACCAGATAACCGTCGGATAATGCCAAGGGACTCACGGCGAAACCGCTGTCATTGACCAGTTGCTGAGCGACAAACTCGCCCGTGCTGCGGTCAATCCAATGCAAGTATCCTTCGCTGTCACCGACCACCACAAAACCATTGATCAGCACAGGTGCTGTCAACAAACGGTTTTGTAACTGATCGTTGCTCCACAGCTCCGTGCCACTGCGAGCATCCACAGCAATCACGTGATCTTTATCGGTAATCACAAACAGACGACCACCATCGCTGGCAATGTCCGTTGACGACGAGTAATTTCGTTTCCACATCGGGTTACCCGAACGCAGATCGATAGCAATTAGCTGACCATTGAAACCCACGGTATACAGGGTTGCGCCAATAATCAGCGGAGACGAATCCACATCGACCAGACGGTCGATTTCCGTGGCGCCTTTCGGCTGCCCAACGGGTTGTTGCCAAATCAGCTGACCACGCTCAGAAATCGCCGCGGCCAAACGGCCACCGGATGTTCCCCAGAATACGCCACCCGATGCCGCCACTGGGCGACTGTCGCCACGCAAGGTCAGGTTCGGAACTTCAGTACTGATGGTCCACTTTTGCTCGCCGGTTTTCTCATCCAGCGCGATCAAAGCGCCACGGCTGGTGTTCACAATCACCAAACTGCTATCTGCAACTGGGGCTGCCAACACTTCACCTTCAACGTTCGCACGCCAAGCTTCTTCACCGGTTTCTGCGTTCAGTGCAATCACTTCACCGTTTTCACTGCCGATGTAAATCTGACCATATGCCGACGCAATGCCGCCAGACAAACGCGCGGGCGTGTCTTGCTCCAGATCCACATTCCACAACGTTTTACCGTTACTTGGATCAAGCGCTTTCACTTCGCCATCACGACTGGCCACGTAAATCTTGCCGTAGGCCGATTCCGGAGACAGTTTAGAGAAGTAATGACCAACACCGCCACCGACGGAAGCACTCCAATCAGATTTTGGCGTAAACTCACTTTTCACCACAGGCACTGGTGCCATGATGACGTTCTCTTCTTCGCCCGCACATCCAGCTAGCAGCCCGAGAACTGCGGCAGACAAGAGCACTTTGTTGAACATCTTTTTCATCAAGGTGTGCCCTTATTTGGCCAGATCATCCAGTTTCATTTGCAGCGTTTGACTCGCATCATCCGCTTGCTGTGCTTCAGCGTAGGCAGCATAAGCGGCCTCTTTGTCGCCTTTACGCAGAGAAATATCACCACGCAATTCAGCCACACGGCCCGTCCAGCTTTGCTCTTTGATGGTTGCCAATTCGCTCAACGCCGCATCAAAGTTGCCTTGTTCTGCTTGCAGACGTGCCACGCGGTACGTGATCACCGGTTTCAGCGCCGCATCACCGGTCGCATTTTTCGCCCACTCAAGCTGAGCCAGCGCTTCATCGAGTTGACCGGCTTGCACTTGTGCTTTCGCCAGTTGCATTGCCGCCAAAACAGCGTATTCAGATTTCGAATTGCTGTCGATAAAGCTTTGTACGTCGGCTTCACCATCAACGCCTTTGGTTGTCAGCGTTTGAATTGCCTTGGTGTAACTTGCTGAAGCGGCTTCTTGTCCTGACGTCACAGAATCTTGATAAAAACGCCAGCCAAACAAACCACCCAAGCCGATCACAGCGCCAAAGATCACGGCTTTGCCGTTCTCTTTCCACCAATCTTTGATCGCTTCAACTTGTTGTTCTTCAGTATCGTAGAGTTCCACTTCCTGTCCTCTTAGTATGACATCTCAAAATTTGCGTTTAGACGAGGTGAGCCAGTTTGCTCGCAACTTCAGTTTGAGAAATCGTTTCTTGTTCACCACCAGCCAGGTCTTTGAGAACTACGGTGTGCTCTGCCACTTCGTTTTCACCCAGTACCAGAGCAACGGCTGCGCCGACTTTGTCCGCGCGTTTAAATTGTTTCTTAAAGTTACCACCACCAAAGTGCGTCATCACGCGCAGGCCAGGGATCTGCTCGCGTAGCTGTTCCGCTAGCTTCATACCCGCCGTCAGCGTGCCTTCACCGGCAGTCACCATGTACACATCAACGTTACGACGTACGTCGGTGTTGCCCAAGGTTTCCATCATCAGCACAAGACGCTCAAGGCCCATTGCGAAACCCACCGCTGGTGTGGCTTTACCGCCCAACTGCTCAACCAGACCATCGTAACGACCGCCGCCACACACAGTGCCCTGTGCGCCTAGGCTGTCAGTCATCCACTCAAATACGGTGCGGTTGTAGTAATCCAAACCTCGGACTAAACGCTCATTAATGGTGTATTCGATACCTGCGGCGTCAAGAAGTTCACACAAACCTGCGAAATGTTGTTTAGATTCAGTATCTAAATAATCAGAAAGCTTCGGTGCGTCACCCAGTACAGCCTGCACATCTGGGTTTTTGGTGTCCAGCACGCGCAGTGGGTTGGTGTACATACGGCGTTTGCAGTCTTCATCCAGAACGTCTTGGTATTGCTCAAGGTATTCAATCAGCGCGGTGCGGTAGTTTGCGCGCGCTTCCAAAGAACCGATCGAGTTGAGTTCAAGACGCACGTAATCCGCGATGCCCAATTCACGCCACAGGCGTGCGGTCATCATGATCAATTCAGCATCAACGTCTGGACCATCAATGCCGAACACTTCGACACCACATTGGTGGAATTGGCGGTAGCGACCTTTTTGTGGGCGCTCGTGACGGAACATCGGGCCCATGTACCATAGGCGCTGCTCTTGGTTGTACAACAAACCGTTTTCGATGCCTGAACGGACACAGCCCGCCGTGCCTTCTGGACGCAGCGTCAGGCTATCGCCATTGCGGTCTTCAAAGGTGTACATCTCTTTTTCAACCACGTCAGTGACTTCACCGATCGCGCGGCTGAACAGATGAGTCATCTCAACGATTGGCATGCGCACTTCGTTGTAGCCGTATGCGCTAATCACGTTTTTCACAATGCCTTCCACTTTTTGCCAAAGCGGAGACTGAGTAGGGAGGCAATCGTTCATGCCTCGAATTGCTTGAATAGTCTTTGCCACAGTACTTACCGTAATATCGTTGAGATTAATCTTGTTGCTGAACATCGATGCGATTTTTCACATCCAGCTGAGCGGCTTTGGCGCGAATCTTCGCTTCCAGCTGATCGACCAAATCATCGTTGTCGAAACGCTCTTTCTGACGCACACCATCTTCATAGAATGCGCTCTTCTTATTGCTGCCTGCCAAACCCAGATGAGACACTTCCGCTTCACCCGGACCGTTGACGACACAGCCGATGATGGAGACGTCCATTGGCGTCAGCACATCTTCCAGGCGCTGTTCCAGTGCATTCACCGTCGCGATCACATCAAATTCCTGACGCGAGCAGCTTGGGCAAGCAATGAAGTTGATGCCGCGGGAACGAATGCGCAGTGACTTCAGAATGTCAAAGCCCACTTTGATCTCTTCCACCGGGTTCGCCGCCAAGGAAATACGCAGTGTATCGCCAATGCCTTCTGCCAGCAGCATGCCTAGACCGACCGCAGATTTCACCGACCCCGCACGCGCACCACCGGCTTCGGTGATCCCAAGGTGCAAGGGTTGATCAATTTTTTGCGCCAGTAGGCGATAAGAGTCGACCGCAAGGAATACGTCAGACGCTTTCACACTGACTTTGAATTGGTCGAAGTTCAGGCGATCCAAGATGTCGACATGGCGCATCGCCGATTCCACCAGCGCGGCTGGGGTCGGTTCGCCATATTTCATTTGGATGTCTTTTTCCAGCGAGCCACCATTGACACCAATACGAATTGGAATGCCCTTGTCACGTGCGCAATCCACCACCGAACGGATTCGGTCTTCATTACCGATGTTTCCGGGGTTAATTCGCAGACAGTCGACGCCATATTCCGCCACTTTCAGCGCAATACGGTAGTCAAAATGGATATCGGCCACCAGCGGGACAGAAACCTGTTGCTTGATGAGTTTAAACGCTTCTGCGGCATCCATGGTTGGAACCGAGACACGTACGATATCTGCACCCACATTTTCCAACGCGCGAATTTGCGCCACGGTTGCTTCCACATCGGTGGTGCGCGTGTTGGTCATGGATTGGACGGCGATCGGTGCACCATCGCCAATTGGCACGTCACCCACGTAAATGCGTGTCGATGGGCGACGTTTGATAGGAGACTCGTGTTGCATAGTATTGTCTAAGGTAAGGTGAATCGTGCTACTTTACCGGAAGTATACCCAGAAAGGTCGACAGGTTCACTCGCAAATGTGACTGAAACCCCTTCCGGAGCACCAAGAATCACTTGTAGCGGCTTCTGACCACGTAGATTTAGTGTCTGGCCGGCTTTCTTAATGCCGGTTGAGAGCGTTTTACCCGCTGCATCTTTCACCTGAATCCAGCAATCAGAACTGAAATTCATCGTCAGCAGATCCCCTGCCGTAGCATCGTCTGCCGCTTGGGGTGCCACTGGCACCACTTCAGGCTCAGTCACGGTGTTTGCGGGTGCTGGCTCGTCCATCACCATCTCTTCGTCGCTTGGCTCTTCGGTCGCTTGCGCGCCAGACGCCTCGTTTTGCAGCGCATCAATGGTGTTGAATTCAGGTTGCGGTTCATCCGCACTTGGCGCGGCCGCTTGATCCGCCACAGCAGACACGGCTTGCGCATTGTGATCCGGTTTTAACGTATCTTGTTCATTGTTCTGCCACCACCACAGCGACGACATCCCAATGATCACCAACAAAATGATCCATGTAATGGTCATGATGCGGCTGTCATGCTTCTCGCGTTTGGTTTTCTTTGAGAAGCTCTGCATGGTCTGCTCTTGAGGTTCAGTGCTGACGCTTGCTTCAAATGCATCCAAAATTTGGTGGTCGGGTACCCCAACCGCTTTGGCGTAAGAACGCAGGTAGCCACGCGTAAACGTGGCCACTAAATCAGAATCAAAATTGTTTTCTTCAATATTTTGAATAATGGTAACGCGCAGTCTCAGTCGGTCAGCGACTTGCTTTTGAGTCAGGCCTAACGCTTCACGTTTTTCTTTAAGAAGCGTGCCGGGTTGTACTGTTGATGTGCTTTCTGTGATGTTGTCTTGTTCTGTATTCATCCGCGATATCAATCTCGTGTTTTGTGCTCAAGCCTGTTTCCACTCGCCTTTATTCTTCATTGTTAGTAGCGAATTCGTCACCGGCTTCAACATAAGGAATGTGGTAGCGTCAATTGTATCAGTAATTTCAATCGACTTTGATAACAGAGAATCATTCTAATAGATATTAGGCGGTAAACAACATGGATTTGGGAAAGAAATTACAGACACGTCAAGGTTTTTCGTTAAATTGACATTGAAAATGGTCCAAAGGGATGAAAAAACGCCCAAAAGCAAAAAGCCAGAGCAAGCTCTGGCTTTTTGAAACATCAATGAATTACAGCGTCTTGACTGGAATTGCGTTTTCGTCCGCCTGTTTCATCTTGGTGCGTTTGGTGCGGTCAATCACATCACCGACCAATTGACCACACGCAGCATCGATATCATCACCACGCGTTTTACGCACAGTCACGGTGTGATCGTATTGCATCAGTGTTTTTTGGAAACGGTCGATGCGCGAGTTGCTTGGTTTTTTATACGGCGAACCCGGGTATGGGTTAAACGGAATCAAGTTGATTTTACACGGTGTGTCTTTCATCAACTGCGCCAGTTCATGCGCATGTTCGGTGCCATCGTTCACATGGTCTAGCAGCACGTATTCCACGGTCACTTTGCCACGGTTGGCGTTTGATGAGGCGATGTAACGACGTACCGAGGCAAGGAAGTCTTGAATGTCCCAGCGATCGTTGATAGGCATGATTTCGCTACGCAGCGTGTCGTTCGGCGCATGCAATGAGATCGCCAATGCCACGTCAATTTGGCCAGTCATCTGATCCAAACCGGACACCACCCCTGAAGTCGATACCGTCACGCGGCGTTTCGACAAACCAAAGCCGAGATCATCCAACATGATTTCCAAGGCTGGGATCAGGTTTTTCATGTTCAGCAACGGTTCGCCCATTCCCATCATCACCACGTTGGTGATCGGACGACGGCCAGTCTCTTTTTCCAGACCAATTTCGCGAGCCGCACGCCATACCTGACCAATGATTTCAGACACACGCAGGTTACGGTTAAAGCCTTGCTGAGCAGTGGAGCAGAATTTACATTCCAGCGCACAACCAACTTGAGATGACACACACAGCGTGGCACGGTCATCTTCAGGAATGTACACGGTTTCGACGTCTTGATCGCCGACACGCATCGCCCATTTGATGGTGCCATCACTGGAATGTTGCGCTTCAGAAACGTACGGCGCACGAATTTCACAACGTTCTTTCAGTTGTTCACGCAGTTTCTTGTTGATGTTCGTCATCTTGTCGAAATCATCACAACCAAAGTGATAGATCCACTTCATGATTTGATCCGCGCGGAACGCTTTCTCACCCAATTCATCAGCGAAATATGCGCGTAAGCCTTTGCGATCAAAATCGAGCAGATTGACTTTTTCTGTGGTCATGTAGCCTCTCAGAGATGGAACAAGAATTAAGGGCGCGAATTGTACAGCCTTTACGCAATGACAACAAGAGCTGCAAATCCATGACTTTACTAAGGCATTAATATTATTGTGATTAAAAAACAGCCACCCAGAACGAGTATGACTGAGCGTCGTTTCAGGCACAAAAAAGCCCTCATGCTGAGGGCTTTTTTACACCAAATCGAGCTTATTTACTACGTGGACAAAGCTCAGACTCTGGGAAGAAAAATTCAATTTCACGGGCTGCTGACGCCGGGCTATCACTGCCATGCACCGAGTTCAAACGCATGCTGATGGCATAATCTGCACGCAGCGTGCCACACGCCGCCTCTTCTGGGTTGGTTTTCCCCATCAGTTCGCGGTAACGGGCAATTGCGTTTTCCCCTTCCAACACCTGAACCATGATCGGGCCAGAGGTCATGAATTCTTTCAGTCCTGGGAAGAATTCTTTGCCTTCGTGTTCAGCATAGAAACCGCTCGCCTGCGCTTCCGTCAGGTGCAGCATTTTGGCAGCAACAATGCGCATCCCAGCTTTTTCGATACGATGGTAAATTTCACCAATCAAGTTACGTTCCACTGCATCGGGCTTAATAATCGAAAATGTTCTTTCAAGAGCCATAAGATGTCCTTTTACTTCTATTGTAGTTATAAAGGGCAGCAGCACGCTGCCCGCGATTTTTCGCTATTATTTCGCGTGATCCAACAGGATACGGGCAACAGTTTTCACGCCCATGCCGGTTGCGCCAGCCGCCCATTTGTCACTGGGCGATTTGCGGTAAGTGCCGGCACAGTCAAGGTGCAGCCAACCGGTTTTGTAGTCGGTGACAAAGTAAGACAAGAATGCCGCCGCGGTGCTCGCACCCGGCGAGTAATCCCCAGAGCTGATGTTCGACAAATCGGCAAAGCTCGATGGCAGCATTTCACGGTGGAAATCCACCAACGGCAGCGGCCACAAGCCTTCATGCTCTTCTTTCGCGGCGTTCAGCGCATCTTGCGACAATGCGTTATCAAAACTCAGTAGCGCGTGGAAATCGTTACCCAGCGCATTCTTCGCCGCGCCTGTCAGGGTCGCACAATCAATAATCAGTTCCGGGTTTTGCTCTGAAGCGTAAATCAGACCATCCGCCAAGACCAAACGGCCTTCCGCATCCGTGTTCATGATCTCCACGGTTTTCCCGTTTTTGTAAGTGATCACATCACCCAATTTCAACGCACGGCCAGACACCATGTTTTCTGCGCAGCACAGGATCAGCTTCACGCGTTTGTTCAGGCCACGCAGGATAGCCAGCCCCAATGCACCGGTGACCATGGCCGAACCGCCCATGTCCGATTTCATTGCAGACATAAAATTAGATGGCTTCAAGCTGTAACCGCCTGAGTCAAACGTGATGCCTTTACCCACCAAGCACGCGTACACAGGAGCGTTTTCATCGCCAGTTGGGTTGAAATCCAGTTGTAGCATGGCTGACGTGCGCTCAGAACCACGACCCACCGCAAAGATGCCTTCCCACCCTTCGGTGAGTAGATCTTTGTCTTTCACGATGCGGTAAGAGACGTGCTCAGGTGCCACCGATTTGATGAATTCCGCGGCCATGGTTGCCAGTTGACGTGGCGCCACTTCTTCAGCACTTTTGTTAATGATATCGCGTGCCCAATCTGTCGCTTTGATGCGAGCTTCCAGCTCCGCTTGTTCCGCCTGAGGTAACGCTTTCCATTCCAGCGTATTCAGTTTCTTCGGATCGCGGTAGCCTTGGTAAAACGCCCAAATCGCTTCTAGCGTCCAACCGTCGCCATCCAGCATGAGCGAACGCAACCCTTGGTTATCCAATTTGCGCGCTGCGCGCTGAATCGCGCCTAAATCATGAGATTGCTCAAGGTGAATCACCGCACCTTGTTCAGAAAACGAAAGTAACGCCTTTTCTCCCCACTGAGGCTGAGCAGAATCTTGGCTAATCAATACAGACATCTGTGTAGACATGGTTTCTCCTTGTCCTTGTCGTGGCGTGATCTTGGCCACGTCGAATAATTAACGTTCGGATGTTAGCATTTTGTCAGGTAAAAATGTCAACTTGATAAAAAAACGGACCATCAGGCCCGCTTTTTTTAGTAAAAACTGTTAACTTGGCTCCGTTTTGGAGCAGCACGTCCAGCGGACTAGTCGCGTTCGTCCATCCAACACAGGATGATCGCTTCTAAAATCTTTTCGTTCGAGCGATTTGGCTCATCGTCAAACTCTTCCAGATCCAGAATCCACTGGTGCAGATCGGTAAAACGTACGTTTTGCGGATCGACATCCGGGTATTGGTCACACAGCTCAATCGCGATATCGCGCGAATCTGTCCATTTCATGTCAACGTTCCTAATGCAAAGTGGCCTCGGCTACAGTGTAGGCGAGGCACACGAATTAATGATCTTCCGATGCGTGGTTCAGAGAGTACTTAGGAATTTCAACCACTAAGTCTTCATCTGTCACACGAGCCTGACAGCTCAGTCGGGATTCCGGCTCTAGGCCCCACGCTTTGTCGAGCATATCGTCTTCCAGTTCATCACTCTCTTCCAGAGAATCAAAACCTTCGCGAACGATGCAGTGACAGGTGGTGCATGCGCACGATTTCTCACACGCATGATCAATACCGATACCGTTTTTCAATGCCACATCAAGAATCGTTTCCCCGGGTTGCGCTTCTAGGACCGCGCCCTCCGGACAAAGGGTTTCATGAGGCAGAACAATAATCTTTGGCATGTTGGTTATCTCTTCAAATCTCGTCAACAGAATGACCGGCCAGTGCAGCACGAATGGACTTATCCATACGACGCGATGCAAATTCCTGACTGGCTTTGTCGGTATCTTTAATGCCCTGTTCAATGGCATCAGCGTTGTCGCCATTGCGCAGTTCAATTAGTTTTTCAATCGCTTGCAGCAGCGCTTGGCGCTCTTCTTCCGTCAGCAAATCATCGCCATCGGCTTGCATCGCAGAAATCAGACCTTCAATCACGCGGTCCGCTTCAACACGCTGTTCCACCAACGCACGTGCCTGCATGTCATCTTTGGCGTATGCCATCGAATCTTTCAGCATGTTGGCCACTTCGTCGTCGCTCAGACCATAAGATGGTTTGACCTGAATTTCAGACTGAACACCGGTGCTCTTTTCCATCGCCGTCACCGACAACAATCCGTCTGCGTCCACTTGGTAAGTCACACGAATGTGCGCCGCACCGGCAGCCATTGGCGGAATGCCTTTGAGTGAGAAACGAGCCAGCGAACGACAATCGTCCACCAATTCACGCTCTCCTTGCACCACGTGCACGCTCATCGCCGTTTGACCATCTTTGAAGGTGGTAAACTCTTGCGCGCGCGCGACTGGAATCGTGGTATTGCGTGGAATGATTTTCTCCACCAGACCACCCATGGTTTCAATGCCCAGCGACAGCGGAATGACATCCAACAGCAGCATTTCGGAATCCGGCTTGTTGCCCGCCAGAATGTCGGCTTGAATCGCCGCACCAATCGCAACCACTTCGTCTGGGTTGATGCTGGTCAGAGGCGTGCGTCCAAAGAACTCGCCAACCATCTCACGAACAAATGGTGTGCGCGTTGAACCGCCGACCATCACCACATCAAGCACATCTTCTGCCGTAACGTCCGCGTCTTTCAAAGCACGACGACACGCCATTAAGGTCTTTTTCACTAGGGGTTGAATCAGTTCGTTCAACGTCTCGCGGCGCAATGAACCTTGCCAACCCAGCACGCTGACGTCGGCAATATCCGCATCAGTTAGCGCAATTTTAGCTTGGGTCGCAGCGTTGATCAGCGCGCGATAGTTCTCGGCACTGAGTTTACCTTCCACGCCGATTTGAGCTTGCAGATAGTCAGCAATCAAGTGGTCAAAATCGTCGCCACCCAACGCAGAATCGCCGCCAGTTGCCAGCACTTCAAACACGCCTTTTGACAGACGCAGAATCGAAATATCAAACGTACCGCCGCCGAGATCGTAGACTGCAATCACACCTTCTTGGCCAGAATCGAGGCCATAGGCAATCGCAGCCGCCGTTGGTTCGTTCAGCAAACGCAGCACATGTAGCCCAGCCAGATTCGCGGCATCTTTGGTGCCTGCGCGCTGCGCATCATCAAAATAAGCCGGTACCGTGATCACCACGCCAGCCAGTTCACCGCCCAGCGTGTTTTCAGCACGTTTGGCCAGTGATTTGAGAATATCGGCGGAAACTTGAATCGGGTTTTTGTCACCCTGTTCGGTTTGTAGAATTGGCAGGCCGTTGTCGCTCGCTTTGAAACGGTAAGGCAAGTTGGCGTAGCGAGTTTGGATGTCGTGCAGGGAACGACCGATCAGGCGTTTGACCGAAATGATGGTATTTTCAGGATCAGCCTGCGCTTTATCGCGTGCGTCGTAGCCAACCACACTCTCTTCGCCAGAGTAGTTCACGACCGAAGGCAGAATGCTTCGACCTTGCTCATCGAGCAAAGTGTCTGCGCTCCCGCTACGCACGGAAGCAACCAGTGAGTTGGTGGTGCCTAGATCGATGCCCGCGGCTAGCTTTTGCTCATGGGGCGCCGAGCTTTGACCAGGCTCTGCAATCTGAAGTAATGCCATGGATGGGTCCTTTTATTTGAACTAGCCGAGCAGCTTGTCTTCCACTCGTTCTATTTCAGTTTTTAATTTGGCAATAAATTTAAGTTTACGTACGGTGTCAGCAGCGGTTTCCCATTGCCCGTCATTGAGCTCATGTTCAACCTGAACCAAATGTTGTTTGTACATTTTGCTGACTTTGCCATCAAAATCAAACAAGGTACTTTCTGGATCAGCACTACACTCGACCGCTTCAAGTTCTTCACGCAATTCCATCTGTTCCATCAGGAACATGGGATCCTGCAGCGTTTGTTGCTCACCACGAAGCTCAACGCCATTGAGTGACAGCAGGTATTCTGCGCGATTGATTGGGCTTTTCAAAATTTGGTGGGCGTCATTAATTTGCGCCGCTTTCTGGACCGCTAACAGGCGATCCCGCTCAGACGCGGTGGCAAAATTATCCGGATGGAAACGCTTTTGCAACTCACGGAACTGAGAAGAAAGAAGGCTACCATCCAGATCAAACTGAGTTGGTAGCCCAAATAATTCAAAGTAATTCATGTAAAACCGGTCCTTCATATTCGGCGACAGGCAGCCACAACCGCCTGCAACACCGAGATTTAACCGTTAAACGTTGAAGCTTTCACCACAACCACATTCACTTTTCGCATTTGGGTTGTTGAACTCAAAACCTTCGTTTAACCCTTCTTTCTTGTAATCGAGCTGAGTGCCGTCGAGGTAGACTAGGCTTTTGCTGTCGATGATCACTTTCACGCCGTGATCTTCAAACACCTCATCTTCTTCGTTGAGTTCATCCACGAATTCCAACACGTAAGCCATACCCGAGCAGCCTGTGGTTTTTACACCCAGACGTAAACCAACTCCTTTTCCCCGGTTATCCAGGTAAGATTTGACTCGGCTTGCTGCGGTTTCGGTTAAGGTAATGGCCATACTACAACCTTTGATTCTCAATTAATTAAAGGGGGGAGCAGCGTGTGCTCCCTTATGAATTACAGTTCGTGTTTTTTCTTGTAATCAGCAACAGCCGCTTTGATTGCATCTTCTGCCAGAATTGAACAGTGAACTTTCACTGGTGGCAACTCAAGCTCTTCTGCAATTTCAGAGTTCTTGATGGATGCGGCTTCATCGATAGATTTGCCTTTCACCCACTCAGTTACCAATGAACTGGATGCGATTGCGCTACCGCAGCCGTAAGTTTTGAACTTCGCATCTTCAATAATGCCTTCTGGAGACACCTTGATTTGCAGACGCATCACGTCACCACATGCTGGCGCACCAACCATGCCGCTACCGATGGATGGATCTTCTTTATCGAAAGAACCAACGTTTCGTGGGTTCTCGTAGTGATCAATTACTTTTTCGCTGTATGCCATGATAGTTACCTCAAATCCTCTATATCCCTGGAACGATTAGTGGTGAGCCCATTCAACAGAACTCAGATCCACACCCTCTTTATACATATCCCATAGAGGAGACATGTCGCGTAGTTTGTTTACCGCTACACGAATCAGTTCGATTGCGTAGTCGACTTCTTCTTCTGTCGTGAAACGACCGAAAGAGAAACGAATAGAGCTGTGCGCCAGTTCGTCATTCAGACCCAGTGCACGCAAAACGTAAGATGGCTCCAAGCTTGCCGATGTACACGCACTGCCTGACGATACCGCGATGTCTTTCAGAGACATCAGCAGCGATTCACCTTCAACAAATGCAAAGCTGATGTTGAGGTTGTTTGGCAGACGTTGTTTCAAATCACCGTTGATGGTGACTGCTTCCATATCGCTGATGCCATTCAGCATGCGATCGCGCAGCGCAACAGCGTGCTCGTAGTCTTTTTGCATCTCTTCTTTCGCGATACGGAACGCTTCGCCCATACCCACGATTTGGTGAGTCGCCAGAGTACCAGAACGGAAACCGCGCTCATGGCCGCCACCGTGCATCTGAGCTTCCAGACGAATACGGGGTTTACGACGCACGTACAGTGCACCGATGCCTTTAGGACCGTAAATTTTGTGAGCCGATAGAGAGATGAGGTCCACTTTCATGGCCTGAACGTCGATTGGTAGCTTACCCGCAGATTGCGCTGCATCAACGTGGAATACGATTTTACGTGCGCGGCATAGTTCGCCAATCGCCGTGATGTCTTGAATCACACCAATTTCGTTGTTCACGTGCATGATAGAAACCAGAACTGTGTCATCACGCATCGCGGCTTCCAGCTTGTTCAGGTCAATCAGGCCGTTAGTTTCTGGCTCAAGGTAAGTCACTTCAAACCCTTCACGCTCCAGCTGGCGCATGGTATCCAGCACCGCTTTGTGTTCGGTTTTGCAAGTAATAACGTGCTTGCCTTGTTTTTGGTAGAAGTGCGCAGCACCTTTGATCGCCAGGTTGTCTGACTCTGTGGCACCCGAAGTGAAGACAATTTCACGTGGGTCTGCATTGAGAAGATCCGCAATTTGCTCACGCGCGGTGTCTACCGCTTCTTCTGCCTGCCAGCCATAACGGTGGGAGCGCGAGGCCGGGTTACCGAAGTTACCGTCCATCGTCATACACTGAACCATCTTTTCAGCAACACGCGGATCGACTGGACAAGTTGCTGAATAGTCTAAATAAATTGGCAGTTTCATTTTTTACTCCAATGTAAACATTGCCGCTACGAGCGAACGTTAATACCAACGGGTGCCGCACCAACGGTGACTGTGTTTGAATTTTTGTGTGCAAGCCCTTGGCTAACCGCGAGATCAATATCTTGGCGGTCTGAAATTTCTAAGACTTCGTTGTCAATCATCAACTCACCTAAGGTGATGTTGTTCAGGAAGTCGCTGATGCGTGAACTGAGATCACGCCACAGAGTGTGCGTTAAACAACGCGTGCCACCCTGACAATCGCCCTTGCCATTGCATTTGGTTGCATCAACAGATTCGTCAACTGCAGCAATGACCGTACCGATTGAAATCGTATTCGCGTCAGAACCCAGACGGTAACCGCCCCCAGGTCCGCGTACGCTCGCCACTAGGCCAGCTTTACGCAGCTTAGAAAATAGCTGCTCTAAATATGAAAGCGAAATACCTTGGCGCTCTGAAATGTCCGCCAGGGGTACCGGGGTTTGTTGCGAATGCAGAGCCACATCTAACATGGCTGTCACTGCATATCTTCCTTTAGATGTAAGTCTCATATCACACCGTATCCACATTGTTTCTGTGGATAGAAGTTTTTCATACCTGACAAAATTGGTCAAGTATTTATTTGACTAATTTAGTCGGGTATTTAACCCCGACCAAAATGTGGTCATTTTTTATGCAGCGCTTGTTTTTCTACGGCGGTGAGCACACCGCGCAGAATATTTAATTCCTGCTCTTCCGGACGCGCACGGCTAAACAGGCGACGCAATTTATTCATCACCTGGCCTGGCTTCTCTTCAGAGATAAACTGGGTCTGCACCAACACTTTTTCAAGGTGGGTGTAGAATAATTCCAATTCGTTGTGACGGGGATACGCCGCTTCGGGCATTGTTGAAAACTGAGATTGCTGTCGGTTCAAATGCGCCACGCGAATTTCATAGCACAGCGTCTGCACAGCCATCGCCAGATTCAAGGAACTGTATTCCGGGTTGGCTGGAATACTCACGTGGTAATGGCACTTTTGCAGCTCATCGTTGGTGAGGCCGGTTCGTTCGCGACCAAACACAATTGCCACAGGATGCTGCTCGCCTTCGGCGGCGAACTTTTCACCGCATTCACGAGGATCGAGCATTGGCCATTCCAGCGTACGAGAGCGCGCACTGGTCCCCACCACTAAGCCACAATCGGCAATGGCACTGTCCAACGTGTCAACAATCTGCGCGTTGAGCGCAATATCGCTCGCGCCCGCTGCCAGTGCAATCGCTTGGGCGTCCACTTCACATTGTGGGTCCACCAATACCATCTGCTTGAGCCCCATGACTTTCATCGCACGGGCGGCAGAACCGATATTTCCTGAATGTGAAGTTCCGACTAAAACGACTTTAACATTGTCTAACATTGACTTATTGCACCACTCAATTTATAGCCGCAGAATCTTAACATAAACCTGAGTAAAATGGTCGACCCTTTGTTCGCATCATTCTTAAGTGAACAAAAAATAACCACTTCCCTTTTGCAAAAGTTTTGATATACTGCCCGCCGCTTTTTCGTTCTTTAACATCCTTTGGGAAATTCGTATGCATCCAATGCTAAACATTGCTATTCGCGCAGCGCGAAAAGCAGGCAACCATATTGCCAAATCTCTAGAAAACGCTGAGAAAATTGAATCAACTCAGAAAGGCACGAACGACTTTGTCACCAACGTCGACAAAGAAGCAGAAGCTATCATTATTTCAACGATCAAAAGCTCATACCCAGAGCACTGCATCGTTGCTGAAGAAGGCGGTCTTATCGAAGGAAAAGATAAGGACGTACAATGGATCATCGACCCTCTGGATGGCACCACTAACTTTGTGAAAGGTCTTCCTCACTTCGCGGTTTCTATCGCGGTTCGCTTCAAAGGCAAAACTGAAGTTGCCTGTGTTTACGATCCAATGCTCAATGAACTGTTTACCGCACAACGTGGTTCTGGCGCACAGCTGAACAACGCGCGTATTCGTGTTCAACCGATTAAAGATCTGCAAGGCGCCGTTCTCGCAACAGGTTTCCCATTCAAACAGAAGCAGCATTCTGAATCTTTCATGAAGATCATCTCTGCGCTGTTCATCGAGTGTGCAGACTTCCGTCGCACTGGCTCTGCCGCGCTGGACCTATGCTACCTCGCGTCTAACCGTGTTGACGGTTACTTTGAGTTGGGTCTGAAACCTTGGGACATGGCAGCAGGTGAACTGATTGCTCGTGAAGCAGGCGCTATCCTGACTGACTTCGCTGGCGGCACTGATTACATGAAATCTGGCAACATCGTTGGCTCAAGCCCACGCGGTGTGAAAGCCATTCTGAAACACATCCGTGAAAACGGCAACAGCGCGATTCTGAAATAAGAACGCCCTGACAATGCCAGCCCGTCACAGCTGATAAAAAGCCCCGTATTCGCGGGGCTTTTTTTATACTTGAGGGTTGGCACTCACTTTGATGTCAACAGTGCCAACACATCTTGCGTACTGCCCGTTTCCGCCAAGCGGGGAAAAATCGCCTGAATCGCATGCTGGTGATTCTCGAGGTTCAAATCCGTCATCGCATCGGTGCAGAGCGTAACATGGTAGCCGAGTTCAAACGCCTGACGCGCGGTCGATTCCACGCCAATACTGGTTGCGATACCCACAATGACCACTTGCGTCACGCCCAACGCTTGCAACTGCTGATGCAAATCGGTGTGCATGAACGCACCCCACGTACGTTTGGTGATTCGAATGTCATCGTCTTGGTCATGCAGTTCCTTCACCAACGTCGCCCAGTTGTCGGGCAATGCATGCGCTCCTAATTGCTGGTCAGTCCGCCCCGGCGCGCTGCCAGCCACATTCACCAGCACCACCGGCCGCACCTGTTGATGAAAGGCATCAATCAAACGATTGGCCTGCTCAATCACCCCCGGCACGGTCTGTTGAGGCGGCAGCGCCACGATACCGCATTGCAAATCAATCACAATCAAAGCGGTGTGAGAATCGAGTTGAGTAATCGCCATAAAAGCATCCTGTGAGTTGCGGGAGTCCAACAGACACCGAGATAAGAAAAAAGCCACTGAATCATCAGTGGCTTTCGCGTCGTTAAGGCAGTTGGTCGAGGTCTGCACCTTCTTTTTCCACTTGTTGTGGAAGTAGGTGTTCTCGAGTAATGCCGAGTTTCAGCGCCAACGCCGATGCAACGTAGATGGAGGAGTAAGTACCGACGGTAATCCCCAACAACAAAGCCGTCGCAAAACCATGAATGTTCGCGCCGCCCTGAACAAACAGAGCAATCACCACGAACAAGGTGGTTCCGGAGGTGATCAACGTACGGCTCAGCGTTTGCGTGATAGAGCTGTTAATGATCTCTGTCGATTCACCCTTACGCAGTTTGCGGAAGTTTTCACGAATCCGGTCAAACACCACGATGGTATCGTTGAGCGAGTAACCGACCACCGTCAGCAGCGCTGCCACAATGGTCAGGTCTACTTCGATTTGCATCAGTGAGAACACGCCAAGCGTAATGATGACGTCGTGCGCCAAAGACATCACGGCACCAGCAGCCAAACGCCATTCAAAACGCACGGAGACGTAAATCAGAATACAGATCAGGGACGCAATGATCGCCAGGCCGCCTGCTTCTGTCAGTTCGTCACCCACGTTTGGACCCACGAATTCAATTCGGCGCATTTCAACCGCTTTGCCCGTGCCGTCTTTGATGGCTTCCAGAATCTGGTTACCCAGCACCTGACCGGCCATGTCGTCACGTGGACGCAGGCGCACCATCACTTCACGCGCAGAACCAAAGTTTTGCACCGTTGCATCACCAAAACCTTTGGCTTCAAGGGATGAACGAATCTCTTCCAAGTTCGCTGGCTGTTCAAAGCCAACTTCAATCAGCGTACCGCCGGTGAAGTCTAAGCCCCAGTTCAACCATTTGGTCGACAGCGTAAAGATCGATGCACCGATCATCAGCAGCGACAGCATGAAGGTGACCTTCGACCAACGCATGAAGTCGATCGTTTTCTCTGCTTTCAGAATTTGAAACATAATAATTCCTGGCCTTAGATCGACAATTTGTTGATACGTTTACCGCCGTACAGCAGGTTGACGATGCAACGCGTGCCGATAATCGCAGTAAACATGGAGGTCAAAATACCGATCGACAGCGTGACCGCGAAGCCTTTAATCGCCCCCGTCCCCACAGCAAACAGAATGATTGCGGTGATGAGCGTGGTGATGTTGGCGTCGGCGATGGTGCTGAACGCGTTGGCATATCCTTGGTGAATCGCTTGTTGTGGGTTGCGTCCTTCACGGAGTTCTTCACGAATACGCTCGAAGATCAGGACGTTGGCGTCGACCGCCATCCCCACCGTCAGCACAATACCCGCAATACCCGGTAGCGTCATGGTCGCGCCTGGAATCATCGACATCACACCGATAATCAACACCAAGTTAGCGGCAAGCGCCACGTTGGCGATCAGACCAAACTTACGGTAATAC
Organism: Vibrio furnissii CIP 102972; assembly: GCF_000176175.1. Classification (GTDB taxonomy): domain Bacteria; phylum Pseudomonadota; class Gammaproteobacteria; order Enterobacterales; family Vibrionaceae; genus Vibrio; species Vibrio furnissii. The sequence continues at coordinate 35,867 of NZ_ACZP01000022.1, forward strand.
AACGCCGTGAAGATCATCACCGCCAGCAAGCCCCAGATACACGCTTGAATCCCCATGTCGATGTTTTGCTGACCCATTGATGGACCAATGGTGCGCTCTTCGACAATCGAGATCGGTGCAATCAACGCACCAGCACGCAGTAGCAGTGCCAAGTTGTGCGCTTCGGCAACCGAGTTAATCCCCGTGATGCGGAAGTTACGACCCAACGCCGATTGAATCGTCGCTTGGTTGATCACTTCTTCATGCTTGGCCAGAATCACTTTGCCTTCTGCGGTTTTCTCGCCACTGTCTTTGTACTCAGCAAACACGGTCGCCATCAACTTGCCAATGTTCTTTTTCGAGAACGCTGACATTTTGCTGCCACCTTCGCTGTCCAGTGAGATATTCACCTGCGGACGACCATATTCATCCGTGCTTGAACTTGCATCTGTGATGCTTGAACCGCCCAGAATCACACGTTTTTTCAGCACAACCGGACGGCCAGAGCGATCCAGTTTGATTTCGCTGCCCGCAGGTACACGACCGGCTGCTGCTGCGGCTAAATCGGCTTGATCATCCACTTCACGGAATTCAAGCGTAGCCGTAGCGCCTAAGATTTCTTTAGCACGTGCCGTATCTTGAACACCCGGCAGTTCAACCACAATACGGGTTGCGCCTTGACGTTGAACCAGCGGCTCCGCCACACCCAATTCGTTCACACGGTTACGCAGAATGGTAATGTTCTGCTCAACAGCGTAATTGCGAATCTCTTGCAGGCGAGCCTCAGTAAAGGTGGCAGTCAGAGTGAAACGACCTTCGGTGCCTGAAGGAACAAACGTCATGTCACGGTGCTTCGATTCCAGGGCTTTACGCGCTTGCTCAACCTGTTCAGCATCGCGCAGCGTAATTTCCACAGAGTTCGCCAGCGGGCGAATCGCACGGTAACGGATTTTTTCTTCACGCAGTTCACTGCGGAAAGCTTCTTCTTGTTGGCCAATCAGCTTTTCCATCGCGGCGTCCATGTCCACTTCCATCAGGAAGTGCACACCACCTCGCAAGTCGAGACCGAGTTTCATTGGCGCAGCGCCAATCGATTCCAACCAACTTGGTGTTGAAGCAGCAAGGTTTAACGCCACAATCTTGTCACTGCCTAACGCTTCGCTGATCACGTCGCGGGCACTGATTTGCGTATCGGTGTCGTTAAATCGAACAAGAATGGATCCATCTTCGAGAGCAATGGATTTATGAGAAAGGTGCGCCGTATCGAGCGCTTTGGTGACAGCATCCAGCGTTGACATATCTACAGAGGCGCCACGCGCCCCTGTAACTTGAATAGCCGGATCTTCACCGTAGATATTTGGAAGTGCATACAAGGCAGAGATGGCAATGGCGAACACCACCATCAGGTACTTCCACAATGGATAACGGTTTAACACAGCGAGGATCCTCTAGCTGTTTTTATAGAGATTTCAGTGTACCTTTTGGCAGCACTGCAGTGACGAAGTCTTTTTTGATCACAACTTCATTGTTTGTGTTCAATTCGATGGAGATGTAGTCGTTGTCTTCAGCAATCTTCGTGATTTTGCCAACCAGACCACCGCTCGTCAGAACTTCGTCGCCTTTGCCCATGGAAGCCATCAGGCTCTTGTGCTCTTTCACACGCTTTGACTGTGGGCGGTAGATCATGAAGTAGAAGATCACCGCGAACATGCCCAGCATGATCAGCATTTCAAAACCACCACCTTGTGGGGCACCTTCACCTGCTGCATGTGCTACAGAAATTAGACTCATTGAGAAACGTCCTCTAAGTTATTGTTGTGTAATTTTCGATTCTATTGGGCTACGCCAGGTTAAATTCAAGCACCTCGGTGCACAAATCCAACCTGGCGCACGAAATCACGCCTTTTCTTTTTGCAGCGGTGGCACGTCACGGTCGCGGCGCGCGTAGAATTCCGTTACAAATTCGTCAAAGCGGTCTTCATCAATCGCGCGACGAATGCTCTCCATCAAACGCTGGTAGTAGCGCAGGTTATGGATCGTATTCAAGCGTGCACCCAGGATTTCGTTACAGCGATCCAAGTGGTGCAGGTACGATTTAGAATAATTTTTGCAAGTGTAACAGTCACACTGCGGATCCAGAGGTGATGTATCCGTTTTATGTGTTGCATTACGGATCTTGATCACACCGCCAGTCACAAACAGGTGGCCGTTACGTGCGTTACGCGTTGGCATCACGCAGTCAAACATGTCGATACCGCGGCGAACACCTTCCACCAAGTCTTCCGGTTTGCCCACGCCCATCAGGTAACGGGGTTTATCTTCCGGCAGTTGTGGACAGGTGTGTTCCAGAACGCGGTGCATATCTTCTTTCGGTTCACCCACGGCCAAGCCACCGACCGCGTAACCGTCAAAACCAATTTCAGTCAGGCCTTTGACCGACACATCACGCAAATCTTCATACACGCCGCCCTGAACGATACCAAATAGGTTGTTCGGGTTTTCTAGCTTGTCGAAGTGATCGCGTGAACGACGTGCCCAGCGCAGTGACATCTCCATCGATTTCTTCGCTTCGTCGTGTGTCGCCGGGTAAGGCGTACATTCGTCGAAGATCATCACGATGTCCGAGCCAAGGTCTTTTTGAATTTCCATCGACTTTTCTGCGTCCATGAAAATTTTGTCACCGTTCACCGGGTTGCGGAAATGCACCCCTTCTTCGGTGATTTTGCGAATATCGCCTAAACTGAAGACCTGAAAACCGCCTGAGTCGGTCAGAATTGGGCCTTGCCAGTTCATAAAGTCATGCAAGTCGCCGTGCATTTTCATCACTTCTTGACCCGGGCGAAGCCACAGGTGGAACGTGTTGCCCAGCAGGATTTGCGCGCCCGTCGCGGCCACTTCTTCCGGCGTCATGCCTTTTACCGTACCGTAAGTGCCCACTGGCATAAATGCCGGCGTTTGTACTGTGCCACGCTCAAAGGTCAATTGACCACGACGAGCGGTGCCGTTTTTCTTTTTCAGTTCGAACTTAAGTTTCACTAAAGCCTCCAAATGTCAGAGAAACAGTCTGACGGATTATGTATTTTCGCCGCGTCACGCTGGCGTCCATACCACATCGCCCGGAGAAGTGTCCTGACGAGTCATTGTTCATGGTGTTTATGACGAAACGCCTGTCGACTTATGCGTCAACGGTTCGTTTACGAATAAACATCGCATCACCATAGCTAAAGAAGCGATATTGCTGCTTCACCGCATGATCGTATGCGGCCATGGTGTGTGCATAACCGGCAAAGGCGCTCACCAACATGATGAGGGTCGATTCCGGTAAATGGAAATTGGTGATCAAACAATCCACCAGTTGGTATTCATACCCCGGGTAGATGAAGATTTCGGTATCGCCAAAGAACGGGACCAGTTCAGTGCCCTTTTTCAGCGCATCTTGTGCTGCGCTTTCCAGCGAACGCACAGACGTGGTACCCACCGCAATAATGCGGCCACCACGGGCTTTGGTCGCGGCAATCGCGTCCACCACCTCTTGCGGCACTTCAACGTATTCCGCATGCATGTGGTGATCGTTGATGTTGTCCACGCGCACAGGCTGGAATGTGCCGGCGCCCACGTGAAGCGTCACGTAAGCAAATTCGACACCTTTCGCCTTGATTTGTTCAAGCAACGCTTGATCAAAATGCAGGCCGGCCGTTGGCGCCGCCACGGCACCTGGCTTCTGGTTGTAGACGGTCTGATACCGCTCTTTGTCCGCATCCTCGTCAGGACGATCGATGTACGGGGGCAGCGGCATGTGACCAATCTGGTTCAGAATGTCCAGCACAACGGTTTCAGCCGTAAAACGAATCTCAAACAACGCATCGTGGCGCGCATCCATGACGGCATGAAATTCATCGTTTTCGCCTAAAAACAGTTCGGTGCCTGGCTTGGGTGGCTTCGAGCAACGCACGTGCGCCAAAATCGAATGCTCATCCAGCATACGTTCCACCAGCACTTCCAGCTTACCGCCAGAGGCTTTACGGCCAAACATACGTGCCGGAATCACGCGTGTGTTGTTAAACACCAGTAAATCATCCGGTTCAACACAGTTGAGAACATCCTTAAAGGTGCCATCAACCAGCTCACCGGTGTTGCCGTCTAGCTGCAGCAGACGGCTGGCGGTTCGTTCCGCCATCGGATAGCGAGCAATCAGCTCGTCCGGGAGTTCAAAATGAAAATCTGAAACTTGCATGACTCTTTCTTGATTCTCTTGGCTTTCGCCTTTCTCAGGATAGGTGCGACGGTTTATTTCGCGGCGCGATAGTATATACCCAAGTCATCACAAGATACAGGATTGTGCACGTTGAAAGGCGGGATTGAAAAGCAAAGGATTGTAATGAAAAGTGACACTTCCTTGACTTGTTACACGCGCACTTACAACAAAAACTGACTGAACTCTCAGATATTTACCCACAAAAAAACTATAGTGATAGACACAAGGTCTGAAGGGCTGACCCCACGGCGTGACTCGCTTCAACGCCTCAGCGTTTCTGATACAAAACTCGATATCAACAAACAGGAGTTGGTTATGATCAAGGTCGAAGACATGATGACTCGCAGTCCGCACACTTTATTGCGTTCGCATACCTTGGCTGATGCCCGTCATATGATGGAGGCGCTGGACATTCGCCATATTCCGATTGTCGATGCCAATCGCAAATTGCTTGGCATCGTGACCCAGCGCGACATTCTCGCCGCACAGGAATCAAGCTTGCAAAAACTCTCTGCCGAGCACTCCTACACCGCAGACACACCGCTGTACGAAATGATGCACTCCGAAGTGATGAGCGTGGCGCCGCAAGCTGGGCTCAAAGAGAGTGCGCTGTACATGCAAAAACACAAAGTGGGGTGCTTACCCGTGGTGGCCAAAGGGGAACTTGTCGGCATCATCACGGACAGTGATTTTGTCTCCATTGCCATCAATTTGCTGGAATTGGCCGAAGAGAGTGAACCCGATGAAGTGGAGCAAGACGCCGATTTAGATACCACGGAACTGTGATTCATCCGTGCGATGAATCGAAAGAAGCCAAAAATACACTCGCCAAGCCATCCGAGTCAGTAATACTAAACTTGGCGTAAGAAATAACTGACACTGAAAATTTTACTTAAATAACAATAAATTAGAAAACATAAGCTACTGAGGCATTTTTGTTCAAACGCCGCATTGCGTCTAATATCGCGCGCAAATCAACTCATGCAAAAGCGAACAAACAATGTTTCACCGACTTCGAAAAATATCGCACAAGATATTCATGATCATCACGGTCAGTAGCTTATCAGCGCTCATCCTTGCAGCCTCCAGCTACCTGTCTATTTCCGGCATCAGCCACAACTTCGAGTACTTTACTGCCAACAACTTGGCCAACAACAACGCTTCCCTCATGCAAGAAGAGATGTTGATGACGCGCATCGGCGTACTCACATATCGCACCACACAAAACAGTCAAGATCTGCGCGAGGCCATGCTGCATTTGGATAAGTCTGAGCAACTGATTCAAAACCAGCTGCGCGACTATCCCGACAGCCGGACCCAAACGGCAATGAATCGAACGCTCAGAGAAGTTCAGGAGTATCGCAATGCGCTCACCGAAGTGAGCAACGTGATGCAACAGCGTGACGATGTCATTCAAAACTTTAACCGCCGACATGAACAGATTCGAACTTACTTCTCTCAACACAATTCTCGGTTCGCGCAAGTCCGCCTGTTGAACGAACGTTACACGCTGGCGCACAACATCACGCTGCGTTTTCTGCTGACGAATGCACTCAAAGATTATGAAGAAGCCGATGAGACTTACAGCCAAGTGGAAACCTTGATCGATCAATCCGACGCCAATTTCTCTGCGCCACTGATCGAATTGATTCAAGGACAACGGGGAATTTTGCAAGAAATCGAACGCATCATCGTTCATCGCAACCACTTGTGGGATACCCAAATGGCCAACCAAGGCAACGACATCGTCAACACCATCAATCAGGTGCGTAGCGATGCCTTGCAAGCCCAAATCGAGTCACGGGAAAGTATTCGCGAGCAAATTGATGAGTCAGTCATCGTGGTTCTGACCACGTTTCTCATCTCAACACCGCTGGTGATTTTGCTGTCGATCGTGGTGGCACGCAGCATTACAACGCCGGTTCAGCAAGCAAAAGAACAAGCTGAGCGTTTGGCTAACGGCGACATCAAAGCGTGGTATGAGATCAGCGGCAACGATGAAATTTCGCAAATGCAGTCATCGCTGCGCGACATGGAACACAAGTTCCATAACACGCTGACCGAAATTGCAACGTGCAGCAGTTTGCTCTCGGCATCGTCGGAAGAGCTGTCAGTCATCAACCAAGACATTTTGCGTGGCTCAAAGCAGCAGAAAGTAGAAACCGATCAAGTGGCCACTGCGATTCATCAAATGGCAGCCGCGATCACCGAGGTGTCGACCAACGCCAGCGAAGCGTCGAGTAAATCGATCGCCACCAGCGCAGAAGCCAAAGAAGGCCAACAATTGATTGGCACGACCATGGATAAAGTCAGCGAACTGGCCAACACCATGGGGCAACTAAGCCACGACATTTCTGAGCTCAAAACGGGCACAGAAGAAGTCAGCGACGTGATGAACGTGATTCAGAAAATTGCCGAGCAAACCAACTTGTTGGCATTGAACGCCGCCATTGAAGCCGCGCGCGCTGGTGAACAAGGTCGCGGCTTTGCAGTGGTCGCCGACGAAGTGCGTCAACTTGCTCAGCAGACACAAAATGCCATCGAGACCATTGAACATCAAATTGTCTCCCTGCAACGCAACACCACCACCGTGGTGAAATCGATTGATCACAGCCAAGTGATGCTGGAAGAGACCGTGTCGCAAGCAAAACATGCACAGCTCGCCTTTACCAACATCAGCGAACGCGTGCGTGAGAGCAATGATTTGAACGCTCACATCGCCACCGCCACGGAAGAGCAAAACTACACCGCAGAGTTGATCAACCAAAGTTTGAGTACCATGCGCTCACATGTTGATGAAACGTCAGACATGATTGAACATTGTCACCAAGCGACCAATGAATTGGCGCAAATGTCTGTGACCTTGAACGAACAACTGAGCTTCTTCAAATTGAATGCATAAAATCAATGCATAAACGCTATGCAGGCGGCCAATGTGCCGCCTCTTTTTTTTTGGAAAAAAAGGGGAGCTTGATGCGCTCTGTAGTCACTCAAGCCCCATAAAAAAGAGCGACCGAAGCCGCTCAAAAGGTGTTGCACAGATTATCGTTGTAACGTACTGAGGTAAGGGAACTCAGTTAAAACTGGTCTTCTTCGGTCGAACCAGTCAGGGCAGTGACTGATGACTGACCACCTTGAATGGTGTTGGTCATCTTGTCAAAGTAGCCGGTGCCCACTTCTTGTTGGTGAGCCACGAAGGTGTAGCCTTTTTCTGCCGCTTGGAATTCACGGCGCTGAACCATTTCCACGTAGTGACGCATGCCTTCGCCCTGAGCGTACGCGTGTGCCAGTTCGAACATGTTGAACCACATGTTGTGAATGCCCGCCAGCGTAATGAACTGGTATTTGTAGCCCATGTCGGCCAGCTCTTGCTGGAATTTCGCAATGGTTTCCGCGTCTAGGTTTTTCTCCCAGTTGAACGATGGCGAGCAGTTGTACGCCAGCAGTTGATCGGGGTACTGAGCGTGAATCGCTTCTGCGAACTTACGCGCCTCTTCCAGATCCGGTTTTGCCGTTTCACACCACACCAAGTCCGCGTAAGGTGAATATGCCAGACCACGCGCTATCGCTTGGTCAATGCCAGCACGCACACGGTAGAAGCCTTCCGACGTACGCTCACCGACGATGAAATCCGCATCGTATGGGTCACAATCCGACGTCAGTAGATCAGCCGCGTTGGCATCGGTACGCGCAATCACCAACGTGGTGGTGCCAGAAACGTCAGCCGCCAATCGCGCCGCCACCAATTTTTGCACCGCTTCTTGCGTCGGAACCAGTACTTTCCCGCCCATGTGGCCACATTTTTTCACGGAGGCCAATTGGTCTTCAAAGTGCACGCCCGCAGCGCCTGCATCGATCATCGATTTCATCAGCTCATAGGCATTCAACACCCCGCCAAAGCCCGCTTCCGCATCCGCCACGATCGGCAGGTAGTAATCAATTCCACCTTCATCTTCTGGCGATTTGCCGCCAGACCACTGAATTTGGTCGGCACGGCGGAATGCATTGTTGATGCGCTTCACCACGCTTGGCACGGAGTCCACTGGGTAAAGCGATTGGTCTGGGTACATGGTGCCTGCGGTATTGTTGTCCGCCGCCACCTGCCAGCCCGACAGGTAAATCGCTTCGATACCGGCTTTCGCCTGCTGCACCGCCTGACCACCCGTCAGCGCGCCCAGACAGTTCACGTAACCTTTTTTCGCGTCGCCATTCACCAGCGACCACAGTTTGTCAGCACCGCGCTGGGCGATTGTATTGGCCGGTGTGACCGAACCACGCAGATTCACCACTTCTTCGGCAGTATAGGTACGTTTTACGTTTTTCCAGCGTGGGTTGGTTGCCCAATCTTTTTCCAGCGCTTCAATTTGTTGGCGGCGAGTCAGTGTCATAATCTATCCCTTCTTGTAATGCGCAGCGCTCGGCATGCGCATGGTCGTCCTTTTCGCTATCAGTACAACAGGCGCTGATATTGAATCGTTAGTTTCACGTTACTGTTGTTATCAGTGGTATTACGCTAAGTAGTCGTAACCCGGTATGGTTAAGAAATTGGTCAGTTCATCGCTGGTGGTCAGCGTTTCCATCAGTTGCGCGGCTTCTTCAAAGCGGCCTGCGTTGAAACGTGGCTCACCGACTTCCGCTTTCACCACCTCGATTTCCTCCGCCAGATAATCGCGGAACAGTTGTTTCGTGACTTGCTGGCCGTTGTCGAGCGATTTGCCATGTTGAATCCATTGCCAAATCGAAGCGCGAGAAATTTCTGCCGTGGCGGCATCTTCCATCAGGCCATAAATCGGCACACACCCATTGCCGGAGATCCAAGCTTCGATGTATTGCAGCGCAACGCGAATGTTGTGGCGCATGCCCGCTTCCGTGCGCGGGCCGTCACACGGCGCCAGCAGCTCATCAGCGTAAATCGGCGCATCCGACATGCGGCTCACGTCCAGTTGGTTACTGCGCTCGCCCAATACGTGGTTAAACACGTCCATCGCGGTGCTGGCTAAGCCCGGGTGCGCCACCCAAGTGCCATCGTGACCATTGGTCGCTTCCAACATTTTGTCGTTGCGAATTTTTTCTAGCACCTTGGCGTTCTCCGCCGGATCTTTGGCCGGAATGAACGCCGCCATGCCGCCCATCGCAAACGCGCCGCGTTTGTGGCAGGTGTAGATCAGCAGACGTGAGTATGCGTTGAGGAACGGCTTGTCCATCGTCACGACTTGGCGATCCGGCAGCACGCGATCGCTGTGTTTTTTCAAGGTTTTGATGTAGCTAAAGATGTAATCCCAGCGGCCGCAGTTCAAGCCAACGATATGCTCTTTGAGTGAGAACAGAATCTCATCCATCTGGAACACGGCGGGCAAAGTTTCAATCAGCACCGTGGCCTTGATGGTGCCCGTTTCCAAACCAAAGTAATCTTCGGTGAAATGGAACACATCGCTCCACCACTGCGCTTCTTGGTATGCTTGTAGTTTAGGCAGGTAGAAATACGGACCGCTGCCCTTTTTCAGCAACGCTTTGTAGTTGTTGAAGAAATAAAGTGCGAAATCGAACAACGCGCCGGGAATGATGCGCTCACCAAAAGTGACGTGTTTTTCTTTAAGGTGCAAACCTCGTACGCGGCAGATCAGCACGGCAGGGTCATCAGCCAACTCGTAACGTTTGCCGTTGTCCGGATTGGTGTAACTGATGGTGCCATTCACCGCATCGCGCAAGTTGATTTGGCCATCTAACACTTTGTCCCACGCAGGCGCCATCGAGTCTTCGAAGTCCGCCATAAACACTTTCACGTTCGCATTCAGGGCGTTAATCACCATTTTGCGATCGGTTGGGCCGGTAATTTCCACGCGGCGGTCTTGCAGATCTTGCGGAATCCCCAAGATTTTCCAACTGCCCTCACGAATATCTTGCGTCTCGGGAAGGAAGTCTGGCAGTTGACCGTGGTCGATTTGACTCTGTTTTTCTTCTCGCGCTGCCAGCAGCGTGTCGACTCGCGGAGCAAACTGAGCACACAACTCAGATAAAAAGGTTTGGGCTTCAACAGGGAAAATCGCCTGATGTGCCGAAGCAAGTGCTCCGGTCACCTCAAGCAGGCCTTCGCGACGGGTCGATTGGGGGTGTGCTAAATCTTTGTCTGGCGTTTGAGCAAGCATAACGTCCTTCCTTAGAATCGTGTCCATATCTCATTTGTAATTTTCAGACTACAAAATTCATCGTGTGTTGATCGGGCTAATTTCGTCATCCGGTGTCCATACATTCCCCAATTCCGGGGATAAGTTCAAGACTTTCGAAGCTAGACATAAGTCTTACAAAACTTAATTAAACCTTACCCGATAAGGCATTAAGCGAAAAGACCAAAAGTTAACCCATGGTGAAATTCGAAGTTTTATCCCGTTTCAAACTCACGCTTGAAATGACAGGTCAAAGTGTAAGTAATTACGTAATTTAATTACACAAACAAAACCGTGTAAAAACGATTTAAAACGGTGTGTGAAGCCACAACCAAGGGAAGGAACGGTTGATGAAACAAGGCAGCGCGTCAAAGCCGCACCGATTTTTGAAACAGGGCTTGCGGTAGAATCTGTAAAATTTACTTTGTGAATTTTTACGATTTTATGAAAGGTTCAAAAATTAGTTTCTGTAAAATTTTACAATTAAAAAGTAACCAACAGAGGAATAAACCAGAAAACACGCCAAAATCAGCGTGTTTTCACTAGTTTTTTTTCAGCTCTCCGGTACGACTATTCGCTAAAGCAGTTCAGAAACCACATCCGCCAAGCGTTCAAAAGTGTGACTGCGCGACGAACTGGGTCGCCATACCAAGCCAATTTCACGATAAGCCTTCTGCCCGGGTGGGTCGATCACCACCAGATTCTGGTTATCGATCAGGCCATGTTCAATCGCCATTTGCGGGATAAAGGTGGTGCCGAGACCATTGGCCACCATTTGCACCAAGGTATGTAAACTGGTTGCCGTGAACGGGTTAATCTTCTCTTTATCCGTGAGTTTGCATGCAGACACCGCGTGCTCCGTCAGACAGTGTTCCTTCTCCAACAGAAACACGGACTCGTCCGGCAAGTCGTCATATTTGATCGGTACACGAATGCCATCGGCCTGATGACGGCTCATCACCATGCGAAACGGATCCTGCCCGACAATGCGACGTTCCAGATTGCCAATCTCCATCGGCAACGCCAGAATCAACACGTCCAACTCCCCCGTGCGCAGCGCCGCAAGCAGATTGGCGGTGGTATCTTCCCGTAATAGAAGATGCAAATTGGGGTAACGGACGTTCACTTCCTGCACCAAATCGCACAATAAAAAAGGCGCGATGGTGGGAATGCAACCCAGTTTCAACTGGCCCTCCATTTCGCCGCCCTGGCACTGTTTCCCCAATTCAATCAGATCCTGGCCACGCGCCAGCAGCTCACGTCCACGCTTGACCACTTGCTCGCCAGCATAGGTAAAGACCAGCGGGCTCTTTTTGTCTTTCTTCTCATACAGCGGGCAGCCAATCAGCTCTTCTAAATTTTGAATGCCTTTACTTAAGGTTGACTGACTCACATAGCAACGTTCCGCGGCTTCACTAAAGTGACGCGTTTCATTGAGCGTCACCAAATAATGCAGTTGCTTTAAACTTGGCCATTTATTCATAATTCGGTTATTCTTTGTGCAGTTTTTCGAGTCTGGCCGACGGTTTTTATCATCGCTTTTTTCGATTAACTTAATCTATTTATTTCGCTTTTTTTCAAAACCAAAACTGTACTATAGTTCGTCTCGTTATTACACGGACCAAGTTGCAAATTCTATGTCAACTCGGAACAAACCATTAATCTTAGGAGCAAAAAAATGGTACTAGTAGGTCGTCAAGCCCCTGATTTTACAGCTGCAGCTGTTCTAGGTAACGGTGAAATCGTTGATAACTTCAACTTCGCAGAATTCACTAAAGGTAAGAAAGCGGTTGTTTTCTTCTACCCACTAGATTTCACTTTCGTTTGCCCATCTGAACTGATCGCATTCGACAAACGTTTCGAAGACTTCAAAGCGAAAGGCGTTGAAGTGATCGGCGTATCGATCGATTCACAGTTCTCTCACAACGCATGGCGTAACACTGCCATTGAAAATGGCGGTATCGGTGAAGTGCAATACCCATTGGTTGCTGACGTGAAACACGAAATCGTTAAAGCATACGATGTAGAGCACCCAGAAGCGGGCGTTGCTTTCCGTGGTTCATTCCTGATCGACGAAGAAGGCGTTGTCCGTCACCAAGTTGTGAACGACCTGCCACTTGGCCGTAACATTGACGAAATGCTACGCATGGTTGACGCGCTGAACTTCCACCAAACTCACGGTGAAGTATGTCCAGCACAGTGGGAAGAAGGTAAAGCCGGTATGAAAGATTCGCCAGCAGGCGTTGCGGCTTACCTGTCTGAGCACACTGCAGACCTTGGTAAAAAGTAATTGAAAAACTTAAACACCCGCGCTCAATTCGGGTTTGTGGTTGGAATCTTATAAGCGAAAAACGCAACGCCAATCAGTTTAAGTAAAGTCATCATCAAGCCCCGGACACTGTCCGGGGCTTTTTTTGTGCGCAAAGCCGCCCATTTGAGGAAATCCGTCCCGCAAAGTTTACCCCTATTTCTCACGCCCAGCAGACAGACGAAGCCGCTCTGGCTTGCTACACTTCGCGCACTGTTTCTCATCGGTGATCTGACATGACTTATCAACTTGAAGTGTGTATCGACAACATTGAATCATTGCACAACGCGATCGCGGGCGGCGCCACGCGCATCGAGCTGTGTTCGGCTTTGGCGCTCGGCGGGTTAACCCCCAGCGTTGGCTTGATGCAGCAAGCCGCGAAGGCCGCCACCATTCCGGTGTACGCCATGATTCGTCCTCGTCAGGGCGATTTCTTTTACAGCGATGAAGAGGTGGCGATCATGACCTCAGACATTCACGCGGCGCACCAAGCGGGGCTGCAAGGTGTGGTATTGGGACTCCTCAATCAAGATGGCAGCATTGATGCGGGTCGCAGCCAAACGTTGGTCTCATTGGCGCAATCGTTGGGGTTGGGCGCCACCTTTCACCGCGCGTTTGATCAGTGCAGCGATGCCTTTGCCGCGCTGGAAACGGTCATTTCACTGGGGTGCGAACGCATTCTCACCTCCGGCTTGGCACGCACTGCCCCCCTTGGCACCGAGATGCTGGCTGCGCTGGTTCAACGCAGCGCCGGACGCATTGCCATCATGGCGGGAGCTGGTGTCAACGCCGAAAATGTCAGCCAACTGGCGCAAGCAACGGGCGTGACCGAACTGCACTTGTCGGGCAAAACCACTCGAGCCAGCCACATGCAGTTTGTGGCGCACGAAAGCAAAATGGGCGCCAGCGACCAAGACGACTTCATCGTACCGATCACCGATACCGAGGCGATTCGCCGCACGGCATTCGCACTCAAATCCATCCGCTAGCGCAGTTTGTCCCCTCCCTTGGTGCTATGATTTTGCTATCAACGGAGGGAACCATGGCTAAATTAAAACGCAAATTTTATGAACACGAGCTCGAACGCCTGCAAGTTGAGCTGGTGAAACTGCAAGAGTGGGTGAAGCACGAAAAGCTCAAAGTCGTCGTCATTTTCGAAGGCCGTGATGCGGCCGGCAAAGGCGGCGTCATCAAGCGCATCACCGAAAAACTCAACCCGCGGGTGTGTCGCGTGGCAGCCTTGCCAGCCCCCACCGAGAAAGAGAAAACCCAATGGTATTTTCAGCGCTACGTCGCGCATTTGCCGGCGGGCGGTGAAATGGTGCTATTTGACCGCAGCTGGTACAACCGCGCTGGGGTTGAGAAGGTGATGGGCTTTTGCACCGATGAGGAATACGAAGAGTTTCTGCGAGCGTGTCCGGAATTTGAACGTATGCTGCAACGTTCCGGCATTATTCTGCTCAAATACTGGTTTTCCGTCTCCGATGAAGAGCAAGAAAAACGCTTTCTGGAACGCATCAAAACCCCAATCAAACGCTGGAAGTTCAGCCCAATGGATTTGGAATCCCGCCATCGCTGGGTCGATTACTCCAAAGCCAAAGACAAGATGTTCGCCTACACCGACACCAAACATTGTCCGTGGTGGGTGGTGCCATCGGACGATAAACGCCGCGCACGCCTCAACTGCATCAGCCACCTGCTAAGCCAGATTGACTACCGCAATGTTGAATATCCGCCAGTCACGCTGCCAGCGTTGAATCAAGAGGGCTACGTTCGCGCCCCCGTCGATGAACAGACGTTTGTGCCGTTCACGTACTGATGAGAGCAGTATTAGCGCAGGGCGTCGTTGATGCCCTGATCGCCTAAATGCCGCACGTCTTTGCCTTTGACAAAATAGATGATGTATTCGCAGATGTTCTGACAGCGATCCCCTACCCGTTCAATCGAGCGTGCTGACCACATGACTTGCAGAATGTGCGGAATATTTTTCGGGTCTTCCATCATGTAGGTCATCAACTGACGGATCACCGCTTCGTACTCTTTATCCAGCTTGTCATCAAGCTTGTACACTTCCGCCGCCGATTCCACATCCATGCGCGCAAACGCGTCCAGCACTTGATGCAGCATCGCAATCGCCTGACGGCACAACGGCTCCAATGACACCTGAAACTTGCTCTCTTTGGTCGACGGGCTTTCAATGGCCACATACGCCATTTTGGTCGCCACATCACCGATGCGTTCAAGATCCGTAATGGTTTTGATGATCGCCATGATCAGGCGCAGATCTTTGGCCGTGGGCTGACGCTTGGCAATGATGCGTGTGCAGGCTTCATCGATCGACACTTCCATCGCATTGACTTTGTGATCATCGCGCACCACTTTGCGGGCCAGTTCAATGTCATCTTTATTGAGTGCCTGCATGGCAAACGACAACTGCTGCTCCACCAACCCCCCCATGGTTAAGACATGAGTTCGAATAGACTCCAGCTCAACGTTAAACTGCCCTGAGATATGTCGTCCTAATTGCATGATGAATCCTTTGCTGTTGCCGGTTAACCGTATCGCCCAGTAATGTAGTCTTCGGTCTGTTTTTTCAATGGGGAGGTGAAAATAGAATCGGTATCTGAGTACTCGATCAATTTTCCCATGTGGATGAAAGCGGTGTGGTCGCTGACCCTTGCAGCCTGTTGCATATTATGAGTTACAATCACTACAGTGTACTTGGTTTTCAGATCGTGAATCAGCTCTTCAATCGTAAGCGTCGAAATCGGATCCAATGCCGACGTCGGTTCATCGAGCAACAGTACTTCCGGCTCAATCGCGATCGCGCGCGCAATCACCAGTCGCTGCTGCTGACCGCCCGACAAGCCAAACGCATTTTCATGCAAGCGGTTTTTGACCTCATCCCACAAGGCCGCCGCGCGCAGTGAATGCTCCACGGCATCGTCTAGCGTGCGACTGTTTTTGATCCCTTGCAAGCGCAGTCCATACACCACGTTTTCATAAATGGATTTCGGAAACGGGTTCGGGCGCTGAAACACCATACCGACACGGCGACGCAGCGTCGGTACATCCACCTCCGGCAGGTAAACATTCTTGCCATGTAGCTTCACTTCGCCTTCCACACGGCAGCCTTCCACCAGATCGTTCATTCGATTGATGCAGCGCAGCAGGGTCGATTTACCACAGCCCGACGGACCGATAAAAGCGGTCACCTGACCTTTGGGAATTCGCATCGAAATATCGTTTAGCGCACGGGTCTGGTTGTAGTACAGATTTAACCCTTCGATCGCGATGGCGGTCTGTTTGTCGGTTAAATTGTTGACGTCCAGAGGCGATTGGTACCCCAGTGTTTGGTTGACAGAAAACATGTTTAATCTTGTCCTAAGGTTCGATATTTCTCTCGTAAGTTATTACGAATGCTGATGGCGGTGAGGTTCAATGCCACAATCACCGTCACCAATAAGAAAGAGGTGGCATACACCAACGGCCGCGCGGCCTCAATGTTGGTGGTTTGAAACCCGACGTCATAGATGTGAAATCCCAAGTGCATGAACTTGCGCTCTAGGTGCACAAACGGAAACTCACCATCCACTGGCAAGCTCGACGCCAGTTTCACCGCGCCCACCAGCATCAGCGGCGCCACTTCGCCAGCGGCGCGTGCAATCGCCAGAATTAATCCTGTAATCATAGCAGGACTCGCCATCGGCAGAACAATGCGCCAGATGGTTTCAAATTGGGTCGCTCCGAGCGCCAATGACCCATGACGAACGGATAGCGGAATGCGGGTTAACCCCTCTTCGGTCGCCACAATCACCACCGGCAACGTCAACACCGCCAGCGTTAATGCCGACCACAACAGGCCCGGCGTCCCAAACGTTGGAGCAGGCAAACGCTCGGCATAAAACAGGCTATCGATGGAGGCGCCGATGGTATAGACAAAAAAGCCCAAACCAAACACACCGTACACAATCGACGGCACCCCAGCGAGGTTGATCACCGCCACCCGAATGATGCGAGTCAACGCGTTATCTTTGGCGTATTCATGCAAATACACAGCCGCCACAACGCCCAGCGGCATGACAATAATCGACATGATCAGCACCAAAAACACGGTGCCAAAAATGGCGGGGAACACGCCCCCTTCGGAATTCGACTCGCGCGGGTCCTCCGACAAAAACGCCCATGCTTGTTTGCCCCACTGGCCAATTTTCTGCAGCACACTCATGTCGTTCGGAAACCAGTAATCCAAGATCTGGCTGAGCGGAATGCGCACCCTATCGCCTTTCATGTCTTGTGCAATCAGCGCCTGACGTTCCATCTGAGTACGCAGCAAATCGAGATGTTCTTCCGCTTTGGCCAATTGCTGTTCCAACTGACCTTTGCGCGCTTGGTACAAGGCCAGATACGCCTCATCCAAACGATGATTCAATTCACGGCGGCGCTTCTCCAGCCGCAGTTTTTCAATACTGCTGCCGATCACTCGAATCTGTTCATTGACCACCCGATCGATCTGCTCACGCAGCGCATTGGCTTGTTCAATCCCTTGCGCGAGCAAAATGTCCACGTGTTCACTGACATGACCGTTCACTTGTTCATAGCCAATCGGTTTGCCATAGAACTGACCATCGCGCGCGCGTTCAATGACCATCCAACCCTGGGGTTTGGTCGGCTCCGACAACTCGAGGCTAAGCATCGAGACAAAATCCGCGCCATACAATTCCCGGTTGGCAACTTTGATGCTCAAGCGCTTTGCACTGCCTTTCGCTTCCACCGCATCAGGTAAATCTACGCCCATTTCGATGAGGTGACTCACGGGCACCGACTCGGTCGCATACAATCGCCCCACCAAGCGTTGGCCATGGTTGTCTTGCCATTGATACAGTGGCCCCGGCCAAAAATAGGTCAGTCCTTTCCAACCAATCAGCAGCAGCAGACCAAGCACGGAGATCAAACTGATACTGACCGCGCCGCCGGTTAACCATATCCAAGGGGCTCCGGACCGAACCCAATTCATTGTTTTCATCACAGACGCCCCACTACAACGCCCGGTACTTGGCTCGCAGGCGCTGACGCACCCATTCAGCCAAGGAGTTCACGGCAAACGTGAAGATAAACAGCAGCAAAGCTGCCAAGAAAAGCAGACGGAAATGCGAGCTGCCCACTTCGGATTCCGGCAATTCCACCGCAATGGTCGCCGAAAGCGTGCGCATGCCTTCCAAAATGTTCCAATCGAGAATGGGGGTGTTCCCGGTCGCCATTAACACGATCATGGTTTCCCCAACCGCGCGGCCCAGCCCCATCATCACCGCCGAAAATATGCCCGGACTTGCGGTGAGGAGCACCACATGCGTCAAGGTCTGCCACGGCGTGGCGCCCAGCGCCAACGACCCATCCGACAGGTGTTTAGGTACAGAGAAAATCGCATCTTCGGCAATGGTAAAAATGGTGGGGATCACCGCAAAGCCCATCGCAAAGCCGACCACCAACGCATTGCGCTGATCAAAATCGATACCGTGCTGCGCCAGATACACGCGCACATCGCCATGAAAGAGCCACTGCTCAATCTCAGCGCTGTAGGACAAAATGGTCACCGACAGCATCAGCAGCACCGGGATTAAAATCAACGCATGCCAGCCGCCAGCCATTTTACGTAACCACGCCTTGGGCAGCTGCGACCACAGCAGGCCAACGACCATGGTCGACAACGGCAAACAGACCATTAGCGCGACAATTGAGGTCAGATGATTTTCCACCAACGGCGCAAACCACAAGCCCGCCAAAAAGCCGATGATCACCGTCGGCAATGCTTCCATCAATTCAATGCTGGGTTTCACCACGCGGCGCATTTTCGGCGCCATAAAATAGGCCGTATAAATCGCGCCAAACACCGCCACCGGCACCGCAAAGAGCATGGCGTAAAAGGCCGCTTTCAGCGTGCCAAAGGCAATTGGCACCAAACTGAACTTGGCTTCAAACTCGTCACTGGCCGATGTGGATTGCCACACGTACTGCGGCTCGGGGTAACTCTCGTACCACACCTTTTGCCACAACGATGAAAACGACACTTCCGGGTAGCCACTATCCACTTTCGCCACGCTGATGGTGCCGCGATCGTAGCTTGCCAAATAGCGCTCATTTTTGGACATCGCCGCCAGCACAGGCGCTTGTTGATACGCACGTTCAAAGATCACCAACTTTTCACTGGTGGTGTAATGACTTTGTACCGTGCCGTTGCGATAAAAACTGAAAAAGCCTTTGCGATAGGTATCGGGCAACAAAAACTGCACTTCGGAAGCGAGTTTAAAGTCACGAATCAGCGTCAAATGGCGCTCGCCCTGTTTGAGTACATCAAACCATTGCGTCACCAAACCATCACGATGTGTCACCAACAGTGAATAGGCGCCCGACAGCAAATAGATGTTCTGCACCGCGTGCTTTTGCTGACCTTGGCTGAGATCGACAATCTCGCGCACCTGATAGCGATCATGCACCCGTTGCGAAATCACCAGTTCAGAGCCACTGCGCAGATACAAGGTTTGACCGTCCGGCGTCAGCAGGATCTGGTCGAGCTGTTCAAACGGTGAGGGAAAAGTAAATTGCTGCGTCACGTGCGGCGCATCCAAGCTGACCCAATGCACCGACACCTGTTTGTCTGATTGATACACGGCGAAAAATGCGTGCGTATCGCCAACCGCGACACTCAAGCGCGAAATGGTCAACGGACGTGAAATCAATGCCCATTGGGCGGGCAGCGGTAAGATCTCTAATTCCGGCGTAAAGGCGCGCCCTTTTGCGGTCACCGAGTAGGTAAATTGTGGGCGAGCGACATAGACATGATTGTCGGCATCGGTCGCCGCAAACCAACCACTGTCAGGCGGGGTTGTGGCGATGTGCACCGGCTCAAACGGCAACTGCTGGCTCCAACGCGGCAGGCTGCGCTCATGATTCAGCGCCCAAAACTCGGCTTTGCCGTGTTCGCCCACCACAAAAGCATTTTCGCCATATTCATCAATCGCCAACATTTGCGGCGCGATCGTGGTGATCGGCTGGCTGGCAAAACCGGTCTCTAACTTGGCATCGGAAAACAGCGGGAAAACCACCATCGCCAAGTAGACAAAAATGAGGATCAAAGCGCCAAGCACACTCACACCACCGGCAGTCACTGCAAAACGAACAAGGCGATCTTTGATTAGTCGCTTGCGATCTCGTTCTTTCAATGAAAACTCGGCCTGTGCCATGAATCACTCTACCTTTTTAGTCCAAATAACATAATATTTCGAATAGGTGACAATTATATTACAAGTCACATTAAACAACTGAAAATAAAACAACTCTGCATACTAATCTGTTTTGCAATAAAAGTGTCACATTAAAACCCTAGTTTGCAGTGGTTCATAATTAAAATGTCACTAAACGTCGGAAGGTATGCCATGAGCGCGGAAAAGTTGTACATCGATAAGGAATTGAGTTGGCTTTCGTTCAATGAGCGGGTTTTGCAAGAAGCCGCCGATAAGACCGTGCCACTGGTCGAACGGATTCGATTTCTGGGGATTTTTTCCAACAACCTCGATGAGTTTTACAAAGTCCGCTTTTCGGATGTCAAACGACGCATTTTGATTAACCGCGAGCGTGGCGGCAACGACAGCTCCAAACATTTGCTCACCCGTATGCAGAGCAAAGCGTTCAAGCTCAATCAGGACTTTGACAACCTCTACGGGGAGATCATCCTCGAGATGGCGCGCCGCCGCATTTTTCTGGTCAACGAAACCCAATTGGATGAAGCGCAGCAACGCTGGATCGTCAAATACTTTCATAAGGAAGTGCTACCGCACATCACCCCACTGTTAATGAAAGATGACATCGACGTACTGCAATTTCTCAAAGACGAATACGCTTACATCGCGGTTGATTTGAAAAAAGGCGACGATTCCCATTACGCGCTGATTGAGATCCCCACCGATCACCTGCCGCGCTTTGTGATGGTGCCTGAGCAAAAAGGCAAACGACGCAAAACCATCATTCTGCTCGACAACATCATTCGCCACTGCCTAGACGACATTTTCCGCGGCTTTTTCGACTATGACACGCTGGCCGGATATGCGATGAAGATGACCCGTGACGCGGAATATGACCTCAGCCATGAAGTCGAATACAGCCTGCTAGAACAGATGTCGGAAGGCTTGAGCCAGCGCCTGACGGCGATGCCGGTGCGCTTTGTCTATGAACACGACATGCCACAAGAGATGCTGCAATTCTTGTGCGAAAAACTCAAAATCTCCCACTACGACAGCTTGCTGCCGGGCGGTCGTTACCACAATTTCAAAGACTTCATCGGTTTTCCCAACGTCGGGCGCGAATATCTCGAAAACCGCCCCTTGCCGCCGATGAAATGTGCCGATTTTGAAGGCTTTCCCAACGCCTTTGATGCCATTCGCGCCCAAGACATTTTGCTGCACTACCCGTACCACAGCTTTGAGCACATCACCGAACTGGTGCGCCAAGCCGCCTTCGATCCCAAAGTAGTCAGCATCAAAATCAACATCTACCGCGTGGCGAAAGATTCACGTCTGATGAATTCGTTGGTCGATGCAGTGCACAACGGCAAACGCGTGGTGGTGGTGGTGGAGCTGCAAGCACGCTTTGACGAGGAAGCCAACATCGAATGGTCGCGCGTGCTCACCGAAGCAGGCGTGCACGTGGTCTTTGGGACACCCGGCATGAAGATTCACGCCAAACTATTGCTAATCACTCGCCGTGAAGCGGGCGAATTTATCCGCTACGCGCATATCGGCACCGGCAACTTCCACGAAAAAACGGCGCGCATTTATACCGACTTTTCTCTGCTGACCGCAGACCGCGAACTGACCACCGAAGTGCGCAATGTGTTTGGCTACATTGAGAACCCGTTCCGCCCGGTCAAATTCAATCACTTGATTGTGTCGCCACGCAACTCGCGCACCCAACTCTATCGCTTAATCGACACCGAAATCGCCAATGCCAAAGCCGGCAAAAAAGGCGCCATCACCCTCAAAGTGAATAACCTCGTCGACCGCGGCTTGGTGAATAAACTCTACGGCGCGAGCACCGCTGGCGTGCAAATCAAGATGATCATTCGCGGCATGTGTTCGCTGGTGCCGGGCATTGAAGGATTGAGCGACAACATTCGCATCATCAGTATCGTCGACCGCTTTCTGGAGCACCCGCGCGTCCTCATCACCCACAACGACGGCAATCCACAGGTCTACATCTCTTCGGCCGACTGGATGACGCGAAACATCGATCACCGCATTGAAGTCACCGCGCCCGTACGTGACGAACGTCTGAAACAGCGTATGATAGACATCATCAATCTGCAGTTTACCGATACGGTCAAAGCGCGCGTGATCGACAAAGAGATGAGTAACCGCTACGTCAAGCGCGGGAACCGCAAGAAAGTCCGTTCGCAACTCGCCATTTATGACTATCTTAAAAACGTAGAAAAACAAACGCGAACTCGGAATAAGGGGCAAACAGACATCCATGAACCAACCCAACATAACTCGTGACAATGTTGCGCGTGAAATTGCGGCCATCGATTTAGGGTCCAACAGTTTTCACATGGTGGTGGCCAAGGTGGTGGATCAGGATTTACAACTGATCAGTCGCCATAAACAGCGCGTGCGCATGGCCTCGGGGCTCGATGCACAAAAGAACCTCGATCACGCAGCCATTGAACGGGGGTTGGAGTGTTTGGCCATGTTTGCCGAACGCCTGCAAGGGTTTGAACCCGAGAACGTGCGCATCGCGGCCACGCACACACTGCGTCAGGCCAACAACGCGCATATTTTCATTCAACGCGCCCGAGAGGTGATGCCGTTTCCGATTGAAATCATTCCCGGCACTGAAGAAGCGCGCTTGATCTACTTGGGCGTGGCGCATACGCAGCCCCAAGCAGAATCGATGCTGGTGGTCGATATTGGCGGTGGCAGCACGGAAATGATCATCGGCAAAGGGTTTGAAGCGGAGCTGGTCAACAGCAAACAGATGGGCTGCGTGAGCTACACCGACCGCTACTTCGCCAACGGCAAACTGTCGAAAAAGAATTTTGCTCATGCCATTCTCGCCGCCGAACAAAAGCTGGAATCCATCGCCAGCAAATACCGCAAACTGGGCTGGCAAACCGCGTTTGGCTCATCCGGCACCGTGAAGGCAATTCACGAAGTGTTGGTTGGCCTGGGTCATGATGATGGCATCATCAATGCCGAACGACTGCAGAAACTCATCGACAAACTGTGCGAATGGGATTCGATTGACGACATTCAACTCGCCGGACTCACCGACGATCGCAAACCGGTGTTTGCCGCTGGCGTGGCGATTTTGGCCGCGATTTTTAAAGATTTCAAAATCAAAGAGATGTTCTTTTCCGACGGCGCCCTGCGTGAAGGCTTGCTGTACGAAATGGAAGAACGTTTCAAGTATTCCGATATTCGTCTGCGCACCACGGAAAATCTCGCCAGTAAACATCTGGTCGATCTCGAACACGCGGCCAAAGTGAAAGGCCATGCGCGTGAGTTTCTCGATCAAGTCGCCGATGAGCTGGGGCTGAAAAAGAACAGCGAGCTGTTTGATCTGCTGGAATGGAGCGCGCTGCTACATGAAGTGGGCCTGAGCATCAGCTTGCAGGCATTTCATCGCCACTCGGCCTACATTCTGCGCCACACCAACATGCCCGGCTTTAACAGCGAACAGCAACTGGTATTGTCCACGCTGGCGCGCTTTCAGCGCAAGTCACTCAAGCTCAATGAAATGGCCGATTTTTCGCTGTTTAAGAAAAAGCACATTATCGGCCTGATTCGTGTGCTGCGCTTGTCGATTCTGCTCAACAGCCAGCGCAATGATGATCCGCTACCGGAGCTAAGCCTTAGCGCGCACGATGATGAATGGAAACTCAAATGCGCCGATCACGAGTGGCTGGACAACAACAAGCTGCTGCATGCCGATTTGCTGACTGAGCAAGAATATTGGCGCAGTGTGGGCTGGCAACTGGATTTTTAATGTCATCCGTTCAAATCAGCCAATCTGTTCAACATGAAAAAGCCAGCGCGATGCTGGCTTTTTCATGTCATTCAATCCCAACCTTGGCAAGCTCTTCGCGAGCAAACTCGGGCGAGATCGGGAGATAACCATCTTTGGCCACCAACGATTGCCCTTGTTGGGAGAAGATAAAGCGAATGAATTCGCGCTCAATGGGCGTCAGCGGCCGTGTCGGGTGTTTGTTGACGTAGACATACAAATAACGCGACAGCGGGTACTTGCCCGACAGAATATTGGCATGACTCGGTTCGACATAGTCGGTGCCTCGGCGTGCAATGGGGATCAACTTCACACCCGAAACGCGATACCCGACGCCGGAATAGCCTAGCGTGGTGATAGATGACGCCACCGATTGCACCACCGATGCCGACCCCGGTTGCTCGTTGACGTTGCGTTTGAAATCGCCGCCACACAGCGCATTTTGTTTAAAGTAACCGTAAGTCCCGGACACCGAGTTGCGCCCAAAGAGTTGAATGCCCCGCCGCGCCCATTCATAGGGCAAACCAAGTTCCGCCCACGTGGTCACAGAGTGGTTCGCGCCACAGCGCAGCGTGGAAGAAAAAATGCTGTCGAGCTGAGTAAAGTTCAGCCCCTCAATCGGGTTGTCGCGATGGACAAAAATGCCAATCGCATCAATCGCGACGCGCAGCGCCGTCGGTTTATAGCCATGCGTGCGTTCAAACGCTTCAATTTCACGCGTGCGCATCGGGCGGCTCATCGGCCCAAACTGCGCGGTACCTTCGGCCAGCGCGGGAGGGGCGGTGGCCGAACCGGACGCTTGCACTTGGCCGTTGACGTTCGGATAAATCGATTTAAATTCTTCGACCCACAGCGTGGTCATGCCCGCCAGCGTGTCGGAACCCACCGAGAGCAAACTGCCCGCCACACCGGTGTGTTTGTGATACTCCGGTAGCTCATCGGCCTGCGCTTGCCAACACCAACCCAGCCACGCGGCAAGTACGAGGGTGACACGCCACTTCATTTCACCACCAGACGCTTAGGCAGCACAAACGAAAAGCGGCTCCCCACGCCCACGGTACTGTTAATCTCGAGATGCGAATCATGGTGGGACAAGGCGTGTTTCACAATCGCCAGCCCCAAGCCACTACCGCCGGTATCGCGCGAGCGCGCTTTATCGACGCGATAAAAACGTTCGGTAAGGCGATGCAAGTGCTGCGGCTCAATGCCATCCCCTTTGTCTGCCACTTCCAAACAAGCGCCCTGCGGCGTTTGGAACCAGCGCACGTTAATTTCTGCGCCCGGCGGCGTGTATTTGACCGCGTTATAGACCAAGTTGGAAATCGCACTGCGCAGTTGATCTTCATCGGCCAGCACGCGCAGCTGCTTATCGATGTCAAATTTGAGTTGATGCTGATCGTCACCGCTAAGGCTCACCGCCTCTTTTTCCAACACTTCGAGCATGGCCGGTACATCGACCACATCTTCCAATTCATGCATCGGCGCCGCTTCAATCTTCGACAGCGTCAGCAGTTGATTGACCAAGCTGTTCATGCGGTTGAGCTGCTCGGTCATCACAACGTGCGCTTTACCCCACATCGGGCCCACCAGCATGTCCGGATCTTCGGTCATTTCCAGATAGCCTTGCAGCACCGTCATCGGTGTGCGCAGTTCGTGCGACACGTTAGCAAAGAAGTTACGGCGCATGCCTTCCAGCTGTTTCAGTTGGGTTACGTCGCGCACCACCATCAGGTGTTCGCCTTCGGTGTACGGCACAATACGCAATTCAAGGGAGCGCTCCACATTGAGCGGAGAACGCATCTCCAACGGCTCAGTGAAGTCATCTTTTTGCAGGTATTTGATGAAATCCGGTGTGCGGATCAAGTTGGAAATCGGCTGCCCGGCGTCGTCCGGCCAACGAAACCCCAGCAGATGCTGCGCCAAGCGGTTGCACCACACGATATTGCCTTCACCGCGAAACACCACCACCGCATCGGGCAGCGATTCCGCCCCGTTGCGAAAACGGCGAATCAGGTTGGTTAACTCTTTGCGCTTTTTGCGCTGACGCTGCTGCAAACGGTAAATGCCGTTAAACAGGTATTCCCAGTTGCCGGAACCCGACGGCGGTGTCAGTCGCTTTTCATCCCACAACCACGCCGAGAGGCGCATCTGGTTGTGCAGATGCCACACAAGCTGCAACGCCGTGGCCGCCAACAGCAACCACGGCATGTATCCAAATATCCACCCGACCACAATCCATGGCAGGTAAAAAAAAGCCAGCTCCCAGGCCAGCTTTTTCCAAGTTAACCGTTCAACCATAATACTTCGCAGTGGATCCTCTTACGCTTTGGTTGAGAAACGATAGCCCGCGCCGCGCACGGTCTGAATCAGCTTGTCGTGACCCGCTTCTTCGAGGGCTTTACGCAGGCGACGAATGTGCACATCGACCGTGCGGTCTTCCACATACACATTGGTGCCCCACACGTTGTTCAGCAGTTGTTCGCGGCTGTACACACGCTCTTGGTGGGTCATAAAGAAGTGCAGCATTTTGAATTCGGTTGGGCCCATATCGAGTGGCGCGTCGTTGGCCGTGACACGGTGCGACACCGGATCCAGTTTCAGACCTTGCACATCAATCACATCTTCGAGTGCCGTGGGGGTCACGCGGCGAATCACCGCTTTGAGGCGAGCCACCAGCTCTTTAGGCGAGAAAGGTTTGGTAATGTAGTCGTCTGCACCCACTTCAAGGCCGCGGACTTTGTCTTCTTCTTCACCACGCGCCGTGAGCATCACCACCGGAATGTTGCGTGTCAGCTCTTCGCGTTTCATGTGTTTGATGAAGTTGATGCCGCTACCGCCAGGTAACATCCAATCTAACAGAACGAGATCAGGGAAGGGTTCAGCCAGTTTGTTGACGGCAGTGTCATAATCCTCTGCTTCCACGGCCTGGTAACCTTTTTGCTCAAGCACGAAACACAGCATTTCACGAATCGGCGCTTCGTCTTCAACAACCAGAATCCTTCTAGACATAATTGAATAACCTTTATTTTTAATCAACGCTACGCATTATGAGAAATGATTATGACACTTTTGTGACCATTGAAAACAATTTTTAATATAACTTTCTTATCAAATTCATCGTTCTATCTCAGTTGTATCAATCACGGAATTTTGAATTTGAGGTAAGACTTTAGCGCTGAAATCCCCTATGATGTGGGGCTTTCGAACAAGGAAAAGAAATAGATATGTGGTTTAAAAACTGTATGGTTTATCGCGTGAACCGCGAGATTGACTTCAATGCCGATCAGCTGGAAACACAACTGGCTGAGTTCCGTTTCACGCCATGTGGCAGCCAAGATAAACAGAAGTTTGGTTGGGTGCATGCGATGGGCAGACATGGCGACATGATGACTCACGTCAGCGAAGACCGCATTCTCATCTGTGCCAAGAAAGAAGAAAAAATGTTGCCAGCGTCGGTGATCAAAGACTCACTGAACGCCAAAGTGGAAGCGATGGAAGCCGAAGAAGGCCGCCCGCTGAAAAAGAAAGAAAAAGACAACATCAAAGAAGACATCATTGTCGACCTACTGCCACGTGCGTTTAGCCGCAGCCACCTGACGCCAGTACTGATCATGCCCAAACAGGGCCTGATTCTGGTCGATGCCAGCAGCTACAAAAAAGCCGAAGACGTCCTGGCGCTACTGCGTAAAACCATGGGTAGCCTGCCTGTTGTCCCTGCGATTCCAGAAGTCGCCGTCGAAACCACGCTGACCGAATGGGTCAAAGAAGGCAATCTACCACAAGGTTTTAACTTGCTGGACGAAGCAGAGCTGAAATCGATTCTCGATGATGGCGCTACCGTACGTTGCAAGAAGCAAGAGCTATCGAGCGATGAGATTCTGAGCCACATCGCCGCCAACAAAGTGGTGACCAAACTGTCCATCAACTGGCAAGATCGCATCAGCTTTATTCTGGCGGAAGATTGCAGCCTGAAACGTCTGGCATTCAGCGATGAACTCAAAGATCAAAACGAAGACATTCCTCGTGAAGATCAAGCTGCGCGTTTCGATGCCGATTTCTCACTGATGTGTGGTGAATTTTCGGTGTTCCTGCCGGATCTGTTCAACGCGCTTGGTGGCCTGCCACACTCTGACGCGTAACCCCTTCCCTCATCAGGCTTGCGTCTTACGACCAAGCCTGATGTTTGCTTGCAATCTCAACTGGTCATGAGTCACATTTTGGCGTAAAATTTGCGCCCCTTCCAATACCATCAGGTGGTATTGGCCTGACTTGAGATCAGATTGAGAATACAAGCAATGTCTACTGAAAAAACTTTCGTCCCTGAACTGCTGTCACCAGCAGGCAGCCTGAAAAACATGCGTTACGCGTTCGCGTACGGTGCAGATGCCGTTTACGCTGGTCAGCCGCGTTACAGCCTTCGCGTGCGTAACAACGAATTCAACCACGAAAACCTGCAAATCGGTATTAACGAAGCGCATGCCCTGGGCAAAAAGTTTTACGTGGTGTGCAACATTCAACCGCACAACTCAAAACTCAAAACCTTCATTCGCGATCTGAAACCTGTGGTCGACATGGGCCCAGATGCGCTGATCATGTCAGACCCTGGCCTCATCATGATGGTGCGCGAAGCGTTCCCGGATATGGCGATTCACCTGTCAGTACAGGCGAACGCGGTAAACTGGGCGACCGTCAAATTCTGGGCAGCAAACGGCGTAGAGCGCGTGATCGTGTCTCGTGAGCTGTCACTGGAAGAGATCGAAGAGATCCGCGAGCACTGCCCAGAAACTGAACTGGAAGTGTTTGTACACGGCGCACTGTGCATGGCGTACTCAGGTCGTTGCCTGCTGTCTGGCTACATCAACAAACGTGACCCGAACCAAGGCACGTGCACCAACGCTTGCCGTTGGGAATACAAAGTTGAGAAAGGCAAAGAAGACGACGCAGGTCAGATCGTGGAAGAGTTCGATCCAAATGCACCGCAAGCGATTGAAGTGCAGGAAGAACGTCCTGAAACCACCATCGGTCGTGGCAAGCCAATCGACGACGTGGTGCTATTGTCTGAAAGCCATCGCCCAGAAGAAAAAATGGCCGCGTTTGAAGATGAGCACGGCACTTACATCATGAACTCGAAAGATCTGCGTGCGGTTCAACACGTGGAACGTCTGACAAAGATGGGTGTGCACTCGCTGAAAATCGAAGGTCGAACTAAATCGTTCTACTACTGTGCACGTACCGCGCAGGTTTACCGTAAAGCGATTGATGACGCTGTCGCTGGCAAACCATTTGATGACACGCTGATGGGCACGCTGGAAAGCTTGGCGCACCGTGGCTACACCGAAGGTTTCCTTCGTCGTCACACGCACGACGCATACCAAAACTACGATTACGGCTACTCCGTCTCTGACGCGCAGCAGTTCGTGGGTGAATTCACGGGCAAACGCCGTGGCGACATGGTCGAAGTCGAAGTGAAGAACAAGTTCATCATTGGCGATAGCCTCGAGCTGATGACGCCAAAAGGCAACGTGGTGTTCACGCTAGAAGCGATGGAAAACCGCAAAGGCGAAGCAACCGACGACGCGAAAGGCAACGGCCACTTCGTGTTCATCCCCGTTCCTCAGGACATGGATCTGGAATACGGCCTGCTGATGCGCAACCTTAATGCTGGTCAGGATACCCGTAACCCAACAGGCAAATAATTATGGCACTGCTAATCACAGGTAAATGCACCAACTGTGACATGTGCGAGCCGGAGTGCCCGAACGGCGCGATCTCGATGGGTGACAGCATCTACGAGATCAACCCGGATTTGTGTACCGAGTGCAAAGGCCACTACGACAAGCCCACGTGTGAGTCAGTGTGCCCGATCACCAACTGTATCATCACCGATCCAGCGCACATTGAAACGGACGAACAGCTGTTAGAAAAGTTCGTCATCATTCAGGGACTCGCCTGAGACAAAAAAACGGCCTCAACGGGCCGTTTTTTATTGCTCTATTTTTATATAGCTGCATTTTTCATAGTTGCATTGTTGATGACTGCGTTGTTGATGACTGCACTATTGATGACGGCACTGTTGATGGCAGCACTCGGTTTATGGCTAGATGAGCGCCGTATTTACCACCGGGGCGCTTAGTTGTAATCATCCAACTGAATCCGTGGCGCACGCAGGGCATTGAGCAGACACAAGAACGCCAATCCTGCCGCCAGCAAATAGCCGGTTTGGAACGCATCAATAATCACATCGCGTGGCGTGTCGAGCAGGGCCGTCAGCGAGCTTTGCGCATTGAATCCCGGGATCTGCGAATAGATCAGCGTGCCAAACACCGCCGTCCCCACCGACGCTCCCAACGAACGCGACAACCCGGCCATTGACGTAATGCGCCCCAAACTCGCTTTGCCAGCAATGGTTTGAATCGTAATTTGTGTCGAAGGCATGATACTGCCGAGCCCCAAACAGCAGAAAAAGCCGATGGCGCTGACAATCGATGGGCTTAAATCCAACATCGCCAAGGCAAAAAATGCACTTGAACTGATCGACATTCCGCACACCGGCACCCACTTCGGCACACCAGTGCGGGCAATCACTTTACCGGTGATAAACGAGCCACAAATCACCCCAGCCGAGAGAGGAATCATCAACATGCCCGATTGCGCCACGCTAACGCCCAACCCCACCTGCAAGAAAATCGGCAAGAAAAACACCAGCGCAAACAGACACGACGCAAACAAAAACGTGGAGATGAGCGGAATATGGATTTCTCGTTTTGCCAGCAACGCCAACGGCAGAAACGACTGCTTCACCCGTTGCTGCTGAATCAAAAACAGCACCACCAAGACGGCAAAAAGCCCAAGCAATCCAAAGCTCATGCGAGAATCCCAAGCAAAGTAATGCCCACCGGCCGACAGCCAGTAGATGATCACCGTCATCATGCTCGGAAATAGCACCAGCCCGAGAATATCGATGCGCGTTTTGCTGGCGTGCTCTTGCGTCGATTGCAGTTTCGATAAGCGATAGAGCGCAAAGCCGACCAGCGGCAAGTTAATCCAAAACAGCCAATGCCATGTCAAATAGGTCACGATGACCCCGCCGAGCACCGGCCCGCCGATGCTCGCCAGAGCAAACAGCGCTGAAAAATAGCCTTGGAAGCGTGCTCGTTGACGCGGCGGTACCAGCTCACCGATCAAGGCTTGCGACAGGCTCATCAACCCGCCGCTGCCCAAGCCCTGCACAATGCGGCCTGCGACCAACAGCGGCATATTGACTGCTAGCGCACACACGATGGAGCCGATGCCAAAAATACTCAGCGCAATGGCCAGCATTTTTTTGCGCCCATATTGGTCACCGAGCCAACCATACACCGGCACAGACGCGGCACCCGCCAACATGTAGCCGACCGCAATCCAAGAAGAGAGCTGCATATCGCCCAGATCGCGCACCATCGCAGGCGTCGCGGTGGCGAGCAGCGTTTGATCCACCGCAGCCAAAAACATCGGCAAAAAGACGGTGGTAAAAATCGTCAGAAAGGTTTTTTTATCAACGGGCTGAGACATAACGGCATCTAAGTGGTGAAAACGTCGCCATCATACACTGAACGCCGCCTCCCCATGCCAGAAAAGTGTTGTCCTGTGTAAAAAAAGGCCACCGAAGGTGGCCGAAAGAAAGCACTCAGTAAGGTAGAACCATTGAGCGTTCGATTAGGGATACAGCCCCTTACCGAACAGATTGAAGATGCGCGCCACCCCTTGAGTAAATACCATCGGCTGCGTCAGCACCGTCAAACACAAACAATCTTGCTGCAACGCGGTTTGCGGTGAATGACGAATCGAGGCATCACGCTGCAAGAAATCGCCTGCATCATAATGACCATCTTCATCACTGAACGCCCCGTGCAGCACCAATGTGGATTCCAACCCGCGATGGGTGTGCTGAGGAATACTGACACCAGCGCTGATGTACATCAGGTTCATGTGAACATCGTCATCATGATGCAGGGGCAAACTAAACACCTTTCCGCCATAACTGCGCCATTTGGCGTGTGGCGACACCAGTCGCTTGAGCGAATGCGGCACCAGAATGCGGCGGCCATTCACCGACACCACCACCGGTTTGCTGCGCAGCGGCTTGGCGGCTGGATGGACGTCGCTTGCCGTGATCTGGCTCAGCATGTGCTGCCAATTCGATTCGTCACTCGGTATCGCTTCGGTGCTCAGTAGTGCCTCGCCATGTTGTTCCTCCAACTGCCTTGCCTGATGGCGACAATGGGGGCACATTTCCAAATGAGTGGCCACAGCTAAGCCGTGGGTTGCGTCAATTGAGCCTTCCGCATAGGCTTCGATCAATTGAAGATCAGGATGGTAGCTCATAACCGCTCCGCATCGATTGAAGTTCTAAGTTTTTCTACCGCTAAACGCAGGCGAGATTTCACCGTCCCCAAAGGAATGTTAAACATCTCCGCCACCTGCTGATGAGGTAGCTCCTCCAAATACACCGCTCGCACCACTTTCTGCTGCGCTTCCGGTAGCGTATCCAAAAATTTCAGCACCTGTTCTTTGAGCATTTCATGCTCTGGTGCGTAATGTTCCACCAGATCCGGCGGGCAAAAATCACTGGGCCAGATGTCCTCCGCCAGTACATGGGGCTCTTTGCCTTTCTGCTTACGCAGCAGGTCAAAACACAAATTGCGCGCAATCGTGTAAATCCAGGTTGATAACGAACTTTTGTGACCGTCAAATAGATGCGACTTTTGCCACACCGTGGCCATCGTCTCTTGCACCAATTCCAACGCCACTTGTTCATTGCCCAGATGCTTATAAACAAATTGTTTCAGGCGCGGCGAAAAAAAGTGAAACACGAGCGCAAACGCCGCTTTGTCGTGCTGCTTCACTTTGTCCATACACACAGTCCAGTCCTGCCGGCTGAAAGTTTGTGGATTCACACTCGTCATAGGATGTCCTGTCCTTCGCGACCCAATATTGAGCCGTCTGTCACCTCACGTCACCTTGTACGGGCGTGCAGCAGATTCGATCACTGTTATCAGTATAGATAGTGCGCTCCAATCGATCGTACGCCAAACGCCCCATCGGGAATTCAAGTTCCCCGTGATGGTTCAAGCGTCCTCACTTATTCGTCATAGGCCTCAATGGTCTGCGTTAAAAACGACAACGCATGACGACAATCGGCAAATTGAGCCAGTGAATCAAACTGCTGATTCGACAGCGGCAGCAGTTCCAGCCAGCGCTGCGCCACCCAACTGGCATCATCAAAAAAACAATGGGGATACAGTTCGCCAATCTGCGGAAACTCCTGATACAATTTTTGCAGATGATGGCTGAGGAACAGGTCGTCTTCGTCCAGCGCCTGTGTTGGCCAGCTTGGCTGCCACTCCACCTTCGCGCGGCGCAAGCCGTCGTACTCGACGCGCACCTTATGAATTGAGAAGCGCTTAATGCCCACCACCGTAACCCCCAGCAAGCCATCACCAAGTGTTTCAAAATCAACAATTTTTACCCACGTACCAAATTCAGAAAGTGGATTTGCATTTCCTTTAACTTTGCTATCAAACAAACACATGCCAAATCCGCTGTTTGCTTTACTGCACTCTGCCACCATGCGTTTGTATCTGGGCTCAAAAATGCGCAGTTTCATCTTCCCTTCGGGCAAAACAATCGAGCTCAGCGGGAATAACATAATCTCTTCCATGCCAAATACCTGTCTCCAAGTGTTTTTTCTGTCTACGAAATTGGCGTTTTCTGCGATCACTTACTAATTTTGTTGGTTAATCGATCGGCTTAAAACTCTGACATAGACTGAGAATTAATGATCTAAATCACAATAAAAATGCAACAAAATGAAACCCCAAAAAGTTCCGTAATATTTATTTGAACATGTGAAGTAGATCACCAAGTTTGATTATTTTTGCACCCTTTATCACTTTTAATTGAGAATTTAGTCGCTATTATTCCGGCCAATTGGAAGCGGCAAGGAATCATTGCTCTTCTGAATTAATACAACCATAGAGAGTCCCCTAATGCGTAAATCACTTTTAGCTCTTAGCCTTCTAGCGGCTACTTCAGCGCCAGTAATGGCAGCAGACTATTCAGATGGCGATATCCACAAAAACGATTACAAGTGGATGCAATTCAACTTGATGGGTGCGTTCAACGAAAAAGGCGTTTCTGAATCAAGCCATGACTACCTGGAGATGGAGTTTGGTGGTCGCTCGGGCATTTTCGACCTGTACGGTTACGTTGACATTTTCAACCTAACTTCAGACAAAGGCAGCGATAAGTCTAAAGCTGACAGCAAAATCTTCATGAAGTTTGCACCTCGCATGTCTCTGGACGCACTGACTGGTAAAGACCTGTCTTTCGGTCCAGTACAAGAGCTGTACATTGCGTCTCTGATCGAATGGGATGGCGCAAATGGCGGTGTGAACAACCAAAAAATCGGTCTGGGTTCAGACGTGATGGTTCCTTGGTTGGGTAAAGTAGGCGTGAACCTGTACGCAACTTACCTTGGTAACGATAAAGACTGGAACGGTTTCCACTTTGCAACCAACTGGTTCAAACCTTTCTACTTCTTTGAAAACGGTTCATTCATCTCTTACCAAGGTTACATCGATTACCAATTCGGTATGAAAGATGAATATGCAAGTGCAAGCAACGGCGGTGCGATGTTCAACGGTATCTACTGGCACTCAGACCGCTTCGCTGTGGGTTACGGCCTGAAAGCTTACCACGACATCTACGGCTTTGCTGATAACGAAGGCGTGCCATGGGATGCAAACACTAAAGCTGAATCATCAGGCTTTGGTCACTACATTTCTGTAACTTACAAGTTCTAATTCTGACTTGCAGTTACGCAGAAAAGGCGCCGATGGGCGCCTTTTTTATTGCTTTCAGCAAGCTGCGCATTATCCTTAGCGCAAACCCTCAACCAAAGCAGATTCAATGAATATCGTGGTCGTCGGCCCAGGTGCTATCGGCAGCTTATGGGCTTGCGCTTTGCACCAAGCCGGACATCAGGTGTCCCTGTGGGGCACAGGCAACAGCGCTCACTGGAAAATGCAGCTCGATGAGGCGCCTTGTATCGAGTTTGCCTACAACCAAGTCAGCGCTTTGCGCGACGCCGATGTGTTACTGGTCACCGTCAAAGCATGGCAAGTGGCCGCCGCGCTGCAACCCATCTGGGCACACATCGCCCCCGAAACGCTGCTGCTGTTTATGCACAATGGCATGGGCGCCTTGGATGATCTTGCTGAGCACTTGAGCACGTTCCCTGTCCTGCTGGCCACAACCACACACGGCGCGTTGAAGACTTCCGCTCACACGGTGAAACACACCGGCATCGGGCAAACGCAACTCGGCGCTTTGAATCCGCTCGGCGCGCAGTGCCGCTTTATGGCCGATGTGCTCCATCACGCGCTGCCGTCTGCCGTCTGGCACCCACACATTGAACACGCACTGTGGCAAAAATTGGCGGTCAACTGCGCCATCAATCCGCTCACCGCGATTCATCACATCACCAATGGTGAACTGGCGCAGCCTGAATTTCGTCACACCTTAGACGCAATCATCGCCGAAGTGGTGTGCGTGATGCAGGCCGAACAGATCCCGGTAGAAGGCGCCGCACTCAAGGCGACGGTCGATCGCGTGATCCATGCAACCGCCGCCAATCGCTCCTCGATGCATCAGGATATTGTTCATCAGCGGCGAACCGAGATAGACTTTATTAGTGGCTACGTGGTGCGCAAAGCGCAGCACCACGGCATCGCCGTTCCAGCCAATCAGGCACTTTATCAACACATTCAATCAATCGAACAAAGTTGGACACAATCATGACAAAACGAATTCTGGTCCCGATCGCACCGGGCACTGAAGAGATGGAAGCCGTGACCATTATTGATATTCTGGTCCGCGCGGGCTATCAGGTGGTTGTCGCCAGCGCTGATTTCGACGGCCAATTGAGCATGACTGCGTCACGCGGCGTCATCTTAACCGCAGCACACAAGCTGGTGGATGTCGCCGATGACGAATTCGACGCCGTGGTTTTAGCCGGCGGCGTGGGCGGCGCAGAAAACTTTCGCGACAGCCCCCTGTTGATGGAAGTAATCAAACAGCAAAAATACGATGGTCGCTTGGTGGCCGCGATCTGCGCATCTCCGGCCGTTGTGCTGCAACACCACGATCTGTTTCCGGGTGCACTGATGACCTGTCATCCGAATTTTCAGGATCGCATTCCACAGGACCTGTGGCGCAACCGCCGTGTGACCTTTGACGTCAACAACAACCTGCTCACCAGCCAAGGGCCGGGCACCGCGTTGGAGTTTGCCGTCGAAATCATCGTGCAATTGTCCGGCAAAGCCCTGGCCCGCGAAGTGGCGCTGCCATTAGTGGCGCTGCCGCAGCTCAATTACGAAAAGCTGGGTGAAGAGTAACATGTTAGATATCGCCGCCATTCGCGCGCAATTTCCCGCCCTCGATCAATCGGTCAATGAGCAGCCGCTGGTCTATCTCGACAGCGCCGCGACCACGCAAAAACCGCAAGTCGTGATTGATGCGATCGCCCATTACTACAGCGCGCACAATGCCAACGTACACCGCGGCAGTCACAGCCTGACGGCGCAAGCCACCAGCCAGTTTGAAGCGGCGCGCGACCGAGTGGCGCAGTTCATTGGCGCGCCGAGCAGTCACAGTATTGTCTGGACACGCGGCGCGACTGAAGCGCTGAACTTGATCGCACAAACCTACGCGCGCAGCACGCTTCAAGCAGGCGATGAGATTTTGGTCAGTGAAACCGAGCACCACGCCAACATCGTGCCGTGGCAAATGGTCGCCGAGCAAACCTGCGCCCGCGTGGTCAAAGTACCGATGACCGAGCATGGTGAATTTGGCCTCGACGCATTCCATGCATTACTCTCACCACGCTGTAAAATAGTTGCACTGGCCCACATCACCAATGTCACGGGTACCCGTCAGCCGATTGAAGCGGTGATCGCTGCCGCGCATCAAGTGGGCGCCGTTGTGGTGGTCGATGGCGCACAAGGCATTGTGCATGAGGCGGTGGATGTCACCGCGCTGGATGCCGACTTTTATGTTTTCTCTGGTCACAAACTGTATGCGCCCGCCGGCATTGGCGTGTTGTACGGCAAGCCAGCATTACTGGAGGCGATGCCGCCGTGGCACGGTGGCGGAAAAATGGTCGAGAAAGTGTCGTTCAGCGGCACCACGTACGCGGGCTTACCTGGGAAATTTGAAGCGGGCACCCCCAATGTGGCTGGCGCGATTGCACTCAAAGCCGCGATTGATTGGTACAGCCAATTTGCGCGTCAAGACGTGGAAGCGCATCTACATCACTTGCAGACGCTTACCTATCAAGCCCTGAGCCAAATGGACGACATTCGCGTGTTGGGTTATCAGCCTCAGGCGAGCATTCTGAGCCTAGTGATGGATGGCGTGCACCATCAGGATTTGGCCACCTTGCTCGATCAACAAGGCATCGCCGTGCGCGCAGGGCATCATTGTGCGCACCCATTAATGGATGCGTTTGGCGTCTCAGGAACCGTGCGAATTTCCTTTGGTATTTATAATTCAACGCAGGACGTTGAACGCTTGATTGCCGCCATCGAAAAAGCGGTCGATATTCTGTAAGTCGTGAAGGCATGGTCTCACGGATCAAAATAGCCGCATCTCAATGCGGCTATTTTGATGGGATCGATTGAGAAAACATGACGTGAGGAAAGCGAGTTCAAGCGATAAAAGGTGCTTTGAACGCGCTGAGGCGCAACATCGGTTATGCGTGCGTCATGGTTTGAATCTGCTCGACGATGGCGCGCAGACCGTTGCCGCGTGATGGACTCAAATGGGCAATTAGCCCCAGTCGGTCAAAATAATCATTGATGTCGAACGCCTGAATCTCAGCCGCTGTTTTTCCATCAAACGCCGCCATGACAATCGCAATTAAACCGCGCACGATGCGCGCGTCCGAATCTGCGCAGAAATGCCAGACGCCCTCGCGCGGCTCACCCACCAGCCACACCAGACTCTCGCAGCCCGAGACCGTCACCTGTTCACTTTTCAGCTCATCAGGCATCTGAGGCAGTTTTTTCCCCCACTGCACCACCTGACGATAGCGATCTTCCCAGCCATGCAGCGACTGCATGGTTGCGGCGATCTGTTCACTGGTGATTTCACAACCAAACGGAGATGTGGGATAGCGAGACATAACAACCCTGCCTATTTATTTTCTGTGTTTCTGAATCAGTTTTTCAACAATGCGTGAGACCGCCACAAAGCCAAAGGTTGCCGTCACGACAGTGGCTGCGCCAAAACCGCTGGCACAATCCATGCGTTTCGGGCCTTCTGCGGTCGATTTCACCGCGCACACGCTGCCATCCGCTTGCGGGTATTTGAGCTGCTCAGTTGAAAAGACGCAGTCAATCCCAAACTTACGCGCCGGATTGGTCGGGAAGTTATGGAAACGACGCAGGCGATCTTTGATTTTCTTCGCCAGCGGATCCTGAATGGTTTTGGTCAAATCCGCGACCATGATTTGAGTGGGATCGGTCTGACCGCCCGCCCCCCCCGTGGTGATCACTTTAATTTTATTGCTGCGACAGTACGCCAGCAACGACGCTTTGGCTTTCACGCTGTCAATGGCATCCAGCACGTAATCGAACCCTTTGCTCAGGTATTCATGCTGATTGTCCGGCGTGATGAAATCGTCAATCAAATTGACTTTGCATTCTGGGTTAATCAGTTTCACCCGTTCTGCCATCACTTCAATCTTGCTCTTGCCGACGTTGCCGCTCAGCGCATGGATCTGGCGATTGATGTTGGTCACACACACGTCGTCCATATCAATCAGCGTCAGTTCGCCAATGCCGGTACGCGCCAGTGCTTCCACCGCCCAAGACCCGACCCCGCCGATGCCGATGACACACACATGCGCCGCTCGCAAAATATCGACTTCAGAATGGCCGTATAAACGGCGGGTACCACCAAAACGCTGGTTGTAACTGTCTGAGGCTGGAGTATCGAGTTCACGCATGTTCATCATCCAAAATCGGGATCATTAATCCGCAATGATAAGGTTCACAAAAAGAAAGAGTGCGATTTATACGCACTCTTTTCGAAAAAGTCTAGCTGACCGCGGGCTATTGTAACTTCTCTGGCGGCAGAGCCCAAGGCGCTTGTGTCGGAGAGTTTTCCAGCCCCAGTTTCCACACGCGGCCGAAATGCTTGTAGTGACCCGCTTCAGTGCCCGCACGCGGGCCCATGCCGTGGTACAAATCAAGATGGTTCTGTTTCACCGCGCCGCCGGTATCGAGTACGATCAGCAGACGCAGCTGATGCGCGCCCGACCACGTGCCATCAGCATTAAGCAGCGGCACTTCGGCCAGAATCGGCGTGCCCATCGGGAACAGCGAGCGGTCGCCAGCGACCGAAGCCATAGGCAATAGCGGAATACCGGCGCTGCCCGTTACGGGCGCTGCGGCGCGCGGTTGGAAAAACACGTACGACGGGTTTTGTTCCAGTAGCTCTCGCACCGTTTCGTCATCGTTGGCCAGCACCCAGTCTTTGATCGCTTTCAGCGACATCTGTTCACGCGCCACCAACCCGCGTTCAATCAGAATGCGGCCGATGCTGACATAAGCCTTGTTGTTCTTCCCAGCGTAAGCAAAGTATTCCAGCGTGTCATCATCGCCAAAATGGACAAAGCCACTGCCCTGCACTTCCATAATAAATGGGTCAATGCGATTGGCCGCATATCCCAGCTCCAGTCCTTCACCATACAATGCGCCGTCATAAATCTGCGCGCGCGTCGGGCAATCCACATCACACGCGGGCATACCATACACCGGGAAATGGAATTCTGGGTCTGGCGTATGGCGCAATTCAATCACGGGCGAAAAGTAACCGGTAAACAGCACGTTGCCTTTTTTGTCACCGCCGCCCAACTGCGCCGCCTGAACGCCAAACTGCGCCAGTTCCGCAGGATCTCCACTTTGCATCACCCATTCGTTGAGTTGCTCATACAGCGGGCCGTAAATCGCAGCCATCGATGGCGACTTCTCGACCACTTGCTCACTCTGCTTGGCGAATGCGGTGAAATCGCGTGGTGTGTTGGAGGCCACTTGTGTCACTTGATTGAGCGTCTGCGGAAATTCATGGTCGAGGTATTGTTGCGCGCGGTCGGTCGGCTGCGCACAACCAAACAGGACTGTCAAAGGCAGCGCCACGGTGGCGAAGGGGAAAAGGCGTTTCATCACTGGAGTTGATCCGTTGTCTAATTTGCGAAAAGGATGACAAACTCCAGTGCTAAGCGCAATTGTCGAATTGTTAACGGAGGTTTTTTTGATGTTTTCCTGACAATTGGAAGGTCGGGTTGTAATGCGACGCAGGTTTCACGCGCTGCATTTCGGTGTTCTCTTCATTGAGCATTCTGTATTGAAACTCACGCGTGCCAATGGTGTATTCAAGCGTGCGACCATTAAAATCAAACGACGTGGCCACCACGCGCCCCTCAATCACCACCCCTTTAGCGTCCAAACGAATTTTTTTTGCTGCATAAGGCGCAACGTGCTGCTCCACCCAAAGCCCGTACACATCGCTTTTGGGCGGCAATAACATGTCCGCGACGCGGCTGAATAAATTGCTGTACATCATGATGGCGAGTGCTGTCCCGATGACCGCAATGGCTAACAGAATCCGTTCGACGGCTTTGCGTTTACGCTGACGAAGTTCATCATTCACAGGCACGATCGCCCCTCTTTTTTGCATGGTCTGTTCATCTGAATGGTCGGTTTGTGGCCTCGCGGCCATCCCATCACTCATCATCGAAATCAACGCGGTCATACCGCTGAAACGTCAGGACGATAATTTACACCAAACCCGAAAAAACCGCTTGTCTCTAGATGAATAAAAAGTCATTATTTGGACATATTTAAACAAACAAGTTGGATATCAGGCCGTGAAAATTCGTAGTACCGCCCTCGTCAAAGGATTTCGACAATCAGCGCCCTATGTTAACGCTCACCGCGGCAAAATCATGGTGGTGATGGTTGGCGGTGAGGCAATTGCTGATAAAAATTTCGCAAACATTATCAGCGACCTCGCTTTGCTACACAGCCTTGGCGTCAAAATAGTGCTGGTTCACGGTGCTCGCCCACAGATCAATCAGATTCTAGCTACACACAACCGTTCCACGCCCTACCACAAAGGCATTCGCGTGACGGATGAAGAGGCGTTAAGTTTAGTCATGCAGGCCGCCGGCCAGTTGCAACTCGCAATTACGGCCCGCCTGTCGATGAGCCTCAATAACACGCCCATGGCGGGGACTCAGCTTAACGTCGTCAGTGGTAACTTTGTTATCTCTCAACCTCTAGGTATAGATGACGGCATTGATTATTGCCATAGCGGACGCATTCGCCGCATTGACATCGATGGCATCAACCGCACGCTCGATCAAGGCTCCATTGTGGTGCTTGGCCCTATCGCAAGTTCAGTCACAGGAGAATGTTTTAATCTGCTCTCTGAAGAAGTGGCGACCCAAGTGGCGATAAGATTAAAAGCCGATAAGCTGATCGGCTTTTGTTCCGCACAAGGCATCATCGATGAAAACGGCAACTCCATCGCAGAACTGTTCCCCGCCGAGGTCGAGAAAATCGTTCACCGCTTGGAATCGGAAAGCAGCCCGACGGCCGACGACACCACAGGGACGTTGCGCTTTTTACGCGCCGCGATTGCTGCGTGCCGCGCGGGCGTGCCGCGTAGCCATTTAGTCAGCTACAAAGAAGATGGCGCGCTGATCCAAGAGCTGTTCTCGTTTGACGGCATCGGCACGCAAATCGTCATGGCGAGTGCCGAACAAGTGCGCCAAGCCCAAATCGATGACATCGGTGGCATCTTCGATCTGATTCGCCCGCTAGAAGAGCAAGGCATTCTGGTGCGCCGCTCGCGCGAACAACTCGAGCAAGAGATCCACAAGTTCACCATCATTGACAAAGATGGCTTGCTGATTGGCTGCGCCGCCTTGTACCCGTATCAAGATGAGAGCATGGCCGAAATGGCATGTGTGGCAATTCATCCTGAATACCGCGACGGCAACCGCGGCTTGCTGCTGCTCAATCACATGAAACATCAAGCCAAGCAAATGGGGATTCAACGCCTGTTTGTGCTCACCACCCACAGTTTGCACTGGTTTCGAGAGCAAGGCTTTACCGAAGTGGGCGTCGACAAACTGCCGATCGCCAAGCAGAGCTTATACAACTACCAACGCCGCTCAAAAATTCTTACTTTGAACCTCTAAGTTCTGTCATGCTGCTTGTTTTTAGCCAACAAGCAGCATGAATCACTAAAATTAAGCCACTCAGAACTGTGCAATCCTTTTCATTAAAATGATTACAAAATAACCACTTTGCAACACCCCATGATCTGTGTAAAATTCGCCCACTTGTGACTTAGATCGCTTTTTTGAGTCACTGGCAACAGGACGCATCCTAAGCTCTGGCTGGCTTAGACATCGCATGGATTGCTTTTATTACTAAAACAAGTACTTAAGAGCAAATTCTCTATGAAAACCGTTATTTGTAACTCTCTGCAAAGCTTTTGGGACATGGCCGACAACCAGTTTCTTGAAGGATTGGATGTACATTGCGTGTTTCCCGTCAGTGAAAATCTCAAGGCGTTTATCCTTGGCTCACAAGAGCGCTACCGCATTCGTCGCATCACGTTCACGAAAGCGTTTATCTGACCTCATTACTTCTGGCAGCCTCTTGGCTGCCAGATGAATATCAACACACTCAATCTTCATATCGCGCCCCGATGGCATCACGAACGGATCACATCACGCACTCCATCGCATCACTGACTCCGAGCATCACAGACGCAGAGCATCACGCAATCGGTTCGTCCGCATCCCGCAATCGTTCCACCAAGCCACTCGCCCGCTGCGTTTTGAGCTTAATGCCACGTTTGAGCACCCCCATATCGCAATACAGCGCGAGCTGCTTCTTGGCGCGAGTGATGCCAGTGTAAATCAACTCTCGGGTGAGAATCGGGCTGAATTCCGGCGGCAAAATCATCACGGTGAACTCAAATTCACTGCCCTGCGATTTGTGAATCGTCATCGCATAGGCGGTTTCATGTTGCGGTACTCGGCTTGGCAATACCGCTTTGACGCTGCCATCGGGCAGTTCAAAGTAAACTTTCAGCCGCTGCTGCTCATCTTGTTCATCGCGCAGACAAATTCCGATATCGCCGTTATACAAACCAAGGCCATGATCGTTACGCGTCACCATCACCGGGCGTCCGGCATACCAGATTTCATCCTGCACTTTAATTTTCTTGCGCGCCGCCAGCGCTCGTTCCATGCGAT
This sequence comes from Vibrio furnissii CIP 102972, assembly GCF_000176175.1. Lineage (GTDB taxonomy): Bacteria > Pseudomonadota > Gammaproteobacteria > Enterobacterales > Vibrionaceae > Vibrio > Vibrio furnissii. Next base: position 79,006 of record NZ_ACZP01000022.1, read on the forward strand.
AGTTGAGGCCGCTGACACCAAAATCCCCTTCTCGCACCGCGCACAATAAACGCGCGCGGCCAAAGGCCTGCAACGCATCGCGCGCTTTTTCCGCCATGCTTTGCGACGGCGTGAGCGGCGTTGCCATCAACGCCAGATACGGCGAATAGGCGCCCACCAGAGATTGCAACATCTGGTTGTAGTGCTCGCTGCTAAGCGCAAAGTGTTGAATGTCGCTAAATGCGTCCTGCCATACTTTATCCACCCACACCGCCTGACCGCTGTTGACGGCTTTCGCCAACTGACCAATGCCGGAGCGCGCATCGAACCGGTAACTCTTTTGCAGCATGCACAAGCTATCAGCAATGCGATGATCCGCATGGCGCGGGCTGAGCGCCGCCGGCTGAAAGCCAGTCAACTCAGACAACACACGGCTCTGTTCTTTGCTGTAGCCTTGATAAAGAAACGAGCAGATATCGCCCAGCACGGCGCCCGCTTCCACCGATGCCAACTGATCTTTATCACCGAGTAGAATCAGCCGCGCGCTGTCTGGCAGCGCATCGACCAATTTGACCATCATCGGCAAATCGACCATCGACGCTTCATCGACCACCAGCACATCAAGGTGCAGGCGATTGCCTGCATGATGGCGAAACTCAGCGCTGTCAGGAATCGCCCCCAACAAGCGGTGAATGGTGCTCGATTCGGTGGGGATCAGCGCTTTGAGCTCAGGTTCGACGGCTAAGCTTGCCACCGCTTTCCCGATCGATTCCGTCAGCCGCGCAGCCGCTTTCCCCGTCGGTGCCACCAGCTTGATGGTCGGCGTGTGCTGCGCTTGTTGCGCCTGACTGATCAGCGCCGCCAGCAATTTGGTCACGGTGGTCGTTTTGCCCGTGCCGGGACCGCCAGAAATCACCGCAAAGCGGCGCGTCAGTGCAATCGCGGCTGCCACTTTCTGCCAGTTCAGGCAGTGCGCTTGGGGCACCAAGGTCTCCAGCGGCGCAAAATCCTCGCTGCGTTTGGCCTGTTGCAACACACTATCAATCGCTTCCCAATCGAGCCCAGACTCGTCGACCACATCAAGCATATCGCACACCAGACGCTGACGACCAACCTGATTCAATGCCGACGTTTCTCCCTTACGCTGCAAGGCTTGCTGTAAAAAACGATAGTCGCGGGCAAACAACGTATCCAGACGCTGGCGAAGGTTTTGGACTGCCATAGGCTTTAAGATCATGGGTGTCCCAAAGCACTGCAAACGCGCCGCCAAGGTCACTTCATAATGCCAATAACGATGCAGGTATAGGCGCTGACCATCAAACATCAGCGGCACCGCTTCACCACGCGCGCCAATCAGCGGCGTGCGCGCCACCAGCGCCGCCCAATCCACAGACAACCACAGCTGATTTAACGGCAGGGCAGCCTCGCCATACACCCCCAATTTGCTCGCCAGTTCAACCCAGTTGCCCTGTTCATCAACCAGCGGCAAACAGATATGACCGCGCCCCAGTTCGGCACTGACCGCCGCAGCGGCCAACATCAACGCCGCGCGCTCGTGATCGCTCAGCGTCTCCACGTCGCTTTGTTGTGCGAGGAAATGCGCAAACTGGTAATCGAGCTGGCGCAGGGCGCCCTGCCCCGCCAGTTGCTTTAACTGCGCGCTCACCTGCGTGAAATCCAAACAGACATCCATCATAAATCCAACTCCATCTGTCCGGCGGACGTGGTGCGCGCCGTCACCACTTTGCCCTGAATCAGTTCATCCAGCTCTTCCAACATCGCCTGACTCGGCTTGGCGCTGAAAATGCCGTGTTGCGACGAGCCATCCATACCGCGTAAAAACAGGTAATAGACGCCGCCAAAGTGCTGCTGATAGTCATAGCCCGCCAAACGGCTTCGTAGAAAACGGTGCAGCGCCAGCGCATAGAGCTGATACTGCAAATCGTAGCGGTGCTCAGCCATCGCCTGCGCTAACCGCTCGCCCTGATACGCGGCGACTTCATCGCCCAGATGGTTGGATTTCCAGTCCAGCACGTAATATTTGCCCTGATGTTCAAACACCAAGTCGATAAAGCCTTTCAGCATGCCCTGTACGGTGTAGAAGCCGAGATCGCCCGCTTTGGCCGATAGCGGATCGTGGCGCTGCACCACACGGTTCAGGGCGGGCGCACTGAGCACCTCGATGGGCAGTAAAAACTCCATCTCGGTCAGGCGCTGATGCGGCGCTTTTTGGTTGAGGCACAAGTCTTTGCCGTTGAGTGGCGTGCGCAGCACGGTATCCACCAGCAATTGCAGCACAGGCAGCCACTCGGCATCGATCTGCTCGCGCTCCATCAAGTCGGCAATAATACGCGTGTTGTGTTCATCGCTGGCTGGTTGGGTGAACTCCACTTCTTCAAACAGGCTGTGCAGAAATGTGCCGGGCTGCGCGCCGCGCGGGAAGGTGAAAATCGAGCGCTCGGGTTCAGCCAATGCCGCCTCATCGTGCTCATCCGCCGAGTCGACATCAAAGCCACCGATTTCAAAGCTCGCATCATGCTGATGACTGCCCTGTTTGACCAATCCGGAATAACTGGTGATGCGCCACAGGCGATCAATCTCGTGGCTCAGCGAACGCGCGCTCAGCGGTGGCAATGGCTCAGCCAACGGCACAAATACCGACTCAGGCACAGCGGGTGGCTCCGTGACCGCGACACACGCCAGCGCCGTGTGTTGATGCAGTGATTCTGCGAGCAGCGCCAAGCCGCCTTGCTGGGCATTTTGCAGCAGATAACCCAGTGCGCTGTGATGCACGCCGGTCGGTTCTTTGCTGGAACGGCCGTTGCGCAGCGGCGCCACGCCAATAAAACAGCCGTACACGGCGCGGGTCAGCGCCACATAAATCAGACGTAGATCTTCCGCCAGACGCTCTTTGTCCGCCTGTTGAATCGAGGCTTCCTGACCGCTGATGTCCAGCAAAGTCTGGCCACTGCTGGCATCGTAATATTTGCCTTCGCTCGCTTCGCGATAGCTGAGTACAAAGGGTAAAAACACCAACTCGTACTCCAGACCTTTGGATTTGTGGATGGTGACGATCTGCACCAGATTACGCTCAGATTCCAAGCGCTGAATCGCCTCATCGCTGCCGCCCAGCCCTTGCTCGGCATCAGCGATCGATTGCGCCAACCAGCGCAGCAGGCCATGATCGCTGTCGATCTCCTGCGTCGCTTGTTGCAGCAATTCACTCAGGTGCATGAAATCCGTCAGTTGACGTTCGCCGTCGGGTTCTTCCAGCCAGCGCTCGGCAATATGACGCAGACTCAGCACCGCGCGCAGCATCGGCAGCACACCGCGATCGAGCCACAACTGACGATACTGTTTGAATTCGTTCAGCGCGTTTTCCCACTCATTTTCATCGTTATTGAGCGCGTCCAACTGCTGCGCATTGAGCGCAAACAAGGGGGAAGCGAGCGCCGCGCGCATGGCGCGATCGTTGTCCGGGGTCAGCACCGCTTGCAGCAGACGCTGCATATCCGGCGCAATCGTGCTGGTAAACACACTGTCGCGGTTCGAGAGATACACGCTGGCAATGCCTTGCTGAGCCAGCGCCTCTTTGATCAAGCGCCCTTCATTTCCGGTGCGCACCAGCACTGCGATGTCACCCGCCTGAATGCTGTCGCCCGCTTGAATACTGTCGCTGGCTTGAATAGCTCCGCCGTGACGAAACTGCGCCTTTCCTTGCTGCGCCGCCGTCAGAATGGTTTGAATCTGGCTTGCGGTCGCCGCCGCCATGGTGTCGAGATACGCGCCTTTGGTCACCGGCGCGTCGGCCGCCATTGACCAGTAGGTCAGCGCAGGTTGCACCTCTCCGTTCAGCAGCCAAGCACGGCCACCCGCTTTCGGGCTGGCGCTGACCGGCAAAAACGGAATGTCGTTGTCGTAAATAAACGGGCTGTCTGGCAGGGTAAACACTTGATTTACCGCCGCCACCATGTCGGCGCTGGAGCGCCAGTTGGTGCCGAGCGTGTAGTGCGCGCTCACCTGATTACGCGCTTTGATGTAGGTAAAAATATCCGCGCCACGAAAGCCGTAAATCGCCTGTTTCGGGTCGCCGATCATAAACAGACCGCACTGCGGATGCGGCAAATAAATGCGGCTAAAAATGCTGTATTGCAGCGGGTCGGTGTCCTGGAATTCGTCGATCATCGCCACCGGATAGAGCGTGCGAATGCGCGCCGCCAGCGTGCCTTCATCATCACCATCCAGCGATGCGGACAACTGAGTCAGCAGGTCATCGAACGACAGCCACTGCTTGCTGGCTTTGGCTTTCGCCAGCAGCGTGCGACAGTGAGTGATCGCGTGCGCCAACAGCGGCGCTTCCAAGCTGACCGGCTCTGCCAAAAACGCCTGCACGGCCTCAAACACGGCATGACGCGGTGCGTCGCCCGATGGCGTTTTCTCTACCAGCACATCCTGAGCAAAACGCGCCAGCTTGTCCGACACCTCGTAACCATGGGTTGGCTGCGCCGCCCAATCCGACACCGCGGCGATCCACTCCGGCAATGATTTCTTGGTGTAGCTGCGCTTGTTAATGCCGGAATTGGCGATGCAATCATGAATGTCATCGGCCGCCGCCAGCCACGCTGCTTTCATCGCCTCAATGCGAGTCAGGTTGTGTTGATGCAGCGCCGCGAGGTCACCCTCCATCACCGGCGTTGTCAGCGACAGCGGCGCGCCCGTCAGATAGCCGCCGATTTTTTCCAGCAGCGCTGCCGGCGATGCCCACAAGCGGCGCACTTCCGCAGCCAGATTGAGCGGCAACGGATAAAACTGACGGCGCCAGTAATCGGCCACCACTTGCGCTTTCAGATGGCTTTCATCGGTGACAAATTCGTTGTTGAAACGGCTGCCAGACTCAAATGCGTTTTGCGTCAGCATGCGCTGACAAAAGCCGTGAATGGTGTAAACCGCCGCTTCATCCATTTGGCGCTCCGCGTTAAGCAAGAGCCGTGTCGCCAGTGGGTGATCGACAAATTCCGCCAGCAACGGCTGAATCACCGGGTCATCACTTTTCCCGCGGCTGAACGCCAGACGCGCATCGTGAATGCGGGCGCGAATTCGGTCTCGCAACTCAGCGGTCGCCGCTTCGGTAAAGGTCACCACCAGAATCTGATCGACCGTCAACGCGCTGGCGTGACGGGTGTGTTCACTCCCGTGACCAAGCAGCAAACGCAGATACAATCCGGCGATGGTAAAGGTTTTCCCCGTACCCGCCGACGCTTCAATCAGACGCGCGCCGTGCAGCGGAAACGTCATGGTTTCCAGTGGCGTCGCAGTGATGTTGGCAGTGACACTCATATTTCCAGTTGCCTTTGGGTCATTATTCGAAAATTTATGTGATCCGAATTAAATAATTCTATGAATCTGTGCAAAAACTTGCCCAGACAGAAGGTTATGGGATCGGACTCACAGCGCGCACCATATTGGATCATTACACTGCACCCCATTGATGCAGCCCTGCTTGCCATCTACCGAATCATGGTCCCTCTGACCTGTGGCCGTACAGCGAACGCCCTACACCAATAATGATTTTCTGGCGGCCACTCTACTCTCTTCCCGATATTCGATGCTTCCCAACATTCGATGCTAACCATCATGCCTGACTGGCCTTCTCGATTGAGATGTGGTCGGCGTAATCGCGCAACTGTAAACGCGGTGCCTGCAAGACCAAACTCGCCAACACACGCACCTGATGCGCCAGTTCGTCCGTCCATTGCGGCCACAAACGCGCGATGTAATGGTTGTTGCCTTCGCCGCTGGTCATGAAACCGTCATTAAACGTCTCGGCCATCTTCTTGAGCGATTTTTCTTCATCGTCGACCCATTGCCCGCGGCTAAATCCAGCTTCAACACTGGCCAACGCTGTTTTCGGGAAATAGGCCAGCGGCGCAGTCATGCCTTGGTAATAAAGGCGCGCCAATTCGTTCAGTTGCGCGAGTGCCAGCGCCGCGCTCTCACTGGCGTTGGCATTCAATGGCGGCAGCACCTGATGCACCACGCCGTCTTTGCGATCGTAGCCAATCACATGCGTGATCAAGTTGGCGCCCGATGCCGCTGCCGCCAGATGGTCGATCCACGCCGCCAGCATATCTTCCGAGCGAATCGCACCGCTGCGATAGCGCACCAGCCCCGATTGATAGCGCCGTGTCAGCCAGCCACTTAAATGCACCGGACGTGATTGGCCGAGCGCCGTGAGGGTCAGGTTGACATCGAGATCATCAAGCGGCGCCTGACAGAGAAATTGGACTTTTTCGACCAGCTCTTCGGCTTGCACGCGGTTGGTCTCAAATTCTAACTCACCAAACGCGCCGACCGGCAGCTTGCCTTGCGCGCGCTGCTGCTTATTGAACTGCGCCAACACTTCGTCACGCGCCTGCGCCGAGGGCGCATTGAGCAAGCCGTCCAACAGCGCGTCACGCAGCTGATAGCTGGCAAGGCCACCGAGCGCGAACGGCTCATCGTCTTCCATCACCGGCAAAGGCGGCTCAAACACCACTTTCAGGCGGCGATTGAAGAAATATTGCACCGGTAAGCGCCAAAAACGTTGCAGCTCGACCAGATCCAATTCCAGCGGGTAAATCGCATCGAGCAGATAATCATCCAACGCGCGATGGAAAGTGCCACTCGCGGTGCCTTGACGCAGCGCGGCAGGCAGCCACTCTTTGGCATAGCTGCCGACATCGGTCAAAAACGCTTGTGGGCTGAAGGGCACCATGGCATGAGTGAACTGCAACTGTTCAATCAGGCGCGCGCCGGACTCATCACTCGGCAGCGCTTCATCGCCGGCCAAGCAATAGTTCTGCTGGCAATATTCCAGCAATTCGGTCACCAGCACCGACGGCACGCGTTCGGTGTTGTCCTGAATCGAGCGGCCCACGTAACTGATGTACAAGGTATGCTGCGCGGAAAGCATCGCTTCGAGGAACAGATAACGGTCGTCATCGCGGCGCGAGCGATCGCCCGGACGTGTGCGGCCGTTCATTAAATCAAACCCTTCCGGCGGCATGGAACGCGGGTAAACCCCATCATTCATCCCCAACAGGCAGACGACGTTAAATGGAATCGAACGCATCGGCATCAGGGTACAGAAGTTGACCTGACCGGCGAGAAAACGCTGGCTGACGCGCGTTCCAGACAGCTTGTCGTGCAGGTACTGCCCCATGATGGCGGGCGATATCGCGTCTGCGTATCCGGCGTCGGCGAGCTGCTCTTTGAGCGCCGCGAGCGTGTCGCGAATCGATTTGAGCGCCATCTCACCATCCAGATCGACGCTGAAACAGTCATCAAGCAGCGATGACAGTAGTTCACGCCACGCCTCAATGGGCTGCGTTTGCGCCAGTCGCTGACGGTAATCGCTGATGGTGTCGATGAAATGCGCCAGTTTGCCAGCGAGTTCCGCGCTCATGCCCTGCACTTCGTTGTACGGTGCCATGGCGTGACCGCCCGCTTCAAACAAACCAACCGATGACGGCATCGCATAGCCCAGCAACATGCGGGCAATGCCGAACTGCCAAGTGTTCTGATGGGTCTGCGGCAACTCAAACTCTTGTGCAGTCGCGTCGTTGAGCCCCCAGCGAATGCCCGACTCTTCGACCCAGCGTTTGGCGGTGTCAAATTCGCTCGCATCAAGTGCAAAGCGCGCCATCATCGCTGGCGTTTCCAGAAGTTCCAGTAATTCCGACGCCAGACAGCGTGATTGTGGCAACGCGACCAACTGCATAAACGCATTGAGAATCGGACTTTCCTGATCGGCAGTGCGGTCGGAAATCGAATACGGAATGAAACGTTCTCCCGGCGCGTTACCAAACACCGCCTGAATGTAAGGGCTGTAGGCGTTGATGTCGGCCACCATCACAATGATGTCGCGCGGTTTGAGTTCCGGATCGCGGTCAAACATCGCCAGCAATTCGTCGTGCAGCACTTCCACTTCCCGCATCGGGCTATGGCAGGCATGCAGCGTCAGCGAGCGATCGCCGTGAGGCAGTGCGGGTTTGTGCGCGCTGCTGTCCAGCAACGTGTCGTCTTGATGTTCTTCGAGATGCAGAATGTCGGCCTGCAACTGATGCAGCAGCGAATCCCGCGGCACATCAATAAACAGTTCATGCTCTTCGTTGTCGCTTTGCGCCAGCAAATAGAGATTATCGCGTCCGAGTTTGCCCATCGAGGCCAACAAACTGTTGCCGACGGCTTGCGCGGTGTGCAGCTCATCGCCCGCGTAATCGTCCAGCTCGCCTTTCAGTGGCGAGACTTCCCCCTCAACCGTAAAGGTGTGTGTCTCCGCGTTGGGATGGAGGACCAATTGTTTGCGGCGCTGACTTTCCACCCGCGCCAGATATTTACGGTCGCGAATATCGCCCCAGTAATGCTGACATGGGTTGGTAAACATCAGATGCACGTCAATGTGTTCGCCGAGCGCTTTGAGGGCGTCCATGTAACGAGGGGGCAGCGACGAGATGCCAAAGATAAACAGGCGTTTCGGCAGCGCAGCGCGCAGCGCCTCATCGTGCGTCAGATCGATGTGCGCTAAGGCGTCGATGAAGCTTTGGTAGAGGTTGGCACGGTGATAATGCGATTGGCCTTGCGCCAGCGTGTAATCGTAGAGCGCTTTCCACAACACCGGCTGCCACGGGTGCTCCCCGTCGATTTCGGCCACGCTTTCCCCCGCTTCCCAATGGGCGATCCAGTCGGGGCGATACACCAAGTAACCATCGAAAATATCGGCGATTTTTTCTGCCAGTTGGTAGAGCTTCGATTGGTCGGTATCGTCTTGCAGGTAGCGGCGCAGCGGCGCGAACACATCCTGATCCAACTGCGAGGGCAGCAGTTCCATCAGTTTCCAGGTCATCGCTTCTTTGTTGAAGGCACTGCGTTTGGGCACGTTCGGCAACACCTGAGTGAACATCTCCCAGATGAAAGTTGCCGGCAGTGGAAAATCGAGATTGGCCGCAACACCGAGCTCTTGCGCCAGCGCCATTTTCAGCCACTGCGACATCCCCGGGCTTTGTACCAGAATCTGCTCTTTCTCAAACGGATTGGCCAGTGGATCGTTTTTAATCAGATGCACCAGCAGAATCTTCAGCGTATCAACTTTGTTGGCGTGGTAAACGGTAAACACAATGCACTCATGCTGCTCTAGCTTTCATAGCCACTGAGATTAGCATAAGTGCATTTGAGGAATGACAATTTTGCGGTTTTCGATGCGCAAAGGGTTACGCATTGCTCATAATTCGAGGCGCTGGCTGATAATACATCACATAACGCAGCGCCACGTAACTGACCACCACGGTAGCAACCAGCAGTTCCACCATCGCCAACGCGTGAACTTGATGAACATCTTGTGCCGCCATGCCGATGCTGTCCATCCAGTGCGCCATTTTGAACAGCGCGGTGGCACCAATCACCATCGGGAAGGTGAATGCCGCATAGCCCGGGCTAAATGGCAGGCGCAGCAAGCGAGTGAACGCCAAGTAGATGATCGCAGTCATCAGCACCGCAATCCCAAACAGCAGCGCAATCACCACTGGCGATGGGGTGGCGGTTACGGTCAGATAACCGGCCATCGACAGGCTGGCTGGCGCGGCCAGAATTGCCATGGTGGGTTTAGCCGCATCCGGCACTTCTTGGGTGAACATAAAGCGATAGATCATCACCGGCAGCATCACCGCGTAAGCCAGCATGCCAAACAGCAGCGCGCCATGAGCAATCGGAGCCAGCGCAGGGTTACCAGAAAACGCCACGTCAGCGACGATAATGCCCACCGGCGGCACAAACCAGCTTGGCACCATGTGGTGCAGTTCGAACGCTTTGGCGCGGTGGTACACAAAACTCGCCAGAAAAATCACATGCAGCACCACAGCCATCAGCCACAATGCATCGCCCGTGATGGGGAAAAACTGGCCGACGGAATGGCTGACAACCATGGTCGCCATCGCATAAGTGGGCACCACGCTGCCCACCACCGGATGGGCCAAATCTTGGCGCAATAGATGACCGTGGCACAGAAACTTCACAGTCAGGACCAGCAGCAACACGCTGGCCAGTGCCGCGCCAGTCCATTGACCGACACCATGCAAATCAGCGGCATTTTCCCAGCACCAGCCCAAACTGGCGATACCGAGCGCCAAACCCGCCATCGGTGTTGGCGCGCCCATCACTTTGTTTTTCGCAGTTCGAATCATAACCACCTCATCACTCGGTTACTTCAACAACACGACGAAACCGATCATCAACCGCGTCGTATTCGGGAATGGGGGCATAATACGCTTGCACTACGTTTGAATATATCTAATTATTCCTAACAGACGTTCAATCTAACTTAACGAAAATGGCATCTAATATTTCCCTCAAACAGTTGCGCGTGTTCACCACCATCACGCAGCACAAAACCCTGACGGCGGCGGCCGAGGTGCTGTTCCTCTCCAAAGCGGCGGTCAGCATGGCGCTCTCGGAATTGGAGAAGCAGCTCGGGCACGCGCTGTTTGATCGGGTCAACAATCGGTTGATCCTCAATCAAGAAGGGCAAAAGCTCTTGCCGTTGGCCGATGAACTGCTCAGCCGCGCCAAAGATCTCGATCACCTGTTTGAAGATAACCAAACCCTTTCCGGTCAACTGCGCATCGGCGCCAGTGACACCATCGGCAATCAGGTCGCGCCCTATTTGCTCAGCGCCTTTCGTGCCCAGTTTCAGCATCAGTCACAAAGCCTGTTTATTTCTAACTCGGCGCTGATCTGTCAAAAACTGGTCGACTACGAGCTTGATATTGCGCTGATTGAAGGCAAAACCTTGCACCCACAATTGATGTCGACTCAATTCAGCCAGGACGAAATGTGCATCGTGTGCGCGCCGAATCATCCGCTGGCGAGCAAAGACAAAATTGTGCTCAGCGACTTTGAGCACAGTGAATGGGTGCTGCGCGAAGCCGGTTCCGGCTCACGGGAGTTTTTCCTGCGCGTGATGGCGCCGCGCATTGAGCAGTGGCACGAAGCGTTTGAGCTCAACACCACGGAAGCGCTGATCAACAGCGTTTCCGCCGGGCTGGGCTTTGGCTGCCTGTCGCGCCTTGCGGCGCAAACCGCGATTCATGACGGGCGCGTGCACGTGCTCAATGTGCCGCTCGACATGAAGCGCCGCTTTTGGGTTCTGGTGCATAAAGAGAAATATCAAAGCCCGCTGCTCAAGCGTTTTATTGAATTCTGTCACCACTGGCCAGCGTGATGCCGTAGCTCTCAGTTTGACGTCGCTGGCTGGACTTTTGCATTTGAAAACTGTATAAACAGCCAGTAATTTTTTAGCAAAATAATGTAGAGGATGAACCATGGCTGTCATCGTTAAGTACGTGGTGGAACGCAACGGAGAAGAGAAAATGACTTTTACCTCGAAGGCCGAAGCTGACGCTTATGACAAAATGCTGGACACAGCAGATGAGCTGTTCGAGCTACTGGGTAAAAGTGAACTGATCGAAGACGAAGCGAAACAGGAAGAGCTGGCCATGTTCCTGGCACAGAACAAAGAAGAGATTCTTTATGCTCTGGGCGCGAAGCGCAAGCCAACCCCAAAAAAGCCTAAAGCGGTCAAAACCGAAGACGCGGTTGACGACGCAGCTTAATTCGACACGAAACCGCTGCCTAAGCAGCGGTTTTTTTATCTCTGGCGTTCAGATCGGTCGGCATAGCGGCCGATCAAGTCCCACTTCCATCTAAAGAGATGTGTCTCTCAAAAGACAAAAAGTATCGTTCGATGGACGGATCCTTTTTTTACCCTTTCTTCTCTGAAAGAGTCTCTCTATGATGATTTCAACCCAATGACTGGATGACGCTCAACCCATCACTGTCACACAATAATTTTAAAGCTTAACGATTAATGGAGACCAACATGGCAAACTTTGCACTGGGCTTTGGTACTGCAACCAAAAACCGCGACGGAAAAATCATTGAAGTATTCTTCCCGACGCCGATCCTCAACCCAAGCGATCAGCTGGTTGCTGATTTGGCAGCAGTGGCTGGCTACAGCGAAGGCAACCAAGCGTTGGAGATCACCGCAGCGCAAAGCGCTGAGCTGGCCAAAGCGTTTGCAGCGAACGATCAAGCGGCAAGCGCAGCGTTTGCCGAGAAAGCAGCCGCTTCAGCACAGCCATTGGTGTTGGTGATTCTGGCATCAGATGACAAACCACAAAGCGTAGCAGAAGGCTTTTTGAAACTGCAACTGATCTCAAACCGTCTGGTTCAGCCTCACGGCACCGTACTCGATGGCATTTTTGGTCTGCTACACAACATTGCTTGGACCAACGAAGGCCCAATCGACTTGCCTGAACTGGCAGAGCGCCAAATCGAAGCGCGTCTGGCTGGCCGCGCATTGAGCGTCGATTGTGTCGACAAATTCCCTAAAATGGTGGACTACGTGGTCCCAACAGGCGTGCGTATCGCTGATACCTCGCGAGTTCGTCTGGGCGCACACGTGGGCGAAGGCACCACCGTGATGCACGAAGGTTTCATCAACTTCAACGCAGGCACAACCGGCGTGAGCATGGTTGAAGGACGTATTTCTGCAGGTGTTCTGGTAGGCAACGGTTCTGACATCGGCGGCGGCGCATCGATCATGGGCACGCTGTCTGGCGGCGGTAAAGTCGTGGTGTCTATCGGTGAAAACTCACTGCTGGGCGCAAACGCCGGTCTGGGCTTCCCACTGGGCGACCGTTGTACGGTGGAATCAGGCTTGTACGTCACCGCGGGCACCAAAGTGCGCATGCTGGACAAAGATGGCAACGAAGTCGAAATCGTCAAAGCGCGCGACTTGGCTGGCGTGTCCGACCTACTGTTCCGTCGCAACTCTCAAACTGGTCAGGTTGAGTGTCTGGCGAACAAATCTGCGGTTGAACTGAACAGCGAACTGCACAGCAACAACTAAGTCAGCCCGATTGAATCAGCGCTAAAATAGAGCGAACTTGCCGCGAACATGTCGGCAACATTCAAAAGGAATCAAAAACAAGGTCAGCCTGCGGGTTGGCCTTTTTTGTCACTCCAATTCAGCGGGTTGAAAAAGGATTTTGCTCAATAGTGGCGTTTTGATTCAATTCAGTTATCATTTAATGAATTTCCGCACGCCATTGAATGCCACTCTGGTGACGAAACTCGTCAGCCATGAGAGCGGAAATCAACACTGTTGCTTCGTATAACCCCACTGATAGGGTGTGGGGGTCTCTACCAGAATCCGTAAAATTCTGATTACGAAGAGTTAAGCGCACGATCGCTTTTCTCTTTGTATGGCCCAACACAACCACCCAAGGTGAAAAGCGATTAATCTCAACTTTTTGATTAAGAGCCGATATATGAAAGAATTTATTCAGCAACTCCCTAAGGTGGAACTGCACCTACACATTGAAGGGTCACTCGAACCAGAACTGATGTTCGACCTCGCCCAACGGAACCAGATTGCGATTCCCTTTACTTCCCCGGATGAAGTGCGCGCGGCCTACCAATTTTCCAATCTGCAATCGTTCCTCGATATTTACTACCAAGGCGCCAACGTGCTGATCCACGAGCAAGACTTTTTCGATCTCACTTGGGCTTACCTGCTGCGTTGCCAGCAAGACAACGTAATGCACACCGAAATCTTCTTCGATCCGCAAACGCACACCGCGCGCGGCATCGCGTTTGAAACGGTAATTAACGGCATTACGCAGGCGCTGGAGAAAGGACAGCAAGAACTGGGCATCTCCAGCCAACTGATCATGTGTTTCCTGCGCCATCTCAGCGAAGATGATGCCATGCTCACCCTGCAGCAAGCACTGCCGTACAAAGACAAGATTGTCGGTGTCGGTCTCGATTCGTCTGAAGCGGGGCATCCACCGGAAAAATTTTCACGCGTGTTTCACCAAGCCCGTGAAGCTGGCTTTCTAGCCGTGGCACATGCAGGGGAAGAAGGGCCGGCGCTAAACATTCGCAACGCAATTGATTTGCTTGGCGTGCAACGCGTCGATCATGGTGTGCGCTGCGTGGAGGATGCTGAACTGGTTCAAGTGCTGCAAGAGACGCGCATGCCGCTGACCGTTTGCCCGCTCTCGAACCTAAAACTAAAAGTGTTTAGCGAGATGGATGAGCACAACGTGGTTGAACTGCTGCGCCAAGGGCTATGCGTGACCATTAACTCTGACGATCCAGCTTACTTTGGCGGCTACATGACCGATAACTTTATGGCGGTCGCCAACGCACACCCGATGTCGCACCAAGAGCTGGCGCAATTCACCCTCAATGCGATTGAAGCGAGCTTCATCTCCGCTGAAGACAAGGCGCGTATGAGCGCGCAAGTGCATGAGGTGCTGGCGCGCTTTGCATAACACCAGGCACTGACGCCCCTATCAACACAAAAGCTGCGCATGGCGCAGCTTTTCTTTTCTTCGCCCGATTAACCGGGGTGCCCATCGACTCTGGGCGTGAGTAACATCGCGCCAAATCGCCACACAAACAAACCAAACGCCAGCGCCCACAATCCGGCACTAAGGTTGATCCATTCCATCATGTGCGCCGGCCAGAACGCCACGCCCAAACTGCGCACCAACGCCGCCAAGAGCAGCGCGGCAAACGCCAACGCCATGTTCGGCCCTTGGTAAATGGCTCGGCCAGTATGTCCCATGGTCACACGCGCGATCATCGCCAAGATCAGTCCGGCGAGTGCCCCGATCGCAAACAGGTGTAACATGGTGTGCGACACAAAACCAGGATTGACGAACCCGCGTACCAGCAGACTCAGCGGAATACACGCATACGCCCCATGCAGCGACCACACCAAAGGTTCACTGAGCGTACGCCACGGTTGCCAACGCAACCAGCGAACCCATTGCGCGGCGCCTGCCAGCAGCATCAGCGGCTGCGCCAATTGCGCTTCAGCAATCGGGAAAAAGCTGACAATAAACAGCGCCACCAGCGGCCCGTTAGCCAGTACATCCAACCACAGTTTGGGTGCAGCTTTCTCAAACTGAAAACGGCGCGCGGTGAAAAACGGAATCACCCGCCCGCCCATTACTGACAACAGCAACATGAACCACCACAACATCGCCTGCCACACCGCAGAGGAAGGAAACGGCGGCATGCCTTTGATGGTGGCATAACTGGCAAAGTTGGCCACCATCGCTAGTGCAAACAGCGGCACAAAAAACAGATTACGCCAGCCTTTGGCTTTCACCACGCGCATACCAATTTCGTACGCCGTCAGCGCCAAAAACAACGCTTCAATACTCGACGTCAGCCACAATGGAACTGGCGTCCAAAACAGCACGCGCACCAGCAGCCACAACGTAACCAACAGCGCTAAACGTCTGCTTTTGGTGCCGGGGATGCTAGTCCAGTTTTGGACAGCAGTGAGCAAAAAACCCACCACAATCGCCATCGCAAACCCAAACAACATCTCATGCACGTGCCACCACAATGCGGGCACACGCAGTACATTCGGCTGCCCCTGCTGGAACATCCACACCCAAGCGACCACGGCAATCACCGCGTACACGCTGCCCAATAAAAAGAACGGTCGAAACCCCAACCGCAAGTAAGCCGGAATGCGCTCTTCAACCCGTTTATCGACAATATTTAACACGCTGACCTCTTCTGCCTCGTTCAGGGAGTATGACTTAGCCTAGGCATAAAGCGAGCCAGAAAATTATTCATTAAAGATCAATCAATTAAAATAGAACCTTTTGTTTTCGAGTCAAAAAAACACAACAAAAAAGGAGTCATTAAGACTCCTTTGATTGATGATGACTCACTATGATGACACTGGGTCGCGGCGGCTAATCACCACACAAGCAATTTGCTTTTGTTTGCCAAAGCCGATGATCTGCGACAACGCTTTTTTGCCCACCGGCACGTAAGCCGATGCCACAGCGTGATCTTCCGATTCCGCATGTGGATCATGAAAGAAAAAGAACTTGTCGCTCATGCCACTCAAGACGATCCAGTGCGGCTCTTTCTTGCCATCAAAACGATAGGTGCTAATGAGCAGTAGCACGCACGAACCCTGCGTGACCCACATTTCGAGCTGCGCTTGGCTTGGCGGCGCGTCAATGATCTCAACATCTTCTTGTGCCAATTGACGACAAAAGTCCTGATGCACCAGCTCAATCACCTGTTTCTTGTTCGGATCGCGCACGCTGTCGATGAATGGTGTGCTGCGTGACTGGTTCCACAGCTCGACATGAAAACCGCGCCGCGCTGCCGAGAGCGCGAGGCCCTGTCCGCTGCATCCGCCATGGCCAGCCGCCATGAAAATGGTGGTCGCTTCACGCCACAATTGCAGCTCTTGCGTGCGGCTGGGTTCAAAGTGCTCATCGAGGCATGAAAAGCTCATCATCAGACATGCGGCACCGCAGGTAAACGGCGTGGTTTGCACGTACAACGGCATGGGTAGCAGCACTTTCTGACCATGGGGCGTCAACCGTTTCTGCATGCGACGTCCATCACATAAATCGTCATAGTAATGGATGAGCAGCTTCAAAGTTTTGTAGCCCATTTTTTCATATAAATTTATCGCTGCTATATTGTCTTCACGTACTTCTAGCCGTAATGTAGTAGAGCCTTGATCAAGAGCTGCACGCTCGCATTGCTCGACTAATGTCTGAGCAATCCTCCGTCCTCTGAAATCAGGTTTAACGGCAATCGAATACAACCTTGATAGCTGTGTACCTTGATGAAATAGTAGCAATGCATATCCAGCCAGTTCCTCACCGGCGTCCGCCACGAAAATAATCGCCTGGTTGGAGTGTAAAAAACGCTTCATTTGACGCGGAGAAATTTTATCCCCATCAAATAGCTGTTGTTCTAACGCATTAAGCGCATTGAGATCAGCACTGTTCGCAAGACGAAAGTCCATACGATGTCCTTACTGAATTTACAGGATAGTGGTTGGCAAGATTGCGATTTAGATTACCCAAAACACTTGGCGTCACCGCCATGCAAACCGTCGAGAACGCTTTCTCCACCGGAGAAAAGAAGTTGGGCAGTCTGACGTGGGGTGTCAAGTCTGAGGGCTATGATACACCTATTGTGATAGGAAAAAATTAACTATGGCAAACCTTTTAATCGTGACAGATCAAGCCAGTGACTGGCAGCAATACTTCCCATCCGAACAAGTAATCAGTGTCGATCAATACCTCGATGCTGATTGGAAAGACAGTCACCGCAGTTTACAAGTGGTCAACCTGTGTCGCGATTACGACTACATGAGCACTGGCTATTACTGCTCCCTGATGGCGGAAGCTCGTGGTCACCGTGTGATTCCTCGCGTCATGGCGATCAATGACATCAACCAACCGTTTTTGCTCTCCAGCGGCTTACTCAAACTGCATAAGTTGTGCAAAGACACCGACTCGATTCACTGCAAAATTTACTTTGGCCGCACACCGGAACCCGGGTTAGAAAAATTGGCCCGCCATCTGTTTGAACAGTTTATGGTGCCGGTGATTGAGCTCAGCATGACCAAACACCAAGGCCATTGGCAAATCAGCAAGATCGCGCCGTTCTCTTTCCAGAACCTAGACGATCCAGAGCAAGATTTCTTCATTGAGTCACTGGAACAGTTCTCCACCAAAATCTGGCGTAAACCCAAACAAGAGAAAAAGTATCGCTACGACATGGCGATGTTGGTCGACGACGAGGAAAAAATGCCGCCATCCGATGCGTCGGCTTTGAAGCGTTTTCGCCGTGCAGCCAACCGTTTGGGCATGAACTTGGAAACTATTTCTCCCGACGATTTGTCCCGTTTGGGCGAATTTGATGGCCTGTTTATTCGTGCGACCACCAACATCAGCAACTTCACCTACCGTTTCGCCAAAACGGCCGAGAAGATGGGTTTGGTGGTGATGGACGATTCCGAATCGATCATGAAATGCACCAACAAAGTGTTCCTGACTGAGCTGCTGCAACGCCATAACATTCCGGCCCCACGCAGTGTGATCGTGCAGAGTTTCGATCCCAACTGGAAAGCTTACCTGATGGAACATTTAGAGTTCCCGATGGTGTTGAAGATTCCCGATGGCGCTTTCTCACGTGGCGTGGTCAAAGTTCGCAACGAACAAGAGCTGGAAAACGAAGCCAACGCACTGTTTGAAAAAAGTGCGCTGATCTTGGCGCAGGCGTTTATGCCAACCGACTTTGACTGGCGCATCGGCGTGCTGAACCACCAACCGATTTTCGCATGTAAATACATGATGAGCCGTGGCCACTGGCAGATTTACCAACACCACAGCAGCGGCCGTGTGTCTTCCGGCGGTTTTGAAACATTAGACTTGAAACAGGTGCCCAAACACGTGGTGGATGTGGCACTCAAAGCGGCCAATCTCATCGGAGGTGGGCTATATGGTGTTGACTTAAAAGAGATTGACGGTCAAGTTTATGTTATCGAAGTCAATGATAACCCGAGCATTGACCACCATGTCGAAGACGCCTTCCTCGGCGATCTGTTGTACGACCGGGTGATGACCGAGTTTCTCCGTCGCATTCAGATGCGCGGATTCTAAACTGAAAGCCAGGGTAACCCCTGGCTTTTTCGCATAAGAGGATTGTTATGGATTTTCTCATTGACCACTGGCGTTTTAGTGACGATCAGGCAACGCAACCTGAAGGGTCACCGCAACACATTGAAGCCGGTCACTGGTATCACTGCCAACGCGATGCTGCGGGCGTTCGAGACTGGTTGATCGCCAATACCATTCCCGCCTCCATCGTCGACAGCTTACTGGCTGAGGATACCCGTCCGCTGTTTGAACAGTATGACGAACAAAACTTTTTGCTGATTCTGCGTGGCGTCAATCTAAACGACAACTCCGACCCAGCCGATATGCTCAGCGTGCGCATTCTGTACTACAACGGTGCGTTGATTTCGAGCCGGAAGATTCCCTCCAAAACCATCAATACCTTGCGCAATGCCTTGCTCGACGGCAATGGCGCCAAGAGCTTGGCGGAATTGGTGCTGGGCATCATCGATGGCTTAAACCGCAACATCGATTACTACCTCGATTTGGTCGAAGACAAAATCAGCGCCTTTGATGATGAAGTCGAACTGAGCGAAGAGCTGATGGACACCCACAAAGCGCTGCTGAAAATCAAACGCTTCATTAAGCCGCAGCAATACGCCATCGACGATTACCTCAACTCCAGCGTGCCACTGGCGGGCAGTAAGCACCTGCGCTTGCGCCACAGCGTCAACACCATCACGCGCATCAACGAAACACTGGATTTCTACCTCAGCGAACTGGAAATCATCAAAGGCGAACTGCGTCAGTACCACGCTGAGAAGATGAACCAGAACACCTATTTGTTCTCGGTTATCGCGGCGATTTTCCTGCCCACCAGCTTTTTAACCGGCCTGCTTGGTGTTAACGTGGGAGGCATTCCCGGCACTGAATCCCCACTGGCCTTTGGCTTCTTCTGTGCCGGCTTGGTGGCAATTTTTGCGCTGGAGTTCTGGATTCTGCGTCGTTTGCAGTTTTTCAGCAATCAGCCTTAACCCCCGTTTCGCTCGGGCTGCAGCATGATGTCACGCATGATCGCATGGCGCGTAGCCCGAACCCACTTTCTCGTCGAACTGCTCGACGTTCAACCGGAGTCATGGAGACACTATGTACATTTTCGGCTACGGAAGCCTGATGAATTCTGCATCCCGACAACTGACCGGCAACACCGGGCGTGCGCTGCCCGCCACGGTGCATGGCTTGGTACGGTATTGGGGGAAAATCGATGATAGCTACGTCATTTCACCGCTGGTCGTCAATCCGGGCGATGGCCAAGTGAACGGCGTATTGCTGGAGATTGATGAGGCAGCCTTGGCGGAATTTGATCGCCGCGAACGCGGGTATCAGCGCATTGCGTTGACCGCAGAACAAATCGAAACCGATGCCGAGTTTGACGCGAGCCAAGCGATTTGGGTGTACGTCACCGCGCAGCATCAACCGCCGTGTGAACGTAGCCCGATAGTACAAACCTACGTGGACACCGTCTTGGCGGGCTGCTTGGAAGTTTCTGAAGCGTTTGCGCGTCATTTTGTGGAGCACACCATTGGCTGGCAGCACCCCTTGGAAAATGATCGCCATGCGCCCAAATATGGCAATTTAGCCGGCGTGACCCCAGCGCATCAATCGGTGATCGACGCACTGATAGCACACGTGCGTTAAACAATCCGAACCCCTGAGGCAATCGGGCGCTCGGGGGTTAACAACACACTCTCTTCCCCATCAACCGTTTCGGCGCACAGCAACATACATTCCGACAACTCACCGCGCATGGTGACCGGTTCAAGATTACACAGCACGACCACTTGACGGTTCATCAGCTCATCGGCCTGATAATATGGCACCAAACTGGTGACCGTTTGCAGCGTCTGTTCCCCCACTTCGATTTGCACGATGTAAAGCTTATCGGCGTTCTCGTGGCGTTTCACCGCACGAATGATGCCAACGCGTAAATCAAGTTTGGCAAACGCGTCATAACCGACGGTGTGAAAGGTTGAGTCCATGGCTGAGTTCCGAAAGTGAATAATCGCTCACACTAGCAAGCCCTTGCGAAAGTACAAGTCACATTGAGCGGAATTATGAACACTCGCACGTCATTCACGTGACAAAAAAATGCCCTCGTCACATGGCGAGGGCAAACATCGCTTCACCGTGAAACGTTACAGTTTCTCCCCCATCAGTTGAAACTGATACACGGTTGAGTAAGCGTATTCTTGTTCAGGAAGCAGCATGCAGCTCGCCTGTTGCCATTCTGGATGGTTGGGTGAATCGGGCAGGAATTGAGTTTCCAACGCCAGTCCTTGATAGTTCTGATAGACCGAACCGTGACGCCCCGGATTCCCTTGTAGCCAGTTGCCACTATACAGTTGCAGCGCGGGCTTGTCGGTGTAGACGTGCAGAGTGACCAATTCATCATCGGAGATGAGCGTCGCCGCACAGGCGCCGTGGCGACAGGCGTCGTTGAGCCAATAGCTGTGATCGTAACCGTTGGCCGGCACTTGCTGCTCATCAAGCATCAGATCCTGACCGACAGGTTTAATGCGGCGAAAATCGAACCCGGTGTCGGTAACGCTGTACAACTCGCCAAGCGGAATCGCCGTTTCATCCGTCGGCAAATAATCATCGGCGTTGATTTGTAGTTTATGGTGCAGCACGCTCGCGCCAGAATCGGCGCCCATGAGGTTAAAGTAACCGTGGTTGGTTAAGTTCACAGGCGTTGCTTTGTCGGTGACCGCGTGATAACTGATGCAGACTTCATTGTTGTCCGTCAGTTCATAGGTCACGGATGCCTCGACATGGCCCGGAAAGCCCTGCTCGCCATCCGCTGAGACGATTGAAAATACCGCTTGATTCTCGGTGTGACGGGTCAATGTCCAACGGCGATGACTCCAGCCCGGCTGTCCACCGTGCAGGCAGTTTTCACCCTGACTCGCCGTCACGTGCACGGTTTGACCTTGGTATTGATATTGCGCTTTGGCAATGCGGTTGGCATAACGCCCCACCGTGGCACCAAAAAAGCAGCCTTGCGCTTCAAACGCGGCCATGGTGTCGACACCAAGCAGCACTTCACGTACTTCGTTTTCCAGCGGCAACTGACAACTCAACCACGTCGCACCGATATCCATCAGCACAATGCGCATGCC
This sequence comes from Vibrio furnissii CIP 102972, assembly GCF_000176175.1. Classification (GTDB taxonomy): domain Bacteria; phylum Pseudomonadota; class Gammaproteobacteria; order Enterobacterales; family Vibrionaceae; genus Vibrio; species Vibrio furnissii. The sequence continues at coordinate 100,661 of NZ_ACZP01000022.1, forward strand.
ATGACGGTTGGTCAGTTCAACCAACGTCGCCACGTTTCCGTCTTGAAACGGTTCGCGAGTCATCGACTCAAACAACGGACTAACCACCCAACACCTCCGTTGCCGTGCCATTCGATTTCACGGCACATCGCCATCCAGTAAATACTTTTTTCATGTCATTCATTCTCTACATCGACATCAATGAATGGATGGCAGTGTAGCAACCGACCCCAACGGCATACTGTGATTGAATTGGCATTAATGGAAACGTTTACACAATCAGCCATCTTGTCCATTGTTTATGGACAGTCCCTCACCTCAACGATATCGATTCACATCATTGTTGCGTTTGATTCATCATCGTTACGTCACAAACCTGCTGTATTTTCTTACAACTTTTTCGTTGAGCTCGATGCTATCTCTCCCTACATTGCGGGCGGAAGACGGGCGACAAACAAGCAGGATGAGATGGTCAACATATTCAGAATCTTCTTTACGTTGGGGTGGGCCTGCTTTGGCGGACCGGCAGCGCACATCGGGTATTTCAGACAAACATTCGTGCACAAGCATCGCTGGTTGAGTGATGAAGAGTACGCACAAATTGTCGCGCTGAGCCAGTTTTTGCCCGGCCCGGGGTCAAGCCAAGTTGGCTTTGCGATTGGCTACCGACAAAGGGGGCTAGGCGGTGCCTGCGCTGCTTTTCTCGGTTTTACATTACCATCAGTACTGCTGATGTTGCTTGTGGCGATGGTCAGCAGCCAATTGCTCGAACAACCGCTATTTTTGCACATCGTGCATGGCCTGAAGTTGCTGGCTGTGCTGGTCGTGGCCGATGCGGCTTGGGGCATGTATCACAACTTTTGCCGTCAAAAGCTGACAGTGATGCTCTGCTTTCTGACCGCCATTGCATTACTCTGCCTGCCCACCCTGTCGACGCAAATGCTGGTGCTGCTGGTCGCCGCTCTCGTGGGTGCCGTGCGCTTGAAAGCGACACCACCCGCAGCGAACTCAGACAGGATAAAATACAACGGGGCTTTCTTCGCTTGGCAGCCGCTGAGTCTTTTTGTCGCCCTCTTGGTTAGCTTGCCACTGCTGGCCGCTTATGCTCCGCTATTGAGTCTATTCAACCATTTTTATCAAGCGGGCAGTTTGGTGTTTGGTGGTGGCCATGTCGTGCTACCGTTATTGCAAAACTCACTCGGCGCCCAACTCACGACCGATACCTTTCTGACGGGATACGCCGCAGCGCAAGCTGTGCCTGGCCCCATGTTTACACTCGCGACCTACCTCGGTTACGCACTCGCTCCTGATTTCCCGGTCAGTGCTGCACTGCTCGCCACGCTGGCAATTTTCCTACCGGGATTCTTGTTGTTACTGGCGGTCTTGAAGCAGTGGCGCGCGCTCGCAGCAATACCAGCGGTTCATGGCGCGCTGGCGGGCGTGAATGCGTCGGTGGTCGGGCTGCTCGTGGCAGCGCTATACCAACCGGTGTTTGTGAGCGCAGTCAATCAGCCCTTAGACATCGCTTGTCTTTTGTTGGGGTTCGTGTTGCTCAAAATACTGCGTCTGCCCATTTTACTGATGGTGGTTTATTTCGCCGCAGCGGGTGTGTGCTTGGGGTTCATCTAGATCAAGATTTGGTTGGATTTGTTGGCGATCCGTTGGTGGTTTCTCTTGGCAATGACCTAAACTTAAGTTCGGGGTAAGCACCGTGAGCAAGGAGGCGCCGACATGAATACCCACAGCAAATCAGGTGAACACAGTTTCTTTCCCACTGCGGGCACATTGAATAATCAGTTGGCCGATATTCATCATCGATTGTTGGTGACCGAACCCAACATCGACCGCATCTCATTTGCGCTCTATGATCATGAACATGATTTGCTCAAAACATACGCCGACAGTACGTTTCATGGCTTTGAACTGATGCATTACGAGTTTCCGCTCAGCGAATTACCCGCGCTCAAACTCTGCGCTCAATCCGGTGAGTGCCGCTATGTGAACGATATTCCCTTAGAGCTGAAACCCACTTACCCGCACACAAAATGGTTAATTGAACAAGGTTTTCGCTCATCGTTAGCCATTCCGGTTTATCACGAGAAAGCCTTCATTGGATTTTTATTTCTCAATTCCTGTCAACGGGAATTTTTCAATGAAATCAAAGCATCCAGCTTAAAACCTTACATTGAAATTTTGCGTTTTGTCGTTTCATCCGAATACGATCTGGTCCATACGCTGCTGGATTCGGCCAACCACCTTAACGCAAACTCTCCTGAGCATTTAAAAGAGTCACGTGAGCATCGTGAACGCATCAGCCGATTTGCAAAAGTGATTGCCGTGGAAGTGGCACCGATCTATCAGCTCGACGATGAAACCATCGAGAACATCAGCCAATTTTCACGCTGTCACGACATCGGCAAGCTGTCCGTGCCAACGAGCGTGCTGACCAAGCCCAGTCATTTGGAAGAGGACGAACGAGCGCAACTCAACGGCCATGTGGAAAAGGGCGTCGAGATCATCAATCACATCATTGACGACATGGGGGCGCCCAACCATCCGTGCGTGTCCGTCTTAAAAGAAATCGTGGCTTACCATCACGAATTTCTCGATGGCAGTGGCTATCCGTATGACTTGACGCAAGATGACATCCCGGTGTCCGCTCGCATCATTTCGGTTGCCAACGTGTTTGATGCGCTAACTAGCCATCGCCCTTATAAACAAGCGTGGTCAGTGCCATTTGCGTTACTGGAATTGGAGAAAATGGTGTTGTCTGGCAAGCTCGATAAACACTGCGTCAATGCGCTGCGTTACCACCAAGAATTTCTGAAGAAAGTGATTGAAGCCTATCCTGAGCCAGACCCCAAAGATAGGCTAGATACACATCACTGACCTCGCCTCTCGGCCTTGCTATCTGGCCATGCCATCACTGCGTTGTGACTGTCGTTACTGCAGCAGCGCCTGAATTTGCAGCAGAGCCTGAATTGGCGCCTGAGGTGTTGGCGCGAACTTCCAACAGTGCACGCTCCAAGTTTTCATTTGCCACTTTGTAGTAAGAGGGTTTCTTGTCAATCGCTTGTTGCAAGTACGGAATCGCTTTCTCCGGCTTGCCCTGCAACATCAAGAAATAGCCCACGTTGTTTAACGCTTCGGGCGCATCCATAAAGCGCATAAACACATTCAATGCCCGCTGTTCTTCGCCGGTAGCGAGGTAAATTAAGGCGAGGTTGTTCTGCGCCCGTTCATTGGTTTTGTCTTGCTCTAACGCTGCCACGGTGTAGCGCTTGGCGTTGTCGTACTCGCCACTCATGTAATAAGAGTACCCCATGTTCATCAGGGCCTTGCTTGACTTCGGTTCAATTTTCAAAGCGTGTTGATAAAACGCTTTGGCAACGTGATGTTTGGCTTTCATATCATACAAAATCCCCAAGCCCATATACGCCAGCGCGGGCGATTGATTATCACTGCTGAGCTGTTCAATCGCGGTGATCGAGACACTGTTGAGCGCTAATTTCTCACGGCTGGCCAAACGCAGTTGGTCTGCATTAATCGCACGAATAAAGTAACTTTCCCCCTGCTCAACATCCCCTTGTTTGGTGTAGTTAGACCCCAGTTGTTGCAACACTTTGATGTTGTTCGGGTTGGCATCTAAAGCCAGAAGATACGCTTTTTCCGACAGTTCCAGATTGCCCCGCGATTGATGAATACGCCCAATGGTGTACAAGGTTTTGTCGCGATATTGCGCATCAGGAAAATCCAACGAACGAATGTACTCATATAGCGCCAAGTCAGTGTTGTTACCTTTTAATGCGTAATCACCGCGTTTAATCGCCTCCACTTCAGTCAACGGCGCAGCGTCAGAGTTAAACGTTTCAACCGGACGACCATCATAAAGTTCATTTTCGAAAGGTTTGGGTTGATCGGTTTGACTGGCACAACCGCCCAACGTGATCAGCATCAGCAACGTCGCGTAACGTCTTCTCATAAATACCTCATCGTCCGAAATGCGCCGTCAAAGACAGCATGGAAGGACCAACTGCTACGATAAAAAAGCAGGGCCAAATAAACAGAAGCAGCGGAAAAATCATTTTGGTCGGAATTTTAGCGGCAATTTCTTCAATTTCTTGATTCCGTTTATCACGGAAGTCTTCCGTGTAATCGCGTAAAGTTTGCGAAATACTGCCACCGATACGCGAGGCATGCGCCAGCATACTCACCAAGCCGCTAATTTCAGTAAGGCCAGTTCGCTCGACCAACTGCGCCATCGCTTCAGACATCTCAACACCCGCTTTAATCTTCGCGCACACGGTATCCAACTCATCTGCCAGATCCGGATGGGAGATCATCAACTCGTCTGCAACGCGGCGCAGTGCGGCATTAAACCCTAACCCCGATTCCGTACACACCACCAGCAAATCCAACGCATCCGGAATACCGCCTTTGATTCTCGATTTGCGTTTTTTAACCATTCGATCCAAAAGAAAATTGGGTAGAAACAGCCCCATGGCCACACTAAAAACCACGATTAACTTGAGATTTTTCATGTCTGGATAGAGAAAATACATCAGCGCACTGATGGACACCCCGGCGAGTGTTGACAGCACTTTCAACGCATAAAAAGTATTTAATGCGCTCGCATCATGATAGCCCGCATGCATCAATTGATGACGTACACTCTCTCGCTCTTTGATGTTTTTGGGTGACATAATTGGCGCAATCGATTCCAAGGTATTATGGATTTTGTCGCGTTTTTTAGCCAAATTGCCGGGTGTTTTCACCGTCCCCTCTTTGCGAATTTCTTCAAGTTGACGTTGAATCGGCGCTTTGGTTCCCACCACAATCAGCGCCACCGACATGATCAACAACACTGTGGCGATCAAAATCAACCCCAGAAACACGGTCTGCTCGTTCAGTTGAAATGAGGATAATGCAGTCAGTAAATCGTCCATATTACACCTCGAAATTGATGATATGTCGCATCCACAAAGAGCCCAGAAATAGGCTGACAATCCCGTAGCTAATCACTCCCACACCTCTCGGGTCTTCGTACAGAGGAGACACGTATCCAGGATGGATCAGTGACATCACGATAAATAAAACAAAGGGTGACAACACCAATATCCAAGCAGACATGCGGCTTTCGGCAGAAATGGTTTTGATTTTTCGAGCTAACTTAAACCGCGCCCGCAACACCTTCGACACTTTGTCTAGGTTCTCAGACAAGTTGCCGCCCGTCTCTTTTTGCAATAACACGGCACTGGAAAATGCCAGCATCGATACCGTGGGCGTTCTGTCCGCCATCTGCATAATCGCGAGGCGCAAGTCATAGCCGTAATTCAGCAAGTTAAAGGTATTTTTGAATTCAACCCCAATGGGCGCGGGCATTTCATTCCCTACCTCATTGAATGATTGTGTGAGCGGCTGACCTGCTTGTAGCATGCGACGAATGATATCCAACGCATCCGGCAGTTGTTCTTCAAACTTTGATAAGCGGTCAGATATTTTTTTCTGTAACGTCATGTGTAGGCATACCCACACAAAGGCGACAGAAGCGAGGCACAAGTACCAGACTTGCCCGAGAATGAGTAAAAGTAGCCCCAGCCCCAAACTCAAAACCGTTGTGACGCCAAGCGTCTGCGAGAGCGACCAATCAAACCCGGACAACTCAATGCTTTTTTTCAGCGAAGCGAACGCCTTCACTTGCACCAAACGACGATCCAATGGCGTCAGGCTTTTCAGATAGTGCTCTTGCAACAATGAGCGACTTTCTTCATCCAGATTAGATTGTGTTTCTTTAAGCCGATTCGCCAGTTCTTTGTGTTTCGCCTTACTCCCAGCCGCCGGGAGAATCAAGGCCTGTGAAATAAACACCACCGCAAAAAACAGCAGCACAAAAAACATCGTGATATCTTGCATAGAGACCTCCTACTGGTACGTCTCATTGAAAATTTCATACGGCAAATGGAAGCCTCGTTTTGACAACGAATCATGGCACTGAGGAATCACCCCGGTTGCCGTGTAGTGCCCCACCACATTGCCTTCATCATCCATCCCTTGACGTTGGAACTTAAAAATTTCCGACATGGTGATGATGTCTCCTTCCATGCCATTAATTTCTGAAACGCTCACCATACGACGCTTCCCGTCTTCCTGACGCTCCATTTGCACCACCAAATGAATCGCAGAAGCGATTTGAGCACGCAAATTCTTGGTCGAGATATTCCAGCCTGCCATCGCAAACATATTCTCTACCCGGCTCAATGCATCACGCGGTGTATTGGCGTGAATGGTCGCCAACGAACCATCGTGACCTGTATTCATGGCGGCAAGCATATCCACCGCTTCACTACCACGGACCTCCCCCAGCACAATACGATCCGGTCGCATACGCAATGAGTTTTTGACCAAATCACGCTGCGTGATTTCCCCTTTGCCTTCCAAATTCGCCGGACGGGTTTCCAAACGCACCACATGAGGTTGTTGCAGTTGCAGCTCCGCTGAGTCTTCGATGGTGATGATGCGATCTTCTTTGGGGATGAAACCGGAAAAAATGTTGAGCGTGGTGGTTTTACCGGAGCCGGTACCGCCCGAGATCAGGATGTTCAGTTCACCTTTCACAGCCGCTTCGACAAATTTAGCCATTTGCTCAGACAGGGAATTGAAAGACAGCAGGTTATCCATGGTCAGCTTGTCGACCGCAAAACGACGAATGGAAACGGATGGGCCATCCAATGCGAGGGGGGGAATAATGGCATTCACACGCGAGCCATCCGCGAGTCGCGCGTCCACCATCGGTGAAGCTTCATCGATACGACGCCCAACTTGGCTCACGATACGGTCGATGATATTGCGCAGATGGCGATCATCCAAAAAGGTGTAGGGGGTTCGTTCCAGTTTACCGCGGCGTTCAACGAACACACTTTTAGGGCCATTCACCAAGATATCCGAGACGGTGGAATCATGCAGCAAAGGTTCTAAGGGGCCGAGGCCAAACACTTCATCCTCGATCTGTTTGATCACACGCTTGCGGCCTTCTGCACTCAGCGCATGCGTTTGATCATCAGCCATCAATTGTACGATCGCATCATGCAAATCTTTCTTAGCGCGATCTTTTTCCAAGCTTGAAAGCAGTGCCAAATCTAACGTTTCCAACAAGCGCTGATGATAATAGTGCTTCACAGCCAGCTCTTGCTCTAGCTGCTTACGCGCATCATCGATTTCGCGGTTTTTAGCATCCGATTCGCGAAGTTTTCTCTCCAAAGGACTTTCATCCTGCTTGGGGCCAGATGCTAAAAGCGTGGATTTGGGTTCTATATGGGGTAAATCCTCAACTTTGAGCACCTGGTCTTGAAACTCGGTATTGATGTTTTTTCTTTTGAAGAACATGCAACCCTCCTAATCCGTCAGGAAAATAAACGCTTAATCCAACCTTTTTTCTCTTTGACTTCAGGCGCTAACGTTTGAGATAACTCAATCACTGATTTAGTAATCGAGCTGTTTTTCTTCGATTCAACCACAGGTTTTCCTAAGTTGGCACTTTCAATCGCCGCCTTAAAATCATTCGGAATCATATGTACGTTGACCCCCGTGATCGTCTGTTCAATATCCTTCATCTTAATTTGCTGACGCTTTTCATAGCGATTCACAATCAGCTCGATCTGTTCTTTGGAAATCCCATATTCCAGCATCAATGACTTGGCGATGCGCGAGGTATTTTTGATCCCCACTAAGTTTTGTTGCGTCACCAAAAACACTTTGGATGAATGAGACAACACCGGGGCAAACATGCGATCAACCCCCATCGACAGATCCACAAAAACATAGGGATAGTATTCCATCAACGTCGGCAGCAACTTGCCCAGTTGCATTGCTTTGTCAAAATTCTCGTTGTGATTTTCATGCTTAAAGCTTAGTACATGTAAGCCCGATGGATGCTTGGAAACCAAACTATGCAGCGAAATTTCGTCCAAATCTGCCACGTTCGCAATGGCATCATTGATGCTGTAAGTCGGGTTTAAATTGAGGTAATCCATGATCACCCCAAAGTGAATGTCTAAATCCAGTAACAACACTTTATTTTTGTGCTGCAATGCCACTTCAACGGCGGTATTCAACGCAATCGTCGTCGCGCCAGAGCCCCCTTTGGTATTAATAAAGACGAAAAGCTGCCCTAACTTTCTGGCTGCAATTTTCTCTTCAGCCGTGTTTTTTAGTAATGGGACCAGTTCCTCTAACGTGGCTTGATCCGACACAAAATCAGCCGCGCCAATACGCAGGGCAATTTTGAGCGCGCCATTATCACTCTCATCACCAAACACAATCAGAGAGGTATTAACCTCTTCTTCATCCACTTCTGGACTTTCGTAATTTTGTAGTTCAATGACTTTCTGCGCCCAATTGGGGCCGGTTTCGACAAAAATTAAATCTGGCGGCGAAAAATGCTTAAAGCTGTCAGACATCACACCATGCAGCGAAATGACTTCAAAACTGATGCTATGGCATTTCGATAACTCGCTCATCATATGGAGCTTGAACCGGTCGCTAGAATACAGAACCCATACCGATAAACTGGTTTTGAGCCTCAAATTACTGCTGTCACCTCGTGATAACTTCACGGCCTCTCCCATAGCAATCCCTCTTAGCAATCGGTCTTATCATCAGGATCTGAAGAACCAGGGCGCAAAACGCCCAAAGACTCTGAAGGTAAAGTGGTTTCAAAATCAGGAACAGAAACCACGCCACTTGAACCTAAAAAACTCAGCAACCCTGAAAACTGGTAGCTATAACCGGTAACGCGAGCCCTCACGTAATAAATGTCCGCTTGATAACTGGTTGGCGGGTCTGTGACTTTGCTGCCATCCGCGCCCAAATATTCAATCACCAAATTGGCTGAAGTAAATCCATCCGGCGCCCCATCGTTCAATGCCAACGACGGTATATCCGGATCGGATACCACACACACGGTGGCAAAACGAGCCGCTTTTCGCGTGATGTTGTTGATGGTCTGCATCGAGTAGGCATAAAGCCCCATTTCTATGATCGCAAATAAAATGAGCAGTAATACTGAAGCGAGCAATGTAAATTCAACGAGTGCCAATCCTCGCTGTATACGACGAAACGATTTCATAGCGTCGTCCTCATCACCGCTGACGAACTCAGTACGATATTGGCCAGCAAGGCATCTGGTAAAATATTCAACAATGGTACGTAGTCATAACTGGCTGACACCACCACAAACTTATCCGCATGAGTCACCGTGACATCGTCCACAGTCAAGGTCGTGAGCAATGGCGTTCCGGTCCCTGCTTTGTTGCCATACACCACCATATTTTTGATGTCCGCCACCAGTGCAATCGAGTCGGAATTGGATGTACCATAAATATCAGTGACCGCATATCGGCAGCCATTCTGGACGGTTTTGCTGAGCGTGTTATAGCGCACGAAGGCATTACCAAATTCAACAATTCCCCCCAATAACACCAGCAACAACGGCACGGTAATAATGAACTCCACCGCGGCTAAACCAGCTTGCTTTTTCATGAGGCGTTTCATCATTACGACTCCTCACTATTGGGGTCCTTGTACAGGACAATTCGATGAGGACCATTGGACGTACTGGTGCCATTGTTACGAGTATTTTTCACGGTGCAATCTTCGATAAACTCGCCAAAAATTGAAGTATGTCCACCGTTAGAATTGGGCGCCTTTTGCAGCAAAAAGAAACACCCGATCGCGGATACGGCAAAGTTGTTTGTCCCACCACTTGCACCCGAACAGTCCACAACCGGAATCGCCAGAATCCGTCGCTCGGCATCACCATTGCTTTTGCAATTCGTCGCATCACCAGGGCACACATTGTCATTCAAATCGTCTTTGTAATCTTGATACCCCCACGCAGGGGTCGAGCCGACATCTGCATCCGTCAATGTCGGTGTCGTTTGTTTAACATACAAATCCGGAGGGTAATCTGTGGCACTCAGGCCACCACCTGAATAGTCGCCAAACCGAGTATTCAGCCCTTGCCCGACCGGCCCGACGGTATTACCCGGTTTGGTGGTAACCGTTTCCCCGGCATCCAAATCAACACAGCCGGCGTAACCACCGGCCAATGCTTCACGCACCGTGCTCGCACCAGAACCAAAATCAAGTAATTGAAAATTACCAGACCCCATCGCCGGATCGTTTTGGTCAGCAATTTTGAGGGCATACACGACGCCTGCGTCATAACCATTCGTTCCAGCATCATCGCCTTCACACACCGCCATTGGCACAATATTACACGCATTCCCGCCCGGGCTAGGCCCTGCGACAGCGCTGGCTGTTAAGCGTTTAGTCACCCCCATGACTCGAGCGAAAAAAAAGCTTTCTAAATCCAATTGATTGATCACCACGCGAACATAGCGATCACCGTCAGGCGAACTCGAATAACCTGAATCAGGAAAAACCGTCGGATCGTTGGAAAACTGCACCTCAACGTTCACCACATTCGAGACATCCAGAGTCAACTCAGCGTTACCTGCGGCGGTCGACATTTTGGTTAATGTCGACCGCGCAATCGTGTCGGCTTGCGCCTCTGTCCCATCTTTATCCAATACAATTGCCGCTGCCAGAGCCGCTGCATCCACGCTATTTTGCAACTTGGTCCGATTCATCATTGCGTGGTTGATATCAATGGCAAAGGCGGCAACTGCGATGAGCACCAACATTGCTATGGTAACAATCACAACAACCAGACCTCGCTGCTTACGAATTCCACGAAGTGGGCGTTGTGTATTCATAACGACCTCGACTATTTAAAGCCCTCAAGAATCTGACTGGTTGAGCCCCCTTTGAGCTCTTCCCCTTTCTTACCAGTATAGGTGTTGTAAACACCTTCCATACGTTCCCCAGTACCATCAGGCAAAACCTCTAGGTTTTCTTTCGTGGCATTGGGGTTATAAGTTTGTAACTGTTTCACCTGCGCGACATGGGTCCCTAATCGAGGCTCGTTGGCACATCCACTCAGCAGCATCAACGGTAGCGACAAAATCAAAACAACATATTTCATAAGATGCTCCTTACAGATCATGACCAAAAGAACCTTCCGAACCACCCTTACCCGTCGTCGCCATTTCGTCGTAGCTATCTGACGCTTTGGTGCGTTTCACATCACGAGGCCCTGCGATATAAGCCCCTTGTCCCAACAAGTAGTATTTCAGATCGGTCGGCTCGACAAATGCATCCGTCGGCAACACCACTTTGCTACGATCAATCGGTTTTGCTAGACGCGGGGTGACCAAAATCACCAGCTCAGTTTCACCCGAAACATATTCTTGGCTATTGAACAGTTGTCCGAGAACCGGAATGTCCCCAATGCCCGGAAACTTGCTCACCGAGTCGCGCACATTTTCACTCAATAGCCCGGCAATCCCGATGGTCTGTCCATCAGCAAGTTCCAAGGTGGACGCCGCGCTTCGACGCGTGATCGGTGGAATGTAGTACGCCGCATTGGTGCCCGATGGCGAAACCGTTAAGGTAGTTGAACTGGCGATTTCACTCACATCCACAGCCAGATTCAGGTTGATTTTTTTGTCACTCAACACGGTCGGAATGAATTTCAACCCAACCCCGTACTCTTTGTATTCGATGGTGATGCCGTCTCGATTAGGGACAGGAATAGGAAATTCCCCACCCGCTAAGAACTCAGCTTTGGCCCCACTTAATGCTGTGAGGTTAGGCTCGGCCAAGACTTTGGCCACCCCATTCTCTTTGGCAACATCTAAGGCCAACGTAAATAGGGTATCGCCATCAATAAAGGTTGATAACAACCCTGTACTATCAATCGTGGGAGCATTAAACACTGGCCCCGCGACTCCCGTGATGTCATCAATGTAGCCCCCCGCAGATGTTGCACCCCACGAGAACTTGCCGTTCCCTTCGAAGAAATGGAAATTGGAGTCAAAACGGCGAACTAAGCTGCGTTGTACTTCTGCAACCGTGACTTCAATCATCACTTGCTGCGCACCACCAATCGACATCAAATTCACCACGCCTGTTTTTTCCGCCTCTTTATTTCTTGAATCCGTCGCCTTATCCGCGGTATCGCCTGACGCGTAGGTTTCCGCGAGTCGTAATGCCAAATTCATTTTTTCTTGTGAACTGACCTGCCCGCTCAAAATCAAACGATTTTGCGCGCTGTGTACGGAGATCGTTTCGTTGGGTAAAAATTCATACAGTTTGGCTTTCAGGCTATTCACGTCGTGCGTGACCTCAATGTTGATCGACTCCAGCAATTGGCCTCGTCTATCCCAAGCCATTAAGTTGGTCGACCCTAATCGCTTCCCGATCAAAAACAGTTCATCAGCTTTGAGCATCACAATATCCAAAACCTCTGGATCCCCAAGCGAAACTCGGCTCGCAGCCCCTTGAAGTTTCACGTAAGTTGATTTGTGATGAGGAACGGTCACCACTTTACCGCTCTGATTCGCGGCATAGACCCATTGACTGCACGTCAGGAAAAGGATCAGCGTTGTCATTATCGTTTTCATCTTTCACCTCACTCTTTTACACGAACATTCGATGAGTTCGTTCCTTTGATGATGGTGACACTAGGCGGCGGCACATAACGACGCACCACTTTTTCCTCAACCGCATGCGGATTACGCAACACCAGCTGAATGTCTCCCTTACTTTTGGCACTCAATAGTTTTTCTGCCTCTTTGGGAGAGACTTCCAACGTCACGGCTCGAACAATAATCGGCTTGTTTTCTTGCGTCTTTGCGGTTTGGTCAACGGCTAACACACGAATGTCTTTCAAAATGGTGGTCGTGTTGGCAGACGTTTTGCTGTACTGAATCGTGTTCAACACATCGACTTTATTCCCCGGCAGCAAGAAGCCCGCGACACCAATCACGTCATTCACGCGAATGGTGACCGCTCGTTTATCTTCAGGAATCAACGCGGCGAGCGTGGCCCCTTCACCGGGAATACTAAGACGTTGCGCGACGATAATTTCATTGGGGTAGATATCGGATTCGGCGATCTTTCCTATCACTTCCGTGGGCTCAGAAAATTGATTTTCGGTCATCCATGATTTTTCTAGCAAACGGGTGGTTAAGTATTGCTCTTCAATCACCGTACTGGCTGGAATATCACGGGATGCCACCACGACAGGCACCCGCTCAACCACTTCCACTTCGGTTTGTGGTTGTACTTGCCGGTCCATCCATTGTTTGGCAAAAAACACCGCGCCAAGCCCAAACAGTACAGACAGCAGAAATAACAAAATCACTTGATTACGACTCATCGAGCACCTCCTCCTTTGCCATCCGCAGTGAAGTAAACTTCCCAAGCTCGCTCCATAATGACCGGAGTGATGAGGGGATCACTTTCTTCAAATGCGATGATGTCTCGACTGATTCCGATTAAGTCTTTCGGCAAACAGGGATAAAAGCCCACTGCGTGTTGTCTGTGCAAACTGTACAGAACCTCAAAAGACGAAGCATGAACCTGTAAATTTCGATTAGAAGCCATTTCTTCCCACAATGCGTGGTATTCAGATTGCTCCAGAGGATGAAACTGAACTTTGTAACCTAGTCGACGCAAGAATGCTGGGTCACTGATTTTTTCCGGATCCAAGTTGGTCGAAAACGCCAGTGTTAATATAAAAGGAATGGTGATTTGTTGACCGTTGGGCAATGACAGATAGTCATAGAAGTATTCCATCGGAACGATCCAACGGTTAAGTAGAGTAGCCACTGGCATGGGCTGTCGCCCTAAATCATCGATGATGAAAATGCCGTTATTGGCCATCATTTGTAGTGGCGCCATCCAAACACGGTTATGCTCCGTGTGGTTCACTTCCAACATATCCATAGTGAGCTCCCCGCCCACTTGAATACTTGGTCGTTCACACAACACCCAGCGGCGGTCATATTGATCTTTGTACGACAGCGATTGATTCTGGTTGTTGGCATCCACCGCACGATGATGCTGCCGCGAGTACACCTTAATGATGTTCCCCATGGCATACACCGAATAAGGCACGAATACCGATGTATTGAGAGAATTGAGAATGCGGGTGGCAACGAAGGTTTTCCCGGTCCCAGCATCGCCATAAAGGAGCAGCGCTCGACCCGAGTTAATCGCCGGCCCAAGCACCGAGACCAACCGCTCCGAACCAAAAACATCTTTCAGCGCAAATTCGACATCAGGACGCGTAATGATTTTAGAGCGAACATCTTGCGCCTGAACCATGGCATTATAGTCTTCAAGAGATACAGGCGCCGGCCCGAGATACGCATCTTTCGTAAACGCCACGTCGGCTTCCCGCATACCGCTTTCCGATAAACCGTATCTCACGTGCCCTGATGTAGGATTGAGGTAGGAGGAGAGTTCCGCTTGAAAGACCTCTACCAGTGATTTTTGCCTTAAAACAGCAATCAAATCCTCAATCATATGACTGTTGATCGCCATGTGCCGAGTCAACTGCAACACGTCCGATTTGGGATAAGCGGCCAGATGCTTTAACAGCAGGTTTTCTAACACGGCTTTCGGAACTTTAAGATCCTCAAATGATGTCGGAACCTTCGGCGCAGTTGCTTGAGGCGTCAGGGCGGATCGGTGAAGATCGTTGGATACCGCTGTTGCCATAATGACTCCTTGTCATGGTTGCGCTGTTTAAAAGTAGGCTTGTGCATATTGTGCTAAGGCAACACCAACAACGACAACTGGCGCAAAGGGCATAACAAGCTCAAGCTTGCGAGAACTTTCACGACGTAGTCTGCTATGGATAGGCCCCATAAGATAAACTCTGACGCCTACGACGCTAACCGACTCTTTGAACAGCAACAAATAGTTCAACATGCCGTACATCACACCGATAAAAATTGCACTCAAGCCAATGTAGAAGAACGTGTCTGCAAGATGCCCAAACCCAGTGAGAAAACCTATCACCGCCAAAAGTTTCACGTCCCCAGGCGCCATCCACCCCGCCATGTGACACATCAAGGCAAGCACGAATACCATCAGCATTGCCCCTATCTGCCCCACAAACAGATCAAAGGTTTGGTCCAGTAACAGAGTTTGAATCACTCCTGCCAGCATCAACAACCCGAGCAGAACATTGGGTATACGATGCTGACGTGCATCGTATACCCCAACAGTAATTAACAAACCCCAAATACAAATATTCATCTGAGTCAAACGATGACACTGCTAGTTCAAGAACCGGCATCAAAGTCAATACTTGTCAATTCGGATTGAAGAGTCGCACCCCATTGGTTAAAAATCGTTGCAAGACCAGCAACCAGCAAGCCAGCACCTACAACATATTCGACGACTGTCAACCCTTCCTCATCTTGCCAAAACTCTTTAACAACCTTAGTGAACTTATCCATATCGTGGTCTCCTTACTGAATGGTTCTCTTAGAATCTAGATAGTTCTATCAATAGTAGTTAGGATTTTTTTGACCTCTTTTGGTACTTTTTTATTCACAAAACAACCAAAACATTGAAACAACTATCAACATAATGAATGAATAGACCGTAATGATTTGGCATGATCCGTTACTTTCACTCGGTTTCATGCGTTGGCAATGGGGTGTTTTTGAGGATATTTTAGATTTAAATCGCGAATCGAAGTATCAGGCCAAATTTTCCGACAACACACATTCTCATGGATGAAACATCGTTCAGTGATTTACATTCCAGACTTGATTGAGCATCACTGCGAAACCGCGCCAAAACGCGTGATTTGACCTCATACCTTTGGGGGGAAACTTGCACTTTTTGGTCGTGATTCTAGGCTTACTACAAAACCCGGCTTTCCAACGGGTTATTCATGAAAACAATGTGAGCACGACGATGACAGGGAAACACGAGGGGCACTGGCTGGGAAGCCCGGTAAACTTTTTACCTAGGCGAGTTCAAGACGTGTGTCGACATCATTTTGATTTAGTGGAGCATGGGAACGACGTGTCCATTCTCAGTGAACCGGATATTCACTATGCGCTCTTTTTCTATCAAAAGGATCGCGGACAAGAATTACTCCTCACCGCATTGAAAATGTGCGCCAATCTTCATAAGTATCTGATTATCATTCATGACGGTTCGTATAAAAATGCGATTGGTCGCCACGAAGCCATTTTTGGTTTGATGGATATTTCTCGCGATGATCCCTCAATCATTCTGGTCTCTTTGTGTGAGAAATTGGAGCTCAGTTTTGATCAGCAGGTGTTTGACCCCAAACTGCCCCACAGCCCAACATCACCCACAAGCATGAGCAAAGAAATGCTGGACATTCTTCGCTACATCGACCTCAACATTACCAAAGAAATTCGTGAGGAAGACATCGCCAATTATTGCCACTACTCCGTCTCTTACTTCTCGAAATTGTTCCACAAAGTCATCGGTGTCAGTTTCCGCGATTACATTTGCAACAAGCGAATTGCCATGGCGAAGCGTTTACTGGTAGATGAGAAAAACGCGAAAATCGCCTTCATCGCGTATCAATGCGGCTATCGGGATGTGTCCTATTTTTCGCGCATTTTTAAAAAGAAAACCGGCATTAGCCCTGGCGTATTCCGTCAGCTTCACGCGTCATAAATTCTGTAACTGGGTGTGAGTAATGCTTCCCCAGGGCAAAACAAACTGCTAGAGTTAACAATAAATTAACATAACAATAACGTACCTAATCTGGGCGGTTTTAATGATGAACTCATAGACCGTGAACCATCGTGAAACACTGCGCAGCAAAGGTATCACTGTTTTGCCAATAACATGGAGTTAGAGAATGATTCAGCCTAACGAGTTACGCAAACCGACCTGTGCTCTCCCCCCACCCAACGAGATGATTTTAAAATGGGCCAAGGAACGCCCTAATGAAGTCTATCTCAAGCAAATAATTAATCGCCAATTTGTCGAGTTTACCTACGCCGAAGTGGCCGATCAGGCATTGCGTCTTGCCTCTGCGCTAAGCGATTTAGGCGCGCAGCCTGGCGATAAAATCGCGTTGGTCTCAAAAAACTGTGCCGAATGGTTCATCTGCGATCTGGCGATGATGCTGGGTGATTTTGTCAGTGTCCCGATTTTTCCAACCGCGGGTGCTGAGACCATCGAATACTGTGTGACGCACAGTGAAAGTAAAATCCTCATTGCTGGCAAACTTGACGATGCCAACCCTACGGCGCAGGTTCTGGCCGAGATGCCGGATCTCATCAGCATTGCTTTGCCCTACGATTCAGCGCCGCAATGTCAGCATCACTTTCATGATTTGATTGCGCACTACCCGCCGAGCGAAAAGCGCCCTCAACATGACGATGAAAAAGTGATGTCTTTGGTTTACACCTCTGGCACTTCGGGCCTCCCCAAAGGCGCAATGCTGACCTTTGGCGCGTTCAGTTGGTCAGTGCAGCAACTGATTCGTCATATCGGTATCCAAGAGGGGGACCGCCTGTTCTCGTATCTGCCTTTGGCGCACATCACTGAACGAGTTTATATTTTTGGTTCATCGATCCAAGGCGGCGTGCCAACCGCGTTCCCCGAATCACTCGATACCTTTATCGAAGATGTGAAGATGCAGCGTCCGACGCTGTTTATTTCGGTGCCAAGGCTCTGGACGTTGTTCCAACAACGCATTCAAGATAAATTGCCGCAGAAGAAGCTCGATATTCTGCTCAAAATCCCGTTGATCAACACGCTGATCAAACGTAAGTTAGCTGATGGGCTTGGATTGGATCAAGCGCGCGTACTGGGGTGTGGTTCAGCCCCTGTCTCCCCAGCATTATTGCATTGGTATCACCGCTTAGGACTGAATATCACGGAAGCGTGGGGCATGACCGAATCCTTTGCATACAGCACCATCAACTACCCATTCCGCGCGGATAAAATCGGCACCGTCGGACAAGCCGGCCCCGGCATCAATCTGAAAATTGCCCCTGATGGTGAGATCATGGTGCTCGGCAAAGGGTTATTTTCTGGTTACTACAAAAACGACATTGCGACGCAGGAGTCTTTCGATAAAGAAGGCTGGCTGCACACGGGCGATATCGGCTCACTTGACGCCGATGGGTACCTGACGATTCAAGGTCGTAAGAAAGACACTTTCAAAACCGCCAAAGGCAAATTCGTCTCTCCGGTTCCGATAGAGAACAAATTGTTTGAGTACAGCCGCGTAGAGATGATGTGTTTGATTGGCCTCGGCTTACCGGCTCCGATTCTGCTGGTGGTGCCGCATCATTTTACCAACTTTGATCGCGCTCGCTATGAACGCACGACCCATAAAGTGATCGCTAAGATCAACCAGGAGCTGGAGTCGCATGAACAGATCAAAGGCGTCTTGATGATCAAAACGCCATGGAGCATCGAAAACGGGATTTTGACCCCCACGTTGAAGATCAAACGCCACGTGCTGGAACAGAAATACCACGACGTCGGCCAAAACTGGCCCAAAGGGCAATTGGTGGTGTGGGAAGAGTAACCATTCCTTCATCATTGCTATCAACACCACAAGGGAGCTATTGCTCCCTTTTTGATGTCATGACTATAAGTAACGCTGATAGTCGTGTGAAGTGTTGTGTGACGACTCCAAACCCATGTCTTTTTGCAAATGTGCACTCTCTGGTAATGAAGCTACTTTTCGACGAGATGTCCTGTTCAACCACACCGCCTTCATAAAGCTTGATAAGCGGTTAATCCACGTCTTTTTCTGGGTGAGTTTGATCGCTCGTTCCATTGATTTACTCCTGTATCCTGCACTCTCTTATGCGTATTATGGATAGCACGACCTCGTGACACGAACGATCATTTCCACCACCGACTATAAGCAGAGATTATGGACAATCGACTGAAGCACTTAGCTGGTCTGCGTTATTTTGAAGCCGCCGCTCGCCTGCGCAGTTACAGCGCTGCCGCGGCGGAATTATTTATCTCTCAAGCTGCGGTCAGTCAAAAGATTCGGCAATTGGAAGATGCATTGGGCTGTCAGCTTTTTGTGCGCCAAGGGCGCGAAATGCACCTCACCAAACCGGGTGAAACGCTCTACCAACAAGTCAGTAGTGGCTTTGAAAAAATCATCACCGGACTCAATCAAATTCAGAGTGAACCCGTTGAAGGGGTGCTGTGTGTGCGAACACCACCATCATTTGCGTCACGTTGGTTAATGCCCCGCCTATGGAAGTTCACCATGGAGCATCCTTATATTCCGATTCGTCTCATCACTGATTGCGACACTCCCAATATTCGCCACAGCGCGATTGATGTCGCGATCTGGCAAGGCAATGAAACGGTCACCGACAGCGAACTGGATCAAGAAATATTGTTCGAAGAACCCGTCTATCCGTTTTGTTCTCCCGAGCTGGCTCAGTCAATGCAGTTCTCCCAACCCGAACAACTGCTGAACTGCTGGTTAATTCACTTCGACTCACAGACTTTCCCCTGGTCGAACTGGTTTCAAGCTGCACACGTCGCCATGAAGAAGGAGGCGGTGCAGTGGATGGAAGTCAGCACCTTCGACATGGCATTGAATGCCGTCATTGCAGGGCATGGTGCCTGCTTGGCCACTGATAGCTTAGCGGGTGATTTTGTCGCCCGAGGCTTATTGGTGAAACCGTTTGCCATCGGCCTCACGCCCGGCGTGCGCTATAGCTTAATCAGCGATCCCGCCTCGTCCCGCGCAGCCCGCATTCATGCGTTTAGTGATTGGCTGCGACGAGAGCTGAAACAACAAGCACCGCTTTAACGCCAAAAATATTTATTGGCTTCTGCTTGTACCTGATCCTGTTCAAGGCCTAAGTCTTTGAGTAAGTGGGGTGGTAGCTCACGTAGCTGACGACGCGTCCGGTAGTTGTGGCGCCACTGCATGAGTTGACTCAAGAATGCGTTAAGTGAATCACGTGGTATTTCATGGTGAGTGCTGGATGTTTCAGTGTGAGTTACGTTCATAAGTCCCCCTTGAACCCTGATTTGTTATGGCTAATAATCGTCATTAATCATTCAGGCGACAAACGATAGATTTTGCTATTGAGTTAAGGAAAACTAATGTGAGTGAACGTATCCCGCCTTTTCAAGGACTGTTCTATTTTTATACGGCTGCGGAAACGGGCAGTTTTAAACTGGCGGCCGAACGGTTATTTGTGACGCCAGCGGCGATCAGCCAACAGATCCGTTTACTGGAAGAGTGGTTGGGCGCTGAACTCTTCATTCGCCAGCACCGCAAGATCCTGCTGACCCATGAAGGCACCATTTTGTATCACCAAGCGCAAAAAGGCTTTGCTCACTTGCAGGAAGGGATTCGGCTGATCAACCAAGATCCGGCACCGCATCAGCTATCCATTTCCACCCTACCCTCGTTTGCTCAACACTGGCTGGTGCCACGGATTGGTGATTTTCGCGCGCAACATCCGGAAATCTCACTGCTGATCGAACCCACCAGCGATTTGGTCAATTTTCAAGATTCTAGTGTGGATGTTTGCATTCGCTACGGCAGTGGCGATTATAAGAACGTGCGTTCAGAATGGTTGATGGACGAAGTGCTCTATCCTGTTTGCCACCCGATTTATCAGCAGCAGCACAAGATTTATCAGCTCGATGATCTGGTGCGTGCCGACCTGATTGAGGATATCTGGCCCGACATGGATTGGGGCGTGTGGCTTCGTAACCTTGGCTATGACAGCAGTAAACCAACGCTGCAATACAACGGCTCGCAGTTTGTGCTCGAAGGTGCACTCGCCGTTCAAGGCGTTGCGTTGGTGAAGCACGCGACGGTCTGTCGCTACATCGAAGAAGGGAAGTTGGTGCAGATTGGCAATGTGGCGTTAAAGCCGCGTTTTCAGTTCTATTTATGTGCGCCAAATGGTTATTTCAAGCGTCCAAAGATTCAAGCGTTTCATCAATGGTTGCGTTCAGAAATTACTCAGTTTCAGCAGCGTTATCCCTACACTGGCGAAGTTCGTGACACACAGTTTGATCGCTAAGTGCTGAGGTACTGCTGGCAACGCAGTCGTCCGTCCTCTCAAATGGCGCCAAAAGAAAAAGCCCCGTCAGCTTTCGCTCACGGGGCTTTGTTGTTAAGTGCTTCGCTTAAGAATTACTTCTTAGCGTTACGCTCTTTAACTTCAGCAATTACTTTCTCAGCAACGTTTGCTGGACATGGTGCGTATTTTTCGAACTCCATAGAGAACTGACCACGACCTGAAGTCATAGTACGTAGCGTACCGATGTAGCCGAACATTTCTGATAGAGGAACGTCTGCTTTAATACGAACGCCAGTTGCACCAGCTTGTTGGTCTTTGATCATACCACGACGACGGTTCAAGTCACCGATAACGTCACCAACGTTATCGTCTGGAGTGAACACGTCAACTTTCATGATAGGTTCTAGAAGTTGCGCGCCCGCTTTTGGCATTGATTGACGGAATGCGCCTTTCGCTGCGATTTCAAATGCGATTGCAGATGAGTCAACTGCGTGGAAGCCACCGTCGAACAGTTCAACTTCAACGTCAAGCGTTGGGAAGCCTGCAAGCACACCGTGCGCCATCATGCTCTCAAAACCTTTCTCAACTGCTGGCCAGAATTCCTTAGGAACGTTACCACCAACTACAGTTGATTTGAAAGTGAAGCCTGAGTTTGGCTCACCTGGTTTGATGCGGTAGTCGATCTTACCGAACTGACCTGAACCACCAGACTGTTTCTTGTGGGTGTAGCTGTCTTCGATTGCTTTTGTGATAGTTTCACGGTAAGCAACCTGAGGAGCACCTACTTCCAGTTCAACACCGTAAGTACGTTTCAGGATGTCCACTTTGATGTCTAGGTGAAGTTCGCCCATACCTTTCAGGATGGTTTCGCCTGAATCTTCGTCAGTTTCAACTTGGAATGATGGATCTTCTGCAACCATTTTACCGATCGCGATACCCATTTTCTCAGTTGAACCTTTGTCTTTAGGAGCAACAGCGATAGAGATTACTGGCTCTGGGAAGATCATTGGTTCTAGCGTACATTCGTGTTTTGGATCACACAGCGTGTGACCAGTTTGAACGTTTTTCATACCAACTACAGCAATGATGTCACCTGCTTGCGCTTCAGTGATCTCAGTACGGTCGTTCGCTTGCATCTCAACCATACGGCCGATACGTTCAGTTTTACCAGTCGCAGAGTTAAGGATGGTGTCGCCTTTCTTCATGCGGCCAGAGTAGATACGGATGAAAGTCAGGGCACCGAAACGGTCATCCATGATCTTGAATGCTAGCGCTTTCAGTGGCTGATCAGCATCAACGATTGCTTTTTCGCCAGTTGGTTCACCAGTTGCAGGATCAGTCAGATCTTGTGGTTCAACTTCTGTTGGGCTTGGTAGGTAATCTACAACTGCGTCAAGAACAAGTTGCATACCTTTGTTTTTGAACGCTGAACCACAGAATGTTGGGAAGAACGCTAGATCACGAGTACCTTTACGGATACATGCTTTGATTTGCTCAACAGTTGGTTCTTCACCTTCCATGTAAGCCATCATCAGCTCGTCGTCTTGCTCTACAGCTGATTCGATCAGAAGCTCACGGTACTCTTCTACTTGATCAACCATGTCTGCAGGAACGTCTTGAATACTGTAGTTTTCTGGAAGACCAGTCTCATCCCATACGTATGCTTGACGGTTCAGTACGTCAACAACACCCACGAAATCGTCTTCACGACCGATTGGTAGCGTCATCACCAGAGGAGTCGCCGCCAGTACGTTCTTCACTTGTTCAACAACGTTAAAGAAGTCTGCACCCATACGGTCCAGTTTGTTAACGAAGATGATACGTGCAACTTCTGATTCGTTCGCGTAACGCCAGTTAGTTTCTGACTGAGGTTCAACACCGCCAGAACCACAGAATACACCGATACCGCCATCAAGAACTTTCAGTGAACGGTATACTTCTACTGTAAAGTCAACGTGTCCAGGAGTATCGATAACGTTTAGTCGGTGTTTTTTCCACTCACAAGTTACCGCAGCTGATTGGATAGTAATACCGCGCTCTGCTTCCTGCTCCATGAAGTCTGTAGTCGATTCACCATCATGTGTTTCGCCTGCTTTATGGATTTTACCAGTAAGCTTAAGAATACGCTCAGTGGTAGTGGTTTTACCCGCGTCAACGTGCGCGAAAATACCAATGTTTCTGTATTTCGATAAATCTGCCATTGTCTTACTCTGTTAATAAGGTATAAAGTGCGCGCAGAGTATATCACAATCCGTCAAGACTGATACCCCTGCGTACACTTGCTGAAAAAAAATAGTTTACGGCTGTCTACTGCTGATGAAATATAGGCGATCCGCCTTCAAGACGCGAGCCGATAAGCGAAATATTTACCGAGCGTTTACCATTCACTTCCTCACAGTTCATCAAAGGCCGTAATGGCTTCCGACAACTTTCGAACCCCATGAATTTGCATTCCAGGGATGCCACCTTTCGGCATATTCGCCATCGGGACGACGGCTTTTTTGAAGCCATGTTTGAACGCTTCGTTCAATCGTTCCTGACCGCTCGGGACCGGACGAATTTCGCCTGCCAACCCCACTTCGCCGAATACTACCACATCTTTTGGCAGTGGTTTGTCACGAAAACTAGACAAAAGCGCCATCAATAGGGCGAGGTCTGCACTGGTTTCGGTGACTTTCACGCCACCAACCACATTGACGAACACATCTTGGTCCGCCATCTGCAACCCACCGTGTTTGTGCAACACGGCCAGCAGCAACGATAAACGGTTTTGTTCCAAACCGACCGCCACACGGCGAGGATTCGCCAACTGTGAGTAATCCACCAGCGCCTGAATTTCAACCAATAAAGGCCGTGTGCCTTCCCACACCACCATCACGGAACTGCCAGACGTGGCCTCTTCTCCACGCGACAAGAAAATCGCCGATGGATTGCTCACTTCGCGCAGCCCTTGTCCGGTCATCGCAAAAACGCCCAATTCATTCACCGCACCAAAACGGTTTTTATGACTGCGCAGTGTGCGAAAACGACTGTCAGCCCCGCCATCGAGCAGCACCGAACAGTCGATGATGTGTTCGAGAACTTTAGGGCCCGCCAAGGTACCGTCTTTCGTCACGTGACCGACGATAAACACCGCGACATTGTTTTGTTTGGCGTAACGCGTCAGGGCCGTGGCCGCTTCACGCACCTGCGCGACACTGCCCGGCGACGATTGCACATCGGCCACATGCATCACTTGAATCGAGTCAATGACCATAATGCGTGGCTGCTCTTTTTCCGCAATTTGGCAAATGCGATCGACGTTAGTTTCCGACAGCATTTGCAAATGCTCTTTCGGCAATCCAAGGCGAGAGGCACGCATCGCCACTTGCTGGAGCGACTCTTCCCCCGTGACATACAGGGTTTTCATTTGTGACGAAAGCAGACACATGGTTTGCAGCAGCAAGGTTGATTTACCGGCGCCTGGGCTGCCCCCGATCAGGATCGCCGCCCCCGGCACCACGCCACCGCCCAGCACACGGTCGAGTTCTTTAAAACCACTGCTAAAACGCGGCACTTCCTGCAAATCAATCTCAGACAGCGTTTGCACCACCGCTTCCGTTGCACTGCCAGCGTAACCACTCAAGCGTTCATTGCGCGCCACCTGCGGCGATGCCGCCAAACGCACTTCAGAAATAGTGTTCCACGCGCCGCAGGCATTACATTGCCCTTGCCAACGCGGAAAATCCGCACCACAGTCATTGCAGACATACGCTCGTTTTGCTTTAACCATGAATCCTCAAAAATCGTCTAAGTTGTGACTACACAGCTTTAATAAATTATTGAATCACTGCAACATACCGCTAAAGATTTTGCGTCTAAAGCCGATGTATCATGAATGAGAACCACACTCTAACAGAAAAATATGCAGCAATCTGAAATTCTCTCTTTCGCTGAACAATTAATTCCGGTGTTTCACTCACCCGATTTCGAGCGCCTGCTGAACCAGCTCACCAGCAGCCATCCGCCATCAGTCAAACTGCTGGTGAAGATGGAGCTCAACCGCGTGATGGCGCCGTGTAGCAAGAGCATCGATCTACGCGGTCGCGTGCAAGGCGAGTGCCGAGAATACGATCTGGATGGCCGCAAACATTGGCTCGACGACGTCGCGTTTAACGCCTACCACAAAGGACTAAAGAAGTACGGTAGCTACACCGAAGGCGTGTGGGAAATCCTATACAACACGCGCAATAATTTCCGCGTGATGAAACAGCGCGGCACGCTCAATCAATCCAAACTCACCAGTGCCGATAGCCCGTTTGAAGTCGAACCGGTGAAATTGGGATATGATCTCAAACGTCAGGAAAACCGCTTAAAAATAGCCTCGCAGGTCAAAATCCATCTGCGCCCAAATCAACAAGTCGTGCATGGTTTGAGCGTTGACTTATCGGCCTCGGGCGCAAAATTCAAAGTGCCGTCCGCGTTCGATTACAAACTCGGCGACGTGATTTCAGTGTTTTTTACTGAACTGGCACAGTCGTCTGAAATCGGTGGCCTCAGCGCCGCCATCGAATACCGGATTCTGGCGATTGACGATTCGTACGACAACGATGCCGTTAAGTTTCTACGCACTCTGAAACTGACAGATACCACCGTCATTGAACGCGTGATCGACGAATCGCTGCGCAATAACGCGCAAAAAGCCAAGCATGATAACCAAGACAAAATCATTCGTGCCCGCACGCGCGGTTTTGAACATAGCTACCTCAAACACACCGCCAATTTGCCGGTGTTCTTTAGCGGCAGCGAACTCAAATTGGTATTGATGACCGAAAACAACCAACCGATTTGGCAATATTGGCAAGACGAACGCAACCAACAAGCGCTCGGTAGCCTGTTTAACAGCGCTCGTATGGAACAGCTGACCAAACCGGGCATGCGTGGCAGCAACAACGTGTTGTATTCGTTCAAACATGATCATCAAGGCAAAACCCTGTTCTTTTCGATGATGATGCCGGAAGCATCTCGCGAACAGCGCAAACTGTTCTGGCACATCGGCGCGCGTAAAAACAGTTGGAAAGCATTTCGCCTGTCGGTGTTTGAACTCTCCGAGGAGGAGCGTTCCGAGCTGGCCACCCACGCAAAGGAGTTGACCAATCACTCCAGCGAACTGACCCATTGTGGCATTTTGCAGGAAGTGAGTGACCTCAGCGCCGCCAAAGATTATCTGCTGGTCGACAAACCCACGATGGCCAGCAGTGAACTCAACCCGTTTCGCCATCCGCGTAAAGTGGAAGGCACGCCGCTCAACATCTACTTTGATGCCAAAACCCGCCGCAAAGAGCCGCGCTATAAATTCCGCACCCCCATGCAGCTGATGAATGACGCGCAGGCGGTGGCCGAAGGATTTACCGTCGACTTATCCAAACGCGGACTGAGTTTGATTCTGGCCTCGCCCGTCAACCTCAAAGCCGGAGACATGGTGACGGTCAATTTTCAGGAACTCAAACTGTACGACAAAAAGCTGCCATTGGATGCCCTGCCGTATCAAGTGGTGCGTGTCGGGCCGGAAGGCCGTCGTTTGCAACTGATGATTGAAGAAAACGCGCAGACGATGAAGAGCATCGCCTTTTTTAACAGCATCATCGAAAACAATCAGGACAAGTTGCTGCGTAAAGAAGAGATCCTACCAAGCCCCACGTTGCTGGAAGGTCTGCACAATATTTTGCTGGATAAGATTGTCAGCTCGCCGATTTTTGTCGAAAAAGTGGGGGCCAATTTACGCCCACGTGTGATTGGCGTGAACTACCCATTACCACCCCATTTGGCTTTGCTGGCGAAGCTCGGACACGAGAATCGCATCTCGCTGGAGCCTATTTTCAAAGGCCACACCAATTCGTTACTGGCCACCCCGATGCGTCGCATCGATGGGGCTGAGCCACAATACAATGACGTGTACATTGCGGCGATGAAGTTTGGCTCTCGCATTCAATCCATTGAATCACGTTTGGTGAGCGATTTCGTCAACACCAAAGAGCGCATTCAGTTCATTCAGCGCGCGCAACACATGGGCGAAATTTATGTGCTACGAGTCAGTGGCGTGCCGGTGTTTGACCCCATCACCACGTTAATGCGCAGCGACCTCAACGAACTGGCGCAGATCAGCATGCCACACGCCAAAGCGTTGGAAAAAGAGTTGACCGCGATGTCGGGATTCGGCGAAATCATCGACATCACCGAAGAAGTGTTGATTCGCTTGGAATTGACCCAATAAAAAACGAGGCGAAACGCCTCGTTTTTTTTCATTCAAAGTTCTGCTTACGGCTGCGTTTTCCAGCTCAATTTTTGCTGTTTCACCAACCCGGCTGACAAAATACACAACACGCCGCCCAAAGCAGAAAAACGCACTGCGGTTTGCGCCTTGGCTTCGACTTTCGGCTTGGCATGATACGCCACGCCCAAGCCAGCTGCCGACATCATCACCAAATCATTGGCACCGTCACCCACCGCCACGGTGTTGTGCATTTCAATATCAAACTGCTGCGCCAGATCCACCAAAATATCGGCTTTGGTTTGCGCCGACACCACATCGCCCAACACTTGCCCAGTCAGTTTGCCCTCGATGATCTCCAGCGTGTTGGACTGCGCGTGATCCAGCGACAACATCTGTTGCAGATGATCAGAGAAGTACGTAAACCCGCCAGATGCGATCGCGGTTTTCCAGCCAAACGACTGCAATGTGCCAATCAATTCGGGCAGTTCAGGCATCAGCGGCAGCTCGCGGCGCACCGCATCTAGAATCGCGGCATCAGCATTTTTAAGTTTGCCGACACGCTGGCGCAAGCTTTGTTCAAAATCGAGTTCGCCCTGCATCGCGCGTTCAGTGACTTCCGCCACTTCATCGCCCACGCCAGCCAACTTCGCAATCTCATCAATGCATTCAATCTGAATCGCCGTCGAGTCCATATCCAGCACAATCAGGCCGGGCTTCGAGAGATCCGGAACTTCCGTGATGCGCGCAAAATCCAGCGCAAGGCCTTTGAGAATGGTTTCATGCTCCGGCGTTAACTCGCCCGCCATCAATGCGACGTCGTAATGCCCCACTTTCCAGGTGTCCAAGATGGTGTTGTACTGACCGGTAAAGAAGTCGATGTCGTCAAATTGCTGCGGCGACAGAAACTCGCCAAAGATAATCCAGCTGGCTTTGGCCTTGTCTAACTGGCTCGCAAAACGGGTTTCAGGCAGGCGGTTGAGCAAAGTCGTATGTTTTTTAATAGGTAAGGTTTTCAAAGCGTCCATGTCCACTTTCCTTTGTTGGGATTCCCTGACGTTACCCTATTGCAATTTAAAAACGCAAGTCTCAATATGAGCCAGTCTTATTTTTCTTAGGGTGAACGGTCTATGGACGGCTCCTTATTCTCCTTCCGAATGGTGGTTCGTGCGGTGGCAATGATCCTGCTGGCGACGATGTTTTTCATCACCATCAAAAACAGTGTGGTGATCAGTAAAGGCAATGAACGCATTCAAGCCAATCAGTTGGAAACGCTGACCAAAGTACTGATCACGCAGGCCTCGTTGTCAGCAAGCAGCATGATTGCCGATCAAGATCAGGAACGCTTATTGGCATTAACCAATCAACTGGCCCAAGAGCGTTTGGTGTTTGATGCCACCATTTACGATGCTGAAGGGGTGAAACTGGCCGCCAGCGACGCCGCGCTCAGTGTGCGCGAAGTGTTGGGATTGGATACACCATTGCAAACTGCCGCCATTGGCCGTCAACAACTGGTCGAGCCGGTGATGCACGATGGCAGTTTGATTGGCTTTGTGCGCATCACGTTTGAAACCGGCAAAGTGACCGCAATTTCTGATCATCACTATCGCAAAAGCGATCGTTACATGTATTTGATGCTATTGATGAGCTTTATCAGTGGCATGTTGCTGACACTGCTGCTGCGTCGCCACCCCAAAAGCAAAGGGGAAAACTTGCTGCTGAAAAACGTCGGCTAACCTCATGGGTCATGCACAAAAAAACCTCAGCCTAGGCTGAGGTTTTTGTTTTTTATCGCTTCGAGCGACTTAGTAACCAGCTTGATCGCCAATCAGCACAGAATCCAACGCGATTTCAATCATTTCGTTGAACGTGTTTTGACGCTCTTCTGATGTGGTTTGCTCACCGGTTTTGATGTGGTCAGACACGGTACAGATCGCCAGTGCTTTCGCGCCGTATTCTGCAGCAACGCCGTAGATGCCTGCCGCTTCCATTTCCACACCCACAATGCCGTATTTATCCATTACGTCGAACATTGATGGATCTGGTGTGTAGAACAGTTCTGCAGAGAACAGGTTGCCCACTTTCACATCGATACCGCGTGCTTTCGCCGCTTCTTCTGCCGCTTTCACCATTTTGTAATCGGCGATTGCAGAGAAATCGTGGTCTTTGAAACGGATACGGTTCACTTTAGAGTCGGTACAAGCCCCCATACCAATCACCACATCACGCACTTTGATGTCTTCGTTGACCGCGCCGCAGCTACCAACACGGATGATTTTCTTCACGCCGAAGTCTTTCACCAGCTCAGTCACGTAGATTGAGCAAGATGGAATGCCCATGCCGTGGCCCATGACTGACACTTTGCGGCCTTTGTAAGTCCCTGTGTAACCATACATATTGCGCACGTCGCAAACCTGAACAACATCGTCTAAGAAAGTTTCTGCGATGTACTTCGCGCGCAGCGGGTCACCCGGCATCAGTACAACATCAGCAAAATCGCCCATCTCAGCATTGATATGTGGAGTAGCCATGTGTGTTTTCCTTTGTTTCGTTTACCCAATCATCGGGTAAATCTTAATCGTTGATTCTGATTTCTGCCTACAGGCATTGAAAGAGTTGCCTACAGGCATTGAAATAGTTGCCCGCAGACGTGACACGTTCATGACGCGCTCACGCCTGCGGCGCGGGATTACAGAAAGTTTTTGCCGTAGTCCATTGCTGAAGTACCGAAGTAGCTCGCCAGCGTTTGGCCGATGTCAGCAAAGGTGTCACGTTGGCCCAGAGAGCCCGGTTTCACTTTTTTGCCGTACACAATCACGGGAATGTGTTCACGCGTGTGGTCAGTGCCCGGCCAAGTTGGATCGCAGCCATGGTCCGCGGTCAGGATCAGCAGGTCATCGTCTTGCATCAGTTCCAGCACTTGTGGCAGGCGCTTGTCGAAGTATTCCAATGCCGCAGCATAGCCAGCGACATCACGGCGGTGGCCGTAAGCGGAATCGAAATCGACGAAGTTGGTGAACACGATGGTGTTGTCACCGGCTGCAGAAATCTGCTCCAACGTCGCATCAAACAGCGCCGGAATGCCAGTTGCTTTCACTTTCTTGGTGATGCCGCAGTTGGCGTAGATATCAGCAATCTTGCCAATCGATACCACGTGGCCTTGTTTCTCATCCACCAGTTTTTGCAGTACGGTCGCTGAAGGCGGCTCAACGGACAAGTCGCGACGGTTACCGGTTCGTTCAAAGTGACCTTTGCCCGGGCCAATAAATGGGCGCGCGATCACGCGGCCAATGTTGTAATCTTCCAGCTCTTCACGCGCGATTTGGCACAGTTCCAGCAAACGATCAAGACCAAACGTCTCTTCGTGACACGCAATTTGGAAGACGGAGTCTGCTGACGTGTAGAAAATCGGACGACCAGTTTTCATGTGCTCTTCGCCCAGGTCATCTAGCACTTGCGTGCCCGATGCGTGGCAGTTGCCCAAGAATCCGTCGAGACCCGCGCGCGCCAGAATGCGATCGGTCAGCGCTTTCGGGAAGCTGTTTTGTTTGTCGCTGAAGTAACCCCATTCAAACAAAACCGGCACCCCAGCAATTTCCCAGTGACCGGACGGAGTGTCTTTACCAGACGACAGTTCCGACGCATGACCGTAAGCACCGATGATGTCTGCACGCTCATCCAAGCCCGGCGCAAAACGACCCGTTGACTCTTTGTGGGCCATCGCCAGACCCAACTTAGACAAGTTAGGCAGCGTCAGTGGGCCTTTGCGATTGGCGTTGTCCGCGTCGCCGGCGGCACACTGATCGGCGATGTGACCGAGTGTGTCTGCGCCCACATCACCAAATGCTTCTGCATCTGGTGCCGCGCCAATACCGAAAGAATCTAAAACTAAAATAAATGCTCTTTTCATTGCTCACTCCTCGCCGAAACTACACGTCTTCTTCACGAATCTGACGGTACACTTCCGGAGTTGGTACATACTCTCCGCCCACTTTAATTGCACGTTGTAATGCGTTGGCAGCGTCTTGCCACTGCGCTTCCGTGCGGGCGTGAATCATTGCTAAAGGTTTATTGCTGTCGGCCACCTCACCCAGACGAATAAACTGGTCAAAGCCGACCGCGTAATCGATCTTGTCTGTCGCCACACGGCGTCCGCCGCCCATGCCGACCACCGCCATACCGATCGCGCGCGTGTCCATCGCAGACACCACGCCGCTTTGCTCGGCATAGACAGGTTTAATAATCTCTGCTTTGTCGAGGTAGTTGTCGTAGTTCGCCACAAAATCAGCAGGGCCACCAAGACCGGCCACCATTTTGCCAAAGCGTTCCGCCGCTTGGCCGTTATCCAACACCGCTTGCAGTTTAGCGCGCGCATCGGTGGTGTCTTGGGCCAATTTACCCAGCACCAGCATTTCAGCGCACGACGCCATGGTCACTTCAAACAAGCGTGGGTTACGGTATTCCCCGGTGAGGAAGCGCACCGCTTCGCGCACTTCCACGGCATTCCCCGCCGATGAAGCCAACACTTGGTTCATGTCGGTCAGAATTGCGGTGGTTTTGGTGCCCGCACCGTTGGCCACAGCCACGATAGATTTCGCCAGCTCTTCCGACGCTTCGTAAGTCGGCATGAACGCGCCAGAACCCACCTTGACGTCCATCACCAGCGATTCCAAACCTGCCGCTAATTTTTTCGACAAAATGGAAGCCGTGATGAGCGAAATGTTGTCGACGGTGGCGGTGATATCACGCGTCGCGTAAACACGTTTATCCGCGGGTGCCAAATCGCCGGTTTGACCGATGATGGCCACGCCAGCCTCTTTGGTGACTTTGCCGAACACGTCGTTGGTTGGGGTAATGTTGTAGCCTGGAATCGATTCCAGTTTATCCAGCGTACCACCGGTGTGGCCAAGGCCACGGCCAGAGATCATCGGCACGTAACCCCCACATGCTGCCACCATCGGGCCAAGCATCAGTGAGGTCACATCGCCCACACCGCCAGTGGAGTGTTTGTCGACGATCGGACCATCAAAATTCATGTGACTCCAGTCGATCACCATACCGGAATCGCGCATTGCACAAGTCAGCGCAATTCGTTCTGGCATGGTCATTTCACGAAAGAACACCGCCATCGCAAAGGCTGCGATTTGGCCTTCAGAAACCGTATTGTTTGCGACACCCTGAATAAAGAAGTTGATCTCTTCTGCGGTCAGGACTTCCCCATCACGTTTTCTGCGAATAATTTCTTGAGGTAAATACATGAGTGCCTCCCAAGCTCTGAATCAGAGCCATGGTCTAGTCGTGTAGAGTGAATTGTTGGTGGCGCTGCGCGCCACCTCAGACGCAAAACGAATTAGTACGCTGCAGGATCTGCAGTTTCGTTGGTCACTTCTAATGTATTTAGGAGATTGGTCAGTAGGCTTGATGCACCAAAACGGTAGTGACGGCTGTCGACCCAGTTGTCACCCAGCAGTTCATCCGCCATAGCCAGATACAGAGCTGCATCTTCTGCAGTACGAACGCCGCCCGCAGGTTTGAAACCGACGCTTTTCGCAACACCCATGTCACGAATCACTTCCAGCATCATGCGCGCGTATTCAGGCGTTGCATTCACTGGCACTTTACCGGTTGATGTTTTGATGAAGTCGGCACCCGCTTCAATACAGATTTGAGAGGCTTTTTTGATCAGCGCTTCTTCTTTCAGTTCACCGGTTTCGATGATCACTTTCAAAAGCACAGTGTCGCCACAAGCCGCTTTACATTGTTTCACCAGGTCAAAACCAACCTGTTCATTGCCTGCCATCAGAGCACGGTATGGGAACACCACGTCAACTTCGTCTGCACCGTAAGCCACAGCAGCTTTGGTTTCAGCGACTGCAATTTCCACATCGTCATTCCCGTGTGGGAAGTTAGTCACGGTTGCAATACGAACGTCAGGTGTACCTTGCTCACGAAGGGTCTTCTTAGCAATAGGAATAAAGCGAGGGTAGATGCAGATCGCAGCGGTGTTACCGACTGGGCTCTTCGCATCATGACAAAGCTGGATCACTTTCGCATCCGTGTCATCATCATTCAGCGTGGTCAGGTCCATCAGTTTAAGTGCACGTAGTGCTGCTGCTTTTAAATCGCTCATTTCTATCTCCGATCAATAGTTTCAAATAGTTCACCGTCCAACCACCAGCGTTTGCTTCGTGGCGGACAGTCACAAATGAACGGACTTGGTTCCTTGAAGACTCGGTGCGACGCACCAATTGCTATCCCTGTCACCGCACAGTACCAAATTTGGTCTATGGCACAACAATCTGCGATTGTGGTGTCTAACGTATACAGACAACTCGCGTTGCCACAGCGTGAATAATACTCCATGTATTCATTCATGCTAGCTAAAAAACTTCTCAATCAACCATTGATAAGTTACACCACCGATGTAGACACCAACGATCCCCATGACACCCGGTAACACCGGTGGCGCAGGAATCGGAAGTTTGATGGCAGAAAACAGGATTCCAACCACAACCCCAGCCAGGGTTGCAAGGACAACGTCATTCATGAGGTTTACCCTATTTTCTCTAGATGTATACAGTATAGATATTCGTCGCAAAACTGTAGTGCCGTTGCTAGAGCAAACGGTTTGTATCTCAAAATAATCCCCCATCGAAACGAGGTTCAGCCCTTGTCGGCGCTAGATTTTGCATGCAATCCATTACACGCACCCTCTTCATTTTCGATGGTCAGAAAACAAAAAAACCCCGCAGCAATCTCTTGCTACGGGGTGATGTTAAACGGCGTCTATATAATCTTTCTCTACAAACTTAGAAAGACAGGAAGAAGCCAGCAATGGTTGCTGCCATCAGGTTAGATAGCGTACCAGCAGCCACAGCTTTCATACCGAAACGTGCGATGTCGTGACGACGGTTTGGTGCAATACCACCTAGGCCACCCAGCAGAATCGCGATTGAAGATAGGTTCGCGAAACCACACAGAGCGAAGGAGATGATTGCTTGCGTCTTCTCAGACATCACTGCACCTGTTGATGCCAGTACCTGAGCGTTTTCGCCCACGTATGGTACAAAGTTCAGGTAAGCAACGAATTCGTTCACAACAATTTTCTGACCGATGAACGAGCCTGCCAATGTCGCTTCAGACCAAGGCACACCGATAACGAATGCCAGAGGAGAGAAGATCCAACCCAGAATCAGTTCCAGAGTCAGTTGAGGCATGCCGAACCAACCACCGATACCACCCAGAAGGCCGTTGATCAGTGCGATCAGACCGATGAACGCCAGCAGCATTGCGCCGATGTTCAGAGCCAGTTGTAGACCCATAGACGCACCGCCCGCCGCAGCGTCGATCACGTTTGCAGGTTTGTCATCACCACCGTCGATGTCTACTGTGCCCAGTTCTTCATCTGGAGCCTCAGTTTCAGGTTTGATGATTTTCGCGAACAACAGACCGCCTGGTGCCGCCATGAATGATGCTGCAACCAAGTATTCTAGAGGCACACCCATCGATGCGTAACCCGCCAGTACACCACCAGCAACCGATGCCAAACCACCACACATAACGGCGAATAGTTCAGACTGAGTCATTTTTGGAACAAACGGACGTACAACCAGTGGCGCTTCAGTTTGACCGACGAAGATGTTTGCTGCAGCAGACATCGATTCAGCACGTGAAGTACCCAGTGCTTTTTGCAGGCCACCACCCAGAATCTTGATAACCCACTGCATCACACCCAGGTAGTAAAGAACTGAGATCAGTGCAGAGAAGAAGATTACGGTTGGTAGAACTTGGAATGCAAAGATGAAACCGATACCGTCAACAGAGAAGTTAACAAGGCTGCCGAATAGGAAACCAATACCGTCTTTACCATAGTCGATAACGCTCTGAACACCAGCAGAGAAACCTGCCAGTAGATCACGACCCCAAGGGACGTAAAGAACGAAACCACCGAGTGCGAATTGGATAG
>NZ_ACZP01000021.1 GCF_000176175.1 Vibrio furnissii CIP 102972
TAAAAAAGGGCTTTTTTGGTGCAGGTTGGTTTATTGAAGCAGATGAACTCATCCGTTCCCTCCTTGTAGTAATTCCTGAGCAAATGTGACGAAAATGTCAAAAGCTGGCGCAGAGTACTTGAGGAAGGGAACAGATTAAAATCACAAATGTTACAAATGATTTCAAAACAAGAATAATGTAACGTAAACAAGCTAATTAATCAGATTATAAAACCATTAACAACACATAAGATAAAATAATATCAATGGACGCCATTATTAAATATGCCAATCACTTAGCGTTGCACGGCTTTAAACCTCGGATTAGTTTTGCAAATGACATACAAACGCCCGCGACGCTTGACGATCTGGCAATCTGGATGGCGATTTTTTGCGCTTTTGAGTGAACTCAGTACTTTCATTTATTGCTCCTTCGCCCCAAAACGGGAAAAACGACGATTGAAGTTAGCGATTCGGCCCTCTTGCTGTACCGCTCGCTGTTTACCGGTGTAAAACGAATGCGATTCCGACGACACATCGATCGCCATGTAGGGATAGGTTTTACCTTGCCATTCGATGGTTTGATCGGTTTGCAGCGCAGAACCAATCACAAAATAGTGATCGATGCTGGTGTCGTGAAACACCACCGGTCGATAGTTCGGATGAATGCCTGCTTTCATACTTTTCTCCTTGGTTGAATTGTTATGTTATAACATTTTAAATAATAGTAATTCTCACCTATGCGGTTTTGCAAGCGATTTGTCGAGAGGAATATGCTATTTTTTGCCAAGTTCATCGGCATACCAGCCCTCCGCTTCGGTAAAACAGCCACTTAGCGCGCTGGTACGATGTGATTTTTTTTCGGCGCGTGACGCGCAAAATTTGCCGCCCATCATTGGTCGGCGTGAAGTAGGAAGTTATGCACACCATCGATCCGATTGCGGTTATCGAAAGCCCGTATCAAGAGAAGTTTGCCGTGCCCCGTCAGCCACGTTTGGTACCGAGCGCCCGTGCCCGCGTCAAACTGTTGGGCGAAATCAACTGCCCAGAAGCCGTGCGCGGCATTGAGCAATTCAGCCATCTGTGGTTGTTGTTCTTGTTTGATCAGAACCTGCAAGCGGGCTGGAAACCGACCGTACGCCCGCCGCGTCTCGGAGGCAATGAGCGTATTGGGGTGTTGGCTTCACGCTCAACATTTCGCCCCAATGGCATTGGCATGTCCGCGGTTGCCTTGCGTGGCGTCAGCAAACAGGGCGATCAGATCTATCTCGATCTCGGCAGCGTCGATCTGGTGAATGGCACACCGATCATCGACATCAAACCGTATATTCCCTACGCCGATGCCATTGCTGATGCGCAAGGCGGCTATGCTGAAGCCGAGCCAGAGCTCGCGCAAGTGACCTTTTCCCCGGCCGCGCTAGAGGTGTTGCATCGCTCGCCTCATGGCGTAGAGCAGCAAGCCGTGATTCACGAAGTGCTGGCCCAAGATCCACGTCCGGCGTACAAAAAAAACAAACCGGACATGAAGGAATATGCGGTCAATTTGTACGATTTGAACGTGAAATTCACGGTGAACGGTAACTTAGTGACAGTGACCGCAATAGAACGCTTTTGACAAAAGCAATAGGCTGATATTATGAGCCGCTAATTTATTTTTAGTCGCGACCGATACCCTTGTGAATCCATTCAGCGGCCCAAAAGGCCAACTTGAACACTCCAAGGCGTTGCGATTCCTTAAAACTTTGAAAAACGGATACTTAAATGCGTACCAGTAACTATCTTCTTTCTACTCTGAAGGAGACTCCAAACGACGCAGAAATCGTGAGCCACCAGCTCATGCTACGTGCAGGTATGATCCGTAAGCTAGCCTCAGGTCTTTACACCTGGCTACCTACTGGTCTGCGCGTATTGCGTAAAGTCGAAAACATCGTTCGTCAAGAAATCGATCGCGCAGGTGCTATCGAAACGTTGATGCCCGTTGTTCAGCCGTTTGAACTTTGGGAAGAGACAGGGCGCAGCGAGAAGATGGGCCCTGAGCTGCTTCGCTTTACTGACCGTCACGTTCGTCCGTTTGTTCTTAGCCCAACAGCAGAAGAAGTGATTACTGCGCTCGTACGTAACGAAGTGAGCTCTTACAAACAGTTGCCGCTGAACCTGTACCAAATCCAAACCAAATTCCGTGATGAACGCCGCCCACGTTTCGGCGTGATGCGTGCTCGTGAATTCTCCATGATGGATGCGTACAGCTTCGACCTTGACAAGCAAGGCCTGCAAAAATCTTACGACGCCATGCATGCTGCTTACTGCAAAGCATTTGATCGCATGGGTCTGGATTACCGCCCAGTGCTGGCAGACAGCGGCGCGATCGGTGGTAACGGTTCGCAAGAATTCCACGTCCTCGCGGAAAGCGGCGAAGATTTGATCGTGTTCTCAACAGAATCCGATTACGCGGCCAACATCGAAAAAGCAGAAGCCTTAGCGCCAGCCGCTGCAGCCGATGCACCAACCCAAGCGATGACGCTGGTTGATACGCCAAACGCGAAAACCATCGCAGAATTGGTTGAGCAACACGGTCTACCAATCGAGAAAACCGTTAAAACCCTGTTTGTGAAAGCGTCTGACGAGGTCGATGCTGCGATCATTGCGTTGATCGTACGCGGTGACCACGAACTGAACGAAATCAAAGCAGAAAATCTGCCTGAAGTGGCCGCGCCGCTAGAAATGGCTGGCGAAGAAGAAATTCGCGCCCTAATCGGTGCAGGCCCTGGCTCACTGGGTCCTGTCGGTCTGGAACTGCCATTCATCGTGGACCGCACTGTCGCGGTCATGAGCGACTTTGGCGCTGGCGCCAACATCGACGGCAAACACTACTTCGGCATCAACTGGGGTCGTGACGTCGCGCTGGGTAAAGTGGCTGACCTACGTAACGTCGTGGAAGGCGATCCAAGCCCATGTGGCAAAGGTACCCTGATGCTAAAACGTGGCATCGAAGTGGGTCACATCTTCCAACTGGGCACCAACTACTCTGAAAAAATGAACTGTAGCGTGCTTGGTCCAGACGGCAAAAACGTGATTCTGGAAATGGGCTGTTACGGCATCGGTGTTTCACGTGTGGTTGCTGCAGCGATTGAACAGAACAACGACAAATACGGCATCATCTGGCCAGATGCGATTGCACCGTTCCAAGTGGCGATCGTGCCAATGAACATGCACAAATCAGAGCGCGTTCAACAAGCAGCAGAAAAACTGTACGCTGAATTGAGTGCCGCTGGCATCGACGTACTGTTTGATGATCGTAAAGAACGCCCAGGCGTGATGTTCTCAGATATGGAGCTGATCGGTGTTCCTCACACCATCGTGATCGGTGACCGCAGCATGGACGAAGGCAACTTCGAATACAAAAACCGTCGCAACGGTGAAAAAACTGCGATTGCCATCGACCAGATCGTTGAGCACATCAAAGCGCAACTGGCTTAATCGCCAACTGAGTTTGAAAAGCTGCCTTCGGGCAGCTTTTTTTATGCGATTAATCGTGGGTTCATCTGCCCCTTTCTAGACTGTCTAGACACTCAAGGAGGTGACTTATGGATCTGAAAGCGTTACTCAATCAAGCGCTGAATTCAGAATGGGGGCAAAAAGGCACCCAGCGCGCGCAATCCCTCACCCGCAATAAAAGCACACTCGCCACGTTCGGCGCCGGCGCACTTGGTGGCGGCCTGCTTGGCGTATTGATGGGCTCGAAGAAAAGCAAGAAGTTGGGCAAAAGCGCACTGAAAATCGGCGGCGCAGCGGCTTTGGGTGCCTTGGCGTACAAGGTATATAACGATTGGCAAGTCAAACAGCCAGCTTCTGCCCCTCCGGCGGCCACCTTCGATGAACACAATCCCCGCCATGAGTTACTGATCCTCAAAGCAATGATCGCGGCGGCCAAAGCCGACGGCCATGTCGATGAGCACGAAATGGCACACATCAATCAAGCTGTGCAGCAATTGGGCGCCGACGCTAGCGTACAAACCTTGATTGAGCTGGAATTGAAGAAACCGCTCGATCCGGCGGACATCGCCCGCCTCGCACAAACACCGGCTCAAGCCGCCGAACTCTACCTCGCATCGTGCTTAATCGTCGATGAGCAGAGCTTTATGGAAAAAGCGTACTTAAGCGAATTAGCGAAACAGCTTCGCTTGGACGACGCGCTGATCGCCGAACTCCATCAACAAGTCCGCGAAGAATAAATCGCCAATTGCACGCGGAATTTGCGCCAACGCAAACCGCAGTTTTGTCAGCGGGGAGCGGTGTGTGTATATTGGATGCAGAGACTTTTTTAGAGGATAAAATCATGCAAGTTTATGCGTGTTGTGATTTGGTGCGTGAGCTGTACGCACAAATTGGCAGTGGTGACCAAGGGTACGTGCCGCAGGCGATTTCTTGTGCCGTACGTGCGCTCAATGACATCGCCGCAGACACTTCCCTGCCCAAGGAAGCCCGCGAAAAAGCGGCGTTTGCCGCGGCGAACTTATTGATTTCTGATTTCGAGGACTAAACATGAATTTGGCGAACTTTGCCACCATGGATCCCGTGATGCTGATGAGCATCGTGAATATGAAGCTGCGTGATGACTTCGGCGGCGATCTGAACCAATTGGTGGCCTATTTTGAGATTGATCGTGCAGCGCTAGAAGCTCGCTTGGCGACGGCCGGGTTTGAGTTTTTGCCAGAAGCCGGCCAATTTCGTTAAGCGCGCTTTTCCACCAAGCCGCCCGATCCGCTCCCCAAGTTTCATCGAGCGGGGAAGCATCGAAACAGCAACGAGCCCGTCATGACGGGCTCGTTGTGTATTTAGACGCAGCACTTGCCGCCTTTCATGGCTCAGCTCAAATGCACGTCGTACTCGGTGGCATAGCAG
The DNA here is from genome assembly GCF_000176175.1 of Vibrio furnissii CIP 102972. GTDB lineage: Bacteria > Pseudomonadota > Gammaproteobacteria > Enterobacterales > Vibrionaceae > Vibrio > Vibrio furnissii. Next base: position 4,882 of record NZ_ACZP01000021.1, read on the forward strand.
CGCAATTTACACTGATTGCCCTCATGACAACCACAACTCATACAGCGCCGTGCCTCGTGGTATGCTTGCTCCGCGCTGAACCCAGTCTCAACTTCGGCGAACGAGGTCACCCGGCGCGCCATGTCGATTTCGGGCATTTTGGCGCGAAAGATCCCCTGCATCGCCCACTGATAATGCTGCGCTTTGACCGCATCACTGTTTCCGCGTGCCATGGTTTTCAAGCTCTCTTTCACGCGCTGCGCATGATCAGGGCGCACCAAATGTGCAGTGCGTGACGCATTGCGTGAGCGGAAAGAGCGCGTATACAAAGGCGCCATGTCACCACCGAGCGACGCATCAATGCTCTGCGCAGCCACGCGCGCATCGGCAATCGCTTCAATCGCCGTCGCCGGTCCGCGGCGCACATCACCAATCGCAAAAATATTCCCCACGCCTGAAAACATGGTGTGTTCATCCACGTCAATGGTGTTGTGGCGGCTGAGATTCAACGCCATCGCCTCGCCTTCTAAAAAGCGAGTATCGGTCTGCTGCGAGACAGCGGCAATCACCGTATCAAACGCCAATGTCTCCGTTTCGCCAGTTGGGGTTGGTGAACGTCGGCCGCTTGCATCGGGTTCACCCAAGGCCATTTTCTCTAACACCACCTGTTTGACTCGGCCATGTTCATCAGCGATGTTTTCAATCGGGTTGGTGAGGAAACGAAACGCGATGCCTTCATGCTCCGCTTCTTCGACTTCGTAAGGTTCAGCAGGCATGGCCTCCCGCGTGCGGCGATAAATTAACGTCACCTCTGCGCCACGACGCAACGCAGTGCGCGCACAGTCGATCGCCGTGTTCCCACCGCCAATCACGGCCACTTTCTTGCCCAGCGCCAGTTTACGCTCCAGCACATGGTCTTTTAGAAAATCCACGCCCAGAAAACACCCGGCCAAATCGCTGCCTGCATACGCCATCGCACTGGCTTGAGAAGCACCGACAGCCAAACAGACCGCGCTGTACTGCTGACTTAATGCCGACAACGTGAAGTCCTCGCCCAACACTTGGCCGGTATGCAGCGTCACCCCATGCTGACACAGCAACTCAATCTCTTGATCCAAAATGGCTTTCGGCAACCGAAACTCCGGAATACCGTAACGCAACCACCCGCCCGCTTGTGGCATGGCCTCAAAAATATCGACCTCATACCCTTCGCGACCAAGAAAATAACCGCAGCTCAGCCCACCCGGGCCAGCACCGACAATGGCGATTTTCTTCCCTTTGGCCGGTTTGCGTTCGGGCTGCAAGGATGGCGCCGCCGTAACATCGTAGTCGGCGGCATATCGTTTTAACTGGCGAATGGCTAGAGATTCATCCACATTGCGGCGCAAGCATTTGTGCTCGCAAAACGCCGGACACACGCGGCCTATCGACAGCGGCATGGGCAAGGTGTTTTTAATCACGTCGACAGCCTGTTGCAGCTCATTGTTGGCAATCAGAGACAGATACAACTGAACGTCGACTTTGGCTGGGCACGCCACCTGACATGGCGGCAGACTACAAGTGATATTGGGGTTATCCAACAACGTTTCGAGGCGATGTTTGCGGCGCAGCTCCAGTGCCGTGCTGTTGGTCGTCACCACCATTCCATCACGCGGCTTGCAGTCACGGGCGCTCACGATCCCTGCGCCGTCCACCTCGATGTCACACAAACCGCAATGGTGTTGAATGCCTTCCGAACCACATAAACAGGGAATGATCACGCCACACTGCTGCGCAGCAAGCCATAAGCTTTGATGGGGGTCAACGTGGCAAGGCTTTCCATTCAGGGTAATTAAGACCATAACAATCCTCAACTTAGACTGACAGTGGGAAATACAGCCGCAGTCCGTATCGACCTAGGGACTGATATGATTTTCGCGAGAACAAGAATCCTTTCTTTTCATCTTGGGATGGCTCCCTTTAGGCGTTATTTTTCGGTATTTCCCATCAACAACTGCATAGTGAGAGACATGATGTGATTTGCTATGCAGACTGAGACTCAAATTTTTTGATCCGATCATTCTTGCACAGCAAGGACGGATTACTTTGACTTTGCGCAAGAAAGTGAAATTCGCGAATTCGCCATGTAGAAGAAAAATTTTAACGTCTTGTTTATCAAGCAATAAAATTTCACATCAATTCATTCGCTCTCAAGGGAGGCCTGATAAATGGCATGCATAAAAAAGGCCCTGCCGAAGCAGAGCCTTTGTGTCGTCATGGTTTGGGATTAACCCAAGTTCTTACGCGCGTTTTGGAACATACGCATCCAAGCACCATTTTCGCCCCAGTGGTCTGGGTGCCATGAATTCGCCACAGTGCGGAAGACACGCTCTGGGTGCGGCATCATGATGGTGACACGGCCATCTTGTGTTGTCAGACCGGTAATCGCATTCGGTGAACCGTTCGGGTTGTTCGGGTATTGCTGCGTCGGCTGACCGAAGTTATCCACGAAACGCACGGCAACTGTACCAGATTGTTCAATCGCATTGAGGTGCGCTTCATCGCGAACTTCCACACGACCTTCACCGTGAGAGACCGCAATCGGCATACGCGAGCCCGCCATGCCATCGAAGAATACAGAATCCGACTTCTGCACTTCAACCAGACTAAAGCGCGCTTCAAAACGCTCCGATTCGTTGCGTACGAAACGTGGCCACAAATCTGCACCTGGGATCAGATCTTTCAGGTTAGACAACATTTGACAGCCGTTACACACACCCAGCGAGAAGGTGTCCTGACGGTTGAAGAACTGCTCGAACTGTTCGCGAGCCTGCACATTGAACAGCACCGATTTCGCCCAACCTTCACCCGCGCCCAGCACGTCACCGTAGGAGAAGCCACCACACGCGACCAGACCTTGGTAGGCATCCAGTACCGCTTGACCGGTCAGAATGTCGCTCATGTGAATGTCGACTGCGTCAAAGCCGGCGCGGTCAAAGGCTGCCGCCATTTCAACGTGTGAGTTCACGCCCTGCTCACGCAGAATCGCCATCTTCGGCTTCGCACCGGTATTGACCATAGGCGCAGCGATGTAAGGTGCCGCGACGTCTTCGTTGACATCAAAGCTCAGTGACACGTTCAGACCTGGGTCTGAGTTGTCTTTTTTCGCTGCAAATTCTTGATCGGCACACGCTGGGTTGTCGCGCATGGCTTGCATCTTGTGCGTCGTTTCCGCCCAGAGGGTACGCAGTTCGGTACGTGAACGTTGCAGAAGAACTTGTTCACCCGAAGTCACCACGAAGTCATCCGATGCGTCAACGTCACCAATCACGTGTGAACACGCTGCTAGGCCATGGGCCGCCAGTGTTGCCAAGACCGCATTCAGTTCATCGTTCTTAACCTGAATCACCGCGCCCAACTCTTCGTTGAACAGCGCCGCCAGTGCGTCATCACCCAAGGTTTCAATGTTGACTTTCACACCACAGTGACCCGCAAACGTCATTTCAGCCAGCGTGACAAACAGACCGCCGTCGCCTTTATCGTGGTAAGCCAACAGCTTGTCGTTGCGAACCAGCGTTTGCATCGCATCGAAGAAACCTTTCAGTTGCTCGGCGTTATCCACGTCAGCCGGCTTATCACCCAACTGCTTGTACACTTGCGCCAAAGCCGTCGCACCCAGACGATTCTGACCGTTACCCAGATCCACCAGCACCAGAGACGTTTCACCCAGTCCTTCCATGGTCGCTGGCGTACGTAGTTGTGGTGTGATGGTCTTACGCACATCTTCCACACGCGCAAACGCGGTAATGACGAGCGACAGCGGCGAAGTCACTTCTTTGTTTTCACCGTTCTCGTGCCACTTGGTCTTCATCGACATCGAGTCTTTACCAACCGGAATAGTCAGACCCAGCGCCGGACACAGCTCTTCACCGACAGCTTTCACCGCTTCGTACAGACCCGCATCTTCACCCGGGTGGCCGGCAGGAGACATCCAGTTCGCGGACAGTTTGATGTGTTTGATATCGCCGATATCGGTGGCCGCGATGTTGGTCAGTGACTCACCCACCGCCAGACGTGCCGATGCGCCGAAGTCGAGCAGAGCAACCGGCGTGCGCTCGCCCATTGACATCGCTTCACCGTGGTACGTGTCGTAGCTTGCAGCTGTGACCGCGCAGTTGGCCACAGGCACCTGCCAAGGACCCACCATCTGGTCACGCGCCACGAGACCCGTCACCGTGCGGTCACCGATGGTGATCAGGAAGGTTTTCTCCGCCACCGCCGGCAGACGCAGCACGCGATCCACCGCGTCATTGAGTTCGATACCGCTGCGGTCAATCGCCGGGCTGGTCACTTTCAGCGTGGTCGCTTCACGGTGCATTTTCGGCGGCTTGCCAAGCAGAATGTCCATCGGCATGTCGATTGGCGTGTTGTCGAAGTGGCTGTCTTCCAGCGTCAGATGACGCTCTTCCGTTGCCACCCCGACGACGGCATAAGGTGCGCGCTCACGCTGACAAATAGCATCAAATTCCGCCATGTGCTCCGGCGCAACCGCCAGTACATAACGCTCTTGCGATTCATTACACCAGATTTCCAGCGGGCTCATGCCCGGTTCATCGTTTGGCACGTCACGCAGTTGGAAAATACCACCGCGATCGCCATCGTTCACCAGCTCAGGTAGTGCGTTGGAGATGCCGCCCGCGCCCACATCGTGGATAAACGCAATCGGGTTGTCGTCGCCCATTTGCCAACAGCGGTCAATCACTTCCTGACAGCGGCGTTCCATTTCTGGGTTTTCACGCTGCACGGAAGCAAAATCCAAATCTTCTGCCGACTGACCCGACGCCATAGAAGACGCTGCGCCACCGCCCAGACCGATGTTCATCGCCGGACCGCCCAGCACGATCAGTTTCGCGCCAACCGGGATTTCTTTTTTCTGCACGTGTTCGTCACGAATGTTACCCATGCCGCCAGCAATCATGATGGGCTTGTGGTAACCGCGGATCTCTTCACCCGCGTGTGAGGTCACTTTCTCTTCATAAGTACGGAAGTAACCCAGCAGGTTTGGACGACCAAATTCGTTGTTAAATGCCGCGCCACCCAGCGGGCCTTCCAACATAATATCCAGCGCGCTCACGATGCGGCTGGGTTTACCAAAATCACTTTCCCAAGGCTGAACAAAGTCTGGAATACGCAGGTTCGAGACCGTAAAGCCAACCAGACCGGCTTTTGGCTTACCGCCGATACCGGTTGCGCCTTCATCACGAATTTCACCGCCGCTACCGGTTGAAGCACCCGGCCAAGGCGAAATTGCCGTTGGGTGGTTGTGCGTTTCCACTTTCATCAGAATGTGGGCATCTTCGTGGTGGTAAGTGTATTGACGTGAGTCCGGATCCGGGAAGAAACGGCCGACTTTCGAACCGGTCATGACCGCTGCGTTGTCTTTGTAGGCAGACAGCACGTGATCCGGCGTGGTTTCAAAGGTGCTCTTGATCATTTTGAACAGCGATTTGTCCTGATCAACACCGTCGATCGTCCAATCCGCATTGAAAATTTTGTGACGGCAGTGCTCAGAGTTCGCCTGAGCAAACATCATCAGCTCGATGTCATTGGGGTTGCGACCCAGCTTGATGAAACTCTCCACCAAGTAATCAATTTCATCTTCCGCCAGCGCAAGGCCAAGGGAAACGTTTGCTTCTTCTAGCGCAGCTCGGCCACCGGCCAGGATATCAACTTGCGTCAGCGGCGCTGGCTCAGCCACGCTAAACAGCGCTTGTGCCGCATCAAGTTCCGCAAACACCACTTCCATCATGCGATCGTGCAACAGAGCTTTCAGTGTCGTCACTTGCGCGTCCGTCAGCGCAGTTTCGCTCTCGACGTAGTACGCCGTGCCGCGTTCCAGACGTTTGATCGACGCCAGACCACAGTTGTGCGCAATATCAGTCGCTTTGGATGACCAAGGGGAAATGGTGCCCGGACGAGGCGTGACCAGCAGGAGGAATCCCTGAGGTTCATGTTCTTGAATGGTTGGACCGTAAGTCAGCAGCTTCTCTAACTTTTCCAGTTCCTGGCTGTCCAAGTCTGCTTTGAGATCTGCAAAGTGCATGAACTCAGCATAGATGCCAGTTACAGGCAGGTGTTGTTCACGACAAGTTTCAAGTAGTTTGTTTACACGAAACTCGGAAAGAGCTGGGGAGCCACGCAAAATTCTCATGTGCTTAGGTCTCTATATACAAGTGATTAAGATGTAATTGGAATAAATTCATATAAATAACAGCAATTTATATGGTCATTTGCGAACTTATACCGATTTCACCTCTCCATTGCGTGCGCATTATAGATGATTTTTTTTTGTGACGTAACACTAAAAGCAACCGTTTGCGTCATTTTTTTCGTTAAATTTGAATTACAACTCATTTGCTCAAAGATTCAACAACACGCCTCACATGCAGCCGCAAAACTTTGCCAAGTGTGTGGGGTTTGATATAAAGACACTACTTGATGTAAGAGATCCCGAATTAATGACCAAGCTTTCTTTCGCTGCTGCGAGTCGCGCCCTCTTTTTGGCTGCGCTGGCTCTACTGCTTGCTGGGTGCCAAATCGACTCTGAGCCGAAAAGTGAACTCGAGCAAATCCGCGCGCGCGGTGTCTTGCGTGTCGGCACCCTCAACAACCAACTCTCCTATTACATCGGTCCAGACGGCCCCTCGGGTCTGGACTACGAACTGGCGCGTGAATTTGCCCGTGAGCTGGGCGTCAAACTCGAAATGAAGCCGGCTTACCGATTGTCGAGCCTGTTTCCCGCGCTGAAAAATGGCGAAATCGACATCATTGCCGCCGGTTTAAGCCAATCCGAACAGCGATTGAAAGATTACCGAGCGGGTCCGGCTTACTACTACGTGTCACAGCAAGTGGTGTACAAAAAAGGCCAATGGCGCCCACGCAATATCGAACAACTGATCGCCAAACAGGATGAACTGTATTTGGAAAGCGGCGACGCGCCGATTTTCAGTGTGGTCAACGATTCCCATTTTGAAAACACCCTCGACTCGTTGAAAAGCACGTATCCGGAATTCCGCTATTACGTTGATAACAATGCTGATGTCAACGACCTACTCAAGTTGGTTTCTCAAGGCGAACTCAAATTCACCATGGCCGATTCAGTGGAAATTTCCCTGTCACAACGCATCTATCCCGACATCGCCACCGCATTTGAGATGACCGAAGATCAGCCAATCTCGTGGTTTATGCGCCGCTCTGATGATGAAAGCCTGTATGCGATGATGATTGAATTTTTCGGCAATCTGAAACAGTCCGGCAGCCTCGCGTCTCTGGAAGAGAAATACATTGGTCATATCGGCACCTTTGATTATGTCGACACACGCGCCTTTATTCGCGCGCTCGATTCCCGTTTGCCAAAATGGATGCCTCTATTCCAAAAATATTCGGAAGAGTTTGACTGGCGCCTGATTGCGGCCTTGGCGTATCAAGAATCGCACTGGAATCCGAATGCCAAATCACCCACTGGGGTGCGCGGCATGATGATGCTGACGCTTCCTACCGCGCGCAGCGTGGATGTCACCAACCGCCTGAATCCAGAGCAATCGGTGCGTGGCGGGGTGGAATATCTGCGCCGCATGATGGAACGCATTCCTGATTCGATTCCCGATCACGAGAAAATCTGGTTTGCGCTGGCATCGTACAACGTCGGCTACGGCCATATGATGGATGCCCGCCGCCTGACCAAACTGCAAGGCGGTTCGCCGGATGCGTGGGCGGACGTGAAAGATCGTCTGCCGCAGTTGCGTCAGAAAAAATACTTCACGCAAACGCGCTACGGCTACGCGCGAGGTGATGAAGCGCTGTCGTACGTGGAAAACATTCGTCGTTACTATCAGAGCATCATCGGCCACATGGAACAAAAACAGGTGACCAGTGTGGATTCAGGCACCGATGATCTACTGGTGATCACGCCAGAAGAGGAGATCATCGACGACAATAGCGATCTTGATGAGTCACTGGCGTCGAGCGAAGAAACCGTGTCCTCGGCCAGTTCAGCGCAAAATGTGAGCAATAAATAACCACTTGATTTTCAGTTGGGAAACCCAAAGATAGATGTGTGAACTTGATCGCTTGCGTGATTTCTCAAAGCAGTGACAATCAAGTGCAATCAAAACACGATAAGCTGTTATTTTTTTGGGTTCCCTGCTGAAGAACATCCTCACGCACGATGATGCGCTGGGATGACAGACCCAACAGAACGGACGTATTCAACCCACTGGACAGACGACATCTGGTCGCTGACCGCAAAGGAGAAGGCGGCCCTCTGTTCGGTCCGGAAAGGGGTTCTTCTTTGTCGTCCGTTGTAGGAGGGTGTTTTATGCTGAAACGTAAACGGCACTCAAAACTCCTAAGTAAAGCCGTCTCAGCCAACCGTCGCCGCCGTATGCTCGCCAATACCAAGAAAAAAGTGCTGGCTCGCCATCGTGCGTTCGTACAGTTATCGGACTGAAACATTCACGCGGCAAACATCTACCTCATGGGGATGTTTGCTCATCGTTGCCATTCCTCGTTACCTTATTTCCTCGTTGATCCATTTACTCGTGACCCATGACGCGTTGACCGAGCGTTGGTTTCGCTGCCCGCTCACCTTTCACGCCGCATCGTCACGCAGCACGGGGTCGATCTCGATGGGTTACTGCGCGTCGTCTTGATTCTGAGCAGAACCGGGGTGACACGAATCATCTTGAGCCGCCCGTAATTTCTCGGCCTCTTTTCGCGCTTTGATCTCTTTGCGGCGTCGTTGGAAAAATGCCTGTAACTGCTGGCGACACTCGTCTTCCAGCAAGCCTTTCTCCACCGTGGCGTAGTGATAAGCCGCTTGGCTGCTAAACAGGTCGAGCACCGTACCGGCCGCGCCCGCTTTGAGATCTGGCGCGCCATACACAATCCGTTTCACGCGGCTGTGCAGCAACGCCCCTGCGCACATCGGGCATGGCTCTAAGGTCACGTACAGCGTGGTCTCTAGCAGGCGATAGTTGTGCAGCGCTTCGCCTGCTTGACGCAAGACCTGAATTTCAGCATGCGCGGTGGCATCGCAAGCGCCAATCGAACGGTTCCACCCTTCGGCAATGATGTGACCATCTTTCACCAGCACCGCACCGACGGGCACTTCCCCTTCCGCTTCAGCTTGCTCGGCCAGCGCCATCGCGCGGCGCATGAATTGTTCATCTTCGGGAGAAAATGGGGCGCGTGTGTCTGTCATGGAAACCTCATTCAATTGGGGGCGGCATTATAACGGCATCGACGGCGCAGATAAATGCTGGGCCAGATAATCCACCAGCAGGCGCACTTTGGGCGACAAGTGGCGGTTTTGCGGATAGAGCGCCCACACCCCTTCCCGCTCATCGCGATAGGCGGGCAACACTTCGACCAAACGGCCGCTGGCCAAATGCGCTTCCACGTAATAATCCGGCAATTGCACCAATCCCATGTCTTTGAGCGCCGCATCAAGTAGCACCACGCCACTGGCGCAATGCACACGGCCGCGCACGCGAATGGCACGCGACTGCTGATTCTCTTTAAACCGCCAGTGATCGTGAGTGCCCACCAAACAGCTGTGTTGCGTCAATTCAGACAAAGTATGAGGCGTGCCGTATTGCGCCAGATAGTGCGGCGTGGCACACACGTACAGGTTGCGATTGCTCAAGCGGCGCGCGATGAAGCTGGAATCACCCAACTGCCCCAAGCGCACGGCCACATCCACGCCTTGCTCAATCAAATCGAGTTTTTGGTTGGTGAGCACAAACTCCAATTCCAATTGAGGATGCTGCAATAGAAAGTCATGCAGTAGCGGCGCGATTTTCTGCTCGCCATACGTCACCGGCGCGGTCACTTTGAGTTTGCCTTTGGGCGTTTGTTGCATCTGCGTGACTGTCAGTTCGGCCTGTTCCAACCCTTCGAGCAACGCGCGACATTGTTGGTAATACACCTGCCCCGCTTCCGTCAACGACACTTTGCGCGTGGTGCGCAGCAGTAATTTTACCCCCAAACGCTCTTCCAGCAGTGCGATGCGGCGGCTGACATTTGCCACCGACGTCGCCAAGCGCTGCGCTGCGCGCGTAAAGCTACCCGTTTCGGCAACGGCCACAAACTCGCTTACCCCTTCCCAACTTGCCATATCGCCTCATTCACTGCGTTATTATTACAATATCGTAAAAGTTATTCTCATTTTGACTCAATTATCACGCAGAGTAAAAGGACTATACTGAAACTCTTGGTAGAAAGCGCATTCAACGGCCTTTCTTCACACGAACCCTGTATCAATCAAAAGGAACCACTTCATGTCTCAAGACAAATTCATCAAATCTCGCGCCGCCGTCGCTTGGGGCCCGAATCAACCCCTGAAAATGGAAGAAGTCGACGTCATGCTGCCGCGCAAAGGCGAAGTGCTGGTGCGCATCGTGGCTACGGGCGTGTGTCACACCGACGCGTTTACCCTGTCGGGCGATGATCCAGAAGGCGTCTTTCCAGCGATCTTGGGTCACGAAGGTGGCGGCATCGTGGAAATGGTTGGCGAAGGTGTGACCAGCGTGGCCGTAGGCGATCACGTCATTCCACTGTACACCGCTGAATGTGGTGAGTGTAAATTCTGTAAATCCGGCAAAACCAACCTGTGTAGCGCCGTGCGCGCCACCCAAGGCAAAGGTTTGATGCCAGACGGCACCACACGTTTCTACAAAGATGGTGAGCCAATTTTCCACTACATGGGCTGCTCAACCTTCTCTGAATACACCGTGCTGCCAGAAATTTCACTGGCGAAAGTGAACAAAGAAGCACCATTAGAAGAGATTTGCCTATTGGGTTGTGGCGTCACCACGGGAATGGGCGCGGTCATGAACACCGCCAAAGTGAAAGAAGGCGACACCGTGGCGATCTTTGGTCTGGGCGGCATCGGCCTGTCTGCGATCATTGGCGCACGCATGGCGGGCGCAAGCCGCATCATCGGCGTTGATATCAACGAAAGCAAATTCGAGCTGGCCAAACAACTGGGCGCGACCGATTGCATTAACCCACAGAAATTCGACCAACCGATTCAAGACGTGATCGTCGAGATGACCGACGGCGGCGTGGATTTCTCATTTGAATGTATCGGCAACGTCAACGTGATGCGCCAAGCGCTGGAATGCTGTCATAAAGGTTGGGGCGAATCCGTCATCATCGGTGTAGCCGGTGCAGGCCAGGAAATCTCAACCCGTCCATTCCAATTGGTAACCGGCCGCGTATGGCGTGGTAGTGCTTTTGGCGGCGTGAAAGGTCGCTCACAGTTGCCGGGCATCGTGGAACAATACATGGCTGGAGAGTTCGGCCTGCAAGAGTTCATCACGCACACCATGCCACTGGAGCAAATCAACGACGCATTTGATTTGATGCACAAAGGCGAAAGCATTCGCACGGTCATCCATTTCAAATAATCGCTCACCCCATTAATGCGGGGCAAACCACATCACGTTGACGCAGTTGCCTTACGCGGCAGCGTCAACGGTTTGAGTGACCGTTTGTCCCCCATCAAGGAGTCTTCATGAGTTTAACCCACCTGACGCAGGCAAAAGTCTTTGATGGCTGGCACAAGCAGTACCAGCATTCGTCGGACGTGCTGAACTGTGACATGCGGTTTGCGATTTATCTGCCACCGCAAGCCTCCGCCAGCGCCCCAGTGCCCGTGCTGTACTGGTTATCGGGACTGACCTGCACCGATGAAAACTTTATGCAGAAAGCGGCCGCGTTTCAAAAAGCGGCAGAGCTTGGCATCGCGATCGTCGCACCGGATACCAGCCCGCGTGGCGACCATGTACCGGATGATGCGCAGGGCGCGTACGACTTTGGCTTGGGCGCAGGCTTTTACCTCAACGCGACGCAGGAGCCGTGGTCGGCCAACTACCAAATGTATAGCTACATCGTAGATGAGTTGCCGCAATTAATTGAAGCGCACTTTCCAGTCAATCAACGTAAAGCGATTGCTGGTCACAGCATGGGCGGCCATGGCGCGCTGACCATTGGCGCGAAAAACCAGAACCACTACACCTCGATCTCAGCGTTCAGCCCTATCTGTCACCCGATGGCAGTGCCATGGGGCCAGAAAGCATTTCGTCATTATCTCGGCGACGACAAATCAGCGTGGGCGCAGTACGACGCGGTCGAACTGTTTCAGTCGCATGCTGTACGCACGCCGATTTTGATTGATCAGGGCGAAGCGGATAGCTTCCTGCACGAGCAGCTCCAACCGGAAACCTTGGCCCAAGTCGCCAAGGAGAAAGGCCTTGATCTCACCCTGCGCATGCAGCCCGGTTACGATCATAGCTACTTCTTCATTCAGAGCTTTATCGGCGAACATTTGGCATTTCACGCGCAATACCTCAAGGCGTAAATCGCCGGCATTCAACGTCAAAAAGCCCGCAATTGCGGGCTTTTTTTGTACCGATGATGGATTAAAGCGTGTACGTGTACGGCGCTTGGATGCCCATAGGAATCCCCATCGCCCAATACGCCAATAGGAACAGCGTCCAACCAATCAACATCGCGATCGAGAATGGCATCATCAAAGAGGCTAATGTGCCGATCCCGGTCGACTTCACGTAGCGTTGGCAGTACACCACCACCAGCGGGAAGAACACCATCAACGGAGAAATGATGTTCGACACGGAGTCACCCACGCGGTACGCCGCTTGAGACAACTCAGGAGAAATTCCCACCGCCATCAGCATTGGCACCAAAATAGGCCCAATCAGCGCCCACTTCGCCGACGCTGACCCGACCAATAGGTTCACCATCGCAGTCAGTAAAATCATGCCGACAATGGTCGCTTCACCCGGAAGATTCAGAGTTTTCAGCCCTTCAGCACCGTACAGCGCCAGCATTGTACCAATGTTGGATTGACCAAAAGCAGACAGGAACTGCGCGCAGAAAAACGACATCACAATGTACGCGCCCATGGTCGACATGGTGCCCGACATCGCCTTGATCACATCATTGCTGTTTTTAAACGTGCCGGACACACGGCCATAGACGATGCCAGGAATGATAAACAGAATGAAAATCAGCGGCACGATCGACTTCATGATTGGTGCTGAAAACGCCGTAATTTCACCGTCTGGAGAGCGCAGCGCTGAGTTTTCTGGCCACAAGGCCGCGACCAAAAGTGCAATACCCAGCAACATCGCGCTGCCTGCGTAACGAAAAGCTTTTGATTCGATGGCGCTAAACGAGCCTAAATCTGGCGCGTCTTCGGCATCCTCATCCACGGGCATGCGTTTCAGGCGCGGTTCAATCACGCGCTCAGTCACATACCAGCCAATGGCCACGATGATGATCGACGACAGACCCGTGAAGAAGATGTTCGCCAGCGGGTTCACTTGATACGTCGCGTCCAGTACCTGCGCTGACGTTTGAGTAAAGCCTGCGAGCAGCGGGTCGATCCCCGACGGAATAAAGTTGGCAGAAAAACCACCCGAGACACCGGCAAATGCCGCCGCAATGCCCGCCAAAGGATGACGTCCGGCAGCGTGGAAGATGATACCGCCCAATGGAATCACCAACACATACCCCGCATCAGCGGCGGTATGCGACACGATGGCCACCAAGATCAGCATCGGCGTCAGCAGTTTCGCCGGCGTGTAGTTGAGCATTTTCTTCAGGCCCGTGGTAATAAAGCCTGAGGAATCCGCAACGCCAACTCCAAGCATGGCGACCAGAACAATGCCAAGCGGAGCAAAACTGGTAAAGGTGCTCACCATGTTGGCGAGAAAATGAGCCAGTGATTGCCCGGTCAACAAGTTGTTGATCTCAAGGACTTCACCCGTGCGTGGGTTCACCAGATCAAAACTGACATTCGACAGCAGTGCAGAGGCAACCCAAACGATCACCAACGCCCAGAAAAACAGAATCGCCGGGTCTGGGATTTTATTGCCGGCACGTTCGATAAAATTAAGAAAACCATCCATGCGACTCGAATTCGCCGGTGGTGTAGAGTTTACGGCTTGGTTACTCATCAGTAACTCCTGACAGATGTTGTTGCTTACGGCCTTAGTAATAGATGTCGGCTTGGCCTGCCCACGTCACACGATTCGTGTGTGCATGCGATCCATTCACACGCGAACATATAACGCTACTAAGCATTCTATTAGACCGCCCTTCAACAAGCACAAAATTCCAAACCGATTGAAACATCTAGAGACACATTTTGTATATTAGCTATATTTTAGCAACATAATTCACACAGCAGCTCAGCAAATGAGAAAACAAAATGCTAAAAAAGTGGCCAAAATCAATCTATCGAAAAGAGTTATTGATGGTATTGATTGTATCGTGATACGGCAGTTTGCAGCTCAATGCTTTGTGACTGGCCTTGTCGATCTAACCAAGACGCCGTGATGACAACCGTTTTTAACGAACCCGACACCGTCGCAGCCGGCACCTGCCAGCTCAGCGCGTATCCTGGGTGAGAGAAGTCCTCTCCGCTGACAATATCAGTGTCAAAATCAGCGTGCACCCATGACGGTGAAGCCGAAGAGGCACCGTGGGTACGAAACCATTCCAGTTGCTGCTCTGCAAGGTTAAGCGCCTGCACGCTGTGCAGCGCAAAATCAGCGCGCTGCTCAATATACGCTTGCAGTTTCACTAATCCCAATGCCCCCACGCCGATCAAGACAAACGCGATCATCACTTCAATCAAACTAAATCCCCGGTGTTTACTGCCCATGCCACGATCCTTGTTGCCATTTGAATTGACGAATTTTATTGAGCGGCACCTCGATCGCATCACGGTTAAACGTGAAGTTCATCGACGCCGTGAACACCGCATACGTACCCGGCGCATCCATTACATAGCCTCCGGTGGGGAAAAACGCACCATTTTGAAAATACGCGGTGTTTGACACCGACACGGCCGGCACAACATCGGGATCGTGATCCACTACACCCGCAAGGTTTGTGGTTTGGGTCGTATTGAGCGACTTCCACGCATCTTCACTGGGTGTGAAATCCGGCGAGCCATCATCAGCGGCCGAGATAAAGTGATAAATCATGCCTTTGAACGTGAGTGAACCATGCGTCGATAGCAAGCCGTTGTGCACCACCAGAATCACACCGTCCAACGTTGAACTAGCCCCATCAATGGCCGTACTGACCGCTTCGAGGTCATCACCATCCATGTGACAACTGCCATATATCCACAAGAGATCGTGACCAGCACTAATCTGCTGCGCAATTTTATCGCCACAGTCACTCACGATCTCGGGAGTGGGAAGCGCACTTTGATCCATCAGCATTTGACCATTTCCGTCAACTAAACTCTCATTGGCAATTTTTTGAAAATGACGATCGGCCATCACTTCAAACCAATCACTGCGCGGCGCACCAAATAAGTCTTCAAATGGGGTTTGACCGCTATCTTTGACAAAATCACGTTTCAGCCCTGTGGGCGTCGAAGCCCCTGTCGCAGTGAGTTCAGTCAGATAATCAGGGTGGCAAGATTGTCCAAGTGGATACCCTTCATAAGGCAAATCCGAATTCAACAAGCCATCATTTTTTAGGGCACCATTCACCAGAAAATCTTGGCTGTAACGCAACATGGTGCAGCCCCATTGACTCTCCCCCAGACTCAAGCCAGGGTCGGGGCGCATCGCCAACCCGCCTGCAAAGTAGAGATTGGAGGTCGCTTTCAACACGCCAGAGGCCGGCGCTGGATAACGAATCGTTTTACTCAGTTGGCTGTAGCCATAGGTTGCGGTGACGGCCAACTGCCCCGGTGCGGGCGTGTGATACCCAAAGGCCACGTCGGGACAATCGACATAACTGGTGGCCGATGGCAACACGCGCTGAGTCTGCGTCAGACTATACACACACTCCAATCCACCTTCGGCGCGCCAAAATTGTTGTTTGGCTTTGACTTCGTTCTGCGCACGTTTGATTTGGAAAAACAGATGTTTATACATGCCGAGCGTCACCACTAGCGCCACCGACAGGAGAATCGATGTCAGTAGCAGTGTGGCAACACCGCGTTGAGAATGGTTTATCATTGCCAGTTCCTCTGCTGAATGTGAAAGGAAAGGGATTGGCTGACGCTGGGATTCTGAGTTAAAGCTGCCGTGAGTGAAACCGTGGTCACGGCGCCACTCACGCGGTCGGAAACTAACGTGTCGGTGCGTGCGCTAAACGCCATAACGGAGATCTGGCGCGCATCAAACAGGGAATAACAATTCCCGCTAAATCCAGAATCTGCTGCTGACGCCACACTCAATGGTACGGGCTGCTGTTTTTCACACAGTTTCAACTCCGTCGTGCCGCCTGCGGCACTTTGCTGACGATAGACCACATTGCGATACGCTGATGATGCACCAGACATCACCTGATAGACGTAACCCAGCAGAGGCGGCGCCGCTTCGGTGTGTACGATACGAGTGGCACCAGACAGCAAGACCGATTTGCGCTGCACGCCACCGTAACCGGCTTGATACAGATCTTCTTTCATCACTTGCAACACGTTGGTCATGTTTTGCAGCAACAAAATTTCCTGACTGCGTTGCGCGGCACTGCGCTGGCTGGAGATAAACACCGAACCGACAATGCCAAGCGCCATCGCACCAACCAGTGCTGCAATCATAAACTCAATCAGCGACGCGCCGCCAAGGCGCCTAGTTGCATTTCGGATAGCCATACACCGCTCCTTGTTCACCGCACACGATAATGCGGCTGGCACCAAATGACGTGCTGAGTTTCAATTGCTGAGTGGCATCGGCGACAGGCGAAAAAAACAGACTGCCGTTTTTGACCTTGCCGCGCACGCCATCAAATTTCACTTGATCGGAGGTGAAATCCGACGTGACCTTGATATGACGAAACGGCTGCCCACTCATCACCAGCAGCGCGCTGCCCGCGCTCACCGAATCACTGTCGTTGAGGATGATTTGCCATAATCCGGTGCTAGATGGATTGCTATCCATCACGATGTGTGCCCATAAATCCTGATTCCGAAACACCGCTTCGGATTTGGCTTGCTGTAGGAAGCCTTGCAATTCAGACGCTAAGGTTTGCATCTGATGTTGCTGCGAAAAGCGCTGAAAATTTGGCGCAGCAAAGACCAACATCGCCGACAACACCGCCACCGTGATCAGCAGTTCCAATAAAGTAAACCCGCGAACCATTTCCCAAAACCTTTTGCAAACAATGAGATGAATGTGAATCAACTTGCACCGATGCTAGCAGTATCCACAATAGAGGCAGGCGGATTCAGGGAAGTAATGGAAATGATTCGAACAAATCGTTGCAACAGGCGGCAATCCCATTCGTTGGGTATGACACTGATCGAATTAATGATCGCGGTTGTGATCGTCGGGGTGTTGGCCAGCATCGCCTACCCGGCCTATACCCACCATGTCAAAGAAGGTCATCGCAAACAGGCCATGGCCGATATGGCGCGTATTCAGCTTTATCTAGAAGAGCACTACAATGGTGCTTACAGTACCAGCGGAGTGATCTCGGCGGGTACGTGTACCTTGTGTGATGGGGATAGCGATCGCTACGCTTGGTCGGTGACCCTGAGCAGCACAGGTTATGTGATCACAGCAACGCCGCAAGCCGCGAAAGGGCAAGATCAGGACCAATGTGGCGACCTTGGTTACAGCAAACTGGAACTCAGTAGCAACGGCACCCGTTCACCGGACGCATGTTGGCACTGATCCCCAGGCACAAAAAAGCCTGCGAACGCAGGCTTTTCTCATTCAATGTGAATGGCGCATCATTAGCTGGTTAAGTCGTCAAAAAACTTCTTCACGCCATTGAAGAAACCTTCAGATTTCGGCTTGTGCTTGTTTGCCGCTTCACCGCCGCACGATTCTTCCAATTCACGCAGCAACTCTTTCTGACGCGCGCTCAGTTTCACCGGCGTTTCTACCACCAGTTTGACGATCAGATCGCCGATGGCGCCACCGCGAACACTTTTCACGCCTTTACCACGCATACGGAACATGCGGCCCGTTTGCGTTTCTTCCGGCACTTTCAGATTCACACGGCCATCAAGTGTTGGGACTTCCACTTCACCACCCAATGCCGCCATCGCAAAGCTCACTGGCACTTCACAGTACAAGTTGTTGCCGTCGCGTTCAAAAATGTGGTGCTCTTTAACGTGCACTTGTACGTACAAGTCGCCCGCTGGTGCGCCCATTTCTCCGGCTTCGCCTTCACCCGCAAGGCGAATACGGTCACCCGTATCCACACCGGCAGGAATTTTCACGTTGAGCGTTTTGCTCTTCTGTTTACGGCCTTGACCATGACACTCGTTACAAGGGTCTTTAATGATCTTGCCTTTACCGTGACAGGTTGGACAGGTTTGCTGAACCGCGAAGAAGCCTTGACGCATCTGCACTTGACCGTGGCCATGACAGGTGCCACAAGTTTGCGCCGACGTACCTTTCTTCGCACCGCTACCATCACATGCTTCACAGTGCACCAGTGTTGGGACTTCAATCTCTTTCGAGCAACCGCGTACCGCTTCTTCCAGCGTCAGTTCCATGTTGTAGCGCAGATCGGCACCACGTTGTGGGCGCGGCGCACCGCCACCACGACGACCGCCACCGAAAATGTCGCCAAACACATCACCAAAGATGTCGCCGAAATCCGCACCGCCGCCGCCAAAGCCGCCACCACCGAAACCACCGCCGCCTTGTTCAAAGGCTGCGTGGCCGTATTGGTCATAAGCGGCTTTTTTCTGCGGATCCGTCAGAATTTCATACGCTTCTTTTACTTCTTTAAACTTATCCGCAGCGCTGGCATCACCCTGATTGCGGTCTGGGTGGAATTTCATCGCCAGGCGTTTGTACGCCTTCTTAATATCACGCTCAGAGGCATCACGGCTAACGCCTAATACTTCGTAAAAATCACGTTTTGACATGTTCTAGATCACCAATCTGTTACTGCAAACGGTTCTCGCTGTACTTAGCGCCGCTTGGTGTTTTGTATCGATATAGATAAAAAGTGCATCTTTCTTAGCTATAGCGATAAAGCTGACAAACAGACGGGCGTAAGAGTTTCCCCCAACGCCCGCATCAAACTTCGAGTATCCTTTTCAACAAAGGACGAAGGTGAAGGGCTTGAATTCTCTCAAATTCAAGCCTTCGATGACAATCAATTATTTCTTGTCGTCTTTCACTTCTTCAAACTCTGCGTCGACCACGTCATCTTCTGGAGAAGCAGACTGTTGGCCAGCGTCAGCACCTTGTGCTTGAGCTTTCTGCTGAGCGATTTCCATCAACTTTTGAGAGGCCGTCATCAATGCTTGAACTTTCGCATCGATTTCTGCTTTATCTTCGCCGCGTTTCGCTGTTTCCAGCTCACTGATTGCCGCTTCGATTTTCTCTTTTTCGTCTGCTGGCAGTGCGTCACCCGCTTCTTCAACCTGCTTACGAGTTGCGTGGATCATCTGGTCAGCTTGGTTACGTGCAGTCGCTAACTCTTCGAACTTTTTGTCCGCTTCTTTGTTCGCTTCTGCTTCTTGAACCATTTTTTCGATTTCTTCGTCGCTCAGGCCACCCGATGCTTGGATCGTGATGTTCTGCTCTTTACCAGTTTGTTTGTCTTTCGCTGATACGTGCAGGATACCATCCGCATCCAGGTCGAAAGTTACTTCGATCTGAGGCATACCACGTGGTGCAGGCTGAATGCCTTCTAGGTTGAACTGACCCAGCGACTTGTTGTAGTTCGCTTGTTTACGTTCACCTTGCAGAACGTGAATCGTTACTGCGTTTTGGTTGTCTTCTGCAGTTGAGAACACTTGATTCGCTTTGGTTGGAATCGTGGTGTTTTTCTCAATCAGTTTGGTCATCACACCGCCCATGGTCTCGATACCCAGAGACAGCGGTGTTACGTCCAGCAGCAGTACGTCTTTCACGTCGCCTGACAGTACGCCACCTTGAACTGCAGCACCCACAGCGACCGCTTCATCAGGGTTCACGTCACGACGCGCTTCTTTACCAAAGAACTCAGCCACTTTTTTCTGAACCATTGGCATACGAGTCTGACCACCCACCAAGATAACGTCAGTGATGTCGTTTACTGATAGGTCAGCGTCAGCCAGGGCGACTTTCAATGGTTCCAGAGAACGTTGAACCAAGTCTTCAACCAACGATTCCAGTTTCGCACGAGTCACTTTGATGTTCATGTGCTTAGGACCAGTTGCATCCGCAGTGATGTAAGGCAAGTTCACATCAGTTTGCTGTGCTGAAGACAGTTCGATTTTCGCTTTCTCTGCCGCTTCTTTCAGACGCTGCATCGCCAGTGGATCGTTCTTCAGGTTGATGCCTTGTTCTTTGTTGAACTCGTCAACCAAGTAGTTGATCATGCGGTTATCGAAGTCTTCACCACCCAAGTGAGTGTCACCGTTGGTTGCCAATACTTCGAAGGTTTTCTCGCCTTCAACTTCATCGATTTCGATGATTGAAATATCAAATGTACCACCACCCAGGTCGTATACTGCGATCACGCGGTCGCCGCCCTGTTTGTCCAAACCGTAAGCCAGTGCAGCTGCAGTTGGTTCGTTGATGATACGTTTTACTTCAAGACCTGCGATACGTCCGGCATCTTTCGTTGCCTGACGTTGTGCATCGTTGAAGTAAGCTGGCACTGTAATAACCGCGCCAGTGACTTTCTCGCCCAGGTAATCTTCTGCAGTTTTCTTCATTTTTTTCAGAACTTCTGCTGAAACCTGAGGCGCTGCCATTTTTTGGCCTTTCGCTTCTACCCACGCATCGCCGTTGTCTGCACGCACGATTTTGTAAGGCATAATTGAAATGTCACGCTGTACTTCTTCGTCTTCATAACGACGACCGATAAGACGCTTAATTGCAAATAGCGTGTTTTCCGGGTTGGTTACAGCTTGACGTTTTGCTGGCTGACCAACTAGCGTTTCACCATCTGTGTACGCAATTACAGAAGGGGTTGTACGCTCACCCTCTGCGTTCTCGATTACGCGAGGTTTGTCGCCGTCTAGCACAGCAACACATGAGTTAGTAGTACCTAAGTCAATACCAATGATTCTACCCATCAGGCTATCTCCGAATAAATTCTATGTTCGTTTTGCTATACCCCTAATGTGGGGATGGAGAATCGGGTTTCAATCCCCGCTCACAAACAAAACTGTGTATGTTTGCTTCTCGTATGCCCCATAGATAAGGGCGACAAATACCTTTTCAAGGGTAAAAACAAAAAAAGTTTGAATTTTTAGTAAGAAAAAAGCGAAGCCTTGGCTTCGCTTGGATAAATAGAGGTCAATTTCTGCCTTAACGCGATTCTGTCACCAGCTCAGCTTGCGCGTCATCTGCGGTTGCCAGTTCCCCTTCACTCTTCGCCACGATGGTGTTCACAGCGGTATCTCCCACCACATTTGACGAAGTACAGAACATGTCATTGATACGGTCGACCGCTGCAATGATCGCCAATCCTTCAGGTGGCAGACCCAGTTGGTGCAGCAGTACGCCCACCATCACCACGCCACCACCCGGAACACCGCCGGCACCAATTGACAGCAACAGAATGGTTAAACCGAGGGTAAAGATGTCTGCCGAGTTGATCGGCTGACCAAAGGCGTTCGCAACAAAAATCGTTGCCAGCGCAATATAGATAGACACACCAGACATGTTCATGGTCGCGCCCAGCGGCACACCAAAACCCGCGACAGACTTAGACACTTGCAGCTTTTCAGTCAGCGTGCGCATGGTCACCGGAATGGTTGCATTCGAGCTGGCCGTCGACAGAGAGAACAGCACCTGTTCACGAGTCGCGCGCAAGAATTGTTTGGGTGAAACGCTCGTCGTCATCCCCACAACCATCGGGTAGAAAACGAAGATCCAGAACACCAACATCGCCACCACCAAGGCCACGTATCCCGCCACCGACATCAGCGTGTGTGCATTTAAAGTTGCACCCAGTTGCGTCATCAGCGCGAACACACCGTAAGGCGCGAGGCTCATCACCAAGCCCACCAGCTTCATCATGATTTCGTTGGCTAATTTAAAGGTACGAATCGCAGGGCCACCACGTGAATCCAGCGCCTGAATCGCTAACCCCGTCAAAATGGCCATGAAGATGATTTGCAGCATGTCGCCATTAGCAAACGCTTGTACTGGGTTGCTTGGCACAATGTTGACCACCAGCGAGAAAATATCCGGCGTTTCGGTCGTTGTGAGTTTCACCGCTTGAGACACAGTCCCTGCCAAGTTCGCATCCGCACCCGGTTGGAAGATCATGCCGACGGTCAGTGCCGCTGCAATCGCAATGACGGTGTTGATGATATAAAGCGCAAAAGTTTTAGTGCCTAAACGGCCAAAAGCGGAGATGTCTTTTAGATCAACGATGCCACACACGATGGACACATACACCAGTGGCACCACCAGTAACTTGATGAGCGAGACGAACATGCCGCCTGCACCTTCTGCGGCACCTAATAGATACACGTCGAACAGGGAAACACCCTGAAACAGGTATTGAATGGCGGTCCCGAGAACCAGACCAGCAAACAAGCCTAAAAAGATTTTCGATGAGAGCGATTTATCCATCGTTCTACTCCAGTTTGTTGTGTTGAGTATTTATCGTTATAAAGTCGTTTATGTCACAAAAGGTGCTAAACGTCCGCGCATCATACACACAGTGATAACAATCAGAAGTATTTATTTACAAAAATGTTACATGGCGCAAATTAGAACATTTACTGAAAAACAACGATCTCAACAGGATTTATCTCTAACCAGCTGTTTCATAAGCTATTCAGGAATACCTAACAACACTAATTAAGCCATCCCTGATACACCAAGCATTCCAACGTGTTTTTCAAATAAAAAAAGAGAGGCATAAGCCTCTCTTTTCATACACAGTCAGTAGATTATTTCGCTACCATCACCATCGCAGGGCGTACGACGCGACCATTCAGCTCATAGCCTTTTTGCATCACAAACATCACGGTGTTTGATGCGTGATCGGGACTTTCCTGAATCGACATCGCTTGATGGAATTCTGGGTTGAATGCTTCACCTTCTGGGTTGATCTCTTTGAGGCCAAATTTCGCGACCGCATCCACGAACGTTTTATGTGTCAGCTCCACACCTTCCAGAATCGGTTTCACCACCTCGTTCTCACCATCCGCAGCTTGAATCGCACGTTCCATGTTGTCCAGCACGGGCAGCAGCTCTTCAATAAAACGGCTCAGCGCATATTTACGCGCTTTGTCGACCTCTTGTTCGCTACGGCGGCGCATGTTTTCAACATCAGCACGAGCACGCAGTACCGCATCCTGTTGCTCCTTCACGCGCTCTTCACTCGTTAGCAGTGCAGCTTCTAACTGAGCAATTTTCGCTTCCTTTTCATCAAGCTCGTCTGCGCCTTGATTCCAATCGATATCAGCATCAGTGCCAACGGCTTCCGCTTCTACTTCAACCGCACCTTGTTGCAGCTCTTCGTCTTTGATCTTATTTTCTTCGTTGCTCATGATATCTCCAAAACTCTTGACACTTAATGTGCTTAGGAGTTGAAATCTCTTAGTTTCCTGACACAAAAATTCGCATAAAAGCGTAACTTGCCTTTATTATGGGGATGAAGAATTCTGATTCAAGCCTAATTCGGTTGGAAAACTTATGAAAAACCCGTTTGACGTGATCGCCATCATCGGAAAACCGAGAGATCAACAAGCGATTCAGACACATAAAGATCTTTATGATTGGTTAACGTCTCTTGGTAAGACCGTGTTCATTGATGAGCGACTGCGCGAAATTTTGACCGAGATCCCATCAGACCATTTCGGCAGCCTGATTGAACTGGGAAAAAAAGCCGATCTCGCCATCGTGGTTGGCGGCGACGGCAACATGCTTGGCGCTGCTCGCGTGCTATCGCGCTTTGACATTTCGGTGATCGGCGTGAACCGAGGCAATCTTGGCTTTCTCACCGATCTCAATCCGGAAGATTTCCAAACGCGGCTGGCCGATGTCCTAAACGGCAACTACATGGAAGAAGAACGCTTTCTGCTCGAAGCCGAAATTCATCGCCATGGCCAAGTCAAAAGCCACAATGCAGCGCTCAATGAAGCAGTGCTGCACCCGGGCAAGATTGCGCGCATGATTGAATTTGAAGTTTACATCGACAACAACTTCGCGTTCTCTCAGCGTTCCGATGGCATCATCGTCTCAACCCCGACCGGGTCGACGGCGTATTCGCTCTCCGGCGGCGGCCCCATTTTATCGCCAAGTCTCAATGCCATTACCTTAGTCCCCATGTTCCCTCACACCTTGTCTTGCCGCCCATTGGTGGTCGATGGCAAACGACGCATCAAGCTCATCGTGTCTCCAGACAACCGGGGAACGCAGGAAATCAGCTGTGATGGTCAGGTGTCGTTGTCGGTCTCTCCGGGGGATGAAATTCATATTTATCAAAGCCCGAACGTACTGCGACTGATCCATCCTGAGGACTACAGCTACTACCATGTCCTGCGGAATAAACTGGGGTGGTCCAGCAAGCTATTTTGAGTTTGCTCACACTTTATTTCGCCACCTAAAAATTTTCACCTGGGTAACTTTACTGTATAAAGAAACAGTATATACTGTTTTCTTATACAGTATTGTTCAATTATACAGGTGCAAAAATGCTGGCCCATTTAAGTGTGAATAACTTTGCGATTGTGAAATCTCTGCAGCTTGAGCTGTCAAAAGGAATGACCACGATTACCGGAGAAACCGGTGCAGGTAAATCCATTGCGATAGACGCGCTGAGTCTGTGTTTGGGGGGCCGCGCAGAAGCCAGCATGGTGCGACAAGGGGAAGAAAAAACCGAAGTCAGCGCCGCCTTTGTTCTGGATAACAATATTCACGCCACTCGTTGGTTAGAAGATAACGATCTCTTGGATAGCAAAGATTGCATTCTGCGTCGTACCATCACCAAAGATGGCCGCTCACGAGCATTCATCAATGGCAGCCCGGTGCCCCTGTCGCAACTCAAATCCCTCGGTCAACTACTGATCAACATTCACGGTCAGCATGCGCATCAACAACTGATGAAACCGGAATATCAGCTCGCGATGCTGGATCAATACGCCGGCCACATCGACCTACTGAAAAAGACCCGCCTCAGCTATCAAGGGTGGCGTCAAGCCAATAACCAGCTCAAGCAAATGAGAGAAAATAGCCAGCAGAACCTGGCGCAATTGCAGTTGCTGGAGTATCAGATCAAAGAGCTCAATGAGCTGGCGATTGGCGAAGACGAATACGCCGAACTCGAACAAGAGCACAAGCGTTTGGCCAATAGCGGTGAT
The DNA here is from genome assembly GCF_000176175.1 of Vibrio furnissii CIP 102972. GTDB lineage: Bacteria > Pseudomonadota > Gammaproteobacteria > Enterobacterales > Vibrionaceae > Vibrio > Vibrio furnissii. The sequence goes on from NZ_ACZP01000021.1 coordinate 30,179, forward strand.
CTGGCGATCAACTGCCAAAAAGCCATCGACCTTTTGTACGAAGGCGACGAAGTGAACGCACTCAGTCTGTTGCAATCCACCAGTGCCACATTGATTGAACTGGCAGAATTGGACAGCAAACTCAGCGCGCTGCCAAACATGATTTCAGATGCCATGATTCAACTCGAAGAAGCCAACAGTGAGCTACGTGGCTACCTCGACAGCATTGATGTTGACCCAGAGCGCATGGCGTTTGTGGAAGAGCGTTATTCACGCATCATGTCACTGTCGCGCAAACATCACGTTTTACCCGATGCGCTGTATCAACATCATCAAGATTTGCTGCAACAAATTGCGCTGCTCGATTGCTCAGAAGAGAAAATGGATGCATTGGCAGATGAAGTCGACGCGAAGTATCAGTTGTTTGTGACCGCAGCAGAGAAACTACACAAATCGCGCAGCCGCTACGCCAAAGAGCTTGATAAGCTCATCAGCCAAAGCATGCACGAACTCAGCATGGAACATGCGCAGTTTAAAATTGACGTGTGTAATCAAGGGGGGCCTTCTCCGCTTGGCTTTGATGCCATCACCTTCTTGGTCTCCACCAACCCCGGCCAGCCTTTGCAGCCAATTGCCAAAGTGGCCTCTGGTGGTGAACTGTCACGGATGTCACTTGCCATTCAGGTGATCACCGCGCAGAAAGTCGATACACCAAGCCTCATTTTCGATGAAGTGGATGTGGGGATTTCAGGCCCAACCGCCGCTGTCGTCGGGAAAATGCTGCGCACGCTGGGCGAGTCCACGCAGGTCTTGTGTGTCACGCACTTGCCCCAAGTGGCCGGCTGTGGTCACAACCAATTGTTCGTGGCAAAACAGACCAAAGGCGGCAAAACCGAAACGCAGATGGTCAAACTCGATCACGAACAACGAGTGGCAGAGTTGGCTCGTTTACTAGGCGGTAGCCAAATCACCGAATCGACTCTGGCGAACGCTAAAGAGCTGCTGATTGCTGCCTAGCGCACAAAAAATGAATTTTTTGTTCACGCTTTGCAACCTAATTCAAAATTCGTAGTCTCAACAAGCTCAGAGGACACGGGATGTTTTTACATCTGCCCTGAGCTTGTTTATTATCACCCCAGTTTTGAGTTTCATCAGCTATAGAATTTTAAATATGCAGTTTACCAAGTGGCTTGTCGCCCTTCCTCTGGCCTTGACGATGTTGTCTGGCTGTAGCGTTCTAGAACGTCTGGTTTATCGTATCGACATTAACCAAGGCAACTACATCGAACAACAGGCCGTTGACCAGTTGAAATTCGGTATGTCGAAAGAACAGGTCCGTTTTGTACTGGGTTCACCCATGTTGGTTGAAAACGGTTATCCGGATACCTGGTACTACATTTATCACCACACCGCAGGGCACGAAGCATCCATTCAGAAAAATCTGGTGGTCAACTTCAACAATGGCGGCACCTTGGTCAATATCGCGGGTGACTTCCAGCAAAGTGACAATTTCTTTGAAAGCTTGAACTGATCAGGCATGAAAAAAGCTCGCCAAGGCGAGCTTTTTTGTATGTGGCTTAATCTGCGTCTGATTTACGCGAGGCATTGGGTTTGCCTCCCGTGACAGGATCCGCCTTGCCGGCCGCTTTCGCTTGCTCGGCACGCTTACGACGAATCTCTTTTGGATCCGCCAGTAGCGGTCGGTAAATTTCAATGCGATCACGGTCGCGTACCGTCGCATCCAACTTCACGTTGCGGCTAAATACACCCACTTTATTTTTGCTCAGATCAATTTCCGGATACATCTGCAAAATGCCTGATGTTTCGATGATCTCTTCAACCGTCATCGCTTTATTCACCACCAGCGTAAGGACGCGCTGTTCCTGTGGAAGTGCATATACCACTTCTACGTGAATCATGTCTGACTCAATACTCATAGCGCATACACCTGCTTGGCTCGCTTGGTAAAAGCGTTCACCATATTCCCCGTCAACTCGTTGAACACCTTACCAAACGCCATCTCAATCATCTTGCTAGAAAATTCAAATTCCAGCTTCAATTCCACTTTACACGCTTGCTCATCCAACGGCGTAAAATACCAACCACCGCGCAACGTTCGAAACGGGCCATCTACCAAATTCATGATGATAGACTCGCCGTGATTCAATTCATTGGATGTGGTAAATGTCTTGCTGATACCCGCTTTCGACACATCTACCGACGCAACCATCTTATCGTTCGATGCTTCAATCACACGCGAACCGGAACATCCCGGTAAAAACTCCGGATAACGAGCCACATCATTCACTAAATGAAACATCTGATCTGCACTGAAAGACACCAGAGCAGAACGACTGACTTGCTTCATCTTTTCTCCTCACATTACCCAGAATTCTTGTTCAACTCATCATTTGTACGGATGATCCCACCGCAATCGGTCCGTTGGGAATATCACATTGCAGCGATTGTACGTTTATCCCCGCACGACCTCAAGTTACTGCATCAATCCCTCTTGAGCTCTGTTGCCGTTAACCTTATGCTACGCAAAGAAAAGCATTTCCTAACCTTTCACCAATCCGTATAATGCGCCCACTATGGTAAAGAAAAAATCAAACACAAAAGCGGGTAGCAACACTATCGCGCTGAACAAAAAAGCTCGCCATGAGTATTTCATTGAAGATGAAATCGAAGCTGGCATGGAGCTCCAAGGCTGGGAAGTTAAATCTCTACGCCAAGGCAAAGCCAATATCGCAGAAAGCTACGTTTTCTTGCGTGACGGAGAAGCGTTTATCTCCGGTATGACGATTACACCACTGCAGCAAGCATCCACGCACGTCGTCGCAAACCCGACCCGTGTACGCAAGCTGCTCTTGTCACGTCGTGAACTCGACAACCTGTTTGGTCGTATCAACCGTGAAGGCATGACTCTGATCGCCACTGCGCTTTACTGGTCTCGCTCATGGGTGAAAATCAAAATCGGTGTCGCGAAAGGTAAAAAACTGCACGACAAACGTGACGATTTGAAAGAAAAAGATTGGCAGCGTCAGAAAGCTCGCGTCATGAAGAGCAACAACCTGCGCTAATCTTAACCACTTGAACGCATATGGCTGGACAGCAAAAGCTTTTCTGGTAGTATGCGAACAATACCTTGGGGCTGATTCAGGATTCGACGGGAATTTTGAAGTCTAAGGTGCATGCCGAGGTGCGGTAGGCCTCGTTAACAAACCGCAAAAAAATAGTCGCAAACGACGAAAACTACGCACTAGCAGCTTAATACCCTGCTCAGAGCCCTTCCTCCCTAGCTTCCGCTTGTAAGACGGGGAAATCAGGAAGGTCAAACCCAATCAAGCTGGCGTGGATTCCCCCACCTGAGGGATGAAGCGCGAGAATTAATTCAGGTTAGCCATTCGTTAGCGTGTCGGTTCGCAGGCGGTGGTGAAATTAAAGATCGACTAAGCATGTAGTACCAAAGATGAATGGTTTTCGGACGCGGGTTCAACTCCCGCCAGCTCCACCAAACGTTTGGAAAGGGCCAACTCGAAAGAGTTGGCCCTTTTTGTATTTCTATCTTCATGTTTAAACTATTTGTTCTAGATTTTGGCACTCAAGCCTGTGCTATTTATCGATATCAAAACACAGCGCACCAACAAGAAATTTTGATGCAAATTTTTCTAACGACGAAGATGCACGGCATGAACTTCTAAATAACTTCTTTCATTACTTGCGTTCTCTGAATAATTAACAGTCGCTCGATGAGCCAATTTTTATCAACTGAGAAACTAAAGATGGAGTTTTGTGTTATCGAGAAAACAAACGTTGTTGTCGTCTGGCAATCCATTCGGACAATGGTTTGGCCTTCAAACACGCCCCTTATTCATTATGTTTAATCGACAGGATTTTAACTGATTCGAAATTCAGTTGATTACAGATCCCCCCTTTAACTCATCATCAAAGAATTCGCGCCTACTAATTTTTATTCACACATTACTTCCATCAAATAATCGACCAAAGTTCCAATAAAAACGTTCTGTATGAAATACAATACTGTTTTTAAATCACACATTTAAAGCAAAGTTTCCAAGGTGAGGTATGAATAATCAGGGCTGGGTTCACTATTGGCGTAATTCGCTTGCCGATGCCGACAGCGCGAAAGGTGCATTAAAAAAGCAAGATCTGACGAATTATGAGCGGACGACAACTAACGAATTCAAAGAAGGTAGGCTGGAACCGGGTTCTCCCTTGCTAGAAGAGCTGTTTCGCAATGAACCAGATACCCTCACCGCTGTACAAATTCATCTTCGCCCAGTCACCTACTATCTTAGGAAGGTTCATGGCAAAGATTACAGCGGCAATATGCCAGGGGTACTGACGCCAATTATTTGCTCTTTGTGGATCAATCGTGAAGGACTAATGTTTCCCCACACCGCGCCATTCATACCTCGTGATTTACTTGCTCCTCAAGGGACGGACACCTTTACTATAGCTGACGTCGATAAACTCGATAAATTCCTGACAGTGCACGAAATAACAGCCCAATCGGCTGAAGGTATTCCAACCAAATTCGAACAAGAAGAACAGTATCTGAACCATCAAAAAGATTGGCAAAACTATTACGGGCTCACCCAAAAACTGTTTGCCGACTACTGCGATAGATCCCGAATCGAGCAGTTCTACGAAGACATTGAAAGTCGTGGTTTAGTCAACAAAATCAGCGAGTGTTTAGGGGCCTCAAGACATATTTTAAAACTGTACGATAACCTCTGTAATTCAAGCAAAGACTTGCCTCTGCTTGATAGTTACGCGGCAAAAACAGTAACCAACCACGATGCGTGTCTTGATGTATCTCAGACAGTGAATCTGCGTTTTGGTCACTCAAATCGTCAATTCCCGTTAGCTAAAGCGCAATGCGATGCTTTGGCCCACACCTTAGCCCTGCAGGAAGGCGATATTCTTGCGGTCAATGGCCCTCCTGGCACGGGTAAAACAACGTTTGTTCTATCTGTAGTCGCATCATTGTGGATTGAATCGGCGCTAAAAGAGAGTCAGCCACCGCTCATCATTGCAGCATCGACGAATAACCAAGCCGTAACCAACATCATTGATGCTTTTGGTAAAGATTTCGATGAGGGCGACGATGAGCTATCAGGCCGATGGTTACCCGACATTTTTAGCTACGGAGGCTACCTGCCATCAGCCTATGGTGAATCGGAAGCTGCCAAACGCTACCAAACTAAGCATTTCTATGAAAAAGTCGAACAATTGGATTTTCTCGATCAAGCCCAAGCGCATTATTTGGATAGAGCAAAACAGGCGTTTCCACAACAGAATTTTGCTGATGTAACGCAAGTTAAAATATATCTCCTTGTCGAATTACGCCAACATCAAACCCAGTTAGATCAAATCCAAAGCAATTGGCATCACTACAACCGCCAACTGAATGACATCCATTCACGCCTTGGGGACAATCCACAACAAACATTGGCAGATCAACAACAAGCGGTTTCTAATGCGCAAGCATTGAAAGATAACGCCAAAGAACGGTTAACTGCATGGCGAACCTACCTAGGCAACGAATCTACATGGTTAACTCTGTTTAGGTGGCTATCGCCAATCAAGAACAAACTTGAACTTCAGCGCAAAAATTTCATGTTCAGCCTTATTGAGCACGATGAAGAACACATTGAAAATCTGTCATCAGATCGATTTGAGAGCCTACTCAAGCAAGTATTTTCTAGCAAAAAAGATGATTTTGACGATCAAAATAACCGATATCAATCTTGGTTAGAGCAGTATCAAAAGTTTGAGCAATCACAGCAAAATTGGCTTGATTCTATTAATCACCTTACTGAGAACGCTCCAGAACAAACCATTCCACAACTGGCCGACATCGATTCGGTTTTGGATATCACGACCCGTTTTCGAATGTTCCGCTTAGCTGTCCATTACTGGGAAGCATGCTGGTTACTGAGTTGCAGAGATATGGGCCAAGAACTGAACAAGCAGGCCCGGAAAACAGGCTTGAAAACAGTTCGTCCTCGTTGGCAGCGGCGGATGATGCTCACCCCTTGTATTGTATCAACGTTCCATTCTCTGCCTTCTCATATGACTTATCAGTCTCACGTTGGGAATAATGAGTTTGAAACAGACTATCTGCTTAATGAAATAGACCTTTTGATCGTTGATGAAGCTGGCCAAGTGGCCCCAGAAGTTGCCGCAGCCTCATTCGCACTCGCCAAAAAAGCCTTGGTGATCGGTGATATTTACCAAATCCCGCCGATTAGAAATGTGAGCTCATCGATTGATCGAGGTAATTTAAAACAACATAAAGTGATCAAATCAGACGATGAATACACAGCCATTCAAGAGGCAGGCCGAAGTGTCGTGACTGGCAGTGCGATGCATGTAGCCCAACAAGCAAGCCGTTTTCATTATATGCAAGAAGCGGAACCTGGCATGTTTTTGCAAGAACACCGACGCTGTTATGATGAATTAATCTCGTACTGCAATGAACTTTGCTATCAGGGCATCCTGATCCCCAAGAGAGGACAAGCAACTGAAGATAGCCTCTACTCTCCTTTCAGTCATTTACACGTCGACGGTATCGCGGAGTCATTTAGCGGCAGCCGACGCAATAAACTAGAAGCAGAAACTATCGCTGCATGGCTACATGCTAATAAAGCTAAAATAGAGAATTACTACGGTGAACCACTGGCCAAATGTGTGGGTATCATTACGCCATTTTCAGCTCAAGTGAACCAGATCAAAACCGCGTGTCATGCCTACGAGATCAAAGCAGGTAAAGGGAAAGATCAACTCACCGTTGGCACCGTTCATTCCCTTCAAGGTGCTGAGCGCAAAATCATCATTTTTTCTCAGGTGTATACTAGACACAACGATGGCGGGTTTATCGACATGGATCCTTCAATGCTTAACGTCGCTGTCTCGCGAGCTAAAGATGCATTCTTGGTCTTTGGTGATTTGGATATCATCGAAGCGGCTCCATCATCTTCTCCACGAGGATTACTGGCCAAGTATCTCTTCACTGACGAGCGGAATGAGCTTGAGTTTAGTGTTGGTCAGCGTCCCGATTTATTACAAATATGCGGCCATCCAAAATTGCTCACCAATGCCGAGGAGCACGATGCGTTCTTGTCTAAACTGTTGGGGGAAGTACAACGAAGCATTGATATCGTCTCACCTTGGTTACTGCTAGACAAACTGCAATCAACTGGGCAACTAGAACTACTAAAAACGGCACTGCACAAAGGTGTTCAAATCACCATACACACCGACAGACATTTCAATACCACGGTCGCAAATCACCCAGATACCAATAAGGTAAAAGCGTTTCAACATTGTTGTGCGACCTTGGAACAACTTGGTATCGTTATCAACGTGATCAATGGTGTCCATAGTAAAAGCGTTTTTGCTGATGATCGGTATATGGCTGTGGGGTCATTCAATTGGTTTAGTGCAAGCAGAAGCGCAAAATATGCCAATATCGAAACATCATTGATTTATGTCGGTGAGTTAGAGAAGGAGATTAAAACCCAGCTCGACTTCCTCAATAGTCGCAGCTGCAGCACAAACAAGCAGCCCGTGACGTAGACACAAAGCGTCACACTTGTTTATCACAAGTGGTTTTAGTACCAAGATAAAACTCGAATCATAAAAAACATTAAATATCATGCATTTAAACAAACACGCCTGATGACACCGGGCCAAACGTTTGGAAAGGGCCAACTCGCAAGAGTTGGCCCTTTTTGTATCTACATCGTTCAGACCTAAGTACAATTTGAGCTGAGTACGACAACCTTCGTATTGCTTCTAAACACTGGGATGCTCAAGCCCAGAGACTCTCAACAATCACAGGTATACCGACACTTCGGAAATGCTGTGCAGCCGTAAAACGATTTGCCTGCATTCTGGCCTTTTTTCGCGATACGCACGACCAGCTCAGAATGACAATTAGGACACAACTTAGGAGGAAATTGAGGAGATGGTTCTTCAATCACCGGCTTTTGCGTCAAGCTGCGTCCCTCTTCGATCATGTGAACTAATTCGCTCCCGTTGACTAGCCACAACCGTTTACCTTGAGCAAAAGTGATCGCTTCAGCGGTAAAATCACCAGAGGTCACGATGATCATTTTGCTGGCCTGATGTTCAATCATCACACCATACATCTCTCGCAACACTTGGACCCCAACCTTTCGCGCTTTCCAATGCTTACATTGAACAAGGCTGAGTTCACCATCTTTGGTGAGCCAAGTATCGACGCACCGTCTATCCTTTCCGTCATCATTCCTTTTCAGCAGCCTTCAATCTGCGCTTTCAGCCAATCGCGGAAGATGCGGGTGGTGTCGTTGGCGGTGTGGGTGATGAGGAAATAACCGGCGTTGGCCGCGATGGGGGTAAAAGGCGTGACCAGTTTGCCGCTGTCGAGTTCATTGGTGATGAGCGCCATACGTGCCATGGCAATACCCACGCCCGCTTCGGCGGCAGACATCGCCATGTCGGTACGGTTGAAGAAATGGCCGCGTTGGGTCGCGAGTTCCAATCCCATCTCGGATGCCCAATACAGCCATTCAAAATCGCGCGGCGCTTTGGCCCACGGCATGGCATCGTGCAGCAACACCACATCCTGCCAGCCAGCGGCATGGCTTAATTGCGGGTGCGCTGCCAGATAAGCCGGGCTCATCACCGGCAACAACGATTCTTCCATCAACATTTCTGCATTTGGTTTGGGGTATGGCAGCGGGCCGTAGTCAATTGCAAGATCGAAATCTCGGCGATCACTGTCCACCAGCGCGCCTTCGGCAAACATTTGAATCTGAATGTCTGGGTTGTGGCGATAAAAGTCATCCAGGCGCGGTACTAACCATTTAAAGGCCAGCGACGGCGTCAGCTTGAGGCGAATCTCTTTGCGATTGTCACGCTGGCTAAGGCTTTGTATTGCTGAATCAATTTCCTGAAAGCTACGTTGCAACACCGTGAGCAGCGTCTGCCCCGCTTCGGTTAAACGTACGCCTCGTGAATGTCGTTCAAACAGACTAAAACCTAGTTGCCCTTCCAATTGCAACAATTGCTGGCTAATCGCCCCTGTAGTCAGGTGCAGTGCTTTCGCTGCACTACTGAAACTCGGGTGCTGCGCGACCTGCATAAAGGTATGTAACGCGGAGACATTGTGGCTTTTTAACATGGCTTGCTTAATACCGCTTGCTTATAAAAAAACTAAACACTGGTGATAAATATTATCGATTGTTAAGAAAAGGTAAAGCAAAGAAACTACTCCCCACAAACAAGAAGTCGCCCTATTGATGTCGCGACTTCATAAAACAGTCAGTCGTTTTAAACAATCAACAGCCTTTGTCATAGGAAGTCGTTATGGAAGTTATCGTATTAGGGAGTGGTGTGGTCGGTCTCACTTCAGCATGGTACTTGTCTCAGGCAGGACACAGCGTCACGGTCGTCGACCGACAGCCACGCAGCGCTGAAGAGACCAGCTTCGCCAACGCCGGACAGATCTCTTACGGCTATTCCTCCCCATGGGCGGCGCCGGGCATTCCGCAAAAAGCGGTCAAATGGTTGTTTGAAAAACACGCGCCCCTGAAAATTAAACCGTCACTGGATCCCAAACTGCTGGGTTGGATGACTCAAATGCTGGCCAACTGCCAACTGTCGCGCTACCAAGTCAACAAAGCGCGCATGCTGGCGATTGCCAACCACAGCCGCGCGTGCCTGACCCAACTGAACAAAGAGCACAACGTGCAATATCAGGGTCGTCAGCAAGGCACGCTGCAAGTGTTCCGTGATGAAAAGCAGCTGGTCTCGATTGAAAAAGACATGCGTTTGCTGGAAGAGAGCGGCGTGCGTTTTGAACTGATGAACGTCGACTCATGTATCGCGCAAGAGCCGGGACTGTCTCCAGTGAAAGACAAACTGGTGGGCGGCTTGTACCTGCCGGATGATGAAACGGGCGACTGCTACCTGTTCTGTCAGCAAATGACGGAACTGGCGAAAGCTCACGGTGTGCGTTTTGAGTTCGATACCCAAATCAAATCGCTGGCGACGGAAGGCAAAAAGATCGTCGGTGTCCAAACCAATAAAGGCCTGCTGAAAGCCGATGCGTACGTGGTGGCGTTGGGCAGCTTCTCTACGGCGATGCTGAAACCGCTGGGCATTGATATTCCGGTTTACCCCGTGAAAGGTTACTCACTGACTGTGCCAATCGTAAATCCAGAACTGTCACCACAATCAACCGTCATGGATGAAACGTACAAAGTGGCACTGACCCGTTTTGATGACCGCATTCGTGTGGCGGGCACCGCAGAGCTGGCGGGCTTTGACCCATCGATTCCAACTGCACGTAAAGAGACGATTGAAATGGTGGTGCGCGATCTATTCCCACAAGGGGGCGATTTCGACCAAGCGCAATTTTGGACTGGCTTCCGCCCAATGACGCCTGATGGCACGCCCATCATCGGTGCGACGCAGTTCGATAACCTGTTCACCAACACTGGTCACGGGACGCTGGGTTGGACCATGGCTTGTGGTTCCGCACATCTGCTGGCAGACATCATGACTCGCGGCAAAGCGGAGATCGACACCAGTGGCCTGAACGTGTTCCGCTATCAAAACGCCTCTTAACCGAGCACGTTTGAACGCAACCTGCGCCAGCGTGATGCACTCATGCTGGCGCGGTGGTTTTATTGATAAGCCACTTTCAGCAGCGCCCAAGATTGCGCGCGACCGACCGTGACGGGTGAGGTGGTCACATCCGTGTTGGCTTCATAGGCGGCGGCAAAGTGCGTGACGTTCTCGCCATCGGCCAGTGTTTTCATAGTCGCAACAGCACCATTATCCAGCGGCTGATGATTGTAGAAAAGACGCACCCCGATGCCCTGAGCGCCGCCATCGACCTGAAATAGCTTACCGCTGCTATCTGGGTTGGCATAAAAGGTAAAGCTGGCGATCTGGGCAATATTGGTATCGCAATCGGTGAGACGAATCGTGAACGGCACGGGCTGCGTGCGATCACCTTTGGCTTTAAACACATGGGTTGGGTATTGGCCCAATTGAACGGTTTGATGAACGCTGTCGGAAGCGAGGCCGCACGCCGATTCAACAATCTCGCCTGTGAAATAGACTTTGGTGACGTTGTCGGCAAGCACTGAAGAGGAAGAAAAGACACCCAAAGCCGTGAATAACGATGGGGCCACCACACGCAAAAGACTTTTGTTTATTTGAATCAACATAATGTTACTCCATTAAAAGAATCAAAGCCTTACATCAAATTTAGGTGAGATTTTTCCACAATACAATCTTCGCTTCAGAGTTTGGGAAGCGGATCGAACTCCGCATTTGAATGCTGTTTAATTTTTAATCAGAATAATCATCTAATCTTTACCCCGCTTTCAGCACAGCACTTTATAACGAATAGTTATTCATACCTAGACGTATTGTTTACGTACTTAATGCGATAAGACACAAAACGCTCACTAATTAATCAAATGCTAATAAAGCCAGCCAAAATTTAACATTACTCCAGAGTTTTGTGTTCCATATCACGCTCCTGCGCATTACCAGACAAATCAATTAACATTTGAGTTACAAAAAGATTAATATGTTGAACGCAAAACAAACACAACTATCTTTAAACAGGGAAAATACTCATGCAGTCATTTGTTGATTTTCTAAATGGAATTATCTGGAGCCCGGTATTGATTTACCTTTGCTTGGGTGCCGGTTTGTTTTATTCCATTTTGACCCGTTTCGTTCAGGTCCGTCATTTCTTTGAAATGTGGCGCTTGCTGCTATCTGGCAAAAGCTCATCCAAAGGGATTTCATCGTTTCAAGCCCTAGCCGTCTCACTGTCAGGCCGTGTGGGGACAGGTAACATCGCTGGCGTTGCAGCAGCGATCGGCTTTGGTGGCCCAGGCGCCGTCTTCTGGATGTGGGTGGTCGCCTTCTTTGGCGCCGCAACCGCATACGCAGAATCGACGCTGGCACAGATTTATAAAGAAGAAGACGACGGCGAATTCCGCGGCGGCCCAGCGTACTACATCGAAAAAGCGATGGGTCAGAAATGGTACGCTTGGATTTTCGCGATCGCGACCATCTTCGCATGTGGCGTGCTCCTGCCGGGTGTACAGTCGAACAGTATCGGCAACGCCGTGGAAGCCGCATTTGGTGCAGGCCCAATGATTGATACCGGGATCGGTACTTACAGTTTCGCAAAAATCTTTACTGGTACGGTTGTCTCTATCTTGTTGGGTTTCATCATCTTTGGTGGTGTGAAACGAATCGCCAACTTCACGCAAATCGTGGTGCCATTCATGGCGCTGGCGTACGTGATCACCGCATTCGTGATCATTCTGCTCAACATCGGTGAAGTGCCACGCATCTTCGCCATGATCGTGGGTGACGCATTCACGCCAATGGCGGGGATTGGTGCTGCCATCGGCTGGGGTGTAAAACGTGGTGTGTACTCCAACGAAGCGGGCCAAGGGACCGGCCCACACGCAGCAGCAGCGGCTAGTGTTGAGCACCCAGCTCAGCAAGGTCTGGTTCAGTCGTTCTCGATCTACATCGATACGCTGCTGGTCTGTTCTGCAACCGCGTTTATGATTCTGATCACCGGTGCGTACAACGTACACGGCGGCGCAGAAGGTGCGTTCTTGGTGCAAAACATCGCCGCAGACATCAGCGCCAACGGCCCTGTGTTTACCCAAATGGCGATTGAAAGTGCGCTGCCTGGCGTGGGTAAACCCTTCGTCGCCTTTGCGCTGTTCTTCTTCGCCTTTACCACGATTCTGGCGTACTACTACATCGCAGAAACCAACATTGCTTACATCCGTCGTACCTTCAAAGTGGACGGCCTGATGTTCATCCTGAAACTGGCGATCATGGCGGCCGTGTTCTACGGCACGGTTAAAACCGCAAACCTTGCGTGGGCCATGGGTGACGTGGGTGTTGGCCTGATGGCTTGGCTGAACATCGTGGGTATTCTGATCATCTTCTTTATGGCGAAACCCACCATGGCGGCGCTGAAAGATTATGAAGATCAGCAAAAGCAAGGCGTGAGTGAATACATTTTCAACCCGGTGAAACTGGGTATTAAAAACGCCACGTATTGGGAAGAGAAGTACAAGCGCAAAACCGGCAAAGAACCGAGCGCTGAGGTGGAAGACACTCAAACTGTTGAGCAGCCTTCAACCTAATAACTTAAAAAAAGCAGTGGATAACACCAAACCAAAGGGCCAACGATGTTGGCCCTTTTCTTTTCCGGCTCGTGACCGTCAACACGGCCCGAGTTGATGATGACCGCGCTTATTGGGTGTCTGATGCGCTCACGGAAGATGTCGCCCCTGCGCGATGGTCTAACGGACGCTTGGCCCAATATCCCGCCAATAACGAACCTGACAAGTTGTGCCAAATCGAGAAAATGGTGCCGGCAACCGCAGAGGCGGGCGTAAAGAATTTCATCGCCAGCGCCGTCGCTAAACCTGAGTTTTGTAAGCCCACTTCAAACGCCACTGTGCGGCAAATGCTCTCATGGAACCCTAAAGCGCGGCAAATCGCGTAACCGGCAGCAAGGCCAATGCTATTGTGCAAAATAACCGCCACCGCAACAATCGGCCCAATGGTGGTCAATTGCTCAGCATTCAACGCCACCACAATCGCAATGATCAGCACAATCGCCACCATGGATACCAAGGGCAAAATCGGCTCCAGCTTTTCCGTCACGGTATGCAAGAAGACATTCAGCAGCAACCCCACGCCGACCGGCACGAGCACAATTTTCACTAGGCTCATCAGCATGCTGAGCGCTGGCACATCCACGCTTTGACCCGCGAGTAACTCCACCAACAACGGCGTGAGCGCCACGCCCAATAAGGTTGAAATCGACGTCATGGTGATCGAAAGCGCCACATCGCCTTTGGCGAGATAACACATCACGTTCGATGACGTGCCCCCTGCCACACTGCCCACCAGCACCATGCCGATGGTCAGCATCGGGTCGAAGCCGAGCAGCACGCTGATCAGCAACGCCGCAAGCGGCATCACCGAGAATTGCAGTACAAGGCCAATGCCAATCGCTTTTTTATTGGCGACCACATTGAGAAAGTCTTTCGGTCTTAACGTCAGCCCCATGGCCAGCATAATGATGGTCAGGAGCGGCACGATCTGGCTTTTCAGCGACACGAAGGTCGCGGGAAATACGTAGGCGCAGACGGAGAACAGCACCGCCCACAGCGGAAACAGCTGAGTAATTGTCCTTAACATGGTTATACATTCCTGTTGTGTGTTGTGTTTTTTATAGTGTGTGAAATATCACCAACTAAGCTAACTCAGCTCTTTGTCTTGAAACAACCTGTTTTTCATTAAGGACTTATCTTGTTTCACGCCCCAATAGGCGTCAACGTGGGCAGCAAAGCGGTCAGCAACGTCAGTACGAAACCAGTCGTTGCTGGGGCACGCCTTCACGTGACGCATTTGCTCCATACGTCACGTGGGCGCTAACCATCACGAGATTTGCTTAACGGGAGGACACCTCGGCGGCGCGGCGCACATCGATAGTCACTTTGCGCGCGGCTGGATTGTCTGCCTCTCCTTGCGCCAGATGGGTCAGCGATGCCGCCACCACAATCTGCGCGGGCTTGACGCCGTGTTGCATGAGGTAAGTTTGTGCCGCTTGCGCTCGGCGCAGCGCCAATTGGTGGTTATAGCGACGATACGCCATGCGTGAATCCGCGCCGCCCGTTATATGAATCACATAATCCGGCTGCATCACCAGCGCGGCGATGATCGTATTTAGCTGCGCTTTCACCGCAGGCGTCAGCTGATATGAGTTATACACATAATCATCACTGGCCCAGACGTGTTCAAAACGTAATTCCTCCGGTTCGACAGGGGGTGACTGCACCTCAGCGACCACCGCCACCGGGCGCGGCGTGAGGATCGGCGCCGCATAGGTGTTGCTCGCCCAAGGTTTGACCACCACAGAAAGGCTAATTTGGTCGAGATCGGCATGCGTTTTACGATCGTACATCGGGCTCACCAACGCCAGATTGAACACACGCTCATACTGCACCCGCACGTCAATATTTTCGTGCAACTGGTAATCCCCGCCCACCGTGAGCATGGGCGCCACGCCGGTAAAGCGCGTGTTGCTGTCATAGAGGGCGTTGTCGGTCTGTGAGTGATACACATAACCGCCCACCCCAGCGCGAAGGCCCAGTGCTTGCCATTGCAACAGGGTTTGGCTCGCCACCACGTCCCAACCTCGAACGGTCAAGTCTTTGCCATCGGAATAATCGCGATAGCCAATTTCAGCGCTCAGCGACGGAAAGGCATACCCAACCCCATAGCGCAGCTGCGTGATGTTGTCGCTCGCAGCGACATCGCTGCCACGCAGTTCGGCTTTTCCGCCACCGGCAAAAAAATACAACCCCGATCGATCCCAAGACTCATGGGGCGCTTCGGCGGCCAGTAGGCTGTAGGAGACCAGCACCGTGATGATGGTCATCCACACAAAAAATGTTTTGCTCATCCTGTTCCTTCCTACAAGTAAGACACGGAGTACACCACCATGCCCTCAAAGCTGCCCTTGTCGATGGCATTGGCATCACGCGCATACAACACCGCGCGGTACCGTTCATAGCCGATTTGTTCAATTTCAAACCCAGCACCAATCGGCTCATTGAGTTCGACGCGTTGACCGTTCTGATCTTCAATTCGAATCGCCACCCCTTGCATCGGCTGACCATCCGAACCAAACACCGGCACGTATTGGTTGTTGCCCGTATCGCGAATGTTGCTGAAATAGCCGCGCAGCTTCACGGCCTGACAATCCGAGCCATATTTGACATTGCGCACCACAATATTCAGCGGTTGAGTCACGCTGTTGCGCACATCATTTTCAGTCAACAAGCCAAAGTCGATATCGTCATTTTGCAGTTCAATTTCGACCTCGCATTTGGATGGCTGTAACACATCCATGTTTTCAATCACACTGAAATAGTTGGCGTAACGGTTGTTGTAGCCCTTCTCACCATCGACCTGAAAAATGTTCAGCGCCGAGCTGTAACCCGTAAATGTTCCCGAGGCGGTCACGATGATCGGTTGAAAGGTGATCACTTTGGTGATCTGGGTGCGCGACTCACACGCCGAGTTCGATTCGCCCGTTTTACACCGCTCAACCACAAAGCCGCTCACGGGCGTTTTGGCTCCGTAAATATCCATGCCCTGATAACGAAAGCCGATTTTGATCCCCGGAATATCCGGCACGCCGATGTCGCCCGTTTTGCCCGGCCAGAAATAGACTTGCTCATCATTCTTTTTCAACGTTGGGTGATTGGACGCGTCTTTGTAACAGGTGATGCTGACGGTCTGAGTCGCGCCGCGCCACACGATTTGATCGTTGGGCGCGATCTCCGGCACCGACGCCGATGGGTCGATATAAAACCGGCTCGAACCGCCAGGCCCGCTGCCGCCAAAGACGCCGCCTGCATCACTGCTATAACAGGCGAGCGCCCATGCCGACGACCCACCCAAAGTGCATCCCAAGGCAAACATGAAAAGTAGAACCACGCGAATCGCTTGCATGTCACAACACTCCTATTTCACGCGATCAACAAACTGACACCGCTGATTGCCACATTGATATCGATTGGTGATCAGCGCGCCGTAATCGTTGATGTGGGTGATGAAGTATTCCCCCTTCACCGCCATGGTTAGTTTTTCGCGGCTGAACGGTTTTAGCATGATCGACTCAAACCCTTTGACCGGATTCGATTGGTTGTCGGTGATCGAAAAGTAAGTGGCATAAAACGGTGAGTTGTTTTCCAGCCATATCTCCTCCTGCACCATCTCAATCGAGGTCGCTTTGGCCTGCGCCAAATCGATGTTCTTGATTTGACTCAGCGCGGCCGGGCGATAAAACAGTTTGATGACCGATTCAATGGCAAACTGAATCGAGCCGCCGGTTTGCCCCACTCGACTCTGCGCGCTTGACGCCATCTCTTTCGGTGGCACTTCACGTACGTGGAAATAGAACACGCTTTCACGATCGCTTGGCAATTCATCCAACCCCGACACTTTTTCAATCCGCAATACGGCATAATCGTCGCTGTTAATGCGCACCAGCGGCGGCACGACCATAAACGGTTCAAGTATTTCATTGCCCTGTTCATCACTGATCCAAGCCTGTGACAAGTACGGCTGTTCAGCCGGATTTTTCACCCGCACGGTTTCCAATGCGCTCTGCTGCGGAAAAATGATCCGCGTGCGATCGAGCGCCAACGCTGCGTGTGCACTGGCAGCCAACACGCTCCAAAGCAGCGCGACCCAAGTGAGATGTGTTTTCATATCGCCTCAAACATTTAATGACAGTTCAGTAAGCGAATCGAACGCTCACCGTGTTGTGGAGTTTCCATCGCGATGCGACAGGATTGGGCTTGCCCCCAAATCACCCTCAATTCGCTCTCTTGATTGACGCCAGAGAGATAAACCGCTTGCGCCGTGCCGACGAGGCCGACCTCTTCTTGATTGCGTTCGTCGATCACCGATGCGCCAAACGGAATGGGGTCACGCGAGACCAAGCGCGCCAAATAGCTTTCGCCCTGACGAGCACGAACCGACTGATAGCCGATCGCTCCTTCTGTCAGCACCACGCTTTTGACTGAATCCAGCACCTCAACGTGTTTCGGCAGCGCCTTGTAATCGACCGTGTTCTGGCTTTTTTGATACGGCGTGATCCCGTTGACCAACGCTAAACCAAACGCATTCGATTCCTGTTTGCCCGTGCCTTGAATCGTCACATCAGGCACGCTGGTGTCGAGTAGCAGGCGTGTGTCTCCAGCCGTTAAATTGCTGTAAGCCAAGCCATGTTGAGTCATCAACACCGTACCGGACGCACTGGCGTTGACCTGCTTGTACGCATCACTTTGTACGCTGCCGCCGAGCGACGTCGAGACATACGCAAAGTTGCGCTGATAGTTGCCGCTCACGCCAACCGACTCGCCTTCATACTCATCAAATGCAAGGCGATAGTTGGCATTGCGCGCGTTATCACGCCCCGCATAAGACAGGGTTTGCGCGTAACGATCGGCCGTGTGGCGCGACTGCATCGACACGGTGTGGCTGTTGCCAAGGGGAATGGAAATCCCCACCGACCACCCGTTCTCATCCTGACTGGCGTCGGTGCTTTGCCAACCTTGAGTATCGCTGTAACTGACGTGACGACTCTGCGCGCGATACACGTTGGCATTGAGATAGAACATCAACCCATTGACCGACAACGGCTGCGACACGGTGAGGTCGTAGCGTTCCGAGCTGCGGCGAGAATCCCAGTAATTGCGCGCGTTGTACGAGAAAAACAAATTGGTGTTGGCGATGCTTTGCGTCAGCGTGATGTACTGTTCATCTTTCTTGTTATTGTTGGCCTGATACAACAAGGCCTGATTTCGCGCATCAAAGCTGTGCAGGTACTCATCGAACTCGTAGAATTTCTCCTGAGAAAAGCGATAGCCCGCAACGCGCATCCCCAATCCCCAATCGGTGAGTGTGTTGTTGTAACTCACGCCGATCGAGGTGCCCGATAACGATTCACCATCCGGCAATTCAGTGTTGGCAAACGACACATCCGCAGACAGCGCCCCCATGCTGCCAAAGTTCACCCCAGAACCGAGGGTGTAAACCTGATAGTCGCTGGAGAGTAACGTGCCGCCAAACAGCGACCATTGGTTATTCAGGCCATACGAACCTTCCGCCGAGACGAAGCCGGGCCGATGTGCATAGATGTCGCGATCCGGCGCGCCAGCCGACAGGCTGTAACGAATGTGCCCGGGGCGCGTCAAATACTGCACCGATGCGCCGTTAACCTGATACCGCTGCACACTGCCATCTGCCAGCCGAATTTCGACATCGATTTCGCCTTGGCTCGACTGCGACAGATCGTCAATCACATACGGGCCGGGATTCACATTGACCACTTTCAGCACGCGCCCTTGCTGAGAAAGGGTGATGACCGCAGGGGCTTCAACGGTTCCGGAAATCACCGGCGAGTAGCCACGCAGGTAAGCGGGCAACATCTGATCGTCACTTTGCAGCCGCACACCATTCATGCGAAACGACGCGTAGATCTCCGAACCAAACGCGGTGTTGCCAAAACTCAATTTGGATTTTATGTGGCGCAATGGTAGGTAGCCGTAGTATGAGGTGAGCTCGCCTCGGGTTTGCGACGATTGCTGATAATTGGCACGCAAACGCACAGGCCCCGCGTTGACACCGACCACGCCAAAGGTCGTCCAATCATCAAACCAATCGCTATCCTGATTTTGTTTGGTGGCAAAGTAATTGGAGTGATAATCAAAGAACACACCGCCGATGCCGTCGTCCCATAGATTTGAATTCACAAAACCATTTTTATATTCTTCCGCCAAATATTCCTGCGGCAAGGTAATATCCATTCGACCTTTGGTTAAATCGGTCTGGATATTTGAAAATGCCACTTGTGAGAGCTGATAACATTCCTTATTTTCAGGCATGAATGTCGACAAATATTTTCCCAAACCAAGTGAATTAAGTGGCATACGTTCAATCATTGCTTGGGTCACACACACCTGTTCAGAGACAACGGATATTCTTTCGGTATAGAGATAATCCTGATTAAAGAAAATATCGAACTGATATATTCCATCTGGAATATAGTTCGCTTGATTAAATTTACTCAGATCGACCACACTGGATGATTTAATAAAATGGCTATTAAATTCAGCACCCGATGTAGAAAATGAAGCAATAGTCATACTGCCCAAGAGCATAATTGTTAACTCTAAGCGCATTGGGAATATCCAGATTAAACGGCAGGTACACAGCCTCGAGCGCCGCCCGAAGCTGTGGCAATCTTATTATTGGTAGCTCACGCGAAGCAGCGCCCACGATTCCGCATTACCGGCGGTCACCGGATTAGCCGTGACATCGACGTTCGCTTCATACGCAGCCGAGAACGACGCAATGTTGGTGCCATCTAGCAGGGTGTTGCTCGCCGCAACTGCGCCGTTATCGACCGGTTTGCCATTGTGCAGAATACGCACGCCAATGCCGGTGGCGCCGCCTTCCACGCTAAACAGTTTGCCGGTGGCATCTTGGTTCGATAGGAAGGTAAAGCTCGCCGTCTTGGAGATGGTGGTATCACAATCCGTCAACTTGATGTTGAACGATACCGGTGTTGAACGGTCGCCTTTCGCTTTAAAAATGTGCGTTGGGTGCTGACCCAATTCGATGGTTTGATCGATGCTGTCAGGTGCCAAACCACAAGCCGCCTCCACAATTTCTCCCTTGAAATAAACGTTGGTGGCGTTGTCTGCAAGCGCAGGCGCAGACAACGTCGCACCAACCATTGAAACCGATGCTGTGGCGACCATTAACAGGTTTCTTTTCGTTTTAAAAAGCATGAATTAACTCCGTTATAAATATTATTTCTATCTATTTTAAATAATCATTAACCCATTCAATTAATCAATTCATTCATTATTCATTGACCAATTCAATGGAACTCGTTGTTTATTAAGCTACGCTCATGACTGATGGCGTCATACGACACAAAAGCCGCAACAAACGCAGCGAATGAATTACAACAAGAAACGGACAATCAACCCAATGAAACACCCTTTTTCACAGTGATTCATATAAAAAAACATAAATTAATGACATGTAATATGCAAAAACAAGAAAATATAAATAGAATCCATGCGAATGATGTGGATAACAATATTTAATTCTGTGACATTCAAATAGACCAAACCTTTCCATACATAGATAACAAGGGATTATAATGAAAGAGTTTGAAGGCTATATATATCAGCCGACTTTCAACATATGTCAGTACGAGTTCAGCGATGGAAGTGTATTTTTGCCTGAGCAATTCAGCATCTTCTCCACCGATGGGGAACGATACCTGATCAGTTACAATGAGTGCGTCGCACTGTGCACCTTGCTCGAATATCAGAACACATTTGTGATGCGCAAAACCCTGCTTCATGCCATTTGGGGCAACCGAGGGTTATTGGTGGATGAAAACAGCCTCAACCAGTGTATCTCTCGCCTTAGAAAGCAAATCAATCACAGTTGTTTAAAGCAGGTCGTTCAAATCGAAACCCTGCCTAAAATTGGCTACAAAATCGTGACGGAGACCAAACGAAAGCACGCCACTAACCGCCCCAAAAAGCCCCGCCCCCCCATCACCAAACCTCATCACGAGTACCGTAAAAAGTTACTGTTGGTGAGTGCGCTCTCTTTTTCATCCATGATTGGCGCTGTGGCTTATCTGACGATCAGTCCATCAGGGCATCGAATCTCTAATCTATTGAGCGATGAACTGAGTCTGTTATTTGATGACGACGAACGGGAATATGTTGAAAAGACGCAGTCGATTGATGGGGAGAGTAAAACCATTTACTGCTTTAACAATACCAAGGGAAAGGCAATGGCAGTCAGTGGCTCGGCGCGCACCATTTGCCTGTTTAAAGATGAATCCGCCGTCCCGATCCAGGAATAACGTCTCCACGCTCAAACCGCATGCTCGGAGGTGGGCCACTTAAAGTTCAATTGGGGTACAAAAAAGGCTGGCACCTGGCCAGCCTTTTCCTGATACGTTTAATTACGCAGCGATTTCTTGTGCAACCGGAGCCGCTTTTTTCTTCTCACCGATTGGCAGAACCACGCGGCCGTACTCGTTGTTAATCACTTGCGCCATCGCGAAGTATACTGCGCTTGCGCCACAGAAGATGCCTTCGAAACCTGCGATCATGCCGATGAATTCGCTACCAGTAAAATCACGAATCGCTAGCAGTGCAAACAGGATGGTCAGTGAACCGAACACCACTTGTTTTGCCACTGGGTAGCACAGTGAACCGATGAACATGAATCCTGTGAAGATGCCCCACAATGCGAGGTACCAACCCATGAACGGTGCAGGACTTGCTGGCAGACCCATTTTTGGCATCACCAACAGGCCAACCAGCGTCAGCCAGAACAGACCGTAAGAAGTAAACGCCGTTGTACCGAATGTATCACCGCGCTTAAAGCACATGATGCCTACAATCACTTGGCTCAAACCGCCGTAGAAAATACCCATCGCAAGAATCATCGAATCGATTGGGAAGAAACCTGCGTTGTGAATATTCAGCAGAATAGTCGTCATACCGAAACCCATGAGACCGAGCGGCGCAGGGTTGGCTAATTTAGTAGACATTCAAGTTACCTTACAAAAGTGTTGATAAAAAATACGCGCGGATTTTAATTACGCATAAATAAAAGTATAGAACTCAAAAATGAGATCTAAGATTACCAAAATACAAACACCGCAAACCCGAACGATAGATAACGCCAATCAACTGATAAATAATAACTTTTATAAAAACAAAAAGGGCCTTCCACATAAGAAAGGCCCGAGAGCGATAAAAAATAAATTATTTACAAGATATTTCATCCCAAAACAACATCAGCTCGAGGTTTGTACCTGAGAGATCAGGCGGCCATCTGCCACCATGTTATTTTCCAGTTCATGTACGGTTGCGATTCGGCAACGCTGATCTGGAGCCAGCTTCTCATACTCCGTGAGATAAATATCACTGTGGATATGCTCTGCCATCATTTTGATGATTAGGCGGTTATTAGAGTAGAGCCCCTGCGTTTCCTCACGGTGCGAAAAAATCATGGCCTGTTTCATGTCTATCACCATCATGAAACGGTGCGACGGATAACGTTGCTCCGGGTTTTCAGAGCGCGAATAGTGCTCAATTTTTGGATGTGGCAGTGTCAGTCGGTTGAAGGAAAAGACGATAACTCGAACGCCTCGTTCTATCGCCTGAGAGATTTCGTCGGCGAGTAAATCAAGATGAAAATCTGTATTCAGATACACTTCGACTTGCGCCAGATTGAGCAGCTCTCTGGCTTTCTGCAGCAGATTCTCGAATCCGGAGACATTGTAAATAAACTCTTTCTCTTCCTGGAGCATCATACGTGACAGCTCCTTTTTCAGGATATGAATGTCCTCTATAGTCTTTTTCTCAATCTGATTGAAGATCAAATCGGGAGACTTTGCTTCATATTCTTTGGTTTCACCGTCGGATAAGAAAATACAACCATTTTTGTATAAGTTGTCGATCGATGAATATACCGAAGAGCGGGAAAGAGAAATTTCTTTGGCTATCTTGTAGCCACTGGCACGGCCATTTTTCAATAAATTGATGTAAACCAATGCATCGGTCTTGGTAAAACCAAAGCCCATCAGTTTTGTTACCAGTTCGGTCACGGGGGTTCCTCGGTGATGCTTCACACTATTTTTCCTGTCAAGGTTAGCACTCCTCGTGATTCGAATGTAGGGCGTTTTAACGTTTTTACGCTATGTATCGAGCTTGCACCCTGTGCAAAGCGGAATTCATCACCGCACAAACACACGATCTCAGGCAAAACCTCACAGGGGCAATAGCGACTCAGAGAACTTTTTAGTGTCAACGCCAGATCCCTCCGCAGTATCAGACTGCCGCTGAGGATAAGTAGCGCAGGCCGAAAGCACGTCACCGGATCACATAAGGCACGGGCAAGCTGATCGACCCAGATCCGGTATATTCGAGCAGACCAGCCGTGAGTATCCTCAATTCCGTTGAGAATATGACTGGCTGAGTCGCTCTGCAACGAAAGCTGATGATACTGACGTTCGACCCCTTTTTGAGACACATATTGCCGTACACACTCATCACTGCCACACCAACAAAGCGGCGTAATACCATCGATGAGACTCTCATACCCTTTGAGTGGCTGGTGTGCCCAACACAAATCGAGCACATTACCCTCTGGATCACGGTGCCAAAGTTCATCGGCGACACACAAATCACAACCGTCGTCCAACACCGCACTCAAAATGTTTCCCTTTGGGAGGTCCCCAACCTGAGTTAATGCGATCACCGCGGGCTCAAACAGATGACAAGGGATCGCAAGCTGGGCGGTTATCGACTGAGCCAATTCTGCCTTTGATTCCTTATGGTCGGCTTGCCAGCAATCGGGCATAACCGTGAGCCCAATCTGTGTAAAAGGACCAAACATGCGCTGCATGCTCCGCGCCATTTTTATGATCAAATCCGTTGTTGATTGCGGGCTATGCAACGTCTTTTGTTGGTTACGATAGATAAGATTTTTATTACTGTCGAACAGAACACTACGAACCCACTCTGAATCAACAGACAGTCCAAGTTTCATAATACTTCCTGTGATACAAGGTTACGCAATTCGAATCCAAAGGCTGGCAGGATAATGTCAACGCCGTTGACGCGACACGTACTCGGCTGGCCACTATTATTCATGACCACCTGCAAAGACCCTTTGCAAAACGCAATCACATGCGAATGCTCAACCGGGATCCATTCCAAATAGGGCTGATTGCACTCAGGGTAGCGCTTTCGCAACAAAATCAGCTTTTGAATAAACGCTTTAAATTCAAGATCCTGATATTTTTCCTCCCAAATCATACATTTTCGGTTAAGTTCCAACCCCATGCCCTTCTTCCCATCCATACCTATCTCTCCACCGTAATAAATACATGGAGACCCCACCTGAGTGAACATGAACAAGTAAGATAGCTTCGCCTTACGTTTGTCGTTTTGACACAGCGTCAATAGGCGAGTGGTGTCATGACTTTCCAGCAAATTAAACATCGCCTCATTGACATTGCGCGGATAGGCAAGATACGACTTTGTAACCGCATGCATAAAGGCGCTCTTTTCGATGGCTCCAAGAGCAAAAAAATCAGTGACGGCCTGCGTCAGCGGATAATTCATCAGCGAATCATATTGATCCCCCCGCAACCAGGGAATCCCTTCATGCCAGATTTCACCGAGGATATAGCAATCCGGTTTGATGCTTTTAACTAAGCGGCGAAAGTCTCGCCAGAATTCATGATCGACCTCATTAGCGACATCGAGACGCCAGCCATCAATATCAAACTCTTCCAGCCAATGACGGGCAACATCAAGCAAGTACGCGCGACACGCTGGATTTTCAGTCTTGAGCTTGGGCATTTCAGCCACATTCGCAAAGGTTTCGTAGTTGAGGTTGCTGTAGTCCCATTCTGATCGCGGCTTCTCGGGGTAAACAGGAAAGCGTTTGATCCAAAACCAATCGGCATACGGCGATTTTTCGCCTTTTTCAACCACATCCAACCACAAGGGCGACTGATGACCAATATGGTTAAATACCGCATCCAGCATCACTTTCATGCCTCGCTGATGAGCCTCTCTCACCAGCGCCCGAAATGCTTCATTACCACCGAAATGGGGATCAACATTGTAGTAATCGACCGTGTCATACTTATGGTTCGCTGGTGCAGTAAAGATCGGACAGAAATAGAGACCGTTGACCCCGAGATCCTGTAAATAGTCCAGCTTCTCAATGACGCCCCATAAATCGCCCCCCATAAAGTTACGACTGGTTGGCTGGTTACCCCAAGGTTCAACACCAGTCGGAGAAATATCGGGGCGCCCGTTGTGGAAACGTTCAGGGAAAATCTGATACCAAACGGTATCACGGACCCACGTCGGTGTTTTCAACACATCGACTGGGTTAATGTAAGGGAAACAGAAAAAATTGCTTAAGTTACTGAGTTCCACTTCGGCCTGTAAGACTTCGCGAATATCTACGCAGTGCTTTTCACCGAACAACAGTTTTTCACCATCTTTCCCATGAAGAATGAAACCATACCGAGCGCGTTTTTTAGGCGGAACATATGAGGCAAACCAGTGATCATGATGCTCGCTGCATCCCTCCCGCAGCATGGGCACTTCAGTTCCCCCAATCCAGCCGTGCGCGTCGCTGCCGCCTAAGTTCCCCCCATCTAACCCCCCCTCAGCCCAGGTGTAAGGATCGCCGATCCACAAAGTGACTTTATCCACCTCACCTTTTGCACTGCGGAATCGAATGTGTAATGTCTGGTCATCATAGGCGTAACTGTCTGCACTTTTTGCCAAGTGTGTCAGTGAGCTTCTTGTAATCATAATGCTTCCTGTAAATTATTCTTTTACCGCACCACTGACCAAACCGGTCGTGATGTGTTTCTGAGTCGCGATAAACAACAGGGTTATGGGGATGGCAACCAGCAACGAACCAGCCGCAAAAAGTGTAAAGTTTTCTGAAGAGTTGGACGTAATCCAGCTGAAGATCCCAATGGCCAGCGTCATCTTTTCTTCACTGCGTAGAATGAGTGTCGGTAGGATGAAATCCATCCATGGCCCGGTGAACGAGACCAATGCAACAAACACTAAAATCGGCTTCGCCAAAGGCAATATAATTTCGATGAATATGGTCATGTGCCCTGCACCATCAATCTTGGCAGCTTCATCTAACGACGTCGGTATCGCGTCAAAATAGCCTTTCACTAACCAGGTCATAAATGGCAGAGACCCCGTGACATAAACAAATAGTAAACCGAGGTAAGTATCGATCAGCCCCATTTTAGACAGCAGGATGTAAATGGCGGTCATCGACAGAAAAGCAGGAAACATTTGCAACACTAAAATGCTCATCAACACATTCCGTTTGCCCTGAAAGCGATAACGAGAAAAAACAAACGCAGTCATGGTGACAACCACCAATGAAATCAACATATTTGCGGTCGCCAGAATAAAGGTGTTTTTGTACCACTCTAAGTAAGGGGTATCGTTAAACAACGTCATGTAGTGGTCCAGCGTAAAACTGAAGTCCGTAAATGATGAACTGAAAAGGTTATTTCCGGGTTTAAACGATGCAAGCACAGTCCAAATAACCGGCCCGAGAACCAACAAAGCATTCAGTGTCAGAAACAGATAAACAATGCCAGTCGCAAGTTTGTTCAGCAACGAATTCATCATCACACCCCTACATCATCTTTAAACGAATTCATTCGCCGGAATTGCCAAACCGCAATCACCGATAGAAACAGGAAAATCACAATAGAAATCACCGAAGCAATTTGGTATTGCTGAAAATCCAAAGTGAGTTTGTAAATCCAGGTAATTAATATGTCGGTATGACCCGCGAAACGATATTCCGGATTAATCGGCCCCCCTTCCGTCAACAGAAAGATCGCACCGAAGTTATTAAAGTTATGTGCGAAGGTCATCACTAAAGACGGCGCGACTTGATGCAATACCATCGGCAATGTTATCTCACGAAACTGCTGGAATTTATTCGCACCGTCAACTTCACTGGCTTCGTACAAATCGCGTGGAATATTGGTCAGAGCACCGGAAATCAACAACATAAAATATGGCGCCCCCACCCAGACGCTGACAGCAATGACCGTCATCTTGGCTAAATAAGGATCAGAAAGAAAAGCAACCGATTCAATGCCCCAAGAATTGAGCAGAGCGTTCACGGGCCCGATGCCATTGAGCAATAAACGAAACATCAACAAAGTGACAAAGGCAGGAACCGCATAAGGAAGAATAAAAACGAATCGCCATAATTTCTTAGCTCTGATGTTTCGGTTTTCCAGTGCCAATGCGAGGACAAAACCAAAACCACAAGTTAATACGGTGGCCGATATTGCCCAGATAACCGTCCAGCAAGCCACGCCCAAAAAAGTACTGGACCAAATTTTTAATTCAAACAGTGTCTGGAAGTTTTTTAACCCGACCCAATCAACTAAATTTTTGGGCGGAATGTGGTGAGGAGCAGAATAGTTGGTAAACGACACCAAGACCGTAATCGCGATCGGCATGATGATGAATGCCAGACTGGCTATCAATGCTGGCGATAACACAATAAGCGCAAACTTATCGTCATAAATAGCTTTGGCTTGCTCACGGAGAGTGAGCGTACACCATGAGCAATCTTGTGCATGACGAACATTAACGACATACGTGGTGATGGTTAACACCACAAGCACCAGAGCTATCACCCCTTCCACCAGCATAAAAATTGAATTGTCGCCAGCAATCACTTGAAAGCCCTGACGTGTTTGTGCAACATCCCCCAGCGAAATCAACCCTTTAAGCGCACTGGCCATCTCTGGCGCAAAGGATAAAAACAAGACTTGCACCAAGAGGAAAATCCCCCCGGTGATCCAATGTCCACGAGCGAACTGAGTTGATCCCATAATGATCCAAGAGAGTCTCATTTTCGGGTCCTTAACAGTTTGAGACAAAAGCATAACTACTCCTGATACGCGATCTGCTCTTCAATGATCGATTTCGCATGGTCAAGAGCCTGATTGACCGGCTGATCGTTGACCCACATCGCCGTGATTGCACTCGCCATCGGTGACCACAGGTAGCCCATTTCAGGAATCGATGGCATTGCGTCGGAATGAAAACCTTGCGCAATAATGGCATAGGTGGCCTCATCCGCATCGACAATGATTTTCTCCATCAGTGATTCAACGGGTGGAATAGATTTGGTCATTTGGTAGCGTTTCAGCAGCATTTTTTCTGAGGACAGATAATCGGCAAACAGTTGGGAAGCTTTGGGATATTCACTGTAAGAGGACACCACCGCCAGACGCACGGTCGAAAATGTTCTGGGTTGCTTCCCTTTTAGAGTGGGGATTGGAACAACACCATAATTGACACCACTGTTGTCGTAACCTTGTATCGCCCAAGGTCCATCAATAATCGCCGCGACTTTCCCTTCGCCAAATAACCCTCGTCTTACCTGAGCATTACGCATATCAACCGGGTTAGAACGATTGGCTGCTTTTAGCATTTTCATCGCATTCATTCCTTGCTGTGCCAATGGTGAATCAATGCCAAGATCTTTGGCATCAGTTCCCTGGTTTCCAAATTCGTAAGCGCCATACAAGGTCAGGAACATTCGTGATTCATAGTAGTTCTGGATATCCCATAACAATGCATAGCGATTCGCCTTAGCGTCATTAAAACCATTGCCAAATTGGATGATTTCTTCAAAAGTCTTGGGAGCGGTTGGTAATAATTCTTTGTTGTAAAAAAGCGCTAATGTGGCGTAGCTGACGGGAAAACCGTAATTGCTGCCAGCATATTGGGCCGCTGCAGTCGCATTCGGTAAGAAAGTCGACAAAATACGTTCAGAGGAGACTAAGTTTTCCATCGCTCCCCCCGCAACAACCAAACGACCAAGTAAATCATGCTCAATCTCGGCGACATCTGCGACACGAGCTGAACCACCATCTTGAATCAAGCGGCTTGCAGCATCAATCGGCGCCAACCCACGAAAGGAAAACTTAATATCGTAACCAAAATCCCGGTTAAAAGACTCCGCAGCATACTTCATGTAATCCAGCGTAGAGCTATCCGTCCATATCAGTAGATCCGATCCCGCTTCAGGTTGAATGTCTTCAGCCTGACTCCACAGAGGCAAACTAACGCATGCGCTTAGCAAAACGGTTTTTATCCATGTATTTCTCATCACAACACCATGTAGTAGTTCAACTAATACTACTATGTGTATTGTGACTATTTTAAGTCAACTACTATCGAAATCGCCGTGCAATTAATTGTGACAAACATCAACAAAACCTTGTCTAATCAAGGTAAACAGCGTCACGAACTGGCATCAACGACGACGAGTGATCACCGAGCAAAAAACGAACTCAAAAGACAAAAAAACGCGACAATAAAATTAAATTTGTGACAACAATCAACAAGTCAAGGACATAACAGTGATGGAGTTCTCAATTGAAGAATTGCGAAGAGGAAAAACCGGTTCATATCAAGAAGAATGAGTAGGCGTTCACAGTGAACTACTATGAATTCATTTAAATTATATTAACGACTAACAACCAAGTGGTTGATAAGGACCTATCGTGAAAAGAACCTTACTCTCTGCCTCTATCGCTGCTGCACTGACTCTTTCTGTCCCCACTTTTGCGGCTAGTGAACGAGGCATAGACCCCAGTGACAGCTTTTTCAATGAAGCATTACAATTTGGCGGGCATGTCGGTACATCATTAGAATATGAATATAAAGTGACGGATGGTTTCAATGGCAACAAGAAGAAAGAGAAAACAACTACCCATGAAGCCTTTGGTGTCTATTACAACAATTCCCGCTGGAATTTCAGTGCGCTATATGGACTAAAAATAGAAAATCGCGAACAAAAAGAACCCGGATATCATGAAAATGAAGATGGCCTTAAACACCTCTTCTCATTAAATAAAGGCTTCTATCTCGCCGACGGCTGGACGACTGGGCTTATCTACGAACTTGAATACACACGCAGCAAGGTTTTTTCTCCTTATGTCAGTGGACTGCACAAAGATTTGGCAGAACACAGCGTTCGACCTTATCTCACCTATTTCAGCAATGAGTATAATTGGGGTTTTTACTCTAATCTCGAATATCTCTACAGTAAAGAAGACAAAAGCGAATGGGGAGAGCGTGTCGAAGAGGGTTACAGCCTGCTGTTCAAACCATACAAGCGTTTTGGGAACTGGGAGTTGGGCGTCGAGCTGTACTATCAGATCAAAGACAACAAAGATCATCAAGCGAATGGTGCCATCAATGAAATCAGCGATTTCACCGAAAAGTATATTGAACCAATCGTGCAATATAGCTTCGATGATGCCGGTGTTCTCTACGCTCGCTTCCGCCTCGGAGAAAACGAAACGAAAAACTCTGCCAGTAGCGGAGGCGGCAATGCCAATGTCGACTACTTCAAAGATATTCGTAAAGCAACTCTAGGCTACGAACAAGCTGTGGGAGATAACTGGTTGCTGAAAGGCGAATATGAATACGCCAATGAAGTGGAAGAAAAAAGTCAACTGGCCGGTTGGGAAGCGAAGAATGAAAGCGAGCTTTCACAACATACCGTTTACTTACAAGCTTTATATCGGTTCTAACATCATTAAGAGGCCATCATGCTAAGTGTTGCTGAGATTGCACATCGTCTATCAGGCAAAATTGTTGGGGATCCGTCGATTATCATCGACACCATTCGTCCTGTGGTCAGTGACCGGCAAGGCGGCCTCGCCATCGTCTTCGCCAAATCGGAACTTAAACAGATTGCACAAACCAGCGCAGATGTTCTGGTGGGGCCTAGTGAAATTATGCAAAGTCCTGCGAAAGCGCATGTCGTAATAGAACAGTTGGATGTCATGAAAATTAACCAACTGCTGCGCTATTACAAAGTCAATAAGTATCGCGTATTCGAGCAATCAAATACGTCAACCCTTGAGGGAGTATACATCGGTGAGCACTGCCAAATTGGCAAAGGTTGCCATTTCATGCCAGGCGTTAAAATTATGAACGCTGTAACTATTGGTGACAATGTGGCGATTCATGCCAATACAGTCATCAAAGAAGGCACAGTGATTGGCAATAACGTGACCATTGATTCGAATAATTCGATCGGTAACTACAGCTTCGAATACATGTCAGGTCATGATGGCAGCTATCAACGTGTCGAAAGTATTGGGCGGGTTATTATTGAAGATGATGTGGAAATCGGTAGCAACAATACCATCGATCGGGGCACGTTTGGTGACACTGTGATTGGCCGGGGCAGCAAGATTGATAACCAAATACAAATTGGTCACGACTGCCGAATTGGCAGCCACTGCCTGATTGTGTCTCAATGTGGCTTTTCCGGCCATACCATTTTAGGTGATCACGTCATTGTTCATGGTCAGGTTGGTACAGCTGGACACATTACAATTGGCAGCCATTCCGTGATTAAAGCAAAATCCGGGGTCAGCCACTCTTTTCCACCGGGCAGCGATTTGTTTGGCTATCCAGCCAAAGATGCCAAAGCCTATTACCGTAATCTGGCGGTGCTCAACAAACTCACCCACCACCACGAACGGACAAAAAAATCTCCAACTAAAACCAAACATTGGTATTCCCGATTTTTTGACAAACACGTCAATGAATAGGATATCTGATTAATCCCAATACAGCGCTGACTTTCCGCACTGTATAACTGAAACAAGACGAAATGATCAAGGACTTGATATGAAACTTACACTTCTGTTTGCCGCTACCTTAACAACCCTGATAACCGGTTGTGCCAGTACCACGTCTGACTCATCAAAACAGGCCACTGACATCGACACCCGTTTCTTCAGTTGTGATTTACCAACGCTTGCCAATGATCGCGGCCCAATTAGCCCTTCTCTGTTTGTTGTTGGTACCTTCTCCGAAGGTCAGTGGATTCATATGGATAACCATAAAATGGCTTACAAAGGCGATGGTATTTACCAGGTTGTATCGCAAGAAAAAACCGGAAATGTCAGCCTGCAATTTGCCACCATGAGCTGGACGCCGCAGTTTACCGTTTCCGGTATGGCGTTATCAGTCGGCGAAGTCAAAGAGCTGAAACGCGGCGGATTTGCTAAGAATACGGTCGTAGCCATCCCTTCCGATGGCCGTTATGTCTGGACAATACAAATTGCCCCAGACAAGAAACCTCTTCTGGCAGCAATCGCGGAATGCCAATAACAACCGAAGCAGTGATCGGGTAGCATAATAGCTGCCCATTCTTCCCGAATTGGATAACGTCAAATCCAGTGGAATATTTCAATCCCCTTTTAGACCCAGCGGGTCAGTGGAGATAGTCGTGGCAACAGTAAGCCTACGTAAAGTAGAAAAGAAATATGATAACGGCTTTAAAGCAGTACATGGTATCGACTTAGATATTCGCGAAGGCGAGTTTATGGTGTTTGTTGGGCCATCAGGGTGCGCAAAATCAACCACACTGCGAATGATTGCTGGGCTGGAGAGTATCTCTGACGGTGAAATACGTATTGGTCAGCAAGTGGTCAACGATCTGCCGCCCAAAGATCGGGGAATTGCCATGGTGTTTCAAAACTATGCGCTCTATCCCCATAAAACTGTCTTCGACAACATGGCTTTTGGCCTCAAAATGCAGAAACGGCCAAAAGACGAAATTAAACGCCGAGTCGAAGAAGCCGCCGAAAAATTAGAAATCACCGATTTACTCTATCGGAAACCGAAAGAAATGTCTGGTGGTCAGCGTCAGCGTGTCGCAGTTGGCCGGGCCATCGTTCGTAAACCCGATGTCTTTTTATTTGATGAACCGTTATCGAATCTTGATGCCAAACTTCGCGTCTCTATGCGAGTAAAAATAGCGCAACTGCATAAATCGCTAAAAGAGGAAGGCAACCCTGCCACCATGATTTATGTCACTCACGATCAAACCGAAGCGCTCACCCTCGGTGATCGAATCTGCGTGCTCAATCAGGGCAAAATTATGCAGGTAGACACCCCTAGTAATTTATATAACAAACCGGCGAACAAATTTGTTGCCAGTTTTATTGGTTCGCCGGCAATGAATCTCGTCGATACAGTGATCCGAGAGGATAATGGACAACTCTATATCGATATTGCCAACGACATTCGAATTCTTATTCCGCTCGAAAAACAACAAGCGCTGTGGCGATATATTAACAAGCCCGTTTGCTTTGGCATCCGACCGGAGCATATCAATATTGCCACGACGGATGACGCGCTCAATGTAGTGACCGGACAATTAACTGTTGTTGAAAATATGGGCAATGAAAAATATCTCTATTTTCAGGTGGGCAGTAAAGAACTAATTGCTCGCGTCAATGATCAAACCATCTCAACCTCAGATATCGGTAAATCAATTCGTTTTAATCTCAATACAGAGTTCTGCCATATTTTCGATTTCTACAGTGAAAAGAGTTTAACCAACGACCGGGAATGATCACCGGTTAATATTCACCACGACAAGGAAATCTCCAATGAAAAAACGCACCTTGCTTTGCAGTGCGCTGCTGACTGCTATTGCCTTAAATGGGCTGACATTAAGTTCACCGCTCTTTGCTGAGACAAACATACAAGCTGAAACAGACAGCTTTCTCGACTTTCGAAAAGAGACTATTTATTTTGTGTTTCTTGATCGCTTCAGCGATGGAGATTCAAGTAATAATACAGGGAATAACTCGGCAACATATGACCCCAACAATTTAAAGAAATATATAGGGGGTGATCTGCGTGGTTTAATTAATCAATTGCCTTACTTAAAATCACTCGGCGTAACGGCTATTTGGATTACGCCACCGATCGATAATGCAGATAACGTCGATGTCAATGGTGGTGCAGGTTACCATGGTTACTGGGGGCGTGACTTTTTCCGGGTAGATGAACACTTTGGAACACTGGAAGATTTCAAAGAGTTGACCGCAACAATGCATAGTGCGGAATACGGCATGAAGTTAATACTCGATTATGCCCCAAATCATTCCAATGGGAATGACGAAAACGAATTCGGCGCGTTATACCGCGACGGTCAGTTCATCACAGATTACAACACCGACGTTGCTGCCGGAACGAACTGGTATCACCATAATGGTGGCGTTTCCGACTGGAACGACTGGTACCAAGTACGCAACCATAACTTGTTCAACCTCTCGGATTTTAATCAGTCGAATAGCGAGGTATATCAATACTTACTAGATGGTTCAAAATTCTGGATCGATGCTGGTGTTGACGCGATTCGTATTGATGCGATTAAACATATGGATAAGTCTTTTATCCAGCAATGGACAACTGAGATTTATGACTACAGCCAAACGCTTGGTCGGGCAGGATTCTACTTCTTCGGTGAATGGTTCGGCGCCAGTGCCAATACCACTTCGGGCATTGACGGCTATGCTATCGATTATGCCAATACCTCGGGCTCTGCACTGCTTGATTTTGGTTTTAGGGATACCTTGGAACGCGTGTTGGCAAACCGTTCGGGTAATACGATGCAGACACTAAACAATTACCTCAACACCCGAAAAACCGTGTTTTCCAGTGATGACTGGCAAGTTGTCTTTATGGATAACCACGATATGGCGCGGATTTCGACTGCATTACGCTCCAGTGAATCAACGTTTGGCCCAGGAAACAACGAAGCAGGCGGAAGTCAAAACGAAGAATTCGCCCAACAGCGAGTTGACTTAGGGCTGGTCGCAACAATGACCGTACGCGGAATCCCCGCCATATACTATGGAACTGAGCAATACGCGGCAAATTTCACCCAAAACGACTTTGGTCAAGTGGGTAGCGATCCCTATAACCGTGAAAAAATGCCAAGTTTCACTCAAAATACCCAAGCATTCAAAATCATTCAGACATTGACCGACCTACGCCAAAACAGTCTCGCCATTCAGCGTGGCAGCTATACGTCACGTTGGGTCAATGATGACATATTAGTGTATGAGCGTCAGGAAGATGACGATGTGGTCACTGTTGCACTCAACCGTGGCCCAGCAAATTCTATTACCGTAAGCAATTTAGCATTGTCAGACGGTAGTCATAGCAATTTACTTGGTGATGAGAATGTATCCGTCAGTGGTGGACAGGCTACACTTCATCTGGCACAGAACCAAGCGATTGTACTGCATGGGCAAAGCAGCGGTGATAGCGATCCAACCTCGATAGCGATCTCTTTTAGTTGCTACAATGGTTATACCACACTTGGCCAAAGTGTTTATGCCGTTGGAAGCGTAGCCCAACTTGGCGACTGGGCCGTGGAAAGTGCTGTAAAACTGGATCCTTCTCAATATCCCACCTGGAGCGCAACGATTACCGTACCTGCACAACAGGATGTAGAGTGGAAATGCATCAAACGCGATGAATCGGATCCTACAGCAAATCTCGTTTGGCAATCCGGTTCAAACAACCAGTTTAATAGTGATAATCAAACTACGACACAGGGCAGCTTTTGATTCCCCTTATTCCCTGAACAAAAAAGCCCCGGCGTTCATCCGGGGCTTTTGAAGTTGATGACTCACTGACTAGCGAGGCGGGATTATTCCCACTCGAATATCAACGAGCACAAAATACATCTAAATAACAGCTAGTTAGAAATGCCACCTTTCTCGATACCATCATCTATACCATGCGCAGATTTTTTTGATTTTTTGCGTCTCGTCGGCGTTTTAGTTCGGCCTTGCCCCAAGCTGAGGATTCTTTCATATCGCGACGAAGCTCTTGTATCTCTTCAACACTAAGCCGTCGCGGACCCGAGGTAATTCTATCCATCTTGTGCCTCCAACTTGTCGCAGTACACTTTAAAACGCATCAAAACATGAGCTACCAGTAAGAAACCTTGGGGTTATTTTTAGATTATTTTTCATACACATCTTGAAAGCCATCAATACTGCCCAAAGATTATACAACGAGGAATAACCTCATTAAATAAAAGGATCAAATCATGGGTTTGAAACCAGGACCAAAACCAATAGCCAAGTCAACCGGCAAACCAGATCAACGTCGACGTGACAACAAGAAAACGCCAGGAAACACTCCAGGCCTAAAGCCGAGCAAGTCCTCGAACAAGTAACGCTACCTCAATATCGAGTCAGAGTAAGCGGTACTGACTCTTGTTGCTAAAACCCATAATACACTTTTGCCCCGAAATCCGTTTAACAAGTGTTAGTTTAAAGGCATGTTATACTAAATAAGACTCATATAACATGAGGCTTATCCCTAATTTGAGGTATCTTAGAGTTGCCTATGAGGTTGTTGGATTACGCCCAGAGTTTCCATGTTCAAATCTTTTACAACAATAAACCCGTTTCTTTTCTTACTGAAGATTCTCTTGGTATGTACGTAGCTTTCATTCTGGCTACACTCAATAAAATTTTTACTTAACTGGTTCGACTTTATCACCATTTCTAAAGTGTGTTCTTTCAGCTCTATCATCAAGTCGTTTTGATCTTTGTTTGATAGTAGATACCTACCGATATCTGACATTGTGATGATAATTTCTTTATCTTCGCAAATAATGAAAGCTTTCTCTGGCAGAGAGTCCAACGTCAAAGTACTTTGAACTATAGAAAAATCATTGTCGGCTTTTATTCCCAGTAGTGGTTGCGGGTTACCGGTGGGGGCGGGTTTAGTTCGAAGAACCACAGGAACGGTTGTGTGATCTTTAGTCCATCGATAAGTTTCAAATGAACACCATTTAATTGCAGTTAAAATTTCAGTATGAAGATTTGAACAGTTTAATCTTAGAATTGGCTCATGATGAGCAATACGATTACGCAGGTCGTTAGCTTCGTTAATCCTAGTTTTAAACTGTCTGAATTTAGGACCATCAATATTTAATTTAGAGTAATTGTTGCGCCAAAACTCTTTATAATCTGATCTGAAAAGGAAATTAGACCAAAAATCAAACGAAAGAGCTGCAACAATATCTTCTGGACTGCGATTGTTAACTTTTTGCTTGGCTTTTGCTAAAGAGTTTGAACTATGCTGGTTAAGCATAGCCATAAAGGTAGGATCATTTGGCCAATCATCGTTGAATACTGAGCAAAACAACTTATGTAATTTATTTCGTAAGGTTACCTCTAAAATGTGAAGTGGGTAGAAGAATGCTTTAGACAACCTAGCATTGTAAAGATAAAGGTTGAAAGCTATGTGCCAGTCTTGTTTTCCATCATTAAAGTAAGGCAATAGTCTTTCGCTAGAAAGCTCAATCTCTATATGTTCGGCTCTACTTTTCTTAGTATCTTCTATGACTTCATTGTATGGATATGCTTGTTGACTTTCAGCCATTATTATCTATAATCCTTTTTATAGCAGTTGTTAGGCTCCACTGATTTATCATGCGCCTGCAGCAATCTATATGAAGACCCGAGACAGGCTACTAGATAGCCCCTCTCGGGTTTTTGCTTTCCGCTATAATAATTCTTTTCATACCAAATGCCTACCTTTAAGATAGTTAGCCTTAGTGCGTGAAAATTATCCATATAAATATGGATTAAGCGCTGCGTAGCCAGCGTTAAATCCCGAGCGTTGAACAAACCTGATGCACCTCCATAAGTTGCTCTTAAATAGGTGTGCCCTGCGCGTAAGGTAAGCTATTTACCGTACCTGAAGTTGTTCATAACTTGCTAATATTCAATTTTCCATAACTCATTAATGTCCAGAAACAAGTTACAGCTTCATCATAATCGGTTTGATGTATGTGAAAACGCGGGCCGGTGCATCATCACCGGCCCGTGTACTTTCTAACTATTTGCGTCGGCCAAACGGCCAGCGTCTCATTTTGTCGATTTGATCGACCGATCTCGTCATGTCCTTGTAAGCACGCCCGGCCAACCTGTTTTGGAATACCTCCATTTTGTCGGCAATGGCTTTCATCTTCGGGCCGTGTCCGGTGTTGTGCAGCCACTGCCCCAAAAAATAGAAGGCCAGCATCACAATGAACATCACTGCGAAGAAACCAAATACCTCCGCAAGGTCTTGAGGTGGAAAGCTAAACTCCATAATCAGTAATCCTTATCTAGTTAGGCCATGCGGCCTTTTTTAACAAAGCTGGCAACCTCACTATTTCGTTCCTGTTGACGTTCCTGGGCATATGAAACGTAATCCTCAACGTCAAAGGTGTGCTTTTCCGGGTCGCGCTCTTGCCATTCTGCGTGTGCTTGGCGGGCTTCTTCCTGGTCCTCACTGGATAGGCCATCAAAGCCGCCGGTTTGATTCATCCAGCCAGTGCCGCCGCCTAAGCTATCGTTGTCAAATGCAGGGGAAGCGTCGTCAGTCGCCCTCCTTGTCGTCTTCCCCGTCACCTTTCATGCTGTTTCGGATCGAGCTGGCTAAACGGCCTCCGCTAGTGCCACTGATTCTATCTCCGGCCATATCCCCCATTCCCTTCATCAAATTTGCACCGGTATCCGCTGCAATACGACCAGCTTTTACAGCTCTGCCTTTAAAGCCGCCGCCAGAGGATTCGCCACCGCTAGAAGATTGGCCGGAAGCTTGGGAGAAGGAGCCAGCCTCGTCAGAATCACCACCGCCACTAACACTAAATGCACCGCCCAGGCTCGACATAACGTCAGTATTATTCGCTACGTTCTCACCCGCTTTTGCAAATGCAGCCTGAATAGCAGACGCACCGCCGGCGGTAGCCATTGCGGCACCGGCAGCCATACCACCAGTGGCAACAGCCGCTCCGGCCATCGCCCCGGCACTGATACTGCCTGCACCTGCCGCCGCGCCGCCTCCAGGAACCAGGCTGGCAACCACATTGGGAACCGAGTGAATGAGCATCACGAGAACCAGTGAAACGACAAAGATCACCAGCAGTTCACGCATAGGGGCATCATTGGATAAATCGGCATAGAAACCGTCCATGATCGACATGGCAATACCAATGAGCAACGTCATTGTCATCAACTTCAAAGCAACGCCCAATACGCTTTTGAAGTAGTTGATTGCTATATCTGAAGTCCAACGCGAACCACCAAACCCCAGCACGAAAACACCGGCATAGACCAATATCCAAGCCGTCACCAAAGCCAACAACACATTTGCCGCCACTACCGCCATACACGCCAAAATTGCCAGCGTGATTAAGAAGATAGACAAGTTATCTATCGGGCTTGTGATGCTATAGGACTCACCAGCTTTCACAATAATGTCAAACGCAATACTAATAGGCTCTGACGGAGTTAGGTCTCTCGAAAGGCCACCGGCTTGAGCACCGATCGTTCTCAATGAGTCGATGATTGACGTGGCAAAATCTGGGCCGTTTCTGAGCAACCAGAGAAAGAAACCAAACGTCAAAATGAAGCGCACGAACTCGGCAAAGAACTCCCTTATATCCGCTTGTTTAAGAATTAAGGTCCCGCCAGTCCAAACAAGGGATATAGTGCCCAGCGTCCAGAACAGCCAGGCGGCATAGTTTGTAATTACCGTGCCCCAAGTAGCACTTGCTGTCATGAAACGCACGGCCACTTCATCCAAAACACCATTAGGCTCAATGGCCGCTGATGCTGTTTGCGAAGTCAGTAAAACGATCAGAGTCATCACAAGTCGAATGAATACCTTGCTCATGATTAGAATCCCTTGTTCTTGGAGCGGTCAGTGGGTTCGCCCATATCCCAAAAGCAATGTCCTTCTTCCCTCTGCTCTTTCGTTAGGT
This sequence comes from Vibrio furnissii CIP 102972, assembly GCF_000176175.1. Classification (GTDB taxonomy): domain Bacteria; phylum Pseudomonadota; class Gammaproteobacteria; order Enterobacterales; family Vibrionaceae; genus Vibrio; species Vibrio furnissii. The sequence goes on from NZ_ACZP01000021.1 coordinate 70,073, forward strand.
TTGGGTTGTCACAGTCGATCGTTGCAGGCTTGGGCCCGTCATCTTCACCGCATCCCACCAGAACGAAGGAGACCAACGCACTAACGATAAAAACTCGTGTGATATTTTTCATAATTAAAACCCCCTGTTTTCTGAACGGTCGGTTGGTTCACCCATATCGAACAACCTTTCACGGGACGCTTGATATTGCGCTTCTCGGTCAGCATCCGCCTGCATTCGTGTGCCAACGGCATTCTGCTGAGCGATCAGCAAGCTGCGGATTTGCAGGAGCTGGTTGGCCTGGTTGCTAGCGAGCTGGTTAGCATAACCAATCGCAGCCAGTTGGCCGTCCGCACTCTGAGCACCAGATTGCAGGCGATTGAGCTGGCGGGCATCGGCTTCCAAGTTATCTTGCTGCTGTTCCAGACTCCTAAACAGTGCGTCGTTGGCCTTTTTCTGCGATTCTGACGCAAGGCGTCGGTTCTCGGTCATTGCGGCTCGTTCAGCATCACTGCACCCCACTGACGAGAAGCAGGGCGAACTGCGGTAATAGGCCACGTCCTGGAACTTGCCCAGGTACGCATCGAGACTACCAAGCTGGTTTTGGTAATAGGCGAGTGTGTTGGTAGCCTGATTCAAATCGTTGATGGTGCGTTGCGCTTGGTCCCAAACATAAGAAGCCGGGGCCATCGAGTTTTGCAGCATGTTTTCATACTGCTGCAACTGGGTTTGATACTGCTGAATTTGCTTAGCAGTCTGTGTAACAGCTTCCATTGCCGACATGATGTTCTGAACTAGATTCGTACCATCAGCAACCGGAATCCCCGCATATACAGGATTAGAAAGGTTTAACGCCAAGGAGATGGCAAGCACGGGAATTTTAGCCGCTAAAATTTTTCGTTTTAGCATGGTTAATTACTCTTAGTTGTTATGACTAAAAGTTGCATTCACCAACCTGTAGAAACTTGATCTCTACTCCTGCCGTTACCAGCGGTGAATGTGGGCCTGTACAGAGCTAGCTCGCCACTTACTATCTCGGCGCCCGACCAGCGCGACACCGTTAAACGCGCGGTCAAATAGGGTTAAACATCGGTGTCATTACCAACCGAAGCGGTTAGGGCTTCCGTCGATTCCTATGCCATCACATCAACGTGATCGGCTCTTATGTTGTCGTTTCGCTTTTTTAGCTGCCTGCTCAGCTTGCAGCTTGGCTTTACGCTGCTCTAATGCTGGCATGACCACCGCTTTTTCAGTTACAGGGGCTGACTGAATAGCTAAAACCTCTAACTGAGATAGATTCTGCAACCGGCCACGGCGTGAAGGTGGCACTTTGCCAATCGGTAACACACCAGGCTTATCTGACCGTTTGGCCTTTTTGCTCTGGGCTATTAATGCCTGACGGCGACGCTCTAGCCCTGGGTCGGCAAACTTTATAGACAGGTTGCCATCTACTGCCGCCTTGATCACTCGCGCCTTGAACTCAGGCGAGCCATTCACGGTAATACGATCACCGTAACGCTCCATTGCTACCTTTAGCGCAGCTAAAACACTGGTTTGGTTGGAAGCCGTCGACACTTGTAGACGCTCACCATCATCACGCACGGCGCTGTTACCTGCTCGATAAATAATGGTGCCTTTTTTCGTAATCGTATCGACCGTTGCTTTGAGCTCTGTCTGAACTGCATCCCCTTTTAGCGTGTTGCCTTTAAGCTTTTGTGCCGCTTCTCGGCTACGTAGCGCTTTGAGGGCTTCGCTATCTCCCTGCAATGCTTGGCTTTTTAACCAATCCGCCCAGGCTTGGCGTTTATTGCTTTGATATATCGTTTGCCGTTGCTCTTGGTAACGCTTGTGAATGCGCTCAAGCTCGCTTTTCAATGCATTGCTGGCCTGTTTGTACAAAAGCTTCTTAGTAAGCTTATTGCTGCCAGTTAACTTAATCGCCGCACGACGGCCTCGCCCTTTTCTCTTGGCGTTTTCAACCTGTCGATCTTTATCACGGCGGGCCTGTTCAAGGGCTTGCGTTTTACTCTCTGCGGCATGTTTCTGCTCTGCTTGATAACGGGCATATAGCTCGGTGGTATTCACCTTTAAGCGAACAGGTCGGTGTGTATATTGGCGGCTCGGCTTAACAGAACCCGATGCAGTCGCTTCAAAGGGACCAAGGCGCGCTTCGAGTCTGGGTTTAGAAAACTCACGTCCCAAGGTGCTCGCTTTGATGATCGCTTCACCATCGGCAACGATCACTAGGCCATTTCCTCTGGTTCTTAACTGCAAACCATTGTCCTGCATGACTTGGTGCAACGCCTGCCAGCTATTGGCTGATTTAATCTCGTCCATGCATTCGCGCTTCACCCAGCCCACTAAGCTTTCAATACCCGAATGGCGCTCCATATCCATCGCACGAGATTCCGCCCCGCGCTTGCGCGGTATATGATTATCCGGCTGTAAGCCATAGTCTTGCTCGATGGCCTCGCACATTTCCGCTAGCTTCTTATGCGGGTAGTACGGCTCATGGATTGTGTTGCGAGTAGGGTGAATCTTGTTAATTGCGATATGGATATGTTGATTGTCCGTATCGTTGTGTAAAGCACTGACACGCTGATGCTCGCCATAACCCAACCCTTGGCAAATGCGCTCTTCTATCGCGGCCAAAGTATGCGCTTCTAACTGTTCACCATTAGGGAAGCTCACTATGAGGTGATAGGTTTTATCACTCTTCGCTCGGGTATTCGCGAATTGAGTTGCTAACACTTCGCTGATCGCATCGCGCACGGTTTTCGCTTCACAGTTATTTAAACGAACGTTACCGAGTCGATGCTCTTTGCTCTGGTGATCGGTGATGTAATTCACCAAGCCCGCAAAGTCAGATTTCCCCTGAGAACGCATCGGTACATGCTTGGCGATCATTGGTCCGCCCTCGGGCGAAGAATAGACTCCATAAGTGAACTCATTTGATCTTGCGTCGCTTCAATACGATTAAGCACCGCTAAGATTGTATTGACTCCCACATTCGCTACCTTGGCATCATTACTAAGCCATAACTTAAGCAAACCACCCAAACGCCCTAAGTCACCATTCACTCTTACCAGTTCGCGTACCTGTTCTACATCGGTAATACCTTGAATGCGATAACCTTGGCCGACTTCACGTAGATAAGTAGAAATACTAAGACCTGCTTGCACAGACAGCGACTCGATCAACTCACGCTCCTCTGGCAGACAGTAAACCTTAATCGGTGGGCTATTCTTTCGAGTGATCTTGTTCGTGCTGTTCCCCATGCTTTGCCTCCTCTTTCTGGCCCCGCAGGGCAGGATTAACGTTGAGCTCCGAAGGTGCGAATAAGTCCAAAGTGAAGAGGCTTCGCCATGCTTGCATGGTGTGCCTACTTCACACATCCTGCCCGCATTTCAACTTTGGTTTTATCATGGAAAGTTATGCATTCCCTTGTGCATTTCTCTGCATTTAACTGTTTATTCCTGTGTAAACTATGTTTACCTGATAAGTCAGATACTTATAGCGGTATGACAGCGTACTTATAGCGACTGAATAGCGCTAAAATAGCGGCCTTACAGCGATTTATGTGTATTGGCTTTACTCAATATCACGACACAGAAAAACACCGCTTTCCTAACACTTTCCGCTCTAGGCTAAATTCAAAGCCTTCGTATTTAACTGCCCCTCAAGTGTCAATGAATGTTTAAACACCAAGGTAACCACCATAAAAATACATAACTTCCAAAAAAATGATTTCATTGACAGTTTTGATCACGACACAGACAAACATCGCTTTCTTAACACTGTCCGCCCTATGGTAAATTCAAAGCCTTCGTGTTTGACTGCCCCTCAAATGTCAATAAATGCTTAGACGCCAAGGTGAAAATAATAAAAATTACTTTATCTTCATATAGTTAAAAAAATACAACTTCCAAAAAGATGATTTCATTGACACTTTTGAGCAACCTATTGATCAAAGTTATCCACAATATTTGTTTGTTCAACTACAGGTTTATTTTTTTATATAGGTATACCTACAGGAAAGACTATAGGAGGCTCTGCAACCACATGTTATTGAAAGCTTTTTAGCTTTTCTAGAAACAGAACATGCGTACTCAGAAACAAAACATGCGCAGCCAGAAACAGAACATGCGCAAAATCCCCCCTTTAAAGGGAAACAGAACATGCGTGGATAACTTTCTAAACACCCAGGCTTACTAACATCAAGAATGGTGCGTACATACTGTTTCATCACACTTCAATATCCCGTGAAACCTGTAGCTTTGTCTGACGAGGTACTTGAGGAGCACTAGGCTTCAAAAGCAACCCTTTTTCGGTTGGAGTAGCATCTAGCTCTGGCCATGCCTGCTGTACCTTTTTCAGTCCATCCTTAAACCGCTGCTTAAAGCTTTTTACATTGGCATAATTAGACCCCATTTGCTCCATCAAACCTGACCACGGAATAATTGTGGCTCGCTTTAAGTAACTCACCCGATAAGTCGCCCAACAATATATGTCTAAAGCCATCGGAGAACGCTTAATCAACCGCAGCACTCTCATATCCAGAGGGACCGGTTTATCAGTAATCAATTGAAAAAATTTAGGCGACAGTTCCACCCAAGATTCCCATAGTGAATCTTGATCAGGTTGCTTCGTACTCCACCAAATATGGGAAATATCAGCAACTCTGGCTCCAGTTTCATCTTCACAAATATATCCACTTTCATCATTTAGCTCTGTATAGCTAACACTGATCGTCGTTTTAAATAATCGCCGCATTTGTTCTCGAAAAGGACCAATGGTTCCATTTTCGCCTCCAGTTGAACCTAGCCCTAGCTCTTCCATAAAACGTCTTTGAGAATGTCCCAGATCAAGCTTGCGTGCTTCCTGTTCAGTGATAAAACCACTGTCCAGTCTTGACTTATTTCTTACTGCTTGTGTACTGACCCAAACCAACAACAAACGTGCATAGCAACCGTAAGGCAAACCTACAGATGAGGGGGTCATCATGTGCATTGTGAAATGACCATTCTTGCGGCTCCACTCATTCGATTTGGGCTTACTATGCGGTATAGTTGCTTGAATCAGAAGTCGAGCGATAAAACCGAGTTCATTCGCTTCCTGAGCACTGCGCTCCTGGATTGCTATGATGTTGTCGATATATTTCGTGCTGATCTCTAGCTTACCGCTGGTAACCGAGGCACTTTTTCGCCGAGTGGTTCCCTTAGCCTGAACATCCGTTACATCTTTAATCGTCATGTGGACTCAGACTTACCAAATAAAACCAGGTCTTGCGGCTTTTAACGCAGACCTACGTTTTTCTTCTATCCAGTTCTCAACCTCAGCTAGATCCCAAGCAACACTTCGGCTGGTCAGAACAATACGACGAGGAAACTCACCACGCTGTTCCAGGTTATAGATTGTTCGATCAGACAAAGGAATCATACTGAGTAGAGTCTTGCGATTTATCAGTGTTTTATGTGCCAGTTCTTGCATGTATAGGCCTCCTGTTAGTAGCTGAGACCTGACTATGCCAACATTTTTTAAGCTCTGAATTGGACGTTTTGGAAGATTAAGTTGAACCCTAAAATTATTTTCAAATAATCAAAGGAAACCTGCTAGAAGTTACAACTTATTGCTAATAGACTCACGGCTTAGCCAGTAGTAACATGATGTCATTCTATTCGTGGGGGGTGTGGCTAATGGAATATGCTGAAAGCGAAAAGGAAGCAACTAATCGATTAGATGTTCACTTTATTTCTGTCTGGGAGGATTGTGACGCCTTTGTTGCCGATGGCATACGAGAATTTCGAGATCGTTGGGCAAACTATTCTGTACATTCGAAACGAAAAGACCCTCGGAGTCATTTAAAAGATATTAAGGCACACAACAAGCAAGAAACCGATAAGCGGCCTATTGGAGAGCTCATCTTAGAAGTTATAGACCCCAAGGTATCAGCGTTTCTTCGATCTCTTCCTATGAGCCATTTTTGTTACTTTCCAAACCCTTACCTGAATGTTGAACACCCACCTTTGCCGTGTCCAAAAAAGAAAATGACGATGGCTGAAAAGGTCCATCATCAGATTTCGATTAAATATGCTTCCAGATTTAAAGAAGAGACTCCAATCACCAATCTAATTATGATGATGGGCTTCAAAAATGCTCACGATGTAATCAAAGATCGATTGAGGCATTTTATGAAACTTGAGCATCAATGTCGGCCTATAGATTTCCGATTTCAAGCAACCGTAGATAATCTACTCGAATTATTATGGCAGCTTCACCTTACACCTACGCGCTTTAAGCGGCATAGTCCAGACACAAAACAATTAAATACAAACAGAAAACAAACTTTTTGTGAGTTATGCGGTAATAGGAACGAACTTGCAGAATATTTCTATAAACTAGATGACAACTTGCTGGATCCGGAAGATAAAATAGAAAAACACAACGAAGAAAATCCTGATAATAAGAAAAAACGGCAACTTAGCCACCGGTATTGTTCTCAGCATAGACCAAAAAACAAAGATGGCCGTACTTGGAATTCCACATACAAGATCGCTCTTAAATCTAAAGAGCTATTTGATAAAGAGTATCGACGCTTACGGCTTCACATTGTCAAAGTCGAAAACCTTAAAGCGATTTCGGGTGATGAACTAGTTGATCTTTATTTTTACCACTTTCTTCAAGATAAATCAGTAACTCAAAAACAAGCTGACGCATTTTTCCATTATGTTAGGGATAATTTCGAGTACCCGATAGAGCTAAAAGGCGAGACAGAAAGGCTCATTAATGAAGCGGCTGTGCGCTTGACTGGGGCTGGTACAACTCTTGGAGCAGATGACGAAGGAGCTTTGCGTAATATAGCCCGAAGAATGGTCGATTCAAGACTTACTGACAATAAGAAAAGAATGCTCGCTCTGAGAAAGCTAGGCCTTAATCAGAAAGAAATTGCTCAAAAGCTAACTAAACTTGATAGTAAAAAAATAACTCACCAAGCCGTATCTAAGGCCCTTTCATCGGTTCGAGATGAATTTTTACTATGAGTTTAATTTTAGCCGCTAAAATTTGAACTCAAAAGTAACGGGGTTTCATCTGACAAGCAGGTATGAACGTTCAAGGAGGGGATCATTACTATAACTTGGCGCAATTATTAGTTCAACTGTACAAAGCAGACGTTCGCCTAACTTATTGCTGCCCCAAATCTTTCTAGTTACATAGTCTTTTCAACTGTTGGTAAACTGGTTTTAGCCAAAGCGTCCATCACACAAAACCCATACCTTGAGTACATTTTTGGTTACAACTGTCACACCTAGAAAACGTGAATTGTGCTACTCTAGGCTTAACTTTGAATTGTTAAATAAAAAGGAGTAAGTCTTTGAATGAGATGCTATCATACTCTTCATTTATTGAAGTGGCTTTTTTATTAATTTTAGCTTCGGGCATAGGCTTCTTAGGGTTGCTTTTTAAACAGCCTTTAATTGTGAGCTTTATTGTCGTTGGTTTAATAGCTGGACCATCAGCACTAGATATAGTTCACTCTAAAGAAAAAATTGATTTTTTATCTGAGTTAGGAATCGCAACATTATTATTTCTCGTTGGGATTAAGTTGGATATAAAACTGATTCGCTCCATCGGTTTAGTATCCATATTTACTGGATTAGGTCAAGTTATATTCACATCTTTGGGGGGGTATCTTCTCGGTCTCGCATTAGGTTTTGATAGCATTTCTAGCCTATATATTGCTGTAGCGTTAACTTTTTCATCGACGATTATAATAGTAAAATTATTATCTGATAAAAAAGAAATAGATGCTTTACATGGCCAAATAGCATTAGGTTTCCTCATTGTACAAGATATAGTTGTTGTTCTTTCAATGGTCATTTTAGCTACGATAGGTATTGGTAGTGAGAATGGAGAAGAATCGAAATCTATAGCTCAAGTTATTCTAGCATGTATTGGATTAGTTCTTTTTGTTGCTATTTTTGTACGTTTCATTGCCACACCTTTAACTCAAAAACTTGCAAACGCCCCTGAGTTATTACTAATATTCTCAATTGCATTTGCAGCTTTATTTGCAAGCACTGGTGAATTAATAGGTTTAGGAAAAGAAGTGGGGGGATTACTTGCTGGCATTGCTTTAGCTTCTACTCCTTATCGAGAGAGCATAGCAGCAAGACTAGCTCCTTTAAGGGATTTTTTATTGTTGTTTTTCTTTATTGCTCTGGGATCAACATTAGATTTATCTCAGTTAGGAAGTAATGTATATGAGTCGATAATTTTATCTCTATTTGTACTAATTGGTAATCCATTTATTGTCATTATCATAATGGGATTAATGGGCTATAAAAAGAGAACAGGTTTTTTAGCTGGGCTTACTGTTGCTCAAATTAGTGAGTTTTCACTAATTTTTATAACAATGGGGATCACTTTAGGTCATGTGAAAAATGAAATCTTGGGTGTTGTTACCTTGGTTGGTATCATTACCATTGCACTTTCCACATATATGATAACCTATTCTCATAGTTTATATAAAATATTTGAACCATACTTATATATATTTGAGAAAAAGGAACCTAAGCGAGAGAATCTGTCAGAAAAGCATAATCAGTTAAAATACGATGTTATTATTCTAGGTCTAGGCCGTTTTGGAACAGCTTTATCCAGACAGTTGAGGAATAAAGGAATATCTGTTTTAGGTGTTGATTTTAATCCTAGTGTAGTAAAAAAATTGAATAGTGAAGGGTTGGATTGTCTCTATGGAGATGCAGCTGATGCCGAGTTTTTGGCAGAGTTACCTTTGCAAGGCTTGAAGTGGGTTATTTCAACCATACCTAATCATCATACTGGCTTGTCTTATGAAGATTCTCGTAAAACAATAGTTCAGTTGTTAAGGGCATGCTCTTATCATGGTAGTGTATCCATTGTTTCCCACAATAGTGCTGATACTCTACTACTTGAGAAACTAGGCGTCCATTTAGTGTTAGAGCCTTTTAAAGATGCTGCACAGCAGGCTTCAATCAAGATAGAGAAATCAATCAAAAATAATGGGTGTTGAGGTGAAAGTTATGAAAAGGTTCAACAATATACTGTCTGTTATTAATGATAAGAACCCTAATAAAGAATTGATATTAAAATCTATTGAGATTGCTAAATCAAATCAAGCTAAGCTGACGTTTATTAGTATAGTGCCTATCATATCTGCTGGAATTGGAATGCCTCCAGGTGGTCCAATATCTAAAGATCTACAGCAACATATACTTAGTGATAGTTTAAGTGCTCTCCATAAAACTCTATCTGCTTATGATGGTTGTTATAACTTTGAAGTTATAGTTTTAGCAGGTGACCATTGTAATGAAATTATAAAAAGAGTGATTACTGAAAAACATGACCTATTAATCTCATTACCTTTTAAAAAAAATATTTTAGATCATATATTTACGAGCAAGGATATGCATTTATTTCGAAAGTGTCCTTGCCCAATTATGTTTGTGAACGATGTAGAAAAACTTACGTTTAAAAGAATTATCGCTGCTGTTGATTTCGATAGATTTAAAGATACACATAATGATATTTTGAGCGACGAGATCACTTCTCTTGCCAGTCAGATAGCGTTAATGAACTTTGCTCATCTTCATATAGTTAATATCTATAATCCTCGCTATTTTCGTATTGCAAGTAACTGGGCCGATCAGCCTGAAAAACTTGAAAGAGAAATGAAAGATTATGAATATAAATATGCTAAACAACGAATGGAAGAATTGATGGAACGATTGAAAACCAATATCGGCGAAGAAATGTACAATCAGATTTCAATACAGACCCATTTAATTTTTGGTAGCGCTGAAGAGCAACTCCCATTATTCGCTACAAAAAATCATTGTGATCTATTAGTCATGGGAACTGTGGCTAGGACTGGCATTTCGGGCTTGTTAATTGGTAATACAGCAGAAGACATACTGAGTCAGTTAAAATGCTCAGTTCTAGCAATTAAGCCCAAAGGATTTGTCAGCCCGATTACTATTAATTAAATGGGTTTAGACTCTATTATACCTATGTAGTGGCATAGTTAATTTGGCCACCTGATTAGAGCTGCTATGATGGCAGCATAACAAAGTTAGGTGACAAAATGACAAAGAAGAAAGGCCCGAATTTCAGTCCTGAATTCAGACTGGAAACAGCACAACTGGTTGTTGACCAGGGTTATACGAATAAAGAAGCTGCTGAAGCGATGGGAGTTGGTTATTCAACTCTAGGCAAATGGGTTAAGCAATTGCGAGAAGAGCGTGCGAGTAAAACTCCTCAGGCCACGCCGATGACGCCTGAGCAACGTGAAATTCGTGAACTGAAGAAGCAAATCGAACGCCTTGAATTAGAAAAGGAAATTTTAAAAAAGGCTTCAGCTCTGTTGATGTCGGACTCCATGAAACACTCTCGTTAATCGAAAGGCTGAGTCAGAGCAATAAACGCCGTTATTCGATTAACCACTTGTGTTCGGTACTGGATGTCCACCGCAGCACATTTAAATACTGGCAGCGACGCGACAAGCGGCCATCGCCTGAGACTATTCGGCTACGCAGCCTCGTGCGCGAAGCTTATCGACTAAGTGCTGGTTCTGCGGGAGCCAGAACCATTGCAGACATCGTCACGAATGACGAGTCTCATGATATCACGCTGAGTCGTTACCGTGCTGGCAGGCTCATGAAAGTGTTGAGTCTGTTCAGTTGCCAGTTGCCAAAACATGCGTACCGGAAAGCGACACAGGAGCATGTTGCTATCCCGAACTTACTCGACAGGCAATTCGCCGTAACCGCACCAAATCAGGTCTGGTGTGGCGATGTCAGCTTTATCTGGACGGGGAACCGCTGGGCTTATCTGGCAGTCGTTATCGGTCTATTTGCCCGTAAGCCAATTGGCTGGGCGATGAGTTATTCCCCTGATAGTAATCTGACTTGCCAGGCCCTGACTATGGCGTTTGAATATCGTGGGAAGCCTGACAAAGTGATGTTTCATAGCGACCAGGGAAGTCACTACACAAGTCGTAAATTCCGCCAGTTAATCTGGCGATATCGGTTAACACAGAGCATGAGCCGCAGGGGAAATTGCTGGGATAATAGCCCCATGGAACGCTTCTTCAGAAGTCTGAAAACTGAATGGGTTCCAACAACAGGCTACCGAAGTTTTACTGAAGCTAAGCTGAAGATTGGTGATTATATTCTTGGCTATTACAGCCGACTAAGACCGCATTCATACAATGGTGGTTTAACACCAAATGAGTCGGAGAAACGTTACTGGAATAGCTACAACGATGTGGCCAAAATGACTTGACCACTACATGTTGTAGCATAGTGAACATGCTCACTAGGTTAGAGCTATTTTCAATACGCCCTGTAATCCATTAAATACTAAATTTGATATGCATGTAATTCAGAGATCTCCAAAAGCAACCTGCTCGATACGTGGCAGCTTGCGTGCCTCCGGGTTAACTTCACTTCTATTTACACATCTCATAGAATGCCCAACTTACTGCTCAACAAATCTGTAAACTTTCTTAAATCACAATTATATGATGCGCTAAGTTTACTAAGGTAATCATTATTTTATGCTCATAAAAAACGAAATCAGACAAGTTCTATCATTGATTCTGCCAGTTATATTAACGGCATCTATCGTTTCATACCTTGCGACCCTAATGCACCACCTGTCCACAACGCCATTGATGATCGCTTCGATAGGCGCTTCCATTACAATCGTATTCGTTGTGCCAAGTAGTCCAATGGGGAGAACTTGGCCTGTTTTGGCAGGCCATCTGCTGCCAGCACTAGTTGGTGTATGTCTTACATCTTTGATAGACGATGCGACAATACTTTGCTTAACGACGATAACGCTGAGCATTATTACGATGGTTATTTTCAAGTGCGTTCATCCGCCAGGTGTGGCCACAGCACTGGTGCCAGCAATAAGCCAAAGTACGCAGCCAGCAATGGGACTCTCATTTCTTCTAGATCCGGTATTATTCAATATTATCCCGCTTATCATTTGTGGCTATTTTTACCGTTGGTACCTCAACCACAGGGCATCTAAAAAAGAGCCATCAGGCTCAACATCAACACTCGCTCACAACAAAAGCTCTATCTTTTTTAGTGAATTACATGAAACCATTGCAACGAGAAATGAGTGGCTCGATATCGATGAGAGAACGTTAGACGATATTTTCAAACAGACTCATTTACTTGCGCTGGAACATCGGCATCAAAAATTGACTTGTGAGCATGTAATGACGAGCCGGTTGATAACATTGAAGCCGAATGACACTATCCATAAAGCATTGGAACTACTTCAGCAGAATCAATTTACGGCTTTACCTGTGGTTGATGATGAGCATGAGCTTGTGGGGATATTTTCCTTGGTTGACTTTCTAAGAAGTGTTGAGAATAGAAAGTTTGACTCATTTATCGCGCTTTACCTGCAAGCAAAGAAAAAAGCCATGAAAGAGGTAAGCCAATTTATGAATGCAGCGCCAGTGTTTATGCGTACGGATACCCATATCGCGCGAACGATTCCTCTTCTAACGTCAGGGTATCATCATATACCTATTGTCGATAATAGAAACCGACTTAAAGGCATGGTGACTCAATCAGACCTCATTGAATTCCTTTACAATATCAAGGCCTAACGATGCGTTTTTATAGTGTACAAGCCACTTAAAACCTATTCTTGACGCTGTGAAAGGGCGTTCGATGTTTCAAGTTATCCTGTCATCGAAGGGGACATCCAGCCCTAAACTCTCTTTTGCCCAAATGACGGCCTGAACCCTATTCTTTGCGTTGATTTTTTTGAATAGATTATGCAGATGGGATTTTACGGTATTCAGACTTACGCCAAAATGCTCAGCGATTTCAGGGTTCGTTTGTCCTTTCACTAATAATTTAACGACCTCATGCTCACGTTTGGTCAGCACGGCGCCTAGCATTCGGCTGGAGAGCACAGGAATGTTGCTGCGAAAATGTAGGATATAGTCCTGAGAGAGTTGCCTGGACAGCCACATTTCACCTTGCATGATTTTATGGGTGCCTTGCAAAATCTTGTCAATATAGTCATCGGCATAAAACACCCCATACAAATTGGGCCACTTGAATAAGTACGCCACGCTGATGTCTCTCGGGCAGTTAATCAGTATTTCTTTGGCGTGTAAGCCTATCTGATATTTGATGTTGTAGTAGTTGTTCTCGAACTCATCCGTAATGTGGGCAAAATCAATAAAAATGTATTTTGCGCAGGTACTTTTCTCGATGCTCAACTGGCTGAAACGTTGTAATTCAACCGACAGAGGAAGGCTTCGCCCCAGAGTTTCTTTGAGCATGGTCGACGTAAGGCTTTCTTCTGAAAAAAGCAGGGCGTTCTGGATGCCTGGATAGTTCATGGGTACCTTTCGATATAGGCAATAAGTTGTCTATTACTCTACCGCGATGATTTTGTGTCTCAAGAGGGATGTGGCGAATTGTGATAACCGTCAACGTAGCAATAAAACACTCACCCATGGAAAGAGGGGGCGTCCGTGTTGTCATCGCCTGGTTATGGCATTCACAGCTTTAATCGCACGTTAAGCTCTCCTGACACTCCCTTTGAATTAGGACAGTACTGCGTTAACGATATCTCCATGGCTTTAAGAAGAGCAATGTAGATGTCTTCCGCTTGCTCGTAACTGATAGCGTTGCTGTCGATGGAGAGTATGGTTTCACCCCTCAGAGAGAAATGGTACTGAAGACCATCGAGGCTGAAGGTCGGGGCCAACTGATTATTTGTTTTCATCGCGAATCTTCACATAGTTGCTGTATACCTTAACTTTAGTATTAGAAATGACAATACGCCACATTATGCTTATCAGCTTCAGACCAAAGAGTGAGAGCAGCCGTCACGTCACGCGGTCTGAAAGCCAGCGGCATGGTGCATTGTTATTGCGAGTAAAAGGGGGTTAAATGAGGGCTTCTTTGGCTCTTACGAACACGTATGAAACACGATAGCGATTACTACTCACAACTGGCAGCGTTAGTGTGCCATGCATTGCTTCATCTTTTTATGGAAGTCTCCGCGACACCTCGGTTTGTGCCTGTCTCAAAGCGAAACGACATATTGGTTCGCCATCTCAAGCACAAGTTGAACGCGCGCCACGGTCATCAGTTCAAAAAGGACATCAAAGCCATGATTCAGTTAGGGCGCAGCCTTAACGGCAATTTAGAAGCCAAGCTTTTAAGCCTACATGACAGCATGACCATGGCGAATACGACCGATATGGCTAAGTTGCATGCTTTATTGCTGTATCTGAATGAGAGGCTGGGAGTAGAGTCCGAAGTCTTTCTTGAAGGACAAGAACCGAGTCCGGACATCCTCTATATGCTGGAAGAGCAAATCCAACACGGCTTCAACGACCACAAGCAGCAAGTGGCACCGCTGTCGATGTTGCTTCAATCGGACCAAGCGCACCGACTTGAGTCTGTGGTGAATGAGCATGGTGGCTTTATTGCGGAAACCAAGGAATGGAACGCGGACACTCAGCAGCTCCACCTGCTGCTGCATCCTTTGAGAGGTTGATGCTAAAGGCGCAAAAACGTATTCAGGCTAAATCGCATAGTCTGGTGAAATGTCTTCAATTTTCATCAAATGAACATCGACTTCGGAGAGCCGAGCAAAGGTGGGCTCATCTGAGGGTTGTTCGACAATATGGACGATATTGGCCACCCGATAACACCCAGCGCTGGGTGCCTTGAAGAACACCGTTTCATCCAGTTTCGGCAATAGCGGAGTGGTATTGTCGACAGACGTAATTCGATTTCGGATAGATAGCGTGCCATCGGGCGCGACTTCATAAAAGTTAACAATCATGCGCTTCTCTGGGGTTGTTCAGTGAATGTCCTGTACTAAAACAACGTGGCAGAATAATCAATGCCATGATTGCAAAACTGACAAGTAGGACCTCTCGAACTACCCTTAAGTGGGTATCCTGCCTCTATTGCCCACCTCAGTATTACGGCCAACGTTGCGGCGGATTTTTAAAAGTGCCCATGCAATGTGTGAGAGATTTGAGATGAAAGAAAGAGTCTACCATGAGGCGCTGCTGGTTATTCAGGCGCTGGTTGTGCCTGGCACTCGCTATCCCGAGGCTTTTTGCACGAGAGACTTTATCCAACAATGCCAGCTTTGTGGGATGTCCGGGAGCGTTAGCCTGTCCGATGCGAATCGGTTGTTGCGCGAACTGACTCAAAGATATGATGCGGTATGGCAAGGCTGCCAATTTGACCCTGACTGCAACTTAAGTTGGTACTATCGCCGCTGAACCAATTGACGAACCCATGTTCCGCGCGGTTTGTTTCACCAGAGTCATTAGGACATGAGTCACATTTC
>NZ_ACZP01000020.1 GCF_000176175.1 Vibrio furnissii CIP 102972
ATATCCCCTTCCTCACTGCTGAAAGTACTTTACAACCCAAAGGCCTTCTTCATACACGCGGCATGGCTGCATCAGGCTTGCGCCCATTGTGCAATATTCCCCACTGCTGCCTCCCGTAGGAGTCTGGACCGTGTCTCAGGTACCTGTGTGGCTGATCATCCTCTCAGACCAGCTAGGGATCGTCGCCTTGGTGAGCCCTTACCTCACCAACTAGCTAATCCCACCTGGGCATATCCTGACGCGAGAGGCCCGAAGGTCCCCCTCTTTGAGCCGAAGCTATCATGCGGTATTAGCCATCGTTTCCAATGGTTATCCCCCACATCAGGGCAATTTCCCAGGCATTACTCACCCGTCCGCCGCTCGCCGCCCAACAAATCCCCCGAAGGTTCAATGTTGTCGCTGCCGCTCGACTTGCATGTGTTAGGCCTGCCGCCAGCGTTCAATCTGAGCCATGATCAAACTCTTCAATTTAAGATTTTGTGGCTCAATGAATACTGACTTCAAATTACCTTAGTAATTCAAAGCTATTATCGTTCCAACAGAACGATAATGAATTGACTGTGCCGATACCGAAGTATCGATTGGTCACTCAGTTCATTGATACCTAAGTTGATTCTTTAGAATCATCTTTGATTATCATCAACGAGTGCCCACACAGATTGATAGGTTTATATTGTTAAAGAGCTTTGCTTTTCGAAACTTTCTTCTCAAAGCGGACGGCCATTTTAGCGAGTTAACTTAGCGAGTCAACAACTTTTTTTATTTAATTTTCTTTAGGTTAAGAAATCAAATTTGCCGTCGTGTTGCCTTGCTTTCTTATGCAGAATTGCCTGACAACGGATGCGCATTATAGGGAGGAAAAAACGCTTGGCAATAGCAAATCAGCCAAAAACTTCGCTTTTCTGACTGACCGCCTAAATAAACGCCAAAGTGGATTTTTAGTGAACAAAATGACCGAAATTAAATGCCTAATACTGCGACTTTACGGTTGAGCGCTCGCACCGATTCACGAACATTGGCGACCAACTCTTGATAAGCATCTTCATCGCTTGCTTGATAAACCCGTTTACCATTGATGAAAGTGGCTTTAATTTGAGCCGGTTCTCCGCACACAACTGGCGCACTGATCTCAGAGTGACATCCTGCCATGCGAGGCAGCTGAATATCATAGAGAACCAAATCGGCCACCGCCCCCTCTTTTATATACCCAAGATGATCGAACCCAACCATTGATGCGCCCCCTGCACTGGCCCATTCAATGACACCGTTCACGGACGTCGCAGCCGCGCCATGTTGAGCGCGGTGCAATAACCAAGTCAGATTTAGCTCTTGCAGCATTGACCCCGATTCCGCTGATGCCGATCCATCCACACCGATAGAAATCGGCATCCCCGCTTTCGCCATGTCGATAACCGGCGCGATCCCACTTCCCAAACGACAATTGGATGTTGGACAATGCGCAATCCCCGTTTGGGTGCTCGCTAACAAGGCAATATCTTCGTGTGTAGCTTTGACTAAGTGAGCAAACCACACATCCTCCCCCAACCAATCACAACGTTGTGCAAACTCCACCGCGCTACAACCGTATTTAGCCATCGCTTGTTGATTATCAAACTCGACTTCTAAGAGGTGGGAGTGCATCCGTAGCTGATGAGCGCGCGCATACTCCGCCAACATTTTCAGATCATCAGGAGTCGAGGAATGCACAATGCTGGTCGGAGCAACCACCAGACGTCGCATCGCGTTCTGTTCATCTTGATGATAGCGCCGGCGCGAATGATCTAAACGCGCCAACATCATCTCTAACGATTCTGGCTCGACGCCTGCTTTGGCCAAGCCTTTATGGCTGCCTTTGACCGTTGCTCCCCCTCGACAGAGCACAAACCGAATCCCCATCTCTTCAGCGGCTTGCCAGACCGCATCTTCGACTTCCTGCGAACTGTTGGCATGATAAAGGTAATGATGATCGGCGCAGGTTGTGACGCCAGAACGAAGCAATTCGTAGAAACCCAATTTCGCCGCGCAATACATAATCTCTGGTGTGATCTGCGGCCAATAGCGATACGGAACATGTGCCAGCCACTCGCCTAGGCCATCATTTAAACCTGCGGGGATCCCTTTCAACACGGATTGTGCCAAGTGATGATGAGTATTCACGAAACCGGGATAAACCACACAACCTCGGGCATCGACGACATGTTCATGATGAGAAGGCAGCAGGTCGCTCCCCAGCTCGGTGATAATGCCATCTTGAATGCGGATGTCCTGATGACCAGACTGGGAATAGATGGCGCTTGCCTGTTTGATGAGATAATTCATGCTCACTTCCTTATAAGAATACCAAAACCATGATGGGCGTTCTCATGAGCAATGCCCCGGAGCGTTCCTCCTGACCGCTTCTACTCACATCCTTTGTTTCAACGTCAACCAAGCTGTATACAATGCAAATCACAGACCAGCTTCAACACCTGCAAAATCGAACGAAAAAAGAATAAGTTGCACCATAACAGTGAAAAATACGCTCAATTGGTGTGCACAAACACCGCTCATCACTCCATGCAGAGGGCTCATTGTATACAAGCATCGATTGAAACAAACATCGGCCAGACAAGCGATTGTTAATAAAAGGTTATCAATTCAGCCATTAGTTTAATGCTGTGGCACGCCCCTTGCTCTGGTCATAGACACCATTCGTGAGTAGAAGCGGTTAGATGTCGTGATGGCATCGGGACATTGCTCATAGTTCGTCAAAGGCGATGCATCCTCGCCTTTGACAGTGCAAGGAAGACACGGAGTAACTATGAAGACACCTATTTCACACCTCAAAACACTAACACTATCCCTCTCATTGGCGTGTGCCTCAGCAAGCTCTTGGGCAGCAGACAAAGTCACCTTTCAGCTCGACTGGCTACCCGGTGGAGACAAAGCGCCGGTGTATGTCGCCGTGCAGCAAGGTTTTTTCGCCGAGCAAAATCTCGATGTCACCATTTTACAGGGCAAAGGCTCAACCGATGCGATCACCAAAGTCGCAACAGGCACAGCCGACATCGGTTCTTCTGACATCGTGGCATTGCTGGTCGCCAAAGCAAATGACAACGTACCGGTCAAAGCCATTTATTCACTGTTTAGCAAAGCGCCTTACGCGTTTTATGCCTTGGATGACTCGGCGATCACCGGCATCAAGGATGTCGCGGGCAAAACCATCGTGACTTCGCCATTCACATCAGCCAATGTTTTTTTACCACTGATGCTGAAAAAAAATGGCATTGATGACAGCAGCGTCAAAGTGCTCAAAGCCGATCCTGGCGCACTCAACCCCATGCTGATCACCGGTCAATCGGACATCATGATTTCATGGATGACCGATGCGGTAAAAAACCAGCAGCAAGCTGAACAGGCGGGGAAAAAACTCACCGTGCTGCCTTGGTATGACGCCGGACTGGAGTTCTACTCTTCATCGATCATCGCCAGCGACCGCTTTCTTGCCAATCAACCCGATGTCGCTCGCCGTTTTGTCGCCGCTTATGCCAAAGCCGTCGCTTATACGTGGGCCAATCCCGAACAAAGCGCCGCTGACGTGCACAAAATGGTCCCCGAAGTCGACACCGATCAAGCCGCAGATACCATCCGTTCGATTCGTGGATTGGTCTTGAACGAAGTCAGTGAACGCGATGGCGTCGGCGTCTTTACACCAAATCGACTGGCTGAAACTTGGAAATGGACCGCAGAAGCGCAGAACATCGCCCTCGATAAGCTCGATCCGGAAAGCGCCATTTCGCGCGACTTCTATTAAGGAGCACATCATGCAGCCATTCGTCTCATTTCGTCACATCGGGCACACTTACACCAGTGAACACAGCGCGGTCACGGTGCTCAATAACGTGACTTTTGACATCAATAAACATGAATTCGTCGCCATTGTTGGCCCGTCCGGGTGTGGTAAATCGACATTGCTGCGCCTGCTGTCCGGGTTGATTCACCCCACCCAAGGTGACATTCAAGTGTTTGGTCATCCTGTCTCGGGGCCGCGTGAAGACATCGGCATCGTCTTTCAAAAGCCAACACTGTTGCCGTGGAAAAATGTACTGGATAACGTCCTGTTTCCGCTACAGCATAAATTCGGCCACGTCAGCGCGAAAGATCGCCAATTGGCCACCGAGCTTTTGGACAAAGTCGGCCTGAGTGAGTTTGCCACCAGCCTACCGAATCAGCTCTCCGGCGGGATGCAGCAACGGGTTGGGATTGCGCGAGCACTGCTGCTCAACCCCGACATTCTGATCATGGATGAACCGTTCTCCGCCCTTGATGCATTAACCCGTGAAGAGATGGGCTTTGAGCTGCAACGCCTGTGGCTGGAAAAACCCAAAACCGTTCTTTTTATTACCCACTCGATTTCGGAAGCGGTATTGCTAGCGGATAAAGTGCTGGTGATGGGACCTCGCCCCAGCACGGTGCTGGAAGAAATCACGATAAACCTGCCACGCCCACGCACCATCAATACCCTAAAAGAGACGGATTTCGGGCGCTATACCAATCGGATTCGTGAGTATTTTTATCGACCACCGCATGACGACTCTGCCACCGCAAATGCTGAGAAAGTCACACAGCTGCATCGCACTGTTGCTTGAGCCCATCTGCACTAAGGATTCATTATGAAAAAATTACTCGCGAAGCGGTCGCAGAACTGGCTGCCGTTATTGGCCATGCTCACGCTCCTCCCGATATGGGAAGGGGTCTGCCATCTGTTTGCCGTGCCAACCTTTATTCTTCCTGCGCCATCCGACATCGCGCTGGCATTTACCCAAGTGTCCGCCGAACGCTGGCTCGACAATCTTTGGGCCACACTGAGGATTGCACTGTTTGGTTTTGCCCTGTCGTTCGCACTCAGCATCCCTCTGGCGATCATGATGGTCAATTCTAAGTTTTTAACCCGTGCCATCTTCCCGCTGCTGGTTGTGATTCAGTCCACGCCAGTGGTCGCCATCGCGCCACTACTGATCGTGATCTTGGGCACTGGCGATGCCCCTCGCTTGGCCATCACCTGCCTGATCACCTTTTTTCCTCTGGTGGTGTCTGCCACCACAGGCATGCTGGCCACGCCGCCGGAACTGATTGAGTTATCGCGCTCACTCAACGTCAGCAACCATAAGACCATCTGGCAGATTCGCCTGCCTTATGCCATTCCACACATTTTCAGCGGCGTAAAAGTTGCGATCACGTTAGCCGTGATCGGCTCGGTGATTGCCGAATTTGTCGCCGCCGAAAAAGGGCTCGGCTACTTGGTGCAGTTCTCCACTTCGTATTTCAAAATCCCCCAAGCTTTTGCGGCACTGGTGTTTCTCTCCGTGGTGAGCATGGTGCTATTCAAATCGGTCAGTTGGATTCAGAAAGGCTACTTTGCTTGGAGCCTGAGTGATGAAGAAAAACAACGATAAGGACATAACATGCTCAACCCAACCCTCGATTACCGCTGGCTACGCCACAGTTTTGCGCTGGCAGAAGATGCCAAATCGCGCGGCATTCACCCTTTTGCTGCCGTACTGGTCGATGCCAACGGCGAGATCTTACTTGAGCAAATCAACGGCTATCTGCCTGATTTGGATATGACCGGACACGCCGAGCGGCTGATCATGACGCAAGCGAGCAAGTTGTATCGCCCCGATTTTCTCAACCAATGCACGCTGTATGTGTCCGCCGAACCCTGCGCCATGTGCGCGGGTGCGATTTACTGGGCTGGCGTCGGACGTGTCGTGTATGGCTTGAGCGAAACTCGTTTGAAAGCCTTGACGGGCAATCATCCGGAAAACCCAACCTTAGCGCTACCGTGTCGAATCGTATTTGAATCCGGCCAGCGCACAACAGAAGTGCACGGGCCACTCTTAGAGGCGGAAGCCGAGCAAGTCCAGCACGGCGCTTGGTAAGCGCGATCATTCATCTTAACCCCGGAGTAGAAGCGGTCTGCAATCTCGATGATTGCTGGACATTGCTCCAATCACACGCACATGCTGAATTGGAGAAATAACAATGACTCAACACGCTTATTCACTCGAAGAACTCAACTTCGAAACGACCCTTGGCGGGCGCGGCACCGAAGCAGAACTCGGCGCCATTCCACTCATCGACTTGTCAGATTTTGATACCCGCCGTGACGCGATCAGCGAACAACTGTGGCAAGCGGCCACCGAGGTCGGCTTCTTTCAATTGATCAATCACGGCATCACACACAGCGATATACATCAGGCATTTGCCCTTAGTGAGCAGTTCTTTGCACTGCCAGCTGAGCAAAAGCAACGCTTTCCGCTCAAAGCGGGGCTCAATGCAGGCTGGGAATTTCGTCAGCAAGTTCGGCCATCGACGGGTTTGGCGGATCAAAAGGAGTCTTATCAAATCACGCTGCCACACATGGATACGTTGTGGCCAGAGCAAGATTTGGTGGCCAATTTTCAGTCACACCTACTGAGTATGGAGTATCAGGCATGGCAGTTAGGGATGAAGATTCTCTCTTGCTTTGCCGACAAGTTAGGTTTTGAGCGGGACTTTTTTACTCGGGCGCATCAACGTGATTCAGCGCATTACCTCAGCACGCTGCGCATGCTGCACTATTTTCCGATGAGTGATATTCCTGCGAAGGGCGATTATTGGCGCGCGGGCGCGCACACCGATTTCGATTGTTTAACCTTGGTGTTTCAACAGGAGCATCAAGGTGGATTGCAAGTCGCCGCAGGCAAAGACGCTCAGCAAAACTTGGTGTGGAGCAATGTAACCCCGCAAACTGGTGTCATTACCTGCAATATCGGCGACATGTTGATGCGCTGGAGCGATGACGAATTGAAATCGACCTTGCACCGCGTGCGCATGCCAACCGCCGAGGAAAATCAGGGCTCACGCTACAGCATGGCCTTTTTCTGTCAGGCGAACCGCGATCAGGTGATTCAAGGCCCGAAACAAACCTATCCTCCCATCACCGCGCAGGATTATTTAAAGATGCGCCTCAACGCTAATTTCGCTTAATCCGCTTCACCGAACCAAGGCACCACAGGCCTCTGTTATGGTGAGCGCACTGCAAAAAAAAGCCACGCAAATGCGTGGCTTTTACTCTTACGATCAATTATTGCGATGCGGTGATGTTGCCATCGTTCACATCGAGTTTGATTGGCGTCCCCGGCAGGAATGTTCCCGCCAGAATTGATTTCGCCAATGGGTTTTCCACATTTTGTTGAATTGCCCGTTTCAATGGACGCGCACCGTATACCGGATCGAAGCCCACTTGCGCAATCAGATCCAACGCTTCGTCGCTGACTTGCAGTTCGAAGTCTTTTTCCAGCAGACGTTTACGCAGGCGTTCCAACTGAATCGATGCGATGGATTTAATGTGTTCACGACCCAGTGGGTGGAAGACCACGGTTTCATCCACACGGTTGAGGAACTCAGGGCGGAAATGTTTACTCACCACTTCCATCACCTGCTCTTTGATGCCCTGGTAATCCAGTGACGCAAAGTTTTCCTGAATGCGTGACGAACCGAGGTTCGATGTCATGATCACCACCGTATTGCGAAAATCAACCGTGCGACCCTGACCATCGGTTAAACGGCCATCATCCAGCACCTGCAACAGAATGTTGAACACATCCGGATGCGCTTTTTCCACCTCATCCAGCAAAATCACGGAGTACGGTTTACGGCGCACCGCTTCGGTCAGATAACCGCCCTCTTCATAACCCACGTAACCTGGAGGCGCACCGACCAAACGAGCCACAGAGTGTTTCTCCATGAACTCCGACATATCAATCCGCACCATGGCATCTTCACTGTCAAACATGAAGTTGGCGAGGGTTTTACACAGTTCGGTTTTACCCACACCAGTTGGACCTAAGAACAGGAACGAACCAATTGGACGGTTTGGATCCGACAGGCCCGCACGGCTACGACGAATCGCGTTCGCAACCACTTCCACCGCTTCAACCTGACCAATCACACGTTGGTGCAACACGTCTTCCATGCGCAGCAGTTTTTCTTTTTCTGCTTCGAGCATTTTGGCCACAGGAATACCGGTCTGTTTAGAAAGCACTTCGGCAATCTCAGCATCGGTAACTTTGTTACGCAGCAGCGTCATCTCTTGCATTTCTGCTTGCGCGGCCAAGTCGAGTTGTTTTTCCAGCTCAGGAATGCGGCCGTATTGCAACTCAGACATGCGGCTTAAATCGCCGGCACGACGCGCTACTTCGAGATCCAAACGCGCTTGTTCCAGTTCGGATTTGATGTGTTGAGTGCCTGACAACGCAGCTTTTTCCGCATTCCACACTTCTTCCAGCTCAGCGTAGTCCCGCTCTTTTTCCTGCAACTCTTCATTGAGGATGTTGAGACGTTTTTCACTCGCTTCATCGTGTTCATTGCTCAGCGCTTGCTGCTCGATTTTCAGTTGAATGATCTTACGTTCCAGCTTATCGAGCGCTTCCGGTTTGGAGTCCATCTGCATACGAATGCTAGAGGCCGCTTCATCAATCAAGTCGATGGCTTTATCGGGCAACTGACGATCAGACACATAACGATGCGACAACGTTGCCGCCGCCACGATGGCTGGGTCGGTAATTTCAACGTGGTGGTGCAGCTCATAACGCTCTTTCAAGCCCCGCAAAATCGCCACGGTATCTTCCACGCTCGGTTCATCCACCAGCACTTTTTGGAAACGACGTTCCAGCGCCGGATCTTTTTCGATGTACTGACGATATTCATCCAGTGTGGTCGCGCCGACGCAGTGCAGTTCACCACGTGCCAAAGCAGGTTTGAGCATGTTACCGGCATCCATCGAACCTTCACCTTTCCCTGCGCCCACCATGGTGTGCAGTTCGTCGATGAACAGAATGATGTTGCCTTCTTCTTTCGCCAGTTCATTTAGAACAGATTTCAAGCGCTCTTCAAACTCACCGCGGTATTTCGCCCCTGCAACCAGCGCGCCCATGTCCAAAGACAGCACACGGCGACCACGCAGGCCTTCCGGCACTTCGTTATTAATGATGCGCTGCGCAAGACCTTCCACAATGGCGGTTTTACCGACGCCCGGCTCACCAATAATGACCGGGTTATTTTTGGTACGACGCTGCAGCACTTGAATGGTACGACGAATTTCATCGTCACGCCCAATCACTGGATCCAGTTTGCCTTGTTCAGCCCGTTCGGTCAGATCGATGGTGAATTTTTCCAGCGCTTGGCGCAGCTCTTCCGCATTCGGATCATTGACCTTTTGACCACCACGGATCTTTTCGATCGCCGCGGTCACTTTTTTCTCGGTCAAACCGAAATCTTTCAGCAACTGGCCCAAAGGACCTTTGTCTTCCAATGCCGCCAATAGGTAAATTTCAGACGAGATGTAGGCATCCTGACGCTTTTGCGCCACCTTGTCACACAGGTTAAACAGCGTCCCCAACCCACTGGAGAGCTGCACGTCGCCACCAATGCCGCTCACTTTAGGCAGACGATCTAACATCTCCCCCAGCTTTGAGCGCAGTTGCATCGCATCCACATCCAACATCGTCAACAAA
Organism: Vibrio furnissii CIP 102972; assembly: GCF_000176175.1. Taxonomy (GTDB): domain Bacteria; phylum Pseudomonadota; class Gammaproteobacteria; order Enterobacterales; family Vibrionaceae; genus Vibrio; species Vibrio furnissii. The sequence continues at coordinate 9,540 of NZ_ACZP01000020.1, forward strand.
GGACGAATTGGACTGCCGTTTTGATCAAGCAACGCTACCATCAGGTGCACGGGTTCGATGTATTGATGATCTCGCCCGAGCGCGAGTGACTGAGCGTCGGAAATCGCTATTTGAAATTTACTGGTAAATCTGTCAAGACGCATAACAACCTTCCTAACCTCGTCTGAGATAAACTAACAACGTTAAGAAAGATGGTTACGCAGGGGGAAATTTTCAAGTGAAGACCATTAACTTTATCGGGTTTAATTTGCTTCAATCCAGATAAAGCTGGCCTGACGGCCGGTCACGCCATCGCGGCGGTAAGAATAAAACTGATCAGCCTGTTGATAGGTACACAGACCGTTGTCGAACACAGCGTCAATGCCCAGCTGACGCAGACGCAAACGCGTCAGGTGATTCATGTCAGCCCACCATTTTCCCGTTTGATGACCGGGTTTAAACGCGAGATGCGCGTGGTCATCATGCGCACTGAACGCAGCCAGTACATCATCACCCACTTCAAACGCTTGCGGGCCAATGGCCGGCCCCAACCACACCACCACATCATCGTTGGCAAACTGTGTCAGCGCCTGTTCGACAATGCCCGCAGACAAGCCGCGCCACCCCGCGTGCACCGCAGCGACTTTTGTCCCTTGGGTGTTGGCGATCAACACAGGCAAACAATCGGCGGTCATTGCAGAGCACACCACGTTCGGCGCTTGAGTCCAAACACCATCCGCATCCAACACTTGAGCCGTCGGCGCGTCTACTTCCACGACCACGGTGGAGTGTGTTTGATTGAGCCATATCGGCGCGCTGGGCATACCTGCTTGCTGCTGCAACCAATAGCGATTGCGCTCAACCCGATGTGGATCATCCCCAACGTGCATGCCCACATTCAACCCATCGTAAGGCGGCAGAGAAAAACCGCCAACTCGGGTTGAAGAGAGCGCCTTCACCGAAACCGGTGCAGGCCAGCGTGGGATAATCCAACTCATCGATCAATACTCTTCTGAATGGTTCAGTTGAGCGTCTTCACGCAACGCTTCGGTCATTTCAACCATGTCATCCGGCACTGGCGCGTGGAATTCCAACGGTTCACCGGTGATAGGATGTTCAAAACGCAGCATGACTGCGTGCAGCGCCTGACGATCGAAACCACGAATCATGTCCGTCAGCTCTTGCGTCGCCCCTTTAGGAATGCGCGCACGGCCGCCGTAGGCAGTGTCGCCCAACAGTGGGTGTTGCAAATACGCCATGTGAACACGAATCTGGTGCGTACGACCGGTTTCCAGACGCAGGCGAATTCGCGTGTGCTCGCGGAAATGTTCCGCCACACGGTAGTGAGTGACTGCCGGTTTACCCAGCGGGCTCACCGCCATCAGTGTACGTTTGGTGGAGTGACGGCCAATCGGCTTATCAATCATACCGCCCGCCGTCATTTTACCGATCGCGATCGCTTCGTATTCACGGGTAATGTTTCGTTTTTGCAGTTCACGCACTAAACGCGTTTGCGCCGGCACCGTCTTCGCCACCACCATCAAGCCCGTGGTATCTTTATCCAGACGATGCACGATACCCGCACGTGGCACTTCAGCAATCGGTGGAAAATGGAACAGCAATGCGTTGAGCACGGTACCATCTGGCGTACCAGCACCCGGATGCACCACCAAGTCTCGCGGTTTGTTGATCACGATAATGTCGTCATCTTCATAAACGATATTCAATGGAATATCTTGAGCTTCCCAGCGTTGTTCATCTTCCAGTTCCGCCTGAACCGTGATCGCTTCACCGCCCATCACTTTGGTGCGAGGTTTGGTCACCACGTTACCGTTGACCATGACTTTGCCTTCCAACAACCATTCTTTCAGGCGTGAACGGGAAAAATCGGTAAATAATTCAGCCACAGCTTGGTCTAAACGCTGACCAAGCTGGCTTTCTTTTACTGTTTGAGTTAATTCAATCTGCTGAGCCATATCGAACTTTTTTAAAAACCGTGAGACTAATAGCCACTAGTGTGGAAAAATATGGCGCCATTGTATCTGTTACTGCCAAGAAAGTAACGAAACGTTTTGCGGAGCGCCGACGCTCCAAGTGTATAAGCTTTAATTGCAAGGAACTCACTCCTGACATGAAATACCAAACTTTATCAGGCTTACTCGCGTTATCTCTTCTGGCTGGCTGTTCCAGTAATAAAGAGATTGTTCCGGACGTCCCGCCGGCACAGTTGTACACCGAAGCCCAAACCTCGCTGCAAGGCGGTAACTGGATGACGGCGATTGAAAAGCTTGAAGCTTTGGATTCCCGCTACCCGTTTGGTGCTTACTCCGAGCAAGTTCAATTGGATCTGATTTACGCTTACTACAAAAACGATGATCTCGCGCTGGGTCTCGCGACCATTGAACGGTTTATGCGACTCAACCCCACCCACGAGAAAATGGACTGGGTGCTGTACATGCGCGGTTTATCGCACATGGCGCAAGACCGTAACTTTATGCACGACCTGTTCAACGTCGATCGCAGTGACCGCGATCCAGAGCCAGTGAAAGCAGCCTTTGCCGATTTCAAACGCCTGCTGCAACGTTACCCCAATAGTTCGTACGCCGAAGACGCGCAGCGCCGCATGTTTGCGCTGAAAAACCGCCTCGCCGACTACGACTTAGCCACCGCAGATTTCTACCTGCGCCGTGAAGCCTGGATTGCGGCCATCAACCGCACTCAGGAATTGCAAAAAACCTATCCTGATACTGAAGCAGCACGTAAATCGCTCAAAATTCAGTTGCAGGCATACAAGGAGCTGGGGCTAAAAGACTCCATCGCCCGTACTCAGCAACTGATGGAACTCAACCCAGAGTAATCCTCGACATCATGAGAAAAAGCCACTGCTTGCAGTGGCTTTTTTTGTGGACGAACGTTGCCGTTTTTGCCGTTCGTTCATACACTTAAAGCCGATCTAAAATGCAAAAGGAGCGGCATTTTGCGTTTATTGAACATGGCACTGTTCGCCTTGGCATATTGCCTTGGTTGGCCAGCCCACAGTTTGGAACTCTCCCCATTAAGCGCCAAACCCTACACCGGAGATTGGCCTGTCTTGAAAGACAAAGGCACCCTGCGTGTCGTAGTTTCAGCCGATTTAGGGTTTTATTACGTGGAAGGCGGTCGCCCCAAAGGGATTGGCGCCGAACTGCTGTACCATTTTGAGCAATACTTGAAAAAGCAATCGCCGTATGTGCATGTACAGATCATTCCCGTGCTGCGTGATGAACTCATCCTCAGCGTTGAACGCGGCTTTGCTGATCTCGCGGTCGCCAATTTAACCATCACACCTCATCGGCTCCAGCAAGTCGATTTCAGCGCCCCCTTGACCAAAGATCTGCAAGAATTTGTCATCACCAGCAAAGCCGCAGCGCCGATCAGCACCCTTGAACAATTAAGTGGACGCCAAATTTGGCTGCGTGAAAGTTCCAGTTATTGGGACAGCATTCAAGCCGTCAACGCCACATTGCGCGCGATGAACCGTCCGCTCGTTGAGGTGCATTTTATTGATGAAGCACTGCAAGACTATGAGCTGCTGGAAATGGTCAATGCCGGCCATGTTGCCGCCACGGTGCTCGACAGCCACAAAGCCGAGCTATGGCAGCATGTGATGGAAAATATTCAGGTACACAGCGAACTTCCGCTGCGGGAAAATGGCCAAATCGCTTGGGCGCTGCGAAAAGAGAGCCCGAAGCTGAAAACGCTCATCAACCAATATCTGAAAACCGTCAAATCGGGCACCTTGCTGGGTAACGTCATTTATAGCAAATACATTGATGACACACGCTGGCTGACCAAAGCGCTCAACCCACAAAAACTCGCCAAGCTCGCGCAACTGAGGCAAATCTTTACTCATTATTCGAATCAGTACGCATTCGAAGATTTGATGATGGCGGCACAAGCGTTTCAGGAATCTGGCCTCGATCAACGCAAAATATCGCCCAAAGGGGCCATCGGCATCATGCAAGTGCTGCCGACTACCGCTCAAGATCCAAACGTCAACATTCCTCACATCGATCAAGTCGACAACAACATTCATGCTGGCATCAAGTACATGCGCTTTATCAAGGACCGTTATTTCACCGATCCACACATCAGCCCCGATGATCAAGTGTACTTTGCCCTCGCAGCCTACAATGCTGGCCCGGCGAGCATCAACCGAATGCGGCGCTTGGCCCAAAAACACGGCTTTAATCCCAACGTCTGGTTTAAACATGTTGAAGTGATCACGCGGCGCAACATTGGCAAAGAGCCGATTCGCTACGTCTCAAACATCAGTCGTTATTACGTGGTGTACAAACAACTGGATGCCTTGCAGCGTGCTAAGGTCGAAAATCAAAGCGCAAATTTGGATGAAGTGACCGACAACGCACCGATGGCGCCCTAATTGACGATCAAGTTCACAAAAAAAGTTGCTCAGGAAACATACAGGAGGATTTAATGGGCCGAGGAAATGCCCTAAAAATGGGAAGATTTTCAGTCAATTACTCTTCCAATTTAGCCAACTTCATCAGAATCTCAAGCTTTTTCGCTCGTCTGTTTCACGACTCTTTGCGGAAGATCACGTTTGGTTTCAAAGCCAAAAACACACACGCGTAAATTGATCTGAATCACATTCTTTTAGTTTGGGATGAGTAATCTGAAGTTAACCCACAAGGGATGCAACAGAGGAAAAAGCACTATGCAAATGAACATCACTGGTAAAAACATCGAAATCACCTCTGCAATCCGCAATCACATTGAGAGCAAATTCAAAAAGCTGGAAAAATGGCAGGTGGACATCATCGGATGTCAGGCAAGTTTCAGTGAGGAACCAAACAAACAGAAAAAATTCGAAGCAACCGTCAGCATTCCAAAAGGACAATTAGTTGCCTCCGCTATCCACGAAGATCTGTATGCCGCTGTGAATGAGGTAGAACAAAAACTAGAGCGTCAACTGAATAAACTTCGTCACAAACCAGAGGCCCGTCGTACGGACAAACCTGAGCTGGAAGAAGAAGTGGAAGAGTAAAAGATACGGTTTCCAGAATAGCGCCTTCGGGCGCTATTTTTTTGCTTGACGCTCCCACCCCGCTTGCTTATTGTGTTGGCTTATCAATCAACATTTTCCTCGGAAAAACATGACACTTCATTCCCTGTTCTTTTTTGACTTCTTTTTTCTCCAATAACCTTGGAGGCGTGCTCGTTTACGGAAGATAAGTCAAAAACGAACAGAAAGCCTCCCAACGGGAGGCTTTTTTATAAGGATAATTTACATGACAGACAGACAATACTCGCTCGAAGAGATTCGATTGCGCTTAAATGAACTTGATGACCAACTGCTGAGCCTGCTTTCAGAACGCCGTAAACTCAGCATTGAAGTGGCCAAAAGCAAAGTCGAAACCTCCAAACCCGTGCGTGACGCTGCACGTGAGCAGCAACTGCTTGTCAAATTGATCCACGCGGGCAAAGACAAATACCAACTTGATGCCCAGTACATCACCAAGCTCTTTCACACCATCATTGAAGACTCGGTTCTCCTGCAGCAGGCTTACTTACAGAATCTGGCTAACCCACAAAGTCGCAAACCGTTGGCGCGTGTGGCGTTTCTTGGCTCGAAAGGCTCCTACTCTCATCTGGCTACCCGTGAGTATTTCAGCCGTAAAAATACCGAACTCATTGAACTCAACTGCGATCAATTCAAAGAAGTCACCCGCACGGTGGAATCTGGCCATGCCGATTATGGCGTGCTGCCAATCGAAAACACCAGCTCCGGCTCCATCAATGAGGTGTACGACCTACTACAACACACCACGCTGTATATCGTGGGTGAAATCACACAGCCGATTGAACACTGCTTGGTTGCGACAAAAGACATTCGTCTAGAAGATCTCAAAGTGCTGTATTCGCACCCGCAGCCACATCAGCAGTGCAGTGAATTTTTGGGCCGTCTCAAAGGGGTGAAACTGGAAACGTGCGCCAGCACCGCAGATGCCATGAAAAAAGTACAAGAGCTCAACCGCACTGACGTCGCTGCGATTGGCAACGCATCCAGCGGCAAACTCTATGGCCTGCAAGCGATTCAAGGTAACATCGCCAACCAAACCGAAAACCACACTCGCTTTATTGTTGTCGCGCGCAAACCGGTTGAAGTCTCGGCGCAAATCCCGGCCAAAACCACGCTGATCATGTCCACATCGCAAGAAGCAGGCTCCTTGGTCTCCACACTCCTTGTGCTGCAACGCCTTGGCATCAACATGACCAAGCTGGAATCCCGCCCAATCATGGGCAATCCGTGGGAAGAGATGTTTTACGTCGATCTCTCCGCTCATCTGGATTCAGAAAACATGCAGCAAGCACTGATCGAATTGACGCGCCTCACGCGCCACCTCAAAGTGCTGGGCTGCTACCCCAGCGAGAACGTCAAGCCAACCCAAGTCAAACTTGCTGAACGATAACTGAATCATACATTTGGCTGCAAACGCTGGCAGTTGCATATTGAAACCCTATAATAGCCACAACAAATTTCCACGTGTGGTGATACATGCACTGCCGGCGAGTTTTTGATTCGTCGCGCACTGGGCGAAGACAGCAATAGGATATCGAACCGGCGGAGCCGGGCGAACTCAAAACGGATGACGAAATCGATTTTCACGGCCTTGCTCGGGGGATGCGCCCTCACAGCATCAGTCCAAAGTAGCGAACTCAACTTATATTTATGGGAAGACACGCTCTCTCCACGAGTCGTCGATGCTTGGCATCAGCGCCATCCCGACACGCCGCTCAACCTCTATCATTTCGATAACGATGACGAGCGCAGCTTGCTGATGCTCAAAAGCGTGCAGTTGCCTTTTGACGTGGTGGTGCTCGATAACGTCTCCGCCCACATTTTCTCTCGCCAAGATCTGTTTGAAGATTTGTCACACTTGCCCAACCGCGACAACAATGCGGCCAAATGGAATCAAGCATGTGGCAGCCATGCCGTGCCCTATTTCTGGGGATACGTGGGCATTGCCTACCGTAAAAGCAAGCTGGCCGAGCCCCCCACCGATTGGTCGCAACTGGTGCACATTGCGCCGAACATGCGCGGCCACGTCGGGCTCATTTCTGATAGCGTCGAAACACTGCTGCCCACGCTGTACAGCTTGGGAGTGTCACCGATTACCGATTCCATCGATGTACTCAAACAGGCGTATCTGGCATTGGAGCAATCCAATCCCAATATCTTGACCTACGAATATGCCCTCAGTTACGTTCGTAGCCATGCCGAAAACGACAATCTTTACATGGCATTAGCCTACAGTGGCGATCAATATTCGCTCAATCGTTTCTTTGCGAACGATGACTGGAGCTTTAGCCTGCCGCAAGGCCAACCTTATTTATGGGTAGATTGCATGGCGATCAATAGCCATTCCCTCTACAAGCAAGAGGCCAAAGCGTTTCTCGAATTCCTGATGCAACCGGAGATTGCAGCCATGAACGCCGCAGATATTCGAGGCGCAACGCCGAACCTGCGGGCCATGCATCTCTTGCCGCCCGAGTATCGCAATGATGCGACGCTGTTTCCCGCACCGGATCTCGTCGAACAAGGGATCATCGATAGCGAACTCTCGCCGGGCAATCTCAACGTCAGAGCCAAAATAATTAACAGTGTGATCAACCAACATGAAGCTCAACCATAGAATCCTTCTGCTGATTGCGCCGGTGATTCTGCTCAGTGCTGCAGCCTCCAGCTATATCATTTACACCAGCCAGAAAGATGCGTTGCTGAAACGGACCGACAGCTATTTGCAATTGAGCATGGAAAAGCTGGCCAGCCATTTCAGGCAAACGCGCGCCTTGGTCAACAGTTACTCCTTCACGCTCGCCAAAAGCGACATCATTCGCCATTACTTCTACTACGAACACAATCCTTACCGCGAATTAGAACTCGTGGACAATTTGCATCAAACCATCAGTATTCTTCAACCCAGCGATAGTCAGCATGTTGCGCTGTCGATCCTCGACGGTGACAAAAACATTCTCTACTACGCCGAGAACAGCTACGACCCGTTTGCTCAAATGGATCCGTTGGTCAAACAGTTCGTCGATCAGCGGTTCAATCAAACCGCGCGTACTTCCGATGTCAGCTACACCGAAAACTCAGCCGGTGAAGGCATATTGGTGCGCTACGACGTGCTGGATACTAAAACATTGCAAACACCGCTGAGCTACAACCGCGACGAAGTCTTTTTTATCGTGGTGTATGTGGTGCTGGATAAATTTAACGCGCTGCGCCAACACATTGAATTTGATAACCAAAGCCCCATTTTCTTTCAAGACCATCCACCGCAAAACACGCAGCGTCTGACGCAGAGCGTCGAGCTGCAACCGGGCATGTACGCCATTTTGGACCCTGCGCCATTGCTGTTTCGTGACCGCTTGGCACGCATTCAAAAGGAGCTGATGCTGGCGTTTGGTTTCTCGGCACTGGTCACCGTGTTGCTGCTGCTGATCCTGCTCTACAAACATGTCATCAATCCGATTCTTCGCCTCGATAAGCAGCTACAAGAAGTTGAGAACAAACAGCGTAAGAACATTGAAATTCTGAACAGCCAAGATGAAATCGGCCGTCTCTCTTCACGCTTCTACGCCATGTATACCGAGCTCGACAGCACCTATCAACGCACCAAAACCTTGGCGGAATACGATCACCTGACCAAGCTGGCCAACCGCCGTCAATTTCAGGTGCAAGCGGAAAAAACCTTGCTGGAGACGCCGCGAAACAGCCATATCTGGGTGCTGTATATCGATTTGGATAACTTCAAATACGTCAACGACAAATACGGCCACCAGATCGGCGACTCGCTGCTGGTCAGCTTTGCCGATCACGTACGCCGCTTGTGTGAGGAGTTCAACCAACAGCACTACACCTATAGTTTGGCCGCGCGTTTGTCCGGCGACGAATTTGCGATTGTGCTCTGCGCGCCGAGCCGCAAGGTCGATTGCGCGACTCAGTTTGCCCAGCGTCTGCTTGACCCGATGCAAAAACAGGACAACTCGCCATTGGGCCACTTTCCAATCACCGCCAGTATCGGCATCGCCACTTATCCAGAAGATGGCCAGCAGATTGAAAAACTGTTGCTTAACGCCGACACCGCGATGTATCAAGCCAAGAACGCGGGCAAAAACCAAGTGGCTTACTACTCTCAGCAGCTCGATGAGATCGTTCAGCGCCGCAACACGATTGAGCGCGCGTTGCGCTTGGGGCATTTTGATCAAGAATTCAGTTTGGTCTATCAACCGTATTTCACCTGCTCAGGCCATCAAGTCGCTGGGTTTGAAGTGCTGCTGCGTTGGGAGTCCGAACAGTTGGGCGACGTCTCGCCGGATGAATTCATTCCAATTGCTGAACAAACCGGGTTGTTTGGCCAGATTGACCGCTGGGTGATTCAGTCCGCGTTTGCTGAACTCAACACGCTGCGCGAACAATTTACCCAGCCGATTCAAATCTCCATCAACCTCTCGTCGGCGGAGCTAGATTCCCAACACCTGGCGCAGTTTATCCACCAGCATGCGCAGCAACACCAAGTGGTGCCGCACTGGGTCGACTTTGAAATTACTGAAACCTTTGCCGCCGACTCCAAGAGTTTCCCGCTGCTGCATGAGCTGTCCCGCTTGGGCTATGGCTTGACCATTGACGACTTCGGTTCGGGCTACACCTCCATTGCCCAACTGGTGCAGTACCCTGTGCAAAAAATTAAGTTCGACCGCGCATTTTTGGATACACTGATCGCCACCAACAAACAGAAAGTCATTAAACCCCTGATTGACTTGTGCCACTCCCAGCACATGAAAGTGACCGCGGAGGGCATCGAAAGTGAAACAATGCATCAGTGGCTGGCGAATTATCGCTGCGATTACATGCAGGGATACTTCTTTGGGAAACCCATGTCACTGAGCGAAGTTTGTGCCTGGCAACAACCGAATGAGATGACTCCGTCCTATGAAAAAAGTGATCATTGCTTCTCTTAACCCTGCGAAAATTCGTGCGGTGGAGAGTGCTTTTTCAACCGTATTTCCTGAACACACATTTGCCTTTGAAGGCATCAGCTTCCCGAGCGAAGTGGCCGATCAGCCGATGAGCGACCACGAGACCAAACTGGGCGCGCTCAATCGCGTGCGCAATGCCAAGCAACATCGTCCCGGCGCAGATTTCTACGTGGGGCTTGAAGCGGGCATTGATGCGGGAGTGACATTTGCGTGGATGATCATCGAATCGGACACTCAGCGCGGTGAATCGCGCTCTGCCAGCTTGATGCTGCCACCTGAAGTGCTGCATCAACTGGCCGATGCCCATGAATTGGGCGATGTGATGGATGCGGTGTTTGGCACCGAGAACATCAAACAGAAAGGCGGCGCCATTGGCTTACTGACTCAGCATCACCTGACTCGCAGCTCGGTGTACCATCAGGCGCTGATTTTAGCGTTGATCCCGTTTACAAACCCCGACCACTTTCCCGCCAACCTGTAAGTGCAGGGATAAAAAAACCAGCCCCAAGGCTGGTTTTTTTATTTCAGAATCAATTGACTCAAGATGGCCCGATCGGCGTCAGAACGAGATTTCAGTTCGTTGGAGCCACGAGTAATTGTCGCAACACCGACCCGTAACATTTGACTCACCTGTCGTTGTGACATCTCACCTTTCAACAGTTCACAGAGAATATTGACCCTCGCCACCAACGCTTCGCGCTCATCTGGGGTCATTAACATCGTTAGCAGCATCGCGTGCTGCTCTTGGTCTGCGGCCTGTTTGACTAACGTCATCAGCTGCGACCAGTCACTGTACTCAGGTTGTTGGGACATGATTGTACTCGTTGAGTGATACACGCCTCTATTGTAGAGAACACTCAAACAGAATCAATATTTTGTCTCCACCTCATGCTGATTTAAAAATGCACCGTCCACGCCCATCAAGTCACGGTAGTAGGTTTCAAACATCAAAATGTTCTGCACATAGCCGCGTGTTTCTCGAAATGGAATCGCTTCGATGAAGGCGTATGCATCCAACTGGCCATCGGTTTCTTTGCGCCAACGGTCGACCCGTTGCGGCCCGGCATTGTACGCCGCAAAAGCAAAGATTCGATTGTTGTCATATCGTTCCAGCAAACCATTGAGATAATGGCTGCCGATTTCGATGTTCTTGCCGACTTGGTACAACTCGTCCGCATCATCATACGTGAGCTGATATTTCTTCGCCGTATAGCGCGCAGTCGCAGGCATGATCTGCATGATGCCACGAGCGCCCACAGGCGAGCGGGCTTCCGAATCCATTGCACTCTCCTGACGCGCAAGCGACATCAGCATGATCGGATCAATGCCGTGCTTTTCACCGTAGAAGTTAAACCACCATTGATGCGCCATCGGAAAGCGCAGCGTCATGTTGTCCCACATGCGTGCCGAAATCGATGCGGTGACCGTCAGGTGATGCCAGCGTTTACTCGCCGCATAGGCGGCCAACATCTCTTTTTCTTCCAGCGTGACGCGGCTGAGTAGCCAGCTCCATTCACTTTTCGCCGCGGCTATTTTATCGCGATCAATCAGCTCTTGAATTCTCACCAGCGCCGTTTGATACGGTTTGACCTTGTTCGAATCGAGATCAAGCGTCGACACCGGATAATTCACCGATTGCTGCACCGCTTTGGCGGCCGCAACGCTGTAAAAATTGCGCTCCCCTAAAATCGCTTGTAGCCGTTTTATTCCCGCATCTTTGTGCCCAAGCGCCATGTCACTGCGACCGAGCCAATATTGCCAACGCGTGGTCGCTTGCTCTGCTGAAGGGAGTTGCTGAATCCAATCGGTCACGCCCTGCCAATCCACATGGCGTAGCGCCAAACGAATACGGGTTTCAATCAGGTTGATGTTACTGCTGCCCGCAATCACGCCATCACGCCATTGACGCAGTTCCAGTGATTCGGCATCCATCATTCGCAGCGCAATGTATTGGCCAATGCGCGCCTGTTGAGCGGCGCTCCAATGCTGCGCTTTGACCACCTCGGCCAACGCACGTTGCGCCTTCAGTTCATCGATGCGCGCCAGTTTTTCCAACGCCAACTCAGCTTGGCGTCGTGCCAGCGCCGCTTTGGCATGACGCTGTGCAAACGCCACCACCGTTTCCGGTTTATCGTATAAGTCGAGCATCTCTTGCGCGATGCTGGCGTTGGCTGGGCGATCGATTTTCTTGAGTAGGTACTTCATCAGCGCGCGGTTGCGACCTTCAAAGGCCAGCACCATGCGATCCAAGACCAAGGTATCCGTGAGGCCACCTTGCTTGTCCCACGCCTCAAACAGCGGGTCACAGGCATCTGCAACGCTGCCGCCGCTGAGCCACAGCGATTTCGCTCCCGCATAAGCTTCTGCCCGTTTGCCCGTTTGCAACTTGGCGTTGTAATAGTGGCAGCGATATGTTTCCCCATTGGGTTCGTTGGGCGAAAACTGTAGCAGCGCGCCCCACTTCTCCTGACTGGCGAGTGCATCCAGATACGGCGCACTGATGCGATTGGCAAAGGGAAAATCACGGTGCGTATCGATAAACGCCCGCACCGCAATCGGCGGCTTGGAGCCCAAATCAATGAGAAAACTGCGGTAGTCGAGGTAGGGCGTCAGTGGATAATCGGCCAACTGACGGCGGTGTTTCTTAAATTCATCTACATTTTTGTCATCAAGCCACTGCTGGGCTTGATCATACAGATCCCGCTGAGCATCCAGATCGAGAGAGCTTGAAAACGCTGTGCCGCTAATCAATGAACTGAACATCAACATTGACGATACAAGACGATGCGGCTTAAAAACACACCAAAGCGTCATGGCTCTTATTCCTTTAAAGCTGATTTAACCGATATTTATTACGCTAATTCTAGCGCGAAATGTAAAGCAGCCAGATGTAAACTTGATGTAAATAATGCGACAGAGAATAAAAAGAGTGCCAGCGTTACAAACTCAGCAAACACTATTAGAGCGACTCATCAATTACGCGGGAAAAGCTTGGCCGCTAGTAACAAATGAGAATGCTTTAGTATAGAATGTCGGCTTTATTCTGTTGGAAAGATTAGGAACGATCGGCAATGGCTGAATACGTATATACCATGTCACGGGTGAGCAAAATTGTGCCACCTAAGCGTCAAATTCTAAAAGACATCTCTCTGAGTTTCTTCCCAGGGGCAAAAATCGGTGTTTTGGGTCTGAACGGTGCGGGTAAATCGACTCTGCTACGTATCATGGCGGGCATCGACACCGATATCGATGGCGAAGCACGTCCACAACCAGGTCTAAAAGTCGGTTACCTGCCTCAGGAACCTGTCCTGGATGAATCAAAAACCGTTCGCGAAGTGGTTGAAGAAGCCGTTTCTGACGTTGCAGGCGCTCTCAAGCGTCTGGATGAAGTTTACGCGGCCTACGCTGAAGACGGCGCAGACTTCGACGCACTGGCTAAAGAGCAAGGCGACCTCGAAGCCCTGATCCAAGCGAAAGATGGCCACAACCTTGAAAACGCGCTTGAGCGTGCCGCCAATGCGCTGCGTCTGCCTGAATGGGATCAGAAAATTGCCCATCTGTCCGGTGGTGAGCGTCGCCGTGTTGCGATCTGTCGTCTGCTACTAGAAAAACCAGACATGCTGCTGCTCGACGAACCAACCAACCACTTGGATGCGGAATCTGTGGCTTGGCTGGAACGCTTCCTGGTGGATTACTCAGGTACCGTCGTGGCCATCACGCACGACCGTTACTTCCTAGACAACGCAGCGGGCTGGATTCTAGAACTTGACCGTGGCGAAGGGATTCCATGGCAAGGCAACTACACCTCGTGGCTAGAGCAAAAAGATGCGCGTCTGCAACAAGAAGCATCGCAAGAAAGCGCTCGTCAAAAAACCATCGAGAAAGAGCTGGAGTGGGTTCGTAAAAACCCGAAAGGTCGTCAAGCAAAATCAAAAGCGCGTATGGCTCGCTTTGAAGAACTGCAAAGCACTGATCACCAGAAACGTAACGAGACGAACGAACTGTTCATTCCGCCAGGCGAACGTCTGGGCGACAAAGTGATCGAAGTGAAGAACCTGAGCAAGTCATTTGACGGTCGTCTGCTGATCGACGATCTGTCATTCAACATGCCAAAAGGTGCGATTGTCGGCATCATCGGTGCCAACGGTGCAGGTAAATCCACATTGTTCAAGATGCTGAGCGGCGTAGAACAACCCGATTCCGGTACCATCGAAATGGGCGACACGGTGAAACTGGCGTCTGTGGATCAGTTCCGTGATTCAATGAACGACAAGAACACCGTGTTCCAAGAGATCTCGGAAGGCGCAGACATCATCAAGATCAACAACTTTGAAATTCCAGCGCGTGCATACTGCTCTCGCTTTAACTTCAAAGGCTCGGATCAACAAAAAGTGATCGGCGAACTGTCTGGTGGTGAGCGTAACCGTGTGCACTTGGCGAAACTGCTGAAAGCCGGCGGTAACGTGCTGTTGCTCGACGAACCAACCAACGATCTGGACGTCGAAACATTGCGTGCACTGGAAGAAGCGCTGCTGGAATTCCCGGGCTGTGCCATGGTGATCTCGCACGACCGTTGGTTCCTCGACCGTATCGCGACCCACATCATCGACTACCGCGATGAAGGTCAAGTAAACTTCTACGAAGGCAACTACACCGAATACATGGATTGGCTGAAGAAAACCCTTGGCCCTGAAGCGGCAGAACCACACCGCATCAAATACAAACGTATTGCCAAGTAATTCGCAGACACGCAAGTCATTCACAGACACAATTAAAGGGCCGCATCATGCGGCCTTTTTGTATGGCGACGATTCGCAGTCACTCATTCGGTGGAATCGGCTCAGGTTTGCTATGCTTGAAAGGCTTGACCTGCCAGTAAAGTGAGAACGCTATGATTGAACGCCGCCGATTTTCCCGCATCATTTATCAGGCTCCGGCCACTCTCTTTCAGGGAGAGTATCAATTGGCGACCTGTATTCAGGACTTATCGCTACATGGGCTGCTGTTATGGGCCGTCGATGAGCCCGATTTGGACCCCACCAGATTGGTCGATGTGGCCTTTATGCTGCCCGACAGCGACATCAACATCACATTGACCGCACGCCTGATCAGTCAGGATGAACGTATTTTACGCCTCAAAATCGACCACATTGACATTGACAGTATTGGCCATCTCAAACGGTTGGTGGAGCTGAACGTCGGCAGCGACAGTTTGCTGCATCGTGAAATGGAATACCTAGCGGATTTGGGCGACAGCGAGGACGCGTGACGCACAGGCAAAAAAAAAAGCGCTGCCAAAGCAGCGCAAATATTCGGGGGAGATTAGCCTCGATGAATCGAGTCATTTGCTTGTTTTAATAAATTCTGGCTCTCAAGCATGAATTGCTGAGAGTAGTTGCCAAACCATTGGCTGACTTTTTCAAAATTCTGTACAAACCCGTCTTTGTCATGGTCAGCAATCAGTTTGACCGCTTCACCAAAGTTGCGGTAGAAGTGTTGAATCATCTCCACGTTATCTTCCGACGAAAGAATAATGTCGCCATACAAATTCGGATCCTGACCAAACAGACGCCCAACCATCGCCAGCTCCAAGCGGTAAATCGGTGAACTGAGCGTCAGCAATTGGGCCAGATTCGGATTCACTTTAGACAGGTGTAGACCGTAGGCGAACGACGTAAAGTGACGCAACGCCTGAATCAGGGTCATGCCGTGGTCGTGTTCTGCCGCATCAATTTGGCACAAACTCGCTCCCCAAATCCCAATCTGTTTTAGCAACCATTGGTAGTGTTCTTCACCACGACCATCGCAATACACCACTACCTGCTTTGCCAAACTCGGCACATCGGGGCCAAACATCGGGTGTAACCCAACCACCGGGCCTTGGTGCGCTTTGAGCATCGCTTGCAGCGGCTTGGCCTTGATCGAGGTCAGGTCGCACAAAATGCAGTCTTTCGGCAAGTTGTTCAGTTTTTCAATCACACCCAAGGTGAGATGAATGGGCACTGTGACTACCACCAAACCTGCATCACTGAGCAGTTCATCGGCGCGATCCCAATCTTTGCTGCCCAAGACTTTCACTTGGTAGCCCGAGAGTCGGAACATGCGGCCAAACAGACCGCCCAACTGACCGTTCCCCCCGATGATCACCACCGAACGCAGTTCAGGGTTGAGGCATTTAAAGCCAGAATCTTTTTCACTGGCGTATGACTCACGCATGGTGCGGCGCAGAATGTCTTCAATGAGTTGCGGTGGCACGCCTTTGCGCTCCGCTTCTTCACGGCGAGAGGCCAGCATGGCGGCTTCTCGGTCGGGAACATAGATGGGCAAGCCATGTTTACTTTTGACCTCGCCAACCTTTTCCACTAACGCCAGACGACGAGCCAACAGTTCCACCATCTGCTTGTCGACAGCGTCAATCTGATCACGCAATTCATTGAGTTCTACGGCCATGGGCAATCCTTTACTTAACCTTTGAGGCGATTTTCTAAACAGGGAATCAGCTCCTGATGAGCGTGGCGTAATAATGCCTCAGTTGATTCCCAATTAATACACGCATCCGTAATCGACACACCGTAAGCCATTTGATCCAGCGGCTGCTCTGCTGATTGGTTACCTTCGTTGAGATGACTTTCGATCATCAGACCGATAATCGACTGATTACCTTCACGAATTTGGTGAATCACATCCTCAGCGACCAGCGGCTGACGACGGTAATCTTTGCGTGAGTTGGCGTGACTACAGTCAACCATCAGCGCGGCGTCTAAGCCCGCTTTTTCCAGCGCTTCTTCACATTCCGCCACAGAGACTGAATCGTAGTTGGTCTGCTTGCCACCGCGTAGAATCACGTGGCCGTTGGCGTTGCCTTGGGTGGTCAGCAGTGCCACCTGCCCTTCACGGTTAATCCCCATAAAGCGGTGATTCGACGATGCGGCCTGCATGGCGTTGATCGCCGTGGACAAACTGCCATCAGTCCCATTTTTAAAGCCAATCGGCATTGAGAGGCCGCTGGCCATCTCGCGGTGCGTTTGTGATTCCGTGGTGCGCGCGCCAATCGCCGCCCAGCTAAACGTATCGGCCAAGTATTGCGGGCTGATCGGATCCAGCGCTTCGGTCGCGAGGGGAATTTCCATCTCCGCCAGTTCCACCAGCAGTTGGCGGCCAACATGTAGACCGTGCTCAATGTCAAATGTGCCGTCGAGATGCGGATCGTTGATCAGGCCTTTCCAGCCCACGGTGGTGCGCGGTTTTTCAAAGTACACGCGCATCACGATGTAGAGTTGATCTTTCAGTTGTTCTGACAGTGCTTTCAGACGCTTGGCGTACGCTTTGGCCGCATCCACATCGTGAATCGAACACGGGCCACACACAATCAACAGGCGATGGTCACGTTTGTGAATAATGTCCGCAACGGTTTGACGCGATTCACGGATAAAACGACGCGCGTTGTCACTCAATGGCAATTTTGCCTTCAGTGCATCCGGGGTAATCAGTATCTGTTCATCAACAATGTTGATATCGCTTAGTTCACTTTTCTTCATCGCATCACCTGTATAAATTTATTTACACTCAACATCGTCATGAGTGCCCAAACCGAATAAGCAACAAATTAACAGCCTTTAAAAACAATGCAAGTGTAAATATTAAAAAACATTTAATGTAAAATTAAATTTACATTCATTATTTTCGCTGCTTGATACCCAAAGTTACGAATCAAGCGTGTTTTATTCGTTCTAACTCCCCTAAAATAACCACATTCACACCCTTTCTCTGTGCGTCAACGGCAGGCTTCAGAAAGCGGTGACAAACATGAGATTGACATCGAGGCATGACGTCTCGCATTCAATGAAGAAAGGTATATGGATTTAGTTCTCTCTCTGTTGCAGCAGATGTGTGTGTATCTGGTTCTGGCTTACATGCTCAGCAAGACCCCCATCTTTTTGCCGCTGCTTAATATCTCACGTCGCTTAAATCACAAGCTCAGTGTTTATGTGCTGTTTTCGCTGTTTTGCATCATGGGCACCTACTTTGGCCTGCAAATCAATGATGCGATTGCCAATACCCGAGCGATTGGCGCCGTGATGGGCGGATTGTTTGGTGGCCCTGTGATTGGCTTTGCGGTCGGTTTTACCGGCGGGATTCACCGCTACACGTTAGGGGGATTTACCGACGTGGCCTGCGCGGTCTCGACCACCGCCGAAGGCATCATTGGCGGCTTACTGCATACCTATCTGCTGCGCAAAGGCAAAGGCCGTTTGTTGTTTAGCCCAAGCGTGGTGTTTGCCGTCACGCTGTTTGCCGAAATCGTGCAAATGCTGCTGATTCTGATGATTGCCGAACCGTACGATGAAGCCTATGCGCTGGTCTCCACCATCGCGGCGCCAATGATCATCGCCAACTCTGTCGGTGCGGCGCTGTTTATGAGCATTCTGCAAGATCGCAAAACCATCTTTGAAGAGTACTCGGCCACGTTTTCACGCCGGGCACTGAACATTGCTGAACGCTCGGTCGGCATTCTGGCCGCAGGCTTCAACCCGCAGAATGCCGAGAAGATCGCACGCATCGTTTACGAACAAACCAACGTGGGCGCGGTGTCGATTACCGACCGCGAGAAGATCCTCGCCTTCGTGGGCATCGGCGATGACCACCACAAACCCAATACGCCGATTTCATCGCAAAGCACGTTAGATGCCATTGCGCGCAACGCCATCATCTACCTCGACGGCAAAGAGCACCCGTATCAGTGTTCACTGTCGAAAACCTGTAAACTCGGTTCAGCGCTGATCATTCCGCTTCGCGCCGGTGATCGGGTCATCGGCACCATTAAGCTGTACGAACCGAAACGGAAGCTGTTTTCAACCATCAATATGTCGATGGCGGAAGGCATCGCCCAGATGCTGTCGAGTCAGATTCTGTATGGCGAGTATCAAGAGAAACAAATTTTGTTGTCGCGCGCGGAAATCAAACTGCTGCAAGCGCAGGTCAATCCGCATTTCCTGTTTAACGCACTCAACACCATCAGCGCAGTGATTCGCCGCGATCCCAACAAAGCGCGCGAGCTGATCCAACACCTGTCGCAGTTCTTTCGCAGCAACCTCAAGCAGAACATCGGCACCGTGACACTCAAAGAAGAGCTGGCCCACGTCAATGCCTATCTGACGATTGAAAAAGCACGCTTTAGCGATCGGCTGGATGTCGAGATTGCCATCGACGAAGCGCTGCTGGAGCGCAACGTGCCGAGTTTTACCTTGCAGCCGTTGGTGGAAAACGCCATCAAACATGGCACCTCCAACTTGCTCGAAGGGGGCAAAGTGCGCATCTACAGCATGGCCGATGCTCGTGGGCACCGCATCGTGGTGGAAGACAATGCTGGCAGCTACCAAGCGCCACGTGAGGATCATGATGGCCTCGGCATGCAAATTGTGGCCAAGCGCCTGACCTATAAATTCGGCGCCAGCTCCGCGCTAAACATTGAAGTGGAACCCAATCAATACACGCGGATGAGTTTTGTCATTCCGCATAAAGGAACGTATTAATGCTATCTGCACTGGTCATTGATGACGAACTCTTCGCTCGGGAAGAGCTGACAGAATTGCTGGAAGAGAGTGGTGAGATCGAGGTGATTGGCGAAGCCAACAACGCCATCGAAGGGCTCAAAAAAATCAATCAGCTCAAGCCAGATGTGGTGTTTCTGGACATTCAGATGCCACAAATCACCGGTATTGAGTTGCTAGGCATGCTCGATCCAGACACCATGCCCAAAGTGGTGTTTGTCACCGCTTATGATCAATACGCGCTGCAAGCGTTTGAAGACAATGCGTTTGATTACCTGCTCAAGCCGATTGACCCGGCAAGGTTGGAAAAAACCATCCAACGCTTGGGGCGCAGCGTGAACAAGACGCAAGACTACTCCGCCCTGGCGCCAAATAATCTGGATCAGGTGCCATGCATTGGCCTGAACCGCATTGTGATTGTGCCGACAGTCGATGTGGAGTTTGCGTTTAGCGACATCAGCGGCGTGCACGTACAAACCCATCAGCAACGCGCCACCAGCCAGTTGACGCTCAAAATTTTGGAAGAGAAAACGCCGTTGGTGCGCTGTCATCGCCAGTATCTGGTGAACACCAAAGCGATCAAAGAAATCAAACTGTTGGAAAACGGGTTGGCGGAGATCATCACCCGCTCCGGCCATCAAGTACCCGTCAGTCGCCGTTACCTCAAAGAACTAAAAGAGAAATTGGGCTTTCACTAACCGTTGGCCGCGCAATCGCTGCAATGACAAAAGGCTCCCATGGGAGCCTTTTCTTGATCGCGAATGTGCCGTTAGCTGTGCGCGTCAATCAAACGCTGCAGCGCTTGAGACGCCTGCTTCCAACGCTCAGTCGCTTTCAGTTCACGGTAGCTGAACTGTTGCTGTTTCAGCAGCGACTGTGCTTGCGGCACCACACTGATTGGTAGCTGATCCAACACCGCGACCGCCGATTCGCGCTTATTGCACATCAGCACCATGTCGCAACCGGCATCCAGCGACTGCTGCGCACGCTCTGCCGGGCCGCCCATGATCGCCGCACCTTCCATGCTCAAGTCATCCGAGAACACGATGCCTTGAAAACCCAGTTCCTGACGCAAAACCTGTTTCAGCCAATACGGAGATCCGCTGGCGGGCTGGGCATCACAATGCGGGTAAATCACGTGCGCTGGCATCATGGCATCCAAAATGCCCGCTTCAATCTGCGCGCGGAAAATCGTCATGTCATCAGCAATCGAATCACGTTCATCGTAAGGCGTTTCCAGATGGGAATCGGCAATCACCGCACCGTGACCGGGAAAGTGTTTGCCGGTGGTCGCCATCCCCACAGATTTCATCCCGCGCATATAGGCGCTGCTGTAGGTCAACACGGTTTGCACATCGTCACCAAAGGCGCGGTTGCCAATCGCACGGCAATCAAAGCCCTTATCCAATACAGGCGCAAAGCTGAGATCAATGTCGTGCGCGATGAGTTCCGCCGCCATCAACCAGCCACCGTCTTCGGCCAACTGCTCGCCATTGTCGCTGCGCGCGTACAGTTGCGCCGCGGGGATCTTGCTGAACCCGTCGCGAAAGCGCTGCACGCGGCCACCTTCTTGATCCACACCAATCAGGATCGGGCGCTTCGCCGCTTGACGAATGGCGGTGTTCAGCGCCAATAATTGTTGGTTGTCGTGGTAGTTACGAGCAAACAAAATGACACCGCCAACGGTAGGATGCGCCAGTATTTCGCGGTCTTCCGCCGTCAGTTCACAACCTTCAACGTCTAGCCATAACGGTCCCATGTTTTCCCCTTCATTCATCACGGTGGATTGTCAAAATTTGTCACAGCAAATGAGGTTATTCAGTTTGTTTTTCAATTACAATGAGTTTTAAAGACTTCGCCCTCGGAAACGAGAAATATGACAATCGGATAACAGAATGACTGAACGCGAACTGTACATCGGCATCATGTCTGGCACCAGCATGGACGGCGTCGACACGGCGCTGGTCGCCCTGACGGACCATCAGATTGAACTGCTGGCACACGATTTTCTGCCCATGCCTGCCGATCTCAAACAGCGCCTCTTGGCGGTATGTCTGGGCCAGGAAACCAACGTGCAAGAGATTGGCACGCTGGATCACTTGCTTGGTCATCTGTATGCCGATGCTGTGCTCAACCTCCTGAAGCACAGCGGCCATCACGCCAGTCAGATTCGCGCGATTGGCAATCACGGCCAAACGGTCTTCCACCAGCCAAACGGTGCAACTCCGTTCACCCTACAAATTGGCGACCACAATATTCTTGCCGCCCGCACGGGCATTACCACCGTGGCGGACTTTCGTCGCAAAGACATCGCATTGGGCGGTCAAGGCGCGCCTCTGGTGCCAGCATTCCACCGCACGATTTTTGATGTGCGCGATTCCAGCGTGGTGGTGCTTAACATCGGCGGCATCGCCAACGTGTCGGTACTCAAACCCGGCGGTGACGTGGTGGGTTATGACACCGGCCCTGGCAACGTGTTGATGGATGGTTGGTGCCAGCGCCACACCGGCCAAGCGTATGATCGCAATGGCGACTGGGCACGCAGCGGCGAACTCGATGCTGCGCTACTCACCACGCTGCTAAGCGACGACTACTTTGCAAAGCCGGCGCCGAAAAGCACCGGACGCGAATGGTTCAATCTGCCATGGCTGGACAACAAACTGGCCGATCATCATGTCGCGGCTAGCCATGTGCAGCGCACCTTATGTGAACTGACCGCGCGCAGTATTGCCAATGACGTGCAGCGCTTTGCCGAAGGCCCCGCCCCCGAACTGTTGGTGTGCGGCGGCGGCGCGCAAAATGCGCTGTTAATGGCGCGATTACACGCTTTGCTGCCGGGTTGGCAAGTGGCGCCGACCACCGCCAAAGGTGTCGATGGCGATTACATGGAAGCCATGGCCTTTGCCTGGCTGGCGCAACGCCGCATGCATAATCTGCCGAGCAATCTGCCCCGTGTGACGGGTGCGACGCGCTTGGCTTCTCTCGGCGTAATTTACCCCGCCGATTAACTGACTTTTCTGTGTTTGATTTAACCGATATGGACAATCCCCATGACGAATGATGCCCTGCTCGCTGCCCTCTCCCATTTGGTTTCTGAAGGTCGCAATCCCGACACCATGGATATCGACCTGCTCTCGTCGCAGGAGATCGTGCAGCGTCTCAATCAGCAAGACAAACTGGTGCCGTTAGCCGTCGAAAAAGTCTTGCCGGAAATCGCCCTCGCGGTCGATAAAATTACCGAAGCGTTCAAGCAAGGTGGACGCCTGATCTACATGGGTGCCGGCACCAGCGGTCGTTTAGGCGTACTCGATGCCTCCGAATGCCCGCCGACGTTTGGAGTCTCACATCACATGGTGGTGGGCCTGATTGCGGGCGGGCGCGACGCGATGTTTAGCGCGCAAGAAGGTGCCGAAGACTCCCCGCTACTCGGCATTGATGATCTCAAATCCATTCATTTTAGTGCGCAGGATGTTCTGGTCGGCATTGCCGCCAGTGGCCGCACGCCGTATGTGATTGGTGCGCTGGAATACGCCAACGATTTAGGCGCTGTCACCGTCGCGCTGTCGTGCAATCCCAACTCGCCGATTGCCGAATTGGCCCATATCGCCATCAGCCCGGTGGTCGGCCCGGAAGCGTTAACCGGCTCCACGCGATTGAAATCGGGCACCGCGCAGAAACTGGTGCTCAATATGCTCACCACCGCCAGCATGATTCGCCTTGGGAAAAGCTATCAAAACCTGATGGTGGATGTGAAAGCGACCAACAAAAAGCTGGTCGCACGTGCAGTGCGCATTGTCATGCAAGCGACCGATTGCGACCGCCACACCGCCGAAGCGCTGTTGGCAGAAAGTGACAACAACGCCAAAGTGGCGATTTTGATGCACCTGACTGGCGTGGATGCGGCGCAAGCCAAAGCCAAACTGTCTGACTCCGACGGTTTTCTGCGCCGCGCAATGGCAGACGATGACAACGAGAGCCGCTAACGGCTCTCGGTCGGTTTCTTGATCAGGGCAACCACGGTTTCGCCCTCTTTAGCGCTGAAATTCGCGACATCCGCACACATCTGAATTCGGCCACGATGATCGACCACAAACAGCGGCAGCACATAACTCTCTTTGTGCTGCTGTTGATAATCGTCATAGGTGAAGTTGTCACTCAGTTTGGTGTGTTTGATCTCCCCGCCTTGGTTGAGCAAACTGGCGAGTTTCTTATAACTCACCTCGCCCCCTAAAAAGGGCAACCCATGTGAGGCCTGTGCCACAGTGTGTTTATCACTACCGTTGCCATTGCCATTCCCGTTTACGTTGTCATTCAAACAGAACACACGCTTCTCTCCGAAATCGGAAAGAAACTGCATGCACGCCATGATGTTGAAGTGTTTATCTGGGCTGAGCGCCAACACGTGACCAATGCCAATCAAGTTCAGGTATTCGTCTGCGTGACTAGAAATGGGGTTGCCGTAATAATGCTCCAGCCCAGCCATGCGTGCTTGGCGAATGTAATCCCAGTTGGAATCGGTCAGCACGACGCGGCAATCGTACTTGGCAATCGCACCGCCAATTTGACGTGCGACATCGTTCGCGCCCAGAATCAAGAAACCTTTTGGCGCCGGCTCGGCCACCTGTAATCCAATTGCAACGGGTCTGGCCGTTACGCTTTGCAACAC
This sequence comes from Vibrio furnissii CIP 102972, assembly GCF_000176175.1. Classification (GTDB taxonomy): domain Bacteria; phylum Pseudomonadota; class Gammaproteobacteria; order Enterobacterales; family Vibrionaceae; genus Vibrio; species Vibrio furnissii. The sequence continues at coordinate 33,783 of NZ_ACZP01000020.1, forward strand.
CACAGTGCCAATGATGACCATAAACGTCAGCGGCACCAGCAACGTCGCTTCGGCCATGCCAAACGATTCCAGCTTGATGGCAAACAGCGATGAAATCGATGCGGCAACTATCCCGCGCGGTGCCACCCAGGCCAAAAACGCTTTCTCTTTCCACTGCAAACTGCTGCGCAGCGTGGCCAGAAAAATCGACAGCGGGCGCGAGACCAATTGCATCACCACAAACAGCGCGATCGCGCTCCAGCCCAGTGTGGCGAAATCGTCCACTTCAATTCGCGCCGCCAGCAATATAAAGAGCCCGGTGATGAGAAGAACGGTGAGATTTTCTTTAAAGTGCAATATGTGCTGAATATTGACGTCTTTGGCATTGGCCAGCCACATGCCCATGATGGTCACCGTCAGCAGACCCGACTCCGATTCCAGTGCGTTAGACGCCGCAAACACGCCGAGCACCACACTCAGAACCGCAAACGGCTGCAGGTATTCTGGCAAGCCGCCGTGGCGCAGCACATAAGCAACCGCCGCGCCCGAAAGCACGCCGATGCCAACGCCGACCAGCAAAATCAGACCAAACACATGCAAGCTGTGTGCTTCACTGCTAGAGACGATGAACTCATACACCATCACCACAAACAGGGCGCCGAGCGGGTCAATTAAAATCCCTTCCCAGCGCAAAATGTTGGACAGTTTGGCATTGGGCCGCACGGTACGCAGCAACGGCACGATCACCGTTGGGCCAGTCACCACCGTCAAGCTACCAAACAGCAAGGCCAGCGGCCAATCAAAGCCAAGCAGCGCATGTGTGGCAAACGAAGTGACGCCCCAAGAGATAAGCGCGCCCAGAGAGACGATGCTCCACACCGTGTTGCTCACGCCGCGAATCTCTTTGAAATTGAGGGTTAAACTGCCTTCAAACAGAATCACCGCTACCGCGAGTGAAATCAGTGGAAACAGCAAATCCCCGAGCAGTTGTTGGGGATTAAGCACCCCAGAAACAGGGCCGGCGAGAATTCCCGCCAGCAACAAAAATAAAATGGCAGGCAGACGCAGTTTCCACGCCAACCATTGGCATCCCAGCCCAACGACACCCACAGCGGCCAATGCCAGGGCGATGTATTCTTCATGCATGGCTCTTGTTACCTAGCGCCGATTAGTTGTTGTATTCATTCCAGCCACGCTGCCATTCCATACGGAATTTTTGCGCTTGTTCGGTGCCTTCACACACCCCTTCGTAATACTGGCCGTTGACACCCATCTGATAAGCGAAATTCGGGTTGCAGTACTCATTCACCCCTTCCACATACCCTTGGTTGTAATCGGCTTGATTAGCTTGGCCTAATTGCGCCAACGCTTTATGGGAGCGTTGGGTGTGTCCGGCGATCCCATCGTTGTAACCAATCTGGTACCAATCGCCCTGTTGGGCCAAATCACTGTCACTGGCGGCACAGCCCATTAACCCAGCCACGACCAACATCAATACTGTTTTTTTCATTATTTTACCTTTACTTAGCCCTTGGATAACGTGTTCATCCTTAACAATAGGCAATGAGCGCTTATTTTGCGTTACTCGCCGTTCACTCGCCATCAAAAACCACTCACTGGCGTTAAATACCACTTAATTCACTATACGACCACTGACCCGGAAACCCAATGAAGCTCGCTTATTGATAATTTAGTATCCAGCCTGAGATTAATTCAATAACACCTACTTCATAATAAAGGACAAACGCTATGTTGTGGTTTCTAACCTGTGTCGCTGCCTTGATTGGTGGATACTTCATTTACGGCGCGTTCGTGGAAAAAGTATTCGGCATCAATGAAAAACGCCAAACCCCAGCTCACACCAAAACCGACGGTGTGGACTACGTCCCGATGTCGACGCCAAAAGTTTACTTGGTTCAACTGCTCAATATCGCAGGTGTCGGCCCGATTTTCGGCCCAATCATGGGTGCGCTGTATGGTCCTGCCGCCATGCTGTGGATCGTGATTGGCTGTATCTTTGCGGGTGCAACCCACGACTACTTCTCGGGTATGCTGTCAATCCGTAACGGCGGTGCATCCGTTCCTTCACTGTCTGGTCGTTACCTAGGCAATGGCGCTAAACACTTCATGAACATTTTTGCCATTGTCTTACTGCTGCTCGTTGGTGTGGTTTTCGTTTCTGCACCTGCAGGCATGATCACCAACCTGATCAACGAACAAACCAGCTTGACCGTAAGCATGTCGACCATGGTTGTCATCATCTTTGCTTACTACATCATCGCGACCATCGTGCCGGTGGATAAAATCATCGGTCGTTTCTACCCGCTATTTGGCGCGCTGCTGATTTTCATGTCCGTTGGTCTCATCACCGCGATCGCGTTCTCGAGCGAACACCAAGTTCTGGGTGGCTTTGAAGTCAGCGACATGCTGCACAACATGAACCCGAACGACATGCCATTGTGGCCTGCCCTGTTCATCACCATCGCCTGTGGTGCGATCTCCGGTTTCCACGCGACGCAATCGCCATTGATGGCGCGTTGTCTTGAAAACGAAAAGAATGGCCGCTTTGTGTTCTACGGCGCCATGATCGGTGAAGGCATCATCGCCCTGATTTGGTGTGCGATTGCATTGTCATTCTTCGGTTCGCTGGACGCACTGTCTGAGGCAGTGAAAAACGGTGGCCCTGGTAACGTGGTATACAGCGCATCGTTTGGTCTGCTGGGCGTGTTCGGCGGCATCATCGCCTTCTTGGGTGTGGTTATCCTGCCGATTACTTCTGGGGATACGGCATTCCGCTCCAGCCGTCTGATCTTGGCTGAATACTTCAACATGGAACAGAAAACCCTGCGTAACCGTCTGCTGATGGCGATGCCTCTGTTCGTGATTGGCGGCATCCTGACTCAAGTTGACTTCGGTATCATCTGGCGCTACTTCGGTTTCGCAAACCAAACCACGGCCGTGATGATGTTGTGGACTGCCTCAGCTTACCTGCTGCGTCATAACAAGCTGCACTGGATCACCACCATTCCAGCCGTGTTCATGACCACGGTATGTATTACCTTTATTCTAAACAACAGCACGCTGGGCTTTGGTCTGCCAATGCAAATCTCGACCATCGTCGGTATTGTGGCAACGCTAGCCATCACGCTCTACGTGATGAAGATTTCTAAAGGTAAAGGGGAAACGGATCTGGCGGATGAAGATAAACCTTCAGGCGTCACTGAAACGGCTTAATCCCGCAACACACCTCGCAAAAGGGCTCCCATAGGAGCCCTTTTTTATTTGTCTTTTGGATTGAATTGATTGGCTTAAATCTGCCATTTGCCACCGCCAAGACCAGCAGCAAACTCGTTTAGTCGACCTGCTTAATTTGCAACTCTTTCGGCACTTCAAAGAACATATTCTCTTCACGGCCCAGCACTTCATCCACTGAGGTTGCCCCCAACTCTTTGATGCGGTTCAGAATCTGATTGACCAGTTCTTCCGGGGCAGACGCGCCCGCCGTGACACCGATTTTACTCACGCCATCAAACCATTCTGGATGAATGTCTTCCGGACAATCGGTCAGGTAACCCGGCGTGCCCAGTTTCTCCGCCAGCTCTTTCAAGCGGGTTGAGTTTGAGGAGTTCTTCGACCCGACCACCACCATCACATCCACATCCTGCGCCAGAAGACGCACTGCATCCTGACGGTTTTGCGTGGCGTAACAGATGTCATCTTTGCGCGGTCCTTGAATCTCAGGGAACACTTCGCGTAGCTTATCAATCACGTCTGCCGTTTCATCGACCGACAGCGTGGTCTGACTGACATAATGCAGATGAGACGGATCTTTCACTTTGTGTTGCAACGCAACCACATCATCGGGTCTTTCCACCAGATACATGCCACCGGTGTCGCTGGCGTATTGCCCCATGGTGCCTTCCACTTCCGGATGTCCGGCGTGACCAATCAGCACCACTTCCATGTTGCGGCGGCTGGCACGCGCGACTTCCATGTGCACTTTGGTCACCAGCGGACAGGTTGCATCGAACACCGTTAACGAACGCGCTTTGGCTTCCATACGCACCGCCTGTGATACCCCATGAGCGGAGAAAATCACTATGTTGTCGTCTGGCACTTCGTGCAGCTCTTCAACGAAAATCGCACCGCGCTGCTTCAACCCTTCTACCACAAAGCGGTTGTGCACCACTTCATGACGAACATAAATCGGAGGCTGATACATTTCAAGTGCACGCTCAACGATGCTGATGGCGCGATCAACGCCGGCACAAAAGCCGCGCGGGTTTGCTAACAGTATTTTCATGGATTTGCTCATGGTTCTCTTTCTGGCTGGCTATTCTACGGCAAGTTATTCGACAGACAAAATTTCAACGTCGAAGATCACATCTTGTCCGGCCAAGGGGTGGTTAAAATCCACGGTGACGGAATCGCCGGCGATGTCCGTGATGATGCCCGGAATTTCCATGCCATCGGGGCCGCTGAAGGCCATGATGGTGCCCACTTCTACTTCAGCATCGCCCACAAAGCGCGCGCGGTCCATGTGGTGAATGTTATCTGGGTTCGGTGCACCAAACGCATCAGCTGCCGCCAGTTCAATCGATTTGTTTTCGCCGGCTTGCATGCCCAATAAGCACTGCTCAAAGTTGTCGCTTAGGCTCCCATCACCAATCACCAACTGGGCCGCTTTGCCAAAGTTGTGCGTGCTGTCTGCCACCGAACCGTCTTTGAGTTTGATGGTGAAATGCAACGTTACGGTAGAATCTTGAGTGATGGTTGTTGAATGTGTCGTCACGTTCTGGCTTCCTTAAGGTAATCGAAGGGCAACGCCTTCGTGGATGTTTCCCTCATTTCTTCATGTGATGAGGTGGGTACAGCGTGTGCTCAATCCAATACTCTTGAATTGAATCTGCTTGATAACAAAAAGCGCCTCCCGAATCAACGGGCGGCGCTTAGGGTTATTTCGGCTTAATCACTTACGCCGTCTGCTTTTTACCGCGAAAACCATCCAAAATGATCATCGCCGCACCAATGCAGATGGCGCTGTCAGCGAGGTTAAACGCTGGCCAATGGTAGGTGCCCCAGTAGAAGTCGAGGTAATCGACCACAAAACCGTGCACGACTCGGTCGAACACATTGCCGACCGCACCACCAATGATGAATGCGTAAGCCATGTTATTCCATTTGTCACTCGACGGTAGGCGGCGCATCCAGAAGGCCAACAGGCCCACCACGGCAAACGCAATCCCAGTGAACAACCAACGCTGCCAGCCCGCCTGATCGCTCAGGAAACTGAATGCGGCACCGTAGTTATGCACGTACAGCAAATTGAAAAATGGCAGAACCTCGATGCGATTCTCCCAGCCGTACCCCATGCCGTTCATCACCACCAATTTGATCGCGATGTCAGCGACAAAAATGAGGAGCGCCAGCCATAGCCAGCGAACTCCTGATTGTTTAAGCGTTAATGCTTGCTGTGTCATGCAGTTCCTTTAAGCAAACTTGCGAACTTCGCCTTCACCGTCCACGTTTGACACACAACGACCACAAATAGTTTCATGACCTTTGATGGTGCCCACGTCTGGGGTGTAGTGCCAGCAGCGATCACACTTCTCCGCTTCGGTTTTGTTCACTTGAACAAACAGACCGTCGATGTCGGTGGCTTGCGCCGCATCGCTCTTCTCAGCCAGCGGTTTCACGTTCGCTTTTGACGTCAGCAAGACAAAGCGCAGTTCATCTTCCAGCTTGTTGATTTTCGCCGCCAGCTCATCGCTTGCAAACAAAGTCACTTCCGCTTGCAGAGAACCACCGATGGTTTTCTCGTTACGCGCATTTTCCAGCAGTTTGTTCACCGCACCACGAACTTTCTGAATATCCGTCCAGAATTCGTTGTTCAGCTCTTCGCCTTCTGCCAGATCAAATAGACCTTCGTACCACTCATCAGCAAATACGAATTTACCACGAGCTTCGCCGTTGGCTTGGTTGGTTGGCATCGCGTTCCAGATTTCATCAGCAGTGAACGACATGATTGGTGCCATCCAACGCACCAGCGCTTCCACGATGTAGTACAGCGCCGTTTGACAGCTACGCTGTGCGTTTCCGCCCAGTTTCGCGGTGTATTGACGGTCTTTGATTACATCGAGGTAGAATGAACCCATTTCAACCGAGCAGAAGTGCATCAGACGTTGTACAACCGCGTGTGTGTTGTACTCGGCGTAGGCTTTGACGATCTCTTGTTGTGCAGCCATCGCGCGCGCTACAGCCCAACGATCCAGTGCCACCATCTCGTCAGCCGCAATGATGTCGGTTGCCGGGTTGAAGCCATTCAGGTTCGCTAGGAAGAAACGAGCGGTGTTACGAATACGACGGTAAGAGTCAGCGCTGCGTTTCAGGATTTCGTCTGAAACCGCCACTTCACCGGTGTAGTCTGTTGATGCAACCCACAGACGCAAAATGTCAGCACCCAGTTTGTTGGTCACATCTTTTGGCGCAACCACGTTGCCGATCGATTTCGACATCTTGCGGCCTTGGCCGTCAACCACGAAGCCGTGCGTCAGCACTTCTTTGTATGGCGCTTTGCCTTTCATCGCAATGGATGAGATCAGCGAAGACTGGAACCAGCCGCGGTGTTGGTCAGACCCTTCTAGGTACATGTCCGCTTCCGCGCCGTGGAACTCTTCACGGCTATCCACTACCGCGTAGTGCGTCACACCTGAGTCAAACCAAACGTCCAACGTATCCAGCACTTTCTCGTACTGTTCCGCGTCAGCGCCTAGCAGCTCAGCCGTGTCGACATCCCACCATGCTTGAATGCCTTTCTGTTCAACCAGTTGAGCAACTTGCTCAATCAGCTCAGGCGTTTTCGGGTGCAGTTCTGCGGTTTCTTTGTGGACGAACAGTGCAATTGGCACACCCCAAGTACGTTGACGAGAGATACACCATTCAGGACGACCTTCCACCATACCTTCGATACGGCTTTGACCCCAATCCGGCATCCATTTCACGCCTTTGATTGCGCCTAGCGCTTTCTCACGCAGACCCGCTTGATCCATCGACACGAACCATTGTGGTGTGGCACGGAAGATGATTGGCGTTTTGTGACGCCAGCAGTGTGGGTAGCTGTGCTCGTACGCGTGGTGGTGCAGCAATGCACCGTGCTCTTTCAACACTTCAATCACGGCGTCATTGGCTTTAAACACATGTTGACCCGCAAACAGTTCAGTGTCTGGCAGGTAAACACCGTTTGAACCCACAGGGTTAGCGACTTCTAGGCCGTATTTCTGACCCACAGCAAAGTCTTCTTGACCGTGGCCAGGTGCCGTGTGAACCACACCGGTACCGGAATCCGTAGTCACGTGATCGCCCAAGATGGCTGGCACGGTGAAGTTGTAGAATGGGTGGTTGAACTGAGACAGTTCCAGATCCGCACCTTTCGCAAAGCCAAGGAAGTGGAAGTGTTCAATGCCTGCGCGATCCATCACGGATTTCGCCAGTTCAGAGGCCACGATGATACGTTCAGGCTGCTCGCCTTCGATTTGGATCAGGACGTATTCCAGATCATCACGCAGACACACCGCGCGGTTCGCTGGCAGTGTCCATGGGGTGGTGGTCCAGATGACGATAGACACATCGCCGTGGCCTTCGTGACCTTCGGTCAGGGTAAATTTAGACAGCAGCGCCGCTTCGTCGGCCGTTTTGAAACGCACGTCGATAGATGGCGACACTTTATCTTTGTATTCAACTTCCGCTTCTGCCAGCGCACTCCCACAATCAGTACACCAGTGAACCGGTTTGAACCCTTTCAGCAGGTGGCCGTTGTCAGCAATTTTGCCCAGCGCGCGAATGATGTTCGCTTCGGTCGCGAAATCCATGGTGCGGTAAGGTTTATCCCACTCACCCAAGATACCCAGACGTTTGAAGCCCTCTTTTTGGCCTTCAACTTGACCGGCAGCGTATTCACGACATTTTTCACGGAATTCAGCCGCAGTCACTTTCTGACCAGGCTTGCCAACTTTCTTCTCAACCATCAGTTCGATTGGCAGACCATGGCAGTCCCAACCGGGGATGTAAGGTGAGTCAAAACCTGACAGTGTTTTGGATTTAATAATAATGTCTTTAAGAATCTTGTTTAGTGCGTGACCAATGTGAATATCACCGTTGGCGTATGGAGGACCATCGTGCAGTACGAACGATTTCTTGCCTTTCTTTGCTTCACGGATTGCACCGTAAAGATCTTCTTTGTACCAACGTTTAAGCATTTCTGGCTCACGTTTAGCCAGATCGCCGCGCATTGGAAACCCTGTTTCAGGTAAGTTCAGGGTATCTTTATACTCACTCATCGATTCTTAATTCCGTTATATTGGGCGAAGTTAGACATTATGTTAGCCGGTGGAATCATCCGGTTAACCCTTAAGCTGACGCAGCCACACCCTTGCTGCCTCAGCATCCAATTCTATTTGCTGTTTGAGTGCCTCAAAGGACTCAAATTTGTGTTCATTACGCAACTTATGTAAAAGTGCGACTTCTAGCTGTTTGCCATACAAATTGCCATGGAAGTCGAATAAATGCACTTCTAATTGTTGGCGAACCCCATTGACCGTAGGACGTTGGCCAATATTCGCCACGCCCCCAATCGGTTGTTCGCCTAACCCATACGCTTCGACCACATACACACCAGACACCGGAGACACGCACCGCTTGAGCGGAATGTTCGCCGTCGGAAATCCGATGGTGCGTCCGAGCTTACGCCCGTGAGACACGCGTCCGCTGATGCTGTAATCGCGCCCCAACATGTCGGCGGCATCCGCCAACGCATCGGCCGCTAATGCCTCGCGAATGGCGGTACTACTGACACGCAGTTTCTGTAAGCAGAAGCTCTGGGTGCTCACCACTTCAAAGCCGTATTCACGTCCTGCTTGTTCCAGCATAGCAAAGTTGCCTTTGCGCCCCTGACCAAAGCAAAAATCGTCGCCAACGACCAAAAACTTCACCCCCAAACGCGTGACCAACAAGTCACGGATAAACGCTTGTGCGTCTAAGTTGGCAAAATGATGATTAAAGTTCACACACAATAACCGATCGAGATTCAATTTGCCGAGTTGGACAAACTTATCTCTCAATCTTGTTAACCGAGCTGGAGCCTTATCTTTTAAGAACAGCTCCATAGGTTGCGGTTCAAAGGTCATCACAACCGAAGGCAGGTTCAACGCTTTCGCGCGCTCAGCAACCTGATCCAATACCTGTTGATGCCCCAAATGGACACCATCAAAGTTACCTATGGTCAATACACAGCCATGATGGCGTGACTTGATGTTATGAATACCGCGAATCAATTCCATTGGAATACGCTTAAAACCTATAGTTCTCAATTATCTTGGTGTGAAACCGACGGATTATAACCTAATCGGCGTTAATCTGTCGCCGCTTTTAAGTCTTTTAAACGGACGCCCAGCACCAGAGCGGTGACTAAATACACAATCGCGCCAAGTGCGATCAATCCAGTCAGCATCAGAGCGCGTTGCGTCAGCCCCCAGCTTAACCAAACTGACATCGACTCCATCTGCCATAAAATCGCAGCGACCATCGCGCCACCAGCCACCAGCAAACGAACAATAAAACCAATCGTACGCGCAGAAATGACATACACCCCTTGCTTGTGCAGACCTCGGTACAACAACGCCATATTAATGAAGGCCGACAGCGCCGTGGCGGCGGCCAAGCCGACATAGCCATAAAACCAACCAAAGATGGCGTTAAACACCATGTTGCTCAGCATCGCAACAATCCCAAATCGCACCGGCGTTTTGGTGTCCTGACGCGAGTAGTACCCCGGCGCCAACACTTTGATCAACATAAAATTGAGCAAGCCTGCGGAATACGCCAGCAGCGACATCGACGCCATGTGCACATCATCTGGCGTAAATTCGCCGCGCATAAACAGCACCATCAACATCGGTTTCGCCAGCACCATCAACCCCAGCATGGCTGGCACGCCAAGTAGAATGACCATGCGCACGCCCCAGTCCATGGTTTGCGCGAACCCATCACTGTGTGCATCAACATGTTTACGTGACAGCGCTGGCAGAATCACCGTTGCAATCGCAATACCAAACAAGCCCAGCGGGAATTCCAATAAACGGTCGGAATAGTAAAGCCAGCTGATGGAGCCTGTTTGCAGAAAACTCGCCACAAACGAATCAAATAACAGGTTGATTTGACTGACTGAGACACCAAATAGTGCTGGAATCATCAGTGTACGAATTTTCACCACACCGGGATCTTTCCAGCCCCATTTGGGCTTAACCAGCACGCCGGCCTTGATCAAAAACGGCAGTTGGAACAGAAACTGCACCAAACCACCTAAAAAGACACCGATTGCCAAACCGATTTCCGGTTGATCCAACAATGGCGAGATATACCACGCCGACAGGATCATCATGACATTGAGAAAAACCGGCGTAAAAGAAGAGACCGCAAACTTACCCAGCGTATTCAATACCGCGCCAGAAAGCGCCACAAAGGTAATGAACCATAAATAAGGAAAGGTAATTTTCAGCAGCAAGCTGGCAAGTTCAAACTTCGGTGCCGCCGGCCCATCATTAAGCCAGTCTAAAAACCAACCGGCACCAAACAGCGCCGTGACCACCCCAGAGAACACCACCCCCAGCACGGTGACGATGGTCACCAAGACACCCAGCGTCCCCGCTGCCCGAGCAATCAGCTCGCGTGTTTTATTGATGTCCCCTGATGCATGATATTCAGTCAATACCGGAACAAACGCCTGAGAAAATGCCCCTTCCGCAAACAGACGACGCAGGAAGTTGGGAATACGGTTGGCAAAAAAGAAAACATCGGCACTGGCGCCTGCGCCCATCAGGTTGGCGACAACAATGTCGCGCACCAGTCCCAGGACGCGTGAAATCAACGTCATGGCACTGACAACCATGCCTGACTTGAGTAAGCGTTTACTCACGGTAACCTCGAAAAATACGCTAAAACAACATTATCCTTCTTCACCGGGAAATAATGTCAGTGAGAGATCAGATAAGTATTAGCATTGGCAAAAAAATACTGTTAGAATCCCCGCCATCTTAACCGCGAAGACCTTCCGATTCCAAACTTGTTTGGCTTAGACGGGTTTTTGCACAAATCATTTGACAATTAAGTGCAAATAAGGGATATTTCCGGCCCTTAAATTGTCACCGAACTAAAGTTTTTGGGAGTTAGACCCTTGGCAAACTGTAAATCTGCTAAGAAGCGCGCTATCCAATCTGAAAAACGTCGTCAGCACAACGCTAGCCGTCGTTCAATGATGCGCACTTACATGAAGAAAACTGTTGCTGCAATCGCTGCAGGCGACAAAGAAGCTGCAACTGCTGCATTCGCAGTCGTTACACCAATCCTAGACCGTATGGCAACTAAAGGCCTTATTCACAAGAATAAAGCAGCTCGTCATAAGTCTCGTTTCGCTGCTGCTATCAAAGCTCTGTAATTTGAGCCTGATATCCCAGTGATAAAAAAAACCGGCCTTGGCCGGTTTTTTTATTGGTTGTGTTTGCAAAAATAAACCAAAGTTTCCATCTCGCATCCCTTCTGACTATCATTTTTCATATAGTGCATCGATTAAAAACTTCGGCCATGACATCCTGTCAGTCTGAGCAGTACAAACGATGAAGCAATTCGATCATTGATTTCACGTCATCACTGCTGAGTGTGTAATACACTGTTTGCGCTTCTTTGCGCGTCTCCACTAAGCCATCCCGTCTTAGCCAAGCCAAGTGTTGCGATAGCGCTGATTGACTCAATTCCAGTTTGCCACACAGCTCCCCAACGGAGAGTTCCTGGTTGTGCAACAAGCATAGAATCTGCAAGCGTCTCTCATTTGCCATGGCTTTCAATAACACCACTGCTTGTGCGGAGTTCTTTTCCATTTCCTGTAGGTTCATGAGCAAGCCCCCTTGAAATAACCGCTTAAGCGATACTAATGCACATCATTGTTTCTGCCTGAATGCATCAAACCATTAGCTGCGGGCAATCATCCTCGCGGCGCCATTATTATGTTGGTTCATTTCAGGTTCAACGCTCTGGCAAAAACGGACAAAGAGTACGCCTAAATGTGCCGAAAACACCTCCTACCATTGCGGTAAAACAGGACAAGTATTCATCGGTTGCGTGATAGTAATCTATTTATTAACAGTAATAAAACTCTCATTCAAACAAATTACTAAAATCTGCATCACATACATTCTTTACGGCTGGGTGCTGAATCATTCGCTCGGCGAATATGACGTAGTACTCTTCTTTGATTTCGTCAACGCGGCTAATGAGCTGCAAAGCGCGCTCTTGGTTCATTTCATTCATATATAGCAGCGGGGCCATAAAGATGACGTCGGGGTGATAGAGCGCGAACGCTTTCATCAGTGCGGCATCATCAAACTCCCCTAAAATGTTGGGTTGAATGCCTTGATGATCAAACCACTGACGCACTTTGCGTCCCATCGCGGTGCGGCTACCGGGGATCAATAATTTGTATTCTTGTAATAGCGCCGGATAGCGCGTTGTGTCGACACCACCGCTAGAGAAGAACCCCATGTGGCTTTCTCCCAGCTTTTTACTAAATAGCCCCGGGCTCTGGCTGGAATCCACTGGGCAGTCTGACAAAATCATGTCCAGCTTATGCTGCGAGAGCTGCTCAAGCAGCATTTCGTGAGTGGATTCGAAACAACGCAGATGAATGCTGTTGTCATCGGGGATGGTGGTCATCAAAATCTTGCTCACCAAGCGCTTGGAAATGGCATCCGCGACCCCGACGTCAAACTGAACGTTGTTGCGCTGGCTGTAGTTGACGATATCCAGCATTTCATAACTCAGGCCAAACATGCGGTCGGCGTATTTAAACACCAACTGCCCCAGCTCGGTGGGTTCAATACTGCGGCCGTTGCGTTTGGTCAGCTTGCCCGCCATGCGATCTTCCAACGCTTTGATTTGACCGGTGACGGTTTGAGGCGTCAAAAATAGCGCATCCGCCGCTTTGGTCACGGAGCCTTGTTTGCACACCATCCAGAAATAGTACAGGTGGTTGTAATTGAGGTGAGACATAAGCAGTCACTTGTGATGAACAGAGCGTTGGTTATAGCAAATGTCCGACCCCGTCGCAATTTATCGGGATAATCGAACCATTCACACCTAAGCAATATATTTACCGAAACATTGAATCCCACTCATGACTAAAGTTGACATAATTGACCTCCTTCCCCGCTGAAAAAATCAAATTAATTTCTCGACGTACGCGTCGTACACAACTCACAAAAACATTTTATAAACAATAAGTTAAATTCCATAAAATCACTTTAACTGACCGTTCCAATCGCCCTATTAACAATTCTCTCGTTTTGTTTCAGCATTGTCATATTACTGAAATATTCGCCCTCTACTATCGCCCACAGATTCAACAACCGACCAAAGACATTCAGAAGGTCAATGGAGAAAACAATGATAAACCAAGCGACTACCACTGCCGCGCCAATCTCATCGACGACGCGATGGCTACGCTGGGCAAACTTGGCTTTCATGCTGTATCTACTGCTACTGGCAGTTGCCATGGTGGGCAGCGGATTTAAATGGGCAACCGGCGATCAGGCAAAAGTCCTGTTTGAGTTTGCTTCTCACCCGGTCGCTGGGTTGATGATTGGTTTGGTGGCCACGGCGCTGATTCAATCATCCAGCACAGTCACCTCAATTATTGTCGGCCTTGTGGCGGGCGGCTTGCCTGTTGAAACGGCCATTCCGATGGTCATGGGTGCCAACATCGGTACAACCGTCACCAATACGCTGGTCAGCCTCGGCCACGTGCGCTGCAAAGAAGAATTCAAACGTGCTTTTGCCAGCGCTACGATTCACGACTTCTTTAATTTGCTCGCCGTCTTCATTTTCCTTCCCTTGGAAATGATGTTTGGCATTCTGGAAAAAATCTCGCATTGGTTGGTCTCGCCACTTCTGGCGACAGGCGACATGAGCCTGAAAGGCTTTGATTTTATTAAGCCAATGACCAAACCCGTCATCAGCGCGCTGAAAGAGCAGCTCGCCACCTTGGGGGATACCTTGGGCGGTGTGGCCCTGATCCTGCTGGGCATTGCGACCATTTTCGTGGCGATCACCGTCATGGGGAAACTGATGAAGAGCTTGATGGTCGGCCGTGCACGTGAACTGCTGAAAAATGCCATTGGCCGTGGCCCACTACATGGTATTGCCTCAGGCACGCTGGTTACAGTGCTAGTACAATCGTCATCGACCACCACCAGCCTGATGGTGCCACTGGTTGGCTCTGGTGTGTTGAAAGTGCGTGACGTGTATCCATTCACGCTGGGCGCAAACATCGGGACGTGCATTACGGCGCTGCTAGCAGCGACCGCGGTATCGGGTGAGTTTGCTGTGTTTGCCCTGCAAATTGCGCTGGTCCACCTGACGTTCAACTTACTTGCAACCCTATTGATTTACGGCATCCCTTTCTTACGTGAGCTGCCAATCAAAGGCGCAGAGACGATTTCTGAGTGGGCGATTAAGAGCAAAGCGGTGGTCGCAGGCTACTTGCTGTCGGTGTTTATCGTCATTCCAGGCATGATTCTGGCGTTTACCTCGTAAACGACCCGAACCCAAAGCTTCCCTCTCGGGAAGCTTTTTTGTTTGCCTGACATCAACAAGAAACACGCGCTGTTTCGACGCTCATCCTCGAGATCGACGCGCATAAAAAAACGCTGGCACTGCCAGCGTTTTTTTGTCGTTCGCCATTACACCGAAAACGGATATTGAATCGGCTCATGGAACTCGTAGCCCGTGACATCAAAATCATCCAGCGTCACCCAAGTTTCCAAATCGTGTAGCGATTTGATGTTTGGGTTGATGTGAAATTGCGGCGCCGCGAGCGGTTCACGTTTCAATTGCACATCGCGCATGAGCGCCAGTTGATCCTCATAGATGTGCGCATTAACAATCTTGTGGTAGGCCTGCCCCGGCTTCTTACCGGTAATTTGCGCCATGATCGCCAAAAAGACATACACTTGGACCATGTTAAAGTTTAGCCCCAGCGGCACATCACACGAGCGTTGCGTGCTGTTCAAGTACAGCGTGTCCCCCAGCAGGGAAAAATGGTGGCTGTACATACACGGACGCAAACAGCCGAGGTGGAATTCCCCCGGGTTGTAGAAGTTCAGAATCTCACCGCGATCATCAACGCCACGCGTCAAGTCATCGACAATTTTCTTCAACTGATCCACATGACCGCCATCGGGCTTCGCCCAAGCACGACCTTGCACGCCATATACGCGCCCCATGTCGTCTTCACCTTGACGGTGTGGGTTATTCAGCCATGCGTCGTTCAGGTTGGCGTTGGCATCCCACGTTTTGGTGCCCAGCGCGCGAAAGTCAGCGGCGTTGTCATAACCCCGAATGTAGCCCAGCAGTTCGGCGACCGCTGCTTTCCAAAAACTCTTACGCGTGGTCACCAGTGGAAACTGGTTATTGGCCACGTCATAAGTTAAATCGGCATTGATCACGGTCAGGCAGCGTTTGCCTGTCCGTTCGTTTTCCACCCACACACCTTCATCGACAATGCGCTGGCAAAGATCTAAATACTGTTTCACTTCGAACCCTTACTTTGCGGCCACGCTGTCTTGGTAACGGCCACGTTTGTAAGCCCACACCATCAGCAGTACGCCAGCAATAATCATTGGTGTTGAAAGGATTTGTCCCATTGAGATGACTCCGCCAAACAGCCCCAGTTGGGCATCCGGCTCTCGAACAAATTCAACCAGGAAGCGGAATGTACCATATCCCGCCAAGAATAGCCCAGCAACCGAACCCAGCGGACGTGGCTTCTTAATGAACCAATTGAGAATGAGAAAGAGCACAATCCCTTCTAAAACAAATTCATACAGTTGTGATGGGTGACGAGGCAGCGGCCCAGCATTCGGGAAAATAATCGCCCAAGGCACATCGGTGGTGCGTCCCCACAGTTCGCCGTTCATGAAGTTGCCCAAACGGCCCATGCCCAAACCAAATGGCACCAGCGGCGCCACAAAATCAGCCACACCAAAGAAGGTGCGTTGATGTTTGTGCGCATACCAGAACATCGCGGTGATCACGCCCAGCAGGCCACCGTGGAACGACATACCGCCCGTCCACACTTTGAAGAGGTAGAGCGGATCGGCCAAAAACAAGTCAAAATTGTAGAACAGTACATACCCGATTCGACCACCGATCACCACACCGAGAAAGCCGGCAAACAGCAGATCGGACACTTGCTCACGCGTCCAGCCACTGCCGGGTTTATCGGCACGGCGGTTCGCCAACCACATGGCAAACATAAAGCCAATCAGATACATCATGCCGTACCAGCGCACAGAAATCGGCCCAATGGAGACTAAAACGGGGTCAATGTTTGGAAATTCAAGATAGCCCTGAGACATAAATTGTGTTCTCTTTTCTTTTAAAATCAGATCATTGCATCAACATTGTGACAGCAACAAACATAAGGAAAACCGCAAAGAAGCGCTTTAATACCGTGGTCGGCAACTGCGTTGCCAGTTTGGCGCCAATCCGGGTGGTTAACATCGACGTTGACGCAATCGCTACCAGCGCTGGCAGATACACATAGCCCACACTGTATTGCGGCAGCCCTTCGGCTTGATAACCGTGCAAAATAAAGCCAAGCATGCCGGAAATCGCAATCATAAAGCCACACACCGACGACGAACCGACCGCTTTGCGCATCTCAACGCCGTGATGGTTGAGAAACGGTACGGACAGCGAACCGCCCCCAATCCCGGCCAAACTCGACACCACACCAATCCCACTGCCGTAGAGCGCCGTCATCATCGCACCCGGCATGGGCCACGTGTGCGTCACGCGAATGGAGCGATACATTTGCAGCGCCAACACCAACACAATCGCGCCAAACACTTTCGGCAAATAGTGGTTGGGAATCCACTCTGCAATCACCGAACCGAGAAAGCCGCCGACCAACACGCCAGGCAGCAGCCATTTGACGACGAACATGTCGACATTCCCGAGTTTAAGATGATTGAGCGCAGAAGAGCCCGAGGTCACGATGATGGTTGCCAGCGATGTCGCCAGCGCCAGTTGCATGACGATATCCGGCGAGATGCCCGATAGCGGTAACAGAAACAGTAACGCAGGCACGACGACCAACCCACCGCCAATGCCGAGCAAACCTGCCAGCACACCCACGATAGCCCCAAGTAACAACAGCAGGGCCATTAATCCGATACTCACATTGTGTTCCTATTTTTTACCCGCTCTGACAAAGCCGGCGAAGCCTTTCTCTTCGAAATGAGTGAGCATCATATTATAAATATCATGACCGTAGGGTTGCATCAGCGCTTTGTCAGCAAGTGAGCGCAATTCGCTCATGTCGGAGTGACGAACCAAGTATTTCACCCGCGCGACGTTCGAGGTGTTCATACTCAGCGCGGTGTACCCTAACCCAATCAGCAATAAAGAGCCAATCGGATCGCCCGCCAACTCGCCACACACACAAACCGGAATCTGATGCTGTTCGCAGGTGTGTTGAATCTGCTTTAGCGCCATCACCACAGCTGGATGCATCGATTCATAGACATCAGCCACACGGGAATTGTTCCGATCGACCGCCAACAGATATTGCGTTAAGTCGTTGGTGCCCACCGAGACGAAATCAATTTTGTTGGCCACCAGCGGCAACAAATACAGCATTGACGGCACTTCAACCATGATGCCAATCTCCGGCATCACAATTTGATCGTCGACTTTGCGCGTTTCGGCATAGGCTTGATGAATCAAGGCCAATGCATCATCGAGCTCTTTGGTGCCGGAGATCATCGGCAGCAGAATGCTCAGGTTGTTGTAGCCTCGGCTGGCGCGCATCATCGCCCGCAGTTGAATCATGAAGATGTCGGGGTGATCGAGCGTAAAGCGAATTCCACGCCATCCCAAAAACGGGTTGTCTTCTTCAATCGGCAGATACGGCAGTGGTTTATCTCCGCCAATATCGAGGGTGCGCATCACCACGCGTTGATTCGGATACGCCGCAAGCACCGTACGATACAGTTGAATCTGCTCTTCTTCTGACGGGAAACGGTGCTGCAATAGAAACGAGATTTCGGTCCGGTACAACCCCACCCCATCCACACCTTGGTTGATGGCAATGTTGGTGTCGGCGCTCAAACCGGCATTGAGCAGCAATTCGATTCGTTGCCCGTCTTGCGTAAACGCAGGCTCCGAAATCGCCTCGTTGACCATTTTCGACAGCTCACGCTCTTCATTGGCGAGCGCGCGATACTCAGACAGCACCTGTTTGGCCGGCGAAATAAAGAGCTTGCCACTGTAGCCGTCAACAATGCCCTTCTTGCCATTGATCTGTTTGAGGTTCACCGACACGCCCATGATGGCGGGAATGCCCAGCGCGCGCGATAAAATCGCTGCATGCGAGTTTGCCGCCCCTTCGAGCGACACAACGGCCAACAACTTATCTTTGGGCAGCGCCGCCAGAATAGACGCGGTCAGCTCTCGCACCACCAAAATAATCGGTTTATCAAGCTGTTGCTGTTCGTGTTCGGTGTTGTAGAGGAAATAGAGCAGACGTTGTCCCAGTTCACGAACATCTTGTGCCCGTTCTCGCAGATAGGCATCCGACATGCGAGCAAACCGGTTGGAATAGGTTTCGACCACCTGACGCAACGCCCAGTCGGCGCGATCGCCTTTTTGAATCTGCACCTTGAGATCTTTGCGCAGCATCGGGTCGTTCAAGAGGTGCGTAAAGAGGTCAAAGATCGCCAGCGCTTCTTTGTTGATTTCGCTGTCGAGCTTTTTACGCATCTTACGAAAATCGCTCAGCGCGCTTTCAATGGCACGCGTCAGCCATTCCTGTTCGCGATCCACATCCAGCGTTGACGCCGGATACACTTCCGCAAGCTGTGGTTGGGAGTCATCCCACCATAATTCGCCTATAGCAACACCGGGAGACGCCGGGATCCCACTGATCGCTTGCTGTTTTTTGGTCAGCAGCCAATGGCCTTGCGTTCGCGCATGCGCGACGATCACCGCCAGCTGAGCCGCGAGCGTGACGAGAAACGAGACTTCCATCTCGCTAAACAGACGAGGAGATTTCTGTTGGACAACCAAAACGCCCAACACTTGTTTGCGGTAGATAATCGGTGTGCCGAGGAACGAGTTGTAAACCTCTTCGCCCAGCTGTTTGAAGTATTTAAAGTTGGGATGCTTCGACGCTTCAGCGAGGTTGATTGGCTCGGCAGAACGCTTCACCAACCCAACCAGACCTTCATCAAAATCAATGAGGATTTTATCGCCTTTGAATTTCAAGCCTTGGGTCGCCATCAATTCCAGACGATGCATCTCTTCATTTGCTAAATAGACAGTACAACACTCAGTGCTCATCGCACTGCATGTCTGTTTTACAAAAATATCCAACGCTTGGTAAACGTCTTCAACTTTTGAAACCTGTTCAACTATATCCCTTAGCTGAGAGAGCATCTCTATCCTCTTCGATTTTTGCGCTTACCTTTCACTTTACGTTCTTTAAACGGCATCGCCAATGACGCAAATTCTTTCATCGCCCGACGATACACATCACGCTTAAAAGAGACCACTTGTCTCACCGGATACCAATAACTCACCCAGCGCCAACCATCAAATTCAGGGGTGCTACCACGCTGCATGTTGATTCTTGATTCATCACATTCCAAACGCAGTAGGAACCATTTCTGTTTTTGTCCAATACAGACAGGCTGCGAATCCCATCGAACCAAACGTTTTGGCAGCTTGTATCGAAGCCAATGTCGACTGGTCGCAATGATTTTGACGTCCTTTTTCGTTAAGCCAACCTCTTCGTAAAGCTCCCGAAACATCGCTTGCTCAGGAGTTTCACCCTCATCTATTCCACCTTGCGGGAATTGCCATGAGTGTTGCCCGTATCGTTTCGCCCAGAATACCTGACCATGGTTGTTACAAATCACAATACCCACATTGAGTCGGTAACCATCGCCATCTATCACTGGCAAACCTCTAGTAAAATCTTAATTGCTTTGATTTTTCCACATATCCCCAACGGGAGCAAACTTACTAATGTGATTCACACGAAATTTATTGCTTGCGACCTGCAAATTGAATAAGTTTTGTTCAAATTAAAACTTATCAACAGCAGAGTGAGAGGTAGCCCACATTTATTCACGTTTTCTGTGAATAACCATGTGCAGAAGACAGTGGACTGTGTAAAAAAGCCATCAAACCCACAATGTCCCACTTCAAAAACCAAACACAAAACCAATAATTTTCCCTTATAATTCATGAGTTAAAAAACATGTAATTCAATCAAGCTAGACGTAAAATAAGAAAAGATCATTCAAACTCAAAAAACGCTCAAAGATCCACCAATTCTGCTGTTATCCACACCACCGCGTCAAAATGCGCTTTTTTTCGCCGTCATCCCGGTCGCGATTCAACCGGAAACCCCTGTTTATGCATACATGTCACATTAATCTCATTTGTAGCCCTGAGCCACCTGTGGATAACTAGCAAAAAGATGATCTTTTGCACACGTTGATCATTATTTCTCCACGATCCGCGTACGCCGAAAATTTGCTACAATCGCCTTTTTGCCCACAGCGCTTTTTATGAAACCAGAACCACAAACCGAACAGGAACTGCTAGCACGGGCGCAGCACATTGCCGGCGTCTCGTTTACCGAGCTCGCTCAAGAGGCACAGATGGCGGTGCCACCGGATCTGCGCAAGGATAAAGGCTGGGTTGGCCAATTGCTGGAATGGCATTTAGGCGCCACCGCAGGCAGTAAACCGCAACAAGATTTCGAATCGTTGGGCATTGAACTCAAAAGCATTCCCATCGGTTACAACGGCAAGCCCTTGGAAACCACGTTTGTCTGTGTCGCGCCACTCACCGGCGTGCATGGCCTCACGTGGGAGCAGAGCCACGTGCGCAATAAATTGTCTCGCGTATTGTGGATTCCGGTCGAAGGTGAACGAGAAATCCCACTGGCGCAGCGCCGGGTTGGCTCGCCGCTGATCTGGAGTCCGTCTCCCGAAGAGGAAGCACAGCTCAAAGCCGATTGGGAAGAGTTGATGGAATTCATTGTGCTGGGCAAGATTTCGGAAATCAGCGCACGCCACGGCGAAGTGTTGCAACTGCGCCCGAAAGCCGCCAACGGCCGCGTAAAAACTGAAGCCTATGGCGCCAATGGCCGCCCAATCCAAACGCTGCCGCGCGGCTTTTATTTACGAACTCAGTTTACCGCACAAATTTTGGCAACTTACTACGCTTGACTCTTAATGCTTGCTGATAGGCAGCGGAATATCGCTGTATTTCTGGCCGCCGGCGATCCCACACTCTTCATACGCGCAGCTCATGCGTAAATAGGCGTGGGTCAGCCCCAGTTGGGAGAGTTGATCTTTGGCGGCATGCAGGGATGAAAAATGCAACGGCTCGCCGCGATCAAGCAGCGGTTCCACACGATGTTTCACCTCGACCCCCAACGTATAATGAGTCGCATCAGCGCACCCAATCACATACACTTTCGGCGGCTCAAAGCCGGGTTTATGCGGGCTGTGCAGCCACTTCGTCAGTTGTTGTTTGTGCATCATTCACCTCCATTTCCCTCAGTGTAGACGAGCCGCCACAGAGCTCAAGTTCCTCCAGCCGCTGCTGCCGACGTACAAATTTCATTTCCTTTTGCACCAATTCTTCGCTTATAGTGAAATTCATATCAAAAGCCGCTTTAGTTTCAATAAGCTATAAGCGGCGTGTTCCGAATGCAGACAAGGAAGTGCCATGCAATACACCAAACTGCCTCACTCGAGCCTTGAAATCAGCAAACTGTGCCTTGGCACCATGACGTTTGGCGAACAAAATACACAAGCAGACGCGTTCAGCCAGCTTGATTACGCGCTCGAACGCGGCATCAATTTTATCGACACCGCAGAAATGTACCCAGTGCCTCCCAAAGCAGAAACGCAAGGGAAAACCGAAGCATTCATCGGCAACTGGTTAGAAAAATCCGGCAAGCGAGAAAAAGTGGTGTTGGCGACCAAAGTCGCCGGTCCGCGCAATGTGCCCTACATTCGGGACAATATGGCGCTCGACCATCGCCACATTCACCAAGCGATCGACGACAGCCTCAGCCGGCTGAAAACCGATTACATTGACTTGTATCAGTTGCACTGGCCACAGCGTCAAACCAATACCTTTGGTCAGCTCAACTACCCCTACCCAGACAAACAAGAAGAAGTCACGCTGATTGAGACGCTCGAAGCGCTCAGCGATTTAGTGCGCATGGGGAAAGTGCGTTACATCGGCGTCTCCAACGAAACCCCGTGGGGCTTAATGACCTACCTGCGTTTGGCCGAAAAGCATGACTTGCCACGCATGGTCTCAATTCAAAACCCATACAACCTGCTTAATCGCAGCTTTGAAGTCGGCTTGTCGGAAATCAGTCATCATGAAGGGGTGAAACTGTTGGCGTACTCCCCGATGGCGTTTGGCGTCCTTAGCGGCAAATACCTCAATGGCGCCCGCCCAACGGGTGCGCGTTGCAGCTTGTTTGAACGGTTTCAACGCTACTTTACGCCGCAAGGCTTAAAGGCGACTGAAGCGTACGTCAATCTTGCCAGAGAGTTTGGTCTCGATCCGGCCCAGATGGCACTCGCATTTGTTAATCAGCGCCCGTTCGTGGCCGCCAACATCATCGGGGCCACCAACTTGCAACAGTTAAAATCCAATATTGATAGTCTAGAGCTTGAGTTAAGTGAAGAATTGCTGCTTAAGATTCAAGAGATTGGCACACGCTACTCCAATCCTTGTCCTTAGAATTCAGAGCGGGGCTGGCGCAGCAGCCAGCCCCTTTTGATTACGTCGGTATTCGCGCACTTAAGACACGACGGATATGACGCACACGGCGTTCCGCTTTGATGGCATCCGGTACGCTGCTTCCCATTGGGCGACCGTCCACTTGCAAGCCGATATCTTTCAGTAAATGTTCGTTGTGCCAGGGAATATCAAACGCACTGCGGCGAACTTTTCGTTTCCATTCACGTTCTTCACGACGTAGATCAGCACGAACCAAGAGTGTAGCCAGTTGTAGATAAACAGAATGACGCATAATTTTTCTCCAGTTGAAGATTGAGACTGGGAAAATGGCGCTATGGTGCTGGAAAGCATGGGATGACCCCTGTTAGCTGCCAATTTCCGCAGCCTGTCAGAGGTTACGGATTAATTAGAAATCTTTGCCTTTGGTATCGATGGCACGACGATCAGCAGACATGGGAGCTGCGGTCGCGGCACATGAACCGTGAATAGAAGCGCAAAGGGTATGAATCGATACAAAATGTTTCATATTGCGCCTCCAAGCAAAAATCATTAATCCGAAAAGAAGTGTGTTTTCAGTGAGCTAGACTCACGGTTAAATTCTATGCAACTGAGCGTTATCTTCAACCTTTAATTAACAATCAGCGAAAAAACAACCAATATCTCCAGACTTTCACTCAATAACAGAAAGATATAACGTATTCACCAGCGGAATAAGCCAATATGCAACATATTCGGGCATAGTCATTCCTCCGCTGATACCCCGATCAAAAAAGCCACCCGCAGGTGGCTTGAGCTGACAGCATCACAGCGATCAGTACGAGTTGTCAGAAATGAGGTTGTGCTTGTTCAACAACCGGTACATGGTCGCACGCGACACACCCAACTCTTTGGCAGCATTCGACACCTGACCAGAATGCGACTCCAGCACCAGCAGCAACGCATCCCGCTCAGAGCGTTCACGAATGCTTTTCAGGCTGCGTTTGCCATCGCCCCGTTTCGGTAAATCAAGATGCGACTCTTCCAACATGATGGTGTCGGACATCAGCACCACCCGCTTGATCTGGTTCATCAACTCACGCACGTTGCCGGGCCAGTGATAACGAGTCAAAGCACGCATCGCATCTTCGGTAAAGCTGCGCGCCTGCGCGTTGTACTCTTTGGAGTATTCGCGCAAAAAGTGCTTCGCCAACACGGCCACGTCTGCCGCGCGCTCTTTCAGGCTCGGCACGTTGATGCGCAAAACATTGATGTAGTGATAGAGCTCTTCATTGAAATCGCCGTCAATCAGCGCTTTTTCAATGTCGGACGAATTGGCCGCCAAAACGCGCACATCAACGGTTTTGCTGCCTTGTGGCGTATCGACGGTGCCTTCTTGCAAGAAACGCAGCAAGTTCAACTGCTGGCTTTTGGGTAAGGTCAGAATGTCATTGAGCAGCAAGGTGCCACCATCGGCTTGCAGCAACAATGGTGACACGGACTCTTCATCACAGCCGATGCCAAACAGCTCGCATTCGATGCGTTTTTCTGACATCGCACGGCAGTTGACGGAAACAAACGGTTTTTGAGAACGAGACGAGGTTTTGTGAATGGCTTTGGCGACAGACTCTTTGCCTGAGCCGCTCTCACCGTAGATGAGAATACTGACATCGGTTGGACCGATGCGTTTGATTTGGTCGCGCAGGCGCTTCATGGGGATGGAGTCGCCAATCAATCCCAAATCACTGTTGGAGCCGTAATGCGGCCACACTTTTTTCTCAAGTTTCAGCATGCCGAGCTGGTGACCAATGGTGCTCAGCAGTTGTGTATCGGGAATGGGTGCGGTAAAGAAATCGATACAGAAGTTCACAATGAACTGGCAAATGGTGTCGGAGCTCAACTGAGACTCGCGAATAAACGCTAACCAGCGCACCTGTTTGTGACTACTCACCAAATTGGCGATGCCATTGAGGCTGAATTCATCGTGGCTTAGATCCACGATCCCAATGCATGGCCCTGTTTCACTAAACAACAGATCCGCTTTGCGCAAATCCGCGCACTGAGTACAGCGCCACCCCACTTGTTCTAATACCGACAGCCACGGCTCGTACGTACCGCCTACCACGATTAACGAGCCCGGCACGGAGTCCATACGGAATTGAGTGCCCATCAACTGAATCCTTTTTGTTATAAAAATTTTTTATGCAGTGCTACTTATTGGCACTTTCACCACTGACGTTACATTAACGAGACTTGTGATTAGAATCTGTCTCAAGTGTAAGACTAGAAAGTAAATAGAAAACTTTCTACCAAGGTTTAGAATTAAGCCACAGCAAAAAGCAAATAAATAGCAGGGATACCCCCTCATTTTTGGAACCTATTACTGAATAAATAAAAAAAGCCGCCATAAATGGCGGCTTTTAATAACAAATTTAGCAATTAAGCCTGAGGACGCATTGCTGGGAACAGGATCACGTCACGGATGGTGTGCGAGTTGGTAAACAGCATCGCCAGACGGTCGATACCGATGCCTTGACCAGCCGTTGGTGGTAGGCCGTGTTCCAGTGCAGTGATGTAGTCTGCATCGTAGAACATCGCTTCGTCATCACCTGCATCTTTCGCTTCAACCTGCGCTTTAAAGCGTGCGTCTTGGTCTTCCGCATCGTTCAGCTCAGAGAAGCCGTTCGCCACTTCACGGCCGCCGATGAAGAACTCGAAACGGTCAGTGATGAATGGGAAATCATCGTTACGACGGGCCAGAGGCGAGATATCCGCTGGGTAGCCAGTGATGAACGTTGGCTGAATCAGTTTAGGCTCTGCGGTTTCACCGAAGATCTCTTCCAGCAACTGACCACATGTCCAGAACGGTTCCACTTCCACATGCACTGATTTCGCGATCGCCACCATGTGCTCACGGTCTTGAACTTTGTCGTAATCCAGCGCTTGGATCTCTGCGTGGTCTGGGTTGTAGTGTTTGATCGCGTCGAGCATGCTCATGCGCGCGTATTGACCGCCAAACTCAACCATTTCATCGCCGTAAGGCATTGACGTTGAACCCAGAACGTTCATCGCAACCGTGCTCAGCATCTCTTCAGTCAGATCCATCAGATCTTTGTAGTCCGCGTACGCTTGGTAGAATTCCATCATGGTGAATTCTGGGTTGTGACGAGGTGACAGACCTTCGTTACGGAAGTTACGGTTGATTTCAAACACACGGTCAAACCCGCCCACAACCAGACGTTTCAAGTACAGCTCTGGTGCGATACGCAGGTACATGTCGATGTCCAGTGCGTTGTGGTGTGTGATGAATGGACGTGCAGATGCACCACCCGGGATCACGTGCATCATTGGCGTTTCAACTTCCAAGTAGCCTTTTGAGCTCATGAAGTTACGAATAGCCGCGACCAGCTTAGAACGGATGATGAATGCTTTGCGTGAGTCTTCGTTGACGATCAGGTCAACGTAACGTTGACGGTAACGCATTTCTTGGTCAGTCAGGCCGTGGAATTTTTCTGGCAGAGGACGCAGTGCTTTGGTCAGCAGTTCGTACTCTTCCATGTTCACATACAGGTCGCCTTTGCCTGATTTGTGAAGTGCGCCTTTCACACCGATGATGTCACCGATGTCCAGACCTTGGTATTTCTCTTTCAGTTCTTTTTGAACATCTTTTGCAGCGTAAGCCTGAATGCGACCCGAGGTTTCCTGAATCACCAGGAATGGACCACGTTTCGCCATCACACGACCCGCGATCGCCACGATGTGGTTCAGCGCTTCCAGTTCTTCTTTGGTCTTTTCACCGAACTCAGCTTGCAGATCACCCGCGAGGCTGTCACGACGGAAGTCATTTGGGTGACCGTTCGCCTTACAACCCTTACGAATGTGCTCTAACTTGCTGCGACGCTCTGCAATCAGTTTGTTTTCTTCTTGCGCGATTTGCTCTTGATTCGTTTCGTTTTGAACAGCATCAGTCATTTTGCATGTACCCTGTTTTGTCGGTAAAAAGCTTAAAGACCTGATTTCAGGCTAGCTTCGATAAATTTGTCTAAGTCACCGTCAAGAACCGCTTGTGTATTGCGGTTTTCAACGCCGGTACGTAAATCTTTGATTCGTGAATCATCTAACACGTATGAACGGATTTGGCTACCCCAGCCGATGTCCGATTTCGCGTCTTCATTCGCTTGTTTCTCAGCATTCTGCTTTTGCAGCTCAAGTTCAAACAGTTTCGCACGCAGCTGTTTCATCGCTTGATCTTTGTTTTTGTGCTGAGAGCGGTCGTTTTGACACTGCACAACGGTGTTGGTTGGAAGGTGGGTAATACGTACCGCAGATTCCGTGGTGTTCACGTGCTGACCACCGGCACCCGAAGCGCGGTAAACGTCGATGCGCAGATCCGCTGGGTTAATGTCGATGGCAATGTTGTCATCAATCTCTGGGTAAACAAACGCAGACGCAAATGACGTATGGCGACGACCACCGGAGTCAAAAGGTGACTTACGAACTAAACGGTGAACACCGGTTTCGGTACGCAACCAACCGTAAGCGTAGTCGCCCACGATGCGAACGGTCGCCGATTTCAGGCCCGCTACATCGCCTTCCGATACTTCAATCACTTCCGTTTTGAAGCCTTTCGCATCGGCCCAGCGCAGGTACATACGCAACATCATGGATGTCCAGTCTTGCGCTTCTGTACCACCAGAACCGGCTTGCAGGTCAAGGTAGCAATCTGACGAATCGTGGTCACCGGAGAACATACGGCGGAATTCCAGCTTCGCCAGCTTGCTTTCCAGTTCTTCCAGTTCAGGGCCAATTTCGTCAAATGTTTCTTGGTCTTCGGCTTCCACCGCCAGCTCCAAGAGACCTTCAACGTCATCCACACCTTGGTCGAGTTGGTCAATGGTTTCCACAACCGCTTCTAGAGAAGAACGTTCTTTACCCAGCGCTTGCGCGCGCTCAGGTTCGTTCCACACATCCGGTTGTTCAAGTTCTGCGTTGACTTCTTCTAGACGCTCTTTTTTGGCGTCATAGTCAAAGATACCCCCTCAGGACGTTCGTGCGCTCTGACACATCCTGAATACGGTTTTTAATTGGATTGATTTCAAACATGTTTGATTTTGACTTTATGAATAGAATTTAACCGCAGAATTCTACTGAAAAATGTGATGAAGATACAGGAAAAATTCGCCTCACTGCGCAGGGTTTTTCGCGCTTCAGGCAGAAATTCTGCCCAAATAAAAAAGGCGGATGATACCTCATCCGCCTTCACTTTGAATCGAGCGATTACACCGTTTCGTGCTGCAGCTCATCCTGTACAGAGGTCGCCACGAAGAACATGCAAATCAGTGCAGCAAAGGTCGGTAGTACCCACCCCATGCCCACATCAAACAGAGGCAGCACGTCAAAGAATGACATGTCGGCACCAACCACTTTGGCGGCGTCGATCAACGCAAACAGGAATGCAACCAACGTCACCACGCGAAACGCAGCTTGTGGATTCGGTAATTTGTGACGCACAAATGCCAGCAGAACCAGCACAATCGCCACAGGGTACAGCGCCACCAGCACTGGAATCGACAGCGAAATCAGTTGTGCCAGACCCACGTTCGCAATGACCGCGCACGCTACACCGTTGATGATGACCCACGTGTGGTAAGGAATCTTGGTCACCGAGCTGAAGTACTCTGAACACGCAGAAATCAGGCCAATCGCCGTGGTCAGACACGCCAACAAAACGATGGTCGACAGAACCACTTGGCCATAAGGACCAAACAGCGCTTGGACATATTGGCTCAGAATAAAGCCGCCGTTGTCCGCACCGCCGGCAATCACCGAGCTGGTTGCGCCCAAGTAGAACAGCGAGATGTACACCGATGCCAAACCAGCGGCCGCAATGAAGGCTGAGCTAATCAGGTATTTGGTGGTTGCACGGGATTCAGTGATGCCTTTGCTGCGCATCGCATCGACAATCAGCATGCCAAACATCAGTGCCGCCAAAGTATCCATGGTGTTGTAACCTTCCAAGAAACCTTTGGTGAATGGCTGGGTGGCATACGGGCCAGATGCAGGCATCCACGCGCCTTGCGGGTCCATGAATACGCCAACAGCCAAAATGATC
This sequence comes from Vibrio furnissii CIP 102972, assembly GCF_000176175.1. Lineage (GTDB taxonomy): Bacteria > Pseudomonadota > Gammaproteobacteria > Enterobacterales > Vibrionaceae > Vibrio > Vibrio furnissii. The sequence continues at coordinate 62,737 of NZ_ACZP01000020.1, forward strand.
AAGCCGATAAACAGCGCAGGGGTTAGCAGTTTACCAATCAGGTCAATCAAACGGCCTTGTGACCAAGAGAAGAACATCGCCACCACAAAGAACAGCACTGAGAACGCAGTCAGGTGCATTTGCGAAGTTTCAGCAAACAGCGGGCTCACCGCCATTTCATACGCCACGAGGCCAGTACGCGGCGCCGCAAAAGCTGGACCGATAATGATAAAAATCAGCACCGCGATCAGCGTGGCCACTTTGACGGGTAAGTCTTTGGTGAGGTGTTGCCAGCTACCGCCCGCAATCGCCACAGCAATGATAGCCACCAAAGGAAGACCCACAGCCGTGAGCAGGAAGCCGCCCATGGCCGGCATCAAGTTTTCGCCCGCCATCTGGCCGGCCAATGGTGGAAAAATGATGTTCCCAGCGCCCAAGAAGAACGCGAAAAGCATAAAGCCTAAAGCGGCAATATCTGTTAGTTTTAACGTCTGCTTCACAGATAACCCTTATTAAAATGTCATGAATGTTGTGTGTGCATCCGGTGGAGATCCGACGTCCCCAACCTTAAATTAGGGGGCGAATAATGACGAAACCATCGATATTTCGCAATAGCAAAGCAAAAAACACCACATTAATTTGCAACTATAAGAAAAAAGCAGTGAAAATCACTATTTGTTAAAAAATAGATAGAACGATATTTCGATCAACCCAACCCACAAATTGACAACAACCAGAACAAAAATCCAAACAATAAAATAACAACAGACAGAATTACTTCAAGTTAAACAGAAATCGATATTTTCATGAAAAGTAGCACGTTAAAGACTAAAGGCTTCAAATTTAAGCAATTTACCATTGAAGGGGGCCAAAGCGGCATGCCCGTCAGCACCGATGGCGTTTTGTTGGGCGCGTGGGCATTTGCCACCTCGCCGCAGCACATTCTCGATATCGGCACGGGCACCGGTTTGCTGGCCTTAATGTGCGCGCAGCGATTTCCGCAAGCGAGCATCACAGCAGTCGATATCGATGAACACGCGTTTCATGCCGCCAGCCACAACGTGGCGCACTCCCCATGGGCCAATCGCATCCAGGTGGCGCAGCAAAACATTCTTCAAACCCAGCTCAACACGCCCGTCGATGCGATCATCTGTAACCCGCCCTATTTCAATGACGGCCAACAGTCGCAGCATGCGCAGCGCGCCACCGCGCGACACACCGACCGCTTAAATCATGGAGACTTACTGCAAGCAATGGCGCGCTTGCTGACGCCTCTCGGCACCGCCAGTCTGATCTTGCCTGCCGTTGAGGGGGAACAATTCATTGCTCAAGCCGAGCAGCAAGGTTGGTTTCTGGCGCGACGTTGCAACGTGCAACCTTCGGCGCGTAAACCTGTACACCGCCTATTGTTTGAGCTACAAAGAGAGCCGTGCTCCAGCCAATTGAGTACACTCATAATTCAAGAAGGCGCCACCTACAGTGCAGACTTTATCGCCTTAACGCGTGCTTTTTATCTCAAGATGTAGAAATTAAAGATGTGATCTGGCCGATGATCCATCTATAATGTGCGCCCTTTAATTTAGACTGATCAGCCCAGCGCTCGCGGAGTAAATAATAGTGATCAAAACCTTTGCTGACCTAGAACTGGACCCAAATCTTCTTGAAGCGATCGAGGAAATGGGCTTCGAACGCCCAACTCAAGTTCAAGCCGAAGCGATTCCCCACGCCCTGGACGGCAGAGATGTATTGGCATCCGCTCCGACCGGCACCGGTAAAACTGCCGCGTTCGTTATTCCAGCACTGCAGTTCCTGCAAGACTTTCCACGGAAGAAAGCTGGCCCAGCTCGTATTCTGATTCTGACGCCAACCCGTGAATTGGCGATGCAGATTACCGAACAAGCACGTGAACTGGCGAAATACACCAAGCTGAATATTTTCACCATCACCGGCGGCGTGCAGTATCAAGAACACGCCGACATTCTGGCGACCACGCAAGACATCGTGGTGGCAACGCCAGGTCGCTTGCTGGAGTACATCGAAGCAGAACGCTTTGACTGCCGCGCAATTGAATGGCTGATCTTGGATGAAGCGGACCGCATGCTAGACATGGGCTTTGGCCCGGTGGTCGATCGCCTATCGGCGGAATGTCGCTGGCGTAAACAAACCATGCTGTTCTCAGCAACGTTGGAAGGTCGTGGCGTAGAAGGCTTTACCGCTGACCTGCTCAAAGAGCCAGCCGAAGTCAACGCTGAGCCGCCACGTCGCGAACGCAAAAAGATTTCTCAGTGGTATCACCGTGCCGACGACATGAACCACAAACTGGAGCTGCTGAAAGCAATTCTGACGCAGCAATCCGAGCGTGCGATCGTGTTCTTCAAAACACGTGAGCGCCTGGCGGAAGTTCGTGCAGTGCTCGAAAGCGCACAAATTGCTTGTTCGTGGATTCAAGGTGAAATGCCGCAAGATCGCCGTAATAACGCAATTAGCCGCTTCCGTGACGGCAGCGTGAACATTCTGCTGGCGACCGACGTTGCCGCGCGCGGTATCGACGTACCGGATGTCAGCCACGTGATCAACTTTGACCTGCCTCGCAGCGCAGATGTGTACCTGCACCGCATCGGTCGCACGGCGCGCGCCGGTAAAAAAGGCATCGCGATTTCGCTGGTAGAAGCCCACGACCAACCGATGATGGATCGCGTGGCTCGCTACCTGAAAGAAGACATCAAAGAGCGCTATGTCGATGGCATGCGTCCTAAACACAAAAAACCCGTGTTTAAGAAAAAGAAAAAAGACGACAGCAAGAAAAAAACGGCCGTGAAAAAAACCGCCGGTAAGAAAAGCAGCGGCAAGAAGAAAAAATAATTCTGCCCGCAAAGATAGAAAAAGCCGATGCATTGCATCGGCTTTTTTATTGCGTCATCGCCATGAAGACTGCGCCAGCATTGCCGCGCTGTCAGGCATCCACTCGCTTAGTGTTCGCGTGTGGCGCGGAAGGTCACTTCCGGCGAACGTTCTTGCGCGAGGTTGAGGTTCACCATGGTTGGCGCGATGTACGCCAGGTTATCCCCACCATCCAGCGCTAGGTTGCTCTGGTTCTTACGTTTGAACTCTTCGAATTTCTTCACATCGCTGCATTCTACCCAGCGCGCCGTCGCTACGTTCACGCCTTCGTAGATCGCTTCCACGTTGTATTCTGATTTGAGACGCGCCACCACCACATCAAACTGCAGCACACCGACTGCGCCCACGATCAGATCGTTGTTTTGTAGTGGACGGAACACCTGCACCGCACCTTCTTCTGACAACTGAACCAGACCTTTGAGCAGCTGTTTCTGCTTCAATGGATCTTTGAGGCGAATACGACGGAATAGCTCTGGCGCAAAGTTAGGAATGCCGGAGAATTTCAGTGATTCACCTTGCGTGAACGTATCACCAATTTGAATCGTACCGTGGTTGTGCAGACCAATGATGTCACCCGCAAACGCTTCTTCAGCGCGTGAGCGGTCGCCAGCCATGAAGGTCACCGCATCAGAAATGCTCACCTGTTTACCCAAGCGAACATGGTTCATCTTCATGCCCTGCTTGTAGGTGCCGGATACGATACGCATGAACGCGATACGGTCGCGGTGTTTCGGATCCATGTTGGCCTGAATCTTAAACACGAAACCACTGAATTTTTCTTCGGTCGCTTCGACTTGACGCTCGTTCGCCGCACGCGGCAGTGGCGCAGGCGCCCACTCGGTCAGGCCGTCTAGCATGTGGTCAACACCGAAGTTCCCCAGTGCCGTACCAAAGAAGACTGGCGTCAGTTCACCTTTCAGGAACAGCTCGCGGTCAAACTCGTGTGATGCGCCGAGCACCAGCTCCAGCTCTTCACGCAGTTGGCTCGCCAGATCCTCACCGATGTGCGTATCCAGCTCTGGGTTATCCAAGCCTTTAACAATGCGCTCTTCCTGAATGGTGTGGCCTTGGCCGGTTGCGTACAGCACCGTTTCATCACGATGAATGTGGTACACGCCTTTGAACTCTTTCCCACAGCCGATTGGCCATGTCACGGGCGCGCACGCGATGCTGAGTTCGTTTTCCACTTCATCCAGCAATTCCATTGGGTCGCGAATGTCACGGTCCAATTTGTTCATGAACGTTACGATTGGCGTATCACGCAGGCGGGTAACTTCCATCAGCTTACGGGTTCGATCTTCGACACCTTTTGCCGCATCAATCACCATCAGGCACGAGTCCACTGCCGTCAACGTACGGTACGTATCTTCAGAGAAGTCTTCGTGTCCCGGGGTATCCAGTAGGTTCACCAGCGCATCGCGGTAAGGGAACTGCATCACAGAGGTGGTGACCGAGATACCCCGTTCTTTTTCCATCTCCATCCAGTCTGATTTCGCGTGCTGAGCAGAACCACGGCCTTTGACCGAACCGGCCGTTTGAATTGCGCGTCCGAACAACAACACTTTTTCAGTGATGGTGGTTTTACCCGCATCCGGGTGCGAGATAATGGCGAAAGTTCGACGCTTAGAAACTTCGCCTAAAAAAGGAGTAGTAGACATGAAACGGATCTTCTCTTGATGCTAAAAGGCGGCATGCAGCCAGACCTTAGCCTTTCGGTTCAAATTTGCGCGGTATTCTCTCTGATCTTGGCCTCGGGAGCAACTTTAAGACACGCAACACAGAAAAGCTGAGTTTTGACTTGGCCTTTAATTTCTCTCGAATTATGGACTATAACTGATAAGGAAGAACAGGGAATGCTCAACCTCTATGACCAAACTCAAACAGATTCACTCATTAGCGTTTCGCCAAGCCAAGACCGTCTTTCTGGTCTCTGTGCTATTGGGCTTTTGTTTCAGCCTCTATCATACGCTGGTCGACCTACATCAGGAACAAGGACGCATTGAAGAGCACTATCATTTCAAGCTGATTCAAAGCTACAACAACGCCAGCCAAGCGGCGTATCATTTGAATCATCTGCTGGCAGAACAGGTCGCCACCAGCTTGATGGCCGATCCGGCGATTTACCGCGTCTCGATTGTCGATGACTTTGGGGATGATTTGGCGCGTATGGAACGTAATGTGGCAGCGCAAGGTGCGTTTATTCAACTGCTGTCGCGCTACTTAACGCCCGATGTCCCAACCTTTCAGGCCGATTTGCACCAACCCAACTCCAATGTGGTGATCGGGACCTTAAGTTTTTCCATCAACGGTACCTCCATTGCCGAAGCCTTTTTGGCGAAAACAACCCGCGTGCTGATGTTCGACCTGCTGCGCAACGTGCTGCTCACCACCATTTTGCTGATCTTTTTCTATCGCAAGCTGTCGTTGCCGATCACCACGCTGATCAACTGGGTACGGTCGCTGCCCGACCGGCCGCACAACCTGTCGCCGCCGTTGATTCATCAAGAAAGCGAGCTGAGTGAACTGGCGTCGTCATTTCACACCTTGTGGCATGAGCGCGAACTGGCCGAAGCCAAACTCAATCAGCTCGCCTACTACGACACGTTAACCGGGCTTGCAAACCGCAGCCTGTTGCTGCAAATGCTGAGTAAATCCATCGATCTTGCCCAACACGATCAACACAGCGGCGTGCTGTTCTATCTCGATCTGGATCGCTTCAAAACCATCAATGACTCCTTGGGCCACACCATCGGCGACAAATTGATCAAAGCCATCGCCACGCGCCTGCAAGCTTGGGCAAAACAGGATTATATTGCCGCGCGTATTGGGGGCGATGAGTTTGTGGTGCTGATCCCCGCGTTGGACAGCGAGCGCGTCGAGAACGTCGCCAAGCAGTTACTCGCGTTGATCTCCAATCCGTATTCGATTGACGATCACCAACTGTATTGCTCGGTCAGCATTGGGATTTCGATGTTTCCATCGGCTGGTATCACCAACATCGATGTGCTGCGCCAAGCCGACACCGCGCTCTATCGCGCCAAAGTCAGCGGCCGCAACAAATATGTGTTTTACGAGCCTGAAATGCAGGCGCAGGTCGAATCATTTTTGGAAATCGAAAAAGGTTTGCACGAGGCACTGAGTCATAATCAATTTGAGCTTTACTACCAACCGCAGGTCAATCTCGACCACCAGATCATCGGCGTTGAAGCGTTGATTCGCTGGAATCATCCGCACAAAGGTGTGTTGCCACCGGGGGCATTCATGTCGATCGCCGAAGAAACCGGACAAATTTTGCAGATCGGCAATTGGATCATCGAGCAAGCCTGCTATCAATACGCTCAATGGAAGAAAGAGGGCGTGCTACCGCCGGAGTTCCAACGTTTGGCGATCAACATCAGCCCGCTGCAATTTGCGCAGGACGCATTTGTCGATCACATTCGCGACGCCTTGCAACAAGCGGGGATCACGGGCGAACACATTGAACTGGAGATCACCGAAAGTCTGCTGCTAGAAAATGTCGAAAGCGCGATTGAAAAAATGGCGCGTTTGAAAGAGTTTCAGCTCAACATTTCGATTGATGACTTTGGGACGGGCTACTCGTCGCTGCGTTACCTGAAACATCTGGCGGTGGATGTGCTCAAGATCGACCGTTCGTTTGTCACCCAGTTGCATCTAGACGACAGCGACCAGGCGATCGTCGATACCATCATCATGATTGCGCGCCGTTTGGGGCTGGAAGTGATTGCTGAAGGCGTGGAAGATACGTTTGAACTCAACGCGCTCAAGGAGTTGGGCTGTGAGCAGTTTCAAGGTTACTTATTTGATAAACCGCTGACGGCCCAAGAGATGGCGCAGCGGTTTAGTCATCATCACTATCATCAATTATTGGAGCCCGCCGAGACGCGTCAAATTGGCCTGCAATAAGCTATTTAGCAGATGTAGCTCATGATGATCGCATCTTCGCGACCATGCCCAGTGGGGTAGTAATTCACGCGGCGGTCAATTTCGTGAAACCCCAGATCCGTGTAAAGGGCGTAGGCTCGCGCGTTGCTTTCTCGCACTTCCAACCAAGCGCTCTCTGCGCCTTGCTCATGGCACATGTCGAGAAAATGTGTCACCAGTTGACGGCCATAGCCTTTGCCTTGCTGCGCTGGTTCAATGGCGATGTTGAGCAGCGTCACTTCACCAACAATGTTTTGAGCAAAGAAATACCCGACCACCTTGCCGCTGACCAACATCACGCAGTGACAAGCACCGCGGCTGGAGAGATCGCCCACCATGGTTTTTGACCATGGGTGCGTGTGTGCATGCAGTTCAATGTGATAGACCGCGTCGGTATGCTCGGCGGCCATCGGTACAAATTCAACACTCATTTAGATTGCGCTCCGTACGAGCAAATTTGTTGCCATAAGTCACGGCGATGTTGCGTATGACCATCAATGTCGGCCAACGCAGGTGAGGTCAGCCGGTTGGCCGACGTGTCCACATCCACCTCAACACCCGCCAACCAAATCCACGCTAAGCCGCTCAGGTCCAACTGCGCCAATTGATGGGGAAAGACATGACGCGCCGCTGCAAGTGGCACATGAAAACTTTTCAACACTCGTTCAAACAGCAGCGCTTCCGCAGCCGTTGGGTAGGTGTCACTCACCAGCACCAAACGGCATTCGTCGTCCAATGGCGCTAAGGTGGGCTGATAGCCTTGCAGACGCTCAGGATGCACCAGATCCCAGCTCTGGATACCCATGGCGTGTAAGTAGTGTTGTTGGCGGTCAGACATGTCGCTTCGCTCGTCGATTCATTGCGCGCCATGCTATCAAACTTCGTTGAATTCACTCAAGACGCCGTGTGCGAAAAGGCACAAAAAAACAAAGGAGCCGTCAGGCTCCTTGGCATTCACGTTGTGGCCATCGCATAAGTTGAGGCCATCGCATGATCAGCGCGCTCAAGCATGTTACGCGAGGTCAGCAAATTCCGGACAGTATTGAATCTCACCGCTGCGGCCGGTCAATTCATCGTCCCACAGGGCGACAATTTGAAATGCGTCAGCCGGCACGTCCCATTGACAATGAAATCCGTGTTTTTCGGCCGATGTAAAACCAAAGCGCGCGTAATAATCCGGGTTGCCAAGCACGACGCAAGCGGGATAGCCCAACTCACCCAGCGACGCCAAGCCCTCATTCACCAGCTCGCCGCCCAACCCTTGATGACGAAATTCCGCTTTGACGGCCAAAGGCGCCAAGCCTTGCCAGTTGAGGTCTTCGCCATTGAGCAGTACCGGACTGAACATGGCATGCCCCACCACTTCCCCCTCATCATCACACGCCACCAGCGACAACGTGCGGTGACTGTTTTCTCGTAATGCCATGACCAGATTTGCTTCAGCGTCGGTGTCAAACACCGTTTTAAGCAGACGGTCGACCGCCAGAATGTCCGCTGGAGCTTCAGTTCGAATAAGCATTGAGTACCTCATTGTGTGTGTTTGGCGTTTGCATGCCTTTATGCACAAAATCGGCCAGTTGGTGAAGTAAAATTTGCAATGCTTTCGGTAATTGTTCCAAATCCACACTGTCCATCAAGTTTTTGACTTCCAGTCCCAACTCCGTATCCCCTTCAATCGACAGGCGACGTTGGAAAAATAAGGTATCGGGATCTTCTTTGCGGCCCGCGATCAGAACAAGGTCATTTAAATCGCCGCTAAAACTGACATCTTCATGGCGTACATTGTCTGCAACGATGAGATTTTCGTTCTCATAACTGATAAACCAACGTAAATTCAGGTCTCGGATTTCGACCTTGAGCCATTTGTCTTCAAGGAATTCGAAGTCGCCGTCATCCAAGGCTTCGTGGAAGGCGAGTTTGAGCCCATCCAGCAAGGCTTTTTTTTGCACAGATTTAGGTAATAAGTGGATTGGAGATCTCAAAATTGATGCGGCATTTTGAACTAGTTGAGTACGAATCTTGTTAATCACGCGCGTTATCCGTTACCTTTTAAATTAAGTGTGTCTCATCATAATGGATGTATTTACGCCAATTCCTGTTATGCATCAAAAAACCAGTTCCCTGATGTCGCTTTTCAGTAGCAGGAATCAAAGTTATAGTTAATGGTTGTTGCCTGAGTAACAATTTCAATGAATAGTACGCATTCTGGACGGTTGGTAGTATCTTGATGCTTTCGCACATGCCCTCGCAAAATATACAGCACTGGTTTGCAAAAATTACGTCGCATAGTCCGTTCTTTTTTGCATTGCTTAATGACCAACATCAGTATGTTCTGGTCAATGAGCGCTATTGCGACATCGCTGGCTTGTCAGCAGATGAACTCGTTGGCATGAACGATAAAAGCGTGTTGGGCGAACACTTTTATCAGCATCTCAAGCCCTACTACGACCGTGCGTTTCGCGGCGAAACTCTTGAAGCCGAAGTCACACTACACGAGCTCGACCTCGAAACCAGTCTGCACTTTTCGCTCTCGCCCATTCTCAATGACAAACAGGTCGAATACGTCGTTTTTCACGCCATCGACACGTCTGAAAAACAGATTCTCATTCGTTCACTGGAAGAGTCCGAACACAAGTTTTCCACCCTCACCACACTGCTGCCCGACGGCTTACTGTTGGTGGAAGACGATTGCATCATTTCCGCGAACCCATCATCGGCACGTTTGCTTGGCTTGGATGACACCTCCGATTTACTCGGTGAAGATCTTTCTAGCCTGTTTATTGACGAAAAAACCAAAGCGGCATTTAGCACCCCCATCGGGTTGTTGCTCTCAGAAGCCCCCTTGGTGTGCCTGACCGGCCCTCGCTGCGGCTTTGAGCGGAAAGTCCAGCTCAATGCGGGCACCACTCGCGTGCTCAGCAGCAACTCACAACTGATCCTGATTCAGGATGCGTCGCAAGCGACCAAACAGCTCTCGGCGACGACCCAAACGGATGTACATATCGACACCTTAACCGGTTTGTATAACCGTTTGGGCTTTACCAAACGCCTAGAACACCTGATTCAAAACGACACGCCGTTGGTCATGCTCTACCTCGACATTGATAACTTCAAAAACATCAATGACTCGTTGGGGCATCACATTGGCGACAAAGTGATCAAAGAAGTGTCATCGCGCCTCAAACGTCTGTTGCCGCCTCACGCGGTATTGGGTCATCTTGGTGGCGACGAATTTGGTTTGATCTTGCCCGAGCCGGAGCACAATCGCTCCGCCGAAATGCTGGCAGAGCGCATCATTTCGCTCATCAACCAACCGTTCGATCTGCATCATTTCAGCAAACGACTGGCCTGTTCAATCGGCAGCGTGTGCTACCCGGGTGATGGCAGCGACGCGCGCGTGCTGCTGCAAAACGCGGACACGGCGATGTACGAAGCCAAAGATCGCGGCCGCAACCGCTTAATCAAGTTCAATGATCAAATGAACAAAGAAGCACGTATGCGCCTGTGGCTGGAGATCGAACTACAAAAAGCCCTGCAACAAAATGGCTTGGAAGTGTGGTACCAACCGAAAGTGAATGCGCGTGATTTCAGCATCAATGGCGCGGAAGCATTGGTGCGCTGGAAGCACCCGGTTGAAGGCTACATCAGCCCGGGTGCCTTCATTCCCGTGGCGGAAAAAGCCGGCTTGATCGAACACCTTGGCCGCGTGGTGATGCGCGATGTGTTTGCCACCGTCAAACGCTGGAAACAGCAAGGCATTTTGCCAGGCCGTGTGGCAATTAACATTTCACCCGAACAGTTTGGTAACCCACAACTGATTGATTACCTTGAGAAGTTACTACGCACGACGGCGCTGGATCCCAACTGCATCACCTTTGAGCTGACAGAAAGTGCGGTGATGAGCGACAGCGAACACACGCTACAAATGCTCAATGCGATTAAGAAACTGGGGTTTTCGTTGTCGATTGACGACTTCGGCACCGGCTACTCGTCGCTGGCCTATTTGGCACGCTTTCCGATCGACGAGCTGAAAATTGACCGCGCGTTTATCACCGACATCGACACGCTCCCGAAACAGGTGACGGTGATTGAAAACATCATTAATTTGGGTAAATCGCTCAACTTAACGGTGGTGGCCGAAGGGGTCGAAACTCAGCAACAAGCCACGTTGCTCTCCAACCTCAACTGCCATTCGATTCAAGGCTTCCACTTCTATCGCCCGCAACCGAAACATGAAGTCGAAGAGCTGTTTTCTCAGCATCGCCGTCATCGTAAATCACTCTAAGTGAGTAATTTTTCCTTTATTGAGTGAAACCTGCCTTACATCAAATCCGATATTCATAATTCTTCATAAAATACGGGAACTTGTCCTCAGAAAACAGTACCCGAGCAATGGAACTACTCTGTCCTGCAGGCAACCTGCCTGCTCTCAAAACAGCCATCGACTGTGGCGCTGACGCGGTTTACATCGGCTTTAAAGATGACACGAATGCACGTCACTTCGCGGGCCTGAATTTCAGTGGCAAAAAGCTGGATAAAGCCGTTCAGTACGTCCATGACCAAGGAAAAAAGATTCACGTCGCCCTCAACACCTTCGCGCATCCCAATGGATTTGAGCGATGGAGCAGTGCGGTGGATCAAGCCGCCGATTTGGGCATTGATGCGTTGATCGTGGCCGATGTGGCCATTCTCGATTACGCCGCCACTCGCTACCCAGACTTGGAATTGCACCTGTCCGTGCAAGCCTCGGCCACCAACGTCAAAGCGGTCGAGTTCTACAAGCAGAACTTCAACGTGAAACGCGTCGTTCTGCCGCGCGTACTCTCCATTCATCAGGTCAAACAGCTCTCGCGTAATATTCCACACGATGTCGAATTGGAAGTGTTTGCTTTTGGCAGCCTGTGCATCATGTCGGAAGGGCGCTGCTACTTGTCATCGTACATGACAGGCGAATCGCCCAATACCGTGGGGGCGTGCTCACCAGCCAAATACGTACGCTGGCAAGAAACCGCGTCCGGTTTGGAATCGCGCTTGAATGAAATCCTGATCGATAAATATTCGGCCGGAGAGAACGCGGGCTACCCCACGCTGTGTAAAGGTCGCTTTATTGCCGACATCGACGGTGAACATAAGCGCTACCATGCGCTGGAAGAACCCACGAGCCTTAATACCTTGTCGTTGCTGCCAGAACTGTTTGCTGCGAACGTGGCCTCAGTCAAAATTGAAGGCCGTCAGCGCAGCCCGGCGTATGTTGAACAAGTGACGCGTACTTGGCGCGCCGCCATCGACCGTTACCTGGCCAATCCAGAAGGCTATCAAGTGGAAGCGGCGTGGAATGCAGCGCTGGCTAATGTTTCGGAAGGCACACAGACCACACTCGGTGCTTATCACCGTCAATGGCAATAAACGACGTGGAGAACACCATGAAATACGCCCTCGGTCCCCTGCTCTACTTCTGGCCCAAGCAAGATGTAGAACAATTTTATCAGCAAGCGTGCGCCAGCAACGCCGACATCATTTATCTCGGTGAAACCGTCTGTTCCAAACGACGCGAAATGAAATCGCAACACTGGCTGGAGATCGCGCAAGCCCTGAGTGCTGCCGGCAAGCAAGTCGTGTTATCCACCATGGCGCTGCTCGAAGCCCCCAGTGAAATCAATGTGATGAAAAAATACATTGATAACGGTGACTTCGCGGTCGAAGCCAATGACATGGCAGCGATTCAAATGGCGAGCGAAAAAGGCATTCCGTTTGTGGTTGGTCCGGCCATCAATGCGTACAACGCTTACGCCCTGAAGCTGTTTCTCAAACAAGGGATGACCCGTTGGTGCATGCCAGTAGAACTGTCGCGTGATTGGCTCCAGAACGTGTTGGCACAGTGCGAACAGCTGGGTATTCGGGGTCAGTTTGAAACCGAAGTGTTCAGCCACGGTTATCTGCCGCTCGCCTACTCCGCGCGCTGCTTTACCGCGCGGGCTGAAAATCGCGCCAAAGATGAATGCGAGACCTGTTGCATCAAATACCCCACCGGCATTCAAGTTCACAGCCAAGAAGGTCAATCGGTGTTTAATCTGAACGGCATTCAGACGCAATCAGGTTACTGCTACAACTTGGTCAATGATCTGCCAGCCATGCAGGGATTGGTCGACGTGGTGCGCCTGAGCCCACTTGGCGTTGAAACCTTCAGCCATCTCGACCGCTTCAAAGCGAACGAGCATGGCCAGCACCCTCAGCCTCTAGCGAACCATCAATGCAACGGCTACTGGCATCAACTGGCGGGCCTAGAAGTCAAAAACATCTAACCCACCACACAACGATCACCGCCGTCATAGACGGTGGTTTAGGGATAGAAAAAAGGCTGAAGGATCTCTTCAGCCTTTTCACTCACAGATCGCCGTCAGGCGTACGCCGGGGCGCCCGGTTTGCCCAAGCGCGACACATCACGCCACAGCATGACAGCGACCACAGCAGTTAGCGCAATGTTCGACAGCGGAAACGCAATCCACACCCCAGTAATGCCATACAGTTTCGGCAGCATGTACAAAAACGGCAACTGCACCAACATGTTGCCCACGGTGACAAACATCGCTTTGCCCCCATGATTGGTCGCTTGATAGTAAGCCGCACTCACCACCAAAAAACCATCCAGAAACAGCGCAAACATGTGCAGTTTGAGCGCAAACACCGCGCCTTCCATCAAACGAGGATCATCGGAGTTAAAGATACCAATCACCTGTTCAGGAAACAGGTTGATCAGGACCACAAACACGACCCCGCCCAACACAGCGATGCTCATCGCCAATTTGAGCAAGCGGCGAATATTGTCGTACTGACGCGCACCATGGTTAAAGCTCGCCAGCGGTTGCATGCCGTTGGCAATGCCCTCCACCGTGAGATAGTACACGGTGACGATATAGCCCAAAATGGCATACGCACCGACCATGACGGCGTCGCCGTACTGAATGATCAAGCTGTTGTGTAACGCCACCATGGTTGAACCGTAGGCGTACATAAAAAAGCTGGAGACACCAATGGCAAAAATCTTCGGCAGATAGCGCCACTCCATGGTGAGACAAGCGCGTGTTAAACGCAGTTTGGCGCGCTTGGAGAAAAAGTAGCTCAAACCAAGCCCGGTGACGATCAGTTGCGAAATGGCCGTCGCAATCGCTGCACCGGTTAATTCCCATTGCCACCATGCGATCAGCACGTAATCAAGCACGATGTTACACAGCGCGCCCACCACCATCAACATGGTCGCCAAATTGGGGCTGTCATCATTGCGCAGCAAAAACGGCATCGCAATGGAGCCAAGGGTAAACACGCAGCCAACGATCAGCACTTGCAGATACTGCATGCCCAATTCAAATGTGCGCCCTTGTGCGCCTTGCCAACGCAAAAAGTCATCGGCAAAAAACCAAAGCAACGTCGCCACGACTGGCGCCAACATCACAAGAGTCAACAAGCCTGTCGCCAGAATACGCTTAGCACTGTGCAGATCTTTTTCCCCTTGTTTGATCGACACCAATGCACCGGTGCCGACCCCCACCAACATCCCCACGCCTAAAATGGTCCCAATCACCGGCCACGCAACGTTGATGCCGGCCAATCCGGTCGCACCAACATAGTGACCGATAAAAATACCATCCACGACTTGATAAAGACCATTCACCAGCATGGCAGCTACGGTTGGAATCGCGTAGCGAAGAAACTGACGATTGATAGAGGTGTTCATGTTCAACTACTCATTTATATTATTAGCTTTGCTAACTAATGTTAGCCATTAACGTAATGCTTTACTCAACAACATATCAAGGCATGATGACTCTTCGTCACTGAGGTGCTGCGACACCTGTTCAGCCAGCAATTGATACACTTTGGCTTCCGATGCCAAATGGATTTCCGCCAGTTCGGTCAATGACAACCGATGTGACCGAGCATCCTCACTGCATCGTGTTCTTTGCACCAATCCTTTTCTTTCTAGGCGTTTAGCCATATTTGATGCCGACGGTTTACTCACTTCGAGCTCCGCGGCCAAATCCGTGAGTCGAATCGCCTCCTGCGCGCCCTGAATGACCTTTAAGTAGTCATATTCATTGAAACTGAGCTGCGCGATGGGATCTTCTTTGCTGTACTTTCGCCACACTTTAGAGGTGAATCGCTCCAGTTTCTCTAGTTGGATATCTAAACTCATCCCGACGACCATTTAGTTAGAAAGGCTAACTATTTTGCCGAAATTTAAATCCATAGGCAATAAAAAAGCTGCCCGCTGGGCAGCTTTGATGAAAAGACAACTGAGTTCATACCGTTAATCGAGTGCGGGCGTTTCAGCCTTTGCTTTGGCAATTTGTACGTCACGCAGATGCTGGTAGATACGCCCCAGTTCAATGAATGAGTAACGGTGTTCCACGTATTCGTACACGTTAAAGGAGATCGCCAGCTTATACAAAGAGATGGCATGCGCGTAATCCCCTTGCATTTGATAGCGTTTTCCGAGGTAGAAGTAAGCTTCTGTCAGGTGCTGTGCCAACGCGCTGTTATCGCGTGTGGCTGCCAATACCGCTTTAAAGGCTTGCTCTTCAGACACTTGGTTGAGCATCAATGCCACCAAAACCCAGCCCCACTGTTCATCATGTTGCTGATAACGCGTCATCAAATCCTGACGTGCCTGCGCTGGGTGTAACTCGCTTTGAATGATATACAGCCAGAGCGCGCGAAACGGATCGCTGGGATCTTGCAGGTAATGGTTGTTGATTTCATCCAACGCCAACTCGGGACGCTCGCCGTAATAAAGTGCAATCGCACGATTACGCGCTGCGTAAAAATTCTCGGGGTCGAGCTCTAAGGTTGAATCAAATGATTCGTATGCCGCATCAAATTCACCGGCTTCGGTGTAATACACGCCGAGCAGATTAAAGATATCCGGTTGTGCCGGATTGAGTGAAAGAGACTGCGTAAAATCGAGGCGCGCTAAATCTCTTAACCCCACACTGTCGTAGTAATTGCCGCGTTCAAACAGCATCTTAGCGCGAACTTCATCGCTCAAATCCGGACGTTGCAGCAGTTGCGTTAAACGCGCAATTTGCACTTCTTGCTGCACACTCGCCTGTAGCGGAATCGCCATCGGTGGGTACACCCATTGCGTACCTTGGGTCGAAGATTGAGAGGCGCAACCTGCCAAAATCATCAGCGCGACGCTGGCTGTTGCGGTTCGAAACCATTTCACAAATCGATACTCCTGTGTATCCCGCATAAAAAAAGGGAGCGAATGACGCTCCCTTTATAACATGCTTTGGCGTTAAAAAGCGAAAACAGATCGCGCTTTAACCCAGTGAGGCTTATTCAGCTGCTGGTGCATCTTGTGCCGCTGGCGCTTCTTCAGCTGGTTTCTCAACCGCTTCTTTCATGCTCAGACGGACACGGCCTTGACGGTCGATTTCCAGAACTTTAACTTGTACTTCTTGGCCTTCAGACAGAACGTCAGACACTTTCTCGATACGCTTGTCAGCGATTTGAGAGATGTGAACCAGACCATCTTTACCTGGCAGTACGGTAACGAATGCGCCGAAGTCAGCCAGACGTGCCACTTTACCGGTGTAGATCTTACCCACTTCAACTTCTGCGGTGATCTGCTCGATACGACGGATCGCATCTTGTGCTTGCTCACCTGAAGTTGCCGCGATTTTGATGGTGCCGTCATCTTCGATTTCAATGGTCGTGCCAGTTTCTTCAGTCAGCTGACGAATCACTGCACCGCCTTTACCGATCACGTCTTTGATCTTGTCTGCGCTGATCTTCATGGTGTGGATACGTGGCGCGAATTGAGAGATATCGTCACGAGCACCAGAGATTGCTTGATCCATAACCGACAGAATGTGCAGACGTGCACCTTTTGCTTGGTTCAGAGCGATCTGCATGATCTCTTTGGTGATACCTTCAATCTTGATGTCCATCTGCAGTGCAGTCACACCGTTTGAAGTACCCGCTACTTTAAAGTCCATGTCGCCCAGGTGGTCTTCGTCACCCAGAATGTCAGACAGAACCACGAAGTCATCTTCTTCTTTCACCAGACCCATTGCGATACCCGCAACCGATGCTTTGATTGGCACACCCGCGTCCATCAGAGCCAGTGAAGAACCACATACAGACGCCATAGAAGACGAACCGTTTGATTCAGTGATTTCAGAAACCACACGTACGGTATATGGGAATTCATCGATAGAAGGCATCACTGCAGCAATACCGCGTTTTGCCAGACGACCGTGACCAATTTCACGACGCTTAGGAGAACCGACAAAACCAGTCTCGCCCACACAGTATGGAGGGAAGTTGTAGTGCAGCAGGAAGTGATCTTTTCGCTCGCCAGTCAGTTCGTCGATGATTTGCGCATCACGTTGAGTACCCAGAGTCGCCGTCACCAGCGCCTGAGTTTCACCGCGAGTAAACAGCGCACTACCGTGGGTACGTGGCAGAACGCCAGTACGTACGTCTAGTGCACGAACCATGTCTTTTTCACGGCCATCGATACGTGGGTTGCCAGCGATGATGCTACGACGTACCACAGTTTTTTCTAGGTCATGGAAAATAGTGTGAATTTCTTTTGGATTCAGCTCTTCGTTTTCAGCCAGCAGCGTTGCGCTGACTTCAGCACTGATTTCGTGGATGCGGTCATAACGCGCCATTTTTTCAGTGATTTGGTATGCTTCAACCAGTTTCGCTTCTGCAAGTTCAGCGATTTTAGCCGTCAGAGCCGTGTTCTCTTCTGGCGCAACCCAATCCCATGCTGGTGTCGCAACTTCTGCTGCAAATTCGTTGATCGCTTTGATCACAGTTTGTTGTTGGTCGTGACCAAATACAACCGCAGACAGCATCTCTTCTTCAGACAGAACTTCTGCTTCAGATTCAACCATCAGCACAGCAGATTCAGTACCGGCAACCACAAGGTCAAGCTTTGATGTTGCCAGCTCAGTGTTGCTTGGGTTCAGAACCAATTGACCATCGATGTGACCCACACGTGCAGCACCGATAGGACCGTTGAACGGAATACCAGAGATCGCTAGCGCAGCAGAAGTACCAATCATGGTCACGATGTCAGGTTGTACGTCTGGGTTAACAGACACAACAGTCGCAATCACTTGAACTTCGTTTTTAAATGCATCAGGGAACAGCGGACGGATTGGACGGTCGATCAGACGAGCAGTCAGCGTTTCGCCTTCAGAAGGACGGCCTTCGCGTTTAAAGAAACCACCTGGGATTTTCCCTGCAGCGTAAGTACGCTCTTGGTAGTTTACGGTCAGCGGGAAGAAATCTTGGCCTTCAACGGCTTCTTTCTTACCAACCACGCTTACGAATACTGCTGTATCGTCCATCGTTACCATGACAGCTGCCGTTGCTTGACGAGCCATCACGCCAGTTTCCAGTGTCACGGTGTGGTTACCGTACTGGAATGTTTTTACTACTGGTTTTTCAAACATTGAGTTTTTCCTTTTCCAGGGCGTACCTGGATGAATCGATTGAGGTCTCAAAACATCACCAATCGCGACTAGTAAAAACGGACTGATTGCCCAATCGGTTTTTAATAGCCGCGACCTGTTGGCCGACTTACGGTGACTGTAATGCCTTGAGTTTAGATAATGCTGACTCCATCGAGTCAGACGGCGGGTAGTATAAACTACATTGCGAAAGATGTGCCAAATTTAGATAACAAAAAAGGGGCATATAGCCCCTTTTTAAACAAACTGTACTATGCAGTCACTGATTAGCGACGTAGGCCTAGACGTTTGATTAGATCTTGGTAACGAGACAGGTCTTTGCCTTTCAGGTAATCAAGAAGTTTACGACGGCTAGAAACCATGCGTAGCAGACCACGACGGCTGTGGTGATCGCCTTTGTGCGCTTTGAAGTGACCTTGCAGGTGGTTGATAGAAGCAGTCAGTAGAGCTACTTGAACTTCTGGTGAACCAGTATCGCCTTCGGCACGTGCGTATTCAGCAACGATTGCTGCTTTAGTTTCTGCATTCAGAGACATAATTCTCTCCTAAAGAGTTAAGTTTATATTTGTGTCAGCCAATCTCTGATTCAGCCGACACGAGGAGCGCGAATTATAGGGAATTATTCCCCTTCGCACAAGATCAAAAAAGACCGTTACTCAGCGTCTGTCGGGTAAACCACCAAACGTTTTGGCGCAATTTTGCCATCGTCATTCATTTCACCCACGCCCAAGAAGAGTTTCTCCTCTCCGCCGGTCAAACGAACGAAGCAATCACTTGGCGCGCCGAAGACTTGCACCGCTTGGCCGTGTTGCACCATGTGAACCAGTTCAGGCACCAGATTCACTTCTGGCAAATCCTGCACTGCGGTATCCATTGGCAGCAGCAACGCATCCAACACGTCGTAAGGCGAGCGCTCTTCACGCTTGGCGTCTTCCACCATCGCGTTGAGTTGGTCTAATGTGACCATGTTTTCATACGGGTACTTCGCCACACCAGTGCGACGCAGCATTGTGACATGCGCACCGCAGCCCAGCATTTCGCCTAAATCATCAACGATGGTTCGAATGTACGTGCCTTTTGAGCAGTGCACTTCCATTTCCACTTCATCGCCTTCAAAGCGATGCAGGACGATGTCGTACACGGTAATTTTGCGCGCTTCGCGTGGCACTTCAATACCTTGGCGTGCGTATTCGTACAACGGACGTCCTTGATATTTCAGCGCAGAAAACATCGATGGCACCTGATCGGTTTCGCCACGGAATGATTCAATCTTGGCCAGCAAAGTCTCGCGATCGACCTGCACCGGGCGGGTTTCCACCACGTCACCGTCAGAGTCTGAGGTGTCGGTGCGCTCACCTAGTTTGGCAATCACGCGATAGCGTTTGTCGGAATCAAGCAGGAACTGGGAGAACTTGGTCGCTTCGCCAAGGCAAATCGGCAGCATACCGGTTGCAAGCGGATCCAGCGCACCGGTATGTCCAGCTTTTTCGGCGAAAAACAGGCGCTTCACTTTCTGTAAAATGTCGTTTGATGAAATGCCTGTTGACTTATCTAGCAACAGCACACCGTTGATCGCACGGCCTTTACGACGACGCGCCATTACTCTTCGTCCTCACGACCCGATTCTTTTTGCTTTTGCTTGTCTTGACTGACCACTTCGGTCACCAAGTTAGACATACGCATACCTTCCACCAAGGTGTTGTCGTAGTGGAAACGAATCTCTGGCGTCAGACGCAGACGAATGCGTTTGCCCAGCATCATACGGATGTGCACTTCGTGCTCACGCAGCGCATTCAGGCATGATTCTGGCGTTTGCTCACCCACGCACAGGAAGGTCACGAAAACTTTGGCGTAAGCCAGATCGCGAGACACTTCAACGTCAGAAATGGTCACCATCCCCAGGCGGGAATCGCGCACTTCGCGTTGTAGAATCATCGCTAATTCTTTTTGTAATTGCTGTGCCACACGTTGAGTACGGCTAAATTCTTTTGGCATATTCTTTTCTCACTGATAGAAAGAATGGGGGGATGGTTTACCCAGCCCCCCATGGTGTATTCAACAACCTAAACTTGCCGATAATGCAATTTTAGTTGGTTAGTCGATGGTGCGTTGAATCTCAACAACTTCGAACACTTCGATCTGGTCGCCTACGCGAACGTCGTTGTAGTTCTTCACGCCGATACCACACTCGTAACCATTCTTCACTTCTGCGACGTCATCTTTAAAGCGACGCAGAGATTCCAGTTCGCCTTCGTAGATAACCACGTTATCACGCAGTACGCGAATTGGGTTATGACGCTTGATGGTACCTTCGGTCACCATACAACCAGCAATTGCACCCAGTTTCGGTGACTTGAACACGTCACGAACTTCAGCAAGACCAATGATCTCTTGCTTGAATTCTGGAGCCAGCATACCGCTCATCGCTTGTTTCACTTCGTCGATCAATTGGTAAATGATCGAGTAGTAGCGAAGGTCGATATTTTCTGCTTCGATTGTACGACGCGCTGATGCATCCGCACGAACGTTAAAGCCGACAACGATAGCATTTGATGCAGCGGCCAAGACGGCATCTGTCTCAGTAATACCACCGACGCCTGAACCCACGATGTTCACTTTCACTTCGTCAGTCGACAGTTTCAGTAGTGAGTCAGCGATTGCTTCAACCGAACCTTGTACGTCTGCTTTCAGAACGATGTTCAGTTCAGCAACGTCACCGGCAGCCATGTTCGAGAACATGTTTTCCAGTTTCGATTTCTGCTGACGAGCCAATTTCACTTCGCGGAACTTCCCTTGACGGTAGTTCGCTACTTCACGTGCTTTACGCTCATCACGAACAACTGTTGCTTCATCACCAGCTGCAGGAACGCCTGACAGACCCAGGATTTCCACAGGGATAGAAGGACCAGCTTCGTCCACTTCTTCACCCAGCTCATCACGCATTGCACGAACGCGGCCATATTCTTGACCACACAGTACGATGTCGCCTTTGTGAAGCGTACCCGACTGAACCAGAACGGTTGCAACTGGACCACGACCTTTATCTAGGCGTGATTCAATCACCACACCAGAGGCCATGCCGTCTTTCACGGCGTGCAGTTCTAGCACTTCCGCTTGCAGCAGAATCGCTTCTAGCAGTGAATCGATGTTAGTGCCCTGTTTTGCAGAGATGTGAACGAAGATGTTCTCGCCGCCCCATTCCTCAGGAATCACGTCGTATGCCGCCAGTTCGTTCTTCACGTTATCTGGGTTCGCTGCTTCTTTATCGATCTTGTTGACCGCAACAATCAAAGGTACGCCGGCCGCTTTCGCGTGCTGGATCGCTTCAACTGTTTGTGGCATCACGCCATCGTCCGCTGCAACCACAAGAACAACGATATCCGTCGCTTGAGCACCACGAGCACGCATTGACGTAAACGCCGCGTGTCCCGGAGTATCAAGGAAGGTGATCATGCCGTTTGGCGTTTCAACGTGGTAAGCACCGATGTGCTGAGTAATACCACCCGCTTCGCCAGACGCAACGTGTGTACGACGAATGTAGTCCAGTGTTGACGTTTTACCGTGGTCAACGTGACCCATGATGGTCACAACTGGTGCACGTGGCACAGACTCAAATTCGTCATCACGGTCAGACAGAACGGCTTCTTCCAGTTCGTTCTCTTTACGGATGATCACTTTGTGACCCATTTCTTCTGCAACCAGCTGCGCAGTTTCTTGGTCAATCACTTGGTTGATGGTTGCCATTGCGCCCAGTTTCATCATCACTTTGATGACTTCTGTCGCTTTCACAGACATCTTTTGAGCCAGCTCAGACACGACGATAGTTTCGCCGATGACTACATCTGATTTTGCAACCACAGCGCTCTTATCGAAGCCATGTTGCATTGATGAAGGCTTGCTGATGCGACCTTTACGACCGGCTTTGCCACCGCGAGCACGAGAATTGTCACGCTCTTGTTTATCATCGCGAGAAGACATTTTTTTCTTGTTCGCTTTGGTAGAACGACGGCTGGAACCTTCTTCACGACGGTCTGCTTCATCTTCGGCTTCACGAGCGTAGCGTGAAGTCGTTACGTGGTAATCTGTATCTTCTTGCATATCACCCTTTTTCTCTTCTTCAGCAGACCAACGCTCTTTATTTAATTCGGCCAATTCACGCGCTTTTTCAAGCTGACGGCTACTTTCCTCTTCAGCCTTACGTTTCGCTTCTTCTTCCTGGCGATGTTTCAGTGCTTCGGCTTCTTTTCGCGCTGCTTCTTGCTTAGATTTATCTTCAGCAGAACGCTCACGTTTTGCTTCTTGAGCTTCGCGCTTCACTTTATCTTCAGTGTCGCGTTTTGCTTTTTCTTCCGCGTCACGTTTTGCTTTTTCTTCCGCTTCACGTTTCGCTGCTTCTGCAGCTTCACGTTTCAGCGCTTCTTCAGCATCACGTTTCGCTTGTTCTTCCGCTTCACGTTTTGCAGCTTCTTCAGCTTCACGTGTCGCTTCATCTTCGATTGTACTGCGCTTAACATACGTACGTTTTTTGCGCACTTCAACCTGAACATTCTTACTTTTACCGCCACCGGCGTTCACGCTCAGTGTACTACGGGTCTTACGCTGGAGTGTCAAACGAGTTGGCTCTGCAGCCGTTGCTTCGCCATGCTCTTTACGTAGGTGGGAAAGAAGCTTCTGCTTCTCGTCCTCGGTTACGCTGTCAGAGCCTGATTTTGTCATCCCAGCATCAGCAAGTTGCTCTAATAAGCGGTCAATTGGAGTACCAATTTCTTCACTCAGTGATTTAACTGTAAGTTGTGTCATGCCGCTTCCTCCCCTTGCTGAAAATTATGCGTCTTCGCCAAACCAACAAATGTTGCGAGCCGCCATAATTAATTCGCCTGCACGCTCTTCGGTTAGGCCTTCGATTCCTTCTAGATCGTCAATCCCCTGATCTGCGAGATCTTCCAGTGTTGCAACACCTTTCGCAGCCAGTTTGAACGCCATTTCGCGTTCTAGGCCTTCCAGTGCCAGCAGATCTTCTGCAGGCTCAAGACCTTCATACGATTCTTCTTGTGCCAACGCGATGGTAGTCAGCGCGTCTTTCGCACGGGTACGTAGTTCTTCAACCAGATCTTCATCCAGTCCGTCTACTTCCAGCAGTTCATGAACTGGGACGTAGGCGATTTCTTCTAGAGTCGAGAAGCCTTCTTCAACCAATAGCTCCGCGAAATCCTGTTCGATATCCAGGTACTTCATGAAGTTCTCGATAGAAGCCATTGACTCTTCTTGGTGTTTCTTCTGCAGATCCGCCACAGTCATGACGTTCAGTTCCCAACCTGTTAGTTGAGATGCCAGACGAACGTTTTGACCATTACGGCCAATCGCCTGTGCTAGGTTGTCTGCTTCAACCGCGATGTCCATCGCGTGTGCATCTTCATCAACGATGATCGACGCAACATCGGCTGGCGCCATCGCATTAATCACGAATTGTGCTGGGTTATCATCCCAAAGCACGATATCAATACGCTCGCCACACAGTTCGCCTGAAACCGCCTGAACACGTGCACCACGCATACCCACGCATGCGCCCACAGGGTCAATGCGTTTGTCGTTGGTTTTCACCGCGATTTTCGCACGAGAACCTGGGTCACGCGCAGCACCTTTCAGTTCAATCAGCTCTTCGCCAATTTCAGGTACTTCAACGCGGAACAGTTCGGCCAACATTTCTGGCTTAGAACGTGTGATGAACAGTTGGAAGCCGCGCGCTTCTGGCGCTACTTTGTACAGCAGGCCACGAACACGGTCGCCTGGGCGGAAGTTTTCGCGTGGCAATTGGTCTTCACGTAGAATCACAGCTTCAGCGTTGCTGCCCAGATCCAGAATCACAGTATCGCGGTTCACTTTCTTCACCACGCCGGTGATCAAGTCGCCTTCGTTATCGATGAACTGTTCAACGATTTGAGCACGTTCTGCTTCACGCACTTTCTGTACGATCACTTGTTTCGCCGTTTGAGTCGTAATACGGTCAAACGTCACGGATTCGATTTCATCTTCAATGAAGTCACCCAGTTTCACCGATTCATCATCGTAAACTGCTGCTTCCAAAGAGATCTCTTTGGTTGGGTTTTCAACTTCGTCAACCACTAACCAACGACGGAACGTGTTGAATTCACCGGTTTTACGGTCAATCGCAACACGCACATCGATTTCGATTTCATATTTCTTCTTTGTAGACGTCGCCAGCGCAATTTCAAGCGCTTCAAAAATACGCTCACGAGGTACCGCTTTCTCGTTAGAAACCGCCTCAACAACCGCTAAAATTTCTTTACTCATTGTTATAGCCTCTAAGACTTAAAATTTAGGGATCAGGTTAGCTTTAGAAATGTTGCTGAGAGCGAAGTGTTCTTCTTGCCCGTCAACCATGACATTGATGGTTTCACCGTCGGCGCCCAGGATTTCACCTTTCCACTTGCGACGGTTGCCCACTGCCATTTTCAACACGATGCTGACCTCGTGACCTTTAAATTGCTCGTAGTGTGCAGCTTTGAAAAGTGGTCTTTCCAAACCTGGTGAAGAAACTTCAAGGTTGTAAGCCACTGTAATTGGATCTTCAACATCCAACACTGCACTCACTTGATGACTAACTTCTGCACAGTCATCGACGGTAATACCGTTTTCGTGATCGATATAGATACGTAGCGTTGAGTGCTGTCCTGCACGGACAAATTCTAATCCAACTAACTCATAACCTGATGCAACAACTGGCGCGTCAAGCATTTCAGTAAGTTGTCTTTCTAAACCAGTCATTTAAACCACTCCAGAAACAAAAAAAGGGCATAGAGCCCAATTTAAATTCCAAGCAAGCACCTGAATTTCAAACGAAAAATTCAGATAACAAAAAACCCCGAAAGTCGGGGTTTTTGTTGCTGGACCCTGATAAATTGAGAATTTCTTCTCAACTGCAGTGAGGTTCGCACTGCCAAACTTGAATCCGTAACCTTCAGAGGTTAATTGGTTGCGGGGGCCGGATTTGAACCGACGACCTTCGGGTTATGAGCCCGACGAGCTACCAAGCTGCTCCACCCCGCGTCCGACTTGTGAGCAATTATACGCTCTACAAGGTGATTTACAAGTTTGTAAATATGGTGCCGAGAGAGGGACTCGAACCCTCACACCTAGGGCGCTAGCACCTCATGCTAGTGTGTCTACCAATTTCACCATCTCGGCATAACCTGACTTATCGCTTTCGATAAGTTATTGAGGAATCTCGTCGCCTGATTTAGCGGGAGCATCACTCACTGTCTCAGCAGCTTTTTGTTGAATCACTTGACCTTGCGATGGGTCAACCCATTGTGATTCAGTTTTATGCGTAGACATATTGCCTAGCACCAAGCTGATGATAAAAAATACGGTTGCAAAAATTGCAGTCATTCGGGTTAGGAAGTTACCTGAGCCGCTCGCGCCAAACACTGTGTTTGAAGCACCAGCACCGAAAGAGGCTCCCATATCTGCGCCTTTACCTTGTTGAATCAACACCAGGCCAATGATACCAACCGCTGCCAACAGGTAAATCACAAGTAGAACTGTAAACATTACTTCCACCTATGTTCCAAATTGTTGAGCCAGCGCCGTTCAATCATGTGACTTGAACAAGGCTAGCGACCTCCTCTTCGAAGGCGGACGCAATACTAACGAATGCGCGTTTGACTGACAAGCGGAATTTTCAAAAAAAATCGACTTTACGAATCAAACGGTCAAAAAAGATTCAAAGATGATTCAAAGAACGTGTAATCAAAAACTTGCCCGATTTGTCAGCCACATTTTAATGACCTGACGAATCGGGCAAAGAAGGCTGCGTTTAGCAGTTTACTTTCACTGCTTCCGCAATTTTCAGCGCTGATGCTTTCACCAACGCCGCATCTTCACCTTCAACCATGACACGAATCAACGGCTCAGTGCCTGATTTACGCAGCAGAACGCGGCCTTTGTCACCCAGTTCAGCTTCCACGGCTTGAACTGAAGCCAACACAGCTTCGGCTTCAAGTGGGTTGCTGTCGCCGCTAAAGCGCACGTTTTCGAGTACTTGCGGATAAAGCGTCATTCCCTGCGCCAGTTCATTCAGCGTCATGCCACTACCGACCACAGAAGCCAGTACTTGCAGTGCAGCAACGATGGCATCACCGGTGGTGACTTTATCCAATAAAATCACGTGGCCAGAGTTCTCCGCACCGATTAACCAACCTTTCTCTTGCAGTTTTTCCATCACATAGCGATCGCCAACCGCGGCGCGAATGAACGGAATCCCCAATTGCTTCAGGCCATTTTCCATGCCAAGGTTGGTCATTAAGGTCCCGACAACGCCACCTTTCAGCTCGCCACGACGCAGCGCATCGCGTGCGATGATGTAAGCGATTTGGTCACCATCGACTTTGTTGCCGAATTCGTCGACCATGATCAATCGGTCACCATCGCCATCAAACGCTAACCCCAAATGCGCTTTTTCTTCCACCACACGTTGTTGTAGCGCGCGCACATCGGTCGCGCCCACATGATCGTTGATGTTCACGCCGTTTGGCTCAACCCCCATCGCGATCACTTCAGCGCCCAGCTCTTTAAATACATTTGGCGCAATGTGATATGTGGCGCCATGCGCACAATCGACAACAATTTTCAGCCCAGACAGACTCAATTGATGCGGGAAGGTGCTTTTACAAAACTCGATGTAACGCCCTGCCGCATCCATAAGGCGGGATGCTTTCCCCAGTTCCGCAGACTCAACGCATTCAAGCGTTTTATCCAGCTCCGCTTCAATTGCCAGTTCGATATCATCGGGCAGTTTGGTGCCTTCGGATGAGAAGAACTTAATGCCATTGTCGTAATACGGGTTGTGCGACGCAGAAATAACAATCCCCGCTTCAGCGCGAAACGTTTGAGTCAGGTAAGCAACCGCTGGCGTTGGCATCGGACCGGTAAAAATTGCTTTCAAGCCCGCAGCAGCCAGACCGGCCTCAAGCGCCGACTCCAGCATGTACCCCGAAATACGAGTGTCTTTACCAATGATGACTTTTCTTGTGCCCTGTTTTGCCAGCACGCGTCCAGCAGCCCAGCCAAGCTTCAATACGAAATCCGGTGTGATTGGGTATTGGCCAACTTTGCCACGGACACCGTCAGTACCAAAATAACGTCTTTGATCAGACATGATGATTCCTTAGTTTTTATAATGCGCGGTTTTTGTTCATCGTTTGGATAATCGTCATCGCTTCCAGTGTTTCTTCGACGTCATGCACACGGATAATCTGCGCGCCTTTCATTGCGGCAATCGATGCACACGTCACGCTGGCCACCATGCAATCTGCAGGTTGTTTGTCCAGCAATTTAAAGATCATGGACTTTCGAGACATGCCAGCAAGCACAGGCAAGCCGAAACGATGGAATTGTTCCAAATTCGCTAACAGATGATAATTGTGTTCGATGGATTTACCAAAGCCAAATCCCGGGTCAAGGATGATATTCTCACGCGCGATACCCGCCGCTTCACACACCGCCATGCGTTCCGCCAAAAATGCTTCCACGTCAGCCAACACATCGTCGTATTGCGGTGCATTCTGCATGGTTTTGGGTTGGCCTTGCATGTGCATGATGCACACCGGCACATTTGCTTCAGCGGCGACTTCCAGAGCACCCGGCTCGGTCAATGAACGAATATCATTGATCAAATCGGCCCCCGCAGCCACCGACTGACGCATCACCTCCGCTTTGCTGGTGTCCACTGAAATCCACACTGCTGGATTGCGCTCACGGATGGCCTTCACGACCGGAATGACGCGCTGCAGTTCTTCTTCAAGCGTGACGTCAGGCGCACCTGGCCTTGTCGATTCTCCCCCGATGTCAATGATACTAACGCCAGCAGCAATCATCTTTTCAGCCCGTTCTAACGCTTTATCGAGTGTGGTATAGCGACCACCATCAGAAAAAGAATCCGGCGTGGTATTGAGAATCCCCATCACATGGGGGCGATCAAGTTCGAGGGTTTTGGTTGCGGTTTGTATTTTCATAAGTCCCTGAAAATAGGTTGGCCTGAAACAGAAAACCCCGAACAAGTCGGGGTTTTGATTAAAAAGAAGGATTATTCGGTGTCTTTCTTGTCAGCAGACTGCGCTGCATCTTGTTCAGCCGTAGGTTCATCTGCTGGTGCAGCCTCCACTGGCGCTTCAGCTTTTGCTTCTGGCTCAGCGTTGTCTTGAGGTGCCGCATTCGCGCGGTCTCCCCAACCTGCGGGTTCACGAATGTCTGCTTTGCGAGCCATCAGATCATCGATCTGACCCGCATCAATCGTTTCATACTTCATCAATGCATCCTTCATGGCGTGCATGATATCCATATTGTCGATCAAAATCTTGCGCGTACGTTCGTAGTTGCGATCAATAATCTTACGGATTTCGTCGTCAATCAGTTTCGCAGTGTCATCTGACATGTGTTTGGTCTGCGTCACGCTACGACCCAGGAAGACTTCGCCTTCCTCTTCCGCATACAGCATTGGACCTAGTTTTTCTGAGAAGCCCCATTGCGTAACCATCTTGCGTGCAATATCTGTTGCACGTTCGATGTCGTTCGAGGCACCTGTCGACACTCGCTCAACGCCGTAAATCAACTCTTCCGCCAAACGACCGCCGTACAGACTGGAAATCATCGATTCCAGATGTTGTTTCGACATGCTGACGCGATCTTGCTCTGGCAGGTACATGGTGACCCCCAACGCACGACCACGAGGAATGATCGAGACTTTGTAGACGGGATCGTGCTCAGGAACCAAGCGACCGACAATGGCGTGCCCCGCTTCGTGGTAAGCGGTCGATTCTTTCGTCTCTTCCGACATCACCATAGAACGGCGCTCTGCACCCATCATGATTTTGTCTTTCGCCAATTCAAATTCAACCATCGAGACATTGCGCTTGTTACCACGTGCAGCAAACAGAGCCGCTTCGTTGACCAAGTTCGCCAAGTCTGCACCAGAGAAACCCGGAGTACCACGCGCAATCAGTGATGGTTCAACATCACCAGCCAGCGGCACTTTACGCATATGCACTTTCAGAATTTGTTCACGGCCACGCACGTCTGGCAATCCAACCACAACCTGACGGTCGAAACGGCCTGGACGCAATAGCGCAGGGTCAAGTACGTCTGGACGGTTGGTTGCGGCGATAACGATGATGCCTTCGTTCCCTTCAAAACCATCCATTTCAACCAGCATTTGGTTAAGCGTTTGTTCACGTTCATCGTGACCACCGCCAACACCAGCACCCCGTTGACGGCCCACCGCATCAATTTCATCGATAAAGATGATACAAGGTGCGGCTTTCTTCGCTTGTTCAAACATGTCGCGCACACGAGAGGCACCGACACCCACGAACATTTCAACGAAGTCTGAACCGGAAATCGTAAAGAATGGGACTTTCGCTTCACCCGCAATCGCTTTTGCAAGCAGCGTTTTACCCGTACCTGGAGGACCGACCATCAAGACACCCGTTGGGATCTTACCGCCCAGTTTCTGGAAGCGGCTTGGATCGCGCAGGTAATCCACCAGTTCTTTCACGTCTTCTTTCGCTTCGTCACAACCAGCGACGTCGCCAAACGTGGTTTTAATCTGTTCTTCGCCCATCATGCGAGCTTTACTCTTACCAAAGGACATTGCGCCTTTGCCGCCACCGCCTTGCATCTGGCGCATGAAGAAGATCCAGACACCGATCAGCAGAATCATCGGGAACCAAGAGATAAAGATCGTGCCGAGTAAGCTTTGTTCTTCTGGTGGAGTCCCTTGAACTTTGACGTTCTGATTAATCAGGTCGTCCAGCAGCTTCTGGTCATACACTGGCATGTAAGTGACGTAGCGAGTGCTTCCACCACGACGGGTGAAAGAAATTTCACTGTTATTGAATTGAGCTTCCTGAATCTGGCCTTGGCCAACTTCCTGTACAAATGTGGTGTAATCAATGGTTCTGCCGTTGCTGTCACCAGGGCCAAAGCTCTGGAATACCGACATCAATACGACAGCGATCACAAGCCACAGTATTAAATTTTTTGCCATGTCACTCAAGGTGTAAGCCTCGCGATAACTAGTTGTAATTAAAGGTAGGGTACTACAGTTTGTGGGCTGTAGCCATAGTGTTAACTTTTCCCTCAAGGGGTAAAATAGTTAACCTTTGTAACCGGTGGCGACGATGTAGACTTCGCGGGAACGCGCCCTTGAAGAATCAGGTTTACGAATTTTAACCGCTTTAAACATGTCTCGGACATCCTTGACATATTGGTCAAACCCTTCGCCCTGGAACACTTTGACCACAAAACTACCATTAGGTGCAAGAACTTGTCGACACATATCTAAAGCTAATTCCACCAGATACATAGCCCGTGGTTGGTCCACTGACAAATTACCCGCCATATTGGGGGCCATGTCAGACATCACGACGTCAACCATATTCGGTTGGATTCGTTCTAGCAGTGCATCCAATACGGCTTCTTCACGAAAGTCGCCCTGCAAGAATGAAACGCCCGCAATGGAGTCCATCGGCAAAATGTCACAAGCAATCACTTGCCCACTTTCACCCACAATCCCCGCAGCGTACTGCGACCATCCACCCGGAGCCGCCCCTAAGTCGACCACCGTCATGCTTGGTTGCAATAATTTATCTTTATTTTGAATCTCTTCTATCTTGAAGATAGCACGAGAACGATAACCTTTCTTTTTGGCCTCGTTTACGTACTTGTCATCAAAATGTTCTTTCAACCAGCGGCCGGAGCTCGCCGAATGTTTCTGTTTACTCATTCGATTCCTAACTTAGCAGCCTCTATCCGAGAAAGTATGGTAGAAAATATAGTCTTCCAAGGTAGATGGCGTTAAAATGTGTTTTTTCAACCCTAATAGTAAAGAAAATTGGGCGCGTAATGAACCTAAGCAACAAACAAAAGCAGCATCTAAAAGCCCTAGCACACAATTTAAAGCCTGTTGTGCTGATGGGTGGCAATGGACTTACTGAAGCTGTTTTAGCAGAAATCGAAATTGCGCTTGACCACCACGAGCTGATTAAAGTGAAAGTGGTATCAGAAGATCGCGAGACGAAACATCTGATTGTCGATGCGATTGTTCGTGAGACTGGCGCAGAGAAAGTTCAGGTCATCGGTAAAGTCTTGGTGCTTTTCCGTCCTTCTGAACAGCGTAAAATCGAACTACCACGCAAGTAATTTCGGTTACTTAAGATTACAAAAAGGTCGCATGATGCGACCTTTTTGATTTTAGTGCTGACGGGACTGATTTACACGTAATCGACGTGGTCAATCTCAAACACCTTTTCACCACCCGGCGTGCTGATGGTGACTTCATCACCTTCCATCTTACCAATCAGGCCACGGGCAATCGGTGAGCTGACTGAAATGCGGCCCGCTTTGATATCGGCTTCATCGTCACCCACGATTTGGTAGGTTTTTTCTTCATCCGTGTCAACGTCAATCAACGTCACAGTGGAGCCAAAGATGATCTTGCCAGAATTATCCATCTTGGTGACGTCAATTACCTGAGCGACCGACAATTTGAATTCGATATCACGAATTTGCGCTTCACAAATCCCCTGCTCTTCACGAGCCGCGTGATACTCCGCGTTCTCTTTGAGATCGCCCAATTCGCGAGCTTCCGCAATCGCTTCTGAAATCTTCGGACGAAGCTTAAGTAGTCTATCCAGTTCATCACGCAGCAACTTTTCGCCGCGAACAGTCATTGGAACTTTTTCCATTTTATACCTCAATGCCAAAGTTATCTTTGGACAATACAAACCTACCCAATCCTATAAAAGGCTTAGGTCATGCGTAATCATTTCGTTTCGAATAGTGTAAACAAACATGCCGATGAAATCATCCAAATTCAAGTTTTGCGACTAGAAATTGAGATTCACCGCCAACTCCTTTATTCACCGTGATCTTCTGCACAATTCAACTGTTTAGATTTTCGACTAAAACACGTAAAAAAAAATAAAGTTTTCAAGTTTTTTTACCATTTTTACATCCAGCAAAATTACACATTAATACTTTAAAAACAATAGGTTGATATTTTTTTACACTCAATAAAACAGTGTTCATAAGCCGGATTTATATCATTTTACTAACTAATAGAGGAACTTTGCGGGTACAAATTGACCCACGAATCGTTTCAATGAGCGATACGAATACTAATATTAGATGCGTATTCAACAAGACTCATTTGAATATTCGCCGCACGTTAACTAACAACGTGGCTGGATTACTATTTATGGACAGTAAATTAGGACTTAATAAGATGAACAAGACTCTGATTGCTCTTGCAGTCTCAGCTGCAGCAGTGGCAACTGGCGTAAACGCTGGTGAACTATACAACCAAGATGGCACTTCTCTAGCGCTAGGCGGCCGTGCTGAAGCTCGTCTTTCTCTGAAAGATGGCAAAGCTGATGACGCATCTCGCGTACGTATCAATGTTCTGGGTAAAACTGAAATCAACGACGGCGTATACGGTCTAGGTTTCTACGAAGCAGAAATGAAAACCAACACTGAAGGCTCTGTTGATGACGGTAGTGATAGCTTCACCACTCGTCTGGCTTATGCTGGTATCGGCGGTAACTTCGGTGAAGTAGCTTACGGTAAAACTGAAGGTGGTCTGGGTGTGATCACTGACTTTACCGATATCATGGCTTACCACGGTAACTCAGCTGCAGACAAACTGGCAGTAGCTGACCGTACTGACAACATGATCGCGTACAAAGGTCAATTTGATGACCTGAGCGTTAAAGCGTCTTACCGTTTTGCTGACCGTGACACTGACAACGGTGATTTCGTAGATAACAAACAAAGCGGTTACTCTCTATCTGCTATCTACGCATTCGGCGACACTGGCTTTAAAGTAGGTGCTGGTTACGCAGACCAAGATAAAGCTAACGAGTACATGCTAGCAGCATCTTACACAGTTTCTGACTTCTACTTTGCAGGTCTGTTCACTGACGGTGAAAAACAAGATTCAGCACGTAACAAATACGATTACACTGGTTACGAGCTAGCAGCAGCTTACACTATGAATCAAACCGTGTTCACCACTACATACAACAACGCTGAAACTGAAAGTGAAACGTCTGCAAACAACCTAGCAGTTGATGCAACTTACTACTTCAAGCCTAACTTCCGTGCATACGTATCGTACAACTTCAACCTGATTGATAAAGGCGATACTATCGGTTCAGCTGCTGGTAAAGTTGCTGCAACTAAAGTTGACGCAGAAGACGAAGTAGCACTGGGCCTACGTTACGACTTCTAATTTGACGGTTCTGTCAATCTCAAAACGCCTGCTGACTAGCAGGCGTTTTTGTATCTCGCTATACTTCCCCTCATCATTCTCCCAGCGATCAGGCGTTATGTATTTTTTTTCCTTGCGACGACTCCGCGCGCTCAGCGGTTTCTGGTGTCTTGCCTTGTATTCCATCGTCGCTCATGCCCAAATATCGACCGAACCACTGCCCGCAGGTAGCCGTGCCGGGCTGCTGATTCAACCACTGCAACCCCATGCCACCGCGACCGTACAGCAAACCGGAGACTATTTTCCGCCCGCGAGCACCCTCAAAGTCATTACCGCGTTAGCGAGCCAGTTGGAACTCGGCCCTGAGTTTCGCTTTGAAACCACCCTGAACGTCAACGCCGATGATGTTGCGCTGAACTTTGATGGAGACCCCACTCTCACCACACAAGACCTTAAGACGCTTCTGCTGGCGCTGAAACAGCAGCATGGTACGGTCATCAAAGGCAATCTTTGGCTCGACAATCGCCGCTTCACGGGTTATGAACGCGCCGTGGGCTGGCCTTGGGATGTGATGGGGGTGTGCTACAGCGCCCCCGTGAGTGCGATCAACATTGATGGCAACTGCATTCAGGCCTCGATATACACACAAGATGATGGCGCGACGCGCGTCTTCGTCCCTGAACACTACCCGGTTCACGTGACAACCGATGCACAAACGGTCAGTGACACTGAGCAGCAAAGTCAGCTCTGCGATTTAGAACTCACCGCATCACAAGAAAACCATTATCGACTCGCTGGCTGCCTAACGCATCGCAGCAAACCGTTGCCACTCAAGTTTGCGGTTCAAAACACTGAGCTGTACGCTCAACGTGTGGTGTACAAGCTGCTCAATCAACTGGGTATCACGCTCAAAGGCGACATCCGTATTGGAGCAATGCCGAATCATCACGGGCACACGCCCCATACCGTGGCTGTGCATCGTTCGGCCAACTTGACGCAATTACTTGAAACCATGCTGAAAGAGTCCGACAACCTCATCGCAGATTCTCTGACCAAAACGCTGGGCCACCAGTTTTTTCTCCAACCCGGCAGTTTTAGCAATGGCACAGAGGCGATCAAGCAGATCATTTTCGCGCGCACGGGGATTTCACTACAAG
This sequence comes from Vibrio furnissii CIP 102972, assembly GCF_000176175.1. Classification (GTDB taxonomy): domain Bacteria; phylum Pseudomonadota; class Gammaproteobacteria; order Enterobacterales; family Vibrionaceae; genus Vibrio; species Vibrio furnissii. The sequence continues at coordinate 97,491 of NZ_ACZP01000020.1, forward strand.
ATGCGCAACTGGCTGATGGTTCTGGCTTGTCACGCAACAACCGTCTTCGCCTCGACAGCATGCGTCAGGTGTTAATGTACCTGTGGCAGCACGACGCTGAGCTAGGTTTGATGGGATTACTGCCTGTTGCCGGAGAAAGCGGCACGTTGAAGTACCGTCGTAGCATGCGCAGCGATGAGGTGAAAGGAAGAATCCAAGGGAAGAGCGGGTCGCTGTATGGCACATACAACATGGTCGGTTTCGCCCTTGATGAGCAAGGTAAGCCGGAGACGCTGTTTATTCAGTACGTCACCGACTACTTTCCGCCCAAACCCGTGCAGGACGTGCCGGTGGAATCACCCATCACTCAGTTTGAATTGGGCTTTTATCAGCATGTGCTTAGCCTAAGCCAAGCACATAATTCACCACATTGAAGTAAATCCACATGCCGGAGATATCAACGATTGACGCCAATACTGGACTCACAAGGACAGCTGGGTCCAGTTTACACGCACGCGCAATGATTGGCAGAATACCGCCCAGCGTGGTGGAAATCGTCACCTGAATAAACAGCGCAATCGCAATGGCCAATGCAATGCTATTGAGGCTGAATCCACCAGCCGCATTCGGATCGCTAAACAACAGAATGCGGCCAATCATGACCAGTGCGATGGCAAATGCGATACACAGCGCAACACGGCTCTCTTTCCACAGCACACTCATCCACTGGCGTTTTTTCAATTCACCCGTCGCCAATGCACTGATCACCAAAGTCGCAGCCTGGCTTCCGGTGTTTCCCCCTGCTGCCGCGATCACTGGCATGTAAATAGCCAGCAATACCAGCTGACTCAAGGTATCTTCGTAGTGTGAAATGATCAGTCCGGAAACGATCCCCAGCAACGCCAGAGAAATGATCCAGCCGATACGATGTTTCACGTGATCCATCACACTGGTGGTGAGATAGCTGTGTGACGTTTCGACTTCTGAGTGAATAAATCCCAGGCGGTGCGCGTAGTGACGTGCCCGTTTATCGTGATCGTCTTTATCCAACAAGTTCAACAAATGCTGCACATAGCCGACAGAACAGTGATGCAAAATAGCCACCGCCTCATCAATCGGCATAACCGTTAATAAATGCACTTGCGTTGCTTCGTCGTACTGCAAAAAAGCATTACGCGCAGCGCCGATTTCCTCTTGAGAAAAATGGGCGTTGTTTTCAATGTAATAATTGTTCATTACCGTCATGGCGAATCTCCCGATTGGCATTGGGTAACGACCATCAATAAGCAGGCACAACAAATTCGCACACATCACTGTGATGTGACATGCCAAAACTTATCAACTAGATAAAATGGAGAAAAAAGATGGGAATTGAAGAACAGGATTCCTGCCGCGTGGGCAGGGCTAACAAGCCGATACCAACAGCGGTTATTTTTCTCCCTTCATACTAGGGGGATGGTCGGTATTGTTCATGTTAGTCTCCGAAAATGGCGTTACTTCTAGAGTAACGCGCTGATTGTAACAAACGCGACGCGAAAAAGCAGTCAAAAGCGCGTAAATTTTCTCAACGCCTCGACATCCCCTCAACCAACGCCAATACTTGATAGATGACCATCAGCGGCAGGGTTTTCCATCTCGATGAATAGGATAAAGCGGAAAGGCTATCAATGCGTGGGCATCACTTGCGTGATATTAGGTCTGATCGGCGCGACCGTCCCTTTGCTGCCAACCGTACCGTTTCTGCTGCTTGCCCTGTATTGCTTCGGCGTTTCCTCCCCAGCCTTTCAACAATGGCTCTTGCAGCATCGAACGCTGGGGCCACTGGCGAGACGATTGCATCACAAGCAAGGCTTTACCCGCGCTGAGAAATGGCAATCGCTTGCCGTGATCTGGCTATCGATGGGCAGCGTATGGTATTTCATGGCTCAAAACACCCATTGGCAATACGCGATTGCTGCATTATTGGTGTTTGAAACGGGGTTCATTCTGCGATTGAAAACCTATGTCGCCCCAGCGGACGCCACAAAAAAAGCGCCCTGAGGCGCTTTTGTGTCACAATGATGAGGCAATTACTTCACTGTTACGCGAGCAAACTTGCGTTTACCCACTTGGTAAACTGCAGTGCCAGCGGCAGGAACCAGTTTGGCGTCATCGAGTTTTTCACCATCTTGCTTCACAGCGCCCTGTTTGATCATGCGCATCGCATCGGATGTTGACCCCACAAGACCAGCTTCTTTCAGCAAGTTAGCAATCGCGATACCCGCTTCGAATTCAAATTCCGGCATCTCTTCTGGCATCGCGCCTTTTTGGAAACGGTTAATGAATTCTTGTTCTGCAGCATCGGCATCCGCTTCCGTATGGAAACGGGCAATGATTTCTTTTGCCAGCAGGATTTTGATATCACGTGGGTTGGTGCCGTTTGCCACATCGTCTTTGAACTGTTGCAGCTCTTCCAACGGACGGAATGACAGTAGTTCGTAGTAACTCCACATCAGATCATCGGAAATCGACATGATCTTACCAAACATCTCGCTCGGAGCTTCACTCACACCAATGTAGTTGTGAGCAGACTTCGACATTTTCTTCTCACCGTCCAAGCCCACCAGCAGTGGCATCATCAGCACCACTTGTGGCTTCTGACCGTTGGATTTTTGCAATTCACGGCCCATCAACAGGTTGAATTTCTGGTCGGTCCCCCCCAGCTCCACGTCGGTTTCCATCGCCACGGAGTCGTAGCCTTGCAGCAGCGGATACATGAATTCATGGATCGCAATCGGCTGGCCATTGGCGTAACGTTTTTTGAAATCATCACGCTCAAGCATGCGTGCCACCGTTTGGTTTGCCGCCAGGCGAATCATGCCTTCTGCGCCCAACTGAGACAGCCATTCCGAGTTAAACTGAATCTTGGTTTTCGCAGGGTCCAGAATTTTGAACACTTGCTGCTTGTAGGTTTCTGCGTTACGCAGCACATCTTCGCGCGTGAGCGGTGGACGAGTGGTGTTTTTACCGGTTGGGTCACCCACCATCCCGGTAAAGTCACCGATCAGGAACGTCACATCATGGCCCAAATCCTGGAAAGTACGCAGCTTGTTCAGGATGACAGTGTGGCCAAGGTGAATATCCGGAGCCGTTGGATCCGCACCCAATTTGATACGCAGAGGACGGCCTTCTTTGAGCTTGGCAATCAGTTCTTCTTCCGGAATCAGCTCCTCGACACCACGCTTAATCTCAGCTAAAGCAGCTTCAATACTCGCCATTCTTGTTCACTCCCACAGATTTGGCAAAAATTTAATAGTTCGACATCTTACTTGAATAGCGATGAATTTTGAAACCAGTTAGACTAACGAACTAGCGTTTTTGTTAATTAATCATTGAACGAACCCGAGTATGCATTCTATTTTTGCTCGTCTTCCGTGGATTCATCGGGCCTTAATCGCCCTATTCAGCGCGTTGATTGTCGTCGCCCTGTTTTTTCTGCCGAATCCGGAGGATCTGAGAAACGATTCCAACCGACTGGAAGTTGGCCGCCATTATCCGCTTGCTATCAATAGTGAAGCGCTCTCTCCCGGTTCCACCATTTTACCTTCTGCCATTTTGCGTTGGGAAAAACACACGGTTCACGCGGGTGAAAGTGCGGCGGTGTTATTTCAACGTATCGGTCTCTCCGCTCGCCAGTTGTATGCACTGACGTCCAGCAATAGCGAGATCAACCATCAGTTGTCGCGTTTAAGGCCGGGGGATGAACTGCAATTTGGCTTTGATGAAAACAATGACCTGATTCAACTCAAACGAAAACTCAGCGCCTACGAAACATTTTCCATCACAAAAGCTGAATCCGGCTACACCTCAGCATTTGATAAGAAAGAGATTTTCTATCAATACAACTACGCCGAAGCCGACATCAGTTCAAACTTCTGGAATGCCGCGATGGGCGCGAGGCTGACCGCAAACCAAATCATGGAATTGGCGGGGATATTCGGTTGGGATATCGACTTTGCACTCGACATTCGCGCGGGAGACAACTTCAAACTGTTGTATCAAGAAAAAGTGGTAGAAGGAGAAGTGATTGGCCGCGGTAACATCATCGCTGCAATGTTCACCAACCAAGGCACCACGTTTACTGCAATTTTGGATGACAATACGGGCAATTATTATGATGAAAACGGTCGGGCGATGAAAAAAGCCTTCCTGCGCTCACCCCTCGATTTTCGCCGCGTGTCGTCCAACTTCAACCCAAACCGTCTGCACCCCGTGACCGGCCAAGTTAAAGCGCACCGAGGCACGGATTATGTGGCGCCAGTCGGCACGCCGATTTGGGCCGCGGGCGATGGCATTGTCGAAAAATCGAGTTACAACCAGTTCAACGGGAACTACGTGTTCATTCGTCACAGCAACACTTACATCACCAAGTACCTACACTTGACACGCCGCACGGTGAAGACCGGTCAACGCGTCAAACAGGGGCAAGTGATCGGCACACTGGGGGGTACCGGACGCGTCACCGGCCCACACTTGCACTATGAATTCTTGGTCAACGGCGTACACAAAAACCCGCGCACGGTTGCACTGCCACAATCCAAATCGTTGAACGGCAAGGCCAAAGACACCTTCATTGCCAACGCGCACATTCGGTTGCAAAAGCTTTCACGCTACAGTGAATTGCTGTACGCCAAAAACTAACACCAGAGAAACCGGAGCTTGCTTCGGTTTTTTTTCGGTTTATTTTTTCTCGCGTCCCAGCATCAACAGACACGGCGTCAACACCAAGGTTAACAGCGTGGCAAACGCCAATCCTCCCGCCACCGCCGTCGCCAGCTGTGACCACCATTGCGTGCTCGGTGCGCCAAATTCAATCTTCTGATGGATGAGGTCAATGTTCATTTCCAACACCATCGGTAACAGGCCTAAAATGGTGGTGATCGTCGTCAACATCACCGGACGCAGACGCTGCACACCTGTGCGCAAAATCGCCTCTTGTGGATTCAATCCTCGTTTGCGCAGCTGATTATAGGTGTCGATCAGTACAATGTTGTTGTTGACCACAATCCCAGCCAGCGCAATCACACCAATCCCCGACATGATCACACCAAACGGTTTGTGGAAGATCAACAAACCAGCAAAGACGCCCACCGTTGAAAACAACACAGCACTGAGGATCAAAAAGGCCTGATAAAAGCTATTGAACTGAGTGATCAAGATCAGCGCCATCGCCACCAAGGCCACCACAAACGCCGACTGCAAAAACGCCGCCGAGTGCTCCTGCTCTTCATTTTGTCCGCGCAAACGGAACTCAACGCTGTCCGGTAAGGCGAGTTCAGCCAAAGCATGTTCGATGTTGGGCAACATCAACGCGAGGTTATACCCTTCCTTTAAATCGGCCATGACATGGATGACACGACGACCATCGACACGCTTGATGGTATCTTGTTTATGATCCGGCTTGATGGCCGCAAAGTTGGTGATCGGAACCAGTCCCACTGGCGTTTTTACTCGCAGCTGCTCAAACCGACCAATGTCCCGCTGCGCTGTGGGATAACGCACCAGAATATCGACTTCTTCATTGGCATCATCAGGCAGATAGTCGCCAATTTTTAATCCATTGGTGACAAACTGCACCGTATTACCGACCAACGTTGCATCTGCGTCAAAACGCGACGCATCATCGCGGCGAATGTCGATTCGCCAATCAATGCCCGGTTTATTGCCACTATCACTGATGTTAGTGAACGCCGGATTGGCATCAGCCCAAGTCCGAACCTGTGTGGCTGCCGCATTCAGCTCATCGGCGTTGCGCGCCGACAGTTCGATCACCAAATCGTGTTCACTTGGAGGACCGGCATCAGGAAACTTATATTCAATCTCGACGCCAGCGAATTGATCCGTGACCTGTTTGAGTTCCTCAATGATGGTCTTTACTTTGCGCCGATGCTGCCAGTCAACCGGTGTGATCTGAATCTGACCAATCCCGTCCTCCACCCCCGTGCGCGTGTAGACACTTTCAAACTCATCGTGACCAAGCATCAGCTGCTCAATGTCTCGCATGATGGTGTCTTTTTCCTGAATCGACAAATCGCCATAAGAGCGCACTTTGACGGTAAAGAATGGCGGGTCGACTTCGGGGAAAAACTCCGCGCCCAATCCCGCTTTCGCATAGGTCACACCGACCGCCGCCGCCATCACCACGGCAGCCAGCAGTATTTTGAGTGGGTGACGAATGGCCACTGACAATGTTAGGTAATAGAGTTTGGTCAGGCCTGTGGCTTGATCAAACTCGCCATTTTGCAACGCAATCATGCGTGCCTGCTCTTGTGGTGAGACGTGCTGCGGCCTTCCCATCAGGCTGCCTAGTACTGGCACAAACAGCAAGGCCATCACCAGTGAGGCGGCCAACGTGGCAATCAGCGTCAGCGGCAGAAACTTCATGAATTCGCCCGTGATGTCCGGCCAAAACAGCAGCGGCGCAAACGCGGCCAACGTGGTGGCGGTCGAGGCGGTAATGGGCCATGCCATACGCTTGGCGGCATCGCGGTACGCTTCACTACGGGGCATGCCCTCTTGCATGCGCCGGTCGGCAAACTCCGTCACCACAATCGCACCGTCCACCAGCATGCCAACCGCCATAATGAGTGAAAACAGCACCACAATATTGACGGTCAAACCAAACACTGACAGCACCAACAGCCCGGTTAAAAACGAACCGGGAATCGACACTCCTACCAAAAACGCGGTGCGCACGCCTAAAATGGCAATGATGACAATGACCACCAACAGGATTGCTGACAGGATGTTATTTTGCAGATCGTTTAGCATCAACTGCACATCTTTCGACTCATCCCAAGTGTATTTCACCAGCAAGTTATTCGGCCAATCCTCACGCTTTTGCGCTTCACGCATCACGGTTTTCACCAGCGCCACGGTGTCGATGATGTTCTCACCGGCTCGTTTTTTTACATCCAGAACCACCGCCGATTTGCCATCAAGACGGGCAAAGCTTTCCGGATCGCGAAACGCACGGCGCACGGTGGCGATATCGCCAAACGTGATCACCCGCTTGCCCTCCACCTTGACGGGTAGCTCCAACACATCTTTTAGCGAGTTAAACACCGAGGGGACTTTGACCGAAAAGCGCCCATAGCCGGTATCGACAAAGCCCGCGGCCACAACGCGATTATTGAGTGCGATGAGATTGTAGATGTCCCCCTGATCTAAGCCGTAGCTCTCCATCAGTAGCGGATCGGCCACGATCTCCACAATGTCTTCGCGATCGCCGGCAATATCCACTTCCAACACTTGGCGATAGCTTTCCAGCTTATCGCGCAGCGCTCGGGCGATCTGCACGATCCCCCGTTCAGGCACCGTGCCGTATAACACCACCGACAGCACAGGCTGCTCGGACGCCAACGTCACTTCATTGACAATCGGTTCATCGCTGTCTGCCGGCAACTTCGGTTTGGCGAGGTCAACGGCTTCACGCACGTCCGCCATCGCTTTCGTGAGATCAACGCCAACATTGAACTCCAACACAATTGAGGCATACCCTTCCGCGGCATTGGCCGTCATCTCTTTCACCCCCTCGATGGCGCGTAATTCTTGCTCCAATGGACGGGCGATCAGTCGCTCCGCATCATCAGGGGAGATGCCTTGGTGAGTGACCGAAACATAAATGATGGGAATGGTGATGTCCGGGCTGGACTCTTTGGGAATGGTCAGGTAGGTCAGTACACCCGCTGCCAGAATAAACACCAGCAACGTCAACATGGTTCGCGCGCGAGACAGCGCGGCATCAATCAATGTAAACATCGCGCGCTCCTACGGGGTCACCGGTTGCTGAACCGCAATGACACGATCGCCGTCGCGCACAAAGCCTTGCCCACGCGTAATAATCTTGACCTGATCGCCAAGCCCCGTCAGCCACACGCCATCTTGTTCCGCCTTCACCAACTGAATGGGCACGAAGTGGACCGTGTCTGCAACCAAGGTTTTCACGCCAAGATTGCCTTCTGCATCCAACGCGAGCATCGCCGGCGTGACTTTGACCGCCGGTTGCGTGGCAAGCGCTAATTCTACTTCCGCACTCACCCCCGCAGGCATCGCATCACGCGGATTGGGAACGGTGACTTCCAGCGCAAAGGTATGGGTGGCTGGATCGGACACTCGAGCCAGATAGCGAATGGTACCATCGAGCAGCATGCCATCCATCAATCGCACTCGCGCGCTTTGCCCCACCGCTAAATGTTGAATGTGACGCTCACTGACATCGGCTTCGATGACCAACGGATTGAGTTCAATCAGCGTCGCGATCGGATCGCCAATACCAACATAATCACCGTGTTCAACAGGTAACAACTCAACCACTGCATCAAATGGCGCGCGCACTTGGGTATGGCGCAAGGCGAGTTCAACGCGACTGAGTTCAGCGTTGGCATCCGCTCGCGCCGCCAGCGCATTGGTGTAGGCAACCTCGCCTTGTAGGCCTCGATTTTTGAGCGACTTCGCCGCCTGATACTCTTGCTCACGTACACGAAGTTGCGCGCGAGCGCGTGCCAGTTGCGCCGCCAAATCACCCGTTTCAATACGCGCAATGACTTGGCCTTGTGTCACGGCTTGACCTTTCTCGACCAGTAACGCTTGAATTCGGCCACCAAACTCCGCCGCCAGACGCACCTGACGATTCGGCGCGGTTCGGCCGTAGAGTTCGATTTTTTTGTCGGTGGGCTGCGCGACGAAGGTTTGATATAACACGCGCGCAAGGGGAATGGTGTCGGCGTTGGGCTCTCGGCGCTCTTCGGCGTTTAACGCCCCAAGACTGAGCCAAGCAGCGAGAAGACCAATAAGGCAGGCAGAAAAAAGCCAAGGACGTTGGGTCAGAAAGTGACCCACGGACAAGCGGCCCGACGTAGGGTGAGACATAAATAATCCTTTATACTTATATCCCTACGCAACCGCCTTATACGTAGGACAGTCAGCCGCTGAAGGCGACTGACTTTGGCATCTAGGGTCTGATGTCAGACACTAAACGATGCACCGCAGCCGCAAGTTGTGGTTGCGTTCGGGTTGCTGACAAAGAAACGAGACCCTTCCAGTCCTTCCGTGTAATCAACCACCCCACCGATGAGATATTGCAGGCTCATCGGGTCAACCACTAAGGTTACGCCGCTGTTTTCGATCGTGGTGTCACCATCATTGACGTTTTCGTCAAACGTAAAACCGTATTGGAAACCGCTGCAACCGCCGCCGGTGATATACACGCGCAGTTTCAGTGCTGGATTTTCTTCTTCAGCGATCAACGCTCTCACGCGTGTTGCCGCTGCATCGGAAAAAGATAATGGTACATTTATATCGCTCACGACGACCTCTCTCACTCGTGTCTGTGCCCAGCCGCTCAAGTCATCTCAGGCTCTGCGTCGGGTCTGTCTAATTGTGATTTGTGACGATTATCTAATACCTGACTTGTCCGTTCAAGTATTAGCCTGAATTTCGCTATCTCTCAGCCCGAACCATCATCGCTGCGAATCATTCAATGGTCTTTTTTTACCTCGAATCGAATGAATGACTCTGTGAATGGGCTCAGAAAATCGGGGAAAAGATTTCGTCTCGCGCCGCATCAGCGTACAATGCTGGCCACATTGGTCCGAGCAATCATAAAGAGGAACTATCCATGACCAAATCAGAAGATCTTTATCAAAAGGCACAAACAAGAATCCCGGGAGGCGTAAACTCTCCTGTACGCGCATTTAATGGCGTTGGCGGTTCTCCAATCTTTGTTGACCGTGCAGACGGCGCGCTGATTTTTGATGCTGATGGTAAAGCGTACATTGATTATGTCGGTTCATGGGGTCCGATGATCCTCGGTCACAACCACGCGGTGATTCGTGAAGCGGTGATTGATGCTGCCAATCGTGGGTTGAGCTTTGGTGCCCCCACTGAAATGGAAATCGCGATGGCTGAACTGGTGTCAGAACTGGTGCCATCCATGGAACAGCTGCGTATGGTGAACTCGGGTACAGAAGCGACCATGAGTGCCATTCGCCTGGCGCGCGGCTTTACTGGCCGCGACAAAATCATCAAATTTGAAGGCTGTTACCACGGTCACGCAGACAGCCTGCTTGTGAAAGCTGGCTCGGGTGCCCTCACGCTGGGCCAACCGAGCTCACCCGGCGTTCCAGCGGATTTCGCAAAATACACGCTTACCGCCCGTTTTAACGATCTCGACTCAGTTCGCGCGCTGTTTGCCGCCAATCCAGGTGAAATTGCGTGCATCATCGTTGAACCCGTGGCAGGCAACATGAACTGTATTCCACCCGTTGAAGGCTTCCACGAAGGCTTGCGTGAAATCTGTGACCAAGAAGGCGCACTGCTGATTTTCGATGAAGTGATGACCGGGTTCCGCGTCGCGTTGGGCGGTGCTCAAGCGCATTACAACATCAAACCTGACTTAACCACACTGGGCAAAGTGATCGGCGGCGGCATGCCAGTCGGCGCATTTGGTGGTCGTCGTGACGTGATGCAATACATCGCGCCAACCGGTCCGGTTTATCAAGCAGGGACACTGTCTGGCAACCCTATTGCAATGGCAGCAGGTTACGCATGTCTGTCTCTGCTGAAAGAAGAAGGCAACGAAAAACGCCTTGCGGCGAAAACCAAACAACTGGCTGATGGCTTTAAAGAGATGGCCGACCGCCACGGGATTCCGCTGTTGGTTCACCAAGTTGGCGGAATGTTCGGTTTCTTCTTCACGGACCAAACCAGCGTCACGTGCTTCGAAGACGTGACCCAATGTGACGTTGAACGCTTTAAACGCTTCTTCCACCTGATGCTGAAACACGGTGTTTACTTGGCACCATCAGCCTTTGAAGCGAGCTTTACGTCTCTGGCACACGGTTCTAAAGAGATTGAAGCCACGTTGGAAGCTGCCGAACGCAGTTTTGCGATCATGGCTGCAGAAGCATAAGCAAGCTGCGAGACACGAAAAAGGCTGCCGACGCAGCCTTTTTTTGTGCTTGAACGCTTTTCCGCGTCAAAGCCTCGTGTGAGCACATGACTGACGTTATGCTTGCCAGTTCACCGCCACCAAGATCACCAAAATGGCGATCACAACGCCCAGCCAAGGGATACGACGGCGCTTGGATGACGTCTGTTCGCAGCCTTTATCGTTATCACAACATCCCATTTTCTGCTCCTCATTGCTAACCGCCTGAAATGCGGCCATTATAAACCCAATTGATGATCACATGGGACCACTACCGTGCCTGACAAACTGAAAATCTCCTCCAGTCACTGGGTTTTGATCGTTGCCTTATTGGCTGCGGCGTTTACCTGCTATTTACTGGTCAAGCCTTACGTGAACTCGATTGTGATGGCATTTATCATCTCACTTCTGATGTTCCCAATCCATGAGAAACTCGAAGCCAAACTGCCATCACACAAGAATCTGGCCTCGCTACTATCGTGCATTATTCTGACCTTCATCATCGTGATTCCACTGCTGTTTGTGTTTGGGGCAATCGTCCAACAGGGCTCTAAATTCTCGCAAAATGTCTATCAATGGGTCACGCACGGCGGCATTCAAACGGTTTTCAACCATCCTTGGGTGGTGAAAGGTCTCTCGCTTGCGAACCATTACCTGCCATTTGATGAAATCCAACCGCAGCAGATTGCGCAAAAAGTCGGCCAATTGGCCACCTCGTTTGGGAGCAATCTGGTCGGCATCAGCGCTAAAATACTCGGCGACGCCACCAACTTCATCATGAACTTTTTGTTGATGCTGTTTGTGCTGTTTTTCCTGCTGCGCGATCACGACAAAATCATCACCGCCATTCGTCATATTCTGCCGCTGTCTCGCAGCCAAGAAGACAAACTGCTGTCGGAAATCGAACAAGTGTCGAAGTCGGCAGTGATGGGATCGTTTCTGACCGCCATCGCACAAGGTGCGGCCGGCGGTTTCGGCATGTGGATGGCCGGATTCCCGGGCCTCTTCTGGGGCACCATGATGGGCTTTGCGTCTTTCATTCCGTTGGTCGGGACGGCGCTGATCTGGATTCCTGCGACGATTTATCTGTTTCTCATTGGTGACACCACGTGGGCCATCTTCCTTGGTGTATGGAGTGTGGCGGTGGTGGGTTCCATCGACAACCTGCTACGCCCGCTCCTGATGCAGGGCAGCGCAGGCATGAACACGCTGATGATCTTCTTCTCACTACTGGGCGGTATTCAGTTGTTCGGTTTGATTGGCTTGATCTACGGCCCACTGATCTTTGCCATCACCATGGTGCTGTTCAATATCTATGAAGAAGAATTTAAAGGGTTCTTAAACCGTCAAGACAACAGCTAAACCGCCATTCTAAGCATTACCCGAAGGATAAAAGCACTTCAAGCGCCGGGCTGATTATGCGAAAATCAGCCCCCCTATTTTGTGTCGAGTCTGTTATGTCGAATTACATCGCGCCGAGCCAAATTGCACAACGTCAGTTGGCCTACTTTGAAGGTAAACACGTCTTGGTTGCGGGTGAAGCCGAAGATTTGTTCCCACTGGAACTGGCCAAACACTGCGCCTCCGTGTCGGTCTTTACCACCAACTATGGTTATTACCGCCAATTACACGGCAAGTCCGCGCTTCACTGTTACTTTGGTGCCGAATTGGTGGATGACGTCCATGCCGACATGGTGCTGCTGTACTGGCCCAAAGCCAAGCTGGAAGCGGAATACCTGCTCGCCATGCTGATGGCCAAGCTGGGGGAAAACACCGAAATCGTCGTGGTGGGTGAAAATCGCTCTGGCGTCAAAAGCATTGAAAAGATGTTTGCCGCGTATGGTCCGATCAACAAATATGACTCAGCGCGCCGCTGCTCCTTTTATTGGGGTCAATGTACGCAGGCGGTGAAACCATTTATTCTCGGCGAATGGTTCAAATCTTACGCGGTGCAGTATCACCACCATACCCTCACCGTGCGCAGCCTGCCGGGCGTTTTTAGCCATGGTGAGTTTGACATGGGCAGCCGTCTGCTACTCGATACGCTCCCGCCCCTGCAAGGCAAAGTGCTCGATTTTGGCTGTGGTGCCGGCGTTCTCGGCGGTGTGATGGCCATGCTCTATCCCAACATTGCATTGGAAATGTGCGACATCAGCGCGTTGGCGATTCGTTCGAGCCAAGAAACCCTCGCTGCCAACGGCCTCTCAGGCCGAGTATTTGCGTCGGATGTATACTCCGACACGGCGTCTGACTACCAGTTCATTGTCACCAACCCACCGTTCCATGCCGGATTGGATACCAGCTACAACGCCACCGAGACATTACTGGCAAAAGCACCTGCGCACCTTCAACGTCAAGGCCAACTGGTTGTGGTTGCCAACAGTTTCCTCAAATATCCGCCGATCATCGAACAAGCCTTTGGTAATTGTGAGACGTTAAATAAGACCAATAAATTCACCATCTATCACGCTCACAAATAAGTGGATAGAGAGAAATTGCCGTTTTTAACGGTGATTTCTCACCCATTTTGCCGAAAAGTGCGTCCATGCCCACGCTTTGAACCCAACTTACTTGTCAAAGTAAAAAAACTCGTTAATTTCGTTATTTCAGTTCATTCTAATCAACCACGCCACTGACTCACCGCAAAGAGCCGGTGCCATCAAAGTAACGCCTTTTCTATGTTTAGGTTCAATCGGAAGCAAAAGTTTAAGCGCCTGCAAAATACCCTCATGCTCGCGTTCTTGGTTCTTAGCATCACCCCATTGACGGTGACGGCGATTTTTTTCCTTCAATCTCACAGTAAAGATCTTCAGGAACAAAGCACATCGCACCTTCTTTCGGTCCGTGATACGAAACAACAGCAAGTCATCGACTACCTCAGCGCGAAAGAGTCTGAAGTCATGGGCTTTGTTCGCTCAGAACTGGCTTACGCCAGTGGCGGGCGTTTCTATGGTTTAGTGAACGCATTTCAACGCTTAGGCGTTGATATCGACCAAGCACGAGAGCATGCACAGCAGCGTTACGTCACCGGTTCTGGTGATGAAGTCAAAACCTCCGTGCTACCAGAATCGAGCAGTTATGTCGGCAGTGAGCGCTATCGCCTCCTGCACAAACGCTACCATTGGGCCTATCTCGAGCTACTCAAACGGTCCGACTTTGATGACATCCTGTTGGTCGATATCACCGGCAACGTGGTGTATTCCATCTACAAACGTGAGAACTACGGCACCAACTTGCTCACGGGGCGATTCAAAGACAGTAACTTGGGGCAAACCTTCCGCCAGTTGGAACAGCAAGTCAGTGAGCATCGAAAAACCAACGAAGATTACACACCAGTGGTGTTGTCGGACTTTGTCGATGAACAAGGCCGTCAATTTGCTTGGATGGGCGCCCCCATTATTCAACAAGGCTATCTGCACAGCTACGCCATGTTCCGTTTACCCAACAACGGCATCACCAAGCTGATCGCAGACACCAACACCACGTCATCGATGCGCACGTTATTGGTCGGTCAGGATCATCGTTCACGCACGCTGGCTTATGATCAACCGGAAATCGATAAAAGTACGCAAGTGATTGATTGGGCGCTCAATGGCAGCCGATCCGTCGGCACGTACACCAACCTTGATGACGAGAAAACCATCGCCGCTTACGCGCCGATCAATCTCAAGGATCTGCATTGGGCGTTGGTGGTCGAACTGCCTGAAAAAGAAGCTTTCGCACGCATTCGTCAACTGGAAAAACTGTTCATCTTCGCGATGCTGACTGCCATTATTTTGGTGGTGATTGCCTCACATTACCTATCGAATTTCATCACCTCACCCCTGCTAAAACTGACATGGGCCGCTGAACGCGTGTCGGCTGGTGATTTAGATGAAACCATGATCAACACCGATCGGCGTGATGAAATTGGGCGACTGGCGGTTAGTTTTGAACGCATGCAGCGCTCGATTCGCGAAAAAATGCAGCTAATTAAGGCGCAGAATAAAGAGCTCGAAAGCAACATTCAGGTCATCCGTAAACAGAATGATGAGTTGCAACTGGCCAACAAACTCAAAGATGAGTTTCTGGCCACAACATCCCATGAGCTGCGAACCCCGCTGCATGGCATGATCGGGATTGCCGAAGCACTGACTTCCGGCGCCAATGGCCCAATCAACGCTGCGCATAAGTATCAACTCGACATCATCATCAGCAGCGGACAACGTTTGGCCACGCTGGTCGATGACCTACTCGATTACCACAAAATGCGTTATGGCAATCTGGATATTCATCGCACGGCTGTCAATCTCTCTAATGCCACACGTTTGGTTTTGGAGCTGTCAAATCACCTGTTGGGTAAAAAACAGATTCGCATCATCAATCAGGTCGCAGAAGAAGCGCCGGTATGGGTCTCTGCTGATGCGCAGCGTCTTGAGCAAGTGTTGTACAACTTGATTGGCAACGCGATCAAATACACCTCCGAAGGCAAGATTGTCATTTCTGCCACTCGCGTTGACCAACACATTCGCGTACAAGTGGTGGATACCGGACAAGGGATTCCGGCAGAGCAATTGGAACATATTTTCGAACCCCTGATTCAAGCCGGGCACGACACCAGTCGCTACCGCCAAGGGGCCGGACTGGGCCTCTCGATCAGCCGTCAGTTGATCGAGCTGATGCAAGGGTCGCTGTATGTCAGCAGTCAACCCATGGTCGGAACGACGTTTAGCTTCACACTGCCGATGGCCTCTGACGACGAAATCGCCCAAGCGCAGTTGACGCAACAACCGCACTTCCAAGCGCCTGAATTGACTGAACTGGATCTGCCAGACCATCACAGCATTCCGGAGAATCCAACCGGGCCGTTGCTCTTGGTGGCTGATGATGAGCCGGTGAACTTACGCGTGCTCGATAGCTTCCTGCGTCTTGAAGGCTATCGCGTGCGCACCGCTCAGGATGGGAACGAAGTCCTGCAGGCCGTCGCAGAAGAGAAACCTGAATTGTTGCTACTGGACATCATGATGCCCGGCATGAGCGGCTATCAGGTGTGTGAAGAGCTGCGTAAAACGTACGATCATGCAGCGTTGCCAGTCATCATGCTCACCGCGCTCAATCAATCCGATGACCGAGTGCGCGGCTTTGAAGCCGGCGCCAACGATTATCTATCCAAACCGTTCAATAAGCAGGAATTAGCCGCCCGTATCGTCGCGCACCTGACCGCAAGTAAAGCGGAACAACGTCGCCTTGAGAACGCGGAACTGCAAAAAGAACTCAAACATCGCGCCATGGTGGAAGCAAGCTTGCTGGAAACACAAGGCCGACTGCTGGAACAGCTGGAATCCGCGCCAGAAGCGATTGTGTGCATTCGGGAAGACAACAAAGTTCGCTTTGCCAATGACGCCGCAGCGCGCCTGTTTAAACGCAGTCAGGAACAGCTCAAACGCTCCAACGCTGACGAATTGATTGGGCAAAAATACTTATTGGTCGAACAGGATCACTATTGTGGCAATGTCGACATCTTCATCGACGACACGCGCCAACACGTGAACGCCGATGTCTTGCGCCTGCCCAAAGGTGCTGGATTACAAGCGATGTATATCTTTAATGTCGGCGGTAACATTAACGCGGCGCGCATCCACAACCTTGAAACGGCGGTTGAAGCCCTATCAAGTTACGCGTTTGACGGTGACAAAGATAAATTGCAACAGCTCAAAGAGCTGGGCGGTGAATTCACACGCTTAGCCGACAAAGCCTCCGGTGACGGCCAATCCAAACAAGAGTTGATGCGTTCCGTGCTGGTCGATGCCATGACCTCCGCCCTCAACTACTGGGAAAGAGTCTCCGGTCAAAGCAAGTTCACCTTTGCTGAACAAAGTGGGCTGTGGCGCGTCTACCTCGATCGCAGTACGCTGCAAACTCGAACACTCGACAAATACCTGCGTATCGAAACACTGCCTAAAACGCCGCGTTGGCGCACCGTGCTTAACTCGTTAGATTACATTCTGGATCACTGCCAGGAACAAGGACCAGAACGCACTTACATTGAAGTGCAACGGGATAAGTTACAAAAGCTACTGACGTCAGAATAACCGCACTGCTGCCGACAAAGCCCGTCACTTGACGGGCTTTTTTATGGCCGACACACCGCATCCTAGTCGCATTCTGGCCGCACCAGATTGGCTCGAATAACCGGGCAAAAGTTCATCATGCGTGCTTCCTTTTACCCGTAAAATAAACCCATTTGTCGCGCCGCGCTTCCCCCTCTAAAAACGTCAAGGTCCGCGCGAATACCGTGTTCAATGCCGCTTCAAACGGAGTGTATGAACAACTTTGCGAAACGAATCACAACAATTCGCCAGATTTAATTTCCAACAAAAAATTTCTATCTCAAACGAGCAGTGAGCGAGATCTCACTAATAAAAAAACAGGAACAAACCCACAAACAACAATACATAAAGCGTTAGCAAATACTAACTCAACCCGTGTTAAAGTGGATTTTATGTGATATCGATCTGCGCTTATTTTTTACTCACCATGAGACTTTTTTAGTCAATTTTGACGTTTATAACAACGTACCCTTGGGTTTTGACGTTTTTGACGGGAATTGAAATTGATAAATTTCCTGACAAGGTGTTTCCTTACCCCTGTCAAAGGCCTACAGGCCACTCATGTTATCCGGCACCTCCGACCGCATAACACTTCAATGAGGTAGGTCCTTGTGAGTGTTGATCAATACGATAGCACTCGACTCCATTTGTGAAATAAAAGCAAATAGTAAGGAACAGCTATGCTTGCCAATATTAAGAAAACCGCACTTGCAGCCGCAGTTATTGCTGCAGCAACCAGCGTTTCAGCTCCGGCATTTGCCCGTAGCGAGCTAACCATCGTGCCTGATTTCTACCCTACCATGGTGCGTAACTTCAACCCGTACCTAGCCACAAACCTACGTACCACCACCGACTTCATCTACGAGCCGTTGGTTGTATTTAACGAAATGCATGGCAACACTCCGGTGATGCGCCTGGCTGAAAACTACAAGATGTCTGACGATCTGATGAGTGTGACGTTCGACATCCGTAAAGGTGTGAAATGGTCAGATGGCCAAAAATTCACAGCAAACGATGTGGTTTACTCGTTTAACCTGCTGAAAAACAAGCCTGAGCTTGATCAGCGCGGTATCAACAACTGGGTCACCAGCGTAGAAAAATTGGATGATTACAAAGTCCGTTTCCGTTTGACGGAAGCGAACTCTAACGTTCCTTACGAAATTGCTCAGGTGCCGATTGTGGCAGAGCACGTTTGGAAAGACGTCAAAGATCCAACCACATTTACGAACGAGAATCCGGTAGGTACAGGTCCATTTACGGTTATCGATACCTTTACACCACAGCTTTACATTCAGTGCCGTAACCCGAATTACTGGGATTCTGCCAACCTAGCCGTGGATTGTCTGCGCGTGCCACAAATCGCAAACAACGACCAACTCTTGGGTAAAATTGTTAACTCAGAACTCGACTGGACATCATCATTCGTCCCAGACATCGACCGTACCTACGCAGCAGCGAACCAGAATCACCATTACTGGTATCCAGCGGCAGGGACACAATCGTTCGTCGTGAACTTCAAAAACGCTGACCCAGCGAAAAAAGAAGCGCTGAACAATGTTGATTTCCGTCGTGCATTCTCAATGGCACTCGATCGTCAAACCATCATTGATATCGCGTTCTACGGCGGCGGTACCGTGAATGACTTCGCATCCGGTCTGGGTTACGCCTTCCAATCTTGGTCTGACGAATCAGTTCATAACAAGTACAAAGGCTTCAACACGTACGATGTAGACGGTGCGAAAGCACTGCTAGCAAAAGCGGGCTTCAAAGACATCAACGGCGACGGCTTTGTTGAAACGCCATCGGGTAAATCATTTGAACTGCTGATTCAATCACCAAATGGTTGGACTGACTTCAACAACACCGTTCAGCTTGCGGTTGAACAATTGCAAGATGTGGGTATCAAAGCGAAAGCGCGTACACCAGAATTTGCGGTTTACAACCAAGCCATGCTGGAAGGAACGTACGATGTGGCGTACACCAACTACTTCCACGGTGCAGACCCATACACTTACTGGAACAGTGCATACAACTCAGCACTGCAGAAAGGTGATGGCATGCCTCGCTTTGCGATGCACTTCTTCACTGACAACAAACTGGACGGTCTGCTAGACAGCTTCTACAAAACAGCAGACAAGAACGAGCAGGTTGAAATCGCACATGGCATTCAGAAGATCATCGCTGAAAACCAAGTGACTGTGCCTGTGATGTCTGGTGCATGGATGTATCAGTACAACACCACGCGTTTCACGGGTTGGTGGAATGAAGAAAATCCAAAAGGCCGTCCAAGCATTTGGGCTGGTATCCCTGAGCGTCTACTGCACGTACTGGACCTAAAACCAGTTAAGTAAGCGTTCTATCTTTGCGGCGCACCCATTGTGCGCCGCTGATTAAAAATCCCCTGATTTCATTGTCCATATGGCGCTCGTCGTTAGGGGATTTCTCGCTCTCAATTTCGCTAGGAGCGGCCTGAAGCCAATTCAGGAACAAACTGGGTGAGTAAGGTGTGTGAGTTATGGGTTATTTTTTAAGACGTTTGTCGTTCTATTTTGTCGCATTGATCGTTGCTGCGACACTCAACTTTGTTATTCCGCGAGCAATGCCTGGTGACCCGGTTACCATGATGTTTGCTAACGCGACAACTCAAGTAACGCCAGAACGAATCGAAGCGATGCAAAAGCTGCTCGGTTTTGTCGATGGCCCTTGGTACGTGCAATATGCCACGTATATGAAAAGTATCTTCAGCTGGGAGCTGGGGACCTCCATCAAATTTTATCCACTAAGCGTCAATGAACTGCTCGGTAGCGCCTTTGGTTGGTCGCTGTTCCTTGCCGGCACCGCGGTGGTCATTTCCTTTTCGATTGGTTCCATCTTAGGCATTTTTGCGGCTTGGAAACGTGGTAGTCACTATGACACCTTCATCACACCGGGCATGTTGGTAGTCCAAGCGGTACCGCAAGTGGTGATCGCCATGCTGGCCATGTTCACGTTTGCCATCGGTTTAGGCTGGTTTCCAACAGGCTATGCCTACACCGCCGGAACAATTCCAGACTGGACCAGTTGGACCTTCATCAAAGATGTCGGCTACCACGCCATTCTCCCGCTGGTCTGTGCGTCAGTGGTCCAAATTGGTGGCTTTTTGGTCAACATGCGAAACAACATGATTAACCTGTTGGCCGAAGACTACATCACGATGGCCAAAGGTAAAGGATTGAGCGAGAACCGCGTAGTCTTTAACTACGCCGCGCGAAATGCGCTGTTGCCGAGTGTCACCGCCCTCTCCATGTCGTTGGGCATGGCGATTGGGGGTCAGCTCATCATTGAAATCATCTTCAACTATCCGGGTCTCGGTACGGTGTTGTTCAACGCCATTACAGCCCGTGACTATCAAGTACTGCAGGGTCAATTGCTGATCATGACACTGTTTATGCTGTTTTTTAACCTGCTGGCGGACATGTTGTACGTCGTACTCGACCCGCGTCTGCGCAAGGGAGGTAAATAATCATGAAAGCCCTTTGGAAACTACTGCGCGGCAACCGAGTCGCCATGGTGGGTGTCACCATTTTAAGTATCTTCCTGTTTATCGCTGTCGCAGCCCCGCTGATCACAAAGCATGCTCCCGATAAGCGTACAGGGAACCCACATGAATACCCTGCATTTGTCGTGAAAGCGGCCAAAGCCAACCCTGAGGGTTGGGTCGCTGAAAATCTGGCAACCGACCGCCGTACTTTGGCGATGTCGAAAAAAGCCGATCACACCTTAGGCACGACACGGATGGGTCGCGACGTGTGGTCACAAGTAGCTTACGGTGCTCGCGTGTCACTGGCCGTGGGATTTGGCGCCGGGATTACCGTGTGTTTTCTGGCCACCGTCATTGGGGTGTCAGCCGGTTATTTCGGGGGACGCGTGGATGATTTCCTCACCGCAGCCATGAACATCATGCTGGTGATTCCACAATACCCATTGCTGTTTGTGGTGGCTGCCTTTATCGGGGAAGCTGGACCACTAACCATTTCTCTCATCATTGGCTGTACCTCGTGGGCTTGGGGGGCTCGGGTTGTACGCGCTCAAACACTCGCTCTGCGTGAAAAAGAGTTTGTGAAAGCAGCTGAAGTCCTAGGCGAATCCTCCTGGCGCATCATCTTTGTGGAAATTTTGCCGAACCTCATCTCGATTGTCGGCGCAAGTTTCATCGGTTCCGTGATGTACGCCATCATGATGGAAGCCACCATCTCGTTCTTGGGTCTAGGCGATCCAAACACCATCAGCTGGGGCATCATGCTCTACAACGTGCAAACGTCTTCTTCCATGCTGATCGGCGCTTGGTGGGAACTCCTAGCACCGTGTATCTCCTTGACCTTGTTGGTGACTGGTTTGGCACTGCTGAACTTCGCCGTGGATGAAATTGCGAACCCGCAATTGCGTTCTCACAAAGGCATGAAACGTTGGAAAAAACTGGCCGCACAAGACAAGCAAGAGCGTAAGCCTGAGCCTGCGCCACAAACCCCAATCTGGAGCGGAGACAAATAATCATGACAGCACCACTTATCTCGATCCGCAACTTATGTGTGGATTACATTACCGACGCAGGCGATGTACGCGCCTGCAATAACGTCAGCTTTGATATCGCTCCCGGTGAAGTGTTTGGCCTGGCCGGCGAGTCAGGTTGTGGTAAATCGACCGTCGCATTCTCGTTGATGCGCCTGCATAAGCCGCCCGCATTCATCACTGGTGGCGAAGTGATTTTCAACGGTGAAGACATTCTGAAATACAGCGATGACCAAATGCAGGCATTCCGCTGGAGCCAAATGTCGATGGTGTTCCAGAGTGCGATGAACGCCCTCAACCCGGTTCTGACCATGGAAGAGCAGTTCTGCGATGTGATCATGCGCCACACCACCATGAACCGCCAACAAGCAAAACGTCGTGCAGAAGGATTACTGGAAATTGTCGACATTCACCCTAGCCGTTTGAACGACTATCCGCACCAATTTTCCGGCGGCATGCGTCAACGTCTGGTGATTGCCATCGCTTTGGCGCTCAATCCAAAGATGATCATCATGGATGAGCCGACCACCGCACTGGATGTGGTGGTGCAGCGTGAGATCCTGCAAAAGATCTACGCCCTGAAAGAAGAATTTGGTTTTTCAATTTTGTTCATCACGCACGACTTGTCGCTGATGGTCGAATTCTCAGATCGCATCGGCATCATGTATTCCGGAGAACTGATTGAAGTCGCGCCGTCTAAAGAAATTCTGCAGAGCCCGTATCACCCCTACACCAAAGGCCTTGGCAGTTCGTTTCCACCATTAACCGGGCCAAAAACTCGCCTAACGGGCATTCCGGGGAACCCGCTCAACCTGCTGGAAATTCCACAGGGTTGTCGTTTTCAGGCACGCTGCGATCGCGTACACGAAACCTGTACCAAGATCCCAACCAGCCTGCGTCAAATCGAGCCGGGACGTTTATCCAACTGCCACCTGTATGGTGAGCCCATTGCCCAAGTGAAACTGTAAGTCCGGTAGAGACAGAATTTCTGGAGTCCAATATGAGTAAACAATTCGGCGAACTACTGGTGGAAGGCAAAAATCTGGTCAAGGATTTTCCGATCAACAGTAACGCACTCAAACAACCCATGATGCGCGCCATCAATGACGTGTCATTCAAAATGTACAAAAGCCGTGGTTTGTCCGTGGTGGGTGAATCCGGTTCGGGGAAATCCACCACCGCGAAAATGATCGCCAAAATGTATGCCCCGACCTCAGGCGAGATCGAGTACAAAGGGCGCGACATTCAAACGATCAAATCACGCTCTGATCTAATGCATTACCGCGAAGGCGTGCAAATGGTATGG
This sequence comes from Vibrio furnissii CIP 102972, assembly GCF_000176175.1. Taxonomy (GTDB): domain Bacteria; phylum Pseudomonadota; class Gammaproteobacteria; order Enterobacterales; family Vibrionaceae; genus Vibrio; species Vibrio furnissii. Next base: position 120,382 of record NZ_ACZP01000020.1, read on the forward strand.
CAAGATCCGTTCGGCTCACTCAACCCAACGCACACCATTTTTCATCACATTGCGCGCCCATTGTTGATCCACAAGAAGATCAAACCCGGCAATAAAAAAGAATTACAAGAACGCGTTTATGACCTCTTAGAACAAGTGGGCCTGATCCCACCGAAAGAAACTGCGGAAAAGTACCCGCACCAACTTTCCGGCGGTCAACGTCAACGGGTCAACCTCGCACGAAACATTGCAGTCGGTGCAGAAGTGGTGTTGGCCGATGAGCCCACGTCCATGCTCGACGTCTCGATTCGTGCAGGGGTTTTGAACCTGATGGAAGAGATGAAGTTCGAGAAGCAAATGTCGCTGCTGTACATCACGCACGACATCGCGACTGCACGTTACATCGCCGAAGATCTCGCGGTGATGTACGTCGGCCACATGGTTGAATGGGGCGACACCGAAGCCATCATTCACGATCCTCAACACCCTTACACACAACTGCTGGTGTCTGCGGTACCGGATCCGAAAAAATCGATCCACGAAAAGCTCAAAGGGAACAAAGGGGACATTCCACTCTGGACCCCCGATTCAGTCGGTTGTCCGTTTGCGGGACGCTGCCTGCACGCCTCCGACAAATGTCGCGAGCAACTGCCCGGCGTCACCCAGTTGTCAGACAACCATTTTGTCCGTTGTTACTTGTACGAAAACTAAGTTCAAGCGCCTGCGTCGCAGGCGCCAATTCACTCGGAGACGTTGAATGCAGTTACTCATCAACCACATTGGCTATGAAACTTTCGGTCCCAAGCAAGCAGTTTTGCTAACGCATGTGGCCTATTTGCAAGTTGAAGAAGCCTTATTGGTTTGCGCCCGCACTCACCGAACGGTTGAGCGCATCGCTTTTCAATGTGGTGGCCAGGTTGCTCACTGGCATCAAGGGTATTTTCATCGTATTGATTTTTCTCATATTCGCCGTGAAGGCGAGTTCTATTTATGTGTCGAAACCGCGCAATCGCAGCCATTTACCATAGGTGAAGGGGTGCTGATGCAACGTACATTTTCCGATGTACTGCACTATTTCAAATCCCAACGCTGCGGCGGCACGTTTGACCAACAGGATAAGCACGTACCGCTTCTGGGCACATCAACCACTGCCGATGTGCACGGAGGCTGGTACGACGCTTCAGGTGACGTCAGTAAATATTTAAGTCACCTTTCTTACGCCAACTATTTGAACCCACAACAAACACCCATGGTGGTCTGGAACATGTTCAAAGGGCTGGCGCTTTTAGACAATCACTCGGGTTTTGCACCGTTTTCTCGCACTCGCCTCAAGGAAGAAGCGTTGTTTGGTGCTGATTTTCTGCTTCGCATGCAAAATCCCGAGGGATTTTTTTATATGACGGTCTTTGATCAATGGAGCAAAGACACGGCGCAACGGGAGATTTGCGCCTATGCCACTCAACAAGGCGTGAAGTCAGATGCCTATCAAGCAGGCTTTCGTCAGGGTGGCGGGATGGCGATCGCTGCCTTGGCTGCGGCGGCTCGCGAACGCATCGGCGGAGAGTTTACGCCACAGCATTATCTGGCTGCGGCTGAACACGGCTATTGGCATTTGAAAGCCGACAATGCACGTTACTTAGATGATGGCGAAGAGAACATCATCGATGAGTATTGCGCGCTGATGGCCGCGTGCGAACTATACACGACCACGCAACAACCGGATTACTTGCACCAAGCGCGCGAATGGGCCACTCGCTTGATGGCGCGTCAGCATAGCGACGACCAGCAGCAATATTTCTGGTCGGCCAACCGCGATGGCTCACGCCCCTATTACCACGCGGTCGAAGCAGGCTTACCTGCGCTGGCTTTGTGTCAATATCTGGCGATTGAAACCGAAAGCAACGCACGCCACAACGCCATACAAATTCTTCATCGCGCATGTCAGTTCGAGCTCAGCATCACGCGTGAAGAGCACAACCCGTTTGGCTACCCACGCCAATACGTCAGCGATGTTCACGGCGGTAAACGCAGTGCCTTTTTTGTTACCCACGACAACGAAAGTGGGTACTGGTGGCAGGGCGAGAATGCGCGTTTGGCGTCACTGGCCACCATGGCCTTTGCTGCGCAAACCTACCTCACTGACGAGACGCTGAAACACGCTCTGTTACAAATGGCACACAACGCACTCGACTGGATTGTCGGCCTCAACCCCTACGACATGTGCATGCTCGACGGGCATGGTCGCAACAACCCAGACTACCTGCCTCAGCTGGGATTCTTTAATGCCAAGGGCGGCGTGTGCAACGGCATCACCGCCGGTTTCGATGATGAACAAGACATTGCCTTCAACCCCACACCGCACGATCAAGATCTGTTGCAAAACTGGCGTTGGGGCGAGCAATGGATTCCACATGGCGCTTGGTACCTACTGGCCATCATTCACCAATTTGAGTTTTTCTCAACGCAGCGAGGTGAGGCATGAGGGTCTATTACGCTGGCATCGATGGCGGTGGCACCTCCTGCCGCGCGCGTATTCGCGATGCGTCCGGTGCTTTGATTGGCGAAGCCAAGACCGGCAGCGCCAACCTGTTGCTTGGCGTGGAACGCGCGATGGACGCCGTCATTCACGCCATCACCTTAGCTGCCGAACAAGGCGGGCTGAATAACGATAACTTTGGTCAACTGCACGTGGGCTTGGCGCTGGCTGGCGCTGAGCACCAAGCGACTTGGCATGCCTTTATGCAGTTGCCACACCCGTTTGCGTCGCTCACGCTCAATACCGATGCCTATGGTGCATGTCTCGGCGCGCACCATGGTGACAACGGCGCCATCATGATTGCTGGCACCGGCTCATGCGGCTTGTTCTTGCAAGACGGCCACCAGCATGTGGTCGGGGGGCGTGAGTTCCCGATCTCCGATCAGGGCAGTGGCGCGGTGATGGGACTGCGCCTGATTCAACAAGTGCTGCTGATTGAAGATGGCATTTATCCGGCCACGCCACTCAGTCAGTGTGTCATGCAGCATTTTGAACACGATGTTGACGCCATTGTCGCGTGGTCGAAAACCGCTTTACCTCGCGACTATGGTCAATTTTCGCCGCAGATTTTCGCATTGGCGAATCAAGGTGACACGCTAGCAATATCCCTGCTGAAACAGACAGCAGCGGATATCGAAATGTTTTTGAACGCCCTGCATCGCAAAGGGGCACAGCGAATCTGCTTGATGGGCAGCATCGCGGAACGCATTCACGCATGGTTATCCCCTCCCGTTCAGCAATGGATCGTCGCACCGCAAGCGGATGCGATGGAGGGCGCATTAATGTTTGCCGGCAAAGCCGAGCATAATTTGTATTAAGGGTTGCTCATGAACTATCGAATAGACTTCGCGGTATTGTCAGAACATCCACAGTTCTGCCGTTTTGGCCTGACGCTGCATAACCTCAGCGATCAGGACTTAAAGGCCTGGAGCCTGCATTTCACCATCGATCGCTACATTCAGCCCGATAGCATCAGTCACAGCCAGATTCATCAAGTCGGCAGTTTCTGTTCGCTCACGCCGGAGCAGGACGTGATAAAGGCCAATAGCCATTTCTACTGCGAATTCAGCATCAAAACCGCGCCGTTTCACTATTACACCGACGGCATCAAAGCCGCGTTTGTCCAAATTAATGATGTAGAGCCGCGGGTTCGTCACGACGTGATCGTCACCCCCATCGCACTCGCCTCCCCCTATCGGGAACGCAGCGAAATCCCGGCCACGGATGCCGCGACGTTGAGCCTGTTACCCAAACCCAATCATATCGAACGCTTGGATGGTGAATTTGCCCTTACCGCCGGCAGCCAGATTTCATTGCAATCCTCTTGTGCAGAAACTGCCGCCACATGGCTCAAGCAAGAACTGACGCATCTCTATCAGTGGCAGCCACACGATATTGGCAGCGCCGACATTGTGCTACGCACCAACCCAACGCTGGATGAAGGCGCCTATCTGCTGTCGGTCGACCGCAAAGGTATTCGTTTGGAAGCCAGCAGTCACATCGGCTTTGTCCATGCCAGTGCGACATTGCTGCAATTGGTTCGCCCAGATGGCGACAACCTGCTGGTGCCACACATCGTTATCAAAGATGCACCGCGCTTTAAATACCGCGGCATGATGCTGGATTGCGCGCGTCATTTTCATCCGCTGGAGCGCGTTAAACGCCTCATCAACCAACTGGCGCATTACAAATTCAACACCTTTCATTGGCATCTGACCGATGATGAAGGTTGGCGCATTGAAATTAAGTCTCTACCTCAATTGACCGACATTGGCGCGTGGCGCGGTGTGGATGAAGTCCTGGAACCGCAATACAGCCTGCTGACCGAAAAACACGGTGGTTTTTACACCCAAGAGGAGATCCGCGAGGTGATCGCCTACGCCGCAGAGCGCGGCATCACGGTGATTCCAGAAATTGACATTCCCGGTCACAGCCGAGCGGCGATCAAAGCCATACCGGAATGGCTATTTGACGAAGATGACCAATCACAATACCGCAGCATTCAGTACTACAACGACAACGTGCTATCGCCAGCCCTGCCCGGCACCTACCGTTTTCTCGATTGCGTATTGGAGGAAGTGGCCGCGCTGTTTCCGAGCCATTTCATTCACATTGGCGCCGATGAAGTGCCAGATGGCGTGTGGGTCAACAGCCCGAAATGTCAGGCATTGATGGCAGAAGAGGGCTACACCGACGCCAAAGAGTTACAAGGGCACCTGCTGCGCTATGCGGAGAAGAAGCTCAAATCACTCGGCAAACGCATGGTCGGTTGGGAAGAAGCGCAGCATGGTGACAAAGTCAGCAAAGATACCGTGATTTATTCTTGGTTATCCGAACAAGCCGCACTGAACTGCGCCCGTCAAGGGTTTGATGTCATTTTACAACCGGGACAGTTTACGTACCTCGACATTGCGCAAGACTACGCGCCAGAAGAGCCGGGCGTCGACTGGGCTGGCGTGACGCCACTGGAGCGCGCCTATCGCTACGAGCCGCTGGTCGAGGTGCCAGAACACGACCCGCTACGCAAACGCATTTTGGGGATTCAGTGCGCGCTGTGGTGTGAACTGGTCAACAATCAAGACCGCATGGACTACATGATCTATCCGCGTTTGACCGCACTGGCGGAAGCGGCTTGGACACAAAAATCCCAGCGTGATTGGCTGGATTACCTGGCGCGCCTCAAAGGCCATTTACCCCAACTTGATCAACAAGGCATCCGCTACCGGGCGCCTTGGAAAGCATAACGCAACACGTTTTCTCTAGCATCGACATTGAGTGGCGCCAATGCGCCACTGTTTAAAAAGGAAATTACCATGAAATACGGCTATTTCGATAACGACAATCGCGAATACGTCATTACTCGTCCCGATGTTCCTGCACCTTGGACCAACTACCTCGGCACGGAAAAATTCTGCACCGTCATCTCCCATAATGCGGGGGGCTACTCGTTCTATCACTCACCCGAGTACAACCGTGTGACCAAGTTCCGTCCGAACTTCACGCAAGATCGTCCCGGGCATTACATCTATTTGCGCGATGATGAAACCGGTGATTTCTGGTCGGTCTCTTGGCAGCCCGTTGCCAAAAACCTTGACGATGCCCATTACGAAGTGCGCCATGGTTTGTCCTACTCCAAATTCCGTTGTGATTACAACGGCATTGTGGCCACGAAAACGCTGTTCGTACCGAAAGGCGAAGATGCGCAGGTGTGGGATGTTGAAATTGAAAACACCTCCGATCAACCACGCACGATCAGCGCATTCGGCTATGTTGAGTTCTCGTTCAGCCACATCGCCTCAGACAACCAGAACCACCAGATGTCACTCTACTCTGCGGGCACTGAATACAACAATGGCGTTCTGGAATACGACCTGTACTACAACACTGATGATTTCCTCGGATTCTACTACCTGACCGCCACGTTTGATGCGGATAGTTACGACGGTCAGCGTGATGCGTTTCTCGGTATGTACCGCGATGAAGCCAATCCGATTGCCGTTGCCAACGGTCGCTGTTCGAACAGCGCGCAAACCTGCTACAACCACTGTGGCGCCCTGCACAAACAGTTTGTGCTGCAACCGGGTGAAAAAGTCCGCTTTGCCGTGATTCTGGGAGTCGGTAAAGGCAACGGGGAGAAACTACGAGCGAAGTATCAAGACCTCAGCCAAGTCGATGCCGCTTTTGCGGGCATCAAACAGCATTGGGACGAACGCTGCGCGAAATTCCAAGTGCGTTCCCCCAACCAAGGTTTGGACACCATGATCAACGCTTGGACTCTGTATCAAGCCGAAACCTGCGTGGTGTGGTCACGCTTTGCCTCGTTCATTGAAGTCGGTGGTCGCACAGGCTTGGGGTATCGCGACACCGCGCAAGACGCGATCTCCGTCCCGCACACCAACCCCGCCATGACCCGCAAGCGTCTGGTGGATCTGTTGCGCGGGCAGGTGAAAGCGGGCTACGGGCTGCACTTGTTTGATCCGGATTGGTTCGATCCAGAAAAAGCCGATGTCAAACCGTCGAAATCACCGACGGTGGTCCCAACCCCATCGGATGAAGACAAGATCCACGGCATCAAAGACACCTGCTCGGATGACCACCTGTGGATCGTGCCGACCATTCTCAACTTCGTCAAAGAGACGGGGGATCTGAGCTTTATTGATGAAGTGATCCCTTATGCTGACGGCGGCGATGCGACCGTGTACCAACACATGATGGCAGCCTTGGATTTCTCTGCGGAATACGTGGGTCAAACCGGTATTTGTAAAGGCTTACGCGCCGACTGGAACGACTGCCTCAACCTTGGCGGCGGCGAGTCTGCCATGGTGTCCTTCCTGCATTTCTGGGCGTTGGAAGCGTTCTTGGAACTGGCACGTCATCGTCAAGATGCGGCAGCCATCGACAAATACCAAGCGATGGCCAACGGCGTGCGCGAAGCATGTGAAACCCATTTGTGGGATGACAATGGCGGCTGGTACATTCGCGGCCTGACCAAAGATGGCGACAAAATCGGTACGTTTGAGCAACAGGAAGGCAAGGTTCACCTTGAGTCCAATACGCTGGCTGTCTTGTCTGGCGCCGTCTCGCAGCAGCGCGGCGAAAAAGCCATGGATGCCGTGTATGAGTATCTGTTCTCCCCATACGGTTTACACCTCAACGCCCCCTCGTTTGCAACGCCCAACGATGACATCGGTTTTGTCACCCGCGTCTACCAAGGCGTGAAAGAAAACGGGGCGATTTTCTCGCATCCGAACCCGTGGGCATGGGTCGCCGAAGCCAAACTGGGACGCGGTGATCGCGCGATGGAATTCTACGATTCGCTCAACCCATACAACCAGAACGATATCATTGAAACGCGCGTGGCAGAGCCATATTCCTACGTGCAATTCATCATGGGTCGCGACCACCAAGATCACGGCCGTGCAAACCACCCTTGGCTCACCGGTACATCGGGCTGGGCCTACTACGCGACCACCAACTTCATTTTGGGAGTGCGTACCGGATTTGACACCTTGACCGTGGATCCATGTATTCCTGCCGCTTGGCCGGGCTTTGAGGTCACGCGCGAGTGGCGCGGTGCGACGTATCACATCTCAGTCCAAAACCCGAATGGCGTCAGCAAAGGCGTGCAATCGATTCTGGTCAACGGTGAAGCGGTCGATGCCATTAATGCCCAACCGGCAGGCAGCGAAAATCAAGTCACGGTGATTTTAGGTTAATCCGATTTCGGGTGCCGCCCAGCGGCACCCTCGTAAGGAGACATAGCATGATTCAATTTGGTACGGGTGGTTGGCGCGCCTTTATCGGCGAAGAGTTTACCAAAGACAACGTTCGTCTGGTCGCACAAGCCGTGGCCAACATCATCAACCACGAGCAAGTGGCCGACAGCGGATTCGTGATCGGTTATGACCGCCGTTTTCTGTCAGACAAAGCAGGCCGTTGGTTTGCCGAGGTCTTGGCAGGCAACCACATCACCGTCAGCTTCATTGATAAGTTTGTGCCCACGCCGGTGGTGATGTATAAGGCCAAAGCGATGAACTGCGCCTATTCTGCGTGCATCACCGCCTCACATAACCCGGCGGACTACAACGGGATCAAAGTCTTCATTCAAGGTGGACGCGACGCCGATGAAGTGATCACCCACAAGATCGAGCAGCAAGTTGGCACACTGACTGCTTCCGATGTCCGCAGCGAAGACTTTGATCAAGCGGTCGCCAACGGTCGCATTCAGGTGATCAACCCAATGAATGAGTTTGTCGATTCGATCATCGACTTTATCGACATTGAAGCGATCAAACGCGCCAACCTGCGTGTGTTGATCGATCCGATGTTTGGCGTGGCGAAAAACGCGCTGCAAACCGTCTTGATCAGTGGCCGCTGTGACGTCGACGTGATCAACGATGGCAAAAACCCAGATTTTGGTGGCTTGATGCCTTCACCCAGCGCTGCAACACTGTATCGCCTGCAACACTTGGTCAAAGATGAAGGCTACGACATTGGTATTGGCACCGATGGCGATGCCGACCGTTTGGGAATCATTGACGAAAAAGGTCACTTCATTCATCCCAATGAAGTGCTGTTGCTGCTCTACTACTACCTACTTGAATACAAAGGCTGGAAAGGCTCAGTGGTGCGTAATATCGCGACCACGCATCTGCTAGATAAAGTCGCCGCCGACCATGGCGAAAAGAGCTTTGAGGTTCCGGTAGGCTTTAAGCACATCAGCTCCCAAATGGAGGCCGATGATTCGCTGATTGGCGGCGAAAGTTCCGGCGGTCTGACCATTCGTGGCCACATCAAAGGCAAAGATGGTGTATTCGCATCGAGCCTATTGGTGGAAATGATCAGTGTGACGGGGAAAAAGCTGTCTGAGTTGCTGAGCGAAATCTACAACCGCTATGGCTATGCATACACTGCCGAAGGGGATTGTAAATTTAAGCCCGCGCAGAAAGCAGAACTCTACTCGAAACTCTACGTGGAAAAACAGTTGCCTGAATTTGAATTTGAGGTTGAAAAAGTCAGCTACGAAGATGGGGCGAAAGTCTATTTCCGTAACGGCGGCTGGGTGATTGCGCGCTTCTCCGGCACCGAACCTCTGCTGCGTATCTTTGCTGAAATGCACGACAAAGACACCGCAGAACGAGTTTTACAGCAAATGAAACAATTTCTGTCCTTGTAATCCAGCGCTGTAAAAAACCAAAGCCCGGTCTGTCCACCGGGCTTTTTTTGTCTTATGCAAAGGCCAATACGCCTTGTGTATCAATGTTCACAGTCACGGTTTGTCCCACAGACAAACCTTGCGATGAAGTCGCCAATAACGTGGAACCATGTGCATCAATCACATAGCGACAATGATCGCCCATAAATTGCTGCTCGAGTACCACAACGCTGCTCTCGGCATCGGCGCGAATCATGACTTGTTGAGGACGCAGTAGCAGCTCACATTCACTGCCCGGCGCAATACTTTGCTGCGCCTGCGCGTCCACCACACCGAGCGGCGTTTGATAACGCTGTTCATCGATACGTGTCGCAGGCAGGTAACTGCCGCCACCCAGAAAATCAGCAACAAACTTGCTCGACGGACGATAATACAACGCTGACGCGGTGCCGTATTGCTCGATGACCCCGTGATTCATCACCGCCATTTTGTCGGCAAAGGCAAACGCCTCTTCTCGCGAGTGAGTGACAAAAATCGCCGTCACCCCCTGCTTTTTGAAGATCTTACGAATCTCGGCAATCAGGTCATGGCGCACCTGAGTGTCAATATTGGAAAATGGTTCATCCAGCAGCAGTAGATCGGGCTTATAGGCCAGTGAACGTGCGATTGCCACACGTTGCTGCTGTCCACCTGAAAGTTGGTGCGGATACCGGTCGCCATAACCACTTAAATGCACTAGCTCCAACATCTGTTGAACTTGCAACTGACGCGCCGTCGTCGACATGTGGCGCAAACCAAAAGCGATATTGTCCGCCACGGTCAAATGGGGGAACAGCGCATAGTCTTGGAAGATCATCCCGATGTTGCGTTGCTCGGGTGGCAGCCAATGCTCGCCATCGTCAATCGTAACGCCATTGAGACTCATGATGCCCGACGACAAGGGCAACAACCCCGCGATCGCTTTCAGTAAGGTCGTTTTTCCGCAACCACTGGCCCCCAACAAACACACTATCTCACCCTGTTCGACATTCAGCGACAGTGATTCCAGGACCGTTTGCGTCTCGTACTGACAAGTCAGATGTTGAATCGATAATGCACAGCTCATCAGTGGGTTTGCTCCAGAGAACGGTTAACAACAACAAGAGGGATCAGACCGACCAGCACCAGTAACACAGCAGGCAACGCCGCCAATTCCAAATGCTCATCGGAGGCATAATTGTACACGTAGGTGGCCAAGGTTTCGAAGTTGAACGGACGCAGTAACAGCGCAGCATTGAGCTCTTTCATCGACTCAATGAACACCAACAGACCCGCAATCAGCGCGCCGCGCCGCACCAACGGTAAATGCACTCGCCACAACATGCCATTGGCTTGGCAGCCCATCGTCCGCGCCGCCATGTCCAGCGACGGCGAAATGCGGTTTAAACTGCTTTCAATGCTGCCAATAGCCACCGCCGAAAAACGCACAATCAGCGCAAAAATAATGGCAAACATGGTCCCGGAGAAAATTAATCCCGGCCGGCCCCAATGCATCGCTTTGGCCACATCGTTGACCGCATGATCGAGCGTTAACACTGGCACCATCACGCCAATGGCAAGTACGGTTCCCGGCACCGCATAGCCCATGGACGAGAGGCGCATCAATGCAATGCTGGGGCGATTTTGTTTCAGCCGCGCGTAGAAATTCACCACCAACGCCACACTCACAGCAATCACCGCAGCACTCAGCGAAACTTGCAGGCTGTTCCACGCGTATTCACGAAACTCTGCCGTCCAACTCTGCTCAAAGTAGGTATAGGCGTAGCTGAGCAGTTGCAGTAGCGGAAAGATAAAGGCCACGCACACCAGCCCCCAGCACCACAACAATGCCGCCCATTTTTTCCACCCTTGCAAGGTGTAACGAAAATCTTCATGACTATTGAATTGGCTTTGATAAAGCTTTTGCCGGCGGCGACTGTAGCGCTCAGCGCTGAGGAGCAGCAGTACAATCACCAACATCACCGCAGAAATTTTGGCCGCGGCGGTTAAATTGGAATAATTCATCCAGGTGTCATATACCGCCGTGGTTAGCGTGTTCACGGCGAAGTAGCTCACCGTGCCAAAATCGCCCACGGTTTCCATCGCCACCAGCGATAAAGCAACTGCCATCGATGGGCGAACTAATGGCAGCGAGATACGACGAAAGCTTTCCCATGGTGAGCATTTCAGCAAACGCGCCGACTGCAACAGCGACACATTCTGCTCCATGAACGAAGCGCGACACATCAGATACACGTAGGGATACAAGACCAACGCCAGCACCATACTGGCACCGCCCAAAGAGCGAATATCCGGAAAGTAATACTCGCCCGCCATCCAGCCCGTTTGTTCACGTAGCCAAACCTGAATCGGCCCCGCGTAATCAAACCACCCGGTAAAGATATAACCGACGATATAACCGGGAATGGCGAGCGGCAGCACCAGCGCCCATTGCAGCATTTTTTCGCCCGGCAGACGACACATCGCCATCAACCAAGCACTGGGAATACCAAACACCAACGAAAGCGCCATCACGCTCAACGTGAGAAGGACGGTGTTCAGCGCATAGGTGGGCATCACGGTCGACATCAGATGCGCAAAGACATCATCCGTTTGACCGATGGCGGTAAAGAAGATCGCTAAGATCGGCAAAACCAGCAGGGTTGCCAAAGCCACACTACTGGTTTTCCATAAAAGGTGTTTTTCTTTCATTGCCTAGAAACTGTCAGGCGGTATAAGGCATAAATGCATCTGCAAATACATCTCATATCCCTTTAATAAATCAGGGGTATAGTTATACCCCTAGACTCATTTACAGGTCAAATTTGACTTCGTCCAACAGCTTGATCGCTGCGGCGTGATTGTCGGCAATTTTCTCGAGCGGCAAAGCGTCAGACTTAAACTCGCCCCAAGATGCCACCAGTTTTGAGCGCTCAACACCAGGTTTCACTGGATACTCAAAGTTCACGTCGGCATACATGTGCTGCGCGGTCTCACCGGTCAAAAACTCCATCAACTTCACCGCGTTGTCACGGTTCGGTGCGTATTTGGCCATGGCCATACCGCTCACATTGACGTGTGTGCCTTGCACTTGTTGACCCGGGAAGTTGATGAACACCGATTCAGCCCACGTTTTCTGCTCTTTGTCTTCTAGCATTTTGCCAAGGTAGTAGCTGTTGCCCAGCGACAAATCACACAGGCCTTCTTTGATGGCGCGAACTTGGTCGCGATCGTTGCCTTGCGGTTTACGCGCCAAGTTCGCTTTTACCCCTTGCAACCACGTTTTGGTTTCCGCTTCACCGTGGTTTGCGATCATCGCCGCCACCAGCGCAATGTTGTAAGGGTGTTTTCCGCTACGCGTACAGATCTTGCCTTTGTATTGTGGATTCGCCAGATCAAGATAATCGAAATCGTCACCCAGTTTGCCTACGCGGTCACGTGATGAGTAAACGCTGCGCGTACGAATGGTCAAAGCGAACCACTCTTCACTGCTGTCACGGTATTGCGCCGGAATGTTTTCATCGATCACCGCACTCTTGACCGGCTGGGTTAAGCCTTTGTCCGACAGTTCAAACAGACGGCTGAATTCTGAAGTCAAAATGACATCGGCGGGGCTGTATTCCCCTTCTTGAGCCAATTTTTCTGCAATGCCTTCTTTAGCAAACTTCACGTTGACCTGAATTCCGGTCTCTTGAGTGAACTCTTTAAACATCGGTTCAATCAGGAAAGGTTGACGGTAAGAGTACACATTGACTTCGTCAGCCGCTATCGCTGAAGGGGCCATCACGCAGCCTGCGAGTGCCGATAGAGCCAGCAGTTTTTTCATGGTTCAAGTCCTTTAATATTGCTAATGATAACACTTATCAATTGCGTAAATTATATTGACCAAGCCTAATAAAACAATCAGCAAAAATAAAAAACCTGCCACATAGGGCAGGTTTTTAGCAAAGGTTTTGTAACGAATTATTACTTCACTGTCACAAACTCAGGGTAAGACTCTACACCGCAGTCGTGCATGTCCATACCGGTCATCTCTTCTTCTTCAGAGACACGGATACCCATCGTCGCTTTCAGGATGCCCCACACAATCAAGCTTGCAATGAAGACCCAAGCAAAGATCACCACCGAACCGAGCAACTGAGCACCGAACGTCGTATCTGCATTGCTCAGAGGCACAACCATCAGGCCAAAGAAACCACACACACCGTGAACCGAGATAGCGCCCACTGGATCATCGATTTTCAATTTATCCAGCGCCACAATCGCGAACACCACAATCACACCTGCAACCGCACCGATTGCCACCGAGTATAGTGGTGATGGTGACAGCGGATCCGCTGTAATCGCAACAAGGCCTGCCAACGCACCGTTCAGCACCATCGTTAGGTCAGCTTTGCCCCACGTGGTTTTACATACCAGCAGCGCAGCAATCGCACCGGCAGCAGGCGCCGCGTTGGTGTTGAGGAACACTTTACCGACAGCGGTCGCGTTTTCAAAGTCAGACACCATCAATTGAGAGCCGCCGTTGAAGCCGAACCAACCTAACCACAGGATGAATGTACCCAACGTCGCCAGTGGCATGTTGGAACCTGGAATCGGGTAAACTTCACCGTTTTTGCCATATTTCCCTTTACGCGCGCCCAGCAATAGAACCCCTGCCAGCGCCGCAGCTGCACCCGCCATGTGAACGATACCTGAACCCGCGAAGTCGCTGAAACCAGCCGCAGACAGGAAGCCGCCGCCCCAAGTCCAATACCCTTCAATGGTGTAGATGAAGGTTGTAAACACGACCGCGAAAATCAGGAAAGCCCACAATTTCATGCGCTCTGCAACGGCGCCCGAGACCACAGACATGGACGTGGCTACAAACACCACTTGGAAGAAGAAATCCGACTCGAGAGAGTGGTCCGCGCCATCTGCTTGGCTACCAATCAAGGCACCAAAAGATGGTAACCAACCCGCTTCGGCATTATCAACATACATGATGTTGTAGCCGACCACGAGGTAAGTGGTACAAGCAATCGCGTACAGTACAAAGTTTTTAGTCAGAATTTCCGTGGTGTTTTTTGAACGCACGAGGCCAGCTTCCAGCATGGCAAACCCTGCCGCCATCCACATGACCAATGCGCCCGAAATGAGGAAAAAGAATGTATCCAGTGCGTAGCGCAACTCCGCTACCGTAACTGACAGTTCCATAATAGTCGTCTCCAGTCCTTTGAATCTTAAAGTGCTTCCGCGTCCATTTCGCCTGTGCGAATACGAACTGCGTGGCTCAAGTCGTAAACAAAAATTTTGCCATCGCCAATCTTGCCCGTGTGTGCGGCTTTGATGATCGCTTCTAGCACACGATCGACATTGTCCGCTTGTGTGGCGATTTCGATTTTCACCTTCGGTAGAAAGTCCACTTGGTACTCTGCACCACGGTAAAGTTCGGTATGACCTTTCTGACGGCCAAAGCCTTTGACTTCTGATACGGTCATCCCTTCGATGCCGACATCGGCCAGGGCTTCACGAACATCGTCAAGTTTGAATGGTTTGATGATTGCGTTAATGAGTTTCATCGCGTCCTCTCTGAAGCTGTAGTCCATTTACAGTTCTATTAATCCAAGGTGCGTGCCAACTTTTTAACTGATTGATAAATAATAACTTAGTGAGATTTCGCTTCAAAAAACAAAAAGGGTTGCACATTTATCGTGCAACCCTTTCCCAAAAATAAGGCGACTTTTGCTTTCTTCACCACATGGGTGCAGCTTGACGAGAGGCCAACTCAGTAACCGGCGAGGAAATCCTGCCATTGCATCAACAGCGACTCAAAATCTTCCAGGCCGCACTGCGCTACACTCTCACTGTCATAAAGTTCAAATTCACTTTCTAACTCAATATCATGGCCATAGTTCAGCGCGTTATCCTGCACCGTCACTTCGTCCCCACAAATCATCAGTGAGATTTCACGCCCCGGGTATGACCACTCTTGTGCAGGACATTGGTGCGCTTTTTCCAACAGCGCCAACACATGCTCGATTTTTGTGCGATCTTGCGCGATTTCTTCTTGCAGCCAGCGAGCCACAATCTGATGCTCCATACTGCAGGTGACGTAATACTCGCCCAGCAGCGTATTTTTGGTGAATTCAAATTCCATCGATGATGACCGATTAATGACGATGGCGCGAGTATAGCGCCAGCGAAACCGAATGACGAGCCTCAATCCGGCACAAAAAAAGGCCGCTGCAAGCAGCGACCTTCAATCGTCATTTCATCCGTAATTAAGCGGGTTCTTGGAAAATCACGGTATCCGCTTTCTTGGTGTAATCACTCATGCGGTGGAAGTTCAGGTAACGGTAGGTATCAGCTGCCGTCGCGTCGATCTGTTTCGCGTATTCCAGATACTCTTGCAACGTTGGAATGCGGCCGAGAATCGCGCCCACAGCCGACAGCTCTGCCGATGCCAAGTACACGTTCGCCCCGGTGCCCAAACGGTTCGGGAAGTTACGTGTTGACGTCGACATCACCGTCGCTTTATCTGCCACACGTGCTTGGTTACCCATACACAGTGAACATCCCGGCGTTTCAATGCGCACACCCGAACGGCCAAAGATGCCGTAGTAGCCTTCTTCCGTCAGTTGATCGCGGTCCATCTTGGTTGGCGGTGCCACCCAAAGACGCGTTTCTAGCTGACCGTTGAATTTATCCAGCAGTTTACCTGCAGCGCGGAAGTGACCGATGTTGGTCATGCACGAACCGATGAACACTTCATCAATCGGTGTGCCTTGAACTTCAGACAGCGGACGCGCGTCATCTGGATCGTTTGGCGCACAAAGAATCGGTTCTTTGATGTCGGCCAAGTCGATTTCGATCACGTGTGCATATTCTGCGTCTTTGTCCGCTTCCATCAGATCTGGCGTCGCCAACCATGCTTCCATCGCTTTAATGCGACGTTCGATCGTGCGGCGATCACCGTAACCTTCTGCGATCATCCATTTCAGCATGGTGATGTTCGAGTTCAGGTATTCGGCGATAGATGCTTGCGACAATTTAACCGTACAACCGGCCGCTGAACGCTCTGCTGATGCATCCGACAGTTCGAATGCCTGTTCAACCGTCAGGTGTTCAACCCCTTCGATTTCCAGCACGCGGCCAGAGAATTCGTTGATCTTACCGGCTTTTTCAACCGTCAGCAGGCCTTGTTTGATGCCGTAGTAAGGAATCGCATGCACCAAGTCACGCAGCGTGATCCCCGGTTGCATGTCCCCTTTGAAACGCACCAGAATGGACTCCGGCATATCGAGCGGCATAACACCCGTTGCAGCAGCAAATGCCACCAAGCCAGAACCGGCTGGGAATGAAATCCCCAGTGGGAAACGCGTATGCGAGTCACCCCCCGTACCCACCGTATCCGGCAGCAGCATGCGGTTCAGCCATGAGTGAATCACACCGTCGCCTGGGCGCAGTGACACGCCGCCGCGGTTCATGATGAAGTCTGGGAGTGTGTGGTGCGTTTGCACGTCAACGGGTTTTGGATAAGCCGAAGTGTGACAGAACGACTGCATCACCAGATCCGCAGAGAAGCCAAGACAGGCCAAATCTTTCAGCTCGTCACGCGTCATTGGACCGGTGGTGTCCTGAGAACCCACAGTGGTCATCTTCGGCTCACAGTATGTGCCAGGACGAATCCCTTCGACGCCACACGCTTTGCCGACCATTTTCTGTGCCAGCGTGAAGCCTTTGCCGCTGTCTGCGACAGGAACTGGGCGACGGAACACGGTGGATGCTTCCAGATTCAGTGCTTGACGCGCTTTGTCTGTCAAACCGCGGCCCACAATCAGAGGAATACGGCCACCCGCACGGACTTCGTCGATCAGCACGTCGGTTTTCAGCTTGAATGTCGCAAGGACTTCACCGGTGTCGTGGTTGCACACTTTGCCTTCGTATGGGTAAACATCAATCACATCACCCATGTTCAGTTTTGACACGTCCACTTCGATTGGCAGAGCGCCCGCATCTTCCATGGTGTTGAAGAAGATCGGTGCAATCTTACCGCCCAGCACATAGCCGCCAGCGCGTTTGTTCGGGACGTTTGGAATGTCATCGCCCATGAACCACAGTACTGAGTTGGTCGCCGACTTACGCGAAGAACCCGTACCGACAACATCACCGACGTAAACCAGTTGGTGGCCTTTTTCTTTCAGTGCTTCAATTTGGTTAATTGGACCAATTTGTCCCGGCGCATCCGGCACGATGCCGTCGCGTTCGTTTTTCAGCATCGCGAGCGCGTGCACAGGAATATCCGGACGTGACCATGCATCGGGTGCTGGTGACAAATCATCCGTGTTGGTTTCACCCGTCACTTTAAAGACGGTCAATGTGATTTTTTCAGCCAGTGCAGGCTTCGACAGGAACCATTCTGCTTCTGCCCAAGATTCCAGCACCTGTTTGGCGAACGCGTTGCCCGCTTTGGCTTTTTCTTCGACGTCGTAGAACGCATCAAACATCAACAGTGTGTGCGACAACGCGGTGGCTGCGATGGGTGCCAATTGGGCGTCATCCAGCAGCGATACCAGCGGTTCGATGTTGTAACCACCTTGCATAGTGCCGAGCAAAGTCGCCGCTTTTTCGCGACTAACCAGCGGAGATGACACATCGCCTTTCGTGATTGCGGTGAGAAAGCCTGCTTTTACATACGCAGCTTCGTCAACGCCTGGAGGAATACGGTTCTCAAGCAGATCAAGAAGAACATCTTCTTCACCTTGCGGGGGATTTTTGAGTAACTCAACAAGTCCAGCGACTTGCTCAGCGTCTAGGGGTTTAGGTACAACTCCTTCAGCAGCACGCTCTTCGACGTGTTTACGGTAGGCTTCAAGCACGACTTTTTCCTCTCATTGCGGTTCACCCAATTATTATAAAAATGTGAGTGAACATCCTTGGAAACTTGGCTCTCCGTTGCCCATGTTTTCATTCAAATTTGACTGAGAAACAGCGCCCTAGAGGCCAAACTGTGGGCGTCAGGATAGCAAAATTAACGATAAATTAAAATCTCATCATTTTGACCAACATAGCAACTTAAGACGAAAGTTATAGGAAATCATGTTCACAATTTCCGTTCTTCAGCTATTTGAACGTGGTGCCGATGATCAGATAAATCGAATCGTATTTCTGCTCTGTGCGTCCGTAACCGAACATGATTGGACCGATTGGAGAGTCCACGCCGGTAAATACTGATCCCGCAGCGTACAACGGCGCGGTATCAATTCTTAAATCAGGATCAGACCAAACGCCACCGTACTCGATCGAAGCACCGAGATAGACTGGTGACGTAAACAGGCCAAAATCATTGTCAAACCAACGGTAGCGATAGATCAGGTTCGCGTACGCTTTGTTCTGACCAATCAAGCTGTTGCGGGAAATTCCCGACAAGTTGAGAAAACCACCGATGGTTTTCGGATCGATCGGCTGAATCGAATTTTTGCTCTTCACGATGCCGTAATCAATGTTGCCGACCAAAGTATGACGATTTAGGAAGCTGTAAGCCGTGATCACCTTCGCGGAGAGCTCATAAACCGTATCCGACGCATCGTCGGCCACGCCACTTTCTTTCATGGAGACATCATCGTGCGAGATGAGGTACTCCAAATCGATGTACACCCCGTTGTTCGGCAAGCTGAAATCATCCAACGAGTCGATCCGGTAGTTCAGGAACACCCCCTGGCGCGTGAATTCCATATCAGCAAAATCAGGTAGCGTGGAGTACTTCGCCGAGCCATCGGAATAGCGTCCGCCGACTTTAAACTCTTGCCACAACTTGGCTTGGTAGCCCAGCGCCGCTTCCGCCATGAAGGTCTGATAGGTCACAGGGAAATAGTTGCGGCTCGCCGACAGCGTGGTGTCTTCAAAGCCCGTGACCGGCACGCTGCGGTTTTCATCGGTATAGCGCAAGGTGGCAGTATAAAACGCCTTTTGTCCTGAGCGCACGGGTGAATAGAGCTCCGCTTCCAGCAACTTATCGGTGCCAATGTTCAGGTTGACCGCAAGCTCGGCACCGTGTGAGTTGATGTCGGTAAAATTGAGTGAGCCGCCAATCGAGTATTGGCTGTCGGTATTGAAATCATCTTCGAGGAAGAAGCGGAAATTGAGGTAATTGGGGCCCCATGATTTCTCATGAACATCAATGACCAGATTGTTTTCGCCATCTTTTTCTTCGTATTGGTAACTCACCAACTTGAAGCGATCCAGCGCATACAAATCCTGAACGCTCGATTCAATTTGTTCGGTCGAGAGCTTTTCCCCCGCCTCCAGATGCAGGCGGTTTTGCAACAACACATCACTGTAGTGGGATTGGTTATTGATGACGACATGATCGACGGTGATGGTATCGCCGTATTTCAGTTGGCGACGCAAGGTTTCTTTGCGATCGATATAATGCTGATAATCGGCACTGGTTAACGACAGCCTCTTGAGGTGATCCGATTGCTCCATCGCCGATTGATAGCCTTTCACAAACGCATCCGGCATCTTATCGAACTCAGTGGTTTCCATCAGGCCCACTTGTGGACGCAACAGCACATCATCTTCAGTCAGCGTTTCCGCTTGCAGTTCGGTACTGCGGCGCACCAGATAGTTCGACAGTTGGTCGGCAACGGTGAGAAAGTTCGTGAACGCTTCCTGACTTTTGTAATCGGTACTGATATCGACCGCAATCACCACATCCGCACCCATTTGACGCGCCACATCGACCGGCATGTTGTTGGTCACACCGCCATCAACCAGCCAGCGGCCATCGATTTCATACGGCGGTAATGCGCCCGGCACCGACATACTCGCCATCATCGCATCGACCAAGTAGCCTTTGTCGAGCACCACCGGTTCCAGTTTGATGATGTCGGTGGCGACCGCGCGAAACGGCACCACCAAATCATCAAACGATTGAAACGGCATGAGGTTACCCGAGGTTTCACGCAGAATACGCAGCATGTTCTGCCCCTGCACCACACCGCGCGGCGCGTAAACCCCATCCAAACGCACACCGAGATCGGTGGTCAGCTGGTAGCGGTCTTCATATTCTTTGTCGCGCACGCGGCGCTGACTGCGGTTCACGCGGTCGCGGTAGCCGGTATTCCAATCCACACTGTAAATGAAGCTTTCGATTTCATCGGCACTCATCCCAGTGGCATAAAGCCCTGCGACATACGCGCCCATGCTGGTACCGATCACGATATCCACCGGCACATGCATCTCTTCCAGAGCTTTGAGCACCCCCATGTGCGCAGCGCCCTTTGCGCCACCGCCGGCCAACACTAACGCGATTTTCGGTCGAGGATGTCCCAACACCAAAGCCTCAGAAGGCGCTTGTGCCGATACCATCGCAGGCCAGATCAGAGCTGGAATACACAATATGCTGAACAGCCAACGGGTCACAGTATGTCCTTCATTACTTTACAATCGCGCTACTTTTATCATCAAAACACTATAAACGGGCTCAATCACCACTCAAAGAGTTTTTTCAACCACTCTGTGGGGCGGTTCTCACACTGTTTTTTCCAACTGCCGGACACATCCCACACTGGCAGTTTGAAATCGTTGTTGCAATCAAGCTCCAAGCCGCCGTCACGTGAAGGAGAGAAACCCACAGTGGTGATGCCTTGCGGCCACGGCAACACCAGCTTTTCCGGAATGCGATAGCGCAGGTAATCAGCATAGACGCGCAGCGCGCCGCTGGCGCCGGTTAATTTGGTTGGTTGGTTATCGTCTCGTCCCAGCCAAATCGTGGTCACTTCGCGGCCATCCACACCAACAAACCAGCTGTCGCGACTATCATTACTGGTGCCGGTTTTCCCCGCCAGTGCTGCCCACGCAAATTGGTTGTTGAGGTAACGCCCCGTGCCTTCCATCACGCCGCGCTTCATCGCGTACGTCGTTAGCCATGCCGCTTGCTGATCGACCGCTTGGGACACTTTCGGGATCGATTGATACAGCACATTGCCTTGCAAATCGAGCACACTGCGCAGTGCCGACAACGGCGCTTTCTTGCCAGAGTTCGTCACGGTTTGGAACATTTGCGCCACTTGATATGGCGTCAAAGAGAACGCCCCGAGGAACATCGACGGCACCGGACGAATTTCATTCCGATTCACGCCCAGTTTCTCCAGCGTCTTCGACACATTTTCAATGCCCAGTTGCATGCCCAATTGCACGGTCGGCACGTTGAGCGATTTGGCCAGCGCGATGTATAACGGCACTTCACCTCGGAACTGGCGATCAAAGTTGCGCGGGCTCCACACGGTGCCTTCGCTGCCTTGCAGGGAAATCGGCTTGTCCATCAAGGTGGTCGCCAAATTGTATTTTTCCGGCTGCGCCAGTGCGGTCAAATACACCGCGGGTTTCACCAATGAACCAATCGGACGACTGGCATTGAGCGCGCGGTTAAAACCGTCGTATCCGGTGCGTTTACCGCCCACCATGGCACGAATTTCACCGCTGTTGCGATCCACCGCAATCGCTGCTGCTTCCAACTCTTTGCCAGCGGTGCGCGCCAAAATCGGCACCTGATTTTCAACCGCGGCTTCGAGCTTGGCTTGCGATACCGGATCGAGCGACGTAAACACACGCAGCCCGGTATCGGATTTAAACACATCACCGAGTTTTTGCTTGAGTTCAATCGACAACTGCTGGAAGTACGCTGGCTGACGGCTGGCAATGCGCGCATGCTTTTGGACATCCAACGGACGCGTCACCGCTTGCTCATACTGTTTGGCGGTCAGAATATCTTGGTCCATCATCAGCTTGAGCACCAAATCACGACGCTCTTTGGCACGTTCAGGGAAACGCATCGGGTTGTAGTAGGACGGGCCTTTCACCATACCAACCAATAACGCGAGCTGGTCAATACGCAATTCTTGCAGCGGCTGGCCAAAGTAGAGGCGCGACGCCAAACCAAAACCGTGCACGGCTTCTTTGCCGTTTTGGCCCAGATAGACTTCGTTGAGATAAGCTTCCAAAATGCGATCTTTGCTGTAGCGATAATCGATGATCAGCGCCATGTAGGCTTCGCGCAATTTACGCCACAAGGTGCGATCGCTGGATAAGAAAATGTTTTTTGCCAACTGCTGAGTCAACGTACTGCCGCCCTGGACGGTGCGGCCCGCTTTGACGTTGGCCACCATCGCACGTGCGATTGCCATCGGTGACACACCATCATGTTGATAAAAGTTGCGATCTTCGGTGGTGAGCAGCGCATCGATCATCACTTCCGGGAACTGTTCACGACGCAGGAACAAGCGCTGCTCCTGCATGTCTTTTTCCAGCATGCCCAGCATTTTCGGCTCAATGCGCAAGTAGCCAAGATCACCCCGTTTTTCCAGCGACTGAATGCGGGTCAACCCACTGTCATCAAACATGAGCATCACATGGCGATCCGGCTCCGGCCCATCGGCGAACTCAAACGGACGACGAATCAGTTCGATACGAGTCGACGAAGCCGAGTATTCACCGGCATAGCGCGGCTGACTCACTTTGCGATAATTGAGCACATCCAGCTCATTACGCATCTGTTTGATGCTGATGTCACTGCCCGGTTCGAGGGTCAGAATTCGAGCGTACACCACGGTCGGCAGATCAAACAGTTGCCCTTCAAAGCGCTGCTTGATCATGCTGTCGAGATAGATACCGGTAAACACCAGCACCGCGGCCAGCGCTAGGCCAACCTTCCAGCCCAAGCTCCACAAACGCTTTAACCACGTGCGTGAACGGGTGGGTTTGGCTGACGAGGATTTACGCGGCGCACGTTTTTTGGCCGGTGTACGTTTCTTTGGGGATTCGCTTTTCTTGGTCATGAATTCAGTTGTCGCTTGGTTTTGGTCGTCGCACTGTGATTGGCAGGATCATCCGGCCACACGTGTTTTGGGTAACGCCCTTTCATTTCTTTTTGCACGTCTTTGTACGCACCGCGCCAGAAGCCCGCTAAATCGCGGGTCACTTGCAGCGGACGCTGAGCGGGAGAGAGCAACTCCATCACAATCGCCTTGGTACCTTTGGCAATCAAGGGCGTGCTTTTCTCACCGAACACTTCCTGCATGCGCACCGACAGCACCGGTTCCATACCGAGCTGATAGCGAAT
The DNA here is from genome assembly GCF_000176175.1 of Vibrio furnissii CIP 102972. Taxonomy (GTDB): domain Bacteria; phylum Pseudomonadota; class Gammaproteobacteria; order Enterobacterales; family Vibrionaceae; genus Vibrio; species Vibrio furnissii. The sequence continues at coordinate 143,677 of NZ_ACZP01000020.1, forward strand.
ACGCTTGGAGGTGCCGGTCGGCAAAGCGTGATGCGTGGGCAGCCACTCGTCAAGCTGTTGGCTTAATGGCCAGCCTAAACGGGTGATCAGGGCGTCCATCAGCGGCACTTTATTTAATTCTTTCACCGAACTGATACCGGCTAAATACGGTTCTAGCCAATCAGACAGCTGGTGGCGCAACGCTTCGTCATCCATGTCAGGCCAGTTTTCCTCAGGCAACCATTCGGCCGCACAACGTACCCGTGTCAGCCAGTCGAGACTGGCCTGAGTCCAATTTAATACCGAAAGGCCTTTACGCTCGACATAGTTGAGCAAAGCTTGCGTCATTTTTTGTTGATTTGGCGCCGGCAAGGCCTGACGACGAATCACCAGTTGTCCGCATCGCCACTGCATTTCGGCTACCAAACGGCCCGCTTTCTCATCCCAATCCACTCGCTCTTGCTCGCTAAACAAGTGAGGGCACTGCTGTTCCAGTTGAACCATATCCAACGCTAAGGCCGAAAAGATTTGGCTCGATTGCTGATGACCGCGCATTAAATCCAGTGCAATCAGCGCATCGCTGCCCGCCAGCGGCTGATCATCGGCCACAAACGCGCCGTGACCATTGGCCAGCAAGAATTGACCGTGTTGACCGCGTTGCTGCGCGATACGATCGGGAAACGCTAAACACGCCACCACAGCCAGCAGCGTGCTGTCGACGCGGCGCAGATCAAACCCGTCATCGAGCTTATGCGCCAAAGCCGTGGCGCGTTGGGTCATCGGGCGCGCCTTCAAATGTTTGCCCTGTTGCCAGCGGTGCAGGCTGTGCTGCACATCCAGTACCTGACGTTCGGGCTCTTCCAGCAGCGCAGCCAGCGCCAATGCACTTTGCAGGTGCACCGGGCCAAGTTGCTGCGCGGTCAGTAGCATCGCCGCAATCCGAGGCTCCACACCCAAATGGTGCGCAGCTTTGCCTTGAGCCGTCAGTTGCATTCGCTCATCCATCAGCCCCAGCGTATGCAGCAAACGGCGAGCCTGAGCCATCGCGACGGCGGGCGGCACATCCAGCCACTGCAAATCCGTTGCTTCTTGTGCGCCCCATTGCGCTAGCTCCAACGCCAATGGGGCTAAATCGCTTTGCACAATCTCCGCCACCGGCACCACCGGTTGCTGTTTGAGCTGCGCTTCACTGTACAAACGCACACACACGCCCGGCTCAAGGCGTCCGGCTCGGCCAGTACGTTGCTCGGCTGACGATTGCGCAATTCGTACCTGTTCCAAACGCGTAATCCCGGTTTTCAAATCAAATCGCGCGCGGCGCTCTAACCCGCTGTCGAGCACGATGCGAATGCCTTCAATGGTCAAGGACGTTTCAGCGATGTTGGTCGCCAACACCACTTTGCGCCGCCCGTTTGGTGTCGGCGCAATGGCTTTTTGCTGCTCAGCAAAATTCAACTGCCCAAACAGCGGACACACATCGATATCGTCCGCTAAATCGCCTAAAGCCTGAGTCAACTGAGTGATACTGGCCGCGCCCGGTAAGAAAGCCAGCAGTGAACCATTTTCCTGCGCGAGTAGCTGACGAATCTGCTTTTCCATGCTCGCCACCAGCGGCTCACCTTGTTTCAGCGCCTGATAGCGCACCGCCACCGGATAACTGCGACCGTGAGATTCAACGTAAGTCGCCATCGGCAACAACGTTTGCAATGCGTCTTGCTCTAAAGTCGCCGACATGACGATGATTTTGAGATCGTCGCGCAGCGCCGCCTGCACTTCTAAGCTAAACGCCAAAGCGGTGTCGGCGTGAATGCTGCGCTCGTGAAATTCATCGAAAATCAACGCATCGATGCCATTGAGTTCCGGATCGTGTTGAATCATGCGAGTCATGATCCCTTCGGTCACAATCTCCAGCCGCGTGTTGGCGCTCACGCGTGTTTCACCGCGCACGCGATACCCCACCGTGTCCCCCACGCTTTCGCCGAGTTGCTGCGCCAGATAACGCGCAATGTTGCGTGCCGCCAAACGCCGCGGTTCCAGCATCACGATCTTACCCTCCACGAGATTGGCTTTGAGGAGCGCTAACGGGAAATGGGTCGACTTACCGGCACCGGGGGCGGCTTTGAGGATCACCTGAGGGGAGCGCTGAATCCCGGCAAGCAGCTCGGGAATCACAGCTTCGATGGGCAATTGTGACAAGACAATATCCTTGTGTTTAAATGGCGCCGGTATTGTACATAAAAACAGTAATCAAAGCGAAACCGAGTCTCTTATGCAGTTTTCCCCACCGCTTCAATCCGCAACGCTGATTCAGCGCTACAAACGTTTTCTGGCCGATGTCACCCTGCCAAGCGGCGACCCGCTGACCATGCATTGCGCCAACACGGGTGCGATGACGGGCTGTGCCGAACCGGGCAGCACCGTGTGGTATTCCACCTCCGACAACCCAAAGCGCAAGTACGCCCACAGTTGGGAAATCACCCAGACCGCGCGCGGCCATCGCATCTGCGTCAACACCGCACGCGCCAACACATTGGTCGTCGAAGCCATTCAAGATGGCACCATTACGGAGTTGCAGGGCTATGATCAACTGCGAACCGAAGTGAGATATGGCAACGAAAATAGCCGCATTGATATCTTGCTCAACTCAGAATCCGGTCCAAACTGTTATATAGAAGTGAAAAGCGTCACCCTTTTGGATGAGCGATCCGGGATATCGGGTGAGGAAAATCAATGCAAAGGTCAAGGTTACTTTCCCGATGCGGTCACAACTCGAGGCCAGAAACATTTACGAGAACTGGCAGAAGTGGCAAAAAATGGAAGCAGAGCAGTACTTTTGTTTGCTGTTTTGCATTCAGGGATTGAAAAAGTCGCCCCAGCGCACCATATAGACGCGAACTATTCACAATTGTTAATAATGGCTCAAGAAGCCGGAGTGGAAGTTTTGTGTTACAAAGCAGAGCTTTCCGAGTGTGGCATCCGATTAGTGTCCTCAATCGAATTTGCGCATCAATCGCCAAAAAATTGATGGCGCCTTCACATTGACGATAACTTTATAATTGAGTATTTGCCTCGCCAACTTCTTTTTGCTATAGATACCCGCCTTAAATTGACTGCTCTCGCAGTTGACTAGGTGTTAGTAGGAGATGCTGTATGCCAGAATCCAAAAAGAAAACGCTAGGCATCCTAGCCATTGCAGGTGTTGAGCCGTATCAAGAAAAACCAGGTGAAGAGTACATGTCACCTGAGCAGATCGCTCATTTTACAAAAATTTTAGAAGCTTGGCGCAACCAGCTCAGAGAAGAAGTTGACCGTACCGTGCACCACATGCAGGACGAAGCAGCAAACTTCCCCGATCCAGTTGACCGCGCTTCTCAGGAAGAAGAGTTCAGCCTAGAACTGCGTAACCGTGACCGTGAGCGCCGTTTGATCAAGAAGATTGAAAAGACGTTAGACAAAATCAAAGAAGATGATTTTGGCTTCTGTGAATCTTGTGGGGTTGAGATCGGAGTCCGTCGTCTTGAAGCTCGTCCTACGGCCGACCTTTGTATCGACTGTAAAACGCTTGCAGAAATCAAAGAGAAACAGATGCTGGGTTAATTACCCGTCAGATGAGAAAAAGGGAGCAAAAAGCTCCCTTTTTATTTTCTTCGCAGGTTACACTTGAGAGTCACTGGTCACAAATTGCAATCCTATGAGTTACATTGGTCGTTTCGCCCCCTCACCGTCGGGTCCCCTGCATTTCGGTTCACTGATTGCTGCACTCGGCAGCTACTTTCAGGCTAAATCCCAACACGGGCAATGGCTGGTTCGCATCGAAGATTTGGATCCACCGCGAGAAATGCCCGGCGCTGCCGACTGGATCTTACAGGCGCTGGACGCGTATCACCTGCACTGGGATGGTGAAGTGGTGTATCAAAGCCAACGCCATGCGTTGTATCAGGGCCAAATTGAGCACTGGGTAGATTCAGGTCAAGCGTATTATTGCCAATGCACCCGTAAACAAATCAAAGCCGCAGGTGGCTTCTACCCCGGCACATGCCGCGATAAGCAGTTGCCGCTGAGCCAAGACTGCGCCATTCGCCTGCGTATGGACAATCCGGTGTATTCGTTCATCGATTTGAAACATGGGGAAATCACGATACCTTCAGCGTTGGCTGAAGAAGATTTCATCATCAAACGTCGGGATGGCTTGTTTGCCTATAATTTGGCCGTCGTGTTAGATGACATCGACCAAGGCGTGACCGAAGTGGTGCGAGGAGCCGATTTGATTGAGCCCACCGGGCGACAAATCAGTTTGTATCACACTTTAAAACAAAACCCAGTAAGCTACCTACATTTGCCTTTGGCGATGGATGGCAACGGGAATAAACTCTCAAAACAGAATCACGCCACGGCGATTAATCCCGCCGATCCAAAGCCAACGTTAATTCACGCCATGAAGTTCTTAGGCTTTGATATTAATGAAAAATTTATGGATGGACGCGTTGAGGAAATCATCGCGTGGGGATGCCAAAACTGGCGGATTGCACAGCTGCCAGTCGAGACCGAGATCACACCACGATTCTCAAATGGCGTTGTGTAAGCTATTATTAGCCGCAAATTCGGCCCATTTAAGCCACATTACGTGCAGAAACACGCTTGAATAGGCAACACCAATCAATGTCAGATGCACATGAATAACAACGACTTAGAACCAAGCAAACATCGCGTATATCCAGATTTAGATTTGAATATCATCACGCGCCAAGAGCACAACGTGTCTCGTCAGCATATCAGCGAGAATGCGTTAAAAGTGTTGTACCGCCTTCATGGTGCGGGCTTCGAGGCGTATCTGGTCGGCGGCGGTGTGCGTGATTTACTGTTGGGTGGAAAGCCCAAAGATTTTGATGTGGCCACCAATGCCACTCCCGAACAAATTCGCCAGCTGTTTCGTAACTGTCGCCTGATCGGGCGCCGTTTCCGTCTGGCACACATTATGTTCGGCCGCGATATTATTGAAGTGGCGACCTTCCGCGGTCACCACCAAGAAAACAACAAACAGATTGCCTCGCAATCTGAAGCCGGCATGCTGCTGCGTGATAACGTCTACGGCACCATCGATGAAGATGCCGAACGTCGTGATTTCACCATCAACGCCATGTACTACAACATTGCCGACTACAGCATTCACGATTATGCGGGCGGCATGGAAGACATGGACGACAAGCTGATCCGTCTGATTGGCGATCCGGAAACCCGCTACCGCGAAGATCCGGTGCGCATGCTGCGTGCGATTCGCTTTGCCGTCAAACTCGACTTCGACATCGAAGAAGAGACAGCGGCGCCGATCGAACACTTAGCGCCGCTGCTACGCGACATTCCGGCCGCGCGTCTGTACGAAGAATCGCTCAAGATGCTGCAATCGGGTTACGGCTTGGAAACGTATCACCTGATGCGTGAGTACAACCTATTCCAGCAACTGTTTCCGACCATTGCGCGTCACTTTACCGACGATTACTCGTCGCAAACCGAACAGATGCTAGATTTGGCGCTGGATTCCACCGATCAGCGCATGGAAGAAGGCAAACGCGTCAATCCGGCGTTTATGTTTGCTGCCATGTTGTGGTACCCCATGCTGAAGATTGCCGATGAGCTGATGGAATTCGACCATTTCAGCGAATACGATGCCGTGATGGAAGCGAGCAACCGCATTCTCGATGAAGTGGTGAAAAGCATTGCGATTCCGCGTCGCCACACCGCGACCATTCGTGAGATTTGGCAATTGCAACTGCGTCTGCCACGCCGCACCGGAAAACGCGCCTTCCGCCTGATGGAGCTGAACAAGTTCCGCGCCGGATTCGATTTTCTGGAAATGCGCGGGGAAGTGGAAGATGGTGAAACCAAACTGCTGGCTGGCTGGTGGGAAACCTTCCAAAGCGCAGGTCGCAACATGCGTCAGGCCATGGTGCTGGATTTAGATGGGGGCGCAAAAACCTCATCGACCCCGCGTCGTCGCAAGCCATCGCCACGCAAGAAGAAGAGCAAGACCTCGTCATGATCACCGCATATATCGCCGTAGGCAGTAACCTCAGCGACCCCGTGACTCAGGCAAGGCAAGCCATCGAAGCACTAAAATCTGTCCCGAAGTCGCGATTTATCGCGGCTTCGTCGCTGTATAGCAGCACACCAATGGGCCCACAGAATCAGCCGGATTACATTAATGCGGTGGTGGCCATTGAGACTGAATTAACGCCACTGGAACTGCTCGATTGCACCCAAGCGATTGAACAGGAACATGGGCGTGTCCGTAAAGCCGAACGTTGGGGCCCAAGAACACTCGACTTAGATATCGTGCTTTATGGCAATGAGGTGATGGAATCGGAGCGGCTGATCATTCCCCATTACGGAATGAAAGTACGTGAGTTCGTGCTCTACCCGCTCGCCGAGATCGCACCAAATTTACAACTCCCAGATGGGACTGCGTTGCCGACGCTGCTAGAGAGCGTTCCTCTCAATGGGCTCAGTATTTGGCAGACGCCAACGCCTAGTAAGGACAACGAATGAAAAAAATCACCATTAACGACCTGATGAAATGGAAACAGGAAGGTCGTAAAGTTCCGACTGTGACCGCTTACGATGCCAGCTTTGCGCAGCTTTTTGAAAGCCAGGAGATGCCGGTATTATTGGTGGGCGATTCACTGGGCATGGTGCTGCAAGGCCATAGCGACACCTTGCCAGTGACCGTTGACGACATTGCATACCACACGCGCTGTGTGCGTGCAGGCAGCCCGAATTCGCTGCTGATGGCCGACATGCCATTTATGAGCTACGCCACACCAGAGCAAGCGTGTGAAAACGCCGCCAAAATCATGCGCGCCGGTGCGAACATGGTCAAAATTGAAGGTGGCGATTGGCTGGTCGAGACCGTCAAGGTCCTTGCCGAACGTGCGATCCCAGTGTGCGCGCATTTGGGCTTGACGCCGCAATCCGTCAATATTTTTGGTGGTTACAAGGTGCAAGGCCGCGAGCAAGAAAAAGCGGATCGCATGGTGAAAGACGCTCTGGCGCTACAAGAAGCCGGTGCGCAAATCATTTTGCTGGAATGTGTTCCAGCCACTTTGGCTGAACGGATTACTCAGCTGTTAGACGTGCCCGTGATCGGCATTGGCGCAGGCAATGCGACCGATGGTCAGATTCTGGTGATGCACGATATGTTCGGAATTTCGGCCAACTACATGCCAAAATTCTCGAAAAACTTTCTCGCTGAAACAGGTGACATGCGTAAAGCCGTAGCAAAATACATGGAAGATGTGGCAAACGGTACATTCCCTGATGAAGCGCATACTATTGCCTAAAGGAGTATTTCATGCAGACTTTTGCTGATGTTGCAGCTCTTCGTGAGCAGCTCAAACAGGTCAAGCGTGATGGTCGCCGTGTCGCATTCGTACCGACAATGGGCAATTTGCACGAAGGTCACCTCACCCTGGTGCGTAAAGCCCGTGAACAGGCCGATGTGGTCGTGGTGAGTATCTTCGTCAACCCAATGCAGTTTGACCGCGCAGATGATCTCAATAACTACCCACGTACGCTGGATGATGATCTAAGCAAACTCAACAGTGAAGGCGTGGATTTCGTCTTCACCCCCACGCCAGAGATCATGTACCCGTACGGCTTGGATAAACAGACGTTTGTTGAAGTCCCAGGGCTGTCTCACATGCTGGAAGGTGCTTCTCGCCCGGGCCATTTCCGCGGTGTGGCCACCATCGTCAGTAAGTTGTTCAACATTGTGCAGCCGAACGTCGCTTGCTTTGGTGAAAAAGATTACCAACAGCTGGCGGTGATTCGTCAAATGGTGGATGACTTGTGTCTGGATATCGAGGTGATTGGCGTGCCAACCGTGCGTGAAATGGACGGTTTAGCGATGAGTTCGCGCAATGGCCTGCTGACACTCGATGAGCGTCAACGTGCGCCTGTTTTGGCACGCACGATGCGCTGGATCAACAGTGCGATTCGTGGCGGCCGTGACGATTACAACTCAATCATTGAAGATGCGGTGGATCAGCTGCGCGCAGCCGATCTGGAACCCGATGAAATCTTTATTCGCGACGCACGCACGCTGCTGCCAATTTCCGCAGACAGCAAACAAGCGGTGATTCTGATGTCGGCCTTTCTGGGCAAAGTCCGCCTGATTGATAATCAGGTTTTGGATCTCGCCAGCGACAGCAAAGACGACTCGGAAGAAGAATAATCGTTTCGACCGTCACAAAAAAAGGTCAACCTCGGTTGACCTTTTTTATTGCCAGCGGCTTGTAAGGCGGCAGCTTAGCTACGCAAGCCTCGGCCTTTGCTCACCAAGTAATGCGCCACGGCGTACAACGCCACAACGAACACACCCAGCACGCTAAATGACGTGACAATATTCACATCCGACACGCCTAAGAAGCCATAACGAAATGCGTTAACCATGTAGACGATCGGGTTGATTTTCGACACGCCTTGCCAAAACTCCGGCAACAAGCTGATCGAGTAAAAGACCCCGCCGAGGTACGTCAGCGGTGTCAGGACGAAAGTAGGAATGATCGAGATGTCATCAAACGTGCGTGCAAACACCGCGTTGATCAGGCCGCCCAACGAGAACACCACGGACGTCAAAAAGACGGTCGCAATAATGATGCCCCAGTGGTCAACACTGAGGTCGACAAAGAACAGCGACACAAACGTCACCATCGCGCCCACCAACAGGCCACGCGCCACTCCGCCCATCACATAACCGGCAATAATGACGTAATTCGGTACTGGCGCCACCAGCAGCTCTTCAATGTTCTTTTGAAACTTGGCACTGAAAAAGGACGACGCCACGTTGGAGTACGAGTTGGTGATCACCGACATCATGATCAACCCTGGCACAATGTATTCCATGTAACTAAAGCCGTTCATCTGACCGATGCGAGACCCGATCAAATTACCGAAAATGATGAAATACAAGCTCATGGTAATCGCAGGCGGCACCAGCGTTTGCACCCAAATGCGCGTAAAACGGTTGATCTCTTTGCGCAGCAAGCTACGAAAAGCAGTCCAATAAATCTGATACATGCGAATTACCTCTGGCTCTGCTGGCGAACAATGCTGACGAACAGCTCTTCAAGACGGTTCGCTTTATTACGCATCGACATCACATTGACGCCCTGCGCCGACAACTGCTCAAACACATGGTTCATGCCTTGCGTTTTCTCCAGTTCAATTTCCAGCGAGCCATCGACCACGCGCTGCGAGACCACATCCGTAAGCGGCTGTAGCTTCTCTTCGCTGTCGATATCGAGAATAAAGGTTTCCACCCGCAGTTTGCCCAGCAACCCTTTCATGGTGGTGTTCTCAATCAGCTCACCTCGGTTGATGATGCCGATATGACGACACAGCATCTCTGCTTCTTCTAGGTAATGCGTGGTCAGAATAATGGTGATGCCTTGCGCGTTGATCTGTTTGAGGAATTCCCACATTGAACGGCGCAGCTCAATGTCGACCCCGGCGGTCGGTTCATCCAAAATCAGCAGTTGCGGCTCGTGCATCAACGCGCGAGCAATCATCAGGCGACGCTTCATGCCCCCTGACAGGTTGCGCGCTCGCTCTGCACGCTTTTCCCACAGGTCAAGCTGAGTCAGATACTTCTTGGCGCGCTCCTTAGCCAGTGCGCGCGATACGCCGTAATAGCCCGCTTGCTGCATGACGATCTGTTCAACCGTTTCAAAGGGGTTGAAGTTAAATTCCTGCGGCACCAGACCTAAATGCTGTTTGGCTTGTTCCAAGTGGGTATCGATATTGTGGCCAAACACTTTGACCGTACCGGAGGTTTTATTCACTAAGGAGGAGATGATGCCAATCGTGGTCGACTTACCGGCACCATTGGGGCCAAGCAGCGCGTAGAAGTCGCCCTGATTGACCGTCAGGCTAACGCCCTTCAGCGCTTCAAAACCACCGGCATAGGTTTTGCGCAGCTGCTCAATGTCTAATGCATACATAACAATGTAAAAACTCTTTCTGTTCGAACAGACTAGATGTGCTGCTTAAAAGGTCAATTTTCAACCCTCCAACGCAAATAGATGGGATTAAATTCCCTTAATGTGAACAAGGTGATCTCTTCACCTTGTTTCAGTTATCACTTTTGCAAACAAAAACTTGCAAAAATTTTACTTCCATTAACTGCTCAGATGAGTAGTCTGTTAAGCAATTTGTCAGAGAATGAACGTATGACATTGTGTATAGTTGGCAAGCATACCCAAGTGGACTCAAGACGCCGCGTTCCATCTCGGGATTGAAGCAGGCACCTTGAGGGTACTTGGCTATAAACTAAGGGAAGTAAAATGCCAGAGATTAAACAACTATTCGAAAACAACTCGAAGTGGTCAGAGTCGATCAAAGCCGAGCGTCCTGAATACTTTAGCAAGTTAGCCGAAGGACAAAATCCGGACTTTCTATGGATTGGTTGTTCAGACAGTCGCGTACCCGCAGAGCGCTTAACCGGCCTCTATTCCGGTGAGTTGTTTGTACACCGCAACGTGGCCAACCAGGTCATTCACACCGACCTGAACTGCCTGTCTGTGGTGCAGTACGCGGTTGACGTACTGAAAGTGAAGCACATCATCATCTGTGGCCACTATGGTTGTGGCGGTGTGACCGCATCCATCGACAACCCGCAACTGGGGTTGATCAACAACTGGATTCTGCATATTCGCGATTTGTACTTCAAACACCGCGAGTATCTGGACCATATGCCAGAAGCCGACCGCTCGGATAAATTGGCCGAAATCAACGTCGCTGAACAAGTTTACAATCTGGGTAACTCCACCATCCTGCAAAACGCTTGGGAGCGTGGTCAGGACGTTGAGATTCACGGCGTGGTGTACGGCATCGGTGATGGTCGTCTGGAATACCTGGGTGTGCGTTGCAACTCACGCGGCATGGTGGATGACAGCTACAAGAAAGCCATGGAAAAGATTTTAAATCCGCAGCACAAGTTGCTGTGTCGATAACAAAAAATGCCCACATCATGTGGGCATTTTTTTCATCCGGAATCGGCTTAAAGTGGAATTACTTTACCGATGTATGGCAGATGACGGTATTTTTGTGCGTAGTCGATGCCCACGCCCACCACGAATTCGTCTGGGATTTCAAACCCAATCCACTTCACGTCGACAGGCACTTCGCGACGAGACGGTTTGTCGAGCAGCGTACAGATCTGAATTGATTTGGGTTCACGCAGTGACAGAATCTCTTTCACTTTGCTGAGCGTGTTGCCAGTATCAATGATGTCTTCCACCAGCAGCACATCTTTACCTTTGATGTCGTCATCCAGATCTTTCAGGATGCGCACGTCGCGAGAGCTTTCCATGCTGTTGCCGTAGCTCGACGCGGTCATGAAGTCGACCTGATGTGTCAGGCTGATGGCTCGCGCCAAATCCGCCATAAACACAAAAGAACCACGCAGCAGACCGACCAGAACCAAATCTTCACTACCTGCGTAGTGATCTGAAATTTGCTGGCCTAGTGCGCGGACACGTTCCTGAACCTCTTGCTCAGAAATCATTACTTCAATTGTATGTTTCATACCAATCTCGTTTTTGTTGGAGCGACACTTGGCACTGCAAATCACACCGACAGCGCCGCTAAAGCTTTCGGCGCGTATAGTACCATTGCTGACGGTGGGTGTTAACCTTTCACTGACGTTACGTTTTAATGAGAAATTGATTCAATAAAACGCATTGAAAATAAATGCATTTCGTAAATGTGCACATTTTTTAGTCGCGAAACATTGACCTAAATCATGTACGCAATTACACTCATAAGGCTTTCAAAGCAATTAACAAAATAATCATTAGCGTTTACTAAAAAACGCAGACTACAACTCAAATGGCAAGGATTAAAACTATGGACGCATCGATAGAGAAACGCCCTAGAACGCGGCTATCTCCCCAAAAACGTAAACTTCAGTTGATGGAAATCGCGCTGGAAGTGTTTGCAAATCGTGGGATTGGTCGTGGCGGTCACGCAGAAATTGCTCAAGTTTCTGTCGCGACCGTATTCAACTATTTCCCAACGCGCGAAGATTTGGTCGACGACGTGCTCACTTACGTGGTTCGTCAGTTCTCCAACTTCCTGACCGACAACATCGATCTGGACATGCACGCAAAAGACAACATTGCGAACATCACCCGCGAAATGGTTCGTCTGGCCAATGACGATTGCCACTGGCTGAAAGTGTGGTTTGAGTGGAGCGCATCCACCCGTGATGAAGTGTGGCCCCTGTTTGTGTCGAGCAACCGCACCAACCAACTGCTGCTGAAAAACATGTTCTCAAAAGCGATTGAACGGGGTGAAGTATGCGAGCAACACGATGCAGATGATCTGGCGACGCTGTTCCATGGCGTGTGCTATTCCCTGTTTGTGCAAGCAAACCGTGTACGCGATGAAGGCTACATGCAGAAGCTGGTGAAGAGCTACCTCGACATGCTGTGCATCTATAAACGCGATCACTAAGCAAAGATTGATGAATCATAGCGCCGCAAGGCGCTATTTTTTTGCCACAAAGGCCGAGCGACAGACATAAAAAAACCGCTGAGTGATCAGCGGTTTTTATCATTTAGCGCTTAGAAAATTATTTTTTCTTTTTCGCTTTTGCGTTTGGCAGGTCAGTGATCGTACCTTCAAACACTTCGGCAGCAAGGCCAACAGACTCGTGCAGCGTTGGGTGTGCGTGGATGGTCAGCGCGATGTCTTCTGCATCACAACCCATCTCGATTGCCAGACCGATTTCGCCCAGCAGTTCGCCGCCGTTCGTGCCCACAATCGCACCACCGATCACACGGTGAGTCTCTTTATCGAAGATCAGCTTCGTCATACCATCGGCACAGTCAGACGCAATCGCACGACCTGATGCTGCCCATGGGAAAGTTGCCACTTCGTAGTTGATGCCTTCTGCTTTCGCTTCTTTTTCAGTTTTACCCACCCAAGCCACTTCTGGCTCAGTGTAAGCAATTGAAGGAATGACTTTCGGATCGAAGTAGTGTTTCTTACCAGAAATCACTTCCGCAGCGACGTGACCTTCATGCACACCTTTGTGCGCCAACATCGGTTGACCAACGATGTCGCCGATTGCGAAGATGTGAGGCACGTTGGTACGCATTTGCTTGTCTACGTTGATGAAGCCACGCTCATCCACTTCCAGACCCGCTTTCTCTGCGTCCAGCAGTTTACCGTTTGGTACACGGCCAATTGCCACAAGAACTGCATCGTAACGCTCTGCTTCTGCTGGCGCTTTTTTGCCTTCCATCGAAACGTAGATGCCATCTTCTTTTGCTTCAACCGCAGTCACTTTGGTTTCTAGCATCAGGTTGAACTTCTTCGCAATACGCTTGGTGAAGACTTTCACGATGTCTTTATCGGCTGCTGGGATCACTTGGTCGAACATTTCAACCACGTCGATTTGAGAACCCAGTGCGTGGTAAACCGTACCCATTTCCAGACCGATGATACCACCGCCCATGATCAGCAGTTTCCCTGGGACTTCTTTCAGTTCCAGTGCGTCTGTTGAATCCCAAATGCGTGGATCTTCATGAGGAATGAATGGCAGTTTGATTGGGCGAGAACCTGCAGCAACGATCGCGTTGTCGAAGTTCACCACAGTTTTGCCGTCTTCGCCGTCCACTTCAATGGTGTTCGGGCCAGTGAACTTACCAAAACCGTTCACAACGTTCACTTTACGCATCTTCGCCATACCGCCAAGACCGCCAGTCAACTGAGTAATTACTTTTTCTTTCCACAAACGGATCTTGTCGATGTCTGTTTGTGGTTCACCAAACACGATACCGTGTTCAGCCAACGCTTTGGCTTCTTCGATCACTTTCGCAACGTGCAGCAGTGCTTTCGATGGGATACAACCCACGTTCAGACACACACCACCAAGGGTGTTGTAACGTTCGATAAGTACTGTGTCCAGACCTAAGTCTGCACAACGGAATGCAGCGGAGTAACCAGCAGGACCGGCACCAAGCACTACAACTTGGGCTTTAATTTCTTTGCTCATTTCGACCTCTTGTAGTCAATATCCCTAACAGGCTGAGTGGGTGTTCTATCTATTTGTTTTGTGTTTAAAACGTAATGCTTAAAACGAAAGACTTAAACGCTTATTTTTCAGACCGTAACAGTTTACAGAGATGTTAATGGTGTGAAAAGTAAATCCATGTAGCCTGTGAGCTAGACGACAATTCAATGGGGAAAAATTTTTCCATCATCAAATTGCAAGACAATGCTTGAATCAAGGCGGCTAAAGAGCCGCCTTATTGTGTTTTGAACCGATTACAGAACCAGACGACGAATGTCGCTCAGGCAACCGTTCAAGTAAGTGATGAAGCGTGCACCTTCCGCGCCATCGATCACACGGTGGTCGTATGACAGAGACAGTGGCAGTTGCAGACGTGGCGCAAATTCTTTGCCGTTCCACACTGGCTTCATTTCAGACTTAGACACACCCAGAATACCTACTTCTGGTGCATTCACGATTGGTGTGAATGCTGTACCGCCGATACCACCCAGACTTGAGATGGTGAAACAGCCGCCTTGCATGTCAGACGCCGTCAGTTTACCTGCACGTGCTTTCTTCGATACGACTGCCAACTCTTCAGACAGCTCGTAAATGCCTTTCTTGTTCACGTCTTTGAACACAGGAACAACCAGACCGTTTGGTGTATCAACAGCGATACCGATGTTCACGTATTTCTTCAGAATCAGGCTTTCACCATCTTCAGACAGAGACGAGTTGAACGCAGGGAATGCTTCCAGCGCTTTCGCAGCCGCTTTCATGATGAACACCAGTGGCGTGATCTTCATGCCAGTGTCTTTCTTCGCTTCGATCGCGTTCTGTTCTTTACGGAAAGCTTCTAGTTCTGTGATGTCTGCGTTATCCCACTGAGTCACGTGCGGGATCATCACCCAGTTACGGTGCAGGTTCGCGCCAGAGATCTTCTTAATGCGAGACAGTGGCTGAATTTCAGTGTCACCGAACTTGCTGAAGTCCACTTTTGGCCAAGGTAGCAGGCCAAGTGCTGCGCCGTCGCCTTTGCCAGATGCGGCTGATGCTGCGCCTGATTCTAGGCGTTTCAGCGCTTCTTTCACGTAGTTCTGAACGTCTTCTTTCAGAATGCGGCTCTTACGACCTGAACCTTTCACTTTAGACAGGTTCACACCGAATTCACGCGCTAAGCGACGAACCACTGGTGACGCGTGTGCGTACTCATTGTTCTCTTGGAAGTCGCCGGTTGCCGCTGCAGGTGCTGCTGCCGCTGGCGCTTCAGCTTTCGGTGCCGCTGCTGCAGGTGCTGCGGCTTGAGCTGGTGCTGAAACAGCTGCCGGCGCTGCGCCTGCCACTTCAAACACCATGATCAGTGAGCCAGTCGACACTTTGTCGCCAGCCGCGACTTTGATCGCTTTCACTTTACCCGCGAATGGTGCAGGAACTTCCATCGACGCTTTGTCGCCTTCCACAGTGATCAGAGATTGCTCTTCGCTCACCATGTCGCCAACTGCAACCATGATTTCAGTCACTTCAACTTCATCGCCGCCGATATCTGGCACGTTGACTTCTTTGTCTGCTGCTACCGCTGGCGCTGCTGCTGGAGCCGCTGCCTGAGCTGGCGCTGCCGCTGCTGGCGCACCAGAACCGGCCACTTCGAAGACCATGATCAGTGAGCCTGTGGTCACTTTGTCACCCGACGCGATCTTGATCTCTTTCACGGTACCCGCGAATGGCGCAGGCACTTCCATTGACGCTTTGTCGCCTTCAACGGTGATCAGCGACTGCTCTTCAGACACGGTGTCACCCACCGCAACCATGATTTCAGTCACTTCAACTTCGTCACCGCCGATGTCCGGTACGTTAACTTCTTTCAGTTCAACCGCTGCTGGCGCTGCCGCAACTGGTGCTGCTTCCGCCGCAGGTGCTGGTGCAGCCGCTGCTGCACCTTCCGCTTCAAACACCATGATCAGTGAGCCAGTTGTGACTTTATCACCAGTCACAACTTTGATTTCTTTGACAATACCGGCCTGAGACGCAGGAACTTCCATAGAAGCTTTGTCGCCTTCAACAGTAATCAGAGATTGTTCTTCTTCAACCTTGTCGCCTACGCTGACAAGAATCTCAGTCACTTCAACCTCATCTGCACCGATATCTGGTACGTAAATTTCGATAGCCATGCTTTTCCTACCTTCAATTAAGCGTATAGCGGGTTAGTTTTTTCAGTGTCGATGTCGAATTTCTTGATAGCTTCCGCCACCACAGATTTCTCAACTTCACCACGTTTCGCTAGTTCGTTTAGCGCAGCAACAACGACGTAGCCTGCGTTCACTTCGAAGTGACGACGTAGGTTCTCACGGCTGTCTGAACGACCGAAGCCGTCAGTACCCAGCACTTTGTAAGACTCTGCAGGAATGAACGCGCGAACTTGGTCAGCGTAGTTCTTCATGTAGTCGGTTGCAGCGATTGCTGGTTCAGTTCCCATCACTGAAGCGATGTAAGGTACTTGCGCTTCGGCTTCTGGGTGAAGCATGTTGTAACGCTCGACGTTCTGACCATCACGAGCCAGTTCGTTGAATGAGGTTACAGAGTAAACATCAGACGCGATGCCGTATTCTTCGCTCAGGATCACTGCCGCTTTGCGTACTTCATTCATGATAGTACCTGAGCTCATCAGTTGAACCTTACCTTTAGAACCAGACAGCGTTTCCAGTTTGTAGATACCTTTACGGATACCTTCTTCTGCGCCTTCTGGCATCGCTGGGTGAGCGTAGTTCTCGTTCATCAGCGTCATGTAGTAGAACACGTTCTCTTGATCGCCATACATACGACGGATACCGTCTTGCATGATCACCGCAACTTCGTAAGCGAATGTTGGGTCGTAAGAGATACAGTTCGGAATTGTCGCGGCTTGAATGTGTGAGTGACCATCTTCGTGCTGCAGGCCTTCACCGTTCAGGGTTGTACGGCCAGCCGTTGCGCCCAGTAGGAAACCACGCGCTTGTTGGTCACCTGCCATCCATGCCATGTCGCCAACGCGTTGGAAACCGAACATTGAGTAGTAGATGTAGAACGGAATCATTGGCAGGTTGTTGGTGCTGTAAGATGTCGCAGCCGCAACCCAAGATGACATTGCACCCAGTTCGTTGATCCCTTCTTGCAGTACCTGACCTGCAGTGTCTTCTTTGTAGTAAGACACCACGCCACGGTCTTCAGGCGTGTACGTCTGGCCGTGTGGGTTGTAGATACCGATTTGACGGAACAGACCTTCCATACCGAAAGTACGTGCTTCGTCAGCAATGATAGGAACGATGTTCTTACCAATGTTTTTGTCTTTCAACAGAATGTTCAGTGCACGCACGTAAGCCATGGTTGAAGAGATTTCACGTTTCTGTTCTTCCAGAAGCGGTTTGAACTCTTCCAGTTCAGGAATCACAAGCTCTTGTGTGAACTTAGGCAGACGCTGTGGCGTGTAACCGTGCAGCGCTTTACGACGAGCGTGCAGGTATTCGAATTCTTTTGAACCTTCTTCCAGTTTCAGGTAAGGCAGATTGTTCACTTCTTCATCAGAAATGATGTCTTGCAGACCCAGACGGTTACGCATCGCGATCACGTGCGTCATGTCCATCTTCTTCACTTGGTGTGCAATGTTCTTACCTTGAGCCGCATCACCCATGCCGTAACCTTTTACAGTCTTCGCGAGGATAACGGTTGGACGGCCTTTGGTGTCTTGTGCGTTCTTGAACGCTGCGTACAGTTTAGAAGACTCGTGACCACCACGTTTCAGGGCGAACACTTCGTCGTCAGTCATGTCAGCAACCAGCGCTGCTGTCTCTGGGTATTTACCGAAGAAATGCTCACGAACGTACGCGCCATCTTTCGCTTTGAACGTTTGGTAGTCGCCGTCGATGGTTTCGTTCATCAGTTGCAGCAATTTACCTGAGGTGTCTTTTGCCAGCAGAGAATCCCAGTTGTTACCCCAGATCACTTTCACTACGTTCCAGCCAGCGCCTTTGAACAGGCCTTCTAGCTCTTGGATGATCTTACCGTTACCCATTACTGGGCCATCCAGACGTTGCAGGTTACAGTTGATCAGGAAGCACAGGTTGTCCAGTTTCTCACGCGCCGCGAAAGAAATGGCACCACGTGATTCTGGCTCATCCATCTCACCGTCGCCCAAGAACGCGTAAACGCGCTGCTCAGCAGTGTCTTTCATGCCACGGCCTTCCAGGTATTTCAGGAAGCGAGCTTGGTAGATCGATGCGATAGGACCCAGACCCATTGATACGGTTGGGAATTGCCAGAATTCAGGCATCAGTTTCGGGTGTGGGTAGGAAGGAATGCCTTTGCCATCCACTTCTTGACGGAAGTTATCCAGTTGTTCTTCTGTCAGGCGGCCTTCAACGAATGCACGCGCGTAAATCCCTGGAGAAATATGACCTTGGTAATAAACCAGGTCACCACCGTCCTTCTCGTTTGGTGCACGGAAGAAGTGGTTGAAACATGTTTCATAGAACGCAGCTGAAGACTGGAATGATGCCATGTGGCCGCCCAGATCCAGGTCTTTCTTCGATGCACGCAGAACGATCATGATCGCGTTCCAACGAATGATCGAACGAATACGACGTTCAATAGTCGTGTCGCCTGGGTATGCCGGTTCTTGCGCCGCAGGAATCGTGTTGATGTAGTTAGTTGTAATACCAGTTGGCATATCAACGCCGTCTAGACGTGCTTTTTCCAGTACTTCTTCTAGTAGATACTGGGCACGCTCTACGCCTTCTTCACGTACAACTGACTCAAGTGCGGCTAACCACTCCTGAGTTTCCAGTGCATCTACGTCATGCTTCATGTCAGACATGGCGATCTATCCTTCTGTTGGTTGGACTTATTTGAATCGCAATGGACCGCTTATTGCGGCTCATTACCCTGTTGGATACGGCGCAGAGAACGCTCACGACGAGACTCTTCCCGGGTCAGATCCAACAATGTTTCTTCGATATAAGCTAAGTGTGAATGAGACATCTCGCGCGCCTTTTCAGGCTGACCAGATACGATCGCATCCACGATATTAGCTCGGTGCTTACTTACTTTCTCCACCGCTTCGGGGCGGCGGCGTAATAATTTAAAATTCTGCAGAATATTTTGCTCAAGCAGGGGAGCAAGACTTCGAACGATGTGGAGCAGAACCACGTTATGAGCAGCTTCCGTAATAGCTATCAGAAACTCCATGACGGTTGCGGATTCTTTTTCGACGTCCTTCGCATCCTGAAGCTCACCAATTCGCGCCACGCAGGCTTGAATACGGGCAAAATCTTCTTCGGTACCACGCAGTGCTGCAAAATACGCCGAAATTCCTTCCAACGCATGACGCGCTTCAAGGAGATCCAACTGGGTTTCCGAGTGGCTAGACAATAAATTTAGCAGAGGATCGGAGAAACTCTTCCACATGTGCTCGCTTACGAAAGTGCCACCGCCTTGACGACGAGTCAGCAGACGTTTGGCTTCGAGGCGTTGAATGGCTTCACGGACAGATGGACGGGATACATCGAACTGTTTGGCCAGCTCTCGCTCCGGTGGCAGTTGATGCCCAGGGGCTAATGTTCCTTCCACAATCAACCGTTCTAACTCCTGTTCGATCACATCGGAGAGTTTCGGCTGACGAATCCTTTGATAAGCCATAATTTATTGTTCTTCTCTTTATATTCTTGCAGGCAATTGGTAATACCAATTTCAAGTTGGTGCAGAAATTAACATAATTAAAACGCCAATGTCCAGTCAAAAATTGACCCACATCATAGAACCGGCCTGATGAAAACACTTTACTAACAATAGCGCACTAAAACGGCAATAAGATTGGTCAGACCAATTACAAAAAACATACAGACGAGAAATTAACGGACGATGAAAAATATTCATAGTGTCGATGTTATGGGCAAAATTTAGAAGCCAATCACAAAAATAGGACAAAAAAAGAGCACCTGACAAGTCGGTGCTCTGAGATAAGATTTTTTAACCCAAGCGTACAATTGAATTACAGACTGATAACCTCTTTCACTTATCGTGCCTCGAGATGATCGACCATCAACTGCAAGGATTGGTTGCCGCGAAACTCGTTGATATCGAGTTTGTATGCGAGGCGGACGGTTTTCACTGAAGCATCAGGCCAACGGCGCAAATCCACGTTAAACGCGATACCGTCGATCATGATGTTGGTCGGGTGACCTTTATGCAGCGGCTCCAACATCAACTTGAGATGCTTCTCCCCCACCAGCTTTTGATGCAGGACTTTAAACTCACCATCAAACACCGGCTCTGGAAACGCTTGTCCCCACGGGCCGCCTGCGCGCAGCATTTCAGCCACGTGCATCGAAAACTCTTCCGGCGCCAATTCGCCATCAGTCAGAATCACGCCTTTGAGCAGCGCGTCATCGAGATCCTGACGCACCACCTCGTCAAACAGGCGACTAAAACGCTCAAAATTGTGCTCTTCAATCGTTAATCCCGCCGCCATGGCGTGGCCACCAAACTTCAGAATGATGCCCGGATTCTGTGTGTCGATTTTGTCGAGTGCGTCACGCATGTGCAGGCCTGGAATGGAGCGACAAGAGCCTTTAATCAAGCCGTCACCGCCGTCAGCAAACGCAATCACCGGACGATGAAACTGCTCTTTGATACGCGAGGCCAAAATGCCAATCACGCCCTGATGCCAATCGCGCTGGAACATCACCAAGCCGTGTGGCAACTCGGTGTCTTTGCCAAATTGCAGCCGTTCACAAAACGCCATCGCTTCTTGTTTCATGCCCTCTTCAATCTCTTTGCGCGTCTGATTGAGGCCATCCAGTTCACTGGCCATGCGCCGCGCCGCGTGAATGTTGTTGCTCAGCAGCAACTCCACCCCAAAGGACATGTCATCGAGACGCCCTGCGGCGTTAATCCGCGGCCCCAATGCAAACCCGAAATCCGACGCCACCAGTTTACGCGCATCGCGCTTAGCCACTTCAATCAGCGCTTGAATCCCCGGACGCGCTTTCCCGGCACGAATGCGCTGTAAGCCTTGGTGCACCAAAATACGGTTATTTTCATCCAACGGCACCACGTCAGCGACCGTCCCTAATGCCACCAAATCAATCAGTTCCATCAGTTTAGGTTCGGCCATGCCTTGCTCAGCAAACCAGCCGCAACGACGCATGTGAACGCACAGCGCCATCATGAGGTAAAACGCCACCCCCACCCCAGCCAGTGCTTTGGAAGGAAACGCACATTGCTGCAAGTTGGGGTTGACCATGGCATCCGCCGCCGGCAGCTCAGCGCCCGGTAAGTGGTGGTCGGTCACCAACACGCTCAGTCCGTGTTGTTTGGCAAACCGCACGCCTTCAATCGAGGACACACCGTTATCAACGGTCATGATCATCTCGGCGTTCATCGCCAGTGCTTGTTCTACCACTTCGGGGCTCAGGCCATAACCGTCTTCAAAACGGTTGGGCACCAGATAATCCACGTTGTGGCTGCCCAGCATGCGCAGCGCCAGTACCGACAAGGCGGAACTGGTGGCACCGTCGGCATCAAAATCGCCGACAACGATGATGCGTTTCTGCTGCTTGATGGCCTCAAACAGCAGTTCAACAGCGGCATCGATGCCATGCAATTGCTGATAGGAGTGCAGCGCCTTGGCCGCTTTTTCCAGTTGTTCGACACTGCTCACCCCACGGTTGAGGTAGATGCGTCTTAACAGCGGAGGAATGGTGTCTGGGAGTTGAGCCAGATCTGGCTCCGGTCGTCGTTGAATTTCAATCATCTGTTCTCAGGCCTGAGGCGTGCTCAGGCCCGTATCCTTTCTGCTTTGATTACATGTTTTGTAGGCGTTGCAACAGTTGTGGTGCTGGCAAGTAACCACCGACCATTTCGCCGTTCGGCAGGAAGATTGCCGGAGTGCCGCTGATGCCCAGCTCACGCCCCAATTGGTAATGCTGTGCGATGGTTTGTTTGCACTGCGCCAACTCCCCTTGGGTTTCCAACGTTTGACGATTCATTTTGGCGTTGTGGATGGCCGCTTTCGGATCATCAGCGCACCAGATGGCAGCCATCTGTTCTGCCACTTGACCGGTCGGCCCTTGGCGTGGGTACGCCAGATAACGCACGGTAATGCCCGCATCGTTGTACTCTTTCAACTGGCTGTGCAGGCGCACGCAGTAGCCACAGGTAATGTCGGTAAACACGGTGACGATGTATTTTTCATTCGCCGCTTTGTATTCGATCATGCTGTCTTGGAACTGCGCGATTTTCTTGGCGTTGATCGGCGCTTGGCGCTTGGCCAAAACGTCGGTGTAGCCGCCATTGGCATCCATTTCGTACAGTGTACCGGCGATGAAGTGCTTGCCATCGGGGGACGCAAACAACACGCCACCGGCCGTTTGCACTTCCACCAAGCCGTCAATCGCCGACGGCACCACATCCATCACATCCAACCCCAGCTTGGCAAAGCGTTGCTGAAATACGCTTTTGTCGAGCTGCACTTGGGTAGCGGTTTTCTCGGCAGACACCGTTTCTGCGTTACATGCCACCGCAACGAACGGCAGCAGCAGAAGTGATAATCGGCGTAAAATCTTCATAAAAAAGTCCTTTCCATCAAGCCCTTGGGTGGTGCTCGCTGTGTAGTTGTTTCAATCTCTCAGTCGCGACATGAGTATAAATTTGCGTCGTCGATAAGTCACTATGACCGAGCAGCATTTGTACCACGCGTAAATCCGCGCCGTAGTTTAACAGGTGGGTGGCAAACGCGTGGCGTAAAACGTGCGGCGATAGTTTGTCGACATCAATGCCGGCAATCACCGCGTAATGTTTGATGCGATGCCAAAATGTTTGGCGCGTCATTTGTTGCGCTCGCTTGCTTGGAAACACCACATCCGATGTTTGCTCACCTAACAGGTGAGACCGACCTTGCGCCAGAAAAGTTTCAATCCACTCAATGGCATTCTCGCCCATCGGCACCAAGCGTTCTTTGCCACCTTTACCAATCACGCGTACCACGCCTTGACGTAGGCTGATGTTTTCCATCGTCAGCGACACCAATTCGGTCACACGCAGGCCCGTGGCATACAACAGCTCTAGCATTGCTTTGTCTCGCAGCTCAATCGGGTCATCCGGATTGGGGGCACTGAGCAGCGCATCCACTTGGGCTTCGCTGAGATCTTTGGGCAAGCGCTTCGGTAATTTGGGGCTAATCAATAAGGCACTCGGATCGTCGGCACGCATTTTCTCGCGGTGCAGGTACTGAAACAGGCGACGAATCGCCGACAACATGCGCGCGCGCGAGGTCTGTTTGTAATCCTGATCCACCAGCCAAGTTTGATATTCTTGCAGGCCTGACAGGCTGATGAAATCCAATCGGTAGTTGTGGCGCTGCATCCAATCTAGCAGCTTCATCAGATCATTGCGGTACGACATCAGGGTGTTTTCCGATAACCCTCGTTCCATCCACATCGCATCAAGAAACTGTTCCACCAGCCCTTGATCAGGAGAAAAATGCTCTGACACCTGTACTTCTCATCTCTTTGTCGTTCGTGATTCCCTAAGCTTAATACCATAAAAGTATTCTGACAGCAGGATATTCACTGCACTCCGGGTTATTTTATGGTTAGAATTCACCATTCCAGATAAAAAAACGAACATGAAACTATGAAGATCGGTCTTTTTTACGGCTCAACAACCTGTTACACCGAAATGGCAGCGGAGAAAATGCGCGCCATCCTCGGTGATGATCTGCTCGACATTCACAATGTGAAAGAAACGCCGCTCAGTTTGATGAGCGACTATGATCTGTTAATACTGGGAATCTCCACATGGGATTTCGGCGAAATCCAAGAAGACTGGAGCGCAATATGGGATCACATCGGTGGCGTGTCGCTAAAAGGCAAGTTCGTCGCGTTATACGGCTTAGGCGATCAAGAAGGCTATGGCGAATGGTTCCTCGATGCGATGGGGATGCTCCACGACGAGATCAAGAAGACGGGAGCGACACTGATCGGCTACTGGCCGAACGATGATAGCTACCAGTTTGAAGCCTCAAAAGCGCTCACCGCAGAGGGCACCCAGTTCGTTGGCCTCGCACTGGATGAAGATTCGCAATACGAACTCAGCGATGAACGCATCGCCACCTGGATTGAACAGGTGCTGGTCGAGTACCACGACGCGCTCTAAAATGTCATCGTTGTTGGCCCATCAAGCACGATGGGTCATCCAGCGTGATGGGTCAGAAGCGCGCGATATTTTCGCCAATCAAACACCAGCCCCGGGTCGGTTTTCCGCATCGGGGCAATGTATTGATGCCCGGTAATGCGTGGCAAGGTGATTGCCGGATAGCGCGTCATCAATGCGTCGCTGAGTGTGGCTAAGGCGTGATATTGCGCTTCGGTATAGGCGACAAAATCGGTTCCTTCCAACTCAATGCCAATCGAATAATCGTTGCAGCGCGGGCGCCCGGCAAATGATGATTGCCCAGCATGCCAAGCGCGGGCTGAAAATGGCACAAACTGCACCACTTCCCCATCTCGGCGAATCAGACAATGCGCCGACACGCCCATGGTGTGAATCACGCGAAAAAACGGATGCTGATTCGGGTCAAGCTGGCCGGTAAAAAACTGCTCGATGTACGGCCCACCAAACTGCCCTGGCGGCAAACTGATGTTGTGCACCACCAGCAACGAAATATCTTGCGCGTCCGTGCGTTGGTCGTAAAACGGCGAAGGCACGCGGCGGGCAGCCTGATACCAGCCCTGATTGTCGATCATAAACACGCTCCATTGACTTGCGGTGAAACCACCTCGGGAATGGAGCGATTTTAACGTTCTGACCACGAAATGCGAGATCAAGAGCTGAATTTAACGCCCACTCCGCGTATTATCCCCTCCCCAATTCAACTGATATTAACGATTTGCGATGAAAGAGTCCCACAACAGTCAAGAACGCCTCGAATACCTCAAGCAACAACTGCCACTGGAAATCACCCGCTCGGTCACCGACACGCTGAAAGAAGATTTAGGCGGCACGCTCGATCCCGCAGCCGACATCACCGCAAGTCTGATCCCCGCCGATGTGCAGGGCAACGCAACCATCGTCACTCGCGAACATGGCGTGTTCTGCGGCCAAGCGTGGGCGGATGAAGTGTTCAAACAACTCGGTGGCGAAGTCACGATCGAGTGGCAAGTTCAAGATGGTGATCCCGTAGTGCCCAACCAAACGCTGTGTACCCTGAGTGGCCCGGCGCGCATTCTGCTGACCGGCGAGCGCAACGCAATGAACTTTATTCAAACCTTATCCGGTTGCGCCACCACCACCGCGACGTATGTCAAAGCGCTGGAAGGGACAGGATGTCGCCTGCTCGACACGCGCAAAACCATTCCGGGCCTGCGCAGCGCGCTGAAATACGCCGTGGCCTGTGGCGGCGGTTTTAACCACCGTATTGGTGTGTTTGACGCGTACTTAATTAAAGAAAACCACATCATCGCTTGTGGTGGCATAACACAAGCGATCAGCACCGCGAAGAAACTCAACCCGGGCAAACCCGTGGAAGTCGAAACTGAGAACCTCGATGAGCTGCGTCTGGCGATTGAAGCTGGCGCTGACATCATCATGCTCGACAACTTTACGCTGGAGATGATGCGTGACGCAGTGGCGATCAACGCTGGTCGCGCGGCACTGGAAAACTCCGGCAACGTCACGATGGAAACGCTGCGTGAATACGCCGAAACGGGCGTTGATTACATCTCGGTGGGTGCACTGACCAAACATGTGCGTGCCATGGATTTGTCGATGCGCTTCAAATAAAAATCGATTTTTCAAATAGTTAAAAGGAGGCTTTGCCTCCTTTTTTTGTGTCCGCCAACCCTCAAATCGCGGCCATGCTTTTAACTAAGGCTTTTAACTGAGTCGAAAGAATTTGCCCAATTCATGCAACCCGAACAATAAAAATCCCGAATGACTCGCGCCCTCTGATTCCAACAATGTCCCTTAAATCAGCAACTTCTTATGCTCTTGCCCATCGTCACAAACACACGCATAACGGAGAGTTTCATGAACGCGAATCAACGCAAAAAGCAACAAGGCTTTACCCTGATCGAACTGATGATCGTGGTTGCCATCATCGGCGTCCTGTCGGCCATTGCCGTCCCCGCCTATAAAAATTATGTCACCAAGAGCGAGATTGCTTCTGGTTTTGCCACGATCAAATCAACCATCACACCAGCAGAATTAATTGTCCAATCAGAAGGCACATTGAAAGCTGTCAGTGGAGCAACGATCTTAGATGCAATAGGCATTACATCAGGTGCAAATCCTATTGGCGAATTGACGGCTGTAGAAGGAAACACCACGCATAAAGGTCAGATGGCGTTTGAATTTAAAAACGGAGGAGCAGCACCAGCGACGTTCACTTATACACGTGAAGATAATGGTTGGAAATGTACGTTCGATCCTAAAACAACTGGCTTAGCGACTACTGATGCCCCTAAAGGCTGTCAATAATCCCAATGCTGACCAACCTTATCGCCATTCTGCGTCAGGCTAAGTTGATCAGCCCAACGCAGGAACAGGCCGTGATCGATCATATTCACGCTTCCGGTGCCACGGTGCCGGAGGCGTTGATCGATTTGGCGATATTTCATCATCACGATTTAACCGAGCAACTGAGTCAGATCTTTGGCCTACCCGAAACCGATCTCACTCGGTTTGATTACGCGCCATTGTGCCAGCAGTTGGGACTTCGAGAACTCATCACCCGCTACCAAGCCCTGCCGCTGCACAGCAATGGCCAAATCCTGACGTTGGCGGTTGCTGACCCAACTCACCTGCAAGTCGAAGACGAGTTTCGCTTTGCCACCGGATTACAGGTGGAACTGGTGCTCGCCGATCACAAGGCGCTGCATGCCGCCATTCGCCGCTTGTATGGGCGCAGCCTTGCGACGCCGGGGACGCAAGGCAAAGAGATCAGTCAGGATGAATTGGCGGATCTGGTACAGATCTCTGACGACGAAAAAACCACCATCGAAGATCTCAGCCAAGATGATTCACCGGTCAGTCGTTTTATCAACCAGATCCTACTCGATGCCGTGCGCAAAGGTGCGTCCGACATTCACTTTGAGCCGTATGAGTCCCACTACCGTATTCGTCTACGCTGTGACGGCATTCTGGTCGAAACCCAACAACCAGCCAGTCACCTCAGCCGACGCTTGGCAGCCCGAATCAAAATTTTGTCGAAATTAGATATTGCCGAGCGCCGCCTCCCGCAAGATGGACGCATCAAACTGCGCTTGGATGCCGACACCGCGATTGATATGCGTGTATCGACCTTGCCAACATTGTGGGGTGAAAAGATTGTTCTGCGCCTACTCGACAGCAGTGCGGCCAACCTCAACATCGACAAACTCGGCTACAACGAGCAGCAAAAGCAGCTCTACCTCGCGGCCCTCACCAAACCGCAAGGCATGATCTTAATGACCGGCCCAACCGGCAGCGGCAAAACTGTGTCGCTCTACACCGGATTACGCATTCTCAATACCGAACAAGTGAACATCTCCACCGCCGAAGATCCGGTGGAAATCAACCTGCCCGGCATCAATCAGGTGCAAGTTCAACCCAAAATCGGCTTTGGCTTTGCACAAGCGCTGCGCTCGTTTCTGCGTCAAGATCCCGATGTGGTGATGGTGGGCGAAATCCGCGATCTAGAAACGGCAGAAATCGCCATTAAGGCCGCGCAAACCGGGCACTTGGTGCTCTCAACCTTGCACACCAACTCGGCCGCGGAAACCGTGATTCGTTTAGCCAACATGGGCATTGAACCCTTTAACCTTGCCTCATCATTGAGCCTGATCATTGCGCAGCGGCTGGCCCGCCGTTTGTGCCCGCATTGCAAGGTCGCCATCACGCCCCCAGCTGCGCTGCAGCAGCAATTTGGCTTGCTCGCCGAAGATGCCGTGTACGAAGCACATCCATCGGGTTGCACGGAATGCACCAATGGGTATAGCGGCCGCGTGGGCATTTATGAAGTGATGGCGTTTCATCCCGCCTTGGCGGACGCGGTGATGCAGCGCGCCAGCATTCATCAAATCGAAACCATTGCCCAACAGCACGGCATGCAACCCCTGCTGCAATCGGGGATTGAAAAACTGCGCGCGGGCATCACCAGTTTTAGTGAATTACAGCGAGTACTCTACTTTTAGTGACCCGATTGTTGAGTCACTGAATTGTTTAGTCACCGAATTGTTCCCTTGCCACTTCAAGTTGAATGAGCCACGACCATGAAACCAAATAAAGCTGCCGAATTGAAAAACTTCCGCTGGAAAGGCATCAACAGCTCCGGGCGAAAAGTTGCCGGACACACCTTGGCCATCAGTGAAATCGAAGTGCGCGACAAGCTCAAAGAGCAGCACATTCAGGTGAAGAAGATCAAAAAAGGCAGCATTTCACTGCTGACTCGCCTCACCCACCGTGTCAAGACTCGCGACATCACCCTGCTTACACGCCAGCTTTCCACCATGCTGACTACAGGTGTACCCATCGTTCAAGCGTTGAAACTGGTTGGCGACAATCACCGCAAAGCAGAAATGAAATCAATTCTGGCTCAAGTCACCAAAGGGGTAGAAGCTGGCACCCCAATGTCCAAAGCGATGCGCACCGCCAGCCCACATTTTGATGCGCTGTACGTTGACCTCATAGCCACCGGCGAGCAATCCGGGAATTTGGCCGAAGTGTTTGAGCGCCTTGCCACCTATCGAGAAAAAAGCGAACAACTACGCGCCAAAGTGATCAAGGCGCTGATCTATCCGGCGATGGTGATGTTGGTCGCGTTGGGCGTCTCTTATCTGATGCTGACCATGGTCATTCCCGAGTTTGAAAGCATGTTCAAAGGCTTTGGCGCAGAGCTTCCTTGGTTTACCCAGCAAATTCTTAAACTCTCCCACGGCGTGCAAGCCTACAGCCTATGGGGCGTACTAGCGACCAGCGCTGGCCTTTTGGCTCTCAAAACCGCGCGCAACAAATCATTGGTCTTTCGATTGAAAACCAGCCGCCTTGGCTTGCGTTTTCCTGTTGTCGGCGCGGTCTTAGCCAAGGCAGCCATTGCCAAATTCAGCCGCACATTGGCCACCAGTTTTAGCGCCGGTATACCGATTCTGGCCAGTTTAAAAACCACCGCCAAAACCGCCGGCAACGTCCATTTTGAAACCGCGATTCAGGAGGTGCATCGCCATACCGCGGCAGGCATGCCGATGTATATCGCCATGCGCAATACCGACGCATTTCCGGAGATGGTGCTGCAAATGGTAATGATTGGCGAAGAGTCGGGCAAGCTTGACGACATGCTGAACAAAGTCGCGACCATTTATGAGTTTGAAGTCGACAATACCGTGGACAATCTGGGGAAAATTCTCGAGCCGCTGATCATCGTCTTTCTGGGAGTGGTCGTTGGCGGGCTGGTGGTTGCGATGTACCTCCCCATCTTTAACTTAATGAGTGTATTGGGTTAGTATGGACACCTCTGATTGACGCACTAAGGCAACGCGCCGCGAGCATATTGCATGGACATTTTTACTTTCTATCCCTGGCTGTTTCCCACGCTGGCCACCTTGCTGGGTCTGATCATCGGCAGTTTTCTCAATGTGGTGATCTATCGCTTGCCGAAAATCATGGAGCGCGAGTGGCGTCAAGACTGTGCCGAGTCCTTTCCGGAATACCACATTGAACCGCCCCAAGGTGTGTTAACACTCAGCACGCCCCGTTCCACCTGCCCACATTGCGATACACCGATTCGTATCATCGACAATATTCCGGTGCTAAGCTGGCTGCTACTGCGCGGCAAGTGCTCGCAGTGCCACGCACCTATTAGCGCTCGCTACCCACTGATTGAATCGTTTACGGCGTTATGCAGCTTGGCGATTGCTTTGCAGTTTGGTTTTAGCTGGTTTGCGGTGGCTTTGCTGTTTTTCAGTTATGTGCTGATTGCGGCAACCTTCATCGACTTCGACACCATGCTGCTGCCTGACCAACTGACGCTACCGTTGATGTGGGGCGGTATCGCACTCGCGCTAGCGGGCATCAGCCCAATCACGTTGCACGATGCCGTGATCGGTGCGATGGCGGGGTATCTAGCGCTGTGGTCCGTCTACTGGCTGTTTAAACTGCTCACGGGCAAGGAAGGCATGGGCTATGGCGACTTTAAGTTGTTGGCCGCGCTGGGCGCTTGGCTCGGATGGCAGCAGCTGCCGATCATCATTTTGATGTCTTCGGTGGTCGGCCTCGTGTTTGGTCTGATTCAACTGCGCCTGCAAAAACGCGGCATAGATAAAGCCTTCCCGTTTGGCCCTTATCTGGCGATTGCGGGCTGGCTGTCAGCGCTATACGGTCAGGCGATCGTTGGTTGGTATTTTCATTCCGTATTAGGATTTTGACGATGGCACTCATCATTGGTTTAACCGGCGGTATCGCCAGCGGAAAGACCACCGTGGCAAATCTGTTCCATCAGCATTTCGCCATCGATATTGTCGATGCCGATGTGGTGGCCCGCGAAGTGGTCGCGCAAGGAACACCGGGACTGCATGCCATCACCGCGCATTTTGGTGACGCCATCCTCCACGCTGATGGCACCCTAAATCGCACCGCCCTGCGCGAGCGTATTTTTACCGATAACGATGAGAAAAACTGGCTCAATCATTTGTTGCATCCATTGATTCGCGAAAAAATGACACAGGATTTACGACAAGTCCGCTCTCCTTATGCGTTACTAGTGGTTCCATTGCTCGTGGAGAACCAACTGCAGTCTATGGCAGACCGCATTTTGGTGGTCGATGTCGATGAAGCAACCCAGATCGCGCGCACCATGTCGCGCGATCATGTGTCCGAGCAGCAGGTGAAGGCGATTCTGTCTTCGCAAGCGAGCCGTGAACAACGTTTAGCCATCGCCGACGATGTGATTAAAAATAACGCAGAAAACCAGAAACTTTTGCCTCAAATCACAGAATTGCACCAAAAGTATCTAGCCATAAGCCGTACAAATCTGTGAGAATAAGTCCCAAATAACCCAAGGCTAGTTTGATGACCACACATAAGTTTGAACATCCGCTCAACGAAAAAACGCGTATTTACCTTCGTGTCGAAGCGCTGCTCAATCAGATGGAGCAAGCGTCGCAGTTTAGCGACGAAATTCAGCATCAGCTATTCTTCCGCTCACTGTTCGATCTGCTAGAAATTTTTGAGCAGATCCAACTCAAAAGTGAACTGGCTAAAGACATCGAAAAGCAGCGCCTGGCTTATCGCAACTGGCTGAACGTGGAAGGCGTTGACCAAGCGATGCTGCTCGGCTTGTTGCGTGAAATCGACGACGTCCACCGCCACCTCATGGGCGGCGAGCGCTTCGGCCAATCCCTCAAAGAAGACCGTTTTCTCAGTGCCATTCGCCAACGCTTTAATCTGCCGGGTGGGTCATGTTGCTTTGACCTTCCGGCGCTGCATTATTGGCTGCACTTAGCCTTAGCGCAAAAAACTCGCGATGCTCATCAATGGATGCAAACCCTGCAACCGCTCGCTGATGCCCTGAAGTTATGGCTCAAGCTGACACGAGAAACCGGCAACTTCCGTGCCCGTGAAGCGAAGTCTGGGTTCTACCAAAGCGATGCGGAAGAAGCCAACATTCTGCGCCTGTCGATTCCGTTAGATTACGGTGTGTACCCGATGATTTCTGGACACAAAAATCGATTTGCCATCAAGTTCATCGATTTCAGCTCTGGCCAAGCCAGCACGCAAGACATTGCTTTCGATCTTGCCGTGTGCAGCTAACGTCGCCATACTTCAGTTCATTCACGGCGAGCCATTCTCGACGTACAGGATAAAACCATGTCAAAAAAAATTACGGTGGTGAAATGCCCCACATGCGGCCAAGGTGTTGAATGGGGTGAACAAAGCCCTCATCGTCCGTTTTGCAGTAAAAAATGTCAGATGATTGATTTCGGTGAATGGGCCGATGAAGAGAAATCGATTCCCGGCGCGCCGGACATGTCCGACAGCGACGGTTGGTCGGAAGACAACTACTAACCCGCATTGCTTGCTACGCCCAAGCTAAGTGACACAAATAAGTGACACAAATAAGCGACACAAAAAAGCCCCGCAGTGCGGGGCTTTTGCTTCGTTCAGTTCGCGTTATTCTTCTTCCGAACTCACTTGACCATCCACGTCCAGATCAATCCGAGTCACACGTTGTAAGCCACGAGGTAGCAAGCCCCCACGACGACCACGCTCACCACGGTAATTGTCCAGATCGGCCGGTTTGAGCCCCAGCTTGCGTTTACCCGCATACAGCGTGATGGTGACGCCTTTCGGCAGCGCCATCAGATGCGATACCACTTCTTCACGGGCTTTGGCTTTCGCTGCCGGAATGTTGATGATCTTGTTGCCTTTCCCTTTGCCCAATTGTGGCAGATCTTTGATCGGGAACAGCAGCATACGGCCTTGATTGGTGATGGCTAAGATCTCATCACTTTCCAGATCGTTCACCGCTTGAGGCGCCATGATCTCTGCATTTTCAGGCAAATTCACCAGCGCTTTCCCGCTGCGGTTTTTCGACAACAAGTCGGTGCCTTTACACACGAAACCGTAACCGGCATCCGAGCCCACCAGCCACAGTTGATCTTCTTCGCCCATCACCACCTGACGAATTGACGTGCCTTCAGCCACGTTGAGACGCCCCGTGATCGGCTCACCCTGACCGCGTGCAGACGGCAGTGTGTGTGATTCGAGTGAGTAACTGCGTCCATCACTGCCTAGGAAGACCGCTTGTTGGTTACTCTTACCACACGCGTGCGCTAAGTAGTTGTCGCCGGCTTTGTAGTTCAAGCCTTCACAATCGACTTCATGACCTTTCGCGTGACGAATCCAACCTTTTTCCGACAGAACGACGGTGATCGCTTCACTTGGCATCAAATCGCGCTCTGTCAGCGCCTTGGCTTCTTCACGTTCTACCAACGGTGAACGGCGATCGTCACCGTATTTTTCCGCGTCAGCTTTCAGTTCTTTTTTCAGCAACGTATTCAGACGACGCTCAGAGCCCAGCAACTCTTCCAGTTTCTTGCGCTCTTTTTCCAGCTCGTCTTGCTCGCCGCGGATCTTCATCTCTTCCAATTTGGCCAAGTGACGCAGTTTGGTATCCAGAATCGCGTCCGCTTGAATATCGCTGATGCCAAAACGGGCCATCAGCACCGCTTTTGGATCGTCTTCTGTGCGAATGATTTCAATCACTTCATCGATATTGAGGTACGCAATCAGCAAACCTTCTAAGATGTGCAGACGCGCCAGCACTTTATCCAGACGGTATTGCAGACGAGAACGCACGGTCTCACGACGGAACTGAATCCATTCACTCAAAATGCTGACCAGACCTTTCACCTGCGGGCGATTGTCGAGGCCAATCATGTTGAGGTTCACGCGGTAGCTGCGTTCCAAATCGGTCGAGGCAAACAGGTGATTCATCAGCAGATCGCAATCGACACGGTTTGAACGCGGCACAATCACGATGCGAGTCGGGTTTTCATGATCCGATTCGTCGCGCAAATCTTCCACCATCGGCAGTTTCTTCGCACGCATCTGGTTGGCAATCTGCTCCAGCAGTTTAGCGCCAGACACCTGATGCGGCAGCGCGGTGATCACCACGTCGGCGCCTTCTTTGTGCCACACCGCGCGCATTTTCACACTGCCGCGGCCGGTACGATACACTTTTTCCAGCTCAACCTGCGGCGAAATAATCTCCGCTTCGGTTGGGTAATCCGGGCCTTTCACGTATTGCATCAGATCCGACAGCCCAGCTTGCGGGTTGTCGATCAAATGAATGGTCGCATCCGCCACTTCACGCACGTTGTGCGGTGGAATGTCGGTCGCCATACCCACGGCAATACCGGTCACACCATTGAGCAGAATGTGTGGCAGGCGCGCTGGCAGCATCTTCGGCTCTTTCATCGTGCCGTCGAAGTTCGGTTGCCAATCAACCGTACCCTGACCCAATTCGCTTAGCAGTACTTCAGCAAACTTCGACAGTTTCGCTTCGGTATAACGCATCGCCGCGAATGATTTCGGATCATCCGGCGCACCCCAGTTCCCCTGACCGTCCACCAATGGGTAACGGTAAGAGAATGGCTGCGCCATCAGCACCATCGCTTCATAACACGCCGAGTCGCCGTGCGGGTGGTATTTACCCAGTACGTCACCGACGGTACGCGCCGATTTTTTGTATTTGGCTGAGGCAGAAAGTCCCAACTCAGACATTGCATAAATGATACGTCGTTGTACCGGTTTCAAGCCGTCGCCAATGTATGGCAACGCCCGGTCCATGATGACGTACATGGAATAATTCAGATAAGCGTCTTCAGTAAACTTGCGCAGCGGCAGCTGTTCAACGCCATCGTAGGTGATTTCAGTCGACATTCGTTACACCTCAGCCAGATCGCCATTGCTTTGCAGCCAGTTGCGGCGGTCATCCGCACGCTTTTTACCCAGCAGCATATCCATCATCTCTTCGGTCGCTTTCGCGTCATCAATGGTCAATTGAACCAAACGACGCGTATTCGGATCCATGGTGGTTTCGCGCAGCTGGATCGGGTTCATTTCACCCAGACCTTTGAATCGCTGTACGTTCACTTTGGCTTTCTTCTTCGCTAAACGTTCGAGAATGGCGTCTTTTTCATTGTCATCCAGTGCGTAGAACACTTCTTTACCGCAGTCGATACGATACAGTGGCGGCATCGCCACGTAGATGTGCCCTTCGCGTACCAACGCCGAGAAGTGGCGCGTAAACAGCGCACACAACAAGGTCGCAATGTGCAACCCATCGGAGTCCGCATCGGCGAGGATACACACTTTGCCGTAGCGCAGTGTTTCAAGGTTGTCGCTGTCTGGGTCAATCCCCAGCGCGACTGAAATGTCGTGCACTTCTTGCGAGCCGAGCACTTGATCGCCCGAAACTTCCCACGTGTTCAGAATCTTACCGCGCAGCGGCATGATGGCTTGGAACTCACGATCGCGCGCCTGCTTGGCACTGCCGCCCGCCGAGTCACCTTCCACCAAAAACAGTTCGGTGCGGCTGAGGTCTTGCTGTGAACAGTCGGTCAATTTACCTGGCAGCGCGGGGCCAGAGGCCACTTTCTTACGCACGACTTTCTTCGCCGCACGCATGCGACGGTGCGCATTCGCGATACACACTTCCGCCAGTTGCTCAGCCAGTTGCGGTTTTTCGTTCAACCACAAGCTGAAGGCATCTTTGACCACACCAGACACAAACGCAGCGGTTTGACGTGACGAGAGGCGCTCTTTGGTTTGACCCGCAAACTGCGGATCCTGCATTTTCACCGACAGCACGTAAGCACAGCGGTCAAACACATCTTCACCGGTCAACTTCACGCCCCGTGGCAGCAGATTGCGGAATTCACAAAACTCACGCATCGCATCCAACAGACCCTGACGCAAACCGTTCACGTGCGTACCGCCTTGTGCGGTCGGGATCAAGTTGACGTAACTTTCGGTGATCATCTCACCGCCTTCCGGCAGCCAAATCACCGCCCACGTTGCCGCTTCGGTTTCTGCAGAAAATTCACCAGTGAACGGCTCTTCCGGCAACAAGGTGTAGCCTTTGACGCCTTCGGCCAGATAGTCTTTCAAGCCATCTTCGTAGAACCAACGGTATTCGTTGTTGTTCACTTTGTCAGAGAAAGTAATTTCCAAGCCCGGACACAACACGGCTTTCGCACGTAGGTTGTTGATCAGGCGGGTCACGGAAAAATTCGGGGAATCAAAATACTTGGTCTCTGGCCAGAAGTGGACACTGGTGCCGCGGTTGCGACGGCCACAGGTGCCGGTCACGGTAAGATCAGACACTTTGTCGCCATGTTCAAAGGCGATGTCATATACCTGGCCATCTCGACGCACTGTAACTTCGACGCGCTTGGAGAGCGCGTTCACGACTGAGATCCCTACCCCGTGCAAACCACCGGAGAACTGGTAGTTCTTGTTGGAGAACTTACCGCCCGCGTGCAGTTTGCATAAGATCAGTTCGACCCCGGAGACTTTCTCTTCCGGGTGAATGTCTACAGGCATACCACGACCGTCATCAATCACTTCCAGTGATTGATCGGCATGTAGGATCACTTGAACCTTAGTGGCGTATCCGGCCAGCGCTTCATCGACACTGTTGTCGATGACTTCCTGCCCAAGGTGGTTAGGGCGCGTGGTATCCGTATACATCCCAGGTCTGCGACGTACTGGTTCCAAACCATTGAGTACTTCAATGGCCCCAGCATTATATTGTTCAGTCATAATACGGAATGCTTTTATCGATAAATGATTCGTAACTTTACGACTCGTTTATGAACGCTTGATTTTTGATGAATTAGCAGGCGCTTTGCCGCTTTTTCCGGCGCCATAAACGAGGAAAGTCCAAGAGAAACATAGTCTGGAAGAGGCTCGCTGATGTCAAGCGACATCAGTAAGTAACAAGCAAAATTATGACTCTTCCCTCAATGAAAAGGTCAGAGATTTAAGAAATGAATGATTTGGGCCGGATACCGTTCAAAATCGACAAAACTGTGATCGCCGCCCTCTTCAATCGTTTGACGGGCGTGACGATACTTGTCTACCGCTTGGCGATAATCTAGCACTTCGTCGCCGGTTTGTTGCAGCAACCAGAAGTCTTGTGGTGCACGCAACGTCGGGGTATCCAACGCTTTTAATTCATCAATATGCTCAGCCGCCAGAACATAACGTTCCTGCGTGTAAGGGTTTTGTTGTTCACCCAAAAAATTGGCTAATAATTCGTACGGTTTCACGGCCGGATTCACCAGCACGGCGCGAAACCCAAATTGGTGATTGAGCCACGTCGACAAATACCCACCGAGCGAGCTGCCAACCAAGCCAATCTGATAATCATCTTTGTACTGGTTCACCACATCGACCAGATATGCCGCGGCTTGTTTCGGAAACGAAGGCAACTTGGGCACCACGACCTTGATATCCGGGCGGTTCGCCGCGCAGTACTGCTGCATCACTTGCGCTTTGTGCGACAGAGGTGAACTGTTGAAACCGTGAATGTAGAGCAGTAGCGATGGGAGATTCGACATATTAATATCCGCTGGAGGTGAAATCGGGTTGAAATTGACCTTTGGCTAAGCGTTTGACCTGTGTGGTCACTCGACCATCGGCATGCAACGCTAACTCACGCCAACCGGGCGAACATTTGTCGAGCGCAAAGTCATCCGAATTGGGTTTGAATTGCACGCAGGTGGAAGGCGTCGCCATGACGCGCACGCCGTGGTGCATGCGATCCATATCCTGATGCACGTGCCCACACAATACCGCTTTGACGTTCTGATGGCGTTCAACGATGGCCCAGAATGCCTCGCTGTCTTTGAGCGTGTGTTGGTCAAGCCAAGCACTACCCACCAGCAACGGATGATGATGCAACAACACCAAAGTATAACGCGTCGGATGTGCCGACAATTGCGCTTCCAGTAGGGCCAATTGCTGATCGCTCAATCGGCCGTGGGGAACGCCCACGACTTGCGAATCCAGCAAAATCATTTGCCAATGCTCACCCAACAGGACGTGGTCAGGCGCATGAATCTGCTCAGACGGCAGCACACTGCCCATGTTGGGTTTGTAATCGTGGTTACCGGGCAACCAGAAACACGTTTTCTCTAACGGTTGAATGCCTTGGGCAAAACGGTGATAGGACTCCGCCGTGTGATCCTGCGAAATATCGCCGGTCGCCAAAATGGCATCAAATTCCAATCGTTGCGCCGAAATCGCTTCGACCACTGCGAGAAAGCTGTCTGCGGTGTTGACGCTCAGCAGGCTCCCATCATCGGGCGCGAACAGATGCGTGTCCGTGATTTGCACTAATTTGATGCTGTCGGAATTCTCTAAACTGGACGACACGTTCAAAATCTATAAACCTAATGCTATTGATTGATGTGAATGGGGGCGCGGCTAATGCCTCTTTTCAGGCAAAATGTCAGCCAGTCTCCCAGAAAACGATTGATTTGTGCCTTCTCGTCCTTTTGCACCATTTTCTCATTCGGGTAATCGTAACGTGCCAATACCCGGTTAAGCTGATCAGTGGTCAGTACTTCTGCAACACGCGCATCGTGATATAGCCTGACAGACATGGTTGGTAATGGAAATATCGAAATATCATCACTTTGACAAATCTCCACCAAAGTTGTGTACTTTGTGACTTCCAGCACTTGTAGCTGATACGTTAAATGTGCAGCTTGATAACAACGCACGTCACCGACACTCGGTTGCGCGGGCAACAAAGCGTTCAACTTGGCGTAGTTGGTTTCATAAGTCCGCATCAGTTCAGGTAAATCAACATGATACGTTTTTTTTAATGCTGTCATTGCTGCCATTGTGATCGTAAATTCTCGTGGTTTAGCTCCAACCATTGGAGTGCGATTATCGAGGCACCATTCTCGATTCGTCCATCTTTCACGCATTGATACGCGTCCTGCCGTGACATGACGTGAACTTGAATATCTTCCCCTTCATCGTCCAAACCATGGACACCATGAGCGAGGGAAGCATCCACTTCTCCTACGTAGACATCGAGTTTTTCAGAACATCCCCCGGAAGAAGGATAATAGGCGGTTATTTTCTCGGTTCGTTTGACCGAGATCCCAGCTTCTTCTTCCGCTTCACGGCGAACGACTTGTTCTGCCGTTTCATCGCGATCGATGATGCCGGCGACAATTTCCAACTGCCAAGGATGTTCATGTTCTAATGCGCCCACTCGAATCTGTTCGATCATCACCACCTGATCTCGAATGGGATCATAAGGCAAGACTGCGGCGGCATGACCGCGCTCAAACATTTCTCGTTCAATTGTCTGACTCCACCCGCCTTGAAATAATCGATGCTTAAACCGATACTTCACCATTCGGAAAAATCCTTGAAACAATGTCTCGGTCGAGACAATTTCAACATCATTCGGAGTAAATGCTCCTGGCGACCGTTCAGACTGCTGCATTAGAAACCTCTCTCAGTGAATCTTATAGTTTACTCATGAATTTTTGTTACTTCCAAGGACCTTGCTCAACTTTTTATACAAAAGTTACATTTATATTTAAGTTAATATACGATTTTTATTGCACAAATGGACAGCTAAGTGTAAAAAAGTGCAAAGTTTCGAGTGAAATACCATCAATTTGAGTTACACTCTCGAAAGCGTAACTCCTTTCATATTCAGGCAGGAATAGGACTAATGAAAAAACTGCTTCCACTACTAATTAGTGCAACACTAGGCAGCCTAAGTGCTCAAGCATCTGCAGATGACCTTGCACAAATTTACGATCAAGCAAAACAAAACGATCCTCAACTGCTGAGTGCAGCGGCACAACGTGACGCAGCGTTTGAAGCGATCAACTCAAGCCGCAGCTCTCTTTTGCCACAAATCAATTTGACTGCGGGTTACAACATTAACCGTAGTGATGTTGATCTTCGCGATAGCGACAAACTGAGCGCAGGCATCAACTTCTCGCAAGAATTGTATGACCGTTCAAGCTGGGTTTCTCTGGACACGTCTGAGAAACAAGCCCGTCAAGCTGACGCCCAATACGCCAACACTCAGCAAAGCCTGATGTTGCGCGTGGCGCAAGCCTACTTTGACGTGTTGAGCGCGCAAGATAACTTGGAATTTGTTCGTGCGGAAAAAGCCGCCGTTGGCCGCCAACTCGAGCAAACCAAACAACGTTTTGAAGTGGGCTTGTCTGCCATCACTGACGTTCATGATGCACAAGCACAATACGATACCGTGCTGGCTGATGAAGTGCTGGCCGAAAACGCCCTGATCAACAGCTACGAGTCATTGCGTGAAATCACTGGTCAAGAACACACCAACCTGAGTGTGCTCGACACCAACCGTTTCTCCACCAGCCGCACCGCCGATTCCATGGAAGCGCTGATTGAGAAAGCACAAGAGAAAAACTTGTCTCTGTTGTCTGCACGCATCTCGCAAGATGTTGCGAAAGACAACATCTCGCTGGCAAGCTCGGGTCACTTACCTTCACTAACACTGGATGGTGGCTACAACTACGGTCGTGAATACAACGACAACTACAGCAGCTACAACACTTACCACGAAAATAACGACTTCAACATTGGTCTGAACCTGACGATTCCACTCTACAGCGGTGGTAATGTGTCGTCTCAAACCAAACAAGCGGAATACGCGTATGTCGCAGCCAGCCAAGATCTGGAAGCGGCATACCGCAGCGTGGTGAAAAACGTCCGTGCGTACAACAACAACATCAACGCGTCGATCGGTTCAGTGCGTGCGTATGAGCAATCGGTGATTTCTGCGCAGTCTGCGTTGGATGCCACTGAAGCAGGTTTTGATGTAGGTACTCGTACCATCGTTGACGTTCTTGACGCAACGCGTACACTGTACAGCGTGAAGAAAAACCTGTCTGATGCACGTTACAACTACATCATCAGCGTGCTGCAACTGCGTCAAGCGGTGGGCACACTCAGCGAGCAAGACATCGTGGATGTCAACGCTGGCCTGAAAGCCATGAAGAAATAAAGTGCCTGTTCGTCACACACTGTGTGGCGGTCAGTTCTCGTAAAAAGGGCTCACCTCGTGAGCCCTTTTTATTGTCGATGCATCATGCAGCGTTGGGATTAACCACGGCCACCTTTGATTGCTTCGATAATTTCTGTGGTTGAGCAGCCGTCTTCAAAGTTCAGCACTTGCACCTTGCCACCCGCCGCAATCACTTCTTTGCCACCCGCAATCTCTTCCGGTTTGTAATCGCCGCCTTTCACCAGCAAATCCGGTAAAACTTCAGCGATCAAACGTTGTGGCGTATCTTCAGCAAAAGGCACCACCCAATCCACCGCGCCCAAACCGGCCAATACCGCCATGCGACGCTCCGTTGGGTTCACCGGACGACCGGGGCCTTTCAGACGCTTCACCGACTCATCCGTGTTGACTGCGACAATCAAACGATCGCCCAGCTCAGCTGCATGATTGAGGTAAGAAACATGGCCCGCATGCAGAATGTCGAAACACCCGTTGGTCATCACCACTTTCTCACCGCGTGCTTGCGCTTTTTTCACCGCTTCAATCAGTGATGCTTCATCAATCACGCCAAAATCGGTATCTTTGCTGCCATGAATCGCTTCTGCCAGTTCGATGGTTGACACGGTTGAAGTCCCCAGTTTACCGACCACGACACCCGCAGCAGCATTGGCCAAAGCGCACGCTTCATCCAACGCTTTGCCCGCAGAAACTGATGCGGCCAGTACCGAAATCACGGTATCGCCTGCGCCGGTCACGTCGTACACTTCTTTGGCTTGTGTTGGCAGATGGAACGGATCCATACCACGACGCAGCAAGGTCATGCCGTTTTCGCTGCGAGTCACCAACAGGGCTTCCAGATCAAACTGTTCGATCAGGGCCTCGCCTTTGGCCACCAACTCTTCATTGGTTTTAACTTTGCCCACGACCTGTTCAAATTCAGACATGTTTGGCGTCAGCAAGGTCGCACCGCGGTAGCGTTCAAAATCAGCACCTTTCGGATCGATAAACACCGGTACACCCGCCGCACGCGCGGTTTGAATGAACTGTTGTACGTGTTCCAATGCGCCTTTGGCGTAATCGGACAGAATCACCGCTTTCACCTGTGGCAACGCCTGTGCCATGCGCGACAGAATGAGTTGTGGATCGGTGTTTTCAAATTTGTCTTCAAAATCGAGACGAATCAGTTGCTGGCCACGGCTTAAGACGCGCAGCTTCGTGATGGTTGGGTAATCAGGCAGTGCGACAAAATCGCACGTCACATTTAACGACGTGAGCTTGTCTGACAAAACCTGAGCCGGTTCATCCATCCCAGTTAAACCAATGATATGCGCCTGACCGCCGAGAGAGGCAATGTTCATCGCAACGTTCGCTGCACCGCCCGGACGCTCTTCGTTCTGCTCTACTTTTACCACAGGCACCGGAGCTTCTGGCGAGATGCGACCCGTTGGTCCATACCAATAACGGTCAAGCATCACATCGCCAATAATCAAAACCCCAGCATTGCTGTAGTCAGGTAGGATTGGT
This sequence comes from Vibrio furnissii CIP 102972, assembly GCF_000176175.1. GTDB lineage: Bacteria > Pseudomonadota > Gammaproteobacteria > Enterobacterales > Vibrionaceae > Vibrio > Vibrio furnissii. The sequence continues at coordinate 185,823 of NZ_ACZP01000020.1, forward strand.
TTCATTATGGATCTCCAATATTTATGACTGGGCGGAGTGTATCACAGCCCTTTTTGTGGCTAAAGCATCAGCCCAACCACTGTTGCCAAACGCGTTTCACCTGCTCACGCTCCGTCACGAATTTCGTCTCACTGACGTCCGCGTCCTGATTGAGTAGGTTGCGGTGATGGATCTGGTTTCGCATGCTGGTGTAAGCATTCGTCAGCGCCATCGCCTGTTCTTCTTCCATGACACCTTGCGTGAGCAATGATTCAAAAATTCTCACGTTATCTGACCAACGCGTCAGCTTAGGTTTGTCATGACTGTAGCGTAGCACCAGGTACTGCGCCAAAAATTCAATGTCGGTAATGCCGCCCACATCTTGCTTGAGCATGAAGCGGCCAGCTTTTTTGCCCCCGAGGTGTTCGCGCATTTTCTGACGCATCTCGACCACCTCTTTCTTGAGCTGGTCCTCATCACGCGGCAACGACAAAATGGCGTGACGCGTGGCAAGAAACGCCTGTTGCAGCGGTTCATCGCCGTAAATGACGCGCGCCCGCACCAGCGCTTGATGTTCCCAAGTCCATGCATCTTCACGTTGATACGCTTCAAACGCATCAATCGGGCTGACCAATAAACCGGATGCGCCGGACGGACGCAAGCGAGTGTCCACATCATACAAAATGCCAGACGCGGTGCGAGTGGAGAAAATATGGATCACGCGCTGCGCCAAGCGCAAGTAAAACTGACGACCGTCGATCTCTTTCACGCCATCGGTATTGGCATCGACCGGGCAGTCGTGAATAAACACGATGTCGAGATCCGAGTTATAGCCCAGTTCCCAACCGCCCACTTTGCCATAGCCGACCACCGCAAAGCCTTTCCCAGCGCGGTCGTGAAGGTGGGTGGGTTCACCGTATTTGGCACTGACTTGCAGCCACGCCTGATGGATTACCGCTTCCACAATCGCTTCGGCAAGATAGGTTAAGTGATCGCTCACTTTCATCACCGGGAGTACGCCCGCAATGTCGGCAGCGGCAATTTTCAAAATACAAATCTGTTTAAACTGACGCAGCCCTTCCATCTGCTGCTCCATGTCATCTTCCGGAATACGGGCCAGAAAATCACGCAGCTCGGTTTTGTACCCATCCAACGCAATTGGATTGTACAGATGATGTGGGTCGATCAGCTCATCAAGCAAAATCGGGTAGCGCGCCAGTTGCTCGGAAATCATCGGGCTGGCAGTACACAAACGTACCAGTTGCGTCAGCGCCGCAGGATGTTCGTCCAGCAGTTCCAAGTACGTGGTGCGTGTGGCAATGCTGTGCAACAGCGATAACACGCGCGAGAGACCAAATTCGGCATCCGGATGGGCAAAGATGGCTTGATACACTTTAGGCATCAGACGATTGAGCACGTCTCGCCCTCGCGGGCCAATGGTGCGCTTGGCCAAATCATCTTTAAACTGAATGACGGTGGTCGCCATCGCCTCGCTTTGCGCACGTGCCAAATCATGTTCAATCACGTGTTCAATCACGTCGCGCTTGTGCGCCATGTCCCACAGCTCATGAAAGTGCGCCGCAATCGCATCGTCTTCCTCATCCCCTTCATCGCCGATGAGATTGGCAAACACCGCATGAACGCGTCCCATGTGTGCCTGTACGTCATCCAACAGCGCCTGCCAAGAGGCAAAATTCATCGCCACCGCCAAACGCAGTTGATCGTCCGCTTTGTCAGGTAACGTCTGGGTTTGCTTATCAGCCAAGGCTTGCAGCAGGTTTTCCAATCGGCGCAGGAAGCGATAGGCCTCGGTGAGCGCCGCAACTTCTTGCTCTGTGAGCAGAGCCAGCTCGCCAATCGCCTGCAGCGTTTCCAAGAGACCACGCTGACGCAGCGCAGGCTCACGGCCGCCCCGAATCAACTGGAACACTTGCGCGATAAATTCAATTTCACGAATGCCACCTGCGCCGAGCTTGATGTTGTTACTCAAGCCGCGGCGACGCACTTCGCTGCTGATCATCGATTTCATGCGGCGCAACGATTGAATCGCACTAAAGTCGATGTAACGGCGAAACACAAACGGACGCAGCATCTGGCGCAGCTCTTGATACTGCGAGTACATTTCCCGCCCCATCACGCGCCCTTTGATCATCGCGTAACGTTCCCAGTCACGCCCTTGTTCTTGATAGTAATCCTCCAGCGCCGCGTAGCTCATCACCAATGGTCCACTTTCGCCAAACGGACGCAAACGCATGTCGACGCGATAGCAGAAGCCATCAAAGGTGTGTTGATCCAACATCTTGATGATGCGCTGGCCCAAACGGGTAAAGAATTGCGCGTTGGCGATGGAACGGCGTGTACCCTGCGTTTCGCCATTTTCGGGATAGGTGAAGATCAGGTCGATATCGGAAGAGAAGTTCAGTTCCCCGCCACCGAGCTTGCCCATCCCAATGATCAACATGGGTTGTGCTTGCCCTTCGGCGTTGCACGGCGTGCCCCACTCTTGGCAACAGATGTGATACTGCCATTGATAGGTTTCAAAAATCAGCGCTTCCGCCAGTTGCGACAGGTGCTCGAGGCTCTCATCTAAAGTCCAGCTGGCGAGAAAATCACGCCACGCAATGCACACCATTTCGCGGTTGCGAAACTGGCGCAACACACGCTGGCCTTGCGTTTCATCCTGGCACTCGCTGAGGAGGACATTGAGATGTTGACGATAATGCTCACTGCGCTGCGTGCTCGCCAGCATCGCCGGTAGTTCACGACACAACCCTGCGTCACGCTGCAAGACGTCGCTGACAAATTGGCTAAAGCCGAGCACGGTTTTGAGTTGCTGTTGATAGTCGCTGTCCCAGTCGGCAATCACCGGCTGTTGCTCAAGAAGCAGTTGATACTGATGGTCGGCATGAGCCTCAAGTTTTGGCGGCAATGACATGATGCATCCTTGTCTCTACGAATAGTGTAGTTATAACAGACTTGAACCAATAAAAAACGCCCACAAATCAATTGTGGGCGTTCTTTCATCGTGTGGAACAATCAGACTTTAAACACGGTAATTTTACGATCCAACTCTTCCGCATTGCTTTGCATGATTTCGGAGGTTTCCAGCAATTCACTGACCACCGTGACCGATGCTTCCACCAGCTCACGCACATTGGTCAGATTCTGGTTCATCTCTTCCGCGACGCTGGTTTGTTGGCTGGCCGCCGTCGCGATTTGGAAATTCATGTCGTTAATTTGCTGCACTTGTTGGACGATACCATCCAATTCGCGGCCGGCATTGGTGACCAGTTCCACGCCATCGGCGGCTTCCACCACGCTTTTTTCCATCAGATCGACCGCGGAGTTGGCGCTCGCTTGCAGGTGAGAAATCATGTCTTGAATTTCCACCGTCGCGTGTTGCGTGCGCTGCGCAAGGTTACGCACTTCATCGGCCACCACCGCAAAACCGCGACCCGCTTCGCCCGCGCGCGCTGCTTCAATCGCGGCATTCAGAGCCAATAAGTTGGTTTGTTCAGAGATGCCTTGAATGGTGCCGACCACGCTGCCGATCGCCACCACGCGCTCTTCAACCTGATTCACCGCACCTGCCGATGCGGAAATGTCTTTCGACAGCTCACTCATCTTGCCGATGGTCTGTTTCACAAAACGCTGTCCTGTGCTGGCTTGGTGCGACGCATTTTCTGTGAGCGAGGAGGCATTTTGTGCATGCTCGGCCACCGTTTGAACGGTAGACGACATTTCGCTCATCGCCGTCGCCAGTTGGTCAATCTCTTGGAACTCTTCTTGCGCCGATTCTTTGGTTTCCGACATGCTCATGGTCATGACTTCGGTCAACGCTGTCAGCTCTTGCGAGGCGTTGACTTGCGTTTTGATCAGCTCTTGCAGTTGCAAACGGGTCTTTTCCAATTCGCGCGCCACGTCGCCGTACTCGTCTTTACATGCCATGCCGATCGGCTCAGACAGATCGCGACTTGCCATTTGATTGATCGCATCACTGAGGTATTGCGTCTGACGCAGCATAATGCGCGCGGCAAACAGCAGCAGCACCACAAACACCACAATCATCAACCCAGTTTGCCACACCACCTGCATCAGATACGCATCGTAATGCTTTTGTGCCACCTCAACGCTTTGTGTCGCCGCCAAGAGCGAGTCATAGAATGTGCTGGCATCTGACAACTGTTTGCCAATGATCAACGCGGTACTGAAGACCATTAACAGGATCATTTTTGGAACCAGCCGAATGTCCGTGATCACACGCTCCCACGGTTTAAAAACCATCCTCGCCATTGTCAGTTCTCCATTAAGTCTTTTATATTGAAAACATTCATGATTGATTGCCACTTTCAGGCAAGCGGCAAACTTATTTATTTCGAGCTTCGTATGAAAAACGATGATATCAAAGATGAAACCCGGCCAATGAGCTTATTGTCGCTGATCCTGTCATTCATGGCGCTATTTGTGATCTCAGGCTTGTTGTTTGTCCCGGTTGAACATGAAACGCGACAGGTTCTTATCGGCCTTGATTTTGTCATCTGTAGCATTTTTATCCTGCAACTCAGCATAGATTTGATCCGCGCCACAGATCGCGTGCAATTTCTGAAACGCCATTGGATCGATATTTTGGCCAGCATTCCGGCCATCGAGCCGTTGCGTTTTGCCCGCATCTTTCACATTTTGCGCGTGATCTTGGTGATCCGATCCGGGCGCATGGTGCTCCGCCAATTGTTGGCCAACCGCCGAGAAACCACTTTGGCGACCATTCTACTGCTATTGGTGGTGTTGCTGACGCTGGGATCGAGCATGATGCTGTTCTTTGAAACCCAAGCTCCCAACGCCAACATCACTGATGGAGGGGAAGCCTTGTGGTGGGCACTGGTGACGATCTCGACCGTGGGCTATGGCGATCATTATCCAGTGACCTTGGCCGGTAAAATTGTTGCGTCGGTGATGATCGTGTGCGGTGTGGGGATGTTCGGTATGATTTCTGGTTTGATCGCCTCGTTCCTCTCTTCACCGGATCATAGCCAAACGGCGCGCTCGGAAAATCAGGAACGCTTGATCAAGCAAATGGTGACCCAGCAACACGAGATCATTTTGCGATTGAAAGAGTTGGAAGAACGCGTCGATCGGGACCGTCAAGCGCGGGTAAACAAAAGGGATGCCTAAGCATCCCTTTCAATCGAGTGTGAGTGATTATTCACGCCAGTAAGGCGAGGTTTCCAGACTGATAATCCGCGTCTGTTCCATCGCGTGCAGGATGGAGTTCTCCTGACGGATCAACCAACGTTTGAGCTGCTCTTGCTCGTCGCTTTCCAAACGCTCCACCATGGCTTCCACGGGTTTGAGCGTCAGTAAGTCATCAATGCCGTGCAGCAAGTCCGCTAATGGCAGACGAAACGCTTGGCGCTCTTCTGGGTCGAACAGGCTGGCAAAGCTGATGCCGGTATATAGGCTGCGCATCAAACGATACTGCTGGTCGATGTATTCCTGACAAGTCAACTGGCGATCCGGCGGGAAGACCTCTTGCAACTCGGCCCACGCGCGGCTCAGTTGTTTCACCGCAAAATGATGAATGTTGAGCGCCATTTTCTCGCGCGCTTTGTCATCCAAGAACGGCTGCCAGCCACGCGTTAAAATCCAGCGACTGAGATCCAGCAGCAATCCGGTATAGCGAGCCGAGTTGAGCAGTTTTAGCATCTCCTCACGCTGCGGCAAAGCATCTTGCAGTTGCTTCAGTTCGCTGATCAGGAATTTACGTGCATCCAGTTTACGCAGCGCGTACCCTTTGTCTTCAAGCAATTCATTTAGGTAATCGTATTGCTTAAGCCACGTCAGTTCGCCTTCAAGCCATTTCAGCTCTTGGCGTAGAATGGCACTGGCGCGACGCGGCACCACCCCACCGTACACGGCCAACACCTGACGAATAAAACTGATGGCATGACTGATTTCATGCAAGGCAGGAATCGAATCACGCTCGGTGTAAATTTGCTCATGGTGATGCCAATGCGACAGCGCATGCTCCAACGAGTTAATAAAGCACGATTCCACCGTATCTTGGCTCTGCGTATTCACCAGGGCCAACGGTGCCACTTCATCTCCTTGATAGTCCGCCGCCAAGCGATACCCGCGCGCCGCTTTACTCATGTTGCCTAAACGCATGCCGCCCTGTTCACACAATTGGCGCGCGAGCGTAAATAGCGCATCGGTCTGACCGGATTTCAGCTCCAATTCCACTTCACAAATCGGCGCTTCTCGGTCACCTGCGACCACCACACCTTGGTCGAAAGCCACTTCGATTTGGCTACCATCCGGCATGCCAATCAACCATTGCTCACGGTTAAAGTTCGTCGAGAATAGTGCAACCAATTCCGATTGCAGGGTCGCCACATCACGCTCCGCCGGCCAAATGTCTGCAGGGTGCAGCGACAAATCCGGTTCATTACAATGATGTTCTGCGTTGTACTCCGGTCTTTGGTGCAAGCCTGCGACCACGCGCCCCGCCGTTTTCACGGTTTGAACAAACACGTCATCAAAACGGCGGATACGAAGTCCGATGTCATGTTGGCGTAACCAGTTGTCGGGAGAATCAAAGTAGGTATTTCCTAACTCACGACAACTATGCTGAAGTACTTTGGTTTCAGAAATTTTTTTCAGTAAAACTTCTGAAAATTCAGGAGAAACAAAAAACTTCAGTTCTATCTCGGTTTCCATAGCCATACCTTTCGAAGCAGATAGCGACAGGATATTGCCTAATAGACACCGGGGCAAGAAAGAAATATCGGCAGTTTGATGATCTAAAACAGTTTAAATGCGCCATTGAATGGGTTAACATGCGCGCCTTTATAGCCAACGCTCAACATTTCACCATAGAATGGTTTATGTTCTTTTTAGGTTATAGCAATTAGGTTGAATGACCATGCCAGTAAATACAATCATGGGGTTATTTGCAAAGTCCCCTATTAAGCCTTTGCAACGACACGTTGTGTGTGTCAATGAATGTTGCTCTCACCTCATCAACTTCTTTGAAGTTTGTGCCAAAGGTGATTGGGAAAAAGCAGCAGAAATTCGCGCACAAATTTCTCATCTTGAGAAAGAAGCTGATGTGTTAAAGCGTGAAATTCGTCTAAAACTTCCTCGCGGTTTGTTTTTGCCAGTTGATCGTACCGACATGCTCGAACTTCTGACTCAACAAGATAAACTTGCCAACCTTGCGAAAGACATCGCTGGCCGTGTTTACGGTCGTCAACTCGTTATTCCTGAGCCTCTTCAAGAAAACTTCCTTGCTTATATTAAACGTTGTCTCGATGCAGCAAACCAAGCACAGAAAGTCATCAATGAGCTCGATGAGTTATTGGAAACTGGATTTAAAGGCCGTGAAGTAACACTTGTGGCTGAGATGATCCATCAACTGGATGTGATTGAAGATGACACCGATGCCATGCAGATTCGCCTGCGCCAACAACTGATGGCGATTGAATCTACCATGAACCCAATCGATGTGATGTTCTTATACAAAATTTTTGAGTGGGTAGGTGGTATTGCCGACCAGGCACAGCGCGTTGGTGCTCGTCTGGAAGTCATGCTGTCTCGTTCTTAAATCATTAAAGTTAACCAAATAACTAAGAGCACTATTTTTCGAAAAGACCACGGATTAGGCGTTGAATATTTTCCTCGCTGATGGGCTTTTCTCGTGTCAAAAAAAGCACGATTCGAATACGCTCCGCTTGTTATAAACAACTAGGTATTACGATGGATATCCTTACGAACTACGGTACTATCCTGATTATTGTTGCTGCGATCTTCGGTTTTCTCATGGCAATTGGTATTGGCGCGAACGACGTGGCCAATGCAATGGGCACCTCCGTTGGTTCTAAAGCACTGACCGTGAAACAAGCGATCATCATCGCGATGATCTTTGAATTTGCGGGCGCCTATCTGGCGGGCGGCGAAGTTACCGAAACCATCCGTAACGGTGTTATCGAAACATCTCTTTTTGCGAGCCAACCCGACGTTCTAGTCTACGGCATGATGTCAGCACTGCTGGCAGCGGGTACTTGGCTTCTTCTCGCATCTTACATGGGCTGGCCCGTGTCAACCACGCACTCTATCATTGGTGCCATCATCGGTTTTGCTTGTGTTTCTGTGGGTACAGAAGCGGTGGACTGGGGGTCAGTTCAAGGCATCGTGGGCAGTTGGATTGTGACACCGGTAATCTCTGGTATCTTTGCTTACATCATCTTCGTCAGCGCACAACGCCTGATTTTTGATACCGAAGACCCGCTATTCAACGCGAAACGCTTCGTCCCTGTCTACATGTTCATCACCACCATGGTGATTGCACTGGTAACCATCAAGAAAGGTCTTAAACACGTGGGTCTGCACCTCTCTAGCTCTGAAGCTTGGGTGTGCGCTGCGATCATTTCTACCATCGTGATGGTGGGTGGCTACCTGTACATTCAGAAAAAATTCGCGAACCGCGATGAAGACCGCAGCTACAGTGGCGTCGAAAGCATCTTTAGTATTCTGATGGTGATCACCGCGTGTGCAATGGCATTTGCGCATGGTTCAAACGACGTCGCCAACGCGATTGGTCCCCTATCTGCAGTTGTATCGACTGTAAGCCATCTGGGTGAAGTGACTGCGAAAAGTTCTATCGCATGGTGGATTCTACCAATGGGTGGTCTGGGCATCGTGGTGGGTCTCGCTACACTGGGTCACAAAGTGATGGCAACCATCGGTACCGGTATCACCGAGCTGACACCAAGCCGTGGCTTTGCCGCTCAGCTAGCGACTGCTTCAACCGTTGTTCTCGCTTCAGGAACTGGCCTGCCTATCTCAACCACACAAACACTGGTTGGTGCGGTTCTGGGTGTCGGTTTTGCACGTGGTATCGCGGCATTGAACCTGGGCGTCGTGCGTAATATCGTGGCGTCATGGATTGTGACTCTGCCTGCAGGTGCATTGCTGGCTGTGGTCTTCTTCTACGCAATTCAGGCTGTTTTCGCATAAACCGCCACGTCAGTCGTATGTAAGCGCTTTGTCATTATTGACTCAAACGCACAGAAAGGGAGGCTTTGCCTCCCTTCTTTGTTGCACCGCATGTGGAAAGTTCTTACTATTTGGCAATCAAACACAATGGCTTTTCATGCCAAACTCGTCATAACAAGGGATTTACCGTGAAAAAACTGATCTGCATGGTGCTATTCTCCATGTTGGCTGCACCAACGTTTGCACAAGACCGCTATATTGCGGACAAATTGTTTACTTACATGCACTCAGGCCCGAGTAACCAATATCGCATTATTGGCAGTATTGATGCGGGTGAGAAAGTGAAACTCATCAACACAAACAAAGAGACAGATTACACTCAGATCGTCGACGAACGTGGCCGCACCGGTTGGGTAGAGAGCCGTTTCGTAACACGCGATGTGAGCATGGCGGTGCGCCTGCCGCAACTGGAAAAAGAACTGACTGACGTGAAGAGCAAGCTGGCGAATGCTCGTCAAAATGCCGACAGCGAAAAGGCCGGTCTGGTTGACTCTCTGGAAGTGCGTAACAAACAGATTGCTGAGCTAGAAAAGAACTACAGCGACATCAGCAAACAGCTGACCGCCTCACAAAGCGAAGTGCGTGAGCTGCGCGCCAAGCTAGACACGCAAAAAGAAGACCTGCTGCTGAAATACTTCATGTACGGTGGTGGTGTTGCAGGGGGCGGCCTGCTATTTGGCTTGGTTCTGCCACACATTATCCCTCGTCGTAAACGTAACCCGGCGGGTTGGGCATAAGCCTGATGTAAAAAACGGTCACTTCGCAGTGACCGTTTTTTTATCCGCGCCAATCGTAAAGCGCTGGAATTTCTATCTGCTGATTTCTAAACCGCACAATGGTGCTTTGCGGCTTGATTGCCACTAACTGCACCTCATCCCCCATCTTATCCCCTTCGTGATACTCGACGCCGTTGACTTTGATCCACCGCTTCACCGCATTGCTGGCGTACACGTGAGTTTGAAAGTTCATCGCCGGTAATCTCCCCGTCAACTCATCGCTGTGTTGCACCAAGGGCAGCGCTTGCGCTGTCGATGTCTCTGGTGCGCTGTGGTCTGCTTCATGATTGGCTTTAAGAATCGATTCCACTCTGGCGGCCATTTCAGGCGACAGCTGACTGAGGTCCAATTCACTCAGCGCCATCTGGCTCTGCTGCTCGACCTGTGCGTTCGAACTCGGTGCCGACTTGGCTGTCACGACTGTCGCCGTGGATTGAATCGGCTGACGCTCTTGGGCTGCGGTGGTAGTCTTTCCTTCGACGCGTTCAGGTTGCGCCTTGTTCGATTCAGTCTGATTTAGCGCAACATTCGCCACATCATCAAACTTGGATTCCTCATCAAATATCGGCACCTCAACATGGGTGCGAATGAGCGGGCCAAAGTCGGGATACGCCAATTGCTGATACGGCGCCGCCACATCAATCACCGCTGGCGGAGTAGCGGCCTGCTGCGCAATCGCAAGTTGCTGGCGTTCAATTCCTTGGTAACCGAGCACGGCAACTGTGGCCAAGCCCGGCAGTGTAAGCCACAAGGCGTGATACCAACGAAACCCTCGCTGTGGTGCGATCGCTTGCTCCATCGGCGCCATGCCCATGGCATATCCGGTGTATTGTTGATGGCTGAGCTCAGAGCGCTGCAGCGCTTTCATCACCTGAGACATTACTGCACCTCCATCAGGCGTGGGCCGTGTTGCTGCGTGAGCAAATCCAACTGACGTAGCGTCTGGCGTCCGGCAATCCCATCGACTTGCATATGCTGCCAACGCTGAAAAATTTCTACTTTGCGTTTCACCTCTTGGTCATACTCGGTGACATGGCGCTCAGGTTCGCCCAGTAAACGAGACAACTTAGCGTCTAGCAGCGTGATGGCCTCACCGCGCATGCCCGAGCGCAATGTCTGATAGAACGACGGTTGCCAGACCACGCGATACTCGCCCTGCCATAACGGCTCGATCCACTCGCGGCCAATGCGCACGCGCTGCCCTTGGATCAGCAGTTCAACGTCTTCGCCCTGCATGCGGTACAGCACGGCGTACGTGCGCAGCCCCTGCCAGTTGAGCGTCAACACCACGGGCAGATTCAATGCCGCTAAGCGTTGCCAATCCCCCATGTTCTGCTCGCACTCCAAGGACGATGACGCCGAGCGCTGACAGAAACTTTCGATCACGGACGCCTCATACCCCCAAACAGCGTACAAGGCTCTCATCGCCTGCTCACGGTCGGTGGCACCTTTCAACGCATCTTCGACCGTTTTGGGGAAAACCGTCTGCTCAGACGCTTGTACGGGCGCTGGCAATGGCCACTGCTGTTCAATCATCCGGTTAAGGTATGGCGGCATCCCATAAGCGATTGCTGCCGCCAAACCAATCCCAAGGAGCGCAGACATCACGCCGACAAGCGGAAAACGTCGCGCCCTTGCCTGCCCCTGAGGCTGATACACCGTCGACTGGAAACTCATGATTTGCGTACACGCTTGCTTTACCCGCTCCAAACTGAGGGTGCGTTCTCCGGCCTGATACGCGCTTTTCAATGCAGCATCGCACACCAGATTGATCAAACGCGGAATCCCATGAGTTTGCTGCGCAATCCATTTGGCGCTGCGCGCAGAGAACAAATGGCCGTCCCCACCAGCCTGTTGCAGGCGAAAACGAATGTAGTGCGCGGTTTCACTGATATCGAGCGGCAGCAAATGGTAACGCCCGGTGATGCGCTGCGCCAACTGACGCAACTGGGGCAATTGCAATTTGTATTGCAGTTCAGGCTGGCCAATCAAAAGTACTTTCAACAGCTTGCGGCTTTCAGTTTCTAAATTGGTGAGCAAGCGCAGTTGCTCCAGCACATCGGGCGCTAGGTGCTGCGCTTCATCAATCACCAGCAACACTTGAATGCCGTTGGCGTATTCATTGAGCAGAAACTGATACAGCACTTGGCTGAGTTGTTTGAGCGTCGCCTGCGCTGGGTATTTGATCGCAAACTCATCGCAAATCGCTTCGAGCAGCTCGCGCTCAGAAAAAGTGGGATTGAGAATAAACCCTGCGCGAGTCTGGGCGGGCAAGCCCGCTAAGATGGCTTTGGCGACCGTGGTTTTGCCAGTACCCACTTCACCGGTCAACATGGCAAAGCCACCGCCATCGCCCAGTCCGGCTTGAAGATGAGCCATCGCTTCTTTATGTCGTTGACTTAAATATAAATACCGAGAATTGGGCACAATCGAGAACGGATGTTCTATCAGGCCGAAAAATTCTGGATACATGCGCTCGTCTCTTTGAATGTCATTAGGCGCAAAGTATCATTGTGACTATGATTATCCAACGCCATAAACGTAATTATTGAGGTTCCGTGGTGCAAATTTATCTCGTGGGCGGCGCAGTTCGCGACCAATTGCTTCAGCTTCCAATATATGACAAAGATTGGGTCGTGGTGGGCAGTAGCCCAGACGCCATGCTACAGGCTGGCTTTCAGGCCGTCGGCAAAGACTTTCCGGTGTTTCTGCATCCGAAAACCCGTGAAGAGCACGCCCTAGCGCGCACGGAACGTAAAACGGGGGCGGGTTATACCGGTTTCGCCTGCCATTTTGCGCCCGATGTGACGTTAGAAGCCGATCTACAGCGCCGCGATCTTACCATCAACGCCATGGCGCAAGATCAAGACGGCACGCTGATCGACCCCTATGGTGGCCAGCGCGATCTGCATGATCGCGTGCTGCGTCATGTCTCGGAAGCGTTTGTCGAAGATCCATTGCGAGTGCTGCGGGTGGCCCGTTTTGCCGCCAAACTCGCGCATCTGGGGTTTTCCGTCGCCGATGAAACTCTGGCCTTAATGCAGCGCATCAGCGCTTCGGGTGAACTGGCACATCTGACACCAGAGCGCGTCTGGCAGGAGTGGCACAAATCGCTGTCGACGCAAAGCCCGCATATTTTTCTGCAAGTCCTGCGTGACTGCGGTGCATTGCAGATCGTACTGCCAGAACTCGACCGTTTGTTTGGTGTGCCTCAGCCTGAAAAATGGCATCCGGAAATCGATACCGGCGTACACACGCTGATGGTGGCCGAACAAGCAGCGCTGCTGTCGGAATCGCTCACGGTGCGCTTTGCCGCGCAGGTGCACGACCTCGGCAAAGGCGTGACGCCAGCCAGCGAATGGCCGAGCCACAAACTGCATTGTCATACCGGATTGAAGATCATCGAAGCGCTGTGCGCGCGCGTCAAAGTGCCAAATGAGTTTCGTGACTTAGCCTTGGCGGTGTGCGCGCAACATTCCAATGTTCATCGCGCCGCCGAACTTAAACCGGCAACCAAACTCAAAGTGCTCAATCAACTGGATGTCTGGCGTAAACCGCAGCGACTCGATGAAGTACTGCTGTGCTGCGAAGCGGACCATCGGGGACGTTTGGGGCTAGAACAGAACCCCTACCCACAAAGGGATATCTTTCTGCGCGCGTATCGCGCCGCGCTCAACGTGGATGTGCAGCAGGTGATCGCCGCAGGCTTTGGTGGCAAGCAGATTCGTGACGAGCTGGATAAGCGCCGGATCCATGCCATTCAGAATGGGGGCTAAACCCAGTGACTTAAACGCAAAAAGCCCCGCAATGCGGGGCTTTTTTAAGCGTCAACGCTAAGCTTTGAATTAAGCTTGGCCTTTCACTTCTTTCAGACCGTTGAAAGGTGCACGTTCGCCCAGTGCTTCTTCGATACGGATCAGTTGGTTGTACTTAGCAACGCGGTCAGAACGGCTCATAGAACCAGTTTTGATTTGGCCTGCTGCAGTACCTACCGCTAGGTCAGCGATAGTTGCATCTTCAGTTTCGCCTGAACGGTGAGAGATTACTGCAGTGTAACCTGCATCTTTAGCCATCTTGATTGCAGCTAGAGTCTCAGTCAGAGAACCGATTTGGTTGAATTTGATCAGGATAGAGTTAGCGATGCCTTTCTCGATACCTTCAGCAAGGATCTTAGTGTTAGTTACGAACAGATCGTCACCAACAAGTTGGATCTTGTTGCCCAGCAGTTGAGTTTGGTGTGCGAAACCATCCCAGTCAGACTCGTCCAGACCGTCTTCGATAGAAACGATTGGGAACTTCTCAACTAGCTCTGCTAGGTAGTGGTTGAACTCTTCAGAAGTGAAGGTTTTGCCTTCGCCTTTCATGTTGTAGATGCCAGCGTCTTTGTCGAAGAACTCAGATGCTGCACAGTCCATCGCTAGAGTCACGTCTTTACCCAGAACGTAGCCAGCTGCTGCAACTGCTTCTGCGATAACTTCTAGTGCTTCTGCGTTAGATTTCAGGTTAGGAGCGAAACCGCCTTCGTCACCAACTGCAGTGTTGTAACCTTTTGCTTTCAGAACTTTAGCTAGGTTGTGGAATACTTCAGAACCGATACGTACCGCTTCTTTCAGAGTTTTCGCGCCAACTGGTTGAATCATGAATTCTTGGATATCAACGTTGTTGTCTGCGTGCTCACCACCGTTGATGATATTCATCATTGGTAGAGGCATAGAGAATTGACCTGCAGTGCCGTTCAGTTCAGCGATGTGCTCGTACAGAGGCATGCCTTTAGAAGCTGCTGCTGCTTTCGCGTTTGCTAGAGATACAGCTAGGATTGCGTTTGCACCGAAGTTAGATTTGTTTTCAGTGCCATCTAGGTCGATCATGATTTGGTCAACAGTTGCTTGGTCTTTCGCATCTTTGCCCACTAGCGCTTCAGCGATAGGACCGTTTACTGCAGCGATCGCTTTCAGTACGCCTTTACCTAGGAAACGAGATTTGTCGCCATCACGCAGCTCAAGAGCTTCACGAGAACCAGTTGATGCACCTGATGGTGCAGCAGCCATACCTACGAAACCGCCTTCTAGGTGAACTTCAGCTTCAACAGTTGGGTTACCACGTGAGTCGATGATTTCACGACCTAGAACTTTAACGATCTTAGACATTAATGTTTCCTCTCATTGAATTTAAATGTCAAAACTAAACGGGTAGCCGCACAACGCAAGCCGCTACCCATATCCTTTTTTTACTTCAATTCGCCGCGCTGGAACTGACCTGCAGCTTTCACAAAGCCTGCAAACAATGGGTGACCATCGCGAGGCGTTGATGTGAATTCTGGGTGGAATTGAGCCGCGACAAACCAAGGGTGAGCCGGGTTCTCAATCACTTCTACCAGTTTCTTATCAGCAGACAAACCAGACACTTTCAGACCTGCTTTTTCAATCTGTGGACGCAGGTTGTTGTTCACTTCGTAACGGTGACGGTGACGCTCGTGAATCGTAGCGCTGCCGTACAGTTCGTAAGCTTTTGAACCTTTCGCAAGGTGACACAGCTGTGAACCCAAACGCATGGTACCACCCAGATCTGACGCTTCAGTACGTTCTTCAACGTTACCTTGCTCGTCGACCCATTCGGTGATCAAGCCTACCACAGGGTATTTGGTGTCTTTGTTAAATTCTGTTGAATGTGCACCTTCCATACCCGCGACGTTGCGCGCGTATTCGATCAGTGCGACCTGCATACCTAAACAGATACCCAGGTAAGGAATGTTGTTTTCACGTGCGTATTGCGCCGCACGAATCTTCCCTTCGATACCACGATCGCCAAAGCCACCTGGTACCAAAATCGCATCAAGACCATCAAGGATATCAGCACCTTTGGTCTCAACATCTTGAGAATCGATGTATTTAATGGTCACGCTCAGGCGGTTTTTCAGGCCTGCGTGTTTCAACGCTTCGTTCACCGATTTGTACGCATCTGGCAGTTCGATGTACTTACCGACCATACCAATCGTGACTTCACCGGTTGGATTCGCTTCTTCGTAGATCACCTGTTCCCATTCAGACAGGTCCGCTTCTGGCGCGCTGATACCAAAACGAGTACACACCAGATCATCTAGACCTTGAGAGCGGATCAGTTGAGGAATCTTGTAGATCGAATCCACGTCTTTCATGGAGATCACAGCTTTTTCAGCCACGTTACAGAACAGTGCGATTTTCTTACGTTCGTTGGCAGGGATCATGCGATCGCTACGGCAAACCAAGATATCAGGTTGAATACCGATAGACAGTAGTTCTTTCACTGAGTGTTGTGTTGGCTTCGTTTTCACTTCGCCTGCTGCGGCGAGGTAAGGAACCAGCGTCAGGTGCATGAACATCGCGTTTTCGCGGCCCACTTCGATCGCAAGCTGACGAATTGCTTCCATGAATGGCAGTGACTCGATGTCACCAACCGTACCGCCAACTTCAACGATGGCGATATCGTGGCCTTCAGAGCCAGCAATGACACGATCTTTGATCGCGTTTGTAATATGAGGGATAACCTGAATGGTTGCACCCAGGTAGTCGCCACGGCGTTCTTTACGTAGAACGTCAGCGTAAACACGACCTGCAGTGAAGTTGTTGCGCTTGGTCATTTTGGTACGAATGAAACGCTCGTAGTGACCAAGGTCTAGGTCAGTTTCCGCGCCATCTTCCGTAACGAACACTTCACCGTGTTGAGTTGGGCTCATTGTGCCTGGGTCAACGTTGATGTAAGGGTCAAGCTTCATCATGGTCACTTTAAGACCACGAGCTTCTAAAATCGCTGCAAGAGATGCTGCTGCAATACCTTTACCTAGAGAGGATACAACCCCGCCAGTAACAAAAATATAATTTGTCGTCATGTTTAACCTGAAATTGGTTGAATGAGGGAAATGGATTTCTTCTGGACGGGACGAAACTATACCAGAACCCATTTATCGCCACAACGTGAAATCTATCACACTCAGTTTTTTATTTTTTGCTTCAAATCAAAGTGAAGTTCAGGGATTTCCATTCGTTTTTATTTCACTTCCTGCGGAAGGACAACGCAACCCCCTGCAAACGCCGCTACTGCGCCTTTTCTTGGCGTTTGACGGTCTCCCACATCGCATCGAGCTCTGGCAAAGAAAAGTGTTGCAGATGTTTACCTTGCGCATGAACCTGGGCTTCCACCCCTTGAAAACGACGCACAAACTTGTGATTGGCCTTCATCAGCGCCACTTCCGGATCCTTGCCCAAATGGCGCACTAAATTGACGGTCGCAAACAGCAGATCACCCAGCTCTTCTTCCACTTTCTGTTCATCCACATCGACCTGTAGCACTTCGGCCATCACTTCATCGATCTCTTCGTGAACTTTATCCACCACCGGCCCAAGCGTTTTCCAGTCAAAGCCGTATTTCGCGCACTTTTTCTGGATTTTATTGGCCTTGGATAACGCCGGTAATGAGTGTGGTATAGAGTCTAGAATACTTTGTTCGCTTTTGCCTGCCTTGGCTTTTTCTTTGGCTTTTTCCGCTTCCCAGTTGGCATTGAGCGCCGCTTCGTCGGCAAAGCTTGCGTCGCCAAACACGTGCGGATGGCGGCGAGTGAGCTTCTCATTGACCGAATCCACCACATCACGAAACTCAAACAGTCCCTGCTCTTTGGCCAGTTGGCTGTAGAAAATCACCTGAAACAGCAAATCCCCCAACTCTTCTTGCAAATTCGGCCAATCTTGATTGTGAATGGCATCCACCACTTCAAACGTCTCTTCGATGGTGTGCGGCACAATGGTGTCGAAGGTTTGCTGTTGATCCCACGGACAGCCGGTTTGTGGATCGCGCAGGCTGGCCATGATGTGTTCAAGGTGTTCGATTGGATGAGGCATACGACAGATGTCCTTTTTCTAAAACCCGGTCTAAATATGAAAAAGGCGAGCAGATTCCCCCACTCGCCTTCAATTGATAATGATTGGCTACTTCGCTGATGGGCGCTTTAGACCACCAGAACTTTAGCCAAGCCGTTTGACCAGCATCACATCTTTGATCTGTTCGATGCGTTTCGAGACACGCTCAAACACTTCGACGCTGTTCACTTCCAGCTCAAAGTCCATGATGATGATTTGACGCTTGTAATCGCTGCGGCTCTTCATGGTGGTGACTTTCACTTTCTCGTTGCTGAGCAAGGTGGTGATGTCTTTTAGCAGCCCCACCCGCTCCATCGCTTCGATGCGCAGCGTGATGTGGTAAGTGCCCACAAACCCTCGACCCCATACGGTATCGATGATGCGTTCCGGCGCATGATGGCTCAGCTCTTCCAGCTGTTCACAGTCGCTGCGGTGCACGGAAATGCCACGCCCTTGTGTGATGTAACCTTTGATTTCATCGCCCGGAATCGGCTGACAGCAGCGCGCTAAGTGGGTCATGAGGTTATCAACCCCTTCCACCACCACCGCGTCTTTGTGTGTGCGATGCGGCGCGCCAGCGGCTCTGTTTTCACCAACCTGAAGTTTTTCAAGCACCAGCTTGTCTTCTTCTTCGGCCGTTGGTTTGTTCACCAACGCATTGATGTGGTTGACGATTTGGTTGATACGCAGATCACCGCTACCCACACCGACATACAGTTCGTCGGCGGTGTTCACGTTAAATCGTTTCAGCGCGTAGGCTTCAGCGTCTTTGAGCGTGGCACCGATTTTCACCAGTTCCGCTTCCAGAATCTCACGACCCGCTTCGAGGTTTTTCTCGCGACTCTGTTTGCGGAACCACGCGTTGATCTTGGCACGCGCACGGCCGGAATGCACAAAGCCCAGCGACGGGTTTAACCAGTCGCGCGATGGGTTGGGTTCTTTGGCGGTGATAATTTCCACCTGATCGCCCATGCGTAGTTTGTGGGTGAATGGCACGATACGACCGCCCACTTTGGCCCCGATACAACGATGGCCCACTTCAGAGTGAATGTGGTAAGCGAAATCCAGTGGCGTCGCGCCCATCGGCAGATCGACCACATCACCGCGTGGCGTAAAGGCATACACGCGATCATCAAACACCTGACTGCGCAGTTCATCCAGCATTTCGCCAGAATCGGACATCTCTTCTTGCCAATCGAGCAGTTTACGCAACCACGTAATTTTCTCGTCGTAGCCACTACGGCCGCTGCTGGCGCCTTCTTTGTATTTCCAGTGCGCCGCCACCCCCAGCTCCGACTCTTCGTGCATCTGCTTGGTGCGGATCTGAATCTCGATGGTCTTGCCTTCCGGCCCCAAAATCACCGTATGGATCGACTGATAGCCGTTGGGTTTCGGATTGGCCACGTAGTCGTCAAACTCACTTGGCAAGTGACGATATTTGGTGTGCACCACGCCCAGCGCCGCATAACAATCTTGCAGTTTGTCGGCGATGATGCGAACCGCGCGCACGTCGAACAGTTCGTCAAATGCGAGGTTTTTCTTCTGCATCTTGCGCCAGATGCTGTAGATGTGTTTCGGACGGCCACTCACTTCCGCGTTGATGCTGGAGACGCTCATCTCGTTACGCAGATCGTTGACGAAATCACGAATGTACTGCTCGCGCACAATGCGGCGCTCAGAGAGTTGCTTGGCGATTTGTTTGTAGGTATCCGGCTGCTGATAACGGAAAGCGTAATCTTCGATTTCCCATTTGAGCTGACCAATGCCCAAGCGGTTTGCCAGCGGCGCGTAGATGTTGGCACACTCTTTCGCGGCCGCGCGGCGGACCTCATCTGGCTGATCTTTCACTTCACGCAGGTTACAGATGCGTTCAGCCAGCTTGATGACCACGCAGCGGAAATCATCCACCATCGCGAGCAACATGCGGCGCACGTTATCGACCTGCGCCGAGGCTTCGCTGCCTTGGACCGTGACATTCAACTGGCCGATGGCGGCCATCTCTTCCACGCCGTTGATCAGCTTAATGATCTCTTTGCCGTAATGTTCTTCCAGCTCTTCACGATCCAGTAAGCCGCTGGTCGCAATTGGAAACAGCACCGCCGCCACTAATGTGGGGCGATCCATCGAGAGCGTGATCAGAATTTCGATCATCTCGCGACCGCGCCACAACAAAAGTGGCCCCTGAGGGTTGCCTTCCAGCAGGTGTTCGCACTGGCGATACACCTCGGTCAGCTTCGCGGAGGTTTTTGGCTCCTGGTGCAGACTAGAAATCCATTTTTCTAGCTCAAACTGTTCGTCTGGGTTTAAGTGTGCGCTACGTACCGCAACCATGGGATTATCCTAATTCTTATATTTTGTGGTATTCGACTCCCTTCCGCTCCCGGAAGTTCGACGCTTACCGATTTTTTACAAACAAAGCCATCGATTCCAGATGACTGGTATGAGGGAACATATCAAGCATTCCCAATTTCACCAACTGGAATCCCTGGCTCAGCAAGCTTTGGCTGTCACGAGCAAGCGTAGCAGGATTACACGAGACGTAAACCACGCGTTTGGCGCCCAAAGCCGCCAACTGGTCAACAATCCCTGCCGCACCAGCTCGGGCCGGGTCGAGTAGTACTTTATCAAATTTTTCCGCTGCCCACGTCTCGCCAGTCATATCTTGTTCCAAATTCGCCTGATAAAACGAGACGTTATGCAGATCATTGCGCGTGGCATTGGCCTTGGCTCGCTCGACCATGTCGTCAATCCCTTCAACACCCACGACCTGTTTGGCAAGCTTGGCCAGTGGCAAACTAAAGTTACCCAAACCACAGAACAGATCTAACACGCGCTCTTCGGGGGTAACCGCCAACCACGCCAGCGCTTGGGCAACCATGGCTTGATTAACCGGCTGATTGACCTGAATAAAGTTGCTGGGCAAAAACGGAATCGTCACCCCCACTTCACCATAGACGGCGCCTTCACCGCAAACGTGCTCCAGTGACTCGCTGCTGGGCATGCGATACAGCGTGAGGTCGTGCTGAGCGGCAAACGCCTCCAATGCGCTTTGGTCTTTGGCGGCCAGTGGCGCCAAGTGACGCAACACCAACACACGCGTGTTGTCGGCTTTGACCAATTCAACGTGGCCCAATTGCTCCGGATGCGCAAAGCCGCTCAGCAATGCGTGCAGCGCTGGCAACAGAGCATTCAAGCTCGGTTCGAGCACCGCACAGTCGGTGACGGTGACAATGCTCTTGCTCTGCTTGCGACGAAAACCAAACTGCAGCTGCTGCGTTTTTTTATCCCAAAGCAGGCTCAGGCGCGCGCGGCGGCGATAACCGGTATCGCAAGCACTCACCGGCGGCGACAACGCCAGTTGCTGACCGGCAAATTTAGCCATCAGTTGGCTGAGCGCCTGTTGCTTGTGTTCAATTTGCGCAGCGTGCGCCAGATGCTGTAAGTCGCAGCCGCCGCACTCGGCGTAATGCGGGCAAAACGGCGTGACCCGTTGCGCGCTGGGTTTCAGCACCTTAATCAGCTTGGCGCGAGCAAACTTACTTTTGCTTTCGGTCAGTTGCATCAGCACGTCTTCACCGGGCAACGCGCCCTCAATGAACACCGGTTTACCGTCGTGATACGCAATGCCTGCGCCTTGATGATCGAGTTTCGTCACCGCGACGGATTGGTGTTTCTGATTGAGGGTGGTTTTCTTTTTCGGTTGGAAAAAACGTGCCATGCTCTGTGCCTAAGTGTGATTTATATGATGGTTTTCGCCCCAGCATCACTATTCTGCTTGGGGAAGATTGTCGAAGTTACTGTACTTGAATTAAGCTAACCGCTTATTCGTAACGTCGGCGAATCATTTTGCCGGCTATTTTCCCATATCCACACCACGATGTTTAGACAATAATGACCCGATATGGCTTACGTGCGCGCGTAATTACTCTCACTCTGGCTCCGACCTTGATTATCGGGCTGCTGCTCAGCGCTCTGTTTTCGTTCAACCGCTATCACGATCTGGAAACGCAGGTCCTCAATGCCGGGGCAAGCATCATTGAACCGCTGGCCATTGCCAGTGAAGATTCGCTGAAAAATCAAAGTCGTGAATCCGTGCGTCGCATCATCAGCTACGCGCACCGCAAAAATTCGAAATTTGTTCGCAGTATCGCCGTGTTCGATGCGCGTCATGAGCTGTTCGTGACCTCGAACTTCCACCCGAATTTCGAAGCACTGATGTACCCGAAAGACAAACCGATTCCGGTGCTCAGCAGCTCGCAACTTGACGACAACACCCTCATTCTGCGCACCCCCATTTTGGCTGAAGGCCGCTTGGTTGAAGACAGCCTCAACGCGCAATCGACCCCGGTGCTGGGCTATATCGCGATTGAGCTCGACCTCTCATCGCTGCGTTTGCAGCAATATCAGGAAATTTTCTCCGCTTGCTTGGTGCTGATCATGGGCCTGCTGCTCTCGGGCGTGTTTGCTTTCCGTTTGATGCACGATGTGACGCGCCCCATCACACACATGAAGAACATGGTCGACCGCATTCGTCGAGGCCACTTGGATGTGCGGATTGAAGGCAAAATGCACGGCGAGCTGGATTCGCTGAAAAAAGGCATCAACGCAATGGCGGTGTCGCTGTCGGAATACCACGTGGAGATGCAACACAGCATCGACCAAGCCACCTCTGATTTACGTGAAACCCTAGAGCAGCTCGAGATTCAAAACGTCGAGTTGGACATCGCCAAAAAACGCGCACAAGAAGCCGCGCGGGTGAAATCGGAATTCTTGGCCAACATGTCGCACGAGCTGCGCACTCCGCTCAACGGCGTGATTGGCTTTACCCGTCAGATGCTGAAAACCCAATTGACCAACAGTCAGGCCGATTACCTGCAAACGATTGAAAAATCGGCCAACAATCTGCTGACCATCATCAATGACATTCTCGACTTTTCGAAACTAGAAGCGGGCAAACTGGCGCTGGAAAACATTCCATTTGAGTTCCAAGAAACGCTGGAAGAGGTGGTTAACCTGCAAGCCACCAGCGCGCACGAGAAAGGCTTGGAAATCACCCTGAAAGTGGATCCGAAGATCCCGGCCGGTCTGGTGGGTGACCCGCTGCGCATTCAACAAGTTCTGACCAACTTGGTCGGCAACTCGATCAAATTTACCGAACGTGGCAACATCGACATCAGCGTCGAAATGCGCTCGCAGCGTGATGATGTGGTGGAACTGCAATTTATGGTGCGCGACACCGGCATCGGGATTTCCGAGCGTCAGCAAGCGCAGCTATTCCAAGCCTTTAGTCAGGCCGACGCCAGTATTTCTCGCCGCTACGGCGGCACCGGGCTGGGCTTGGTGATTACTCAAAAACTGGTCAGTCAGATGGGCGGCGAAATCAGCCTGACCAGCCGACTGCACCAAGGGTCTACTTTCTGGTTTACCCTGCGCCTGCACATCACCGAAATGCCGATGAGCGACTGGCTGGATCCAAAAGCGCTGAGCCAAAAACAGTTGCTATTGGTGGAACCGAACATGCAAGCGGCATCGATTGTGCAGCAATTGCTGGTACAAGCGGGCCTCACCGTGACCTATCGTTCAGCGATGCCGGAAGAGTCGGATCACTTCGATTATGTACTGCTCAACCTCGCGCCAAGCAAAGAGACCGATGTCGAGTTGGTGGAACAGTGGGTGCAGCGCTCGATTGGCATTTCATCACACGTGATTATCGGGACACCAAGTACCGAGCTGGCGCTGGCCGACCTGCTGATGAAGCAGTATCCGGTGCAGTGTATTACCAAGCCGCTGTCGCGTAAGAAACTGCTGCAAACCCTGATCGCCCATCAACCTGTGGTGATCGACGCGCCCGCGCAAGCCGTGCCGGTGAAACAAGACAAGATGCCACTCACCGTGATGGCGGTCGATGACAACCCGGCCAACCTGAAACTCATCACAGCACTGCTGCAAGAGCGAGTCGAGGCGGTGGTTTCCTGCACCAACGGCCAAGATGCGATTGAGCAAGCGCGCCAGCGTCATTTTGATATCATTTTGATGGACATTCAGATGCCGCACATGGATGGCGTGACGGCGTGTAAGGCAATTAAACAACTGGAACTCAATCAGAATACGCCCGTGATTGCCGTCACCGCCCATGCGATGTCTGGCGAACGTGATCGCCTGCTGAAAGCAGGCATGGACGATTACCTCACCAAACCGATCGAAGAGCATATTCTGCAACAGGTTCTGGTGCACTGGAGTCCTGATTCGCTGCGACACGATGTCGACAAACTGGAACTGCCCGAGCCGATTGCCTTTGATGCCACCGCAATCCTCCATGAAGAGCCGGAACACAGCAACATCATCGTTGACTGGCAGGCAGCGCTCAAACAGGCGGCCAATAAGGAAGACTTAGCACGCGAGATGCTGAGCATGCTGGTCGAGTCGATTCCGGAAGTGAATCAGGTGGTGGCCATGGCGCTCGAAGACGATGAATATTCGATTGCCGATCTGCTCCATCACGTGCACAAACTGCACGGCAGTTGTTCGTACAGTGGCGTCCCTCGCTTGAAGAAAGTATGTGCCACGCTAGAGCAAACACTGCGCTCAGGCGCCAGTATCAGCGATGTCGAGCCAGAATTGTTTGAACTGCAGGATGAGATGGACAAGGTCATCGCCACCGCGCAACCTTACTTAACCGAGCAGCCCGAGTAGAGGGCTGCGACCGCAAACAAAAAAAGAGGTGCTCAGCACCTCTTTTTTATTGTTGCGATAGCGTTCTGCTTCACGCTTCGAGGATCACCGTCGCCACCGCATAATGGCGCTCGTCCGAAATGGTCAGATGCACCGACACCACGTGACTGCGCTGCGCCAGCTCCGCGGCTTTACCACTCAAGCGAAGCAGTGGCTTGCCCTGCTCATCATTGCTGATGGCAAAATCTTGGAAACTCACGCCCTGCGCGATGCCCGTCCCCAAGGCTTTGGAAGCGGCTTCTTTGGCAGCAAAACGCTTAGCTAGATAACGCCCTTGTTGCTTGAGGCCATCAAACTGCGTGAGTTCTTGCGCCGTCAGAATGCGCTCAGCAAACGCGCGGCCGCTGCGAGCGAGCGCTTTTTCAATGCGCTCAATTTCTGCGATGTCTGTGCCGAGTCCAACAATCATGCGAATTAACGACGTGCGTCGTCCATCACGGCTTTCATGTCAGCAACCGCTTTCGACAATCCATCAAACACCGCGCGACCAATGATCGCATGGCCGATGTTGAGTTCGTAGATTTCAGGAATCGCTGCAATCGCCGCCACGTTGTGATACGTCAGGCCGTGACCTGCGTTGACCATGATGCCTTGATCGGCCGCGTAGCTTGCTGCCGCGGCAATTTTCTTCAGTTCGTTTTGTTGATCCACTTCGCACGTTGCATCGGCATAATGGCCCGTGTGCAATTCGATGAATGGCGCGCCACACGCTTTCGCCGCGTCGATTTGTTCGCGGTCGGCGTCAATGAACAGTGACACTTTGATGCCCGCTGCAGTCAGTGTTTGCGTCGCGGCTTTAACTTTCTCCAACTGGCCCATCACGTCAAGGCCACCTTCAGTGGTCAACTCTTCACGCTTTTCCGGCACCAGACACACAAACTCTGGTTGCGTTTGCAGCGCAATCTCAACCATTTCATCGGTCACGGCCATTTCTAGGTTCATTCGAGTCTGAATCGTTTCACGCAGAATGCGTACGTCACGGTCCAGGATATGGCGACGGTCTTCTCGCAGGTGAACGGTGATACCATCCGCTCCCGCGCGCTCCGCAATTTCAGCCGCGTGCACAGGATCCGGATATTTGGTGCCGCGTGCGTTACGCAAAGTGGCGACGTGGTCGATATTCACACCTAAAAGAATTGAGCTCATTTTCCTACACTCCGTGCTCTGGGTTGCATTGCTTGCCGGAACAATTCCCGGCTTTTTAAAGGTTTACCGCCAAGATACGGCTTTAAGGCAATGCGTGTAAAGCGTTTTGCCGCCTGCAGTTGTTCTTTGGTGGTAAAGCGGCGTTCGCTGATCGCAATCAGTTCATTGCCAAGAAATGTCAGGTTATCGCGCCGCACCGACGCAATAAAGCCTTTTTGCTCGCGGTAACGATAGGTCATCGCTGGGTCTACCGGCTCCCCCGTTCCCGCGCAATGAAGAAAATCAACGCCATACCCAAGCGACGACAGCAGCGCCAACTCAAAACGGCGCAGCGGTGGTTCAGGGTTATCGCTTTGTGCCAGCTCAGTCAGGGCAAACAGGTAATCATGAAACAGACCCGGCGACGGCACTTCCGGCGCCAAGACGCGGCCAACCAATTCGTTGACGTACATGGCTGAATAGAGGTGAATGCCAGTCAGCGGCAGCCCGAGGCTGATCGCTTCGGCTTGGCGCAGCGTTTTCATCGAACTGTTGCCCGACCATTTGAGCAACAGTGGCGTAAACGGCTGCAACGCCCCTTTGAGGTTGGAGCGCTTGCTACGCGCGCCTTTGGCGAGCAACGTCAGCCGTCCGTACTCTTCGCTAAACACATCCAGAATCAGGCTGGTTTCGCTATACGGACGCCGATGGAGCACAAAGCAGCGTTGTAGACCGTCTGACATAGTGGGCAATCCGTTCTCGCAGTGGGCAAAGCGTCAATAAAACACTGGCCCCATAACGGAGCCAGTGCAGGAGAGATTATAGGTCGTCGATGTAACCCAGTGAGCGCAGCGCACGTTCATCGTCCGCCCAGCCCGATTTCACCTTCACCCAAGTTTCCAGATACACCTTGCGGCCAAACAGCTCTTCCATATCCAGACGCGCTTGGCTGCCGATGGTTTTGATCTTTTCACCTTTGTTACCAATCACCATTTTTTTCTGGCCGATGCGTTCCACCAGAATCAGGGCGTTGATATGGAAACCGTCGGTGTCCGGGTTGTAGTCAAAGCGTTCAATTTCCACGGTCACTGAGTAGGGCAACTCTTCACCGGTGAAACGCATCAGTTTTTCACGAATGATTTCTGATGCCATAAAGCGCTGTGAACGGTCGGTGACGTACTCTTCCGGGAAATGGTGTACCGCTTTTGGCAGATGATCGCGCACGTGCTTGCGCAGCACCTCAACGTTCTTGCCAAGCTTGGCGGAAATTGGCACTACATCGACGAAGTCCATCTTGTTCGACAGCTCCATCATGTGCAGCATGACGTCGTTGCGGTCTTTGACGTTATCGACTTTGTTGACACACAGTACGACCGGGAAGTTGGCATTCTTCAGCTTATTCAGCACCATCTCATCATCGGCGGTCCAGTGCGTACCTTCCACGACAAAAAACACCAGATTCACGTCGCTGAGCGAGCTGCTCGCCGCACGGTTCATCAGGCGGTTGATGGCGCGTTTTTCTTCAATGTGTAGCCCCGGTGTATCGACGTAAATCGCCTGATAATCACCATCGGTATCCACACCCATAATGCGGTGACGCGTGGTTTGTGGTTTGCGCGACGTGATCGAAATCTTCTGGCCGAGAATATTATTCAGCAGCGTTGATTTCCCCACGTTCGGACGACCCACGATCGCCACGAAACCACAGTGTTGATTGTCGGGTGAAGATGAACTTTCACCACTGGATGCAAAATATGCATCAATATCGAATTCTTGATCAGACATTTGTCAATTGCTCTAGTGCCGTTTCCGCAGCCGCTTGTTCTGCCTTGCGGCGGCTCGTACCTTTACCGATCACAGGCGCTCCGATGCCTGCAATGTCACACGCGACAGTGAATTCCTGATTGTGTGCTTCACCTTTAATATTAGTCACAGTGTAGACAGGCAGCGGTTTTCTTCTGCCTTGAAGGAATTCCTGCAAGCGCGTTTTCGGGTCTTTTTGCGAAACGCCCGGCTTAATCGCTTCCAGACGAGACTGATACCAGCTCAGCACTGTCGCGCGCGCCACTTCGATATCGCTATCGAGATAGATCGCACCGATAATCGCTTCTACTGCATCGGCCAAAATTGAATCACGACGGAAACCGCCACTTTTCAACTCGCCTGGACCTAATTTTAAGTAATCTCCTAGGTCGAATTCACGGCCCAGTTCTGCAAGCGTATTTCCACGCACGAGAGTGGCACGCATGCGACTCATGTCGCCTTCGTTCACTTTCGGAAAACGATGGTAAAGATCATCTGCAATGACAAAACTTAAAATTGAATCGCCCAGAAACTCAAGACGTTCATTGTGTTTACCATTGGCGCTGCGGTGTGTCAGCGCCAAAGAGATAAGCTCAGCATTGTTAAACTGATAGCCAAGCTTAGTTTCTAGTCTACTAATTGGAGAATTCATACTCTCTCGATGTGTTGCGATCAGCGCTCGCTGACCTAGTTAATGCCACCAATGCGGTTAAAACGCACACCAGTTGGAATCCAAGCCGGTAGCACGCTGTCTGACGCACGATCAAACTCAAAGCTGATCCAAATCGCCACCGCTTTACCGACTAAGTTTGCTTCTGGAACAAAGCCCCAAAAACGGCTGTCAGCACTGTTGTCACGGTTATCACCCATCACAAAGTAGTGCCCTTGTGGAACCACCCATTCGTTCACGCCACGGCGCGGTTGATAGTCGTTGACGTTATCAATACGCAGCGGGTTAATCAGAATGTTGTGCTTCACTTCACCCAACTGCTCATCAAGCTGAATCAGGGGGATGTTATTTTGAATGAACGGACTCTCCACCACGTTGGAAAGCTTCACTTGTTTGCATTGCGCTTCGCCTTTGGGCTGAATGCACACTTCTTTGGTGCTACTGTAACGCACGGTATCGCCCGGCATGCCGACGACACGTTTAATGTAGTCAACACTAGGCTCTTTCGGGTATTTGAACACCACAATGTCGCCACGATGCGGTTTACCCGTTTCGACCAATTGTGTCCGCCACACTGGATCTTTCAGGCCGTAGGCGTATTTCTCCACCAGAATAAAATCGCCCACCAGCAAGGTTGGCATCATCGAACCCGATGGAATCTGAAACGGTTCAAACACAAATGAACGCAGCACCAGCACAAACGCAATCACAGGGAAAATCGACACCGCGTTTTCCACCCACCAAGGTTGTGGATGAATTTTCGCCGTCAATGAGGCATCAATACCGTGGGTTTCACTTTGCAGTTGCGCCATTTTTGCTTGACGCTTCTTCGCCCACACCCATTTTTCCAGTGCCCAAATGACACCTGTCACGAGTGTGAAGATGACCAGAAAGAGTGAAAATGTATTCGCCATTGACTTCCCTTATCTAAAAATACGAAAAGTGAAAGAGCCGAGACCCTTTCACTTGAGAGTTAATGCAAGCAACTGACCGTCACCAATAGAGTTTAATCTTTGCCTACGTGAAGAATGGCCAAGAACGCCTCTTGAGGAAGCTCAACGTTACCGATTTGCTTCATGCGTTTCTTACCTTCTTTCTGTTTCTTCAACAGTTTCTTCTTACGGCTCACGTCACCACCGTAACATTTCGCCAGAACGTTTTTACGTAGCTGTTTCACCGTAGAACGCGCGATGATGTGGTTACCAATCGCCGCTTGAATCGCGATATCAAACATTTGGCGAGGAATGAACTCTTTCATCTTCTCTACCAGCAGACGACCACGTGACTGAGACTGATCTTTGTGCGTGATGATCGCCAGCGCATCCACTTTATCGCCGTTGAGCAGTACGTCGACACGTACCATGTTCGACGCCTCAAAACGCTGGAAGCCGTAATCGAGCGACGCATAACCGCGAGACGTTGATTTCAGACGGTCAAAGAAATCCAAGACCACTTCAGCCATCGGAATATCATAGGTCAATGCCACTTGGTTCCCGTGGTACACCATATCGACCTGAATGCCGCGTTTTTCGATACATAAGGTAATCACGTTACCCAAGTAATCGGCTGGCACCAGAATGTTACAGCGCGCAATCGGCTCACGAATTTCTTCAATATCGTTAATGGCCGGCAGTTTGGCCGGGCTATCCACGAGCATCAGTTCTTTGTCGGTTTTCAGAACTTCATACACAACGGTTGGTGCCGTGGTGATCAGATCCAGATCGTATTCACGTTCCAGACGCTCCTGAATGATTTCCATGTGCAGCATGCCAAGGAAACCACAACGGAAACCAAAGCCCAGTGCGGCCGACGTTTCTGGTTCGTAGAACAGCGAGGCATCATTCAGGCTCAATTTGCCCAGTGCATCACGGAACGCTTCGTAATCATCAGACGACACCGGGAACAGACCCGCGTAAACCTGAGGTTTCACTTTCTTAAAGCCCGGCAGTGGTTTGTCACAGCCGTTCTTCGCCAGCGTCAGGGTATCGCCCACAGGCGCGCCGAGAATGTCTTTAATACCACACACAACCCAGCCCACTTCACCCGTTTCGAGATCGTTCGTGTCGACTTGTTTTGGTGTGAAAATACCCAAGCGATCCACACCCCAAACCTGGCCCGTGCTCATCACTTTGATCTTATCGTTTTTCTTCAGCTTGCCGTTCTTGATACGTACCAACGACACCACGCCCAAGTAGTTATCGAACCACGAGTCGATGATCAGGGCTTGCAGGGGTGCATCAGGATCGCCTTCTGGCGCTGGAATCGCAGACACGATTTTTTCCAGCACTTCATCCACGCCCACGCCGGTTTTGGCTGAACAACGCACCGCATCGATCGCATCGATGCCGACGATGTCTTCAATCTCTTCAGCCACACGCTCAGGTTCTGCGGCAGGCAGGTCAATCTTGTTCAAGATTGGCACCACTTCCAGATCCATTTCGATCGCGGTATAGCAGTTTGCCAAGGTCTGAGCTTCTACGCCTTGACCTGCGTCGACCACCAGCAGTGCGCCTTCACACGCCGCTAGAGAGCGTGACACTTCATACGAGAAGTCCACGTGTCCAGGAGTGTCGATGAAGTTAAGTTGGTAGGTTTCGCCATCTTTTGCATGGTAATCGAGAGTCACACTCTGCGCTTTGATGGTGATGCCACGCTCACGTTCAAGATCCATGGAGTCCAGAACTTGCTCGGCCATTTCACGGTCGCTTAATCCACCACAGACTTGGATTAAACGGTCAGATAGGGTCGATTTACCATGGTCAATGTGGGCGATAATCGAAAAGTTACGAATGTGCTTCATAGGTTTGGGATGACTAAACTCTTACTAATTAGGACATAAGAAAGGCCGCATCTGGCGGCATTTCATTCAAGTTGGCCGATTCTACCCAATTTCGTTGGGGTTCGCACCATAATTTAGGCGATGGGTTGCCCAAGCACGCGCAGCAGAACCACCTCTTGTGCAGAGCGTTTCTCCAGTTGTGTCGAACCCCGTTTGGCCATCGCGATGCCTAATCCAATAAACAGCAGCGAGGTAAGAATGATGATGCCCTCCCCCATGCCAAGCAGCGGAGCCAACCACGCGTCCGCTAACCAAGCGCCGAGGATCATCATCAGCAGCGGCACCAGATACACCAGCGCGGCCGATTGCAGCAGGCTTTTCTCAGGAAAACCAATTTCAACCACCTGGCCTTGCTCTACTTTTTTATCGGTATCCAATTGCCAGAACAGCGCTTTATTGCCCACCGCTTTGGAGACAATGCCCGTGCCACAACTTTTTGAAGACGCACAACCGCTGCAACTGGTTTGTTGCTCGCAACTGAGTTCAACATGATAGCCGTGTTTTTGGCTGGCAACGGCGGTCACTGTGGCTAAGGCTGTCATCATGGTTTGGGCGCTCCGTCGGTATGGAACACCACAGACTGAGCGATGCGTTTGGCGGTATCGGGCGGAATGTCACCCACCACCGAGATTTCGCTGTCGCCTTTTACAAAGCTGTGCAACGTGCGGCGGCCTTGGCGAACCAATTGACCTTTGAGTGAATAGTTGTCACTGGCAGAGACGTACACCGAGAAGCTAAATAGCCCATCCGAGAACATTTGGCTTTCCACCAAGCGTTCGGTAATCGCCATGCGGTAACGGTTCAGTTCCAATGGTTTAAAGCCTTCCGGCGTCCAACCCACCGACCAAAACGTGTCGGTAATATTGCCTTTCGGCAGCGACAGGACTTCCGGCAGTTGGACTTTGTTCAGCCCAGACATCAGCTCCGCCAATTTGTCACTGATGGAGTAAGAAATGGTGCGGTATTGCTCCAGCACTTCCCCATCACGATCCACCAGATCGGCGCGCAACGGCAGGTTACTGTGCTCGTCGACCCACAACACATAGGAGTAACGCAGGCCATCTTTCGGCACGATACGCAGCACTTGGCATGCCGCGCCCGCTTCACGGGCTCGACCCACTTTGACGAAATCGTAATATTGGCTGAGCTCATTCACATCGCTGTTGAGCATCGGAATGGTCGGGGCGACCATGTTGCCCGATTCGATAGTAAAGGGCTCCACTCCCGGCTCAACATAACTGACCTCGTTGCCGCGACGAATCACTTCGCGCACCGGACCGCTGAGGTACACCAAGTGAGCCAACTGTTGATCGTTCGCTTCACGCGCATGACGATACAACAACGGTTCAATGCTGTTTTTCTTAATCAGGATATAAGACAGTTCATAATTGAGATGCTGACTGGCATCGTTCATTTGATGCAACAAAGCCTCTGCAGACTCTTCCTCTGCAAAGGCTGGATTGATGCTCAAACTGAACAGTGTCAGTGCACTGATCAGAAATTTCTTCATTCAACTACCGGTTCGACTGGATCGGAATGAGAGCCTAAGTTCTCACTGTTCAATCTTAATTGAAGTTCATAGTCTTGCAGCAACGCATTCACACGGCGACGTTGTTCTTGCACGTTCGCTTCATTGCTGTGGCGTTCAACAGATTCGCGCGTCAGGCTAACAGGTTCTGCACTGCCTGAAAACGG
Organism: Vibrio furnissii CIP 102972; assembly: GCF_000176175.1. Lineage (GTDB taxonomy): Bacteria > Pseudomonadota > Gammaproteobacteria > Enterobacterales > Vibrionaceae > Vibrio > Vibrio furnissii. The sequence continues at coordinate 218,385 of NZ_ACZP01000020.1, forward strand.
AATCGTTTGAAGCACTGGCAATTGATCTTGCTGTGGCGTCGCACCATCGGTGCCACCATATTGCTGAACGCCCAAAATTACCGCTAAAGATACGCAAGCCGCGACCGCGACTTGACCAAACTGGGATAACCAAGCCGGTAACTGACGACGCGCTTGCTCAGGCTTAGGCTGAGACTCAATGCGAGCTTGGTTGATATCGGTAATATGGGGCGTGGCAGTGCTAAACGTCGAATGCGCCGGTTCATTTTCCAACGCGAGTGCGACACTTTCAGCGATATTCCATTCTGGTCGCTCAGGCGCCTCACCACGCAGCACATCACCAATCAGATGGTAATTTTTCCACGTGTCGAGACCGTCGCGGTCGCTGGCCAATTCTTGAATTAGCAGCTTATCGACCAGTTCTCCATCCATGAGCGCTGAAAGTTTCTCTTTGTCAGCCATTATTTTCACCATTGTTGTTGCTCGTTAGCGCTATAAAAGAGGTTTAATTCTTTTTTCTACCGCCTCACGAGCACGGAAGATACGAGAACGCACCGTACCTACGGGGCAATCCATGACTTCAGCGATGTCTTCATAGCTTAAGCCTTCTAGCTCTCGCAATGTCATCGCGGTTTTCAAATCTTCAGGCAACGCTTCTATCGCACTAAACACCGCCTGCTTTAACTCTTTGGACAGCGTAATGTTTTCTGGGTTCGATATTTCTTTTAATGCGTTGCCGCTTTCGTAAAATTCAGCTTCTTCAGCATCAACATCGCTTGCCGGCGGACGACGGCTTTGTGCCACGATGTGATTTTTTGCAGTATTAACAGCAATACGGTAAAGCCAAGTGTAAAACGCACTTTCGCCGCGAAAGGTCGGAATCGCACGGTAAGCTTTGATAAAGGCTTCCTGCGCAACATCCGCCACATCTCCTGAATTGCTCACATACCTGGAAATAAGATTGCAGACCTTGTTTTGATATCTCAGTACCAAAAGATTAAACGCTTGCTTATCTCCGTTCTGAACTCGCTCAATCAACACTTGATCGGTCAGCTGCTCGTTCATTCGAGCGGTTACTCCTATTGTTATATTCCGTACCTTCTCAGATATGGACTCTAATGATGCAAAATGTTGCCTTGACACCACTGCCTACATGAGCACTATTGTGACTCAGCCGCGCAGGGAAAGTTCAATTCTGTGTGAATTTTTTTACCATTCACCCACCGCATTGTGATGTAATCTAGGTTCCTGGAAATCTCCCTGAATAGTGGGGACAGGAGTCAGAAAAGACAATAGCATTTACAATGTATTGCTTTTAGCGCGAAGATAATACCCTCAAGAGCATGTCGGTCATGCCCATCTCAACCGAACATTTTGAGGTCAATGGACTCACGTTGCATGGTTCCCTGACCATAGGTTACTCAGATGACACATTGCCCGCTCACGGCCAATGGGAACTCAGCGTGCTGTATTTTAAACTTAGAGTAGGATAACTCTAACTGGAGTTCGGGAATATAAACATTTTATGAACGCTAACCGAGAACATCAGTGCGATGTATTAGTCGTGGGAAGTGGTGCAGCAGGCTTGTCGTTAGCCCTGCGTATAGCCAAACATTGCAACGTCATCGTACTGAGTAAAGGACCTCGCAGCGAAGGGTCGACCTATTACGCTCAAGGCGGGATTGCCGCGGTGTTTGATGAATCAGACAGCATTGATTCACACGTCCAAGATACCCTTATCGCTGGCGCAGGGATTTGCGAGCAAGAGACCGTTCGTTTTATTGCGGAGCACGCCAAAGAGTGCGTGCAGTGGTTGATCGACGGCGGCGTGCCGTTCGATAAAGAAGAAGATAGCGACGAAGAAGAGCCACGTTATCACCTCACTCGCGAAGGGGGTCACAGCCATCGCCGCATTCTGCATGCTGCCGATGCGACCGGCATGGCCGTGCAAACCTCCTTGCAAGACAACGTCCACAATCATCCAAATATCACCTTGTTGGAACGCTACAACGCGCTCGATTTGATCACCGAGGATAAAATCGGTGGCCGCGCCGATAAAGTGGTTGGCGCCTATGTGTGGAACCGCAACGAAGAACACGTGGAAGTGATTCATTCGAAGTTTGTTGTCTTGGCAACCGGCGGGGCATCGAAGGTATATCAGTACACTTCCAACCCCGATGTCTCTTCCGGTGACGGCATCGCGATGGCATGGCGTGCCGGGTGTCGCGTGGCCAACTTAGAATTTAACCAGTTCCACCCGACCTGTTTGTATCACCCAGATGCGCGAAACTTCCTGCTGACCGAAGCGCTGCGCGGCGAAGGCGCTTACTTGCGTCGCCCAGATGGCTCACGTTTTATGCCCGATTTTGACGAACGCGCCGAACTGGCGCCGCGTGATGTCGTGGCGCGCGCGATTGACTTTGAAATGAAGCGTCTGGGCGCAGACTGCATGTATCTCGATATCAGCCACAAACCGGCCGACTTCATCGAAAAGCATTTCCCGATGATCTACAGCCGCTTGATGGATCTGGGCATCGACATGACCCAAGAGCCGATTCCGATTGTTCCAGCCGCGCACTACACCTGCGGCGGCGTGATGGTCAATCAGAACGGACAAACCGACCTTGAGCAGCTCTACGCGATTGGCGAAGTCAGCTACACTGGCCTGCACGGTGCCAACCGCATGGCCTCAAACTCCTTGCTGGAGTGTGTGGTTTACGCGTGGTCGGCGGCCAAAGACATTCTCAGCAAACTGAAAGACGCGCAGTTGCCCCCTAGCCTGCCCGGTTGGGATGAAAGTCAGGTCACTTGCTCAGATGAAGAAGTGGTGATTCAGCATAACTGGCACGAACTGCGCCTATTTATGTGGGACTACATGGGCATTGTGCGCACCGACAAGCGCTTGGAGCGCGCCTTACGTCGCATTCAACTGCTGCAACAAGAAACCCACGAGTACTACAGCAACTTCCGTGTGTCGAACAACCTGCTGGAACTGCGTAACTTGCTGCAAGTGGCAGAACTGATGGTGCGTTGTGCGATGCAGCGTAAAGAGAGCCGTGGCTTGCACTACACGCTGGACTATCCGGAGCTTGCAGAAGACAGCGGCCCGACGATTTTGACGCCGGATCAAGCATAACATCCAACGGGAGCGCTACAGCTCCCGTTTTAATCTCACCAACAATTGACGATATTCAACCTCTGAACAGCTATCACGCCACAACAACCAACGCAGCCCTGGCCCTTCGATGATCACAAACGCCCCCGCAAACAAACATTGCACGCGTGTGATCGCATGACGCGCCTCTCCTATCACTAAGTAGCCAGAAAAATCGAACGCGACCTCACCACGCAGTGCTGGCGTCAACCAATGATGCAGCGGCACACGCAGGCTCATGCCAATAATGAGTAATGTAACAACAAGGGGAATCGGAGAGAGAAGTAACGCCCACAGCCCCCCTCCCCAAACAAGGATGGCGGCAATGCAGGCGTGATAAGAAGGTGTGAGGTGGAGCTTAACGCACTTTGCTGAGGTTATGAGCGACAATCTTGTCTACCATCGCGGCGTGACCAAGATTCTCGGAACGACCATGGCCCATGACCCAAGTAAACAGATCCGGATCATCACACTCAAGCAAAGACACAAAGTCTTGCTGTTCTGATTCACTCAACGTATCAAAACACTCTTCGAAAAATGGCATGATGACCACATCAAGCTCTAACATTCCACGACGACAGGCCCATTTAATACGCGCTTTTTCTTCCGCGGTGTACATCGGTTATCCTCACCTTATGATTATTTTCCGCCAAGTCTATCAAACACCGGGCTTGCTCAACTAGTAGCTCAGTCACAGTCCCTGTTCAAGCTGACAAAAAAGTTGATCCAGATTAACATAGTGGAAATTATTTCACTTAGGTGAAGGACATGAACTGGAAAACTACATTTGCTCCGCTCAGTGTCAACGCCAGCGATACGCTGCCTGAACTGATGCTCACTCATCTCGATTCTTGGGGTGCGATCACCATGGTCGGCGCTGACAAGAAAAACTACCTGCAGGGCCAAGTGACCTGTAACGTCGTCACCCTAACTGCCGAACAATCGATCTTTGGTGCACACTGTGATGCCAAAGGGAAAGTGTGGTCGGTATTTCGTTTGTTCCATCATCGTGATGGGTACGCCATGTTCCAGCCCAAATCTGCGATTGAAGCCGAACTGCGCGAACTGAAAAAATACGCCATTTTCTCCAAAGTCGAGATTGCCGAAAGCCCAGACATCGCACTCGGCGTGATTGGCACGCAGGCGCAAGCCTACATCGATCGCCTCAGCGATGCACAGGGGGATGTACGCGCGATTGACGGCGGAACAGCCGTTCGCATTAGCGAACAACGTTGGCTGTTGCTGGTCAATGAACAGACCGCAGAACAGCTGACCACCAGCACCGATGCCACACGAGTCGACGCCGCACTGTGGACTCGTTTTGACATCGAAGACGCGATCCCCGTGATTGAACGTGCCGATCAAAACGAACACATTCCGCAAGCCGTGAACGTTCAGGCAGTCGATGGCATCAGCTTTACCAAAGGCTGTTACACCGGTCAGGAAACCGTTGCGCGCGCGAAATACCGCGGCATCAACAAACGGGCAATGTACATTGTCTCGGGCAATGTAACCACGCCACTGTCCGACAGTGACGCACACGAGATGGAACGCTCTGTGGGTGAAAACTGGCGCAGTGCGGGTCGCCTGATGGCGCACTACACCTTTGCCGATAACACCGCTATGGGTTTGATTGTGTTGCCTAACAATCTGGAAGAAGGCACGGAACTGCGTTTGACGGCACAACCCTCCACCCGTTGGACGATTCAACCGCTGCCTTATTCATTGGATGATGAATAACGCATTCAGCACGCCAATCACGCAGTATCTGGATGCGCAGCAGGTGCCCTATCGCCTGCTGCCGCATGCAACGCACGCCACCACCATCGAGGCGGCGGCCCGCCAACGCGGCATTGAGCCCGCTCAGATGGTCAAATGCATTTTACTGCGCGATATGGGCGATCAGCTGGCCTTAGCGTGCGCGCCTGGCGATCGCAGTGTGGATCCCAAAAAAGTGCGCGCGCTGCTCCATTGGCGGCGAATGACCTGCGTGGATCTTTCGCAAGTCGAGCCCATCACGGGTTATGCCATCGGCACCGTCACCCCGTTGTTACTCAAAACACCGATGCCGATCATTTTTGATCATGCAATTTTGCAACACACGCTCGTCACCATCAGCAGCGGATCGACGTTGGCAGGCATTGCACTCGACGTAAACGATCTCGTCCACCTTTGTCGCCCTCAGTTTGCACACATTCAACGTGAATAAGTGATGCAAACCATGCAATCCATTACATGTGATCGTGATCAAGTTCTAAATTAAGATCATTTTGTTATGAATTTTTATACAATTTACAAACATAAATAGTCACAACTTTTTTTTTAGTTTACTCTCTCCTGCGTTGGTTAAAGTTCACGCAGAGGTACGACTCTGTTGATATCCTTCGCCAACAAAAAAGTGAATCCACTGATTGTTTCAGGACATCCACTTTTTGTGTAATGCATCTGTGACTATTTCGCCCGCATCTGATTGCGGGCTTTTTTTATACAAAAACATGACATCTTTTTTACCTTTTTTGCTGAAAGCCAACTATTCTTAAAACTGTCATATTGCTGTGGCTAAATAAGCGCCGTCTCAAGCCACGGAGAAGTTTTATCCACCCTATTTATTTGAGGTAAAGGTCACGCAATTATGGATATTTATCCATAAATTTGCTCAAGGCAGCACAAATATCTAATTTAGTCAGTAAACACTGCATGTATCCCTAGCTCAATCACACTATTTTCTTGGGGAATTTCTTATAATCTGCGGTGTGAAAACAACAAAGGATCGAAGTATGAGACTGTTTAAGCGCTATACGCCAGGTATGATTGCTAAACACGTAAGTCGTCTTTTTAAAGGAAGAATTTATATCTACGGGGTTGGTAAGTTTGAATTTGATAACGGCAAGCTGATATTGCCGGACCGCGCAGAACGGCGCCACTACCAAACCGTCAAAGAGGTCAACCAAGAGATCATGCGACTACGCTGCGCATACGCATAATTGACTTCACCACGATAGAATGAAAAAAAGGGTTGGCCATCGCGCCAACCCTTTTGCATTGTATGGATTACGCCGTCGGCGACGTCCGCTGCGTTTTCGCCAGTTCCGGCAGATTGCCTTTGAGTCCCAGTGCATATTTCATGATTTCGTCTTTCGCACCCGGCAATTGCCCTGCCAAGCGCATCCCGATACCACGAATCAATTTCTTGGCTGGGTTATTGCCTGCAAACAGGTCTTTAAAACCTTGCATAGCCGCAATCATCTTCGCCGCTTCCGCTTTGCGCCAGCGCTCATACCCACGTAGGTTGCGCTTGCTGCCGATATCTTGCCCTTGGTGCCACAACGCCATCACTTCCTGCGCCAAACTCGCCGCGTCCAGCAAACCAAGGTTCACGCCTTGACCCGCCAAGGGGTGAATGGTGTGCGCTGCATCGCCGACCAACGCAACGCGCTCGACGACAAAGTCTCGGGCATAACGCATTTTAAGCGGGAACGCATGACGCTCGCCCACCACCTCGCACACGCCCAGTTTGGCGTCAAATTCCGCCGTCAGTGCTTTGTTGAACGCTTGAGCATCAAGCCCGACCAAGTGCTCGGCACGATTTGGGTCGGTCGACCACACGATCGAACTCATGTACGGATTCCCCAGCGGCAAAAAGGCCAAAGGCCCTTGTGGAGTGAAGATCTGGCGCGCGATCGATTCATGCGGTTCGGTGGTGCGCACATTCGCAACCACAGCACTGTGGCCATAATCCCAATGGGTGAGCGGAATATCTTGCTGCTTGCGCACCCAAGAGTTGGCACCATCAGCGCCCACCACCAACTTGGCAGTCAGCGCCTGACCGTTATTGAGCGTCAGCCACGCTTCGCTTTCGCCAATCGCTAAACTTTGGCACGTTGCCGGCATGTACAAAGAGACATTCGACTGCTGCTTCACTTGCTCCAACAGCGCCAACTGAATCACGCGGTTTTCAACAATGTGTCCAAGATTGGGCTGCGTCAGATGGTTCGCATTGAATTCGATGCGCGCGAAACTATCTTGCTCCCACACTTCCATCGCCTGATAGGGCGCGGCGCGGCGGGCGGTGATGCCCTGCCAAGCATTGAGGTTTTGCAACATAATCTCGCTAGAACGGCTGAGCGCCGACACGCGCACGTCCGGCAACTCGCTCAATCCTTCTTGGGGTAATTTGCCTTCAATCACCGCAATTCGTAGTTCGGTATTTTTAAATGCCGCGGCGAGAGCAAGCCCGACCATGCCGCCGCCAACAATCGCAATATCCACGCTTTGCATCATAATTTCGTACCTTTTATCGATTCACCACACCCAGCGTGCGGCGCAGCAACGGAGATTTCAGCATTGGCAGATTATCCATCGCAGCCAAGCCCAGATTTCGCCCAATGCTCAACGTCAGCCAGTCGTTGGAAAACAGGTGTACCAGCGTCGACGTCAGTGTAATGGTGGCTTCGCGATCCGCTTCACGGCGCTGCCTAAACCGGTTGAGCTGCGCATAACTACCGATCGCATCGCCGGCGGTGAGTTCTTCGGCCAGTGTTGCCACATCGCGAATGCCTAAGTTGAATCCTTGCCCCGCAATCGGATGCAGCGTTTGCGCCGCATTGCCGACAATCGCAAAGCGGTGAGAAATGTTCTGTTCACGGTAACGCAGCAACAGTGGGTAAGCACTGCGCTCGCCTGCTTTGATCAAGCGCCCTAGACGCCAGCCAAAGGCCGTTTGCAATCGCGCTAAAAACTCACTATCGCTGCATTGCATGACTTGCGCCGCTACTTCAGGAGGTAAACACCACACCAGCGACAAGCGGTTGTCACTCATCGGCAGCAGCGCCACTGGGCCGGTCGATGTAAAGCGTTCAAAAGCACGGCCTCGATGTGGCTCACTCGCCACCACATTGGCAATGATCGCTACTTGGTTAAAGTCGTGTTCTGTGAGTGCCAATCCAATTTGTTGACAACACGTCGACACGGCGCCATCGGCCGCGACCAGCAATTGGCCTCGCAGCGATTCACCGCTATTGAGTGTGACCGTCACCGCATCATTGTGACGCTCGACCGTAGAGACGCTGGCTGGACAGAACACATGAATCGCAGCACTTTGCGCCATTTTTTCTGCGTAAATGCGGCCCACGTGTGCCAATTCAACCACATATCCCAGCGCATCCACGCCAGCCGATTCGCGCGTGATATCGGTCATACCGGCATGCGAGCGATCCGACACATGAATCTGGGTGATCGGCGTGGCTACAGGGGCAATCGCTGGCCATAAAGCCAACTGGCGCAGAATACCCACCGTCCCATAAGAGAGTGCAATCGAGCGGGCATCGAACCCCGGATGCGCGTGATGATCCGTCTGATATGCTTCAATCACCGCGATGTTGAGACGCCCCTGACTCAACGTATCTAGCGCTAACGCCAACGTTGCGCCAGCCATGGCGCCACCAGCAATAATCACATCAAAAGATTTTGCCTCGCTCACTGCCGCCTCACTTAGTGAATTGTTGGTTCTGAAGCTTGTTGCGGTTTGGCGCCAAACTCTGCGTGCAGCGTCAAAACGCAAGCTTTCACATGCTCAATGACTTGCTCAAGCAATTGCGCTTGCTCGTCCATGTCATCGTCTTCATCAATGCCCAGCTTCGAGATCTCTTCCAGATCCTCTAACGCTTCTTTGGCTACGTTGGAGGCGCTTTGTACTTTCGCCCCCACCAAACCGAGGCCAGAAATAAAATGGTTCACCCATTCCGCCACGCTGTCGGCAAACTGAAAGAGCGCTTCGTCACCGTCAGTTGTTGGCAGCATCAGGGTCACTTCCAGATCCGTACTGGTCAATTCTGCGTTGGTCGCGGTAAGCGTTTGCTCTGCCAGCGCCAGCACTTGCATCGGCCAGCCCATCCCATCATTGGTATAATCAAAAATCAGCGGCTGCCAACTTTTATCATTCAAACTCAAACCACCAGCCAGCATGCCGGTCAGTAAGCCGTGCAATTCTGCCGGAGTGACCCCCAGCGATGCCGATTGCAGTTCGGAGGCTAAGTTTGCATAATTTGGAAACGTGTTGTCGCTCATAATGGGCTCGTCGTTGAAAAAATATGTTTAATCGTACCACTTCAACGATCCGGCGAAAACGCTCACGTCAGCAATTGTGACCAGCTTTTATGCAAATTGCCCAAGAACTGTGTTTTTGCCCAACCAAATCCAGCTTACGCGTGTGAAAAGCTTGAATCTTAGGAACGCTTTACCTATAGTTTGACCCTCGATGGTCACGTAAGCGATATCATCTTTAGTTACGCCAATAGAGTTCATTTATCATGAGTAATCAAGCGGTTGACGTTGAAATTTTAGGCAAAGTGACACGGGTTAATTGTCCGGCAGGCGAAGAAGAATCCCTGTTACGTGCCGCACAGGACCTCGACCAACGATTGAAAGATATGGCCGATCGTACTAAGGTATCGAATGAGGTAAAGCTACTGACAATCGCCGCGTTGAACATCTGTTACGAGCTGCAAACCAAGCAGCAAGAGAAAGACGGTCATCAATCGGCCATCAATGAGCGAATGGAAAAGCTCACCGCTTCACTTGAAGAAGCACTCAGTAAAGTCAAGCCAGGAGAGCTGTAGCCTTTACCATCCAAAGTTTTACCCTGGAGTGTTCGTCAGCGGATTTATGTCCCTGAGCCGATAAGCAACACGTAAGGGTTAGTACTTGGTAGCTATTGAGCATGCTCGGCTCGTACCGAGAAGCCTACGGTTATCCTTGCTGATCCGCCTTGAACCAGCTGGTTCAAGGGCTACAATCCTCAACGGCACTCTGGGGTTCCTCTATGCAATACTCTCGTCAGACGCTACGTAAGCACATTCGTCAGCAACGCAATCAACTGTCCAGCGACACGCAATACCAAGCCAGTCAGGATCTGATTCGCCGCTTTTCAACGCTACCGGAAATGCAGACCAGCCATCACATTGCGCTCTATTTATCCACCGATGGCGAGCTCGACACCCAGCCGCTGATCGACTGGTTGTGGTCACAAGGCAAAGCCGTCTATCTTCCCGTGCTGCATCCGTTTTCTGCCGGTCACCTGCTGTTTCTTCACTATCAAAGCACCACACCGATGACTTATAACAAATTTGGTATTCTCGAGCCCAAGCTCAACCAAACCTTAGTCAAACCGGTGAAAGAACTCGACCTGATCTGCACGCCATTGGTGGCGTTTGATTCCCACGGCCATCGCCTCGGCATGGGAGGCGGCTACTACGATCGCACCCTCGCGCACTGGTTTCAAACCGGTGAAGGCGCCATGCCTTTGGGATTGGCGCATGATTGCCAACATGTTGATCAACTGCCAGTCGAAACTTGGGATGTTCCCCTACCGAAGATTGTCACGCCGAGCCAGATTTGGCACTGGAAAGCGTGATCACTGCAAAATTAAGAGCACGGATAATGCCGCTATCGGAGTACATCTCCCGTTGGTTTGAGGGTATAATCGCGCCGCGCAAACGCGTTCCCCCACAGAATCGAAATCAGGAGAAAGGCATGACTCAAGATGAAATGAAAAAAGCCGCCGGTTGGGCTGCACTGAAATATGTAGAAAAAGGCAGCATTGTTGGTGTCGGTACCGGTTCAACGGTGAATCACTTCATCGATGCTTTGGGGTCGATCAAAGATGGCATCAAAGGCGCAGTTTCAAGCTCAATTGCGTCCACCGAGAAACTCAAGGGCCTCGGCATTGAGGTGTTCGATTGTAACGATGTGGCTGGCTTGGACGTGTACGTCGATGGCGCGGACGAAATTAACCCACAGCGCGAAATGATCAAAGGCGGTGGTGCGGCGCTGACGCGTGAAAAAATTGTGGCGGCCATTGCCGACAAATTCATCTGTATCGTCGATGGCACCAAAGCGGTTGACGTCCTGGGAGGATTCCCGCTCCCCGTAGAAGTGATTCCAATGGCGCGCTCTTATGTGGCACGTGAACTGGTCAAACTGGGCGGTGATCCGGTGTATCGTGAAGGTGTTCTGACCGACAACGGCAACATCATTCTAGACGTGCACAACATGCGCATCACAGACGCCAAAGATCTGGAAAGCAAAATCAACGCGATTGCAGGCGTGGTGACCAACGGTCTGTTCGCTCACCGCGGAGCGGATGTGGTCATTACCGGTACCCCTGAAGGGGCGAAAATCGAAGAATAAGATTGGAAAAAACGTCTTCTTTCCGTCATTAGATTACAAACGGCACACTGGGTGCCGTTTTTTATTTCTTTTCTCGAAGAAAATTATGCCTTATTCCGTAATTTTCTTACCCAAAACAAAAAAAGTTTGTTAATTTATTGCGTAGAAGATACGCAATGCAAACGTTTGCTTTGTTATAAAAGGCTCAGTTATTACACGTTTCGCTTGATGTTCGCTTCATTTGCCCACCTTCCCATATTTAAGGACGAGAATAATGGCCAAAGTTTCACTGGAAAAAGACAAAATTAAAATCCTACTCCTTGAAGGACTTCACCCATCATCAGTTGAAGTGCTGCAAGCTGCTGGCTATAGCAACATCGAATACCACAAGGGCTCCTTAGAAGAATCAGAATTGCTCGAAGCGGTGAAAGATGTTCACTTCATTGGTATCCGTTCACGCACAAACTTGACGGAAGAAGTCATCAACGCGGCAGAGAAACTGGTCGCAATCGGCTGCTTCTGTATCGGTACCAATCAAGTCAACCTGAATGCAGCCGCCAAACGCGGTATTCCAGTGTTCAACGCGCCGTTCTCCAATACTCGTAGTGTGGCTGAGCTGGTTCTGGGTGAAATCCTATTGCTGCTACGTGGCATTCCAGAGAAAAACGCCCTGGCTCACCGCGGTATCTGGAAGAAAAGCGCCGACAACTCTTACGAAGCCCGTGGTAAACGCCTAGGCATCATCGGTTACGGCCACATCGGTACTCAATTGGGTATCATTGCAGAGAACTTGGGGATGCACGTGTACTTCTACGACATCGAAAACAAACTGTCGTTGGGCAACGCCACTCAAGTGCACACCATGAGCGAGCTACTGAATAAATGTGACGTGATTTCGCTGCACGTCCCAGAAACACCAGAAACCAAGAACATGATGGGCAAAGACGAATTTGCACGCATGAAACCCGGTTCAATTTTCATCAACGCCGCACGCGGCACCGTGGTCGACATTCCAGCGTTGTGTGATGCGATGGAATCGGGTCATCTAGCTGGCGCGGCCATTGACGTATTCCCAACAGAACCAGCATCCAACAAAGAAGCGTTTGAATCTCCGCTGATGCAATTTGACAACGTGATCCTGACACCGCATGTGGGCGGCTCCACTCAGGAAGCACAAGAAAACATCGGGATTGAAGTGGCTGGCAAGCTGGCGAAATACTCAGACAACGGGTCAACGCTCTCAAGCGTTAACTTCCCTGAAGTGTCGCTGCCTGAACATCGTCAAGCGTCTCGTCTGCTGCACATTCACGAGAACCGTCCCGGTATTCTGACGCAAATCAACACCATCTTTGCGCAAGACGGCATTAACATTGCCGCGCAGTACCTGCAAACCTCAGCCAACATTGGTTATGTGGTGATTGACGTTGAAAATGCACGCTCAGAAGAAGCCCTCGCGAAACTGAAAGGGATCGACGGCACCATTCGCGCGCGCATCCTGCACTAAGCGCCCCGCCAGCGGCGTATCGACGCCGCTTGGCTAAAAGCAAAAAAACCAGCCATTCGGCTGGTTTTTTTATGTGAGTCGCGAGCATGGGTTAACCACGTAGCGCACGTTCACCGCGTGCAATACCAACCACCCCACTGCGAGCAACTTCAATCACATCGGTCACTTCCGCAATCGCATGGATAAACGCATCGAGTTTTTCACTCGCGCCTGCAATTTGCACCGTGTATTGCGAAGCCGTCACATCAACGATTTGACCGCGGAAGATATCCGCCGTGCGCTTAACTTCCGCACGCGCAAAACCGCTGGCTTTGACTTTTACCAACATCAGTTCACGCTCAATGTGGTCAAACTCCGTCACATCTTGCACTTTCAGAACATCAATCAGTTTGTGCAGCTGTTTCTGAATTTGCTCCAACTGCATGTCGCTTGACGTTGTGGTGATGTTCAAGCGTGACAAGGTTTCATCGTCTGTCGGTGACACGTTGAGGCTTTCAATGTTGTAACCGCGTTGAGAGAACAACCCCACCACACGAGACAACGCACCCGGCTGGTTTTCTAGCAGTATTGAAATAATGTGTTGTCTCATCTTAAGTACGCTCCGTTTTGCTCAACCACATTTTGTCCATCCCCTCGCCTTTGATCTGCATTGGGTAGACGTGCTCCGTTTCATCGACGTTGATATCCACAAAGACCAGGCGATCTTTCATCTCCAATGCCTGTTTCAACCCGGATTCCAATTCATCTGGTGTTGAGATGCGGATCCCCACGTGACCGTAAGCTTCTGCGATCGCTGCAAAATCAGGCACAGAACTCATGTATGAGTTGGAGTGACGCCCCTGATAAATAATATCTTGCCACTGTTTCACCATGCCAAGGAAACGGTTGTTCAGGTTGATGATTTTCACCGGAATATCGTACTGCAGCGCAGTCGACAACTCTTGAATGTTCATCTGAATACTGCCGTCACCCGTCACGACGACCACTTCTTCATCCGGCATTGCGAACTTCACGCCCATACCCGCAGGCAGACCAAAGCCCATGGTGCCAAGGCCACCAGAGTTGATCCAACGACGCGGTTGATTGAACGGATAGTACAACGCTGCAAACATTTGGTGCTGGCCCACATCAGACGCCACATACGCATCGCCATTGGTGAGCTTGTGTAAGGTTTCAATCACTTGCTGAGGTTTGATGCGCTCAGATGAGGTTTCATACGCCAAGCATTGACGTTCACGCCAACTTTGAATCTCACTCCACCAATGATCCATGGCTTGTTCATCGTTGCGCGTGTCGAGATCCGCCAGCAGTTTGAGCATGGTTTCCAGCACTTGATCTGCCGACCCCACGATCGGGAGATCCACTTTGACGTTCTTCGAGATCGACGATGGATCGATATCAATGTGCATCACTTTTGCATTTGGGCAATATTTCTCGAGGTTATTGGTCGTGCGATCGTCAAAACGCACGCCCACACCAAAGATCAGATCAGCGTTATGCATCGCCATGTTGGCTTCATACACACCGTGCATCCCCAACATGCCTAGGAAATTCTTGTGGGTGCCCGGAAACGCGCCCAACCCCATCAAGGTACTCACGACGGGCAGATTCAAGGCCTCTGCCAGTTTGAAAATTTGCTGATGCGCTTCAGAAATGATGGCGCCGCCGCCGATGTACAGCACCGGTTTTTTGGCGTCCAACAACGCTTTGAGTGCTTTTTTGATCTGACCTTTATGACCCGATGTCGTCGGGTTGTAAGAGCGCATTTTGACCGATTCTGGGTATTGGTACGGGAGTTTGATCTGCGGGTTCATCACATCTTTGGGCAAGTCGATCACGACCGGACCAGGACGGCCAGTTGATGCGATGTAAAATGCTTTTTTGATCGTTTCAGGGATATCTTCCGCTTTTTTCACCAAAAAGCTGTGTTTTACGATCGGACGTGAGACGCCGACGATATCACACTCTTGGAACGCGTCATTGCCGATCAGATTGGTCGCCACGTTACCTGAAATAACGATCATCGGAATAGAATCCATGTAGGCCGTCGCAATGCCAGTGACGGTATTGGTGGCACCAGGGCCAGAGCAGACGAGCACCACACCCGGCTTGCCGGTTGCGCGAGCGTAACCATCGGCCATGTGGGTTGCCGCTTGTTCGTGACGAACGAGGACGTGTTTGATTTTGTCGGTTTTTTCGTGGAGGGCGTCGTAGATATCAAGAACGGAACCACCGGGGTATCCAAAAATTTGCTCTACGCCTTCTTCGATCAGAGATTGAACCACCATCTCTGCGCCGGATAACATTGCCATATTTTCTCCTTACCAGAGCCGAACACAAGGTCAGTCAACGGTTCTGGTTATACATAGTTAGGGCTTATTCGTAGCCTAATTCGAAAACTCTCCGCTTTCGGCTATGTCCCGCACTTGTCATAACAAGCGCTAAGGTAACGCAACAACTGTAACGCTTTATTTTCATCAGGTCTAACGGCGAAAATGGCGCATTTTTAATAAGATATGGCAAAAAAACGGATATTAAGTATTCAATTCCAAATGTAGGAGCAGAATTAGGCGAGAGAACAATGAAGTGGATAAAAAAAAGTGGAATATTTTGTCGAGGGGCAATTGAAACCACAGAAAATCGCAGAGTGATTCAATTTTTCAGCGCTAGAAAAACAAACATCCCCGCGAGGGTCACTCTGCGAGGATGTCGTTTATCACCATGGCGGCCAAAGGCACTTAAGAGTGCTTATCTTTTGGTCGGTCTTGGTACATTTCTTCGATTTCGTGCTGATAACGGTCATGAATGACTTTTCTACGCAGTTTTTGCGTTGGTGTCAGTTCGCCATCATCCATCGAAAAGGCTTTTGGCAGTAGCTTAAAACGCTTCACTTGCTCAAACTTCGCCAAGCCATGTTGCAACTCATTCACCCGCTTTTCAAACATCTCGATGATCTGGCTGTGTTTCAGCAGTTCCAAGCGATCGTGGTATTTGATGTTCAGCTCTTTGGCGTGCTCTTCAAGCGCATCAAAACACGGCACAATCAGTGCCGAGACAAACTTACGCGTGTCGGCGATCACCGCAATCTGTTCCACAAAATGATCTTTGCCAATCGCGCCTTCAATCACCTGCGGCGCAATGTATTTGCCGCCAGATGTTTTCATCAGCTCTTTGATGCGATCGGTAATAAACAAATTCCCCTGCTCATCGATATGACCCGCATCGCCCGTTTTCAAGAATCCATGTTCATCAAACGTCTGCGCGGTTTCTTCTGGCATTTTGTAGTAGCCACGCATCACCATGGGGCCACGCACCAGAATTTCGTTGTTCTCACCAATTTTCACTTGAGCGCCCGGCATGGTCATGCCGATCGAGTCTGGGTCAAAACACTGGTCATCCCAACACGAAATCGTCGCGGTGGTTTCGGTCATACCGTAGCCTAATTTGACATTGATGCCGATGGCATGGAAAAAGCGGCCAATGGTCTCATCCAACTTCGCGCCACCGCACGGCATAAAGTTAATGCGCCCTCCCAGCAGCCCACGCAGTTTGCTGAGCACCAATTTGTCGGCCAACTGATGGCACTGTTTCAGCGCCCAAGAGGGCGTGCGTTTTTCCTGATGACAGCGCGCCATTTTAGCGCCCATGTTCACAGACCATGTAAACATCACTTTGCGGTGCAATGGCGCACGCGCCACTTTTTCGTGGATCGCCGAGAAGATTTTCTCGTAGAAGCGTGGCACTGCGCACATGACGGTAGGACGAACCTGACTCAGTGCGTCACGGACCTGACCAACATCTTGCAAATAACAGTTGGTCGCGCCTTTGTAGAGCACGTAAAACGTCCATGCACGTTCAAACACATGAGACAGCGGTAGGAAGCAGAGCGAGACATCGTCTTGGCTCAAGTTCAGACGTTGATCATGCCCTTCGAGCTGCGCGCCAACGTTGCGATAATCGAGCATCACACCTTTCGGCTTGCCCGTGGTGCCAGAGGTATAAATCAGGGTAAACAGGTCATCATCATTGGCCTGTTCCAAACGCTCATCAAGCGGTTCGCGGGATGTATTCTCGCCCAAAGCAACAAACGCCTGCCAGCTCATGGCAAAATCACAGTCGCCAAGCGCAATCGCATCGCTCATGGCCACAATCAGCTGCAGCTGATCGCATTGTTCAAACATGGTCACCGCCGCATCAAACTGCGGCTGTTCGCCAACAAACAGCACTTTGACATCCGCATCTTGCAGAATGTAAGCCGCTTGTTCAGCAGTATTGGTTGGGTAAATCGGCACGGTCACCGCTCGAATCTGCAGTGCAGCAAAATCGGCGATCGTCCATTGTGGCATGTTGTTGGAAAAAATCCCGATCTTGTCCTGAACATCCAGCCCGAATGCCAGTAACGCCATCGACATTGCATCCATCTCTTCACCGAACTGAGTCCAGCTGATGCCTTGCCATTCGTTGTCCACTTGATGTTTCAACGCGATACGACTACCGCCAAGAGCAACCTGCTCTCGAATGCGTTTAACGATATGAAAATCTAAATTGGCCATCTTCTTTACCTATAGCTTACACATGTAAGCTCTTTTGAGCGCACAAGTGTACATTCAGTGATAAAAAAGGCAACTGACAGATGTCATAGTTATGGATGAAAGTCTGGCGTGAGCGCAATAAAAAAGCCTTAGATCGGGGCACCCCAATCTAAGGCTAAATAAAGAGGCATTTAGTACTATTTGAATGCAACCACTTCGCCGCAGATCATCATCAATTGATCGCGCAGCCAGATGTGGCCTTTGTCTTTTTCGCTCGATTCATGCCAGCTCAGGTAACCGCTGATGTTGCCGTTATCGAATGGGAATTCGAGCACTTGCAGCTGATCTTTGTTGGCAGCGTTTTCAACCATCCAACGAGGTGCAATGGTCACCAACTCAGACTGACCAACCACGTACAGCACGTTGCTTAGGCTCGTGCCTTCGTAGCTTGGTTGGCAATCAAGGTCACGATACGCTTGCTCAGAGAAGCTGCGTTGACCATGAATTTTTGACAATTTTGCATGTTGCTCATTCGCCAGAGCTTCTGGGCTCACGGCACCTTGAATGCGTGGGTGCGATTTCGCCGCCACTACCACCAATTCGTCTTGGAAGATTTCAGTGCTTGAGAAACCTTGCTCATCAAAACGAGCGTAATCAATTACAAAATCAATTTCTTGGTAGCGCATACGCTCCGCCAGTTTACGGTCGAATTCTGCATCCAAGTGCAATTGCACGTTCGGTGCTTGTTCGTAAATGCTGGACATGATTTTAGGTGCAAAACGAATGTCACATGGGCTGCAGATCGCCAACTTGAACAAACGTGTTGACGTTTCTGGTGAGAACACCGAACTTGGCAGCTCATTGCGAATCAATTGCAGCGCTTGGCGAATCGGACCAAACAGTTGACGCGCACGCTGAGTCGGTTGAATCCCGCGACCTTGGCGCATAAACAGTTCGTCGTTAAACATCACTTTTAAACGCGCAACGGCGTTACTCACTGCTGGCTGTGACATTCCCAAGTTGTGCGCTGCACGGGTAATATTTTGCTCTTGCATTACTGCATCAAACACAGTCAGTAGGTTGAGGTCCACACCACGCAGTGTGCTCTCCATTCGATAGCTCGCAATCGCGCTCATCGGATCTTTTTTGTCTAACATTAGGCACGCCTCTTATTTTTATTCTGATATCTGTCGCCGGAGACCCAACGACATAAATGATTTCGGTTGGCGAATAGATAACCGTCGTTTGTAGTATTTATTACCCGGATACTTCCAAGGGGTACGCTACTATCAACCATTCATTTATCGAATAGCAATAAGATTGATAAAATCTCAGTTTATTTTACCAAGCACCAAAAAAATCCAATATTTTTCAATGATTTGATGTTTTATAAAAAAACATAAAAAATCACTTTTATGCTATTTTTACAAAACATTGACGAGATTAATACATAGGATTATGCGCGAAACCTAATATTCACATGCGCTATGAGAGGTGAGCAAGTTAATCGACAGCATCATTAGTTTGTCGAAACGTAACTGGGGAAGTCAACTTGTTGCCACAATGTGTTGCATAGCTCAGAATGATCATCCCAGCGTCCCTTCATCACCCATTCTGTTATCGCACTGGCAACGTTTGGATACACGACGCGTTCTGCTTGTTTTTCATCCAACCATTTGCTGACAGCCGACGCATCCAGAAAGTCCATCACAGAGGCCAACCCCAAAATATCGAGGGTAGCAACATTACTCTGCTGCTCAAATTGGCCATTGAGTGGCTTGAGCAACAACTTTTTCCCCAACGACAACGCTTCGGAAGGCAATTCAAATCCACCATTGGCAATCACGCCCGCACAGCATTGAAGATGCTGATGAAACTGCGCGTGACACAACGGGCGAAGCTCCACGTTTTCAATCAACTCCGCTTCAATGACGTGAGGGTGATAGAAAACAAAGTGTTGATTTACAAAGCGAAAAAGCATTTCACACACCTGTTCAATCTGCTCAAATGGCAAGTACACCAAAATGTAATCTTGGTTGACATTGGCCGTGTCCGCGGTGTGAACAATCGGTGGCAGAATCGGCTGATCGAAGTGATACCAATGCAATCCTAAGTGATAATCGGCGGGTGCAAAGCGCTGCATGATGAGCTTATCCAACCACGTCGCCCCTTTGAGCGGCACGGGATAACGAAAGGCATTTTGATGACTGATCCCAATGCACGGAATACCTTGTCGCTTGGCAGCCCAAGCAGACACGGGTTCAAAGTCATTCAACACGAGGTCGTAGTCAGAGAGGTCAAGCTGTTTAATTTCTTGCCATAATTGCGCAGGACTGTTGTTAAAAGCAGTTTTGACGTAATTGACTTGGCCTTGCTGGGTTGCAAACGTCAGTCCACGGCGAGTTTGGTAGTGGCCAAAGCATTCCATCGAGAAGTATTTGCTCTCGTCGCGGCCAGAAAATAGAAAATCAACCTGAACGCCTCGTTCACGAAACGCCTCACACATCACGCGGGCACGCGTAATGTGTCCATTTCCAGTGCCTTGCACGCCATACAAAATGTTCAAGCCATCGTCTCCAACCACGTCATCGCCAACGTCGCACAGCCCATTCCCAGCAGCGCGCCAATAATCACATCCGATAAAAAGTGCACCCCAAGCAGAATTCGAGCGCTGCCAATCAGCGCCGCCCACATCAACGCGACGCCATAAATATCGGGATAACATTGACCAATCAAAGTCGCCATCACAAACGCAGCCGCCGTATGGCCAGACGGTAAACTGTAGCGATCCGAAGGGGTAATGAAAGCGGTGAGCAGTGGGGATAGCTCTTGAGGTCGGCGGCGCTGAAAACTGTTTTTCAGGCCCCAATAAATCGGCAGTTCAATCGCGAATGCGAGCAATCCCGCCAGTAAAAAATATTGCCCGTGTTGGCCATCCAGCCACCAAGCCAGAACACCAAACAACGCGTAGAGATGGCCATCGCCCGTGTGCGATACCGCTTTGCTGATCCGAGCAATGGGTTGGTTAAACTTGTGTTGTAAGCAGAAAATTGAAAAGGCTAAGTCTAGCTTAGCGATAGGCTCGATGGTACGCATCCGCATCTCCTCTCCCTGTTGAGTCTCCTATCTAGGCACAAGATAAGAGGGAGAGATGACAACTCCGTGATGCTTTGTTTGTAAATGGATGACAATTGCCGTTTATTTCACCAGCAAAAAACCTTGCTCCATTAAGCGAATATTGTGCTCAATGAGCCGGTCCAAAAATTCTTCATTCAGTTCAATGCCATGCACCGCAAGTAACGCTCGAGGCGCAATAAACGGAAAAACCATCAAGCTAATATAAGAAACACGGCACAACTGAGGATCCGCATCGGGACGAATCACGCCCCGTTGAATCAGCTTTTGAAACATCATGTCTTGTACCGGCTTCGTCACATCCAAAATAACCTTTTCGATCAGTTGGCGTTGCAGTTCAGAAGGTGGCATCTGCATCACTTGCATGATCAAACGGGGGAAATGTGGCACTTTGATCATCTCGCGATAGTAAGTACGCATCAGTTCCGTCAGGTTCTTGTGATTGCTGTCTGCCAGCAGTTGCGTGATCTGCGCTTTCATCGGCGCCAACGTTTCACGCAGCATGGTTTCAAACAAGCCACCTTTGTTTCCAAAGTAGTAGCGAATCATGCCAATATCGACGCCGGCTTTCTGGGCAATCAAGCGCGTTGAGACCTTGTCGTAGTCCATCACGGTGAATAGTTCCGTGGCTTGTTGCAACAGTAGCTCACGCACATCCGTGGGTTGTTGCGGGCGCCCCGCTTTTCTTGTACTCATGCTCGACACCGCTCTATTCATCAATCGATGAATTATAGAAGTATCTGCGGGCACTGAATAGCATCAGGATAAAAAACCGCCGAATCAGTAGAAAATACTAATTTTTACCGCGTTAAAACCAAAAGCTCTTGAGCATGAATAAAAAATCAACTTTAGGGTTGACGTGAATCAGCGAGTGCGGTACTAATTTGTTAACTTAAATTTGTGGATTGTTACTAATGACAACACGTTTTTCACTGCTCCTTAGCCTCCTCCTTATCGTGAATCCATCGCGCGGGTAGGTAGTGGCAGAAAAACACCACAACAGAATCACAAAAACCCGCACTTGATGCGGGTTTTTTTATAACTAAATCCAGGAAGTAAACGATTAACTCTCGGAATGAGGAAGCAAACATGAACGATCAGGTCATTATATTCGACACCACCTTACGCGATGGTGAACAAGCATTGTCAGCCAGCTTAACCGTCAAAGAGAAGCTGCAAATTGCTTTCGCACTCGAGCGTTTAGGCGTTGACGTGATCGAGGCAGGCTTCCCTGTATCATCACCGGGCGATTTTGAATCCGTACAAACCATTGCCAAACACATTAAAAACAGCCGTATCTGTGCCCTTTCGCGAGCCGTTGCCAAAGACATTGATGCCGCAGCTGAAGCGTTAAAAGTCGCAGAAGCATTCCGCATTCACACCTTCCTTGCTACCTCTACCATTCACGTTCAAGACAAATTGCGCCGTACCTACGACGATGTCGTCGAGATGGCGGTGAAGGCGGTGAAACACGCTCGCCAATACACCGACGATGTGGAATTCTCCTGTGAAGATGCAGGGCGCACCCCCATCGACAATCTGTGCCGCATGGTCGAAGCTGCCATTGATGCAGGTGCCAGCACCATCAACATTCCTGATACCGTGGGTTACACCCTGCCAAGCGAATTCGGTGTCATCATTGAACAGCTGTTTAATCGCGTCCCCAACATCGATAAAGCCGTGATTTCCGTGCACTGCCACGATGACTTAGGCTTGTCTGTTGCCAACTCCATTGCCGCAGTACAAGCCGGTGCTCGTCAGATTGAAGGCACCATCAACGGTATCGGTGAACGTGCCGGAAACTGTGCGCTAGAAGAGATTGCGATGATCATAAAAACGCGCCAGGATTTGCTGGGCGTGACCACGAACTTCAAACACGATGAAATCAGCCGCACCAGTAAATTGGTGAGCCAACTGTGCAACATGCCGATTCAAAGCAACAAAGCCATTGTCGGCGCAAATGCCTTCAGCCATTCATCGGGCATTCACCAAGATGGCATGTTGAAGAACAAGAACACCTACGAAATCATGACCCCTGAATCGATTGGCCTGAAAAACCAAGCACTGAACCTCACCAGTCGCAGCGGCCGTGCTGCCGTGAAGAGCCACATGGATTCACTGGGTTACAACGACAACGAATACAACTTGGATGCGTTGTATGAAGACTTCCTAAAATTGGCCGACCGGAAAGGCCAGGTGTTTGATTACGACTTGGAAGCGTTGATGCACTTCTCCAACCTCCGTGAAGAAGATGATTTCTTTAAATTGAACTATCTGAGCGTGCAATCTGGTAGTGTAATGGCGACCACATCAATCAAACTGCAATGCGGCGATGAAGAGAAATGTGAAGCGGCTGTTGGGAACGGGCCGGTCGATGCGCTCTATCAATGTATTTACCGCGTCACCGGTTACGAGATCGTTTTGGATAAATTCGATCTGACAGCAAAAGGTGAAGGGGAAGATGGCTTGGGCCAAGCCGACATCATCGCGAATTACAAAGGCCGTAAATATCACGGTACAGGCGTCTCAACCGACATCGTTGAGGCCTCGGGTCAAGCGTTGCTGCATGTGATCAACAGCATTCATCGCGCCGACCAAATCGCCGAAATCAAACAGAAAAAGAAAGTCGCATCGGCGTAATCTCGCCGCGACAACAGACACAACATGAAACGAACAAACTATTTTATAAGTGAAGGAATCGCATGACAGACAAGACTTACAAGATCGCCGTACTTCCCGGTGACGGCATCGGCCCTGAAGTAATGCAGCAAGCACACAAAGTGCTGGATGCTATCGAACAGAAGTTTCAGTTAGCGTTTGTGCGTGAAGAACATGATATCGGTGGTATTGCGATTGATAACCACGGTTGTCCACTGCCCGACAGTACACTGCATGCGTGTGAAGAAGCCGATGCCGTGCTCTTTGGTTCAGTTGGCGGACCAAAGTGGGAACATCTGCCCCCGAACGATCAACCGGAACGCGGCGCACTATTGCCACTGCGCAAACACTTCCAACTGTTCTGCAACTTACGTCCAGCGCAAATTCACAAAGGGCTAGAAGCATTCTCGCCGCTGCGTGCTGACATCTCTGACCGCGGCTTTGATATTGTTGTAGTTCGTGAGTTAACCGGCGGCATCTACTTCGGCCAACCCAAAGGCCGTGAAGGTGAAGGCGCCAATGAAAAAGCATTCGACACCGAGGTGTACCACCGCTTTGAAATCGAACGCATCGCTAAAATAGCGTTTGAATCTGCTCGTCTGCGCCGCAAGAAAGTCTGCTCGATTGACAAAGCCAACGTGCTGCAAAGCTCTATTCTGTGGCGTGAAGTGGTTAGCGAAATTGCCAAAGACTACCCGGATGTCGAGCTATCACACATGTACATCGATAACGCGACCATGCAGTTGATTAAAGATCCATCCCAATTTGATGTGATGCTGTGTTCCAACATCTTCGGTGACATTATTTCTGATGAATGCGCGATGATCACAGGTTCCATGGGTATGCTGCCTTCCGCAAGCATGAACGAAAGCAAATTCGGCCTGTATGAACCTGCAGGCGGTAGCGCGCCAGATATCGCAGGTAAGAACATCGCCAACCCGGTTGCCCAGATCCTGTCAGCCGCGCTGATGCTACGATACAGCCTCGGAGAAGAAGACGCCGCGCAAGCGATTGAAACCGCAGTCAGCAAAGCACTGTCTGCTGGTCAGTTGACTGGCGATTTGGCAGGAAACAAACCAGCGCTATCGACCAGCGAGATGGGCGATGTGATCGCCGCCTATATTCAAAACGCATAATTCGCAGAGCCGGCGATGCTCCGGCTCCATCTAGCTCTTTGAGCTCAAGGAAGAAGCAATGTCACAAGCAAAAACCTTATACGAAAAAATTTACGATGCGCACGTTGTCGTGGCGGCGCAGGGCGAAAACCCAATTTTGTACATCGATCGTCACTTAGTGCATGAAGTGACTTCACCGCAAGCCTTCGATGGTTTGCGTGAAAAAGGACGCCAAGTGCGTCAGGTCGGCAAAACATTCGCCACCATGGACCACAACGTATCCACCACCACCAAAGACATCAACGCGTCTGGCGAGATGGCACGTATCCAGATGGAAACGCTGTCGAAAAACTGTGAAGAGTTCGGTGTGACCTTGTACGACATCAACCACAAGTATCAAGGCATCGTTCATGTCATGGGGCCAGAACTGGGCATTACGCTACCAGCAATGACCATCGTGTGTGGTGACTCTCACACCGCAACTCACGGCGCGTTTGGTTCCCTAGCATTTGGTATCGGAACCTCCGAAGTGGAACACGTCCTGGCAACCCAAACGTTGAAGCAAGCGCGTGCCAAAACCATGAAAATTGATGTTCAGGGAAAAGTAGCGCCGGGCATTACAGCGAAAGACATCGTACTGGCAATCATTGGTAAAACCACCGCAGCAGGCGGCACAGGGTACGTGGTTGAGTTCTGCGGCGAAGCGATTCGCGATCTGTCGATGGAAGGTCGTATGACCGTATGTAACATGGCGATTGAACTGGGCGCCAAAGCGGGCTTAATTGCCCCAGATGAGACCACGTTCAACTACATTCAAGGCCGTAAGTTCGCCCCAACTGGCGCGGATTGGGATGCAGCCGTGGCCTATTGGAAAACATTTAAAACGGACGAAGACGCACAATTTGATGCCGTGGTGACACTCAATGCCGCCGACATCAAACCACAAGTCACCTGGGGGACAAACCCAGGCCAAGTGATCGCGGTCGACCAACCAATTCCGACACCTGCATCATTCCACGATCCGGTTGAGCGCGCTTCAGCTGAAAAAGCATTGGCTTACATGGGCTTGGAAGCGGGCAAAATGCTGGCCGATTACAAGATTGATAAAGTCTTTGTCGGCTCGTGCACCAACTCACGCATTGAAGACATGCGCGCCGCCGCTGCTGTAGCGAAAGGCAAAAAAGTGGCTGGCCACGTTCAAGCGTTGATCGTACCAGGGTCAGAGCAAGTCAAAGCGCAGGCGGAAGCGGAAGGATTAGATAAGATCTTTATCGAAGCAGGCTTTGAATGGCGTTTGCCGGGGTGCTCGATGTGCCTAGCGATGAACAACGACCGCTTGGGGCCTGGGGAACGTTGCGCTTCGACTTCCAACCGGAACTTCGAAGGCCGTCAAGGTCGTGATGGACGTACGCATTTGGTCAGCCCAGCGATGGCCGCCGCCGCCGCGATTGCAGGTCACTTCGTCGATATTCGTGAAATTAACTAAGGACAGAGGACATATTCAATGGCAGGTTTTCAACAACATACAGGCTTAGTGGTTCCTCTGGACGCAGCAAACGTCGACACGGATGCCATCATTCCAAAGCAATTTCTACAGAAGGTAAACCGTATCGGTTTTGGTCAGCATCTGTTTCACGACTGGCGCTTCCTCGACGATGCTGGCAAACAGCCAAATCCGCAATTCGTCATGAATCAACCACGTTACCAAGGCGCGAGTATTTTACTGGCGCGAGAAAACTTTGGTTGTGGTTCATCGCGTGAGCATGCACCTTGGGCACTGGCTGATTATGGTATTCGCGTCATGATCGCACCCAGCTTTGCGGATATCTTCTACGGCAACTCCATCAATAACCAGATGGTGCCGGTGCGCCTCACCGAACAGGAAGTGGATGAGCTATTTACTTATGTTCACGCCAACGAAGGCGCAGAAATCACCGTAGATCTGGAATCGATGACCGTGTCTGCTAATGGTCAAACGTATTCATTTGAGATTGATGAGTTTCGTCGCCACTGCTTGCTCAATGGTTTGGACAACATTGGTCTAACTCTGCAACATGAGAGCAAAATTGCCGATTATGAAGCGAAGATTCCAAGCTTTCTGAAATAACCATATGGGCTGCTTTGCAGCCCTTTTTTATCCCTGAAAGAAAGTTCAACAGCATCGGGTCTTATCAGCACGATACTAAACTGGTCCCATGTTATGAAACCTTTTATCACCATTTTACTGTCCACACTCTCCACAACCAGTTGGGCGGCGCCTAACGCAGAGCTGTGGCCATTCTGGAACCGTAGCGCCACGACACAATCGCTGACGGTTTCGCACCAAGCCTGGCAGCAATTACTTGACCGTTACCTCATGACGCAAGGTGAAAACACCTTATTTGACTATGCAGCCGTCACGCATGCCGATCAACAATCATTGAGCCGTTACATCCAAGGCCTCAGCACGCTTGATCCTCGCCAGCTCACCAAATCTCAGCAATACGCCTATTGGGTCAACCTATATAACGCGCTCACCGTGCAATTAATCCTAGAAAATTACCCCATCTCTTCGATCAAAAAGCTGGGCGGATGGCTGAGTTTTGGGCCTTGGGATCAAGAGCTGCTCACCATTCAAGGTCAGAACATCTCCTTGAATGACATTGAGCATCGTATTTTGCGCCCTATCTGGCGCGACCCTCGCACGCACTATGCTGTGAATTGTGCCAGCTTAGGCTGCCCCAATTTGCAAAGTGAAGCGTTCACGGCTCACAACAGTGAACATCTACTGGAACGAGCAGCGCATACGTTTATTAATAGCAATAAAGGCGCACGACAAAGCGAGGATCAGTGGGTGATTTCTTCTATTTATGACTGGTTCATTGAGGACTTTGGTTCTAAACGCGCCTTAATTCAACATTTGAGCACCTACCGCCCTGAACTCAAAGATTATCACGGTGAGTTACGCTATGAATACAACTGGCAACTGAACGACAAAAAACGCTGATAATAAAAAGCCTCGAATCATCGAGGCCTTTTATTGAGGTTTGCGATTGGATAATGCTGATCGTTCGCAAAACTTATCGTCTGAAACGAGAAAGCCCCGACTTTTCAGTCAGGGCTTTGGAATTGAGCCTGGCGATGTCCTACTCTCACATGGGGAGACCCCACACTACCATCGGCGCTACTTCGTTTCACTTCTGAGTTCGGAATGGAATCAGGTGGGTCCAAAGTGCTATGGTCGCCAAACAAATTTTTTGACCGCGTATCGCGTGTCGAATAAATGGTGCTGATACCCAGAATCGAACTGGGGACCTCATCCTTACCAAGGATGCGCTCTACCGACTGAGCCATATCAGCACACGAAATCTTTTGTCCGTGGACTAAAAAAGCCCGTTTAGCAACGGGCTCTTCAAATTTAAAGCCTGGCGATGTTCTACTCTCACATGGGGAGACCCCACACTACCATCGACGCTGTTTCGTTTCACTTCTGAGTTCGGAATGGGATCAGGTGGGTCCAAAACGCTATGGTCGCCAAGCAAATTCTTAAAATTCGGAAAGCTGTTTTCTATTCTCACAACACATTCTTATGCACTTAGCTTTGAGTCCACTACAAAACCCCTTGGGTGTTGTATGGTTAAGCCTCACGGGCAATTAGTACAGGTTAGCTCAACGCCTCACAACGCTTACACACCCTGCCTATCAACGTTCTAGTCTCGAACAACCCTTTAGGATACTTAAAGTATCAGGGAAGACTCATCTCAGGGCTCGCTTCCCGCTTAGATGCTTTCAGCGGTTATCGATTCCGAACTTAGCTACCGGGCAATGCGTCTGGCGACACAACCCGAACACCAGAGGTTCGTCCACTCCGGTCCTCTCGTACTAGGAGCAGCCCCCTTCAATCTTCCAACGCCCACGGCAGATAGGGACCGAACTGTCTCACGACGTTCTAAACCCAGCTCGCGTACCACTTTAAATGGCGAACAGCCATACCCTTGGGACCGACTTCAGCCCCAGGATGTGATGAGCCGACATCGAGGTGCCAAACACCGCCGTCGATATGAACTCTTGGGCGGTATCAGCCTGTTATCCCCGGAGTACCTTTTATCCGTTGAGCGATGGCCCTTCCATTCAGAACCACCGGATCACTATGACCTGCTTTCGCACCTGCTCGAACCGTCATTCTCGCAGTTAAGCGGGCTTATGCCATTGCACTAACCTCACGATGTCCAACCGTGATTAGCCCACCTTCGTGCTCCTCCGTTACTCTTTGGGAGGAGACCGCCCCAGTCAAACTACCCACCAGGCACTGTCCTCAACCCGGATAACGGGTCTAAGTTAGAACATCAAACATACAAGGGTGGTATTTCAAGGTCGGCTCCAACGCAACTGGCGTCACGTCTTCAAAGCCTCCCACCTATCCTACACATGTAGGTTCAATGTTCAGTGCCAAGCTGTAGTAAAGGTTCACGGGGTCTTTCCGTCTAGCCGCGGGTACACTGCATCTTCACAGCGATTTCAATTTCACTGAGTCTCGGGTGGAGACAGCGTGGCCATCATTACGCCATTCGTGCAGGTCGGAACTTACCCGACAAGGAATTTCGCTACCTTAGGACCGTTATAGTTACGGCCGCCGTTTACCGGGGCTTCGATCAAGAGCTTCGACCGAAGTCTAACCCCATCAATTAACCTTCCGGCACCGGGCAGGCGTCACACCGTATACGTCATCTTACGATTTTGCACAGTGCTGTGTTTTTAATAAACAGTTGCAGCCACCTGGTATCTGCGACTCTCATCAGCTCCATCCGCAAGGGACTTCACCATCAAGAGCGTACCTTCTCCCGAAGTTACGGTACCATTTTGCCTAGTTCCTTCACCCGAGTTCTCTCAAGCGCCTTGGTATTCTCTACCCGACCACCTGTGTCGGTTTGGGGTACGATTCCTTACAATCTGAAGCTTAGAGGCTTTTCCTGGAAGCATGGCATCAATGACTTCACACCCGTAGGTGCTCGACGTCGTGTCTCAGCCTTAAAGAGAGCCGGATTTACCTAACTCTCAAGCCTACGCACTTGAACCTGGACAACCGTCGCCAGGCCCACCTAGCCTTCTCCGTCCCCCCATCGCAATTGTAAGAAGTACGGGAATATTAACCCGTTTCCCATCGACTACGCTTTTCAGCCTCGCCTTAGGGGTCGACTTACCCTGCCCCGATTAACGTTGGACAGGAACCCTCGGTCTTCCGGCGGGGAGGTTTTTCACCCCCCTTGTCGTTACTCATGTCAGCATTCGCACTTCTGATACCTCCAGCATGCTTTACAACACACCTTCAACGGCTTACAGAACGCTCCCCTACCCAATACGATAAATCGCATTGCCGCAGCTTCGGTTTACAGCTTAGCCCCGTTACATCTTCCGCGCAGGCCGACTCGACTAGTGAGCTATTACGCTTTCTTTAAATGATGGCTGCTTCTAAGCCAACATCCTAGCTGTCTGAGCCTTCCCACATCGTTTCCCACTTAGCTGTAATTTGGGACCTTAGCTGGCGGTCTGGGTTGTTTCCCTCTCCACGACGGACGTTAGCACCCGCCGTGTGTCTCCCGGATATTACTTACTGGTATTCGGAGTTTGCAAAGGGTTGGTAAGTCGGGATGACCCCCTAGCCTTAACAGTGCTCTACCCCCAGTAGTATTCGTCCGAGGCGCTACCTAAATAGCTTTCGGGGAGAACCAGCTATCTCCGAGTTTGATTGGCCTTTCACCCCTAGCCACAAGTCATCCGCTAATTTTTCAACATTAGTCGGTTCGGTCCTCCAGTTGATGTTACTCAACCTTCAACCTGCCCATGGCTAGATCACCCGGTTTCGGGTCTATATCCAGAGACTGAACGCCCAGTTAAGACTCGGTTTCCCTACGGCTCCCCTATATGGTTAACCTTGCCACTGAATATAAGTCGCTGACCCATTATACAAAAGGTACGCAGTCACCCCACAAAGGAGGCTCCTACTGCTTGTACGTACACGGTTTCAGGTTCTATTTCACTCCCCTCACAGGGGTTCTTTTCGCCTTTCCCTCACGGTACTGGTTCACTATCGGTCAGTCAGGAGTATTTAGCCTTGGAGGATGGTCCCCCCATATTCAGACAGGATAACACGTGTCCCGCCCTACTCGATTTCACTGAACATGCGCTGTCGGCTACGGGGCTATCACCCTGTTTCGCGGTCCTTTCCAGAACCTTCACCTGACGCATGTAAAGCTTAAGGGCTAATCCAATTTCGCTCGCCGCTACTATCGGAATCTCGGTTGATTTCTTCTCCTCGGGGTACTTAGATGTTTCAGTTCCCCCGGTTCGCCCTGTTAACCTATGTATTCAGTTAACAGTAACTGCTTATGCAGTTGGGTTTCCCCATTCGGAAATCTCAGACTCAAGTGGCTGTTACTGCCTAATCTGAGCTTATCGCAAGTTACTACGTCCTTCATCGCCTCTGACTGCCAAGGCATCCACCGTGTACGCTTAGTCACTTAACCATACAACCCGAAGGAGTTTCGGATTGTTGTTAAACAACCTAGGTGTCACACATTTAATTTACATGAGTGTGTGACTGATTTTGCCGGACTCAATTTTGAAGACTTACTGAATCAGTAAGCTTCGATACCAAGCACACTTGAATGTGTTTGTTGGTGTATTCCATTAGGAATACATTGAGAACTTTACAAACAACAATAAATTGTTGTTTTGTCAGCTTTCCAAATTGTTAAAGAGCAAGATTTTCTAATGAAAACCATGTTTAAGAACACTTAAGCAAATGTGCTTAAAGATGGTGGAGCTAAGCAGGATCGAACTGCTGACCTCCTGCGTGCAAGGCAGGCGCTCTCCCAGCTGAGCTATAGCCCCATCAGGTGTTGATACTGTGTGCCAATCCTCTGGGAGGAAGATTGGTGGGTCTGAGTGGACTCGAACCACCGACCTCTCGCTTATCAGGCGAACGCTCTAACCACCTGAGCTACAGACCCAGTATCGTCTCTAAAACGTATAAACCATCAATCTGTGTGAACACTCATCGCAATAATCATTCGTATAAGGAGGTGATCCAGCGCCAGGTTCCCCTAGCGCTACCTTGTTACGACTTCACCCCAGTCATGAACCACAAAGTGGCAAGCGTCCTCCCGAAGGTTAAACTACCTGCTTCTTTTGCAGCCCACTCCCATGGTGTGACGGGCGGTGTGTACAAGGCCCGGGAACGTATTCACCGTGGCATTCTGATCCACGATTACTAGCGATTCCGACTTCATGGAGTCGAGTTGCAGACTCCAATCCGGACTACGACGCACTTTTTGGGATTCGCTCACTTTCGCAAGTTGGCTGCCCTCTGTATGCGCCATTGTAGCACGTGTGTAGCCCTACTCGTAAGGGCCATGATGACTTGACGTCGTCCCCACCTTCCTCCGGTTTATCACCGGCAGTCTCCCTGGAGTTCCCGACATTACTCGCTGGCAAACAAGGATAAGGGTTGCGCTCGTTGCGGGACTTAACCCAACATTTCACAACACGAGCTGACGACAGCCATGCAGCACCTGTCTCAGAGTTCCCGAAGGCACCAAAGCATCTCTGCTAAGTTCTCTGGATGT
>NZ_ACZP01000019.1 GCF_000176175.1 Vibrio furnissii CIP 102972
ACTGCTGAAAGTACTTTACAACCCGAAGGCCTTCTTCATACACGCGGCATGGCTGCATCAGGCTTGCGCCCATTGTGCAATATTCCCCACTGCTGCCTCCCGTAGGAGTCTGGACCGTGTCTCAGTTCCAGTGTGGCTGATCATCCTCTCAGACCAGCTAGGGATCGTCGCCTTGGTGAGCCCTTACCTCACCAACTAGCTAATCCCACCTGGGCATATCCTGACGCGAGAGGCCCGAAGGTCCCCCTCTTTGAGCCGAAGCTATCATGCGGTATTAGCCATCGTTTCCAATGGTTATCCCCCACATCAGGGCAATTTCCCAGGCATTACTCACCCGTCCGCCGCTCGCCGCCCAACAAATCCCCCGAAGGTTCAATGTTGTCGCTGCCGCTCGACTTGCATGTGTTAGGCCTGCCGCCAGCGTTCAATCTGAGCCATGATCAAACTCTTCAATTTAAGATTTTGTGGCTCAATGAATACTGACTTCAAATTACCTTAGTAATTCAAAGCTATTATCGTTCCAACAGAACGATAATGAATTGACTGTGCCGATACCGAAGTATCGATTGGTCACTCAGTTCATTGATACCTAAGTTGATTCTTTAGAATCATCTTCGATTATCATCAACGAGTGCCCACACAGATTGATAGGTTTATATTGTTAAAGAGCTTTGCTTTTCGAAGCTTTCTTCTCAAAGCGGACGGCCATTTTAGCGAGTTAAGTTTTAGTGTCAACCACTTTTTTCAAAACTTTTTTCATCACATTTGATGAAGCTAAATGACCCGCTAATCAAGGACTTTTCTAACGAACCGTTCCCGTGTCAGCGAGGCGGCATTATAGGGAGACCTCGATTTTTGGCAATAGTTTTTTTGCCTAATTTTATGCATTTTTTATCGTTCGACTAAAAAAGAGTCAAAAGGCCACAAATCTGCTGGTTTTCTTTACATCTTTTTAAATTTTAGCGCGAATTGACTCACTTTTTCCCAATTGGTGTACTCCACTTCTTTGGTGGTGTCCGTTTCGCCCCCAGTCATGCTCATGATGAAACGAATCATCATTTTGTCGAAGAAACGGTATCTTGGGTAATACAGCGCCCCTGCAAACACGCCAATCAGTGCAGGCTGCCAAGGTGACTTTTTCAGAAAGGTTTGGATATAGACACTGCCTTCCGGCGTATCTTTACCTTGTTCTTCTTTACGTGCCGTCAGATTCACACAGAAGAAAGCGGCTTTGCTTTGCGTCAGTTGCGTTAAATGACGTGTGATGAAGTGATAGAGCTTTTTGTTTAGGTGACCGTAACGAATAGACGCCCCAATCAAAACTTTGTCGTACGCAGCGAAATCCACGCGCTCACATTCGTGCAGATTCTGAATGTCACACTCATACTCGCTCAGCTGCGCTGCGATGGCGCGAATGATTTTTTGGGTTTGCCCTTCTCGGCTGGAATACAACAATAATGCTTTCACAACTTCTTCCTTAGCTACGCCAGAACGTTGGCGTCAGCAATATTAATAACGTGAAGATCTCTAAGCGCCCAAACAACATCGACACCACCAGAATCCATTTGGCCGTATCGTTGACGTTGGCAAAGTGCATTGAGACTTCACCCAAACCGGGACCAAGGTTATTTAGCGTTGCCGCGACTGCGGCAAATGCGCTCAATTCATCCATCCCCGTCGCAATGAGTGCCAACATGCACACCACAAATACCAATGCGTAGGCGGAGAAGAACCCCCACACCGCATCCACGACGCGTTGTGGCAGCGCACTATCGCCAATCTTGATGTGATAAATCGCGCGCGGGTGCACCAAGCGCTTCATTTCACGTGCGCCTTGCAGGGTCAGTAGGAACACACGAATGACTTTCATCCCGCCTCCCGTCGATCCGGCACAGCCACCAATAAAAGAAGAGAACAACAGTAGCACGGGTAGAAACAGTGGCCAGTCCGCAAATCCTGTGGTGGTAAACCCTGCTGTGGTTGAAATCGACACGGTTTGGAACAACGCTTGGTCAAAGGCATCGTAAAGCGAATCGTAGGAGTGATGCTTGAGTAACATCAAAAAGCAGATGGCAAACAAAATCGCTTGAATCACCACAAAGGCGCGAAACTCTGGATCTTTCCAGTAGTACTTGGGATGCACCCCCCCCGTCGCAAAAGCAGCATAGTGCAACGTGAAGTTACACGCGGAGATCAGCAAGAACACCACCGTAATCATGTTGATGGCATAACTGTCAAAATAACCAATGCTGGCATCGTGCGTGGAGAAACCACCAATCGCAATGGTCGAGAAGCTGTGACAAATCGCATCAAACAGCGTCATTCCCGCCATCCAGAACGAGCCCGCACAAGCGATGGTTAAACTTAAATAGATGTACCACAACGCCTTGGCGGTTTCCGCGATCCGCGGCGTCACTTTATTATCTTTCACCGGGCCGGGGATTTCGGCGCGATACAGCTGCATTCCCCCGATCCCCAGTACGGGTAAAATAGCCACGGCCAAGACGATGATCCCCATCCCGCCAAACCATTGTAAGAACTGACGATAAAACAGTATTGCCTTGGGAAGGTTATCCAAGCCGACGATCACCGTCGCGCCGGTGGTGGTCAATGCCGAGAAGGATTCAAAAAAAGCATCGGTGACCGAAACATTGGGATTGTCGGCCAGCAGAAATGGCAGTGAGCCAGCGCTACCGATAACCGTCCAGAACAGCACCACAATCAAAAAGCCATCGCGGGCTTTGAGTTCATGACGGTGACGTCGATTGGGAAACCAAAATACGCCACCGCACAACAGCAGCACAAAGAAAGTCGATACGAAAGGAACGCCAGCGCCGTCGCGATAGATCAAAGCCACCAGCGCAGGGGCCAGCATCGATACGCTGAACAAAGCGAGCAACAGCCCGACGATTCGAATGATTGAACGAAATTGCATGAATAGACTTAACGAAGCTGTGCTTCTGACTTCCTAATTGTTTTCCACACGGGCCACCACAATTTTGGCGCCGCTCTTATTGATCAGACTTTGAGTAAAGTCTTCGGCATGAAGACATTCCAGTTCCACCGTCAGTTGAACGCATTCTCCATACTGCGCGTCCACTTCCACCGCGTCGAATTGCGCCATGATCGATTGCGCCAATGCAACTAATCCGTAGTCTAGCGTCAGGTGTCGTTGAGTGGTGATTTTTTTCTCAATAGTTTGAAGCAACTTAAGCGCTTGTTGCACACCGCCCCCATACGCTTTCACTAAACCGCCGGTTCCCAGACGAATTCCACCATAATAACGGGTCACCACCGCTGTCATTTCCCCGACGCCCGATCCCGACAACTGCGCCAAAATCGGTTTCCCAGCCGTGCCCGAGGGTTCGCCATCATCACTGAATCCCCACAACATTGAGTCTTGTGGCCGCCCGGCAACAAACGCCCAGCAGTTATGACGCGCGTCCGCATGGCGCGCTTTGATCGCATCCACAAACGCTTTGGCAGCTTCCATATTTGGCGTATGCGCTAAATACGTAATAAAGAGGCTCTTTTTGATTTCTTCTTCAAAACGAACCGGAGCCGCAGGAATGAGATAAGGCTGAACGTTCATATTTCTCGCGCCGTGGTGAAAAGGTCGGCAAGTGTATCACGAGCTGGCAAAAAATGACCTAGGATTGGGATGAGCGCACAATGTTAAACAGATGTTTAAAAAATGTATTGAAATTAACCAATCTCAAGTTCACACTGAGTTTACTGGTCAAACCAGAACATTAATACAACAAAAACTCTCACACACAATCGCGGATTGTATGTCACGGAGATAGACAATGATTTACCAAGCCAAAACCCTACAGGTAAAGGAATTACATGATGGTATTGCGGAGTTAAGTTTCTGCTCACCCGAATCCGTCAATAAGCTTGACCTCGCCACCCTGCAATCGCTTGATGAAGCGCTGGATGCCCTGAGTGCGCATGCCGGACTAACCGGGGTTGTGTTAACTTCAAACAAAGACGCCTTCATCGTCGGTGCCGACATCACCGAATTTCTCGGCTTATTTGCCAAGCCAGAATCCGAGCTCGATGACTGGTTGATCTTTGCCAACCGCATTTTCAATAAGCTGGAAGATTTGCCCGTTCCCACCTTATCCGCACTGAAAGGCTTCACGCTCGGCGGTGGATGTGAGTGTGTACTCGCGACCGACTTCCGCATCGGCGATCAAACCACCAGCATCGGTTTACCAGAAACCAAACTCGGCATCATGCCTGGCTTTGGTGGCACAGTTCGTTTGCCACGCCTTGTAGGCGCAGACAGCGCGATGGAAATCATCACGCAAGGAAAAGCCTGCCGCGCAGAAGAAGCCTTAAAAATCGGCCTGCTAGACGCGCTGGTCGACAGCGACAAACTACTGGAATCGGCGCTGGCGACATTAACACAAGCCATCAATGAAAAAGTCGACTGGCAAACGCGTCGTCAGCAAAAAACATCGCCGCTGACGCTCAGCAAGCTCGAAGCGATGATGAGTTTTACCATGGCCAAAGGCATGGTCGCGCAATTGGCAGGCCCACATTACCCGGCGCCAATGACTTCTGTCGTAACGATTGAAGAAGCCGCTCGCTGCGCGCGCGATGAAGCGCTGGCGATCGAACGCAAACATTTCATCAAGCTGGCGAAATCTCAGGAAGCACAAGCGTTGGTCGGTATTTTCCTCAACGATCAATACATCAAAGGCCTGGCGAAAAAATCCGCCAAAGCAGCCAGCAAAGCCACAGAGCGTGCAGCGGTACTGGGTGCCGGCATCATGGGTGGTGGCATTGCTTACCAGTCTGCGAGCAAAGGCGTGCCGGTACTGATGAAAGATATCGCGCAGACATCACTGGATTTAGGCATGACCGAAGCATCCAAGCTGCTGAATAAACAGCTGGCACGCGGCAAAATTGATGGTTTTAAAATGGCTGGCGTTCTGGCTTCCATCACGCCAAGCCTGCATTACGCAGGTATCGAACAAGCCGATGTGATCGTCGAAGCAGTGGTGGAAAATCCAAAAGTTAAAGCTGCGGTATTGAGCGAAGTGGAACAAAACGTCTCTGCTGAGACCATCATTACGTCCAACACCTCAACCATTCCAATTAATCTGCTGGCCAAATCGCTGCAGCGCCCGGAAAACTTCTGTGGCATGCATTTCTTCAACCCGGTACATCGCATGCCGCTGGTTGAAATCATTCGCGGCGAGCACACCTCTGAAGACACCATTAACCGCGTTGTGGCTTACGCCGCCAAGATGGGTAAATCGCCGATTGTGGTCAATGACTGTCCGGGATTCTTCGTCAACCGCGTGCTGTTCCCCTACTTTGGCGGCTTTAGCCTGCTGATGCGTGACGGTGCGGACTTCACTCAGGTTGATAAAGTGATGGAACGTCAGTTCGGTTGGCCCATGGGGCCGGCGTACCTGCTGGATGTGGTCGGTATCGATACCGCGCATCACGCGCAAGAAGTGATGGCGCAAGGTTTCCCGCAACGTATGGGTAAACAAGGCCGTGACGCGATTGATGCCCTGTATGAAGCGAACAAATATGGTCAGAAGAACGGTTCAGGCTTCTATCAGTACACAATTGATAAGAAAGGCAAACCGAAAAAAGCGTTCTCAAGCGATATTCTGCCCGTACTGGAAACCGTGTGTGGTGAGAAAGCGGCATTTGACGCACAAACCATTATCGCTCGAATGATTATTCCGATGATCAACGAAGTCGCCCTGTGTCTGGAAGAAGGCATTATCGCCACAGCACAAGAAGCGGATATGGCGTTGGTCTACGGCCTCGGTTTCCCTCCTTTCCGCGGCGGCGTGTTCCGTTACCTCGACAGCATTGGCCTAGCTAACTATGTCGCGATGGCGAAACAATATGAACACTTGGGTGCCATGTACCAAGTCCCACAACTGCTGATCGACAAAGCGGCAAAAGGCGAAAGCTTTTACCAGTCACAGCAAGCCAGCTCGCTATAATCCCGTTTGGAAAAGGAATGACAAAATGAATAATGTAGTGATTGTTGATTGCCTTCGTACTCCGATGGGTCGCTCCAAAGGCGGGGCATTTCGCCACCAGCGTGCGGAAGATTTGTCGGCGCATCTGATGAAAGGCCTGCTATCGCGTAACCCTCAGGTAGACCCGCACGACATCGAAGACATCTATTGGGGCTGTGTACAGCAAACCTTGGAGCAAGGCTTCAATATCGCCCGAAATGCCGCGCTGCTGGCGGGGCTGCCGATTGAAATCGGCGCGGTCACCGTCAACCGTTTGTGTGGTTCATCCATGCAGGCGCTGCATGATGCCACGCGTGCGATCATGGTCGGCGATGCGGAAATTTGTATCGTCGGCGGTGTTGAACACATGGGTCACGTCCCGATGACGCATGGCGTGGATTTCCACCCGGGCATGTCGAAAAACGTCGCCAAAGCCGCAGGTATGATGGGTTTAACAGCAGAAATGCTGGGTAAACTGCACGGCATCAGCCGTGAACAGCAAGATGCGTTTGCCGCCCGCTCTCATCAACGTGCGCAGGCAGCAACACTGGAAGGGCGTTTTAAAAACGAAATCCTGCCAACTGAAGGCCATGCGCCAGACGGCACGCTGTTCACGCTCGATTACGATGAAGTGATTCGTCCGGAAACCACCGTGGAAGGCTTGTCGGAACTGCGCCCGGTGTTTGACCCGGCCAACGGCACCGTGACGGCGGGCACCTCATCGGCATTGTCGGATGGTGCATCTGCGATGCTGGTGATGAGTGAAGCCAAAGCCAACGCACTGGGCCTGACCATTCGCGCGCGCGTGAAGTCGATGGCCATTGCGGGCTGCGATCCCTCCATCATGGGTTACGGCCCAGTTCCAGCGACGAAAAAAGCGCTGCAACGCGCCGGTCTGAGCATCGACGATATGGATGTGGTGGAACTCAACGAAGCGTTTGCGGCTCAGTCGCTGCCCTGTGCCAAAGACCTCGGCTTGTTGGACAAGATGGATGACAAGGTGAACCTCAACGGCGGCGCGATTGCGCTCGGCCACCCGTTAGGCTGTTCCGGCACACGCATCTCCACCACGCTGATCAACCTAATGGAAGCCAAGAACGCCAAATACGGCTTAGCGACCATGTGTATCGGCTTGGGCCAAGGGATTGCCACCATCTTTGAACGCCCATAAGCGGCAACTGAAAAGCCAGCAAACGCTGGCTTTTTTATTTCCTGTGATTCTGGCTCAATACGCCTGCAACCAATCTTGATGTAGCTGCTCACTGCTGCCGAGATAGTTCACCATCCACTCAATCAATTTGTGATTGTCGTCTTTACGCCACACCAGACAACATTGGCTGAGCGGCAGTTCATCCGGTAAGCGCTTTTCCACCAACTGACCGCTGGCCAATAACGGCTGCGCCATATGCCGCGGCATATACCCCACACCCACACCATTTTTCAGGCATTCAATGGCGCTGTACCAATTGGGCAGCAGCAGACGTCGCTGCTGCGGATAATGACCCGTGTGGCGCTTGGGCAACACACTCGAAGTATCATCAAGGCAGATCGCCGGAAACTGGCTGACAAATGCTTCAGTGAGCGCTTGCTCACGCACACACGGATGCGCAGGCGACATCACAAATGCCCAATCCAAAACGCCCATGTCACGTACTTCGAAATCGCCCCCCACCGGTACGGCAGACGTTGCGCCGATCACGATGTCAGCGCGCCCTTGAGAAATCGCTTCCCATGAGCCGTTGAACACCTCCATGTTGATTTGTAACTCAGCAAATTCAAACGTGCGGTAAAAATCTTCCACCATCGGCTTCATCCGATCCAATTTCACCACATTGTCTAACGTAACCTTGAGCGTTTTTTGCCAACCGTGCGCCGCCCGCCGCGTTTGCGCTTTCAGCTCTTCCATCTGCCGTAACAGTTGCCGAGCCTCTTGCATAAACAGTTCACCCGCTGGCGTCAGTGCCACCTTACGGGGCAGACGGCGAAACAGCACCACACCAAGCTCAGTTTCAACCTGTCGCACGCTGTAGCTGATCGCAGAAGGCACTTTATGTAGCACATCCGCCGCCGCGGTAAAGCTGCCCAAACGAGCCACCGTATCGAGCAGCTCCAGCGAGGATTTAGAAAACATGATTTTTACCTATCAAATTTTTTGAACGATAACTAACAAATTTCGCGTTTCATTTCATCTTAAACCAAAAATAAAATAATAACGCTTAGAAATCCTGGTTGGCGCCCAAAGAGACAGGATCAAATTGAATTAATTTTTTTGATGAGAAGAACAATGAAAGTATCGCCATTACAACTGTTTTATTTAGCCGCGCTCTCCATGCTCGGCTTTATCGCCACCGACATGTATCTGCCGGCGTTCAAAATCATGGAACAAGACTTTGCCACCGGGCCGGAACAAATTGCGCTCTCTCTGACGGTATTTCTGGTTGGGATGGCTTCTGGCCAATTGCTCTGGGGCTTGGCATCGGACAAATTCGGTCATCGCAATACCCTGATCACCGGGTTGTTGGTGTTTACTCTCGCGTCGGCAGGCTTGGCGTTCTGCGATCAAGTGTGGCAGCTGCTCTCTTTACGGTTCGTGCAAGCGATCGGGGTTTGTGCGCCCGCGGTCATTTGGCAAGCCATGGTGATCAAACGTTACCCAAGCCAAACCAGCCAACAAATTTTTGCCACCATTATGCCGCTGGTCGCGCTGTCTCCGGCGCTGGCACCTCAATTAGGCGTGGTGTTGGCGGATCATTTCGGCTGGCACAGTATTTTTATCGCCCTGACAATCATTGGCCTTGCCTTGGTGATCAGTACTGGCATGCAAAAAAATGTCATCAGTGAACCCAAAACGACATCCATTACACAAGACATCAAACACCTGTTGAGCAGTAAATCTTACCTTGGCAACGTGTTGATGTTCGCCACTGCATCCGCCGCGTTTTTTGCCTACCTTACTGGTATGCCAGAAATCATGGCGCAGTTGGGCTATGAAGCAAAAGACATCGGTTTGAGTTTTATTCCACAAACCATCGCGTTTATGGTCGGTGGCTACATGGGGAAACTGTGCGTTCGTAAGTTTGGCGATGAAGCCGTACTGAAACAGTTATTGGCGCTATTCACGCTCTCCACGGTCCTGATTTTTATTGCGTCACAATGGACACTGACGTCCATCTGGCCAATTCTGGCCCCGTTCTGCCTGATTGCTGTGGCTAACGGCGCGTTGTATCCGATTGTGGTGAACCGCGCATTGTCGAGCGCGAAAGAGAGCCCAGCGACTGCCGCGGGTTTACAAAATAGCCTACAAATCTGTGTAGCCAGTTTGGCCAGTGCCTTGGTGGCCGCTTTTGCCAGCCAAGCACAGATGGTGACGGGAATTGCGATTGTGGTCAGCATGTTCGGCCTGTGGATTGGCTACATTCTGGCAAATCGCGAGTTGAACAAACACTTCACGACGCCAGACAATGCACGCGTCGTGCAGGACAAATAAAAACGCAGCGCCTCAATCGAGGCGCTTTTTTTGTTTCCGAAAATCGAGAGCTCCCGCGAATCAAAAGTTGCCGCGCATCAAGCAGCACTGTTTAGAGACTTTTCAGCCCCCACTTTTCTGCCGTTTGACGAAAAAAGCCCTGCGTCTTTTTCAGTTCCACCCAATGGTTGATGTAATTGATCCACACCTGATCATCCTGAGGTAACAGCATTGCAATCGGGGTGGGACGGCGCGCCGCTTTCACTGGCACAATCGCCAACTGGCTGAATTTGTCCACCAGCGTGGCGGCCTCTACATTGGAGGTCACCGACACATCAGCACGTTTGGCCAACAGTTCCTGATAATCACGGGCTGGCGCTTCAATCACAATGTGCTGCGCATTGGGGAAGAATTCTTTCACCATCTTCTCTTGCACCGTACCAAGCGTGGCGGCCACTTTCACGTTCGGCTGATCAAAGTCCTGCCAATCCTGATAACGGCTCAGTTCACTTTTTTGCACCACGGGCACAAACGCCAGATAGAAATAAGGCTGACTGTAACCGGCCACTTTGGCCCGCGACATGTTAAGTGAGGCGCTGCCGGTGATGTCATATTTATTGGCCGTGATGCCATTCACCAAAGTTTTCCAATCGGTGGCCACGTACTCGACCGTCACCCCAAGATCGTTGGCCAATTCAGTGGTCACATCGATATCAAACCCTCGATAACGATTGGTTGCCGGATCTTTGATGCTCATCGGATTCCAGTCACCAGTCGTTCCAACACGCAGCACGCCGGTATTCAACACCGTCTGCAGACGACTTTGTGCATAACTCGGCACGGCAACCAACAAACACAGCCCCAAGAGCGCGATTCGTTTTCTCATCATTTCATCCTTAAATAGCGGGTCATTCAATATCTTGCACTATGGTTAACATAGCAGTATCTCTGCTGTTTTTTTAGTCAACTGAGGTGGCGTGTGA
Source organism: Vibrio furnissii CIP 102972 (assembly GCF_000176175.1). Taxonomy (GTDB): domain Bacteria; phylum Pseudomonadota; class Gammaproteobacteria; order Enterobacterales; family Vibrionaceae; genus Vibrio; species Vibrio furnissii. The sequence goes on from NZ_ACZP01000019.1 coordinate 10,449, forward strand.
TTCGACAATACAGTGTTGGCCTATGTACGCTGCTGCTCACCGGATGCAGCCAATACCAATGGGGCTGGTATGTTCTCGATCCGTTCACGGCTCAAGGTGTACGGAATCTTACATTTCTCATTGCAGGCTTTGGTGACACGCTCAGTCTGTCATTGCTGAGTATGGTACTGGCCATGGGATTGGGGCTGATGGTGGCTCTACCTGCGCTGTCGCCGCGTCGCACGTTGCGCCAAGCCAATCGCGTGTATGTTGAGGTGGTGCGCGCAATTCCGCTGTTAGTGCTCCTGCTGTGGATCTATTACGGCTTGCCCGTGTTGTTTGACCTGTCACTCAACCATTTTACCGCCGGGGTCATGGCGCTGAGTCTAGCGGAAAGTGCCTTTATGGCCGAAGTGTTTCGAGGCGGGATTCAGGCCATTGATCGTGGCCAGCACGAAGCGGCCCAAGCCCTCGGGTTACGTGATTGGCAAAAAATGCGTTTGGTGATTCTGCCTCAGGCATTGCGGCACATCCTGCCGCCCTTGGGCAATCAGTTTATCTATATTCTGAAGATGTCATCGCTGGTGAGCGTGATTGGGTTGAGCGATCTGACCCGCCGCGCCAATGAGCTGGTGGTGACGGAATATTTGCCGCTCGAAATCTACACCTTTTTGGTTCTAGAGTATCTGATACTGATTCTGCTCGTGTCGTACGGCGTACGCCGCTTGGAGAAGAAACTCGCACTGCCGCAATAAATAAAAAAGCCTGCTTTACAGCAGGCCTTACGTTTTATTTTTGCTTCACTGGGCGTTGCCAGCCCGTGACAATCTTCTCTTTAGCGCGAGTGATCACTAACTCACCCTCACCCACATTGCGCGTCAATGTGGTGCCCGCACCAATCGTGGCGCCGTTCGCAATGGTGACCGGTGCCACCAGCTGGCTATCCGATCCGACAAACACATCATCGCCAATCACGGTTTTGTGTTTGTTTGCGCCATCGTAGTTGCAAGTGATTGCGCCCGCACCAATATTGACGCGTTGACCAATTTCAGCATCACCTAAATACGTCAGATGGTTGGCTTTTGAGCCCTGACCCAAACGCGCGTTTTTCACTTCGACAAAGTTGCCAACGTGCGCATCGTTTTGCAATTCAGCGCCCGGACGCAGACGAGAGAAAGGCCCCACGGTACAATCTTCACCGACAGTCGCGCCTTCAATCACGCTGTACGGACGAATCACGGTATTGTCGTCGATTTCACAATCTTTCAGAATTGAACCTGCACCGATCACCACATTATTGCCGATCGACACCGATCCTTCGATGATCACGTTCACATCGATTTCAACGTCCGTACCGCACTGCAACTCACCACGCAGATCAAAGCGCGCCGGATCGCGCAGCATCACGCCTTGCTCCAGCAGCTTGTTCGCCTGACGCGCTTGGAAAGCACGCTCAAGACGCGCCAATTGAATGCGATCGTTGACACCTTCCACTTCAATGGAACTCACGGGATGCACGGCTTCGACCGCACGGCCTTCATTGTGCGCTGCTGCAATCACGTCGGTCAGGTAGTATTCACCTTGTGCGTTGTTGTTATTTAACCCAGCCAACCAACGTTTCAGATCGCCACCTGTCGCGACCATCACACCCGTGTTGATCTCTTTAATCAGTTTCTGCTCTTCAGTGGCATCTTTCTGTTCGACGATCGCCACGACGGGGCCATTCTTACGCACAATACGACCGTAGCCGGTTGGGTTGTCCAGCACTACTGTCAGTAGCGCAATGCCGCCTGTTGGCTGAGCATCCAATAAACTGTCAATGGTCTCTTCTGAAATCAGCGGCACATCGCCGTACAACACCAGAATCTTTTCATCATCTTCAAACTGAGGCGACGCTTGATCCACCGCATGCCCGGTGCCCAACTGTTCTGCCTGCAATACCCAGTTGACGTTTTCATCCGCCAGCGCTTGCTTCATTTGATCGCCACCGTGGCCATACACCAGATGGATGTTGTGCGCACCTAAGCTATTACAGGTGTCGATGACGTGTTTCGCCATCGGTTTGCCCGCAAGCGTATGAAGCACTTTGGGCATGTTGGAATGCATACGGGTGCCTTTACCCGCAGCAAGAATCACTGCACTAAATTTCATTGGGAACCTAACTTACCTGACGTAAACACAAATAATGTCAGCATTTTAGCGGCTTAATTTGAGGGTGTTAAATGATTGACGTAAATTTCTGATAAAAATTAAGCAAAAAGGCGACCGAGCGGTCGCCTTTGGGTCTCAACATCGTTAATGGGATTAACGACGTTTCTTTGTCAACTCGATCACTCGAAGCTGAGCAATGGCTTTAGCCAGTTCACTGGCCGCTTGCGCGAAGTCCATGTCGCCATGCTGATTCTGAATGTGTTCTTCAGCGCGACGTTTGGCTTCTGCTGCCTTCGCTGCGTCTAGGTCTTCACCACGGATTGCTGTATCAGCCAGCACAGTCGCTGTGCCAGGCTGAACTTCAATGATACCACCAGAAACATAAATGATTTCTTCGTGGCCGTGCTGTTTCACAATACGCACCATTCCCGGCGTAATAGCGGTCAGCAGCGGAGTGTGGCCGTGGAAAATACCCAGCTCACCTTCGCTACCGGTCACCTGGAACGTTTCAACGAGACCGGAGAAGATTTTCTTCTCAGCACTCACAACATCCAGATGAAAGGTTATTGCTGCCATATCGCCTCCTAGTTAGCCTTATAGCTTCTTCGCATTCTCAAGAGCATCTTCGATTGCACCGCAGTACATGAACGCTTGCTCTGGAACATCGTCGTAGTCACCAGCTAACAGGCCTTTAAAGCCACGTAGAGTTTCTTTTAGTGGTACGTAAACACCTGGGTCGCCTGTAAAGACTTCCGCTACGTGGTAAGGCTGAGTAAGGAAACGCTCAATCTTACGCGCACGAGCCACAACTTGCTTATCGGATTCAGACAGTTCGTCCATACCCAAAATCGCAATGATGTCTTTCAGCTCTTTGTAACGTTGCAGTGTTTGCTGCACGCCACGCGCGATGTCGTAGTGCTCTTGACCCACAACCAGTGGATCAAGTTGACGAGATGTCGAATCCAATGGGTCGATCGCTGGGTACAGACCCATCGCTGCGATGTTACGGTTCAATACAACCGTTGCATCCAAGTGCGCAAATGTGGTTGCTGGTGACGGGTCGGTCAAGTCATCCGCAGGTACGTATACCGCCTGTACAGACGTGATAGAACCTTTCTTAGTTGACGTGATACGTTCTTGAAGTACACCCATCTCTTCAGCCAGTGTTGGCTGGTAACCTACCGCAGATGGCATACGACCCAGAAGTGCCGATACCTCTGTACCCGCAAGGGTATAACGGTAAATGTTATCGATGAACAGCAGTACGTCACGACCTTCGTCACGGAAGCGCTCAGCCATCGTCAGACCAGTCAGAGCAACACGCAGACGGTTGCCTGGTGGCTCGTTCATCTGACCGTAAACCATCGCTACTTTTGATTCTTCAGGTTTCTCGATGTTAACAACACCCGCTTCCTGCATTTCGTGGTAGAAGTCGTTACCCTCACGAGTACGCTCACCAACACCCGCAAATACAGACAGGCCGGAGTGTTGCAGTGCGATGTTGTTGATAAGTTCCATCATGTTAACGGTCTTACCTACACCTGCACCACCGAACAGACCGATTTTACCACCCTTCGCGAATGGACAAATCAAGTCAATGACTTTTACACCCGTTTCAAGCAGCTCAGTTGCGTTAGACTGCTCTTCGTAGCTTGGTGCTTCACGGTGAATCGAGTAAAGCTCTTCAGCACCGATTTCACCGCGTTCATCAATCGCATCGCCAAGGACGTTCATGATACGACCTAGCGTTTTAGTCCCTACTGGTACTGAAATTGGAGCGCCAGTGTTTTCAACTGACATTCCACGACGTAAACCATCCGAGCTACCCATTACGATTGCGCGTACTACGCCACCGCCAAGTTGTTGCTGAACTTCAAGAACCAGACGTTCTTTTGCTTCTGCAACTGTCAGAGCATCGTAAACACCTGGTACTGCGCTCTGTGGGAACTCTACGTCGACTACTGCACCGATGATCTGTACGATCTTACCTGTAGCCATCGTTAATCCTCTAAACTGTTTGTTTTACCTAAGCTTAAACCGCTGCTGCGCCGCTCACGATTTCCGACAGTTCTTGTGTAATCGCCGCCTGACGGGCTTTGTTGTACACAAGTTCTAAGTCATCAATCAGATTTGAGGCGTTGTCTGTTGCAGCCTTCATCGCAACCATTCGAGCCGCTTGCTCACAAGCAAGGTTCTCCACCACACCTTGGTAAACCTGAGACTCTACGTAGCGCAGTAGTAGCGCATCCAGCAGAGGTTTTGGTTCAGGCTCATAGATGTAGTCCCATGAATGCGCACGCTGCATATCTTCGCTGTCCGATTTAGGCAAAGGTAGCAATTGATCGATCTTTGGTTGTTGTACCATGGTGTTCACGAATTCGTTGAACACTACGTACAGACGATCCAACTCGCCGTTATCATATTTCTTCAGCATCACGCCAACAGAACCGATCAGGTCTTCCAGCGTTGGGCTATCACCCAAACCAGACACTTGAGCCGCTACTTTTGCGCCGCTGTTGTTGAAGAATGCAGTTGCTTTAGAGCCAATAATGGCCAACTCCAGCTCTGCACCCTTCTCTTTCCACGTTTGCATGTCTGTGATCGCTTTTTTGAACAAGTTAATGTTCAAGCCACCACACAAACCGCGGTCAGTTGAAATAATGATGTAACCAACACGTTTCGCTTCACGCTCTTCTAGATACGGATGACGATACTCTAGATTCGCGTTGGCGACATGACCGATCACTTTACGCATAGTTGCCGCGTATGGACGAGAAGCTTCCATGGCGTCTTGAGAACGACGCATTTTTGAAGCTGCTACCATTTCCATCGCTTTCGTAATTTTCTGAGTGCTTTTCACACTACCGATTTTATTACGTATCTCTTTTGCGCCGGCCATCGTTACTCTCCATTAGTTGGTGGCAAAATTTGCCACCGACCTATTACCAAGTTTGGGTTGCTTTGAAATCGTCAACCAGCTTCTTCAGCTGTGCTTCGATGTCATCGTTGTAAGCACCCGTCTTGTCGATCTGCGCTGCAAGTTCAGCGTATTGACCGCGAGCGTACGATAGTAGAGCTGCCTCGAAATCTAGAACTTTGCTCAGTTCTACATCGGCAAGGTAACCGCGCTCTGCTGCGTAGATAGTCAGAGCCTGATCAAAAACAGACATTGGAGCGTACTGTTTCTGTTTCATCAGTTCTGTTACTTTCTGACCGTGCTCCAGCTGACGTTTTGTTGCATCATCCAGATCCGATGAGAACTGCGCGAATGCTGCCAGTTCACGGTACGCTGCAAGTGCAGTACGGATACCGCCTGACAGTTTCTTGATGATTTTCGTCTGTGCTGAACCACCTACACGAGAAACTGAGATACCTGGGTCAACTGCTGGGCGAACACCCGCGTTGAACAGTTCAGTTTGTAGGAAGATCTGACCATCGGTAATCGAGATTACGTTAGTCGGTACGAATGCGGATACGTCACCAGCTTGGGTTTCGATGATCGGCAGCGCCGTTAGAGAACCGGTCTTGCCTTTCACTTCACCGTTCGTGAAACGTTCTACGTAATCAGCGCTTACGCGAGCAGCACGCTCAAGTAGACGTGAGTGGAGGTAGAAAACGTCACCAGGGAATGCTTCACGGCCTGGCGGACGACGTAGCAGTAGAGAAATCTGACGGTAAGCAACAGCTTGCTTAGACAGATCATCGTAAACAATCAGTGCATCTTCACCGCGATCGCGGAAGTATTCACCCATTGCACACCCAGCGTATGGCGCAAGGTATTGCAGAGCTGCAGACTCAGAAGCAGACGCTACCACAACGATAGTGTTCTTCAGAGCGCCGTGCTCTTCAAGTTTACGAACTACGTTTGCGATAGTCGAAGCTTTCTGACCGATCGCGACGTAGATTGAGTAAATACCTGAATCTTTTTGGTTGATGATCGCATCGATCGCCATCGCTGTTTTACCAGTTTGACGGTCACCGATAACCAGCTCACGCTGACCACGGCCGATTGGAATCATCGCATCCACTGATTTATAACCAGTTTGTACAGGTTGATCGACTGATTGACGGTCGATTACGCCTGGTGCAATCACTTCTACAGGAGAAGTTAATTTTGCTTCGATTGGACCTTTACCGTCGATTGGCTCACCCAGTGTGTTCACTACGCGGCCTAACAGTTCAGGACCTACTGGTACTTCTAGAATACGACCTGTACCAGTAACTTTTTCGCCTTCCTTCAGGTCAGCATATGGACCCATGACAACTGCACCAACCGAGTCACGCTCAAGGTTAAGTGCGAGTGCATAACGGCCACCCGGTAATTCAATCATTTCACCCTGCATCACGTCCGCTAGGCCGTGAATTCGGATAATACCATCGCTTACCGAAACGATAGTACCTTCATTGCGAGCTTCACTAACAACGTTGAAAGACTCAATACGCTGTTTAATTAGATCGCTAATTTCCGTGGAATTAAGTTGCATGCTCCAATCCCCATTAAGACTGCAAGGCATCGCTCAGGCGGTTCAAACGACCACGCGCTGAGTTATCGATGACTAAGTCTCCGGCTCGAATTACTACCCCACCAAGTAGGGTCTCATCTACACTGCAATTCAGCTGAACTTTGCGTTCCAGACGCTGCTCAAGTTTGTTGCTGATGTCTGCCAGTTGCTGCTCTGAAAGTTCAGATGCTGAAATCACTTCAACGTCGACTTTCTTCTCATGCTCTTGTTTCAGAGCATGGAATTGAGCACAAACATCCGGAAGGGCCTGTAAGCGGCCATTCTCAGCCATTACCTTCAGCAGGTTCTGACCATGTGCATCAAACTGTTCGCCACAAATTGCGACAAAGATTTCTGCCATTTTATCGGCAGAGGTCGAGCTGGTTAACAGCTCTTTCATCTGGTCGTTCTTTGCGACTTCGGCAGCGAAAACAAGCATCTGGCTCCATTGATCCAGTTGTTGTTTTTCCACCGCAAATTCAAATGCTGCTTTAGCATAGGGGCGTGCAATTGTAGTCAAATCAGACATTCGGCGCCCCCAGACTTAAAGTTTTGCAGTAATGTTGTCGAGAATATCTTTGTGCGCATCTTTATCGATCGTACGCTCAAGGATCTTCTCAGCACCAGCAATCGCCAGAGTTGCAACTTGTTTGCGCAGCTCATCGCGGGCACGGTTACGTTCGGCGTCAATCTCAGCATCAGCTTGAGCAAGGATTTTCTGGCGTTCTGCCTGAGCTTCCTCGCGCGCTTCATCCAAAATTTGCGCTTTACGTTTGTTCGCTGCCTCAATGACCTCAGTTGCTGTGCGCTTCGCTTCTTTCAGTGAATCAGAAGCGTTGGCTTGTGCTAGGTCCAAATCTTTCTTTGCACGCTCAGCAGCTTGCAAACCGTCAGCAATTTTCTTCTGACGCTCTTCAATCGCTTTAATGATTGGCGGCCATACATATTTCATGCAGAACCACACAAACAGTGCGAATGAAAGTGCTTGACCTAGCAGAGTTGCGTTCATATTCACAACAGCTACCCCTCTATATGGACTTCGTGTTAATCAAAGACAAACCACCTTGCGGGGTTTGTCGCTGGCAAAACGTGATTAACCTAGTTGACCAACAAATGGGTTCGCGAATGTGAATAGCAGTGCGATTACGATACCGATCATTGGAACCGCATCCAGCAGACCTGCAATGATGAACATCTTAACTTGCAGCATAGGAGCCATTTCTGGTTGACGAGCAGCGCCTTCCAGGAATTTACCACCTAGAAGTGCGAAACCAATCGCAGTACCAAGAGAAGCAAGACCGACGATGATACCTACGGCGATTGCAGAAAAGCTCAGTAAAGTTTCCATTACTATCTCCAATTATTGTTGTTGGCTTATGAGCCCAAATAAAAGCTAAATATTTTTTATTAATGATCACTATCTTCATGTGCCATAGACAGATAGACGATTGTCAACATCATGAACACGAAAGACTGAATCAGAATTACCAGAATATGGAAGATAGCCCACGGTAGTGAACCCAACCATTGTAGCCACCATGGTAGCATCGCTGCGATAAGAATAAATACAACCTCACCCGCGAACATGTTACCGAATAGACGCATACCCAGTGAGAGTGGTTTAGCCAGTAGCGACACCACTTCAATAAGCAGGTTAAACGGAATCATAATTGGGTGATTGAATGGGTGTAACGCCAATTCTTTCGCAAACCCACCTAGACCTTTCACTTTGATGCTGTAGTAAATCATCAGAGCGAACACGCCTAGAGCCATAGCCATGGTGATGTTCACATCAGCAGACGGGACCACTTTTAAGTAAGGGATACCGAGCCAATGCTGTGCTGGATACGGCAAGAAATCAATTGGCACTAAGTCCATGATGTTCATTAGCAATACCCAACAAAAGATAGTCAGTGCCAGCGGTGCTATTAGCGGATTGCGTCCATGGAAGGTGTCTTTGACGTTGGTATCGACAAATTCAACCACTATTTCAACAAAACACTGTAGCTTGCCTGGTACACCCGCTGTTGCTTTCTTGGCCACAGAACGGAACACCCAAAGGAAGATCAGTCCAGTAAACAAAGAAAAAAACAGGCTATCGATATGTACGTTCCAGAAACTTGTCTCCTCCGCAACCAGACCTAACTTGTACAACGATAGGTTGGAAAGGTGGTGTTCAATGTATCCGGACGATGTTAGCGCTTCACCTGGCGCAGCCATAACTCATCCTATTTTTTGTTGTTAATGAAAAGCACTGGCGCACAGATATTAATACCTAGAGCCAGCAAATAGGTTAGTTTTAGGGGAACAAGTTCCACCTGCATATACATGTAGGCGACAGAGAACAGTGCGATAGTGATGAGGATTTTAAGTGTTTCACCTGTGTAGAAAGAGGCCGTAATTCGCTTTGCAGCACGAGCTCCACTAAACATAAAAGCACACAGCGCAAAAACTGCATTAGCGAAGACAAAAATGCCCCCACCAATCAGCGCTGAAATTCCCCATTCAGCATTTACGGCAATCGCCATCCCTGCTGCCACAACCATAACCGCGCCGAACTGGATCATTAACAATTGCTTTGCAAGCGCTCGTCCTGGCCTAGCTAACGCAGCTACCATGTATTCGTACCTCTAGTAATGTCCAACACACAACATATTGCTGGAGCCGGAAATTGGCGAAAATTATACGGTGACATCAATTGATTGCAATTACAACGCTGCAAAAAGTTACAATTTTGTTTACACACCGACATATTTCGCTAAAGAAATCTTATTTTTCACAATTGATTTAAATCAATTATCTCACTTAGCCTTGTAGCTTGGCAATTAGTTGCTCGAATTTGTGAGGCTCATCAAGACTTATCGTGACTTTTGACTTTCCGCTTTTTGAACGGACGATTGACACTTTTGCCCCGAGTTTTTCACTCAGATTTTGTGACATTTGTTGTATTTCTACGTCTTCTGGCACATTTTTTACATCAGAGTCCTCTGAGAGGCATTTTTTTACGAGTTGTTCGGTTTGGCGCACCGTCAGTTGTTTCTTCGCGACCCGAGCAGCCACTTCAATTTGCTGTTCACCGTCGAGCATCAACAACGCGCGAGCATGGCCCATTTCTAACTGACGCGTCTCCACCAAACGTTTCACGCTGTCGTCCAGCTGGTTCAAACGCAGCAAGTTACTCACCGTGGCGCGCGACTTACCGATCACATCCGCAACTTGTTGATGAGTCAGTTTGAATTCATCCTGCAAGCGTTCTAGCGCTTGTGCCTCTTCGATCACATTCAGATCTTCACGCTGAATATTTTCGATCAACGCCATGGCGATCGCCGCACGATCGTCGACGCGCTTCACCAAACACGGCACTTGCTTGAGGCCGGCTTGACGCGCCGCTCGCCAGCGACGTTCACCGGCAATAATTTCGTAACCACCCAACGCCAGTGGACGCACCACGATCGGCTGAATGATGCCTTGAGATTGAATGGAGGCAGACAGTTCTTCCAGCGCCTCCGGCGACATATCTTTACGGGGTTGGTACATACCCGGCTTCAGGTTGGTGATCACAAGATCGGTCAACTCACCCTCGCTAGACATAGCTTGGCTTTGAGAGGCCACGTGTTGTTTCTCACGAGCCAGAGAGCTGGTGGACAGCAGTGCGTCCAGCCCTTTTCCTAAACCACGTTTAGTCATGCACACGAATCCTTTAGTTGGTGTTATGCGGGTACTTCTTCACGACGTAACATTTCGCCTGCCAACGCGAGATACGCTTTGGCTCCGGCCGAATACTTGTCGTAATACATGGCAGGTTTGCCATGACTTGGCGCCTCAGCGAGGCGAACGTTGCGAGGGATAACTGTGCGGTACACCTTGTTGCCAAAGTGTTTTTTTAATTGATCAGAAACTTCGTTAGCGAGTCGGTTGCGTGGATCGTACATGGTACGAAGCAGACCTTCGATCTTCAGATTGTCATTCACCACCGCAGCTAACTTACTGATGGTATCCATTAACGCCGTTAAACCTTCCAAGGCAAAGTACTCGCATTGCATCGGTACTAAAACCGAATCGGCTGCCGCCATCGCATTGATTGTAAGGAGGTTTAAAGAAGGAGGACAATCGATAAAGATGAAATCATAGTTATCACGAACTGACGCGAGAGCGTTCTTCAAACGCACCTCACGCGCAAACACTTCCATCAGTTTGATCTCGGCTGCCGTCACGTCGCCATTGGCTGCAATCAGGTCGTAATGACCTGTGGTCTTACGACACACCACTTCTTCAAATGGGGCTTCTTCGACCAACAGCTCGTACGCAGTGGCATCAACCTGATATTTATCCACACCGCTGGCCATGGTTGCATTGCCTTGCGGGTCGAGATCAATCACCAGCACTTTGCGTTTGGTGGCCGCCATTGAGGCCGCCAAATTAATACAAGTTGTTGTTTTTCCTACGCCACCCTTCTGGTTAGCGATCGCTACGATTTTACCCACGGTCGTGCCTCGTTATTATCCCTTGCGCGATAAGATTACAAGATGACGCTCACCTTCCAACTCAGGAACTTTCAAAGCTTTGATATCGATCACAGAACACCATTCCGGCAGCTGTTCAATCTCATCTTGCGGTAATTGCCCTTTCAGCGCTAAGAAGACACCGGTTTTAGCACGCGGTAAGTGATGGCACCACTCCACCATGTCCGTGATGGAAGCAAACGCACGACTCAACACACCGTCAAAACCGTCTTCACCACCGTCAAACTCTTCCACGCGGCTCTGAACCGGCGTGACATTGGTGATGTTCAGTTCATGCAAGACCTGTTTGATAAAGCGAATCCGCTTGCCCAAACTATCCAGCAAAACAAAGCTCTTGGTCGGGTTCATGATCGCCAAAGGAATCCCCGGCAGACCTGGCCCCGTCCCAACATCAATAAAACGCTCCCCCACCAACAGCGGGCTCACCACAATACTATCCATAATGTGCTTCACGAGCATGTCAGACGTGTCGCGTACGGATGTCAGATTATAGGCTTTGTTCCATTTGTTGAGCAGCTCGACATAACCAACCAGCTGCTCACGTTGACGCTCAGACACGTCAAGGTCGGTCTGAGCAATCAGGGCATCAAGTTTAACGCGTAGCGAATTCATTACGCGGCTTCTCCTTTCTTGAGTAGGCCGTGTTTTTTCAGGTGCACCAGCAGAATAGAGATCGCCGCAGGAGTGATTCCCGAAATGCGTGACGCAATACCGATACTTTCCGGTTTCGCGTTATTGAGCTTCATCACCACTTCGTTCGACAAGCCTTTGACCGCTTTGTAATCGAGGTCGATAGGCAGTTTGGTGTGCTCATGACGCAGAGATTTTTCGATCTCATCTTGCTGACGCTGAATGTAACCGTCGTATTTCACCTGAATTTCAACTTGTTCCGCGGCTTCACGATCCTCAAGCGCAGGAGCAAAGGCCGACAACGAAGTCAGCAAGTCGTACGTCATTTCAGGGCGACGTAGCAGATCTTCACCGCTGGCTTCACGCGACATCGGCGTTTTCAGCAGTGCGTTAAGTGCGTCAACACCGTCAGAATTCGGGTTCATCCAGGTCTCTTTCAGACGTTGACGTTCGGTTTCCATGTGTTCAATCTTCTGATTGAAACGTGCCCAACGCGCATCGTTGATCAGGCCCAGTTCACGGGCTTTTTCAGTCAAACGTAGATCGGCATTGTCTTCACGCAGCAGCAAACGGTATTCCGCACGCGATGTGAACATGCGGTACGGTTCTTTGGTGCCCATGGTTGATAAATCGTCAATCAGCACGCCGACATACGCTTGGTCACGACGTGGGCTCCAGCCCTCTTTGTCTTGACTAAACAAGCTCGCGTTCAGACCCGCCATCAGGCCTTGCGCTGCCGCTTCTTCGTACCCGGTGGTGCCGTTGATCTGGCCAGCGAAGAACAAACCTTGAATAAACTTGGTTTCAAAGGTCTGTTTTAGATCGCGTGGATCAAAGAAATCGTATTCGATCGCATAGCCCGGACGGACAATATGCGCATTCTCAAACCCTTTCATCGAACGCACGATCTGCACTTGCACGTCAAAAGGCAAACTGGTTGAGATGCCGTTTGGATACAGTTCTGTGGTTGTCAGACCTTCCGGTTCGATGAAAATTTGGTGGCTGTTTTTATCCGCAAAACGCATGACTTTGTCTTCAATCGACGGACAGTAACGTGGCCCAATCCCTTCAATCACACCCGCATACATTGGGCTGCGATCGAGGTTGGCACGAATCACGTCATGCGTTTTCTCATTGGTGTGCGTGATGAAACATGGAATCTGACGCGGATGATGCTCGCGTTTGCCCATGAATGAGAACACCGGTGTTGGATTGTCACCGTGTTGCGCTTCCAATATCGAGAAATCGACACTATTGGCATCGATGCGAGGTGGAGTGCCGGTTTTCAGACGATCCACGCGGAATGGCAATTCACGCAGACGCTGTGCTAAGGCGATCGATGGTGGATCGCCTGCGCGGCCACCAGAGAAGTTTTCCAAGCCAATGTGGATCTTTCCGCCCAAGAAGGTGCCCACGGTCAATACAACGGCTTTGGCGCGGAATTTGAGCCCCATTTGGGTCACCACACCACGCACTTGATCGTTTTCAACGATCAGATCATCCGCCGCTTGTTGGAACAGCGTCAGATTGGGGGTGTTTTCCAACGTATGGCGAACGTACGCTTTGTACAGTGCACGGTCGGCTTGAGCACGTGTCGCACGTACCGCAGGCCCTTTTGAGGCGTTCAGTGTGCGAAATTGAATACCCGCATGATCGATGGCTTCTGCCATCAGACCACCCATCGCATCCACTTCTTTAACTAAGTGGCCTTTACCAATACCGCCGATTGCTGGGTTACAGGACATCTGTCCCAGCGTGTCGATATTGTGAGTGAGAAGTAACGTACGTTGGCCTGTACGAGCGGCTGCGAGCGCGGCTTCCGTTCCTGCGTGACCGCCACCAACCACAATGACGTCAAATGTTTCGTGATAAAGCATGAACGACCTCAGGTATTCATTGAGCGAAGAGATAAAATAAAAGAGACGTATTCTACCTTCTTTCCATTGGCTAGAAAATCGCTTTTCTGCTTTTTTCCATCCCGAGTGTTTAACTAAATAATATATAAAGATCTATTTAGAGATCTTTTATTGGATCTACTATTAGGATCGACGATCTCTGTGGATAAGTGAAAAATGATCAACGAGATCATGGATCTTCTCTTGATCAGAACATGTGATCATCACCTGATCTGATCGAGGATTAGCTGGGATCAAAAATGGCAGTTATTCACAGGGGGTAATTTGGATCTAAGTTGTTATTTGGATAACTATAGGTTGATCACCGGATAAGCGCAGAGTTATGCACAGCCCTTCGCGTGAATCCATACTGCCTTTTTCTGACGAAAGCGTGAAAAAACATTCACAACGGGGCACGTTCCCTTTCTTGAGATTGAAAAAAAGCGACCGATGGCCGCTTCACAGATCGATTAGAACGCTGCAATGCGCTCATTGAGCCACACTTCGGCGGCATCTTCCGGCACGGGATACTCTTGCACATCGATGGTAAAGCAGTCCGCCAGCGGTGTTGCCCCAATATCTTCGAGCAAATCAAACGCGTGTTGGCCCGCGGCACAGAACGTGTCATAACTTGAGTCGCCTATGGCCACCACGGCAAATGTCAGATCGCGGGTGTTGGGGGGGGTGGCTTGTAGCGCCTGAATAAACGGTTGGATGTTGTCTGGGTAATCGCCTGCGCCGTGCGTCGATGTGATGATCAACCACGTTCCTTGCGCAGGAATCTCTGCCAATTGTGGCTGATTGTGAATCGTGGTCTCTTTTCCCTGCGCCTGCAGCAAATCGCTGAGGTGATCTCCGACGTATTCTGCGCCGCCTAAGGTACTGCCTGTGATGATGTGAATCATATAAAACCCCGAGCTGTTTCGTCTTAAACGAAAGAAGTGAATAATCGACTTGGGTGAGAAGAATACAGGGGTAAGCTGTGGATAGTAAAGGGCAAGATCGTGTCCCCACGCTATCAAGAAAGGATCCTGCCTGTGCACAAGCTTCTCCACAAGGGGGATCGCGCCTAAGGGATCATACTCGGTCAAAGGTCATGTGGTGCAGGGAAGGCGGGGAAAATGAGTTGACAAAAAGGCAAAGAAACGCGGGCGTATCACAAAAAAAATAGGCTAAGCGTTGAGTCACGCTTAGCCTTCATCAATTACTTGCCGATACAGAATGAGGAGAAGATGCGCCCGAGTAGGTCGTCTGAACTGAATTCCCCGGTGATCTCATTGAGATGTTGCTGCGCCAGACGCAGCTCTTCTGCCAGAATTTCTCCCGCCATGTAGCCTTCCAGTTGCTGCTGACCAATGCTCAGGTGTTCTGCGGCACGTTCCAGCGCATCGAGGTGGCGGCGGCGCGCCATAAAGCCGCCTTCTTGATTGCCGGTAAAGCCCATGCATGCTTTTAAGTGTGAACGCAGCGCATCGACGCCTTCACCGGTTTTCGCCGATAGGCGGATCAGCGTGGGTTGATTCACGTGGCAGATCCCCAGCGTTTCGCCGGTTTGATCGACTTTATTGCGGATCACGGTCATGCCCATGCTGTCGGGTAGGCGATCGACAAAATCGGGCCAAATGTCTTTGGGATCGGTGGCGCTGGTGGTGGTACCGTCAACCATAAACAGAACACGGTCCGCTTGCGCGATTTCGTCCCACGCTCGCTCGATGCCAATTTTTTCCACTTCATCCGACGCTTCCCGCAAACCGGCGGTGTCGATGATGTGCAGTGGCATACCGTCGATGTGAATGTGTTCACGCAAGACATCGCGCGTGGTGCCGGCAATATCGGTCACAATCGCAGACTCTTTGCCAGACAGCGCGTTCAGCAGGCTGGATTTCCCGGCGTTCGGACGGCCTGCAATCACCACTTTCATCCCTTCACGCATGATGGCGCCTTGATTGGCTTCTTGGCGCACCGCGTTGAGGTTGTCGATGATGGCTTGTAGGTCGCCGGAGACTTTGCCGTCGGCAAGAAAGTCGATTTCTTCTTCCGGAAAATCAATTGCTGCTTCGACGTAGATGCGCAGATGGATCAGCGATTCCACCAGCGTATGGATGCGTTTGGAAAATTGACCCTGCAGCGATTTGAGCGCCGATTTGGCTGCTTCTTCGGAGCTGGCGTCGATCAAGTCGGCAATCGCTTCCGCTTGTGTCAGGTCCATCTTGTCGTTAAGAAACGCGCGCTCAGAGAACTCGCCCGGACGCGCCGGACGCACGCCAGGAATCATCAGAATGCGTTTGATGAGCATATCCATGACCACGGGGCCGCCGTGGCCTTGCAGCTCCAGTACGTCTTCACCGGTAAACGAGTGCGGGTTTGGGAAGAAGAGCGCGATGCCCTGATCCAGTTCCACCCCCGACTCTGTTTTGAAAGGCAGGTATTCTGCGTAACGTGGCTTGAGCGTGCGGCCGGTCACTGCCAGCGCCACTTCCGTGGCTTTGGGACCTGAAACGCGAATAATGCCAACGCCACCACGACCCGGAGCCGTGGCTTGCGCGACGATAGTATCGGTAGTCATAACCTTACCTGTAAAAAAATCGAATTAGCGTCATTGTAATCAGCAAGCAACAAAAAGGCGACCTTTTGGCCGCCTTTGCTGATTCGCTTCGTGCTTACTTGGAGTGTAAGCCTTTTTTCTCCAGACCTTTGTAAATCAAAGTCTGTTGAATCAGAGTCACGATGTTCGATACCAACCAGTACAGTACCAAACCTGACGGGAAGAACAGGAAGAAGAACGTAAACATAACCGGCATAAAGGTCATGATCTTCTGCTGCATTGGATCCGTCACGGTGGTTGGGCTCATTTTCTGGATGAAGAACATACTTGCACCCATCAACAATGGCAGGATGTAGTACGGGTCTTGTGCTGACAAGTCGTGAATCCAACCAAAGAATGGTGAGTGACGCAGTTCAACCGATTCCATCAGGGCCCAGTACAGCGAAATGAAGATCGGCATCTGTAGGAAGATAGGTAGACAGCCGCCCAGCGGGTTCACTTTCTCTGTCTTATACAGTTCCATCATTTCTTGGCTCATGCGCTGACGGTCATCGCCGATGCGCTCACGCATGGCTTGCAGTTTTGGTTGCAGCATGCGCATTTTCGCCATGGAGGTGTACTGCGCTTTAGTCAGCGGGTACATCGCACCACGTACGATGAAGGTCAGACAGATGATTGCCACACCCCAGTTACCAACGAATGACTGAATAACAGACAGTAGCCAGTGCAGTGGTTTCGCGATGAACCATAGCCAGCCGTAGTCAACCACGAGGTCCAGGTTTGGCGCAGTGGCCGCCATTTGGTCTTGTAGTTTAGGACCGACCCACAGGGTGGCTTTGAAATCAGCTTGTTGGCCATCTGCGATGGTTTTGTTTGGCATGCGGACGCCAATGTCACCCAGGTTGCCGATCACGCGAGAGTACAGGTTGGTGCCTGGCTCGTTGCGTGGAATCCATGCAGACGCAAAGTAGTGTTGGATCATCGCTGCCCAACCTTGACCGTTGGCGAGGTTCATCGCAAGGTTGCGATCCTGCATGTCGTCAAAGCTGTATTTTTTGTAACGCGTATCTTCAGTTGAGTAAGCGCCGCCACGGTAAGTTGGCATCGCTAGGCTACCGCCAGAATCGAGCAGGTTTTGACGCAGGTGTGCGTACATGCCCAGAGTGGCGTTGTTGCCTGAGTGGTTCACCACGTTGAATTCAACGTCAACCGCGTAGTTCCCACGTTTGAGCACGAATGTTTTGGTGTATTCAAGGCCGTTGGCTTGGTAAGTCATCGGAATACGCAGTTCATCTTGGCCGTCAGCCAGCGTGAAGCTGTCTGCGTCAACCGTGTAGGTTGGGCGATTGTTGCTGCTCAGATCGATCCCTTGAGGGCCGATCAGGCCGCTTTGCGCGATGAATTGATGACCTTGTGTATTTTTCAACAGGACGAATGGGTTTTCTGAGTCCAATTCGTCAGAGTATTGGTTCAGTTTTGCTGTGACCACATCACCACCAACTGTGTCGATAGACAGAGTCAGTACATCTGTAGTGACGGTAATCACTTTGGCCGCAGCACTGTTTTGCGATGGTGCTGGATCGAACTCATCGGCTAAAGACGGTGCAGGGACGGCACTGCTGGTTTGAGCCTGCTCAACCGCTTGAGGTGCTGGGTTCTTCGCTACTTGCCACTGTTGGAAAAGTAAAAAAGAAACCAGAGCCAAAGCGATTAACAGGATATTACGTTGAGAATCCATCGTTATTTATCTCTGTCGTGTTTTTGGACTGGTGGAACGGGGTCAAATCCCCCTTCGTTCAAAGGGTGGCATTTTAATAGACGTTTGCCGGATAACCAACACCCTTTTACAAATCCGTGAGCTCTCAACGCTTCTATCGCATAAGTAGAGCAAGTGGGCGTAAATCGGCAACGCGGGCCGATCAGCGGACTAATAAACCACTGGTATAGTCGGACTAAACCAATGGCTAGCCACGTGAAGGGCGTGAAAGGCGATGCCATAACTTGTCGAACAAAGTGAACATTTCCTCATTGCTCAAATCTTGGGCGCTTTTCTTCGCAATGACAACATAATCTTTGTGTGCAAGTTTGTGTTGATTGAGACGAAAGCTTTCGCGGGCCAAACGCTTGAAGCGGTTACGACCAACGGCTGTCTTGATTTGTTTCTTAGGAACCGCTAACCCTAAACGAGGATGAGAAAGGTTATTATCGCGTGCAATGATGGTGAAATGGGGGGAGCCTGCTCGGTGAGCTTGCTGAAAGACATTTTGATAATGCTCGGGAGTTAACAAACGTAACTCCCGATTAAATGCGTACGTACTCAAAATAAGCTAGCGATTATTTTGACAGGCGCTTACGGCCTTTTGCACGACGTGCATTAATTACTTTACGACCGTTCGCAGTCGCCATGCGTGCACGGAAACCGTGAGTACGCTTGCGCTTTAGAACTGTAGGTTGAAAAGTGCGTTTAGACATGGTTATTACCTTTACTGATCAGTAGTTTTTAGGTTCATAAAACCCGGCGTGGGCAATACGTCTTCTCTGTATATAAAAGAAAGGACATTCCGACGCCTCTCAACAAAGAGGCGGAATTGTAATCACAGTCACAAAAGGTGTCAATGATTGGGTTTGCCGAAACTCGATTCCAACGAACGAAAAACGTTCAGGCTCGGGCTTCATACTTTCCGGTCGGCCGATTATACGGAGTCTCGATAAAATCTCAAGGATCCTTAATCGATCCCGACCTGATTCAGGAATTTTCTGAGGCGTGGATCCTGTGGATGGTCAAAGATATCCTGTGGAGAACCTTGCTCAACAATATTCCCTTCCGCCATAAAGATCACGCGGTCGGCGACCTCTTTGGCAAATTGCATTTCGTGAGTCACCACCAGCATGGTTTGGTGCTGGGTGGCGAGTTTTTTCATGAGCCCCAGTACTTCGCCCACCCATTCTGGGTCCAGCGCAGAGGTGGGTTCATCAAACAGCAGCAGTTCCGGTTGCAGCGCCATCGCACGGCCAATGCCGACGCGTTGCTGCTGGCCGCCAGAGAGCGCCGCTGGGTAGCTGTCGCCGCGATCGCCCAGACCAATGTCTTCGAGGATCTGCTGCGCACGCTGTAGCGCTTGATCTTTTTTCCAGCCACGCACGGTGATGAGGCCTTCCGCAATGTTCTGACGTGCGGTGAGGTGAGCAAACAGCGCGTAGTTCTGAAACACGAATCCGGTTTTGCGGCGCAGGGCCAGCACTTCGGCTTTGGTGTGTTTTTGGGTATCGACGCTGACATCATCAATGGTGATGGTGCCTTGGTCGGCCTGCTCAAGAAAGTTCACGCAGCGCAGTAGGGTGGATTTACCGGTGCCGCTAGAGCCGATAATCACAATGATTTCACCCTGATTGATGGTGATATCGATGCCTTTTAGTACCTCGGCATCGCCAAAGCGTTTATGAATGTTGGATAACGTGATCATCGTACATACGCCTTATTCAGTTTATTCTCTGCCCAAATCTGCACGCGGGTCAGAACCATCACGACCGCCCAGTAAATCAGTGCTACGGCCAGGAAGGCTTCAAAGAAGCGAAAGCTGGAGGAGGCTTCCATCTGCGCTTTGGCCATGATTTCCGCCACGCCGAAGGTAAATGCCAGTGAGGTCGATTTGATCATGTCGATGAAGTAGTTCATCAATGACGGCAGCGCGACGCGGCTGGCTTGCGGCAAAATAATGCGGCGCATCGCTTGCCCCGTGGTCATGCCGACCGACAGGCTGGCTTCCATCTGGCTGCGGTCGATACCGATGATCGCCGCGCGAATGGTTTCGGCCATGTAGGCAGCAAAGTGCAGCGTCAAACCGATTACGGCCGCGCTAAACGCATCAATGCCGATTAATAGTGGGAAAATCTGCGGTAGGCCGTAGTACAACAGAAACATTTGTACCAGCAGCGGTGTGCCACGAAAGAAGCTGATGTACAACTGGCTCAGGGCGTTCAACACCGGCACTTTGAACACGCGGATGTTGGCCAGCAGCACGGACAAAATCAGCGCAAAGAACATGCCCCACACCGCCATTTCCATGGTGGTGCTCAGATACTTGAGCAGGATCGGCATCAGCCCCAGCATGTATTGAAAATCAAACCCCATTTACGTCCCCCTAAAGACAACAAAAGGCGGAATCCTGCGATTCCACCTTATTGATTCGGCTATTGGTCTCAGTTATTTGGTAATATCCGTACCGAACCATTTCTCAGAAATCTGGCTCAGTGTACCGTCTGCACGCATCGCAGCAAGTGCTTGGTTCACTTCCGACTGCAATTTATGGCCTTTCTCGTTGTTCAGGAATGGCCACGCGTTGGCGATGGTTTCAAATGGAGACCCTGCCAATTGCAATGGCAGACCTGTTTTATCAATCACTTCCAGCACAGAGAGGCGGTCCATCACGAACGCATCGATGCGGCCCAGTGCGACATCACGTTCAAAACCGGTATCGTAGGTTTTGATGTTGATTTTGCCGTCTTTGTCGTGCGCACGCAGCAGTTGTTCGAAGTTTGACCCCAAGTTCACTGCCACGGTTTTACCGGCCAGGTCTTCGATGCCTTGGATGCTGTCGTTGCCTTTACGCACGGCAATTTGCGCGCCATCGATGACATACGGTGCCGAGAACAGGTATTTCGCCTGACGCTCTTTGGTCATGGTGATCTGATTCGAGATGGTGTCAATGCGGCCAGTTTCCAGCAAACCAAACAAACCTGAGAAGTTTGAGGTCACATATTCCACATGGTAATCGTTGCGTTTACCGATCTCGTTCCACACATCCACTTCAAAACCTTGCAGTTGGTCTTGCTTGACGAAGGTGAATGGGAAGTAACGACCCGACATCCCGACTTTGATGTCTGTTGCGGCTTGTACAGTCGCGGCGGATAGAGCAAGCGCGGCCACTGCCAATTTAATCCAGTTTTTCATCTTGTGACTCCTTATGATTATAGGGCGTGATATTACTGGTAAATAACTTAATAGAATAAATAACCAGTTGTTATTAACCATAACTGGACGATCACCCATTTTTGGGGATAACTCCGGTTGATCATTGAATCTGTGGATCACTGTGTGAGTAAATTTAGGACGTGCTGTGTGGATCTTGCCAACTGATGAGAAAATATTGTGAATAACTTGGATCTTATTCACTGGAACGTGGATCAATCGCTGGCGATCTGAGTTATCAACAGGTAGAATTGCCAATCTTTACCGATCATTGATTTAGAGTGAGAGAATCGTGTCATCTTCGCTTTGGTTGCAGTGCCTGCAACAGCTTCAAGAGGAGCTACCAGCCGCAGAATTCAGCATGTGGGTTCGTCCGTTACAAGCGGAGCTCAATGACAATACTCTCACTTTGTTTGCACCCAACCGCTTTGTTCTCGATTGGGTTCGCGACAAATACATCAACAACATCAACCGCCTGTTGAAAGATTTTTGCGGTCATGATGTGCCGAGCCTACGGTTTGAAGTGGGCAGCCGCCGGGTGGTGGCGCCAAAACCGACTCAAAAACGCACCGCTGCGGATGTGGCGGCAGAGTCTTCTGCGCCTGCGCAACTGGCGCAACGTAAACCGATTCACAAAACCTGGGATGATGATGCGGCCAATGCGCCGGAAATTACCTATCGTTCCAACATGAATCCAAAGCACAAATTCAATAACTTTGTCGAAGGTAAGTCGAACCAGCTCGGCCTTGCGGCCGCGCGTCAGGTCTCCGACAATCCGGGGGCGGCCTACAACCCACTGTTTTTATACGGTGGGACCGGTTTGGGTAAAACGCACTTGCTGCATGCGGTGGGCAACGCCATCGTCGACAACAACCCGAACGCCAAAGTGGTCTACATGCACTCGGAACGTTTCGTGCAGGACATGGTGAAAGCGCTGCAAAACAACGCGATTGAAGAATTCAAACGCTATTACCGCAGTGTGGATGCACTCCTGATCGATGACATTCAGTTCTTTGCCAATAAAGAGCGTTCGCAAGAAGAATTTTTCCATACTTTCAACGCGCTGTTGGAAGGAAACCAGCAAATCATTTTGACATCCGACCGTTATCCAAAAGAGATCAACGGGGTGGAAGATCGCCTCAAATCCCGCTTTGGCTGGGGGCTGACTGTTGCGATCGAGCCACCAGAGCTGGAAACGCGCGTCGCAATCTTGATGAAAAAAGCCGAAGATCACCAAATTCATCTGCCGGATGAAGTGGCGTTCTTTATTGCAAAACGTCTGCGTTCAAACGTGCGTGAGTTGGAAGGGGCGCTGAACCGCGTGATTGCCAACGCCAACTTTACCGGTCGCCCGATCACCATCGATTTCGTGCGTGAAGCACTGCGCGATTTGTTGGCGCTGCAAGAGAAACTGGTCACCATCGACAACATTCAAAAGACCGTTGCCGAATACTACAAGATTAAAGTCGCGGATCTGCTCTCCAAACGTCGTTCACGCTCAGTGGCGCGTCCTCGTCAATTGGCGATGGCTCTGTCGAAAGAGCTGACCAACCACAGCTTGCCGGAAATCGGCGACGCGTTTGGGGGCCGTGACCACACGACCGTGCTGCATGCGTGTCGTAAGATCGAACAACTGCGCGAAGAAAGCCACGATATTAAAGAAGACTATTCGAACCTGATTCGAACCCTGTCTTCGTAACATCACGCGATACTGAGCGTGGATGTGTCACGTCGTTTATCCAATCTCGTTTAAGAGCACACTATGAAATTTACGATTGAACGTAGTCACTTCATTAAACCATTGCAACAAGTCTCCGGCACATTAGGCGGGCGAGCAACGTTGCCGATTTTGGGTAACTTGCTGCTAAAAGTGGAAGACAATCAGCTCTCCATGACCGCGACGGATCTAGAAGTTGAACTGGTCAGCCGCGTGACGCTGGAAGGTGATTTCGAAGCGGGCACCACCACGGTGCCAGCGCGCAAATTCCTCGACATCTGCCGTGGCCTGCCGGATGCGGCGGTGATCACGGTGGTGCTGGAAGGCGATCGCGTGCAAGTGCGCTCAGGGCGCAGCCGCTTCTCTTTAGCAACCTTACCCGCCAGCGATTTCCCGAACATTGAAGATTGGCAAAGCGAAGTGGAATTGTCGCTGACCCAAGGCGAACTGCGTGGCTTGGTTGAGAAAACACAGTTTTCGATGGCCAACCAAGACGTGCGCTACTACCTCAACGGCATGCTGTTTGAAATTGACGGCAGCACCTTGCGCAGCGTGGCGACCGATGGTCACCGTATGGCGGTGTCGCAAACCGAACTGGGCGCAGATTTCGCCAACAAACAAATTATCGTACCGCGCAAAGGGGTACTGGAACTGGTGAAACTGCTGGATGCGCCTGAGCAACCAGTGGTGCTGCAAATCGGTAGCTCAAACCTGCGTGCTGAAGTGAACAACTTTGTGTTTACTTCCAAACTGGTTGATGGCCGTTTCCCGGATTATCGCCGCGTATTGCCGCAAAATACCAACAAAACGCTACAAGCGGGCTGTGATGAATTGCGCCAAGCATTTTCGCGTGCGGCGATTCTGTCGAACGAGAAATTCCGGGGCGTACGCGTCAATCTGGATGGTGGCGAAATGCGCATTACCGCCAACAACCCAGAACAGGAAGAAGCCGAAGAGATGCTTGACGTCAACTTCGACGGCGAAGCGATCGAAATCGGTTTTAACGTCAGCTACGTGCTGGATGTACTCAACACCCTGCGGTGTGAAAACGTGCGTGTCTCGATGTCCGATGCAAACGCCAGTGCGCTGATTGAAAACGTCGATGATGACAGCGCCATGTACGTGGTGATGCCCATCCGCCTGTAATTCATGACGATTGCGCTATGCCGCTTACTCGACTGATTGTTCAGCAATTTCGCAACATTAAAGCCTGTGATATTCCGCTATCATCAGGCTTTAACTTTCTTATTGGCCCCAACGGCAGTGGCAAAACCAGCGTGCTGGAAGCCATTTACCTGCTCGGTCATGGCCGCTCGTTCAAGAGCACGCTGACGGGGCGTGTGATTCAGAATGAGTGCTCAGAACTCTTTGTTCACGGTCGTTTTTTGACCTCGGATCAATTTGAGCTACCGATTGGCATTAATAAGCAGCGCGATGGCTCAACAGAGGTTAAAATAGGCGGTCAATCTGGGCAAAAGTTAGCTCAACTGGCTCAGGTGTTACCGCTGCAATTGATTCACCCGGAAGGGTTTGAATTGCTGACGGACGGACCGAAACAACGTCGTGCGTTTATCGACTGGGGCGTGTTTCACACTGAAGTGGCATTCTTTGATGCCTGGGGCCGATTCAAACGGCTCAACAAACAGCGCAATGCGCTGCTCAAGACCGCGAGCAGTTATCGCGAGCTCAGCTATTGGGATCAAGAACTGGCCAGACTGGCGGAAAACATCGACCAGTGGCGCGGGGCCTATGTTGAGCAGATGAAACGTGTGGCAGAGGAGTTATGTCGCACATTTTTGCCGGAATTCGAAATTACATTGAAGTATTATCGAGGCTGGGAAAAAGAGACGCCGTATCATGAGATACTGCAAAAAAACTTCGAACGTGATCAATTGCTTGGATACACGTTCAGCGGTCCTAACAAAGCAGATTTAAAGATAAAAGTGAACGGAACACCAGTGGAAGATGTTCTGTCACGAGGCCAGCTCAAATTGATGGTCTGCGCCCTGCGTGTCGCGCAAGGGCAGCATTTGACCGAGCTGACCGGGAAGCAATGCATCTATTTGATTGATGATTTTGCTTCCGAACTCGATAGCCAACGTCGTAAGCGTCTCGCTGACTGCTTGAAAGCGACGGGGGCACAAGTTTTTGTAAGTTCTATTACTGAAAGCCAGGTTGCCGACATGGTCGAGCCGAACAGCAAGATGTTTCATGTGGAACATGGCACAATAGGGCAAGGATAAATAGTGAGAGAGTAACTCATGTCGAATAATTACGATTCATCGAGTATTAAAGTACTGAAGGGTCTAGACGCGGTACGTAAGCGTCCGGGTATGTACATCGGCGACACTGATGATGGCACCGGTCTGCACCACATGGTTTTTGAGGTGGTGGATAACTCGATTGATGAAGCGTTAGCGGGTTACTGTAAAGACATCATCGTGACCATTCACGAAGATAACTCGGTATCGGTCAGCGATGACGGTCGTGGTATTCCGACCGAGCTCCACCCTGAAGAAAAAGTGTCTGCGGCAGAAGTCATCATGACGGTTCTGCACGCCGGCGGTAAGTTTGATGACAACTCCTACAAAGTATCCGGTGGTCTGCACGGGGTTGGTGTGTCGGTGGTGAACGCCCTGTCGGAAAAAGTGGTCTTGACCATTCACCGCGGTGGCAAAGTGCACACCCAAACCTACCGTCACGGTGTTCCTGAAGCGCCATTGGCGGTGGTGGGTGATACCGATCGCAGCGGCACCATGGTCCGTTTCTGGCCAAGCGCTGAAACCTTTACCAACATCGAATTCCATTACGAAATTCTGGCGAAACGCCTGCGCGAGCTGTCGTTCTTGAACTCTGGCGTGTCCATCAAGCTGGTGGATGAGCGCGAAGACAACAAACAAGATCACTTCATGTACGAAGGCGGTATTCAAGCATTTGTAAACCACCTGAACCGCAACAAAACGCCCATCCACGAGAAAGTATTCCACTTCAACTCTGAACGTGAAGATGGCATCAGCGTGGAAGTGGCGATGCAGTGGAACGATGGTTTCCAAGAAAGCATTTACTGTTTCACCAACAACATTCCACAGCGCGATGGTGGGACGCACTTGGCCGGTTTCCGTGCGGCGTTAACGCGTACACTGAACACTTACATGGACAAAGAAGGCTATAGCAAGAAAGCCAAAACCGCGACGTCGGGTGACGATGCGCGTGAAGGGTTGACGGCGGTCGTGTCGGTGAAAGTGCCTGATCCAAAATTCTCAAGCCAAACCAAAGACAAACTGGTGTCTTCAGAAGTGAAATCTGCGGTTGAATCGGCCATGGGCGAGAAGTTGAATGACTTCTTGGCAGAAAACCCATCGGAAGCGAAAATCGTGTGTAGCAAAATCATCGATGCAGCACGTGCGCGTGAAGCGGCACGTAAAGCACGTGAAATGACACGTCGTAAAGGCGCACTAGATCTCGCGGGCCTACCCGGCAAACTGGCGGACTGTCAGGAAAAAGATCCAGCGTTGTCTGAACTCTACATTGTGGAGGGTGACTCAGCGGGCGGTTCTGCAAAACAAGGTCGTAACCGTAAGAATCAGGCGATTCTGCCGCTGAAAGGTAAAATCCTTAACGTAGAAAAAGCACGTTTTGACAAGATGTTGTCATCGCAAGAAGTGGCCACGCTGATCACAGCGCTGGGCTGCGGTATCGGCCGTGACGAATACAACCCAGACAAACTGCGTTACCACAACATCATCATCATGACCGATGCGGACGTCGATGGTTCTCACATTCGTACGCTGCTGCTGACGTTCTTCTACCGTCAAATGCCGGAGCTGATTGAACGTGGCTACATCTACATTGCTCAGCCACCTTTGTACAAAGTGAAGAAAGGCAAACAAGAGCAGTACATCAAAGATGAAGAGGCGATGAACCAATACCAGATCGCACTGGCGATGGACAACGCAGAGCTGCACGTGAACGCTGACGCACCAGCATTGGCGGGCGCACCGTTGGAGAAATTGGTTCAGCAATACAATGCTGCCATCAAACTGATCGAACGCATGAGCCGTCGTTACCCGCATTCTCTGATCCATGAATTCATCTACATGCCACGCATGACGGCTGAAAAATGTCAGGATGAAGCCGGCGCGCAAGCGTGGACGCAACAACTGATTGATCAGTTGAACGCCAAAGAAGTGGGCGCGAGCCAATACAGCTTCACACTGGAACATAACGCAGAACACAACGTCTACTCACCGCGCATCAAAGTGCGCACACACGGTGTGACGCATGAATACCTGCTGAGTGTGGATCTGCTGAACTCCAAAGAGTACGGCAAGCTGGCTGAATTGTCTGAAGCGATGCATGGCCTGATCGAAGACGGTGCATACATCAAACGTGGCGAGCGTACACAACCGGTGGCGAGCTTTGCAGCGGCCCTTGATTGGCTGATCAAAGAATCACGTCGTGGCTTGTCTGTACAGCGCTACAAAGGTTTGGGTGAGATGAACCCGGATCAGCTGTGGGAAACCACCATGGATCCAGAAACACGTCGCATGATGCAAGTCACCATCGATGATGCCGTGGGTGCAGATGAGCTGTTTACCACACTGATGGGGGATCAAGTCGAACCTCGTCGTGCGTTCATCGAAAACAACGCCCTGAAAGTGGCGAACCTCGACGTATAGTCGGTTTAATCCAGGCACAAAAGCAGCGACAGGTTCGCTGCTTTTTTTATTTCTTGTCGCAGACAAATTGCAACTTTATCCCTCTTTTCACCCCTTTTCGATGCTTCCTCCTTCCTTTCTGAGCCCAGTTACCACTTTGTGTCTTTTCTTAGGGTGGGGCGCCATTTTGTTCCGCTGGGCGCTTTTGCTTTCTATGGTGAACTCGCTATAGTGCAATGAGTTGGATAACAAAGCATCAAGGAGGCAGCAGATGGTTACGTTCCTGGCTTAAGCCGGGAGTGGCGTCACTTCCGGTTTACCTACCCAAGATTGTTGAATCGGTAATGCGTTCAAAGGAGCCATCATGTTCGCTCGTTTTATCATGGCATGTGGTGATGCCATACGCACTTGGTGGCTGACCAGCCGCTTTGTGACGTATCAGTCACCGCTGCGTTTGTTGCAACTGCAACACACCTGCGCGCTGCAGAAACGCTGTCGCAATACCACGCGTATTGCGCTGGGAGATACGGTGCATTTGGTGGATACCGAACGTTATCATCAGTATCGCATGACGCTGGTGGCGTCTCATCAGCATCAACCGCTGTCCGGCCAGTTGGCTTGGGATTCGTACCTAGGCTCTGCGCTCATGGGGCGGGCGCGCGATGACGTGTTGGAACTCCGTATTCTCGGTCGTTCTCGCCGATATGCGATTACCGAAATTGTCTATGAAGTTCAGCCGCCAGCTCGTCCTTTGCGATGTGGCTGCGTCTTATGTCAGTGAACGGAGATCCTCATGAGTAAGCAGATGCAAAAGAAACCTCAAATGACCCTGAAAGAAAAACGTCGCCAGAAGCAGGAAAAAGCGCAGGAGAACGGCGTGATTAAATTGCGTAAATCACGCGGTTAATCGCCTCGAGTCTGGATAAAGTGCGAGAAGCCCGATCAATGATCGGGCTTTTTGATGATTGAAAAAAATTTTTGGTACATGGCTTGAAAGTACGCTGCGCGACCTTATATATGAAACTGAAGGGGATGCCGAATGGATTCCCACACCGTGGTGACGCGGGATCGCTCCGATGAGGATCAACGCCACTACACCATTAACCAATCAATGGCCTCA
The DNA here is from genome assembly GCF_000176175.1 of Vibrio furnissii CIP 102972. GTDB lineage: Bacteria > Pseudomonadota > Gammaproteobacteria > Enterobacterales > Vibrionaceae > Vibrio > Vibrio furnissii. The sequence continues at coordinate 39,138 of NZ_ACZP01000019.1, forward strand.
TGTCTGAAGAATGAGGACCGTGCCTTAACCGATCAAGGTTAAGACTATTGCTTAATCAAGAGGATAGTATGATGAGAACTGTAGATTTCACGCCTTTATACCGCAACGCAATTGGCTTTGACCGTCTGTTGAACATGATGGAAGCCAACACCGCCAAAAACACACAGGGCGGTTACCCTCCGTACAACATTGAACAGCAAGAAGAGAACAAATACCGCATTACCATGGCGGTGGCTGGATTTGCGGAGGATGAACTGGACATTACGCAGCAAGAAAATACGCTGATTGTGCGTGGTGAACGCCAGCCGGAAGAGAATAAGAACTACATCTACCAGGGCATTGCGGAACGCGATTTTGAGCGCAAGTTCCAACTGGCAGATTACGTCAAAGTGATTGGCGCAGTGATGGAAAAAGGGTTACTGCACATCGACTTAGAACGTGAAATTCCGCAGGCAATGCAACCGCGTAAAATTGCCATCAACGGCACCCAGTTGCTTGAGAATCAATAATGAAAAAGCCCGCTTCGGCGGGCTTTTTTATGCGCGGTGGTTAACCTTCCAAGTACGCCTTTTTCACTTCCTCGGCGATGATGGCAATGCCTTGTTGCATCGCGTCATCGTTCTGCACGTAGTTCATGCGCAGGCACTGATGGGCATGCGCCCAGTCTTCTTTTTGGCCGATGAAGAAATACTCTCCCGGCACGATCAGCACGCCACGTGCTTTAAGGCGACGGTAGAGTTCTAGGGTCGTGATGGGCAGTTCATCAAACCACAGCCACAGAAAAATCGCGCCTTCAGGCTTATGAATGCGAAAACGTGGGTCGTCGATCGCCTGTTGCAGCAAGGTCACCGCGCGCTGCGATTTCTGGCGGTAGAATGGCTTGATCACATCTTGGCTAAGACGCAGCAGATCGCCTTTTTCAATGATACGATGCGCCACTGCTGGGCCGACACTCCCCGGCGCCAAACTGATGATGCCATTCATGTTGGTCAGCGCTTGGGTGACGGCTTCGCTGGCAATCACAATGCCGCAGCGCACGCCCGGCAGCCCTAGCTTGGATAGGCTCATGCACAAAATGGTGTTGTCGTTCCAAAAGGGTTCCACATCTTCAAAAATGATGTTGGGAAACGGCACGCCGTAAGCGTTGTCGATGATAAGCGGAATGTTGTTGTCGCGCGCCAGTTGGTCCAGCTTATGGATTTCTTCTTCCGTCAGCACGTTGCCAGTTGGGTTTGTTGGTCGGGAGGCACAAATCGCCGCCACCGATTCATCGACGGAAAGCTGCTCAAAATCGACGTGGTATTTGAACAGGCCGTTATCGAGTAGTTCGATTTCTGGGTGGTAGGAGACAAAAATATCCTCGTCAATGCCCGCATCACCATAGCCGATGTATTCTGGGGCCAGTGGCAGCAAAATTTTCTTGAAGCTGCCGTCCGGTTGGCGCCCGGCCAGCAAATTGAACAGATAGAAGAAGCCGCTTTGGCTGCCGTTGGTCAGGCTGATGTTTTTTTCGCTGATGTCCCAGCCGTACGTGTCGCGCAATAGTGTGGCCAGTGCTTTGACCAGCACATCTTTGCCTTGTGGGCCGTCGTAGTTGGTCATGGCAGCAATCAGAGAGCCGTCGGCCAGCATCTCTTCACTGGTGAGTTTAAAATAATCGAGCATTTCCGGAATCGCGGCCGGGTTGCCGCCACCGAGCATGATGGCGCCTGGCGTGCGCAGACCATCGTTTAAATCGTCCATTAACTGGGTTATTCCGGAGTACCGATTAAATTTCTCGCCAAAAGTAGAAAACTGCATGATTCGACTGCCTAAAGTGTTGTGTTTGTATCTTGTTGGTTAGCGGGAGGAATCTCCGCCATTTAGAGTAGTTCTTGAACATACCGCAATGTTTTTGACAGGCAAAGTACTATTTTGTTTTCGATCAAAAAACAAAGCCCGACTCCAGAGAGTCGGGCTTTGAACAAACCAAGTCGAAGAACGACGTTATTTCTGCAACAGGGAGATATCCGCGATTTGCAGGAACAGGTTACGCAGGTTATTCAGCAGCGTCAGACGGTTTTTCTTCAGCGCTTCATCATCGGCCATGACCATCACGTTGTCGAAGAACGCATCGACCGGTTCACGCAGACCCGCCAGTTGGCTCAGAGCCTGCTGGTAGTTGCCAGTAGCAAATGCCGGTTCCAGAGCTTCAGTCATCACTTCGACCGCTTCTGCCAACGCTTTTTCTGCGTCTTCTTGTAGCAGCGCCAAGTCAATCTCTTGCGCCAGCTCGCCGTCGAATTTCGCCAGGATGTTACCCACACGTTTATTCGCCGCTGCCAACGCTTCGGCCGCATCAAGGTCACGGAAGTGCGACACCGCTTTCACACGGCGGTCAAAGTCAGCCGGTTTGGTTGGGTGACGTGCCAACACCGCTTGAATGATGTCCACGCTGAAGCCTTCGTCTTGGTACCAAGCACGGAAACGGCCCAGCATGAATTCAATCACGTCTTGCTCAACATTGTCGTTGCTCAGGCGATCACCAAACAGTGATTTCGCTTTGGCGACAAGGTCGACCAAATCCAGGTTGTAACCGTATTCCACGATGATACGCAGTACACCCAGTGATGCACGGCGCAGGGCAAACGGGTCACTGCCTTTCGGCGCTTGGCCAATACCAAAGATACCCACGATGGTGTCCAGTTTGTCTGCCATCGCGACAGCGGCAGACACGCCATTGGTTGGCAGGCTGTCGCCAGCGAAACGTGGCATGTACTGCTCGTTCAGTGCCACAGCCACTTCTTCGGCTTCACCGTCGTGGCGGGCGTAGTGCATGCCCATCACACCTTGGGTATCGGTAAATTCGAACACCATGGATGTCATGAGGTCACACTTGGCCAGCAGACCAGCTCGTTTGGATTTCTCGACATCGGCACCGATTTGCTCAGCAATGTAACCTGCAAGCTCGGTGATACGGTCGGTTTTGTCTTTGATGGTGCCCAGTTTTTGCTGGAAAATTGCCGTTTCTAGCTGAGGCAGGCGATCAACCAGTTTGCTCTTCAGGTCGGTGTTGAAGAAGAACTCGGCGTCAGCCAGACGTGGGCGAACCACTTTCTCGTTCCCTTCAATAACATGGCGAGGCTCTTTGGACTCGATGTTGGACACGAAGATGAAGTTAGGCAGCAGGTGCTTGTTGGCGTCGTAAACTGGGAAGTATTTCTGGTCACCTTTCATGGTGTACACCAGGGCTTCCGCTGGCACTTTGAGGAATTTCTCTTCAAATTTCGCCGTCAGGACCACTGGGAATTCAACCAACGAGGTCACTTCTTCAACCAGATCGTCTTCCAGATCGGCGATGCCGCCCAGTTCTGCAGCCGCTTTTTGGGCGCCGTCGATGATCATCGCTTTACGGGTTTCGTAATCGGCAATCACTTTACCGCGCTCTAGCAGGATCGCAGGGTACTGCGCTGCCGAATCGATGGTGAATTCAGGTTCACCCATGAAGCGGTGGCCACGGATGATGCGGCCTGATTTCACGCCGAGAATTTCGCCGTCAATCAGGGTGTCGCCAAACAGAATGGTCAGGGTTTTGACCGGACGGATGAATTGCGTTTCTTTATCGCCCCAACGCATCGGTTTGGCGATCGGCAGATGAGCCAGTGCTTTGGCAGCCATGTCGACAACCACGGCAGCGGTGTCTTGGCCTTTCACTTGCTCTTTAAACAGCAGCCATTCACCTTTGTCGGTGACGAGGCGTTCAGCTTGCTCAACGGTAATGCCGTTGCCGCGTGCCCAGCCTTGTGCTGCTTTGGTTGGGTTGCCGTCGGCATCAAACGCGACGCTGACCGCTGGACCCCGTTTTTCAACCACTTTGTCCGGTTGACCTTCTGCCAAGTTGGCCACTTTCAGTGCCAGACGACGTGGGGTGGCGTACCAAGTCACGCCATCGTGTGCGATGCCCGCATTGTTCAGTTCTGCAGTAAAGTTTGCTGCAAACGCTTCTGCCAGTGTACGCAGTTGTTTTGGCGGCAGCTCTTCCGTACCCAGCTCAATCAAAAATTCTTTTGCCATGTGACGTCTTCCCCTTACTTCTCTTCGGACTTTTTGCACATTGGGAAGCCCAGTGCTTCACGGGATGCGTAATAAGCTTCAGCCACTGACTTCGTCAGGTTACGAATACGCAGGATGTAGCGTTGACGTTCCGTGACGGAAATCGCTTTGCGTGCATCCAGCAGGTTGAACGCGTGTCCGGCTTTCAGAATGCGCTCGTATGCTGGCAATGGCAGTGGTTTTTCCAGTGCTAACAGGTGGAGACACTCTTTTTCGCATTGGTCGAAGAAGGTGAACAGGAAGTCGACATCGGCGTGTTCGAAGTTGTACGTGGACTGTTCGACTTCGTTTTGGTGGTAGATGTCACCGTAGGTCACTTTACCTAGTGGGCCATCGGTCCATACCAAATCATACACAGAATCTACGCCCTGAATGTACATCGCTAGACGCTCGATACCGTACGTGATTTCGCCGGTAACCGGCTTACACTCAAGACCACCCACTTGCTGGAAGTAAGTGAACTGCGTCACTTCCATGCCGTTTAGCCACACTTCCCAGCCCAGACCCCAAGCACCGAGTGTTGGGTTTTCCCAGTTATCTTCCACGAAGCGGATGTCGTGTACTTGTGGGTCAACGCCCAGCACTTTCAGAGAACCGAGGTACAGCTCTTGAATGTTGTCTGGTGACGGTTTAATGATGACCTGGAATTGGTAGTAGTGTTGCAGACGGTTCGGGTTTTCACCGTAACGACCATCTGTTGGACGGCGTGAAGGTTGAACATACGCTGTAGCGATTGGCTCTGGGCCAAGAGCTCGTAAGCACGTCATTGGGTGAGACGTACCTGCGCCCACTTCCATATCTAATGGTTGAACAATGGTACAGCCTTGTTGGGCCCAATAATCCTGCAGCGCGAGGATCATACCCTGAAAGGTTTTGATATCGTATTTTTGCATAGTCAGGTTCGCGCGATTCTTCTGTCTGAATTGATAAAAAATAACGATCAAGTATACCGAGTTATTCCCCGACAAAGTAGAGGAAATCTTGCTTAATTAATCGGCGAAATTCTCTTTTCATGGAGTTTTTTGCCTTTAAGCTGCGCAAATTTCCTCGTGTTGACGCTTTTCGTCATCTTGGGGTTGAGAAATGTGCCGAGGCTGGATAGAATTCCCCCGTCTTTGGGGAGTAGCTTCTCGATCAAATGTCCTCATTTGATCGGTTCGTTCGTCAACACAATTGGTGCACAATCACCATGGCGTTCGAGACTCGGTGCCGACCGGGTTTAGCAAGACCTTAGACAAACATCACGAACCGGGGTGGGGCGTGTCTGTTTGTCTATGGTTATATAATTATCCCTGCCCCAATGAGCAAGTCGTGAGCGTTTTAGCTATCTCTATTACTACTGTTGCACTGGCCGAAATCGGGGATAAAACCCAGCTTTTGTCGTTATTACTCGCCAGTCGATACCGTAAACCGATCCCTATTATTGCTGCTATCTTTCTGGCAACGATTGCCAACCATGCTTTGGCGGCGTGGCTTGGGGTGGTCGTGGCCGATTATCTGTCGCCTGAGGTGTTGAAATGGGTGCTGGTGGTGAGCTTTTTGGCGATGGCCGCCTGGGTACTGATTCCCGATAAAATCGATGATGACGAAGAGATTTCCAATCGGGGACCGTTTGTGGCCAGCTTCATTGCCTTCTTTGTGGCGGAAATTGGCGACAAAACGCAAATTGCGACCTCCATTTTGGGCGCGCAATACGCCGATGCATTGTCGTGGGTGGTTCTGGGCACCACCATCGGTATGCTGCTGGCAAACGTGCCCGTGGTGCTGATCGGTAAATTATCGGCCGACAAAATGCCACTGGGTCTGATTCGGAAAGTGACTGCGGCGCTGTTTGCGGCATTGGCCGTGGGCGCGGCGGTGTTCTAACCGACAAATATTCTGTGAAACAAACGATTAGCGACGGTCAGGCGCACGCAATTTCCGCTCCATAGCGTGATATTCGCCATATTCGTGTCATACTTGTCATGCTAGTGTAAAGGGCAACCATCATCGCGAGAGGGTAGGTGTATGCTGACACGTTATATGGGTATGAGCGCCAAAAGTCAGAGTTACCTGTTTACTTTGGGTCTGGCGTTAACTTTGCTTGGCATGTCGCTAACGGACATGTGGTTACCGATGGTGGCGGGGGCCATCATTATGACGGGACTCACGGTGGAGTCGTGGATTCGTGTAGCGCACATCATTCCGTTGCATGAAGAAGTCCGTGCGATGCAAAAGCAGATTCATCGATTGCAAGCGGAAGTCCGCGCCATCGAACATCAGGAATAAATCAAAGGCTGCCTCGGGCAGCCTTTTTTGTCTGCTAGTCCAGCCCTTTCTTAATCAGGTACTGGTACGGCAGTTCGTCGGTTTTCGCACCGAGCAACTGATGATCCATAAATCGGCAGAAGCTTGGAATGTCACGCGTGGTCGAGGGATCGTCGGCCTTAATCAACAGGACGTCACCGTCGTTCATGGTACGAATTGTCTTCCTGACCATCATCACTGGCTCTGGGCAGCGTAATCCTTCCGCTTCTAACACCAATGTGGCTAATTCAGGATTAAAAGTCATGGTCAAACCTAATGGATGTCACAAATCAGGTCTAGATAATACTGGCGAAGAAAAAATATTCAATAAGCGCTTGGCAAAGTGATCTTTTTGTTTTAATTTAGTTAACAAGTTGGTAACAAATAACGAGGGAGTGCAATATGTTGACAGCACTAGACAGACTGACCATCTACTCGGTTCTGTGTTTTATTTCCTTTTGCGCCCTTGTGATGCGAACGCCAACCGAAACCTCATTGATGCCGCTACTCGGCGTGAGTGCTTCGCTATTTGGGATTTGGCTCGAGATGCATCGCTGGCAAGGTGCATCTGGTGAGCAAGAACACTAACACACACTTGTCAAACTACGCTCAATTACATTCCGACACTATCCCCATTTTTCTTGGGCTTCCCCGCTGAAAGGCGGGATTTTTTTTGCCTGCGATTCGGCGTTTTAACCAAGGGACAGTTCATCGCCCGGCCTCGAGACGTCGTCATAGATAATGCGGTTACGGCCGCTGCGTTTGGCCTCATATAAGCGCGCATCGGCAAGGGCGATGGCATCAGCATCGGCGCAGGAGGCGAGCCCTGCACTGAACGTCACTTGGTGCGGGCCTTGATGCCACTGGTATTGCGCGATGCTCAGGCGCAGTTGCTCCAACATCTCCAGCGCTTGCGATGGGGTCACGCGCACAAACACAATGACGAACTCTTCGCCGCCGTAGCGATAAATGCGCGTACTTTGCGGGGGGAGTTGTGCCTCGGCAATCGCGGCAAATGTTTTGAGTACGGTGTCGCCGGTCTGATGGCCATAGGTATCATTGATGGACTTGAAATAATCGATGTCCAACATCGCCACGAGCGTTGCCCCATCCTCGATGAGCGATGGCAGGTCGTTGTCCAGCGCGCGTCGATTGTTCAGGCCGGTTAAGCCGTCGATCAAACTCTCTTTCCTCAACGTGTTGCGTCGCTCAGAAAGCAAGTGAATGGCGTCGGCGATATTCAGATTGCCGGGCACCGGCGTAGCTTTCATTAAGCCGGTCACGAGATGCTTTTCGACCTGCTGGATTCTTCTTCTCATATACAGCCAGCACAGGGTGTTGATTGTCAGTGAGAAGGTCAGAAAATAGACAATGCTTTTGCTCTCATGAAACACAAAGCGGTTTAAGCTGCGTTTGGGCACTTCGTAGATCACATACCATTCCGGATTGGAGAGGTTGGAATAGTAATAAAAGGCGCAATGGCCCTCATGAATGCCGGAATAGGCCGTGAGATCCGCGGCGGTGAGCGATGCGGCTGGGGGAATGCCCGCAATCAAGGTGCCTTCGGTGTCACTCAAGGACAAGCGTCCGCTGGAGGGGCCTTGAATGGTCTGAAAAAAGTGGGTGATCAAGGATGGGCGAATCGATAACGCAATCATGCCTTTGGGTTTTAAGGCCTGAGAATAAATCGGCAAAGAGACGTGAATGGCATGACCGCCTACGTCACTCGCGCGCGTGGAAAAGCTAAACTGCGCAGGCGAGCCATACGAGATGACCTTTTTAAACCACGGCTGCTGCTGAGGCGCGTCATTGTGCGGGGCGGCGGCGTTGGGTAACGCTGCCGTCATGAAGGTTTGCCCCTGTAGATCGCTAACCGTGATCGATTCGACATACGGTAATAAATGCAATGCATCTTGCATTTTCGCGTGGTGATGGCTGTTTGGGTCGGGGATCAACGTCTCGCGCAATTGGGTGGTGATCAGCACTTGATTGAGATTTTTTTCGTAGATCGACAGTTTGCGCGCGGTGGTTCGGCTCAAGTCGAGGACGAAATCGAGATTCAAGTTGTGGTAAGAATCGACAATCACTGCACGCTGAATCCAATAGGCACTGATGCCGCCGATAATGAGTATTGAGGTCATCAACCCAAAGAGTTTGTTCACCTTAGTGGAAATGCTTAAGTGTTTCATGATTGCGCGCTCGGGGTTATCGCCGACCCGTTAATGTTGTTTTTGCCGGACTGTTTCGCGTGATAGAGCAATTGGTCCACCGCCGAGAGAAATTCGGGGAGTGTTTCGCCATCCCATGATTTGAGGCCGGCGCTAAACGTAATGCTGGGCATGCCTTCACGCCATGCACGTGAGGCAAATGAGTGGCGGAAATTGTCCAACAAAGCGTGCGCGCGTGCGGCGCTGATGCCTCTGAACAGAATGGCGAACTCCTCTCCACCATAGCGATAACTGCGCACCTGAATGTGATCAAAATAGCTTTTGGCCATGGCGGCAAACGCACGTAAAACGTCATCGCCGCACTGGTGGCCAAAGGTGTCGTTGATGCGTTTGAAGTTATCAATATCGATCAGCGCCAGCAACGTCCCCCCTTCATCAGACAGGGCGCTGGCGAGGTCTTTGTCAAAGGCGCGGCGATTGAGGGCGCCAGTCAGTTCATCGAGCAACACACGGCTGGCCATCAGATCTGCGGCTTTATGGCTGTCATTGATGGTGGTGTCGACGAATTTATCAATCGATTGATTGTTGTCGTTGAGTTTTCGAATCACGTGGAAATAAAACAGCTTTAATTCTTCACACAGACTCCACCAAAAAAAACACAGCAGCGAAAGAGTGATCCCGACGACCACAAACAGAATGAGGCTCTCTTTGAACAGTGAACTGGTGAGTACGTCACCGTCCACGGCCATGATGATCGTCCAGTTGAGGTGATTTAATCGACTGTAATAGATTTTTTTGTGCTGTTGGTGATCAAAATACGCGCCGTCCTCACCGAGTTGGGTTTGGCTTAAGTCGAACAGGGCATTTTTGCTGCCCCAAACCACGGCACCGGCGTTATCGACGACATACACATTGGTGGGTATGGTTTCTTGCATTTTGTCGAACAAGACATTCAGCCGCGCGGGCACGATATCAATCCCGATCACCGCGTAATGGGATGGCTCGTTAAAGATCACTTTGGAGAGCGTGGCGATACGTTCTTGAGAAAATTTATCCACGTAGAGATTGGTGTATTTAATCTGCTGATGATTTTCTGTGGGATCAATAAACCAAGGCCTGGACGCATGAGCATATATTTTATTGCGATTGATGATGGGTGCGTTGCCAAGCATTTTTTCTTTATCACTAATATATATCGCTGACGCCATGGGAATTAAATCCAAATAAAACAACAGCAATTCATTTAAATGAATGGCATTGTCTGTTGGGCCATATTTTGATTCCAATAAATGAATCATGACCTCAAGTTTCATTTCAATGTTAGAAAAAACATGTTCAACTTCAACTTTATAATCATTCAGCATTCGATGGGAAATATCATCATAAATACGTTGTTGATGATGCCATTGAAATAAGCTGGACGTCACACCAACCGTCACGGTCAGGACAAGTAGACTTAGAAAAAATCTGCTCTTCATTTAGGTCGTTAATATGTTTTTAAGCGTCGATAAAAACCACGCATGATATTTAGTTTCATGTGTGGCGTACTCTTTTTCGAGTGGAGAAAAAGGCGGCGAATATAAACGAATTTTGGTGATTTTAGAAACATTATCGATCGATATTCGCTATTTTTTGCGTGATATTAATAACTCCTATTGATCATATGGGGGCATGTAATTTGATTATGAAACGCACAGCATTCGATGTGGTGATTGATGGCGTTTTCATCATTTTTAGACAAGATATTGCGCATGATGATCCGTATTTGTCGCTGGTTAAAACGGCTACTCATGTGACGGTTTTACACGGTGTACTTGATGATTGAGCGCTGATTCACGTCATCTGTAGAGGATTGTGCGCGTTATCGTTTGCGTAGCGAAAAATACATGTCGCAGGGCGATGAGACTGAAGCCGCTTTTTACCCAACGTAAGGTTGCGTGGTTTTTTCTACGCGATTGGTTACACTCGAGTCAATCGAACTTGATGCTGGAAAAGAGTGTGGAATTAGAAGACATCTACCGTCGCGATCTCAATTTGCTGGTGGCGCTGCGCGTGTTGGTTGAAGAGTGCAGTGTCAGCAAAGCGGCGGAGCGACTGAACCTCAGCCAATCGGCGATGAGTCGTGTGCTTGGCCGTCTGCGTGAGCTGCTGGGCGATCCGCTGTTTACTCGTCAAGGACAGCACCTGATCCCGACGGAAAAGGCGTTGGCGTTTAATCGTGAACTTGGTGAGCCGCTGGAAAGCCTGCGTCAGTTGTTGTCACCGACGGAGTTTAATCCGACATCCTGCGATCAAACCTTTACCATTGCCACCACCGATTATGCGATGCAGACCATTTTGCCGTTTGCGTTGCCGCGTATCTATCAGGAAGCGCCCAATGTGGCATTTGAGTTTCTGCCGCTGCAACACGAGCGCTTGGTGGATCAGCTGACTTACGATGGTGCCGATCTGGCGATTTGTCGTTTGATTCGTTCGGTCGAACCACTGCAAAGTGAAGTGTTGGGGCGTGTCGGGGTGTTGTGCTTGCTTTCGCGTCATCATCCGTTGGCACAGCAGTCGATGACCTTGCAAGATTACCTCGATTTTCCCCATGCGATGATTGCCATCAGTGATGGGGTGAAAGCGCTGCTTGATCAGGCGTTGGAAGGATTGCCCCCGCGGCGTATGGTGCTCAGGGCGTATCACTTGGAAGCGGCGCTGGCGATTATCGACACCATGCCGCTGATCATCACGGTACCGGCAGACTTGGCATATCTGGTTGCGGAACGCTATGACTTGGTGGTGAAGCCGCTGCCGTTTTCCTTTACGCCGTTTGATTATTCGATGATTTGGCACCCGCGCTGTGAGCATTCGCCCGCGCAGGAATGGCTGCGTAGTATGGTGAAGGAAGAGTGCAGTAAATTGATTGCCAAGCGGGTTGAAGACATGGGCTTGGACGAATCAAGGCCCGATTAGGGCCTTGAGATAGAGAATGTCGCGAGCGCGCAGATTACAGCTTAATCACCACGCGACCGGTCACTTGACCCTTGGTGATGTCTTCCGCGTATTGCGGTGCTTGCGCTAGGTTAATTTCAGTGCAGGCTTGCTCGAAGTAACTTGCAGGCAGCAGCTCAACCAATTTTTCCCAAGCGGCGATGCGTTTTTCGCGTGGGCAGTTCACGGAGTCAACCCCTTGCAGGCGAACGTTGCGCAGGATAAATGGCATCACCGTGGTGGGCAGATCAAAGCCACCCGCCAGGCCACATGCGGCCACGGCGCTGTTGTAGTCCATCTGCGCCAGCACTTTCGCCAGCACTTTGCTGCCGACGGTATCGACGGCGCCTGCCCACACTTGTTTTTCCAGCGGGCGTGCTGGCTCTTCAAATTCACTGCGGTCGATGATGCGAGCTGCGCCCAGTTTTTGCAGCAGCGGACCGTTTTGTGCCACGCGACCAGTCACTGCAGCCACTTGATATCCCAATGAGGCCAGCAGGGTGACGGCAACCGAACCCACGCCACCACTGGCGCCAGTCACCAACACTTCGCCATCTTGAGGTTGAATGCCCGCATCAAGCAGGGCTTGGACACACAACATCGCGGTGAGGCCTGCGGTGCCGATCATCATCGCTTGTTTACCATCAAAGCCTTGTGGCAGAGGCACCAGCCAGTCGCCTTTCAGGCTCGCTTTTTGCGCCATGCCACCCCAATGGTTTTCACCCACGCCCCAGCCGGTGAGGACCACATTGTCGCCCGCCTGATAGCGTGCATCTTGTGAGCGGATCACTTTGCCTGCCAGATCGATACCCGGCACCATCGGAAACTGACGAATGATTTTGCCTTTGCCTGTGATGGCCAACCCATCTTTGTAGTTCAGAGACGAGTAGTCGACAGCGATCAGCACGTCACCTTCCGGCAATTGCGCTTCATCAATCTGCTCAATACTGGCCAGCGTACGTTTATCTTCTTGATTCAAAATCAGAGCTTGAAACATGGGGGTCTCCACACATGGTAAACATTGACTGTAGTCTAAATCTGATAGGTCTATGAAATAAATGAAACTTTAGCATGATATCTATGCGCAAAAAGCATAGTCAAAGTAAGGATATGGCGAAGAGAGAAAAAACAAGCCACCGCAGTGGGTGGCTTGAGTCTTATTTAGCGAGGAAGAAACGATAGGCTGGGTTGTCGGTTTCATCTTTCGATTGATAGCCCAGTTCCACCACGTGCGCTGAGAAGCGCGCCAGATCGTCGTCACTGAGTTCAAAACCACATAACACGCGGCCGTAATCGGCGCCATGGTTGCGGTAGTTGAACAGGCTGATATTCCAGTGAGTCCCCAACGTGCTGAGGAACTTAAGTAGCGCGCCCGGGTATTCCGGAAATTCAAAGCTGTACAAACGCTCTCGAAGGGGTTTGGACGGACGTCCGCCAATCATGTAACGAATGTGCAGTTTGGCCATTTCATCATCGGACAGATCCTGCACCGGATAACCGGACTGACGCAGTTCGTGAATGATGGTTTTCAGCTCTTCCTGACCGCCCATCAGCCGCACACCAACAAAGATGTTGGCGAGTTGGTCATCACTGTAGCGGTAGTTGAACTCGGTGACCGCACGGCCGCCGATGATTTGGCAAAATTCAAAGAACGCGCCTTTGCGCTCAGGAATGGTCACCGCCAGCAGGCCTTCCCGTTTTTCACCCAGTTCGCAACGTTCGGACACGTAACGCAACCCGTGGAAATTGGTGTTGGCGCCGGACAGCACAGTCGCCAGTTGCTGGTCTTGCAGCCCATGTTGCTCGGCAAATTTCTTCAGGCCCGCCAGTGCCAGCGCGCCAGACGGTTCGGCAATCGCACGTGTATCTTCAAAGATGTCTTTGACTGCTGCGCAAATCTCATCGCTGGACACGGTAATGTGGCCATCGAGGTATTTCTGGCACAGACGAAACGTTTCATCACCGATGCGTTTGACTGCCACGCCGTCGGCAAACATGCTGACTTGATCGAGCACCACCGGTTCACCGGCATCGAGCGCAGCTTTGAGGCAGGCTGAATCTTCCGGCTCGACCGCAATCACTTTGATTTCCGGCATCAGCTGTTTGACCAGCACCGCGACACCCGCCGCGAGGCCGCCACCGCCAACCGGTACAAAGATATAATCGAGATGGCCGTTTTGCTGCAGCATTTCCATGCCGATGGTGCCCTGACCGGCAATCACCAACGGGTGATCGAACGGCGGCACAAAGGTATAGCCAAATTCTTCAGACAAACGTTCCGCTTCGGCTTTGGCTTCATCGAAGTTGCTGCCAAACAGCACCACGTTGCCGCCAAATCCGCGTACCGCCTCGACTTTAATGTCCGGCGTGGTGCGCGGCATGACGATGGTGGTTCGAATGCCGAGTTTGGTGCCCGACAGCGCCATGCCTTGCGCGTGGTTGCCTGCCGATGCGGCGATCACGCCCGCATTTTTCTGCTCTTCCGTCAGGCTGGCCACCATGTTGTAGGCGCCGCGTAGTTTGAATGAATGCACCGGCTGGCGGTCTTCCCGTTTGAGTTGCACCTGATTGCCAATGCGCGCCGACAGACGCGGCATGGCTTGCAGGGGGGTCACGTTCGCGACTTCATACACTGGCGCGCGCAGGATCTGGCGCAGGTAATCTGCGCCAGTTTGTTGAGTGAGCGTCATAGATGATTAGCCCTCAAGTTTGGATTTATCGCGCACCGCTCCTTTGTCAGCACTGGTTGCCATGCTGGCGTAAGCTTTAAGTGCAAATGAAACTTCACGTTGACGATCGACGGGTTTCCAGCCGAGTTGGTCTTGCGCTTCACGACGCGCCGCCATCTCTGCATCAGAAATCTGCAGCACAATCGAACGATTGGGAATGTCGATCGCGATGGTATCGCCGTTTTTCACCAAACCAATTGCGCCGCCGTTGGCCGCTTCCGGAGAGGCGTGACCAATCGATAGGCCCGACGTCCCGCCGGAGAATCGACCGTCGGTTAGCAGCGCGCACGCTTTGCCAAGGCCCATGGATTTGAGGTAGGTGGTCGGGTAGAGCATTTCTTGCATGCCCGGGCCGCCTTTGGGGCCTTCGTAACGAATCACCACCACATCACCGGCTTTGACTTTACCGCCCAAAATGCCTTCAACCGCATCTTCTTGGCTTTCAAACACCACGGCTGGGCCTTCAAACTTGAGAATGCTCGCGTCCACGCCGGCGGTTTTGACGATACAGCCATCAAGCGCAATGTTGCCTTTCAGCACGGCCAGACCGCCGTCTTGGCTGAAGGCGTGTTCTTTGGTGCGAATACAGCCTTCCTGACGGTCATCATCCAGCGTGTCCCAACGGCAATCTTGCGAGAATGCCTGCGTGGTACGAATGCCTGCCGGGCCCGCGCGGAAGAAGGTTTTCACCGCGTCAGAGTCGGTTTGTTTGACGTCGTATTGCGCCAACTGCTCGGCCATGGACAATCCCAGCACGGTGCGCGTGTCATCGTGCAGCAGGCCCGCGCGTTGCAGTTCACCCAGAATGCCCATTACGCCTCCGGCGCGGTGCACATCTTCCATGTGATATTTCTGTGTCGACGGCGCCACTTTACACAGGTGTGGCACCTGACGTGACATGCGATCGATGTCGGTCATGTCGAAATTCACTTCACCTTCTTGCGCTGCGGCTAGTAGGTGCAGCACGGTGTTGGTCGAGCCGCCCATCGCGATGTCCAGCGCCATGGCGTTTTCAAACGCATCTTTGGTGGCGATGTTGCGTGGCAGTGCGGTGGCATCGTCTTGCTGGTAGTAACGCTTGGTCAGATCGACGATGCGACGACCCGCGCTCAAAAATAGTTCTTTACGGTCTGCGTGCGTGGCCAGCAGAGAGCCGTTGCCCGGCTGAGAAAGACCCAGCGCTTCGGTCAGACAGTTCATGGAGTTGGCGGTAAACATGCCCGAGCACGACCCACATGTTGGACACGCAGAGCGTTCCACTTGCTGGCTCTGCTCGTCTGAAACGTTTGGATCGGCACCCTGAATCATGGCATCGACCAGATCGAGCTTGATGATTTGATCGGACAGCTTGGTTTTACCTGCTTCCATTGGACCGCCAGAGACAAAAATGGTTGGAATGTTGAGGCGCATGGACGCCATCAGCATTCCCGGGGTGATTTTGTCACAGTTGGAGATACACACCATGGCGTCAGCGCAGTGGGCGTTCACCATGTATTCCACCGAGTCGGCGATCAGTTCACGGGAGGGCAGCGAGTAAAGCATGCCGCCGTGGCCCATTGCGATGCCGTCATCGACCGCAATGGTATTGAATTCTTTGGCGATACCGCCCGCGGCTTCGATTTCACGCGCCACCATCTGACCAAGGTCTTTGAGATGGACGTGGCCCGGCACGAATTGGGTGAACGAGTTCACCACGGCAATAATCGGTTTCCCGAAATCTTCTTCTTTCACACCGGTTGCGCGCCACAGTGCGCGTGCACCGGCCATGTTGCGTCCATGGGTGGTGGTGGCCGAACGATACTTAGGCATAATCTTGTCTCCTTACTTCGCTTGCTCTGGGTATACGTAATCCAACCAGCCCCACTTGTCTTCGGTGGTGCCGTTGAACAGGCCGAAGTAGGCCTTCTGCATCGCTTCGGTCACCGGACCGCGTTTGCCGATGCCCACGGTGATTTGGTCAATGCTGCGTACCGGGACGATTTCCGCCGCCGTGCCGGTCATGAACACTTCGTCGGCTAGGTACAGGGCTTCGCGGGAAATATTGGCTTCACGCACGTTGTAGCCCATATCTTTGGCCAGCGTCATGATCGAATCACGCGTGATGCCCGGTAGGATGGAGCTGGTGGTCGGTGGCGTGAGGATCTCGCCGTTTTTGACCACAAAAATGTTCTCGCCTGCGCCTTCAGACAGGTAACCATCCACGCTCAGTGCAATCCCTTCTGCGTAGCCGTGACGACGCGCTTCGCCGCCCACCAGCAGAGAAGATAGGTAGTTGCCGCCCGCTTTGGCCGCAGTTGGAATGGTGTTCGGCGCAGCGCGATGCCAGCTGGAGATCATCGCATCGACGCCGTTTTCCAGCGCTTCTTCACCCAAGTACGCGCCCCAAGGGAACGCTGCAATGATGACATCCATTTCGGTGCCGGTTGGCGGACATACGCCAAGGCCCACGTTACCGACAAACGCCAGCGGACGAATGTAGGCGCTATCGAGTTTGTTGGCGCGCAGTGTTTCGCGGGTCGCTTCCATGATCTCTTCTTGAGAATACGGGATTGGGAAGCGGTAGATCTTGGCCGAATCAATCAGGCGCTGAGCATGCTCACGGTGACGGAAAATGATCGGACCTTTAGGCGTGTTGTAGCAGCGCACGCCTTCAAATACGGAGGTGCCATAGTGCATGGCATGGGTCAACACGTGAACGGTCGCGTTGGCCCATGGCATCAGTTCTCCATTGAACCAAATGTAATCTGCAGTTTTTGTTGCCATGATTGCCTTCCTTAAGCACAAATCTTTTGTTGTAAGTTGTTATTGGGGAGCTCGTTGCCCTTGATGGGCGTCACATCAACGCTGCGAATGTCCCATAATTTTTCAATCTGATTAATCAGTGTCGAGATCGGACGATCGCTGTCGACGATGATCTCGACACTGGCAATTTTGCTTTCGTGGTTTTGCGTTGCCGCAACCTGCTTGATGATGAAGCCACGGTGACGAACCACACGCAGAACACGCTCCAGCAGCACCGGTTTATCGTCTGCTTTGATGTCGAGTAAATATCTTTGCATGAGGGCGTCTCCTAGGTGTTCTCTAACATATCATTGTTGGACGCGCCTGGCGGGACCAACGGCCACACGTTCTCTTCTTCATCGATCGCAACGTGCAACAGGTAAGCGGTTTTGCTGGCCAGCATCTCTTTCAGCGCCGGTTCGACTTCCGCTTTCGTGGTGATGGTTTTACCCGGAATATCGAAGGCTTTCGCCAGCATGATGAAATCTGGGTTGTCATCGAGAATGGTTTCACTGTGGCGACCATCAAAGAACAGCGATTGCCACTGACGCACCATGCCCAGACGTTGGTTGTTCAGCAGCACCATCTTGACCGGGATCTGGCGACGCTTCAGCGTGCCCAGTTCCTGAATGTTCATCATGAACGAGCCGTCACCAGTGATGAGAATCGATGGGTCATTCGGGCGAGCCACCGCCGCGCCCATCGCGGCTGGCAGGCCAAAGCCCATGGTGCCAAGACCTGCCGATGAGATGAAGTTTTGCGGATCGCGTGGCTGAATGTGCTGCGCGGCCCACATTTGGTGCTGGCCGACGTCGGTCGAGACGATGGCGCTGTCTGGCATCATGTCTGACAGTTGTTTGAGCAGTAGTGGGGCAAAAATCGCATCGCCCGGGTGGTCGTAACGCCATTTGAATCCGCTGCGCAGGCTTTCACTGTGGTGAACCCAAGGCGAGATATCGTGGCTCAGTTCAAGCTGAGGCAAAATGATGTTGATGTCGCCGCGCAGTGCCGCATTGGCCTGACGCAGTTTGTTAAATTCCGCCGCATCGATATCGATATGAATGACTTTGGCGTGGGGCGCAAAGGTATCCAGCTTTCCGGTCACGCGGTCATCAAAGCGCGCGCCGACGACGATCAACAGATCGCTTTCCTGCACCACTAAGTTTGCTGCCTTGGTGCCGTGCATGCCCAGCATGCCCAAATAATGTGGGTCGTGACGCTCGATGGTGCCGAGGCCTTTCAATGTGCTGACGGAGGGCATCGGGTTCAGGCGCAAGAACTCGCGCACGGTGTCGGTGGCTTTGGCCAGTTGCACGCCGCCGCCGACATATAACACCGGGCGCTCGCTGTGTGCTAATAACTGCTGCGCGTTCGCCAGTTGCTGGGCATCGACCTGCGGGATCGCAGGTGGCGTAAACGCCGGCAAAACGGAAACTGGCGCTTGCCCCAATTGCACATCTTTGGCGATATCGACGATCACAGGGCCGGGACGACCTGCTTTGGCGACTTCAAACGCTTCCGCCAGCGTGGGGGCGAGTTCATGAATATCGGTCACGAGGTAGCTGTGTTTGGTACACGAGAGTGACATACCAATCACATCCATTTCTTGGAAGGCGTCAGTGCCAATGTGAGAACTGGCGACCTGACCGGTAATTGCAACGAGAGGGACTGAATCGAGGAAGGCATCGGCAAGGCCGGTGACTAGGTTGGTGGCGCCTGGGCCAGAAGTGGCCATACATACCGCCACGTCCTGTGTGGCTCTGGCCATGCCGATGGCTGCCATGGCGGCTCCCTGCTCGTGCCGACACAAGATGTGTTCGACACCGCCATCATACAACGCATCATAGATGGGCATGATGGCGCCGCCGGGGTAACCAAAAACGGTTTTGATTCCCTGTTGTCTTAATGCGGCTACGACTAATTGAGCTCCGGTCATCGTAAGCCTCCTGTACAGCGATCCGACTCGCTGTCTGTTGTGTTGTGTTTGCACCTCATGTGCGGCTCCCCATTCTTCCTGCCATGTCTGGTGAGAGATTCATCAGCATGTGCTTTTTTTAAGTCTAACAGTTGTAAAAAAACCCCCGGACTTTTCAGTGCGGGGGTTTTTTGAATCTGGTGTCTATTTTGCGCCCATAAGCCCCCGCGCGGTCATAATCAGGACCACGATAATAAGGCTAATCAGAGAGTTGAAACGGGCGTATAAGTTCATCGTAATAATTCTAAATGTTGTCGTAATATCATACGAAATTGTTTGCGTCTCTAGTGGTAACACACATCTCTGTTACATGACAAGAAAAAAGTCATTCTTTTTTCACATTCTCGTTTTAACCCGCCGCGTTATATAACAACTGTCGTCACCCGCAGCTGAGCTCAATCGGTGCGGTGAATGGTTTTTAATCAGTAACGAAGGAACGTCATGGGACTCGCAATTATTCACAGCCGCGCCAGCATTGGGGTACAGGCGCCGGCTGTGACGGTGGAAGTGCACATCAGCAACGGCATGCCGGGGTTTACGTTGGTCGGTTTGCCCGAGACCACCGTCAAAGAATCCCGCGATCGCGTGCGCAGCGCCATCATCAACTCCAAATTTGAATTTCCCGCCAAACGCATTACGGTGAATTTAGCTCCCGCCGATCTGCCCAAAGAGGGCGGCCGTTTTGATTTGCCGATCGCGCTCGGTATTTTGGCCGCTTCGGATCAGATAGCGCTGCCCAAACTGAGCGATCATGAGTTCATTGGGGAATTGGCACTGTCGGGGGAAATTCGCAGCGTCAAAGGCGTGCTGCCTGCGGCGCTGGCTGCCAATCAAGCGCAGCGCAGTTTAGTGGTGCCTCATCACAATGGCGATCAAGCCGCGTTGGTGGGGCAAGAGCAACATAAATCGGCGCGCACGTTACTTGAAGTGTGCGCTGACTTGTGCGGCCAGCAGACGTTGTCGCTGTTTCAAAGTGACGCGCACGCCGCTAGCGCGCCGCGCGAGCGCGACTTGCAGGACATCATTGGTCAGCAGCAGGGGAAGCGCGCGTTGGAGATCGCGGCGGCAGGCAATCACAATTTGCTGTTTCTCGGCCCGCCGGGCACGGGCAAAACCATGTTGGCCTCGCGGTTGTGCGACCTGCTGCCGGAGATGACCGAAGCCGAGGCGATGGAAACTGCGTCGGTGGCCTCGTTGACGCAACAAGAAATCAATCAGCACAACTGGAAACAGCGCCCGTTTCGCGCGCCGCATCATTCCAGTTCCATGGCTGCACTGGTGGGCGGCGGTTCGATTCCTCGCCCCGGAGAAATTTCGCTCGCCCACAATGGGTTGCTGTTTTTAGATGAAATGCCGGAGTTTGAACGCAAAGTGCTCGATTCGCTGCGCGAACCATTGGAATCGGGCGAGATCATTATCTCGCGTGCGCAGGGTAAAACTCGGTTCCCAGCACGGTTTCAGTTGGTTGGCGCGCTCAATCCGAGCCCGACCGGGTATTACGAAGGCAATCAGGCGCGGGTGAATCCGCAGGGGATTTTGCGTTACTTGAGCCGTTTGTCGGGGCCGCTGCTGGATCGCTTTGATATGTCGATCGAAATTCCGGCATTGCCCAAAGGCACTTTGTCACACGGCGGCGATCGCGGTGAACCGACGGCAGTGGTGCAGGCGCGGGTCTTTCGCGCGCGTGAAACCATGCTGGCGCGCAGTGGGAAAGTCAATGCGCTGCTCCACAGTCGTGAAATTGAAACTTACTGTCCGCTCAGTCAGCCGGATGCGGAGTTTCTGGAAAATGCATTGCATCGCTTGGGGTTATCGATTCGCGCCTATCATCGCATCATCAAGGTGGCACGCACCATCGCCGATCTCAGTGGCGAAGCACACATTCAGCGTGCGCATCTGGCCGAAGCGCTCGGTTATCGCGCCATGGATCGGTTACTCAAGCAGCTGACCGCCCAGTCCGTCTAGGCGCGCAGTGCGCTGACCTTTGGCTTGTGTATTTCTTTCAGCGGGCAAGCGCGTATAATGGCCCGCTGTTTTTTTACTCAATTCATTGATTCCTATAAATTCTATGCTTGCTTACCTTCTGCTTGTGCTCAATATTGTGCTGGTGATCCTCAATACGGCCTTCAGTTCGCTGCTGATCTGTGCGATTGCGCTGATCAAAGTGCTGCTGCCCACACCGAAACTGAAAGTCCTGGCCACTCGAATGGCAGACAAAGCGATGTGGCTGTGGGCAACGCTCAATGCGCGTATTTTATCGATGTCGAATCGGGTCGAGTGGGACATTGAGGGCGGGGAAGGCCTGAATCAGCAGGGCTGGTATTTGATGATCAGCAATCACCTCAGTTGGACGGATATTGTGGTGCTGTGCTGCGTGTTCAAAGACCGCATTCCGATGCCGAAATTTTTCCTCAAACAGCAACTGCTGTACGTGCCGTTTGTCGGCATGAGCTGTTGGGCGCTGGACATGCCGTTTATGCGTCGCTATTCGCGCGAATATTTACTGCGCCATCCCCACAAACGTGGTCAAGATTTGGCGACCACGCGTCGCTCATGCGAAAAGTTTAAATTTCACCCGACGACGGTGGTGAATTACGTTGAAGGTACGCGTTTCACGGTGCACAAACAGCGCGCGACGCGCTCGCCGTATCACCACTTGCTGATGCCCAAAAGCGGCGGCATTGCCTATACGCTGGCGGCGATGGGAGAACAGTTTTCCAATATCATTGATGTCACGCTGGCTTATCCGGACAACACCGAGAAACCCTTTCGCGACATGTTGATGGGCCGCATGACGCGCATTGTGGTGCGCATTCGCGTGTTGCCAGTCGATGCACAGGTGCGCGGTGATTATTTTCATGACAAACCATACAAACGCCAGTTTCAGCAGTGGTTGGGGCAGCTATGGCAAGAGAAAGACCAGCTGTTACGCACGCTGTATGCGCCAAAATCCGATGCATAAAAAAGGGAGCCAGTGGCTCCCTTTTGCAATGTGTTGAACTTACTTACCCAGCAGGAAGTTGATCAGCGCGAAGTATTCGTCGGTTGATTTCACGCCTTGGGCTTGTACTAAGTAGTGATTGTTGACGATCACCGACGGCACGCCAGTCAGGCCGCTGTCTTGGAACTGCTTGTCAAAGCGACGCACCATTGAATCCACCGCGAACCCGTTGAAAGCCGCGTCGAATTTCGCACCGTCGATGCCTTCATCGACAAAGATTTGGCGCAGTTCGGCATCGTTTTTCGGTGCTTTGTGCATGGTGTGAATGCGGTTAAACATCACCGGAATCATTTTGTCTTCGACATTCAGTGCAATCATGGTCGCGTAAGCTTTGCTCATCGATTTACCCATGTTGCCGCCCATGAATGACACGTGGTTTTTTTGCAGTTTCACGCCTTCAGGCAGCTCTTTTTTCAACTGAGACATGATCGGCTCGAACGCATTGCAGTGCGGGCAGTAGAACGAGAAGTACTCGGTCACGCTCGGTTTCGCGGACGGTTCTAGGTCGAGCACTTTGTAATGCACCCCTTCTTTGAACTGTGCGGCATGGGCCGACAGGCTTAACATCAGGGTTGCAACCAGTGCAAACAGCTTTTTCATTGTGAACTCCATTATTACTTTGAAGGCTTGTTACCATTGTGGCATCAGAGAGAGCGGTGGCTCTTCCAATGCCGCGATTTGTTCTTTGAATGCCAGCACCTGGCTCTCCCAGTATTTTGGATCATTAAACCAAGGAAAGGCGAGCGGAAAGGCTGGATCTTGCCAACGTTTTGCCAACCATGCCATGTAGTGCACCATTCGTAGACCGCGCAGCGGCTCGATAAGTTTCAATTGATTCATGTTAAAATCGCAGAACTCTTGATAGCCTTCTAGCACGAGATCCAGTTGCATCAGTTTGTCGCTGCGCTCGCCGTTGAGCAACATCCACACATCTTGTACCGCAGGGCCATTGCGCGCATCGTCGAGGTCGACGAAGAGTGGGCCGTCACGCCACAAAATATTGCCGGGATGGCAGTCGCCGTGCAGGCGAATCAACGCTTGATTCGGTTGCCAATGCTGCTCAATGCGGTTGATCAGCAGATCCAGATCGTGGAAAAAACTGTTTTCCAGATGCATGGGAATGCATTGCGCGTTGTGCAGCAGCGCGCGCGGTTGATACAGGTATTCGTCTAACCCGATGGTCGGGCGATGCAGGAACGTTTTACTCGCGCCCACTTTATGAATGCGGCCGAGAAAGCGTCCGACCCACTCCAGCTGTTCTTCGTTGTCGACTTCAAACTGACGGCCGCCGACGCTGTTAAACAGCGCAAAATGGTACCCCTGATAATGGTGCAGTGACGCGCCGTTGATCACCAGTGGCGCGGCGAGTGGAATCTCGGCCTCGGCCAGCTCCAGTGCAAAGTCGTGCTCTTCCTGAATCTGTTCGATGCTCCAGCGCTGCGGGCGGTAGAACTTGACCACGAAGCGGCGGCGATCTTCATCGCTGAACTGATACACGCGGTTTTCGTAGCTGTTGAGTGCCAGAAATCCTGATTCGGCGCGAATACCGATGCTCTCTAAGGCGTACCACATAAAATCGGGCGTCAGGGCATCAAACTGAAAATTTGCTTGTGTCATTGATTAAAAAGGGCTCATTGCTGAGCCCTTTTCCATGTCGAGTGTTAAAGCTTTTTGATAAATCGGCTTTCCACTTGCATTGTGAATTGGTTGCTGTCATCGGTGAGTATAAACTGAATTGTCGCAACCGGAGAGCTGAGATTGTCAGGTTTGACCCCCAAACTCATCGGCAGGTTGAGCACTTCGCCCGGTTCGACCTGCACCGTTTGCTTGCCGTACCACGAGACGTCGGTCAGACCGCTGACATCGAGCGTATAGGTTTGGATGTGCTGCGTTTTGTTGATTACCTTGAGGGTGTAGGTGTTTTCAATCTCGCCGGAGCTGTTGGTGCGGAACAACTGGCTGCGGTCGCGAATCACACTGAGCCCGGCCGGATCCACCGCGGCCACCTGAGCAAAGAACAAGCCGATCATCACCAGTAACACCGCACCATAACCCAGCAGTTTCGGCCGCATCACTTTGGTGTGTTTGCCCGACAAGCGGTGCTCGGTGGTGTAGCTGATCAAGCCTTTATCGTAGCCCATGCGTGCCATGGTGGTGTCACATGCGTCAATGCAGGCCCCGCAGTTGATGCACTCATATTGCAGGCCGTCACGAATATCGATACCGGTTGGACACACCTGAACGCACAAATCACAGTCAATGCAGTCACCCAAGCCGAGCGCTTTGGGATCGGCTTTGCGTGAACGCGGGCCGCGCTGTTCACCCCGTTCGGTGTTGTAACCCACAATGAAAGTGTCTTTGTCGAACATCGCCGATTGGAAGCGTGCGTACGGGCACATGTGAATACACATAATCGAGCGCATCCACCCCGCGTTGCCGTAAGTGCAGATGGCGAAGAACATCACCCAGAACACCGGCCAGAAGGTGGCGTTGAAGGTAAAGAAATCGATCACCAAATCGCGCACTGGCACAAAGTAGCCGACAAAGGTAAACCCGGTCGCCAACGCAATCGCAAACCAAGCGATGTGTTTGGCGGTTTTGCGCATCGCCAAATTGGCGGTCATTTTGTTGCCGTCTTGCTTGCGGCGTTTGTTGGCGCTGCCTTCGAGTTTCTCTTCAAACCAGATGTACATGAAAGTCCATACGGTTTGCGGGCACAAGTAACCACACCACACGCGGCCTAAAAAGGTGGTGATAAAGAACAGGCCGAACGCGGCGATCATAAACAGCAGCGCGAGCAGGGTTAGATCCTGCGGGTATAAGGTGGTGCCAAAGAAGTTGAACTGCTGATGACCGAGGTCGAGCAATATGGCCTGGCGGTTGCCGTAGGAGATCCACGGAATCAAACCAAACAGCAACAAGAGAAACCAGCCGCCGTAACGGCGCAGTTTCTGGTAGGTTCCTTTGCTTTCGCGCACGTAAATGCGATTGCTCGGGTTGAATCGGTCGCCTTCCTGACCCTTGTGGGTCTTTGGGTTAAAGACTTTCGGAGTCACATCTTTGATGTCGATCTTATCCTGACTCATCAAATTATCCTTTTGGGCATCATGGTGCGATTTCTGGTGATCACACTCTTTTTGACATGGCTTAACCCGTCATACGCAAATGGCGCAGCAGGGGAGTATGGTTGCTTCATAAAGTGGTGATTATAGCGGCAATCACATTTTTATTTCTTTAACGCAATCAACCTTTAACAACAAATATCCTTACATTTTTGCCAGTTATCATTAACATTGCGGATAAAAAAAGAGCGGCCATGGGCCGCTCTGCATAATGAGGATGAGATTACTTGATGATGCCACGGGCGCGGAGGATCGCGGTTTTAAAATCGTCTTCGTAGTCTTTTTTCAAGCCAGGAATGACCGCATCTTTGGCGCTGTTGCGCATCTTGAGATGGTAGATCAATACATCATCCGTGAGCTCTTCCAGCGGGCCTTGGTAACCGGCTTCCGCGGCCAGTTTGCAGATAAACGGGATCAGATTCAGCTCGGAATCTTTATGCCATTCTGGCTCCAGCAATTGCAACAATTCTTCGACGCGATGACACTTCATACTTTCTCCACATTTTTTGTAATGGTTTGGTGTAAAGGTATCAAATTGCGCACGGAATACAATCGGTGAAGGGGCGACACACTCAAATTGAGGACAAGAAAAAAGCGCAGGGTAAGCTGCGCTTTTTAATTAAGCGGCCTGGACCACTTTTGTTTCTGGCGATGCAGAGACTGCATTTTTCTCGACAAGAGTAGGCGCGGGCGCGATTTTTTTCGCAACCGGTGCAGCAGCAAAACCACTGCGACGGCGCATTGCACTACGGTTAGTGTGCGAAAACCTGACAGCTGTTGGGCGCATTCAGTAACCTAACGGTCAGGCATATCCATTGCCGATGTAATGGCCTGAATCATTATGAGTTGCTCTTCTGCATCTGAACAAAAATGAAGAAGAATGGCTCATTCTGGCGAACGCCAATCCAAATAATGACTCAGGAATAACGATATGCATGCATATCGAAGTTAGAGTAGCACCAAGTTTGCAAATGATCGATAGTTAACCAATGTTTATGTTAAAGAAATGCTTGTGGTGTGTGAGAATCGCCATTGTGTTCGCAATCTTTTCCGCTTTACACTGGGCGCTCAACAACAGGAGGTGTGTATGTCATTTCTGAAGAAAACCCTCGCCAGTTTTGGCATCGGTTCGGCGAAAGTCGACTCCGTCTTGCAGCAGGAAGCCTTGATCCCGGGCCAAACGGTCAAAGTGACCATTCACGTGTACGGAGGTGCCACAGCGCAAGCGATCGATAACATCGAACTCAAACTCTGCTGTCGTTACATCGCAGAAGTGACCATGGCACGGGGCCGTGAAGAGGGCGGCAGCACGCGTCGCATGCCGCAAGCGCACACGCTGGCCAGTTGGTCGTTGCCGTATGCATTTACCATTGCTGCGGGAGAGACGCGCGATTTTGACGTCGAGCTTGTGGTGCCATGGAACACGCCCGTCACCATTGGCGATGCCAAAGTGTGGCTCGAAACCGGGTTGGATATCGCCATGGCGATCGATCCGGCGGACAAAGACATGCTCACCGTCCGCCCGGATCCATTCATGGATGGCATTTTTACCGCCTTGGAAGCGCAAGGATTACGCCTGCGCCAAGTGGAGTGCGAAGCCGCCAAAGGGTTTGCGCTGCCGTTTGTGCAGGAGTTTGAATTTGTGCCCACCGACGGCCCGTTTCATGGTCGCTGGCGTGAATTGGAAATCGTGGCTTATCGCGATAAAGACCTGTTGCAGATGTGGTTTGAGATCGACCGTTTTCAACATGGCGCGACGGGAATGTTGGCCAGCTTGCTGGGTAAAGGCGAGCTGAAACGTCAGTTGACGCTCCCCTGCACCTTGTCGCCAACGCAGGCGGGTGAACGCGTATTGCAGTTTCTAGATAGCCATTCCTAAGGTGAACATCGGCGTGAAACTTCTGGCTTACATGTGTACGCTGAATGTGCCATACTAGCGCCGAACTATCGCACGGATTGGGAAATCGTATGTCGAGTACTGCTTATAGCGTCAAAGAAGAAGTTGCCAATGCGATCAGCCATGGCATCGGCTTCATTCTGGGGATTGTCGGTTTGGTCCTATTGTTGGTCAAAGCGATGGATCACCGGGCGGATGCGCTGACTTTGGCCAGCATGAGTATTTACGGCGGCAGCATGATTGCGCTGTTTCTTGCCTCGACGCTGTATCATGCGATCCCGCATCAAAACGCCAAACGGTGGTTGAAAACCTTTGATCACTGCGCGATTTATCTCTTGATTGCCGGCAGTTACACGCCGTTTCTGTTGGTCAGCCTGCGCACGCCGTTGGCGTTTGGGCTGATGATCGTGATCTGGCTGATTGCGCTGTTTGGCATCATCATGAAAATTGCGTTTGTGTACCGCTTTAAGCGTTTATCGCTGGTGACCTATCTGATCATGGGGTGGTTGTCGCTGATTGTGATTTATCAGCTGGCCCTGAATCTGGATGTGGGTGGGTTAACCTTGCTGGCTGCGGGCGGGGTGGTGTATTCGCTGGGCGTGATTTTCTATGTGGCGAAACGCATTCCGTACAATCATGCCATTTGGCATGCGTTTGTTTTGGCCGGATGCGCTTGCCACTTTCTGGCGATCTACCTCTATATCGACCCGGTTTAACGGGTCTCGACTTGGTTCACGCTGGCGCGAATTTGATAGCGCGGCGCTTCAGCCACGTTCACTTCAATGGCTTTGCCGGCCACTGAGGCCTGCGGGCGCAGGTAGGTGTCGGCCATCCGTTTGATCGACTGCCAAATGGTGCTGGTTTGTGTGGCGAGCACTTGGCCTTGCTCATCCAGAATTTCAACTTTCAGTTCAATGTTGATCACCGATTGGCTGCTCTGGTTGGTGATCGCGGTGGGAAGCACTAAGCGGCCATCACGATAGCGCGCGCTGCCCAGCACAATGTCGATGCCAGAATTGCTCAGTTGCAGGGTCGGTTTGTCGCTGCCGAGCTCAATCATGCTGGCGCGCTGCGCTTTAACCAGCGGCGCTGCGATCACGGGTGCGGCGGCCACGACCGCTGTGTCGCTGGGCTGGACGGTGGGGGCGACCGGCTGCACGTATTGCCAAGTAAAGTCATCGTTCAGTTGTACGTGACGGCCATCTTGTAGCGTGACCACTTCGCTCGCCAGGGCAAGTGGTGCCCAGCTTGCCATCATCAACGTGATTAGGTTTTTCATCTGTATCCTTAACGTCGCCAGAACGCAGGGAAGAACAACACCAAAATGGTGAGGATTTCCAAACGCCCCATCAACATACCAAAACTTAAAATCCACTTCGCTGCGTCAGGCAGCGGAGCAAAGTTACCGGTTGGGCCAATCACACTTCCCATCCCCGGGCCAACGTTGGCCACGGCGGTGATTGCTCCCGTAATACTGGTGGTTGGGTCAAGCCCCATGACTGACAATGCGCCAGCGATGAGAATAATCGTGATGATGAACGTCACGCCAAACGCCACCACTGAGCGCACGATATCTTCGTTCACTGGGCGCTGATTGTAGCGTTGCACGAACACGCCAGAGGGATGAATCAAGCACATCATCTGGTTTTTGAGCAGCGCAAAACAGATCTGAAAACGGAAAATCTTAATCCCGCCCGAAGTGGAACCGGAACACGCCCCTGCCATCATCAAAAACGCAAACAGCGTACTGGGCAGGGCGCCCCAAGCGGTAAAGTCATCCAAGCCAAACCCCGTGGTGGTTACCACCGAGACGATGTTAAACATCGATACGCGCAGCGCATCCAACATTGCGTAGCCGTTATTGAAGTGAAGCCAGAAGGCGACGATCAGGCTGCTGATGATAAACAGCAGGAAGAAGCCTTGGACTTGTGCATCTTTGAACAGCTCTTGTGGACGGCGTTTGCGCAGAGCCGTCACAAACAGCAGAAATGGCAGACCACCGAGGAACATAAACAGCGTTGCAACCCAATGCGAGCCGTTGGAGAAATGGTTCATGGAGCCGTCAGAGGTTGAGTAACCACCGGTAGACAGCGTGGTGAAGGCGTGGTTAATCGCGTCAAACAATCGCATGCCCGTCAGCATGTAACCGACAATGCACAGCCCGGTGAGCACCAGATACACCGCCACAATGTTTTTTGCCACAGTTTTAGCGCGTGGGCTGCTTTTATCGGACCAGTCGGAGGATTCGGTTTGGAACAGGCGCATCCCACCCACGTTGAGCATCGGCAATACCGCCACCGCCATCACGATGAACCCAACCCCGCCAAGCCATTGCAAGATGGAGCGCCACAGCAAAATACTGGGCGCCATGGTGTCGAGGCCGCTCAGCACGGTGGAACCAGTAGTGGTTATGCCAGACATCGTCTCGAAGTAAGCGTCAGTAAAGCTGATGTGATTGATGAACACAAACGGCAACGCCGCGAACGCACTGGCGATGGTCCATACCAAACTGGTGATGAGGAACATGTCGCGCACACTGAGGCGGAAATTCGACGTTCGGCCAATCGACAGGCAGATAAACGCCGCGATGTGGGTGATGATCACCGCTTGTGCGAAGTCGAGAAAGCCGCCGGTCCCGGTGAAAAAAGCCACCAGCGTGGGCACGTACATGAACAGGGCCAGTTTGGATAAAACCAACCCAATAACAAACATGATGGGGCGTAAATTCAGCATAACGCCAACAACCTATAGGAAAAACGGACTCGGTTGGAACAGGGCTTCCACGTCAGGCACGTATTTCTTGTCGACGAGGAACATCACCACGTGATCGTCCTGTTCAATGACCGTGCGATCGTGGGCGATCAGCACTTCTTCGCCACGCACGATGGCACCAATGGTGGTGCCCGGTGGCAGTTTGATATCACCCACCGCACGACCCACCACTTTGGAGGTGGTTTCATCGCCGTGCGCAATCGCTTCGATCGCTTCGGCGGCGCCGCGGCGCAGGGACGACACGTTGACGATATCGGCACGACGAACGTGCGTCAGCAGGGCTGAAATCGTGGCTTGTTGCGGTGAAATGGCGACGTCGATGACGCCCCCTTGCACCAGTTCAACGTACGCACCGCGTTGAATCAGCACCATCACTTTTTTAGCGCCCATGCGTTTGGCCAGCATGGCGGACATGATGTTGGTTTCATCTTCGTTGGTCAGGGCAATAAATACGTCGACCTGATCGATGTTCTCTTCGGTCAACAGCTCTTGATCGGCCGCGTCGCCACAGAATACGATGGTGTTTTCCAGCTCTTCCGACAGCTGTTCAGCGCGTTGATAGTTGCGCTCAATCAGTTTGACGCTGTAGCTGTGTTCCAAACGCATCGCTAGGCTCGCCCCGATGTTGCCACCGCCGACAATCATGATGCGGCGATACGGTTTTTCTAGGCGTTGCAGTTCACTCATGACCGAGCGAATGTGATTGCTGGCGGCGACGAAGAACACTTCATCGTCCGCTTCAATAATGGTGGTGCCTTGCGGGCGAATCGGGCGTCCTTGGCGGAAAATCGCGGCGACGCGTGTGTCAATATGCGGCATATGCTCTCGCAGTGCTGACAAAGCATTGCCCACCAACGGACCACCGTAATAGGCTTTGACCGCCACCAGACTGACTTTTTCATCAGCAAAGCTCACCACTTGCAGCGCGCCGGGGTATTGCACCAAACGCTCAATGTAACTGGTCACCAGCTCTTCTGGAGCGATCAGGTGATCGACCGGAACCGCGCCGGATTGGAATAAGGCTTCTTTCTCGGCCAGATATTCGGGCGAGCGAATGCGGGCGATACGGTTTGGCGTGTTAAACAGCGTGAATGCCACTTGGCAGGCGACCATGTTGGTTTCATCGGTGTTGGTCACGGCCACGAGCATGTCGGCGTCTTGTGCGCCAGCTTCACGCAGCACATCCGGGTGGCTGGCATGGCCGTTCACCACGCGTAAATCATATTTATCTTGTAGTTCGCGCAGACGGTCGCTGTTTTTATCCACGACGGTGATGTCGTTGTTTTCTCCGACCAGGTTTTCCGCCAGCGTGCCGCCGACCTGACCTGCACCAAGAATGATGATTTTCATACCTTATTCTCTTGTGATTGCACGCCAAAGGCAGCTCGAGAGCTGCCTTTGCATCGTTTTTTACGCTTGTTTTGTCAGCACGGCGTAGTAGAAACCGTCCATATCCTCTTCACCAGGAAGAATCTGGCGGCCCGGATTGTCGAGCTCTGATCCCACCAGCTGCGCGTTCG
Organism: Vibrio furnissii CIP 102972; assembly: GCF_000176175.1. Taxonomy (GTDB): domain Bacteria; phylum Pseudomonadota; class Gammaproteobacteria; order Enterobacterales; family Vibrionaceae; genus Vibrio; species Vibrio furnissii. Next base: position 70,454 of record NZ_ACZP01000019.1, read on the forward strand.
ATGTGCGCGCTAAGAAGTCTTTCACCTGCAGTACGTTTTCCTGCGGTGTAATTGAACACGTTGCGTACACCAAAGTACCACCCGGTTTCAACTGTTGCCACATTGCGTCGAGAATTTCGCGTTGCAGCTCCGCTAATGCCGCAATATCTTCTCCGCGACGCAGCCACTTGATGTCTGGGTGACGACGAATCACGCCCGTTGCTGAACACGGCGCATCGAGCAGAATGCGATCAAACTGACCGCCTTGCCACCACTGTTCTGGGTAACGCGCATCGCCGCACACCACTTTTGCGCTCAGGTTCAAGCGCTTGAGGTTGTCATGCACACGCTTGAGGCGCGTGTCATCGCAGTCAATCGCCACGACGTCGCACCCGTGGGTCCGTTCCAGAATGTGCGCAGTTTTGCCACCGGGTGCGGCGCAGCAATCCAGGATCAGTTCGCCGTCTTGCGGTTGCAAATAGTGTAACGCCAGCTGTGCCGCGGCATCTTGTACCGACACCCAACCTTGGGCAAAGCCCGGCAGTTGCGTCACATCGCACGGTGCGGCCAATTTTAATGCGTCATGTGCTTGCGAATGCACACTGCTATCAATGTTTTCATGATTGAGCAGCGCTTGATAGGCATCGCGCTCATGGTGCTGGTGGTTGACGCGCAGCCACATCGGCGCTTTGCTGTTGTTGGCTTCAACAATCGCTTCCCACTGCTGTGGGTAAGCGTTTTGCAGCAATTTGAGCAGCCAACTTGGGTGGCCATATTTGCCCGCATTGTGGCTCATCGCCTCGGTATCTAACGCATCTTGGTTGCGTTGGTAGTTGCGCAGCACGGCGTTGATCAGACCACGCAAGCGTGGGCCTTTGAGATCTTGAGCGCCTTCAACGGTTTCACCCACGGCCGCGTGCGGTGGAATCCGCATAAAGCTCAGTTGGTAAATGCCGACCAAAATTAGATGGTGGAACACACGTTGTTTGCCCTTGAGTGGCGAGTCCATCAACGCATTGGCGATTGACTCCAAACGTGGCAAATAGCGCAGCGCACCGTAGCAGATCTCCTGCAGCAGCGCGTGATCGCGAGGACGGATGTTTTGTTGAGCCGCCGGAAGCGCCATCGACAAAGACTGACCTTTATCAACAACTTGAAACAGAACCTGAGCGGCTGCAGCGCGAACATTCATAGTTAAACCTAATACAAAAAGGAACGACCCTACGCTGTAGGGCCGTGAAATTAATTCAGTTGAGTGCCAACCTGAAACCAGCTGGCTCTGGCGTTGAGAATATCCTGCACCGGCAGAGCTTTTTTGCCTGGGATTTGCAGGCTTTCCAGCACCAGAATGCCTTCGCCAGTCGCGACATAAATGCCGGTTTTATCCGCTTGGATGATGGTGCCCGGCGCGTGTGTGCTGTTGCCCGTTTCAACGCGGCTTTGCCACACTTTGATCTGATTCTCGGCCACTGAAAAATGGCTCATCGGCCATGGATTGAAGGCTCGTACGCAACGTTCAATCGCTTGCGCGCTCAGTGTCCAGTCGATCTTGGCTTCTTCTTTACTCAACTTCTGCGCGTAGTTCGCCAGTGCGTCGTCTTGTTTGACGGCAACCGCTGTGCCTTGCGCGATGTCGCTCAGGCAGTCAACCAAGGCTTGTGGACCCAATTCTGCCAGCTTGTCGTACATGGAACTGCTGGTGTCAGAGGCGTCAATCGGCAGCGTGGCAATCTTGAGCATATCACCGGTATCAAGGCCCACATCCATCTGCATGATGGTCACGCCCGTTTCTGCATCCCCCGCCCAAATCGAGCGTTGGATCGGTGCGGCGCCGCGCCAGCGTGGCAGAATAGAACCGTGCACATTAATACAACCCAATTTTGGGGTATCCAAGACGGCTTTAGGCAAGAGCAAGCCATACGCGACAACGACCATGATGTCGGCATTCAATGATGCCAGCGCTTGCTTGGCTTCATCCGATTTGAAATTTTCGGGTTGATAGACCGGAATGTTGTGCTCGAGCGCCAGGTGTTTGACCGGGCTGGCGGTGAGTTTTTTACCGCGGCCGGCTGGGCGATCAGGTTGAGTGTAAACCGCAATCACCTCGTGCTCCGAAGACAATAACGCCGCCAAGTGACGGGCGGCGAAATCCGGAGTACCTGCAAAGACAATACGTAATGATTGGCTCAAGGTAACCTCTCTGTATGCTTATTGATTCTTATCGTTGAAGCGTTTGATTTTTTCCAGCTTCTCTTTGATGCGCTTGCGTTTGAGTGGCGATAGGTAGTCGACAAACAGTTTGCCTTCTAGGTGGTCCAGCTCGTGCTGAACACAAATCGCGAGCAAGTCGTCGGCGTCAAAGGTGTACTCTTCACCATCACGATTCAAGGCTTTGACGGTAACTTCAGCAGCGCGTGCAACCAGCGCACGGGCGCCAGGTACTGACAGGCAGCCTTCTTCAATACCGTCTTCACCGCGTTTTTCCAGAATCACTGGGTTGATCAGCACCATCGGCTCATCACGGGTTTCTGAAATGTCGATCACGACGATGCGCTGGTGAACATCCACTTGAGTTGCAGCAAGGCCAATGCCTTCTTCGTCGTACATGGTTTCAATCATGTCGTCGACGATCTTCTGAATCTCTGGGGTGACTTTCTCAACCGGCTTAGCAACGGTGCGAAGACGATCATCAGGGAATGTTAATACTTGTAATACAGACATATACACTCGAAAAATTGAACTGTGCCGAAACAGCTTAACGCTTGTTGGCTCAATTCTAGACATTTTATGACCTAAATGACAGCATCCTGCGAGATTTCTCCGAATCCTTCTTAATTCTTTCGACCAGGGAAGCAAGGTCATGCGTAAACTGACACGCCGTTTCGCCTCTATTTTATCCCCCCGATTATGGCCCGTTTGGTTGGCTTCATTGAGCGTTTGGGCGCAGCCTGCCCCGCCATTGGCGTTGAAAAAAGATGCGCCGACAACCTACACCGTGGTTCAAGGGGACACCTTATGGGACATTTCGGCGTTGTATCTCGACAGCCCTTGGTTGTGGCCGCGTTTGTGGCAAATCAACCCCGAGATCCACAATCCAGATTTGATTTATCCCGGCGATAAACTGACCTTGATTTGGCGCGACGGCCAGCCAGTGTTGAGTCTCAAACCGATGGTGACGTTGAGCCCCAAAGTGCGTGTGGTGGAAAAACAATCCTTGCCTGCAGTGGATGAAGGGCTCTTGTTGCCGTATTTGCAAAATGACCGCTTAGTGAACAGCGCAGCGCTGACCCAAAGCTTGCGTGTGATGGGGGCGGGCGATGGGCGACAATACCTCACGGCAGCTGAGGCCGTGTACATTCCTGGCCCACAAACGCATGCGCATTGGGGGATTTACCGACCGATGGCCGAGTTTGTTCGAGACGATCAGGCGATGACGGCGATGCGCTTAATTGCCACTGCCGAGCTGGGTGAAAGCGACCAAAACACCAGCGCGTTGCGGGTGCGTCAATTACGACATGAAATTCGCGTCAATGACATTGTCTTGCCTGAAACGGGGCTGGAAAGCCTCAACCTCACCACCTCTTTTTTCCCGCAACCAGCGCCGACTCAGTTGCAAGCCCGTATTCTTGGCGCGCTTGAAGGCAGTCAGTATGCCGGGCAACATGATGTGGTGGTGATCGACAAAGGCACGAATGATGCGTTGGTGCAGGGCAGCATGTTTACGCTCTATCGCGCAGGTGTCTCGGTGTACGCGGATGATGGTCAGTATCGCTACGAGGCCAAGCGCGGCGATGATGAGGTGGCATTGCCTGCCCACCCCATTGGCAGCTTGATGGTGATTCGTCCTTATGCTGCGTTTAGTCTGGCGTTGGTCACGGAAAGCCGTGAGCCGATCGATACCGCCGTGTTGGCGGTGGCGCCTGAGGTGGCGGATTTGGACGTGGCGGCAAGCGTGCCCCACGCTGAGCCGGCGAGTTAATGCTAGAACGTGATCTGGCGGCGTGGCTGGCATTTAGCTTTGCCCCCCAATTGGGAATGCATCGATTACAGCGTTTGGCCAGCCGCCATGCGTTACATGATCTCAAACAACAGCTGGGTCGAGAAGGCGAAGCGGCCGGGCTCAAAGCCCATCAGATTGACTACCTACAGCAGCAAGCGGATCGTGAAGTTGATGCTTGCCTGCTTTGGTGTCAGCAAGCGGAACATCGCCACATCGTGACCCCATTTCATGCCCATTATCCGGCGCGATTAAAAGAGATTGCCGCAGCGCCTCCGGTGCTGTTTGTGGCCGGTCGACTTGACACGCTGTGCGCGCCACAAATCGCGATTGTGGGCAGCCGCAATGCCAGTATCGACAGTCAACACATCGCTCATCAATTTGCTGCGCAACTGGTCGAACATGGTTTGGTGGTCACCAGTGGGTTGGCGCTGGGCATCGATGGTTATGCCCATGATGGCGCCCTGAAAGCGGGCGGCGAAACTATCGCGGTATTGGGTTCAGGGTTGGGATGTATTTATCCGGCGCGTCATCGCACGTTGGCGGAGCGGATTATGGCCAGTGGGGCGGTGGTGTCGGAGTTTCGCCCGGATGCCAAACCGAGGCCTGATCACTTTCCGCGTCGCAATCGTATTATTAGTGGCTTGTCGTTGGGTGTTCTGGTGGTGGAAGCGGCCGAGAAAAGTGGCTCGCTCATCACCGCGCGTTACGCTGTTGAACAGAGCCGCGAGGTGTTTGTGGTTCCAGGCTCGATTCGTCATCCCAATTGCCATGGCAGTAACCAGTTGATTCGGCAAGGCGCGTGTCTGGTTCAGCACATCGACCACATACTCGATGAGGTTGGTCCCATGATGGATTGGCGCCGAAATCAGTCACAACCTGAGCAGACAGAACTTTTTTCTTGCTCATATCACGAAGAAGAATTGCCATTTCCCGAGCTGTTAGCTAACGTAGGGGAAGAGGCTACACCAGTTGATATTCTTGCAAACAGGACCCATATACCTGTCCAGGATGTCATGATGCAGCTCCTGGAGCTTGAGCTTTCAGGGCATGTTGTTGCAGTTTCCGGTGGCTATATTCGTAAGGGGAGGGGCTAGCTATGATGATGGATATTCTGATGTATCTATTTGAAACTTACATCCATAGCGATGCAGAGTTACAAGTGGATCAAGATGAACTCGAAGATGAACTGCTTCGAGCGGGATTTCACCAAAAAGACATCTATAAAGCCCTTCACTGGTTAGAAGAGCTGGCTGCGTTGCAGCAGACTGATGCACATTCCGCGATCGCAACCAGCGCGGCGACCTCTGTGCGTATTTATACCGCACAAGAAATGGAGCGTTTGGATACCGAATCGCGTGGTTTTCTGATGTTCCTTGAGCAGATCAAAGTGCTGACGCCTGAAACGCGTGAAATGGTGATTGATCGTGTCATGGGCTTGGAAACCAATGAGTTTGAACTCGATGACCTGAAGTGGATCATTCTGATGGTGCTGTTTAACGTGCCGGGGAATGAAAATGCTTACACGCTAATGGAAGAGCTGCTGTACAGCAAAGAGCAAGGTATTGTGCATTAAGCAGATCGGCGCGTGAGTAGTCCCCATGAGCGGTAAAATTGATCACCAGTTATTTTCAGCACAGGCGCTGACGCAAGAACCGTGTCCAAAATGCGGCGCAGCGTTACAACTGCGTCACGGCAAACACGGTCCTTTTCTTGGGTGCAGCCAGTATCCCGGCTGCGACTTCATCAAACCCCTGCATCAAAACGATGGTCACATCATCAAAGAGCTGGGTGTGCCGTGTCCAGCATGTGGGCATGAGTTGGTGTTGCGTCAGGGACGTTACGGCATGTTTATTGGCTGCAGTCATTACCCAGCGTGTCACCACATCGAATCATTTGATACAGCGCCTCAGGCGCAGGCCGAGGAAACGCAAATCCCCTGTCCGGATTGTGGTAAAGGTCATTTGGTTGAACGCAAAAACCGCTTTGGGAAAGTGTTCTATGCCTGTGATGCGTTTCCCAAATGCAAGTTTGCACTCAATCAACCACCCATGGTGGGGCAATGCGAGGCGTGCGGTTATCCGTTGCTGATTGAAAAGAAACTCGCCAATGGCACCAAGTATCAGTGTGCCGATAAAAAATGCGGTCACACCCAAACGGAAATAAAAAACGGCGCTTAATTGCGCCGTTTTTGTCCGTATGAAATGCTGGGGTTAGTGCTTGATTTGCTGAGCGACGGCCTGCACCGCCGGAAAAGCTTTGGGATCGAGAACTGCTGCCAGTTGACATAGTTTACGCTGCAATTCGCCACTGTAATCTGCAGTGACGTTGATGTGGCCCATTTTGCGTCCGGGACGTTTGTCTTTGCCGTACCAGTGAATGTGGCAGCCTTCCATCGCCAGTAGCGCTTCGGGCAAGGTGTCTTCACCCAGGATGTTAATCATCGCCGTTTCGCGAACCAGTTTGGTACTCCCCAATGGTAGCCCACACACCGCACGCAGATGATTTTCAAACTGACAGGTTTCTGCGCCTTGCTGTGTCCAGTGACCAGAGTTGTGCACGCGCGGCGCAATTTCATTGACCAGCAACGTCCCCTGAACGTCGAAAAACTCCAGCGCCAGCACGCCAACGTAATTCAGGCTTTCAGCCACGGCGGTAAACATCTGTTTCGCTTGCTGCTGTAATTCTGGCGCATCAATCGCAGTCGATAGGCTGAGGACGCCATTCACGTGCACATTCTCGGCCAGTGGATAGACCGCGATCTCGCCATCTTTGCCACGCGCGCCGACCAGTGACACTTCGCGGTCAAAGGGCACGAATTCTTCCGCTACAATCGCCTGATGCTCAGATGCCGCCAGTGCTTGTGCCATGTCGGCCCATATTGCGTCGCTGTCTTGTGGAGTTTTGAGGCGCCATTGACCTTTGCCATCGTAACCACCCAAGGCGGTTTTCAGCACCATGGGAATGCCGACGTCATCAATCGCAGCATCAAATTCAGCGCGGTTGGTGATCACCGCATATTTGGCGTTGCGTACGCCGGCGTTGTCTAGCAGCGCTTTTTCCAGACGGCGATCGCCACCGGCTTTAATCGCGTCGGTACTTGGTAGAAATTTTCCGCTGCGCTCACACACGGCCAATACATCGTGAGGAATGTGTTCAAATTCAGCGGTAATCACATCCGCACCGGCAATTGCCTGTTCCAAACCATGGCCCAGCACCGCCTGAGTCAGCGGATGCACCACGTTCTGGGTATTGACGTCAAAGGCGGAAATGTCAAGGTTGAGCGGTGCCCCGGCCAGAGACATCATGCGCGCGAGTTGACCGGAACCTAAGACTAATATGTGCATGGATTAGTCCTCGGCTGGGTTTGGGTGAGCCAGTACGGCTTCGGTTTGCGCGGCGCGGAACGCTTCCACTTTTGCCATCACACTTTCATCGAATGCACCAATGATTTGCGCGGCCAGTAACCCTGCATTTGCGGCGCCCGCTTCACCAATTGCCAGCGTGCCAACCGCGATGCCTTTGGGCATCTGCACGATAGAATAAAGGGAATCGAGTCCCGATAACGCACGTGACTGCACCGGAACGCCCAGCACGGGGAGGCTGGTGAATGCAGCGGTCATGCCGGGAAGGTGCGCGGCGCCGCCAGCGCCAGCGATGATCACTTTTAGTCCACGCTCTTTGGCACTGGTGGCGTAATCGGCCAGAAGTTGAGGGGTACGGTGCGCGGAAACCACTTTGGTTTCGTAAGCAACACCAAATTGATCCAGCATCTCTGCTGCAAGCTTCATGGTTGGCCAATCCGATTTTGAACCCATGATAATGCCGACGGTCATCTCAAACTCCTTCAAGCGTTATAATTAAGTGAGCGTTTGTGCGCGCATTATACGGGGATTTTGCTTTCAAGCAAACGTTTGCGCGGTGATTGAAAGCGTGGCGGTATAATTTATCCCGAATTAGATTTAGCCGTTGCGCCGGATAATTTGTACACTAGGCCGAAAATAAGAAAGTCAGCTCAATTTAGGAAACTCTGGTGAATAATTTTGAACATACACTGCAAGCGTTGCAGTCCGGTGAAGTGATCGCTTATCCCACGGAAGGTGTGTTTGGTGTCGGGTGTGATCCGGACAATCCGCAGGCGATTGAAAAGTTGCTGCAACTCAAACAGCGTCCGGTCGAGAAGGGCTTGATTCTGATCGCGGCCTCATACCAACAACTGCTGCCTTATGTTGATGAAAGCCAACTGACGCAAGAGCAGTTGGAGCGAGTGCAATCGACTTGGCCGGGGCCGGTGACTTGGATCATGCCAGCCAGCGAGCGTGTCTCGCATTGGGTGAGCGGCCAGTTTGATACCATCGCCGTGCGCGTGACCGATCATCCGTTGGTGCAGAAGCTGTGTTTGGCGTATGGCAAACCACTGACGTCAACCAGCGCGAATCTGTCGGGCCTGCCGCCGTGCATGACCACGCAGGAAGTCGAACAGCAACTCGGTGATCAGCTGGTGGCGATTCTGCAAGGCGAAACGGGTGGTCGTAATAAGCCTAGTGAAATTCGCGATGCCAAAACGCTCCAGGTTTTGAGACAAGGCTAAGTCAACAAAGGAAGTAACGATGCCAACCATCAATAAAGAAGCCGTCAAACAATTTCTGTTGTCGCTACAAGACAGCATTTGCCAGCAGTTGGAAGCCGTCGATGGCGGTGCCACATTTGAAGAAGATGCTTGGCATCGTGAACCAGGCGAAAAGCTCGGCGGCGGCGGTCGCACGCGTGTGATGCGCAACGGCCACGTGTTTGAACAGGGTGGGGTGAATTTCTCCCATGTGGCAGGTCAGCAGATGCCCGCATCGGCAACTGCGCACCGTCCCGAACTGGCCGGGCGCCGCTTTGAAGCCATGGGCGTGTCATTAGTGATGCACCCCAATAACCCGTACGTACCGACTTCGCACGCAAATGTGCGCTTTTTCATTGCGGAAAAAGAGGGTGAGGCGCCGATTTGGTGGTTTGGCGGTGGATTTGATCTCACGCCTTTCTATCCGTTTGAGCAAGACTGTCATGAGTGGCACCGTGTGGCAAAAGCGCTGTGTGCGCCGTTTGGTGATGAAGTCTACGCTGAGCATAAAGCGTGGTGCGATCGTTACTTCTACCTGCCGCATCGTGAGGAAACTCGCGGTATCGGTGGGTTGTTCTTTGATGATCTCAATCAGTGGAGCTTTGAGCAGTGTTTTGACTATATAAAGGCGGTCGGCGAAGGGTACACGCAGGCGTATCTGCCGATTGTTGAGCGCCGCAAAGCGACCCCGTATGGTGAACGCGAACGCGAGTTCCAGCTTTACCGCCGTGGCCGTTATGTCGAATTTAACTTGGTTTTTGACCGTGGCACGCTGTTTGGCCTGCAATCGGGTGGTCGCACCGAGTCGATTCTAATGTCGATGCCACCGTTGGCGCGCTGGGAATACCGTTATCAGCCACAGGCGGGGAGCGCCGAAGCGGAATTACAGCAATTTTTAGTACCGCGCGAGTGGTGACAGCGCCAGTAGTGAGTGATAGGGTCGCATACAGCGACCTTCTTTTATTTCAGGCAGGAACATGGATTTTCAACACGATCAGTATGCGGTGTTCGGCAACCCGATCGGCCACAGTAAATCACCTTTCATTCATACCTTATTTGCCCGTCAAACCAATCAGGCCATGACCTACACCGCGCAACTCGCGCCCGTGGATGGTTTTGTGCAAGCCGCGACAGATTTCTTTGCTCATGGCGGTAAAGGGTGCAACATCACCGTCCCATTTAAAGAGGCGGCGTTCACGTTTGCCACGCGGCTGACGGAACGGGCGCAACTGGCTGGCGCGGTTAACACGCTCAAAAAACTCGATGATGGCGGCATTCTGGGGGACAACACGGATGGTGAAGGTCTGGTGCAGGATCTGATGCTGCATCAGGTGCCGTTGCAAGACGCGCGAATTCTGTTGATTGGGTCCGGCGGCGCGGCGCGTGGTGTGCTTAAGCCTTTATTAGATAAACAGCCCGCCAGCGTGACCATTACGAACCGCACCTTTGCCAAAGCGCAACAGCTAGCCGAGAGTTTTGCGCCGTACGGTAAGGTGAACGCTGTGGAAATGGCGCAGTTGAATTCTGGTTTTGATGTCATCATCAACTCGACGTCGGCCAGTCTGGATGGCGCCCTTCCAAACATTTCCGTCGCGATTTTCAAGCCGACCAGTGTGGCGTACGACATGATGTATGGCAAAGGTCACACCATTTTCAACCAATGGGCATTAGACAGTGGTTGCGCTGAAGCGTATGACGGTTTGGGGATGCTGGTGGGGCAGGCGGCAGAAAGCTTTATGTTGTGGCGCGGTTTACGTCCGGGGACGAAACAGATTCTGCGTGAACTGCGCAAAAATTTAGAAGGTTAATCATGAACCAATCGATCTTATTTCCGGATATGCAAACTTGGAATGAGGAGCTGCAAGCCGTGGTGTTTCCGGCGCAACAAGCTGGTGCGCTGATTGAGTGTGTGGTGACGCTGGCCGAACTCAGCCGTCTGGCGGCACAGCCAATTGATGGTGAGCAACAGGCTTTAGCCATTTTTCAGACACTGCGTTTTGATTTGGAAGAAATAGCGGAAGCGCTGATTGAAGAAGAAGACTACAACCAGCGCGGGCAAATCGACGTGATTAGCTAATATTCTCAACGGGCATGAGGTAGTCATTTTTACCGTTGACGTAGTTCTCAGCCGACTTCACTAAAAAGGCTCTTTCTTTTTCATTGAGGGGACGAGCCTGTTTCACCGGACTACCTATATAAAGATAACCACTTTCTAACCGTTTTCCCGGCGGAACTAAACTGCCGGCACCAATCATCACATCGCTCTCGATGACGACGCCATCCAGCACAATGGTGCCCATGCCCACCAATACACGGTCGTGAATCGTGCAGCCATGTAGCATGACCTTATGCCCGATGGTCACGTCTTCACCGATAATCAACGGATAGCCGTCGGGATTCTCGTGATTCTTATGCGTCACATGCAACACACTTCCGTCTTGAATATTGGTGCGCGCGCCGATCTCGATGTAATTCACATCGCCGCGCGCAGCGACCAATGGCCAAACACTGGCGTCATCGCCAAGCTGAATGTCGCCGACCAGAACTGAACTTTCATCGATATAGACACGTTCACCAATCTGCGGAGTGATACCTTTATAACTACGAATTGCGCTCATGACGCCTCCTTATTTGGGCTGTTCAGGGCAGTGTAAAAGAGAAATAGTAGTAGAAATAACCTGTGACGAATAAAAAACAGTCAAACAATTAAAAAATCAAAAAAAACGTGAAAAAGCGCTTGCCAATGTGAACTCGATCTCTATAATGCCCCCTCGCTGACACGGCAAAGCTTCGAAAGAAACGAAAGCGGTAGTTCAGCAAGGTCATTTTCAGAGCTGAAAAGCTCGCGAAAATAAACTGAAAAAAGTGTTTGACACGACAGTTTATCTCGCTAAAATGGCCGCCTCTTCCACGGTGACTCAGTCGCTGAAGCAGGAAGAAAGCTCTTTAACAATATAAACCTATCAATCTGTGTGGGCACTCGTTGATGATAATCGAAGATGATTCTAAAGAATCAACTTAGGTATCAATGAACTGAGTGACCAATCGATACTTCGGTATCGGCACAGTCAATTCATTATCGTTCTGTTGGAACGATAATAGCTTTGAATTACTAAGGTAATTTGAAGTCAGTATTCATTGAGCCACAAAATCTTAAATTGAAGAGTTTGATCATGGCTCAGATTGAACGCTGGCGGCAGGCCTAACACATGCAAGTCGAGCGGCAGCGACAACATTGAACCTTCGGGGGATTTGTTGGGCGGCGAGCGGCGGACGGGTGAGTAATGCCTGGGAAATTGCCCTGATGTGGGGGATAACCATTGGAAACGATGGCTAATACCGCATGATAGCTTCGGCTCAAAGAGGGGGACCTTCGGGCCTCTCGCGTCAGGATATGCCCAGGTGGGATTAGCTAGTTGGTGAGGTAAGGGCTCACCAAGGCGACGATCCCTAGCTGGTCTGAGAGGATGATCAGCCACACTGGAACTGAGACACGGTCCAGACTCCTACGGGAGGCAGCAGTGGGGAATATTGCACAATGGGCGCAAGCCTGATGCAGCCATGCCGCGTGTATGAAGAAGGCCTTCGGGTTGTAAAGTACTTTCAGCAGTGAGGAAGGGGATATCGTTAATAGCGGTATTCTTTGACGTTAGCTGCAGAAGAAGCACCGGCTAACTCCGTGCCAGCAGCCGCGGTAATACGGAGGGTGCGAGCGTTAATCGGAATTACTGGGCGTAAAGCGCATGCAGGTGGTTTGTTAAGTCAGATGTGAAAGCCCGGGGCTCAACCTCGGAATTGCATTTGAAACTGGCAGGCTAGAGTACTGT
>NZ_ACZP01000018.1 GCF_000176175.1 Vibrio furnissii CIP 102972
ACAGCGTCGATGGTAGTGTGGGGTCTCCCCATGTGAGAGTAGAACATCGCCAGGCTTTAATTTGCACTTGCTTAAACTTTAAGCAAGTCACCATAGAGCTCTAAAAAAACTTAGAGTTTTATGTTGACTTTCACGGTGTGAAGCGTAATATACGCGTCCTGCCTAAGTGCTAACGCACTGAAAGCAAAGCTCTTTAACAATATAAACCTATCAATCTGTGTGGGCACTCGTTGATGATAATCGAAGATGATTCTAAAGAATCAACTTAGGTATCAATGAACTGAGTGACCAATCGATACTTCGGTATCGGCACAGTCAATTCATTATCGTTCTGTTGGAACGATAATAGCTTTGAATTACTAAGGTAATTTGAAGTCAGTATTCATTGAGCCACAAAATCTTAAATTGAAGAGTTTGATCATGGCTCAGATTGAACGCTGGCGGCAGGCCTAACACATGCAAGTCGAGCGGCAGCGACAACATTGAACCTTCGGGAGATTTGTTGGGCGGCGAGCGGCGGACGGGTGAGTAATGCCTGGGAAATTGCCCTGATGTGGGGGATAACCATTGGAAACGATGGCTAATACCGCATGATAGCTTCGGCTCAAAGAGGGGGACCTTCGGGCCTCTCGCGTCAGGATATGCCCAGGTGGGATTAGCTAGTTGGTGAGGTAAGGGCTCACCAAGGCGACGATCCCTAGCTGGTCTGAGAGGATGATCAGCCACACTGGAACTGAGACACGGTCCAGACTCCTACGGGAGGCAGCAGTGGGGAATATTGCACAATGGGCGCAAGCCTGATGCAGCCATGCCGCGTGTATGAAGAAGGCCTTCGGGTTGTAAAGTACTTTCAGCAGTGAGGAAGGGGATATCGTTAATAGCGGTATTCTTTGACGTTAGCTGCAGAAGAAGCACCGGCTAACTCCGTGCCAGCAGCCGCGGTAATACGGAGGGTGCGAGCGTTAATCGGAATTACTGGGCGTAAAGCGCATGCAGGTGGTTTGTTAAGTCAGATGTGAAAGCCCGGGGCTCAACCTCGGAATTGCATTTGAAACTGGCAGGCTAGAGTACTGTAGAGGGGGGTAGAATTTCAGGTGTAGCGGTGAAATGCGTAGAGATCTGAAGGAATACCGGTGGCGAAGGCGGCCCCCTGGACAGATACTGACACTCAGATGCGAAAGCGTGGGGAGCAAACAGGATTAGATACCCTGGTAGTCCACGCCGTAAACGATGTCTACTTGGAGGTTGTGGCCTTGAGCCGTGGCTTTCGGAGCTAACGCGTTAAGTAGACCGCCTGGGGAGTACGGTCGCAAGATTAAAACTCAAATGAATTGACGGGGGCCCGCACAAGCGGTGGAGCATGTGGTTTAATTCGATGCAACGCGAAGAACCTTACCTACTCTTGACATCCAGAGAACTTAGCAGAGATGCTTTGGTGCCTTCGGGAACTCTGAGACAGGTGCTGCATGGCTGTCGTCAGCTCGTGTTGTGAAATGTTGGGTTAAGTCCCGCAACGAGCGCAACCCTTATCCTTGTTTGCCAGCGAGTAATGTCGGGAACTCCAGGGAGACTGCCGGTGATAAACCGGAGGAAGGTGGGGACGACGTCAAGTCATCATGGCCCTTACGAGTAGGGCTACACACGTGCTACAATGGCGCATACAGAGGGCGGCCAACTTGCGAAAGTGAGCGAATCCCAAAAAGTGCGTCGTAGTCCGGATTGGAGTCTGCAACTCGACTCCATGAAGTCGGAATCGCTAGTAATCGTGGATCAGAATGCCACGGTGAATACGTTCCCGGGCCTTGTACACACCGCCCGTCACACCATGGGAGTGGGCTGCAAAAGAAGCAGGTAGTTTAACCTTCGGGAGGACGCTTGCCACTTTGTGGTTCATGACTGGGGTGAAGTCGTAACAAGGTAGCGCTAGGGGAACCTGGCGCTGGATCACCTCCTTATACGAAGATTATTGCGATGAGTGTTCACACAGATTGATACGGTTTAGATGTGAAGAGTATCTTAGTGTCCCGTTCGTCTAGAGGCCTAGGACACCGCCCTTTCACGGCGGTAACAGGGGTTCGACTCCCCTACGGGATACCACGGGTCGTTAGCTCAGTTGGTAGAGCAGTTGACTTTTAATCAATTGGTCGCAGGTTCGAATCCTGCACGACCCACCATTCCTTCCATTAGGAATTAAAACTCAAGACTGGGGCTATAGCTCAGCTGGGAGAGCGCCTGCCTTGCACGCAGGAGGTCAGCAGTTCGATCCTGCTTAGCTCCACCATTCTTGAATAATGGGCGATTAGCTCAGTTGGGAGAGCACCTGCCTTACAAGCAGGGGGTCACTGGTTCGAACCCGGTATCGCCCACCATCTTTAAACGCATTCAATGAGTGCTTTTAAACATGGTTTTCATTAGAAAATCTTGCTCTTTAACAATTTGGAAAGCTGACAAAACAACAGTTTATTGTTGTTTGTAAAGTTCTCAATGTATTCCTAATGGAATACACCAACAAACACATTCAAGTGTGCTTGGTATCGAAGCTTACTGTTTCAGTAAGTCTTCAAATTGAGTCCGGCAAAATCAGTCACACACTCATGTAAATTAAATGTGTGACACCTAGGTTGTTTAACAACAACCCGAAACTCCTTCGGGTTGTATGGTTAAGTGACTAAGCGTACACGGTGGATGCCTTGGCAGTCAGAGGCGATGAAGGACGTAGTAACTTGCGATAAGCTCAGATTAGGCAGTAACAGCCACTTGAGTCTGAGATTTCCGAATGGGGAAACCCAACTGCATAAGCAGTTACTGTTAACTGAATACATAGGTTAACAGGGCGAACCGGGGGAACTGAAACATCTAAGTACCCCGAGGAGAAGAAATCAACCGAGATTCCGATAGTAGCGGCGAGCGAAATTGGATTAGCCCTTAAGCTTTACATGCGTCAGGTGAAGGTTCTGGAAAGGACCGCGAAACAGGGTGATAGCCCCGTAGCCGACAGCGCATGTTCAGTGAAATCGAGTAGGGCGGGACACGTGTTATCCTGTCTGAATATGGGGGGACCATCCTCCAAGGCTAAATACTCCTGACTGACCGATAGTGAACCAGTACCGTGAGGGAAAGGCGAAAAGAACCCCTGTGAGGGGAGTGAAATAGAACCTGAAACCGTGTACGTACAAGCAGTAGGAGCCTCCTTTGTGGGGTGACTGCGTACCTTTTGTATAATGGGTCAGCGACTTATATTCAGTGGCAAGGTTAACCATATAGGGGAGCCGTAGGGAAACCGAGTCTTAACTGGGCGTTCAGTCTCTGGATATAGACCCGAAACCGGGTGATCTAGCCATGGGCAGGTTGAAGGTTGAGTAACATCAACTGGAGGACCGAACCGACTAATGTTGAAAAATTAGCGGATGACTTGTGGCTAGGGGTGAAAGGCCAATCAAACTCGGAGATAGCTGGTTCTCCCCGAAAGCTATTTAGGTAGCGCCTCGGACGAATACTACTGGGGGTAGAGCACTGTTAAGGCTAGGGGGTCATCCCGACTTACCAACCCTTTGCAAACTCCGAATACCAGTAAGTAATATCCGGGAGACACACGGCGGGTGCTAACGTCCGTCGTGGAGAGGGAAACAACCCAGACCGCCAGCTAAGGTCCCAAATTACAGCTAAGTGGGAAACGATGTGGGAAGGCTCAGACAGCTAGGATGTTGGCTTAGAAGCAGCCATCATTTAAAGAAAGCGTAATAGCTCACTAGTCGAGTCGGCCTGCGCGGAAGATGTAACGGGGCTAAGCTGTAAACCGAAGCTGCGGCAATGCGATTTATCGTATTGGGTAGGGGAGCGTTCTGTAAGCCGTTGAAGGTGTGTTGTAAAGCATGCTGGAGGTATCAGAAGTGCGAATGCTGACATGAGTAACGACAAGGGGGGTGAAAAACCTCCCCGCCGGAAGACCAAGGGTTCCTGTCCAACGTTAATCGGGGCAGGGTAAGTCGACCCCTAAGGCGAGGCTGAAAAGCGTAGTCGATGGGAAACGGGTTAATATTCCCGTACTTCTTACAATTGCGATGGGGGGACGGAGAAGGCTAGGTGGGCCTGGCGACGGTTGTCCAGGTTCAAGTGCGTAGGCTTGAGAGTTAGGTAAATCCGGCTCTCTTTAAGGCTGAGACACGACGTCGAGCACCTACGGGTGTGAAGTCATTGATGCCATGCTTCCAGGAAAAGCCTCTAAGCTTCAGATTGTAAGGAATCGTACCCCAAACCGACACAGGTGGTCGGGTAGAGAATACCAAGGCGCTTGAGAGAACTCGGGTGAAGGAACTAGGCAAAATGGTACCGTAACTTCGGGAGAAGGTACGCTCTTGATGGTGAAGTCCCTCGCGGATGGAGCTGATGAGAGTCGCAGATACCAGGTGGCTGCAACTGTTTATTAAAAACACAGCACTGTGCAAAATCGTAAGATGACGTATACGGTGTGACGCCTGCCCGGTGCCGGAAGGTTAATTGATGGGGTTAGACTTCGGTCGAAGCTCTTGATCGAAGCCCCGGTAAACGGCGGCCGTAACTATAACGGTCCTAAGGTAGCGAAATTCCTTGTCGGGTAAGTTCCGACCTGCACGAATGGCGTAATGATGGCCACGCTGTCTCCACCCGAGACTCAGTGAAATTGAAATCGCTGTGAAGATGCAGTGTACCCGCGGCTAGACGGAAAGACCCCGTGAACCTTTACTACAGCTTGGCACTGAACATTGAACCTACATGTGTAGGATAGGTGGGAGGCTTTGAAGACGTGACGCCAGTTGCGTTGGAGCCGACCTTGAAATACCACCCTTGTATGTTTGATGTTCTAACTTAGACCCGTTATCCGGGTTGAGGACAGTGCCTGGTGGGTAGTTTGACTGGGGCGGTCTCCTCCCAAAGAGTAACGGAGGAGCACGAAGGTGGGCTAATCACGGTTGGACATCGTGAGGTTAGTGCAATGGCATAAGCCCGCTTAACTGCGAGAATGACGGTTCGAGCAGGTGCGAAAGCAGGTCATAGTGATCCGGTGGTTCTGAATGGAAGGGCCATCGCTCAACGGATAAAAGGTACTCCGGGGATAACAGGCTGATACCGCCCAAGAGTTCATATCGACGGCGGTGTTTGGCACCTCGATGTCGGCTCATCACATCCTGGGGCTGAAGTCGGTCCCAAGGGTATGGCTGTTCGCCATTTAAAGTGGTACGCGAGCTGGGTTTAGAACGTCGTGAGACAGTTCGGTCCCTATCTGCCGTGGGCGTTGGAAGATTGAAGGGGGCTGCTCCTAGTACGAGAGGACCGGAGTGGACGAACCTCTGGTGTTCGGGTTGTGTCGCCAGACGCATTGCCCGGTAGCTAAGTTCGGAATCGATAACCGCTGAAAGCATCTAAGCGGGAAGCGAGCCCTGAGATGAGTCTTCCCTGATACTTTAAGTATCCTAAAGGGTTGTTCGAGACTAGAACGTTGATAGGCAGGGTGTGTAAGCGTTGTGAGGCGTTGAGCTAACCTGTACTAATTGCCCGTGAGGCTTAACCATACAACACCCAAGGGGTTTTGTATTGGACTCAAAGCTAAGCGCATAAGAATGTGTTGTGAGAATGAAACAGCTTTCCGAATTTTAAGAATTTGCTTGGCGACCACAGCGTTTTGGACCCACCTGACTCCATTCCGAACTCAGAAGTGAAACGAAACAGCGTCGATGGTAGTGTGGGGTCTCCCCATGTGAGAGTAGAACATCGCCAGGCTTTAAATTTAGACTCTTGAGTCTAACCAGTGCGGAGCGGTAGTTCAGTTGGTTAGAATACCGGCCTGTCACGCCGGGGGTCGCGGGTTCGAGTCCCGTCCGCTCCGCCACTTATTTTGAAAACCCAGTCTTTGACTGGGTTTTTTGCTATCTGGCGTTTAGAAAATGCACCGAATTGCCATCCTTTATTTCCTTTATTTCCTTTATTTCCTTTATTCCTGAACTCTCTTGTTTATTCCGTGCTACGTACTCCAAATTTTTCCTCTTACTCTTTGTGATTTCAGTGCGCTCCGCTCGTGATTGACATCTTGACTGGTTCTCAATGGGTGAATGACGGTCACGATGACGTTGTTTATTGACACTGGCGAAGCTGCGCTCACGCGATTTATGAGTAGCAGCGATGAACCATAAAAAAGCCGATGCGATAGGCATCGGCTTTAACAGAAAAGAGTTTTTACGTTACACGCGCTGAGCGACTTTGGCTTTGAGGGCCTGTTTGTCAGCTTCGGAAAGAAAAGCCAGCTCCAGACCATTGATCTGTGCCTGATGAATCTGTTCTTGGCTCAGTCCGGCTAGAGGTGCGGCTACCTCATACTCGTAAGGCAGCTCAATGCCTTCGACTGCTGGATCGTCGGTATTCAAGCATGCAAGTACACCATGCTCCAAGAAACGCTTGAGAGGGTGTTGTGCGAAGCTTTCTACTGTACTGGTTTGAATGTTGGAGGTGAGACAAGACTCGATACCAATGCGATGCTTGGCTAAATAATCCATCAACTCCGGATCGTGAATGGCTTTCACACCATGACCAATACGAGTGGCTCCCAAATCACGAATCGCCTGCCACATGCTTTCTGGACCTGCAGCTTCTCCGGCATGCACAGTGATGTGTAAACCGGCATCACGCACTTGTTTAAAGTGGCTGACAAAGCGATCGCCAGGCTGGCCCAGCTCATCACCGGCCAGATCGACGGCCACAATGTGATCTTTTTGGCTTAGAATGCCCGCCAGTTCTTGCTGACAAGCGTCTGTGCCAAAAGTACGGCTCATAATCCCAATCAGGTTCGCCTGAACGCCAAAATCGCGTACGCCGGCTTGAACGCCATCGACGACCGCTTCAACCACGCCCGCTACGGGTAGGTTGTGTTTCATCGCCATGTAGTACGGGGAAAAACGCAGTTCTGCGTAATCAATTTGAGCATGCAGTGCGTCCTCCACGTTTTCATACGCAACGCGGCGACACGCATCCAAATCGCCCAGTACGGCCACGCCCCAATCCAGTTTAGACAGGAAGGCCACCAGTGAAGGCTCAGCTTCCACAATTTGTACGTGTGGCGTGAGTGCCTCTACCGTGTTGGCGGGTAAAGCAATACCAAATTTTTGCCCGAGGTCGAGAATAGTTTGAGTGCGAATGTTCCCGTCGAGGTGACGGTGCAAATCGGTGAGTGGAATAGTTTTCGTAATCATGTTCATCTACCAAGTCAAAATCTGCGCTAAGTATAAAAACCAAACCATGAAGTGTCAGTAGTGAGAAAGCGGAAATCGTCGCTATTTTGCCGATATTCTCTTCATGTTCACTAGATCTGTTGGCCATTCGTGATAAGACATTGGCTTATTAAATAGGAAGCCTTGTCCTTGTGGGCAATGTAATTTTGCCAACAACTCTGCTTGTTCCGGTGTTTCAATGCCTTCGGCGACGATGTTGACTTTAAAACTGTTGGCCAGCGTGATGATGGTGGCGGCGATGCTGGTTTCAAAATGCGTTGGGTTGAGTAACGAAACAAACGCACGATCGATCTTCAGACAGTCGAATGGCAATTTATACAAGTAGGCCAACGAGCTATATCCTGTACCGAAGTCGTCGATGGCCAAACGGATGCCCAGTTGTTTAATGGCTTGCATGGTATTGAGAATGACGGGGTCGTTGTTGACGATGCGCGAT
Source organism: Vibrio furnissii CIP 102972 (assembly GCF_000176175.1). Classification (GTDB taxonomy): domain Bacteria; phylum Pseudomonadota; class Gammaproteobacteria; order Enterobacterales; family Vibrionaceae; genus Vibrio; species Vibrio furnissii. The sequence continues at coordinate 7,696 of NZ_ACZP01000018.1, forward strand.
TCGGTGATCTCCAAGGTGAGGTTATTGGGCTGCATCCCGGTGTCGCGTAATGTCTCTCGCAACTGCGGTAAGAACTCTGGGTGAGACAATTGATTGACTGATAAATTCACGTGCATTTGGAAGTCCGCCGACCACTTGCCTTGTTCAATGCCTTGCACGGTGTCCCAGCAGGCTTGGCGCAGCATGTGTTCACCAATGGCGTTGATCAGGCCGCTTTCTTCGGCGATTGGAATGAAATCCATTGGCGGTACGAGGCCAAACTCCGGCGATAACCAGCGTGCTAACGCTTCCGCCCCCAGTACTTCACCGCTGTGGAGATCCACAATGGGTTGATAGAACGGTACAAACTCTCGGTTCTCTAGTGCCAGCTTAATGTGCGTGACCATTTGAGTCCGTTTGCGCGAAATATCGGCCATTTCTGGAACGTAATAACTGATGCGAGTTGAGTCCTGTTTCGCGTTGCTGAGCGCAATGCTGCCGTTGCGCAGCCAAACCGTCATACTGGCGGAAGGTAGATGATGTACGATGCCGATGGAGATGTTCACGGCGATGTTTTCGTTTGGCATATGAAATGGTGTCGCAAACAGCTGTAGCAATTGCTGAGCAAAGTGCTTCACCTGTTGTTCCTCCACACAATGCGGCCGATAAATCGCGAATTCATCGCCCCCGATGCGTGCGATGTATGTCTCTTCGTTATTCACGGTTTTGAGGCGTTGGGCGATCAACACCAACAGTTGGTCGGCCTGGTGATGACCGAGGCTGTCATTGATGTCTCGAAACTTATCGATGCCGATGAGAAATAAGCTGCCCCGCAGCACAGGCATCTGGCTACAGCAATCGATGATGCCTTCACGGCTGTATACCTTGGTCAACGAGTCATAAATCAATTGTTCGCGCAGTGCTTTGAAGGACGCCTTTAAGTTGTTGGCCATTTCGGTAAAGGCGTACACCATCATGCTGGTTTCGTAGATCTTGCCGGGTTTGGGCATAGAACTGTTCCAGTCGCCCTGTGCTAGATGTTTTGCGGCCACGGCGGTGGAGGTGATCGGCGCCGTGACTCGGTTGAATGTGATAAAACCAATCCCGATGCCGAATAAGCTCACGAGCAACCCCAGTAACCAGCTATTGCGCTGGTTTTGTGGTAGCGAACCCAAGAGGTCGGCTTCAGAGATGGTGACGTTGATATACCATTGAAGCCCGTATTCATCCCTAACCGCGGCGACTTGGTTGAAATAGCGCGCGCCATCGACGCTGGTGCTAAACACTTGGCTGGGAACGGCATGTTCGGTATGCAGTGAATGCGCGATGTGTGTCGCGCTGGCTTTGAGCACGGGGTTCGGGGTTTCTTGTGTCGTGAGTCGTTCTCCTTTGGGAGACGACTCGGTTCCCCAAGAGACCACGCCCGTCGGCACCGTGTGTGCAATCAAGCGTTGGTCACCGTCAAAGATATAGACATCAGCGTTGGTTTCACGCTTTAACTGATGCAGGAACGCGTTGAAGGTGCTGATCTTCACGTCGATGACCATGACGCCAACAAACTGCTGTTGTTGCATGACGGGCGTGAGCGCGGACAGGGTGATGTCCTGACGTTCATCCATGTTGGTGTATACCGATGACCACATCGGACGCGGATTGGCAGCGACTGGTGTGTAAAACGGGCGGGTGCGAGGGTCATAGTGATTGATGACGGAACGGACTTCACCATTCACCGAGTCACCGTGGTAGATCATCAACTGTTGCTGAGTGCGTGCATCTTTGAGCATCAGCGTAAAGTCTTGATTGTCCTCTTTGCGAAAACCGACAAATTCGCCGTGAATGCCGGCAAAGCTCATCACATCGATTTGCGAAATCGGCCGATACAGCTCATCAAACCCTGAGTGAAGAAAGCGCTCGATCACCTGCGCTTGGTGGGGTTGATACAACTGATGGAAGCCAATGCCATAACTCATGCTTTGGTTGGCGCGAAATGGCTCATCCAGAAAGGTATGCAGCCGTTGGTCGACATTGCTGGACAGGAACGTGAGCTGCTTGCGGCTCACGTCCTGAACCATCTGTTCGTAGCTGTATTTTTGTACCGCGCCGATGACTCCAATGGTGACCAAAATAATGATCACAAAAGGAAACAACACTGCAGTTTTTAAAGTCATCTGTTGTCTGAACGGCATATCCTGATTCTGCGCTAATGGCCGGTATTAGGATTGGCAGCGGGAGACAACCTACATGCTAATACAGCTCTTTCAGTTTCCGTGTGAGCGTATTGCGTCCCCAACCTAATACTTTGGCGGCGTCCTGCTTATGGCCATTGGTGTGATTGAGTGCTGCCTCTAAAAGTATACGTTCAAATTCTGGGAGTGCGTACGAAAGTATCTCGGTTTCTCCCGAGGCCAACGCCGATTTCGCCCACGCTTCAAGCTGTTTTTGCCAGCTGGCATCGCTGTCAAAGTCGACGCTTTTCTTTTCAGCCAACAGCTCAGAAGGTAGATCGCTCGGGAGCACTTCAGTGCCGCTGGCCATCACGGTTAACCAACGGCACATGTTTTCCAACTGACGCACGTTCCCGGGCCAGTCGAGGCGGTTAAGTATCTCAATCGTTTTGGGGTGCAGCGTTTTCATCTCCACACCTAACTCTTTGGCGGCCAAAGCGAGGAAATGTTTAGTCAGCTTATCAATATCCTGACGGCGCTCACGTAATGACGGGATTTGAATGCGAATGACGTTCAGACGGTGAAATAAGTCTTCACGGAATTTGCCTTGATGTACCAGTTTTTCTAGGTTCTGGTGGGTTGCGGCCACGATGCGCACATCGACTTTGATCGCTGAATGGCCACCCACGCGATAAAACTGTCCGTCTGCAAGCACGCGCAGCAGACGGGTTTGAATATCCAGCGGCATATCGCCAATTTCATCCAGAAACAGTGTGCCGCCATTGGCCTGTTCGAAACGGCCTTGGCGCACGTTGTTGGCGCCGGTAAACGCCCCTTTTTCGTGACCAAACAGCTCTGATTCAATCAAATCCTTGGGAATCGCGGCCATGTTCAACGCGATGAACGGCTTTTGCGCGCGCGGGCTGTGACGGTGCAGTGCATGCGCCACCAGTTCTTTACCCGTGCCGGATTCACCGTTAATCAGCACTGAAATAGAGGAGCGAGAGAGGCGGCCGATGGCGCGAAACACTTCTTGCATCGCGGGGGCTTCACCGATGATTTCTGGTGCATCGTAGGTGGGAACCAAATGCTGCGATTGTTCTTTACGCTGCTCCTGACCATGCGCAATGGCGCGCTCAACGAGGGTTAACGTTTCATCGACATCAAATGGCTTCGGCAGATATTCGAATGCCCCCTTTTGGTAGGCGTTGACTGCGGCATCCAAGTCGGAGTGCGCGGTCATGATGATCACCGGCAATTCCGGTGAGCGTGAGTGCACTTGGTGCAATAGCTCAATCCCATCAATGCCGGGCATACGAATATCGGAAACTAAGACGTCAGGGGTTTCTCGTTCGAGTGCCATCAACACACTTTCTGCATCAGAAAAGGTTTCACACTTAATATTGGCTGACGACAGGGTTTTCTCCATCACCCAGCGAATCGAGCTGTCGTCATCGACAACCCATACGTATCCTTTACTCATAGTCTGGTTTCCTCAACAGCAGCCTCCATTCTCCAAGCGAGAATGGTCACGTCGTTCAAATCGGTAAATAAATCGTAAATGTGGTTCTACCTGGCCAGCTTTCTACATCTATTTTTCCATTGTGCTGGTCAATCAGGTTTTGCGAAATCGATAAGCCAAGTCCGGTGCCGCCCTCACGACCGCTGACCATGGGGTAAAACAGCGTGTCTTGAAGTTCGAGCGGAATGCCCGGACCGTTATCGATGATTTCGATTCTGGCCACCAACTTATGTCGTTGGCCATGAATATTGGCTTGGTGCACCGTTCTGGTGCGGAGTGTGATCACGCCATGTGGCTGGTTGGCCAAAATTTGCGCTGCATTGCTGACAATGTTCAGCAGAGCTTGCTCGATCTGATCGGTGTCCATCAGGATGTTGGGCAAACTGGGATCGTAATCGCGCTCAATTGTGAGATCGGCGCGGCCTTCCAGTTCCACCAACTGACGAACTTTTTCCAAAATCAGGTGCAGGTTCTCGGAGGTTTTCTTGCCCGGTTTTTGGGGGCCGAGCAGGCGATCCACGAGCGCGCGTAGGCGGTCCGCTTGTTCAATGATGATTTGGGTGTATTCAGTCAGGCTCTGATCGGGCAGCATGCGCTCGAGAAGTTGCGCTGCGCCGCGTAACCCACCCAGTGGATTTTTGATCTCATGGGCCAAGCCACGCACTAGCAGTTTGGCCGCTTGTTGTTGTGCATGTTGGTTAAGCTCTTGCGTCAGGCGACGCTGTTGCCCAATTTTGCGCATTTCGACCAACAACATCAGCTCTTTTTGCCATGATAACGGGCTGACGGTCACTTCCAGCATGAGGGGTTTGCCATCGACCACGAAGGTGACGTCACTGTCGGTGATGCTCTGACCGCTTTGCAGCGGCTGTGAGAGCAGCGCCAGATCCATCGACGCATGTTGAATCAGTTTAGACAGCGGCTGATTGATGATGCGTTTGGCACTTTGTGAAAACAGCTGTTCGGCTGCGGGGTTGGCATAGCGCACGCACAGGGTTTCATCCAACATCAAAGTGGCGGTCACAACGTTGTTCAGTATGGTTTCGCTTAGCTCTGCACTCACAGGTTCATCCTTGTCCGTGTTCCAAAATAATGCAATGCACAAAAATGGTGCATCGAATTGTCAAGTATGGCGCAACGGAGCACAAAGAAAAAGCCAGACACTGCCTGAAATCGAGCAAATTAGTGTGGATATCGCCTAATTCACGGACGCTCGATGTAAATGCACCGTTACAAACTTAGATGATGCAATAACCTTGCCGAATCCAAATGCCTGAATTGAAAAGGTATGAGGCCCGCGTTCAATATTGTTCAGGTGCCACACCGTTTTGGTGCTGGGTGCGCCGTAAGGCTTGCCATCCATCAGCAATTGCAGGTGTTCACCAACGCTCAGCGGGCGATTGAGTTCAACCTCAAGGGTCATTCGGCCGCGATTGTCGCGAATGGTTTGGTCATGGCGGGGCGCGATCAGGGTCACTTGCAGCGCGATGTGGGGTTCGGTGGTCGATTTTGGTGCAGGTGGGTCGATTGGTTGGGCGGGGGTATAACTGGGAGCGGGGGGCGTTGCATCCACATCGGGTAGGTGAATGGCTTGGGCCTGATCGTCGGCTGGCGCATCGCTAAAGTGCACCACGCCTTGTTCATCTTCCCAAGTATAAACACTTTGTGCGCTCAACTTCAGCGGCAGTGTGAGCAACAGGAGTAACCCCAAAAACACAATACGAATCATCGTTCACCTCACTCATGGTGGTGGCCAAAACGGCAGCGTCGAAGACGCTAGATTATGTAACGTTCATGTTAAATTGCCGATGATAAACGCCAAATATGAAAAAGGCCCGCCTGCGAGGCGAGCCTGATTTTCTGGTGTAAGCCCGTGAAGGTTACACGAAATGCAACTTATACAGAGTAGTACAGTTCGAATTCCAGTGGGTGTACAGCGGTGTTGATGCGCTCAACATCTTTCGTTTTCAGATCGATGTAAGAGTTGATGAAGTCATCAGAGAATACGCCGCCTGCGGTCAGGAATTCACGGTCAGCATCTAGGCTTTCTAGCGCTTGTTTCAGTGATTCTGCAACCTTAGGAATTTCTGCTGCTTCTTCTGCTGGCAGATCGTACAGGTCTTTGTCCATCGCTTCGCCTGGGTGGATCTTGTTCTTGATACCGTCAAGACCAGCCATCAGCATCGCGGCAAACGCAAGGTATGGGTTTGCTGCTGGATCTGGGAAGCGAACTTCGATACGACGCGCTTTCGGGCTTGGTACCACTGGGATACGGATTGACGCAGAACGGTTACGCGCTGAGTAAGCCAGCATCACAGGTGCTTCGTAGTGAGGTACCAGACGCTTGTATGAGTTGGTTGACGGGTTAGTCAGGGCGTTCAGTGCACGTGCGTGCTTGATGATACCACCGATGTAGTAGATCGCCATTTCAGACAGGCCGCCGTACTTGTCGCCAGCAAACAGGTTCACACCGTCTTTCGCCAGAGATTGGTGTACGTGCATGCCAGAACCGTTGTCGCCAACCAGTGGTTTAGGCATGAAAGTCGCTGTTTTACCGAATGCGTGAGCAACGTTATGAACAACGTACTTGTAGATTTGGATTTCGTCCGCTTTAGTGGTCAACGTGTTGAAACGTGTAGCGATTTCGTTCTGACCTGCGGTCGCAACTTCGTGGTGGTGTGCTTCAACAACCAGACCCATCTCTTCCATGATTAAACACATGGCTGAACGGATGTCTTGTGATGAGTCGACTGGTGCGACTGGGAAGTAACCCCCTTTCACGCCTGGACGGTGACCTTTGTTACCGTCTTCGTAGTCAGTACCTGTGTTCCAAGCGGCTTCAACGTCATCGATCTTGAAGAAAGAGCCGGACATGTCAGTCGAGAATTTTACGTCATCAAACAGGAAGAACTCTGGCTCTGGACCGATCAGGACCGTGTCTGCGATGCCAGTTGAACGCATGTAGTCTTCTGCACGTTTTGCGATAGAGCGTGGGTCGCGATCGTAGCCTTGCATGGTTGCAGGCTCAAGAATGTCACAACGGATGTTCAGCGTTGAGTCTTCTGTGAATGGGTCAAGCACAGCAGATGATGCATCAGGCATCATGACCATGTCTGATTCGTTGATACCTTTCCAGCCAGCAACTGATGAACCATCGAACATTTTACCTTCTTCGAAGAAGTCTGCATCGATTTGGTGAGCAGGGATAGAGATGTGCTGCTCTTTACCTTTTGTGTCTGTGAAGCGTAGGTCAACAAACTTAACTTCGTTTTCTTGGATCAGCGATAGTACGTTTTCTACTGACATCTTGGATAACCTCCAGTGTTAATAAAGCGGTTTGGGCTCGAATCAAAAATGAATTCCAGCATCGATTAATGTCTGAACTGCTACTTAATCTGTGCTGAAATCATATTAGCTAAAATCGTGCCAATTTCTTAAGTTCCATAAATTCAATGCCTTGCATAGGTTTGGTTCGTTTTGGTGCTTATTGCTGCACCAAGAAGATCCTTTGTTGCACCTTGTTGGTGCAAATTAATTTTGACTGCACCAATATCTGTCAAAGCGAACACTATTCAGCCGCTAATTTGCAGGGATGTCAATTGCCATTTCCGACCAGTATGTCTCGGTTTGTTTTAACTCAATTTGACAACTAGGCTCTAAAGGAGCGAAATTCAGCGTGACAGATCACATATTCCTAGGTTTTTCGCCAAAATCTGGTACATTATTGGCCGTTTTTTGAACCAAACTCAGGTGCCGATTTCGCCTACGCGCGAAAGCGGACCATTTTGTGTAAATAAGTGAAGCAAAACTCCATGGCTACTCCACAGATTGATAAATTAAGAAACATCGCGATTATCGCGCACGTTGACCACGGCAAAACGACCCTGGTGGATAAACTACTCCAGCAATCAGGCACGTTAGAGTCGCGCGGTGATGTTGAAGAGCGAGTCATGGACTCGAACGACATTGAAAAAGAGCGCGGCATTACCATCCTAGCGAAAAACACTGCGATTAACTGGCATGACTACCGTATCAACATCGTAGACACCCCAGGACACGCGGACTTCGGTGGTGAAGTTGAACGTATCATGTCAATGGTTGACTGTGTATGTCTAATCGTTGATGCCGTTGACGGCCCAATGCCACAAACTCGTTTCGTGACTCAAAAAGCGTTTGCTCACGGTCTGAAACCAATCGTTGTGATCAACAAAATCGACCGCCCTGGCGCGCGTCCTGACTGGGTTATGGATCAGGTTTTTGACCTGTTCGACAACCTGGGTGCAACGGATGAACAGCTGGACTTCCAAGTGGTTTACGCATCAGCGCTGAACGGCTGGGCAACGCTGGAAGAAGGCGAAACGGGCGAGAACATGGAACCGCTGTTCCAAGCGATCGTGGATAACGTTGAACCACCTCAAGTTGACCTTGAAGGTCCGCTGCAAATGCAAATTTCTCAGCTGGACTACAGCTCATACGTTGGTGTTATCGGTGTTGGCCGTGTGACTCGCGGTACGGTAAAACCAAACCAGCAAGTGACCGTTGTGAGCGCTGATGGTAAAAAACGTAACGGCAAAGTGGGTACTGTTCTGGGTTACCTGGGTCTGCAACGTTCTGAAACTGAACAAGCAACTGCGGGTGACATCGTTGCAATCACGGGTCTTGGCGAACTGAAAATTTCAGACACCATCTGTGACGTGAACTGCATCGAAGCGCTGCCACCTCTGAGCGTTGACGAACCAACCGTTACCATGACTTTCCAAGTCAACACTTCTCCGTTCGCGGGTAAAGAAGGTAAGTTCGTGACCTCACGTAACATCCTTGAGCGTCTGGAAAAAGAACTGGTTCACAACGTTGCACTGCGTGTTGAGCAAACTGACGATCCAGATAAATTCCGCGTATCAGGCCGTGGTGAACTTCACCTGTCTATCCTGATCGAAAACATGCGCCGTGAAGGGTTCGAACTGGCAGTATCTCGTCCAGAAGTAATCCTGAAAGAAGAAAACGGCCAACTGATGGAACCGTTTGAAACCGTGACCATCGACGTGTTGGAAGAGCACCAAGGCGGCATCATGGAGAAAATCGGTTTGCGTAAAGGCGAACTGAAAGATATGTCTCCAGATGGCAAAGGCCGTGTACGTCTAGACTTCGTGATGCCATCACGTGGCCTGATCGGCTTCCAAACTGAGTTCATGACGCTGACTTCAGGTTCTGGTCTGCTGTACCATACATTCGACCACTACGGTCCACACAAAGGCGGCAACATCGGCCAACGTGTGAACGGCGTACTGATTTCGAACGCAACTGGTAAAGCACTGACTTACGCACTGTTTAACCTGCAAGAACGTGGCCGTCTGTTCACTGAACACGCGGACGAAGTTTACGAAGGTCAAATCGTGGGTATTCACAACCGTTCGAACGACCTGACTGTCAACTGTCTGAAAGGCAAACAGCTGACCAACGTACGTGCTTCTGGTACGGACGAAGCTCAAGTTCTGACTCCAGCAATCAAATACACGCTAGAGCAAGCGCTTGAGTTTATCGATGACGATGAACTGGTTGAAGTAACACCACAAAGTATCCGTATTCGTAAACGTCACCTGACTGAAAACGATCGTAAACGCGCTGCTCGCGACGCAAAATAATCGTTGAATGAATCGCGTGAAGCCCTCAGCATTTGCTGGGGGCTTTTTTTCGCCCTGAGAAAAGGAGTGAGAGTGAAACCGATCATCATCACCGGCGGTCCGGGCGCCGGAAAAACCTCCTTGATAGAGGCGTTCGCGCAAACCGGTATGGCAACGTTTCCCGAGGTGTCGAGACGCTTGATTGAGCAGGAGCGTGCCAAGCCTCAGGGCATTTTGCCTTGGCACGATCTGCCGGGATTTGCTCAGTTGTGTTTGGTGGCAATGCGCGAGCAAAAGTGCTGTGCGGAAAACGAACCTTTGGCGTTTTTGGACCGTGCGATTCCGGACATTTGTGGTTATCTGCATGAAGCGGGGATTGCGCCGAACGCTGAGCTGCAAGCCGAAAGCCAAGGGTATTTCCCTTTGGTCTTTGTCTGTCGGCCTCATGCGGCGATTTATGTGCAAGATGAGGTGCGACCCTATCCGTTTGCACAAGCGCTCGCCATTCATGAGCAGTTGCTCACCACATACACCCAATTGGGATATCACTGTGTGGATGTCCCATTTGGCCCGGTGGCGGCGCGGGTTGAATTTGTGCTGCATACGCTAGAGCGAGAGCACGCAGCACGATAAGGCATTACTGTTTCAACTGATTGAGGAATTGATTTGATTCTTCAATTGCCGCGTTCATTTGCGTGATCGCGGTGCGAATATCTTGTTCCAGCGTCGCAAATTCACCTTGCAGTGATCCTACCGCACTGGCATTGAGGTTATGCTTCAAGAAGAGCGTATTATCTCGCAGCGTGTTGAGCACCGGCGTCATTTTTTGCTCGGCGCGCTTCATCGCTTTGAGCATCGTCTGATATGACGCTTTGGTGGTGTTGAGTTTTTGTTCGCTGGCGCGGCGCAGTTTGCTGCTGGTGTAGAGTTTCAGTTCGCCTTGCCATTCATCAAAGAGCGCCTCGGCAACGTCTTCAATCGCGGCAATGCGCTCACGAACGTCAGCGGCGGCGTCTTCACTGTGTTGATACTGGTCGTTGATACGCTCGTAAGCGCTTTCGAGTTCGCCGCCATCAAACTGCGTGAATGCCGACAAGGCGTCTAACGCGCTGGTCAGTTCTTGTTGTGCGTCTTTCTGGGCGTCCTGAGCGGCCTCGACGCGGTCAACCATGATGTCGCGTTTGTGGACGCCGACTTTTTCCATCGCCGAGTAGTAGGCGCTTTGACAGCCCGTTAGAGTAAAGATCGATAAGAAGATGGCCAACAGGTAAGGCATCATGCGCTCCTTTCAATTAAAATGAAGGCGTTAGCATGGCTTAGTCGCATGGGAGAGACAAGTTGAAAATCCAAACTTTGGTAAAGCAGAGCGTATTATTTGGTCGTTACTTATTGAGTCGAATGGTGCACGACCGAGTGAACGTTAACGCCGGGTATCTGGCGTACATCACGCTGTTGTCGTTAGTGCCCATGCTGACCGTGTTGCTGTCGATCCTCTCGTCGTTCTCGATTTTTGAAAATGTCGGTGACGTGGTACAAGACTATGTAATTACCCACTTCGTCCCAGCGGCTGGCGATGCGGTGCGCCATGCTTTGAGCGAGTTTGTGACCAATACGGGCAAGATGACGGCGGTCGGCGGGATGTTCCTGTTTGTCGCCGCGTTAACGTTGATCTCAAACATCGATAAAAACCTCAACTACATTTGGCGGGTACGCAAAAAACGCCGCATGGTGTTTTCGTTTTCGATGTATTGGATGATTCTGACGCTCGGCCCGATTTTGGTGGGGGCCAGCATTGCGCTGACGTCCTATATCACGTCGCTCAAGCTGCTCGACAGTGAAGCGCTCACGGGAGCCTTCAACTTCTTCCTACGTCGCCTGCCGCTGCTGTTGTCATTCTTTGCGTTTGCGGGTTTATACCTGCTGGTGCCGAATAAAAAAGTCCACTTTTTGCATGCCATTGCTGGCGCGTTTGTCGCGGCATTGTTATTTGAACTGAGTAAAAAGGCCTTTGCCGCCTACATCACTCAGTTCCCTTCTTATCAGTTGATATACGGGGCACTCGCCGCGATTCCTATTTTGTTTGTTTGGGTGTATTTGTGTTGGTTGATTGTGTTGATTGGGGCCGAAGTTACGGCGGCGCTCGGTGAGCGTGAAGACTGGAGTGAGTCCCCAGACGTGATACACTCATTGCCTCAAACTCAGCACAAACAAGAAGGAAACCAAAGTGATAGCCTTGATTCAACGGGTGAGTGAAGCGGCCGTTCGTGTCGACGGTGAGACCATCGGTGAAATCAACCGGGGTCTGTTGGTGCTGTTGGGGGTAGAACGCGACGACGATGAAGCCAAAGCCAAACGCTTGGTGGAGCGTGTCACCACCTATCGTGTGTTTGAAGACGACGCCGGTAAAATGAATCTCAGCGTCAAAGACGTTGGGGGCAGTGTGCTGGTGGTCTCGCAGTTTACCTTGCCAGCCGACACCAAAAAGGGCACGCGCGCTGGGTTTTCACGCGGTGCACACCCGCAAGAGGCCGAGCGCCTTTACGATTATTTTTCTGATGTGTGTGCCGAGGTGTTGCCGACAGAACGTGGACGTTTTGCGGCCGACATGAAAGTATCACTCATCAACGATGGCCCAGTAACCTTCTGGTTGCAGGTATAAATTTCGGCTCCTCGTGAGCCTTCGGGAACGGACGCTATGTTTAAACTTATTACGCCGAAAACGGATAATCAGCTCAATAAGTATTACCACTTTCGTTGGCAATTGCTGCGCGAGCCGTGGCGGATGCCGATTGGTTCGGAGCGCGACGAATATGACGCCATGAGCCATCACCGCATGATTGTCGATGGACGAGGACGCCCGATCGCCATCGGCCGGTTGTACATTACACCGGACAGCGAAGGCCAGATTCGCTTTATGGCGGTCAAATCCACACGGCGAGCCAAAGGGATGGGATCGCTGGTGCTGGTGGCTCTGGAGTCTCTGGCGCGCCAGGAAGGGGCCAAACGTCTGGTGTGCAATGCTCGAGAAGATGCGATTAAGTTCTACGAGAAAAATGGATTTGAACGCCGCGGTGAGTTGACCGATGAACGTGGCCCTGTGCGCCATCAACAGATGGTGAAACCTCTCGACCCGATGGCCAATGTGTTGCGTAAACCGGAGTGGTGCACTGAGCTTCAGGAGCGCTGGGCGGCGCACATTCCGATCAGCGAGAAAATGGGCATCAAAGTATTGCAGTACACGGGCTATCAATTTCAATGTGGCGCGCAGCTCAATCCCAACCTGAACCCGCACAATACGCTGTTTGCTGGCTCGGCCTTTACCTTGGCGACCTTAACCGGCTGGGGCATGGCGTGGCTGCTGATGCGTGAGCGCAATTTGGATGGAGACATTGTGCTGGTTGACAGTCGCATTCGTTATCGCCATCCGGTGGTGCACAACCCGGTGGCGTCGACGTCTTTGGATGGTATCAGCGGCGATTTGGATCGCCTCGAATCTGGGCGCAAAGCGCGTATTGTGGTCAATGTGAACATTGCCAGTGGTGACGTCGATGCCGTGACGTTTATTGGCACCTACATGCTGATTCCGAATTATCAAGCCATCTTGGAAAGTGCGCGCGACTAAGGGGTTGGCGCGCACATCATCTCAGGATTTGCCTCAGTGCGCTGTTGATTACGCAGCAGATCAAAATGCTGCGTTGTGCAGCGCTGCTTCACCTTCAATTCCAGCACGCCCTGCTTGGGCTCGACCAGATCGATTGCGCCATGCACGTGCGCATTCAGCGTTGGGCCAGACAACGGCGTCGCCTCCACGGACAAGCGCCCACGATCAGCGCTGAGTGTGAGCCCATCGAGGGCGAAAGGTTGCACCACCAAAGCATCTGCCGATGGGGTGACCATCACCCCATCGCGCAGGTTGAGGTTGAGAACGCCACTGAGTGAATGCGCCAGCATCGGGTAATCGCCCGCAAGGCCGTCGGCGGTGACATCCAGTTCAGCCAATGCGTCGATTTTCAGCGGGAGCGGCCACCAGGTGTTCATCGGCGCCAGCGGGATACCATCCCCATGCAGATTCACGCGCCACGGCGCGCTCGGCGCGTTAAACGCCCAATCGGCAGTGGCATCCACATAACCGTTCTCAAGAGGCAGGAACGCGCGCTCAAGCTGCCAATGGCCCTCTTTGCTGCTCATGTCCACCACGCCTTGCGTGCTGAGTAGGGAATCAATACTGGCGCTGTTGGCGCTGATATGGAGCTGACCATTCCACAGCCCCCAGCGACCCGCGCGATTGAGTTCGGTATTGCGTCCTTCGACATTGACCCCGGAGAGTTGCCAGAATGGTTTGTGTGTCAGTTGGATCAACTGCAAGTTGTTGAGATCCCAACGATCGATGGTCAGATTGTTCAGCTCGGGAAGATCGCCCTCCAACCAAGCCCAATCGTGTGGCTGCTCAGCAAACCATTTGATGCCACTGGCGCTGAGTTGCTGCAGATGGATGCTCGAAGGTTGAAGATCACCACTAAGCTGAATGCTGCCTTGCAGCAGTTCGGTGGCAAAGTCGCTGATGGTGATGCGGCCGGGACGCAGTGCCAGCTTCAGCGTTGGGTCTATCCATTGCAAACCGTGCCAGTCGACCGACTCGGCATTGAGCGACACATACCCGTCCTCTTGTTGCCACAGTGAGTGATCTAACGTCAGATTTTCCAGCGACAGCGCAACGTTGGTCAGCCGAGTGCCGGCCAGTTGTAGATTGCTGTTGAGCACATCCAGGCTGTTGATGTGATGAAGATAAGGCTTGGCCAGTTGCCACCACGGCGCGCTCAGCGTCGACAGATCGTCTTTTAGATCGAGCTTGCTCAGGGTGACGTTGACCAACGACCAGCCCGCCGGATACTGCTCTGCCTGACCCGAAAACTCGCCGCCGCGCCACTGAAATGAGGCGCCAAAGATGGTGCTGTCTTGCGCTTGGTAGTTGGCATCAATCAACACGTTATTGAGCGCTTCGCCTTGCCAGTAAAATTGCTCAGCAGAGAGTTGTAGTTCGCCATAAGGCAGCCATTGTTGGGCGTGGGTCCAGACGGGGTTTTTGACTTGCATGTTGACGCCACGAGCGATCAAACCGTGGTCGGCGAAATCAATGTTGTGTAGCGCCAGTTGATGGAGTTGCAGCTGGGCGAGAAAGTCGTTGCTTGGCAGGCCGTCGGCAAAATTGGCGCCATCAAGCAGCACGCTGTCGATCACCCATTTGTCGTCTTGGAACAGTTGTGGACTGAGCCAAACATCCACCTGTTGAAAACTCAGTGGAGCCGCGTTGGTTTCTAGCGTCACATTGTGCAGGCGAAAATGGAGTGGATACTCGTAATCGAGCGCGCTAAACGTCAGTTTTTCAGGCCACAGATGGTCGGTTAGCCACTGCGCAGACGGGGTGAGATAACGGGTGTGCATGATGCCAAATGCGACCAGCATGAGCGCCAGCAGCAGTGCAATCAAACCAACTCCCAGAGCAAGCAGCTTTTTCATAATTCCCTGATGCGATGATCGTCCTGAAAGCTCACAGCTTGGAGTAAATTGGCGTCGGCTTCAACTAAAAAAGCCCCTCAAAAGAGGGGCTTGCTACTGAGTTATCAGTTTTAGTCTAGCTGTGGACCTGCCGCAACCAACGCTTTACCTTCCGCGTTGTCGGTGTACTTATCAAAGTTATTGATAAAGCGAGACGCTAAATCTTTGGCTTTGCTTTCCCATTGTAGTGGGTCAGTGTATGTGTCACGTGGATCCAAGATGGCTGAATCAACGCCTGGCAGCGCGACGGGCACTTCGAGGTTGAAGATCGGAATGTGCTTGGTTTCCGCTTGTTCAATCGAGCCGTCCAGAATTGCATCAATGATGCCACGGGTATCTTTGATCGAGATACGTTTGCCAGTGCCGTTCCAGCCCGTGTTCACGAGGTACGCTTCCGCACCTGCAGCTTCCATGCGTTTCACTAGCACTTCAGCGTATTTGGTTGGGTGAAGCGTGAGGAATGCTGCACCGAAACACGCGGAGAAGGTTGGCGTTGGCTCGGTAATGCCACGCTCAGTGCCCGCCAGTTTGGCCGTAAAGCCAGACAGGAAGTGGTACTTGGTTTGTTCTGGCGTCAGTTTAGACACCGGAGGCAGCACGCCGAATGCATCAGCAGACAGGAAAATCACTTTGTTTGCGTGACCGCCTTTGGAGACCGGTTTGACGATGTTGTCGATGTGGTAAATCGGGTACGACACACGGGTGTTTTCGGTTTTTGAACCGTCATCGAAATCGATCGAGCCATCCGCACGAACCGTCACGTTTTCCAGCAGCGCATCGCGACGAATCGCGTTGTAGATGTCTGGTTCCGCTTCTTTTGAGAGCTTGATGGTTTTCGCGTAACAACCGCCTTCGAAGTTGAACACGCCATCGTCATCCCAGCCGTGCTCGTCGTCGCCAATCAGTGCGCGTTTTGGATCGGTCGACAGGGTTGTTTTACCGGTACCAGACAGACCAAAGAAGATCGCAACGTCGCCATCTTTGCTCATGTTGGCACTACAGTGCATGGATGCGATGCCTTGCAGCGGCAGGAAGTAGTTCATCATCGCGAACATACCTTTTTTCATCTCGCCGCCGTACCACGTCCCGCCAATCAGTTGCATTTTTTCGGTCAGGTTGAAGACCGTGAAGTTTTCTGAGTTCAGGCCGTGTTCTTGCCATTTGTCGTTGGTGCATTTGGCGCCATTCATGACCACGAAATCAGGCTTAAAGGTTGCCAGTTCTTCGTCTGATGGACGGATAAACATGTTTTTCACGAAGTGCGCTTGCCATGCCACTTCAGTAATAAAGCGCACGCACAGACGGGTATCGGCGTTCGCGCCGCAGTATCCGTCCACCACAAACAGACGCTTGCCAGACAATTGCTTGCCGACCAGCGCTTTCAAATCGTTCCAAACCGCTTGGTTAATGGGTTTGTTGTCGTTTTTCGCCTGTTCAGAGGTCCACCACATGTTTTCTTCGGTGGTGGCGTCTTTGACGATGAATTTATCTTTTGGTGAGCGGCCAGTGAAGATGCCGGTGTCCACGGCAACTGCACCCAGTTCAGTGACGACGCCTTTTTCGTAGCCTTCCAGATCTGAGCGAGTTTCTTCTTCGAATAACAATTCGTAACTTGGGTTGCGCACCACTTCAGTTACATCGGTTATTCCGTATTGGGTAAGATCTAATTGTGCAGCCTTCGTATGTTCCATAACGGTCATAGGTGCTCCTTATGAGGATTTTGTAGGGATTTTTAAAAGTTTGTAATTGTTATCTGCTCACCATGCTAGCAACGGGAGGGGGAAAAAACAGGGAGATAGTTCAAAAATTACCCACGCATTCCCTGTGGTTTTAGGTGACCCGTCACATATTGTGGCTTGGGTATTTTATCGTGCGCGCAAACCATTGCGCCAGATCAAAAGGATTATTATTCCAAAGAAATTAAGTACGTCGTACGGTGAGTGTAACTATTGATTTTATTGGGTTTTGATCACAAAAAAAGCCAGCATAATGCTGGCTGTAGCGGTAAATCTTCGTGCTTGTTAAGCCCGATGAATTAATGCAGGGTTTTGTTCTCGCCCGCTTGATGTGCGAACAATTCAGCCACTTGCGCCGAATCGAACGAGTAGGTGGTGCCGCAGTAGTCACAATGCAGTGCCACAAATCCCTCTTCAGCAAGGATTTCGTTGATGTCGTCGCGAGCCAGGGTGATGATCGCCGCTGCGCTGCGTTCTCGTGAGCAGCCACATTGGAATGCCACCGGTTGCGGTTCGAACACGTTCACTTTTTCTTGGTTGTACAGGCGGTACAGCAGCTCATTGGCTTCCAACGTAAACAGTTCTTCATCTTTCACGGTATTGGTCAGCTGTTCAAGGTGCTCGAAATCTTCCGGCGTGCCTGTGCCATCAGGCATCACTTGCAGCAGCATACCTGCGGCGTGCGGTTTGCCTTCGTGTTCACCCACGCGAATCCATAGGCGCGTTTTGAGCTGCTCTGAACGCAGGAAGTAGCCTTCCAGCACGTCAGCCAAGTTATCCCCTTCCAGGCCAACCACGCCTTGGTAGCGTTCACCCTGCTTCGGTTCAATGGTGATCACCAGGTAGCCTTTGCCCATCATGTCATGCAGATTGGCGTTGTCGGCGATGTCGCCGTCCCAACGCGCCACACCGCGGACTTGCTGATTGTTGTCGCCGTTAATGACGGCCAGCGAAACCGGGCCATCCCCTTGCAGTTGCAGGGTAATTGAGCCTTCGAATTTTAGCGTCGCGGTCAGCAGTGACGTCGCGACCAATAGCTCACCTAACAGCGTCTGAATCGGCGCGGGGTATTCCTTGCTGGTAATGATGTGCTGGTACGTTTCATCCAGTTGTACCAACTCGCCACGTACTGAAAGGTCTTCAAATAGGTAGCGGTTTAATGTGTTGTTTGACACTGAACGTGTAGTCATAAGGAATAGTCCGGCTCGTTATTGATGTTTAAATTTTAGAAGATCGCGACGCTGTTTTTTATCTGGGCGGCGATCTGGGGCTGGGTTGATGGCGTTGAGTTTACGTGCCAGCGCCATGCGCTCGCGTTTTTCGACGCTTTCAGCCGTTTCTGAATACAGGGTCTGAGCTTCCGGTGCGCCACGTCTCTGCTGCGACACGTGTTCGATGACCACGGTTTTCTCTTCGTTGCCTTGGCGCAGGGTAATGATCGCACCGATTTCGACCAGCTTACTTGGCTTTGTTCGCTGGCCATTATAGTGAACTTTGCCACCATCGACCATATTCCGCGCCAGCGAGCGAGTTTTATAGAATCTTGCGGCCCATAACCATTTATCGAGTCGAACCGCTTCAGAATGGGAACTCATGCTGGCAAATTACCTCTAATGTGATGATTTAGCGTTTTGCTTACCGCTTACAATGGTGATTGATCGCCGATAATTCAACTCATCACAAACGTTAACTTTATGTGTAAGAACACCGTAAAGCTTGTGATATATTGCTATATTTTGTATAAGGCCCTGAATTAAAAAGGCTCCTACTGAGAAAAAACACGACGTTAGCGGAAGAATTAGGAATAAAGGACACAAAGTGGAGCGTATCAATTTTCAGCAGTTGACATCCGGCGATTGGATGCAACACCTCGCACGTTGGCAAAAACCAATGAGTGTGTGGGTGGCTTTGATTTGTATCGCGTGGTCTGCCTGGATTGTCGGTCAGATGGTGTGGATGCTGCCGGCAGAGCAAACTGCGGTTGGCGGTTGGGTTGCCAGCACCACGACGCAAACGCAGACGCAAAGCGGCATGGACATCAGCGGATTGCAACAAGGCGATCTGTTTGGGCAGTACAACGAGCAAGCACCGGCAGTGGTGAAAACGGTCAAAGTGGATGCACCGAAAACGCGCTTGAACCTAGAGCTGGTGGGCGTGGTTGCGAGTTCTGAACCGCGTTTGAGCTTGGCGGTGATCGCAAACCGGGGCTCGCAAGCGACGTATGGCCTCAACGAAGTGATTGAAGGCACGCGGGTCAAACTCAAAGCAGTGCTGCCGGATCGCGTCATCATCGATAACTCTGGCCGGGATGAAACCCTGATGCTGGAAGGGATCGACTACTCAAAAATGAGCGCTCAGCCTGCGCCAGCCCCTTCACGTGCCGCTCAGTCAGCCTCTGTGGATGACAAACTGGATGCCATTCGCGCCGCCGTGGCGAAAAATCCGCGCGAAATTTTCCAATATGTCACGCTCTCCCAGTTGAAGCAGGATGACAAAATTCTGGGCTATCGTGTCAGCCCGGGCAAAGATTCAGCGTTATTTGAATCGGTTGGCTTACAAAACGGCGACATCGCCACACAATTAAATGGTTTGGATCTGACCGATCCAGACGTGATGAGTAAAGTCTTTGAGTCGATCAGCGATCTGACCGAGATCAATCTCACCGTAGAACGAGATGGACAGCAACATGACATCTATATTCAGTTTTAACCGCAAAATGTCAGCAAAGTTTGAGGGAGTATTCTGTGAAGCATTGGCTTAAAAAAAGTGCATGGCTGTTGGCCGGAAGTTTATTGGCGACGCCGTTAGCACTGGCGAATGAATTCAGCGCCAGCTTTAAAGGCACGGATATTCAGGAATTCATCAACATTGTTGGCCGCAACCTCGAGAAAACCATTATTGTTGACCCTTCTGTTCGAGGCAAAGTGGATGTGCGCAGCTACGACACGCTGAACGAAAAGCAGTACTACAGCTTTTTCCTCAATGTGCTGGAAGTGTACGGCTTTGCGGTGGTTGAGATGGACAACGGCGTGCTGAAAGTTATCAAAGCCAAAGACGCCAAAACCTCAGCCATTCCAGTGTTGGGCGATCATGATCGCGCCAACGGCGACAACGTGATCACCCAAGTGGTGGCGGTGAAAAATGTTTCTGTGCGCGAACTGTCGCCACTGCTGCGCCAACTGATTGATAACGCGGGCGCGGGCAACGTGGTGCATTACGACCCGGCCAACATCATTTTGATCACGGGCCGTGCGGCGGTGGTCAACCGTTTGGCGGATATCATTCGTCGCGTCGACCAAGCGGGCAATAAAGACATCGAAGTGGTGGAACTGAAAAATGCCTCCGCTTCGGAAATGGTGCGTATCGTGGAAGCTTTGAACAAAGCCAATGATGCCAAGAATACCCCTGAATTCCTGCAGCCGAAGTTTGTCGCCGATGAGCGCACCAATTCGATTCTGATTTCTGGTGACCCGAAAGTGCGTGAACGCCTCAAACGCTTGATCAGACAGCTTGATGTGGAGATGGCGACCAAAGGCAATAACCGTGTGGTGTACCTCAAATACGCCAAAGCCGAAGATTTGGTCGACGTGCTCAAAGGGGTGTCGGACAACTTGCAAGCGGACAAGCAAACGGGTCAGAAAAGCTCGAGCGGTGCAGCGCAGCGCAACGAGGTGATGATTGCCGCGCACGCCGATACCAACTCGCTGGTGATCACCGCGCCACAAGACATCATGAACGCGATTTTGGATGTGGTTGCGCAGTTGGATATTCGCCGTGCGCAGGTGTTGATTGAAGCGTTGATTGTTGAAATGTCGGAAGCTGACGGGATCAACCTTGGTGTGCAATGGGGCTCGCTAGAGAGTGGCTCGGTGATTCAGTACAGTAACAGTGGCGCATCGATTGGCAGTGTGATGGTGGGGCTGGAAGAAGCCAAAGACCAGACCACGACCGAATACTACTACGATTCGAGCGGTAACCGACGTCCATACACCAGCACCGAATCGGGCGACTATTCAAGCTTGGCCTCCGCCCTGTCGGGCATCAACGGCGCGGCCGTAAGCGTTTTGATGGGCGACTGGACGGCGCTGATCAGCGCGGTATCCAGCAACTCCAATACCAATATTCTCTCCTCACCGAGCATTACCGTGATGGATAACGGCGAAGCGTCGTTCATCGTCGGTGAAGAAGTGCCGGTGATTACCGGTTCGACCTCTAGCTCCAACAACGACAACCCGTTCCAAACGGTGGATCGCAAAGAGGTGGGTATCAAACTCAAAGTGGTCCCGCAAATCAACGAAGGGGATTCGGTGCAACTGGCGATTGAGCAAGAAGTGTCGAACGTGTTGGGGGCCAATGGCGCCGTCGACGTGCGCTTTGCCAAACGTCAGCTCAACACCTCGGTGATGGTGCAAGACGGTCAGATGCTGGTACTTGGGGGCTTGATTGATGAACGCACGGCAGAGAGCGAATCGAAAGTGCCGCTGCTGGGGGACATTCCGATCATCGGACATCTATTCTCATCAACCAGCACGCAGGTTGAGAAGAAAAACCTGATGGTGTTCATCAAACCGACCATCATTCGTAATGGCGTGACCGCCGATGGGATTACGCAGCGTAAGTACAACTACATTCGCGCGGAGCAGTTATTCAAAGCCGATAAAGGCCTGAAATTGATGGAAGACAGCAACATTCCGGTGTTGCCGAAATACGGTCAAGATCGTCTTCATCCACCAGAAATTCAAGCCTTTCTCGATCAAATGGAAGAGAAGTAATGACGGACGTAGTGGCAGCGCAGGCGGTTCGCAATTTAGTCCGCCGATTGCCGTTCAGTTTTGCCAATCGCTATAAACTGGTGCTCGAGTGGCAGGATGCAGAGGCCGCGCCAACGGTGTATTACGTGGCGCCGATGTCGGTGACCTCCTTGGCGGAAGTGCGCCGAGTGGTCAAAGGCAGCCTGAATCTGATTGAACTGCAGCCGAATGAGTTTGAAAGCAAGCTCACCCAAGTGTATCAGCGCGACTCCTCAGAAGCGCGTCAACTGATGGAAGACATCGGCGCTGACAGCGACGATTTCTTCTCGATTGTGGAAGAGTTACCGCAAAATGAGGACTTGCTCGAATCGGAAGACGACGCGCCCATCATCAAATTGATCAACGCCATGCTCGGCGAAGCGATCAAAGAAGGCGCGTCTGATATTCATATTGAGACGTTTGAGAAAGTGCTGTCGATTCGTTTTCGCGTTGATGGCGTGTTGCGTGAAGTGCTGTCGCCAAGTCGTAAGCTGTCCCCGCTGTTGGTGTCGCGGGTTAAAGTCATGGCTAAGCTCGACATTGCAGAAAAACGCGTGCCGCAGGATGGCCGCATTTCGCTGCGCATCGGAGGACGTTCGGTGGATGTGCGGGTGTCGACCATGCCATCGTCGCACGGGGAGCGCGTGGTAATGCGTCTGCTCGATAAAAACGCCACGCGATTGGATCTGCACAGCTTGGGCATGACGGCGCACAACCACGATAACTTCCGCCATTTGATTGAGCGTCCACACGGCATTTTGCTGGTCACCGGACCGACGGGTTCAGGGAAATCGACCACGCTGTATGCGGGCCTGCAAGAGCTCAATAGCAACGAACGCAATATTCTGACCGTTGAAGATCCGATCGAATTTGATATCGATGGCATCGGTCAAACGCAAGTGAACCCCAAAGTCGACATGACCTTTGCCCGTGGCCTGCGCGCGATTTTGCGTCAGGATCCAGATGTGGTGATGGTGGGTGAGATTCGTGACTTAGAAACCGCGCAGATTGCGGTTCAGGCCTCGTTGACCGGTCACTTGGTGATGTCGACGCTGCACACCAACACGGCGATTGGTGCGGTGACGCGCCTGCGTGATATGGGCATTGAACCCTTTTTGATCTCCTCGTCACTGCTGGGTGTGTTGGCGCAGCGTTTGGTGCGGACCTTGTGTCCGGACTGCAAAGAACCTTACGAAGCTGACAAAGAGCAACGCAAGCTGTTTGATGTGAAGAAAAAGGACCCACTGACGCTGTACAAAGCGCACGGTTGTGAGAAATGTAACTTTAAAGGCTATCGCGGCCGAACCGGGATTCATGAGCTAGTGCTGGTGACAGAAGAAGTACAAGCATTGATCCACGCCGAAGCCGGTGAGCAGGCGATGGAAAAAGCGGTGCGTGAAACCACGCCAAGCATTCGCGATGACGGACTGGAAAAAGTGCGCCAAGGCTTGACGTCGCTTGAAGAAGTGATGCGTGTGACCAAGGAGTCCTGATGGCAGCGTTTGAATATAAGGCGCTGGATGCCCGTGGCAAACAGAAAAAAGGTGTGCTGGAAAGCGATAACGCGCGGCAGGCACGTCTGCGTCTTAAAGAACAAGGCTTGGTACCGATTGAAGTGGTGGAAACCAAAGTCAAAGCGGCCAAAGACCAAAGCCGCAGCTTGGGGCTATCACGCCGTGGTATCAGTACGCCGGACTTGGCGCTCCTGACGCGCCAATTGTCGACGCTGGTGCAGTCGGGCATGCCACTGGAAGAGTGTTTGCGCGCGGTATCCGAGCAATCGGAAAAGCCGCGTATTCGAAACATGCTGGCGGCCGTGCGCTCCAAAGTCACCGAAGGGTACACCCTGTCAGACAGCATGGCAGATTACCCGCAGGTGTTTGATGAACTCTTTCGTTCCATGGTGGCAGCGGGTGAAAAATCAGGTCACCTCGATGCGGTGTTGGAGCGGTTGGCGGATTACGCGGAAAACCGCCAGAAAATGCGCTCCAAATTGCTGCAAGCGATGCTCTATCCGATCGTGCTGGTGGTGTTTGCCGTTGCGATTGTCGCGTTTTTGCTCGCGGCAGTGGTGCCTAAAATCGTCGGTCAGTTTGTACAAATGGGGCAGGAATTGCCGAAATCGACGCAGTTTTTGCTGTCATCCAGCGATTTCATTCAACACTGGGGCATTCAGTTGCTGCTCGCGCTGTTGGTGATCATCTACGTGTGCCGCTGGTTACTGCGTAAACCGGATGTGCGTCTGAACTGGGATCGCCGCGTGATTCATATGCCGATGATTGGCAAAATCGCGCGCGGCCTCAATACCTCACGTTTTGCGCGCACCTTATCGATCTGTACCTCCAGTGCCATTCCGATCCTTGATGGCATGCGAGTCGCTGTCGATGTCATGACCAACCAATATGTGAAACAACAAGTGTTGGCGGCGGCGGAAAATGTGCGTGAAGGCTCCAGCCTGCGTAAAGCGCTCGACCAAACCAAGTTGTTTCCACCGATGATGCTACACATGATCGCCAGTGGCGAGCAGAGTGGCGAGTTGGAAAGCATGCTCACGCGCGCAGCCGATAACCAAGACACCAGTTTTGAATCGACCGTGAATATTGCGCTGGGTATTTTTACACCCGCGTTGATCGCGTTGATGGCGGGGCTGGTGCTGTTTATCGTGATGGCGACCCTGATGCCCATCCTCGAAATGAATAACTTAATGAGTCGTTAATTCGGCTCAATTTCGCCTTGTTTAACATGGAGTCTCTATGAACAAAAAAGTAAACAAACAGTCTGGTTTTACCCTGCTGGAAGTGATGGTCGTGGTGGTCATTCTGGGTATTCTGGCCAGTTTTGTTGTGCCTAACTTGCTGGGTAACAAAGAAAAAGCCGATCAACAAAAAGCGATTACCGATATCGTCGCGCTGGAAAATGCGCTCGATATGTACAAATTAGACAACAATGTTTACCCAACCACCGACCAAGGCTTGGATGCGCTGGTCAGCAAACCGTCTAGCCCTGAGCCGCGCAACTACCGCACTGGGGGCTACATTAAGCGTCTGCCTAAAGACCCTTGGGGCAATGACTACCAATACCTGAGCCCAGGCGATAAAGGCACCATTGATGTGTTTACCTTGGGGGCAGATGGTCAAGAAGGCGGCGAAGGCACCAGTACCGACATCGGCAACTGGAACCTGCAGGACTTCCAATAAGGTGGATTGGGCGGTGAGACCGCCCATGATTTGAGATGAGTTGCGGCGAAGTCATGAAGTACAAACGCGGGTTTACCCTGCTGGAAATTCTGTTGGTGCTGGTGTTGTTGTCGATGAGTGCGGTGGCGGTGATTGCCACCTTACCGGATCGACCCAATGACGAGGCCAACCGCTTTGCCGAAAGCCTGTATCAGCGTTTGCAACTGATCAACGAAGAAGCGATTTTGAGCGGGATGGATTACGGGTTGCGTGTGGATGAAAAAACGCGCCGCGCGACATTTCTTCGCCTCAATGAAACTGGCTGGCAACGGCTGAATAAGCCGGGGTTTAGCGCGCAGTTACAGGCCGAGGAAGGGCTGGTGCTGCAATTTCGGGCCGGCGGCGATGTGTGGCAAGACAAGGATCGATTGTTCAAGCCGGGCAGCTTGTTTGACGACGAGATGTTTGCCGAGCAAGACGACGCCAAGAAAACGCGTCCGCCGCAAGTGTTTATTTTGTCCAGTGGCGAGCTGACCCCATTTACGCTCGACGTCTACGTTAAATCGGAGACGCCGGAGCATGGCTGGCAAGTCAACGTGCAAGAGAACGGGGCGATCCAACTGCTCGCTCCGGGAGAACGTCATGCGCAGCGCTAAACGTGGGTTTACCTTGTTGGAAGTGCTGGTGGCTCTGGCAATTTTTGCCACCGCGGCCATCAGTGTGATGCGCGCGGTGAGCCAGCACATCAACACCATCAGCTATTTGGAAGAGAAAACCTTTGCCGCACTGGTGGTGGATAACCAGATGGCCAACGTGATGCTCAATCCGCAGGGACTCAGCGCGCGGCAAGGAACGCAGACAATGGCGGGTCGCACGTGGTATTGGAAAGTGACGCCGGTGAAAACTGGCAACGATATTCTGGCGGCGTTTGATGTCAGTGTCGCGACAGAGAAAAAAGCCGCTCCGGTGGTGACGGTGAGAAGTTATGTGGCGAAATAACGCTGGGCGTCAGCGCCGCACACGCGGTTTCACCCTGATCGAAGTGCTAGTGGCGATGGCCATTTTTGCCAGCTTAAGCTTGGCGGCTTATCAGGTGCTCAATCAAGTACAACGCAGCAACAGTTTGTCGGCTGAACGGGAAGCGCGCCTGAGTGAACTGCAACGTGCCATCGTGATCATGGATGCTGATTTTCGCCAAATGGCGCTGCGTCGTTTTCGCACCAATGGCGAAGAGCCGGGCGACACGATGCTGCTGTGGCGCGATTACTTGCTTGATTCTGACAGCAAAGGCGTGCTGTTTGTGCGTTTGGGCTGGCACAACCCGCAGCAACAGTTCCCGCGTGGCGAAGTGGCGAAGGTTGGCTATCGTTTAAAAGATGACGTGCTAGAGCGCGTGTGGTGGCGCTATGCCGATACGCCGGTGGCTCAAGCGCCGGTGGTGATGCCACTGCTGACGCAAGTCACATCGTGGTCGATGAAGTTCTATTTTCAAGGCCAGTGGCTGGACGAGTGGACGTCGAAACAGTCGCTGCCACAGGCCGTATCGGTGACGCTGACCTTGAAAGATTACGGTGAGGTTGAACGTATTTATTTGACCTCAGGCGGTACGCTGGGAGACAGCAATGATTCGTAACCAGCGACAGCGCGGTGTGGCGTTGATCATTGTTTTGTTGCTCCTAGCGATCATGGTGTCGATTGCGGCCACGATGTCGCAGCGCATGTTTACTCAGTTTCAGCGCGCCAGCCATCAACTCAATTACCAGCAAGCGTATTGGTACAGTTTGGGGGTGGAAGCCTTAGCGAAAGCGGCGATTGAACAGAGTTACAAAGACAACGATGTGATCAGCTTGAATCAACCTTGGTCACAAAAAGATCGCAGCTATCCGCTCGATTATGGTCAGGTGACCGGCAGCATCATCGACCGACAGGCGTGTTTTAATCTCAATGTGTTTGCCAATGTGCCAGCGACCAGCACAGGCACCACGCAAGCTTACGTATACCGTGTTTGGCGAGCGCTGCTCGATGATCTCGACATCGACAATTACCAAGCGGAAAGCATCGCTGGGGCGACGTGGGATTACATCGACAGCAATGACAGTGTGAACTCGGTCGGTGGGGTTGAAGACAGTTACTACGAGTCGATGTCGCCAGCCTATTTGGCGGCCAATACGCTGCTCGCTGACAGCAGCGAACTGCGCGCCGTCAATCAGGTGAGTGGCGAGGTGATGCAAAAGCTCGCGCCTTACGTGTGCGCACTGCCGATGGATGACTGGCGACTCAATATCAATACGTTGGCACCGGAGCAAGCCAAGTTACTGGCGGCGATGTTTACGCCCGCACTCAGTGAAGCCAACGCCAAAACGGTGCTGGAAAATCGCCCGTTTGATGGTTGGAGCAGCGTGAATAATTTTATGGCAGAAGCTCAGATCGCCGCGCTGGACAGCACCTTACGTGATGATGCGCGTGGCTATTTGTCGGTCGACAGCCAATATTTTGAACTGGACGCACAGGTGAAAGTGGATGAATCCCGCGTGCGCGTTCGGAGTCTGTTTTTTAGTAGCAATAAAGAAACTGCAACGGTGATACGCCGTCGCTTTGGAGGAATCAGTGAGCGAGTTTCTGACCGTTCGGCTGAGTAGTCAACAAAATGCCGCCATTCCTTGGCTGGTGTGGTCGCCGCAACAGCAGGCGGTGATCGCCAGCGGCGAAGTGGCCGGAATCGAGCAGCTGGATGAGCTGGCGCCGTATGCTGCGCAGCGGTCAACGTTGGTGCTGCTGGCCGCCAGTGATGTGGTGCTGACACAGGTCGAGATTCCTTCTGGTGCCAGTCGCCAGTTGGAGAGCATGCTGCCATATTTGGTGGAAGATGAAATTGCGCAAGATGTCGAAGAGCTGCATTTTAGCGTGTTGAGCAAAAGCGGCGGTGTGGCGCACGTGGCCGGCGTGGATCGCCAATGGTTGCAATCGTGCCTGGACACGCTCAAAGCACTGCAGTTCGACGTCAAACGCGTGCTGCCCGATGTCCTAGCTGTGCCTCAAGCTGATGGCCTCGCGGCATTGCAGTTGGGCGACGAATGGTTGGTGCGCAAAGGGGACTTGGTGGGCTTAAGCGTCGAAACGCAGTGGCTGCCGCTATTTAGCCAATCCGATTGGGTACAAGAGGGTGAGGCTTGGTTACCGCTTACGGCTTACACGCCGCTGCCTGAACTGGTATTGGCTGAAGGGCAGGTATGGCACACCGAAGCGGCAGATCTGGTGATGCAACAGCTGACCCAAGAAGCGCTGCGCAGCAAAATCACGCTACTGACCGGTGAATTTGCGCCGAAATCCTCGTGGTCCAAACATTGGGGCGTGTGGCGTAAGGCGGCAATCGCGGCCGGTTTGTTGCTGGTGGTCGCGATGGGATACCGCTTTGTGGAAGCTTATCAATACGAAACTCAGGCGCAGCGGTATCGCGCGGAGAGTGAACGCATTTTTCGAACCATTTTTCCTGATAAGCAGCGCATTCCGACCGTCAGTTATCTCAAACGTCAGATGAGTGATGAATTGGCGGCGTTGTCGGGTGGCGGCAGTGGAGAGCATGTCCTGGGCTGGCTGAGCAAGTTGCCCGACACTCTGCGTAGCGTGCGCGCACTGCAAGTGCAGAGCCTGCGATTTGATGGCAACCGCGGCGAAGTGCGTTTGGAAGCGAGCAGCAAAGATTTTCAAACCTTTGAGCAAGCGCGCGTCAAACTTGAAGCGCACTTTGCGGTTGAACAGGGCCAGTTAAGCAAAAATGGTGATTTGGTGGTGGGGTCGTATGTCCTCAAACGCAAATAAGGGCAGAACATGAAGAATTTACTCGGCCCACTTCAAGCATCGCTACAGACTTGGTGGAGTGGCATCAGCCAACGCGAACAGCGTTTGGTGCTGATGTGTGGCGGCCTGTTATTCCTAGGGATTTTATACTGGGGCATTCTCCAGCCGCTGCAACAGCGCAGTGACGCGGCCAAAGCACGCATCGTATCTGAGCAGCAGTTACTGCAATGGGTTCAATCCACGGCGGATGACATCGTGGCGTTGCGGGGGCAAGGCGGTGTGGCGCGCACGTCGCAAACACTCAATCAGGTGATCACCAACTCCACGCGTCAGTTCAACATTGAGTTGATTCGAGTTCAGCCTCGCGGTGACATGATGCAAGTATGGGTTCAGCCGCTGCCGTTTTCTCAATTGGTGGCGTGGATTGCGTACCTCAAAGAGAAACAGGGTGTGGATGTTGAATATATGGATCTCGACCGCGGCAAAGTGTCCGGTGTGGTTGAGGTTAAACGGCTGCAATTAAAACGGGGCACGTCATGAAACAAGGATTAAGCTTTGTCGCCCTATTTGTGGTGGTCTTTGTGGCGAGTGCCATTGTGCATTTGCCTGCCGCGGTGGTGATCAAAGCGGTTCCGCTGCCTGCAGGGCTGGAACTGCAAGGTGTGCAGGGCCGTTGGTGGCAGGGCAGCGCGACTCAGGTGCGTTGGCAACGTAATCAGCTTGGTGCGTTGAGCTGGCAGTTGCAGTGGTCGTCATTGCTGAGCGCGAAAGCAAAGGTGGCGGTGCGTTTTGGTCGCGGAAGCGATTTGGATGTGCGCGGCAAAGGCGTGATCGGTTACGGCATGTCTGGGCCGTTTGCCGAGGATGTGGTGCTCTCGGCCCCGGCGGCGACCCTGATGCAGACGCTTGCGTTACCGCTGCCAATCAGCGCGCAGGGCCAAGTGGAACTGACCGTGCGTGATTACCAATACGCGGCGCCGTGGTGCGGTGCGGCCAGCGGCACCTTGGTGTGGGCGCAAAGCATGATGGGGTCTCCGTTAGGGGATCTCAGCATGGGGCCGGTGATGGCCGATGTCACGTGTGACAATAACGTGGTGACGGTGAAAGGGGGCCAGCAGAGCGCGCAGGTCAGTAGCGAATTCAGCGCAGAGTTGAATGCCAAACGCCGATTTAATGCGCAAGCTTGGTTTAAGCCGGGGGCCGAGTTCCCCGCCGCGATGGCGGAGCAGTTGAAGTACCTGCCGCGTCCCGATGGTCAAGGCCGCTTTCAGTTTTCCCGCCAAGGGCAGTTATAACCGTGCAAACAATATAACCGTACAAACAAAAGGGCGAGTTCATCTCGCCCTTTTTGCTCGTTAATCTTTCACCTTGAGAATCTGATCCCACGGCAAGTTGGCATCGCCCAGCACAATAAAGTTCGGATTTTCCAGCGTATCCCGCTCATTGTAGGACAACGGTTCTAACTGCGTGCTGAGAATGCGACCGCCCGCTTCTTCGACGATGCATTGTGTCGCTGCGGTGTCCCATTCGCCCGTTGGCCCCAGGCGCAAGTAGCAGTCCACGGCGCCTTCGGCGACCAGACACGCTTTGAGCGCTGCCGAGCCGAGTGGCACCAACTCATAGTTCCACTGGCTGCTTAAACGACTGGTGATGCGGTTGATGTCCTGACGGCGGCTGATAGCAATTGCAATCGACTGCCCCGGCAGCTCATGCGTGTGGGTTTCAATACGCAGGCTTTCCGACATGTCCGGAATCTTCCACGCTCCTTTGCCGCTATACGCGTAGTACGTGACGCCGGAGACCGGGCCGTACACCACGCCCATCACCGGACGGTTATTCTCAACCAACGCGATAATGGTGGCGAAATCGCCGCTGCGGGCAATGAATTCTTGTGTGCCATCGAGCGGGTCCACCAGCCAGTAGCGTTGCCACGTTTCACGCGTGGTGAGGCTGATGTTGGCGGCTTCTTCAGACAGCACCGGAATGTCCGGTGTCAGTTCACTCAGGCGTTCGACCACCAGTTTGTGCGCCGCTAAATCGGCGCTGGTGACGGGGGTTTCGTCGCTTTTGGTGAACGCTTCGTAGGATTTTTTCTCGTAAATCTCGAGGATCAATTGCCCAGCGGAACGCGCGATGCTAATCACATCGGGCAATAAGTGAGACAGATCTTTGGCGGTAGGCATACTCTTTCCTTTGGCGCTGCGGGTCAGGATTGCAAGTGGCGCAGCGCGAGCAATAGTGCAGTGATGCTGCGAGCTTCGCTAAAATCTAAGTGAGTCAGCAACTCTTCGGCTTGAGCGAGAGGCCAGCGCACGAGTTCCAGCGGCTCAGGCTCATCGCCTTCCAATTGTTCTGAGTATAGATCCTGAGCGATGAAGAGGGTCATGCGGCTGGAAAAATACGATGGCGCCAACACCACATCTTTCAGCGGTGTCAGCGAGTGCGCGCCAAACCCGATCTCTTCTTTGAGTTCGCGCACAGCGGCTTCTTGCGCCGATTCGCCCGGGTCAATCAGCCCTTTGGGAAACCCCAGTTCATAGTTTTCAGTGCCTGCGGCGTATTCGCGCACCAGCAGGAGATCGCCGTTCTCGGTGATGGGCACCATCATCACGGCGTTGCGGCCACTGGGCTTCATGCGTTCGTAGGTACGTTGCTCACCATTCGAAAAACGGAGGTCGAGCGCCTCGATGGCAAATAGTCTCGATTTGGCAACCGTATTACGGGCCAAAATCTCCGGTAATGATTTAGATGGCATACGTTAACTCCTTCGCATTCAAATGTTTTCCTACTATATGAGAAAAACGGATGAGTGAACATATTACTCTTTATCTGCAACCCTGCGTACAGGCGCAGAAAATAAAAAAAGCTGATGCACGCATCAGCTTTCTTCGGTTGGGGACTCAGTAGTAAGAGTGCTCGCCTCGATCGTGTTCGGTAGAATCGCGCACCGCGGTCAGCTCACCTTCGAACTGCGCCAGCAGCTCTTTCTCAATGCCTTCTTTGAGCGTGACGTCGACCATCGAACAGCCGTTACAACCGCCGCCGAACTGAACCAGTGCTACGCCGTCGTCTGAGATTTCTAGCAGTTGGACGTGACCACCGTGGCCTGCCAGCTGTGGGTTCACTTGAGTTTGAATCGCGTATTCCACGCGCTCCATCAGTGGCGCATCGTCAGCCACTTTACGCATTTTGGCGTTCGGGGCTTTCAGCGTCAGTTGTGAGCCCATTTTATCTGTCACGAAGTCGATCACGGCTTCTTCCAAAAATGGCAGGCTCAGCTCATCCACATACGCAGAAAAATCGCTGTATGTGATTTCTGTATCGGTAGCTTCCACAGCCTCAGGTGGGCAGTACGACACGCCACATTCCGCATTTTGAGTGCCCGGGTTAACCACGAACACACGAATGTTAGTACCGTCTGGTTGCTGAGCAAGCAGCTTAGCAAAGTGAGACTGGGCAGATTCTGTAATAGTAATAGGATTTGACACGACGAATACCTGAGTAAAATTGTAGGCTATTTAGTCACCATTCTACTCCTGTCGAGCCGAGGATCCAGCCCTTTTTTGTGCACAGGGTGGTGTGCTTGGGCTAGTCGCTTGGTTCAGGAGTGCGGCAGATACAGTAAATATCGAGGCTTTTGACGCCCACTTCAAGTAGTAAATTGCATAATTGCCGTACGGTGCTGCCGGTGGTGACGACATCGTCGACAATCGCCACGTGTTGCTGGCACGGCACGTGGTTTAACACAAAGGCACGATTGAGGTTGCGTCGCCGCTGCGCTTTGTCCAAGCCGTGTTGTGGCACCGTGGCGTGCGGGCGAGAAAACAGCTGCGGGTCATACTCGCAGCCCAAATGCTGGGCGAGCTGACGTGCCAACACATCACTTTGATTGAAGCCGCGCCGCAGTTGGCGACGCCAATGCAACGGCACGCACGTGAGCAGCGGCGCAGGCGTGGTGATTCTGGGCGCGAGCAATGCAGCCAGGGGCCGTGCTTGCCAAAACTGGCGCTGATACTTGAGCTGATGCACGCTGTGGCTGAGAGGAAAGCGGTAATCGCCCACGCAGACCAGCTGATGCCACGGCGGCGGTGTGCTCAGGCACTGGCCGCACTGCGCGGTGGCACTTTCACACGGCAGGCCGCAGCGAGCGCAGCGCGGTGTGGGGGCATACCACGCCAGACATGCCGTACACAGCCTGGGTTTGGTCGGCGCGTGTAGCGCTAGGCCGCACAGTTGGCAGGCGGGTGCCAACCAGGAAAACATGTTTTTTTGAAAGCGATTGGTTAACATAGCAGACCAAATTGACAAGGCGTGTCGCTATCATCGCGACAGGCCAAGGCACAGTGTGCATGGAATAAGTAGGAGAGCATGTGACGATGGCAGCGGCGTTGTATTGGCAGGTCACCGGCAGTGGCCCGGATCTGGTGTTGGTGCACGGTTGGGGCATGAACGGCGCGGTATGGCAACAAACGGCAGACGCGCTGGCCGCGCATTTTCGCGTGCATGTGGTCGATTTGCCGGGCTACGGACACAGCGCCGAGCAACACGCAGACTCGCTCGACGCCATTGCGCAGCGCTTGTTGGAGCATGCGCCCAAGCAAGCGATTTGGGTCGGTTGGTCGCTCGGCGGGTTAGTGGCCACGCACATGGCGCTGCATCATCGCGAGTACGTGGCCAAATTGGTCACGGTGGCCTCGTCTCCGAAATTTGCCGCCGAACGCCCTTGGCGCGGTATTCAGCCTCAGGTGCTGGGTGCGTTTACCGATCAGCTGGTGGACGATTTCCAAGCTACGATCGAACGCTTTATGGCGCTGCAAGCGATGGGCAGCCCCTCGGCACGCCAAGATGTGAAAACCCTCAAGCATGCGGTGTTATCGCGTCCGAGCCCGAATCCGCAGTCTTTGCTGGCGGGGTTGCACATGCTGGCCGAAGTCGACCTGCGTGACCAACTGCCGCATTTGTCGATGCCGCTGCTGCGTTTGTATGGCCGTTTGGATGGGTTGGTGCCAGTCAAAGTGGCGCACGATCTGGCCCACGTGGTGCCGCACAGTCAGCAGTACATTTTTACCGAATCATCCCATGCGCCGTTTATGACCGAACTCGAAGCGTTTTGTCAGCAACTGGTGGCGTTTAGCAGAGAAATGTAAATTTTGGCGCAAAAGCGACGATGGCATTGAAATAACGCTAAACGTTTGCGGTGATTGGTCGATAAATAAGCTAACCCAGACGCGTGAACGCGCCGACCGGGCCGGGCGATACTGAGGAGGTTTCGGCTATGATCGTGTCACCGACAAATGTCAGCGTGCCACTTATCGCCCCATCAGTTAACGTGCCGACAGAGCAGGCTGCGCGTGACAACCGAGTCCGTGAACCTGTGATGCCGACGGTAGAGCTGACCAAACCCAATGCTGAGCGTAAGGTCAAAGGCGACGACAAACGGCGCAAGCAGTCGTCTTGGGATCCGTCTGAACACCCCGGCTATGAGCTGGATCAGGAGGCCGAGACCACGGTACGCCCGTATGACGAGCCGAAAAGTGAGTTGGAGCGATTATTCGACCTGCTGGCTTTGTCGACCTATAGCAACGCGCAGGGCAAAGGTTATGCAATGCGGTTTCGGTTGCCGAAACGCGTGATTGATGCTGCGATAACTGAAGGCAAAATGGCCAAGCGGCGCACCGTGATCAAATTCCATTACGGCCATGCCGTGGCGCCCAATACGCCCTCAGAAGTGATTGCGGTCTTGTAGTCATCGCTTGCGATGAGACACGCACAAAAAAATCCCCAGCAGCGTACGCCGTTGGGGATTTTCTTTTTCAGCGCAATGGCGCTTATTTCTTCGCTTTGGCAAAGGCCGCCGCAAAGGCGCCACTCATGGCACCCCCGGCGTTGGTGGGTTCATCACGACGACGCGGTGCGCGCTCTTGACGCGGCTGGCTGCTGCGCGCCGGGCGGCTTTCCTGACCCGGTTCATCGTTCAAACGCATAGACAGCGCGATGCGTTTGCGCTGCACGTCGACTTCCATCACTTTGACTTTCACGATGTCGCCCGCTTTGACCACGTCGCGAGGATCGGAAACAAAACGATCGGTCAGCGCAGAGATGTGCACCAAACCGTCCTGATGCACGCCGATGTCGACAAACGCGCCAAAGTTGGCGACGTTCGACACCACACCTTCCAGCACCATGCCGATTTCGAGATCCGACACTTCATTCACGCCTTCGGCGAAGGTCGCGGTTTTGAACTCAGGACGCGGGTCACGGCCCGGCTTGTCGAGCTCTTTGATGATGTCGCTCACGGTCGGCACCCCAAAGTGTTCGTCGGTGTAATCGACCGCGCGCAGGTTGCGCAGAAACTCGCTGTTCCCAATCAGCGCTTGGATCGCTTTTTGGTTTTTCTCGGCGATGTTTTTCACCACAGGGTACGCTTCCGGGTGCACCGCAGAGGCATCGAGCGGGTTTTTACCACCCATGATGCGCAGGAAGCCGGCACACTGTTCAAACGCTTTGGGCCCCAAACGTGCGACTTTTTTCAGCGCGCTGCGTGAATCAAAGCGACCGTTCTCATCGCGGTAGTCGACGATGTTTTGTGCCAGCGTGCTCGACAGACCTGCGACACGCGTGAGCAGCGCCGGAGAGGCGGTGTTGACATCCACACCCACGGCGTTCACACAGTCTTCCACCACGGCATCGAGTCGTTTGGCGAGCATTGATTGGCTCACGTCATGTTGATATTGGCCCACACCGATGGATTTCGGATCGATTTTCACCAGCTCTGCCAATGGGTCTTGCAGGCGGCGGGCGATGGAGACTGCGCCGCGCAGTGACACATCCAGATGAGGGAATTCGTTGGCTGCCAACTCAGACGCCGAGTACACCGAGGCGCCCGCTTCACTCACGATAACTTTTTGCACGTTGAGGTTGCCACGCTTGATGAGGTCGGCGGTAAACGCGTCGGTTTCACGCGAGGCGGTGCCGTTTCCGATCGCAATCAGATCGACATGGTATTGCTTCACCAGCGCCGCCACGCTTGCCATCGCGCGGTCATATTGATTGTGCGGTTGGTGCGGGTAGATGGTGTCGGTTGCCAGCACTTTACCCGTGGCATCCACCACGGCGACTTTACAGCCGGTGCGCAGGCCGGGGTCGAGGCCAAGGGTGGCACGCGGGCCTGCCGGCGCCGCCATCAGCAAATCTTTCAGGTTGGTGGCGAACACGTCGATGGCGTCGATTTCAGCACGCTCTTTCATCGCGCCCATCAGTTCGGTTTCCATGTGCATCGACACTTTGATGCGCCATGACCAACTGATCACCTGCTTGCGCCAAGCATCGGCTGCCGCTTGGCTGAGGTGAATGCCGTAATGCTCGGCAATCAGGGTTTCACAGTAGGACTGACGTGCGGTCTCTTCCAATTCAGGATCGGCGTTGAGCGTCAGGGTCAGGAAGCCTTCGTTGCGGCCACGCAGCATTGCCAACGCGCGGTGCGACGGCACTTTGCTGATGGGTTCGTGGTGGTCGAAATAATCTTTGAATTTCTCGCCGTCCCGTTCTTTTCCTTCTACGACGCGCGAGACGATTTCGGCGTTGCGTGTCAGGTGCTGACGGATTTTTTCCAGCAGGTTCGCATCTTCAGCGATGCGTTCCATCACGATGGCGCGTGCGCCGTCGAGGGCGGCTTTGGTGTCGTCGATGCCTTTGTCGGCGGCGATGTAACGTGCGGCTTCGCGTTCTGGATCAGTTTCCGGCTGCGTCCACAGTTGATCGGCCAGCGGCTCTAGGCCTGCTTCAATCGCGATTTGACCTTTGGTGCGACGTTTGGGTTTGTACGGCAGATATAGATCTTCTAGGCGGGTTTTGCTGTCGGCATCTTGAATTGCTTGTTCCAGCTCAGGAGTCAGTTTTCCCTGATCCTGAATCGATTTCAGAATGGTTTGGCGGCGGTCGTCCATTTCGCGCAAATACGCGAGGCGGCTGTCCAGCGTCCGCAATTGAGTGTCGTCTAGACCGCCGGTGACCTCTTTACGGTAACGGGCAATGAATGGCACGGTGTTGCCGTCGTCAATCAGTTTGACGGCGGCGATGACTTGCTCTGAGCGAACGTTCAGCTCTTTGGCAATCGATTGACAGATAGCTAAGCTCATGGTTGATATCACTTTTTACAACAGAATCTCTGAAGTGGGGGCTCCAGAGTCTATTTTAAACGTCTATCAGCCTTGTCAGAGAAGATTGAATTTCGTCGGTCTGAGTTTGGCGACGCCAACAGTGGTAGTAGGCCGCGTAACTCATCCACGTATAGCCCAGCAGTTCGAGACCTTCCTGCAAGGCGCTTTTGAATACAAAATTATACTCTTGGCCCATGATGTGTTCCCACAGCAGGCGTCCGCTCCCGAACACACGGCTAAAGACCAGCACCATCAGCAATCCGCCGATCATATACACATACTCTCTTTGCTTTGTAAAGGCAGCCATGGGCACCCACACGGAGTCACTGCAATAGAGCACGGTATAGCCGATACTTGCCATCGCGACCAGCAGCGCCGGGATCAGCCAGAAGCCGTGGTAAACTACATCAAATAGTTGGTCGAGTTCGCGGATCAGCACACAGCTGAAGAAGCCGGCCGCCAGCAGATAGAAACCGCGGGCTTGTGGCGTGCGCTTGGCGGCAAGCGCGAACATCAGGGCCGCAAAGGCAATCAGCGCTTCTTGGGAAATTTCAGTGACCGAGATTTCACCGATGTCATTGTGCAGCAGGGTGAGATCAACATACAGCGCAAGCGGTGCAAGCAGCAGCATAGCAATCAAGACCAGCAGCTCTTTGCCGCTGGAGAGAATTTGGAGTTTTGCATCGTGAGTGGACATAATATTGAGACTCGCTAGTGATTCACAATCTTACTATGTTATTAAAACAGTGTTTTTTATGGCACTAAAACAACCTAAAATGATGTGATTTTAGGGTTAACTTGATGATTGATAGAGTATTTAGGTGTAAATGAAGACCAAACTGATCACCCGTGAAGGGTATGAGAAACTCAAAAAAGAGCACGACTATTTGTGGCATGAACGCCGTCCGGAAGTGACCAAAATCGTCACCTGGGCAGCCAGCCTTGGCGATCGTTCCGAGAATGCTGACTACACCTTTAACAAGCGCCTGCTGCGTCAAATCGACCGCCGAGTGCGTTTTCTGCGCAAGCTGCTTCCAGAGCTGAAAATCGTCGATTATTCGCCGCAGCAGGAAGGCAAAGTGTTCTTTGGCGCTTGGGTTGAGATTGAAAACAGCGCGGGCGACGTGAAGCGATTTCGCATCGTCGGCCCCGAAGAGATCTACGGCGATGACGTGAAAGAGTATATCTCTATCGACTCGCCGATGGCGCGGGCGCTGCTGAAAAAAGAGGTCGATGACGAATTTGTGGTTCGCACACCCAGCGGCGAAAAAGAGTGGTTCATCAACCGCATCGAATACGAAAAAAATGCGTAAATGCGCATGCGATCGCTCAGTTGGCGCGCTTTTGTGAAAAGTTGGCGTAGTTTCAGTTACGGCCTTGTTTTATCATAGCCCGCCGACAGCGAAGTCGTGACAGGGCGGCTCCGGCCGCACCGATTAGGATAACTATGCAGCGAAAAACCAGACCGACATTACAAGACATTGCCGACCAAGTGGGCATCACCAAGATGACCGTTTCGCGCTATTTGCGTGACCCCAATTCTGTGGCCCAAAAGACCCAGGAAAAAATCGCGGCAGTGATTGAAGAGCTCGGCTACATTCAGAACCGCGTGCCGGCGATTTTGTCCAAATCATCCAGCCGCGCAATTGGCATCATTCTGCCTTCGCTCTCGAACCAAGTGTTTGCTCACTTGGTGCAAGGCATTGAAGCGGTGACCAAAGCGGCCGGTTACGACACGCTGATCGCGCACACCGGCTACAGTGCCAAAGAAGAAGAAGAGAAGATCGCGGCGCTGCTGTCGTATCGTGTGGATGGGTTGATTCTCACCGAAACCAATCACACGGATCGCACCTTGCAGATGCTCAACTCCGCAGGCATTCCGGTGGTGGAAACCATGGAAATCCCCGAGCGACCGATCGACATGGCGGTTGGGCTCGATCACGAGCAAACCTCGTACGAGGTGGTGCAGACTATGATTGCACGCGGCAAAACACACATCGTGTATTTGGGCGCGCGTCTCGATACGCGAACCCGTTTGCGGATGAAAGGTTATGAGCGCGCGATGTACGATGCGGGGCTCACCCCGCTGCAAGTCTCCACGGGTGAGCATTCGAGCTTTACGCTTGGGGGGGCGCTGCTGGAAAAAGCCCTGCGAGACGAGCCGCAACTGGATGCCATTTTTTGTACCAACGATGACGTGGCGATTGGTGCCATGATGTACTGCGCGCACAAAGGCATTGCGGTGCCCGAGCAAATTGGCGTGGTGGGTTACAACGCGCTGGATATCGGTCAGGCGATCATTCCCAAACTGACCAGTGTGGAAACGCCGCGTTATGACATTGGGAAGAAGAGTGCAGAGCTGCTGCTGGCTGCACTCGCCGGTGACGTGGTCGAGCAGAAAGTGTTTGATCTCGGCTATCGCCTCACCGAAGGCGACAGCCTGTAATCCTGACTTTACTGCGCGTCGAACAAAAACGTCGCACCTTGATCCGCCGCCGTCACCAGATGGCGCGCCTGAGCAAACAACTCTCGGCCCCAACTGTGTTGCGTGGCTTCGCTATCGGGCAAGGTCGCGGTGCGGCCCGTCAAATCCGTTAAGCAGGTCAGTTGACCGTGGGTGGCATCGAGACGAAGACGATCGCCATCTTGTAGCAGGCCAATCGCACCGCCGCGCAAGGCTTCTGGAGAGACATGAATCGCCGCGGGAATCTTACCCGATGCGCCCGATAAACGGCCGTCGGTGACCAGCGCCACGTGATAGCCCGCTTTTTGCACGTTGCCCAGAATGGGCATCAGTTTGTGCAGCTCCGGCATACCGTTGGCTGCCGGGCCGCTGTAACGCACCACCACCACACAATCCTGATTGAGTTCGCCGCGATGATAAGCCGCTTCGACATCGTGCTGTGACTCGAACACTTTCGCTGGCGCTTCAATCACGTGATGCTGCGCTTTGACCGCCGAAATCTTGATCACGCTTTGTCCCAAGTTGCCTTGCAGCACTTTAATGCCGCCACTGGTTTGAAACGCTTCGCCTTGCGGCGCAATCACGCTCGGGTTGAGCGTGTCGTGGCATGTATGCCACTGCAGTTGGCCATCTTGCAGTTGGGGACGTTGCAGTTGCTGTTCAAAACTGCCGATGGCAGGGGTCACATTCTGATGCAGCAGGCCGCGCTCATTGAGGCGCGTCATCAGCATTGGGACGCCGCCGGCGGCTTCAAACGCGTTGATGTCGGCGGTGCCGTTCGGATAAACGTTGACCAGCAACGGGACGACATCGGACAAGTCGCTGATGTCTTGCCACGTTAAAATCAGCCCCGCAGCGCGCGCCACCGCCACCATGTGAATGGTGTGGTTGGTGCTGCCCCCAGAAGCCAGCAAGGCGACCACGCCATTGACCAAGCTCTCTTCGGTCACCACGTCGCTGAGCGGACGATAGCCCGGCGTGCCCGGTGCTTGCGCAGCAATCGCTTGAGCGGCGTAATCGGTCAAGGCATGACGCAGCGCGCAGTGCGGTGGCACGAATGCTGAACCCGGTAGCATCAAGCCCATGGCTTCAAACACCAATTGGTTGGTGTTGGCTGTGCCATAAAAGGTGCAGGTGCCCGGTGAGTGATATGAACTGCATTCCATGTCCAGCAGTGCGTCGCGTCCCACTTGACCGGCGGTGTATTTCTGGCGCACATCCACTTTTTCTTCGTTGCTGATCCCGGTGGCCATGGGGCCGGCCGGAATAAACGCGGTCGGCAAATGTGCATAGGCGAGGGCGCCCATCAGCTGCCCGGGGGCAATTTTGTCACAGATGCCCAGCAGCAATGTGCCATCAAACATATTGTGACTCAGCGACAGCGCCGTGGTTTGCGCAATCAAATCGCGTGAAAACAGCGACATGTCCATGCCCGGTTGACCTTGGGTCACGCCATCGCACATTGCGGGGACGCCGCCGGCCACTTGCGCGGTGTGACCGAGTGGTGCCAACGTGGCTTTGATTTGGTCTGGGTAGGTTTTGTACACCTGATGCGCGCTGAGCATGTCGTTGTATGCGGTGATGATCGCCAGATTGGAGCGTGTGAGATCCAAAATATGCGACTTTTCGTGGCTACACGAGGCCGCGATGGCGTGCGCCAAGTTACCGCACGACAAGCTGGCTTTGCCTTTCCCGGCGGCAAGTTGCGCGGCGGTTTTGGCGAGAAACTGTTGGCGCAGCGGTGCGCTGCGTTGACGAATGCGCTCGGTGACCTGCGCGATGAGTGTTTGAGTCATGCCACGGCCTCCAACTGATTCAGGGCGGCGACGGCGCGTGTCACCACATCGTCAATGCTGCAATCGATGGGGATGATGAGCACATCGCGCTCGTCGGCGTGTGGGCGTTCTAGCGTGGCGAATTGGCTGTCGAGCATGTCGGTTTTCATGAAATGGCCCTGACGCGCTCGCATGCGTTCTAGAATCAGCGATTTATCGCCATCGAGAAACACAAACGTCACGTGCTGGTTGCCGTCACGAATTTGGTCGCGATAGCACTTTTTCAGCGCCGAGCAGACAATCACACCACGCTCGCTTTTGTTTTCCAAACTGAAAGCGGCGTCGCGAATGCGTTCCAGCCAAGGCGCGCGGTCCGCGTCATTGAGTGGTTCACCGCGGCTCATTTTCTGAATGTTGGCGCGTGGATGTAGGTCATCACCATCGATAAATTTTGCGTTGAGACGTTGGGCGATATTGGCACCAATGGTGCTTTTGCCAGAGCCACTTACACCCATAACGATAATGCTGCTACCCGTCATACAGACTCCTTAATCACGAG
Organism: Vibrio furnissii CIP 102972; assembly: GCF_000176175.1. Classification (GTDB taxonomy): domain Bacteria; phylum Pseudomonadota; class Gammaproteobacteria; order Enterobacterales; family Vibrionaceae; genus Vibrio; species Vibrio furnissii. The sequence continues at coordinate 48,996 of NZ_ACZP01000018.1, forward strand.
ATCTGAGCGAGATCTCAATTTCGAAAATTGCTCTAAGAATTGACTTTATCTTATCGGTGTTATCGGTAACATGTTACCCGTAACTTAAAGATTTGTGACCCAATACACAAACATCCAATCCTTGATAAAGGTGAACAAAATGGAATCAATAGCACATAGCCCAGACCCTACCTATCTGTTGCTGATCGCTGCCTGTGCCATCGCAGCGCTGCTTGTTTTAATCATGAAATTGAAGGTGCATGCCTTTGCCTCACTGACGTTGGTGAGCTTTGGTACTGCACTCGCCACGGGCATGCCCAGTGAGCAAGTTGTTCCGACCATGATGTCGGGATTTGGCGGCACGCTGGCCTCGGTGGCGCTGCTGGTTGGCCTTGGGGCCATGATTGGTAAAATTCTTGAAGTGACCGGCGGGGCGAAAGTGCTGGCGGATACTTTGATTGGCCGCTTTGGTGAACACCGCGCGCCGTTGGCACTCGGGGTGGCGTCCTTGATGTTCGGTTTCCCGATCTTCTTTGATGCTGGCTTGATTGTGATGATGCCGATCCTGTTTAGTGTCGCGAAACGCTTTGGCGGTTCACCGCTCAAATACGCGTTGCCAGCGGCGGGTGCGTTTGCGGTGATGCACGCGTTTGTACCACCACATCCAGGCCCGGTGGCTGCGTCGGATCTGCTTGGTGCGGACTTGGGGCTGCTGCTGATTGTCGGTATTTTGGTCGCGATTCCTACGTGGTATTTCGGTGCGTACCTGTTCGGTTTGTATGCTGGGAATAAATTCAACATTCCGCTCTCCAAAGCGTTTTTGAACACTGAAGTGATGTTCAAAGACAAAACCGATTTGCCGAAGTTCTCGACCGTCCTGCTGATCCTACTGCTGCCTGTGCTGCTGATTTTCATGGATACCGGCCTCAACACATTGACGGTGGCAGGCATCATTGATGGCCAGCAACCGGTGATTGAATTCTTGCGAATGCTGGGTAAAACCCCGATTGCGTTGCTGATCACCTTGTTGGTGTGTCTGAGCGTGTTTGCCGGCAAATACGGCATGGGCAAATTGGAAAAACTGTGTACCGATGCGTTGGCTCCGATTTGCGCCGTGATTCTGGTGACGGGTGCGGGTGGGATGTTTGGTGGCGTGTTGCGCTCAAGCGGCATCGGCCAAGCACTGGCGGATGTGTTGGCCGACACCGGTATGCCTGTGATTTTGGCCGCGTTCGTGATTTCAACCTGTCTGCGCGTGGCGCAAGGTTCGGCGACCGTGGCGCTGACAACAACTGCCGCACTGATGGCGCCGATTGTGTCACAGACGGTCGGTCTGACTGAACTGGACCTGTGCTTTATCGTGATTGCGATTGCCGGTGGTGCGACGGTGTTGTCACACTTCAACGATTCGGGTTTCTGGCTGGTGTCTCGCCTGCTGGAAATGGATGAGAAGACCACACTGAAAACTTGGACAGTGATGGAAACGCTGCTGGGCACAATTGCCTTTGCGATTGTCGCACTGCTTAGCTTTATTTTATAAGGTGGACTGAGAATGACGCTTGAACAACGACTGCAACACATCAAAATTGTCCCGGTCATTGCGATCAATGATGCGGCGCACGCGGTGCCGCTGGCGAAAGTGCTGGTGGAAAACGGCTTGCCGTGTGCCGAAGTCACGTTTCGTACCGACGCAGCGCAGGAATCGATTCGCTTGATGCGCGACGCCTACCCAGAGCTGTTGATTGGTGCGGGCACCGTACTGACCACGCAGCAAGTGGATCAAGCGATCAGCGCGGGGGCTGATTTCATCGTCAGCCCGGGGTTGAACCCCACCACGGTGAAATACTGTCAGCAACGGGGCATTGCGATTGTTCCGGGCGTGAACAACCCAAGCTTGGTGGAGCAAGCCATGGAACTGGGTCTTCGCACGGTGAAGTTCTTCCCGGCAGAGCCGTCGGGCGGTGTGGCGATGCTTAAAGCGCTGTGCGCCGTGTACCCCGTGCAGTTTATGCCAACGGGCGGCGTGAATCCGCGCAATGTGGCTGAGTATTTGTCGATTCCGGCCGTGGTTGCCTGTGGCGGAACGTGGATGGTGCCCACCGACTTGATGGACCGCGGCGACTGGGATGCGATCGCGCGTTTAGTCCGTGACCTGTAAGCCAGTGTGCTCATGAATGAGAAAGTCAGCCCATGTGGCTGGCTTTTTGTTTTGTGCGGTATGAAACGAGTTGTTCCCCTGCGATGGACTATGATAAAAGCAAATTGGTGCATCGCGAGCGCGGCAAGCCGCATCACGCAAGCTGCCATACGGCGTAAGCGGAAATAAACATTAACAATTCTTTGAATCTTACTGCGCATAACAGTGTTACATTTTACTCGCCCCCGTCTTTTCGGGGGCAGTCACTTAATTAGTGGGATCAGGACACATGCAAGAAAACTACAAAATTTTAGTCGTCGACGATGACGCGCGTTTGCGTGCATTGCTGGAGCGTTATTTATCTGAACAAGGCTTTCAGGTGCGCAGCGTCGCAAACAGTGAGCAGATGGACCCCCTGTTAACCCGTGAAACGTTTCACCTGATGGTACTGGATTTGATGCTACCGGGGGAAGATGGTCTGTCGATTTGTCGTCGTCTACGCAATGCCAACAACGCCATTCCGATTCTGATGTTGACCGCTAAAGGCGATGAAATTGATCGTATCGTCGGCCTAGAAGTGGGCGCCGATGACTACCTGCCAAAACCGTTTAACCCACGTGAACTGCTGGCACGCATTAAAGCGGTGCTGCGCCGTCAGGTGATTGAAGCCCCGGGTGCGCCAAGCGCAGACGATACCGTGGTCGAATTTGGTGAATTCCGCTTAAACCTTGGCACGCGTGAAATGTTCCGCGGCGAAGAGGCGATGCCGCTGACGTCGGGTGAATTTGCTGTGCTCAAAGCCCTAGTGACCAACGCGCGTGAGCCGTTGTCGCGTGACAAACTGATGAACATGGCACGTGGCCGCGAATATTCCGCGATGGAACGCTCGATTGACGTGCAAATTTCCCGCCTGCGCCGCATGCTGGAAGTGGATCCAAGCAAACCGCGTTACATTCAGACCGTGTGGGGTCTGGGATACGTGTTTGTTCCCGATGGCAAAGCCGCCAGCTAATCTGACGCCCCTTGCAGTACCAGTGTCGCCCTGATATTGGTGCTGAATTTTCCCTTGCCCCAAAAGGTGTCGCATGCGTATTCGCAGCTCATTTACTCAAACCATTCTGCTGTTTTTCACCCTGCTGATCGCCAGCCAAGCGTACTCCTATTACGCGCTGTTTAATTACGCGCTGATGCCGAGTTTGCAGCAGTTCAACAAAATCCTCAGCCATGAAATCAGCCTGATGCTCGATGATTCCCTGACCCCAGCGGATGACAGCTTGGCGATGGATGTCCCGATGCGTCGCCGCGTGTTAGAGCAGCTTGGCGTGAGTATTTTTAACGAAAACAGCCCACTGGCGGATGGCTTTAACCATTCGGTCAGCATCGATTTGATGAGTGAGGAGATGTCGCAAGAACTCGGTTCGCCGACGGAAGTGCGCATGGGCGTTGGGCCAGACAGTTACGTGCTGTGGATGAAGATCGATCTGCTGCCGGGGCAAGTGCTGCGCATTCCGCTGTCGGAGTTGCAGGAAGAGGACTTTGCGCCGCTGTTTCGTAATAGCATTGTGATGGCGGTGTTGATTCTGGTTGGCGGTTGGTTGTTTATTCGTTTACAGAACCGGCCGTTGATCGCGCTGGAAAAAGCGGCTAAAGCGGTGGGGCGCGGGGAAATTCCGCCGCCACTGCCAGAAAAAGGGGCCAGTGAAATTCGCTCGGTCACTCGGGCATTTAATCAGATGTCTAAGGGCATTCAAGCGCTGGAGGCCGACCGCGCGCTGTTGATGGCGGGCATCAGTCATGATTTACGCACGCCGCTGACCCGCATTCGCCTCGCGACCGAAATGATGTCCCCGGAAGAGAGCTACCTTGCCGAAGGTATTATCAGCGACACCGAAGAGTGCAACGAGATCATCAGCCAGTTCATGGACTACCTCAAACCGGTCAATAAACAGAGCTTTGAACAAGTCGACCTCAATGAAATTGCCAACGATGTGGCGACTTCGGAAGGCGGCTACGAAGTGCAAGTCGACGTGAGTTTGCACCCTGAATTTGTGCCAGCCTTTGGTAATCCGATCGCCATCAAGCGGGCGGTGAGCAACTTGGTTGTGAACGCGCTGCGTTACGGCAATGGCTGGGTCAAAGTGAGTACCGGCCTGACTGTGGATAAAAAAATGGCGTGGGTGTGTGTGGAAGACAATGGCCCGGGCATCGAGCCGTCGCAGGTCAACAAGCTGTTTGAACCGTTTACTCGGGGCGATACCGCCCGCGGTAGTGAAGGCACGGGATTGGGGCTGGCCATTGTGAAGCGCATCATCAGCCAACATCACGGCTCGGTGGCGGTGAACAATCGCAGCGAGGGTGGTTTGAAAGCACAAATCAGTTTCCCGACACGCTGATACGGATACGTCGATACGGATTGCGTGGATACGAATGATGTTGATACGAACGAAGATGATGCGTTCCTGACGTGTCAAAGTACGGCCACCCGACGCGGGTTGGCCATCATTGGCGTTGGGCCATATCGCAAACATCACCCACAAAAAAGCTCGCCATCTGGCGAGCTTTTTTCGTCTCAATCGTTTATGCAGCGCATGCACATGACTTACGCTTCTTTCACGTCGTCTTGCGCGTCTTCGCGTGTGACATGCGTTTCTGGCAACAGCAGGTTGAGCAGAATCGCGGTGATCCCACCGGCTGCGACACCTGAAGAGAAAATGCTCTTAATGAAGTCGGGCATAAATTGCAGGATTTCTGGTTTTTGCGCGATGCCCAGGCCCATCGAGAACGACAGCGCCATGATCAGAATGGCGCGGCGGTCGAGGTCGACGCGAGAAATGATGCGCACACCCGCTGCAGCGATGGTACCGAACATCACGATGGTTGCGCCGCCCAGCACTGGTTCCGGAATCAGCTGAACAAAGCTCGCCACACCCGGGAACAGGCCCAGCAGGACCAACATGCCGGAAATGAAGTAACCGACGTAACGGCTGGCGACACCGGTCAGCATGATCACGCCGTTGTTCTGGCTGAAGGTGGAGTTCGGGAAGCTGTTGAACACCGCTGCCAGCGCGGAGTTGATGCCGTCTGCCAGCACGCCGCCTTTAATGCGTTTCATGTAGACCGGGCCTTTCACTGGCTCACCTGACACTTCAGACGTCGCGGTGATATCGCCGATCGCTTCCAGTGCCGTGATAAGGAAAATCAGTACCAGCGGAATAAACAGTGACCAGTCAAAGCCGAGGCCGTATTGCATCGGAATCGGCAGGGCAATCATCTCAGTGGCGCCCAGTTGGCTGGTGTCGACCATGCCCATCAGGTACGCCATGATGTAACCGACCAGCATGGCAATCACAATGGATGCCACACGCACGTAAGGGTTGCGTGAACGGTTGAGTAGCACGATCAGCCCCAACACGGTGCCAGCCAGTGCCAGTTTATCCAGACTCCCGAAGGTGCCGTCGCCCAGTGCCGCATAGCCGCCACCCATCGACACCAAGCCCACTTGCACCAGCGTCAAGCCAATCAGCGTCACCACAATGCCAGAGACCAGCGGGGTGATGATGCGCTGGGCAAATTCCAGGACGCGCGAGAGCAGAATTTCGGCGAAAGAGGCCACAAGGATGGTGCCAAAAATCGCTGCCATCATGGTGGCAATGTCTGCGCCACCGGCTTTCAGTGCCAAACCTGCGCCAATGATGGGGCCAAGGAAATTAAAGCTGGTGCCTTGAATCGACAGCAAACCGGAGCCAATGGGGCCGATGGTGCGAATTTGAATGAATGAAGACAGACCGGAGGCAAACAGCGACATGCTGATGATGGTATTGGTCTGATCGGCCGGCACACCCAGTGACTGACAGATGATCAGGGATGGGGTGATCACGGCAACAAACATCGCCAGCAGGTGCTGCAAAGCGGCAAAAAACGTTTGTGGCAGTGGCGGACGGTCATTGAGCTGGTAAACCAGATCGGACTTACGCGTGTTTTGGGTTGTCATGGCAGTTTCCTAATGTGTCATGTCACTTCGTATGCGCTGAGTGGGCATTGGAAGCGGAACGCGGACGTTATCTGTGATTGCTGTTAATCAGGTCCGGCTCAGGATATGGGGATTCTTCTCAAGGTAAACGTTTGCGTTTACTCAAATTTGGCGGCGATTATAGAGGTTTTACTCAAGAAAGCAAACGTTTGCCAGAAGGTTGAGGCCCGTGATTGATCGGCGTCAATTGGCAAGGCGTGAGGACGCCGCTTGAGGAAAAGCGGCGAAGGCGATCTCGCGCGTTTTAGGCTTTGGCGTACACGTCGCGTTCACCCAACCAGCGATCGATGATTGCGACCGCATTGTCGGGGTATTGTTCGTGAATGTGGCGGGCGATGCGTTGCACTTCCGGGATCAGGCGTTGGTCTCGCACCAGATCGGCGATTTTGAAATCGGCCAAACCGGTCTGCTTGGTGCCCAGCAGTTCGCCGGGGCCGCGAATTTCTAAATCGCGCTGCGCAATCACGAAGCCATCGTTGCTCTCGCGCAGGACACCGAGGCGTTTTTGCGCTGTTTTTGACAGCGGCGCATGGTAGAGCAGGACACAATGGCTGGCCACCGAGCCGCGACCCACACGGCCACGCAACTGGTGCAACTGCGCCAGTCCCAAACGTTCTGGGTTTTCGATGATCATCAGGCTGGCGTTGGGTACATCCACCCCGACTTCAATCACCGTGGTGGCGACCAATAAATGCAGCTGGTTGTCTTTAAATGCTTGCATCACGGCCTGCTTTTCGGCCGGTTTCATGCGCCCGTGCACCAAACCAATGTTGAGGTCTGGCAGTTTGCGTTGCAGCTCTTCGGCGGTGTCTGCCGCCGCTTGCGCTTCGAGCACTTCGGACTCATCAATCAGGGTGCAGACCCAATACGCTTGCTTGCCTTCAGTCAGGCACGCATGGCGCACGCGTTCAATGATGTCGGCGCGCTTGGTGTCGGGAATGGCCACGGTTTGAATCGGCGTTCGGCCGGGGGGTAATTCGTCGATGATGGAGGTTTCCAAATCGGCATAGGCGGTCATGGCCAAGGTGCGCGGAATCGGCGTGGCAGTCATGATCAGTTGATGTGGGTACGCGCCTTGTTTGGCGCCTTTTTCACGCAGTTCTAAACGTTGGTGAACCCCAAAGCGGTGCTGCTCATCAATGATGACCAGCGACAGGTGATCAAACACCACATGCTCTTGAAACAGCGCATGCGTACCGACCACCATTTTGACTTCGCCACTGGCGATGCGCGCCAGTTCCGCTTCTTTGGCTTTGCCTTTGAGTTTCCCAGCTAACCAACCAACGGGAATGCCCATGCGCTCAAACCAGTTGGCAAAGTTGAGGGCGTGCTGCTCAGCCAAGAGTTCGGTCGGCGCCATCAGCGCAACCTGATAACCGTGTTCGAGTGCGCGCACGGCCGCCAGTGCTGCCACCAAGGTTTTACCTGAACCCACATCGCCTTGCACCAGTCGCATCATCGGGTGGGGCTTGGCGAGGTCGGCTTCGATTTCACGCACCACACGCGCTTGCGCTTGGGTGGGCGAGAAGGGCAGTTGTGCCAGCAGTTGTTGTTTGAGCTGATGGGTCTCCGGCAGCGGCAGCGCGACGTCTTGCTGACCTTTGCTGCGCACCGCGAGCATCGACAAGTTTTGCGCCAGCAGCTCTTCCATGATCAGGCGAATCTGCGCCGGATGACGGCCTTCGTCAAACAGACTTAAGTCAATGTCTGCCGGTGGGCGGTGAATGGTGTGCAGCGCTTGAGCGAGGGTGATTTGGTGGTCATACAGCCCAGAGGGCAGTAACTCTTGTACTGCGGCTTTGTCGAGCAGTGCCAACGCTTGATCGGTGAGGTTACGCAGCGTGAGCTGGCGCAGGCCATCGGTGGTTGGGTAAACTGGGGTCAAGTTGGGTTCGACATCGGGGTTTTGCGCCGGCGCGAAAAACTTGTAATCCGGGTGGATGATTTCCAGCCCACCATTACCACGCTTAATTTCGCCGTAAGCGTGTACTAACTTACCGTCGGCGAAGTTGTTCTTCATGCCCGCGGTGAAGTTGAAAAAACGCAGCGTGAGCGTGCCGTTGCCATCGCTGATTTTGACCGTCAGCATTTTACGGCGACCAAAGGTGGTGTCGACCGCCATCACTTTGCCTTGCACTGCGGCCCACAGCCCCGGATGCAGTTTGATGATGGGGTAGACGCGCGTGCGATCTTCATAGCGCAGCGGCAAGTGAAACAGCAAATCTTGAACGCTGTTCAAGCCAATTTTTTCCAGCTTTTCGGCCACCTTGGCACCGACGCCGGACAGGGAGCTTAATGGAATTGCTGAAAGAAGTTGCGACATAAATTCAACCACATAACCAATGGATGGGGTCACGTGTGACCCCTCAAATCCCGACGTAAACTCGGCGTGACGATTCAAACATCAAATTGCTATTCAAACACTGAGCTGTCTATTTGTACAGGGGGAAATCGGCACGAAGGGCCAATTACGCGCTCTGCATCGCCTTCCACCATGCTTCGTCGGCCACGATCTGACCTGCGTCATCCAATGATGGGTAGGCAAGCTTTTTGCGTTTGGCGACTTTCGCCAACACCGGATGGCCGCGTTCAAACAGAATGCGGTTGATGGTGTCTGCGGGCAGCGGACTTTCGTCTCGCTCATACATACCCGCTTGCTGACGTTGTCGCTGCGCTTCATACAAGATCAACGCGCTGGCCACCGACACATTGAGCGATTGCACCATGCCGACCATGGGAATCACGATGTCTTGGTCGGCCAGTGCCAAGGCTTGCTTGGAGATGCCGACTTTTTCACTGCCCACGATGATCGCCGTAGGTTGGGTGTAGTCGATGTCACGAAAGTCGACCGCGTCGTCTGACAGGTTGGTCACCAGCACTTGCATGCCTTGCGCTTTCAGGGTTTTGATCGCGTCCAGCGTGCTGTTGTGTGTTTCCACTTCCACCCAGTTGCGCGCGCCCGCTGAGGTGTGCGTGAGGGTGCGCATTTGCTCGTTTGGCCACACGGCGTGAATCTTATGCAGGCCGACGGCATCGGCGGTGCGAATCACGGCGGAGACATTGTTGGGTTTGTGCACTTCTTCCAGACACACGGTTAAGTCGGTTTGACGGGCTTTCAGGACTTCCTGAATTCGGGCGTAACGATCTAAATTCATGGTGAGGACTCTTGGGGGACCCACATGCTGGCAAATGGCGGCACGATTTGGGTCTCTCGTAAAATAAAAAAGCCCTTGATAGGTGGCTATCAAGGGCAGTGTACAGTATGAGTTAGTACTTTCTGCGCCTGACTTTCAGCGCATTGGGCATCGCACGAATTTTACGCATGATGCCAGCCAGATGAACGCGATCTTTGGTGGTCAGCGAGACCGTCACGGTGTAGAGGCGACCATCTCGTTCTTCGGTCGACAAGCCATGAATGTTCGATCCGGTATTGGAGATCACGTTGGTCAGCTCAGCGAGTGCGCCTTGACGGTTTTGCATGTCCACACGCAGATCGGCAATGAACTCTTGCTCGTAATCTCGGCTCCATTCCACGGCCATGTACTTATCCGGTTCACGTTGATAACCGCGCACGTTCGGGCAGGTTTCGCGGTGGACCACCAAACCTCGGCCCGGTGACACATGGGCAATGATCGAATCGCCTGGAATTGGATGACAGCAGTTGGCGAACGTCAGCAGAATGCCTTCCGCGCCGCGAATCGGCAGTTTCTTCTTCGGTTTGCTGTCTTTGGTTTCCAGTTCCGTCAGTTCGTCAGCATCGCCGAGGAGGCGACGTGCGATGACGATACTCATCAACTCACCCAGACCAATTGCGGCCAGCAGATCGTTTTCAGACGCGATCTTGAGATCACTGAGCACATGTTTGATGTTGTCTTCACTGATGTCACTCAGAGACAAGTCGCCTAGCGCATGGTTGAGCAGACGGCGGCCTAAGGTGATCGACTCTTCACGGCGCATGGTTTTCAGCACTTGACGAATCTTGGTGCGCGCACGTGAGGTGACCACGTAGTTGAGCCATGCTGCGTTCGGGCGAGCGCCCGGTGCGCTGATGATTTCAACGGTTTGGCCGTTTTTCAGCGGTTTGCTCAGTGGGTACGGCGTGCGATCAACACGCGCGCCGACACAAGTGTTGCCCACATCGGTGTGCACCGCATACGCAAAGTCAACCGCGGTGGCGCCGACAGGCAGTTCCACAATGCGGCCTTTGGGCGTGAAGACGTAAATCTCATCTGGGAACAGATCGGATTTGACGTTTTCAATAAATTCGAACGAGTTACCGGCGCTTTGTTGTAGCTCAAGCAGGCTTTGCATCCAGCGCTGCGCTTTAATCTGCGCGGTGGTGCCAGCGCGATCGCCGTTGGCTTTGTAAGACCAGTGTGCCGCGACCCCTTTGTCTGCCATTTGATCCATGTCTTCGGTACGGATCTGCACTTCCACCGGCACGCCGTGCGGGCCGACCATGGAGGTGTGTATGGATTGGTAACCGTTGGCTTTGGGGACGGCGATGTAATCTTTCATACGCCCCGGACGCGGCTTGTACAGGCTGTGTACCTGACCGAGCACGCGATAACAGGTATCGGCAGTGTCGACCACCACGCGGAACGCGTAAATATCCATAATGGTGTGAAAACGCTGTTCTTTGGTTTTCATCTTGTTGTAGATGGAGAACAGGTTCTTTTCGCGGCCCACCACACGAGCAGGCAAGCCCACTTCTTGCAAACGGCCTTCGATTTCACTATGAATGCGCTGAATCATCTCTTTCCGGTTACCGCGCGCGGCTTTCACTACTTCTTTCAGAACGCGATAACGGTTGGGATACAGGGCTTCAAAGCCCAGCTCTTCAAGCTCGGTTTTGATGTTGTGAATGCCGAGGCGGTGTGCCAACGGGGCGTAGATTTCTAGTGTTTCACGGGCAATGCGACGTTTTTTGTCTGGGCGAAGGGCGCCCAACGTGCGCATGTTGTGAGTCCGGTCTGACAGCTTGATCAGGATGACGCGAATGTCCTGCACCATGGCCAGGACCATTTTTCGAAAGTTCTCAGCCTGGGCTTCTTTGCGATCGCGGAATTTGAGTTTGTCGAGCTTCGAAACGCCGTCCACCAGTTCTGCCACGGCATGGCCAAACTGAGCTTCGAGGTCTTCTTTGGTGACGTCACAATCTTCGATAACATCATGCAGGAGGGCGGCTTGCAGCGTTTCTAAATCCAAACGCATTTCTGCCAGAATTCGAGCTACGGCAACAGGGTGGATAATGTAAGGTTCGCCGCTGGAGCGGGTTTGCCCTTCATGGGCATCTCGTGCCACCACATAAGATTGGCGCAGAGCCTCAATTTGAGGCTCTGTGAGATATTCCTGGGCAACATCTTTGAGGCTATCGAATAGATACAAATTTCAGGCCCGAGTGTTGATTAATTCCTGATGCAGAATTAACGGTTGTGCACGATGCTGCTCACCGCTGCCAATTCTGCTGCTTCTTGCTCTTGCTGCTCTTGGCGTTCACGTGCGTCTAGCACATCTTTCGTGATAAGACCTTCTTCGATTTCGCGTAGAGCGATAACCGTTGGCTTATCGTTCTCTTCCGGCACCAGTGAGTCTTTACCGCCAGTTTGCATTTGACGAGCGCGGCGAGCCGCAATCAGAACTAGGTCGAAACGGTTGCCAACTTTTTCAACAGCGTCTTGAACAGTTACGCGTGCCATGAGAACTCCAAATAGTTAACTAAAATGTTGAATGACGAGAAAGTATACAGCCTAACGCGTTGAGATACTAGCGACAGGCTGGCCAATTTCATGGTGGCGGGCTTAGTCCGCCAGAAGTGCAGCCAGCATACTGCTATATTTAGCAGCTTGCTTATCCTGCTTCAATCTTTCTGCACGCATGATGGCTTTAAAATCCATCAGTGCGACATCGAAATCGTCGTTGATGATCACGTAGTCGTATTCGCTGTAGTGCGAAATTTCTGACTGCGCTTCACTCATCCGTTTTGCAATTACTGCTTCGCTATCCTGGCCGCGCGTGTTTAAACGACGCTCCAGCTCTTCTTTGGATGGCGGCAGAATAAAGATGCTTTTCGATGCTGGCATCTGTTCGCGGATTTGACGCGCACCTTGCCAGTCAATGTCCAAAAAGACATCAATACCTTTATTTAGTGTGTCCTCAATCCAAACACGGGATGTGCCGTAGTAGTTTCCGAACACTTCGGCGTACTCCAAAAACTCGCCTTTTCCAATCAAGTCTTCGAAGTGTTCCTTCTGAACGAAGTGATAGTGCACGCCGTCTTGTTCGCCCGGGCGCATGCCGCGCGTGGTGTGCGAAACGGACACTTTCATCGCGTACGTTGGATTGCGTTCCAACAGCGCCGCGATCAAGCTCGATTTGCCTGCGCCACTTGGTGCAGAGACGATGTATAGAGTACCTTTGCCCATCTGTTCGGTTCCACTTTGGGTTGGGATTGTGTGCTCACGCATGTGCGTGCAACACCCTAAAAGATAGCACTGGCCCGCATTTGTTCATTCAGAGGATGAATTTTAGGCCAGAAAAATGGAGGCGAAGATTAGCACGATCCTTTGGATCTTCTCAAGCAAAAGGTCACCGAATGAGATCGGTTTCGTGGTGGGCGTGATCGGAGCAAAACACAATCATTTGAGGATAAAAACGTTTGCTATTTTTTGCTCACTTGCAGGGCGAATTGATTACGGTATAATCGCCGCCCTTGACGCTGGCTGCGAGCCAGAACGACGTCAACACGAACATTGATGCGTGAAGCTGCGGCTTCCATTTGGGTTCCCTCGCCCCCAAAACAAACTAAAAAGGTACACAATGAGTAACTTTACCCCTGCGCAGCAGCGCAAAGCTTTATCCTATCTCGTTCTATTTCACCTGGTGATCATTGCCTCGAGCAACTATCTGGTGCAGATTCCATTTACCGTGTTTGGCTTCCACACCACGTGGGGCGCTTTCACGTTCCCGTTTATTTTTCTGGCAACCGACCTAACGGTGCGTATCTTTGGGGCGCCAATGGCCCGCAAAATCATCTTTTTGGTGATGTTGCCGGCGCTGTTGGTGTCGTATGGGTTGTCGGTGGTGTTCTTTGAAGGTCAATTTCAGGGTGTGGCGCCGCTGAGTGAATTTAACCTGTTCGTCGCGCGTATTGCGGCTGCAAGCTTTATGGCATATCTGCTCGGCCAAATCATGGACGTGCATGTGTTTAACCGCCTGCGCCAATTGAAGCAGTGGTGGGTCGCGCCCACCGCATCTACGCTGTTTGGGAATGCGCTCGATACCATCGCGTTCTTTGCGATTGCTTTTTATCAAAGTCCCGATCCGTTTATGGCGCAGCACTGGACGGAAATCGCGCTGGTGGATTACAGCTTTAAATTGATCATCAGTTTGGGGCTATTCGTGCCAATGTACGGTGTGCTGCTCAACTACCTGATCCGCAAACTGACGGCGGTGAATCCGAATTTTTCGGTTGCCAAAGCGTAAGCAAGGCGTGGTGAATTGCCAAAGAAAAGCCCGGGACATGTGCCCGGGCTTTTTTGTGGAGAGAATCCCTACAATTCGCTCCTCTGGAGAGGATTAATGGTCGTGAGCAGCACCGGCACCTTTCGGATAACGGATAGACTCCACCATGTCTTGAACTTCATTCGGGACTTCGGCGGTGAACTTGTTCACGACGATTGAGACCACAAAGTTCAGACACATACCCAGTGTACCGATGCCTTCTGGGCTGATGCCGAAGAACCAGTTGTCTGGCGTGCTTGCCGCTGGGTTAATGAACTTGAAGTAGATGATGTACGCTGCGGTGAAGACAATACCTGCGACCATACCGGCAATCGCCCCTTCTTTGTTCATCTTCTTGTAGAAAATACCCAAGATGATGGCTGGGAAGAAGGAGGCGGCAGCCAAGCCGAAGGCGAACGCAACCACCTGCGCCACAAATCCGGGCGGGTTAATCCCCAAGTAACCAGCACCGATGATGGCCACGATGGCCGCCAAACGCGCCGCGAGCAGCTCTTGTTTGTCGGTCATATTGGGTCGGAAGCCTTTTTTCAACAAGTCATGTGAAATAGAGGTTGAGATCACCAGCAGCAGACCTGCTGCAGTTGACAGTGCTGCGGCTAAGCCACCTGCAGCCAGTAGGCCGACGACCCAGTTTGGCAATTTGGCCAGCTCTGGCGATGCCAGAACGATGATGTCACGGTTGATGCTCATCTCGTTACGTTCGTCGCCTGAGTAGAACATGCGGCCATCGCCGTTCTTGTCTTCCCAGCCGACTAGGCCTGTGCTTTCCCAGTTCTTATACCAGCTTGGTGCTTGATCCCCCGGTACACCTTGCATGTCCGGACCGTTGATGGTGTCGATCATGTTGACGCGAGCAAACGCAGCCACACCCGGTGCGGTGGTGTACAGCAATGAGATGAACAGCAATGCCCAACCTGCCGAGATACGCGCATCACGGACTTTCGGCACGGTGAAGAAACGGATGATGACGTGGGGGAGACCCGCCGTACCCACCATCAGCGCGGCGGTGATGAAGAACACATCCACCATGCTCTTGTTCCCTTGGGTGTACGCGGTAAATCCGAGTTCTTGGGTTAAGCCATCCAGTTTATCCAGCAAGTACACATCGCTACCGGCAACGGTGGAACCCATGCCCAGTTGAGGCAGCGGATTACCCGTCATCATGATTGAGGTAAAGATGGCGGGCACAAGGAAGGCGAAAATGAGCACACAGAATTGAGCCACCTGCGTATAAGTGATGCCTTTCATGCCACCCAGTACGGCGTAGAAGAACACGATCGCCATACCAATGATGATACCCATGTTGATGTCAACTTCGAGGAAACGAGAGAACACCACACCCACACCACGCATCTGTCCGGCCACGTAAGTGAACGAGACGAAAATCGCACAGAATACCGCAACCATACGGGCAGTTTTGGAGTAGTAACGCTCACCAATGAAGTCAGGCACGGTGAACTGGCCGAACTTACGCAAATAAGGTGCTAAACACAGTGCCAACAGCACGTAGCCGCCCGTCCAACCCATCAGGTAAACTGCGCCATCGTAGCCGATGAAGGAGATGATCCCGGCCATGGAGATGAAAGAAGCCGCTGACATCCAGTCGGCTGCCGTGGCCATGCCGTTTGCCACCGGGTGAACCCCACCGCCGGCGACATAAAATTCACTGGTGGATCCCGCACGTGCCCAAATCGCGATACCGATGTACAGCGCAAATGAGAGACCAACCAGAATAAACGTCCAAGTTTGAATATCCATTTCTAAACCCTCTTAGTCTTCATGTACGTTATATTTCTTGTCGAGCGCATTCATGCGCGCAACGTAAATAAAGATTAGGGCGACAAAGGTGTAGATAGAGCCTTGCTGGGCAAACCAAAAGCCGAGTTTAAAGCCGCCAATTTGAATGGTGTCCAGCGCATCGACAAACAGCACGCCGGCCCCGTATGACACAAGGAACCACACTGCGAGCAGTGCGCCCATAATTCCCAAGTTTTCCTTCCAGTAGGCTTGAGCATGTTCTGTTGATTCGAACGCCATGGCCTTCTCCTTCCGTTTCTATTCCTGATGAGATGTTGTGTTAACGCAATGTTACGATTTGTAATCTAGCAGTGTTTTGGCAAGGGATCTGTGCAACTTTAGTCGTGACGTTTTTTGTTTAAAACGCTTTAAAATCAAAGCGTGTCTGCGAGTTTGTGATGTGTGTTTTATGTTAAGGTGATGTTAAATTAGCCAAAGGTCTAACACCAGAACGTCATAAAATTGTGTTCAGATAACGTTTTGATGCGAAATTGGTGTCATGAGCGTGAGGGCAAGATCGGCGCAAGTCTTATGTCATGAGAACTTGGTGGTATTTGTTTACACAAACTTTTCGTAAAAGTGGGGAGTTTTCGTGCACAATAGGCGAGCAGCGGGCGGTGGGGTTCCACCGTATAATAACAACAATTTAATCAAGGGAGCTAAAGAGTGGACGCGATCACCATCAACAGCTTTTTTCTGATTGGCGCATTACTTATCGCGCTTAGCGTACTCTTAAGCCCTGTATCCTCAAAATTGGGTATTCCAATTCTTTTGGTGTTTCTTGCCGTCGGTATGGTGGCTGGGGAAGATGGGCTCGGGGGCATTTTATTTGATAATTATCCGGTTGCGTATTTGGTGAGTAACCTCGCGCTGGCGGTGATATTGCTCGACGGCGGTATGCGCACTCGGGTGGCAAGTTTTCGAGTGGCATTTTGGCCCTCGGTGTCGCTTGCGACCGTGGGGGTGGCGATTACCACCATGTTAACGGGATTGATGGCGGCATGGCTATTTGATCTCGATTTGATGCAAGGGATTTTGGTTGGCGCGATTGTCGGCTCGACCGATGCGGCTGCGGTATTCTCGCTGCTGAAAGGACGCAGCCTGAACGAACGTGTCGGCGCTACACTGGAAATTGAATCGGGGACCAACGACCCGATGGCGGTCTTTTTGACCGTGACAATGATTGCCGTGCTGGGCAGCCAAGGCACCGATCTGAGCGCAGGTTTTCTGGCGCTGAGTTTTGTGAAGCAGTTTGGTTTGGGGGCGTTGCTCGGCCTGTGTGGCGGTTGGCTACTGTGGAAACTGATTAACCGCAGCCAATTGCCAGAAGGGCTGTATTCGATTCTGACCATCAGCGGTGGTTTGATCATTTTTGCGTTGTCGAATGCGCTGGGCGGCAGTGGCATTTTGTCGATTTATTTGGTGGGGTTACTGATTGGTAACCGTCCAACGCGCAGCCGCCACTCGATTTTGAACGTGCTGGATGGCATGACGTGGTTGTCGCAAATCGGCATGTTCTTGGTGCTGGGGCTGCTGGTGACGCCGTCGAATCTGGTGTCGATCATGCTACCGGGTCTGGCATTGGCGTTTGGGATGATCTTGTTTGCGCGTCCTATTTCGGTCTGGATTGGCCTGTTGCCATTCAAGAGCTTTACCGCGCGTGAAAAATGGTTCATCTCTTGGGTGGGTCTGCGCGGCGCTGTGCCGATCATCCTGGCGGTATTCCCAATGATGGCCGGTCTGCCGGGCGCGCAGCTCTACTTTAACTTGGCGTTTTTCGTGGTCATGGTATCGCTGATTGTGCAAGGCGGAACGCTGACCAAAGCGATGTCACTGGCGAAAGTGGAATTGCCATCTAAACCGGAGCCGATGTCTCGCACGGGCGTGGAAATTTTCCCGACCAGCGAGTGGGAACTGTTCATCTATAAGCTGAAACAGGAAAAATGGTGTATTGGCGAGCCACTGCGTAATCTCTTCATGCCTGAGGGCACGCGGATTGCGGCGCTCTTCCGTCAGCAGCAGTTACTTCACCCATCGGGCAGTACCAAGCTGGAAGAAGGCGATACGCTGTGTGTGTTGGCGCAGGAAAAAGATCTGGAAGCCTTGAGTCAGTTGTTTAGTGAAGCGCCTGAAAAAGCGTCATTGGCGCGATTCTTTGGTGACTTCTTCTTGGATATCGATGCGAAGTTATCCGATGTGGCGATGATTTACGGTTTGGATCTCGGCGAACTCAATGATGAGAAAACCCTGAAGGACTTGGTGACCGAACACCTTGGCACCACGCCGGTTCTTGGTGACCATTTTGAGTGGCACGGCCTGTATTGGGTTGTGGCGGATGTGGTGGACTGGCAGGTGGTGAAAGTGGGTCTGCGTCTGCCAGCCGAGAAAGATATTCAGGAAGCGAGCGAGTAAATTTACTCGCTGATCTCCTTCAACAGGATCACCGCCTGCGTGCGGTTTTTCACCCCAAGTTTTCGGAAGATCGCCGTCATGTGTGCTTTGATGGTGGCTTCCGAAACATTCAACTCATAAGCAATCTGCTTATTCAATAAGCCGTCCGATAACATGCCCAGCACCTTGTATTGCTGGGGGGTGAGGGCGGCTATTTTTTCCGCCAGATCGTTGCACGCGCCTGCATTTGCGATCAGCCCTTCCGGAAAGTATGGTTCGCCGTTCAACACCTGATTAATCGCACTGATTAAGCTGCGCATGTCGCTCGATTTGGGAATGAAGCCAAACGCGCCGTGGCTTTTAACTTGTGACACCACCGACGGCTCTTCACTGGCCGACACGACCACAATCGGCAAATCCGGGTGTTCGGCGCGCAGGTGGATTAGCCCAGACATGCCATTGGCTCCGGGCATTTTCAAATCCAGCAGCAATAGGTCCGGCTCCGATCCTTTGTCGAGCAATGCAAGCAGCGCTTCTAGCGAATCGGCTTCAAGAAGGTTCGCCCCACTGACTGCCATGTGCACCGATTGGAACAAGGCATTGCGAAATAGCGGATGATCATCGGCGATGATGATGGTGTAGGTCGAGTCCATGACGTTAAACACTTTGAACAAATAAGTTAATGAAATTATTGTCCGCTTTGAAAATATGGACAATGCTCACACACTAAAAGTCTGAACTGTATCCCTATTTTGGGTCAGATCGCTGCAACAAAAAAAAGCGCTGAGCGTCGTATGCTACGCTCAGCGCAAAGGTTATGGACAATGTGTGATGACTTAATTCGTGATTGGGGCTTCAAAAACGGCGACAGACCAAGCCGGAACGGACAGCTTGCCGTCGTCTACGCTGGCACCAAAGCCGATTGAATCACTGCCCGCCTGTTGTTGAGTGCTATGCAGCTGATAGCCACTGGCATCCACGCCGGCGAAATTGCTAACCGGGGTCGGTGACGCGTTGAGAACCACGATCAGGCCACTGCGCTCAGCATCGATGGTTGAATCGAACACGTCGGTGCTGTTGTTGATGCTCATCACGATCAAGCCAGGAATTTGAGTGCTTCCGGTGTTGTGGAAGGCAACGCGTTTGATGATCTCGCTGCCTTTGCCTAACGTCAGCAAACCGGATGAGGCGCGCAACTGGGCCATCTCCATAAAGTAGCGGTTCATCGCTGCGATGTTGTCTGCGCCTGGATTCGCCGCTTCACCTGCACCGGTGATCACTTGGGTGATGATGTCCCAGTTGTCGCCATCTTTATCAGAACGAGGCAAGCCCACATCCCAGTTGTTGCCTTGCATGCTAAAGTCGACGCGGTTGAACCAGTCGCCCGAGTCGTACGAGTCGCGCTGCATGGATTTCGAGCGTAGCAGTTCGCTGCCCATGTGGATAAACGGCACCCCTTGCCCTAGCATGGCGGATGCGAGACTGACGGCTTGCATGCGGACACGCGTTTCGACGGAGGCGTCATAGGCGATTTTGTACTGGTTGTTGTCCCACAGCGTTTGGTTATCGTGTTTCGAGACGTAGTTTTGGATTTCCCACGCATCTTCCGCATAACCGGCGGGTTGACCGTTGTAGTCCAGTTCTTCACCCGTGATGGTGTTATCTTGACTGTCGATAAAGGTAAACGCTTTGAGGTTACCGGCCATGCCAAGGCGAACCAAATCAGACAGATGCAGCGCGCTGGCCAGAGTGTCGCTCGACGCTAAGTCATTGGGCTGCACGTAAATGCCGTTGCCGAAGCCTTGATTTGAACGCAGAGCGTCTTGACTATCGAATGGGCCGCCGCCACGCACCGCATCACGCAGGCGATCCGAGAAGGAGCCAATCCCGGTGCCGCCTAAGTTGGATTGGCTGGCTTGGGTAAACATACGATCGCCGACCACTTCACCAAAATCCCAACCCTCACCATAGAAGTAGACTTGAGGATCAATCGCTTGTGCGACTTGCAGTGTGTGCTGAATCTGCGCCAAGGGGTGATGGCCCATCAAATCCCAACGGAAAGCATCGATTTTGTAGTCGCGGACCCACGTGGCGATGGAGTCGTCAATCAACTTGGCAAACATGCGGTTTTCTGGCGCGGTGTTGGAACAACACGTGGAGTTCTCAACGCTGCCGGAATACTCATTCAAGCGTTGGTAATACCAAGGCACGATGCGGTCGAGTACCGATTTCGAAGAGGTTCCCGACTCATTGGTGTGGTTGTACACCACGTCCATGACCACATTAAGGCCAACGTCTTGCTTGATCGCCATGACCATCTGACGGAATTCAAGAATCCGCGCTAGGCCATCCGGATCGCTGGCATAAGAGCCTTCCGGCACCGTGTAATGGAATGGGTCGTAGCCCCAGTTGAAGCTGTCCACATCGCGTACAAACGCGTTCAGGCGTTGTACGGCTTGCGTCTGTTTGTCGTCGCTTTGCAGCGCGCTAAACACATCGGCAATGGTTTGGCTGCTGCTGCAGTAGGCGCCAAAGTCGCTGTCGGCACTGACCGTCGGCTGCAGTTCACACAGCTTGCTGAACGGCTGGTCGATATCGGCCACTTGATCGGGGTCTTCATTGATGGTGGCAATGTCAAACACCGGTAGCAGGTGCAGGTGCGTGACGCCAGAATCCGCCAGCGCTTTCAGATGGCTGACCGCCACGGAATCGCTTTGTGTAAAGGCGGCAAACTTGCCACGGTATTGCGCGGCCATGCTGCTGTCTGATGAGGAGAAATCGCGCACGTGCGCTTCGTACAAGACGAATTGAGATGGGTTGTCTTGTGTATGCGGTGCACTTAAGGTGCCCCAACCGGTTGGCGTCACCTCGGTGCTGTCGAGGTTCACGACCTGACTGTATTCCGAGTTGCGGGCCAAGCTGTGAGAGTATGGGTCGGTGACTTCATACTCTTCCACCTGATCGGTCGCAGGGTGGTACACCTTCACGCGGTAGCGGTAAAAATCGCCATGCGCCAGCGCCGTCTCGGCGGCATACCAACTACCGGACGTGTTGTCCCAGTTCATTGCAATGGTTTCTTTGAGCTGTTTGTCGGCATCATAGGCAACCAAATCGACCGATTGCGCTGTCGGGGCCCAGAGACGGAAGCTGGTGGTGTTCCCACTGACGATCGCGCCATATTGCAACTGACTGGCGGTATCGGCGTAGAGGGCATCCAAAGCGCTGGCAGGTTGCACTTCGGTCGCCAGAATCACGCCGCTGCTGTCACTCGCGACCAACCACAGCTGGCCTTTGAGCATGGTTTTTAAATCGTGTTGCGCGGTGGAAAAATCAAATTGAAACGCCTTGAAGGCATCGACTAGGTGCGGTTTGCTACTCTTCCAATCATCACTGCCCGCTTGGCTGGTGGTGATGAGGTCATCAAAACCGGTCACGGTTTTACTGCTGCTGTCAAACGCCAGATCGCCGGTTTCGGAGTAGTACAGCGACAGCGATGTGGCATCGAGGCTGGCCACCAACAGCGTGCTGGCATCGGCAAAAATGGCGCTGGCGCCGCTCAGGGCGACTTGCGTTTGCGGTAACCGGGTTAAAGGTTCGTAATAAACTTTGTCGGTGCCTTTAAACACAAATCCAATCGGGCCAATGACGCTTTGCTTGGAGAAATCAAAACTCAAATCGGCGGTCTGGTAGGTGCCGTTGTCGTTAGGAATGATGTTAATACAGGTGTTTTCATCATTGGTTGGCAGATCCCAATACGCACCGTACGCAGAACTAAAGCCGGTGGGAGCCATCCCCGGCCATGTGGTATTGCTGTCATCAAAACTGGTGCAGGTCTCGTTATTCCACACGTGCAAAGTAAACGCGTCGAGATCACCGTCGGTGCTATTGAAGTAAATACGTGTGGTGTTAGCCGCCAAGTCACTGGTTGGAATCAATTCCGGATACACCGCCGCAACCCCTTGCTGGGTGTAGGCGCTGTCGTTTTCTCCCAGTTGGGTCAGATCGATTTTGCCATCGTATTCTCCCAGCACTTTGTTGCCGTCGACACGCGGGATGAAGTTAATACACTGCGTGCTGTCTTGGTTGTAACTGAGCGTCCAGTAGGCTCCAAATTCAGGATCAACACCGTCTGCGGGGAGCCCTTGGTTCCAATCCGAGGCGGCACTGGTATCCCCGGCAAAGGCGTTACAGTTGCTGTCGTTCCAGATGTATAAGGTCGCATTGTCGTAGGCCGTACTGTCGGCGCTCAATGTTGTCACGGTGTCGTTGGCTTTGTAGTAGACCGTGACCGTTTGCGTGCCGGTGTCGACGTCATCATCGTCAGACGATGAATTACAGCCGACCAACACTCCCGCGGCGATGATTGGCAACATCGCCTGCCAAAGTACCGAATGAGGCAGAGTAGGTTTGTTCACGTTTGTAGACTCCTGATTGTTATGATCGCCTGGCCATGCTTAGCCCGGCTCTTTTTGCAATCGATATGCTAAAAGCCGGCTGGGGCTACAAAGTGTGAGTCAGTGCCGTAAAGATAATTTGGTGACAGAAAAAATCTCGGCTTGGAGTCCGCGTCACCAAATGTGGTATGAGTTGTAGTGAGCGTTGGCACATATTGAAGGGGGAGGTGCGGGGTGGAGCGGGGGCGGAGGTGTCGCACGGCGCACACAATGTTGTTAGACAGCGGTTGCATTGCACGATCGTTGGTCGTGTGTGCCTGTGGGAGCGTGAAAATTAGGCAGATATTTCAGTCACTTCCTTCATTGACTAAAATATCTGCCATGCCAAAACGGTGACCCGTTATAGCTGATGGTTTTTGAGATGTTGTAAAAACTGCTCGGCAGGTTGAAAGCCGGTGATGCGCGCGTTGGGCACGGATTCGCCTTGAGCATTCCAGAATTCAATCGTGGGTAACCCCAACACTTGTCGCTGTTTGAGCAGGGCAATGTCTTGCGGCTGGTTGCGTGTGACGTCGGCTTGCAGCAAGACAAAGTTTTTCAGTTTCTGCGCCACATCCGGATGGTGGAAGGTGTACTTGTCAAACTCTTTACACGCCACGCACCAGTCGGCATAGAAATCAAGCATCACCGGTTTGCCAGCCGCTTTGGCGTTGGCCAGTTCGCGGTTGAGATCGTCCACATTGGCAATCCGCGTAAATGCAATCGTCGGTTGTGCCTGCGTGGCCGCGTGTTCTGGCAGCAGCCAATGGTTCAGGAGCGGCTGGGCTGAGGCCAGCAGGCCGAGCATGGCGATGATGCCCAGTAGGCTCTGCTTCCAGCCGGCAAACGGCAGGCTGTTTTTAACATGGTATAACCAACCAAACGCGGCGATGCCAAGCAGAGACCACAGCGCGGTGGCCCAGAATTCAGGCAGCAGGCGCTCCAAAAGGAAAATCGGCGCGGCGAGCAGAATAAAACCAAACAGCGTTTTGACGCGTTCCATCCACATGCCTGCGCGGGGCAGCAGACGGTTACCAAACACCGCCACCAGAATCAGCGGAATGCCCATGCCGAGAGCCAGTGCGTAGAGCGCCACGCCACCGGTGAGCAAATCGCCACTTTGCGCCACATACAGCAATGCGCCGGACAGCGGCGCCGTGGTGCAAGGGGAACACACCAAACCGGAAATCGCCCCCATGGCAAACACGCCCGCAAGGCTGCCGCCTTGTTGTTGGTTACTGAGGTTGTTCAACCAAGTCTGGACGCGGCTGGGCAGTTGTAAGGTGTAAAGGCCGAACATGGAGGCGGCGAGCAGCACAAACAGCGCGCTGAGGCCAATCAGCACGTACGGATGCTGTAAGGCGGCCTGAAATTGCAATCCGGCTGAAGCGACCACCAACCCGAGGAGGGTGTAGGTCAGCGCCATGCCTTGTACATACACAACACTGAGCAGCAGTGCGCGGCGGTGCGACAACTGGCCGCCACCGAGCACAATGCTGGTTAGGATCGGATACATGGGCAGCACGCATGGGGTAAACGCCAGCCCGATGCCGAGCAGCAAAAACAGCAGTGGCGTCCACCAAGCATCGGCCAGTTGTGATGCCAGAGAATCCTGTTGAGACGCAGGTGCGCTGCTGGGCGTGATAGCGGCGTTGTCCGTCGATGCGGTTGTGGCTGACGGCGCGGGTGTTATGGCGGCGGCCTGCGTGCCATTGAAACGCTCGATGTCGATCACACGCGTTTCCGGCGGATAACAGAAGCCCGCTTTGGCACAGCCTTGATACTGCACAATCAGACGCGCGCCATCTTGGTAGTCGCTCAGCGGCAGCGCGAGCGACAACGGCGTGGTGTAAATGGTGACATCGCCAAAGAATTCATCGTGATACGGCTGACCTTGCTGCAACTGATAGTCGCCCAGCGTCACCTTGTCGGCGCTGATGCTGATGCGGTCTTGATAGAGGTAGTAGCCGTCTTTCACTTGCCAATCGAGGTAGATTTGATGGCCTTGTTGAAATGAGCTGAACGGAAAGGCTTCATCGACGGTGACAAAACGCGAGTTACTGCCCAGCGCCAGCGGATTGCTGTTGCCAAAGGCGGCCAGTGCGGGCTGGCTGAGTGCGGCACACAGCAGCAGAAAAAAAGACAAAAATATACGCATCATCGAGACATTCTGAAAAAGTGGACGGTCATACTATACCCAAAAAATCCGCGACTGCGTTTGTTGGTATCAAATTCTGTGCAACATCAGGCGCACCCGCGGTGTTTGGGGGGTTGTTCGATGAGACCGGTGGAAAGGGGATTTGGTTTCATGTTGGGGCGCAAATGGCGTCAATTTGCTGAAAAACCGTGGGGAAACACCCGCACAGGGCGGGTGCTTGAGTTAGGCCACGCCGAGGCGGGTTTTGACGATGTGTTCGCACGCTTCCACATTGTTGGCGTCGCGCGGGATCACCAGCACGGTGTCATTGCCGCCCACGGTGCCAAGAATTTCGCTGTGCGGGTCGATGTCCACTAATCGCGCCACCAATTGCGCGCTGCCGGGATGGGTTTTGACCACCACAATCGCTTGGTTGTGAGTGATAAATTCAATCTGCGAGGCGATGGAGGATTCCACGCGCACCGGCGCGGTTTCCACCGTGATGCAATAAACTTTCTTACCGCAGGCATTTTGTACTTTCACCACGCCAAGCTGTGACAGCAGGCGCGACACCGTCGATTGACTGATGCCCTCAAAGCCCAGTTCGATGAGTTTTTCACGCAGTTCATTTTGATTGGCAAAGCTCTGCTGTTGAAGCAGGCGTTTGCACGCCGCCGCCAGAGATTCATCCTCATACGTGAGTGCACTGTGAGGCATTTTTCTGTTCACGGGTAACTCCTTATCCAGTCACGCCTAGGCGCGAGACAATCTGGTATTCCATACCCTGTCAGCACACTCCCAAAGCCTTAGAGTGCGACATCCACCCACGATGCACATCGCAGCATGGGCGGGAAACCGGTGTTGAGCACTGGGATCATTATCGTTGATGGCAGCAGCTTACCATTATTCACAATGTGGCTTTTTGAATAGGATCACCAAACAATAATTCGGATAAATATGTCATGCTTGGTATTTTATGTTGAAGTGATGTAACTTTATGCAATATTGCGTGCGGTGAGCGGGGAGCCACTCAGCGCCAACGTAGGCGGCTGAGTGGCTGGCGGTGAATCAATTCTCGGTCATGATTTCGCGCGAGAATACTTTTTCACAGTAGTGGCATTTGAGCTGCACATTTTCTTGTTTCAGAATCACGCGAAAGCGGCTGTTGACCGGCTCGCCGTGTGAGATGCAGTTGCTGTTCGGGCAAGCAAACACGCCGTCGATGCGCTCAGGTAGTGCCAGCGTCAGTTTATTCACCACCTGATACTCTTCAATTTGGTTCACGGTCGCATTCGGTGCGTACAGCGCCAGTTGGTTGGCCTGCTCTTTGCTCAGGTAGACGTTCTCAATCTTAATCAAATCTTTATGACCCAGCGCAGACGAGGGCAGGTTGAGGCCGATGGTGATGCGCTGATTGGTTTCATGCAGTTTGAACAGCGACAGAATCTTGATGCCGAGGTTGGCAGGAACGTGGTCAATCACTGAGCCGTTGCGGATCGCTTCTACCTGTAGTTGGTTCTCTTTTACCATGATGACATCTCCTGCTTATAGATTTGGGTTCAGAACAAGGGCGAGTAGGGCTTGGCGGGCATAAACGCCGTTCTCGGCCTGTTGGAAATAGTAGGCGTAAGGGGTGTGATCCACGTCGGTGGTGATTTCGTCCACGCGGGGTAGCGGGTGGAGCACTTTCAGGTTCGCGCGTGCCGCTTTGAGCGTGTCGGCCGAGAGGACGTACGCCGATTTCATGTGTGCGTATTCGGACTCGTCAAAGCGCTCTTTTTGCACACGTGTCATGTACAGAATATCCAGTTCCGGCACCACTTCCTCAATGCTGGCGTGAGTGCTGAACGCGATGCCTGCTTCTTCCAGTTCCTGACACAGGTAATCCGGCATCGCCAGCACTTCCGGGGCGATGAAGAAGAAGCGAATGTTGTTGAATTTCGCCAGTGCTTGCGTCAGCGAGTGCACGGTGCGGCCATATTTCAAATCGCCGACGAATGCGACGTTGAGGTTATCCAACGTGCCTTGCGTTTCGTAAATCGAGAACAGATCGAGCAAGGTTTGCGTCGGGTGCTGGTTGGCGCCGTCCCCCCCGTTGACCACTGGCACGCCGTTGGAGAACTCGGAAGCGAGACGCGCGGCACCTTCTTGCGGGTGGCGCATCACGAACGCGTCGACGTAAGAAGAAATCACTTGCACTGAATCGGCCAGTGTTTCGCCTTTCTTCGCCAGCGAGGTGTTGCCGCCGTTGTCAAAGCCAATCACGGTGCCACCGAGGCGTTGCACTGCGGTTTCAAACGACAGGCGGGTGCGGGTGGAGGGTTCAAAGAAACAGCTCGCCACCACTTTGTTTTTCAGCAGCTCAGGGTTGGGTTCCGCTTTGAGGCGGGCGGCCGTATCGACGATAAGTTCCAGTTCATGGCGTGTGAATTCTGGAATCGAAATGATGTGTCGGTTAAACAGCGAGTGTGCCATAACGTCTCTTCCTTTTGTGTGGGTTCATGGCTCGGCCGATGGGCTGAGGACGAAAAAAACTCAAAAAAAAGCCCCCTGAAATAGGAGGCTTTAACAACGATCACCACAGCAAAACAAAACGGCGTGACGCGCCCAATACGGACGGCTTTTCAAACGCGATGCTCGATTGAATACGCTCATTTTTTGTTCCCTGTAGACAAATTGCGGAGGATTATACGGACAAAAATCACCGGTGCAATAGCTTTTGAAAAATATTCAAGTTGTGGATTTTTATGCGAATTTTACTCAAATGTTCTGCATTTTACCCGCCAGTTTATGCGTCTGGCTTGATGGTGGGTTTTACCGAAAAAACGTTGAAAAAAGGCTGAAAAAAAATGCGGGCTTTATTCAGCCCGCATTGGTCGGTAGGTAAAGGAAGTTTTGGTTTTTGGCTTAGTCGCCGAGTGTTGCCACCATGATTGCTTTGATGGTGTGCATGCGGTTTTCCGCTTCATCGAACACGATGGAGTAGTCGGATTCGATCACTTCGTCAGTCACTTCGCAGCCGTCTTTCAGCACTGGGTAGTCGTGTGCCAGTTGTTTGCCCACGGTGGTGTCTTCGCCATGGAATGCTGGTAGGCAGTGCATGAATTTCACATGCGGGTTACCAGTTGCTTTGATGACGTTCATGTTGACTTGGTAAGGCAGCATCAAGTTAATGCGCTCTGCCCACGCTTCTTTCGCTTCGCCCATAGACACCCACACGTCGGTGTAGAGGAAGTCACAGCCAATCACACCTTCTTGCACATCGTCAGTCAGGGTAATTTTACCGCCGGTTTGTTTGGCGATTTCGCGGCAAGTCGCAACCAATTCTTCAGTCGGCCAGAATTGTTTAGGTGCCACGAGGCGAATGTCCATGCCCATTTTCGCTGCGCCGACCATCAATGAGTTACCCATGTTGTTGCGCGCATCACCAAGGTAAGCGAATTTGATTTCGTGCAGCTGTTTGCCACGGCTGTGTTCCATCATGGTTAGGAAGTCAGCGAGGATTTGCGTTGGGTGGAATTCGTCAGTCAGGCCGTTCCATACCGGTACACCGGCATGTGCACCCAGCTCTTCAACGATCGCTTGACCGAAACCGCGGTATTCAATGCCGTCGTACATACGACCCAGCACGCGGGCGGTGTCTTTCATCGATTCTTTGTGACCAATTTGAGAGCCTGAGGGACCAAGATAAGACACTTGCGCGCCTTGGTCGAATGCCGCCACTTCAAATGCACAACGGGTACGAGTGGAGGTTTTTTCAAAGATCAGTGCAATGTTTTTGCCAGTCAGGCGTGGCTGTTCATAGCCGTTGTATTTGGCTTTTTTCAGTTCAGCGGCAAGATCCAACATGTGTTGAATTTCGCGTGGAGTGAAGTCGAGTAGTTTCAGGAAGTTACGGTTACGTAGGTTAAAAGCCATGATCTTATCCTCATCTGGGAAGCGCTTACGCCATCTTGCCTAAGCGCTGAAAATTCAATGTTTGATTACCAGTGACGCAGCACGGGTGATTACTGATCGCGAGTGATGTTGGTGCCTGCTTGGCCTTCCAGAATGCGCAAGCCATCTTGCAGCGCGCCAATGCCAACCACGGTGCCGCCTTTACGAATGAATTCGCAGGACGCTTCGATTTTTGGCCCCATGGAGCCTGCATCAAATTGGTATTTCGCCAGCTCAGACGGGGTGGTGTTGCGCAGTGCGGTTTGAGTTGGTTTGCCCCAGTCGAGGTACACCGCGTCGGCATCGGTTAGGATCAGCAGTGCATCGGCACCGATCTGTTTGGCAAGGAACGCGGCTGACATGTCTTTGTCGATCACCGCTTCCACACCGACCAATTTGCCGTTTTCACGTTTGACCGGGATGCCGCCACCGCCAGTACAGATCACCAAGTGACCTTCATCGATGAGCTTAGTGATCGCTTCATGTTCGATGATGCCGGTAGGTTGTGGGCTTGGCACCACGCGGCGGAAGTATTTGCCGTCCGGTTTCACCGTCCAGTGATATTTCTCGGCCATTTCACGCGCTTCGGCTTCTTCGTAGACTGGACCAATCGGTTTGGTCGGGTCGGCAAAGGCCGGGTCGTTCGGATCGACCGACATTTGAGTCAGCATGCAAGTCACGTTGCGTTCTGGCAGCAGGTTTTTGAATTCCTGCATCAGCATGTAACCGATCATGCCTTGAGTTTCGCTACCCAACACGTCAAGTGGGTAAGGGCTTACTTTCTTGTATTCCAAACCTTGCAGCGCGAGCAATCCCACTTGTGGACCATTACCGTGCACCAACACCACGTTGTACGCTTTGGCAATTTCAGAAATGGTTTTGGCTGCAATTTCAATGTTGTGGCGTTGAACATCCGCTTCTAACGGTTCACCGCGACGAAGCAATGCGTTACCACCTAATGCGACGACTACTGTTTGTTTAGTCATGGTTATATCTCTTATTATGTGGGCCGAAGCTGGCAGAGGAAGGTCAGCCCCGGCCCGAGTTAGTCACTAGATGTCATCACGTTCAATTGGGCAGCTCATGCAGCGAGCACCGCCACGGCCGCGGCCCAGTTCATCACCCGGAATTGGCAGAACGGTGATGCCGGCTTTGTCGTATTTTTCGTTGGTGTAGGTGTTACGTTCGTAACCAATCACCACGCCAGGACGAACGGTCAACACGTTGTTGGCATCGTTCCACTGTTCACGTTCGGCTTCGAAACTGTCACCCCCGGTGGTGATCATGTTCAGTTTGTCGACGCCCAATGCGTTTTCGATGGTGTGAATGTAAGACGCTTGTTGGGTCGCTTTCACGCGGCCAGATTCATCACCGGTCAGGCTCCAGCAGTTCACATCATCTGGAATCACGTTTGGATACACAGAGAAGGTGTCTTCACGCATGTGTGTCATCACCGTATCCAAGTGCATGCAAGAACGATCTTTTGGCAGTTCCAGTGCGATCACTTGTTTGGCTTGGCCATGTTTGAACAGAGAAGAAGCCAACTGCTCAACCCCTTGTGGCGTGGTACGTTCTGACATACCAATCAGCACAGCGCCGCGACCAATTACCAGAACGTCACCGCCTTCAATGGTGGATTTGTCGTAGTTGCGTTCTTCGTCGCCGAAGTACTTGATGAAGTCTTGGCCGGCGAATGTTGGGTGCCAGCGGTAAATTGCACGCAGGTGGTTGGTTTCACGTTGGCGCGCCACTTTCGCCATTGGGTTGATGGATACACCCCCGTAAACCCAGCATGAGGTGTCACGAGTGAACAGGTGGTTTGGCAACGGTTTGATGATGAAATCGTTCGCCTTGTTCATGGTTTGTAAAATAGAAGACGATTTGATGGGTAGCTGACCGTAAGACAGACCGCCGGTCAGAATTTTCGCCAATTCCATGTGGGGTTGATCTGCAAGGTAGCAGCGCAGATCGTTGGCGAACGTTGGACCAAAACGGTTATCAGAAATTTGCGTGTTCAGCAGCCATTCTTTGGCTTCCGGCACATCCAGTGTTTCTGCAAGCAAATTGGTGAGCAGTAATACTTCCACACCTTGGTCGCGAAGTGTTTGGGCAAACACATCGTGTTCTTTGCCCGCACGTTCGATATCCAAAACGTCATCAAATAACAGGTCGTGACAGTTTGATGGCGTCAGGTGGGTGAGTGCGCGACGTGGACGGTGAATTAAAACGCGACGTAATTGACCGATTTCAGAACCTACGTATAACTTACTCATAATCGTATCTCTCTTATTTTCTGTGTATTTCTTAATTTGAAATACATATTTATTTGTAGGGTTAGGTAATGAATTTAAATTAGCTTTTAATTAATTCATTGTTTCGTTCTGATATTCATATTACCCAGTGAGAGAGGCCTTTCTTAGAGAACGATCACAGTTCGATTTTTAATAAATGACCGCCAAAAATAGTCCTTTTTAACAATGTTTATTCATCGAATAGGGATTGATACGCTTGGGTGAATGCGCGTCATTTACGGAAATTTAATCGAGCAAAATAAAGAATATTCATGAAATGAGTGAGATGAATTGATAGTTGGGGAAGTTTATGCAATTTAATTTTATTTATTCGGATTGTTGAACGACCGAAGTATGCATTTCTAAAGGGTAGATAGTGACTTTAACCGCCGCGAATGGCCGTGTTGTAACAAAAATATCGTGCAAAATATTGATCTGAGACAATCGAAAATACGCGTTCAAAGTTTGGGGTGATGATAAAAAACGTCGCATTTTGAATCCGAATATGGTGCATCACGCGCGCATGAAAAAATGCGGCAGAATAATATTTCCGCGTTTGGCACTAATTATCCACGCGTTGAACCGACTGGATTCAAGACGGCGGCATGGATGCGCCGAACCGTGTAGTCGAGGCGTATTTGCTGTTGAAAGGCGAGCAGCAAAATCTGGTGTCGAAAGGCTGGTGTCGAAAGGCCGGGGGCGAAAGATTGGAGGCCGCAGATGGGTCGCAGAAGATGGGGTACGGACGACTGAGGCGACAAATCGCGGGCGAAAGCTAAAGGACAAAAGATAAAGGACGAAAGCTAAAGGACGAAAGAGAAACGGCGTCCTGATGGCGTCTCTTGCCCCGTCATAGCGCAGAACCCTGTGCCATGGATCATGAGATGGCGGGCAGAAAAAAGCCGCGCTGAGCGCGGCTTGGTGAGCAGTAGAGGCTTTGGTGTGGCAGGCCTCGGGGTCACGAACTCGGTGTTACATAAAGGCACCGACACTGAGCATGATCATGATCAGCACACACAGAATGCCCAGTAGCGGGGCGACCCATTTTAGCCAGCGCACGTAAGGGACACGGGCAATCGCTAAGCCACCCATCACCACTGCTGAAGTGGGCGTGATGAGGTTGACGATACCTGATGCTGATTGGTAAGCGGTCACCACCAGTTCACGACCCACGCCTGCAAAGTCGGCCAATGGTGCCATGATCGGCATGGTCAGGACGGCCAAACCAGATGAAGAAGGCACCAAGAACGACAACAGGATTTCCAACCAGTACATCACGTTGATGAAAATCACCGATGACAGGCCAGTCACCAGTTGTTCGGCTGAATTCAGAATGGTGTCGGTGATCATGCCGCGGTCCATGACCACCACGATACCGCGTGCAATCCCGATGATCAGGGCAACACCAAGTAGGTCACGGGCGCCATCAATAAAGCTTGAGGTAAACTCTTCTTCACTCATGCGAGCCACCAAACCAATGATGATGGTCGCGCCAAGGAACATGGCCGAGATTTCCGCCATCCACCATCCGGCGACGGAGACCCCGTAAATCATCACAGCAAACGCAGCCGCGAAAATGGTCAGAATCACTTTGCGCGTGCCTGTGAACTCCAGGGTTTCACCACTGCGGCTGCCTAGGAAGTGCGCTTTGTTCTCTTCGTATTTATCAAACACGATGGATTTGCTTTGGTCGGCACGCACCATTTTGGCGTAGCGCATGACGTACATGACACAGATGATCCAACCCACAATCAGCATCGCCACGCGTAACCAGATGCCATCGGTGAAGGGAATGCCCGCCGCATTGGCCGCGATGACGGTTGCAAACGGGTTGATGGTGGAACCGAGGGTACCAATGCCTGCGCCGAGCAAAACGGTCGCAGCGGCCACCACAGGGTCAAAACGAGCGGCCATCATCACCGGCACCAACAAGGTGTAGAACGGTAGGGATTCTTCCGCCATGCCATACACGGTCCCGCCAGTGGCAAACAGCGCCATCAGAATGGGAATCATCAACTCTTCGCGGCCTTCCAAGCGTGCGGTGACACGTTCAATACCGGCGTCAATCGCTCCGGTTTTGGTCACCAAGCCAAGGAAGCCACCAATCACCAGAATGAATAGCGACACGTCAATCGCCGCCGCTTCATAGCTGTTGTGATCGTAGAAGCCGTCAATTGGTGCAAGCAAGACATCAATCACGCCTTGTGGGTTGCCTTCGGTGGCGTGGTAGGTGCCAGCAACGGGCACTTCACGGCCGAGGTCTTCGTTCATAGCTCGGTCGTACTGACCGGCGGGCACGATCCAGGTGAGCATCGCCACCAGGGCGATCAACACAAAGAGAATGGTGTAGGCGGAGGGGAACTTAAAGTTGGCCAGAAAGCCGCCTTTACGTTCTGTGGGTGCAGTTTGGGTTGTCATAGCTGTCTCCTTACATTCAGAAAATAGAACGCTCTGAACGCGTTTGGTGGCTAATATTCTCTATTCACCGGATTGTTTTCTCAGGCCCGTTTTGAGCGGGGCGATGCATACCTATATTGGCGCGAAAACAAAAATAGATAGGTTACATCGTCCAACCGGCATCTCAAATCAGTAACTTAGAAAACCTTAATTGCAATATTATCGAATATGGCAACGTATTAAGTGAAATAAAGCTTAAGGAAAATTAATAAATATGGCAAAAAATCTTATTTTTATTCATGGTGATGAAGTGAATAACGCTTCATCGTTAAAGAAATTCTAAAGAGGCTGGTGGGGATTATCTTAGCGGTGGTTCACAAATTATTGAGTGGTGATTCGTGGCCGAAATTAGACTCAAAATAAGTCAGGGTAATTGTGTATAAATAATGGAATTCTATTCTTGATTCATTCAGGTTGTTCGCGAATATAAGCGATATTTTATTTCGTCTATTTCAAACAGGGGAATTTTATTCAGTTGCAAATTCAGCGGGTAAAAAATAACTTTTGCACCAATGCTTGATTTAAATCAAGTCGCTTGAGCGCACTGATTCGTGGATTCGATAGGCAACCGATGGTGGCGTAAAAGGAGGCGGGTCGCGCGGGCGGTTTCGAGTCATAAAAAAAGGGAGCCGAAGCTCCCCTTGATTGCACTTTATTCTCTAGATGAACAGGCCACCGAACAGGAAGCCAAAGGCCACTGCCGATGCAATGGTCACCACGCCTGGAATAAAGAATGCGTGGTTAAACACATATTTACCAATGCGAGTTGAACCGGTGTCATCCATTTCGACTGCCGCCAACAAGGTTGGGTAAGTAGGCAGCACAAACAGCGCGCTCACGGCAGCAAAAGATGCAACTGCAGTCAGCGGTGCCACACCAATCGCCAATGCAGCAGGCATCAGCGCAACCGTGGTTGCCCCTTGTGAGTACAGCAGCATCGACGCAAAGAACAGCACCAATGCCAGCATCCATGGGTAGTCTGCCAACAGGGCGCCAGCCACTTCTTTGATGCCATCTACGTGCGCGTTCACAAAGGTTGAACCTAACCATGCCACACCCAGAACGCACACACATGCCGTCATACCAGAGCGGAAGGTGGCAGCGGATGCAATTTTAGACGCGTCGATTTTGGTCACCATCACGATGGCTGCCGCAGCGGCAAGCATCACAGTCATGATCGCTTCGTTACGACCAAGCGCAGGGTTTTCAATCAGACCGACAGAAGACGAAATTGCAGCGGCGTAACACACCACAAACGCAATCGCAGCAAGGAAGATGTAAGTTGCTGGTTTGGCCGTTGGTAGAATTTCACGCTTGTGGTCGTTGTCTAGTTTCACCAAACCTTTGGCGAGGTTTTCTTGGTAAACCGGATCGTCTTTCAGCTCACAACCCATGAAGTTCGCCACAAATGCACCGACCATACAGGCCGCGAATGTGGTTGGAATACAGATGGCCAGCAGGGTTAAGTAGTCCACGCCAAACGGTACCAGCATCGCGGCAAAAGCGACTACGGCAGCAGAAATTGGCGAGGCGGTGATCGCGATTTGTGAGGCGACCACCGCGATAGACAGCGGACGTGATGGGCGTACGCCTTGGCCTTTCGCCACTTCAGCAATCACAGGTAGTG
Source organism: Vibrio furnissii CIP 102972 (assembly GCF_000176175.1). Lineage (GTDB taxonomy): Bacteria > Pseudomonadota > Gammaproteobacteria > Enterobacterales > Vibrionaceae > Vibrio > Vibrio furnissii. The sequence goes on from NZ_ACZP01000018.1 coordinate 83,735, forward strand.
TTGAGAATGCAGTGTGGCCAGTACCCGCCATCAGTGTCATGAAGAATGTCACGATTGGGGCGTAGAAGGTGATGCGTTCAGGGTGTTTACGTAAAAAGTTTTCCGCGATCTGTACAAGCCAATCCATACCACCAGCAACCTGCATGGCAGCAATCGCTGTGATCACGGACATGATGATCAGAATAACGTCGACGGGAATGAAAGCTTGACTGGTCGGAACGCCCAGAACAAGAGACAGGACAATGACACCAGCGCCACCGGCAAAACCGATCCCGATACCGCCGATACGTGCTCCCAAAAAGATAAAGAGCAGAACAACTAACAGTTCAACCCAAACCATAGTGATACCTCGTTTAATATTATTAATTTAATTATCTGAGAACTCAGGGGGATAAATCCTCAGATAATTAAAACAGGGGCGGTTGGAGCAGGTCCGTTGCGTATCACCAAAAATACGAACAAAACAGGCCCCGGAAAGGGGCCTGATCGAGAAGTGCTTATTCGTAGCGTTTTGCTTTGTATTGTGGGTGCATCAGGTTTTCTACTGAGAAGATGTCATCCAGTTCTTCTTCAGTCAGTAGGCCGCGCTCAAGCACAACTTCGCGTACGCTCTTACCGGTTTCAGCACAGATTTTACCCACGATGTCACCTTCATGGTGGCCAATGTATGGGTTCAGGTAAGTAACGATACCGATTGAGTTGAACACGTAGCCTTCACAGATTTCTTTGTTCACTGTGATGCCATCGATACATTTGTCACGCAGGTTCACACACGCGTTAGACAGCAGTGAAATGGATTCAAACATCGCTTGACCGATCACAGGTTCCATCACGTTCAGCTGTAGCTGACCGCCTTCGGCTGCGAACGATACCGTGTTGTCGTTACCAAGCACTTTAAAGCACACTTGGTTGACCACTTCTGGTACAACTGGGTTTACTTTTGCTGGCATGATAGAAGAACCCGCTTGTAGCTCAGGTAGGTTCAGTTCGTTCAGACCTGCACGTGGGCCAGAAGACAGCAGACGTAGGTCGTTACAGATTTTAGACAGTTTCACCGCAAGGCGTTTCAGTGCACCGTGAGTCATCACGTACGCACCACAGTCAGATGTTGCTTCGATCAAGTCTTCTGCTGGAACCACTTCAAGGCCAGTCACTTCAGCCAAGTGTTTGATGGCAGCCGCTTGGTAACCTGGTGCCGCGTTCAGACCCGTACCGATCGCAGTTGCACCGATGTTCACTTCAAGCAGCAGTTTTGAGGTGTATTGCAGGGCACGAATTTCTTCGTTCAGTGTTACTGCCCAAGCGTGGAATTCTTGGCCAACAGTCATTGGAACAGCGTCTTGAAGCTGAGTACGACCCATTTTCAGGATAGTTTTGAACTCAACGCTTTTCAGTTCGAATGCGCCTTTGAGGTATTCAATCGCGTCAATCAGTTTCAGCACGCTGTTGTATACCGCAATACGGAAACCGGTTGGGTATGCACAGTTAGTGGATTGGCTCTTGTTCACATGGTCATTCGGGTTCACGAACTCGTATTGACCTTTTTCTTTGCCCATGAGCTCAAGCGCAACGTTTGCAATCACTTCGTTCGCATTCATGTTCACAGAAGTGCCTGCGCCGCCTTGGAAGACGTCTGAAGGGAACTGGTCCATACATTTGCCAGTTTCCAGAATCAAGTCACACGCTTGAATGATGTAATTCGCCACATCCTTAGGAATTACGCTCAGTTCTTTGTTTGCGAGTGCAGCTGCTTTTTTGGTCATCACCATACCGCGCACTAACTCTGGTACATCTGAAATGGTGACATTAGAGATGTTAAAGTTTTCCATTGCGCGCAGGGTGTGAATGCCGTAGTAAGCGTCGGCCGGTACGTGACGTTGACCTAATAGATCTTCTTCGATGCGAGTGGCTGTGGTGGATGTCATTGGAGCATCAGATAGGGTAGCCATAACAGGATCCTTAAGATAATTATTCTGATTAGATTTAAAATGCTTAGCCATTTCTGCCTTAAGAATCCATTCATCAGAATTATTGGCTGGAAAATCCGTCCTGACTTCTGTGGCACATAATACTTGAGTAGTATTTAAAAAATAGGAACTGGATCACTTTTTAGTTCAATTTTCAGAAAAGAATTACACGCGATGTGACTCAACTACCGTCAAATTTTCAAAACCATGTGCCGAGACGCAATTTTTGCCTTTGCGTTTGGATCGGTACATGGCTTTGTCGGCATTGGTGCAGGTTTGCGGGGCTTCGGCGGTCACTTCGGCAACGCCGACACTGACCGTGACTTTGTGCTGTGGCCACGACGAAATGGCGGTGCAGACACGCTGCATCAGCTTCACCGCTTGGTGAATATCCGTGTGCTGAATGATGACTGCAAACTCATCACCGCCGATGCGCGCGATGAAGTCGGTATCACGCAGCAGTGATTGCAATTGAATCGCGACATACAAGATCACTTCGTCACCGACGGTGTGGCCGAGCGAGTCGTTGATCGCTTTGAATGAATCGATATCGATGATGGCGAGGCAGGTGGGCGGTTGATTGGGGTAACGCTGTTTCAGGCGCGCGTAATACTGCAAGGTGTGCTCGAATTTCTTCTTGTTCCACAGCGAGGTGGCGGGGTCGCGTTCGCTGCGTTCTTTGAGTTCGACAATCGCATTGTAATGTTCGGAGATGTCGGTAAATGAATACACGTAGTACTGCACTTTGGCGATTTTCCCCGCCAATGCCCGCACTTCTGTTTTACACATCACCTCGTGACCATCGGGATCTTGCAGGCTGTATTGGCCTTTCCATTCGCCATGTTGCGCCAGTTGATTGAGCATCAATTTCTGCTTGTGGCGCGAGGGGAGAATGTCCAACACACTGCGCCCATGCAGCAGGTGCAAATCAATGCCCACCAGTTCGCTAAAGCGAGCATTGGCGCGCAAAATACGGTGCTCGCGATTGGCAAATGCGATGGCGACGCCATTGTCCATCACAAACTGAGCGTAGGTTTGATCCATGCGCACCATGTGAAACGCTTCCCACAACATGCCCAGCACCACAGATGCTAAGCCCAAACACAACCAGATGGTGATCGCATCGGATCGAATTTGTTCATCGCGGGTTTGAAAGATCTGTTGCAAGGTGGCGGGATCGTAATGCGTCAGCATCGTCAACCCGCCAACGGATCCAAAGAGTTGATTTTCAAAGGGTTGGTAAATGAAAAAACCATCTTGGGTCAACAAGGTGCCGCGTTGATTGGGATGCTGCTGCATTGCGCGCCACACGTCGGGGTATTCGCGTGGCAGGTTGTTGAATGCGCGCGTTTGAATTAAATCACCAAATAGTTTGTTGTCGTCACTGCTGACAATGAAATATCCCTGTGCGTCGACAAAGTCGATCGACAGGTTCTGTGTGTTCTCCGTGATTTGATGAATCACCTCCATTACGTCGAGGTTGGCAATGAAATAGCCTTGCCGCCCTGCCAGTGTGTCAATCGGATAGAGAATGCGAAAACCGGGTTTATAGGGAATCACCGGCAGGCCATGTTCGTATTCCAAATCGATGCCGAAGTAGCCTTGTTCGCCGGGGGTTAATTGTTGCGCGTAATGGAAATAGTCACGATGTCCTTTCTCTTGCAGTTGGCTGATGGGGACGATAAACGGGTGGGTCATCTGCGGCGTGTAATCGACTCGAATCACCTCGGTACCGGCTTGGTCTAAATAGCGTAATTGGTAAAACAAACCGGAATTAAACGAGGTGAGATACCACTGGCTTTCGAGGTAGCCCCGGTATTGTGGGTTGTTGCTGAGCGCGAAATCCAACAGCAGTGGGGAGTGGCTCATTTCATAAAAGGATTTTTGAATTTGGGCGTGCGTGCGGCTGGCCTTGGCATCGACAAACGACAGGAACTGCGAACCCTGCACTTCCAATCGGTCGAGCAAGAACTGATGCGCTTTGTCAGATAAATGGTAATAGTAGCCCAGCGGAATCAACGACAGCCCTAGCCACAGAATCACCGTTTTTTTTAGCGTATTGGCAACCCGTTTCATTATGATACATGTTGAGTGAAATCTGTGTTTAAAAGGTAGTTGAGCCTTTGCTAATTTGCCAACGCTGAGGCCAGTGAATTCGGGCGTTTCGAGCTATCCACTTGATTTTCATTCAGAGAAATTTTCCTCTCAGGCAATAATTCGCTACATTTTTGCCTCGTGTTGAGCGCTTGAAGTGCCTAGCGCTTGGCGCTAAGGTTGTAGCCGATAATAAGGAGGGACTGTGTTTCCGATACTACTGATTTTATTTATTGCAGTGCCAGTGATCGAAATCGGCCTGTTTATTCAGGTGGGTGGCGTGCTGGGGCTGTGGCCGACGATTGCGTTGGTGTTGATCACTGCGTTTGTCGGCGCGTCGCTGGTGCGCAGCCAAGGACTCAATACCTTGATGACGGTGCAGCAACGTATGCAGCGCGGCGAGATGCCAGCGCAGCAGATTGTGGAAGGCGTATTGTTGGCGATGGCTGGTGTGTTGCTGGTGGTGCCGGGGTTTATGACCGATGTGCTCGGCATGGTGATTCTGCTGCCCGCGCCTCGTGCCAAGCTGGCGCACTCTCTGATGAGCAAAATGGTGGTGACCCCTATGGCATCCGGATTTCAGTCCAGTCACTTTGAGCGTGATGGCGAGACGCACTCGTCGTCGCATCACGGTCAAACATTTGATGGTGAATTTGAGCGCAAGCAGGATGATCAGGACAAGCTCAATCGTCCGTAAACCAGCTTCCTATAACGAAAAAGCTCTCCATGGGAGAGCTTTTTTATTGCCGATGATTCGGTGTTCATGCGCGGGTTGGAGGCCCTGTTTCGCGTGATTTAACGTGCGCCTTCAAACCCCATTTGACGCCACGCTTCAAACGCGATGATCGCCACCGCGTTGGACAAATTCAGGCTGCGCGCTTCAGGCATCATTGGAATGCGAATGCGCTGCGCCATCGGCAGGCTTTCAATCAGGTCTGCGGGCAAGCCACGGGTTTCCGGGCCAAACAGCAACACGTCACCACGTTGGAACTGCGCATCGACATGATGGCCGGTGGTTTTGGTGGTGCAGGCAAAAATGCGGTAATCGCCCCGCGCTTCCAGAAATGCGATGAACGCCTGATAATCTTTGTGGCGAGTCACGCGCGCCAGATCGTGATAATCCAGCCCGGCACGGCGCACTTTCTTCTCTTCGAGATCAAACCCCAGAGGCTCAATCAGATGCAGGTTGGCACCGCAGTTGGCACACAAACGAATGATGTTGCCGGTGTTCGGCGCAATCTCGGGTTCATACAGGGCGATATCAAACATGACGCGTTCATTCCTCTCTTGCTGAGCGACGGAGTATATACCCAAGTCACGGCAAGATGCGAGTAAGGGACGGACGCCGCTTAGGCCGAGAGCGCTTTGGCGACTGCGTAGTTTTCGCCCACCGCTTCCCAGTCAACCACATGCCACCACGCATCAATGTATTCCGGGCGGCGGTTTTGGTAGCTGATGTAATAAGCGTGTTCCCACACATCCAATGCCAGAATCGGTTCACCGCGCACGCTGGCGACATCCATCAGCGGGTTGTCCTGATTGCTGGTGGCGCTGATGTGCAGCGCGCCCTCATTCACCACTAACCAGGCAAAGCCCGACCCGAAGGTGTTGACCGCCGCTTGGGCAAACTGTTCTTTGAACGCGTCAAAACTGCCAAAGGTGGCGCGAATGGCTTCGCCAAGCTCCCCTTGGGGTTCACCGCCGCCGTGGGGTGCCATGCAGTTCCAGTACAGAATGTGGTTGTAGTAGCCACCGCCATTGTTGCGCAGGGCTGGAGGCAGGGTGGAAATTTGGGCAAACAATTCCGGGAGCGGGGTGTGTTCGTGCGCGGTGCCTTTGAGGGCAGTGATGAATTTGTCGTAGTAAGTCCGGTGGTGCTTACTGTAATGGACTTCCATGGTTTTCGCGTCGATGTACGGTTCCAGTGCATCGTAGGCGTATGGCAACTCTGGGAAAATATGAGACATAGTTGATCCTCCGTTTGATTAACTTAACGTTACTGATAATTAATCTCATTATCAACTATGTCTTTTGTAAGGTCTTTCGTTACGCATCCAAGGGCAGCGTAAACTGCACTTTCAAGCCGCCAAGCTGGCTACGGCTGGCGGTGATTTGGCCGCTGTGTTGGCGAATTGCACTTTCGGTGATCGCCAGCCCCAATCCCGTGCCACCGCTGTGGCGATCGCGCGCAGTTGACACGCGATAGAAGGGGCGGAAAATCTCCGCCAGTTCGCTGTCGGGCACGCCTTCGCCGTTGTCTTCAACGGTGACGGTCAGTTGCTGTGTCGTGGCAGCAAAGTGCACTTCAATTTTGTCCTGCCCATAATGAATGGCGTTGCGCACGATGTTTTCCAGCGCGCTCATCAGCAAGGTGGGGTTGCCGGAAATGTTGCATTCTGGGATCGGATCCTGCGTCAGGGTTTTGTGCATCTGTTCGGCTTCAAACTGCGCGTCGCACAATAGCTCTTCCCACAAGCTGCTCAGCGGCTGCACTTCGCGGCTCAAGTGGCTGTTGATCTGCATGCGCGACACTTCGAGCAGTTCGCCAATCATGCGTTCAAGGCGCTGCGCTTCGGTGTCGATGCGTTCCAGCTCGCTGCTGGAGCCCTGTTTGCGCGTTGCTAATGCGCTGGCCATACGCAGGCGGGTTAAGGGCGAACGGAGTTCGTGCGAGATGTCGGACAGCAGGCGCTGCTGGCCAGAAATCATCTGATTCACCGCTTCGACCATCTGGTTGAAACTGCGCCCAGCTTGGCGAAACTCGGTGGTGCCTTTTTCCAAACTGGGGTCGACCACAAATTCGCCACGCGCGACGCGTTGGGCTGCCAATGCCAAACGTTGTGCCGGTTTACTCAGGGCCCATGCCAGCCACAACAGCAAAGGCGTGCTGACCACCATGACGGCTAGCAGCAGTTGCAGCGGGCGGTCAAACAGACGCAATAAAAACGGTGGCGGCTCATCCCAGCGCAAACCGACGTAGAGCAGCAAATCGCGCTGCGCGAGTTGGATTGGCAGGGGGCCGGCAATCATGTAGCGGCCATACAAACGCTGCTGCGGTTTTTCAATCGACTCAATGCTGGTGGTAAAGTTTTGCAGCGCTTTGAGTTTGAAATCCGCATGTTTTTTGGTGGTGAGAATGTTGCCGTCGAGATCAGTCAGGAAGAAACGCGAGCGCTCTTCATTTTTGTGTCCGCCATTCTCTTCCAGCCGCATCAGAATGCGCGCTAAGTTTTCTTCGCGCCCAAAGCGGTTTTCAATCGCGTTGCGGTATTCCAGCAGGCGTTGGTAACCTTCGGGCGGAATGTCGCGCGTTTTTCGCGGATCGAGGTGCGGCAGCGTCAAGACGGCGACCAACACCAACATCATGGTGAACCAGAAGATGGCAAAGATACGGCCGTAGAGGCTATTGATCTTCGGTAGACGCATTAATCCTCCACAATCATCAAGTAACCGCGGCCGCGCAGTGTTTTTATGCGGGGTTTGCCATCACTGCGTTCCGGGAGTTTTTTGCGCAGGTTCGACACGTGCATATCAATCGCACGGTCAAATGCCGCCAGTCGTTTCCCCAGCACATCGAGGCTCAGCATCTCTTTGGTCAGGGTTTCGCCCGGGTTTTGCACAAAGTGGGTCAGCAGGGCAAATTCAGTGGTGGTGAGATCGAGCAATTGCCCTTGGCAATACGCTTCCTGCTTGCCCGGATACAGTTGTAAATCCTGACACTCAATCATATCGGTTGGCTTGCTTTGCGTGTGGTTGCCCGTGCGGCGCAAAATCGCGCGAATGCGCGCCAGCAACTCGCGGTCGCTGAACGGTTTTGGCAGGTAATCATCGGCGCCCAGTTCTAGCCCAATCACGCGGTCAATCTCTTCGCCTTTGGCGGTCAACATCAAGACCGGCGTTTGCCATTTCTCACGCAACTTTTTCAGCGTTTCCATGCCATTGAGTTTGGGCATCATCACATCAAGCAGAATCAGATCCACGCTGTCGTTGACGGCGTGTAAGCCTGCTTCACCATCGTTCGCTTCGGAGACCTCAAAGCCTTCGTAGCTCAGGACCTCTTTCAGTAGACCAGTGAGTTCGGTGTCGTCATCAATAAGAAGAATGTGCGCCATATCTGCCTCTTAAACATCGGGGGATTCTCTGTAGTTTACTGTGAAAGTTTGCGCGCAATTAGCGCTAATTGCACTCTTTACGATTCTTTACGCTGCCTAAACACCACTTTACTTAGCAGGTCGTATTCTACACTCAAGCGCTGCAAGGGCAGCCCGTAAGTCAGAATGCAACGATTGAGGATATGATGATGAAAATGGCGAAAAAATTGATGCTTACCGCTGTGGTTCTACCGATGGTGCTGGGTTCAGCGAGTGTGCTGGCCGCTGGCGGCAAAAACAAAGGCCCTGACGATGAGATGTGCGGTCCACGCGGTGAGCGTGGGATTTTCAAACAGCTGAATCTGAGCGCTGAGCAGCAGGCTCAACTGCGTCAGATGCGTGAAGATGGCCGTGCGCAGATGCAACAAAAACGTCAGGCGGGGCCGTCTGAACAGATGAAGGCGATGCGTGACAAAGAACGTGCGCTGATGCTGGCGCCTAATTTCGATAAAGCGCAAGCGACTGAGCTGGCGAAACAGATGGTTGATATGCAAGTGGAACGTCGCGTACAGATGATGGAAAAACGTCATCACATGTTGAGCGTGTTAACGCCAGCGCAAAAAGCGCAGTTCCAGACCCTGCAACAAGAGCGCATGGATCAATGTTGGGACCACGGCCCTCGTGGCGGTCATCACGAGGGCAAGGGACCAAAAGGTCAACGCATGATGCCACCTGCGCCACCAGCTGGTGAATAATTGTGACTCGCATTTTAGGCAGCTTCGGCTGCCTTTTTTACGTTTTTTGACTGGATGTCGGATGAGATTTAACGCACATCAAACAGCCTTTTGCGTATAATTACGTCATTGATTTGCATGGATAACAGACTATGAAACAGGAATACGCCAGATTGGTGACCCTCGCCGCTTGGACCGCGACCACAGTCGCCACGTTGCTGCTGATCGTGAAAATCGCCGCGTGGTGGGTGACCGGCTCGGTCAGCTTGCTGGCATCGCTCATTGACTCGCTGCTCGACATCGCCGCGTCAGTGGTCAACTTGATTGTGGTGCGCTATTCGCTGCAACCGGCAGACCGAGAACACACCTTTGGTCACGGCAAAGCGGAATCCTTGGCGGCGCTGGCGCAAGCGATGTTCATCTCCGGCTCTGCTTGTTTTTTGATCCTCAACGGCATTGACCGTTTCTTCCGCCCCCATGAATTACAATCGCCCGAGTACGGGATTTACGTCAGTGGGTTTGCCATGGTGGTGACGTTTGCCTTGGTGATGTTCCAGCGCCACGTGGTGCAGAAAACCGGCAGTCAGGCCATAGCGGCGGACTCACTGCATTATCAGTCCGATTTATTTATGAACGGCGCGATCATGGTGGCGCTCGGACTGAGTTGGTTTGGCATCAAACAGGCCGATGCGGTGTTTGCGGTCGGGATTGGGGTGTACATTCTCTACAGCGCCTATCGCATGGCGCATGGCGCAGTCCAAACGCTGCTGGATCGCAAATTGCCTGATGATGAGCTGATGCAGATTCGCACCTTGTCGCTTTCGGTCGATGGGGTGATGGGCGTGCATCAACTGCGCACACGCATGTCCGGCCCGGTGCGTTTCATTCAGCTCCATTTGGAATTGGATGACAACATTCCGTTAATTGAAGCACATCGCATCTCGGATATTGTGGAAGCGAAGCTGCGTAAAACTTTTCCCGGTGCCGATGTTTTAATCCATCAGGATCCGTATTCTGTGGTCTTCGGTCCAGAGCGAAAGCAAAAATTCCAAGGGTGGTGAGGCAAAAGTGGTCGAGGTTGGCTATCTTTTCCCCAATTGAACTAAAAAACCTGATCCTGATGTGAATCAACAACGCTGTGGGTCGAAACTGTAATACTCTTACATAAGTAGCAAACTTACAGAATTTCGTGCAAATAACAGTAGTATTCCTAATTAGGAAATGTAACATAACGCACAGATATAGAATGCTTTTGCTGCTTGCCAATCCAGGGCGGGCGGCGCGAAAAATATTATATTAAGTTCCCAAAAATCGAGGGTGAGCATGATTAAGAAGATCGGTATTTTGACAAGTGGCGGCGACGCCCCAGGCATGAATGCTGCGATTCGCGGCGTGGTTCGTACGGCGTTGGGCGCAGGTCTTGAAGTATTCGGCATCTACGATGGCTATCAAGGCCTGTACGAAGGTCGTATCAAGCAGCTAGACCGTTCAAGCGTGTCTGATGTGATTAACCGTGGTGGTACATTCCTGGGTTCTGCGCGTTTCCCGCAGTTCCGTGAAGAAGCAGTGCGTGAAAAAGCGATCGAAAACCTGAAAACACACGGCATCGATGCATTGGTTGTGATCGGCGGTGACGGTTCGTACATGGGTGCGAAGAAACTGACTGAAATGGGTTACCCATGTATCGGTCTGCCAGGTACCATCGACAACGACATCGCAGGCACGGATTACACCATCGGTTACCTGACTGCACTGAACACCGTGATCGAAGCGATTGACCGTCTGCGTGACACGTCTTCTTCTCACCAACGTATTTCGATCGTTGAAATCATGGGTCGTCACTGCGGTGACTTGACGCTGATGTCTGCGATCGCAGGCGGCTGTGAGTACATCATCACGCCTGAAACGGGTTTGGATATGGAACAGCTGATTTCTAATATTCAAGACGGCATCAAGAAAGGTAAGAAACACGCGATCATCGCGCTGACTGAACTGATGATGGATGCGAACCAATTGGCGAAAGAGATCGAAAAAGCGACGGGTCGTGAGACTCGTGCGACGATCCTGGGCCACATTCAACGGGGTGGTAAACCAACTGCGTTTGACCGCGTGCTTGCGTCTCGCATGGGTAACTACGCCGTTCATCTATTGATGGAAGGTCACGGTGGCCGTTGTGTGGGCATTCAAAAAGAGCAACTGGTTCACCACGACATCATCGACGCGATTGAAAACATGAAACGTCCAGTACGTAAAGATCTGTTCCAGGTGGCTGAAGAGCTGTTCTAAGCGCTTAACCTGCAATCAGTTCGAAAAAAAGACCGCCTTGGCGGTCTTTTTTGTTGCTCGCGATTAAAGAATGAATTCGCGTACTTCTGGATCTTTACGCTCCAGATAGTGAATCGACTTGATGCGGCGAATGGTGCGGCAGCGGCCACGAATCAGCAAGGTTTCGGTGGTCGCAATGTTGCCTTGGCGGGTAATGCCTTCCAGCAAATCGCCTTTGGTGATGCCGGTGGCGGCGAAGATGACATTGTCGCTGCGCGCCATGTCTTCGAGTTTCAACACCACTTCCGCGGTCACACCCATCTGTTCGCAACGTTCGAGCTCACGTGCGCCCCAAATGCGGTTGTCTTCGGTTTCCCCTTTGACTTTATGACGGGGCAGCAAACGGCCGTTCATGTCGCCATCGAGCGCGCGAATCACCGCGGCAGACACCACCCCTTCCGGCGCGCCGCCCACACAGTACATCATGTCCACTTCGCTGTCGGGCATGCAGGTCAGAATTGAGGCGGCCACGTCGCCGTCTGGCACCGCGAACACGCGCACTCCGAGCTGTTGCATTTCGACAATCATCGCTTCATGACGCGGTTTTGCCAGCGTAATCACGGTCAAATTGTTCAGGGATTTACCCAGCGCAGCGGCCACATTTTCCAAGTTTTCTTTCAGCGGTTTGTTGAGGTCGATACAGCCTTTCGCGCCTGGGCCGACCACCAATTTTTCCATGTACATGTCCGGCGCTTTGAGGAAGCTGCCTTTCTCGCCGGCCGCCAGCACGGCCAGCGCGTTGGATTGGCCCATGGCTGTCATGCGCGTGCCTTCAATCGGGTCGACGGCAATGTCAACTTCGTCGCCGCCCACACCCACGTGCTCACCGATGTACAGCATTGGCGCTTCGTCGATCTCACCTTCACCGATGACGATCTCACCCTTGATTTCGGTTTTGTTTAATAGGGTGCGCATCACTTCTACTGCCGCGCCATCTGCGGCGTTTTTGTCGCCACGGCCAAGCCATTTATATCCAGCCAATGCCGCGCCTTCTGTGACGCGTGAAAAAGCCATTGCCAATTCGCGTTTCATGCTTACTCCAAACCAAGGATCAGTAATAGGGGGAATGATTTGCGGCGGATCTTAGCATATTCGAAAGGAAACGTTTGCTTTTTGACACTCACGAGACTTGCACTCGATCAAAAGTCGTTACGATAGCCTGATTTTTCAGGCTTTGTTTCCCCCTGCGCGTCACGAAAGTAAGCGGGAAGTCAATTTGCGCCGTTTTTTTAACCGAATAGCGCAAAATATCGAATATAGTGAGTGTTTCTCTGCGCTTGGCTGAGTAGAATGGAACGATTAGTGAAGTGAGTTCACCGCAACCGAATCAAAAAAGGGTAAGTACCATGTCTTTTGAAGTACTAGAACAACTAGAAGCAAAAATCCAAACCGCGGTTGATACAATCGCATTACTGCAAATGGAAGTTGAAGAGCTGAAAGAAGAGAAAGTGAAACTGGTCGAAGAAGCGAACGAGCTGAAAGCGAGCCGTGAAGCACTAGAGCAACGTTCTCAACAAATTCAACAAGAACACACTGCATGGCAAGAGCGTATTCGCAACCTGCTGGGCAAAATGGACGACGTGGAATAATCCACCGATTGCCGCAATATCGAATTGATAAAAAACGCCGACAGTTGTCGGCGTTTTTTTGTGTCTCATATGGGCTTACAAGCTTGGACGAACACCCAGCGTGTGGCAGAGCGCGTAAGTCATTTCCGCGCGGTTGAGGGTGTAGAAGTGAAAGTCTTTCACGCCCTCGCGTGACAAGATGCGCACCATGTCAATCGCTTGGCTGGCACCGACCAGCTGACGTGTCACTGGATCGTCATCCAACCCATCAAATTGCTTCGCCATCCAGCTCGGTACTTTGACGTGGTTCTGCGCCGCAAAACGCGAGGCCTGCTTGAAGTTAGAGACTGGCAAAATGCCCGGGACGATTTCCACATCAATTCCTGCCGCCACACAACGGTCACGAAAACGCAGGTAGCTTTCGACATCAAAGAAGAACTGCGTGATGGCACGGTTGGCCCCTGCATCTACTTTTCGTCTCAGGTTCAGAAGGTCTGCTTGGGCGCTTTTGGCTTCTGGGTGGACTTCCGGAAAAGCCGCGACGGAGATGTCGAAATCGTGACGTGATTTCAGCAGTGTCACCAAGTCCGAAGCGTACATATCTGGCTTGCCGCCGCCCGGTGGAATGTCACCACGCAGGGCAACGATGTTTTGAATCCCGTTGTGCCAGTAATCGTCGGCAATCTGAATCAGTTCTTCGCGGCTGGCATCGATACAGGTCAGGTGCGGCGCTGCAATCAGGCCGGTTTGGTCTTTGATGGCTTTGATGATCGAGTGGGTGCGATCACGTTCGCCGGAGTTCGCGCCGTAAGTGACCGAGACAAATTTAGGTTTCAGGGTTTTGAGACGATGCACCGAGTTCCACAGCGTTTCTTCCATTTGCGCAGTGCTCGGCGGGAAAAATTCAAACGAAACGTTGATGTCTGAAAGATCAGCAATATTCTGGTTTAGTGCGTCAATATGACTGGCGTGCGTATATCCCATTTTTTCTCTCCCTGTGGCTTCATGCCACAACGCGAACACTGTTAAGATTGACGTTTAGACGTCTATATGGCTACAGAATGTCTTGAATGCATTTTAATGTCAACCTTGCCATTATGAATATTTTTCATGTTGATCGTGAGGGGAATTCAACACCGTTATCAGCACGTTAGCGGTGATTCACGGCCATTCCCATCCTGTTCGACAATTGTTCTGTCCTTGAAATTAATAACAGAATAAACAACAAAAAGCTCGCCATTTTGACGAGCTTTATCATGTTTACAGCAGACCTGCGAGCAAGTTGAGGTCGGACTGAATCGCGCCGGCCGTCACTTCTCGCCCGGCGCCCGGGCCACGAATCACCAACGGGTTGTCGCGATACCATTTGCTTTCGATGGCAAAGATGTTGTCACACGGCAGCAAATTCGCCAGCGCATGCTCTTTGTCGAGGGCTTCCACACCGACGGTGGCTTTGCCGTTTTTCTCGAGGCGCGCCACATAACGCAGTACTTTGTCTTGGCGCTGCGCCTTGGCCAGACGTTCCGCCAAGCGTTCGTTGAGCAACTGGCTTTTGTCGAGGAAGTCATCCAGCGACAATGTGCGCAGCTCTTCAGGCACCAATGATTCCACGCGAACGCTTTGCGGTTCGATGTCCAGCCCTGATTCGCGCGCCAGAATCACCAGCTTACGCATGACGTCTGAGCCATCTAAATCACAGCGTGGATCGGGTTCGGTTAAGCCTTGTTGCCACGCCAAATCGACCAATTCACTGAACGGCACCTGGCCGTCGTATTGCTGGAACAGCCACGACAGCGTGCCCGAGAAAATTCCCGATAGCGCGGTGATTTCATCGCCACTTTCACGCAAATCGCGCACAGTGTGGTTGATGGGCAAGCCGGCGCCGACGGTCGCGTTGTACAACCAATGACGGCTGATTTTGGCAAACGCGTCTTTGACTTGTTGGTAATAATCGCCCGCAGCTGACCCGGCCACCTTGTTGGCGGAAATCAGGTGCATGCCGTGTTCTGCGATGTCCAGATAGCGATCGGCCAACTCTTGGCTGGCGGTGACATCCAACACCACGACTTCATCAAAGCCTTGAATGTTGCCCAGTTGCTTGAGCCACTGCTGACCATCGTTTGGCAGCGCTTCATCGCTGTAATGCGCCAACACGTTGGCTGCATCGATGCCTTGTGGGTTGAACCAGTAGGTTTGGCTGTCAATGACGGCGACCAATTCGAAGTTCATGCCGTGGCGTTTTTCCAGCTCATCTTTTTGTTCAGCAAACAGTTTGAGCCAGCTTGAGCCGATGTTGCCCTTGCCACACAGCGCCAGTGCCACGCGTTTTTGCGCCTGAAACAGTTGCGTGTGCAAACCGGTGACTAACGGCTCAACGTCGGTTTGACGCAGTACGGCCACCAAACTCAAGCCCGATTCCGCTTCGTACACAAATTCCACCGGCGAGGCTTTGAGTTGTTGGAAGAAACCGTAGCTGTGGTGCGCATTCTTAGTGACGCCTGCGCCGACCGCGCCGACCATCGCGTAGCCATCTTTGAGTTTGATTTCGGCTTCAATGGCCAAATCGTGTAGTAAGCTCAGTGCGCCGGAGGCGATTTCAGCGGTGTAGGCCAAGCGCATGTGGTGTTGGTCGGCTTGTACTTCAAATGCCAGCGGTTCAAGCTGCGCACGTTTGAGTTTTTCCAGCACTTCGTGTTGCGCGCGCTGAACGGTGTGGCCGTGTGCAAATGCCAATTCGATCAGCTGCACGTCGTCAAGCGAGGTGATGATTTTGGCGCCGCGGCCAGAGGCCAGTACGCGTTCAATGCGCGTAGAACCGGATTCCGGCTGGTAGCTGCAACGCAAGCTGAGATCCATCGCGCTTTGGGCGACGGGCTGCAACGTGCGGCTGTGTAGCACAGGGGCTGCCAAGCGTGCCAGTTCGTTGGCTTCATCCAAACGCAGCAGTGGCAGCAGGCAGGCATCGCTGACCAAGCGCGGGTCGGCGCTGTAGACGCCCGCCACATCGCTCCAAATCGTCACGCGGTCGACTTCCGCCAGTGCGCCAATTACCGTTGCCGAGTAATCGGAGCCATTGCGCCCGAGCAGTACGGTTTCCCCTGCGTCGTTTTGCGCCATAAAGCCGGTGATCACCACGCGATGATGTGCGTGTTGTGCCAACACTTCTTTGAGCAGTGGGTAAGAGCGGGCGCGATCCACTTCGGGTTGCGTGCCACTTTCAGCGCGCAGAAACACGCGCGCATCTTGCGCGGCGGCGGGAAGTTGCTGTTGGTTCAGCAGTGCCGCTAGCAGGCGAGAAGACCACACTTCACCATGACCAAGCACGGCCGCTTGTTGCGCGGTGCTCAGCGGCGCCGTGAGTTCGCCCAGTGCGACGAATTCACCATTCAATTGGGTCAGTAACCGATCGGCAGCATCGCCTTCTAACAAGCCTTCAATCAGTTCACTTTGATACACGCGCAGGGATTGCAGGGTTTCATGCGCGATGCGACCGTCTTTATTCAACGCATCGAGAAACGCGATCAGCCGGTTGGTGGTTTTGCCCGCTGCGGACACCACCACCAAATCGTCGGGCTGAGAATATTCCTGCAGAATATGCGCCACGCGTTGATAACATTCTGGGTCTGCGAGACTGCTACCGCCAAATTTATGCAGTTGACGCGACTGAGTCATTAAAAGGCCTCCTTGGCTTTGTTGAATGCCTGATCCAGATCGGCAATCAGGTCAGAGGCATCTTCCAAACCAACCGACAAACGCAGCAGTTGCTGTGATACGCCCGCTTCAGCGAGGGCTTCTTCGCCCATCGCGCGGTGCGTCATCGACGCAGGGTGACACACCAAGCTTTCGACGCCGCCGAGTGATTCCGCCAGCGAGAACAGGTCGAGTTTGCCGACAAAATATTTCAGTTGTTCAAACGAGCCCGCAAACTCAAAACTGAGCATGGAACCAAAACCGACCTGCTGCTTTTTCGCAATCTCGTGCCCCGGATGCTCTGGCAGGCTTGGGTGGTAAATGACCTTCACCAGCGATTGGCTTTGCAGGTAGTTGAGGATGAGTTGGGAGCTTTCTTCATGCACGCGCATCCGCGCGCCGAGCGTGCGCAAGCCGCGCAGCGTCATGTAGCTATCAAATGGCGTGCCCGTTGCACCAATGCAGTTGCCCCACCATTTCAGCTCTTCGGCATGCTGAGCCGCTTTGCTGATAATCACGCCGCCAATCACGTCTGAGTGACCGTTGAGGTATTTGGTGGTGGAGTGCACCACAAAGTCAGCGCCGAGCGTCAGGGGCTTTTGGTACACCGGTGTCAAAAAGGTATTGTCGACCGCCACCAGCGCGCCGACCGCGTGGGCTTGCTGGCAGATTTTTTCGATGTCGACCACCCGCACCAGCGGGTTAGACGGCGTTTCCAGCAGCACCAGTTTCGGGTGTTGGGCCATCGCCGCGGCCAGCGCCTGTTCGTCAGATTGATCGACAAACAGCACTTTGAAGTCACCTTTTTTAGCGCGCGTGTTGAATAAACGGTATGTACCGCCATAACAATCGTGTGGCGCAATGATTAAATCTTGCGGAGTCAGGAAGGCAGAAACCCATAGGTTGAGCGCTGAAGTACCGCAGTTGGTGACGACTGCATCCGCGCCGCATTCGAGTTCAGACAGCGCTTGTTCGAGCAAACCACGGTTGGGGTTCCCCGAGCGGGTGTAATCGTATTTTGGCACTTCACCAAACGCAGGAAAGCCATAGTTAGTCGAGAGATAAATGGGGGGAACCACAGCGTGATACTGCGTGTCCGATTCAATACCCGTGCGGACCGCAACGGTCGCTGGCTTGCGATTGGTCATGAGCGTTTCCTTTCCTGATTGACGATGTTTTGGCTTCCAAGTCGGCGGTGACGCATGCTGACGCTAATCACCCCGCTGAATAACATCACACTTTACTGGTCAAAAAAGAAGACGTCAACACTTCTAGACGTCTATATGTCTTTGCTTATGGCAGTAAATCCCGCTAAAATTGGGGACTTTGAAAAACTAACTCGAATCCAAACAACGAAGGTGCGCAATGGCAGACTGGAATGGCGACTATATTAGTCCATACGCGGAGCATGGGAAAAAGAGCGAGCAGGTGAAAAAAATCACTGTGTCGATCCCGCTTAAGGTGCTGAAAGTGCTGACGGATGAACGAACTCGCCGCCAAATCAATAACCTGCGTCATGCAACAAACAGTGAGCTGCTGTGTGAAGCGTTTTTGCATGCATACACCGGTCAGCCGCTACCCACGGATGAAGATCTGCGTAAAGACCGTCCGGATGATATTCCTGCCGAAGTGAAAGAGCTGATGACCGCGATGGGCATCGAGTTCGAAGCTTACGACGACTAAGCGCACACGTACGTCACGCATAAAAAAACCTGGCCATGAGCCAGGTTTTTTTGTCTTCACTTGAAGCAAGGAGCGTTTACGCTTCCATGTAACCTTGTGGCATATCGATGCGTGCAACGCCCGAATCCACGGCAGCTTGAGCCACGGCTTTGGCGACGCGTGGCAGCAGACGTGGGTCCATTGGTTTTGGAATGATGTAGTCGTTGCCGTATGCCAGGTGATCAACGCCGGCCGCTTTCAGGACTTCCGCAGGCACGTCTTCTTTGGCCAGTTGACGAATCGCGTCGACTGCGGCCAGTTTCATTTCATCGTTGATCTCGCTCGCGCGGACATCCAGCGCGCCACGGAAGATGAATGGGAAACACAACACGTTGTTGACTTGGTTCGGGTAGTCACTGCGGCCGGTGCCCATGATCAAATCGCTGCGCACTTCGTACGCCAGTTCCGGTTTGATTTCTGGATCCGGGTTTGAACACGCAAACACCACGGGTTTGTCGGCCATCAGCTTCAGTGCGTCGGCTGGCAGCAGGTTCGGGCCTGATACTCCAAGGAACAGGTCAGCCCCGGCAATCACATCTTCCAATGTGCGTTTGTCGGTATTGTTGGCGAACAGCTGTTTGTATTCGTTCAGATCGTCACGGCGCGTGTGAATCACGCCTTTGCGGTCCAACATGTAGATTTTTTCACGCATCGCGCCGCACTTGATCAGCAGCTCCATACACGCCACGGCCGCAGCGCCTGCGCCAAGGCAGACGATGATGCACTCTTCCAGCTTTTTGCCTTGCAGTTCAATCGCGTTCAGCATGCCAGCGGCGGTCACGATCGCAGTGCCGTGCTGGTCATCGTGGAAGACGGGCACGTCACAACGCTCAATCAGGCGACGTTCGATTTCAAAACAGTCTGGGGCTTTGATGTCTTCGAGGTTGATCCCGCCAAAGGTGTCGGCAATGTTGGCGACGGTATCGACGAATTCATCAATGGTGCGGTGTTTGACTTCGATGTCGATGGAATCGAGACCTGCAAAGCGTTTGAATAGCAGGGCTTTTCCTTCCATCACCGGTTTGGATGCCATTGGGCCCAAGTTACCCAAGCCAAGAATGGCGGTGCCGTTTGAGATCACTGCCACGGTATTGCCTTTGGCCGTGTATTTGTAAACGTTGTCGACATTTTGCGCGATTTCACGCACGGGCTCTGCCACGCCTGGGCTGTAGGCGAGGGCCAAGTCAGCAGCAGAATCTGCTGGTTTCGTTAGAGAAACAGCAATTTTTCCTGGGATCGGCAACGCATGGTAATCCAGCGCACGCTGGCGGAATGCTTCTTCCGGCGTCAGTTCTTGGTTGTCATCGGACATAGGGGAGGTCTCTTTATTGTTTTTGGAAAAGGGGAATTATTCTAATAGATGTCTGTCAAGCTGCCTAGGCAGGATTGCGGGTCAATCGTACAAAACTTGACTAATTTAATCTGATAAGACCAGCTATTTTGTGATCGCGGTAAGGAGAAATTGCAGGCACGAAAAAAGGACGCCGGAGCGTCCTTTTTGAATCTTCGCGTGAAGTCGAAATTACTTCTTGCTTGATAGCGCGCCGAAACGCTTGTTGAAGCGATCAACACGGCCGCCAGTGTCAACAACACGTTGTTTACCAGTGTAGAATGGGTGGCACTGGTCACATACGTCCAGGTGCAGAGCGTCTTTACCTAGAGTTGATTTGAAAACGAAAGTGTTGCCGCAAGAGCAAGACGCTGTTACTTCTTTGTATTCTGGGTGGATACCAGCTTTCATGGGATAACCTCAATTTAGGCCGTGTCGCTATCCGAATCAATGTCGGACACCACACGTAATGTTAATGATACTGTTCGATACTCAGCCTTGGTGACCAAGCATCTTCAAGGCGCGATATATTAATGAATCCCCCGCGCCGGATCAACCGCTTTCGGCGTTATTTTCGCCACTATTTGTGGGTCGAATTTCCTACCCGCATCCAGTAGACTGTGATTTCTCACCATTTTTGACTGCTGACGGACTGTTATGCGCCCAAGTATTGCCCGTGTCGCCCTGCCGGTACCACTGGATAAGCAATTTGATTACCTGATCCCCAACCATTTGTTTCCGATCATCGGCGGCCGTGTGTCGGTGCCGTTTGGCCGCCAGACGCTGGTCGGTGTGGTGACGGCGTTGGCGCAGGAATCGGCGTTTCCGCGCGAGCAGCTCAAAGCGATCAAAGCAGTGCTCGATTCGCAGCCCGTGTGGCCGGAAACGCTGTACCGCTTGTTGCAATGGTGCAGCCAGTTTTATCAATATCCACTCGGCGACACGTTGGCCAATGCGATGCCGAGTGCATTGCGCAAAGGTAAACCGGCTGATTTTGCCAGCAGTAAAGAGTGGCACATGACCGAGCGTGGACGCGATCAGTTGATGCAAGGCTTTGGCCGCGCGGTCAAGCAGGCGCAGGTGATGCATTTGCTTGAGCCGGGCCCGGTGGCGCATCAGATCATGCTCGATGAAGAGGTGTCCAGTGCCACGCTTAATACTTTGCAAGACAAAGGCTGGATTGAAGTCACGGAGAAGCAGCCGCAGTTTCGCCCATGGCCCAAGGTGGTTGAAGCCGATGTCGATAAACCCAAACTCAACCAAGAGCAGGCGATCGCGATTGCGTCAATCAACAGTCAGCGCGGCTTTGGTTGTTATCTGCTGCATGGGGTGACCGGGTCTGGCAAAACGGAGGTCTACCTCAATCTCATCAAACCGGTGTTGGAAGCGGGTAAGCAGGCGTTGGTGCTGGTGCCGGAAATTGGCCTCACGCCGCAAACTATTAATCGGTTTCGCAAGCGCTTCACCGTGCCGGTGGAGGTGATTCACTCCGGCTTGAACGACACCGAACGGCTCAATGCTTGGCTGGCCGCGCGTGACAAAGTGGCTGGCATCGTGATTGGTACCCGTTCGGCATTGCTGACCCCGTTTGCTGATCTCGGCATCATTATTGTCGATGAAGAGCACGATGCCTCCTACAAACAGCAAGATAGCCTACGTTATCACGCCCGTGATGTGGCGGTGATGCGCGCTAATTTGGAGCAGGTGCCGATTGTGTTGGGGTCGGCGACGCCGGCACTAGAAACGCTGCACAACGCGCTGACCGGCAAATACCATCATCTGCAACTGACGCAGCGAGCGGGCACGGCACTGCCGACCACCAACCGCGTGTTGGATGTCAAAGGGCTGTACTTGGAAAGTGGCCTGTCGGCGCCGCTGATCGCCGAAATGCGCCGCCATTTGTCGCAAGGCAATCAAGTGTTGTTGTTTCTCAACCGCCGCGGGTTTTCACCGGCACTGATGTGCCACGAATGTGGTTGGATCGCCAACTGTCAGCGCTGCGATGCCTATTACACCTATCACCAACACAGCAGCGAAATTCGCTGTCACCATTGCGGCTCCCAGCGTCCGGTAATTCACCAGTGTCAGGGATGTGGTTCTACCCATTTGGTGACCGTCGGCGTGGGCACCGAGCAGTTGGAAGCGCAGCTCAGTGAGCTGTTTCCGGAATACAAAGCGATTCGTATCGACCGCGACAGCACGCGTCGCAAAGGCAGCTTGGAGTCGGCGCTTGGCGCGATTCGCCGCGGTGAATATCAAATTCTGATTGGCACGCAGATGCTGGCCAAAGGTCACCATTTCCCGGATGTAACGTTGGTGGCGCTTCTGGATGTCGACGGCTCGCTCTACAGCAGCGATTTTCGCGCGTCGGAGCGATTGGCGCAGCTGTTTATTCAGGTCGCAGGCCGAGCGGGGCGGGCGAGCAAACCGGGCGAAGTGGTATTGCAAACCCATCATCCGGAGCACACCTTGCTGCAAGCATTACTGCACAACGACTACAGTCAATTTGCCGAGACCGCGCTTGCTGAGCGCAAGTTGGCACAACTGCCGCCGTATACCTATTTGACGCTGTTTCGTGCCGAAGGCAACCAATCGCAACCTGTGGAAGATTTTCTGCGCCAAGTGCGCCACACGTTGGAAGCGCATCCATTGTGTGAACAGGGTTGCCTGGTGCTTGGCCCAACGCCAGCGCCTTTGGCTAAACGCGCGGGTAAATTCCGTTGGCAATTGCTGCTGCAGGCGCCGAGTCGCTCAGTGATGCAAAAGCTGCTCGCCAGCGCCAAACCGGCCATTCAGCTCTTGCCGCTAGCGAGTAAAGTGCGTTGGTCATTGGACATTGAACCGCAAGATCTCAGCTGATTGTTCTTATTGTTATTTTTGTCAAAA
Organism: Vibrio furnissii CIP 102972; assembly: GCF_000176175.1. GTDB lineage: Bacteria > Pseudomonadota > Gammaproteobacteria > Enterobacterales > Vibrionaceae > Vibrio > Vibrio furnissii. The sequence continues at coordinate 106,142 of NZ_ACZP01000018.1, forward strand.
AATAAAAACCTCCTTATCGTGATTAACGTCACACTTGCAATGTAAGATTTGTTAATCAGACCGTAACTTTCTATTCGGAAACGAATAAACTATTCGCAATCTTGTGTCAGTGAATCGTTTTCGCTGCATAAAGTGTGCTTAAAGTTGGCCAAAAGCAGTCTCAACGACACGGTAAAAGGAGTGCCGGGTGGTTGAAGAGTAAAGGGCAACTCAAAGCGATCCCATAATCATAAAAAAAGTGCATCGCACTATGAAGAACCGAGAAAGAGGGTAATTACACATGGCGACAATGAAGGATGTTGCCCAGCTTGCAGGCGTATCGACGGCGACAGTCTCGCGCGCTCTGATGAATCCCGAGAAAGTTTCAGCCTCAACTCGTAAACGGGTTGAAGAGGCGGTTTTAGAAGCTGGCTATTCACCGAATTCTTTAGCCCGAAATCTGCGTCGCAATGAATCGAAAACCATTGTCGCGATCGTGCCGGACATCTGTGATCCTTATTACACCGAAATTATTCGTGGTATCGAAGACGCCGCGATGGAACACGGTTATCTGGTACTGCTGGGTGACAGCGGTCAGCAGAAAAAACGTGAAAGCTCATTTGTGAACTTGGTGTTTACCAAACAGGCGGACGGTATGCTATTGCTGGGGACCGATTTGCCGTTTGACGTGAGCAAACCTGAGCAGAAAAACCTGCCACCGATGGTGATGGCGTGTGAGTTTGCGCCAGAACTTGAATTGCCGACGGTGCATATCGATAACCTGACATCTGCCTTTGAAGCGGTGAACTATCTGACGCAGATGGGGCACAAACGCATCGCGCAGATTGCCGGTCCTGAAGCGGCGGTGTTGTGTCAGTTCCGTCAGCAAGGGTATCAACAAGCCCTGCGCCGCGCGGGGATTTCACGCAATCCAACCTACAGTACCATCGGTGACTTTACGTTTGAGTCGGGGGCCAAAGCGGTGCGCCAATTGATGGCCCTGCCAGAGCCGCCGACAGCCATTTTCTGTCACAACGATACCATGGCGATTGGTGCCATTCAGGAAGCCAAGCGCTTGGGCATGCGTGTGCCGCAAGACCTGTCTGTGGTCGGCTTTGATGACATTCAGTTTGCGCAGTACTGCGATCCACCGCTAACCACCATTTCTCAGCCGCGTTACGAGATCGGCCGTCAGGCGATGTTGATGATGCTTGAGTTACTGCGGGGTCATGATGTGCGTGCGGGCTCGCGTTTGCTCGACACCCAATTGGTCATTCGCGAGAGTGCAGCGCCGCCCCGCTCGGCCTAAGCCGTGTGAACGCGGTGATTTCCCTGCAACCAGCGGCGTATTTTGATGCGCCGCTTCCATTTCCGCGCTGTTATCTGCAGTGAATCTGCTTTAACATGTGGACAAAATTGTCAACGTTCGAAATTCTCAGTGGCTAATAAAGATTATGTAAGGCGCGGTCGTAGTCCGAAAAAGCCGACCCCTAAAAAATCAGCTCCTCGACGCAGAAAACCATGGCGCAGCGGCTTGCTGGCGATGCTGTTGGTCGGCGGGTTTGGCTATGGCTTGTATCTGCTCAATCAAGATCCTGAGCCGCCGGCACCGGTGGTGGTCGAGACCAAATCAAAACCGGTCAGCCAACCACAAAACAACAACCGTTTGCCGCCACCACCCACCGAGAAGTGGGACTACGTGGAATCACTGCCCAATCGCGAGATTGAAGTGAAAGCCAAAGAGCTGCAAGTCTCGGACATTCCGTACATCATGCAGTGTGGGGCTTACAAAACCATGCAGCAGGCGGAAGCGCGTAAATTGGACATTGCTTTCCAAGGCCTGAGCAGCAAAATTCGCAAGAAAGAAGACAGTAGCTGGTACCGTGTGGTGCTTGGCCCATACAAATTCAAACGCGATGCAGAGCGTGATAAACACAAGCTGCAACGCGCCAAGATTGAACCTTGCGCGATTTGGAAAGAGCAGCAATAACAGCCTTTCATTGTCATCAAACGCCCGGCCTCAGTGCTGGGCGTTTTTACGATGCGCTGACGATTCCCGCCTTGAATTTTGATTTTCCAACCTCATATAACCACTATCTTGATAGTGAAAAGCACAAAGGGGTTCCTCGTGACTACCATCGTATCTGTACGTCGTAATAACAAAGTTGTCATCGCAGGTGACGGACAAGTCTCGCTTGGCAATACCGTAATGAAAGGCAATGCGCGCAAAGTTCGTCGTTTGTACAACAACAAAGTATTGGCCGGATTCGCGGGGGGGACAGCGGACGCATTCACCTTATTTGAACGCTTTGAAAGCAAACTGCAAATGCATCAGGGCCACCTGACAAAAGCGGCGGTGGAGCTGGCCAAAGATTGGCGCAGCGATCGCGCACTGCGTCGCCTCGAAGCCATTTTGGCCGTCGCGGATGAAACCGCATCACTGATCATTACCGGCAACGGCGATGTGCTGCAGCCTGAACACGATCTGATTGCGATCGGTTCCGGCGGTAATTTTGCACAAGCCGCGGCGATAGCTTTGCTGGAAAATACCGATTTAGACGCCCGTGAAATTGCACAAAAAGCGCTGAAGATTGCTGGCGACATCTGTGTGTTCACGAACCATCATCACACCATTGAAGAGCTGGAAATTCCGCCGGAACTGTTGCCTGCTGCCGCAGCCGAATAATCGTGTGTGATGCTACTGAATTTGAAGGAAACCACTATGTCTGAAATGACTCCTCGTGAAATTGTCCATGAACTGAACCGTCATATCATCGGTCAGGACAACGCCAAACGTGCGGTCGCCATTGCGCTGCGTAACCGCTGGCGTCGCATGCAGCTGGAAGAAAGCTTGCGTGTTGAAGTCACACCGAAAAACATTCTGATGATCGGCCCAACCGGTGTCGGTAAAACCGAGATTGCGCGCCGTTTGGCGAAACTGGCCAATGCGCCGTTCATTAAAGTCGAAGCCACCAAGTTCACCGAAGTGGGCTATGTGGGCAAAGAAGTTGAAACCATCATTCGCGACCTGACGGACGTGGCGGTGAAGATGACGCATCAACAAGCGATGGAAAAAGTGAAATTCCGTGCTGAAGAGCAGGCGGAAGAGCGCATTCTTGACGCGTTGCTGCCGCCAGCGCGTGATGCGTGGGGCGAAGCGGAGCACAACGATACTGCGTCGTCGACACGCCAAACGTTTCGTAAGAAGCTGCGTGAAGGCAAGCTGGATGACAAAGAGATTGAAGTGAACGTCGCGGTGGCGCAGATGGGCGTGGAAATCATGGCGCCTCCGGGCATGGAAGAGATGACCAATCAGCTGCAGGGCCTGTTCCAGAACTTAGGTGGCGACACCAAGAAAAAACGCAAATTGAAAATTAAAGATGCGTTTAAAGCCCTGACCGAAGAAGAAGCGGCGAAGCTGGTGAATCAGGAAGAACTGAAAGAGCAGGCGATTTACAACGTTGAAAACAACGGCATCGTGTTTATCGATGAGATCGACAAGATCTGTAAGCGCGGCGAATCGTCAGGCCCTGATGTCTCTCGCGAAGGTGTACAACGCGATTTGCTGCCCCTGATTGAAGGCAGCACCGTCACCACCAAACACGGCATGGTGCGTACCGACCACATTCTGTTCATCGCATCGGGTGCTTTCCAAGTGGCACGACCTTCGGATCTGATCCCTGAGCTGCAAGGCCGTCTGCCGATCCGCGTGGAGCTGGAAGCGCTTTCTAGTGATGACTTCAAACGCATTCTGACCGAGCCAAAAGCGTCTCTGACCGAGCAATACATGGCGTTGATGAAAACGGAAGAGGTCGATATTGCCTTTACCGAAGATGGCATCAAGCAAATTGCCGATGCCGCATGGCAAGTCAACGAAACCACCGAGAACATCGGTGCGCGTCGCCTGCATACGGTGATGGAACGTCTGATGGATGAAATCTCGTTTGATGCCACCGAGAAAGCCGGTGCAAGCCTGACGATTGATTCGGCCTATGTGCGCGCCAAACTCGGCGAGTTGGTCGAAGACGAAGACCTCAGCCGCTTTATTCTGTAATTTCTGAGCCCACCTTGATCTGGTGGGCTTTTTCATATTACGCACTTGCGCGTATACTGAAAACTATGTTGATCGATCTTACAATTTTTCCCCATGAATAATTCTTTACGTATCTGGTTTGACGCGGCGCGTCCGAAAACGTTGCCGTTGGCGCTGGTGTCTATTTTTACGGGCAGCGCGCTGGCCTTTTCGTCTGGCCACTTTTCGTTGCCTGTTGCGCTATTGGCGCTACTGACCGCAACCCTGCTGCAAATTCTATCGAACTTGGCGAACGATTACGGCGATGCCGTGAAAGGCACCGACAATGACAAACGCCTTGGCCCGATGCGCGCGATTCAGTCAGGCGAAGTGTCGCTGGCAGACATGAAGCGAGCGATTTTCATCAACATCGGTCTCACCATTGTGGCGGGATTGGCGCTGGTGTTTTACGCCCTCGACAGCCTAGAAAGCATTCTGGCCTTTATTGGCTTGGGTGTGCTGGCAATGATGGCGGCGATCGCCTATACCGTCGGCAACAAACCGTACGGCTATGTCGGCCTTGGGGATTTGTCGGTGTTTCTGTTCTTTGGTTTGCTCGGCGTGTCCGGGACTTACTTTTTGCACATCGGTCACATTGAATGGAGTCTGTTTCTGCCGTCGCTGGGTTGTGGCTTGATGGCGGTGGCGGTGCTCAACATCAACAACATGCGCGATATTGAAAACGATGCAGAATGTGGCAAGCGCACCGTGCCTGTGCGATTGGGCCAACAGCGCGCCAAAACCTACCACTTTTTGCTGCTGACTGGCGCGGTGATCGCGTTTGCCAGCTATTTGTTGATGCAGGGCAAACCGGTGTGGATCAGCCTGCCGTTTTTACTCAGCCTCATCATGGTGACCAAGCATGGCCGCGCGGTGTGGGCTACAGAGCAACCGGCGCAAATTGCCCCGATGCTGCCGGTGATCGTCAAGTGCTCGCTGGTAACTAACCTTTTGTTTGTTGGTGTGGTGATAGCTCAAACTCTGACGAGTTAATTTGCACTCTGTCATTGCATTGACTTACTGACCCGATATACTCGTTGAAAGACTGTTCGTAAAGAGACTAAGGCTATGGAATATAACACCTCTGCGTTATGTGATATCTATCTCGACCAGGTGGATGTGGTAGAACCCATGTTTAGCAATTTTGGTGGCTGCGCGTCATTTGCCGGCCAAGTCACGACCATCAAATGTTTTGAAGACAACGGCCTCATCCGTGAGACATTAGAACAAGACGGCCTTGGGCGTGTGCTGCTGATCGATGGTGGTGGTTCGCTACGCCGTGCGCTGGTTGATGCTGAACTGGCGGCCATAGCCGAAGAGAACGAATGGGAAGGCATTGTGGTTTACGGCTGCGTGCGTGAAGTCGACGAGCTGGAAGACATGAGCATCGGGATTCAAGCGTTGGCTTCGATTCCCGTGGGAGCGCCTGCACAAGGCATCGGCGAAGTCGATGTGCCGGTCAACTTCGGTGGCGTGACGTTCCTGCCAGAAGATTATCTCTATGCCGACAACACCGGCATCATCCTGTCGCAAGAGCCGCTTAATACGACGGATCTCGACAGCGATGAAAGCGATGAAGATGACGTCATCGACGAATTACTCTGAATCCGAGACAAAAAAAGCCAGCGTGACGCTGGCTTTTTTTGTCTCGCGCTATCGCATCAATCTAGCAAGATTAGGTCGCGTAAGAAAAGGTTGTGCAAAATGAGCCGCTGCTAGGAGGCGCCAGATTGCATCATGCCATCGCGCAGCGTGCGACGTCGCAGGATCAAGGCATACAAGTAGCCCGATAGCCCGCCCAAAATGTTGCCCAGCGCAATGCCAATAAACAGCCCTTCAATGCCATACAACGTTGACCCGAGCCATGCTGATGGCAGGGTGAAGAGAAAGAGGCGCATAAAGCTCCATTGAAACGCTTTGAGCGGCAGATGAAGCGCGTTGAGCGCCGACACCAGCATCATCACCACCCCCTGAAAGCCATAGCTGAATGGCACCACCAACAGGTAATGCCACAACAAGTCGCGCACCGCTTGCTCTTGAGAGAACAGCGCAGCCAAGGGAATGCTCAGCGGCACCATCATGATGAAGACCAACAACTGAAAAATCAGCGAGAAGCGCAGGCTTAAAAACAGGCCGGAAAAGCTGCGCACCGGATTGTTGGCCCCAAAATTCTGCGCCATAAATGGCGTCAACGCTGAGGTGAGCGACATCAGCACCAAGATTAAAATCGATTCGATGCGCTGCGCTGCGCCATAAGCGGCCACCGCAGCGGTGCCGTGGCCGGAGAGCATCATCATCAGCAGTGCGCCGGAAATGGGGTTCATCGCCGTCGACAGCGCCGCTGGGGTGCCAATCTTGAGGATTTGCTGCCAATCGTGACGCAATGACGCAAAGTGCGGCGGCGCCAACAGGCGATCGCGTTTGACCAACACATACAGCGAGCCGACCAATGCGCCCAGCCACGAGAAGGCACTGGCAATGGCCGCACCCTGAATACCGAGTTCTGGAAACGGGCCGTAGCCAAAAATCAGCAGCGGATCGAGACAGCCGTTAATTGCGCCCGCCAGCATCATCATTTTGGCTGGGGTTTTGGTATCACCGGTGGCGCGAATCGCGCTGTTGCCCGCCATCGGAATCACCAGCAGCGGAATGGTGAGGTACCAGACCTGCATGTATTGCTCAATCAGCGGAATCAACTCAGCTTTGGCGCCCAACAGCAGAAACAGTGGCTCAATGGTGAAAAAGCCCAACGTGGAGGCGATCGCGACCAAACACACCGCCAACAGCACACCGTGTGTGGAAAAACGCGCGGCATTGGGCGCATCGCCTTGCCCCAACAACCGACCGATGCTGGTCGACAAGCCCACACCAATGCCCATGGTGATGCAGTTGACGCCAAATGTGACAGGAAAGGTATAGCTGATCGCGGCCAGCGCGTCGGTGCCCAGCAGCGAGATGAAAAAGGTATCGACTAGGTTGAACATCAGAATGGCGATCATGCCGAACGTCATCGGGATGGTCATCTGGCGGAGCACCGTGGGAATCGGGGCGGAAAGCAGGCCGTGTTTGTCGTGCATATACCCTTCTTACATCGCGCGGCACCGTGCCGGACGTGCGTCAGCAGGCAGCCAATTACAGGGAAGAAAGGGGGTAGGATACTCGAATTTGCGGGGAGGCACTAGCCGCGCTCGCGCTGAGTCACGGCGATAAAAAAGGCCGGCAGTGCCGACCTTTTTCATCAACAAGCGATTACGCTTTTGCTTTTGCAGCTGCTTTCGCGATGGCTGCGAAGCTTTTCGCATCCAGAGATGCGCCGCCAACAAGAGCGCCGTCGATGTCTGGTTGTGAGAAGTAAGCTTCTGCGTTTTCTGGTTTAACAGAACCGCCGTATTGGATGATCACTTGTGCTGCAACCGCTTCATCTTTCGCTGCGATCAGCGCGCGAATCGATGCGTGGATGCGTTGTGCATCTTCAGCCGTTGCTGCTTTACCAGTACCGATTGCCCAGATTGGTTCGTAAGCGATGATTGCGCCGTTCAGAGCGTCTACGCCGTATGCATCGATCACTGCGTTGATTTGACGTGCACAAACGGCTTCAGTTTCGCCCGCTTCGTTTTGCGCTTCAGTTTCACCGATACAGAATACTGGAGTCAGACCGTTTTCTTTCAGGAATGCGAATTTTTGAGCAACAAACTCGTCTGATTCGTTGTGGTATTCACGACGCTCAGAGTGGCCGATGATGATGTGAGTTGCACCGAAATCTTTCAGCATGGCTGGAGACATGTCGCCAGTGTACGCACCGCTGTTGTGCAGGTCAGTGTTTTGTGCACCCAGGATCATTTTTTTGCCGCCTTCTGCAATCAGACGCTCAGCCAGATCCAGGTACAGTGCTGGTGGAGCTACTGCCACGTCAACACCCGTTACACCTTCAAGTTCCGCATTCAGACCAGTCAACAGCTCAGTTACCATTGCTTTGCTGCCATTCAGTTTCCAGTTCCCCATCACTACAGGACGACGCATAGGAATATCTCCAATTTCAATGAATAAAAAAAACGTGATTGCGAAAGAATATAACAGATAAAACTACGTAGATCATGACTCCGGTCATGACTTTCTGGGATCTTGTTTGATGAGGCGCAAGGCCGAGAAGTGATCTGCTATACAGAATAGAGGCCATTCGCTCGGATTTTGTGCTGCGTCTTGCTATTACTGTCAGTTCAGTATGGGGAAAATAACAAACAAGGAAGTGAATATGCCTAATTTGGTGCTCGAGTACTCCAACTCTGTGGATGAACGTGTCAATGTGCAGGGGCTATTGGAAGATTTGCATCAGGTGGTCATGACGTGTGGCTTATTTGATATTCCCTCGATTAAATCCCGCGCGCTGCGTTGCCACCATTGGCTGGTGGGCGATGAAGGCGACAGCGTGGATTTTATTCACATCAGTTTTGAAATGATGGACGGGCGCACCGCCGAGCAAAAACGCGAGTTGTCACGTCAGCTCATGGATGTGTTGGTGGCGCAAGCCAGCCACGTTCGCAGCTTGACGGTGAACATTCGTGACATGGACCGAGCTTGGTTTCAGAAGGTCACGAACTGACAGCGAGTTGATTCCGTTTGAACAGGAAACGCTAATGTCTTATCAAACACTGCTCTTTTCGTTTCAGGGGCGCATCGGGCGTCGTACATACTGGATTTGGAACGTCTTTTATTATGTGGCGATCGTCACTGCGATCGCGCTGCTTAACCGTTGGCTGCCAGACTGGGCGCCATACCTGCTGCCGCTGTTTATGCTGTTGATTCTGGTACCAGATTTGGCCATCACCGCCAAGCGTTGGCACGATCGCGATAAATCGAGCTGGTGGCTGTTGCTTAATGTACCGCTGGTGATTGGCCGAATGACGGTGCCGATGGGCGGCGCCAATATGGCGATGACCAGCACCCCCAACATTTTCGATACCCTGATCTCGCTTGCTGCCTTGTTGTGTGGCAGTTGGATTTTGGTGGAGTGCGGTTTTTTGGTGGGCAGCCGCGGCGATAACCGCTTTGGGAAAGCGCCTCACTCATCGTGACAGGGCTGTTAGAGCCTGTGCGGTCAAGAAAAAAGGAGGCTTGTGCCTCCTTTTTTAACGCCACGACTCGGATGTCGGGCGAAAGGGAATCACGTCCGCGCTCGGCTTTTCTTCCACTATTTCGCCGTCCAGCGCATCACGGAATTTGGCCATTTGCAGACTGAGTTCTCGCATCAGGGTGACGTTCGCGTGGTCTGGATTCTTGCATTGGCTCAGAATCAGGTCGATATGACTTTGCTGCGCCCACAATCGATGCTGCATTCCATCGGAAGCAGAAAGGATCATCTCCTGACACATTTCGCGCTTAAATCGGCTAAATGCTTCAGGATCCTGCTGCGCCAGCTCGACCAGTTCATCAAAGGGTGGCAGAGCCTGGCTGGCTACGTTGGTTTGAGGGGGAGACATAGAACACTCCTCTGCAAGGTCTTGCGTTGATTAAATTATCAACACATCAAGCATAAGCGAGGAACGGTGCACAAGGTGGAACGAATATCGTTGTTCTCAATATTAAGACAATGTTAGGCGGCCGCAATCACGTAGGTGCAGCGGCGTTGGCCTTCGATGATGTGTTCACTGCGTTCAATGCGGCAAGTGTCGCCCAGCAGGCGCTGAAAAATGTTCAGCTCTGATTGACACAAATTTGGACAGCGTTTGGCGGCCTTACAGATTGGGCAGTGGTTTTCGATCAGCAGATAACCGTGCTCGGTTTGCTCCAGCTCCGCCATGTAACCTTCTTGCTCACGCAGTTCCACCAAGGTGGCGAGTTTGCTGTGCAGATCGGGGCAGGCGTCCAGTTCTTGCTGATAATGGGCCAAGGTTTGCGCTTCACGCTCGGCTGCCACTTTGGCTAAGCCTTCTTTGCCAAAGAGATGTTCCACCGCTTCAATCACTTGAATGGTGAGTTCACCGTGGCGATCGGCAAATTGATCATGGCCTTTGCGGGTGAGTGACCAATGGCGCGTCGGGCGACCCACTTTGACTTTCACATCGTGAAACGCCAGGATGCCGTCGTCTTCCAGTGCCTGAAGGTGTTGACGCGCCCCCATGGTGGTCATTCCCAAGTCATCGGCAAGCTGTTTGGCGGTCACGGCACCTTCACGTTTGATGGTGTGTAAAATCCGGTCGATCGTCTTCATCATGTCCCTCTTTATTCTCTGACTATTATGGATATTCAGTTTAATAAAGCAAATTATTTACTATACGGGATGGTGTTAGGCGGTCGAAATGCTCGCAATGCGTCGACTTCACCACGGATTCGTTAATTTCATCACAATTTTTTCGCGCTTACCCCTTGGGATATGGCGTTTGATACCCCACATATCATTCACAAGCTGGTCAATCAGCGTTTTATTAACCAAACGGAAAATTTAATCAGGAGAGACGACCGATGAATATTCGTCCATTACACGACCGAGTTATCGTTGAACGCCAAGAAGTTGAATCAAAATCTGCTGGTGGAATTGTTCTCACTGGTTCTGCGGCAGAAAAATCAACACGCGGTAAAGTACTTGCAGTCGGCAAAGGCCGCATTCTGGAAAATGGTACAGTTCTGCCTCTGGACGTGAAAGTTGGCGATTCTGTGATTTTTGCTGAAGGCTACGGCACGAAATCAGAGAAAATCGACGGTAAAGAAGTACTGATTTTGTCTGAAAACGACATTCTGGCAATCGTTGAGTAATTGCTCCCAAGCAAACGAACTAAAACCGAATTCTAAAGGAAATACAAAATGGCTGCTAAAGACGTAAAATTTGGTAATGACGCTCGAGTTAAAATGCTAGAAGGTGTAAACGTTCTGGCGGATGCAGTAAAAGTTACCCTTGGCCCGAAAGGCCGCAACGTTGTTCTCGACAAATCTTTTGGTGCACCAACCATCACCAAAGATGGTGTGTCTGTGGCGCGCGAAATTGAACTGGAAGACAAATTCCAGAACATGGGCGCACAAATGGTGAAAGAAGTGGCTTCTCAAGCCAACGACGCAGCGGGTGACGGCACAACAACCGCAACCGTACTGGCTCAGGCGATCGTGAACGAAGGTCTGAAAGCTGTGGCGGCGGGCATGAACCCAATGGATCTGAAACGCGGCATCGACAAAGCCGTGATTGCAGCGGTTGAAGAACTGAAAGCGCTGTCTGTGCCATGTGAAGACACCAAAGCGATTGCTCAGGTCGGCACTATCTCTGCAAACTCAGATGTGAGCGTGGGCAACATCATCGCAGAAGCGATGGAAAAAGTGGGCCGCGACGGCGTGATCACCGTTGAAGAAGGTCAGGCACTGCAAGACGAACTCGACGTGGTAGAAGGGATGCAGTTTGACCGCGGTTACCTGTCTCCTTACTTCATCAACAACCAAGAAGCAGGCAGCGTGGATCTAGAAAGCCCGTTCATCCTGCTGGTTGACAAAAAAGTATCGAACATTCGCGAATTGCTGCCAGTCCTGGAAGGCGTCGCGAAAGCTTCTCGTCCACTGCTGATCGTGGCAGAAGACGTGGAAGGCGAAGCGTTGGCTACTCTGGTTGTGAACAACATGCGTGGCATCGTGAAAGTTGCGGCTGTGAAAGCACCGGGCTTTGGCGATCGTCGTAAAGCGATGCTGCAAGACATCGCGATTCTGACTGGTGGTACGGTGATTTCTGAAGAGATCGGTCTGGAACTGGAAAAAGCTGTGCTGGAAGATCTGGGTCAAGCGAAACGCGTGACCATCACCAAAGAAAACACCACCATCATTGATGGCGCAGGTGATGAAGTGGCAATTCAAGGTCGTGTGACTCAGATTCGTCAACAAATCGAAGATGCGACGTCAGATTACGACAAAGAAAAACTGCAAGAGCGTGTTGCGAAACTGGCAGGCGGCGTTGCCGTGATCAAAGTGGGCGCAGCGACTGAAGTTGAAATGAAAGAGAAGAAAGACCGCGTTGAAGACGCACTGCACGCGACTCGCGCAGCTGTGGAAGAAGGCGTGGTTGCAGGTGGTGGCGTGGCACTGATTCGCGCAGCATCTAAACTAACTGAACTGACTGGCGACAACGAAGAGCAAAACGTGGGTATCCGCGTGGCACTACGTGCGATGGAAGCGCCAATTCGTCAAATCGCGAAAAACGCGGGCGACGAAGATTCAGTGGTTGCGAACAACGTGAAAGCGGGCGACGGTAACTACGGTTACAACGCCGCAACTGGCGAGTACGGCGACATGATTGCCATGGGTATTCTGGATCCAACTAAAGTAACCCGTAGCGCACTGCAATTTGCAGCGTCTGTGGCTGGCCTGATGATCACCACGGAAGCGATGGTGACTGACCTACCGAAGAAAGATGCACCAGCAATGCCTGACATGGGCGGCATGGGTGGCATGGGCGGCATGATGTAATTCGCGCCCCATTCAAACTGAACAAGCCGGAGTGAATGCTCCGGCTTTTTTTATGCCTGAAAATCCGCTAGAAATTTTTGCGCAGTTTCTGCACACTGAAAAATCAGTTTCCAAGGAAAGGTCAATATGAAAATTCAGCAACTTAAACACCACACCGAATCGGTGTCGCTCACCATTGACGACTGGGCGTTGGCCCAAGGCGAACATTGGGGCATGTTTTCCACCCACAGCCACGCCGCCTCGTTGTTGGTGCGCATTCTGAGCGGCGAACTGACGCCGCAGCAAGGTGAGGTGAGTGACCTGCCCGGCGTGGTGGCATGTGTGTCGCTGCATGAGCAGCAGCGATTGCTGGATATGGAGCTGGAAAAAGACGACACCGACTTTATGGACCAGATTGATTACGGGTCGACGGTGCAGGAGTTGATTTTGGAAACTGGCTGCGGTGAAGCGGCACTGGAAGCGCTATTGACGCAAACCGATCTGCTGGCGCTGCGTCAGCGTGGGTTTCGTCAGTTGTCGACCGGTGAAACTCGCCGCGTGATGTTGGCGCGGGCGATGGCGCTCAAGCCACAATTGCTGATCCTCGATGAACCGTATTCCGGGTTAGATATTGCCCACCGCGCGCACCTCTCTCAATTGCTGGAGGAACTGGCGCAGCAGATGCAGCTGCTGATTGTCACCTCGCGTGAAGATGAATTACCGCCGTTCGTGACCCACGTGGCGCTCTTTGACGAGCGCAGCTTGTCACAAACCCTAACTCGCGAGGCGTGGCTCCAGCACCCGCTGATGGCGCAGATGAAAGCGCTGTCGCACAGCCGCAGCGATGCCATGCTGACACTGCTGGAGGCTCATCAGAGCGCGCACCGCTATCCGGATCCGCTGGTGGTGATGAATGACGTCACGGTTGAGTATGTCGATGCGCCCATTTTTCAGGGCATCAACTGGCAAATTCGACAAGGGGAGCACTGGCAGGTACGTGGTCCCAATGGGTGCGGCAAGAGCACGCTGCTCGGCCTGATCCTCGGCGATCACCCGCAGTGTTACAGCAACGATATCACCGTGCTGGGGATGAAGCGCGGCAGTGGCGAAACCATCTGGGATATCAAAAAGCACATCGGCGTGGTGTCTTCGGCGCTACACCTGCAATATCGCGTCAATTGCAGCGCGTTGGAAGTGCTGGTGTCGGGCTTTTACGACTCGATTGGCCTGTATCAACAACCGTCCAAGAAAGAGATTCTGTTGGCGCGTGAGTGGCTGAACCTGTTAGAAATGAGCGCGCTGGAGAAGGTCGGATTTCGCAATCTTGATTACGGTCAGCAACGTCTCCTGCTGATTGGTCGCGCGCTGATCAAGCAGCCAGCGCTGCTCATTCTGGATGAGCCATATCAGGGGCTGGATTACCTCAATCGTAAATTGGTGTTCCATGCGCTTAATCGCATTGCTTCGGCGGGCATCAGTCAGCTGCTGTACGTCACCCATCATGAAGAAGATGCGTTAGAAGCCATTCACCACTTCGTCGATTTTGTCGCGCAAGAGGCGGGGGGCTATGGCGTGAAGATTCACTCAATAGAGTGAAATCAGTCGCTTAGCAAAAGAATGACGAAAAACTAACAATTGCTGGTCATTGTTGCGGCCATAATAAGCAGGTGCACATTTAAAACTATCCCAACGATGGAGGTTAGTATGAAAAAGATCGTATCCGCGCTGGCAGTGACTGCCGCTCTGGCTTCGACTTCTGCTTTGGCGTCAACACCGGTGATGTTCTCTTCAATCAACAACTTTAATGCGCCGGATGACAATACGGTTGCGGGCGTCCGTGTTGCGGCCCTGTACGGCAATGTTGATCAGGTGAAAGGTTTGGACTTGGCTGTGATTGGTATGTCGGAAACGCAAACCACCACAGGTGTGAACCTGGGTATTTTCGGCGCGCACAAAATCAACCAAGAAATGACGGGTGCTTCACTGGGTCTGTTCAACTGGAACACCGGTAAAACGGTGGGTGCGAACCTCGGTGCCGTCAACATCACCAATGATGTGAAAGGCGCGAACGTCAGCTTCGTGAACTATTCTGAAGGTAACACCATGGTCGATGTGGGTGCAGCGAACTTCTCTGACACCTCAACCGTGCAAGTGGGTATTTTCAACAAAACATCGAAAATTGAAGGTGTGCAGGTGGGTCTGATTAACTGTGCAGACAACGGCTTCTTCAAGTGTTTCCCGATTATCAACTTCGCGAAATAAGCGGCGGTTGAATGAAAAAAGCGTTGCCAGAGTGCAACGCTTTTTTTGTTTCTGAGTTTCTGAGTGGGCGAGCCGGGCATTAGTGCGGGCGACGAAAACGTTGATGCACACCACGGCGCAGGCTTTGAAAGGTATTTTCAACCTTATCCACGCCATATAGCACGCACAGCACCAGCACCGTGATCATCACCGATTGCACGTGGTAACCCAAACCAATCATCAAGCCGAGCGCAGCCAGGACCCAAATGACGGCTGCCGACGTCACGCCATGAATCTTGCCATCTTGCGTCATCATCACGCCAGCCCCGAGGAAACCAACCCCAGTAATGATTTGGCCGAGTACGCGCGCTTGGTCGAGCGTATTGGGCGAGAGCGATACCGCCATCGCCATGAACAGGTAAGTCCCGGAAACGATGAGGATCGACGTTCGAATGCCGACCGGCTTGCCGCGCGTTTGGCGTTCCACGCCGATCAGCAAACCCGTAATGGCGCAACACAGTAGGGCTGGCCAACTGAACGGGCCCAAATCAAAGACAGTATCGAGAGAAAGCATCATGGCCTTTACAATTGCTCAAGAAGAAAAAGGCGCAGTATGCGCCCAATTGAACCGTGACGCGAATAAAAGCTTTTGCTGGTGTGGATAACGCTTGCTTATTGCGCGGGCGGATAGGCGCTCGGTTATTCCAAATGCAAGTCGAGCGGCGTTTTGCTCTTGCGACCGCCAATCTCGCGCGTCAGCGTGGGCACCAAGTAACCGGACACGCGCTCCAGCAATCCACTCATGATGGCTTTGGCTTCGCTGTCACTGATGTAGAAGTGCGCCGCACCTTGCACTTTGTCCAACACATGCATGTAGTAGGGCAGAATACCGGCATCAAACAGAGTGTCGCTCAGCGCCACTTGCGCCGCCACGCTGTCGTTCACGCCTTTGAGCATCACGCCTTGGTTCAGTAGCGTGACATTCACCGCGCGCAGGCGTGCCATCTGCTGTTTGAGTGCCAGATTGATCTCGTTGGCGTGGTTGATGTGCGTGACTAACACCACCTGAAGGCGGGTATTGGCCAGTAGCGCCACCAATTCATCGGTGACGCGCGCAGGAATCACCACCGGCAAGCGAGAATGAATGCGCAGGCGCTTGACATGGCTGATGGCGCCGATACGCTCAATCAGCCAGCTCAGCTCCTGATCTTTGGCCATCAACGGATCGCCGCCGGAGAGAATGATTTCATTGAGCTCTGGCTGTGACGCGATGTAATCCAGACTTTGCTGCCACACCGCTTTGCTGCCTTTATTGTCGGCATACGGAAAGTGACGGCGAAAGCAGTAACGACAGTTAATCGCACAGCCGCCTTTGACAATCATCAGCGCGCGGTTGCGGTATTTATGCAGCAGGCCGGGCACGGCGTTGTTCTGCTCGTCAAGCGGGTCTTCGGAGTAGCCCGGATGGACGTCAAACTCTTCACTGAGTGGCAAAACTTGACGGAGCAGCGGATCGTACGGATTACCTTTTTCCATGCGATCAACAAAACTTTGTGGCACCCGCTGCGCAAACAATTTGCGCGCGTCAAATCCGTTTTGCCATGGCTGGGGATCGATACCGAGCTGCTGAAGTAATTGCGCGGGATCGGAGATCCCATTCGCGAGCTGTTGGATCCAGTTTTGCTCAACAGAATCGACTTTTCGGGTTATGATGTGCGGCATTAACTTTAACTCGAAGAATGTAAGAGGAAATAATGGCTACTGTTAGCACGAATGAATTTAAAGGCGGTCTTAAAATTATGCTTGATAATGAGCCGTGTGTCATTCTCGAAAACGAGTATGTGAAACCCGGTAAAGGTCAGGCGTTCAACCGCGTACGAATCCGTAAGCTGCTTTCTGGTAAAGTTCTAGAAAAAACATTCAAGTCTGGTGACACCGTTGAAGTCGCTGACGTCATGGATATCGATCTGGACTACCTATACAACGACGGTGAGTTCTACCACTTCATGAACGCAGAAACGTTCGAACAGATCCCAGCGGATCTGAAAGCGGTGGGTGACAGCGCGAAATGGTTGGTTGAGAACAACACGTGCACGCTGACACTGTGGAACGGTAACCCAATCTCCGTGACACCACCGAACTTTGTTGAGCTGGAAATCACAGAAACGGATCCTGGCCTGAAAGGTGATACGCAAGGTACTGGCGGTAAACCAGCGACGCTGACTACCGGTGCTGTTGTACGTGTACCGCTGTTCATCCAAATTGGTGAAGTGATCAAAGTGGACACTCGCAGTGGCGAATACGTCAGCCGCGTGAAATAAGTAACCGTTTGATTAAAAAACCAGCGCCAGCGCTGGTTTTTTTGTGGCCGGAATTCAGTCATTCGGCGCAATAAAAAAAGGCAGGTGAGAGACCTGCCTTTTTGCCTGTTGACGGTGTGTTAGATCATGAAGATAAACACAACGGCCAGCGCAGAAATGATGGTTGCGAAGCCGTAACACGCAATTTTACCTGCCACACCGGTGTGGAATTTCAGGTCGTGCATGCCGTGGTGAACACGGTGCATCGCATGCCACATCGGCAGCGCCAATGTGCCGATCACAAACAGCGCACCGATGATGCTGGTCACGAAACCAGACACACGCTCGTAGCTCATCGCGTCAGCATCAATGATGCCCAGCGGCGCCAGGATACCCAGCACCAGAATGGTCACTGGCGTGATCATGGCAAACCATGTACCACCAGCACCAAATAGACCCCACCATACCGGTTCATCTGAACGTTTTGGATTGGTATTAATCACAATAAGCTCCTTACACCACGAAGAGAACGATCAGTGAAATGAAGGCAACTGCCACCCACTGAGTCAGTACGATGATTTTCTTATCCAGCAATTTGCCGTTCAGGCGAATTGGCACCACTTGTGGCATCATGCTGAAGAAGGTTTGCGCATGGAACAGGCTACCTGCCAGCGCGACGATGTTGATCGCGATGACGATTGGGTTTGCCATAAAGGCCAACCAGCTATCCCACGCTTCCGGTCCTTTCACCAATGCACCCAGACCCACGGTCAGGAACAGAGTGAACAGGATGAGTGGCAGTACGGTCGCTTCACGTACCATGTAGAAGCGGTAGAACGGATGATCTTTCCACCAAGTACGTTTCATTTCACGAACATAAGGTTTACGGTTACTCATCCTCAAGCCTCCTGTGGTTTCAGCATTGCAATGACGAAGTCCATAGATGACTCCACTTTGCCTTGGTTTACCGCAGCCGCTGGGTCAACGTGTTTTGGACACACTTCAGAGCAGTAGCCGACGAACGTACAGCCCCAAGCGCCGTTGGCACCATTGATCAGCTTCATTCGTTCTGCTTTACCGTTGTCACGGCTGTCTAGGTTGTAACGGTGAGCCAGTGTCAGGGCCGCAGGACCGATGAACTCTGGGTTCAGACCGAACTGAGGACACGCTGCGTAGCACAGACCACAGTTGATACAACCAGCGAACTGTTTGTATTTCGCCATCTGTTCCGGTGTTTGCAGGTTGGTGCCGTCTTCCGGTTTGCGGTCGTTACCAATGATGTAAGGCTTGATAGCTTCCAGACGCTCGATGAACGGGCTCATATCCACAATCAGGTCTTTCTCGATAGGGAAGTTCGCCAGTGGCTCAATTTTTACGCCATCAGGGTAGTCACGCAAAAAGCTCTTACAGGCCAGTTTTGGCACGCCGTTGACCATGATGCCGCATGAACCACAGATCGCCATACGACAAGACCAACGGTAAGACAGATCTTTGTCTAGGTGGTCTTTCACGTAACCGATCGCGTCTAGCACAGACATGGTTTCATCAAACGGAACTTCAAACGCTTGAAGATGGGGTTCTGCGTCTTTTGCTGGGTCGTAGCGCAGGATTTCCACTTTTTGAATGCGGTTCGCTGACATTATTTCTGCTCCTCTACGCTCTGTGCTGCTTCGGCCGCTGCTGCTTGCTCTGCCGCTTCACCGTATAGACGGGCTTTTGGCTGAGATTTTGTGATGGTGACCGCGCTGTAATCGATCTTCGGTGCATCACCGTTTTGGTAGAACGCCAGCGAGTGTTTCAAGTAGTTCACGTCATCACGCTCTGTGCAGCCGTCGTCAAGACGTTGGTGCGCACCACGAGACTCTTTACGAAGGATGGCAGAGTGAACCATGGTTTCGGCAACTTCTAGGCCATAACCGACTTCGATCGCGTACAGCAGGTCAGTGTTGAACACTTTGCCTTTGTCTTTGATGCTGATGCGTTTGTAGCGTTCTTTCAGTTCTGCCAGTTTGTTGATGGTTTCTTCCATCAAATCTTCCTGACGGTAGATACCACAACCCGCTTCCATGGTGTGACCCATTTCAGTGCGGATGTCAGCCCAGTTTTCGTCGCCTTTTTGGTCCAGCAGCGCTTGAATGCGTGCTTCAACCGCTTTCACTTGTTCAGCGATGGCGGTGTCGTTCCAGCCTTTGAATGATTCAGCACGTTTCACGGCGTGTTCACCGGCAACGCGGCCAAACACCACAAATTCAGCCAGAGAGTTTGAACCTAAACGGTTGGCACCGTGCAGACCGACAGACGCACATTCACCCACAGCGAACAGGCCTTGAATGCGTGTTTCACATTCGCCGTTGGTTTCGATACCACCCATGGTGTAGTGCACGGTCGGACGAATAGGAATCGGCTCTTTTGCTGGATCGACGTTGACGTAAGCTTTGGCCAGTTCACAGATGAATGGCAGACGCTCTTGCAGGTATTCTTCGCCCAGATGACGCAGGTCGAGGTGCACCACATCACCCAGTGGGTGTTTGATGGTGTTGCCTTTTTGCTGCTCATGCCAGAACGCTTGAGAAACTTTGTCGCGTGGACCCAGTTCCATGTATTTGTTCTTTGGATGGCCAACCGGTGTTTCCGGGCCCATGCCGTAATCTTGCAGGTAACGGTAACCGTTTTTATTGACGATGATACCGCCTTCACCACGACAACCTTCGGTCATCAGGATACCTGTGCCCGGTAGACCGGTTGGGTGGTATTGCACGAATTCCATGTCACGTAGGGGAACGCCGTGGCGGTAAGCCATCGCCATGCCGTCACCAGTCACGATGCCGCCGTTGGTGTTGCAGTGGTAAACACGGCCAGCACCACCTGTCGCGAGCACAACAGATTTCGCTTTAATGGTGACCAATTCACCTTCTGACATATGAATCGCAATCAGACCTTGCACTTCGCCGTCAACCACCAGAAGGTCGACCACAAAGTATTCATCAAAGCGTTTGATTTGCGGGTACTTCATTGAAGTTTGGAACAGGGTGTGCAGCATGTGGAAACCGGTTTTATCGGCTGCGAACCATGTACGTTCGACTTTCATCCCACCGAAACGGCGCACGTTGACTTCACCGTTTTCTTTACGGCTCCAAGGACAACCCCATTGCTCCATTTGGATCATTTCGCGTGTCGAATTCGCAACGAAATATTCAACAACATCCTGTTCACACAGCCAGTCGCCACCGCCAACGGTATCGTTGAAGTGGTTATCTAAACTGTCTTCTTCCTTGATAACTGCTGCTGATCCACCTTCTGCAGCGACCGTATGAGAGCGCATTGGATAAACTTTGGAAATAAGCGCGACTTCCAAGTCCGGGTTTGCTTCAGCCGCTGCAATAGCAGTACGAAGACCAGCGCCGCCGGCGCCGATGACTGCGATATCTGTGGTGATAGTTTGCACAGTTATCCTCCAGTGTAGTGAGTTTTTTATGGGGACCGGCTAGGATCCCTTGATTATGATTCGCAGCTTGTCGATACGAAGGAAAGCTTCTTCTCGGTACTCGCTACTTTCCACTTGTACCAAAGTGGTAGCGGTAGTTTAGAAGAGGCGTTGTTTGAAAAAATTGATTCTGTTGGGCTTTTGCTTAGGTAATGCAAGCGCAAGCATACTTATTGCTCTTTGTGTGATTTCGATCACGTACGGGTTTGGTTTTTTTATACATATGAGTAGAATTATCCCTCTCTGTGTATATGTGAAGACCGAAAATGAGCAAGTCAGAATGGATGCCGACCGCATCAATTGAGCAACTGAAGCAGCGCGCAGCGCTATTGAGTCGCATTCGTCAGTTTTTTGCCGAGCGTGATGTGTTGGAAGTGGATACGCCCGCGATGAGTCATGCCACCGTGACCGATGTGCATCTGCATACGTTTCAAACCCAGTTTGTTGGCCCCGGTTACGCGACGGGGCGTCACCTGCATCTCATGACCAGCCCGGAATTTCACATGAAGCGCTTGCTGGCCGCCGGCAGCGGCTCGATTTATCAGATGGCGAAAGCGTTTCGCAATGAAGAAAATGGCCGTTATCACAATCCAGAATTCACCATGCTGGAGTGGTATCGCGTCGGGTTCGATCATCACGATTTGATGGACGAAATGGATGCATTGCTGCAAATGACGCTGCAAACGGGAGCTTCTGAGCGCCTGACCTATCAGCAGGCATTTTTAACCGTGCTGGGGGTGTGTCCGCTGGAAGGCAGCATGGCCGAGCTGAAACAGGCCGCCGCGTCGTTAGGATTAAGCGATATTGCTGAGCCGGAAACGGATCGCGATACCTTGTTGCAACTGCTGTTTAGCATGGGCGTTGAAGGCAACATTGGTCAGCACGTGCCAGCATTTGTGTATGATTTTCCCGCCTCGCAAGCAGCGCTGGCCAAGATCAATCCACACGATGCGCGCGTGGCGGACCGCTTTGAGGTCTATTTCAAAGGCATCGAGCTGGCGAACGGGTTTCATGAACTCGACAACCCCCGAGAACAACTGGCGCGTTTCGAGGCCGATAATGCCAAACGCATCGACATGGGGCTGGCCCCTCAACCGATCGATTATCATCTGATTGCCGCGCTGGAAGCGGGCTTGCCGGCGTGCGCCGGGGTTGCGCTGGGCATCGATCGCCTGATCATGCTGGCGCTGGGTGAGGATCACATTGATAAAGTGACCGCATTTCCGTTTCCCCGTGCCTAATCAAAGGCCAGTGGCCAGCACGCCCCAAAGCGCGAACGCTGGCCAAACGGGAGTCATTTTCGTGGCATAAGTCAGGGATTCTGCGTGCTAACTGCTCGCGTCAGGCTGGCAACCTCGTTATACTCTTTGGCTGTTTTGATCCACCATTGCAAGAGCGCAGGATATGCAAGAATACATTCAGTTTTTCCAACAGAACATGATCCTATCCCTGGCCTGGGTAGGTATTTTGGTGGCGTTGATCGCCAGCATCTATAAATCATCAACGGCTGCTTACAAAGAAGTCACCGCTTCACAGGTGACGCATCTGATGAACCGAGAAAACGGTGTGGTGGTGGATATTCGCACCAAAGAAGACTTCAAACGTGGTCACATTACCGACTCAGTTCACATTTTACCGTCGGACATTAAAGCCGGTAACCTGTCTGCCCTTGAAAGCCACAAATCTGACCCAATCATCGTAGTATGCAAAACAGGTCAGACTGCACGTGAAAGTGCTGAGCTGCTGGCAAAAGCGGGCTTTGCGAACGTTAACCTGCTAAAAAGCGGCCTAGTGGCTTGGAACGAAGCAAATCTTCCTCTGGTTCGTGGCAAAAAATAATCGGTCACGAACGTTCTGAAACGGGCGCTGCACAAAATGTCGGCGCCTGAAACCCAGAGTTGTGATACTTGGCACGGATTGGATTTCCACTCTAGTGATCCCGCCAGCTCTCGGTTAGTCTCAGGGCAATGACTCGAAATTATCTGTATTAAGGACAAAATCATGGCTGAAGCAGCACAACAACAAGCTCCGCAACAAAACTTCGCAATTCAACGCATCTATCTAAAAGATGTGTCGTTTGAAGCACCTAACTCGCCAACAATGTTCCAAAAAGAGTGGAACCCAGATGTGAAACTGGATCTGGACACGCAAAGCCGTGAACTGGGCGAAGGTGTGTACGAAGTGGTGCTACGCCTGACTGTGACTGTGAAAAACGCAGAAGAAAACGCATTCCTGTGTGAAGTACAACAAGCGGGTATCTTCACGGCTGACCAAATGGAAGCGGGCCAACTGGCACATTGCCTTGGCGCATTCTGCCCGAACATCCTGTTCCCATACGCACGTGAAACGATCGCGAGCCTTGTGGTGAAAGGGACGTTCCCACAACTGAACCTGGCACCTGTGAACTTTGATGCCCTGTTCATGAACTACCTACAGCAACAAGCTGAACAAGGTGAAGCGCAAGCTTAAGCTGACGCTCTTCACCGCTCTGCCTCTCGCGCCAAAAAGTTGTGAGAGGCAACGCTAATGCACAGCGCATCTTCCTAGCATGGTGCGATGTGCATTTTTGTTTTTACCCACAGCGAAACGCCGTGCGTCTGCATTTGGGCGTGTTTTGGGTATAGAATAAGACAAACTGTTATCCATCAGGCGGAACAATGACTGATTCACACACAAACAATGCTTACGGTAAAGCGATCGCCATGACCGTCATTGGCGCAGGTTCGTACGGCACATCTCTGGCCATTTCTTTGGCTCGCAACGGCGCCAATGTTGTCCTGTGGGGACACGATCCGGTCCACATGGCGCGTTTGGAAGCGGAACGTGCTAACCACGAATTCCTCCCTGACATCGATTTTCCACCGTCGCTGATCATTGAATCCGATTTGCAAAAAGCGGTGCAAGCGAGCCGCGATCTGCTGGTGGTGGTGCCAAGCCATGTGTTTGCGATTGTGCTCAACAGCCTGCAACCTTACTTGCGAGAAGACACCCGGATCTGCTGGGCAACCAAAGGGTTGGAACCGGACACGGGACGTTTGCTGCAAGATGTGGCGCATGACGTGCTGGGGGAATCCCATCCGTTGGCGGTGCTGTCTGGCCCGACGTTTGCGAAAGAGCTGGCGATGGGCATGCCCACCGCGATTTCAGTGGCATCGCCTGACGCGCAGTTTGTCGCCGATCTGCAGGAAAAGATTCACTGCAGCAAAACCTTCCGTGTTTATGCCAACAGCGATTTCATCGGCATGCAACTGGGAGGCGCTGTGAAGAACGTGATTGCCATTGGTGCGGGGATGTCGGATGGCATCGGCTTTGGTGCCAACGCACGTACGGCCCTGATTACCCGTGGTTTGGCGGAAATGACCCGTCTGGGCGCGGCGCTGGGTGCGCAGCCGGAAACCTTCATGGGCATGGCGGGGCTGGGTGATTTGGTGCTGACGTGTACCGATAACCAATCGCGCAACCGTCGTTTTGGTTTGGCCTTGGGCCAAGGCAAAGATGTCGATACGGCGCAACAAGATATCGGCCAAGTGGTGGAAGGGTATCGGAACACCAAAGAGGTGTGGCTACTGGCGCAACGCATGGGCGTGGAGATGCCAATAGTTGAACAAATTTATCAAGTATTGTATCAAGGAAAGGACGCCCGCATGGCAGCACAAGATTTGCTGGCGCGTGATAAAAAAGCAGAACGATAACCACAGCAATAAGCTGCTTGGCATTTTTTGAAGGATTAAAAGAGCAACCCGGCGTGACGCCATGCCGGGGAAAAGCCCGAGGCAGAGTGATCAATGAAACAGTGCGCACAAAATAAAGTCTGGCAAGCCATCGTGAACGAGGCTCGCGAGCAGTCAGAGCAAGAGCCAATGCTGGCCAGCTTCTATCACGCGACGATTATTAAACACGAAAGTTTGGCGGCTGCGCTGAGTTATATTCTAGCGAATAAACTCAATACCGCGTCCATGCCAGCCATGGCGGTTCGTGAAGTGGTGGAAGAGGCGTTCGCCGCCGATCCGAGAATCACTGAAGCCGCGGCGTGTGATATTTGTGCGACGGTAACGCGTGACCCGGCGGTTTCCATGTACTCGATGCCGCTGTTGTATCTGAAAGGGTACCATGCGCTGCAAGGGTATCGCGTTGCGAACTGGCTGTGGCGCCAAGGCCGTCAGGCGCTGGCAACTTATCTGCAAAACCAAATTTCAGTCGCGTGTCAGGTGGACATTCACCCGGCAGCGCGCATCGGTCGCGGCATCATGCTCGACCACGCCACGGGGATCGTGATTGGTGAAACGGCTGTGGTGGAAGATGATGTGTCTATTCTGCAAGACGTGACACTGGGCGGTACAGGTAAAGAGTGTGGTGATCGTCACCCGAAAATCCGCGAAGGCGTGATGATTGGTGCTGGGGCGAAAATTCTCGGCAACATCGAAGTGGGGACAGGCGCCAAGATTGGGTCGTGCTCGGTGGTGTTGCAACCGGTTCCGCCGCACACCACGGTGGCGGGCGTGCCCGCACGCATTGTTGGTCGTCCGAGAACCGATAAGCCGTCGCTGGACATGGACCAGAACTTTAACGGCCGTTCACAAACCTTTATTGGTGGCGACGGCATCTAGTTCGAGCCGTTAACGATAACAAAAAAGGGATGGTGCTGAGCATCATCCCTTTTTTTCACTTTACTCCATCGCGTCCAGTTCAGCGACCACTTCTTCGGCCCATTGAATCCAAGCTTGACGCACCAACAGGTTGCGACGCAGTGTCAGGCGCTCTAAGCGCTGCTGCTTGTCCATCACGGCTGGGTTGGCATAGTACGCCGCTTCAATCTCGTTGTAGTGGGCAACCAGTTTACGCGACTCTTCGATGAGTTCGGTCAGTTGAATGCGGTACGGATCCGCCGGTTGGACAGCACAAGCCATTAATTTTGCGCTGAACTCATCACGTACAGTTGGGTGGGCGGTCGGTTGGTCAAACCATTCACCCAGCGCGCTGCGGCCTAAATCGGTGATGGAGTAGACTTTACGATCCGGTTTACCTTCTTGAGGTTCCAGGACACAGGTCACCAGATTCTGCTGACCCATTTTGTTCAGTTCACGATAAACTTGTTGGTGACTGGCTTTCCAGAAATAGCCGATGCTTGCAGAAAACTCTTTTGTGATGTCGTATCCGGTTGCATCGCGTGTGCTCAGAACAGTGAGGATAACGTGTGGTAATGACATGTCTTCAATCCAAATGGTTAATAAACTTCTAACAGTAGACTCAGCCATCGTGCGTACTTCTTGTTGGTACGCTGTGATTCAGGGTTTGAGTCTTGTCAGCAACGATGTGCTGCCCTTGTCACCTTGAAAGCCGTTTATCACCTAGGATTGATATGTCGTTGCATATCGAACTGCGACTTGTAGTGTTTGAATAGATGTCGCAGAGGAGCTGTAGTATATCTAAATAATAAGCATAAAGTAGAATACAATAGCGTTTTTTTTCAAAAAACTGATATTATTCTCAATAAATCTATCAAATAAAATAAAAGACCGCCAGTAAGCGGTCTTTTGGTTTTAAGTGGTTTTTTATGCTGTTAATTAGCCGGTATTGCGCATACCTGCTGCAATGCCCGCAATGGTGACCATCAGCGCTTCTTCCAGTTCTGGTGCTGGTTCCTGCGATTGACGCGTCCGGTACAGCAGTTCGGCCTGGAGCATGTTCAACGGCTCGACGTAGATGTTGCGCAGGCGAATGGACTCATGGCCCCACGGATCACTTTGCATCAAGTTTTCGTTGTTCTCGACGTTCAGCACGGTCTTGATGTCTTTTTGCAGTTGCGCGCGCAGGCGTTGGCCCAGTGGGCGCAGTGCTTCATCCACCAAACGCTCGTCGTAGTAACGGGCAATGTCGACGCTGCACTTGGTGTACACCATTTCCAGCATGCCCAGACGGGTAGAGAAGAACGGCCATTCGCGGCACATCTCTTCCAACAGTGCCTGATGGCCTTTGTCGATAGAGTACTGAATCGCTTCACCGGCTCCCAGCCACGCAGGCAGGACCAGACGGTTTTGGCTCCACGAGAAGATCCACGGGATCGCACGTAGGCTTTCGACGCCACCGTTCGGGTTACGTTTGGCTGGACGTGAGCCCAGCGGCAGTTTACCCAGTTCTAGCTCCGGCGTGGCTTGGCGGAAGTACGGCACAAAGTCCGGTTCGCCCCTTACCACGGCACGATAGGCTTCACATGACACTTCCGACAGTACGTTCATCAGATCGCGCCATTCCTGTTTCGGCTCCGGTGGTGGTAGCAGGTTCGCTTGCAGCACCGCGCTGGCGTACAGGTTAAAGCTGTTGACCGCGACTTCGGGCAGACCGAGTTTAAAGCGAATCATCTCGCCTTGTTCCGTCACACGCAGGCCGCCTTTCAAGCTTTTCGGTGGCTGAGACAGCAGCGCAGCGTGCGCTGGCGCGCCACCACGACCAATCGTACCGCCACGGCCGTGGAATAGAGTCAGTTCAACACCCGCTTCTTCTGCCACTCTCACCAGCGATTCCATTGCGTGGTACTGCGCCCAACCTGCGGCCATCACACCAGCATCTTTGGCGGAATCGGAGTAACCGATCATGACCATTTGATGGTTTTGAATAAAGCCGCGGTAGAGATCGATGCTCATCAATTGAGTAATAACGGCTTCGGCGTTGTTGAGGTCGTCCAGCGTTTCAAACAGTGGACACACGTCCATGCGGTAAGGGCAGCCCGATTCTTGCAGCAGCAGGTGAACCGCGAGCACATCGGAAGCGGTGCGCGCCATCGAAATCACGTAAGCACCAAACGCTTCGCGCGGCTGCGCGGCGATGATCTTACACGTATCCAGTACTTCTTTGACCGGCTCAGATGGTTCCCAATCACGTGGCAACAGCGGACGTTTGGATGCCAGCTCGTTGGTCAGGAACGCAATTTTGTCTTGTTCGCTCCAGTGATTGTAATCACCGATGCCAAGGTAACGGGTCAGTTCCGACAAAACATCGGAATGACGGGTGCTTTCTTGGCGAATGTCGAGGCGTACCAAGTGAACTCCGAACGCTTTGACGCGGCGCAGGGTATCGAGCAGCGAGCCGTCGGCAATCACGCCCATGCCACACTCATGTAGCGATTGGTAACAGGCGTACAGTGGATCCCACAGCTGGCTGATGTTTTGCAGCGGTGCTTTCACCGCGAGTTTTTGGCCGTGAATTTTTGCATCGAGAATATCGAGTGTTTCTTGCAGCAACGAACGAACGCGTTTCAACACCGCGCGATACGGTTCGTGCTCTTCTTCACCGGCTAATTCACGTAGCGTGTCGTTGCATTTGGTCATCGACAGTTCGGCCACCAACTCGCTGATGTCGCCTAAATACAGGTCGGCAGCTTTCCAGCGCGACAGCAGCATCACTTCACGCGTGATGGAGTGGGTCACAAACGGGTTACCGTCGCGGTCGCCGCCCATCCAAGAGGAGAAGTGCACCGGACGAGCGTCGATAGGTAATCCTTCTCCCAGATACCCTTTGACGCTCTCGTTTAGTTCACGAAGAAACTCAGGTACCGCTTGCCACAGAGAGTTTTCCACCACGGCAAAGCCCCATTTGGCTTCATCCAGCGGGGTTGGGCGCTGTTTACGAATCACGTCGGAATGCCAGCCCTGTGCGATCAACTGCTCTAAGCGACGCTCGGTTTTGAGGCGTTCTTTGGAAGAGAGTTCGCTCAGCTCCAGTTTGGACAGGCATTCGTTAATTTTGACCAGGTTGTTGATCATGGTGCGACGGGTGATTTCCGTCGGGTGCGCGGTCAGCACCAGTTCAATGTTCAGATCGCGTACCGCTTGGGCGGTATCCAGTTTGCTGATGCCGTTCTGGCTCAGTTGGCTGAACAGCGAATGCACCGCATCCGGTTCACACACATGCGCTTCACAATGACGTGAAATGGTGTGGTATTGATCGGCGATGTTGGTCAGGTTCAAGAATTGGTTGAAAGCACGAGCGACGGGCGTGAGCTCATCGTTGTTGAGGCTTTTAATCTCTTCAATGAGATTCGCGTGATCCGCTTGGTTGCCGGCGCGGGCAGATTTGGAAAGTTTTCGGATGGTCTCCACTTTCTCTAAAATAACGTCTCCGTCTGCATCTTGAATGGTCTGACCGAGGAGTCGACCCAACATGCTCACGTTACTTTTGAGCGCGGCGTATTTTTCGTTCATTGTCATCCTGCCTTGTAAAAAAATTACATCCATTGTTCTTTTCTTTAAGTACACAATCTAACGAAATTTGTCCAGTGCCGTCAAACATAGCAGACTAAGATTCCATTTATTGCTTCGTTGGTTCTTTTGAACAGCTGTTAGGATAAAACACCTTTTTTGTTGAAATTTTCTTACAAAAAGCCCTGAGTGGTAAAACCGACTCAGGGCGACGTAACAGCTTGTTCACACTTTAAAAGCAGTATTTGACCATCGCTTTGGACAACACGTTGATGGTGGGGTCGATGAACTCAAATGCCAAAAATTCGTCTGGTTGGTGGGCTTGATCAATCGAGCCCGGGCCTAAGACTAAAGTCGGACATAGCTCCTGCAAGAACGGCGCTTCCGTGCAGTAGTTGACGGTTTGCGCTTCATGGCCACAAATTTCACTCACGCCGGTGATAAATGGGTGATCGTGCGCGCACTCGTAACCCGGAATC
Source organism: Vibrio furnissii CIP 102972 (assembly GCF_000176175.1). Lineage (GTDB taxonomy): Bacteria > Pseudomonadota > Gammaproteobacteria > Enterobacterales > Vibrionaceae > Vibrio > Vibrio furnissii. The sequence goes on from NZ_ACZP01000018.1 coordinate 135,307, forward strand.
GCGTCGTGCAGCGGCTCCAATTCAATTCGGCCCGGCCATTTTTCCTGAACCTCTTGCAGCGCGCCACGCAGCATGTTGTCCAAACCATCCAAACTGATGCCCGGTAGCGGGCGCACATCGTAATGCAGCTCGCAGCAACCACAGATCCGGTTGGGCGCATCGCCGCCGTGAATATGGCCGAGGTTGAGTGTCGGCGTGGGAATTTCAAAACCGGGGTGGTGGTACTCTTTCACCAGTTTGTCGCGCAGTTGCATCATCGCAAACAGCACTTCATACATGATTTCAATCGCGTTGACACCGAGCGCAGGGTTCGAGGAGTGTCCCGATTTGCCTGTCACACGAATGGCGTTGGCGACGTGGCCTTTGTGGCCGTGAATTGGCACCAAGCTGGTGGGTTCACCGATGATGCAGTAATCCGGTTTGAATGGCGCATTTTGCGTGAAGTGACGTGCGCCCAGCATGGTGGTTTCTTCATCGCAGGTCGCCAGCACATACAGCGGTTTGCGCTGTTTGCTCCAGTCCACTTTTTTCACCGCTTCCAGAATAAAGGCAAAAAAGCCCTTCATGTCGGCGGTGCCGAGGCCGTAAAACCGGTTGTTATCCTGCGTGAGCGCATGAGGATTATAGTTCCAGCGCCCTTCATCAAACGGCACGGTATCGCTGTGGCCTGACAGTAACAGGCCGCCTTCCCCTTCGCCCTTTTTGGCGATCAGGTTTTGTTTACCCGGCGCCACTTGATCAATCGTCACCTGAAAGCCGAGATCGGTCAGCCAGCCTGCCAATTTGGCAATCACCTGTTCATTACCTTGGTCCCATTTGGGATCGGTGGCACTAATCGACGGGGTCGAAATCAAGCCTTCATAGACTTCGAGGAAACTGGGTAATTGCATATTATCTTCGCTCCTACTATTGACAGAATAACGCTGAAAATGTAAAACACATATTAAATCACTTTTAATGAATAAAAAACCGATTAATCTGGTCTTTTTGGAAATTAATAGTCAGTTTTAAATGTTGTTATTCACCTTCTTTTTGGATGTTTTACGATGCTAAAAACCACCATCATCGGCGCAAGCGGTTACACCGGAGCAGAGCTGGCTCTTATGGTTCATAAACACCCAGAGCTCACGCTATCAGGTTTATACGTTTCCGCCAACAGCGTAGACGCTGGAAAGTCAATTGCCCAATTGCACGGCAAATTGGCTGGATTGGTGGAGATGCCAGTGCAGGCATTACTCGATGTCGAGCAAGTGGCGCAAGATGCTGATGTGGTCTTTCTTGCCACGGCGCATGAAGTCAGCCATGACCTCGCGCCTGTGTTTCTGGCCAACAACTGTCAGGTGTTTGACCTGTCTGGCGCGTACCGCGTGCAAAGCGAAGGGTTTTATCAACAGTTTTATGGGTTCGAACATCAGCATGGTGATTGGTTAGCCGAAGCGGCTTATGGATTGGCGGAGTGGAACCAAAACGCGATTCTCAATAGTCAGTTGATTGCCGTCGCGGGTTGTTACCCAACCGCTTCGCAACTGGCGATTAAGCCGCTGCTGGTGGCGGGTCTGGTGGATAAATCTCAGTGGCCGGTGATCAACGCGGTGAGCGGTGTGTCCGGCGCGGGGCGTAAAGCCAGCATGACCAACAGTTTCTGCGAAGTCAGCTTGCAGCCATATGGTGTATTTACCCATCGTCACCAACCTGAAATCGCGGCACACCTCGATTGCGATGTGATTTTTACGCCGCATTTGGGCAACTTTAAGCGTGGCATTCTGGCCACCATTACCCTAAAGCTCGCTGCGGGTGTCACGGCGGAGCAGGTCGCACAAGCGTTTGAGCAGGCCTACCACAACAAGCCAGCCGTGCGTTTGCAGACCAACACACTGCCAAGCATTCAGAATGTGGAATTCACGCCTTTCTGCGACATCGGTTGGAAAGTGCAGGGTGAACACATCATCGTCGTATCGGCGATAGACAATTTATTGAAGGGTGCATCGAGTCAAGCGATGCAATGTTTAAACATTCACTACGGTTTCGATGAACTAACCGCTTTGGTGTAAGGGTTAAAAATGACGGATACAAAGCAAAATCCATTGGTGATTAAGTTAGGTGGTGCCGCTCTGTCGTGTGCAGAGACACTCAGCAAGCTTTTCGGCGCAATCGCCCAGTATCAAGCCCAAGCACAGCGACGAATTGTGATCGTACACGGCGGTGGTTACCTCGTGGACGAACTGATGGAAAAACTGCAGCTGAAAACCGTGAAAAAAGATGGTTTACGCGTGACCCCTTACGATCAGATTCCGGTGATTGCCGGTGCGCTGGCCGGGACGGCGAACAAGATGCTGCAAGGCCAAGCGATCAAAGATGGTTTGAATGCTGTGGGATTGTGTCTGGCTGACGGCGGCCTGTGTCAGGTGGTCGAACTGGATCCGGAACTGGGCGCGGTAGGTCTGGCGAAAGCGGGCGATGCCAAGCTGGTTGAAGCGCTGCTGACGGCGGGTGCTCTGCCCATCATTAGCTCCATCGGCCTGACCGCTGAGGGGCAGATGATGAACGTCAATGCTGACCAAGCTGCTGTTGCAGTGGCTGGCGCGCTCGACGCCGAACTGGTGCTGCTGTCGGATGTGAGCGGAGTGTTGGATGGCAAAGGTCATCTGATTGCTAGCCTTGATGAACAGCAAGCCGACGCGTTGATCGCCGGCAAAGTGATTACCGACGGCATGATTGTGAAGGTCAAAGCGGCGCTGGAAGCGGCTAAAGATCTGGGGCGCCCGATTGAAGTGGCTACCTGGCGCTATCCGGAAAAGCTCGCCAAGCTGTTCGCCGGACAAAGCATCGGCACGCAGTTTCTGCCTGAATAAACGAATTGAAATAACAAACGAATTAATGGACATAAACCTGAGCACTGACCGCCAAGCGCAGAGCCAGGAAGTTGGAGAGAAGTACAATGAGTAAAGTTCAAGTAAATAAAGTGGTTGTCGCATATTCTGGCGGTCTGGATACATCAGTCATCATTCCATGGCTGAAAGAAAACTATGACTGTGAAGTCGTAGCGTTTGTGGCCGATGTTGGCCAAGGCGCGGATGAGCTGGTCGGCATTGAAGAGAAAGCGATCGCCTCAGGGGCTTCAGAGTGTTACGTCGTCGATCTGAAAGACGAGCTGGTTAAAGACTACATCTACCCAACGCTAAAAACCGGTGCTTACTACGAAGGTAAATACCTGCTGGGGACGTCAATGGCGCGCCCGGTGATCGCGAAAGCACAAGTGGAAATTGCACGTCAAGTTGGCGCAGATGCACTGGCGCACGGTTGTACCGGTAAAGGCAACGACCAAGTGCGTTTCGAAGGCGCGTTCGCTGCGCTGGCACCGGATCTGCACGTGATTGCCCCTTGGCGTGAGTGGGATCTGGTCAGCCGTGAAGAGTGTCTGGATTACCTTGCCGAGCGTAACATTCCATGTGCGGCGTCACTGACAAAAATCTACTCGCGTGACGCAAACGCATGGCATATTTCTACAGAAGGTGGCGTACTGGAAAGTACTTGGAACGCACCGAACGACGATTGCTGGGCATGGACAGTCGACCCAGAGCAAGCGCCAAATGAAGCCGAGTACGTGACGCTGAAAGTCGAGAAAGGCGAAGTGGTTGCCGTGGACGGCCAAGCGCTGTCACCTTACGACGTACTGGTTGCGCTGAACGAGAAAGGCGTGAAACACGGTGTGGGTCGTATCGATATCGTGGAAAACCGTTTGGTGGGCATGAAGTCTCGTGGCTGTTATGAAACGCCGGGGGGCACCATCATGATGGAAGCGCTGCGTGCTGTTGAGCAGCTGGTTCTGGACAAAACCGCGTTTGAATTCCGTGAAGAGCTGGGCATCAAAGCCTCTCACCTGGTGTACGATGGCCGTTGGTTTACACCACTGCGTAAGTCTGTGTTTGCCGCGGCAGAAGAGCTGGCACAAGACGTGAATGGTGAAGTGGTGATCAAGCTTTACAAAGGTCAGGCAACGGCGACTCAGAAACGTTCTGAGAACAGCCTCTACTCGGAAGAGTTTGCCACATTCGGTGCAGACGACGTGTACGACCAAAGCCACGCGGGCGGTTTCATTCGTCTATACTCTCTGTCGAGCCGTATTCGTGCGCTAAGCGCTGCAGCGAAGAAATAACGCGCAAATAAATAATCAAAATTTGCCACAAATAGAAAAGCCCGTTTGCTCTGCAAGCGGGCTTTGTTGTGTCTGCGATAGTAAACGAGTCAGTCTTAAAATATTTACTGAATAACTATGTTTAAAAAGTGAATTTTTACTTTATTTTTTGTTCAACTTCCCGTAACTTTGACAAACACAATAAATCGCCTGATTCAGGTCGGATATCATACTAGCACAGCAAGTGATGAGTGAGCATTAGGAGACACGCAATGGCATTATGGGGCGGAAGATTTACCCAAGCGGCAGACACAAGATTCAAAGACTTTAATGATTCATTGCGCTTCGATTACCGATTGGCTGAGCAGGACATTGTGGGGTCCATTGCTTGGTCGAAAGCTTTGCTGTCTGTGAATGTGCTGAGCGAAGAAGAACAGCAAAAGCTGGAACTGGCGCTCAATGAACTCAAGCTAGAAGTGATGGAAGACCCCGAGCAGATTCTGCTGTCGGATGCGGAAGACATTCACTCTTGGGTTGAGCAACAACTGATCAGCAAAGTCGGCGATTTAGGTAAAAAACTGCACACCGGCCGTTCGCGGAACGACCAAGTGGCCACCGACCTGAAATTGTGGTGTCGCCAGCAAGGTCAGCAACTGCTGATTGCACTGGATCGTCTGCAAAACAAAATGGTCGACGTGGCCAAAGCACATCAGGGCACCGTGCTACCGGGTTATACACACCTGCAACGGGCTCAGCCGGTGACATTTGCACACTGGTGCTTGGCGTATGTCGAAATGTTTGAGCGTGACTATTCTCGTTTGAGCGATGCGATTAAACGCCTCGATACCTGCCCGCTGGGGTCTGGCGCGCTGGCTGGCACTGCGTACGCGATTGACCGTGAAAAACTGGCGCACTCGCTCGGCTTTCGTCGTGCGACCCGTAACTCACTCGATTCCGTATCGGACCGCGACCATGTGATGGAACTGATGACCACGGCGTCGATTTCGATGCTGCACCTGTCACGTCTGGCGGAAGACATGATCTTCTACAACTCCGGTGAATCAGGCTTTATTGAACTGGCAGATACCGTCACCTCGGGCTCGTCCTTGATGCCACAAAAGAAAAACCCAGACGCGCTGGAGCTGATTCGTGGCAAGACTGGTCGTGTGTATGGCTCACTGGCTGGCATGATGATGACCGTGAAGGCGCTGCCGCTGGCGTACAACAAAGACATGCAAGAAGACAAAGAAGGGCTGTTTGACGCGCTCGACACTTGGAATGACTGTATGGAAATGGCGGCGCTGTGCTTTGAAGGGATCAAAGTGAACAACGCACGTACGTTGGAAGCCGCCAAACAAGGATACGCCAACGCCACTGAACTGGCAGATTACTTGGTGGCGAAAGGCATTCCATTCCGTGAAGCGCACCATATTGTTGGGGTTGCGGTCGTGGGTGCGATTGCCAAAGGCTGCGCACTGGAAGAGCTGTCACTGGAAGAGTTGAAAGCCTTCTCACCCGTGATTGAAAACGATGTGTATGCGATTTTGACCATTGAGTCGTGCTTGGAAAAACGGAGCGCTCTCGGCGGCGTGGCACCACATCAAGTGGCCTACGCAGTGGAACAAGCGGAGAAACGCCTGTCTAAACGCGATGCGTCTTCAGTCAAAGTGCGTCCTGCGCGTCTGACCGACATTGAAACGTTGGAAGGCATGGTGACTTACTGGGCCAACATGGGCGAAAACCTGCCGCGTTCACGCAATGAAATCGTGCGCGATATCGGTTCGTTTGCGGTGGCGGAACACAATGGTGAAATCACCGGTTGTGCGTCACTTTATGTGTACGATTCCGGCTTAGCCGAGATTCGCTCACTCGGCGTGGAAGCGGGCTGGCAAGGACAAGGTCAGGGCACCGCAATTGTCGACTACCTCGTCAAGAAAGCGCGCCAAATGGCGATCAAGAAAGTGTTTGTGCTGACACGGACACCGGAGTTCTTTATGAAGCTGGACTTCATTCCGACCTCTAAAACGTTGCTGCCTGAAAAAGTACTGAAAGATTGCGAGCAGTGCCCGCGTCAACATGCGTGTGATGAAGTCGCACTGGAAGTCAATTTGGATGAGCACCTGATCATTAAGGCCAGTGTTGCATAACCAATTGAATATTCAGTACTCGATTGAGTGACTCAAAAAGATCGAAAAAAGATCGATTTTTTGGGGAACCAATAAGAGGAAGCTGGGTCTATATCTGTACCACTGCTTTTTCTTAGAAGAATCTAAGAGAGCCCTGAAACACGTTTCGTTTTGGGGCTTTTTTCTTTTCTGAGCCGCAATAAATCAAAGTCTTCGTGTTTCATCTATCGCGCTTATGATTACCTTGGCGTTGACGCCACGGCAGAATGACAAACTTCATCCACAAATGCAGAAACAGCAACGTGTTAAACGCAAAACCGGCCACGATCAAAGCGATCGATTGGATGCTGCGTGGATCGTCTCGAAATGCAAAATACCACACCACCCAGCACACCACCGACAACGTGGTGAGTTGATCCATGCAGCGCTGACAGCGGCCAATTTTTTTCCAGAACCAGTTTTCGCGGCAATCATGACACGCCATCGATTTTCGCCTCACAGGGATGATTGGATACGACACCGTTAGTATACGCAACCCAAACGCCAATGCGAACTCATCAATAGAGCGACGAAAAAAAGCCCCTGAATAGGGGCTATCGGCATGAAATTAGCGGTTGAGCAAGTGCGCTTCTAACTCTTCACTGCCACCAATGTGGCGTCCTCCGATGAAAACTTGTGGCACTGTGGTGCGGCCGGTAATGGCACGTAGGCTGACGCTAGTGGCATCTTTGCCCAGAATCACTTCTTCGTATTGCAGGCCAGCATCAATCAGGTTCTGCTTGGCTTTGGCACAGAATGGGCAACCGGGTTTGGTGAAGACGGTGATCGACTCTTGCGTCTTGTAGTCCGGGGCCAAGTAATTCAGCATGGTATCCGCGTCTGACACTTTGAATGGGTCGCCGGGCTCATTGGGTTCGATGAACATTTTCTCGATGATGCCATCTTTGACCAGCATGCTGTAGCGCCATGAACGTTTGCCAAACCCGAGCTCTTTTTTATCAACCAGCAAGCCCATGCCATCGGTAAACTCGCCATTGCCATCAGGAATGAACTGAATGTGTTCTGCTTCCTGATCGTGTTTCCATGCATTCATCACGAAAGTGTCGTTGACGGACAAACACAGAATGCTATCGACGCCGTGCTCCTTGAATACCGGAAACAGCTCGTTGTAGCGAGGCAGGTGGCTGGATGAACACGTGGGGGTGAAAGCGCCTGGTAGACTGAATACGATGACGGTTTTGCCCTTGAACAGTTCATCACTGGTCACGTTGACCCAAGCATCGCCTTGACGAATCGGAAACGTAACTTGTGGTACAGCTTGGCCTTCTTTTGATGCAAACATGATTTTTCCTTATAAATTTGAGAAATTCAGTTCAAGGGGATGGGTGCGCCCCGTTAAGTTGTGCCTATTATTGAAGAAAAACTTTGATAGCTCTAATCGTTTGATGTTATGGTTTTGATAGGTGCATTCTATCGAGGTACAAAATGAACATTCGAGATTTTGAATACTTGGTGGCCTTGGCTGAGCATAAACATTTTCGTAAAGCCGCAGAGGCTTGCTTTGTCAGTCAACCTACCTTAAGTGGTCAAATTCGTAAGCTGGAAGACGAATTGGGAACAGTCCTTCTGGAGCGCAGCAGTCGCCGAGTTCTGTTCACGGATGCCGGATTGCAATTGGTGGATCAGGCCAAGCGGATTCTGAGTGAAGTCAAAACCTTCAAAGACATGGCGAGCGGCCAAAGTGGTGCCATGACAGGCCCGATGCATATCGGGTTTATTCCAACTTTGGGGCCGTATTTGCTGCCGCGCATTGTGCCGACGTTGAAAGAGCGCTTTCCCGAGCTGGAGCTTTACCTGCACGAAGCGCAAACGCATCAGCTGGTGCGTCAGTTGGAAGAGGGAAAACTCGATTGCTTGGTGTTGGCTTCGGTTGAAGAGACCGCGCCATTCAAAGAAATTGATATTTTCAACGAACCGATGAGCATCGCGGTGCCGTGTGGTCACGAATGGGCGGGGCGCAACGAAGTCGACATGCTGGAGCTGAACGGAAAAACCGTGCTCGCGCTGGGCGATGGGCACTGCTTGCGTGATCAAGCCTTGGGGTTCTGTTTTGCGGCAGGCGCTAAAGATGACGAACGTTTCAAAGCGACCAGCTTAGAGACGCTGCGCAATATGGTGGCGGCGGGCGCTGGCATCACGCTGTTACCACAATTGTCGTTGCCGGGTGAAAAAGAGAAAGATGGCGTGTGTTACATCAAAGCGGTCAATCCGGTGCCGTCACGTCGTTTGGTGTTGGTCTACCGTCCCGGTTCGCCGCTGCGTCAACGATTTGAAAACCTCGCGGCATCCATGCAAAGTTGTTTGAGCGCGACACTGCATTAAGCGATAGGCGGGCGTCGCAATCAATAAAAACGAGCGATAAAAAAAGAGGCTGAAGATTCTTCAGCCTCTTTTTTCGTCCTTGTCATCAGAACAGCGATTCGTTGTCGTCGCTGGTGTAGATGCTGTTGGTGCTTGATTCCGTCATGTACTCTTTCGGTTCTGTGCCATTAACGAAGTATTCAAACATGGAGCTGGAATCCAACTTATTGGTCAGCAGGCCACTGTCGCGATCGATACGCACGCGCACGATGTTGTCGGGGATCGCTTGCTCTTGATACGGCACGCCATCTAACGCCAGACCCATAAATTCAATCCAAGCCGGTTGCGCTGTTTTGGCTCCTGCTTCAGCGCCGGAGACATCGTCTTCAATCGCTGGGTTCGGCGTGGTGCGACCGAGGTTGCGACTGTGTTCGTCAAAGCCGACCCAAGCGGTGGCCACAATGCCCGGACCATAACCGTTGTACCACGCATCTTTTGAATCGTTGGTGGTCCCGGTTTTACCGCCGATATCACGACGTTTCAACGCTTGCGCGCGCCAACCTGTGCCGTTCCAACCTGTGCCTTCACGCCAGTCACCGCCGCCCCAGATGTTGCTGTACATCATCTGACGCACCAAGAATGCGTTCTGTTCAGAAATCACTTTCGGGGCGTATGGCGCATCGACATCTTGCTCTTCAATGCCATTGCTCAGCGTGGTGGTGCACTCGCTGTGGCATACCGCTTTCGGCGTTGCCGCAAATTCAGCGTCGCCGTAAGGCCCTTCCACTTTGCTGATGTAGAACGGTTCCACATAGTAACCGCCGTTGGCAAACACGGAATACCCTTGTGCCATTTTCACCGGCGTTAAACTGCCTGCACCCAGTGCAATGGTTTCGGAACGGGGCAGTTGGTTGAGGTTAAAGCCAAAACGAGTCAGGTACTGACGCGCATCGTCAAGGCCCACTTCACGCAGCACCCGTACCGCCATGACGTTTTTCGATTGTGCCAAACCAATGCGTACGCGGGTGGGGCCTGCGTAAGTTGGTGGTGAGTTCTTTGGACGCCACGCGGTGCCTTGGCTCTCATCCCATTGGTTGATGGGCGCGTCGTTGATCAGAGATGCCAGCGTTAGCCCTTTGTCCAATGCCGCCGAATAGATAAACGGTTTGATACTCGAACCCACTTGGCGCACCGACTGGGTCGCACGGTTAAATTTGTTGTGGACGAAGTTGAAGCCACCCACCAGTGCCAGTACGGCGCCATTTTCTGGATTCATCGCCACAAAGGCCGTTTGTGCATTCGGCACTTGGCTCAGTTTCCAGTGCTGTTCCTCTGCGCCGCTGTCGTGTAACTGACGTACCCACACTTGTTCGCCGACGGCCAAAATGTCCGCTGCTTTGTTAGGCACTGGCCCTTGACGTTCATCCGTAATGAAGCGACGTGCCCAGTTCATGTCATCCCAAGCGATGGTTTGCAGACCGGTATTTTTCACCCACACCTGGGCCGACTTGCTGTCAACCTTCATCACCACTGCTGGGAAGAGGTCGTTGTACGTCGGTTCATTGCGCAGGTGGTTGCTGATTTTCTCTTCATCCCAAGCGGCTTGACCCGATTTCCACAGCTCTTTTTCTGCGCCGCGGAAGCCGTGGCGTTCGTCGTAAGCCAGCAGGTTATCGAGGGCTGCTTTGTTGGCCGCCCGTTGCAGTTTGGAATCAACCGTGGTGTAGACGTTCATGCCGGAGGTGTACGCATCTTCGCCGTAACGATCAATCATCCAAGCGCGAGCGATCTCAGCCACGTAAGGCGCGCTGAGTTCAATTTCTGCGCCGTGGAAACGCGAGTCGAGTTGCTCGTTGCGCGCTTCATCATACTGTGCCTGCGTGATGTATTTTTCGTTGAGCATACGCAGCAGCACCACGTTTCGACGGTTCGTCGCACGCTCAACGGAATAGATCGGGTTCATGGTGGATGGGGCTTTTGGCAAGCCAGCAATCATCGCAATTTCACCCAAGGTTAGGTCTTTCACTTCTTTGCCGAAGTAGGCCTGAGCCGCAGCGCCAACCCCGTAAGAACGGTAGCCGAGGTAAATTTTGTTGAGGTAGAGCTCAAGAATCTCGTCTTTGGTCAGCAGCTGTTCGATGTGAACGGCGATAAAAATCTCTTTGATTTTTCGCATGATCTTCTTCTCGTTTGAGAGGAAGAAGTTACGCGCAAGCTGTTGCGTGATGGTACTGGCGCCTTGCGACGCACTGCCAGAAGCTAACACGGCAAATGCAGCGCGCGTGATACCGATGGGGTCAAAACCATAATGTTCGTAAAAACGGGAGTCTTCGGTTGCGATGACCGCTTCGAGCAGCTCTTTTGGCATTTCGTCGAGTTTCAGCGGAATACGACGTTTTTCCCCAAACTGAGCAATCAGTTTGCCGTCCTGACTAAAAACTTGCATTGGCGTTTGCAACTGCACGTCACGCAGTGTCGCCACATCTGGGAGATCAGACTTCACATAGAAGTAGAAGCCAAAGATTGTAGTGACTCCAAGAATAATGCAAATCAATGAAAATACTAATAAACGCTTTATGAACTTCACCGGAGAATCCCTGTTTAGTAGAGGCTGCCCTAATGCAAACCCCTGTACTCTAGACTAAAAACGCAGCACTTAAAAATGTCGCGTGACTATTTTTCACATAAATAAATGTGCTGCCATTGCGTGTAGCCACCGGAGTACGTGGGCATGGGTAAATCATTAGTTACAGGTGTCGATATCGGCCACCACAGTATTAAAGCGGTGGTTTTAAAACCGAAGGGCGAATCGTATTCGCTGGTCGGCTACCAAGAAATAGTCGTATCCGACGATATTTTCGCTGATAACCACACGCTGGATTATCAGAAAATTGTAAAGAAACTCAAAGAACTAAAAAAGGGATTACCGTTATTTAGTCGCAAAGTTGCGCTGGCTGTGCCGGATAATGCGGTAATAAGTAAGGTATTACAGATAGATAGCGATTTGGATGCCAGCGAACAAGAATTTGCTGTCTATCAGGCGTTTTCCCATCAATCGCCGTTTCCCATCGATGATCTGAGTTTGGATTTCGTACCAAGCGGCGATAACCCCGCCGGGCGCAGCACCAATACCCTGTATCAAGTGTACGCCACGCGACGCGAAGTGGTCGATAACCGGTTATCGGTGGCGAGCAAAGCGGGCTTTGAGCCGCTGCTGCTCGATGTGCAGGTGCATGGGTTGCTCCAGATTTGGCAATGGGTGAGTCGCGCGCAGCAGCGCGACGATTGGATGCTGGTGGACGTCGGGTTGACGCAAACCACGTTATGCATGGATTTCGCCGATAAAGCGCCCTTCTATAAAGACATTCCGCTGGGAACGCGTCAATGGCATGCCGACCCCACGCCCCATCCTGTGCCGCTGAGCGAGCCTCCGATGGCTGGAGTCAACGAGCTGGTTGAGCGAATTGCGCGCCAAGTGCAACTGCTGTTGTCCTTGCAGGGCCATCAAGCGCTGGGCGGAATTTGGCTGTCGGGTGGTGGGGCGACAACGGAAGGCCTCAGCGCGGCTTTGGCTGCGCGACTGAATCTGCCGTGTGAACTGTTTCATCCGCTGACGGGATTTGTGACGCGCCGCCGCATGCGAGCGCGTGTACCAGACGATCTGCAACGTTTTAGTACGGCGGCTGGCTTGGCGCTGCGCGGACTCAACTGGTTGGAGCGTGATCATGGTGCATGACATCAATTTAATGCCGTGGCGAGAAGCGCGGCGCGAAGCCCATAAACACCGTTTTGCCGGTCTGTGCGTGCTGGCGGTGCTGGCCGCGTTGGGACTGCAATGGGGCGCAGGAGCGTATATCGACCGTCAAACACAAGTGCAGCAACAACGGCTGGATTTTCTCAACCAACATATTCGTGACTTAGACAGCCAAATTGCGGCGCTGAAGGTGACCGAGCAAGAGCATAAGGCATTGTTGACCCGCTTGTCGGTGGTGGAGTCGTTGCAGCAGAAACGTAACAAGACCACGGAGTTCATGAACTTGATGCCTCAACTGATCCCGGAAGGCGTCTACGTCGACAAAATCAAAATGAACGGTCAGGAAATTGAGCTGAGTGGCATCAGCGACAGCACCGCGCGGCTGGCAACCATGCTCGATAATTTGGAGAAATCCGACCAACTGTCTGAGGTCGGTATGCATTCGATTGTGGCGGGTAACCGTCGGTTTGGTAAGCAATTTCAGAGTTTTAAAGTGTCGTTCTTGTTCCACGCTTCATCGCAGCAAGCGGTGAGTGCTGATACCGGAGGTGCCCATGGCTAACGTATACGATCTGGAACTGGACGAAATCAGCGAATGGCCGTTGGTGGCTCAATTGGTTGCCTTGGTGCTGCTGGTGTTGGTGTTGCAGGGCGCGGGATACTGGTTTTATTTGCAGCCTAAACAAGACACATTGGCCGCACACAAGCAGCAAGAGCAAACGCTGAAGTCGACGATTCGCATCAAAGCCAGCAAAGTCGCGACATTGCCGAAGCTCAAGATTCAGCTGGATGAACTGGCACAGCGGTACGACTTCCTGTTGCGTCAGCTGCCGGTGCAAAAAGAGCTCGCCAGCATGTTGGCGTCGGTGAACGAGTTGGGGCTCGACAACAGTCTGACCTTTACTCGCATCGACTGGGGAGAAAAGCAAAATCAACAATTTCTCTATCGGCTGCCGCTCAATATCGAATTGACCGGTAATTATCACGACATCGGCGATTTTTCTGAAGCGATCGCGCGTCTACCACGCATCATTAATTTTGACGACGTTGACTGGCAGCGCGTCAGCCAAGAGAGCAGCACGCTCCATTTCCGCGTTCGCGCCTATACCTATCAGTTCAAACCGGAGGTCAGTGATGAACAGTAAATGGTGCTGGTGTTTGCTCCTGACGCTGCTGGGCGGCTGCAAAGCCAATCAAGAGTCCTTGACGGATTACCTAGCGACGGTGGAACGGCAGGCTCAGCGCGATGTCGCGGTGCTGGCGCCTGTGGTGCAATTTGAGGTGTTTGCTTACACCCAGCAGCAGGGGCGCGAGCCGTTTGTACTGCCACAAGAAGCTTTAGTGCAAAACCAACCGGTGGTGAAAGCCAACTGTTGGCAACCGACAGCGCGGCACAAAAGTGGCGTGTTGGAGCGCTACCCGCTCAGTCAATTGCACCTGAAAGGCGTGATGAGCAGTGGCGGTGCCGTTTCGGCGTTGGTGCAAACGCCGCAAGGTTCGGTCATGAAAATTAAAGCAGGACAGTACCTGGGATTAAACAACGGCCGGGTGACCCGCGTGGCAGACGATTATCTGCTGATCAAAGAGACCCTGCCGGATGGATTGGGATGTTGGAACCAACGCAACGTTAAATTGGCTTTGAAATAAAATTTTGAGTTTAGAGACATAACTATGATTAAAGGACTAAATGCCTCCACGGCTTGGGGAATACGTTGTCTGTTTGTGGGCGTATGCCTGCTGTTATCTGCCGCCACATTAGCCCAGGAAGCGGCGGCCAATCAGCTGAAAAATATTGACTTTCGCATCAATAAAGACAAAGCGGCGGTGTTGATTGTCGAACTGGCGTCGGCTTCTGCGGTGGTGGATGTGCAGAAAACGGAGCAAGGATTGACGATTGAATTGCTTAAAACCGATGTTAGCGATGACAAACTGTATTTGGTGGACGTGCGCGATTTTGCCACGGCGGTGGAAAACATCGAAGTGTTTCGCCAGCAACCGAGCACGGTGCTGGTGGCGACGGTGCAAGGGGCATTCAATTACGAATACAGCCTGAAAGGCAATTACTTGGAGGTGGTGATCAGCAAAGTCAGTGCGCAAGAACCGCAACCGAAAAGTGTCTTAGAGAAAGAGGGCAAGCTGATTTCGATTAACTTCCAAGATATTCCCGTGCGCAACGTACTGCAGCTTATCGCCGACTACAACCAGTTCAACTTGGTGGTCTCTGATTCCGTCAGCGGTAACTTGACATTGCGCCTCGATGGCGTGCCGTGGCAACAAGTGCTGGATATCATTTTACAAGTCAAAGGGCTGGACAAACGGGTCGATGGCAACGTCATTCTGGTGGCACCCAAAGAGGAGCTGGACCGACGCGAGCAGCAGCAATTGGAAAAGGCGCGCATGGCGGAAGAGCTGGGTGATCTGCAATCGGAAATCATCAAAATCAATTTTGCCAAGGCATCCGACATTGCACAGATGATTGGCGGCGATGGCGCGGTGAACATGTTGTCAGAGCGCGGCTCCATCAGTATTGATGAGCGCACCAATGCCTTGCTACTGCGCGAGCTGCCTGACAACATTCACGTGATCCGCGACATCGTGGCCTCTCTCGACATTCCGGTTAAACAAGTGCAAATCGAAGCGCGCATCGTCACGGTGAATGAGGGCGATTTGGATGAGCTTGGCGTGCGCTGGGGCTTTAGCTCCACCAATGGGAGTACCACCACCGGGGGTTCGATTGAAAGTAATCTCGGTGCCATTGGGTTGTATGACGGCAGCAGTGATTCGGGCGATGGCGCCGCGATTGATGATTTCCTCAATGTGAACCTTGCTGCTACCTCCGCCAATGCATCCAGTATTGCGTTTCAAGTCGCCAAGCTGGGCGCTGACACCTTGCTTGATCTTGAATTGTCGGCGATGCAGCGCGAGTCGAAAGCGGAAATTATTTCCAGCCCAAGACTGATTACCACCAACAAACAGCCGGCTTACATTGAACAGGGGACGGAAATTCCTTATCTCGAATCGTCTTCCAGTGGCGCAACCAGCGTGGCATTTAAAAAAGCGGTCCTCAGCCTCAAAGTGACCCCGCAAATCACGCCTGACAACCGTTTGGTGCTCGATTTGAGCGTGACCCAAGACCGACCGGGTGAAGTGGTGAAAACGGGCACGGGCGAAGCGGTGGCGATTAACACGCAGCGTATTGGGACCCAAGTGTTAGTTAATAACGGTGAAACCGTGGTGCTGGGCGGCATTTTTCAACACAGCGTGACCAGTTCTGTGGACAAAGTGCCCTTGCTTGGGGACTTGCCATTACTGGGCGCGCTGTTCCGTCGCAGCTACGAACAGATGGGGAAAAGTGAGCTACTGATCTTCGTCACGCCGAAAGTTGTGATTCAGTAACTTATCGTCATAATTGTCAGGCAGACAAAATTAAAGTTGCATTAGTGGCACCATATCTAGATAATTTCGGGTCTTATCACGAAATATCTGTGAGGAATAGGTGCCACAAGCATTCCTATCGCTGACGGCTGTCTGGCGTAACCTTGTGGCGATGTCATTGAATTAACGTTGTAAATTACTGCTAAACATGGCTGAAAAACGCAATATTTTCCTTGTTGGCCCGATGGGCGCCGGCAAAAGCACAATTGGTAGACACCTGGCTCAACAACTGCATATGGAGTTTGTCGACTCTGATACAGTGATTGAAGAGCGCACAGGTGCAGATATCGCATGGGTCTTTGACGTCGAAGGTGAAGAAGGCTTCCGCAAACGCGAAGAAGCGGTCATTAATGATCTCACCGAAGAGCAAGGTATTGTTCTTGCCACGGGTGGTGGTTCTGTGAAGAGCAAAGAGAACCGCAACCGTCTATCTGCACGTGGTATTGTTGTTTACCTTGAAACGACCATTGAAAAACAACTGGCGCGCACTAACCGCGACAAGAAACGCCCGTTGCTGCAAACCGACAATCCGCGTGAAGTGCTCGAAACACTCGCGGGTGAGCGTAACCCTCTGTATGAAGAAATTGCAGATATTACGGTACGCACAGACGATCAAAGTGCAAAAGTGGTAGCCAACCAGATCGTAAAAATGCTAGAAGAACATTAAGTTGTTCTTTTACTTGGAGTACGAACCATGGAACGGATTACGGTCAGTTTAGATGAGCGTAGCTACCCAATCTCAATTGGTGCCGGATTATTTAATGATCCGGCTCTTCTTTCTTTATCAGCAAAACAAAAGGTTCTGATCATCACCAATCATACAGTGGCTCCGCTGTATGCTGATCGGATCACGGCTTTGCTCGATCAAAAAGGCTGTCAGTCTGCGGTGTTAGAACTGCCTGACGGTGAAAAATACAAAAGCCTCGATACCTTCAATACGGTCATGAGCTACCTGCTCGAGCACAATTACAGCCGCGATGTGGTGATTATTGCTCTCGGTGGTGGCGTGATTGGTGACTTGGTGGGCTTTGCTGCGGCATGTTATCAACGTGGCGTCGATTTCATTCAGATCCCGACCACCTTGTTGTCTCAGGTGGATTCGTCCGTGGGGGGCAAAACCGCGGTCAATCACCCACTGGGCAAAAACATGATTGGTGCATTCTACCAACCCAAAGCCGTCATCATCGACACCGATTGTTTGTCGACGTTGCCTGCACGCGAATTTGCCGCGGGGATGGCGGAAGTGATCAAATATGGCATCATTTACGATCACGACTTCTTTGTGTGGCTGGAACAGAACATGGACTCGCTCTATGCGCTGGACAAGCACGCGCTCTCTTATGCGATCGCACGTTGCTGTCAAATCAAAGCGGAAGTGGTGGCGCAAGATGAAAAAGAAGCCGGTATTCGTGCGTTGTTGAACCTAGGTCATACATTTGGTCATGCGATCGAAGCGGAACTGGGTTATGGTAATTGGCTACACGGTGAAGCCGTGGCAGCAGGCACAGTGATGGCGGCGAAAACCGCTCAGCTTCAAGGGCTTATCTCTCAAGATCAACTGGATCGCATTCTCGCGATTCTGCAAAAAGCCAATCTGCCGGTGCACACGCCAGACAGCATGTCGTTCCACGATTTCATGAAACACATGATGCGCGATAAAAAAGTGCTGGCGGGTGAGCTACGCTTGGTATTACCGACCAGCATTGGGACCGCCGATGTGGTGAAAGGGGTACCGGAAGCGGTGATTGAACAGGCGATCGACTACTGCCGTACGGTGTAATGCGAATTTTTTCAGTGTGACCACTGATTGTCATTAGGAATCTCCATGAGTTTGGCACATGAGTTGACGTTGGATTCTCAGGTCGAGCTGCTTGAACGCTTGCAGCTGCTGACCCGCTTTGGCTCCAACTTCGTCAATGTGGTCGGTCCGTTGGGGGCCGGAAAATCCTGGTTGGCTCAACGTTATCTGGAACATTGGGCAGACGATAAAAACCAGTCGCTCTTGATGTGCCATCCGAATCAGGATGACGAACAGCGCCGCACCACGTTGTTGACACAACTGGTGTCGGAGCCGCTGTTCAATCCGAAAGATGCTTTGGTCGAAAGTTTCTCCCGCCTGTTTGAAGACAGCAGCTGCGACATCGTGGTGGTGGTGGATGATGCCCATCTGCTCACGGACACCATGGTGTCTGAATTGTGGATGTGGGTGCTAGAAGCGCAAAGCAATCCGCGCTGGACGGTGAACGTTGTGTTGTTTGCGCAGTCCAACAGCTTGGACGCACTGCTGACTCGCCTGAGTTATGGCCAGGATTTGAAACCGGTGGACCTCGAAATTGAGGCGCTTTCACCAGATGAGTCCGATCGGCTGTTTGAACAGCGCGTCATGCGTTATGTAGAAGACGAGATGGAACGTCAGGTGCGCAACGCCTACAAGAAAGTGAAACCGTTACCGGGAGAGATTATGGCACTCGCAGATCAGAAAATGGAAAAACGCATTGTGATTCGTTCTATCATCGGTTCGCCGTTGAAGATTACGTTACTGGTGCTGATTCTGTTGCTCCTGATCGGCGGCGGTTACTGGTGGATGCTCTCGCAACCTTCCCCAAATGAAAAAACGCAGCGTTTGACACAAACGGCTGATCAAACGGCCATTCCGACGTTGAGCGTGTCGAGCGGCGCGGCCACCAAGATGGATTCGGTGCTGTCGACGGTCAGCTCGCAACCCGATCAAGCGGAAGATGACTCGTCGGCACTCCCGCCAGATGTGAAAGAATCTACTGAAGGTGTGGGGCAAGCCGACAGCGATCAACAGCGTGTGGTGATTACCTCCGATGTGGTTGATGCGCTGCTGGAAGGCAAAGCGAAACCTTCGGATACTCAAGTGCTGGATGAGGTCGTGGCCGCTGCGCCTCAAAGCGATGCGTCAGCACAAACGACGGCACAAACGACGGATGGCGCGTTGCAAACGGCGGTAGAAGCACCACAGCCTGCGTTAGAGCAACCGAGTGCGGAGGCGCAAACGCCACCGTCGTCGCCCATCACGTTCTCATTTGGCCGAGACGAGCTGAAAGCGATGTCGCCCCGCAGCTACACGTTGCAACTGGCGGCGGTCAACTCGCTGGCCGAAGTGCAGACGTTCATTGAACGGCATCAGTTGCAAGGCCAAGTGAATGTTTACCCGACACTGCGCAACGACGTCGAGTGGTACATCATCACCTACAGCAATTACCCCACCATTCAGATGGCGCGTGATGCGGTGGAAACACTGCCAAAAGCGCTACAAGCGATGGGGCCGTGGGCCAAATCACTCAGTCAGGTGCAGCGAGAAATTGAGCGTGGCCAGTAAGGCTGCGCCATTCGGTGCCTTTTACGTTGGGTCTGGTCTGAAAATGTGTTACATTCCGCAGCCTTATTTTTTCGGTGATTGATTAGAGCAGTAGATGAAAAAGCAGCGTGCCTTTCTGAAATGGGCGGGGGGAAAGTTTGGCCTCGTCGAAGATATTCAACGCCACCTGCCACCGGCTGATGAACTGGTTGAACCGTTTGTCGGCGCTGGGTCTATCTTTCTCAACACCGAGTTTAAGCATTACTTGCTGGCGGATATCAATCCGGACCTGATCAATCTCTACAATCTGCTCAAAGAGCGTCCAAACGATTATATTGACGAAGCCCGACGCTGGTTTACGCCGGAAAACAATCGCAAAGAAGCGTACCTGTCGATTCGTCAGCAGTTTAATCAGACCGACGATATCATGTACCGCTCGCTAGCCTTTTTATACATGAACCGTTTTGGCTTTAATGGCCTGTGCCGTTACAACAAAAAAGGCGGCTTCAATGTGCCGTTCGGTTCGTACAAAAAGCCTTATTTCCCGCAAGCAGAACTGGAATTCTTTGCCGAAAAAGCGCAGCGCGCGACCTTTATCTGCACGGGGTACGACGAAACATTCCGCCGCGCGGCAGCCAGCAGCGTGGTGTATTGCGATCCCCCGTACGCGCCGCTCTCCTCCACGGCGAACTTTACCTCATACGCAGGCAATGGTTTTACGCTTGATGACCAAGCGGCGCTGGCCGATATCGCTGAAAAAACCGCAACAGAACGCGGCATTCCGGTGCTGATTTCTAACCACGACACCATTTTGACCCGCCGTTTGTACCATGGCGCGCAGCTCAACGTGGTGAAAGTGAAGCGTACCATCAGTCGCAACGGCGCGGGCCGCAATAAGGTCGACGAACTGCTGGCGCTGTTTAGTCCGGCTCAACAGGATTTGTAATCACTGGCGCCGAATGTGCAGATTTGCCGGTTGGCTTGGCCCTTGGCGCTAGGATCTCTCTGCTCCCTTAGGTAGAATGTCGAACACAAACTGTTCACTCCATTCCATCGCCTAAGAGGTCAGGTATGAAAGATTTTCTCATTGCGCCATCCATTCTCTCTGCAGATTTTGCCCGTCTCGGGGAAGACGTCGAAAAAGTGCTCGCGGCGGGTGCCGACGTGGTTCACTTTGACGTGATGGACAACCACTACGTACCTAATCTGACGTTTGGCGCGCCGATTTGTAAAGCGCTGCGCGATTACGGCATTACCGCACCGATCGACGTGCACCTGATGGTCAAACCGGTCGATCGCATCATTCCTGATTTTGCCAAAGCGGGCGCCTCAATGATCACCTTCCACGTGGAAGCGTCGGAGCATGTGGATCGCACACTGCAACTGATCAAAGAGCACGGCTGCAAAGCGGGCGTGGTGCTCAACCCCGCAACATCACTCAGCCACCTTGATTACATCATGGACAAAGTCGATATGATTTTGCTGATGTCGGTCAACCCGGGCTTTGGCGGCCAGTCATTCATTCCGCACACGCTGGATAAACTGCGCGCAGTGCGCAAGCTGATTGACGACAGCGGCCGTGACATTCGTCTGGAAATCGACGGCGGTGTGAAAGTGGACAACATTCGCGAAATCGCAGCCGCTGGTGCGGATATGTTTGTTGCAGGCTCCGCGATTTTCGGTCAGCCCGATTACAAAGCGGTGATCGATGCGATGCGTGCCGAACTGGCGCACGTTGAATAACGCGATCCCATCATTTGAAAGCTTTAGGAAGATTGTTTTGAACCAAATTAAGTTGATCGCTTTTGATCTCGACGGCACGCTGCTCGACAGTGTGCCAGACTTGGCGGTTGCCGCCGATCAAGCGGTGCGCGCCATGGGATTCCCGGGCGTGACAGAACTGCAAGTGCGTGATTATGTCGGCAACGGTGCTGATGTGTTGATTGCGCGTTCATTAAGTCACAGCTTGACGATTGATCCGTCATTGAGCGACGAAGTGCGCAGCCAAGCGCGCGTGTTGTTTGATGAGTTTTATGAGCAAACCGGCCACAAACTGAGTCATTTGTACCCCAACGTGAAGGAGACGCTGGCGCAGCTGCACCGCGCGGGCTTTACGCTGGCGTTGGTGACCAACAAACCGTCGAAGTTTGTGCCGCACGTGTTGGCGCAACACGGCATTGATGGCTTTTTTACCGACGTGATTGGCGGTGATACCTTCCCGAATAAAAAACCGGATCCGATGGCACTCAACTGGCTGCTGGACAAACATCACCTCAGCGCCAGCGAAATGCTGATGGTCGGCGATTCTAAGAACGACATTCTGGCGGCGAAAAATGCCGGCTGTGCGTCGTTTGGTCTGACTTACGGATACAACCACGGTGAGCCTATCGCGGCATCTGAGCCGAATGTGGTCGCCGATAACATCGCGCAATTGCTCGATGTTGTGCTCGTTTCTGCGTAAAAGACGTCAATCTTCGCTGGCAAAATACTTGTTAATGAGTACACTGCTGGTTTGATGTTTTTCACATCAAAGCGCGCGCCACGTGGTCTGAGCGCGCTTTTTTCACAGATTTGTTCTGTCTTATCTCATATTAAGTAACAAGGAAATCATTCTCATGAGCAAACCCATTGTATTGAGTGGTGTTCAACCGTCAGGTGAACTAAGTATCGGTAACTACTTGGGTGCTCTCCGTCAATGGCAACAGATGCAAGACGATTATGACTGTCACTACTGTGTGGTAGATTTGCATGCGATCACGGTTCGTCAAGATCCGAAAGCGCTGCATGAAGCGACACTGGATGCATTGGCAATCTGTCTGGCCGTTGGTGTTGACCCGAAAAAGAGCACGCTATTTGTTCAGTCTCATGTACCAGAGCATGCTCAATTGGGTTGGGTTCTTAACTGTTACACCCAGATGGGCGAGCTGAGCCGCATGACTCAGTTTAAGGACAAATCAGCGCGTTACGCGAACGATGTGAACGCGGGTCTGTTTGATTACCCGGTGCTGATGGCTGCGGATATTTTGCTGTACGGTGCGCACCAAGTGCCCGTGGGCAGCGACCAGAAGCAGCACTTGGAGCTGGCGCGCGATA
Organism: Vibrio furnissii CIP 102972; assembly: GCF_000176175.1. Lineage (GTDB taxonomy): Bacteria > Pseudomonadota > Gammaproteobacteria > Enterobacterales > Vibrionaceae > Vibrio > Vibrio furnissii. Next base: position 157,536 of record NZ_ACZP01000018.1, read on the forward strand.
TCGCCACCCGTTTCAACAACATCTACAGCCCAGAAACGCCTATCTTTGAAGTGCCAGAGCCGTACATTCCAACTGTGAATGCGCGTGTGATGAGCCTGCAAGATGCGACCAAGAAGATGTCGAAGTCGGATGACAACCGCAAGAACGTGATCACGTTGCTGGAAGATCCGAAGTCGATCATCAAGAAGATCAACAAAGCCCAGACAGACACAGACACGCCGCCACGTATCGCACACGATGTTGAAGCGAAAGCGGGTATCTCGAACCTGATGGGCCTGTACGCTGCGGCGACCGGTAAAACGTTTGCCGAGATTGAAGCGCAATATGCAGGCGTGGAAATGTACGGTCCGTTTAAGAAAGACGTTGGTGAAGCGCTGGTGGCGATGCTCGAACCCGTTCAAGCCGAATACCACCGCGTGCGCGCAGATCGCGCCTACCTCGACAGCGTGATGCGTGATGGTGCAGAAAAAGCCTCAGCGCGTGCGCTACAAACGCTGAAGAAAGTGTTTGATGCTGTCGGTTTTGTCGCTCGTCCGTAAACGTTCTCCGAATGTAAAAAGCCCCGGCATGGTCCGGGGCTTTTTTATGCCTGAAGAAATCGCTTTGTAATCAATGTTTAATCTAATGTTCATTTAAGTTTTTACGTTAACTGTTGAAACTTTGCACTGGGTTCAAACATTGGTTTTGAGAATGCGAGATATGTCTCGATATGCATAGTGAATGGTTTGTATTTGCAAACAAAAGCACAACACTGGTTGATGTTTTTAACCGTGTTGCACTGCTGAGTGTGACATATCGCACTTTACTCCATACCCAGATTACATCGTAGGGATGACGAGGCTAATCATGCATACCCAACCCACTTTTTCAGTTTCTTTTTCGGCATTGGCGCTGGCCATTGCTGCGGGACTCAGTGCGCCAGTACGCGCGGAGATTGTGCTGTCGCAATACGTTGAGGGCAGCAGTTACAACAAAGCGATCGAGATCGCCAACACGGGCGACGTGTCGGTCAGCCTGGATGGCTACGTGCTGGCCATGTCGACCAACGGCAGTGGCAGCTGGGATAAAGCCTTTCCGCTGAGCGGCCAAGTGATCGCCGCACACGATGTGTTGGTGCTGTCCAACTCTGGCGCGAACAGTGACATTCAGGCGGTCACCGATATCAGCAACAACAGCGTGATTAATTTTAACGGCAACGATCCTGTGGCGCTGCTTAACAGCGATGGTGCCGTGCATGATGTCATTGGCGAGATGGGCGGCGCCGATTTCGGGAAAGACCGCACGCTGGTGCGCCAAGCCGATGCGCTGACGCCATCGGCGGTGTATCAACCACAACAGTGGATGGTGTGGGATGCCAATGTCATCGACGGTTTGGGGTCGCTTGATACAGCGCTGCCTCAGGCGTTCACTTGTGCTCAGGATGGCAACGAGCCAACCTTTACCGCCATTCAGGATATTCAGGGCGAGGGCGATACATCACCGTTGATCAATGGTTATCCGTACATCACCGACGACGAATACACGGTGAAAGGGGTGGTCAGTGCGGTGACGGGCGGACTGACCAAAGGGTTCTATCTGCAAGCGTTGGACGATGACCACAATCCGTTGACATCAGAAGGGCTGTTTGTGTTGACCGGTCAGTCGTCGAGCGATCTTCAGCCGGGGGATGTCGTGTGTACCCGCGGTAAAGTGCAGGAGTACTACAATCTGACCCAACTGAAAGTGGAGAACAATCAGTGGGAAAAATTGTCCGAACAAGCCGCACCAACCGCGCACGAGGTCACTATGTTAGGCAGCGACGAGCACTTTGCCCAAACCATGGAACGCTACGAAGGCATGTTGGTGACGCTGCCGAAAGCGCTGGATATGCGTGTCACCCGCACCTTTGGTTACGATTACGATGCGCGCCGCAACAATATGGTGCTCGCCCAAGGGCGTGTGAACATGCAGCCGAACCAGCTGTTCCCGGCAGGCTCCGAACCCGCTCAGCAACAGAGCATCGACAACGCTCAGCGCCGACTGTTTGTGGAATCGGATGCCAAAGCGGGTGATGGTCAGATCCCTTATTACCCGCAATTTGGCCGCAGCGATATCGATCAGGATGGCTCAACGGAAGACTACATTCGTGTGGATGATACGCTGTTCGATGTGGAAGGCGTGGTGACCTACAGCTACGGCGAATACCGTCTGGTGGTGGCCAACACCATCAGTCAGGACAATCTGGTCCACAACGATCCGCGTACCGCCAAACCGAAGATGTACGAAGGGGATTTGCGCATCGCGTCGTTTAACGTCCTCAACTATTTCAATTCCCCTTATGGGGGAGACGCGAATCAGCACGGTGATAACCGCGGTGCCAGTAACTTGACTGAGTTCTCGATGCAGCAGGCGAAGATCGTCAATGCGATTTTGCGTCTGGATGCGGACATCGTCGGCTTGATGGAAATTGAGAACAACGGTTTTGGTGATGGTGCGGCGATTCGCCAGCTGGTCGATCAGCTCAACGAACGTATCGATGACAAGAAAAAACGTTACCAGTTTGTGGCCGTGGATTCGAATCAGGATGGTCAGACCGATGAGAAAGATTCGGTTGGCAGCGACGCGATCACCACGGGCGTGATTTATCGTGACAAAGTGGTCAAACTGCTGCAAAGCCGAGTGATCCCAATGCCAAGTCAGCAAGCACCTGAAGTGCTGAATGAGGAAGGCAAAGTGATTGAAGATGGTAAGAACTACCAGCGTGATACGCTGGCGCCGACCTTTAAAGTCAAAGGCGGGAACGAGACCATCACCGTTGCAGTCAATCACCTTAAATCCAAAGGTTCAGCCTGCTGGGAAGATGCGGCGCCAGTCAGTGAAGGTGGGCAGGGCGGCGCGGATGCCGATCTGCAGGGTTCGTGTGAGAACTTCCGTGTTGCCGGAGCGGTGGCACTGGGGGAAGCGTTGGCGAAAATCGACGGTCACAAAGTGATTCTTGGCGACATGAACTCGTACGGTAAGGAAGATCCGATGCTGGTTCTGACGGACTACACGCCAGAGAAATACGGCAAAGTCATTCAAGCAGCGCGCAATACCGTGATTGGTGAACAACCCCAGTTTGGCGATGACGGCGCGGTGATCACGCAAGGCTTCGGTTATCTGAGTGCGATGGAACTGGCGCACAAAGACAACAGCTGGAGCTACTCGTACAACGACGAAGTGGGCGCGCTCGATCACCTGTTGGTCAGCGACAGTCTGAAGCTGCGTGTCGTCGATGCCATGGATTGGCACATCAACGGCGGTGAGTCGACGCTGTTTGACTACAACGATGAATACAAAGGCGATCTGCCGAAATATGCGGACCATTTCCGCGCTTCTGACCATGATCCTGCCGTGGTTGAACTCAATATCTACGGCGGTTCATTCAGCGTGGCAGGGCTGGCCTTGCTGCTTGGGTTAGGTGGGTGGCGTTGCCAATCTGGCCGCCGAGCATCCGCGTAATGTGCTGAGTCATACCTCGGGGCATATACCTCGAAATATCGCCACAGCATGAACATGCCCGCTGTATGAATATTCGGGTACGGCACGTTGGCAATAATTACGGGGGAGCATGGCTCCCCCGATTTGTTGGCGCCCTTAATGTGTTCGCCTGCAATTTGCTCGCCCACGACACGCGTACGCGCTCCCGATGGCAAGTCAGCTCGGCTGAAAACAAAATAAACCGCTTTATTGATTGAATCTGGCGCGCTGGTTTGTAGAATGCGAGGCATTCTTGTCTCACGCTGGCGACGTTATGCTTCTGATCATCGATAACTACGACTCTTTTACTTACAACCTCTACCAGTATTTTTGCGAACTGGGTGCCGAGGTCAAAGTGGTGCGTAATGATGAAATCACGTTGGCGCAAATAGAAGCGCTGGCGCCCAGTCACCTGGTGATTTCTCCGGGGCCGTGTACGCCAAATGAAGCGGGCATTTCACTGGCGGCGATTGCGCATTTTGCCGGCCGGCTGCCAATTCTGGGGGTGTGTCTTGGTCATCAGGCGATTGCACAGGTGTTCGGGGGTGAAGTGGTACGCGCCCGTCAGGTGATGCACGGCAAAACTTCCCCGGTGCGTCATACCGGGCGCAGCGTGTTTGCCGGGCTGAATAACCCACTCACTGTCACGCGTTACCATTCGCTGGTGGTGAAAAACGGCACGCTTCCCGATTGCTTTGAGCTGACGGCGTGGACGGAACTACCGGATGGCACGCCGGACGAGATCATGGGCTATCAGCATAAAACTCTGCCTATTGATGCAGTGCAGTTCCACCCGGAATCGATCAAAACCGAACAAGGTCATGAACTGCTGGCCAATTTCCTGCGTCGATAACCTCTCATCCCTGTTCTCCTGTGCGCTACCGCCGAGGATGCGGCAGGGCGGGCTGTACAATTTTTCCTGATCGCGATCACTATTCTTAACATTTTCGTCATCAAAATTTCCTTTTTTCTACATTGAAAATTTATTCGCCGCAGATCCTGCCAATCCCTTGCTATGCCTTATTCAACCAAGGTGCGAACAGGGTTTTTTCAGCCATAATGAAAAAGTGCTTCATAAAAGTGTTTACTTGGTGCATAAATAATCATGAGTGGTGAAGATTGTGAGCTGAATCGACTGGCTGAAAGAATAAATCACTATTGAACTGGTTAATAATTTGTAAATACAATGCTGCATCAGCTGATATGCAATACAAAATCTTATTGACGAGGTTTTGTGAAAGGACGGCCTTTCTGCTAGGCATGCGGTATCGAGAAGGAATGTGCAATGACAGTGGAAACTAAAGTAGAACGCGGTTTGTTTGATGAGGTGATGGTGCCTTGTTACAACCCGATGGAATTCATCCCGGTGAAGGGACAGGGCTCACGTGTGTGGGATCAGCAGGGCAACGAGTATATCGATTTTGCCGGTGGCATCGCGGTGAGCTGTTTAGGGCATTGTCACCCTGCGATGGTGAACGCACTGACGGAGCAAGGTAACAAGCTGTGGCACCTCAGTAACGTGATGACCAACGAGCCGGCACTGCGTCTGGCAAAGAAACTGACGGAAGTCAGCTTTGCGGAAAAAGTGTTCTTTGCCAACTCAGGCGCGGAAGCGAACGAAGCGGCACTGAAACTGGCACGTCGCTACGCGGCCGATGTGCACGGCCCTGAAAAATCAGAAATCATCGCTTTCAAACAAGGTTTCCACGGCCGTACGTTCTTTACCGTGACTGTGGGTGGCCAAGCGGCTTACTCTGACGGTTTTGGTCCCAAACCGGGGGATGTGACGCATCTGCCATACAACGATGTGGCAGCGCTGCAAGCACATATGTCTGACCGCACTTGCGCGGTGATGATGGAGCCGCTGCAAGGTGAAGGCGGTATTGTTTCGCCTACGCCAGAATTTGTTCAGGCAGTGCGTGAGCTGTGTGACAAACACAATGCGCTGCTGATTTTTGATGAAGTGCAAACCGGGAACGGTCGTACCGGTCACTTCTACGCTTACCAAGGCATTGGCGTGACGCCAGACATCCTGAGCACCGCCAAATCACTGGGCGGCGGTTTCCCTATCGGCGCCATGCTGACCACATCGAAACTGGCAGAGCACATGAAAGTGGGCGTGCATGGTTCGACTTACGGCGGTAACCCGCTGGCTTGTGCGGTCGCAGAAGCTGTTGTGGATGTGGTGAGCAAGCCAGAAACATTGGCGGGCGTCAAAGAGCGTGAAGCGCTGTTCCGTGAAGGTTTGGCGAAAATCAATGCCAAGTACAACCTGTTTGAAGAAATTCGTGGCAAAGGCCTGCTGTTAGGTGCGGCGCTGAACGACGAGTGGCAAGGCCGCGCGCGTGATGTGTTGGTTGCCTGTGGTAAACAAGGGCTGATGCTGCTGGTGGCTGGTGCGAACGTGGTTCGTATGACCCCATCCTTGATCATCACCAAAGAAGAAATCGAAGAAGGTTTCGCACGACTAGATAAAGCGATTGCGACCCTAGTTTAAGCGAGCCCGTGCGCCATACCAAACCCATCGGATGGGGGCGGTATGGCGGCGTTATCAGGTCGAAGCATTTAGACCTGTTTGCATCTGGAGGGAGTATTGATGCTAGTTGTTCGCCCTATTGCAATTTCAGACTACGACGCGCTGCACACCTGCGCAGTGGAATCGGGTCATGGATTCACCTCATTGCCGGTTAACGAAGAACTGTTGACCAATCGCATTAAACATTCCGAATACAGCTTTACCAAACCCGACGTCAACCAGCCGGGCGATGAGGGCTACCTGATGGTTGGCTTTGATTCCGACAGCGGTGAAGTCGCCGGGACTACCGGCATCGAAGCGTCCGTGGGCTGGGATATTCCGTTTTACTCCTATCACATCAGCACCATTGTGCATGCCTCGCCAAAACTGGGCGTCAACAATGTGGTTAAGTTGCTGACGTTTGGAAACAACTACACCGGTTGTTCGGAAATCTGCACGCTGTTTTTGCGCCCGCCGTTTCGCGAGGGACTCAACGGACGCCTGATGTCGAAATGCCGCTTTCTGATGATGGCCGAGCATCCACATCGATTCTCGCAAACCATTTTTGCGGAGATGCGCGGTGTATCGGACGAAGATGGTAACTCACCATTTTGGCAATGGTTGCAAGAGCACTTTTTCTCCATCGACTTCACCATGGCGGATTACCTGACCGGCATCGGCAAGAAAGGCTTTATCGCCGACTTGATGCCAAAGCTGCCGATTTACATCAACCTGCTGAGCAAAGAAGCGCAGGCGGTGATTGGTCAGGTGCATGAGAAAACCCGCCCGGCGCTGAAGTTGCTGGAAAAAGAGGGCTTTACCTGTCGTAACTACGTCGACATTTTCGATGCGGGCCCGTCTGTGGAATGCGACCTGCGCAACATTGAATCGGTGCGCGACTCGGTGCGCGCCAAGGTGGAGATCGCCGAGCATTCCAGCTCGCAGGATTTCCTGATGTGTAATACCTCATTTGAACATTTCCGCGCGACGGCGGCGAAAGCAGCCTATAACCGTGAGCGGGGAACCGTGATTATTGCGCCGAACGTGGCAGCCGCGCTGCAAGTCGACCAAGGCGACTTCTTGCGCATCCTAGCGCAATAATCTGCGCACAGTAACGAATTGAAGGACAAGACAATGACTCAGTGGATTGCCGGTCAATGGGTGGCTGGTCAGGGGGAACACCTCACCTCTTTAAGCCCATACAACAACGAAATCGTCTGGCAGGGCGACAGTGCCACGCCCGCTCAGGTTGAAGATGCCGTGAAAGCCGCGCGCACTGCGTTTGTTGCGTGGAAGAAACTGCCATTCGCGGCACGCGAAAAAGTGGTGCTGGCGTTTGCTGAAAAGGTTAAAGCCAACGCCGAAGCCATTGCGGAAGTGATTGCCAAAGAAACCGGCAAACCGATTTGGGAAACGCGCACCGAAGCCGCCGCCATGGCTGGCAAGATTGCGATCTCGATTCGAGCCTACCATGACCGTACCGGTGAAAGCGTGCGTGAAGCGGCGGGCAACCAAATTGTGCTGCGTCATCGTCCGCTGGGCGTGATGGCGGTCTTTGGGCCGTACAATTTCCCGGGCCACCTGCCAAACGGTCACATCGTACCTGCGCTGCTGGCAGGCAACACTGTGGTCTTCAAACCATCGGAACAAACCCCGTGGACGGGAGAAGTAGCGATGAAACTATGGGAAGAAGCGGGCTTGCCGAAAGGCGTACTGAACCTGGTACAAGGCGGTAAAGAGACCGGCATTGCACTCGCGCAGTCAAAAGGTATCGATGGTTTGCTATTTACTGGCAGCGCCAATACGGGGCATCTGCTGCACCGTCAGTTCGCAGGACAACCCGGTAAGATGCTGGCACTGGAAATGGGCGGCAACAACCCGATGGTGATCTCCGATCAATATGGTGATTTGGATGCCACCGTGTATACCATCATTCAATCGGCCTTCATCAGTGCCGGTCAGCGTTGCACCTGTGCACGCCGCTTGTACGTACCACACGGCGATAAGGGCGATGCGCTGATCACGCGTCTGGTGGAAGCGACTCAGAAACTGCGCATCGACCAACCTTTTGCAGAGCCTGCACCGTTTATGGGGCCACAAATTTCCAAAGCGGCCGCGGACGTGATTCTCAATGCGCAGGCAAACTTACAGTCGCTGGGCGGTGAAATTTTGTTGGAAGCGCGCGGTCTGCAAGCGGCGTTTGTCACGCCGGGCATCATCGATGTCACGCCGATTGCCGAGCTACCAGATGACGAATACTTTGGCCCGCTACTACAAGTGGTGCGTTACGAAACGCTAGCCGAGGCGGTTGAACTGGCTAATGACACCCAGTTTGGTTTGTCGGCGGGTCTGGTCACCACTGATGACCGCGAGTGGGAATACTTTGTGGACCACATTCGCGCTGGCATTGTGAACCGCAACCGTCAGCTGACGGGCGCAAGTGGCGATGCGCCATTTGGTGGCCCGGGCGCGTCGGGCAACCTACGTCCAAGCGCGTTCTACGCCGCGGACTACTGCGCGTATCCGATGGCGTCGATGGAAGGTTCGGCCACTGAATTGCCAGCCACGTTGAGTCCGGGTATCGAACTGTAATTGATGATTTAGCTTACGTCACAGGCTGAAGGCTACCCGGTCCTTCTCGGGCTTCGGATCGGGTAGCCACTTTTTACCAGAACAACAATAAATCGGTATCGTCGCCCCAAGTCGTGAGTGGTCACTTGGGCAACAGAATTTAATCACCCAGGTTGCTTGCAGAGCAGCGCAGACAAGGAGGCGTTATGACGCCAGCAGTTCTTTTTGAATCCCTATGGAATGACTACATTCGACGCCTTTGTCCGTCGGCCGACAAGGTGCATCAACTGCTTCAGGAAGACGAAGTGTTGATCAACGACCACATCGCCCTGCGCACCTTTAATATCGCGCCGTTGGGGCTGGAAACACTGGCTAAACCGTTTCTGGCATTGGGCTACACGCCGTGCGGTGATTACGTGTTTGAGAGCAAAAAGCTGGTGGCAAAACATTTTGAGCATCCAGACCCGCTGCAACCGAAAGTTTTCATCAGTGAACTGAAAGTGGAAGCGTGCTCGCTTGAGCTGCAATCGATTGTGGCGAAGTTGGCGGCGCAAGTGGATGTGACGCAACTTCAGCACCCGGCATTCCTCTACGGTGGCCGCTTGTGGGATCTGAGTTACGCGGATTATCTGCAACTGGCGAAAGAGAGCGAATACGCGGCTTGGTTGGCTGCACATGGTTACGGCGCTAACCACTTTACCGTGAGCGTGAATCAATTGAAGGCGCTGGATGAAGTGAAACAGGTGAACGATCACCTACGCAGCGCAGGCTTTACTATCAATGAATCTGGCGGTGAAGTGAAGGGTTCACCCGACGTGTTGCTCGAGCAGTCATCGACCATGGCAGATAAAGTGCCAGTGAGTTTCCTTGAAGGCAGCGAGATCATTCCGGGGGGCTTTTATGAGTTTGCCAAGCGTTACCCCATGGCCAATGGTGAACTCTACACCGGGTTTGTCGCGGCATCAGCCGATAAGATTTTTGAAAGTACCGACAGCAAATAACCACGGCACGTTGACCGCAATCGACACAAATAAAAAGCCACCGCGAAGGTGGCTTTTCTGTGCAATGCTGTTGCGACGTCGATTAACGAGTGCCGTACACCACGATGGTTTTACCGTGTGCAGAAATCAGGTTCTGCTCTTCCAGCATCTTCAGGATGCGGCCCACGGTTTCACGTGAACAGCCAACGATTTGACCAATCTCTTGACGAGTGATCTTAATCTGCATGCCGTCTGGGTGAGTCATCGCGTCGGGTTGTTTCGCCAAGTTCAGTAGGGTCTGTGCAATACGACCGGTTACGTCTAAGAACGCCAAGTCACCCACTTTTTGGCTGGTCACTTGCAGACGGCGAGCCATCTGACCAGACAGGCGCATCAGGATGTCCGGGTTAACCTGAATCAGCTGACGGAATTTCTTAAATGAAATTTCCGCTACTTCACAAGGAGATTTTGCACGAACCCAGGCAGTACGCTCCTGACCTTCTTCAAACAAGCCAAGCTCACCGATGAAGTCACCTTGGTTGAGGTAAGACAGAATCATCTCCTTACCTTCTTCATCTTTGATCAGTACCGCAACAGAACCTTTGACGATGTAGTACAACGTTTCTGCTTTCTCGCCCGCGTGAATCAGCGTGCTTTTTGAAGGGTACTTATGAATGTGACAATGTGAAAGAAACCACTCTAGTGTTGGGTCGGTTTGAGGTTTACCTAGAACCATAATATCTCACTTCCTCTGCAGGGTACGCTTGCTGCTATCCATATTTTAGCGAAGCCTTATTTTGGATTCTCTAGAATAAGAGGACTTTCTTGTTGCTGCAAGTTATCTTGTGTTTCGGTATGGAATAGTATCCTTTTTCCCAAACGATTTCTTGATTTTAATCGTGTCGGGGGACGGATAAACTACGCAAAATTGTGCACATGATCACGGTATGAAAAGTAATCGACACAGTGACGGTATGATTAGCCAATTTTCCCTGACTCTATCAGCTGTTGCAGGAGAGGTCTGACGATCAGCTCCATGGCAAAGCCCATTTTCCCCCCCGGTACCACAATGGTGTTGTGGCGCGACATGAACGAGCCATCAATCATCGCCAGCAAGTAGGGGTAGTCGACGTTTTTAATGCCGCGCAGGCGAATGACGACAAAGCTTTCATCCAAACTGGGAATGCCTTTCGCATTGAGCGGGTTGGAAGTATCGACGGTGGGGACGCGCTGAAAGTTGATGTGGGTGCGAGAAAATTGCGGCGTGATGTAATTGAGGTAATCGTCCATCGAGCGCACGATCGAATCCATCACCGCTTCCCGAGAATGGCCGCGATCGCGCGTGTCACGCACGTATTTTTGAATCCATTCCAAGTTCACAATCGGCACCATGCCAATCAGAAAATCGACGTGTTGTGCGACGTTGACTTCGCCATCGACCACCCCGCCGTGCAGCCCTTCGTAAAACAGCACATCGGAGTTTTCTGGCAACTGCTGCCAAGGCGTAAAGGTGCCCGGCATCTGATTGTACGGCACGGCCTCGTCAAAGGAGTGAAGATAGCGTCTGACCTGACCGGTGCCTGATTTTCCAAACTGACGGAAGAAGTCTTCCAGCGCGGTAAAGTCGTTGGCTTGCGGCCCAAAATAGCTGATGTGGCGACCTTGCTCGCGCGCTTTGCGAATCTCGACGTCCATCTCTGGGCGAGTAAAGCGGTGAAAGCTATCGCCTTCCACCCACGCGGGTTTGATGTCCATCATATTGAACATCTTGCGAAATGCTTCTGAGGTCGTGGTTGTGCCGGCGCCCGACGAACCGGTGACGGCGATAATAGGGTGTTTCGCTGACATGACAAACCTTGTCTCTGAGTCCATAAAATCGGGCTGTTTCAACACAGCCCAAGTCGAATCACTATAGCACGGAAAAGATGACTGTCGTCATCCGTTAGCGTTGATTGACTTTGATATCAACGGTTTCATGTAATTCTGAATAGACGATCACGGCCTCGCCAGACTGCAATTGCGCCTTCACTTGATCGACTTTTTCTTGCAGCGAAATCTCGACTTCGCCGTAATCGGTGCCTTCGCGTAACACGAATTCACGAATCAGACTGTCGAGTGTATCCGGCGCGATTTGCTGCCACGGAACGATCATAAATACCTCTTGCTTTTATGTTCGTGGTTGAATGCCCAAGTATAACGCCTTCGAGGGAAGGCGTCAGTGCCAAGCGAGTCAGTGCAGATTAGATGCTGTCGCGCAGGCTCGCGTAGTAAGCGGGCAGGGATTGTTCGAGCCAGAAGGTCGGTTTGAGTAGCGAGCCACTAAGGAAGCCCACATGGCCGCCTTGATCAAACAAGCGATAATCGATGTTTTCCGGCAGGACAAATTTGGGGATCACGGCATCGGTCATGAACGGATCGTCTTTGGCGTGGATGATCTGAGTCGGCACGCGAATGTCTTTGAGTTTGTGGATGCCTGAGCAGCGCTGATAGTAATCCTGCGCGTCTTTGAATCCGTGCAGGGGCGCGGTGATCAAATCATCAAACTCTTGCAAGCGCGTGACGCGTTTGATGTTGTGATACGACAGCCCCAATTCACCTTTCAGCAACTGATGTTTGCGCAGCGCATTTTGTTTGAGCGACGAGAGCAAATAGGTGCGATAGAGTTTGGAAAATCCGTGTTCGATACGCTCCGAACAGGCGGCGAGATCCAGCGGCGCAGAGACCACGGTTGCGGCACTAACGATGGGATCGTGGTTGAACTCGGCCAGATAGTTGACCAGCATATTGCCGCCGAGCGAAATGCCGACCGCAATCATGGGTTGCGAGGGAAATTGCTCGCGCAAGGTTTCCAAGACAAAGCGCGCATCTTGCACTTCACCGGAATGGTACGCGCGCGCCAAATGGTTGGGTTTGCCGCTGCAACCGCGAAAATGCATCATCACCGACAGCCAGCCGTCGCGAGCAAACGCGTGCATCAAGCCATTGGCATACGGGCTGTAGAAACAGCCTTCCAAGCCGTGAAATAGCACAAATAGCGGCTTATTTTGCGCATCGGCATGGTGCGGGTCTTCACTCCAAGCGAGATCGAGAAAGTCGCCGTCCGGCGTATCGAGGGTTTGCCACACCGGTTCAAACAGCGCTTTTTTTCGAATGAAACGCGGAAACAGCGTTTGCAAATGCGGGTTTTTCAAGCCGGTTGCGGCCACAAACTGGGTCATAATTCAAACCAATACCGAATGATTGAATGAGTATATACCCAAGTTACCTCAGATGAGTCGATTCGGCGAGTGGTGGTGACATTTTGTGAAGCGCTGCCCCAAATGAGAGGGATAGCCGATGATGAGATTAATAGCTGGGTGGCACGGGCTTCATAAACACGGCCGCCAGATGTTCTGCGCCCAGTTGGCGGCAGTAGCGTAGTGTGAGCGCTTCGCCGTGGCTATTTTCTAAGGTGAGGTGGTTGATGCAGTCGACCAAATCTGCTTGCTGCTGCTTTTCGAGTTGCAGTTCAAATTGCAGCGCTTCGCGGTAGAGCGTATCGGGCAGATGGGTTTTCATCTTACGGCGCATCTCGCGGTAACTGTGCAGCAGGGTTTCTGAGCGACTAAGGCAGTCGATCACCTGCTGCCATTCATTTTCGATCGGCGTGACTTGCTGCTCGTCGAGGTATTTGAGCAGGAGCAGCAAGTTGACGTTGCCGTTGAAGTTGTTTTGCAAGCTTAAGCACGCCTCTTTCACCTCGCGCACGCTGTAATACTGCAAACTGAATTGCCATAGTCGTTCCAACGTGAGGGGGATTCTGACGTGCTCGTGGCTCATTGACTGTTGAACTCCTGTTCCATCTCTTCCAAGACTTCCTGCTCTGCCATCCAGTCCATTTCAATGGTTTCGAGTTCGGACTTGGCGTTGGCCTGCGTGGCGAGTACTTGTGTAAGTTTAGCTTTATTTTCTGCGTCATACAGTGAGGCATCGGACAATTGTTCCTCTGCTTCAGCGATCATGGCGTTCAACTTATCCATTTTCGTTTCCAACTGTGTCAGCTTTTTGCGAATTGGCGCAGTCTGCTTACGAAAATCGGCTTCACGGCGTTTTTGCTCTTTCTTCGCCGCAGCGCTGTTGGTGTTGTCTTTGGCCGGGGCTTGCGCTTGCGTCTCTTTGCGCTGCGCTTTTTGCTGATCGGTCAGCCACTTGTAGTAATCAGTTAGGTCACCATCAAATGGTGCCACTTGGTGATCGTGCACGAGGTAAAGATCATCGGTGGTCGCGCGCAGCAGATAGCGGTCGTGACTGACGATCACCATGGCGCCTTCATAGCTTTGCAGCGCAAGCGTGAGTGCTTGACGCATGTCGAGATCCAAGTGGTTGGTCGGTTCGTCGAGCAAGAGCAGGTTCGGCTTTTGCCACACCAGCAGCGCCAGCACCAAACGCGCTTTTTCGCCGCCGGAAAACGGGCCGACTTTATCCAGCGCTTTGTCGCCGTGGAAGCCAAAACTGCCCAGATAGTTACGCAGTTCGAGTTCGTTTTTGTCAGGCGCAATCTGCATCATGTGTTGCAGCGGCGTCTCTTCCGGATGCAGCGTTTCCAACTGATGCTGGGCAAAGTAACCAATTTTTACGCCTTGCGAATAGGTGAAGTCGCCGCCTTGCTGTTTCAGTTCACCGGACAGCAGTTTGATCAGCGTGGATTTACCCGCGCCGTTTCGTCCCAGCAAACCGATGCGGCTGCCCGGTACCAGGTTGAGGCGAATTTTTTCTAGGATCAGGCGCTCGCCGTAGCCTGCGCTGACATCATCCATCATCAAAATGGGGTTCGGCAGTGCCGATGGCTCACGAAACTCAAAGCTGAAGGGGTTATCAAACTGCGCTGGCAGCACTTTCTCCATGCGTTCCAGGGCTTTGATGCGGCTCTGCGCTTGACGGGCTTTGGACGCTTTGTAGCGGAAGCGGTCGATGTAGCTTTGCATGTGCGACATCTGCTTTTGTTGCTTCTGGAACATGGCTTGCTGTTGCAGCATCTTCTGCGCGCGTTGGGTTTCAAACGATGAGTAGTTGCCGGTGTATTCGTTGAGTTTTTCGTTCTCGATGTGAATGATGCGACCGACGATCGGATCGAGGAAGTCGCGGTCGTGCGAGATGAGGATCAGCGTGCCCGGATAGCTCTGCAGCCAGCGTTCAAGCCACATCACTGCGTCCAAATCCAAGTGGTTGGTCGGTTCATCCAGCAGCAGTAAATCGGAGCGACAGATCAGCGCTTGTGCGAGGTTGAGGCGCATTCGCCACCCACCGGAGAACTGAGTCAGGCTCCAGCTCATCTGCTCTTGAGAAAAGCCCAGACCATCGAGCAGCTCAGCAGCGCGCGCGCGAATGCTGTAGCCGCCAATGGTGTCGATGTGGCCGTGCAGTTCGGCCACTTTGTTGCCGTTGTCTGCGCGCTCCGCGTCTGCCAGTTGGCGTTCCAAGTCGCGGTATTCACGATCGCCGTCAATGACGTATTCCAGTGCGCTGCGCTCCAAAGCTGGCGTTTCTTGCGCCACCCAAGCCAGCTCCCACTGCGCCGGTTTGCTGAACGAGCCGGCATCAATGCTCAGTTCGTCTTTCAGCAAGGCGAACAGGGTGGATTTACCGCAGCCGTTTTTCCCCACCAAGCCGACTTTGTCGCCGGGTTGAATGGTTGCCGAAGCCTGATCGAGCAGTGGTTTGCCACCGCGCAGTAACTGAATGTCAGAGAAGGTAATCATAAAAATATCGTCTGTTTTGGCCTTTAATTTTTTCGCTCGGAATAGTAGGGGGAATAAGGATAAATGTCGATCATTATGCAAATTGGGTTATGATGAGAAGTCACGTATTGTTAACAAAACGGAGTGTCGTCAAGGAATGACAAACGCTGAAACGTGCCCATCCAATAAGCCCAGCGTGCTGGTGATCTACGCGCATCCCGAGCCGGATCATTCGGTCGCCAATCAGGTGATGATCAAAAAGATCGCCGCGCTGGAGCATGTGTCGATCCTCGATCTGTACGCCACCTATCCCGATTTCTTCATCGATGTCCATGCTGAGCACCAACGGGTGTTGCAGTACGACGTGATTGTATTTCAGCACCCGCTGTACATGTATTCCTGCCCGGCCTTGTTAAAAGAGTGGATTGACCGCGTGCTCGGCAAAGGCTTTGCGTTTGGTAATGAGAGTGCGATGAAAGACAAAGTGTGGCGCAGCGTGGTGACGGCTGGCGGCCATCAAGATGCCTTCACCTCCGATGGCTACAACCGCTACACCATGCGTGAAATTCTCCAGCCATTTGAGCTGACGGCGGCGCTGTGTCGCATGCAGTGGGTGGAACCCTTGGTGCTGTACTGGGCGCGCAATGTCAGTGACGTCGAGCGTTATCAACACGCGGAAGCGTACTTCGACTGGTTGCAAAACCCACTCCCGGGTGGAGGGCGATAACATGGCCTCGTTAACGGGCGATTTTCTACAAAGCGGCGTGGTGTTTCTCACCGCGGCGGTGGTGGCGGTGCCGCTGGCGCAGCGGATGGGTTTGGGGTCTGTGATCGGTTACTTGCTGGCGGGCGTGGCTATCGGTCCGTGGGGACTGGGGCTGATTAGCGATGTGAATGCCATTTTGCACTTCGCCGAATTTGGGGTGGTGCTGCTGCTGTTTTTGATCGGTTTAGAATTGAATCCGAAAAAATTGTGGCAGATGCGCGGGCCGATTTTAGGGCTGGGCGGCGCGCAAGTGCTGGTGACCGGGGCGGTGCTGGCGAGCATTGCTTACCTGCTAGGGTTCAATTGGCAAAGCTGTTTGGTGATCGGCATGGGCTTGGCGCTGTCATCGACGGCGATTGCGCTGCGCGTGATTGAAGAGCAAGGTTGGTCGCGCAGTGAAACCGGCCAATCTGGATTTGCGGTGTTGCTGTTTCAGGACATCGCGGTGATCCCGATGCTCGCGCTGATGCCGGTGCTGGCCGGAAACACCGGCGGGAACTGGCTTGATGGCGTGTGGATGCTGTGCGGCATTGTGGGGCTGCTGGTCGGCGGCCATTATCTGCTCAGTCCGTTGTTTCGATATATTGTACTCAGTGGTGTGCGTGAGCTGTTCACCGTCGCTGCGTTGCTGCTGGTGATCGGCATTGCGCTGCTGATGCAAAATCTGGGGTTGTCGATGGCGCTCGGCACCTTCCTTGCGGGCGTCCTGCTGGCGGAGAGCGAATTTCGCCATGAACTGGAAATCGCGATTGAGCCGTTCAAAGGGCTGCTGCTGGGCTTATTTTTTATCGCGGTCGGCATGGCGGTCGATCTCGGCTTATTGGCACTGATGCCAGTGCAGATCGTGCTGGCGGTGATCGGCTTGGTGGTGGTCAAAGGGTTGATCCTGTACGTGTTGGCACGCTTGTCGGGCACCCGCGCGAAAGCGCGCAGCAGCATGGCGGCGATCCTCAGCCAGGGCGGTGAATTTGCGTTTGTGATTTTCACGGCGGCCAGTAGCGAGGGGTTGTTGCACAGCGAACAAGTCTCCTTCTTGCTGGTGGTGGTGAGCTTATCCATGGTGACCACTCCGCTGCTTCTGACGGCGCAGCGCAAATGGTTTGCGCGCAATCTTAATGTGTCTGGCGATGACAAGTTGGCCAGCGATATCGTGAATAAAGAACCGCGGGTGATCATTGCCGGATTTGGCCGCTTTGGCCAAATTGTGGGTCGTCTGATGTACGCCAATAAGATTAAAATCACCGTGCTGGAGAGCGATCCCAGCCAAATTAAACTGCTGCGTAAATATGGCTACAAAGTGTTTTATGGCGATGCCACGCATCTTGAACTGCTGCGTGCGGCGGGAGCCGATGAAGCCGAAGCCATCGTGATTTGTACCGACGCGCCGGATGAAGTGATGAAAATCGTCGAATTGTGCCAACATCACTTCCCGCGCATGAAAATTCTTGCGCGTGCTCGCAGCCGCGTAGAAGCGCACCAACTGCTCAATCATGGTGTGGAACGCTATTCGCGCGAGATGTTCCTCGGGGCGTTGGATTTAGGCCGCCAAGCTCTGGTGACGCTGGGCATGCATCCGTATGAAGCCAAACGCGCGGAAGCGCATTTTCGCCGCTTGGATAGTGCGATGCTCAAAGAGTTGCTGCCACAACACAATGAAGACAAGCGATTGACCTTGCGGGCCAGAGAAGCGCGCAAAGAGTTGGAAGAAATTTTTGGCCGCGAGATGGACAACGATCGTCAATCGCGCGGCTATTGGGAAAAGTAACAGGACCAAGAACGTGAACAACAATCAACTAAAATCAAAAAAACGCTTTATCGCCGGGGCGAGCTGCCCAAGCTGCAAGGCGCAGGACACTCTGCGCTGGTGGATTGAGAACAATATCGAGCTGGTGGAGTGTGTGGAGTGTGACTACCACGAGCAGCGCAAACCGAAATCGGTGGAAAGCAGCGACCATGGCAGCGAGCAGATGATCGGTATTTTTAAACCGGAATAATGCGCTGTCTGCCCCGTGATTCACGGGATTGAACAGCAGTTCGATGCCAAGGTGGTCACAGATGGCTTGAGGTGACTGGGGGATTACTCCATAATATTGCCCATCTCAGTCGCCAGTTCGCTGGCACGAATTGAGTATTGAATACACAACTCCTTGGAGCCGTTATGAAAATTGAAAAGAACGTGGTTGTAAGCCTTGCCTACCAAGTCAAACTGGAAGATGGCATCGTGGTTGACCAATCAACAGTGGAAGCCCCACTGGATTACCTGCATGGTCACAACAACCTGATCATTGGTCTTGAGCGTGAACTGGAAGGCAAAGTTGCCGGCGATAAATTCACTGCAACCATCGCACCAGAAGACGCATACGGCGAACACAGCGATGAGCTCGTTCAGCGCGTACCAGCAGACGTTTTCCAAGGCGTGGATCAAATCGAAGTGGGCATGCGTTTCTTGGCCGATACTGACCAAGGTCCAATCCCTGTCGAAATCACTGAAGTTGATGGTGACGAAGTTGTGGTTGATGGTAACCACATGCTGGCTGGCCACACACTGACATTCGAATGTGAAGTGGTTGCAATGCGTGAAGCGACTGAAGATGAG
This sequence comes from Vibrio furnissii CIP 102972, assembly GCF_000176175.1. GTDB lineage: Bacteria > Pseudomonadota > Gammaproteobacteria > Enterobacterales > Vibrionaceae > Vibrio > Vibrio furnissii. The sequence goes on from NZ_ACZP01000018.1 coordinate 176,179, forward strand.
ATCGCGCACGGTCACATCCACCAAGCACACGATCACGACCATGAAGGTGGTTGCTGTGGCGGTCATGACCACGATCACGGCCATGACCACGAAGGCGGCTGCTGCGGCGGCGGTCACTGCCACTAAGTTGCAGTGACAAGCGACTTCGGCCGGGGTGAATCTCTTGGCTGAAGCAAGAGACAAAAAGCGCGAATCGAGCGATCGGTTGGCGCTTTTTTTATGCGCGCCAGTTGAGATGCGGTATGTTAGATACATCAGGCTGATGAATTGGCCATTTGACGGTAAGGAATCGAACATGTCTCAACCTATTGCGATTGCCATTCACGGCGGCGCGGGCACCATTTTACGAGCGCAGATGAGCGATGAACTCAAGCAGGGGATTGTCGCGGCGCTGGAGCAGTCGGTGCGCGCTGGTCATCAGCTGTTAGTTCAAGGGGGCGATGCGCTCGATGCCGTGGTGGCAGCGGTAAGGGTGTTGGAAGACTCGCCGTACTTCAATGCGGGCAAAGGCTCGGTGCTGACACACCAAGAGATGGTTGAAATGGATGCGTCGGTCATGCATGGCTTGCACATGGATGCCGGTGCGGTGGCGGGAGTGCGCCACATTCGTAATCCAGTTGAACTCGCGCGTGATGTGATGCGTCACAGCGACCATGTGTTGCTGATCGGCGATGGGGCGGAGGCGTTTGCGTTTGGCCAAGGTTACGACTATACCGAACAGGATTACTTTTTCACTGAACGCCGTTATGAGCAGTTGCAAGCGATGAAAGCCAAAGGGCTGTTTGCGCTGTCGGAGTCCAAATATCCGGATGATAAGAAATTTGGCACCGTGGGCGCGGTGGCGCTCGATCAGCACGGTAACTTAGCAGCGGCAACCAGTACCGGCGGCATCACCAACAAGAAATTTGGCCGCGTGGGCGATTCTGCACTGATAGGCGCGGGCACGGTGGCAGAAAATGGCAATGTGGCCGTCTCGACCACCGGCATGGGCGAATTCTTTATTCGCAAAATGGTCGCGGGCGATGTGGCAGCGCGCATGCGGTACTTGAAAGAGGATGTTCACACCGCCAGTGAACAGGTGATTCAGGGCGAGCTCAAAACCTTAGGCGGTGAAGGGGGCTTGATCGCCTTGGATGCCTCCGGCGAGATTCATTTTGCCATGAACAGCAGCGGTATGTATCGCGCAAGCATTGACACACAAGGGGATTTGCTCGTCAAAATTTATGCAGACGAGTGAGTGTTTTTTCACGAAAAAATGGATTCTATCCGTCTTTTTCGCATGGTATTTACATGCTTAAAAAATGACTGCAACGATCTAAATTCGATGCTAGAATCCATTTTTAACTAGCAACAGAACTTGGAAAGATGGGAAATAACGTAGTCGTTCTTGGCACCCAATGGGGTGACGAAGGGAAAGGTAAAATCGTAGACCTTTTAACTGAAGATGCAAAATACGTGGTTCGCTACCAAGGCGGTCACAACGCAGGTCACACGCTCGTAATCGACGGTGAGAAAACCGTTCTTCACCTGATTCCATCAGGTATCCTTCGCAACAACGTGAAATGCATTATCGGTAACGGTGTTGTACTTTCACCTGATGCACTTATCAAAGAAATGACTGGTCTAGAAGACCGCGGTGTTCCTGTGAAAGAGCGTCTTTTCATTTCTGAAGCTTGTCCTCTAATTCTTCCTTATCACATTGCTTTGGACCAAGCGCGCGAAGCGGCGCGTGGTAATAAGGCGATTGGTACAACGGGTCGTGGTATCGGTCCAGCTTACGAAGACAAAGTGGCACGTCGTGGTCTGCGCGTTGGCGACCTATTTGACCGTGCAGCATTCGCTGAGAAACTTAAAGAAGTCATGGCGCTCCATAACTTCCAGCTAGAACACTTCTACAAAGTTGAACCTGTAAGCTACGAAGACGTACTTGAGCAAGCCATGGGTTATGCCGACCTGCTGACTTCTATGGTGATTGACGTGACAGACGAGCTGGATGCAGCACGTAAGCGCGGCGATAAGATCATGTTCGAAGGTGCACAAGGCACACTGCTGGACATCGACCACGGTACTTACCCATACGTGACTTCTTCTAACACCACAGCAGGTGGCGTTGCAGCAGGTTCTGGTTTTGGTCCTCGTCACTTGGGTTACATTCTGGGTATCGCGAAAGCGTACTGTACTCGTGTGGGTGCAGGTCCATTCCCAACTGAACTTTACGATGGTAAAGAGAAGCAAGATCCAATCGGTAAGCATTTGGGTACTGTCGGTGCTGAATTTGGTGCGACAACGGGTCGTCTGCGTCGTACCGGTTGGTTCGATGCGGTTGCGATGCGTCGTGCCATTCAAATCAACTCAATTACCGGTTTCTGTATGACGAAACTAGACGTCTTAGACGGCCTAGAAGAAATCAAGATCTGTACCGGTTACCAAATGGCGGACGGTTCTGTACTTGAAGTGTCGCCAATGGCTGCTGATGCGTACGAACACGTTACTCCAATCTACGAAACCATGCCGGGTTGGTCTGAAAAAACATTCGGTGCTAAATCGATTGATGCGTTGCCTCAAACGGCACTGGATTACATCAAACGTATCGAAGAGCTGACTGGCGTACCTGTAGACATCATCTCAACCGGTCCAGACCGTAACGAAACCATCATCAAAGTACACCCATTTAGCGTGTAATTTTGCGTTTCTGAACATCAAAAGCCGACTGACTCAGTCGGCTTTTTTTATGTCTGTTGTGCATTGGTTTTGCTGTGATTTTGTGCGCTGGTGGCAAAAAATTGCCGCTGCTAGGCAAGTTTTCATTAAAGCGTGGCGCCAAATGGCCGATAAAGGAATCAGACCGAGCCAGCGCGGACGACGCGCTATACTGTTATGGCTATCGGAGTCAACGAAGAGTGCAGGTATGAAGCTACGTACGGTAGCTGCTTCTTTAGTGTTCGCATTGCATTCGGCTTTTAGTTACGCCAACGTGACCGAAGTCGGAGAACCCGTGCCGATCTATTCAGAAGCAGAGCTGATTAAATTAATTGCAGAAAACAAACACCTTGAGCGTGTGAAAGCAGACAATTGCCAGTTGGTGGAAGACATTGTTGCGCGTGCCACGCGTATCAACTTGCCGTCGTACGAGTTTCTGTATGGCGACATGCTGGCGTGGGGCGTGTGTGTGAACCAAGACGTGGAGCTGGGGCTTTACTACATGGAGAACGCGGCGCATCAAGGCCTGCCGGAAGCGCTGGAGCAGCTTGGGCGTTATTATTCGCGTGGCACCTTGGTGCAACAAGATAAAGAGCGCGCGATCCCTTATCTGCGAGAAGCGGCCGCCATGGGCAACTTGAATGCGCGAATTCAGCTGGCCGAACTGCTGCTGCGTGATTACGGTAGCCCGCTGGATTACGAAGATGCTTATCGTTGGCTGTATAACTCCGTGACTGCCGACAAACGCACGCATAACCGCATTGCGATTTTGCGCCAAGGTTTGGAGCAACGCATGCCGGAAAACATCATCGCGCGCGCTAAGCGTCGCGGCACCTTTTGGTAACGGGCACTCATACCCGTCCGTTACCAAAGGTCGTCATCACCTGATTCCTGCCATCAATTCAAAAATCGATTCATCTGCTTCAACGCCTGCATCAGATCGCCACTGCTCAGTGAGCGAAGTGCCTTGGGCTCCAATTGCGGCGTCATGGTTTGAACCGCGCCACTGGGGTAGGTCACCATAATTTCATCATCGGCAACCAGCGCATAGTTGAAATAACTGCCCACAATCAACCATTCTCGGTCACGTTGTGTGTTCAGTAAATCGTACCCCACCGAATAGTCGTCCGTCGGATTTTGGACGCCGAGCACACGATGCATAAAGGTTGGGGCAATATCCAAGTGTGTCGTTTTCCAGTCAATCTCTTCCGGTGCTTCGCCCGGCACATAGATGTACAGCGGAACATGAATTTGCGCCATGCTGTAGTTACTGCCATGCCCCCAATAGTTCTGATGATTGTCGTTAAACTCCTGACCGTGGTCGGAGGTAATCACGATGATGGTGTTGTCTAAACCGCCTTGCGCTTCCACGGCACTTAACACGCGTTCAATTTGGCCATCAATGTAATACAGCGCATTGCGGTAGCGGTTTCGATACGGCTCAGGATCGAAGTCGTTATTGAGCTTGATGTGATCGACACGGCTCCAAGATGGGGTAAAACGCGGCGTCATGTCGGCCGGAAATTCGGTCGCATGCGCTGAATCGTAGAACAGAAAACCAAAATACGGCTGCTGAGTGTCTCGCTGAGCGAGAAAGTCAACAAAGTCATCAGTGATCCGACGGTCGCGATCGGTCGAACGGTCGGCCGGTGTGTCGACGCGCAGATGGTCGATGCCGCGAAAAACGGTGCGATCAAACGGCGGGCTGTTGAGCGGCGCCGACGCGTAAATGGCAAACTGATAGTTGAGTGCTGCCAGTGTTTTCATCATCGCCGGGCGTTTTTGGGCCGCATGAAAGGCGTCCCAATAGGTCGCTGGTAAACCGTAAAACAGGCTAAATATACCGGCTTGTGTCGAGTTGCCGCCACTGATGTGCTGTTCAAAACGCAGCGAGCGTTGGGCAAACTGAGCGATGTTTGGCGTCACCTCGGAGTTGGCATCGTCATAACGCCACGTATCAATGGCGATGAACAGAATGTTGGGTTGCTCGTGCGGCGGCTCGATGACTAGCGGATGCAACGGATAATTCAGATGGGAGTTGCTTGGTCGGCTCATGTTCAAGCTTTGTTCTCGCACGGCCTGCGTATCCACCCAGCCGAAACGATGGAAAAAGCGTTTGGCGGTCAGAGGGTAATACAGCGGCCAATGCACGCTGTAGCTCGGTACGGTGGTATCGTAGTTGGCATCGCGCCACATGTGAATGGATTGGCTGACCAACAACGCTGCCAGCCATACCCCGCCGGCATAAGCCGCCCAACGCAAGTGACGCTTGGCGAGGCGAGTGCTGAGCAGGGCAATCGCCGTGCACGCGATGGCGACGGCAAGCACTTGCAGCGTCGCCATCAACAGGGTGTACCAAGAGAGTGAGATGACCTCATCGCCCCCTTCAATCAACAGTTCCCAAATGAAACCACTGAGATGGAAGCGATATTGCTGATACACCGCCACATCAATCATCAGCAGCACCGACCCCAGCCAAGTCACGAAGGTGGCCAATATGCGTAAGACACGGCAAGGCAGCCAACTCAGAAGTAGCATGGCAAACAAAATGACGACAGCAAACAGGCCGAACCAGCCGATTTGAGTGGTCACCAAGTACAGGTGTGCCACGACATCATGGTCGGGGGGCGTCATCCATGTCAGGTACGGTAAACCTAAACCAGATAATAAAACAATGTTCAAAATAAATTGGCACAATAACCAACGAACGTTTTGTCGAATCGTGAATCGCATAAAAAATGGGTTCCCTGACGGGGTGAACAAATGGGGGAAAAACGTGCACAATGTAACGAATTATTCGAGCGATGTCACATCTTGTCGTTTGGTGATGTTGTTCAGGATATTCGTATTAACCCTTAAGGTTAGGAACTCGGTAGGATATACTGTAATCCCCTACCTAAATAAGCAGGTCTGCCTATGTCTGACACCACCCACGTTGATCCGTTTGCGGATCGTGAAGCTGATAACTACGACAACCCGATTCCAAGTCGTGAATACATCATTGAATTCCTGACGAAGGCCAATGTGCCAATGAACCGTAATGATCTGTTTGAAGCCTTGGAGCTGAATGGTGAAGAACAATACGAAGGTCTGCGCCGCCGCTTGCGTGCGATGGAGCGTGATGGCCAGCTCGTCTTTACGCGCCGTCAGTGTTACGCATTGCCAGAAAAACTGGAAATGGTGAAAGGTTATGTGATTGGTCATAAAGACGGTCACGGCTGGGTGCGCCCAGAAGGCAGCAATAATAAAGACAACGATATTCTACTTCCTCATCACCAGATGCGGACCATCATTCATGGCGATCTGGTTTTGGTGCAACCAACCGGTACCGATAAACGCGGCAGAAAAGAGGGGCGTCTAGTCCGCGTGTTGGAAGAGCGTCAGACGCAAATCGTCGGTCGTTTCTTCTTTGAATACGGGTACTCATACGTGGTGCCAGATGATTCACGCATTCATCAGGACATCTTGATCCCGAATGAACTGCGCGGCGGGGCTCGCATGGGCAACGTGGTGGTGATTGAAATCACCGATCGGGGCGGTCGCAACCGTGGCATGATGGGGAAAGTGGTCGAAGTGCTAGGCGAAAATATGGCGCCGGGCATGGAAACCCAAATTGCGATTCGTACGCACCAGATCCCGCACGTGTGGCCACAAGAAGTGGAGCAACAGATCACTGGGCTGGGCGAAGAGGTTCCAGAAGAAGCCAAACAGGGCCGTGTTGACTTACGTGCGCTGCCGTTGGTGACTATCGATGGTGAAGACGCACGCGACTTCGATGACGCCGTGTTCTGTGAAGCCAAAAAAGGTGGCGGCTGGCGCTTATGGGTGGCGATTGCCGACGTGAGTTATTACGTGCGCCCAAACAGTGCGCTGGATAAAGAAGCCATCAACCGCGGCAACTCCGTCTACTTCCCATCCCAAGTGGTGCCGATGTTGCCGGAAGTGCTGTCCAACGGTCTGTGTTCGCTCAACCCGCAGGTGGATCGCCTGTGTATGGTGTGCGAGATGACCATCTCAGACAAAGGCAAACTGTCGGGCTACAAGCACTACGAAGCGGTCATGAATTCCCATGCTCGCCTGACCTACAACAAAGTGCACGACATTTTGGAAGGTGACGAAGAGCTCCGTGAGCGTTATCGCGAACTGGTTCCCCACCTCGAAGAGTTGCACCGCATGTATAAAGTGCTGAAAGGTGCGCGTGAGCAACGGGGTGCGATTGAATTCGAAACCGTAGAAACCAAATTTATTTTCAATGCGCAACGTAAAATCGAGAGCATTGAACCATTGATTCGCAATGATGCACACAAACTGATTGAAGAGTGCATGATCATGGCCAACATCGCCTCGGCGTCCTTGGTAGAAAAAGCCAAAGAGCCGTCGCTGTACCGAATTCATGAAGCGCCGGGTGAAGAGCGCTTGATGGGCTTCCGTGATTTCCTCGGCGAACTCGGCCTAGATCTGGGCGGCGGTCTGGAACCGTCCCCGACTGATTATGCGCACTTGATGAGCCAAGTGGGTGAGCGTCCGGACAAAGAGCTGATTCAAACCATGCTGCTGCGTTCGATGAAACAGGCAGTGTACAACGCAGACAACGCTGGCCACTTTGGTTTGGCGCTGCAACGTTATGCGCACTTTACGTCGCCTATTCGTCGCTACCCGGATTTGCTGTTGCACCGCGCCATCAAGTACCTGATTGCCAAAGAAGAAGGCCGTAACCAAGATCGTTGGACGCCGACCGGTGGCTATCATTATTCGTTTGATGACATGGATTACTACGGCGAACAATGTTCGATGACCGAGCGCCGCGCCGATGATGCCACGCGCGAAGTGTCGGACTGGCTGAAATGTGAATACATGCAAGATCACGTGGGAGAAGAGCTGGAAGGGGTGATTGCTAATGTCACCGGATTTGGCTTCTTTGTCCGCCTCACGGAACTGCACATCGATGGTCTGGTGCACATCTCGACGCTGGCAAACGACTACTACCAGTTTGACCCGATTGGTCAACGCCTGATTGGCGAATCGTTTGGGGCAATTTACCGCTTGGGTGATGTGGTCAAAGTGAAAGTGCTGGCGGTGAACTTGGATGATCGTCAAATAGACTTTGAATTAGTCGAAACAAGTCGTAAGCTACGCGGCGAAGGCAAAACGGCGAAGAAACGCGCGGCGGATGCGAAAGCCAAAGCCAAAGGTAAAAAACAAGCGGCGACCCGTGGTGGTAAAGCGGTGCCTTTGGTCGAGCCAACCAAGCGTCCGGATGAACCGGGGGCTGCCCGAGGGCCGAAACACAACAAGACCAAAGCCGAAAAAGCGCGTAAGCAAAAAGCTCGCAGTAAAGCTGGCAAAGCGCGAGCGAAAAAACAATAGGTAAACAATGAGTAACGAATTTATTTATGGCATCCACGCGGTGAACGCAGTTCTTGAGCGCGATCCCGCTCGTTTTGTGGAAGCCTATGTACTGAAAGGTCGTCAGGATGACCGACTGTTGCCGGTTCTGAATGAACTGGCACGTTTGGGGATTTCGATTCAGGAAATGCACCGCAAAGCGCTGGATGACAAAGCGCAAGGGGCCAATCACCAAGGCGTGATTGCCAAAGTGAAACCGGCGAAACAACTGAATGAAAACGACCTGGATGACATCATTGCTCAGCATCCTCAGCCTTTGCTGTTGGTGCTGGACGGTGTGACTGACCCTCATAACCTCGGCGCATGTTTGCGTAATGCAGACGCTGCGGGCGTGGCGGCGGTCATCGTGCCGAAAGACAAATCTGCGCCAATGACGGCTACGGTCAGCAAAGTTGCGTGTGGCGCGGCCGAAACCGTGCCACTGGTTCGCGTGACCAATTTGGCTCGCACCATGCGTGCGCTGCAAGAAAAGGGCATCTGGTTTGTCGGAACGGCGGGTGAAGCGACACACGATATTTACCAAAGCAAACTGACTGGGCCTTTGGCGATTGTCATGGGAGCGGAAGGGGATGGCATGCGCCGCCTCACACGTGAAACCTGTGATGACCTGATCAAGATCCCAATGGCGGGTAGCGTCTCGAGCCTCAACGTTTCGGTCGCCACCGGCATCTGTTTGTTTGAAGCGGTGCGTCAGCGTTCATTGGCATAAGCCATTCGACGTATGAGTCCAAAGCGCAGGCATTTTGCCTGCGTTTTTTATTGCCTGTGTTCAACCAACAATCAGCTGCTTAAGTCGAGAGGCGATTATTTTTCAAACACTACTTGCATGAAAACATGTGATCTGTATAATGCAGCGCACTGGTTAAGCCAGTTGTGAACCAATGAGCAGCGAGGAGCTGATGAATCTTACGATTCGTTAGGTAATGTAAACTCAGCTTATGTTCGCAGTTAATAAAAATTTAGCTTTCGCTATCGTTATGATAGTTCAGGTTAATCACCTATTAGCTGACAATGCGTCCTAATCTTGGATGCTACGGTTTCACATAAATCAATCGGCATTCTCTCGTCTCGACGAGTTTGAGTGGCGATATTGTTTGTGTAATTTTTTAATATTGGAGCTCTGTCTCATGCAGAACCAACGTATCCGTATCCGCCTAAAAGCATTCGATTACAAACTGATCGACGCTTCTACCGCGGAAATCGTTGAAACAGCTAAGCGCACTGGCGCACAGGTTCGTGGTCCAATCCCACTGCCAACTCGTAAAGAGCGTTTCACAGTTCTTATCTCTCCACACGTTAACAAAGATGCTCGTGACCAGTACGAAATCCGTACTCACAAACGTCTAATCGACATCGTTGAGCCAACAGACAAAACTGTTGATGCTCTGATGCGTCTAGACCTTGCTGCGGGCGTTGACGTACAAATTAGCCTAGGTTAAGGGAGATTAGAAGAATGATTGGTCTAATCGGTCGTAAAGTGGGCATGACCCGCGTATTTACTGAAGACGGCGTTTCTATTCCAGTAACTGTTGTTGAAGTTGAAGCAAACCGCGTTTCTCAAGTGAAAACTCTTGAAACTGACGGCTACGCTGCAATCCAGGTAACTGCTGGTTCTAAGAAAGCTAACCGTGTAAACAAAGCTGAAGCAGGTCACTTTGCTAAAGCTGGCGTTGAAGCTGGTCGCGGTCTTTGGGAATTCCGTTTGGAAAACGGTGAAGAGTTTGAAGTTGGTTCAGAACTGACTGTTGAACTGTTCAACGAAACTAAGAAAGTAGACGTTACTGGTACATCGAAGGGTAAAGGTTTCCAAGGCGCTGTTAAGCGTTGGAACTTCCGTACTCAAGATATGACTCACGGTAACTCATTGTCTCACCGTGCTCCTGGTTCTATCGGTCAATGTCAGACTCCAGGCCGCGTGTTTAAAGGCAAGAAGATGGCAGGTCACATGGGTGCTGAGCGTGTAACGACTCAAAACCTAGAGATCGTACGTGTTGACGCTGAGCGCAATCTGCTTCTGATTAAAGGTGCAGTCCCTGGCGCAACTGGCGGTAACGTGATCGTTAAACCAGCTGTTAAAGCATAACGTCTAGGAGTAAGTAATGGAATTGATGGTTAAAGGTGCTAACGCACTAACTGTTTCCGAAACTACTTTCGGACGTGAGTTCAACGAAGCTCTTGTACACCAAGTAGTTGTTGCGTACGCAGCAGGTGCTCGTCAAGGTACTCGTGCTCAAAAGACACGTTCAGAAGTTTCTGGCGGTGGCGCTAAGCCATGGCGTCAAAAAGGTACTGGCCGTGCACGTGCTGGTACAATTCGTAGCCCAATCTGGCGTACAGGTGGTGTTACTTTTGCTGCGAAACCACAAGATCACAGCCAAAAAGTAAACAAGAAAATGTACCGCGGTGCTATGAAGAGCATTCTGTCTGAGCTAGTTCGTCAAGAGCGTCTAATCGTTGTTGAAGAATTCTCAGTTGAAGCACCAAAAACTAAAGAGCTAGTAGCTAAGCTTAAAGAACTTGAGCTTAACGATGTACTAATCGTTACTGGCGAAGTAGACGAGAATCTATTCTTAGCTGCTCGTAACCTGTACAAAGTTGACGTGCGTGACGTTTCTGGTATCGACCCAGTAAGCCTAATCGCATTTGACAAGGTTCTTATGACTGCTGCTGCAGTTAAGCAAGTTGAGGAGATGCTGGCATGATCCGTGAAGAGCGTCTACTAAAAGTTCTACGTGCACCGCACATCTCTGAAAAAGCAACTATGGCTGCAGAGAAAGCGAACACTATCGTTTTCAAAGTAGCACAAGATGCAACTAAGAAAGAGATCAAAGCAGCTGTAGAAAAGCTATTTGAAGTTGAAGTTAAGTCTGTAAATACTCTTATCATTAAGGGTAAGACCAAGCGTCAAGGTCTACGCCAAGGCCGTCGTTCAGACGTGAAGAAAGCGTACGTAACTTTGAAAGAAGGTCAAGATCTTGACTTTGTTGGCGGCGCGGAATAACAGGAGTAGTTGAAAAATGGCTATTGTTAAATGTAAGCCGACTTCGGCTGGTCGTCGTCACGTAGTTAAAGTTGTTAACGCTGACCTACACAAAGGTAAGCCTTACGCACCACTTCTAGAGAAAAACTCTAAGAATGGCGGTCGTAACAACAACGGTCGTATCACTGTACGTCACATCGGTGGTGGTCACAAACAACACTACCGTGTAATCGACTTTAAACGCACTAAAGACGGCGTTCCAGCGAAAGTTGAGCGTCTAGAATACGATCCAAACCGTAGCGCAAACATTGCTCTAGTTCTGTACGCAGACGGTGAGCGTCGTTACATCATTGCACCAAAAGGTATGCAAGCTGGTGACGTTATCCAATCTGGTGTTGATGCACCGATCAAAGCGGGTAACACTCTACCAATGCGCAATATCCCAGTGGGTTCTACTGTTCACTGTGTTGAACTGACTCCTGGTAAAGGTGCACAGCTAGCTCGTTCTGCGGGTGCATATGCTCAAATCGTTGCTCGCGACGGTTCATATGTAACTATCCGCCTACGTTCTGGTGAGATGCGTAAAGTATTGTCTGAAGGCCGTGCAACAATCGGTGAAGTAGGCAACGCTGAACACATGCTACGTGAACTGGGTAAAGCAGGTGCAAGCCGCTGGCGCGGTGTTCGTCCAACCGTTCGCGGTGTGGTAATGAACCCGGTTGACCACCCACACGGTGGTGGTGAAGGCCGTACTTCTGGTGGTCGTCACCCTGTTTCTCCTTGGGGTATGCCTACTAAAGGCTTCAAAACCCGTAAGAACAAACGCACTGACAAGTACATCGTACGTCGTCGTAACAAGTAATCTATTTAAAGAGGAATCGCCATGCCACGTTCTCTCAAGAAGGGTCCATTTATTGACCTACACTTGCTGAAGAAGGTAGAGAAAGCGGTGGAAAGCGGAGACAAAAAGCCTATTAAGACTTGGTCCCGTCGTTCAATGATCATTCCAACAATGATCGGTTTGACCATCGCTGTCCATAATGGTCGTCAACACGTTCCAGTTTTTGTAACTGACGAGATGATCGGTCACAAACTGGGTGAATTTGCACCAACTCGTACTTACCGCGGTCACGCTGCGGATAAGAAAGCTAAGAAGCGTTAAGGAGTAAATAATGGAAGCATTAGCTAAACATAACTTTGCTCGCATTTCGCCTCAGAAAGCTCGCTTAGTTGCAGATCTAATTCGTGGTAAATCAGTAGACCAAGCTCTAGAAGTTCTGACGTTCAGCAACAAAAAAGCTGCTGATCTGATCAAGAAAGTTCTTGAGTCAGCTATCGCAAACGCGGAGCACAACGAAGGTGCTGATATCGACGACCTACGTGTCGCTAAAATCTTCGTAGATGAGGGCCCTGTCATGAAGCGTATTATGCCTCGTGCCAAAGGTCGTGCGGATCGTATCTTGAAGCGTTCAAGCCACATCACTGTGGTTGTCGCAGATCGCTAAGAGACTAGGAGAGTAAGCAATGGGTCAAAAAGTACATCCAAATGGTATTCGTCTAGGCATCGTTAAGCCTTGGAATGCTACATGGTTTGCTAACACCAAAGATTTCGCTGACAACCTAGACGGCGACTTCAAGGTACGTCAGTTCCTAACTAAAGAACTGTCAAAAGCGTCTCTTTCACGCATCGTTATCGAGCGTCCAGCGAAGAGCATCCGTGTGACTATTCACACTGCTCGTCCAGGCGTTGTTATCGGTAAGAAAGGTGAAGACGTTGAGAAGCTACGCACAGCTGTAGCGAAAATCGCAGGTGTACCAGCGCAAATTAACATCGCTGAAGTACGCAAGCCTGAGCTAGACGGCCAACTAGTGGCTGATAGCATCGCGTCTCAACTAGAGCGTCGCGTGATGTTCCGTCGTGCTATGAAGCGCGCGGTACAAAATGCCATGCGTCTAGGCGCTAAAGGTATCAAAGTGGAAGTAAGCGGTCGTCTAGGCGGCGCTGAAATCGCACGTTCTGAGTGGTACCGTGAAGGCCGTGTGCCTCTACACACTCTACGTGCAGACATTGATTACGCAACTTCTTCGGCTCACACCACATACGGTGTAATCGGCGTTAAAGTTTGGATCTTCAAAGGTGAGATTCTGGGCGGTATGCCAGCTGCTAACGCAGTAGAGCCAAAGGCTGATAAGCCTAACAAGAAGCCGCGTAAAGGCCGTAAGTAAGGAGTCGACAGATGCTACAACCTAAACGTACTAAGTTCCGTAAGGTTCATACAGGTCGTAACCGTGGTCTGGCTAAAGGTACAGAAGTAAGCTTCGGTTCTTTTGGTTTGAAAGCTGTTGGCCGTGGTCGTCTAACTGCTCGTCAAATCGAAGCGGCACGTCGTGCTATGACGCGTCACATTAAGCGTCAAGGTAAAATCTGGATCCGTGTGTTCCCAGACAAACCAATCACAGAAAAACCACTAGAAGTTCGTCAAGGTAAGGGTAAAGGTAACGTTGAGTACTGGGTAGCCCAAATCCAACCTGGTAAGGTTATGTACGAAGTTGATGGTGTACCTGAAGAACTGGCTCGTGAAGCGTTCCGTCTTGCGGCACGTAAACTGCCATTCAAGACTACATTTGTAACTAAACAGGTGATGTGATGAAAGCACTAGATCTACGCGAAAAAAGCGTTGAAGAGCTGAATGCAGAGCTACTGAATCTGCTTAAAGAGCAGTTCAACTTGCGTATGCAAGCTGCAACTGGTCAACTACAGCAAACTCATACTCTGAAAGCTGTACGCCGTGATATCGCACGTGTAAAAACTGTTTTGACTGAGAAGGCGGGCGCATAATGAGCGACAATATTCGTACCCAACAAGGTCGTGTTGTTAGCGACAAGATGGATAAGTCTATCACTGTTGCTATCGAGCGTTTCGTAAAGCACCCTATCTACGGTAAATTCGTTAAGCGCACGACTAAAGTACACGCACATGACGAAAACAACGAGTGTGGCATTGGCGACACAGTTGAAATTTCAGAATGTCGTCCACTGTCCAAGACTAAGACTTGGACATTGGTGAAAGTAGTAGAAAAAGCAAAAATCTAATTTAGCTTAAACCTACGAAAAAGCGGCCCCAATTATTTTTGGGGCCGCTTGTTTTTTGACTACCCAATCTCGAAAAAGGGTGATACAATTCGCGTCCCTTTAAAGAGGCAGCCCGACCCGAGATGGGTCTAGTTAATTTAAATATTTAGCGGAGCACTAACATGATCCAAATGCAAAGTATGCTGGACGCAGCTGATAACTCAGGCGCTCGCAGCGTAATGTGTATTAAGGTTCTGGGTGGCTCTCACCGTCGTTACGCCCACGTTGGCGACATCATCAAAGTTACCGTTAAAGAAGCAATTCCTCGCGGTAAAGTTAAAAAAGGTGATGTACTGAAGGCGGTGGTAGTTCGCACCCGTAAAGGCGTACGTCGTCCAGACGGTTCTGTCATTCGCTTCGACCGTAATGCTTGTGTGTTGTTGAACAACAACACTGAGCAACCTATCGGTACACGTATCTTTGGTCCAGTGACTCGTGAACTTCGCAACGCGAAATTCATGAAGATTGTTTCACTGGCTCCAGAAGTTCTGTAAGGAGCGGCAATACAATGGCAGCTAAAATCCGTCGTAATGACGAAGTAATCGTTCTTGCTGGTAAAGACAAAGGCAAGAAAGGTAAAGTAACTAAGGTTCTCGCAACTGGTAAAGTTATCGTTGAAGGTATCAACCTTGTTAAGAAACACCAGAAACCTGTTCCTGCACTAGGTATCCAAGGCGGTATCGTAGAGCAAGAAGCAGCGATCGATGTTTCTAACGTTGCAATTTTCAACGCAGCTACTGGTAAAGCGGACCGTATCGGTTTCCGTATCGAAGACGGCAAGAAAGTTCGTTTCTTCAAGTCTAACGGCGAAACCGTTTCTAACTAATTAGAAGTAATTTGGAGTTCTACTATGGCGAAACTGCATGATTACTACAAGTCGTCTGTAGTCGCTGAACTGACCAAACAGTTCAGTTACACAAGCGTCATGCAAGTCCCTAGAATTGAGAAAATCACCCTCAACATGGGCGTTGGTGAAGCAATCAACGATAAGAAACTACTAGAAAACGCAGCAGCTGATATGGCTATCATCTCTGGTCAAAAACCATTGGTGACTAAAGCTCGTAAATCTGTTGCAGGTTTCAAAATTCGTGAAGGCTACCCAATTGGTTGTAAAGTAACCTTGCGTGGCGAACGCATGTGGGATTTTCTGGAGCGTCTTATTTCGATCGCTCTTCCACGTGTACGTGACTTCCGTGGTGTTAGCGCTAAGTCTTTTGACGGTCGCGGTAACTACAGCATGGGCGTTCGCGAGCAAATCATCTTCCCGGAAATCGACTACGATAAAGTCGATCGTGTGCGCGGTCTTGATATTACTATCACGACTACTGCTGCAAACGATGAGGAAGGCCGTGCTCTGCTGGCTGCCTTTAACTTCCCATTCCGTAAGTAAGGTGAAGGGTTACTGTTATGGCTAAACAATCAATGAAAGCACGTGAAGAAAAACGTGCAAAGCTAGTAGCTAAGTTCGCTGAAAAGCGTGCTGCGCTTAAAGCTACCATCAGCGATGTAAACGCATCCGAAGAAGATCGTTGGAACGCAGTTCTGACACTGCAATCTCTTCCACGTGATTCAAGTGCATCTCGTCAGCGCAACCGTTGTAACCAAACTGGTCGTCCACACGGTTACCTACGTAAGTTCGGTCTGAGCCGTATCAAAGTTCGTGAAGCTTGCATGAAAGGCGAGATTCCTGGACTTCGTAAGGCTAGCTGGTAATTGCCACTTAATCATTTGGAGTAAAGTTTATGAGCATGCAAGATCCGATTTCGGATATGCTGACCCGTATTCGTAACGGTCAGGCAGCAAACAAAGTTGCTGTTAAAATGCCTTCTTCAAAGCTTAAAGTTGCAATTGCTGCACTACTTAAAGCTGAAGGTTACATCGTTGACTTCGCTGTTGACAGCGAAGCAAAACCTGAGCTGGAAATTACTCTTAAGTATTTCCAAGCAAAACCAGTAATCGAGCAAATCAAACGCGTTTCTCGTCCAGGTCTTCGTGTTTACAAGAAGAAAGACGAGCTGCCATCAGTGATGGGCGGTCTTGGTGTTGCTGTCGTTTCCACTTCCAAAGGTCTGATGTCAGACCGTGCTGCTCGCAAAGCAGGTCTTGGTGGTGAAATCATCGCTTACGTAGCGTAATAGGAGTAGAAAATGTCTCGTGTTGCTAAGGCACCTGTCGCTATTCCAGCTGGCGTAGAGGTGAAACTAAACGGCCAAGAGATCACTGTAAAAGGCGCTAAAGGTGAACTAACTCGCGTTGTTCACAATGGCGTAGTGATCGCACAAGAAGAAAACAAGCTAACTTTCGGCCCTCGCGACGGTGTTGAAAATGCATGGGCTCAAGCAGGTACTGCTCGCGCTCTTGTAAACAACATGGTTGTTGGTGTTACTGAAGGCTTTACTAAGAAGCTAGTTCTTAAAGGTGTTGGTTACCGTGCTGCTATCAAAGGCAACGCTGTAGGTCTAACCCTAGGCTTCTCTCACCCAGTTGAGCACGAGTTGCCAGCGGGTGTTAAAGCCGAATGTCCAAGCCAAACTGAGATCGTTCTGACTGGTTGTGATAAACAAGTCATCGGTCAAGTAGCGGCTGACATTCGTTCTTACCGCGCGCCTGAACCATACAAAGGTAAAGGTATTCGTTACGCAGATGAAAATGTGCGTACTAAAGAAGCTAAGAAGAAGTAAGGTAACACTATGGATAAGAAAGCATCTCGCATCC
Source organism: Vibrio furnissii CIP 102972 (assembly GCF_000176175.1). GTDB lineage: Bacteria > Pseudomonadota > Gammaproteobacteria > Enterobacterales > Vibrionaceae > Vibrio > Vibrio furnissii. Next base: position 193,112 of record NZ_ACZP01000018.1, read on the forward strand.
GTCGTGCTACACGTGCACGTCGTAAGATTGCAGAACTGGGTGCAACTCGCCTAGTAGTACACCGTACTCCTCGTCACGTGTACGCTCAAGTGATTGCAGCTAATGGCTCTGAAGTTATCGCAGCAGCTTCTACTGTAGAAAAAGCGATCCGTGAGCAAGTGAAATATTCTGGTAACATCGATGCAGCGAAAGCAGTTGGTAAAGCAGTTGCTGAGCGTGCGCTTGAAAAAGGCGTAACAGTAGTTGCATTCGATCGTTCTGGTTTCCAATACCACGGTCGAGTGGCGGCGCTAGCAGACTCTGCTCGCGAAGCTGGTCTGAAATTCTAAGGTAGGGTTGGAAAGATGGCTAAAGAACAACAAGTTCAAGCGAATGATTTGCAAGAAAAGCTAATCGCCGTTAACCGTGTTTCTAAAACGGTTAAAGGTGGTCGAATCATGAGCTTTACTGCACTGACTGTAGTTGGTGACGGTAACGGTCGTGTAGGTTTCGGTTACGGCAAAGCTCGTGAAGTACCTGCAGCGATCCAAAAAGCAATGGAAAAAGCGCGTCGTAACATGACTACGATCGCTCTGAACGAAGGTACTCTTCACCACCCGGTGAAAGGTCGCCATTCGGGCTCTAAAGTTTACATGCAGCCTGCTGCAGAAGGTACTGGTGTAATCGCAGGTGGTGCGATGCGTGCAGTACTTGAAGTTGCTGGTGTACACAACGTTCTGTCTAAAGCATACGGTTCTACGAACCCTATCAACATCGTTCGTGCAACGATCGATGCACTAGCAAGCGTTAAGTCACCTGAAATGGTTGCTGCTAAACGTGGTCTGACTGTTGAATCTATTTCGGAGTAAGAACACCATGGCAACTATTAAAGTAACTCAAACTAAAAGCTCAATTGGTCGCCTGCCTAAGCACAAAGCTACTTTGCGCGGTCTAGGCCTTCGTAAAATCAACCACACAGTAGAACTTGAAGATACTCCGTGCGTGCGCGGCATGATCAACAAGGTTTACTACATGGTTAAAGTTGAGGAGTAATCAGAATGTTTTTGAATACTCTAGCACCGGCTGCGGGTTCTAAGCCTTCTAAGAAGCGTTTGGGCCGTGGTATCGGTTCTGGCCTTGGTAAAACTGGTGGCCGTGGTCACAAAGGTCAAAAGTCTCGTTCTGGCGGTAAAGTTCGTCCAGGTTTTGAAGGCGGTCAAATGCCTCTGAAACAACGTCTACCTAAATTCGGTTTCACTTCTCGTAAGAGCCTAGTGTCTGCTGAAGTTCGTCTAGCTGAGCTAGCGAAAGTAACTGGTGACGTAGTTGATCTGAACAGCCTGAAAGCGGCTAACGTCGTTACTAAGAACATCGAGTTTGTTAAAGTTGTTCTTTCTGGCGAGATCACCAAAGCAGTGACTGTAAAAGGTCTGCGCGTGACTAAAGGCGCTAAAGCTGCAATCGAAGCTGCAGGCGGTAAAATCGAGGAATAATCTCGAGGATTGAGGTACAGATGGCTAAGAAACCAGGACAAGATTTTCGTAGTGCTCAGAGCGGCTTAAGTGAACTGAAGTCGCGCTTGTTATTCGTAGTGGGTGCGCTTTTAGTATTCCGAGCAGGCTCTTTTGTGCCGATTCCTGGTATTGACGCTGCTGTACTTGCCGATTTGTTCGAACAGCAAAAAGGCACCATCATTGAAATGTTTAACATGTTCTCTGGTGGTGCACTTTCGCGTGCATCTATATTCGCACTGGGCATCATGCCGTATATTTCGGCGTCGATTGTTGTTCAGTTGTTGACTGTAGTTCATCCAGCGTTAGCGGAACTCAAAAAAGAGGGTGAAGCAGGCCGTCGTAAGATCAGCCAATATACGCGCTACGGCACGCTTGTACTTGCAACTTTCCAAGCTATTGGTATTGCAACTGGCCTACCAAACATGGTCGACAATCTGGTTGTTATCAACCAAACCATGTTTACGCTAATTGCGACCGTGAGTTTAGTAACCGGCACCATGTTCCTAATGTGGTTAGGTGAACAAATTACAGAGCGAGGAATTGGTAATGGTATTTCATTGCTAATTTTTGCAGGTATTGTTGCTGGATTGCCAAAAGCAATCGGACAAACAATCGAGCAAGCGCGTCAAGGTGAACTGCATGTACTTCTTCTACTGTTAATCGCAGTGGTTGCGTTTGCTGTTATTTACTTCGTTGTGTTCATGGAACGTGGTCAGCGTCGAATCGTCGTTAACTACGCGAAGCGTCAACAAGGTCGTAAAGTATTTGCAGCGCAGAGCACGCACCTGCCGTTGAAAATCAACATGGCGGGTGTTATCCCTGCGATTTTTGCATCAAGCATTATCCTGTTCCCAGGAACACTGGCTCAGTGGTTCGGTCAGAACGGTGAGAGCAGCACATTCGGTTGGCTAACTGATGTGTCTTTGGCTCTCAGCCCAGGCCAGCCGTTGTATGTAATGCTTTATGCAGCAGCGATTATTTTCTTCTGTTTCTTCTATACAGCGTTGGTGTTTAACCCACGTGAAACAGCAGATAACTTGAAGAAGTCAGGTGCATTCGTACCCGGTATCCGCCCAGGTGAACAGACAGCTAAATATATTGATAAAGTAATGACTCGCTTAACCCTTGCTGGTGCGCTATACATTACTTTCATCTGTCTGATCCCTGAGTTCATGATGGTCGCTTGGAACGTACGTTTCTACTTCGGCGGTACATCACTACTGATTGTAGTCGTCGTAATCATGGACTTTATGGCACAGGTACAGACACATATGATGTCAAATCAATATGAGTCTGTGTTGAAAAAGGCAAATCTGAAGGGTTACGGCCGTTAATCGGTCGCCCATTCAGAGTAGATTTACGGAGTTTAGCAATGAAAGTTCGTGCTTCCGTTAAAAAAATCTGCCGTAACTGTAAAGTTATCAAGCGTAACGGTGTCGTTCGCGTGATTTGCAGTGAGCCAAAGCACAAGCAGCGCCAAGGCTAATAAGCAGAAATTTTTACTTGAAAAGTAAAGGTTGGTCGAGTATATTCCTCGGCCTACCTTTTGCGTGCAAAAGAAGTAGTATCCCGCAGCGTATCCTCTACGGGCTTTGCTGCGGCTAATTCTTTTATAGAAAGTACTAGGAGTGAATAGTGGCCCGTATAGCTGGCATTAACATTCCTGATCAGAAACATGCTGTAATCGCACTGACTGCGATCTACGGCATCGGTAAAACTCGCTCTCAAGCTATTCTAGCTGAGGTGGGTATTGCTGAGCATGTTAAGATCAGTGAACTAACTGAAGATCAGATCAATCAACTGCGTGATGGTGTAGCTAAATACACTGTAGAAGGTGATCTACGTCGTGAAGTTTCCATGAACATCAAGCGTCTTATGGACCTTGGTTGCTACCGTGGTCTTCGTCATCGTCGCAGTCTACCACTACGTGGACAGCGTACTAAAACCAATGCTCGCACCCGTAAGGGTCCGCGTAAGCCGATCAAGAAATAATCGGGAAGGGTAGAGTACAATGGCTAAACAACCAACACGCGCTCGTAAGCGTGTACGCAAGCAAGTTGCTGATGGCGTAGCGCATATCCACGCATCTTTCAACAACACAATCGTTACCATTACTGACCGTCAAGGTAATGCTCTAGCTTGGGCTACAGCAGGTGGTTCTGGTTTCCGTGGTTCTCGTAAGTCAACTCCGTTCGCTGCACAGGTTGCTGCTGAGCGTTGTGCTGAAATGGCTAAAGAATATGGCCTGAAGAACCTGGAAGTTATGGTTAAGGGTCCTGGTCCAGGTCGTGAATCTACTGTTCGCGCACTGAACGCCGCTGGTTTCCGTATCACTAACATCGTTGATGCGACACCAATCCCTCATAACGGTTGTCGTCCACCTAAGAAACGTCGCGTTTAACGTTTCTGGGAACATTGGAGAAAGATCATGGCAAGATATTTGGGTCCTAAGCTGAAGCTTAGCCGCCGCGAAGGTACTGACTTGTTCCTTAAGTCAGGCGTTCGTGCGATTGATACCAAGTGTAAAATCGATAACGCACCAGGTGTACACGGCGCTCGTCGCGGTCGTCTATCTGAGTATGGCGTTCAGCTTCGTGAGAAGCAAAAAGTTCGTCGTATCTACGGCGTTCTAGAAAAACAATTCCGTAACTACTACAAAGAAGCAGCTCGCCTTAAAGGTAACACTGGTGAGAACCTACTTCAGCTTCTTGAAGGTCGTCTAGATAACGTAGTTTACCGCATGGGCTTTGGCGCAACTCGCGCAGAAGCACGTCAGCTAGTTAGCCACAAAGCTATCCTAGTAAACGGTAAAGTTGTAAACGTTCCTTCTTTCAATGTTGCGGCTAACGACGTTGTTGCAATCCGTGAGAAAGCTAAAAAGCAATCTCGCATTAAAGCAGCTCTAGAAGTTGCAGAACAACGCGAAAAACCAACTTGGATTGAAGTAGATGCTAGCTCGATGGAAGGTACTTTCAAGCGTTTGCCTGAACGTTCAGATCTATCAGCTGACATCAACGAACAATTGATCGTCGAGCTTTACTCTAAGTAAGGTTTAAACTAAAGAGAGGACACAATGCAGGGTTCTGTAACAGAATTTCTTAAGCCACGTCTTGTTGATATCGAACAAATCAGCACGACACACGCAAAAGTAACTCTTGAGCCATTAGAGCGTGGTTTCGGCCATACTCTGGGTAATGCACTTCGCCGTATTCTTCTATCTTCTATGCCGGGTTGTGCCGTAACAGAAGTAGAGATTGAAGGCGTACTTCATGAGTACAGCACCAAAGAAGGTGTTCAGGAAGATATCCTTGAGATTCTCCTGAACCTGAAGGGTCTGGCTGTTCGCGTTGCCGAAGGCAAAGATGAAGTGTTCATTACGCTAAACAAATCAGGCTCGGGCCCTGTGGTTGCAGGTGACATCACCCATGATGGTGATGTAGAGATCGTAAACCCTGAACACGTTATTTGTCACCTAACTGATGACAACGCTGAGATCGCTATGCGTATCAAAGTTGAACGTGGTCGTGGTTATGTTCCAGCTTCTGCGCGTATCCATACCGAAGAAGACGAGCGTCCAATTGGTCGTCTACTTGTCGACGCGACTTTCAGCCCAGTAGACAAAATTGCCTACTCTGTTGATGCAGCACGTGTTGAACAACGTACTGACCTGGACAAACTCGTTATCGATATGGAAACTAACGGTACTCTAGAACCTGAGGAAGCAATCCGTCGTGCAGCAACTATTCTTGCTGAACAACTGGATGCATTCGTAGATCTACGTGATGTACGAGTTCCTGAGGAGAAAGAAGAGAAGCCTGAATTCGATCCGATCCTACTGCGTCCTGTAGACGATCTTGAACTAACAGTTCGCTCTGCTAACTGTCTGAAAGCAGAAGCGATTCACTACATCGGTGATCTAGTACAGCGCACTGAGGTTGAGCTACTTAAAACGCCTAACCTTGGTAAGAAATCTCTTACAGAGATTAAAGACGTGCTTGCATCACGTGGTCTTTCTCTGGGCATGCGCCTAGAAAACTGGCCGCCAGCGTCCATCGCTGAAGATTAATCGATACTAGTTAGAAGGATTTGGTCATGCGCCATCGTAAGAGTGGTCGTCAACTCAACCGCAACAGCAGTCATCGCAAAGCGATGTTCAGCAACATGGCTAGCTCTCTAGTACGTCATGAAGTTATCAAGACTACTTTGCCAAAAGCTAAAGAGCTACGTCGCGTAGTTGAGCCTTTGATTACACTAGCTAAGACTGACAGTGTTGCTAACCGTCGTCTAGCATTTGCACGCACTCGTGACAACGAAGTCGTTGCTAAACTGTTTAACGAACTAGGTCCACGTTTCGCTGCACGTCAAGGCGGCTACACTCGTATTCTGAAGTGTGGTTTCCGTGCAGGCGATAAAGCTCCAATGGCTTACATTGAGCTTGTTGATCGCCCAGAAGCTGCTGTTGAAGCTGCTGCTGAGTAATCAGTTCGTGATTAAAAAAGCCGAGCATTTGCTCGGCTTTTTTGTATCTGCGCTATCGTGATGTATCCGATGTGCTGCGTGAGCGTTACGCGCCCCACAAACTGCTTAGTGAGCTGAGCAAGCCATCACTGGCCCCTTGGCCGGTCAAGTATTGCAGTAGCACCGGCGCAAACTGCGACACCATACTTGAATCCAATCCCAATTGTTCAAACACTTTATTCACCGATTCCATATTTTGAATGCTCGATAAAATATCGGTGCTGCCCGAACTGCCTGACAGGTTGAGGCTGGTCAACTGATCCATCCCCGGAATGAGTTTGGTGAGTTCTTCGCTGTTGCTCTCGGATAATTGGTTTTGGGCCAGAGACAATAACGCACCAACGCCGCCTGTGGCTTGTTGTCCTGAGACGGGCAGTTGACTGGTGACTTGAGAAATCAGTGACGAGTTACTCTCTGCTTGATTGAGCGTATTGCTGACCATACTGGCCAGATCATCATTGCTGCTACCGAAGTTGAGAAAGGCATAAGACGGCGCGCTGATCAGCGTACCGAGCATCAGTGTCCATACGAGCGACTGTTTCATGATGAATGAAATTCCTAAATGTGGGCTGAGCTTTAATTTTAGATAAAAAAAGCGGCGCTGAGCGCCGCTTGATGTTAATTCTTTGCTAAATTGTTCTGCTTACAGAATGTCCAGCAGTTCCACTTCAAATACCAGAGCAGCAAATGGAGGGATCGCGGCACCTGCGCCACGCTCGCCGTATGCTAGGTCGTGTGGAATGTACAGTTTCCATTTAGAACCCACAGGCATCAGTTGCAGGGCTTCAACCCAACCTTTGATGACGCCAGTCACTGGGAATTCAGCAGGTTGACCGCGCGATACTGAGCTGTCGAATACTGTGCCGTCAACCAGTTCACCGTGGTAGTGAACACGAACAGCTTTATCTGCTGTTGGGATTTCACCAGTACCTTGTGTGATCACTTCGTACTGTAGACCTGATTCCAGAACGGTTACTTCTGAACGCAAAGCGTTGTCTTTCAGGAATGCATCACCTTCAGACGCAGCTGCTTTTGCTGCTTCTTGGCGTGCTTCTTCCGCGCGCATGTGCAGTGCTTGCAGCGCTTGGTTGATTTCGTCGATTTCGATTGCTGGCATGTCGCCAACCAGTGCAGTGGCAATGCCCGCTGCAATCGCGTCAACACTCAGGCCTTCCAGACCGCTACCTGCCAGTTGTTGGCCCATTTGCAGACCGATACCGTAGCTTGCTTTCTGTTCTACGGTGTCAAATTTTACGTCAGACATAAAAGTCACTCTTTGTCGTATCAATAAAGGCCACAGGATAACAGGTTCAGGATAGGGATGAAACGTTCGACAGGAAATCGCTGCAATATGGGTGTAAGGTGTGACTTCGCGCAGAATCCCAGAGGAAATTCTTCAGGATTATGTCAACCTTTAGCAGATTAGGGGGCTGCCTCTATACTCTCGGCACATGAGTTTTTATACTGTGGCAAGGATTTTAGGGACGGATTAACATGAATCGTCGACATAAGAAAAAGCAGCAGACGGATTATCTCGCACTGATTCAAAGCAAGTGGGCAGCCATCGATATTCAATTCGATTGGCGTGAATATCAGCACAAAGCGACGCAGTTCTGGCAACGTTTACCGAGATTACATCAGCGTGCCTTGATGGTGTTGGTGCCGGTCGTTTTGATCTTGATGGTGATGCCACTGCCTCAGCGTTCGGAGCAAGCGCCACAAACGCCAGCTTCCGGTCAACGCGTGGAAGTGAACATCAACACGCGTGGTTTGAGTGAACAACAATCGGCAGAGCAGAGCCAACTGAAGTCGACAGTGTGGCATGAATACATCGTGCAACAGGGCGATACGCTATCGCAAGTGTTTCGTAATAACCAACTGCCGATGGCGGATCTGAACGATTTGGTCAAAATTGAAGGCAGTGATAAGCCGCTGAGTCAGATTCAGCAAGGTCAACTGATTCGTTTTAAACTCGCCAGCGACGGCAAATTGGATATTCTGCAACTTGAGAAAAACAATCAATCGGTGATGTTTTTCCGTTTATCCGACGGTGGTTTCGGCCGCAGTAAATAATGGCCAGCGACGGCTGTCCGTTTGAGAATTCTAACGGGCAGCAGTGGCAGAACGATCAACGCGATGCCAAGCCAAGTGAGGCGATCGGGGATTTCGTTGAACCACCCCATGCCCATCAATGCAACGAAAATCAAGCCGGAATACTCCGCCAATGCAATCTGACTAGCGGGTGCACGCCGGTAGGCAGCCACGGCCAAACCGTTGTAGGTCAAGATCAGCAGCGCGCTACTGGCCACCCAACCCATCTGTTCCCAAGTCATGGCATGCCATTGCCACAGCGCAAGCGCCGCAGACAGCGGCAGCGAAAAGAGGCAAGTCCACATCAGGGTCGTGACCACCGTCTGCTTCGCGGGAATCTTCCGCGCCAAAATATTAAACAGTGCTAAGGTCATCGCAGTGCCGAGTGCAAACAGCGCCGCCCAGTGAAACTGCGAGGGACGCAAAACCACCAATACGCCTACAAATCCCAACGTCGTCGCCACCACTTTGCCGAGTCCCGGAGTTTCCTTAAGCAAGACAATCGACAGTGGCAGCATCAACAATGGCGCCGCGTAAAATACCGCATTGGCGGTGGCGAGCGGCAAATAGGTAATCGCGACCAACATACAGCCACTGCCGATTAAGACCAGATGCGCCCGCAATACCGTGATGCCAGGATGATGCAGCGCTCGCTGGGCGCGAGGTTGTCGCCACCACAAGGGCAGGATCACGGCGAATGAAATCAACTGACGCAGAAACATGTACTGAAAAGGCGACACTTCTCCGTCAAGCAGCTTGACCGCGACATCCGAGAGTGACGCGGCCAGATTGCCGAAAATCAGTAACCACAGCGCGAGCGTTTGCGAGGTCATGCGTTGCGCTTCATGTCCACGTGCGCGATGCCATCTTCGAGATAGGGGGCAGAGGTTCGAACAAAGCCATGACGGGCGTAAAATTCCGACAGGTGCGCTTGCGCGCCGATTTCAATCGCTTGCTTGGGCCACAAGCTTTGGCATTGCTTCAGTGCTTCGCGAATCAGTTGATGGCCAAGGCCATCTCCGCGGGCGGTGGGGGAGGTTGCAACACGGCCGATGCTGACACTGGAATAACTGATGCCGGGGGGCAGCAAGCGTGAACACGCGATCAACTGCCCGTCTCGATAGCCAAGCAGATGTTTGACACCGTCGACGATGTCTTTGTTGTCGAGTTCCGGATAAGGACAGGTTTGCTCGACGACGAACACGTCAACCCGCAGTTTGAGCAGCTCGTACAGTTGGTGGTTGCTGAGTTCAGAAAAAGAAAGGCATTGCCAGGTTACCATGCGTCACTCCTTAGGATGGTTTGCGTGTTACTCTAGCAGCGCATTCTTGTATCGGCATTAACAAAAGTTAAGCGTCGACCGCAAAAAATTTAAATCAATATTCACTGGTGCTGACGATTAAAATAACGATAATAGCCGCTCGTTTTTTCGTCTGACCTAAGGACACACCCTTGAACCCAACATCTTTTGCTGCTTTGAACCTCAAGCCAGAACTGCTCTCAAACCTCGACACCATGGGGTTTACTCATATGACGCCAATTCAGGCGCAATCTCTGCCAGCAATCCTCAACGGTCAGGATGTGATTGGTCAGGGGAAAACCGGCTCAGGCAAAACCGCGGCGTTTGGTCTGGGTGTGTTGCAAAACCTCCACGTGAAGCGTTTTCGCGTGCAATCTTTGGTGCTGTGTCCGACGCGTGAACTGGCGGATCAAGTGGCGACCGACATTCGCACACTGGGCCGCGCGATTCACAACATCAAAGTGCTGACGTTGTGTGGCGGCATGCCGATGGGGCCTCAGATTGGCTCGCTGGAGCACGGCGCGCACATTCTGGTGGGTACACCGGGGCGGATTCTGGATCATTTGTCCAAAGGACGTATCGACCTGTCAGAACTCAACACTTTGGTGCTTGATGAAGCGGACCGTATGCTGGAAATGGGGTTTCAGGAAGCGCTGGATGCGATCATTGCCGAAGCGCCAAAACAGCGTCAAACCTTGCTGTTTAGTGCCACTTATCCGGAAGCGATCCAAGAGATCGCCCAATCGGTGACGCGTGACGCGCTGATGATCAAAGTGGCATCGACCCATGAAACCTCGAGCATTCGTCAACAGTTCTACAAAGTCGAAGGCACCGAAGCGCGCGATGAAGCGTTGGCGACCCTGCTGCTGAATCATCAACCGGAATCTGCGGTGGTGTTTTGTAACACCAAACGTGAAGTACAAAGTGTGGCGGATGAGCTGCACCACAAAGGCTTCAGTGTGATTGAACTGCATGGAGACATGGAACAGCGTGAGCGCGATCAGGCGCTGGTGCAGTTTGCCAACAAGAGTATCTCGGTGTTGGTCGCGACGGATGTCGCTGCACGTGGTCTGGATGTGGATAATCTCGACGCGGTATTTAACTTCGAGCTGTCACGCGATCCGGAAGTCCACGTCCACCGCATCGGCCGTACTGGTCGCGCAGGCAGCCAAGGTCTGGCGATCAGTTTCTTTAGCGATAAAGAGATGTACCGCATTGCGCAGATCGAAGAGTACATGGACATGGTGATTTCGCCAGCCGAATTGCCTGAACCGGTGAAAGGGGTTGCGCCGTACCGTTCAAACATGGTGACGATTCAGATCGACGGCGGTAAGAAACAGAAAGTACGCCCGGGCGACATTCTGGGCGCTTTGACCAGCGATGGCAGCTTGACTGGAGATCAGATCGGCAAGATCAACCTGTTCCAAATGCGCGCCTATGTCGCGGTGCAAAAGAGCGTGGCCAAAGTGGCGCTGGATAAACTTAGCAACGGCAAAATGAAAGGCCGCCAGTTCCGCGCGCGTTACATCAAATAACCGTCACTCATTTCTCAGCCGAGCCTTGATTCGGCTGAGGCTGATGGGCGTGATCCCCAGATAGGCGGCGATGTGGGTGTCGCTGACTCGCGGCATCAATTCCGGAAACTGCTGACACATCACTTGATAACGCTGCTCTGGGCGATAGAGCAACATGAAGCGTTCTTTATTCTCCTTGTGCATCAACTGCGCTTCCAGCAGTTTGATGTACAACGGATGCACACGCTGGCGCCATTGATATAAATACTCAATCGGTAAGCACAGCAACGTCACCGGCGTCAGGCTTTCCAGCAGATACGGCGATGGTGCGCGGTGAATCAAGCTTTCAAAACCAATGATCCAATCTTGTTCCCAGTAAAATTCTTTACTGAACTCCTTGCCCTCTGGCGTCAGGTAGCTGGCGTGACAAATGCCCTTACAGATGAAGTAAAAATGCGTCGGGGTTTCCCCCTGATTGACCAGAATATGGCGTGTTGGCAGCTCCAACGGCGTGGCCGCCGCGAGCAGTTCCGCGATGTCGTCGGCGCAAAAACCGTGCTCGGTCATCACCTGATGAAACTGCTGCTGAATGTCTGTCTCGGCGAATGGCATGCCGGTTTGCTCCGATAAAAAAAAGCCGCAGCACATGCTGCGGCTGATACTGTACTCAATCTTGCGTTAGTTTTGTAGATCGATACGGTAGACGGCAAAGCCGACCTCATCCGTGGCCACTTTGAGCATCGGGTACTGACCTTTGTCTGCAATAAACTGCGCCGCTTTGTCACTCGGTGAGGTTTCAAAGCGAATGTCGAGTTTGTGCGTGCTGTGAATCGGTGCGAACGACCAGTTGTTATCGGCACTTGGCATCACTTGCCCTTGCTCCTTGCTGACGCGAGAAATGTAATCGGCCACCACGGTGCGGTTCTCATCCGGAGAATCAAATGCAATGAACTCACTGCCGGTGCCTGGGAACTTGTTGCTGTATGCGCGGTAGTTGTTGGTCGCGATCAAGAAGGTTTGATCATCTCGAATTGGTTGGCCTTGATAGGTGAGGTTCACGATGCGCTGTGCATGGGGATGAATCACCTGACACTCGCCATCGTATTTCGCCGGCTGCGTGACATCAATTTGGTAGTTCACGCCATCAAGCACATCAAAGTTATAGGTGCGGAATCCATCCCAGTTGATCAGCGATTGTGGCTGCTCAGTGTTGACGTCGATCTGATTGAATTGCCCTGCCGAACATTCCAGCCACGCTTTGACTTGCTGGCCGGAGACTTTCATCGTCACCAGCGTGTTCGGGTACAAATAGAGGTCGGCGGCGTTGCGGAATGTCAGCTCGCCTGATTCCACTTCGGTAAAGTTAGACGGATCGTTTTTGCGCCCGCCCACTTTAAATGGTGCGGCGGCGGAAAGTACCGGCAGGCCATCCAAGTTCGGGTCGCCCTGAATAAAGCGCTCGACGTAATCTTGCTGCGCCAAGTTGACGATTTGAATCGTTGGGTCGTCCTGCACCAGCGCGAGGTAGCTGTACATCACATCATTGGCTTTGCCGATCGGTTGGTTGACAAAATCGCGGGTGCCTTTGTGATCCGCTTTCAGGGCTTTCACGATCCCTTGGTCGGCGTCTACCAGCGGTTTGTTGTGTGCTTTATCGAAGATCGGGCGCGCTTCAGACTGGCCGTGTGTCACCACCCATTGGCCCTCTTTTTGTTCCAGCGTCAAATCCATCACCCCGACATGGCTGCCCCAGCGGCCCGGCATCACGGCGGTGACCCCGTTGATGGTGCCTTGCTCAATATCGGCGCCCGGCAGTGACGCGAACTCTTTGCCCGGGAAGACGGCGTGTGAGTGACCAAAGGCAATGGCATCAATGCCCGGCACTTGGGTGAGGTAATAGACCGAGTTTTCCGCACCCAGTTTGTATGGGTCGGAAGAGACGCCCGAGTGTGGAATCGCCACAATCACGTCCGCGCCCTGCGCGCGCATTTCTGGCACCAGTTTTTCAGCGGTCGCTTTGATGTCTTTGGCGGTCACTTTGCCTTCGAGATTCTTTTTGTCCCACACCATGATTTGTGGGGGGACGAAGCCGATGTAACCCACTTTGACGGAATGCGCTTTGCCATCGGTGTCTTTAAAGGTGTGCGTTTTGATCAGATAGGGCTGAAAGAAGTGCTCGCCTGATTTCGCGTCGTAGACGTTGGCATTGATGTACGGGAAATTCGCATCATTGATGGTTTCGAGCAGAAATTCCAGACCGTAGTTGAATTCGTGGTTGCCGATATTGCCCACGTCGTAGCTGAGCTGATTCATCGCCTTATATGCGGGATGGACTTCGCCCGGCTTGATGCCTTTGGCCGCCATGTAATCGCCCATCGGGCTGCCCTGAATCAAATCGCCGTTATCTACCAGAATACTGTTGGTGACTTCACTGCGCGCTTCTTTGACGAGGCTGGCCGCTCGCGCCAGACCAATTTGCTGCGACGGTTTGTCTTTGTAGTAGTCGTAATCCATCAGGTTGGTATGGATGTCGGTGGTTTCGATAATACGAAGTTTGATGGTTTCTGCCATCGCCGGGCCAGCTAGCGTCAGCAAGCCGCCGAGAATGGCGATAGAGAGAGGTTTGATTGCCGCTGTCATCGTGCGCTCCAATCGGGTTAAGGGAAGTCTATAACTCGATAAATGTAACAAATATCGATGAAACAATGACTTCACTTGAAGTTGAAGTGTGATTTTACGCACTTTATTGCGTAATCCATGGGCCGTTTTGCCAAGGTGCTGCGCATTTCGTCATCACGCCATCCGTTCGAATTGTAGCCACGCAATGCTTCAACTGTGCCAAGCCTATATCAGTTTTTCGAATAAAAAATGAAATTTTAGAATTTCCGGTAATAAAAGGAACTGCCCATAATGCAATCATCAATCGGGTAAAGGATGACAAGACATGGCGGGTTCTCACACAGTGTCAACGCTGACCACCGCAGCCCCACGCTTAGTTGCCGTGGATAGTGGCACACACAACGCGACATGGTCGAAGATTGCTCGCAGTCAATTGCAGCCGGGTGAAGTAGCGCTGGTGGGCTCGGGGCCGGGTGATCCGGAACTGCTGACCGTCAAAGCGCTGAGCTACCTGCAACAGGCAGACGTGGTGCTGTACGACTATTTGGTCTCGGACGACATCATGGCCTTGATTCCCAGCGACACCATTTTGGTTTGCGTGGGTAAACGCGCTGGCCACCACAGCGTGCCGCAGGAAAAAACCAACCAGTTGCTGGTGGATTTTGCCAAGCAAGGCCACCGTGTGGTGCGCATCAAAGGCGGCGATCCGTTCATGTTTGGTCGTGGTGGTGAAGAGCTGGAAGTGCTGTTTGACGCCGGCGTTCAGTTTCAAGTGGTGCCAGGCATTACCGCCGCAGCAGGGGCAACGGCCTACGCAGGCATTCCATTGACTCACCGTGATTACGCGCAATCGGCGCTGTTTGTCACTGGACATTTGAAAGCCGATGCCGCGGATATGGATTGGTCAACGCTGGCTCGCAGCCAACAAACGCTGGTGATTTACATGGGGCTGATGAAATCGAGCACCATTGCGCAGCAGTTGATGGAACACGGTCGCCACGCCAGCACGCCGATTGCCATCATTGAACGTGGTACGCAGTCCTCACAAAAAGTATTTCGCGGCGCACTCAGTGAATTACCTCAGTTAGCGGCACATGCTCAGTCGCCGTCACTGATTGTCATTGGCGAAGTCGTCACGCTGGCCGACAAACTGGCCTGGTTTGGTGACCATACCAACCCGTCAGCGCAATACCAATACGCATAACTCATTATTCAAATTGCGAGACCCGGTTGCGGGTCTTTCAAGCCAACAGGCAGCTAAAAGGAAGCACGCAAAATGGATCAACAACGCTTAACCCATTTAAAACAGCTTGAGGCAGAAAGTATCCACATCATTCGTGAAGTGGCTGCGGAATTTGCCAATCCCGTCATGATGTATTCGATCGGCAAAGACTCTTCGGTCATGCTGCATCTGGCGCGCAAAGCGTTTTATCCGGGCAAGATCCCATTCCCCTTGTTACACGTCGACACCGACTGGAAATTCCGCGACATGATCGCGTTCCGTGACGCGACCGCAAAGAAATATGGTTTTGAGCTGCTGGTGCACAAAAACCCGGAAGGGATGGCGATGGGTATCAACCCGTTTGATCACGGATCTTCCAAGCACACCGACATCATGAAAACGCAAGGCCTGAAACAGGCGTTGAACAAATACGGTTTTGATGCCGCTTTTGGTGGCGCGCGTCGTGACGAAGAGAAATCGCGCGCCAAAGAGCGTGTCTACTCATTCCGCGATAAGCACCACACGTGGGACCCGAAAAACCAGCGTCCGGAGCTGTGGAAAACTTACAACGGCCAAATCAACAAAGGTGAAAGCATTCGTGTGTTCCCGCTGTCGAACTGGACGGAACTGGATATCTGGCAATACATCTTGTTAGAAGGCATTGAGATTGTGCCGCTGTATCTGTCGGATGTGCGTCCAGTGGTGGAGCGCGACGGCATGCTGATCATGGTGGATGACGACCGCATGAAGCTGCAACCGGGTGAGAAAATTGAACACAAGAGTGTGCGTTTCCGTACGCTTGGCTGTTACCCACTGACTGGCGCGATTGAATCGAACGCCAAAACACTGCCGGAAATTATCGAAGAGATGCTGGTGGCGACGTCGAGTGAGCGTCAAGGCCGAGCGATCGACCACGATCAGTCCGGATCGATGGAATTGAAAAAACGTCAAGGTTACTTCTAAGGGTCTAAGGAAAGAACATGAATAGTGCAGTTCAAGCTCAACTTGCTGAGCTAGGTATTGAAGGTTACCTCAATCAACACCAACACAAATCGCTACTTCGCTTCCTCACCTGTGGCTCAGTTGACGATGGTAAAAGTACGCTGATTGGTCGTCTGCTTCACGACTCAAAACAAATTTATGAAGATCAACTGGCCGCGGTGCATTCCGACAGCCAACGTGTCGGCACCACGGGCGAGCGCCCAGACTTAGCGCTACTGGTCGATGGTCTGCAAGCGGAACGCGAACAGGGGATTACCATTGACGTGGCGTACCGTTATTTCTCGACGCAGAAGCGCAAATTCATCATCGCCGATACACCGGGACACGAACAGTACACCCGTAACATGGCGACTGGTGCCTCGACTTGTGATCTGGCGGTGATCTTGATTGATGCGCGCAAAGGCGTGCTGGATCAAACGCGTCGTCACTCGTTTATCTCCAACTTGTTGGGGCTGAAACACTTTGTGGTCGCGGTCAACAAGATGGACTTGGTCGAGTATTCGCAAGCGCGTTTTGAAGAGATTCGCGCCGAGTATCTTGAGTTTTCCAAACACCTACACGGTGACATCGATATTCAGATCATTCCCCTGTCGGCGCTGGAAGGCGACAACGTGGTCGATAAAAGCGCGCACATGGACTGGTACCAAGGTCCATCACTGCTCGATCTGCTGGAAACCGTCGATGTTGATCAGCAAAAAGGCAGCGGCGAGTTCCGTTTCCCGGTGCAGTACGTCAACCGTCCAAACCTCGATTTCCGTGGCTTTGCCGGCACGATCGCGTCCGGTGCCATCAATGTGGGCGACACGGTCAAAGTGCTGCCATCGGGCAAAACGTCTACGGTTGCTCGCATTGTCACGTTTGATGGCGATCTGCAATCTGCGCGCGCTGGGCTTGCCGTCACGCTGACGCTGGCAGATGAGATTGACATCAGCCGCGGCGATTTGATTGTGCTGGCGCACGATCAAGTGGAAAGCACCAACCATCTGCTGGCCGATGTGGTGTGGATGACGGAGCAACCGCTTCAACCGGGTCGTGATTACGACGTGAAGATTGCTGGCAAGAAAACCGTGGGTCAAGTGACGGCGATTCGCCACCAATACGACATCAACAACCTGTCGAGCTATGCCGCAGACGAACTGCCGCTGAATGGCATCGGTTTATGTGAGTGGACGTTTAACCAAGCGGTTGCGCTGGATAAATACCTCGATTGTGCCGACACCGGTGGTTTCATCATCATCGATCGTCTGACCAACGTCACCGTGGGTGCGGGCTTGGTGCGAGACAGTTTGCAAAGCGTGGCGCAAGCCGAAGGTCAATTCTCTGCGTTTGAAGTTGAACTCAACGCGCTGATCCGTAAACACTTCCCACACTGGGATGCGAAGGATCTGAGTCAATTGCTTAAATCATAAGTGATGGAGGGTGGGCAACCACCCTCGTGTTGAGGGATGTGTTATGTGGGAACAAGGGCTGGTACTGGCGATTCTGCTGGGCATCGTGACCTGTCTGCTGGTCACGCGAATTAAGCCGAGCTTCATTTTTGCCGGCGCGGCGTTTGTGGCGTTTATGTCCGGCATGATGGATGTGAACGCGCTGGCGTCGAACTTCACCAACACGTCTCTGTTGACTCTGGTTTTGTTGATCTTGGCCTCCAGTGCGTTGGAAAAAACGCGTCTGGTGAGCTGGGTGAGCCGCAACATTTCAGAAGGCAATTTGGGCACTGTGGTCGCCAAGTTGGGTTTGTCGACCGCATTTCTCTCCTCATTCACCAATAATACCGCGGTGGTGGTGTCGTTGATCGGCGCGATCAAGCGCAATCAACAACACGCGCCGTCGAAGTTATTGATCCCGCTGTCGTACACCGCAATCTTTGGCGGCACGCTGACCTTGATCGGCACGTCGACCAACTTGATCATCAATAGCTTTGTCGAAGATGCCGGGCTACCCAGCCTGAACTTTTTCGCGCCATCGTTGATCGGTCTGGCGGTGCTGGTGGGCGGGGTGATCATTTTGATCCCGCTGAGTTATCTGCTGCCCAGTTACGATGAGCAGGGCCAAGACGATCTGCCGTACTTTTTGGAAGCGATTGTCGAACCGGGGTCACCGTTGGTGGGCCACAGCATTGCCGAAAATAACCTGCGTGCCTTGCGTAAGCTGTTTCTCGCTGAAGTGAACCGTGATGGGGAAAGTGTGCCGTCGGTCGGGCCGGATTTTGTGTTGCAGGCGCGCGATCGTCTGCTGTTTTGTGGCGACGTGGAAAGTGTCTCGACATTGCAGGAAATTCAAGGTTTGACGCTGTTTGGTCAGCACCATCTCAACGGCCAAAACTTTGTCGAAGTGGTGGTGAGTTCCTCGGCCAGTTTCTGCAACAAAACCTTGAAATCGAGCCGCTTTCGCGACCGTTTTGATGCGGTGGTGGTGGCGATTCGCCGTGGGCATGAGCGCTTGGAAGGCGGGCTGGGTAATATCACGCTGACTGCCGGTGACACGCTGGTATTGGTGCCGGGCAAACGCTTTGATGCGCAGCGCAGCGCCAACAGCCGCGAATTTGTGCTGATCAATGATTTAGATTCCAGTGCCAAACTCGATACCACCAAATCCACTTTGGTGTTGGTGGGGTTTGCTGCAGTCATTGGCGCGTCGCTCCTTGGGGTGATGCCGATCATCAAAGGCTTGCTGGCGTATCTGCTGCTGCTGTTTGTGTTTGGTATTGTGCATGTGGGTGAGCTGCGTCGCCGTTTTCCGGTCGATATCGTGGTGATCGTCGGCTCGGCGCTGTCGATTGCGCAACTGATGATTTCGTCTGGTTTGTCCGAGCGTATGGGGCAGATGTTTATTCAGGCCTTTAACGGCTGGGGCGTGGTGGGCGGTTTGATTGCCACGTACTTGGTGACCTTGGTGTTAACCGAACTTATCACCAACAACGCCGCCGCAGCGTTGGCCTTTCCGATTGGCTACAGCATGGCGGTCGGGTATGGCGTGGATCCGATGCCATTTATCATGGCGGTGCTGTTTGGTGCCAGTGCGAGCTTTATTTCCCCTTACGGGTATCAAACCAACTTGTTGGTGTATAGCGTGGGCAACTACAAACTGAGTGACTACGTGCGGGTCGGCATTCCGATTTCATTGGTGTATTCCGTGTTAGTCCTGACCTTGATCCCGGTATTTTTTCCATTTTAATTTTTAGAATCTGTGTAAAAGGATAACCTATGAGCAGCGCATCGAATGTGAAAGACGACAACATCGTGTGGCATCAACACTCGGTTGATAAACAGTGTCGCGCTGAACTGAAAAAGCAGAAACCGGCCGTGCTGTGGTTTACCGGCCTGTCCGGCGCGGGGCAAGTCAACCGTGGCGGGCGCGCTGGAAAGTCGTTTGGCGACGCTGGGGTATCATACGTACTTGCTGGATGGCGACAATGTGCGCCATGGTTTGTGCAGCGATTTGGGCTTTTCGGAGCAAGATCGCCGCGAAAATATTCGCCGTATCGGTGAGCTGGCCAAGCTGATGGCCGATGCCGGTTTGATTGTGCTGACGGCCTTTATCTCGCCGCATCGCGCCGAGCGCCAATTGGTGCGAGACTTACTGCCGCAAGGGGAGTTCATCGAAGTGTTTGTCAACACGTCGCTGGACGTGTGTGAGCAGCGGGATCCGAAAGGGCTGTACAAGAAAGCACGTGCCGGGGAGATTGCTAATTTCACTGGGATTGATTCTGCGTACGAAGCGCCACGCGATCCTGAGATCGACTTGCCTGCCGGTGAGGCCAGTATCGATGAGCTGGTGGCGCAATGTGTGGCTGAGCTCAACGCGCGCGGTATCATCGCTCAGTAAATCCATAGACTGAACACGATAAACAAAAAGTCAGGCTCAGCCTGACTTTTTTGTCTCTGCGGCGCCATTACACCGTGTGGTGAATGGTCGATGCGCTGGCTTCGGTGTGCACGGTAAATTTCTGATTGAGCAGGGCCACCAGTTGATCGTAATACCCCATGTTGGGCTTGTTGCCGAGTAGGCGGCACAGCTCATTGCCGGTGGGCGTGAAGCGGTAATAGAGCAGTCGCACGCCGCGCGAGTTGGCGTTCAGCGACAAATGCTTGCCTTGATAGCTGAGGGTGAGTGGCGGGTCGAGCTCAATTTCGCCCGATTCCAGTTCGGTGGCATGCAGCAAGCCAAGCTCAATCAGCACCAGCAAGCTGGAGTAGGGCATTTGATGATTGCCAATGTTGAGCGTGTTGGTCACCGCCCGTTTGCCGAGGCTGAACAAGCCATTTTGAATCTTGAGGCCAAACAGCAATTTCAAGCTGTGGTCACTGCCAAAACTACACGATAGGCCGGCGGCGCGTTGCAGAATCTGCGCCTCTTTGGGCGTCATGTCTTGCAGCACTTTCAACGCTTTCATCGAGGTAAATCCCGGATTGGTCACTTCGCGTTTGAGCACTTGAGCCCACAAGCGCTGCATCGACGAATTGTGAATGTCTTGCGCCATATCGAAAAAACGGTACAGCCAATCTTGGTCGGGGTCACCGGCGGTTTCATTGTGGCATGACACGTGCGCCAAACGCACAATCTGCTCTAAGTTTTTCTGGCGCTGCTCTTTGCGATCACGTTCGCGCTTGAACGCGCGGTCGAGCGGCGTTTTCTTCGGCGCTTCACTCAGCAACAGCGCATCGACACCATGTTGCTGCGCGATCGCAAAGATGCGCTTGCCGCTGTCTTTCACGTAATGCGATTTTTTGTTCTGCGACGAACCCGATGTCGGTTCGTGTTCAATCACGACAGGTTGTTTCGATTCGGCCATGTTTACCAGCAGTTATGCGTTTCGGACATGGTTTAAAATGTACCCTGTCTGCCGCGATGCCTCCAGCGAAACTCTTGGTTGGAGTGCACAAATTTGCACTATGCCAAATGATAATAGTTTGTTAAAATTGTTATCGCTGTTTGTGGGGGTGCACATGAAATATTGGAAGGATAATAAACTACGCAAGCACCTATCGATTGCGCTACTGTTTGTCGTTTATCTGGGAGTACTGACGTATCTCTCCAAGTACATCGTTTAGGCAGCACAATCCATAGGTAACTTGGTTGTTAAGAAATTTTACATATCGTCGTATTCGGCAATCTCTTGGCCTTCAATCACATAGCCGGTTTCCGCTAGATCCAAACTGACCGATTGCGTTTTGAGCGTGCCGATCACATACACCACATCCCAAAGCTCCTGCACGGGGGCACCTTTCGGGAATTTCACATAAATAATCTGATTCGGTGGTGGAGGCGGCACGTGAATGCAGGCGCCAAAATACGGCACCAACAGAAACTCGGTGACGGTATTTTCATCCCCTTCCAGTGGAATCACGAAGCCAGGAATTTTCACCGTACTGCCGTTGAGTTCGGGGCGCACGTTGCCAATTTTTTGCTGCTGTGCGGGCGCATCTCCGCTGTGATCCGGCATGGGCATGCCTTGGTGATCAAACAAGTTACGTTCGTTTTCCGGGATCAGATCGATCCAGTCCAGTTTCAAGACCTCATTGCTCAATGCAGGGGCTGCCACCGTGAGTAGCAGCAGCGTGGCGCTCGCCAGCCATTTTTTCATCTCGTTCCTCATGTCGATGTGGAGGGATTAAAGTCGAATCGTCATGCCATCGCTGAGCGACTGACGGTAAGCGCGTAGCGCTGGAATAAAGCCGATCAGGATACCCGCTGCTTGCACATAGCCCAGCAATTGCCACTCATAGTGCGACAGCGATTCCAGTTGCAAGCGAATGCCGTACTGAGTTTCGATCAGCGGCGCGGCAATCGCCAACAGCGCATAAAGTCCGCCAAGGCCGACCACAATACCACAACAGGTCAACACGCTGGCTTCACTGACCAGCAACGCAAACACATGATGCGGCCGTGCGCCCATGGCGCGCAGAATGGACATCTCTCGGCGCCGCTCTTGCAAGCTGGTGAGCAGGCTACTGAGCATGCCAAGCAGCCCCGCGACCACCACAAATACCGACACCGCCATCAAGGCTTGTTCGGCGACGGACATCATGCCCCACAACTCGTGCAGTGCGACTCCCGGCATAATCGCGCTGAGCGGTTCTTGGCGATATTCGTTGATTTGGCGCTGCAGCGCAAATGTCTGAATTTTGGATTTCAGCCCGATCAGCATGGCGGTGATCTGCTTGGGTTCAAACTGACGCTGCTCCAGTTGGGCGGCATCAGGTGTTTTGCCCAATCGCGCGCCGGACTCCCAGCCGACATGAATCGCTTCAATGGCGCCAAGCGAGACGTGCACGGTTTTATCCACCGGGGTGCCGGTTGGCGCCAGAATGCCCACCACGGTAAATGGTAGGTTGTCATGACGGGCAAAACCGACGTCGCTGATGCCGTGCGCAATGATGATTTGGCTACCGATGTGATACCCGAGCTGGCGAGCGACATCGGCGCCCAGCACGGTTTCAAACAACCCGTTGAACTCGCGACCTTGAGAAAAAGTAAGTGGTTGCTTACTGCCGTAGCGATAGTGTTCAAAGTAGCTGTGGTTGGTGCCCATCACACGAAAGCCTTTGTGCGAATCGCCGAGCGAAATCGGAATCGCCCACTTCACGGCCGAATGGGTACTGAATTCTTGATAACTTTTCCAGTCGATATTGTTGGTGGCATTGCCAATGCGAAACACCGAATAGAGCAGTAAGTTCACCTGTCCGCTGCGACCACCCACAATCAGGTCGGTGCCGGAAATGGTGTTGGCAAAACTACTTTTGGCCTGAGTCCGAATGCGTTCGACCCCGAGCAGCAGAATGACGGAAATCGCGACCGTTAAAACGGTCAACAGGGCGGTGGTTTTGCGATTGAGTAGGCTTTTCCAAGCCAATTTGATCGTGACGCTCATAGCATGCCTCGCGCGCGGTTGAGAGTCGGTAAGTGGACACTTCGGCTAAACAGGCTTTCCAGCGTAGGATCATGGCTGACAAACACCAAGGTGGACCCGACGCGATTCGCCTCTTCTAGCAACAGTTCAATGAATGCGGTGCGGTTGTCGTAATCGAGTGATGAGGTCGGTTCATCGGCGATGATCAGTTGCGGTTCCCCCATCAATGCTCGAGCTGCTGCGACACGTTGCTGCTGGCCGATGCTCAGTTCAACGACCGGTTTGTCCAGTAAGGATGGCGGTAAATGCAGCCGAGCCAGCAGAGCTTTGGCGCGCGTTATCAACGGTTCATTGATTTTGCTGCGACGCAGCGCCGAGAACTGACACGGCAGAATCACGTTGTCGATCACCGACAGGTAAGGCAACAGGTTGAATTGTTGAAAAATATAGCCGATATGGTCGGCGCGAAAGCGATCGCGTGCGCTGGCTTTCAGTTGCGTCATGTCCTGACCGAGCAGACGCACCGCGCCGCTGGTGGCTGGGTTGATGCCCGTCAGCAAGCTGAGTAACGTCGATTTACCACAACCACTGGGACCTTTAATAAACAGATGTTCTTTGGCGGCGACAACAAGGTGCTCGATGTCTAATGTCGGAGCGTCGCTGTCGGGCCAATGAAAGGTGACCTGCTGCAGTTCGATCACCTGTTTTGCAGAATAGAGATGGGGTTCACTCATCACGGTGCCTCGCAAAAACAAAAACTCGGGTAAGTGCTGACTTACCCGAGAGGATGATTACAGTGAAATGCGGGTTTGGCCCGGACGCAGTTCAGTCGCCGTTTGCTGTGTATCGGTCAGCAAGTTGACATCCATTTTCTGGGTGCTTGGGAACAGTTGGAACCAGTGTGTGTCGATCTGCTTGAGCTCTTGAATCTGGTCACAGTGATACTGGTATTGCACGGTAAACGAACCATGTTGGTGATCGTGGTGGTCATGGCCATCGTGGTCATGGTCATGGTCATGATCGTCGTGATGCTCATGGTCATCATGCGCTTGATGTTGCGCGTGGTCATGATCATCATGCTGGTCGTGGTCGTGGTCGTGGTCGTGGTCGTGGTCGTGGTCGTCATGACCCCCCAGCGTATGGTGCACCGAGGCTGTTTCCAGATGACAACGGGCACGCTCGCTTAAAGTGAACAATGCATCCGCAGTATTGAGGTTTTCTAGGGCTTGATTCAGGCGCTGTGTTTCGGCGTCGGTTTTCGGCGCGTGTTCAAAACCCACCACATCGGCACCCGGTGCAGTGATTTCAATCAGCAGATCGTGCGCATCTTGCGCGATGTTGAGTTCAACTTGACCGTGGACGTGCGCGTCGTGTTGGCGAAATTCTTCGTGAGCGAAAGCGCTACCGCATACGGCAGCAGAAATGCTGAGTGCCAGCATTGGTTTGGTAAACATGGTGGTTTGACTCCATCAATTCAAAATAAGTAATCCGCGCGCGAGGGCGCATCGTGGTCTTTTGTGAGGGATGAAGTCGGCGGTGAACGGGCCAGATAGGCCAGATAAAGCAGCGTCACGCTGAGTGGCGTGGCGACAGGCTGCAGGTACTCATGTTCAATCCACACCGGCAGCTCAGGTAAGGCCGCCGCGACGCCATGATGGGCTGCGGAAAACAGTTGGCAGTGATGCTGCGCATGATGCGATGGTGTGACGTCCAGTTGGTGTTCGACAAACGCCAGATTGAGCCATAGCGTCAGCAGGATAGCCGTTAACGCGACTACCCGAGCATGCAGTCGCAGACTGTGCAGGCTATGCTTCATGATGAATCCAACTGGAATGAGAAAGAATTGTTATAATATAACAATTGAGCGCAGAGGCAAGTGCGGATTGTGCCGTGAGGCGAGATTTCTTCTCACGGCATCAAGGTTACAAGCTTTGTTTGACCAATCCCAGAACCTGTTCGATTTCCGGCTCACTCAGTGCGCCTTCTTTCACAAACAAGACTTTACCGGCTTTGTCTTGCACGATAATGGCAGACGACTCTGGTTGTAGATCCCAGCTTTTCGCTACTTTCCCGTTTTGATCCAGCACGATAGAAGACCATGGGAACTCTTTCTTGCTGTCTTGTGCGGAGGATTTGACGAACGAACCGGTGCCCCACATGGCATCGTCTTGGTTGATGATCGACGTGGTTTGGTACTGTTCTTGCGGCAAATGTGCGGCGGTGATAGCGGTCATCAGCGGTGCATTCATCTCTTTGGCACTGCTGCGGCCAGCAATCGCCTGAATGACGCGTACTTTACCGGGCATTTGCGCGCTGTTCCAAGGTTGGAACGCGGTGTCTTTATTTTGCAGAATCACTTCCCCGTAGCTGTCGACTTCGACATTCGGCACCGCTTGACCGAGCTGAATGTTGTGTGCGAGAGCAAGGGTGGGAGAGCACGCCAGCATTAAGGCGATAAGTGTTTTATTTTTCATTGTTTTTTCCTTTGGTTGAGCACTCAAAGGTATAGCACAGAAAATGCAGTTGCGAAAAAGTCAGGTGGT
Organism: Vibrio furnissii CIP 102972; assembly: GCF_000176175.1. Lineage (GTDB taxonomy): Bacteria > Pseudomonadota > Gammaproteobacteria > Enterobacterales > Vibrionaceae > Vibrio > Vibrio furnissii. The sequence continues at coordinate 218,267 of NZ_ACZP01000018.1, forward strand.
CGGAATGTGGGATCGCACCTGACTTCGCATGAGTGCGTTACGCTAAACTTGGCGGAAAGCAGACGCCTGTGCCGCCCAAGCCGCAGTAGCCTTGTGGATTTTTCGCCAAATATTGCTGGTGGTAAGTTTCGGCAAAGTAGTAAGGGCCAGCGGGCAGAATCTCGGTGGTGATGTGATCGCGTTGGTGCGCTTCCAGCAGCGCTTGATAATCGGCTTGACTCTGCGTCGCGATCGCGTGTTGCTCGTCGCTGTAAGTGTAAATCGCGGAGCGGTATTGGGTGCCCAAATCGTTGCCTTGGCGCATGCCTTGGGTGGGATCGTGACGTTCCCAAAATGCGTGCAGCAGGGCTTTGAGTGGCAGGGTTTGGGGATTGTAAATCACGCGCACCACTTCGGTATGGCCAGTGCGACCGGTACACACTTCTTCATAGGTCGGGTTTGGGGTGTAGCCGCCCGCATAACCAACCGATGTTGAGACGACGCCATCGAGTTGCCAGAACAGGCGTTCGGCGCCCCAGAAGCAGCCCATACCAATCAGAATTTCTTCCTGACCGGCAGCGGGTGGCGCCGAGAGGCGGGTTTGATTGACGAAGTGAGTGTCGTCTACACTCAGGGGCGTTGCACGTCCTGGCAATGCCGTTTCAGCGGTGACCATCACTTGTTTGTCTACCATGGTATTTCCTTTTTGATTCGCTGACTGTGTGACTCAAAACAGAGAGACCGGATAATTGACGGATTTCATACAGACTAAATTGCATATTGACGGTATGATTCCCAACTAGCTAAATCTAACTGCTGTATAACGCCAATAATTAAGCATGAGACGGACCCCATTACCAGTGCTAATCTCGGCTTTATGCTTTTCCGCTGCTTCTTTCGCCGACGTGGATTTAACCATCAAAGGATTGGAAGGAGGGTTGAAAGATAATGTCGATGCTTACCTATCTTCCATTCCCAAGAGCGACTACTCCACGCAGTTGCGCTTTCAGTCGCGCCTGGAGAAAGTGGTCACCGAAGCGCTCAACGCTTTGGGCTACTACCATCCGCAATTTTCCTTTGACGTGACCAGCCCCGACAAGGCGCTCACCCTGACGGTAAATCCCGGCGAAGTGGTGCGCCTGCAATTGGTCGACATTGTGATCACCGGTGAAGCGGAGAACGACCCCGATTTCCAGCGTTTGATTCGCCGCAGCGGCCTCAGCGTGGGTGAACCGCTGAATCACGGCCAGTACGACAGTTTGAAATCAAGCCTGCGCAATTTGGCGTTACAGAAAGGCTATTTCGATGGGGAATACCTTACCAGTCGACTTGAAGTGTCGCCGGAGTTGAACCAAGCGTTCGTGCGTATGCACTATGCCAGTGGGATTCGCTATCACTTTGGGGCCACCACGATCACGGGCAGTCAGATTGATGAAAATCGTGTGCGTTCCCTGCAACCGTTTAAAGAAGGGGATCCGTATCTGGTGTCGCAAGTGGGGCAGTTTAACCAGAACTTGTCGAATACCGATTGGTTCTCGTCGGTGTTGGTCGAGCCGGATCTCAGCCAGCTCGACCAGGGGCGGGAATTGCCGATGAAGGTGTCGCTCGCGCCCCAGTCGCGTAACCAACTCGAAACGGGGATTGGCTATTCGACCGACGTTGGCGTGCGTGGCACCCTAAAATGGAAAAAACCGTGGGTGAACGAACGGGGTCACAGTTTTGACAGCAGTTTCTCTATTTCGGCCCCTGAGCAGAGCATTACCGCTGGCTACAAAATTCCGCTTGAAGACGTGTTGCACGAGTACTATCGCATTCAGTACGGGATGAAAAACGTCGATAACCGTGATACGAAAAGTATTGAATCCAACTTGTCGCTTGAGCGTCACTGGCTGCTTGATGACGGCTGGCACCGCACGCTGTTTATTCGCTATCTGATTGAAAACTATGAACAAGGCTTGCAAGACGACGTCGCGCAATTCGTGCTGCCCGGGGTCACTTACACGCGAACCCGCACGCGCATGAATGGCTCGCTGCTTACGTGGGGGGATAAACAGACCATCACGTTGGAATATGGCGATCCGGCGTTTGTGTCGGAAACGCGTGTCACGCGTGTGCAAGCGGGGACTTCGTGGCTGCGCAGCGCCGGGCGGAATCATCGTGGTCTGATTCGCCTCGATGGCGGGGCCAACTTTGCTGAAGATTTTGACAAGCTCTCGCCGTCATTGCGCTTCTTTGCCGGGGGCGACAATAACCTGCGTGGTTACGGTTATGAATCGATTTCACCACGCGATGAAAGTGGCTCGTTGACCGGTGCCAAATACATAGCGACCAGCTCGCTTGAATACCAATACCGCCTGACGGGGAACTGGTGGGGCGCGCTGTTTGTCGATTACGGCGATGCGTTTAACGACACGCCGGACTGGAAAACCGGGACCGGGTTTGGCATTCGCTGGATCTCGCCAGTGGGGCCGATTCGGCTCGATTTTGCCTGGGGGTTGGACTCGGATCCGGGCGATCGCTTTAAGATCCACTTCACGCTGGGGCCTGAGTTATGATCAAACATGCGTTGAAATGGACCAAATGGTGCTCGGCTGGATTTGTGGCGCTGGCGATGATCCTCACGCTGGCCATTGCGGGCTTGGTGTTCACCAATCAAGGCTTGAATGTAATGGTCTGGGGCGCGCAGCAGGCGCTACCGCAGTTGTCGGTCGGTGCGACGCAAGGTGCGCTGTTTCCTCGCTTTACCTTGCAGCAAGTACGCTTCCATGATCCAGAAGGACACATCGACACTCAGGTCGAACGGTTAACGCTGGCAGTCAAAGCCAGTTGCTTGCTTGATCCGGTGGTGTGTATCAATGAAGTGGCCGTCAGCGGCCTGCATTTCAATATGCCGACGCTGCCGGCATCGTCGGATGAACCGACGCCACCGGCCAAACCGGTGACGCGCATCGCCACTCCCGTGCCGATCAAACTGGGTCGTCTGGTGCTAGATGACATTCATCTCAACGTGCTGGGCCACCAGATTGACTGGCAACACTTTGCGACCAGCGCGACGTTTCAGAGTAACCGCCTGCGCATCGGTCAGACCGATTGGCACGGCGTGCGCATTGCGCTGGCGCAGGCCAGCGAACCCGAGGCCGCCACGGCCCCTGCGCCGGTTGAACCGGCTCAAGACATCGAGCTGCCCGCCGTCATCATTCCCTTGCGAGTGGAACTGAGCCGCTTTGATCTGCGAGATTTTACGCTGGCGCAAGAGACGCCGATTCAAATTCATCATCTGGGGCTCCAAGCCAACGCGTTTCAGTCGCAGGTCAATGTCGACACGCTAGAACTCGACATGCCGCAGGTAGTCGCCAAGCTCAACACACAAGTCACCTTGCGTGGCGACTACCCATTGTCGCTCGCCCTCAATGCGACGGTGAAACAGGCGGAAGCCCAAGGACAAACCTTGGCGCTGCAAGCGAGTGGCAGTGTCGCTGACTTAACACTCAAAGCGCAGCTCGGTGGCCGTGCGGAGGCGAACCTCTCCGCGCAATTGCAACCGCTGAAACGCGCGCTGCCGTTTGACATTGCCATTGAACAACTGAAAGCGCAGTGGCCACTGGTAGAGCAAGGCGAGTACTTTGTTCAAGCGCCGCACATCGGCGCTCAGGGCTCACTCAACGGCTATCACATGACGCTGCAAACTCATCTCCAAGGCCAAGCAATACCCAACGTGGATGTGGCGTTGCAAGGCGAAGGCAATTTGCAGCACATCGCCCTCAACACGCTGAACGTGCAGACGCTGGGCGGAACCATTCAGGGACAAGTCAGCGCCGATTGGAGCGCGCTGGCGAAGTGGCAGGCGTCGCTCAATCTGAATCAAATTCAACCGGGGTTGCAGTGGCCGGAAGCCGAAGGCGTGATCAGTGGAGACATCGCCACGTCAGGTCAATTGACCAAGCAAGGCGGCTGGCAGATTGAGCTGCCAACGTTGGCGATTCGAGGCATCGTGCGGGATTACCCGTTGGACATTAACGGCACGCTCAGCGCATCGGATGTCAGTGGCAACGGAGAATTTAAGTTTACGACGCCGGGGCTGACGTTGGCTCACGGGCCAAACCAAGTGACCGCGCAAGGCCAACTGGATACTGATTGGCGGCTTGGATTATCGCTGGATTTACCAGATTTAGCCAAAAGTGTGCCCGATTTACACGGCAAAGTGATTGGCGATGTGACGCTATTGGGGCCGCTCAAGACGCCGAAAGTCAAACTGGCGCTCGATGCCGACAGCTTGGCGTGGCAGAAAGAGGCCACGGTGAAGCACGTCACACTGGTGGGCAACGTGACCCCGATGCCGGTGCCGCAAGGCGATGTAAGGCTACGCATCAGCGACATTCAATATCAAGATCAGCGCATCGACAGCGTGAGCTTGGTTGCCGCAGGCGGGCAGCAGCAACATGAACTGACACTGGATGTGGCATCAGACATTGTCTCCACGCAGATCGCGATCAGTGGTAGTTTGCTGACACAGCCGTCGATGCGTTGGCAGGGCCGCTTGGAACGCGCGCGCATTGAATCGCAGCAGGGCGTGTGGTCGCTCAATCAACCCACGGCGATTGACGCCAACATCGATCAGCAGAATGCGACCATAGCGGCGCACTGCTGGCTGCAAGCGGGGTCGTCGCTGTGTCTCGATAAACCCGCCACGGTCGGCACGCGCGGTGAAGCGCAGTTGTCCATCAACCAGTTTGATTTCTCACAGGTGAGCGCGTTTTTGCCTGCCGAAACGCAATTGCGTGGCTCGGTTGATGCGGATGTGTGGGCCCAATGGGCCCCAGAGCAGCCGCCTCAAGTCAAAGCCAAAGTTCGTCTGCCGCAAGGCCATGTCGAACAGAAATTCGATCAGCCACTGCATGTGGGTTGGGATGACATTGAACTCAACGCGACGCTGCTTAAAAACCGCTTGGAGGCCGATTGGCGATTGGATATCACCGACAACGGCGACATCAGCGGTAAATTGATGATTCCCGACGTCACCGTGCAGGACAAACAGATGCAGGGCGGGCTCAAGCTGACGACCTTCAACATCGATTTTCTTGCGCCGTTGATTGGTGAGTACAGCGAAGTGAAATCCAACATTGAAACCGACCTGACCTTCAGTGGTGCGATGTTACATCCGCAGGTCAAAGGCCGTTTCAACGTCAGTGACATGGTGGTGCGTGGTGACATTTCGCCCGTTGAAATCAACGACGGCACGGTGGCGCTTTTATTCAATGGCTATGACGCCACGCTCAATGCAGACATACAAACCACCGACGGGTTGCTGAATGTCACCGGGGATGCCAACTGGCAACAACTCGACGACTGGCGCGTCAACGCGCATGTCGGTGCGGCGTCGTTGTTGGTGGATATGCCGCCGATGGTGAAGATGAAGGTGGTGCCGGATTTGACGCTGGCCATTCGTCCACAACTGGCCAAAATCGACGGCTCAATCGCATTGCCGTGGGGGCGTATCGTGGTGGAAGAGCTGCCACCAAGCGCCATTGGGGTGTCGAAAGATCAAGTGTTGGTGAATGCGGATCTGCAACCGGTGTCTGAACAAAGCGCGATTCCGTTTGATGTCGAAACCAATGTCAGCATCGTGATTGGGGATGACTTTAGACTCAATGCGTTTGGTTTGTCGGGCGGCTTAGTTGGTCGTTTGCAAGTGAGCCAAAAAGACAAAGGCCCCTTTGTGACCGGTGAGGTGAACATTCAGGGCGGCCAGTATCGTTCGTTCGGCCAAGATTTGATCATTCAAGAAGGCAAAATTTTGATGAATGGTCCGGTGGATCAGCCGTACGTGTCGATCAAAGCGATTCGTAACCCGGATAACACGCAAGATGACGTGGTTGCCGGGGTGCAGGTGACGGGGCCGGCGGATGAACCGACGGTGTCGATTTTCTCTGAGCCGTCGATGCCTCAGGCCAACGCGCTGTCTTACTTGCTGCGTGGTCAGGACATTGATGGCGAAACTGGCGGCAATGCCATGACCACCACGTTGATTGGTTTGAGCCTTGCGAAAAGCGGGAAAGTGGTTGGCCAGATTGGCGAAGAGCTCGGTGTGCAGGATTTGCAATTGGATACTGCCGGTTCTGGCGATGATTCGCAGGTGACGGTGAGTGGTTACATTCTGCCGGGCTTGCAAGTGAAGTATGGTGTGGGTATTTTTAACTCGGTGGGCGAGTTTACCGTTCGCTACCGGTTAATGAAGGATCTCTATCTGGAAGCGGTGTCGGGCATCGACAGTGCGGTGGATCTGTTGTACCGCTTCGAGTTTAACTAATCGCTGGCTGACGATCGCAAGCCGAATGACATCAGGGAGAAAAGCTGTGCAGCATCTGGTCTTTGTTTATGGCACGTTGCGTCAAGGTGAGAGTAACCACAATTACCTGACCGACGGTGAACTGCTGGGGCGTTTTGATACGTTGCCTGAGTATGCCCTTCATGATCTCGGTCCTTATCCGGGATTGGTCGCGGGCCATCAGTCGATTCATGGCGAAGTCTATCGCGTTGATGAAGCGACACTCGCCAAGCTCGATATTCTGGAAGATGTACCGGTGGAATATCGGCGTGAGACCATCGAGACGCCGTATGGCATGGCGTGGATTTACATCTACCAAGATGCCAGTCGCCTTGATGCGATCATCGATTCCGGTGACTGGTGTCAGAGAATCTAAATCTTTACACTGATTTACATTTCATTTACAAGGTCTGACCCAAAAACGTCCATACTATTGATATGGTTACCTATAAAGGAGACGATATCATGAAGAAAGGTTGGTTAATGGCAGTGGCCGTCACCGTGATGGCCGGTTGTAGCATGAATCCAGATACCACGGCGTTTAACGCGGCAGATTGGCAATCTTATGGCTATGACCAAGGGACTCATGGGCGTGTGGCGATGAATTTCGACCAACAGAAAGCGACGTCGGATATGATTGCCAGCTATCAGCAAGGGTATGCGCAAGGCCTGCAACAGTACTGCGCTCAGGATCCGGTTGCCCTCGGGAAAGCGCAACGTGCCTATTTGGGTGTGTGTGATGCGCAAAACCCCAATTTCCGCGCTCAATTTTCTGAGGGGTTATGGTGGGATGATGGTGCCAGCCTCGACTAAGTCGAGCACTATGTCAGGTTCATTTCGCAGCCTGTCGACGTAAAAAAGCCAGCAAATTGCTGGCTTTTTAGATCGTCTGACGTCGAAACGCTTATTTTTGTTGAGCGCGCTCGTAAGAAGTCAGGATTTCAGCGCGAGCTGAAGCTGCATCTTCCCAACCGTCAACTTTCACCCACTTGCCTGATTCAAGCTCTTTGTAACGCTCGAAGAAGTGAGTGATTTGTGCTTTTAGAAGTTCTGGCAGATCGTTCACATCTTGAATGTGGTCGTACTCTTTCGACAGTTTAGAGTGCGGTACCGCAACAACTTTCGCGTCTTCACCAGACTCGTCTGTCATTTTCAGGACGCCAACTGGGCGGCAGCGAATCACTGAACCTGGGATCAGTGGGTATGGCGTTGGGACCAATACGTCTACCGGGTCACCGTCTAGAGACAGGGTGTGGTTCACGTAACCGTAGTTACATGGGTAGAACATTGGCGCAGACATGAAACGGTCTACGAACACAGCGCCAGAATCTTTGTCGACTTCGTATTTGATCGGATCCGCGTTGGCTGGGATTTCGATTACAACGTAGATGTCATCAGGAAGCGATTTGCCTGCTGGCACATTGTTTAAGCTCATTAAGTTTTCCTTTTTCTGTTGGCCGGACTTCAAAAAATCGAGACTTATTATTATTCAAGTTGCGCTGAGGTGCAAAAATCAACACTCAGTTACGCCGAGAGTTTACTCTCAAATTGACTGATTCCCAAATAAACCTCAGCCGAATCACGCCACCGAGCGGCCGCGCATGGCTAACTGCTTGAATTTCTGTGAAGCGAAAAAAAGCGCCGCATGTGCGACGCTCAGTGATTTAATCGGGGTTGGCTTCGAGGAATTCTTCGACTTTCGCCACCATGCGCTTCGAACCGACGAAGAACGGCACACGCTGGTGCAACTCGGTCGGTTTGATGTCCATGATACGGTTCACGCCATCCGATGCGGTGCCGCCAGCTTGCTCAATCAAAAAGGCCATCGGGTTGCACTCATACAACAGACGCAGTTTGCCGTTCGGGTGGCTTTGCGTGCTCGGGTAGAGGTAGATGCCGCCTTTGAGCAGGTTGCGGTGGAAATCTGCCACCAAGGAACCGATGTAGCGAGAGGTGTAAGGACGACCATCTTCCGGCACATTTTCCTGACAGTATTTGATGTACTTTTTCACGCCGGTTGGGAAACGAATGTAGTTGCCTTCGTTGATCGAGTAAATCTTCCCGTTTTCTGGAATGCACATGTTTTCATGCGACAGGCAGAATGAGCCAATTGACGGGTCGTAAGTAAAGCCGTTCACGCCATTGCCGGTGGTGTACACCAGCATGGTAGATGAACCATAAATCACGTAACCCGCGGCGACTTGTTTATTGCCCGGTTGCAGGAAATCTTCCGCAGTTGGTGGACCGCCCACCGGTGAAATACGGCGGTAAATCGAGAAAATGGTTCCCACGGACACGTTCACATCGATGTTCGATGAGCCGTCAAGCGGGTCCATCAGCACGACGTATTTGGCGTTTTTGTTCAGCTCTTTATTGAACGCGACGGCTTCATCTTCTTCTTCACTCGCCACGCCACACACTTGGTCGCGCGCTTCGAGAGCGGATTTGAATTTTTCGTTCGCATACACATCAAGCTTCTGTTGTTCTTCACCTTGAATATTGTCGTTACCTGACGCGCCAGTAATGTCGGCTAGGCCCGCTTTGTTGATTTCGCGGTTGACAATTTTCGCAGCAAGACGAATCGATGCCAGTAGGGAGGATAGTTCACCACTTGCATGGGGGAAGTCATGTTGCTTCTCAACAATGAACTCACCAAGGGTGCGCATCTCAGACATGTTCTTTCCTTAACACTAATTTTTTGGGGGAGTTTGTCGGCGCCGTGACGGGTTCTTTGGGGGGAACTTATTTGCACTCGCGCCTAGCGACGATTTTAGGGGGTAGATCTTTTTATGGGTAATGAAGTAACAGACGGAGATCTCAATTTGTTTGTCGACTTTTTGGAAATTACATTGCTCTGATTTGTGGTGCTCGCTTTTGCGATGCGAATCAGGATAATGGAGTGCAATACAAAACAGTCGTAATGAGGCTAGGTTTATGCACATTCATATTCTGGGAATTTGTGGCACATTCATGGGCGGTGTCGCCATGTTGGCTCGCCAGTTAGGCCATAAAGTGACCGGTAGTGACGCCAATGTTTACCCACCAATGAGCACCATGTTGGCATCGCATGGCATTGACATCATCGAGGGATTTGATCCGGTTCAATTGGAGCCGAGGCCTGATCTGGTGGTGGTTGGCAACGCCATGAGCCGGGGCAATCCATGTGTGGAATATGTGCTGAATCATAACCTGCGTTACACCTCGGGCCCGCAATGGTTGCAAGACCATCTTTTATACGATCGTTGGGTACTGGCGGTTTCGGGAACGCACGGAAAAACGACCACTTCGAGCATGTTGGCGTGGGTACTCGAACATTGCGGTTACCAACCTGGCTTTTTGGTCGGCGGCGTTCTGGGAAATTTCGGCATTTCAGCCCGTTTGGGCGAAAGCATGTTTTTCGTGGTTGAAGCGGACGAATACGACAGTGCTTTTTTCGATAAGCGTTCGAAGTTCGTTCACTACCATCCGCGCACTTTGGTGATGAATAACCTAGAGTTCGATCATGCGGACATCTTCGATGATCTGGAAGCGATTAAGCGTCAATTTCACCATTTAGTGCGTACCGTGCCGGGCAATGGCCGCATTCTGGCACCGCGTCAAGATGCCGCGTTAGCTGATGTGTTGCGTCGTGGTTGTTGGAGCGAAACCGAGTTTTCGGGCGAGCAGGGCGAATGGCAAGCGGAGAAAATCTGCAAAGATGGCTCGCAATTCCATGTGTTACACCAAGGCGAACGTGTTGGCACCGTGACGTGGGATTTGGTGGGCGAGCATAACGTGAATAATGCGCTGATGACCATCGCGGCGGCGCGTCATGTCGGCGTGACGCCAGATCTGGCGTGTGAGGCTTTGGGTTCTTTCATCAACACCAAACGTCGTTTGGAGCTGAAAGGTACCGAAAATGGTGTCACAGTGTACGACGATTTTGCCCATCATCCGACTGCGATTGAACTGACGCTGGAAGGGCTGCGTAATAAAGTCGGCGACCGTAAAATCATTGCTGTGCTGGAACCCCGTTCCGCGACCATGAAATTGGGCGTGCACAAAGAAACCTTAGCGGCATCGCTGGCGGCGGCCGACTCGGTTTACCTGTTCCAACCCAGTAACATTCCTTGGGCGGTGCAGGATGTGGCTGACCAATGTTCGCAACCGGCGCACGTGAGCGACAACATGGCCGAGTTTGTGGCGCAAATTTGCCAAGAAGCCCAGCCGGGCGACCAAATTTTGGTGATGAGCAACGGCGGCTTTGATGGCATTCACGGCAAACTGCTGGCAGCGCTGAAAGCCAAAGCGCAGCAACCGGCTTAACTCAAACAGTGAATTTGCGAACCCTATGACGAAACAACCCAAAGCCATTACCCTCGCGTGGACGGGGGCTTCCGGCGCGCCGTATGGCCTGCGCCTGTTGCAGTGCCTCTTGGCAGCCGATTATACGGTCTATTTGCTCATCTCTTCGGCTGCGCGCGTTGTGCTGGCGACCGAACATGGGCTGAAACTCCCCGCCGGCCCCGAAGCGGCCAAAGCGGCATTGGTTGCCCATGTCGGGTGCGACCCCGACAAGTTGGTGGTGTGCGGCAAAGACGATTGGTTTTCTCCCGTGGCGTCGGGGTCTGCGGCGCCCAAACAGATGGTGGTGTGTCCTTGTTCGGCCGGTAGTGTGGCAGCGATTGCGCACGGCATGTCGGACAATTTGATCGAACGTGCTGCCGATGTGGTGATGAAAGAGCGTGGTCAACTGCTGCTGGTGGTGCGTGAAACGCCGTTCTCGACGCTGCATCTTGAAAACATGCACAAGCTGTCACAAATGGGCGTGACCATCATGCCCGCGGCTCCGGGGTTTTATCATCAACCGCAGTCGATTGATGACCTGATCGATTTTCTCGTGGCGCGCATTCTCGATCACCTAGGCATTGAACAAACGCTGGTTGCACGGTGGGGATACGACCAACGCGTGTAGTCGCTTTTTCACGCGAATCGAATTACAATCCGTAGCACTCATCGGGGAGCTCACCATTCATCACGTGAATGGCGCTGAGATCAAGCCTAGCTTGGGACCCGCATTAGTCGCAAAGGTCGTGCGTATCGCCCATCTTTGCGGTTAGACACCTGAACCAGATAATGCTGGCGTAGGAATTGAGCTGGGTTTGCGACACCGATTAACGAACGAATCACATCCTCTCAAACCTGTGCCGCTCAAAAGGAGAGCGAGCCTTGACCTTCAAATTGTCCGCCATTGCCATGGCGACCCTATTTTCTTCGGCAGCCTTGGCGGCGCCGAGCCTCACCGTTTACACCTACGACTCGTTCGCGGCCGATTGGGGCCCGGGGCCGGCGGTCGAAAAAGCCTTTGAAGCCCAATGTGGCTGTGATCTTCAGTTTGTCGCGCTGGATGATGGTGTGTCGATCCTCAACCGCCTGCGTCTGGAAGGCAAGAAGACCAAAGCGGACGTGGTGCTGGGCTTGGATAACAACCTGATGGTGGAAGCCAAGCAAACGGGCCTATTGGCTCAACACAACACCGATACGCACGCGGTGCACTTGCCCAATGGCTGGAGTGATGACACCTTTGTGCCGTACGATTACGGCTACTTTGCCTTTGTCTACAACAAGCAAAAACTGACCAACCCGCCGACCAGTCTGAAAGAGCTGGTGGAACAGCGCGACGATCTGCGCATCATCTATCAAGATCCGCGCACGTCGACACCAGGCCAAGGGCTGTTGCTGTGGATGAAGTCGGTGTATGGCGATGATGCGACGCAGGCGTGGCAGAAGCTGGCTAACAAAACCGTGACGGTGACCAAAGGTTGGTCAGAAGCGTATTCGATGTTCCTCGATGGTGAATCTGACATGGTGCTGTCGTACACCACATCGCCAGCTTATCACCTGATTGCTGAACACGATGACAAGTACGCAACGGCCAATTTTGCCGAAGGTCATTACATGCAGGTCGAAGTGGCGGCCAAAGTGCAGGGCACGCCGAACGACAAGCTGGCGGATGAGTTCCTCCAATTTATGCTCAGCAATGAGTTCCAAGCCTTGATGCCGACGGGCAACTGGATGTATCCGGTGACGGACGTGGCGCTGCCCAAAGGTTTTGAGACGTTGAGCGTGCCAGCCAAATCGCTGTCGTTTAGTGCCGATGAGGTGGCGGCGAAGCGCCGAGGCTGGATTCGCGAATGGCAAAATGCCTTAACGTTCTGAGCGATTGATGCAAAGCCGTACACCTAAATTGGGTCTCGGGGTCGCGGCAGTTGTCGCGGCCTTTGTCCTTTCTGCCCTCAGCGCTTTATTGTGGCAAGCGCCCACACTTCATCTGAATCAGATTTGGGGCGATGCTTATTATCGCCATGTGACTTGGTTCAGTCTTTACCAAGCCCTGTTGTCGACCCTGCTCAGCGTTGGCTTGGCGGTACCAGTTGCGCATGCGTTAAGCCGCCGCCGTTTCCCCGGGCGCGGGCTGCTGCTCAAACTGTTTGCCATGACCTTGGTCTTGCCAGTGCTGGTGGGCGTCTTTGGCTTGCTGGCGATTTATGGCAACAGCGGTTTACTGGCAAGCGGGCTGCAACATTGGCAGCTCAAATTGCCTTTTTCCATCTATGGCCTGAACGGCATTTTGCTCGCCCACGTCTTTTTTAATCTGCCATACGCCGCGCGTTTGTTGCTGCAAAGTCTGGACACCATTCCGGCCGAGCAGCACAAGTTATGCGCCCACCTTGGCATGACGGGCTGGCAGAAATTTGTTGCGGTGGAGTGGCCGCGGTTGCGCCAGCAACTGCCGCATGTGCTGGGCTTGGTGTTCATGCTGTGTTTCACCAGTTTTGCCACGGTGATGGCGCTGGGCGGCGGGCCCAAATCGACCACGATTGAGCTGGCCATTTATCAGGCCATCAAATTTGATTTCGATCTGCAAACCGGCGCGCTGTTGGCGCTGTGGCAAATGCTGTTGTGCGGTGTACTCACGCTATCGATACAACGTTTTTCGCGCCCGTTGCCGGTGAGTAGCGGCAGTGTCACCACGCAGCAATGGGTACGTGATTCGCGCTGCAGCCGTTTGTGGGATGGGGCGTGGATTGGTTTTGCGTTATTGCTGGTCATTCCGCCGCTTTTGATGGTCGTGCTGAGTGGTCTGAACGAGAAACTTTTCAGCGTGCTGAGTCGTGGCGAGTTCTGGCGTGCGATGGGCGCTTCGTTGCAGGTTGCGCTGCTGGCGAGTTCGTTGGCGCTGCTGGCGGGCGTGGCGATCATTCTCACCAGTCGTCACTGGCGCTTGCAATCTCACTCGCGCCGAGCAAACGGGCTTGAACTGATTGGCACCATCATTTTAGTGACGCCAGGGCTGGTGATCAGCACCGGATTGTTCTTACTGCTGCGCAATCTAACCGATGTGTTCAGCCTCGCGTATTGGGTGGTGGTGGCGGTCAATGGCCTGATGGCGCTGCCGTACGTGGTGAAAACGCTCAGTCAACCGATGCTGCATCTGGCGCAGCAATATCAGTTTTTGTGTGCCAGTTTAGGCATGCGCGGCTGGCAGCGCTTGCGACTGATTGAGCTGCGTGCCCTGCGCAAGCCGCTGGCCCATGCGTTGACCATCAGTTTTTTGTTGTCGATGGGCGATTTAAGCGCGATTGCACTGTTTGGCAGCCAAGATTTTCGCACGCTGCCGCTCTATTTGTATCAGTTGCTGGGGAGTTATCAAATGCAGTCTGCCGCGGTGGTCTCTCTGGTGCTGCTGGTGCTGAGTGTTGGCCTGTTTTATCTGATTGAACGCCTGTTTCGCGTGCGTTCCTCTTCTACATCCTCGCGGAGAAGCTCATGTTAGTACTGGATAATGTGCGTTATGAATATCAGGATGAGTGGTTCGTGTTTGACCTCAGCGTCGCGCAAGGCAGCATTGTCGCCCTGATGGGGCCAAGCGGGGCGGGCAAGTCTACACTGCTTAGTTTGGTGGCCGGTTTTATCGAACCTCGCAGCGGCGACATTCGGGTGCAAAGCGACGGCGAAACGGTATCCGTGGTGGGCAAAGCGCCGTATCAGCGACCGTTTTCGATGCTGTTTCAAGAGCACAACCTGTTTGCGCACCTGAGTGTGCGTGACAATATTGGTTTGGGATTACATCCGGGGCTCAAACTCAGTGCCGCACAGCGAGAACATGTGGTGCGAGCGGCCCACATGGTTGGGGTGGGGGATTTACTTGATCGCCTGCCGGAGCAGTTGTCGGGCGGGCAGCGTCAGCGCGTCGCGCTGGCTCGCTGTTTTGTTCAACCGCATCCCATCTGGTTGCTGGATGAGCCGTTTTCAGCACTGGATCCACTGCTGCGTGAGGAGATGTTAACGCTGGTCAAAACCTTAGCTGCGGAGCGCAATATCACCGTGTTGATGGTGACGCATCACATCAGCGACGCGCGCGCCATTGTCACGCATTTTGCGTTTATGGCCCAAGGGCAAGTGCAGCACATGGAGCCGATTGCCGCCTTAACGGCGCAGCACCGTGACGCGCCTCTGGCAGATTTTGTACGCGCGGGGGAGTAAGCATTTCACGCAGGTGTACTCAATGACAGGTAAGAAAAAAGGTTGGCATAAGCCAACCTTTTTCGTGATAACCATAGGCCGAAACACTCAGAACTCTTGGTCGTTGAGGGTTTTCAGCATCTGGAAAATTTCGCGAGAAGCTTTGGGCGGCTTCTCGCCTTGTTTCTCTTTTTTCGCCTGACGCGCCAACAGGCGCAGACGTTGACGGTCAGCCTCTGGGTACAGCGTCATCACCTCTTCAATTGCGTCATCACCTTGCTCGACGATGCGATCGCGCATCTGTTCCAGCTTGTGCAGCACTGCGGTGTTTTGCGAGTGTTTGTTACGCAGTTTGTCCAGCGCCGCTTGCAGCGGTTCTGGGTCGATGTTACGCATCAGACGACCGATGTATTGCAATTGACGACGACGCGCTTCGTTTTTGAAACGTTGCGCATCTTTGATTGCAGCGGCCAAGTCGTCGGGCAGCGGGAATTTCGCCAGCACCGAAGGCTTCAGCTCAACCAACTCTTCGCCGAGTTTTTGCAGCACAATCATATCGTTCTTCATCTCGGTCTTACTGACCCAAATGATTTCCTCTTCGTCTTCCCAAGGGGCTTTTTGATTCTTACGAGCCATTTTCTTCACTAATGAGTTATTTATGTCTGCTATTTTAGCAAGAATCGTGGGGAGAAAGCGAAATTCTTGTTATCCTAACCTCATTAAAGCGCAATAGTTGGATGAGATATGGATGTAAGACAGCAAGTCGCTGTGCAGCGTACCGAGCTTGAAGCGGCCGTTGCAAAAGCGCTCGACATGGCTTCAGCTGGTGCTGACGCCGCTGAAGTTGCCATTACCAAAAGCACAGGTTTAAGTGTTTCGACTCGCATGTGCGAAGTGGAAAACGTGGAGTTTAACAGTGACGGTGCGTTGGGGATCACGGTGTATCGTGGTCAGCGTAAAGGCAGTGCGTCTACTTCTGATTTAAGTGAAAAAGCGATTCAGCAGACCGTGCTGGCCGCATTGGATATTGCTCAATACACTTCCGAAGACCCGTATGCTGGCCCGGCACCGAAAGAGTTGATGGTGACCGAGATTCCGGATTTGGACCTGTTTCACCCGGATGAACCGAACCCCGATAGAGCGGCGCAGGTGGCGATTGAAGCTGAACGTGCGGCGCTGCAATACAGTGACAAAATCAAACAGAGTGATGGGGGCAGTTACGACAGCCATTACGGCGTGAAAGTGTACGGCAACAGCCACGGTTTGCTGGCCAGCTACGCGTCAAGCCGCCAAAGCATCAGTTGCTGTGTGATTGGTCAGGGCAAAAATGGTGAGATGGAACGCGATTACAGCTACACCGTAGCGCGTCACGTCGATGACTTGTGGGCCCCTGAGCGTGTTGGCTTGGAGGCGGCCGAGAAAACCATTAGCCGTTTGGATGCGAAGAAGCTGAAAACCGGGAAGTACCCTGTGATGTTTGCCGCAGATGTGGCGACTGGCTTGATGGGGCATCTGGTGATGGCGATCAGTGGCGGTAACTTGTACCGTAAATCGTCGTTCTTACTCGACCACCTCGGTCAGCAAATTCTGCCATCGTGGTTTAACGTGTCAGAGCGCCCGCATGTGCTGCGCGGGTTGGCTTCCAGCCCATTTGACAGCGAAGGGGTACGCACGGAAGACCGCGATATCATCACCGATGGCGTGTTGGCGACTTACCTGCTAACTAGCTACGCTGCGCGTAAGATGAACATGACGCCTACGGGTCATGCGGGCGGCATTCACAACTGGTTCGTTCAACACACCGGACAGAACTTTGAACAGATGCTGAAAGCGCTGGGCACTGGGTTGTTGGTGACCGAAGTGATGGGCCAAGGCGTGAATGTGGTGACTGGTGACTACTCACGCGGCGCTGCAGGTTTCTGGGTGGAGAATGGCGAAATCCAATATCCTGTTTCTGAAATCACCATCGCGGGCAACCTCAAAACCATGTTCAACCAGATCGTGGCGGTGGGCAGCGATACGGAAACACGTTCGCAGATCCAAACTGGTTCGATTCTGCTGGAAACCATGAAAGTGGCTGGCGAATAAGCGCCGCCCGTAGACAGCCGTTCGATCAAAAAAGCGCAGCCTTCAGTCTGCGCTTTTTTATGGCGTTCACGTTTACCTGCATTCACGCCGCTAGAGGAGTTAGGCTAGCGAATCAACAGCGTTGCCAAGCCAAGGAACACCGATAAGCCCACCACGTCGGTGACGGTGGTCAGTGCCATCCCGCCTGCCAGAGCCGGGTCGATGTTCATCTTTTTCAGCAGCACCGGAATGGTTACCCCGGCGACACCGGCGACAAACAAGTTGGTCATCATCGCCGCAGAGATAATGCCGCCCAGTAGCCATTCGCCTTTCCAGACCACGACAATCGCGCCAATGATTAAGGCCCACAGAATGCCGTTGAGAAAGCCGATCGCAGCTTCTTTCATCAGCAGTTCGCGTTTGTTACTGTCACCGATATGACCCAGTGCCAGACCGCGAATCACCAGCGCCACGGTTTGGTTGCCCGCGACACCGCCCATCGATGGAACGATGGTCATCAAAACGGCAATCGCTGCCATCTGTTCCAGCGTGGCTTCAAACATGTTGGAGACGGACGCGGCGGCCAGAGCGGCCAGAACGTTCGCGCCCAACCAGACGCTGCGTTTACGTGCGGATTTGACCACGGGCGCGAAAGTATCTTCGTCGTCGTCCATACCCGCCATACTCATCATTGAGTGTTCGGCGTCTTCACGGATGACGTCGACCACGTCATCGATGGTGATACGACCGACCAGATGTTGGTTCTCGTCTACCACAGGCGCAGAAATCCAGTTCCGACGTTCAAACAGGCTGGCGATATCAGAGTCCTTGGTGTCGACTTTGATGGCTTCATCGGCATCGTCCATCACTTCGCTGACGGGCACATCCGGTTGCGTGGTGAGCAGCGTACTCAGCGATAAGTGGCCAATCAGTTTGCTTTCATCATCGATGACATACAACGCATCGGTCGCTTCTGGGAGTTCACCTTTCATGCGCAGATAACGCAGCACTACGTCGACGTCGACATCACCACGAATGGTGATCACGTCGGTGTTCATCAAACCGCCGGCGGTATCTTCTGGGTAGGACAGCGCGGTTTCGACGCGCAGTCGATCCGCAGCGTCCATTTGCGCTAAAACTTCACGGGACAGATCATCGGGCAAGCTACGCAGGACGTAGGCCACGTCATCGGTGTCCATGCCTTCGGTGGCTTCCGCGAGTTTTTCCGGTGCCATTTTCGACACCAACGCATCTTTGACGTCTTCGCTTAGCTCATCAAGGATTTCACCGTAATCTTCAGGGTCGGTCAGTTGCCACAGCACATCACGTGCTTTGCGAGGAGAGGCTTCTAACAGGCTGGCGATATCTTCCGGTTCCATGTCCTGCAGTTGGCGACGAACATGGACAAAGCGGCCGTTTTCCAGCGCTTCGGTAATTTCTTGGAGGGTTTGGTGAGCTTGGTCAAATTCAATTTGCTCTGCCATCGCTTCCCCCTAATGCTTTGAATTGTGGCAATGTGTTGAATAGTAACTTAATTCTAGGTCTTATTTAATACGTTCTGATTAATCATGAGTATTTAATTTCGTTTTCGACCGCGCGTCATTCGTCTTCTTCGAATTTCGCTTCAATCAAGTGGCACACGGCATTGAGCGCTTGCTCGGCCTGAGAGCCTTCGGCGGAGATGGTGACGTTCTGTCCTTGTGCGGATTCGAGCATCAGCAGCCCCATCACGCTGTCGGCGGTTGCTTCTTTGCCTTCCTGACTTTGAATGGTTAGCACCGCATCGAAAGATTGCGCCAGTTCAACCAATTTTACGGCCGCTCGCGCATGCAAGCCGAGGCGATTCTGAATGAGGACGGTACGGCTTGCTTGCTGCATATCGGTTCCTTATGAGCGGTTCTTTTCCAGAGAGGTGTGACGAATTTGTACCTGATGACCCAGTTGGGCGAAGTATTCCCCCAATTGCTGCGTCAAATAAACCGAGCGGTGTTTGCCGCCGGTACAGCCAATCGCGATGGTGAGATAACTGCGATTGTTTTTCTCCAGCGATGGCAGCCAGTGTTCAAAGAACTTTTGGATCTGCTGCTTGAGTTCAATCACTTCAGCATGGCTTTCAAGGAACGATTTGATCGGTGCATCCAGCCCCGTGAGCGGCCGGAGATCGGGTTCCCAATGGGGATTGGGGAGAAAACGGACATCAAAGACGTAGTCGGCATCGCTCGGTAAACCGTATTTGAAGCCAAAGGATTCAAATACCATCACCAGATCTTTGCGCTCGCGGCCTTCCACGCGCATGCGCACGGTTTCACTCAGCTCATGAAGCGACTGATTGCTGCTGTCGAGTAGCAAATCGGCCTGCTCTTTGAGCGGTTCGAGTAAACCTTTTTCGAGTTCAATCGCTTGCGCCAGTGTCGGTTTCCCTTCACTGAGTGAGAGCGGATGAATACGGCGCGTTTCGCTATAGCGTTTGAGCAGCGTCTCTTTGCTGGCATCCAGAAAGAGCACGCTGACATCGTTATTTTGCTTGAGTTGGTCCAGAACATCTTCGACCAAGCCCGGTTCTTTGGGCAGGTTGCGGATGTCGATACTGACCGCGACATTTTGTTTGCTGCCTTGTACCGATTGAATGAAGGCATGCAGCAAACTGACGGGTAAGTTGTCCACGCAGTAGTAGCCCAGATCTTCTAAGACCCGCAATGCGACGCTTTTACCCGCGCCAGATTGACCACTCACAACAATTAAACGCATGGGATGACCTACTCAGGTTGTTGATTAACCATGATGTCGTACAGCTCCTGATCGCTGGTTGCGGCGCGAAGCTGTTTCAGAGTTTGCTTATCGTTCAGGCGTTCAGCCATGCACGACAAGGTTTTGAGGTGTTCTTTGCACTGAGCCTCAGGCACCAGCAAGGCAAAGAGCAAATCGACCGGACGATTGTCGATCGCGTCAAATTCAATCGGTTCTTCACACTGGACCAAAACGGCGACTGCTTGATCGCTGGTGGTCATTCGTGCGTGAGGAATAGCAATCCCATTCCCAATACCGGTACTGCCCATTTTTTCTCGGCTAAGCATGCACTCAAACAGCTCAGTGGCGTTTAAACCAGTGTGCTGTGCGGCGATCTCGCTGATGATTTCCAGGGCTCTTTTTTTGCTAGAACACTGGACTGCACTTTTGGTGCAGTCCAGTGAAAGTACTTCGCTTAATTGCATGATTAGTGGCTACTTAGCTTTTCTTTATGCTTGTTGAGTTGACGAGAGAGCTTGTCCACGAGGCCATCAATAGCTGCGTACATGATGTCATCTTCCGCAGTGGCGTGAACTTCTCCTTGGTTAATGTGAAGCGTAGCTTCTGCGATTTGGCGTGCTTTTTCAACACGTAAAATCACTTGAACGCTATTGATATGCTCGAAAAAGCGCTCAAGTTTCTGAAATTTGGAGTGAACATAGTCTTGCATTGAATCGGTTAGTTCAATGTGATGGCCTTGAATATTGATTTGCATAGACTTTCCTTCTCAGTTAGGCCTTATAACAGGCGTTTGCGCTGACTTGAGGGGGCGATGCCCAATGATTCACGGTATTTGGCGATCGTCCGTCGTGCCACCTGAATCCCTTGGTCAGCGAGTAAAGCCGCGATCTTGCTGTCACTTAATGGTTTGGCTGGGGTTTCCGCAGCGACCAATTTTTTGATCAGAGCTCGAATCGCGGTAGATGAACATTCTCCGCCATTGTCGGTACTGACGTGGCTGGAGAAAAAGTACTTCAACTCGAATATGCCACGTGGGGTATGCATGTATTTTTGGGTCGTCACACGTGAAATGGTCGACTCATGCATATCCACGGCAAGCGCGACGTCATTCAGGACCATCGGCTTCATGGCTTCTTCACCATACTCGAAGAAATCACGTTGATGTTCAACTATGCACTTGGCAACTTTGAGCAAGGTCTCGTTTCGGCTTTCCAAGCTCTTAATTAACCATTTTGCCTCTTGCAGGTTGGTGCGAATGTAGTTGCTGTCGGCACTGTTTCCGCGGCCTAAATTGGCGTATTGCTGGTTAATTTTGAGGCGTGGTACGCTGTCTGGATTGATGGTGACAATCCATTTGCCATGCTCTTTAAACACCGACACATCGGGGATCACGTATTCTGCATGCTCCGATGCGATACGGCTGCCCGGTCTTGGATCCAACTGTTGGATCAGTTGGAGCACGTCACGCAATTCTTCTTCTTTGAGTTTAGCTTCTTTCAGAATGACTTTGTAATCGCGGTTGCCAAGTTGGTCAATGTACTGAGATAGGAGAGTTTTGGCTTCGTCCAGCCATGGGGTGTCGGCTGGGTAGGTGGCCAGTTGCAGCAGTAAACAGTCCTGCAGATTGACGGAGGCCACGCCCAGTGGATCAAATTGTTGAATGCGCTTTCGCACCGCTTCGATTTCGTCGAGCTCAATCTCTTCGCCGTGGAAGTTTTCCAAAATCTCTTCCAGCGATTGCGTGAGGTAGCCGTAATCATCGATGGCATCAATCAGTGCCATGGCGATGGTGCGGTCGGTGTCGCTAAAGGGGGTTAAGTCCAGTTGCCACAACAAGTAATCTTGTAGGGTTTGGGTGGTTTCCCCTTGATACACTGGGGCGTCGTCGTCTAGCGCGATGCCGGTGCTGCCGGTGTTGGCGCTGTAAACGTCATCCCAAGTGGTATCAATTTCTAGCTCCGCACTGATTTCCGATTTTTCAATCAGTTCAGAGCTGTCTTGCGGTTCAGGCTCGGCGACGTCAGCACTGGCTTCTTTCTCCTCATTCGCGGTCGTGTTGTCAGCACCCGCAAAATCGTCCATTGGCTCTTCAACATCCAAAAGCGGGTTCGATTCCAACGCTTCTTGAATTTCTTGTTGCAGATCCAATGTCGACAGCTGAAGCAGGCGAATGGCTTGCTGCAGCTGGGGGGTCATGGCTAACTGTTGACCTAGCTTAAGCTGTAATGAGGGTTTCATTCAGTATTGACTGCCTTGTTTTTGTTAGAATTGATCACAATCTACTCTAATCATAGACGGAATTGTTCACCGAGATAAACCTGTTTCACCTGCTCGTTATCGAGCACTTCTTGCGGTGTCCCTTCTGCGATTAAGCGTCCTTGGCTTACGATATAAGCTTTTTCACACACATCCAAGGTTTCTCGAACGTTGTGGTCGGTGATCAGCACGCCGAGGCCGCGATCACGCAAATGTTCGATGATCTTTTTGATGTCGATTACCGAAATCGGGTCGACCCCTGCAAAAGGTTCATCCAACAAAATAAATTGTGGGTTTGCAGCCAACGCCCGCGCGATTTCCACTCGGCGACGTTCGCCCCCAGACAGCGCCATACCGGCACTTTGGCGAATGTGCTGAATGTGGAACTCTTCCAGCAAATCTTCCAGTTTGTCTTGGCGCTCTTCACGGGTCATCTCTTCACGCGTTTCTAGCACGGCCATGATGTTGTCTTCGACCGACAGTTTGCGGAAAATCGATGCTTCCTGTGGCAGATAGCCTATCCCCAGACGTGAGCGGCTGTGCATCGGGAGCACACTGATGTCTTTGTCATCAATGCAGATGGTGCCTTCATCGCGCGCCACCAGACCCACGATCATGTAGAACGAGGTGGTTTTACCGGCACCGTTTGGGCCCAGCAGGCCGACGATTTGGCCCGACTCGACCTGCAGACTGACGTCCGAGACCACTTTACGTTTTTTGTAGCTCTTGGCTAAGTGTTCTGCTTTGAGTATTGCCATAGTTGTTCTTATTGTGCTGCTTGTGGTTGCAGTACGGTCGACACGCGGCCGCTGCCGTTGCTGTCCGCAATCAATTTCTGCGACGAGATTTTGTAGCGGATTTTGCTACCGCGAATTTCGCTATCATCCTGAGACAACATCGCCTGACCAATCATGGTCAGCTCATCGTCTGCCATTTTGTAATGCAGCTCTTTGGCTTCCCCGTACAGGGTTTTGCCATCATCGGTGAGCTGAGAGAAAGTGGTCAGATTCCCATAGCCTTCAATGGTTTCGATCTTGCCGGTTTTTGCATCGCGAATCACAACCAATTTATCGGCATTGATGTTGATGCTGCCTTGTTTGAGTTTGACATCGCCGACAAAGGTCACGCGGCTGCTTTTCATGTCCAGCTGCTGACTGTCTGAATCAATGTAAACCGGTTGCTGGGTGTCGGATGACAGCGCCAGCGCTGAACCGGAGGTCAGCAAACAAGCAATGAGACTAAGGTGTGAGAGTTTCATATCTACCTTGTACATGGTTATACAGAACAGCCGAGTGATCGCCAAAGTTGCCTTTCATCGCCTGTCCGCGAGTTTCAAATTGTGGCCCGGTCATCGTGACTTCGCTGTCGGCCCAAAAATCGCGGCTATCGAGCTGAATACTCAATTTGGCTGTTGATAATTCATCAAAGCCAGAGTCCGCCAGTAAATTCTTTGCTAACACTTCATCATACAGAATCAGCACGTGATCTTTGGTCAAAATGCCACGTTTCGCGGTGAGTTCCCACTCTTGAGTGGTCCCTTGCTGATACACCTTCAACACCGGGTACTCAAACGTGGTGTTCCCGCTCTTGGCGTAGTGGTCCAGGTGTTTCGATGTAATGACGTAGCTGCGCACGCCTTGCTGATTGTATGAGACGTTGTCTAGATTTTTACCACTAAACATCGGCAGCTCAAAATTGGGAGCCACCTGAATAGCAGTACTTTGTTCTTTGTCGATCAGGTAATAAGCGGACCATGATGCAACAAAGAAAAGTATCACGTAAAGGATACGAGAAAAACTCATATACTCAGGCCTTTGTGTACGTCGAGCTCATTCCGTGCTTGTAAGATTAAATCGCACACTTCGCGCACTGCGCCGTGTCCGCCTTTGATGTGAGTGACGTAGTTTGCGCGCTTGGCCAGCAGTGGGTGGCCGTCTGCGACGCAGACTTTCAAGGCCACTTTTTCCATCACGGGCCAGTCAATCAGATCATCGCCAATGTAGCCGGTGTGTTGCGGCTCAATGGCTAAGCGCTGGCAGATGTCGTGATAGGCTTTGACTTTGTCATCCTGACCTTGATAAATCAGCTTGATGCCCAGCGCTTTCATTCTGTTTTCAACGATTTGAGATTGTCGGCCAGTAATAATGGCGATCTCAATGCCAGCGTTCATTAACGATTTTACGCCATATCCATCACGAGTATGAAACGTTTTCAACTCTTCACCGTGATTACCCATGTAAATCAGGCCGTCGGAGAAGACGCCATCGACGTCACAAATCAGCAGTTTGATCGTTTTGGCAATCGCCAGCAGTGATGCATCGACTTCACCGTACAGGGTTTCAACCAGCGGGTTCATTACATCACTCCAGCTTTGAGTAAATCGTGCATGTTCAAGGCGCCAACCAGTTTACCGTCTTCGACCAACATCAAACCATTGATGCGTTTTTCCTGCATCAAGTTCAGCCCTTCAACCGCCAGAATGTTGGGCGAGGCCACGGTGGGGTTGCAGGTCATCACGTCGCGAATACTGGCGGTGTGAATATCAATGCGTTTGTCGAGAATGCGGCGTAAGTCGCCGTCGGTGAAGATGCCCAGCAGATGATCGTCTTCGGCCACCACCGCGGTCATGCCGAGGCCTTTCTGGCTGATTTCTAGCAGCGCATCGCGCACCAATGCATCGGGAGACACTTTGGGCAGCTCCTCACCGCTGTGCATGATGTCATGCAGTTTCATCAACAGTTTACGACCCAACGCGCCGCCAGGGTGAGACAGCGCAAAGTCTTCGGCAGTGAAGCCGCGCGCCTGCAATAACGCGACCGCGAGCGCATCGCCCATCACCAACGTTGCCGTGGTGCTGGAGGTCGGGGCCAAGCCGAGCGGGCAGGCCTCTTTCGGCACCGTGATTTGCAAATGAATGTCCGCCAGTTTCGCCATATTCGAGTGCAGGTTGCCAGTCATGCTGATGATGCGGTTATTGAGGCGTTTTAACACTGGGAACAGGGCCAGAATTTCGGATGATTCACCGGAGTTGGAAATGGCCAACACAATGTCGCCGCTTTCAATCATGCCCAAGTCGCCGTGTGACGCTTCCCCGGGATGAACAAAGAATGCGGATGTGCCGGTGCTTGCCAGCGTCGCCGCAATTTTCCTGCCGATATGGCCAGACTTACCAATACCCATCACGACCACTTTCCCGCTGTTGTTGGCGAGGATCATCTCGCACGCACGGCAAAAGTCATCATTAAAATATTGGTCGAGTTGTTGCAGAGCTTCGATTTCCGTTGCCAGCACTTGCTGGGCAACACCGCGGTAGTCAAAGTGATCAGACATTCTAAACTCCAGTTAAGCTGCCATATTCATAAAGAGGTAAACCTGATATGCGAGAAACGCCGCAAATAGGATAGCCCCTTCAATGCGGTTGATACTGCGAGATTTACCCAGCGCCATCAGAACCAGCAGGAGTGACACTGCCAGCATGACCCAAAAATCACGACCCATCGCTAAGGTGCTCAGCAGCGATGGGTTCAGAATACCCGGTAGGCCCATGACGGCCAGAATGTTAAAGACGTTGGACCCGATGATGTTGCCCACCGCCATGTCATCTTCACCTTTCAGAACGCCAGCCAGCGAGGCGGCCAGTTCTGGTAGGCTGGTGCCGATGGCGATGATCGTCAGGCCAATCACCAAATCGCTCATGCCAAAGTATTTGGCGATGATCACGGAGTTATCCACCAACAAGTTGGCTGCCAAGGGCAGCAGAATCAAACCAATCACCACCCACATGATGGCTTTTTGATTGCTCACGTTGTCTGGAATTTCAGACTCGTGTTCTTTAAGCAGGCTGTCGCCATTTTTGTGTTCGCTGCGGCTGATTTTCAGCATGGCTAAAATAAAAGCGGCGAACAGCACAAACAGCAGCACGCCTTCGTAAAAGCCGAGGTGGTTGTCCCATAAAATCGCGCCTGCCAGTAATGTGACGCCAATCATCAGCGGAAGTTCACGACGTACGACCGTGGAACTTATGGCCAGTGGCTTAATCAAAGCGGTAATACCAAGAATCAAAGCGATGTTGGCAATGTTCGATCCCAAGACGTTGCCCACGGCGGTGTCGGTGTGGCCGTCAAGCGCTGCCGTGGCGGACACCATCATTTCTGGCGCGGAAGAACCCATGGCCAGAATGGTCATGCCGATCACTAAAGGGGAAATGCCAATGTTGCGTGCGAGGGCGGCGGATCCGTAGACCAATTTATCGGCACTCCAGACCAAAAGAATGAGACCTACAATAAGAAACGCAACGGCTTCAAGCATGACAATTCCTAACGTTGTGAAAAATAGAACGAGTAACCGCTAATTTTGACGTGTTGGTCATTAAAAGGGAAGTCGAAGATCCAATTTATTGTCTCATTTTCGCTGTTCATTGGGGTGGGCAAGCGTGCCAAGAACGGACGAATTTTGATGTTTGGACAAGATGTTACCCGCATAATCCGTAGGCTAGAGTGATGAGTTTATCAACAAAAATGCGGGGAAAACTGGAATTCATCCTTAATTTCAGTTTGAATGTTAAATGTAATTGAACAGTGCTTTTAATTTACGGGCAATGTGCTTATGATTGCCCATTCTTTGGATGGAAACCCCACAACAGCGAATCGTGAGTATGTCCGAAACCGATCTAGTGACCATAAACAATCTGACGTTTTCCCGAGCAGAACGGGTGATTTTTGATGACATCAGCCTGCAAGTCCCGAAAGGAAAAGTCACCGCCATTATGGGGCCTTCCGGGATCGGGAAAACCACTTTGCTGCGCTTGATTGGCGGACAGTTACTGCCGGAAAAGGGCGAGATCTGGTTTGATGGCCAGAACATCCCCACCTTAACTCGCAGTAAACTCTACAAAGCCCGCAAAAAAATGAGCATGTTGTTCCAGTCTGGCGCACTGTTCACCGATCTGAATGTTTTTGATAACGTCGCTTTTCCTTTGCGTGAACACACGCAACTCGATGAATCCCTAATTCGCACGCTGGTGCTGCTCAAGCTTGAAGCGGTGGGGCTGCGTGGCGCGGCACAATTGATGCCCAGTGAACTCTCCGGCGGCATGGCTCGCCGAGCGGCGCTGGCGCGAGCCATTGCACTCGACCCTGAACTCATCATGTTTGATGAACCGTTCGTGGGCCAAGACCCGATCACCATGGGCGTGCTGGTCGAACTGATCCGTAACCTCAACCAAGCGTTGGGTGTGACGTCTATTGTGGTGTCTCATGACGTGCCGGAAGTGATGAGCATTGCCGATTGGGTGTATCTGCTTGCCGATGGCAAAGTGATTGCATTTGGGTCGCCGCACGATCTCATCAATAATCCCGATCCGCGGGTGCAACAATTTTTACAGGGCGAAGCCGACGGTCCGGTGCCTTTCCGGTTTCCGGCCCAACCGATAGAAAAGGATCTGTTCCATGTTGGATAATCTACAGCGCTGGATCAGCGGTGTTGGCCGACGCGTGTTGTCAATCTGCGAATCGTTTGGCCGTGCCAGCTTGATGCTGTTTGGGGCGCTCGCGGGGCGCCCGCGTCCGATTCAAAACCTCCCTTTATTAATCAAACAACTGTACAGCGTTGGCGTGCAGTCACTGGCGATCATCGTGGTTTCCGGCCTGTTTATCGGCATGGTCTTGAGCTTGCAAGGCTACGTGATTCTGGTCGACTACGGCGCGGAAACCAGCTTAGGCCAAATGGTGGCCTTGTCGCTGCTGCGTGAACTCGGGCCGGTGGTGACTGCCTTGCTGTTTGCCGGACGTGCCGGCTCTGCGTTGACTGCTGAAATCGGGTTGATGAAAGCAACCGAACAGCTGTCGAGCCTTGAAATGATGGCCGTCGATCCGCTCAAACGCGTGATTGCTCCACGTTTGTGGGCGGGGCTGATCTCGATGCCGCTTTTGGCGATGATCTTTATGGCGGTCGGTATTTGGGGCGGTCAGTTGGTCGGCGTGGATTGGAAAGGCATTGATCACGGCAGCTTCTGGTCGGCGATGCAGGCTTCCGTCGAGCTGGGTGAAGATATTGGGAACAGTGTGATTAAGTGTGTGGCGTTTGCTATTACTGTCACTTGGATTGCTCTGTTTAATGGCTATGATGCGATTCCGACTTCTGAAGGCATCAGCCGTGCGACAACACGAACCGTTGTACATTCGTCCTTGGCTGTTTTAGGGCTGGACTTTGTACTAACCGCATTGATGTTTGGGAACTAATCATGCAACAAACACGAAAACTAGAATTTTGGGTAGGCAGTTTTGTGCTGGCAGGAATTTGCGCAATTCTGGTGATGATTTTTCAAGTCGCTGACGTGAAGGGCATTGGCTCCAACGATACTTACTTGGTCCAAGCGGAATTTGATAACATCGGCAGCCTGAAAGTTCGTTCGCCTGTGAAAGTTGGTGGTGTGGTGGTGGGGCGCGTGCAGTCGATTGCACTCGACACCGAACGCCTACTGCCGTCAGTCACGTTGGCGATTGACAGCCGTTACAATCAATTTCCGGAAAACTCCAGTGTGCAGATCCTGACGTCTGGCTTGATTGGTGAACAGTACATCAGCTTGATTCCCGGCTTCATCTTCGATGACGAAGAGATGCTGAAAGATGGCGACCGTATTGAAGACACCAAGTCGGCGTTGGTACTGGAAGATCTGATTGGCCAAGTGCTATACAGCATGGGTGGATCAGACAAAGACGACAAGAAGAGTGAGTAATCATGTTCAGCAAAACAAAATGGCTAAAACAATACGTTATTCTTCTGATGAGTGTGCTGCTGTCTTGGACGGCCAATGCCGCGCAGGAGATTGATCAGACCGATCCGTATCTGATGATGAAGC
Organism: Vibrio furnissii CIP 102972; assembly: GCF_000176175.1. GTDB lineage: Bacteria > Pseudomonadota > Gammaproteobacteria > Enterobacterales > Vibrionaceae > Vibrio > Vibrio furnissii. The sequence goes on from NZ_ACZP01000018.1 coordinate 247,006, forward strand.
AAGTGGCGCAAAAGGCATTTGACCGCCTGAAAGCGGAGCAGGATCTGGTGCACAAGGATCCGGACCATTTGAAAGTGATTGTTGAAGAAGAGCTGATGCCTTACGTCAACGATCAATACGCGGCGCTGAAATTGCTCGGCTCGAACCTGAAAGGGGCCAAGCGCGAAGATGTGGGTGAATTCATCAAAGCATTTCGTGCTTACTTGGTGGCGAACTACGCGCAAGTCCTGACTCAGTACACGGATCAGACCATTGAATTTGGTCCGGAACCATCGGTGGGCGATGATCGCCGCATCACCAGTGTGAAAGTCGACATCGTCGACACGCCGCGTCCGAACATCAAACTGGAATTCAAACTGCGCAAAGAGAAATCCGGTGAGTGGCGTGCGTTCGACATGATTGCTGAAGGCATTAGCTTGCTGTCGAGCAAACAATCGGAATGGAACGGGAAGATTCGTCAGGAAGGCATCCTGTCGGTCGCGAAAGAGCTGGAAAGCTTGGCAGCACAACCGATTCGCTTTGAGAGTAAAACCCAATGAGCCATCCACAATGGCAACTGCAAGGCCCTGCACTGGCGGCGTTAAGTGGTCCATTAGATCGTGATACGGTGCCCGAATTGTGGGCCGTGTTGCAACAATGGCATCCACAAAACGCTGAATGTGAGCTCTCGCTAAAATCGGTCACACGTATCGATTCTGCGGGGATGGTGATGTTAATTCACTTATTAGAGCATGCAAAAAAGCAAAACTGTCATATAATGCTGAGTTTTGTGCCAGAGCAACTGCGCACATTGTTTCAGTTGAGTAACATCGATGCAATGATGTCTCAACACATTAAACAACCTGCAGGGGTGAATTGTGGATAGCGCACAAGTACAACAGATATTAGAACAAGCACTCAATCTTCAAGAGATTCACGTCAAAGGTGAAGGCAGTCATTATGAAGTGATTGCTGTTGATGCCGCTTTCGACGGCATGAGCCGTGTGAAGAAACAGCAGCTGATCTACGCGCCTCTGATGGCGTACATTCAGCGTAATGATATTCATGCTGTGTCAATCAAAGCGTTCACGCCTGATGAGTGGGCTCGCGATAAGAAGTTGATGTCGCTATAAGGTTTGTGAATGGATAAGTTTCGAGTTATTGGGTCTGATAAACCGCTGCAAGGCGAAGTGACCATTTCTGGTGCAAAAAATGCTGCACTGCCTATTTTATTTGCTTCTATTCTGGCGTCTGAGCCGGTAGAAGTTGCCAACGTTCCTCACTTACGTGACATCGACACCACCATGGAGCTGCTGAAGCGTCTGGGTGCGAAAGTCGAGCGTAACGGTTCTGTCCACGTCGATCCAAGCCAAATTGATCAGTTTTGTGCGCCTTATGATTTGGTGAAAACCATGCGTGCGTCTATCTGGGCATTAGGTCCTCTCGTGGCGCGTTTTGGTCAAGGCCAAGTTTCACTGCCGGGCGGCTGTGCGATTGGTGCTCGTCCGGTGGATTTACACATTAACGGTCTGGAGCAACTGGGCGCGACGATCACATTGGAAGACGGCTACGTGAAAGCGAGCGTCGATGGCCGCCTGCAAGGTGCGCACATTGTGATGGATAAAGTCAGCGTGGGTGCCACCATTACTATTATGTGTGCAGCCACACTGGCAGAAGGCACCACGGTACTGGACAACGCCGCGCGTGAACCTGAAATTGTGGATACCGCGATGTTCCTCAATAAACTGGGCGCGAAAATCAGCGGTGCTGGTACCGACACCATTACGGTGGAAGGGGTTGAGCGTCTGGGCGGCGGCAAACATTCTGTGGTTGCAGATCGCATTGAGACTGGGACCTTCTTGGTGGCTGCTGCGGTATCTCACGGTAAGATCGTGTGCCGTAAAACCAACGCAAAACTGTTGGAAGCGGTGTTGGCGAAGCTGGAAGAAGCGGGCGCATTGATTGAAGTCGGCGACGACTGGATCAGCCTTGACATGACCGGCCGTGAACTCAAAGCAGTCTCGATTCGTACCGCGCCACACCCAGGTTTTCCAACCGACATGCAAGCGCAATTTACCTTGCTGAACATGATGGCTAAAGGTGGCGGTGTGATCACCGAAACCATTTTTGAAAACCGTTTCATGCATGTGCCTGAACTGATGCGCATGGGCGCCAAAGCGGAAATCGAAGGCAACACCGTGATTTGCGGCGATGTTGATTCTCTGAGTGGTGCCCAGGTGATGGCCACAGATCTGCGCGCTTCGGCGAGTTTGGTGATTGCAGGCTGCATTGCCAAAGGCGAAACCATCGTGGATCGGATTTATCACATCGACCGTGGTTACGAGAAGATTGAAGACAAGTTGTCGGCTCTGGGCGCAAACATTGAGCGCGTTCGCGAGTCGAGTTAAACTGCCATTTCATCAATGGGCCGAAATCCAAGGGTTTCGGCCTTTTTATTCTAGCTCCTTTGGAGAATCTGAATGATTGCTTTACTCCGTATTCTTGCGGTGGCGCTGTTTGCCGTCGTGATGTTTGTGTTCGGTTGTGGCTACTGTTTGTTGAGCCCGCGGAATCCGAAACACGTATTTACCTTTGGCCGCCTGTTTGGTGCGATGTCCAAAGTGTTTGGCATTAAGCTGGAATTGCGTATTCCGGATGATGCCTACAATCGCGGCCAAGCGATTTACATTGCCAACCACCAGAACAACTGGGATTTGTTTACCGTCTCTTCAGCGGTGACGCCAAAAGTGGTGACGGTGGGGAAAAAGAGTTTGGCGTGGATGCCGCTGTTTGGTCAGCTTTACTGGTTAACCGGGAATATTCTGATTGACCGTGCGAACAAAACCAAAGCCAAAGGCACCATCGACCAAGTGGTCGATAGCATGAAAAACAGCGACGTGTCGGTGTGGATGTTCCCGGAAGGTACCCGCTCACGCGGTCGTGGCTTACTGCCGTTTAAAGCAGGCGCGTTTCACGCGGCCATTGGTGCTGGCGTGCCCATCATTCCGATTGTGTGCAGCTCAACGGATAAACTGCGTTTGAACCGCTGGAATAACGGCCACATCATTGTGGAGATGTTGCCTCCAGTGAGCACTGAAGGGCTGGGCAAAGAGCATGTGCGTGAGCTGTCGCAACGTTGCCATCAAGAGATGAAAGCCAAGCTGCAAGCGCTGGATGACGAAGTGGCGATGCGTAACGCAAAAAAAGCGACGTCTAACTGATGTCAGGCCAATAAAAAAAGGTTGCTCAATGAGCAACCTTTTTTGTTTTCATTACCTTACTTGCGTACGGCAATGGCTTCGATTTCGATACCCACATCTTTGGGCAGACGAGCCACTTCCACGCAAGAACGCGCTGGGTAGTGCGCGACTTGGTGCTCATCAAAGAATTTGCCGTACACGTCGTTTACGGTGCCGAAGTCGTTGAGATCTTTCACGAACACGGTCATTTTCACGATGTCGCCGACGGTCAGGCCTGAGGCCTCAACAACGGCTTTGACATTGTCCAGCGACTGACGCGCTTGCGCCGCGATGTCTGCTGGTACTTCACCCGTGGCTGGGTTCACTGGGATCTGACCTGACGTCAGAACCATGTTGCCAAGATCAACGCCTTGAATGTAAGGGCCAATCGCTGCAGGAGCAGAGTCTGTATGCAGAACTTTTGTCATGCTTGTTATTCCATTGGTTAAGCAAAAAAACGAGCGGTCAGTGTGCCTGTTCTTGGCGGCGAGGTAAAGAGCCGACCTTGGAATTTCACCCGGTCGGCCTCATCGCTCTTAGGCTTCGCGTTCGGTCACGATTTCACGGGAGAAGACTTTCTCGCAGTACTTACATTTCAGGCGAATGTCGTGGGCTTTTTCAAAAATGCGGAAGCTGCTTTCCACCGGCTCATTGTGTGAAATGCAGTTGCTGTTTGGACAGGCAAACACATTGTTGATGCGCTCAGGCAGTTCCAGCGCCAGCTTTTTCACCACTTCGTAGTTTTCAATCTGGTTCACCGTCGCGTGTGGTGCATACAGCGCCAGCTTGTTGGCTTGCTCTTCACTGATGAATACGTTCTCGATTTTCAGCAAATCTTTGTGGCCCAGTGCCGATGAAGGCAGGTTGAGGCCAATCGTCACGCGTTGATTGGAGTGATGCATATCAAACAGCTTGAGCACTTTCACGCCCACTTTCGCCGGAATATGGTCAATCACCGTGCCGTTTTTAATCGCTTCAACTTGCAGTTTGGTTTCTTTACTCATGACAGACTCCGATTACAGTGATTCGTTCAGAACAAGGGCAAGCAAGGCTTCACGGGCGTACACGCCGTTTTCCGCTTGTTGGAAGAAGTAGGCGTGTGGCGTTTTGTCCACATCCGTCGTGATTTCATCCACGCGTGGCAGCGGGTGCAGCACTTTCATGTTTGGACGCGCATTGTCCAGCAGCGCAGCGGTCAACACGTAGGCGGATTTGATGTGGGCGTACTCCGATTCATCGAAACGCTCTTTCTGCACGCGAGTCATGTAGAGAATATCCAGTTCAGGAATCACGCTTTCCATGTCGGCATGCAGGCTGTATGTCACGCCGGCTTCGTCGAGTTCTTCACAGATGTAATCTGGCATCGCCAGCGCTTCCGGCGCGACGAAGAAGAAGCGGTTGTTGTTGAATTTTGCCAGAGCCTGAGCCAGCGAATGCACGGTGCGACCATATTTCAAGTCACCGACGAACGCGACATTCAGGTTGTCGAGGCGACCTTGCGTTTCGAACAGCGTGAACAGGTCCAGCAGTGTTTGGCTTGGGTGTTGGTTGGAACCGTCACCAGCATTGATGACCGGTACGCCGTGAGAGAATTCAGATGCCAGACGCGCAGCACCTTCTTGTGGGTGACGCATCACGAAGGCATCCACGTAAGAAGAAATCACCTGAACCGAGTCGGCCAACGTCTCGCCTTTCTTGGCCAGAGACGTGTTCCCACCGTTATCAAAACCAATCACGCTGCCACCGATGCGTTGAATCGCCGTCTCAAACGACAGGCGTGTGCGGGTCGATGGTTCAAAGAAACAGCTTGCGACGACTTTGTGTTTGATCAGTTCCGGATTTGGCTGAGCTTTGAGCTGGCCTGCCGTGTTTACAATCAGTTCCAGCTCTTCACGTGAAAGCTCAGAAATGGAGATGATGTGCTTTTGAAAAAGCGAATTCGCCATGATCTTCTTCCCTATAAATGTGTAGCAATACCCGGCTTTTAGCCATAAAAAAGCCCCCCGATCTGGGAGGCTTTAAAAATCAATGGAGGGGGCAAATACGACGCCCGGTAAGCATACGTGCTCACTGAATGTGTAATGTGTGACCTGGACTAGTTTCACCGGCGCCCCCTCAGACAAATTGCTCGGCATTATACGCCTAGTTTGTGTGAGCGCAAGCGATTAACTCACAATCTTCAGCATCCTGGTCACTGTCGCGTTGTTCGCTGCTTTCGCTCGCCCGAATCACATATTGAGCCTTCGGGTTGAATCAGGAACCCAGCGTCGCGACCATGACGGCTTTGATGGTGTGCATGCGGTTTTCGGCTTCATCAAATACGATCGCGTAGTCGGATTCAAACACCTCTTCCGTCACTTCCAGCCCTTTCATGCCGTATTTCTCAGCAACTTGTTTGCCGATGGTGGTTTCATCGTTATGGAATGCCGGCAGACAGTGCATGAATTTGACGTGCGGATTGCCGGTTGCTTCGATGGTGTGCATGTTGACTTGATATGGGGTCATCATGGCGACGCGTTCATCCCATGCATCGGCGGCTTCGCCCATCGAGACCCACACATCGGTGTAGAGGAAATCACACCCTTTCACCCCTTCAGCGACATCTTCCGTCAGCGTAATGGTGGCTCCGGTTTGCTCGGCAATCTGCTGGCAGGTATGCACCAAATCGGCGTCTGGCCAGAATGCTTTTGGTGCAACCAGACGGATATCCATGCCCATTTTCGCCGCGCCGACCATCAGTGAGTTGCCCATGTTGTTACGTGCATCACCCAAGTAAGCAAAGCTGATTTCATGCAGCGCTTTGCCGCGTCCGTGCTCTTGCATGGTCAGAAAATCGGCCAAAATTTGCGTCGGGTGGAATTCATCGGTTAAGCCATTCCAGACGGGAACACCGGCGAACTGGCCGAGTTCTTCGACGATCTCTTGGCCAAAACCACGGTATTGAATGCCATCGTACATGCGGCCGAGTACGCGTGCGGTGTCTTTCATCGATTCTTTATGGCCGATTTGCGAGCCTGATGGACCGAGGTAACTCACTTGCGCGCCCTGATCAAACGCTGCCACTTCAAACGCACATCGGGTGCGAGTAGAGGACTTTTCAAAAATGAGCGCGATGTTTTTGCCGGTTAGGGTTTTTTGCTCGGTACCCGCATATTTTGCGCGTTTCAGTTCGGCAGACAGATCCAGCAGAAACTGAATTTCTTTCGGGGTGAAATCGAGCAGTTTGAGAAAATTGCGGTGACGTAAATTGAAAGCCATATCTCAGTCCTTTGCGGTAACAGTTGAGTCCGGCTAGTTAAACATACAAATGCTATAAAAGTGAATAATTATTTTAATAAAAGTGGCGAGATATAAATAATATCTCGCCAAATGTGATTATAAATTCTCTTCGGCGAATTCAGCCAAGCGGCTGCGGACGACGCCGTTGAGGTGGATGTTGGCGCTGCCTTCGAAGTTTTTGAAGCGCTCCACCATGTAGGTTAACCCGGACGTGACCGGGGTGAGGTAAGGGGAATCAATCTGCGCTAGGTTCCCGGAGCAGACAATTTTAGTGCCTTCGCCACAGCGCGTAATGATGGTTTTGATTTGCGAGGCGGTGAGGTTTTGACACTCATCGAGTAGCACGAACGCGTCTTGAATCGAACGGCCGCGCATAAAGTTGATGGATTTGAATTGAATGTTGGCCTTGTCGACGATGTATTTCAGCGACCCTTCCGTGCAGTGGTCGTTTTTATGCAGCGCTTCTAAGGTATCGGTGACCGCCGCCAGCCAAGGCATCATTTTCTCTTCCTCGGTGCCCGGTAGAAAACCAATCGATTCGCCGATGTCTGGCGTATTCCGCGTGACGATGATCTTGTCGAACATCTTCTTCTCAATGGTTTGTTCAAGTGCGGCAGCCATGGCCAGCAATGTTTTCCCACTCCCCGCAGCGCCGGTCAGGATCACCAGATCGATGTCTGGGTCGAGCAGGGCATCAAGCGCCATGCCTTGGTAGATATTTTTGGGGGTAATGTCCCACGCTTTGCGGTGCAACATGCGTTCACGGCTGAGATCGCGCAGGGTGATTTGGTCTTCGGTGATGGTTTCAACCCGTGCGGCGAAGTCGCTCTCTTCATCGAGCACGTATTGGTTGATGTAGGTGGGTTCAAACGGTTCGCGATCCAATTTATGGAACGTTTTTCCGCCCAAGGTGTAGCTATCGACGCTATCCACTTTGTCCCAAAAATGCCCCGGACGGGTTTGAAATCCTTTGGTTAAGTACTGAACGTCGTCGATCAGTTGGTCGGTGCGATAATCTTCCACAAACCGCACGCCGGCGCCTTTGGCGCGCAAGCGCATGTTGATGTCTTTGGTGATCAGCACCACCGAGCGGGGCGCTCGTTTGTTCTGCAGATGGAGCACCGCATTGAGGATTCGGTTGTCGCCCTCTTTGTCGGTAAACGCTTTGACGCTTTCGTGCACATCGTAGTCGGCAAGGATAGAAATGGTGCCGGTCGCACTGCCGTGCTTGGTAAACGGAATCCCTTCTGAAATCTCATCTGGAGTCGCGTCGTGGAACATATTCTCCAACGCCCGAATCGCCACACGCGCATCACGTGCAACATCGCGTTTGCTGTCTTTAATTCGGTCGAGTTCTTCGAGGACGGTCATGGGAATGACCACATCATGTTCTTGGAAGGAGTAGATGGCTAGCGGTTCATGAAGCAGGATATTGGTATCCAGTACAAACAGTTTCCGATCGGTATCGCCCATAAGCGTCTCCTTGCTACGTTGTAGCTTGCTTTGCAAAGGATGTTTGCCATCAGTGCTGCCAAGGATCGTACGCATTGGGAAGGCTTTCGATCACTTGTCGACTGGTGCAAACCCGTGTTGATACTCTCTGTTTGAACTTGCAGACTTTGTGCCAAGGTTTTCACCTCAGTTTGTCGCGCCTTCAAAACGATTATAGCAACTTTGTCTTTTACAAATGCCACTGGTTTCTTACAGTTTGATGTCAGTTAGATCTTGACGAAAAAAAGCAGGGAATGGGCGTGACCTCCATCACGCCATCAAGTAAGATTAGCGACCTTTTTCTGCACCACGCTTTCAGAACTATCATAATTAGACTCTCCCTTCTTGTGGTCGCAGGTCACTTTAAATTCCAATCCAAATTGATGAGGTAGTCGATTCATGACTTTTGCTTTGGGGCAACGCTGGATAAGCGATACGGAAAGCGATTTAGGTTTAGGTACAGTGGTCGCGATGGACGCTCGTACCGTGACACTGATGTTTGCTGCATCCGAAGAAAACCGCGTGTACGCACGTAATGATGCCCCGGTAACCCGTGTGACGTTTAATGTCGGCGACGTGATTGACTGCCAAGAAGGCTGGTCGCTCACCGTGGAACAGGTGGTGGAAGAGAACGGTCTATTGACTTATCTGGGCACACGTCAAGACACCGACGAATCGGGCGTCGCGCTGCGCGAAATTTTCCTCAGCAACCAAATTCGCTTTAACAAACCGCAGGACAAACTGTTCGCTGGTCAAATTGATCGCATGGACAATTTTGTGCTGCGTTATCGCGCGCTGACCAACCAGTATCAACAACACAAGAGCCCGATGCGTGGCCTGTGTGGCATGCGTGCAGGCTTGATCCCGCATCAGTTGTACATCGCCCATGAAGTGGGCCGCCGTCATGCGCCGCGTGTGCTGTTGGCCGACGAAGTGGGCCTGGGTAAAACCATCGAAGCGGGCATGATCATTCACCAACAAGTGCTGTCTGGCCGCGCGGAACGTATTCTGATCGTGGTGCCAGAAACCCTGCAGCACCAATGGTTGGTGGAAATGCTGCGTCGTTTCAACCTGCATTTCTCCGTGTTTGATGAAGAGCGCTGCGTAGAAGCGTTCGCGGAAGCCGACAACCCATTTGAAACCCAACAGTTCGTCCTGTGTTCGCTCGACTTTCTGCGTAAGAGCCGTCAGCGTTTTGAACAAGCGTTGGATGCGGAGTGGGATCTGTTGGTGGTCGATGAAGCGCATCACTTGTCATGGAGCCAAGACAAACCGAGCCGTGAATATCAAGTGATTGAAGCGTTGGCAGAGCGCACGCCGGGCGTGCTGCTGCTGACGGCAACGCCAGAGCAATTGGGCCGCGAAAGCCACTTTGCTCGTCTGCGTCTGCTTGATGCGGACCGCTTCTATGACTACGACGCGTTCGTGCAAGAAGAAGCGCAATACGAACCAGTGGCAGACGCGGTGAGCGCGCTGTTCTCTGGTCAGGCGCTGCCAAACGAGGCGAAAAACCAAATTACTGAGCTGTTGTCAGAGCAAGATGTCGAGCCGTTGTTCCGTGTGTTGGAAAGCCAAGCGGATGACGCCGAGAAGGCATCGGCACGCCAAGAGCTGATTGATAACCTGATGGACCGTCACGGCACGGGACGCGTGCTGTTTCGTAACACTCGCGCGGCAATCAAAGGCTTCCCGGTGCGCAATGTGCACTTGATGGCGATGGACATTCCACAGCAGTACACCACGTCGATGCGTGTTGCTGGCATGATTGGCGGCAAGCTCAGCCCTGAAGCACGTGCGATGAAAATGCTCTATCCGGAAGAGATCTTCCAAGAGTTTGAAGGCGACGACGCTAGCTGGTGGCAGTTTGATTCCCGTGTGAACTGGTTGCTTGAAAAAGTCAAAGCCAAACGCAGTGACAAGATTCTGGTGATCGCATCTCGCGCCAGCACTGCATTGCAACTGGAACAAGCGCTGCGTGAGCGAGAAGGCATTCGTGCGACCGTCTTCCACGAAGGCATGTCGATTCTGGAACGCGACAAAGCGGCGGCGTACTTTGCCCAAGAAGAGGGCGGCGCGCAGGTGCTGATCTGTAGCGAAATCGGTTCGGAAGGTCGTAACTTCCAATTCGCCAGCCAATTGGTGATGTTCGATTTGCCATTCAACCCAGACTTGCTGGAGCAGCGTATCGGTCGTCTTGACCGTATCGGTCAGAAGAACGACATCGACATTCATGTGCCTTACCTCAAAGGCACGTCGCAGGCGATTTTGGCGCGTTGGTACAACGAAGGCTTGAACGCGTTTGCGGAAACCTGTCCGACTGGCCGCGCGGTATACGATGAGTTTGCCGAACGCCTGATTCCGATTCTGGCTTCCGGCGATGACAGCGAGCTGGATGCGATCATCGATGAATCGGCCAAGATGAACAAGGCGCTCAAAGCGCAGCTTGAGCAAGGCCGTGACCGCCTGCTGGAAATGCACTCTAACGGGGGCGACAAAGCAGAGCAGATTGCCAAGCAAATCGCCGCGACTGATGGCGACACCAATCTGGTGACGTTTGCGTTGAGCCTGTTTGATACCATCGGCCTTAACCAAGAAGACCGTGGTGAGAACGCGCTGGTGGTGACGCCGTCGGAGCACATGATGGTGCCGAGCTATCCCGGTTTGCCGTATGAAGGCGCAACCATCACCTTCGATCGTGATACCGCGCTGTCGCGTGAAGACATGCACTTTATCAGCTGGGAGCACCCGATGGTGCAAGGCGGCATCGACTTACTGATGAGCGAAGGCGTGGGCGTTTCTGCGGTCTCGCTGCTGAAAAACAAAGCGCTGCCCGTGGGCACGATTTTGCTTGAGCTGGTGTACGTGGTGGATGCGCAAGCCCCCAAACGCACCGGGATTAGCCGCTTCCTGCCACAAACGCCAATCCGCATGTTGATGGATGCGCGTGGCAATGATTTGTCGGCGCAGGTGGAGTTTGAAGCGTTTAACCGTCAGCTCAGCCCGGTGAACCGTCATTTGGCCAGCAAACTCGTGAGCTCAGTGCAAAACGATGTTCATCGTTTGATTACCGCCAGTGAAACGCCAGTGATGGAACAGGTGAAGGCGATTCGCGAGCAAGCGCAGAAAGAGATGCATCAAATCCTCAACGGGGAGCTAGAGCGTTTACAGGCACTTAAAGCGGTCAACCCGAACATTCGTGATGAAGAGATTGAGGTGCTGGAGCAGCAGATTGAGGAATTGACCGGTTACATCGCGCAGGCGCAGTACCAACTGGATTCCCTGCGCATGATTGTGGTCGCACACAACTAAGTGCGCTGAAACGCAAAAGGCCTTCCAACGGAAGGCCTTTTTTGTGTCGGTGAGCTAGCGATTACATCAACCACTGCCACCAGATGAACAGCGCCAGAAAACCAAATAGGTAAATCAGGCCGAGAATCGACAGCGCTTTGAGCTTCGGACCCACTTTCAGCTCTTGCGGCAGCTCCGTGCGCGTCACCAGAATGTAGTTCAGCAAGGCAAATACGGGCGTGGTCATGAACGCCATGATCATCGCAAAGTTGAGAAGCGGCATCAGCGCTGACGCGAAGAACATGATGATCGCCAGGGCCGCCGCCGAGACCAGAATCATCCAGCCTTGTAACACTTTCGGGCTCTGCTCTGGCTGCTCTTTCAGCAGACGCTGTGATTCGGCAATCACGCGTGAGTAGCCATCAATCACCGTAATGGTACTGCCGAAAATACAGAAGAACGCGATCACCGCAATCAGGTAGCGTGACCACTCTCCGATGGTGGAGGCATACAAACCGACCAACTGATGCGAGAAGCCCACACCAGATTTCGACAGTTCGACACCGCTGCCATGCAATACCAACGCACCCAGCGCGAGGAAGACAATCGCCAGAATCGCGGTGCCAATGTAGCCGACGTTGAAGTCAAATAGCGCCGATTGCGGTGTGACGCGTTGGTGACGACATTGACTTTTCAGCCACACAGACGTCAGGGATGAAATCTCAATCGGGGCTGGCATCCAGCCCATGGTCACCACCAAGAAGCCGATGGCTGCCAGTGTCCACGGCGATGGCGCTTCGGCAACGACAGTCGCGGGTGCTGGGTTAGCGGCAGCAATCACCACGGCCAGCAGCGTCGCGATGGTCAATACCGCCATGATCACCTTCGACAGCGTATCCAGCGCTCGGTAGTGACCGGCAAACAGAATGATGAGGCACGTGGCGAGCACGATGCCAGACAACACCGGCAACGACAGCTCAAACGGAATGAAGTAACTCAGCAAGCTGGCACTGAACATCAGCAGCGCTGCGGTGTTGACGATGCCGGAGAACACCGCCAGAACCGCAAAGATCCACAGGTAAGGTTTGCCCATTTTGGCGTAACCTTCGACCAAGCTGTCGCCTGTGCCCATGGTGTACTGAACGCCTGCTTTGAAAAAGGGGTATTTAAACAGGTTGACCAGCAGAATGAGGATCGCGAGTTGCCAGCCATAAATGGCCCCCGCTTTGGTCGAAGCCACCAGATGAGAGCCGCCAACGGCAGCAGCAGCCATCATGATGCCCGGACCCAAAGATCGAAGCAGTTGAGGTAAAGAGAGCCGTTGTTCGGATGAATAAGGGACGGCGTTTTCCATTCTTGTTCCTTATGAATTGTTATGTTGTGTTTGATTGTGTTTATGATTCGCCTTGTCCTGCATGGGATTGGCTGATTTTTTTGTCAATACCCTTCATCAATATCACATTGATTGTTAGTGTCAATTTATACTTACAACTTCGGCGTAACTTTTTGTTCACGTCATGAAAGGGCGGTATCAAGCGTGAAGTGGCGCTGTGATGGCGGGGGCGCCGCGGCTGGCGCGACACCAAGGCGTGATTCAGAGGTGATGTTGGGTATATAATGCGCCGTTTTTTATTATCAGCGCGTTTGCGAGAGAAATTTATGGCAATGACCGAGTACCACCCACCAACGGATCCGTGGATTGATGTGGTCTTTGAGGATGACTACATTCTGGCGGTAAACAAACCGTCCGGTTTACTTTCCGTGCCGGGCCGTCTGGCGGAGCACCACGATAGCATGTGGAGCCGCCTGCAAGCGCAATACCCGGAGATTCAAGTGGTGCACCGTTTGGACATGTCGACTTCGGGGCTGATGCTGTTTGCCAAAGACAAGTACATGGAAGCGGCGCTCAAGAAACAGTTCCAATATCGTCTGACGCATAAAATTTATTACGCTCGCGTGTGGGGTGTGATGGCGCAGGATGAAGGCGAGATCGATCTGCCGCTGATTTGCGATTGGCCAAATCGCCCGAAACAGATGGTTTGTCATGAAACAGGGAAACCATCGCAGACATTGTTTCAGGTCGTCAAACGTGAAGCGCACACCACCGTGGTGCGCCTGCTGCCGATTACTGGCCGATCACACCAACTGCGAGTGCACATGCAGGCTCTCGGGCATCCGATTGTCGGCGATGAGTTTTACGCGCCGCAAGAAGCGATCGATTTTACTGATCGACTGGCGTTGCATGCCGCGGAGCTGAGCTTTTATCATCCTCGCAGTCATTGGTTACGTTCGATCTTTGTTCCGTGTGACTTCTATCCCGAAGCGCAGGAAGAGATATTGCAGCATTTCGATCCTGAGCGAAAATTGCCGGATTATAAAAAACTACCCCGTCCTTAATCGATCATGTGTCATTGATGGCAGTGGGTAGGCAAAGGAGAAATTATGGCTTTACCCACTGTTGTATTCCTCGATCGCGCAACGATTCCCCGCCACATTCATGTGCCTGCACTGACGTTTTCCCATCGCTGGCAAGAGTTTGATTTCACCGCGCCGGAGCAGGTGATCGAGCGCCTGCAAGAGGCAGAAATCGTGATCACCAATAAAGTGGTGCTGAGCGCTGCGATCTTGGCGCAATTGCCGAAAGTGCGCTTAATTGCGGTGTCTGCCACGGGGTTCAACAACGTGGATATCGACTATTGCCGCGCCCACCACATTGCGGTGTGCAACGTGCAGGGGTATGCGACCCAGTCGGTGCCTGAGCATGTGGTCGCGATGATGTTTGCTCTGCGCCGGAATCTGATGGGCTATCACCACGATATTGCCGCTGGTGAATGGCAACGCAACAAGCAGTTCTGTTTCTTTACCCATCCGATTGGGGACATTGCGGGCAGCACGCTGGGTGTGGTCGGTGGCGGCACGTTGGGGCAAGGCACCGCGACACTGGCGAAAGCGCTGGGCATGACGGTGTTGTTTGCGGAACACAAAGATGTGTCGACTTGCCGCGCAGGCTACACGCCGTTTGAGCAAGTGTTGCAACAAGCCGATGTGCTGACGCTGCATTGTCCGTTAACGGAAGCCACCCACCATCTGATTGGTGAAGCGGAGCTGGCGCAGATGAAACCGAACGCGCTGCTGATCAACGCGGGGCGCGGCGGTTTAGTGGATGAAGTGGCGCTGGTGGATGCGTTGAAAAGACGCCAGATTGCCGGGGCAGGGGTGGATGTGTTCACTCAGGAGCCCGCAGACATCACCAATCCGTTGGTTGCCAATATGGACTTACCCAATTTGCTGCTGACGCCACATGTGGCGTGGGGCAGTGATTCTGCGATTCAGCAGTTAGCCCATATTTTGATCGACAACATTCAGGCGTTTGTTGAAGGTCGCCAGCAGAATCGTATTGTTTGACCTGCGCGTGTCTACAGCGTCAACGCAAGGCAATAAAAAAGGCAGCGAATTCGCTGCCTTTTGCTTGGGTGAAGGTCTGTGTTACAGCGCCGCGATGGTCGCTTGCTGCTCAGCCAGTTTCACCAAGGTTTCTTTGTAACCGTCTAGTTTTTCACGCTCTTTGGCGATGACCGCTTCTGGCGCTTTTGCAACAAAGCCTTCGTTGCTCAGTTTGCCTTCGATGCGTTTCACTTCACCTTCGGTTTTGGCGATTTCTTTCGCCAGACGTGCCAGCTCAGCGTCTTTGTCGATCAGACCCGCCATTGGGATCATCAATTCAGACTTGCCAACCAGTGCTGTTGCGCACGCGGGTGTTTCTTCACCGGCAGTCAGCACGCGAACGTTTTCCAGTTTCGCCAAAGACATCAACACTTGTTTGTTCGCTTCCAGACGCGCAGCATCGCTGTCGCTTGCGGCTTTGAGCATCACATCCAGTGGTTTACCTGGGTTGATGTCGTACTCGGCACGCAGGTTACGAATCGCGGTGATGAAGGTTTTCACCCACTCGATATCATCCAGCGCGTCTTGGTGGAAGTTCGCCGCATCAAACTGAGGCAGCGCCTGCAGCATGATGGTATCGCCTTCCACACCATCAACCAGTGGCTTGATGCTTTGCCAGATGGTTTCAGTGATGTATGGCAGAACTGGGTGAGCCAGACGTAGCGTTTTTTCCAATACGGTGATCAGGGTACGACGTGTTGCGCGTTGCTGCGCTTCACTGCCTTTCCACAGTACCGGTTTAGTCAGCTCTAGGTACCAGTCACAGAACTGGTTCCAGATGAACTCGTACAGCGTGTTCGCGGCCATATCCAGACGGTAGTTGTCGATGTGCTCGTTGAACGCTTTGGCAGCCAGTTCAAACTGAGATTCGATCCATTTGTCTGCCAGCAAGTAGTCCAGCTCAGCACCTGCGCCAAAGCCACAATCCTGCTCTTCTGTATTCATCATGACGTAACGGCTTGCGTTCCACAGTTTGTTACAGAAGTTACGGTAACCTTCCAGACGCTTCATATCCCAGTTGATATCGCGGCCAGTTGATGCCATTGCGGCCAGCGTAAAGCGCAGTGCGTCAGTACCGTAAGGTTCGATACCGTTTTCAAACGTTTTACGTGTGTTCTTCTCGATCTTCGCCGCCAGTTGCGGCTGCATCATGTTACCCGTGCGCTTGGTCACCAGTGACTCAAGA
This sequence comes from Vibrio furnissii CIP 102972, assembly GCF_000176175.1. Lineage (GTDB taxonomy): Bacteria > Pseudomonadota > Gammaproteobacteria > Enterobacterales > Vibrionaceae > Vibrio > Vibrio furnissii. The sequence goes on from NZ_ACZP01000018.1 coordinate 262,912, forward strand.
TCGATGCCGTCGATCATGTCGATCGGATCCAGCACGTTGCCTTTCGATTTCGACATCTTGTCGCCGTTTTCGTCACGGATCAGACCGGTTACGTACACGGTTTTGAATGGCACTTGTGGTTTGCCGTCTTCATCTTTGATGAAGTGCATGGTCATCATGATCATACGGGCAACCCAGAAGAAGATGATGTCAAAGCCGGTCACCAACACTTCGGATGGGTGGAAAACTTTCAGCGCGTCTGTTTTCTCTGGCCAGCCCAGTGTACCAAAGGTCCACAGTGCAGAAGAGAACCAAGTATCCAGTACGTCTTCATCTTGACTCAGTGCCACATCCGCAGGAATGTTGTTGTCTGCGCGCACTTCGTCTTCGTTGCGGCCAACATAAACATTGCCTTGTGCGTCGTACCACGCCGGAATGCGGTGACCCCACCACAGTTGACGCGAGATACACCAGTCTTGAATATCACGCATCCAAGAGAAGTACATGTTTTCGTATTGCTTCGGTACGAATTGAATGTCGCCGTTTTCAACCGCTTCAACCGCTGGTTTTGCCAGAATGCCTGCGCGTACGTACCATTGGTCCGTCAGCATCGGTTCGATCACCACGCCACCTCGGTCGCCGTAAGGCACGGTCAGGTCGTGATCTTTAATTTCTTCCAGCAGACCCAGTTCGTCGAATTCTGCCACGATCGCTTTACGCGCAGCAAAACGCTCCATGCCTTGGTATTTCGCAGGAATCTCAGTGCCGTAAGCGGTGCTGGCTTCGCCGTTTGAGTTGAAGACTTCGGCTGCATCACGAATGTTCGCATCGAAAGTCAGAATGTTGATCATGGGTAGCTGGTGACGCTTACCGACTTCGTAGTCGTTGAAGTCGTGCGCTGGTGTGATTTTCACACAGCCGGTGCCTTTTTCCATGTCCGCGTGCTCATCGCCCACGATAGGAATGCGACGATCCACAAGCGGCAGAATGATCTCTTTACCGATCAGATCTTTGTAACGCGGATCTTCTGGGTTAACCGCAACACCGGTATCGCCCAGCATGGTTTCAGGACGTGTGGTGGCGACCACAATGTAGTCTTTGCCTTCAGCCGTTTTCACGCCATCAGCCAGCGGGTAGCGGAAGTGCCACATGTGGCCTTTCACATCTTTGTTTTCAACTTCTAGATCCGAAATTGCGGTGTGCAGTTTTGGATCCCAGTTGACCAGGCGTTTGCCGCGGTAGATCAGGTCGTCTTTGTACAGACGAACGAACACTTCCTGAACCGCTTTGTAGAAGCCGTCATCCATGGTGAAGCGCTCACGGTCCCAGTCGACAGACGCACCTAGGCGACGCAACTGTTTGGTGATGGTGCCACCGGATTCGTTTTTCCATTCCCAGATTTTGTCGATGAACGCATCACGACCGTAATCGTGTTTGGTTTTGCCTTCTTCGGCAGCGATCTTACGCTCAACAACCATCTGAGTTGCGATACCCGCATGGTCCGTACCCACTTGCCACAGCGTATTTTTACCTTTCATGCGTTGGCAACGGATCAAGGTATCCATAATGGTGTCTTGGAAGGCGTGACCCATGTGCAGGCTACCAGTGACGTTCGGTGGCGGAATCATGATGCTGTACGCGTCTTTTGATGTGTCACCGTGAGGCTTAAAGTAGCCTTTCTCTTCCCAAGTCTTATACAGATCTTGTTCGATGGATGTTGGGTTGTATGTCTTTTCCATAGTGCTCTTTAATGGATACTTTGATGGTTAATTCGGTCAATCGCTATAAGTGAGTTCTCTTGCAAAGAGAGCTTAACTATAAGGATGAACCGCTACGGATAATGGATCTCGATGGTTTGCAGTTGATAACCCGCCTGACGGTACAACTTATAACGCTCGCGAGACCGCTGTTTCGCATTTTCTTCGTTGGGGACGAAGTCTACCACCTCTGCAAAGGCCTTCGCAAAGGTTGTATGATTATCGGCCAAATTTATTGCCAGCTGTCGGTTCCAAGAGGGTTTCACCCCCACATGGCCAATTTCAATATTGGTGCCGTATTTCGGCCCTTCCCCCACCAGATTATGGCCCAGAAAGTCTTTGGCTTCGACTTGCCAGAATCGCTCTGCAATCTGTTCAGCGTGCTGTTGCGTCGCGCACTGTAAATACACTTTTGCCCCCTGACGAGCAAAGTGCTGACTCAGAAACACAACATACGCTTCAAAACCGGCTGCCGTGGCTTGCGGCGAGTCGGGTCGAACGATGTAAAACGTAGCGGTGGCCATGGTGAACCGTGTCTCCTTGTGGGGTGAACTGGGAAAAACAAAAAAGGGCCTTGCGGCCCTTTTCATGGATGAGGTTTATTCCTCGGTCTCTTGGCCACTGCGGTTGAGCAGGAATTGGACAAGCATCGAGACCGGACGACCCGTCGAGCCTTTGGCTGCGCCAGAACGCCACGCGGTGCCCGCGATGTCAACGTGTGCCCAGTTGTACTTCTTGGCAAACTTAGACAAGAAACAACCTGCTGTGATCGCGCCGCCAGGACGGCCACCGATGTTCGCCATATCGGCAAACGGGCTTTTCAGCTGTTCATGGTACTCGTCTGCTAGCGGAAGACGCCATGCACGGTCACTCGCTTGTTCAGAGGCATTCACCAGTTCGTGCGCCAGTGGATTGTGATTCGCCATGACGCCGCTGATGTGATGACCCAGTGCAATCACACACGCGCCTGTCAGTGTAGCCACATCGACGACGCAATCTGGTTCGAAGCGTTCAACGTATGTCAGGGCATCACACAGCACCAGACGGCCTTCAGCGTCGGTGTTCAAGACTTCGACAGTTTGACCGGACATGGTGGTCAGAATGTCACCCGGACGGTACGCATTGCTGCCCGGCATGTTTTCACAGCCCGCCAGTACACCAATGATGTTGAGTGGCAGGTTCAGTTTCGCGATCGCCTTCATGGTACCGAATACCGATGCCGCACCACACATGTCGTACTTCATCTCATCCATGCCTTCACCCGGTTTGAGTGAGATACCGCCTGAATCGAAGGTCAGCCCTTTACCCACCAACACGATCGGTTTGGCGTCTGCATCAGGATTGCCTTTGTATTCGATCACCGACATCATGGATTCGTTTTTCGAACCGCGACCCACAGCCAGGTATGAACTCATACCCAGTTTTTCCATCTCTTCTTCACCGATGATTTTGGTGGTGATGGTTTCGTAATCGTCAGCCAGGCGACGAGCCTGAGACGCTAGGTAAGCTGGGTTAGCGATGTTCGGCGGCATGTTGCCAAGGTCTTTACACGCTTTCACGCCTGACGCAATGGCCAGACCGTGAGTGATTGCGCGCTCACCGAGGCTCAGTTCACGACGAGTCGGCACGTTGAACACCAGCTTACGTAGCGGACGACGGGTTTCCGGCTTCACGCTCTTGAATTGATCAAAGGTGTACAGGCCATCTTTGGTCGCTTCCACGGCTTGGCGTACTTTCCAGTAGGTATCGCGGCCTTTGACGTGTAGTTCAGTCAAGAAGCATACGGCTTCCATCGAACCCGTTTCATTCAGGGTGCTGATGGTTTTTTGAATGATTTCTTTGTATTGACGTTCACCCAGTTCGCGCTCTTTGCCGCAACCGACCAACAATACGCGCTCAGATAGGACACCTGGCACTTGATGCAGCAGTAGCATCTGCCCCGGTTTACCTTCTAGATCACCGCGGCGAAGCAGTGAACTAATATAGCCGTCGCTGATCTTATCTAGCTGTTCTGCTACTGGAGAAAGGCGGCGTGGTTCAAAGACTCCGACAACGATACATGCGCTACGTTGTTTTTCAGGGCTACCACTTTTAACACTGAACTCCATGCGTACTCCTACATCCTAAAGACAAATAGAACTAAATGTTAGATAATGCGTTCTTACTTGTTGAATCCTTAATCGGATCTACCCTTTGTGTAAGCGCTCTAACACATAGCGAAATTTTAAAAAATAAAAGGTTCAACGGGAAATTATAGTGATTCAATCAAAAAAACAAGTTTTGCATAGGTTATTTCAGCGTGATTATTGTTAGATATTTGATCCGCGAGACACTAAAAAGTCAATTAGCAATCTTTTTCGTGCTGTTTTTAGTGTTTCTGAGCCAAAAATTTATTCGCGTTTTGGCCGATGCGTCTGATGGCGAAATTCCAGCTCGCTTAATTCTATCTATCGTGGGTTTGAACATGCCTGCGATGGGGCTATTAATGCTGCCTTTGAGTCTGTACATCGGGATACTGCTCACCTTCGGACGCCTGTACGCGGAAAGTGAAATCACGGTGATGAACGCGACCGGGATCGGGAACAAGTTTCTGATTCGCGCGGCGTTGTACCTTGGCGTCATTACGTCTTGTCTTGCCGGTTTCAACGCCCTGTGGTTATCGCCATGGAGCCAAGACAAAGTTCAGTCGGTGATGGAACAATTGGCGGCGGAAAACAGCGTCGATTTGCTGCAAAAAGGCCAATTCCAGCGCTCACCCGATGGCTCGTCCGTGGTGTTCATCGACAACATCGAAAATAAAAAACTGAGCAATGTGTTCGTTGCCCAGTTGACGCCGCGTGAGTCCATTTTACCGAGTGTGATGTTTTCCGATGCGGGCGATGTTAAAGAGCTGAGCGACGGTCGCCAAGTGATCACCATGTACAATGGGACGCGCTATGAAGGTGTGCCGACACGCGTCGACTACATGGTCACCAAGTTTGATGAATATGAAGGCTTGATTGGCCAGCGCGCGGTGAAAGAGAAAGGCCGTGACTGGGAAGCGATTCCGACGTTGGAACTGATCAAGAATGCAGATCGTAGTGCGCAAGCCGAATTGCAATGGCGTATTTCCCTCGTGGTGTGTATTCCTTTGCTGACCATGCTGGTGGTGCCGCTGTCGGCGGTGAACCCGCGTCAGGGGCGTTTTGCCAAAATGGGGCCAGCGATCCTGATTTATCTGACGTACTTTTTGGCCATCAGTGCGACCAAGTCGGCACTGGAAGATGGGTCGATTCCGGCCATCGTTGGCATGTGGCCCATCAATGCGGCCCTGCTGATTTCGGCGATCATTGCCAATACGCTCGACAGTGTTCCGGTAAGAAAATTCAAAGACAAAATAAAACAGAAGAGAAAGGTGGCGTAAGTCGTGTTTAAGATTCTTGACTGGTACATTGGCCGGACCATTATCGCAACCACTATGCTGGTGTTGGCCACGTTTGTGGGGTTGTCTGGCATTATTAAATACGTCGAACAGCTGCGCAAAGTGGGTGACGGTACCTACGATTTGATGCAGGCCTTGCTGTTTGTGGTATTGAGTATTCCCCGGGACATCGAAATGTTTTTCCCGATGGCCGCGCTGTTGGGCGCGCTGATCGGTCTGGGTGCGTTGGCGGCCAGCTCTGAGCTGGTGGTCATGCAGGCCGCGGGTTTCTCGAAATTAGACATTGGTTTGTCGGTGCTCAAAACGGCGGTGCCGCTGATGATCATCATCACGCTGCTCGGGGAGTGGGGCGCGCCACAAGCGCAAAAAGCAGCGCGTGACCTGCGTGCCTTTGCCACCTCTGGCGGTAAGATTCTCTCGGTGCGTACCGGGGTGTGGGCGCGTGATATCAACGACTTTATCTTCATCGGAAAGATTGATGACAATCGCCTTTACGGCATGAACATGTGGCGGTTCGACGAACACAAACAACTGCGCCATGTGATTTTTGCCAAGCAGGTCGATTACCTCGGCGGTAACAGTTGGGTGATGAAAGATGTGGAAGTGACCGACATGAACGACGACGTGGTGATCACCAAACAGTCGTTGCCAGAATACCGTTGGGAGACGTCACTGGCGCCGGACAAGTTGGCCGTGGTGACAGTGAAGCCGGAAGAACTGGCACTGAGCGGTTTGTATGATTACGTGCATTATTTGAAGGCGTCCGAGCAAGATGCATCGCGTTATGAATTGGCGTTTTGGCGTAAGATCACGCAGCCGTTTTCGATTGCTGTCATGATGCTGATGGCGCTGTCGTTTATCTTTGGTCCGTTGCGTAGCGTGACCATGGGCGCGCGGATTTTGTCTGGGGTGATCGCTGGATTTACCTTCTATATTTCCAGTGAATTTTTCGGCCCGCTCAGTTTGGTGTATGGCATTCCACCGGTGTTTGGTGCCGTGGCGCCGAGCATCGTGTTCCTCAGTATTGCCTTGTTGCTCCTGAGACGAAAATTGTAAAACGAAAAAGGAAGGCATGGCCTTCCTTTTTTTGTCTGTGCCCGTTTGGCCGATGGCGTGTTAACGCACTTTCGGGAGCACCACGACTTCTGTATTTGCCCACATGTCTTGAAACGCGCGCTTTTTCGGATCCAGTGGCACAGTCAAATTCCCCAAACCAAAGAGCGAGGTTGCCAGTCGAATCAGGGCTTGGGTCGTGCTGATACGATGACCATCTGTGTTACGCACAACAATCTTCCAAGCACGCATGCCCAGCGTTTGTCCGCCACGCGTCCAGAAGTAGACAAAGAAATAGAGCCAGCATGCCGCCAGATAGAGCGTGTAAACCGGGTTCCAGATCGGATGACGTGTCAGGAGATCGCCGGCATCTTGATAAGGCGCATAGTTGAAGAGCCCCGCAGCAACCAGTGCTTCCAGCACGGCCACCACCACACCGCCAGCAATCATTAAGATAGCCATCACCACCAGTGAATCATAAAACAGGGCGCCAAGACGGCGAAACAGTCCCGCAGGGGGCAGAGTTGATGTGCTCATAACAACCTTTCGTCTTTCATAAAGGCGGCAAGCATATCGGCTGAGCGCTATGCTGAAAAGAGAGCTGTCGCACAGCTTCATCAATCGGCGTCAACTTTCCCCATTCTCAGAGCGTGCTGGGTCATCTGAGAAAGGTCGAAAATACGGCGGTAGACACCTTGTCACACGCCACGAGCGGGGTAGAATGAAACGCTTCTTTTTCGGCCGAATGGTGCTCTGTGAATGTCACGTGCAAAGGGGCATCGACCGAGTTCTCACATCGTATGGCAAGGTTTCTCATGTCTGTCTTTAACTGGTCTCACACTTCGATCAAACAGAAGATTGGTGGTCTGTTTGTGCTGCTGTTGTCGTTTCTGTTATGCGTCATCGTTTACTCCAGCTACAAAATTAAGCGGATTGAAAAGGAGATGCGTGAGGTCGCTTATCTTGATATTCCGCTGAATCAAATCGTGCGCCAGGTGGAATTCATCGAACTCGAACAACATCTGCAATTTGAACAGTTTCAACTTGAACGCCAACGCGGTCATCAGGCTCGCACCCCTCATCAACAACTGATTTTCCAACAACAAAAACTGAAAAACTTGTTGGATCGTGCCGTCATGCTGATTGCCGAAAACCTTCACTCACACAAAATTGTGCTCGATGAACAAGATCATCAAGACGTCATGCGGGCCATCGAACGCTACGCCGAGCAAAGTGCCGTGTTTGAACAGCATCTGGCGCAGGTTTTTAATCGCCAGAGTCTCAGTGAGGCGGAACGTGCGAATATGGAAGCGATGGCGAAAGCGTTGGAACACGCTGAGAATACGATTTTGCAACAACTCAGGGACATGACCAGCAATGATGCGCTCTACACTGAGCAGCACGAGGAAGATTTTTTGTTGGTCAGCTTTTTGTTGGGATTATGTGCGGTGGTGCTCGGGCTATTGCTGACGGTATACATTGTGCGCGCCATTTTACAGCGCATTCAACGCATCAAAGGTGAGATCAAAACCCTTAATACCTCGTTGGATCACGGTGAAGCGTTCGCGGTTGAGGTTGCCGAACAGGTGAAGACCAACGATGAGTTGGCTGAACTAGAACACGACATCAAAGTGGTGATGTCTCGATTGGCGCAGGAAATTACCTGTCGCGAGCAAATCGAAAAACAACTGCTGACCTTGGCAACTCAGGACAAACTGACTGGTGCTTACAATCGGCATAAATGGGACGAACAAATTGAGATGCAGCTTGGTTTGGCGCAGCGCGGTGGCTATTCGTTTGGCCTGATTGTGTTGGATGTGGATTACTTCAAACAGGTGAACGATCAATTCGGCCATCAGGTCGGGGATCAACTGCTGCAACAATTGGTCAAACAGTTGCAACAACGCATTCGCGCGACAGACACCTTATTTCGACTCGGCGGCGAAGAGTTCGCGATTTTGCTCCCGATGCAGGACATCGACACGACGTATACACTCGCAGAAACCCTGCGAGCACAAATGGAAGCGCTGCAGTTGGATGGCCTGCCTGCTTTTACAATCAGTCTTGGTGTGACGTGTTATCAACCGATGGATAATGAAACCGCCATTTTTCGTCGCGCAGATATGGCGTTGTACCGTGCCAAAGCGCAGGGCCGCAATTGCGTAGTGCAGCAATTGGTTGAGGAATAGCAAGGGCTGAGGGCGCCATGTGAACGGAAAATGGCCGTCATGGCGAAATATTCAGCAAACGATTTAGTTTTCAATATTTTGTTATTGCGCCAAGCCGTTTCTTCCGTATAATGGCCAACCATCAAAGGGACATACCCTAAGATGCCGGTGTGGTGAAATTGGTAGACACGACGGATTCAAAATCCGTTTCCTTCGGGAGTGGCGGTTCAAGTCCGCCCATCGGTACCATGATTTAGAAAGGCTGCTTATCAAAGCAGCCTTTCGTCGTTTTGGGCATTGTCAATTTCAGCGGTAATCTCTGATGTGTCGATGTTCGTTGAATGATAGAAAAACGATGTTTTTCGGAGTGGCGGCTTGAACGCAAGCCCGGTCAGTCCGTCCATCGGTAGCATGATTTAGAAAGGCTGCTTTTATAGCGGCCTTTCGTCGTTTTGGATGCTGTCAATTTCAGCGGTAATCTCTGATGTGTCGATGTTCGTTGAATGATAGAAAAACGATGTTTTTCGGAGTGGCGGCTTGAGCGCAAGCCCGGTCAGTCCGTCCATCGGTAGCATGATTTAGAAAGGTCGCTGTTATAGCGGCCTTTCGTTGTTTTGGGCGCCGTTAATTTCAGCGGTAATCTCTGATGTGTCGAGGTTCGTTGAATGAAAGAAAAACGATGTTTTTCGGCGTGGCGGCTTGAGCGCAAGCCAGAATGAGCGCTGTCTATCGCGGGCATAAAAAAATGGGCATCGTGTGCCCATTTTTATCAACGTCAGATCACTGAGCAGTCACCACCGCCATGACCAATTGACCATTTTCCTTCACTGGGCCGTCAGCTTTGGCGCCGAGTGTATATTCAAACACGCCGGTTTTCATGCCACCAGTTTCACCATGCAGCATCAGCATGAACATCTCTCCCGATTTCACAGGTTCGGTCAAAATAGCGGTGACGTTTTGATTGTTGCCTTTCTTCAGCGGGGCATAACCGACGACGGGGCCCGGTTTCATGTTGCTGTCGGTACGATGCACGACCATCCAGCCATTTTCTCCGGCCATGACCATATTGGCGGTCACGGTGCCTCCAGACATATCCTGATCCGTTCCTTTGACCCCGAGGTGATGCCCTGCAAGCGCAAAAGAGGAGACGCCGAGCAGTGACAAGGCAAGACACAATGTTTTGGCTGAACTGAGTAAATGAGTTTTCATAATGGGTATCCGTTGTAGAGTGAGATGTTTGTGTGTGTCAGCGTTACATCGACCAACAATCAACTGATACGAGCGGCTGACGCTTTGAGTTGGAATAAATTGTCTACGGGGGCGATTCCCCGAGCGAAAATTACCGTGATGTACGGCTTGGTGATTGAATTTATTCATGAAGTTTGGTTTAGGTTGAAATGTAACCAAAAGTGAATATCTGCGATTTAGAATGATGAGGTCAGGGGGAAACCGCGATGCCGGCGCTGCCAAATTGGTGCAATGCCAATGGTGTTTGTACCTTTTCGGTGCGTAGCTGGCCTCGTCGTATTTCTCAAAACGTTATGTTCTGGTTGCTGATGAGAAGTTGGCTGATTGGTCAGCTTTTTGCTTAACCCATTCACATCACTCTCGATGCTTCAGTCCGTATGGATGACGGAAGCCAGACAACAAGGAAACAGTATGTCATTGCCGATTATCGATATTTCGCCGCTCCACTCTGCCAATCGCAACGATTGGCAACCCGTGATTGACCAAATCGACCGAGCGTGTCGGGAGCTAGGTTTTTTCTATGTGGTGGGGCACGGTATCCCTCAAGCTCAGTTTGATGGCATTGAATCGATGGCGGACACGTTGTTCCGTTTACCTGAAACGGAAAAGCAACGCATATCGATTGAGAACAGCCAGAACCATCGAGGCTGGGGGCGGTTAAGTGCGGAGAAACTCGACCCGCAGGGAGAGCTCGATTGTAAAGAGTCGTTTGATATGGCGTTGGATCTCTCCCCTTACCATTCTCAAGTGTCGCGTTGTCCAACGCTCTATGGCCCAAACCAATATCCGAACATTGCAGGGTTTACGCAGGCGATGAATCAGCATTATTCGCTGACTCTCGATGTCGGGCTGCGGATTCTCAAAGCGATGGCCATTGCGCTGAACGAAGCGGAAGATTTTTTTACCCAGCACTTTAATTTACCGATCTCGGTATTGCGCATGTTGCACTACCCAAGCCAGACCCAAGCAACCAATGGTGCTGGAGCGCATACCGACTATGGGTGTATCACGTTACTCTATCAGGATGCGAGCGGTGGTTTGCAGGTGTTGAACACACAAGATGAATGGATGGATGCCCCACCGGTCGCGGGCAGCTTTGTGGTCAATATTGGCGATTTGATGCAGCGCTGGACCAATGATATCTACCGTTCAACCAAGCACCGAGTCGCGAGCCCAACTCACGGACGTTCGCGTTTTTCGATGCCGTTTTTTGTCGAACCTGATTTCGACACGCCGATCGTCACCTTAGCCTCTTGCTTGGCAGAGAAAGCGGGGCAGGGGGGCTATCCAGTAATCACCGCCGGTGATTGGATCGTGTCTCGTTTTACAGAAACTTACGCTTATCGTCGTGAGCGTGAAAGCACCGCAGTTTAAGGCATTTTTGTCGCGGTCGTTTGGCCGCGGTAAATAAATCGTCCTCTTCATTCGTCATCAAGGCATGCCAGCAACTACGGCTTGCGATCTCACGGAGCAATGAGGAGCAGCGTTGAGGGATCGTCTATGCTTCAAGAAAAGAGTGATGGAGGTGGGTATGTTTATCCTAACACCTTATTTGTTTTTTTCTGGTCGTTGCGAGCAGGCGCTGGATTTTTACTGTCAGTGTTTCGATGGATACGTGCTGACCAAACGTTATTTTCATGAATCTCCCAAACACATTGAAGGGGTGAACCCCAATTGGGTCATGCATGCTGAGTTGATTACCCAACACATGAAATTGATGTTGTCTGACGGCATTGCCGCGCAACAGCTGGTCGACAATCAAATTGCGTTGTCATTGGTGATGGATGACCTCGACCAACAATTGATTTTGTTTGATCGATTGGCTGAGCGCGGAAAGATCATGATGCCGTTAGCCGATACATTCTGGGGGACGCGCTGCGGCAAAGTGGAAGATCAGTTTGGGATTCGTTGGATCATCAATTGTGAGTTTGGTTGATGGAGGGTGAAAGGCATCACATTGTGGCATATAAGCACGATGTTGCATTGATGATCTTGTTATCAACTTCTTCTAAAATAATAAAAATTTCCAAGTAAAGGTGTTGGTAAATTGTGGCGAGCATAAAGATCACGGTAGATAGGTTGCAGCCAGGCTTACATATTCGTTTGCCAGTTAAATGGAATGAGCATCCCTTTCTACTCAACAGCTTCAAAATCAAAACGCAGGAACAGATCATGCTGATCAAGCATCTGGGGATTCAGCACGTGTTTCTTAATCCTGCGCAGAGTGACACATCCCCTTTGCCGCCGAATAGCGAGCCGAGTGTGGACGCGGCAGAAAGTGACGCATCAAACGCAGCGATTCATGATGAAGCGGATAAGCTGTGGCAGGAAAAACAAAAGCGCATAGAAAAGCTCAGTGCGTATCGTCGCCGCGTGATCAGTTGTGAGAAAGAGTTCGAGCGCTCGCTTGCTCGCATGCGTGCCGTGATGAACAAAATCCGCAATCGTCCACAAGATGCCGTCGATGAAGCGGCGCAATTGGTTGAAGACATCGTCGAGAAATTATTGAGCGACGATAGTGTGACCCTACATTTGATGAACAGCAAAAGTGAGTTTGAAGATATCTACTTTCATTCACTCAACGTTTCGGTCATCGCCATGATGATCGGTAAAGCCAAAGATTACCCGGCTGAAAAAATCAAAGAACTCGCGTTTGCCTCTTTATTTCATGACATCGGTAAGATTCGTGTGCCCAGTGCGATTGTTCGTAAACAAACACCACTCAATGAGCCGGAAAAGAATTATCTCAAACTGCACACCAAATACGGCATGGAAATCGCGGCGAGTACCGAACACTTTCCTGCCAGTGCGATGAAGGTGATCGAGCAACATCACGAACTCAACGATGGGTCGGGGTATCCGCAAGGATTAAAAGAAGAGGAGATTGATGAGTTGGCGCAAGTGGTCGCAGTCGCCAATACCTTTGATAATCTGTGTCATCCCAACATTCCGTCTGAGCAAAAGATTCCGTATGTAGCACTGTCCCACTTATATAAGAACTGCAAGCATCTTTATAATCACGATAATCTGAACATACTGGTGAAGTTCATGGGGGTGTTTCCGCCGGGGACCGTTGTGCAGTTGTCCAATGACATGATTGGGCTGGTCATTTCCGTTAACGCGAAAAGCCTGCTGTTTCCGAATGTACTGATCTACGATCCGTCAGTGCCGCGCACTCAAGCACCGATTATCGACCTTGCTGATAAAGACATTAAAATCGTCAGTGCGATCTTGCCAAATAAATTACCGGATAAAATTCGTGAATATCTCAATCCACGTTCGAGGATTTCGTACTTTTTTGATAGCGACGACTAGTTATCCACAGGAATTTGTGAGTAAAGTGTGCTCATCTTGAAGATAAGATCTGCATAAAAAGGCGTTCGTTTGATTATTGGTCAAACGAACGTTTTTTTATAAAAAAATGCCTTTTTGTACTTGCCAAGTTTAAGCAACTCTCTATAATGCCGCCTCACTGACACGGCAGACGCCACAAGGCTTCAGCGGTTGTCATCGAGGTGAAAGCTTCTAAAAAAGAAAATTGAAAAAAGTGTTTGACACGCTCAGTTATCTCGCTAGAATGCACCTCCGCTTCGAGAAGAAAGTTTCGAAAAGCAAAGCTCTTTAACAATATAAACCTATCAATCTGTGTGGGCACTCGTTGATGATAATCAAAGATGATTCTAAAGAATCAACTTAGGTATCAATGAACTGAGT
>NZ_ACZP01000017.1 GCF_000176175.1 Vibrio furnissii CIP 102972
AAGTGAGCGAATCCCAAAAAGTGCGTCGTAGTCCGGATTGGAGTCTGCAACTCGACTCCATGAAGTCGGAATCGCTAGTAATCGTGGATCAGAATGCCACGGTGAATACGTTCCCGGGCCTTGTACACACCGCCCGTCACACCATGGGAGTGGGCTGCAAAAGAAGCAGGTAGTTTAACCTTCGGGAGGACGCTTGCCACTTTGTGGTTCATGACTGGGGTGAAGTCGTAACAAGGTAGCGCTAGGGGAACCTGGCGCTGGATCACCTCCTTATACGAATGATTATTGCGATGAGTGTTCACACAGATTGATACGGTTTAGATGTGAAGAGTATCTTAGTGTCCCGTTCGTCTAGAGGCCTAGGACACCGCCCTTTCACGGCGGTAACAGGGGTTCGACTCCCCTACGGGATACCACGGGTCGTTAGCTCAGTTGGTAGAGCAGTTGACTTTTAATCAATTGGTCGCAGGTTCGAATCCTGCACGACCCACCATTTCCTGCCACAGGAAATCAAATAATGTGGGCGATTAGCTCAGTTGGGAGAGCACCTGCCTTACAAGCAGGGGGTCACTGGTTCGAACCCGGTATCGCCCACCACTCTCTAAGTATTTTTGGATAGGATAGCCAAACCACTTCAGTAAAACGGGTGTGGTTCGGATTTCTGACGCTGAGAATCCTTAGAAAGTGTTATTTTCGATAGAAAGTGGCATTGCTCTTTAACAATTTGGAAAGCTGACAAAACAACAATTTATTGTTGTTTGTAAAGTTCTCAATGTATTCCTAACGGAATACACCAACAAACACATTCAAGTGTGCTTGGTATCGAAGCTTACTGTTTCAGTAAGTCTTCAAAATTGAGTCCGGCAAAATCAGTCACACACTCATGTAAATTAAATGTGTGACACCTAGGTTGTTTAACAACAACCCGAAACTCCTTCGGGTTGTATGGTTAAGTGACTAAGCGTACACGGTGGATGCCTTGGCAGTCAGAGGCGATGAAGGACGTAGTAACTTGCGATAAGCTCAGATTAGGCAGTAACAGCCACTTGAGTCTGAGATTTCCGAATGGGGAAACCCAACTGCATAAGCAGTTACTGTTAACTGAATACATAGGTTAACAGGGCGAACCGGGGGAACTGAAACATCTAAGTACCCCGAGGAGAAGAAATCAACCGAGATTCCGATAGTAGCGGCGAGCGAAATTGGATTAGCCCTTAAGCTTTACATGCGTCAGGTGAAGGTTCTGGAAAGGACCGCGAAACAGGGTGATAGCCCCGTAGCCGACAGCGCATGTTCAGTGAAATCGAGTAGGGCGGGACACGTGTTATCCTGTCTGAATATGGGGGGACCATCCTCCAAGGCTAAATACTCCTGACTGACCGATAGTGAACCAGTACCGTGAGGGAAAGGCGAAAAGAACCCCTGTGAGGGGAGTGAAATAGAACCTGAAACCGTGTACGTACAAGCAGTAGGAGCCTCCTTTGTGGGGTGACTGCGTACCTTTTGTATAATGGGTCAGCGACTTATATTCAGTGGCAAGGTTAACCATATAGGGGAGCCGTAGGGAAACCGAGTCTTAACTGGGCGTTCAGTCTCTGGATATAGACCCGAAACCGGGTGATCTAGCCATGGGCAGGTTGAAGGTTGAGTAACATCAACTGGAGGACCGAACCGACTAATGTTGAAAAATTAGCGGATGACTTGTGGCTAGGGGTGAAAGGCCAATCAAACTCGGAGATAGCTGGTTCTCCCCGAAAGCTATTTAGGTAGCGCCTCGGACGAATACTACTGGGGGTAGAGCACTGTTAAGGCTAGGGGGTCATCCCGACTTACCAACCCTTTGCAAACTCCGAATACCAGTAAGTAATATCCGGGAGACACACGGCGGGTGCTAACGTCCGTCGTGGAGAGGGAAACAACCCAGACCGCCAGCTAAGGTCCCAAATTACAGCTAAGTGGGAAACGATGTGGGAAGGCTCAGACAGCTAGGATGTTGGCTTAGAAGCAGCCATCATTTAAAGAAAGCGTAATAGCTCACTAGTCGAGTCGGCCTGCGCGGAAGATGTAACGGGGCTAAGCTGTAAACCGAAGCTGCGGCAATGCGATTTATCGTATTGGGTAGGGGAGCGTTCTGTAAGCCGTTGAAGGTGTGTTGTAAAGCATGCTGGAGGTATCAGAAGTGCGAATGCTGACATGAGTAACGACAAGGGGGGTGAAAAACCTCCCCGCCGGAAGACCAAGGGTTCCTGTCCAACGTTAATCGGGGCAGGGTAAGTCGACCCCTAAGGCGAGGCTGAAAAGCGTAGTCGATGGGAAACGGGTTAATATTCCCGTACTTCTTACAATTGCGATGGGGGGACGGAGAAGGCTAGGTGGGCCTGGCGACGGTTGTCCAGGTTCAAGTGCGTAGGCTTGAGAGTTAGGTAAATCCGGCTCTCTTTAAGGCTGAGACACGACGTCGAGCACCTACGGGTGTGAAGTCATTGATGCCATGCTTCCAGGAAAAGCCTCTAAGCTTCAGATTGTAAGGAATCGTACCCCAAACCGACACAGGTGGTCGGGTAGAGAATACCAAGGCGCTTGAGAGAACTCGGGTGAAGGAACTAGGCAAAATGGTACCGTAACTTCGGGAGAAGGTACGCTCTTGATGGTGAAGTCCCTCGCGGATGGAGCTGATGAGAGTCGCAGATACCAGGTGGCTGCAACTGTTTATTAAAAACACAGCACTGTGCAAAATCGTAAGATGACGTATACGGTGTGACGCCTGCCCGGTGCCGGAAGGTTAATTGATGGGGTTAGACTTCGGTCGAAGCTCTTGATCGAAGCCCCGGTAAACGGCGGCCGTAACTATAACGGTCCTAAGGTAGCGAAATTCCTTGTCGGGTAAGTTCCGACCTGCACGAATGGCGTAATGATGGCCACGCTGTCTCCACCCGAGACTCAGTGAAATTGAAATCGCTGTGAAGATGCAGTGTACCCGCGGCTAGACGGAAAGACCCCGTGAACCTTTACTACAGCTTGGCACTGAACATTGAACCTACATGTGTAGGATAGGTGGGAGGCTTTGAAGACGTGACGCCAGTTGCGTTGGAGCCGACCTTGAAATACCACCCTTGTATGTTTGATGTTCTAACTTAGACCCGTTATCCGGGTTGAGGACAGTGCCTGGTGGGTAGTTTGACTGGGGCGGTCTCCTCCCAAAGAGTAACGGAGGAGCACGAAGGTGGGCTAATCACGGTTGGACATCGTGAGGTTAGTGCAATGGCATAAGCCCGCTTAACTGCGAGAATGACGGTTCGAGCAGGTGCGAAAGCAGGTCATAGTGATCCGGTGGTTCTGAATGGAAGGGCCATCGCTCAACGGATAAAAGGTACTCCGGGGATAACAGGCTGATACCGCCCAAGAGTTCATATCGACGGCGGTGTTTGGCACCTCGATGTCGGCTCATCACATCCTGGGGCTGAAGTCGGTCCCAAGGGTATGGCTGTTCGCCATTTAAAGTGGTACGCGAGCTGGGTTTAGAACGTCGTGAGACAGTTCGGTCCCTATCTGCCGTGGGCGTTGGAAGATTGAAGGGGGCTGCTCCTAGTACGAGAGGACCGGAGTGGACGAACCTCTGGTGTTCGGGTTGTGTCGCCAGACGCATTGCCCGGTAGCTAAGTTCGGAATCGATAACCGCTGAAAGCATCTAAGCGGGAAGCGAGCCCTGAGATGAGTCTTCCCTGATACTTTAAGTATCCTAAAGGGTTGTTCGAGACTAGAACGTTGATAGGCAGGGTGTGTAAGCGTTGTGAGGCGTTGAGCTAACCTGTACTAATTGCCCGTGAGGCTTAACCATACAACACCCAAGGGGTTTTGTAGTGGACTCAAAGCTAAGTGCATAAGAATGTGTTGAGAGAACGAAAACAGCTTTCCGAATTTTAAGAATTTGCTTGGCGACCATAGCGTTTTGGACCCACCTGATTCCATTCCGAACTCAGAAGTGAAACGAAACAGCGTCGATGGTAGTGTGGGGCCTCCCCATGTGAGAGTAGAACATCGCCAGGCTTTAATATCGTTTTCAGATATTCATTTTAAGGAATAATTTGAAAACACAGCTAAAAATCCAGCATCATCTGTATAAGACTCGATTTTTAGTGACAATTTGTGGAGAGATGGCTGAGTGGTTGAAAGCACCGGTCTTGAAAACCGGCGATGGTTAATAGCTATCCTAGGGTTCAAATCCCTATCTCTCCGCCACTATTCAAAAAGCCCGCTGAGCAATCAGCGGGCTTTTTGTCATTTGTCATGGTGAAAATGAATCGTAAAAAAGCCGCAGTGATTGCGGCTAGCATATTTAGTCAACAATACTGCGTTTGGATGACACCACTCGCCATAACGCTCGCACTAACGGATCATCGAGCTGTGAGCGCTTACAGCACACCCCAAGCTTGAATGGTTTGATTGGTGAGAAGGCGAGTCGCTGTACTTTCTCTCGCACAGGGCTGTTGTTGATCACCACATCCGGCGCAATTCCGACACCACACCCCAAAGCCACCATGCTCACGATCGCCTCATGTCCGGCAATCTGTGCGTAAATGTTGGGCTTAATCTTCATCTTCTTAAACCAAGCATTCGCACGATCCCGTGCGGTTCCGACTTCTGGCACAATGAAGGGAACTTGTGTCCAGTCAGGGTGCTCTTTCTGTACTTCTTCGACAAAGCTGCTGATGCCAATCGGCGCGATCACCGACAGTGGGATTTCGCTGATGGTTTCAAACTCAACCCGGGATGGCAGACTTTCTGGCATGGCGGAGATGGCGATGTCTGCTTCATCATTGAGGATTTTATCGATCGCTTGTGCAGGATCGCCTGTCAGCAGTTTGAATTCGATGTAGGGATGCTTTAAGCGAAAAGCATTCAGTAGTTCAGGCAGATGGCTATAGCTGGCGGTCACGGAGCAAAAAAGGCGAATCTCACCTTTTAATTTGGCTTCCTGATCATTGAGTTCGAATTGAAACTGACGCCATTCATTGATCATCCGCATCGCGACAGGCAGCAGTTTACTCCCCGCTGGCGTGAGCTCGACGCTTCGATTGTCGCGAACAAACAGGGCATGACCAATCTCTTCCTCCAGTTTCTGGACCTGACGGCTGAGCGCTGATGGACTGACGTGCATCGCGGTCGCGGTTTTACTGAAATTCATGCTGTCACACAGATGCAGAAACAGCTGTAAGGTTTTAATGTTCATGGGAACTCGCACGTTGCATTAATTGCAATAACTAATTGTGAATATATCACTTTGAGCAACTGAATGTCTGTTTTAGTATGAATTCATTCGGTGCAGAGCCACCGGCCTAATGGAATAACGATAAAGGAGCACCCTCATGGCTAACTATTTCAATACGCTAAACCTACGTGAACAACTTGATCAACTTGGCCGCTGCCGCTTTATGGCGCGTGAAGAATTTGCAACTGAAGCAGATTACCTGAAAGGCAAGAAAGTCGTCATCGTGGGGTGTGGTGCTCAAGGCCTGAACCAAGGTCTGAACATGCGTGATTCGGGGCTGGACGTTGCTTATGCTTTGCGCCAAGCGGCAATCGATGAAAAGCGTCAATCGTACAAAAACGCCAAAGACAACGGCTTTGTGGTTGGTAGCTATGAAGATCTGATTCCACAAGCTGACCTCGTAGTTAACCTCACGCCAGATAAACAACACTCTAATGTGGTTGAAACGGTGATGCCATTGATGAAACAAGGTGCAGCACTGGGTTACTCACACGGCTTTAACATCGTGGAAGAAGGCATGCAAATTCGTCCAGACCTGACGGTTGTGATGGTGGCGCCAAAATGTCCAGGTACGGAAGTGCGTGAAGAGTACAAACGTGGCTTTGGTGTGCCAACACTGATTGCGGTTCACCCAGAAAACGATCCAAAAGGTGAAGGTTGGGATATCGCGAAAGCATGGGCTGCTGCAACTGGCGGTCACCGTGCGGGTTGTCTGGAATCCTCGTTCGTTGCGGAAGTAAAATCGGACTTGATGGGTGAGCAAACCATCCTGTGTGGCATGCTGCAAGCCGGTTCTATCGTGTGTTACGAGAAAATGATTGCTGATGGTATCGAACCAGGTTACGCCGGTAAACTACTGCAATTTGGTTGGGAAACCGTGACTGAAGCGCTGAAGTTTGGTGGCATCACGCACATGATGGATCGTCTGTCGAATCCGGCGAAAATCAAAGCATTTGAACTGTCTGAAGAGCTGAAAGATCTGTTGCGTCCACTATACAACAAACACATGGATGACATCATCTCGGGTCACTTCTCAAGCACCATGATGGCCGACTGGGCGAACGATGACGTGAACCTACTGGGCTGGCGTGCAGAAACGGCGGAAACAGCGTTTGAAAACTACCCAGCAACGGACGTGAAGATCGCAGAACAAGAGTACTTCGACAATGGCATTCTGATGATTGCGATGGTTCGCGCTGGGGTTGAACTGGCCTTTGAAGCGATGACGGCATCTGGCATCATTGATGAGTCGGCGTACTATGAATCACTGCACGAATTGCCACTGATTGCGAACACCATCGCACGTAAGCGTCTGTACGAAATGAACGTGGTGATCTCGGATACGGCGGAGTACGGGAACTACCTGTTCGCTAACGTTGCGACGCCGCTGCTGCGTGAGAAGTTCATGCCAAACGTTGGTACGGACGTGATTGGTAAAGGCTTGGGTGAGACATCAAATCAAGTGGATAACGCGACGCTGATCGAAGTGAACAGCATCATCCGCAACCACCCTGTGGAATATATCGGTGAAGAACTGCGTGGCTACATGAAAGACATGAAGCGCATCGCAGTGGGTGATTAATCACTCGGCTTAAAAGAATTACAAAAGCAAACACAACAACATAAAAAAGAAAAAGGGCTTAGTCGCAAGACTAAGCCCTTTATATATTCAGCGTATTAGCTGCCAATGACATTCTGGCCGAATGGCCTTATTTATCCGCCAGTTTAGCTTCCAGCTCGGCGAGCTTGGCTTCCATCTCGGTCAGTTTTTGACGTGTGCGCAGCAGGACTTGAGTTTGAACGTCGAACTCTTCGCGGCTAACAACATCCAGTTTATTCAACTGTCCTTGAATCACTTGGCGCACTTTTTGTTCCACGTCCGCACCCAGCTCTTTCACTGGCTGAGGCATGGATTCGTGAATCTGCTTGGCAATTTGCTCAAGTTTTTTTGGATCAAACATGCGGTTTTCACTCCTATATTTATTCCGCCCATTCTATGCAATTCGTCTTGGAATGTCGTTAATTGCAGCCATAAAAAAGGCCACCGAAGTGGCCTTTTGTGAGTCAGAAACTCTTTAGTGATTTACTTGTTCTCTGCCAGTTGGCGTTGTGCGGCTTTCGCTTCATCAACTCGGGCCAGTTTCTCCAAGTCTTTGTCTTCGACAAACACCGGCAGTGGCTTGTGCTTTTCTGCCAGATAGCTGTAAATCACTGGTAGGACGAACAGGGTAAAGATGGTCCCGATCGCCAGACCAGCGACGATCACAATCCCGATACTGAAGCGCTGAGCAGCACCGGCACCGGTGGCGTACATCAACGGGATCAGACCAGCAATCATCGCTGCGGTGGTCATCAGAATCGGACGCAGACGCACTTTAGCAGCCGCCATGACGGCATCAATACGATTGAGTTTGTTGTGCAACTGCTCTTCTTTGGCCACTTCACAAATCAAAATACCGTGCTTGGTGATCAGACCCACGAGGGTAATCAAGCCGACCTGCGAGTAAATGTTCATGGTTGCCATCCCCCACGCCAGCGCAATCAATGCACCACAAATGGCAAGTGGCACCGACACCATGATCACGATCGGGTCTTTGAGTGATTCAAACTGAATCGCCAGCACCAAGAAGATGATCGCCAGGGCCAGACCAAACGTGGCATACAACGCGCTGCCTTCGGTCACGTACTGACGGGCTTCACCCATGTAATCGTGATTGTACCCTTTCGGCAGTTTGGTATCAGCGATGTTCTCGAACCACGCGATGGCATCCCCCATGGCAGTGCCGGGCGATGGAACCGCACCGACGGTTGCTGAGTTCAACTGGTTGAAGTGTGGCAGCGCACGCGGCTCAGCCACGACATCAATGTTGATCAAGCTACCCAGTGGTACTGCTTGCCCATCTGCGCCGCGAACGTAGTAATTATTCATCGACTCTGGGTTCAAGCGCCATTTACGCTCAACCTGTGGAATCACTTCGTACGAACGGCCGTTCAGGTCGATACGGTTGACGTAACCGTCCGCCATCATGGTGCCAAGCGTGACACCGATGTCTTGCATGGTGACACCATACGCGCCGGCTTTGTCCTTATCGATGTTGATTTTCATCGTGGCCGAGTCGTAGTTCAAATCCAAGTTGGAGTACACAAACAGCGGACTATTTTGAACTTCGGTCAGCACGTCGGTTGCAATGGTAAACAAGCTCTCAAATGCGTTGGGCGTCGTGATGACAAACTGAATCGGCAGGCCTGAACCCGCACCCGGCAATTCCGGCATCTGGAAGGCGGTGACAGCCATCCCCGGAATGTCTTTCACCAAGTTACCCACGCGTGTGGTCACTTCAGCTTGGCTCGCTTCACGCTGGCTCCAAGGGACCATTGATGCGATACCAAACGCTTGGTTGGAATCTGGCACCCCGGTGAAAACTTGCGCAAATTGCACTTCTGGCTGATCGGAGAGAATCTTGTTCACATCCGCCATGGTGTTGGACAGGTAATCCAAGTTCGCATTGGATGGACCGGTACCCAGCAGCATGACCACGCCTTTATCTTCCGATGGTGCCAGTTCACTTGGAATGAACTTGAACAGCACCGGCAAGCTACCAAACACGATGATCGCAAACGCAATGACCACCGGACGGTGTTGCATGACCGCACGCAGCATTTTTTCGTAGCGGTTGGTCATTTTGTCCAGCACGTGGTGCACTTTCTGTTCAAAGCGATTCGGTTTTTCATTCGCTTTGAGCATTTTTGAACACATCATCGGCGACAGCGTCAGTGCGATGATACCGGACACAAACACGGAACCGGCCAGCGTGAGGGCAAACTCTTTAAACAGCGACCCGGTGATCCCGCCCATCAGCGCGATAGGCGCGTATACCGCACCCAGCGTCAGCGTCATGGCAATCACGGGCACGGCGATTTCACGCGTCCCGATAATCGCGGCGCGGAATGGGGATTCGCCTGCCTTGATATGACGGTCGACGTTTTCTAGCACCACGATCGCATCATCCACCACCAAGCCGATGGCGAGTACCATCGCCAGCAGGGTCATCAAGTTCCAGGAGAAGCCCATCGCCTGCATCACCATCGCCACACCAATCAACGACAGCGGAATGGTGACGATAGGAATGATCACGGCGCGGAACGAACCCAGGAACAAAGTGATCACCACCAGAACGATCACTGCCGCTTCGATGATGGTTTTAATCACTTCATGAATCGATTCGTTGATCGCAACGGTGGAGTCATACAACACGTTCATCTTGATGTTGCTTGGCATGTTGCGTTGCAGCTCTGGCAAGATCTCCAACACATCTTTGGCGATGTTGATTGGGTTTGCACTGGGGGCAGCGTTGATTGCGGCAACCACCGCTTCTTGGCCGTTGGCACTCGCGCGGTATGTGTCGTGGCTTTTCGCCAATGTCACGTTGGCAATGTCGCCCAGACGGGTCACGTTCCCGTCTTCGGTTTTCACCACCAGACTTTTCAGCTCGTCGACGTTCGAGACTTGCGTATCGGCGCTACCGTTAAACAGCACGAATTCGCCTATCGCTTGACCGGTAGCCGATTGGTAGTTGTTGGCACTCAGAACGCTCATCACGTCGGTGGCGGTCAGGTTAAACGCAGCCATTTTGGCTGGGTCGAGCCACACGCGCAGGGCGTATTTAAGACCACCGTACAGATCGATACTGGAAATCCCGTTGATCGAGTACAGCTGAGGGTTGGTCACACGTTGCAGGTAATCGGTGATCTGACTCGAATCCAGTTCATTACTGGTAAAGCCGATGTAGAGAACCGCGGTGGTGGAACCGGTCGACATGGTAACCGTTGGGTCTTCCGCTTCTTTAGGAAGCTGAGAGCGCACCGAGTTGGTCTTGGCCAGCACGTCAGACAACGCCGCATTCGGATCGGTGTTGAGCTTCATGTTGACTGTGATTTTCGAAGTCCCCAAGACGGATTGCGACGTCATGTAGTCGATGTTATCGGCCTGAGCAACCGCCTGTTCCAAAGGCTGGGTAATAAAGCCTTGAATCAGATCGGCACTCGCACCGTAATAACTGGTACTGACGGTAATCACCGTATTGGTCATTTCCGGATATTCACTGACCTGCATTTTGAACACAGCTTGCAAACCAAGCAGCGCAATCAAAAAGCTGATCGAAATCGCGAGTACCGGACGTTTAATAAAAACATCAGTAAAGCGCATACATCCTCCGCTTACAGCATTGGGGTTTCAGCAGGAGGCGTTGTTGCATTGCTTTCGACAATGCGAACTTTGGCGCCATTACTTAAACGAACCTGACCTGAAGTCACCACCACATCGCCGGCTTTCACGCCATCAAGAATGTGGGCAATGTCTTTGGTTCGCTCACCCACTTTCACCACATGCTGTTGCACGCGTTTCACGCCATCTTCTTCGGTCACAACAAACACGTTGTTGCCGTACAGTGTAAAGGTGATTGCGGTTTGTGGCAGCGTGACCTGATTTTCCAGTTTCGGCAGAATGATGCTGGCGCGCGCAAACATACCGCTGCGCAGCTTCCCGTCGCTGTTTGGAATATCGGCTTGCACTTGAATCAGACCACTTTGCACGCTCACTGCCGGTTCAATGGCAGTGATTGAGCCATGGAACGAAGTGGCTGGGTACGCATCGACAAAAATGTTCACGTCCTGACCCATCGAAATGCGCGAAATGTCTGTTTGTGGCACGGTAAAACGTAAACGCATCACGCTGGTGTCTTCCAGACGCACGATGTCGGTGCCCGGTTGCAAGTACTGACCCAGGTAGACGTTACGAATACCGACCACGCCAGCAAATGGCGCTTTGATTTCGCGACGGGCAATCGAGGCTTTCAGGCTCTCGATGTCGGCAGACAAGGAGTAGTAATTCGCTTCGGCATCATCAAACGATTCTTTAGAAATGGAGCCTTTTGCGTACAGACCTTTGTAGCGTTCGTATTTGGCTTTCGCTGCCGGTAAGCGGGCCTGAGAACTTTTCAGGTTCGCTTTCTCGACGTCGGAATCCAGCATGACCAGTGGTTGGCCTTGAGTCACTTGTGTGCCTGACTCAAAGGTGATTTGGTCGATGACACCGCTGGTTTCTGTCGTCAGCGTGACGCCCTGATTGGGTTCAATAAAGCCGATGGCATCAATGACCGGAATCCAGTCCACAGGTTTCACTTCGGTCACTGTGATTGGAAATTCTGCTTCAGGGCGATTGGCCATGTATTCAGCAATTTTCTTTTGCTTAAACAAATTGAAACCTATCACGCTGCCAAACAGCAGAATCACGATAAGTATCATGAAGAATGTCCACTTTTTCATTCTAGTGAGAACCCCAGTTTAGTGTTGAATGATTGTGTCCCAACAGGCTTCAATTACTGCCTGAAGGTCGTCGTTGCTTAGTTGGTACAAGCCGGACGCATGTTTTTGCGCCAAGGCGACAGTCGTTTCAAAACTTAGCGCCGCGAGGATTTGATTATCCAGCGGTTTGAATAAGCCTTGTGCTTTACCTTGATCGAACAGCAAATCGACTTTGGTAAACATTTTCCTCTCAAGTTCCTTAATGTTGCAACCAGTTGTTGTGGGTAATGATTCATATTGAACATAGTTGCAAATCAGATCACTGTCCGAGTTCGCCAAACTCCAGATGTTCAGCCACATGGTACGAAAACGCTGTTTCAGCGGCATGTCATCGCTGACATTGTCCTGCACAGCATCCGCAATTCGGCGGCTGACATGTAATCGCACTTCACGTAGCAGATGTTCCTTATCGTCGAAGTAGCGATACAACGTTCCTGCGGCTACATCGGCTTTTCTCGCTAATTTGTGCATCGACAAACCACGAAACCCCAATTCTGCAATCAGGGTTTCCGCCGATTCAAGAATCGCCAGTCGCTTGTCAGTTAGTTGATCAGGCACAGAAAAATTCCGTAGTGAATGAACGTTCATCCATTATAGCTTATATTCTGCTCCTTTTTGCAACACAAATGTGCAGCAAAAATAAAGCCACGGTTTTTTCTTTGTGTGGAAAGCAGCGCCGACGGGCATTATCATTAGCAGCTCGAATAAGCAGACCCAGAGAGCAACATGAAGCTGAATCCAAGACAAGATGAAGCCGTGAAATACGTATCCGGTCCGTGCCTGGTTTTGGCGGGGGCTGGCTCGGGCAAGACTCGAGTAATCACCAATAAAATTGCCTATTTGGTTCAGCAGTGTGACTACAAGGCGCGCCATATCGCAGCCGTGACGTTTACCAATAAAGCCGCGCGAGAAATGAAAGAGCGCGTGGGTCAAACCTTGGGGAAAGCCGAATCCCGTGGTTTGATGGTTTCGACTTTCCATACTCTGGGGCTCAACATCATTCGTCGCGAATACAAACAGCTGGGCTTAAAAGCGGGTTTCTCGCTGTTTGATGATCAGGACCAGTTGGCCCTGCTCAAAGAGCTGACCGAAAAACAGCTCGATGGCGACAAGGATTTGCTGCGCCAATTGACGAGCACCATCTCCAATTGGAAGAACGACATGCTGTCGCCGGAGCAGGCCAAAGCGCAGGCGCAGGGTGAGCAGCAGCAACTGTTTGCGTTTTGCTACGAGATGTATCAAAAGCAGATGCAGGCGTACAACGCACTCGATTTTGACGACTTGATTTTGATGCCAGTGCTGCTGTTGCGTCATCATGATGAGGTGCGTCAGCGTTGGCGCAACCGCATTCGTTACCTGCTGGTCGACGAATACCAAGATACCAACTCCAGTCAATATGAGCTGGTGAAATTGTTGGTTGGGGAGCGTGGCCGCTTAACCGTGGTGGGGGATGATGACCAGTCGATTTACTCATGGCGCGGCGCAAAGCCCCAAAACCTGGTGTTGCTTGGCCAAGATTTTCCGAATCTGCGTTTGATTAAACTGGAACAGAACTACCGCTCCACCAGTCGGATTTTGCGCGCGGCGAACATTTTGATCGCCAACAACCCGCACGTGTATGAGAAGTCACTGTTTTCCGAGATTCCCGACGGAGAAAAACTCAAAGTCGTGCTGGCGAATAATGAGGATCACGAAGCGGAAAAAGTGACGGCGGAGATCATCGCGCACAAATTCCTCAACCGAACCGAATATCGTGATTATGCGATTTTGTATCGCGGGAACCATCAGTCACGCTTGATTGAAAAATCCTTGATGCAGAACCGCGTTCCGTACAAGCTCTCCGGCGGCACCTCGTTCTTTTCGCGCGCTGAAATTAAAGACATCATGGCTTATCTGCGCGTGCTGGTGAATCCAGACGATGACAACGCGTTCTTGCGTATTGTGAACACGCCGCGGCGTGAGATTGGCCCGGCGACCCTAGAAAAACTGGGTAGTTACGCCAACATGCGTGGCAAAAGCTTGTTTGAGTGCAGTTTTGAGTTGGGGTTGGAGCAGCACCTGTCCGGTCGTGGTTTGGAGAATTTGCGCCGTTTTACCCAATGGTTGGTGGCGATCGCCGACAATGCCGAACGGGGTAATACCGTCGATGCGGTGCGTTCGTTGGTGCGTGACATTCATTACGAAGACTGGTTGTACGAAACCTCCTCCAGCGCTAAAGCGGCGGAGATGCGGATGAAAAACGTCTCGGATCTCTACTCGTGGATTGTGGCGGATTTGGAAGGGGACAATTACGATCAGGAAGAGAAAACCCTCAAAGAGGTGGTGCAACGTCTCACCCTGCGCGACATGATGGAGCGCGGTGAAGAAGATGACGACAGCGACGCGGTGCAACTGATGACGCTGCATGCTTCCAAAGGGTTGGAGTTTCCGTATGTGTATTTGATTGGTGCGGAAGAGGGCATTTTGCCCCATCAAACCAGCATTGATGAAGATAACGTCGAAGAAGAGCGCCGTTTGATGTACGTGGGTATTACTCGGGCGCAGCGGGAACTGACATTTGTGATGTGCAAAGAGCGGCGTCAGTTTGGTGAATTGCTCAAGCCGACGCAGAGCCGCTTTTTGGATGAGCTGCCGTTTGACGATGTCGAATGGGAAGTGAAGAAAAAACCGCTGTCGCAAGAAGAGCGAATGGCCAAAGGTCAGGCACACATTGCCAACATTCGCGCTATGTTTAAGAAGTGATTGGCGACCGCACGTGAATAAAAAAGGCTTGGAATCTCCAAGCCTTTTGTGTGTCTAGTCTACTTACAAACCTTCAATCATGTGTTCGATGGCAGCCATGATTTCATCATCGCTACAATCCATACATGTGCCTCTTGGCGGCATCAGGTTCAGACCGTTAATCGCGTGTTGTTGCAAGACGTCTTTCCCTTGTGCAATACGCGGAGCCCAATCACCGGCGTTACCTTTGATGGGCGCGCCACTGACGCCAGATGCGTGACAGGCAATACAAAATGTGCCATAAACTTTAGCGCCATCACGAGGTCCGGTCGGTTCAGCGACAACCGGTTCACTGCCCGCCAAGTACACATCCCCAACGGGTTTGATGCGTTCGGCAATGGCGTCGTAATCGGCTTGGCTGGTGGCAAATGCTGCAGTAGAAAAGGTTAGTGCAGCGAACAATACGCTTAAGACTGATCGAGACATATCCATTAAACTCACTTTACATTCCAAAGGTAAGTGCTGCTTACCCAATTATTATTTAGCGTAGGGCGATTTAAAAAGCGATCAAAGCTGTTAAATCAATGTAAATATTGGGTGATTATATCCCGATAAGTTGTTGCAATAAACAACAAGTTGCGATCTTCAGGGGCTTAGTCACATCCTTTGTGTGGGGTTATTGGCAACTAACTGACGAAAAAGACGCCAAACGATAAAAAAAGTTGAAAAAGTACTAGACGGCCTTGGGGGATATCCGTATTATTCCACTCCGCCGATAGGGCATGCGCCCGTAGCTCAGCTGGATAGAGCGTTGGCCTCCGGAGCCAAAGGTCGAAGGTTCGAATCCTTTCGGGCGCGCCATTTCCCGGAGGAAGATCGGTAACAATTGATAGTGGTGGCTATAGCTCAGTTGGTAGAGTCCCGGATTGTGATTCCGGTTGTCGCGGGTTCGAATCCCGTTAGCCACCCCATTTGTCGGTGAATAGCGCAGTTTGGTAGCGCATCTGGTTTGGGACCAGAGGGTCGGGGGTTCGAATCCCTCTTCACCGACCACTCTTTATCTAGTTAGGCTTTAATCGCGTGACTAGTTCGGCAAGCAGCCGGTTACACAAATTGATGGTGGCTATAGCTCAGTTGGTAGAGTCCCGGATTGTGATTCCGGTTGTCGCGGGTTCGAATCCCGTTAGCCACCCCATTCTTTTAAAGAATAAAAGCTCGGTGAATAGCGCAGTTTGGTAGCGCATCTGGTTTGGGACCAGAGGGTCGGGGGTTCGAATCCCTCTTCACCGACCATCATTCAAAGCCTCGTCAGAAATGACGGGGCTTTTTTGCATTTGCACGTATGGTTTGGAAATGTGGACGCTGGAAGCTGAGTTCGCTTCATCACGCTCGAGTCGTGGGCTGGAGCGCCAGTCCGATCGAATCCTCATTCACCGGCCACGATCCAAAGCCTTGTCAGATATGATGGGGCTTTTTTGCATCTGCATGTGTGGTTTGGAAATGTGGACGCTGGAAGCTGAGTTCGCTTTCATCACGCTCGGGTCGTGGGCTGGAGCGCCAGTCCGATCGAATCCTCGTTCACCGACCACCATTCAAAGCCTCGTCAGACTGATGGGGCTTTTTTGCATTAGCATGTGGTTTAGATACTTGGCAGCGCATCGGTGCACTCACTGGTGAGCTCGGCTGGCAACGAGCGCGATGGTAGTGAAAAGGTTTTCCTAGGCGCGAGCGTGCACCGTTTGCGGGGCGATGAGGTGGGGACATCCGTCACGAAGATGCCGGCATGGCATGCGATTGGCGGTGATTAATTTTATCGATATCAGGGAATGGTGCTGTTTCTGTGGTTCATTTGGCATTTTCTGGTTTTATGCGTTTGCGACGCCTGAAAGCCATCTAAGCTCTATGAGTCGAGTGAACCGCGCATGGCGAGTGTTGGGTCGTGATGACGGTGAAATCCCTGCTTTTTTGTTTTAGATAGTTCTCGATAATCATGCTAATTAGTTTTGAAAGTTTGGTTTTATACACTGGTTTTTGATTTTAATTCCAAGATCTAACGCTTAGGTAATGGATTTCACTTGGCGGTTGTTTCTTTATTGTTAAAAGTCATTGTTTGCATAATTGTGAACAAATATGCGTACAGTCCTATTTACAATATTTTTATATTTACTCGGAATATAGAGTTTAAAACTATATGAATCGGTATGAATTGGCGTGCTAGAAACGGCTTTGATTATTTATATATGTAATTTAAATGCATAACAATTCGACAAAGCTGCTTTATTTTTGGTCGTTATCGATTTTTTATCCTCTCAATGTTGCTTTTCTGTGAAATATTTGCCAAATTGATGACCTTGTAAATTGCCAGAATAATGTACTGGTAAGAATGGATTCACTTGTACTCGTGGTGAGACGACCAATTCAGGTCGTGCGCCGTGAGTCTCAGACAGGGCAGAAAACTGCCGAAGCAGTAGAGGTCTGGTTAGATGTCACTTTTAGAAGTTAAAAACCTTCGTATTGAATATCCGTCACGTCACGGCGTCCATGCCGCGGTGAAATCGCTGTCATTCAACATTGAACGCGGTGAAATCGTGGGTGTGGTTGGCGAATCTGGCGCGGGTAAATCGACGGTGGGCAATGCCATCATCGACTTGCTCAGCCCACCGGGAACCATCGCCGGAGGCGAGGTGTTCCTTGATGGCCAAAAAATCTCCGGTTTGTCCGCAGACAAGATGCGCGCCGTTCGTGGATCTAAAATTGGCTTCATCTTCCAAGACCCAATGACGTCTTTAAACCCACTGTTTACCGTCGAGCAGCAGCTCAAAGAGACCATTCACGCCAACATGAAGGTGAGTGATGATGAAGCGTACCAACGGGCGCTGTCTCTGATGCAACAGGTGGGGATTCCTCAACCGGAAAACCGTCTGAAACAGTACCCACACCAATTTTCAGGCGGTATGCGTCAGCGGGTGGTGATTGCCATTGCACTGGCGGGCGAGCCGGATCTGATCATCGCCGATGAACCCACCACCGCGCTGGATGTGTCCATTCAGGACCAAATCCTGAGCCTGATTCGCGAGCTGTGCATTCAAAACAATGTGGGCTGTATGCTGGTGACGCATGACATGGGCGTGGTGTCGAACGTTACGGACCGCGTGGCGGTGATGTATCGCGGGGAGCTGGTGGAATTTGGCCCAACCGCCAAAGTGCTGGGCGACCCCGATCACCCCTACACGCGCAGCCTGATTTCGGCTGTGCCACGTTCAGACATGAAACTGGATCGCTTCCCGCTGGTGACCTACATCGAAGATGTGGGCGATCATCAATCACTGGATATCAAAAATCACTGGTTGGGTCAGAGTCAGGATCAGCGCCAATACACCGGCCCGCTACTGAACGTTGAACATGTGAAGCTGCGTTTTGTGACCAAAGATTCGCTGTTTGAGAGCCGCCGGGAGTACGTGCAGGCGTCAAACGACGTGAGTTTTGAAGTGTTTGAAGGCGAAACCTTTGGTTTGGTGGGAGAATCGGGTTCGGGTAAATCGACCATTGCGCGTGTAATCGCGGGGTTGTATGAACCGAATGATGGTCGCGTGACCTTTGAAGGCATCGACCTCACGGCGATGAAATCCGAGAAAGAGCGCCGTCCGATGCGTCGTCAGATGCAGATGGTGTTCCAGAACCCATACACGTCCATGAATCCGCGCATGAAGATTTTCGACATCATTGCCGAGCCGATTCGTTTCCACAAATTGACACGTAACGAAGCGGAAACTCGCCAGATCGTGAACGATCTGTTGGATCATGTGGGTTTGGGGCGTCAATCGGGCGTGAAGTATCCTCATGAATTTTCGGGCGGTCAGCGTCAACGTATTTCGATTGCACGTGCGCTGGCGACGCGTCCGCGTCTGCTGATTTGTGATGAACCGACGTCAGCGCTGGACGTGTCCGTTCAGGCGCAAATTCTTAACCTGCTGAAAGACCTTCAGGATGAGCTGAATTTGACCATGCTGTTTATCAGTCACGATTTACCCGTGATTCGCCAGATGTGTGATCGCGTGGGTGTGATGAAGATGGGCACGTTGCTGGAAGTGGCACCGACCGAACAGCTCTTTAATTCACCGTCGCATGAATACAGCAAACAACTGATTTCCTTGATGCCTGAATTTACAGGCTTGAGAGAAGATGTAAAAACGGCATAAGCCGTATCGGATTACCCATTCATTGGAATGGGGATTGATAAACAGAAGCAAATACAACAACTAGGGATTCGGATTCCCGCATAAGGAGTTATGCAATGAAAACCATGAAAAGCAAACTAGCAGTGGCTTTAATGGCAGCTGGCTTGAGCTTTGCGGCAAGTGCTGCAGACATCACAGTGGCTTACGACGCAGACCCAGTGTCTCTTGACCCACATGAACAGCTGTCTGGCGGTACGCTGCAACTGTCTCACATGGTGTTTGATCCACTTGTTCGTTACACGCAAGATCTGGATTTTGAACCTCGCCTAGCGACCAGCTGGGAACGTTTGGATGACAAAACCGTCCGTTTCCACCTGCGTGAAGGTGTGAAATTCCATTCAGGCAACACCATGACTGCAGATGATGTGGTGTGGACGTTTGACCGCCTGCAGAACTCTCCTGATTTTAAAGCGATTTTTGAACCGTACGAGAAAATGGTGAAAGTGGATGCTAACACCGTTGATTTGGTGTCAAAAGGCGCGTATCCGCTGGTGCTGCAAACGGCCACTTACATCTTCCCAATGGACAGCAAGTTCTACACGGGCAAGACTGAAGACGGCAAAGACAAGAGCGAAATCGTGAAACACGGTAACTCGTTCGCTTCTACGCACATTTCGGGTACCGGTCCGTTCATCGTGACGCAACGTGAACAGGGCGTCAAAGTGGACTTTGAACGCTTCAAAGATTACTGGGATAAAGATTCCAAAGGCAACGTGGATCACCTGAAACTGGTACCAATCAAAGAAGACGCGACTCGCGTGGCAGCGCTGCTGTCTGGCGACGTGGACATGATTGCTCCGGTTGCGCCAAACGACCACAAACGTGTGGAATCGGCGAAAGGCGTTGATTTGGTGACATTGCCGGGCACGCGTTTGATCTCGTTCCAAATGAACCAATCCAATAACGAAGCGCTGAAAGATGTGCGCGTTCGTCAGGCGATTGTCTACGCGATCAACAACGAAGGTATCGTGGACAAGATCATGAAAGGCTTTGCGACAGCAGCCGGTCAACAGAGCCCGAAAGGCTACGCGGGTTACAACCCTGAGCTGGTGCCGCGTTACGACCTGAAGAAAGCCAAAGCGCTGATGAAGGAAGCGGGTTACGAGAAAGGCTTCACGTTGACCATGATCGCACCGAACAACCGTTACGTGAACGATGCGAAAGTGGCACAAGCGGCGTCTGCAATGCTGTCTAAGATCGGCATCAAAGTTGACCTGAAAACCATGCCAAAAGCGCAATACTGGCCTGAGTTCGACAAATGTGCGGCAGACATGCTGATGATCGGCTGGCACTCAGACACCGAGGATTCAGCGAACTTCTCTGAATTCCTGACCATGACGCGTAACGAAGAGACTGGTAAAGGTCAGTACAACTGTGGTCATTACTCGAACCCAGAAGTCGACAAATTGGTGGAAGCGTCTAACGTAGAAACTGATCCGGCGAAACGTGCGCAAATGCTGCAAAACGTGGAAAGCATTCTGTACAAAGATGCGGCATTCGTGCCACTTCACTGGCAGAACCTCGCATGGGGTGCGAAATCAACACTGGACATCAAACCAATCGTCAACCCGATGGAATTCCCATACTTCGGTGACTTGGTCGTGAAAGAGTAATTTCGCACACACTGCGTGAATGAGGCCTTTCGAGCTTCGGCTTGAAAGGCCCGTTGACGGCTTTGGTACTTAACTTTGTTTCAGTCGGGTTAGGTGCCATTTTTGAGACTGAATTTAATTCATGAGCGGTGCGTTGACCCGCGGTGAATTTTTCATGGAAAGTTAAGGGGCAAGGAATGTTTTCGTTTCTGGTCAAGCGCCTGTTTCAGGCACTGATAGTGATGTTTGTGATCAGTTTGGTGGCGTTTGCCATTCAGGATAACCTGGGCGATCCGCTGCGTGAGCTTGTCGGTCAATCGGTTTCGGAAGCAGAGCGTCAAGCGCTGCGTGATGAGCTGGGCCTCAACGATCCTTTCGTGACTAAATACGCTCGTTTTGTGACCGCTGCAGTGCACGGTGACTTGGGCACATCTTACTTCTTCAAGCGTCCTGCGGTAGAAGTGATTCTCGATAAATTGGTGGCGACGCTGGAACTGGTGTTCGGGGCTTCGTTAATCATTGTTATCTGTTCGATTCCGCTTGGGGTGTATTCGGCAATACATCCGAAAAGCTTCTTTACCAAACTCATCATGGCGGGCAGTAGTATCGGTATCTCGATTCCGGTGTTCCTGACGGCTATTATGCTGATGTATGTGTTCTCGATTGAGCTTAACTGGCTACCGTCCTATGGCCGGGGTGAAACCGCCAACTGGCTGGGCTGGGATTCAGGCTACTTTACACTCGATGGCTTGGCGCACCTCATTTTACCGTGTGTATCACTGGCTTCCATCATGCTGCCACTGTTCATTCGCTTGGTGCGTGCGGAAATGCTTGAGGTGCTGAGCTCGGAATACATCAAGTTCGCGACCGCCAAAGGCTTGCCGATGAACAAGATTTACTATCAGCACGCGTTGAAAAACACCATGCTGCCTGTATTGACGGTCGGCGGGGTGCAAATCGGCACCATGGTGGCCTACACCATTTTGACCGAGACTGTCTTCCAGTGGCCGGGCACCGGCTTTTTGTTCCTTGAAGCGATTAACCGAGTGGATACGCCGCTGATCACCGCTTACGTCATTTTTGTCGGTCTGATTTTTGTGGTGACCAACACCATCGTCGACCTGTTGTATGGTCTCATCAACCCAACCGTTAACCTGACTGGCAAAGGAGCATAATCATGAGTCAAGTAGCTGCTGCTCCTTCACGTTGGGAGCGTTTTAAACAATCGGATTTTCTGTACTACTTCCTGCGCGACAAAGTGGCGATGTTCAGCTTCGCTGTCTTTATGGTGGTGCTGGTGGTCTCTTTGGTGTCGCCGCTGGTGGCGCCGACTAACCCGTATGATTTGTCGTCGATCGACATCATGGACTCCGAGCTGCCGCCATCGTGGATGGAAGATGGCGACGCGCGTTTCCTGTTGGGGACGGATAACCAAGGGCGCGATATTTTATCCACCATTTTGTACGGCTCACGTTTGTCGCTGACCATCGGCTTTTTGGCGGTGGGGCTGCAACTGTTCCTCGGCATTGTGATTGGTTTGTCTGCGGGTTACTTCGGTGGCCGTATCGACAGCTTCCTGATGCGTTTTGCGGACGTGCAGTTGTCGTTCTCGACCATGATGGTGGCAATCATTGTTTCGGCCATTTTCAAGGCCAGTTTTGGCAGTGAGTTCTTCAGCGAATACGCGGTGATCATGCTAGTGGTGATCATCGGGGTGGCGGAATGGCCGCAGTATGCGCGGACCATTCGTGCGTCGGTATTGGCCGAGAAGAAGAAAGAGTATGTCGAAGCGGCACGCGTGATGGGCTTTAAATCGCCACGCATCATGTTCCGCCATATTCTGCCCAACTGCCTGTCTCCGATTCTGGTGATCTCGACTGTGCAGGTGGCAAACGCCATCATGTCGGAAGCGGCACTTTCTTTCCTCGGATTGGGGTTGCCGGTTGACCAACCATCGCTTGGCTCGCTGATCAGTATCGGTTTTAACTACATCTTCTCGGGGTCTTGGTGGATCACCATCTTCCCGGGGATCGTGCTGGTGACACTGGTGTTGGTGATCAACCTACTCGGCGACTGGTTGCGCGATGTATTTAACCCAAAAATCTACAAAGGTTGATCAGAGTCGATTGATTTTGTTCATATAATCTACCTAAACTAAGAGTCGTAAGTGATTACGGCTCTTTTTTTGCATCTGTCACTGAACATTGAGCCATAACCATTGTCACTAGAATAGGATAACCATGGATATGAGAGTGGTCGTGATGCCTAAAGTCACCCATCGAGTTCTATTAAGCCTGTCTTGTTGTGCCGTGCCTTTCGTTACTTTACCGGCGCACGCCAAGGATTTTCTGTGCGATGCGACACAAGCATCAAGTCAGCAGTTGCCCGTACTGGATAAAGCCTGTCCGATCGGTCAAGGCTTATGGGGGAACTCGGCCCCGAAAGGCAAGGAATCAAATTTCTGGATTCAGTGTGGTTTGCTGGCGGAACCGCTGTCAGTCGACAAAGCCAAAGTGCTGTATCAAAACATGTCGACCGATGTATGGATGAAGCCGGAAGCCAAAGGCCAACGGTGTTTAATTGGTCCGTACACCGATTATGCCAAAGCGAAACGCGATCTCGCTGGTGTGCGCAGTGTGCCGGGTTACAAAGAAGCCTTTATCCGTGAAGTGCGAAAATCGGGTTCGGTGACGGCGCCCGTTGCGAAAAAACCGGCGACGTCAGCCCCCCGAACGCCCGCCGCAGCGCCGAAAAAAGTGACCCAACCAGCGCCCGTTCAAGCCGCGCCAGCGCCAGTCAAGGCCACCACAACGGTACCGAGTCAAACACGCCCCACGCCTCCTAAAGCGGCCAGTGGCGATGTACTGCTGCGCCATCAAACTACGTTGAATGGCCTCATGTACGCGGTGCCATACACCATGGCGGACAACGTGCAGTTCTACATGGAACACAATTTGGCGTGGAACCGTTTGAGCTACGATGGGGCAGAAAAGCTGTGCCGGAGCCAAGGTATGCGTTTGTCGACCGAAGAGGAGTGGAAGCAACTGCTCAACTCGAAAGTGATGGAAAACGAACAGTGGCCGGTCTATTTGCCCTATTGGGGATTCAACAAGAAAGGTTTGTTTACCAACGGCAAGATCACCAACCTCAAAGGCACGTCGCTGCTGAATGTATTGTGTGTTCAGTAACGGAACGCCACATTGGCTGAGCCATATCAGCCCGATGACATAGAAAAAGGCCGAATCTGAGATTCGGCCTTTTGGTGATCACTTGCGGTGACTCGCGTCGCGTGATTAATCTTTAGAGATTGGCAAGGATTCCACGACCGCATTCATCAACGCTTTGTCTTCGCTAAAGAGGCGGAAGAACGGTGCCGATTGGTATAGATACTGCGCTTCTTCATCCCAACCCATGGAAATGTAGAAGTCACCAAAATCGCGGTACACATAGCGAATGCGTGTTTTTTGGTCTTCTTCTGTTTCGATAAACTCAGCGTAGCTGTAGCCTTGCTCATCGGTTGAAATCGACCAAGTACCTGGCGTATAGAATCCTGTTGGCAGAACCGAGTTGGTTTCAAACTCACCTTCGGTCAGTTGGTTCTCTGCGTATGAGTAGCTCAGCTCTGGGCCATCCAACGCTTCAATGAATTCTTTACCCGCTTCGACGAACATCTGGTATTCCGTCACACCCGCGTAAACTTTGGTCTCTGCCGCAATCTGGTTGGCGAACTTGGTCGACGTTCCGTCCAACCAGAACAGTTCTTGGCTGCCCACTTGAATCAGGAATTGGTCGCCATCGGTGTTTTGGTACAACACTTTGGCCTCAAAACCACCGAAGTTGCTCAAAGAGCCATCGCTTTGCAGCTCGACGCTCCAACAATCTTTATCCGCCGCTTGCACGTAGGTGCCGCTCACTTCGTCCAGTTGGGCTAGGCGATCAAACGCGGTTTCGTTGTTCCACGTGTTGGTGTCACTGATGTTGGTTTTGTAGGGGTCACTTTGTGCGTCCGTTCCCCAACACATTTGCAGTTGACCATCATTGTTGAGCAGCGCCGCGTAACCCACTTCGCCATCGATGTCAGCAAAGCTGCCCATTTTCCACTCTTGGTTATTGAACTGCTTGAGGGTAAAACCAAGCTCTGGTGTTTCTGGCTCTGGTTCCACGCCGTCCACAATTTCAGGCAAAGTGAAGCTGGCGCTCACTTTGGCGGCTTCGTTATCTAGGCCGTAAACCACAAACGTTTGTCCGGCTGGGTAGGCCTTGTTGGGTGTCCCAGCAATCGTGACCACGGCTTGGCTGGCATTCACGTTGATGCTGAGGCCGTCTGCGCTGATGGTGCCGACTTGGTAGTCGCTGATAGTGCCATCGCTGTCGCTAAATAGGCCCGCTAGGCTTAATGTCTGTTCGAACGCGACCCCTTGTTGAAGTTGCCATCCATCGACGATCGCTTGCAATTGCTCTTGTGTGTCTTCTTCCACAACAGGCAGTTGGTTGGTCGAGGTAATGGTGAGCGTCAAAACCACCTGGAGGGGAGAGGTTAGCGTCTCACCTTGTGAATCCACATCGTTGGCTTGCAAGGTGATGGTGAATGAACCGCTTTCCGCGACTGGGTTGACCGCGCCCAGTTGGAGTGTGTTGTTCGAGACACTGACAGAAATACCGGTGTCCCCCAGTTGCGTGGTGCTTGTGCTGACGGTTGGGGTGGTATTGTCTTTATCATTGAACAGGCCGTCGAGCGCCAGCGAAAGGCCCGCAAAGCTCTCGTTTTTCGCAAGGGTGGCTGCACTGAGCTGCAATTGCAGTGATTCTGCGACGGTTTTATCCACCGTCAATTTGTAGTTCAACTGCGTGCTGGCGTTGTTGCTGTCATCGACGGTGATCACCGGTTTGTAGGTGTTGGACGTCAACTGCTCGTCATCCATGCTTTCCACTTGCGTTTGCGCTGCCGCCACGATGGTGGCCGCTTGAGCATGGTAGTTGTCACCCGCCACGGCTTTCGATTCTGTCAGGATCTGCGCGGTTTTGTGCAGTTTGCTGTTGGCCTTATCGCCAGACACAAAGTCACTGTAGACGTCGTCGACTTGATCGGAAATCCCAAGGCTCACGGCGACACTGGTTTTCGCGGCTTCTTCATCTCCGCCGTTGCTGCTCATTTCAATCGCCACCAAATCGGTGATCGGCGAAATCACGGTAGATGAGCTAGGGGCACGGAAGACGACTTCATGGGTCATCACCTGATCAGCATTATCCGAATCGTAGGTGTAGATGCCCACGTATTTTGAGTTGTAGTTTGCCAATGCAGTTTGCGCAGTCCCGCCCGGGATCAGGGTTTGCAGGGCAAGTGAGCCGCTGATTTCGGTGTCGGCCGGTAACGTGTATTGACCGTTCTCATCGGTTAAATCGAAAATCGTATCGGTGCCGATGGTGAGCACGCCATCGTTGTTGGTGTCATCGAACACAACCGCCTGATAGAAGTAACCATCGAATGCGGTGATGGTGGTGCCTTGCGCCGCGGTCTCGCCGCTGCTGCCATCAGAACCACCGCCACAGCCACTCAATGCCATCGCCACTGACACTGCCAGTAAAGTCATTTGTTTCATTATTATATCCCTGTCGATTTCAAATCAGATCGCTGACACATTGTTATTCCGCACTGCCACTGCTGAGTACGGAACGAAATACGTTGTGGGCAACTTTCTACCTGTTTGAATTCGCGCTTTCAATATACGGAAATTAAATAAAAACCCGTAAAATAATTTATTTTTTTATGATTCATGCGATGTGTGACAACGATGAACAAATAAGCATCAGCGGTTAGTGCACCGGTTGGCGATAAATCAGGTTGATTTTGAACGTTTCCAATAAATGGGCATATTCCGGCCGCGGGCGCAAAATGTAGGTGTATATTTCGCCATCCAGCGGGATGTCGTATTCGGAATATTCCAGATCGGAGGACAAATTGGTCAGGCGCTGCGGGTTTTGATATTCAAAGCAGGCGGGCGGATAGTTGCCATAATAATCCCCCGAAAAGACCATCAAGGTTTGCTGATATTCCGTCATGCCCGTCAGTGAGGAGAACGCAAAATACGGTTCAAACTGGCGACACGATAAGTTGCCAACTTCAGCGGTAATATTTAAGTCGGAATCTGCAGGTTGATAATAGTCCGGATTATCGAGGCGGCGGTTATAGATGTAATTCATCATGCTCACCCAGTAATAATGGTGTTGTTCATTCAGCATCAGGTAGTCAAACCGGCTCGTTTGATACAAATATTGGCCGGTCGTGACGTTGAGGCGCGCTTCGGCTGCGGCCGGGACGTCCATCAAGGTGTCGGTTTCATAGCGGTCACCGTTGTAGCTGGTGACCAGAAAATTCGTCCCTGACCCCATTCGCGCGGTGTAGCTTTGTCGAAACGTCCAGCGCATGAAGGTGTTGGAGTCGAGATCGAAATCAATGTCTTGAGTGCGCCGTTGGTAATAGCCCACCTTTTTAAAGTCACTTGGCGTTGGGCAAGTGAGGCGGCTTTGGCTCATGGCATAGAGCACCGTGCCATGGTCAAGATAGAACCCTTCGCAATACAGGACGTCGAAGTCATAGCGTTTTCCACCCAATTCGCGGGTGGTGTGAATGCGATATAAATACTTGTTCTCCAGCTGTTGGCTGTCTTGCTGCTCTTCGACATCAATGTTGGCGAGTGTAAAACTCACGCTTTGCCACGCGTCTTCCTGATGGTGATCGTCGTTGGCTTCGATCAACACCGTGACGGCGCTTAAGTCCGGTTCAACGAGGCCGTTGAGTGTCAGAGACTGCGCCAGTGCCAACTTGAGCGAACGACTGTTGATGGAGACACGGTAAGTGATTAAATCCCCCTCCGGATCGCGAAACAAATCATCGATGTTGATCTGGTAATGCGCCGAATCGGTGGTGCTGAGTTGCCACGTTGCCATGTCCTCGCTGATGCGCTGGTAAGCTTGTTGATTGAGTTCAGGCGGTTGATTGGGGGGCTCGTCGCTGGCGAGTGCATGTTCGCCTGCGCTGATGATGATCTCGGTGCCGATGCCGCTGGACAGCAATGCCTCCAGTGGTGTCTCTTCCTCGGCGGCGTCTGGCAATGGTGCGGTGGGCTGTGGTGTGGCATCCAAATCACGCTGGGCGTTGTCAGGATGGGCTGCCGATGAGGCGCGCTGGCTTGGCGCGGCCGAGTCGGTCAAATTCAAAGCGTCACCGCGCGCCGCCTGAGGGCGTGCTTGGGATAGGGCGGCCTGAATGGCGCGCTCGATGGTATCGAGCGGGTTGGAGTGACTCGGCCAGCATAACCACACGCCGAGTACTGTGGAGATGAGGGGCAGCAGCAGGCGCATCATGAACTGAGTCTCGATTGAAACCAACACAGCGCGAATTTGAGATCTTTTTCAATCAGGCTGCGGCTGCACTCGAGCAGCTCACTGATTTCATCGATTTTCATGCCAATCAGGTATTTCAGCTTTAAGGCGTTGGATTGGCGTGGGTAGCGCGCGCTAAAGGTGTCCAACGTTTTGTCCATGATGATCAGTTGTTCAAATGACGCGGCGGCGTTTTTCTCGGCCACCACCGTGACGGGCAGGCGTTTTTGTGCCTGCTTATGACGGGCATGATCAATCAAAATTTGGCGCATGATTTTGGCCGCTTTGAGATAAAAGTCGCGGCGGTGATGAACATCATCCAGCGTCGATTGTGATAAACGCAAATAGGCTTCATGCACCAAGGCGGTGGTGCTGTGAATGCTGTCGTTGATGACGGGATTGCCATCGCCGTATTTGCTGATGTTGCGGGTTTGCTCTTGCTCGGCCAAACGGCGTAAATGGGCATAGGCGATGCGGTATAGCTCGCTCTCGGCACGTTTGTCACCTTGTTTCCAGTGATGCAGCACTTGGGTAAAAGGGGGGTGGTTCATTGGCTGTCCTTATGTTGCCGTGTGAATTCGTCGACGCTGAGGGTCTGCATCGACTCTTGCCCATCCATGGCACGATGTTTTCGTTGTTGATAGCGATAGAGAATGCCTTGATCCCATTGCGCGCCCGCGGGCAGGTATTCCCAGCTGGTGTATTGGGGGCCGCGTTGAGGGTCAAACCAGGTCACCGTGAGGTTGAGGTCGGCCAGGGTCAGTGCCGACGCGTTGGTGTTCAGCCACCACATGTCTTTGTACTCAGTGGTCACGTCCTGTGAGTAAGCGCTGGGCTGCTCAGGACATTGCGTGGTGCCGGTTGGCCCCCGCAACACCGCATGTGGGCCGACTTTCAAACATTGATGCGCCATGCCCGAAGCAAGGTAGCGGGTGCGTAACCAGATCCCTTGATACGGGATGTGATCCCCTTTGCCTGTGGGGTAGGTGAACCACATCATCTCACTGCGATTGCTGTGGCGGACGTTGGGGGTGTGGCCCAAGCCTTGTGCTTTTTCCATATACAGCTGCGTGGTCGGGTCGAAGTTCATCGCGATGGTGCGGTACTTCCAATCCCCGTCGTCGTCAAAATCTTCAATATAGAAGCCGTTCAAATCGTTGCGCGTGCAGCCGTGCTGGGCGCAGCCAATCAAGCCGCCTTTCAAAGAAAAATCATCCAGAGGGGTCGATTGCATTTGGCGCAACCCATGTTCCGGTCGCAATTGGCAGCCGTTGAAGAAGTCCCCCAACGCTGGGTATTCGATCAGCGTGTTCCCACGAACGGCAAAGCGGACGATGCCCACCGGACGGTGATAATTCGGGTGATTAGCACGGTCGAGGTTATAGGCGCAAATTTTGCCCTGCCAGTCTTTTTTCGGCACCAAGGTACTTTCAAACTGCACGCCGAGTGGGCGGTAGACGATTTGATCCGACGTGAAGTTGTCGGTGATGTATTGCTGGCTTTGGGTCAGGTGTTCGATGGCTTCGCGGGCGGAAACCAAGGGTAAATCCAGTTCGTCGAGGTGCTCGTCGATGAACGACAAATCAATCTGCTTGAGTT
The DNA here is from genome assembly GCF_000176175.1 of Vibrio furnissii CIP 102972. GTDB lineage: Bacteria > Pseudomonadota > Gammaproteobacteria > Enterobacterales > Vibrionaceae > Vibrio > Vibrio furnissii. The sequence continues at coordinate 29,166 of NZ_ACZP01000017.1, forward strand.
GCTGCAGAAATTTTTTATCCGTTAAGGCATCGCTGAGCAGTTTGATCTCAGCGTTGTTTTGCGGCGTCGCGTCGAGGGTCAGTAACAGCCGAGTCATGTTGATGCTGCGGTTGACCTGCGTGCTGGCTTGCGTGGGCGTGATGACCTCCTGACCGCTGAGCGTACTGAGTAAGTATCCGTTGTCATCTTGACCGAGGTAAAAATAGATGATGTCACCCGGCCGGTATGAAAATTTCCCTTGCTGCGTGGTGCCACTCAGCCCCGACGTGGTTTTATAAAATAGACCCGTTACCGGCGCGTCAATGAAGTGGCCTTCCCGCGTCTCGGCGTTCACCAACACAGGAGGAAGGGAAAGGAGGCCGAACATCAGCCAAAACAGGGCAAATCGGGTGGTCATGGTTTCGTCGTCGCGGTGGAATCGGCCAAGGCCGTGTCATCGGGTGGTGTAGGAACCGGCGTGATCAACGCCAGCAGCATTTTTTGTTTGATGTGCTGGGGTAAGTCGGGGTTGGAGAGCACGCGTAAGCGCGTGATGGCCAACATGGCTTCAATGGTCAAGGGTTGATCGTGGGAGTCTTTGCTGTGAAACAGCAGCTGCGTGAGTTCAAACAGCATGTTCTCGGAGATTTTCTTCTCTTGTGAGAGCTGGTGGTTTTTGTCCACCACGGCGTAAGTAAAGCTCGCCCCTGATGCCAAGAGTAGCGAGACCAGCAAGCAATAAAATGGCCGCCGCTGTATCAAGCGGCGCAGGATATACACCGGTTGATGCTGCTTGAGTGAGATCGGTCGCAGCGCCAGAATGTGTTCTAAGTCGTGGCGCAGGTCGCCAACGCTGAGATAGCGCTGCTCAGCTTGAGGGGCGATGGCTTTCTCCACCACGTGTTGCAAATCCGAGTTGGCGCGTAGCCTTGGAAACAAACACTGCAGAATCTTGCCCAATGAATAGACGTCGCTTTGCTGCGTCAGGTAGTCCCCTTGCTTTTGCTCTGGGCTGGCGTATTGATCACTAAACGCCAAAAGTGACGAGTCCTCGTTGGGCAACGTATTCTGCTTGAGCTTCTGCGTCAGGTTGAAGTCGATCAGCTTGGGCTGATGCGCTGCATCAATCAGTATATTTTCCGGTTTGAGGTCGGCGTGCAGAATGTGATGGTCATGGGCGTGCTCAACTGCCTGACACACCTGAATGAAGAGCTTGAGTTTCTCTTGAACCGATAACGTCTGCTGCTGAAGATAGGCATCCAGCGTTTGCCCCTCAATACGCTCCATCACGATATACACCTGATCGCGAAACAGGCCGCCATCGTAAACTTTCGCGATGCCGGGGTGGTTGAGGCGCGCCAGAATCTGCGCTTCGGTAAACAGCGCCCGTTGGTCGAGGTGGTGCACGATATGGGGCTGAATCAGCTTGATGGCCAGTTGCTGTTCATAGGTGTTGTCATCACGCGAGGCAGAATAAACCAGCCCTAAGCCGCCACGTCCAATCTCTTGATGCAGGCGATATTTGTCGATGACTTGGCCGCTGTAATCGTAGTGGTCTTGCACCCAGTCGTTGGCGTGCTGGGTGAACACATGCGCTAGCTGAGTGGTTTGTAGCTGATGAATCAAGGGGAGCACTTGCGCATGCAAGGCGGGCTTCTGTTGGCGAAGCTGGCCGAGTGCGGCCGTTTGTTCAGCGTCAGTGAGATCAAGCCAATCATAAAAAAATTGGGTTGGAGAGTCAGTCGAGCACACGGATTTGTTCAGAATGGATCGTAATGCGCCGTAGTGTATCGAAAATGTGTGTAAAAGGTGAAATATTTCTTAATCTTGGTACGTTTTGTTGCGGGAAAACTAAGCAATACGGGTGAAATTCATCACTGAGCAGAATGAAATAAAAAAGCCACTGACCCGCTTGCGCGGATCAGTGGCGAGGGTTCGCTTGTGTGTCTCTTAAGCGTCGGTTGGAATCTTATGCGGTTTGGTGCGGAACAGTTTCATCACCATTACAAAGAACACCGGCACGAAGAAGATCGCCAGTATGGTTGCGGCCAACATACCACCGACCACACCCCAGCCAATCGCGTTACGGCTGGCAGCACCTGCACCGGTACTCAGTGCCAGTGGCAGTACGCCGAGGATGAATGCGAACGAGGTCATCATGATCGGACGCAAACGCATTCGACACGCTTCGACCGTTGCGTGCACCAGATCCATGCCGTCGTCATACAAGTCTTTGGCAAACTCCACGATCAAGATGGCGTTTTTCGCCGACAGACCGATGGTGGTCAACAGACCCACTTGGAAGTAGATGTCGTTCGAGAGCGACTTCATCGTCGCCGCCGCAATCGCACCAAAGACGCCCAGTGGCACCACCAAGATGATGGAGAACGGGACGCTCCAACTTTCGTACAACGCAGCCAGGCTGAGGAATACGATTAAGATAGACAAGGCGTATAGGAACGGCGCTTGTGAACCGGTTTGGACTTCTTGGTACGAGGCGCCCGTCCATTCTAGGCCAATGCCTTCCGGCAGTTGCTTCACAATGTCCAGAATCGCCTGCATGGCATCCCCGGTACTCTTACCTGGCGCAGCGGAACCTTGAATGTTCACGGCCGGTACGCCGTTAAAGCGTTCCAGACGAGGTGAACCAAAGGTCCATTTGGTGGTGGCAAAGGCATCAAACGGCACCATGTCGCCATCGGCGTTCGCCACATGCCACAAGCTCAGGTCATCTGGATTCATGCGGTAAGGTGCATCGGCTTGTACGTACACTTTCTTCACACGACCGTTGTCGATGAAGTCGTTGACGTAGCTCGAACCCAGCGCGGTTGACAGGGTGGAGTTGATGTCAGACACGGACACACCCATGGCCATCGCTTTTTCGTAGTCGATATCAATGCGGAACTGTGGCGTATCTTCCATACCGTTCGGGCGTACCTGAGTCAGGTTCGGGTTAGAACCGGCCATGCCCAAGAGCTGGTTACGTGCTTCGATCAGTTTGTCGTGGCCCAAGTTCGCGGTATCGGTCAAGTAGGCATCAAAACCACTCGCGCTACCCAAACCTTGAATGGCTGGCACGTTGAACGAGAAGATTTGCGCTTCTTTGATTGGGGCAAACGCCGGATAAGAGCGTCCAACCACAGCATCTACCGACAGCGCCGGATCTGTCCGTTCACTCCAGTCTTTGAGACGCACGAACGCCATACCCATGTTCTGACCTTGACCGGCGAAACTAAAGCCAGCCACGGTAAACACCGATTCAACCGCGTCTTTTTCATCTTCTTGGAAGTGTTTACGCACTTTGCCCATCACTTCCAGCGTTTGTTCTTGTGTGGCACCCACAGGCAATTGAACAATCGACAAGAAAATACCTTGGTCTTCTTCCGGTACAAAGGAAGTGGGCAGACGTGTCCACAACGTGGCGAGTACACCAACGATCACGATGTACGCCAGCATGTAGCGCACGCGGTGGTTTACACCACGATTCACCGTGTTCTGGTAGCTCTCAGTGCCGCGATCAAACCATGTGTTGAACCAAGCCAGCGGGCCGCGTTTTACGTGGTGCGCTTCGCCTTTCTTGATTGGTTTGAGCAAGGTCGCACACAGGGCTGGCGTCAGAATCATTGCCACCAGTACCGACAGAACCATCGACGAAACAATGGTCAGCGAGAACTGACGATAAATCGCCCCCGCGGCGCCCCCGAAGAAGGCCATCGGAATGAATACCGCACTCAAGACCATCGCGATCCCCACCAGCGCGCCGGTGATTTGACCCATCGATTTACGCGTCGCTTCGCGCGGTGACAACCCTTCTTCGCTCATCACCCGTTCCACGTTCTCAACCACCACGATCGCATCGTCCACCAGCAAGCCGATGGCGAGGACCAGACCAAACATGGTCAACGTGTTAATCGAGAAGCCAAACGCCGCCATCACCCCGAAGGTCCCCAACAGAACCACCGGAACGGCGATGGTTGGGATCAAGGTGGCGCGGAAGTTTTGTAGGAACAGGTACATTACCAAGAAGACCAGCACGATCGCTTCCATCAGCGTGTGCACCACTTCCTCAATCGAGATTTTTACGAATGGGGTGGTATCGTATGGATACACCACTTCGATGTTCGATGGGAATGTCGGTTGCAGTTCGGCCAGGCGCGCTTTCACCGCATCGGCGGTTTCCAGTGCGTTGGCACCGGTGGCCAGTTTCACCGCAATACCAGAAGCGTATTTGCCGTTGTACAGCGCAACCGCTTGGTAATCTTCAGCGCCCAGCTCCACACGCGCCACGTCTTTGAGACGAATTTGCGCGCCGTCGGTGTCCACTTTCAGCAGAATGTTTTCAAACTGTTTGACGGTGGTAAAACGGCTTTGTGCAGTAATGGTCGCGTTCAGCTGTTGACCTTCAAGCGCGGGTGTGGCGCCCAACTGACCCACAGAAACTTGCGTATTCTGTGCGCTGATGGCGGTTTTCACTTGCGCTGGCGTCAGCTGGAAGTTGTTGAGTTTATTCGGGTCGAGCCAGATACGCATCGCGTGCTGTGCGCCGAACACCTGAACTTCACCCACCCCTTGTACACGGCTGAGCGGGTCTTTGACCTGCGACACCATGAAGTCGGCGATTTCGGTGTTGTCCATGCTGCCGTCGTTAGAAATAAAGCCTACCACCATCAAAAATGAGCTGGAGGATTTCGCGACGGTGATCCCTTGTTGGGTCACTTCGGTCGGTAGCGTTGCTTCCGCCAAAGACAGCTTGTTCTGTACTTGAACCTGCGCGATATCGGGATCGGTACCTGATTCAAACGTCAGTGTGATGCTAAAGTTACCCGCAGAGTCACTGGTGGCCGACATGTACAAGAGATTGTCGATACCATTCATGTTCTGTTCGATGGTCTGCGTCACGCTGTTTTCCACCGTTTCCGCAGAGGCACCTGGGTATGAACCGGACAACGACACCGCTGGGGGCGCGATATCCGGGTATTGCGAGACGGGCAGTGTCATGATTGACAGCACACCGGCCAGCATGATGATTATGGCGATCACCCACGCAAAGATGGGGCGATCTATGAAAAATCGAGCCATATCTTATTGTTCCTTAGAGGCTTCCAGGACGTTCGCGGTCACCGCGCTGCCCGCATGAACTTTTTGCAGGCCTTTGACAATCACAAGATCACCTGCGTTCAAACCCGAATCAATCAACCATTGGTTGCCAATCGCACGGCTGGCGACCACGGTGCGGCTTTCCACTTGGTTTTGATCGTTAACGACGAATACGGACGCCTGACCACGCGCATCGCGGCTGACGGCCGACTGCGGGATCAAAATGCCGTTGTCACGATGTTCGGTCGGTACCGCTGCACGCACATACAAACCCGGCAGCAGGAACTGATCGGGGTTTGGAATGGTGGCGCGCACGTTGACGGTGCCGGTTTTCTCGTTAACAGACACTTCGGCAAATTGCAGCGTAGCGCGTTGCTCGATTGGCGTACCATCATCCAAGAACAGTTTGATGCCAGCGAGTTCCTGATTCTCTTTACCCGCAGACTGGCGCAGTTTCAGCAGTTCATTACTTGGCTGAGAAAGGTCGACGTACAGTGGATCCAGTTGCTGAATGGTAGCCAGCGCATTGGTTTGGTTGGCAGTCACCAGCGCACCTTCAGTAATCAGGGTACGACCGATACGACCGGAAATCGGCGCGGTAATTTTGGTGTAATCCAGATTGATTTGCGCTGAATTGACGTTCGCTTTAGACGCTTCTACAGAAGCCAAGGCTTCTTTGTAGCTCGCTTGAGCATCTTCGTAATCTTGTTGGCTGACCGATTTTTTGGCCACCAGTTCACGGTAGCGTTTCGCTTGAAACTCTGCCTGAGCCAGGGTGGCTTCTGATTTTGCCAGATTCGCTTTGGCACTCGCCAATGCGGCTTTGTAAGTGGACGGATCGAGTTCAAAGAGCACCTCGCCCTTGTTCACCATGCTGCCTTCAACGAACAGACGATTGGTCACAATGCCACTCACCTGTGGACGCACCTCCGCAATGCGGTAGGCACTGGTCCGGCCCGGTAGCGTACTGGTGACTTCAACCGGTTGGGTGTTAATTTGAACCACATCCACCGCAACTGGGGGTGGCGCGCCATTGCTGGCGGCTTGTGGTGTGGCTTCTGGCTGACATCCAGCAAGCGCAACTGCGGCAACAATTGCGGTCAGCCATTGTTTAGAAAAGGCTTTACCGTCGCCCATAATCTTTCTCTCCTTTACCACTTAGAACGCATTAAGCTCAGTGACTCATGTGGGTATACGTACAATTCAACGCTTTTGATTCACAGGCTCAAATGTCTTTGTGAGAACGCTATTTAATCGCAAGGCCGCTCGAAAGGATAATGTAACCCTAGTTAACAATGGGTTAAGAATCGTCATGAATCGGCTGCTGACTGAACTCTGTCATTTATTGCACAAATGGACAAGCGAATTTTACTATACAGTTGGATAATTAACTACAGAAGTTTATTTCCCGTACAAAATTGGCTCATGATTGTCGCATTGAATGCATGATGATGCATGCGCAAATTTTATCCATTGGTGATTTTTTCATCGATGAGAATGACATGACGCGATCAAAAAAGCGATGCCGGAAAACCGAACATCGCTTGTGTGGGCAGGGGGTTAGCGGCGTTTGAGCCGTTGCCAATGCGGTTGCACGTGTTTTAGCCCATCGGCGGCACGGCGCGCCATCCTTGCCGGTTGCGGCGTGCGTTGGTGCTCTTGCGTGGCGTAGCGATTGAGCAGGGCAATTGTCGCTTGCGGCGAGTCACGCAGCGCACGTTCTAACCGTTGCAACCACACATGATGACGTTGTTGATGGTACGTGCTGGTGCTGTGGGTCGCGATCTGCTGCCAATGTTGAATACATTGACCCAGCATGATCAGAGTCAGGCCACTTTCGCCATGTGCGGCCCAATTGAGGCCATTTTTTCGCGTGATGGCAATCAACTTGAGCACACGATGCTTCATGCGCGCTTGCCAGAAGTGAAAGGGGATTGCATGTTGAATCAGGGTGGGCAGCGCATGCCACATGGCATCCATCAAACGTTGTTGGCGGCGCAACAAGTTGGTGGGGAAAATCAGTTTAAATGCCAGCAGCGCTAACATGGGGCCAGCGATGACCGCCAGCGACATGGTGATAGCGTGCGCAGCATCGGCGCTGTAGGGTTGGTGCGGCTGCGACATCAACAAGAAAATCATAAAGTAGTCCATCGACCCCGAACTGAGGCGGCGATGGGCAAATGGCACCACGCCCAACAGAATCAGCGGCACCATCATCAACAGCATCTGCAATTCATTGGCCGCCATCGGCCACAGCACCAACTGACAAATCAGGTTCGACATGCCGCCGACAATCTGCCACCAGAAGATATGCGTCATGATCAGCGCTGGGTTTTCAAAGGTGGAGAACAGCGTCACCATCACCGATGCTCCCAGTAGCACGTACGCGCCAATTGGCGATCCGGTCCACGCCCAACCGAGGCCCAGCAACACCATTAAACTGGTGGTGCGATACATGGCCTGCGTGGCGCCAACCCAGTCGCGGTGGAGCACCACTTTGCCGGTCGCGGCAGTGATCTCCAGTTTGCCTGATTGACGAAACGTCTTGCGGCCTTGCAAGGCTTGGCTCAGTTCATTCAACGCTTGTGACAGCAGCAAATCGTCGCACTCTTCATCAGCGCGTTGCAAATGCACCACCACCTGATCGAGCGGCGATTGCAGTTCGTGCGCGTTGATGGCGTGTTGAATCTCGAGCAGGAAAGCGTTGTGGTTGACGCGCGAACCTTGGTTCATCAGCCAAGTCAGTATCGAGATCAGAGCAAACACCACCGAACGCAGGGTTTGTACCGCGCGGCGTGAACGAATTGACCCGACGCTGTGCGGATCCAGCGCTTCTTCAATCTGCGCGGCTTCCAGCATCAAATGTTCCAGGGGCTGAGAGAGGGGCTGCTGCCGCGAATGCTGGGTGAGCGCTTGCAAGACCGCAATGGTGAGCGAGCGCACGCGCCACACCAAGGCATCTTCATCGCTGCGACGGGCAAACAGCAAGCCCACCAACAGCGCGATGAACACCCCGGTCATCACGGTGAGCAAGCGGTCGGTGCCCAGCTCCAGCATGTCGGTTTGGTTGGCGGTACCGAGCAGCGCCACCAGTGAAGCCGAGTAGCCAGACAGCAGCGTCGCGTAACTGAACAGGCCATGAATCACGTTGCCCGCGCCGGCGCACAAGCCGACCCACACCGACAGCCCCAGCGCCAGCAGCAAAATGTTGTCCCCGGCGACGGACACCAGCGTGACCCCGACGACCGTACCGACCAATGTGCCGATAAAGCGGAACAAGCTTTTTTCCAGCAGCATGCCGCGCCCGGGTTGTGAGGCCGCCCAAACGGACATCGCCGCCCATTGTGGGTGCTCTAAACCAAGCGCCCAGCCGACGAACAGTGCCGCGCACGATGCCAGTGCGGTGCGCAGCGCAAACGCTAAGCGACCCGCATCCAAGCCGAGATTTGCAAGTTGAGCGTTCATGGTGTGCCCTCAGTCCTTAGTGTTTGAATTTGGTGATGAGGCCGCCGAGCACTTGCCGCATGACCTCAATCTGTTCATCGGATACATCGGCCAACATGTCGGTTTCGATCGCCAGCAGTTCTGCGCGCAGCGACACGACGTGCTCACGCCCGGCTGCGGTGAGAAAAATGCGTTTCGCGCGGCGATCGTGCATATCCGCTTGACGCTCAATCTGGCCTTTTTGTTCGAGCGTATCGAGCAAGCGGACCAAGGTGGAGCCTTCCATGCCAACTGAAGCGGCGAGTTCTTTTTGGCTGATGCCATCGCCAAATTCATCTAAATGCAGCAGCGGGGCCCAACTGATGTCTTTGATGCCCGCTTGCGCCAGACGTTGATCGAGGTGGCGGCGCCACAGTCGCGCCGCGATGGAAAATTGAATACCAAATTTGTGTCGAGACATAATACGTTTGATTGATATAGTTTGAATTCAAACTATATGGATAAATCCGCTGCGGATCAACGCAGAATTGAAGGCCAAGGCTGAAATGCAGGCATAAAAAAGCCCCGCAGTCTCTGCAGGGCATTGATATGTTTGGCATAAGCCAAATGCATGCTTATGGCTTCAGCGGTTGAAGCATTAACGCATGGTCACGAATTCTTCGCTGCCGGTTGGGTGAATCGCCACGACCGCGTCGAAATCGGCTTTGGTGGCGCCCATCTTCATCGCGACGCCAAAGCCTTGAATCATCTCATCGACCGCAAAACCGATGCCATGTAGGCCAACCACGGTTTCTTCTGGTCCTGCGCACACCAGCTTCATTTTGCAAGGCTGACGGTGCTGAGTCACCGCGGTGTACATGGCCGTAAAGCCGGATTGGTACACTTTCACGCTGTCTGCGCCGAATTTCGCGATCGCGTCGGTTTCCGTCAGGCCGATGGTGCCGATGGGCGGGTGGCTGAACACCACGGTCGGCACCAGATCGTAATCCATTTTCGCATCCGGCTTGTTGTTAAACAGGCGCTCAGACAGCTGGCGACCCGCTTTCACGGCCACAGGCGTCAGTTCGATGCCGCCTTCCATGATATCGCCGACACAGTAAATGCCGCTAACGTTGGTGGCTTGGTAAGCATCGACTTTGATGTAGCCTTGCGCATTGGTTTCCACACCCGTCGTCGAGAGGTTAATCGCATCGGTCGCTGGGTGACGGCCAATGGCCCAAATCAGGGTGTCGACATTGCAGCTTTCGCCGTTTTCTAGATGCAGGGTCAGGCTGCCATCGGCTTCCTTGACCACTTCTTTTGGCACGCTGTGCGTGTGCAGTTGCGGGCCTTCTGCCGCCATCACTTCCACCAAGGTGTCGATGATCATCGGGTCAAAGCTGCGCAGGGGCGACTCTTTACGGCAGAACAGGTGCGTTTCGGTGCCCAGAGCGTTGAGTACGCCCGCGATTTCTACCGCGATGTAACCCGCGCCGACGACCGCAACTCGTTTGGGTTGTGCGCTCAGTTCAAAGAAACCGTTGGAGTCGATACCGAATTCAGCACCCGGAATATTCGGAATGGTTGGGCGGCCACCGACGGCGATCAGAATGTGATCGGCGGTGTAGTGCTCCCCATTGACTTCCACGGTGTTCGCATCGACGAACTTGGCAAAACCGCGAATCACTTCGACTTTGTTGTTGCCCAGCACGCGATCGTAAGACTGGTGAATACGACCGATGTACGCCTGACGGCTTTCCACCAGTTTGGCCCAGTCGAAGTGTTTCACGTCCACATCAAAACCGTAATCTGCCGCGTACAGGTTCATCGCTTCTGCGACCTGAGCGCCGTGCCACATCACTTTCTTCGGCACACAGCCGACGTTCACACAGGTCCCGCCAAGATCTTTGGCTTCAATCAGGGCGACTTTGGCGCCGTACATGGCTGCACGGTTGGCTGAGGCGATACCGCCGCTGCCGCCACCGATACAGATATAGTCAAAATGTGTTGCCATTACTTTCTCCAATTTGGGCTCATCGCGAACAGGTTCGCATTCAGCCTCTGTTATGCATATATCCAACGACCTAATCTAGGTTAGTTGGGGGTGGATTGCCAAATTGCAATCCCAGTCGCTGAGTCTTGTTGAGCGGTCGCGACCTTATTCAGGCACAATCCAGTCCACTTTATAGTGACCGGTGGCCGGCGCAATTGCTTCTTTCAGGAACGGCAGAATGCTTTGCATCTGGCTTTCCAGTTTCCACGGCGGGTTGATGACAATCATGCCCGAGGCGGTCATGCCGCGCTCGTTGGTGTCGGGGGACACGCCGAGTTCAATTTGTAAGATTTTGCGAATGCCGAGGCCTTGCAAACCTTCAATCATGTCCTCGATGTCGCAGCGGTTCACCACCGGATACCAGATGGCGTAAATGCCGGTCGCCCAACGCTTGTAGCTTTGCGCGATCGCCTGCACCACATCGCGATACTCTTTGGCGAGCTCATACGGCGGGTCAATCAGCACCAGACCACGGCGCTCTTTCGGCGGCAGGCTGGCTTTCAGGCGGGCAAATCCGTCTTCTTTGAAAATTGCCACTTGGCGATCGCGGTGAAACTCCTGCTCCAGCAGCGGGTAATCGCTCGGATGCAGCTCCGTCAGCACCATGCGGTCATGGCTGCGCAGATGCGCGCGTGCCACACGCGGTGAACCCGGGTAGTAACGCAGCTCGCCATCGTCGTTGAGCGCTTTAATCGCCTCGAGATAGCTGTGAATATCTTCCGGGACTTCGGTTTGTTGCCACAGGCGGGCGATACCTTGTTTGTATTCACCGGTTTTTTCTGACCATTCGTGGGTCAGATCGTAGCGGCCGACACCCGAGTGCGTGTCGTGGTAGACAAAGGGTTTGTCTTTCTGCTGCAGGGCAGACAGGATCAAGCTCTGTACGATGTGTTTCACCACATCCGCGTGGTTTCCGGCATGGAAACTGTGTCGGTAACTTAACAAATTGCGCTCTCTCACCCAAAGCCGGGTGCTGGTCAGTTCAAAAAACAGTTCGCCTGATTATACGCCAGTATTGAAAATTGCTGAACCTGACTATATCTATTAACGTAATAGCCAAAGTCTTCTTTGCTGGCGCACAGGTGTATTGATAACGTACGCTTAGCAAATCATCGAATGAATGAAGGCGCTTCGTCGCGCCCGTCTCCATGACTTCAGGTACCGTGATGGTTCGTCACGGACTCTCTTTTATGAAAAGGAACGTTATATGTCTAATCCACTTCTGACCTTTACGGATTTGCCACCGTTTTCTGCGATTAAGCCAGAGCACGTCAAACCAGCGGTTGAGAAGGCGATTGAAGATTGCCGCGCGCGCATTGATGCGGTGCTGGCAGGCAACGCCGAGCCAAGCTGGGAGAGCGTGATTGCGCCGATTGAAGAAGTGGATGATCGCTTAAGCCGTATCTGGTCGCCGGTCAGCCACATGAACTCCGTGATGAACAGCGATGAGCTGCGCGATGCCTACGAAAGCTGCCTGCCGATTTTGTCGGAATACAGCACCTGGGTTGGCCAGCACAAAGGGCTGTTTGACGCCTACAAAGCGATCAAGGCCAGTAAAGCATTCGCCACCTTGAGCCGCGCGCAGCAGAAAACCATCACCGACGGTCTGCGTGATTTTGAGTTGTCGGGCATCGGTTTGCCAGCGGCTGAGCAAAAACGCTATGGCGAAATCAGCAAACGCATGTCGGAGCTGGGCTCGAAATTCTCCAACAACGTGCTTGATGCCACCATGGGCTGGACCAAGCAAGTCACGGACGTGAACGAACTGTCAGGCATGCCGGAATCGGCGTTGGCGGCGGCGCAAGCGGCGGCAGAAGCCAAAGGGCTGGAAGGCTACTTGCTGACACTCGATATTCCGTCGTACCTGCCGGTGATGACCTACTGCGACAACCAAGCGCTGCGTCAGGAACTGTATGAAGCGTATGTGACCCGCGCCTCCGAGCGCGGGCCGAATGCCGGAAAATGGGACAACAGCGAAATCATTGCTGAGCAGTTGAAACTGCGTCACGAAATCTCGCGCATGCTTGGGTTTAACACTTACAGTGAAAAATCACTGGCGACCAAAATGGCCGAGTCGCCAGAGCAGGTGCTGAGCTTTTTGAATGATCTGGCCACCAAAGCCAAGCCGCAGGGCGAGCGCGAAGTGGAAGCGCTGCGCCAGTTCGCCGAGCAAGAGTTTGGCGTCACAACGCTTAACCTGTGGGACATCGCGTACTACAGCGAAAAACAAAAGCAGCATCTGTTTGAAATTTCCGACGAAGAGCTGCGCCCTTACTTCCCAGAACACAAAGTGGTGAGCGGCCTGTTTGAAGTGCTCCATCGCGTGTTTGGGATGGACGTGAAAGAGCGTCAGGGCGTGGATACTTGGCACGAATCGGTGCGTTTTTTCGATATTTTCGACAGCGAAGGCGCGCTGCGTGGCAGCTTCTACCTCGATTTGTACGCCCGTGAACACAAACGTGGCGGCGCGTGGATGGATGAGTGCCGCGTGCGCCGCATTAACGTAGACGGTGCGCTGCAAACGCCGGTCGCCTACTTGACCTGTAACTTCAACCGTCCGGTGGGCAACAAACCCGCGCTGTTTACCCATGATGAAGTGGTCACGCTGTTCCATGAAACTGGCCACGGTATTCACCACATGTTGACGCAAGTTGAGGTGGGTTCGGTGTCTGGTATCAACGGTGTGCCGTGGGATGCGGTCGAGCTACCAAGTCAGTTCCTAGAAAACTGGTGCTGGGAAGAAGAGGCGCTGGCATTTATCTCCGGTCACTACGAAACCGGTGAACCATTGCCGAAAGCGATGCTGGAAAAAATGCTGGCTGCGAAGAACTTCCAGTCTGCGATGTTTATTCTGCGCCAGTTGGAATTCGGTTTGTTCGATTTCACTCTGCACACCACGTACGATCCGGAAGCTGGCCCGAAAGTGCTGGAAACGCTCGCCGACGTGAAGAAGAAAGTGGCGGTGCTGCCAAGTTTGGAATGGAACCGTTTCTCGCACAGTTTCAGCCATATTTTTGCTGGTGGCTACAGCGCGGGTTACTACAGCTACTTGTGGGCTGAAGTGTTGTCGGCTGATGCGTTTTCTCGATTCGAAGAAGAGGGGATTTTCAACCGCGAAACGGGTTTGAGCTTCCTCAATCACATTCTTGAAATGGGCGGCAGCGAAGAGCCGATGGAGCTGTTCAAACGCTTCCGTGGTCGTGAACCGCAAATTGATGCGCTGCTGCGCCACGCAGGCATTGCGGCCTAAGCGACTGCATTCGCGCGCTTCATTCAATTCGGTTGGTTAACCCATTCGTGCGCTTAACCAATTTGTGTGCTTAACCAAAGTATGACAATAACCCCGCTCCATGGAGCGGGGTTATTTGTTATGGTAAAGCCCATGACGGATGACGTCGTTCACAGGAGATCGATCATGAAGGGAATTCAAAGCGTGCGATGGGGTCAAGTGCTCTCGATGAGTGCGTTGCTGGCGTTACTGACATTGACGGCGGGCTGCGCTGAGATGAGACAAGCAGGCACCGACGTCGGTCACGCCACCCGCGACGCAGCGACCGCCATTGGTCATGCCACGCGCGACACCACCAAAGCGATTGGGCATGCGACGCGTGATGCGGTTAACTCGGTAAAAGACGATCTCAATGCTGCAGAATAACGCGCTGCCACTTGCGGCTCAGCCAGTGATCCAGCGACAGACGACCCGGCCCCCACACGACCACCATCAATAACATGAATCCCCACAGCTGGTGGTCGGTAAATCCTTGTTCCCATAACAGCGGATACGACACCACTGCCATCGCATTGACCGCAAACAGCGCCAGTGCGCTGAACCGTCCGAAAAGCCCCGGCATCAACAACAGCGGCAGCGCCAGTTCGGCGCCGGTTGCCAGATACGCGGCGAGCTGCCACGGTAGCAGCGGCACCTGATATTCCAGTTCAAACAAGTACAGCGTGCTGTCCCAGTTGGCGATTTTACTCACCCCAGATTGCCAGAACACCCAGCCGGCCCAGATGCGGCACAGCAGTAAAAGCAGACTGGCGAAGTCGCGTTGCAGCCAGTGGCACAGGGCATGATAACGGTGCATGAAGTCAGCCATGTCGGGCTCCTTAGTTAATCGTGAGTATTGGGGGCGGCTACACGAAAGCCAGCGACAATCTCCATCGCCATGATGGCGGGCAACGCTGCCAGTGCATCCGGATGAATCTGCCCCAGTGGCGCGCGCTGATGCATCGCCAGCAGCAGTTGATACGTCGGCTCATCCAGCGCTTGCGTCCACGGCTCGCCCTCGGCCGTGCAGGTGATGATCCCCGACTGAAGCGCATTGATAGTGAGCTGGCTAAAGTCGTCATCCCGCATCGCACGCTGCAAATCAAACAGCGCAAACGGTGCGCAAAATGGTGTGGCCCACGGCACCAACTCAAACACCAGCTGTGGCTGCTGTTCCGGCGTGACCTGACTCAGCGTGCTGAGTGGCTGACAGTCATTGCGCGGTGCCTGTGCGTATTGTTGCTGCACGTGATCCAGCGCCCATTCAAACCGCGCTAGTGCTGCGGCATACGGCGCGGCCTGCATCACGGGCTGCGCGCGTTCAATCACCGCCGCAAACCCTGCGCCATAGTGGCTGACATCACCGCGGGTCAGCGGATGCGACAACACGTATTCGCGCGCCAGCGCGGCAAAACACTCGTCGCCCAGCACCGCCAGCAGCATCGGATAGGTGGCTTCGAGCACTTCGCTTAGGCTGATCACGCGGTTGTTGCGATAAATCTGCAGCCGCTCATCGGCGCTCAAGCCGTCCGCGATAATCGCGCACGCGTCGCCGCCCGCCTGATAGTTGAGGCCGCGGGCAAACTGCGCCTGCAATTGCGCCAGCGTCATGAGGCGCTCCTGATGCCGCGTTCGGCATCAATCGCATGCAGGCGTGCGGCCGCTTGGTGCGCTTCGCCCAGCAGGACTTCAGGCGCTGGAATCTCCAGATCCCACTCAATCAGGGTGCGGCGCGTGCCGTGCTGACGGCACCAGCGTTCAAACAGTTGCCACACCGCGTCGCTGACCGGGCGGCTGTGCGTATCAATCCAGATGTCGCCTTGCGGCAGCGTTTTGACTGCGTAACCCGCGAGATGAATTTCGGCCACGGCACTGGCGGGAATGGCATCCAGATACGTCTGGCTGTCAAAGCCATGGTTAAACGCCGACACATGCACGTTGTTGAGATCGAGCAGCAAACGGCAATCGGTGCGCTGCTGCACCGCGCGCAAAAATTCCCACTCCGGAATGGTGGAGTGGGAAAAACGCAGGTAGCTGGACGGGTTCTCAATCAGCAGCGGACGACCCAGTGCGTGTTGTACCTGATCGACATTGCGGCAGAACACCGCCAGCGCCTCTTCGGTGTAGGGCAGTGGTAGCAGGTCGTTAAAATAGTGGCCGCCGTTTTCGCTCCAGCTGAGGTGATCGGAAATCAGGATGGGGTCGATGTCATCGACTAACGTTTTGAGCTGCGCCAGATGTTGCGTATTGACCGCCGCCACCGAACCGAGTGATAAGCCGATGCCGTGGCAACTGATGTCGTAGCGCTCACGCAGGCGGCGCAAATCGCGCCTGGCCGGGGCGTGCGGTTGAAAATAGTTTTCGCTGTGAATTTCCAGCCAGTTCAACGGGGTCGGTTGGCTGAGAAAATGGCTCATGTGAGGGCTGCGTAACCCCACGCCGACCAGAGGGTGAGAGTGCGTTGAGTGCATGGCCATGTCCTTATCGCGGGGTCTGGGAGAGAAATCGAGTGCGCCGCCAGCGCCGCGCACTCAAGTCGTCGTGTGCGGTTACTTCGCCATGGTGCTGCCGCCAGCCAGTTTGTCGCACAGCCCTTTGGGGACCACGACAAATGCATCTTTCTGATGATCCATTTTTGACGTGCCGGCGCAGGAGCTGGATTTGGTCGCGCAGTCATTTTTGCCTGCTTTCGCCACGCCGTAGCATTTTTCTTTCTCTGCCGCGGCAGCTGGCGCTGCGGTTAATAGAGTGCCCCCCATGGCTAGGAGGCCAGTGATTGCTGCGGTGACGGCTAGGTTTGATTGTTTCATCTTTATTTCCTCGAGACGGTTCCTTGGTCGTTAGCGTCGCAGGCCGTTGTTGTGGCTTGCTTACCCAAAAAAGAGAGGCAGGCGCGCGGAAAACTTTCACCACGCAAATAGGAAAAATCGAGATATTGATAAAATAAATAACTAAAGCGATGATTTATCGAGTGATTTAATGTGTGATTTTTTTTGAGATTTTTTGCACGCCGCAACCGTTTGGGGCAAAGCGCAGGGAAATTCAAGGCAAATTTCGCTCGCTTGGGTCTCGCTGCGTTTAGGGGTATAATCGTTCAAATTATGTATAAATAACCAGTAGCTAAGCCATGATCGATCCCTCTCTTTTACTTGACGGTTTAAACGACAAACAACGCGAAGCGGTGGCCGCACCGCTAGAAAACCTGTTGGTGCTGGCAGGGGCCGGTAGTGGCAAAACCCGGGTGCTGGTGCACCGCATCGCTTGGTTGATGTCGGTTGAACAGGCCTCGCCGTTCTCCATCATGTCCGTGACCTTTACCAACAAAGCGGCGGCGGAAATGCGCGGCCGTATTGACGAGCTGATGATGGGCAGTTCATCTGGAATGTGGAACGGCACGTTCCATGGCATCTGCCATCGCATTCTGCGCGCCCATTATCTCGACGCCAAACTGCCGGAAGATTTTCAGATCATCGACAGTGATGACCAGCAGCGTCTGTTGAAACGCCTGATCAAAGCGCAGAATCTGGATGATAAACAGTGGCCAGCGCGTCAGGTGTCGTGGTGGATTAACGGCAAAAAAGACGAAGGATTGCGCCCGGCGCACATCGACGCTTATCGCGATCCGGTGACTCAGACGTACCTGCAACTTTACACCGCGTATCAGGATGCCTGTGACCGCGCGGGTCTGGTCGATTTCGCCGAAATTCTGCTGCGCGCGCTCGAGCTGCTGCGCGACAACAAACACATTCGCGAACATTATCAGGCGCGCTTTAAGCACATTCTGGTCGACGAATTTCAAGACACCAACAACATTCAATACGCGTGGCTGCGCATGATGGCGGGGCCACAATCGCACGTGATGATCGTGGGTGATGACGACCAGTCAATTTACGGCTGGCGCGGCGCGAAAGTGGAAAACATCGAGAAATTCACACTCGAATTTCCAAGCGTGAACACCATTCGTCTCGAGCAGAACTACCGCTCGACCAAAACCATTCTTGAAGCGTCCAACACCCTGATCGCCAACAACACCGAGCGTATGGGCAAAGAGCTGTGGACCGATGGCAACGTCGGCGATCCGATTTCGGTCTACTCGGCGTACAACGAGCTGGATGAAGCGCGTTTTGTGGTCGGCAAAATCAAAGAGTGGCAGGACAAAGGCGGCATTCTCAATGACTGCGCCATTTTGTACCGCAACAACGCCCAGTCGCGGGTGCTGGAAGAAGCCCTGCTGCAAACCGGATTGGCGTACCGCATTTATGGCGGCATGCGCTTCTTCGAACGTCAGGAAATCAAAGATGCGCTGAGCTATCTGCGCCTGATGAACAACCGCAATGACGACACCGCTTTTGAGCGCGTGGTCAACACGCCCACCCGTGGTCTGGGTGATAAAACGCTGGATACCGTGCGCTTTGCGGCGCGCGATCGCGGCTGCACGTTGTGGCAAGCCAGCGTGCAGTTACTGGAAGAGAAAGTACTCACGGGCCGCGCGGCCTCGGCACTGAGCCGATTTGTTGAACTGATCAACGCGCTGGAAGATGACAGTGCCGAGATGTCGCTGCATAGCCAAACCGACCATGTGATCAAAACCTCGGGCCTGTTTGAGATGTACCAGCAGGAAAAAGGCGAGAAATCCAAGGCACGTATTGAGAACTTGGAAGAGCTGGTGACCGCAACGCGTCAGTTTGAAAAACCGGAAGAAGCGGACGAAATGACCATGCTGACCGCGTTCTTGACTCATGCGGCACTGGAAGCGGGTGAAGGACAAGCGGATGAATTCGACGATGCCGTGCAACTGATGACGCTACACAGTGCAAAAGGTCTGGAGTTTCCGCTGGTATTTATGGTCGGCGTGGAAGAGGGCATGTTCCCGAGCCAGATGTCGGCTGAAGAAGCGGGGCGCCTCGAAGAGGAGCGCCGTCTGTGCTACGTGGGCATGACCCGTGCGATGCAGAAGCTCTACATCACCTACGCGGAAATGCGCCGCCTGTACGGTCAGGACAAATACCACAAGCCATCGCGCTTTATTCGCGAGTTACCGGAAAGCTGCCTTGATGAAGTGCGCATGAAAGCGCAAGTCAGCCGCCCGGCCAGCAGTGGCCGCTTCAGCCAGAGCGCGGTGAAAGAGAACTTCAACGAAACCGGCTTTACCCTTGGGTCGCGTGTGCTGCATCCGAAATTTGGCGAAGGCACCATCATTAACTTTGAAGGCAGCGGTCCGCAAAGTCGCGTGCAGGTCGCCTTTAACGGCGAGGGCATCAAGTGGCTGGTCACGGCTTACGCCAAGCTGGAAAAAGTCTAACCCGACGGATGAGCCACGAAAAACCCGGTCAGCGTACCGGGTTTTTTATGTCCGCCGCCGACGGATTTTGAGCGTCAGAAAAAGAAAAACCCCGAGGGGCCAAAGCCCTTCGGGGTTATAGTCTTACTCGCAGCAATCCGGCTACTAATAGGTGCTCCCTGCATCTATTCCTTGATAAGTATGCTGTATCCGTCAGCGTAATCCGTTCATCGCCATCCTAGCGGTGTCCTTGATCATCCTGATCTGCTAACTATCCTGGTTAGCTCTCATCACTTGGTCCTTGAGCGGTGTCCTTGGCATCATCCTGATGCTGAGTCCTTGCCTCGTCCAGAGGAGTCCATTGCCATTCCCTTGTCGTCACCATCCTAGTCACGATTGAGTCCGTTCAATGTCCTGTTTGCTATCCGTGCCGATCATTCATCCTGAATAACCGTATCTTCTTCCTGAAGATCACCAATCCGTAGTGATTTCCTGTTCCGTGTCAGCATCCTTCCGACACGATTCATCTTACGGATTTCGTACTTTGGAGCAATGGTAGGAAATCGTTTGCTTAGCGATTTATTTTGCGCTCACACGATGGTTTTATTTAAAAACAATCACTTAGGTTTTACGGTGTGCCATTTTGCCAGATAAAAAGCGAGATTGCCCCATTGCTTTGTGCGAGATCTCTTACACGGCGAGGGGCCAATCGATGACACAAGGATCACTCGCCGATCGCGACCCCTTCACGGCGAGGATCCGCTGCGCCTTCCAGACCTTGCGCCGTGATGCGAATCGCGTGCAAGCCGGAGTTGAGATCGCGCACGGCGACTTTCACGCCCATCTGCTCCAGTGCTGGTTTGAGCTGTTCCGCTTGGGTGCCCTGTTCGACATCGGTTTCACCAAAACGGTTGAGCACATGCGGCTGGTCAATCGCGCGCTGAATGTCCATGCCCCATTGCAGATGGGCAATCAACGCCTGCGCCACATAGCCGATGATGCGGCTGCCACCCGGTGAACCGATGGCTAAGTAAGGTTGCTCGTTGTGTAGCACAATGGTGGGTGCCATCGAAGAGCGCGGCCGCTTGCCCGGCTCCAGACGGTTGGCGATTGGGCGGCCGTTCTCGTGGGTTGCAAAGGAGAAATCGGTCAGTTCGTTGTTGAGCAAAAAGCCGCGCACAAACAGACGGGAGCCGAATGCGTTTTCGATCGTGGTGGTCAT
The DNA here is from genome assembly GCF_000176175.1 of Vibrio furnissii CIP 102972. Classification (GTDB taxonomy): domain Bacteria; phylum Pseudomonadota; class Gammaproteobacteria; order Enterobacterales; family Vibrionaceae; genus Vibrio; species Vibrio furnissii. The sequence continues at coordinate 49,489 of NZ_ACZP01000017.1, forward strand.
CGACACCACATTCCCATCGCGGTCGACGATGTTGAAATGGCTGGTGGACGACAGTTCGATGGACTGATCGGGGCTTTGCAGCATCGCATGTTGCCAAGGGGGCGTGCCGGCTTCGGCGCGGGTCAGCGCTTTACCCGGCTGAATCAGCTTGGCGCGCTGCGCCAGATAGCCGGGGTCGAGCAGTCCTTCCGTTGGCATCGGCACATAATCCTGATCGGCCATATACAAGCCGCGGTCGGCAAACGCCAGGCGTGAGGCATCACCAATCACCTGCCACGATTTGGCGCTGCTGGCGCCCCAGCCTTTGAGGTCATATTGCTCGGTCAGTGCCAGAATCTGGCCGACGGTCAGTGCGCCGGAGCTTGGCGGCCCCATGCCACACACCTGATAGCTTTGATACGGCGCGCACACGGCTGCACGTTGTTTGATTTGATAGGCATCGAAATCATGCTGCGCCAGCACACCCGGATTGCCCATCGCGGTCTGAACGGTGTGGACGATGTCTTCGGCGATCTCGCCCTGATAAAACGCTTTGTCACCGCGCTGGGCGATGGCGCTCAACGTGGCGGCGTACTCGGGGTTTTTCAGCATGCTGCCTGCGGTCAGCGGCGAGCCATCGGGCTGAAAGAAATAGGCTTTGGTGGCGGGAAAACGGCTCAACCGCTGCTGATCGTCGGCAATCAGCGTGGCAAGGCGCGGGCTGACTTCAAATCCCTCTTGTGCCTGTTTGACCACTGGCTCAATCAAGCGCGCCCAAGCCATTTTTCCGTACAGACGATGCGTCTCCCACAGCAGTTTGACGGTGCCCGGCGTGCCGACGGAGCGGCCACCGACCACGGCATCGTAAAATTTCAGCGGCTGGCCGGCGCTGTCGAGAAACAGTTGCGGCGTGGCATCGAGCGGCGCGGTTTCGCGGCCATCAAAAGTCGTGAGCGCCTTTTGTTTGGCGTCCCAGTACACCAGAAAGGCGCCACCGCCAATGCCGGACGACTGCGGTTCGACCAAGCCCAGCATCAACTGCACCGTTACCATAGCGTCGATGGCATTGCCACCATCGCGCAGAATTTGCGCGCCCGCTTCGGCGGCGAGCGGGTTGGCCGCGGTCACCATCCAGTTCTGGGCGTTCACCAGCTGTTTGCTTGCCAGTCCGCTGCTTTGCTCAGGGGCAATCGCGTCGGTGGCTTGATTGGGGGCGGCTTGCGCGGCGAAAGAAAATATCAGCCCTGACGTGGCGAGTGTGGCGAGAGTCCACTGCATACGCTTCTCCTTGTTGTCATGATCAACAATCAGCGTGGCAGGGGAGGTGGTGTTTTTCTAGCCAAAGATGATAAATATGCAACCTTGACTCAGAATTGAGGTCAACCGAGCAAGCCCGTCAGCGATTGCCACAGAATCATCACACCGATCAGGGTGAAGATCGCGCCGCACAGCAGATCGATATAACGGCTGGCGGCCTGCAATTGACGCTGCAAACGCTGGGTTGACAACATCCACGCCAGAGCAGCAAACCACAGCAGCGATAGGCTCCATAAGATCAGCAAGGCCAGGCTTTTGCCACCCAGTGACATGCCTGCCGGCACCAAGGTCGACATCAGGCTGACGAAAAACACCAGCGCTTTCGGATTCAGAAGATTGGTCATCAAGCCGCGCGAGAAGGCTTGGCGTTTGTTGCTCAGCAGCAGCGCCGGTTTGCTCGATAACTCGCCCGGGGCTTGCGACCAGTTGGCCAGCGTCGCCCGCAGGGCACCACTGCCGAGATAGAGCAGATAGCTGCCGCCGCACAACTGCAATAGGGCAAACAGCAGCGGCTGCTGATGCACCAGATAGCTGACGCCGGTCAGGCTCAGCAGCGAGTGCAGTAAAATGCCGAACGACAAACCGAGGGCAATGTAGACACCGGTCTGGCGGCCATAACGCGTGGCATTTTGGACCACCAGCGCGACATCGGGGCCGGGGCTCATCAGGGCGATAAAGTGCACCGTCGCAAGGGTCATAAGAATACTGGCTTCATTCATAAACGGATCTCCAACAACTGATGCCGTCATTGTGCCAAGCGCGCGTTCGCGCCGCTTGTAAAATTCTGACACTTAGTGCGCGTTGACCGCGGAAGGAGAGACGCCGTAGGTGTGTTTGAACGCTTTGGTGAAATGCGCCTGATCGTAAAAGCCGACCTGATGAGCCACATCGGTGCCGGGCAGTCCTGCCTTCACCAGCTTCATGCCTTGTTCGAGACGCAGGCGGGTCAGCCAGGCATACGGCGTCATGCCGGTACGCGCTTTAAAATGGCGCTGCAATTGTGTTGGCGTGAGATCGCACAAGCTGGCCAGCTGCGCTAAGCGCACGGCTTGGTCGAGGTTGGCGAGCAGATACTCTTTTAAGGTGGCCAGCGACTGGGTGCCAAGTGCGACGGCGGCTTTTTCTTGGATGGCACCATAGCGCGACACTAAACCGGAAAACCCTTCATACGGCAGGCAATCTTTGGCGAGCTGACACAAATCCGGCTGCGCCAGTTTCTGATGCAACTGAGTGAGGGATGCAAATATCTGCGGGTCGCTGACGATCAGGCGGTCAAAACTCATCACATCGCTGGGTTGACTCAGTTCGAGCGTGTGGTGAAACCATTCAGGTTCAATTGCGAACACGCGTACCTGATAGCCGGAATCGAGCAGTGAACGGCCGTCGTGCAGTTCATCCGGCGGCATGATCACCAGCTCGCCGTGGCCGACGTTGTGATGTGTGCCCTGATGGAGAAAACGCTGCTGCCCCTGAGTGATGAGCCCAAGGTGAAAATCGAGGTGATAATGGCGCTCGAACGCGAACTCCTGATAGTCCGCTTCAATCAGGCTGATTGCCTGATGAGGGGTGGTGCTGTAGCGAACGTTGTCCATGATGATGCGTGCCCGGCGCTAAAGGCGTGCGCAGCGGCACGCGGTGAAAACAGGGGTGAAAAAATCGTCAAACACTTCTAGCGTAGCGAGGCGGGCGCCGTTTGTCTTGTAAAAAACGATCACCCGCCGTCGCGGTCTGTTTTCAGCGCTGAATGGCTTCAGCGCGAAATTATTTCTGTGCGGTGGCGCTTCGCCGCGGCGCTACTTGGCGACCACGTTGGCCAATGGTCGTTTGCGCCCTTGGGTCAGACCATCGACACTGAAAATCACCAGCGCGCTCCAGATGAAGGCAAAGGTAATCGCTTTGTCAGCACTGAAGTTTTCGCCGTACACCAATACCGCCAGCAGGAACATCAGGCTGGGGCCGATGTACTGGAAAAAGCCGAGCGTCGAGAGTTTGAGTTTGGTCGCCGCGCCAGTAAAGCACAGCAACGGCAGCGTGGTGACGATACCGGCTGAAATCAGCAGCAGGTTGAGATGCCAGTCGTTCGCCAGCATCGAGCTGGTGGCCGAATCGGCAATCCACAGCAGATAAATCGCCGCCGCTGGCACCAGCACCAATGTTTCAATAAACAGGCCGGTTTGCGCATTCACGCCGACTTTTTTGCGTAGCAGGCCATACAAACCAAAAGTGATGGCCAGCGAGAACGCCACGATTGGCACTGAGCCGAACACCACCAACTGAATGGCGACGCCAATGGCTGCCAGCGCCACGGCAAACCACTGCAATTTGCGCAGCCGTTCGCCGAGAAACAGCATGCCGAGCACCACGTTAAGCAGCGGGTTGATGTAATAGCCTAAGCTGGCGTCGAGCATATGATTGGCGTTGATCGCCCAGATGAAAATCAGCCAGTTGCCGCCGACCAGCAGCGCGGTGGCCAGCAGGTACATCATTTTCTTTTTGTCGCGGAATACATTCACCATACCGCGCCAATGGCGGCCGAAATGCAGCAGCGCGGCCAGCAGGAAGAACGACCAAATCACGCGGTGGCTGAGAATTTCTAGGGCAGAAACGGAACTGATCGCTTTAAAATAGATGGGCGCGATGCCCCACATGGTGTAGGCGCTGATCGCTAAAATGACGCCTTTCTTGGCGTTTTGTTGTTCTTCGGATGTCATGCTTTACTTCTCACTCAGATCGCGCACCGAAGGGTGGCGAGTTAGCGGGCAGTATACAGGGCAAATCGTTTTCCTCGAACAAATATGCACCATTTCCGGTGGTGACCCGCGCACCTTGCCCACGCGGGCGGCGCAATTACTTTGCCAATAGCGGTTTAATTCACCGCTAAACGTCTCTACAATATCCGGCTTATTGAAATGCCCAATCGTCTGCTTGCAGACCGCCACTGAGACCCAGCATGACCGCTACTTTAATCGCTGAACAATCCGACGCGTTGCCCGATCCGCAGACCATTCTGCGTGATGTGTTTGGCTACCAGACCTTTCGTGATGGTCAGCAAGAAGTGATCGAATCGGCTGTTGCAGGTCGTGATGCGCTGGTGATCATGCCCACCGGCGGCGGTAAATCGCTCTGTTATCAGATTCCGGCACTCGCGCGCGAAGGCGTGACGGTGGTGATTTCGCCGCTGATTTCGCTGATGAAAGACCAAGTCGATCAGCTCAAAGCCAACGGCGTGGCGGCGGAGTGTGTCAACTCGACCCAGAGCCGAGAGGCGCTAATGGGCATTTACAATCGCATGCATTCCGGCCAGCTGAAATTGCTGTATGTGTCGCCAGAGCGCGTGCTGACTGGCGAATTTATCGAGCGTTTGCACAACCTGCCGCTGGCGATGATTGCCGTCGATGAAGCGCACTGTATTTCTCAGTGGGGACACGATTTCCGCCCGGAATACGCGGCACTTGGCCAGCTCAAACAGCAGTTTCCACAGGTGCCGATCATGGCGCTGACGGCGACCGCCGACGATGCCACTCGCAGCGACATTCTGTCGCGTCTCAACCTGACTGACCCGCACGTTTATCTCGGCAGCTTTGACCGGCCAAACATTCGCTACACGCTGATGGAAAAACACAAGCCGGTGTCGCAGGTGATTCGTTACCTCGACACGCAAAAAGGCCACTGCGGCATCATCTACTGTGGTAGCCGCAAGAAAGTGGAAATGGTGACGGAAAAACTGTGCAACAACCACATTCGCGCCGCTGGTTATCACGCCGGAATGGACGCCGATGAACGGGCGTATGTGCAGGAAGCGTTTCAGCGCGACGACATTCAGATTGTGGTCGCCACCGTGGCGTTCGGCATGGGCATCAACAAACCCAACGTGCGGTTTGTGGTTCACTTTGATATTCCGCGCAACATCGAATCCTATTATCAAGAAACCGGCCGCGCTGGCCGCGATGGCTTGCCCGCAGAAGCCGTGATGCTGTATGACCCAGCAGACATTGCTTGGCTGCGCCGCATGTTGGATGAGAAAAGCGACGGCCCGCAAAAGCAGGTGGAAACGCACAAGCTGACCGCGATGAGCAACTTTGCCGAAGCGCAAACCTGCCGCCGTCAGGTGCTGCTCAACTATTTTGGTGAATATCGCGACAAGCCGTGCGGCAACTGCGATATCTGCCTCGATCCGCCCAAACATTTCGATGCCACCGAAGAGGCGCGCAAAGCGCTGTCGTGTGTCTATCGCGTCAATCAAAGTTTTGGGATTGGCTATGTGGTGGAAGTGCTGCGCGGCATGCAGAACATTCGCATTCGCGAGCATGGCCACGACAAGATTTCGACTTACGGGCTTGGGCGCGATCACAGCCACGACTACTGGGTGAGTATCTTCCGCCAGTTGATTCACAAAGGCATGTTGCATCAGAACATCACGCGCAACTCGACGCTCCAACTGACCGAAGAGGCGCGTCCACTGCTGCGCGGCGATATGTCGCTAGAGCTGGCGGTGCCGCGTTTGGATACCGCAGTGCGCGCAGCCAAATCGGATAAGTTGTCGAGCAAAAACTACGACAAGAAGCTGTTTGCCAAACTGCGCAAGCTGCGTAAGTCGATTGCTGATGAAGAAGGGTTGCCGCCGTACGTGGTGTTCAGTGACGCGACCTTGATTGATATGGCGGACATTCTGCCGACATCGTATGGCGAAATGCTGGCGGTGAGCGGCGTGGGCCAGCGCAAACTGGAAAAATACGCCGACCCGTTTTTGGACTTAATTCAGGAGCATCTGACCTATCATGGCTGAGTTTGGTTTACGTGAGTATCTGGCCAGTGACGGCCGCCTGATTGTGGCAACGCCCGCGTTTGATTTTGACTCCTTTCCCCCGCTCGGTGAGCGTTTGGTCGCGCTGTTGTCGGCGCGCGTGCTGGAAAAGCAGAGCGATGCCGATTTGCACTCGTGGCTGATTGATTTTGAAGGCTGCCACCTGATGCTGCGTGCCGAACACTACAGCGAATGTGTGTGGCTCGAAGCGATGGGAGAAGGCTTGGCCACAGAAGAGCTCGATTTTATCGCCAGTCTCCTGCGCCGCGGCATCTGAGCGCCAAAGCGCGACGGTTGTTCCATCTCGCTGCTATTTCCCTTTTTCTTTATTTTTCAACGCTTATGCTACTCCTACTCGGTTGAGAACAAGGAGAGCACCATGCGTCTGGAATCCATTCATCAGGATGTCATTTCGTTTGAGCGTTTTATCGGGCGCTGTATCCGTTACGCGCTGATTGCGCTGGGTGTGTTGCTGCTGGGCCTGTTACCGGGCGTGCTCGGTTTTCTGCTGCTGGCGGAACTCACCGCTGTGCAGGCGTGGCTCAATGCGCTGTCGATGGTCAGCGGGCTGGCGCTGCCGTATCCGGTGGCGGATTTTCATCAGTCGGCGTCGCTGCATCTGTTTCTCGCGTTTTATAGCCTGTTCATCGAAACCGTCTTCTTCGTTGCGCTCGCCACGCTGTTTGCGCCGATCATTCATCGCGTGTTTCATCGCATGCATTGCGCTGAAGAGGCCTAGCGGCCGCATATAAAAAAAGCCCCAAACGGGGCTTTTTTGTTGTGAAACGTTTTAAACTTCGCCGATAAAACCGCCGGTCTGGTGCGCCCACAACTGCGCGTACACGCCGTTTTGTGCCAGCAGCTCTTGGTGGGAGCCTTGTTCGACGATGTGGCCTTGGTCCATGACAATCAAACGGTCCATGGCAGCAATCGTCGATAGACGGTGCGCAATCGCAATCACGGTTTTGTTTTCCATCAGCTTGTCCAAATTCTCCTGAATCGCCGCTTCCACTTCTGAGTCGAGCGCCGAGGTGGCTTCATCCATGATGAGGATCGGCGCGTCTTTGAGCAGCACGCGTGCGATGGCGATGCGCTGGCGCTGACCGCCGGAGAGTTTCACCCCGCGTTCGCCCACTTGCACGTCGTAGCCCGAGTGGCCGTTTTCATCTTTCAGCAATTCAATGAAATCATGCGCTTCCGCTTGGCGACTGGCGTGCATCAGCTCTGCTTCGCTGGCATGCGGGTTGCCGTAGAGAATGTTTTCACGAATCGAGCGATGCAGCAGTGAGGTGTCTTGGGTGATCATGCCGATTTGCTGGCGCAGCGATTCTTGCGTGACCTGCGCGATGTCCTGACCGTCGATCTCAATGCGGCCCGTATTCAAATCGTAAAACCGCAGCAGCAGGTTGACCAGCGTCGATTTGCCCGCGCCGGAGCGGCCGACAATACCGACTTTCTCGCCCGGTTTGAGGTGCAGATCGAGTCCGTCAAACACCACTTTTTGTTCGTTGTATTGAAAACCAACCTGATGGAAGCGAATGTCGCCTTGGGTCACGGCCAGCGGTTTGGCTTGCGGCGCGTCTTCAATTTCAATGTCGTTGGCGATGGTGTTGATGCTGTCGATGACCATGCCGATGCTTTCAAACATGCCGCGGATTTCCCACATGATCCATTTCGACATGCCTTGCAGGCGCAGCGCAATGCTGATACCAATCGCGATCACACCGACGGTCACGCTTTCCGCCAACCACAAGTGAATCGACAGCGCGGCCATCGAAAACAGCAGCAGGTAGTTAATCAAATCGACGCTGTAGAGCAGGCTGGTGAGGGTGCGCATCTGCTGATACACCGTCGCCAGATAGTTTTTCATCCCTTTTTGCACGTATTGGGTTTCGCGCTGCGAATGCGAAAACAGCTTCACGGTGGTGATGTTGGTGTAGGTATCGACAATGCCGCCAGTCATAGACGATTGCGCGTCTGCCTGCGCGGTGGAGATGCGTTTTAGGCGCGGAATGAAGAACACCTGAATCAGCACATACAAACACAGCCACGCCAGAATCGGCAGCACCAACACGTCGTCGGCACTGGCAATCATCACCAGCATCGAGACGAAATAGACCGCGATGTAGACCGACAGATCGACCAGTTTCATTACCACTTCGCGCACCGAATGGGCGCTTTGCATCACTTTGGTGGCGACGCGTCCGGCAAAATCACGCTGAAAAAATCCAACGCTCTGTTTGAGCAGGTAACGGTGCACCAGCCAGCGAATCGACATCGGGTAGTTGCCGAGAATGGCCTGATGCAGCAAGTTGGAGTGGATAAACGCCAGCACTGGCATCACCACCAACACCAGCAGCGCCATTGACAGCAGCGCGCTGCCATTTTCCGCCCAGAAGTTGGCGCGCGAGCTGTTGCTCAGCATGTCGACCAATTCCCCCATGTAGCGCACCAGCGTGACTTCGGCGATCGCCACACAAGCGCTGAGCAGCGACATCAACAGCAGCGGTTTTTCAAACCCGCGCGTGTAGTAGCGGCAGAAGCCAAACAGGGTTTTAGGGGGTTGTTGCGGCTCGTGATCCGGAAACGCGTTGGTGAGATTTTCAAACCAATGAAACATGAAAGAATTGACCTGGGTTAATGAAATTGAGATTGGTTCCTATTTATACTTTTAATTGTGAGAATTGTAAGTAAAATGGCCGGCTAATAGTAATGATAACTAAAATGATTCTCAAATATTTAAAGCAGAGGTAATTCCAATCATGGTTGATGTACTACCAAATCGACTGGCGCAGTCGATTCGCAACGCACTGCGTTTTAGCCTAGTGCCCTTGTCACTGTGCATGGCACACAGCGCACTGGCTGCCGACGAGCAACAGGCGTCCAACGAGGTTGAAACCATCGTGGTGACCGCATCGGCCTCTGCGTTGAAAGTGGATACGCCTCTGCAAGAAGCACCGGTGTCCTTGTCGGTCATTACTCACGATGACATTGCTGCGCGTGCGCCTGCGAAATTGGATGAAGCACTGCGCTATACCTCGGGCGTGATGTCGCAACCGTACGGCTCAGACAACGATACCGATTGGCTGAAAGTGCGCGGTTTTGATGCTGCAACGTACCTCGATGGCAGCCGTTTATTCAAAGATGGTTACTACACTTGGTTGGTTGAACCGTATGCTTTAGAACGCATTGAAGTGCTGAAAGGCCCTGCGTCAATTTTGTACGGTGAAGCCCCTCCGGGTGGGGTTGTGAATGCGGTCCAGAAGAAACCCACGGATGTGCCTCAGGGTGAAATCGGCCTGCAAATCGGCAACGACAATCTGCGCACGCTGTCTTTGGACGTTTCTGATTACGCGAACGATGATGGCTCAGTGCGTTATCGTTTAGTGGGGTTGATGAAAGAGAACGATGGTGAACTCAACGGCACGGAAAACAGCCGTTTCTTCCTCGCGCCAAGTTTGACCATCGACGTTTCTGATCGCACCCGTTTGACATTACTGACGAGCTATCTGGAAGATAGTGGTATTCCAACCAACCCATTCTTTCCTGCGGCGGGAACGTTGATTGGCTCAGATTTTGGTTCAATTGATCCTTCGACCAACTTAGGTCAGCCAGACTACGACAAGTACGAACGCAAGCAAATTTCTGCCGGTTACATTCTTGAGCATGACGTGAATGAGGCCTTGTCTGTCTCGCAGACGTTTAATTACGGTTACAACGAACTCTATTTGCGTAGCAGCTACGTGTTTCCGAACTCAGATCCGTCAACAGATTCTCTGACGCAGGGGTTGGTATTCCGGGACGGTAAAACGGAAAGTTTTAGTTTGGATAACAAGGCGGTTGCGAATTGGGCTTCGGCACGTGTTGAACATACTGCATTGGTGGGTGTGGAATTCCAGCATCACAAAATGGATGGTGTTGAAGCGGATGAGTTTGGGTTTGGTTCGATCAATCCGTTTAACCCAGTCTACGGGAACTATACTGCGCTCGATGAATCGGCGGCTGCGGATCGCGAAATTTCCAAAATGCAGTCCAGTTTGTATGCGCAATATCAGTTGAAGTTGGATCAGCAATGGGTTGGCGTTTTAGGCGGCCGCTTTGATGTGGTGTCGACGGACAACAAAAGCCTAGCAAAATCGCAAGATCTCAGCCGCAATGATTCAGAGTTTTCTCTCAATGCTGGCTTGATGTACTTGGCGCAAAATGGGCTATCACCGTACGTCAGTTATTCTCAGTCGTTTGATGTCTTAACCACCATCGACCCAACCACGGGTAAGTTGTACAAACCGTTAGACGGCGAACAGACGGAAGTTGGGGTGAAATACGAACCTGATTTTTATAATGGCTTTATCAATTTAGCGCTATTTGATATTACCCAGAAAAACGCTCTGGTCACCAATCCAACGACTTGGGTGGCAACACAAACGGGTGAAGTCACCTCGAAAGGTTTAGAACTGGAAACGGTTGGCTACCTTACGGACAGCTTGAAACTGACAGCCAGTTATACCTACACCAAAGCGAAAACCGATGACACGGGTGGCCAAGGTAAAAAACAAGCGGGCTTAATTCCTAAACACATTGCGTCAGCATGGTTGGATTTTGATGCCAACCGCGTGGGTTTGAACGGTTGGAAATTCGGTTCTGGCGTTCGTTACATTGGTGAATCAAAAGATAGTCCAGCGTCAAGTAACCTCACTGTGCCCGATGTGACGTTAATGGACGCGATGGCCTCTTACGATATCAATAAAAACTGGCAAGCCCAGTTGAACGTGAATAACGTGTTTGATAAAGAGTATGTTTCTGCGTGTGATTATTACTGCTACTTTGGCCAATCGCGCACGGTTGTCCTGAGTGCAAACTATCGCTGGTAAGCTCAATCACACACTCACACCCATCGTGGTGTGAGTGTTCGTTTTACACATTCCCGCGCTCTGCGGGATTTGTCGTTTTTGTGGATCCCGAATAATGAGGGGGAGAGATGTATCATTTAGCTGATATTCAAATGATTCGAGGCGGTCGAACGATTCTGGCCATCGATGAGCTGAATATTCCCACCAACGAGCTGACGGTGGTGCTGGGCCACAATGGTTCCGGGAAGTCGACCTTGGTCAGTTTGTTATCCGGCCAGCAAGCGCCGGATACTGGGTCGGTGTTGCTGAATGATGCACCGCTGGCGTCGCTCAGCAGCAAGTCTCTGGCCAAAGCGGTGGCGTTCTTGCCACAAAAACTGCCAGCCAGTGCTGGTTTAACGGTGCGCGAATTGGTGCGTCTAGGCCGTTTCCCTTGGCGCGGCGCGCTGGGATTTTGGCGCCAACAAGATGCCGAGATTATTCATGCGGCGATGGAGAAAACCGGTGTCAGCGCGTTCGCGGAGACGTTTGTGGATGAGCTGTCGGGCGGCGAACGCCAACGGGCGTGGGTGGCGATGCTGCTGGCACAAGAATCCCCGATGTTGATTTTGGATGAACCGACCTCGGCACTCGATGTGCAGCATCAATACCAATTGATGGCGCTACTAGCAGAACTCAATCAACAGCAGGGCTGTGGCATCATCGTGATTTTACATGATCTCAACCTCGCGCTACGTTACGCCACCCACATCGTGGCGCTCAAGCAAGGGCGCATTGCTTTTGACGGCCCGGCATCTGCGCTGGCCGATGAGCAGCGCCTGTCTGATTTGTACCAAACGCCGATTACGCTGATCGATCACCCGCACGCGGTAGGCGATGCCTCGACTCATAAGGTTGCGATTGTATGTGCTTGAAAATTAACCTGAAAAAAACACTGATGCTGCTGGGCCTGTTGGTGAGCAGTGTGTCGTCGGCGCTGGCCGCAATTTCGGTCACCGATTCATTGGGCCAGCACACACTGGCGGCCGTGCCGCAGCGCGCCGCGGTGCTGGATTGGGATTTGATGGAGCAGGTGATTGAACTGGGCGTTGCACCGGTGGCGGTGACCGATGCGGAGTCGTACCGCGATTGGGTGGTGAAGCCTGCGATTCCAGCGAGTGCGGAAAACGTCGGCACCCGCGGGGAGCCGAATTTGGAACGAATTGCGGCTTTGCAACCGGACATCATTTTGATCACGGGTTCGCAGCGCGATCTCAAACCGCGCTTAGAGCAGATCGCACCGGTGCTGCTTTATACCAACTTCAGTGCACGGGATGCGCAAGCGGAAGTGGCGATCGCCCAGTTTCAACAACTGGCTCAAGTGTTTGGCAAACAAGCGGTTGCGGCGCAAAAACTGGCGTTCATGGAGCGCCGTTTTGCGGAACTCAACGCGCAGTTGAAAGCGCATTTTGGCGCGATGCTGCCGCCGACCTTGGTGATGCGCTTTGCGGATACCAAATCGACCTTCATCTACACCCAAGATTCGATGGCCTATTACGTGGTGGAAAAACTCGGCCTGACGCCAGCGATGGTGGAAGCGCCGAAGCAGTGGGGCATTGTGCAAAAGCCGATTACCGATCTGCGCCACATTCGTGACGGCTACGTGCTCTATATCGAGCCGTTCAGTGATGAGAAAAAACTGAAAAATTCGGTGTTGTGGAAAGCGATGCCGTTTGTGCGTCAGCAACACGTGAATTCGGTGGCGTCGGTTTGGAGCTACGGCGGCGCGATGTCGCTGATGTACACCGCGGAAGCGATCACCGCCAGCTTGCTTGATATGGCGCCGGCCTCATGACCGCCAAGCACTTGATGGCGGTGGTGCTGGTGTTGGCGGCCGCGTCGCTGGCCAGCCTGCAATGGCATCAACCGCTGGCCTTGAGCCATCAATGGCAGTTACTCGGTAGTCCGCAGCTTGCGGAGTCGTTTGATGAGTTTAACTTTGCTTACGCGCAGTTGCCTCGTTTGGTGATGACGCTGATTGTCGGCGCCATGCTGGGTTTGGTTGGCAGCTTGATGCAGCAACTGACACAGAACTCGCTCACCTCACCGCTCACCATGGGGACTTCTTCTGGCGCCTGGTTGGCGCTCATTATCGTCAGTATCTGGTGGCCGGATGCAATCGCCGATTACAGTGCTATGGCTGCGATGACTGGCGCGTTGGTGGCGTTTGGCCTCATTTTGCTGATCGCGGGGATCGACAACATGACCGGGTTGCCGATGGTGATTTCCGGTATGGTGATCAACATTCTGCTGGGGGCGATTGCGGGCGCCATTATTTTGCTGCATCAAGATTACGCACAAAACGTCTTCATGTGGGGTGCGGGCGATCTGGCGCAAAACGGCTGGGAGATGATTGAATGGCTGGTGCCACGGTTGTCGCCGTTGGTGCTGCTGTTGCTGCTGGCACCGCGCGTGCTGACGCTGCTGCGGTTGGGGCATCAAGGCGCGCAGGCGCGCGGCTTGTCAGTGATTCCTGCGTTCTTTTTGCTGATGACCCTTGGGATTTGGTTGGTGTCGGCTTCGATTACTGTGGTCGGTTTGATTGGTTTTATCGGCCTATTAACGCCCAATATTGTGCGTGCGCTGGGCGCGCGAACCCCCCGCATGGAGCTGCTGGCGAGTTTGGTGTTTGGCGCGCTGCTGCTGTTGCTGACCGACATGTTGGCGCAAGGGCTCACGGGGTGGCTCGGGCAAGTGGTGCCCAGTGGCGTCACCGCCGCCGCGATTGGCGCGCCAGCGCTGATTTGGTTTAGCCGCCGTCAGCTCAAAGCGCAAGATGGGATTGCTGTGGCATTGCCCGGTTCACGTCGACGGGTGAGTCGCGGATTGACGGCGATGGTGACCGGTTTACTGGTGGCGGGTGTGGCACTCTATTTCTGTTATCAACCGGACAGCGCGCACGCTTGGCTGGCATTGCCAAGTGATTATCAGTGGTCGCTGCGTTGGCCGCGCGCGTTAACGGCGCTGTGCACCGGTATTGGCCTCGCGCTGGCGGGCACCATTTTGCAGCGCTTGATCTACAACCCGCTCGCCAGCCCCGATATTCTCGGTGTGTCGGCTGGGGCGACGTTTGCGCTGGTCTTTTCCAGCCTGTTTCTCGGTCAGTCATTGGTGTCGACGCAATGGGGCACCGCGCTGGCTGGGAGCATGGCGGTGCTGGCGGTGCTGATTTTACTTGGCCGCAAGCATCAGTTTGCGCCTTCGAGTGTGATTCTGACCGGGATCGCGATGACGGCGCTGTTGCAAGCGTTCGTCCAGTTCTGTTTGGCGAAAGGCAATCAGGACAGCTACAAAATTCTGCAATGGTTGGCTGGTTCGACGTACCGCGTGACCGCCGAGCAAGCGATGCTGCTGTTTGGGTTAGTGGTGGTGCTGTTTGTGCTGAGTTTGATGAGCAGCCGCGCGCTAACCCTGATCTCCATCAGCCGTTCATTTGCGACCGCGCGGGGGCTCAACAGTGGGTGGATGTCGCTCGGTTTGTTGGTGCTGGTTGCGATGCTGTGCGCGGTGGTGACGGCGACGATGGGGCCAGTGGCCTTCGTTGGTTTGATTGCGCCGCACTTGGCGCGCATGCTGGGAGCGCAGCAGGTCAAAGCGCAGTTACTGCTCGGCAGTTTGATTGGCGCGACGACCATGCTGTGGTCGGATTGGCTGGGGCAGGTGCTGCTGTTTCCCAATCAGATTGCCGCCGGTACGCTGGTCGCGATCCTCGGCGCGCTGTATTTCCTCATCTTGTTGTTGGTCAGCCGAATGCGGCGCCAATCATAAAAAAAAACGCCTTCTGTTGAAGGCGTTTTTTTCATCATTATTTCTTGGTGATCTTATCCAGATAGCCCATGGCAAACGCCGATAACACAAACGTGACGTGCAGCAGCAGGTACCATTTAATCTTCTCATCCGCAATGTGTTCGGTGTTCATGAACACTTTCAACAGGTGAATCGACGAAATTGCCACAATCGAGGCGGAGACTTTGTTTTTCAGCGAACTGGTGTCGAGCTTACCCAGCCAGCCGAGTTTGTCGTCGTTCTCATCCACATCGATTTTGGAGACGAAGTTTTCGTAACCGGAGAACATCACCATCACGATCAGGCCGCCAACCAGTGAAATATCAATCAACGACAGCGCGACCAGAATGAGGTCGACCTCTTTGATCGAGAAGATGATGGGCAGCAGGTGAAACACCTCCTGAAAGAATTTGATGCCCAGCGCCAGCAGCACCAAGCTGAGGCCGAGATAAATAGGCGCCATTATCCAACGCGCTGAATACAAAAGTTTTTCCACGAAGTTTTCCATGTTGAAGTAGCCGATTTTTGTGATTTGATGTGGTGATGAGTCCACGGTGTGCACCAGGCTCACCGTGATGGCGCGATAGTACTCTGATTCGCGCGCTGTTGGCTATCCGTCAACCGCGCTTTTTTGGTGGCAGCGACGGAACATTCTGCGGCGCTCAAAAAACAAAAAGCCCTGCAATCGCAGGGCTTGGTATCCATCGGCTGATGAGGCTCCTCTCTCAGAATGTTCATTGCTGCTGGTTACTTGAGGCCCAGGCGTTTTGCCAATCGGTGAAGATTGCCGTTGTCCAATCCCAATTGGCGAGCAGTGGCTGCCCAGTTATTCTGATTTTGCTCAAGTGCTTGCGAAATCATCGCGGTTTGGAAGGTATCGGTTGCTTCTTTCAATTTGGCATCTGGCAAGGTCAGAGACGTATGGGGATTGAGCGTCTGTTGAGATGACTCGCGTTGTCCGGATGTTTTTAAATCGACATCTTCCGCAGTTAACTCGATGTCCAATGCGTGAGATCGTGCTCGGGCTAACACCCCAGCTCGTTTGATGGCATGTTCTAATTCACGCACATTGCCCGGCCAATTGTAGGCTTTCAAAGCCTGAATCAGAGCTGGGGAGAGGCGAATACTATTCATTCCCAACTTGCTTTTTAGCCGCTCTGCAAAAAAGCCAGCCAGCAGCACCATGTCATCCTCACGTTCGCGAAGTGGAGGAACATACAGTGGAAAAACACTCAAACGGTGATAGAGGTCGGCACGAAAACGTCCTGCGGTCACTTCCTCATGCAGTACTCGGTTTGTCGCCGCGACGATACGGGTATTGACGCGGATATGACGATCTTCCCCCACGCGCTGTATGTCTCCATATTGCAGTGCTCGCAATAGTTTGGCTTGCAGACCGAGCGATAGTTCGCCCACTTCATCTAAAAACAGCGTCCCGCCATCGGCCTGTTCAAATTTACCTTTACGGTGACTGATGGCGCCAGTGAAGGCGCCTTTGATATGGCCAAACAGTTCGCTTTCCGCCACAGACTCCGGTAAAGCAGCGCAATTCAGGTAGACCAGAGGATGGCTTGCACGTCGAGAGCGATGATGAATGGCATTGGCGACCAACTCTTTACCGACACCCGTTTCACCCATCACCAACACGGACAGTTCGGTATCCGCCACCGCATCTATCTGTTGCTGAAGCGCGGTCATACCCGCGGATTGGCCGATGATCTCGTTATCCAACGTGCGTTTTTCTGCATAAGATTCTCGTGACAGGCTGGTTTGCGTTTCCAGTTGTTCAAGTAGTAATGCGGTGTGCAAACCACCAGCAGCCAACGCACTGATAAAACGTAACTCTTGGTTTTGCAGCCCGGAAAACTGATTGGGATCGAAGGCATCAATGGTGATGGCTCCAATCAGTTGATCATCAATTAACAAAGGCAGGCCAATGCATGCGTGAACGTGTAATTGGTCATCATGATTTGGGATTAAACCATCGTAGGGATCCGGTAAGGTGCTGTCGGAGGGAAAACGGACGATGTCGCCAGCTCGGGCAATCGCCTCTAAGCGTGGATGTTGCCCGATAGCAAAACGGCGCCCCAAGACTTCAGTTGCCAATCCATTGATGGCGAGTGGTTTAAAGTGTTGGTCTTCAAACAAAAGTAGCGCAGAAGCATCGCACTTCAAGACTTCGCGAATGGTCGTCAGCAAGGTGTCGAAACGAGCCTGACGAGTGAGTGCGGAGTTTAAATCTTGGGTGATGTGCAGCCATTGATCGATTAGATAATTCATAACCATTACCGGTTGTGTCAATTTAACAATTGTATTGTCATTAAAACAATTGTCAAATCGACTATTTTTGAAGGTGTTTTGTTTTAACTTTATGATATTTAAAGATTAATAAAATTGGCATGCCTGATGCAATAAGTGAAGAAACTATTTATTTATCTCGTTATTGAAGGTGTTAGTCATGACAATTCACGTAAAAAACAATATTCACTGGGTGGGCCAACGCGATTGGGAGGTACAGGACTTCCACGGTACTGAATTCAAAATGACGAAAGGCACCAGTTACAACAGTTATCTCATTCGTGAAGGAAAAACCGTGTTGATTGATACGGTGGATCATCACTTCAGCCAACAATTCATTCAACAGCTAGAAATGGAAATCGAATTGACGTCGATCGATTTCATTGTCATCAACCATGCCGAAGAGGATCACTCCGGTGCGCTGTCTGCGTTAATGGAGAAGATTCCCAACACCCCCATTTATTGCACGGAAGCTGCGATAGATTCGATTGTTGGTCATCACCACCATCCGGAATGGAACTTCCACACGGTAAAAACCGGAGACAGTATTGATATCGGTAACGGCAAGCAACTGGTCTTTGTTGAAGCCCCTATGCTGCATTGGCCAGACAGCATGATGACTTACCTGACGGGCGATGCCGTGCTATTCAGCAATGATGCCTTTGGTCAGCACTACTGCGATGAGCATCTGTTTAATGACGAAGTGGATCAGAATGAATTGATGGAGCAGTGCTTGCGTTACTACTCCAACATTCTTACGCCATTTAGTGCGTTAGTTACAGCAAAAATCAAAGAGGTGCTGAGCTTCAACTTGCCTGTCGACATGATTGCGACGTCACATGGCATCGTTTGGCGTCACAATCCGATCCAAATCATTGAACAATACTTAGCGTGGGCCGATAACTATCAAGAAAATCGCATTACTCTCTTCTACGATTCCATGTCAAATAACACGCGTATGATGGCCGATGCGATTGCACAAGGGATTCATGATGTTGATCCGAGTGTGGCGGTGAAAGTGTTTAACGTGTCCAAGCACGATAAAAATGACATCCTCGCGAACGTGTTCCGCTCCAAAGGCATCTTGGTGGGCTCATCTACGATGAACAACGTGATGATGCCGAAAGTCGCTGGCATGTTAGAGGAAATCACCGGCCTGCGTTTCAAAGATAAAAAGGCTGCTGCCTTTGGTAGTTATGGTTGGAATGGTGGAGCGGTGGATCGTATTCATGCACGTCTCACCGATGCCGGGTTTGAAACTGCGTTGGGTCTGAAAACCAAATGGCGACCAGATGGCAAAGCGATGCGTGAATGCCGTGAGCATGGTCAGATGATTGCCAAGCTGTGGTCGAAGGGGGCGCTGTCAAACAGCAGCGCGGCGCCGGCACGATTGACAAAAACACCTCAAACTCCAGCGGTGATTGAGCACAGTGCAGCACAGGTCGCTCGAGACATAGAGACCAACAATACCAATAAAGAAACCCACGCCCCAGACTGCCAATGCATGATCTGCTCCGTGTGTAATTGGGTGTATGACCCCGCACAAGGTGAACCGAATCAAGGAATTGAACCGGGCACGGTTTGGTCTGATGTGCCGGATTATTTCCTCTGTCCTGAATGTCACTTGGGCAAAGACGTATTTGTTGAGTTCAAAGGCTAAGGAGATAGTGAATGCAAGCACCGATTGTGATTATTGGCAGTGGTTTTGCTGCTTATCAGCTCGTGAAAACGATACGTCGAATCGACGCGCAGATTCCGATTCAACTGTTTACCGCTGACGATGGCGCAGAGTACAACAAACCGGATTTGAGCCATGTCTTTACCAAGCAACAAACCGCTCATGACTTAGTGGTGAAAACTGGCCACGTGTTCGCGCAGGAATATAACGTCGATCTGCATGCCAATGCTTGGGTTGAGAGTATTGATACTCACGCGCAACACATTTTGGCAGAAGGATGCACATACCCCTATTCGAAATTGGTTTTGGCGATGGGAGCAACCCCCTTTGTGCCACCTATGCAGGGGAATGCGGTAGAAGAAGTGGTGACACTCAATTCACTGCAAGAGTACCAAGCTGCAGAGGTAAGAATCAGTACAGCGACGCGAGCACTGGTGATGGGCGGAGGCCTGATTGGCGTCGAGATAGCGATGGATTTGGCGAGCAGTGGTAAAGCGGTGACGATCGTCGAGCCTAACCCGCGTTTGCTCGCCAATCTGATTCCAGAGTTTGTCGCCTTCCCCTTAGAAAAACAGCTGAAGCAACAAGGCATTCAGTTGAATCTAGAGCGCAGCGTTGTCGAAATGAATCGCTCTGGTACGACACTTGCGGTGCGACTGAGCGGTGGTCAAATGGTTGAAACCGATGTGGTGATTGTTGCCGCAGGCTTGCGCGCCAACACGCAACTCGCCAAAGCGTCGGGCATTCAAGTGCGTAAAGGTATTGTTGTCGATGCCTGTTTGCAGACGTCGGCGCCCCATGTTTTTGCATTGGGCGATTGCGCAGAGATTCAAGGACGACTGATGCCTTATCTACAACCGATTGTATTAAGTGCCAATGTGTTGGGTAAGCAATTATTGGGGCAGTCAGCAGAATTGGTTCTGCCTCCGATGATGATCAAAGTGAAAACGCCCAGTTACCCCATTCAACTCGCAGGGCGTTTTGACAATATTGCGGCTTGGCGTGTGCAGATGTCTCAATCTGGCATCGTGGCTCAAGCTGAAAATGAAAATGAGCAATTCATGGGGTTTGTCGTCACGGGTGAATATGTGGCTCAGGCATTTCCGCTGTTGCGCGAGTTATCCCAAGTCGTGATTCAATCGTCACCCAATTCCATTCATCATGAGCGAGGAGTTTCTTATGTCACATCTACGTATTAACAAAGATTGGACCATTCAGCGTTCAACGCCATTTTTTACTAAAAATAATGTGCCTAAAGCTCTGCTCAGCCATCACAATACGGCTGAGGGTGTGTTTGGCCAGTTATGTGTGATGGAAGGTCAGGTAACCTATTATGGATTTGCAGATGAAAATGCCACTGAGCCAGAGAAGGTTGTGGTCATTGCTGCAGGCCAATTTGCGACCAGCCCACCTCAGTACTGGCACCGTATTGAAATGAGCGATGACGCGCAGTTTAATATCAACTTTTGGTCTCAAAGCAATGAGAGTCAGCGCAACTTGGTTCATGCCAAATAAGCCATTGCTCTTTTTGTGTGATGATGAAAGATGAGGGTTGGTATTGAATTGCCGACATGATCGATAGAATTAAAAAAGCCCTTAATCAATAAGGGCTTTTTTGTGCAAATGTGACAGTACGATCACTCGATATTCTGGATCTGTTCGCGCATTTGCTCGATCAGCACTTTGAGTTCCACGCCAGAGGCGGTGATGTCGGTGCTGATTGATTTGGAGGCCAGTGTGTTGGACTCGCGGTTGAACTCTTGCATCATGAAATCGAGACGGCGACCGACTGAGCCGCCTTTTTTCAGAATGTTGCGCGTTTCTTTGACGTGCGAATCGAGGCGATCCAGCTCTTCCGCCACATCTGATTTCTGCGCTAGCAGAATCAGCTCTTGTTCGATGCGGCTTGGGTCGAGCTCGACTTTCGCTTCTTCAAATTTGCCGACCAGACGCTCACGTTGCCAGTCGATGATTTCCGGCATGCGCGCGCGCACTTTGACGACTTCGGCGCTGATGCCATCCAGACGCTGTTCGATCAGCGCTTTCATGTTTTCACCTTCGCGGCCACGCGCTTCGATGAACTCGCTCACCGCTTCATCAAATCCTTCCAGCAGCGATTTGTTGATTGCGTCCATATCTTGTTCTGGGGTTTCCATCACGCCCGGCCACTGCATCACTTGGAATGGGTTGATGCGGCTCAGTTCACCGGTCATGTGCATGACTTGGCTGGCGGCTTTAATCACTTGTTCAGCCAGCGCCTCGTTGATGTTCAACTTGCTTTGCGCTGCAGGGTTGGCATCAAAACGCAGGTGACATTCGACTTTACCGCGCGCCAGACGCTGGCGGAAACGTTCGCGCAATACGGGCTCCAGGCCACGGAACTGCTCCGGCAGGCGGAAATAGGTTTCCAGGTAGCGTTGGTTAACCGAGCGAATTTCCCACACGGCACTGCCCCAATCGCCTTTGACTTCTTTGCGTGCATACGCCGTCATGCTGTAGATCATCGATGTGTCCTTGGTTTTGAATTTTTTAAATGAACTGGCGCTAATACTAGCATAGAAAACCCCCACGGTGGCGAGAGACGCGTCGCCAACTTCGCTGATCCAACCGATGCAAACCTAGGATTGAGGTTTGAATTCCGCTATAATTCTGCCCCAATCAAATCCGCCCTTGCGATGGCGGTTCATCCAACGGTTCACCCAACATAGGTAAAGCCCTTATGCGTCCAAATAACCGCGCTGCGGATCAGGTTCGTCCGATTCAAATTACTCGTCATTACACGGCTTACGCAGAAGGTTCTGTGCTGGTGGAATTCGGCAATACCAAAGTGCTGTGTAACGCAACGGTAGAAGAAGGCGTGCCACGCTGGCTGAAAGGTCAGGGCAAAGGCTGGGTGACTGCAGAATACGGCATGCTGCCACGCGCCACCCATTCGCGCACACGTCGTGAAGCGGCGAACGGCAAACAAGGCGGTCGTACCATGGAAATTCAACGTCTGATCGCGCGCAGCCTGCGTGCCGTGGTCGACTTAGAAGCGATGGGTGAGCTGATGATCACCGTGGATTGTGACGTGATTCAAGCTGACGGCGGCACACGCACCGCATCGATTTCTGGCGCTAGTGTGGCGATGGCCGATGCGTTCGACAAACTGGTTGCCGACGGCAAACTGAAGAAGAACCCGATGAAAGGCCATGTGGCTGCGGTTTCCGTGGGCATTCTGGGCCAAGACGTGTTGTGTGATTTGGAATATGTGGAAGATTCTGCGGCAGACACCGACATGAACGTGGTGATGACCGAAGAAGGCAAGATGATCGAAATTCAGGGCACGGCCGAAGGCGAACCGTTCAGTCATGAACAGTTGCTTGATTTGTTGGCGGTGGCCAAGAAAGGCATTGCAGACATCGTCTCGGCGCAGAAGGCGTCGTTAGAGAATTGATGATTAGCTCCCGAAAGGGGGCTATTTTTTTGTCTAAATTTTTTGCCGCGCAGGCGGCAGTAAGAAACTTTGGGCGCTTACGGAGTGACTTACGGAGTAAAGTGCCCACTGCGGTGTTTGACGAGGTGCAAACCCGAACCCTGTTTACCCTGAACCTTGGATATATAGAGAGAAAGTGATGAAAGCATACCAGCGTGAATTTATTGAGTTTGCCCTAGAAAAGGAAGTACTGAAATTTGGTGAGTTTACTTTGAAGTCAGGCCGTAAAAGCCCATATTTCTTTAACGCTGGTCTATTCAACACTGGTCGCGATTTAGCGCGCCTCGGCCGTTTTTACGCAGCGGCGCTGGTGGATTCAGCGATTGAGTTTGATGTGCTGTTTGGCCCGGCCTACAAAGGGATCCCGATTGCGACCACCACCGCGGTCGCACTGGCTGATCACCACGATGTGGATACGCCCTACTGTTTTAACCGCAAAGAAGCCAAAGATCACGGCGAAGGTGGCAATTTGGTGGGCAGTGCGCTGGAAGGCCGCATCATGCTGGTGGACGATGTGATCACTGCGGGCACGGCGATTCGTGAGTCGATGGAAATCATTCAGAACAACGGCGCGGATTTGGCCGGTGTACTGGTGGCGATTGACCGTCAGGAAAAAGGCAAAGGCGAATTATCGGCGATTCAGGAAGTTGAGCGTGACTTTGGTTGCGCGGTGATTTCGATTGTCAGCCTGACCGACCTTATCACCTATCTGGAAGAGCAAGGTGGTAACCGCGAACACCTCGATGCGGTGAAAGCGTACCGCGCGCAATACGGTATCTAATGCCGTTCTCCTTACAGGGGAAATGGACGGACAACAAAAAGCCCACCGATGGGTGGGCTTTCTAGTTCAAGCTGGCGTTGCCGACATTATTGGTAACGAATGCCTTTCGGCACGTTCGGATCCTGCATGGTTTTAAAACGTTTGTGCAGCCACATCCACTGGGTTGGCGCGCGCATGATGACCATTTCTACATACTTGTTCATGTAGGCTGCGGCGGCAACTTCATCTTTTTGTGGGTAGTTGTCTCCCACGGCGATGTCGGCCAGTAGTTCATACTTGCCTTCGTCGTTACGAAAGCCGGACCCCATCACGATGGCGCAGTGGCTGGTGTACGCCAGAATGCTGGTGCCGGTGGTGGTACACGCATCTTGCACTGCAAAAAACGGTACGAATACCGATTTGTTACGCCCGTAATCGTGGTCTGGCAAATAGAACAGCAGCTCGCCCTGGCGCATGACGCGAATCATTTTCTTCACGTCTTTGCGGTCAATCAGCACGTTGCCGTTATGCGTGCGGCCCCAATATTGGATGAAGTTGTAGGCGGGGTTGTTGTGTGGGCGAAACGCGCCATAACCCGGCAGACCCAGCACGGCAAACGCACGTGCGGTAATTTCCAGGTTGAGGGCATGCACGCAGCACAGCAGCACGCCTTGGCCGTTGGCTTTGTATTCGCGCAACACCGCCAAGTCTTTCTCAACAATACGACGCTTGAACCGCCAAGTGGGCCAGAACCAGGTGATGCCGGTTTCAATCAGCGCCAGACCGGTGTTTTTGAAGTTCTCGACCACCATCTGCTCGACTTCATCGCTGTCTTTGTCAGGAAATGCCAGTTCAAAGTTACGCTTGGCCACGTGCACGCGTTTTTTACCCAAACGCATGCCCAGCAAGCCCAAGCTTTGGCCGAGCTTCAGCAGCACGGCATAAGGCAGTAGGTTTACGATCAGCGCGAGGGTGCCGAACCCCAGCCACACGCCCCAGTTTTTAGGGTGCAGCAAGGACAGGGTGAATTGAGGTTTGCCGTATTTGTCTTGACTCATGGGGTTCACTTAATCTGAGCACTCAGCAGCGACCAGTATTCGTCGAAGTTGGCCGTGGGCAGGTATTTGAAATCAGAACGCACGAAGCGGTTCAGACTGCCTTCGACCTGACCGAGTAACTGGGCGGCCAGAATGTTTTCGTCAACAGGGAATGATTTGCCTTCACGAATTTTACGTTCACGCAGAATCTGACGCAATGACGTCTCGATGCGTTCAAACAGTTGATTGATGCGCTCACGCAGACGTTCATTTTCAAACATCAGAGCATGGCCGGACAAAATTCTTGTCAGACCGGGGTTACGTTCTGAAAACGCTAACAGTAATTGCATCACCAAGCGAATGCGGTTCAACGTGTCTTTTTCATCATCCAGAATACGGTTGATGCGCGACATCAACGACTCTTCGATGAACTCGATCAGCCCTTCGAACATGCGTGCTTTGCTTGGAAAATGGCGATACAACGCGGCTTCTGAGACGCCAACCTGCTTCGCCAATTTGGCGGTGGTGATGCGCGAAGCACCTTCATGCGATTCCAGCATTTGTGCTAAGGCTTGAAGAATTTCTTCACGTCGATTGCTTTTCTTACTGACGGCCATAACCGTGTTTCCTTTTTATACCACTGCTTGGTTAGAAATGAGTGGGCGAAACGGTCACTGTTTCGCGCCCCAACCTCATTTCAGAGCGTTTCGATAACGGGATGTAAGTAGGCGTTGTCGCCTACAGTTTGTCATTGATCAACAGCATCAGCGCATGTGCCAATTCGGCTTTGGAGGCCAATGGCAGGGATTGCTCGCTGGGCGCATCTGGCGCACTTGGACGCCAATACACGGTCAGCGCGTTGTCGTTGCTGTTGAAACCCTGGCCGGCGACGGAGACGTCGTTGGCACAGATCATATCGAGGTTTTTCTTCTCCAATTTGCCGCGTGCGTATTTTTCCACATCCTGTGTTTCGGCGGCAAAACCGACGGTAAAGGGTCGGTTGTCGGTCATCGCGGCGACCGAGGCGACGATGTCCGGGTTTTTGACCATGGTGACGCAGAGCGTGTCACTGTCGTCGGTTTTTTTGATTTTTTGCTGTGCCATGCTTTGTGGGCGGTAATCTGCCACCGCCGCGCAGCCAATAAATACGTCATGTTCGCCTGCGTGCGCCATCACCGCTTGGTGCATCTCAAGGGCGCTGTCGACATTGATACGCGACACGTTGGCTGGCGTTGTTAAATTCACTGGGCCACTGACCAGCGTCACGTGTGCTCCCAGTTTCGCCGCCGCATCGGCAATCGCAAAGCCCATTTTTCCGGAACTGTGATTGGTGATGTAACGCACCGGATCGAGCGCTTCACGGGTCGGGCCCGCTGTTAGTAGAAGGCGTTTACCCGCCAGCGGCTTTGGGCCGAAAAATTCCTCACAGCGATGCACCAGATCCATCGGCTCGAGCATGCGCCCCGGGCCGATATCGCCACACGCTTGTTCACCGGCGGCCGGTCCCCAAATGTGCATGCCGCGACGCGCCAGCGTGGCAATGTTTTCTTGCGTGGCGAGATTGCGGTACATCTGTTGATTCATCGCCGGAGAGACGACCACGGGCGAGTCGGTGGCCAGCACGAGTGTGGTGAGCAAATCATTGCCCATGCCAGCAGCCATACGCGCAATGAGATCGGCGGTGGCGGGTGCCAGTAGAACCAAGTCGGCCCATTTCGCGAGTTCGATATGACCCATCGACGCTTCCGCGGCTGGGTCGAGCAGGCTATCAGAGACTGGGCGACCGGAGACGGCTTGCATCGTCAACGGCGTGATAAATTCTTTGGCCGCTTTGGTCATCACGACCTGAACGGTGGCGCCGCGCTCAATCAGGCGACGGGTTAATTCTGCACATTTGTACGCAGCGATACCGCCGCTGATACCAAGCAGAATCTTTTTTCCTGCCAATGTTTGCATGCTGGATTCCTCAAAAATTCTGCGCGCTATGTTAGCACAACTCCAGAGAGATGTTGGAGCTGTGTCAAATCTCACGGCGCAACGGGGATAAATCGTCCGGTGAGCTCAGCAAATTTCAGCGCTTCTCACAGATATTATTTCCGGATTATGCAACATACTGTGTGATAAAAACCAATAATAGAGCACAAGGACCTTTATGATTACCTCCCTGAGAAGCCGAACGAAACTTTTACTGCTGACGGTCATTCCGCTGGTGATTATTACTGCCATGGTGACGGCGGTGTATTACTGGAATGGGATGAAATCCCTCGATCAAGAACTGACTCAATACCGCGCGCAGCTGGTCGATAGCCGCAAAGCGGAACTCAAAGCTTATCTGATGATGGGCGTTACCGCAGTGAAGTCGTTATACGAGACGGATCAGGGCGGTAACAACAAAGCGCAAGCGAAAGACATTCTGAAAGCCATGCGCTTTGACAGCGATGGCTACTTCTTTGCTTATGACTCTCAAGGCATCAACACACTGCATGCTATCAACCCGTCGCTGGAAGGCAAAAACCTCTACGGCATGAAAGATGAAAATGGTGTGCCGGTCATTGCTGGATTGATTCAGGCGTCCAAATCAGGTGACGGCTTCCTTTATTTCTCGTGG
Source organism: Vibrio furnissii CIP 102972 (assembly GCF_000176175.1). GTDB lineage: Bacteria > Pseudomonadota > Gammaproteobacteria > Enterobacterales > Vibrionaceae > Vibrio > Vibrio furnissii. The sequence continues at coordinate 76,120 of NZ_ACZP01000017.1, forward strand.
CACAAACCGACGATCAATGCGCAAGCGCCAAAACTAGGTTATGCCGAGTATCTCGCTAAGTGGGATTGGGTGCTGGGCACCGGCATTTACATTGATGACATCGACACGCAAGTGGCACAGTTCAAAGCGCAGCGCGAAGCGCAGCTGTATGAGCAAACCCTGTCGGCGGTTGGTCTTTCCGTCGTGGGCTTGGTGCTGACGATCATCGTGGTGAGTGTGCTGGTGTCGCGCGGTGTGGCGCCATTGCACCACGTGGTGGACTCACTCAAAGCGGTCGCGGCCGGTGGCGGCGATCTCACAGCGCGTTTAAAAGTGGAGAGCCGCGATGAAGTGGGCGAAGTGGCGCAGGCGTTTAATGCCTTTATGGACAAACTGCATCCGCTGATTGTGGATCTGCGAGCGTCAGCGCAGGACGTGCAATTGGCGGCGGCGGATCTCGATGGCCAAACCACGCAATCGAGCCAGCAGATGAACAGCCACTGCATGGAAACTGATAAAGTGGTGGCTGCGGTGACTGAAATGAGCGCTACAGCTCGTGAAGTGGCCAACAACACCAATGCCACTGCACAAGCGATTGATTCGGCCAACCATCAAATCTTGGATGCGCAAAAAGAAGTGAACTTGGCGATTGAAGGCATTGGCGATCTGGTGAATGAAGTGAACCTGACCTCGGATGCGATTCAGGAGCTGAGCCAAAAAACGGAACAGATCACCAAAGTGCTCAATGTGATTGGAGATATTGCCGAGCAAACCAACCTTTTGGCGCTCAACGCGGCGATTGAAGCGGCGCGTGCGGGTGAACAAGGACGCGGGTTTGCTGTGGTAGCTGATGAAGTGCGCTCGCTGGCCAGCCGCACGCAAAACAGCACACAGGAAATTGGCGAGATGTTGCAGTCGCTGCATCAAGGGGTGAGTAAAGCGGTCAGCCGCATGGCGCTGAGTCAGGATCGCGGCGAGAAAACGGCGCTGGAATCGGTGCAGATCAAAGAGCGTTTGTCTGGTATTTCTGAAGCGGTGAGCGTGATTCATGACATGGGGATTCAGACCGCATCGGCTGCCGAGCAGCAAAGCGCGGTGTCGGAAGACATCAACCAAAATCTGGTCGCGATTCAGCAGATTGTGAATGAGCTCAGCGATAATCTGCAGCGCTCCGAATCGATCAGCACCCGTTTGGCGCAATCGGGCCAGCAAATGGGGAACTTGGTCGGTCACTTTAAGCTTTAACACACAGCGGCGTTGCACCTGCCCATGACGCCGCTCTCAAGATCCCTCAGGCCGCTTGCAGCCTGAGGGATAAATCGGCTTGAGTATGGCAAATCACAGGAGCCATGCATGAGCCTCAAATCCTTTCCCAACGAATCCATGCCGCGTGAAAAGCTGTTGTCGCGTGGCCCACAGGCGTTATCCGACGCCGAATTACTCGCGATTTTTCTGCGCACGGGCACGCCGGGCATGAACGTGCTCGCGCTCTCGGATTTTTTATTGCGTGAGTTTGGATCGCTGCGCGCGCTGTTTTCTGCCCCCAAGGATCAGTTTTGTGCTCACAAAGGGCTCGGCGAAGCCAAATTTGTGCAGTTGCAGGCGGTGCTGGAGATGACTCAGCGTTATCTGGCAGAAACACTCAAGCGTGGCGAGGCACTCACCAGCCCGCAGCAAACCAAGTTGTATTTGTCGAGCGTGCTGCGCGATCGCCAGCGTGAAGCGTTTTACATTCTGTTTCTTGATAACCAGCATCGCGTGATTCGCGATGAAGTGTTGTTTGAAGGCACGATTGATGCGGCGAGTGTGTATCCACGTGAAGTGGTCAAACGTGCGCTGCACCATAACGCTGCGGCGCTGATACTGGCGCACAACCATCCTTCGGGAGTCGCCGAGCCCAGCACGTCTGATCGCAGGATCACGCGCCGGCTCACCGATGCTTTGGCGTTGGTGGACATTCGCGTGTTGGATCACTTCGTGGTGGGGGACGGCGAAGTGGTCTCTTTTGCTGAACGCGGGTGGATTTAACGCGCGACAAAAAATATTTTTTGGCTGTCGAAAGTTTAAACTATTGAGCAAATACAAGGGTGTAGGGAGAAAACTTAACTTTTTCGTGGAACAATTCCGACAGGCCTTATCCGCAATTCACCTGAATGCACAAAAAATGCTTAGCTTTCTGTGGTTTTCTGGTATGATTCGCACACATTTTTTAACCCCAATTCAGCTCAACACAAAAAAAGATCAGGTAATCCTGTAAAAAGGATCTGTTCGGGTCTTGAGCAATGCGTGTCAAGTTAGTATAATGCGCGACCTTTGATAGCCTTGTATGGATTTTCCATAACGGTTTTTAACCTCAACTTCTTATGTAGAAAGAGAGAGGTTCGGCCACCAAGGTTGATATCGAGCTGAAACGATTTGGAGAAGACATTCATGTCCCGAGTATGCCAAGTAACTGGTAAGCGTCCAGTAACGGGTAACAACCGTTCACACGCACGAAATGCTACTAAGCGTCGTTTTCTGCCGAACCTACAAACTCATCGTTTCTGGGTAGAGAGCGAAAAACGTTTTGTTAAACTACGTCTAACTGCTAAAGGCATGCGTATCATTGATAAGAAAGGCATCGATGCTGTTCTTGTTGATATCCGTGCACGTGGCGAAAACGTTTAAGAGGAATTAAACAATGGCTAAAGGCATTCGTGAGAAAATCCGTCTAGTATCTTCTGCTGGTACTGGTCACTTCTACACAACTGACAAGAACAAACGCAACATGCCAGGCAAATTTGAGATCAAGAAATTTGATCCAGTTGTACGCCAGCACGTTGTATACAAAGAAGCAAAAATCAAGTAATTGATTGCGGTCTTTGGAATGATAAAAACCCAGCCTTTTGGCTGGGTTTTTTCTTTTCTGCTGCTGGTGTTCTGCCAAGCCGTTTTCTAGGATCTCGTGTCGTCCTCTGCTACTCTAGCGGTATCGTAATCAATGAAGGATAGCGATTATGCGTGTCGCGCCTCATCGCCGCCGCCGATGGAATAACATCCTGATTCTGGCGGTGATCGTGTTCATCGGAGTGCTGAATCTACCTGCGTTCATCAAATCGTATTTGATGGAACCGGAGGTCAGTGCGAACCCCACCTTACTTAATCCACACGCGTCATTGCAGGCAATGCACTTTACTCATGTGTCGCTTGAGCTCAATCAAGGCCGCTGGCGAGCCACGCCGCCGACTACGGTGGCCCCCGAAGAGCTGGTGAAGCGTTGGCAAGCGCTGGTCGGCACTGAAGTGGATGAAGAGACCTATCAATCGCTGCAACCGAATTTGCGCAGTCCACAAACGATCGAAGTGTGGTATCGCGATCAAGAAGAGCCGCAAAGGATCACCTATTACCGCACACCGCAATTCTGGCTGTTTAAGAACTGGCAGGAGAAGTGGATTGCTATTTCCGTTGACAACGCTTACCTGCTGCCGTCCTCCTAGCGACGGCCTGATCAAGAGAGGTTGAACAAACAACATGCCTGAACTCCCGGAAGTTGAAGTCAGTCGTATGGGCATCTCACCGCATCTGGTGGGAGAAACCGTGCGTTCCCTGACGTTCCGCACGCCAAAACTGCGGTGGGATATTCCCGCTGAACTGAAGCAGATGGAAGGGCAAGTGATCACTGCTATTTCTCGCCGCGCCAAATATCTAATGATTGAAACGTCGGTGGGCAGCGCCATTGTCCACTTGGGCATGTCGGGGTCGCTGCGCGTGCTCGACGGTGATTTCCCGCCCGCCAAACACGATCACGTGGATCTGACGCTGACCAACGGCAAAGTACTGCGTTATAACGACCCGCGTCGTTTCGGGGCTTGGTTGTGGTGTCCGGCTGGTGAACATCACGAAGTGCTAGGTCATATGGGGCCCGAGCCGCTCACCGACGAATTTAATGCAGCGTATCTGCTGCATAAAGCGCGCAAGAAACGGGTCGCGGTGAAGTCGTTTATTATGGACAACAAAATCGTTGTCGGTGTGGGCAACATCTACGCCAATGAATCGCTGTTCAGTGCGCATATTCACCCTTTGCGACCTGCGCATTCGCTGAGCGAAGCTGAGTGGACGTCTTTGGTGGCGGACATCAAAGCGGTGTTGACGACTGCTATTGCGCAAGGCGGCACCACGCTGAAAGATTTTGCCCAAGCGGATGGCAAACCGGGCTATTTTGCTCAGGAGTTGCAGGTGTACGGTAAAAAGGGCCAACCTTGTCCACGATGCGGTGAACCGATCGCGGAGCTGAAAATTGGTCAGCGCAACTCGTTTTTTTGCCTGCAATGCCAACCCGTTGTGCCGGAAAGTCCCGCTAAATTGTGATATAACGCGTGGAGCTTTCGTTCTGAAGAGAGAATGGTGATGAAATATTTAGTAACTGGCGCCGCAGGATTTATTGGCTCAGCAGTCATTGAGCGTCTGTGTGCCGAAGGGCACGATGTCGTTGGCATTGATAACCTGAACGACTACTACGATGTGGCGTTGAAAGATGCACGTCTGGAACGTGCCGCGCATGAGCGTTTCTCATTTATCGAAATGGACATCGCGGATCGCGAAGCGATTGCCGACCTATTTGCTGTTGAGCAGTTTGACAAAGTCATCCACCTCGCGGCGCAGGCGGGTGTGCGTTATTCAATTGATAACCCCATGTCGTATGCCGACAGCAATCTGGTTGGCCACCTGACTATTCTAGAAGGTTGTCGTCACCACAAAATCAAACACTTGGTCTATGCATCGTCAAGCTCAGTGTACGGTCTGAACCGCAAAACGCCGTTCAACACGTCGGATAGCGTGGATCACCCGGTGTCACTCTACGCGGCGACCAAAAAGTCCAATGAGCTGATGGCACATACTTATTCGCATCTGTACGGCGTGCCAACCACTGGGCTGCGTTTCTTTACCGTGTACGGCCCGTGGGGACGTCCGGACATGGCATTGTTTAAGTTCACCAAAGCGATCCTCAAGGGTGACGCGATCGATGTGTACAACAACGGCGATATGATGCGCGATTTCACTTACATTGATGACATCGTGGAAGGCATTCTGCGCATTAAAGATGTGGTGCCGGAGCCAAATGCTGAATGGAGCGTGGAAGCGGGATCGCCAGCAACCAGTTCCGCGCCTTACTGTGTGTATAACATTGGCCATGGCAGCCCGGTCAAATTGATGGATTACATCAAAGCGCTGGAATCGGCGTTGGGGATTGAAGCGAAGAAAAACATGCTGCCGATGCAGCCGGGTGACGTGTATGTCACGTATGCTGACACGCAAGACCTATTCAACGCAACGCAGTACAAACCTCAGATGGGGGTTGAACAAGGCGTGGCGAATTTTGTGAAATGGTACAAAGAATTCTATTCTGCATAGCGATACCTTCCACACTCTTTACAGCCGGGGCTAGCGCCCCGAGCTGTAAACGATAATCTCCCGTTTTACCGGGAACTCAGACGATCATCCATCAAATCTGGCAATGCGCTGGAACATTTTGGGACATTGAGACTCCAACATCGGTATCATTCTTGCTAATGATTTACTGAGTCAATTCCGAACGCGACAATTTGCCGTCGTTCATTGTATTTTTCTGCCTGTTGTTCAAGAAAATGAAGTATCAACCACACCTACGCCAGCTCTGCCTGTTTCTCCTTCAGTGTTTTGCCTTTTCCTTTTGTATCTTACTGATTGCTCGAGTGGTCTTTTTTCTCCACATTCGTGATGTGTTACCGACGCATGCGGTCGATGATGATATTTGGCGCGCATTTTGGGTGGGGGGGCGCTTTGATGCCAAAGTGACGGCCATTGCCTATGCGCCGCTGCTGCTCAGTGGGCTGATTGCCGCGGCGTTTCATGCGGCCTATCGCCGTTGGCTCAAGTTCGCACTCGGGTATCACAGCGTGATTGCCGGTTTGTATGTGGTGGGCTGCATCGGGAATTATTACTACTACCTGACGTACGGCAGCCATGTGGACCTGTTCGTGTTCGGTTTGTGGGAAGATGATACCGACGCGGTGCTGATCAATATGTGGCAGGATTACCCTATCATGCGTGGCGCGTTCTTGGCCGTGGCAACGGCTGGGCTGGCCTATGTGTCGTCGCGTTGGTTCCTGCGTTCGTCGCTGGGGCAATTGAACCCCCGTATGTATTGGCATTGGGGTGTGACGTCGCTGGTGGTTTTGATGACGATCATCGTCACGTTCGCGGTCGCTCGTGGTTCGCTCGACAGCCATCCGCTCAAGCGCTATCACGCCAGTGTGTCGCAATACAAACCGCTCAATATGATCACACCGAACGTGTTTATGGCGCTCGATTGGGCGACGACCGATTACAAAGAGCAGCGCCATTTTGACCCGGTCTCACAACGTGCGTTGACGGCGCAGATGGAAAAAATGCTCGGTCAGCCAACGCCAAACTATCATGTACCGACCAACCCATTTCTAGCCGACCATCCACCGCATGTTGTGGTCGCGATGATGGAAAGCATGGGCATGAATATTTTGGTGGAAGACGATCCGCAGACAAACGATCTGCTGGGCAGCCTGCGCCCATACTGGGAGAAGGGTTTCTTATTTGAGCGTTTTATGGCGGGCACGTCGGCGACCATCGACAGCATCGTCATGACGCTGTTCCACAGCCCGGTGGCGACGATCAGCCACTCGTCAATTCAAAACATTGCTTTGCCAAGTTCGGCCATTTTGCCGTACAAACGCGCAGGTTATGAGGTGGTGTTTCTGTATGGCGGTAATGGCATGTGGCGAAATCTGGCCAATTACTTGCCCGTGCAAGGGTTTGATCGCGTTTATGATGAGAACGACATCATCCAAGCATTTCCCGATGCGTCTCAATATTCTGGTACGTGGGGTGTGCCGGATGGGTACATGTTCCGTTTTGCCAATAAAATCCTTGAAGAGGCTCAGAAGCCGACGTTGGTTTTCATGATGACGGTCACCAACCATTCGCCGTACAAAGTGCCGAATTACTACCAACCCAAACCGACGGCCATGAGTGAACGTTTAGCGACGTTGATCGGCTACCAAGGGGCGCAGGCGAAAGTGTTGCTCAACACGTTCCAGTATGCATCGGATGCGTTGGGCCAGTTTATCGGCCGAGTCAAAGCCTCAGACAAGTTGAAGGACAACACGGTGATTGCGGTCACGGGTGATCACCGCATGCGCTACAGCAGCACCGATGAGCCGACCGAATACGGCTTAACCTTCGCCGTGCCATTTTTCCTTGATGTGCCGCAGCCGATTTTGGATCACACGCCATTTACCTATGATCCGCAGCGCATTGGTTCACATCGCGACCTGTTTCCGACCTTGTATCATTTCAGTTTGTCGAATCAGGACTACATCAGTTTAGGCGGCGAAAACCTGTTGGCCCAAGGCGGAGTGAGCAACATCGGTTTTAATGCTTCGCGCACCATCAGTGAACAAGGCGCATTCAGCAATAGCGGCTCGGGGCTGTTTTATGCGTGGGACGAACACAATCTGCTGTTGAATCAAGCCCGACCGGAGAAGAACCCACCGCAAGAGACAGACTGGGGCAAAGAGTACTCGTTGCTGCAAGATTATTACCTGCGTTCGCAAGTGCTACCGATGACGCCATAAACTGGCGCAATACATCAAGACAAAGGGCTGCTCAGTGAGCAGCCCTTTTTTGAGGTGTGACGTTATTCCACAATCTTTTTGCTGTGCAGCGCGTTGGCCACCAACTCAGGCACAAACGCATCCACGTTGCCCCCATGAATCGCGACTTCACGGACCAGCGATGAGGAGATAAATGCGTACTCTTCCGCCGGGGTGAGGAACACACTCTCCAGCCCGGGCATCAAGCGCCGGTACATGTTGGTCAGACCGAATTCGTATTCAAAATCGACCGTAGTGCGCAGGCCGCGCACCAATACGGTGGCGCCTTCGGCTTTGGCAAAATCCACCATCAAGCCAGAGAACCCTTTTGCCGTCACCTTATCCAGATGTGAAGTGACCGCTTTGGCAAAGGCCACGCGCTCTTCCAGCGTAAACAGGGTGTTTTTGCTTGGACTGGCAGCCACCGCGATGATCACTTCATCAAACATGCTGGCAGCTCGCTCAATCAAATCGAGATGGCCGTTGGTAATGGGGTCAAAGGTGCCCGGGTAAATAACGCGGGAAATACTTTTTGAATTCACAATGTTCTACTCAGTGTTTATGCGTGTAGGGGTATGCTAAACAAAACTGTGCCGCCAAACCATGACAATTTGACGGCAAGCGTGATTATTTTTCATCCAATAATGATTGGAAAAAGTCCAAATGCTGCTGCGCGCTTTCCTGACAGGAGAAATCGTTGATCATCCGCTGCTGCGCTTTGTAGCCCATCGCTTGACGATGTTGCTCAGACGCGTACAGCCACTGAATTTTATCGGCGATGGCTGAGGCATCATTCACCGGCACAACGAATCCGGTTTCGCCGTCGATCAAGAGTTCTTTACCACCGCCGGTAGTGGTCACCACGGAAGGAATGCCCATCGCCATCGCTTCAATGATGGTTTTGGGTAAGCCTTCTCCGCTAATCGAAGGCTGAACTTGTACTTGGCTTGCCGCCAGCAGTTCGGGCACATCTTTGCGGTAACCGAGGAAATGTATGCGATCGCGCATGCCACTTGCTTCAGCCAATTTCAGGTTCTGTTCGGTATCCATATCGCGACCAACCAGCAGCAAGTGTAAATTCGGCAATGACGCCAGTTGTTTCGCGCTCTCAAGCAGCACGTGTACGCCTTTACTTGGTCGCGCATTGGCGATACAGATGGCGCTGAAAGCGTCGTCCGGCAGTCCCAGTGCGCTTAAATTCGCCGGCTGCGCTTGATACCAAGCAATGTCGTGGCCTTTGTAAATCGTGACCACTTTGTCGGCGCGTTTCCACACATGTTTACGCACATCGTCAGTCACCGCCTGTGCCACACAACTGATGCCGTCGATACGAGGATGCAAGTGGGTCAGGTAGGCGGTGGGATCGTGACGATACAACCCGCCAACTGTCCCGCGATAGCTCACCAGTTTGGTGTGTTTGAAGCCGATGCAGGCAAATGCCGCGTTGGGAATGGTTTTGGAATTCATGGCATACACCACGTCATAACGTTCTTGACGCAGCGCGTGACGCAAAGTTTTAATCGTGTTGAGACAAATCTTTTTCTTCGGATAGCAGTCGATGATGGTCACGCCGTTGTCGCGAAAACGTGGCACATACTCCGCATCGCCTTGCGTCATGATGGTCACTTCATGGCCGAGCTTGGCCATTTCAATAAACATCTCCGCTTCCGGACGCACGCTGTTCCAGGCATCACGATAGGAGCTAAAAATTAAGATTTTCATGGTCTCACATTACCTCAGCCGCAGCGAAACTGCAGCGGTGTTCAAATTTGGTGGCTGACGCGTCTTCGTGCCGCGAGCCTAGATTATAACTTTCCGGCCGCAACGCGAGCGTAAAGCTGCTCATAGCGTTTGGCGGTATTCTCAATCAGAAAGCCTTGCAGTTTTTTCTCGCGTCCGATGGCGAGCTTTTCGCGCAACGTGGCGTCGCTGCGAATGGTTTCAATCGCATCGGCCAATCCGAGGCCATCGCCAGGCTCAATCAAAAGCCCTGACTCTTGGTGGTCGATAATATCCGGGATACCGCCCGCGCGAGCACCGATTACTGGTAAGCCATTGCCCATCGCTTCCAGAATCACTGAGCCCAAACCTTCGCTGTACGAGGGGTGAACCAGCAAGTCGGCTGCGGCAAACCAGTCGCCCATGTTGCTTTGTTTGCCCATGAACGACACGTTGGGTAAGCCTGCGGCTTGCTGCTCTAGGGCGGCTCGCTCTTTGCCATCGCCTAACAGTGCAAAATGAACCTCAGGGGCGCGCTGAGCCAACGCTTTTGCTGCGTTCAGGGTGACATCAAAACCTTTGTGTTTGAGCATGTTTGCGGCGTGGATGACCAGAAATTTGCCACTGAATTGCTGCTTGATGCGCGCCACGTTGGCTTCATCAATCGGGTAGGCGACTGGCGAGCTGGGAATGATCTCAATGCTTTGGGTTGGGTACGCGTCACGAATGCGGGCCGCGATTTCATGGCTCAGGCCAACCAACAACGCGGCTTGACGATAAGCTTGGTTCGATAACCATTTTTTGCGCAGCGGATTGTCGATGCGACGCGTCACCATATATGGCACACCATGCAATGCGTGTTGCAGCCAAGCCCAGTAAATGGCTCGGCCTTCATGCACATGAATCAATTCACAGCCATCGGTCACGCGTTTGCCATGTTGGAGTAAATAATGGCTGGCGGCGATGACTCGACAAGGCAGCTCGGACACACGCGCAAAAAACGGGCTTTTGGGGTTGGCGACAATCGTTAGCTGATAGCCCATGCGAATCTGCTGCTTGATGAGTTGCAGTGTCTGGTTTTCTCCGCCGTGATAGCCGGATGCCAAGTTAACGTGGCAGATGTTCATTTCTGTTTTTGCTCCTGCTTGCGTACGTAGTCGCGCAGCCACAAATCCGCATACCGAGTAAACGTGGTGTTGGCGCTTAACATCGCCAACAGTAAGCCATGGCGACCATCGAGAAACCCGCGTTTAATCACGTACATTTTAAAGAAGCGGAAAAATCCATGCAGGATTGCGCCGCCCAACGACGCTTTCTTGCGTCCTTCACGTTGGTCAGCCCACGCTTTCATGTATTGCTGCGTTTTTGCGGTGTACTGTGGCAGATACTCAAAGGTGTAATGCTCGAGATAACCTTTTAACGACCGCAGTTGAAATCCGGATGGGATTTCTACGCTCTCATGCACCAAGGCTTGGTTGTATTGTGTGTCGCGCGTGCGGTAAAGACGCGTGACCCAGTCGGGGGACCAGCCGGAATAGCGAATCTGTTTGCCAAACGCGGTGGTGAGACGGTCAATCTGGTAGACGGTGTTGGGTTTGTCGGCGTGGACCGCTTGTAAAATCTGTTCTTTGAGCGCATCGGTCACGCGTTCATCGGCATCGAGCCACAACACATAGTCTGAGGTAATGTGCGATTGTGCCAAGCGGCGCTGAGGGCCAAAACCTGGCCACTCGGTGTTGACGAAAAATTTGTCGGTATAGCGGCGAGCGATGGCTTCAGTTTGATCGCTGCTGCCGGAGTCAAGAATGACGATTTCGTCGACCCACTGATACACCGTGTCTAAGCAGGCTTGCAGGTGCTTGGCTTCGTTTTTCACGATCAGGGCGACCGCCAATGTTGGAGTGGTATTAGCCATGATTTGGGTTACCTAACTGTGTTGTCGCTGACATCATGCGATCAAAGGTGGTGATGACCGCATCGAGCGTGATGGCCTGCATCAGATCCGCGCCTTTGGCACGTGTGCTCCACGCCAGCAGTTCCAGCGGTTTGCCTTGCTGCTCGGTCACGAACGGTTCGTACACACTCACCACATCTTTGATATTAAAGTATGGCCCCGTGCGCTTCGGGTTGCTGTGGGCATATAAGCCCAGTACGGGCGTGCCTTGTGTGGTGGCAATATGTGCTGGGCCAGAATCCGGAGCAAGCACTAACTTCGCTTCGCCCAAAACGGCGGTCAGTTGTTTCAAATTGGTTTTGCCAACCAGATTGAGCACCGGATGCGTCATCAAGGCGCTGATTTGCTCTGCCAGTTTCTGCTCGCGCGGTGCAGGAGAGCCACACAAGGCGACCTGATAGCCTTGAGCAATGACGTAATCGGCAAATTGCGCGTAGCGTTCCGTGACCCAGTTGCGCTCATCTTTACTGGCGGCTGGGCTGATGACGATGGTCGGTTGGCTGCCCAGTTGCGTGCGGGCAAATTGCCGATCGTTTTCTGAAATCGGCAGGTGCCAGGTTGGTGTTTGGCGTGGCACGCCAAGAAATTCGGTAAACGAGAAAAAACTGTCGAGCACGTGCGCCGATTCGGTATCGGCAATCTTGCGGTTAGTGAACAACCACTGACCTTCTTTGGCCCGTTTGCGGTTGAATCCCACTTTGTACTGCGCGCGAATGCCCAGCGTGACCAAACTGGCGCGCAGGGCTAACTGCATATGCACGAGCGCATCAAAATGACGCCCTTTCAGTTGCTGCCAAACCGCTTTGATTCCAGACCAGCCGGCTTTTTTATCAAAGACGACCAATTCAACGTTCGGCAAACCTTGGAGCAATTGGGCTTCGACTTTGCCAATCACCCAGGTTACTTGGGTATCTGGCCAGTGTTGTTGCAGGTTTTGAACCGCGGCAACGGCATGACAAACGTCGCCAATCGCCGACAGGCGCAGAAAACAGACCGACTTCGGAGGCGCAGTGAACAGTGGCATCAAATAAGCTCTTCAATTAATGAGGCTAAATTATGCAGAGTCCACCGATAAATGTAAAATAACCGCATTCTTTTCCTCTCTTTATTGGTGTGAAGATGCCAATTTTGACGAGATCAGCCACCTTGTGTGTCAATCACTATAGCGGGAACCCAGCGTGATCAAACAGCAGCAGCTTAGCAAACATCAGACAATTTGGTATGACGACCAATGGGTCAATGAACCGTTGGCGTCGTTGTTTGACCCCGAATATTGGCAAGCGAATCAGCTGGTGATTGGTAGCGCGCAAGGGCGTGGCACCACGTGGTTTGTTCAAATGGCGGCGTTGCCAGCCGCGTTGCGTCATTATCGCCGGGGCGGCTTGTTCGGCAAATTGGTCAGTGACAGTTATTGGTTTCAAGGGTGGGAACAAACCCGCAGCTGCGCCGAATTTCAATTGCTGCATCATTTGCGTGAGCAAGGGGTGAATGTTCCGCGTCCGATTGCTGCTCGCGCCCTGCGTCGGGGCTGCGTGTATCAGGCCGATATTCTCAGTGAGAAAATCGCCAACGCGCGGGACTTGGTGGCAGTGTTACAAGACAAAGCCTTGCCTGAGGCGCTTTATCATCGTATTGGTCAACAGGTGGCGAAGCTGCACCGTGCTCAGGTCAATCACACCGATTTGAATATTCACAACATTCTGCTCGATGATCACGACCATGTGTGGATCATTGATTTTGATAAATGTGCGATTCAAGAGGGCGATGGCTGGAAAGCGGAGAATTTGGCGCGACTGCTGCGATCGTTTCGTAAAGAGCAGTTACGCGCCCATATCAAATGGCAGGAACCTGAATGGCAGGCGTTGCTGGCCGGTTATCAAACCACGATTTAATGCTTATTGTTATGCCATTGCGCGGCGATAGCCATAAATGACTGATATACCTGTTCTGCAGTGAATTTCTCATACCCGACCGATAAATCTGGGATGGATTTCTCTTCCAGCAGAGCGTCAATGTGCTCTGCGATAACGTGTTCATCGTAAGAGTGAATCAGATATTTCGATAACTCTCCGGTAAGAATTTCATCTGGGCCGGAAGGGCAGTTCACACTGAGTGCCACGGTGCCGAGGATGAGCGCCTCAATAATGACGGTTGGCAATCCTTCATGATCAGAGGTCAATACCACCGCTTTTGCTTCTTTGATGATGGGGTAAGGGTTTGTATCAAACTTTTTGAACAGGACGCGTTCACCGAGATTGAGTTGTTCGGCTTGTTGTTTTAGTTCCAGCTCTAACGAACCTTCACCCAATACGACCAGTTTGATGGTCGGATTTTTTACGTAAGAAAACGCGTTCAGTAAGCGATCCACGCGTTTTTGCTTTTCCAGACGTCCAACAAACAACACATATTCTTCTGGTATTGTCAGACCTTCTTTCTCGCAAGCGTAGTGGCGAATGGTCTCAACATCGAACGGATTATAGAGCACGTTGGCTGAGAGAAGACGGTCACCACAACATTGCGTCGTGAACTTTCGAATGCTTTCTGATACCGAAATAACGTGCTTCCCTTTGAGGCGTTTCGCTAATCGAGTACGGTAACGAAACCGCTTGAAAAAGCTGCGCTGGTTATAGGAACACTCATCTGAATTATGGATAAATGGAATCAGGCGTGAGTCCGAAAAATGCGCGATGAGCTTGATACTCTCACTGTGTGGGGCAATGAGGTAGTCAAATTCAGCATCGTGATACCAAGCTTTGAAGCGCGTGAGCATCGTTCTCTCACACCTCACCGGGGTCGGAATATCGAGGCATGAAATTGTTAAATCGTCTAGCTGAGGCAATTCGATATCGTGAAAGAGAGTGATGATTTCCACGTCATGCCCTTTAGCCTGCAGAAGCCTGGCTAATCGTACGGTTACAACCTGTACGCCTTCAATTTTTAAGTCTCGAATTAAAAATTTTATGTTCATGTGTTAACCATCACTGCATTCAAGTGCATTTTTTTAATTTTTATGTAGGGCAATATTGGCGACAGTGCGCGATATTGCACCTCTATTCTGCTTCACTACGTTTTGCGCGTTGATTCCCTTCTGTTGCATCAGTTGGGGGCTCGCCCAAAGCTGTTGAAGGTTGTCTGCAATCTGTGGTGCATTTTCGCAAATACTCACGGCATCGTTGTCTTGTAGCATTTGCATTATTTCATTGAAATTATAATAGCTTAGACCATTGAGCAGCGGTTTTCCAAGTGCGGCGGGTTCCAGCAGATTGTGCCCGCCGACTTTCTCGCCGATTAAACTGCCGCCCATGAAGCAGATATCGGCCGCGCTGATCAGTGCCAACAGCTCTCCCATGGTATCGCCTAAGTAGATCTGAGTGCCTGGTGCTATTGAGGCGGATGAGGTTCTGCGATGCGTGGTGAATCCGTGTTGAATGCACAAGTCGAACACGGCGTTAAATCGTTCCGGGTGACGGGGCACAAGGATCAATAGGGCATTTGGAAATTGTTTCAGCAACGCCTGATGTGCGTCGAGGAGAATGGCATCTTCGCCGTCGTGGGTGCTGGCGGCAATCCATACCGGGCGTGCCTCGCCCAGTTCTGCACGTAATTGTCGCCCTTGTTCAAGCACGGTGGGGGCGATCTCGATATCAAACTTAATCGAGCCCGTCACCTGAACTTGTTCTGATTGAAAACCCAAGCGAAGAAAACGCTGAGCATCGCTATCGTACTGACACAAAATACGATCGACGTAGGGGCGAATCAGTTGAAAGAGTGCGGAAAACTGTTGATAGCGAAGGCAAGAACGCTCGGATAAACGCGCATTGATCACGGTGACTGGCACTGCCTGTTGATGAACGGTTTTTAAGGTATTGGGCCACAGCTCGGTTTCCACAATCAATAGTTGTGAAGGGTGGACTGCTTTCAAGAAGCGACGGACACACCACGCAAAGTCTAACGGCATGTAGCGATGTTCAACGAGATCGCCCAATTTGGTAATTTGCTCTGCGCCCGTGCTGGTGGTGGTGGTGACGACAATGGCCTGATTGGGCTGCGCTTGTTTGATGGCTTTGATCACCGGAATCGCGGCAATGGATTCACCCACGGAAACCGCATGAATCCAAATCGGTTTTTGGGCGGTCACCTTGGGGGTCATGCCCCAATGTTCTTTCCAGCGAACGCCAAACGCAGGTTTGCCCGGCTTCTTTTTGTACAGGGAATAGAGCAAAATCGGGCTCGCCAGCACCAGCAGCAGGGTATAAATCAGGCGCATATAACGTTCTACTCCTGCGCTGCGTGATCGAACTGCATTAATGCATCAATGACGCGTTGTGGCGCTAACTCTTTCAGACACTTCAAATGGCCCAATGGACACTCGCGCTTAAAGCAAGGTCTGCATTCAATCTCGGTGTGAATAATGGCTTTTTTCACGGCCAGAGGTGGGGTGTACGTTGGCGAAGTGGAGCCATATACGCCGACCACTTGGCAACCCACCGCGGCGGCCACATGCATTAACCCCGAATCATTGCTGACGACGCTCTCGCAGCAGGCCAGCATGTCGACGGCTTCGATTAAGCTGGTTTTTCCCGCCAAATCAACGATGTGTGCTCGTTGGTCGTCGCTGAGGTCGGCCGCAATGGCTTGTGTGGTTTTGCTATCTTTCGCCGAACCAAATAACCAAACTTGTTTCCCGGCATCGATCATCGCCGCAGCGACGGCGGCGTAATGTTCGGTTGGCCATTGCTTCGCTGGTCCAAATTCAGCGCCGGGACATAAGCCAATGATTGGGCGAGTGGCGTGAAGGGCAAACTTATCGCGCGTGTGTTGCTGAGCATCTTTGTCAATATATAGGCTTGGGCGCGGCAAGGTGTCGAGGCCGCCTAATGAGGAGGAGTCCACCATGGTGGCTTTGGGATGCGCCAAAGCAACATAACGCTCGGTCATGTATTGGAAGGATTTTTTATTTGGGCGCACATCGTTCAGCAATCCGTAACGCATCTCACCTTTCCAACCGGTTCTGACTGGGATATCGGCAAACCAAGGAATCAGCGCAGATTTAGCGGAATTCGGCAGAACATAAGCCTGATCATATTGGCCACGCATCGATTTGCCGATGGCACGGCGACCAAGCAAGTTAAAATCACCATGCCCTAACGGCATTTCGATCGCTTGGTGGACTTCGGGCATGCGCTCCAAAATGGGTTTGCACCATGCAGGCGCCATGACATCGATGATGGCGTCGGGATGTTGTTGCTTAAGACGCGTATAGAGGCATTGAGACATCACCATGTCTCCGACCCATGAGGGGCCAATCACTAGAATTTTCATTCGATACTTCGATTCGTTTGATGCTGTGTTCATTCTGGCGGTAGAGAAAGAATGAACACAAGCGTTTTGCTCTTTTAGTGTGAAGATAGCAGAGATTTACGCTTTTGCTTGAGCTCTGACCATTCAAAATCATGCACATAGACACGGTCGTTTCGACCTTTGGCTGGTGGGTTAAACACCACTTCTGCTTTATCTGATAGCGGATGCCACTCTTGGAAATTGCGCGGGTCGTCGGCATAAATCGCCAGAATGGGCGTATTCAAAGCGCTGGCCATATGAACCACAGAGGTGTCGGGCGTGACACACAAGTCGACCTGACTGAGCAGTTGCAACGAAAATGCCAATGACGGTGTTTCGCTTAACAATTGCACGCGTGGATTTTCGAGTTCAGTGACGAGCTCTTTCAGAAATTCAATTTTCCCCGGAACGGGAATCAGATAAAGGGTGTCTTGCGGGAAATCACGTAGCCAAAGATTCAGCAGCTTGTAGGCTTCCGTTTTGGAAAACTGACGATATTTACTTGAACCAAATAGATTGATTGCCACGGTCGTTGTTTTTGGATCCACGATTGTTGATGTTGAATAAGGAATCAACGGAATGTCAGCAGATTCTGGCACATCACAAAACAACTTCGCGACCGCAAGGTAGCGATCTTTAAAGTGCACATGGTCATGGGGGAGACACACGTTGAAAATCGGATGTGATTCTTTATTAAACCCGATGTTATACGCTGAGCCCAATTCATGCAGGGCGAGCAATTCCTTAAAGTCGAAACTGGTGCCGAGTTCAACCACCGCATCAAATTGCCCGCGATATTGGTTGAATGATCGCGCGGTCTTCACGCCCCGTTTTCCACAAGGAATGATGTTGCACTGGGTTGATTGTTCAAACCAACTTGCGCAAAAACTTGGTGTGATGACGGACACCTGAATGTCTGGGCGGTATCGTTGCAACATTTGGATCAGCAAACCACTCATGATGGCATCACCCAGTTTGTTGTCCCAACGCAATAGCGCCAAACTCTTGATGTCACGGAGTGGCACGGTTGTTTGGGGAGCCTTATCAAAGCGCTGACAGTAATAGCGCAACTTGAGTTTTTTCTGCTTGTTGCGTAATGCTCGGTTGAACTGTTTTAATTTCTTAAGCACCGCTGAATCTCACATGGTTCGTCTGTTTTGTGGGCTGAAAGGACGTGTTGATCAAAATAAGCATGGTGAGGACGTACAAAATAAATGTTTGGCCATTATAAAATGGCGCATCGGTAAGCCCCATGACGACATACAATGCAACCACGGAGAGGACAATATTTTTTGTACGCTTATCGGCGTGTCTAACTAAATACAGAGGTAGTAATAGTAGCAATAGCAGAAAGAACAGACCGATGAGCCCTGATTTCACCACGCTGTCGATAAACTGGTTGTGGTAATGAGGTGGATGAAGGTCATATAAAGCCTTTGTTATTTGATGCTGGGTATACAGTTGCTCAAATTTATCGAAATGATCAGTCCCCAAGCCCACGAGCCAGTTATTATCTGCCAACTTAAGAGAAGCTTCCCACATTTGGAATCTTAAGCCTATAGATGTATTCATATTACCTTGTTGAATTTGTTCGAATTCGTATTGTGTCTTTTCTATACGTTGTTCGATAAAACTACCTGAGAGCAACGTTATCAATGAGGCAACTAGTACTGACACGAAAATGATTTTCTTGATCGTAAACTTAAACAGTCCCCAAGATAGCATCAAAAAGGCACAGATAAACGCTAGCCAGACTCCACGGGATTCAGTCAGTATCAGGCTGATGATCGGGAAAAGGGATGCTCCTGCAAAGATGACTTTTCCTTTAGTTGTTTGTGCACCGAAAGAAAAATGCAACGCTAATAAGGCTAGTAGAGCAGCGATACTGGCGTAGGGTATGGGGTTAATCACTCCGAATTCCCGGTTAAAACCATGGATAACGCTGAAGTAAAGGCTATTTGAAAAAATCGTACAACAACCTAAAACCACGAGCGATTGATAATAAATGGGTTGAATTCGTTGAAATGGGAAATAGAGTGCAATCAAAGATAGGCAGATCGCTGCTCTGATTTCTCGCGAGCTTACTCCATGTAACAAGGATTGAGCGATGACAAATACACTAAATACCCACAACAAAAGATGGAACGGTTTACGGCTTGCATTTGCAATGTTGCTTTTAATTTCACCTTTAAACACGATGACAAAAACCAGCAATGAAATAACTGTGGTTATGACTAACGCTTTGCTTGCCCCCTCAAACCAAATCATAAAAGCAAAAGCGAACACGAAGGGTAGAAGCAAAAGGACTTCGTTAAAGGTTTTCTTGTTCAATAGATTGTTCATCATTTACAGCTTTACTTGATATGGGTTGATGTCTGAATCTGGACGCGTTTTCAGCAGTCGAAGAATCCACATATATTGCTCTGGGCGTTGTGACACATAGTTTTCAATGCATTCGTTCATCATTCGTGCATCCTGATGTTCATCGCCAGTTGGGAAAGGCAGCTCAGGATAGAAATCCAATTCATATTGGCCAGTTTGACTGTTGAACATGGCAAACAGCGGCACGATTTTCGATTTGCTCAACGTAGAAAGGCGACCTAATCCTGCGATGGTTGCTTTTTGAGTGGCAAAAAAATCAACAAAGACGCTGTGCTCTCGTCCCAAGTCCTCATCAGGCAGGTAATAACCCAAGTAACCGTCTTTACGGACCGATTTGATGAACGGTTTGATCCCGACACTGCGATCATACACGCGACCACCGTATTGCACGCGCTGCTTATGCATTAACCAGTCAGAGACTTTATTTTTCTGGCTTTTGGCCATCGCAGAAACAGGGTGACCACGCGAAGCCAACAAGATTGCGGGAATATCGATCGCCCAGGTATGTGGGACCAGAAGAATGACATTTTCACCCCGATCTAGAACTTGTTCGACGTGCTCAAAACCCCGCAGGGTCGTATTCGCCTCTAGCCAAGCTTTGCTGCGCAGGGATGTTGAGGCAAACCCCATCAGAAACATCACGGAAGTGATGTACATCTCAACAAGGATTTTCTCGCGGTCACTGTCGGAATGCTCTGGGAAACACATCCGTAAATTCACTCGAGCGCGAGTATTGGCTTTACTTTTGATGTTGACCGCGAGCTTGGCGAGGCTTTTGGCGATCAGTCGTTTGATTGCCACCGGCAGAAAACTCAATACACAGGCCACGATCACGGCCAACCAAGTTCCCCAGTAACGAGGATGCAGGAAGTTCATACTGAACTGCGGATTATAAGCGTAATCATCATGGTCATTACGTGGTGATGATGAAGAGTGTGATGACGACATAAGTGGCTCAGATTGGATTGCTTTTTTAGTAAAATTGTGACCGAGTATAGCAGTTAACTGGGTGGGAAACAGTAAGCAATGTGGTGATTCAGACAGCACAAAGTAATTTTCCGTCCGCGACTTGAGTAAATTGGGGCGGGGTTGTATTTGGATATAAAAACAGCCACCTGAGGTGGCTGTTTCATTCATCACCATAACATCCATGATGATGAATGATGGCGGTGTACCGGTGGACGTTTAATCGCTGCCAAACAAATCTCGGGTATACACTTTCGCTTCAACATCTTTCAACTCTTCGGACAAGCGGTTCGAGACAATAATGTCGGCCTCTTGTTTGAATGCTTCCAGATCGTTGACCACGCGGGAATGGAAGAAATGTGCTTCTTCGAGTACAGGTTCGTACACAATCACTTCAATCCCTTTCGCTTTAATGCGTTTCATGATGCCCTGAATTGACGATGCGCGGAAGTTATCGGAACCCGCTTTCATGATCAATCGATAGATCCCCACAACTTTTGGTTGACGCTGAATGACCGAATCGGCAATGAAATCTTTGCGTGTACGGTTGGCATCAACAATGGCACCAATGATGTTGTTAGGCACATTTTGATAGTTGGCCAGCAGTTGCTTGGTATCTTTTGGCAGGCAGTAACCGCCGTAGCCAAAGGAAGGGTTGTTGTAGTGATTGCCGATACGAGGGTCAAGACTCACGCCTTCGATGATTTGGCGGCTATCGAGGCCATGAACTTCGGCGTAAGAGTCCAATTCATTGAAGTACGCCACACGCATGGCGAGGTACGTGTTCGAGAACAGCTTCACCGCTTCTGCTTCGGTTGAGTTGGTAAACAAAACCGGAATATCTTGTTTGATGGCGCCTTCCATCAATAGGTTTGCAAACGTCTGGGCGCGCTCGCTTTGTTCACCTACAATGATACGTGAGGGGTACAAGTTGTCGTACAGCGCTTTGCCTTCACGCAGGAACTCAGGCGAGAAAATAATGTTTGAGCAGTTGAGGTCCTGTTTTAGTTTTTCAGTGTAGCCGACAGGAATCGTGGATTTGATCACCATTACCGCATCAGGATTGATGGCCATGACATCACGAATCACCGCTTCAACAGATGACGTGTTGAAGTAGTTGGTATTGGGATCGTAGTCGGTCGGTGTCGCGATAATCACAAATGCTGCGTCTTGATAGGCCAACGTTTTGTCGGTTGTCGCTGTGAAGTTCAGTTGCTTTTCGGTCAGAAACTGCGTGATCTCTTTATCAACAATCGGCGACTGCTGACGGTTGAGCATCTCGATCTTCTCTTGGACGATATCCAGAGCCACCACTTCGTTGTGTTGGGCGAGGAGTAAGGCATTGGACAGACCGACATAGCCTGTCCCCGCGACTGCGATTTTCATGTTGTTCTCTCTTAAAGCTTGATGACGTTGTATTGTTGATTCATTCGTTGATGATCGATAAGTATTCGGCGACGCCTTGTGCCACCGACTTAAACTCGATATCGCACCCTGCCGCGCGCAATTTGGTCAAGTCGGCTTGCGTGTATTCTTGGTATGCACCTTTGAGATGCTCTGGGAATGGAATGGTTTCAACCTGACCTTGACCATGATGCGTAATCACGGCTTTGGCGACTTCGTTAAACGACTCGGCTTTGCCGGTGCCGCAGTTGAAAATGCCGGATTTGCCGTGGTCTAAGAACCAAAGGTTCACCGCCGCAACATCGCCCACATAGACAAAATCACGTTTGAACTGTTCACTGCCCGCAAAAAGTTTTGGATTTTCGCCTGCGTTCATCTGGTTGTTCAAATGGAACGCCACCGACGCCATGGATCCTTTGTGTTGCTCACGTGGGCCGTACACATTGAAATAGCGGAAACCGGTAATTTGAGACAGTTTCTCGTGATGTACTTCCGCATCGAGCCACAGACGGCGTACGTAATTATCAAACTGCTGCTTTGAATACCCATAAACGTTCAGCGCACCTTCGTACTGAGGTTCTTCCACGAATGTGTCGGTCTCACCATAAGTGGCCGCAGAAGAGGCGTACAGAAACGGAATTTCTCGCTCCAAGCAGTAATGCAATAGCTCTTTCGAATACTCGTAGTTATTGAGCATCATGTATTTGCCATCCCATTCGGTGGTGGCAGAGCATGCGCCCTCATGGAAGATGGCATCGATAGGGCCAAAGTCATCGCCGGCCATAATCTGAGTGAGGAAGTCATCGCGATCCATATAATCTGCGATTTGGAGATCCACGAGATTTTTGAACTTGCGGCCATTTTTTAGATGGTCAACAACCAGAATATCCGTGATGCCGCGCGCGTTGAGCGCCTGAACAATATTGCTGCCAATCATGCCAGCGCCACCAGTTACGATGATCATAGTCTTTCCATTTATGCGTGAAATATGTTCCGAATATTAGCAGCAATGCGGTTTCATGGCTATTCGAGTCGCGGGCGTGGTGATGTGGCTACACAAGACAAACAGAGTTTGCAAAAGTGGGGTTAATGAATCACTAACCCCACTTGAATACATCACTTATTTGGCTTCAGAAACTTGGCTTTTTCGCTCAAACCAAGGGCTACGGGCATCCGTGAGATCGTATAAGTGATACTTACGTCCCAGCATCTGACCGCCATCGCGAGTGATTGGCTGCCATGCGATGTTCGCGCGGCTGGTGGATGGTTTAATGGTCATGATGTCAAACGGTACGGAAACGTAAAACCCTTTGTTGTAGCTGCCTTCACCGTATTCTTCCGTGGTCAGATCCGTGACGGTCGCAAATGCCCCGACAATGACACCGGACTTAAACTGTTTCGAGAAGTCAACACGGACCCCTTTATCGCCACCGAGGAATTTACCGACACTGACTTTAAACAGGGTGTTATCGATCCACTCCCATTGTGGCGTGTAATAAGTGGTAATTTGACCGGTTGTGCCTTGGTCGAGTACGTATGCTTGACAGCTCACGTCGCCAGCACTGCAGTTGCTGGCATTGTAGCCATCATAGTAGACGTACGGATCGCTAAAGGTACCAAACCAGGAGTCAGGATCACGTTGAGAGATCAAGTTGGCATCCACACCGAAGGCCCAATTGCTGTTCAATGGGCGATAGAGAATTTCACCGCCCACCCCCGCAAACATGGTTTCTAGGTAACCCGCGTAGGCTTGGGTATACACTTGTTGCAACGGTTGCTCGAACCACGTCAGCTGCAGGTTGTTTAAACGCACAGGGTTGTCGTGAACGTAGGCGCGGAACATGGTGCGAACACGCGGCACCGCAAAGTTGGAAATGTGCGGGTTGTTCTCGACGTAGTTAAATTTGTCGTAGTTATCGGCAAGATTGACGTAAATCGAACCACTGGCTTCAAGGTTATTGGTCAACCAGACATTTGCATTGGTATTGAAGCCAATTTGATAGAGGTAAAAGGACTCTGGGCCGCCAAATGATTGTTGAAACACTGGGGATATGCCTGCGCCCCAGCGTTGATTGTTTTGCGCAAGTTGCTGTCCAGACACCGGTGTTTTCGGTTCTGAGTGTGTGGTGGCATCTGACATTTTTGCGCCGATATAGTCGTGGTTAGCGACTTTTTTATACCCGCTCGCTGAAATTTCAGCTTCGGTTAGGTCAACACCATTGCGTTGCTCTACGATTTTATAAGTACGAATGGATTCTGGCGCATGATTGGCTAGAATCGCAGCGGCGCGATCTTGTGCCTCTTCACGATCACGATATTTCGTTTGTTGACCAGTGATGATTAACGTGTCGCCATCTTGACGGATGGTGTTTTTCTCATAGCCCGCATTGCTCGCAAGTTGTTCGCTGACTTCATTCCAATTCGGGTTGGCAACCGGGCGAGCCGTGACCGCCGTTTTTGGCTCATCTCGCCAGATGGCCTCAATTTGATCGAAATTGGTATACAGGTTTAGGCCAACAGTGAGGGTGTCGCCGCGCTGGTAGCTGACTTTGGCATCGCCCCAATCGCCCAAACGATAGAGCACCCCGAAGTTCCATGGTGTGTGTTGTGTCATGGGCTTCCCACCCGTGACATGTGGAAAATCTTGCGAATAATCATTGGCGTCGTATTCGACTTTGATCCGCAATGGGTCATACGGTGTTTGGTATTCGATACCACCAAACAGCGCCGCCGGTCCGTGGAACCAACGACCAGCATCAATTGAGCCGCCACTTTCTTTCGTCTCTGTGCTGCGTTCGCAGAAAGAATCACTGGCTTTACAAAGTGGGTTCGTGATGTTGCCACTTTGGCCAACATAGCCCCATCCCATACCGAGCGTGACGTCGAGATTGCCAAAACGTTTGGTGGCGGCAATAAACTCACCATCAAATAGCCCCGTACCGCCAATATCGCGAATACCAATCGAGGTTTCGGGGAGCCAATAGCCTTCTTCAAATAAACGCAGTTTGACGTCAATCCCTTTGTCGGTATACAGGTTATCGCCGCTGTAGTCTGGATTGGCGTTATACAGCATGTCAGGAACACGCGTGTAACGAATGGTGGATTCTAACCAAGGAAACAGCTGAATGGAGGTATAAAAATGTTGATAGTCATCATTCACATTGACGCCAAAATTAAACTCACCTTCAGCCGTCATTCGGCCTGAGGGCATTTGCATCAGACCCACACCACCGAAATCAGATTGAGAGGGCTTTAGCGCCACTGGGGTGAGTGTGGACGCCAACAATGCACTTGAGAATGTGCCAGAGAAAAGGCCAATACACACTGCGCTCAGTTTAAAGGCCAATGCGGTGGACGAACGTACCGAATGTGTCATAGCGCAGAACCCTCAATCATGCTGATCAGTGTGGCAATATCTTGTTCCAGTTGAACCATCTCTTGGTCGCTGGCGTTAAATCCGACGAGGAGCGCGCTACCTGGTTTCAAATGCGTGTGTGCATTATTCCAGTAAGCATAACCAACGTGAGTGATCTCACCTTCCGGAGAAATCACCCATGCATCGCTGTGATGCTTCTTATGGGGTGAGCGAGAGCGGGCGATATAATCGGCAACAGTGAAGTTGGCGTTAAATGTCATCTGTTGCTGCTCGGATAGACCAAATAACGCAATCGAATTGGGGCGCTGGGCAAGTTCAAGTTGAAATTGCCCGGGCAACAGCGGGTTGAACTCTGGCTTCAGGCGAACGGCATCGACATCCAAATTGAGCTTTTCTCGATAGCCGTATTGGTAACCACTGAGCTGCGTGAGTAGCTGTTTCGCTGCGACGCGGTAGGTGTCGTTGTTTAACAACGCGCTTAATCGCGCTTTCACGCCGGCATAGAGTTCCTGCGCTTTATCGGCTTTCGCGCCAGAAAACAAGCGATAACCTTCGTGATAAGTGTTTAAATGATTTGTTTGGTTGGCTTGTTGTTGGGCATCGAGCAAGACGCGATCCAGCCGAACCGGTTGGTTGTATTGTAAAATCACCTGTTGCATCGGTAAGGTTACGGTCGTCGGGGTATTCGCCCATGCAGAAGTGCTGCTAACGCTGGCTAAGCATAATAACAGCCAAGTTGGAATGGTTTTGGTCATTATTTCCCTTCCACATATGGTTTCAGAATATCCATTTCGATTTGACCCATTTGTGGGCCAATGTGCTGGATACTTTTGAGTACCCAGCCTTCTTTACTCACCCAATAGTGATTTTGAATGCTGGTCGTAAGTTCTGGGTAGGCAACAGTTTCCTGCCAGTGATCCAAGGTTTCTTGCCAAAGTTCAGAGGTGACTTTATCGCGGCTCAGTTTGGTGGTCGAAACGTTGGCGATATAACCGTATTGATTGCCCGCTTGCCAGTCGTAGTAAGTTTGCCAATTTGAAGCGGAATCCCACGTTTGTGCAGCAGAGCTGTCCCGATGAGCCAAGTTTTGCACCGGAAAATTGATTGTTTTAACGATTCGTCCTTGTTCCGTGACGATCATGGCGTGATCTTGAGAAATCCATTTGAGTTGAGTTTGGCCAGTGGCAGGATTGTTCTCGGCATAAGCCAATACCATAAAAACTTTAGGGCCGTTATTGAGTCTCACGTAGGCACTGGCGAAAGGGATGTCGGCAATTTGCTTGGCACTGAGTTCAACATCGTCAATGCCCCAAAAAGCTTCTTTGAGGGTTTCGTTGACACTGGAAATTCTTTGCGAACAACCAGTTAACAGTACAACACTGAATATCATCGTTGCACTGCCTAAATTACGCCATCCTAACGTTGGAATCATTGTTTAAACAGCCTTGTTTATCGAGTTGGATTATCATTTTTAGCGGATTAGATTAACAGTCTTAATCATTGTCAGCAATCGTCGTTACGGTTTTAAAACGTTAATTTTTAGAAAGAAAATGAGCTGCTCATATAAAAAAAAGACCAACAAAAAGTTGGTCTTTTCTAAGCTCAAATAGGAGAAAAACCCCTGTGGATTTAGTCTCTTCGCTTATTAGTTAGTGCCTGTTGTACCTGTGGTACCGTCACTGGCTGTTGCTTTCAGAAACAGCAACAGTGGCGGTGACCACCACAGCTGTACCAATAGCAACACCAGAAGCGGTTACACCGCCAAGGGCTGCGCCAGTTGCAGCGCCACCAGCGGCACCGCCACTAGAAGCGGCGGCAGCCGCACCTTCTTCACCGGCAGCGAATACTGACGTTGAAACACCTAGCGCAACTAGCATTGCTAATGCAATATTTTTCATAGATAGTCCTTAATATAC
>NZ_ACZP01000016.1 GCF_000176175.1 Vibrio furnissii CIP 102972
ACGTTGAAACACCTAGCGCAACTAGCATTGCTAATGCAATATTTTTCATAGATAGTCCTTAATATACAAATTTAAACATCGATGTTTGAAGTGTGTATTGCACTTCGATTCTCATTGTAGATACAAATTGTTTGTAAAGTAAACGGCTGAGATGTTGTTAAGGGAGATAACTTGAGGCTCATTGAACATTCAATCAAAATTTCACAGAGAAAATGACGACAATAAATTGTCATCTTAACAACGATGTGCATAATAAACGCCCGAAGAATTAAGGTGACAAAATAGTCGCTTGATCTAAAAACAACGTCAAAAAGCTTGTTAGTCACGTTTTTATGAAAACCGTGAGCGTAATGTGGTCCACGCAAACACCAAAGGGCGGTAGCATCCCAAGTTTTGGGATAAAACCACATTTATCGCAGTGAGTTATTTTCTTTTTTATCAAAGAACGTACTATAACGAACTAACACGCCATATGGCTCGGATTGAAAAGCTGGCAAAACGATATAGTTAAACGTTAAGGAACGAGCCTTTAACTATATCGAAGTTAACATTTTGCGCTCAATGTATTGTTCGCATCAATGATTGATTGAATTTTCCCAGAGATTACAAGAACAAGAGTGAACTTGTTCATAACCAAAATTGGCTTACATGGAACTGAAAAAACATCTCCTGATCGCGGTATTGCTGCCGACGATTCTTGCTGGGTGCACCATCGTGCCCGGATCGCACCTCTCACCAAGTGATAAAAATGTTGTTCAATCTGAATCCGATCAGGACGACAACATTTCTGACCAAGTCAACGTTTACCCGTTAGATGCCCATAATGTTAGCCGTTATCAACGGCATCAAGATTTCCGTTCGCGCGCCAATTCTGATCTTGATGCATTAGTGGCCGCTTATGAGTATAAAGTCGGCCCTGGCGATATCCTGAACGTGACCATCTGGGATCACCCTGAATTGACGATTCCTGCGGGCTCTTATCGTAGTGCGTCCGAAGCGGGCAACTGGGTTCATTCCGATGGTTCCATCTTTTATCCTTACATCGGTACCGTTGCCGTCGCTGGAAAAACAGTACGCGAAATTCGCGCTGTCATTTCTGAGCGTCTCTCCAAATACATCGAAAGCCCTCAAGTTGATGTCAGCGTCGCTGCTTTCCGATCTCAGAAAACGTATGTCACCGGTGAAGTCTCGAAGCCGGGGAAACAAGCGATCACTAACATCCCTCTGACGATTTTAGATGCGATAAACAATGCTGGCGGTCTAGCGGCTGATGCCGATTGGCGTAATGTCACCTTGACTCGCAACGGTGAAGAACAACATATTTCGTTGTACGCCTTGATGCAGCGTGGTGATCTCACTCAGAACCGATTACTGCAAGCGGGCGACATTATTCACGTACCGCGTAATGATAGTCAGAAAGTGTTTGTGATGGGCGAAGTCAACGACCCTAAAATGTTAAAAATTGACCGCTCTGGCATGAGTTTGACCGAAGCCTTGAGCAGTGTTGGTGGTATCAATCAGCTTTCTGCCGATGCAACAGGTGTATTCGTTATTCGAACCTCGAACGATAAATCTGAACGCATCGCTGATATTTACCAACTGAATATTAAAGATGCGTCTGCTTTAGTGATCGGGACGGAATTCGAAATTCAACCTTATGACATCGTGTACGTTACTGCTGCACCGTTGACGCGTTGGAATCGTGTGATTAGTCAGTTAGTGCCAACTATTTCGGGATTTAATGATCTCACTGAAGGCGCTCTACGCGTACGCAATTGGCCGTAGAAAGGTGAATTAGATGTTCAATAATATTTTGGTTGTGTGTGTTGGGAACATCTGCCGTTCACCCAGTGGTGAACGGGTATTGCAAACGTTGTTACCCAACAAGCACATTGCTTCTGCCGGCATTGGCGCAGAAAAGAGCCGTTTAGTCGGTAAGCCCGCGGATGAAATGGCAACGCAAGTGGCAGCTGAACATGGGGTAGATTTAAGCAACCATCATGCACAGCAACTCACTAGTGCTTTGTGTGGTCAATATGATTTAATTTTAGTCATGGAAAAAGGGCATCTCGAAGCGCTCACGGAAATTGCACCTGAAGCGCGTGGTAAAACAATGTTGTTCGGTCAATGGATAGGGCAAAAAGAAATTCCAGATCCTTATCGACAAAGTAAAGAAGCGTTTGATTATGCATACAGCTTAATTGAGCAGGCTGCGCAAGCGTGGGCGAAAAAACTTTGATATAGCGTTGATACCATCGCGACATCACACTGATTTTTATTTTTTAATTTTCCCTGAAGCTCCCAGGATACGACAATACAATGACAACACAAGCAACCCGATCTTCAGTCGATAGCCAATCAGATGAAATCGATTTAGGCAAACTCTTTGGCATTCTACTAGATGCCAAATGGATCATCATTATCACGACCTTTGTTTTTGCTGTGCTGGGGGTGGCCGTTGCCATACTTTCTACGCCAATTTATAAAGCCGACGCACTGATTCAGATTGAACAAAAAAGTTCCGGTGGTATCAGTTCGCTAGTTGGTGATATGGGAGAGCTGTTTTCTTCTGAATCGTCGGCAACGACTGAAATTGAGATCATCAAATCACGCATGATTTTAGGGGATACGGTTGATAAGTTTAACCTGACAACGGTTACTGAACCTAATTACTTCCCTCTATTGGGCAAAGGATTCGCTCGCCTAGGAGGAGAGAGTCGAGCGATAAGCGTTAGTCGATTCACTGTTCCTTCATATGCGGATGAAGATGAGCAATACTCAATTACTGTACTCGATTCTCAAGCTCAAACTTATCAGTTTCTACGCAATGGTCGAGAAATGTTTGAAGGTGTAGCCGGCCATCTTTCTAAGAAAGATGGTTATGAGTTGTTTGTGACTAACATAGATGCAGAAAAGGGCTTTGAGTTTACGATTGAAAAACGCAGTAAACTTGCGGCTATCGAATGGTTGAAACAAAATCTTTCCGTAAGTGAACGAGGCAAGCAAACCGGCATTCTGGAGTTGAGTTTTACTGGAGAACGAAAAACGCATATTGCTGATATTTTGAATGATATCGCGCAAAACTACTTTCTACAAAATGTTGAACGTAATTCCGCAGAAGCGGAAAAAAGTTTAGCGTTTCTTAAAAACAACCTTCCTGATGTAAAGCAAAGTCTGACAGAAGCTGAAGACACCTTAAATGCATTCCGTCAAAAAAATGATTCGATTGATTTAGGGTTGGAAGCGCAGTCTACTCTTAAAGTGATGGTCGAGCTGGAAGCCCAGTTGAATGAACTAACGTTCAAAGAAAGTGAGATTAGTCAGCGGTTTACCAAAGATCACCCAGCATACCGTTCCCTGTTAGATAAACGAGCTACGCTCTTGAAAGAAAAAGAACGTTTAAATCAACAAATTCAGAAAATGCCGAAAACGCAGCGTGAAGTGCTGCGTATGACACGTGATGTGGAAGTGAACCAACAAATATATGTTCAGCTTCTCAATAAAGTTCAAGAACTCTCAATAGTCAAAGCGGGTACTGTGGGTAACGTGCGTGTATTGGACCAAGCAGAGTCATACGCTGAGCCAGTTAAACCTAAAAAAGCGTTAATTGCAGTGCTCGCGACGCTATTCGGCGGCATGTTGAGTGTGGCTTTTGTTTTGGTGAAAGCGGCGCTACATCGTGGTGTGGAAAACCCGGATGATATCGAACAAATTGGCCTTTCGGTTTATGCCAGCGTGCCGAAATCAAATCTTCAACTAGAATTATTCAATAAGCTGAAGCGTCACCGTAAGCAAAGCACAGAATTAACGTTATTAGCGGAATCTAATCCAGCGGATCTCTCTGTTGAAGCCTTGCGAGGTTTACGGACCAGTTTGCATTTCGCGATGATGGAGTCTAAGAACAATGTACTGATGATCTCAGGACCTGCTCCGGGCATCGGAAAATCCTTTGTGTCGACGAACTTCTCAGCCGTTGCGGCCAAAACGGGGCAAAAAGTACTGTTGATCGATGCCGACATGCGTAAAGGTTACCTGCAGCAACCTTTTGGTTTGGCATGGGAAAATGGTTTGTCTGATTTTTTAAGTGGCAAGATAGGCTTAAATGAGGCAGTGAAGACCACTCAAGTTGACAATCTAGACATCATGACGCGTGGCCAAGTGCCACCAAATCCATCAGAGTTACTTATGCATCCTCGTTTTAAAGAGTTGATGGAATGGGCGAGCGAACACTACGATTTGGTGATAATCGACACGCCGCCAGTACTTGCAGTCACCGATCCAAGTATCGTGGGTGCATTGGCTGGCACAACGCTGATGGTGGCCCGCTTTGGTATGAATACCGTGAAAGAGATTGACGTTGCTCGTAACCGATTTGAGCAAGCGGGTATTGAAGTCAAAGGCGTGATTCTGAATGCGACCGAGAAGAAAGCATCTAGTTATTACGGTTACGGCTACTATAACTATTCATACAAAAGCGAAAGCTGAGAAAATACAGAAGAAGAAAAAAAGGGCCTATTGGGGCGGGTGAGAGAAAAACCACAAAAACAAATAATTACAATAAGATAGTAGTTTTAGACTGTCTCAAAATGAATAAAAAATGTCTCAGTGTATATCAAATGTCTGAGACATTTTGGTGTCGATTAGTACTAAAAAACTGATTTGGATAAGAAAAACACAGAATACAACGCCAATATAATGATCAAACACTGCTTATTTCCTGCCGCAGGCCAGGGAAAATTCACGAACATGCGCATGTTTAAAGGGGTCGTGGCGCATTGAGTTCTCAATTTTCAAACTTCACTAGTTAGCGCAATCACACAACAATCAATTTGCCGAAGATCGATTTGTAGATCATTTTCGGTGTTTTAATACCTCCATAGACAAATTGGAGGTCCAATAATTAGTAACCAGAACCCATTTATGCATGTCGATGTTATCCCAGATTACCGACAAAAAGGCAAAGTCGAGCACAAGCTAACAGATATCATTTTGTTAACAATTTGTTCGGTGTTTTCTGGTCAAGCTCGAATAGATTTTTTGAAGCGATTCGGTGCTTCTAGTTTTGGTGTTCCGTCAGCATCGACCATAGCCAGAACGATGAGAATGATAAGTGCGACTCGATTACAGAAGTGCTTTATTGAATGGATGAAAGATTGCTGTGAGTTGACCAAAGGAGAGGTGGTTGCCACGACGGTAAGGAGGTGAGGGGCTCTTACGATGACTCTCGCGGACTTGGTGCTATCCATATGGTCAACGTGTTTGCCACTGAAAATGGTGTGAGCCTCGGACAACAAAAAGTGTCCCAGAAGTCGAATGAGATCACCGCCATTCCAAAGCTACTTGAACTGCTTGATATATCAGGCTGTTTAGTCACGATTGATGCGATGAGCTGTCAAAAGAAAATTGCACAAAAGATACTTGATAGTGACGCGGACTATCTTTTAGCAGTTAAAGGTAACCAAGGCCGTTTAGAGCAAGCGTTCGATAACTATTTTGACATGAGCATGTTTCAAAACCACGATGGTGACTCCTACAGCACGCAAGAGAAATCACGTGGTAGACAAGAAACTAGGCTTGCATTGAACAATAAAGATTTAAGTGTTTTAGGTGATATTGAGTTTGAGTGGTCTGGTCTTAAAACCATGGGTATTGTGGTTTCAATAAGGCAAGAAGAGGAAGTAGCGAAAGAGTCAGAATTAGTGGTGAAATACTACATCAGCTCGAAGGATTTAAATGCTAAAGAGTTGTTAAATGCAACGCGATCGCATTGGTTGGTGGAGTCGATGCATTGGAGCTTGGATACCACATTTGGTGAAGACTCAAGTCGTAAGCGCGCGGAAGAAAGTGCAGAGAATTTCGCAAGGATCAGACAAGCGTGTTTAAATATGCTCAAGAGTGAAACGACTCTGAAACACAAAAGAGCGATGTGTGCCATGGATTCTGAGTACCTATTGAAGGTGCTAGAAAGCCTTTATTGACGGGGATATTCATGATTTTTCCGTGATAACTACTCCTGCAAAAGTGAAAGTAAATAGTAGAGAGTAGTCATAAATATAAGGGCCTAAAAGGGCCTTTTATTAAAAGTCTTAAAAGTTAGATATTTAAAGAAAATTAAATATTAAATGATTATGATTATTTAGATTGCATGTAATGTATCTCATACTATGAAGGTTATTATGTTCAAGTTTTACTGGTCAGTTATTTGTTTCAAAGAAGAAGTTTATTACCTTCTAAACTAAGAAATCTCTTAATAACATTAAAGTTTTAAACGTATAGATTGTATAGGAAAATTTATTTTATGGCTCTTTATAATGATGTTATTGAAATCGAAGGTGGGCAGACACCAAAAGGTGAAGTGACAGTTTCAGGTGCTAAAAACTCAGCAACTCGACTGTTAGCTGCTGCTACATTATGTGATGAAGAAGTAGTCTTAACCGGTTATCCTACTAACTTAGTTGATTCTAAGCATAAAGAGAGATTCCTAAATAATAATGGTGTCTTAACTAAGTCTGAAAATGATACTTTAGTTATTGATTCAAAAGATTATACTCCTAAACATTTAGATGATTATTTTTACCCAATTAGAACTACATATCTATTGGTTGCAGGTCAACTGAAACGCAGTGATGTCGCATATATCCCTTATCCAGGAGGATGTAACATTGGTGCTCGTAAATATGATGTGCATATTGCGATTTGGGAGGAATTTGGTTGTAAAGTCGAAGAGAAAGAAAACCATATAGAAATTCATAGACCTGAGAAGTTACTTGCTACCCAGTATGAATTTCCTATCTCAACTGTGGGTGGAACAGAGAATGCTTTGTTGATGGCATCTATTGCCGAAGGCATCTCAACGTTTGCTAACGCTTATATCACGCCAGAAATCGAGGATTTAATAGCTTTTCTTCGTCGCTCAGGTGTTGAAATTGAAGTTATAGGTCAGAGTTCCATTAAGGTTACTGGATGTAGCTATCTAAAAGGGCATCAATACCATGTCTTACCTGACCGTATTGAAGCATTAACTTGGCTAATTTATGGTGCAATTTCTGGCGGTTCTATACTGATCAAAAATGTACCTTTTGACTCAATGGAGATACCACTGATGTATCTCAGAAATGCTGGTGTAGATTTTTTCCAGAATAGTGAAAGTATTTATATCAATACATCATGTATGAAAGACGGCCATGCTCACTCTTTCGAAGTAGCTTGTGGTACTCACCCTGGCATTATCTCTGACATGCAGCCGTTTTACGTAATGCTTGGCTTAATGTCCATCGGTAAGTCACGTATACATGATTACCGTTACCCTAAACGAGTCTCATACGTAGAAGAGCTACAAAAGTTTGTAAATCTTCAACTTGAATTTGAAGAGGGTAAGATAACAACTAATGGTCCAGTTACTTTTAATTCCGCTGATGCCGTAGCTACTGATTTACGTGGAACTATGGCTGCTGTTTTAGCTGCATTATGTGCTCCGAGCGGACTTTCACGCATTACTGGTGTGTCAATGGCCCTGAGAGGTTATAACAACCTTGAAGCTAAGTTAGAGCAGCTTGGTGTTAAAGTCGATTACAAAGGTTAGTAACAATAAGGATATGCACCATGTAATCATGGTGCTTAAATAAATATGGTTAAGTTAGCAGACAAATCTTACTGGAAAGTTGGCGGTGAGTGTTCCTCATTTTTCGACGTTGGCGATGAAATACAACTTAAGAATACATTAAAGAATAATGACTTATCTAAATTGATCGTTATTGGCAACGCGACAAATCTACTCTTTGACTCCAAGGGATACGATGGTGTTGTGATTAAGCTCAATGGCCAATTTAATCAAGTCTCATTTTCTGATTCTGGACCAGTAGAAGTGGGTGCTGCTGTTTGGGTTCCGGGTTTAGTTAGACAATTAATGAAAAGAGGCAAAGGCTCTCTAGATCACTGTGTAGGTATACCTGCGACAGTCGGAGGATTAGTTGCTATGAATGGTGGGAGCCAAAGGAAGTCTATATCAGAAAATATTATATCCGTTAAAGTCATGGATTATGATGGTAATATCCATTGGATTGATCGCGAAGAGTGTTTATTTTCTTATAGAAAATCATTATTTCTTGATGGTGGTTTAATAATCCTAAGCGTTATATTGGATTTGGTGGATATTGAACCTAATTCAAATAGAATTGATCTTCTTAAAATATTGAAAGAAAGACGCCTGAAATTTCCGAGAAAAGAACCAAATTGTGGTTCAGTATTTAAAAGTAGTGTGGAACTATATAATAAAATTGGCCCACCAGGGTTTGTAATTGAGTCGCTCGGTTTAAAAGGTTTAAAATTTGGTGATGCTGAAATATCTGAGAAACATGCTAACTTTATCGTAAACAAAGGACATGCAAAATCTGATGATATTATATCTCTAGTTAAGCATATTAATCTATACTGTAAAAATGAATATAATATCGAGATGGAAGCTGAGGCGATTTACTTAAGTAAGTCTGGTGAAAGATATTTACTTCATTGTGCCCCAAATGAAAAATGATAGTCTACTTTATAAAATAATATCGATTTTTTTAAAGAAATCAATAGTTTTTATTCTTGCTTTTGTCGTAATGCTATTACAGGCTAGGGCTTTAGGTGCCGAGACTCGTGGTGTCTTGGCCGCATTGCTCGTATTGCCCAATTTGTTTGTAATTATTGCTGAAGGAGGAATGAGGCAAGCAAGTACATACTTTTTAGGAAAGAAAATAATTGACGAAAAAAACACGTTGGCTACATCGAAAGTGTTTTTTTTCGTATCATCAATTATAGCTACCATAATCCTTTTTCTTGCGCAAATTTACACATTACCAGATATTGATTCTAATTATATTCTCCTTTCCATCGTTGCCCTACCTTTTTTAGTAATAAATAGTGGGTACCGAGGGTTTTTGTTAGGATATAAGAAAACTGATAAGTTTGGTAATAACTTATTAATACCAAAATTAATTCAAACCTTAGTAATCGTAACGTTGTATTTACTGGGGGTTTTGAATCTAGAAT
Source organism: Vibrio furnissii CIP 102972 (assembly GCF_000176175.1). GTDB lineage: Bacteria > Pseudomonadota > Gammaproteobacteria > Enterobacterales > Vibrionaceae > Vibrio > Vibrio furnissii. Next base: position 9,031 of record NZ_ACZP01000016.1, read on the forward strand.
GGTCTCTCATCGTTTTTATTTTAGTTGGTGTAGTAAATTTTGCTTTAGGCTGGCTTGCAGTCCAAGAAGTCGCCCCAAAGGCTCCAATTCGATATTTTAGTTTTACTACACTTAGTAAAATGCTAAAGCTGGGCGGAGTATTTGGACTAAGTTTCTTCTTCATAAATCTCAATTATCAAATAGGGATCCTAGTCGGGAAAGGCACGTTAGAAAGCTCCGAGTTAGGTAACTATGCAGTCACGATACAAATCGCGGAGCTTGTTTGGCAATTGCCAGCTGCGATTTCCGTGATCTTTTTTTCCGAAAGTATGTCTAAATTGCAACATGATGATAAATGGGTAGCGATAATAACAAAGACTACAAGAATTCAAACAGGTTTAACTCTTATCATCTGCTTGATAGGAATTCCTTTAGCTCAGCATCTGTTACCAATTCTCATTGGTAATGACTATGAAATGGTATATCAAATATTGATTCCGCTTATTCCAGGAATAGTGATGATGTCTGTCTTTAAGGTAATTAATGTAGACTTTGCAGGTAGAGGGAAACCTTGGATGATATTGACGTTTATGCCGTTTATTGCCTTGTTGAATTACTTCCTGTCCACGAAACTATCATTAGAATACGGTGTTGTTGGCCTTTCTATAGCTGTGTCTATTACTTATTCATTGGCAGCTATATTAGCCGTTTCCGCATACTCTTACATGTACAAAGTTAATTTTCTTTCTTTCTTTATTCTGAAAAAGAGTGACTTTAAAAAGTAGCGTTAGGTTTTGAATAAGTTAATTTCTAGTTTGGGTTTTATATGAAAAAATATAAAGTAGCCATTTTTACGGCGTATTACAATCGTGAGAATGATGTCAGTGAGTCAATTTCTAGCCTGTTGAACCAAACGTATGATGATTTTGTAGTTGTAGCTATAAATGATGGTTCTACAGATAATACACTTTCCAAGATGAAAGATATAAATGATGATAGGTTGATAATTATAGATAAGGACAATAGTGGTTTTGTTTCCTCAATGATTTATGCCATAAATAAAATAGATTCTGAATATATTGCGATACATGGCTCTGGAGATATTTCATATCCAGATAGAATATCTTTGCAAGTTGAGGTGTTAGATAACAATCCCAATGTTGGAGTAGTAGGCTGTCATTATAAGAATACAGATCTAACTAGAAACAAATCTGTTGAGTTTCACCATTTGTCTGGACTTATTAAGGGGCCAGAAATGGCGATTCAATTGAGTATGAAGAATCCCCTCACACAAGGTGAAGTTATGTTGAGAAGGGATGTTTATAATAAAGTTGGTGGTTACAATCCCTTATTTATTTTTTCGCAAGATTATGATTTATGGACAAGAATTTCAAAAGTTACCGATTTTTTTATAATCCCTAAATTTTTATATGAACGATATGTGCGTTTTGATGGAGTAAGCGGCAATGTTAATAAAATTGCCATTCAGCAATATTTAGCCAGTGTTGCAAGGGTAAATAGTTTTGTAGACAACTCTGATATTAATGTGTTGTCTGTATTCAAAAAAATAAATGATCCTATACTATCTAAGAGGTTAATTAGACTAAATGTAAGGGCAATACTATATGAAAAAATATATCCTAAAGATCTTGCAAGAATAAATTTATTAGAACTAGGTACTAAGGGCTTGTTTTTTAATCTCTTGCTAAATATATGTCGATTTAGAAGAAAGTAAAATGAATGGTAGATTTATAAATAAAATTAATGCTCTTCACTTATTTATATCAGGGACGTTTTTTTTAAAGATCATAGAATCAACTGTATCATTTATACCTCCTATATATAAATTTTATTTGCCAGCAACTCTATTTATTGGTTTTTATATAGCCTATCCTTATTTAAGGAAAATTCAAGGTAGTATATCGGTATCAATATTTCTGATAAGTCTATTTTCATATTTAATTATACTAATTAATGTTTTATGTTCTGACTATGTGGACTTAAATGGAGTAACTCCTTTAGATTTTCACTTGGTTTTACTTTTTTCAATCCCTGCCTTTTTTATGTATGGAATATCTATATCTAGAAGTGCTTCCTTTAATCTTGAAGAGAATTATATAGATAGGTCAGTTGTTTTTTTACTAGCATTAGTTATATTTCTTAACGTAAATTTCCAATATTTTAGATTAGACTTTGAATCATTTAAGTATGATAAGGCTGTTTATCTGTTTCTTGGGGATATATTGTCCATAATCGGATTGTATTATGTTTCTATTGCAAAGGGGACTTTGAATAAAACTATATACTTTTCTTTTTTTCTATTGTTATTGTTTGTTGTTTACTCTAGGACAAGTTTGTATTTCTTCGCTTTTACTGTCTTCGCTGGAATATTTATAAGTTCGAGTGGTAGAAGAAAGATTTGTTATTTATTGCCTGTCGTTTTTTTTGCGTTAATTATAATTCCTTTATCTGATAAACTAAGTCATATGGAGTTGCCCTACTCTTTGAATAGAATGTTGTTCGTATTCTCAGGGTCCGATGATGGTTCTTTAAATGGTAGGGAAATGATATTTGAGGGCTCATTAAGAAGTTTAGAAAACTCGCTATGGCTAGGAGATTTTGGTAACCAGATTGACGTTTTTGGGTATTGGTCATTCTACATCCATAATGTTTTATCCTACTTAAGACAATTCGGATTAATAGCTTTTATATTTGTAATAATAATGCTATCACTCCCTCTGATTTTCTTTACTTATAGAGTTCATATTGGTAGGCGTTTATCAATTAGCCCTTTATATACGTTTGGCTTTTTGGTTTCATTTTACTTGTTATGCATATATGTATTTTCTCGTTCGTATATGTATCCATACATTTATTTAATGCCAGGTTATTTCATAGGAGTTATTTGTAGTGAAAAAAAACCATACCTTACAAATAGGTAATTTTGGCGGTGACGTTCAAATTGATGGACAAACAGTAAAAACAAAAATGATTCATAGACTATTACTGTCTAGATATGATGAAGTTAAAATTATAGATATATATAATTATTCATTAATTAATTATTTGTTTCTTATACTTAAATTGCCTATGTTAGTATTTTTATCTAATTCCGTTTTTATAGGAATAGGTAAGCGTGGCATGAAAATATTAACTCCTATAGTAATAGTTTTGGGTGCTGCTTTTAAAAAAGAAGTCCATTATTATGTTGTAGGAGGTTGGATGCTTCTATATTTGGAACGATATAAGTGGTTGATACCATTTTATAAAAAGTTTAAATCTATTTTGGTTGAATTACCGTCTATGGTAATGGATTGCCAAGATAAATTTAATCTTAATAATGTTTATAACCTTCCAAATTTTAGGTGTTATAATTCTGAAGATACAACGGTTTTGCAAGTTAATTCACCAGTTAAACTTGTATTCTTTTCTCGAGTTATACCGGAAAAAGGAATATGTCTTGCGCTTGATGCGTTGAATCGAGTAAATAGTGAGAGTAATTTGGCTACTCTTGATGTTTTCGGGCCGGTTTTTGACAAAGAGATCCTTGAGTCTATTGAGAATAATCAATATGCGAAATATAATGGTGTTTTATCACCTGACGATTCTAGTATTTACACTGAGCTTAGTAAATACGACGTCTTATTATTTCCGACATATTATGAAGGTGAAGGGTACCCCGGTGCTATCGTAGATGCTTTCTTCTCTGGTTTACCCGTGATAGCATCGGACTGGAAATATAATGGTGAAATAATTACTTCCGGAATCGATGGCTATATTTTTGAATCAAAGAGTGTTTTATCTCTAGAGAATACTTTGAAGAAGCTTTGTTTGAATAGAGATCAAATCTTTGAGATGAAGAATAATGCACTGAGAACTTCAGAAAAATTCTCATTCGAAAATGCTAAGAAAATTATGAATGATGTTACATTTTTATAGGAAATGATTTCCCTTTGTCTCAATAAAAGTGTCATTTTATTTTTTAATTGGTTTTCTTATTTTAAGAGGTATCCCATTGTATTCTCTAGTTTCTATTATTACCCCTTCATTTAATTCTCAAGATTGGGTTGAAAAAACATATATTTCCTTGAAAAGTCAAACTTATACTAATTGGCAATGGATAATTACAGATGATTGCTCGGCAGATAATACTTTTGACCTTTTAAATGATCTTTCGAAAAATGATTCCCGCATAAAATTGTTCAAAAATTCTGTTAATTCTGGGGCTGCTGTTTCACGAAATAACTCTATATCTAAAGCTGATGGGGAGTTCATTGCATTTATTGATAGTGATGATCTTTGGTTACCAGAAAAGCTTGAAAAACAAGTGCAATTTATGCTCAAGAAAAACGTTAATTTTTCTTTTACAGCCTATGAGACTGTGAATGAAGACGGTGAGTCAACAGGAAAGAAAGTTGACACACATTTAACTGGATCTATCGAATATGAGGATATGCTAAGAAAGAAAGCCACTTTAGGTTGTTCTACTGTTATGCTAAGACGATCTGCTTTCGATGATATTTCAATGCCTTTAATTAGAACAGGCCAAGACTACGGTCTGTGGTTAAAGTTGTTGAAGACTGGTACAAAGGCATATCCTATTCCAGAGGTACTTACGCAATATCGTATACTGCCAAATTCAATATCTAGAAACAAAGTCAAGAAAGCCAAAAGACAATGGCAAATTTATCGACAGATTGAAAAACTTAGTTTAGTTAAGTCATTTGAATGTTTTTGCTTTTATGCTTGGCGAGCCGTTTTTCGTAAGTAGTATGTTGTTGTCAGATTTATATAAATAATTTAAAAATTAGGTAGTTAAATGAAAATTACTATTGCCGGCACAGGCTATGTCGGCTTATCAAATGCAATGCTGTTGGCGCAGAATCATGAAGTTGTGGCTATCGATATCATCGAAAGCAAAGTTGAAATGCTTAATAATAAGCAGTCGCCGATTGTGGATACAGAGATTGAAGATTTTCTCGCCAACAAAGCGCTCAACTTCCGTGCTACGGTAGATAAGCAAGATGCTTACGCCAATGCCGATTTCGTTATCATCGCGACGCCAACGGATTATGATGTTGAAACCAACTATTTCAACACAGGTTCTGTTGAATCCGTAATTAAAGATGTCATCGCCATTAACCCGAGTGCGGTGATGGTGATTAAATCGACTATCCCTGTCGGTTATACCGAGCAAATTAAGCAAGAGCTGGGTTGCGACAACCTGCTGTTCTCACCTGAGTTTTTACGTGAAGGTCGCGCGCTGTACGATAATCTTTATCCTTCTCGCATTATTGTGGGTGAACGAAGTGAACGCGCTGAAGTTTTCGCGAACCTGTTAGTGGAAGGGGCGGTAAAAGAAGACATTAAAGTACTGTTTACCGATTCAACCGAAGCTGAAGCGGTGAAACTGTTTTCGAATACCTATCTTGCATTGCGTGTGGCTTACTTCAATGAACTGGATAGTTACGCAGAAACTCACGATCTCAATTCTCGTCAGATTATTGAAGGGGTGAGCTTAGATCCTCGTATTGGCAATCATTATAACAACCCGTCATTCGGTTATGGTGGTTACTGCTTACCCAAAGATACCAAACAGCTTCGCGCGAACTATGCGGAAGTACCGAACAACATTATTGGTGCGATTGTGGATGCGAACACCACACGTAAAGACTTTATCGCCGATTCTATTTTGAAACGTAATCCTAAGCGTGTGGGCATCTATCGCCTTGTCATGAAGGCGGGCTCTGATAACTTCCGCGCGTCTTCGATTCAAGGGGTCATGAAGCGATTAAAAGCGAAAGGTGTTGAAGTGGTGGTGTATGAGCCAGTACTGAAAGAGAAAACCTTCTTCAACTCTCTAGTTTTGACTGATCTCGAACAATTCAAATCCGCGTGTGACGTGATTGTGTCTAACCGTATGGTGGATGAAATCAGCGATGTGGCCGATAAGGTCTATACGCGTGATTTGTTTGGTAATGATTAGTCCCTCAATTTGATACAGCATCCATAGTACTTAATTAAGCTTAAGATAGATAAATAAAAAAACCGGCGTTATGCCGGTTTTTTTATTTATCTATTTATCTATCTATTACTTATTTGCTCGCAATCACTTCTTCGGAGCGCTCGGATTTTACTCTGCGTAAGAATGCGGTAAGCCGCCAAACATAGCTAAGTAATACAGAATAAATCATAAAGCAGGCAATAAAGGTGTAGAACATGGTGGCTTCGCTGATACGCGCAGCTTCGCCATAAATTCCAAATGCTGCAAAACCTACTGCAATGAGACAAATCATGGCCAGTGTTTGCTTGGGAGTTAATCCTAAACGCTGGAAAATGTGGTGAAGATGTTCCCGGTCTGGTTTAAAGGGAGAGTCTCCTCTACGCACTCGGCGAATCATGATTGCAGCCATGTCCATCAAAGGTACTGCGATTAGCCACAAGGCGGTGACAGGCCTCATTAATGGCTCGCTACCTGTTTGACTTGCCCCCAACAGTAGCCAAATCACTGTAAAACCGATCATCATGCTGCCGGCATCTCCCATGAATACCTTGCGTTCGCGGCCCAGTATTCCGAGGTTCATAAAGATATAAGGCAACAGGGCAGTAATAATGACCAAACACAAGTAAGCTAACCCATGTTGACTATCTACGTTTAACAGAATTGCAATCGCGCCGAATGTCACAATCGATAAACCGCCAAGCAATCCGTCAATGCCGTCGACCATATTGAAGGCGTTTATGGCACCAATAACGGCAAACACGGTCACGATGATGCCAAACCAGCCTAAGTAAATATCACCAACTCCAAATAAGTTGCCTAAACTGTTGAGCTCAATCCCCGTCACTTCCATCATGGTGATGGAAAGGGCCGCTTGAATCGCGATGCGCACTTTCACACTGAGGTCGAACTTATCGTCCAGCGCACCTACAAATGTCAGCGTCGCAATCGATAACACAAACAGTTCACTGTACTGAATGATGTCGGGGCGAAAGGTGAGAAATTGAGACAGTACAATACAAGTCGATATACCTCCGACGAGTGGTACTGCCCCTTGATGAAGTTTGCGTGCATTAGGCTTATCTACTAACCCTATTTTTTTGCTACTTTTCTTAGTAAAAAGAGAATAGCAAACGCACTAAAGAAGATGAATGTGAGTTCCAAAAACATAGCCTAGCCAATTAATCCGTTAAGTTTGTATTTTTTTGTTTCGTCGAATTTTACCTGAAAATCCGACACGCTAAAAGTCAGGATTAAACGATTTATTCTGTGTATGAATTTTGTTTCTTTATAGTTTGTCTTTTAATTTAATCAACTAAAACAATGTATTATTATGATTTTTTTAATATGAGACGCTCATTGATAGGTATTGCAACGTCGTTATTACTATAGGATTCCTTGGTTGATGTGCTATCTCTAGTCACAATGAGAATCCAATGTAAAATTACATCAATTGTTGTGATTTTTGTCACGTTATGTCTTGCTACTCAATGAATGCTGAACGTTCCCATCGTCCACGCGAGGATGACTTTCTTTTCTGTTGTCCTGCATCAAGGGTTTTAGGTTGAGAATTTTTCGAACCTTGCCTATCGCTACATCTCTACGAGACCTTCTAAAGTCGGATTCTAATGAGCCAATGCTACCCTTCTTTAGGTTGGAAATGCTGTTAGAATAGAGCGCAATGAAATTGCGCTCTATATGAATGCTGTTTGTTTTTGTTTGATAACAAATGTGACTACAGTCTGTGAATGGTTCATGGAAGATAAAGCATAACGTTTTGTACGTGTTAGAGAAAAAATAGTTTTATGTCTAAAATAACTTTTTTTACCAGAGATAGTATTGATGAAAGCTGTGCTTCGACGATTCGTCTTCAGCACATTGTCGCGGGTTTCGCGGCCAATGGCTATCAGACGCGAATTGTGAGCGGTTACGCTCCTACTCGGTTGGGTAAGTTGAAGCAGTTCCTTTATCTTTATTGGCTATCTTTGTTTATCCGTAGTGATGCTTTTATATACGGAGAGCTGGTGTTACCCCGGTTTTTGGGCTGCTTTCTTTTTGCGCGTCGTTTGTTTGCTGAGCGAACTGAATTCCCTTTCTACAAGATTACTTCATTGCGTCGACACAAGCGCTTGTTGAGCCAATGTTACGTCCATACTCTACGACATGTTGATCAGTTCATTACTTGCTCCTATACCCTTAAACAATTTTATGAGCCTCATGTGAAGCGAGGGAGTGTTCAGGTCATCCCCTTTTTTATTGATGAATCTTTTTTCGATAAAAATACGAATCTCGTCGATCAACACCAGTTATGTTACTGCGGGTATATGGGGAATAACAAAGATGGAATCGAGGATCTACTGCACGCTTTCTCGTTATTTATTGAGAAAAAGGGGAGAAGTGAACCGTACCGTTTAGTGTTGCTTGGCAGTGCGGAAGATGCCGCGATGAAACGATTGAACGCATTGGTTCAACAATTGGGTATCGAACAACATGTGGTTTTCAAAGGACGAGTGCCTCACGAAAAGGTATTAGAAACAATTAACGCTTCTGGATTGCTAGTTTTAACTCGCCCGGACAATTTGCAAGCACAGGGCGGATTTCCATCGAAATTGGGGGAATATCTCAGTACAGGAAACCCAGTACTATGTACCGATGTGGGGGAAATCAAAAGAGTGATCGGAGACGATATCATTCATTTTGTGCCACCTGGTCAGCCAGAAGAAGCGGCAATAATGATGGTAAATGTGTTCAGTCGCTATGCGGAAAGTCAACAGCGAGCGGAGAAAGGTCAGGCCTTCGTTCGTCAGTTTGTACCGCGCCGAATGATTGCAGAGCTGTTGAGTCAGGCAAAATGACCCGGTCATTAGTAAAAAACTTTATTGTCTACGGCTTAGGGTTTGGGCTCAGTAAGTTTTCTATGGTGTTGGTGTTGCCTTTTGTGACGTCAGCATTAACGCCGGAAGAATTTGGTGTCATTGAATTAGTTCAGACGGCTTACAACGTGCTCATGATTTTTGGTCTCCTGCAATTGGATGCGTCATTTCAGCGATTCTATGCCAATCAAGAGTTCCAGCAAACTCGGTTGATAGGAACCATTGTTCTGTTTATCGTGTTGGCAAACGTTCTATTAATCGGGGCGATTCATGGGCTGGGCTGGTTATTTCTTGATGATCTTCCGGTTGGAATGCCTATCATTAGTTTGATGTCGGCATTGGTTTTCTTTTCCAATGTCTCTTCAATACTGTTTATTGTCTATCGTTATGACGACCGTGCAGTCTCATTATCGCTGCTGACCTTTATTCAGATCGCTGTTCAAGTGATTTTTATCTATTACTTTCTCGTGATTAAACAATACGGCGTCTTCCACTATTTTTTGTCGCAAACAATCGGCTTTGTGGTGTTGCTGGTGCTGCAGATCGCTTTACTCAAACGCAGTGTTGATTGGCGTATCGATAGGGGTTATCTCAAGCGTCTTTTTCGGTTTGGTTTACCACAGATGCCTGCTCGAATTGGCGCAGTGTTAAACCGGCATGTCAGCAAGTTCTTTATCATCAATGCGATGTCTATGCATGCGTTGGGTATCTACTCTGCAGCATTGAAGGTGTCTTCAATGGCGCAGATTATTTACATGGCTTTTAATATGGCGTGGTATCCCATGCTGTATAAAATGCTCAATAGCAAGGACTATACTAAGCTCAAAATAATGAATGCAATGGTTGTTGGCGTTTGTCTCTATGCGTCGATTGCTTTTGCTTTGTTATCACCACTCATGGGGCAATTGTTGTTGTCTGAAGAATACACTGAGTCTGTGAAATACATGGCGCCGTTGTTTCTATCGACACTACTGTTTGTGGTTAAAGATTCCGTTGATATTGGCACTCGAGTGACTGAGAAAACACAGTACGTCAGCTACATCTACTTTGTTGCCATGGCCGTGACGCTTGTGCTCTACACGCTATTTTCAAAATTTGGCATCGCGTCAGTTGTCGCCATTCAGTTCGCAGGGAACCTACTTTTGGTCGCTATGACCTTATATAACTCAGAGTGGTTATTTAAAGTAGGCTTTTCCTATCTCGTCAATATCGTTAGCATTGTGCTGTGTTTCGTCCTATTGGTCGTTATCGCGTCTTTGGATCTCAGCATGACTCAGTCGTTGTCAGCGTTTGCTGTACTCACGCTCTCTGTCATGTTGGGCAGTTGGATAACCTATAAAAAGAAGTTTGCCAAGTCGCATAATGAAGTCTGTTAAAGGGTAAAAAAGTGTTTAAAAACAAAGTATTACTAATCACTGGTGGCACTGGCTCATTTGGGAATGCCGTGTTGAATCGATTTTTAGAAACGGACATCAAAGAAATTCGAATTTTTTCTCGCGATGAGAAAAAACAAGATGATATGCGAAAGAAATATTGCAATAGCAAATTAAAGTTTTATATCGGTGACGTACGAGATTACAACAGTGTGCTGAGTGCAACTCGTGGTGTGGATTACATTTATCATGCAGCGGCACTGAAGCAAGTTCCTTCTTGTGAATTTCACCCTATGGAAGCGGTGAAAACGAATGTACTGGGCACTGAAAATGTCCTTGAAGCGGCGATTGCTAACCAGGTGCAGAGGGTGGTGTGCCTGAGCACGGATAAAGCGGTGTATCCTATCAATGCTATGGGTATTTCGAAGGCCATGATGGAAAAGGTCATGGTGGCCAAAGCACGTAACGTTGATGAAACAAAAACGGTTATCTGCGGTACGCGTTATGGCAATGTGATGGCCTCTAGAGGGTCTGTTATTCCATTGTTTGTTGATCTCATTAAGGCCAATCAACCTCTGACGATCACTGACCCTAATATGACGCGCTTTATGATGACGCTTGAAGATGCTGTCGATTTAGTTTTATACGCATTTGAACACGGTAACAATGGCGATATCTTTGTGCAGAAAGCGCCTGCTGCAACAATCGACACGCTCGCCCAAGCTTTACGTGAATTACTTCACGTGCCTCAACATCCTATCAATGTGATTGGGACTCGCCATGGTGAGAAGCTTTATGAGTGTTTACTCAGTCGAGAAGAAATGATTGCGGCCGAAGACATGAATGAGTATTACCGAGTGCCACCTGATCTTCGAGATCTTAACTACAGTAAGTATGTTGAGGAAGGCGATGCGCGGATTGCACAGATCGAGGATTATAACTCACACAATACCGAGCGTTTGGACGTCGAGGGAATGAAAGCTTTGTTAATGAAGTTGCCATTTATTCGAGCCATGTGTGCAGGGGACGAATTTGAACTTGATGCATAATATGAATATTGTCGTTACAGGTGCCGAGGGATTTATTGGTCAAAACTTATGTATGATGTTGTCTGAGCAGGGATACCATCACGTGACTCAGGTCGGCAAAAATACAACGCGCGATGAGCTAATTGATTGTCTAAAAACTGCGGATTTTATTTTTCATCTCGCTGGTGTTAACCGTCCTCAACATGAGCGTGAGTTTGAACAAGGTAACGCAGAACTGACACAGTTTATTGTGGATACGTTAGTGTCGCTTGAGAAGAAAACGCCAATGATGTTGAGCTCTTCTACTCAAGCGGAACATGCGAATCCCTATGGATTGAGTAAGTTGAGAGCGGAGCAGTTTGTTCATCAATATGCAGCATCCACATCAGCAGCAACTTACATCTACCGATTGCCAAATGTGTTCGGTAAATGGTGCAAACCTAACTACAACTCTTTTGTGGCGACGTTTTGTCACAATATCGCCAACGATTTACCGATCAGTATCAATGACCCTTCGGCTTCAGTCACATTGGTATATATCGATGATGTTTGCCAATCATTAATTGATTTGTTGGAAGGCAAAACATCACCGGGATGGTGTCAAGTTCAGCCTGAATATTCGACAACGGTTGGCGACGTCGCTGCATTGCTAAACCGATTTAAAGACAGCCGTCAGACGTTGGTGACTGAAAATGTTGGGCAAGGCCTGACTCGAGCACTTTATTCGACCTATCTGAGCTACTTCCGTCCTCAACAGTTTTGCTATTCGATCCCGAGCTATACGGATGAACGCGGCGCGTTCTGTGAAATGCTTAAAACGCCGTCTGCAGGGCAGTTCTCATTTTTCTCTGCGCACCCAGGAATCACTCGAGGCGGGCATTACCATCATACAAAGAATGAAAAATTTCTTGTGATCAAAGGCAAAGCTTTGTTCAAGTTTGAACACATGATTTCAGGTGAATGCTACGCGTTAGAAGCAAGTGGTAGCGCGCCAATGATCGTGGAAACGGTTCCGGGATGGTCGCATGACATTACGAATATTGGTGATGATGAGCTGCTCGTGATGTTGTGGGCAAATGAGGTGTTTGATCGCTCTGCGCCAGATACATTCGCTCACCCGCTTTAATGAGAGTACATAGAATGAAAAAATTAAAAGTCATGTCGGTTGTTGGAACACGGCCCGAAATCATTCGTTTATCTCGCGTGCTTGCCAAGCTTGATGAACATTGTGAGCATGTTTTAGTCCATACAGGACAAAATTATGACTATGAATTAAACGAAGTTTTTTTTAATGATTTAGGTGTTAGAAAACCTGATTTCTTTCTCAATGCAGCAGGAAAAAATGCAGCAGAAACAATCGGGCAAGTGATCATTAAAGTGGATGAGGTATTGGAGCAAGTTCAGCCGGAAGCGATGTTGGTATTGGGTGATACTAACTCTTGTCTCTCTGCGATTCCGGCAAAGCGCAGAAAAGTACCAATTTTTCATATGGAAGCAGGTAACCGGTGTTTCGACCAACGGGTACCGGAAGAAACGAACCGACGCATCGTGGATCACACCGCTGACATCAATATGACTTACAGCTCGATCGCTCGCGATTATTTGTTGGCTGAAGGCATTCCTGCCGATCGCGTGATTAAAACGGGCAGTCCAATGTTTGAGGTGCTCAATCACTATATGCCGCAGATTGACAGCTCAGACGTATTGAAACGCCTCAATCTAAAGGCTCAACAATTTTTTGTGGTCAGCGCACATCGTGAAGAAAATGTGGATTCGCCCACCCAATTGCTCAAGTTGGCGGAAACATTGAATACCGTGGCTGAGCAATACGGCCTTCCCGTGATTGTCTCGACTCATCCAAGAACTCGGAATCGTATTGAAGCTCATGGGCTTACTTTCCACCCTAATATTCAATTGATGAAGCCTCTTGGCTTTCATGACTATAACCACCTACAAAAAAATGCGAAAGCCGTGTTGTCTGATAGCGGCACCATCAATGAAGAGTCTTCTATCATGAACTTTCCTGCGCTTAATCTACGAGAAGCGCATGAGCGACCAGAAGGAATGGAAGAAGCGTCCGTGATGATGGTTGGTGTGGGTGTCGAGCGTGTAATGCAAGGCCTACAAGTGATTGCATCGCAATTAAGAGGTGATGAACGCCAACTTCGTCCAGTGTATGACTACAGCATGCCGAATGTGTCGGATAAAGTTGTACGCATCATTCATTCATATACGGATTACGTGATGCGCGTTGTCTGGAAACAGTATTAATAGCGTCAGTATTGTTATGAATCTTCTAGAAAAGGAACAGTTCGATGAACTCTACGCTCAGGCTGAAAGAGCTGAGCGTAAGCGAGCACATCAATTACTGCACCGTTCGCATGATGACAAAGTCCAGCGGCTACTGATTGCAATGGTGAAAGGTAGCTATGTTGAACCTCACTTTCACGAGCTTGAGCATCAATGGGAAATGTTTGTCGTCTTGGAAGGCTGTGTAAAAGTCACGACATATGATGCTGCTGGGCAAATCTTATGTGAGACGTTGCTGGGGGTCGAAGGGAACGCGTCGATCGCAGAAGTGAAACCACAAGAGATACATAGCGTTGAATGTGTATCGGACCGGGCATTACTACTTGAAGTGAAAGAAGGTCCGTTTAACCCGCAATTTGCCAAAGTCTTAGTTTAAGATGGGGCATCACAATAGCATTGAGTTAAGTAAATTAGGAATGCAATGAAACCAGCAACTGCGTTATTTATGGGGGATTTCGCTCCCGTCGCTGATTACAACGACATCACGTTAGAGAAGAAAGAAGCTGTCTTTGGGGACGTCTTAGACGAGATTAGAAAAGCAGACTTTTCATTCATTAACTTGGAATGTCCCTTAACGACGGCAGAACAAGCGTTGAGTAAAAGTGGTCCCAATATTAAAGCAAACCCCGGTTGTGTTGCGGCATTAAGTTCTTTTTCTCTTGTTGGTATGGCGAACAATCATGTGTTGGATTTTGGGCGAGAAGGCTTACAAGAAACGCTCAATGCTTTGGATTCTGCTGGGCTCAAACATGTTGGTGCTGGCCTAAATCAAGATGCTGCGGATAAGATTTTTTATCAAGAGGTTGGTGGCAAGGTGCTTGCTGTCATCGCGCTGTGTGAAAGAGAATTTAGCCAGTATGCTGATTATGATGCTGGTGCATCGGCGATTGATCCTGTTGAAAATTTTTATCGATTGCAAGAAGCCAAGGAAAAGGCGGATTACGTGTTTATGACCATGCACTGTGGTCATGAATACTTTCCTCTGCCTCGACCTGAACTACGCAAGCTATGTCAGTATTATGTTGATTTAGGCGCTGATGGTGTCTTATGTCACCATCCTCATGTCCCCGGCGCATATGAAACGTACAAAGGTAAGCCTATCGTGTACTCAATGGGAAATACCGTATTCGGTCGTCTCGGGAGCTTGCCTAGCGATTGGCGGATTGGCTACGCAGTATCGATTAGATTAGAAGCCGATCTTCCATTCGAAATTATTCCTTATTGTCTTGATGATCAAGAAAAAGCGCTTGTTCTCCTTAAGGGGGATGAAAGGGACGCTTTTATCCATCGAATGGAGGGGTATGCCTCTTTGTTGCTCGACGAGCAAGCTTGGTTGACTGAATGGCGTGCATTTGTTGCTCGTAAAACAGACGAAGCCCTTATTCAGCATTTTTTCCCATTCCAATTTAAAGGATTGGGAAGACTCGTTAAGTCTTCAGGCGTTCTTCCTAAGTTATGTCGTTCAACCGCCGGTTACAAAAAGCTAAACCAAATCAGGTGTGAATCTCATCGAGAACTGCTCATTCAAGCGTTCAAAAATAAGCAATGATAGTTGAGCGAGTGCTTCAATAGTTAAAGATTGTTCACGAGGAGTTTGAGTTGAACATTAAGATTATTCATTACAATCATTTTTTTGGCGAAAGTTTGCCGACTTACAAAAGTATGGATATGGCGGTTATACAGAAAACGCTTGAAAAAAATGGTTTTTCTGTTGAATTCGTGTCTGTAGAAGCGCTGCAGAATGAGCCACTGGATACGAGCTCTTTGTATTTATGTGGTAGCCATCAGAATGCATCGGTCAAGCAGTATTATGATGATGTGCTAGATTTTCCGCATATTGAGGAACGACTTATTCCTCGTCGCCTACTCATAAAAGCTCATGAGAATAAAGGCTATCAAGGACTTCTCGCTAGAAGTTTGGATATACCGTATGTTGAGCAGTACTACTTTATTGATGAGAAGCCAGTTACGACAAAGACTGTGGTCAAATGTCTATCTGGTGCCGGTAGCGCAGGGGTCACGTTATGTGAAACCACCGAAGAGCAATCACGGTTTCTTCGAAAACCGAAGTTTTGGAGTTCAACCTCTGGTCAATTGTTCGCTTATTTGAAATCTCTTATAAAATTTCGATTAAGAAAGGGGGATTATCTTGCGGAAAAACTTCAGTTCAATTCACCTCGTGTTCGATATGTTCAGCAGAAGTTTATCCCCAATTTATCTTTCGACTACAAAGTTTTGGTGTTTATGGATAAATGCTTTGTGCTCAAGCGTGGCGTCCGTGAGCAAGATTTTAGAGCGAGTGGTAGTGGTAAATTTGAGTTTGTTGAGCCATCAGAAGCGTTACTTGATTTCGCGTTATCCATTCGAAAAAAGCTCAACAGTCCTTATGCCTCGTTGGATGTTATTGAGCATGATAATGGCTTTGAATGTATTGAATATCAGTGCGTCCACTTCGGTCCGTACACGCAAATGAAAGCGCCTAAATATTACCGTTACGCCAATGGAAAGTGGGAAGCGAAAGATAACAATACGATTCTTGAGGAGTTGATTGGTCAATCTGTCGCAGATTTTGTGCAACAACATTTGGTAAAAGACGGACGATGAAAAAGGAAGTTGTTTTTTTTACCAGTAATCTAGGCGGCGGCGGTGCCGAAGGCGTTTGCATCAAAGTTGCAAATGCGCTTATTCATCGAGGTTGGAAGATCACGATTTTAGTGCAGAATTTAAGTAACGATCAGCTCAGCCATAAACTGCATCCGTCGATTAAAATTGAGACCTTAAACTGTTCGAGTATTCGCTATGGACTGTTAGCGTTAAGACGTTGGATTTCTATCAATCGCCCTGCTCAGATCGTCGCATTCCATTACATGCTTACAGCGGCTCTTGTTCTGGTTCGCTGTACTTTCTTCCAATCTCAGCGTTTTAAGATCATCTCTAGAAACATAAATACGGTTTCAAAAATCAAACAACACAGTTCGACGGAAGGCCGACCTCGAATTCAAGAGTATTTGCGTGATTTACTGTATAAGCAGTCGGATATCATCATCAATCAGTGCCATGGTATGCGAGATGATTTCATTAAAAATTACCCGGGTACAGAGCAGAAAAATGTGGTGATTTATAATCCCAGTATCGAGCATTTTTCGCCCCAACAGCATGCTGTTGGGGACGATCACAGCGCACCTTATTTTCTTTATGCGGGGCGTCTTGAATCGCAAAAATCTATCGACATGACAATACGAGCTTTTGCCCAACTGTGTGCGGAAGACTCAAATGTTCGATTGCGAATTGTGGGGGAAGGCTCTCAGCGAAAAGCACTTGAAGGGCTATGCCATGAACTATCGATCAAAGATAGAGTCGATTTTGTTGGCTTTAGTCGAGAAATCGAAAGGCACTTTTCTGGTGCGCTATGTACGGTATTGAGTTCCCAATACGAAGGTTTCCCCAATGTATTGGTTGAGTCAATTTCCTTGGGGACGCCTGTTGTATCGTTCGATTGCCCGAGTGGTCCAGCTGAAATTATTGAAGATGGTGTGAATGGCTTTTTAGTTGAGTATCAGAATATTGATGATCTGTTTTTAAAAATGAAGCTGATGTTAAACACCTCATTTAATCATGAAACGGTAAAAAGTACCGCACAGCGCTTCTCCATCAATAAAGTGGCCTCCGAATGGGATAAATTGCTGATGAGCCATCTTAACCAGGTGGATAATGATGACCGCTAAGAAAAAAATACTATATTTAATCAACGATATCACTATGCCTGGCGGCCTTTCACGAGTCACGTTGAATTTGATTCACGAGTTTTGTGGTTTGCACGGTGACATAGATGTGAAAGCGGTCTCTGCCGCTGCTAAGTTTACTCGTATTGAACATTCTCATATTGATTATCTGGATATGCCAGCATTGCATGGTTTAAATCCAATGCAAAAAATTAAGTGGTATCTCCGTTTAAAAAAGAATGTTGAGCGTTATGTTGATCAACAAGGTTATGATGTGGTGATTGCCGTTGGGACCGCAATGACGCTGTTTGCAAGCTTTTGCCGCTTTCAACATGCCCAACTGTGGGGAGCTGAGCATTTAGCTCACAACCATTACGGAATACTTCGAAAAGCTTTTAAACGTTGGCGTTATCCCAAGTTAAACCGGTTAATTTGTTTGACCCAGTTGGACAAAGAACGATATTACGACACCTATCTTCATTCTGTGTCCGTGATTCCTAATTTCACCAATTTCGCAGATGTCGATGTAAGCCCGAATCGCAAGAAAAATATCTTGTTTGTCGGCCGTTATAATCAGATGAAAGGGGTAGATTATTTAGTTGATATCATTAAGAAAAGCCACGTGCGTTGCCCTGAATGGCATTTCACATTGTTCGGTGAGGGAGAGAAAAAAGAGTGGCTCCTCAATGAACTTTCGGTGAACGGTTTGACCGAAGTTGTCACGGTCAATGAACCCACACCCCATATCAGTGATGCGTATCAACAAGCGGGTTTTTACATTCTCACTTCCCGAAATGAAGGTTTTCCGATGGTGCTCTTAGAGGCGCAAGCTCATGGTTTACCCATTGTTAGCTTCGACTGTGAGACTGGCCCATCTGAGATTATTCGTGATGAAGAGGATGGTTTCCTCATCCCGACATTCGATGTTGACGCATTTGCCGACAAGGTCGCTCTTTTGGCCAATGATGATGATTGTCGAACTCAGATGTCTCAAAGAGCACTCATTAATCGTCAACGATTCAGTAAAGATGCGATTGTGCAATTGTGGTTGAAAGAATTTAACGCTGTGTCATGAATATTCTATCTCTAGATTCACCTTATTCTCCGTTCTTTTCATTAGTGGTGAAACACATCAATAATGTGAGGAGCTTTCGTGCGATTTTTTCAAAATCGGGTTACCAACATTACTTCTCTGGCCATGAGTGTGAGTATATCGGCTCGATTTTATCTCAACACAGAACGTTCTCTGCGTCTGACATGGCGCTAGTCATCCGTTCGAATAATCACTTTTCTGCCTACGTCAGAAAGTTCGAAAAGCGTGAACTCACGGCCGATGAGCTGAATCAGTTTGCAAGTTTTGCTCATTACTTTAGGCAGTACTTGCATGAGAAATCGATAGATTTCGTGATGATGCATAACGATCTTCGTTGGCATCATGCCATCGCAAGGGAGATCTGTTTGGAAGAGGGGGTTCCTTTTTGTGTGAGTGAGCTGGGGTTATTCCGCCCTTACACGATGACATTGGATTTTCATGGCGTGAATGCGAACTCCAGTATCACATCATTGGACATCGATTTTTCCCAATTCGCAGATTTACCTGAACGATCTTTTGATGTTCCCGTACCCTTTCATGGTCATGAAAGTATGCGTTCAAAATTGCATTTTGCTTACTTCTTGATGCTCAATAAGTTAGGGGGCTGGCGTGGTCTTAATTCTCCTATTGCCCATAATGCGTTGAACTTCGCCCCCTACTTGAACCGTTTTTGGCAACAGAATATCAAGAATCGCTTGGGCAAGGGTTCGAAAAGCAGTTGTGGTTCAGATGCCGTGCTTTCACCCTATATCTTTTTCCCAATGCAGTTAGAACACGACACACAGTTTTTGATTCACAGTGATTTTTCGTCGAATCAAGCGCTCTTGAATGAGGTGGAACGTGCATTTTATCGTTCGACATTGACCAATTCGCATCGCTTGGTGGTGAAGCTGCATCCGAATGATTTAGGTACGTATCAAGCTGATGAGCGAACCTTATTCACTAAAGGTAATACGACTGCATTGGTGAATCAGGCTGAAGCGGTGGTTTCTGTGAATTCGACAGTATGCATGGAAGCACTGGAAACTGATAAGCCTCTGTTTGTGTTGGGAAGAGCCTTTTTTGCTCGTCAGGATCTTTGTCAACCAGTGAGAGTGTCGGAATTATCGCAGGCTTTATCAAATCCAAATCCTGTGAGTCGCGCAAATCGAAAAGGATTTTTGTACTATCTGAAATATCACTACAGTGTGCAGGGCGCCGGATTTAGTTTTACCGAGAATGAATTGCACAAGCTCGCTCGTGAAATTGAATCCAGAGTGAAATGAACTTTTCCTCCGGTAACCTAAAAAAGGTCAGCTTGAGCTGACCTTTTTTAGGTTCGATGATTCGTTAGTATTATTTGGCTCCAAAGCCGGTCATCATCGTTTTTATGGTTTTAATAACGATGTTCATATCGAGCCAGAACGACAGATGTTTAATGTAGAATAGGTCATAGGATAACTTTTCTCGTGTCGATTCGGTATCGTCAGCATAGCCTTGTACCGTTTGAGCCCAGCCAGTAATTCCGGGTTTAACCATATGTCGGTAACCGTAAAACGGGATTTCATCTTCGAATTGTTTGACAAAACTTTCTTGTTCTGGGCGCGGGCCAATGAGAGACATATCTCCCTTTAGGACGTTAAAGAATTGCGGCAGTTCATCAATGCGCACTTTACGAATCACTTTGCCTACTTTGGTTACTCGAGCGAGCTCTTGGGTGGCAAACTTATCTTCGGCATCTGCAGATTTGACTGTCATGCTACGAAATTTGTAGATACGAAATGGCTTACCACCCTGACCAACTCGTTCTTGGATAAACAAGATTGGCCCAGGACTCTCCAACTTAATGAGAAGTGCGGTGACTGCCATAATCAAGAGCGTCACGGGTAACGTTGTTATGATGAGCAATGATTCCCAGAACCGCTTGATGTATTGATAGATCGGGTTAGGTATCAGGGTTCCAATTGCATTTTCTGATAAATGGCAGGTCTGCACTTTGCCTTCTACCATCTCGCGAATGCTACCTGAGTGAAACACTGGAATATTACTCAGGCTGCAGTCGGCAATAAATTTTTCTTCTTCTCGAGAGAGTTGACCGTGTAGGTCGACAACCAAGCCGTCGTCAATGTCTGTGATGGCAAGGCCATTGGGAAACAGGCTGAGCTCAACGCGAGCATTTTTTGCATTCAACGCATCAACGCTGAAGTTATTAATCGCCTTCAGCTTTAATGTGGTTTTGTCTCTTTTAAGTTTAGCAATCAAATACATCCAAAAGGTCTGAATGAAAAAAGCATACACCAAAATTTCACGGGAATAGTCCAGGCGCAGCAGGAGAATAAGGACCATCACGCAAGCATAAACGGATGTCAGAACCGGCAAAATGTAATATTTTCGATCAACCAACAAAAAATTGGTGATTTTAGGGATAATGAGCGCTGCTCCGATGTAGGCCGCGCTGACTAGCCAGAAGCTATTGATGACGGTGACGGGAAGCTGCGTCCGAAAGCCGGTGATCATGTGAAGCAAAAAAACCGTACCTACCACGCCTAGTCCATGGCTGACCATGGAATTATTGAAAAGCTTGTTCACAGCAAAAATCCAGATTTATCTTTGAACGCGCATTTTAGCACAACGTTTTTCATGATGAGAATTGTCCTAGCCGAGTATATACTTTCAATGAATAAAACAGTGAACATGCATCGTTTTTTTCGTTCAAGATAAAAATATTTTCACCATGAATGTCATTGTATGTCCTAGTTCTTATTTTTATATTCACTTATGTGCATTTGTTGCGGTCAATCAGGGAACAGCGTCTCAAACTGCTTTGGTACTCCGGTTTTCTGATTTCGATTGACGATATGCTAGTCGTGTCGCTCTTCGAAACAAAAGGAACACCTCATGCAACTCACTCATCATGGTGGAAAACAGACGGTCACTGGTTCGTGTCATGAACTGGTGGTGGATGATCTGGCGATTTTTATCGATTGTGGCATGTTCCAAGGCCAAGATACTCAGGATGTCGAGCCAGATTTTCCCATTGATCACATTCAAGCGCTCATTCTCACCCATGCCCACATCGACCACATTGGCCGTTTGCCGTGGTTGATTGCTTCAGGTTTCACTGCGCCGATTTATTGCACGCCGGCAACCGCGGAGCTTGTACCGCTGATGTTGGATGACGCCATGAAGCTGCAATCGGGCTTCTCGCGTGCGCAGCGAGAGGTGGTGTTAGACAAGATTGACCATCTGATTGACCCCATCGATTACGAGCAGCCTTTTCGAATTGAATCTGACTCCGGCGTGATGTTGCAGTGTCAGTTTGTGCCTGCGGGGCACATTCTCGGTTCGGCGTACGTTGAAATCCAAATGCCCAACCAAGAAGTGATCGTCTTTTCCGGGGACTTGGGGCCGAGTTGCACGCCGCTGTTGCCGGATCCGGTGCCGCCAATGCATGCCGATTATCTGGTGATCGAAACAACCTATGGCGATACACACCACGATGGCGTGGACGTGCGCGCGAGTAAACTGCGTGAAATCATCGACCGGTCGCTGGCCGATGGCGGCACGATTCTGATCCCGGCTTTCAGTGTCGGCCGCACGCAAGAAGTGTTGTTTGATATTGAGCAGTTGGTGTATGAGCATCAAATCAACGTCGATTTACCGATTTTGCTCGATTCTCCGATGGCGCAAAAGGTGACGGAATCGTATCGTCGCTATAAACAGCTGTGGGGCGACGAAGCGAAAGAACGTTTGGCGATGAACCGCCATCCGCTGGCGTTTGAGCAATGTGTGTTGGTCCAGGATTACCGTTCGCACCAAGCGTTGGTTAATCGCCTCTCGTCAACCGGTGAAGCGGCGATTGTGGTCGCCGCCTCCGGCATGTGCGAAGGCGGGAGGATTGTGGATTACCTCAAAGCGCTGCTGCCGGATGCTCGCACGGACATCATCTTTGCTGGTTTTCAGGCAGAAGGTACGTTAGGGCGCGCGATTCAGCAGGGGGAGAAAGTGGTCATGATTGAGGGAGAAGCGATCGACGTGAACGCCCAAATTCATGTGATGTCGGGGTATTCCGCGCACGCCGATCAGGATGACCTGCTGGCCTTTGTGGAAGGCATCGATGAAAAGCCGAAACAAGTACATTTGATTCATGGTGAGCCGCAAGCCAAGCAGGCCTTTGCCGAGCTGCTGCGGGGTAAAGGCTACACCGTCGTTGAATAATTGATCCGAGAAAAAAGCCGCCTCGAGTTGTCGATGGGCGGCTTTTTTAATGCTGACTCAACACCGATGGACGGGTTAAGGCTGAATTAAACGAAATTCAGATTTAGTCAAAATCGCGTCTTCCAGCGCCGATAAGCCCAGCGTGCTGTAGCCGTAGAAGTTGGGCATTAAGGTCCGGCGCAGCGCTTGCGCCGATTGTGTGACGTCTTCGCCCATCATCAGTTCGTCTGTTAACGTGGTGAACTGAGCGCGCTGTTGTTCGGTCAGACTATTCTCGAATTCGGAGTAACCACTCACTGACGTGTACAGATTACTGAAATCGCCAGCGGTGTTTTCCTCAATGTAATAGGTGATCATACGCGACAGCGCCGCGCGCAAATCGGTCACACCTTCTTGCGCGCTAAACGGAGTGCTGAGTAAGTCCAGTCCACCGGCCGATTTCGACGTATCGGGCACAAAGCCTTGCGTCGGGAACACCAGATACGCAGCAATGGCCTCATCTTGAATCACCGCAGAGAGCACAAAGCGGCTGTCCTGATAATACTTGATCACATCGCCCGCGCCGGAGCGTTTGATGTAAACCGGCGCGCCAAGATGTTCATCCAACACGCTGGCCGAGGCGCGCACATAAACCGAGTTCAGTTTGTCCTGCGAGGGAATATCCGTGAACTGTGCCAGCGAAAAATCATAGATTTTTTCCAGCGCATCAGTGCTGTCGTTAAAGCTGCCCAGCGCAATGGCAACCAAAGACACCAGCGCAATCAATCGCCCCCATTGTTCTTTGAGAGAACGTTCTTTGAGCGAGCGAGATGGCGCTGCGGGTTCTAAAGTGTGTTCGATGTCTGACATGATTATTCTTTCAACTCTTCCAATTTGTCTTTCACCCGATCGGTGCCGTCACTGACGGCTTGTTCAATCTGGTCGAGGGCGTCCTGACCGAGCCAGTTGGTGATGGTGTCTTTGTATTGAACGCCGATGTACACGCCAACGACGATCAACAACAGCGGAATTAAACGCAACATATTGATGCTCACTGTGTGGTTTCAGGCTGATAAAGCGCCAAACGTGATGACACTTTTTTCAGGTAAGTTTTGGTTTCATCGTACGGCAGGTTGTTCATCAGCGTCTGATACACTTGGTCGGGCGTGAGCTGATTGATTTCACCGGCTGCTTTACGAATATTGGTCGAACGGTCGGCATTGAAGGCTCGTGCCACGTTCCCCGCGCCAGTGTTGTAGGCGGCGATGGTGCAGTACAAACGGCTTTGCTTATCTTCAATACGTTTCAGGTACTTGCTTTGCAAAATATGCAGGTAAGCTGTACCGGTTTCGACGTTGACGGGCGGCTGGTAGAGCTCCGACTCCTTCATTGGCGCGTCAATTTTTCTCATCTGACGGTTCACGTCATGCCCAGCGGTCGTCGGGACGATCTGCATCAAACCAAACGCTGGTACATAAGATTTCGCTTCCGGACGAAAGGCCGATTCACTGTGCATGATCGCCATCACCAGCGCTGGATCCACCGACCATTTCTCGCTTTCTTCTAGGGCGAGCGGTTGGTAATGGCTGGCACGTTTTGCCAAGCTGTTGTTAGGCAGGCTGATCTTGTAGCTGATGACTTTTTTCGGTGCGGCGGCCGTGTGCGTGGTCGCCTTTGCGGTCGCTGGTGTTGTCACTGGCGCTGTTACCGTTGCCGCTGGTTGGTCGCTGCTGGTGGACGATGCCACCTGTTGCGCCGCTTGATGCTCGGCAGTTGGCGCGGTGGTTACAGGCACCTTTGCCACGACCGGTTCGACAGGTGCAGGTTTTGTTTTGGACGGAGCGACAGCCGGGGTGGGTTCCGCTTGGCGCTCGGTGACAGTCGCGACTTCGTTGCTGGCTGGCGTCTGGTCGACGGGCTGCGCTGCGTGGATTGGGTCTGCCGGCAGCGGTTCGGGAATGCCCAATGCTTTGCGCTGCTGGCGGTATTGATTGCTGATCAGCTCAATGCGCTGTTTCGCTTCGTCGATCAGCGCCATTTTTTTCTGGTAGGCCCGTTGATAAATAAAATCATCCGGCGCGCCAGTGTCGGCGGCGATCAAGCGCTCGGCCTGAATGTCGTATTCATTCATCTGCGCGCGCGTTTGGGCCAGCACAAAGTCTTTTTCTTGGTTTTCTTGCTCGCGTGAATAATTCACGGTTTGTTCGGAGACTTGCGCTTGGTTAAGGTCGGCGACCGTGCCTTCAGGCAGGTTGAGCTGCTGGGTGGCTAACTGCTGCGCGGTGGCATTGCTGACGGAGGCATCCACCAACACCGACACCGTGGCTGTGTTGTTTTCATAATCGACCACTTGTCTCACCGAATCATCCGCGCTGTATTGCACGTCGGTGGTTTGGTCGGAGATTTGCGCGCTGCCCCATTGATTAATCAAGGCTTGGCGCTGTTGATCCAATTCGCGGGTGTAGTTTTCTCGCCATGCTTCGTACTCGTCGAAGCGTCGATTCACGTAGTCGTGAAACTCTTGTTTGATTTCTTCCGGAGAACGTTTGGCGTTGGCCGTGGCTTGATCCAGCTCGGCAAAGGCATCATGTGTGGCGGCAAAGCTGGTGCAATAGAAAGAGGAGAGAGAAAGGGCAATGAGCGTTTTTTTGAGTCTGCGCATGAACAATTCCTAGCCGAAATAAAGGCAGGGCAATCGGTAGCCCTGCCTTGTCTGAGTTACATGGATTTCAGTGAGTTCAGCGCGTTAGTCAAGTCTTCCGCGGCTTTCTCGTTGTTGAATTGATTCCATAATTTCGCGTCTTTAGATGCGGCATCCACAACTTGATCGACGTTGGCTTGGAACGTGGCTTTGTCCATGCCCACCAGGACGTACAGGCCGCCCGTTGGACTCACTTGGCTGACGATCAGTTTGCTGTTCGACAGGCTGCGGGTAACCACGTTCTTGGTGACGTTTTCGAATGTTTCCACCACGTTTTCAACGGCGACGTCATTGGTGGTGTTGACCGAGCTTTGAACCGCTTGCTTAAACAGGTTGTTGACGTCGGTTTGGAATTGCGCGGCCAATTGCACGCGTGCTTCGTTGATCGCCACTTTACGCATCACGCCCATGCCTGCGGCACTTTTCTTGGCATAGCCCATTGCGCCAGCTTCCAGATCCGTTGGCATTACATCACAGATCCACGCTGGGGCTTCGGTCGTTGGGGCATCCGGGAAAGTACACTGCGCAAATTGCTGCGCCTGTTCAACGGTTTGTGTGCTGTTACAAGCGGCCAGAGAGAGCGCCATCACGCTCATCAGAAGTGTTTTTTTCATCGGTTATAGTCCCATACTTTTCATTGTGGTTTGCGCGTGGCATTCGAGGTCGAGCAGGCTGTTACAATCTTTAGGCACGATTTTCGCCGCATCGCCTTTGCGCAGCTTGAGTGAGGTTTCCTCATCAATGCCGACCCAAGAGTACTTGGCCTTGATGCCGTGGGTTGGAATGTTGACCACGGTGCCTTCACCCACGGCGAATGTTTCTAGCTCGCCTTCGCTGTTTTTGAGGATCTTGGAAAAGGCGATGGTGTCGTTGGGTTTCACGTTTTTCTCAGAACCAATCGCAATCTTGGCCATGATGCCCGCCTCACATTGACGAACTTCAAGCACGGGCGCGCTGGCGGCCATCATCTTTTTCAGATCGGAACTGTATTCCACGGCTTCTGCGGCGGCTTTACTGGCCAAGCCTTGGTATCCGGCATTTGAGATTGGGCAGCTTGAATTGCGTGTTTCGGTGGATGACGAGTCGTCGCCTTTAATTTCGATGCGTTTCACCAGCGTCATGTCTGGCAGAGAGACAATTTTCACAATCGCCGTCACATCCACTTCGTAACGACAGCTGGCTGGAACGTGAATGGTTTCGCCTTTTTTGTTTTTGTAGCTGCGCGCTTCATCAAAAGATTTTGAGAAATCGGTGCTGGTGATTTCAGTCAACACAGCGTAGTCGGCAATCGGCACACCTTTGGTGTTGTAGCGACCACTTTGCTCCGCCAATTTGATTTCTTTTTTCAGCTTGTTAGCCAGTTTACGATCCACCAGTTGCGTGCCGGTTTCAATCACTTGGCTTTCTAGCGCGTTACGAATGACCGATTGCATTTTCTTTTGCGCACTGTCTTTGAAGTCCATGTCGACAGGTAACACGATCACTTTTCGGTCTTCGCTGGACTTGGCTGGCACTTCGGCGTTCGCCAAGTTCACGGCCATATCCGGTGTACAGATGGCGTCTGGGCCAGTCGAAATACAGCCGGAGAGCATCAAAGACACACCCAGCGCCACTGCGGTTTGTTTTAGCATAATAGACAACTCCATATTGTTTTTTTATTTAATTCCGAGGGCGTTCCATAGCCCTTGAGCGTCGACGATTTCCGCGAAATGACGCTCGGCTCCCTCCTTGGACAGGGAGTAATTGGACACAGAATTCCCGCTAGAAATAATTTCGTTACTCGCGAGGATATTTCCTTTTCGACCTTGGAGTTTGAGGGTCGTAATCTGAGTTGAGATATAGGCTTCTCCCACCGTGCTTTGCCGTAACTCTGAGGTCAACTTGAGTGTGTGTGTGGCGGCAGCGGTGCGTTTGAAGGTGGTTTTCAAACGTTCATGAGAGAATTTATCGGCCAGCAGTTCAGCGCTTTTCTTGTTTTTGGCTGAAGCGGCAAAGCGAATGACGATCGTCGACTGAACTTCGGCAATGGTGCTGAGCAGCGTATCAACGGCTGGTGCCTTAGGTATGAGGTCCTGATCGAGCGCACGCAGCATGGCTTGGCGCACGGCAACCGCATTGCCTTCCGAGGTGCGCTGTCGGTTATTTAACCACCACACCAGCGGGTCTTGATGTTGGCGTTGGTCAAGTTGACGCTGAGCGTTGCGATTGCTTTGCTCAATATCGGATTGTAATTGGCGGATGATTGTGTCGCGGCTGACTTTGGCCTGAACGTAGTAGGCGATGTCGTTGTGCTCGACTTGTGGGTACTCAATCCCGGTGAACGTGATCGTCGATGTTTTGCTATTGATTTTGTTATCCACAAGCGAGCTGGTGGACGAAAGCTCATTTCGACTTTGATAGACATCGCGTGATGCGAACGACGAATCAATTTGAGTCCAAAGTTGGGCGTTGATTTGGCTGAGCGCGGCTTGTTTGGCCTGATCTAAACTGCGTCCTTCACCGACAGCAGTGATGTATTCCGGTTGATTGGTTGGCGGCTTGCTGTACCAATCGGGTGGTGTGGTTGACTGACAAGCCCATAAAGCCACACTGCATAAGGCGATGATGACTTTGTTATTTATTGATAGCATGGTGTTATTTGATAAGCGCAACTAAACGTAAGTATGAATTTGCATACTATATAGTTATCTTTTTAAGATAAATGCGTTTTTTGGGAGAAGATCACGTTTATATGAAGGTGATCAGATTTTTGAATGCTTATGCATCCGTGTAAATTACATTTTGCTTAATTAATGTGCGTTTTGACATGCCTCGCAATGTAAGCGAC
Organism: Vibrio furnissii CIP 102972; assembly: GCF_000176175.1. Lineage (GTDB taxonomy): Bacteria > Pseudomonadota > Gammaproteobacteria > Enterobacterales > Vibrionaceae > Vibrio > Vibrio furnissii. The sequence goes on from NZ_ACZP01000016.1 coordinate 37,114, forward strand.
CACGTCTTGTTCAAACCAAGGATTCTTCTTGAGCCACAATGTGTTACGTGGCGATGGGTGGGGGAGTGGCAGGTAATGCGGTGCCCAGCGTTGCCATTGACGCACGGTTTCGGTCAGGGTGGCAGGTTTGTCTTTCAGATAATAGTTTTGTGCATATTGACCGATCAGCAGTGTCATTTGGATGTTCGGCAACTGGGCCAAGACGGATTGATGCCACAGCGGCGCGCACTCTCGACGCGGCGGCAGATCGCCACTTTTGCCTTTGCCCGGATAACACAGCCCCATCGGCATGATGGCGATTTGTTTGGGGTCGTAAAAGGTCTCTTTGTCGATGTCGAGCCAGCGCCGCAAGCGATCGCCGCTCGGATCGTTCCACGGTACCGAGCTTTGGTGCACGCGAATCCCGGGTGCTTGACCAATGATCAAAATCCGCGCCGCTTCGTGCGCTTGAATCACGGGATTGGCACCCAAGGGCAGGGCCGGTTCACACACGCGGCACTGGCGAATGTCGCGCAGCAGATCGTGAAGCATCAGTACCCCTTGCTAAAATCAATGCGGTGATTGAGCTGAAAGCCGTCGCGCCACAGCGCGTAGTTGGCAGCGAATATGTCCACCACTTGCTGCGGAAAGCTTAGCGCTGCAATGTGCGGCGTGACGGTGATGGCTGGATGTGCCCAAAACGGATGTGTGTCGTTGAGTGGCTCGTTGGCAAATACATCCAAAAAGGCATGTTGAATATGGCCCGCTTCAATCAGTGGAATCAGTTCGTCTTCGACCAAGGTTTTGCCTCGGCCGACGTTAAACAGCAGGGCTTGCTGGCAATGGCTCAAGGTGGTCTTACCCAGTAATCCCAGCGTACTTGGCGTATTGGGCAAGGTGTTGACCACGATATTTGCCTGAGCAAGTGCCGCAGGCAACTCATTGATGTGATACGTCTGGCTGAAAGCGCCGTGCTTGGGCGGAATGCCGGAGCTGTTGACGCCAATCACCGTGAAGCCAAACGCTGTCGCCACGTTCGCCAAATGAGCACCGATGGAGCCTGTGCCGAGAATCGTCATCACTTGGCCGTTCAAGGATTGATATCGATGTGGCTGCCACTGCAGGTGGTGTTGCTGCTGTTGATAGCGCGTGAAATGGCGGTAGTGACTGATGGTGTAACCAAGCACGTATTCGGCAATCTGTTGGCCAAAAATACCTTTGACGTTGGTCAGTTCATAATCTTGTCGCAAGCCAGGTGCGATCAGCGCATCAACCCCAGCGTATGCCGATTGCAGCCACTCCAAGCGAGGAAACTCATCCAAGCATTGCGCCGCCAGCGGAGGTGCGGCCAGTAGCAAGGTGGCTTGGCTGCGATCGTCGGTGATTGCAAGCTCAGGCAGGTGCAGGGCTTCAATGGCTTCGCGATAGCAGGCGTTGTGCTCCGTTAAAATGTACAGCTGATGAGTGAAATTGTTCATAGATGCGCCTTTTTTCCCCGCTGGTTATCCAGTACACTTCCGCTGTCTTTTTCCGCAACGAATTGAGTGACCATGTTACAGACATCAAATGGGTTACAGAACCCTTTGCAACTTCGCCTTGAGAAGTTTGAACCTTGGCAACAGATTACCTTTATGGCGTGTCTATGTGAACGCATGTACCCGAATTACGCCATGTTCTGTGAACATACCCAATTCGCTGAGCCACGCAGTTACCGTGAAATTCTCGACAGCATTTGGGAATTGATGACGGTGAAAAACGCCAAGATTAATTTTGAGCGTCAATTGGAAAAACTGGAAGAGCTGATCCCGACCTCCGACGAGTTTGACTTGTACGCAGTTTATCCGGCGATTGATGCGTGTGAAGCGCTCGCGACAGCGTTGCATGGCCTGTTGGATCGCGATGATTTGTACGAATCGATGCAGAAAGTCAGCCAGATTTCGGTACAAACCGTCGCACAATTGGAAGAAGCGCAAACCGGTGAAACCATCACCAACGACAATCAGAAAGAGAACGAAGCCGTGTGCGAAGAGTGGGATGTGCAATGGGCCATCTACCGACCACTGCGTGAAGCGATTGAGCGCGATATCGACTTGATCAAAGATTTGCGTCAAGAGCTACGTGACGACTGCATCAGCAACATTGGTGTGTCACTGTAATTGATGGATGCGGGCGGGAGCACGCCTCCTGCCTGCGACGACCTGTCTGTTTTTCCCCTCTCGGCCTGCCCGCGGCCAATATTGTTATAAATTGTTAGCTACCACAGCACGATACCCCATAATGCGTTAGGATGCGTATCACGTAGTCCAAAATGCAGGAGTAAAGGATGTTGCAGTCTTTGGAGACTTGGCTGGGCCAGTTTGGCATCGAAATGTCTCAGTTTATTAAGTTGTCAGAAGCGTTAGGTTTGATCGTGCTGATCGCGGTGGCGGTGCACATTGTGCTCCATCGAGGCGTGGTCGCGTGGCTGAAACGCCGCGCAGAAAAATCCGATGCGGTTTGGCGTCACGCGCTGTTTGCGGGCAAATTGTTTAGCCGCATCGCACTGGTGATTCAGGGCCTCTTGATTGGTGTGCAAACCAACCTATGGCTGGCGCCGGAGAGCGTGATTCGCGATTGGATTCTGACGCTGGTAGCACTGTGGATTGTGCTGTTTGCGTTGCTCGCCTTGTATTCGTTGCTGGATGTGGCGGACACACTGCTCTCGCGCACGCCATTGGGCCGCAACATGCCGATTCGCGGCATTGTACAGAGCTTGAAAATCGTCTTCTTTGTCATCGCGGCGCTGCTGACCACGTCGATTTTAGTGGGCAAATCGCCGGTGATTCTGCTCAGCGGACTTGGCGCACTGACCGCGGTCATCATGTTGGTGTTTAAAGATCCCATCCTTGGGTTGGTGGCTGGGATTCAGTTGTCAGCCAATAAAATGCTCAGCGTGGGCGATTGGTTGGAAATGCCCAAATATGGCGCCGATGGCGATGTGATTGACATCAGTTTGACCACCGTGAAAGTACAAAACTGGGACAAAACCATCACCACGATTCCAACTTACGCGCTGATTTCCGATTCGTTTAAGAACTGGAAAGGCATGCAAGACTCGGGCGGCCGCCGCATCAAACGCAGTGTGTTGATTGATGCCACCAGTGTGCACTTTTTATCGCAGCAGGATATTGAGTATTTGACGCGCGCGAAACTGTTGGAGCCGTACATCAAAACCAAGTTGGAAGAGATCACGCAGCACAACCACAGTCAGCAGTTTGACGAGGAATGCTTAATCAATGGGCGTCGCCTGACCAATTTGGGCAGCTTCCGCGCTTATCTGGAACGCTACCTGCGTGCGCATCCTGATATTCATCAAGGCATGACGTTGATGGTGCGACAGTTAGCGCCGACGCATGAAGGCATTTCACTGGAGTTGTACTGTTTTACCAACACCACCGCGTGGGTGGATTATGAGCGCATTCAGTCAGACATTTTTGATCATCTGTATGCGGTGTTGCCGGACTTTGGGTTACGGGCGGCACAAGCGCCAACCGGGCATGATTTCCGCCATTTGCACGTCACGTCGTAAATACAACAACGCCCCTTATTTTTCGGGGCGTTTTTTTTGGCAGTGGGTTATTTGCGGCTATCGAGCGGCGCGTCCTCTTCTTCGTCGCGGCTTTCAATAACGCCGTGCTCGCGTTTCCAGCTTTCCCAGCGTTCGGTCGCGAGTTTTTGCATGTCGGTGGTGCGGTCCGCTTCGTCGATGATCTCTTCGCCAAGCAGGTGTTCAAACACATCTTCTAGCGTCAACAATCCTTGCACGGTGCCGTATTCATCCACCACTAAGGACAGCTGCAGGCGGTTTTTCATCATCTGAGCAAACGCTTTGGGGAGCGTTTGGGTGTTGAGCAACACGTGAATCGGGCGCATCACCATGCCCAGTTGTTTGTCACCAAAGCCGCTTTGTTGCAACTTAAACAGTTCAAGGCGATGGACAAAGCCGATGATGTCGTCGATGTCTTCGCTGTACACCAGCGGGCGCGAGAACGGTGTGTCGCTGTGCTGGGAGAGAAATTCGTTGATGGTTAACGCGGCATTGACGCGAAACAGCACGGTACGCGGCGTCATCACTTGCGTGACTGGCACATCGCTGATGCTCAGCAGGTTGTTGAGAATCTTCGATTCTCCTTCTGCCAGTTCTCCGCTTTCGTTGGCGAGCAGCGCCATGGCCGACAGTTCATCGCGCATGCGTGGCACTTCAATGTTGCGCGCCAAGCGTTTGGTGATTTGCTGCGAAAACCAGACAAACGGCGTCAGACACCACACCATCCAATCGAGGATCACCGCACTGGCTGGTGCCAGTTGGCGCCAGTACGCCGCGCCAATGGTTTTGGGCACAATTTCAGATAGCACCAGAATACCGAGCGTCAACACGGCTGAGAACACGCCGAGCCATTGGCTGCCAAAGACAACGGCGGCTTGTGCGCCTGCGCTCGCCGCACCAATGGTGTGGGCGATGGTATTTAAGGTGAGGATCGACGCCAGCGGGCGGTCAATGTCGCCTTTGAGTCGAGCCAGTTTTTCAGCGGACGGATGCGCTTGTTGGCGCAACTGCGCCAGATAGCTGGGCGTTAGGCTGAGTAAAACGGCTTCAAGCACAGAACAAATAAACGATACGCTAATCGCCACAGTGACGTATATCGTAAGCAAAAGCATGCGGGTTCCTTAATGGTTATACCTATCATGACCCCCGAATGGGGATGTGTGACATTCGGGGGAGCAGCGTGGTCGTGTTTGCAAAACTGCCACGCTGATGGCTGCATTTTAACAGCAAAAAAACGTGCTGTTGATGTTAAGTGTCCGTATTGATTGTGACGTTTCTTAATTCCGAAACACCTTGATACATCAGGCGTAGCGGGGCTTCGCCAACAATCTGGGATGCCATTTTGCGTGATAATTCCGTCAGGCGCTTGGCCCAATCCGTAACAAATTGTGAGTTATTACTCATATTATGGTTAAAAGTACGTCAGAGAGGCACAAGTTACGCGACAAACCTTTGCCAGACGGGGCATTTATGCTTTAGAGTGAACTGAATTCGATAACCTATGAGAAGGGAAACCTAATGAACAAGACCCAATTAATCGACTTTATCGCAGAGAAAGCAGACCTATCTAAAGCTCAGGCTAAAGCTGCTCTTGAAGCTACTCTTGGCGCGGTTGAAGGCGCACTGAAAGAGGGTGACCAAGTTCAACTAATTGGTTTTGGTACATTCAAAGTAAATCACCGTGCAGCGCGTACAGGTCGTAACCCAAAAACTGGCGAAGAGATCAAAATCGCAGCAGCAAATGTACCTGCATTCGTTGCTGGTAAAGCACTGAAAGATTCAGTGAAGTAATTGATGTAACGCCGAGATGTCTGTCTCGGCGTTTTTCCCTCTATGAAAAAAATTCTGTTTCCTTTATTGGCATTGGGCGTATTGGCCGGATGCTCCTCTTCTCTCCCAACACCTAACCTCGAACAAATCAGTGACTACACCGGGGGACAAAGTATGGGGGACGCGACCAGTTTCTATTGGTATACCGAACGTCAAAACCAACCCAGCAGTGCGGCAGATTATGTGTCGTCTGAGCGTTTTGGTTGGTACACATCCAGTTATCGTTGGGATGAAGGCCAAGTGCGTGAAGTTGTGCGCGAAGGCGTTCAACCGAAAAACAAGGTCTTGGTACCTTATCGTGTGCAACTGCGTTTCAACAAAGACGGTGAAGCGGTGTATCAGCAATACCGTGTCGACGGGAAAGTGTTGCCCCTCAACCAAGATCAGTTATCGCACTATCAGCAGCAGGCAAACGCACTCGCCGAGATGACCAAATCTCAGGATGCACAAGGGTTGGAATTGATCCAAGGTGTGTGGGATGGTGAAGTGTTTGAAACCTGTACCGGGCGAGAATATCGCCGAATTGAATTTAATCAGACGCTGCCCAATTTTGTGGTCAACCGACTGTCATCGCTCGACAGCTATGTCGCGTTTCTGGGCAAAATCCGTAACGACAAAGTGTATGTCGAAGAGCTGCTGATGCTAGCGGATGATAACCACGACTGCATTCGGCGTCCGAATCTGATTAGCGATTAATCGCGTGCTCATTTGAGCAGACACCCCGAATAGAAAAAAGGCGCCTTACGGCGCCTTTTTGCGAATCAACGATGGACGTTATTGGTTTTCCTGCTCGCGAGCAATCGCGCGGTAACCGATGTCGTTGCGGTGGAACATGCCATGCCAGCTGATCTGTTTTGCCAGTTCGTACGCACGTTGCTGCGCTTCTGACACGGTATTGCCGAGCGCGGTCGCACACAGCACGCGGCCGCCGTTTGTGACGACGTGGCCATCTTTGTCGGTGGTGCCCGCGTGGAACACTTTCTGACCTTCCACTTCCGTGGTTGGCAGGCCGGAAATGATGTCGCCTTTGGCGTAATCACCCGGGTAGCCACCCGCAGCCAGCACGATACCGATGGACGCGCGTGGATCCCATTTCGATTCCACTTGGTCCAGTTTGCCATCAATCGCTGCCAGACACAGTTCCACCAGATCAGATTGCATACGCATCATGATCGGCTGGGTTTCTGGGTCACCAAAGCGGCAGTTGTATTCAATCACTTTAGGCGCGCCAGTGCTGTCGATCATCAGGCCGGCATACAAGAAACCTGTGTATGGATTGCCTTCGGCCGCCATGCCACGCACGGTTGGGTAAATCACTTCCTGCATCACGCGATCGTGGATGGCTTGGGTCACCACAGGCGCTGGTGAGTAAGCGCCCATGCCGCCGGTGTTCGGGCCAGTGTCTTGGTCGCCGACACGTTTGTGGTCTTGGCTGGTGGCCATTGGCAGCACGTTTTCGCCATCGACCATCACGATGAAGCTGGCTTCTTCGCCATCGAGGAACTCTTCCACCACAACACGGCTGCCCGCATCACCAAACGCGTTGCCTGCCAGCATGTCTTTGATAGCGTCTTCCGCTTCTTCCAGCGTCATGGCGACAATCACGCCTTTGCCTGCGGCGAGGCCGTCGGCTTTGACGACGATCGGTGCACCTTGTTCACGCACATACGCCAGCGCTGGCTCAATTTCAGTGAAGTTGGCATAAGCGGCGGTTGGAATGTTATGGCGCGCTAGAAAATCTTTGGTGAACGCTTTTGAACCTTCTAATTGCGCGGCAGCTTGCGTTGGGCCAAAGATTGGCAGGCCAGCGGCACGGAATGCATCCACCACGCCAATGACCAGCGGCGCTTCAGGGCCAACGATCGTCAGCTCAATCGCGTTGTTCTGTGCAAAGGCAACTAGGCCCGCGACATCTTCAACTGCGATATCGACGTTTTGCAGCTTCGCTTCCAGCGCGGTGCCCGCGTTCCCCGGAGCGATAAATACGGTTTCAACCGCAGGGTTTTGCGCGACTTTCCAGCCTAGCGCGTGCTCGCGACCGCCAGAACCAATAATTAAAACTCGCATAAATGAATTCCTTAATTTTAAATTCGGATCTTTGCATCATGGGGAGCGCGACCACGCTGGCTGGCTCCCCTGTGACGGCTCGAAGCATTAGTGACGGAAGTGACGCATGCCGGTGAAGATCATCGCCATGCCGTGCTCGTCCGCAGCAGCAATGACTTCTTCATCACGCATGGAACCACCTGGTTGAATCACGCATTTAATGCCCGCTTCGGCGGCAGCATCGATACCATCGCGGAATGGGAAGAATGCATCGGATGCCATTACGCTGCCAGCCACTTCCAGACCTTCGTCGGCCGCTTTAATACCCGCAATTTTCGCGGAGTAGACGCGGCTCATTTGGCCTGCGCCAACACCGATGGTCATGTCGCCTTTGGCGTACACAATCGCGTTTGATTTGACGTATTTCGCGACTTTCCAGCAGAACAGCGCATCTTTCAGCTCTTCTTCGGTCGGTTGACGTTGAGAAACCACTTTCAGGTCGCTCAGTGTCACCATGCCTTGATCGCGGTCTTGAACCAGCAGGCCACCGTTGACGCGTTTCACATCAAAACCAGTGGTCTTGCTGTGCCATTCGCCACATTCCAGCAGGCGCACGTTTTTCTTCGCCGCCACTACATCAATCGCTTCAGCAGAGACGCTTGGTGCGATGATCACTTCAACAAACTGGCGTTCGACAATGGCTGTGGCCGTTGCTGCATCGAGTTCGCGGTTAAACGCGATGATGCCGCCGAATGCGGAGGTTGGATCGGTTTGGTAGGCGCGGTTGTACGCTTCCAGAATGTCGCCGCCCAGTGCCACACCACATGGGTTGGCGTGTTTGACGATCACACATGCTGGTTCAGCGAACTCTTTGACACATTCCAGCGCCGCATCGGTATCGGCGATGTTGTTGTAAGACAGGGCTTTCCCCTGAATCTGACGTGCGGTAGACACCGACGCTTCTTCTGGGTTTGCTTCGACGTAGAACGCGGCGTCTTGATGGCTGTTTTCGCCGTAACGCATGTCTTGTTTCTTGATGAACTGTTGGTTGAAGGTGCGTGGGAATTTTGATGCCTCATCGCCTTCTTTGTTCTCGCCGTAGCTCGGAACCATGGTGCCGAAGTAGTTGGCAATCATGCCGTCGTAAGCCGCGGTGTGTTCAAACGCAGCAATGGCGAGGTCAAAACGCGTGTCCAGCGTCAGTGATTTTTCGTTTGCATCCATTTCGGTGATCACGCGGTCGTAATCGCTCGCGTTCACGATGATGGTCACATCTTTGTGGTTTTTCGCCGCAGAGCGCACCATGGTTGGGCCGCCGATATCGATGTTTTCCACCGCGTCAGCCAGTGTGCAGTTCGGATTGGCCACGGTTTGCGCGAATGGGTAAAGGTTCACCACCACCATGTCGATTGGGTTAATGGCGTGCGTGTTCATGACCTCGTCGTCCTGACCACGACGGCCAAGAATGCCACCATGAACTTTCGGGTGCAGCGTTTTCACGCGCCCGTCCATCATTTCTGGGAAACCGGTGTAGTCAGAGACTTCAGTTACTGCAATGCCTTGCTCGGCAAGTAGGCGAGCGGTACCACCAGTAGACAGGATGTCGACACCGCGCTCAGAGAGCGCTTTTGCAAACTCAACAATGCCAGTTTTATCTGATACGCTGATGAGTGCACGGCGAATTGGACGAGCGTTATTCATGCTTCCATTTTCCTTAAATTCACGGAGTTAATGACGAAAGATGTTTGCCAAAATTGTTCATGAGGGATAGCGCTGCATCACCCCTTGGTCAGTTTTGGTAAAGACCTTTTTCTCCAAGAGTTCGGATGGCGCGTATTCTAACCAATTTATTACAAAAGATCTCGCGCAATCGTTTGGCATTGGGAAAATAATAGCTAAAAACAGGTTTTTCAAGCGAAAAAAGTAACCAAAGAGTAAATAGGTGCAGTTATGTTTCAGATAGGTGAATTGGCGAAACGGTGTGGAGTTTCCACCGATACGCTGCGTTTTTACGAGAAAAATGCGCTGATCTCGCCAGCCGGTCGCAGCGATTCGGGTTACCGACTGTATGATGAAGAGAATCAGAAACAGGTAAGTTTTATCCTCAAAGCCAAAGAGCTGGGGTTGAGTCTGGAAGAAATTAAGGAACTGCTTGAGATTCGTTTGGAAGCGACCGAGCACAGCTGCGCAGAGGTCAAATCCATTACCTCGGCCAAGCTGATGTTGATCGATGAGAAAATTGCCGACCTGATGCGCATTCGCAGCGCCCTGAAAAAAATCAACGACGCCTGCTGCGGCCATCGGGATGATGACGCCAGCCATTGCTCCATTTTGGCGGCGCTGGAATGACAAAGGGCCTTTCGGCCCTTTGAACTGATGACTTCCGGTTACACCTTAAACGTTGAGAAGCTGTGGATCAGCTGCTGGCCGTTTTCCATCAAGAGCTCGCTGGCGGCGGCGACTTGTTGGGCTTGTGCGGCGGATTGGGTGCTGTGATCGGCAATCTGCGTCAGGTTGCGACTGATTTCATCGGTCGCGAGTGATTGTTGGTTACTCGCCTCTGCAATGTGCTGGTTGAGGGTCAAAATGGTGCTGACCTGCTGATCAATCGCATTGAGCACCTGCTGCGCTAAGTCGGCTTGCTCTTGCGTGGCTTTGGATTGATGCTGTGTTTGTTCCATCGATGCGCTGACATCGCGAGTGCGTTGTTGCAGGCTGGCAATGATCTGTTCGATTTCATTGGTGCTGCTTTGCGTGCGTGTCGCGAGTGTGCGTACTTCATCGGCGACCACGGCAAAGCCGCGCCCTTGCTCTCCGGCGCGCGCGGCTTCAATCGCGGCATTAAGCGCCAGTAAGTTGGTTTGCTCAGCGACGCCACGAATCACTTCTAAAACCGCGCCGACATCTTCGGTTTCTTTGGCCAGTGCTTGCGTGTCGCGATCGGTTTTACTCAATAGCTCCGACAGTGAGCTCATGTAGCCCGATGCTTTGGCGATGACATTGCTGCCTTCCTGACCTTTGGTGCTGGCGGTGTGCGCGGCGACGGCAGCTTCCTGCGCCGCATTGGCCACTTCTTGGTTACTGGCGTGCAATTGGTTCATGGCTGAGGCGACGGTATCGACCGATTGTTGCTGCTCCATGGCTTTGCCAGAGGCGCTTTGTGCCACTTGGGTCAGCTCTTGCGCGCTGCCCGTGACGCTTTCGGTGATTGGTGCAATGTCCTGCACGATGTGGCGAATCTTGCCAGTAAACTGGTTGAAGGCGCGTGCGATGCGCGACAGTTCGTCATTGCCGCTGGTATCGAGCTGGCGCGTAAGGTCACCTTCGCCTTTGGCAATGTCTTCCATCGCATATAGGGTGGCCAGACAGGGTTTTGTGATGCTGCGACCGATGGTGTAGGCGAGGGCTAACATCACCGCAATCGCGATCGCCAGTTGTAGCAACACGGTTTGCAGGCGTGTTGCGACCAGCGCTTGCACATCATCAATGTACACGCCCGAGCCGACGATCCATCCCCAAGGCTTGAACAGTTTGACGTAGGAGACTTTCTCGACCGCCTCTTGTGCGCCCGGTTTCGGCCATAAGTAATAGACCACGCCTTCACCTTGGTCTCGTGCGCGATGGGCCATCTCGACAAATAATGCCTTGCCGTTCGGATCTTTAACTTCCGACAGGGCTTTGCCGTCGAGCTGTGGCTTAAATGGGTGCATTACCATGGTGGGCGTCAGATCGTGAATCCAAAAGTAGTCTTCGTCGCCGTAACGGGCGGCGGCGATGGCTTGTTTGGCTTGCTGCTGGGCTTGCTGCTCGGTAAGTGCGCCGCTGGTTTGTTGCTGATAAAAGTAATTGAGCAAAGAGGTGGTGCTTTCAACCAGATGACGGGTTTGATTTTGTTTGGCCAGCATCAGGTCATCCTGATAGTCCTGAACCAATAACGTGAGGGGGATCAGCAGAAGCAATGTGATGGTGCCGCCGAGTAAATAGAGGCGGGCACGAATGCTCATCTGACGCAGACTAGAAAAATTCATAAGCATCACTCCTTGTAATGCGGGCTGTTGAACAGAGGCGATATTGTTTTGATGAATTGTGAATCGCACTTTGCACTGTAACAAATGCAGGAAATGAGCGTAAATGCGACGAAGGACGAATCCTCAATAACTTGCAACTGAGCTCTAGTTTTCAACGAAATCGTGGGGTGTTTGCAGTTAAAGGCGTGCGGTTTTCGGGCAATAAAAAACCGAGCCTCAGCTCGGTTTTTTTCAAAAAGGGTCAGAACGAATTAGTTCATGCCGTATTTTTTCAGTTTTTTGCGAAGAGTACCGCGGTTGATACCCATCATGGTTGCTGCGCGAGTTTGGTTACCGCGAGTGTACTGCATGATGGTGTCTAGTAGTGGTTGTTCAACTTCAGCGAGAACTAATTCGTATAGTTCTGTCACTTCCTGACCGTTCAGTTGTGCCAAGTAGTTTTTAAGAGACGCTTTAACTGAATCACGTAGTGGTTTTTGCGTGATTTGATCTTGTGAAGTTACGGTAGTTACTGTTAAAGCTTCTGAAGTCAGATTTTGTTCGAACATATTCGGTCTAGCTCTTCTCTTAATTATGATGCAACGTTATCAAAATAACCTTCTAATGCTTCGAGTTGCAGCGGGGCTGCCTCTATGGCATTGAAGGTACGGCGAAACTCACTCGCCTGTTCATGTTCTTTGAGATACCACCCAACGTGCTTGCGCACGATGCGAGGGCCTAAATACGCTCCATAAAATTGATGCAGAGCGTTCACATGACCAAGCAGGATGTCTTTCACTTCCGAAATCGGAAGCTCAGGCATCGTGGTGCCGTTTTCCAAATAGTGTTGGATTTCCTGAAAAATCCACGGACGTCCTTGGGCAGGTCGTCCAATCATTAAAGCGTCAGCGCCGGTGTACTCCAGCACATGTTTGGCTTTCTCCGGAGAATCGATATCACCGTTAGCGATAACCGGAATCTGAATAGCCGCTTTGACCGCTTTAATGCTGTCATATTCCGCCTCACCTTTGTACATGCAGGTCCGGGTTCGCCCATGGAGCGCCAGTGCCTGAATGCCGCAGTCTTCGGCAAGTTTAGCGATTTGGACGCAGTTTTTATTGTCTGTGTCCCAGCCAGTTCGGGTTTTGAGTGTTACAGGAACATTCACTGCATTCACTACGGCTTTCAGGATGTCTTCAATGACATTCGGATAGCGTAGTAGCGCAGAACCGGCCAGCTTCTTATTCACTTTTTTCGCTGGGCAGCCCATGTTGATGTCGATGATTTGCGCACCGTTTTCAACGCTGAACTGGGCCGCATCGGCCATCAGCTGTGGATCGGAACCCGCAATTTGTACAGAGCGAATGCCCGATTCGCCTTCATGCACCATGCGGTTTCTGGACTTGTCTGTTTTCCACAGCGCTGGGTTCGAGGACATCATTTCACTGACGGCCATTCCCGCGCCATAGCGGAGGCACAACTCTCGAAACGGTCTGTCGGTGACACCGGCCATCGGTGCAACGATGAGATTGTTCTTAAGTTGATAATTTCCGATTTTCAAAACGTCTTCACAGCTTCATACCAGCAAGGGCGCGCATTTTACGCATTTTTTCGATGCGTGAAAAGACTAATATTTGAGCATTTACAAAAACATTTTGTAAATGGCCTATTTTTCAGTCAATTAGCGCGCAAAGTCTTATCTAGCCTTGTTTGCGACCCGTGATGCGGCACCATTCTTCCTTCTCAACGATCGGATCAACGTGCAGTTCGTCACGGTAATAATTGGCGACGTCTTCGGCTTGAGTGTTCAGTACGCCGGACATGGCCAGCAGGCCATTCGGCTTCATCAAGCTCTTGATGACAGGGGAGAGTTCGCGCAGTGGGCCAGCGAGAATGTTGGCGACCACGACGTCAGCCACGAGGCCTTCGGGCTGGTCTTTGGGTAGGTATACTTCAATCAGATCTTCAACGCCGTTGCGGGACGCGTTGTCTTTGGATGCCAGCAGCGCTTGTGGGTCGATGTCGATACCAATCACTTTTGCAGCGCCCAGTTTGATGGCGGCAATGGCCAAAATGCCCGAGCCACACCCAAAGTCGATCACGGTTTTGCCGGACAGATCGAGTGAGTCAAGCCATTCCAAGCACAGCGCGGTGGTTGGGTGTGTGCCAGTACCAAAGGCCAAGCCAGGGTCGAGCATGACGTTGACGGCGTCTGGGTCTGGCACGTCGCGCCAGCTTGGGCAGATCCACAAGCGTTTGCCAAACTGCATTGGGTGGAAGTTATCCATCCATTCGCGTTCCCAGTCTTTATCTTCAATTTGCTCAACTTTGTAGGCAAAATCGTCCGCCAGTAGGTGACTGGCGCGAATTTGGCTCAACACCCATGAGGTATCGGCTTCGGCATCGTAGAGGGCAAGAACATCGGTATCGCCCCATAAACGTGCTTCTCCCGGCAGGGGTTCAAACACGGGCGTATCCTTCGCGTCCAGGAAAGTGATCGATAACGCGCCCGTGTCGTCCATCAACATATCGCTGATGCGCTCGGCGTTTTCGTTGGTCGCGTTCAGTTTAATTTGAATCCAAGGCATTGCTCTTGCTCTCTTCAGTTCGTTCAATTGGCGCAAAGTGTAGCAGATTTGGCCCGTTTTTATAGAGGCAGTCCATTCACTCAGCGCCGCCCACAAAAATGCCCACCGAAGTGGGCATTTGCGCGGCTAAAAAGCGGGTTATTGCAGACCCAGCTTTTTCTCCAGATAGTGGATGTTGGTGCCACCGTGCTGGAAGTTCTCATCTTTCATGATCACTTGCTGCAGTGGAATGTTGGTTTTGATACCTTCCACAATCATCTCATCGAGCGCGTTACGCATCCGTGCAATCGCGACGTCACGGTTCTCACCAAAGGTGATCAGTTTGCCGATCATCGAGTCGTAGTACGCCGGTACGGTGTAGCCTGAGTAGATGTGTGATTCCCAACGCACGCCCATGCCACCTGGTGAGTGGAAACGGGTGATCTTGCCTGGGCAAGGTAGGAAGCGCTCTGGGTCTTCCGCGTTGATACGGCATTCCATCGCATGGCCACGAATTTTGATGTCGTCTTGTGTGAACGACAGCGGTTGGCCTGCTGCGATGCGCAGCTGTTCTTTGATCAAGTCAACGCCTGTGACCATTTCAGTCACTGGGTGTTCAACCTGAATACGTGTGTTCATTTCGATGAAGTAGAATTCGCCGTTTTCGTACAGGAACTCAAACGTACCTGCGCCGCGGTAACCGATTTCGATACACGCACGGGTACAGCGTTCACCGATGTACTTACGCATCTCTTCGGTAATGCCTGGTGCTGGTGCTTCTTCCACTACTTTCTGGTGACGACGCTGCATTGAACAGTCGCGTTCACCCAAGTGGATCGCGCTGCCCTGACCATCGGCCAGAACTTGGACTTCAACGTGACGTGGGTTTTCGAGGTATTTCTCCATGTAAACCATGTCGTTGTTGAACGCCGCTTTCGCTTCTGCACGGGTCATGCTGATGGCATTGACCAGTTCCGCTTCGCTGCGAACCACACGCATACCACGACCGCCGCCACCACCAGAGGCTTTGATGATCACTGGGTAACCAATGCGTTTCGCGTGTGCACGGTTTTTCACTTCATCGTTGTCCAGAGGACCGTCAGAACCCGGTACACAAGGAACACCGGCTTTCTTCATCGCGGTGATGGCTGAGACTTTATCGCCCATCAGGCGAATGGTGTCGGCTTTTGGACCGACGAAGATAAAGCCGCTGCGCTCAACTTGTTCAGCAAAGTCCGCATTTTCAGACAGGAAGCCGTAACCGGGGTGGATGGCCACTGCGCCGGTCACTTCAGCTGCTGAAATGATGCGTGGAATGTTCAAGTAGCTATCGATGCCTTTTGCAGGGCCGATACATACGGTTTCATCCGCCAGCAGGACGTGTTTTAGATCGCGGTCTGCTGTGGAGTGAACGGCAACAGTTTTGATGCCCAACTCTTTACATGCACGAAGAATACGAAGCGCAATTTCGCCTCGGTTCGCGATGACTAACTTATCTAGCATAACTACGCGCCTCGATTATTCGATGACAACAAGTGGCTGGTCGAATTCTACGGCCTGACCGTCTTCAACAAGGATCTCGGTCACTACACCAGACTTGTCTGCTTCGATTTGGTTCATCATTTTCATCGCTTCAACGATGCACAATGTGTCACCCGCTTTCACAGTTTGACCCACTTCGATGAATGATTTTGCATCTGGACTTGGTGAACGGTAGAACGTACCCACCATTGGAGAAAGAACCATGTGGCCCGCAGGCGTTTTGGCTGCTGCTGGTGCTTCAGCGACGGGCGCTGCTGCAGGTGCTGCTACTGGCGCTGCCATTGGTGCAGGTGCGGCATACTGGATAGGTGCAACTGGGGCGACACCGTGACGACTGATGCGTACCGATTCTTCACCTTCAGAAATTTCTAGCTCAGCAATGCCTGACTCTTCAACCAATTCGATAAGCTTCTTGATTTTACGAATATCCATTGTTTCTTTCTCTTTTATCTTGTGAATAAGACAGCTCAAATGAGCTGCAGAGTGTTTGGGTTTACTTTGCTTGCAGCGCGCGAACGGCTGCCGACAAAGCGAATTCATAGCCTTGTGCACCAAGACCGCAAATCACCCCGTGTGCCTTATCAGACAGGTAGGAGTGATGACGGAACGGTTCACGAGCATGTACATTCGATAGATGTACTTCGATAAATGGAATAGCAACCCCCAGCAATGCATCACGCAACGCCACGCTGGTGTGAGTGAATGCGGCCGGATTAATAATAATGAAGTCCACTTTGCCGTATGACTGGTGGATGGCTTCGATCAGTTCGTATTCGCGATTTGACTGAAGATGATCCAACTCAATGCCAGCGCTTTCTGCTTGTTCTTGTAGGTTCGCTACAATTTGCTCCAAAGTTTGTGAGCCGTAGTGTGCCGGTTCACGTAAACCTAATAAGTTTAAGTTTGGACCATTTAAAACCAGAATGCGTAATTTTGCTGCCATTGTGTTGCTATCTCCCTTTATTATGTAGTTATTGCGAATATTCCCATATTATCGCTTATTCGACACAACTTTTTTGTCAAAAGTTCGCGCTTTTTATTAAATTGACCAAGATTATAGCTAATTCATCGCAAATGGCAGCAATTTACTGGTCTTATCACTTTGATTGACCTTTTGCAGCATCGCATCGACTTTTTGTTAACGAATGTGAATGGATCAGGGCGCGCGGGCCGTCTGTACTGGGAGGGGCGCGGTTTTGTGCGGGGAAGGATACTGATGAAATGCTTACTAATGAGTGGCTTATCGCACGTAAAAACCAAAGCACCTTCCATCGGAAGGTGCTTGGTATGTGTGCAAATTCGCGCGAGGGTTACACCAATTGTGCTTTCTCGGCGATCAGTTTATCGACCACACTTGGATCGGCGAGGGTCGATGTGTCACCCAAGTTTCCGGTATCGCCCGTGGCAATCTTGCGCAGAATGCGGCGCATGATCTTGCCTGAACGTGTTTTTGGCAGTGCATCCGTCCAGTGCAGCACATCCGGTGTGGCGATCGGGCCAATTTCTTTGCGTACCCAATCTTTGACTTCTTTGTGCAGCTCCGCGCTGGGGTAAACACCATCGTTGAGTGTGATGTAGGCGTATATCGCTTGACCTTTAATGTCGTGCGGCACGCCCACCACGGCGGCTTCGGCGATCTTATCGAAGGCCACCAATGCCGATTCAATTTCAGCGGTGCCCATGCGGTGCCCGGACACGTTGAGGACGTCGTCCACGCGGCCAGTGATCCAGTAGTAGCCATCTTCATCACGGCGCGCGCCGTCACCGGTAAAGTACATGCCTTTAAAGGTGGAGAAGTAGGTTTGCTCGAAGCGTTCATGGTCGCCATACACGGTACGCATCTGACCGGGCCATGAATCGAGGATCACGAGGTTTCCTTCTGCAGCGCCGTCAATCACTTCACCCATGTTGTCGACCAATGCCGGTTGCACGCCAAAGAATGGGCGAGTCGCAGAACCAGGTTTCAATGCCGTTGCGCCAGGCAGTGGCGTGATCAAAATGCCGCCTGTTTCGGTTTGCCACCAAGTATCAACAATCGGCGATTTTTCATTGCCGATGGTTTTGTAGTACCACTCCCACGCTTCTGGGTTAATTGGTTCACCCACCGAGCCCATGATGCGCAGGCTGCTGCGCGAGGTGCCTTTCACCGCTTCATCGCCTTTCGCCATCAGGGCTCGAATCGCAGTGGGGGCCGTGTACAGAATGTTGACTTGATGTTTGTCGACCACTTCACTCATGCGCGCGGTGCTTGGGTAGTTAGGAACGCCTTCAAACAAAATGGTTTTCGCGCCGTTCGACAGCGGCCCGTAAATCAGATAGGTGTGGCCGGTGATCCAGCCCACATCAGCAGTACACCAGAACGTTTCTCCCGGCTGGTAATCAAAGACGTATTTGAAGGTCATGGTCGCGTAAACCAAGTAACCGCCTGTGGTGTGCAAGACGCCTTTGGGTTTACCGGTTGAGCCTGAGGTGTAGAGAATGAATAGTGGATCTTCTGCGTTCATCTCTTCTGGCGGACACACATCGGAAGCCGCTGCGACCGCATCGTGCCACCACACATCGCGGTGTTCGTGCCACGCAACCTCACCGCCAGTGCGTTTGAATACGATCACTTTGCTGATGGTTTTCACTTCTGGGTTGGTCAGCGCTTCATCAACGTTTTTCTTCAACGGTACGGCGCGGCCGCCTCGCACGCCTTCATCGGCAGTGATCACCACTTTGGAGTCGGAATCGATAATGCGTCCGGCCAGCGCTTCGGGAGAGAAGCCGCCAAATACCACGGTATGTACCGCACCAATGCGGGTACACGCCAGCATCGCCACGGCAGCTTCCGGCACCATCGGCATGTACAAACACACCACGTCGCCTTTGCGAACGCCTTGTGCTTTCAATGCATTGGAGAAACGGCACACGTCGCGGTGCAGTTCGTTAAATGTCAGGGTCTTATCATCGGCTGGATCATCGCCTTCCCAAATGATGGCCACGTCGTCACCGCGTTCCGCCAAGTGGCGGTCAATGCAGTTGGCGGAGACGTTGAGCGTGCCATCTTCAAACCAGCGGATATCCACGTGGCCGGTATCAAACGAGGTGTGCTTCACTTGGGTGAATGGCTTCATCCAATCCACAATCTTCCCGTGCTCGCTCCAGAAACCTTCCGGATCGGAGACCGATTGTTGGTACATCGCTAAATAGGTTTCGTCGTCGGCATGGGTGTGCGCTTTGATGTTTTCTTTGACTGGATAAATGTGGGCTTCACTCATTGCATGTTCTCCTTGTGAATACAGCAAATTTCCTTTTCACACAGCGTTTCAAACACGCGGGCGGAAATTCGATATGCCTATAACTCTTAGTCAGCGGCGGTTTTTACACAATTAGACTTTAGGATGAATGGTCGATTTGTTTCGAGAAAATAGGCAGTTAAGCCGGTTTTTGAGAAGTGGATCTAAGCTTGTGCACGGTGAGGTTTGCCCACGTGTTACGAGGAATGGTGAGCCGAGGAAGTAAACGCGGGCAATTCCCCTTTGGTTAAACGCACGTAAACCAACGCCGCGGTGATGGCATCTTGCAAGGCGTCGTGTTTGTCTTGCAGCGGCAAATCAAGATGACGGCAGATCGCATCCAAGCTCAGGTCGAAATAGGCGTTGGGCAGATGTTTTTCCAGTTTGTCGTGATAGATATGACTGACTTCAATCAAGCTGTTGGGCAGCGGAAACCCCAAGTGGCGGCGGCACGCGATGTCGAGAATCTTTTTGTCGTAGCGAATGTGGTAGCCGACCAGTGGACGATTGCCGATAAACGCAATCAAGCGCGTTAAGGCGTCTTGTTCACTGATGCCATCGACTAAATCTTGATGGCGAATGCGATGAATGCGCACCGAGCCAGAATCAAGCGATTGTGGCGCGCGTAGCCGCACTTCAAACGGCTGGCTGGTCAGAATGCGGTTGCCGATGATTTTCGTCGCGGCGATGGTCACCAACTCGGCCCGATTTGGGTCCAAGCTGGTGGTTTCACAATCCAGCGAGACAAATTCTTGTTCGGTCGGCGCTTCAAACAGCGTTTGGTAACGGGAGCCGCGCAGCTTGTAGTGCCAGTATCGGCGGGCAATCCAATTCATGGCTTAGTCCCGAATTTGATAATGGTAGCCCAGCCATTGCTTGAACTTTTTGACCACATGTAGGCTGTGGCGCAGCAAATCGCGTTCGGCTCGGTCGAGTTGTTTTAAATCCAGCGTATTGGCACTGTGCTGGTTGCTGAGCTGCTGCGCGAGGCGCAATTTGAAGAACTGCTTCAATGCTTCACTCAGGTTGTCACCGGTCTCTTGCTCCAACACCTTCTGTTTAACCAAGGCTTCAATGCGTTCAAAGGTGTTGTTGACGGCAATGTGGTGTTCGAGGCTCAAGGCGCGAATGCCGTGCACCAGCGGGAAGATGCCCCCTTGTTTGATATCGAGGCCGGATTTGGAGTTTTTGACATTCCCCAATAGTGTCAGCGGTACCGAGAAGTTGAGCGCCGGTCGCGTAAATTCGGTCAAAATCAGCTCCTGATCGGCCATCAATTGATGCAGGTGCGCTTTCACCGGGGCAAGTAGGTCTGTGTTGCCCGCCACCGCGTGGGCGTCAGCCATGATGGCAATATCCATCACGCGTTCGGGGCTGGCGGCTTTCACCCATTCCGTCAGTGTGTGTTTCCAAGCGCTTTGCGACTTGACCCATTTCGGATTGTTGACCATCACTTTGCCTGGGCAAAGTGGGTAGCCCAACTGCAATAACGTATGCGACAACTGGTTCATGACGGGCTGGCATTGATGCCACTCCAACCCATCTTTGATGATCAAGGCATTGTCCTGATCGGTTTTAAGAATTTGTTCGCCGCGCCCTTCCGAGCCCAGCACAATGAGGCAACAGTGATCGTGCAGCGCGGGAGGAACCACCAATTCAAACGCTTTTTCGATGATTTGTTCGTTGACCGCCGAAATCAGCTCCATCACAAAGCGGGTGCGTACGCCGCGGCTGAGCAGGCTTTCCACCAGTTGGCGCTGTTTATTGGAGGCCAGCGCCAGCTCCTCGATGCTGGACGCGCGGGCTATCGCCAAGGTCAGCACGTGTGAATGGGTCGAAAACGCACTGAGGATTTGAATCATGTCCAGCATACCGACCGCTTGATGGCCTTCGCATACCATCAGGCGTTTGACCCGCTGGCGAGTCATCATCACCATGGCATTGAACAGAAAATCCCCTTCATCGACGTGCAGCACGGGAAAGGTGGCAATGTCGCCGACGGGGGCATCGAGTGCCACGCCGTCGAGCATCACTGCGTGCAGCATGTTGGTGCGCGTGACGATGGCATACGGATGGGCAGGGCTGCCTTGCAGCCGCGGGTCGTTTGCGTCGAGTTGCACCAAAGCGGCATCGACTCCATGGTCTTTCATCAGTTGCGTGACCGCTTGCAGCGGCTGCTCGGGTGTCAGTAGCATCGGCGCGAGATAAATCGAATGGTCAACTTTGGTCAGAATGAATTCAGCGATGTTCTTTTGCTGCTGAGCCGCTTCAATCAGCGCTTGGCGTTTCGCGAGGTTATTATCGAAGTACGCCGCAAATTGACCATTTTCATGGTACAACGCCATAAATACACTTTGGGGAAGCAGGTAACTCAGCGTATCTTCCAAAGCCACGTAATGGTGCTTGGTGCTGCCTTCAAAGATGGCTCGAACATCAAATAGGTCATCGTTGGCGTAATGGGCATAAATCTCTTTGCCGTCGGCCGCGCGCTCTTCCACGGTGCCTTTGATGAGCACATGCAGATGTGTGCAGGGTTGACCGCTGTGCAGAATCACTTCACGTTCACGAAAATAAGCCACGTCTAACGCGGCGCGTAGAGACTGTTGTTGACTGGCCGTCAGACGGTCGAACGGCGGGGACTGCATGTTGAATTTATCCGGCATGGTGCGAGCTAACCTTAGGGAATGACCTCAGGTAAGTGTGACAAATTTCTTTCGCGCCTCCAGACGACTTTGGTCTAATGGCGGCGCGCTCAACGGGATGCATGCGAATATGGAAACTTTGTGTTGCGCAAAGCCCCCTTTTTAAACCAAGGAACTCATTGCATAATACCCGCGTTTTTTTGACGGTTTCATTGTAGGATCACAAATGCTAAACCCTTCTCCTTTTGGCTGGATCTCCCAGTATTTCATCGGTTTCTTCTTTGCCTACGGTGTGTATTTGCCGTTTTGGTCGCTGTGGTTTGCGGATCAAGGCGTCTCAGCAACGGACATTGGTTTGTTGGTGGGCATTGGTTTTGCCACGCGTTGTGTGGCTAATATCGTGATTACGCCGCGTGTGCACAAAGCCGAGCATCTGTTGCCGGCCTTGCGCTGGCTGACCCTCGCCGGGCTATTGTTTGTTGCGTTTCACTTCTTTACCGGCGGCAGTTTCTGGCTGATGGCGTTAGCGACCATTCTATTTAACCTCTGCTGTGGTCCCATCATTCCGCTGTCAGATGCGACGGCCAACTATTACGCCAAGCGCAACATGCTTGATTATGGTCGTGCGCGTTTGTGGGGCTCGGTCGCCTTCATTGGCGGCTCGACCGTGGTGGGATTTCTTGTCGCGCAGTACGGCGCGAGCATGATTCTCTACACTGCACTGTTTGGCCTGCTGGTGTGCTGGCTTATCAGCTTGCGAAATACCAAGCCGATGCCGGTGACTGAGCACTATGAAGCGGCAGAACGCTTGAAACTGACGGCCTTACTGCGTGAATGGCCAGTGGTGAAATTTCTGCTGTTGATGGCGCTGATTCAGGGTAGCCATGCCGCGTACTACAGCTTTAGCTCGATTTATTGGAAAGAATCCGGCCACTCGGAAGATGTGATCGGCTATTTGTGGAGTTTGGGGGTCGTGGCTGAAGTGCTGGTGTTTGCACTGAGCAAACGTCTGTTCTCCGGTTGGAGCCTGCGCACTCTGTTTGTTATCGCGTCACTGGGCGTGATGGCGCGTTGGGGATTGACGGCATCGACTACTGCGATTGTGGCGTTGGTGGCGATTCAACTGCTGCACGGCGTAACCTTTGCGATGTCTCACATTGCTGCAATTCAATACATTCAGCATGCGCCGCAGAATAAAATGGTGGCGTTGCAAGCGTTGTACAACGCCATTCCACTGGGCGCGGTGATTGCCTTGATGACCACATTGAGCGGTTGGGGCTATGAACATTGGGGCGCGTACGTGTTTTGGGCGATGGCGGCCATGGGTCTACTGGCGCTGTTGGTGAAAGTGGATGAGCCCGAATCGAACGTGGCTCTGCCGAAAGCGGAGCCTGAAGCACAGATTTAATGCTGCTTGATTGAGCAATCCGCTCATCCTCTGTTTAATAAAAGTCTCTTCACGGCGCCTTAGGCGAGGAAGGGACTTTTTTATTACTGCGGAGCAGCCACAAGGATAAGTCATGCAAGGATGGTTAGTGATACCGGTGTCGCTCGTGTATCTGGGCGTATTGTTTTTAATTGCTTGGTATGGCGATCGGCAGACGCGTTGGTTGGCAAAATGGCGGCCGTGGATCTACAGCTTGTCGATTGCGGTGTATTGTACGTCGTGGACCTTTTACGGCACGGTGGGACAAGCGAGCGCCAACCCGTGGTCGTTTCTACCAATTTATATTGCGCCGATTCTGGTGTTTGCCTTTGGCTGGCGCATCCTTGCACGCTTGATTCTCATCGCCAAACGCGAACACATCACATCGATTGCTGATTTTATCGGGGCGCGCTATGGCAAGTCGCAAGGCTTGGCGGTGGCGGTCACGCTGATCGCGGTTGCGGGGATTCTGCCTTACATCGCTTTGCAGCTACGCGGTATTACCATGGGGCTGAACATCGTCGCGCCGGATCTGCGTGAGCAGTTCGGCTATCAGGACGATCACGTGTCTTGGTTTGTGGTGCTGGCGTTGGCACTGTTTACCATGCTGTTTGGTACGCGGCACATTGATAATACCGAACATCATCGCGGCATGATGATGGCGATTGCGTTTGAGTCCATCGTCAAGCTGGTGGCGTTTTTGGTGGTCGGGCTGTTTATTCTGTTTCTCGCGTTGAGTCACGACAGTGTGAATTTGATGGAGACTGTGCGCGCCACCTATGAGGCACCTAATTGGCCGACGCTGTTTGTACACACGGTGCTGACGATGATTGCCATCATCTGTCTGCCACGTCAGTTTCATACCATGGTGGTGGAGAACGAACGCGCGCAGGATCTGCATACCGCGCGTTGGCTGTTCCCGATGTACCTGATTTTGATGGGGCTGTTCGTGCTGCCGATCGCTTGGGTCGGGCAAAGCCTGCTGAGTGGCACATCGCCTGATACGTTTGTCATCAGTGTGCCGATGTCGGTTGGCGCCGAAGACATCGCGTTGCTGGCTTTTCTTGGTGGCACCTCAGCCGCGTCAGGCATGGTGATTGTCTCCACTATTGCGCTGGCGATCATGGTGTCGAACGACTTGGTGATGCCTTTGCTGCTGCGTCGCATGCGTTTGTCGCAGCGCAACCATCGTCATTTCTCTGGGCTTTTGGTGATCATTCGTCGCACGCTGATTTTGTTGCTGTTACTGGGGGCGTGGGGATTTTATCTCGCCCTCGATACCATTCCGTCGCTGTCGGCGATTGGCTTCCTCTCGTTTTCGGCCATCACGCAGTTTGCTCCGGCGCTGA
This sequence comes from Vibrio furnissii CIP 102972, assembly GCF_000176175.1. GTDB lineage: Bacteria > Pseudomonadota > Gammaproteobacteria > Enterobacterales > Vibrionaceae > Vibrio > Vibrio furnissii. Next base: position 61,366 of record NZ_ACZP01000016.1, read on the forward strand.
TCGGGGGCATGTATTGGCGCGAAGGAAACCGCAAAGGGGTGTATGTGGGCCTCGCGGTGGGGTTTACGCTGTGGCTGATCACCTTGATGACCACCACCAACATGTTGGCTGGCGATGAGCAAAGCAACGTTTTGTTGTGGCTCGTCACGCCGCCGGATGTGCTGGCCAACTGGGGGCTGAAAAATTCCGACTGGGGCATGATCCTCAGTGTATCACTCAATGCGCTGTGTTATGTGCTGGTGTCGTGGGGGACGCGTTCAAGTTTAAGCGAACGGCTGCAATCGGCCGCGTTTGTCGGCACGCCGCTGCCCGAAAACGAAAACATGAGCCTGTATCAAAGCCGAGTGACAGTGGGTGAGTTGGAGATGTTGGCATCGCGCTTTGTCGGTCGCACGCGAGTACGCGCAGCGTTTACGCAGTATTGGGGCCAGCAACGCGAAATGTTGATGCCCAACCAACAAGCGCCATCGACCTTAATTCGCCACACCGAGCGGGTGCTGGCGGGGGTGTTTGGTGCCTCGTCGGCCAAGTTGGTGCTGACCTCGGCGTTGCAAGGGCGCAACATGCAGCTTGAAGAGGTGGCGACCATTGTCGATGAAGCCTCGGAGCTGTACGACTTTAGTCGCGGTCTGCTGCAAGGCGCCATCGAACACATTGGTCAAGGCATTGCTGTGGTGGACAAGCAGTTGCGTCTGGTGGCATGGAACCAGCGCTATTTGGAGCTGTTTGATTTCCCGCCGGGCTTGATTCAGGTCGGGCGACCGATTGCTGATGTGATTCGTCACAACGCCGAGCAAGGATTATGTGGCCCCGGTGAACCGGAAGATCATGTGCGCCGCCGCGTGTATCACTTGGAACAAGGAACGCGTCATACGTCTTCGCGGGTTCGCCCGGATGGCCGCGTGATTGAAGTGCAGGGCAATCCGATGCCCGGCGGCGGGTTTGTGATGAGCTTTACCGACATCACCGTGTTCCGCGATGCCGAGCAGACGCTCAAAGAAGCCAACGAGAATCTGGAAGAGCGCGTCCTTGAGCGTACTCGTGAACTAGAAAAACTCAACAAACAGTTGGTTGCCGCTACGCAGCGTTCAGAACGTGAATCGCAATCTAAATCCCGTTTTCTGGCCGCGGTCAGCCATGACTTGATGCAACCGCTCAATGCCGCGCGTCTGTTCGCGTCGTCTTTGGCGGAAGTGGCGCAAGAGGATGAAGTCAAGCGCCTGTCGCATCATATCGAAAGTGCCTTGAGTGCGGCGGAAGACTTAATTGGTGATTTGCTGGATATCTCGCGCCTCGAGTCCGGCAAGCTTGAAATCCATCCGCAGAGTTTTGCGATCAAAGATGTTCTGACCAACCTCAATGCGGAATTCAGCGCGCTGGCGCGCCAGCAAGGGGTGGATTTCAGTATGGTGCCGTCGTCATTATTTGTCCGCTCGGATCCCAAATTGCTGCGCCGCGTGGTGCAGAACTTTTTGACCAACGCGTTTCGCTACAATCCCAAAGGCAAAGTGCTGCTTGGCGTGCGTCACTTACAAGGCAAAGTGCGAATTGATGTGTGGGACAATGGCATTGGCATTGAGGAAGATAAACAGCAGGAAATTTTTGAAGAGTTTAACCGTGGGGGACAAGTGCGCTCTGACCAAGGTCTGGGACTTGGACTGGCGATCTCCAAAGGGATTGCGCATGTGCTGGGACATGAGATCGCCATGCGCTCTTGGCCGGGACGCGGCAGCGTGTTTTCGCTGACGCTGGAACAAGCACAGCCGGTGGTGCACGATGCACCGATTGTGACGACGGAGGCGGTGTCTGACCTCAGTTATTTGCGGGTGCTGTGTGTCGACAACGAAGAGGACATTTTGGTTGGCATGCGCGATCTGCTCGAACGCTGGGGGTGTGAAGTTAAAACGGCAACCGATCTCGTGAGCAGTTTGAAAGCGCTCGACAATCAGTGGATTCCGGATGTGATTCTATCGGACTATCGACTCGACAATGGCCGTACCGGGTTAGAGGTGTTGCAGCAATGCCGTTTGCGTTTGGGCGACTGTTTTGAAGGTATCATCATCAGCGCGGATCGCAGCGCAGATATTCTCGATGGCATTAAATCTAATGGTTTTGGTTTTATTGCTAAACCGGTGAAGCCCATTAAACTGCGCGCCATGCTCAATCGGGTGGGGTGAGTGGTATTTCCCGTTGGCAATAAAAAACGCCCTTGAACGGGCGTTTTTTTACAGGGTTTGAATCGTCAGTGGCCAGCCGATGTCGGTTTGGCGGTTGGCTTCCAATTCGAGCTCTGCGTGCGTGAGTGGATTTTGCGCCAGCCACGTTGCATCGAGATTGACCGTTAGTTTGTCGCCATCGGCGTGCAAGGTCACTTGCGGTTCGAGCGCCACATTGCGGCGATGGCTAAGCAGTACGGCAAGACGGAACAAGCGCAACACACGTTTGCCACTGGTGCCGGAGAGCGCATATTGCTCTGGCAGCGAGGTCAACTGCTCGCGGTAGCGGCGTGCCAGCTCTGCCAGAAAATGCTTTTGCGCGCGCGTGTAACCCGGTAATTCAAGGTGATGAAGTAGATAGGCGCTGTGCTCGCCACCTTTTTTATAATCGATCGACAGCCCGATTTCGTGCAACTGTGCCACGCTGCGCAGCAGCATTTCGGCTTGTGGTTCGGTGATCCACGCTTCGCCACCGCATTGCATCAGCAACTTACTGGCTAATGTTGCCACCTGTTCCCCGTAGGCGGTGTCAATTTGGTAACGATGTTGAATGCTGGCGATGGTGCGGGCTCGAATATCGTCCTGACGCAGACCTTCAACCATTTCGTACACCAAGCCTTCGCGCAGGGCGCCGCCAGCCAGTGTCATCGCATCGATGTCGAGTGATTCGAAAATCGCGATCAAAATGGATAAGCCGCTTGGAAATACCAGCGCACGTTCCAGCGTTAAGCCTTCAATGTCCAGTTCTTCCAAGTGATCAGCCAGCATCGCTTGCTTTTGCAGGCGTTTGAGTTTAGCCAGCGTAATCACTTCATCCATGCCTTGCGCCAACATGATTTCTTGCAGCGCTTGCACGGTGCCGCTGGCACCGACACACACATTCCACCCCAATTGCGTGTACTGTTCCAAAATCGGATTCAGCATCTGCTTGGCGGCGTGAATGGCATTGTTGAAGTTGGTGGCGTTCAACTGACGATCTTTAAAGTGGCGCTCCAACCACGTCACGCAGCCCATTTTCAGGCTGGTCAGTGCTTTGGCTTCAAACCCTTCTCCGATGATCATTTCGGTACTGGCACCACCGATATCCACCACCAGTCGGCGGCCCATGCCACCAGACGTGTGTGCGACCCCTTTGTAGATCGTGGCCGCTTCTTCTTCGCCGGAGATCACCTCAATGGGGTGACCAAGAATGGCGTTGGCTCTGGCCAGAAACACCTCGACATTCGTGGCGGTACGCAGCGTTGCGGTGCCCACAATACGAATATTCTCATCAGGAATATCTTGCAGGCGTTCGGCAAACAGGCTGAGACAATCCCAGCCTCGTTGCATCGCTTCTAAACTTAACGCATTGTGTTCATCCAAACCGGCAGCTAAACGCACTTTGCGTTTGATTTTCGCCATGGTTTGAACGCTGCCATCAATATGGCGCACAACCAACATGTGAAAGCTGTTCGACCCCAGGTCGATCGCAGCATACAGCGGTGAAGAAACGGCTTGACTCATAGACGGCTTACGAATCCTTGTTCTGACGCGGACGAGGTGCGCGCGGGCGGCGTTGAGATTTACGGTTGCCGTTGTTGCGTTGGCCGCCGGTATTGGTACGGCGTTGTTGCGATGAACGCATGGTCAGCGCTTTTGGCAGATCCGTCAGCAGAGCGGATGGGTCATATTCAGATGTCGGGATTGCATGTTCGATGTACTCTTCGATGCCCGGCAGGTTGATCGCGTACTCTTCACACGCAAAGCTGATCGAATGACCGCTGGCACCAGCACGACCGGTTCGGCCGATACGGTGAACGTAGTCTTCACAATCGTCTGGCAAATCGTAGTTAAACACGTGCGTAACCTGAGGAATGTGCAGGCCGCGCGCGGCTACGTCGGTGGCAACCAATACGTCTAGCTCACCTTTGGTAAATTGCTCAAGAATGCGTTCACGTTTTTTCTGCGGCACGTCACCGTTCAGTAGACCCACGCGGTGACCATCGGCAGCCAAGTGGCCCCAGATTTGCTCACAACGGTGCTTGGTGTTGGCAAAGACGATCGCGCGATCCGGCCATTCTTCTTCAAGCAGCGTTTGCAGCAATGCCATCTTGTGTTCGTTCGATGGGTAGAACAGCTCTTCTTTAATACGGTGACCGGTTTTTTGGGTTGGCTCGACCACCACGTGCTCAGGATTGTGCATGTGTTCGAACGCCAGCTCTTGCACGCGGTAAGACAGCGTTGCTGAGAACAGCATGTTGAGACGGTCTTTCGGCTCCGGCATACGACGGAACAAGAAGCGGATGTCTTTAATAAAGCCAAGATCGAACATGCGGTCGGCTTCATCCAGCACCACAGCTTGAATGTTGTTGAGGTTAAAGACGCGCTGTTTGTAGAAATCGATAATGCGTCCAGTTGTGCCGATCAGCACATCCACGCCGTCTTGCAGTTTTGCCAACTGTTTGTCGTAGCTCTCACCGCCGTAGGCAAGGGCTGCTTTAATACCGGTGCTGGCAATCAGAGGCTCGGCATCGTTATAGATTTGAATCGCCAATTCACGGGTCGGAGCCATAATGATCGCACGAGGTTGCGTTGGCTGACGACCTTCAATTTCTGGCGTAGTCAATAAATGGTGGAAAGTAGCAGTAAGAAACGCGAGCGTTTTACCAGTCCCCGTTTGGGCCTGGCCTGCGATGTCTTGGCCGGTGAGCAGTACCGGCAACGCCAAGGCTTGGATAGGGGTGCAGTATTCGAACCCTTTTTTCTCCAATCCTTCAACAACTTGCGGATGTAAACCGAAGTCGGCGAACTTTTGCTCTGTGATATGCGTCTTTTTCATAGGTATAGAATATCAGCTTAGGCTTGCAATACGGAAGTAAATACATTCCAATAGAGCATCTATTTACTGGTTAGTATGCAACCAGTTCAGAAAAACACATTGGAGTGGAAGATGAGTGATAAAATTTTGCAGCTTTCTGATGAAGGTTTTGAGAACGATGTGATCAAAGCTGCAGGCCCAGTTCTTGTTGATTTTTGGGCAGAATGGTGTGGTCCTTGTAAAATGATTGCGCCAATTCTTGATGAAATCGCAGACGAGTACGAAGGCAAACTCACTATCGGTAAACTGAATATCGACCACAATGCGGGAACCCCGCCTAAGTTTGGTATTCGTGGCATTCCAACGCTTCTTCTGTTTAAAGATGGTAGCGTTGCAGCAACCAAAGTTGGTGCGCTATCTAAGACTCAACTGAAAGAATTCTTAGACGCGAACCTATAAGGGAACGCCTTGAAACCGTACATAGCAATATGTGCGGTTTTGTTTTTGGTAAAAAACATTTTCTAGACTAGGCTAATATTTAGTGCTAGTTTATCGCACGTTAATTAGACAAATGTTCACTTCTTGGTCAATCCTGCGACCAAATCCATCTTAACTAGAAAACAGATCCTATTTTGACTAAACAAGTATCCACCACAATGAATCTAACAGAATTGAAGAACAGACCTGTGTCTGATCTTGTGAAGCTTGGTGAGAGCCTGGGCCTTGAAAACCTTGCGCGTCTGAGAAAACAAGACATTATCTTCTCCATCCTCAAAGCACATGCGAAAAGTGGTGAAGACATATTTGGTGACGGGGTCTTGGAAATTCTTCAAGACGGTTTTGGTTTCCTACGCAGTGCAGACAGTTCATACTTGGCCGGTCCTGACGACATCTACGTGTCACCGAGCCAAATTCGTCGCTTTAACCTGCGCACGGGTGACTCGATTGCCGGGAAAATCCGTCCGCCTAAAGAAGGTGAACGTTACTTTGCACTGTTAAAAGTGAACACAGTTAACGACGACAAACCTGACAACGCCCGCAACAAAATCCTTTTCGAAAACTTAACGCCTCTACATGCTAACGAACGTATGGTGATGGAACGTGGTAATGGCTCGACAGAAGACATTACAGCGCGAGTTCTCGATCTGGCAGCACCAATTGGTAAAGGTCAGCGTGGTCTGATCGTTGCTCCGCCAAAAGCGGGTAAAACCATGCTGCTGCAAAACATTGCCCAAAGCATTGCCAGCAATCACCCAGAATGTGTCCTGATGGTTCTTCTGATCGACGAACGTCCAGAAGAAGTGACCGAGATGCAACGTTTGGTGAAAGGTGAAGTGGTTGCTTCAACTTTCGATGAGCCAGCATCACGTCACGTACAAGTGGCAGAAATGGTGATTGAGAAAGCAAAACGTCTGGTTGAACACAAGAAAGACGTCGTGATTCTGCTGGATTCGATCACCCGTTTGGCGCGTGCATACAACACCGTTGTGCCTTCATCAGGTAAAGTATTGACTGGTGGTGTGGATGCAAACGCATTGCATCGTCCAAAACGTTTCTTCGGTGCGGCGCGTAATGTTGAGGAAGGCGGTAGCCTAACCATTATCGCTACTGCGCTGGTGGATACCGGTTCGAAGATGGACGAAGTGATCTACGAAGAGTTCAAAGGTACAGGTAACATGGAACTGCACTTGAACCGTAAGATTGCTGAAAAACGTGTTTTCCCTGCGATCGATTTCAACCGCAGTGGTACGCGTCGTGAAGAGTTGTTGACGAAGACCGACGAGCTTCAGAAGATGTGGATTCTGCGTAAGATTGTTCACCCAATGGGCGAGACCGACGCGATGGAATTCCTCATCGATAAATTGGCGATGACCAAAACCAACGACGAATTCTTTGACGCCATGCGTCGTCAGTAAGAGTTCAACGAATAAAAAAACACCACCCATTGGGTGGTGTTTTTGTTTGCATTCTCGCCACGAACCGCCCACAATGGCTAAGAATGTTAACAGGAGGTTAATATGCAACACGGAATGTTGTTTACACTTCTCCTCTCTCTTTCACTCTGGGTGGTGCCCGTGTCGGCGGTAGAAATGGTGCCGACAGCGCGTCAACAATTGTTGTACGATCATCAGTTGCAACAAAAAGTGGCGGAACTGGTCGAAATGGCCGTGAAAGACGATACCGATGCGTTAAGCTTTGCCTTGCAACGGCTGGCTTTGCCACAGCAGGAAGCCGTGCGCTATCTGTTGCTGCAACATCTCGAGCAAAGTCGACTGATTTTGTCCCCCCGGATGGTGAATTTCGTCGACGCTCAGCGCCATGTCGCACCGGTGTATCAAGTGCTGGAAAAAGGCGAAGGCTATGAATTTTCTGTCCCGGCGTTTGATTATCCGGGGATTGCGAATCGCTTGATTAAACGCTGGAATCAAGATCAGAGCGTACTCGACTTTGTGTTGAAAGCCGAGCGCTACGAACTGAACTTGCGTCAATGGTTGTCGGGCAATGAACATCAAGTGCAAGCGCGAGAAGCGCTATTGATGCGCGAATTCAACAGCCTTTCTCCAGAGGCCGTCAAAGCGTTAACCGATCAACTGACGCAGGCTGCAGTCACCAGTTGGTTACCTTCTTCTGCGGTGATGGTACGCATGGCGCAAGTCAGTGAAGATCCTCAAGTGTATAAGTTGTTGTGGCTCATGCGCGCCGACTTCCATGTCGAACAAGAGTTGGATCGTCTGGCAAAGCAGGGGGATACGTTTGCCTTGCAACAAATCATGGCGGCCGTCGATAACCCTCGTTTGAAAACGAAAGCGCTCAAAGAACTGACACGCACCAAACCGATGACTGATGAGGTGAAAACGTTTCTGGTCGATCGACTCGGAAATTCGGACGAGGCACCGATCGTCGCCCAAGCGCTGGCCGATCAGGGGTACCAGTCGTGGTTGAAAGAAATTCTGCTCAACAATCGGCAAGTGAAAAGCCATGCCATTTTGCAGGTCCTCACACAATAAGCGCGTGTCATTCAAGCAAAACCGCAAAAGAGGAACCGAGAGTTCCTCTTTTTGTTATACTGCGCGCAGATTAATCAATGAGCAGAAGCCCTATGAGTTTTAAGGATTTACGCGATTTTCTTGATCATCTGGACAAGCATGGTCAGCTGAAACGCATTACTCACCCGATCGACCCACATTATGAAATGACGGAGATTAGCGACCGTACGTTACGCGCGGGCGGCCCTGCTTTGTTGTTTGAAAATCCGATTGGATCTGAGATTCCGGTATTGACTAACTTGTTTGGTACACCTGAACGTGTCGCCATGGGCATGGGGCGTGAACAGGTTCAAGACTTGCGTGAGGTCGGCAAATTATTGGCTTACCTGAAAGAGCCCGAGCCACCGCGCGGTTTTAAAGATGCAATCGACAAACTGCCGGTATTTAAGCAAGTTCTCAACATGCCAGCGAAGCGACTACGCCGCGCGCCGTGCCAAGATATCGTGTGGCAAGGCGACGCTGTCGATCTCGATAAAGTGCCTGTGATGAGCTGCTGGCCGGACGATGTCGCCCCACTATTAACTTGGGGATTGACCGTGACGCGTGGCCCCAATAAGAAACGCCAAAACTTAGGGATCTACCGCCAGCAAAAAATTGGCAAGAATAAAATCATCATGCGTTGGTTGGCGCATCGTGGTGGTGCACTTGATTTCCGTGACTGGATGGAAACGCATCCGGGCGAACCTTTCCCAGTTTCTGTTGCGTTTGGCGCTGATCCAGCCACCATTTTGGGGGCAGTGACGCCGGTGCCGGACACGTTGTCAGAATACGCCTTTGCTGGGTTGCTGCGTGGCAGTAAAACCGAAGTGGTCAAGTCCATCAGCAATGATTTGGAAGTCCCCGCCAGTGCTGAAATTGTGTTGGAAGGGTACATCGACCCGAACGAGTACGCAGATGAAGGGCCGTATGGCGATCACACCGGCTACTACAATGAAGTCGAACGCCATCATGTGTTTACCGTGACGCATGTGACGATGCGCAATCAACCGATTTATCACAGCACATACACTGGGCGTCCGCCTGATGAACCGGCGGTGCTCGGTGTAGCACTCAATGAAGTCTTTGTCCCGATTTTGCAAAAGCAATTTCCCGAAATTACTGATTTCTATCTGCCGCCCGAAGGGTGTTCCTATCGAATGGCGGTTGTGACCATGAAGAAACAATATCCCGGGCACGCGAAGCGCGTCATGATGGGGGTGTGGTCGTTCCTGCGTCAGTTCATGTACACCAAATACGTGATTGTGTGCGATGAATCCGTCAATGCTCGCGATTGGAACAATGTTATTGCGGCCATGACGGAGCACATGGAGCCGATGCGCGATACCTTGATGATTGAACATACGCCTATTGATTCGCTGGACTTCGCTTCGCCAGTGGCCGGGCTGGGCTCAAAAATGGGCATGGATGCAACCCGCAAATGGCCAGCAGAGCTGGCGATGTCGGATGCTGAACAAGAGTGCGCGCATGTCGCGATCACTGACGCTGAGATTGACGCGTTTAAATTGCAGCAACCACTGGTGCGTGAGGTGTATCTACCTTGTGCCGCGAATAACCGTTTTGCATTGATTGACATAAACAAAACACAAGTCGGTGAAACGCAAGCGGTGATGGCGTCAGTATTGGCCTTCCTCGAACCGTATGCTGATGTGAAATTTGTGGTGCTGTGTGACGGTGATGTCAATATCCGCGACTGGCATGACATTATCTGGGCCATCACTACCCGAATGGATCCGGCCCGTGATACTGTGCGTATACCTGCTCAAAACGGACAAGTGTCAAAACTTGTTCTGGATGCCACCAACAAGCTTGAAAGTGAAGTCCAACGAGAGTGGGGGACGCCGATTAAGAAAAATCCTCAACTGGTCGCGAAAATCGATGCGATTTGGGACGAGTTAAGTATTCTATGATTTACACTGTGCGTTTGCTTCCGAGCAATATTCAGTTTGAAGTCGAAGAAGGGCAAACGGTGCTGGATGCTGCGCTCAACCAGCAGATTTCATTTCCTCATCGTTGCCAGGTCGGTGCGTGTGCCGCGTGCCTGTGCCGCAAAGTCGAAGGTAAGGTCAGTTACCAGCTTGAACCTATGCTCACAGAGAAAGAGCAAGCTCAAGGATGGATCTTTCCCTGCCAAGCCTTCGCAGAAAGTCATTTAGTACTTACTTTTGAAGAGTAAGTAAGAAGGAAGCTCATGACCATTAATTGTAAAGTAAAGTCCATTCAGCCATTAGCCAGCAATACATTTCAGATCCTGCTGCAACCGGAACAGCCGGTTGCCTTTAAAGCCGGTCAGTATCTGATGGTCGTAATGGGCGAAAAAGATAAACGTCCTTTTTCCATTGCCAGTAGTCCATGCCGCCATGAAGGCGAGTTGGAGCTGCACATCGGTGCGGCGGAACACAACGCTTACGCACTGGAAGTGGTACAGGCTATGCGCCAAGCGCTCGAGCAGGGCAGCAATATCATCATCGATGCACCGCATGGTGATGCATGGGTACAAGAAGACAGCGAACGTTCGTTATTATTGATTGCTGGTGGGACGGGCTTCAGTTATGTCCGCTCAATTCTGGATCATTGCGTGGCTCAACAGATGCCTCATGCTATTTATCTCTACTGGGGTGGACGTGATGAAGACCAACTGTATGCAAAAGCAGAGTTGGAGGCTATTTCTGCCCAAAATGAGAATATCCACTTTATTCCCGTGGTAGAAAATGCCAGTGAGCGCTGGACCGGTAAAGTGGGGAATGTACTTCAGGCGATTGACCAAGATTTCGATTCACTGGCAGATTTCGATATTTATATCGCGGGCCGTTTTGAAATGGCGGGCGCTGCACGTGAACTATTTACGCAGAAGAAACAAGCGAGTAGAGAACGAATGTTCGCAGATGCGTACGCTTTTATCTAATGTATAAATCGTAGTAAATCAGCCAAAGAGGGCAAAAATGCCCTCTTTTTAGTCTTTTTGTTGCTTTATTCATCGAACGGTCTTTTTTTTAAAGTTTTTTTAAAAAAGCGCTTGCGCTGTTTTAAATCCTCCCTATAATGCCGCCTCACTGACACGGCAGACGCCACAAGGCTTCAGCGGTTGTCATCGAGGTGAAAGCTTCTAAAAAAGAAAATTGAAAAAAGTGTTTGACACGCTCAGTTATCTCGCTAGAATGCACCTCCGCTTTGAGAAGAAAGTTTCGAAAAAGCAACGCTCTTTAACAATATAAACCTATCAATCTGTGTGGGCACTCGTTGATGATAATCGAAGATGATTCTAAAGAATCAATTTAGGTATCAATGAACTGAGTGACCAATCGATACTTCGGTATCGGCACAGTCAATTCATTATCGTTCTGTTGGAACGATAATAGCTTTGAATTACTAAGGTAATTTGAAGTCAGTATTCATTGAGCCACAAAATCTTAAATTGAAGAGTTTGATCATGGCTCAGATTGAACGCTGGCGGCAGGCCTAACACATGCAAGTCGAGCGGCAGCGACAACATTGAACCTTCGGGGGATTTGTTGGGCGGCGAGCGGCGGACGGGTGAGTAATGCCTGGGAAATTGCCCTGATGTGGGGGATAACCATTGGAAACGATGGCTAATACCGCATGATAGCTTCGGCTCAAAGAGGGGGACCTTCGGGCCTCTCGCGTCAGGATATGCCCAGGTGGGATTAGCTAGTTGGTGAGGTAAGGGCTCACCAAGGCGACGATCCCTAGCTGGTCTGAGAGGATGATCAGCCACACTGGAACTGAGACACGGTCCAGACTCCTACGGGAGGCAGCAGTGGGGAATATTGCACAATGGGCGCAAGCCTGATGCAGCCATGCCGCGTGTATGAAGAAGGCCTTCGGGTTGTAAAGTACTTTCAGCAGTGAGGAAGGGGGTATCGTTAATAGCGGTATTCTTTGACGTTAGCTGCAGAAGAAGCACCGGCTAACTCCGTGCCAGCAGCCGCGGTAATACGGAGGGTGCGAGCGTTAATCGGAATTACTGGGCGTAAAGCGCATGCAGGTGGTTTGTTAAGTCAGATGTGAAAGCCCGGGGCTCAACCTCGGAATTGCATTTGAAACTGGCAGGCTAGAGTACTGTAGAGGGGGGTAGAATTTCAGGTGTAGCGGTGAAATGCGTAGAGATCTGAAGGAATACCGGTGGCGAAGGCGGCCCCCTGGACAGATACTGACACTCAGATGCGAAAGCGTGGGGAGCAAACAGGATTAGATACCCTGGTAGTCCACGCCGTAAACGATGTCTACTTGGAGGTTGTGGCCTTGAGCCGTGGCTTTCGGAGCTAACGCGTTAAGTAGACCGCCTGGGGAGTACGGTCGCAAGATTAAAACTCAAATGAATTGACGGGGGCCCGCACAAGCGGTGGAGCATGTGGTTTAATTCGATGCAACGCGAAGAACCTTACCTACTCTTGACATCCAGAGAACTTAGCAGAGATGCTTTGGTGCCTTCGGGAACTCTGAGACAGGTGCTGCATGGCTGTCGTCAGCTCGTGTTGTGAAATGTTGGGTTAAGTCCCGCAACGAGCGCAACCCTTATCCTTGTTTGCCAGCGAGTAATGTCGGGAACTCCAGGGAGACTGCCGGTGATAAACCGGAGGAAGGTGGGGACGACGTCAAGTCATCATGGCCCTTACGAGTAGGGCTACACACGTGCTACAATGGCGCATACAGAGGGCAGCCAACTTGCGAAAGTGAGCGAATCCCAAAAAGTGCGTCGTAGTCCGGATTGGAGTCTGCAACTCGACTCCATGAAGTCGGAATCGCTAGTAATCGTGGATCAGAATGCCACGGTGAATACGTTCCCGGGCCTTGTACACACCGCCCGTCACACCATGGGAGTGGGCTGCAAAAGAAGCAGGTAGTTTAACCTTCGGGAGGACGCTTGCCACTTTGTGGTTCATGACTGGGGTGAAGTCGTAACAAGGTAGCGCTAGGGGAACCTGGCGCTGGATCACCTCCTTATACGAATGATTATTGCGATGAGTGTTCACACAGATTGATACGGTTTAGATGTGAAGAGTATCTTAGTG
>NZ_ACZP01000015.1 GCF_000176175.1 Vibrio furnissii CIP 102972
AAAAGTGCGTCGTAGTCCGGATTGGAGTCTGCAACTCGACTCCATGAAGTCGGAATCGCTAGTAATCGTGGATCAGAATGCCACGGTGAATACGTTCCCGGGCCTTGTACACACCGCCCGTCACACCATGGGAGTGGGCTGCAAAAGAAGCAGGTAGTTTAACCTTCGGGAGGACGCTTGCCACTTTGTGGTTCATGACTGGGGTGAAGTCGTAACAAGGTAGCGCTAGGGGAACCTGGCGCTGGATCACCTCCTTATACGAATGATTATTGCGATGAGTGTTCACACAGATTGATAGTGTTTAATAAAGTGAAGAGATTCGTGCCTCTGCCCTTTAGCGCGAGCACATTGCTGTGTCCCGTTCGTCTAGAGGCCTAGGACACCGCCCTTTCACGGCGGTAACAGGGGTTCGACTCCCCTACGGGATACCATCTTTAAAGGTTTTACCTTTAGAATCTTTAAACATGGTTTTCATTAGAAAATCTTGCTCTTTAACAATTTGGAAAGCTGACAAAACAACAATTTATTGTTGTTTGTAAAGTTCTCAATGTATTCCTAATGGAATACACCAACAAACACATTCAAGTGTGCTTGGTATCGAAGCTTACTGATTCAGTAAGTCTTCAAAATTGAGTCCGGCAAAATCAGTCACACACTCATGTAAATTAAATGTGTGACACCTAGGTTGTTTAACAACAATCCGAAACTCCTTCGGGTTGTATGGTTAAGTGACTAAGCGTACACGGTGGATGCCTTGGCAGTCAGAGGCGATGAAGGACGTAGTAACTTGCGATAAGCTCAGATTAGGTAGTAACAGCCACTTGAGTCTGAGATTTCCGAATGGGGAAACCCAACTGCATAAGCAGTTACTGTTAACTGAATACATAGGTTAACAGGGCGAACCGGGGGAACTGAAACATCTAAGTACCCCGAGGAGAAGAAATCAACCGAGATTCCGATAGTAGCGGCGAGCGAAATTGGATTAGCCCTTAAGCTTTACATGCGTCAGGTGAAGGTTCTGGAAAGGACCGCGAAACAGGGTGATAGCCCCGTAGCCGACAGCGCATGTTCAGTGAAATCGAGTAGGGCGGGACACGTGTTATCCTGTCTGAATATGGGGGGACCATCCTCCAAGGCTAAATACTCCTGACTGACCGATAGTGAACCAGTACCGTGAGGGAAAGGCGAAAAGAACCCCTGTGAGGGGAGTGAAATAGAACCTGAAACCGTGTACGTACAAGCAGTAGGAGCCTCTTCGTGGGGTGACTGCGTACCTTTTGTATAATGGGTCAGCGACTTATATTCAGTGGCAAGGTTAACCATATAGGGGAGCCGTAGGGAAACCGAGTCTTAACTGGGCGTTCAGTCTCTGGATATAGACCCGAAACCGGGTGATCTAGCCATGGGCAGGTTGAAGGTTGAGTAACATCAACTGGAGGACCGAACCGACTAATGTTGAAAAATTAGCGGATGACTTGTGGCTAGGGGTGAAAGGCCAATCAAACTCGGAGATAGCTGGTTCTCCCCGAAAGCTATTTAGGTAGCGCCTCGGACGAATACTACTGGGGGTAGAGCACTGTTAAGGCTAGGGGGTCATCCCGACTTACCAACCCTTTACAAACTCCGAATACCAGTAAGTAATATCCGGGAGACACACGGCGGGTGCTAACGTCCGTCGTGGAGAGGGAAACAACCCAGACCGCCAGCTAAGGTCCCAAATTACAGCTAAGTGGGAAACGATGTGGGAAGGCTCAGACAGCTAGGATGTTGGCTTAGAAGCAGCCATCATTTAAAGAAAGCGTAATAGCTCACTAGTCGAGTCGGCCTGCGCGGAAGATGTAACGGGGCTAAGCTGTAAACCGAAGCTGCGGCAATGCGATTTATCGTATTGGGTAGGGGAGCGTTCTGTAAGCCGTTGAAGGTGTGTTGTAAAGCATGCTGGAGGTATCAGAAGTGCGAATGCTGACATGAGTAACGACAAGGGGGGTGAAAAACCTCCCCGCCGGAAGACCAAGGGTTCCTGTCCAACGTTAATCGGGGCAGGGTAAGTCGACCCCTAAGGCGAGGCTGAAAAGCGTAGTCGATGGGAAACGGGTTAATATTCCCGTACTTCTTACAATTGCGATGGGGGGACGGAGAAGGCTAGGTGGGCCTGGCGACGGTTGTCCAGGTTCAAGTGCGTAGGCTTGAGAGTTAGGTAAATCCGGCTCTCTTTAAGGCTGAGACACGACGTCGAGCACCTACGGGTGTGAAGTCATTGATGCCATGCTTCCAGGAAAAGCCTCTAAGCTTCAGATTGTAAGGAATCGTACCCCAAACCGACACAGGTGGTCGGGTAGAGAATACCAAGGCGCTTGAGAGAACTCGGGTGAAGGAACTAGGCAAAATGGTACCGTAACTTCGGGAGAAGGTACGCTCTTGATGGTGAAGTCCCTTGCGGATGGAGCTGATGAGAGTCGCAGATACCAGGTGGCTGCAACTGTTTATTAAAAACACAGCACTGTGCAAAATCGTAAGATGACGTATACGGTGTGACGCCTGCCCGGTGCCGGAAGGTTAATTGATGGGGTTAGACTTCGGTCGAAGCTCTTGATCGAAGCCCCGGTAAACGGCGGCCGTAACTATAACGGTCCTAAGGTAGCGAAATTCCTTGTCGGGTAAGTTCCGACCTGCACGAATGGCGTAATGATGGCCACGCTGTCTCCACCCGAGACTCAGTGAAATTGAAATCGCTGTGAAGATGCAGTGTACCCGCGGCTAGACGGAAAGACCCCGTGAACCTTTACTACAGCTTGGCACTGAACATTGAACCTACATGTGTAGGATAGGTGGGAGGCTTTGAAGACGTGACGCCAGTTGCGTTGGAGCCGACCTTGAAATACCACCCTTGTATGTTTGATGTTCTAACTTAGACCCGTTATCCGGGTTGAGGACAGTGCCTGGTGGGTAGTTTGACTGGGGCGGTCTCCTCCCAAAGAGTAACGGAGGAGCACGAAGGTGGGCTAATCACGGTTGGACATCGTGAGGTTAGTGCAATGGCATAAGCCCGCTTAACTGCGAGAATGACGGTTCGAGCAGGTGCGAAAGCAGGTCATAGTGATCCGGTGGTTCTGAATGGAAGGGCCATCGCTCAACGGATAAAAGGTACTCCGGGGATAACAGGCTGATACCGCCCAAGAGTTCATATCGACGGCGGTGTTTGGCACCTCGATGTCGGCTCATCACATCCTGGGGCTGAAGTCGGTCCCAAGGGTATGGCTGTTCGCCATTTAAAGTGGTACGCGAGCTGGGTTTAGAACGTCGTGAGACAGTTCGGTCCCTATCTGCCGTGGGCGTTGGAAGATTGAAGGGGGCTGCTCCTAGTACGAGAGGACCGGAGTGGACGAACCTCTGGTGTTCGGGTTGTGTCGCCAGACGCATTGCCCGGTAGCTAAGTTCGGAATCGATAACCGCTGAAAGCATCTAAGCGGGAAGCGAGCCCTGAGATGAGTCTTCCCTGATACTTTAAGTATCCTAAAGGGTTGTTCGAGACTAGAACGTTGATAGGCAGGGTGTGTAAGCGTTGTGAGGCGTTGAGCTAACCTGTACTAATTGCCCGTGAGGCTTAACCATACAACACCCAAGGGGTTTTGTACTGGACTCAAAGCTAAGCGCATAAGAATGTGTTGTGAGAATAGAAAACAGCTTTCCGAATTTTAAGAATTTGCTTGGCGACCATAGCGTTTTGGACCCACCTGATTCCATTCCGAACTCAGAAGTGAAACGAAACAGCGTCGATGGTAGTGTGGGGCCTCCCCATGTGAGAGTAGAACATCGCCAGGCTTTAAATTGCACTTGCTTAAACTTTAAGCAAGTCACCATAGAGCTCTAAAAAAACTTAGAGTTTTATGTTGACTTTCACGGTGTGAAGCGTAATATACGCGTCCTGTCTAAGTGCTAACGCACTGAAAGCAAAGCTCTTTAACAATATAAACCTATCAATCTGTGTGGGCACTCGTTGATGATAATCAAAGATGATTCTAAAGAATCAACTTAGGTATCAATGAACTGAGTGACCAATCGATACTTCGGTATCGGCACAGTCAATTCATTATCGTTCTGTTGGAACGATAATAGCTTTGAATTACTAAGGTAATTTGAAGTCAGTATTCATTGAGCCACAAAATCTTAAATTGAAGAGTTTGATCATGGCTCAGATTGAACGCTGGCGGCAGGCCTAACACATGCAAGTCGAGCGGCAGCGACAACATTGAACCTTCGGGGGATTTGTTGGGCGGCGAGCGGCGGACGGGTGAGTAATGCCTGGGAAATTGCCCTGATGTGGGGGATAACCATTGGAAACGATGGCTAATACCGCATGATAGCTTCGGCTCAAAGAGGGGGACCTTCGGGCCTCTCGCGTCAGGATATGCCCAGGTGGGATTAGCTAGTTGGTGAGGTAAGGGCTCACCAAGGCGACGATCCCTAGCTGGTCTGAGAGGATGATCAGCCACACTGGAACTGAGACACGGTCCAGACTCCTACGGGAGGCAGCAGTGGGGAATATTGCACAATGGGCGCAAGCCTGATGCAGCCATGCCGCGTGTATGAAGAAGGCCTTCGGGTTGTAAAGTACTTTCAGCAGTGAGGAAGGGGATATCGTTAATAGCGGTATTCTTTGACGTTAGCTGCAGAAGAAGCACCGGCTAACTCCGTGCCAGCAGCCGCGGTAATACGGAGGGTGCGAGCGTTAATCGGAATTACTGGGCGTAAAGCGCATGCAGGTGGTTTGTTAAGTCAGATGTGAAAGCCCGGGGCTCAACCTCGGAATTGCATTTGAAACTGGCAGGCTAGAGTACTGTAGAGGGGGGTAGAATTTCAGGTGTAGCGGTGAAATGCGTAGAGATCTGAAGGAATACCGGTGGCGAAGGCGGCCCCCTGGACAGATACTGACACTCAGATGCGAAAGCGTGGGGAGCAAACAGGATTAGATACCCTGGTAGTCCACGCCGTAAACGATGTCTACTTGGAGGTTGTGGCCTTGAGCCGTGGCTTTCGGAGCTAACGCGTTAAGTAGACCGCCTGGGGAGTACGGTCGCAAGATTAAAACTCAAATGAATTGACGGGGGCCCGCACAAGCGGTGGAGCATGTGGTTTAATTCGATGCAACGCGAAGAACCTTACCTACTCTTGACATCCAGAGAACTTAGCAGAGATGCTTTGGTGCCTTCGGGAACTCTGAGACAGGTGCTGCATGGCTGTCGTCAGCTCGTGTTGTGAAATGTTGGGTTAAGTCCCGCAACGAGCGCAACCCTTATCCTTGTTTGCCAGCGAGTAATGTCGGGAACTCCAGGGAGACTGCCGGTGATAAACCGGAGGAAGGTGGGGACGACGTCAAGTCATCATGGCCCTTACGAGTAGGGCTACACACGTGCTACAATGGCGCATACAGAGGGCGGCCAACTTGCGAAAGTGAGCGAATCCCAAAAAGTGCGTCGTAGTCCGGATTGGAGTCTGCAACTCGACTCCATGAAGTCGGAATCGCTAGTAATCGTGGATCAGAATGCCACGGTGAATACGTTCCCGGGCCTTGTACACACCGCCCGTCACACCATGGGAGTGGGCTGCAAAAGAAGCAGGTAGTTTAACCTTCGGGAGGACGCTTGCCACTTTGTGGTTCATGACTGGGGTGAAGTCGTAACAAGGTAGCGCTAGGGGAACCTGGCGCTGGATCACCTCCTTATACGAATGATTATTGCGATGAGTGTTCACACAGATTGATGGTTTATACGTTTTAGAGACGATACTGGGTCTGTAGCTCAGGTGGTTAGAGCGTTCGCCTGATAAGCGAGAGGTCGGTGGTTCGAGTCCACTCAGACCCACCAATCTTCCTCCCAGAGGATTGGCACACAGTATCAACACCTGATGGGGCTATAGCTCAGCTGGGAGAGCGCCTGCCTTGCACGCAGGAGGTCAGCAGTTCGATCCTGCTTAGCTCCACCATCTTTAAGCACATTTGCTTAAGTGTTCTTAAACATGGTTTTCATTAGAAAATCTTGCTCTTTAACAATTTGGAAAGCTGACAAAACAACAATTTATTGTTGTTTGTAAAGTTCTCAATGTATTCCTAATGGAATACACCAACAAACACATTCAAGTGTGCTTGGTATCGAAGCTTACTGATTCAGTAAGTCTTCAAAATTGAGTCCGGCAAAATCAGTCACACACTCATGTAAATTAAATGTGTGACACCTAGGTTGTTTAACAACAATCCGAAACTCCTTCGGGTTGTATGGTTAAGTGACTAAGCGTACACGGTGGATGCCTTGGCAGTCAGAGGCGATGAAGGACGTAGTAACTTGCGATAAGCTCAGATTAGGCAGTAACAGCCACTTGAGTCTGAGATTTCCGAATGGGGAAACCCAACTGCATAAGCAGTTACTGTTAACTGAATACATAGGTTAACAGGGCGAACCGGGGGAACTGAAACATCTAAGTACCCCGAGGAGAAGAAATCAACCGAGATTCCGATAGTAGCGGCGAGCGAAATTGGATTAGCCCTTAAGCTTTACATGCGTCAGGTGAAGGTTCTGGAAAGGACCGCGAAACAGGGTGATAGCCCCGTAGCCGACAGCGCATGTTCAGTGAAATCGAGTAGGGCGGGACACGTGTTATCCTGTCTGAATATGGGGGGACCATCCTCCAAGGCTAAATACTCCTGACTGACCGATAGTGAACCAGTACCGTGAGGGAAAGGCGAAAAGAACCCCTGTGAGGGGAGTGAAATAGAACCTGAAACCGTGTACGTACAAGCAGTAGGAGCCTCCTTTGTGGGGTGACTGCGTACCTTTTGTATAATGGGTCAGCGACTTATATTCAGTGGCAAGGTTAACCATATAGGGGAGCCGTAGGGAAACCGAGTCTTAACTGGGCGTTCAGTCTCTGGATATAGACCCGAAACCGGGTGATCTAGCCATGGGCAGGTTGAAGGTTGAGTAACATCAACTGGAGGACCGAACCGACTAATGTTGAAAAATTAGCGGATGACTTGTGGCTAGGGGTGAAAGGCCAATCAAACTCGGAGATAGCTGGTTCTCCCCGAAAGCTATTTAGGTAGCGCCTCGGACGAATACTACTGGGGGTAGAGCACTGTTAAGGCTAGGGGGTCATCCCGACTTACCAACCCTTTGCAAACTCCGAATACCAGTAAGTAATATCCGGGAGACACACGGCGGGTGCTAACGTCCGTCGTGGAGAGGGAAACAACCCAGACCGCCAGCTAAGGTCCCAAATTACAGCTAAGTGGGAAACGATGTGGGAAGGCTCAGACAGCTAGGATGTTGGCTTAGAAGCAGCCATCATTTAAAGAAAGCGTAATAGCTCACTAGTCGAGTCGGCCTGCGCGGAAGATGTAACGGGGCTAAGCTGTAAACCGAAGCTGCGGCAATGCGATTTATCGTATTGGGTAGGGGAGCGTTCTGTAAGCCGTTGAAGGTGTGTTGTAAAGCATGCTGGAGGTATCAGAAGTGCGAATGCTGACATGAGTAACGACAAGGGGGGTGAAAAACCTCCCCGCCGGAAGACCAAGGGTTCCTGTCCAACGTTAATCGGGGCAGGGTAAGTCGACCCCTAAGGCGAGGCTGAAAAGCGTAGTCGATGGGAAACGGGTTAATATTCCCGTACTTCTTACAATTGCGATGGGGGGACGGAGAAGGCTAGGTGGGCCTGGCGACGGTTGTCCAGGTTCAAGTGCGTAGGCTTAAGAGTTAGGTAAATCCGGCTCTTTTTAAGGCTGAGACACGACGTCGAGCACCTACGGGTGTGAAGTCATTGATGCCATGCTTCCAGGAAAAGCCTCTAAGCTTCAGATTGTAAGGAATCGTACCCCAAACCGACACAGGTGGTCGGGTAGAGAATACCAAGGCGCTTGAGAGAACTCGGGTGAAGGAACTAGGCAAAATGGTACCGTAACTTCGGGAGAAGGTACGCTCTTGATGGTGAAGTCCCTCGCGGATGGAGCTGATGAGAGTCGCAGATACCAGGTGGCTGCAACTGTTTATTAAAAACACAGCACTGTGCAAAATCGTAAGATGACGTATACGGTGTGACGCCTGCCCGGTGCCGGAAGGTTAATTGATGGGGTTAGACTTCGGTCGAAGCTCTTGATCGAAGCCCCGGTAAACGGCGGCCGTAACTATAACGGTCCTAAGGTAGCGAAATTCCTTGTCGGGTAAGTTCCGACCTGCACGAATGGCGTAATGATGGCCACGCTGTCTCCACCCGAGACTCAGTGAAATTGAAATCGCTGTGAAGATGCAGTGTACCCGCGGCTAGACGGAAAGACCCCGTGAACCTTTACTACAGCTTGGCACTGAACATTGAACCTACATGTGTAGGATAGGTGGGAGGCTTTGAAGACGTGACGCCAGTTGCGTTGGAGCCGACCTTGAAATACCACCCTTGTATGTTTGATGTTCTAACTTAGACCCGTTATCCGGGTTGAGGACAGTGCCTGGTGGGTAGTTTGACTGGGGCGGTCTCCTCCCAAAGAGTAACGGAGGAGCACGAAGGTGGGCTAATCACGGTTGGACATCGTGAGGTTAGTGCAATGGCATAAGCCCGCTTAACTGCGAGAATGACGGTTCGAGCAGGTGCGAAAGCAGGTCATAGTGATCCGGTGGTTCTGAATGGAAGGGCCATCGCTCAACGGATAAAAGGTACTCCGGGGATAACAGGCTGATACCGCCCAAGAGTTCATATCGACGGCGGTGTTTGGCACCTCGATGTCGGCTCATCACATCCTGGGGCTGAAGTCGGTCCCAAGGGTATGGCTGTTCGCCATTTAAAGTGGTACGCGAGCTGGGTTTAGAACGTCGTGAGACAGTTCGGTCCCTATCTGCCGTGGGCGTTGGAAGATTGAAGGGGGCTGCTCCTAGTACGAGAGGACCGGAGTGGACGAACCTCTGGTGTTCGGGTTGTGTCGCCAGACGCATTGCCCGGTAGCTAAGTTCGGAATCGATAACCGCTGAAAGCATCTAAGCGGGAAGCGAGCCCTGAGATGAGTCTTCCCTGATACTTTAAGTATCCTAAAGGGTTGTTCGAGACTAGAACGTTGATAGGCAGGGTGTGTAAGCGTTGTGAGGCGTTGAGCTAACCTGTACTAATTGCCCGTGAGGCTTAACCATACAACACCCAAGGGGTTTTGTAGTGGACTCAAAGCTAAGTGCATAAGAATGTGTTGAGAGAACGAAAACAGCTTTCCGAATTTTAAGAATTTGCTTGGCGACCATAGCGTTTTGGACCCACCTGATTCCATTCCGAACTCAGAAGTGAAACGAAACAGCGTCGATGGTAGTGTGGGGCCTCCCCATGTGAGAGTAGAACATCGCCAGGCTTTAAATTTAGACTCTTGAGTCTAACCAGTGCGGAGCGGTAGTTCAGTTGGTTAGAATACCGGCCTGTCACGCCGGGGGTCGCGGGTTCGAGTCCCGTCCGCTCCGCCACTTATTTTGAAAACCCAGTCTTTGACTGGGTTTTTTGCTATCTGGCGTTTAGAAAACGCATCAAATTGCCATCCTTTACTCAGCGCGATTGCTCGTTCAGCTCCCCTTCCCCTTTTTACGTCATGTTTCTCTGGCTTGATGAGGTTATCTACACCGTATCGTGCCACCTCCGCTCCCCGTCCTTTTATGAATTGCATATCATGATTAGATTCCACACCAATGACCCCGTTACTGATTGAACCCATTGCTGATGGTTACGCTATTGAGGCGGTTATACGTCTGTCAAGGGCTTTATTGTTTGAGCTGCGTAACAAACCGATGAGACAGCATGTGATTTGCGGGAGCGCTCGATGAGGTGTTGAGATATTGAGATAGAAGAGTGGGGGAGTCGAGACAAAAAAGCCGATGCACAGGCATCGGCTCAAAGAGTAAGGAGAGCGCTCAGAGGATTTGTTTCAGCACGCGGTCGGCTTTGACGCGGGTGATTTTACGAATTAAACGCTGAACATTCTCTGGGTAGTTTTCTAACTTCTCGATTTGGCGGTAGGTGCACACCAATTGAGTGTGTTGAAGAATGTTTTCGACTTCTTGCTCAAAACGTTCCGTCAGGTGGTGGTAATGATCGGTGATCAGGATAGCATTCTCAAGATCCAGCTTCCAAGCGCGTGGATTGAGGTTGTTACCTGTGATGAGCATATAACGCTTGTCTACCCAGATTCCTTTTAAGTGGAAGCTGTTGTCACCGTCTTTCCACAGGTGGATAGAGAGTTTGCGACTGGCGATATTCGCTTCGTTGATTTTAGCGAAGCGGCGCAGGTTGAGTTCATACAGATACGGCAAGCCACCAATGGTTTTAAATTCCTGTGTTGGTGGAATGTAGAAATCGTTTGCCGTTTTGTCGCCCACCACAATATGGACTTTCACGCCGCGTCGGATTGCCTTACGGACCTCCTTCGCAACGCCTTTCGGAAAGTTAAAGTAAGGTGTGCAGATGAAGACTTCGTCTTTCGCTTGAGCAATCAACTGAACAATGTATTGGTTCAGGCGGTTGCGACGTTTTCCGATCCCCACCAAGGGTGTGATACCCACTTGATCGGGGCCGACGTCTTGGGATTCAAAATGGTAATCCGCTTGCGATAATGTCGCTCGGAATTGACGAATGTCCGTTTTGATCTCTTTCGTGGTTGGCTTGCTGTGGCATGCGAGATCGTTCACCGCAGGGTGAGCCAGCATTTGTTGTTGGATAAACTCAACCATGCTGTCGGCCAACACTTGGTTTTCGATCGTATGGTAGCGGTCAAAGCGATAACGTTCTTTGTAATGCAGGTAGACGTTATTGAGACTGGCACCACTGTAGATGACTTGGTCGTCGATGATAAAGCCTTTGAGGTGTAAGACACCAAAGACTTCTTTACCACGAACGGGAATGCCGTAAACCGGAATGCAGTGGTCGTACTGCTCTTTGAAGGACTTATACATTGCTGCGTTGCCTTCTGACGAAGCTGCACCGATCAGACCCCGTTGCGCGCGATGCCAGTCAACACAAATATTGATGTCTAGGCCGGGATTACGCTGTTTCGCTTCATACAGCTCAGTGAGAATTTCTCGACCAGCATCATCATTCTCTAAATAGAGCGCCACTATGTAGATACGCTTACTTGCCTGACGAATCGACTCAATCAGATGAGTGCGAAAGTCTTTGGCAGAGAACAAAACACCAAACTTATTCGGATCTTGCGCAATAGTTGGTAGCTGTTCGAATGGGTTTCTACGAGCAATCATAGGGATGCTTTACCTTACGTACGTGCAAAATTGCGAGCAGAGCATATTACCAAAACTCAGCAAAGAAAGGCTAGGAAAGTGCACAATTCTTAGCATATCTCGGGTATGAATTGCATCGGAATGAGATCTTTACCGCTTGATGAATAACGCTTAAACAGCGTCTGTAGCTCTGCAGGCAATGTTTCGGCAGCGATGGGGATGAAGTTCGCTTTGCGATAAAACTCAGTCAGGTGGGCATAGGCGAAACAATAGTCATGTTGTTGAAGAATGTGTGCCTGACAGTAGTGGAGTAATGCATGACCAATCCCCGTGCCGCGTTGTGTGCTCTCAACCGCCATGCCCGTCAGCAGGCGATATTGCGCCACGATGCGAAATCGCACGATGCCACACAGCCCTTGATTGCCATAAGCGCCGATCATCAACTCGTCACGTTTGGGTTTGGTGCTCGCATAATGTTGCTTATAAAAACGTTTCACTAGGGGCAACTTTATCGGGTCTATGGGTTCAAATTGCAGAGTCGGCATTTGTATCTGTCTTCAAAGTACATCTGTTGTAGAATGATCCCAGTTTAGTTTATTCAAAGAATCTCATGCAATTACATCTCGACGCGAACTTAAAGCCTTACCATACGTTTGGTATTGAACAATCTTGCAAGGCGCTGGCTATCATTGAGTCGGCTGATGATCTGATACAACTGCATCAGGACGAACGCTGGCAGGGGATTCCCAAGCTGATGTTGGGCAAGGGGAGCAATATGCTGTTCACCGAGCCGTTTCAAGGGTTGGTGATGGTCAATCGCATGACGGGAATTACGTATCGTGACGACGCCCACCATCACTACTTGCATGTCAATGGTGGCGAAGATTGGCCAGCCTTAGTGACCTGGTGTATGAAGCAGCGGTTTTATGGTTTGGAGAATCTCGCACTCATTCCCGGTTGCGCGGGCTCTGCACCGATTCAGAATATCGGCGCGTACGGCGTTGAGTTCCAAGATATCTGCCAGTACGTGGATTACCTGTGTCTCGAGAGCTTGACCATCAAACGTCTCAGCGCGCAAGAGTGTTTGTTTGGTTACCGAGATTCCATTTTCAAACATCAATTGTACGGTAAAGCGATTGTCGTTGCCGTGGGATTAATTTTGAATAAAGATTGGCAGCCCGTCGCGTCTTACGGTCCGTTACAAGTGTTGGGAGATGACTGTTCGCCAGAAGCGGTTTATCAAACCGTCTGCCGCACGCGAATGGACAAGCTACCCGACCCTGCGGTGACCGGAAATGCCGGCAGCTTTTTTAAAAATCCTGTGATTCGGCAGGCTGAATATGACCGATTGAAACAATCATTCCCTGACATGGTGGCGTATCCCACTCAGGATGGGGTGAAAGTTGCGGCGGGTTGGCTGATTGATAGCGCGGGCTTGAAGGGCGTCTGTGTTGGCGGTGCACAAGTGCATCCGAAACAAGCCTTGGTCTTGATCAATACAGGAACGGCCACCGCGCAGGATGTGGTTGAACTGGCTGCGTTGGTACGCCGTCGCGTTGAAGCACAATACGGGATTTGTCTCGAACATGAAGTGCGTTTTATGGGCGTGACCCAAGAAACATATTTAACCCATTTAATGGAGAATGCAGAGTGAAAGAGCATAGCGTAAAACTGACATTATTGAAGACTCTGTCGGATGGTGCTTTTCATTCTGGTGAATCACTTGGTGCCCAGTTAGGCATGACCCGTGCCGCGATCAGCAAACACATTCAAGGAATTCAGGAATGGGGTGTGGATGTCTTTCGCGTTCAAGGGAAAGGTTACCAGCTGGCTCAGCCGCTACATATGTTGGATGAAGCGCTGATTCAAGCTCAGGTGAGTAACCCGGTTGAGCTGCATCCGATTATTGGTTCAACCAACCAGTATCTGCTGGATAACGTCGATACGTTGACATCTGGCACCGTGTGTTTGGCGGAGTACCAAGCCAAAGGACGAGGACGTCGTGGTCGTCATTGGGTGTCACCTTTCGGCGCGAACCTCTATTTTTCCATGTATTGGCGACTAGACGCTGGTATCGCTGCGGCAATGGGACTGAGTTTGGTCGTAGGTGTCGCGATTGTGGAAGCCTTGGAAAACATGGGGCTGGAAGGCGTCAAATTGAAATGGCCAAACGACTTGTATTATCAAGACCGCAAACTGGCTGGGATTCTGGTGGAGTTATCGGGTCAAGCCGGTGCCGCGGCGCACTTGGTGATTGGTATGGGGATGAACCTTATTATGCAGGATCGCGAGTCGAACATTGATCAACCGTGGTCAAGCTTGTCACAAGTGATCGGCCAAGATCATGTGGATCGCAATCAGCTTGCGGTCGCCTTCATCCAAGCGCTGGATCAGGCGCTGCGTGATTATGAGCTGTATGGCATGCAAGACTTCGTTGGGCGTTGGAATCGGTTGGACAACTTTATCGACCGAAAAGTCCGATTGATCATGGGGGACAACGAGATCACCGGTATTGAGCGTGGTATCGATGCGCATGGTGGCGTGTTGCTCGAAATGGACGACGGCATTAAGAGCTTTATCGGCGGCGAAATTTCGCTTCGCAAAGGTGAATAAGTGAAATCCAACAAAAAAGAGGCGAATCGCCTCTTTTTTGTTTCTCAACGGTTACTTCCGGAGCAGCACTTCTTCGACCGTATGGTTGTGGCTCTTGCGCAGAATCAGTTGGGCGCGCTCTTTGGTCGGCAGAATGTTTTGCTGCAGATTTTTTCCATTGATGGTGTGCCAAATGTCTTTGGCTTTGGCTATCGCTTCATCTTCCGTGAGCTGGGTGTAGTGGCTGAAGTAAGAGCCCGGCTTCATAAACGCACCTTGGCGGAATTTCATAAAGCGTTCGACATACCATTTTTCAATCATGGAACTGTCTGCATCGACATAAATCGAAAAATCGAGGAAGTCAGAGATAAAAACACGATGCGGATCGTGCGGATAATCCATGCCACTTTGCAAGACATTCAAGCCTTCGATAATCAACACGTCTGGACGATCAACGACCTTCATCTCTGGCGTAATGTCGTAAGTTAGATGTGAGTAGATTGGGGCTTCCACATGGGGTTCGCCTGCTTTCACGTCCGAGACAAATTGCACCAAACGACGCATGTCGTAGGATTCTGGAAACCCTTTCTTATGCATGATGTCACGTTCATTGAGTACGCGGTTGGGATGCAGAAATCCATCGGTGGTGACCAGCTCGACTTTCGGGTGATTTTCCCAGCGCGACAACAATGCTTTGAGTAGACGAGCGGTGGTGCTTTTTCCGACGGCAACACTGCCAGCGATGCCAATCACAAACGGTGGCGCTTTCTCGGTGTTCCCCAAAAATTGATTCAGCACTGAGTTACGGCTTTGCCTTGCAGCAACATACAAGTTCAGTAACCGAGCAAGGGGCAGATAGATCTCCACCGCTTCTTTGATGGTTAGGTTTTCATTGATGCCTTGCAGCTCTTGAAGGTCCGTTTCCGACAACGTCATAGGCACAGAATTACGTAACTCTGCCCACTGATGACGAGCAAAAGACAAGTACGGGCTCATAAAATGCTCAATCGTATAATTAGAATAAGAGAGGGGAACATACAATATGGCGCTGATAATTCAAATGAGAAAGATGACAGAATTAGCGATTGAATCGAAATTTGAGTGAAAAATCATCGAATAAACAAAAACGTGCCAAATTTGGATTTTTTTTGGTTTTAAGGGTTGCAAGGTAAGAAATCATTCAATAGAATGCGCTCCACTTATGCCGACTTAGCTCAGTAGGTAGAGCAACTGACTTGTAATCAGTAGGTCACCAGTTCGATTCCGGTAGTCGGCACCATTTTCCTTCGGAGTAAGACTCCAAGTCGTAAAATGGGTAAAAAATTTGGAGGGGTTCCCGAGTGGCCAAAGGGAGCAGACTGTAAATCTGCCGGCTCCGCCTTCGATGGTTCGAATCCGTCCCCCTCCACCATATTCTTAAGGAAATAGCTCTCAGAGTTACGTGTTGCGGGCATCGTATAATGGCTATTACCTCAGCCTTCCAAGCTGATGATGCGGGTTCGATTCCCGCTGCCCGCTCCACTCATTTAAGAGTGCTGATATAGCTCAGGCGGTAGAGCGCATCCTTGGTAAGGATGAGGTCGGCAGTTCGAATCTGCCTATCAGCACCAGCTCTAAGCAAACTTTTCCTTTTGATATATACTTTACTACCGGTAATTTTTGGTTGCGTGGTCATTATTTAAAGCCACCTATATCCGTACCTAGAGGGACAACCCATGTCTAAAGAAAAATTTGAACGTACGAAACCGCACGTAAACGTTGGTACTATCGGCCACGTTGACCACGGTAAAACAACTCTAACTGCAGCAATCTGTACTACACTGGCTAAAGTGTACGGCGGTGCAGCTCGTGACTTCGCGTCAATCGACAACGCTCCAGAAGAGCGTGAGCGCGGTATCACAATCTCTACTTCACACGTAGAGTACGACACTCCAAGCCGTCACTACGCACACGTAGACTGCCCAGGACACGCTGACTATGTTAAAAACATGATCACAGGTGCTGCGCAAATGGACGGTGGTATCCTAGTTGTTGCTGCAACAGATGGTCCAATGCCACAAACTCGTGAGCACATCCTACTAGGCCGTCAGGTTGGTATTCCTTACATCATCGTATTCATGAACAAATGTGACATGGTTGACGATGAAGAGCTACTAGAACTAGTAGAAATGGAAGTACGTGAACTTCTGTCTGAATACGATTTCCCAGGTGATGACCTACCAGTTATCCAAGGTTCTGCACTAGGCGCACTAAACGGCGAAGAGCAGTGGGAAGCGAAAATCGTTGAACTGGCTGAAGCACTGGACAACTACATTCCAGAGCCAGAGCGTGCAGTAG
This sequence comes from Vibrio furnissii CIP 102972, assembly GCF_000176175.1. Lineage (GTDB taxonomy): Bacteria > Pseudomonadota > Gammaproteobacteria > Enterobacterales > Vibrionaceae > Vibrio > Vibrio furnissii. Next base: position 16,173 of record NZ_ACZP01000015.1, read on the forward strand.
ACATGCCGTTCCTGATGCCAATCGAAGACGTATTCTCAATCCAAGGTCGTGGTACAGTAGTAACTGGCCGTATCGAGCGCGGTATCCTGAAAGTAGGTGATGAAGTAGCGATCGTAGGTATCCACGACACTACAACCACTACTTGTACTGGTGTAGAAATGTTCCGTAAACTGCTAGACGAAGGTCGTGCAGGTGAGAACGTTGGTGCACTACTACGTGGTACAAAACGTGATGAAGTAGAACGTGGTCAAGTACTAGCGAAACCAGGTTCAATCACTCCACACACCAAGTTCGAATCAGAAGTATACGTACTGTCTAAAGATGAAGGTGGTCGTCACACTCCATTCTTCAAAGGTTACCGTCCACAGTTCTACTTCCGTACAACTGACGTAACAGGCAACATCGAACTGCCAGAAGGCGTAGAGATGGTAATGCCAGGCGACAACATTCAAATGATTGTTGAGCTGATCGCGCCAATCGCAATGGACGAAGGTCTACGCTTCGCAATCCGTGAAGGTGGCCGTACAGTTGGTGCTGGTGTTGTTGCTAAGATCATCGCTTAATCACAGATTCTGTGAAGAATGATTTGACTACACAGTAGCAAAGAGGGCATCATTTGATGCCCTTTTTCTGCGCTGTAGTTTTTGGTGCTGATTTATTCATCAAATCTCGCACTTAGCAAGGAATTCCGGGGCTAAGAGATCCTCTTGGTCTTGAACGATCGATTGGCACATTTTGTGTCAATGGAATGGATTTGCCCTGCAACAGCGGGGTTGTTGTCGTCTATAGTTAGACTTGTGACAGGTTGGTTTATGAAAGCAAACAATGCTGAGACTCCTGATAGCTCAAGTGCAGCAAATACACTGAAGTGGGTTGTCACTTTTGTACTGCTAGCTGCCGCTGTTGTGGGTAATTACCTGTATGGTGAATTGTCTGTAGTGATTCGCGCTGCAGGTGTGATTGTGTTGATTGCCGCGGCGCTTGGCGTTGCAGCAACGACATCAAAAGGTAAAGCCGCGATTATTTTTGCACGCGAATCTCGCATGGAAGTTCGCAAAGTTGTTTGGCCTACGCGCCAAGAAACAATGCAAACGACACTGATCGTGTTAGCTGTAAGTATTGTAATGGCTCTAGTGCTTTGGGGCATTGACGGCATTATGGTTCGTCTTGTTGCCTTTGCAACTGGGGTATAGAGGGTTTAATACATGAGTGAAGCTCCAAAAAAACGCTGGTATGTAGTTCAAGCCTTCTCGGGATTTGAAGGTCGTGTCGCTCAATCACTGCGTGAACATATCAAAATGCATAGCATGGAAGAGTTGTTCGGCGAAGTATTGGTTCCAACTGAAGAAGTTGTAGAGATGCGCGCGGGCCAACGCCGCAAAAGCGAACGTAAATTCTTCCCTGGTTACGTGTTAGTGCAAATGATCATGAATGATGAATCATGGCACTTAGTGCGTAGCGTTCCTCGTGTAATGGGCTTCATTGGTGGTACCTCTGATCGTCCAGCGCCTATCACTGATAAAGAAGCTGACGCTATTTTGAACCGTCTTGAGAAAGCGAGCGAAGCTCCGCGTCCTAAGACCATGTTTGAAGCGGGTGAAGTGGTACGTGTTAACGAAGGTCCGTTTGCTGACTTCAACGGTACCGTTGAAGAAGTGGACTACGAGAAGAGCCGTCTGAAAGTGTCCGTGTCGATCTTTGGTCGTGCGACACCAGTTGAGCTTGAATTTGGTCAGGTTGAAAAACTTGATTAAAAAAACAGCTTTATAGGCTTGTTTAAGGCGTGAAATCTGACTATAATTTCGCGCCTTTTTGCTTCTACGGAAGCGAAAAGTTTTTTGCTCTAACGGGGAGCTGATCAATCGATTAGCGTCTGAACCCATAATCTAGGAAATATCATGGCTAAGAAAGTTGAAGCTTATATCAAGCTGCAAGTTGCAGCGGGTATGGCTAACCCAAGTCCACCAGTTGGTCCTGCTCTAGGTCAACGTGGTGTGAACATCATGGAATTCTGTAAAGCGTTCAACGCACGTACAGAGTCTGTAGAGAAAGGTCTACCAACTCCAGTTGTTATCACTGTATACAGCGACCGTTCTTTCACTTTTGAAACTAAGACTCCACCTGCAGCAGTTCTTCTGAAGAAAGCTGCTGGCGTTAAGTCTGGTTCAGGTCGTCCAAACACTGAAAAAGTGGGTACCATCACTGACGCTCAAATCCAAGAAATCGCAGAAACTAAAGCTGCTGACATGACTGGTGCTGATATCGAAGCAATGAAGCGTTCTATCGCAGGTACTGCTCGTTCAATGGGCCTAGTGGTTGAGGGTTAAGACAATGGCAAAACTAACTAAGCGCATGCGTACTATCCGCGAAAAAGTGGATGTAACTAAAGAGTACGACATCAACGAAGCTGTTGCTCTTCTGAAAGAACTTGCAACTGCAAAATTCGTAGAGTCTGTTGACGTTGCTGTTAACCTAGGTATCGACGCTCGTAAATCTGACCAAAACGTTCGCGGTGCAACTGTACTGCCACACGGTACTGGTCGTGATATCCGCGTTGCTGTATTCACTCAAGGTGCAAACGCTGAAGCGGCTAAAGCTGCTGGCGCTGACCTAGTGGGTATGGAAGATCTTGCTGAGCAAGTGAAGAAAGGCGAAATGAACTTCGACGTAGTGATCGCATCTCCAGATGCAATGCGCGTTGTAGGTCAACTAGGTACTATCCTAGGTCCTCGCGGTCTGATGCCAAACCCTAAAGTTGGTACTGTAACTCCTAACGTTGCTGAAGCAGTAAACAATGCTAAAGCGGGTCAGGTTCGTTACCGTAACGACAAGAACGGTATCATCCACACTACCATCGGTAAGGTGTCTTTCGAAACTGAACAACTAAAAGAGAACTTAGAAGCTCTGCTAGTTGCTCTGAAGAAAGCAAAACCTTCTTCTGCGAAAGGTACTTTCGTGAAGAAAGTAAGCATCTCTACTACCATGGGTGCTGGTGTTGCTGTTGATCAGGCGACTCTGACTGCTCAAGTATAATGCATTTGCTTAGACGCGAAATTTGTGTATAATTTCGCGCCTAATATTTGTGGTTGGGGCTGAGGTCTCATTCTTTGAATGAGTGTTCAGTCTCCGTCCAAGACCGTAGGCGTTATCTCTTGATAACTTAATGCAACCTACGTAGATGGTGCCCGAACCTGACAGAAAGATTTTCATTTTTTATTTTAAAGAATGCGTTAACTTTCTTCTGGGACTGCACCTAATAAGCTCTCACTGTTGTGATAATAGTGAGTGGTGTAACGACAACCAGGAGTAATCCAAGATGGCTTTAAATCTTCAAGACAAAAAAGCAATTGTCGCTGAAGTCAACGAAGCGGCCAGTGGTGCACTTTCTGCAGTTGTAGCTGACTCTCGTGGTGTACAAGTTGCTGCGATGACAACTCTACGTAAACAAGCGCGCGAAGCGGGTGTTTACCTACGTGTTGTTCGTAACACACTAGCACGTCGCGCAGTAGAAGGCACAGCTTACGAATGTCTACAAGACGTATTCGTAGGTCCGACTTTGATCGGCTTCTCTAACGAGCACCCAGGTGCTGCAGCACGTCTTTTCAAAGACTTTGCTAAAGAGAACAAAGCATTCGAGATCAAAGCGGCTGCATTTGAAGGCGCAATTACTGACGTTGAAGTACTAGCGACGCTACCAACTTACGATGAAGCAATCGCACGTCTGATGATGTGCATGAAAGAAGCTTCAGCTGCTAAGCTGGCTCGCACTATCGCTGCTATCCGTGATCAAAAAGAAGCTGCTGCGGCTTAATTGCCTTGCTTTTTACTGGTTGCAAAATAAACTTATTGTTGACTTAAAAGAGAATTGTTATGTCTATTACTAACGAGCAAATCCTAGACGCTATTGCAGAAATGTCTGTAATGCAAGTTGTTGAACTGATCTCTGCAATGGAAGAGAAATTCGGTGTTTCTGCTGCTGCTGCAGTAGTTGCTGGCGGCGCTGCTGCTGGTGGCGCAGCTGCTGAAGAACAAACTGAGTTCGACGTAGTTCTGACTTCTGCTGGTGCAAACAAAGTTGCTGTTATCAAAGCAGTACGTGGCGCAACTGGCCTAGGTCTGAAAGAAGCTAAAGCTCTAGTTGACGGCGCTCCAGCACCTCTGAAAGAAGCTGTATCTAAAGATGAAGCTGAAGCACTGAAGAAAGAGCTTGAAGAAGCTGGTGCATCTGTTGAAGTTAAGTAATAATTACTTAAATTCTTAGCCGCAAGGCTAATGGCTGGTGGTTTAATGACCACCGGCCTTTTTGCGCTGTAGGGTATGAGCGAATTTTCCCGCTGTTTAGGCGTCTCATATTCTTGCAAAAAACGTCTCATTCATACGTAATGAGCCGTCACTACAGTAAACAGCGATTTAGTCACTGTCCCCTCTTTAGCGGACAGTTTGGGTCACTTATCAGCGAGCTGAGGAACCCCATGGTTTACTCTTATACCGAGAAAAAGCGCATCCGTAAGGACTTTGGTACTCGTCCACAAGTGTTGGACATTCCATACCTGCTATCGATCCAGCTCGATTCGTTCGAAAAATTCATCGAACAGGATCCTGAGGGACAATACGGTCTTGAAGCCGCTTTTCGTTCTGTATTTCCAATCCAGAGCTACAACGGCAATTCAGAGCTGCAATACGTTAGCTACCGTCTTGGTGAGCCAGTTTTTGACGTTAAAGAATGTCAAATCCGTGGTGTAACTTATTCAAAACCGCTACGCGTGAAACTGCGCCTAGTGATCTTTGATAAAGACGCGCCAGCAGGTACTGTCAAAGACATTAAAGAACAAGAAGTCTACATGGGTGAAATTCCACTCATGACAGACAATGGTACCTTTGTAATCAATGGTACCGAGAGGGTTATCGTATCCCAGCTGCACAGAAGCCCTGGCGTATTCTTCGACAGCGATAAGGGTAAGACCCACTCTTCAGGCAAAGTGCTTTACAACGCACGCATCATCCCGTACCGCGGTTCTTGGTTGGATTTCGAATTCGACCCTAAAGATAACCTGTACGTGCGTATTGACCGTCGTCGTAAGCTCCCTGCATCTATTATCCTGCGTGCGCTGGGTAAGACGACTGAAGAAATCCTCGACATCTTCTTCGAAAAAATTAACTTCGAAGTGAAAGACCAAACTCTGATGATGGAGTTGGTGCCTGAGCGTCTACGCGGTGAAACTGCGTCTTTCGATATCGAAGCAGATGGCAAGCTGTATGTTGAGAAAGGTCGTCGTGTAACGGCTCGTCACATTCGTCAACTTGAAAAAGATGGCGTGACCTTCATCGAAGTACCGGTTGAGTACATCGTAGGTAAAGTTTCTTCTAAAGATTACATCAATGAAGCAACTGGCGAGATCATCGTTGCAGCGAACCAGGAAATTAGCCTTGAATCGCTGGCGAACCTGTCACAAGCAGGCTACAAAAAACTAGAAGTTCTGTTTACGAACGATCTAGACCACGGTCCGTTCATGTCTGAGACCTTGCGTGTCGACAGCACAACAGACCGTATTTCGGCGTTGGTAGAAATCTACCGAATGATGCGCCCTGGCGAGCCGCCAACAAAAGAAGCGGCAGAAGCCCTATTTGAAAGCCTATTCTTCTCTGAAGAACGCTACGATCTGTCTACCGTCGGTCGTATGAAGTTCAACAGCTCTATCGAGCGTGCAGACGCTGAAGAGCAAGGCACTCTTGACGAAACAGACATCGTCGAAGTGATGAAGAAACTGATCGCGATCCGTAACGGTAAAGGCGAAGTGGACGATATCGACCACCTTGGCAACCGTCGTATCCGTTCTGTTGGCGAAATGGCAGAGAACCAATTCCGTGTTGGTCTTGTACGTGTTGAACGCGCAGTGAAAGAACGCCTAAGTCTTGGCGATCTGGACAACGTGATGCCACAAGATCTGATCAACGCGAAACCGATTTCTGCTGCTGTTAAAGAATTCTTCGGTTCTTCACAGCTGTCTCAGTTTATGGACCAGAACAACCCGTTGTCAGAAGTCACGCACAAACGTCGTATCTCTGCATTGGGCCCTGGCGGTCTGACTCGTGAGCGTGCTGGCTTTGAAGTACGTGACGTACACGTAACTCACTACGGTCGTCTATGTCCTATCGAAACGCCTGAAGGTCCGAACATCGGTCTGATCAACTCGCTGTCTGCGTTTGCACGCTGCAACGAGTACGGTTTCCTTGAAACCCCATACCGTCGCGTTGTAGATGGCGTTGTCACGGATGAAGTGGATTACCTGTCAGCTATTGAAGAAGGTCAATTCGTTATCGCACAGGCGAACGCGAAACTGACTGAAGAAGGTGGCTTTGCTGATGAGCTGGTTACAGCACGTCAAAAAGGTGAATCTGGTCTTCACCCACGTGAACACGTGAACTACATGGACGTTGCAACGAACCAAGTTGTATCGATCGCAGCATCGCTGATTCCATTCCTGGAACACGATGACGCGAACCGTGCATTGATGGGTGCGAACATGCAACGTCAAGCAGTCCCAACGCTGAAAGCTGAGAAGCCTTTCGTTGGTACCGGTATTGAACGTAACGTAGCGGTCGACTCAGGCGTAACTGCAGTCGCGAAACGCGGCGGTATGATTCAGTCTGTTGACGCATCACGTATCGTGGTTAAGGTTAATGAAGAAGAGTTGATTCCTGGCGAAGCGGGCATCGATATCTACAACCTGACTAAATACACCCGTTCTAACCAGAACACTTGTATCAACCAGCGTCCATGTGTGATGCCGGGTGAACCTGTGGCTCGCGGTGACGTACTGGCTGACGGTCCATCAACTGACCTTGGTGAACTGGCGCTTGGCCAAAACATGCGTATCGCGTTCATGCCTTGGAATGGTTACAACTTCGAAGACTCGATCCTAGTTTCTGAACGTGTTGTTCAAGATGACCGTTTCACGACTATCCACATTCAAGAACTGTCTTGTGTGGCGCGTGATACTAAGCTGGGTGCAGAAGAGATCACTGCGGATATTCCAAACGTCGGTGAAGCTGCGCTGTCTAAGCTGGATGAGTCAGGTATCGTTTACATCGGTGCTGAAGTGAAGGGTGGCGACATCCTGGTTGGTAAAGTAACGCCGAAAGGCGAAACCCAACTGACTCCTGAAGAGAAGCTGCTACGCGCTATCTTCGGTGAGAAAGCATCAGACGTTAAAGATACTTCTCTGCGTGTACCTAACTCTGTTGCGGGTACAGTTATCGACGTTCAAGTCTTCACTCGCGATGGCGTAGAGAAAGATAAACGTGCGCTTGAAATCGAACAGATGCAGCTGAAAGAAGCGAAGAAAGACTTGACCGAAGAATTCCAGATTCTGGAAGGCGGTCTGCTTGCTCGTGTTCGTTCTCTGCTGATCACTGGCGGTTACAGCGAAGCGAAACTGGATGCTATCGATCGTAAGAAATGGCTAGAACAGACGCTAGAAAACGACGAACTGCAAACTCAGCTAGAGCAAATGGCTGAACAGTACGACGAACTGAGAGCTGAATTCGATAAGAAATTTGAAACCAAGCGTCGCAAGATCACCCAAGGTGATGACCTTGCACCTGGCGTTCTGAAGATCGTGAAAGTGTACTTGGCAGTGAAACGTCGCATCCAACCGGGTGATAAGATGGCGGGTCGTCACGGTAACAAGGGTGTAATCTCTAAGATCAACCCTGTTGAAGACATGCCATACGATGAGAAAGGCCAACCGGTCGACATCGTACTGAACCCACTGGGTGTACCGTCTCGTATGAACATCGGTCAGATCCTAGAAGTTCACTTAGGTCTGGCTGCGAAAGGTATCGGTGACAAGATCAACCAGATGATCAAGGAACAACAAGAGCTGGCTAAGCTGCGTGAGTTCCTACAGAAAGTTTACGATCTGGGCGAAACTCGTCAACAAGTCGATATTGCGGCGCTGTCTGATGATGAAGTACGTACACTGGCACAAAACCTGCGTTCAGGTCTGCCAATTGCGACGCCAGTCTTTGATGGTGCGAACGAAGCGTCAATCAAAGCGCTGCTGAAACTGGGTGATCTGCCAGAATCTGGTCAGTTGACTCTGTTTGATGGCCGTACTGGTGATGCGTTTGAGCGTTCTGTCACTGTTGGTTACATGTACATGCTGAAACTGAACCACTTGGTTGACGACAAGATGCACGCTCGTTCAACAGGTTCTTACAGCCTAGTAACTCAGCAACCACTTGGTGGTAAAGCTCAGTTCGGTGGTCAGCGTTTCGGTGAGATGGAAGTATGGGCACTGGAAGCATACGGTGCAGCTTACACCCTACAAGAAATGCTAACTGTTAAGTCGGATGACGTTAACGGCCGTACGAAGATGTACAAAAACATCGTCGACGGAAACCACGCGATGGAACCTGGTATGCCAGAATCGTTCAACGTACTGTTGAAAGAGATTCGCTCGCTAGGTATCAACATCGAGCTAGAAGACGAAGAGTAAACCTTAAGGTTCCCCACTCGGGGAGCCTAACCGGTTTTCTGGTAGGAAGGAGCTCGCTAGTTCACACGGCGAGTTCCTTTTAACTCCTTACAGGAGCTGATTGTGAAAGACTTATTAAACTTTCTAAAAGCACAGCACAAGACCGAAGAATTTGATGCAATCAAAATCGGTCTGTCTTCACCTGACATGATTCGTTCATGGTCATTTGGTGAAGTGAAAAAACCTGAGACCATCAACTATCGTACGTTCAAACCTGAACGCGATGGTCTTTTCTGTGCGCGTATTTTTGGCCCGGTAAAAGACTACGAATGTCTTTGTGGCAAATATAAGCGTCTGAAACACCGTGGCGTTATCTGTGAGAAGTGTGGCGTTGAAGTCACGCAAACTAAAGTTCGTCGTGACCGTATGGGCCACATCGAACTGGCTTCTCCTGTTGCTCACATCTGGTTCCTAAAATCACTGCCGTCTCGTATCGGTCTGTTGATGGATATGCCACTGCGCGACATCGAACGTGTGCTTTACTTCGAAATGTACGTGGTGACTGAACCAGGCATGACTGACCTAGAACGTGGTCAGATGCTGACTGAAGAAGAGTATCTGGATCGCCTAGAAGAGTGGGGCGACGAGTTCACTGCGAAAATGGGTGCAGAAGCGATCAAAGATCTGCTGTCATCTATGGATCTGCTGGCTGAAGCTGAGCAGATGCGCGAAGAGCTGGATACGACGAATTCAGAAACTAAACGTAAGAAAGTTACGAAGCGCCTGAAACTGGTTGAAGCATTCGTTGCATCAGGTAACAAACCTGAGTGGATGATTCTGACTGTGCTTCCGGTACTTCCGCCAGATCTACGTCCGCTAGTACCGCTAGATGGCGGTCGCTTTGCGACATCCGATCTGAACGATCTATACCGTCGTGTGATTAACCGTAACAACCGTCTGAAACGCCTTCTAGAGCTTGCTGCTCCGGACATCATCGTACGCAACGAAAAACGTATGCTACAAGAGTCTGTTGATGCGCTTCTGGATAACGGTCGTCGCGGCCGCGCGATCACAGGTTCGAACAAGCGTCCTCTGAAATCTCTTGCTGATATGATCAAGGGTAAACAAGGTCGTTTCCGTCAGAACCTGCTTGGTAAACGTGTAGACTACTCAGGCCGTTCTGTAATCACAGTAGGTCCTTACTTGCGTCTGCACCAGTGTGGTCTTCCTAAGAAGATGGCACTTGAGCTGTTCAAACCATTCATCTACAGCAAGCTGGAAACTCGTGGCCTAGCAACGACGATCAAAGCTGCGAAGAAAATGGTTGAGCGTGAAGAAGCGGTTGTATGGGATATCCTGGATGAAGTTATCCGTGAACACCCAGTGCTACTGAACCGTGCACCAACACTTCACCGTCTAGGTATTCAGGCGTTTGAACCTGTTCTAATCGAAGGTAAAGCGATTCAGCTACACCCACTTGTGTGTGCGGCGTACAACGCGGACTTCGATGGTGACCAAATGGCGGTACACGTGCCTCTAACTTTAGAAGCACAGCTAGAAGCTCGTACACTGATGATGTCGACAAACAACATTCTGTCGCCAGCGTCAGGTGATCCGATCATCGTACCTTCTCAGGACGTTGTATTGGGTCTGTACTACATGACTCGTGAAAAAGTGAACGCTCTGGGTGAAGGCATGTACCTGGCTGGCCCTAAAGAGGCTGAAAAGGCATACCGCACGAAGACGGCTTCACTGCACGCACGCGTTAAAGTACGTATCACGGAAACCGTGGTTGACGAAGACGGCAATCGCACAACTGAGACCAAGATGGTGGATACCACTGTTGGTCGTGCAATGTTGTGGCAAATCGTACCGAAAGGTCTGCCATATAGCGTTGTGAACCAGAAGCTAGGTAAGAAACAAATTTCTAACCTGCTGAACGAGGCGTACCGTAAACTGGGTCTGAAAGACACCGTTATCTTCGCAGACCAAATCATGTACACCGGTTTCGCTTACGCGGCACTGTCAGGTGTTTCTGTTGGTATCGACGATATGGTTGTACCACCTGCGAAATACACTGAAATCTCCGAAGCGGAAGAAGAAGTACGTGAAATCCAGGAACAGTTCCAGTCTGGTCTGGTAACTGCTGGTGAACGCTACAACAAAGTGATCGATATTTGGGCATCAACCAACGATCGCGTTGCGAAAGCGATGATGGAGAACCTGTCGTCTGAAATGGTGATCAACCGTGATGGCGAAGAAGAGAAACAAGAGTCGTTCAACAGCATCTACATGATGGCCGACTCCGGTGCTCGTGGTTCTGCAGCGCAGATTCGTCAGCTTGCTGGTATGCGTGGTCTGATGGCTCGTCCAGATGGTTCGATCATCGAAACGCCAATCACAGCGAACTTTAAAGAAGGTCTGAACGTCCTTCAGTACTTTATCTCAACGCACGGTGCTCGTAAGGGTCTGGCGGATACAGCACTGAAGACAGCGAACTCAGGTTACCTCACCCGTCGTCTGGTAGACGTTGCTCAAGACGTTGTTGTTTATGAGCACGACTGTGGCACCCATGAGGGTGTTGACATGATGCCTCACATCGAAGGTGGTGACGTTAAAGTTCCTCTGACTGAGCTTGCGCTGGGTCGTGTGGTTGCTGAAGACATCCTGAAGCCAGGTACAGAAGAAGTGCTTGTTCCTCGTAACACGCTTCTAGATGAGAAATGGTGTCAGGTTCTTAACGACAACTCTGTTGACCGTATTAAAGTTCGTTCAGTGGTAACTTGTGACGCTGACTTCGGTTGTTGTGCACTGTGTTACGGTCGTGACCTAGCACGTGGTCACTTGGTGAACCAAGGTGAAGCTGTGGGCGTTATCGCGGCTCAGTCAATCGGTGAACCGGGTACACAGCTAACCATGCGTACGTTCCACATCGGTGGTGCGGCATCGACAGCAGCAGCAGAGAACAGCATCCAAGCGAAGAACAACGGTTCTGTGAAACTGCACAACGCGAAGTTCGTAACGAACAAAGATGGCAAGCTGGTGATTACTTCTCGTGCATCTGAACTGACCATCATTGATGAGTTCGGCCGTACGAAAGAGAAACACAAACTGCCATACGGCTCTCTACTGAGCAAAGGTGACAACGATGCAGTTCAAGCGGGCGAAACCGTAGCGAACTGGGAAGCGCACACCATGCCAATCATCACTGAAGTGGCAGGTCGCATCCAATTCGTTGACATGATCGATGGCGTCACTGTTTCTCGTCAAACGGATGACCTCACCGGTCTGTCTTCAAGCGAAGTGACCGATGCAGCCGCTCGTCCAGCAGCAGGTAAAGATATGCGTCCAGCTATCAAACTTGTGGATGAGAAAGGTAACGATGTCCTGATCCCTGGTACCGATATGCCAGCTCAGTACTTCCTACCTGGTAAAGCGATCGTGAACATCGACGATGGCGCTGAAGTGAATGTGGGTGACACACTGGCTCGTATTCCTCAGAAATCTGGCGGTAACAAGGACATCACCGGTGGTCTACCACGCGTTGCTGACCTGTTCGAAGCACGTAAGCCGAAAGAGCCTGCGATTCTTGCTGAGTACACAGGTACTGTGAGCTTCGGTAAAGAGACCAAAGGTAAGCGTCGTCTCGTGATCACTCGCGATAGCGGTGAAGTTTACGAAGAGATGATTCCTAAGCATCGTCAATTGAACGTGTTTGAAGGTGAGCGCATCGAACGTGGTGACGTGATTGCAGATGGCCCAGAATCGCCACATGACATTCTGCGCCTACGTGGTATCCACGCTGTGACCACTTACATCGCGAACGAAGTTCAGGAAGTTTACCGTCTGCAAGGCGTTAAGATTAACGACAAGCACATCGAAACAATCGTTCGTCAGATGCTACGTAAGTGTACTATTACTCACGCAGGTGACTCTGAGTTCCTGCCTGGTGAGCAAGTAGAATACTCACAAGTGAAGATCGCCAACCGTGATCTGGAAGCTGAAGGCAAAGAGCCAGCACGTTTTGAACGTGAACTTCTGGGTATTACGAAAGCGTCTCTGGCAACAGAATCGTTCATCTCAGCCGCATCGTTCCAAGAAACGACTCGCGTTCTGACTGAAGCTGCGGTTTCTGGTAAGCGTGATGACCTACGTGGTCTGAAAGAGAACGTTATCGTGGGTCGTCTGATCCCTGCTGGTACTGGTTTTGCGTACCACCAAGACCGTCAATCTAAGCGTGAAGCTCAGAAAGAAGGTCCTTCAGCAGAGCAGGCTACCGACAACCTAGCAGCGCTGCTTAACGCAGGCTTCTCAGCTGACGAGTAATCGTTCTGATAGCAAAAAAGGCACCTTCGGGTGCCTTTTTATTTGCCTGCGATTCACGCTGGTGGTTTTCGTTGACGGTGAATCAAGCGAATACGTTAAGCGCCCGGCGGAATCGAAAGGCTATCTGCGATGAGCTGGATCAAACCATCTTCGGTTTCAAAACGCGACTCCAACAATTCCCCAACGTGCGACAAATCATCATCCAGCGTTTCCAGATCATCGTCTGCGTGGATGGTGGCGTATTTGTCGGTGAAATTGAGCAACGGCTCGGTGGTTTCGATGATCTGCGCATACGTTTGATTGATTTCATCTGTGGCATGAAAACCGGTCGCATGCCATGTGTTCATGACCATATCGTAAATCTTAAAATGGCCTTCTGAAATGTAATCGACGAGCTCTTGGCTGAAGTATTGCAGCGCTTTGGGGGATGGAAGTTCGGTGACCGCAGCTTTGGTTGCGCAGGGTTGTAGCGCTGCGAGTTTGCAGTATTCGACGATCAGGTGCTGGCGCTTATCCAGCCAATGATCGATGACCTGACTCGAACCGCCCCATTGTTCTTGCGTTCGTTTAAGTTTTTTTAGCATGACCATGCCCTCATGATCGGGATCATTCAACGATGATCTTTCCTTTGCACGTTTGTTGTAGTGGTACAGCACAACGTCTTGTCCCTACTAGAATTTATAGATTTAAAATCAAATCTATACAAACTCTGGTATGAAATTAGATTGCCAGTAAAATGAACGAACTGCAAGCAATCAGGAGTTGGCATGTTAAAAAACAGTGACACAAAATCCGCTTATTGGTGTGTGGTTTCAGGCAGTGAGATCTGGACGATTGATGGGGAAATCCCGTTTGGCAACGGTGAGCAGTGGGATCTACCCGTTGAGGCGGCGATCAAAATCGATCAGCATCAGGGCGCGCCGGTGTATTGGGTGAATGCCTCGGATTGGGAGCGCGATCTGGCGTTGACCTCATTGCGTGACTTACTGCATGTGCCGGAGCCGCTGTTCCTGATGGCAAGCAAAGCGATTCAATACGGCCATATGAGCCAGAGCTTGCGTTTTTGCCCGCAATGCGGAGGCCGCAACTACCTTAACCATCGCGACTTAGCGATGCAGTGCCATGATTGCCGAACGTTACATTATCCGCGTATTTTCCCGTGCATTATTGTCGCGGTGCGTAAAGACAACGAGATTCTGCTGGCCCAGCATCCACGCCATCGCAGCGGTATGTACACCGTGATTGCGGGCTTTCTGGAAGTGGGAGAAACGCTGGAGCAGTGCGTTGCACGTGAAATCAAAGAAGAAACGGGTATCGCGGTGAACAACATTCGCTATTTTGGCAGCCAGCCGTGGGCATTTCCGTCCAGTATGATGATGGGTTTTCTGGCCGATTATGCGGGTGGAGAGATCAAGCCGGATTATTCTGAATTGAGCGATGCGCAGTGGTTTCGACCAACCGAAATGCCTCCTGTGGCGCCGCAAGGCACCATCGCCCGCGCCTTGATTGAGCAAACGCTCGAAGATATTCGTCTTACGTCGGAAAATAGATAAAAAAAACCCTCCGATTAGGGAGGGGGTAAGTAAGATGTCGTTATGAGATGCTGAGTACTGAATACTCAGTTTATAATTGTAGTTTTCGCTAGCGAACAAATTTGTAACATCGAAAAAGATTGTACGCAAATTAAGCATTGATTTAAAAGTTAATAACTTGATCTGGGTTGCAAAGCTCTCCGCTCATGAATAAAAATCAATGCTAGAATACGCCCCATAAATAAGCCCAAAAAAGAAGTGGAATACGGAATGACTGAATTAAAAAACGACCGCTATCTACGCGCTCTGCTCAAGCAGCCTGTGGATTGCACGCCGGTATGGATGATGCGTCAGGCTGGGCGATATCTCCCAGAATACCGTGCCACACGCGCTCAAGCTGGCGACTTTATGTCTCTGTGTAAAAACGCAGAACTCGCTTCTGAAGTGACGTTACAACCATTACGCCGTTTTCCGCTCGATGCCGCGATTCTGTTTTCAGACATTCTGACCATTCCCGATGCCATGGGATTGGGGCTGCGTTTTGCCGCGGGTGAAGGCCCGGTATTTGACCGCCCAATCACGTGCAAAGCAGATGTCGATAAAATTGGCTTGCCTGATCCCGAAGGCGAACTGCAATACGTCATGAATGCTGTGCGTCAAATTCGCAAGGATCTGCAAGGTGAGGTGCCGCTGATTGGCTTCTCTGGCAGTCCATGGACACTGGCAACCTATATGGTTGAAGGTGGCAGCTCTAAGGCATTCACCAAGATTAAAAAGATGATGTACGCCGAGCCTGCGACTCTGCATCTGCTACTGGATAAACTGGCGGACAGTGTGATTGAGTACCTCAACGCGCAAATCAAAGCCGGCGCGCAATCGGTGATGGTATTTGATACGTGGGGCGGCGTACTGACGCCACGTGACTACAACCTGTTCTCACTGCAATACATGCACAAGATTGTGGATGGCCTGATCCGTGAACACGACGGTCGCCGCGTCCCCGTGACGCTGTTTACTAAAAACGGCGGCATGTGGCTGGAACAGATCGCGGCCACCGGTTGTGATGCGGTTGGCCTCGACTGGACCATCAATATTGCCGATGCCAAAGCGCGTGTCGGTGAGAAAGTGGCGCTGCAAGGCAACATGGACCCATCCATGCTGTACGCGCCGGAAGCACGCATTCGTGAAGAAGTGGCGTCGATTCTCGATGGCTTTGGTCACGGTGGCACTGGCCATGTGTTTAACCTCGGTCATGGTATTCACCTCGACGTGCCGCCCGAAAATGCCGGTGTATTTGTGAATGCGGTGCATGAGCTGTCGAAGCCATATCACAAGTAAGCCAATACGATCAGCGCCCGACATGGGCGCTTTTTTACCATTTAAGGGAGCTGTTTTATACTTTAGGTAATCAGGAAGGAATGTGACCCATTAATGAAAACAAGAGACCGAATTGTCCATGCCGCGTTAGAGCTGTTTAACGAGCATGGTGAACGCCCGATGACCACCAACCATATCGCGGCACATATTGAGATCAGCCCGGGCAATCTTTACTACCATTTCCGTAATAAGCAGGAAATTGTGCGTGAAATTTTTGCGCTCTATTCGGCCGAGCTGATTGAACGCTTTACGCCGCTGCAAGGTCAATATGAAAGCCTGACCCTGCTCAAACACTACCTCGACTCCATCTTCACCCTGATGTGGAAATACCGTTTTTTCTACGCCAATTTGCCTGAAATTCTGCAACGGGACGAAGAGCTGCATGACGATTACATTCGCGTGCAAGAAAAACTGCAAACCAACTTGGTCAATATCATGCGTGCTTTTGTTGGCATGCAGTTGCTGGCACTCAATGACGATGAGATGAAAAAGCTGGTCACGACTTTACACCTGATTGCGTGCAGTTGGCTGGCGTATCAGTCGGCAATGTCACCGAAAACTCAGATCACTGAACAAGTGATTCACCAAGGCATGTTACAGATTATCTCGGTCATGAAACCAAATGCCACTGAGCAAGGACTCGAGCAGTTGCAGTTGCTGGAAGATGGCGTGCGCGCCATGCATGCTTAAACGAGATGACATATAACCTTTCATTCTTGTGCTGGTGGGCGTGAAACTGCTAGTTTCTGATGTTATTCCAAGGCTTTAAAGTAGCGCTCACTATGCATTATGACGTATTTAATGGTGATGCCGATGGCATCATCGCTCTTCTTCAACTTCATTTGGCTCAGCCCAGAGACAGCCAGTTGATCACGGGTGTGAAACGCGATATCGAGCTATTGGCCAACGTCGATGCACAATCCGGTGATACCCTGACCGTGCTGGATATCTCCATGGCGAAAAACCATCAAGCGCTGTGCCATGTGCTGAATAACGGCGCGCACGTGTTTTATGCCGATCACCATCAATCGGGTGACATTCCCCAGCATGGGCAGTTAGAGGCGCACATCAATCTGGATGCCAATGTGTGTACCGCATTGATTGTGGACGCGCTGCTTGACGGTCAGTTTCACCCTTGGGCCATCACGGCGGCTTATGGCGATAACTTGCTCAGTGTGGCCGATGCGCTGGCAGCCAAGGCAGGTTTCAGCGCTGAACAGGCCGAGCAGTTAAAACAGTTGGGGACCTTGATCAATTACAACGGTTATGGCCAAACGGTGAGCGACTTGCATTATCATCCGGCGGATTTGTTTCGCGCGCTGCAAGGCTACGTGTCGCCGTTTGATGTGATTGCAGATGCCCAATCGCCTTATGCGGTGCTGAAACAGGCGTATGAGCAGGACATCGCTCAAGCGCTGGCTAAATCGCCCTACTATGAGAGTGACACCTTGCGCGTGTTTGAATTGGCTGATGAAGCGGCCTCACACCGCGTGAGTGGGGTATACGGTAATTTGCTTGCCAATCAACGGCCTGAACAAGCGCATGTGGTGTTGACCGTGGCCGATGAAGTGCACTATACGGTATCGCTGCGCGCGCCCCTGAACAATAAGCAGGGGGCAGGAACGGTGTGCAGCCAGTTTGCCACCGGTGGTGGCCGAGAGGCTGCGGCGGGGATCAATCGCCTACCCAAATCAGAGCTGATGCGCTTCATCGATGGCGTGCAAGCCTATTACGCGGCGACAAATGCCTAGCGTATGGAACATGAAACAGGCCGCTCATTGAGCGGCCTGTTTGCTTTAAAGGTGATGGGATTAACGAGTCAGCCAGGTGCGCGGGTTTTCCGCTTTACTGTTGCGGCGAATCTCAAAATAGAGGGCGGGACGAGATTGCCCCCCGGTGTCACCAGCCAGCGCCAATGTTTCGCCAGCCGCGACTTTATCACCCTCTTTTTTCATCAGTGTTTGGTTAAAACCATATAGCGTCATGTCGCCTTTTCCGTGGTCCAGCAGCACCACTAAACCATAGCCGCGCAGGTATTCGGCAAACACCACCGTGCCCGGGTACACCGCTTTGACCGGCTGTCCGTAATTGGCATCAATCACCAGCCCTTTCCAATCGATTTGACCAGTTTGGCGTTCGCCAAATTGATGCAACACTTTGCCTTGCAATGGCCAAGGTAACTTACCGCGCTGACGGCTGATACCATCCATTGGCACGGCATTCCGTTTTGCAGCTTTCGCAATTTCGGCTTTGAGGCGGGTTTCATTGCGTTGCAATTCGGCCAGATACACTTTATCGCCCGAGATGCTTTTTTGAATGCTGCCCAGCGTCTGACGACGTTCGGATTGCGTTCTGGCCAGTTGGTCGCGTTTTTTCGTTTGTTGCTCCAGCAGCGCATTGATTTGGTCGCGCTCCAATTGCAACTGACGTTCGTTGTCTCGCAGCGCTTGACGCGTTGTTTCTAACGCCGCAATGGTTTCGGTTCGTGCTTTGGCCAAGTGCTGGTAATACTGACTGATGCGATCTTCTTCCACACCATTGTTGAGTAGATCGCCACTGGCTTTGGCGCGTTGTGTGACGTAATAGGTTTGTAGCAACTCGGCCAGCTTATCGGCCTGTTGTTGACGCTGCGCTTCCAACGCCGTTATTTTTTGCTGCAATCGACCAATGTTGGCATTGGATTCTGCCAGCTGGTTCTTGGTTTGTTTGATTTGGTTTTCCAAGCCGGAAATGCCCACTTCCTGTTGCTTCAGCGTGTGTTGCAACTGGTCGAGTGTTTTCTGTTGCTGCGATAACGATTGTTGCTGACGTGAGATCTCGCTCTTGACACCTTTTAGTTCCTGTTGCGTCGCGGCAAAGGCATGGCTGGAGAGCACGCCGGCACTGAGGCACAGAATGAGCAGGCTTTGACACAGGCGTGAAGCCGGCTGGTAAGTTGATAACGTCATGTTTTTACGATAATCGCGATTGGAAGCATGGAGCACTCAGTATACCCAATGTGCAGAATGAGGCGAGTGCAGCAGGTAAAAAGTTTGCAATTGTTCCAATGTCACGGGCAAAAAAATAAAAAAAGCCTCGAGCAAGTCGAGGCTTTTCATTCATCGTTCTGGCATTAAGAGAACAGGACGTGACCTGTCATTTCCGCTGGAATGTCTTGATCGGTCAGTGCCAGCATGGTTGGTGCTAGGTCAGACAGTTTGCCGCCATCGTTCAGGGCAATGTCTTTGCTGCCGACGTAGATCAGTGGCACAGGCAGGTTGGTGTGCGCAGTGTGCACGCCGCCAGTTTCTGGGTTCACCATCATTTCCGCGTTACCGTGGTCTGCTGTGATCAGCAGTTGACCATCTACTTCTTTGATTGCTTCAACCACACGGCCGATGCATTCATCAACTGCTTCACATGCTTTTACAGCTGCATCGTAAACGCCGGTGTGACCAACCATGTCGCCGTTCGGGTAGTTACAGATGATTGCATCGTATTTGCCTGATTTGATCGCGGCAACCAACTTGTCAGTCAGCTCTTTTGAACTCATTTCTGGTTGCAGGTCGTAGGTCGCAACTTTTGGCGAAGCCACCAGTTGACGTTCTTCACCTGGGAATTCACTTTCAACACCGCCGTTGAAGAAGAAGGTCACGTGTGCGTATTTCTCGGTTTCAGAGATACGAAGCTGCGTTTTGCCTGCTTTCGACAACCATTCGCCGTAGGTGTTATCCAGAGACGCTGGTGGGAATGCACATTGCAGCGGAATGTCTGCTGCGTATTGAGTCAGCATCACGAAGTCAACGGCTGGGAATGCTTTACGTTCGAAGCCCGCGAAATCGGTCACGAAAGTACGTGTGATTTCACGTGCGCGGTCAGCACGGTAGTTCATGAACAGCACCGCATCGCCATCACGCATGGCTGCTGAATCTTGGCCTTCAGCACGCACTTCAGTGGCTTTCACGAATTCATCGTTTTCGTCACGTGCGTAAGCGGCTTGCAGGGCTTCAACTGCAGAACCGAAGGTGAAATCACCGTGCGCTGCAGTCAGCAGGTCGTACGCTTTTTCAACGCGATCCCAGTTGTTATCACGGTCCATGGCGTAGTAACGACCAACCAGTGACGCGATGCGACCTTTGCCCAGTTTTGCGAATAGTTCATCAAAACGCTTTAGAGAGGCTTCTGCGCTGCGAGGTGGTGTATCACGACCGTCGAGGAAGCAGTGTAGGTAGATTTTTTCTGCGCCACGTGCCGCTGCCAGTTCAACCGCTGCGTAGATGTGGTCTTCATGAGAGTGCACGCCACCGGGTGACATCAGGCCCATCAGGTGAACCGCTTTACCCGCTGCGACGGCTTTATCGATGGCCGCAACCAGCACTTCATTTTTTTGGAATTCGCCGTCGGCGATCGCTTTGGTGATGCGCGTCAGATCTTGGTAAACGATACGACCCGCACCAATGTTGGTGTGACCCACTTCCGAGTTACCCATTTGACCGTCAGGTAGACCGACGTCCATGCCTGAAGCAGAGATAAGCGTGTGTGGATTGTGCGCCATCAGACCGTCAAGAACCGGTGTGTTTGCGTTGTTGATCGCGTTGCTTGAGTTGTCTTCGCGGTAACCCCATCCATCTAGGATCACCAGAGCCATAGGCTTCTTAGCTGACATAGTTATGACCTCGTCAAATTCAAAGTAACTAGAAATCGAAATTAGCGTAATTTTACTACACTTTGGTGCGCTTGCAGTAGGTTAAGATCAATGATTCTCCCTATCAATGCAATAAAACGTTGCCTATTGATCAAAATCGGCCAGTCCGTGGCCGCAGGTCGTTCTCAATACACCAATATGCTGGTGCCCATGACGGCCACCAGTGCACCCAGCCAGGCGAATCGATTCGGCCTTTGCTTGGTATAGACCCATAGTATAGGCAAAAGCATGATGGGTGTGGTGGAAGAAAGGAGCGCCACCATGCCCACGTTGCCCTCTCGGAGTGCGTAAAGAATCAATGTCATGCCCACCGCCATCGCCAGAAAACCGTTGAGGGCGGTGATGGCAAAAATCGTGCGGTTCATCGGTTGAGTCGCACCCGCCACGCGTGAGCCGGTGGCTCGCAACACACAGTGCGCCGCGAATGCCGTCATCATTCGAATCGCCGATGCGGCCACGGGATCAATCGCCGTTTGCATGACTGGTTTGGCGATGATGCCGCCCAGCGCCTGACACGTGGCGGCGGTGAGCCCAAGCCCAACCCCGATCCAGACGTTGCCGCGGATCATCTCCAGCGTGTTGTTGGTTTGACCTCGGCGCCCGAAAAAGATCGCCGTGAGCACGCCAGAAAAGACCAAGGCGGAGCCGAGCAGTTCGCCCGACGTCATGCGTTCGCTAAACAGGAAGTAGCCTAAAATGGCGGAAAACACCGCGTGGCAGGAGAAGAGCAACCCGGCCTGGCGCGGCCCCATGCGGTTGAGACACGCAAACAGCGCCGTATCGCCAATAAAAATTCCGATCAAGCCCGATAGCATCATCGGCGTGACCGCACTGACCTCGACGCTCGACCAGCCACCACTCAGCAGCGCAATGCTCCCCAAAATCACCGACGTGCATCCCATGCGCCAGCGGCTGTATGCAAAGGTGCCTAGATGGCGAGCGGGTGTCACCGACATCAGGCCAGCGATGGCCCACAAAAAGGCAGCGGCGAGCGCGAGCCACTCGAATCCCATAACATCGTCCTTGGGTATGCGGGAAAAATAGGCTCTCAATATGCCACTAAGGCTGGGGAAAACAAAGCAAATTCAAGGCGCCGGATGTCCCGTCCACAGGGGCATCCGACAAACGCGTTCAAGCGCTGGGGAGGTTATACTTTAAAGCGACTGATTTCTTGGCGCATCGCATCGGCCGCTTGGTGCATCTCGCTTGCACTTTCGCTGCTTTGTTGCGCTTGGGCGGCGAGATCATCCGAAGCGTCTTTGATGCCTTGCGTGTTGCGACTGATGTCTTCACTCACTGCGCGTTGCTCTTCAGCAGCACTGGCGATTTGCAACGCCATGTCGTTGATCTCATTGATGGCCTGCGTGATGCTGCTGAGGCTATCTTGCGCTTGCTGCGCGTAAGAGACGCTGCTATCGGCGAGCGAGGTACTGGCTTCCATGCTCTCCACCGCCTGCTGCGTATTGCGTTGCAGGGTTTCAATCATGGTGCGAATCTCTTCGGTGGAGCCGTGTGTGCGTTGGCTCAGCACGCGCACTTCATCAGCCACCACGGCAAAGCCTCGGCCTTGTTCTCCGGCGCGCGCTGCTTCGATGGCAGCGTTGAGTGCCAATAGGTTGGTCTGTTCTGCAATGCCTTGAATGGTCGACAAAATCTGGTTGATGCTCTGCGCGTTGCTTTCCAGTTCCCGAATCACGCTGGCAGCGCTGGTGACTTGATTAGCCAGATCGGTGATGGCTTGACGGTTTTTGCCAATCACTTGCTGGCCGTCTTCACATGCAGACGATGACGCTTGCGATGCGTTGGCAGTCAATTCCGCATGGCTGGCGACCTCGGCCGCAGTGGCCGACATTTCGTGAATCGCGGTGGCGATCTGGTTGACGTCGTCTTGTTGGTGTTTCACGCGATCCGTCGATTGAATCGACAGTGATTTTGCATGCTGCGCTTGGCTCGACAAGTTGTGACTGTGTTCCACGATGTCTTTGAGCATCATCTGCATCTGGCTGATGAACTGATTGACCTTCTCAGCCAGCTCACCAATTTCATCTTTGCGTTCAATATTGACGCGTTGAGTTAAATCGCCTTCCCCGCGTGACAGCTCTTCCAGCGCGCCGGACAGCACTTGCAGCGGTTGCAGCAGACGATTGACCACCCAAGTACTGGCCAAGGCGATCAGCACATACAGAATCAACGTGGCGATGGAGGTAAAGGTGATTTGCTCACTGACCGAGGCATACGCCATGTCGTGATCCACCACAATCCCCAGCAGCCAATTGGTGCCCGCAATCTTGCTGACGTAGATGAGTTGGTCATCGCGACCGGGCCATTGGATTTGGCGCGCATCATCTGCTGCAGCGAGTTGTTGCATGGTTTGAACATTCAGTTGGGCGTTCAGCTCGGTGAGTGGTTTTTGACTCAGCTTTTCATCTTGGTAAGCGACGATTTTATTGTTGCCATCGACTAAAAATGCAAAGCCATTGTTGTCGAGTTTGATGCTCAACACTTGTTTGATCAGGTTGGTGACTGTTAAATCTGCCGCCAAAACACCATCGCGTTTGCCGTGGAACGCTTTGGCAAAACTGACCACAATGCTACCGTCAAAGTCTTGATACGGTTCGGTGAGGATCAAGCCGTTGCTGGCCATCGCATCTTGATACCAAGGACGTGTACGTGGGTCGTAATCGGCTGGCCAATCTTCGCTTTTGTCGCCGTACGCAATGGTGCCGTCGTTAAAGGCGGCATACACCGACAAAAATTGACCGGCATGTTTGGTCAGTAACAGTTCACGGTCGGCATTGTCGCCACTGGCGATGCGCGGTTCGTTGGCTAACATCATGTCGCTGCGAATTTCGAGCCAGTCATTGATGTAGCGGTTGGTCGCGAGGCTGACGTTGGCCATCTCGCTGTTGATTGACTTCGTCGTCTCTTGCCGTAGCTGGCTGATGGAGTTCCACGCCTGCACACCACTGACGATGGCAATGATGATCGCTATCGCGACCTGAATTTTAAACTTTATTGTATGTCTCATAGTCTACCTTACCTGCCGGACAACCTGATGCCGCGAATAGATCGTACTGAAATTTAATCCAATAAGCGTGAATAGTTAATTTAAATTACTGAAATACGGTAATTTTTAATGTTTTATCACCAAAAGCCTAAGAAATTATCGTTTCAATTAACTTGATCGGGATCGATTATTAATTGATCAACAGTCGTGTGGATAAGGGAATTATGGACGAAAATGATGAACTCGTGACTTGTGTGCCAGAAAACACAAGTCACGAGTGAAGCCGGTTAGCCCAGAATGGCGGCGGTAATATAGACGATGACCAAACCAATTAATCCAATAATTAAGCCAGTTTTGGCCATATCTTTGCTTTGAATCAGGCCGGTCGAGTAGGCGAGGGAGTTGGGCGGGGTCGACACTGGCAGAATCATCCCCAATGAGGCGGAGAATGCGACCACAACCAACAGGCCTTGCAATCCGCCCACCTCGTTGAGGCTGCTCATGGTGGTGCCAATGGCAGCGGCAATTGGCATCAACAAGTTCGCGGTGGCGGTGTTGGACATGAAGTTGGCCATCAGCCAGCAGACCAGCGACAGCGTGATCACCACCGACATCGGCGACAGCGATTCATAATCGATGGCATGTGCCAGCGCTTGTGCCAAGCCGGTCTGTTCCAAACCAATCCCAATGGCTATCCCCCCGGCCACCAACCACAGCACATCCCAGTTGATCTGCTTCAGCTCTTCTTTGCCCATGATGCCCGTCAGCGTAAACACAGCCAGCGGAATGATCGAGACTACATAAGTGTTCATGCCGTGCAGTGATGTGGTCATCCACAGCACAATGGTGGCGGCAAAGGTGAGATACACCACGATGGCGCGCCAGTTGCGCTGAAACGTGCCGTCGAGTTTGAGTGTCATGGTCGGTTGCGATGAAGGAAACAGCTTTTGCAGCAAGAACCAAGCGATGGTCAATTGGATCATCACAAACGGCAAGCCCATCATCATCCACGATAAAAAGCTGATGCTGTTCTCACCGGTCAAATATTGCAGGGCAATGGCGTTCGGCGGTGTGCCGATGGGGGTGGCAATCCCGCCGGTGTTTGCTGCAATCGGAATACACAGCACCAGCGCTTTAATGCCCAAATCGCCTTTGGGTGCTGAGGCAACAATCGGCCCAAGCAGCGCCAGCATCATGACCGTGGTGGCGGTGTTGGACATGAACATCGAGAACACCGAGGTGATCAGCATCAGGCCGAGCATGATGTATTTCGGTTGGTTGCCAAAGGGCTTAAGCAGTACGCGTGCTAAGTTGTTGTCGAGTTCGTACTTCGACGCTGCAATTGCCAGCGCAAATCCCCCCATAAACAGAATGATGATGGGGGGATGAAAAGGCACTGAAAATGTCGGTATACGGCAGCAAGTGGCCGAGTTCATGACCATCGACCGGTGCGCGGAACGGATGCAGCCCTTTGTCGGAGATCATCACCAATTCCAACGCAATGATCAGAATCGACGTGGCAAACACTGGCACAGGTTCCAGAACCCACAACAGGGCGGCTAATAAAAAAATCGCCAAAAGACGGTGTTGGACCAATGTGAGATCGTCAATTGGGATGGCATCGATGGGCAACATCAATACCAGAATCGGGAGTCCGAAACTGAGTGCGAGCCGCAGGAGAAGGCCCTTATCCAGAGTCTGCATAGCGTCTTCCTTGGTGAGTTCGACAAGATTGCAGCTAGGGTAACGCGTTGAATGACAAAGGTCTTAGAGGGGTGACAAAGTTTTACGTTTTTGGCGCGCTGGGCGAAAAGAAGTGTGCTGGCCGTCAAAAACAAACATCCCGGCGCGCGGGCCGGGATGTGAATGGCGATTAAGCTTTGTGGGCGTATGGCGCGCCAAGGCGAGTGGTGACGTTGAGCTGCATGCTATCATCAAAACGAATCGCATCTTTTGCGAACAGGTTAATGACGGTCGACCCCAGCTTAAAGCGGCCCATCTCTTCCCCTTTTTTCAGCACAACGGCTTTGTTGCCAGTTGCGGGGTAATCCCAACGGTAGACTGTGTTGCCGCGCGGTGGTGTGACGGTGCCGGCCCAGACGAGTTCAATGCTGCCCACGATGGTGGCGCCAACCAGCACTTGGGCCATTGGGCCGAATTCTGTATCGAAAATACACACCACGCGTTCGTTACGCGCGAACAGATTTGGTACGTTGGCTGCGGTCAATGGGTTCACCGAGAACAGATCGCCCGGGACATAAATCATCTGGCGCAATGTGCCGTCACATGGCATGTGTACGCGGTGGTAGTCACTCGGCGATAGGTAAAGTGTGGCGAACTCACCGGCCGTGAATTCTTCGGCCAGTTTGGCATCGCCGCCAAGCAGCGTTTGCGCGGAGAAATCATGGCCTTTCGCTTGAATCAGTTTGCCGTCGTGGATGGGGCCAAACTGACTGACGCACGCATCGGCGGGGTGCGTGATCACGTCATCGCCTTGTGCGAGTGGGCGAGCATCCGGCTTGAGTTCACGGACAAAAAATTCATTAAAAGTTTTAAAATGCTTTGGATCGGAGTGCAATGCTTCGTCCATGTTGACGTTGTATTGCTTGATAAACCAGCGAATGATGGCTGTGGTTAGACCGCCGGCTTTGGCTGATGCCAATTTGCCCATCAAACGGGTCAGGCCGTGTTGTGGAATCCAGTATTGCAGTCCAACTTTAATCTTGTCCATTGTAAGTCATTCCAATGTGTTTAATTTGGGGTGTTTAATCTTTGGGCGCGGAATGTTACTGAAAATCGTGAATGATGTCAGCATTTATCCCCGCAAGAACGAGAACCGCTCTCGTTTTATCTCACTGACGAAAGCGGAACCACGTTACAGATCGGCTTTTTTATTCCGCGAGTATTGTCGGTTAGCTTTGTTTTCCACCATGCTTTCGATGATGCGATGATAGTTCTCAAAGCGTGTCGCACTGATCTCACCTTTTTCGACGGCTTCACGCAGCATGCAACCCGGATCATCGCCGTGTTTGCAGTCGCGGAATTTACAGCCCCCTAGATAAGGACGGAACTCGACAAACGCTTTGGTGACATCTTCCGCTTCCAAGTGCCAGAGGCCAAATTCGCGTACCCCCGGTGAATCGATCAGATTGCCGCCGGATGGAATATGGTACAGACGCGCCGCCGTTGTGGTGTGTTGGCCCAGACCTGAGTTTTCAGAAATTTCGCCTTCTTCCACCATTTCGTCCAATTCGGGCATCAGCGCGTTCACTAAGCTGGATTTCCCGACTCCGGATTGACCGACAAAAATATTGGTGCGATCGCGCAGTTTGGCTTCCAGCGCTTCAATGCCTTCGCCACTGTTTTTACTCACGTACAGCACGTCGTAGCCAATTTTCTCGTAGGCCGATAACCACTGTTCATACTGCGCGCGCTGGTCTTTATCCAACAAGTCGACTTTGTTGAGCACCAGCAATGGGGCGATGGCGAGCGTTTCGGCAGCAATCAGATAGCGGTCAATGATATTGAGCGACAACTCAGGCAGCACCGACGAGACGATGACCATCTGATTGACGTTGGCCGCAACGGGTTTTAACCCATCGTAGTAATCGGGACGTGTCAGCACGGAGGTGCGTGGTTCAACCGCTTCCACCACGCCGGAAATCCCCGCCATGGTTTCGATGCCCGGACGCCAGATCACGCGATCGCCAGAGACCAAACTCTCAATGCCCCGGCGCAGGTTACAGCGATGAATGGCCTGAGTTTCAGGATCTTCAATATCCGCATGTTGACCGAAACGGGTGATCACCAAGCCAGTTTTGGCGTTCTCCAGCATCGACTCATCCCACTGAACGGTTTCTTCCTGCTTCAGTTTGCGGTGCTGGTTATTTCGTACGCGCCTTACCTGACCTTTTGTCAGCTTCTTTTTCTTTGCCACTCTGTTCTACTTTCGTGTTGCTGGACGGCATGAAGGAAGAGATTGTTCCCCTTCGCCGCCCGGTTTAGTACGTGTTATCAGACACAGCCGATAATTTGATTTGTACAGACTTGGGTATATAGTACCTGCTTTATCGACAAACCTATATAGGTACTCCTCTATGTCTTTTAGCGATCAAAACCTAATCTGGATCGATTTAGAGATGACAGGCTTGGATCCTGAAACCCATAAAATCATCGAAATCGCGACCATCGTGACCGACAGCCAGCTCAATATTCTGGCCGAAGGACCGGTATTGGCGGTGCATCAACCCGAGTCCGAACTGCAAAAAATGGACGATTGGTGTACCAACACGCACACCCAAAGCGGGTTGGTGGAGCGTGTACGCCAAAGCCAAGTGAGTGAAGACGATGCTGTGGCGCAAACCATCGCGTTTCTTGAACAGTGGGTACCTGCGGGCAAATCACCAATTTGTGGCAATAGTATTGGTCAGGATCGCCGTTTCCTCTACAAGCACATGCCGCGTCTGGAAGAATATTTCCACTACCGTTACATCGACGTCAGCACCATCAAAGAACTGACTCGTCGTTGGCAGCCAGCCGTGTTGGATGGATTTTCAAAACAGGGTAGTCACCTCGCATTGGATGACATTCGTGAGTCGATCGCGGAGCTACAATTTTATCGTTCGACCGTCTTTAGCATCTAAAAAAGGGCGTCGCATGGCTGGCCGCAACGGACGGTTGGCCTGCGTTGGCAGGCGGTGAATGCGCACGCTGGTGGCAAGTTCAGCACAATTTGATGGATGAATGTTCTGGGTTGCGCGCTTTTTCATCAACTGAAAAAAAATTAGATTTTTTTCGCGATAAGTTCTTGCATCACACAGAAATGCTCTTATAATTCGCAGCCCTAAACGACGGAAAACGTTGTTGATGCGACACTAGCTCAGTTGGTAGAGCGCAACCTTGCCAAGGTTGAGGTCACGAGTTCGAACCTCGTGTGTCGCTCCATTTACTTCAGGTAAATGGCAGAGTCTTCATCGTACTTAACGGTGACACAATACGGACGCGGGGTGGAGCAGCATGGTAGCTCGTCGGGCTCATAACCCGAAGGTCGTCGGTTCAAATCCGGCCCCCGCAACCAAATTCAGATGAAGTGCTTTGGCATTTTATCCTTGCGACACTAGCTCAGTTGGTAGAGCGCAACCTTGCCAAGGTTGAGGTCACGAGTTCGAACCTCGTGTGTCGCTCCACTTTCCTTTGGTAAAGTGGTGATAGCTCTCATCGTGCTTAACGATGACACAATACGGACGCGGGGTGGAGCAGCATGGTAGCTCGTCGGGCTCATAACCCGAAGGTCGTCGGTTCAAATCCGGCCCCCGCAACCAAATTCAGATTGAGTGCTTTGGCATTTAATCCTTGCGACACTAGCTCAGTTGGTAGAGCGCAACCTTGCCAAGGTTGAGGTCACGAGTTCGAACCTCGTGTGTCGCTCCAGTTTAGCCCGCATCGTGCTTAACGGTGACATGCGACACTAGCTCAGTTGGTAGAGCGCAACCTTGCCAAGGTTGAGGTCACGAGTTCGAACCTCGTGTGTCGCTCCAATTTAGCCCGCATCGTGCTTAACGGTGACATGCGAACACTAGCTCAGTTGGTAGAGGGCAACCTTGCCAAGGTTGAGGTCACGAGTTCGAACCTCGTGTGTCGCTCCAGTTTAGCTCTCATCGTGCTTAACGGTGACATGCGACACTAGCTCAGTTGGTAGAGCGCAACCTTGCCAAGGTTGAGGTCACGAGTTCGAACCTCGTGTGTCGCTCCAGTTGATAGCCCTCATCGTGCTTAACGATGACACAATACGGACGCGGGGTGGAGCAGCTTGGTAGCTCGTCGGGCTCATAACCCGAAGGTCGTCGGTTCAAATCCGGCCCCCGCAACCAATTTCTTCGTTTCAAGAGATCACTGCGCTAGACGCAGATTTTTTTACTCTTAAAACGGCAAAAGTTTGGCAAACCGCCAATGCTCTTTCTATAATGCTGTGAAGCATAAACCCCCTAAAAATAAACACGCTGCTGCGAGGTAGTGTGATTTTCTTTTTGTTTGCGACATTCGTCCGAATGTGCCCGCTTACCTGCTACAGACTGATTTTGTACTGTTCATCAACAGACTTATCCACATTTTATTTCTGTGGATAACTTGGTGTATAAAGTGTTTTTCAGTAGCTGGAATGGTGACTTGCGGCAGGATCTTTTTTGGCAACTCAGGTTGAGTGATAATACGGGTTTTTCTGTAACTCGTTGTTTTTATTAACTTTAATTGACTTGTTAGCAACAAGCATTCCAACAAAAAAAGATCATTAACTGTATTTTCATTGATCCTAATCATTTCCTGCTGGTGTGACTAACTTTTCTAAGATTTAGAAAACAGAGTCGGATAAAAAATTTTTTCCACATTTGGGATATTTGAGAAGCATATCAAAGTCTGTGCGTAAGGCTTGTGCAACTCGCCCTCATTCAAGCATCTCTCGGCAACCCCTTCTCTATGATACGAACCAAGCGTTGGTGCTTGGTGTTGCTAAACGGCAACTGAGCTTGCTGTTCGGCTAAGGCCCATTCTATGTGTTCATCCAACAAGGCGGATTGCCCTTGGTGACGAGTCAGCGCGTCGATAATGCGAGAGGAATAGGGCGCATTGCCCATTGCGATAATCAGATTACGTTGCCACTGCTGGTGGCCTATCCGGCGAATGGCCGAGCCTTCCATGTTGCGCAAGAAGGTGGCTTCATCCCACGCAAACAGCGCGACCAAGTCCGGTTCGTTGAACGCTGGGCGGCGATGGAAGTCAGATTGCTGCGTCAGATCAGCAAAGCGATTCCACGGACACACCAGTTGGCAGTCATCGCACCCGTAGATGCGGTTGCCCATCGCTTTGCGAAATTCGAGTGGAATCACACCATCGTATTCAATGGTGAGGTAAGAGATGCAACGCCGAGCATCGACCACGCCATCGGCGACAATGGCGCCAGTGGGGCAAGAGGTCACACAGGCGCGGCATTTACCACATTGGTCTTCAGACGGCGTATCGACGGGGAGTGGAATATCAACCAGCAGTTCGCCGAGAAAAAACCACGAGCCGCTGTCTTGATCCAGAATCAGTGAGTGTTTACCGGTCCAGCCGAGTCCGGCTTTCTGCGCCAAAGGGCGTTCCAGAATCGGTGCAGAGTCGACAAACGGGCGATATCCCAATTCACCCACCGCAGCTTCGATTTTCTCGCCCAGTTTCTTGAGCTGATTGCGCAGCAGCTTGTGGTAGTCACGGCCGAGCGCATAGCGGCTGATGTAAGCGTGAGTTGGGTTATTGAGATTGCTGGCAAACTGCGCCTGCGGCGGTAGGTAGTTCATGCGTGCGCTGATCACACGTAAGGTGCCGGGCAGGAGTTCAGCTGGGCGCGCGCGCATCATGCCGTGGCGCGCCATCCAATCCATCTCGCCGTGATATCCCGCGTCGAGCCATTGCTGCAGTGCGGCTTCATGTTGACTCAGATCCACATCGCAGATCCCGACTTTTTCAAATCCGAGCTCAATGGCCCAGTGTTTGATCTGATCTGCAAGTGCGTGATAATCCATAACGGTTCAGCTCGGTAAAATGGGGCGGGGATCTTAGCGGATCTATCTGGGGGGATCCAGCGCTTCGCGCGTGCTTTTTTCCGCAACGCTGGCGAATATTTTTCGGTTTGCTTACAGAAGAGAGCTTGTCTCTCAAATCCAACCCAGTTTACTATTCGGTTTCTTTTGATTTTTATATAGTCGATGTTCGACACATTAGAGATATTTTCAATGACCACGAAGACCTTCACCCTTAAAGATGAGCACGCGACGGTAGATCTTGGCACAGCGCTGGCCAAGCTCTGTACGCAACAGACCACCTTGTACTTACATGGCGATCTTGGTGCAGGCAAAACCACTTTCAGTCGTGGTTTCATTCGTGCATTGGGTCATACGGGCAATGTGAAAAGCCCGACGTACACCTTAGTGGAGCCGTACCAATTGGCTCAATGGCAAGTGTACCACTTTGATCTTTACCGTTTGGCGGATCCGGAAGAACTCGAGTTCATGGGGATCCGTGATTACTTTACCGATGATGCGATTTGTCTGGTGGAATGGCCGGAGAAAGGTCATGGCATGTTGCCTACGTCGGATCTGGATCTCGACATGCGTTACGATGGCAACCAGCGCCAAGCGGTGTTCACCGCAAACAACGACTATGGGCGTACATTACTAAATCAGTTGGAGTTATGTTGATCGTTCACGTTTGCCGTTCTTGGGTCGTCTGGCTTGCGCTGACGACCGCCTTCCTGTCGAGTGCCGTCCAGGCCAACGTGTTGGAGGGGGTGCGAGTTTGGCCCTCTCCGGATGAAACACGCGTCGTGATCGACGTGAAATCCGAAGTGGATTTCAGCTATTTTACCCTCAGTGGGCCGGATCGTCTGGTGGTGGATCTCAAACAGACCTCACTGGGCACCAAATTACCGGTTCATGTCAGCGACAGTGCGATCCTCACGAAAATCCGCGCCAGTTCTCCGCCTGAAAAGTCGAGCTATCGTCTGGTGCTGGAGCTGAAAAGGAAATCATCCCCGCAACTGTTTAAGCTCGCGCCGACACCAGGCGGCCAATATGGCCATCGTTTGGTGATTGATCTGCCGCACGCCGAAACTGCCAGCCAGCCAGCGGCTAAACCAAGCAGCGAGGCCAAAGTGAGCCGAGATGCTTCGCAGCTCTATGGCACCGCCGATATCGTTGTCGCGATTGATGCTGGCCACGGTGGTGAAGATCCCGGATCGATCGGTCCGACCCGCAAGTACGAAAAAGACGTTACCTTGAGTGTGGCCAAGAAACTGGCGGATCAAATTGATGCCGTGCCGGGAATGAAAGCGGTGCTTACGCGCCGCGGCGATTACTTTGTAAATCTGAACAAACGTTCTGAAATCGCCCGTAAGAACAAAGCACACTTGCTGGTGTCAATTCACGCGGACGCGTTCCATACGCCGCAGCCGCGCGGTGCCTCAGTGTTTGTACTCAATACCCGCCGCGCCAACACGGAGATCGCCCGCTGGGTCGAAAACCATGAGCAGCAATCGGAATTGCTTGGCGGGGCCGGTGAAGTGCTGGCAAAAAACAATGCCGACCGCAACGTCAGCCAAACCTTGCTCGATTTGCAGTTCAGTCATTCTCAAAAAGAAGGCTACAAAGTCGCGACCAACATCCTGCGTGAAATGGGTAAAGTCGCGCACTTGCACAAACGCGAACCAGTCAATGCCAGTTTGGCGGTGCTGAAATCGCCGGACATTCCATCCGTGCTGGTGGAAACAGGCTTTATTTCTAACCCCGCGGAAGAGAAATTGCTATTCCAGCGCAGCCATCAGGACAAACTGGCGCATGCGTTGACGGTGGCCGTGGTGCAGTATTTTGAAGACAACCCACCGGAAGGCACGCTATTTGCCAACCGAGGCAAAACGCAAAAACACAAAGTGCAGCGCGGTGAGTCGTTGTCGGTGATCGCCAACAAGTACGGCACCCGTGTCGAGGCGATTGTGCAAACCAATAAACTCAAGAGCAACAACCTCGCGGTGGGTCAGATCCTGACGATTCCGGGGGGCAGTCGCGGGCCGGTGCACGTGCCGGTGGTGAGCAATCCGGTTGAAACCGAGACCGTGACTCACGTGGTCAAATCGGGCGATTACCTGGGCAAGTTGGCCAGCACGTACAAAGTCTCGGTGGACGCGATCAAACGCGAAAATAACCTGAGATCCGATACCTTGAAATTGGGCCAAAAGCTGAAAATTACCGTCAGCTTGAAAGACAAGCCGCTGCGCAAGCACACGGTGGCGCGCGGAGAGTTCTTAGGCAAGATCGCCAGCAAGTACAATGTCAGCGTGCAGAGCATTCGTGAAGCCAACAAGCTGCGTTCGGACAATCTTGCGGTCGGTCAGGTCCTGATCATTCCAAACAAATAACACGGGGCGTGTATGACGATTCGTATTCTGCCAGCGCGACTGGCCAACCAGATTGCTGCCGGGGAAGTGGTCGAACGACCAGCCTCGGTGGTGAAAGAGCTGGTCGAAAACAGCCTCGATTCTGGTGCGACTCGAATCGATATTGACATTGAAAAGGGCGGCGCCAAGTTAATCCGCATTCGTGACAACGGCTGTGGCATCGACAAAGACGAATTGGGGCTGGCGTTGAGTCGTCATGCCACCTCCAAGATCCACACGCTGGACGATCTAGAAGCCATCATTAGCCTTGGCTTTCGTGGTGAAGCGCTGGCGAGTATCAGCTCGGTGTCGCGCCTCACGCTGACATCGCGCACGGCGACGCAGGAAGAAGCGTGGTCAGCGTACAGTGAAGGCCGCGACATGCAGGTGCAGCTGCAACCTGCCGCGCACCCGATTGGCACCACCGTAGAAGTGCTCGATCTGTTTTTCAATACGCCAGCGCGACGCAAATTCCTGCGCACCGAAAAGACCGAATTTACTCACATTGATGAACTGTTAAAGCGCATTGCACTCAGCCGTTTTGATGTGACATTCAATTTGCGCCACAACGGCAAGCTGGTGCGCCAATACCGCGCTGCGAAAACCGAGATTCAGTTGGAGAAACGCATCGCAGCGGTGTGTGGCTCGGCCTTTGTGCGCAACATGCTCAAGATTGAGTTAGCGCATCAAGGGCTCAAATTGCATGGCTGGATCACCACACCCGATGGCGCGCGCCAACAGAGCGATCTGCAATACTGTTACGTCAATGGCCGCATGATGCGCGACAAGCTCATCAACCATGCGATTCGTCAGAGCTACGAAACCAGTTTACGCCCTGATCAGTTTGCCACGTACGTGTTGTTTATTGAGTTGGATCCGCATCAGGTCGATGTCAACGTGCATCCCGCCAAACACGAAGTTCGTTTCCATCAGGCGCGTCTGGTACACGATTTTATTTATCAGGCACTCAGCAGCGCGCTGGCGGAAAGCCAACACATTGATGCGCCGACGCACAACGAATCGGCTTTCCATTATCACGATGAGCCTGAACAGACGTCCGCGATATCAGAGCGGGTGACACAGGCGGTCGAGAGCACGCCGGCTTATCCGGGTCGCAGTGATTATGAACGCCCAGCGCGTGAAGCGACTCGCGATCAGGTGCGCGAAGCCTCCAAACACAGTGCATGGGTTGAATCTTCGCAAGCAAAACGCAAACCCGCGCAGGAACGCGTCAGTGCCCCTTCACCGTCTCAGGCTGAAGTGCGCGCGTATCAGGCGCTGATGCAAACCCCCGATGTGGCTTCGCCAACGCCTGACGAACACCATCCATCTACCCCGTTAGAACACACGCCGTTAGAACACGAGACTTTTACGGTGCAGCAACTGGGGAAAGCCATCGCGGTGGTGCGTGGATGCTATTTGCTGATGAACACGCCACAAGGTTGTGTGCTGCTGTCTCTTCGCGTGGCGGCGTGGCTGAGAGTGCGTGGGCAGTTGAATGCGCAGCACGAGCCCCTCAAGAGTCAGCCGCTGCTGGTACCGCTGTCGTTGAAAATGTCGGCATCGGAAGCCAACGCTTTGGAACAGTCTCAGCCGCTGCTGACGCAGTTGGGTTTAGAGCTCAAGCCGCGCCATCCGGGATCCTTGATGGTGATGGGGGTGCCGCAACCGCTGCGACAGCAAAATCTACAACTTCTGATCCCAGATCTGTTATCTTACGCGTCTTTGAATTTTGAGCAGGCCGATCAGCCGCTGGATCTGAATTCGCTGGCCGATTGGCTGAGCGATCGTGTGGTGAGTGAGAAAGCTGACTACACTTTGTCAGAAGCGATCCAGTTGATTGCAGAGATTGAGCAGATGTGGCAGGGCAACCTCCCGCTGCACGATGAACGTTTTGTTCGACCTGTGGATTTTTCCGCGACCATTGCAGCATTAAACTCATGAGCACACAATTACCTTTAGCCCTGTTTCTGATGGGGCCGACCGCTTCCGGTAAAACAGATTTGGCCATTCGTCTGCGCCAAAAGTTTCCGGTTGAGATCATCAGCGTGGATTCGGCGCTGATCTACAAAGGCATGGACATCGGCACCGCCAAACCAGACCAGCACGAGCTGGCGCTGGCGCCTCATCGACTGATCGACATGCTCGATCCGAGTGAAGCCTATTCTGCGGCAGATTTTCGCCGTGATGCGCTGCGTGAAATGAACGACATTGTGGCACAAGGGCGAATCCCGCTACTGGTGGGCGGTACCATGCTGTATTACAAGGCGTTGCTGGAAGGGTTATCCCCGCTGCCAGCCGCTGATCCTGAGATTCGTCAACAGATCGAACACGAAGCGGAACAACATGGTTGGCTGGCGTTGCATGACCAATTACGCCACATCGACCCCGTCTCGGCCGAACGAATTCATCCAAATGATCCACAAAGATTATCGCGAGCATTGGAAGTTTATCGGATTTCAGGTAAAACTCTTACTGAACTGACTCAAACCAAAGGGGAAGCATTACCTTTTCGGGTCAAGCAGTTCGCAATAGCTCCCAAGGAAAGGGCTGAGCTCCACCGTCGAATTGAACTCCGATTCGAAAA
The DNA here is from genome assembly GCF_000176175.1 of Vibrio furnissii CIP 102972. GTDB lineage: Bacteria > Pseudomonadota > Gammaproteobacteria > Enterobacterales > Vibrionaceae > Vibrio > Vibrio furnissii. Next base: position 52,127 of record NZ_ACZP01000015.1, read on the forward strand.
GATGGTCGAAGCAGGGTTTGAAGAAGAAGTCAAAGCACTCTATGCTCGAAAAGATCTTCATCCTGATTTGCCGTCGATCCGTTGTGTGGGATATCGACAAATGTGGGACTATTTAGACGGGAACGGTCGTTTGGAGGACGCAATCTTTCGCGGAATCTGCGCCACTCGTCAATTGGCCAAGCGACAGATCACCTGGTTGCGCAGCTGGGATGATTTAACTTGGTTAGATAGCGAAAACGTTGAACACGCGTTGGAAACTCTCTCAAATGCCATAGCATCTGATTGAGTTAGCTGTGTATAATGTGATCGCTTTTGCGTGATGTGCCCTGTAAAGGATCCGTTACTTGTTTTTGGCGCGTCAGCCCCAATGATCGGTAACAACGGGGTGTTTTTATTCGTTTAGCTCAGATGCGAAAGCCGCACAAATTTCAGTGCACCGCTAGCTAAATAACTACAACAAAATACAAATAAGGAAAATAAAATGGCTAAGGGGCAATCTCTACAAGACCCATTCTTAAATGCACTACGTCGCGAGCGTATTCCAGTGTCTATCTACCTTGTGAACGGCATTAAGCTGTAAGGCCAAATCGAGTCGTTTGATCAATTTGTGATCCTGTTGAAAAACACCGTGAACCAAATGGTGTACAAACACGCGATCTCAACAGTTGTTCCTGCTCGTCCAGTGAGCCATCACAGCGGTGATCGTCCAACGAATGAGCGCGGCTCAGAGAAATCAGAAGATTAATTCTCTGTACGCAAATTATTATTTATTAAGGAGTTGATAGCTTGTTTGACCGTTACGAAGCCGGTGAGCGAGCCGTACTTGTTCATATCAACTTCACGCAAGAGGGTGAATGGGAAGATCTCAGAGAATGTGAAATGCTGGTCTCTTCCGCAGGAGTGTCGACCCTACAGGTGATCACCGGTAGCCGACAATCTCCTCACCCTAAATATTATGTCGGTGAGGGCAAAGCCCAGGAAATTGCACAGGCCGTCCAAACGACGGACGCTGATGTGGTGATTTTCAACCATGCCCTCTCTCCTGCCCAAGAACGTAACCTCGAACATCTCTGCCAATGTCGAGTGATCGACCGTACCGGTCTGATCCTAGATATCTTTGCACAGCGTGCGCGTACTCACGAAGGTAAATTACAAGTGGAACTGGCTCAGTTGCGCCATATTTCTACTCGTCTGATTCGTGGTTGGACGCACTTGGAACGTCAAAAGGGCGGTATCGGCTTACGTGGTCCGGGTGAAACCCAGTTGGAGACGGACCGTCGTTTATTGCGTGAACGAATCAAAGCCATTTTGCGCCGTTTAGAGCGCGTAGCGAAGCAGCGTGAACAAGGTCGACGTGCACGAAACCGGGCAGAAATACCCACGGTTTCATTAGTCGGTTATACCAACGCAGGGAAATCGACCCTGTTTAACCGCATTACCTCAGCGGGCGTCTATGCCGCAGACCAACTGTTTGCGACCCTCGACCCGACCTTGAGAAAAATTGATTTAGCCGATGTTGGGCCAGCGATTTTGGCCGACACCGTCGGATTCATTCGTCATTTACCACACGATCTGGTGGCCGCATTCAAAGCCACGTTACAAGAAACTCAGGAAGCTGACATTTTGTTACATGTTGTGGATGCGAGTGACGAGCGTTTTCGTGAGAATATTCAGGCTGTCGATGATGTTCTGCTGGAGATTGAGGCCAACGAAGTGCCCACGCTCTTGGTGATGAACAAAATCGATAATCTAGAAGGCCAACAACCTCGTATAGAAAGAGACGACGAGGGCGTTCCGAGAGCGGTGTGGGTCTCGGCAATGGATGGTCTTGGCATTGATCTGCTGTTTGCAGCACTGACCGAACGTCTGGTCAGTCAGATCGTTGAATATCGCTTGCGAGTTCCGCCACAACACCAAGGCAGAATCCGCAGTACCTTCTTCCAAATGAAGTGCATACAACACGAAGAGTATGATCAAGAAGGCAATTTACTGATCACAGTTCGTATGCAGCAAGTGGATTGGTCTAGACTAGAAAAAAGAGAAGAGGCAGTTTTACGTGACTTTATAGTTACTTAAAGGACTGCTAGAGTATAACGTCATATCAAATGATGGAGCTTTCTAATGGCGTGGAATGAGCCCGGAAATAATAACGGCAACAACGGCCGCGATAATGACCCATGGGGTAACAACAATCGCGGCGGTAAAGGTGGCCGTGAACAAGGTCCGCCAGATTTAGACGAAGTGTTTAATAAACTGAGTCAGAAGCTGGGTGGCAAGTTTGGTAAGAAAGGCGGTGGCGGTAAAGGGCCTTCTTTCTCCGGTGGTGGTGCGATTGGCTTTGGTGTCATTGCCGCGATTGCCATCGCGATTTGGTTCTTTGCTGGCTTCTACACAATTGGTGAAGCGGAGCGTGGTGTGGTGCTGCGTCTGGGTAAATACGATCGCATCGTTGATCCAGGCCTGAACTGGCGTCCGCGCTTTATTGATGAAGTGACACCGGTTAACGTGCAAGCGATCCGTTCACTGCGTGCGTCGGGTCTGATGTTGACCAAAGACGAAAACGTGGTCACCGTATCGATGGATGTGCAATACCGTGTGGCTGACCCATACAAGTACCTGTTCAAAGTGACCAATGCAGACGACAGCCTACGCCAGGCGACGGACTCTGCACTGCGTGCTGTGATCGGTGACTCATTGATGGATAGCATTTTGACCAGTGGTCGTCAGCAAATTCGTCAGAGCACTCAGGAAACCCTGAACCAGATCATCGACGGCTACGACATGGGCTTAATCATCGTTGATGTGAACTTCCAGTCTGCCCGTCCGCCGGAGCAGGTGAAAGATGCGTTTGATGACGCCATCGCGGCGCGAGAAGATGAAGAGCGTTTCATTCGTGAAGCAGAAGCGTACAAAAACGAAATTCTGCCAAAAGCGACCGGTCGTGCTGAGCGTCTGAAGAAAGAAGCGCAAGGTTACACCGAACGTACCGTGAACGAAGCGTTGGGTCAGGTGGCACAGTTCGAGAAACTGCTACCGGAATACACCGCGTCACCAAAAGTTACGCGTGATCGTCTGTACCTAGATGCGATGCAAGAAGTGTACTCCAACACGTCGAAAGTGCTGATTGATTCAAAATCCAGCGGCAACCTGCTGTACCTGCCAATTGATAAGTTGGCCGGGCAGGATGGCGCGGCAACCAAGCGTCCGACAAAGTCGTCTTCGGCTTATGACCAAATTGAGTTGGAATCACAACGCACTGAAACGGAAAGCGATACCCAATCTCGCTCAACCAGCACACGTCAAGGGAGATACTAAGAATGCGTAAGTTAATGATCCCTGTTGTCGTTGTTGTTCTGGCGTTGCTGCTGATGTCGATGTTCGTTATCCCGGAAGGGGAGCGTGGTATCGTCATTCGTTTCGGTCGAGTGCTGAAAGACAACAATGATGTATCGAGAATTTACGAGCCAGGTCTGCATTTCAAAATGCCAATGTTTGACCGTGTCAAAACACTGGATGCGCGCATTCAGACCATGGACGGCCGTTCGGACCGTTTCGTCACTTCGGAGAAAAAAGACGTCATCATCGATTCGTACGTGAAATGGCGTATTGAAGACTTCGGTCAGTTCTACTTGGCAACCGGCGGCGGTAACACGCTCACGGCGGAAGCCCTGCTAGAGCGTAAAGTGACAGACGTACTGCGTTCTGAAATCGGTGCGCGTGAAATCAAGCAAATCGTTTCAGGCCCGCGTAACAGCGATGTGTTGCCAGACAGCCCGGATTCAGATGTGGTCACGACTGAAGCGGCGAAGCAGGCGTTGGAAATTGATGGTCAACGTGACCAAATCATGGAAAACGTTCTAGAAGATACCCGTAAGAGCGCCATGAAAGACTTGGGTGTTCGTGTAGTGGATTTCCGAATGAAGAAAATCAACCTACCGGATGAGATCAGTGAATCGATCTACCGTCGTATGCGCGCAGAGCGTGAATCGGTGGCTCGTAAGCACCGTTCACAAGGTCGTGAAAAAGCAGAAGTGATCAAAGCACAAGCTGAGCTTGAAGTGGCGACCATTCTGGCAGAAGCCGACAAAACCGCGCGTGTAACACGCGGTGGTGCGGATGCACGAGCGGCGAAGATCTACGCGGATGCTTACAACAAAGATCCAGAGTTCTTCAGCTTCCTACGCTCTCTTCGTGCGTACGAAAAATCATTCAGTCAGAAGAGCGACATTCTGGTCTTGGATCCGAATAGCGAATTCTTCCAATACATGAATAACTCGAAAGGCACTGCGCCTGCGAAATAATCGCCGGTTGCAGATAACATAAAGGCTCCGCAAGGAGCCTTTATTGTTTGTCGATGGATCAAACGAAGGAGAACCCGGTGTCGAATTCAATTTGGGTTGCGGTTGGGCTGGTGCTCATTGTCGAAGGACTTGGCCCGTTGATTGCCCCCAACGGCTGGCGTCGCATGGTGGCACAACTGAGTGAGCAGCCGGACCACCAATTGCGCCGCATCGGCGGTTGTCTGGTGGTGGCGGGCGCCGTGATCGCGTATTACTGTATGCGCTAACGCTCGAGCATGGCGCCCCTCACGTGCGCCGTTAATAATGTGGTGGTGGTGTTTCTTGGGAGGGATCGGCCAGATTGGACGTATCCATGTTTTTCACCTTGCCCACCACATATTTCATTTGATCCTGCATTTTGGTGATCAAGAGTTGCTGATGGCTTAACGCTTCGTTGAGTTCATCAATGGTTTGCTCCTGAAACGCCACTTTGCATTCCAAGTCATCTATGCGCTGCAATAGCGAAGTCAACATATCGTCTTTCATGATTAGTCGTCGAGTTTCCAAGCTTGAGCTATACCGGCAGACGTGCCTGAAATGACACGTTGCTGTGAATCGAAAGCCGCATCATACACCACCGCGCGCGGTGGGCGGGCATCTTTTCTCGGCTCCGCTTCAAAGCTGTCGAGTTTCTTACCGCTTTGCGTGTCCCAAACGGCGATACGGCTGGATGGGGTGCCTGTCACCAAGCGGGAACCATCATCGGAAAAGCGGGCCGCAGAGAAAACCAACTGGCGTGAAAAACTGCTCAACGAAGTGCGTTTTTGCCCGGTTTTCAGATCCCATATGATGGCTTGATTGCCGCCGTCTGAGGTAAAAGCGAGTTGGCCGTCCCGTTGCAGCGCAACGCGGTTGACGCGCTGATCGTGTTTAAACTGACGTAAAATTTGGCCCGTTTGGGTGTCCCACAGATAGGCGGTGTAATCGTTGCCGCCCGTCAGGGCGTAACGACCATTGGGTGAAATCGCGACTGAATTGACTTTTTCCTGATGGGCAAGGAACTCCAGACGTCGTCCGGTGACTAAATCGACGTAAATGGCTTTCCCGTTGGAGAGGCCGAGCAGAACTTGCTCGCCATTGCTGGTGATGTCGACATCGCGAATCAGTCCGTCCGAAATGGACCAAAGGCCTTTGGCTTGCGTCCAAGCCAAATCCCAGACGGCGAAATTGATTTGGCTCGCGGTCACGGCATAGCGGCCGTTATCAGAAAGGCGGATGAGCGACACGGTGCTCGCTTGAGGATCTTGCGCGCCGAGGTCGGCGAGCTTTTTGTGTTCGCTCAGATCCCAGAGCACCAACTGATGCTCTTTGGAGTAAATCAGCGCGAATCGCCCATCTCTACTGAGCCCAAAACTGGTGGACCCGTTGGGTTCTAAATCCCAGCGTTCGACATTCTGGTCAGAGAAAAAACAGCCATTTAACAATGAAATGACAACAAACAGTAGGATGGAATGAGAAATTATTCGCATCAGTTCTAATTATCCGCCTCGTGTGTAAAGACAATCTGAAAACATAAGGCTATATTGGTACAACTCTGTGTTGCGCACCAGCTTGAAACCAAGATTTGTGCACAATCACAAAAGGTTTGCCTACAAATTGGAGAATTCAATGAAATCACTTTTTAAAGTGTCGCTACTGGCCGCAACCGTAGTGTTGGCCGTTGGCTGTCAGAAAGAAGAAGCTGCAAAACCAGAAACCGCAGCACCAGCCGCAGAACAAGCTTCTGCCGCAAAAACGGTAACCTTCCAGAATGAAGACGACAAAGCAGCGTACGCAATTGGTGTTTCGTTTGCGAATTACCTCAGCACCAGCATTGAAAAACCAAGTGAAATTGGCATCAATCTGAACAAAGATATGGTTCTTCAGGGAATTCAGCATGTGTTTGCTGGGAACGCTGAAATGACCGAAGAAGAGACCCGTGCGGCGCTGGAAGCGCTCGATAAACGCGTGGCTGAAAAAATGAAAGCGCAAGCCACTGAAAAAGCGGCTGCGAACAAAAAAGCAGGCGATGACTACCGTGCTGAGTTCGAAAAACAGGAAGGCGTGAAGAAAACCGCCACTGGCCTGTTGTACCAAGTGATGACCCCAGCGCAAGGTGACTCACCTAAAGATACGGATACCGTGCAAGTGCACTACAAAGGTACGTTGATTGACGGCACGCAATTTGACAGCTCTTACGATCGTGGTGAGCCAGCGACATTCCCGTTGAATCGCGTGATCCCAGGTTGGACCGAAGGCGTGCAACTGATGCAAGTGGGCTCGAAGTACAAGTTCGTGATTCCGCCAGAGTTGGCTTACGGCGAACAAGACACGCCAACCATTCCGGCCAACTCAACCTTGGTGTTTGAAGTGGAACTGCTGAAAATCGACAACGGTGACAAAGCAGCGCAATAAGCATCACGGATTGCAACGCAAAGGGCCTGACTTGTTCAGGCCCTTTTTGATCCCGCTCTAGAACTGCTACATAATTTGTTCTAAATCACTTGTTGGCAATATAGCAGAGTCTTCGGCTAAAATTTTCTGATAAACTTACACCAATTTGTTGATTTTTCGTTCTAAGGTCAAAATACAGTGACAACGACAGAGACTATTAATGCCGATATGTTGCTTGAGATGGAATCCGTGCATGTGAAACCATTTACAGAGCATGACAAAGTAATTTTGCGTTCATACGAAGCCGTTGTGGATGGAATTGCCAGCTTGATTGGCCCTTTTTGTGAAATCGTTCTGCACTCGCTGGAAGATCTGGACGGGCCCGCCGGCGAGCT
>NZ_ACZP01000014.1 GCF_000176175.1 Vibrio furnissii CIP 102972
TCTTGTTGATCTTGGCGATCGCGCAGATACGCTGCCACCACATCGCTGTAGGCTTTATTGCCATGCACTGCCTCTTTGAGCAGTTCAACCAGTTGATCAGGCTCGGTGTCTTTCAATAAGTAGCCATCGGCGCCGGCACGTACAATCGCTTCAATATCTGCCGCGCTGTCAGACACCGTCAGGATCACGATGGTCGCGCTGGAGCCATCAGTGCGCAGCGCTTTGAGCGTATCTAAACCGGACATGCCCTTCATGTTCAGGTCGAGCAGAATCATGTCCGGTTCCACTTCATGGGCCAACGCAATGGCATCGGCGCCATTGCTGGCCTCGGCGACCACGTCAAATTCGTCTTCTAAACTTAACAGCTGGTTGATTCCTCTGCGCATCAAAGGATGATCATCCACCAGCATTACTCTACATTTCGTCAACATGTGTATCCTTCGATCGTGTGTATTTGAGTGTGACTTTACAGCCCGTTTTCGGCGACGCATCAATCGTCAGCTCGCCGTTCAGTCGGGCGGCTCGTTCCTGCATGATGCTCATTCCGTAGTGATTCAATTTGGCATTGCTGTGCTCAAAGCCCACGCCATCGTCTTCAATCGTCACCACGACGTCACCATCGCTTTCGTTACATTTGATGCTGATCCGCGTCGCATCCGCATGCTTAATCGCATTGATGGTGGCTTCACGAATCAGTTGTATTAAATGCACCTGCTGATGCGCATCCAGCGCCATCGACGACAGGTTGTTGTCGAGCACAATCTCTGCGTTCGTTTGCTCCCCCAGTTGGTGGAGCATTTCGATTAACGCCTGACCAAAGTTACCCTCTCGAATGGTCAGCCGGAATGTGGTCAACAATTCACGCAATTGCGTGTAGGCGCCGGATAATCCTTGATCAATATCGATGATGATCTCATCAGTTTTCTCGGAGTATTGATTGTGCTCCAGCTTGCCGATCACGCGTTTGAGCAACGACACCTGAATTTTGAGGTAAGAGAGCGATTGTGCTAACGAGTCGTGCAATTCACGCGCGATGGTGGCGCGTTCTTCCATCAACAACAATTGCTCTGCATTTTTCTGCGCGCGATTGTAATACACAGCGCGCGAAAGGATCTGCACAAAGTTGTCGATCAGCGCTTTATCCGGACATGGCAAGCCCGCTTCCCAATGCAACTGCCCAAGGGGGATGCCATCGAGCATCAGCGGTTGATGGTTTGAATTTTCGCCACAGAAATGACCTTCAGTGAGCAGCAAACCTTTGCCCGCCGCTTCTTCAATTTCCAGTTGCGCCGCCGTGATGCCTTCAATGCTAACAATGTGTTTTAAAATCGCCTGAAAGTTATCTTGACTGATGCGCGATGCAGTCAGCTCTTGCGATGAGTCATACAGCACGCGTAACGACTGGTTGGCGTGTTGCAACTTGCGCGTTTTCTCATTCACAGCCTGTTCCAAGCCGCGATACAACTTACCCAACTCGCCCGCCATCACATTAAAAGTGCGCGTCAAAATGCCCAGCTCATTTTGGCTATTGGTACTGAGTGCAATATCAAACTCGCGATTCTGGATCTGTTCGCTCGCGACCACCAACGCTCTGAGTGGGCGCACGACCTCTTTGCGAATGTAATGAATGACAAACATTGAAATGAAGAGCACCGCGCCTAATCCAAGGCCACCGACCCAAGCGAGGTTGATGAGTTTCTGCTCCGAAAAACGTTGTAACTTGAAGACAAAACTGTCGATCTGGCTGACAAAGCCCGCCACCAGCGTCAGGTAATCGCGGTTGTCATCGCTGCGTAAAACCTGCTTTAGCTCGTGCCAGCGCGCGATCAAGGTGTAGTAATCGTGGGTGATGTCCGCCGGCACGTTCCACTTTTGCAACGCCTTCATCGATGGCGAATAAAGTGAATGCTCAAACGCGGCGATGTGTTCGGCATAATTGACGGATTGGGATTGAATGTCGTGCGCGAGGCGGTAGCTCTGCATCCGCATTGAACCCGCCACGTTCACGGCTTCTGCATCGTTGAGCGAGGAAGCCAGAGTGATGATGGCAAAGCCAGTCGTCGCAATCGAAAGTAATAAAATCAACAACATCGACTTTGCAATCGTGCTGGTTACCGATTTTTCGACTCGTTTTCCCAATTCATCGTCCCCAACCGTGCGTTTTACACGCATTTTGAATGCTCTAGCCTAGCTTTTTCACCATGGTATCAATATGTGATCATACTCGCTCGAATTTATTGATCCAAAACAATATTCCATCCCAATTAACCCCTAAGGGGTATTTATACAAATATGACAAAAACTACAATTTGTGTATGAATAAATGACAGTTTATTAATAAAAATTGTGAACTACGCTTTATTAATACTCTTTCAGCATGCTGGGTGAATTCAGTGGTAGATCTTTCCAAACGACGTTTGTTTGCACGCCGCGCCGTCGATAGCTCAAAGGTGCGCTTGCCTTGGATAGCCAATCCAGCGGCGTTTATCGACGATTGCACGCGCTGCGGCCGCTGCCGCGACGCCTGTGAGATGAGCATCATCGTCAATGGCGACGGCGGGTTTCCTACCGTCGATTTTCAAATTGATGAATGCACCTTCTGTTACCAATGTGCAGAAGTTTGCCCAGAACCGATTTTTTTACCGCAAACCGACACCGCATGGCAGGCCAAAGCCGCCATCAACGACCAATGCCTGGCTAAGCAGAACGTCGAGTGCCGAAGCTGCGGCGAAACCTGCGACCCAATGGCCATTCAGTTCCAGCTGCAAGCCGGACAGGTCGCACAGCCGATGATCCACCTTGATGAATGTACTGGCTGCGGCGCGTGTGTATCGCTCTGCCCCACATCAGCCATCAGTGTGAGCAATATTGAATAATAACGAGAGAAAAGTATGTCACTCAATGAAGTGCACATTTCAAGTTTAGTGGTACATGCCCTTCCCGAGCATTTGGCGACCGTGAAAGCGCAGATCGAACAATTCGAGAACGCAGAAATTTACGGCGACAGTCCGGAAGGCAAAATCGTGGTGGTGCTGGAAACTCAGAACCAGGGGTTTGTCACCGACACGATTGATGCCATCAACAACTTGCCAAACGTCCTGAGTGCGGTTCTGGTGTATCACCAAATCGAAACAAATCTGGACGACTTAGATTCAGACACTGGAAATCAACATTCCCAACTCGAGGGTGAAGTATGAAAATGACAAGACGTGCGTTTGTGAAAGCAAACGCGGCAGCATCAGCGACGGCGGTAGCGGGGATCACTCTGCCAGCCTCTGCGACCAACCTGATTGCCAGCTCAGACCAAACCAAAATCACCTGGGACAAAGCACCTTGTCGTTTCTGTGGTACCGGCTGTTCTGTGTTGGTCGGCACGCAAGATGGCCGCGTTGTGGCCACGCAAGGTGACCCGGAAGCGCCTGTCAACAAAGGTCTGAACTGCATCAAAGGCTACTTCCTCTCGAAAATCATGTACGGTCAGGATCGTCTGACTCAGCCCCTGCTGCGCATGAAAAATGGCCAATACAGCAAAGACGGCGACTTCACCCCCGTCTCTTGGGATATGGCTTTTGATGTGATGGCAGAAAAATGGAAAGCCTCGCTGAAGAAAAAAGGCCCGACCAGCGTCGGGATGTTTGGCTCAGGTCAATGGACGGTGATGGAAGGTTATGCCGCTGCGAAAATGATGAAAGCAGGCTTCCGTTCAAACAACATCGACCCGAACGCACGTCACTGTATGGCATCTGCAGTTGTCGGCTTTATGCGTACCTTTGGTATCGATGAACCGATGGGTTGTTACGATGACTTTGAAAACGCAGACGCTTTTGTGCTGTGGGGTTCAAACATGGCCGAAATGCACCCAGTGCTGTGGACACGTATCACGGACCGTCGCTTGAGCCATCCACACGTTAAAGTGAATGTGCTGTCGACTTACTACCATCGTTCTTTTGAATTGGCGGATCACGGTTACATTTTCCATCCTCAGTCTGATTTAGCGATCGCCAACTTCATCGCGAACTACATCATTCAAAACGATGCCGTGAACTGGGACTTCGTGAACAAGTACACGCACTTCAAACAAGCCGTGACTGATATTGGTTATGGTCTACGTGATGATCACCCGCTGCAGAAAAAAGCGAAAAACGCGAACTCCGGCGACATGACCAACATTTCGTTTGAAGAGTACAAAAAATCGGTAGCGGAATACACGGCTGAAAAAGCGTCTGAAATGTCTGGTGTGAGCGTTGAAAAACTGATCACATTGGCAAAACAGTATGCCGATCCAAACACCAAAGTGATGTCACTGTGGACCATGGGGATGAACCAACACACCCGTGGTGTATGGATGCAAAGCCTAGTGTATAACCTACACTTGCTGACTGGTAAAATTGCCACACCGGGCAACAGCCCATTCTCACTGACAGGCCAACCGTCGGCATGTGGTACTGCGCGCGAAGTCGGTACATTTGCACACCGCCTGCCTGCGGACATGGTGGTGGCCAACCCGAAACACCGCCAAATCGCCGAGAAAATTTGGAAACTGCCAGAAGGCACGATTCCGCCAAAACCGGGCTTCCACGCCGTGCTGCAAGACCGCATGTTGAAAGACAGCGTATTGAACTGTTACTGGGTGCAATGTAACAACAACATGCAAGCTGGCCCGAACATCAACGAAGAGCGTTTGCCAGGTTATCGTAACCCAGAGAACTTCATCGTGGTGTCTGACCCGTACCCAACAGTGACTGCGCAAGCCGCCGACTTGATTCTGCCAACCGCGATGTGGGTGGAGAAAGAAGGCGCTTACGGTAACGCAGAACGCCGCACGCAAGCGTGGTACCAACAGGTGAAAACCGTGGGTGAAGCGAAGTCGGATCTGTGGCAAGTCATGGAATTCTCCAAACGCTTCAAAATGGAAGACGTTTGGCCAGAAGAGCTTTTGGCTAAATCCCCAGAATATCGTGGCAAAACCATGTACGACATGCTGTTCCGCAACGGTCAAGTGGACCAATTCCCAATCGCTGAAGCCCGTGAGCTAAACGATGATGCGCACCACTTCGGCTACTACGTGCAAAAAGGTCTGTTCGAAGAGTACGCGAGCTTTGGCCGCGGCCATGGCCACGATTTAGCACCTTACGATGTGTACCACACCGTGCGTGGCCTGCGCTGGCCTGTTGTGAATGGCAAAGAGACCCAATGGCGCTTTAAAGAAGGCTCAGATCCTTATGCGAAAAAAGGCAGCGGCTGGGACTTCTACGGCAAACCAGACGGCAAAGCGTGGATTATCTCTTCCCCATACGAAGCACCACCGGAAGTGCCGGATGAAGAATTCGACCTATGGCTCTGTACTGGCCGTGTGCTGGAACATTGGCACACCGGCACCATGACTCGCCGCGTACCTGAGCTGTACAAAGCGTTCCCAGATGCAGTCTGCTTCATGCATCACGACGATGCACAAGCGCGTGGCTTGCGACGTGGTGATGAAGTGGTGATTGCCAATAAACGCGGTGAAGTGCGCGCCCGCGTTGAGACTCGGGGCCGTAATAAGCCGCCAAAAGGTCTGGTGTTTGTGCCGTTCTTTGACGCGCGCATTCTGATTAACAAACTGATTCTTGATGCGACGGATCCACTGTCGAAACAAACCGACTTTAAGAAGTGTCCGGTCAAGATCACCAAAGTGGCGTAAGCCGTTAACAGAATGTTCGGGGCAGCCGTTTGCTGCTGCCCCAGTCAGGAATTGAGCCATTAGGCGGAGAATGAACAATGAAAAAATTACTTATTGCACTGCTGTCTGTCGGTGCTCTCATCACCGGAGTTGCGCAAGCTGAACTCGATAATCCAGGGGGTGTGGGCGGTGTTGAATCACTGCGCGGCGCGACCCTGATTGAATCCACTCGCCCAGCCGATGAGATGAAAAAATACCCGCGCGAACAGGCCTTCGACAGCGATTACGTGTATCAACCACCATTGATTCCACACAATATTCGCAACTACGAAGTGTCGCTCAATGCCAACAAGTGTCTTTCGTGCCACAGTTGGAAAAATGCCAAAGAGATGGGTGCAACCAAAATCAGCGTGACTCACTTTATCAACCGTGAAGATGCCGTGTTAGCGGATGTCTCGCCACGCCGCTACTTCTGTTTGCAATGCCACGTTCCTCAGGCAGAGGCCAAACCTCTGATTCAAAATGAGTTTGAACGCGTTAACTCGCTTCGCTAATCAGGCACCGCATACTTTAAGAGGCGATTTATGAAACTACTAAAAGCGTTTTGGGAAAGACTTACCCGCCCAAGCAAAGCTGCCGTTGGTGTGGTTCTATTTATGGGATTTATCGGTGGTCTTCTGTTTTGGGGCGCATTTAACACGGGCATGGAAGTGACCAACACCGAAGAGTTTTGTTCGGGCTGTCACGCACCTATCGTGGCTGAAATTCAGGAAACGATTCACTACTCGAACCGTTCCGGTGTACGCGCCATCTGTTCAGATTGTCACGTTCCGCATCAGTGGACAGACAAAATTGTGCGTAAAGTGCAGGCTTCCAAAGAAGTCTTCGCCCATATGCTCGGCACCATCGATACACCGGAAAAATTCCAAGCTCGCCGCGCTCATTTGGCTGAGCGGGAATGGGCCCGGTTGAAAAAGAACGATTCGTTGGAATGTCGTAACTGTCACCAGTTTGAGTACATGGATTTTTCAGAGCAAAGCGAGCGCAGCCGTAAGCAGCACTCCACCGCACTGGCTTCCGGTGAGAAAACCTGTGTGGATTGCCACAAAGGCATCGCACACAACCTGCCGGACATGCACGGCGTTGAAGGCTGGCAATAAGGAGCGTATGACATGAGTACACTTGAATCTGTTATCTGGCACATTCTGGGTTACAGCGCGATGCCAGTGATCATTCTGAGTGGATTTTTGGCCGTGGCCGTGCTCTGCATCTGGCTGCTGTCACTGACCAAAGACAAAGAGTCGTGATGGGCTAAGCGCCCTCACACGCACAAAAAGCAAAAAACAAGAAAGCAAAAACCGGTGAACATTCACCGGTTTTTTTATGTGCGTTAGTCACCCATCCACAACTTATAAAAATCGCTGTAACCGGTACTGTTGACTTGAATGCCCTGCACTTGCTGCGTGCAGGTGATTTCTTCTCGCCCAACAAACAGGGGCAAACAGCGCCGCTGATCGTAAAGCTGTTGTTCCAACTGCTGCAAGCGCGCATACGGATTGGCATCGCTCACCGCTTGCGAGAGCGCCTGCTTGTGCTGCGCCATTTCCGCTTGCGAGAAGGTAAAACGCAAGCCGGTCGATACCAACAGCCATTCATATAAACCGTACGCTTTGGGTTGTTCCACCACTTCCTCAATCAGCATCAGATCTGCCAAATGCGCAACGCTTTGTGGTTCGCTGATCGCCTTGAGTTCAATCACCTTCACAATCAACCCCGTGCGTTGAATGGCTGCGTGCAGCCAATCCGCAACCGCTTGAAGATAAGGAATGGTCCACACCGGTTCGGCCAACACGATCGTGCCTGTCAGTTTGGGGACAACGTGATTGGCTATGCTGCGCTCATCCTTGTCGTGTGGGCATTCAAACGCTAAATTCTCGACGCAGTTGTGGGCATCCGCGTGATACTTTTCCCGCGCCAAGAACGCGTACAACTGCGCCAAAGTGTGCGCATCCACATCACTGCTTTCTCGCGCATTAAACGTCAGATACGACAAAGCGCTGATAACGGAACTCTCCGTCGCGCCGGTTTTTTGGTTAAAACTCATGGCGCGAATCACCTGCTCATCACCGTGTGACAGTGTGATTTGCTCAATCAACGCTTTGCTAGCGTAGTAATGTTGATGGCGAATGAGAGTCAGTTTTTCTTCATCACAGTTGCCCACGCTAAATGGCCCCGTACCGACACATTTCCGTGGCTGAACGCAATGCGGTTCCGGGCGACACAAAATAGCGCTATTGGCCATGGCCAGCACATACGGAAAGAAAGCATTGGGCGCATTGAGTTCAATCACGATTCGGTGCTCAGATTCGGCCCTCACCGCGCGCATGCTGTCGAATAGGTGCTGAACAGGCCCAGAGGTGTGCTTTAAGCGTTCCAAACTCCACACCACATCGTCTGCCACCAACTTTTGACCATTGTGCGCAAGGACATCTGGCCGAAGCCAGAGCGTTAACCAGCGATCGTCCAGTTTCCAAAAATGCGCTAAAGCGGGGATCAAATTCCCCACCGCATCTTGGTTTAACAGCGTGTCATAGACGCTTTTAATCACCTGAAGCTCTGCCAATCGCAGAGTTTTCAAAGGATCCAAAGTATCGACGGCTGGGTATCGGGTAATGAGCAGGTGATTGTTCGATTCATTCCATTGGTTTTGTTGTGCCGTGGCGCCGGCGAGCGCCAATACAGTGTCATCCCCGTAAAGTGCCAACAGGCGCGTGATCAGCGTAAAACGGCCTTTACTGAGCTCTTGCCTCACCACTTGGGTTAACGCCGCCGAAAACGTCAGCGACACCACCAACTGGCTGGTTTTGCTGCGCCCCACAGCAGGGCGCCACCGCACCCAACCCAGATCAGCCAACTGTTTGAGAATGAGCGACGTATTTCGACGCGAGGTCGCCAAAACCATTTCGAGCGTGTCAATGCTTAAGGAATAAGCGACGCCTGTTTGATAATGTTGCAGCAACTGGTTGAGTCGTCTGAGGTGCGTGTCGTTCATGGTTGCCATCGGGGAAATACGCTCACGGGAAGCAAAAACAACCAATGCCCGACATGGGCATTGGTTCAAGCATTAATTGAAATGATAGCTGACACCGAGGGAGAAAACATTGATATCGGTTTCAACCGAGGCATTCGCGTAGCCCACGTTGACTACATCAAGCTCTGGTCTCAAATAATCCCATGATGCGCGAATATGCCAGTTATCCGTGGCGGCCACCTCGACTCCTAAGCCCAAAATGCCCGTCACATCGGAATCTGAAAATGTGCTGTAACCTGAGTACCCAGCGACGGCATTGCTGACTTTGATTTCAGCGTTAAAGTAGGCGACACCCGCTTTTGCAAACAGGCTGACATGGTCTGTGACTGGCAATGAAACTTTGGGCTGGATGGCAATGTAGCTCATGTCCCCCACCGTTACCACCGAACCATCGAGTGCATCAATCCCGGTGACCGAGCCTTCCAAAGCAAAGTAACGGTTGAATTGATAGCCACCAAAAATCGAGGCGATGGTCGATTTGTCATCTTCTAGAGTCAGGTCTTGCGTGGTTGAATACCCCATGACGGTACCGCTCACACTGGCATCATCAAAGCGTGCCTGACCGAGCGCGCCGCCCACATACCATTCGGCGTGCGCGGACACAGAAAAAAGTCCTGCCGTAGCGGCAAGTAGAACAAATTTTTTAGACATATATGCATTCTCAGGTGAATAAACAACGGCGTTATCTTGCTCAAACCCTGAGTCTTTATGCGTTCCCTGCCACCCCGATAACCCTGCGAATCATGCACCATCGCACGGCGTTAAAACAGGAAACAATGTGAGAGATTATTGCTTGATTTAATGAAGAGAAAGAAGCGCCACGAGGAGGATTCGATGGCGCATTCACGTTCAACTAATCCACATCCGCAATGGGCAGAACTTGTTTGACGTATTGCCCTGGTGCGACATCAATCACCGGATATTCGTCATTCCCAATCGGATATGGCGCGACTTGCTCTTTGGTACTGAACGCGGTGAGCCACGTATCCCAATGTGTCCACCATGAGCCTTCGGTGCGCTGCGCACTGTCTAACCACTCTTCGGCCGAGTCTTCCAGCGTGTCATTGGTCCAAAAACCATATTTGTTTTTGTCGGGATGATTCACGATGCCCGCAATGTGGCCGGACTCTCCCAGAACAAACACTTTGTTACCACCCGTTTTCAGGGCGCCACGGTAAGTGCCCTGCCACAGCGCAATATGGTCTTCTTTGGTCGAGATGAAATAGCTTGGAATTTTGATCTTATCGAGATCAATCCACACCCCGCCGACTTTCACGCCTTTGTCCTGCACCAGCTTGTTGTCCAGATAAAGTTCACGCAGCAAGAAGTTGTGCGTGGCTGCGGCAACGTTGGTGCTGTCGCTGTTCCAATACAACAGGTCGAAGTCGACCGGGCTGCTGCCCTTAAGGTAGTTATCGACGTAGTAGTTCCAATACAAGCTGTTTTCACGCAACAAACTGAACGTCACACTTAACGAGCGACCATCCATATAGCCTTTGGCGTTATTTTGCATTTCAATCGCGCTGATGATGGTGTCGTTGATGTAGGCACCGACTTCACCCGGTTGTGAAAAATCGAGCAACGTGGTGAAGAAGCTGGCGGATTTAATGCGTTTTTTCATACGTTTTGCCGCGTAATACGCAATGGTTGTCGCCAAAACGGTGCCACCAATGCAATACCCCGCGGCATTGATTTGCTCTTGACCCGTAATCGACTCAATGGCGGTGACCGCTTTTACCACGCCGTCGAGGACATAGTCTTCGAAGTTGACATTGGCTTGCGCTTTACCGGGATTCCGCCAAGACATCATAAACACCGTATGCCCCTGCTCCACCAGCCAGCGCACCAGCGAGTTCTTTTCACGCAAATCAAGAATGTAGTACTTATTGATGAATGGCGGCACAATCAGCAATGGCGTTGAATGCACGGTTTCCGTCAGCGGTTTGTATTGAATCAGCTCAAACAGATCATTTTTGAACACCACCTCGCCTGCCGTATTGGCCACATCTTCACCCAAACGAAAGGCGTTGTTGTTGGTCATACGAATTTTGAGGATTTCGGCGCTCGATTCGACATCTTCTTTCAGCAGTTCCAATCCTTTTAGCAGATTCTCCCCATTTTGTTCCACGGTCAGTTTCAGCAGCTCGGGATTGGTAGCAATGAAGTTGCTTGGTGACAGTGCATTGATGGACTGACGCGAAAAGAACAAAATGCGTTCTTTGGCTTTCTCATCTAAGCCCTCAATCGAGTGAATGGTGTCCAGATAGGTTTTGCTGTAAAGCAGATACGACTGCTTGATGAAGTTGAAAAACGGGTCGGACTGCCACGAATCACCAGCGAAACGCTTGTCACCGAGTTCGCTGTCGACAATGGCCTCTTTCTTACCTTCCAGCACCACCGTTTGCCAAATTTTTAATTGTTGCTCCCACCATTCGGTTTGCAGTTGCAGTAGCGCTGCCGGTTGATGAGCAGCCTTTTCTAAAAACTGCACTGAATCATCCCAGTTCACTTCCTGCAACGCTTTGTTCAGTGGGGTGTTAACGGCTGCCTTGTTCACTTCGAAGTCTTGCCACCAGCGGTGGTTGGCCTCTTGCAGTTGTACAAGATAGTCCGTAAAGACATGTTGAAACATAGACTTACTCCTTAAACAGAAAAAGCGCCGCCCGAGGGCGGCGCGAAAGTACAGTGTTATGCGGGGGTCACTGACTTAAGGTTTTCTGAAGCAAGTTTGTCGATGTCTTCTTTAAACTCTTTTGCAATGGATTGTAGCTTGTTGCTGTCATCCATCATTTGCTGAGACAGCTTGCTCAGCACACCCATTTGCTGAGAGCTGAACGTCGTCAATGTGGCCGTGTCTTTCACTTCGCTGGCCGCCTTCATTTGCGCCAAACCCATTTCGCTATATGTGCGAATTGAGCTCAGTTGCAGCTCAGTCAACACTTCAACATTTTTAGCCACCAGCTTGTTGAATTTTACATAGGGTTCCAGTGTCTTTTCAGTTTGGTCCGTGAACGTTTTAAAAAAATCCGTGTACATGACGTATCTCCTAGTGATTGAAGTAAATATCTGAACTGTGATTACAACGCTTTAATAACGATCGCCGTACCCATGCCACCACCCACACACAGGGATGCCACACCGTAATCGTTACCGCGACGTTTTAACTCGTGAACTAACGTAACCAGAATGCGGTTACCTGACGCGCCCAGCGGATGCCCGAGGGCGATTGCGCCACCATTGACATTCGACTTGGCCAAAATGGAATCGGTTGACACGTTATGTTCCGCCGACAACCCGTGAACCACTCCTAATGCCTGAGCGGCAAAGGCTTCATTGAGCTCAAATAGGTCAATTTGATCGATGCCCAGCTCTGCTTTTTCCAGCGCTTGTGTCACCGCACTGACAGGACCAAGCCCCATGACGCGCGGATCGATACCGGTTTGGGCATAACCCAAGATTTCCGCCAAGGGTTCAAAACCATACTCGTCAACCGCCGATTGTGATGCGACGATGATTGCACTGGCACCATCATTGATGCCCGACGCATTTCCAGCCGTCACCGAGCCTTCTTTATCAAACGCAGGACGCAACCCTTGCAGACCAGCGAGCGTTGCACCCGCTTTGGGGTACTCATCGACGGAGAACGTGATGGTGTCACGGCGCTGTTGCACGGCGATAGGGACAATCTCATCGTTGAACTTGCCCGCCTCGATGGCTGCGACTGCTTTTTGCTGGCTCTCTAGCGCAAACGCATCTTGCGCATCACGCGTGATCTCAAATTGCTTGGCGATATTCTCTGCGGTCACACCCATGTGGTATTGGTTGAACACATCGGTTAAACCATCGTTGATGAGCAGATCTTTCATTTCAAAGCCGCCCATTTTTTGGCCATCGCGCAGCGTACTCGGTGTCACAAACGGGATTTGTGACATCACTTCCACACCACCTGCGACGGCCACCGAAATGTCGCCAGCACGAATATGCGCCACCGCATCCATGACCGTTTTCATGCCACTGCCACACACCATATTGACGCCATACGCTGGGACTTCCTCGGGAATACCGGCAAACATGGCGGCTTGACGCCCCACGCCCATTCCTTGACCGGCACTGATCACATGCCCCATGATCACTTCATCAATGTGATTTACATCGACATTACCGGCCTGTAGCGCGCCTTTGATGACATCGGCGGCCAACTTACCAGCGGAGACATTTTTCAACGTGCCACCAAAGGCACCAATTGGGCTGCGTTTGGCAGCAACAATAAATACTTTTTCCATCTCTCCGCCCCCTTAACGCATGTATAAGCCGCCGTTCACCGACAGCGTTTCACCGGTGATATACGCGCCCGCGTCACTCACCAAAAAGCTCACTGCAGACGCAATTTCTTCTGGCTTAGCCAAGCGTTGCATGGGGATAGTTTGAACAATGGATTCCAGCACTTCTGGACGCATTTGCTCAACCATGGGCGTTGCGGTGTATCCCGGCGCGATCACGTTCACGGTCACACCACTGCGCGCGCCCTCTGCGGCCAGTGCTTTTGAAAAACCAATCATGCCTGCTTTCGCTGCAGAGTAGTTGGTTTGACCAAACTGCCCTTTAAGCCCATTCACGGAAGAGATGTTGACGACACGGCCTCCCCCTTTTTCGCACATGGCGGAGAACAAAGGCTGTGTCACGTTAAACAAGCTGTTGAGGTTGGTGTCGATCACTTCCTTCCAAGAAGCCGCCGACATTTTTTTGAATACGCCATCACGCGTAATACCCGCGTTGTTCACCACGACGTCGATGGTGCCTTCTTCTTCAAGCAAAGCACTGAGTCGTTCTGCGCATTCTTGCGTGTTGGTCACATCGAGTTCGAACAGGCGAACTTGGTCTTCGGTGAACTGTTTTTCAGTAAACCAGTCCAGAGCACATTGATAGTTTCCAGTAAAGTAAGTAGCGATGACGCGATAACCGTCATCGACCAACTGTGTTGAAATGGCCGAACCAATTCCACCTTTTGACCCTGTGATCAAAGCGACTTTTTTCATTTATGACTCCATTCAAAAAATAACGAGTAGGTTGAAAATCTTTTTTGAACTTGATGCCAACAGCAAAAATAACATCAACCGACGAAATATATATTCCTTTGCAAAGAAGAATTGTTTGTCGCTCTTTATTTAAACTAATCGGTGATTGTGACAATTCAAATTAAAGTTTAGCGTTTTCTAATAAATTTGATTTAGTTCTCACAAGCCATGAAATGTTGATTTATTGTTAAATAAACATAGGTCATTGATTTCATAACCTTTCTCGCTGAAAGGAATCAAGGACAAAAACCATAACCAATTGAAATGAATAGAAAAACAAGACATTACATTCATTTCACTCAAGACTTCGAATGTATCAATGTAATCAACAACGTGCAGCAGTTCTAAATAACCATTGTGGGTCACCTGCACCAATAAATTGCATTCTGATTGCACTTTTATGGTGATCAAAATAATTACCACGCACGAAATAGGTGAGAAAATAATAAATAACTTTCATTTTTAATTAAATAATAATGTTATTAATTATCTCTGTTGGTGAAGTTAGAATAACAAAATGGGCTTATTTTAATTCATTGATAGCGAAATAAACTAATAATATCTGATTATTCATCACTTTATTGTGGTCAGACCTTCGCGTTTATTTGAGTGCACACATCGTGAATGCCATCGATGATTCCTGCGATTTCAGCATAAAAAAGGCCGGCAAAGCCGGCCCTGAACGAGGTGGTATCAATTATGGCGCTAAGTCCACTTCCACGGGTAAATAGTGTTTCGGTTCGAGTTTGAGCCATTCCGGTAACACAGTACCGATCGAGATCGATGACCAAGTCCCGGAAATAATGCCGATGAACATGGCTGTCGCGAATCCTTCCAAGGGCGCGCCCCCCATCAACCACAGCGCAGCAACCGTGATCAAGGTTGTACCTGAGGTCACCATGGTACGCGAGAACGTCGCAATAACCGCTTGGTCATTGATGTCTGGCGTAGGCGTTTTTTGTTTCGCCAGCAACAATTCACGAATTCGGTCCGCGATAATGATGGAGTCATTGAGCGAGTAACCCAGCACCGCCAAAACTGCCGCAAAGACCGTTAAGTTAAACTCCATTTGTGTCAGCGCAAAGAAGCCCAGCACCAAAACAACGTCGTGAACCAGCGCCAGTAAAGCACCGCTTGCCAAACGCCATTCAAAACGGAAACACAAATATCCCAAAATACAGATCATACACAGCATCAGCGCCAAGCCGCCTTGGTCAACCAAATCCTGACCCACTTGAGAGCCAACCATGCTGTTGCTGATGATCTCCACGTGGTCGGAAATTTGGTTGAGCAGATGATCCATATCCGGCGCATCATGCCCTTCTTCCGCCAGTGGGTAACGAATCACCCAGCGGCCATCCTCACCCGATTTGGTCACGGAGACCGAATCACCGAGCGTCGGTTTCAGCGCATCCAGCAGTTGATGGTTAGTCACTTCACTATTCACCACCGCTTCAGTCACCATCCCGCCGGTGAAATCAAGGCCCATATTCAGGCCGCGAATCGCCAACGCGGCCAAGGAAATCACCATCAACGCAATCGACAAAACGCTGGTGATATAACGGATTTTGCGCATGCGCGCTTTTAGAAATTCAATCATGATTTACACCCTTACATCACGACGATTGTCGCGTCCCCAAACCAAGTTAATAATCGCGCGTGAAGCAAACACGCCGGTAAACATACTGGTCAACAGACCCAGTCCCAAAGTCAGAGCGAAGCCCTGAATTGGCCCGTTACCGATGGAGTACAGGATAAGCGCCGTGATCATGGTGGTGATGTTGGCATCAAGGATGGTGCTAAATGCACTGCTAAAGCCCAAATCAATCGCCTGCGCGAAGCTGCGACCTTCTTTCAATTTATCTTTGATACGTTCGAAAATTAGTACGTTGGTATCCACAGCCATACCGACTGTCAGAACCAAACCGGCAATCCCCGGCAGGGTTAATACTGCGCCAGGTAGTAAAGCGATCAACCCCAGCAAGCACACCATGTTAGCCAGCAACGCTAAGTTCGCCACCCAACCCAAACGGCGATACCACAACGCCATAAAGGTCAAGGTCATCGCCATACCCAATGCCAACGCTGAGAAACCATTTTCAATGTTCTCTGCACCCAGTGATGCACCAATGGTACGTTCTTCAACAATTGTGACTGGCGCGGTCAATGAACCCGCACGCAACAGCAGCGCCAGTTGTTGCGCTTCATCGGCAGACCCTGCGCCTGTGATGCGGAATTGACTGCCCAGTTGAGACTGAATCGTTGCCACGCTGATCACGCGTTCACTACGTTCGGTTTCGCCGCGAGCATTGGTTTTGTACTCGCGATACACCGTGGCCATCGGCTTGCCGATGCGCTTACCGGAGAAGTCGCTCATGATCTTGCCGCCAGCATGGTCAAGCGAGATGTTGACTTCCGACAGGCCCATGTTATCGACGCCAGCACGCGCATTCACGATGTGATCGCCAGTGAGAACTGGGCGTTTATTCAACACCACGGTTCTGCCGTTGTTGTCTTTCAATACCAGCGAATCGTTAGACATCGCGTCAGAGCCTGTTTTCGCTTCGTAAAACGCGAGGCTTGCGGTCGCACCAATCACATTCTTCGCCTGAGATGGATCTTGTACACCAGGCAGTTCGATACGAATGCTGTGCTCACCTTGGCGTTGTACTAAGGCTTCGGTGATCCCCAATTCCTCAATACGATCGCGCATGATCTTGAGGTTCTGTTGCAAGGTAACGGATTGGAATTCTAATTTGTTTTGTTTGGTTGGCGTCACCACCAGCTTGTCAGAGCTGCGTTTCACTTCCCAACCGGAATAATTTTGTTTGAAATAGGTCGCCACTTTGGTCAATGCAGCATCCGATTTGGTATCGACGCTCAGGCCATCGACGCCTTGAGACAGCACGCGCACGCCACGTAGGTGTTCACGACGCAACATGTCTTTGACTTCATCGACCATGGTGTCACGCTGTTCTTGGAACGCTTTATCAACATCAACATTCAACAAGAATTGCACGCCGCCACGCAGGTCAAGGCCAAGTTTGATGGGGTTTAGACCCAGCTTGCCATACCACTTCGGCGCAACAGACACATAAGAGTAAGTGATGGTGTCGCCTTCATCGACCAGCTTGTCGAGCGCTTCACGCGCCAAGGTTTGTTCGGCTTCGTTTTCGAACACCAGCACCATTTGATGGTTCTGCTGGGTGATCTCTTGCGGTACAACCCCTTGCTGTGTGAGGTAGCGGTTCACGCTCACCACATTCGCCAGTTCGCCACTGTTGCCTGATGATTGAATTTGAATGGATGGCTGTTCGCCATACCACGTTGGAATCGCGCTTAACGCCAGCACCACAACGGTGACCACTAACACCACGTATTTCCAGGTTGAATAGCGGTTCAGCACGCGTGCTGGTGCTTTTGATTTGGTTTTCTTCATAAATATCCCCTCAGCGATGCGCCGAGTTTTAAAACAAGAAATGTGACAACGTCACCTTAAATTTGTGGAATATTAATGAAAATACTGGCTGTTCAACGCCACATACATCGCGTTGGTCTCTTTCCAGCCGGAAAGACGATAAGAAGGGTGGAAATCTTGATAGGACGCCAACACCGTGCGTTCAACAAAACGCAGCGCGAGGCTTGAATCCATCAATGGGTAGAAAGGCGGAACCGTATCCAGAGGATCGGCATCAGAATCACTGAGTTGATAACGCTCGCTGGCGTGCCAACGAACAGAATTCAGAATCGCAACCGCTGACCGTGCGTATTCGGTATCAGTGGCAGGCGCTTTGCTCAGGGGTTGTGGGTCGCGCTCGGTGGATTGATGTAACAGATCCTGAATCAGAGCGGCAGGCGCAGTCACTGGTGAATGGGCAGGCTTCGCATCGAGGCATGCCAATGCCTGCATCGGTAAAACCAACGCAAACAAAGAAAGCCAGAAAATACGAATTACATGCCAAGACATACAGTGCATACCCTAAGAATTTCCGGCAGTGTAAGTCTGAGTATGCATCTGCTCAAGTAAAATTTTGGACAACTGCGCCTTTCCACGTGGTTTAGCGATAAAAAATCTCACCGGTTTGCACATTGAGATAGATCTTGTTGGCTTGTTTCATGCCGCCACAATAGACGAAATACACATCGCGTTCCTGATACTTCACCGAACGAACCCAACCGCCCAGCTCTTCAAAATCATCAGGAGAACAGGTGCCATCTTTCAGCAACTGATCGGTTTTTTGCACGAATACGCTTTCAAATTGCAGCAAATCGTCCGATTTTTCGATGTAGCCCAATAAGGTTTTTTTACGCTCCTCTGGCGTAATGACCGGCGCTTCCTCAACCAATCCAGACAGTGGGACCCATTCTGCGACTTCAGGCCCGCCCTCTTTGTACACGAAATATTGAGTGATCCGCCCCCAGCCCTCTTTTTTCTCGAACAAGTGAACTTTGTCGCCGCGATACAGCAAGCGCTCGATAAACGCCGCGTCACTCGGGGCTTCACGCACACCCAGTTTCGGTAAGTCGACAAAATAATCCCAAACTTCCGGCTTTTCAGGCTCGGGGGCCACACTGCCTTCGGTCATCGCTGGCGAAGTCGACACGCCATCCACGCTGGCATCAGCATTGTGCGCTTCATGTTGCGGTTGATAATAGAATAGATAATAACCAGCTCCCGCCCCGCCTAAGCCGAGGAGGAGAAGCACAATCATCAGCACTTTTTTCATTGATGGTGTTACTCCGATGTCTTATGACATGAAAATGAGGCATGGTGTTTTGTGCTCATTTTCTATACTAAAGCTAGACTCACGAACGGTCTTCGACAATGACAACAACACGAGCGCGCTTACTTCTGTTAACGGCCATCATCGGCCTGACTTTACCTCACGCCAGTCAGGCGGCCCGTTGTACAGAACAAGATTGGAATAAGGCGCTCATTTCGCAACAGATTTTAGACCAGCACTACAATTTACTGGCCTCTCAATATAACCACTGGCTTCCCAATTTCAAACACGCAATTTTCTTGCACCAAGAATTTTCCCGTGCCGAGCTACAATTTCTGTGGCGTCACAACAAACAGGATTTTCAAGCCGCCGTCACTCAACAATTGGGTAGCGTCAAGCGGGCGATTCAAGAGATTCAACAACTGCAACACCAACTCAATGACATGCCCACTGACGTCGCCAAACAATGGGAAACGTGGTTTAACATCGGTGAAGCGTGCAAGCAAGCGGGGTTGATGAGCAATGCATTCGCCACGGAACTCTATCTGAAATCTAACAAAGAGTTGAATGATCAGCTTGATCTGTTGCATCAGCAACTTGCAATGATGCGCCTGCGCTATGAGTATGAACTTCAAATATTAACCCAAGTCATGAGCATGCCTTAATGGCACTCAAGCCTTGGCTTTACATTGTAAATTGCTGTTTGAATCAGCAACCAACCCACGTGATCATCTGCCCAAATTGCATAGGCACCCGTGAGAAAATACCAAAACTCACCCAGTAAGTTTGAACTAAGCCACGATCCTATAAATTTGGAAGCGAAATCTCATTTACACACGATATACTGTTTGCCTGATCATTTTGCTAAGCCGTCATGTCTTCATCATTTACTAAGTCCTTCAGTCAATTTCTCATTGTGCTGTTTATTATTGGGTTTGTTCCCTCGCTCTACTTCATCCAGGAATTCAACAAACTGAATGAACGCGCGATCGCCCTCATTGAACAAAAGCACCGCGTGAAATTGGAATTTAGTAAGCATGAATTGATCACGACGCTCGATGAAGCCTATACCTCCATCGCCACCTTAGCCAACAACGGCATGTTCCATCAGACCGTGCGTCACCCGACCCCAATCAATATCGCCAATGTCGAAGACTTTTGGTTGCTCATCTCGCGAACACAAGGTGTCTATTCCTGTTTAAGGTTTATTGACCCTCAAGGCCAAGAACAGATCCGCGTCGACTACCAAGCAGGGAAAGCGCAAATTCTCACTCGGGATGAGTTGCAAAACCGCGCGCTGCAAGATTACTTTCTCTACGGACAAAGCTTATCTGCGGGGCAAATCGGCGTGTTTGGTGTGCAATCGACTGGCGCCGACATGACGCCCACCAAACCGTCGCTCTATTTTGTCTCGCCAATCGACCTTGATGGCGAGCGCAAAGGCTATTTCGTCGCAAACATCAATCTGAACTACATTTATCAGCAAATTGCTGGCAGCAATCGCGCAGCCATGCTGCCCGATATTCTGAACCTCAACGGGGATGTGTTGATGAGTCAGCGGCTGGAGGAATCAAACGATCGCACCGCGCTCACTAATTTGGCGCAACGTTTCCCTCAGCTTTGGCATACCATTCTTTCTGACGAACAAGGCACCATTTCCGAAAACGGCCAATGGTTCAGTTTTGTGAAGATTTCGCCAAACGCATCGTTGGTCAACGTGCCCTCGGTGGTGTTATTGGAGCGTGTTGAGAATAGCGAAATCCATGCGCTGATGCACAACAGCAAAAACACGTTAACCCTACAAATGGTTGCCCTGTTTGCGCTGATTTGCCTGATTGCCTCGATCTTCGTGTTGTGGAACAACAACCATCAGAAAAACAGCATTGAGAGTAAATTGGCGCGCGCGGCCATGAATGGCATGTCGGCGGTGATCATCACCGACCGCAATAATCGCATTATCAAGGTCAACAATGAGTTTACCCGCCTGAGTGGCTACAGCTTTGAAGAAGTGAGCGGGCAACAACCATCGATGTTTGCCTCTGGAAAACACACGTCAGAATTTTATGTCGAGATGTGGCAGGCGCTGCAGAATGACGGCTTCTGGGAAGGCGAAGTGATCAACCAACGTAAAGATGGCTCGATGCTCACGGAGATCTTACGTATTCAGACCATTTTGGATGATGACGACATCATTCAGTTCTACGTGGCGTCGTTTGTTGACATCACTGAACGCAAATTGCTGGAAGACCAATTGCGTGACCAAAGTGAAAAAGATGGGTTATCCAACATCTGGAACCGACGTAAATTTGATCAAGAATTCCGTTCGGAATGCATGCGTGTCAAACGCTATCCGGCACACGAGCAATCGTGCTTGGCGATTCTCGATATTGATCACTTCAAGCGCATCAATGACAAATATGGCCACGCGCGCGGCGATAAAACCATTCGTGCCGTTGCCCAATGTTTGCGCAATGAACTGCGCGAATCAGACTTTCTTGCACGAATTGGTGGCGAAGAATTTGCCATCATTTTGCCTCACACACCAATCGATGAAGCGGAAACCGTCCTCAATCGGCTTCGCGTGGCGGTGTTCGATCTCCATCAAGGGGATTTATCCGTCAGCGGTGGCCTGACGGATATCACTGAAGTGCCTGAAGAAGTGTATCAACGTGCCGACATGGCCTTGTACGAATCCAAGGAGTCAGGCCGAAATGTCGTGTCCGTGCTCACCAGCGCAGAAATGGTTCACTTCGCTTAATCATCCTCTATTTTCACAGCACCAACACGGTGCAATTTTAACGCACAAGATGCCTTGTTTTAGTGCATTAGTATTAACTAAACTACGTACATCCCATATTTGACGGTCATTCCAATTGTGGCGTGAAACTTGTACTACTCTCTAAAGTGGTTATGAATTGCACATGATTAGGGAGTAAAAGATGCAAGATACCTTAGCAGTCGTGTTGGCCGGCGGTATGGGCTCACGACTTTCCCCCCTCACCGATGATCGCGCAAAACCCGCCGTACCATTTGGCGGCAAATATCGCATCATCGATTTTACCCTCACGAACTGTCTGCACTCAGGCTTACGCCGCATTTTGGTGCTGACACAATACAAATCGCATTCATTGCAGAAACACCTGCGTGATGGCTGGTCCATTTTTAACCCCGAATTGGGCGAGTTCATTACTGTGGTCCCCCCACAAATGCGCAAAGGTGGCAAATGGTACGAAGGAACAGCCGATGCGCTGTTTCACAACATGTGGCTACTGTCACGCAGCGATGCCAAGCACGTCGTTGTGCTGTCCGGCGATCATATTTACCGCATGGATTATGCGGCGATGCTGGAAGAGCACATTGAGAAAGGCGCCACGCTGACAATCGCTTGCATGGATGTGCCACGCGAAGAAGCCAAAGCGTTTGGCGTGATGGCCACTGATGATGAACACCGTATTACCTCATTTGTTGAGAAGCCAAGCGATCCCCCCGCGATGCCTTCACAACCTGATCGCAGTTTGGCCTCGATGGGCATCTATATTTTTAATATGGAAACGCTCCAACAAGCGCTGAATGAAGACTCAGAAAACAGTGGTTCAAGTCATGACTTTGGCAAAGACATCATTCCAAAGCTGATCCCAACCCAAAGCGTGTACGCATATCAGTTTGGCAATGACAAAGGGCGCGTCGCGAAAGATTGCTACTGGCGCGATGTGGGTACGATTGACTCGTTTTATGAAGCCAATATGGATTTACTCGAGCCGGTTCCGCCCATGAATTTGTACCAAAAAAACTGGGCGATTCGAACGTACGAACCACAGCTTCCGCCGGCACGTACGGTGTCATCGGCTACGGGCAATGAAGGCATCTTTATCAACTCCATCATTTCCAACGGCGTGATCAACTCAGGCGGCTCGGTGCAGCACTCAATTGTCTCTTCCGGTGTGCGCATCAACGACGGCGCCACCATTGTCGACAGCATTTTGTTTGATGATGTGGAAGTGGGCGATGGTTGTCAGTTGGTCAACTGCATCATCGACAAGCACGTTAAAATTCCGCCGCACACGCAAATTGGCTTAAACCGAATTGAGGATGCCAAACGCTTCCAAATTTCTGAAAAAGGGATTGTGGTGGTGCCGGAAAGCTATCAATTCACGCCCCCTTCGTGAACCACGCATGAGTCACGCCGACGCGAAGCCTTCACTCCTATCAGCGAGTTAAGGTATCATGCGAGTTAAGGCTTCGCATTCGACGATATTGTTCCGAGCGCGCTGTATCGCTTATCCGTCACACAAAAAAACCGCCCCGAAGGACGGTTTTTTTCACAGTGGCTTCCCTTTACGGGCAGGTCACTTCCTCCCAGAACCAATTGGTCTGTGTTGGGCTTTCCCACACGCCTGGGCTGTTTTGCGCCACAAAGCACTTGCCGTTGTAGGTCACCGTCGTGCCATCGCTCACTTGCGTCGAACCGGGTACCCATTCCACAACATCACCCGGCTCAGTCGTTCCGCCGCCAGTGTCGCCACCGCCGGTGTCACTCCCATTTCCTGACGAGAGATCCGCGAGCGGCAAATCAGGTTGTTCAAACTTAAAGGCATAATCCTCGCCGTTAATGTTCACGCTGTAGTTTGCTGGCCCTGAAATCGGCAAGTAATACACCATGTCCAACTCGTAGCTATCGCCCGCTGGTAGCGTTTTCCAGGCTGGCAGCGAGAACGCGACGCGGTGCATTGTGCCATCCAAACCGCCGATGTTATCGGCACGCGTATGACCAGAGGCAATCACGCTCAAGCCGCCACCCGATTGGTCTTTGGCATTATCTGGCGCAGAAACCGGAATGTCGAACTGGAATACCGTGCCACCGGGAATATCAACGCCCGTGTTGTTGGTAAAGGTCACTTTCGGATTGATTGGGTAGTTCTGGTCGCCCACTTTAAAACCGCCAATCGACACAGTGATATCGACGGTTTCAGACGGAACCGCGCCCGTCGCCACGGTGTTGCCGTATGGCGTCGCCGCTTTGAACTTATCGTAAATGGCTTTGGTCATGGTGTTCCCCATGTGGTATTCACCTTGACCGCTTTCACACGCCTGTTCCGTGCTATCAATGCTGGTGCGTTGGCCGTTAGCATCGAGCACGTAGCAGTTGTAGTCTCCCGCGAGTTCCCAGAACATGATGCCGCCGATCTCTTTATCGATCACGTAATCTGCTTTTACATCAATGGATTGCTTGTCTTCCGTCGACAGGAACACTTTCTTCTCTGCGTTCCAAAGCCATGGCGCAATCGCCACACTGTCGTAATTACGGGCATACGTGCCAACCAGCGGTGCGGTGGTTGGATCCAAACCATAGGCCGCTAAATAGGAACCCCAAATGCCGTGCTCTAAGTTTTTCGCATGCCACATTGGGTTAGAACCTGCGCCCATCTCATCACCAGCGGCGTTGACATCGTGCCACATGTTATCTAGGCCCGTCGCGCCGTAACCGCAGTTGTTTTTCTCGCCCTCGCCCGTACCGGTTGGACACTCGCTTTGATTTGGCAAGGCCGCGCGGCCCCAAAGGCCATTATCACCACCAGTGACGCCCTGCCAACCGCGGGTGTAGTAAGGCACGCCAATGTTGATGCGACCCGCTGGCATTGAACCACGGAAATAGTGGAATGCCCAATCGGTGTTGAGGTAACCAATACCACCATATTGCGCCGTGCCGTACACATTCCATTGTGCCAGTTCAGAATCCTTCCCGGTGTCGTACAGTGCTGCGTTGTGACCAACATGGTCGTTCCACGCGCCATGCAAGTCGTAGGACATGATGTTCACGTAATCGAGGTACTGAGTCACCGCCATGGTTTCCATACCACGTAGCAGATAAGCCGATGATGGCGCGGCAATGGTCAGCATGTAATGCACACCATCTTGAGCGCTCGCCACATCCAGTTTTTCACGCAGCACACGCATCAGTTCGTGATAAGAATTCATCAGGTAAGCACGGCGTGATTCAGAGAATGCGGTGTCGTCAGGATTGCCCGCTCCCGCCATCGATGTTGGATATTCGTAGTCAATGTCCAATCCATCGAAGCGGTATTTTCGCATCATTTCAACTGCGGAATCAGCAAAGGTTTCAATGCCTTGTTGATTAATCGAACCGTCTGCGTTGGTGGTCATGGTATAGAAACCGCCATCCGCAACACGATTGCCATCATTGTCAAAATGCCCGCCCGTTTCTGCCCAGCCGCCAATCGAGATCAGCGTTTTCACACCATATTTTTGCTTGTAGGTTGCCAGTGCGCCGAAATGGCCTTTAAAGCCCAGCGTTGGGTCAATTTCAACGCCATCCCACTCTTTTCCAACCGCCGCGTTATTGGCATCGTTGACATCACCGACATTGACTTTGCCATCAGAACCAATGCTGACAAACGCGTAGTTGATGTGCGTGAGCTGTTCCCAAGGAATGTCTTTGACCAAGTAAGCGGTCTGATCATCGTCTCCCGATCGCCAACTGGTGAAATACCCAATGACGCGACGGGGGTGATCGGCACCCATTTTCTCGCGGCCGTCTTCATCGTACACCGTACAATACGGCACACTGACCCCTTCGGTTTGATACAAACCATCGGGACGACAGGTACTGACCACGGGACCGGCAGCCACCGTCAGCGTCGCCGCGGTCGAATCCGTTGTCGCGCCGACGTTATCAGTCGCGCGCGCAAACACAGCCAGCGCCCCCGAACGGGTGGTGGTGTAATCCAAAGTGTAAGGTGCAGAAGCGACTGTTCCCACTAGCGAGCCAGCCACGTAAAAATCGACTTTGTCGACACTGCCATCAGCGTCTGCAGCATTGGCCGTAAGCGTGACCACGGCCCCCACATCCACTTGGCTGGCAGACAACGTGATGTCTACCGTTGGCGCTTCGTTGCCCGGTTGGGTGCTGTCTGTCACCGAAACAGAGACTTGACTCGCCGTGCTGGCAAGTGCTTTGTCATCATAGGCAATGGCGCTGATTTGGTGTGTTCCTGCGACCGCCGTCCATGTGGCGCTGTACGGTGCACTGCTCGCTTGTGCAACCACCACACCATCAACCAGAAAATCGACACGTGCGATCGTCCCGTCGCTGTCTGACGCGCTGGCCGCCAGCGTCACCACATCTCCGGTTGTCAACACATCCGACGCCGACGGAGAGGTTAATGTCGCATTGGGAGCTTGATTGTCATCGCCACCGTCGGTCGTACAAGCATCTAGCAGTTTCCACTGCGCGTAATCACCGGAGAACTGCTCCGGATCGTTATTCTGCGTCCAATAATTGGCCTGATACGCAGACCCGTTGTATTGAACCTGATCGCCGCCGGTATAAATTGTGTCAGATTGCCACTCCGCCAGAGCAGAACAATCCACCGCTGCATAGCTGTTGAACGCCATGAGGCACGAAGCCGTCAAAGTGCTGAGCGTAAAGACACTCTTCGACACTTTAGCTCGATGTAAGCGCATTTTTATTTCCTTAAGTTATTGTTTCACGGGAATAAAGCTTTCAGTCCTTACGCTGAAAACTTTAATTTTTTTCGTAAAACAACTTTAGGTGACTTGGTAGAATTCACATCGACTAAAGTGCAAAACTTCAAAATCACTCGCAAACACAAACGTTCATCACGCAAATGTCACAAGGTTAATTTGCAGCAACAACTAATTTATGACGCCAGTGAACAGGCGAAAAAAAGCCCACACCAAATGACGGCGTGGGCATCTTTAAACAGGAGCATACCAAAATGCTCTTTAGGGGACTGTCAGTATCGTCGTTCTGCGAATGAGATAACAGAGTAAACAATCACCTTTCGACTTCCTCTTTTACGCAGCTTTTGCGCCCCGTGGGGTTTCGTTGAAGTGACGTTTGTATTCACGACTAAATTGCGATGGACTGGTGTAACCCACCAAACGCGCTGCATCGTTCACCCGCTTACCTTCTATTTGAATCAATTCTTTGGCTTTATTGAGACGCACTTTCTTCAAGTACTGCAGTGGCGATTCCATCGTGACGCCTCGAAAAGCTTGATGGAAAGATGAAATACTCATGTTGGCCTCTTCCGCCAGTTGCTGAACCGTGAGCTGCTGATCGTACTCGCGGTGCACTTTACTGAGCGCCTTCGCCACACGCGCGTAATGCCCTTCATGATGCGCCAAATCAAATAACACGTGCCCTTCGCAACTGGTCAATGCACGGTAGACCATCTCTTCCATGAGCGACGCTCCCAGAATCTGTGCTTCTAACCCATCGTTCAGCGCATGCATTAATCGTTTGCAGGTGTTGAGCATCTCTTCACCCATATTGACTGATTTGAGGCCGCATTGATTATCTTTATCCTGCTTACAAGGCTTGAACCCAGCCTGCTCCAACAGGTCGACTTGTTTGAGCAAAATCGAATGATCGATATCAATGCTCAACCCAAGTAATGGCTTACCGGCTTCGACAATCGCTTCACACTCAAGGGGCATCGGCACCCCCACCACCAAGTAGTCATTCGGACCGTACTGCACAGGATTGGGACCAATATGAATGTTTTTTTGTCCTTGCCCCAAGATGATAATACCCGACTGGTAAATAAACGGACGACGCTGATTGCCCGCGCCACTGCGATAAAACCAAACCCCAGGAATGGCAGTTTCTGCAATGCCTTCTAATTCATGCAATGAATGATGTTCAACATATTGTTGCATCAGCTTTGCCAATTCAGTCATCTGTTCACTCCGTATTCAAACCTCGCTCAAACTGCCATAAATTGTAGAATTAGGCAATTTAATTGCACGAATAGTCCTACAAAAACGGCTTCTTGAGGACTATTATGCACTCCATAACTTCCTGAATCGGTGGAACGCGTGATTCAGGACACTCTGGATTCAAGAAACACTGGATTTAAGAAATACTGCCTTTGGGGGATTTCCCCCTTTTTTAAAGCAAGAGGTGAGATCAATGCTATTTACCTACGTTAACCCAACACGTATTCACTTTGGCCAAGCTCAAATCGCCCAAGTTAAAAACGAAATTCCTCAAGATCAAAAAGTTTTGGTGATCTACGGTGGCGGCTCCATCAAGCGCAACGGTGTATACGACCAAGTGGTTGCCGCGCTGAGCGAGCACACTTGGGTGGAGTTCTCCGGCGTTGAGCCCAACCCAACCAAAGAGACTTTGGACAAAGCAGTCGCTATCGCAAAAGAGCAAGGCATTGATTACATTCTCGCTGTCGGCGGTGGTTCGGTGATTGACGGTTCTAAATA
Organism: Vibrio furnissii CIP 102972; assembly: GCF_000176175.1. Taxonomy (GTDB): domain Bacteria; phylum Pseudomonadota; class Gammaproteobacteria; order Enterobacterales; family Vibrionaceae; genus Vibrio; species Vibrio furnissii. The sequence continues at coordinate 27,814 of NZ_ACZP01000014.1, forward strand.
CGTTGCCGCAGCAGCAAAATATGACGGCGACGGTTGGGATATCCTGACACGTAAACACGCCGTCACTGAAGCCACACCGATTGGTGCAATTTTAACATTGCCAGCGACCGGTTCTGAGTCCAACTCTGGCGCGGTGATCACCAAAGCAGAGACGCAAGATAAACTCTCGTTCATGACGAAGTTTGTTCAGCCTAAATTTGCAGTGATGGATCCTGATGTGATGAAAACACTGCCAGAACGTCAACTGATCAACGGCATCGTGGATGCTTGGGTTCACGTATGTGAGCAGTACATCACACGCCCAGTCGGCGCCATGGTGCAAGACGGTTATGCTGAAACATTGCTGAAAAACCTACTGATTCTTGGCCGCAACTTTGCAGGTCGTGACAACGATGCATGGCGTGCAAACCTGATGTGGAGTGCAAACCAAGCGCTGAACGGTTTGATTGGTACGGGCGTACCACAAGACTGGGCAACCCACATGATTGGTCATGAACTGACTGCCCTGTGGCATGTTGACCACGCACGATCTCTGGCGATTGTTCAGCCATCGCTGCTGCGTAATCAGATTGAAGCCAAACGCGCTAAACTAGAACAGATGGGAACCCACGTCTTTGGGTTGGAAGCTTCAGCTGACTTGGCAGAGCGCACCATTGATGCGATCGAAGCGTTCTATCACCAGTTGGACGTCGCAACTCAATTCGCCGAGCACGGCTTAACTGCCGCAGCCGCTGTCGATGCAGTTGTGAACCAGTTGGAAGCACATGGCATGGTGACACTGGGCGAAAACCAAGCGATCACACTGAAAGAATCTCGTGAAATCTTGACCAACGCGCTCGTGTAAGCCTTTGACATATTTACTAATAAGTTAAAGCCCTACTCTCAGCCTGTTAATCCTGTTAATATTTGGCAGCGCCTTTCGCGCTGCCTTTATTTTTTGGGATATCACATGTGGCCAAGCATTTTGCTGTTTTCTTGCATTCATCTGTTCTCGATTGAGCGCGGGCCACGTTGGCTATTCTACCTTTCCAAACCGCTGCCCGTTTTACTGATGGCGGCGTTGATCCCGTTCTCTTCCAGCGTGGATACCAATCTTGCATTTTGGATATTCAGTGGCTTAATTCTTTCCGCCATTGGGGATGTGCTGCTGTCGCTCCCCAAAGATAAATTTGTTAGCGGCTTAAGCAGTTTTCTGTTGGCGCACATCTGTTATGTGCTCGGTTATTTGGGAATGGTCAGCACCATCACGTGGTGGACACCGGCGGTGATTCTGGCACTGGGAATTTTGGCTTTTTTGCTGCTACTGCCCAACCTAGGCACCATGACATTGCCCGTCGCGATTTACATTTTGATTATCGTTGCCATGGGCTCAGCAACCGCTGAATATTGGCTGAGCTACAACAGCACCTCGGCCAAATTGGCCTTTACCGGCGCTTGCATCTTCATGCTCTCCGATCTGGTGTTAGCCATTGACCGCTTTCGCTCATCCTCCAAATTTTCCCGCCACGTCGTGATGTTTACTTACTACACCGCGCAGGCGCTGATTACGCTGTCGGTACTCAATTCGCGGCTGTTTTAGCGATCGCACGGCATCTTTAACGCTCACGCGACATCTTTAACGGTCACGCGACAACAGTGCGTCCAGCTCTACCAACGAAGCAGCGATCGTCGTTTCCAGCTCAACATACAGCGATTGCGCACTGGCTTGCGGTGAATCCGCTTGTTCGATCGATTGACACAGTATCATCGCTTGGGTTAAACCCAAGCTGCCAGCCGAACCTTTGAGTTTGTGTGCGGCTTGTTTCACGGCTTCTTCACTACTCGTTGACGCAGAAAAGATCGCCAAGGCTTGGCGCGCGCCATCGGCAAAGTAAGTCATGATTTCACGCATTTTATCTCGGCCCAACACCGCGACATCCTCTTCCAACTGCGCCACGTTGACTAATGCAGTATTTGATTGATGTGGCATTGATTGATGGTGAATCAAATGAGATTGAATCGAGTGCATGTTATTCGCTGTGGTTTCTGATAACTTGGGTACTCCCATATGCGCTGCAAGGGTGTTCGCCAATGCTGATTTCACCAGCGGTTTAGGCAGATAGCCATCAAATCCTGAAGCCAAATACCGGCTGACATCTTCAGTAAAGACATGAGCTGACACGGCGATCATCGGAATCGGCGTCTGTGCATGCTGTTGCTCTAACGCTCTGAGCTGTTTGAGCAAGCTGACGCCATCACCATCTGGCAAATTGATGTCCAAAAGCGCCACATCAAAACGCTGCTGGGCAAAAAGACGCAGCGCCTCTTTCACGTTCGATGCCATCACCGCGTGATGCCCCAAACTCGTTAAGAATCCTTCGGCAACCAGTTGATTGACGTCATTGTCTTCTACCACCAACACGGTCAGCGCAGCGGTTTGGCCAAGTGAGACCTCGTCGATACGATGGCACACCTCTCCCGCAGCCAAAGCCAATGAGAAATAGAACCGACTGCCTTCGCCCACTACCGATTCGCAACGCAGTTCGCCTTGCATGGCCGCCACTAAGCGATGGCTGATCGCCAGCCCCAATCCGGTCCCGCCTTGCGTCGCAAGCCCAGCCTCAGCTTGAGTAAAGGCATCAAACAGGGTCTGCTGATCCGTTTCATGAATCCCAATGCCCGTGTCACATACTTCAAACAGCAGCTTTTGTTCGTCGTCGGGGTCCGCGTACACCGCCAGGTCAATGTGACCGTGCGGCGTGAATTTGATCGCGTTGCTGACCAAATTATTCAGCACCTGTTGAAGACGTGTTTCGTCCCCTTGCCAATCCTCCGCGAGATCCGAATCCACGTGCAGATTGAGCGTGACACCTTTTTCGATGGCGCGACTTTCCATCAACTGATAGACATTACGCAACATGTGACGCAGGTTGAAATTGGCGTGGCGAATCTGCAAATGGCCCGCTTCAATTTTGGAGTAATCGAGCACATCGTTGAGAATCGCGAGCAGGTTTTGGCCACTTTGATCAATCACGTTCACGTAATGACGCTGCACATCAGACAATGGCGTGTCTTGAAGCAGATGCGCTGTGCCCAAAACACCATTCATCGGCGTGCGAATTTCATGGCTCATGGTGGCAAGGAACACAGATTTGCTGCGGCTGGCCTGTTCTGCATCCAAACGAGCTTTGGCGTGGTTGAGCACTTCTTGATTGAGTTTGTGGTTGGTTTCTCGCAGTTGCGTGGTGCGCTCTTCCACCACATCTTCTAGGTGCGCTTTATGCTCTTGCAGCTCTCGCTTGGCTTTAACTTCGCTTTCGGCCACCACGTTCAGCGCTTTGGCGGTATCTCGGGCGGTCGCGATGGCTCGTCCCATCTCCGCCAGTTCATCATGACCTTGCGTGTCGACCTCAACGTGTAATTGCCCTTTGGCAACGGAAAGGAGCGCCGCAGTATGACGTGCCAAGCGTTTCACCACCGATTGGTACACCACGCGCCATACAATTAACGTTGTGGCGATCAAACCCATCACACTGAGAACGGACAGTGTCCACTGCGCTAGGCTCAATGTTCGCGACAGTTGCACCACCGCCGCAGTTGCCGATTGGTTAGACGCATCGACCAACTGATTGACGCGTTGGTTTAACGAGGCGAACTGGTCCAGCGATTGTGTGGCCAATTTTTGCGCGCGCAACGTGCTGTCATGCCGGGCAATCAAATTTTCAAATATGGTTTGCTCTTGCGCCAATGCGGCGAGCAATGTCGCCATTTGTTTGGAGCGTGTGGGATCTTCAACCGCCTGAACACGGCGTTGCATGACATCGATGTTGCTGACAAATTCCTGTTGTAGCGCGACGATGCGTTGAATGTCGGTGACGGTGCGCGTCTCTTCGATTTCATTGAGCACTTTATATGCCAAGAGGTGTAGCTCGTGCAGGCGCTCCGACAAGTCCAGATCGACTTCAACTAACGTATCGAGCGCTTGGTATACCTGATCATTTCGTTGTTCTTTGAGCAAATCGTAAATGTGGGTGACATTCGCGACCGCCACGGTGCTGGTGTTGAGGACTTGGGTGCGGGTGAGCTGCTCTAGCTCTTGCGCCGAGGCGCGCATGTGAAGTGCTTGGTCAACGAGTGAGTCAGCCAACTGTAGCTTTCGCTCTACCTCTTGCCCCAGCAGCCCCAACGTATCAATCACGCTTTGTACATCCGCCTCAAGCGAGCTAAGCAGTTGCGTATCGGAGGAATCTTGTCCCAACGTTTTCACATGCCCCAGCAACTGATCGAGCTGATCAAACAGCAGCTTGCCCACGTGCTTGCGCTGAGTTTCGTCGGTGGCGTTCGACAACGTGTGAACGGATGCGATGATGCGATTACTCAGTTCGGCCACTTGGCGCGCTTCCAGCATGGCCGGAATGGCGCTGTTGACGACTTGGCGCTCCGTTTTAGAGACCTGCGAAAAGCCCAACATGCCAATGATGGCCGAAGACAGCACCAGACAAGCCATCGCGATAAACGACAACAATAATTTATGTCCAATACTGGTTTTGCTGATTCGCATACGGATGACCTACTAAGTCGCTTCTTTAACGGCTGAAATTGGGCTATATTTTGCAGTGTTTATCCCTATTCGCCAATGAATAACCTCATGCTTTGTCTGAATTTGTCGCGCTGGTTCTCCACCTTATTGATTTTGTCCTCTTCGATGCTGAGTTTGATGGCCGTGGCGCAGCCCAAAGTTTGCGCGCTCTACCCACACCTCAAAGACTCGTATTGGCTCTCCGTCAACTACGGCATGGTCGATGAAGCGCGCAAACAACACCTTGAGCTCAAAGTGCTTGAAGCCGGCGGCTATCCCAGCCAGTTGAAACAACAGCAGCAAATCAAAGACTGCATCGCTTGGGGCGCACAAGCCATTCTGCTCGGAACAGTGTCACCCGATGGTTATCACAATGATTTGAGCCAACTGACTGGCGATGTCCCCGTTTTTGCGATCGTGAATGAACTCATCTTAGACGATGATCAGCGCGCGCACCTTAAAGGCGGTGTCGGCGTAGATTGGTATTGGATGGGCTATTACGCAGGAGATTACTTGGCTCGGCTTCACCCAACAGGCAGCGGGCTAACCCCGATTGCCCTTCTACCGGGGCCAGAACAACGCGGCGGCACCAAACCCATGGTACAAGGCTTTTATGATGCCATTGGGCACAGCGACATTCGCATCGCCACCACCTTGTGGGCCGACAATGACAAAGAGCTGCAACGCAATTTAGTGCAACAAGCGATTGAACAACCACGCATTCAATATATCGTCGGCAGTGCTGTCGCCATTGAAGCGGCGATCAGCGAGCTGCGAAACGCCAACAAGCAACATCAGATTCAATTGGTCTCAACCTACTTGAGTCATGGCGTTTATCGCGGTCTACTCAGAGAACGCGTGGCGTTTGCGCCAAGTGACAAGATGGTCAAACAAGGTCGTTTGTCGATTCGTCAGGCAGCTCATTACTTACGGGGAGAAGCGTATGAGCGTCACGCGGCTCCCGAAATAGCAAAACTCACACCGGAAACGCTCGACGAGCAAATTATTGCTGAATCGTTATCTCCATCTGAATTCAGACCGACTTTTGAAGTAAAAGTCGTTGAATAGACAAGCGCTTTTGGTTATTACACATGAAGCTTAGACACATTAGGATAAGAACCAATGAAAAAAACAACGCGCACCATGGCGGCAAGTAAACACGTCGCATTAGTTGCTCACGATAACTACAAAGGCGAGCTGCTGCGCTGGGTCAAAGAAAACCTCGAAAAGCTTCAAAAGCACTCACTTTACGCCACAGGTACCACCGGCCACATGCTCAGCAAAGAGACTGGCCTTGAGATCACCAGCATGATCAGTGGCCCGATGGGCGGCGATCAACAGATCGGTGCCATGATTTCGGAAGGGAAAATCGATGTGATGATTTTCTTCTGGGATCCGCTGAACGCAGTACCGCACGACCCAGATGTGAAAGCCCTGTTACGTATCGCCAGTGTGTGGAACATTCCTGTCGCAACCAACCGCGCCACCGCGAAGTTCCTATTTAACTCAGAGCTGATGGCACAACCGGTGGACATTGAGATCCCAGACTACCAAGCCTACCTTGCTGAACGCACCTAAATGGCCCTAAAAAAATCCCCTCTGATGAGGGGATTTTTGATTGAACAAGGTTGGCCTCACGGCTTAGCCGATTGATGCCAGAAATTCATCGGAGGAGATCACGCGGCATCCGGACGCCTTCATCGCTTCGAATGCTTGATGGGAATCATCCGGAGACAGGTTCACGCCGCGACACGCATCGGCAATCACTGTGGTTTGAAGCCCCAACGATGCGGCATCGAGTGCGGTAAATTTCACGCAGTAATCCGTCGCCAAACCGACAATGTAAACCTCGTCAATGCCCTTGTCTTTCAAGTAATCGGCCAGTCCGGTACTTTGCTGGCGTTGGTTATCAAAAAAACCGCTGTAGCTGTCGATCGCCGAATGGGTGCCTTTGTACACCACATACTCGATCTCGTCAGTGTTTAAACCGGGAATAAACGCCGCACCATCGGTATGCTGCACGCAGTGATCCGGCCACATGATTTGGCTGACCCCATTGAGATCCACCATATCGCCAATCGATTTACCTTGCACTGAAGCAAAACTCGCATGATCCGCAGGATGCCAATCCTTGGTCGCAATGACATGATCAAAATGAGGGAGAAGTCGATTAATGACCGGAACAATCACATCACCTTCCGGTACCGCCAACGCGCCACCCGGTGCAAAATCATTCTGCACATCAACTAAAATTAGCGTCTTGCTCATCCATTTGTCCTTATCCGATAAAGGGAGTCGTTATTTCTGTTTCACAACCGGATAGTCGCCGGCCAGCAATTCCTGCACAAATGCCGAACCATTCCCGCTGTGCGTGATCCATACTTTGTCTTTCGCCCGCGTCATCGCCACATAAAACAAGCGGCGCTCTTCAGCGTAAGGGAAACGATCAGACGACTGCGTCAAAGCGCTGTCTAAATGCAAACTCTTCACGCGTGCCGGGAACTGCCCTTCATCCACTGCCAGCACAATCACGTAGTCCGCTTCTTTCCCTTTACTTGCATGACAAGTCATAAACTCGATACGCAGTGACAAGTAATGATTCTGCCAATCACGCAAAAGTTCTGGCTTGTGATAATGATTTCGACCAAGTAACAAGACCGTTTTCATGCCACTGGCCTGACGGTTGAGTTGATCCAGCACTTTTTCCACATGATTACTTGGCGCCACATAAACCGCTTTTTGTTTTTGAGTCTTGAAGCTGTTGAGAGCTTTGGGCACCTGACTTGGGTTTTCCTGCACAAATCGGTTGGCAACGCTGCCAATTTGATCATTGAATCGATACGTTGTATCCAAGTAATGGACTGTGGAATGCGGGAAACGCGCGGAAAAATCGGTCGTGAGGTTGACATCCGAGCCAGCAAACTGATAAATGGACTGCCAATCATCGCCCACGGCAAACAAGTTGGTGTGATTGGGTTTCTGTTCACACAAAGATTGAATCAGTTCCAAGCGCTGCGGTGAAATATCCTGATATTCATCGATCATGATGAATTTCCATGGGCTATCGAATTTGCCTTTTCTGACATAATCCGTCGCGCGACTAATCATGATGTTGAAATCAATCTGATTGCTCTCTTTTAGCATTTGTTGCCAAGCTTGATAACACGGCCAAGTTAGCGACAGTTCGCTATTTAAACGCGCGTAATCCGGATGCTCAACCAAACGCTGTTGAATCTCTTTTTTGCTGATGCTGAGCTGTGCGAGCTGATCCAGCTGTTTTTCCAGCCAAGCGATGAGTTTGGGGTTTTCCACGTGGCTGCCCAGTTCATCATCTCCTGCCAAATAGGCAATCGGCCATTTCGCCAGATGTTTCTGCCAACGTTTGAAGTTGGTCGGCGTCATCCAATGCCGTTTGAGCCAGTCGATACACCACGCTTTCTTGAGTTTGTCATCCAGCGCAATCGGCGAAATCACCACGCTCTGACCTTCTACCTGATTGAGAATATACAAGCCCAATTGATGGAAAGTATTCACGCGCGCTTTTTCCGCCGCAAGACCGATTTTGTCGCTCAGGCGTTGTTCCATCTCTTTTGAGGCATCACGACCAAATGCGACCAACAGAATATCTTCTGCATTGGCCAGATGGCTTTGCAGCAAGTACGCGACACGAGCGGTCAACACACTGGTTTTACCCGAACCCGCACCAGCCAAGACTAAGTTGTGATCATCGTTGAGCAAAACGGCTTGTTGCTGCGACACATTCAGCGGAGACGATTCTAATTTAGAGAACAAGACTTCCCAGTTCAGGCGTTCATTTTCGATCCACTGGTGATTGCGTTCCAACAAGGATTCACTGGTATCAAGCAACCAAGGGGACAAGAGTTCGATATGCTCAGGTAAGCGCTGATGCGCCTCTTCTAGCGTCATGCCCATGCTTGAAAGATCATCAAACACCGACGTGACCCAGTGATCAACCAAAGAGTGTGGTAAGAATGACGGTAAACGCTGCAAATAACTCAGTTCATTTTGCCATTTCGGCAGGTAGTGACTGAGTTGGGCACATTGACGATTGTGCCATTCCTGATAGATCGCGACCAGTTTATGCGCAAATTGACGACATTCCGGCCAAGGCAATCCTTGAACCAACCAAGACCGCTGCACGCCCTGTTCTTCATGGGCATAAAATTGAAGCGCTCCCCAAACCAAGCCACGATGAATTTTAATCTGACCATTCCAGACATTGAACGGAATGCGTTCTTCACTGAGATGCGACGAGAGCACAACCCGCTCATCTTCAAGTCCAACTTGATGATATTCGTTAGATATAAAAAATTGTGCAGTCTTTTTCGCACTTAGCTGCATTGATCATTACTCATCGATTTCGTTGTCGACAATCATAACCTAAACGACCGTGGCTATGAAAAAATAATGTCAATTGTTTGCGTAGATAACACCCACAACCTGCGATTAAACAAGGTGTTAAGTCCAACGAATGCACCGTATGTTTATACGTTCAAAAAGTATACGTTCAAAAAGAAAAAAGCCCATCAATTGATGGGCTTTATCAGTTAGTTGTTATCCACTTTTATAATGTCATGTAACAGCGTGGTGATGTCTGCACTGGTTGATTGGCTATTAATATCGAACTCAACGGCCCCATCATTCAACACAATGGATTGCGTATAATTGTTCGCGGCAATCGTCAGCTCAAGCTCCGAACCATCCACTGTCACTTCAATGTTTTCCAGTAGATCTTCCATCGAACTGTAAGACGTCTCGTCGAGCATATGTGACAAATCAATCTTATCGCCTGCATGGAAGTCAGTAATGACATCCATGTGGTTCTTAAACTGACCATCGACGGCAGCGTTGAGGGCTCCTTCACCACCGAAGACAAACAGGTCATGGCCATCACCACCGGTCAGAATGTCGTTGCCATACCCGCCAATGAGAATGTCATCCCCCGCACCACCATTGAGCGTATCATCACCACCTTGGCCATAGAGGATGTCGTCCCCAGCGCCGCCATTGAGGATATCGTCACCACCACGAGTATCACCCGCAACGTTAAATAACTCATGATTGTCTTTGATGAATTCATAGATATCGACCTGAGACGGTGTTACCCCATCACGCAATTCTAAGAATTCAACCAATCCGTTGTACCCTGCGCCAATTTTCGAGTCAGCATCAACGCCCACATCTGCCCATGGTAAACCATCCGTGTTAATTGAATCACCAAACAGGATATCGTTACCTTCGTTGCCGTTGACCGTATCGTTGCCCATCTCCGCAATGTCAGTGATGGTTTCAGCACCTTGCAGTGCTGCTTTTAGTTCATCAGCTGAATTTACAATTTGGACTTCGCCAGCTTGAGCATAGTAAGGGATGTAAGTATCAATTGATCCGACTTCTGCCCACGCCTTACTACTTCCATTATACCCATCGGTATCTCTATCACCTTCAAAGTTGAATTCAAAGTAGTACGTACCTGCGTTCGCTACGTCAATGTTGATAGTTTCCGAGTGACCCGTTGATCCACTCGCAGCAAGTGTTCCATCAGCATGGTATAACTCCCAGAAAAAATCGCCTCTAGAAACACGAACATCAAACTTAATAGTTGAATGATCATCGACAATTGACGTCATTTCAGAAACGTATCTAGTCGCTGATCTGTTATCACTCCATTTATAATCGGGATCAGTCATCACCAATTTATCGTCTGCATAGTACACGCTGCCTGAACCATCGGTTTGTGTTAGCTGAGCGTGAGTGCCATCATCAAAATGCAAGACTTTATTCGAAACATACAGGCCTTCAACAGCTTGCAATGACGTATCTGATGTATTGTCAAAGAACATCAACCGGCCTTCTGTAATACCACTACCGATACCAATCGCATGTACGGCGCTCTGACTGCTCAAGTCTTTGAATGCCTCTAACGCGTCATACATATCCCGGTAATCCGTTTGATTGCCCGCACCGTTATCACCACTATTACTAAAGGTTGGATCCCCATCCGTTAGGAAATAAGTTAAATTCTCATAGCCCTCTGTTGGCTGATGACTAAACCAATTACTCGCTAAATCAAACGCCGCTTCGTAGTTAGTGCCCCCTTCGGCATCCATATCTTGAATTTCTGTCAGCAATTGCTGCAAGTTATCAGCGGTGAGTTGAAGTGTTAGCGCTGAGTGAGCACTAGATTCAAAACCAATAAGATTAATATTGATAACACCATCATGATTCACTAAATCTGTAGCAAGGTTTGTGAGAGCATCGATGACTAGTTTCATTCGCGAAGCATTATACTGTGACTGGCTTTGGTAACTATTGCTGAAACCATTGTCATTGCCAGCTAAGTCAAACTTCATCGAACCTGACGTATCGATAATTAGAGCAATATTGTAATTGACACCCGGTTGAACACTGACAACATAGCCGCCAATATCGCCCATCAACACATCGTCGCCTTTTCCACCTTCCACTGTGTTGTCACCGTTAGGTGCGCTGTCCGGCAGACCAACAGAACCAATGTCTGTTGATGCGTATTTAGGGAGATCCAACGCTTCACCGTTGAGGTCAACTTCTTGTGCGCCAACTGTCACTGATAATTCTGGTGATGTACCTGTCGGCGCTTCAACCACGACGGTTGCTTTGCCATCAGAATCCAGGGCGCTGACCGGAATGCTCCAACGTCCGTCACCGAGGTTCGTACCAACAGATAATGTCGCATCATCTGGCACACCGGAGACAATGACCTCTGTGACGACTTCGCTGCCATCAGCATCGTTGAGATCAACGTCGATATTGAGTTCAAATAAGTCGGCGGTCTTGACGAGTTTGCCATCACTGATCTCGTACTTGCCATCATTCAAATACAGCGTTTCGATACTGTAAAAGTCATGGAACGCGCCGGTAACCTTATCTTTCAAACGCAAGTCAAACGAATCACAATCGTCTCGCTGGATCAGTTCAAGATCAGCAAGTGAACCCGGTAAATAGGCAACATCGGTCCCACCTTCGCCGTAATATGCTGTCGTGACCGAAAGCGACGTTGAAATCAGGGTGTCGTTACCATTGCCGCCAGTATCATCACCGTAAAGATCCAACGTACCATTCGTCACGTTGCCACCAATCAGAATATCCGAACCACTGCGACCGAATATTTGCTGAACGGATTCATCACCAATCAGGACATTGTTTTCACTGTTACCCCAAAGGCGTGCACTTTCTTGATAACCGTCATTCACGTGGTTCTCTTCAAGCTGCTCCACGAAATCAACCACATAATTATCAACGCTATTAAGCGAAGCCGTCACAGACAGACCATCCGACACGGGTTCAACGTGCACAGTCACAGTGGCTGAATCCGTTAATCCATCGCTGTCTTGCACCGTGTAGGTAAAGGTCGCATCGCCATTAAAGCCAGCCGCTGGCTTAAAGCTGATCGTCCCATCCTCGTTCAGCGTCACCGTCCCTGTCGACGGAGAATCGACAGAGATAATGGTTAATGTATCACCATCTGGATCAGAGTCGTTTGCCAGCACAACAGATGGGTCAATCGTGAGACTGCCATCTTGCACCATGCAGAGTTCATCGCCCAGCACTGGCGCATCAAGCAGTGGAGAGAAGTTCCCCACAAGGGCTCCGTCTTCATATTGTCCAATGGCGATATCCAAAACGGCATTGCCACCTTGATCCCAATAGACAATTTCGACACTGTGGTAACCATCTGAATCTAAGGTAAAGGTGTCATGAACACGTTCAGTCGTGGACTGGATACCGTCGTACTGAGCAACCACTTGACCATCGATTTTAATAAAGTAACCGTCGTCCGCATTCACTTTCAGCGAATAAGTCCCTGCTGCCAAGAACACTGCGCCAGTCAACAGCATCACACCATCGGTGGTGGAGCTCGGTACAGACCCTTTCATCGAGCTCGCATCAGAACCCAAGAAGTCTTGTAACTGCGACTCGGACGTCAAACCACCATATTTATTACTATTACTTAACTGGTAATCAATGTTAGACACATCAAACGTCACGTTCGGCTCATTTTGAGCAATAAGCGCCAGAGCATCTGCAACCGAATCCATGTTCCCCAAACCACCCGAATGCTCGTTATAAGCATAATATTTGCCCGAGAAGCAGTGATTGCTGGTTGATGTGTCGTCTTGGGCGATAGGTGCCGCATCGTCGTCGATGATGGTCGCTGTGCCTGTCGCAACATCAGTGCCATTGCCTACCGTCAACGTGAACGTTTCATTCGCTTCGTCGATGGTGTCTTGTGTGGTTTGGACTGTCGCCGTGAACGACGTCACGCCCGCTGGCACCGTGATCAGACCCGTTTCGCTGTCGTACGTCACGCCATTGCTGAACGTCACACTGCTGCTGTAGTCATCGCTGCCCGCTGTATCGGTCGCGCCACCCAAGTCGAACTCGTAAGTGGTCGCACTGCTGCTCGCATTGCTCAACGTCACGGTGAACACCGCGTCTTGACCTTCATCCACTTCTGAGCTGCTGATGGTCGACACGGTTGGATTTTCCGAAGTCGCATCAGCGCTCGATGCCGCAGACGTCACCAAAACGCTCGACAGTGCCAAACTTTGTGTTTGAGAAAGGCCTAAGCTTTCGAAGCCGGTGGTGTCGAAGCTGGTGATCGCGATGGTTTCTGAGCCGATGCGTTCGACCGTGGCGGCGGCGGTGAGTGCCGAACCTTGGCCTCCGCCGGCTGCGGGAGCAAGTTCTTCGTCTACCTGGGTGGGATCCTGCCCCTCTTCTAGGGCGGCAAAAATACGCGCAACGTCGTCTGTGATGTCTTGTGGGTTGTTATTGGCGTCAATGATCTGCGTTTTGAGTGCAGCCTCATCACTGATGTCATCACCGCGTTGCACGATCACCGTTCCTTGCGGCAATTTCTCCCCGATGAGCGCGGTTCGAATATTGCCATTCACGTCGATGACGATCATTTGGTTTGCAGACAGAATCCCACTAAACACAAGAGAGTTAACACTCATAAAAGACAACCCCAGAAACTTTTTTAGTCATTTTACCGCACAACATTCACACATTGACGGCATTTATTATTTAGGAAAATTTCTCGAAAGATATCACTAAACCTTAGTTAAACAAAGGTTAAAACGACGTACTGTTAACGTTTTTTTGACGCATTTAATAATTTTTGACCACAAATCATTGGAACGAACATCACATTAAAAATGTGACAATCCCGCCTTTATTTTGAGGATACATGTAGGTAGAATCCGCGCCTTATTAATGAGTTAACGTCATAGCACCCTTTTGCTGTGCAACAGGTTGATAATTTATCGCTGTTTTCCGTCACATTTTTGACACTTCAACTCATTCGTCCAATTAATGAGACAGGTTCTAGATTAGACTCTGCGCTCATTTATTTTTTACCTGACATGGGAGTTTGATTTTGAAAGGGTTTTCCTTAAGTACTCTGGTATGTGCCCTTGCGATAACCAGTCCTGCACTTGCTCAAACGTTAGAACAAGCGGTGTCGTTAACTTTGGCATCAAATCCTGAACTCAAAAGTGCATTTAACCAGTACAAAAGTCGCGTATCTGAATCTAATGCGGTTTCAGGTGCTTACCTTCCACGTATCGATCTCGATGCCGGAATTGGGTATGAAGGAATCAACCCAGCAGAATCAAGCAGTAGTGAAAATACGGACATGACGCGCAAAGACGTCACACTGACCTTGAATCAGTTGATTTGGGATGGCTCTGCAACGTTGAACGACATGGACCGTACGGCCGCAGAAGCTGAAGCCGATCGCTATCAACTGTTGGCCGATGCGTCCGACAAAGCCTTGGAAGTTGCCAGAATCTACTTGGAAGCCACGAAAGCCCATGACGTGTTAGTTCTCTCTGAGAATAACTTAGCAACGCACAAAGAAATCTACCGCGACATTAAGAAGCGCTCAGAATCCGGTATTGGCTCAATTGCAGATGTGACTCAGGTGGAAGCGCGGATAGCAAAAGCGCACGGAAATCTCTTGGCGGCTCAGAACAACCTTTTTGATGCCTATACCCAGTTTCGCCGTCTAGTCGGTCAAGAGCCATTGGGATTATTGTTCCCACGCGCCGACAGTACAGCCCTGCCTTTAACTGTTGACGATGCCATCGAACGCGCTCAGCAATCTCACCCGGTCATTAAAGTTGCGCAAACCGACGTGGATGCTGCTCGTTCGCAGTATAAACAGTCGAAAGCGCCGAATTATCCAACGGTGTCCTTTGAAGCCTCTCAAACCTGGCTCAATGACGCCGGGGGCTATAAAGGCAGTAGTGACGAAACCACGGCCATGATTCGCGTGCGTTATAACCTGTTTAACGGGGGTTCTGACCGACACAGAACCGAAGGCGCCGCGTATCAGCTCAACCAAGCCAAGGACCTACGCGAAAGCACGTTCCGCACTGTAGAAGAAGGGCTTCGATTGTCGTGGAATGCATTGGATTTAACGCTGCAACAAAAAGAGTTTTTGGCAGATCACGTTGATTCGGCCTCAAAAACGGTCATTGCTTACCGCAAACAGTATTTGATTGGTCAGCGCACCCTGCTGGATTTGTTGAATACCGAAAATGAACTGTTTGAAGCACGTAAAGACTATTTGGATGCGAAATACGCGGAACAATACGCCAAATACCGATTAATGAATGCGACTGGTAATTTGTTGGATGCGTTGCGCGTTGACGTGCCGGCTGAATGGATGGAAAAGGTAGAGTATTAACATGAACATTCGCACTTTGTTGCTGGCTGTAATGGCTGTGTCGTTATCACGTCCGCTATTGGCAAATGAAGAGCCCAATCCCGACGTTTACGACTATATTCAAACCCCGGTCGCAAACCAGATGGATGATTTGTTGGATGACGATAATGACGGCGTCATCAACGCACGAGATAAATGCCCGGACACGCCCGCAGCATCGCAGATCGATAATGAAGGCTGTGGCACCGCGATCAAATCGTCGCATTTACAAAAACTGCATATTCTGTTTGCGAACAATTCGAGTACGATTCCGCCAGTATTTATGAATCAGATTCGCCAGATGGCTGATTTTCTTAAGCTTTACCCAGAAGCATCCATTGAACTGCAAGGCTACGCCAGCAAAGTCGGTAAAGCTGACCACAACTTGGCGTTATCAAAGCAGCGTTCTGAAGCTGTACGTCTGCAACTGCTGCGTTTCGGAGTCACGCCAAAGCGCATTCGCATCGTCGGTTATGGCGATACGGTGTTAGCCGTCAACGGCGAAGATCAAGTCAGTCACGCACAAAACCGCCGCGTCACCGCGAGTGTGGTTGGGTTTAAAGGTGAAATCGTAAAAGAGTGGACGGTGTTCACGACGCTACCGCGATAAGCTGAATTCCACCCGCGCCCCGTCAAATGGTGATCGCGTCAACACCCAGTCTTCATACCGATAAAGTCCCGAACACTTTTGCTCGGGACTTTGGTGTTTTGTCACGTTGTTCCATTGATGGCCATCAGAAAAACCATAAATATCTGCACCATGTATAAAAAATTCCCATGCATCATAGTCAGTTATAAAAATAGCAGACATAATTAAGCTACGCTTTATCTTATACACGATGTCATTGTTCCAGGCTCCATTAAACCATCGCAGGATCGCACCATGAGTCAACGCAGTTACCACCAGCTCTCGCCCGGCGAACTTGAATTTGTCGACGACCAGACAGCCGCACTGCTGCTCAATACGCCCAGCAGTGCCCGGATTATGTTGTGGGTCATGGTGCTATTTTTCATTCTGGCGGGCGCGTGGGCATCGTGGGCACAAATCGACAAAGTCACGGTAGGCCAAGGCAAAGTCGTTCCCTCGTCGCAAATTCAAGTGGTGCAAAACCTTGAAGGCGGCTTGGTCAAACAGATTCTGGTTCGTGAAGGCGAGCAGGTCAAAAAAGGTCAACAGTTGCTGCTGATTGACGACACCCGCTTTCGTTCCGACTATCGCGAGCGCGAACAACAAGTGGCCAACCTCACCGCCAGCGTCTTGCAGCTTTCTGCGTCCATCGCCAGCGTGGTGGTCAATGATGAATTCACGGAAGCCGAGTGGGAAAAAAGCGTTCGCATTGATTACACCAAGCTTGCGTTTCCGCCCGCGTTGGTGGAATCCCAACCCGATTTGGTTGAACGTCAGCGCGCTCAATATCGCCAAGATTTGGATAACTTGCGCAACCAACTGTCGGTTATTTCGCAGCAAGTAAAACAGAAACAACAAGATTTGGTCGAGATCCAAGCGCGCGTGCGTAACTTGCGCCAGAGCTACAGCTACGCCAATAAAGAGCTGGAAATCACCAAACCACTGGCGGATGAAGGCGTCGTGCCGCGCATCGAATTGCTGAAGTTACAGCGTCAAGTGAACGATACTCGCCGCGATCTCACCTCTAGCGAACTCAAAGTGCCGGTATTGAAATCCGCGCTGCGTGAATCGATGCTGAGCCGTATCGATGCGGCACTGAAGTTCCGTTCCCAACAACAAGAAGCACTCAACCAAACTCAAGACAAACTCTCAGCGATGACGGAATCCACCGTCGGCCTTGAAGATCGAGTCAACCGTACTGTGGTGCTCTCCCCTGTGACAGGCACCATCAAAACCCTGTACGTCAACACTGTTGGTGGCGTGATTCAACCGGGGATGGACATTGTCGAGATCGTCCCCACGGAAGATACCTTGTTAGTCGAAGCGCAGATCGCACCGCAAGACATCGCATTTTTGCGGCCAGATCTCCCTGCGATTGTTAAGTTCAGCGCCTATGATTTTACCAAATACGGCGGGTTAGAAGGCACGTTGGAACACATCAGCGCCGACACGTCCCAAGATGAGGACGGCAACAGTTTTTATCTGGTGCGAGCGCGCACCAAAGAGACGTCTCTCGGTCACGATGAAAGCCTGCCGATCATTCCCGGCATGACGGCCTCGGTCGACATCATCACTGGTAAACGGACCGTGCTGGACTACTTACTTAAGCCCATCCTCAGCGCCAAAAACAACGCACTGCGGGAATAACGGAGAAGTGGCAACCTCATGAGAACGGATGAGCCGCAGTGGCGACACGTAGTGTGAAGCGTTGGCTGGCGGTGCTGGCTGCGTTGGCAGTGTCTTCGCTGGTCGGCGCCTTGAATACCCAAGAGCAACAGTGGGTGGATGCCGTAAGCGCCACCTACGGCGAACGTGCGGGTAAACGCGTTGCCACGTGGCGCAGCGAAATGGCCCGTTATCACGCGTTGCCGGAGCGTGAGCAGCTCACCGAGGTGAACCGGTTCTTTAATCAGCTCTACTTTGTCAATGACGATGTGCTATGGGGCAAAAATGATTATTGGGCGACGCCGCTAGAATTTTTGGGCAGTAACGCTGGCGACTGTGAAGATTTCACCATCGCCAAATATTTTTCACTGCTGGAACTTGGGGTTTCAGACAAAAAGCTGCGCTTGGTGTACGTCAAAGCCATTGAGTTGAACCAGTTTCACATGGTGTTGGCCTACTACCAAACCCCAAGCGCGCAGCCGTTAATCTTGGATAACATCAACCCACAAATCAAACCGGCATCACAACGTCGGGACCTGCTGCCGATTTACAGCTTTAATGGTCAACATTTGTGGTTGATGAAATCCAAAAATGGCGAACTCGCAGGCAACTCTTCACGGCTCAGCCTGTGGAATGACTTACGTTCACGCGAACGCTCGCTGAACTTGAATAAACCGTTGGTCAATTACGATGAGTAGGTAAGATGACACTATACAAACAACTGGTCGCCGGCATGGTCACGGTACTGATTCTGTTGATGATTTGCGTATTCATCATCGAATTTAAGACCACCCGCAACAGCTTGGAGCAGCAGCAACGCTCAGAAGTCAGTAACACCATCAACACGGTGGGTTTGGCGCTCGCGCCGTATCTAGAGAACAAGGACACCGTGGCGGCCGAATCGGTCATCAACGCATTGTTTGATGGCAGTACCTATTCGGTGGTTCGCCTGACATTTCTGGATGACGATGCAGAAATTGTTCGTTCCTACCCAATCAAACCAAGCCAAGTGCCTGACTGGTTCACCAATCTCGACCTGTTTGAACCCATCCATGATCGCCGCGTCGTGACCAGCGGTTGGCTACAACTGGCAGAAGTGGAAATTGTCAGCCATCCGGGCGAAGCGTATGCACAATTGTGGCAAGCCTTGATTCGCCTCTGCCTTGCATTCGGTTCCATTACCCTTGTTGGCCTGATTGCCATTGCGCTCATCGTGCGCCACGCGCTCAAACCGTTGCAAATGATTGTGCAGAAGATGGAGCAAATCGCCCGCAACCAATTTGGGGAGCCGCTGCCTTTACCCGATACACGCGATTTAATCGCTGTAGTGGATGGTATCAACAGCATGTCTGCTCAAGTGGAAAAATATTTCAAAGCGCAAGCGCAAGAAGCGCAGATGCTGCGTGAACGCGCCTACATCGACCCAGTGTCTCAATTGGGTAACCGCGCCTACTACATGAACCAGTTGAACGCTTGGCTCAGTGACAATGCCATCGGCGGTGTCGCCATTTTGCAAGCGCAGTTCATTAAAGATCTTTATGAAGAGAAAGGTTACGAAGCGGGTGATGGCATGGTGCGCGATCTCGCAGCGCAACTGAAAGCCACCATCACCACGCCCAATGCCACCATTTCACGCATTTCGACCGAAGAGTTTGGCTTGATCTTGCCGAACTTGGATGAAAGCGAGCTACGTCTGGTCGCCGATGGACTCATCAATGCCATTCAAGTGGTCAACCCCGATCCAACCGGCATGGCGGCAGCAGACGCTGCATTGGGCGTAGTACACAACAAAGACAATAAGACGTCGACCGAAATGTTGTCGCTGCTCGATAACGCCGTCGCAACCTCGAAAGCCAATCCAGAGATCAAATACGGTTTTGTCACCAGCGCCACCAACCAAGTGGTCATGGGTAAACAGCAATGGAAAGCCTTGGTGGAAGAAGCCATTCATCACGATTGGGTCACGTTCCGCTTCCAAGCGGCAAATAACAGCTGGGGTCAAACGTTCCACCGCGAAGTGTTTTCAGCCATTGAAAAAGACAACGAGCGTTACAGCGCCAACCAATACCTGTTTGCGTTAGAACAACTGCACGCCAGCCACCTGTTTGACCAATATGTCTTACAAACCATGGCGGAGAAACTTGAATCAGGCGAACTCACCGACACCCTCGCCATCAACATCGCGCAAAGCAGTATCGAGCAACCGAGCTTCATTCGCTGGGTGACGCAGTTGCTGGCGCGTCACAAAACCGTGTGCGACAAGCTGCATTTTGAAATTCCAGAAAGCTGCTTTGTCAATGCACCGCACCACACTGCGCTGTTCTGTCATGCGGTGCGTAGCGCGGGCGCGGGCTTTGGGGTCGACAACTACGGGCGGAACTTCCAATCGCTGGATTACATCAATGAGTTCCGCCCCGATTACGTCAAACTCGATTACCTCTTCACTCACCATTTGGATGATGAGAAGCAGAAATTTACCCTCACTTCCATCTCGCGCACCGCGCACGATTTGGGCGTCACCACCATTGCGTCACGGGTGGAGACACAAGTGCAGCTTGATTTTCTGTCGGAGCATTTTATCGATGTGTTCCAAGGTTTTATTGTGGATAGATAAGGATGCACGCGATGCAAGATACGCTGCTCAATTCCCTGATATACGTCAGCCGGTATTACGGCCTCGCCAATTCGCCGGAGGCGTTGGTGAACGGCCTGCCGCTTTCCGACGGCAAGCTGACGCCATTTTTATTCCCACGTGCTGCCGAGCGTGCGGGGCTGGTCGCCAAAGAAAATCGAGCTGAACTGAGTGCGATTCCACATTTGGTATTTCCGGTCGTCCTGCTACTCAAAAGTGGCGAAGCGTGCGTGCTCAGCAGCATCAACGAAGAGAAACAGGAAGCAGAAATTGTCACGGCCGAATCCGGCATGGTGCCCGTCGCCTACCCTTTGGCAGAATTGGCGGAGCGTTACATTGGCCGCTATTTCATGGTCAAAAAGCAATTTCGTTACGACGAACGATCGCCAGAAGTACTCAAAACGCGCCACGGCCACTGGTTTTGGGGCACCATTTGGCAATCCAAACGCATCTATCGAGACGTGTTGATCGCCTCCATTCTGATTAACCTGTTTGCGATTGCGGCCCCTATGTTTACCCGCTTGGTCTACGACAAAGTGGTCCCCAACCTTGCGTTTGAAACCTTGTGGGTACTAGCCAGCGGCGTGTTCATCATCTTCTTGTTTGATTTAACCCTCAAGCTGCTGCGCAACTACTTCATCGACGTGGCGGGGAAAAAGTCCGACATTCTGATTTCATCCAAACTGTTTGCCAAAGTGATGGGCATTCGCATGGAATCTCGCCCGCCGTCGGTTGGCGCATTTGCGCGTCATTTGCAGGAATTTGAATCGATTCGTGAATTCTTTACCTCTGCGACCATCGCGTCTCTGATCGACCTGCCATTTGCGCTGCTGTTCTTAACGCTGATTTGGCTGATGGCCGGCAATCTGGTGCTGGTGCCCGTCGCAGGTGTGGTGATTTTGATCGCCTATTCGCTGCTGATTCAAGCACCACTGCGCCGCGCGATCGAAGAAGGATCGCGTCTGGCATCGCAAAAATATGCCAACCTGATAGAGAGCTTAGCGGGGTTAGAAACCCTGAAATTGTTTGGGGCGCAAAGCCAATTTCAATATCGCTGGGAAGAAGCGGTGGCGCACATGGCCAACTGGAACATCAAAAGCCGCCGCATCACCGATGGCATTCAAAACACCGCCGGTTTTGTCCAGCAGGCGTCGAACGTCGGCATGATCATTCTCGGTGTCTATCTGATTGCGGAAGGCGAACTCACCATGGGTGGTCTGATTGCCGCTACCATGTTGAGCGGCCGCGCCATTGGCCCGCTGGTACAGCTTTCGTTGCTTTCCACCCGTTATAACCAAGCCAAATCATCACTGACAATCATTGAGCAAGTGATGAGCATGCCGGACGAACAGGAAGAAGGAAAACGCTACATCCATCGCCCGATGATTCAGGGCAAAATTGAGCTGGATAAAGTGACGTTCCACGACCCAAATTCGCCAGTGGCTTCGATTCGTGACCTGAGCGTCACCATCAATCCGGGTGAAAAAGTGGCGATTATCGGTCGTATCGGTTCAGGGAAAACGACTTTAGAACGCCTCATTATGGGCCTCTATCAGCCAACCGAAGGTCACGTCCGAATTGATGATACCGACATCAAACAGCTTCATCATATTGATGTACGACGCAACATTGGCTGTGTGCCGCAAGAGAGCGTGCTATTTTACGGCACCATCCGTGACAACATCACTCTGGGTCGTCCATTGGCGGATGATCGCGATGTGATGGATGCTGCCAACCGCGCCGGTGTCACCGTGTTTACCCAACAAGATCCAGCGGGGCTTGAACGCCAAGTGGGTGAAGGCGGTTTACTGCTGTCGGGAGGACAACGTCAAGCGGTGGCCATTGCCCGTGCACTGCTTGGTAGACCACCCGTACTGCTGATGGATGAACCCACCAGCGCGATGGACAACCGCTCCGAAATGCAGATTAAGCATCAGCTCAGCCAACTCACCTCGAGCGAAACCTTGGTGCTCATCACCCACAAAACCACCATGCTTGATGTGGTTGATCGGGTAATTGTGATGGAGAAAGGCTGCATCATCGCCGATGGCCCTAAAGAGATGGTGCTGAGCGATCTGCGTCATGGGAAGGTTCGTGCCGTCAATTAATCACACATCTAATCGCGCCATCGCCACATCATAATGAGCGCTTCAAAGCGACAGCCCTTCCGCTGTCGCTTTTTATTTGCCCCGATAAAATCACGCAACGATTTAAATATTTTTTATTCTCGATCAGACTCTTACAGCACACTTCTGCTAAACTCTCACTTTTCAGTCTGGCGTAAAATTTCACTGTGCAGCTACTCAATCAACTTCGACTCTATTGGGCCAATAAAACCTTCAATTATTGCGTTCTGATCCTGATCACCTTGCTTGGTGTGGTTATCCCTGCCTGGCACTACAACCTCAATACGTGGGTCACGCCGCTGATTCTTGGGGTGATTGCAGCGGCATTGGCAGAGCGCGATGATAGTTTTACCGGCCGCCTCAAATCCATCACGCTAACGTTTATCTGTTTTGCGATCGCCGCATTCTCGATTGAAATTCTATTTCGCACACCGATTCTGTTTGCCATCGGTCTGTTCATCTCAACCTTTGGGTTTATCATGCTCGGCGCAATGGGTTCCCGTTACGCCAGTATCGCCTTTGGTTCGCTCTTGATCGCGATTTACACCATGTTGGGCGCCCACCAAAGCACCAACATTTGGTTCCAGCCACTCCTGCTGCTCACGGGGAGCGCTTGGTATTATTTGGTGTCGATGTTTTGGCATGCATTTTGGCCGATGCAGCCGGTACAACAAGATCTCGCCAACGTATTTGTGCAATTGGCCAACTACTTTGAAGCGAAATCGAAGCTCTTTCATCCGGTGTCCAACCTCGTACCGCAGCCACATCGGATTACCGAAGCCAATTTAAATGCCGCCACGGTGAACGCACTCAACCAAGCGAAAGCCACGTTTTTGACCCGTTCCAAGCGCGGCCATGTCGACAGCACCAGTGACCGATTCCTGAAAATTTACTTTTTAGCGCAAGACATTCACGAACGCGCCAGCTCAACCCATTATCGTTACCAAGATCTTGCCGATAACTTTGGCCGTACCGATGTGCTGTTTCGTTTTAGACACTTACTGGAAACACAAGCCAAAGCGTGCCGCGAAATCGCGCACTCCATCCGCATTGGCCGCAGCTACCAGCATGGCAGCGAATCCGTGCTCGCCTTGGATGAATTGCAGCTTTCCCTGACGTATTTGCAAGAGCAGAAGCGCCCGGAATGGAAGATGCTTCTCGCTCAATTGGGATATTTATTCAATAACTTAGCCACCGTCGAGAAGCAGTTGTGTAACGTCAGTAACCCAGATGTTTCCAAACCAGAAGAAGACGTACTGGACGATACCGAAGCCCACACGCTCAAAACCTTGTGGCTACGAATTAAAGCTAACCTCAATCAAGATTCGTTGCTGTTTCGCCATGCCGTGCGCATGTCGATCGCCCTCACCTTGGGTTATGGCATCTTGCAGGGGTTGGGGCTGGAGCGTGGCTATTGGATTTTGCTCACGACACTGTTTGTCTGCCAGCCCAACTACGCCGCAACGCGCCAGAAGCTGACTTCTCGTATTATTGGGACACTGGCGGGGTTGTTGATTGGTGTGCCGCTGCTGACATTCTTCCCTTCTCAGGAAAGTCAGTTGGTGCTGATTGTCTTTTCCGGCGTGATGTTCTTTGCCTTTCGTCTCAACAATTACGGTTATGCCACCGGTTTTATCACCCTACTGGTGCTGTTCTGCTTTAACCAATTGGGCGAAGGATTTGCGGTTGTTCTACCCCGCCTTGCCGACACATTGATTGGCTGCGCACTGGCCGTTGGCGCGGTGATTTTCATTCTGCCCGACTGGCAATCAAAACGCCTGCACAAAGTCATGGCCGACGCCATTGATGCCAACAAACAGTATCTTGGGCAAATCATTGGCCAGTATCGAATTGGTAAGAAAGACAACCTCACCTATCGCATTGCCCGTCGGAATGCGCATAACCAAGATGCCGCGTTGGCAGCAGCAGTCAGTAACATGTTGGCAGAGCCCGGGAAATATCGCACAGCGACGGATGAAAGCTTCCGTTTCCTGACGCTAAATCATGCGTTGCTGAGCTACATTTCCGCATTGGGCGCGCACCGCACGCGCATCGACGATGAAACCGTGCACCAATTGGTGCTCGATTCCCATCGCGTCATTCACCAACATCTGGATATTCTGTATCAGCAACTCTTCACGCATTGCGGCGACTGCGATACCAGCACGATCGAAGATGCGGGCCTCGAAAAACGACTGGCAGAATGGCGTGAAGAAGACGACAGTTCCGCTCGTATGGTACTGCAACAACTTCACCTGATTTATCGCATGCTTCCCGAACTTCACTCGCTCGCCAGCAAGTTTGCCGTACGAGTTGGTTAAATATGCAACACGTTTAAAGAGGGCGAATTCGCCCTCTTTGACGTTTTACTGGATATATCCTGACAATTTTCGGACAAAAAAACATCGTTCAAATACTAATTTTGTAGTCAGAAAAGTCCTACACGAGTAAGACAATCATGGGATACGAATACGAAAGGTTGTTTCTGAGTCATCGGAACGCCATTCAAGGTATGAGAATGAACAGCGCTCAGTTTGAACAATTAAAATCACAATTAAAGTTAATGACACCCCAACAACTCAAGTCGTTGCAGGGTGAAATTCGTCATTCATTGGAGCAAGAACAAACCACGTTGCTCACCGATGAAGAGATTGATGTGATTGCGAGCTTGTTTTCCTGAGCGACTTGCACTTTTGAATCTCCGGACGTAAGCTTTTAACAGTCAAGAGGAAAGCCAATGCCTGTTTCAGCCGTACAACCAGGGTATTCAATCATCCAACAGTCATCCAAAATGGCCGAGGATGCTGCGCGTGAAATTCAGCAAAACAAAGCTTTCGAACCCACCCAACTGTCTGATAAAACCCTCGAGTTCAACAAAGTTGAGGTCGATAAACCGCGTCGTTCTGATCCCATCGATCCGTTAGTCAAACTCAACCAATCCCAGCAGTACGCTCGAATCGGTACCAACGTGTTGCAACGCGATCAGGACATGATCGGCAGCCTCCTTGATATCAGCGTCTAATTTGACACCGAACATTTAATGCGCGCTCTGACATCACGCAAATTGTCAGTGTGTGTGTCGACGTATTGAGTTTGTACCCTGCCTCGGTACAATGCCCCCAAATTTTTGAATCCGTATCCCTATGCCAAAACTAAATCTGCATCGTCGTGAAGGCGCTACTGCCCTTCAGCATGCCTTGACGACCGACCAGTTCACGTCTGCGTTAGAACCCAAACACACAAAACCTGCCACCAAGCTGACGGCCAGCCCCGCCTTAACGGAAAAGCACGTACAGCAGCGTTGGGAAAAGTTAGCACTCGACAGTGCACAAACCGTGTTGTTCGATCCGGTGACTGAGCAGCACATGGCGGCATACGACAAAAACATTGAATACTTCATCGGCACGGTGAAGGTGCCTGTGGGCGTGGCAGGTCCGCTGCGCGTGAATGGTTTGCACGCCAGCGGCGATTACTTGATCCCGCTGGCCACCACCGAAGCTGCGTTGGTGGCGTCTTATCATCGTGGGAGCCGGTTGATCACTGCCTCCGGGGGCGCCAGTGCCATGCTGCTCAACGAAGGCGTCACGCGCACTCCTGTGCTTGCGTTTTACAACCTCGCGCAAGCGGGGCAATTTGTCGCTTGGGTTACCACACAGTACGACGTGTTTAAATCACTGGCGCAATCAACAACTGCGCACGGTCAATTGCACGACATCAATGTCACCCTGGAAGGTAATCATGTCTACTTGGTATTTGAGTATTTGACGGGCGATGCTTCCGGGCAAAACATGGTGACGATTGCCACCAACGCAGTATTTGACTTCATCATGCAGCATTCACCGATTGCGCCGGAATACGCGTTTCTCGATGGCAATTTGTCTGGCGACAAGAAAGCCAACAGTCATGTGTTACGCAGCGTACGCGGCAAGAAGGTGACGGCTGAAGTTCATTTAACGGCTGATTTGGTCAGAAAATATCTTCACACCACCCCCGAAAAAATGGTGCAGTTTGGTCACATGACAACGTTGGGCGGCGCGCTGAGTGGCAGCATCGGCGTGAATGCACATTATGCCAATGCGCTCGCAGCGCTGTACATTGCATGCGGCCAAGATGCTGCGTGCGTCGCGGAGTCAGCGATTGGGATCACGCGAATGGAACTCAACAAACATGGCGGTTTGTATGCCAGCGTCACCCTCCCCAACCTGATGGTGGGCACCGTAGGCGGCGGCACAGGTTTACCGAGCCAAAAGGCGTGCTTGGACATTTTGGGACTCGCGGGGAATGGCAAGGCCAGAGCCTTGGCTGAAGTCGCCGCCGGGTTGTGTTTGGCTGGTGAACTATCCATCGTTGGCGCATTCAGCGCAGGGCACTTTTCTCGTGCGCATCATAAGCTGGCTCGCGGATAGGTGTTCAACGCTGCGCGTTAAGTGCAGGCCTTACAAGCTCAACACATTAAAAATATCTAAAACATTCACGCATGAAAACGCCTTCTGTGAGAGAAGGCTTTTTTGTCACACGTGGCTAAGCACCACATCGCGCTGGGACACACTCACCCCTTTGATCTGCGCGTAAACTTCCATACCCGGCTGTAACGCCAAATCTTGCAGCGCCCACTCGGTAATTGTCGCCCAGAGGAAAATATCGGGGGCCAACGCCAACTTTAAAGCGATGCTTTTCTTATGTTCGCCCTGTTGATGATGTTCAATCTCATCAATGCGCGCCGACAAAATATTTCGAATTGAGGTTTTACCCGGTTTTTCTAAGGTCACCGATACGTCGTTGGCTCGAATCTGCAAGCGAATCGGCGCATTGAGTTCGCCATCAACCTGCTGAACCCAAAGCCCAACGTTGGGCGCCAATAACACTTGGGTCAAACCAAATTGATCATGATGCTGCGCGATGGTGCCGGAGAACAGCGTGCTCTGATCGCTGAAAGATTGCCAAGGGCGCATACTTTTAGATGACCACACCTGTTCAATCGGCCCAGACGCCACCACGCTGCCCTGATCAATCACCACCAGATGATCGGCCAAACGCAGGATCTCATTCATGCTGTGCGTCACATACACAATGGGGATTTCGACTTGTTGCGCGAGCTGTTCAAGAAACGGCATCACTTCGCGTTTACGCGGCATATCAAGCGATGCAAGTGGCTCATCCATCAACAATAAATCCGGTTGCGATAGCAATGCGCGGCCGATGGCCACACGCTGTTTCTCACCCCCAGACAACGCATTGGGATAACGATCCAGCAACGGTTCTAAGGCCAACAGCGCCACCACCGAAGCAAAATACGATGCATCTTTTCGCCGTACGCCATAATTTAAGTTGCCGCGCACCGTGTAGTGCGGAAACAAGCGCGCTTCTTGAAACACATACCCAATACGGCGGTGTTCAATCGGCAAGTTGATGCGCTGCTTGGTGCTGAACAACACGCGATCTTGAATCGCGATTTCACCGCTGTCCGGTGCAATCAAACCACTAATCACGTTAATCAGTGAGGTTTTGCCTGCGCCTGAGCGGCCAAAAATCGCGGTGATCCCTTTGCTGGGCAGCGCCAGTTGCACGTCAAACTGAGTCGCGCCTAAAGTTTTCGTAAACTGAACTTGCAACGCACTCATCGGCTGACTCCCAATTTATGTTTCATTCGTCGGCTCACCCACTCGGAAATAAACAAGGAGAGCAACGCAATGACGATGGAAATAACGCACAGCCTAGCCGCTTCCATCTCTGCCCCTGGCGTTTCCAAAAAGTTATACATGGCAAGGGGAATGGTTTGCGTTTCACCCGGAATGTTCGACACAAAACTGATGGTGGCACCAAACTCACCGAGGCTGCGTGCAAACGAGAGCATTACCCCCGTGATCACGCCCGGCAGCGTCAGCGGCAATGTGATAGTCACAAACACTTTGAGCGGCGACGCGCCCAATGTGCGAGCGGCTTGCTCAAGTTTCGGATCCACGCCTTCGAGGCTCAGACGAATGGAGCGCACCATGAGTGGTAGCGCGATCACCACACACGCCAACACCGCGCCGCGCCAACTGAAGCTAAACGAGATACCAAACCACGCATTGAGCCACTGGCCAATCGCGCCTTGTTTGCCCATGGAAATCAGCAGCAAATACCCCACCACTACCGGTGGCAGCACCAATGGCAAGTGCACCAAACTGTCCAGTGCACTTTTACCGAAGAACTCTTTGCGCGCTAACAACCAACCGATGCCCAGCCCGATGGGGAGCAGCCACAACACCGCATACCCAGCCACTTTCAGGCTGAGCAGCAATGCCGTGAGTTCGTAGTCGCTCAGGAGCGTGATATTACTCAGCAAACGTCTCAGTTCCCATATCGGTACGGAAGCCGTAGTGTTCCATCACCGCTTTCGCTTTGTCTGATTTCAAGAAATCCACAAAGGCGCGGCTCGCATCTTTGTCGGTAATTTGTACCAATGGGTAATGAATCGCGCTGTGCAGCGCTGGATCGAATGTCGATAGGATCGCCACGTTATCGGTCAAAGCGGCATCGGTTTTGTACACCATGCCCAATGGTGCTTCGCCACGTTCCACCAATGCCAACGCAAGGCGAACGTTATTGGTTTGAGCCAGTTTAGGTTGCAGCGTATCCCACACACCCAAATTAGTCAGCGCTTCTTTGGAGTACATGCCCACAGGCACGGCATCGGTGTTACCCACCGCCATGCGGGAATCTTTCAAAACGTTTAACCATGCTTGTTTGTTGGCAACATCAAACGGCTGTTGTTCAGAGGCGCTTGGCTTAATCAAAACCAGCTGGTTACCCGCCAGAAGAGTGACATTGTCACGGCTAACAATGTTGTTTTTGATCAGGTGTGATACCCAAGTTTCATTGGCAGACAAAAAGACGTCTGCGGGCGCACCACGTTCAATCTGACGTGCAAGCGAAGAAGAACCACCATAAACCGGAACCACATCCACATCGTGATCCGCCTCATACGCCGTAATCAAGTCATCGACAGCGTTCGTCATCGAAGACGCCGCGTAGATATTGACGGTATCTTTTGCCCAAACCGAGGTGCTTGCCAACACAGCACCAAGCAAAACGGCGATTTTTTTCATTTTATTGTTCATGATGAGAGTCCATAGATTTCTGGCCATAATAAAGCAAGATCGAGATGCTGCTCGATAGCGTCGGCGATACGATCGATCGCCTGCTCTTTTGCAGCAACATGATCATGCACTTGAATCGCGTCTGCGCCGGCCCATTGACAAATTAAGTCAGCGGCAGAAAAAGTATCAAATACACCGTGTAAATACGTGCCAACGATATGATTGCAGGGACTGATCAAGCCATCAAACGCACCGTCGTGAAGTTGAATGGGCGCCACACCCGTTGAATTTGGCGAGGCAACACTTCGGCCAACATGAATTTCGTAGCCGGAAACAGGCGTGGATTTACCGTTGAGTCGCAATGTACCGGCCACATTAGTGAGTTGCTTTTCGCCGGTTAGCGTGGTTTCCATCGCCAATAGCCCAAGGCCTTGCGTGCTGCCGGGTTGACCTTCCACGCCATCTGGGTCATGCACCCAGTCTCCCAGCATCTGATAACCACCACAGATGCCCATCACTTTGCCGCCAAGGCGTAGATGACGCTGAATATCTTTGTCCCAACCTTGCTGCTTCAGGTATTCCAAATCGGCACGTGTCGATTTACTCCCCGGCAAAATAATGAGGTCCGCACGGTCCAAACGTTCACCTTTGCCGACATACCGCAAGTTGATGTCTGGGTTGAGTCGTAATGCATCAAAATCGGTGTGATTACTGATGCGCGTAAACACGGGCACCACCACATTGAGCTTCACCGCTGCGCCCACCACTTGGTTGGCGGTAATCGCATCTTCCGCTTCGAGATCAAAACCGTGTAAATAAGGCAACACGCCAATCACCGGTTTGCCGGTTTTCTCTTCCAGCCAATCGAGCCCCGATTGCAGCAAGCCAATGTCCCCCCGAAAACGGTTAATCACAAACCCTTTCACTCGCTGCTGTTCCGATTCCGATAACAGCGCCAGCGTGCCATACAGGTGAGCAAAAACACCGCCACGGTCGATGTCTGCGACAATAATCACCGGCACGTCCGCTGCTTCAGCAAAGCCCATGTTGGCAATATCATTTTCGCGCAGGTTGATTTCAGCCGGGCTACCTGCCCCTTCAATCATGATGCTGTCGTAGTCTTGTTGCAGGCGGGAGAACGAATCAAGCACAGTGTGCATCGCCACTTTCTTGTAATCGTGGTAGCCATTGGCTTCCATGTTACTCAATGCGCGCCCTTGTAAAATCACTTGGGCACCGGTATCTGAATTGGGTTTGAGGAGCACGGGGTTCATGTGCACGCTCGGGTCAATGCCGCACGCGAGTGCTTGCACAGCCTGAGCACGGCCGATTTCACCACCATCTGACGTCACGGCACTGTTGAGTGCCATATTTTGCGGCTTGAAAGGGGCAACTCGAATCCCCTTGCGGGCAAGCACACGGCACAGACCTGCCACCAACACACTTTTACCGGCGTCAGAAGTTGTGCCCTGTACCATCAGAGCGTTTAGCGACGATTCCATAATTCTGCTGATTGTGAAGTTTGTCTCATTGTATACCTGTTGAATATAAAGAAAAGTGGCACGTTAAATGAACCGAAGATTAATGGTTAAATCAGCCTTGATTCAATGTGATCATGTTGAAATCCCCTTATTGAACCAATAACAGCAAACAATAAGGAAACTCCCATGAAAAAATCCAACGTACTTTTCGC
Organism: Vibrio furnissii CIP 102972; assembly: GCF_000176175.1. Taxonomy (GTDB): domain Bacteria; phylum Pseudomonadota; class Gammaproteobacteria; order Enterobacterales; family Vibrionaceae; genus Vibrio; species Vibrio furnissii. Next base: position 58,969 of record NZ_ACZP01000014.1, read on the forward strand.
TGCATCTGCACTGATTTTGGCTCCCACCCTGGCATTCGCCGGTGAAAAGCACCACGGCAATACCGTGCAGTTTAACGGCCCGGTTGAAGTCACTTCCGTCCAATCGTTACTCGATGAAAGCACATGGTTTGGCGACAAAGATGTTGTGGTTGAAGGGCATCTGCTGCGCCAAGTGCGTAAAGACACCTTCGTATTCTCCGATGGCAACACCGAGATTCAAGTTGAATTGGATGACGACATCATCCTCAAACAACCCCTTGATCCTCAGACTAAAGTGCGTCTGTACGGCGAATTTGAGAACGGTCGCACGCCAGAAATCGAAGTCGATCATATTCAACTTCTTTAGGCCTCACGGGGTAAAATTTGTCCTGATGCTCATTTTTGCCGCGCCAACCCCGGCAAGTGACGTTATAAGATTGAATTATTTGATGAAATGGCCTGTAATTTGCAGGCCATTATTCTATATTTGAAATCTATTTGATTTAGGACGAACACCCATGCTTAAAAGAACCTGCCTGGCTGGCCTTATCGCAATTGCCAGTGTCCTGCCAACCACGGCATCAGCCAATAACTTTAACTACAACTTTTTGGAAGTGAGGACCGCGCTGAGTCCTGAATCATTTGGTGGAGAATTCAGCACGTTTTTTACCGAAAACTCCCATTTCGTTGGCCGTTTAGATTCCCGCTTTGAGGGCGATTGGGATTTGGCGGGCGGCATTGGCTTCAATGGCCCATTGAACCAGTTTGCTGACGTATACGGCCAAATGCTGATCCACAGCATTCGCGGCAACAGCGACGAAAACCACGAAACCGAAACCAACATGGAAATCAACATCGGCACACGCATTTGGCTCACCAGCCAAATCGAAGGTCATGCACGGATTGGCCGCAACGATGACAACTCCGTGTTCATCGCCGGGGTTCGCTTCCATTCCACGCAGCAAATGGTACTCAATGCCGAAGCGCGTAACGCAGGCGTTTGGGGGCCACAGATCAGCATGGGCGTTCGTTTCCAATTCTAAATCCTGACTTTCGCTTAACGCTTTTCACTCATTCTGATCAATGAGAACGATGGTAAATGTAATATAATCTATCGGGTCAGGTCGTTTTTCTGATCTGAACCGATAGATTAGGACAAGAAACCCCATGGCGACATCAAGCTCCACTGAACCTGCCGATCTCACCAAATTCCTCAAACCCGGAATGAAAATTTCCGCCACCATTCAATTTGGGCCGGATGACAGCTTTGCATTCTCCACCACACTGATTGGGTTTAAAGGTGAGCAATTTCTGATTCTAGATATGCCCCACAAAGTCCATGAAAGCTTGGTGATGCGTAAACTCTCGAATGTCCAGATTGTGCTTCGTGGTGTATGCGACACGGAGCTGGGCCATGTGATTGCATTTAAAACGTCGATTCTGCAGGCGATTTCGTCACCACACACGTTGTTTTTCCTGCGCCCGCCCAAGCATTTCGTCACGAAGACCATTCGCGAGCATGAGCGTTATAAGATTTCGATGCCGGTGACCTTAACCGAGCAAACCGATCAGCTAGAAAAATCGTTCAACGGCACGCTGGTCGACTTTTCCGTCTCGGGTTGTGGCATCTTTGTTTTAGGGGAAAACGAGTTGACACTAAACAATGCCGTTCGCTTTAGCTGTGAGCTGGATTCGTTGCTGCCCGAGGACCTCACGAGCCACATTGCCAACATTCGTCGTCAGCATAAAGGGCACATGATCGGCGTGCAATTTGATACCCCACTCGCGATGTCGGATGAATTGAAGATGGCGATGTTTGACCAAACCTTCAAGCATGCCACGGTCTAACGTTCGGTCACCGCAAGCTCGGCGGCATGCGTTTTGAAATTCACCAAGGCTTGATGCAAGGTCTCTTCTTTGATGGGTTTCACAATGACGTATTCTGCACCCGCCGACATAAAGGCCTCTTGCGTTTCCGCCATACCATCGGCAGTACACGCGTAGACCGGCATCGCCAGCCCCATGTCATGTTTGATGATGCGCGTGGCATCCACACCATCGAGATACGGCAGTTGGTTGTCCATTAAGATCAGATCGTAGGGCTGATGTTTCACTTTCTCGATCGCTTGCAATCCATCAGTCACCCAATCCACATTCATGCCGTATTTTTTGCAAAACGCACGTGCGATGAAGGCATTGGTGTGATTGTCTTCCACCAAGAGCACGTTGACGACTCCGTCAAACAACTCATAGCGTGACTTGCCTTCGTTGTGTGCGACGGTTTGCGTTTCGGCGGTCACAATCTCCAACGGCAATTCGATGGTAAACCGCGTGCCAACGCCAAAGCTCGACTTCACTTCAATCGAACCGCCGAGCATTTCAATCAAGCTATGTACAATCGCCAGCCCAAGGCCGCTGCCGCCATATTCACGCGTGTTGGTCGATTCCGCCTGCACAAACGGTTCAAAAATGAGCGCTAAATCTTGCTCACGAATCCCAATACCGGTATCTAAAACGGTAATCTCAAGTTTCGCGCCCGCTTCAGTCTCTAAAAGATGAAGCTGAATATTGATGGCGCCCTCATGGGTGAACTTCACCGAATTGTTGAGCAGGTTAAACAGGATCTGATTGAGTCGCACTTGATCGGTGCGCACCACCAAATCGTCGCCAATATTGGTGTTGAGAGTCAGCGTTAAGCCTTTTTCACGACACAAAGGCCGATAGATGCGTTCAATGGCAGACACCACATCCACCAACGGGAAATCCGCTTTCTGGATGCGAAATTTGCCTTGCTCAATCTTAGAGAAATCAAGAATGTCATTCAGCACCGCCAATAGATGCTCACCACTGCTGCACAGCACGTTGACCTGTTCGGCCTGCTCTTTCTCCGTGACTGTGCGTTTCAGCAGTTGCGAAACGCCCAAAATGCCATTCAGTGGCGTGCGCAATTCATGACTCATTTTCGCCAGAAAATCAGCCCGAACGCGCGCCGACTCTTCCGCCTCTTTACGCGCAATGCGGCTTTGTTTTTCGGCCTCAGCAATGGAAGTGACGTCTTGACCTTGCGTGATAATCGATTCAATGCGGTTTTCAACCACAATGGGAGACAAGTTCCACAAGATCACTCGGCCATCCACTTCCGTATTCACTTCTTTGAGGATTTCCCCTTGCGCCGCCAATTTAATTTGTGGAATCAGTTGGCGTTTCAGCACTGAAAACAGCGAATGATCGTCGGCGTTATTGCGCAGAAAGTGCGAATGTGCTGACGGGTTCATACGAATCAATTCGCCCTCAGCCGTCCATAAAATGGTGGGTGACAGCGCAAAATTAAACAAATCTTCGAACTGTTTCTCTTGATCGGATAAGCGCTGAAAGGTGTGCTCCAACGTTCGGCCAAAGTGGTCGAATTCATAGATTTTCGAGCCGGGGAAGAAGTCATCCAAGCCCCGCTCCGCCACTTTGTGGGTGTAGGTCATCAAACCATCGATTTCGGATTCAATCCTACGCTGCAACCACCAGCGCGTGAGAATGGACACCCCAACCATCGCCACCAAAGCAAACACCATCCAGAAATAGTAGTTGTTGCGCAGGCTCAGGGCGTTTTCGTTGCTTTGCACAGAATAGATGCTGAGATAGGTCGGCACCCCTTCCACTTCCAGCGCCGTTTTGGCCACCATATTTTTGTCGTACAAGGCATCGCTCAGGCCATCTTCCAGCACATCAAAGGTCGAATAGGATTCATCGCCATTGAGTGTTGAAGCCAACACCTCAGAGCCCACCGTTAAAATCAGGTTTTGCGAGTTACTGCTGTCGCGGATGGTTTCAATCAACGTGAAGTTGTTGTTGAGCACGGTACTGACATACAAAAAGCCAATCACTTCACCCGTTGCCGTATCCACAATCGGTGAGCGGCGAACCAATAAATACGCCGTGCCCAGCACCGATGGCGTTTGAATCAGATGCCAGTTGCTGCTGATCGACACTTTGCGAATGATCTTATTGAGCTCTTTGGGGGGAACGCCGTAAAACTGCGAATTGCCATCTTCCCATACCATCTCTTTGAGGTCGGTGATGAAACGAATGTCTGGTGTATTGTTGAGTTCGAGCTGATCGACGCTCAAGAAATACTGATCCAACGCAGCGCCGCTGTCGCTGTTTAACGCTTGAATAAGACTGGCATTTTTCGCGCTGCTGTCTTGGTGAATTTGCAACGTGGCGAGACGATAATTAAACAGGTTTTGAATCAGACTGGAGGTTTGGGTCGAGGTGCGTGCCACTTCTTGCGAAATCAAGCGGCTGCTGATTTGATAGCTCTGGAAAAGTACCGTCAATGTGAGCGCGCCGAGCACAGTGACAATGGCTCGGCTGATGAAGGTCGCTATTTTTCTTTTCTGTTTGACTGTACTAGCCCTGATGCTCACTCAGTGTTCCCTGTTGCCGACTAACGGTCGGAATAACGAAAGGCGCGTTGCTTAAACAAACCAATTTTTTTCGGCTGATCGTCTTTGGTCACGATCTCAAAGTCACCGGAATACACCACGGGCACGGCCAAACCTTCCAAATCACGTTTGATCGCTTCCGCCATCGCAATGCCGGTATCATCATTGATTCTCATGACAGTAACATCAAGATGACCTTCATCCAAGGCTTCTAGCTCTGCCGAGCCACCACCCCAGCCGTTCACCTGAATATCTTCACGTTTTAGCGCTTGTAGCGCCTTGGCTGCGCCCAGTGCCACATCGGTGGAACAGGCGTAAATAAATTTAATATCCGGGTCATTTTTGACAATGTTAACAGTGGCTTCATAGCCACTTTCTTGGGTCGCTTTGGTGTAATACGACGAGGCCAGCTGGTAATCGCCCGTGCTTTCCATCTGCTGAATGAAAGTGTCGCCACGCGCATCGCTGACGTACCCTTCAGAAAAATACAGCACCGAATACTTGCTGCCTTTGGGCACATGTTCGCGATAATACTGCGCAAGTTGCTGCGCACCGAGTTCATGGTCAAACCCAACGTACATCATCGGCTGGCGTTCATCCCAGTCTCGAACCGGCGTGGTGATATTCTGCAAAATCAATTTGGTCGGTGACGAATTCAGAACGTGTTCAATAAACTTGCGGTGGCGCGTTGTATCCAGCGTGAAAATCAAATAATCCGTGTTGTTCTTCACCGCTTCCATCAACGACAAGCTTTGTTGACGAGTGTCTTGGTTCGGGCGCGTAAACACCTGATTAATCTGGTATTCAATACCTAACTCTTCCAATCGCATTTCAAACGCTTTGATGTTGCGCACCCAGTAATCGGAGATCTGCTGCCCCGGATAAACCACCGAAATGGTCACCGGCGTTTGTTGTTTGACCGTCAGCCGCTGAGACGATTGACGCACCGCATCAGACAACGACTCCGTCAGTGCCTTTTGTTGCGGATTGGCATTCAGAAATTCCTGATAATGCCAGTAACCATTCAGCACTTGTGATGAATACGAAGAGGCAAAAGGAGTGAAACCAAGTAAAAGAGAAAGAAAAAGCGTTTTCTTCATTCCACACATTCCGTCGTTCTGTTGATCATGTCCATCAACAAAGTTTATGAACTGCTTGGCATAACAAGGAAAGAATTCCCTAAAATATCAAGCAAATAATAACGTTTAAGATTATTAAGCATACGGCCCGCAATTAATAGCGCGTAGCACGAAAAAATCATAAAAACATTCAGCAAGTGACTAAATTAACAGCAATTTCTTTAAACCGCATAACATATTTCATCTATCTTATGACCGAATATTATGTCAGCCAGAGAAAATACAGCGCAGCCGAACGCCCGAGCAATGCTTCACCCACAACCCATTAGCTAGGCTAATGGATTTTATTATGAAACTTCACTCTTAAAACGATTGATATGGATAAAGATTAATACAGAGAATCGAATTTCGCCTGTCAAAAGGCAAAAATGATTGGGGACTTAATTCAGTGAAGGCAGTGGATGCTGATCCAAGATCAGACGCTCTTTTTGTACTTTAGAGAGCTGCTTGATGCGGTACTCCAGTTTGAGCGCATCACCTTTGCTTGGGCCAATTTCATGTTGCCAAGCCAGCGTCAACGGTCCTTTGCCCCGCAGCGCTTTGGCACCTTGCCCTTTTTGATGCTGAGTAAAGCGCCGTGCGACATCCGTCGTGATGCCGCAATACAGCGCGTTACTGGAAGTCCGAACCAGATAAATCCACCAGCTCGGACTCGAGATGTCTTCGTTCATGCCGAAGCGGTTACAGCTTTTGTTCGATCAACGCGCGCAGTTCCGCCACTTCGTCTCGCAGCGCCGCCACTTCTTGTTCTAACGCTTCAAGCTGTGAGTTGGACGGTTCGCTGTCGGCAAAGCTTGCCAATGCATCAACATCCACATCGCCAGAAAACAGGTGCTGATAACGAGACTCACGCTTGCCCGGTTCACGTGGCAATTTCACCACCAATGAGCGATTGGCCAGCGCTTCCAGCACCGCTTCGGTTTCTTTTACGTCAGTAAAATTACATAAACGGTTCGTGCGCGTTCTCAGCTCACCCGGCGTTTGCGCGCCGCGCAGGAGCAAACAGCAAACCACGCCAAGCTCTTGCTCATTCAATTTCAAGTCGCCAAATTCGGTGTTGCAAAAACGGTGCTGGTATTTTGAGGCGCGGCTATTAAACGCACTTTCGTCACTCACCAAACGACGCGCGATCAACGCTTCAACCGTATCTTGCACATCCGCGTCCGATAACGACAACACAGGTTCGCGATTGCTCTTCTGATTACACGCAGTGGTCAAGCTGTTGAGCGTGAGCGGGTAATGATCTGGGGTGGTAATTTCCTTTTCAATCAGGCAACCAATGACACGGGCCTCTAGCGGGGAAAGTTCGTTACTCATTTTCGTTTCCTTCTTTTATCGAGGCTAGCCTCGTCTCCCATTCTTAATGTTCTGAAGTCGGTGAAAATCGCACAATGCGTCCGTTTTCATCAATCATGACAACTTTAGAACGGTTTAATTCAATTTCTACTAATTCAAGGCGTTGCCGTTCGCTGATATAGGCTTGACGCAGTTTTGGCCGCAAATCTGGCTTGGCCGATTGCTCGTCGAGTTGGGGAACAACAATTTCTGAAGATTGCATGCTCGAATCATTGTTTCGTCATCAATGGAGCCCATGATATAGCGCAATTTCAGGCAAGTACAATCTCTGCGAAGACCGAGTGACTATTTATTGGTCAAGGTGTCGTCAGGTTTGATCTAAAGGCTGTTATGAGCCTTGATGTTGTGTTTTAATCATTGACAGTTGCATTCATTTTAGGAAAAGGGACCTATGAACAGCGTATTTGAAATCGTGAGTCTGGCTCGCCGCAAAAACAAACTAAAACGTGAACTTCTAGACAACGAGAAGAAAGTTCGTGACAACCGTAAACGTGTTGATTTGCTAGAAAACCTGGTGGATTACATCAAACCTGACATGACTCAGGAAGAAGTGATCGCGATTGTGAAAAACATGAAAGCGGATTACGAAGATCGTGTGGACGACCACATCATCAAAAGTGCAGAAATCTCTAAAGAACGCCGTGAAATCAGCCGTCGCATTCGCGAGCTGACCGAACAAGACAAACTGATTCATCAAGGCAAAAAATAAACCTGATGCTTGAGTTTAAAACCCGCCCATTGGCGGGTTTTTTATTCCCGCCACACCTAGCAAACCCCAGTATTTTCAATGCCTCCAGACATACTCAATCACCTTTATATGTATCGATGTATAGTCTATGTGGTCAATTTGTGGATCATTTTCAGGCCACTTTAAAGGCTGTTTAAGGGGTTGAATCTGACTGCGTCTTGCAGGTAATCCGGCGCGAAATGCGCGTAGGTCATCGTTTGTTGAATCGTCGCGTGGCCGAGTATTTTTTGCAGCGTGAGGATGTTGCCGCCGTTCATCATAAAGTGGCTGGCGAACGTATGGCGAAGGACGTGGGCAGCCTGCCCTTTGGGTAAATCGAAATTGCACTGTTTGAGCTGCACATAGAACTCGGCGTAACAATCTTTGAACAGTCGGCCAGATTTGCCTGTGACGATTTCATCTTGCAGTTCTTGGCTGATCGGCACCGTGCGGTCTTTCCCGTTCTTGGTATCGAGAAAGGTCACTTTGCCATGGCTGACCGTGCTGCCCTTTAACTCCTCCGCTTCGCCCCATCTGGCCCCTGTTGCCAAACAGAGCTTGGCAACCTTGTAGCTATCGCCGGAAAGCACACTGAGCAAGTGATTCATTTCATCAACCGAGAGAAATGCCATTTCGCGCGTTTTGGGGACTTTCAACTTGAAGCCAGAAACCGGGTGCGGGTTGTGGAACTCCTTCACCGCGATGAGCGCGGTAAACACGTTGCTCAAACAGTTCATTTTGCGATTAAAGGTAGTCATCGCCCTGCCCTTGTTAAGCTGAGCCATTCGGTAATCTGCGAGCAGTTTGTGGGTGATCTGGTGCGCTTTAGGAAAGCCGAGTTCTTTGTCGACCAGTTTCACTTCCTTCAGGTAGGCTTCGGCGGTTTTCTTCGATTGCCCTTCGTACTTCCACCACAGTGCAATCAACTCACTTAAAGTGCGGCGATCGGCAGGCTTCTCTAACCACTCTTTATCATGGGCCGTCGCCAGAACATGCTTTTCATATTGGGTGGCTTCAAACTTGGTATCGAACTGGCGGCGGTAGCGCTTACCGTTCCGGCCCTGTGGCCGCAAGTCAACCAACCACTTCTTGCCCTCTTTCTTAATGCTCATAATCTGCTCACTCAACAACATGAACAGAAATAATAAATCACAACTGTACATAAACACAGTGTTTAACTCACACAGAAATGCACATTGATGCGTAATTGTGGTGATAAAGACCAAACCGATCACACCAAAAGACGCAGTCGTTTGATACTGTTGATGTGTGTCAGTTGTGAACACATGAGGCTACCAAAGCGTATGTGCCCAATTTGGCAAGGTGTATTAGATAAACACTGTCTGCATTTTGTTCTGGATTTATACAGACAAAGTCTAGTTAAAAGAGACTGTTAAGTGCTTTCGAGTAATTTGTACATGGAGGTGAAATGCAAGATGGTAAATTAATTTGGCATGTAGCGTGTGATGAATCAGGCGTAGATGGTCAGAAATATTATGGTTTTGGTTCACTTTGGATGAAGTATCAAAGACGCGGAGACTTCGTTCGAATTATTCGAGAGCTAAGAGAAAAGCATAAATATGACAATGAAATTAAGTGGCAAAAGGCTCATAAAAAGCATTATGCTGATTTTTATGAAGATCTAATAGAAACTTTCTTCAAGCATCAATGGTTAGCTTTTCACTGTATTGTTATACGAAAGGGCATGGTTGACAAAAAGTATCACGACGGTGACTACGACCTAGCAATGCGCAAGCATTTCACAAAATTAATTCAAACTAAAATAAGTTCAATTCACAAAGCTCACCCTCAACGAAAATGTGAGTTTCGTATTGAAGTAGATCCTTTGCCTTCGCGCTACAAAAAAGCAGATGAGGCATTTCATAAAATCGCAAATAGCATGCTCAAAAATCAATTTGGTGGTGAAGTACCGATTCGTTCGGTTGTAACTAAAGATTCTAAGGAGTCGGAGCAAATTCAAATTGCCGACTTTTTATTAGGTGCAGTAATGAGTGCATTCCAAGGTAAGGCTAGTTCTCCCGCCAAGCTGAAAGTTGCTGAAAATATTGCGAGTTATCTGGGGTGGGATACTTTACTGCACGATACTAAACCGCATGAGCGAAAGTTTAATATTTGGTATTTTTATGATCCTACTAAAGGACCTCGTGAAGTTGAAACAAAAGAAGTTAAGTTAAAGTACCCGCTTCCAAAACGCACTTAACAAAGCGTTTAAGAGCGATTCCGCAACGCGGCGTTATAAATCAAAAAGAAGAAAGAAGAAGGTTGTATGGGTTTCGAAAAAGCTAATTTTGTTGGTTCTCAATGGGTTGATGTTAATGGGACAAAAGTCCTTCACGTTGAAGAATCGCATGCATTGATAATGGCAGCAGGCTATTTAAAACATAATTCACTTGAAGGGGTGTATTTTAGAGGTCAGTCTAATATTTATCCTGAGTTAAGACCCGCATTGTATCGAGGGATCGATAGTGATGCCGCAAAATATAGGCGGGAAAGTAAGTTACTGGCGAAGATCGATGATTATAAATCTAAATGTAACTGCCTTGTTAAAATGAATAATTACGTTCCTGAGCCTTTACTACAGCACTATGGTTTACAAACAACGTGGTTAGATTTGGTAGACAATATTTGGGTTGCGTTGTGGTTTGCATGTCATGAAGCTAAAGTTACTCGGGATGGACACTTCCTGCACTTTCAAAAGCGAATAGTTAACTCTGATAATCAGTATGCTTATATATATCTAGTCGGAGCGGACTTGGACAAGCGTAATAAAGGGAAGCCTGGATATTGGAATGGTGAAAACACCGAGCTAATTGACCTACGAATAGCCGCACCTTCATACTTCTTGCGTCCGCATGCACAACACGGATTATTATTCCGCTGTAAAGGCAAAGAGAATGGAAGACCGTTGGACTATTCAAAACAGGTTAGAGGATTGGTTCGAATCCCACTTGAAAAAGCTATGGACTGGTTGGGTGAAGGGCATGTAGTTGGCATCCATTCTTTGTTTCCGCCAGCTTATTATGATAACGGATACAAGATCTTGCTTCAGTCTGGAGTGACTTTTGACAACAAAGAAAAATACATAGGAGTTGTTCATTCCGTGGGTGCTTGATTTATAACAATCTGTTTAAGAGTGATTCGCAACGCGTGGCATTTTCGCTATGCGTTGTGTTTAGTGTTTAAGGTGGCATGCTGTAGCATCGGCATTGCGTTGCTCACACCTTAACAGGGCGTTAGAGAGAGTGATGATATGGAAAGTTGGTTAGCAATTATCAATCGTAATATTCAGAATAAAAATGACGAAATCATTTCTCAACTTTATTCAGAGTTGCTTCAGTTTATAGTTGAAACTGAGTACAAAGGTGGTTGTCATGATACATCTGCCGTTCTACATGTTGTGTTGAATGAACTTGGTATTAAGAACTCACTCTGTATCGGTGAAGTGAAAACGGGTGAGAAATATTTCGACCATTCGTGGATAGAAATTGATGGCAAGATCTATGATGCTGCGATTTGCATGCCATTAGATGGTGGTCGCTGGCATCCTCCTGTGTTTGCTTCCATAGATTTGGATAGCGAAACTAAAACCGAGCTGGGTTATGGTATCCCTTCTCCAGTAGGGTTGGATGAACCAGCTAGGAGCATAGCGCAAATAAACTTAGGTAACTATGCGTTACAAGACCCCATGCCTAATCGCTTGTGGTTTATGGCAGAACAGTTTGCCTCAGAGTTAGGGTATGAACTGGATGCAGAAGAATTGGCGCAAAAATACGCTTCAAAGCTTCGAGTATTACGTGGGGACTCTCTCTAACAAACAATTTAAGAGTGATTCGGCACGTGTGGCATTTTTACTATGCGTTGGTTTTAGTGGTTAAGGTGGTATGCGGCGGCTTCGGTATTGCGTGCCTCACACCTTAATTGGGCGTTATGTGTCTGATATTTCGGAATTGTAAGGTAGTTGTTAGATGGATAATTTAATAGAAATAAAGCAGTGGAAAGATGTTGACGATGATTCATGGCGAAATCTGTTATTAGGAAATGGCTTTAGTATTGGAATTAGTGATAAGTTTCATTATTGGACTTTGTTAGATAACGTTAAAAAGCTCGGAATCAAAATGTATCCGCATGCCCAAGAGATATTTGAGAAGGTAGATACGGTCAATTTTGAAGAGGTTTTAAGGATTATTTACCATGCATATATTGTTAACTTTTACAATCTCGATGCAATAAAGTCGCTATATCTGAATGTTAGAAAATCGCTAATAGAAGCTGTAAATGCATCACACGTGACCTATGGCGGTGTACCGGCACTAAATATAAACACTCAGCTTAGGAAATTTCGCTCGATATATACGACTAATTATGACTTAATTCCTTATTGGTCAGTGATGAAATCCAATAGTGACAGTTTTTGTGATTTTTTTTGGAACAAAGCGTGTGTCTTTAATTTATCTGACACTAACATAATTGGTTCTAAATCAGCCTTATATTATCTTCATGGTGCAATACACCTTCAAGAGTCACCTGACGGTTACACATTTAAGGTTACAGCGACCCAAGAGACATCGATCTCTGAAATTATCGATGAGTCAGGCTTCAAAGACACTCCATTGTTTATTTCTGAAGGTAAATCTGAATTCAAGTTAAGGCGCATACGCTCAAACGATTACTTGAATTTTTGCTACAACCGATTTTCTAAAGCGCCAGGTAACTTTGTTGTTTTTGGGCATTCACTAAGCGAGGACTATGATGCTCATATCTTGAGTGCTTTAAAGGAAAATAATGCTGAAAAAATCGCCATTAGCGTGTTCACAGGGATGGAGGAAAAAGATAAATCAAAGTTTATCAATGAAGTTCAAACCTACTTTCACGGTTCAAAGAAAGAGATTGTATTCTTTGATTCTAGCTCCCATCCTTTGGGGCAGGTAAAAACATAACAAAGCGTTTAAGAGCAATTCCGCAACGCGGCGTTATGCCTCAGAGGTCATCAGGAAAAATAGATAATGGAATTAAGACCAACCAAAGCCGAAGAGCAATTTCTTAGCTTAGGATACAACCGATTTTATGATCTTTTTGATGAGGTCATGGCTGATGACTTCTGGGATAAAGACTCTCGCTATAGGTTTAGCAGAGTATCGAGTGTTTTTGCTGTTTACGCTGAAATCTTGTCATATGAACCATTTCAATATGTCCTTAAAGATTTGAAAGTTACACGTCCTCCTATGGAGTCGGAGATTGGTGGTCCTATGTTTAAGTTTGTTCGCAATGTATTGGCTCACTTTCCCTTTTTCGATACATGGGATGATGTTTGGATTAGTAGAGACTTAGTAAATTGGCAACGAGAGGGACTAACGATCGACAAGTTTCTCAAAAAATACGTTGGCTCTAAAGAAGTTAAATATCGGTTCTGGGAGTCCAAGAAAAAGCGAATGACTTACATGAGCATAAACTTCCCGTCAGAGTATGGTGAAAATAGAATCCATTTAAAGGATATGCTTTCAGAAAAAGACGGAGTGAAGTTCTGTCTAATAATGATGCGTCAAATTTTAAATACGCAGGTAGAGTCCGTGGGTGAAAAGGCATAACAAAGCATTTAAGAGTGATTTCCAACGCATGGTACTTTAGGTTTCATGTTTCCGCGTTGATAGCCGACGCTTAATACCCACATACAGCAACGGCTCCAGAGTGATCATAAACCATCACTTTGGAGCCATTGTAACTTTCAGGTTCTTCAGCCAAGGCCATCTTTAGCAGGCTCAGACTCTACGAAAATTCCCGCTTTCTCTTTCTTGTTGAAATAATATTCAACTTCTTCTTTGGTATGATGACCTTCGAGTGTGATCGATGTGTTGTCTGCATACTGAATATGTACTTTTCGGTTTTGCTTCGTTCTAATCCACGCAATTAGAACACTCGCAATTGAGGCATAAGGTACCGTGTTGATTAACAGTGATAAGATATCTGGAACGGCTACACTAAAGCGCTTCACATTTCCTAGTTGGTTTTCAACACTTTCTTTAGTCACAATTCTGAAAGCTCACTTAAGTCTTCCGGATTTCCATCTATGCTGAGGTATCGTGACATGTATTTATTTTCCTTATCGAGTAAGACCTTCACCATCCGCTTACAGATATTCTTTATGCTTTTAGAAAAGGCTTTCGTGTTCCTAGTAACAGGTAAAGCGTATTGGGTCGGCAGTATTACCCCACCCCAAAATCCAGCCGAAAAAGATAAAAGCTCATTGCCTGTAGATGCGAGAATCTTCGAGTTATCTCAAGTAGACAAAATCTACGAACGTAACTCTCTCAATGATTAATTCCAAAACGCAAAAAGCCACCTATCAGGTGGCTCCATTTTTAAAAAATCTTCTTAAACACTGGCGCGATGGCTTTGCCGATAATCTTAAAGTTGCGCCCGTTCTTGTGGTTGATCTCGAATGACTCGTAGGTCGGGTTGTCTGAAATCACCTGGTAAATCCCTTTCGGAATGTTCCATTTCAAACGTTTTACGTAGACCGCATCGTCGATGCGAATCACGTATACCCCATCCGTGACCGGGTGTTGTAGTTCGCGGGTATCAACCAGCAGCCTGTCTTTGTGGCTGAGGGTGGGTTCCATCGAATTGCCGTCAACGTAGATGATGGCTGCACAGTTCGGTGCAAGGCCAAACTCGGCCAGCAGGCTTTTGGGAATGATGAGCTTGTCTATCTGGTACTCGCTGTGCACCAGTGAGCCCGCCCCTGCTGCTGCGTGAACGTCAAACACGGGTAATTCGCACCAGTCTCTGACTTCCGCCAGTGGCACGATTTTAGAAACATTACTTGGTTCTGGAGCTTCCTCTTTTGTAGGTGCTTCCAGTGCCATCAGCGCTTTTGCTTCGCCTGGGTCCGTGATGTATCTCTCAATTAACTGCTTTTTTACGTCAGCATGGAAATTAGAGATATGGTATTCAAACGCCCGCCCCTGCCCTGACGCCTTTCTTCTTAACCATTTGTTTCTTTTAGATTTTTGGCTAATACCCTCTAGGGTATTAGGCGTACCGTCGAGCTCAACTAGCTCATTACTGGTATACCATTCGCGCATAAGTACCTTATTTAGCCCTTAATCTATACCTTAATTGATCATTTAATTGAGCAAAATTAACCAAACACAAGTAAGCACAACTGCACACGATGAAGTTTTGAAGGCATCTACGTGAGCATTTATGCACAGTTATGTATGGAAGATACCATGACCCCGCTGATTAAACTAGATATGCCGTACCTGCCGATCGAAGAGTATGCGCGACGTCAACATATTGATTTGGTTGAGTCGGAGCAACTGATTGAGGCCGGAAAGCTGCCCATGAAGGCCGCGACACGCTGCGAGAAGAAGCGCTTCGTCAATATGGTCACCCTTTCACGCATGCGTTTGTGTAAAGAGTTCAAAGACCAACCTGACCTATTGGAGAAGCTAAATATGCACGTTTCAATTCAACCCGATTCCCCGATCCTCCCTACCTGTGAACTGGCCCGCCGTTGGGGTGTGTCTGAAAACTCGATTCGCAACATGATTCGCGAAGGAAAGCTGCCTGTGATTGAGCGCGATGGCGCCAAGGGCAAGCACTACGTGAACATGGGCGCGCTGTGGCAACACGCCATTGAAGATTCTGAAAAGCCTGAAAACGACCACTTTTATCATTCGTTTTAAGTGAGCAGCCATTGCGGCTGTGAGCTCATTTCACTTGCGACAAGGTGAGTATCAAATATGGACATGAACACTTCAATGTACGTTTTCCTTGAGGGCAAACAAAAGGCATTTGATGAGGCGTGCTGCGCGTTCCGGGCGGCCAACAAGGTGTCGGCCATTGCCGCTGCTGTTGGCTTAGATGCATCGGTGCTGCGCAATAAGCTCAACCCAGAGCAGCCCCATGTTCTGACGTGCGCCGAGCTGGTTGCTATCACCAAAGCCAGTGGCGACTACACCATCATCAATTCTCTTTTGCTTGGCCTTGGTGTGGTGACCGCACAACTGCCACAAGAAGAGAAAACCGAAACCTTCCTCAAGCGGGTGCTGGAACATTCAATGCTGTCGGGCGACCTGTCGCGCATGGCATTAGACCATGGCGGCGACACCCGCCTGCCCCGCACGACCCGACACAAAATTATCTCAAAGGCACAGGCCAGCATCGGCAACCTGATGCTTTTAATTTCTGATCTTGAAAACCGCACCTCTGGGGCGACGCCGTTCTTTGCGATGAGCGTGGATTTTATCACCCAAGGCGCGCCAATTCCGGGCCTGTCCTAAGGAGCCAAGATGAATCAGCTAGCCAGAAACGCACACACCCAACACACGCCGCCAGCGCAAGAGAGCATCGCCGCGTGCAAATCGCTGTTTAACGGCGCCGCCACGCGCTGCCAGTTGAAGAAGATGTTCAACGAGCTGCCAGAGAAAAGCCGTGGTTTGGTGCTGATCGCCGGCGGCCTGCCCGCACGCGATTACAACCGAGAATTCGAATCGTTCGATGACCTGGAACTTCAAAAAATCCGCACCGGAATGCAGTACCTGAAAAACCTGACGGTCACGTTCGACAGCAAGGTTGGCGATGTTCGCCGCCTCAAGCACTACCAGTTCAGCAACACCCATTAACCTAGCCAACCTTTGCCCCCGTGGTATTCCTCTAGGAATGGGGGCCTTTTTCGTCTCAGCGTAGGAGCAAAGATGATGAATGACCCAGTAACCAAAGCCGCGTTTGAACGCGCGATTCTCGCCACCATCACCAGCCTGTATGAGCTGGCCATCGACAGCGCCGATGTGATGAGCGTGCGTATCGAATATTCCTCAAGCATGAAGATGTTGAACGTGGTGATCTTCTCCGCCACCACAACCGACCACGCCCACAGCATTGTGTTGCTCGATAGCAAACAAGCCCTGAAAGACCTGTTGGACATCGAAGATGACCTGATTGAGCGCATCGCTGCGCGTCGCGATGAGTTGGATAAGGAGAAAACGCAATGCAATACGCCGCAGTAATGCTGTGTTCCGATGGCGGAGTGATCCGCCACGAACAAACCCAAGAAGTCGCCAACATTCTGATTGGCGATTTCGATTCGATGGACGATGCCGTACATCAGGCATGCGCCGAGCTAAACTGCAAACACCTTCGCAATGGCGTGATCAGCAAAGGCGAAGGCAAACCGGGCTTTATGTTGGTGACTACGCAAGAGCTGGAGTCTGTGTGAACACCCTCACCGCCCCCGCTGAAATCGACCTATACGAATTCCCATGGCAAGCCCCTTTAACGGAAGTTGAAGCGGGCTGCTTTGGTGATCGCCGATTCAATGAAGTAATCCAGCCAGATAGCCTGAGTGTACTTGAACGCAAACTGTTTGAAGCCAACCCGGACGATTTTTCCTGGGCGCAATCGCGCATCCAAGACTTGCCCGATTACCTGACCAAATACTTCGTCACACGCTACATCAGCGTGTTTGAAAAACTCGGCCGTAAAGAGGCCAACATTTTCCTGCGTGAACGCATGGCACCCGCAACGGAACGCGCGCAAAAGGTCTTGGAAAAATACAGCAAACTACCCACCACGCAAAAAGTGGCGATGTTCTCTAAAGAATTCGAAAGCGGCGATAACGCATTCGCCTCCGTGTACTTTACAGAGCACAGCCTGCCTGAAGACTTTCAGCGCCCTCAGCTCTCTTTTGACTTCGACCAAGCCGAAAAACATACCAAGCCAGAGAAGAACCGCAGCGTTGCCGAACTTGAACCAGACGAACTCAGAGACATGGCATTCAAGCTGTCGCAAATCGCCTCTGCCCGTCACCAACGCTTTGCGGCTTCCGCCATCAAAGAAGTGAAAGCGGATCTGGCGAAGCGCGAGGTCAAAGCCTCTGAATCGAAAATCGGCGAGATTGCTGTGGTGAACACCTACCACAAGCTGGCGGCTTTCGTGAATGAGTTCGGCATCAAAGCGCCCCGCAAGCGCAAGAAGCAAACCGAACTAACGGCCCTGAACGACATCTCAAGAATGCTCGATGAAAAATGGTGGCGCGGCCGATTAGTGCACATTCGCAAAATCATGCGTGAGCATCTGGCAATCGCCATGGGGCAAGTGAGCTACAAAGCCTCGCCTTATGCCTCTTGGGATTGTGTCCGTGAGCATCAGGAGCAGCAGAAAGCCAACTATGAATACATTAAGCAGTGCCAGCTCATCGACGAGATTACGGGCGAAGAAGCCGACTTGTGGGACATGGCGAAAAAGAGCCTGTCGAATCCGGCTATCCGCCGCCATGAGCTGATGGTGCGCTGCCGAGGCTGCGAAGACATCGGCAATGAGCTTGAGCTGCAAGGTTTGTTTCTCACGCTCACTTCGCCGTCCAAGTACCACAACAGCTACAAGAAAGGCGGCTTTATCGACCATTGGAACGGCGCTAGCCCGCGCGATACACAAGCCTACCTTAACAATGTGTGGCAGCGCATTCGCGCCAAGCTAGGCCGTGAAGAAATTCGCTGGTTCGGGGTTCGTGTGGCCGAGCCGCATCACGATGGCACGCCGCACTGGCATTTGCTCATCTGGGTGAAGCCGGAAGATGTCGCGCAGGTGCGTGATGTGTTCATTTCCTACGCCGTCGAGGAAGACAAGGAAGAGCTTTTCCCACAGTTCGACCGCAATCCAAAACGCGCCGAGAAGAAACAGGCCTTTCACGGGCCGTTCAACTACAAGCCACGCTGCGACTTTGGCTATATCGACCCAGCCAAAGGCACGGCAACCGGCTACATCGCCAAATACATTTCCAAAAACATCGACGGCTTTGCCATGGATGATGAGATGTCCGACGAAACAGGCAAGCCCGTGAAAGACATGGCCAAGAATGTGAACGCCTGGAAAAGCCGCTGGGGTATCCGCCAGTTTCAGTTTTTTGGTGGCGCTCCGGTCACGACTTACCGCGAGCTGCGACGTTTTGCCAACAATGACAAAGCCAGCTTTAACCAGTACCTCACTCAGCTGAACTATGAAGAGCTGCTGACCATTTACGAAGAGTTGGACGTCCGCGAAGGCCTCAAGTTGATCGGTCCGCCTATTCCGGCAGAGCTGATTCGCCGCCATAAGAAGTTCGACAGCAAGTATCTGTTTGTGCTGCTCACGCAGGTTTATCAGGCCGATCTGGAACACGAAAACGGCACCGTCACGGAAGTGATGAAAGCCGCCGACCGTGGCCAGTGGCGCGATTACATCATGGGCCAAGGTGGCCCGTTCGTGAAACGTGCCGATCTGCTGATCACCAACGTTTATGAAGAGTTGCCGTTTGCCTCTCCGCACGGCGAAACCGTTCGCAAGTTGGATGGGTTTGACGCTTCCGGCGTGTTCATCAAAACACGCCTCAGAGTCTGGACGATTAAACAGAAATCCAAGGTTGACGATGATGCGGAAGCGATCGCCCAAGGGAGCGCAGCGACCGTCATTGGCGGCACCGCCGCCTCTCGGAGTTCTGTCAATAACTGTACGGAGCCCCGCGAGGATCAGGTCAGCGATCAGCTCACCAGGTTGTTAGCACCAGAACGAAGAAAGGCGAATAAACCGCCAAATATTGATGAAGCGGCACTGGCCGCACTCAGAAAAGGCAGTTCAATTCGCATCGATGATGAACGAAGTATCCAAATCCGCCCTGCGGAGGTAGACGAGTACGGCGAAAAACGCCCGGCTCAGCTGGTCGAAGTCAGCCGAGTGCCTGCCGATGATTTGTCGTGGATGAAATTTGAAGGTTGGGATGAAGTGTTAGCCCAACCTGAAACCAAAGAGTATCAACAACCGGACCTGTCGTTCTTCCCAGAACTGGAAGACGACTGGCCGTTAGCGTGAGGAGATCCCATGTTAATCACTTGCCCTATTTGCGGAAGCAAAGCACGTATTGCGACGTCCAAAGCGATGAGTAACGAAACGCGCGAAGCCTATTGCCAATGTCTGAACCTAAACTGCGGTCGTGCGTTTACCACGCTGACCACGGTTAACCGCATTATTGAACCGACTGGCGCCAAACCAGACCCAGAACTGCAACCGGAGCTGTGCAAGGGAGATGTGGATCAGATGGACATCTTCAGTGCCTTTGAGCAAATCCAATAAACCGGAAGTCTAGACTGCATGAAAATTAATGTCATTCCATCACAGCGTCTGAACGCACTATTGGATGTTCTGCCTCTGCGCGAAATTCCAGAGCAAACAAGATCGGCACTGAGGCTCGTCTTTGAGTCAGGTTATTCATACGAACTCGCGTCCCTGAGAACGGGCGTATCGAGCAAGCGTATCTCTCTGGCTGCTCGCAAATTAGACCAAATAGATAGGATACTTCTCAAAGCATATAGGTTGTCATGATGAACATAGATTCAATCGAATTGCACATTTGCAAAAATGCCCTAGTCGACGCGATTCAAACAAAGGAAAATCAGATATTCTTGTCTGCGTCGACAGATGAGAGCGAGAGGATTCGAGAGCGTATCATTGAGTTGGCGAGCTCGTACGGGCTGACTCTGTCTGGAAACCCGCTTATATTGCCCAATGGTACAACGCTGACGTTCTTACTCCCTAACAGCCAAACATCTGCAGGCTATTCAGGAAATGTTTATGTGTTCAACTGCTTTGATGACACTAACTTTTCCTATATAAATGAATTAGTTTCGTCATGGACAATGCTCAAGAAACATCGAGCTATATTTTTATCCATTGGCTAATCACCCAATATTTTTACTTCTCATTTCGGGACTATCGATGGTCAATATTCAAATCTTGAGACGCGAAGCACTTAGGCTTCGTACTGCAATGGATTCCTGTGACAAAGATTCCTCTACGATATTGACTAATTCCTTTCCCATCATGAACTGTAAATTCGCCTCACTGTTGCTCGCTTTTCACTACTTTCAACGTCTAAACAACATAGAAATAACCTGCGTAACGGGTTATGGCGAGAATATGGTTTCACACGTTTGGTTGGAGATAGAAGAACATGTAGTTGATATTACTGGTGATCAGTTCAACTTGATTGATCATGTTCAACTCAATGAAAAGATACTCAAGTACAGACCTTTCTCCAAAATCCACGTAACCAAAGTTACTCAGAGTTACTTACCCATAGTGTTCAAAAGAACGGAGAGAATAGGTTTAGACAAAGATTTTTCGGATTTCAAAGCGAGCTTTATCGACAAAATGAAGTCTTCTTACTCTACCCTAATTGTGTAAAGATCTTCTTTTCAAAAAAAACGATCAAAAACGCACGTTTGCGATCCCGGCGCTTCTCTAAATCCCCAATCTAAAACAGCCCTGAGTTCAGTTCCCATCAGGGCTGTGGTGCAATAACCCTACCTAATTATTTTGCGTCTCTGATTGCGCAAAATTGCAGTGCTGAATTTTGGTGCGGAGGGAGGGGTGAGTCCGAATTAGGCCTGAGCGCCCTTCCCCGCCATCATTTTTCCAGCCTGCTGCCTTCTTTGATTTGTTTAAGATGAAGTGAGAGCTTTCATGTGGGAACGACAGTACGAGCGCGGGCGATGGAACGGGCATCAGCTCAACATCCTGGCGACTGCCATTGATGGCGGCCAGCGCCTGCACGTCAGCGAAATTCCCTACGCCGAACTACCCAACATCCGTGTGATGGGCAGTAAATCCCGCACCATCAAACTCGATGTCGTCTTTGTCGGCGCCGACTCGCTGGCCGATGCCAACGCATTCATTGCTAACCTGGAGTCTTCCCCTGCCGGAGAGCTGGAGCACCCGTGGCTGGGCGAACTGACGCTGGTGTTCGACACCTTTTCCCAAAGCATTAGCACCAAGCGCGGTGTGGTCACACTCAGCCTGAGCTTTGTCCGTGCCGGCACGCAGCCGACCATCAACACGTCAGCGACCGTTCGGGTGAAGCAACAGGCCAGCGCAGTGGAAAGTGTCTCAGCGCAGTCGTTCGCCCGTGATGTAAAAAGCCTCAGCGTGGCCGACATCAACCAGACTCAGAACGATTTCACTCAGTCACTCAACGTGTTGGTGGACATCACCCACCGCCTGAACCTCGCCGATGACAAGCTGCAAAGCATCAACTCAGCCATCAACGAAGCGTTTGGTGCCATCAGCAGCATCAGCAGTGCGCCGGATAAGTTCGCCACGCTGTTGAGCACCGCCGTTGATCGCGTCGCTGAGGGCGTTCAGTCTGAGCCTGACTCCGACAGTGAGGCCGTCGACAACGCGCGCACTGCGCAGCAGCTGATGTTGGGTCAGGTCAAAGAGGACGCTGTTACCCCTCATCACAACATTCAGATGGTGACCGGAGCCGTGAAGGTCAGCAAAGATGTCACCCGTTTGGAGAAGCAGGACCAGTTTGATATCACTGCCGTGAGCAAACAGCCAGCCATCATTCAAAGCGACCTCTCGGCGCTGATTGACGGCATTGATGAACGCGTGACAGAAACAACAAACGTCTCAACGGTTGAGAGCTTAGACATCTTCGATGCATTGACAGCGCTGAAAGGCGGCATTCAGACGCAGCATGACAAAGTCATCAAGGGTACTGCGGCGCACCGCGTAATTGAGCAGCCGCGCAGCAAACCCGCCCTGACCATCGCGCACGACCAGTACACGGCAGAGCCGATCGTTACCGCGATGAATGCGTTGCAGCACCCTCTGTTTCTGCGTGGTGACATTGCCGTGAGGAACCCGCAATGACCCAGCTTACGATGCACATCAATGGCGCGCAGACCGCGTTTTATTCGGCTGAGCTCAGCTACTCTCTTGAGCAGCTCGCGCACACCTTTCGCTGCAAGGTGCCAATGATGGCCATTAACCAGCCACTGCCGGTGAGCTTCTACCTCGACGGCCAGCTCATCCTGAAAGGACAAATTGACCAGGTAGAGTCTGCCACCGATTCAGGCAGCCGCTCAGTCACCATCACTGGCCGCTCCGTCAGTGCCAACATGATTGACTCGCGCATCACCATGGACGCGCTTTACGACCAGCCGATGGACAAATTACTGCGCCGTCTGGCCGCTCCGTTTGGCTTACAGGTAGAGAGTCTGGTCTCCGCGTTGAAGGCCGTACCTGAGTTTCAGATCAACGCAGAGTCGCCAGTAGAAAACATCGCACAGCTCATTCGAGAGCAAGGCTTGGCGCTGATTGAACGCAATGGTGTACTGACGATTGAGAACACCGCGCACAGCATCATTCAGGGCATCGGGCTTGAAGTCGGCAACAACATCGAACGCCTTGAAATTGCCCGTCAATTCCATACCCGCTTTCACCGCACCGAAGTTCAGGGCGCGTGGGACGATGCCAGCGCGGCGGTCACCGCAGCCGATGTTGATGCTTCGCGCACGCGGGTGATTATCTGCGATCAGTTACAGTCTGCCGACGCGTGTTTATCCCGCGCCCGATACGAACACAACCTTGCGATTGCGCAGAGCCTGACGGCCTCAGCAAGCATTGCCGGACTGTTCCCGGCACTCGCCATCGACGGACTCAACCGGGTCATCCGGGTTATCGACAAGACACAGCAGTTCAGTGAAATGTTGGTCATCAAAGCCTTGAGCCTGTCCGTCTCGGAAAGCGCACAAACCACTTCGATAACACTGTTCCGGCCATTCAGGGAGCAAAGCGATGTCTGACACACTGCTGGCTCGTTTGATGAGCCGAATTAAGAATCTGGTTGGCACCGGCACAGTCACAGGTGCGGAGACGCAGTGGCTACAGATTAAGACCGCCACGGGCCGCACCAACGATCGCATCCGTCGCGTGCACAACTACGGCTTTA
This sequence comes from Vibrio furnissii CIP 102972, assembly GCF_000176175.1. Taxonomy (GTDB): domain Bacteria; phylum Pseudomonadota; class Gammaproteobacteria; order Enterobacterales; family Vibrionaceae; genus Vibrio; species Vibrio furnissii. The sequence goes on from NZ_ACZP01000014.1 coordinate 82,399, forward strand.
TGAGCCGTCCGTTAGTGGGCGCCAAAACCTACAACCTGTTTATCGGGGGCGTCACCGCGCGCGGTATCACGGTGAATGTGGAAGACGAACGTTACCAGATGGCGCTGCAACCGGGAGAGGTCGCCATGCTCGATGACAAGGGGAATCTGGTCCATTTCACCGCAGACGGTATCAAGGTGAACACCAAGGCAAAACTGGATATCACGGCCGCAGGCGATGTCAGCGTGACTGCGCCCAAAGTGGATGTCACCGCCCCCCAAGTTTCGTTCTCCGGCAATGTGGACATCGGCGGCAACCTCAACGTCGCGGGCAGCGTTGGCGGCAGCTCCGGCAAGTTTGCGGGCGTTACAGTGGAAACCCACACTCACGACTATCTGGACGACAACAACCAACGCACTTCTGACGGGCCAAACAAATCATGAACTATTTCCGTTTAAATGCGGTCACGGCACCGATGAACTCTGAGGAAGGCATGACACACGCCGTCTGGCAGAGCATTTACAACCACAGCGAGTCGACACAGAACGACCGCGCGCGAATGGCCGAAGACGAACGCGGCGGCAACTGGAGCGACGAACTGCTGAGCATCGTAGGCTCACGCGACTGGACCCTGCGCCGCGATAAGCTCACTCCGCAGACGCTCGTCATGGCCAAACGCTTTTATGAAGAGGCGCTGGCCTGGCTCATCACAGAGGGCCACGCCAAAGCCGTGACGGTTTCCGTCTGGGAAGCGAAACCCAATCAGATGGGGCGTGATGTGATCATTACCCTCACCGATGACACCACGTTTAAGGTCACACTATGAGTACACAACGCAGCCTGCAGACACTCATCGATCGCGCCAAATCGACACTGATGGCGAAAACCGGGCAGAACACACCGGCGATCGATGCCATCGCGTGCGCGATTGCGGCCGTGAGTTACGGTCAGTACGGCTATCAGGATTTGCTGTTTCGCCAGCTTCACCCGGAAACCTGCTCCGAAGCCTGGCTTTATCTGCATGCCAATCGTCATGGCACGCCGCGCCTGCTGCCCACGTTCGCATCAGGCACCGTCCGGTTTACTCAGCTTGGTGGTGTGGTGGTCATTCCCAAAGCAACTTTGCTGACCGATGCTACCGGCAATGAATACGAAACCACCCAAGAGCAATACAGTGACGTGCCGGTCAGCGTGATTGCGCGCGTGTCCGGCACGGCCAGCAATCTGCCAGCCGGAAGTACCCTGACCCTGTCCGAAGGCTTAGGCGGTATCGACCCGAATCAGGTTCAGAGCCTTGGCATTGAGGGCGGCGCCGACATCGAAACTCTCGAACACTGGCGCGCCCGGGTGATTGTGGCCTACGAGAAAAACGACCTGATCGGCAAAGCGGAGGATTATGAAGCCTGGGCAACGTCTGCCCATGCCGATGTCGACTTTGCCTGGGCACTGGATAACACCCCGGAGCGCGGCATGGTGGAAGTGTATATCGGCCGCCGCACAGCAGACCCGACACTGAGCAGCGAAGTGATAATCCTTGTTCAGCAGACCTTCGAAGCGCATCGTCTGGCAGGTTGTCATCCCATCGCCTTACTGCCTGAGCATGTTCTGCTGAACATTGAGATTCAGGGCATTGAAGATCAGTCTGTCCGTGATGACGTGGTCACTGCGCTGCAGAGCCTGACACAAAGCAAAATGGGCAAAATCAACACCGCGACGGGCAATCCTGAATCCATCACGCCGACGGAAATTGTGCTGACGGTGTCGAATGTCACCACCAACTTCATTGTGAAATCACCAACCGATGAAGTGACGATTCAGAGCCATCAGATTCATGTATTAGGAGACGTTACATGGACACCTCCAGCGTAATCATCGATTACAGCGCGGAAGACTTTGCGCAGGCCATCCGCGCCCTGTTGCCCAAAGGGCAATACTGGCAGGAAGTCGACAACCCGGAGCTGACCAGCCTGATTGAAGCAATGGCCACCGACTTCAAAGCCACGCACGATGACATTGAACTGTCTCTGCTGACTGACTTTCAGGAAGCGCTGTTCGGCTGGAAAATCAGCGACTATCAGGCGCTGCTGTACACCCAGGCCGGCGATGATGCCGGAACCGTCTCTGATGACCGGACCACGCCGAATCTGATTTATGTCGCGCTGCAGGAAGATGCCCGAATCTCATGCGCGCAGGCCTGGGCCGCGTTTGAGGAAAAGCGTCTGCCGCATACTGAAATTACCTGGACGTATCAGTCCCGGCTTGATGTCCATCATCAGCTTGCTAACTGCCGGCATATCCGCAATCAACACAATTACGAGGTCACCCAATGAGCTTACTCATCACCCATGCCGGGATTGCCGCCGCGATTCGTGCCGGTGATCTGGGCATTGAATACAAAATCACTCACATCAGCATCGGCTCTGCCGGTTATGTTCCGAATCCGGAGCAGACCGCACTCGTTGCTGAAATCCGGAAAAAAGCCATTACCCGCGGCGCGTTGGTGGCACAAGGCCAACTGCATTTTGAAACGGTCTGGGATGGCGAAGAAGAGTTTGAAGGCAAAGAGCTGGGTTACTGGCTGGAAGACGGGACGCTGTTCGCGGTCGACAGTCGTGACGGAGAGATCATCACCTACAAACGCAAAAACACCGTGGTCACCGAAGCGTGTGAACTGAATCTGTCGGCATCCACCATTGAGAACATCACGGTGGAGTTTCTTGGTTCTCCTTACGCAACAGAGCAAGTATCCGGTACAGCGAAAATCGCTACTTCTGATCTTGTGATTGCAGGAGTCGATGACACGACTATCGTGACACCGAAGAAACTGAACAAGAAAATGGCAGCTCATAAGGAGGAAGATAACCCTCATGTTCAATACCCTTTAGCGGCTATGACTCAAGGCCTGCCATACAGCAATACCCGCATCTATTATCTAGGCGAAGTCTGCTATACCAAAGACGAGGAAACAGGCAAAGTCAGCTATTGGGAGTGGTATTCCAACACCGAATCATTAGCAGGTAAAGACCCTCTGGATCAAGCGAATCGTCGACCGGGCTGGTCTGACACCACAAAACCTTTTTATTGGAAACCTTTCTCCTCCAAAACACCGGGTGAAACCATGGCTTGGGATAGTGAATTGGTTCCAGAACATATGATTGTAGCAATGGGACAGCAACTTCCCGTGACTGTCTATCACTCTCTAGCAGCAGCCAAGCCAGAATGGATTGATGATACAAATCCATTGGTCCTTAATATCCCGGACCGACGAGGACGATTTACTCGTGCTGCCGATGGATCTCATTGGCTTGCTGGGCAATCTCATGATGATGCAATCCGAAACATCACCGGTTCGTTCAATGCCAGTGGTACTACTGGTTCTGCATCTTCAACTAAAACTCAAGGGGCTATTGCTCTAAGCAATACGTCATCATGGCCCAATTATGTGAATGGTCAATCTGGGGCTGGCTACAATTTATTGTTTGATGCATCGAATGTCGTTCCGACATCGGAAGAAAACCAACCTAAAGGTTATATTGAATGGATGGGATACGCGCTATGAATCAGTATTATTACAACTACAACAAAGACACATTAATCGTTAACCAAACACCCCTGTCAGCGAATTGCTACTCCGCCATACCGGAATTCCCCAAAAACGCTCTATTAACTGCGCCATTACCACCAAAAGAAGGTTTTGCTGTAAGAGTTTGTGAATTCAAGGATGGGAGACCAACAAGCACAGAATATGTGATAGACAACAGAGGGAAAAACATCTTCCACACTGAATCCCCTTCCCTATCAAAAAGAATGGAAGAATTAGGTGACCTTGAAGATGGCTGGACGCTTTCAGCGCCTTCAACGCCTTATGATGAATGGGATAAACTTAAAGGCTGGGTAACGAATAGACAAAATCAATATGAATCTGATTTAGAAAAAGTCAGAGAAATACGTGAGCTACTCTATACGCAGATTGTGGATCGCCTGAACAATGAAGCGAAAATGATTCGCCGTGTGGAAGGTAATGAGGCAAAAGCCGCTGAATATGAAGCTCAGGCGGATGCCGCTTATCTGAAAATTCGGGCCGACAATCCTTGGCCTGTTGCACCAATCACCGAATAACCAAACCCGGCCTCAGCGCCGGGTTTTCTACATCCCCCATCTAGAAACCGCTTCAATATCAGTGAGTAATTCGGGGCGATACACTGGCCTTTGTTCATTCAACGAAGGTTAAACCATGAAAGCACTGGCAACCCAACTCATCAAAAAACACGAAGGGCTGCGGCTGAAACCTTACCGCTGCAGCAATCAAAAACTCACCATTGGCTACGGCCGCAACCTGCAGGATAACGGCATCAGCCAACAAGAAGCGGAAACCCTGCTTCAGCACGACCTCGATGCCGCGGTGAAAGAGGCAGAAACGCTGCCCTATTTCGCATCGCTTAACGAAGCGCGTCAGGCGGTCATCGTCGACATGATTTTCAACCTTGGCCTACCCCGTTTTGGCATGTTCAAGAAAATGATCGCCGCCATCGAGCAGCAACTCTGGCATGTGGCCGCCAACGAAATGCTCAATAGCCGCTGGGCACGTCAGGTTGGCAAACGGGCGAAGACACTCAGTGAAATGATGCGCACCGGCGCGCCGCTGCAATAAGGAGAGCACCATGAACTTTTTAACCAGTATCCTCGGCAAAACACTATGGGAAGTTCTGAAAGGTCTGTTTTTTCAGGTTGCCTGGAAAGTCATTCTGGAACGCTTTGCCAGCCGCCTGGTAATTTGGGGATTAGAGAAAATCAAAACCCTGTCCACCAATGATGTGACGCAGGAAACCGTGAACGACATCATCCTGTCGCTGAAAGGCAAAAAACTCAAAGAGGTCGAGCAATGGGAATGACGTTGGACCCAAGCTGGGTGAATGCGGTACTCGCCTTTGGCACGTTCGTGACGTTGATCCTGAGTTTACTGATTGGTTACCTGTTCCGGTTGTCCAAAGAACTGGGCGAATACAAAACCCATGTGGCAGAAACCTACGCGACGAAGGATGATGTCAAAGAACTCGGTGATCGGATTGAACGCAGCATGGTGAAAGAATTCGACCGGATTCATTCCCTACTGCAAGGGAGAGAAGTCGCCTAGTCCGTCGGGAGCCACAAGGTTCCCGTTCCCACTATTGAATCGAGAACTGACCCAGACTTTCACCTTGGCCATTCAAAATTTCTCCGGAGCTCGATTGCTCACAGAATGAAAAACTCACGTTTCTATCAAAAATGGGCAACTTTTGACAAACGTGTCGTCTCAAAATGTCGCTATTCAGTTGGTGAATCAACCCAGACCATCGCTGTTCGTTGTGATTTAGGTAAAATTCTATTTTGAACATTCTTGTTTCTTTCCTTGTACGGATTCTTGTCCACGATTGGTATGATACCAATAGATTTGTCGGCTGGTTCGTCTAGCCATAATAAATTCAACTTTTGTTTGGTTTACGGTAAGGCAGCATGACATTTGATAGTGACAGTCGTGCGAACCTCAAAATACTTCGATAAAAAATGTATAGGGATACTTAAGCTATTTGATGGAATATAAAGAGAAAGTAATCGCAGGTATGTGACGAAAGGATTCGAAAAGATACAGGGAAGAGACTTGAACTTGATGTTACATGAATAGCTCATATTTTATGAGCAAGGCACACTATACACGCAACAAACTAAATAGATAGTTTTTTCTTAGGGCATAACCATCCATAAACGTGGTGATAGCGTAAGCTCTGCTCTGGATGAATACAACTCCACGCCACAAAAGCCTACGCGATCTATGTCTCGAACATCAACTTTGGGTATGCAAAGAACTGGTCTACGCCTACGCGATGTGGATTAGCGCCAGGTTTCACCTGCAAGTCATCCGCGCATTCGACGCAATCACAAGCCAACCGCAAATTGCACCGTCCGGTGTCACTCTCACCGCCAAACAAGCCCGGCTCTTACAATGTGCCTTTTCGCAGTTTGACGAACTCAAAGCGCCACGGGGAAAGCTACCGCCAGTATCAAACTATGCAGCAGCAAATCAACATGATGCGTTCGTTTTGCGATCATATGGAAAGCGAGCTTAAAGCGTTTCACTCGCAGGTAGACGCAGAAATTGATGCGATTAATCACATCAACTTATACAAGGGAATGGTGTTGGAATATCAAGGCGCTGACGAACTAAAGCGCTTCATTGAGCAAAAACATTGATGAAAAATGACTGAGCCTAGGCAACGTGAGGTTGTTCTAGGCTCTGGTGGGCAGGCACATACACAGGCTTACTCAAACTAAAAAGGTCAGGAGTTGGGAATCACTCTTAGACAAATTGGTATGTGTTTTTTACTGGTAAAGAAACTCTAAAGTGTTATTTTTCCCAAATATCCAAAAAGAATTTTTCTTACAGCCGTCTAAACGGTTTCCTTTTTTGTCATAAATATTTACAGTAGTAAAAAACTTCATATCCTCAGCATGTTCAACGTGTGCTTTGCAAGAATCTTCAGATATTTCATTAACTTGAATCTTAAATCCTTCGTAGTTATCCCCTATAGAGGAGATTGTTATATCTTCGTCCCACGAATCCTGTATAAAACTATGATTAATACTTTCATTATCTAAATATTTGTAGTTTTCATCTTCAGAAAAATACTTAACAATATCTCGACCAAGTTGAGATATACGATACGGACGAGACAGTTCATTCTTACCTGTTTCATATGTATCAACTGTATCCTTAACTAATATCACACTTTCCATTTTTGGAGATCCAGCATAGCTAAATAGCGATAAACTAGTAGAAATTACAAAGAGAAACCTACTTAATATTCGCATTAATTTATTCCTTTTTTACTTATAGTTGACCACAAAATGTCCTGTTAAGGCGTGAGCAACGCATAGCGAAAATGCCATGCGTTGCGAATCCGTTTCGAAGCGTTCGTTAGCTTTATTTTGATGCCTCAACTACATTTTTTGCAGGCTTAAATATACACACAGCCCCTCCTGTAGTTAAACTTACGTTGTGACTTAAATCACAATTCAATGCTACAAACATAATTGGGAGCTGCTCATTTCCAAATGAGTTTGGTAGAAACGCAATTTTGCTTCCTTCTTTGCACTTACCTTCATTGTCAACAGCTTTCCAACTTACAGCTGTACACAGTGTTTCTTGATCAATGCCAAAAGCATTTACTTGTAAGGGAATAGATAAAACAAGAGATGTTAAGAGGGCTTTATTGATAATTTTCATATAGAAACTCCATTATATTTAAAATATCCAATGATGATTTTGTTTCGAATTTAAAGCTAAGATTTATCAGTGCGTATGCGTGTCTAACTCGTTAAACCAGTTAAAACGCGCACAGTTAACTAGTTGTTTTGCAGAAAATTATCAGTTTTCCATCAATAAAACCATGCAATATTGCACATATATGCAATTCCCCAAACCTATAATCTAACCCCATGTAACAGGCCGGAAGCGAGTTGCGGCAGCTTGCCAGGACTGATGGCGTCGTGCACAGTTACGCACATTTGTGTGTGGTAAAGCATTGACACCCTACCCTCGCCGCCCTTACCCTATCGCTGTACTGGCAAAATCCAGTACCGGGATTGAGACCCCGCTAATGATCACCGGCACATAAGTGCCAGCGTTTGCTGGTTTTTTTATGTGTGGCTTCGGCACACCTGTACATGGTGAATTTGCTGCGATTATGCGCAAATACATCTCATCAATGGTGGGCTGGGCGGGGCAGCCTTCGGGCTGGCCGTATCGGTGGTGCGGTAGTCTCAACCCTGTTCAGTCCATCACCCGAAGATTGAGACCTTTGCGTGATGGTAAGCAATCCTAATCACCGGAGGTCGCTATGACCCATCTATCTATTCTTTCCAAAGATATCCGCATCTTAGACGGCTTGTATTCTCTGAATGACCTGCATAAAGCAAGCGGAAACAAAGCCAAACACGCCCCTTTTCGATTCATGCGTAATGAACAAACCGTTGAACTAATCGCTGAAATAGAGCGATCACCAGATCTGGTGATCGGTTGCAAAGTGTTACGAGGTGGGAAACTCCAAGGAACTTGGGTATGCAAAGAACTGGTCTACGCCTACGCGATGTGGATTAGCGCCAGGTTTCACCTGCAAGTCATCCGCGCGTTCGACGCACTCACAAGCCAACCGCAAATTGCACCATCCGGTGTCACTCTTACCGCCAAACAAGCCCGATTCTTACAATGTGCCTTTTCGCAGTTTGACGAACTCAAAGCGCGCCACGGGGAAAGCTACCGCCAGTATCAAACCATGCAGCAGCAAATCAACATGATGCGTTCGTTTTGCGATCATATGGAAAGCGAGCTTAAAGCGTTTCGCTCGCAGGTAGATGCGGAAGTTGATGCGATTAACCACATCAACTTATACAAAGGGATGGTGTTGGAATATCAAGGCGCCGACGAACTAAAGCGCTTCATAGAGCAAAAACATTGATGATAATTGACCTGAGCCTAGGCAACGTGGTGTTGTTCTAGGCTCAGGTGGATATGAATAAACTCACATTTGGACAAAGACACGTTATAGATAAAAACAATGTATAAAAAATATAGGAGAAGCACCTAACTTGCTTGGTTCTGTAGTGACGTCCCCCTGATTTGAGCCTTATTTCTTAAACTGCCAATAAGTGCCATTGCTGTTTTCAACTGGCTCTAATCCAGCTCTTTCAAATGCTCGCTTATGATGATGAATAAGGCTATAAATATCCATCATGACAGGCCGAACTTCAGCAAAAGTTGAGTGGTTAAGGAAACCTACACCAACATTGGTCACATCAATAGTATCAATACCTTCTACGATTACTGGCTCCCCACCTGAATAGCCTGCTCTTGAGTAACCGCCATGTATTGTCTTAGACATCATAAGTGCAACGTCCGTTGAAGAAACATACAAGGTAACCGAGCTGTTTTTACTTACCATTTTAGGGGCTATATCTTTCTTGAAAAGATCAGCATCAATATCAGGGGCGGCCAAAATAATCTCTTTGATTCGGCTCTTTGCCGAAGGAATGTCATCCATAACATCAAGGTATGCCTGTGTAAGTGCACGGGTTCCCATGCTATGAGCAATCAAATAGATGTTTTGGGATGTCGTTTTTTCTAATACTTGGGTAATGAAATTCTTTATGTTGCCCTGAGACCACCTGATGTTATTTTCATCAGTCATATAAGACTTCTCTTTCGCTTGAGATGGCCAACTGTAGAACACTGGTGCACCTTTAAAACTTAGATCATAAGCTATCTGAGCAGTTCTAAGTGCAGCATCCTCAAATGACACATTATATCCATGAATAAAGATAAGAAGATTTTCAGAATCAACAAACTGTGAACGTAACCTGTTAAAATATAGTGACTTATTAAGTATTTCTGTTTTCCTCAACATCAGATGGTCATCTGGATCCTCTGAAAACTCCAGTTTCCAATATGCTGGCCTTTCAATCTCTCCAATCTTGTGACCTTTAGGGATACTAACTTCAGCCACTCCATAGGTTATATCTTTCGATCTTCGTGTCCCAAATGAAGTATTGTTCTCTGTATTATCAACACGTTGGCGATCTGTCGCATAGTACACATCCATAACGACATGATTAGGTCTATCGTCTGCTGGACCGAATAACTCCATAAGCCAACACATCACCCCCCCACAAGCTTGCGTGACTTCTCCGCCAATAGCAGCACTAGCTTGACCGGAGCCAGCAGGGCCCGCAGTATCAACTGCCATAACATTAGTATCTTCCGCTGGTCTCGTAGAGTCAGATTGGCTGACACAACCTATAAGAATCAGTCCGGCTAAGAGACTGACGATTAATTTGTTACACTTCAAAATATAATCCTTTATCTAAGAAATAACTCTGATTGGAAAAGGCCAAATAGTTAGATTGCTGGGGCAGGTTACTATATTCCTCCGACTCAGAATAGATTGGCGGATTCTTAAATTGGTTTGAGGCTTCAGCTCTCTTTTACCAAACTCACGTACTCGTTGAGTTTCAACACTTCACTCCCCACAAAATCGTTCAATTCAGCCAGTGAATCAATCAGTGGCAGCAGCTCGTTTTTATGGAACAGCCAGTCCACCTTGTTAAGGTCGAGTGAGGTAATGCTTTCACGGCGAATGCTCATCAGCTCGATCGGTACGCGGTGCAGGGCCAATACGTCGTTCATCGTCTGGTTCTTCACGTCTTTGAACGAATCTTTTGCTTCCACCTGGCCGATGGGTTTAAGTTCCGGCGCTTTGGTGTCCTTACCCTTGGCATTCACAAACAGGTTTTTGAACGCCATCCCCTCTTTGGCCTGCAGCTTGTTGCGAATGTCGTTCTCTGTATCCTTGGTCATGCTAGGCTCGTTCATATACAGCAGGTAACCTGCGTGGGAACCATTGCGGTAATACTGGCGGCGGAACAGCGTGGCATCATCGTTGAGCCAAATAGAGGTCAGCCCGCTGACGTGTTGCGGCAGGCCGTACAACTCCTGCGCCACATCGTATTCAGCCAGGTGAAAAATCTGCCCGTCGCGATAATCAATCCGCCCTTCATTGCTGTAGGCGCGGGGCTTATAGGTGTAACCTAAATCACCTCGGCGGCGCATGTAGAGCGCCGGAAGGTGTCTGATGTGAACCACCTGCCCGAACAGGTTGCGCACCACCTGAAAGTAGCCGTTGCCAAAGGTGAGGTAGTCCTGAATAAACCGTTTCAGGTCGCGGCGCGGCAGTACGTCGCTCACCGTAACGGCGTACGTCAGCGTGTTGCGTTTAAACTCAATCGCGCTCGAGTGCATCGGATTCACGCGCAGCGCTTTGGCCAGCGTATCAAGTGCAATCGGCGGCTCGTACAAATCATCAATCAGCGCCACTTCAAGGTAGCTGAGAATATCGCTATTCATCACACTGACCGGGTTAGAAAATTCAATCTCAATCACGTTCTGTCTCCTAGAAGAACGACACCGTGGTGTCATCCTCACTGTGAATATCAATCGGCTCCCAGTGCATCACATGCATCGAAGCCCAGGCCAGGTCAGCGTGCGAGCCCACCTTGCTGCGGTTAGAAATAAAGGTCACCTGATTGCTGGCTTTGGTGGTCTGCTGGCGAATCATCAAAAAGGAATGCACTAGGTCATCCCATTCGCCGTCGAACTGCAGGCGCCCGTCGTTGATGATTTCGCGCGCCTTGTACACCATCATCCGTTTCACTTCCGGCGAGTAATCCAGCTCAATCAGGCTCGGGTAGAACTTGCGCACCAGCTCGGCCACCGCCGACCCGACGCCGCTGACATCAATCGCCAGGTGCACCACGTTGTATTTTTCGGTCATGGCTTTAATCGCGAGCGCTTGCTGCTCGTAGCTGGAGCCTTTCAGGCGCGCCCGTTCAATCAGCCGGAACACGCCGCCTTTGCGTTTGGGTTTGAGCGCAACCACCAATCCGGCATCGTCGGACCCTTCGCCCTGACCGCCGCCGCGCGGGTCATAACCCACCAACACTTCGGCATTGCCCGCAGGCCGCGCTTTGTTGTGGTCCACGTCCTTCCACAGCGATGAATCGGTTTTACACGCCAGCAGCGCTTTGAGCGCAAAGATGGACGCCGAATCATCGAGAAACACGCAACGCAGCAGGTTGTCGAATACGGTTTTGTCCGGGTACTTACGGCGCAGTTTCTCCATGTTGAAGAACGTGGCGCCTTTCTCAATCGCGTCATCAATGGTGATGATCTGGCGGAAAATGCCATCAACGCCCAGCGAGCCGTTCTTAAGCGCCGAATGGCTGATGTCAATGCCTTGCTCTTTCTTGCCCTGCCACTTCGGATACGCTTCATGCGCCACGGTCGACGGCGTCGACAAATACGTGGTGCGGTACTTGTCGTGAATCGACATCCCGCCCGCGTAATCGTCCAGCTCACCAAATTTGGGGATCCAGAACACTTCATCGAAATAGACATGGCCGTTGAAGCCCTGCGATGTGCGGGCGTTGGTGGAGAGGAAGTAAAACGTCGCGCCGTTGGAGAGTTGCAGCTCATCTTTGCCTTTGAGCTCCACGTCGCCAATCTCCAGCGCGAAACGGCGGATGTAGTTTTTGAAGATCTCAGACTGTTTGCGCGAGGCCGACAAAAACACCTGGTTGTCGTCGTTCAGTACCGCATCCTCAAACGCTTCATAGGCGAAGTAATACGTCAGGCCAATCTGGCGCGATTTGAGGTAGAAGCGGAACTCGTTCAGTTCGGGATTGCACTTGTGGGCGTGGATGTCTTTCTGGTACTCGAAAAACGTCTTCTCTCGAAACTCGTCCAGCACCGTTCGGGTGATGTGCGACACGTCGTTCTTCACCTTGTTCGGCTTGCGGCCGCGCTTGTTGCCTTCGCTGTGGCTGCTCGCAGGCCGATGCTGCCGGCTCTCGGCTTCATCGCGTTTGCGCTTTTGTGCCAGCAGCATTTCCAGCTCTTTGAGCTGCTCATCGTGCTTTTGGTCAAGCCACAGCAGATAGGCAATCCGCTGGCGCAGCATCAGCTCTACGGGCGCATCGTCCCGCATCGCTTTCCAGTCAAATTTCGAAATCCATTGCTGGACGGTTCGCACGGCAACGCCCACCGCCTGCGCGACTTCGGCAGGTTTGTACTGACGCAGATACAGCCCAAGCGCTTTGGTTTGGTCTGCAGTGTACATCGGGGAGGATTGCTCAATAGCCAGATTCGTTTTCATGCTGGCAGTGTGCAACAGAGCCCGCCGCGACTCAGCAGAGAGACTTTCTATATCGGGTATCTAGAATCGCCGTGAATACAAAAAGTTAAGGCCATTGGTTAGATTGGAATCATCGAAACGAGAAGAGATATTCCATGTTTAAGTCAGAGCCAATTTGCATTCTGAAAGCTGGCCCCACTGTCGACGGGCGAGATATCCCGCAGAAAGTGATTGACGATATCGCGGAAACGTACAACCCAACCAATTATGCCGCGCGAATCAATGACGACCACTACGACAGTGGCTGGAAAGGCGGCACCGTATTGTCGGTAGAAAAACGCGATGACGAACTGTGGGCTGAAATCAAACCCAACTCTCACCTGCTGCGAAACATCGAAAACGGTCAGTTGCTGCATACCTCATGTGAGTATCAGGAAGATTTCGCGAATAGCGGAAAAGCTTACTTAACCGGACTTGCCTTCACGGACAAACCCGCCTCGCTGGGTACCACGCAAGTGCATTTATCGGCCAAACGCAATGCAAAAAATGTGTTTCTTGTCTGTACCGGTCAAACGGTGAATTACAACGCATTGCATGTTTCACAACCCGACTTGTCCGATGAAGACACGTCGCTGTTTCAAAAATTCAAAAGCTGGCTCAAAGGCGAAAACGCGCCCGAGCAGCTCTCTCACACTGAGGAAGAAGACGACATGAACAAAGAAACCGAAGAGCTGCTGCAGCAACAAATTGAGCAGAACACCAAGCTGAGCGATCAGCTCGGCCAACTGGTGCAGACACTCAGCGCCAAAGAGCAGCCCGCAGAGCCGGAAGTTAAAGACGAGCCGCAGAAAAGCGAGCTGGAAGAAAAAGTTGAAAAGCTCTCCTCCCAGCTTGGCGAACTGACCACCAAACTGAGCAGCATCACGGATGAGCAGGCGCGCATCCTTGCGGGTCAGGATGCGGAACCCGAACAGTACCTGTAAGCGCCGGCTTTAGTCTCTCACCCCATTTGTATAGGTAAACACATGCAAGAGCATACCAAAAAGAAACTGAGCGCCTACGTTCAGGCGGTCGCGCAGCAAAACGGCGTCGAGAACGCCACCGAGATGTTTAACGTCTCGCCGAACGGCACCCAGCGCATCATCGCGGCCATTCGTGAAAGCAACTGGTTCCTGAGCCGCATCAACATCATCACCGTGAAAAACCAGATTGGTGAAGCGATTGGTCTGGGTGTGAGCGGCATGATTGCCAGCCGCACCGACACCTCCGGCGACGGCGAGCGCAAGCCGAAAGACTACCACGGCATGAAAGCCATGCCTTACGCCTGCGTGCAGACCAACTTCGACACGGCGATCCGCTATGCCAAGCTCGATGCCTGGGCGCACATGAAGAGCTTCAACCAGATTGTCTCCAAACACACCCGCGAGCAGATCGACGCCAACAAAATCACCGTCGGCTGGTTTGGTCAAACCGCGGCCGCGGATACGGATGCCACCGCCAACCCGAACGGCGAAGACGTCAACAAAGGCTGGTTCCAGGCGATGCGCGAGCACAACGCCGAACGTTTAATCACCGAAGGTGCGGAAGGCTCCGGCGTTATCCGAATTGGTGAAGGCGGCGACTTTACCAACCTCGATCTGGCGGTGCTGAACCTGAAAAATCTGCTGCACCCGGCATGCGAAAACGACTCTGACCTGGTTGCCATCATCGGCTCTGATCTGCTGGCCTATGAGAAAGCCAAGTTCTACGACGCGCACGGCAATACGCCGACAGAAAAGAGCAAGATTCAGGAGCGTCAGGTCATCGGTACCTATGGCGGCCTGCCTGCGGTGTCGGTTCCGGGCTTCCCGTCAACGGGCATCATGGTGACCAGCTACAACAACCTGTCTATCTACATTCAGGAAGACTCGGTTCGCCGCACGGTCGGTAAGAAAAACGACGCCAAAGACCAGATGGAAAACTTTGAGTCGATGAACATGGCCTACGTCATCGAGCAACTTGAAAAGGTGGCGGCGGTCGAGTTCGGCAACGTCAAACTGAAAATCAACGGGGCGTGGGTATAACCGCGCCAGACTGACACCCTCCAATGCAGGCTCTGTCACGTTATCAGTCTGGCTCCTACACAGATTGTTATTCGTGCACTGCTGCCTGCATTCCCTCAAAGGTGATGTATGGAATTTATCGGCAATAAAAGCGATCTGTATGCCTCCGAGCTGCCCACCACGGATAACTTTCCTGCGCTCAAAATTTCAGAGTTTCAGTCTCTGTTTCATTTCCTCAGCAATGAGACAGAGGCAGGCATTCTGCAACAGGCGAAAGTCTCGCGCATTAAGGTGCACCGCGAACTTGTGAATACCATCGCGCAGTACGAGAGCCTTGCCGCGCTCTCAAAGGACAAATTCGGCGATGAAGAATCCGGCACCACGCTCTACACCCAGGCGGTGTTTGCGCTGACGGCCAGCGAGCTGATCGGCATCCGCCTCAGCTCCGATGCCACCGCCGAAGCGGCCGAGCGTCAGGAAGCGCTGAGCAGCAAGAAATACCATTGCGAGGTGCAATACCGCCAAGCGGTGGACCTGCTGCTTCACGGGCAGGAAACCTACTGTTTTGAGGTGGTGTGATGAAAGCGCTGCAAAGTTTAACGGACCTGTTCAGAAAGCACGTGATTGATGCCAAGAACTTCACCGTCTGGGCCGAAGACGGTGCGCTGTTCTGCACTCAGGGCGACAGCGTCGACGGGTTTGAGCTTGAGTACACCGCCATCGTGTTCATGCAGGATGTCAGAGTGCAGCCGCACATTCTGATGATGCACTTAGTCTCCTGGATGAATACGCACGACCCGTACCGGATGGAAAAAGGGTTGCCGTTTCCGACCTTCGCCACCGAGCTGCTGGATAACGGCCGCTGCGACATCAAAATCAAGATTGACCTGCGGGAAGCCTTTGCACTGCAAGCCCACCCGCAAGGAAACTGGAAGCAACACGGCGAGCGTTTTGAATGCGTGGGCGATTTTGCTGCCCGTGTCGACGAAGACGACCTGAACGAACTGGTGCTGTTTGTCGGCCATCTGGATGACTTGCCATGAACGAACTCACACTGAAAACACCGGAGCAGCTCACTCAGGTGGTCGAGCGTCTGGTGCTGACCGCCACTGACAAACTGGATTTGAACCGGCGCATGGCCAATCGCGCGCGCCAGTTCTTCCGCGCTCAAATCCGGGCGCAGCGGGACATTGAGAATAACCCGTACCAGAGCCGCACGGGCCGCAAAAAAGTGAGTCTGCGGGACGGGACGTCACGCCATACCGTCAACAACAAGAACATGTTGATGGGCCTGTCGAAATCCCTGCGCACGCAGGCCGATGAACACCATTTTGAAGTGGGTCTTGCGGGCGTCGCCGGGCGCATCGGCCAGGAACACAATCAAGGCAGCCAGCTCTCGTTTACCACCCGCGTGAATGGCTTCTTCGACAGCAGGACCGGACGCTGGCAAGGCGGGCGGCGGGTCAAGCAGAACTATCAGATGCCCCGACGTACCTTCATCGGCTGGACGCCGGAGATCGAACGCGAGCTGCTCGCCATGGCGGCCGAGCACTTTACAACTGACGTGGAAAGTTAAATGCAAACCATCAAAGTCAAACCACAAAAAGGGTTACTGGTTCGTGACCCGGATACCCGCGAGCCGTTAAAGACCGCGGGCGAAGAGAAGCCGCGTAACCCTTATTGGCTGCGTCGCATTAAAGATAAATCCGTCGTGCTCGTCACCACGAAAACGGCAACGAATAAGGAGAACGGCCAATGAGCATCAGCTTCTCAGAAGTTCCGGCCAGCGCTTATGTGCCCGGCATGTATGTCGAAATCGACAACAGCCTGGCCAACAGTGCGGAAGACCAGCAACTGTGCCTAGTGATCGGCAACGCGGTTGCGGGTGCCTCGGTGGCGCCCAACACCGTCGTATTGTGTATGGATGAAACCAAAGCGCAGGTGCAGTTCGGCGCTTCAGACATCGTCGACATGGTGACCTACTTTCGCAAGCAGGATGAAAGCATGCCCGTCTACGCCATCAGCGTGGACGCGGCCGATACCATGTCAGCACTGGCGGCTCTGGGTGATGTGCAGTACCACCACATCCTCTGCTCGCTCAATGATGACACCACCATCCGCGACTTGGGCGAGTTTCTGGAGAAACGTTATCAGGCGCTGCAGCAGATCCCAGGTGTGGCTTATATCCCGAAAAAAGGCACCCATGCGGAGCTGATTACCTTTGCCAATAAAAGCAACTGCCCGCTGATCAGCTTTATGCCGGTGAATGCGCTCGGTAACTCTGCCAATGAAGCCCTGTCGGATGCAGCGGCGATCGGTGCCTGGGCGGGACAAATTGCGCCGTCACTGGCTAACGACCCGTGCCGCCCGCTGCAAACACTCAAGATGAACGGCGTCTACTCCGTTGCGGACACCGAGTTTGACTGGGCCGAGCGTAATCTGCTGCTCCATGAAGGGATGGGCACGTACGTCGTCACCTCCACCAAAGAGGTGCAGGTGGAGCGCGCGGTCACCGCTTACACCGAAAACGCATCAGGCATCGCCGACAACAGCTACCTCGACATCATGACGCCGGCTACGGCGATGTATTTTCGTCAGAAACAACGCTCGCGCATCTTAAGCAAATACGCCCGTTTCAAAGTGGCCAAAGACGGCACCCGCTTTGCGCCGGGACAGGCGATTGTCACGCCCAGTATGTTCAAAACCGAGCTGCTGGCGCTGTACAAAGAGCTGGAATACAACGGCATCGTGCAGGACTTCGACGGCTACAAGAAGTCGCTCATTGTTGAGCTCGATGACACCAACAAGCAGCGGATCAACTATCAGGACTCACCGCAGTTCGTGAACGGATTGATCATCGTTGCCGGCAAAATTCAATTCAGGAAGTAAGCCATGGGAACCACAATCACCAGCCGCGCCGTGCTGAACGCCGGCTCTCTGGGCCGCCTGCCCATTAAAGAAGGCGCAGAAATCGGGTTTGGTAACCTCAAGCGTGAAGCGGTCATGGGCGATGACGGCGTGCTGGGACACAGCGAAGTGTACGACGGCGCGCCCTACATCAAAGCCACCATCGTGCATGCCAAAGCGACCGATGAAGACGCCATCAAAGCGTTCGTGGATGAAAACATCACCCTTGAACTCAACAGCGGCAAAGTTTACACCCTCACGGATGCCTGGACGGTGGACCCGCTTACGCTGAACGTCAAAGACGGCCAGCTGGAAGTGCTGTTCAACGGCTACGAGCTCATTTCGCAATAAGGAGCGTGACATGCTATCGATCTTGTTAAAACGTCAGGCTCAGCAACAAAAGGCGGCTCAGGCCAATCCGCTGCCAGCCGTGGCGCAACCCGTAGCGACGGGCAAAAGCGCCCGCCCGACGCTGGCCGACAAACCGTGGGAAGAAACGCAGGCCATGCTTAAACAGGATTTGGCGTTCCTGCGCACTCTGGCCGGCTCTCAGGAAAAAGACCCGTACAAAGCCGAGCTGGTGAAGAAATACCAGCCGCTGGTTGAGAAGCTTCTCACTACTCATACCGACCTCGGCAATCTCGATGTGGTGTGGTGGTTCTATCAGTGGCAGGTCGATTTAGGCCAACTGACGACGGTACACGACAGCTTCCGGGCGGCCATCGACATGGGACTGGAAACGCCGGACAGCTGGAAGTCAAACGGCCAGACCGCGTTCTGCGACATCGTGTTTCAGTACTCGCACAGTGCCTCGAAAGAGAAGCTGGCGTTTAACCGCGACTACCTGCTCCAGGCTGTCACCGATTTGCAGGCCGGAAACCTCGCCACCAACGCGCCGCTCAAAGTGAAGATGTTCCGTCTGGCAGGTGACTGGTATGACGCAGACGGCGACACAGAGAAAGCGTACGCGCTGTTTGATGCGGTGATGAAACTCGACCCGAACAAAGGCGGTCGCAAGACCCGGCTCAACGAACTGAAGGAAGAACTCGGTTATGGCAACTCCGATTAACAATCAGGCTGAAGTGAAAACGGCCACACTGGCCACCCCTATCGTGAAAGATGGCGTGGAAATCAACACGGTGGACATTCGCAAACCGCATTCAGGCAACCTGCGCGGGCTCAGCCTGATTGATGTGTGTGAGATGAAATTTGAGGCCGGCGAAATCCTGCTGCCGCGCATTTCGTCTCTGACTGAGCGCGATGTGCTGAACCTGCCACCGGAGAACTGGGCGCCACTTTTGACCACCATCGCCTCTTTTTTCGTGAATACGGAACTCTGATAAACCGGGTTGAGGACTACTACGCCGACATCGCCATGGCTTTTCACTGGCCGCCGAGCGAAATAGACGCCCTCAGCTACGACGATTTATTACTGTTCCGCGAGCTGGCACGGCAACGAACCGAAACACAAGAGAGCGATTAGCTCTCTTTTTTGTATGAAGGACATCCGGATGAAGATGAACCTCTCCGTGGTGATGGGACTGAAAGACAAAGTGTCCGCGCCACTCAAAGGCATGGCGAGTGATTCCGACCACTACGCCAAAGCCATCAAAAAGATTCAGAAAGCGCAGGCGGATGACTCGGCCGCGATCGGCATGATTGGCTCATTCAAAAACACCAAAAAGGCGATGAGCCAGAATGCGCTTGCGATGGCATCGGCCAGTGAAAAACTTCGGGAGCTGCAAGCCAACGCGGCAGCAGCGGGTAAACCGACCGCCGCCCTCACTGAGAAAATTGCCAAACAGCAGCAGCGGGTCGATAAGCTCACACAGCAGCAGGACCAGTACAAAACACACCTGGTCAAATTGGGTGGTGAGCTGAAAAAGACAGGCGTCAAAGTGCACGACCTCGATGGCGAGAACAAGCGGCTGGAAAGTCGCTACAAAAAGCACGGCGCGGAAATTGACAAGCTGACAAAAAGGTACAATCGATTTCGGCTCGCGGTGACCCCTCTGCAAAAACTCAATAGCATGATCCGCCTGCCCAATGTGGCTGGTTCCGCACTCGGGAAAGGGACCGCCCTGCTCGGAGGTTTCAGCCTGGCCGGACTGGCAGCCGAGGTGAACAGCAGCGCGGCAGAGATGGACAAACTTGCCAAGAAATCCGCCAACCTCAATCTGCCGATCGGCGAACTGCAGGCCATGCAATCGCAGGCCGAACACGCGGGCGTGAGCGCCGATGCGCTGTCGGCCTCGATGACCCGCTTTACCCGTCGTCTGGGTGTACTCCAAACCACCGGAGCGGGCGCACTGGGCAGTTATCTGAAAAAGAGTAAGAACGCCGCGTTCCGCGATTTACAGGGCGCGAAAGATACGCAGGAAGCCTATCAGATGCTGCTGGAGTCTTTCTCTAAACTTAAAACCGCGCAGGAGCAGATGGCGTTTGCGGATGCCGCCTTTGGTGACAGCGGGCGGGAAATGCTCATCATGCTGCGAGAAGGCACGCAGGGGCTGACTGCTGCGCGTCAGGAATTCAACGATTTGGGTGGTGGTGCTACCGCCGAAGATGCGGCAAAAGCCGAAGCGTACAACGACGCAGTGCAGCGCATTTCAGAAAGCCTGCGCTCGATTAAGTTTGCCGCGCTGGCGCCGATTATGGAGAAAGCTACCAGGCTGTTTACCGAGTTCTCGGAGAAATTCAAAAACACCCAGTGGCGCACCGAGTTTATGGACAAAGTGATTCAGACCGTCAACGGGCTGTATCAGGCGCTGGAGTTCTTGGGTAAAGGGCTGATTTTTGTTACGCAGAACTTCAAAGGCATTATCACCATGTTGGCGATCGCCAAAGTGGCGCTGATTGGCCTCAATGCGGTGATCATGGCCAACCCGATTGGCATGATGGTCACGGCGATTGGTGCCGCAATTATTGCCATTACCTATCTGGTGGATAAGTTCATCGGCTTAGACAAAGTTGTCAACTGGGTGAAGGATCAATTCAGCGGACTGTGGGACGGGATTAAGAAGCTCATCAACCTGCTGCCGGACTCTCTCATTCCTGACGGCTGGAAAACTGGTTTGGACGATGCCGGCACAGAAGTCGATAACCTGGCGAACAAACTCGACAGTATCAAAGACAAGAACGCCACGCTGGGAATTGTAACCAACGAAACCCGCAACCAAACAGACCGCACCAAAGCCTATACTGACGGACAAAGCAGCGGCCTATCGGCTGCCAAACCGAACAATCCCTATCAGCCAATCAAGAGCCAGACGTTGAACAGCCGATCGGAAGTCGCACTGACAATTAAGTCAGACAAACCGGTGACGGTGGACAAGGCAAAGAGCGACAAAGGAACCGATCTAAATCTGGATGTCGGAAACTTAGGCTGGAGCTATTAGAACCACACCTGAGGACAAAATGTGGTCATTAAATTTATACAAGCAATATAAATCAATTACTTAAATTGAATATCAGCCCGCCCATTGGCGGGTTTTTGTTTATCTGTATGAATTCAGACCAGATCTGGCAGTGACCTACTGTTTACCCTCTTTCTTGATGCTCATAATCTGATCAACCAAACGAATGCACATTGATGCGTAATTATGGTGATAAAACCCAAATCGATCACACCAAAAGACTCACTCGTCTGATACTGTTGATGCGTTTCATTTGTCAGCTTTGAAACATGAAACTACTAAAGCGTATGTGGCCAGTTTGGTATGGTGTATTAGATAGACACTGTCTGTATTTTGTTCTGAGCTTATACAGATTAGGCCAAATTAAAAGAGACTGTTAGCATTCATGAGGAAATAAATGAGTATTGTAGATGATTTGAAAAGTTTGGATACGAATGCTGTAGTTATCATTTCTGTGTTTTTCGTATCTTTTATCGCACCAGCATTTTTACTAATTTATAAGTTGAATAAACCAATTTTTATTCAGTTGGATACAATTAAGTTAATTATACTGTCTATATCCATTGCATCACCCAGTTTCCTGTTTCTGTTTATTGTAACTTGGGTTTCGGATGCAGTCTTAGTGCATTTTAAGTATTACCCAGCGGGGCACTTAGGAACAATGGCGGACTGGTTTGTTTTACAGGGCATGTCGAACACATCAATTTTATATATAGTATCTTTCTTAACTTATGCGTTTGATTTAACTGTTAAAAGCGTTGTTTGGTGGATGGTCGGCTTAATCGTGTTATATACAATCCATGAGTTCTGGCGTGTATTAGTAGTTGCGAAACGACCTGAATTCAAGGCTAGTGCACTGCGTATGAGCCCAAATGCTAACAAAGCGTTTAAGAGTGATTCGTAACGCGTGGCATTTTCACTTTGCGTTGAGCATCGTGTTTAAGGCGCAATATTGAGGCTGTGGTGTTGCGTTACTCACACCTTAACGCGGCGTTAGTTTTTATTAGAGGTTTAGATGTCCCAAGATTTAGTTTTGAAGCAAATCCTACTAACAAAGCTGAACAATGTATTGAACCCGAATTATGTTAACAAAATTATACTGTTAACATTTACCCTAGGGGCGACTTTAATTGGAAAAAATCTTTTAATTGAGCTTTTGTTATCTTTGGAGCTGATTACACGTGACTTTGTGCTTAAAGTGCAACTGTCTGATGGAGCGAGTACTACAGTTTTCTACGTAGGAGTGTTGTTTGTGCTTGTTTCACTTTGGCTGTTCTACAAAGCCCATCTTGAGCAAGGTGATAAAAGTTGCAAGCAGTTTGCTTCTCTAAAGAAAGCCACACCAACATTAATAAAATTAATAGAAGAGAATGAGCGCGTATTTAAAGAATGTGGTCCTAATTCATCTCAGCACAATCAAGAAGAACTGCGTATGGAGTTTTCTGTGTGGAACAATGCTAAATTAGAGATTATTTTACCCAATAATGCGAAAATCTATCAAATAATCAGCACTATAAAGAGATTCACACCTGTAGAAAAACGCATTATCGACAAAATGAAATCACATATTGAGCACTTTAAAGTTCATGTTGAAAATGGCGGCATTGATTATTCCAACCACCAGTTTCCACAAGAGTTTGCTGACCTAATTTATAGCTATAAGAAAGTAAGTAAAGCTCATCTACGTAGAAAAGAAAAATTGTCTGGTTGGTTACAGAGTGAGCTCTCAGGGTTGGATTTGGAAAGTGTGTATCTGTTTGGTAGCTTTTTGTACAACGAAAATTATCATGATATAGATATTTTAATAAAAACCAACTCATCTACTTTTGTAGGCATCAAAGAAGTGGCAAATCAACTCAAAGGTATTGTGGATAAGTGTAAAACCGAGAAAGGTGAAAGTTTGCATCTTTCTGTATTTAGTGAAATTGAGAAAGAAAGTTTCCTTTCTTTCAAGAGCAAAATTAAAAATTTGGAACAGGTAATTTAAATGGGAAAAGATCTACATTCTTCAATCCTGCCATTCTGGGAAAGAGCTTTAAACAACCATTCTAACGTTGCGTCGTGGGAAAGAGTTACAGACCCATCGGACTATATCTATAGAGTTACGCGCGTAAGAGGTGGAGACATATTGATCCTTGCTTCGGATTGTTACCGCTACAGTCTTACTGATTTCTTAACTAGAAATGAACACATTGGCGCAGGGACTATGATTTACATGGCGAAACCTGAATCAAACTATTGCCTTGAAGTAGCTGATGCTTGCAAAGAAGAGCATGTAACTATTGGTATGCTTGGTGAAATACTCGGAGCCTTAAATATAGATTCACACTGGAATTGGGAATCAAGAGACAGAAAAGAACGTCGTAAAAGATAAAAACTAACAAACGCTTTAAGACGGATTTGCAACACTAGGCAGCTTTGGTTTTAATTGGCTTTTGTGTTTACGGCGCAATAATTGAGTGTTGTGGTAGCGTTGCTCATACCTTAATGTGGCGTTATGTGTTCGCGCACAAATGTGGGAGGAACTTCAGTGACTTTAAAACAAAAATTTCAGTATAAATTACTTCCTAAAGTTGTAGATAAATACATTGAGTTCCGAAATTCATGTATCGAAAAAAATCTACGTAAGCTCAAAGTTACTTCAATTTTAGTGGACAACACAGTTCTGTTTCACGGTGTTACTCATGAAACCGCATGGATATCAAATGGTAGAAAAAAGTGGGGCGATACTACAATAGATACTGGTTACCTATCTAGAATTCCAGTGCATAGAAAAGGTTGCAAATATCGTGAATTTGCCTCAATTAAATATTTGCCAAGTATTGTAGATTTAGCTAGGCGTGGTGTAATTGAACTGTGTCTTTCTGATGAATTGAAAGATGAACAATTAACTCAACCTATGGGAAGATTTCGAGGCTATAGGATGTTTGATAGCTCATTATTTAAAGCGCTTGATATGCGAGTTATCCATGACCCCGATTATACATTTGCTATTGGCTCTGGCTGTAGAAGTCTTGAAGAGCAAAGAAAAGATAGGTTGGCATCAAAATCTGACCCACTTTATCATGACTTAATTCGAGTGCTAGGTAAGAAAAACTCACAGGATATCTGGCATATTGTCACGGCGGAAAGAAATGACTGCTACTGTTTTTTAACTATGGATTTTAAGTTGGTAAAAAACCTAGAAGCACAGAAGAATAACCCTGCAGTTAGATCGTTAAAAACTAAGGTTCTGACGCCAGAGCAATTTGGTGTAGAAGTTAATCTGCCGTCAATTTCTCCCCGTTTTTACTCGTACCATATGGCAGATTGCCCCGTGAATAGCGAACTTAACTGGCACGATTCGAAAAGACAGAAGCCGAGAAAAAACACATAACAAAGCGTTTAAACGGGGCTAGATTTCACAGGAAGTATTATGCTTGAATTACCTTATGCGAAAGAAACATTTACCGTTGCTTTTACTGCTTTATTTAGTTTTATAATTTCATACCTTTTCTTTAAAAGGCAGGAAAAATTAGAAAAAAGAAAGGTGTTTTATGAAGCAGCATCATCGATGATAATCAAGTATATAGATGAGCTTATGTTTGCGTTATCTGATTTATCATACTCTACCAAGGACAATGAAGATGCTCTAAGAATAGCGTTAATGAATGTAGTAAAGAAAAAACAAAATGTTGTTGAGAGTCGCCTCCTTCTGCTAAATGACAAAGACTTAGTTAATGAATTTGATTTGTTTCTTCAAGTATGTACAGCTTATAGTATCAATACTGGGTTCACAAAACCTAATAATGTGCCTATAACATTGGTTACAGTTCAAGCACATAAGGTATTGAAAAAATTATTATAAAATCTAACAATCTGTTTAAGAGTGATTCGCAACGCTTGGCATTTTCGCTTCGCTCACACCTTAATGGGGCATTATGCAGCTAATTGCAATTCAAGAAAAATAATAGTTCTATTTAAAGAGAAGTAACATGTACAAGAAACTACTTATCCTTAGTCTACCTGTGTTTTTGGCAGCATGCGCTACTCCGAAGTATACAGCGGAAGCAATCTCGCAAGAGAATCAGAGTAAAGAGATCACTATTGTCAAAGATAACGCGACACGAGAGATCTTCTTAGATTCAATGCAAGAGTGGTGTTTGGATACTGCGCATAAATGTACTGTTGTAAGTGATGGAACTACACCGAAAAGTTCGGAGCTTACACTTACCTATATATCACGTTGGAGCTGGGACTTCAGAACGTTTATCGCAGATGCCAAAGTTAAAGCGTATAAAAATAGCGAGAAAGTCGGTGAAGTCGAATTCAAGGCACCAAATAGTGCAAATTCAGATAAGTGGGGAGATGACCGTAAACGAATCATCGCAATGATGGATTTGTTGTTTGGTAAGCAGACCGTAAGTGAAGCTCAGTCCAAAATTAAGTCAGGTGAAATGTAACAGTATAACAAACCGTTTAAAAGTGACTCGCAACATGTGGCATTTTTACTATGCGTTGCGTTTAATGTTTAAGGTGATTGGTATTGCGTTGCTGCTCCCCTTAACAGAGCATTATTTTTGTATTTCAATGAGGAGTTTAAGTTGAAGAAGTTTACCATAATTATTGGATTATTTTTTTCTAGCATTGTATTTGCTGCCGAGCCTAGCTTTTCAGGGGTGTTTTACAGTGACTACCCTGGCGGTTTGACTGATAAAAATTGGACTGGCTATCCATCTCACAATGCATCTTACGCCGGAGATGGATATCTTTTCCAAAAGAATACTGACTCTGTCAATTATGTATCTAATCAAAAAAATTTGTTTATCAAAAACGCTCGAGAAGAAGCAAAAGAATTCGCGGTTTCTAATAAAAAAAATTCCTATGCTGTCGTAAACATGTCTTTCCAAGTTGTTAGAACTGAAAATACGACTGAGCTATACGCCGATTACTATGTTGTTGCGTGGTAGATTAATATTTTTGGGTAACCTGAAACATACAACAACGGCTCCAGAATGCTCATAAACCATCACTTTGGAGCCTTTGTAACTTTCACGCAGAACCCTCAACCAAGGCCATTTTTAGCAGGCGCAGACTCTACGAAAATTTCCGTCTTCTCTTTCTTGTTGAAATAATATTCAACTTCCTCTTTAGTATGATGACCTTCGAGTGTGATTGATGTGTTGTCTGCATACTGAATATGTACTATTCGGTTTTGCTTCGTTCTAATCCACGCAATTAGAACACTCGCAATTGAGGCATAAGGTACCGTGTTGATTAGATATCTGGAACGGCTACACTAAAGCGCTTCACCTTTCCCAAGTGGTTTTCAACACTTTCTTTAGTCAACAATTCTGAAAGTTCACTTAAGCCCACTTCAAACGCTCTATAGACACGCCTCGTCAGTTTCACCCGCTCCCTCACCCTGCCCTTTTGCTTACTTTTTGGACCAACAGAATTGGGTAATGACAAAACTGTGAACAGCATTAAACGTTTGCGTAATCGCTAACCTTCACCGAACTCGTTTTTGAGGGTTTTATCACAATAACCCTGTTGTTATAGTAATCATAGAAAACAACCGAACCATTCGAGGCATGGAGCAT
Organism: Vibrio furnissii CIP 102972; assembly: GCF_000176175.1. Lineage (GTDB taxonomy): Bacteria > Pseudomonadota > Gammaproteobacteria > Enterobacterales > Vibrionaceae > Vibrio > Vibrio furnissii. The sequence goes on from NZ_ACZP01000014.1 coordinate 109,044, forward strand.
CCTCACTTATCTCACGACGAGAAGATTGGTACCGACACTGACACTGTTCGGCAAACTTAAAGAGGGTCAAAAAATGGACATGAACATGGTTGAAATCATGGGCTACGCGGCATCAATCGGCGTGGCTATCTCACTTACGATGAAAGACATCGTCAAACTTCGCGTTTTGAACTTTATCGGCTGTGCACTATTTGTTGTGTACGGTTTGATGATTAACGCATGGCCCGTGGTCGCGACCAACGCGTTCATTGCGTGCGTTAACGTATATTTCCTGTTCAAAATGCAGCAAGAAAAGAAGGCTGACAAAGCCGAAGGCGTGCAAAACGCCGCTTAAATAAAAATAAAAAAAAGACGTGTAAAAAAAGCCCGGGCAATTGCCCGGGCTTTTACTTTTCCCCGATAACCGCTTCCCCCCTACGAAGAAACGGTCATTCACACAATGGTTGTTACATTACTCTTCTTCGTGATGTAACTCAGCCCATGCTTGCGCACATTTCACCGCGCGTTTCCAACCTTTGTAACGACGTTGACGTTTCTCTTCATCGTGGTGAGGTTCAAAACTGCGATCAATTTCGGCTTTATCTTTCAATTCTTCCAAGTCATCCCAGAAACCAACAGCCAAGCCCGCCAAATAAGCGGCACCCAGTGCTGTGACTTCGGTGACTTTTGGACGATGTACTTCGGTATCCAGCACATCAGATTGGAACTGCATCAGGAAGTTGTTGGCAACCGCACCGCCATCCACACGCAGTGCAGACAGGCGAATGCCGGAGTCTGCTTGCATCGCATCTAGGACGTCACGAGTTTGGTAAGCAATACTTTCCAATGTTGCACGGATGATGTGGTTTGAGTTCACGCCGCGAGTCAGGCCCACAATGGTGCCACGTGCGTAAGCATCCCAATATGGTGCGCCAAGGCCCGTAAATGCAGGCACCACGTACACACCGTTTGAGGTGTCTACTTTGGTTGCGAAGTATTCTGAGTCGTGCGCATCAGAGATCAGTTTCAGCTCATCACGCAGCCACTGAATAGAAGCGCCGCCCATGAATACTGCACCTTCCAGTGCGTAAGCCGGTTCGCCTTTCGGACCACAAGCCAGAGTCGTCAGCAGACCATTTCTTGACGTCACTTTTTCCTGACCGGTGTTCATCAGCAGGAAGCAGCCTGTGCCGTAGGTGTTTTTCGCCTGACCCGCTTTCACACACATTTGGCCGTACAGCGCCGCTTGTTGGTCACCCGCAATCCCTGCGATTGGAATACGCGTACCGCCTTTACCACCGATGTTGGTTTGGCCGTACACTTCTGAAGAGCGCTTCACTTCTGGCATCATTGCCAGCGGAATGCCGAACTCTTTCAGGATCTTCTCATCCCACTGCAGTGAGTTGATGTTAAACAGCATGGTACGCGATGCGTTGGTGTAATCAGTCACGTGTACGCGACCTTGGGTCATTTTCCACACCAACCATGTATCGACGGTACCAAACAGTAGTTTGCCCGATTCAGCCGCTTCGCGTGCGCCTTCAACGTTGTCCAGAATCCACTTGATTTTGGTGCCCGAGAAGTACGGGTCAAGCACCAAGCCGGTGTTTTCGCGAATGTACGCTTCCAGTCCGTCACGAGATTTCAGCTCTTCACAGATTTCAGCCGTACGGCGACACTGCCATACGATGGCGTTGTAAATCGGTTTGCCTGTTTCTTTGTCCCAAACGATGGTGGTTTCACGTTGGTTGGTAATACCAATCGCCGCGACTTCATCACTACGGATCCCCGCTTTGCCCAGCGCTTCAACCAGCGTTGAACTTTGCGTCGCGTAGATTTCCATTGGATCATGCTCAACCCAACCCGCTTCTGGGTAGATTTGAGTGAATTCACGCTGAGAAACGCTCACAATATTTGCATCGTGGTCGAGTACAACAGCTCGCGAGCTGGTGGTGCCCTGATCTAATGCAACCACATATTTCTGCTCAGTCATGGTTTATTCCTTATAGTTTCACGTTCTTGCTAACTTCGAATTACTTTCATTTTAGACGTGTGCTTGTTCACTTTCTTCCACGTCATCACACTGGTTCGGGATAGTACAGCCCGTTCCCACGGTTGGAAGATAAACCGCGATAAATTTCGGATATGCCCACGCACCAAAACATGCACCTAAAATTGGCGCTGCAATCGGGACGATGAAATATGGGATGTCTTTGGCGCCGCTCAGTGCATAATCCCAACCGGCCAGGTAAGCGAACAGCTTCGGACCGAAGTCACGCGCTGGGTTCATTGCAAAACCAGTTAGTGGACCAAGCGAGCCGCCGATGATTGCAATCAGAATACCGATCAACAATGGGTTCAGCGCATTACGGTGTGCACCGTTGTTTTCATCGCCCAGTGCCAAAATCGCAAACATCAGTACGGCTGTAATGGTAAATTCGACCGCGAACGCACCGCCAAACGACAAGGCAGCATTCGGATACGTCGAGAAGATACCCGCAGTGGCCAATGCTTCTTGGCTGCTACGTACAAAATTGTGCGCGATTTCGTAATCGGTAAAAAGGTTGCTGTACAAGCCGTAAACCAATGCTGCCGAGCAGAAGGCACCCAGCACTTGCGCCACAATATAAGGAACCACTTTCGCTTTATCAAAACCATGGAAAGCGGCCAGAGCGATCGTTACCGCGGGGTTAATGTGAGCCCCTGAGACACCAGCTGTACAGTAGATGGCGATGGCAACGCCCATGCCCCACATGATACTGATTTCCCATTGACCAAATTGTGCGCTAGTCAGCACGAGTGCTGCCACACAACCCACACCGAAGAAAATCAGCAGTCCGGTGCCGATAAACTCCGCGATACACTCTCCTAAAAGAGTATGTTGTTTTGTTCGAGTCATAAGTAAGAGTCCTGTTTATAGTTATGTACACAAACTTTGTGTGGGGCAAATCTGACACAGAAGAGCACTCTCGAAAATCGAATAAGGAAATTTATGAGCGTTCGAGCACAAATTTGTTAATGTCAAACTCGTTTTTTGTTAATTGGCGCATCATTTTGATCATTTCATCAGTAGGGTTAGTTTTTATCGCGCCATTTTCTAATCAAGAAACCCTAATAAACTGAGCAATTGCTTATTAAACAAGGCATCATACGTTTTCATTTGCCAACAACGTTCTTGACTCCGCTTGCACATCAGACCAGCTCGTTAGCGCATTTATTCCTGTTTTCATCGATTTACATGTAACAAATATGTGCCTAACCCTGTTAAATATCAGCAACATTGTTGGTTAATTTCTCCACACCGACACGAAACAATCACCAAAACTATCAATTTAACGCTCGTTCGCGCTTTTGTGAGCAATATATCGAACGTAAATGATAAAAAAAGACATACTAGTTGTAAGTTTATTAAAGTTGCATAAGGTAAAGGTCATGACGGCTTATCAACGAATGGAAACCGACGTTGTCATCATTGGCGGCGGCGCGACCGGCACAGGCATCATGCGAGACTGCGCATTGCGAGGCATCGCGTGCATTCTGCTAGAGAAAGATGACATCGCCTCCGGCACCACAGGTCGTAACCACGGCTTGCTGCACTCTGGCGCGCGCTATGCCGTCACTGATGCAGAATCGGCCAAAGAATGCATTCAGGAAAACCAAACGCTCAAACGCATCGCTCGCCATTGTGTGGAAGCGACCGATGGCCTATTCATTACCCTGCCTGAAGACGAACTCAGCTTTCAAGACACCTTTATTCAGGCTTGCGGCAATGCTGGTATCGAAGCGACCCGTTTAACGCCGAGAGAAGCACTCGCGCTCGAACCGAACGTGAACCCAGCGCTGATCGGCGCGGTAAAAGTACCTGACGGCACGCTGGATCCGTTCCGTTTGTGTGCCTCAAACGTCCTTGATGCCAAAGAGCACGGCGCGCGCATGTTCAACCGCACCATCGTCACCAGTTTGATTCGCCAAGGCGATACCATACTCGGTGTACGCTGTTTGCAATTGGGCACCAACCAACAGTTTGAAATCTTTGCCAAAGAAGTGATCAACGCCGCAGGCATTTGGGGACAACATATCTGCGAATATGCTGACCTCAACATCAAGATGTTCCCTGCCAAGGGTTCGCTGTTGATCCTCGATTACCGCATCAATAACTTAGTGATCAACCGTTGCCGTAAACCTTCTGATGCCGACATTCTGGTGCCCGGCGACACCATTTCACTCATCGGCACCACGTCCGAACACATTGATTACGACCAGATCGATAACTTGCACGTCACCGAACGTGACGTGGATGTGCTGCTGGCAGAAGGTGCGAAACTTGCGCCGATCATGGCCAATACGCGCGTGCTGCGTGCCTACGCGGGGGTACGTCCTTTGGTATCGGTAGATGACGATGGCAGTGGCCGGAATATCAGCCGCGGCATCGTTTTGCTCGATCACCAAGAGCGCGACGGCCTCAAAGGCCTCACCACCATTACCGGCGGCAAACTGATGACCTACCGCTTAATGGCGGAATGGGCGACCGACTTAGTGGCGAAGAAACTGGGCAACACTCAAGCGTGCGAAACCCACACGCGCCCACTGCCGGGGTCAAACGAAACGCCAAAAGCCATCAAGAAAACCGCCAGCATCGCCAAACCGGTGTATGAATCCGCCATTTATCGCCATGGTGAACGCGCCACGCAATTCTTGTCTGACGATGCCAAGAGCCAAGCGATTATTTGTGAATGTGAAATGGTCACCGCGGGCGAAATTGAATACGCGATTAAACAGCTCGACGTCAACAACTTGGTCGATCTACGCCGCCGCACTCGCTTAGGCATGGGCCCTTGTCAGGGCGAACTGTGCAGCTACCGTGCGGCCAGCCTGTTTTCCGAATATGGTCAGGTCGATGGCTGTCAATCGAGCGAATTGTTGGTCGATTTTCTGGAAGAGCGCTGGAAAGGCATCAAACCCATTTTCTGGGGGGATGCGCTGCGCGAAGCGGAATTCAGCTATTGGATTTACGAAGGATTACTCGGTGCCAGCGACCTGCCCCAGCCCGCTCAATCAGAACACCCTCAAGCAGAACAACAAAAACAGGAGGCGGAATTATGATGCATTATGATGTGGCCGTGATCGGCGGCGGCATTGCGGGTTATACCGCTGCAATTCGCAGCCTGCAAGCTTGCAAAAAAACCGTGCTCATCAATCAAGGCCAAAGCGCGTTGCATTTCTCTTCCGGCTCCATTGATGTGCTGGCGAAATTGCCAGATGGCAGCGCGGTCACCCACCCGTTTGATGCCCTCGACGCATTGCAGCAACAAGCGCCGTCCCATCCGTACAACACGGTGGGTCGCAGCACGCTGCAAAAAGGGCTGGAATGGTTTCGTCAAACGCTCGCTACCGCGAACGTGCCGCTATCGCATCAAGATGATTTGGCCAATCACGGGCGCATCACGCCGCTTGGTACGCTCAAAGCGACTTGGCTATCGCAGCCATTTGTTTACCAACACCGCCAAGAAGTTTCGTTTGAGCGTATTGTGGTGGTTTCAATCGATGGCTATCGCGATTTTCAGCCACAAATGCTGAAAGATAACCTTCACCAGCATCCCGATTTTCAAGGCGTGCCGATTCACACGGTCACCCTGTCGATTCCGGGGTTTGACGGATACCGCCGCAACCCAAATGAGCTGCGCTCAATCGACATTGCACGTTTGCTGAAACACGATGCCGCGTGGACCGCGCTATGCGATGGTTTGATGCGTGCAGCCAATCGCAACGACTTGGTGATCATGCCCGCGATCATGGGCAACGGCGATGGCCTAACGCTGCTCTCGAAGCTACGCGACACCACGCAACTGCAATTTCACGAAGTACCGACCATGCCACCATCGCTGCTGGGTATTCGCATTGAAGAGGCGCTCAGTCGCACCTTCCTGTTGCTGGGTGGCATTCATCTCAAAGGCGACAAAGTGGTCAACGGCACGTTTGACGGCGAGCGTCTGGTTAGCCTGCAAACGCAAAACCTGCGCGACATGGCCATCAGCGCTGACAACTACATCATGGCAACCGGCAGCTATTTCAGCCAAGGGTTGCATGCCGAGCAACACGCCATCCAAGAACCGATCTTTGGCTTGCAAGTGACGCATAAACCAGCGCGCGTTGATTGGCGCAATCCGGCCTTCTTTGCCGACCGTTCACACCCTTTTATGGCATTCGGTGTCGAAACCAACGCGCAGCTGAACCCACAGCGCAGCGGCGTCACCATTAAAAACTTGTACTGCTGCGGCTCCATGTTGTCGGGTTACGATCCCGTGTTTGAAGGGTGCGGTGGCGGCGTCGCGATTGGCACCGCCTACCACGCCATCATGCAATGCCTAGAACCTCAATTGTCAGCGTCTCACCCAAACCCATTCGATCAGGAGGTGCTCGCATGAACGCGCCATTTTCAAAAGCTGCTCCTCTGAACACCAGCTTTGACCAATGTATTAAATGCACCGTCTGCACGGTGTACTGCCCCGTGGCAAAAGCCAACCCAGATTACCCAGGCCCGAAACAGTGCGGGCCGGATGGCGAGCGCCTGCGCATTAAAAACCCGGAATATTACGACGAAGCGCTTAAATACTGCACCAACTGCAAACGCTGCGAAACGGCGTGTCCATCTGGGGTGAAAATCGGCGACATCATCGCCGTCGCGCGGGGTAAACATGGCAAGAAACCGCTCAATCCGAAACTGATGCGTGACTACGTGCTGAGCCACACCGACCTGTTCGGCTCACTGGCCACGCCATTTGCACCAGTGGTGAACTTCGCCACATCGATGCCACTGGTGAAAAAGATCATGCACAAAACCATCGGCGTGCATGACCACAAAGCGTTGCCGAAATACTCGCACGGCACGTTCCGTCGCTGGTTTAAACAAAATTGCACCAGCCAGCCGCTGTATCAGCGCCAAGTCACCTACTTTCATGGCTGCTACGTCAACTACAACCACCCACAATTGGGCAAAGATCTGGTGAAGGTGTTGAATGCGATGAATATTGGCGTGCGCTTGCTGAACAACGAGAAATGCTGCGGCGTGCCTTTGATTGCCAACGGTTTTCATGACAAAGCGCGTAAAAACGCATTGCTGAACGTGAAGAACATGGAAACTGCGGTCAATGAATATCATACCAAAGTGATTTCAACCTCCTCGACCTGCTCGTTCACGCTGCAACAGGAATACCCGCATGTGCTCGGCGTCGACAACAGCCAAGTGTCCAACGACATTGAATACGTCACGCGCTTCCTACTGAAAGAGTTTATGAATGGCAATGCGCCGAAAATGAAACCGGTCAACCTCAAAGTGGTTTATCACACGCCTTGTCACTTGGAACGCAGTGGCAACGTGATGTTTACCATTGAGTTGCTGCGCATGATTCCGGGCCTAGAACTGATTGTCCTCGATAGCGAATGCTGCGGTTTGGCGGGCACCTACGGCTTCAAAGAAGAGAACTATGATGTGTCGATGAAAATCGGCTCGCACCTGTTTGACTCGATCAAAGCCTCCGATGCTGATTTTGCGATCACCGACTGCGAAACCTGTAAATGGCAAATCGAAGAGAACACCGCGCTGGAAACCATTCACCCCGTCAGCTTGCTGGCACAAGCACTGGCTTAGTCTCCCAACCCCAAAAAGGCGTCTTCAAAGAAAGTCGTTTCAACGCTCAACGTACAAAAAAGCGGGCATTGCCCGCTTTTCTTCTGTCACTTTCGTTTTTCGTTTGCTGCTGTATATCGCACCACAGCATAGCGAAGGCTGTCGACCTAACGAATGGTTACGTCAGATAAGCGATACCAGCCCGATGCCTGCAACCCTTCATTGGCCAGATTCACTTCTGCCTCAGCATGGCGATCGACCAAGGCCAACTCAAGGTAGTAATGGCCGGTGGGGATCGTTTCAGGCAAAGTGAAACTGCTGGAGGTCGCGTGTTCACCCGGCAGCCAACGCATAACATCTGCGGTTGAGACGTTGAAAAACGCGGTTTCTTCGTCCTCATTCACCAATCGATACGCCAGATAATGGTGCTGATACGGTGGCGCATTTCCTTCGTTCACAAGCAAGGCCTGAACCGTCATGGTCGCGCCCGGCGTCAATTCAGCAGGGTGCACCAGCGTGTCCACACGCAGACGATAGCCAATTTGAGTCAACGCATCGTCCAACAAATCACGATACTGAGTCGGCACCACGTGCGATTTCAGGTTCAATGTCGAAGCGTGCTGCGCAATCGCCCAATCTAAGCTCGCTTTCACTTGCTCGCGGGTGTAATTGTACTTGCTCCACCATTCCGACATATTGCCGCACGTTTCCAAGGAAATTGGCGCGGTTTGCCATGCCTGATTGAACTTGGCATAGGTTTGCTGAGCCATGGCAAGACGATAAGGATAGTCGTCAACCATATGGCTCCATGTGTCGGAGAAGTTATGCCAGTCGCCCCAGCAGTCTGCGCGCCAACCTGCGCCCTTCTCAACCGCGTAAGCCAAGCTGTTTTCGCCGCTGATTAACATCACTTTAGGCGTGTTGGGAAACGCCGCAAAATGCATGTCGATCAACTTATTCAAATCATTGTCACTGTAGCGCTGATGCAACGACTCCAGCTCAGTAAAGTTACTGTTGTGCCATTCCCCCCAAGAGCCAACCATGCCGATATCGATGTGACTCAAGTTGGTGTTGCCGTCGTAACGCTGACCAAACGCATTGAGCAGTTTTTCCACATAGTGCAGATACAAGCTGTCATCGAGATCCGGCACGAAGGTTTTGCCATCGGACGTCCAGTTCCCGCGAATGCCTTTTTTAATCAGCCAATCTGGAATTTTGCTGCCGCTTTCAGGGCCGTCTGCCGTCATAAAACGCAGCGCCACCATTTGTGATGGCAACGCGGCACGGTTTTGCGCTAGCAAACGGTCAACCATACCAAAGGCGTATTCGCCCTCTTCCGGCTCCAAATCGGTCCAGTAAAAACGAAAGTAATCCACGCCAGACTCGGGATAGAGCTCCAGCGGCAGTGGCACTTCCCAGTTGTTATGAAACGTTTCAACCCCAATGCCCGGGTTGGTGATCGGCCCCGACAATGCCGCCGGATGCACGGTAATTTTCTGCTCATCACGCGATACCGACGCGGTCGATGACGACGACGCATTCTTGCTCTCCGCCTGACACGCTGAAAGTGGCAACATCATCAGCAAAACCAACCCCGCTTGACTGGCCAAATTCAGCCGACACGCTGCTGTTCGTTGTTTCATTGCATTAACCCTTTAAACCAATCCCAAATCCCGAGTGAGTAGTTGGGAAAAATATCAATGCCCATGGCGGATTTGATCAAGTACAGCGCAAGGAATGACAAACCTAACAGCGCGAGCAGCCCGACAATCATCAAGGATGTCACGACAAAATTCGCCCATTTGGATTCCGACGGGCGCAGTTGATGACGGCGATCGCGCCCCATCAACAACACCAGGTAATACCGTTTACCAAACCAAGGTAAACTCTTGCGTACATCAACGCCGTGACGATGTACCAAGCCCACGCTTTTGATCGCGTGTTCAATCGCTTGTTTCTGTGTATCGGTGAGCTCTGCTGCCACTCGTTCATCAAGCGCATGATAGAACTGCGTCACCGTTTTGTTCTCTTTTACGGGTGTTGACACTTATTGCCCCACAACTTTTTGATACACCTGCATGGTTTGCTGCGCGATTTTTTCCCAGTCGTATTTGGCTAGGTACTCGGCGTAGTCCACACGGGCTTCTTCACTTAATGCACTGAGTTTTTCACCTAATGCAGCCACATTGCCAACCGGGAAATAACAGGTTGGATCCAAGGCCACTTCCGTGTTCGCCGGAATGTCACTCACCAGCGCAGGCAGCGAGAAGGACATGGCTTCAAGCAATGCGATCGGTAACCCCTCGTGATAAGACGGCATCACAAACAGTCGCGCTTGCGAAAATACCGCTTTGAGTGCGTCCCCTTTGAGAAAACCGGTCATGATCACGCCCGGCGTGCTACGCGCTTTCTCTTTCAGCGCAGCGCTGTAAGGGGTTTCATGGTCAGTATCGCCCACCAGCACCAACGGCATGCTGAGTCCGGATTCACGATAAGCATCAATCAAATCATGAAAGCCTTTTTCCTCGACGAAGCGGCCCACGGCCACCAAGTAGTTTTGCGCCGTCAACTGATACTCACTCAACGTGGCGTTGATACTTTCGGCGCTGAGCGCCTCGGGCGCAAGCACACCGTTGTAGATCAAGTTGGCGTCGAAACGCTGATATTTTTGCTGCAAAATGCGATTAATGACTTCAGAAATCACAATCACTTCATTGGCCCATTTCGCGGCAAATTTTTCGCCAAGCATCAAAATTTTCTTGGCAAATCCGCCCCATTTCTGACGGTCATAATCTGGGCCGTGATGGGTAAACACCACTTTTTTGCCCAACAAACGCAGTAGCGGCACCACTAAACCCGGGCCGATGGCGTGCACATGCACCACATCCGAACCATCAAACAGGGTCGAAAACGCAGCCAAGGTCGAATGTACAATCGCTTCCAGCGACTTTTTCTTCGGCGCCCAAATGGCTTTGGTTTGCACGCCCAAATAACTGGAGCGTTTGTATGGCACATACGGCGAACGCGCGATCACACACACCTCCACCCCAAACTGTTTCACCAATTCAGGATAAAGATGCTGACAATGGGTTTCGACGCCCCCCAACACATCGGGAATGCCCCGCGTGCCCAATACAGTAATTTTCATGTTAAGCGGCCTCACCAACGAGTTGCTGATACAAATCTAATAAACGTTGTTCATGGGTGGTCAGTGAGTATTTATTCAGTAGTCGCTGACGTGCGTGACGCCCCATATCAACCGCGGCGTCTTTCTGGATGGCAAACTGATCCATCACCTCGGCTAACGACGCCGGGTTACCCGCTTCAAACAAACGGCCTTCCACGCCGTCTCTCACCTGCTCCGGGATCCCGCCGATGTTGGCGCCGATCACGGGTTTGCCATACGCCATTGCTTCTAATACGGACATGGAGCAGTTTTCATAACACTCTGAGGGCACAATCACCGCACTGGCTTTTTTGATCAAGCTGTGCAGCGCGTCGCCACTTTGAAATCCGAGAAAATCGATGTCGCTGTGCGCGGCCTTCAATGGTTCATACAACGGCCCGTCGCCCACCACTTTCAATGGCATACGCTTTTGCGATTGTTGATAAGCCTTCGCTAAGGTCGCCACGCCTTTTTCTTGGCTCAGACGGCCCAGATACAAGAAATAGCCCTCATCGCTGCAACCGGTGGTGTCGACGTGTTCATCAATCCCATTGACGATCACATCGATACGATTGTTCGGTAACTTTTGGCGAATGATGTTGGCCAGAAACTCACTGGGCGACACAATCACATCCAGCGCTTGGTAGTTCCCAGCCATTGATTGATACACCGCCTCCAGCGACAACAGTGCGCTCTTAAACAGTGATCCTTGCTGGCAGCGGTAACGGCACGCATTCCACACCGAACCATGCAGACACGCTTCACACGTGTGACCATCGCGATACATGGTGTAACTCGGACACGCGATTTTGGTGTCATGCGCGGTCAACACGGTTTTGCAGCCTAAAGACTTCGCCACTTTAATGATCGACGGTGTCAATTGGTGGTAAATGTTGTGAAAATGCACCACATCCGGGCGTTCTTGTTCAATCAGCACGCGAATTTTTTCACACGCTTCGCGATTGTGAATGAAATCCAACGCAGTACGCAGGCTGCCCATCAAGCCGTGACCGTCGTAGTAATCGACGTTGGAGACAAAGAAATCTTTGTACGCAGAGTCGACGTTTTTCTCATGTTGCATAGAAAAATCGACGATGATAGCGCCAGATTTCATCAGCATCTCACGCTCTTGGAAAAAGACGGTTTCAGCGCCCCCTTTCAAAAAGAAGAATTTATTGACCAACAAAATTTTCATTGCTCTTCTCCTCGAATCACACGATTTTCCGGTGCGACCGCAGGATCTTTGAGCGACACGCCCAAGCCCCGTAAAAACCCAATCGAAAACATGGTGAGGTTAATGACACTCATGGCCGCATCTTTCAGTGAGCGGTTTTTCATGGTTTTCAGCGCAAAGAAGGCGACCAGTGGCAGCAACGCAATGCCAAACCACATCCACGACAAGCACAGCAACGCAAACAGCACGCCCAGTAAATATACGGTGAAAATCACTTCGTTCTTCACTTCTTTCACCGCATGCATGAAATGAGGTTGCCCCCACGACGATTTAAGCAGCTCACCCGGCGCGCACAGGTAACGGCTGCGCCAGCGGTGTCGCAACAACGCAAAGGTCGACATCACGTGCGAGGTGTGGTGGAAATAAGGCACGTCCAAACGGCGCAATTTAAAACCGGCATGGATCAGGCGCATGCCGAGTTCCGCCTCTTCGTAAGCGTGTAAATTGCGGTTGGTGAGGTAGCCGATTTCATCAATCGCCGATTTACGATAAAGACCACCGCCCGCCAAGTGATCATTATCCCCCAGCGGGTAGATCAGGTGCAGACGCTGTTTACGTGATTTGAATTCGTAACTCACTGCTTCATCCATTTCGACTTCGCCTGCAACCCCAGCATAATCTGGATGGGTGTGCAGAAATTCGATGCCTTTTTCGATGAACCCAGGCGCCAATTGCATGTCACCATCCAACAGCAACAAGAATTCACCCTGTGCATGCAAATAGCCGAGCTGGTGCCCAACGCCACAACAGCGCTCTTCCCCATTCACTAAAGTCACCACCGTCGCCCCCAATTCCAGCGCAATGTGTTGGGTGTTGTCACTCGACAAACTGTCGGCGACGATAATTTCATGCGGGTACGCATGCAGATTTTCACGAATACTGTTGATGGTCTTCGCGATCCCTTTGGCTTCGTTGTAAGTCTTGATAATGACGGAGACGGTAGGAATTTCACTCATAAGAACGCTCTCCCAGTGTGAGTACAGACTTGCGGATCACTAAAGCTGCACCTAGAGAAAAGAAAAACATAAATTGCATCATCGGAACCAACATTAAGATCTGGCTATAAGGAATACTCATTAATCCTGCAAGACCAAACGCAATGTACGCCGGTTGGTAGGCCACAAGTTGGATATCGGCCAAATCCATGTTGGCCCCATGCAGCATCGGTTTCGGAATACACACCCAAACCACCATACCAACCACCAACAGAAACAAACATGTGCCAATTAAACCGATTTCCCACAACAACATGCTCATGGAGGTAGAATCTAAAAGCACATTAAACACATTATTGAGGAAACCTGGCGCGACCGAACTACCATGGTTTGTGGCATTCAGCCCATAGCCGAACAATAGACTCGGCAGACCATATAAATCACTGTTTTTCAGCCAGAAAAATACGGTGGTCATGCGGCCTAACTCACCATTTTCCATGATGAAGTTCGGGTCAAAAATATATTCCATCGATTCAATGAACAGTTCAAACGCGCCTTTGCTCGGGTCAGCACCAAACGCCGATGAATACGACGAAGCAAGCGCAAAGACCGCCAACACCAGCAAGGCCACCGAACCACCGATCATGATTAAGATGATTTTGGCGTTATACCGTTTCATGCCATGCATGTAGCTCGGTACAAACCAAACAAATGCCAATAGGATGGGCGCAATGAGAATGACGAATTTCACCTCACCCAAAATGCACATGATGAATGCGGAAATCACGTGAAACGCGGTGCTGGTTTTACTCGCCACCCCGTGGCGGTATTCCGACACCTTCAACAGCATGATCAGCAAACAAAACAGACCGAGCGCGGCGGTATTCCCTCCGCCCATCGGGTCGCCGCCAAAAGTGCCCACCACCGAGTCCCACATTTCGAACTCGCCTTTGATGGCAACACGTTTGGGCACCACCACCATGAGCTGGTAGAGCATCACCGGAAACTGGGCATAGAAAATCCAGTACATTGTGCGAGTCAAGCGATGGATCTGCGACTCGCGGCAAAAGCCCATCAACAAACAAAACATCACCAGTGCAATCGCCAGTTCATTTTTCAAACCAACAATCGTGACCACCACGCCGTTTTGCAGCACGGTGGAGACCGTGGCCATTGCAAAGAAAGCGACAAACACCACAGCAATGATCCGCTCGCGGTGATCAAGCACAAACGGCGTGTAGCGCGTTTGCAGCATCATCAGCAATAACATGGCGCAGGCCAGCACAAACGGCAGCCACAACACCGCGCTGATCCCAGTGAAATATTGCACCATGCCGCAGACCACCAGTGTGACCCACAGGTAAATCTGCATGTAGAAACCGTTATTAAGCATCCGAGCCGTCCATTGACTCACGCATCTCGCGCGCGCGTTGATTGACTTTCAAGTAGATGAAGCCGTAACGCACGGCCGAAAGCACCGCAAACGCCAAAACCGACATGCCATAATCTGGGTGGAAATATGGCAACACCACAAACGCCAGCACAACGGCTGCCAATTGCTCAATTTGGATGCGCAAAAAGTAGCGCGGCGAGCCAAACACCAGTTCAATCACAGTTAACGGACACACGGCCAACGCCGGAAACAGATAGGGCAACATGTAGCGCGATGTCGGAACCGATTCGACCCACTCATGGCTCACCCAATGCTGCGCGTAAGCAAATTCCATCACCAAAGGATAGAAGAGGAATACGCCCGCAGTGGCGACCAAACCCAGGACAAACAGCAGCTTGCGAACCTTAATGAATTCCGGATAGTTGAAACGCTGATGACGAAAATCAATCGACCATTTGGAGAAAATTGAGTTGCGCACGGCGTTGCCGACGATCACCACTGGCGACAAACAGAACCGGCTCACCACGGCAAAATAACCCGCAGTGACTGACGAGAACCAAAAGTTAATCAGCACCATCGGCAAGTTGTTATTGGCCATCGCCAGCACTTCAGCACTACCCACTTTCGAGATGTGATGATGATTGGCGCGATAGAAGTGACTCAGTTGTGTCCAAGAAAAATGACTCACGCGCACTTGTTTGAGCGGTGTGGAATAACCCAGCCACACAATGATCAAACCAAACGCCAGCGATGCCCACGCCCAGTAGAACCAGATCGCCACATCAGACAGCGCAATCATCGAGATCACAACGATCGACATCGAAATCCGTTGCAGCGCCAGCAGCGCCATTTTTTCATCGCGCATCAGCAAGTTTTCAGAAATCAGCACCCACGCGTGAACCACAGTTAAGAGATAAAACAAGCCAAACGGCTTATCAAACAGCACCACCACGACCGCGGTAAACGGCAGGGCCAGAATCAGGCTCTGCAACAAGCAAAACACGATATTCTGCACCAGCAGGTCATCGTGCTGCTTGGGCAGGAGCAATTGGGAAGCGAAGGTACACACCTGCGCCCCAATCAATACGATGCTGTAGGTCAGTGCGTAGATCCCAACCTCACCCATGCCGTAGCGATGAGAGATGAGCCACAACGATGCCGCGCCAATCACTTGCGACAGCACCGAAGACCCGGCGATGGTTGAGATGCTTCTAAGCAGACTCATAGGTTTACTCCGCCGTTGCGAACGTCGTGAAACTTCCCTGAGTGATAAATCGCTTGCTCTCCTCGCCTTGCAGGTTTTCTGCATTCACTTGGTTGAGCACTGCGCCGACCACATCAATGTTGTCGCTGTGTAGCTTACGCAAATCATGGACAATCGCAGGTGCCTGACGTTGCTCTGCGCGCACCACCACCAACACCGTATCCACAGCTTGCGCTGCCAATTGGCTGTCTTTACTGTCGCTCAATGCGGGCAGGTTGACGATCACACAATCGTATTGCCCTTTGAGTTGGTTCATTAAAGCGCTGTAACGCTCGTGAGCAAACAGCACCAACGGTGATGCGGTCCACTCGCCGCGTGGCAAGAAATCGCATTGCGAACTCAAGGGTTGAATCAGCGTCTCAAGGTCATGCTGGTTGTTCACCCACTGCGCCACGCCAAGGGGTTCGGGTTGCGGGTTCGCGACCACGCTAAACGACAAGGCGCCAGTGCCACGATAATCCAGATCCACCAGCAGTGTGCGCTCATTTTGGCTCCACGCTTTTGCCAGCAATTGCGCCAGCATTGACGCCCCTTCTTGCACCGTACTCGATGCAACCCCAATCACACGCGCTTGCGGCGCAGCCAGTCGAATGGCCGTTTTCAGGCCCAGAATCGTTTCCATCGCATACGGATTGGACTCAATCAGATTGACCAAATGTTCGCGCGGCTCTTCGCCATCAAAGTGCGGAATATCGGCCAGCGGTTTCAGCCCCAGTTTCGGTTGCACTTGGCTGAGCATATAGATCTTGCGATCCAGCCCGGCGCGAATGATCAAATACAGAATGCACAGCGCAGGCGTTAGAATGGCGACCATCGCCAACAACAACGCTTTGTTCGGTTTTTGAGGACGTTCTGCCGCTGCAGCGGGGTCATAAAGCACCGCATCCGGTTCGCGGTATTGCGAGGTTAAGCTTTGCTCTTTACTGCGCAGGAACAGTTGACGATACAAGTCTTCTGTTTTGTCCAAATCGGTTTTCAAGCTTTCATACTGGTCACGTTTGGCAACTAAGGTTTTGAAATCATCTTTTTGTACTTTAGCCAACGCTTTGTAGCGGTTTTCTTTCGCTAAATCGGTTTGGTACTGTTTCAACAAACCTTCTTTTAACTCTTGTAGCAGCAAGCGAGTTTGATCTTCAATCGCTTGAATTTGCGCTTTGGCTTCCAGCACTTTGTTGTGTTTTGGACCATAACGTAGCCCCAAGTCAGCCAGGTGACGTTTGGCTTGGATCAGCGCGATGCGCAGATCTTGCATTTGTGGATGGCCCGAAACTTCTGGCATCGACGCAATATCTTCAATCGGCGCATCCATGTTACGCGCCACGATTTCATATTGTGCTTGAGACGCTAAACGGCGTTCTTTGGCATCGGCGAGCTTGTTGGTCACAATGCCCAGTTCTTCGGTTTCATACCCGTCAATACCGCGAAACGTCAGCAGCCCATTCTTATCAAGAAAGCGCTCCATCTCTTTTTTCTTTGCCGTCACTTGCTGGCGCAGATCTTTCATCTGCTCTTGGTTCCAGCGCAGCGCATTTTCGGTTTTCTCTACTTTTTGATCGACGGTGTAGTCGATAAACGCTTTCGACACGCCGTTCGCAATGCGCGCAGCTTCTTGCGGCTCTTTGGATTCAAATGAGACGTACACCAGTTGCGTTTGACGCACCACCGTAAACGTGATGTCTTCACGCAGCACTTTCAGTGCTTTCTCCATACGCTCTGATTCAGACAGCGTCCACTCTGGATGAGACTCATCCAATGGCTTATCCCCGTTGTAACGGGCATCTTCATCCATTTTGAGCATTTTGATGGCGCGTTCGAGCACCACGCGGGATTGCATGAGGTTGTATTGCGTTTCGTAATAGGCACTGCGCGTTGAATCGTAACCGTCGACTTGCTCAATCGGCGTCGCGTTGTCTTCCTGTGCTTTAATCAGCACTGTCGCGGTCGAAATGTATTTCGAACTCATCGACATCACCAACGGCACGCACGCGCCCGTCACAAGCACAGTCGCCAGAATGACTTTCCATCCATGTTTTTTTAGCGATTTAACCAGCGGCGCGAAATCAATGCTGCTTTCCATTTTCTTGCCGCTTTCTACCATTCCTACTGACATATTAGAAAAAACTCTGTTCGACGATGATGGTGTCACCGGGTTGAATAAGGTGCGTTAACTCGACTTTTTTTATTAGTTCATGGTTTGAAGCAACGCGGATGTTGATGTCTTTGCGATCGGCCCGATCGGTGAAGCCGCCCGCTAACGCGATGGCTTGTTCAACCGTTAAATTCGGCTGGTATTCGTACCCGTTCGGTTGTTCAACCTCGCCTGAGACGTAAATTTTTCGAAACTCGGCCAAGTTCACCGTCACCATTGGGTTGAGCAAATAATCGCCCCGTAAACGGTTTTCGATGTCCGCTTCCACTTGTGACGGCGTTTTGCCAGTCAGCGTGATTTCACCGATGTACGGGAAGTTGACCACGCCCGCTTTCGATATTTTCAACTTCATCGACATGTCTGGTTCGCCGTGAACAATAATGTCGATCATATCGCCCGTCCCGAGATGGTAATCCTGCAGCTCACGTGCTGGGGCATCATCCACAGATTGTGCTGAGGGTGACGGCGTCTCTTGAGCCGACACAGGCGATACCACCAGCCACATCAAACTCAACCATGCAATAACTAATGCTCGCATCTAAATCTGTACCTTTAATTGCAACTGAATCAGAGATTGTTCATACCCCAAGTGTCGTAGCACCTGAGTGTTTCCGTTATTAATAAAGAATGCGTCCGTCTCTTTATTGGAACGCATATCGCTCCATTGATAATTCATTTCAAGACGTATCGAGGGTCGGAAATCGTATCCAATCGTCACTTTCGCAACTTGGTTTTTATCAAAACGGTCTTTGTTAGGAATACGATAATCATCGGTTTGATAACCGTAATCTAACGTGGTGGAAAAGCGATCAACCCACCAATAATGCGTCCATGCGATGCCATATTTGTTATCCAAAACATAGCCGCCTTCCTGCTCGGGATCTTTCACTTTTTGCCAAGTGTAGAGTGTAAACTCAGAATGCTTGACTGGCTTCCAGTTTGCTTCGATATCCCAGTTAAAACCTTTAAAATCCTCGGCATTCTCATCATTGGGAAACTCCTTGTAGAGCAAGGCAACGTTCCCCTCGATGGTGGTCTTGCCGGTACGCTCACTTTTTAACCCAAACAGCAAATAGTATTCATTACTGCGCTTGTTGCTGGCGTGCTCGTAGTGGCGTCGGTTGGTAATAAAACTGTAGCGAAAACGGCTTTTGCTGCTGTATTGGTCAAACAGATCAACCACTAAACTGTCTTCCCGCCACTCCTGCTCCAGCAAGTAGTCGTAAAACGCTGGCGATGCCTGTTCGATGTCGTCAGTGTCGCGAAAATGGAGCTGCTTGCGTTGCAATAACACTTCCAATTTACCGCGACCTTCTGGCGCGCCGTAACTGTAGCGAACGCTGGTATCAAGCAGCGAATTTTTCAATCCTTGTTCGTCAAAGCCATATTCAGCGAATTGACTGTCGGTAAAGCCTTCCGACATGTCCTGACCACGCTTTTCTTGGCCTAACGTTTGCGAGATGTTGAGCGTGAGTCCGTGCATGCGCCCAAAACGCCACGCGTTGTCCATCATGAAAAAATGGCGATCGTAATCGTCCGCCGCAGAGTCGTCATAGCGACGAAACTCGCCGCTGTACATCAGGGTGTATTTGTCTTCGCCCCGTTCCCCCACCGCCTGCAAGGTTGGGGTGACGGTCCAGAAATCCGAAGCCACGGCCGGTGCAGCGTTTTGTTGGTAGGTCACGTTGTCGTCGTGACCATAATCCACACCCACTTGGCTTTGGAAATCAATGCCCGCCGGCCCAATATGGGACTTGGGGGTTAACTCTGCGTGCGCGGCCGGAACCAACGCCGCAATGCATAACGCACTAGTAAGCCGTCTCACTCACAAAGCCTTTAAATACGGTCAAAAAGATAATTTTGATGTCGAGCCACAGGCTCCAGTTTTGCATGTATTGAATGTCGTAACGTACACGTTTTTCCATTTTGTCGACCGTTTCCGTTTCACCACGGTAACCGTTGATTTGCGCCCAACCGGTAATACCCGGTTTGATTTTGTGGCGAATCATATAGTTATCAACAATCTTACGGTACTGCTCATTGTGTGCGACCGCATGTGGACGCGGACCAACGATGGACATTGAGCCCTGCAGCACGTTGAGGAATTGAGGCAATTCATCGAGCGATGTCCGGCGAATGAAAGCACCAAACTTGGTCACGCGTGGATCGTTTTTGGTCGCTTGGGTCACCACCGCATCGTTTTCCATCACTTTCATCGAGCGGAATTTCCACACTTTGATTTTCTTACCGCCCAAACCGTAACGGTCTTGCTTAAACAGCACTGGGCCAGGTGAGCTCAGTTTCACGCCAACCGCCACCGCAATGAGAACGGGAGAAATCAGCAATGCAATCATCGAACCAATCACAATGTCTTCGATACGTTTGATCACTTTACCCATGCCATCAAATGGCGAGCTGAAAATACTGAAGGTTTGTACGCCGCCAATGCGTTTCAACTGCGACACATTCAGATTGTAGGTGTAAAGGTCTGGCACCAGATAGGTATCCACTGTGCTGTCTGACAATTCATCCAGATAGTGACGAATGCGATCGCGTGCCACCATCGGCAGCGCAATGAACACTTCGTCGATCCCGCCCTCTTTGGCCAGTTCAATCAGTGGCGCGACTTTGCCTTTCATCGGCGAGCGAATCGGGTACGCAAAGCGGTTTTCGTTGCGATCATCGTAGAAGGTGATTTCGAGATCTTGCGGGCGATGCGCACGCATCAAGGCACGTTCAATGGTCAAACCGCCGGGGGTCAAACCAATCACTGCCACGCGGCGCTTTTTATTCATCGATTTACGCACCAAACGCACGATTGAGATGGTGACCATGCGCACAGCAGCCAAACACACCAGCAGCAGCACGTACCATTGATAAAAAATGGTGTTGTTCAAATTGGTGATGGTGTACCCATCCAGATTGCGGAAAGTGTATTTCACCACCTGCATCGCCAAGGCGGCAACAATCAACGTACACACTAAACGAACGAATGATCGACGAACTCGGCTCAGCACACTGTGTGCGTACAGGTTGATGTATTCGCCGGCAAGAAGAAAGATAACAGAAAACAGGAAAGCAGCCGTCGCATCGATGGCGGTTTCTTTTGCACCAATCAAACGAATGATAAAGGTGAGAGAGATATTAATGATCAGAAAATCGACGATTTTGAGTAAAGTCGCATAGCCATCGCCTGCCAATTGCAACGCTTTTCTTGATTTCATGGATGAATCGCCTAGTTAGAGGTACTCTACAACTACAACATGTTGCAGATAAACATACTACAGATGATTTGTGACTACCATGTTCCTGCGGCGAATTTCAGTCTCCATCCCAAAAATCACGGCGATAGATTAGAAGATTATTGAAAAGCAAAATGTCAATTTTGAGTCAGGATTAGAGTAGAAGCACTACCACCACGGAACTCGGCGGTAGTGCTTTGATCTACGACAAATTATTCGTCATCTAAATCCACTAAACGTGTGTTTCCATGATGAATTTTCTCACGTTGGCGTTGCACCAATGCATAAAATCCAGGAATCAAAAACGTACCGGCAAGCAGCACACACAACAAGCCGCCGACCAGCGAAATCCCCAGCGAGTTTTGGCTGACATGACCTGCGCCAGACGCGAAGATCAGCGGGAAAATGCCGAGGATAAACGACCAAGACGTCATGTTCACCGCACGAAAACGCAGTTTGCCGCCATCAATCGCCGCTTGTTCAATCGGCAGGTCTTTCTCTTCACGTTCCATCTTGGCAAATTCTACAATCAAGATGGCGTTCTTCGCCGCCAGTGCAATCAATAACACCAAACCAATTTGCGCGTACAAGTTCAGCGCGGTTCCGGTCAGGGTCAACGCAATAAACGAGCCCAACGTCGCCACTGGCACCACCAAAATGATCGCCAGCGGAATACTCCAGCTTTCATACTGCGCCACCATGAACAGGTAGATGAAGATCAGCGCCAGTGCAAACGCGTAAATCGCTTGGTTG
Organism: Vibrio furnissii CIP 102972; assembly: GCF_000176175.1. Lineage (GTDB taxonomy): Bacteria > Pseudomonadota > Gammaproteobacteria > Enterobacterales > Vibrionaceae > Vibrio > Vibrio furnissii. The sequence goes on from NZ_ACZP01000014.1 coordinate 130,786, forward strand.
CCCGCCAAAACTTCCTGATACGCCATTCCGGTCCACTCATATTGGTAACCTTGTGGCAGCGTTTGCGCAGCAACACGTTCCATTGCAGCCAGCGCATCACCACTGGAGTAACCCGGCGCAGGTTGACCTTGAATGATCGCGCTGCGATACATGTTGTAACGCCACGCCACATCTGGCTCAAACACTTCGCTGTAGCTGACTAAGGTGCTGAGGGGAATCATGTCCCCAGACGCCGAGCGCACGTGGAAATGGTTCAAATCGTCCATTGAGTTTCGATGTTCGCTGTCGGCTTGCATCGTTACGCGGAAGTTTTTACCGAACATGGTGAAGTCGTTGACGTACATCGACCCCAAATTGCCTTGCATGGTTTGGAAAATGTCCGACAGCGAAATCCCCAGCTGTTTGGCTTTTTCACGGTCGATATCGACGTAGTAATGCGGCACGTTGGCACGGAAGGTACTGAACGCGTAAGCGATTTCCGGCTGCTGCATCGCAGTGCGAATCACATCGTCCATCACCATGGCCAAATCGTTTCGGCTTCGGCCCAGCGCATCTTCGAGCACAAATTCAAACCCGGAAGCAGCCCCCATGCCCGGTACGGCCGGTGGCCCCATGGCAAATACGATCGCTTGCGGCAAGGTTTGCGCCGCATGGCCGTTGATGCGCATGGAAATGGCGTTCGCCGAGTGATCGCCCGGTAACGCGCGGCGCGTTTCCCAATCATGCAGTTTGATAAACATCGACGCACCGTTCGACGCCGCGGCCCCCGTCATAAACGAGTAACCGTTCGCCACGGTCACGCCATCCACGCCCGGCTCTTTCTCGACCATCGCCATCAGTTGCGCAGTGGTCTCTTCAGTGCGAGACAACGACGCCGAATCCGGCAACTGAACGTTAACCAGCAAAATGCCTTTGTCTTCTTGCGGTACAAACGCGGTCGACGTGTTTTTCGCCATCCAGCTCACTGCACCAACGGCAACCACAAAGAACACGATCAGCATCAGGCTTTTCTTCACCAGAATGCCAGCAATTTGTCCGTAGCGATTCGTCACGTGTTCAAGGCCGCGGTTAAACGCTTTGAACCAGCGCGCAGTGTTATCACCGCCCTGCTTCAGCACCATCGCACACAGCGCTGGCGATAGCGTTAACGCGTTGATCGAAGAGATCACCACCGAAATACAGATGGTTAGGGCGAACTGGCGATACATGATGCCGGTGATGCCCGGTAGCATGGCCACAGGCAGGAACACCGCAAGCAGAACCAGGGTTGAGGTGATGATGGGGCCGGTCACCTCTTTCATCGCCATCAAGGTCGCTTGGCGCGGGCTGAGTGTTGGGTCTTTGGCCATCGTGGTATCGACGTTTTCGATCACCAGAATCGCATCGTCCACCACGATACCAATCGCCAGAATCAAACCAAACAGCGTCACCGTGTTGATGGTGAATCCGGTCATCAGCATGACCGCAAACGTGCCGATCAACGACACCGGAATTGCGACCACCGGAATCAAGGTCGAACGGAAGCTACCCAAGAACAGGTACGTGACCGCAATCACCAGAATAATCGCTTCCACCAACGTTTTGACAACGCTTTTGATCGACTCAGCCACGAACAGTGTGGTGTCATAACTGGTCTCATACACCATGCCGTCCGGGAAGTTACCGCTGAGGGTTTCCAGCATGTCCATCACGGCTTGGCCACTTTCCAGCGCGTTCGCATCCGATTGCAGCGACAAGGCAACAATCGAGGAATCACGGCCACGGAATTTACCATTGCCATCGTAGAACTTCTTGCCCAGCTCAATGCGAGCAATGTCTTTCAGGTAGATGCTCGAACCATCGTTATTGGCACGCAGCACGACATTTTCAAACTCTTGCACCGATTCCAAGCGACCTTTGGTCACAAGGTTAAACTGCACGTCCTGCGCATGGTTGTAGGGCGCAGCACCAATACGCCCAGCGGCAACCTGCACGTTCTGTTCGGCCAACGCCGCATACACATCCGAGGTGGTCAGTTTCAGACTGGCCATTTTCTTCGGATCCAGCCACACGCGCATCGCGTATTCACCGCCGCCAATCACGTTGACTTCACTGATACCTTTAACGCGCGCCAGTTGGTCTTTGACGTTCAAGTTCACATAGTTGGTGAGGAACATGTCGTCGTAGCGGCCATCGGGTGAGAAGAAGTTCAGCACCATCAGCAAATCTGGCGAACGCTTTTTCACTGTCACGCCAACCATGCGCACTTCTTGCGGCAGTTTCGATTCGATCTGCGCCACACGGTTTTGTACGTTGACCTGAGCCATGTCCGGATCCGTGCCGACATCGAACGTCACCGTCAGGTTATACGATCCGTCATTGGCACTTTTCGACGACATGTAGATCATGTTTTCGACGCCGTTGACCGAGGTTTCAATCGGGTCGGCGACCGCTTGTTCAACCACCTCCGCGCTGGCGCCGGTGTAGAATGCTGTAACGCTCACCGACGGCGGACTGATTTTAGGATATTCCGCAACCGGCAGGATCGACAACGCGATCGCGCCCGCCAGCGTCAGAATAATCGAAATGACCAGCGCAAATTTGGGGCGCTGAATAAAGAAACGACTGAGCATAACGTCCCCTTACTCTTGAGTCGCAGGCTGAGGACGCACCGTCAGACCGTTGCGCACACGTTGTAACCCTTGAGTGATCACCACGTCGTCGCTGCTAATGCCAGACTTAATCACGATGCCTTGCGGCAGTTGCGTGCCCAGTTCAACATTGCGGCGCTCCGCGACATTGCCTTCGCTCAGCACCATCACATAATGACCTTCCAAGTCCATTTGAACCGCTTTGCGCGGGATCACCACCACGTCGCTGGCATGCTTGCTACGCAGCATCACGTTGACATGCTGGCCTGGCAAAAGGCGATGCTCAGGGTTAGGCACCAAGGCGCGCATGGCAATTGTTCCGGTGTTGACGTCGATGCGGTTGCCGAGAAAATCCAGTTTCCCGAGGTGGGGATACAGTTCGCCATTTTCCAGCACCACTTGCACGTCTACGCCGTTCGCTTCGCTCGACCCATCGCCCTGCACTTTGTCCATGGCAAACGCCAAACGCTCACGTTCACTGATGTTAAAGCGGGTACGAATCGGGTCTAGGCTCACCAATGTGGTCAGCACGCCACTAGAGGGCGACAGCAGGTCACCTTGGCTCACTTTGCTGCTACTGATGCGGCCCGTAAATGGCGCGCGAATTTCGGTGTACGAGAGATTCACTTCCGCCAAGTTAAGCTGGGCGCGAGCCGCTTCCACCGCCGCTTCTGCGCCGAGTAAATTGGCATTCAAGTTATCAAATTCAGACTGAGAAATACTGCCGCGAGGCAACAGGGTTTGCGCGCGTTTAAAGTCCATGTCGGCTTTCTTTAGCCCGGCCTGAGCCTGAGCGAGCGCGGCTTTTGCGCTGGCAACTTGCGCCGTGAATGAGGATGGCTCAATGCTGTACAGCAGTTGGCCTTTTTCGACAATCTGGCCTTCCGCGAAATGACGCGCTTGCAAATAACCCGTCACCTGCGCGGTGATGGCCGTATCTTCCATCGCTTCCGCGCGGCCAATGTAGGTCGTGCTCGGTTGATACGCTAAGACATCAACGGGCGCCGTGACCACCAACGGAGCGTTGGCCGGGGCAGCAACCTGGGTTGCATCCTGACAACCCGCTAATAAAAAAACCGCTGTCGTAGCGGCGAATAGAGTACTTTTTTTCATGACAAACCAATTTATCGATCTTGATGCATGCAATCTAGGCAAAGGGTTTGCAAGAAATGTCCGAGGATTATCAAGAGAATCGGGGGAATTGTATCAGTCTGTAAGTTCTGAAAATGGCGTGTAAAGGCCAATAAAAAAGGGCGATGAACGCCCCTTTTTCAATAATCTGCACCAATCAATCAGCGGCGTGATGACGCTTGCAGTGCTCGATTGCATTTTCCAACAATTGCAATGCGGTTTGCTCGCATGCTGGCAGCGTGGCCTCGCTACGCGACAGCGGTGTGACACGTTCGCCCCATTTAATGTGGCCAGCGCCCCATGTCAGCCCAGCGCCAAATGCCGCCAACAGAAGGTTATCACCCGGTTTGATTTTGCCAAGCTCCAGTGCTTCACACAGCGCAATCGGCACCGTGGCCGCCGACGTGTTGCCGTAGTTCTGAATGTTCACAAACGCTTTGGCTTGATCGATGCCCGACAAATCACACAAGGTTTGAATAATGCGGATGTTCGCTTGATGCGGAATCACCACATCAATGTCGTCTTTGCTCAGGCCACTGCGCGCCAGCACTTGCTGCGCTGCAGCGCCCATGCCTTTCACCGCACGTTTGAAGATTTCTCTGCCGACAAAATCAAACGTCCAGTACCCGTTTTCTTCATCAAAACGATCCATCGCAGTACCAAATTTCGGCACGGCCAGAATATCACGCCCCGCCGCATCACAGCCGATTTGCGCATCTTGCAGGCCAACCGGCGCGTCCGTGCGGCTCAATACAGCAGCGCCCGCGCCATCACCAAATAGCACGGCGGTGTCACGTTTAGTCCAATCCAAATAGAATGACAGACGCTCTGCACCAATCACCAGCGCATGGCGATAGTTGCTGGCTTGAATCAAGCGTGTCGCGGTTTCCAGACCATACACGAAGCCGGTACAGGCAGCATTGAGGTCAAACGCAGCCGCTGCGGTAATCCCTAAGTTCTGTTGCACTTTCGAGGCAATGTTTGGGATCAGAGAGTCCGGTGAGCAGGTCGCCACAATGATGAGGTCAATATCGTTGGCATCAAGGCCGGCACATGCCAGCGCATGTTTCGCAGCCACAGTCGCAAGATCGGAGGTGTTCACATGGCTAATGCGGCGATTTTCAATCCCGGTACGCGAGCGAATCCACTCATCGTTGGTTTCAAGAAAGGTACCCAGATCGTCATTGGAGAGCGTCGCGGGTGGCAGGCACTTACCCCAACCCGTGATTTCGGCATAAAACTTAGTCATTGTAATCCTGTTTTTTGTTGTCGTTATCTATTGTAATCGCGCAACCTGCCCCCACATGTTGTGTTAGAGAAAGTGAGAATGAGCAGGCGAACTGTGTCTCTTCATAACATCACGCACAAAAGAAATACACAATTCGACGACCATTGAAATTTGCGCAAACGCGTAAATTATACGCTGATTTGCCCCCGAACGTTAAGGGTTCAGCCCAACAACCCGCCGTTTCGAAGCTTCGGGGATGCAACCAGCAACTGATTGAGAGGAAGTTATGACCACATTCAACACACGTTGCCCATCTTGCCACGGCCTGAACCGTGTCCCAACAGAACGCATCTCAGAAAGCCCCAATTGCGGCAAATGTCAGGCCTCGTTGCTTGATGGTGCACCGATTGAAGGCACCGAGGCCAACTTTGACGCCTTATTGCAAAGCGCACAGCCGGTAGTGGTCGATTTTTGGGCGCCGTGGTGCAACCCGTGTGTCGGTTTCGCGCCCATTTTTAGTGACGTGGCGGAAGCTCGCAAAGGCCAAGTTCGCTTCGTGAAAATCGACACCGAAAGCCAGCAGAATTTGGCGGCAAAATTTCAGATTCGCAGCATTCCAACCATTATGGTGTTCAAAAACGGTCAAAGAGTCGATGTGATCAACGGCGCGTTGCCAAAATCCCAGTTTGATCAATGGCTCAACCAAGCGTTAAATAAATAACTCCAGAGCAAAAACAGACAATAAAGTTGGCATTTTTTACTGAATTATGCCAACTTAACCCCTCATTTCACTGCTTGGCAGATTGATAAAATTTGTTAATCGTCAAGACCATAATTTTTCGTTTTACCTTTCCTGTCTTTAGTTCCATATTCGCCGCGAAAATCCCCTGTTCTTCCACTTGATTTCGAGGCTACGCCGTGAATACGTCCGCTGTTCCTGCGCAACGCATTTCAGTGCCAGTCATTGCTTTGGCGCTGTACGCGATCGCGTCTGGCTACTTGATGAGCTTGATCCCGCTCATGCTTTCTCACTATGGACTAGAAGAATCGTTGGCCAGTTGGCTGGCGAGTGTGTTCTATGCAGGTTTACTGCTGGGCGCGATGATCATGGAACCGTTTGTCAATCGTCTGGGTCACCGGATGGCATTTATTTGGTGTTTGGCCATTTTGCTGCTGTCGATTGTGGCATTGCCCTCAATGCCGTTTGCCTCGGCATGGCTGATCACACGCTTTATCGCGGGTGTCGCGGTTGCTGGCGTATTTGTAGTGGTGGAATCTTGGTTGTTGCACGGTGACGAATCTGGTCGTGCAAAACGTTTGGGCATCTACATGGCGTCGCTGTACGGCGGCACCGCGATTGGTCAATTGGGCATCGGCGTACTGGGCATCTCTGGTGGCGTGCCGTTCATTGCCATCACCACACTGCTGCTGTTAGCGTCTGTGGTTTTGATTTACGGTGAATCCGATCAACCGCCAGCACAACATTCTGCCAGCTTGTCGTGGAAACAGATGAGCAAATTGAGCCATGCAGCCATTATCGGTTGTTTGGTGTCGGGCCTCACCTTAGGCGCCATCTACGGCTTAATGCCGGTGGAATTGGCATCCCGTGGCATCGGCAACACACAAATCGGCACCTTGATGGCCTTGGTCATTTTGGGCGCGATGGCGGTGCAACCGATGGTGCCTTGGCTGTCTAAATTTTTGGGGCGTAAATTGCTGATGGCGATGTTCTGCCTTGTGGGCGCAGGTGCAACCGCACTGCCTTTGATTTACTCAGGCCTCAATATGTTGGCGGCCGGTCTGTTTTTGCTGGGTATGGCGACATTCGCGATTTACCCAATTGCGATCAACCTTGGCTGTGACAAACTGGATGCAAGCTACATTGTTTCCGCAACCCAAGTGATGCTGTTTAGCTACAGCGTGGGTTCTGTGGCAGGCCCAGTATTGGCCGACTGGTTTATGCAAGGCACACAAGGCCTATTGGGCTACCTGTTTGTGACCCTGTTGGCAACGTGTATCTACATGTTGATGTCGAGCGTGAAAACCAAACGCGAATGGGTGGCCGGCGAATAACGCCAGCACATCAAATACACATATCGTATTCAGAAAAGGCAAGCTTCGGCTTGCCTTTTTTATTGGCGTGATTCGTCGTTAGCGAGATTTGCGCCTGTGAGTTGGTGTTTCGTGGCAGAGATTCATTTCACCTGTTGACGCTGATGACGATTAGACTGGTTCGCCGGAGGCTTGGCCGGCACTCGGCGGCGCTCATGCAGCAAGTGACGCACCGCCAAAATGGGATGATGCAGTAACATTCGCGGCCCCGCGTAGCGCATCACCGCTCGCATCTGCGCTTTGGGTTCGGGCTTATAACAATGAATCGGGCAACGATTGCAAGTTGGCTTGTGCTGACCATAGGGGCAGCGATCAAGGCGTACCTCTGCGTAATGTTGCAGCGCGCGACACGCTTCGCAGAGTCCATCCTCACCTTTGATCTCACTTGGATGATGCGCTTTGCAGTAAATCTGCAGCATGCCGTGCACCGTTTTAAACTCCGTCAACAACGCGCCGCCCAGCAGCGATGACAATGCCATGTAGTCACCCTTTCAAACCAATCGAAAACCGTGTACGCGGCTGTTGAGCTTACGGCTGAAAACAAGTAAGCTCCGCACCTCGCAACCTTGACTCCCAGAGCCAGAGATGAACCGTAAAAAGAGAATCAACCAAATTTTAAAAACGAAGCTGAAAAAGCAAAACGCGAAACTGCACAACAGCAACAAGCCTCGTTATATTTCTAAAGCTGAACGCGCCAAGATGGAAGCGGAACAAGCGGCCGCAGACGCGACCGTGGACGAAAGCGTCACCCCATCAGAGGAGTAACGCACCTTCAATCGTGACGTAGCGATTGGCGGCGTCAACCAAGCTTCTCGCCGTCAATCCTGGCACACCATACACTTCTACTTGCTTGCCGTATTTATCCTGAATACGCTTGGCTAGAATATCGAAATCCCCGTCACCCGAGACCAGTACCACCGTATCCACGTCGGGTGCCAGCTCAATCGCATCTAAAGTAATCCCAACATCCCAATCCCCCTTCGCGCTGCCATCAGAACGTTGAATGTAAGGTTTCAACATCACTTCAAAGCCGATGCCCCGCAAAATATGGTGGAACTGACGTTGGCGGCTGTCGTTGGAGGCAATCGCGTATGCGTTGGCTTTGACGACATGGCGACCGTTCGTCACCTGTTGCCAAAAATGGTTATAGTTAAAGTGTCGCTGGTAGCGTTCTTTGCAGGTGTAGTACACGTTCTGAACATCCACCAAAATGGCAATCGTTTCCATAATTTTCGTCTGTGCTGCGCGGGCTGGTGAACTCGGGCTCCCGAAGGAACGTAAGAGTAACAAGACCCGAATGTCTTAAAAGGCGGTAAGTGTGCGACCTTACCACACAACTTGCCTTGAACGCGAAAGTTGACGTCACGCGGATACCTGTCATCCAGCCATTGTGACCCTTGGACATCGCCACAGGAGGACGTATGAGAATGAAGTTATGGGCTCTTTGCCTAAGCGCCCTGCCGCTGCTGGCCTTCGCCTACCCACTGAACTCGAATGCATGGTCACATCGCAGCGTGCTGTTCTTCGCGCCAACGGAAGATGATTATGTGCGTCAGTTCTTACTGGAGACCCTGATGCACGAATGCGAACTGGAAGAGCGTGACGTTGTCACCATAGTCATCACCGAAGACGGCTTCAGCTATCCCACTTGGCTTAAACACGAATTCAACCTGCAGGATGTGTCGATGATTTATCGTGTCCCGACCGGCAGTCACACCACGCTGCTCGTTGGCAAAGATGGTGAAGAAAAACTGCGTTGGGGCAAAACCACCGACTGGATGCAGGTGAAAAAGACCATTGATGCCATGCCGATGCGCCAACAAGAGATGCAGCGACGCGTTAGCCGCTGCCAAATCTGATCAGCCTTTAAACCATTTGAGCTTCTCGTGCAGGCTGGTGACGCTGCCCACCACAATCAGCGCTGGGCTCTCGGCCTGTTGCGCCAACTGAGGCAAAGTAGCCAGATTGCCGCGGTAAACGCGCTGCTGCGCCGTCGTGCCCCGTTCAATAATGGCGCATGCGGTGTCACCGCTTAGTCCCGCATTAAGCAGTTGTTCGGTAATGTGCGGGCTCTGTTTGAGGCCCATGTAAAACACCAAGGTTTGGTTGCTTTGCGCCAGAGATTGCCAGTTGATGGGTTGACCATCTTTTTGCAAATGACCGGTGATGAACTGCACGCTCTGCGCGTGATCGCGATGGGTCAGCGGAATGCCCGCGTAGGCCGTTGCTCCGGCCGCTGCGGTGATGCCCGGTACAACGTCATACGCAATCTGGTTATCCGCCAGCACTTCAAGCTCTTCACCGCCACGACCAAAGATAAACGAGTCGCCGCCTTTCAGACGCACCACGCGCTTACCTTCGCGCGCTTTATCGACCAGAATCTGGTTGATTTGATCTTGCGGCACGCAGTGAAAATCGAGTTGTTTGCCCACATAAATGCGTTCTGCGTTTTGCGGGGCTAAATCCAGAATCGCTTGAGACACCAACCGGTCGTACACCAGCACTTGCGCGTGCTGAATCACGCGCAGCGCTTTCACGGTCAGCAGATCCGGATCGCCCGGTCCGGCACCAACCAAAGACACAAAGCCAGCGCATGCCTCTGGGCATTCCTCTGAGCATTCCTTTGTGAATAGCTCAGTAGGAAGCGAGGTCGAGTGAGATGTGGGATGAGTCGTCATAGCAGCATCAATCCATTCAAATTTGAGTATAAAAAGTCACCCTCTGCGCCGCTGGCGGTGGAATGATGACTTGTTATCGTCAAACCTCAGTTGTGATCTCCTCGCTCGGGTTTACAGCGCGCGAGGGAAAGGCTCCGCTTGCGCGCGGAGCCTCAGCTCAATTATTTAGTGCTCAACGCTGGTGCTGTTTTGGCGTGAGTCAGGTAGAGCGGAATGGCGGTAAACAGCAGACCACCAACAATGTTACCCAGAATGGTTGGGATCAGGTTGAAGTTCAACCAAGTCGCGATACCAAAGTCAGCGCCAAGCATCATGCCCAGTGGGAACAGGAACATATTCACCACCGCGTGTTCAAATACCAACGCGAAGAAGATGAAGATGGGCAGCCACATGGCGGCAATTTTACCCGCGACGCTGCGCGCGGTCATGTTACCAATCACGCCCAGACACACCATCAGGTTACACAGAATGCCGCGCACAAAACAGGTGATCCAACCGTCTACGCCCAGATTTTCAAACCCCACCGTCCGTGCAGTGGCCACTTTAATAAAAGTTTGACCCACAGCGTTCGGCTCGACACTGAAGTTCATGGTCAGTGAAAGCGCAATCAACGCTGCGACAATCAGCGAACCGATCAGGTTGCCTAACCCGACCAAACCCCAGCAGCGCAGCACGCGTCCCCACGTAGCCCCTGGGCGGTTGTCGAGTTTTGCCAGCGGCGCCAAGCCAAACACACCAGTCACCAGGTCATACCCCATCAGGCTTAGAATACAAAAGCCCACCGGGAAGACCAGCGCGCCCACCAAGCCAATGCCGGTTTGGGTGATGGCAGTAATCGCGACGACAACCGCCAAGGAGAGAATGATCCCGGCCATGGTGCCGCGCAAAATCAAATCACGCGCCGCAGTTTTGATTTTGGCTTCGCCAACGTCCACCATGGTTTGAACAAATTCAGCGGGTTTTAATGCAGACATAAGTGTGTCCCTATCTAAAAAGTGAAATTTAAAAGTGAAAATTGAATAGAGAAAGGCATCGAGAACATCGCTATAAACGGGGGGCTGATGCGTCAAGAAACCTTTGTCTATTGAATCGTCGATGGAGCGACATCCCTCCTCCGCAGAGGAGGGATGGTCTGATTACGCGGCGATTTCCACGTCACCGTTCACCACTTGGGCGCGATACGCTTTCACGCTGAACTGCGCATCTTCCATACACAAGCCCGTGCTCAGATTAAAGCGCTGCTTCTTCAGCGGGCTAGCCACCCACAGCTCGCCTTGATGTTCACAAATCAAGCCGCGTGACAGCACATTGGACTGAAAGTACGGGTCCGTATTGCTGATCGCCAATACCGCTTCAGCCTCAGTTGGACGAAAGACGGCAACCTGCTCGCCATTGACCAGTGCACACACGCCAGTGCCTGGAATGATGTCGTTGATGTGACAGATTTTTTCAAAAGACATAATCCACCTTCCCTTATGCTTCAGTCGCCGCGACGTGCAGAATGTCGCCTTTGGCTTGCGGATGTTTTTCAGTAAATGTCGCCGGACGATGCTGCGCACGCTCTGGCACAAACACCACGTTGTCATCACGCTGGTCTGAGTTAATGAAGTGCGCGAAACGCGTCAGTTGCGATTCATCGTTAATGGTCGCAGTCCACTCACATTCGTACTCGGCCACCAGTTTGGCAACGTCGGCTTCAAGCTGGTCGTTGATGCCCAGTTTGTCGTCCACAATCACTTCGCGCAGGTAGTCGACGCCACCATCCAGATTGTCCATCCAGACTGAGGTACGTTGCAGCGGCGCCGCGGTGCGAATGTAGAACATCATGAAACGGTCGATGTATTTAATCAGTGTTTCACGGTCAAGATCGCTTGCCAGCAAATCCGCGTGACGCGGTTTCATGCCGCCGTTCCCACACACGTACATGTTCCAGCCCGCGTCGGTAGCGATGATGCCCAGATCTTTGCCCTGCGCTTCCGCACACTCACGCGTACAACCCGACACACCAAACTTCATCTTGTGCGGCGTACGAATGCCTTTGTAGCGATTCTCAATAAATGACCCTAAACCGACGGAGTCTTGCACGCCGTAACGACACCAAGTTGAACCGACACAAGTTTTCGCCATGCGCAGTGCTTTGGCATAGGCTTGACCGGTTTCAAATCCAGCTTCAATCAGTTTGCGCCAGATGGCTGGCAGGTCATCTTTTTGCGCACCGAACAGGCCGATACGCTGCGCACCAGTCACTTTGGTGTACAGCTTGTACTCTGCCGCCACAGCCGCGAGCGCGCCCAAGGCTTGCGGCGTCACTTCACCGCCTGCCATACGAGGAATGACTGAGTAAGTGCCGTCTTTTTGAATGTTGCCAAGGAAGTTGTCGTTGGTGTCGTGCAGCTTCACCAGTTGGGGTTTCAGAATGTGCTCGCCCCAGCAAGAGGCCAGAATTGAACCCACCAACGGTTTACACACTTCACAGCCGTAACCTTGGCCATGTTTTTCCAACAACTCATCAAAGGTTTTGATCTCTTCGATGCGAATCAGGTGGAACAGCTCTTGGCGTGAATACGCAAAGTGGCCACACACATCGTTCTTCACTTCGATGCCTGATTTCGCCAGTTCCGCATTCAGTACCGACGTCACCAGTGGAATACAACCACCACACCCAGTGCCAGCCCCTGTCGCTGCTTTGACTTCTGCCAACGTATGACACCCATTGGCCACCGCTTGCGCGATTTTGCCTTTGGTAACATCGAAACAAGAGCAGATCACCGCGCTTTCCGGTAGCGCGTCTGCGCCCAGAGCGGGTTTCTCTGCGCCAGCATGCGCCGGCAGAATCAGCGTATCCGGATGTTTTGGCAGCTCAATTTCGTTAAGCATCAGTTGTAGCAAGTCACCGTAGTCAGCGGTGTCGCCCACCAGCACGGCGCCCAGCAGTTTTTTACCATCTTCAGAAACGATAATGCGCTTGTACACTTCCTCTTCTTCGTTCTGGTAAACGTAGCTTTTGCAATTGGGCGTGCGGCCATTGGCATCGCCGATGGAGCCCACTTTTACGCCCAACAATTTCAGTTTGGCGCTCATGTCTGCGCCTTCAAAACGGCTGTCGTTGCCGACGATGTGATCCACCGCGACGGTCGCCATTTTGTAACCCGGCGCGACAAGACCGAAGAATTTCTCGTTCCACGACGCACATTCGCCAATGGCGTAGATATCCGGATCGGAGGTTTGGCAGTGATCGTTGATGGCGATACCACCGCGCGGTGCGATGTCTAGCCCCATTTGACGCGCCAGCTTGTCTTGCGGACGAATACCGGTTGAGAACACGATGAAGTCCACTTCCAGCTCAGAGCCGTCGGCAAACTTCATGGTGTTGCGCGCCGTGGTGCCTTGCGCCACGATTTCTTGCGTGTTTTTGCTGGTGTGAACCTGCACGCCCATGTGCTCAATTTTGTTACGCAGTTGCAAGCCACCTTGCAGATCCAACTGCTCAGCCATCAGCACCGGGGCAAATTCAATCACGTGGGTTTGCACGCCGAGCGCTTTGAGCGCGCCAGCCGCTTCAAGACCCAGCAGACCACCACCGACCACTACGCCGCTCTTGCTTTTCTTCGCGCACGCTTCGATTTCTTTGAGATCTTCAATGGTGCGGTAAACGAAACAGTCTTTGCCTTCGTTGCCTTGGATTGGTGGCACAAACGGATACGAACCGGTGGCCAGAATCAGTTTGTCATATTGGACTTCACGGCCCGCACTGGAGTAAACCGTGCGCTGCTCGCGATTGATGTTGATTGCACGTTCACCCATGTGGACTTTGATGCCGTGCTTTTCATAGAAACCCGTTTTAACCAGCGACAGCTCTTCTGCGGTGTGGTGGGAAAAATAGGAGGAAAGGTGCACACGGTCATAGGCGACGCGCGGCTCCTCACAGAAAACAGTGACGTCGAGTTCAGACGCATCCATTTTCTCCACGAGATCTTCGATATAGCGATGGCCGACCATGCCGTTACCGATGATCACTAGCTTCAACTTGCTCATACGGATTCCTAGATAATTGTCATATTTCGTTAAGCAAGATTGTTAATTATGAAAGAAAATGAATTCATGATGTAAATCAATTACAAAATTAAACTACCCTAAAGGGGTAGTATGATGATTCACAACTCATTAACAGCAAGGCATTTGCCATCACACCTTCGCCATTGCTCGGGGCCATTCAGCCAAGACAATCATTACCAAATTGAAAGTAGCAGACAAAAAAATAGGTCACCCACAGGTCACCGATACTTTCTGAACCCAGCGCATCAATGATGGCTGGATGGGTTGCATCTGTTCATCGTGTAAGTCGGCATAAAAGTGAGCATTGATGCCTCACGAGCCCGTGAAATACGGCCTTCGCACCATAAAAGTGTTTCATGTGTTACATGCTAATGTAACAGTTCACACCACCGCACCCGCGCCGTGGCCTTTTGCTAACTCATTCGTTTATCTCGTGTTTTATACGAAACGATGAGTTTCACGCCACATCCCATCAACCATGGTGTGACACCGCAAGTGTCCGCGGACAGTTCACCAAATCACAATCCTCATGATTTTCAATCCATTAAGATCAGGATCGCTTCTTGCCTTTTAACCCGCATCCGCCTTATCGGCAGACCCGTTTCAAACGCTACCAGCAATTTGGCCTTTGAAGCAGATCCGTAGTTTGACCCGGTCATTCAGCCGTATCACACCATGCGACTTGCTCAACGTCGCTGACTCTTTGGAGAAAAAGTCATGAAACACATTCATTTAAAAGCGCTTGTCCTTGCTGCAGCTTTGGCTGCTTCAAGTGTTGGTGTCAGTTTTGCCGCAACATCGAACCACGCAAACCAAGCACCCGGAGCCAACACCAACACCATCATCACCATGCCAACCACATCGTACCGGCCTTGTGACGAACCCGATACCTGTCGTGATTTGGGTTAACAGTGCATCCGACAGGCACCGTTTCAATCACTAACCAAGGTGCTTGTGCGCTGATCATGTTCGGTGCCAAGCCCTGATATGCGGTAAGCGTCATCACTTACCGCCTTGCCTTGTGCGAAAGCACATAAGGAGCAATAAGATGAACATCATACAGGCTCGGAAGTTCCTTCTGGCCGGTATCAGTGCGTTATTTGCAGCGTTACTCAGCTTTTCCGTGATGGCTTCTCTTCCAGGATTGGATCATGAAGAAATGGAGATGGATGGTAACGTTGAAGATACAAACTTTGATGGTCTTCCAGACTGGGAAACCATTAACGACCAAGCCACTTTGGTCGGTATCGCAGAGTTCTTCCAAAAAGATAAAAACGGCACCGACGAAATCTTCTGGAAAGGTAGTTCCAAAGATGAAATCGACATCACCGAATGGTGGTTCCGTTCCGGCTCACCCCAGCCAAAAGATGACTTTACTAACGCTTATGCTGCGGCGTTTTACAACGATCAAGGCGAATTGTTGCTGTACTACGGTGCCGATCGCTACGCCAACAACGGTGATATGTACGTCGGTTTCTGGTTCCTACAAAGTAACGTCGGCATTCCAGAAGGTCAGGCACGGGGCGAGTTCTACGGCGCTCACGCTGACGGCGACATCTTGGTGTTGATCTCGTTTCCGCAATCGGCCGCGGGTAAACCTTACATTCAAGTATTGGAATGGCAAAGCGGCGGTGGAGATGTGGCCACCAACTTAGTTGAACGGTTTGTCACCTTTGGCGACCCGAAAGATCCAAGCTTTGTTGGCGCAAAATGTGGTGAAAGTTTCCTTGGAAACGACTTGGTGTGTGGGATTGCCAATGAAGAACCGGTGCCCTTACCCAATGTGGCAGGCTGGACTTATCAAGCCAAAACCGGGGAAACCAACGAGTTTCCATATGAATCGTTTGTCGAAGGCCGCCTCAATCTGAGCCAACTCTTTTTAGGCCGTGACATTCCTTGTTTCTCCAGCTTCTTGGTGGAATCGCGTGCTTCACGATCCATTGATGCCAGCTTGGCTGACTTCGTCGTCGGCAGTTTTGAGTTGTGTAGTATCGATGTGTCGAAAACCTGTAGCACCGCCAGTTTTAACAACGATGGTACGTTCAATGTGGACTACACCATTCAAGTGAAAAACACTGGCCCAGGGACCATTGATGGCTCACAAATCGTGACCATTGATGACACCCCAAGTGACGGCACCCCATTTATGCTGACCAATAGCGCGGCAGGTTACGGCGCGGGCTCAGTCTGGGAAGTCAACGAAGTACTCAACATCATGGGTTCGTACGTGTCTGATGTGAACGGGGGCACCAACTATGTCACCGCCAGCGTCACCACCGGCCCAACGTCGTCCATTTCCGATTCGCTGGATGCGGCGGTTCCGTGTGATGCGTTGCAATTGACGCCATTGCTAACCATCAGTAAAGCCTGTGATGCGTACCTCGAAGCCACGGGCGGACTATTGGCCGTCGCGAAACAGTATGAAATCGAAGTGTGTAACACCGGTAACGTCCCATTAGACGTCACCAGTTTGACCGATGACAAAGACGCCTCACTCAATGCCAGCTTCGATCTGGATTATGCACTGAGCTGTAACGACCCATCCGATACCAGCTGTGGGGCGGGTAATGAATGTGCGCTGTTTAATTCAGAAAGTAACCTGTACGCCTGTCGAAATACCGCAACCACGGAGTGGATGCCAGCAGGCAGCGGAGGCGACATTTGTGTGGTCACGTCCGGTTCGTACTACCCAAGTTCACTGGCTGAACTGGTGGGCATGAACGGCACATTGTCGAATCAAGCGACAGTCAAAGCCACATCGCCCGTCGCAGACACTGGCTTGCTGAGCACCGTCGGACAACAATCCGACCCAGCAACCTGTGATTTGTGCCCAGCACCAACCACACCGCCAGCCTCGAATTAATGGGCTGACAGACAGTGAATGAGCTGACAGACCATGAATCAGCTGACACACAAAAGGGGCGATAAATCGCCCCTTTTTATGCAATGGATACAACTGATGTAATGGAGATAACTGATGCAATAGATACCGCGCTGGGTGATTGTCTGTTGCGATCCGTTTAACGCGTTTTACCTTTCCCGCCTTTTGACCCCGAAGTGGTCTCCGAACCGGAACCAGTACTGCTCTTTTGCAGCTCGATGTTCACGGTCGCGGTCGCGGTCGCGGTTCCATCAGTGATGGTGTAAGTAAAACTGTCCGTCGACTTGAACGATTTCGCAGGCACGTACGTCAGCGTACCGTCACCATTGGCATAGACCGTCCCTTTGCTGCCTTGACTAACCGACACCAGTTGCAAGTTGTCGCCATCGGCGTCGTAGTCATTACTCAGCACATCAATGGTGACCGCGGTGATGCTGTTGATGATGACCGTTTCACCCATCGCTTGTGGCGCTTGGTTGGCCGTGCCAGTGTCGCTGCTCGTCACTCGCACTTGATTGGTCGCACTGCTTGTGGCGCTGCTACCTGAGCGTTGCGCGTTTGCTTGCACCCAATAGTCCGCTGCGTCTGCGTCGCTTGGCACCATCACACTCATGCTCACTTGCTGCGTTTCACCCGGCTGTAAAGTCAGTTGGGTTTGACTCAAGTCTGCGCTCCATCCGGTGGGCAGCGTGTCACTGAACGTGAACGTTGCCGAGCCACACTCGCTGGCATCATTGTTGGTCACCGAGTACGTGAATTGGACGGCGTCCCCCGCCTGAGCATTGACGATCGCGGTGCTGCTGGCCGTCAGTGTCGCCGATTCAACTGTGCACGTTGCCGCGCTTTCATTGCCATACAGCACCTCCAACGTGACACTGGCAGCGTCTGACGACACCACGCTGATGCTGATACCGTTGTGTGCATCTTGGTAGGTCTGCCCCGGATGTAAGCTGATGTCATACCAATCCGACCCTTCATCAGTCGCACTTTCTGGCGTTGTATCTAGCAACAAACTGCTGCTTGGCGTGTTGTCTGTGCCTTCACGCAAACGCACGCCATCCAGATAGTGCGCATAGTAAGTCCCAAACGCACCATCAAACCCAACCGCTTGACGGTATTCAATGTAGTACCATTCCGCATTACCGCTGGCATTGATGCCCTTCAACACTTTCAGCGTTTTGGGCGCGCTGTTATCGCTTTCTTCAAACACCGACAACGTCACCAAGCCGCTGCTTTGCAACGTCACCACGCGGTTGTCTAACCAGCCCAACTGCTCTTTGTGGAAGCTGTTGAAATGCGTGGTGTAGGTTGCGTTCCCCATGGCGCTTAAGGTATCGCCATACTCGGTCACGGTGCAGTTGCTGCCATCGGTGACGGCCGTGCCACACTCTTTTTTGTTAGCATGATACAGCCCCAAGTTATGGCCCAGTTCATGGAATACGGTGTCGGCGGCAAAGCGGCGAATAAAGGTATTTTTGCCCGACACTTCGGCCTTGCCCGACCAAGAGCACGCGCCGTAGTAAGGCATCAGGTACATCACATGATCATAGGCGTTTACGTCGTAGCCACTGCTCGCCAAAACAGCTTGTGCTTTCATCGCCAGATCCGGTGTTTTGCAGCTGGTGGTGTCGTAATCAACCACAATGGAAGGCGCAACCTGCCCTGTCAGGCTCATCGCGCCGTAAGAAGTTTCTTGGAAAAATTGATTGGCTTGGTTGAGCACCAGCTCACTGATCTCCGACGTGGTGTAACGATCAACGTCATAAGATGGCGCATGTACTTCGACGACTAAAATCGTACGCTCGCCACTGATTGCCGTTGAGTTGGTTGACGTCACTGTGGTTGTGGTTGACGAAGACGACCCCGTAGATAAAAGCGTGATGCCTTCATCGTCGACAGCGAACTTGTCGTTGTTCGCTTGACCGTGCAAACGCACATGCTGACCCGATTTCAACCAACCGGGATTGTGGGCTAAGGCGATTTCACTGCGATTGTTCTGATTGTCGATGAGCCAATATTTCAGCTGACTATGACCTTGAAAATCTTCATACTCGATACTTAACGTCCCTTCCAGCGCAGTGGTTTGTGCTGCGTAAGCGGTATTTACAGACATAAGGACGCCGATGGACGCAAACAGGCCCAGCGAAAATTGGTTCATATCAAACCTCGCGGTAAAGCAAAAACACAGAGAAGAGTCATTCGAGTTTGCGACAGCAAATCGCTGATATAAATAAAATTGCATACCACTGCAATTTTTATTTAATGATCAGAGAAATATCTCTACATTTATAGGGTGTATAACAGTTTCATTGCAATCGCGTACATATATTCCATTGCAATGACGATCTTGTGAATTAAATTAAATCTAAATCCCCCCTCAATATAAACCAATGAATATTGAGAGCATCACTAAATCATAAAACTCATGTCACTCACGAGATGCTTTATCAGTAACCAGTCGCATATTTCTATTTAGCTTGCCGAATAAAATACCTCTTGAGCGGTGAGAATACTAACAAAACCACTGGTTAAAATTCAACCAATTTTATTTATAAAATGATAAATAAATAGAAATCGACGGAGAATCAAAAACCTACAAATAAAAATAAATGGTGAAATTCATTTTCCATCAAATGAAGAGAAATTAGACTAACAGCTCGAAAAAAGACAACATTCCTTTGTCATGAATACAATAAATATCAAAAAGTTGATTCACGAAATGACAAACTTTTGACAATGACAAAAAAACGTCATTTTATCTCTAACTGATATTTAATTCAGGGAAGAAATACCATCATACGACGATATACACATGGCAACACATCGATTATAAACGGAGAACATGAATTTTATTAATTGTCGATATCATATTGCCTTTTATAAAATATAACAAAATTAATACCCCTAAGATTAACACACTCAATAAAATACCAATCGTTTAAAAACAAACTGTATTTAAATGATTCATCAACATTCCAACTTTGATATTTAAAACAGCTACGTCGTTGTTTCTAGATTCAATTTTTCTCATCCGTACGGCATCATCAACGCAGCAACAAAATAAATTCTCTTGCTCATTCATTGCCCTCAGATGGTTTATTTAAAGCCCCCCCTCAAGTCGGATCCACACCGAAATAGAGCGCGTCGATTGACGTAACAATTCGCGACTATTGTTCATTTTGGTTATTTTATGAACAATATTTATCATCCGCCGTCACCACATCCACCATGAATCCGCGCTGCTCGGCCGCCAACGTTATCCACCCAAACAAGTGAAACCTGACAGCCTGGGCAGATCGCATGGCGTGGATCACACTGCCAATCAAGCCAATCGGCAGACCATTCCTCTATCGAGCTTATCAATCGCCCTTCCTCGTGAGCCTCCGCCACAACGTCACCTTAACATGTGCGAATGACTGCATTGCTCTCGACATCGGACCGAACAAACAAATCTTTCGTACACATAATGATTTACGTTAAAAATGAAGACGTTTAAACCGTCTCAAAAGCCAAAAACATTGACTAATTTGACTTTAATGCTCATTTTTAGTTATTATTTCGCCAACAAAAATAATTCGAGTACAAATCAATTTAATTTTTAACCTGCTATCTGGCCTTGTTGAGACAAGCAATTTGGATAGAGCACAAAACATTTGAGCGATTTTATGGAAGATGCTTTAAAGAAATACAGTATAGAAACGACCGACTATCAGGTGGGTCAAGACAACATTCAGAAATGGGGCTTTGACGTCCACAACGCCGTGTTTGGTATCAGTGCAGGATTGATCATTCTGTTTCTGGCCTCACTGCTGATTGTTGACCCGATCACCGCCAAAGACGCACTGAACGCGTTGAAGAACGGCATCATTGACGACTTCAGCGCCTTCTTTATGTGGGTGACCAACTTTTTCCTCCTTTTCACCTTTGCATTGATGGTTTCTCCTTTTGGTAAAATCCGCATCGGCGGTAAAGATGCCGTGCCGGATCATTCCCGCGTCTCTTGGTTATCGATGCTTTTTGCCGCCGGGATGGGGATCGGCTTGTTGTTCTGGAGTGTTGCCGAACCAACCGCTTACTTCACCGATTGGTGGGGCACGCCATTGAACGTTGAACCCTACACACCAGAAGCCAAATCGCTGGCGATGGGCGCCACGATGTTCCACTGGGGCATCCATGGCTGGGCCATTTATGCGATTGTTGCATTGGCGTTGGCTTTCTTCGCGTTCAATAAAGGTTTACCGCTTTCCATTCGCAGTGTGTTCTACCCTATTTTTGGTGACCGCGCGTGGGGCTGGCTTGGCCACACGATAGACATCATGGCCGTGTTGGCCACGTTATTTGGTTTGGCGACCTCGTTGGGCCTAGGCGCACAACAAGCCACCAGCGGCATTAACTACATTTTTGGTACCGATGGCGGCATCGGCATGCAGCTTGCTGTGATTGTGTTTGTCACCCTCATTGCCATCATTTCCGTGATTCGAGGCATCGATGGCGGCGTCAAAGTGCTCAGTAACGTCAACATGGCGTTTGCGTTTGCCTTGCTCATCTTCATTATCGCCGTCACTTTCGACACGGCCATCACGTCCATTCCTGAGACGTTCATGGCGTACGCGCAAAACATCATTGGTTTGAGTAACCCGCACGGTCGTGAAGACCAAGTGTGGATGAATGGCTGGTCTGTCTTTTACTGGGCTTGGTGGATTTCATGGTCACCATTTGTCGGCATGTTTATCGCACGCGTCTCTCGTGGTCGTACCGTCCGTGAATTCCTGTGTGCCGTAGTGTTCATCCCAACCCTACTCACACTGATTTGGATGGCTGTTTTTGGTGGCATCGCCCTTGATCAGGTGGCGAACAAAGTGGGTGAACTGGGCGCACATGGCCTGACCGACATTTCGCTGACCCTGTTCCACGTGTATGAACAGTTGCCATTTGGTCGTGTGATTTCGATGATCTCGATTGTGTTGATTCTGATCTTCTTTATTACATCGTCTGATTCAGGCTCACTGGTGATCGACAGCATCACCGCTGGCGGTAAAGTGGATGCACCGATTCCGCAACGCATTTTCTGGGCGAGTGTTGAAGGGGCGATTGCAGCCGTGATGCTTTGGATTGGTGGTAAAGAGGCGCTGCAAGCACTGCAATCTGGCGTGGTCGCCACCGCCCTGCCATTCAGCTTTGTGTTGTTGCTGATGTGCATCAGCTTGGTGAAAGGGTTACGCACCGAACAAGCACTCTACGCCCAACCCTAACGCACTTTAAAACGCAAAAAGGTCAGCCTCGGCTGACCTTTTTTAGTGTGTCGCATCAATTAATACGCTTCAAACGCTAACGCTTTGCGCTCGATCTGGCGAAACACCAACGTCAGCAATCCATTGACGCTCAAGTAGAACAGCCCCGCGACACCAAACACGGTTAATGTATCGTAGGTTTGCGCATTGATGCGCTGCGCATAACCCATCAAATCCATGATGGTAATCGTGCTTGCCAGCGACGTGCCCTTAAACACCAAAATGACTTCATTGGAATATGCTGGCACAGCGCGGCGCAAGGCGTATGGCAGCAACACACGCAGCGTTGCTATTTTATTCATACCCAGCGCGCGGCAAGCTTGCCATTGCCCATCTGGAATCGCGTTGAACGCCCCTTTAAACAGTTGCGAGCTGTACGCGGCCGTGTTGAGCGCCAACGCCACCATGGCACAGAACCAAGGCTTGCTGAGCCACACCCACAGCACGCTTTCGCGAATCCATTCAAACTGACCCGGTCCGTAATAAACCAAGAAGATCTGCACCAACAGCGGCGTTCCGGTGAACAGCGTGATCACCGCGCGGCTCACCCAATGCAGCAGCGGCGTGCGCATCACCAAAGACACCGTCATCAGCAATGAGAGCAAACAGCCCACCAACAGCGAGGCAGCCGTTAACTGTAAGCTGGTGCCTAAACCTTCGAAAAGTTGCCAAAGATGCTGTTCTTTCATGCGCTTGCTCCTTCTTGGGAACTCATGCCTTGCACGGCGAATTTCTTATCGATCACTTTCACGGCGCGTTGGGTGATCAACGTGATCACCAAATACACCGCCGCGGCTGTGGCGTACCACGTAAAGGCTTCGTGAGTCGCCGCAGAGGTCAACTGCGCTTGCTTGAGCAAATCGGTCACCCCGATCAACGACACCAACGCCGTATCTTTCAGCAGCACCAACCACTGGTTCATCAGCCCTGGCAGCGCATGTCGCACCGCTTGAGGCAACACAATGCGAAAAAACGCACGGCCCGGAGAAATACCTAAGGCACTAGCCGCCTCACGCTGACCTCGACCCACCGCTTTCAGTGCGCCACGCAACGTTTGCGCAGCGTACGAGGCAAAAATCAAAGAGAGGGCGATGACCCCAGAAATAAACGGACTGATCTCGATAAACTCGCCGGTGATCAGAAACAGCACCTGCGTTGAACCAAAATAGATAAACAGCACCACCAATAGCTCCGGCAGGCCGCGGATCACCATCACCAACAACGTCGTTGGCCATTTGATCAGTTTCATTTTGGCCATTTCGCCACTGGCGAACAGTAACGCTAATAACAAACCGACCAGCAAGCTGGCAAACGCGATTTGCAGCGTCATCCAGCTTGCGTGTACCAGCGATAAAGAGTAGCCCGTTAATGCCATCTTACTTTCCGAAATACTTATTGAAGATCGAGGCGTACACGCCGTTCTCTTTGACTGCGCTCAACGCGTTGTTCAGTTGTTCCAATAGCGCTTGATTGTCTTTGTTGACGGCAATACCAAAGCCGTTGCCAAAGTATTGTGCGTTCGTCACGTGCTCACCAACATAAGTCAGGTTGCTGTCGCCTTTAAACCACTCAGCCACCACCGCAGTGTCCCCGAACACGGAATCAATACGGCCGTTTTTCATGTCGATAAACGCATCTTGATAGCTTGAGTAAGGGACCGCGACCACATCCGGTAACTGCTCAAGCAGGTAACTTTGGTGAGTCGAACCATTTTGCACGCCGACACGCTTGCCTTTCAGCGCCGCTTGATCAGCCACTTTGCCCGACAATGACACGAAAGCAGCAGAGTTATCGTAATAAGGATGAGAAAAGTTCACCTGCTCTAAACGCGCTTCAGTAATGTCCATCGCTGAAATCGCTGCATCGTAACGCTTAAATTTCAGTGCTGGGATCAAGCTATCGAACGCTTGGTTGTGGAAACTACATTTGGCTTCCAGTTGTTGACACAGCGCATTCGCCAAATCGACGTCAAACCCTTGAATTTGGTTATTTTCATCCACGAATTCAAACGGTGCGTAGGTCGCTTCCATTACGAATTTGATCTCTTGCTGCGCGCTCGCGCTGGCTGAAACCAAACCAATCAAAGATGCTAAAAGGATCTTCTTCATTGCAATACTCCAACTTTTGCAGGACTGGCACGTGAAGCCAGAGGGATAATTAGTGTTTTAGATAATCCGCAAACTGTTGCGTTTGCGGCTGGGTAAATGCTTCGTGAGTGCCGTGTTCAATGATGCGGCCTTTCTCCAGGTACAACACATGGCTGGCGATTTTCTTGGCGAAATCCACTTCATGCGTCACCACCACTTGAGTGATACCAGTACCACTTAACTCTTTGATAATTTTGACCACTTGGTTGGTGATCTCCGGATCAAGCGCTGCGGTCGGTTCATCAAACAACAACACATCGGGTTTCATCATTAATGCACGCGCAATGGCGATACGCTGCTGTTGGCCACCCGACAGTTGCAACGGCCACGCATCGGCTTTATCAGCCAGTTGCAGCGTCGTCAGGATCTCAATCGCTTGCTGCTTGGCTTGCGTTTTATCCAGACCCGACACTTTCACTGGGGCTTCAATCAGGTTTTCCATGACCGTCATGTGCGGCCACAAATGATATTGCTGAAACACCATGCCGACTTTGCGACGCAGCGCTAACCCTTGCTGCTCAGAAGGGTTCTGAGAAAAATCGAACGATTGGTTGGCGATGTTGAGTCGGCCGCTATCGGCTGTTTCCAGCAGATTCAGCACTCGCAGCAGCGAACTCTTGCCAGCCCCACTTGGGCCAAGCAACACCAAGGTTTCGCCCTTCGCGCACTCAAAACTGATATCGTTCAGTACTTGCGTTGTACCGTATGACTTATTTACACCATCAACCCGAATATTCATGCCTAAATTCTGCATTAATTACCAATTATCGGTAATACTACTACGACCGCGTTTTTATGCAATAAAAATGTATAAAAATGGAAATGATGAGTTTTTTGTATAGATATGTTGCGAGAATGTAGTAAGAACGACTAATTCAAGGCAATGGCAGTAGAATTGAAAAATCACAGCGAGTTCAACACGAATCCAACGATTCACGCGAACAATTGCGAGCAATCGATGAGAGCATCAAACGAAAGATGTAAAAGAGAAAATCAAATGGAAGATATAAAAAGGAAGTGGTACGAAGAAATCAGATCATGAAGAAGAGAAATGGAGGCGCGTCCCGGAGTCGAACCGAGGTCCACGGATTTGCAATCCGCTGCATGGCCACTCTGCCAACGCGCCTCAATGGATGGTATCTGATTGATGGTGCCCCGGGCCGGACTTGAACCGGCACAACTCGAAAGTCGAGGGATTTTAAATCCCTTGTGTCTACCAATTTCACCACCAGGGCAACGCAATCATGCGATGGTAACACCATCCGTTCCAGCAACATCATTGCGGGAACGGGGCGTACTTTAACGGATTGAATGTTCAGGTCAACAAAATAATTCATATTTATCAACCGAATGAACAACAAACACTCCACGCGGTATGTTTTGCGCCCAATGCGGATAATGATTGAACGTAAAATTATCGGAAAAGCAGGCTAACAGACAATAAGGTCAGCTCCGTTTCACACATACTTTCAAGCAGAGCAATTGCAGGAAATGAGTTCTAACGAAACTTTTTTTAGACGCAGAATGGGCACCAAACCTAACAAAGATATGTGTTTAAGATAGGAGCCCACTTTGCGATACTTCATGCTTTTTGTTTGACTCTTCTATTTAGTTTAGCTTTAGCTTGCTCTAGATATTTCTCATCGTCCGTGATCCTTGAGAGAATCTCTTCAACCGCCTGCTGTGAGTATATATGTCGGTTTGCCATTGCCTGAAAATGATGGAATTCGTTGTTGGTTTTCTTCCAGTTTAATTTTTCCACCACGGCTTGAAAGCAATTGCTATTAAACGTCAGGTCGCCATTTTTGTCGCGAGCGACCAAACAACGGCTCAATTTTTCGGCAGCAAATTTTTTTAGTTGTTCGTTGATTACCCTAATAGCAGAATTTTGGCTATATATATGCGACTTCTCAGGGTCAACAGCCTTTTGGACAATTAGAGCATTTCGCAGTTGTTCAATATCACCGGATTTACCATTAGCTTTTGCAATGATTACCTGACCTTGCTCATCATCCTTTGCATAGACAAGTGAAACATTGATAGGAATAGCGAACTCAATATCATTCGCTTGTTCGATCTCGTGTTCAACCGTCTTCGCTAGTTCCAATATATCTTCTGCTGCTTGACCATAGTAACTTGTCAACAGTGATTTAGGTGGTAATTTAAAATCACCAACCAAAGAAATCATTCCGGAGTGCTGTGATTGCAAGAAAGGCACCTCAGTAAACTGTTCAAATTTTGTAGAGTAGTTGATCACTCCCGATTGAAATACTCTAGAGGCCAACCCCTGTAATTCAGGTATCAAAAGGTGCACAGCATCATCACGCCAACCAGCAATCAACTCTACGTTTTTTCTAGTGTTGTCATTATTTTTGAAAACCTTGTCCAAGCATTTCCGTAAAGGAATAGTTTGCTTAATCCCTTTTTTGGTTGGGTTACTGTAAATAGCTAACTCCCCCTCACGTTCAATGATCATCGCTTTTAACAGCTGTTCCCATGCGGTGGAAAATAACATTACAAAGCCATCTAACTTGTTTTCTAAAGAAGGTCGATTGTACAATTCTAAAGCTAACATCATGTTATCACGGGATTTCTTTATGAGTGCCTTCGCCAGATTTGATTTACATCTATGACCAAGTTCTTGGTAATGTTTACTTTGAGATAAGCGCTTTTTAAACTCAATAAAATTGATATCAAGCGTATTTATTGATTCATATTTATCATCACCAATAAAAGTTAGAAATTGTGTTATCTGGCCTTTACCAAAATAGGACTTGAACGTAGAAGCCTTCCAACCGGTCGCATCAATTACGTCCTGCTTTGTAAAATATTTTTGCTGCAATTGTTTACGCTGCAAAAATTCGAAGAAGTGTTTCTGTGCTGTATCTCTCGACATATAATGACCCGATTCACCTAGCCCTAAAGTACATCGGCAAACTCTGGGAGCCTGCTAGAAGTGACTATTTCTTCCTCATCCAACTTCCCTTCTTTCAAAAGCTGCTGCTTTTTCATGGCCTTTGTCTCGTAATAATCCTGCGCGACCGCTGTTTCAATGAATTCTACAACCTCATCAGTAAACCCTTGGACCGCTTGCTTAATTTCATCGAGAGATACGTTAAAGAACTCCTTACGCCTATTCACCATGTTTAATCGACGCGAATCGAATTTATCGTGTAAGTTCTTCTCTAGTGCTGGAGCATCAGTGGTGTGGATCATTGCATGAACGTCGAAAGTAAACGGAACGGAAGCATCACCAAGCTCTTTTACTCGATCCATCGGCTCTAAGCGTCTCGTCATACCAATTTTGTATACTTCTTCGCCAAAAGAGCCAATATTGGAAATAATGTAGACATGACCTTGTTTGGTTTGTTCAGCCATAGACTGCGCGCGTTGATGCTTACGTTCAGCCTCCTCAAGGCTTGCTTGCAACTCAGCTATTTGAGACTCCAAAGCGGCTTTTGCTTCATCACTAGCCTCCGTAAGCTCTTGTCTGGCTGTTTCTAGTGCTTTCTGATAGCGTTTTTCCTCCTTGATAGCGTCCGCTTCGGCTTTCTTGATCTCCGCTTCTATCTTCGCCTCTTCACGCATTTGGGCTTTTATTTCTGCTTGTTCCTCTTTTTCTCGCTGTCTCTTCTCATGATATTCATAAGTTAATTGAAGTTCTTTTAGCTTCTCATCCAAATAACGCTCAGTAATTGAAATTGCATTCGACTCATTCAGTTGATTGATGGCAGAAAATGCTTTTCGAATACGCTCTTCCATCTTAACGACATTCTTCCATGTGCAGTTTGCAATCGCAGCTTCACATTCATTATTAAATGCTCGGGC
The DNA here is from genome assembly GCF_000176175.1 of Vibrio furnissii CIP 102972. Taxonomy (GTDB): domain Bacteria; phylum Pseudomonadota; class Gammaproteobacteria; order Enterobacterales; family Vibrionaceae; genus Vibrio; species Vibrio furnissii. The sequence goes on from NZ_ACZP01000014.1 coordinate 158,768, forward strand.
AGTCAAACGTATCCCTTTGTTCGTCATTTTCTTACCTTCTGTTCGAGATCCATCGACAGTCCAATCACGGTAACAATAGATGGCACCGCTTGACGAATGCTCTCTTAACAATGATTTTTGACGTTCCTTACAACTCTTAATTGCTTCTTTAAACCTCTCAGATACATCAAAATCGAACTTAGGTTCATAAAAACCTAGTTCAATTAACTCTACGTCTTCGCTAAAGATGGCTATTTGTTTACTTAGCGCGTCATAGGTATTTTTCTTGTTTTTATAATCCATTCGCAGATTTTTGATCTGATCTTCAATATTTAGCTGATCTTTAGAAAGCTGCGCTTTCTGCGCCTCCAATTTTTCTAGCTCCTGCTTTGATCGCGCTTCAATTTCTGATTTCTCTAGCACTAGCTCTGATCTTATCTTTTCGCATTCCGCATCAAGGTCTATTACTTTTGCGTATTTTTCTTCGTATTCCTCTATCAAGCTTGTTGCTGAAGATACTTTTGTTCTTTCTTTCCTCAGCTCGTCTCGCAACCGTTTAATTTTTTGACTACTGATCAATAAGACGACCAACAAAATGACAACACCGACGATAGCCCCGTGTATTACTGAAATTTGTTCCATTTACCCAGCCTTTATCACTAATTTCATTAGCCATAAAACATAGCGTATATTAGCAACTCATTATTTTATCTGGTTCACAGACCAAGTCTCTTAAGTGGTTGCTGTTGATCTAGCATACCTATCGTCAATGAATATATTGCCCATATTTATCTGAAAAGCGACGAACAACCTGAATAAAGGAAAAACCATCACGAGAGTTCAACAAGATAAGTCGTTAATGATTGATTTATCGTTACCGGATTAGAGCACCAAAACACTGGGAAAATTGATAGAAAGAATTTTCTAAATGAAGTCGTTGACTAGGTAGGCTGCAGAATGAACAACAAACACGCCACGCGGTATGTTTTGCGCCCAATGCGGATAATGATTGGGCGCAAATTTGGGTGTGACGGGATGGGTTAGAAGGTCACTTGGTAGTTGAGTGTGTAGGTGCGACCACGACCTTTGTAGTCATACGCGGCGGCATCATACTGCGCCGAGTACAAGATTTGTGCGCGCTGACCCCAAATGGTGGTGTAATCGCGGTCAAACAGGTTTTGGATACCAAAACCTAAGCTACCGACAGGCAATTGATAGCTGCCGACCAAATCAAACACGGTGTAGCCGTTGAGTTTGTTATCCGAGGCATCGGTGTAGTCAAACATGGTTTGGCTCTGCACTTTAACAGCCAGCGCGTTGTCCACCCAACGGGCCCAAGCGTTCGCTTTTGAGGTGCTGGCTTCACCGGCGGTGTAATCTTCCCAACCGTCGTCGCCTTTGACTTCCGAAATCACATAATGACCCGACGCGCCCAGCTGAATGTTTTGGTGTACCCAATAAGAGGCGAGCGCTTCTAGACCGTAGACGCGTTTCTTATCTTCAATTTCTTCAATCAGCATGGTGGTTCTGTTGTAAGTCACCGATTTATCCGATTGAGAATAGTACGCCGCTGTTTGTAAGTTGAACGCACCCGTATCGAAGCGGTAACCCAATTCTACACTGTCGGTTTTAATGCCCGACATTTTCGAATTGTTGACGTTGATGCTGTCGTTCAACTGCCAATGATCGCCCACCAATGAATAACTGCCTTGGCCGTAGTATTTGGCCGGATCGGCGAGATCAAAACCTTGGGAGAAACTCGCCCAGATTTGAGAATCACGGTTGAGGTGATAAATGGTGCCAAGGTTGAACAAGCCCACGCTGTAGTCGGTTTCGCCCCCCGGAACGGCGTCAGCCGAAGTGCCATTGCCCGCCGCAATTTGGCGTTGTTGGCTGTAACCGACGAAGTCATCAATCTTGTTTTGCAGGTATTGATAGCGCACGCCCCCATCAACGCTCCAGTCGTCGGTGATGGCATAATCGGCTTGGACAAAACCCGCAACGGAAAGTACTTCGACACCGGGGTAACGGCCGACTTGCGCATAGGTTTTGTTGATCAAGTTACCCGAATTGTTCGCGATGGTGGAATCGTACAGCGCTTGGTTGCTGTCAAGTTTGTCTTGATACGCATCCACGCCATACACAAGGTTTAACTTGTTAAAGCTTTTGGCCAGCGCCGCTTTGAGTGAAATCACATCAGTGATCTGTTGACCCGAAGATTGGTAGTAAGGTGTGTAAGTCTGGTCTTCTTTTCGGTACGACGCTTCGGCGATCAATTGATGGCCGAGGAACTGTTCATCGACATACGATGCGCTCAGCATGATGCGTTCGGTACCATGCTCGCGATCTGAATCGAACCCTTTGCGCACATCAACAAATTTGTTGTTCACAATGTACAAGCCGTACGGCGAATCTTGTTGGCTGTCGTAGTATTGCGCCAGCAAATTCAACTTCTTGGTTTCCGAGAGATTCACGCCCACCGTGGTGAGGAGATCGACCGTTTCGTTGTATTGCAGCGAGCCTTGCGAAATATCTGGGGTGACGATGATGCCATTGCCGTCGTAGAACCCTTGCGTTTTGGTATAAACCACCGAAGCGCGCGCTTGAACGGTGTCATTACCGCCGGCAATGGACTGACCGATTTTGTAGTCGGCATCTTCGTTGGAATTAAAGCCCGATGTGCCGCCGACGAAGGTTTCCAATTCCAACTCAGGGCTTTGCGCTTTCTTGGTGATGATGTTGATGACACCGCCGGATGCGCCCGCGCCATACAGTGACGTGGCACCAGACAGCACTTCAATGCGATCGATGTTAAACGGATCAATCGAATCCAGATGACGGCTGATGTGACGTGACGATTGCAGCGACACACCATCAATCATCACCAACATGTTGCGGCCACGTAGGTTTTGTCCGTAGTTGGTGCGCGCGCCACTGCTGACATCCAGTGACGGAATGGCCGTTGCCAAAATTTCGCCAAGTGATTTACCGCCGCGGTATTCCTGTTCAATCTGCGCCGATTCGATGTACCACACCGTGCCGGGAATGTCGCTGATCGCTTTGGGAGTGCGGCTTGCCACCACCACCACTTTCTCTTGTGCTTTAATCTCTTCTGCTTGGGCTGAAAATACGGTCGTTGCAGCGGTGACCGCGGCAGCAATGGTACAAAGTTTGAAACTGCGTGTTAGAAATTCCATTTTATTCTCTGTGTTGAATCTCAGGCAAAGCGCCACGAATTCTGCGACTCATGTGCGTATTTTGACCGTGGTTTGGCTCAATAAGCGCATCGTCCGATGTGAGCTGACTCGGACGCGCTTACGCTCGTGAAAAGACACAAAATGCGATGATGCATACGGGCTGACCGTTCAAACCGCACGCTTCAACGCCATGATCAAGCGATGAACGCCACTGCTTTTCTGATTACAAATAAGAATCATTATTATTGTACTTTCGCATTCAAAAAACAATACACAAGCGTACAATTATTTATAATTTGGATAATTAAAGGAATAACCCATCATCTGGGTGAAACGCCTGGCAGGGAAAAACAAGAAGTAATTCAGCCGAGATAACCTCGGCTGAACAAAAGAAAGTTATTGAAATGAATGGGATTTGCTTGCGATGCTGTCGATCAGCGCTTCACGTTGAAGCGGCGTGACGTTCATGACGTCGTTATAGGTCCGTGTCATGACGCGAATGTCATTCTCCAGCAATTGAACCAGTTTTTTCGCCGCAGCCTGATTCTCTCCATCCAATACAAGCTCGATGATATCCAATCGGCGCTGGCACGCTTTGCTCACCGACGACTGCAGATGCATCGAGACCAGATCGGTCGCTTTGCGCAACCGGTTATGTTGCTGCATGGTGCCAAGCAAAAATCGATTTCCGGAACACGCCGCAAGTAACTCATGAAACTCGGCACTGAGGTGAAACAACTGGCTGGCATTGATACTTTGCGGGCTGGCGATCGCCTGCTGATGTTTGTCTCGGCAGCGTTCAAACGCCGCGCGATCCAACTGCCAACTCGGCTCCAATAAACCTGCAGGTTCAAAAATCAAACGACAGCGATAGCTTTCGGTGTGGCGTTCCAATGTATTGAGCACGCCATCCAAGTGCCATTTATATCCGGGACTGCGGCGCACAATGGCATCGTTTTCCAACAGTCGCAGCACCTGTTGAATCTCGCCGCGATTGGCGTCATAGCGCTGCTGCAACTCCTTTTCGGAGAAGGTGGATTCCATGTCGCCAAAAAACAGGTCGGTCAACAAACGCAGATAGAGTTCATCCAATCGCGATTGCTGACTGCTCACATTGTCGATCGCTTGTATTTCGGTGGCATCCACCAACAGCACAAACCCTTTGTAAGGCACCGCTTTGCAAATGCCCCGCTCACACAAGTGCTTGAGTACCGTGCGCACCGGCGTGCGCGATACTTCAAACGCTTGCGCCAGTGACGATTCATTCAGGCTGCTGCCGGCTTTCAACTCGTCCGCTTTAAATCGGGACACCATTTTAAACAGCAGTTCTTGTTGCAGCCGCGTATTGGCGCTCTTATCCATATCCGTGATCACATCGATTGATTGTTGGCTTTATGGTAAACACAAAGCTGCCCCTTTGCCAAAATTGTATTTTCGCAACCAGAATACAATCTGCTTTTACATACTGTTAGTACAAACGGTTCATATAATCCGTTAGTACAAACCAACCACTTGGCAGTCCAACGGAACAATCCAACTGAAGGGGCAAGCCGTGAGCGGGTTAGCGTCTCATGAGGTAAAGGAAGTAGCCGCCGCCGATCAGCGATGCGAGTAACCCTGCGGGGAATTGCCAAGGAAACCACAAGGTTCGACCGATCCAATCCGCGCACACCATAATGATTGCGCCGAGCAAAGCGGCGGTCAGCAGTTGAGGCACAGCGCGATATTGATGCAGCGAACGCGCCATGTGCGGCGCCAACAGGCCAATGAAGCTCAGGGGGCCAATCACAATCGTGCACAGTGTCGTCAGCCCCGCCACCAACAAAAGCAGTACCAGACGCACCATTTTGACATCAACGCCAATGCTTTGGGCGGTGGTGTTGCCCAAGCCAATCAGTTCAATCCAGCGATGCAGGCTCAGCGCCAACGCGCCGATGATGGTCACGCCAACCGCCAGTAAAGTAACATCTTGCGCGGCCACCAGATAAGTCGACCCTGACAGCCAAGTGAGCAGCGCGGTCGCGTTGTCGCCACCCGAACTCATTACCACACGCAGCAAGGCATCCAAGCCAGCGCTCAGTGCAATACCGGTTAACAAGGTTTGCGTGGGCGCAAAATTGTGCTTTCTGCCCATCGCCCACACCAACGCTGTTACGGACACCGCGCCCAAACACCCCAGCAACATTTGCTGCTCACGGCTCACGGTTAGCCCCAATTGCGTTCCTAGCACTAACGCCAGCGCCGCGCCAGAGCTGATGCCCAATACTTCTGGGCTCGCCATCGGGTTATTGGAAATGCGTTGAATAATAGTGCCCGCGAACGCTAAGCCGATTCCCGCCCCCAGTGCAACCAGCACGCGAGGCGCGCGCAGTTCAAACAACGAGGGCGTGAGTGCGAAATTCCACCCCGCTTGGTTTTTCCCCACCACCACCGCAAAAATACACAAGCCGATCAACACCATCGCCAAGATCAGCAGCACTTTGCGGCAATCAACAAACTGATAATGGCCGACTGATTCCGATCGTGCTTTGAGTTCCGATTTCAAATGGGTGCGTTGCAGCAACCACAATAAAAATGGCGCGCCCAGCAAGGCGGTCATCGCGCCAGTCGGTAGCAGTTCACCGCCCGCGCCTGAAAACGGCTGAACCACAAGATCCACCATTAGCAGCAGCGTGCTGCCGATCGCGCCACTCAGCGCAATTTGTTGGGTTAACGTTCTCGCGCCCAGCATGCGCGCAATAGCTGGCGCAACGATACCGACAAAGCCAATCAACCCCACTTCACTCACCACTGCGGCGGTCATGAATATTGCCAGTGACAAACACAGCAGCTTGATTTGCTTAATATTGACGCCCAATGACGTCGCCACTTGGTCGCCAAACTGCAATGCTGATAACGGGCGTTGCAACATAAGCAACAACCCCGCTGGCAAAAACACCGCAGGTAGCAACGTTTGAGTGCTCGACCAATCATTCTGATTGAGCGCGCCGGCGCCCCACACGAATAAGCTGGTCAAGCGCTGTTCATGCAACATCAACATCATGGTATTAAGGGAGCCAAGAAACAGGCTGACCACCATCCCTGCTAACACCATGTGCAGCGGCGAATAGCCTCGGGAAGCGCTGAGCGCAAACACCAATCCGGTGGCCATGCATCCGCCCATGAAGGCTGGAACAAAGCCCGGCACACTCCATTGTATCGGCACAAACAACATGCCAAGAATGATGCCAAACTCCGCGCCAGCCGCGACGCCGAGTGTGGTGGGCGAAGCGATCGGGTTGCGCAGCACAAACTGCATCACGCATCCGGCAACCGCCAACGCAAAGCCACACAACAGTGCCATGCTCAAGCGTGGTAAATAAGTTAGCTGAGTGATCAAATGCTGGTAGTTCGATGCATCGAAATGAAACAGCGTGTCCCAGATCAGGCCGATGCCCTCGGCATACGGCGCGGTCATATGAAGCATTACGCCGATGAACGCGATTACCGCAACCAACGGGAAGACGGTGCGACTCATCGGCAACATTTGGCGAGGCGGGGTTTGTACGCTATCCATTTATTGGCCAATCAACTGTTGCGTAATGTGGTCACTAAAGCGCTGCGCTGCGATTAAACCGCCAAAAGTCCAAATCGCGGGCAGTTCGTAGACTGAATCACTGCGGGTGAATGCCATGGCTTGCCACAACGGCGACTGCGTCAGTTGCTGATGTGCAGTCGGCTCCAAAGGCCCGAAGATCATCACGCGGCTATGTTGGTGCTCAGCCACTTTGGCAATGCCCGCGGTGGTAAAGCCCCACAGGTTCGTGGCTTCCTGCCAGTCGTTCTTGAGCCCCATCGCGCGGATCGTCGCATCCGCCAACGAGCCTTGGCTGTGAATGCGCAGCGTTTTGTCGTTGATAAAACGCACAAACAGCAACGGCTTATCGGCGGCGCCAGCCATGCGTACTTTGTCACCATTGGCCGCCAAACGTTGCTTGGTTTGTTCAATCACGTGCTCAGCTTGGGCTTGTTTATCCAACAGCAACCCCAACGAGCGCGTCGTAGATTGCGCAGCTTGCAGCGGCGCACGTTGATCGTCATACAAGGTATACACCAACACCGGGGCGATTTTATTGAGCTGCGCGTACGCGGCGGCCATGTGTTTGCTGATCAAAATGACATCGGGTTTGAGCTCGGTGAGTAACTCCAAATTCGGTTCGCGGCGAGAGCCCACATCCGTCACAGCTTGTGGCAATGTCGGTTCCACCACCCACTGGCGGTACCCTGCTGCATCAGCCACGCCGATGGGTTGCACGCCCAAACTCAATACGGTTTCTGCCAATCCCCAATCCAAGGCGATGACGTTTTGAGGCGGCGACTCGAACGACGCCACCCCCATTTCATGCGTCACGTCGAAGGCATACGAAGAAAAAGTGCAGATTGAAAGCAGCAATACGATGACTTTATTCACAATGAAGTCCTTGTCATTTAAGGGATATAACTGATGGGCGTACCGGTTTTCGGATGCGGGAACAGCGCCAATTCCATACCGTAGATCTGTTGCAGCGTGGCTGGTGTCATTAATTCGTCTGGCGTGCCGGAGGCAATCACCTTCCCGCCCCGAAGCGCGATCAAGGTGTCGCTGAATTTGGCCGCCATGTTCACATCGTGCAGCACCATAATCACGGTAAGATTTAACGTACGATTCAACTCTTTGATCAGTGCCAGTAGTTCGTATTGATGCGCCACGTCCAGTGCCGATGTCGGTTCATCGAGCAAAATGCATTGGCTCTGCTGCGCCAGTAGCATCGCCACCCAAGCACGTTGCCGCTCACCGCCAGACAGCGTCGCCACAAATCGATCCGCAAACGCATTTAAACCCACCTGCGTAATGGCTTGCTCGACAATATGATGATCGTCTTTGCTATAGCGGCCAAATGCGCCTTTCCATGGATAACGCCCAAAGCGCACCAGTTCACGTACGGTGACACCGTCGGTGATCGGCGGATGCTGCGGCAAGTAAGCCACACGGTGAGCAAATTCAAGATGAGAGTATGAAGCAACGCTTTGTTGGTCGTAGAACACCTGTCCCTGCGTGGGCGCATTCTGGCGACTCAACAGCTTGATCAATGTCGATTTACCACAGCCATTATGTCCCAGCAATGTGGTGATTTTTTGGGGTTCAAAGGTGAGCGTGGTCGGCGATAAAATCGTCTTCCCGTCTATATCAAAGGACGCATCGACAAGTTGGTACATGGCGGATTACAACGTGAGTGATCAGTGATGAGCCCAGCATGTTAACAGATGACAATATGAATGATAACTATTTTCATAACTAATCCTTATGCCTCGTACTCACCCCAACCGTCTCATTCGTCGTCCGGATTGCGCAGCACGTCGCCACTCAAATCCCCCCATGTTGAGCAGCGTTCGGCACATTTACGCCAACCATCCCATCAGATTCGAGATTGATTTCTATTTTTTCACCAAGATTTGAAGCGTATTCACATGATTTTTTCAGAATAAAAAAACATATTTTCCGCGCACTCGTTTGCGTGATAAAAAATGAATACACCCAAATAAACACCTACCCCTTTAGGGTTAGTTTAATTGACGTTTTTATTTAAATTTTGCGTAAATAAATACAATTGCACGATATTTATTCATCGTCATAATTATGACTGCGTCAAAATTTACATGTTTATGGCATGTATCAAATTATTAACATAAATTATTTTATATTTAATCAATAATCCATATCGAAAATCGAATCGATTAATGGTAACTTGCACGCCTTGCGGTAAAAATACGGATCAAATTTACATATACGGACATGGTTTACTTTGTAATCAAAATAATAAATCAAGGTATATCAAGATATGTTTATCAAGAATCTTTCGATAGCAAAGAAGATTTCTTTTTCTTTTCTGATCATCGCTCTGATTAATATTGCCTTCGGCGTGTTCTTATCGACAGAACTGAAGAGTATTAAGGCAGAACTGCTGAACTACACCGACGACACCTTGCCTGCCGTGGAACGTGTAGACGCGATTCGCGATGATCTTTCGCGTTGGAGACGCTCTCAATTTGTCGCGTATACATTAGATGACGCTGATAAAATAAGTAATCAAATTGCGGGAAACATTCGCAAAAGAAACGAAATTGCTCGTGAATTAGAAGCTTACGGAAAAACTGTTTGGCCGGGAGAAGAAGAGCAAACGTTTAAACGAATCATGCGTAACTGGGAAATTTATCTCGGTACGATGGATCAATATAACGCCGCCATGTTAGCGAACGACAAAGTCAAAGCACAACCTATTCTTGCCTCATCTTTATCTGCTTTCCAAGACCTTGACGCTGAACTGGGCGAACTGATTCAAGTGCTTAAAAAAGCCATGGAAGATAATAAACGTCATATTCTGACCTCGGTAAATGACTTAAGTACGTCTTCAATTACAAGCAACATCATTATTCTCGTCATGATGATTGCAATGACGTTGGTATTAACTCGTCTGATCTGTGGCCCACTTAAATTAGTGGTAGAACAAGCGAACTTGATTGCGAAAGGCGATCTCTCCAGCAGCATCGATCGCGACGCCATCGGCAACGACGAATTGGGCGAACTGGCTGATGCCACCAGCAAAATGCAAGACGACCTGCGCCAAGTGATCGACAACGTGATTGCCGCAGTCACTCAATTGAGCAGCGCTGTGGAAGAAATGACGCAAATTTCCGATTTGTCTGCGGCGGGCATGAAAGATCAGCAACTGCAAATCACTCACATCGCCACCGCGATGACTGAGATGAAAGCGGCGGTAGCCGACGTCGCACGCAACACTGATGAATCCGCCCGCCAAGCCAGTGAAGCCAATGAGCGAACACAGCACGGCGTGCGTGAAACGCAGCATATGGTCGATACCATTGAAGACGTGGCGAACGTGATCGGCAATGCTGGTGACACCGTGACCGAGCTGGAACTGCAATCCAGCAAGATCAACGTGATTGTGGATGTGATTCGCGACATTGCTGACCAAACCAACCTGCTGGCATTGAACGCCGCGATTGAAGCTGCACGTGCCGGTGAATCAGGCCGTGGTTTTGCTGTGGTGGCTGATGAAGTGCGCACACTGGCAGGCCGCACGCAGCAATCGACCGCAGAAATCACCACCATCATCGAGCAGTTGCAAACGCTGGCCAAAGACGCCAAATCAGCGACCGAATTGTCACGCACCAGCATCACCGGCTGCGCGCAACAAGGCCTGCAATCGAAGCAGTTGATGGGTGAAATCGAAAGTGCGATTGCCGACATTTCGGACATGGGCAGTCAAATCGCGACCGCCTGTAACCAACAAGATTCAGTCGCAGAAGAACTCAGCCGCAGCATTGAAAACATCCACTTTGCTTCGCAGGAAGTTTCGCAAGGCTCAGAGCAAACGGCGCAAGCCTGCCGCGAACTCAGCCAGTTGTCTGTGTCGCTCCAAGAAGTCATGGGACGTTTTAAACTGAGCTGATCGTCACGCACTCCGGCGCCGTCGGAGTGCATGATTTCCGCTGTCTGATCCGTAGATTTACCCAACCACTCACGTATTTTCGTATGGAGACATTATGCGCATTAAACAAACCTTCCTTGCTTTGTCCATCGCTGCCGCCACTTTCGCGACCGCTACACCAGCGCTCAGCGCGCCTTTACATATTGCCAGCGACGACAATCAGCAACAGAACATCCAAGCAGCCAACGCTTGGCTTGAAATCAACTTGACGCAATTTCGCGACAACATCGAACAGTTCAAATCGAAGATGAACAACCACACTAAAATTTGTGCGGTGATGAAAGCCAACGCTTACGGCAATGGCATTCAAGGTTTGATGCCAACCATTCTAGAGCAGCAAATTCCTTGCGTGGCGATTGCCAGCAACGCCGAAGCGCAAGCCGTGCGCGACAGCGGTTTTAAAGGTGAATTGATGCGTGTTCGTTCCGCCAGCCTGGGCGAAATCAAAGACGCGATGCACTTGAACGTCGAAGAGCTGATTGGTAGCGCAGAGCAAGCTAAAGCGCTGTCTGCTTTGGCGAAAAAGGCCGGTCACGACATCAAGGTACACCTAGCACTGAACGACGGAGGCATGGGTCGCAACGGGATTGATATGACCACCGACGCGGGCAAAAAAGAATCACTACAAATCGCGGCCGCCAAAGGCGTGCGCATTGTCGGTATCATGACCCATTTCCCAAGCTACGATGCGGACGAAGTGCGCCAAAAACTGGCGTCATTCAACACCCATTCAGCATGGTTGATCAAAGAAGCGAAACTGAACCGCGAAGACATCCTGCTGCACGTGGCGAACTCGTTCACCGCGCTGAATGTGCCAGAAGCGCAACTGGATATGGTGCGTCCGGGCGGCGTCCTGTACGGCGATCAGCCAACCAATCCAGAATACCCATCAATCGTGTCATTCAAAACGCGCGTGGCATCACTGCACCACCTACCGAAAAACAGCACCGTGGGTTATGACAGCACCTTCACCACGCAGCAAGACAGCCTGATGGCGAACATTCCGGTCGGTTACTCAGATGGTTACCCACGTAAAATGGGCAACAAAGCGCAGGTGATCATTAACGGTCAACGTGCCAACGTGGTGGGTGTGGCGTCGATGAACACCACCATGGTGGACGTGACTCATATCAAAGGCGTGAAAGCGGGCAGCGAAGTGGTGTTGTTTGGTCATTCACAAGGCGAAACTATTTCTGCCTCGGAAATGGAAAACAACGCTGACGTGATTTTCCCTGAACTTTACACTTTGTGGGGCAGCGCGAACCCACGGGTTTACGTGAAATAAGCTTCCGTTCTCAAGTTAAAAGCGAGCTATTCAGCTCGCTTTTTTAGTTCATATCGACATAGTCGAGCCAGAATGGCCGCTCGCCGAGGTGGTTCAGCAGCAAACTGACAAAATCATCAACCAACAAGCTGCGCTGGCGATTGGGATAGATGGCGTAGATGCCGGTACTCATGGTGGAAATCACATAATCCGGCAGCAATTGCACTAACCCCGCCTCTTCTAATGACTCTTCCAAACCAAACATGTCAATCAGTCCATACCCGACGCCCTTTTTGATCGACTCCACCACCAGCTTCACATCATTGACTTTGAAGTTGCCTTTCATGGTCAGGTTAAGCATCTCTTGGCTGCTCGGTTCGCAACTGATGGTCAGTTTATCCAACGTCACATCGCCATTGGCGTAAATCACCGCAGGTAGCGCAATTAATGCCTCAGGGCTTTGCGGCAAGCCATGTTTCGCCACGAAATCATTGGACGCGATCAGCACAAAATTGGTGTTGGTGATCTTCTTGGCGATCAAGTTGGAATCGGCCAATTTGCCGATTCGAATGGCGACATCAAACTTATCCGCAATAATGTCGGCGCGTTTGTCATCTAAGATCAGCGTCAGCTCTACATCCGGGTATTTGCCAATGAACGCATCCAGCACCGGCTGTAAATAGCGCTGGCCGAAGTAGTTAGGCGCAGCAATTTTGATGCTACCACTCGGTGTTAATTGATGCGTTTCGGCAATGCGCTGAATATTGTTGAGTGTGTCTTCCAACACTTGTGCTTGCTGATAGATCTGCTCCCCCACCGGCGTTAGTGAAATGGTGCGGGTTGAACGATTAAGCAATTGCACGCCCAAGCTCTGTTCCAGTTTTTTGATCTGCTTTGACAGCGCCGAGTTATCCATATCATGCAATAACGCCGCTTTGGTAAATGACCCCTGACGAACCACATCGACAAACAGAGACAACTGGTGACTAATTGACATAGATTATCCAATCAAAAAAGCAATAAAGGGTGAAGCCGTTCTATCTAAACAATGCATGTCTAAACAATGCATGGTGAGTGACGGCTTTAGGCAGTCGACGATTGATATTGTTTGACCATATCATTCAACATAGAAACGATTTGCACAATGAGAACAAACGTGAAAGGTAGCGCTCCGGCAATGGCGACCTGTTTGTTGAGGTTCACATCGTTGATATAGATCAGACTGAGCGATAAGCCCAGCAGTACAACCGCCCAGAGCATGGTGTTTCTTTTCCCAGTTTTTCCATCCAACATACCGCAAACCAGTAACGCAGAATCAGCGCTGGTAATGATAAAAGTGATTAACAAAACAATCGCGAGGCAGGCAATCATGCTGCCATGCGGCAATTGGTCCAAAAACAGAAACAAGCCTTGCGTATAATCCAGATCCACAGCATCAATAATTAGACTAGCAGAGGCTTGTTCCAAAGCCGTACCACCAAACACCGTGAACCATAAAACTGAGGCCAATGACGGTACAAGCGCGACACACAGAATAAACTGGCGAACCGTCCGACCTTGGCTAATTCTTGCGATGAAAGGGCCAACAAAGGGCGCCCAGGCGATCCACCAGACAATATAGATAATCGTCCAGCCCACACTCCATTGCTCATCGTTGGGCGCAAGTGAAAATGAAACGTCGGGTAAGATTTCGACGTAGCGAGCCGTAGATGACAGCACGCGATTTAGAATCGTGATGGGGTCAAATGACATCACGACAAACATCATCATCACCAATAGAAGCACGATGTTGAGTTGACTCAGTCGCTTAATTCCCTTGTTTAACCCCAGTAATGATGAGCCTGTAAAGCAGATAGAAATCAAAAAGATGATGCTGTACCTAAACAGCACAGAGTCTGCATTGACACCAAAAATATTCTCCACACCCGCCTGAATCAAAGCAATGGTATTGGCAAACGTCCCCGCGACACCAAACAGAATCGCCACAATGGCCAACCAATCCATGGTCACAAATAAACCGCGTTTAGACTCAGCATTCACACTGGAAGAAATGAACAAAGGTCGCCCGCGATTAAACGTAAACCACGCGATGGTAAGCCCAGCCAACGCATAGATACACCATGCATGTAGTCCCCAGTGGAAATAAGTCAGCGCCAAAGCGTTGTCGATTTTATCTGCAGGCGAAATGCCAAAAGCAGGCATATGAGCAAAATGTGACGTTGGCTCCGCGACGCCCCAAAAGACCAATCCTGATCCCATGCCACAGGTAAACAGCATGGTTATCCAACTAAACGTTGAGAATTCAACCTTGGCCGCTTGCCCCCCTAATTTGATATTCCCTATCGGGCTCATTGCAATCAGCAAGCACACAAAAATCGTAGCGGACGAGAACAACAAGAAGCTGAGACCAAAACGTTCAACGAAGGTTTGCGTGACATGAGAAATCGCGGAAATGCTATAGCGTGGAAATGCGATGAGAACCAGAGATAACAGCGTAACAACAATGAAACCATAGTGCTCATAATGTAGCTGAAATCTGCGTCGGGTAACTGATGAGTTCATAGTATTGATCTTAAGTTGTTGTCTAAATGCCACTTGTCGTGGCATTTATTTATGATTTCAAACGTTGAAAGTACTCATCCCACGTGATGTGTTGCCTGCCCGCTGCAGCGTAAAACTGACTTTCATTGTTCAGTTGGTTGGTCTGAATGCTCTCATATATGCCACCCACCACATTCCCTAAGAAATCGCCCAATTCAGGAATACGGCTCAATCTAAATGCTTCAGTATCCATTGGAACATAAACTAAGTGCGTATTAAAAGTTTCATTTAAATAACGCACCAATTGATACTGGCTCATTGGCTGACCATTGAGATTGTAAATCTGGCCATTGTGCTTATCGTCGGTCAGAAGTTTCGCGTAGGCATAAGCCAATTCATCACGCGTGGTATAACTACATAAGCCATCTCCGGCACTATTTGCCACTTCACCGGCGGCAACGTATTCATTCAAATATTCCACGTCCGGTTCGATGTAAATCCCATTGCGCCCAATAACCCAATCCAATCCAGATTGCTGAAGCATCAACTCGGTTTTTCGGTTACTTTGCACCACAGGAGAAAACGCAGTGTCGTGCTCTGCCCCTTGAATACTGGTATAAACGATTTTACGAACACCAGCTCGCTGCGCCGCCGTAATGACATTGCGATGTTGAATCATGCGTTCATCTGCATGGCTCATACTCGTCACCATCAATAACGTATCAATGCCTTGCAGTGATTTTTCAAGCTGTGCCTGTTGATTGTAATCGCCTGGACGAACCTCAACACCCAACGACATCGCTCTTTCAACGGTACGCGCGAGCGCTACCACTTGATGAGATGGCGTAAACTGAAGCAGTGCTTTGACAACGGCTGAGCCTAATTGTCCACTGGCTGCTGCGATGGCTATTTTCATCTTACTTTCCTCGACAAAGCGTAGCATCTCACTACGCTTTGTCACTGATACTCAAAGACCCAATACATGGTTCGATAAAGTGTGAGTCACGTTTTAATGCATGTACTCATCATCTATCTAAAATCAAAGAACAGTCAGAACGTCTTCCATTGGCAAACGCGCTTTTGGCAAGCCATGGTTGTAGTCCTCCAGCTCTAGGTGGTAACCCATTGCGACTGCCACATCACACACATACCCATCCAGCTCTTCGCTGAACACTTCGCCAATCAGCGCTTGGTCGACACCTTCCATCGGAGTGGAATCGATGCCCAGACGCGCCAGCACGTGTAAAAGGTTACCCAATGCGATGTATGTTTGCGCTTTGGTCCAGTGACCGTTGAAGCCGTTTTCGTCGGTGTTGGACTCGGCAAAGGTATACGCACCATTGAGGAAACCGTCGTAACGCTCCGCTGGCAGGTGACCTGAAGAGACTTCAACGTCCGCAACTTTGCGATAATCTTCTTTAGTGAATTTAGGGTTGTATGCCAGCAACACGGTGTGCGACGCCGCTTTCGCGTGCGGTTGGTTGAACTGGTGCATGCGGGAAAATGTGTCGTGGAAACGCTGCTTCGCGGCATCACTCTCAATCACAATGAACTTCCAAGGCTGTGCATTGATCGATGAAGCCGACAGGCGCAGCGCCTCTTTGATGATCGCCATATCGTCAGATGAGATTTTTTTGTTCGCATCATAACGTTTGGCTGTGTAACGTTTAGTTAGGTCGGCAATAATTTGGTTAGACATGGTATTTCCCCGCAAAAATAATGGATGCTTGGCTCTCGCTCAAGCTGGCGACTGAGTCGCTGTGTTTTCAAAGTGATTGCATTATGCGTCGGAATCCGCGGGGATTCGATTGCCAACACTGCCAAACATTGTGGAACTAAAAATCCATAATCAACGCAACCACTGAGGCTTATTTAACCACAATTACGCCTATCATGACGCTCGGCACTGGGTACGCAAGGCGTCAATCACCGCTGTCAGGTTGAAAAATTGAGCGTCAGCAATGGCAAAGCGCGCTTGGTCAGCATGTGGTGATACCAAATACGTGGTCATCTGGGCGCGTTTGGCCGCAGTTAAGCCGGTAAAGCTGTCTTCAATCACCAAGCAATCCGGCACCGCAACGTCGAGCTTACGAGCAGCGGTCAAGTACACATCCGGTTGCGGCTTGCCGTGCTTTTCATCTTCCGCACTGCAAATCACGCTAAATTTGTCCCACAGCGCTAAACGATCAAACACCGCTTGGATCACCACATGGTTTGAAGAGGTCGCGAGCGCAATGCGCATGCCTTGTTCGGCAAAAAATCGCAAGGCGTCGTAGACACCAGCCATCGCTTCGCCCGTTGCCGAAATGCGCTGACATAGCTTGGTCAGAATCAGGGTTTCTAACACTTGTGAATCAACCGACAGCGAATACGTTTGACACCAGGTGCGTGCGATCTCATCAATGCGCTTGCCCATGGTCAGTTGTTCGCAGTCCTGACGGGTGATCGCCACACCAAACCCAGCCAACGATTCAATCTGCGCTTCTTGCCACAGCGGCTCGGAGTCAATGATCACGCCATCCATATCAAAAATTACTGCTTTCTTGTTCATACTTACCTCAAAAAAAATAAAAAAGGGATGGCAATCAAAGCCATTGCCATACCCTAAACCGTGTTATGCAACGGTGACTTTACCTGAATCAACAAATTCGGTTTCAAATCCAGGTTGCTCCACCTTGATGCGATAGGTGAAGAAAAACGCCAGCACGTACAAGGCAGTATAGGCAATCACGACCCCGATGGTGCTGAAGTACGGCAACACGATCACCGCAATCGCTGGTGCCAAAAAGTTCGATAAACCAGCCGACAGGTTGTACACCGAAATCGCCGCGCCTTTATGATTCGGCTCCAAGGCCGGAAAAACGGCGGCCATTGGCACAAATGCGGCGACAAAAATACCCAGCGCAATCGCCGGGATCAGCGCCATAGCGAAGTTATTGCCAAAGTGCTGCGGAATGTAATAGAACGCAAGGCTCGACAGCGCCATGCCCACACACCCAAACCAGCGCACCACTTTCAACCAACCCAGTTTTTCGCCCATGATGCCCCAGAAGACATTGGAAAAGATGGTGGTGAAGAAGAAGACCGCCCACACCTGAAGCCATTCGGATGTCGTAAAGCCTAAATCGTCGACAAACATCATCGGCATGATGACCGCAAAACCAAACAGCGACAGCGTATTGATGATGCGAACAAAGCTGGAATAGAGCACATTTTTGTTGGTGTAAAGCAGCGTCACGGCGCGGCTGAGCTCGGTCAGTTTCTGCTTGGTGGTGAGATTGTGCATGTGCGTTGGCGTTTTCACCTTGCGCAGCGCAATCATGGCAATCAAACCGCCAGCGGCACAAAACGCCAGTGACAGCCACAAAGTACCCAGCTCGCCAATCCAAGGAATAGTGAAACTTGGAATGTAGCTTCCGGCCACGCCGATGCCGATCGAATACACCGTCCAGAACCAACCCAGCGCGGAACTGACACCATCACTGCGCACGTTGTGCACAATCACCACAATGAAGGAGTAGAGGAACAGCGGATAAGCAAAGCCGCGAATGCCGTAGAACAGCAAAATGAGCGCGTAGTTTGACTGCCCTAACCCGAAGGTTAAGAACAGAACGTGGAAAGTACACCACAGCAAAAAGCCGATTTTCATTGTTTTCTGCGGTGTGATGATTTCTGCGACCACACCGGACACCCAAGCTGCCAGCGCAGCGGCTAAACCATACAGCGTAAAGGCAAAAGAGGACTGCGCTGGCGTAAAGCCCAACTCAGTGATGTAGTGCGACAGGAATGCCAGCTCAAAGCCATCGCCGGTCATAAAGATGGCAATCGCGATGTATCCCCAGATCAGATTGAGCGGCAATCCAAGCCACTGTTTGCTTACGTTTTCCATATATTCCTCGTTTCGTAGGGTAAAGGAATCCCACGCCCCTTTGCAGGGGCGCAGTCCATGAGGTTTGTGATGATTCTTCTAAAAATTCTTTTTAAATAGGCTCTTAATGGCCGAGGTTATGACCGTAAGGCCAAATCGTTTTGATAAAGGGCGCGGAACCGGGCATAGCGCTCGCTCAACACGGGCTTGCGATCCGCGCAAGGTTGGTAAATGCGGTGAATGTCTGGCTTTTTACACACCTGTGCCACGGTTTTACCGGACGCCAAACATGCCAGACGCGCTGCGCCCAGTGCGCCGCCGGTTTCACCGCCTTTGTGCGTCACAATCGGCAGGCCAAGGGTGTCTGCCAGCAATTGCGCCCAGAATGGGCTGCGAGCGCCCCCGCCGACCAACGAACACTGGTCAATCTGGGTGCCGCTGTCTTGCAAGACGCGCAGACCATCGGCAATCCCAAAGCTCACACCTTCAATCACGGCATAACCCAACAACGCGCGATGGGTTGAATGGCTCATGCTGTGGAACATGCCCATGGCTTGCGGGTCGTTGTGCGGCGTGCGTTCCCCAGAGAGGTAAGGCAAGAACAGCGGCGCTTTGGCTTTTTCTTCCTCACTCAATTGCTCGATGTCCGCCAGCAGTTCCACCTCGGTCGTTCCGACAATGCGGCAGAACCACTGCAAACAACTGGCGGCACTGAGCATGACGCTCATCTGATGCCAACGCTGTGGCAATACATGACAAAACGCGTGCACCGCCGATTGAGGCGCGGGGCGATATTGTTCGTTCACCACAAACAGCACTCCAGATGTGCCCAAGGAGATAAACGCATCGCCCGGATTTACCGCGCCAACACCAATCGCACTCACGGCGTTATCACCGCCGCCACCAGCAACAATCACCGATGGACTCAAGCCCCATTTGTGCGCCATCTCCGCCGAGAGCGACGCCGACACATCGCACCCTTCCACCAATTCAGGCATCTGAGCGCGCGTCAGTTGGCATGTATCCAGCAGCGCATCGGACCAATCGCGCTTGGCGACATCCAGCCACAAGGTGCCGGCCGAATCCGACATATCCGAGACTTTGCGTCCGGTCATTTTGAGGCGCAGATAATCTTTTGGCAGTAGCACGGTCTGAATGCGCGCAAAGTTTTCCGGTTCATGTTTACGCACCCAAATCAGCTTCGGTGCGGTAAACCCCGGCATGGCCAAGTTGCCCGCAATGTCATGCAAATCCGGTGCTGCCGCTTCCAGTTCCGCGCACTCTTCGTGGCAACGCGTGTCGTTCCACAAAATCGCCGGGCGAATCACTGCGTCGTGGTCATCCAGCAACACAGCACCATGCATCTGCCCCGACAGGCCAATCGCTTTGATTGCGCCCCAATGTTCGGTGCACTTTTCTCGCAACGCGCCAATCAGATAGTTAGTCGCTTCCCACCACTCTTGCGGCGCTTGCTCAGACCAATGCGGATGCGGGCGTTGAATCGTCAGCGGCGCGCTGTGCGTGGCGACGGTTTCACCGTGCTCATCAATCACCAGCGCTTTCACTTCCGACGTACCAAGGTCAATTCCTAAATACATACCTGCTCCTTACTGAATCATGGGGTAAACGGCGGCGATTTTTTCGCGCAGCAGCGCTTCAAATTCAGCGCGCTCAGCCAATTCACCAAACAATGCTTTGTCATGTGCATAGACTGCAATTGGGTCTACCGACTCAAACATCGCATGCACTGCCGCCGCATCCAGAATGCCGTCTTGATACTCATAAGGCAGCTTGCCTTGGTGCCACTGCTGCATAAACACGAAGAACAACGCAGGCAACATCGCGGTTGCTTGCGGCGCGACGCCACGTTGGTAACACTCGATCATCGTTGGGGTGATCATCGCCGGAATTTTCGAGAAACCGTCTGCCGCCACACGCTGGTTGGTGTCTTTGATGTATGGGTTAGTAAAACGCTCTAACACCACATCACGATACGTGGGCAGGTCGATACCGTTGTCACCCAAGCAAGGGATCACATCCTGCGTCACGTAATCATGCGCAATTTTGTAGATGCTCTTGGTCAGCGTGCTGTCGTGAATAAACGACTGCCCCAGCAAGGTGCCCGCCCACGCAATGCAGCTGTGCGATGAGTTGAGAATGCGGATTTTCGCTTCTTCATACGGGATCACTGAATCCACCATTTCAACGCCCACCGTTTCCAGCGCTGGCCGAGCGTCTTTAAAGTTGTCTTCAATCACCCATTGAATAAAGGTTTCGCCCATCACGGGCGCTTGATCATCAATGCCCGTTTGCTGTTTGATGCGAGCCGGTAGATCAGCCGCTGGGCGCGGCGTGATGCGATCGACCATCGTATTCGGACAGGTGGTGTTCTCTTTCACCCATTGCAACACATCGGTTTTGCCAGTCAGCGTCAGAAACTCCATCAACCCATCGCGAAAACGTTCGCCGTTGTGACGCACGTTGTCACAGTTAAGCAGCGTCACCGGGCCTGCCTCGTCCGCCATGCGGCGCTCAAGAATTTTCGTCACGGTGCCGTAAATGGTTTGATGACCGCCGTTGAGATCAGCGTTTAAGACCGCACTGTCGACATCCAGCGTATGGTCGGTTTTGAGGTAGTAGCCCCCTTCGGTCACGGTAAAAGCGATGACTTTCGTCTGCGCTTTGGCCCCTTCGTCAATCAGCGGTGCCAGATCAGCTTGCCAAGGCAGCAGCGTTTGAATCGACTTGATGACTTCGTAGTGACGCTCACCCGCCGGACTCACGGTTTCCAGCACGTATTCGCCGTTTTGCGCTCGCAACGCGTCGACGGTGGCTTCGGCATCATTGCGAATGTTGCCCGCAGCGATATGCCAGCGTTGATCGCCCGATGCCAACAATTTGTGCAGATACCACGCTTGGTGCGCGCGGTGAAATGAACCCAGACCGATGTGAAGCCACGTGTATTGGTTTGTCATGATGATTCCTCGTTCTTATTGAATGACGCCACTCTAATCGATCAAATTATCAAATAAAGAGCCATAGATCACAAATGAACAAAAGACCGCTAATGGGTCTTTTGTTCATTTGTGAGTAATTGATAGCTATTGCACTCCGCAAGCGTTCGCGAGAAGATACGAGGTATTCGCGCGCCCAAGACGAAAAATCAAAGCTTTAGAACAGGCGCAAGACATTGAATAGTAAGGATGAAACGTGGCAAGAGACGACAGTTTTAAAACCGACCAAATGGTGCGTGCCGCTTGGATGTATTACATCTCCGGCCGCAATCAGAGCGATATTGCGTCTGAACTCGGTTTATCCCGTCCGGTGGTACAACGTTTGATTGCGGCGGCCAAAGAGGAAGGCATTGTTTCGGTTGGCCTGCACCACCCGATTTCAACCTGTTTAGATTACGCAGAACTGCTGAAAGCGAAGTATCAACTGGTGGAGTGCAACATCGTCCCGACCACCAGCGGCGAGGAAACCTTAGATAACGTGTCGTTTGGCTGCTTTCAGTTGATGTCGAAATACGTCAAAGACCAACAGAATCAAATCATCGGTATCGGCTCGGGACTGACGCTGAAAAAAGCGATCAACCGGATTGATTTCGAATCGCCCAATAGCCAATGCGTGGCGTTGATCAGCGCGATGGGCGTGAATGGTCAATGTAACTACTACGATGATGTACCGCTGATTCTGGCGCGGAAAATTCGCGCCAACTATTACCAGTTGCCTGCACCGCGTTACGCCCTGTCAGCCGATGAACTGAAAGTTTGGACAGGCATGCGTGTGTTTGAAGAAGTCGCCGCCGTTGCCAGCAACGCCAACGTGGTGTTTATCGGTATTGGCTCATTGAGTAAAGCAAGCCCAATCATCCAAGATGGCTTTATCTCCGCCGATAAGGCCGACGAGCTAAATCAACAAGGCGCCGTGGGAGAAATTCTCGGCCGCTTCATCAACGCCCAAGGTGACGTGATTGATTGCGCCATCAACACCTTCATCACCAGCCATGATATTCGCAGCAACGACTGCCCACGCATCGGCGCTGCCTGTGGTGAAGACAAACGCCCCGCCATTCTCGCCGCGCTGCGCGGTCGCTGGATCAACGGTTTGGTCACCGACGAAACCACCGCCCGCTGGCTGTTGACTCAATAGATAGCAAAAAGGAACGCTCAGCGTTCCTTTTTCATTGCATCGCACTCTCGCCACTTAACCCATCCTGATATGGATTAAATCCTTCAACATATCCATTTCGTTACGCGTCAGCTTGGCCTGAGACATTGGTTGTTCAACACCCATCAGCATGCCTCGATTTTCAAGATGCTGCACATTCAAATGTTCAGCACGACGCTTTTCCCCTCACTTTCAATGCGAAAGTTATCTATATTTAAATATGCAAAAACGCATATTTTTCAAATAATTATCCATAAAAACAAATACTACTTATGTGATCAATTGATGAATATTTGTTCTTCTTGGCAGTTACACTCCAAATGCAACATTCTGATGAATACTACTCGAGTTGGATCTCAATCTTATTTATCTTACCCCTGAGAACCGACCCGGTAGAGATAACAACAATAAATTCTGCAAATACAACAGACATGAACTTCGGTTCTTTCACATGATATGCGGAGAATAAAGATGAAAACTTGGTCTGTAACTTTTTTAGCCAGCGCAGTGGCCATTGCGCTTAGTGGCAACGCTCTCGCTTGTACCGGAATCATCGTTGGTAAAGGTGCTTCAACCGACGGCAGTATTATGATTGCCCGCAACGAAGACTTTGGTATCAATAACTGGAACAAGTATTTAGAGTATCGCCCTGCACAGGACAACGAAGAGGGAGATTGGACGCTGGGTAACGGACTTGTTGTTCCTATGCCTAAACACTTCTTCGCCTACTCAGCGATACCAGATTGGGATGCCAAAACTGTCGATGGCGACGGTAAATTTTACGAAGAACGCGGCGTCAATGAGCACAATGTCGCTATTTCGGCGACAACCAGCGTAGAGATCAACGAGAAAGTCGCGAAAGTCGATCCTTTGGTCGAAAATGGCGTAATCGAAGCCATCATTCCTACCCTACTTCTTCCTCAATCTACCAGTGCTAAGCAAGCGGTTGAGCTACTTGGCAACTACGTTGAGACCTATGGTGCTGGTGAAGGAAACAGCCTGTACATTGCCGATATCAATGAAGCTTGGCTGTTTGAGATCGGTTCAGGTCACCATTGGATCGCAGTAAAAGTACCTGATGATAGCTACGCAATGATTGCTAACGGTTTACGTGTTCATGGTGTGGATTTATCGAGTAAAGATGTCCTGCACTCAAAAGGCATGTTTGAGTTTGTTTCTGATCACAAGTTACTCGACAAGGCGGACAAGACGTCATTTAACTTCGCAAAAGCGTTTGGCGTCGTTGGCGATGAGTACAATACCGACCGAGAATGGTTAGGACAAAAGATGCTAACGCCTTCAAAACATCAGCAAAGCCGCATCGCTCAGTACCCACTGTTTATGAAGCCAGATGAGAAAATCTCAGTTGAGGATGTCGCAGAGTTATTGAGTGCGACCTACAAAGGCACCGTGTTGGAAGGGAAGAGCACACGTCCAATCCGCGTAGAGCGTCAGGTAGAATCGCATATTATTCAGCTAAGAGAGCAAATGCCAAAAGAACTTCAGGGCGTTATCTGGCAAAGCTTTGGCGTACTTCCTGAATCTGTGCTCGTCCCCCTTTACTCGACGTTGACCGACTATCCAAAAGCGTACCAAGTTGGTGATGACACCTATAGCGACGACTCCGCATACTGGCAGTTCCGAAGCTTAACCGCACTCGCAGCGGCGAATCCAGACAAGTATCTACCTCTACTTAAGGAAACTTGGGATAAGGAAGAAATACGCTTGTACAAACAAGTCGCGAATTTAGATAAGACACTAACGACGATGTACAAAGAGGATAAACAAGCTGCACTAGATATGGCCGCTGACTATTCTTATGGACAGCTTAAACGTACGTTGGACATAGCAACGGACATCCGTTACAAAATGATGACTGACTTAACTAAGAGCACTGAGAAAAAGTACTCTGAAGAAGAGTTCAAAAAGATCATGAGTTTGTGAACCTAAGATTCTAGCAAACACGTTGTAGATGAAATCCGCCTGTCTAGCGCGGATTTCATTTAAAAAATAATGTGTGTGATGCATAGAGATGGTTTCAATTTTCTTAGCTGAAGATCGAGCTTGTCATTTTGCTCTTGAAACCTCTCTTTCCTGATCTGGTCGTGCTGAGATACCTCTTCACTCAGGGAGTTTGATCAGATAACTCCGTCATCCTGTCTATCAGTGTCATCTGAAGCCCTTTTTATGGGCGGGACGGTGTTAGTGATACGCCTCGCCCACCTGCACTTTGCCGCGAAAGACGTAGTAACCCCAAGCGGTGTACGCCAGAATTACGGGCAGGATAAACAGCACGCCTATCAACGCAAACAGTTGGCTGGAAAGCGGTGACGCCGCCTGCCAGAAGTCAACCGATGGCGGAATGATGGTCGGCCAAATGCTGATCATCAGACTCACATAGCCGAGTGCAATCAAAAACAGCGTGGCAACAAACGGTTTGTAAGAGTGGCGTTTGCGCAGATTACGCAGAATCAGCGCCACGGCAATCACCGCCAACACTTCCACTGACGCCGTAAAGACCCAGTGATGACCGCTCAGCCATAAGTTAGCGACTTGCGGGTTTAACCACGCGGTCCACACCGCCACCATCGCAATCATCACGATCAACGCGTAAGTCAGCGGGCGGCTGTAGTGGCGCATTTTGCTCTCCAGCATGCCGTCGGTTTTCATCAGCAACCAGGTACTGCCCAGCAGCGCGTAGGTCAGCGTCAAACCCAACCCACACAGCAGTGGAAACGGCGCCAACCAGTCAAAATCACCACCGGCAAACTGGCGGTTCACCACGGGAATGCCCGCGACGTAAGTGCCCAGTGCGACGCCTTGGAAAAACGCCGCCATGATCGAGCCACCAATGAACGCTTTATCCCACCAGTGACGCGATTTCGCTGACGCTTTAAAGCGAAACTCAAACGCGACGCCACGGAAAATCAGCCCTGCTAACACCAGCACCAGCGGCAGATACAGCGCTTCCAGAATGACGGAATACGCCAATGGGAATGCGGCGTACAACGTCGCACCGCCAAACACCAGCCAGGTTTCGTTGCCATCCCACACTGGCGCGACCGTGTTCATCATCACATCGCGCTCTTTCGGGTCGGAGATGAACGGAAAAAGAATGCCTAAGCCTAAGTCAAAGCCATCGAGAATCACGTACAGCAGCAAGCCAAACGCGATGATCACGGCCCAAATCACGGATAAATCGATACCTTGAATGGTCATGTTGTCCTCCTTTATTTCGCCAGACTGAGCGGGTCATCGCTCACGCGTTCTTGCTCAACCGCTGTCGGGCCTTTGCCCACCAGACGCATCATGTAGGTGATCCCGACGGTAAACACCGAGAAGTAAATGATGACAAACAGCGCCAGCGTGATACTCATCTGCAATACATCATGGTTCGACGCCGCATCGCGGGTGCGCATCATGCCGTACACCACCCATGGCTGACGGCCGATTTCGGTCGTGAACCAGCCTGCCAGCAGCGCAATCAGTCCCGATGGCCCCATCAGCAGGACAAAGCGATGGAACAACTTGGTGTCGTAGAGTTTGCCTTTGCGACGCAGCCACAACGCAGTCAGGGCAGACAGAATCATCAACATGCCAAGGCCAGCCATCACGCGGAAACTCCAGAACACGATGGTTGAATTGGGTCGGTCTTCTTTCGCAAAGCTTTTCAGCGCCGGGATCTGTTTCTCCAGGCTGTGGGTCAGAATTAAGCTGCCCAGATACGGCACTTCAAGGCTGAAGCGGGTTTTCTCCGCGTCCATATCCGGAATCCCGAACAGGATCAACGGCGTCGCTTCGCCCGGTTTGTTTTCCCAGTGCCCTTCAATCGCCGCAATTTTCGCGGGTTGATGCTCAAGCGTATTTAAACCGTGTGCATCGCCCACCACCGCTTGCAGTGGTGCCACCAGCAGAATCATCCACATCGCCATGGAGAACATTTTTTTCACTTCAGCACTCTTGCGACCGCGCAGTAAATGCCAGGCCGCTGAAGCGGCAACAAAGAATGCCGTCGACAGGAAGGCAGCCAATGCCATGTGCGCCAGTCGGTAAGGGAATGACGGGTTGAACACGATTTTAAACCAGTCGACAGGCACCACGCGGCCATCCACAATTTCAATGCCTTGCGGGGTCTGCATCCAACTGTTGGATGACAGGATCCAGAACGTTGAAATCAGCGTGCCGATCGCCACCATCACCGTGGCAAAGAAGTGCATGCGGCGGCTGACTTTGTGCCAGCCAAACAGCATGACACCCAAAAATCCGGCTTCGAGAAAAAAGGCCGTCAGCACTTCGTAGGTCAGAAGTGGGCCGGTGACACTGCCGGCAAAATCAGAAAAGCGCGCCCAGTTGGTGCCAAATTCGTACGACATCACCAAGCCGGACACCACGCCCATGCCAAAGTTAACGGCAAAAATTTTGCACCAGAAGTGATACAGGTTTTTGTACACCGGATTGCCGGTTTTCATCCAGCGCCATTCCAGCACCGCGAGAAAACTGGCCAGCCCAATGGTGATCGCCGGAAAAATAATGTGAAACGACACCGTGAACGCAAACTGAATGCGCGCCAGGTCGAGAGCCTCTAAATGAAACATACCAGAATCCTTAATCTTTCAGAGGTCGCTGACCCTGCCGCACAACACAAGGCAGGGCCAATGAGATAAACAGAAGTAAACCGAATTACAGTGCAGTGGTTGGAATCACGCTGCTTGGTTTGGCTTTTTCCAGTTTGATGGCCACAAACTTGGAGGTCGGCGTAAAGGTGCGGTCGCCGTAGCTATCGAGCGGTACCAGCGGATTGGTTTCCGGGTAATACGCCGCGGCCTGCCCGGTTGGCATGTCATACGCCACCAGTTCAAAACCGCTGACACGGCGCTCCAACCCGTCGTCCCACAAGGTCACCAAGTCCACTTTATCGCCCGGTTCATAGCCCAGACGACGAATGTCCTCTGCGTTGACGAACACCACATCACGCATACCAAACACGCCGCGATAACGGTCATCCAGCCCATACAACGTGGTGTTGTACTGATCGTGGGAACGCAGGGTTTGCAGGATCAGATCCGGCGCATCGCCGCGTTGAATCACGTTTTCGTTCACCAGTTGCTCCGGCAGCGCTGGCGCAGCAAACTGCGCTTTCCCGCTGGCGGTATTCCATTCACGACGGGCCGCCGTATTACCCAGGTAAAAACCGCCCGGATGCTGCAAACGCTGATTGAAGTTTTCAAACCCGGGAATGGTGTCAGCGATCAAATCACGAATGTGACTGTAATCAGCGATCGCCCAGTCCCAGTCGATTGGGAAATTACCCAGTGTCGCTTTGGCAATCCCCGCCAGAATCGCAGGCTCAGAACGTAGAGATGGCGAGCGCGCTTTGAGCTGGCCATAGGAGAGGTGCACCATGCTGAAAGTATCTTCAACCGTCACGCCCTGCGGGCCGTTGGCCTGAATATCGATTTCAGTACGGCCAAGGCATGGCAGGATCAACGCATCGCGACCAGTCACCAGATGTGAACGGTTCAGTTTGGTGGCGATGTGTACGGTCAGCTCGCAGTTGCGCAGCGCATCATGAGTACGTGATGTATCCGGCGTCGCCTGCGCAAAGTTACCGCCAAGGCCGATAAACACTTTGGCGCGCTTCTCTTCCATCGCCTTGATGGCAAGCACGGCGTTATGGCCATGTTCGCGCGGCACTTTGAATTGGAAGCGTTTTTCCAGCGCATCTAACAGAAACTCCGGCGGCTGTTCATCAATCCCCATGGTGCGGTCACCCTGCACATTACTGTGACCGCGCACCGGTGATAACCCGGCACCCGGTTTGCCAACGTTCCCGCGCAGCAGCTGCAAATTCACCACTTCCTGAATGGTCGGCACAGAGTGACGGTGCTGAGTCAACCCCATCGCCCAGCACATCACCACACGTTCAGCACGGCGATACATACGCGCCAGCACTTCGATTTCATCGAGTCCCAAACCCGATTGCTGAGTGATGTGTTTCCACGAGGTACGATCGACAACGTTTAAGTAAGCCTCCACACCCGTCGTGTGCTCACGAATAAAATCGTGGTCGAAAACCGGCGCCTCACCCAATGCTTGCGCTTCGCGCTCCCATTGCAGCAGAAACTTCGCCATACCGCGGAACACAGCCATATCCCCGCCCAAAGCGGGGCGGAAATAAGCACTACTGGTCGGCTCCGAGCCGTTGCTCAGCATTTCAATCGGGTGTTGTGGGTGTTGGAAACGTTCCAAACCGCGTTCTTTGAGCGGGTTCAGACAGATCACCTGTGCGCCGCGTTTAACCGCTTCACGCAAAGGTTCAAGCATACGCGGGTGGTTGGTCCCCGGGTTCTGGCCGATGACAAAAATCGCATCCGCCAATTCCAAATCTTTAAATACCACCGTCCCTTTGCCGACCCCGATGGTGTCGGACATGCCAATCCCACTGGCTTCGTGGCACATGTTTGAACAGTCAGGGAAGTTATTGGTGCCAAACGCTCGCACAAACAGTTGATAAATGTACGCCGCCTCATTGCTGGCACGACCAGAGGTGTAAAATTCCGCTTCGTCCGGAGACGCCAGCGCGTTGAGATGGCGTGCGACCATCGCAAACGCATCGTCCCAGGAGATTTCGACGTAGTGATCAGTTTCAGAATCATAACGCATCGGATGACTCAGGCGGCCCTGGTATTCCAGCCAGTAATCGGTTTGTTTCGCCAGTTCCGAAACGCTGTATTTGGCAAAGAAATCCGGATCCACAAGACGGCTGGTGGATTCCCAGTTGACGGCTTTTGCGCCGTTTTCGCAGAAATTCACCATCCCGCTTTCCGGCGATTCACCCCACGCACATCCCGGACAATCGAAGCCGCCGTTCTGGTTGGTTTTCAACATCGCTCTCAGGTTACGAAACGCATTCTCACTGCCTAACCAGCTTTTGGTGACCGCTTTGAGCGCGCCCCAGCCTGCTGCAGGTCCGGGATACGCTTTAATGTGTTCCTTTTGGTTCATGACGACACTCCTCTCTAGGAATTTCAATGAACGATGCGTTATTTACCGGTGAGCGATGGCAAATATGATTTCGACCATTTGTGCTTATATTGATGCACAAAGATGCACGAAATAAATAAGGTTCATTGAGTTGTAATTAAACACAACCAACGATATTTTTTGGTCGTGCCTTTTATTTTCCTAGAGCGTAAATCGTATTTTCACGACCGTCCAATTGAACTTATTGAATTAATCATCGACGAAATCTATCACTCAGACAAAGCAGAAATAACCACACAAAAAGTAATTTATTGATTCATTATTCAATGAAAGCAGACGTTATTTTTAATCTCGACTCACGCTCAAGACGCATACATTTCGAATAAGCACACCGATGCACTTGTTCGAGTAACTCACTCTAAATTCGGCACTTATTTTTACTTCAAATACGGAACCAACCATGGGTTTCGCGTGATAGAAACGCTCTATCACGTGATAAAAACAACTGATTTGACCCGGGGTGTTTTCGATCTTACTCTTGATTCAGATCAAAAAACATGCAGATTTTAATCGCAATCGAGTCAGTTTTTGTATCCGTTTTTGTATCCGTTTTTGTATCCGTTGTTGTCAGTGTGCTAAATCAGACCTTCGACAAAATAGCGTTTTTAAAAAGCATGTGAGATGCCATTCAACCGGCATCATCAATAGGATTAAAATAGAATATTGTCGCCATTGAACACTTCAACAATAATATTCTGCTTAAAGTAACGTTAAAACTATTACTCATGGAAAAATCATGATCGTTCATCCTAAACCTAATTTAACGAACATTTTATTTTCATTAAAAGGTTCCATTGCAAAACGTATTGCTAAACGCAGTTTTATGATCACCGCTCTGGCGTCATTAATTGTGTTAGTGGAAGGGATGTTGCCGACATTTTTTACCCATGTGAATGCCACGCCGTTTACTTTGTTGGGTATTTCGCTGTCCATCTTTATGAGTTTTCGTAACAATGCCTGTTACTCACGTTGGTGGGAAGGTCGTCAGGCGTGGGGACACGTGATTACCGAAGTGCGCTCATTTACCCGCGCCAGTGAAGTGATTGACGATGAAGCATTACGTACGTCGCTGTTAAAAGAGCTGTGCGGTTTTACCCACGCGTTGGCGGCGCGGCTGCGTAACGAAGATGAGTATCAGGCTGCGAAAGACTGGCTCAGTCAAGGGGCAGAGACATACGGACACAACGTCAGCGACGGAATTTTGCGCCATATCAGTCGCGGCTATTCCAAGCTCGCCAAAGCAGGCAGCATCAGTGAGTGGCGTTATGTGGTGCTGGAAGAGCGGTTGCAACACCTGTCGGAGGCACAAGCAACGTGTGAACGTATAAAAAGTACGCCACTGCCCTTTCCGTACACCTTGCTCTTTCACCGCACCAACTACATTTTCTGTTTGTTGTTGCCGTTTGCGATGGCAGAACCGTTGGGCTGGATTGCGCCGATTTTTACCACCATCGTCAGCTACACCTTTTTTGGTTTAGATGCGATTGGGGACGAACTGGAAGATCCCTTTGGCCGTGATGAAAACGATCTGCCAATGGATGCGCTGGTCAGAATTATTGAACGTGACGTTTTGGACGCGCTCAACGTGGCGGAGCTGCCACCGATTTTGCAACCGGTTGATTATGTGCTCAACTAGTCGAAACGCATAGCCACCCCAACGGATTTGGCGCAGCGGACACCGCTGCCACTTCAAGTCCGGCGGGTATAAGATAATAAGTACTGAGCACACTCAGTCTGTCAGTCTCAACACAAGTGGCCGAATAACAATACGAGCACGACAACGTGCCGCCCAAGTAAAAAACACCGGCCGCTTAAGGAAGCATTATGGACATTAAGCAATTGAAATATCTCATTGCACTCGACGAAACCCAACACTTTGGGCAAGCCGCTGCAATGTGCCACATCACGCAGCCCACTTTGTCGATGCGCATTCGCAATCTGGAAGACGAGCTGCAACTGACCCTGATTAACCGCGGTCAGCGTTTTGAAGGGTTTACTGAAGCGGGCGACCGCATTCTGGCCTGGGCGCGCAGCGTGCTCGCTGCCCACGATGGGTTACAGGCAGAAGCAGCGAATTGCCGCGGCCAGTTGGTGGGCAGCCTGCGTTTTGGCATGGTGCCGCTGGCGAGCCTGAATCCCATGGCACTGCTTGAGCCGCTGTCTAAACGCTACCCTGAACTGCGGTATCAGTTGTGCTCGGTGACGTCTGAACAGGTGATTGACGGCCTCAACCGCAATCAGTTGGATTTGGGCTTGTGCTATCTCGATCAGGTCGATACCACCCATTTTGAAGTGATTGAACTGGCGGCTACCAGCATGGGGCTGCTGCACGATACCCGTCATTTCGGATTTGCTGACACGCAGATGGATTGGGAAAGCCTCGGCCATATTCCGCTGGGTTTGCTGACCAAAGGGATGCATTACCGCCAGTCGATTGACATGAGCTTTAGCAGCAAAGGGATTGAGCCACATATTCAGGTGGAGAGTGATTCCACCTTTCAGTTACTGCAAGCGGTCCATGCCGGGTTGTGCTGCGCCATCATGCCACTGAACAGCGGTATGGAGACCATGAACGAGCACTTGCGCATGATTCCGATTGCACAGGCCGAAGTGCATTCACGCATCGGCTTACTGATGCGCAAAACCGAGCCGCGCTCCGCGTTGGCTGAGCGTTGCTTTGCCAAAGCACAGAAAATTTTTGCTGCCAACCACAACGTGTCGGATTAAACCGGGAGATCACCATGACGTGCACTGTGACTCAACTGACCGAACTGGCTGAAGCGAATTTCGCTCCGCCCGCCCCTGATCAATATGGCTATGTCGAAATGAATGCCGAACACACCCAAGGCGTCAATGCGCTAGCCAGTGAAACGGCGTTGTCGATCAGCTACAACGGCATCAGCCACGCAGTCATGATGGTGACGCCCGGCAACCTTGAAGATTTCGTCAAAGGATTCAGCATCAGCAGCGGCATCGTCGAGGCTGCCAGCGAAATCCACGACGTGCAATTGAGCATGGGGGCAGAGTCTCATCATGCCGCCGTCGACATCGCCAATCGCGCCTTCTGGTCGCTGAAAACCCAGCGTCGCCAACTGGCCGGCACCAGCGGTTGTGGCATTTGTGGTGTCGAAGCGCTGGATCAAGCGCTGCCATCGTTAACGCCGCTGTCTCCTGTTGCGCCACCGAATCCGGTTCTGTTCAACGGATTGCGCGATCGTATTCAACAAGCACAGGTTCTGGCCCGTCATAGTGGCGCGTTGCACGCGGCTTTATATGCCAACGAACGAGGCGAGATCACGCTGTGCCGCGAAGATATTGGCCGCCATAACGCATTGGATAAATTGATTGGTGCGATGGTCAATGACAAAGTGAATCCACAACACGGCTTTGTGGTGATGACCAGTCGCTGCAGCCTGGAACTGATTCACAAAGCGGTGCGCGCCAAAATCGCCACCTTAGTGACTTTGTCGGCACCGACGGCGTTGACCGTGCAATGGGCACGTCGCCATCATCTGAACCTGATTCATCTGCCAAAAGGCAGCGCACCGCGCTTATACAGCCCGGCCCCGGTCAGCAGCAATATTGTCGGTCTGCACCGTTAATTTCTACTGCGGAGACAACGTGCTCCGCGGTTATTTTCACTTTCTCGATTATTTTTACTTTCTCGATAATGGATACCCCAATCACCTTGGGTAACAAGGGTATGTTTACGTTGTTCCTCTTCGCAACGACTTGAGATAAATAATTCTATTTCCGACGGAATTATTTATCTCTTTTTTTTACCCCGAATATCGATAATAAAAAAGCGAACAACGTCATCGTCATTCGCCTTATTTCTTCTCGCACAATTGAAACATTAAAATCTGCTTTGCCAACGATTCAGTGGCTACTCATCCCTGCAGCAGACATCAGGGCACGAAAGCCCATGGCGACAACGCCCAGCGTCAGCACACTGCCCGTCCAGATGGCGCCCATCCACAGCAGGTCCATCGCCGTTGAACGCGGTTTCTCTTTCAAATGATGATTCATGATCGACTCCCAATAATAGATTCACCAACGGAAAGTTATTTCCGTCAGCCGAATCAATACAGACTTGATTCATCCATATTAATCCTCGCGTCACTTGGGTCAAATCGGTTTAATAAATAGACTCATCGATGTCATCAATCACTAAAAATAATACGTTGAACCCCCGATGAATTTAATTTGCACCTTTCATTATTATGTATCCTCAAACTAATTGGAGTTGCAGGTAGGCGGCGAGCGATTTAATCCCCATGAGCATAGATCAACTATGTGATTGGGTCGGGCTGGCGCACCAGTTAAGTCGTGAAGCCAACACCGCTGCAACTTCAATTAGGCAGAGGATATGTTTAATCGAATTGGCCTTGCTGCGCAAACTCTACCAACTCATCAATCACAAAGCGGACTTTCGGCAATAAATGGCGGTTCTTCGGCCATACGGCGTGAATCGGCGATGAACCTGCACAATGGCCCGGTAACACCTCCTGCAATCGGCCCGCTTGCAAATCATCACGAATCAGCCACAGCGGCAACTGGGAAATTCCGCAGCCAGCGATCACGGCTTCACGTATCGCGTCGCCGTCACTGAATTCATGGGTCGCTGGCGGCTTAAAACGCACAGTTTCGCCGTCGCAGTTTTTCACTACCCACGAGAGCGGCTGATTCTGCTTTAAACTCACCACGCAGTCGTGATTTTTCAGATCATCAAAACTGGATGGCACGCCACGGCGCGCCACATAATCCGGCGCCGCACACATCACCATTTTTTGTACCGTCAGATGACGCGCCACCAGCCCGCTGCTTTCCTGCAGTTCACCAATGCGCACCACCACATCCAGCCCTTCTTCGACGATATCGACAAAGCGTTCGTTGAACGTCACTGCCAGCGACAGTTCCGGATACTGTGCGCTCATGGCCAAGAGCAAAGGCAGCACCTTTTTGCGCCCGAATGCCGCAGGAAGATCAATCCGCAGCTTACCCGATGGCTTGTCGACTTTGGCTTGCAACAGCGCTTCAGCGCACTCAAGCTGCCCCAGAATATCGAGGCAGCTTTTGAGGTACGCCTCCCCTTCCGGCGTCAGTGTCAGTTGACGCGTGGAACGATGCAGCAGCTTGACGCCAAGGCGCTCTTCCAAACGCGACACGCTTTTCGCCACCGCAGATTTAGTGAGGTTGAGCCGCTCGGCAGCGGCGGTGAACGTTTTGTGCTGAGCGGTGCAGACAAACGCTGTGATGCCGCTGAAATGATCGTCTTTACGCATAATTGTAGAACTGAATTCAACATAGAATCGATTTGAAGGCAGTTTATCTTAGTTAAAGAAACAGGCATAGTCTCATCATTACTGATAACAAGAATGAGTCGTCATGCCTTTACCTCCGTTTTCGATTCTGGATTTGGCTCCGGTTTCAGAAGGTTCTGATTTCCATCAGACATTTCAACAGTCCGTTTCGTTGGCTCAACACGCCGAAAAGCTTGGCTATCAACGTTTCTGGATGGCCGAACACCACAACATGCCAGACATCGCCAGCGCCGCGACCGCTGTGCTGCTCAGCCACATTGGCGCGCAAACCGACACCATTCGCCTGGGTTCCGGCGGCATTATGCTGCCCAACCATGCGCCGCTGATTATTTCAGAACAATTCGGCACGCTGGACGCCTTGTATCCGGGCCGGATTGATTTGGGTCTTGGCCGCGCGCCGGGCACCGATTACCCGACGATGCATGCACTGCGCCGCGATCCTGAGCGAATGGATCCTGATTTTGATGAACTGCTGGAAGAGCTGCAGTTTTTTATGGGGCCGATTTCTGATAACCAGCCGGTCCGTTCGTTCCCGGGTAACAATGCCAAGGTGCCTTTGTGGCTATTAGGATCAAGCACTTACAGCGCGCGCCTTGCCGGTATGAAGGGGCTGCCTTTTGCTTTTGCGGCTCACTTTGCACCGGATGCGATGCTGCGTGCGTTGGAGATTTACCGCGAACACTTCCGCCCGTCGGAACAACTCGACCAACCTTACGCCATGATTGGGGTGAACATCATTGTGGCAGAAACCGACCGTCAGGCGCAGTATCTGGGCACGACGGAGAAACAGAAGTTTCTCAAGATGATTCGTGGTGGGCGCGACAAGCTGCCGCCACCGGTGATGAGCATGGATCCACTGTGGTTGCCGCATGAGCAGCGTCAGGTGGAAAGTCAACTGCGTGAATCGATTCACGGCAGTCCGGACACGGTGCGTCGCCGCATTGAAGCACTCGTTGAACGCACAGGCGCTGATGAGATCATGGTCAACGCGATGATTTATGATCATCAGGAGAAGCTGCGTTCTTACGAACTGCTGGCGGAATTGCGCTAAACGTTTCCAGCACACCCCGTGTCAGGGGAGTCAGCATTCAACGTCAAAAGCCGTGTGAACACACGGCTTTTGGTTTGTTGCGAGCAAAACTATTTAGCAAACAGCTGACTCATATCTTTGAACGCTTTGAATTCCAACGCGTTGCCGCACGGGTCGAAGAAAAACATCGTGGCCTGCTCGCCAACCTGCCCCTGAAAGCGAATATACGGCTCAATCACGAACTCGACCTGATGCGATTTCAACCGCTCTGCCAGCGCTTCCCAATCGTTCCACGCCAAAACCACACCAAAGTGCGGCACCGGCACATCATGGCCATCGACGGGGTTGGTCACTGCCCGCTCCTGAACGGCCGTTTTCGGGTGGTAGTGAATCACTAACTGATGACCGAAGAAATTGAAATCGACCCAACGCTCAGCCGAGCGCCCCTCTTCCAGACCAAACACCTGATTGTAAAACTGACGTGCAAGCGAAACATCGTAAACCGGAATGGCCAAATGAAACGGCTGTAAACTCATGCAAACTTCCTTGGTTATAAATCGCATTATGGGAATGCGGTGTTACGCTATCTCATTGAAAAAGCGCAAATCACCACACTTAAAGATAGGCGATTTGCGCCAAGTTGCACGCCAGAAATCTCGTTATGACTCGGGGTCTTTTTTATCTGGCTGATTGAGTTTCTGAAACAAGCCTTCCATCAATGTCGTTGGCATGGGAAACAGAATGGTCGAGCTTTTCTCACCCGCGATTTCCGTCAGCGTTTGCAGGTAGCGCAGCAATATCGCGTTCGGCTCTGCCGCCAAGCGATTCGCCGCTTCCACCAGTTTTTCAGACGCTTCCATTTCCCCCGAGGCGTGAATCACTTTCGCACGACGTGTCCGTTCCGCTTCGGCCTGACGGGCAATGGCGCGAATCATCGACTCGTTCAAATCAACGTGTTTGATTTCTACATTCGACACCTTAATGCCCCACCCTTCCGTACGCGCATCCAGAATCGCCTGAATGTCCGCATTGAGCATTTCGCGGTTGGCCAGCATTTCATCCAGCTCATGTTGACCAAGCACCGATCGCAAGGTGGTTTGCGCCAATTGAGACGTAGCTTGGAGATAGTTTTCTACGTTGATGATCGCCTTTTGCGAATCGACAACGCGAAAATAGATCACGGCATTGACGCGCACCGAAACGTTGTCACGGCTGATGACGTCCTGACTCGGCACATCCATCACAACGGTGCGCAGATCCACCCGCACCATTTGTTGAATGACCGGAATAACGATAATCAGCCCCGGACCTTTGACCTTCTGGAAGCGGCCAAGAAAGAAAATCACGCCACGCTCATACTCGCGTAAAATTCGAAACAGCCGCACGGCAATCAGCACGATCAACACCAGAAGCAGAATCGGTGTCAGCAGCTCAGTGTTTACTGGAATAGCCGGCATAGCCGCCTCCTTATTTTTTGGTCACTTGTAAGGTCAACCCGTCTACGGCAACCACCCGAATCAGGTCACCTTTGCGCAGCGGGACATCGCTCAGCGCTTCCCAGCGCTCCCCATCGACATGGACAAAACCTTGGCCTTCAAAGCTATCGAGCGCCATGCCTTCCATCCCCAACATTGCTTCCTGGCCGCTCACCACCTGTTTTCGTCTCAGCTCCATCACTCGGCTGAGAACGAAGATGATCAGCGCCGCCGAGACGGCCGCGATACTGTAAATCAGCCCCAGAGACACTTGCAGTTCCGGCAAATCGCTGTCGATCAAAAACACCGAACCAAGCACAAATGCCACGATTCCACCGATGCCCAGTAAACCGAAACTTGGCAGAAACGATTCAGCAATAAACAGCGCGATCCCGAGCAGCATGAGTCCCATGCCGACGTAGTTCACCGGCAGCAGTTGGAAGGCATAGAGCGCAATTAACAATGAAATCGCCCCGGTGATGCCAGCAATACCGAAGCTTGGGGTGTAGAACTCAAGCAGCAGACCGTACACGCCAATCATC
Source organism: Vibrio furnissii CIP 102972 (assembly GCF_000176175.1). GTDB lineage: Bacteria > Pseudomonadota > Gammaproteobacteria > Enterobacterales > Vibrionaceae > Vibrio > Vibrio furnissii. The sequence goes on from NZ_ACZP01000014.1 coordinate 196,731, forward strand.
ATCAGGATATAAGCCACATTCGGGTCGGTGATGGTGGCAAGAAACTGATTGCGCAGATCCGGCTCGCGAGTCTCGAGTTGTGCCTTATCGACATGGAGACTGACAGCGCGGTGATTCACATCCAGCGTTTGTCCGTTCACGGCATTCAGTAAATCCTGCGGCGATTCGGCCATCACATTGATGACATTCATCTCCAACGCTTCAATCGCAGACAACGTCGCCGCATCGCGCACCGCTTTTTCAGCCCATTCCACATTGCGCCCGCGCAGCTGTGCCAGCGAACGAATGTAGGCAATCGAATCATTGAGTACCTTTTTCTCCATCGCGGTCGGTTCGCTCGGTTTATCCTGCTGCTCACCGCCACCTGGCGACGGGCCGCCAATTTGAACCGGGGTTGCAGCGCCGAGCGTGGTCGCTGGCGCCATCGCAGCAATGTGGCAGGCATAGAGAATGTAGGTACCGGCACTGGCGGCGCGTGCGCCCGGCGGATAGACCAGACACAACACCGGAATGTCGGAGGCGAGAATATGTTGGTTAATGTCGCGAAGGGTCGAGCTGAGGCCGCCCGGGGTGTCGAGCGTCACAATCACGGCTGGGGTATTCACTTGCTGATTGGCGCGCTGAAGCTCTTTGATGACGTAATCCCCTACAGCAGGGCCGATGGCACCACTGATGGCGATCACTGGAACGGTTTGAGAAGGCGCCGCTGGCGCATTCGTTGTATCAGCCGTCGCCAGTGTTGAAAAACTCAGAAGGCTGGTGAGCAGCACTTCCATCACCCGACGATACATACGCAGTTCCGATACAAAACTCTACTTTGAGTGTAGTCGAAAATGCGCACTCAGTCGGGCGACGCGATTTAATCGTGCAATTTGGCGCCTTTAAACACTTTATCGACTTGCTTCTTCTCGCCAAACATCGCCAGCCCAACCAACGGTAATTGCTCGCTCGTGTATTGGCTGACCGTTTGGCGGTTCGCTTCGTCATGACCGGAGGCGAACATGTCTTCGACAAAAATCGCCGTCTCCGCTTGCGCGCGATTGGCGCGTTGAATAAACGTAGCGAGCTTTTCTCGGCTCGCTTTGAGCACAATGATCGGCTGCACGCACAGAGGCAGGTATGCGTTGCCTGAAGCATCGCGATAACACTCCCCAGTTTTCACTTGCGGGCTACCGGTCACGCCGCCGGACAGAAAACTGACCACATTCAATTTCTGCCAAGTTGGCAAATCGTCCGCCACCACAATGGCGAATTTGGTATCAAACTGCATGCTCTTTCCCTTTGAATAGACTTGATTCATGATGGTGTTATAAAAACGCGCTCAGCCCCATGCTCACGGCCACGAACATCAGAAACAGCGCCATGAGCTTATTGATGATGGTGAGGTAACTCGCCTGACGAATGTTGTTGCCCAGCAGTCGACCGAAGATGAAATAAGACCAAGGCGCGCCAAAGGCAAACACCGCAAGCCCCACACACCAAGCAAATAAGCTCACACCTGCAATCCCCGCCGCAGGAAACTGTACCGTTGCGACAGGCAGCGCAACCGTGATGCCTTTGGGATTGAGCAGTTGCATCATCAATCCATCGCGAAATGTCAGCGCGCGCACTTCGTTATTTTTATCTTCACCGCTGTTGCCTTGAATCACTTGCGCGCGGAAGATTTTGATGGCCAGCCAGAAGATATACAGCCCGCCTAGCACTGATGCACCTTGCAGCAGCGATTCATTCATGATGCGCTCGCCAATCAAGGAAACGCTAAAAAACAGGATGAACATCGCGACGGCAACGCCGAAAAAGAAGCCAAAAATACGTTGTTGTTTTTGAATGCCATGATTGAGGCCAATAGCATTCACCGGCCCAGGCGTGTACATCACGCCAAAGGCATAAAGAATTATGTCTGTCATGGGGTGCTCTGAGAGTGGTTAAGATTGACGAATCAGACGATTCGTTGTCGTTAAGAGTCAGCTATCGCTGGCGTGCAGTTGTCGCTGATATTGATGCGGCGTGATGCCAAACACCCGTTTGAATTTGCGATTGAGATGGCTGACATCCGCAAAGCCTAAGTCGATTGCCACATCCGACGCTTTGTCGCCCACTTCCAGCGCTTGCTTGGCGCGGTTCACCCGGCAATTGAGTACGAACTGATGCGGCGTCATACCGAACTGTTCGTTAAACAGGCGGATAAAGTGGAATTTCGACATGTTGGCAGCTTGGCAAATGTCATCCACACTCAGCTTTTGATCGAGGTTGCTGAGGATGTACTCTTTCGCGCGCAGCAGAAGCGTATCTTTGCGGCCATGATCATGTCCGGCGTTGAGCGAGCCGCCCCCCAAGCGGAGCATCGATTGGGCAATCGCCAGCAGCGCCGCTTCTTCCTCTAATGCAGACAACGTCGGTTGGCGCATCATCTGGCTCAAATTCAGCACTTGATGGCGCAGCACTTCATCATGAAACAGCGATTGCTTGAGGCGTGCCTGATCGGGCGTAATTTGTCCCAAAGATTGCATCATCGCCATCAGCGTGTGCTGCGGAATATAAAGCATCTCGTATTCCAGCGCCGAGCGTTCCCCCGCGCAGCCGTCATGCACCTGCTCCGGGTTAAAGATCATCACATTGCCGACATTGCTTTTGTGATACGCGCCGCCGCTGAAAAAATCCTGACGCCCTTTGCGAGTCACACCAATGCTGTACTCTTCATGAGCATGCTTATCGTAGCTGAACTCCTTCATTCGGGCAGAAAAGGCGCTCAGACCATCGGTATGCTGGCTGGGAAGATACTGAAACTGCTCTTGCATGAGGTTCATTCACTCGCGTTCATCAATAGAGCCAGTATAGAAACGCGCGCCGCGATTGAATAGAACAAAATTGCGAACTTTCACGACGAAAAAGCCAGAGACAAAAAAAGCGAACCCGAGTAAAAAGGCCACGCGTGCCGAATCACTTTGTAAGCAGATGGTGAGGTATTTCTAGCAGCCACGCTTAGATGATTGAGTCAACACACGCTTTTCGTACCGTCTTCTGAAACTCTCGGACCGTTACTTCACCTTTTATTTTGGGTTCATCTTCTTCTTCATCGAAATAAACCAACGGGTCGACAACGTCCTCGTCTTTAAGCTCAACATCTATAGCCGCTTCCACATCAACAACCACAAGTATGATGCCATAAACATCCGCTTCAAAATTCTGATCATAGAAGGTCTTATCCAGCTCGATGTCATCCGAATGAACATCAAAAACCTTCGCCATTGCTTCTAATACTTTCGCATTTACTGCATCACAGTTAGCCGCCAAAACAATATTTGAGTACGAAATAGCTAACATTGAGCAGGCGATAAGTTTCAGATATTTCATGTTTTCCTCGTTGAGACCTAACCGTGTCTTCAACAGACATTGTCTATAAAATTTGTTCATCCAATGCAGATACCGTAGCAGCATACGGCTCTGCCTGTCTTTACGCGCAGGCTGTTATTATGCGCAGGCGTTGCGACGGTCTATTCCTTACAAAGCATAAAAAAGCGAACCCGAAGGTTCGCTTAAACATCATACGATGTGTGGAGCAATGCGTGTGATTACAGCAGCGCAACCGATTGTTGAGCAATCACGAACTCTTCGTTGGTTGGAATCACCATCGCCAATTTAGAGTCGGCTGTTGTCACAGTACCTGACTGACCAAAGCGCGCCGCCGCATTGCCAGCTTCGTCTTCTTGGTAGCCAAATACTTTTAGATACTTCAGGATTTCGCTGCGAATTGGCAGTGAGTTTTCACCAATCCCACCGGTGAACACAATGGCATCCACTTCTTCACCAATCGCGACCATGTATGAACCGATGTATTTGGCCACGCGGTAAGTAAAGATATCAAACGCCAGTTTGGCACGTGGGTTGCCGTTGTCCATCGCTTCCAGCACGCCACGAGCATCGCTGGTGATGCCAGACACGCCAAGGAAACCTGATTTTTTGTTCAGCATTTCAAACAGTTCTTCTTGTTTCCAGCCTTTGCGGAACAAGAATTCGATCACGCTTGGGTCCAAATCACCACAACGTGTGCCCATCATCAGGCCGGCAAGCGGTGTTAAGCCCATGCTGGTGTCAATGCATTGACCATTTTTAATCGCACTGACTGACGCGCCGTTACCAAGGTGAACCGTAATGAAGTTGCTTTCTTCAACAGGTTTGTTGATGGCTTTCGCGGCCTCACGGCTCACGTAGTAGTGGCTTGTGCCGTGTGCGCCATAACGACGAACTTTATGCTCTTGGTACAGCTCGTATGGCAGCGCGTAAACGAACGCTTTCTCTGGCATGGTTTGGTGGAAAGCCGTGTCGAAAACAGCAAATTGAGGCAGATTCGGGAACGCTTCCATCGCTGCGCGCATACCCGCCGCGTTGGCTTTGTTGTGCAGTGGGGCCAGTTCAGCAAGACGTTCAACGTCAGCAATCACAGACTCATCCACTCGAACTGTTTCTTTAAAGGTTTCGCCACCTGCAACGATGCGGTGACCCACAGCGACAAACTTAGAACTTAGGCCCAGCGTTTCAAGCAGAGCCACCACGCGGTTGACTGCGTATTTGTGATGGTTCCCGCCAGCAGGAATCGCTTCTTCGGTTTTCTCACCTTGATATTTCCAGCTAATGACCGCTTCTGGCAAACCAAAGCATTCACCAAGACCTGACACCAATGCATCACCCGATTGAGAATCGATGACTGCGAATTTAAGTGAGGAGCTACCTGAGTTGATGACCAACACATACGAGTTCGACATGGGTTTGTATCCTGTTTCCGACTGAGAGTTCGAAGCTTGAGCTTCTCCATTTACGGTTACCATTATTCAATAATTTTTGAATCTTTCAACTTTGTTTTAGTCTTTTCTGTGATTGAAACGGTTTTTTGTTGATCTTTGACAAGCATTTATTTTTTTTGAGGGCGGAATTATTTCGACCTGTCACAGATTGGTGCATAAAAAAGGCCCCGACCATCACGGGCGGAGCCTTTGTTTCCTAGCTTTTCTTGATGTTGTTATGAATATTATTTTAGTGTTTATGCAACCAGAATCTCATCCCAGTCGAGTTGAATCGGTTCACGGCGGGCAAACATCACAATATGTTCGTTGATGATTGCTTGCTGCACCGCGACCTTTTCTTCACTGTCGCTCTGGCAAACAAAAGTCAGACACTGCTGCGCGTCGTCGAGTGACAAAGTCGTCACACCGGATGGAAATTCCACACGGCCTTGCACCTCATCCCATTGCGCGGGGACTTTTCGGGCAAAATGGCGGCAAAGGGTCACCAAATATTTGGCGACGTGTTCAGAGTGTAATTCGGCTTTAGCTTGGTATTGCATCACTTATCCTTCATGCTGCCCGCACGCTCGCGGGCAAAGGGTTAGAACTGGTACGAGGCGGAAATTTTCACGCTGCGACCCGGTTCGTAATCATTCATTGTCCCTGCGCGAGCGTTCACCCCGGTGCGGGAGGCGTGGGACACATACAGCTCGTCAAAGATATTATCGATACCAAAGGTGACGGTCAGATCAGGCACGGCGTAAGGCATCCACTGCGCGTACAGGTTGTGCGTGTCATACCCTTCTTTCTTATCGCTGTCCTCTTCGACGTTGGTTTCATCCAGCACCACGATAGATGTCCAACCAAACAGTGTGTCGATGGTATCAGCGTGGTAGCCAAGGTTCAGAGCAATGCTGTCACCCATGTCGGCGCTTCGGCCGTTGGCATCCAGCATTGGGCCGCCGTTTGATTTGTCACGGGTGTCAGCGCGTGAGTAAGACAGACGTGAGCTAAACGCTTGGTAGGCGTACGTCGCACTCACTTCAAAGCCTTTAATCACCACATCACCGGCATTCTCAAAACGATATCCAGACACAGCACCGTCATAAGTTTGCGTGATGTAATCGTCGATTTCAGTGCGGAACATGGTCAGGTTCGCGGCGATGAAGTGATCATCAATGCGCTTATCAAAACGCACACCACCTTGCGTGTTCAGACCCGATTCGGCTTTGATGCCGTCTGCCAGATAAGAAGTTTGCTGATACATCACGAATGATTCCAGCAGCTCTGGAGCATTAAACAGCGAACGCGCGTTCGCAAACAGTGTCCAATCGGAATCAACCGCCCATTCGGTGCCTAACGACCAAGTGACGTCATCAAAGCTCTTGGTTTCGCTCACCGCTTTGCGCTTCACATCGTCGTAGCGCAGACCTGCCGTGATGTTCCAACTCTCGGTCAATGACAGCGTGTTTTCCGCGAAAATGGCGTTCGACAAGCGAGACTCATCCATGTATGACGCGCCGGCGTACGTGCTCTTGCTGGTTTGGTCGACCACGTCAGCGCCGTAAACCACGCGGTTATCTAAGCTCAGCAGTTGATAATCAGACTGGAACTTGGCACTCAAGCCCACGTTGCGGTTAGTAGCAGTGTTGGTCGCTTTAGGACGCGGCCAATTGCCCGTGATATGGCTTTCATCACGTTCGATTTCGGTTTCGCTGCTGTACAGCGTGACGGTGCCGCTGTGCTTTTCTTTTGTCAGTTTGTATGACGCAGTGACAGTGTCACGATTATATTTGGTTGGCAGCAGGTCATCAGCTGTCAGGTTGGTGTTCGCTGAACCGTTCATATCCGGACGTGGGCTGTAATCGCCGTCATCGCGGTACACGTCATAGGCCAATTGAAAGCGGTGACCCGGTGCCGGTTCAAAACCAACTTTCCCCAAAATGTTATAGGTATCGCCTTCCACACCAAACGTCTTATCGCCGTTGCCGTTTTCGAAGTCACCGCGAGAGATGCCTTGTGCGTAAAGCATGGCGTCGACTTTATCACTCAGTTGACCGTACACGGTCACCGAGCCTTGCTCGCTGTCATTGGAGTTGTAACCGCCAAACACGCGAACCCCGAACTTCTCGTTGCCGCGCAGCAGATCTTTGGCATCTTTGGTTTCGAAATAGACCGCGCCGCCAAGGCCACTTTGCGTCACCGAGTTGTTACCCACTTGAATATCGGCTGATTTTAAAATGTCTGGGTTCAACGTGAGGTTGCCGATGTGGTGGAACATGTTGGCGTGCTGTGATGCGCCATCCAGACGAATATCGAGATCCGTTTCGTTCAGGCCACGAATGTTGATGCGTTGGTTGACCGAGTGTGTCCCGCCGACATCCACACCGGGAATGTCGCGCAGTAGGTCGGACATATGATCCGCCTGTTTCAAACTGAGGTCATCTGTGCCCAGAGATTCTGAACTACTTGATACTTTTGTGCCCCAAACCACGACGTTGTCGGCCTGAGTCTCTTCTTGTTGGGCAAAAGCCATATTGCTTAGCGCAGCGCCGATCGCCAAACAGACCACTGACTTGTGAATAGAACGCATTTTCTACATTCCTTATGTTTTAGTTATGAAAATACAAATGATAATAATTCGCAAGCATGTTAGAGTGACGCCCATAGAATGAGAAGATCAATAGGTTATGCAAAACCGCATAACACTTATGAGAAATAACCGTATGTCAGTCAGTCAACGTCAGGAAATCCCCCCAAAAAAGGTCACGATGACCCGAAAACTGCAACAGGATGATAAGCAGATTATTGTCAGTCACGGCCAGAGGCACGCTGCCACATTGGCCGAAGGATCGTACATCAGCTATAGCAATGAAGGCGCTTTTCGTTTGCATGGCGGGATCAGCCACGAACTGACGAATTCCAATGTGATCGCCACAACACCGGCGTCCGTGATCATCACCTTGCTGTTGGAAGGTCGTTTGATCTTTGGTTACGACGATCTGGAGTTTGATTTAGATGCCGCCACGCAAGCACAAGGCGTGATTGTCAACTTCACGCAGCCTGCAAGCTTTCGTCGCCAACTGCAAAAAGACAATCAGGTGGTCAAACTCAACATCATTCTCGAACAAGCCTGGCTGAGTAAACGCATTGGCACCCCCTGCCCGCTGACGCAGTTTATTCAGCAAGACAAAGCGTGTTGTGCGCTGACTTTGAGTGAAGCGATGGTGCAAGGCGTGCGACGTGTGTTGGCCATGCCAAAGCCGCAAACCTTATTGGAAACATTACATTTGGAGCACGCGGCCATTGATCTGGTGCTAAGCGCGGTTGCGCAGATCCCCCCACAATCAGACGTGGCAATGCCGCCCACAGAAGTACGCGGTTACTGCTCGCAAATGGGCCAGATTGTCCACTTTCTGGATCAGCACCTGTACGAGGAATTACCACTCGATGCACTGGCGCAGCATATGGCGATGAGCACCTCGAACCTGCAACGCCGATTCAAGCAGCAAATGGGCATGACGGTGGCAAACTATGTGCGCCAACGACGCCTCAACAACGCCCGTCAACAACTTGAGCGTGGCTACGTAACCATCACCGAAGCGGCGTATGAAGCGGGTTATCATCACCCGTCCAACTTTACAGCGGCATTTAAAAAAGCCTTTGGTGAATCACCGCAGGCTTTTATGACTAACTTGTCTTCGGAAGCGTTGGCCTAAGCACAAGACCAGCAGGCATCAGTGCGTGTGGTACAAACACATGCGCTTGCCTTCAATTTCCAATACACGGAATGGCGTTTCGTAGATATCACCCAGCACGTCTTCGCGAATCACCTCTTCCACACTGCCCGTCGCCACCACTTCGCCTTTCTTAAGCGCAATGATGCAATCGGAGTAGCAGGACGCAAAGTTGATGTCGTGGATCACCACCACAACAGCTTTATTCAGCTCGTGCGCCAAACGTTGAATCGTCGCCATGATTTGCAGCGAATGTTTGATATCGAGGTTATTCAATGGCTCATCGAGGAACACATAATCGGTATCTTGGGCGATCACCATGGCAATGAAGGCCAATTGGCGCTGACCGCCGCTCAGCTCATCGAGGTATTTGTGTTGAATGCTTTGCAGATCCAGATAAGCGATAGATTGATCGATCACGTCCTGATCACGCGCATCTAATTTGCCTTGTGAATAAGGGAAACGGCCGAACGACACCAACTCGCGCACCGTAAAACGCATCGTCAGTGTATTGGCCTGACGCAGCACCGACAGCTTTCTCGCCAGCGCTTTGGTATCCCAATCCACCAGCTCTTTGCTGTCGATCCACACTTTCCCTTCGTCGCGATTCACCAAGCGGCTCGCCATCGAGAGCAGCGTACTTTTCCCGGCACCATTGGGGCCGATAATAGACGTGACCTTGCCTTTTTCAAACTCAGCGCTGGCGTCTTTCACCACCGCGTGTTGGCCAAATATTTTTGTCAGTTTATCGAGTTGAATCATCGCTAGACCACTTTGTTACGAATCAGAAGAGACAGGAAGTAGATGCCACCAACGAAGTTGATGATGACGCTGAGTGTGGTGCCAAAATAGAACACTTTTTCGACGATCCACTGACCAGCCAGCAGCGCAAATACCGACATCGCCGAGCAGGCAATCAGCAGCACGCGATGCTGATAAGATTTAAACCATTCGCGCGTCAGGTTGGTGACCAAAATGCCGAAGAACATGATCGGGCCAATCAGTGCCGTTGAGATAGAAATCAGCACTGCGCTCAGCATCAACACATTCCGCGTGGTTTTACGCACATCCACCCCAAGGCTGACGGCGTTGTCGTTATCCAACCAGAACACATCCAGCACGCGGTGCATGCGAAACAGCAAGTAAGAAACCGCGAGCAGCAGCGGCGTGGCAAAGTACACCAAGCTCACTTTCACGTTGTTAAAGCTGGCAAACATGTTGGCTTGCACCGAGGCAAAATCGTTCGGGTCCATCAGCATAATGAGAAAGGAAGCGATATTGGAGAACAACTGCCCCAGAATCACGCCCAGCAGCAGCAACGCAATCAGGTTGCGCTTCTCTTTGCTGAAATAGAACGTAAACAGCACGGTCGAAAAGCCCAGCATCGCCGCAACCGACAACGAGAAGTTGAGGTAAGCGTTCATCGCAAAGCTGCTCAAGCCACCAAACAGCGCCACAATCCCCACCTGGACAAACAGATACAAGGAATCAAAGCCCATGATGCTCGGCGTCAGGATGCGGTTGTGGGTGATGGTTTGAAATGCCAGCGACGACTGTGCAATCGCAATCCCAGCCAACACAATCGCCAGCACTTTGGGCACGCGGCGCGACAAGAAATACTGATAGTTATCTGGCGTCAGGCCGACACCGATAAATGCGGCGGCAAACACCATGGCCAGCACAATCAGCAGGGTGAGTTTGAGTTTATCGTGCATGGCGCTGGCCTCGCAGAATCAGCGCAATAAACGCCACACCACCAAAAATACTGATGATCATAGAAATTGGAACTTCATACGGGAAGATAATCACGCGGCCAATCAGGTCGCACAGCAGCACCAACAACGCGCCGAAAATGGCGGTGCGCGGAATGTTGAGTCGCAAGTTGTCGCCGTAGTAATAGCTCACCACGTTCGGCACAATCAGACCCAAAAATGGCAGCTGACCAACAATCATCACCACCGTCGCCGACATCACCGACACCAGACAGACGCCAATCACCAACACTTGCTGATAGTTCAGACCCAAGTTGACAGCAAAGTCTTTACCCATGCCGACAGCAGAAATGCGCGCGGCATACAGATAACTGAAGATCGCGACGGGAATGGCGATATACAACAATTCATAATTGCCTTTGAGCAGGTTGGCGAAGTTGGCCACCGCCCAGCCCGAGAGGTTTTGCACCGCGTCGTATTTGTAGGCGATGAACGTGGCCGCCGAGCTGACGACGTTGCCGAAAATGATCCCGACCAACGGCACAAAGATGGCATTCTTAAACTGAATGCGCTGGATGAACTGGACAAAAATCAGCGTGCCCGCCATCGAGACAGCGAAAATCAACCACAAGTTGTTGCCATCGCCAAAGATAACGAGGCTTAACACGTAGCCCAACATCGCACACTCGATGGTGCCGGACGTAGACGGCGCGGCAAAACGGTTCTGGCTGATTTGCTGCATGATCAGGCCCGCGATACTTAACCCCGCACCGGCCAGTAAGACGGCAAGAAGACGTGGCGCACGGCTGGTCAACAGCAGGTTCCAACTGTTGGCATCGCCATTCATCAAGGCGATAAAAGACAAATCGCCCACCCCCACAAATAGTGAAGATAGGCTAATCAGCACAAAAACAAGCAATAATCTTTTCAAAACTAACCTCAGCTTGCTGGCTTGCAGCCTGCGCGTTCAGCAGGCTGCGCCATCGCTTATTACAGCAGACCGATCGACTGCTTCATGTCCACCACCATTTGTTCGGTCGCTTTCACGCCGGAAATAGAGATGTACCAAGCATTGAGGTCAAGGTAAGTCATGTGTTGGTTTTTGTAAGCGTCGGTCGCTTTCACCAGATCGTTTTCAAACTCGCGATGGGTGTTGCTCTTGCCCTTGTTAACCAGTTTGTCGCGGTCGATGATAAACAGCGTTTGCGGGTTGTGTTCACGAATGAATTCGTAAGAGATCAGGTCACCATGGCGGCCGCCCTGCTTGACCTTCACATTTTCGTGGAAACCGAAGTCACGATAAATCGCCGAGAAACGCGATTCAGCACCGAACGTTGTTAGATTGCCCCCGGAACTCATCACGGTGAGCGCGTTCACTTCATGCGTTTGCGTGTAATCCTTCACCGCTTTGAACTGCGCGTTGATTTCCGCAATTTTGGCATTCACTTGATCTTCGATGCCGAAAACCTTGCCTAGGTTTTGCCACTGTTCCTGCGTGCTTTCCCAGTAGCCTTTGCTGTCGTCAGCAGCAAACACGATGGTCGGTGCAATCTTCGACAATTCGCCGTAACTGGTGGCTGCACGTGGGCCGATGATGATGACATCTGGCTTCTGCATGTAGATTGATTCGAAATCCGGTTCAAACAACGAGCCCGCTTGACCGTATTGATTGCCTTTGTATTTCTCAAGATACGGGGGCAACTGAGGAACTTTTGAAACCGCTACCGGCTGAATCCCGAAACTGTCGACGGCATCCAACACACCCAGACCAATCACCACCACGCGTTGTGGTTTCTGCTCGAGCGTGGTTTTCCCCATCTGGTGTTCAATGGTTACCTGCGCCGCATGGGCAGAGAAAGACATCACCAAGGCCAAAGACGTCAAACTGAGAACGGATTTCATAATCTTCCTTTTTATTAATTATTGCGATGAATTTTGATAAGCATTCGCATTAAGATGGCGCAACTATACCCATATCGAAGTGTTGCCGCAACTGAGTTGCGTCACTTCTGTTTGTAAATCTGTGTAAAAGAAGGAAGATGTTGATCTGACGTTAAATAACATCAGATCAACCGGTGATTTATGCGGCTTGAACAGCAGAAAATGTGAACGTTTTACAATGCGTATCATCGACGTGCGTGATGGTTTGTGGCGCCACGATGAGCCACCCCGGTTCACTGTCGAGCGGTTCCGATGCGAGAATAATGCCGTCGTCCACCACTTTCGTGAACACGGTCGGTGGGTGTTGGTCTGAACTGTAACGCACCAACCAGAACTGCTGACCATCGGAAATACAAATCGAAGCTTTGAACGGCGTCTGCACTCCCTTCTCGCTCATCACCTGTTCAATCTCGGCGATGGTGAGGCGAATCGCCTCCACTGGGTTGTCGATCAATCCATTTTTCATCATCAGCAAAAAGATCAATTCGCTGTCGGTGGTTCCGGTACGTTTGACGTACAGCGATTCTGGCAACAAACGCTCCAGCGTGTATTTCACTTTGTCATATTCGCCAATCTGACCGTTGTGCAGAAACATCCAGTTATCCAAGATAAACGGATGGCAATTGCGACGCGATACCTGCGTGCCGGTGGACGAACGCACGTGCGCCATAAACCGGTGCGACCGAATATGATGCGCGAGTGAGCGCAGGTTTTCGTCGCTCCACGCGGGAAGCACTTCATGAAATTGCCCGGGCGTACTGCGTTCCGTGTACCACCCCAACCCAAACCCATCGGCATTCACGCGCGTTACCGCTTTGCGCGCTTCAATACTTTGATGAACCAAGGAGTGTTCCGGTTGATAAACCAGTTGATCGAGATAGATAGGATGGCCTTGATAGGCGAGCCAGCGGCACATGACAAATACGTCCTCCAGACAGCAAGATGCTTCAATTAACCACGTTTATCAAACGCAGGCAATATCCAGACAAAAATTGTTTTTATTGCCCATCCAAGCGTCAATTTTATCGACCATGGTTGCACTTAATTCGAGCAAGAATCACTGTTCTCATCAGGGTTGCACCACCATAAAGCAAGGTATTCATTTGTTTACATTTTCCACAGGCAAATCCATAGATAATAAATATGAATCGAGTTCAAACTTTCGTCACCCGCGTTTTGCACGCCTTGTTGAGTCAACCGTTAGTTATTTTATCAATCTCAGTGATCCCTCAAATTAAAGTAAAAACTCTAAAACACTTGATTGGCCGACGTTGTCACAATCATTCCTGCAGATTAATTAAGTTATTTATCTATTAAATATTTAAACATCATGAATAATTAAATAACTGACTCATCAATATTAATCTTTATTTCATGTTCACTGATTCTGTGTAATTTGGAATGGCTATTTCAGAGATCCATTCTTTCATCTTGTCGATGAAATAACCTCGCTATAAATTGTTACAAATATTTCACACACGTAGAGTTGACTTGATGAAGGTTATTTTTACATCCCTATTCATGCTGGCAACCGTTCAAGCCCATGCCCATGTTAGTACCACCGCACAGCCCGATGACGAACGTTTACTCGCGGCCTTAATTGAGCGTGGTGTGATTTGCCAAGGGCTCACGGCCGAACAACAACAACGTGCGTTAACGATTTATTTAAATAAAAAACACAACAACAAAAATCCCAATCATAAAGAAACCAATTCTTCTTCAGACCCTAACCCGACTGAACACTGTATTTCTCCGGACACCGAATAAATACATAAAAAAGAATTCATGCAGGCAGCGTTTTCTGTCGGCATGTTTGCACCATAAATATGGGAAATAATAAGGAAATAGAATGAAAAACATGAGGAAAACCTTGCTTGCCTCCGCAGTGGCTTCTTGGTTTAGCGTCGGTGCATTGGCACAAACCCCGGTGGACATGGGGGTCGTTAACGAAGACAAATTGATCGACATGTTGGTCCGCAACGGCACCGTGAGCGCAGATGCAACCGCAGCAGAAAAACGTCACGCATTGGATCTTTATCTCGAGAGCAAAATTCGCTCCGGCTTTAAAGGTGACGCTCAGTTTGGCAAAAAGGCGCTGGAACAACGCGCAAAAGTGCTGAAGGTGATCAAGAAAGAAAAAGGCATGCACAAAGCCAGTGTGTTCGCGCTGGAAATTGGCCAGCAGCGAACCGATAAAGTGCTGGCGTTGCTGATTGACTTCCCAGATCTGCCGTGGAACGACAACCAGCTCACCAAAGCGCATACCGAAATGCTCTACGACAATTACGATGCCGCGCACTATCAGGATTTGCTGTTTTCAGACACCGGCTACGCCGGACCGAATGGTGAAAACCTGATCTCGATGCGTCAGTACTACCAAAATGAATCAGGCAAGAGTTACAGCGTGGCAGGTCAAGCCGCAGGCTGGTATCGCGCCTCCAAAAATGCAGCTTATTACGGTGGCAACTCGCCAGCAACCGACAGTGATATGCACGCACAAGAACTGGTGCGTGAAGCGTTGGATCAACTGGCGCAAGATCCCAACATCAACCTTGCAGACTACGATGTCGAAGACCGTTACGACTACGATGGCGACGGCAACTACCGTGAGCCCGATGGCGTCATTGATCACCTGATGGTGTTCCACGCCTCTGTGGGCGAGGAAGCCGGTGGGGGCGTGCTGGGCGCGGATGCAATTTGGTCCCACCGCTACAACCTCGGCCAGTATCATGTCTTAAAAGGCACCAGCAGCACCGTACCGGGACGCTTTAATGGTCAATACGCCGCGTACGATTACACCATTCAGCCGATTGATGCCGCGGCCGGGGTATGTGCCCACGAATATGGCCACGATTTGGGCCTGCCGGATGAATACGACACCCAATACACGGGCAAAGGTGAACCGGTCTCTTACTGGTCCATCATGTCGTCTGGCAGCTGGGCGGGTAAAATCGGCGGCACGCAGCCCACCGCGTTCTCCGCGTGGTCCAAGCAATTTCTACAAACCGCAATTGGCGGCCGCTGGATCAACGACGACCAGATTTCCATCGACGATCTGAAAAAAGGCGCGCGCACCTTTACCCTGTTCCAAACCACCGACAACGCACGTCCGAACTTGGTGAAAGTGAATCTGCCGATGAAACGCACTGAAGGCATTCAGCCGTACGAAGGCCAATACGCGTTTTACTCCAACAAAGGCGACAGTCTAAACAACCGCATGAGTCGTCAAATTACGATTCCAGCGGGCAGCAGCGCGATGCTGACGTTTAAAGCGTGGTATCAGATTGAACAAGATTACGACTTTGCACGCGTGTTGATTAACGGCCAGCCGATTCAAGGCAACATCACGTCGATGGATGACCCGAATAACACAGGCCTCGCACCAGCCATTGGGGGGGAGTCAAACGGTTGGGTGGATGCGCAGTTCGATTTGTCGGCGTGGGTAGGCCAAACGGTTGAGCTGGGTTTTGACTATGTGACAGATGGCGGTCTGGCGATGGAAGGATTGTACATCGACAATCTGGCGCTGGATGTCGACGGCAGCATCACTGCGCTAGATGATGCAGAAAACGGTTCAACGTTTGCGCTCAACGGCTACACCACCAACGACGGGTTCCACGAAGCCAACCATTATTACCTGCTGCAATGGCGCAGCCACAACAACGTCGATGAAGGTTTGGCCAACATCAAACGCATGGGTCAGTTGATCAGCTTTGAACCGGGTCTGCTGGTGTGGTATGTGGATGAATCGTACAAAGACAACTGGGTCGGTAAACACCCAGGTGAAGGCTGGCTCGGCGTGGTCGATGCAGACCAAAACGCGATGGTGTGGTCGAACAGCGGTGAAGCGGCGCAAACCCGATTCCAAGTGCGTGACGCTGCTTTCTCACTGTTTGACCAAGCGCCAATGCGTCTAGAAAGTGCCGATGGTGATGTGCTGGAAGATGTGAGCTTGATTGGCAACGCCAACTTCGCCGATGGTCAAGATTACAGCTCGCCGCTCGCACCAGATTCTGGCCGTTTACTGACTGAATTTGGCCTGCAAATCGACATCGTGAATCAGAGCCAAGACAATGAATTTGGTGTGGTTCGTCTGTCACGCGCCAACACGGCCAATGTGCCGCCAACCGCGAACTTCGAACTGGATGTGAATGGTCTGAGCGTCAATGCGCACAACCACAGTCAAGATTCGGATGGCGAACTGGCCAGCTACGCGTGGGATTTTGGCAACGGCGAAACCAGTGATGCCATGGCACCAAGTTGGCGTTATGACGCCGCGGGCACCTACACCGTTCGCCTCACCGTGACCGATGATCAGGGTGAGAGCGACACTGTCACTCAAACCATTACCGTCGTGCAACCGAACCTGCCGCCACAAGCGAGCGCACGTTATGTGCATTTGGGTCGCTGGGTCACCATGTGGTCAACCAGCAGCGACAGCGATGGTCGCATCGTCGACACCGAATGGACGCTGCCGAACGGCAAAATTAAACGGGGTCGTGTGTTTACCGCCATTCTGCCGCGCGCAAGCGAGCAGGTCGTCACACTCAAAGTGATGGACGATGACGGCGCAAGCACCACCACCACCATTTCTCTTGATCTGTAAGTCCCACCTTATGTTTCTTGCATAGAAACAGTTGAGCGCAACGCCCGTTGCGCTCTTTTTTTGCTCATCGCGCTGTACTTTTTTGCGGTCATTGTTTTTTGCGGTCATTGTTTTTGCGATCATTGTTATTGCGTTTGCATGCGTTCCAACGCTTCCACTCTACGCCATTGCTTGGCATCAAAGCGCGCTTCACGCAACGCGGTAATTTGCTGCGTTTTTTGCGCCTCACTCAAGTGACTGTCGGCAAGCAGTGCCGCGCGCTCTGCCAGATAAACCGCCAACGTCTGCTGAAACTGCGTGCGCTGCGCATCCAATGCACTCAAGCGCTCTGCGCCAGCTTCTCCCACCGCCGCGACGCGAGCAAGATAACGCGACTGTTCATCATTATCGCCATCTGCGTTGTAGAGTCGGTTCACCAAATCGGTATTGTGTTCACTGCGCTGAATATAATCGGCTTGCTCTGCCACAACGCTTTGCCATTGCGATTTGGCATCTGCAACATCGCTGGCCTCACCAGCAATTCGCAGCTTTTCCATCGCCAGATGCCGGAGCTGATTCTCTTCGCCAAACAAATGCTGTTGTTGCTCCGACGTAAAAAACTGTAATTGCAACGCGAGGATCTGCTGATTGAGCGCCGATAGTGCGGCGTGATCCAGCGCGTTAATGGGCACCGACGGTTCAAGCTCCGCCAACGCCTGTTTATAGCGAACAAATTGCTCAAACAGCGCCCCATCGACCAAAAAGCCGTTGGTTTGCTGCTCGTAATTGGCGACGTGGTGCTCTATCGCCTTTAAATCGCCTTCTCCCAAACCAGACACAAAATAGTCGAGCAGATCTCGCGGTGAAGATTCATCCAACTCGGTATCGCTTTGCGACGCCACCTGCATCGCAACCGGTGGCGCGGCGTCGGAAGGCCAAAAGGCCGCACTGAGGCTCCCCAATACGGCCACTATTCCTAAACACAGTGCGGTCTTTTGCATGTCGACTCCTTACAAACCTTGCAGTTTCAAACGATTAGCGTGCTGGCGGTACAAAGTAACAGGGTCAGTTTCAAACAGGTGATGAATACCGAGCAAGCCGTTGATTTCATCCAAATGATTCATGGCGTAATCGTCTCGAATCACCTGGCCTAAATGGGCACTGCACGCCCCCACCAAGCCGTCACTCGGGCCATCAAACGCCAGCCCTAACACGGTCATCGCCGCATCGGTAGGATCAAGCGCGTTGGTAAACGTTGATGCACCAGTCCACGAGTAATAACGCACGCCGTTTACTTCATAATCGCCTTCGCCGCATGCCGTCGCGGGAATGCCTTCCGGGTAGTTTTGGTTGAACGCCAGTGAGCCTTCCGTGGTCAGCGCATCCAGCGATGCCAACGCATCTTGTTCCAGATCGCCACCCCCAGAGAGCAGATTGATCAGCGCCACCAACCCATCGGCCAATTTAACCGCTAAGGCTTCCGTGACTGAGTCTTGCGGAATGGTATTGCGCACCAAATCCGCTACCGCCGAGCCTTTATTCACGCCGCCAATACTGGTGGCCGAGGCGACTAAGTCGGGACGAACCGAGGCCACGTAACGCACCGTCGGACCGCCATGACTATGGCCCATCAAGTTGACTTTTTCCGCGCCCGTGGCAGCCAGCAGCGTTTCGACCTGCGCCAAGAGCTGTTCACCGCGTAATTCGGTGCTGTTGGTGGCAGACACCTGCGCGACATACACCGTTGCGCCATCTTTGGTTAATGATTGCGGAATACCGTAGAAGTAATCCACGCCAGCCAAGGTATCGAAACCAAACAACCCATGAACCAGCACGATGGGGTATTTGGTGTGGGTATAGCCTGTTTGATCGAGCGCACTTGCACTGGTGGCGGCCAGTGACAACGAGCTGAACAGGCAGAGAGCAGAAAGTAATAGTTTATTTTTCAAATGATCTTCCTTCTTATTCGGGGATCGGCGCCTGAGAACAAGGCGCAGACATCGGACCTCTGAGGAGCAATCTAACGTTAGAAGAAAGAGACAAATTTACCGATGACCACAAACGCGCTTCGTGAAGCGGAGTCCATATTCAACAGATTCAATAAACATCATCAACGTAATTCCAATAAAACATAGAACGCTTGAATGAAAGACAAGAAGGGAAAGAGGAAGGGAACGAGGAAGAAAACGAGAAGGCAGCGCCACGTGCCGATCGCACGCAGCGCCTATCGATATTACGCCAGTTTAAACTGCGCCATTTCGTGGTTCAGGTCAGCGACTTGTTCACGCACTTGCTGCGAGGTTTGGTTGGAACGCTGGCTGATCGCCGCCACATCTTCCACCGCATGCGTCACACCATGCATCAGGCTGGTGATCGCTTGGGTGGCTTGCGTCTGCTGCTCTGCCGCGCTGGTCAGCTGTGCCATTTGATCGTTCAGCATCGCAATCTGTGTCGTGGTGGATTCCAGCTTCACCACCGCTTCTTCGATGTGCTGCGCGCCGACGCCAGCAATTTGCTGACCTTGCTGAATCTCGTTCACCACCGAAGCGGTCGACGACTGAATCGCCTGCACAATCTGGTTAATCTCGGTGGTCGATTGCGTGGTGCGCGTGGCCAGCAAACGGACTTCATCCGCCACCACCGCAAACCCGCGACCATAGTCACCCGCCCGCGCCGCTTCAATGGCAGCGTTCAAGGCCAGCAAGTTGGTTTGCTCCGCCAAGCCTTCAATCACTTCGGTCACTTTGCCAATCGCTGCACTTTCCTGACTGAGTTGGCTCACCAGCACGTTGGCGTTTTCAATCGTCTCATGCAGCGTCTGCATGGTCTGTTTGTTGCGAACCAGCGACGCTTTCCCCTGTGCAATTTCGCGTTGTGATGCCGACAGCGTGTCAACCGAACGCTGCGCCTGCTCCAATGTGTGCGTGGTCGATTGCGCGACATCGGATAACTCTGCGTCCATTTCGGTAATGTGTTGCTGCTGGTTTTTCACCTGCGTTAGGGTCTGCTGGCTGGAATCAAGCAGCGCAGTCATGCTCTCGCTCACCTGATTGGCTTTGTCGGTCACGCCGCGCACAATGCCCGCCAAAGAGGCGTTCATGCGGTTGATTGATTCAGTGAGTGCCGACAGTTCATCATTGCCCTGTACGGCGAGCGGTTGCTGCGACACATCGCCTGCGGCAATGCGCTGCGCGCGCTGTGAAATCTCCGATACGCGGCGGCCAATGCTGCGCCCCATGTAATTGGATATCGCCAATGCTGCAACAATCACCAGTACCAGCGCGACAACCAGAAACGTCAGCACTTGATGAATGGACGCTTCAATGCCCTGCCCACTGCGATCAGCCTTTTGCTGTTGCGCGGCCACCACATTGTCTAAGCTCGCAGCCAGCGCACTGGCCGCAGGGAGCAGCTTTTGAGCCATCTCTTGGTTGGCCACGTTCCAATCCGGTGACTGGCGCAGCGCAATGGTTTGATCTGCCAAGGGGAAATAGAGCTGCTGCATCTCTTTGAACAGATCCCACAATGAGCGGTCGCTGTCGTCTAGCAGATCGAGTTTGTCTTCAATCTCACGGACCGACTGATTGTGCGCCTTGATAAAGTCGTGATACTTGCTCAAATATTCCGGCTTGCCATAAAGCAAAAAATCGCGCATCGCCGATAACGAGTTGGCCAACGAGTTGTAGCTGTCGGCATACACTTTAAACAGGCGCTTGCGGTCATCGCCCTCTTTCTTCGACGCTTCGTCGTTGATCAAGCCTTGAATCTGATCCAGCGCGACTTCTGCAATCGGCGCAGCTTCGTTGATAAAGAGGTTATGCGCTGGCAAGTTTTCCGGGCTGTGCGCCAGTTCGATAATCTGATGGACGGAGGTTTTCACCGCATCCCATTGCTCAACCACCGTTTGATAATCCTGCGCAGCAATCAGCGTTTCGAGCACCGGCAAGCTCTCATCGGTTTGCGCGATGATGGTATTTAACTGCTGTTTGAGCGTTTCACCCGCGGCTTCGTCACTGCCCAACAACATATAGGCGCGCACGCTGGATAACGTGGCTTGAATCGATTGTTGAATGCCGCGACTGGTGTCGACGGTCGGCAAATCAGAATTCAGAAGGGATTGCGTGTGGCGTTCTAATACCGACACACTGCGATAGGTCATCGCGGCAGACGCGACAAATAAAAGGGCCAACAACAAAAAACTGAGCTGCAACTTCCCTGAAATCGTTAGCTTCATCCATAAGCTCCTGTACAACGTTAGGCGGTCACTATAACGTTAAAATTCTGTTACGCAAACCGAGTCACCAGAGATACCGTCATGCGCAACGGACGGATATCAAATCCCATGCACGTCCATCTGGTTAACGAAACACGGGCAACGAGCCAGCCTGTTTCACCTGACGCATCGCCAGATGAGTATGAATGTCTTTGACGTTGTCCAATTGCTGCACTTTGCGAATAAAGCGCTCGTAACCCACCAGATCCGGGCTGACCACTTCCAGCAGATAATCGTACGCGCCCGACACCACGTGCGCGCTGATCACTTCATCCATCTCCACCAGCGCCGATTCAAATTCATCAATCGAACTGGCTTGATGATTATTGAGACTGACTTCGACAAACACCGTCATGCCGATGCCGACCGCTTTGCGATTCAGCGTCGCCTGATAACCATCAATCACACCTTCATCTTCGAGCCGCTTGATGCGCCGCGCGCAGGGAGAGGCTGACAACCCGACCAGCTCCGCCAATTCAGCCGTCGAGAGTCGGCCTTGTTTTTGAATCAGCGCCAGCAAGTGGCGATCAATTCTGTCCATTTTCATCATTTGGTGATTTCCAGCGTTATTTCCATATTTATTGATGGAATCCATCAATAATTCCATTTATATAAACTAAATTCGCCGAATATCAGCGTCAAGTTCTCGTGATAATAAAACCCTCGGCCGATTGTGCGCATGGCACGCGGCACCACCGATCATCAGGGATGACTTATGCTTTCAGGATACTTGGCCATGGTGGCCACACTGCTGCTTTGGGCGGGCTTTTTCTTATCACTGCGCGAAGGGGCCATGAGTGCGCTGACACCGGCCGATATCGCGCTGACGCGCTTTTTGATTCCCGCCATACTGTTGTTGCCGTTTGTGATGAAAGCCAGAGCACAAATAGCGATGGTGCCCAAGCGCTACTTGCTCGGCATGTTTATCGGTTGCGGCCTGCCTTACCTGCTGTTAACCGGCAGCGCGATGCACTTTGTGCCAGTTTCCGATGGCAGCACACTGGTTCCGGGCACCCTGCCGCTCTTTGTCTCCGGCATTGCGGTATGGCTGTTTCATCAGCCGCTGAGTCAGCATCGTATCTTTGGGTTGGTGTTGGTCTTGGGGGGAATTGGCGTGTTTCTCTCCACCAGCGCCATGGATTATCAGAGTGACAAACTGTTGGGTCACTTGCTGTTTCTGCTGGGCAGTTTGATGTGGGCCGTATTTACCATCTGCGCTCGTGTCGCGAACCTGCATTCACTGGCCGCAGCCGGATTCATTTCCCTGTTGTCCGTCACCTTGCTGCTCGCGCTGATCGCCACTGGCGTGCTGCCAAGCCATTTAGCGCAAACGCCGATCTCGGCTTGGCCATGGCAAACGCTATTTGGCCACAGCTTAATTCAAGGTTTGGGAGCCGGTGTGATTGCCGCCTTTACTTACCTGCATGCGGTGACCACACTCGGTGCAGAGCGCTCTGCGGCATTTGGTTCAGCCACGCCAGCCCTTGCGACGCTATTGGCGATACCACTCTTTGGCGAGATGCCAAGCACACTCATATGGGTCGGGTTGGGATTGGTCAGCTGCGGCAGCTTAATTGCTAGCAACGTGTTGATGAAATATGACGCGTCACTGGCGTATCAACCACCGCAACACGGTCGGAATTGATGGAACAGGCACGCCGTCAGCGAACCACTTCCAAAATTAACGGCACCACCACACACAGGCCAAACAGCGTGTTGGCCTTATCGCTGTAGCGTAAATGGATCAGAAATGGCGAGGCGACAAACAGCGTCACCAACACTGGCACGGCGCTAATCACACCCAACAGATAGAGCGCCACCAGCAGGACAGACAAAGTGACCGTCCAGCGCACCGGCACCAGCAGCTTCTTTCCTAATCCAAACATAAATACCAAGGCAGCAAGCAAAGGTAACATCAAAACACCTTTATGATATTAATTCTCATTTAGATTCATCATAGTCACGCGCCGCCACAAAAGCAATAGCCGCACAACGAAAGATCGACCGCCTCCAGTTGGGTCACGGCACAACTTCAGGTATATTTCCGGTTCACTCACTCAAGAAGTTCGCTGTTATGAAAACCCCATGTATCGCCGCCTGTAAAAACAATGGCGGAATCTGCTCTGGTTGCCGCCGCACGATGGATGAAATTATTCAGTGGCGCCATCTGTCCGACGACGAGCGCGACACCATCATGCAGCGATTATCCGGTCAACAATCCACCCACACTTGCCCTGCTTGCGGCGAGCCAGCACATTGCGACATCATCGCGGGGAAAAGCACCTGTTGGTGTTTTGACGTCGAAAAACGCGACGTGTCTGCCCAGCAAGAAAGCTCGGTTTGCCTGTGTCGAAAATGCTTAGAAAAACAGCCGATTGAATAATAATTTCGCATTACTTTTTCTAATTCAAAACATAGATTTTTATCTTGCTTAAGATCACATTTTTCGATTGCTTAAGCACTCCACCCTCACTAATATCTCGCGCCGAGAGCATCGCTTTCCTTCCCGCTCTCATTAGTCATATTTTTGAAATTTATCTTTCTCGCGTTATTGATGTTGTTGGGTGGAGAAAAAGATGTCTGCAACATTTCCGTTAGCTAAACTGACGTTCCTGATCGCCATTCTGACCGCTGTTGGTCAGATGACTCAGACCATGTATGTGCCTTCCATTGGTCACATGGCCGATGATTTTCTGGTGTCTGCCGCATCGCTGCAGGCGGTAATGGCGTGCTATCTGATCCCGTATGGTCTGTCGCAGTTTGTCTACGGTCCGCTGTCCGATCGTTTGGGCCGTAAACCGATCATCATCGCGGGTCTGGCCATTTACATCGTAGGTTCATTGGTCGCGCTATTTGCCCATGACTACGCTTGGTTCTTGGCAGGTAGCTTTATTCAAGGCTTGGGGATTGGTTGTGGCGGTGCGATGTCTCGTACATTAACACGCGACTGCTTTACCGGCGCAGAACTGCATCACGCGAACAGCCTGATCAGCATGTGTTTGATTTTTTCTCCGCTGATCGCGCCAGTATTGGGTGGTTACCTGACTGAATTCTTTGGTTGGCGTTCAAGCTACCTGTTCTTGTCGCTGTTTGCGATTGCCGTGGTCATTACCATGATGACCAGCATGGTCGAAACGCTGCCAAAAGAGCGTCGTAAAAAAGAGTCGGTACTGCACAGCTACAGCTACGTGATGTCCGATCACCGCTTTCAAGGTTACTTGATTTGCCTTGTCGCCACCTTTGCTGGTGTGGCGGTATTTGAAGGCGCGGCCGGCGTGCTGCTGGGTGGTGTTCTGGCGCTGCCAGCAACCACCGTGAGCTTGTTGTTCGTCACCCCAATTCCGGGTTATCTGGCCGGTGCGTGGCTGTCCAATGTGATTGCACAACGTGCCAGTGAAAAACGCGCACTACAAGTCGGCTTGTTCGCAATTATGCTGGGTTCGATGATCGTGTTGATCCCTGGTTTGATGGATCACACCACGGCCCCCACTTTAATTGGCGGTGCAACGGTGTATTTCTTGGGTGCTGGTATTTTGTTCCCTGCGGCAACCACGGGCGCGTTAACACCGCTGCCTTACCATGCTGGTACTGGCGGTGCGATTCTGGGTGGCATGCAAAACTTGGGCGCTGGCTTGGCGACCTTGATGGCATCCATGTTCCCAGCATCCAACCAACTGCCACTGGGCGTGATTATGATGGTGATGTCGGTGCTGGCGCTGCTTGGACTACGCCGCGTGTACAAACGCCACGATCCATCCAAACACATGCCACTGGCGATCTAACGCCACGCATCAATGACCTAACGTCAAAGACCCAACGTCAAAAAGGGAGGCTCATGGCCTCCCTTTTGTTTGTCTGATCTATTTGTCTTGTGGACCACGTTTCTCGTGGCTCACTTCGCGTGACTTATTTGGCGCGTAGCGCCTCGCCTTCAAAGGTCACGCCATCCCAACCAAAGCGCATGAAGTTGCGAATGTTCTGATGATCCGCATTCTCCGGGTGCTGCAACACATCCTGACGGTAAAAATCACCAAAGCAAGCGAGCGTGGCTTGCGGGCTTAGTTGATGAAGCTGCGCAAAGGCAAAAATCTTACATGAACCGTTGTTCTGGTTCGCTTCGTTGCGGGTCTCGCCATTGTCAAACGTCGTTGGCGTGAAATCGTAATGCGCATCAATGGTCGCAATGACCTCAGCAAATACAACGCATTCAGGTTGCTCATTCAGTTGCGTCAGTAGCGCGCTCAGTTCCATGTCAGTCTATTCCTGTTGAGATCGAAAACCCGCAGTCTAAAGAAATTTAACTGCGGTGAAAACCGATGCACGGATTGAATCCATCACTGCATTTCCATTCAATCGGATCTAGCGCACAAAATTGAAGCAAAAACAGCGCCCGTATTGCCCCTGTTGCAGCATCAATGGGCGCACAATCAAGTCATGCGCTCGCATGAGGATTCAATTATTGCGTGAATGCATCCGTTGTGTTCTTTAATCCTTGTCTACACTAATGTTTTATATCAGAAAGACTGCTTTACCTAAGAAGCAATGTTTTAACTAAGAACCGATGTTTTACCTAAGAACGGATGTTTTACCCAAGAACTCAATAATAAATTAACTCGTCAGAGGGCAACATGAAAAAACTATTGCGGCATTTCCCTGTGTACAGGGTGGTTACGCTGATTGCAGGCCTACCTATCGCCATTGCATTGATACTTGCGACGTTGAACGTGCTCGACCTCAGAAACCATGTGGAAGTCGCTGAGCATGACCAAGAAACCGTCAACCTCATTCTGCTCTACGATAACCTCGCACACAATCTGGCGTTAGAACGCGGCCTCACTGCCGGTGTACTTGGCGCTAAAGGCCAAGGCCCACAAGTCGAGCAACTTCGTCAGCAGCGCAGCAAAACCGATACACACGTGAAAGCGCTGCAAAACTTTGCCCCCAAAACACTCGATCCACAATTAACGCGCACATTAAAAGCCGATGTCCTCAATCAACTGACGCAACTCTCCGACGTGCGTAAACAAGTTGATGCCCTCGCGCCCACCATTTCTCCGTTTGCCTACTACTCCAACCTCAATCAACTGGCAATCGATGATGCGCAAGTCCTGCTCTCCACCATCGATGACGTCAATGTGGCCGAAATGGGCAGCTCATTAATTGCCATCGTGATCATGAAAGAGCGCGCCGGACAAGTTCGCGGCGCGCTCAATGGGGCGTTTGCGCGCAAAGCATCGACGCCCGCGCAATACACCGCAGTCAACGGGTATATTGAATCCGGGAAATATGCAGAACGCATGGCAACCCTGACGATGCCCCCCGCGTTGAACCAGAAGCTGACGCAAGCCAAAAACACCGACATTTGGAAAAATGTGGAAGCGATTCAACGCGCCTATTTGGCCCAAAGTGACACGTTAAATGCCTTGCAAGGCCCTGCGCCGTCGGAATGGTTTGGCGCCGCAACCGAACGCATCAAACTGATTAACCAACTACGAAACGACATTCAGCAACAAATGACCACCCTATCGGCCACGCAAGCAGAACAAGCCATTTGGAACCAAAACATCATCTTGGTGATCAGTATCATCGTGGGATTTGTGTTGATTTGGAGTTTGGTCACCAGTGTGATGACGCTGCGCGAGCGCGTGGGGAAACTCAACAAAACACTGCACGCCATGGCATCCCAACGCGATTTGAGTGTCTCTTTGGCTTCACCCGGTCAAGATGAAATATCGCAGATCTCGCAGAGCGTGAATGGTTTAACCACCAACATTCGTAGCCTGCTGTCCGATGTCACCACCACCAACGAACACAGCGCGGAACGCCTGACCAAAATTGTCCGCAGCGCGCAAGATCTCGGAAAGAGCAGCAGCGCGACAACGGCCAAATGCGAAAACATCGCTGCGGCAATGACTGAGCTGTCGCAATCCAGTGTTGAAATTGCGCAGTCGTCGGAACGAGCGTTGGAAGAAACCCGACAAATGACCCAACGGGTGGTCGAGTGCCAAGATCAAAGCCAATCATCATTCAAAGCGGTTGAAGCCTTGGTGCAGCAAATCGAACAGACGCAAACCTGCATGACCGAGCTGGAAAAAGACGCCATGAGCGTGAGTAAAATCGTCGATACCATCAATGGCATTTCAGAACAGACCAACCTGCTGGCCCTCAACGCCGCCATTGAAGCGGCGCGCGCTGGTGAACACGGGCGCGGTTTTGCCGTGGTCTCCTCTGAAGTGCGCGATTTGGCGCAACGCAGTAAAGACGCGACGGAGCACATCAGCCAACTGCTCGGCAATATCACCAACAACACGGCCACAGCAGTAAACAACATGGAGAAAAGCCGCGAAGCGACTCACGACACCTTTGCGTCCGTATCGACCGTGACCAACAGCGTGGCGGCGCTGGAAAGTGTGATTGAAGAAGTCAACGCACACATCACCAGCATCGCGAACGCCACCATTGAGCAATCCAAAGCCAGTGAAGCGGTCGACCAAGACGTCGACATTCTGGCTGACATTGCCCAGCAAACCGGTGAACTGGCCCAACAAATGAATCACATTGTCAGCAGCTATCATGGTGAAGTGGATCGCGTGAAACAGCAGCTCGGCGCATTCAAACTGAGTTAAGCGGGAATGCCAAAGTACTACGAAGATAAAAAGTACTGCGCAGATAAACCGTCTTAGACAACGCAATACACCATCAGGTGCAGATACAAAACGGCGCAGACACAAAAAAAGGTCATCTCACGATGACCTTTTTTACCATATGCTTCACGGCTTAAAATGGCACTTCAACCTGCATAAACCAATCGGCTTGATACACTTCGTGCCAACGATAATCTAGGCGAACACGCGGTTCTCCCGTTTTCTTCTGGCCAAACCCCAAGCTCAGCTTGAGGCCATGGCTCTTCACCCACTCTTCAGTGGTCATTTGTTCTTCACGTGCAGCCAAATCCGCCGGCATCCAAACGCCCACACCCAGATAACTGTTGTCCATCTGTTGGGTCAAAAATGGGCTACTGTCGTTGACATCAGCAGCCAACCAACCATCCCAATATTCACCACTGCTTGGTGTTGCATCCGCTTCGGCATCAAACGTTAACAGATGTTCCGAGCCCGGTTCTTCACTATTGAGAGAAACGCAAATGCCGGCGTTCTCCATGTAGTTGATCTCAACGAGTTCTTCTGAGGGCGTTGCCGAAGTATATAAGTCGCAGTCCAACGCCAAGGTCGGCAGAGAGAAAAGTGCTAATAACAACACACACTTTTTCATGGTTCACGACTCCAGCCCAACACGGGCAAAAATAATTAATACACGCTGAGTTTTTGCAGTAACTGTGCCACTGAAGGGGTTGTCATGGTGGAGATGTCCCCTTTTTCAGCTAAACGCTGGCGAATGTCCGTACTGCGTACTTTGACTTTTTCCGGACAGGCCATCACGGACCAACGCTGTAAAATCTCTTGAGATTTAAAAAACTTACCGAAATTGAACAAATTATCAGGTCCGACCACGAAAGTAATGTCAGCGTGAGGAAAGATTTCCTGTAAACGCGTCAAAACCGCGTAAGTCGTGACACTTTCACCCGGTTGGATCAAATCCTGTTCAACTGTACTTCGTTCTAACTTATGAGATGAAAAATCACCAATAAAAGCATCAATAAGGTTGCAGCGGATCTCATAATTCAGCATTTCCTTGCCCCAAGCATGAGAAATGCTCGGCACGAGTAAAATGCGATCAAAATGTTCAAGTGAGTCAATGACGCTCTTGTGGCCCAACGTGGGTGGGTTAAAAGCGCTGCCAAAAACAGCAATTTTTTCCATCTTTTTCCCGATTAAGAGTGAAAACGGCATTCACGGTTTTCTAATTGAATGTTTGCGGTATGATACTACTAAATGTTTATTGCTTGCAGGAAAAGGAACGCTAATGGAACAAATTATCCGCGAAGAGATGCGAGTGCTACCAAGCATCGATCCAGCATTCGAAATTGAACGCCGTGTTGGCTTTATTAAACGCAAACTGACTGAATCTGGCTGCAAAGCACTCGTTCTTGGCATCAGTGGCGGTATCGATTCCACCACATGCGGTCGTTTGGCCCAATTGGCGGTGGATGCCCTCAACCAAGAGCACGGCACTGACCAATACAAATTCGTTGCCGTTCGCCTGCCTTACGGTGCACAAAAAGATGAAGATGAAGCGCAGCAAGCGCTGGCTTTCATTCAACCGACCTTCTCAGTTTCCGTGAACATCAAAGCGGGTGTCGATGGCTTGCACGCCGCATCACATGACGCATTGGCTGGCACGGGGCTGATCCCAAGCGAAGCGGCGAAAATTGATTTCGTCAAAGGCAACGTCAAAGCGCGTGCTCGCATGGTGGCACAATATGAAATCGCCGGGTACGTGGGTGGTTTGGTGCTGGGGACCGATCATTCAGCCGAAAACATCACCGGCTTCTACACCAAATTTGGTGACGGTGCGTGTGACCTTGCGCCGCTGTTTGGTTTAAGCAAACGTCAAGTTCGCCAAGTCGCCGCAGCACTGGGTGCGCCAGAGCTGCTGGTTCACAAAACCCCAACGGCGGATTTGGAAGAGCTCGCGCCGCAAAAAGCGGATGAAGATGCGTTGAACCTGACTTACGAACAGATCGATGATTTCCTCGAAGGCAAACCGGTCACTCAAGCGGTGATTGACCGTTTAGTGAGCATTTACAAAGCCACGCAGCACAAACGTCAACCCATTCCGACCATCTACGACTAAACGCGTTGCATATTTTGCGTTGTTTTATGCATCAAATTACATAAGTTCTTGTAAAGCCAAGCCTTCTGCGCTTGGCTTTTTATTCACAGGACACACATTGTGGCACAACATTCTCGCTACAAAATCACTCCCAATATCATTACTTATCAATCAAATACCGTGACTGTCCTCCCATTACTTTCATTCCATTTTTTGTAGCCCAAGTTGTGTGAACCAAGCTTCATATTTTTTGTGAATAGCGTCGGAAAATATATTCATCTCTCATTTCATAAGGTTCACAAATATGTTGTACATGGAGTTCTTGTTCCTCCTAATAATGCTGTACATCGGCTCGCGGTATGGCGGTATTGGCCTCGGCGTTGTATCGGGTATCGGTCTGACGGTCGAAGTCTTTATCTTCAAGATGCCGCCCACGTCACCACCCATCACCGTTATGCTTATCATTCTTGCGGTGGTCACGTGTGCTTCGATTTTGGAAGCCGCTGGCGGCCTGAAATATATGCTGCAAGTGGCGGAGCGCTTGCTGCGTAAAAACCCCAAACGCGTCACCATCATTGCGCCGCTGGTCACTTACTGTATGACTTTCCTGCTCGGTACCGGTCACGCGGTTTACTCCATCATGCCTATCATCGGCGACGTGGCGTTGAAAAACGGCATTCGTCCTGAACGCCCAATGGCGGCGGCTTCTGTGGCATCGCAAATCGCCATCACCGCGTCTCCGATTTCGGCGGCAGTGGTGTACTACTTGGCGGAGCTGTCCAACATCAACCACAACATCACACTACTGTCGATTCTGATGGTCTCTGTACCAGCCACGCTGTTCGGAACCGTGCTGATGTCGCTTTACAGCCTGCGTCGCGGTAAAGAGCTGGAAGATGACAAAGAGTACCAAGCGCGCCTGCAAGATCCGGTATTGCGTGAAAAGATCTTCAGCACCACAGCCACATCGTTGAATGAACAACTGCCGACATCAGCGAAGAACTCCGTGCTGCTGTTCATCCTGTCGATCATTGTGATTGTACTGGTGGCGATGTTCCCAGAAGTGCGTCAAATCGGTGATGCAAAACCGATTAACATGGCAACCGTCATTCAGATGATGATGCTGTGTTTCGGCGGTATCATTTTGCTGGTCACCAAAGTAAATCCGAAAACCGTGCCGGAAGGTGTGGTGTTCAAATCAGGGATGGTGGCGGCGATTGCGATTTTTGGTATCGCATGGATGTCGGATACCTACTTCCAATACGCGATGCCGCAGTTCCGCTCTGGCATCATTGATATGGTGAACGCCTACCCTTGGACGTTCGCGCTGGCACTGTTCATCGTGTCCGTAGTGGTGAACTCACAAGCGGTGGTGGCAAAAATGATGCTGCCGGTGGGCTTAGCGCTGGGCTTAGAACCTGCCCTGCTGATCGGTTTGATGCCTGCGCTGTACGGTTACTTCTTCATTCCGAACTACCCGTCTGATATCGCCACGGTGAACTTCGATATCACCGGCACCACCAAGATCGGTAAGTGGTACTTCAACCACTCCTTTATGGCGCCGGGTTTGGTGGGCGTGATTGGTGGCTGTTGTATGGGCTACGTCCTGGGTCAAATTGTGATTGGCTAACAAACCAATGCATACAAGAAAAGCGGACTTTAGGTCCGCTTTTTATTTTTGAATCACTTTTGATCTTGAACCAAGCCTATGTGAACGGGATTTGACCGCTATTTAAATTGACCTTGCAGTGCCCGGCTCACCGCCAGTTTTCGCTCCCCGATATAAACGTACATTTTGCCGGTGAACTCCTTTTTCACTTTATCCACCTTAGCGACATTGACGGCGACTGCGCGATGGATTTGCCAAAATTGGTCGGGATTGAGCTGCGCCAACAGCTCCTTTAGCGATGCGCGCAGTAGATACGCTTCGATTCCGCGCTCACCTTGCGTATACACCGACAGGTATTTGTCTTCGGCCTTGAGATACAGCACATCTGCCGCGGCAATCAAATGAATCTCCTCACCTTTGCTCGCTTTCAACCAAGTCAAATAACCGGGTTGGCGGTTGAGCTTTGAGAGTTGAGAGATCAGCTGCGTCATGTCCGGCGCAGTTTGCTCGGCGCTTTGTAATCGCTGCTGCAACCGTTCACAACACTGCTGCAAACGAGATTCGCTCACCGGTTTAAGCAGATAGTCTGCCGCGTTGGTGTCAAAAGCGCGCAGCGCGTACTCATCAAAGGCCGTCACAAACACCACCAGCGGCGGCTTGACCAGCGCCTTGAGTTGATTCGCCAAAGCTATGCCATCGAG
The DNA here is from genome assembly GCF_000176175.1 of Vibrio furnissii CIP 102972. GTDB lineage: Bacteria > Pseudomonadota > Gammaproteobacteria > Enterobacterales > Vibrionaceae > Vibrio > Vibrio furnissii. The sequence goes on from NZ_ACZP01000014.1 coordinate 228,803, forward strand.
CTTGGGCATTTTGATGTCCAGAAACACAATATCGGGCTGATGCTGATGAATCGCGTCAAGTGCGGTTTCCCCATTGTCCGCCGTCGCTACCACATGGAGTTGTGGCCACAACTCAGCCAACGATTGATTCAAATGGCGGCGCAGCAGCGGTTCATCGTCTGCAATCAGCGCGGTCACGTCAGGCCACATCGTGCTCTCCTTGTAAATGTGTCATCGCGTGTTCAGCGATTCGAATCGTGGCGGTCACGCCGTCTTTGGCGTTCTGAGTCAGCGTAAACTTAGCATCTCGGTCAAACAGCCCCTGAAGACGCTGGCGCACATTCTCCAGCGCGATACCATTGCCTTTGGGAATCTCACCAAGCCCGGCGCCATTGTCTGAAACGGTCAGCACAATCGCATCCTGCAGGCGTTCAATCGTCACATTCACTTCTCCACCCTCCGCTTTGGGTTCAATGCCATGCTCGATCGCATTTTCCACCAGCGGTTGCAACAACATCGGCGGCAAGCAGAGCGCGTGCCACTGCGGATCGTTAGGTAAGCTATAGCGCAGACGATTTCCCAAACGAATCGATTGAATCCCTAGATAAGCATCAATCAGTTCCAGTTCGTCTTTGAGGGTCGAAACACCCTCGCGATGGCGCATTGAACTGCGCAATAAATCGGTTAGTTTTTCCAGCATACGCTGCGCTTTGTGCGGTTCGCTGGCAATCAGCGCGTTCACATTCGCGAGCGTATTAAACAGAAAATGCGGTTCAATCTGGCTTTGCAGCTGTTTGAGCTGGCTCAGCAGCAAGGCTTTTTCCTGTTCGCTCTGACGACGTTTCGCCACTTCGAGCGCATTTTCCGCCACCAGCTTTTGCTCATGAGCGTAAAAATAGAAAAAGCACAGCGCGGTAAACATCAACCCCAACATCATCACCGGTTTAAGCGCCGCAAGCGTGTCGAAGCCCGGGTATTGATTCAACCAGATGTACGCGTTGGTGGTGCCAAACACCATGGCGCCAGCCAACGCAAGCAGGTTCACGTGACGGGTAGAGAGCGAGGGAAACACCGCGCCCAGCACCAGTGCGCACAGATACGCACTCACACCGTAACCAAAGCTGATGATGAGATGGCCGCGAAGCGGACTTGGCCAAATCGCCTGCGTACCGAGCGCAATCACAAAGCAAAACAGCGCGGTGAAGGTCAGGCTCTTGCCATGACGTTTTAGCCAAAGAGTTGTGTCTGTCATAAGACGATTCCTTTATCAATGAGTGGATCCTAAACAGTTCAGGCGGGTTTGCCTATGCACGCCCTGCAATGCCGCTCGTGAAACGTGCGGCACCTCCCTTTTCTGTGTGGTCAGGAATCAGATTAAAGCGATTGAAAAACTCATTTGGCGCTTTGCGACGAACGGTCATCCGCTGGCGTGAACGGTTACCCGCCACCGTCATTGGCGCGGTGAAATCGAACCTGCGACATGAAGTGACAAAAAAACCAGCCCGAGGGCTGGTTTTTATCTGTTCCGCAGCGTGGTCTATGGCACGCCATGACCTTTCGACGCCACCCAAACACGATACCATTGTTCGCGAGTCAGTGTCAGATCCAATGCATCCACCGCGGCTTGTACACGCTCGATTTTACCCGAGCCGATGATGGGCAGCGGTTTCGATGGCAGTGCGCGTACCCACGCGTAAATCACTTGATCAATGCTTGCAGCGCCTAACTCTTCACGCAGCGTTTCTAACACCGCGCGCACCCGTTTCGCCTGCTCAGATTCACCATTAAAGATAGCGCCGCCGCCTAAACAAGACCATGCCATCGGACGCGTGCGCAGCATCTGCATTTGGTCCAGCGTGCCATCATGGGCGACGTCAAAGTTCAGCGGGTTGATTTCCACCTGATTGGTTACCAGTGGTTTGCCCAAACGCGATTGCAGTAAATCAAACTGCGCTGGCGTGAAGTTCGACACACCAAAGTGTTTCACTTTGCCCACTTTATGCAGTTCGGCAAACGCCTCGGCCACTTCATCGGCATCCATCAGCACATCTGGGCGGTGAATCAGCAGCACATCAATGTCATTGACACCCAAGCGTTCCAGCGAGTTGTTCACCGATTGGTAAATGTGCGCGGCACTGGTGTCGTAATGATTGATCGTACGTTCAGGGAATTTAGCGCTGCACAGCTTGATGTCACACTTAGTGACAATCTGCATCTGTTCACGCAAAGACGGTTCCAACGCCAACGCTTCACCGAACAGTTGTTCACACGCGTAGTTACCGTATATATCGGCGTGATCAACTGTGGTGATCCCAAGCTCGAGGTGCTGCTTCAGGAAGGTCAAACGTTCTTGCGGTGTCATCCCCCATTCGCCCAGACGCCAGTATCCTTGTACTAGCTCAGAAAATTCCGGGCCTTGAGAGGCAATCGTGACTTTCGCAACCATGGTTTTACTCCTTTTCTCTCTTTGGCCAACATCCTAAGCTTGTTTCCCAGCCACCTCAACGGATAGACTGGAGAAGTTCGAACTGGAGTACGAAGTTGTGAGTTTTGCGACACGTTTACAAATATTAATTGGCGAAGAAAGTATCAGCGGGTTTGCGCGTCGCGTCGAGCTGTCAGAAGGTTTGATTCGCAAATATCTCAAAGGCAGTGAGCCGAGCCTGACTAAAGCGAATCAGATTGCGATGCGCGCCAATTGCTCATTGGAATGGCTGGCGACCGGTTGCGGTTACTTGTATCGCCAAGCTGAAGTGGTAGATATGGACGCCTACGCGCTGGCGCATCAATACGTCACCGGAAATGCGCTGCCTCTTGACCAGCAAGAGCAGCAGCGACTGATCATCTCAGGATATCAATACTTACGCGCGCATAAAAAATCCGATGGCTATCTCGACGAAGCGGCCATGGCGGCATTTTTGCAGCGTCACCCTAAGGAGCGAACGCCGTCTGCGTCAAAGTAAGCGACATCGTCACACCATCGGTGAACAACGTGGCTTGCGCGTCTTGATGCTGCCATGTCAGCGTTTTAGGGAACGCCCGCGCCTGTTGATTGAGAAACAGCACCAACGCTTTATCCGTGTCTTCCCAGCTTTGTGTTTGCCGCTGCTGCGCCACATCAAAGCGGGCCTGCGCCAGTTGAGCGTTTTGAAGCTGAAAGCCATCTTTGCGTAACCCAAGCTGCAATTGGCTCCAGTGATGCTGACTGTAATCGGCGTGCAGCACCATCTCACTGCGATGATCTGGGTGAAACGTCACCTCCGCCCACACTGGGGTCGCATAATAGGCAAACGGCTCGCTGCACCACGCATTCACCGACGGCATCGCACTGCATTCCATCCACTCGCTGCGCTCAGAAAACGCCACCTCAGTTACCGCTTGTCCCGCCAGATAAGGCTGCAGAAAGTCCGGATGCGCCGCGACTGACGTGAGGCTCCAACACCCCATCACCGCCACACTCATCCAGTGCCATTTATTCATGGGCTTCTCCTCTTTGACGCCAGTGTGCCGCCAATCAGACACCAAAACAAGCGCCCGACGATCTACGCCCTAAAACGATAAAACGTGAGTCAGTTCAAGCTCTTGGGGCGTAGGTTTGAGAATGATGTGTCGACAAAATAGACGAGGTAATGTGGAACATGAATAATTCCAACACAGCCCAACCTACTGAATTTCGTGACCTCAACGGCAAAGTAATGGCTACCGCTTTGCGTTGGTTGAGCGAGACCTCTGTAGTCAGGGACGATGAAACAAGGACTTGATAGAGTATGAAACTCAGCACCCTAACACTGGCGTTACTCGCTGTGGCGCCGACCGTCATGGCCTCGCCCAACTTGGCCATATCCACCACCACCAACAGCCGCGATTTTCCGCTCAGTAGCGAAGAGCCGCTGGTCATTCCACTCACCAAAGATGACTACACGCTGCGTATCACCGGCGTCGAGGGTCAATGTGAGGCGCCCGCCGATCAACGCGTTAAATTCAACTCACCCATCGCGCTTAATTGTGGCAGCGCAACTGAACTGCCGCTAAAGATTCGTTTTACGGGAGAGTACGCGTTCAGTTATGACGCCAAGGCCCATACGCTGACGTTTGTACGTCAGGCCACGACCTCGACCAAAACCGAATTCAAACGCCCGATTCCGAATGTCACCTGCGAAGTGTACCAAGGGGGCGATGTGACGCTGGCGCTGGGCAACACCTACGCCGATGGCACCCAACTCAAAGATGCCTTTACCCAACAAGTCGTTACTGTGCAGCAGGGCAAAGTCACGCTCACCCCATCAAAAACCAGCGGCGGTTTGGTGTTGTTAGAGCCGGTGGAAGCCAAAGCGCAACCTTTCACCTATCGGAACGCCAACATTTACTTTGTGATGGTTGACCGCTTTAAGAACGGCGACCCAAGCAACGATCACAGCTATGGCCGCAAAAGCGATGGCAAAGATGAAGTCGGCACCTTTCATGGCGGCGACTTAAAAGGCGTGATCGCCAAGCTTGATTACATCAAGAGCCTTGGCACCGACGCCATCTGGCTCTCTCCGATTGTTGAGCAGGTACGCGGCTTTGTTGGCGGCGGCGACAGCGGCTCATTTCCGTTTTACGCCTATCACGGCTACTGGACGCGTGATTTCACCAAAATCGATGAAAACTTCGGGGTGGATGACGACCTGAAAACATTGGTCACTGAGGCGCACAAACGTGGCATGAAAGTGCTGCTAGATGCGGTGATTAACCACACCGGTTATGCGACGCTGGCTGATTTGCAATTCGACGGCGTTGACGTGGTCAATCCGCGCAACTTACCGAAAAACTGGGCCGATTGGGCGCCTCAAGCCGGTGAAAACTGGCACAGCTTCCACCAAAACATCAACTACCAAAGCAACCATTGGCGCGATTGGTGGGGCGGCGATTGGGTTCGAGCGGGCCTTCCCGGTTATCCCAAACCGGGCTCTAGCGACATCACCATGTCACTGGCTGGGTTGCCCGATTTTCGCACCGAATCGACTGACTACGTGACGCCGCCCAAATGGCTGCTCAACAACCCGGGCACTCGCGTGGTCGCCAAAGACAACTACACCGTATCGGATTACTTGATTGAATGGCAAAGCGACTGGGTAAAACGCTTTGGCGTGGATGGCTACCGCGTGGATACCGTGAAACACGTGGAAGGGGATGTGTGGAAGCGCCTGAAACAGAAAGCGAGTGAAAGCCTCGATGAATGGCGTGCCGCCAATGGCCAGCAAGGCGAACCATTCTGGATGATGGGTGAAGTGTGGGGCCATCGCGCTTACCGCAGCCCTTACTTCGATGATGGATTTGACGCGCTGATCAACTTCGACATTCAAAAACGCATGGATACCGGCGCAGCGTGTCTGAGCCAAATGGCGATGGTGTACCGCGACTATGCCGAAACGCTGGCGAAGTACCCCGATTTCAACCCGGTCAGCTACATGTCTTCGCACGATACCGAGCTATTCTATGGCCGTTTCAAATCGCTCGACATGCAGCGGAACGCAGCCAATGCGTTACTGCTGACTCCGGGCGCAGTGCAAGTCTATTACGGTGATGAAGTCGCACGAGAAGTCGGCCCTTATGCCGATGATTTCCATCAGGGCACTCGCTCTAGCATGAACTGGGATTTGGATGCGGATCGCCAAGCGCTGCTGAGCCATTGGCAAACTGTCGGCCAGTTCCGTCACCGCCATCCGGCCATTGGTGGAGGCGAACATCAGGTCATCGAACAAAAAAATGCGTATGTGTTCTCGCGTACGCTGGGCGATGACAAAGTTGTGGTTGCGTTTGTCGGCCGCTAGCTCAGCCATCCAAAGAAAAAATAAAGCGCACTCAGTGAGTGCGCTTTTTCTTAAGGGAAATAACAAGGGAGCAATAATTAGTCCAGACGCAGCGTCACACCGGAGTAGGCGCTGTAGCCTTTCAGCATCACGTGATACGTGGTGCCTGCAACAGCCGAGATCGAACACTGCTCGTTATTGCCCGAACGATATGGACGGCAATCCCAAGAACTGGTGGTCGGTTTACTGCCCGCTTTCACGTACAGATCCACATCACCCGAACCAGAACTGATCGAGACCGTCGCGGTTGTCGCGCTGTTCACCGTAAAGGTGTAGAACGATTCAGAACCCGCAGAACCAGAAAGACCAGTCACGGGTTGGCCTTTAACAAGTTCATTGCCAGAATCCACAGAACATGACGAGTTCACGCCAACCGTGGTAAAGGCCGCAGTCACATCATTGACGTTGTAACCCAAATCTTGCGCAGCTTTCACCACACCACACGCGCCTTCATCAAAGGTGCTGTTTGGCGTCCAGTAGAGTTGGTTTGCCACGGCAAACACTTCAAAACCTTTGCGCACATCCCAACCTTGTTTGTTCGAAAGCAAGTAGAACGCACGGTTGAACACACCGCTTGAATGGTGCACGTCGATGCCGCTGTAGTACTGAGAAGCGTGATCAATCGAGCTGCCATCTTTCGACGGCGTATCGAAGTAGCGCAGGCCGCCGGACGACTTAAAGATGTCGCTGCCGACCACCCAGTCTACCGAACCGCGCATGTAGTATTCCGCCGCTTCGCCCGCGATATCCGAGTAGGCTTCGTTGATACCGCCTGACATACCTTCATATACCAGACCTGAGTTTTGCTCAGTAAAGCCATGGCTGACTTCGTGCGCACTCACGTTGATGTCCACCAGCGGATAAAAGGTTGAATAGCCGTCACCAAACGTCATGGCAGAGCCATCCCAGAACGCGTTCTCATAATTGCTGCCGTAATGCACACGCATGGTTAGCTGAAACGTCAGCGGCGAGGTATTCAACCAATCGTTGTACATGTCGAACACCACTTTACCGAAGTAGTGGGCGTCATTGAGCGGCGAATAGGCACCATTCACCGCTTTGTAATCGTTGTAGTTACTGCTGTTGTTACAGTCGTAGCTGTAGGCTGTCGTGCCTGATGTTTTGTTCTTTAGGTCTACGGTTTTGACCGCAGAACTCAGCATGGTACAGGTTGAACCGGTTTTACTCACCGCAAATCCCGGATAATCGGTGCCGTATTGATACATGCCTGTTTTCTGGTTACCGCCAGGGCCAGTGCCCGTCGCTTCCGCGTGCGCCAAACCATCCCACTGTTTCACCACGTCGCCACTGTTGGCATCAATGAAGTAGAAAGGACGCGCAGGCGTATCGGACGCCACAAAGAAGTTCACCAGATACACCAGTTGTGCCTGCTGCTGGTCATCCAAGCGCACCATCAATACCGCCGATTGATTTTCCATCGGCAGATCCTGCCCCGTAAATGACGCGTTGGCGGCGCTAAAATTGTCTGCTGCTTTGGCGATGGCCTGCTTCTCATCGAGCGTCGGCTTAACGGTGGCAACATCGGCTTCAATGCCCTGTGCCATCATGCCCTGCACTTTGGTGATCCCTTTACTCGATTCGGTCGAAACCACCGCCGTGTTGAATACCGGAACGCCGTGATACAACTGCTGATAACGCACTTTCACTTTTCCGTTGGGCAGTTGAATGGTTTTGATGGCCTGATAGCCATTGGCAGGCGTGACGATGCTGCCTTTTTGTGCCACTAATGTTTGCTGAAACTGACCACTGTCTTCGACGGCGACCCATTGCGCTGCCGAAACCGGGAAAGCCATCACCGTACCGACTGCGAGTAAGCCTTTAACTTGACGTTGTAATGTTTTCATTTCTCATTCCTAGAGAGTGTGAAAATAGGTAGATTGCCTTGATTCAATTGGCATCTGTTGACCTGCGACATTCGTCGCCCATTGAAAGTGGAACAAGAAAATCCAGCTCGCCACTCGAGCAAAAAAATAATTTGCACCCGATGTTCAAGAAAACTGACAGTCACACCATGGAATGAGGGAGCATTGATAAACCCATCAGGAAAATCTGGCTTATCAATCAAAAGTTTATATTCAATTGATAAATATATGCAAACAAAGGCATACACATCTTTATCAATAAATTTTGTCCCGACAGGCACAAAAAAAGGGCAGCTATCGCTGCCCTTTCCAATAAAAATATCGATTAAAAATCAGAACTTATAACCACCTGCGATCATGAAGACCCATGGGTTGATTTTCACATCAGTTGAGTATGATGTGCCGCCTGCTTTGTATTTCGCAGTAGTTTCGATGTTGGCGTACCACGCTGATGCGTTCAGGAACCAGTTGTCGTTGATCTTGTAGTCCATACCGATGTTCGCCGCCAGACCCCAAGAGTCATCCAGTTTCAGATCGCTCAAACCTGCTCCTTCACCGGTGCTATTGAATTTCTCGTCGAAGAACACGGTGTAGTTGATACCCGCACCCACGTATGGACGGAAATCAGACTGAGGCTCACCGAAGTAGTATTGCAGCATGAATGTTGGCGGTAGATGTTTAGTTTCACCGATTTTACCCAGACCGCCTAGGTCCGTCGAAATATCGTGAGAGAAAGGAGACGCGGCCAGCACTTCAAAACTGATGTTGTTGGTTATCATGTAACCCAGCGTTAAGCCTAACTGTGTGTTGCTATCCACTTTCAGCTCTTCTTGGCTACCCAGAATTTTATCACTGCTGTCATTTGGGACGACTGACGCTAAACCAGCACGAACAATAAAGTCACCTTCTTGATGAGCCAGAACGTTTGCTGAAGCCAACGCTGAAAGTACAGCAAGTCCACAAAGTGTTTTTTTCATTATTTGATTTCCTTTTTCTTGGGCTAGAGTTTGTAATTCTTATGTGGCGCACAGTAGCACAGAGAGACCACACATTTTTGATGGAAATCAATTTGTAAAATTTATTGCTACAAATAGTGAGAAAATGCAGGGTTCATCACTTTTTATTGCAATTAAAAAACAATTATCTAATGCAACTTTCGCGTGCGTCACGTGTCCCCATTCGAACCACACTTGACTTGGATCAATTTTGATGAAATTTGTCTGTCGAGAATTTGAACCCATTCTGCACTTATGCCGCCGAATCGCGGGGAATGACGGGCCACATTGAATGTGATAATTATCACAACACCACGTGCTATCTGTGGATAATTTGCTGATCTTTTGACCTTTTGCTAACACCGCCCCAGCGGATCACGAAGACAATAACGACGTAAATTGAAACTTGAATGGAGTAAGTATGAAGAAGATCATTCTGCTGCTTGCCGCCATGTTGTTTAGTAGCGTTGCGCTTTCCGGAATGCGTTTCGGTGCCCCACAAACCAATTTGAGTACCGCCAGTTACCAGACACAACAGCAAGCCGCCGAAGCCGGCGAGGCCATGATGGCCAACCTCAAAGCAATGCCCTCGCAAGAACTGCTCAAAGTGCTGCCCATCTACGATGACAACGTAGACAGCAAAAGCGTGCGGATCAGCCAAATTCGACGCAGCGTCAAACCGGTTGCAGAGCAAAACGGTCAAATTGAATTTCAAAGCGTCTTGACCATCGACTACCGCTATCAATATTACCCACACGACGATTAATCGTTCCCGCCTGATGAGTTCCCTGCTCATCAGGAATTTCTATTGCTTGCCTCTTGACCATCGAGGCCAGCACCCTTTCATCATCGAATAGGCCAAATGCCTGAAACTTCGCATGCAATCACCCGCTCATCATTCCCGTGACTGAACGCTCAAAATTGCACTGATGAATCCACGACAGCATTTTTATTGTTTGTTTGTCATTCGATGACAATGCAAGGTTGCACTATATTTTTTATTTATGTCTTGATGAGTAGCGTTCGATGTTATTACAAGGTTCGAATCTCAATATGCCTTTAGCCGAGCTGGTTTCTTCATTGACAGTGGCGCTAGATATGACCGAAGGACAGCCCCCAGAGCACAGTATGCGTTGCTGCTGGATTGGCATGCATATTGGTGAGCGAATGAACCTCTCATCATCGGAGCTTCATGACCTGTATTTTACGTTACTTCTCAAAGATGCTGGCTGCAGCAGCAATGCTGCTCGAATCTGTGAACTCTACGCCACCGATGATCTTACATTTAAACAACAATATAAAACGGCCGGTACGAGCCTGACGAGTGCGATTAATTTCGTATTGAAAAATGCAGGCTCGGGTGAGCATTGGCGTAAGCGTATCTCTACCACGATTGATATTTTGAAAAATGGGAAAGATTATGCTCAAGAACTGATTCAAACGCGTTGTACAAAAGGCGCTGAAGTAGCTCGTGAGCTTTTGTTCAGTGAAAGTGTGGCCCAAGGAATACAACATTTGGATGAGCACTGGGACGGTTCAGGTCGTCCTGATGGATTAGTGCGTGATCACATCCCATTATTTTCAAGAATTGCCCTACTCGCTCAAGTGATGGATGTTTTTCAACGTGAACATGATTTGAATATCGCATTTTCTGAACTCGAAAGTCGTTCCGGAAACTGGCTAGATCCTCACTTAGTCGTGATGGCTAAGCAGTTGAAAGACAATCCTGAGTTCATCAGCGCACTCAATGCCTCATCCATCGTCCCTTTTGTCCTATCTATGTCACCCGCCCAAGCGATGATTCCATTAGATGATGATTATTTCGATCGAATTGTGACGGCTTTCGGCAAAATCATTGATGCCAAGAGTCCTTTTACCTCCGGACACAGCTCTAGAGTCGCTATTTTTAGTACGCTCATCGCCGAAGAACTCAAGATAGACGCAGAAGATCGACTATGGCTAAAACGAGCAGCACTCTTACATGATCTAGGCAAACTCGGGGTCAGTAATACGATTTTAGACAAACCTGGGAAGTTGGATGATGACGAGTGGGCAAAAATACAAAATCACGCGGTGTTTACCCGAGAGATCATTGAAAAAATATCCCCGTTAAAACAGTTTGCCAAAATGGCCGCGGCTCATCATGAAAAATTAGATGGCACAGGCTATCCCGATCAATTGCTTGCCGATGAAATTTCGATGATGACACGGATTATTACGACAGCAGATATTTTTGACGCCATTACGGCTGAACGCCCTTATCGAGGAGCGATTCCAATTCCCAAAACTTTAGAAATCATGGAAGAAAATGTGGGGACGGCCATCGACCCATTGTGCTTTAATGCACTCAAAGCGGCACTCAGCAAACTTCCTGAGAAGTACATGAAAGATATTGGTATGAGCGGGGTTCCCGCGTCACCGATGCTCTAAATGCATGCTCAAAAACAAGGATGCCGCCGCGCCTGACTAAATCCCTACGACGTTCTCGCCTGATAGTGATAACATCGCCGCATCAGAATGAGCGAGAAACACCATGTTTATCCACCACGTGAACGACATCGACTGGCTGGTGATCACAGCCTTTGAAGAACTGAAACCGCTATTCATCGAAGATGCTGGCGCCATCCCCGAATACTTCTCGACCACCAGCGAATTAAGCCTGATTGACCAAGCTAGGCGCGCTTACGGATATTTGCCGGCACTGCGCGGCGTCATCACCGATACCGGCACCTTTCAAAGCGAAGATAACGACGAAGATTTGAACCCACAACTTGCCTGCCTCGTTGAAGGGCGTGGCCGAGTATTTATCTATCACGGCGGCTTTGTGGCGTTTGTGGACGACGAACAAACCTTCATTACTCGAATGAACTGAACATCATTCAGTCTGTTGAAATCGACGAATAGAACGGTGGTAGCGTTGCGCCACTAAGAAAAGTCATTTTGCGGTTCATTAGCGTGATACATCCCAAACAAGGAGTGGGGCAATAACTCTTGCTTTCCATTCCAGCTAGCCCTCCCGGCCGCTGAATAGTGACCGCAAACACCGCAGTATGAATACTCAAAGCCTATATGAGCATATTCCTAATACATTTCCACAGTCATCGTTGTTGAATGTCTCAGTCCATAAGCATCCTGCATACTTAAAAGGATGCTTATGAACTACAACTAGCCATGTCGAGAATACGCTAATCAATAATCTGCGTTAGAACCTTTCACAACACACGATTCGTTATTTTCCCATCCCCAACCGTCACCATCTGGATCAGATGATTCAGATGAACAATAAGCATAACCATTAGGAGCGGTTTCATTTGAGTCTTGAACGATACAGCTTTGCTCATTTTCCCACCCCCAACCATCACCATCAGGGTCAAGGGAAGATGAACTACAAATGGGATACTGAGTACTTTCGCCAGAACAATCATCTTTACACGTAAAAACTGTTGCGATCTGAGAAGTCGATTTTATTCCATTTTCGCCATTGATTAATGTATTACCCCACTTCGTATAAGAATCATTATTCCAATTATTGACAATATCCAAATCAGCTGTCGAATCATCATTTCCTGACCACGACCAACCGATATATCCTAAACTTAATGTTTCTGTTCGTTCCATGATAGCGCTTTCATCTACATTAGACCCTTTATGTGTCGCCGCAAATTCACCCACAACAAGAGAGAGTCCTTTATTGATAAAAGACGAGATATAATTATTTACAGTGCTATAATCGCCGTAAACTTCATACATATGCACACTAAAAATTATATTATGTAAAGGATCTGAATCTAAAATCGAGGTGGCATTATCTAACATTATATTTTGCCAATCTTGTCCCCAATTCGGTGCATCGACCATGATGACATGATTCATACCTTCACTTCTTAACCGGTTAATTGCATCTTTATGTGCCTTTACCCAATCACTACTAATGATTCCATTACCGAACGGTTCATTGCCTAAGTTAATAATAACGTAGTTTTCTTCACCAATTAGTTTTTCTTTAATTTCGATCCAATAATCCGCCGCAGAATTCAAATCAGCTGCGCTGCTTTCTTCACCGTAACCTGTCGTATCATGCACCTCTAAGACTGCAATCAAGTTGTATGATTTAGCTAGTTGGATAATATTGCCAACCTCTTCGGCACTAGTCTTATTCCATCGATGTCCGTTGCTCAATACGATCCTCACCGTATTAGCTCCTGTTGATGATATACCCTGCAATGCAGTTTCTAGCTTATCTGCATACCAAGCATGAGCGTGATTAATGCCTCGGATCTTAAATGGGATTCCATTGTATTCATAAAGCACACTGCCAGAAACATAAAGCCCAGCAAAAACCGTATTAGAAAATAAAAATAAAAGCGTTACTATGCAAAAATTAAAATATTTCATTTCTATATCCTTAGATTATAACGTTAGTTCGTTCTAAGTGTTTTTCCAACAACTATATAGAAAATACTCAGTAAAAATTTAAAAAAAAGGTCGCTCCCCCGAACGACCTTGGCTATAAGCCAATTTATGCTGCCGCAATTCAAACTACTTCATTACCCGTTTTTTAGCGCGCTCCCAACGTGAGTCCAACTTTTCAAGAGCTTCATTAAAGTTTTTAGATGTAATCACATCTTGAATATATCCGCCTGAATAGAAATCGATTTTCGAGCGATTAGTTACTTCAATAAATGTCGATGAGTTAACAGGAGTTTGAATTACATTAGGTTCATAACTCATATATTCATTGAGCTGTTCTAAAGATGGTTTCTTGCTTTTTAACGTAGGAATAAAGCCTGCAATTTTCTCGAAATCTGAATCTTCAATCAGATATTTAAGATAAGCCTTAGCTGTCTCTTTGTTATTTGAAAACTTACTAACAGCATAACCCCAGTCGTGATTCATTTGCGCATTCAACTCACCTTTATCATTTGAAGGCATTGGCATGAAACCGATGTTGTTCGACGCAGCGCCACGCTCAATCACTTGAGGGATAACCCAGTTTCCTAGGTAATACATACCCGCATCACCTTTTGCGATAGCATTCTTGGAGTCTTCCCAAGAATTCGTCATCAAGTCCTTTTCAGTCAACCCATCATCGATTAACTTTTTAAGTACACTCAATGATTTGTTGTAAGCAGTGTCACCTGAAAACGGCTTATCCTGAGTAAGCATTCGTTCATATACACCATCGTTACCTTCCACAACCAATGGGAATTTATCCCATTGTTGGAGCGGCCATTGAGCACCAAAATTGATATAGAGCGGGATCTGACCATTTGCTTTGATCTTTTGTGCCGCATCAAAAAAGTCAGATAGCGTCTTAATTGGCACTTCAACGCCAGCTTTCTCAAGAACTTCTTTATTGTAAACTAGACCTTCAACCGAGTTACCCATTGAGATGCCATACGCATTGCCATTGTTCTCCCAAGCATCATAAAAATAAACTTGTTCCGGTGAATAAAGGGCGTTCAAGGGTTCATAGAAATTTCCATATTGTTCTGAAGGAACAGAAGGAAGAATCAGAACGAGGTCACCATAATCACCGGTATTCATCCTTGGACGTAAACCGCCTTGATAGTCAGCAAAACCAATCACTTTCACTTCAGTAACGTTGGGATAGATATCTTTAAACTCTTTCTCATATCGCTTATAGACTCCCGCCTCAACAAGGTCAGTACGGTTCGTATAGAACGTAATTGATCCTTTCACTAGAGCTTGATTGATCCCATCGGTCACGACAGCATGTGCCATACCATTAGTCCCGAGCGTGATTGCTCCGGCGATGAGTGTCTTTGTAATTGTGGGTACAAATGATTTCATTCTCTATCTCCATGTGTATCAAAGCCGATACTTGGTTGTTTTGTTTGCCTAAATATTAACGTTACGATTTTATTAATCTAGTTGAAATGCATTGATACGTGAGCAAAATCACCACAAGATTCAGAGTTTAGTAATAAAAATTTAATTAAATTCAATAAAAACAGCATCATAGTTAATTAACCATAACAATAATTAAATTGAGACGGCAGTCACAAAGCGTCATATTTATTGAAGTAAAACACATAATCGAAACGTTACCATTAATTTTGCATCGAGTTTTGAGGACAATAGCATTGTTAAAAATACAAACATTAAAAAGGACTATGTATGCAGAACATCCGCTATGCTCTACCCCTATTGACGATCATTGCAGGTTGTAGTGGTGGTGGGGTCACATCAACACATCCCTTTCCTACCGACTCAATGAACAATTTTGTTGTCCAACAAGGCCAATCATTCATGGTTGGCGGGCAACCATTTCGTATCGTTGGCACGAACAATTACTACATGCATTATGCATCGCATGACATGATTGATTCCGTCTTAGACGATGCAAAAGACATGGGACTGAACACCATACGCGTTTGGGGATTTATGGAAGGAGTTAGCCATGGGCATACCATGCAACCCGAACCAGGAATATATACCCCACCGGCCGGCGTTAAAAGCGCTTTAGAGAAACTGGACTATACAGTTTCAGAGGCGAAGAAACGTGGTATTCGGGTGGTTATCGTACTGACGAACAACTGGGGCGATTTTGGTGGAATGCAACAATATGTCGACTGGTTTAACGGCACTCATCATGATGATTTTTACAAAGACATCAATATTAAAGACGCCTATAAAAACTACGTAAAACATCTCATAGAACATAAAAACCGCTATACAGGTATTATCAATAAAGACGAACCAACCATCTTAACTTGGGAGCTGGCAAACGAACCTAGAGCACAATCAGATAACACGGGTGAGTTGCTGCTTAATTGGACCAAAGAGATGAGTGACTTTGTTCGAGAGCTTGCACCGCATCAATTGATCGCTCTAGGGTCTGAAGGCTTTTTCAACCGCGAAGGCAATACAGACTGGACATATAATGGCGGTGAAGGTGTCGATTGGGAACGTATCATCACGCTGCCCAATATCAACTACGGTACATTCCATTTGTACCCTGAACACTGGGGAAAACATAACGCCGAAGAATGGGGAACCCAGTGGATCAAGGAGCATGCAAAAGCCGCGAAGAAAGCTAACAAACCGGCTGTACTTGAAGAGTATGGCATTGGCAAGAATGAGCCACAGAATCGAGACTTCATCTATCATAAATGGACAAATACAGCCTATCAAGCAGGCCTAGCTGGCAGTATGTTTTGGATTTTAACCGGTACAGACCCCGATCAACCCAATAACCTGTACCCTGATTATGATGGCTTTAGAATCTTAAATGATGGTGGTCGCACGGCACAGATCCTCACCAACCATTCGAAGCAAATGAGAGGAGTGGAATACTCAACAAAAGACACCGTGTATCTCACGTACCCAATTGACGGAATGAAGATATCTGAACCAACGTTTACTGCGCGCAGTTATCCAATGCCTAAGCTAGGCAATAAAATCACAAAAATGCAGCTAAGAATTCCGGAGAATGATTTAACTGTAGATATGGTTGATACCAATGGCGACGGATATTTTGAAGCAAATTTGGTTTCTGCCGATATTGGGTATGGAGCCAAAACATTTATCACCGTCGCAACATTTGCTGAAGGTGAGCGTCAAACCGATAAAGCAAGCGTTGACATTAATCGACCAATTAAGGGATATGAAGTCGAGACTAAATACGATTTTAGTGATCGCACAACTCAAGGATGGCAAAAAGACGGCACATGGCAAGCCAGTTGGAATACTCCCGCGATTGAAGTATCTGAAAAATTGGGCAAGCCAATGCTACAACTCAATGTAGATTGGTCTGGTAAACATGACTGGGAAGAGCTCAAGATTCGAAACCAAGCAGTTTCTAATTTTTCACAACATACCAAGATGCGCTACACACTCTACGTTCCCGTCAACAACGACGATAAAGGTGGCCTGAGACCTTATGCAGCTCTCGGTGATGGTTGGGTTAAGCTTGATGCTGACAAACATCGAGTTCAAGTTAAAGACCTAGATAAAGTGAAAATGGGTGGTCAATATTTTTATAAACAAGTCGTAGAAATCAACTTAGGGGATCTATCCAAGAAATTACCTGATATGTTTGTTTGTATTGTCGGTGATAAATTCCC
The DNA here is from genome assembly GCF_000176175.1 of Vibrio furnissii CIP 102972. Taxonomy (GTDB): domain Bacteria; phylum Pseudomonadota; class Gammaproteobacteria; order Enterobacterales; family Vibrionaceae; genus Vibrio; species Vibrio furnissii. The sequence continues at coordinate 245,602 of NZ_ACZP01000014.1, forward strand.
ACTGAACGGTTCAATCTACATTGAAGACATCGAGTTTCTTAAACCTGTCTACTAAAGAAGATAAACTAGATACTAAAACGCCAGCTATACTGCTGGCGTTTTAGCTGGTGACTTCCTGTGTCTTAACATCGGAGAAGGCTAAGGCCCTATTGCTGATCCGACATAAATGAATTGAATTAAGAAAAAACTCTGGCTGACACAGAAGCTCGATAAATCAAAGCATCTGAAGTTGCATGGATAACATTGACTTCTTCTGGACGTTGATAGAAAGCACTACCAGAGCGAGAATAATGGTGATGATTTCCGAGTCTAATTTCTCCACTTAGAACAAACCAAATACAAGCTCCCAGCTCATCCGGAGTAGTAAGCGATTGACCCTTATCTAGTCGATATTCTCTTAGTTGGAAATCATCTGATTCTACAATGTAATCTAATCCTCCATCCAAACTCGGTTTACCGGCTAAAGTCTTCGGCACAATTGGAGAAAATTTAGTGATAGCCAGCAGTTCTTGGATATCAATATGCTTAGGCGTAAGCCCACAGCGCACTACGTTGTCTGAATTCGCCATTAACTCAAGATTCTGACCTTCAAGATAAGCATGCGGCACCCCAGCATCCTGAAAAACAACGCCACCTTTTGGAACATACATCAGGTTCATAATAAAAATCATGATCAAACCAGGGTCAAGCGGTCTAGCTTTTTTCTGAATAATTTCTACCGATCTCATAAACCAAAAAAGTGGCTCGGATTTAGAAATTTCATTTTGATGATAAGCGTTGCGATACTGCTCAATCACAGGAAGAAGCAAAGACCGGATCCTATCCGCTGGCAACGCGAAAATTGACGATACAAACCCTTGAATCCCTAGATCTGAATACAAGCGAACTAACGGGTCGAAAGACTTAAACAAACTAAGTTCATTCAAAGCTTCCGTAACGTTACGAAATCCATGTAGCAGATAGAAATCGGAAAGTGCGAGCATCAGCTCCGGCTTATGGTTCTCATCCATATAACTTCTCAATTGAACCGGAATTCCCAGAGAGTGCTCTCGAAGAAATCCCTGTTTAGCTTGCTCCAGTGTGGGATGAACTTGAATAGATAAAGGCTCCTTAACATCAAGGATTTTAAACAAATATGGCAGTTGAGTACCAAAACGTTGAACCAACTTTTTACCTAGACGATATTCAGGGGAAGCTTCTATCCATTTTGAAAGCGATGATCCGTCAACAAGCATAGAAGAGCCGGACTTATGATCGCCAAGCCACAACTCTGCCATAGGCATATCTGATAAATCTGAATCTGTCATCATGGAAATGTAATGATGACCACCCCATTCGTAGTTCTTAATCACACCTTTAATTTCAATCATACTCTCACCTCAAAATAAAATAACATCAACAATAAAAATCAATTACGTTAGAAATTTATTTAGCTCTTCTTTCTGACCATTAGATAGGCTTAATAAGCTATGACTCGCTCCAGAAACGTTATCTAAATATTCGACACTCTTATCAAACCCTAGAACAACAGAAGAAACAGAATTCGCAATATGTCCACATGATTGAAACTGCTCCTGAGCATATTGAGCAACAATATCTGTCTGTTGAACTAACTCCGAGACATGTTCACTAATATCAGATATTGCCGCTTTAGTTTGTTGTAAGTCCTTTGAATTTTTTTTCATTTGTTCAGTACAAACAGACATGCTTTCTACAGCATTAGAACTAGCCATATTCAATGCTTCAATTAGTTTTTGTATTTTATTGGTGGATTGCGTTGTTTGTTTGGCCAAATTACTGACTTCATCAGATACAACAGAAAAACCTCGTCCATAACTTCCTGCCCTAGCGGCCTCAATAGCAGCATTGAGTGCCAACAAATTCGTTTGGCTAGCAATATCATTAATAACATCGACAATATTTCTAATATCTTTCGTCCTAAACTCAACCTCTGAAATAGTCAGTGAACTTTCTTTAATCATCTCGCTCAACAAGTCATTTCCATCCACACTGCCATCGATTAAGCAAATGGCATCATCAACAGAGTTACTTATTCCTCGTGTATGATTTCTCGTGTTATTTATATAACTTTCCGTTTCTTTACTTGTTTGTTCTAACTGTTCAGAAGCTGCTGATATAGAATGTACAGCTAATACTTGACTATTGTTAAGACCCCGCAGGTTGTCTACACAACGTGCATTATCTTCACTTGATGAGAATATGCTCAAATTGTTCGACTTTACTTTATTTATCAACTCTCTGTTAGTAACAATTACTTCATTTAATTGGTGAATAAGTAAAGAAAACTCGAGACTCCACCCCTGGCAAGTCACAGATTGGGAATAATTCCCTTTAATTAACCCTTGAAGCACATCAAGTAAATAATTGATTGGCGTTTTTATTTTTCTTGCTAAAATACAAGCTGAAACAACAATAACAGTACAACAAAGGAATAAGGACACTAGCTGAATTTTAACAATGGAATCAAGTGTTATAGAGATATCTTTCTTTACGACCTCGTTACTTTTACTTGCGTCGTTTCTGATTTCGATTAATTTTCTCGACAATTCTTCTTTCTTTTCAAGATAATTAACATTTAACTGTTCAAGTTCATCATTATACCGTATGACATTTAACTTGGACTGAGGAATGCTATTTTCAGAAAAGAGGATTCTCATTAACTTATCATTCGAACTTATATAATCTTTTTCATTTCTAATCGATGGTAATTCTTCATAAAGAAACTCTTCATCATCCTCAATTAGACTTTTGAGGTTATTCATCTGGTTGACAACTGTTTTTGCTTCGACTTCATCATCGACAAACAAAATCTTATTCGTCATTGCTATGGATGCGTTTATTTTTTCGAGATATGACTCTATATCTTTAATTAAAAACTCATCAGGCTCATTAGACATTGTCAATGTTCGTTTAATTATAATAGCCGATGAAACGGAAATATTTTCCATTTCATTTCGATCTGTTTTTATTTTATTTTCTTTATCAAGGATTAATTTTTTAATTGATATTTTTTGTTCAATAACTTCCTTTAAATCATCAGCAATATTTTCTAGATAATTCACATCAGCAAGGTGAGATGAAGACAATGAATTGATAAAGGCATCCATTTTCTCATGTAAATAAAAAATTTCATTATTAATAATATTGGCATCATTAGCATTCATAACAGTTGACAGTTGAATATCAATATTTTGACTTTCACTTTGTAGCTGACTGGCTACTTCATTCAAAGAAAGCGATTTATTGATTGCGAACTCAATGTCATCCTTCGCTGAATTTGAATGATAGATTACGAATGAGTTCGTCAATGTAAGAATCAATAGAACACTAACAAAGGCTATTATAATTTGGGTTACAACTTTCATGGCATTCCTTCACCAATATTAAAAAAGGAGAGAGCAATGCTCTCTCCAAAGAAGGACAGTAAATCTACATAGATAACCTAGAACCAAACTTCCGCTTGAATACCGAAGTTCAATGTATCTGTTTCACCATTACGAGTGTAACCAGAATCAATTTTTGACGATGCACCATCATCCCATTTCGCATAAGTGACAAAAGCACGAATTTGTGGACGAGCCCAGAAGCCAGTTTCCAGCATCAATGTTGGAGCGATAGTTGCCTTATAGAAGCCACCATCTGCGCCGTCAGCAACGTCTTCTTTAATATGCTCATAACCAAGTTCATACTGCATTGCGAAATTTTTGGTGATTTGGTTATGTGGGCGAACGCCAATTGCGTAGATATCGCGATCTGCACCAGTTTTGGTACCGGCCCATGGCGCATAATCTGAATCACTCTGATAAAACGCAAAAGTAGATAGCTCCCAAGACTCACTTAGATTTGCTAGGCCATCAAAAACAATACGCGCTGACTTAGCGTCTTTAGCATTACCAAAACCCCAACCGTTTTTACCCAGTGAATCCCCCGCAGCAAGACCTTCACCATATTGAGCAGTAATGCGAGAGTAGCCGTTCGTTAAGCCATAAAAGCCATCGAAGTTATAAACCGCGGTCAATCCCAAACCACTTGTAGGACCATTTTGACGCCACGAGCTTTTCTCCATTGTGTGCCCTACAACTTGGAAATCTAAACCTGAATCAGCGATTTTTTTGAACCAAACATTAAGAGAAATATCTTCTGGATAACCTTGGGTCGAGCTATCGTCAGGATCTGCAGAGTTTTCGCCACTAGGGGTAAAAGCGTAAACACCTACGTCCATTTTTGCGAAGCCAACATCAATTTTGTCAACGCCACCACCGGTACCGTTGTATTGAATGTACTCCCAATCGTATTGATGGCTCGATGTGTTAGATGAACTGTATCGTTTACCTGCCCAAAACACACTCTCTGGCGCAAACGAAAACCCGCCCATTTCAACGTAGCCTTCGCGGAACTGAATGTCATGATCATCCCCATCAACACAGTTCCAGTCTGCTGTACACTTCGTTTCGTGCGTCAAGTTCGCTCTTACTCGAGCCCATGTTCCTTCGTCAGTGGTAATTTTGATTGTAGGCAAAAGCTCGATTTTGGTGTTTTGTTCGTTCCCAAGACGGAATTTACCGTAATTGGTAAAAAGCCCTAGGGAGTTGGAGCGTGTTCCATCACCGTTGAGTAATAGACCCGATTTGAGATAACCGTGTAGCTCTCCTGAAGTCTCTAAAGCAAGCGCAGGGGCAGACGCTACAAATAATCCAAGGATGATACCTTTTGCTAATTTATTTAGTTTCATAGTGCTTCTTCTTATCGTTACTGTTTGAAATTCAAAAAGACCCACCCAACAAAATCCTTTTACTTACTGGCTTCATTTGGGTTGAGGTAACTATACCAAAACAAAAAATGGTAACGTTACGATTTCGATCACCATTTATGATTGAGAATATAAGTTATGATCATAAATGAGATCCAAGATCTATTTCCATGTGATTACCTAATATTAATATTCTATAAGCATCACATTTTTATTTTTTTATATAACTTAGATCACAAATAATATTATAGATAAATAAAAAGAGCACATACGTGCTCTTAGCGTCATACATATTTTTCGTTTGACTTAATTAATTCAATTCTTTGAGCAACACATTGATATGATGTTAACGGATCTTCTGGTGTATTCATCACATAATCGACCAACTGATCGACAGTTGTGGTTAATACATGACAACGAGTATCTGATGATGCGTAGTAGATAAACACTTCACCATTGTCTCGAGCAATTAATCCATTGCAAAACACGACGTTGGACACATCGCCTACCCGCTCCTCTCCTTCAGGAGCCAAAAAGTATCCGCTAGGTCGATGGATCACTTTCGTTGGGTTATCGAGTGCAGTCATAAAACTATAGAGAACATAACGAAGACCTGCGGCAGTATTGCGCACACCATGAGCAATGTGTAACCACCCTTGACTCGTCTTAATTGGCGCTGGTCCTTGACCATTCTTAGATTCTTTTATTGTATGGTAAGTCTTTGGATCAATGACATATTCCATGTCAACCACAGCACTTTCCATAGAATCGGTGTACCCCCAGCCAATGCCACCACCACTGCCCGCTTCAATAAAGCTATCTTGTGGTCGTGTGTAAAGTGCATACTTGCCGTCTACAAACTCAGGATGCAGAACAACATTACGTTGTTGCGCCGAACGAGTTTTAAGATCTGGTAAACGCTGCCAGGTTTTTAAATCAGTAGTACGTACAATGCCACACTGTGCTACAGCCGAAGACTCATCGCCTTTGGGAGCTTCAGGATCTTTTCGCTCAGTGCAAAACAGGCCATAAATGTACCCATCTTCATGCTTCACTAAACGCATGTCGTAAACATTTGTATCAGGCTCAATCGTCTGCGGAATAACACAAGGTTTATCCCAGAATTTGAAACCATCAACACCGTTTTCTGATTCCGCTACGGCAAAAAAAGACTTACGATCATGTCCTTCAACACGCGCAACTAAGTAAAACTTCCCATTTAACTCGATAGCACCTGGGTTTAATACAGCATTAATACCTAGGCGTTCCATCAAAAAAGGATTCGTTTCTGGATTCAGATCATAACGCCAAGCCAATGGTGCATGTGCCGCTGTCAATACAGGTTTTTTGTAGCGATAAAAAATTCCATTTCCTGGAGTAATTGGTGAATTTTCATATTCATTATTACGAGAAAAATCTGATTTCAAATCAGAAAGTCTTTGGCTAAAAATAGACATATTTGACCCTAAATTTTAAAACAGACATCATCATCAGACGATGAATGACAATCGTTATAATGATGACAAATAAAAACTTAACGTTACGATTTATCATCATTATGTGCTTGATATTTAAAGTTTGACGTTAGAAAACTTCAGATTTTGTTTTTAATTCACGCATGAGGTCATCAACAGTTGTGTAGGCGACAGCTGAATAGGTATCAGCCGCTCCATAATAAACTGCGATTCGTCCCGTTTCAGAGTCCGCCAACGCGGCACATGGGAAGGCAACGTTCGGAACAAAACCTGTTGTTTCATAGCTCTTTTCAGGCGTTAAAATGTAGTCTCGAGTACGGTATTTCACTTTCCATGGTTCATCTAAATCAAGTAATGCAGCACCAAAACTGTATACAAAACCATTGCATGTCCCAGATACGCCATGATAAATCATCAACCACCCTTCCGAGGTTTCGATAGGAATAGGCCCAGCACCAATCTTGGTTCCCTGCCACCAGCCATTGCCACCTTTGCCCATCACATGGCGATGTTTACCCCAGTATTCCATGTCATTTGAATGGCTTAGGAAAATATCGCCAAACGGAGTGTGGCCGGAATCAGAAGGACGATTCAACATCAGAAATTGACCATTGACCTTACGAGGGAACAAAACACCGTTGCGGTTAAATGGCACACATGCATTTTCTAAACGCGTAAACGTTTTGAAATCACGAGTCATACCAACACCCAACGTGGCACCATGGTCATCAGTACACCAAGTCACGTAGTAAATGTCCTCGATTTTTACAACTCGCGGATCATAGGCGTATGTGGGTTGAAAAGGCTTTCCGTCAACATCTAACCATTGGATAGGATCTTGTTGAAATTCCCAATTCAATCCATTTTTTGAATGCCCAACATGCAAATGCGGACGACCATTTTTATAATCACAACGAAATACACCGATAAACTCGCCATTAAACGGTACGACGGCAGAGTTATACACTCGAGCAGCGGCAGGAAACGGGTTCCAGTCGATGATAGGATTCTCAGAGTGACGCCACATAACCCCTTCTTCGCCAACAGGCTTCTCTTGCCAAGGCATGTTAGGAATTGCATCACCAATAATTTTTACAGACATTTTATTCTCCAAACTTAAAAATCAAAAAAAGAAGGTACTACTGTTGTAACAGCGCCAGAATCTGATTTGTTTTCTGTTCAACTAAGATAGGGTTACGCTTCGATTCAACGTTCAAACGAACAACAGGCTCAGTGTTGGAGGAGCGTAGATTAAATCGCCAATCTTCAAATTCCATACTGATACCATCAGTAATATCTGTCACAACCGCACTATCAATGAAGGCATCCCAGACTCGGTTAACCGCAACTTCAGGATTCGGAACAGTACGATTTATCTCGCCCGAAATTGGATAGCAGGTTTGAGCTTTGGATACGAATTGAGATAAGCTCAAACCTGTTTTTGATACGAGTTCAGCAATCAATAACCAAGGCAGCATACCCGAGTCACAATAAGCGAAGTCTCGGAAATAATGGTGTGCAGACATTTCCCCACCATAGACAGCGTCCTCTTGACGCATTCGCTCTTTGATAAACGCATGCCCAGTTTTTGATTGAATGGCAACACCACCAGAATTCGAAACTACATCGATGGTATTCCACGTTAATCGAGGGTCATGGATGATCTTTGCACCCGGTTCTTTATCAAGAAACGCTTGAGCCAACATACCTACGATGTAATAACCTTCGATAAAACAACCGTTTTCATCAAATAAAAAACAGCGGTCAACATCACCATCCCAAGCAACACCAAAATCGGCTTTCTTTTCGATAACGGCGTCAATTGTCGCTTGTCGATTGTCAGGTAATAATGGGTTCGGTATCCCATTAGGGAAATTGCCGTCAGGCGTATGATTGATTTTTATGAACTCAAACGGTAAATGAGCTTCTAGATTGTCAATCATATGGCCAGCGGCACCATTGCCTGCATTCACGACGATACGCAATGGCCTTAGTTCGCTTTTATTGATGTAACCAAGCAAATGTTTCGTATACTCACCCGATATATCGTAACGTTTCGATTTTTTGTCATAAAGAGCAATATCGTTGGAAGGTAAATAGGGTTGGGACTGTACGAGCGCCTTAATGTCATTTAAACCCGTGTCACCGCTAATCGGTTTGGATTGTTCGCGAACAAGCTTCATTCCGTTGTATTCTTTCGGATTATGGCTAGCAGTCACCATGATGCCGCCATCGAGGTTTAAATGGCTCGTCGCAAAATAGACCTCTTCTGTTCCAACTAAACCTAGGTCAATGACTTCAGAACCACCATCGATCAGCCCCTTGCGAAGTGAAGATGCCAAAGACTCACTACTTAAACGAATATCGTAGCCAACCGCGACTTGTTTTGCCTGAAGATACTCCGCGTATGCTCGACCAATTCGGTAAGCAATATCTTCATTCAATTCATCTGGCAGCCGACCTCGAATGTCATAAGCTTTAAATGCTTGGACTAAGTTTTCCATTATTCTCTCCAAAAATCGTAACGTTACCATTTTTGAGTTTTTGCCAAAAAGTTTCAAGAACATCTGCATTATTTAGACAATAAGTGTGATGTATATTGAGTTTTAACAGGCGAAACAACACTAAAAAGAAAGCCAGAACTTCTCGTTCTGGCTCTAAAATGAAAGGCTTACGATTGCACCGTAATTAGTTATCGAGGATATAGCGTTGTTTTTTCGACATATCTCAGATCTTTTGGATCCGCCCCCTCAACACACTTGACGATGTAGCGAGACAACATCTTACCGACACTGTGAAAATCTTGCCTTAAACCCGGAATTGGCGGCATAAAAAAGCTAGGCAAATCACACGTTTCTACCGCAATCAATTCTATGTCTTTTCCGATCTGTTTACCCGCATCTTGAATCCCGGCAATCATACCGCAAGCACTGATCTCAGAACCACAGATGATACCGTCTGGAGCATTCTCTCCTTCCATCAATCGTTTTGCGTAATCTCGATAGTTATCAACATCAGTGTCAAAGATAATGTCTTTGTCTTTGGCAAAAGACATTCCGTATTCCATGGATGCCCTTTTGACACCGTAATACTTATGCCAGGCGTAGGTATATACTTGTGAGGAGCTGAGCAAACGAATATGCTCACATCCTTTGTCGTATAGATAACTTGCCGCTCGATACCCGATATCATAGTTATCGATATCGACATATGCGTGCTCGACACTCATCTCCGTCTGACCAAAAGTGACAAATGGAATACCTTGCTCGTGGAGATATGTCACTCGTTCGTCTTGAGTCAGAGTCAGGTTAAAAATAATACCACCAGCCAAGTTGTTTTCTACAGCATATTTGACCGGAATCAGCGGATCCTGTCCCGGTTCTAAAGGTAACACTGTCAGATGGAATGGTGTTCCCTCAAGGCCCGCAGTCAACCCGGCGATGAGCGCTAGAGTACCGACATCACCGACAATATCACCGGGTTTTGTCACCGGTAAAATCGCACAAATATTGTAGTTGATCCCCGTTCTCAATCCTAAACCAGAAAGATTCGGTCGATACCCTAGCTTTTCTGCTGCTGCTTTTACTTTGTCTTTCGTGGGTTGTTTGACATCATCTCCGTCTTTCAAAGCACGAGAGACCGTGGTAACCGATAATCCAGTAAACTCAGCAATAGTTTTTAACGTAGCTTTAGACATAAATTTCTTCGGGCTGCAAAAATTCGTAACGTTAAGAAAGTGTCGCATTGAAGCAATCAGGACTCAAGTCTATGTTGGTAAAATTTTAACTGAATCAAAAAAAACAGGCAGTTAATGCCTGTTCTTATTAGTGGAGAGTATAGATAGACTAAATTCGTTCTTCAGTAGCAGCACAGAAAATCGATACGTTTTGAAGATTCAAATGCAGATTGAGCGATTCTCCATTCTTGATTTGCTGGTTAGCATCGAGCTTAGATCTCAGCGGTTGCCCATACATATCAAACTCCGCAAGTGTTTCAGAACCGGTCATCTCAAAAGCGTTGACTGGCAACTGAATCTCAAAATGGCTATTGAGCGGTGATTGAGTCACATGTTCAGGACGAATACCAAATAACACTTTACGATCACTTACCGGCTTCTCTGAAAACTCATACCCATCCACAGGGATCCATACATTATCAACCAGTACCCCCCATCGATCGCCCTCTTTATACAACAGACCTTTCAACAAATTGATCTGCGGTGCTCCCACAAACTTCGCGACAAACACATTCGCTGGCTTGTTGTAAATCTCATAAGGTGTCCCGATTTGCTGTGGGATACCTTTATTCAGCAGTACGATTTTGGTCGCCAGAGTCATCGCCTCAATTTGGTCATGAGTCACATAGATGATCGTTGAGTCCAAAGTCGCATGTAGCTTTTTCAACTCGAGCCTCATCTCACCACGTAGTTTTGCATCGAGGTTAGATAATGGTTCATCAAACAAGAACACTTTGGGCTGTCGCATCAATGCTCGACCAATGGCAACACGTTGTCTTTGTCCACCAGACAATTGAGCCGGCGTTCGGTCAAGCAAATGACCAATTTGCAACATATCAGCAACTTCTTTCACACGCTGCGCTATCTGGTCAGCTGGCTTCTTATTAATTTTCATACCGAAGCCGATATTTTCACTGACCGTCATATGAGGGAACAGCGCGTAGGATTGAAATACCATAGCGATATCACGATCTTTAGGGTCTGCGAGCGTCACGTCTTTACCGCCAATCACCACTTGGCCAGAAGTGACATCTTCTAATCCAGCGATAAGGCGAAGCAGAGTCGACTTACCGCAGCCAGAAGGCCCCAGAAGCACCGTGAAGCCTCCAGCTTCCATTTCCAAATCAATGTCATTTAGGATGACCGTTTTACCAAAAGATTTATTTAGTTTTTTTACTTCTACAGCATGCATGTTGTCATCCTCACGTTTATACAATTGTGGCCTTTTGAGCAGCACCGACTAACTCAATTCGTTTGATCATTTCAATACAAGCACGCCCGTTATGATATGGGCATTTCCAAGGCTCAACTTTAGGGGTCTCCTTGTAGGGTTTCCCATACCGATTGACTTTCCAAAACCACTCACCGTTTAGGCGATCTTTTAGCTGCCCTTTAATGACGTTCCAGCACATCTGAGCGTTTTCTAGAAACATTGGCGCTTGTTTTTTCTGATATGCATTGAAAAATCCAACCATGGCTTCTGCCTGAACCCACCAAATCCGGTCGGAGTCAAGTAAATGACCTTCCCGCAACTCATTGAAAACGGCGCCGTCTTTATCAACGCCTTCAGTACTCGTCACTATCGCCATTTCATAGCTTTGGTCAACAATCTGCGTCAACAATTGCTCGTTGTTTAACTCATGAGCCGCTAGATCGATAAGCCAGGAACCCTCAATGTCATGCCCATAGGACACATCCTTAGAAACGCAGCGCCAATCACGGGTAAAAAACAGGCCATAATGCATATTCTCATCCACAACTTTTGTGGACATCAATGTACATAACATTTCTAGCTTTTCTGCTACCTTTGGAAGTTGTGTTGCTTGGTGAAGCACGGTGTACGCTTCTAATACATGTAAGTGCGTGTTCATTGATTTTTCAGCGAGGATGCCTTCTGCAGTGTCACACACCAGCTGATTCTCTATTGGGTTCCAATACCGATCAAATGCTTCTCGGTAACCACCGTATGCCACATCAAAGGCATGTTTCTCTATCAAGTCAAAGAGCGATAATGCTGTATCTAAAGCCGTTTGATTGCCTGTCGCTAAATAGAATTCGCACAACGCATAAATAGCAAATCCTTGATTATAAACATGCTTCTGCGAATCCGTAACGTTACCATTTTTATCTAAAAGCCAATAGACGCCACCATTTTCCTTGTCGATCGCTTTATCCACAAGGAATTGGTAGCAATGCTCAGCAGCTCGTAGATACGCTTCTTTTTTTAAGACTCGGTATGCGGCAGAAAACGTCCACAATATTCTTGAATGGAGTAGAACAGCTTTGTCATGCTCCGGATCAATGTTACCAACAAAATCAGCAAAACAGTAAAATCCACCTAGATTTGTATCTTGGAATTTTAGCCAAAAATCTAGAATATGCTCAGCTTCTGCCGCAATCTCATTTTTAAACTTATTTAAATCTAACATAATTTCTCTCGTAATTTTGGTTATGAATCATACGCATTGTATTGGAATTCACTATTTTTCAACCAAAGTAAGGCAATTGTGCAAAAACATATAGGTGAAAGACCGAATAACAAAAAAATTATCGGAAAGAACAAACCAAACAATACAAATATCATCCCTACCAAAATCGTCATTAGGAATGTCTGCTTATCATTTATCAACAATGATAAAGCACTAACAAAATTATTTTTTATTCCATCTGTATCATAAATACTGATTTGAATCATCAAATAGTATATTAATGCGATTAGTAATAACGTTAAAGGGAAGAAACTTATTGCTATAAGCGAATATAATTCACTTAAATTTATTATTCCCCAATTTACGTACCAGAGAAGTGACAATGTAGGTATTAATACTGCCCAACCAACTTTATTACTTCGTAAAAATTCACGTTTAAAGACAGTCCACATCGTCTTGAGCGTCGATTTTTCAGCACCGTTAAGATATTGTCGGATGATGAAACACATTGTGACGGTCGCAGGGAAAAAACCAAAGACAACACCACCGATTAGTGTGAACAAAACCCATGTAATATTCAACCAAACCAAACGCGATAACCACCGACAAAAATTGATCAAAGGCGACGTTGACATCATCTTTATCCCTTCACCGCACCGTTAGTTACACCCGCATAAATTTGCTTCTGTAGGGATAGGAAGATGACGACCGAAGGTACAAGAATAATAATAATTCCTGCAGATATTGTGGTCCATTCCGTACCGAATACCGATGTAAATTTATAGAGAGCTGTCGATACTGTTACCTGTGAAGATTCTGGCAAGTACAACAAAGGGAAATAAAAATCGTTGTAGATAAAAATAGTTCGTAGGATGATGATGGTCGCGATAGCTGGTTTCAACAAAGGCAGAATAATCTTTCTATAGATAAGAAAATACGATGCCCCTTCCATTTTTGCGGCCTCATCAAGTTCGACAGGAATACCTTTCATGAATTGAAGGAAAACATAGATCATTACAACATCAGCACCAATATATAATAATACGACTGAAGCTTTATTATTGATTAATCCCAATGACTTGATAACTTCGAAGGTCGCGACTTGTGTGGTAACCGCAGGTATAACCATAGCAACAACGTAAGCTAATAAAACTAACTTCTTCCCACGAAATTCAAATCTCGATAACACATAGGCAACTTGGGTTCCGAAGACGATAGTAAAAAACAACGAAATTAATAAAATAGTCCCGGTATTGAGAAAAGCTAAACCGAGATCACCATCGGTAAACACTTTAATATAATTACTAAAGTTAAGAAACGAATCAGGTATACCAACCTTACTCGTATTATAATACTCATCCAGTGTCTTAAACGATGCCATAAGAACAGAATATGGTGGTACAAGTACAGCTAATGAAGCCAAAGCTAATGTGAGATACTTAAAACCTGACCAAAATACCCATGAAGGATTTGACATATTTTTTCTAAAACGGGCTTTTCGCATTTCTCGTTTAGAACGCTCAACTCTATTGATAACCAGTTGCTCTTCATATGTCGTTGCAGTGGTTTGTTCAGACATATCAGTTTTCTCCTTTAAACAACACTTTTTGAAGAATCATAAACAAGACAACGATCATCAGCAGTAGCACTGCCATCGCAGAGGCAAGGCCAAAATCATTGAAATTGAATGCAGTTTCCAATGTAGCCATTACAAAGGTCTTGGTTCCGTTTGCACCTTTCGTAATGATCATAGGGATTTCAAACACCGACAGGGACCCCACAAATGCTAACAGCACTTGCAATCCGATCACGAGTTTAATGGAAGGTAACGTAATAAAGCGGAATTGTTGCCATTCACTAGCCCCTTCAATTCGTGCGGCTTCATATTGGTCTTGCGGAATCGACTGTAAGACACCAAAAAATAGAATTAGGTTAAAGCCCAAATAACGCCAAATCGATGCTGCAACAAGCGCCCAGTTAACAACATTGCGATCCATTAACCAAGGCTTAATCCAATCATCCAAACCAATCAAGATCAAGAAGCTATCTAACGCGCCATCGACTTGGTAGAAAATTTGAAAAACCATCGAGGCCGCGACTGCATTCAAAACAAACGGGATAAAAAGTAGTGTCTTAAACAAATTCCGGCCAGCGAGTTTGGAATTGACCAGTACAGCAAACCACAGTGACAGAGTCAGTTGAATGACCGCGCCTGCAAAGTAGTACAACGTCACTAACAAAGGATTCAACTGATCAGGTTCTTCCCATAAGTACGTATAATTTTCTAGACCAATAAAATTTTTGACTGGTGCATAACCATCCCAGTCGGTAACACTCATGTAAAACAGTTGGCTGGCAGGGTAATACGAAAAGGTAAATAGTAATGTCAATGGTATCGCCAAGAACATGACAATAATCAACCTCTGCTGCTGCTTTAACGTTAAGTTAAACATAAAAACTCCCAATAACGTCCAACCTTCAACTAGTTCAGTCAGACTAATTCATCTCATTCCCGAACAAATCTTAACGTTACGATTTTGTCATCGCAATCAACTATAAGCGTCACATAAGGTTAATGTGAAACGGATCAATAAACAGTACCTCTCCACCCTATCATTTGTGATCAAAGCCCACATATGTCCGCTTTGTTAAAGAAACAAGATTCTCTCCTAATTATGAGAACCCAACAAAATCGAAACGTTACGAATTTAAGTTAATTTGCTTGGTAATAATGATGCTCTGTAGTGAGTAGGCGGCTTTCCAAAGTGCTTTTTAAACCGATGAGTGAAGTTATTAGGGTCTTTGTAACCTAATCGTAAAGCAATCATCGCTATCGACCAATCTTTGTGGCTCAGCAAATCCGTCGCTTTTTTCATGCGTAAAGTTAAAAGATAATCACGCGGCGACATACCAACAAGCTGCTTAACAACACGATTTAACTGTTCTTCACTCAGAAAAGTAAGTTCAGCGATTGTCGACACTTTCCAATCAAGATGCAGTTGCGATTCGACGCTATTCAACACACTAAGTACCCGCATATGAGTATCTGAAATATTCGCGGTAACACTAGACAATACTTTCGCCAACTCACTTAGCATCATGTTCCTAAAAGCAGAACGGCCGCCAATTTCTCTGTAAATCAACGAAGTAAGAGACCAAATAGATTCACAAGCATCAAAGTGAATAACCGGACGATTGATTCGTAACAAATTTGTCCAAGTGTCTGAACTATGTAAAAGGAGCCAAACCATTTTCCAAGACTTGCATGGGTAAGCAAGCTCAAAACAAAATGGCTTCTCACTCGGTAGTACTGTGATTGTATTGGGCAATATATCAAAAACACCTTCATCTGTAGAAAGTACTCCCGCGCCTTCTAATGTCACCAGCACAGTATGAATATCAGGCCGAGAGCGCTCGACTCGATAACCCTCTTTAAGATGAGCAAGACCAGCCATGAAAATATCATACTGCTTCATCTCTGCGATATCGGACGCAACAAGGAAGCGCTCTTCACATTCGGCAGCAAGATAAACTTCATCATTCCAAATTTTACACATTGCTTAACCTCTCACATGACGGATTCGAACAGATTTTCACCTGAACACAACATTCTCAATCGTTATTCGTTCGCTTAAAGTTCGCACATCCAAATTCATTCAACGATGAGACGTAGCCTACATGTTTCAAATCGATAATAAAGACAAAAATTTGCTTTCTCAAACGGTCAGAATCGGCCTGCCCGTTGCAATACAAAGTGCTTTAGTCGCAATACTGTCTTTAGCTGACGTATTGATGGTGAGTAACTTTGGGACAGAAGCGACCGCGGCGGTCGGTCTTGCGTCTAAATGGCACTTCGTCGCTATCATGCTTATGGCGGGTCTATCGACTGCAAGTGGCATTTTAATTGCACAATTTTGGGGGAAGAACGACCCAACATCAGCCAAAACGGTCACCATAATTGCTATCAAAGCCGGAACGATTCTTTTGACCCCCATCAGTGTCATATTTGTTGTGTTTTCGGATCATATACTTCATATCCAAACCAATGACATGAATGTCGTCCGACTCGGTTCTGAATATCTGTGGTACGCATCCCCCGTATTACTTCTGACCCATTTAGTTATCGTATTCGAGTCAACCATGCGCTCTACGAATGACGCTTTTACACCCTTACTTATCGCAATAATGACGATTGCCATCAACATCATACTGAATTACGGTCTGATATCTGGAAATCTTGGTATGCCAGCATTAGGTGTTGCCGGAGCCGCCTTAGCGACCACAATATCAAGGATTGTCCAGCTTGCCGTTTTTTTGAGTTACTTTCATATCAAACGACATTGGCTACAGTCAGTCTCTCAACTTAGAGATAGCGCCACGCTTAGAATCACTTATAGAAGACTAGCCATTCCAGCTGTTGCAAACTCATTGTTGTGGGCCATGGGAACAATGGTCTATCAGACGATTTTTGGCCACATGGGAACATTGGAACTTGCGGTATACAGCACATTAGGCCCATTTGAATCGCTGTGTTATTCGTTGTTCTTTGGGCTTTCTGTCGCTTGTTCTGTCATGATTGGACAACGTTTAGGCGGGAAAAATTATGACGATGCATTCAAGACATCCGTGATGTTTACTAAGGTCTTTGGCTTACTCGGTATTATTTCATCTGCTGTTTTGCTTTTACTACAACCTTTGCTTTTACGCTTATTGGCAATGGACTCAGAACAATTTTTGCCAATCTCAAAACCCGCAATAACAATACTAAGTATCGCTGTCAGTCTGAAAATGATTAACATGATTATGATCAATGGCATTTTAAGATCAGGAGGCGACAATGCATTCTGTTTACGCACCGATTTCGTGGCAATGTGGCTGTGTGGTATACCCATTACAGCTGTCGGCGCATTTTTCATGCAGATGGATTTCCAATACGTCTACGCACTCATGCTCGTTGAAGAATTCATTAAGTTGTTTATGTGTTGGCGACGCTATCGAACAAAAGTCTGGCTTCGAGATTTGACTGATGAAATCGTTCTAAGTTAGAAAAAAAGTTCATCCTGCCGCTAAAACGGTTATTGCTCTATCACAATTCATGTTTAATGGCACCGAGTCTATTCACACGGATCCATCATTCACCTTAAACACGAACACTGAAAAAACGTATCCCTTGGTGATGTGTCCTGTTATCATCCAAGCGAAATAGTCGGGGGGCCACGCTGAACGCGTTGGCTGAGATCGAAATTCGAGACCCGTTGAACCTGATTCAGTTAGCACTGACGTAGGGAACTATCAGCATTTGCCTTCGCCGAACTTCCTTTGGCGAGCAGCGGCTAATCGGGAAATCGATCGGCGAGCGCGGTAAAAGTCAGTTCCTATACGTCTGGTTATAGGAGCGACCATGACGCAGCATTCACAGCCTTATTCACACCAAACGCCATCCACAACAACACCGCCAGTCGTGTTGACGATCGCTGGTTCAGACAGCGGCGGTGGCGCGGGCATTCAGGCCGACATCAAAGCCATGTCGGCAACAGGCAGTTTTGCCTGCTCTGTCATTACCGCCATTACCTCGCAAAATACACAAGGCGTCTCCGCCATTTTCCCAATTCCACTCGATCATGTGGAAAGCCAACTCGATGCCGTGTTTACCGACCTCAATATCGTGGCCGTTAAAATCGGCATGCTGGCCGATGCCAATATCATCAACGTGGTCACGAACAAAATTAAACAGTACCAACCCAAGCACCTGGTGATAGACCCCGTGATGGTCGCCACCAGCGGTGATTTATTGCTCGAACACGCCGCAATCAGCACGTTAAAAGAAGCGCTCATTCCGCTTGCGGACATCATCACACCCAATCTTCCAGAAGGTGCCGCGTTAACGGGAAAACCGGTTCCCAACTCTGAAGCTGAAATGAATGCGATGATTGACGATCTTCGTGCGCTTGGCGCCAAAGCGATATTGCTCAAAGGCGGTCATTTGGAAGACGATGAAAGCAGCAATGACCTGCTGATCACGCCAGATGCAGTGGAACTGATTCGTGCAACACGTTTTCCCACGCAAAACACGCACGGCACAGGCTGCACGCTTTCTTCTGCGATCGCCTCTTACCTTGGCCAAGGCAACAACCTCCACAAAGCCGTACATTTGGCGAAACAGTATATCTCTCAAGCCATCGCCCATGCCGATGAACTAGACGTCGGCCAAGGTCGCGGCCCGGTTCACCACTTCTTTGCAGGTCACGCGAATGTTCGTTAATACGACGACGTCCGTGAATACGATGAAGTCCATGAATACAGTGAAGTCCATGAATGCAACGAGATCCGAGAATCGCATTGGCATTCAGTTTACCAACGCCCGTCTGCAATACAACGACAGTGCCACACCCACACTTGCAGGCGTCAATATGACCCTTCCTGCCGGGCAGTGGACCGTCTTATTGGGGCGAAGTGGCTGCGGGAAAACCACCCTGTTGCGTTATCTCGCCGGTCTGCTCGATGAGCAGGTGATGTGGCAAGGCGAACTGACGACCACAGACGGCATTGCGCTGCACAACCGCATCGCTTACATGGCGCAGCAAGATTTGTTGTTGCCGTGGCTCAACGTGCTCAACAACGTCTGCCTGAGTTCCCGCTTTTCTCACGCTCGCTCAAATCAAGTTGTTGAGCAACAGCGAGCGATGCAATTGCTCGAACAGGTTGGATTAGCTGACTACGCCGATGCCAAACCCGCCCAGCTTTCCGGCGGAATGCGTCAACGCGTGGCACTGGCGCGCACGCTGATGCAGGACAAACCATTCGTTTTGATGGATGAACCCTTTTCCGCGCTCGATGCGGTGACCCGCCACAAGCTGCAAACCTTATCGGCCACACTGCTCCAAGGAAAAACCGTCGTCCTGATTACCCACGATCCGCAAGAAGCCGTTCGTCTCGCCAACCAGCTGTATGTGCTGCAAGGTACACCCGCACACGCGCAACATCTGCAAACGCCAGATTCATTGCCTCCGCGCGTACTGGATGGTGAATGTGCCACCTTGCAACAAGCAATTTTGGATCAACTGGAGAGCGATTATGCGTGAGATGACTCAATACAACGCCGTCTCGACCCGCATTCGTAAGAAAGAACGAGTCACGCATCCGATGCTACGCGTGGCGATCAGCACGGCGGTCATCTTGGGCTTGTGGCAACTGATTGTTGTGGCGTTCCAGATGCCAAGCTTCATTTTGCCAGCCCCCGTGGATGTGCTGCATCGATTGGTTTCACGCTACGACGTGTTGCTTGCGCACACCTGGGTCACCGCGCAGGAAATCCTGCTGGGGCTTGGGCTTGGCTTGTCGATGGGGTTGCTGTTTGCACTGCAAATGTTGTTGTTCGAACCGCTCAAACGTTGGTTACTTCCCTTGCTTATCGCCAGCCAAGCAATTCCGGTGTTTGCTATCGCGCCGGTGCTGATGCTTTGGCTTGGTTACGGCATCGCATCAAAAGTGGTGATGGCCGCAATCATCATCTTCTTTCCTGTGACGACGTGCTGTTACGACGGTTTACGCAATACCCCAACCGGCTATCTGGATTTGGCCAAAACCATGGGGGCGTCGAAATGGCAACTGCTGCGCCACATTCAATTACCTGCGACGCTGCCAACCTTGGCCTCGGGTATCCGTGTCGCGGTGGTGATCGCGCCGATTGGCGCAGTCGTCGGCGAGTGGGTCGGCTCAAGCGAAGGTTTGGGGTATCTGATGCTGCAAGCCAACGCGCGTATGATCATCGACGAGATGTTTGCAGCGCTGTTTATCCTCGCCGTGCTGTCCATCGCACTCTACTTCATCACCGACAAATTATTAAAAACAGCCATCCCCTGGGAAAACAAATAGGCATAACTTCAAAGGAATAACGCCATGAATAAAAACAAACTGATGAGCGCAGCCGCGCTGCTTGCTGCCATGATCTCAACGAACGTGATGGCAGCCGAAAAAGAGCTGACGCTGATGTTAGATTGGTTCGTGAACCCAAACCACGGCCCCATCGTCATTGCCAAAGAGCGTGGCTACTTCAAAGCGCAGGGGCTGAACGTCAACATTCAAGAGCCGGCCGATCCAAGCACGCCACCGAAACTGGTCGCGGCAGGCAAAGTGGATATGGCAATTTCATACCAGCCCAGCCTGACCATGGATGTCGCAGCCGGGCTGCCGCTGATTCGCTCAGCAACGCTCATCGCAACCCCACTCAATACCATGATGGTGCTGGACAACGGCAAAAACGATCGCCTTGCGGATCTCAAAGGCAAGAAGATCGGGATTTCGATTGCGGGAAATGAAGAAGCAACCATCGGCACCATGCTGGCGCAAGAGAACGTGAAATTGTCTGATGTTCAGATCATCAACGTCGGTTGGGCCCTCTCTTCCGCGCTTGCATCGGGTAAAGTGGACGCCATTTGGGGCGGACTACGTAACTTCGAAACCAACCAACTTGCCTTGGAAGGTTACCAAGCCAAAGCCTTTTTCCCAGAAGAGCACGGCGTGCCGACCTATGATGAATTAGTTTTCGTTGCAAATGCAAAAACGTACGACAAAGCAGCCATCAAAGCCTTTAACACCGCACTTGAACAAGCGGTCACGTACATCGTGAACCATCCACAAACCGCTTGGAAAGAGTTCGTCGCCTACGCGCCCGACACGCTAAACAACGAACTGAACCAACGCGCTTGGAATGACACACTCACCCGTTTTGCGCTTCGCCCGTCAGCAGTTGATCTGAAACGTTACGACGATTATGCCAAATTCATGTACGCACAACACATCATCGACACGCTTCCTAAAGCAAAAGATTACGTCCCGAACTTTGACGAATAACGAGGCAACCCAGCCATGACATACCAAGATTTGATCGACGCTTGCCACGAGGATTGGCAGGCATACACGGAGCATGCTTTCGTGCAGCAATTGGGCAGCGGCACGCTGGCTCAGCCTTGTTTTTTGCATTACCTAAAACAGGACTTTTTATTTCTAAAACAATACGCTCGCGCCTATGCATTGGCGATTTACAAAGCGCGCACCTTGACTGACATGCGCCGCGCACTGCCAAGTGTTCACGCGCTGTTGGACTCAGAAATCGCGCATCACGTCACGTACTGTGGTCAATGGGGATTGACGGAATCCGATCTGGAAAATGAAGCAGAAGATTTTGGCACCGTGGCCTACACACGTTATGTGTTGGATGCAGGAATGACCGGAGATTTGGTTGACCTATACGCCGCATTAGCGCCCTGCTCTATCGGCTATGCCGTGATTGGTCAAATGCTGATGGACGATCAAAATACGCTGATCGACGGCAACCCGTACGCCAGTTGGATCACCCTTTATGGCGGTGAAGAGTTCCAGTCTGGCGTTGCCCAAGGTGCCGCGCACTTTAATGAGCTCTTGGCTGAAATCGACATCAACAGCCAGCGCGGCCAGAACCTCATTCAGGTCTTCAAAACCGCGACGCGAATGGAAGTTGCATTCTGGCAACAAGGTTTGAACGCTCAGCACTCGTCATCGGAGAATCAACATGCTTACTGAACAAATCACGCAAGCCTTGAGCGCAGTGCGCCAACACAAACCCTTGGTCGTGAACATCACCAATTACGTGGTGATGAACAACACGGCAAACGCGCTGCTTGCGATCGGTGCATCTCCCATCATGGCGCATTCCCAGCAAGAGATGGCAGAAATGATGTCATTTGCAGGAGCGCTGGTGATCAACATTGGCACGCTCGATAGCGTTTGGACACCCCGCATGCTGTTTGCCGTCGAACAAGCGAATCTCAACGGGAAAGTCGTCGTCCTTGATCCCGTCGGTTGCGGCGCAAGTACATTGCGCACCGACACCTCCCGCCAAATCGCACGCTTGGCAGAGAAGCTCATTATTCGAGGGAATGCATCAGAGATCATTGCGCTGGCGGGTGAACAAGCGACAAGTAAAGGGGTCGATGCTTTAGATAGCAGCGATGCTGCCTTGGGCGCGGCGCAGTGCCTCGTGGCGGAATATGGCGCCAACGTGGTGATTTCTGGCGAGACCGATTATATCGTGACTAAATCGCAGACCATCACCCTCAGCAATGGCCATGCGATGATGCCCTACGTCACGGGCATGGGATGTACACTGTCCGCACTCACGGGAGCGTTTGCCGCCATCGGTGACGAAACCGGTTTGGCAGCAGCGGCCGTGCTTGGTGTCGCGGGTGAAATCGCCGCGGAACAAGCACGCGGGCCCGGCAGCTTGCAATTCATCTTGTTAGATACCTTGTATCAACTTGATGAGCACACCTTAGCGAATCGACTCAACATTCAACGTCTTTCTTAATGAAACGATGAATTGATGAAATAAGTACTGCATCATCTTGAGGAAGGGCGCTCCATCGCCCTTCCTTTTATCATTTCCTCTTTGACCAGCCTCTTGAATACTGGCGACCAGTGAACTGCCAGCGGCTTCGCAAAATCGTATTCATATCTCCTTATTTTTTGCCTATTCGTCCAATCCGGCGCTTGGCCGGGGTGTGCGTATTTATCCAACGCACCGCTTGCGTTATGATTGGCGAAAACAAAAGCAATTAAACAAATACGGACACTGCGCCGAGCCTTTCACGCTTTCATTCCCTCGTTCCAACCTGACGTTTTAACGCGGTTCAATAAAAGTGCCCCTGCGCTGGTGACGCCTCGCTGCGTGACTGAGAACGGCCGTATCATTGTCTCGTCTGGACTGTCACTCATGCAATTATTTCAACACCTGAAGTGGTTTTTCCGCCAGCATCGCTGGACCTATGCGTTGGCGCTCTCGATGCTTTTTGCCGTCGCGATGCTCAACATGGCGGTGCCGTGGTTTATCGGTCACGCGATTGATAAGCTCTTGGAAACCCGTGATTTTTCTCAAGCAGAATATTACCTGTTTGCCCTTGTTGGCGTCAGTATTCTGGTTTATCTGTTGCGCTACGGCTGGCGTCGCGTGCTGTTTGGTACGTCTTACCAACTCGGCAATATTCTGCGCGAGCGCTTTTATCATCGCTTACTGCGACAAGGCCAAGCGTTCTATAACCTGCACTCCACGGGCGACTTAATGGCGCGCGCCACCAACGACATTGATGCGGTGGAAATGGCGGCCGGTGAAGGGATTTTGTCCGGTTTTGATGGCCTGATGACCTTCATTTTGGTGTTGGTGATGATGTTTGTATTTATCGACTGGCAACTGGCGGTGCTGGCGATTTTGCCTTTCCCGTTTATGGGATATGGCTTCTACAAGCTTTCGAACCGCATTCACTACCAATTCAAAGACACACTCGATACCTTTTCGACCCTTAACGAACAAGCGCAGCAATCGGTGGCTGGCATTCGCATGATCAAATCCATGGGTCGCGAAACCATCGAAGCCAACAAATTTGAACAGATTGCCGAACAAGCCGCGCAAACCACGTACAAAGTGCAGCGCTCAGAGGCGCTGTTCGACCCAATCATTCAGCTCAGCTTAGGTGCCGCCTTATTGATTGCGCTGCTGGTCGGCGGCTGGCAGATCAGCAACGGCGCCCTCACGGTTGGGCAACTGACCAGTTTCACGCTCTATCTTTCTGAGCTGATTTGGCCGATGTACGCGTTCGGCTGGTTGATGAACATTCTGCAACGCGGAAATGCGGCCATTGGCCGTTTGGAAGCGCTTTTGAACCTGCCCGATTCCATTGACGATCGCGGCACCACTCAGCCCAGCGGCTATGCGCTTGATATCGACCAACTGCGCTTTCAGTACCCAGATACCCAACACCCCTCGCTCAACGATATTTCCGTCCGTGTCGATGAGAACCATGTGCTGGGCATCGCCGGTGCCACTGGCGCAGGTAAATCGACCTTGTTGCATTTGCTGATGCGTTATTGGGAGGCCGAGCAAGGCGCGATCCTCGTGGGCGGCGTGCCGATTCAGTCCATTCCGTTAAGCGAGTTGCGCAGTTTGTATGCGTACGTGCCGCAGGATGCATTTTTGTTCAGCATGAACATCATGGAAAACATTCGAATCGGGCGCAGCAACGCCACGGATGACGAGGTATACCAAGCCGCTCAACTGGCCGCGATTCACGACGATATTGAGCAATTCCCTGACGGCTATCAAACGCTGGTTGGCGAACGCGGCGTAACGCTTTCCGGCGGTCAGCGCCAGCGTATTTCGATTGCGCGCGCTTTGATCAGCCAAGCGCCGATTCTGGTGCTGGATGATGCGCTGTCGGCAGTCGACATCAAAACTGAGAAAGTGATCATCGAACACTTACAGCAACGACGCGAGCAAACCCTCATCGTGGTGAGTCATCGCTTATCTGCGATTGAACGTGCCGACAACATTGTGGTGTTGGCACATGGCGAAGTGATTGAAAAAGGCACGCACCGCGAGCTGATTCGTCAAGATGGTTGGTACGCACGCATGGCCGCTTATCAACAAATGGAGCAAGCTTTGGAGAACGAATTACAATGAGTACCCAACCGACACAAGCCAAAAGCTCCGGCTCACTGAAATTGTTGATGAGCTATGTATTTGCTGAAAAAGCCCTGTTCATCAAAACCTTGCTGTTGGTGGTCTTGGCCACCGCGTTTGACGTGCTTGGGCCAATGCTGAGCAAAGTGTTCATCGATGAATTCGTCATGCAGGATCATTACCCGCTGTGGCCTGTGGTGGGCGTGATCAGCCTGTTCGTTTTTTCGGTGCTGATGGGAACCTACCTCAAATACAAGCAGACGCTGCGTTTTCTGGATATTGCATTAAATGCCGTGCTCGATATTCGTAAGCGATTGTTTAAACACGTGTTGACGCTGCCGGTGTCTTTCTTTGATTACGCGCGTACCGGGCAATTGGTGAGCCGACTGACCAACGACACCGAATCGATCAAAGACATTTACGTGCAGTTTTTGTCGAACATTCTCGCCAACTTGATCATGCTGATCGGGATTTTAACCGCCATGGCCATTTTGGACATTCAGCTGATGCTGGTCGCGTTGCTGCTGATCCCGGCGGTGGTGATCCTGATTTATCTTTACCAGAAATTCAGTGTCAAAGCGGTCACCGAAAGCCGTCAACTGCGCTCAGACATTAACTCAACCATGAATGAGTCGATCTCTGGCATGACGGTGATTCAAGCCACCAATCAGCAACACGCCAAGCTCGAACAATTTCAAGCCATCAACCAGGGCTACTACACCACGCGACTAAAATCAGTCACCGTCGGCTCTTTATTACTGCGTCCGGCGATCAACTTGTTGAGCATTTTGGTGCTCGGCGGAGTGGTGTGGTTCTTTGGTTTGAAAGTGGTGCAAGGCGTGGCCGAAATCGGCGTGCTGTATGCGTATCTGAACTATTTGGGACGCTTTACCGAGCCCTTGGTTGAGATCACGCAGCGCTTTAGTCTCTACCAGCAAGCCATTGTGGCGGGCGATCGCGTACATGAATTGCTGCAAGAGCCAGCGGCCAATGAAGGCACTGCGCGCTGGCATGAGATTTCGCGCGGCGACCTGAGCATTGAGCAACTGACGTTCAGTTATCAAAAAGACAAACCCGTTCTGCACAACATCGATGTCTCCGTCGATGCGGGGCACTTCTACGCCATCGTCGGCCATACCGGCAGCGGTAAATCGACGCTCCTTAACTTGCTGCTCAATTTCTATCAGCCTCAATCCGGCAACATTTGCATTGATGGCCATCCCTTGAATGAGTATGACCCGCACACGCTGCGCCAAGGCATTGGCTTTATTCCACAAGAGCCGTTTGTGTTGGCCACCACCGTATTCGACAACATCGACATGGGAAGAAATTTGACTCAAGAAGCGGTGGAACGTGCCGCCAAACAGGCGCACCTGCATGACGTGATTTGCGCGATGAACGACGGGTATCAAACCGAACTCGGCGAAGGCGGATTGCGCCTCTCGACCGGTCAGCGCCAGCAGTTGATCATCGCCCGCGCGTTAGCCGGATCCCCCAAAATTCTGCTACTGGATGAAGCGACCGCCAACATCGATAGCGAAACCGAACACGTGGTGCAACGTGCGTTGAATGAACTGCGCGGCAAAGTGACGTTGATTGTGGTTGCGCACCGCTTGTCGACCATTCATCACGCCGACAAAATTCTGGTACTGGATAAAGGGCAGTTGATCGAGCAAGGCAATCACCAACAGCTGATGACTCTCCAGAACGGACGTTACCGCGCGATGTATGAGCTGCAACAACAAGAGCAAATGGTGGCGCAAGCCGAGCAAAGCCGATACGTTTCCGCCTAGCGCTCTGCTTGATGCTCAAGATGCGTTCAGCGCAGCAAGCAGGGGGAAAACCACATGCAGAAGATAGCTTCCCTGCACAGACAATAGCTTCCGCGCATAGAAAATCACTTCGCGCATAAGAAATAGATTCCGCGGGTCGAAAATCGTTTCGCGCATAAAAAAGGCCGCCGAGTGTGCACTCCGCGGCCATTTCTTTATTCAGTGCCAACATCAAGCTGACAGGGCTTCGCCGCCCCATGGGCAGCGACAACCATTATTTGTAGTACGCTTCGACCGTGCCTTTCAGCGTCATCAGCAGCGGTTGACCACGACGGTCGAGTGCTTTTGGCGCAGCAACTTTTACCCAGCCTTCGCTGATGCAGTATTCTTCAACATCAGTACGCTCTTTGCCGTTGAAGCGAATGCCGATTTGGTGCTCAAAGCATTCCGCAACAAAATGTGGGCTGCGAGGATTACCGGCGAGGCGATCGGGTAGTGCTGGTTTTGCAGTCGTGTCGTTCATAGTATTGACCCAGTGTCATGAAAAAGTGCGCCATTTTAGACAAAGCGCTGCGTAGGCTCAAGCAAACAATCTCGCTTTGTGCGCGCGAATGCGCTTTATCTGACACAAATAATAGCGCGGAATGATTGTATCCGACGTCATCTCTGAGCATACTGATGATTCTGTTTCGTTTGGATGACATAGGCAATCATGGCAAATCAGGCACTCACAAGGCTGGCCATATTCCTCGCCGCTTTTATCATCACTTTAGGTCTTATCGAAGTGACGGCTTACTCTGTTCAGAAAGATGAACAAATCCGCTTCGCCCACGAAGTATTGCACGAAGCCGAAGACGCCTCCGAACAAATCACGGATGCGCTCACCGTCACCAATACCATCGCTGAACCCAGTTGTGATACCGCCACCATGACGGTGATTCGCCAGTTGGTTCACGAAAATTCTGAAATCTACGACATCGGCTTCATGAACGACGAGTCCGTGCTATGTACTGCGAATTGGGGGCGATTTCCCCCCGTCGATATCGGCCACAAATTCCAAACCGCATTCAAAGGCTATCGTTTTTACAAGCAAGTCGAACATCTGTTTCCCGTCGACGACAAGTATGATTTAACTCGCTTGAACCACTTCGTCACCTTGACGATTCCCGATCAGTATCAGCACTTGATGCAGCGCATGCCCAAGTTTCGTTTCAGCGTTGAATCGGCCACACATGAACACATTTTCACTCAGTACACGCCCGGCTCTCACTACGGAAACGACTTCCCTGCCCTTCGCATTGACACCGAAACCTGCAGTGACAAATTCAATTATTGTGTCCATACCGCCAATACCAAAGCAGGATTAGCGAATTACTCGCTCGATATGCTGCTGATTTGTATCGCGCTCGCGCTGCTGTTCAGTTTGCTGCTCGCCTACTTTTTCTGGACATTCATGGGCCGTCGCCACTCCATGGAGCAGCGCTTTCGGGAAGCATTGTCGCAGAAAAAATTGTACATGGAGTACCAGCCGATTGTGGTGGCGCGCGATCAGCGCATTAAGGCCGTCGAAAGTTTGGTGCGTTGGGAAGACAGCCAATATGGCCGCGTGTCGCCAGAACTCTTTATTGGCATTGCTGAAAAATTGTCGCTGTACCCACAATTGGCCTACTTCATCGTTGAGCGCTCCATCAGTGAAATGGCGCCCATCATGCGAGAACATCCCGATTTAGCGCTCGGCATCAACATCACTGCGTTCGAACTTCAAGACCCGCACTTTCTGCCGTATCTTGACAAACTGACCACCGAATATGGGATTCCAAACGCCAAGATTAAGATAGAAATTACCGAACGAATCGACCTTCCGCTACTCGAATTGGCCGACTTCTCGCGAGATGCAAAAGCGATGGGATTCGTGGTGGTGCTGGATGATTTTGGCACCGGCGTAGCGAACTTGGTGTGGTTGACGGAAATGGACTTCGACTACATCAAAGTTGACCGCGTGTTTGTGAATGCGCTCAACTACGACATCAAACGCAACATCGTGCGCCCGGTGATGGAACTCCTCACCAACCTCAACAAACAAGTCATTTTCGAAGGGGTTGAAACGGAACATGAGTTCAACATCATCAAAGACAACTACCCCGACGCCTCAATTCAGGGGTGGTACTTCTATAAGTCACTGCCGTCTGGTGAACTTCGTGACGTGCTCAATGCGCGCAAACCTCGCGGCTAGGCAAACCTCGCAGCTAGCCACGCATCGTGAGTGCAAAAGAGCGAGCACAACCAGCGCCAGGTGATGAAGAATGAGCTGCGCCCATCAAGGACGAATGAATCAGCTATAAAGCGACGGCGCCAAGGTTTTGCATTTGACGCAATACCCAGTTCACACGCTGCTGCACATACTGCGTCATCGGGTACGGTTGAATTCGGTACGGATTGGGTAAAACCACGGCCAGTTGCGCCGCTTGGTAACGCGTTAAATGCGCCGCCGACACGCCAAAGTAGTGTTCACTGGCTGCTTGAATGCCATAAATCCCCGGTCCGAATTCCACCACATTGAGGTACATCTCCATGATGCGCGCTTTGCCCCAAATCAGTTCCAATAACAGTGAAATGTACAGCTCATAGGCTTTGCGCACATAGGTGTGGCTTGGGAACAAAAACACATTTTTCGCAGTTTGTTGGGTGATGGTACTCGCCCCGCGATCGGGGCCGTTCTCACCTCGATTTTTGATTACCGACGCTAACGCATGGGTGTCGATGCCCCAATGCTCTGGAAAACGTTGATCTTCAGACGCCATCACCGCCAAAGGCAACAGCGGCGATGCTGAGGCCAAGGGAATCCATTGATGTTGTGTGTGTGACGGATAGCCTTGCGGTGGAAACAGCATGCGCGACACCTGCCAGCCCCAAAAGGGCGGGTTCACGAATTTCAGCACCATCACCAGCACCACCGGCACGCCCAATGTTAGGACGATGGCGGTCATCAACAATCGTTTCATCCGACGTCGAATTCTTCGAATCAACACATTCACCTTTTGCCTTTTCCTCGCCGTTCACCGACGTTGAAGCACGACTCAAAAGCGCTCAGTTAATACCATCTCGCGCAATCAGTTGTCCGTTGTATGTAAAAGTGGTGACAAATTTACCGACTCAATAACATCAAGACACATTGCAATCAGCCGAGCAAACACAAGCAAACATCGCTGCAGCGTTAACGCGCAGCGCCTGAACGTCGCTGTGGCTCCGCTTGATGCAAGTACCGCGTGAACGTATCGCGTGGGCGCTCAAGCCCGTTTTCGGCCAGCACCCGCGATGCCATACCACGATGATTGCTGCCATGAGTCAACAAATGCAACAAGATCTCTTCCACACTCAATTGGCCAGAATCGCCATCCACAAAGGTAAAGGTCACGACACGTTGCAACGCTTCTGCACTCGCGGTTTGCGCAAACGTCTCCAACCATGAATCGTGGACGTCCATGGTTTGGCGCAGTTCGGCAATGGTCGGGGTTTCGGGGGTGTTGTCGGCGCGGTGTTGCTCCGGCTCGCCCTGAATGCGGCTGATGAACAAGCTATCCACCACCGTTGTATGATTTAAAATACGCACAAAAAACGTTGCGTCGTGCTCAGGCAATTGAGAAAACTGCTGCTCCCCCAACGCCAACAACTCACGGTTCGCCCACTTCTTATATTGAAACGCTTTGCCAAACTGCATCATTTATCCTTATCGGTTGTCTTTTCCATCGCCCTCACGGCTTCATTGATTGGGCGGAATGCTCACAGCCAATCAACCGACAAACACGTTACTCGGATTCCTCACGGACGTCGATAGGGAATAAACCCCGAAGCCGTCATTGTTCAGATGGGATTAAGTCGATAAGTGTACAAAGCGGGTTTGCAAAGCGGGGTGTCGCGGGATGAACCATAAGCATGGCTGAAACACAGATGGGGTTGAAGTGTGACGTCAGCGGAAAAGCGCAACGCGCCCTTCCGCGAACGAAATGACCTGCGTATGAGTTTACTTGAGCAGTTCAGCTTTCGCTTCTTCAAGCTCGGCTTTGGCTTCTTCTAGTTTTTGCATTCTTTTCTTGATCTTATCTTGCTTGCCGGATGCTTGAGCATCTTTCAGATCTTGAATTCGCTCTTCAACTTCTCGTTCTTGCTTTTGCACCTTCGCTTGTCGATCGCGGAGCAATCCTTCGTCGGTACAGTGTTGACGAACTTGGCTGAGCGCTTCTTCCAATCCTTCCAATTTACGTTGATTATCGTACTTTTTGGCTGACTCGATTTGCTCCAAAATGGCGTGTTCTTTAGCAGCGCACCCTTTTAAAGCGCCATCAGCCAATGCATGCGACAGTGGCAATAACGCCAACAAACCAACACAAAGCGACTTTTTAATCATACAACCACCTTTTATTTATGAAGGAGTGAGTATGCCATAGGTACGAGAGTTGAAAGTCCACACTTTGCAAAACTTCCCTTACAAATTGCTCACAGAAGGATTCATTTTGCAGGTATTTCTATCGACCATGTCACCAATAAACAGGCAACGCAACAATGAAAGCACGCGCAAGCCAAAGTGGTAAGCCGTCGCACGATTTGAATCGATGATTGGAAGTCACTTAAGAGTCAATGGCAGAGAGCATTGAGGTCTCAGAATAAACAGATGACTTCATGATTGGTCATCCGTTTATTCTGACCGTTAGCGATCACTGGTTCATACCACAACGTTCGGTTCTGATTGCGCGTGGATTTTTATATTTTGCATCAGTGTATGGTTCACATCACTGTCGCTGTCAGAAGCGTGGGAACTCAGTCGATCGTAGGGGTAGCGGTTCTAAGCAGGAAAGCTTTGAATGCACTTAATGTGGATGAGATAAAATTATTTTGAGTTGTTAATGTAGCGCTCAGCACTCGCAAATAGCTTATTACATAGCTTTTCCTGAGCAACATATTCTGCTGAACCTTTGGTCATCGACTCAAGAACTTCTTTCGCATCTTGGTACTCTTTGACCATGACAGCAAATCGTTCTTCAAAGTTATTTTTCTGCATTTTGCTGCTCGATTTCTTGCTCGATTTTCTTACAGGCTTTCTCATATCGTTTCTTACCTTATCTTAACCAAAATGGTATCTGCTCGTTCTAATCGATGAGCGTCAGTGCTTTCGTATGTGATGCAGATGAATTAGAACGCTCATTGGCACTTGAATTCATCACCAAGGTGCATGGCCGGTTGGATGCCGAACGATGAAGTGATTGATCATGGCGTCGTTTCCGTTCACGCAGAACAGAACCCCATCGATCATTCGATTGGCGTTTCGAGTATGGGAGTGGTGATGATATAAAGAAAAAAGATCCCTTCTGTTGAAGGGATCTTTTTATAGAATTCTTAGATTACAGTAACGTTGCCAGCTTGTGGGCCTTTGTTACCTTGTTCTACATTAAAAGAAACCTTTTGGCCTTCAGCTAATGTTTTGAAGCCTTCGCTGGCAATTGAACGGAAGTGAACGAACAGGTCAGCGCCGCCGTTGTCAGGAGTGATAAAACCAAAACCTTTAGTTTCGTTGAACCATTTTACTGTGCCAGTTGCTTGATTTGACATATCTATCTCATTGTGTTGATTGAATTAAAAGGTAAGCTACTAAATAAGGAATGAAGAAAAAGTATCGCAGGATAGATTGACCGACTTTCATCGGAAAACCTAAGAAGATCTTGAACTAAACATACTATCTTATAGCCCACCATTAGAGCTGCGAATACTATACACGAAACACACAGAATAGATACGCATTTCTTCATTAATTTTTTCTTACCATCGACCAAGCTGTGTCAGGTCATTATTGAAAGCAAACAAAAAGCGCCCCAATCGGAGCGCTTTCTTATTTGAATGGGTTATTCCCAATCCAGAATCACTTTACCGGAAGCGCCGCTGCGCATCGCGTCGAAGCCTTTTTGGAAGTCATCCACTTTGAAATGGTGCGTGATGATTGGCGTTAGATCTAGGCCAGATTGAATCAGGCTTGCCATCTTGTACCAAGTCTCAAACATTTCGCGGCCGTAGATGCCTTTGATCACCAAGCCTTTGAAAATCACTTGGTTCCAGTCGATCGCCATGTCTGATGGTGGAATCCCCAACAGGGCGATACGACCACCGTGGTTCATGGTTTTTAGCATGGAACTGAACGCGCTTGGTACGCCAGACATTTCCAGACCAACGTCGAAACCTTCGGTCATGCCCAGCTCAGCCATCACGTCTTCCAGCTTTTGCTCAGCAACGTTCACTGCGCGGGTGACGCCCATTTTACGCGCCAGATCCAAACGGTATTCGTTCACATCGGTGATCACCACATGACGTGCGCCCACGTGTTTTGCAACCGCTGCCGCCATAATGCCAATTGGGCCTGCGCCCGTGATCAGCACGTCTTCACCCACCAGGTCAAACGACAGTGCCGTGTGCACAGCGTTGCCGAACGGGTCGAAGATGGATGCGAGATCGTCTGAGATGCCTTCTGGGATCTTGAACGCGTTGAATGCTGGAATCACCAAGTACTCAGCAAATGCGCCAGTGCGGTTCACGCCGACACCAATGGTGTTGCGGCACAAATGCGTGCGGCCACCACGGCAGTTACGGCAGTGACCACACGTGATGTGGCCTTCGCCAGAAACACGGTCGCCGATGCTGAAACCGCGAACTTCCTGACCAATCGCAACCACTTCACCCACATATTCATGGCCGACCACCATCGGGACTGGAATGGTTTTTTGTGACCAGTCGTCCCAGTTGTAGATGTGGACGTCTGTACCGCAGATCGCGGTTTTCTTAATCTTGATCAGCAGATCGTTGTGGCCCATTTCGGGTTTATCCACTTCGGTCATCCAGATGCCTTGTTCAGGCTTTAGCTTCGAGAGCGCTTTGATTTTCATACTATTCACCCAATATTGCCCCGCTCAGTGCGAGGCAAAAAATTCCCTATTCTTCGTTATCACTAATGGCCGTGAAAACTTAGATGATGCCCATGTCTTGACCGACTTCGATAAAGGCATCAATCGCTTTATCCAGTTGCTCGCGCGTGTGCGCTGCAGACATCTGAGTACGGATACGAGCCTGACCTTTTGGTACCACTGGGAACGAGAAGCCAATCACGTAGATGCCTTTTGCCAGAGCGCGCTCAGCAAATTCCGCTGCAACTTTTGCATCACCTAGCATGATTGGGATGATCGCGTGGTCAGCACCCGCCATGGTAAAGCCCGCATTCGTCATGCGCGCGCGGAAGTGCGCCGCGTTG
The DNA here is from genome assembly GCF_000176175.1 of Vibrio furnissii CIP 102972. GTDB lineage: Bacteria > Pseudomonadota > Gammaproteobacteria > Enterobacterales > Vibrionaceae > Vibrio > Vibrio furnissii. The sequence continues at coordinate 279,563 of NZ_ACZP01000014.1, forward strand.
TCCCACAAGTGTTTACGCAGATCGCCGCTTTCTTGCAGCAGATCCAGCACGCGAATCGATGCAGACACAATCGCCGGCGCCACAGAGTTCGAGAACAGGTATGGACGAGAGCGCTGACGCAGCCAGTCGATCACTTCTTTCTTACCTGAGGTGTAACCGCCTGAAGCGCCGCCCATGGCTTTGCCCAGCGTCCCGGTAATGATGTCGATGCGGTCAATCACATTGTGGTATTCGTGCGTACCACGACCGTTTTCGCCCATAAAGCCAACCGCGTGAGAGTCATCAACCATCACCAGCGCGTTGTATTTGTCTGCCAGATCACAGATAGCCGGTAGGTTTGCGACCACGCCATCCATTGAGAAGACTCCGTCGGTCACGATCAACTTGTGACGCGCGCCTGCAGCATCAGCGGCAATCAGCTGCTCTTCCAGCTCTTGCATGTTGTTGTTGCTGTAACGAAAACGCATCGCTTTACACAGGCGAACACCGTCGATGATCGACGCATGGTTCAGCGCGTCAGAAATGATGGCGTCTTCTTTGTCTAGCAGCGTTTCGAACAGGCCAGCATTGGCATCGAAACAGGAGGTGTAAAGAATGGTGTCTTCTTTGCCCAAGAATTCAGACAGCTTCTGCTCTAGGGTTTTGTGCGTGTCTTGTGTGCCGCAAATGAAACGCACAGACGCCATACCAAAACCGTGAGAGTCCATACCCGCTTTCGCCGCTTCAATCAGCGATGGGTGGTTTGCTAGGCCCAAGTAGTTGTTGGCACAGAAGTTCAGGACTTCTTCGCCAGACGCGATGTGCACCGCCGCTTGCTGCTGAGAGGTGATCACTCGTTCGGCTTTGTAAAGACCCTCAGCTTTCACTTCCTCAAGCTGATCGCGAATCTGTTGGTAAAAAGCAGAAGACATTGCATTTTCCTTCTTGTTTTTTCTTTGCCTTGCGGCATGTAGGGTCAGTGAACGGATCTTTTCGGTCGATCCATTTACACTGTAAAAATTCAACTCTTCTAAGTGTAATCCAAGCACCGAAAAGGGATTATCCTGCTTTGCGGAAAAGCATTGGTGATTTGAAATCACAAATAAACTCTATTATTCCTCTATCGCCGAAAAAAGAGACAAAAAAAGCGCCTTATCAAAGGCGCTTGGGTTAGATTTTTAAACGATTTAGAAGAAGCCGAGTGGATTCACATCGTAGCTCACCAACAGGTTTTTAGTGTTCTGGTAGTGATCCAGCATCATTTTATGGGTTTCACGACCGATACCAGATTTCTTATAGCCGCCGAACGCCGCATGCGCCGGATAAGCGTGGTAACAGTTGATCCACACGCGACCCGCTTCGATGTTGCGTCCCATGCGATACGCGAGGTTAGTATCACGAGTCCACACCCCTGCGCCCAAGCCATATTCCGTGTCGTTGGCAATCGCCAGCGCTTCCGCTTCATCTTTAAAGGTGGTGATCGCAATGACCGGACCAAAGATCTCTTCTTGGAACACGCGCATCTTGTTGTGACCGGCCAGCATGGTTGGCTGAATGTAGTACCCTTGGCTGATGTCGCCCTGTTGATGCGCGACTTCACCGCCACACAACACTTGCGCCCCTTCCTGACGGCCAATTTCGAGGTAGCTCAGGATCTTATCAAACTGCTCTTGCGATGCCTGCGCGCCCACTTGAGTATCGCTGTCTAACGGGTTTCCTTGTTTGATGGTTTTCGCGCGATCCACCAGCTTGGCGATGAACTTGTCGTAAATCGATTCGTGGATCAACACACGCGACGGACAAGTACACACTTCGCCCTGATTGAAGAAGGCCAGTAACGTCCCTTCCAGACATTTTTCCAGATACGCATCTTCGTGATCGAACACATCGGCGAAGTAGATATTCGGTGATTTACCGCCCAGCTCCACCGTCGATGGAATCAAGCTCTCGGCTGCGCATTTCAGAATGTGGTGTCCGACATCGGTTGAACCGGTAAACGCCAGTTTGGCGATGCGATTACTGGTCGCCAGCGCCTGCCCCGCTTCTGCGCCATAACCGTTCACCACGTTCACCACGCCCGGGGGCAGCAGATCACCAATGGTTTCCATCAGCACCAGAATCGACGTCGGCGTTTGTTCTGCCGGTTTGAGCACCACACAACACCCGGCGGCAATCGCCGGTGCGAGTTTCCACGCCGCCATCAGCATCGGGAAGTTCCATGGAATGATCTGCCCGACCACACCAATCGGCTCTGGGAAGTGATACGCAGCGGTGTTGGCATCAATTTCTGCCGCACTGCCTTCTTGAGCGCGAATACAGCCGGCAAAATAACGGAAGTGATCGACCACCAAAGGCAAGTCTGCCGCGAGCGTCTCACGAATCGGTTTGCCGTTTTCCCACGTTTCAACAAAAGCCAGTGTCTCGAGATTCGCTTCCACGCGATCGGCGATTTTGAGCAGAATATTGGCGCGCTCAGCCACGCTAGTTTTGCCCCACTGCGCGCGCACTTCGTGCGCTGCATCAAGCGCTAAGTTAATGTCTTCGGCACTGGAGCGCGCCACTTGGCAGTAGGCCTGCCCGTTCACCGGTGACACGTTATCAAAGTACTCACCATTGACCGGTTTCACCCATTGGCCACCAATGTAGTTATCGTAATGGCTCTTGAAGTTGAAAATCGCATTGCTGGTTCCTGGTTGCGCATAAATCATCGTTCGATCCTTCTCACTTTCTCATTCACGTTAGGTTGTTGTTCGGGTGTCGCGTTTTCCTTTTCATTCCGCCCTTTAGGGAAGTGTTTAAAACAGACAAACGGCGCACCTTCTTCACTTCGTAACGCAAATCACACGCCAAGATGCGAATTCTTGTTGTTAATAAAATGTAAAACTATGATTAACAAAATGATTAAAAGATCAGTACTGAAATGGAATCGCTGTTCGGGAACTGCCACCCGATGTTCCAGTGTCCCAAAATGACACACAGCCACTGTGACAACATGGAACAGTTATGCAAATTCAAACCGTTAACCAAGATTGGCTCACCACTTCCTGGCATCGCAGCCAAGAAGCCGGGCTGACACAGCGAACCCGGCCGGAGCATATTCGCCTGCCGAACGATGAGCTGAAAGAACGTCAATGGCGCGCCACATCGCTGCTGTCTGCCGTCGAGCAACACGCGCTGCCGCTGTTCAACCAAATGTGTGCACGCAGTGACAGTCGATTAATTCTGACCGATGGCGAAGGGGTGATTCTGGCCACTTGGGGCCAGCAACGTTTCCATGAAAAGCTCACTGAAATCTCACTCGAGTCCGGCGCCTGTTGGCAGGAGAACATCAAAGGCACGAATGCGATTGGCACCGCGATTGTCGAAGCGCGCCCCGTGACCATCATCGGCAACCAGCACTACATTCGTCAGCATCATTTCATCAGCTGTTCGGCGTGTCCGCTGTTTAATCATCACGGTGAATTGCTCGGTATTCTCGATATCACCAGCGAGCAACAGCAGCACGATCTCTCCACGCAAGTTCTGGTACAGAATATGGTTCAGTTAGTGGAGAACCATCTATTGTGTGATATTCCGCAAGGCGCAACGCGCATTGATCTTGCCTACGACCGCTCGCTACTCAATAGCGGCTGGCAAGGTATCGTCATTGCCGATGAAAGCGGAAAAGTCCTGGCCCATAACCACATCGCCGCGCAACTATTAGCGCAAAACTCGGTGGTGGGACATACCATTGAAACGCTGTTTGATACCCAGCACAGCAAGTTTGTGTTTGAAAAGCATGCGCTCAACACCAAACCGCATCGCACTCAGGCCTATTCTGCCGCCTGCGATCTGCATTTTGGTGACAGCAACGTCGAACAAGCGTGGCAACAAGCCAATAAACTGATCGATAAAGACATTCCATTGCTGATCCTCGGTGAAACTGGGGTCGGCAAAGGCGAGTTTGTGAAAGCATTGCACAAACGCAGTTCGCGCCACAGCAAACATCTAGTCAGCGTCAATTGCGGCGCACTGCCCAAAGATTTGATTGAATCGGAACTGTTTGGCTATGTCGCGGGCGCCTTTACCGGCGCCAACAGCAAAGGCTATCAGGGGAAAATTCGCCAAGCCGATCAGGGCATTCTGTTTCTAGATGAAATCGCCGACCTGCCGTTGGAAGCGCAGTCGCGCCTGTTGCATGTACTGCAAGATAAGGTCGTGGTACCGGTGGGATCGAATCACAACTTCCCAGTGGACATTCAAATCATCGCTGCAACCCACAAAGACCTTGAGCAAGCGATGACCGAAGGTCGTTTTCGTCAGGATTTGTACTACCGCCTCAACGGATTGATTCTGCAACTGCCGTCCCTGCGTGAGCGACAAGACAAAGCCGCGCTGATTGAGCAGATCCACCACAAATATCGTATTGGCGCACAAGCACTCTGCCCTCACCTGATGACACTGCTGTGCAGCTACCCTTGGCCGGGAAACATTCGTGAACTGGATAATGTGATGAAAGTGTCGTCGCTGCTCGCTTGTGATGAACCCCAATTACGCCTTGAACACGTGCCCGGTCATATGACGGAATCACTCACGTTGAGCAGCTCCAAGGGTGACACGCCGAGGGTAAACGATCTAAAATCAACCGTCGACGACACATTATTGCAGGCCTATCAAGCCAACCAAGGCAACATCAGTCGAACATCAAAAATGTTGGGTATCAGCCGAAACACGCTGTATCGAAAACTCAAATCGCTGGGCATTTTGACCTGATCCACCCCGAGCGTGAAATTGCTGTTTTTACCCGTCAGGCTCACTTTTCAGCGCGAGCCTATGGGTTTGTACAAAGTTGACATTTTCGCGCAAATTCGCGCTTTTTAATGGTGATATTTATGACTTCAATTCACCAATCGAGCATAATAAATTTTATCCTTATCAATTATTTAGCCCTCAACGGTCGTTCTATCGGCTCGATGAATACAATTCTTTGGCACAGCGCACAGATTGAGATATTAAAAACGATACTCGGACACGCATTGGTCATAAATCTGCCAAAATAATGCACTTTTGTCACACTAACCGCACGATTACCGATAAACTCGTCGGCTAGCTGTTTGCCACTCTGTCCCGTTGCACAAGGAAACTGTGGCAGCAATAGAGAGCATTTGAACCATGAATTTTTTGGCAATTGAAGAAGTAGAAAGACCATGCTAAATACCAAACTCATTGGCCTACTTCCTGACTTAGCGACATTTATTTTGGTGGTAAATGAGGGCAGTTTTACCGCGGCTGCCAACAAGCTTGGGGTGACCCCTTCAGCACTGAGTAAATTGATCACTCGTCTGGAACTGGCACTGTCCGTCAAGCTGTTTGAACGCACCACCCGCAAGCTGATCATCACGCAGGCCGGGCAAAAAGTGTACGACCAGTGTTTGGTGATGGTGAACGCCGCCCAGCAGGCTGTGGAGCTGTCCAGTTCGGACCACACCGAACCCTCAGGCGCACTGACCGTCGCGGCGCCAGAAGCATTTCTCAACTCGGTACTGCAACCGTTTGTGGTGCCATTTTTGAAAAAATACCCGCAGATCCAGCTGAAATTACGCGCCGCCGATGGCGAAATTGATCTGTTCAAACACAACATTGATGTGGCGTTTAAACTGACTGATAAACCAGACGAAAATCTGGTCTTGCGCGAGCTGTGCAAAACCAACTTGGTTTTGTGTGCCAGCCCAGATTATCTGGCCGAACGAGGCACGCCTAAGCACCCCACCCAACTCACTGAGCACGATTGCTTGTATTTGGCCGAAACCGACAAAGATCACCTGTGGGATTTTCTCAAAGACGATGAGTTTCACACCGTCCCTGTGAGCGGGCGCTATGCCGTCAACCATTCGCAAATGCGTTTGAATGGGGTGAAAAATGGCTTGGGCATCGGCATCTTTCATGACTTCGTGGTACAAGATGCGTTGGCAGAAGGCAAAGTGGTGCAACTGCTCAAAGATTGGACCATCAAAAGCAACTATCATGGCGCCATCGCCATGCAGTACGCGCAAACCAAATACATGCCAGCTCGCCTACGCGTGTTCATCGATTATGTCATGAAGCACCTCAGTCCGAAGCTGAACGAAAAAGGATAGTCCATGCTGAAACGGATTCACCACGCCGCCATTATTTGTTCTGACTATGCTCGCTCAAAAGCTTTCTATACAGAAGTGCTGGGGCTGGAGATTGTTGCAGAGAATTACCGCGCCGCACGTGATTCCTACAAATTGGATTTAGCCTTGCCCGACGGCTCGCAAATTGAGTTGTTTTCGTTTCCGGATTCACCGCAACGCCCAAGTTACCCAGAAGCACAAGGCCTGCGCCATCTGGCGTTTGCCGTAGACGATGTGATGCAGGCTAAACAGCATCTCGAAGAGCAAGGCATTCACGTCGAACCCGTGCGCATTGATGAGTACACCGGACGCGCATACACCTTTTTTCAAGACCCGGACGGCTTGCCGCTCGAACTGTATCAAGCATAACGACACAAAAAAGCCAGAGGATGAACTCTGGCTTTTTCATTTCATGACAGCATCAAGGCTTATTGCAGGGCATTGCGTAGCTTTTCAACTCGGCTGAAGAGCAGCCAATCACATAGCAGTACGGTCACAATCGTTGCGCCCGCCAGCGGAAACGCCACACCAATCACCACCAGTGTCACCAGCCCCACTTTCCAGATGCCCGCTTGCGCAAAACGCGGCGGCACGCCCAGCTTGCCTTTCCCAACCGGGCGACGAATCCACCACATCACGATGCCACTGAGCGCAATCAACGCAAACGCGACACAAAATGCGACGTTCAGGTATTTATTCAATGCACTGAGATCGCCCTGATGAAGTGACACTCCCGCCGCCATCGCTTTGGCAAGCGGCGTGTAATCTTGCCAGGTGACATCCATCAGCAGTTCGCCGGAGTATTGATCAAAATGCGACGTGCGATCGTTGCGCGGATCGGTAATGTCGCCCGCCATGGTGTTCGCCGCCACGGTGTACACGCCGGTTTCATTCTTAGGGAAGTAAACGCGGTAATGCGCAAACCCTAACGTTGTAGCTTTGGTGATGATGGTGTCGATGTTGACCGCATTCGAAGCCATCATGTGCGCCGCCTCCATGCCCATTTTGGAGTGGTCATGCGCCGCTTCAGGTTCAGCCGATTGCGGCATCGGCGTGTGTTCCAGGTTCCAAGGCATCTCTTCTTCTGAGCCGTGATTCAAACTGGCGTGTGTCACCAGTGTTGAGGTCGGTTTTTGCCCCCACGTGTAATAGGTTGGAAACGTGTTCCATGCCTGCACCAGCGTTTTTCCCCACAAACCGGTCCACGAAAGCCCCGAAATCAAGAAGAACAACAACACAATTGACAGCACGCCACCCAAATTGGCGTGTAGGTCCCGCATCACGATGCGTGTACCACTGCCAAAACGAATTTTCAGAAACCCGGCCTTGCTCGCGTTATCCCGTGGCCACCACAGGTACAAACCGCTCACCAACAGCAAAATGCCCAGGCTGGCTGCGATTTCTAACAGATAATCGCCAGTATCGCCAATCAGCAACGTGGCGTGAATCGAGTTCGCCAGTTGATACCAGCTTTCAGAACGATCGATGGTTCCCAGTACGTGGCCTGAATATGGATTGACGGTCACAAATCGTTCGACACCGTCAGCCATTTGCACGGAGAATTTATTGGCGATGTCTGCAGATGTCGACGGCAAGAACTGGGTGACCACCGCATCGGGAAATGCGTTTTGCACCGCCATCAACTGGCGAGACACCGCCACACTGTGATGCTGCGGAATAACGTGCAACAGTTCGCTATAACGCGCTTGTTCGATTTCATCATCAAACAACATCACCAAGCCCGTCAGAGAAAGAATCAACATAAATGGGACGACGAACAGGCCAGCATAAAAGTGCCAGCGCCAAGTGAGAAAATAGAGCGATTTTCCGCGCGACGCAGAATCGGGTTGAGGCTTTGAAGCGTTGCTCAACATGAGTTTTCCTTTTGAATAAACGCAAAACACCCTCTTCAATACTAGATTGAAAGGGCGCCATACGTGTGACTTTACTGATTTATTTATAAGTATTATGAGAATGATTTTTACGAGGCAGCGGACTGGGGCGGGCCGCGAGGCACCTGCCGTTCAAATCGTACACTTAGAGCCAAAAAAGTGTAGCGGTCTGAAATGACAGCGCTCTGTGTGGTGTTGGGTCGTGTTGTTGGAAGCTTGTCAGTATGAAAATTCGAGAAATGGGCAAACGGACATGGTTTACCGTGTTGCGTTTGCGGCTTGCCATCGTCCACCTTCACCAGTTCAAAACCGTTGATGGTACAGAGGGTTGCCCAAACGCCCGCGTGACTGCCGTGCGCATTAATCACAGGCATGAGTGTCACCAATATCCAACTCAGGATACTGGCACGTAACATCATGCGGTGAAATGGCCGGTGGCGGATCATATCGATTCTCAAATCAAATGGTCCGCCACTATATCGGCTCATCAATAAAATAACAGTGCTAATACTCAGAAATTTAACAAAACCTGCGAATTTCTAAGGATATCCATTAACCAAACAGACGTTGCCAGATACTGGGATTGCGCTTGTCGTGGTACTCTTCGCGCAAACCATCCACCTCTTGCAGGCTGGTTTTGGCGGCGTCAAACTCACCATTATCCAGCTCGTTTTCAATCTTATCTAGCGTCACGCTCAGCTTGTTGAAGCCTTCCAAATACACATCCTGCTTCTCAGGTGGATACTCGCCCTGCTTGGCCTGTGCGACCAATTGCGTCAGTTCTGCGATCGGCGCTTGCATCGCTTCACTGGTTTGCGCTTCAGCGGCATGCTTAAACGCGGTTTTCATCTGTTTCATGATCTGCTTGAGATCCGAATCCGCCGCGAACGCCTGTGTGGCCATGAGCAAGCCAGCCGCCAAAATCATTGCTTTTTTCATTGTTTTTCTCTTCCTTTTTTAGGTTTGGGGACAGTCTACGCCATCCCTCTGGTGATGTTCAGCGCGAAATTGTTTCAAATGCTAAAGCATCGGGTATGAATCACCGGGCTTGCGATTAACGCTGTGCATGCAACGCTTGGAACTCGTCGATCGGTTGACGGCCGCGCGTTTGCAAAAATTGCAGGAACTGACTGGTGGAATGGGTAATCACTTTCTCGGGGGCGATGCCAACTTTGTCGAGCAGCTCGCTGGCTAACGTCAGGTTGCCCACATCGTGGCAGAAATGCGCATCGCTGCCGGTGGTGATCCACGCGCCGGCCGCTTTCGCCACTTCTGCAATTTGGTAGCAGCGATCCACGCTGCCTACGCGGCTGTGTCCTTTCAGCGTGCTGTTGTTGATTTCAATGGCGACATGGTGCTCTGCCGCGCAGTGAATCACGCTGTCAAAATCAAAGTCGAAATGGGGATTGCCTAAGTGACCCAACGCATCCACACGACCACTTTGAATCACGTTCAGCAGCGCTTCGGTATGATCGCGTTTGTCTGATGGGCGAAAAACAGGCTCATGAAAACTGGCGATCACCCAATCGAGGTTTTGATCCACGGAAGGATGGAGATCGACCTCGCCTTTGGTGTTCATGATGTTAGATTCCACACCACGGATGATGGCAACCCCTTCCAGAAAACGAGGCAGAATGCGTTGGTTGGAGAAGAACCAGTAGTGCGGCGCACCGGGCATCGATTCGGCGTGATCGGTGGTGCAGAACATGGCCAATCCGCGTTCGGAAGCGGCTTTGGCATTTTCGATTAACGTGCTGTAAGCATGACCACTGGCATAGGTATGAGTGTGTGTATCGACGGCTAATTTCATTTCGCTATTCCCTGACTCCATAATGAGAGCAGTTTATCAGCCAGTTCCGGTGGTTACCAATAAACCAAGGCACACGCGCAGAATTCGAGCGAACGCCTCAATGCCCGCCAGGCAATATATTCATCAAAGGAATAGGATTGAACGATTCTGCTGGCAAAACCGTCTGTTCGCTTCATCTGTTGTTTATTCCGTCTGCTGTTCACTTCGTCTGTTGTTCACTTCATCCGTTGTTCACATAGCAGCTTGATCATCGGTAGCGCCTTTTCCCACCCATCATTAAACATGCTGACAAAGTCTGCATGCGTGGTGACCGTGACGCGCAATAGCACGCTGCCCGCTTGCGGAATGATGTGATAACACTCCGTCGACCCAATCCATTTGCGCGCCATGTCACTGTCAATGTCTTGAACGTGCTCTGGCGTGAAGATCGCCACATGGTGATACGCCAGCGACTGACCCGGTTCAACCGTATCCAGCACCGCACGCGTACCGCCGAGTTGTGGGTCAAAAAATTTCATGTCAGCGCCTTCGCGCCATTCACCGCTAAAACGCGATTGCGGCGAAAACGCAGTCGCCCATTGCGTGTAGAGCTCCAGCTCCGTCAACATCTGCCACACTTGGTTTGGGTCGGACTGAATTTCAATCTGGTAATTCAACGTTAACATGCCGTTTGCCTCACTGATTCCGTGTTTCGATCACCTTGGGTTTTCCTGCCCGATTCTTCGCACTCGTCTCTTCAACATCCCATCGATTCAACATCCCTTAGTTTAACGGATTGGTTTAACGGATGGCTTAACGGATTGGTGTGATGAATGAATGTGATGGATTGAAAAATCGTCGCTTGGGTAAAGTTATAGATGACGCGGACAACAAACCGAGCGGTTTTCATTCGCTGCACCCGATATCTGTGAACCCATATGGGTTTTTCTCAAAATTGAACGCACGCAATATGCTGATATTTTTGCAAGTTACCTAAGTTGAACAATACTTATACCATCGTTTAACTATGGAATGGTTTATGACGAAGCGCCTCTATCCGCTGAGCATTCAAATCAGCAGCTTATTTCTGATATTAGTCACATTGATCGGTGCTGCTCTGATTGCCATCAGCTACCAACATTCACAACAATTATTGACCACCAGTGCGAAAGAAATCAGCCACGAAAATAGTCGAAAACTGGAAGCGGCGTTTCGCCAAAGCGCTTCCCCCATTCTGGCCACATTGGACTTTATGGCGTTCAGCGATTTTATCGACAAAGAGCGCCACGCCAATGACGAAGCGCGCTGGCTCGGCTCGTTAAAACTGGTGTTTGAGCGCAATGAAGACTTGGTTGCGCTGTACTTTGGCAACGATGACGGCGATTTCACCATGATTCGTCCGCTATTAACGCCTGAAGCGCGCGAACGCTTTGAAGCACCACCAGAAGCCTCGTTGTTTATCAACCAAACGAAAGTCGATGGCACCAACAACATCTACTTCCTCAACTCAGAATTTGAGCTGATTGACCAACGCCAGATGCGCAACAATGAGTACGACCCGCGCCAGCGACCTTGGTATCAATCGGCACAAAATGACGGTGCCATTCGCCTCACCGAACCTTACTTCTTCTACTTCCTCAAAACCCATGGGGTGACGCTGTCGCGCCGCTCGGTCGATGGAAAAAAAGTAGTCGCTGCCGATTTCACGCTGGATTCGCTCTCCAACCAAATTGCGCGCATTGGCTACTCGGCCAACACCAAACTGGCGCTGTTTGACCACCAATTCCGCCTGCTCGCGGAACATAACACGGCGATGGCCGTCGGCGACGACGCACCGGACACCAAAACCAAGCTGGCCTCTGGCATCTTTGCCTCAGTCGCCAATCGCATCAGTAGCCAAACCTTGTATGAAACCACCGACTTTGAAGGCGAGGATTGGTCAATCACCCTCACGCCCGTCACGCTCAACAATCACGTGCATCTGCTGTTAGCCGAAGCGACGCCGCAAAACGATCTGCTCGCGTCGTTGTTATCGATGCGCGACAAACAAGTCGCCGTCGCGATTGCGCTGCTGGCCATCTGCTTTGTGTTGGTGTGGTTGGTGGCGACCCGTTTGGCCAGCCCGCTGACCAATCTGGTGATTCAGACCGACAACATCGCGCGTTTTGACTTTAAAAAGACGCGCTACCCCAAAAGCGTGATCAAAGAGGTCGCCGACTTAACCCAATCCATCGAACTGATGGAACACACGCTGCACGATTTGTTGCGCTTGCTGCGCGATACGGCGTCGAACCAGCAGTTTGATGTGTTAGCCAAAACCATCACGCATCAAAGTTATTTGGTCACACGTGCAGAAACCATTTTGCTCTACACCTACTCCAACGAGAAACAGCAATTCGCCACCGTGGCCAATCACGCCATCATTCCGTTCAAAATTGATCTCAATGATTTGGTGCAAGACACGCCGTGGCTGCTGGCAGAGCTACGCAAAGGCGAAATTGTTCACCTCACACGTGACGACAACATTCTGCGCAAACATAAAGATCAGCTCTACAACAGCGACATTTACCTATTCCCGCTGCTCAATCGCGCCAAACAGTTGGTCGGGGTGCTCAACCTCGGTTATGAACGCACCACCACCAAAGCCCAACTCGACAAACACGCGTTTCTGCGTGAGGTGCTGAGCTTTGCGGAAATAGCCAAAGACAACATCGACAAGATGCAACAGCAAAAAGACATGCTCAATGCCTTTATTGCCCTGATTGCATCGGCCATCGATACCAAGTCGCCATACACAGGCGGCCACTGTCAGCGCGTGCCGGAGCTGACGAAAATGCTCACCGAAGCCGCCGCCAAAGATAACCACTACTTCCCCCATTTCAAGATGAGCAGCGAACAGTGGGAAGAACTGATGTTGGCCGCATGGATGCACGATTGCGGCAAAGTCACCACACCCGAATATGTGGTCGACAAGGCCACCAAACTGGAAACCATTTACGACCGCATTCACGAAATTCGCATGCGTTTTGAATTACTCAAATTGCAGGCAGAAAGCGACTACTGGCAAGCGCTCGCGAGCGGCGGCGATGCCAACGCGTTGAAGGCTGAATTGGATGCCACACAAGCCACCTTGGATGAGGAGTTTGCCTTTGTCGCCAACTGCAACATCGGCGGCGAATTCATGAGTGATGAAGACATTGAACGCCTCAGTCAGATTGCCCAGCGTCAATGGAAGCGCACACTGGATGACCAACTCGGTATTTCTTGGTTGGAAAGCGAACGCTGCGACGAAAAAGCCGATCTGCCCGTGATGGAACATTTACTCGCCGACAAAGCGGTGCATTGCGTGCCTTGGGAGGCCGGGAAACGCCCGCAAGATGCGTGGCTGGAAGAGTTCATCCTCAAACCCGGGGCGCTACAACACAACCGCGGTGAACTATACAACCTCAGCATTCGCCGTGGCACCTTGACCGAAGAAGAGCGTTTTATCATCAATGACCACATCGTGCAGACCATTGTGATGCTGCAACGCCTGCCCTATCCAGAGCACCTAAAAAATGTGCCGGATATTGCCGGCGGTCACCATGAACGCATGGATGGCAAAGGCTATCCGCGTGGGCTCCATGAAGATGAGCTGTCGATTCCAGCGCGCGTGATGGCGATTGCTGATGTGTTTGAAGCGCTCACCTCCAATGATCGCCCGTACAAAAAAGCCAAAACCCTGTCGGAATCAATCAACATCATGACCAGCATGGCGACCTCCGGACATATCGATCCCAAACTCTACGTGCTGTTCCTCGAAAAAAGTATTCACCAAGCGTATGCCGAGCGTTTTCTTGACGACGAACAGCGCAATGAAGTCGATATCGCCGAGCACATCAAGCGCGTCAAAGCCTACATGAAAGCGCAGTTCTAACTAGAGCAATCACTCTATATGCAATCAAAGCGGCCAAATTCGGCCGCTTCCTTTAAAATGAACCACTTACCTAAAAAACGACTCAATATTTAATCGATTGCGTTATCAATAGTTGATGTGTGTCAAATAGTCGTAGACAATAGACACCCGGGCGAGATCGCAAATCTACTTGTATTTGTGATCTCGCTATCGGTTTTGTCTATATGAATGATAGGCACGGCCTTCTTTCTATTTGTGTATTGCGCTGCTAGGGTTGGCGCATGCTAACTACCTCGTTTTTAAGGGAAAGATGATGGTAATACCTGAAAACAGCAGCATCGTGATTTTTGGTGCTTCGGGAGACTTGACGTACCGCAAGTTGATTCCTGCTCTGTATCACTTGTATGCGAGCAAACAACTGCCAGAATCCTTTGCTATTTTGGGCGTAAGCCGAACTGAATACAGCGATGAGTCATACCGCGAGAAGTTAAAGCGCTCACTCAAGGAACTGGAGAAGACAGAACCTGAGATTCTTGAAGCCTTCTGTGAACATCTTCACTATCAAGCAATCAATACATCCGATGTGGATGATTACGCGAAACTCACCACTCGCCTTGATCAACTTGCTGACAAGTACGATCAAACGGAACGCAATACACTTTTCTACCTTGCGACCCCACCAAGCCTTTACGGCGTGATTCCTGGGTGTCTTGCCGCTCACGGATTGAACGAAGAGAAAAACGGCTGGAAACGTCTGATCATCGAAAAACCATTTGGTTACGATCTGAAGTCGGCGCAAGAGCTGGATATCGAAATCCACAACCATTTCAAAGAGCACCAGATCTACCGTATCGACCACTACTTGGGTAAAGAAACGGTCCAAAACCTGCTGGTATTCCGCTTTGCCAACGGCATGTTTGAACCTCTGTGGAACCGCAACTTCATCGACTACGTTGAAATCACAGGCGCGGAATTCCTTGGTGTGGAAGAACGTGGCGGTTACTACGATGGATCAGGCGCCGTACGCGACATGTTCCAAAACCACCTGCTGCAAGTCTTGGCCATGGTCGGTATGGAACCCCCAGCGGCGATCAACGCCAACTCGATTCGTAACGAAGTCAACAAAGTGCTGCAAAGCCTGCAACCTTTGTCAGACGAGGATCTGCGCAAGAACTTGGTGCTGGGCCAGTACACCGAATCGGAAGTGCGCGGTCAGTTTCTACCGGGTTACCGAAATGAACATGGCGTTGCAGAAGATTCACGTACCGAAACGTATGTGGCGCTGAAAATGTTCATCAACAACTGGCGTTGGAATGGCGTGCCATTCTACGTGCGCTCGGGTAAACGCCTGCCAACACGCGTGACCGAAGTGGTTATTCACTTCAAACGCACACCGCACCCAGTCTTTGGTCAAAACGCACCGGAAAACAAACTGATTATTCGTATTCAGCCGGACGAAGGCATCCTGATGAGCTTTGGTTTGAAAGAGCCAGGCGCAGGCTTCAAGGCGAAAGAAGTATCGATGAACTTCCACTACACATCGCTTGAAGAGACCACGATGCTGACCGCTTACGAGCGTTTGCTGCTGGACGCGCTGAACGGTGATGCGACTCTGTTTGCCCGTACCGATGCGGTGGAAGCGTGTTGGAAGTTTGTTCAGCCAATTTTGGACTTCAAACAAGACCCGCAATCCCTGTATGGTTATGCGTGTGGTACGTGGGGGCCAAAAGAGTCTGACGAGCTGTTGACCAACGACGGCCGCGACTGGCGTTACCCATGTAAAAACCTGACGAACACGGACTACTGCGAACTATGATCAATCATAAGATTTTTCCAACTGCCGATGCGGTGGTTGAATCCTTAGCGAATGACATGAAAGCGTACAGCGAGCTCGGTCGCCCTGTGCACATCTCACTGTCTGGCGGCAGCACACCTAAAATGCTGTTCAAACTGCTGGCTTCTGACGCATACGCCACTACAATTCAGTGGCACAATCTGCACTTCTGGTGGGGCGATGAACGCTGCGTTGCACCAGACGATGCCGAGAGCAACTACGGTGAAGCCAACGCGCTGCTGTTTAGCCACATCGACTTGCCTGCAGCCAACATTCACCGCATTCTGGGTGAAAACGAGCCACAAGCTGAAGCGCAGCGCTTCGCGCAAGAAATGGCAGACATCATTCCATCAGAAAACGGCACACCCGTGTTTGATTGGATTCTGTTGGGTGTTGGCGCCGATGGCCATACCGCATCGCTATTTCCGGGCAAAACCAACTACGACGATGAACATCTGTCGCTGGTTGCAACGCATCCGGAATCCGGCCAGCTTCGCGTGTCAAAAACGGCGAAAGTGCTGGAAGCAGCAAAACGTATCAGTTATCTCGTTCTTGGCGCTGGTAAAGCCGAGATCGTTTATGAAATTCACACAACTCCAGCCGAAGATCTGCCTTACCCGGCAGCAAAAATCCAGTCCACGACTGGTGAAACGGAGTGGTATTTAGATTTAGACGCAGCAACGAAGATTGCGTGAAGGAGAGAAATAAAATGAAAGGTGATATCGGTGTAATTGGCTTGGCAGTAATGGGCCAAAACCTAATCCTGAACATGAACGACCACGGCTTTAAAGTGGTTGCGCACAACCGTACTGCGGCCAAAGTTGACGAATTCTTGGAAGGCCCTGCCAAAGGCACCAACATCGTTGGCGCTTACACGCTGCAAGAGCTGGTCGACAAACTTGAAACACCACGTAAAGTGATGCTAATGGTGCGTGCTGGTGCCGTGGTTGATGCGTTCATCGATCAACTGGTTCCTCTGCTAGACAAAGGCGACATCATCATCGACGGTGGTAACACCAACTACCCAGATACCAACCGCCGCGTTGCTGCGCTGCGCGAAAAAGGCATTCACTTCATCGGTACTGGCGTATCCGGCGGTGAAGAAGGTGCGCGTTTCGGACCATCGATCATGCCTGGTGGCGCACCAGAAGCATGGCCAGCAGTGAAACCGATTTTCCAAGCAATCTCTGCAAAAACTGACTCAGGCGAGCCATGCTGTGATTGGGTAGGTAACGACGGTGCAGGTCACTTCGTGAAAATGGTTCACAACGGTATCGAATACGGCGACATGCAGCTGATCACTGAAGCGTACCAGTTCATGAAAGATGGCCTGGGTATGACTGCAGAAGAGATGCAAGCCGTATTTGCAGACTGGAACACCACCGAACTGAACAGCTACTTGGTAGAAATCACCGCAGACATCCTTGGCTACAAAGATGAAGACGGTGAAGCGCTGGTTGAGAAAATTCTCGACACGGCAGGCCAAAAAGGTACCGGTAAATGGACAGGTATCAACGCACTGGATCTGGGTATTCCACTAACGCTGATCTCTGAATCTGTATTTGCGCGCTGCTTGTCTGCACTGAAAGACCAACGTGTTGAAGCCGAAAAACTGTTTGGCAAAACCATCACGCCAGTTGAAGGTGACAAACAAGTGTGGGTTGATGCACTGCGTCAAGCGCTGCTGGCTTCAAAAATCATCTCTTACGCACAAGGCTTTATGCTGATGCGTGAAGCATCAAACGAAAACGGCTGGGATCTGAACTACGGTAACGTTGCGCTGATGTGGCGCGGTGGTTGTATCATCCGTTCTGCATTCCTGGGCAACATCCGTGATGCATACGAAGCAAACCCAGACCTAGTATTCCTAGGCTCTGATGATTACTTCAAAGGCATCCTGACAGGTAGCCTAGCCGCATGGCGTAAAGTGGCAGCGAAATCGCTAGAAGCGGGTATTCCAATGCCATGTACCACATCCGCACTGACCTTCCTGGATGGTTACACCACCGCTCGTCTGCCAGCGAACCTGCTGCAGGCGCAACGTGACTACTTCGGCGCGCACACCTATGAGCGTACTGACCGTGCACGTGGTGAGTTCTTCCACACCAACTGGACCGGTACAGGCGGTGATACTGCGTCGACAACTTACGACGTATAAGACGTAACTTGGGGCCATATCACCCCCAAGCCTACGCCTGACAATAGAGCATCAAGGAGGATGTTAACATCGTTAACATCCTTTATTTTTTGCTCAGATTTCCTACTTAGAGAACTAACAATGACCTCAAATATTGACTATGTTTTCGTTCCAAAGGGTTTGGAACAAGAAGCGGGTAAGGAAAAAAAACCACTGTCTGAGCAAGAAGCGAAGCGTCTTGCCATGGTGCAAAAAGCACAACAACAAGGCGGTTTATAAGTAAACCCACACATGAAAAAAGCACCCTTGGGGTGCTTTTTTATTTGGTGCAGTGCGTCGCGATGGACTCTGAGCGGCCATCCGCCGCGCTTTCATCCTTTGTGCTTTGGCTTGTGTCCTTTGCCCGGATTGTTTTTGCCTTTGAAACTGCGATGTTCTGGTGGCTCAGCCTTGGGCTTTTTGGCGTCACACTCACCCGCCCCAATCGTGATGCCTTGGGTCGACACTTCCAAGCAATCCGCCGAGAGCGTCACCGGCTCATTGATGAGTTCGACCTTTGCTTGCGCAGCGCCACACAGCGTCGTGAGCACCATAACCATGCCAATACGTTTCATTTCTCTTCCTTATCAAACAGACTCGCACGCATTGAACCCGACTCTCATTTTCGGCTCAATATGCCGCTCGAACCCTGACAAGAAAATCACGTGCTACACACCGTTCGCTAAAAACCGTGGATAAAAAACGAGCGCCATGGGCGCTCGTTGTCATTGAGGATGATGAAAAATGCTCAGCACATTTACTGTACTTTAAACTGCCCGACAACGTGCGATAGGCCGTTCGACGTGTCTCCCAATTCACGGCTGATCACATCGGTATCCGACGCGTTGTGATTGAGTTGACCAATCAGGTTTTGAATCGCCGCCATATTGCGGCTGATTTCCCCGGTCACTTGGCTTTGCTGCTCCGCAGACGTTGCCATCAGCGTGTTGAGGTCGTTGATTTCCACCACCGACGTGGTCACCGTGTTGAGTGAGGTCATCACCTTGTGCGTGCTATTCGATGTGGCTTCACAGCTGCGACGCGTCGATTCCATCTTGGTCACTACGTTGTCGCTGGTTTGACGTAGTTTCGACAGCATATCGTTGATCTGCGCTGTGCTTTGCTGCGTGCGCGCAGCCAAGGCGCGAACTTCATCAGCCACCACCGCAAAGCCACGGCCCTGTTCACCCGCACGCGCCGCTTCAATGGCTGCGTTGAGTGCCAGCAAGTTCGTTTGCTCTGCAATGTCGCCAATCACTTGCAACACGGTGCTGATCTGTTTGGTGTCTTCGCTCATCGCACCAATGGTGTGCGACATTTCTGCCACATCAGATTCCAACTCACTGACACTGCTCACAGCATCATTGACGGTGTGTTTCGATTCATCAGCGTACGTATTGGTGCGTTCGGTGAGTTTGGCCGCATCGGAGGCACTTTGCGCAATCGATGCCGCGGTGGCGCTCATCTCTTCAATCGCAGCAATCACTTGCTCGGTTTCCACCGTGTGCGATTGCAACATCTGAACGTTAGACGCCGATTGGCTGCTGAGCTGGTTCACCGCACCATCAATTTGCGACGAGGAACTGGAGACCTGAATGAACATGCCTTGCAGCTGTTCAATAAAGCGGTTGATGGAGGCGGAGATCTGGCCAATTTCGTCTTTCGACGTGGCTTCCAAGCGCTGCGTCAAATCACCGTTGCCTTGTGACAAACCGGCCACCAAATCTTTCAGACGCAACAGAGGTTTAAATGCAAAATGCAGCATCAGCACACTGAGCGGAATGATGATCGCAGCGCTCGCCAACAATGCCAAGGTGATCATCCAGTTCAAGCGGTTGGTGTTGCTTTGAATCTTATCCAAATCGATATACCCGGTCAGCGTCCAGTTTTGATCGCCCACTTTCACTTCGCGAGAAATCGGGATCAAGTTCGTACCGCTTTTATTAGAAAAGATCGTGACGTTGTTGCTAGAGGTCAATTCAAGGTAGCTGCCTTCCAGCGAATAGTTCTTCAGCACACTTGTCAGCTCATTCAAATCGAGCACAAAAAAGTTGACCGAATCATCCACGCGTTTGACCGAAATCGTCAGCATCGGATGCCCGTCTTCGATTTCAACCGGGCTGATGGTCGGTTCCATGCCTTGTGTTTCGGCCAGCCCAATATATTTCTGCGCTTTGGCATCATCCATTGAGCCGGTGTCATCAAAAGCATATCCGCTCACAATCTTAATGATGCGGTAAAAGCCGGAATTCTCTTTGGTATCGACAATGTCCATCATGCTGAAGTTCAAGCTGCTCGCGAGGGCAATTTTTGCGCCCAGTTCGCTATTGAGCTTGTGATCAACCAAGTCGATGTTGTGGGTAATGTTTTTGGTGTCTGACTGATAAATGTAACCACTGATAAAGTGGTTCACGCTCAGGTATGAGACAAGGATGGTGACGGTAATGATCGAGACTATTAAAAGTATTAATTTATTTTTAAACGAAAAGTTTTGCATGACACTTTACATCCATCAAAGTGATCTTAGTCCATGGGTATCCTACACATTGCAGTGCATCTGAAATGTAATGAAAATGTTTCTTATATTCATCTAAACAACATGCTATGCGAGCTTTGTTTTTCATGCAAATACTAAAGTTTAATATTCTGCCACTGATTGTATTTAAAATAGTCAACAAGGTGATCAATTAAGCTGCGCACGGCCGGAGCCAAATGTTTGCGCGATGGGTAGAGTGCATAAATATCCATCACACTCGGTTGCCATTGCGCTAACACCGGCACCAACTCGCCGCGCGCCAACGCGCTCTGCACCAAATAGGTCGGTTGCATGCTCACCCCCATTCCCAACACGGCGGCACTGAGCAACGTGGTTGCTTCATTGGCGGTCAGGGCGCAGTGCACTTCCACCGCGGCTTGTTCACTTCCGCGGGTCAAATTCCACACATGGCGATCAAAGTTTTTGTACCCCAAGCAACGATGCTGCGCTAAATCGGCAGGCGTGCGAATGTCACTGGCGTTTTCTAGGTAATCAGGCGAAGCCACCAGCACCGAATCACAGCGCCCGATGCGACGACCAATCAACGACGGATCCGGATTGGCTGCGATACGAATTGCCAAGTCTATGCGTTCCGTTACCAAGTCGGCAGCTCGGTCTTGTACATCAATGTCGATTTCCACCTGCGGGTGATCAGCCAAAAACGAATTGACCGCAGGGATCAATTGTGAAAAGCCAAACGACATGCTGGTTGCCACCCGAACTTTGCCTCGCAGCTCATCGCGATTGAGCAAACGGTGTTGCAACCCTTCCGCTTGATCCACCCAAAGTGCCACTTCCGCCAAGCACTCTTCACCCGCAGTGGTTAACGACACTTTGCGCGTGGTGCGATTGAGCAATCGTACATTCAGCCAGCTCTCCATCGCATCGATGTAACGCGTCACCATAGGGCGTGACATCTCCAAGCGATCCGCCGTGGCGGTAAAACTGTTGGTTGTCGCCACATCAATAAACACTTTGGCCGCAATCAGTCTGTCCATAATTAGCTCGATTTAAGAAACAATGATGCTAATTATTCGCTATATATCCGAACAAGTCCAATCCGTACACTGCGCTCATCAACTCAACGAAGTGAATAGGACAACAACATGAAAACCACAATCGCATTAAGCACAACACTCCTGATGTCTGCTGGCACAATGGCGGCACAACCTTTGACGCTGGATATCTACAACGCCGATGGCAACAGCTTCCATGTCAACTCAACTCTGGTGTACGGTGAAACCGAAGCGATGGTGATCGACACTGGCTTTACCAAAGCCGACGCGCTGCGCATCGCCGCCAAAGTGGCCGATTCAGGTAAAACACTGACCACCATCTTTATCAGCCAAGCGGATCCGGATTACTACTTTGGCGCGGAAGTGCTGCATGAACTGTATCCGAACGCAAAAGTGCTGACCACGCCAGCGGTGCGAGCCACGATTGAAGAGAATTTGGCTGGCAAACTGGCTTTCTGGGCACCGAAAATGGGCAGCAACGCACCGGTGAAACCGGTATTGCCGACGGCGTATAACGGTCATACCCTGAACATCGATGGTCGCACCATTGAAATCCGTGGCAGCAAAGGCGAACTGAATCATCGCCCTTACTTGTGGATTCCAGCCAATCAGGCGATTCTAGGCAACGTGGCCGTCTACGGGAACGTGCATTTATGGATGGCCGACGCGCAAAGCGATGCAGAGCGTCAGGCATGGACTCAGCAGTTGTCTGACATGGCCGCGCTGAAACCGAAAATGGTCATTCCGGGCCACATGATGCCGGGCACCAAAACCGACAGCAGCGCGATCAAATTCTCACAACAGTATCTGGCTGATTTTGCGAATGCGAAAGCGCACAGCAAAAATAGCCAGCAACTGATTGAAATCATGCAACAAGGTTACCCGACCGCTGGCTTGCCAATGGCACTGGAAATCGGCGCGAAAGTACATACAGGAGAGATGCAATGGTAACGGCTCACTATATTTTTGATCCGATGTGTGGCTGGTGTTACGGCGCCACCGCATTGATGGAAACCTTGGCAGCGCATCCCGACGTGAACTTGGTGATGCATCCGCGCGGCATGATGACACGCCGCCCCCTGAGTGATGACTTTCGCCAACACATTTTGGAAGCAGACCAACGCATCGCGGGCCTCACGCGCCAACCGTTTGGTGACGCCTACATCGCCAGAGTGCGCAGCGGTGAAACCATCATGCTCGATTCGTACCTCACGGCGCAGGCGATTTTGGCCGCCGATATCGCAGAGCAATCACCATTTGCGATGTTGAAACGCATTCAGCAAGGACATTATGTTCACGGCTTTGCGGTTGCAGAGCGCAACGTACTTGATGGCATCGCCACTGACATGGGCATCGACGCCGAGTCTTGGCAGCGCGCCATGCAAGCAGCAGAAACATCGTTGATGGCGGAAATCGAGCGCACGCAAATGCTGATGTCACAATGGGGGCTGGGCGGTTTTCCATCCTTGGTGTTAGAACAAGACGGACAGTTCAAATCCGTGCCAGTCAGCCACTATTACGGCCGCCAAGACGATTGGCAAGCCTTGTGGCAATCCATCACAGCCAAGGCCTAACCCACACCTCACAACGCACCGATCTCGGTGCGTTTTTCTTTTGATTGCACCTGTCCAAACGAACTTTTTTTGAATCCAATCACTTTTTCTGTTGAATCTGACTACACGAACCTTTACTTTAATAGACGTCTAAACGTCCTTACGTTTAAACATCTAATAAAAATAACGAGGTATTACTATGTCAAATCATGCTGTCAGTGTTCTCGACGGGGGAATGGGTCGAGAGTTGGAAAAACGTGGCGCGCCGTTCCGCCAGCCTGAGTGGTCCGCACTGGCAATGATCGAAGCACCGGAAATCGTGCGGGACGTTCACCGTGCGTTTATTCAAAGTGGCGCCGACGTGATCACCACCAACAGTTATGCGCTGGTTCCTTTTCATATTGGCGAAGCCCGTTTTCACCAGGAAGCACAACTGCTCGCACACCGCGCGGGCGATGTGGCACGTCAAGCGGTTCAGCTGGAAGGCCAAGCAACGCGCGTTGCGGGCTCTATTCCGCCGCTGTTTGGTTCTTACCGCGCCGATCTATTTGATGCATCGCGCGTTGCGGAGATTGCCACACCGTTGATCAACGGCTTAGCGCCGCACGTCGATTTCTGGCTGGCAGAAACGCAAAGCCTGATTGGGGAATCGGTCGCGGTGAAAGCGCTGTTGGATGCGCAGGATACACAACACAAACCGCTGTGGGTATCGTTCACCCTTGAAGACGCAGAGCCGACTGATGTGCCGCGTCTGCGCTCGGGCGAAACCGTGGCTGAAGCAATTCACGCTATGATCGCCCTCAACGTCAGTGCAATTCTGTTTAACTGCTGCCAACCCGAGGTGATTGAAGAAGCGCTCGCGATCGCGGCTGGCATTCTCAAAACAACCGGCGCGCAGCAGATTCAATTGGGCGCGTATGCCAACGCGTTTCCTCCTCAACCGAAAGATGCGACCGCCAACGATGGCCTCGACGAGCTGCGCGCCGATCTCACCCCGCCCGCTTATTTGCTGTGGGCTGAAAAGTGGCAACAACAAGGGGCGAGCTTGATTGGCGGCTGCTGTGGCATTGGCCCAGAGCACATCGCAACGCTCAGCCAACACTTCAGCCACGCTGGGTGATGGCATGCAGAACACACAAAAAATTGGTTTAACGGCGCTCACCGCGCTGGTGTTTAGCTCCATGGTGGGCGCAGGCATTTTCAGCCTGCCGCAGAACATGGCCGAAGTGGCAGGCGTGGATGCAATTCTCACGGGTTGGCTCATCACCGGCGTGGGTATTTTGCTGCTGGCGGGCTGTTTTCTTCATCTCTCGCGCCTAAAGCCGGAGCTGGATGGCGGTATTTACACCTATGCGCGCACTGGCTTTGGCGACGTGGCGGGCTTTCTCTCCGCGTGGGGTTACTGGCTGTGCGCCACCATCGGCGTGGTTGGCTATTTGGTGGTGGCCTTTGCCGCCATCGGCGCGTTTGTGGACACCCCCGACTCGGTGTGGTTTGGCGATGGCAATACGCTCCCGGCGTTCATCGGTGAATCCATCATTTTGTGGTCGGTACACTATTTGGTGCTGCGCGGCGTCAAACAAGCAGCATTCATCAACCTACTCGCCACGCTGGCCAAAAGCCTGCCACTGATTGCGTTTATCATTTTGGCGTATCTGGCGTTTGAACCCGCGACGTTCAATCTCGATCGCGCAGGCCGCTCACTCGACACCCCATTTATGGATCAGGTGAAAAGCACCATGCTGATCACGCTGTGGGTCTTCACCGGCATTGAAGGGGCGATCGTGTTGTCGATTCGAGCCAAACGCCGCGAAGACATCGGCAAAGCAACCTACCTTGGCGTAATCTTCGCGCTGGTGTTGTACGTGGCGATTACATTGCTCTCTCTCGGTGTGATGAGCCGTGGTGAGGTCGCGGCATTGAGCAACCCGTCGATGTCTGGCTTGATGGCGCACATGAGTGGCAGCCTCGGTCAATGGTTCATTAGTCTTGGGTTGATTGTGTCCGTGCTGGCTTCGTATTTAAGCTGGATTCTCTACTCCGCCGAAGTGCCTTGTACCGCTGCACAGCACGGCGCCTTTCCGCGCTTTTTTGCCAAGCAAAATGAGCAAGGCACCTCGACTGCATCCCTCACTCTGACCAGCCTGACCGTACAACTCTGTTTGGGGCTGATTTTATGGACGGGCAAGAGCTACAACACCTTGGTGTTGGTCTCTACGTCGATGATTCTGGTGCCGTACTTTTTGGTGGGTGCTTATCTGGTGAAAGTGGCGTTTGAACAACGCTGCCGCTGGCGCATCAAAGCCATTGGTTTGGGGGCCAGCGTCTATGGATTGTGGTTGATTTATGCTGCAGGGCTCAACAGTTTGGCACTCTCGACCCTGCTCTACATTCCAGGGTTGATGGTGTTTTTCTACAGCCGTCGTAAGCATCGCCAACTGGCGCTGCAACCTTAACCCTGTTCTTTCGTTTGCTCTGCCCTTTGCTTGGTAAAGGGCAGACGCGCACTGCTCTTGGCATCGGCATTTAGCTCCTGCGCCAACTGCTTCCAACCCTGCACTTCATTGCGAAAATAGCGCACTTGCTTGGGTGTTGCCAAACGCACAATCCTCACCACATACGCATTCCCGACGCCATCGTTATACGCCTGCTTGGCTTTCAGCACCGGGCTGTAATACTGCTCTGGCTCAAACAACAAGGTTTGCAGATGCGCGGTAAATCGTGCTTCATCATGGCGTTCATCAAGCAGCAGGCGGAGTTCATGGCGCAAACGGGTTTGAAACGCCATCCAGTCGTGGGGCGTCACCTGCACCTCATTCGCCCACTGGGTCACCAATGTTTGCTGCACTGGCGTTAAATCGCCCAACCACTGCGCCATCCGCTCGGAGAGACGTTCGACGTAACGGTTGCGGATCTCAGGCTCGCTGAGTCCCTGATATTTATCGGCGAATTTCTGATGGCGCTTGGCCACCCCCTGTAAAAACTCCTCAGCCTGCGCCTCGCTGAGGGTATTGGCAAGCTGATACACATCGGGCAAAAACTTCACCAGCAAGCGTTGGTAGTGCTCATTGATCAACGCTTGCTGCTGCTGGAGATCGCGCTCGGTAAAATGTGTTGGATCGAACGCCAACCACTGATCCAACTGGTCAATGTAGGCCGGTAACTCCGCGCTTTGATGCCACTGACTAAGCAGCATAATGCGATCGCTGAGCCGATCTTCCTGCGCGTCGGTCAGATCGACGTAATCTTCCAGATAGTCGATCACGAACCAGTCGATGTTGTGATACACAAATTTAGTGCCGCATCCCACCAGCAGCATTGTGCTGAGCAGAAGCGTTGTCCATTTCGCCATGCCGTTTTATCCCTGTTGCTTTGTGAGTAACCATAGTCACTGAAATCACATGATGCGACTTTCGCACACGCTGATGAGTTCTCTGTGTTCATGCCACACCCGGCAGCGATGAACTTAGGTGATGTAAGAAAGCCGATCATTACTTATTCCTTAAACACCAAAAAGACCTAAAAAAGAATGACAGTATGGAAAATAATTCCACAATTACCCCAAAATAAAACGGCACAACAGGGTGAGTGTTGTGCCGTTGAGGCCGGATCAACCGCGCCTAACGATGGTGTCAATGAGCGCGTGGCGGACGGGCGATATGCCACAATCGGGCGACGTTTTCGGCCAAATCAGCGAGGTTGAAGTCGGACTCTTTGAGCGCATCATCTAGCGTCATGGCCCGTGGTACCGCGGCAAACACGGCGTCGATGCCGCACTCATACACGGCTTGGTAGTTGTCACCCGTGCAGCCTGACAGTGCAATCACCGGAATATCAAACCGCTTGGCCACTTGCGCCACGCCCATCGGGGTTTTGCCATGAACCGTTTGGCTATCAATGCGCCCTTCGCCGGTGATCACCAGATCCGCACCCTCAACCAACTCAGCCAATTTGACCGTTTCGAGCACGATGTCGATACCCGGCTTGAGCACCGCTTGCGTATAGCCCAATAGCGCCGCGCCCATACCGCCTGCCGCGCCCGCGCCCGCCGCATCGATGACGCTTTTACCGGTCGCGTGTTGGGTGAGGACACCAAAGTTCTTGAGCGCATCATCCAACAATGCAACATCCGTCGCGGTGGCCCCTTTTTGCGGGCCAAAGATGGCCGATGCGCCTTTCGGGCCACACAGCGGATTGTTCACATCGCTGGCGACCAGAATTTCACACTGGCTTAGCCTTGGGTCGAGCGCTTTGAGATCAATCTGCGCCAGTTCCGTCAGGCCGCCACCGGTCAGCGCAATGCTATCGCCATCCCGTTTGAGAAAGCGCCCCCCCAATGCGGCCAACATGCCAACTCCGGCGTCGTTGGTTGCACTGCCGCCCAAGCCGATGATTAAACGTTTCACGCCGTGATCCAGCGCATGACGAATCAGCTCACCCGTGCCAAAACTGGTGGTCAGTTTCGGGTCACGCTGCGCAAGCGGCACATGGTGTAACCCGCTTGCTGCCGCCATTTCAATCACTGCGGTCTGGCCATCGCCCAACATGCCATAGAAAGCATCAACGGGCTTGTTTTGCGGCCCTTTGACGGCGAGATGCACCAAGTGACCTTCGGTGGCATCCACCAACGACTGAACCGTACCTTCACCGCCATCCGCCACGGGCACGGAGACAAATTCAGCGTCCTGCCACACTCGCGCGAGCCCGGCATGGATGGCGTCACTGACCTGTTTCGCCGTTAAACTTTCTTTAAACGAATCTGGGGCGATAACCACTTTCATATCACTCTCCTCAATTAAATGACAACAAGACGAATTACAACAGGATCAAGCTCAATAGATAGACGACGATCATTGCTGTCACGCCCTGCACCAACGTTGCCATGGTCTGCGCGCGGTACGCAAGGCCGACACTCATGCGGCTAAATTGCGACACCACCCAGAAGAAACTGTCGTTGGCGTGCGATACCGTCATCGCACCCGCGCCAATTGCCATCACGGTGAGCACGCGGCCCATTTCGGAATCTAGCCCCAATTGGCTTAGCATAGGCGCCACCAAAGCCGACGTGGTTACCAGTGCCACCGTCGAAGAACCCTGCGCCGATTTCAATGCCGCCGCGACGATAAATGGCATGAAGATGCCCACACCCAGAGCCGATAACGTGGTGCCAAGGTAGTCGCCCAGTGGCGTCGCTTTCAATACCGCGCCAAACGCGCCGCCTGCACCAGTGATGAGCAAAATCGGCGCTGCGGCTGTAATGCCTTGGCTGATGCGTTCACCAAATTCCGCCACTTTGTTGTCGGATTTAAGCAGGCTAACCGACAAGAATAGACCAATCAGCAGTGCCGTCAGTGGCTGACCCAAAAAGCTCAGCAGCTCAAAGAGTACGCCTTCACCCAGCGGATGGCTTGGGA
This sequence comes from Vibrio furnissii CIP 102972, assembly GCF_000176175.1. Classification (GTDB taxonomy): domain Bacteria; phylum Pseudomonadota; class Gammaproteobacteria; order Enterobacterales; family Vibrionaceae; genus Vibrio; species Vibrio furnissii. The sequence continues at coordinate 307,781 of NZ_ACZP01000014.1, forward strand.
ATTTCGCCACCGAGCCCAAACAAATCAGCAGAATCGGCACGAAAATCGGTGCAAATGCCTGAGTGGCGCTTGGCAGCTTGCCATACGACGCTTTCAGCGCTTTCCAGTCTTGTTTCAGGTGTTCTTCATGATCGAGACCATCCGGCTCTACGGATTTGAAACGGTTCGCCCACAGCATGCCGGCAATCGCCGCTACGGCTGCGACAAACACGCCCACCGCGATCACCAAGCCCAGGTTGGACTCCAGCCCGAGGTTGCCTGCGGCCGCAATCGGCCCCGGCGTCGGTGGTACAAAAGTATGCGTGGCGTAAAGGCCCGTCGCCAACGCTACACTCATGGCGACGCTAGACGTGCGCAGGCGTTTGGCGAGCGACTCTTTAAGCGAGTTAAGGATCACAAACCCAGAATCACAGAACACCGGAATCGAGACGATGTAACCGATGATGCTCATGGTCAAGGTGGGGAAACGCTCGCCGAGCAGTTTAATCACGGTGTCCGCCATGGTGATGGCCGCGCCGCTTTTCTCTAAAATCACGCCGATGATGGTGCCAAGCACGATCACCAGACCAATGTAGCCCAGAATGCCACCAAAGCCAGAAGCGATGGTTTTCGCAATGCTCTCTGCCGGCAGTCCATAGGCAAACGCCGCGAGAAATGCCGCGACGATCAGTGCTAAAAAGGGGTGTAACTTAAACTTGGTGGTCGCGAGCACGATAAACGCGATCACTGCCAGCAGAATCAGGATAAGACTCATAATAACTCCATGTCATTTTTATCAGGTTCAGGCCTCAAAACGGGCCTGTGTAGGGTGAGTCTATTATCCGAACTCTGCGCCCCGATTCCTTTAGGCAAGTCGCCAAATAAACAGGGTGAATCATTGTAACATTTTGTGCATGCGCACAAATTGCGCCTCATTCTGAGATCTGACACGCAATATATAGTTCCACCAGCCCCACGAAACTTTGGGTCGAGATTCCGGTGATGTCGGTGATCTTATCCAACCGATACCGCAGCGTATTGCGATGGATATAGAGCACGTTGGCGCACTCAGACAAATTACCGCCACAGACAAACAAGGTGTGCAGCGTTTTCATCAATTGACCGGAACGATCCCGCTGTTTGAGTTTGTCCACCGACTCGCACAACTGCTCGCCCTGCCAATAGTCGCGTAGCGGCGACATCAGCACTGGCAGCCGCAACGTCTCAAACAGATGCTTGTGTTGCTTGGGGTGTTTTTCTTTGCCCAGCCGCAGCACCTGTTTGGCGCTCTGGTAAGAAAGATGCAGCGCATTGGGGTCAAGGAACATCTGCCCCAGCGCGATATCGTAGCCGTCGATCTGGTGCTCCCTGAGGCGAGCGATCAATTTATCGATGCGCAAGCTCTCATCATCGCTGGTCCAGTGCTCGGGATGTTTGACCGGTTTGAGCACCACAATTTCGTTCATCGACACCACCGCGACCAAATTGTCGCGCTCCGGATGCTCGAGCAAGTCAACCACCTGACGCACGCTGTCGACATGCTTTGCAGCGGTTTGCTGGCGAAATTCAATCACCACCGCCACGCGCGGTTGGGTGACATCCAGCGACAAACGCGTCGCCCACGCCGTCAGCTCATCTTGATTCAATTGGTCGTTGATCCAAGCGGTGATGAACTCTTCACGGTGGCGGCGATCCCATTGTAACTGCTCAACCAGTTCCGCTTGGTCGATGATCATCTCTGCACTCATTTTGACCAAATTGGCAAACTCACGAATTTCATCCGGCTCCCCCGTCACACCGACTACGCCCACGACCTGCGCGCCCTGTTTCAGCAGCATGTTGATGCCCGGCTTCACCCCTTTCAACGACTGACAACTGTGGGAATTGAGTTCGATGGAATCCCCATGCTTGAGCGCCAGAATGGCGCCATCATGCACATGGCCAAGGCGGTCGCGGTCACCGCTGCCGATGATGATGCCCGCGTGATTCATGACGTTGATGTTGTAGCCAATGATCGACATGGTGCGATCAACGATCTGCTGCGCCAAGTTTGCATCTAACATGATGTTCTGTCCTAATGATCAAATGGGTCACCGATGAGCTTATATACGTTAATCGTATGAACGTCTTTTTCAATCGCTGTTTTTGTGAGTACGCACAACACCGATTCGGTCGTCACGCCGATCGCCCGTTGCTGCGCAGACTTTTCGATGCTTCCATTCGTCAGTTAAGGAGAACCCGATGAAACCTCAAGTTGTGCTGTACAAATCCCTGCCCCCCGACGCGCTGCGCACGTTACAAAACCACTTCGATGTCATTCAATTTGATGGCGTTCATGACGACAATTTCGCTGCGTTTAAGCAGGCGTTAACTCAGGCTGAAGGCTTGATTGGCAACGGCGTAGAGATGACGCCTGAATTGCTTGATGGCGCGCCTAAGCTGAAAGCCGCGGCCACCATTTCGGTCGGCACCGACCAGTTCGATCTCGACTATTTGAGCCAACGTGGCATTCCACTGATTCACACACCGGGCGTGCTCGATGAAACCGTTGCTGATACGGTGATTTTACTGGCGCTCGGCGCAGCGCGGCGCGCAGGAGAAATGTCCGCAATGGTCAAGGCAGGTCGCTGGACACAGAACCTCACTCCAGCGCAGTTTGGCGTCGATTTTCACGGCAAAACGCTTGGCATTGTGGGCATGGGACGCATTGGCTACGCCGTCGCCAAACGGGCGTACTATGGGTTTGGTATGTCGATTTACTACCATAACCGCTCCATCAATGGAGAAGCAGAACACGATTTCGGTGCGCTGCGGATGTCGTTGGATGATCTGTTACAAGTGTCTGATTTTGTGGTGGTGTTGGTACCGCTCAGCGAAGCGACGGAGAAACTGATTGGGGCCAAAGCGTTCAGCTTGATGAAACCCAGTGCGGTATTTGTCAATGCCGCGCGCGGCAAAGTGGTAGATGAGCAGGCGCTGATTCATGCCCTGCAAACCGGGCAGATTCGTGCTGCCGGGTTGGATGTGTTTGAAACCGAACCCCTGCCCGCCTCGTCCCCACTGACGCAGCTCGACAACGCCTTTTTGCTGCCACATATCGGCTCAGCCACCACTGAAACGCGCCTGAAGATGGTGCACTGCGCGGTCGATGGGTTGATCGCCGCAATGCGTGGCGATTACTCGCAATCTTGCGCCAATCGACGCCAACTCGAACACCCGGACGCGTAACCCGCAAAACGCGCCCTCGGGCGCGCTTTGTTAGGGCGTGATCACCACTTCTGAAAAATCCACCCAGCCATTGGCCAGCAGTTCGCTGGTGCTCACCGATTTGGCCACCGATAAAGTTTGCTGCACATGAAAGCGCGGCAAATAGAGTCCTTTTTTGATGAGCTTCTTCTCCAGCGCTTGGTAAGCTTTGAAACGCTTGGCTTCGGTCAACGGATAAATCGCCGCCAACGCCTCGTGAAGCCACTGCTGCTGGGCCGGCGTCATGCACGCTTGCAAGCTGGTGCTGGCCAATAACCATCCTAACCACGACATGTCCGCGTCATCGCCAAACACTTCACCAGACAAAATGATGTCGGCGTGTTGCAGCGTCGCCTGTTGGCAAAATTCAGGAAACGGCAACACCGACACCTCACAGGCAATCCCCAACTCACGCAACGCCGTCGCCAAATGATGTGCATAGTCGATGTGCTGGCCCAACGCGTACGTCAGCAGTTGTAGGGGCTGCGGCGGTTTGCCTAACTCATCCGCCCATTGCTGCGCTTGATGAAGGTTTGCCGTCAGTCGCGCCGATGGCGACGACAACATCCCTTCCGCTTTGGCCACCTCATCTGCAAACGATGCGGGCACGCCGAGCGCATCCAGGATTGCCATCAGCTTCTTCCGGCGACTTAAACTGCCCAGCCACGGCGAACGATTGGCGTTGAGCAGTATATATTCGCAGCCCGCTTCCCATTGCGCTCTCTGTTCGTAATCGGCCGCCTGAGCACGCGGCTCCAGCAATGGGTGGAACAGGTGGCTGTTAGGGGCAAACTCTTTGGCTTTGTCCCCGACATTCCACACCTCGATGCCATCCACCCACGGGCGATAACCGTGATAATACCGCGACACGTTCATCAAGGTGCGCCACTCCGTTTGCTCAACCAACTCAAATGGGCCGCTGCCAATCACTTGCCCTTCGCGGTCTGCATCCCCCTTGAGCCACAATGCGATGCCCATCGCGCCCGCACACAGCAGTTTGGGCAAAAGCGTCGCTTCTACCGAACTGATGATCTCGAGTCGGTAGCGATCCTGCACCTCAATCGCATCAATCAATTGATATAGCGAACGATAATGTTCAGATGTGGTGACCAACCGCGTGAAGTGTTGCTGCACGGAGTGCGCAGTCAGTGGCTCGCCATTGTGAAAGTACAGCCCTTTGCGCAGAGTGATGGCCATGCCCCGTTCGGTGGTCTGAAAGGTCTGCGCCAAATCGCCACGATAACCGCGCGCTTGCGCATCAAAACGCAGCAAGTTCGCATACAAATAGCGAGCAAGGTGTTGTTCGGTACGGCGAGTAATATCAATGGGATCAAGTGCATGCGTGCCGCGATAAAACGGGATTTGCAAAATATCGTCACGGTGGGCGTGCGACTGGTGCCGCGCGATGTATGCCGCAATAAATGCGTCGCGTTGGGCGGGCGCAATCAAGCTGATCGCCATCGCCACCTTCCCCTCTTCAATCCAGCGACGGGCTTTGTTTTCCAACATCGGTTGCGGATCTTTGAGTAAGGTGACAATCGGGAAATTACCGCGCCCCACGGAAGATTGCCAACGGATGATGCCGTTGCCCACCAGTTTTTTCACCACCAACTGCGCGTTGCGTTTGGTGCATCCCAACTCCTGCGTCAGGCGATCCAGTGAGAGCGGCACCGGGGCTGCAACAACCAACTGGTCGCGCAAAAAAGCCAGTGCTTTCCAGTAATGCATAAAGACGAAATCCTTTTTCTATCTTTCTATTTTTATTCATCTTTTATTTTCGATAATGATTCAACAACTTCGGTTAAAAAGGAACCAAAAATGAATACGTTAACGGATTATCGAACCTCTATCTGGAAAAGTTCCAGTTTTGTCATTCTATTCTCTAGTGCTTTTTTTGTCGCTTTGGGAAGTAAAATATACGACTTAGCTCTCCCATTGTTGGTCTACGAACTCACGCAATCGTCCCATATGATGGGCTGGATGCGAGCGGTTGAATTTCTGCCCAACCTCTTACTGGCGCTGTTCATCGGCGTGTGGGTGGATCGCTGTGACAAGAAATCGTGGTCGCAAGCCATGTTGCTGGGTCAAATCCTCACTATTTTGCTCTCCTACTCGGCGGTGAGCTGGATGGCGGAGCCGCTGTATGTGCTGTTTCCGTGCGCGTTTTTGATGATGGCGTTTAACTACGGCTATCACAATGCGCGCATGGCGATGCTCAAATTGGCACTGCCGCACGCGCAGCAAAATACCGCCACGGCGCGCATGAGTTCGCTCTACAGCTTGATGGAAACTGTCGGGCCGGTGTTGTCCGGCGCGCTGCTGCTGTTGTCTGAGCTGCATCAAATCTTTCTTGGTTTAGCGCTGTTGTGGTTGCTGGCGTATTGGCAACTGAATCGCCTGACGTTGGAAACTCCTCAAGTGAGTGAGCACCCACCCGTGTGGCAAGCGCTGCGCGAGGGATGGCACGTGCTCTACCACGAAAAGAACATGTGGCGGATCACGCTGGCAGTGATGGTGATTAACACCATCGGTTCGATCTTTTGGATTCAGTCGATCTACATTGCCAAAGCAGACTTATCGCTGAGTGCCATCGACATCGGCTATATGGTTGCTGCTTCAGGCATTGGCGGCGTGTTGAGCGCATTTGTCGCCGACACGGTACGGCGTCAAATCGGCCTTGGAAAACTGCTCATTATCAGTATTGCACTGGAATCGATTGGGTTCATTCTGCCCGTACTGAGCCAAACGCCAATGATGTTGATCGTGGCATTCTTCTGGGTCTCTGCGGTGGGTCTGTTTAGCAACATTTGTATCTGGAGTTACCGCCAAGAGGCATTTTCGCAGCAGCACTTGGGCCGCATTGCTGGGCTGACGGGCTCACTGTTTAAACTGTTGATGCCGTTTGGTTTGGCCGCATCCGGCTACTTAATGACACGGTATGGTTCAACGATGCTGTTCAGTGCCTGCTTCGTGGTGCAATTTGTAGTGGCGATTTTTTTGCTTTTCAGTAGAGTGAGAGCGATACCGTAATCGACGCGCGAACCACTGGACATACTCGATGAAGCTCTCTTTTCGCCCCGCCACCGACGCCGATGATGAATTTGCTTTTGAGCTCAGAAAGGCCACCGAGCACGATTTGGTGACGCAAACTTTTGGATGGGATGAAGCGTTGCAGCGAGCGCTTCATCGTCAAGAATGGAAATCGGGATTACCAACCCTCATTTGCGCCGACGACCAACCGATCGGCACCTACATGCTGCATGACAAAAATGACACACTCTATTTTTCGCGCTTTTTCATTCTGCCAGCCTATCAAGGCCAAGGCATTGGCAGCCAAGTTCTGCGAGACATCACCGAGTTTTCGAACCAAGCCAAGCGGCCGTGTTTGCTGTGCTACCTGCAAGGCAACCGCGCCGCTCATCTCTATCAACGCTTTGGTTTTCAGGTGTATCGCGAAGACGCGCCGTTCGTCTATATGAAATACAGCCCCGTCAGCCACACGGCGCCATAAAGCAGCGCCGTGAATAAACGCGCACCCTCAACGACCCATTAAGTATCGGAATGCGCCATAGAACGATGTGATGGGCTGCCCGCGTGCACCAAGCGGTCAACTAACGTGGGCGGCAGCGGCCGCGAATCATGCAAAACCAGCCAACGCACATCACCTTCGCAGCTCCGCTGCTCTCGATAAGCCCCTTTGACGCACACGTAATCATTCGAAGCGGGCAATAATGTGTCGATGGGAAACGGCTGGCTAAACTCATGGTTCAGCAGCCGATCTGACGAGAGGCTGTCTACATACCGCTTAAACCGCAGGCTTTGCTGATCGCGTTGATACAGCATCGTCAGGATCATCAGATGCCCCGCGGCATCTGCGTTCACAAAATGCGCTTCCATCGTGTCGCTGCCCTCGTCATCGTGGGTAAACGAGTCAAAATGCAGATGAATCTGCTGTAAGTGGTAGGCAGTTCCCCCCACGTACAGTTGGTTTTGGCCGTTAAAGCCTAACACCAGCACATCGTTGGTTAAGGTGGAGGAAATCACCTGTCCGGCGTATAACCGAGTGATGGCGTGGGCATCTCGAATAACCAATTGCCCTAGAAAATCGTAATCCAACACCAGCTCAGGGGCGTGTTGGGATGACTGAAAATCATCATCAAAATGGTGAGGCGCTGGCGCTGAACATTTCCATAACAGCAGGCAGAGCGCGATGAAGGCAAGCGTCCAATTCTTCATGAAACGAGGAATCCATAGTCAAACAAAAACGGGCATCACACGTCAGGCCGCGGCTATCGCTTAATGCAATAACCGACGCCATAAATGGTTTCGATGCCAATGTCCGGAAAGTACTCTCTCAAGCGTAAAATATGCGTATCCACAGTGCGCGTGTTGAGTGAACAGGAGTATCCCCAAACTTTTTCCAGCAATTCTGAACGCGAAAACACCTTACCGATATTCAGCGAAAGGAAGAAAAGCAGCTCAAATGCCTTTTTGGACAGATGATAACGGTCGCCTTTGTACCAAGTTTCCCAAGTCACGCGATTGATCGAAAAACCGACATCAGAAAACTCAACCTGATATCGGACCTCGCGATCTTTGGAAAACTTTCTGAGATGCGCTTTCACACGCGCATACATCTCGAGGCCAGAAAAAGGGCAATCCAGAAAATCGATCGCCCCGCTATCGAGCCATCTCACCTTGTCTGCGACCGTACACCCGTCACCGACCATCATCACCGGCACGTTTTTCAACGCCAGCAACATGGGCAGATCAAACGTGGACTGGTCTTTTTTCACATGCCAAATCACCAAATCTGCTTTTAACCAATCGGACTTGGCAGAAAAGAGTTTACGGTGATGCACACATGCGTAACCTACGATTTCAAAACTTAAGACCAACGCCGAAGCGATGGCATTATCTTGATCAATAATAAGAATATTTTTAGACAAAGCGACAACCTAGAAATGAATAGACTAAATAGTATTTTTTAAATTAAGCACTCGTATTTCCGCCCAATAATGCCCTTGAGCAAGATCAGCTTTCGTTGAGCGAACTAACTTCAAATCTTTTTCAGTTTCAATACCTTCGATCAATACATGGCCACAGAAATTTTTACTCTTTGCAATCAAAAAATTGAGAAGCTTTTTATTTTTTCTTAATGTCCAAAATGTTTCTTTATCAATTTTTCCACCATAGAAATGAATCCCCGCGTCAATGAAGAAATCCATCAGGTCTTCGTTCAAATCATCAGCCCAGAGTTCCACCCCTAATGCTTGAAGTTTTTTCACTTGATAACGCAGCTGATTGATTTCAATGGGTTCAAATTGATAGACATCGTGAAGATCCTGTAATTCCACAGAAATTGAAGTTGGAATCATGCCAATGGTTTTTATCTCTAAGAGCAAATCATTGGTTAATATCTCTCTCAATGGGAGATTGATGTAGATACGACAATTCGTAATGTCTTTAATCAACTCCAACTGATTAAAAAAAAGACATTTCTTCGTTGAATATTCCAGACGGCCAAATGAGGCCTCTACGTCAATATTCGGCTCACACACCGAAAGCATTTCATAAGCAATTGTGGTAAGGTTATCCAAATCAACGATCGGTTCAAACTTCAAATCGTTAATAAATGGGACATCGATTTTTATATTGTCTATAGCTATTTTCACGTCATTGAATGATGTGAAATTTATGTTTGGATAAATCATTATTATATTTCACCGACCAATACTTTCTCATAACTGATTTGCCACCGTCATTGGCGCATATCGGCAAGCATCGATAGCAAGACGAGCGGCTTGGGATAAGATACATAAGAAAAACCTAAACAAATACATTATAAAGGTATTTGAATCATATCTAGCATTTTTATCTGTTTAATTTAACTTTTTAAACAATTGATGCTAATATTTATGTTTGTACAGCATTTACTATTAATATCAAAAAGCATAATTCAACCGTATAAAAAACAACCACATCAACTGGTAACTATTTGATTTAATGCTATAATGTTTTCAGTTTACAATGTTGGAAAAAGCGAATGAAATTGCTTCTCAATCATACGGTCATCTATAACTCAAGCGATGGCACGCTCAAGCTATCAGATGCAGAATCCGATCATGAAAGCCTCACGCTGACACCAACCGCTAATCGTTTATTGGAATTATTGTCAAAACATCACGGTACACCAATGGAACGTGATGTTTTATTGATGGAAGGTTGGGATAAGTTTGGATTAAAGGGGTCGTACAGTTCACTCAATCAATATATTAGTCAACTGCGAAAGACGTTGCATAAATTTACGGGCGTGGATGATATTATTTTAACCATTCCTAAAGTTGGATTTATGCTGAACAACGAGTTCCCTATTAAAAACATGGACCCGGAACCCATTGCTGTATCGGAATCAACGGCCAAAGCACATCATGCCCCCAAGAAAAAAGTTACATTCAAGAAATATCTATACCCATTTCTTTACACCAGTTTATTTGGCGTACTGGTCACGGGCACGACTATCATTTCCAAAAAGTTTTATCAAGATGCTTACCATATCGGTAAAATTGAGCAATGTGATGTGTATAATTTTAGAAAGCGTTCCGATGAAGGCATCGCCTTTCAATTATCCATTCTCAAAGAAGAAATGCAGAAGTTGAATATTCATTGTGGTAAGACAGAAAAAGTTTTTTTCCATAGTCAAAACAGCTTATTTTACGGTCACTCTGGTCGACTGTTTTTCTCTAAATGTTTTTTAGTGGATGGCAAGTTTTCTGCTTGTGAGAATTACTATTACTACCAATGGAAGAAAAATGAAAAAATTAATCACCTTTAGTTTAATCGCTTCAATTTCCGCTGGGTATCTTTACTATGATTATGATAAGGCGAGATATTTGTCGTCGACTTGTCGAGCCACGCTCAATTATTATAACAGCGATGACATTAACAATGATTTTTCCATGTATGCTGATATCGCATTTACGTTCCATAAAAACAAAACGGGAACCGTGTTTATCTCGGGCGATGCTGTGTATCAAGGGCAACGATACGTGATTCATAAACGAGAGAATTTCAATTACGAACACATTGATAATAACAATTACACCTTCTCTATCAATCAATCCGAGAGTTTGTTCAAAGACGGCATGCAAAACGATGTCATGGATAAATACTTACCCTCTTTGATTGTGGGTACATCGCGTTCCATAACCTTGGAAATGATCAACGTGAACACCCTGCTCATTTCAAATCGCTATGCCCCCGTTCTCACTTGCGTCATTGATCAATAAAGCGCCCTAAGGCGCTTTATTCATTCGAATTAAGTTTTCGTGATCATCAAAATAATAGTTATCTTGATAATCGATAATATCTTGATTTCGTTGTAACATTCGGTCGATTTTCATCTGCACGAATGGTTGATGAGGGCATAAAAACAGATTCTGATTAAAGATAAATACGCGCCCATCAGACATACAATAGACACAGTTTTTATTAATGGAACAGTGGAAGTTTTTCCCGGTATTTTTCAGCAGTGCCTTAGCGACACAACGTTTGATATCGTCATTTTTATTCATCGTATTAATCATAATTTATCATCACTGTGGCCGTCGCTTCGACGCTTCCCTGCTGAGGTTTAGCGTCGTAGATGGCATACGCGGCGTAGATCGAGACTTGCTCCACGTCAGAAAAGATGTCGTCTTCATCGATGTCCAACACCAAATCGGCATCGTTCACCGCCGTTCGACTGTTCGAAAGTTTGATAGGGTGACCACTCGCGTTCAGCAGGTTGATCCCGACGCCAGTCGATGACGACGTCGTGCTGCGCAAGACCGTCTGGTTATCGTTCACGATGTCTCCGCTGTACAACCAAGCATTGATGTCATTGAGTGCCGTATGGTTAGCACCACCACGACAATTAAAGCTCAGCACAAAGGGCGTTTTCGGCGACGTGCCGTTGCGAATACTCTCAATGGAAGTTCTATCTAGCGTGATGGTTTGCCCTGGCACATTGCACGTCGTTGCCGTCGGCTGGTACACCACCGTCAGTTCTTCATACGCCAGCCATTTCTTGGTTCCCCAATTGCCCGTTGACCACGATTGATAAGCATCAAGGCTGCCGTGTTGCTCTGAAGCCAACATCACCGTGGGAATGACCAGTTTATTATTGGATGTTTCGAGGGAATAACTTGGCGCTATCGGCAACTTGCCAAGGTATCGGAACGTTAAACGATAGCTCACATTGATCACTGAACTATTGATACTGAATGAACCGGCTAAAGTGGACACCGTGCCGGACGAATTCAACAACTGTGATTCAACCAACACCCATTCATCGACCCCCGAGGTTTTGTCGATGAAATGCAGATAAAGCCCGCTATTGGCCAAACTTAAGGGGTTGATGTAATAAATTGGATTGCTGCCGATCTTTTCGCACCAGCCATAGCCATTAAATTGCGCGCGATAAACAAACGAGGCGCTGGTGCTGCCACTCATGAACATATCGGAATAATTGTACGACCCTTTACTGGAAGGCCATGGCGCGCGCGCGTTACTAAACACCGACTGTCCATCGATGGCGTAGCAGGTATCTGCGGCGTGCGCCCAATACGAGAGCATCACCAGCACACACATCAGCGCGATTTTTCTTACCATCCAACTGCTCATAAACACTTCACAATATAATCAAATTTTCTTGTGCTTCCTTGCCCCCATGGTCATCCATCTCCTGATTAGTCGTAGCCAATAATAACCGTCGCGGTAGCTTGTACAGTGCCTGGGGTCGGGTTATCGCCATAAATAGCGTATGTGGCAAACGGGTAGGCCGTTTCCGAGGCATCGAACACTTTACCCGCTTCAACATCCAGTAAAATATCCGCGTCGTTGATGGCCGTTTGGCTGTTCGAGAGTTTGATCGGGTTGCCTCGGTAGTCCGTGATCACAATACCAATATCGTTTGCCGTCGATGCGCTATTACGCAACACATCCGGATCAGTACTGACAATATCCGCACTGTACAGCCAAGCCGTCACGTTTCTTGATGCCACGCCGTTGGTCGTTCCGCCACACGAGAAATCCAGGACAAACAAGCGGCGGCTGGCATTGCCACGACGAATTGCATCAATCGAAGTTTCAGGCAATGCAACCGTTTGATCCAACACGGTACACGTTGTGTGGTTCGGCGAATACGTCACGGTGAGGTCTTGATATGCCAACCATGACGTGCGACCCCAAGCATTGTTATTCCAAGCGGTGAATGCTTTTTGATCAGAACGGCTTTCTCCAGCCGCGGCTACTGGCGCAATATCGATATTGCCAGTTCGAGTACTGATCGCATTGGTTGCATCAAAAGGAAGGACATAATCCAATAGTTCAAATGTCATGGTATATGTCACGTTATAGCCCAAGGAATGCACACCAGAAACACCATTCACACCTTCATAGGCTTTGGAGATTTGCGTCGTCACTTTAATTGAATGTGAGCCGTCCTCATCGTGAAATGTAATGAAATAGGCGTCTTCACCAGACCCCATAATCGGTGAGTGGTAATAGACATAGTCCGTCACACCGTACGTACAAAACATACTGCCACTCCAGTTGGTGGTGAGCGTGACATTGACTTTTTTGGTCGTTGTAAACGCTTCGGACAAATCAAGGCTGTTGTGGCCTACATACGGCGCGCGGCCGATGATCGCCACCGATCCGGGAATACAAGTGTCACCCAATAGACCAGCCGACACCGCTGGCGAGAACAGCGAAGTCAAACCACTCATCAACAGCGTGAGCAATAACCAGCGATTTATAAACATACGGCTTTCTCTGTCGTCGAAGGCGTTAATACACACGTCATTGGACGCCCTTGTTTCTGATACACAACGGTCAATTTTTCTGGGTATTGTTCGCTACGCACGGCAATTCGTCCGCCCTGCAGCACATACCCAGCCACTTCGCCGTCACTATTTAACACATCCGAACCAAAGGGTAATGGCGCGCCTTGGCTGTCGCTGGCGGCAAACACATAGTTCTTACGAACATCCGTTTGGTACGTCACTTTTGAAATACTGCCTTTGACCGGTGCAATGTATTTCACGTTTCCGCTGATTTCCCCCTCGCCCGTTTGGTTCTGGATGCGATAGGTATTTTTGCGATACGCCGCAGCGGAAGCGATTAACGCGCGGCCTTCGGCATCGGTTTCAATGCTGGCATTGTTGTTGATCATCGCCCCTTCGACGCCCGGCGCTTCCAAGATCACGAAGTTCGTACCACTTTGTGAGGTCGCCAACACGCCGCCGTCATAAGCCACCACACTGCCACTCATGCCAAGTGAAACTTGTCGCTGCGTTTCAGATTCACCATAACTGCCGTTGAGGTACGCCTTTGACCCGCGATGTGACCCGTAGACACTCGCATAAGATTTTGAATAGCGATCGTGCCCGGCGTTCACACTGTAAGAATCGACCCCATCCGAACCACTGAGTGACACATCTGACGATGCGTAGTCACGGCCGTCGAAATTCACGCGCGATGCAAAACGGGTATTGTGACCCAAACTGCTCAACGGGATCGAGACAGACAACGCGATCCGATCGTCGGTCGTTTTGACATCGGTGTAATCGGCGTAGCTGTAACTGCGTGTCGCAGAAATGGTGTAGCTGGTCTGGTGATACGTGGTGCTGTAACTCAAGTTATATTGCTTATCAAACGTGTCGTGATTCACGCGACGCGTAAAATAACCATCAAAATAGAGACGGCCCCAGTGATCGCCGAACGGTTGACTGACATTAAAGCTGTACCGCTCTTTGGTGCGGCTGTTGATGGCCGATTCACTGACCGCATCTTTAATGCGGTAATAATCACGCAGCGTCAAATATTCATCCGTTTGGTAGTAATAACTCGCCAGCGTTAAGTTGGTGCGCGTCGAAAAATACTTACTGTAGGACAACTTATATTTTTGCCCTTGATAGGTATCGAGGTACGTCATGTCGGCAAAAGCGGTTTCCACATCAAACGAGAACGAACCGATATTCGGCACCGAAATGGCGCTACCCAACAAATACGACTGATAACCCTTACTTTGGGTTGTCCCCACATAACCGGTGAGGTAATTGTTCAACCCACGCGAGTATTCCCCCTGCGCAAACAAATCGTCGGTGTAGTCGTAATCGAGATAACCAATATTGATGTTGTAATCCGATGACCCTGAACGCAGCATGCCTGGCACGGTGGAATATGGCACCACGTAAGACTCGTTGCGGCCGCTGGCGTACGTCAGCGTGACGTCCAGATCGCTACGCGATCCCGTCGGCATCAGGTCATCAATCTCATAGTCGCCCGCAGGAATGTTGAGCACTTCCACCACGCGGCCATCTTGAGAAATCGTCACCACAGCCGCTTCCGTCGCAACGCCTCGAATCACGGGCATATACTGGCCGTAAGAATCCGGCAACATGCGCATGTCTTTTCTCAGCGAGAGACCTTGATAGGTATTGGTATCAAAGTAGCTGCTATAAGACGACTGTTTACCGACGCGAAGCACAGAGTCGATGTCAATCAGTGGTTTTTCCACGTAACGATAGGTGTTGGTGTACGAGGTGCTATCCACCGCATCGCCATTGAGTGACCCCACTTCGATGAAGTGAAAACCATACAGATTGATCCCGCCGTTGAGAGAGGCAAACAGGTTTTCGTTATCTGTATGGTTTTCTTTATAGTAATAATTGGAGTAGTTGACGTTGTAGTTGAGATAAGCGCCATTGATACCATGATCCCAACGCTCTTTTGACACCCAATTCGAGTCGGTGTTGGAAACAAAGGCTTGAGGAATCGTCAGGCGAATTTTGAACCCATTTGGGTCAAAGGTGAATGAACCGCCTTTGAGGAGCGCATTCACATTCACCGCCTTTTGTTTGGCATCAAGGTCGAATGCATCGAGCTTCAGCCCAAACGTTTCGACATCGTTATAGTCGACATACAAGTTTTCTTTGGTGCCATCTTGCACATCAACCGTGAACTTCCCGATCCATTTATCATTGATAAATAAATCGAAATCGTAACGTCCCGGGGTAATTTCTACATTGGAGTTCCATTTTTGCGCAGACGATTTCCCCACCAAAAAGCTTGAGTTAAACGACGCAGCATAGGCAGTATGAGAAAGCGTCATCGCAGCAACAGAACAAAAAACGACAGAATATAAAGAGCGACCACGAAATCGATGAATGCCTTGCATACTGAACTCTTACAAAAGAACTGACTTCTTACTTCCATAGTCATCTAGCCAGACGACCTTATATTGTCCTGAGTGATCCAGTGTGACGCCATCCACCGCATGGCAGCTGAACGGCTTAATCATAAAGGACTGCTCGAGAATTCTTTGATTGTCCTTCTCCATATCAACCACACTGACGTGCAATGGAGAACGATTTTCTAAACAGTTCCCCGCCACATTGACGCTGAGGTTTTGGCCGACAAATTCTTCCGAGGCGTCCAATCCTGCAGGGCGGTAAAACAGTTTGATTCTGGTTCTGAGCGCGACTTGTAAATAATTTTGTTCGCCACGTTCAGCACCATCCGGAATAGGCGGAATATCCAGTACATTAATCCAAAATACCGATTCGCGATCTTTGGCAATATGATGAGTATCACCGACACGACGAATTTTAATTTCCTGACCATTTTCCGGACCGATTTTTACAATCGGCGGTAAAATCACAAAAGGCACGTCAATCTCTTCAGGGCTTGCCTCTATTTGACCATCATCAATCCAACTTTGGACGAGATGCGTCGTCGGGCTGCGGTTAATTAACTGAAAAGATGCTTCTTTTGCATCGTGACTAAATACAACTCGAGTTCCATTGATAATGACACTGGCATGAGCGTTCCCTGTCATTAACGCCAGAACTAAAAGCAGTGTTTTTTTCATTCGTGCCTCTGTGATTGGATCAGGAGGAGCGAACTCCTCCTTGTCATTTAATTATTGGTAATCAAATGTGTATGTTGCGCTAGTCACAACAGTACCTGCTGTTGCAGCATCTTGACCGGCAAAGTTGTAGTAGTTCGCGAAGTAAGAAATGGTACCGTCCGCTACATTTTCGCCAAGACCAGTAGCCACGGCTTTGTTGAGGTCAACTTTCCCAGCAGCAGTACCATCAGAAGTAATCGTAATACCAACACCAGTTGCTGTACCTGTGTCATTTTTTAGGTACAACTCATCATCAGAAATGTTCGAACCACTGAATGTAATGTGCAGAGATTCAGTGCCACCGTCAGTGTAACCAGTACAACCGGCCACTTTCATATCAAATTGTTTCGCACCTGCGCTTGCTACGCCTGGATTTGCAATGTCAGTCAGTGCTACAGGAGATAGTGTGACTGTGAAATCTTTGTCACCGCTGGTGGTCACGTCACACGTGGTATCAGTGACAGAACCAGTGAAAGAAATCGTACCACCCGCAACTGCAGTGCTGGTCGCAGCCATTGCGCCATTTGCTGAAAGTAGAAGACCGAAAGCTGACGCGACTAGCGTTTTTTTCATTAGCGTGTTCATTAGATAATTAACCTCAAATAATGCTCTTTTTATAATCAGAATGTGAACGGGATTTCATAACTCCCTCACCACGAAGCGAATTAAACATCAGAATATTTATCTTGTAAACACCACTAAATTTCCAATAAACACCGCACTGTAAGCTATTTTGCAGTGTTTAATTTTGTTAAATAACCAACAACCAGTACAAGCGCAAAGATTAGAGTAATTGATCTATTTCCAAATTTATGAAGTCACTGAATTTGATCCAGTTTCGCTTTTTTTAATTTTTTCTAAAAAAAAGAAATTTATTGGTTCGAATAAACAATAAAATAACAACATCAACAAATCATCAACGCGAAATTGATCTAAAACAATAAAATCAATTGATATTAGTTATTAATTCGATAGGTAAAACATTACAAAATAAGAAAAGACCATGTCGCCGTTTACAAATACTTTAAATTTTAAATTTCCCGGTCGTTGCATTCGCATGAAACCAATTTTATTTCTATCTCCTTAAATTGATCTAGTTTCCTATTTTTCTTTATTGCGGGAATTTGTTCACAACGTTCTGACATGAGTTTTGACTCGAGTTTCAACAATATTGTGCAACCTGATTTTTCAATGTTGCTTGGATTCATTTGAAATTACTTTAACTAGGAAAGAGGTCTTCATGCGTCAACAGCATGTGTTGCTCAGTCTTTTATGTGTCTCCGTTTCCTCGACCGCTGCGCCTTATTACCTTGGCGTAAAAATCGGGAAATCGTGGTTGTCTGAACAATGCCAATCATCGGAAGAAAATTGTGTCACCGATAATCCGGCTTACGGGCTGTTTGCGGGCTATCACGTCAACGACACGTTGGCATTAGAAAGCAGCTATGAAGATTTAGGGACATTCACGGTGAAGTCGTTGCACAGCGACACCATTCGTTTACTCACGCTCGCGCCAAAATTGACGTTCCCAATCGTTGATGACTATCGCTGGTACGTCAAAGCGGGGATGGCGTATGCCAATACATCTGGCCACAGTGACGGCTCTTGGTTTGCCGCAACAGGGGTGGAATATGACCTGAGACCCCAAATGACATTGCGCGTGGAATACAGCGTGGCAACCGATGTCAATGATGGCACCAACCGTTATACGATGAATGGTGCCGCAGTGGGCATCCGCTATGCATTCGGTGCCAGCAATAAGCCGCGTTCGCTTCACGATGCGGTCGAAACAACCTCGTTCATTGCGCCTGCCGCCCCCCAAACCACACCGCCGGTTTCAAGCGAGAGAACCACGACCTATACCTACGATGCGCTGAGTTTTGACAGCAGCAGCTTAAATGCCACGCAGCAACAAGCATTAAGCACGCTTGCCGAAAAATTAAACCAGCAACCCCAAGCGCAAGTTCTGATCATCGGCCACACCGATTCGACAGGCAGCGACGCGTACAACACCAAGCTATCAACGCGCCGAGCGCAAGCCGCTGCCGACGTGCTGATGGAAAACCAAGTCGCCGAACATCGCATCAAAGTGTTCGGTGAAGGCCAAACACGTCCTATTGATACCAACACAACCCCAGCGGGACGTGCGCACAACCGCCGCGTAGAGGTTCAAATCAACATTGCCCCCTAAAACAAGCACCAAATGGCACCATAAGGCATGACACCAGTAAAATGGCGTCGTAAAAATTGCCTCGAGCAGAGACCACCGCAGAAAATAGTGCCTTAGAAAATAAAAAGGCAGTGCCGAAGCACTGCCTGAGTTCACATCCTTGTGGGACTTAATTTTGTCGCGCTGCCTGATTCTCAGCAATGGTTCGCGCGCTGCGCTCAAATGTCATCGCCAACCGTTCAAACATCCCTTCCACAATTTCAAATTGTCCTTTCGCGAGCTGTTCCTCCCGCAACACATTCAGTAAGGCATCACTCACTTGGCCAAACGGCGCATGCGTTTTGCCTTTCGAACACCAGAAGAATGCATCCGCCAACGCTTGCTGCCATTCATCCAGCAACCGTTCGACCAAAGGATTCTTGGCACCGTTGACCAATCGACGCAGGCGAATCGACACGTGCCCTAAATTCAGCCCGGTTAATGCCAAGTCGGTAATGTCACGCGTGCGGCTCGCCATGCTTTTGTCGTACGTCGCAATACGCAGCAATCGGTCGCCCATGCGCGCATTGAACCAATGATCCGGCGCAGGATGCGACATCAACTCACGTAAATCCTTTTGCGTCGCACGCATCAGCCGGTGTTGCATCAGTTGTAGCCCCGGGCCGGTGATCATCTTAAACATCCAGTACAACACGGTCACCCCGACAAATATCGACAGCGCATTGCTCAAGGTTGAATCGATAGAAAACGCGCGCGTCATGTCGTTGCTCGGGCTGATCAAGATGGTAAACGGAATGCAAAATCCGAGGCCGTAAGGCAGGGTCGGACGATTGGCCAGCGCAAGCAAACCAAAGAAATAAGGGCCAGCCAGAATCATCACCAGCAACTCGTAATCACCACTGCTTTGCGCCAGCAGCCCCAAGCCGTAGAAAATCGCCACCGGCACCGCGACCATCACCCCCATCAGCAAACGCTGCAGCACAATCATTAAAATGGTGAGGGGCAAGCGCGCCATCATGATGGAGAAAATGACTGGCAAAATCATCATCATCAGCACGGCGCTTGAGCCTGTGCCCACCCATAACCCCGCGCCGACGGCAAACACCGCCATGGTGCGCAGGCCAGTAATCAGCCCCACCAGCGGATCTTTGTACGGTTTGAGATTGGGCGCATTCAACAGCACCGGCGATTTGCTGATCAGTGCGTTATAGCCTTTCAGAATCATGACCAAATCGGCGCTGAGTTCGAGCGATACTTTCATTAAACGCGATTGCAGTGGCGTCAGGTCAACGGCTTGGTTGCTGTACACCAACTGGCGACGACGCAAGGTTTGCGCCAAGTGGTAGCACGCCGCGTAATCGGTGGTCGCTTGCATGCGGCTAAACATCTCGCCCATCTCTGCCATCATCTCTGCCAGCTTGTCACCAATCAACTCTGGGTGTTTCCGCTGTAAACGGCCAAAGATTTGAATCACCGCCAGCAGCGACAACGTCTTGTTGCAAATAAGACTGGCCGCTTTACTCTGCCCCGGTCCTTCCGGCCCTTCGTACACCACACCACTCAAATCATCACTCATCACCGCAATGGACTCGAGAATTGAATCAATGTGTTGATGTCGGTTTTCGTGCGAGCCGTTTTTGTCGAGTTCTAAGCTCAAGTAGCTGAGCGTCTGGTTGATCACATTGCGCGCATGAAGACGCAGGCCATCTTTCACTTTGACCGGGAAAATCAGCTTGCTGACCAACGCCGCGCAAATCGCACCGACAATAATTTCACTGACACGCGCTTGCGCCACCTGAAAAATGGACTGACTGCTGACGGTCGACGGTTGCACCATCACCAACAGCACAATCAGACACGCGGTAATGCCTGCCATGGCAAAGGCGTAAATGAAGTTAACCCGGCGCACCATGGCGCCCATCCCAGAGTTAAACCCGAGCCATAACGCCAGCAACGGCAACGCGATTTCCGGATACGGCGCAAACCAGTTCAGAATCGCAATGCCGACAAGCCCGCCGATGAGAGTGCCCACAATCTGACACAAGCCTTTCTCGATAACCAAGCCACCTTCAGGGCGAATCTGCAAGAAGACCGCCGACACCAACGCCCAATATGGTCGATCGAGATTGAGGAACATCGCGATATAGAGCGAGAGCGCCATCGCGATAACCCCTTTGATCGCAAACATCACCGCCCGTTTGTCGGGCATGAGCAGGCTGTTGAGCAACACACCCATGCGCTTTACTCAGCCTCTTGCAAGTAGATAGACACGGTCATCCCCGCGCTGATGTTGATGCCTTCTGGCAGCGGGTCGAGTTTGATGTCCACCGGAATGCGTTGTGCCAATCGCACCCAGTTAAAGGTTTGCTGCACTTGCGGCAACAACTGACCATTGCTGCTGGTGTTGCTGTCTGCAATCGCTTTGCCGATGCTCACCACCGACCCTGTCAGCGGCTCGCCACCACTCATCAAACTGATTTTGGCGGTTTGCCCCACTTTGATCAGCGGCAGTTTGGTCTCTTCAAAATACCCGGTGACATAAAAGGAGTTGGCTTTCACCAGCGAAATCACCGAACTGCCCTGACTGACGTAGTTTCCTTCGCGCAGATTGAGGTTAATCAGCGTGCCATCCGCCGGCGCATGAACTTGTGTGCGATCGAGGTTGATCTGCGCGCTGTGCAACTGCGCTTTGGCAATGTCTAAGCTTGCCTGCGCCAATTCAGTATTGATACGTGCACTTTCCACCGTCTCTTCACTGATCAGTTTTCTGTCAGTCAGTTGTTGGCGACGATGGTACTGATGACGCGCCAAGTCGAGTGAATACTGTTTATTCTCCACTTGTGCGGTCAGCTCTTTAATTTTGGCCTGATACCGAGTGTCATCGACGCGAAAAATCAACTCCCCTTTGGTCACGGGTTGGTTGTCTTTGACCTTCACTTCCTTCACCCATCCCGACACATCCGGCGCAACGGTAATCACTTCAGCACGAATACGCCCGTCACGCGTCCAAGGCGAGTAAAGGTAATGGTTCCAGACCCAATGACCCGCGATAACCGCCACAATGACGATCACCAGTGTCAGTGACATTCGAAATAGTTTTCCCATGCGCAACATTAACTCCCGAAATAATGGACGACGACAGCCAGATAACAAACAAACAGACCCACCTCAAACCACGCGGCTTTCCACAATTGATGGTATACACCGGTTTTATGAAGGACGAAGCGGGTTAAACAGGAAAGGATGAACGCCATCGGTGCAAACAACACCAACGGGCTGAACAACAAGCCTCCCAGCGCTAATTCTTCAAACATAACGAAATAATCTCAATGAGTTAGATTAGAAGTATAGAACAGTAGAATTCAGAATCAGCCACAGTGCGCAAGATTTGAAGCAAAGCATTGGCTCGATACTGAACTTCATCACCTTCTCGTCGCCTCTACCGAACGAATGTATGGATAGACGAAAGATGACCAGAAAGGGTCCGCAAGGATGCGGAACGGCTTAACGTGGTGACATGAAGGCTGGCGACTGGATTTATTCTTAGTGTGTTGCCATTCTGCGCCTGTGTTTCATTCCTGACAAGCACCAATCAGGACGCAGACTATTCACTTTCAAGAACAAATTGTAGGTAGTGAAGCGATAAAAAAGCCGGGGCAAGACCCGGCTCCGAAGCGATACATGGTTCTGTGGCGATACATCGTTCTAAGACAAACCATAGTTCTGAGACAAACCATCTCTGGTTACGGTGACTCTCAAACCAACGGCGCCCCTAAAAAGTAGCGTTGATGCCAAAGGCCGCATGAGCCGCCTCACTCAACGTGCCAAATGGGTATATTCAATAATCACTTGGTTGCCATCAACCATCACGCGCTGAATCTCACCATCGACAGTCACGCGGTTTTGCAAGTGAACCAGATGCTCACCCGCGATAAATTTGTTCTTCAACGTCGGCAACACGTTGTGCGGTTCTACATGCAACTGCTGACAAAACTGGGTCACAAATGCCATCGTCAGCGGCGCATTGCCTCGCAGAATATTTGAAAATTCAACCTGGCTTACGCCCAATCGTTTGGTCATTTCCATCTGCGTCATGTGCATTTTTGCCTTTTGGGACATCCAAACATCGTACAGAGCAATACGATCCTCTGGGCCAAACTCCATTGTGTTTCCTCGATTCATTCTTTCATGCGATGAAAATGACAAAAACCCATAAATCGTATGTCAATCGAAAGTGAGTTTCTGTCCAAGATTTGCTACAGGTCGAGGGTTTGGAAGCCAGATCGCCACCAATGTCATGGCTACGTTGTGGCCAAAACAGCCACATGACAAGACCGAATTGGCCACAAAAAAGGCCCGCATTCGCGGGCCGTTGGAATCAATCAGGGGTCAAATTTTATGAAAATAGGCCAGCAATAAAGCGCTTGATCCAATCCATCGATTGTTTGAACCAACTGCCTTTTTCCACACTTTCTAGCGCAACCAAAGGCGCTTCGCCCACTTTACGTTGCCCGATCTGGTAGATCACTTTGCCGACCACATCCCCTTGTTGAATCGGCGCTTTCAAATCGCGATCCAATTCGATCAAGCCGCTCAATTGTGACATTTCGCCTTTGTTCACCGTCAGATACGTGGTCTGTGCGACCCCAATGGCCAAGTCATCACGCTCCCCCATCCAGACGCGCGCGTTCTCGATCGTCTCGCCCTGTTTGTGCGGCGCAACGGTATCAAAGAAACGGAACCCGTAGCTGAGCAGTTGCTTGCTGTCCGATTCACGGCTCTTCATGCTGTTGGCGCCCATCACGGCCGAAATCAAACGCATGTTCCCGTTGGTTGCCGACGTCACTAAGCTGTACCCAGCGCCACTGGTAAATCCGGTTTTCATGCCATCGACGTTCATGCTGCGATCGCGCAGTAATCCGTTGCGGTTGTATTGGGTAATGCCGTTGTAAGTGAACGAGGTTTCGCTGTAGATCGGGTAGATCTCGGGCAAATCACGAATGATCGCTTGCGCGAGCTTTGCGATGTCATAAGGTGTGGTGTAAAGGCCATCGCTATCAAGCCCGTGGGGGTTTGTAAAGGCAGTATTGTTGAGCCCCAAACGCTGCGCCCACGAGTTCATCAGATCCACAAACGCGTTTTCAGAGCCCGCAACGTGCTCGGCAATCGCCACACTCGCGTCGTTCCCCGATTGCACAATCAGGCCGCGATACAGATCCATCATGTTGACGCTGGTGCCAACCTCGATAAACATTTTCGATGAATCGGGGAAATTCTTCGCCCACGCTTTTTGGCTGATGGTGACTTGATCCGTCGGTTTGATATTGCCACGCTTCATCTCCTGACCTGCAACGTATGACGTCATCAGTTTGGTCAGGCTGGCGGGGTTCATTTTTTCATTGGCGTTGTGTTCCACCAGCACCTGGCCAGTGTTGTAATCCATCAGCACATACCCCTTGGCTGACAGTTGTGGCGGGTTGGGAACAACGATCGGCGCTGCAAAGCTCGTGGCCGATAATAAAGACATACAAGTCGCGGACAGCGCGACGATTAATCCGGTTCTATTCATATCCCGCATCCAAGAATCACAAAGTGTAAACCTAAAACGCCAAGTAGTGCGTGTGATGGCTGGCGGTGATAGACCGGCGCAAACCAGTTCACAGCTTGAATTCGGTCAGCTACTTGGGCGTGCTAGTATAGCGAAGCGGCAAAGTATCACGCGCCATCTTTACTTACTCTTACAGAGGTGTAAATGATCGTAACAAGGCCACGAACTCAAGCAGCAAGCATGAGCCAAGCTGCCCATAAATTCAGCGAAATCGCCTTAAACTGTGCTTTGCTTAACAAAAAACCGAGCCCTGTCGAGGCTCGGTTTGTCAGGAATGAACGGGGAAATCGTTACAAAACTTTCGCAAGGAATTGTTGCAAGCGCGGGTGCGCCGGGCTATCAAACACCGCATGCGGGTTATCATCCACCAATAGCTTGCCATCTTCCATAAACAGCACGCGATCTGCCACTTCACGGGCAAAGCCCATTTCGTGAGTCACGATCACCATGGTCATGCCCTCTTTGGCCAATCCTTTGATCACGTCCAACACTTCCCCCACCATTTCTGGGTCAAGGGCCGATGTCGGTTCATCGAACAGCATTAAATCCGGTTTCATCGCCAGCGCGCGAGCAATCGCCACCCGTTGCTGCTGACCGCCGGACAAGTGCGACGGGAAGTTGTTCATGCGATCGTCCAGACCGACACGCTTGATCAGCTGCTTGGCATCCGCTTCCACTTCGGCTGTCGGACGCTTGGACACTTTGAGCGGTGCCAGCATCACGTTCTGCAGCGCCGTCATGTGCGGGAACAAGTTGAAGCTTTGAAACACCATGCCAACGTTCTGACGCAGCACGTTGATGTCGGTGGTTTTGGCGTACATGTCAAAACCATCCACAATGATGGTGCCAGAAGAGATCTCTTCCAACTGATTCAGGGTGCGTAAAAAGGTCGATTTACCGGAGCCCGATGGGCCGATGATCACCACCACTTCGCCGCGTTTCACGGTCGTCGAGACGGATTTCAACGCATGACAACCGTTGGGATAAAATTTGTCGACGTTGTTGGCGTACACCATATCGACGCCGTTGTATTCACTAGTCACTGGCCGATAACCTCTTCTCTAAACGTTGAATAGCCCAAGACAGGGTACCGGTCACCAGCAAATAAAGTGCTGCGACGGTGAACCACACTTCAAATGGAGCAAAACTACCACTCACCACTTCACGACCCGCTTTGGTCAAGTCGGTAATCGAGATCACCGAGACCAGTGACGAGTCTTTGATCAGGTTGATGAACTGGCCCGCGAGCGGAGGCAAAGTGCGTTTGAGCGCCTGCGGCAAGATCACGTAACGCATCGCTTTGGGATAAGTCATACCAAGCGAGCGCGCCGCTTCCATTTGACCATTTGGAATCGCCTGAATGCCCGCACGCACAATTTCCGCCACGTACGCCCCAGTAAACACCGACAGCGCGACCACGCCCGCAGTAAAGCGATCAAAATCAAGCACCGTGCCGATAAAGAAGTAGACGATAAAAATTTGCACCAAGAGTGGCGTGCCGCGAATCAATTCCACGTAGGTTAACGCGAGATTTCTGGCCGTTTGATTTTTGGCCACCCGCATCAAGCCAAAGATGAGGCCAAGCAGTACGGCAAAAATCAAGGAGATGAAGGAGATTTCGATGGTCACCCACAAACCATGTGCAATCGGGCCGAATTTCCATTCATTGAGCTGGGCAACGGTGTCCCCTTGAAAAATCAGGTCCCCTTCGCCAACAAGTAAGTGTGTGTAATGTTCAATCACTTGTGGGGTATTTTGCCCATCAAGTGTAATCACCAACTGACCATCTTGGAGCGATGCGGTGCCGTCGCCCGTTGCACGAATTTCCTGCATTTCGGTGTTCACGACGTAAGGCCACAAACGGTCCCAGTGCCAGTTGTAATTGATGCTGCGTCCGGAGAAATAAATCGCTCCCACCAGCAGCGCCATGATCAGGACATAAATACCATGTCCGACCCATGTTGAGGATTTAGACTGCATCACTCAGATTCTCTTTATTCTTTTCAATACACCGGGCAAACGGCTTGCCCGGTTATGGTCGATAATCGTCGTGCGATTATTGAACGTCTTTCAGCCAGCTGTCTGACTTAAACCATTTGTCGTACACGCGATCATACGTGCCGTCGCCTTTGATTTGACGCAGGTAGTTGTCCAAGAAGTTGAGGAAGTTCGGATCGTTTTGACGAATCGCCCAACCCAGCGGTTCATAGGTGAACGGTTCAGCCAAGTGAACCACTTTGCCTTCGTTTTGCGCGCTGTAGATGGCGTTGTATGGGAAGTCGTAAACAAACGCATCCGCTTTGCCGTTCACCACTTGCAGCACGGCGTCTACTTCGGTGTCGTAAAGGTCAAGTTTCGCGTTCGGTACGTATTTTTTCGCCGCTTCGACGCCCGTTGTACCTAGTTTGGTCGCGATGGTGTATTTCGGATCGTTCAGGTCCTTGTAACTCTTCACCTTCCCTTCCAGTTTTGGCGACAACACAACAGACTGGCCAATCACAATGTAAGGCGTTGCGAAGTTCACTTTCAGGTTTCGTTCGGCAGTCACGGTCATGCCGCCCATGATGATGTCACATTTGCCCGTCAGCATGGCGGGAATGATGCCGTCCCACGCGGTGTTCACTGGGGTAAATTTCACGCCCATGGAACGCGCCATGTGCTTGCCTAAATCGATATCAAAGCCGATGTAGCGGCCATCTTTAGTCTTCATCTCAAACGGCATATAGCCAGCATCGAAACACACTTTCAGTTCACCGGTGTTCAGCACATTTTCCAACGCTGACTCAGACGCCATCGCTTGATTGGCACCCAGTAATGAGCAAGCCACTGCCAGCCCCGCTGCCGTAGACTTCATGAAGTTTTTCATAGTATCCCTTATGTAAGAATTGTTATGTTGTCGTTCGTCCAATGACACATACGATGTTGTGTTACTGCATGTCACGCGCACGCGATTGACATCAGATCCTTACAGATAATGCGATACAATATGGCAACATTTCAACAACTTTTCGAATTTATCACTAATATTTTAGAATAAATATGCAACCATTACCTGAGAGCTAGTTCGAGATCCCGGATTAAATCTGTCGCGGATTCCAAGCCAATGGACAGCCTGACGATGCCTTGCCCAGCATCACGACAGAAATGTGCTTTTTGCTCCGGTGTAAATCGATAAGTCGATGCATCTAGATCATCAGTTCTCATCACCACCGCTAAACTGCGTTGATGACCCATGGAAAAAGCGTAATAAAACATCGCCGATTCGTTCGCAAAACGCTGCTCGATCAAATCGATGTCATCCACTTGGAATGCAATAATGCCGCCAAAATGATCCATTTGTTGTTGAGCCAGTGAAAATTGCGGATGCGAGGCCAACCCCGGATACAACACCCGAGTGACACGAGGATGATTTTCCAGCCACTGCGCGATGCATTGCGCCGTTTCACACACGGTTTGCATGCGCGGATACAGGGTTTCCATACCCCGCATAATGAGCCATGCACTTTGCGCCGCCAACGTCGCCCCCAAGTAGATACCCGCCAGCGATCGTATCTTTTGGATCAATAACTTAGATCCAAGCACACACCCACCCAGCACATCGCCATGCCCATTGATGAACTTGGTCAGCGAATGAACCACGATGTCTGCGCCGAGGGTGAGTGGTCGAGTGATGACTGGCGTTGACAGGGTCGAATCGGCGCAAAGCAACACGCCGTGCGCTTGAAGCAGCGTCGCCAGCGCGGCGATGTCCGTCAGTCGCAACAATGGATTGCACGGCGTTTCAATGTGCACCAGTTTTGTGCTTTTTCGCAGCGCACGTTGCACAGTCTCAGTGCAAGTTGTATCCACCACCGACACCTCGATGCCATACAAAGGCAGGATTTGCGTCGCGAATTCATACACGCCCGCATAGCAAACATCGCTGATGATGAGGTGATCGCCCGCGCGCAGCAGAGACAAAAAGACCGCCGATATCGCCGCCATGCCCGTCGCGGTCGCCATGGCATCCTCGGCTTGTTCCAACACGGCCAAACGCTGCTCCAGCAAGCGCACCGTGGGATTGGTCCACCCCGCATAGAGAAACGGCGCATCCGCCACATCCCCCACACCTTGAGCGGAGAACGCCCCGAGTGCCGGGTCAAACACATGGTTCACCGACATCACCACATTCGGCGCAATGGCTGCCGTTGATGGGTCCGCCGCGATCATCGCGTGAACAGCCTGCGTTTGCGGCGAGCTGGATTGAAAGCGAGAAACTTGAGCCTCATTTTTGTGCATAATTATGCAACTCCATTTGTTAAATTTTAATTTAAACATTGAAGCTATTGTGGATTTCAATCACTCACAAAAATCAGCTATCCTAGCCCGCTGAATGCAGAAACTCCGCGTTTTCACGCGCGATTTGCGGCATAGCCGCGCAAGGATGATGATGACCCCAACACTGGATGCCTTTGACCATAAAATTCTAGAGCTGATGCAGCGCAATTGCCGGCTTGCCAGCGACCTGATTGCCGAGCACATTGGGCTCTCGCCATCGGCGGTGCAGCGGCGCATCAAACGGCTACGTGAAGTGGGCGTGATTCAAGCAGAGGTGGCGATTGTCGACCCGGCCGTCACGACCCACACCATGACCTTTCTTGCGGGGTTGGAAATCGACCGAGAGAACTACGCCGTATTGAGTCAATTTCGGCGCTGGGCGGAGCAACAACACCTGATCCAGCAGGTGTTTTATGTCACCGGTAGTGTCGACCTGATGCTGGTGATCACCGCGCCCAATGCCAAAGCCTACGATGGTTTTATGGAAGCACTCATGGCGCTTTACCCGCAGATCCGCCGCGTTACCACCAACGTGGTGCTCGATACGCCAAAGAGAAGCTTGTACGTGCCGCTGGGCTAAAGCCCGCGGCATTCAAATAACACGCATAAAAAAACCGAGGCCATGGCCTCGGTTTTTCGTGGTGCTGAACGTTACTCAGCCGGTTTGTTGGATGCCCACACGTAGAGCAGTTCCAGTGCGA
Source organism: Vibrio furnissii CIP 102972 (assembly GCF_000176175.1). Taxonomy (GTDB): domain Bacteria; phylum Pseudomonadota; class Gammaproteobacteria; order Enterobacterales; family Vibrionaceae; genus Vibrio; species Vibrio furnissii. The sequence goes on from NZ_ACZP01000014.1 coordinate 336,757, forward strand.
TGGTCGCCCCTGCCAGAGAGGTCAGATCGCTCTGATCGTACGGCGGTGACACTTCCACCACGTCCATCCCCACCATGTTGATGCCTTTCAGGGCGCGAATGATCTTCAAGATTTTGTCTGAAGTCAGACCGCCACACACTGGCGTCCCCGTCCCCGGCGCAAACGCAGGATCCAGACAGTCGATATCGAATGTCAGGTACACGGGCTTGTCACCCACGATGTGTTTGATTTGACCTACAATCTCATCCACCGACATGTCGTTGGCTTGCATCGCGTTGATCACATTAAAGCCGTGACCTTCTTGCTTGTATTCGGTACGAATGCCGACTTGCACCGAATGTTTCGGTGAAATCAAGCCTTCTTTCGGCGCATGATAGAACATGGTGCCGTGGTCGTACGCACTGCCGTTCGCGTAAGTATCGGTGTGGGCGTCAAAATGAATCAATGCCATTTCACCGTGATGTTTCGCGTAAGCACGCAGGATAGGCAGTGTGATGAAATGGTCACCGCCGAGCGCCAACATGGTTTTGCCGCTTTTCAAGATCTCGTTGGTCGCCGCTTCCAAGCGATATGTGAAATCTTCTGCGTCACCACAGTCAAACACCAAATCCCCTGCATCCACCACATTGATGCGATTGAACAGGTTAAAATCCCACGGGAATTTTTTGCCTTCCCACGCGAGGTTCACCGACGCGCGACGAATCGCATCCGGCCCCATGCGCGCGCCAGGACGACCCGAGGTCGCCATGTCTAGCGGCACACCCAGCACCACGACATCAGCGTCAGTATCAATGGGGTTGCGTTCGTAAGGACGACGCACAAACGTCATCGCATTTGAATACAGTGAATAATCAGTTTTAGTAAACAAATCATTCATTTAGAAATCCTCTAGATAGGTATAACCGCTCAAACCTTGTTCTAGCTCAGCCAAAACAGTCGTTTGTTCTTCAGCCGCCACGCGCTGGCTCACCAGTTGGCGGTAATTCATGCGAATGGCGTCCACATCAATATGGACGTAACGCATCATGTCTTCGACTGTATCACCTTCGTTCACGAACGTCAGATCAGACTCGCCTTGGTCAGTGATGTTCACCACCACACTGTGAGTGTCGCCAAACAAGTTGTGCATGTCACCCAAAATTTCCTGATACGCACCCACCAAGAAGAAGCCCATTAGGTAGGGTTGATCAGGCGTCCACGCTGGTACAGGCAACGTGGTTTCAATGCCTTGGCCTTCAACGTATTGCTCAACCGCGCCGTCTGAGTCACAGGTGATATCGAGCATCACCGCGCGGCGATCTTCCACGTTTTCCAGTCCAGACAATGGCAGCACCGGGAACACTTGGTCGATGCCCCATGCATCTGGCAACGACTGGAACAGCGAGAAGTTCACGAAGAACTTGTCGGCCAAGCGCTCTTGCAGCTCATCCAGAATCGGACGGTGGAAGCGGTTCTTGTTGCTCATTTTCAGGCGCAAGTCGTGGTAAATACGCAGTGACAACTGCTCGACCCACGCACGGTGTTGCAGGTTGATCACGCCTGTAGCAAACAGGCTGTGCGCTTCCGACAAATCGCTTTGCGTGTCGTTATAAATTTCAATCAATGCGCGCGCATCGGTGCCTTCATGCAGGTTTTCCCAGCTGCGCCACATGTTTTGCATCAGCAGCGGAGCATCCTCGGCTGGTGCTTCAATCGCTTCTGGTTTGTACGCTTCTGCCCCGATCACGTTGGTGATCAGCACCGCGTGGTGCGCGGTCAGCGAACGGCCCGATTCTGAAATAATGGTCGGCATCGGCTGGCTGTACAGATTACACATGTCGCCCACGGTGTTGACGATGTTGCGTGCGTATTCCAACAACCCATAGTTCATTGAGTTCGAGGATTGGCTACGTGTGCCGTCGTAATCGACCGCCAAGCCGCCGCCCACATCAAAGTACTGAATTTGTGCACCCAGCTCACGCAGTTCGCAGTAGAAACGTGCCGCTTCGTTCACGCCGTTACGCACGTCGCGAATGTTCGCCATTTGCGATCCCAAGTGGAAGTGCACCAGTTGCAGCGCATCCAGCTGTTGTTCCGCTTTCAAACGTTCAATCACAGTCAGCACTTGAGACGCGGCCAAGCCAAATTTCGACTTTTCGCCACCGCTGGATTGCCATTTACCGGCGCCTTGCGAGGCCAGACGAATACGCAGTCCCAAACGCGGTTTCACGCCGAGACTCTTCGCTTCTTTCAGCACCAGATCCAGTTCAGACAGCTTCTCTAAGACGATAAAGACTTTGTGGCCGAGCTTTTCGCCGATCAGCGCCAAGCGCATGTATTCGCGGTCTTTGTAACCGTTACACACGATCACCGAGCTCGCTTGTTGCGCCATCGCTAGCACAGCCAGCAGTTCAGGCTTACTGCCCGCTTCCAGACCCAATTGCTTGGTTTCCAGTTCAGCTTGGCTCGCCAGAATCTCATCCACGACTTCTTTTTGTTGGTTCACTTTGATGGGGTAAACCAACAGGTATTTGTTCGGGTAGTCATACTCTTCAATGGCCTGGTTAAAGGCATCACAGATGTTGTGCACGCGTTGGTGCAGGATCTGCGGAAAACGCACCAGCACCGGCAAATTCAAATTACGCGCTTCGAGCTGTTTTACAATCGAACTGAGTTGCGTGGGGTGTGCACCGTCTTTTCGCGGTGACACATACACTTCACCGTGATCATCGATGCCAAAGAAGCCCTGGCTCCAGTAATGAACGTTGTAATCAGCGCGAACGCTGTCTAATTTGGATTGTTGTTCCACATCATATCTCGCAAGAACAAAGAGAATGTAGTGGTTTCGAGGATCGAAACCACGCCTGACACCCTTGATGTCACGCGCTTTATCGGTGAAAACCTAGGGTGTGTCTAATGATAATAATTTGTCGTTAGGACAAGTGTTGGTTATCACACATAAGTTTTCAAATTTCTGTGTAAACCATTCATTCTGTTTGTGAACCGCTGACCAAAAGATCGAATTTTTTATTCCCGTACAGCGATTCAAAATCCGCCTCATCGGCAAGCAAATCGCGCAGGGATGGGATGATATCAATCGCGCGTTGGATGTCTTCCAGCGCTTGCTCTTCCGACCCCAAGCGTGCATACGCACAAGCGCGCTGATACAAGGCTGGGCCGTTATTGTCATCCAGTTCGAGCACGCGGTTACACAGGCTCATCGCCCAGTGGTACTCTTTGATTTCCATCGCCGCATCCGCTTTGTAGGTCAGCGCTTCCAAGTCGCCCGGGCGAATCTTGAGAATTTCATCGTACACTTCGATGCGTTGATCGGCCGTTTGCACACTCTGTGCCCGTAACCACAAGTTGTGAATTTCGTTGATGATCTCAATTTCACGGTTGTTTTCAGAGATAATGCGTGTCTTGCGTTTTAAATCACGCTCCAACGCAACAAACTTCCGCTCGTACTCCACCGCGATTTTATTCAACCGCTTATCGGCCATTTCTCTGGTGTTGTGTTTCACTTCTCGCAGCGATTGCCACCCCACCAGCGCCACCAGCGAAGCCACGCCCGCGATAATGTAGAAGAAATAGGTGACGGTCACGTTGGCATAGTTCATCGATTTATCGGCAACCGTCAGTTCGCGGTCAGTGATTTGCACGATCAAACGGCGTTCCAGATCTTGCTGATCTTGACGCAGTGATTTGAGCTCATCGAGGATATAACGCTCCATCAACGGGCGATCAAGCACGGCGGTTTCAGAATAGGCAGGCGCCTTAGCCGGCGCAGATTGCTCCTTTGCTGCCCACACATTGGCAGCCACTATCGTCATCAAACATCCCACTACTAACCAAATTTTCTGCACGCATTGCTCCTTACACCTGTTTGAGATTACGAAGACGGCATGTTGAACTCGTGTTGACCGTCACAATTAAAACCCACACGAAACATTCTAACTCAAATTAAATGTAAATTTTTTAGAATTTAATTTAACCCATTAAATCAATAAGATAACTAAAACATGAACAATAAATCGCTGAAAGTCGCCTTGATAATTGCCAATTCAATGTTTAGTGTACTATACATATTTACAATTTATCGTCGCACACATTCGACGACAACAAAGGATGTAAATGATGTCAGCTATGCTTGAAGTCAAGAACCTCTTTAAAGTGTTTGGAGAGACACCGGACGAGGCGTTTACTCTCATTGAACAGGGTTTAAATAAAGATCAGATATTTGAGCAAACGGGCCTAACCGTCGGGGTTAAGGACGTTTCCTTGTCAATCAACGAGGGTGAAATTTTCGTCATCATGGGCCTTTCCGGTTCGGGGAAATCGACCCTCGTGCGTCTGCTCAATCGCCTGATCGAACCCACCCGCGGCAGCGTGCTGCTCAAAGGCAAAGATATTGCCCATATCTCCGATACCGAACTGCGAGAAGTTCGTCGTCAAAACATTTCGATGGTGTTTCAAAATTTCGCGTTGATGCCGCACATGACGGTGATTGAAAACGCCGCGTTTGGTTTGGAACTGGCAGGCGTGCCGGAGCAAACGCGTCACCAAGCCGCAAAAGCTGCGCTGGAACGCGTGGGGCTCGATGCCTATTGCGAATCCTACCCTGATGAACTGTCGGGCGGGATGAAGCAGCGGGTCGGGCTGGCGCGTGCGCTGACCAATGATCCAGACATTTTGTTGATGGACGAAGCATTTTCGGCCCTCGACCCGTTAATTCGAACCGAAATGCAAGATGAATTGATTCGCCTTCAAAACGATGACAAACGCACCATTGTGTTTATTTCCCACGATTTGGACGAAGCCATGCGCATCGGCGACCGGATTGCCATCATGCAAGATGGCGTGGTGGTGCAAGTGGGCACGCCAGATGAAATCCTGCATCAACCCGCCAATGATTACGTCAGTTCCTTCTTCCGCGGCGTGAATGTGGCCAGCGTGTTCTGCGCCAAAGACATTGCGCGCAAGAAACCGGCGGCAATGTTTAAAAAACACGACAACGACGGCCCAGCGGCAGCCATGCAGATGCTGCTCGACCACGATCGCGACTACGGCATCGTGGTCGACCGCGCCAACAAATACACCGGCATTGTCTCGCTCGAATCCCTGCAAGAGGCGAAACGCGAACAGCGCTCGCTCAGCAGCGCCCTGCTGCCTGACACCATCACCATTTCGCCTGAAATTTCGGTGGGTGATTTGATTGGTCAGGTGGCTGAAGTGCCTTATGCCGTACCGGTGGTCGATGACGACGGACACTACTACGGCGTGATCACCAAAACACGCTTGCTGCAGACACTCGATCGCGAATAAACGCCACTCAGGACAATCTTGGTCAATAGGAAAGAATCATGACAACGGAAACCACAGTTTCAGCGGCACAGGCAGCCGACCCTTGGGGCGCTGCCACGCAAGCTGCAACCACTACTGATCCTTGGTCGACAGGCACCAGCGCTGCCGCCAGCAGCGATTGGCTCACGGCGGCCGCTCCCGCCGACACGCCTTTTGATTGGATGCACCCTTTTCAGGACGCCATTTTACCGTTCGACAGCTGGGTCGAAACCGCACTCAACTGGCTGGTGACGCACGGACGCCCGCTGTTTCAGGCGATTCGCGTACCAATCGATTTCATTCTCAGCTCATTTCAAACCGCGTTGGTCTCCACCCCTGCGCCCATCATGCTGCTGATCCTGTTTCTCATCGCTTGGCAACTGGCTGGGTCGCGCATGGGGATCGCGTCATTCTTATCACTGATGGTGATTGGTCTGATTGGTGCTTGGGACCAAGCCATGGTCACGCTGGCGCTGGTTATGACATCGGTCTTCTTCTGCTTGCTGATCGGGATGCCGCTTGGGATCTGGCTGGCGCGCAGTGACACGGCGGCCAAAATCGTCAGGCCAATACTGGATGCAATGCAAACCACCCCAGCTTTCGTTTACTTGGTGCCTATCGTGATGCTGTTTGGTATCGGGAACGTGCCGGGCGTGGTGGTGACCATCATCTTCGCGCTGCCACCAATTGTGCGTTTGACCATTTTAGGCATTCAACAAGTGCCGGAAGAGCTGATTGAAGCAGGTCACGCGTTTGGTGCCAGCCCGAAACAGATGTTGTATCGCATTCAATTGCCACTGGCGATGCCCACCATCATGGCTGGCGTCAACCAAACTTTGATGCTGTCGCTGTCCATGGTGGTGATCGCCTCCATGATCGCCGTCGGCGGTTTGGGTCAAATGGTGCTGCGCGGCATTGGCCGACTCGACATGGGACTTGCCGCCGTGGGTGGCTTGGGCATCGTGATTCTGGCCATTTTGCTGGATCGCATCACCCAAACCATTGGCGCCAATAGTCGAGATAAGAAAACCCATTGGTATGAGAAAGGCCCTGCCTCACTCGCCTACCAACTGAAACTGAAGTTCACACACACCGAAGGTCAGAAAAAACTAGGAGAACAGAAATGAACGTAGCATGGAAGACAATGCTCACCACGGGACTTGTGGCCGGCACAACGCTCTCAGCCTCGGCTTGGGCGAAACTGCCGGGCGATGGCATTACAGTGCAACCGGTTCAGTCGACAGTGGCTGAAGAGACGTTCCAAACGCTGATTGTGAATAAAGCGATGGAAGCGCTCGGTTACACCGTACTGCCCACCAAAGAAGTGGATTACAACGTGGGTTACACCTCCATCAGTGAAGGCGACGCCACCTATCTTGCCGTGAACTGGGCGCCGCTGCACGAAGGCAAATACATCGCCGCGGGTGGTGATTCAAAGTTCTACCGTAAAGGCGATTACATTGCCGGGGCAGCGCAGGGCTACCTGATTGACAAAAAGACGGCCGATCAATACCACATCACCAACATTGAACAATTGAAAGATCCCAAAATCGCCAAACTGTTTGATGCCAACGACGACGGCAAAGCCGATCTCACCGGCTGTAACCCAGGTTGGGGCTGTGAGAGCGTGGTGGAACACCAGATGGATGCGTTTGGCCTGCGTGACACAGTCACCCACAACCAAGGCAACTACGCGGCGATCATCGCCGACACCATTTCGCGTTACAAAAAAGGCGATTCGATTCTGTACTACACCTGGACACCGTATTGGGTAAGTGGCGTTTTGGTACCGGGGAAAGACGTGGTGTGGTTGGAAGTGCCTTTCTCATCGCTACCGGGCGATCGTAAAGACATCGACACCACACTGCCGAATGGCAAAAACTACGGCTTCCAGATGAACTCGATGAAGATCGTGGCCAACAAGCAATTTGCAGAGCAAAACCCAGCGGCTGCTAAATTGTTTGAAATCATGAAGCTCAACATCAACGATGTGAGTGCCGAAAACATGATGATGAGCCAAGGACACAATTCAGAGAAAGACATCGAAGCGCACGCGAACGGTTGGATCAAAGCACACCAGAAACTGTTTGATTCTTGGGTCGCCACTGCAAAACAAGCCGCCAAATAATAACAATGGCTCAGGCAGCGTGCTGACCGGCTCGCTGCCTCTATGCCTAATGGAGGATGACTTGGATATTCACGAGGAAGTATTAGTCTCAATTCGCCAAATTATTCGCGCCATCGATCTGCATTCTAAAAAGCTCAACAAAGATTATGGCCTAACCAGTCCGCAGTTACTGCTGATGAGGGCGATCAAAGCCGAACCCAGCATGACGATTCGCCAATTGTCGGTGGCCACCAACATGAGTCAGGCAACCGCCACCAGCATTTTGGACCGACTGGAAAAACGGGAACTGGTGATTCGGGAACGCGACACCATCGACAAACGCAAAGTCCACGCGATGCTCACCGCACGCGGGGAACACATTCTGTCTGAAGCGCCGCAACTGCTGCAAGATGATTTTGTTCAGCGATTTCAATCGCTCGATGCGTGGGAGCAAACGTTGTTGCTGTCATCGCTGCAACGCCTGTCCCGCATGATGAATGCGCCGGAAGCAACCACCCGCGTCGAACCCTTATTGCTGGCGATTGACGCAGAGTCGTTGGATCTCTCCTAACCCGCAGGCGCTGCTCCAGTTAATCATCGCTGCGAACTTTCGCGCGTCTTGCGGTCGAGAAATCTTCCTTCGTCACTTGGAACAGGCTGGCGAATGATTGCAATCTCGTCCCCATTTTATTGATGTCTTCGCCAATCACCGCACTATCTTCAATCGCATGTTGAATCACATCAAACTGCTTATCCATGTGCGAGAAATGGCTGGAGACCACATTCAGTTGTTGATCCTGTTCGCTGATCGCACCGCCAATTTTCTCCACATGCAGTGAAATATTGGCAATCGCCTCTTCAATCTGATGCCACGTCTCCTGCGCCTGATTCACCCGTTCTGCGCAAGCGGTGGCTGATTCCAAACTGTCACTCATCACGTTCTCAACGCGCTGGGTACTGGTTCGAATCGCACCAATCAGTTCACTTACGCTGTCGGTCGAAGCGCGGGTTTTCACCGAGAGGTTACGCACTTCATCAGCCACCACCGCAAACCCGCGTCCCTGCTCGCCAGCGCGAGCTGCCTCAATCGCGGCGTTCAACGCCAGTAAGTTGGTTTGCTCTGCGATGTCGTTGATCACTACGATCACTTGGCGAATTTTCTCCGCATCGACGGTGAGGTTGCTCACCGCTTGTGCCACCAGCGATAGGTCGCTGCTGAGTTTGTCCATTTGCGACACCGTTTCGACCACCGATGCGCGACCGCTGCCCAGCACGGTGACTGTATTTCCGGACGCGTGTTGAATGCCTTCCAGCTCGCCACTCACCAAACGGCTGATTTCCGCCGAATGCATCATCTGATCTTGCACCTGCTGCGACTGATGATGCATCGAGTTGGAGGCCTTGGTCAGTTTCACATTCACATCGTTCACGTCCTGCGACATCGGCTCCATGCGCGTGATGGAACCCAGCAACGTCGAAAAGGTATTGTCCAGATGATCAATGAACGCATTAAAGCTACGCGATAGCGCCGTCACTTCATCATTGCCTTTCTCTTCCAAGCGGTAGCGCAAATCGCCCGAACCAGAGCCCAGTTGTTTCACAGCTTCCAACATGCGATGCAGCGGCGCCAGAATGGAATGCGACATCAACCACCCGATGCCCAAACCAATCAAAATGGCGGGCACCAGCATGTACAGCACCGCATTTTTGATGTGTGTTTTCAATGTGGTCAAAAACGCCATCGCTTCCGCTTCATCAATTTCACTCAAGAGCACCCATTTCAGCCCGTACAGCTCCAGCGGCGCGTACGCCGAAAGTACCGGAATATCGCGATAATCTCGAATCAACTCAAAACCAGTTTCGCCAGCCAGTGCTTTGTTGACCGCTGTGGAATCGACGGTTTGCAAGCCAATCGATGTTGAAAGCGCATCCATCTTCGCCAACGTCGCGCTGTCAGCGCCGAGCGTTTTCATCAGCGCGAGGTAACCTGCTTTGTCTTCAATGACAAAACGCGAGTTCGAACGCATGATTTTGTCGCTGCCGACTAAATAGGTTTCACCCGACGCACCCAGCCCCGATTTTTTCCAATCTTGGTTGTGGGTCATGATGTTGTTAATCACATCCAGCGGCATCTGCATGATCAGCACGCCGACGGTTTGTCCGTTTTCACGAATGGGCGCGCTGACAAATGCTGCCTGCGCTTCGTAGGAGGGCGTGTAAGGTCTGAAATCGGTGAAGAAGCTGCCGGAAGAAAGCTGCATCGCACCGCGATACGCGTCAGCCAAGCCGCTGTCTTTATAAGGGCCAGATTTGAGCGAGGTGGCAAAGTCGAGCTCTTTGTACGCGCTGTACACCACGAAACCGGTGTTGGCATCGACCAGAAACACATCGTAAAAACCAAAGTTTTTAATGAAGTCGGTGAAGAAAGGATGATAGGTTTGATGCAGGGCATCATATTCGCCCCCCTGCTCACCGGTGGTGAGTTTGTCCTTGCTACCCAGCGGATTGGGGTTGAGGGCAATGTATTGGTTTTGCAGTGTTTTAGCGCGCTCAGAAATTTGGCCAAACAAACCATCCGCATTGATGCGATCGACGGTGTTGATCTCTTGATAGCGAGCCGCAAACTCATTGCGGTAGTAGCCTTTCAGCGCGTCACTGGACGTGGTACTGAGCGGATAATCCATAAACGCTTGGGTAAAGCCGACCACCGCGTCCCGAACACTCAAGTCATGAGACATATTCTGCGCCTGCGCATCCACCGTATCAAAATAGCGCTGAATCTGTGACGCGGTTTCATTGCGTGAGATCACCAATTTATCTCTGGCGGCTTTTGCCAGCGTTTCAGAAGCATCTTGGTACACAAACCAGCCCAGCGCCACACAACTGACCGCCGTGAAGCACGCCGCCACCACCACATAACTGATAAACATTTTGCTGCGTAATTTCATCCGCCCATCCCTTGAAAGAAAAAACCCTGCTAATGCTTAGGTTTAGTCTAATTCCCTTGCCTACGAATGGGCTTTCGGCGGATTAGTGACTTTTGTCACATATGAGTGTTGTTGCTTCTAACCCTTTATTAGTAATAAAAGCATCAATGCGCGATCCGTGTGCACTGAATTGCCTGAAAATCCGGTATTGCGCCGTGACGCAGCATTGATCCCCTGATTCACCCACCCGCTTGCTGACGAAAGCAGCGCTTACGTGGGTTGTCACAGAAATCCGGTTGTAATTCACCGGTTTTCAGTTATTTTGAACAAAACCCTGTTTCTCACTATGTTATGGACTACATCGCCTTACTCAATTTAATGCAAGATTACTATCAGTGGCTGTTCACGCTGCTGATGCTGCTTCTCTATCCGAAAGTCGCCAAAGTGACGCTGCGTGTGTTTGAAAAAACCGTGATTGGTCGTGACGACGTGCATCGCGTTAAACGCGCACGCTGGCTGATCAAAACCGCTCTGTTGATTGCGCTGTTGATGACCCTCATGATCATGTGGGGGATTGAACTGCGCGGGTTGCTGGTCGTCGGTTCTTCCATTTTTGCGCTGCTGGGTGTGGGTTTGTTTGCCAGTTGGTCGCTGCTGAGTAACGTGACCTCGTTTTTTACCCTGTTTGTGCAGAACTATTGCCGTATCGGGTTATGGGTACGCGTGGTCGACGGCGCGAACTTTGTCGAAGGCAAAATCATCGACATGACGTTTTTGAACGTGGTGCTAGAAACCCTAGATGGCAACCGCGTGCTGTATCCGAACAACTTGTTTATTGTTCGCCCAGTCATTGTCCTGAGTAAAGCGCCAGAAAAAGCCGCCAAGAAAGCCGAGAAAAAACAGTTACCGATTGGAGTCAAACGTTGAGCGAGTATCAAGATCTATCCCAACAAATTGAAGCGCTCGCCAAAGCCGAAAATGATGAGCAGCAGGTCTCGCTGCTAGGCGAAATGGTTGAAAATGGCTTGGATGAAGGCCCACTGGCGCTGATTCTCGAAGCGTTTCCCGTCGATGACCGTGTGCGTTTGTGGCGCAGCTTGCCACTGGAACTGCACATCGATGTATTGACCGAAATGCGCGCCGATGTGCGTGTGTCGATCATCAAAGCGTTGTCTGAAGTCGAACTGAAACTGACGCTGGCCAAACTCGACAACCTGTCGCTGATCGAGTGGGAAGACTCCCTGCCCGACGACATTGTCACCGAAGCGCTGCGCTTAATCAGCCGCGACGAGCTGGAACTGTACGATCAAGCCAACGAATTCAACGATGACGAAATCGGCCACTGGGCTGACCGAAAACTTTATACCCTGCCGTTTAGCATCAGCGTCAACCGCGCCAAGATCCTGCTCGATAAATACCATTTGGAATCGCCGCAATACATTTACCTCATCAACAAAGCCAAGAAATTTCGTGGTCTGGTGGCGTTCAGCGACATTCTGTTGGCCGAAGGCACCACACAGCTTAAAGCATTGAAGAAAGAAGATTTGGTGCTGATCAACGCGCATCAATCGCTGTCTGATGCGGTCGAAGCGTTGGAGCACGCCGTGTTGCCCATCGTTCCGGTGGTCAGCGATGACGATACCCTGATCGGCGAAATTGACTGGCACTTTGCACTGGGCACGCAACGTGAAATCTACGAATCGCGCTTGATGGCCGGTACCGGTATGGATGAAGGCGATGACCTGTTTGCGCCGGTGGTCCGCAGCTCCAAGCGCCGCGGCGTATGGCTGGGCATCAACCTTTTGACCGCGATTCTGGCGTCGATGACCATCGGTTTATTTGAGAATGTGATTTCGCAAGTGGTGGCGCTGGCGGTGCTCATGCCGATTGTCGCTTCCATGGGTGGCATTGCAGGGAGCCAAACGCTCACCTTGATGGTGCGTGCGATGGCGCTCAATCAGGTCACTACCGGGAACCGCTTTGCGCTATTGAAAAACGAATTGGGCATCGGCTCGATTAACGGCGTGGTGTGGGCGCTGATCATCGGCGGCGTGGCCGGATTATGGTTCCAATCTACCCTGATTGGCTGCACCATCTCGCTCGCAATTGTGGTCAACATCATCACCGCCGCGCTGTTTGGCGTACTGATTCCGATCATCCTCGATAAATTTAAGCTCGATCCGGCTTTGGCTGGTTCGGTGATCCTCACCACCGTCACCGACGTGGTTGGCTTTTTCGCCTTCCTCGGCACGGCGAGTTTGGTCATGCTGTAATCCTGACGCCTCGCTTCGCGGGGCGTTTTTTTTCGCGGGCGTTGTTGTTCCTGGTCGTTTTTTCAAGGTCACTTTTTTTACTGTCACTTTTTTCACGGACATAGTGCGCCCCAACTGCACGTTTTCGGCCAAAAATTTTTTTAAAAAATTTTATTTTTCCCCTCTTGAAGTTCAATTTTTTTACCCTATTTATATCCACGAGCGGCAGTGATGCCACACCGTATCTGGGTTCGCTCTCCTTTCTCGCGTTGGACACCCCAGCGCACCGCGACCCCATATACGTTTGTCTTTTATTTTCGATGAAAACGATTTTAAGTAGGAGGCACTCCCAATGAACATTCGTCCTTTACATGACAAATTGATTGTTGAGCGACTTGAGGTCGACAACACATCTGAGGGCGGAATCGTACTGACATCCAAATCGGCGCAAAAATCAAACCGCGGTAAAGTGCTGGCGGTCGGTCAAGGCCGTCTGCTCGACAGCGGCGAACGTGCGGCGATGGCAGTCAAAGTGAATGACCACATCATCTTCCACGATGGGTATGGTGTGAAAACCGAGAAAATAGACGGGCATGACTACCTCATCCTGTCTGAATCAGACGTATTGGCGATTATTGAATAATTTTGTTGTGAGTTTTTAAGGAGAGACACAATGACAGCAAAAGACGTTTTATTCTCTAACGACGCTCGACAAAAAATGCTCACCGGGGTGAACTTGTTGGCCAATGCCGTGAAAGTCACGCTCGGTCCCAAAGGTCGCAATGTGGTGCTGGATAAATCTTTCGGCGCACCGACCATCACCAAAGATGGGGTTTCCGTAGCCAAAGAGATCGAACTGGAAGACAAGTTCGAAAACATGGGCGCGCAAATGCTCAAACAAGTGGCGTCCAAAGCCAACGACGAAGCAGGCGATGGCACCACCACCGCGACCGTATTAGCGCAATCGCTCATCAACGAAGGCCTCAAAGCCGTGGCGGCGGGCATGAACCCGATGGATCTCAAACGCGGTATCGACAAAGCCGTCGAAGCCGCAGTCGACAAACTACAGCACATGGCCCAACCATGCAGCGACAAACACGCCATCACCCAAGTGGGCAGCATTTCAGCCAACAGCGATCGCGCGATTGGTGAAATCATTGCTGAGGCGATGGAAAAAGTGGGTCGCAATGGCGTCATCACCGTGGAAGAAGGTCAGGCGCTGCAAAACGAATTGTCAGTGGTCGAAGGCATGCAATTTGATCGCGGCTACCTATCGCCCTACTTCATCACCGACGCCGAGTCCGGCGTGGTTGAATTGGACAACCCATACATCCTGTTGGTCGATAAGAAAATCAACAACATTCGCGAGCTGATCCCGCTCTTAGAAGCCGTCGCGAAAGCCGCTCGCTCGCTGCTGATCATTGCCGAAGATGTAGAAGGCGAAGCCTTGGCAACATTGGTGGTGAACAGCATGCGCGGCATTGTCAAAGCCGCTGCGGTGAAAGCGCCGGGCTTTGGTGACCATCGCAAAGCGATGCTGGAAGACATTGCCGTGCTCACCGCAGGCCGTGTGATCGCGGAAGAGATTGGCCTTGAACTGGAGAAAGCGACGCTCGACGATCTCGGCAGCGCGAAAAAAGTCACCATCAGCAAAGACACCACCACCATCGTCGATGGCGCAGCAGATGAGCGTGCAATTCACGATCGCGTGGCGCAGATCCAGCACCAGTTGGACAACACCACGTCACAATATGATCGCGACAAGTTGCAACAGCGCATTGCCAAACTGTCTGGCGGCGTAGCGGTGATCAAGATTGGCGCGGCAACTGAAGTCGAGATGAAAGAGAAGAAAGATCGCGTGGACGATGCACTGCACGCCACTCGCGCAGCCGTCGAAGAAGGCATCGTGGCTGGCGGCGGTGTAGCGCTGACCAAAATTGCCAAATCGCTCAGCGATCTGCAAGGCGACAACGATGATCAAAACGTCGGCATTCGCGTCGCACTGCGTGCGATGGAAGAACCGTTGCGTCAAATCGCCATCAACGCGGGTGACGAAGGGTCTGTTGTCGCCAACGCCGTGAAGGCAGGCGACGACCACTACGGTTACAACGCAGCGACGGGTGAATACGGCAACATGATTGAACTGGGCATTCTTGACCCAGCGAAAGTCACTCGTTCTGCATTGCAATATGCCGCCAGTGTCGCAGGCCTGATGATCACCACCGAAGCGATGGTGACAGATGCGCCTAAAGCGCCCGAGGCTTAATCGTGAAATAGATTGAGGGGGCATCCCCCTCCCCCTCAATCAAGTGAGGTGAAGATGAAACAGTATCCAGCGCTGCATTTAGAAATTGCCGAAACCGCCGCAGGCCCCGGTTCCCCCACCTGGCCTGCGGTGCAGAATTTCCCTCGTATTCACCGTGACGCAATCTTCTCGCTGCCGCCAGCGCGCGTGTCCCCCGCTCAGCCCCGTATCTGGGTAATCACGTTCGATCTGGCCAAGCTCGCCGAGCTGATTCACCGCACACTTCACTGATGCCCTCCCTGACCCGCCTCGCGCGGGTCAGTTTTTATCGCCGCGTTGACACCATGTAAAGTTCATCGAACAACCCCGCATGCAGTCAATATCCAGATAACACTACACATTCATCCCTCAGCCGTTACTATGTAGGGGCTTTCTGCAACCTCGTTGCCTTTCAAGCACTCCTTGTTGCCAATCCGTCATGAAGACACGCTCAATGCCGCCGAAGGATTCCGCCGCTCAGGCACTGTGGCTATTGGCATGATCCAGACAATAAAAAAGAAGGTGTCTCCAATGGAAAGTCAGTCTCATCAAGTATTAATGAAACGTCCACGCCGCCTGCGCGCGCATCAACACATTCGTCACATGGTGCAGGAAACCCAGCTCAACAAGAGCGATTTGATTCAACCCATTTTTGTCGAAGAAGGTATTGACGCGCCCGTCGCGATTGACGCGCTACCCGGCGTATGCCGTATTCCAGAATCCCACATCGCCGATGAAGTGACGGCGCTGTATGAACTCGGCATTCGCTACGTGATGCCATTTGGCATTTCGCATCACAAAGATGAGTGTGGCTCCGACACATGGCACGACAACGGCTTGCTCAGTCGCATGATCAAAGCGATCAAAACCGCATGCCCCGACATGATTGTGATCCCCGACATCTGTTTTTGTGAATACACCACGCATGGCCATTGCGGGGTAGTGCACGACGGGTCAGTCGATAACGACAAAACCGTTGAGAACCTCGTGAAGCAGTCTGTTGCAGCAGCGAAAGCAGGCGCAGACATGTTGGCGCCATCTGCAATGATGGATGGCCAAGTCGGCGCGATTCGCCGTGGCCTCGATGCGGCAGGGTTCCCGAACGTGAGCATCATGGCGCACGCGATCAAATTTGCCTCCGCATTCTATGGCCCATTCCGCTCCGCGGTGGAATGCACGCTGGAAGGCAACCGCGATACCTATCAAGCCGATCCGCACAATGGCCGCCAAGCCTTGGTTGAAGCGGCATTGGATGAAGAAGAAGGCGCAGATATTCTGATGGTGAAACCCGGCACGCCGTATCTGGATGTACTGAAATCGCTCAGCGACAACACGCGCCTGCCACTGGCGGTGTATCAAGTCAGCGGTGAATACGCGATTTTGAAAACAGCGGCACAAGCTGGTCTGTTAGATGAGAAACGCGCGGTACTGGAAACCATGATTGGCTTTAAACGCGCTGGCGCGAGTGTGATAGTCACCTACTACGCGAAAGAGCTGGCGCAGTGGCTGAGTGAATAATTCCGTCATCAACCAATTGCCCGTCACCGTGACGGGCAATATTTTAATAACGATGTTTTGATCGTGAGACTTTAATAACAATACTTTGATAACGATCCTGGGATAACAATGCTTAGGCGCTGACCCAGCGAACACCATTCTTCCCGCTGCGTTTCACTTGATACATGGCTTCATCTGCCCGTTCATAAAGGGTGTCAAAGTCATGCTGCCCCGGCGCAAACTCGCACACACCAATACTCAACCCAATCTGCGCTTTGCCATTTTCCAGCACCACCGGTTCGGCGACCTGAGTCAGTAACTGATCGGTCAATGTATTCAGCGCCTGCGTTTCTTCTTGCTCGCACAACAGAACAAACTCATCGCCACCAAGACGCGCAATCACCGACTGTGGCGGCGCAAACTGCTTCAACCATTCTGCCACGACCACCAGCACCGCATCGCCCGCTTTGTGGCCGAGATGATCGTTGACCGTCTTGAAGTTATCGATATCGATAAACACCATCGCCGCCAGCGATTCGGACTTAGCGTGATTGATGCGGTTAAATTCACTGTGCAGCGCTTTGCGATTAAGCAGATTGGTGAGCGGATCCTGACGCGCTAAACGCGACAATTCCTGTTCGTAGCGTTTTTCGTTGGTGATGTCGATATGCGTGCCCATGATGCGTAGCGGCGAACCATCCTCGGCGTATTCAACGATACGCCCGCGATCCGACACCCAACTGTGACTGCCATCTTTGTGCAGCATGCGATGCACCACCTGATAGGTATCCGCGCGGCCTTGCAGATGATCCTCAAGCGCACCGACGGCGAGATCGTAATCGTCCGGATGCAATTTGCTTTTCCACGTTTCAACATTGGCTTCCAACTCGTTGGGTTGAAAGCCGAGCATTTTGCCCCACTCCATGTTGAATATGCGCAGGCGCCCCGTCGGGACATGTTGTTCCCACAAGCAGAGCCCAGTGCCATCCAGCGCGGCATTGAGCTTCTCTTCTAAGCGCTGCTTGTCACGAGTGAGCTGCGCTACCTGTTGTTCCAGCAGTGTGATGCGATCTTGTTCCATGCTCTTGTTTGGGTGTCACTCTCCGAACCCTTAGTCTGCCACAGTTTCCGGTTGAGTCGCATCCTCGAATTGATGACGAATGTGCAACATGCTATCGAGATGCTCGAGAAAGCAATCCAACAAAAGCGGATCGAAATGCTTTGCACGATTCTCGCGCAGGTATGCCACCACCTCAGCCACACTCCAAGCCCGTTTGTAAGGGCGCGTCGATAGTAGCGCATCAAACACATCACAAATCGCCACTATGCGCCCTTCCAGCGGGATCTCTTCTCCCGCCAGCCCCGCCGGATACCCGGAACCATCCCACTTTTCATGGTGTGTGAGCGAAATGCGGCGCGCCATACGAATCAGCTCGGATTTGTTGTCAGGAATGATGTCACCGCCAATGGCCGGATGTTGTTGCATCAATTTCCACTCATCCGCATCGAGTTTGCCCGGCTTGAGTAAAATCTCATCCGGCACACCAATTTTACCCACATCGTGCAGCGGGCTGGCGATTTGAATCATCTTGCACCAGTGCGCCGGTTGTCCCAGCGCTTTGGCCAGTTCAAAGCTCATGCGGCTGATGCGTTTAATGTGTTCGCCAGTTTCGTTGTCACGAAATTCACCCGCTTTGGCAAGGGCAAAATTGAGTTCGTAAGCCAGCTCTTCCAACTCAAAACAGGCGGTATCGTAATACACCGCGGTGGCGAGTCCTAAATCCAAGAAGATGGCACGATTGAGCGCCGACATGTAGCGATGAATGTTGTCGATGTTGGGGGCGAGCGATTGGTAGACCACGCGCGCCAATTGACTCATCACAATGCAATACGCGCCAGAATACACCTTAAAATCGATGCCAAGCCGTTGATGGGTTTGACCAATGCGAATGGTCGCGTTGTAGTAATTCACGCCAAAGTGACCGCGAAACACATAAAGCATCAAGTGGTCACGCAAATGCCCACGGGCGCGCACGATTGATTGTTCGTTTTGGTAAAATTGCGCCGTTTCCGGACAACTGCCGAGATGATCGTACACAAACGCCAACACCTCATCGATGTTGCGTTCCATGATCCAGTAATACTCGCGCAGTGCATCCACCGTTTGCTGATCAATGGCCAAATACGATGCCCATCGACGAATCGCATTGCCTGGATCCGAGCCAAAAGCCACTTCCATAATCCACCTGACTATTTTTCATTGTAATTATTCGTATGTGCTGCACAAAAACCATACTTTTTGTGTAGTTAATGTACGGATATAACAAAAGCGTCTGCGCTCTTAAAGAGCCGCATCGACCAAGTCCTTATTTTTTATAAGAGTATTTGCACAGGTTCACATTATGATTGGAATCGACTTCACACGTTTCATTTTGTTCGTGCCACAAGTTCGACGTCTGCTTCGTCGCGCAAAGACAAGGTCAAGGAAGCCCGATTGCGTGAAGCGAGATCGGCCTTTGTCAAAAAAATGTTGCAATAATGCTTCTCGGCCGAATGATTAAATAATAAGCTCTAAGTTCCATATAATAATAAGGAGATTTATCGTGAGACGATTGGTATCCCCCTTCTTACTCAGTTCGGCTTTATTGGCATTTTCAGGGTTCGCTTGTGCAGCCAACCACATTTACGTTCAAGCGTCGAAAGGCAGTTTTAACGATGCCGCGATCAGCAAACTATTTGAGCAACAACCGGCTCTCAAAGCGGACGTTGATTTTTCCGGCACACCACTCAATACCTTCATGCAGGCCGATTTAAATGATGGCTTGGCCTTTAGTGCGGTGGAAAATTCTACCATCAATGGTCGCTTGGTTCAGGCCACGGTTGAGGCGCTACAACAATACAAAGTGGTCGCGGTGAAAGCATTTATTGCCACACCGATTGAAATGTGTGTGCTAATGAACACGCACGATGTCGAGGCCAAACGCTCGATTGCCTTGATCGCGTCACACCCTGCGGCGCTCAAGCAGATTGATACTTGGAAACATCACTTGAAAGCGAAAGAACTCGCCGTGCCAGAAGGCACCGCCGCCGCCGCGCAGCGTGTATCCGATGGTGAAATGCCCGATGGCACCGCCGCTATTGGCGCGTGTGTGCTGGAAAAAGTCTACCCCAATCTAGTAGTGGTGGAACAAGGCGTACAGGATAACAAGAACAATAAAACGTCATTCTTGTTGATGGATGTGGAGAAGCGAATCTCGCCGATTGGGGAAAGCGACGCGCGCAAAGAACTCGAAAGCGCGATTGAAAAAGGCCAATTACTGTAAGTTTAGCCAAGAGGACAGTTTCTCAAAAAGGTCAGTTTCGGGAAGACATACCGACTGCACGCGGTATGTCTTCAATGACCATGAGGAGGCGGAAAAGAAGCTGCGCGTTACTGATAAGTCATCAGATCGCGATCATCAAACCATTTGGTCAGTTCTGCTCGCGGCAGATGGGAGGTATTTTGAATCACATTTTTGGTTAAATGCGGCGCAAATTTCTCAATAAAGTCATACATGTACTGCTGCAAATAGGTGTTTTTGTTATAACACAACCAAGCGTAACAATCCGGCACCAACCCTTCCAGCGAACGCACCGTAATCGAGTCACTTAGCGCGTGTGTCGCCACTGATGCGATGATGCCAATGCCCACCCCTAAACTCACATACTCTTTGATCACTTCCGCATCCATCGCCGTGACGATGTATTTCGGTGTCAGACCTTTTTGCTTAAACGCATCATCAATCGCGCCACGCCCGGTCGACTTGAGTTCGTAACTGATGAGTTTTTCCTGCGCCAACTGCTCGAGCGTGATGTTCTCTGCTGTCGCCAACGGATGGTTGGACGGCACAATCAGCGCCAGTGACCATTTGTAAGCGGGCAGCACAGCTAAATCCATCTGCTCATCGACGTCCTGCGCCACAATCGAGAAATCGTACGGGCCAGAAGGCAGCGTATTGCCACGGGTTTCCGGCTCAATCGTCCCCATGTGCAGCGACACTTTCGGGTATTTTTTCATAAAGAAGTGCACCGTTTCCGGCAACAGGAACTTCGCAATCGCATTGGTGGTGTAGACATTCACTCGTCCCATATCTGGCGAGGTCACACTGGCCGAGAGCGCTTTGATGCGTTCTTCGATTTCCAGCATTTTGCTGGCTTCACGAATGATCTGGCTGCCGATTTCGGTCGCGCCGGAAAGGTGTTTACCTTGGCGCTCAAAAATCTGCACACCCAGCTCATCTTCCAGCAACGCAACTTGCTTACTGATCCCCGGCTGAGAGGTGAATAATTTGTCTGACGTTAACGAGATATTGTATCCATTCCGCTGGATCTCGCGGATATAGCGCAGTTGCTGTAGCTTCATTGTGTACTCCTAGGTCACAAAATGATTGCATAACAATCACTTAAATGAGCCATTAGTTATACAGGATTCGACGAGTTCGAGCTAGTCTAACAATGAATAAAAAGCGCGGCCATCACGCGCGCATGCAACACTGCCACCGCTCGATTCACCAAACGGCAAAAGGGCGATTCCGCGCAGAGACGATTTGCTTTAAGATCCAAATCGTTCACGCTCACCACGCTTCGGTCACACACCAACCGCAGCCACACCGCCATGAGGAATCCTCCCGTTTGGTTACCAAAGTCTCTGATTCGATGCTGACAATTGCCCTACCTTCGCTGATCCATCGCATTGGTCGCGAGCACGCCACCGCTTTACAAGCGTTTGCTACTGAGCACCGCTGCACCCTCAAACGGGTACGCCGCTCGCGCAACTGGCAATGTCAGGGCGAGCCGGAAGATATGCTGTTGTTGCTGCGTACCATTCAAGCGAGTGAGATGGCGTTGTCGGTGTCGTTTGTGGTGACCAAACTCGAATCTGGCATTCAGCCGTATCGACAAGACACGCTCAGTGAACGACTGGCGCATTTCGTGCGGGAGAATCCGGCGATGACGTTGGCCGAATTGATGGAAAAAACGGACTGTACCGTGGCTCAAGCCAGAGCGGCGCGCGAAGCGCAAGAAACGTGGTAAACCAGCACATACATCGATGACTGGTTTACCTGAACGTGGGCGAAAATTAGGCTTCGCTAAGCAGCGCTTTGATAATGGTCAGCACACCGCCGTCACGGTTACTTGGCGCGCGGAAACGGGCGTACGTTTTCACCTGCTCATGCGCGTTCTCGACCGCGTACGAGTAGTAGCTGGCTTGCAACATTTCAACATCGTTGAAGTAGTCGCCAAACGTCATGGTTTCCTGCTCGGTAAAGTGGAACTTCGCTTGCAGTTGCTTAATGGCTGTGCCTTTTGATGCTTCGGCATTCATGACATCCAGCCAGATTTTCGCACTCACCACCACTTTATGGCTGTCGCCAAATTTCGCGTTGATGCTTGGGTAAACCCATTGTTCCGTGCCATCAAAATGACAAATCGCCACTTTAATGAAATCGTCCTCAACCGATAGTAGATCCGACACCGACTCGCAGCGATGGTAGTACTTTTGAATTTCTTCCATCGCCTGTGGATCTTGGGTTTCAATATAAGCGGAGCGCTTACCACACAACACCACATGCGTGCCTGCAATGCTTCTTGCGGCATTGATGATGTCGGCAATCGCGACTTTGTCGATCGTGCTGCTGTAAAGCTCTTCACCTTTGTACATCACCAAGGTGCCGTTTTCAGCGATAAACATGATGCGATCCTGAATTTCCGCGAAGGTATCCAGCAAGCTGTAATACTGGCGACCAGACGCCGCAGCGAACAAAATGCCGCGTTCATCCAACTGTTTGTGCAGGGAGAAAAATTCTGGGTCGAGCTGGCCTTTCTCGTCGAGAAGCGTGCCATCCATATCGGTGGCGATGAATTTAATAATGCGTTGTGACATAAAATGAAAACTCATAGATTCAAAAATGCGTGGGCTGGGCCATCCTACCATATTCCGCCGCGGCTTATTTAGTTTGCTGTCAGAATGCATGAGAATCCGATTCAACCGACACAGCCATTCGGCAGGCGTGATCATTTACGCGATTAAAACTCAAAAATAATTGTAATAAACTCAAAAAATGTTTAGTTTTAAGGCGGATTTATTTGAGGAAGTGTCATTATGAGCTTTAAACAAGCCTACCTGTTTTACCTAACTTGCGCCGCCACCATCAGCTTTGGTTTTTCGTTTCTGGTGCTTTACCTAGCAATCAACAGCTAAGTATCCTATCGCTGAACACGATAAGCATTAAAAAGCCGCTGCAGAGACGATCTGCGGCGGCTTTATATTTGGCTTGAAGAGACCACGTGACGTGGCTTTAAGAAACAACGTTATGCGGCTTTCACCGATTTGGTATTCGTCGCGCTTGGACGAGCTTTTTCACGAATGAGCGCTTCGTGTAGCGCGCAAATCGCGCTGTTGTAATCACTGTCTTCAACCACAAATTGCACGTTCACATTGCGCATCGAAGAGTGCGCCGCCATCGGATTCACATTCAGTTCCGCCAAAGCGTGCATGCCGCGCGCTAACGCTTGGTTGGTGTTGATGTTCGCACCAATGGCCGAAATCAACGCCACCATTTTCCCAGAGATCGACGCGTTCGGGTAACGCTTCTCCGCTTTGTACAACACCTGATTGAGGTTATCGCTGGTGCCGCTTAAAAAGTACGTCATCGAGTTGGCATTCATCTCTTTTCCAACCAAATGCACTTTGGCTTCAGCGATGATTTCCATCAAGTCGTAGCTCACGTTATCCACTTTGCCGACCATGCTCTGATCAAACATGTGCAGCGCAAACACCTTGTTGCGCCCGGCAATGATTTCAACCTTATTGTCTTCCGGTTGATGATGATTGGAAATCAGCGTACCCGGGTGGTCGGGTTCAAAGGTATTTTTCACCCGCAGCTCAATGCCCTGATTGCGCAG
Organism: Vibrio furnissii CIP 102972; assembly: GCF_000176175.1. Taxonomy (GTDB): domain Bacteria; phylum Pseudomonadota; class Gammaproteobacteria; order Enterobacterales; family Vibrionaceae; genus Vibrio; species Vibrio furnissii. Next base: position 360,091 of record NZ_ACZP01000014.1, read on the forward strand.
ACCCGCTGCCGCATTGGGGTGAATCGCTTCCATGCCGAGGTTAGCCAGTTGATCGGCCACATCAAAGTTGGTCAGCCCCATGGGGCGTACTTTCTCTGGCCCCACGACGCGTGGGTCGGCCGAGCTGAGGTGATACTCTTTATGAATGATCGCTTGGTCCGCATGCGTCAGCGCAGCAATGCGGCTGAATGTCATCTCGCTGTATCCACGATCGTAAGTTTTCATCAAGCCTTCATCGCAATAGGCATAGCCCGTCACGATCGGCAGCTCTGTCGAAACATCAATCTCTTCGAAAGCGCGCAGAATCACCTCATCCAGACGACCTTGCGTGCCTTCGTTCCACCCCGACAGGTCGACAAATCGCGCGTTGATGCCGAGCGTTTTCAATTTCAGAGTCGTGTTGTACGCACTGTGCGCTTCACCAATCGACGACAGAAACTCGCGAATTTGGGGTAGATAATGACGCAATGAAAACTGCCCGTATTGGCAGGTTTCAAGAATATTATTGATGCAGTTCACTGCTTCAGAAATGCGGGAACGAATGAACTTATCGGCGCGAATCCGGCTCATGGGATCGGCAAACAAGTGTTCATTGGTCAGCAACATACGCTGTTCCAGCTCGTACATTGCATCCGTCCAACTGTCGTCGCGTTTCGCGATCATTTGATAAATGCCGGGCTTGCCAGTGCGTTTGCACTCCAACAGCGCATCGGTCATGCCCGAGTAAGCCGACACAACAAACACGCGGTCGTACGGATCGCTCGGTTTAAGCAGAATATTATCAAGGACCGCGTCAAACGCAGTCATGGAAGTACCACCGATCTTTTCTACGGTGTAAGACATGGGGTCTCCTCGTTATTTTAAATTTACAGGGTGTGGCGTGCGTCAGGTTGCCAGCAGGCGCCAGCAACCTCAGTCAGCCTGCACTAATCGGCGATGGGGTAAACGCCGTTTTCATCGTGCACTTCCGCCCCTGTCAGCGGCGGGTTAAACACGCACGCCATGACCATATCGGCACCTTTGTAGGCGCGCAGGTAATGTTCATCGTGTTTATCCAAGATGTAGAGCGTTCCCGGTTTAATCGGGTAAGTTTCACCACCCACCACCGCAATTTCGCCCTCACCGGACATGCAGTAAACGGATTCCAGATGGTTTTGGTAGTGAATGTGGGTTTCAGTGCCTTTGTAGATGGTCGTGATGTGGAATGAAAAGCCCATCTGATCGTCTTTGAGCAACATGCGGACACTTTCCCACGTTCCGGTTTCAGCAACGATACGGCGTTCGCTTTGGCGACATTCATCCAAGGTTCTTACAATCATGACTCTTCCTTATGAGGCTTTTTTAATGAATTGAGGGGCGATGTGTTCCACCGCGCGTTCGAAAATGGCCAGGCCTTGTTCCAGCTCGGCTTCACTGATGGTCAGCGGACAGAAAAACTTCACCACTTCATCATTCGGGCCGGCGGTTTCAATCACCATGCCTTGACGAAAACATTCGCGAGCAATTTTTTCTGCGATGTCGCCATGTTGACAGGCGATCCCTTGCATCAGGCCACGTCCTTTAAGACGCGTAAACAGCTCGGGGAAGCGGCGCAATGCGGTTTGAATCGTGCGCGTGACTTGCTGCGCTCGCTCTTGAATATGCTGAGCAAAATCATCGGTCGCCCAATAGGTTTCCAGCGCTTTCGCTGCCGTCACAAACGCGTGGTTGTTGCCACGGAATGTGCCGTTGTGCTCACCCGGTTTCCACTGATCCAGCTCGGGCTTAAACAGCACCACCGCCAGCGGTAAACCGTAACCGCCGATCGATTTCGATAGCGTCACGATGTCGGGTTCAATCCCCGCAGGTTCAAAACTAAAGAAGGTGCCCGTACGGCCACAACCGGCCTGAATGTCATCGACAATCACCAGCACGCCATGTGCTTTACACAGCTTACTCAGGCGTTGCAGCCACTCATTGGATGCAGCGTTCAAACCGCCTTCCCCTTGCACCGCTTCCACCAAAACTGCGGCTGGCTTATCCAAGCCAGACGAGTTGTCGTTCAGCATGGTTTCAAACAGCGCAAGGCCATCGATATCGGCATAGCCGTCATACGGCAGACGCGTGACGCCAGAAAGGCCAAGCCCCGCACCACCGCGATGATGCTGGTTCCCCGTCGCCGCCAATGCGCCGTAAGAACAGCCGTGAAATCCGTTGGTGAAGGCCACAATATTGGCGCGTCCGGTGACTTTACGTGCCAACTTCATGGCCGCTTCAACGGCGTTGGTGCCGGTTGGACCCGTGAATTGCACTTTGTAATTCAGGTCGCGAGGTTCAAAGATGTAGGTTTGCAACGCATGCAGGAATTCCGCTTTCGCTTCCGAATGCATGTCCAGACCGTGCGTGATGCCATCTTTGTCGATGTACTCAAGCAGTGCTTGTTTAAAAATGGCGTTGTTATGGCCATAGTTCAGCGAGCCAGCGCCCGCCAGAAAATCGAGGTAAGCATCACCATCTTTGGTATACAGCCAGCTTCCTTTTGCGGTGGAAAACACCACAGGGAAATGGTTAGCATAAGATTGAACGTTTGATTCTTTCTTCTTAAAGATATCCATAACGATGGGATTTATCCTTTTCGGTTGGTTCGTGGATTAAGGGGGATTCGGTACAGGTATTCGGTGTCGTGCTCGCCATTAAAATGGCGGGTTTCATCAAGAAACGTTGACACTTCACCCCGTTCACCGTGGGCCCGATCCAATTTCTTAAACAGGCTCCAAGAGCCGTTGTTGTCTCGAGTAATGGTGGTTTCCAACACCTCAATGTCGGTTAGCTCATCGCGAGTCAATAACTCGTTCAGCATATGGAAAGCCAGACCCATTCCGCGTGCGTTTTCATGCACCGCGACTTGCCAAATAAACAGTTCGCCCGGTTTATCCGGCTTGCGATAGGCTGAAACGAAACCCACCATGTCGCCATTGCGCTCGGCGACCACACAGGTACTTTGAAAGTGAGTGGATTGCAGGAAGTTACAGTAAGCGGAGTTCTCATCCAGCGGCGAGCACTGAGACACTAACTCATGTACGCGCTTGCCATCCGTTCGATTGGGAGTTCGGAACGTCCACTCTTCCTGAGCGTTGTGCATAATTTCAGGGTATGCAACCCATGGTGCTGCTGTAATCATTGTCTGCCACATATCAATTCAATTAGAACTCTAAACAAATTCCTTTTATAAACTAACAGCTCAAATGATTATTTCAACCCCACGATATAAAAAATAATAATGGATAATTCAATAAAACCATCCTAATCAATCGATTATCCCATGTAATTTAATATATCGGACACAACAAAAATAGTTAGACATGTAATCAAAATGACAATCACATAACAATACGATGTCAAAGTGATTAAGTTACATTGCTATCACTAGCAATTTGAACGCAATTCGCATTTTGCATTCGCATAATGCAATTGATTGAGCAAAAATAGGGCTTAAATCGACCAAAATCGTTCAATATATAGTCAAAACAGTGCTCTGAAAGTTGGCACATATACTGCATTATATTAGTCGACCCTTATTAAGCCGAGGGTCACCTAGCCAACTGACGTTGTTAGTGAATACATTTTGTTCACACTATATATCAGCCAATCGTGCTCATTACGATTGGCTATTTTTTTGCCTGCAATTCGCGATTGAGATCGTGGCTGAGAGCTTTGGCACACTTCTTAACACAGCGCTTTACCTCCTCAATTTCCACAGTAAAGTAAACACGTCAATGACCATCAGAATTGCCCATGAAAACGGACTATCAAAAACGCTTACTGCCCGTCATTCGCTTTCTCGAAACGAACTTCGATCAGCCCTTTAATTTGGAAGCGGTCGCGCGTATGGCGTGTCTCTCCCCTTATCATTTTCATCGTATTTTTAAGGCGGTGGTTGGCGAAACGCTCAACGACTATCTGCGCCGTTTGAGAATGGAAAAAGCCGCCAACCAGCTATTTTATAAAAAGAAAACGGTGGTTGAAGTGGCTTTGTCTATGGGCTTTTCCAGCTCGCAGGCGTTTGCCAAAGCGTTCAAACAACATTTTGGCCTGACCGCCAGCCAGGTGCGTGAATGCGACAATTTGGAGGCGTTTACCCTATTGCTGAAAAATAGCAAGATAGGACACACATTGCGCAAGGATGGACACGCGTTCGATGCGCCGGGCACGTATCATGACCAAACATTGAACACAAGGAGTCAGCACATGGAGCTACACACTTTTGAACCCAGCGGTTTGGCATTCGTGCGCGTAACCGGGCCGTATGGCGAAAACTACGATCCCGCCATTGGCACGTTGTATGGTTGGGCAGGCCCGGCCGGATTGGCGCACCACACATCAATTTTCATTTATCACGATAACCCAGAGCTCACGCCCGCCGACAAATGTCGTACCGACATCTGCCTGCAAGTGCCCACAGGCACCGACGTACCAGCGCATATCGAATACACTGAGTTTACGGGTGGGAAATACGCGACGATTCGCCGCACCGTGACGGACAAATCTCAATATGTGCAGTATTGGAATGAGTTGATGGAGAACGTGGTTGAACAAGGCCTCGATTGCGACGATCGGCCGTGCTTTGAGCTGTATCACGACTGCAACTTAGAAACGGGCGTCGCCGACGTGAGTTTCTGCACCGCCATTCGCTAGCTTCATCCATCACGCTGTTTAGAAACCATCAGGGGAAGCCAACGCTTCCCCTTTTTTGATGTTTGTTCTGTCGAATTGCCATTGATGTTGCCGGGCTTACCGCAGCAACATCTGACGTCCGTCCATGCGCAGTGGTCGCACGCGCTGAATGCTCAGTGCCTGTTTTTTCTTCCACTGAATGTGGCACAGCTCCATCACCAGACCAAACGCCATGGCAAAGTAGACGTAGCCTTTGTTGATATGCAGTTCAAAACCTTCAGCCATCAACAGGCCGCCCAGCAATACCAAGAACAGCAGTGCCAAAGTTTTGAAACCGGGGTAACGGCTGACCAAGGCGTTAATCTTGGCGGCAGTTAACATCATGATCACCGCAGAGACCAGAATCGCCGCTACCATCACTGGAATATCGTTGGTCAAACCGACGGCCGTGATCACCGAGTCCATCGAGAACACCGCATCCACCGCCACAATTTGCAGCAGCACCACCGTCAATCCAGCGCTCACGTTGGCACGGGCATGCTGCTCGACTTCAGTCAGCCAAGACCACAGCTCTTTCGCCGCTTTGACAAGTAGGAAGGCGCCACCGCCAATCAAAATGAAATCACGGCCAGAGAACGCGTTCCCCAAGACCGTCACGATAGGGCTGGTCAAAGACATTACCCAACTGATCGAAAACACCAAACCGATTCGCGCGGTCACGGCCAGCGCAATACCTAAATTGCGCGCCAGTGCTCGCTGATGCAGCGGCAAGCGTTCACACAGTACGGAGATAAACACCACGTTGTCGACACCCAATACCACTTCCAATGCCAGCAGTGTGGCGAAGATGGCCCAGGTTTCAGGTTGGAGAAACAGTTCTAACACACGGCCTCCTGAGAAAAGGAAGCGGAGTTAAGGGAAAAAAGAAGTGAAGTTGGTCGCCTTAAGGGGTCGTCCATTCGTTGTTATAACCTCTATGACTTAGGAGGCATCAGTAAATCATTGCACCCTTTGTTGAGCAAGATCTCCATTTGTAACAAGCTGTAAAACAGCCTATTTTCGGCATGCTGCGGTGTGGGAAATTATAGTTTGGCGCCGTTTTGATACTCATAACGATGCTGGCGGGGCGTTTTTCCGCTCCAGCGTTTAAAGCGTGTACTGAAGTTGGCACTGTTGGGATAGCCCACCATTTCGCCGATATGTTGCACCGACCAATCGGAGCGCGCCAGCAAACGAGCAGCGTACTCCATGCGCAGCCGCGTCAAGTGCGCTTTGGGGCTGTGATGATAGTAAGTTTGACTCAAACGATGCAGGTGCGGCACGGAACACGGCACCAAGGCCGCCAGTTGTTCCACGCTCCATTCACGATGCAGTTGCTTTTGCACCTGCTCAAACGCGCGATTCAATCGCACTGCCATGCGTGGCTGAGGATGGGGCGTCGGGGAATTCAACAACACATTGATTTGTGCAACCGCGTATTGGGCGATAGTTTCGCCGAGTTCGGCAGGCAACGATAGAGTACGCACCAAGGTTTGCGTACAGGAAAACATCACATCAGTCACGGGCGTCAGATCGTAGCGAATTGTCGCATCAACCACACAAGGCCAATCGCGCTGGGGTGACAAAAACAGCCACGCCAATTGCCAATCTTCTTCTTCAATACCAAAGCCATTCTCAACGCCCGCAGGCACCACGATCATCGAACCAGGCTCCAACACATAACGCTCTTGCCCGCTTTGCAACCAACCTTTGCCCTTCACGGTAAACAGCAACATGTGCTGCCCGGGTGACTTCCGATACACGCTAAAAGACTCGCGACAGGTGGCTAACCCACACTGAACAATGCCGCTCTGCTCAAGGTGCAACGCATGCTCCTGATCGATCACCTGATGGGTGGTTTGATCGGAAATTCGATAATGTTCTTGCGTGTCCTGAATCATGAGAGTTTGGCAAATATTTGGGATGGAATTGAACAATACAAAGGAACGCTCTGCCCCTACACTGACAGCGTTCATTTCTTCGAGTGAGATCGCACCCATGTTGGCCTCTTTTCATCATCTGGATCGCCCGTTCTGGCAAAAACTGATCAGCATTGGCGTGCCCGTGTCCATGCAATCTATGCTGTTTTCACTGCTGGGTGTGGTGGATATTTTTATGGTCAGCCAACTGGGTGAAGCCGCCACCGCCGCCGTCGGGGTGGGCAACCGAATCTTCTTTTTCAACTTGATCGTCATTGTTGGCGCGAGCAGCGCAGTAAGCGTGTTGGCGTCGCAATACTTTGGCGCGGGTAATCTCGATGGCGTGCGCCGCACACTCGCCCAATCGTGGGTGGTCGCCCTTGGATTCACGCTGCCATTTATGGCGCTGTATCTGATATCGCCACAATCGGTGGTGTCGATGATTGCCTCAGACCCCGAATACATCGCTTTGGCGACCGATTACTTGTGGGTCACCGGGGCAAGTTTGTTCTGCACTGCCTTGGTGGTGCCGGTTGAGGGCGTGTTGCGTTCGGTTGGCGAAGCCAAACTGCCGACCCGCGTCAGCATCATTGCCATCATCATCAATGCGATCCTCAACACGCTGCTGATCTTCGGCCTGTTCGGTTTCCCTGAACTGGGCGTTTTGGGCGCGGGAATTGGAACCTCGGTTTCTCGCGTGTGCCAGACCGCCATGTTGTTTTACGCGTTGCACCGCCGTTACCCGCACCTGCTGCCGACACGAACACATTGGCAGCAAGCGAAGCTGCGCCTACACCGCGTACGCTACTACAAAGTCGCGTGGCCGATGATTGTGCACGACACGGGTTGGGCCGCGGGCATTCTGGCGTATAACGTGATTGTCGGTCAGTTGGGCGTATCAGAGCTGGCGATCATCTCGTTGCTTTCACCGATAGAAAGCGTGTTGATCTCGGCGTTTATGGGATTTGCGGTCGCTGCCTCAATCATTTTGGGCAATGAAATTGGCGCTCAGAATTATCAACGCGTCGAGAACACCGCGTGGTGGTACGTGATTACGAGCTGCGTGCTGGCGTTGCTGTTGGCACTACTTTGCTATCTCGCCAAACCAGCACTGGCATGGCTCATCAGCCATAGCCCGCTGGAAGATTCAGCCATGGCATTGAATGTGTGTTTGGTGATGGCATTTGGCATGGTGCTACGCGTGTTCAACATGGTTGGCATTGGCGGCGTGCTGAAAAGCGGCGGCGATATTCGCTACAGCATCTTTATTGACCTGTTCGGCCAATGGGCCATTGGGATTCCGCTCGCTTACTTCACCGGTTTGGTACTCGGGTGGCCGCTGCACTGGGTGTTGATGGCAATTTGGCTGGAAGAGGTCGCCAAGATTTTCCTGACCACGCAGCGCATTCACTCCAAACGCTGGATCAACAACCTGATTGGCGACAGTGAATCGCCATCGCTCATCGCGCAGCAAGCGAAATGAAAACAGCCTGACGCGCAACAACGTTCGCGCGTCAGGCGTAATTAAGCAAGACTGAGGTCTGATTGGCATCGACTGTGATTAGAACCGATGCCGTGCAATCGCCACGCAATCGCAGTCCAACTATGACGACATGGACGCAGTCACGCGGTCGCATTTGGCAGCGCAAATGAAATCATTTTTGTGCAGCCCTTTGATTGAATGGCTCCACCAAGTCACGGTCACTTTTCCCCACTCAAGCACGATGCTGGGATGGTGGAATTCGTCTTCAGCAAGCTGAGCAATCTGATTGGCGAATGCCCAAGCCAGCTTGAAATTCTTAAAGCGATACGCTTTTTCCAATTGTGGAATGCCGTCGCGGTGGATCAGCGCCCAGCCTTCAAGTTCGCTTAACAGCGTTTGCTGTTCGTCCTGAGTTAACGCTATCGCATCAGCGCTGCACGCTTCGCAACGTAATTCATCAAGCATGTGTTTCTTCCTTCGGGGTAAATAAAGGGGGCAGCAGTCCTGCCGCCATGGCCTGTTCAACATGGCCCATCAGATCGGTCTGACTGAGCTGATACAACTGGCGAATATCGTCCAAGACGTAGTACACCGGCTGCATGATATCAATGCGGTACGGGGTGCGCAGGACGTTGTGCACGTTAAAACGCTCCTGTGTCGGAATGGGGCTATCGAGCGAATAGATTGTTTCGCCCGGCGATGAAAGAATCCCGCCCCCATAAATTTTGGTGTGATTTCCCTCGTTCACCAACCCAAACTCCACCGTAAACCAGTAGAGACGCGCCAGATAAGCCCGCTGCTGCGGTGTGGCGTTTTTGCCCAGTTGCCCATAAGTATGGGTGAACGCGGCAAAATCGGGATGCGTTAACATGGCGCAATGGCCGAAGATCTCATGGAAGAAATCCGGTTCTTGCAAGTAGTCAAACTCCTCACGGCGGCGCAAAAACGTCGCGACGGGGAATTGCTTCTCTGCCAGCAGCGCAAAGAAGCGATCAAAATTGATCAGTGCTGGCACAGGTGACACTTGCCATCCCGTTTCTCGCAGCAACACGCGATTAATTTCCGGCAATTGCGGCACGTAGTCGAGGGGCAGATTGAGCATCTCCAACCCATCAAGGTAAGCCTGACAAGCACGCGAACGAATGACCGATTGTTGGCGCACAACCAAGTCGTGCCAAATGGCATCTTCCTCGGGATCCCAATCGACAAATCCTTTGTGATTCACTGGTTTGGAATGATACGTCGTCATCACCCCATCTCCTTAACAACCTCGTTACATTAAGCCTATCGCCTTCGATTTTGGCTGCCAATGATCCGCTCTGAATACCCGCACAAAGCAGTGTAACATTTTATTTACATTCACTATTTTTTTGCTTATATATCAGCGATCTGATCATTGGCCGCAGGTTTGACTTTACGGAAAAATGGTCAAAACTTGATGCATTGCAGAAAAAAGAAAACCAATCATCGAGGATGTTATGTCAAACGCCACGCCCCTTTGGACGCCCAGTCAGGACCGAATCAACGCTTCCAACCTGCAGCAGTTTCTTCGTCACATCAACATGCAAGGCGAAGCGTTTGAGAGTTATGACCAATTGCACCGGTGGTCGGTAGCCGACAAGAAAAAATTCTGGCTCGAGGTGTGGCAATTTTGCGATGTGATTGGGTATTGCGGCGACTGCATTCATGGCGAAGGGATCGCGCGCTGGGATGAATTTGAACCCGCCAGAGACACCATTTGGTTTCCTCAGGCGCAGCTCAATTACGCAGAGAATTTACTCTCTTATGCCTATCAGCAGCCCGATGGGGTGGCCATTTGGTTTAAAAATGAAAATGGCCAAAGCCGCAAGCTGACTTGGCAGCAAGTGTGCGATCAAGTTTCCATCGTTCAGCAATGGTTAACCCAAAACGGCGTGGGCCGCGGCGATGTGGTCGCTGGCTATCTGCCCTATCTGCCCGAAAGCGTGATTGCCATGTTGGCGACCACCAGCCTAGGCGCAATTTGGACGTCAACCTCGCCTGATTTTGGCGTCGAAAGCGTGGTGGAGCGCTTTGGTCAGGTGCAACCGAAAATTCTGTTTTGCTGTAATGGCTACCGCTTCGGCGGCAAAAACCATGTGATGGAAGAACGCAACGCCAGCATTGTCGCGGCGATCCCGTCGATCGAAAATACCTGTCAAATCGAATACCTCCAGCAGCGCAGTTACAGCCAAGATTTCAACGATAGTTTTTCTGACTGGCCAGCGATCCTCGCCAGCTATTTGCCGCGCGGTATTGAGTTTGAACGCGTGGGGTTTAACGATCCGCTGTTTATCCTCTACTCCTCCGGCACCACTGGCCAACCCAAATGCATCGCGCATTCCGTCGGCGGCACGGTGCTGAACCACCTCAAAGAGCATCAACTGCACTGCGATATTCAACCGGGCGATCGGGTCTTTTATTACACCACATGCGGCTGGATGATGTGGAATTGGCACGTGTCCGCGCTGGCAAGTGGCGCAACCTTAGTGATTTATGACGGCAGCCCGATGTACCCACAGCCGGGCGTGTTGTGGGAGTTGGCTCAAGAAACCCAAATGACGCTGTTTGGCACATCAGCCAAATACATTGAAGCGTTGCAAAAAAGTCACTTCTCGCCCAGTGATTTCTACGATTTAAGCGCGCTGAAAACAATTTGTTCGACGGGCTCGGTGCTCTACCCCGAGCAATTTGAGTACGTCTACGCCGACATTAAAGCCGATTTACATTTGGCATCTATTTCGGGTGGTACCGATATTTGTGGCTGCTTTGTGTTAGGAAATCCAATCTCGCCGGTCTACCGCGGTGAATGTCAGGGCGCGGGACTTGGCCTTGACGTGGCGGTGTACAACGATACCGGCATTGCCGTGAGCCAACAGCGCGGCGAACTGGTGTGTCGCAACAGTTTTCCCAACCAACCGATTGGCTTTTGGCATGATGATGGCGAACGCTATCACCACGCGTATTGGGACAAGTACCCCGGTGTTTGGCATCATGGCGATGAAATTGAATGGACAGCGCAACGCGGTTATCGCTTTTATGGACGCAGTGACACCACGCTCAATCCGGGCGGCGTTCGGATCGGAACGGCGGAAATTTATCAGCAAGTCAATCAGTTAGATGAAATTGTCGATTCGATTGCGGTCGGTCAAAAACAGGGCAATGACGAAGCCATCGTGCTGTTTGTGCAGTTGGATAGCAAAACCTTTTTAACCGATGAGCTGAAAGAGAAGATTCGTAAAACCCTGCGCGCCCACTGCTCGCCACGCCACGTGCCAGCGTCCATTTATCCTATCAGTGAGGTGCCGCGCACCAAATCGGGCAAGTTGGTTGAGCTGGCGGTCAAGCAGACTTTGCAAGGCCAACCGGTGAAGAATATTGGCGCTATTGCCAACCCGATGGTGTTACAAGAAATAGAGCAGCTGTTTGAAAAGCATGAGGTTTAGCCACCAACATGCACATAAACATGAACGATACTTCATGCTGGCGTGAGCAATTTTCATTACTGTATTTTTCTTCAATAATGCTATGCTTGCGCCACCGTATTCTGCTTTATTTATTTTATGGATTATATTCATCTATCGAGATTCAGTTTAAAGCACCTGACGGCACTGCACGTGATGCTCAGCACACGCAGTGTGACGCAGACCGCCGCCCGCCTGTGCGTGAGCCCGTCCAGCATCAGTAAGATTCTGGCCCAGTTACGTGAGTTACTCGATGATGACCTGTTCTATCGTGATAGCAACCAGTTGATTCCAACCCCTTACGCGTTGCAAATGGGCCCGGCTGTTCACAGTATTCTATCCAGCATGAATGGCCTGTTGCATCAGGCAAACTTCGACCCCAAACAGTACAGTGGGCACTATCGGCTGGCGATGCGCGAAAGTACGTTGGAGCTGTTTGCAGAAGACATTGCCAACATCATTTCCGAATGCTCACCCAATCTTTCATTAACCATTCATTCCAAAGAGTATTACGGATTTGAAGCGCTGCAGCGCGGCGTGATTGATTTCATGATTCTGCCGCACGACATCAGCCAACCGCCGACATACGCGCAGGACTTGGTGTGGCATGTGATCACCGACGATGAGATGGTGTGTTTAATGCGGCCAACGCATCCGCTGGCAGATAAAGAGATGACCACGGAAGATTATCTCTCATACAAACACATCGCGATTTTGGATAAGGAACTCAGCGAACCCTTCTTTGAGAAGAACCTCGCTCAACGGCATAAATCGCGTCAGGTGAGTGTGACGACCGCCGATTTCGGCGCGGCCGCCATCATGTGTCAGCACACCGATTTGCTGTTTACCTGTTCAAAACATTGGGCAGAGCGCGCGCATCAGGCGCAAGGCTTAGTCTGCAAGCCGCTGCCGTTCGATTACGGCACCGTGGCGTACAGTTTGGTGTGGAACAAACCGAGCATGAACGATCAGGCGATGAAGTGGCTGTGCAAGCAACTGACCAAAGGTCAGTGCGGCTGCTAAGTGAAATAGGGCAAACAGAAAAGTAAAAAGGTCAGCAAACGCTGACCTTTTTACTTTTCTGTTTTTGATTTTATTTATGTCAAACCCTAGCCATGAGTTGTTAGTCAATAAACAGATTTCGATGATGAAATCAGCCAAACGATAAGTTTCGCTACTAATTTCATATCTGCAGTGTATGTATTCTGAGGGATTTCCGACAGTGAAATTACGTAAATAGTCAATTTACGTTTTGGAAAAACCTTGCAGGACTAGGCTTTAGGCAGGACTACCCAGAAAGTATTACGCTCATTTTCTCTTGGCATCAAGGTGATCGTGCCGTGATGCAGCTTAGCAATGTCCTTAGTAATGGACATACCCAGACCGGCCCCATCCCCTTTTTCGGTGTTGGCTCGGTAGAAGTTTTCAAACAGTTTCTCACGGGTCTCCTCGCTCAGCGCTTCCCCCGTATCGCTGACCCACACATTCACAACCTGACCTTCCTCTTGCACCTCAACTTTGATCTGTCTGCCTGCCCCCGAGTAACGAATGGCGTTATCCACCAAGTTGGTAAATAGAATCCGCAGCAGGGATTCATCCCCCAACACAAAAATATCGTCGCCGTCGAGAGAGAGCTCTTGTTGATTGCGCAGCGCAAGCGGCACCAGTTCGGCAATCACACCTTGCACCAGCTTCGTCAGGTTGATGCTGGAGAACGTTAAATCATGGATGCTTTCCACCCGCGCCAACATCAGCAACTGTTGAATAAGGCGATCCGTGCGCTCAATGCCGCGCAGAATATTGCTTAAATCGGATTTCAACTGCGCTTCATTTTGGCTCAGCAGGGCGTTTTCCGCATTCAATCGCAACACCGTCAACGGCGTTTTCAATTCGTGAGCAGCCATGCGGGTAAAGCGTCGTTCACGCTGCCACGCCTGATCCAACTCGGCCAGCAATCTATTTAACGAGTCCACCAGCGGAGAGAGTTCCTGCGTGGGGTTCGACACGTAAATGCTATCAAGCTTGTTGGCACTACGCTGGGTAATGGCGCGTTTGAGCTCAGAAATAGGTTCAAAATGTTTGCCAATCAGCAAGGCCATCACCAAAGCCAGACAGGGAATCAAAATCAGTTGCGGCAAGGCGGTTGAGAGCGCCAATTCGCGGCTCATCTCGTCTCGAATCGACTGTTTCTCCGCCACAATCACGTATTCTGGCTGAGTATGATATTGCGTCGGCAGCGGTAATTGAAAAAAGCGCCATGGCTTGCCCTCAATATCCAGATAGCCAAACCCGGCGTAGCGCGGATCGTGCGCAACCCGGCTGATCGTGGGAATGGAACTCCACACCAGCTCCCCACTGAGGTAAAACTGAATCAGAATATTGCGCTCATAAGGATGACCGAAAGTGGTGGGCGAATCGCCGCCTTTGGATTGCTTGGCAATGCGCGCCATCCAAGTATCAAGAATCTCGCTGGCGCGGCGTGCTTCCAGCCCGTCTTCTTTGACGGGTATCCCCAGCAACAGCATTTTAGCCGACTGCCCTAAACGGGCATCATACACTTCTTCAATCTCGTGCTGCGACGCGGAAAAGCTGAAAAACAGTGACACAAGGATCAGCACCGTCGACAGCAAGACCACGGCGATGGTGAGACGTTTCTTGATTGAAAACGCGTATTCCGCACTATTTTTCAATGATGTACCCTACACCACGAATGTTTTTGATCACGTGATTTGACACCTTTTTCCGCAGATTATGAATATGCACCTCGATGGCATTGTCGCTCGCCCCTTCATCCCAGCCGTGCAGGGATTGTTGCAGTTGCTCTTTGCTCAGGACACGACCCGCGTGCGTCATCAACGACGCCAACAATTTGAACTCGTTATTGGTGAGTTTCAGGCGGTTGCCCTGAAAATCCACCGACTGTTCAGACAGCGACAACGATAACTCCCCCACGTCGATGCGCGTGTCACAGTAACCCGATTGACGGCGAATCAGTACCCGCAAGCGCGCCATCAACTCTTCCAGCGCGAACGGTTTGATCAGGTAATCATCGGCGCCGCCATCCAACCCTTTCACGCGATCGTCAATGTCATCGCGCGCGGTCAGAATCAATATCGGCAGCGTAAAACCAGCGCGGCGAATGTGACGCAGCACCATCAACCCATCAATATCCGGCAGGGTGAGATCGAGGATCACCGCCATAAACTGCTCGGTTTTGAGCACGGTCTCGACGCCCGAGCCGCGCTCGACCCAATCGACGGTGTAACCGTGGCGACTCAACGAGGTCACCATTGAGCGGCCTAATAAAACATCATCTTCGACAAGCAGCAAACGCATTTCTAATTCAACGCTCCCAGTTTCTTCGCGATCTCTTGTTGTCGCCCTTGATCAGCCAGCGGACGCGTTGGACGCGGTTTGGCCTGCTGGGCTTTGGTCAAATACTGAATCGCTTCGGCTTTGCGGCCGTCCTGCGCCAGAAAATCACCATAAAAATAGTTCGGATCGATGCCATCAGGATTGATTTCCAAAGCTTTTTTCAGCATCGCTTCCGCTTTGTCATCGTCGCCAAAGCCAATTGGCCAACCCGGTACTTGATAGTATAGCGAACCTAAACTGGTATACGCGGAGCCATCTAACGTTTCTGGCGCTGTTTCAATCACTTGTTCCAGTAACACTTTGGCCTCTTTCACCAACGACAAGGCGCCCAAACCGCCATCCGCCCCAGCAAGGGACGATTTATTGATCGCCAGCCAAACTTTCAGTTCCTGACGCTCGGGCGCGGCTTTTAATGCCTCTTCGTTCCGTTGGATCAGATTTTCCAAGCAATACACCTGATGATCTTTGTCCTTCGATTGATACTGACACACGGCCCATTTTTTCTGAATGGTTTGCAGCGGGTCAGCACCGGCGGCTGCGACAGACATGGTTGCACCTAAAGTTAAAGCTGCGATGCTCAGCGTGATCGTCCGTTTCATCGTTCGTCCCTCATGATGTGCGGTGAGCGAGGCGGCTGCACCGCTCCCGGCGTGATGTAGTGATGAATGGTGTCTTGTTGTTTGCGAATCGAGGCAGACACCACCGTGGGAATCAGCTGGTTTAAGCGCGCAAACAACTTTTCCGGCCACCCAATCCACATTGACGCGCGCTCTTTTTCCAAGATGGACACCACATGGCGTGCGACGACACTTGGCGCATCGCTGCGGTTGCCCAAATCACGATTCATTTGCGTAACACGGTCATCATTGAGATCGGTGTTGGTCGCCCTTGGCGCCAGATACAACACGCGAATTCCCGCGCCATCTAACTCGCGATCCAACGCCTCGCTGAATCGCTGTACGCCCGCTTTCGCGGCGCAGTAGCTGGTGTAACCCGGAAAACCAATCGAACCGAAGGTCGAGCCGATGTTCAGGATGATGCCCGGGCGTTGCAACCAACTCAACGCCGACTGACTGGTCAACATCGGTGTCATCAGATTCAGGTGGATCTCTTCGCGCAGTGATTTCGCGCTGCGCTGAGCCAGAAAACTAAACTGGTTATTGCCCGCATTGTTAATCAGCACATCGATGCGCTGATCGCGTTGAACCTGTTCAAGCGCGAAGGCTTTAAGCACATCTTCGCTATCAGGATGTTGGAAATCGATGGCCAGAACGTGATGACGCTCTGGACACTCAAGGCTGTTTTTCAGCGCTTCCAACTTATTGCGGCTGCGCGCCACTAAGATTAGGGCGGCACCTTTCGCTTCCAGCGCTTGGGCGATTTCTCGGCCAATGCCACCTGAAGCACCAGTTAACAGCACCCGTTTACCTTGTAAGTTCATCGTCTTGTCCTCACGCCGCGTGTTGGAATGCATGCGGTGTCAGCTCACGAAGCATCTCGCCGTAGAGTCGAAACACCATGTTGGCTGAATCGATGATCGCTTGTTGATCGACCGGATCGGTAATTTGGTTCATCAACCCTTCAAACAGTTGAATGTGGTCTTGATCCAGCACGCTGTGCGACGTTAGATAACTCATGGCATTCTCCGGCAAATTTAGCGTCTGTTTCACCAAGGCGGCGACCTCACCGCCCACCCCGACACTGGTGCCTTCCAGCACCCAAACCATGCCAAACAAAGCGATGGGATTGACGCGATCGATTTGGTGATAGAGATAAGCCACCATCAATTCAATCGGCGCGCCCACTCGGCCCTGAGCCTGATTGGCTCGTACCAAGTCAGCGTCAGCACCACACGCAGTGATGTCGTTGAGGATCCATTCGTGATGCCCACTCTCTTCGTCGATGTATTCCCCAACAGCTTGGCGCAGCCATTCATATTTCTCGGGCAAGCGTCCACCACACGCCATCAACAGCGGCACCGTGTGTTTGACGTGATGAAACGCCTGCGTCAAAAATGCCACGTAGGTTGCGCGGTCAATGTCGCCACGGGCACATTGGGCGAAAATCGGCGCCTGTAATAAGGTTTGCTGCGCAGCTTGCGTTTGCTGTTTTAGTGTTTGGAAGAATTCACTCATGCTGTTTTCCTCTTTCCATTCGGGTCAATGGCGATTGAGTCCCACGGCTCAACCCCACGATTCATGCTGTTGCGTTGTGTGATTCGAGTTACTCGTGTCATTCAAGTTGGTCGTGATGATGTGCTGCCCGCCAACAGGAAGCTGCGCCAGCCAATGTTCAAATTGTGCCCGCACTGGTCGCCCATTGGCAGTGTATAACCCAGGCTGCTGTTTGAGCCCAGCCAGCGTCACCACTTTGCCAATGCGGGCATAGTCCGGCAGCGCGGCATTGAGCTTGCGTAAGCTGACCGCCACAATTTCGGGCTGATTGCTGTCGACCACCGCCGTGAGGGTCGATTGTCCTTCCCCTACCACCACCATGCTATGCAGCGCGGGCAACACTTGCGCTTCCGATTCCAGCCACTCCGGCGACACGTTGCGCCCAAACGCGGTGATGATTTGATTTTTCTTGCGGCCATTGATGGTGAGAAAACCCTGCGCATCCAGATGTCCCAAATCGCCAGTGGCCAACCATGTTTGCGTAAACGCTTCGCCGATATAACCCAGTGCCACGTTACCGCGCACCAGCACTTCACCATCATCAGCAATTTTCACCTCGACATGCGGCAGCACGCGGCCACTGGTACCCGGTTTGTGAGCGCTGGGCGTGTTCAAACTCACCACGGAAGCACATTCCGATAAGCCGTATCCTTCAAATGCAGGAATGCCCAATGCGCGTGCCTTGTTTAGCAAGGCTGGCGTGACACGAGCGCCGCCGACCGCGACAAACTCAAGCGAACGCGCCAACGTTGGGTTCAACGTAACAATATGAATCAGCGCCATCAGCAGTGCGGGGGTTAACACCAAACTGCTGGGTTGATACTGACTGAGCGCGACCGCAAACTGATTGGGATTGAACTGACTTGAGCCAGACAGCCCCACATTTTCCCCTGGCACCACCACCGACGTAGCACCGAGCAACATCGGTACGTAAATGCCGGTAATGTTCTCCAGCAAAGTGGACAGTGGCAGTAAAATCAGGTGCGTTTTGCAGCGCGTTTCCGTCGCGATCGCATCGGCCAATGCGCCACTGACTTGCGCCAGTTGTTCATCGCTCAAGCAGACGCCTTTGGGTTGCCCAGTCGAGCCTGAGGTGAACGTGATTTTGCTGCTTTCAGGTAACCAATGAGCGCCATGAGCATGTGAATTGCGCCACAATGGCAAGCCTTCCAATTGCCCCAGCAGTTCCGGTTGTAAGCTGTGCCATTCACCAATCAATACATCGGCGCCTGAACGCTCCAAGGTATGCACGATTTGGGTTTCACTAAAAAACATCGGTACGGGCACGACCGGAATGCGCGCCTGCATCGCGGCCAAATCGGTAATCACCCACCCCAAGCTATTTTCAGCGCGCAGTGCGATGCAGCGCGCTTCAAGCTGTGTGAGCAGCGCTGCCGCTTCTTTGACACGCACCCACAACGTCAGATAACTGATGGATTCGATCTGTTGTGTGCGCTCGCTGTAACCTTGAAATGCAATCGCATCGGGCGTCGTTTCCGCGCGTTGGGCCAATGCCTGTAAAATGGTGTTCATCAGAAACCTCCGCTTAAACGATGTTTGCGGTCGGAAAACAGCGCCTGCAAATGCACCAAAGCGCCTTTCAGATTACCGGCGACAATGCGCGGCTGATAGTGGTAATAGCTGCCCCAAATCGTGTGGGCATCTGGAATACGAGTGGGATCGGCCTCAGCCAAGATGGTCGGGTCCAACCCCAAACGACACATCATGGCGTAGAGCGGGTCGGTGGCGGTAAAAATGCACCATTCAAAGCCCTGTTCGACCAGCTTTTGCGTCATCAACAGAAAATGCAGGGAGGAAAACCCTTTGGAAAACGAAGCCAATTGGCCAAATTCGATCAATTGAGTGCGCTCGACGGGACGCTTGAACGTGTTGGCAAGTAAGGCGTCCGCCGGGTGATCTAAATATTGCTCAAGAAACAGCGCCTCGTCGCTGGCAACACGGTAACCACACAAGGACTTAATGTGGTCATCATCCATCAACGCCATGAAGGTCGGCATAAAGCAATTGAGACGCGCATCAAACGCCAATGAATAACGTTGCGCGATATAGTGTTCGACTTCATCCCGCTTGGGATGGTTACGATCAATGATCGCCAGTTCAAGCGCGTGATCGTGAAAAAAGTCTTTCATTCAGAAGCCCTCTCTGTGCCCGACACCATGAGCTTATGGCGGCAAGCTTAAGAGACACTTAAGAATCTTAAGAAAACAAAAAAGCCGCGGCAGAAATCCTGTCGCGGCTTAATTTAGTCAATAAATTTCTATTTTCGGCCGACGCCCATCACCACGGGCATCACGCCTTGTGGCGTTTTCACGTCAAACACTTTGCTCACTTCAACCGTCGCAAAGCCCGCTTGCGTTAGCATGGCGTGCGCATCACGTTCGCTTAAGCCGAAGTCCGGATCGTTGTCGTCCACCAGCCAATCCCAGTGCACAAATAAACCGCCTTCGTCTAGCAAGGTGTAGATGATTTCAGCCATTTCTTCATGGTTCGGCACAAAACCGCACACTGAAGAGGCAACCACCACATCAAACTGCTTGCGAAACGCCGGATGCTGCGCAACCAAGCCACGCGTTAAGTGGTCCACTACCGGCTCCACATTCACCAGCTCTTTCTTGTCCAACTCTTCAATCATGGCTTCGGACGCATCCAAAGCCACAATGTCTTTTGCCACTGGTGACATCAGTTGACTTAGCAAACCCGTGCCGCAACCAAAATCAAGCACGTGCTTGCCTTCAAGCGAAATGAGCTTATTCAGTTGCTGAAAAACGTTCTGCGCAAAAACGGTTGTCGCTTCGTCTTTTTCCCAATCCGCTGCGTATTCGTCCCAGTCGTGTGCCATCATGGCCTCCGTGTTACTTCTTGTATTCGGGCAAATGTGCCCAAGTGACCTCAAATTGGCAGGCTCATTTCCTGAATGCACAAGCATTTAGGTTAAACCCGTAAGTTTGAGACTACTCGAACACACCAAGATTAAACCAAAACGGAGTAAAGTTCATAGAGTTACAACGCAATCTTGCGCAAGAAAATCTGAATTTGAGTCAATTGGCGAATATTAGAGCAGATAGGCAGCCTGACGAAAATTGTTTATGATTCGGCAACTTCTATCCAATGAGTCTGCTATGAACCTGTCCCAAATTGAAGCTTTCTGCACCATCGCCAATACGGGCTCGGTTTCCGAGGCTGCCCGCCAGCTTGAGTGTAACCGCACCAAGCTGAGCATGGCGATCAAAGCATTTGAAACCGAGCTGGGTGTCGAACTGTTTACGCGCACCGGCAACAACCTCACGTTGTCTGAGGCGGGGAAAGCCATCTACAAAGATTGCGAGAACATGCTCATCACATCGACCCGCATTCGCCGCACCTGTTCGCAAGTTTCTGATGAGTTTGCCGCCGAGATGTGGATTGCTCGTGATGACTCGCTGCCGGACTCGTTGTGGCAAGATCTGGCGCACTCACTTAATAAGCTCTTTCCCAACACCTCCTTTAACATCGTGTTGGCTTCCAGCGGTGACTTGGCAAACTTGGTCTCGACCCAACAAGTCGACTTTGCTTTTGGGGTTGACTACGAACGTCTCGATGACCCACGCATCGGTTATCAGCCACTCGGTAAAATCCGGATGATGTCGGTGTGCAGCACCACACACCCGCTCACCAAAATCAAACGCGTGACCGATGAAGACCTGCGTAAATCGATGCAAGCAGTGATGGTGTACCTCAACGAACGTGATAACTCCAGCCTAGAGCCCTTTTCTCGCCGCTACATCGGCTTTTCAAGCTTTGAATACATGTTGAGTACCATCCTGACCGAAAGTGCCTGGGGCGTGCTGCCAGAGCCGTTGATTCGTCACCATTTACGCGAACAGCGATTGGCCGTGATTCGCCACACTTACGGTTTGACTCAGGAAGACTATTGTATGTTTAGCGTCGCCGGCAGTTCAGAAAACCCGGCCATGGTTTGGCTTGCTGACAAGCTCAGTGACTATCTATTTGACTTCTAATCGCTGTTTATTTTGCACTCGACTGGCGAAAGGCCAGTCAGTGTCAATATTATTGACAGAAATTTAAACTCATAACTCATTGATATTTAAAAACTAAATCTAAAACCCTTCAAAACTACCTGTTCAAAAAAGCAAATCACCATTGTAAAGCTCGGCCGATCAGCCAAAATAACCTCAGTTATCCAACAGGTATAAAAATAAAATGAGTGCTCCAAAAAGTTTTAACGAAAACCGTGTTCTGACCCTCTCAGCCCTTTTCGCATCTATGTTTGCTGTAGCTGGTCTTGTTGTCGGTCTGCTTGTAGGCTCTCTGGTTATCGTGTTCGACGGTGTTTATTCTCTCGTCAGCCTACTGTTAACAATCTTGTCGCTAGTGGCGGCACGCTACATCAGAAAACCTTCTGATTCTGAGTTCCCATTCGGACGAGCATTGTTTGAACCAGCCGTGATTGCGGTCAAAGGTACCGTCATTCTGATGCTTGTCTGTTACTCACTGTACTCTGCGATCGGTTCTATGTTTACCGGTGGTCGTGAAGTCGATGCGTCTATCGCAACTGTATTTGGTGCCATCAACGTGATTGGTTGTGCCATCGCTTGGTGGTACATGGTGTCACTGAGCAAGAAACACTCTTCTGGCCTTATCGGCGCTGAAGTAAAACAGTGGCAGATGGATACACTGCTGAGTTTAGCGGTAACAGTCGGCTTCGTGGTCGCATGGTTGATGACTCTGACACCGATGGCAAATTACGCGGTCTACGCTGACCCAGTGATGATGCTTGCTATGTCGTTCTACTTCATCAAAGTTCCGTTTGACATGCTACGCTCAGCAATGCGTGAAATCTTCCTGATGTCACCAAGCGAAGAGATTTGCCAAACCGTTGACCAAAGTGTGGTTGTGGCCTGTGAAGAGTCCGATCAGGAAATTGAATTGGTCGGTGTAACGAAAGTTGGTCATGAGCTTTGGGTTGACGTTGATATCTACCCAGAAGACAACTGTGACACGATTCTGGTTGAAGACATCGAACAAACGCGTCAAACCATCGAAAAACATCTCGAAAAATTGCCGCTGAAACTGCAAATTACCGTAAACATCGCAAGTTAACGACAATTGATAAGAACCCGCCGAACGGCGGGTTTTTTATTTGGCGTGACATTCGTATCAAGCAAACATTGAGATAAAAAAGAGCCGCTAAAAGCGGCTCTCAATCGTTGGTATTTTCGAATAATCTTGGCCGGATCACTCTTTACCGAAGACGTTGTTCTCTTGCTCTTGTACGCGGATGAACGTGGTACGCTTGGTTAGCTCTTTCAGCTTTGCTGCGCCTACGTAGGTACAGGTTGAACGCACACCGCCGAGGATGTCTTGAATCGTGCCGTGCACGCTGCCACGGTATGGCAATAGGACGGTTTTTCCTTCAGCTGCGCGGTAGCCCGCGACGCCGCCAGAGTGTTTGTCCATCGCGCTCTTAGAAGACATGCCGTAGAACTTCATGAACTTCTCGCCATCTTTGTCGATGATCTCGCCGCCTGACTCTTCGTGACCAGCCAGCATGCCGCCCAACATCACGAAATCTGCGCCGCCACCGAACGCTTTTGACACATCGCCAGCGCATGAACAGCCGCCGTCACCGATGATTACGCCGCCAAGGCCGTGCGCTGCGTCGCCACATTCAATGATGGCAGACAGTTGTGGGTAACCCACACCGGTTTTCACGCGCGTGGTACATACGGAACCTGGGCCAATGCCTACTTTCACGATGTCTGCACCGGCCAGAATCAGCTCTTCACACATGTCGCCTGTGACCACGTTACCAGCCGAGATCACTTTGTCTGGGAAGGCTGCGCGCACGCGCTCTACGTATTCCACCAAGTGCTCTGAGTAGCCGTTCGCGATGTCGATACAGATGAAGATGAATTCATCAGACAGCGCCATGATGTCTTGCGTTTTTTGGAAATCAGCATCCGACGTTCCGGTTGAAACCATCACGTTGTTTAGCGTTGCTTTGTCTGCTGTTTTTGCAAACTCCGCCCAGTCCGCCACTGTGTAGTGTTTATGAACCGCGGTCATTACACCATGCTCAGCGAGGGCTTTCGCCATGGCAAAGCTGCCCACTGAATCCATGTTCGCCGCTATAACTGGCACGCCAGACCATTGACGGCCACTATGCTTGAAGGTAAACTCGCGGGTTAAATTTACTTGAGAACGGCTTTTCAGGGTTGAACGTTTCGGGCGAAACAGGACATCTTTAAAACCTAACTTAAGTTCTTGTTCGATACGCATTGTGTAATTCCTTGATTGATTCACAGTTTGTGTCTCTGTTTGCAGAGTGCGTTGTACTTCGGTTGGCAGACTTCAGTACTTTTCGGACACAAAAAAACCGGAGCGTTGGCAGACGCTCCGGTTTTCAGCATTATAGGTTGTGATTTCTTTCCGGCAAGTCTGATATTTGTATTTTTTTTATGTTACGCTGTCGAAGATTTCATACCCATTGCCATTTTCTACGCTTCCCCCAATACAACATTCCATTAAACCTCATCGTAATCAACGAGTTATTAACAAAACCCTTATTTACTTGATCACGTAAACGTTCACCGCAAACGTTCACTTCGATGACATCAAATATTAAATTGCGATATAGCTCTCACTTCCATAGGCTAATTTTTGTTCAATCCTAAGTGTTCTTCCCTGCAATTTCTTTGTGGATCACACATTTTTTTCTTTCTCTCAAGAGAATCATAGAATCGGTTCGAATATTGCTAAGGTTTTACTGTTGCCTGCAACTTTGCCGTGTGGCAATGCCAAACACCGGTTTGGCTCACTTCATTTCATGGCAGTGGAGAACGAGAATGAAAAAACTAGGGATAACAGGGATCACGTTGGCCGCATTGTGTGCCGCAATGCCAACAATTGCCGCCACTAACGGCCAACATCAGTTTAGCGTCGATGCCGGGTACAGCACGCTCGACAACGGTCACAGCAGCGATCAAGTCTTTACCACGACCGTAGGATACAGCTATTACTTCTCCACATTCTTGGGTGCGGATTTGGGGTATACCGGCACGCTCTCAAGCAAAGCCAAGCTCAACGACGGCAACGGAAATGACATCGAGACCCAATACGACAGTTTCTATGGGGGTGTTCGTGTAGAAGCGCCGATCATGCAGTTTGCTACCGTGTATGCGCGTGGCGGCGTCTCTTATACCCAACTCGAAGAGACGAACGTCTCGTCTTCGCCCAGCACAACCTCAACGCATTCTGGGGTGAATCCATACCTGAGTGCCGGGGCGCGCGTACAATCCGCTTTCAATCCAAATCTCGAATTCAATGCGGAAGTGACCTATCAAGATCTCGACAAAGGTTACTCCAGCACCGCCTTCAGTTTGGGCGCTCGTTTTCGAATGTAACGATTTTTGCCGCAATGTGAACAAACGGTAAGCGGCTTACGCCCAGCCTTTGTTCACATACAAAAGTTAGGGTTTATTTTTCTCACCATCCGTTTAACTATAGCGATAATTACTTCAAGTCAGGTCTTAATTAAGGAGACTGCTATGATCGATATCGCTTTCTTCAGCGCAAAAACATACGACGAAGCCTCATTCAAAAAAATCGTCGATAAAAACACTTTTACGCTGCAATTCCACGACTTTCGTCTGACCAAAAAAACCGCCAAAATGGCCAAAGGCAGCAAGGTGGTGTGTGCGTTTGTGAACGACGATTTGAGTGCGACCGTGTTGGAAGAACTGTATCAAGGGGGCACTCGCCTGATCGCTATGCGCTGCGCGGGCTTTGATAAAGTGGATTTAGACGCCGCAAAACGCATTGGCATGCAGGTGGTTCGCGTACCGGCGTATTCACCAGAAGCGGTGGCAGAGCACGCGGTCGGGTTGATGATGTGTCTGAACCGCCGTTACCACAAGGCGTATCAGCGCACACGTGAGGCCAACTTCTCGTTAGAAGGCTTAGTGGGCTTTAACTTCTATGGCAAAACCGTGGGTGTGATTGGTTCAGGCAAGATTGGCATTGCAGCGATGCGTATCCTCAAAGGCCTTGGCATGAACATTCTCTGCTTTGACCCGTATGAAAACCCATTGGCCATTGAAATCGGCGCGAAATACGTTCAATTGCCGGAGCTGTATGCAAACAGCGACATCATTACGCTGCACTGCCCAATGACCAAAGAAAACTACCACCTGCTGGATGAGCAAGCGTTCGCTCAAATGAAGGATGGTGTGATGATCATCAATACCAGCCGTGGCGAATTGCTTGATTCAGTTGCAGCCATTGAAGCGCTCAAACGTGGCCGTATTGGCGCGCTGGGCTTAGACGTGTACGACAACGAAAAAGATCTGTTCTTCCAAGACAAGTCGAACGATGTGATTGTGGATGACGTGTTCCGCCGACTGTCCGCCTGCCATAACGTGCTGTTTACCGGCCATCAGGCGTTTTTGACAGAAGATGCCCTGCACAATATCGCACAAACCACGCTTAACAACGTGCTGGCGTTTGAGCAAGGCACCAAATCTGGAAACGAATTAGTTAACTAAACTGCGCAGATGGTGCAGTAAGTCACTGGCGAGCAAGCCTCGCTCGCCAAAGGCTTTCGCGTTCTGATCGGCCGCTAAACTGTGGATCAGAACGCCCATTTTTGCCGCCTCAAACACGTTCAGGCCCTGAGCCAACAACGACACAATAATGCCGGTCAACACATCCCCCATGCCGCCCGTTGCCATGCCCGGATTGCCCGCCAGACAGACAAATATTTCTTTGCCGTCACACACCAACGTCCCTGCACCTTTCAAGACCACCACGCCGCCATATTTCTTCTGCAACGCTTTAACCGCGCTATACCGGTCGGCTTCAATGTGCGCCACTTTGGTGTCGAGCAACTTAGCCGCTTCTGCCGGATGCGGGGTGATAATGCGTTGGTGATCAAAATTGGCAGACTGCGCCAGAAAGTGCAGCGCATCCGCATCCATCACTTTCGGCTTGGTTTGGTTTTGCACTTTGTGCATGATTTGACGTGCGGTGTCGTTGCGGCCAAGCCCAGGACCAATCGCCACCACGTCACACCACAAGAGGCGCTCCTCGATCAACGATTCATTGCTCCACCCCGCGGCCATGATTTCAGGGCAAACCGACAGCAGCGGCGTGGTATTGCTCGGGTGCATCAAGCTTGCCGTTAAACCACTGCCAACGCGTGCACAGGCTTGAGCTGCCAGAATAATCGCACCGCCCATGCCTTCGTTTCCCCCGACAATCACCGCTTTGCCATGGCTGCCCTTGTGCGAACAGGGTTCCCGTTTCGGCAGCAGGTGTTTGATCGCTTTGGGATCCAGCGACTGAACCGTCGGCGCATTCTGCTGGCTAAAACTCTCTTCCACTCCAAGGCCCGCGAAATGCAACTCACCGACGTAATTGCGCGCTTTGCCCGTCACCAAACCTTGTTTTAAACCAATGAAGCTGACCGTGTGCTGAGCATGAATGGCCGACCCCAACACTGCACCGGTGTTGGCACATAAGCCCGAAGGAATGTCGATGGCGACGATCGGCGCAGAACAGCGGTTGAGCGTGTCGATGAGTTGCTGCATTGGCTCACGAACCGTGCCCGATAACCCCGTCCCCAGCAAGCCATCAATGACCAAATCTACATCATCCGGCACCCTATCATCGATGGGGTAAACATCGCCGCCGTGATCCAACCAATGGTAATAGGCCGAAAGCGCATCGCCCTTGAGTTGCTCTGGGTCACCCATTTGCCATACCGTGACTTGCACGCCAAGTGAGCGCGCCAGGCAAGCCACAATATACCCATCGCCACCATTATTACCGCCTCCGCAACACACCAGCCAGTGGTGCGTTGCCGGGTACTGAGCGTACGCCACGGTAAACACCGCTTGCCCCGCCCGCTCCATCAAGCTGAACATCTCCAGCCCTTTGGCTTTGGCGGCCATCACTTCACCTTGTTTGACTTGTTGCGCGGTATAAAAAAGACGTGGTAGTGGCATTTGGAACCTGTCCCTGTATAAATCTAAACTTATAGTTTATACCAAAAATGGCGCATCAATGATTTGCAAACCATATTTGTGCAACAATCCATGCGGAAATAGATAGAAAACATCGTGCCTCTACATCATCAGTCGAACGAAATAATGTAGAGGGCAATATCGAATGAAACGGGGCAACAAGAAACGGCTGCGCATGAAATCGGAAAAAATAATGCGTTAGAGCGTGTTCGCCTTTAAGCAATAGCCAATCCCGCGAACCGTTTTGATACTCACATCAGGGAATCGCTCTCGAAGACGAAATATATGGGTATCCAGCGTTCTCGTTTTCATGGACTCGGAATAACCCCAAACATTTCGTAAAATTTCATCTTTTGAACACACGCGGCCAGAGTTTTCTAGCAGAAAATACAAGAGATCAAATTCTTTGGTAGATAATCGGTATTCCTTACCGTGATAAATCGTTTCCCAAGAGACACGATTTAATGTAATTGGAATTCCAGGACATATTAAGGTGGTCATTTTACTTTTTAGCGGATAGAACTTTCGAATATGGGCTCGAATGCGCGCCAATAATTCTAAACCGGAACAAGGTATATCAACAAAGTCGATTGCTCCGGCATCCAAAGTTCGGACTTTTTCACCCGTGCTAAAATTAATTCCCAGCACAACAAGCGGTAGTCGCTTACATGCCATCATCCGAGCGATGAGTGGCAAATCCTTGGTGCTGTTCATTTTCCAGATCACTAAGTCTGCATCGACCCAAGCATCCGTCTGAGGGCGGCAGTTGACGTGAGTTAAACATTCACACCCAACCATTTCTAGCCCCATGACTATCGCTTCGGTTAACGCCTCATCGTCATTGATGATCAATATTCGTTTGTTTGAAAACATTTAAAACTTCAAAATAAGCGGCATTAAAAATAGTCATGACATGATGATTTTTAATGACTAACGTCTATTCCAATATCAACTCATCATTTCATTCATATTTTACTTGAGGTGAACGAAACCACCTTTCTTCTATTTTACCTTGTTACACATGACGCCCTTGTAGGAAATTTCCGATAAACAGGGAAGAATTGTCCCGCCTATCACTGGGAATGGTTTATCTTTTATTTGAGCATGTATATGATCAAAACGATTATCACAGCTAATCATTCACGGCATAAATTTAACAGCAACGAATTCAGCTGAGTGATGGCTAAAATTCATTTACTTAAATAATAGTATTGTGAGCATAAAAAACGGATTCAAAATAAACACATTTTTAACATTTTAGCAAAGATTATATAAATAATAATAAATCGTAAACACGACACCCAACATAACAACCAATAGGAATAGAGATAAATTGCGAACGAAACATCATATTTTTCAATTTTTTCGTGAATAGATACGCCCCAAATTGTATCCAAAGACACAGTATTTAACTTATCCACAAAAAATTCGTTATCTCAAAGAGATTACATATGAAAAATATATTAATTGTTGATGATCACCCAGCAATCAGAATGGCTGTCAAAATACTCTTAGAATCGGCAGGGTATGAGGACATTCGTGAAGCAACCAACGGGGTTGACGCGGTTAAAATGGCCCATACGGAGCGCTTTGACTTGGTGATTTTGGACATTGGCATTCCACAGCTTGATGGCATGGAAGTCATGAACCGTTTAAGAAAGCTACAACCCATTCCCAAGATCTTGGTGCTGACCACACAACCCAGCGAACACTTCGCAACACGCTGTTTACATATGGGGGCATCGGGTTTTGTCTCGAAAAGTGAAGATATCACAAACATTATCGACGCCAGTCGCGCGATCTTATCCGGCCATAGTTATTTCCCGGTCGCCTCATTTCACCATCAAAATGCAGCCCTTTCTGGTCAAGAAAGTGAAATGCTGAAACTCTTGTCTGACCGAGAAATGATGGTATTACAGCAATTGTCCCAAGGCCTCACAAACAAAGAAATTGCTGACAAAATGATCCTCAGCAATAAAACCATTAGCACGTATAAAACCCGTCTAATGGAAAAACTAGGGAGTAGTTCGCTACTGGAGTTAATTGAGTTCGCCAAAAGGAACGGTGTCGTTTAATTTATGAAAAAAATACTCGTTTTTCTCATTGTCTTATTCTCTGGCCATCTCGTTTATGCCAACGAGCACTATCAAGAACTCAAATTGTACGGTCGTGAAGAAAATCGAGTACAGTCTATCCCATTGACCAAGGAGCAGCGCGATTGGCTACGGCAAAAAAACGAAATCGTTTTAGGCACGTCAAACCCTGACCATGCTCCTTTTGACATCACCACCAGCGGCGTCGATTTTGAAGGCATTACGGCCGACTACTTAGCCTTGATCGCAAGCATGCTCGAGGTGAAAGCGACGGTCAGAGTGTATCCCAACCGAGAGCAAGCCATCCAAGCCCTCAACACTGGGGAGATCGACTTGATTGCCGGCGCCAACGCATTTGAAGTGCATCAGCAGCCGTTCTCTCTCACTCATCATTACGTTCCCGACCGCTCCGCGTTTTTTACCAAAGATCATCGCCTCACGTTTTCCAACAGCGATGACATCGATCAGCAATCGATCAGTGTCGCCAATGACTATTTGCCGAAAGAGTTTCTCACCACGCTCTACCCCAACGTGGCATGGAAATTCTACCCGTCCATCAACGCCGCGCTGAGCGCATTAGCGTTTAATGAGGTCGATTACTTCTTGGGCGATCTGGTCACCACGAACTACTCGATCAACCAGCAGCTTCTCAATGGGATTAAGCCCCATCGATTCATTGAGATGGCACCCACCGGGTTTGGATTTGCCTACCGAACGTCAGATGCACTGTTGGGGGATGCCATCAATATCGCGTTGGATCACGTCACGAAAAACCAGAATCGAAGCATTCTTAAGCGCTGGAGCGCGGGCTCAAGCAGCTACTTGTACAACGACCCCATTTCACTGACCGCCGAAGAAAAGCAATGGATCAAGGAAAATCCGGTCATTAACTTCGTCACCGTCGACACCATTGCGCCGCTCTCATTCCTCGACCAAAACCAAAATTTCCAAGGTGTCTCCAAAGACATTTTGAGCATCATTAGCTACCGAACGGGTTTGAGTTTCAACGTCACCATGGCCGACTCCGTGTCCGAAGCCAATCAACAGATCATCAACGGCGAGTCCGATCTCACCATCCTCACGCCCAGTGAGAGTCGGGGGAAGGACATGCTGTTTACGCGTCCGTTTATGCAATCCAATTTGGTGTTGGTGACGCGGCATAGAAGTGCCATAAGTCGCATGTCTGACTTAGAGGGAAGGACCCTTGTCTTGGATAAGGGCAATATCATCATCGAGAAAATCAAGCGCGATTATCCAGGCATCAACATCATGATTGCGGATAACACGCTAGATTCGATGCGAGTACTCAATAGCGCAGGCGCGGATGGCACGATTACACAACAGAAAGTCGCGCAATACTATGTGAATCGACTTTATGACAAGAAACTCAAGATCGTCGATATCGTCTACCCGTCGATCAATGTCAGCTTTGCGGTCTCGATGGCCAATCACCCGTTAAAGTCCATCGTAGAAAAATCCATCATGACGCTCTCCCCCGATGAGCTGTCAATTATTGCCAATAAATGGTGGAACAACGCTTATTTTAGCTCTCAAAGTTGGCGCGACTATCAGAGCCAAATTTATCTCATTGCCGCATTTCTACTGTCTTTAGGCATCATTTCCACATTTTGGAATCGACGCCTCGCCCAACAAGTGAAAGAGCGACAGGCCGCCGAGAACTCACTCAGCGCGCAGTTACAATTCATGCAATCGCTGATTAATGGCATTCCGCATCCAATCTACGTCAGAGACAATCAACTCAAACTGGTCACTTGCAACAGCCAATACTATCAAGTGTTCGGCCTCGACCGAGCTTCGGCCATTGGCAAAACGCCACAAGAAGTGAAGAAGAACTTACAAGAAGCCGTCAAGTTTGAATCGGATTATCAGCAAGTCATTCGAACCGGAGAGCCGATTCTTGTTGACCGAACCTTGCATGTTGCAGGCACTGAGCTGAGCATTTATCACTGGATTGAACCGTATAAAGACACGGCTGGACATTGCCTTGGGGTGATTTGTGGCTGGATCGACGTCAGCGATCGCCGTGACCTTATCGAACAGCTCACGCAAGCCAGCAAAGCAAAAACCACCTTCTTGGCGACCATGAGCCACGAAATCCACACGCCGATGAATGCCATCATTGGTTTACTAGAGATTGCGATTAAGAAATCCCATCAAGGCCATTTCGATGTGCCCGCGTTGGAAGTCGCTTACGACTCTGCACATAATCTTCAGGTGTTAATTGGCGATATTTTGGATATTGTTCGCATCGAATCAGGCCATATCAGCATTGCCCCTCAGCGAGTCAACCTGCGGGATCTGGTGGAATCAATTACGCGTGTCTTTGATGGATTGGCGCGCCAAAAGTACATTCAGCTCGACGTGCATATCGACCCGACCATCACCCAAGATGTGTATGTTGACCCCACACGGCTCAAACAAATCCTCTCCAACTTACTGAGCAATGCAATTAAGTTTACCGATCAAGGTGGCGTCACCGTGACCGTCACCAATCATGGACCTAGCGAGACAACGTTCACAGAACCAGAACAACAAGGCTCCATCGCCGAACGCTATAGCTTTGTGGTGAAAGACACGGGCACTGGCATCAGCGAGGAGGCGCAGCAACGCTTGTTTGCACCTTTTGTACAAGTGCACAGCGATGTGGACAGACGGGGCGCAGGCCTGGGGCTGTCGATTGTTCAGTCCTTATGTAACATGATGGGTGGCACGATTGCGCTATGCAGTGAAGTGGGGGTTGGCACGCAAATTGAGGTGTCGCTCCTATTGCCCGTGCTGGAGCCTGAAGTGGCCAAGGTCACTGCCTCATTGCCGAATTTGGCGCCACAAACCCACCTGATCTCGAAAAAAGTATTGATCGTCGACGATCATGCCGCAAACCGATTATTGCTTGGCGAGCAACTCAAATTCATTGGCTATCAAGTGATCGTCGCTGACAATGGCTTTCAAGGTTTTCAAAAGTGGAAAGCACAACCGGAAATTGAAATTGTGATCACGGACTGCAACATGCCCGGAATTAACGGCTATCAATTAACCCAAAAAATACGCCAAGCCGAAGCCCAGTCAGAGCGCTATCACACACATATCATTGGTTTTACCGCCAATGCTCAGCTCGAACAGCGGCAGCGCTGTTTAGATGCCGGCATGAATGATTGCCTCTTTAAGCCACTCATCATCAACGACTTAAAAGAAGCGCTCGCTAAAATAGCCAAGCAAGTCCCCGCCTCGCCCACACTCAATGACAGTGCTTTAGGTGACGACATTCGCCAACGGATTGTCAACGAAGTGGTAAAAGAGAACGTGAACGACAAGCAACGCCTGCTGACATCATTGGCAAATCATGATTATCAAACGCTGGGCGATATTGCTCACAAAGTGTGTGGTGCCGCCAAAATCATCAGCGAACACGATCTTGCAAGCGCCTGCAAACAACTAGAACAGTTGGTGAAAACTGAGGGGGACATCGTTCATCACGATGTGCAAATGGCCGTCAATCGAATGGTTGAATTGATGGATGCGTTAGCTAAAGAGAAATAAAAATGTGGTGGCTTATATCGCGATTAAGCCACCGCACTTATATTGCAATCATCATCGTTATTCACTCTGGCATAATACGTTTAATATGTCGCTTGAACCTTTGGGTTTCGAATAATAAAAACCTTGCGCTAAACTGCAGCCGATGTCTTTCATGAGGTTGACATGGCTGATATCTTCCACGCCTTCGACCACCAAACTCAAATGCATGTCGTTGGCCAGTGAGAGCACACTGTTGATCGCCAATTTACTGTTTGGGTTGTCGTGGATACTGCGGATAAATTTAGCATCCAGTTTTATCTCGGAAAATGGAAAACTCAATAAGCGACTCAGCGATGAATGGGACACGCCGAAATCATCAATGGACAATTTAATGCCTGCGTTCGCGAGGCGAATAATATTTTCCATCACGAGCGGCGATTCAATCACATCCGACGTTTCCGTCAATTCGAGCGTGACGCAGCTGTAATCTAACGTATAGGCGTTGATTTTCTGGATCACCGTCGTCGCGAAATTCTCGTTCAATAGCTGACGAATATCGATGTTATACGACACTTGAATCAGCTTCCCGAGTTCCATCAAGCTTTTTTGAAACGCCAGCCCATGGGCAAAAATACTCTCAAAGAAATCATCCAATAAATCATTGTTGATGATGTCATCCATGAATAATGCGGCACTGAGTACGCCACTTTTGTGGTTGTTCCAGCGCGCCAACGCTTCCAAACCAATCAAACTGCCAGTGTTGATATTGTATTGCGGTTGATAGTGATACACGAAGTCGCCGTTGAGCAATGCCGCTCTCAACTCTTCCAACGTAAAATAGATTTCCTTCGTGCTTTGGTTATAAACCGTTTTACCAACGGCGCCGTTGATAATTTTATCTTTGATCTGTTTCAGCGGGGAATGGACACTGATATCGCCAGAAAAACTGAAGTCAAGCAGGGAAACAAAACTGGCGATAGAACTGCACAAGGCTTCTCGCGATTCACCAATGTTGTACACGCATTTTAACGTGCAATTGTACTTATTGATTTTGCGTAAAAATGATAACCCTTCCGCTGTTTCGGCAAGTAAATCAATAAATAGGGTGTAGATTTTCCCGTCAGACAGTATTCTGTCCAAAGCGTTATGCTCTTCTTCGATCACCACGGATCGGAAAATGCCAATTTCTTTGAGCTTTCGTCCCAACCCGAGATTATCGTCAGTTCGCCTACCCACAATGAGCGCATGCATAGTTGTATTCCTAGTTGTACAGGTAGCCACAGAATACTGCGCGGTTCACGCTAACGTTATCAGCTCCGACTGAGGGCGACTTCTCACCTTCCTAGCGCTGTGTAGGATTTTTCTTATCCACCAATGTCCTTATCCACGAACAAGAAATAGTGAAAAGACGTCATGTGAACATGAGTTCACGTTCAGCATGACGACGCTCGTTGGGTGTTATTGAGATTGCTTCACGACCAGCGCTTCTGCGGTGGCGTCCTGAATCGATAAAAACAGTGAGTTTACTTTGCCCGTTGGCGTGCGCATTGGGTTCAGTGTGATGTTTTGATACATAAATTCCGCTTGCTGCGTCACGGGGCGCACATTGCGACACTTAAAGAGGTAAGGACGCTGCTGCCAGGTGATAAAGCTACGGCACCCCAAATCATAAACGGGTTTGGTTTTGAGTTTGAACCACTCTTGATGAATTTCAGGGAACAAGGTGAACAACGACTGACCAATGGCTTCGTGCGCTAACTTGCCGCTATGGTGGGTCATAAACCCGTTCCACACTTGCACGTTGTAGTCACGATCAAGCACGATCAAGCCCATATCGACGTTTTGTACCATGTCCACCATCCAGTGGAACTGTTCAAATTCTGCAGGAAGCGACAACATCAGAAATCCTCCATCAGGTACGCAAGTTTACTGTCCAGCAGTGGCAGCGATTCGTCGACAAACATAAACAATAGATCACAGCGAATAGACGTGCCTTCGATGTTGTAGCTGACTTCAAACGTCATGGTTTTCTTAAACGAGCCTGCTGTTGACTGAATCACCGAATCAATCGGAATGTGCTGCCCAAGCAACACGGGTGAACTTTGGAAAAAACGCACTTCGGCTTGTTCGCCCAACCCGTTCAGGAACGAGCCGACCAAAATGTTGGACACATCCATCAAAAGCTCAAGCTCTTCCAACTCTTCACTGTCGGTTGGGACTTTCATCAGTTTCTTCAAATCTGCAACGCTGGAGTCTGTGAGCAGCACTAACGCCTCTCCCGCAATCCCTTCGCCGCTAAACCCCTGACACACCCCCGAGACGTGAACGTTATCGGCCAAATCACGCAATGCCATGTGTAATTCGCTCACTTCAAAGATATTGACGTTGGGCAGGGGCAATTGCACAAACACATCAAAATGACGCGCCAGCGCATCAGCCGCACGACCAATCGACACGTTCGCCACTTCCATGTAGATGTCGCGGCGACGCAAAATTGGCAGCTCGATGGATACCGGGGTCACAATACGCGGCTGAGCGGCAGGCTCGACCAACGTACGAATAACCGCATTGAGGTCATCTTTATTGATCGGTTTTTGAATGAAGGCTTTGGCCCCCAGCGCCATCACCCGTTCTTTGGCTTTGGGTTGGATATCGCCAGAAACCACCACCACTGGCGTGGTATGGCCTTTGTCACGCATCGCTTCCAACGTACCAAACCCATCGAGTTCTGGCATCGTCAAATCAAGGAACATGAGCTGGAAGTCTTGCTGTTCAAGGGTGCTCAGCGCTTCCAAGCCATGCACAGCAAAGGTGATCTCTGCATTTAACGATGCAGGAAGAGAGCGTGCCATCTGCTTTCGGGCCAACGCCGAGTCATCGCAGATGAGTACTGAATACGACATATCATCACCTTCTCGTTCTCATTTTGGGTTTACCCTAAAGTGTATACCTAATTTCGTGAGAGAGGCTAGAATACAGCGCTTAATTATTGATAAATAGGATGATTCCTACTTGCTAGTAATTTGGCCAAATCATCAGCAGAATGATTCTCAGCACGAAGGCACACACCATCATCGCAATGCCCAGTCGATACCATTTGTATTCAGCAATCGTCATGGGAATGCGTTTATAAAACATCGTCGCCACACCTTTCCAGTCGTGACTGCGTCTCCCGTACTGAGTAATGCCAGTGAGCACAAACAAAATGCCGCCAATCAGCAGGCCTTTTTCAATCAAAAACAGTGCGGTTTCCATGCGTTCATCGTCCTTTATTTACTACATCAAAGAGAGTGTATAAATAAACGCGGACGCTGACTGTAGAACTATAGTCGAAGAAAGCGCCAAGGGTTGCACGCTATGCCCCGGTTGCCAGCCCTAGATGAACGACGTAAAAAAGAGGCCTTGCGGCCTCTTTTTAATGATTGATTGATGCGATCGGATTAATGATGCAATGTAGGTTTTGGCACCACCGTGATGCTGTCTCGATAGCTGAACCACAAGTAGCTCACCACAATCGAGAAGAACAAATACGACAGCGCAAAAATAATGGGCGACGTAATCAGTTGTGCAGAGAGCCCCCAAGCCACGCCTAGGACCGTCACACCTACTTTGGCTAACAGGCCACAAACCAGCAGAAAAACGGCCAGTTCAGGAAATCGCGTGCTGCGGAAGGCAAACCAGTAACAGCTACCAACCGCCAAGGCGGCAACGGACAAGCCAAGCATGAAAGAGTGGAAATGTTCAGCGGAGGCGACCCCTGCCGAGACTGATGCCATCATGATTAATAACAGTTTCATAATCTGCCTACCTTAGTTACAGAAAGCATCCTTTCAAATTTGGAATCTCACTTTTTGTCTATTTTCTCGCATCAAATAATTATTTCAAGGTCAAAAAAGCAACAAAAAATAAACAGAATGTTGAGACGAAGTGTTTGTTAAATAGACGTTAAAACAAACCAAACTCCACTTATCGATTTACCAGTCACTTCGGGACTAATGATTTGCAAAACTTGACATTTTGAAACAAAAAATTAACCACAAATTTTTTATGATTAATGTTTTCAAATTGTGACAAAGGCACAGTTTGCGCTCGAAGAAAAACTTCAGATTGCAAAAATGGAAAAACTCAGTGGGCACGCCGCCTGCAAACCGTGCGTGGTAAAACACCATAACAGTTGAGTCCATCACACTTCTCACCTATTGATGAATCGAACAGCACGCGATTTCTCGTCTTCATTCGAACACTCTGATACGTTTGCGCCACCGAACGTTAACCCCATAATGACTTCATGCCGTCACAGTATCGAATCAACAAAATTGTTGAG
Source organism: Vibrio furnissii CIP 102972 (assembly GCF_000176175.1). Taxonomy (GTDB): domain Bacteria; phylum Pseudomonadota; class Gammaproteobacteria; order Enterobacterales; family Vibrionaceae; genus Vibrio; species Vibrio furnissii. The sequence goes on from NZ_ACZP01000014.1 coordinate 397,213, forward strand.
ATTGGCGACACACTCCACCGCAGCGGATGCGCCCCTTACAAAGTCGAGAAATACACTCAATTTTATGCCCAAAAACATGGCGTGGATGTCATGATTCAAGCCACGCCAACCACCATCAACTATCAGTTTCCCGATGACAACAACACGGTGGTGATGAAGCGACTCAAACCCGCATCCATTAATTTAAGCTTGCTGGCCAATACCATCATTCGCATCAACCAACCCAGTCACGAGCCGGTTCCTGAGCCCATCGGCTATTCAAAATGGATTATCGCGCTGGCCAACATGGGCATTCCGCCCGCCTACTTGATGCTGGTCGGTAGCACCTTAGAAGCAGTGATGATTTCAGTGGTGTTGGGCTTGCTGGTGTGGGTCAGTCAGTTGGTGTGCCATTCAAGACGTGCCATCGCGGTTGAATTTGTGGCCGCGCTCATCACAGGCATCTTAGTCGCGTTTTTAGCCAGCACAGGCTTACCCATCCCGGTGTGGGCGCTGTGCGTGGCCGCCGTGATCTTGTTTGTGCCCGGCTTGTCCATTGCGAACTCCTTGGAGTGTTTGGCCTTTAACGACTTGGTTTCAGGCACCAGCTTATTTGGCCAGAGTGCCTTAACGCTGATTAAGCTGTTTGTCGGTATTGTGATTGGCTTAAATATCGGTGAAGCGATTTGGGGACAAGCCCCCGCAACCACCTATCGCAACGAAGTGCCATTGGCATTGCACATCTGTGGCCTCTTCTTACTCTCCGTGTCGATTGGTGTGTTGTTTAATGCGCGTCCCAAAGACATTTTGCTCGGTTTACCCGTGGCCGTACTGGGGATGTGGGGGCCGTTTTATCTCGGTTTTGATGCTGGCTGGGTGGTTGGGACTTGGGTCACGACGGTGTTGATTACGCTGTATGGCACATGGCTGGCAAAGAAAATGGAGCTCACTGGCTCCATCTATATCGTGCAGGGGATCATCATTTTGGTACCGGGCAGCCGCGTCTTGATCAGCGCCAGTCAGTCGGTGTTTGAACAATCGATTCTGCCGATCCCAAGCATTGGCCTGTCAGCCCTGTTTATGTTCTCGGCAATTGTGGCGGGCCAAGTCACCGCCTATTCGATTTATTCACCCAAAGTCGAACGTTGATATTACCGAACGTGGATATTGCCGAACGTGGATATTGCCGAACGTGAACACCGATCGTTCGCCTATGGCGGTCATCGGCTGCCTCTTTGGTCGCTGCGTTTCAACCACACGTTTCAGCCACACAATGAAAGAAAGAGCCCTAGTCGAAAGTCACTATTAAGCAGCTTTTGAATAGGGCTCTTTGCCTCTATGTTTCATTTTACGGCTGAAACTACCTTTACCTTTTTTCGCTTTCTCAACGCGTTGCTTGAACAGTTGACTGGTGACAACCGCTTTCAAGGCGTTATCTTTAATCGTGCCTCGACCAAACTCGGTGTCCATCACCGGGTTGTCACGAGACGTCTTTGATGACTGGCTCATCATGGCCTCCTTTAGATTGGTTTGACTACAGATGACACCGTTGGTGACACTGTCGTTGGATGAGATTATTCCGATGCATATTTTGCGCTGAATTATTGGCGTGTCAATGGTTCAGCCGTCTCACCGAGCACCATTTTTAATACTGAGTACATGCTTAATTACATAGAAATGGAGCATGGAGCAAAAATTTGCACAAAATCCAAAAAAGCTTTTCGAGTGAAGTCAAGATTCGATTGACAACCCTACGGATTGCTCTAGACTCATTAGCAGCTAGAAATGAAGTTCTTTGTATACACATTCGTTGGATTACTTGTAACTCCCGTCGTGTCGTACGCAATAGCAATCTACTTTTCCACGCTATCCGCGCCGTAATCGGCCACATATTTAAATATATTTTTTAGGATACACACTATGTCAACTCCAGTTACTGGTACCGTTAAATGGTTCAACGAAACTAAAGGCTTCGGTTTCATCAAACAAGAAAATGGTCCTGACGTTTTTGCTCACTTCAGCGCAATCCAAGGCGACGGTTTCCGTACTCTTGCTGAAGGTCAAAAAGTTGAGTTCGTAATCACTCAAGGCCAAAAAGGTCCTCAAGCAGAAAGCATCAAACTTCTGTAATTGACTTTCCGAATTTTAATAGCCAGCTTATAGCTGGCTATTTTCGTTATTGGGCCATCCTTTTTCGGTTCCAACTCCTACTTTTTCTTCTCAGTTTTAGCGTGAGCCGTATTCATGGCATTGAAACCAACCATTTATAAATTCCGTATCGCTCTGACGGACATGAACCGTGATCATTACGATACACTTAACCTGACCGTTGCCCTGCATCCTTCGGAGACTGAAGAACGCATGATGGCACGCGTATTGGCCTACTGCCTGAATGCCCATCCGCAATTGCAGTTTACAAAAGGCATTTCCACCGCCAACGAACCCGATATCTGGCAACAGGATTTATCCGGTCATCATGAACTGTGGATTGAATTGGGTGAACCGGATGTGGAGCGAGTGAAAAAAGCCACCCGTCTCGCTGACACCGTGAAAGTGTACACCTATCAAAATCGCTCAGACATCTGGTGGCAACAAAACAAAGGCAAGCTTGGCTACCTCAAGGCCGAGATTGTTCGTTTCGATCCAGAAGCGATCAGCGCCATGGCGCAACATCCTAAACGCACCGTGGACCTGTCAGTCATGGTGACAGGTCACACGCTGTTTGTGGAAGGTGATTTAGAGAGCCACGAGATCAACTTCGACCTACTGCAATCGCTACCGGACTAAACGGTCACTGTTTTCTGTTCGGTCATTGTTTCGCAGACATCAAACTTTTGGAATGGCCGGAACGATCATCACTAGCGATAGTGATGATTTTCCGGCAACATAAGGCGCAAAAATTAGTCTTCAAAATAAACAGATCAGCAATATGTCACTCAGTTGTTGATCCATAAAAGTCAGTTTCCCCGGCTTTGGGACTCCAAATGATTGCACGGCTTATCAACCAAAATCTTCAATTAACCCACGATGATGAACAGTATCGGCGTATCTATCTCAATTGCGCATCAGCGTTACTGCTCGCAGCAAACAACGTCTTCTTTCTGTTCTACAACACCGTGATCGACTTCTATCCCCCTTTGATCTATGCCCACCTGGTCACGTTTGCGGTGGTGTGCCTCAGTCAATACCTGTTGTTCGTCAAACGCAAAACGCGTACGTCCGCCTTCATACTCACCTGCGTGATCGCCCTACTGACCCATTTCTACATGTTTGATGAGGGCAACCGAGAATACGCATTGATTTTTGGCCTCATCACGCCCGTGGTCGCCATTGCTTTATTGCCCCGCAAAATCTCGCTGCTGTTTATTGCTGTCCAGTTTGCCGTCTTTAATGGCTTGATACTCTCCAACATGCAGACCTGGCAACCCGTCGAAGACAACGTTGCCAGTTACATTAATCTGGTGGTGGTCTGGATAACGTTGGCGCTCATCATTTGGTATTTTGAGGCCAGCCGTCTGCACGCGTATCGCAAAATGAATGAAGCGAATCTCAAGCTGGAAAAGCTCGCGATGACCGATTCACTCACAGGCGTCTTCAACCGTCATTACATCGAAAGACGCATTGCTCACAGCACGCGTCCATTTCATGTGGCGATGATTGATGTCGACAACTTTAAGTTGGTTAACGACCAGTTCGGTCATGTCGCAGGCGATGGCGTGCTCAAAGGCATCGCCGATGTGCTGAAGCAATCCTTTGCCAATATTGGCATCGTGGGACGTTGGGGCGGCGAAGAATTCATCGTATTGTTGACTGAGGGCAGTGATGAGGACATCTATCGTTTAACGGAGCAAGCACGCGCCAAAGTAGCCGCCACTCCGTTTGGAATTCAGGCCGCCGTGTCCATCAGTATTGGTTTGGCGCACCATGATCTCGGGGACTACGAAGCCACATTACGTAAAGTCGACAAAGCGCTTTATAGCGCCAAATCGGAAGGCAAAAACCGCATTGTGTCGATGCTCCAATACGAAGATATCCAACACAAAAGCATCCCGCGTGAAGAGATGGAACATAACGGCGTTCCACACCAAGGTTAACGCTTTCCTCAAGCGTTAACCTGCCAGCAGGTCCTACCGAGCGCGCATCACACAGACGTCACGAGCACAAAAGGCCCATACGGGCCTTTTTCATCGCTTGAGTCGTTGGTATTGAATGACGCGCTGGAAATGACAATCGACCTTAAGCATTAAGCATTAAGCGTAGCGTGGGGGCCAAACACTTCGTAGTGTATACGCTCGCCACTCACGCCCAAGGACATCAGTTGTTTAACAATGCTTTCCATGAACGCCAATGGACCACATAGGTAAAAATCGGCCTCGGCCAGCGGTAAATCCACGGCGTTGAGATCCATCGCACCCCGGCGCGATTCTCCCCGTTGACCGTCGAGGTACCAAACGTGCTGCTGCCACTTTTGGGCTGCAATCAGGGTCGCCGTTTCATCCACAAACGAATGTTGCGCAGGAGAATTGCAAGCATGCAAATACGTCACAGACGGCTTATCGCCCTGCGCCAGCGTTTGTAGCATCGCTTGTACGGGCGTTGCGCCTACACCAGCGGAGATCAACACCACAGGCCGCTCACGTTCAACGTAGAAGAAATCCCCCGCGGGTGCGTATAAAAATACGCTGTCACCCGTCTGCACATGATCGTGCAGATAGTTCGATACCAGCCCTTCCACCTCACGGCCTACGCCTTCGCGTTTCACTGAAATGCGGTAATCCTTGCCATTTGCGGCCTGCGACAGTGAGTACTGACGAATCTCTTTGTATGCGCTGTCCGTCGGTGTCACCTCTATCCCGATGTACTGCCCCGGTTGGTAGTCCAGCACCGGCTGACCATCTTTCGGCACCAGCATGAAACTGGTGACTAACTCAGATTCCACGCGTTTGTCGGCCACGATAAATTCACGTGCGTTAGCCCAACCACCCACCGCGTGTTTGCGTTGCAAATACAACTCCCCTTCACGGTCGATAAACACTTGGGCGAGAAACAGATACGCCGCCGTCCACGCCTCTTCAACCTCGCGTGTAAACGCTTCGGGAGCCAGCTCACGTAGGGTTTCAATCAGGTGATGCCCCACGATTTGGTAATGCTCTGGCTGAATGTTAAAACTGGTGTGTTTGTGCGCGATTCGCTCTACCGCTGCGGTTAATGCCGCCAAATTTTCAATATGTTTGGCGTACGCAGCAATCGCTTCAAACAGCGCGACACTTTGACGCCCCGTTTTCTGGTGCGTCATATTGAAGATGTCTTTCAGTTCCGGATTGTGGTGAAACATACGCTGATAAAAATGCTGTGTCAGAGCCGGACCGGCCGACTCCAGCAATGGAATGGTACTTTTAATTACAGCAATCGTGTGGTTGTTGAGCATAAATCCAAATCTCCTCACTCTCGGATAATGGTATTAAAGGTGGCTACAGCCACTCTGTTTGAGGTCAAGCATGACTTTCTCAATCTGACATTGCACTATCCGTACCAACAAGCATAAAAACTATCTTATTGATTTTAATTAATTTATATAAATTCCCACCTCTTTATTCGTGTCAAATTAACCCTTTTCAATCAGGTCACTTTGACACTAAACTATCTAAAACGAACAGTTGGACGCAACGATGCAAGATTTCTCTATTTCAACCTTAGTCGACATGACCATTGGTTTGGCGAGCGGGCTCAATGATGAAGACCGTTTCAACCGCCTGCTCGATGCGGTACGAAAAACCATTCAGTGCGATTGCGTGGCGCTGATGTCCCTGCAAGGCGACACCTTGGTGCCACTGGCCATGCAAGGGCTCACGCGGGATACGCTTGGCCGTCGCTTTTTGATTCACGAACACCCGCGCCTTGATCAAATCTGCGCCTCCACCACGCCGGTGCGCTTTGACGCAGACAGCCCACTGCCCGACCCGTTTGATGGCCTGTTGTTGGATCACGATGATGACCTGCCGATGCACTCGTGTATGGGATTACCCTTGATCTTCGGTGACAAGCTATTGGGCGTGCTCACGCTCGATAGCCTTATGCCCAATGCGTTTGAGCACATTCCATTGCGCAGCTTAGAAGTGCTCGCGGCCATCGCGGCCTCCACCCTCAAAATGGCGCTGACGTTTTCTCAGTTAGAAACGCAAGCCAAGCAAACGCAGCAACGCCTGGAAGAGCTCAATGAAGAGGCATGGGTGCGAGATGGCGGCGAAATCATCGGCTCCAGTGAGGCCATGCAAGTGATGAAAGCAGACTTGGAAGTGGTGGCGCCATCGAATTTTAATATTCTGATCCACGGTGAAACAGGCGTGGGGAAAGAGCTGGTTGCCCGCACGATTCATCATCTCTCTCCCCGCAAACGTCAGCCGCTGATCTACGTCAACTGCGCCGCAATTCCCGAGAATCTGGTGGAAAGCGAACTGTTTGGCCACGTGAAAGGCGCCTTTACCGGCGCGGATCGCAATCGCTTGGGTAAGTTTGCCTTGGCCGATGGCGGCACGCTGTTTTTGGATGAAATTGGCGAACTGCCACTGGCGGCGCAAAGCAAAATTTTGCGGGCGCTGCAAAACAACGAAATTCAACCTGTGGGTCAGGATCAGGTCCAAACCATCAATGTGCGAATTCTGGCTGCCACCAACCGCGATTTAAAACAAGAAGTCGACGCCGGACGCTTTCGCGCCGATCTGTATCACCGCCTCAGTGTCTACCCGATTCACGTGCCACCCCTGCGCGAGCGTAATGGCGACGTGACGTTGCTGGCGGGCTACTTTCTAGAAGTCGCGCGGCGCAAACTGGGCATCGTGCAACTGAAGATTCATCAGCAAGCGCTGAGTCATCTGATTTACTACACGTGGCCGGGCAACGTGCGAGAGTTGGAACATGTCATCAACCGCGCGGCTTTGAAAGCACGTGCCAAGCACCCGATGCAAACGCTCATCACCGTGAGCGCCGAAGACATTGGCGTGTTGGAAGGTGATGCACACACCCCCGCCAAAGCGGTGCCATCTGCCCAAACTGAGCCGGTGATTGATTTGTCGAAAGGGTTACGTGACGCCACCGATGACTTTCAGCGCCGCCTTGTCAGTGAAGCGCTGACGCAAGCCGAATTCAACTGGGCGAAAGCCGGGCGATTGCTGCAAGTCGACCGAGCCAATTTAACACGCTTGGCAAAACGCTTGGGCATCAACGTCACCAAAACCCACAAGATTGAACCCCGTTAACTCGCGCGCACAAAAAAGGGATAACGGCGGTTATCCCTTTAAGCGATCAGCGTGTCGAACTTACGCCGCTGCGGATGATTCGGCCACCACCGGCTGACGCGGAAACGCCTTCTCGTACTCTTCCATAAACGCGCAGCGAATCAGTTGTTCCAAATGCGTGGCACGCTCCGTCGGACAGAAAATCATAAAATGCACAATCTGCTCGCCCGCTGGCGCGCTGGAGATCTCGATGTGCGGTTCAGCGTTCGGCAAATCGACGCCCGCGTGCTTTTCAATCATGCTGTTGTAACGGCGCGCGACATCGATAAAGTGCGAAAAGTGCTCTTCAATACGTTCATGCATCACCGGCAACAACGGGTATAGATTCACAAACTCGGGCACCACAACATGAAAGTTATGGAATACGTAACGCTTCATGAAGTTGAGATTTTTGACCGGATAAGTGAAAAACATGCTGTTGGGCAGCGTCGCCGTTTTGCCGGTGTAGTGGTACTGGCCGTGTTGCAGGTCAATCTCTTGAATCACCGTCGCCATCATATTGTGTTCAATCACTTCACCACTGAGTTTGCCCACTTCAATCCAATCGCCAATGCGAAATGAACGCGAACTGGCACGCTGAATCGAGCCGGTAAAACACAAAATGATCTCTTTTGATGCAACCACAATGGCGACCGCAATCGCCGTAACCGATAAGGCGAACTGGCTGATCTCTGGCTGCCACAGGACAAACATGACCAACAAGGTGGCCGCAAACGTGCCGTTTTTGGTGCTCGACATCCATTTACGCTGATGCTCGGTTAAAAACGCCGCGTCACCACGGATCTGAGACAGCACCATGCGACGCATCATCACCGCAAACAGCAATATCAATAAGGTAAAAATCAGTTTATGCGTTAGCAGATAATCGATGACCGCGTTGAGCTTCTCCATTACCCTCTCCTACTTCGTCATGTACAGCAACTTGCCTATTCATCTCTGCGGATGATGAAACGCTGTGATTCAGTCAAATGTGCGACATTGTAACCAAGCATCGAGGGAGTGTCGGTACAGGCTGCTCGTTCTATGCGCCCTGTCAAAAGTTTCTGCCTCTGCCGCCTAAGTTGTGTACACCCACGGGCGAGCCGCTTGCGCCAGAATGTCATTGGCACAAAAAAGCCGCCATGCGTGAGCACAGCGGCGTTGAATCAAACTCGAAGATGGCGGTGAATTAGGCGTTGTGATAATGGCGCGCAGTCTGCTCCGCCAATTTCACGATCACTTGTACGGCCTGTTCCATGCCTTCGATGGTGATGAACTCATGGATACCGTGGAAATTGTAGCCACCGGTAAAGAGGTTCGGACATGGCAAGCCCATGAACGACAGACGCGCACCATCGGTGCCGCCACGAATCGGTTTGATCAGCGGTTGAACATCGCACGCTTCCATCGCAGATTTCGCCAGCTCGATGATGTGCGGATGCGGTTCAATCATCTCTTTCATGTTGGCGTAGTTGTCATTGATCACCAGCTCAACATGGCCTTTTTTCAGCTGACGATTCAACTCATCAACGGTTTTTTGCAGGAATGCTTTGCGCGCTTGCAAGCCGTCGCGCTCAAAATCGCGGATCAGGTAATCCAGTTGCGTCTTCGCCACACCCATTTTGGCCGATTTCAGATGGTAGAACCCTTCGTAGCCATCAGTGCATTCCGGTGTCTCTTCTTCCGGCATCATCAGGGCAAAACGCGCGGCGATGTGCATCGCATTGACCATCTTGCCTTTGGCCGTGCCCGGGTGAACGTTCACCCCATGGCAGATCACTTCTGCGCTGGCGGCGTGGAAGTTTTCGTATTCCAGCTCTCCCACAGGGCCACCATCAACGGTGTAAGCCCACTGCGCGCCAAATTTTTTCACATCAAAATGATTCGCGCCGCGGCCAATCTCTTCATCCGGTGTAAAGGCAATACAGATGTCGCCATGCGGGATCGACGGATCCGCAATCAACATCTCAACAGCAGTCATGATTTCCGCAATGCCGGCTTTGTCATCTGCGCCCAGTAAGGTGTTGCCATCGGTGGTGATAAGGTTGTGGCCGTGCAGTTGGTGCAGATCCGGGTATTGAATCGGAGACAGCACTTCATCGCCTTTGCCCAGCGCAATGTCGCCGCCCTGATAATCTTCAACGATCTGAGGCTTTACATTCTTGCCTGAGGCATCGGGTGCGGTGTCCATGTGTGAAATAAAGCCGATCGGCGGCACCGCGTAATTCACATTGGACGGCAGTTTCGCCATGACATAACCATGTTCGTCCACACTGACGTCGCTCAAGCCGAGTTCCAGCAGCTCATCATGCAGTGCTTGAGCAAAGACCTTCTGCCCCGTCGAACTTGGGCAGTGGTGGTTTTTCGGCTTCGATTGAGTGTCGTAGGTTACGTAGCGCAAAAAGCGCCCAACAAGATTATCCATAGCAAGTCTCACTGTCTGTCAAAACGCAGTTGAGCTTCTCCTCAACTGAAAGAAAACGCGGTCTATCCCTGTTGGCAAGACGCCGAAACAGAGATACGCAGTCAATTGCAATCCATAGTACGGATTCTTCAGAGTGATGATTTGCTATAAATCAGTTTTTGGTGGATTAAAAAGAGAAACGCCCTACTCACAAATGAGCAGGGCGTGTCAGTATTACAGCGAGATAAAGATGCCTGCCAAGCAAGCGCTCATCAGGTTGGCAAGGGTGCCTGCCAGCACCGCTTTGATGCCCAGATTCGCCACTTCGGAGCGGCGCTCTGGTGCAATCACCCCAATGGAACCCAACTGAATCGCGATCGAACCAATGTTGGCGAACCCGCACAGCGCAAAGGTCACAATCACTTGCGAGTGCTCGGTCAACAGTGCGCGGTGGTCGACAAAGTCAATGAAGGCCACGAACTCGTTCATGACAATTTTCTGGCCAATGTAAGACCCCGCCAGCAACACATCACTGCTTGGCACACCAATTACCCACGCCAGTGGTGAGAACAGGTAACCAAACAGCGCTTGTAGCGTGATACCGCTAAAGCCCAGCACTTCGCCCAAACTTTCTAAGCCTGTGTTCACCATGGCAATCACGCTGACAAACGCGATCAGCATCGTGCCCACAGCCACCGCCACTTTCATCCCGTTCATGGCACCGCTCGCCAACGCGTCAATCACGTTGCTATCGTTCGCACTGTCCATTTCGATGTCGCTTTGATCGACGGGTGTATCGCGCTCCGGCACGATGATTTTTGCCATCATCAAACTACCCGGCGCCGCCATAAAGCTCGCCGCAATCAGGTATTTCAAATCAACCCCTAAACCGGCGTAGCCACCCAGCACGCTGCCGGCGACTGATGCCATCCCGCCAGCCATCACCGCAAACAGTTCAGAGCGCGTCATGCGTGACAAGAATGGACGTACCAACAGAGGCGATTCGCCCTGTGACAAGAAAATATTCCCGGTGGCCACCAGCGATTCCGCTTTACTGGTGCCAAGGAACTTTTGAATGCCGCCACCGATGAACTCAATCACCTTTTGCATGATGCCCAGATAGTACAGGGCTGAAATCAGCGCGCTGAAGAAAATGATGATTGGCAACACGCGAATGGCAAAGATGAAGCCTGAATTGGCAAGGTCACCGAACAGGAAGCTAATGCCCTCATCAGCAAAGCCCAGCAAGCTTGATACGCCGCTACTTAGCGATGCCAGCGCGCTTTGCCCCCAAGGGAAATAGAGCACCAGTGCGGCAAAACCCACTTGCAGCAACAATGCGCGCGAGACGGTTTTCCAATTGATTGATTGACGGCTTTCAGACAGTGCGAAAGCGCACAGCACCAGCACCAGGACACCGATGAATCCAAATAAAATTGTCATTGTTTTACCCAGTTAAAAGTTTGTAATAAAAGGAAAAACCAAAAACTTGGTAAAGGAGGAAACATGCACGTCATCGGCACGGTCAGCAGACAGCGCACCGTGAAGTGTGAACAGTGTGTTCATAGAGAGATCACCTTATACAAGCGTTGGATGGATCGTAGCTGGTCCGGTCCGTGGGGTCATTCACAGTTCCATGTGACGGCTTGTATTGGCTGAGCACCGGCTCATAGCCGGGCGGAAAGTATAGCGATCGAAAATAGAACTTCATCACATTTTTTAACGCAAACGTTCAAGCGTTCAATGTATGAACAATCGATCAACAAATTAAGTAATGGGAGAACCCATCACGTCGCGTGATACCACCGAAGTGCCACCTTGCTTCCAGAAGTGAATAAAAAAGACGCGATCGCCGCACGGACATTTGCAGTCTGGCTGATCGCGTCTACGCTTATCGGAGTCTCTCTAAATCCCTTAGATACTAAAACGCTAACAACGTCATTGCCTCTTGTGATCTGTCTTCAGGTCCTTGAGGCGTTTTTATATGTCGGCATCACGCCTGCACTCTAATTTAAGTGCCCCACTTTTAGCGACTCAACTTACGCGCCTCAATGTAAGCACTTCGGTCTCAGCGCTTAGATCACCGGGGAGAAATCCACGGTTTCCGCACCGCTCGACAACGTCACTTCCGCAACTTGGTCTGCTGGTAGTGGCAGCGTTAACCCATCGTACTGCACCGGATCATCGTCATCCCCGTTGCACGTAAAAGCCACGGTGTAATCGCCCAGTGGCAGGTAACCAAACGCATAACTGCCATCATCCCCCACCGCAGTGGAGGCATACGGCGTCACCACGCCATCGGGCACCGGCACATCCGTGTCAAAACTCGCATCGCTTTCATCCACCAAGTCGCCCAACGTTGACGCCGCGACGCTGCCTTCATACAAATACACGTAATTGCCAGTATCCACGGTGCAGCCCGTGCCTTCAGTAAACAGGGTTTGGTCCACCGTACCAGACAAGCTGGCGACATCGCTGTTGCTCAGAATCGATACGCCATGAGGTTTGAGAATGTAGCCATTGCTCGACCCGCTGTTCCCGCGCATCACCAGCGCATAGCGGAGGTCAAACTCGATGGTAAATGCCTGCGTCGATTCGTTGCTGACGGTAAAGCTACCCAAACGCAGCTTGTTGCTCGGCTGTTTGAGCGCCTGCGTGCCATCACCATCCACCACAAAATTGACGTTCGATTCGGTACTGACATGCAAAATCAGGTTCTGATACGTCCCGACCGGAATCGACTGGTCGCTGATAATCAGCGCAGCATCACTTCCCTGATACGCCATCAAGTCAATCTGCTCATAATCCATGCTCGGATCCGACGGATTCACATCGAGGAAAATCGACGAACCGTCAGACTGCACCAATTCGACTTGTGTAAAGCCGACCGTGACAGAACTCGCGCTGTCAACTGGCGCATCCGACACCGAAAAAGAGACTTTAGACGTCTGTGTGGACGCGTCGCCATCACCGCCACCACAACCGACCAAGAGAAGTGCGGCACTGCTGAGTGCCATCCAAGGTAAAGTTTTCATGTTCACACCACTTATTGACATACAGCTCAATTATAGAACATCAATTTTGTGATTCATGAAAACAATAAATAAACTGGCAGGAGCCTGACAAATTGACGCTTTTTAACAGAACGCTGTCACTAATAAAGCACAAACCATTTTTCAGACGAATAAAATCAATCACCTATCCTCGCTGATAAGGATATGACCTCCCTGTCTTTTCGATCGTTGTCGAAATTTAAGCCGCAGCCACCGCCGCGGCTATTTTTTTGTCTGCGCGTCAGGCGCAACCCACAACATGCGACTCGTCATGGGCGCGGTGTCAATCTGCACGTGTGTACCGTTCGATGCGAACACGTCATCACTCAACACATCGGTTAACGCCTGTGGCCAATTCAATTCAACCGTCTGGCTGCGGGACGATTTATTGATGATCACCACCCCTTGCTCACCTCGGCTGAACACCAACAAATCATCATTGGCTTCAAGATTGACCATCGGCAGCCCATGCATGCGGTTATGAAACGCAATTCGCGCCACCATGTGTGGCTCGTGCCAGCTCTGTTGCCAGCGCGGCTCACCTTGCGCATTGCGAATGCCGCTCGGATCCAGATCGGTGTAGATCAACGGCACCCCGCCATCTCGCCCCAACACATAGCTGTAAGCCAACGCTTCGCGTTCCGGAGACATCACCAAATTGGCGAACACGTCGTTGTTGGGAATGTCATGGGTAATCGCAAACGTGATCGCCCGCTCTTTCGACAACGCATCCCCGAAACAATACGGATCAATCAACCCTTTTAAGCTACCGCTCTGTTGCAGGGCATTAAACAGCGTTTGAAATAGCGGAAAGTCATACGCCCCCAAGCGCGTCTCGGCCAAATATGGCTGCAAGAACAGTTGATACTCTTCTTTGGTCGCCCCACCATCGGTGATGATTTCGCCGAAAATATGCACATCGTGTGCAATCGCGTCGGTCCAAACCTTCTTCAAATGCGCAATGGTCATGTGTTTTGCGGCATCAATGCGAAAGCCTTTGACGCCCAGCTTTTTCAATGCCACCAAGTAATTTTGTTGCTGCGCGACCACATGGTCGTTATCACGCAGCGTTGGCAGACCTTGGTCATGCGGGCCGCCCGTGATCCGTCCGTTTTGCACCTGCCATTTGTCTTTCCAATCGTTGATGCCAAAGGCTTCGACGAAGTCGTCTTCTTCAAACAGTGGCTGAGACAAATCGCCAAACAGGCACTGTTTTTGGTAGTAATCCGGCCGCTGGCGATAGGCCGCCATGTCCGCGTCACTCGGGTATTGCAGATCCAAACGCTGTTTGGATTCGTTGGCCATGTGGTTAAACACCACATCAGCGTACACCCACAAGTCCCGCGCGCGCAGCGCATCCACCATGCGAATGAAGTCTTGCGTGTCCCCCAGCTGATTGTCGATAACGCGATAATCCTGTGGCTGATAGCGCTGCCACCACGGTGTGCCCGATGGGTGTTGGTAAGATTTCATCGGCGGTGACACCAACACGGCTTTATAGCCCGCCTGTTCAATCGTCTCGGCACGTTCTGCAATCAGAGAATATGGCCAGTCGAACGCATGCAAAATGACATCCGTTGGATGAGAACTGATCATGATTTATGCTCCTTCTACGTCAGCAAGCGAAGAATACGGAAAATAATGAATGCAGCTTGCTAATATTGTTGCTGATTATAAATCGACCAATCGCGGCGCAATCCCCCTTGCACAAATAATTTGTGGGTGAGCGACAGGGCGTAGACTCACTCGATTGCACCGATTTGGTTAAACTTTGACTCACTCCCAAGTAACGCATGATGCAAAAGCTATACTGAGTTGCATGCTTCTAACCCTTTCTGGCTGACAATTCTGCTCATCACTGAGTCAATTCAAGCGGTTAGGGTTTCATTCATGGTTACGACGGAGATGACTATGCGTACACTTCGAATTGACATCGTCTCCGATGTTGTTTGCCCTTGGTGCATCATCGGTTACAAAAGGCTGCAAGCCGCACTCAGCATCCTGTCAAACGAAGTTCAGGCCGAAATTTATTGGCATCCTTTTGAACTCAACCCGACACTGGCGCCGGGCGGCGAAAATCTGCGCGAGCATCTGGCGCGCAAATACGACACCACACCGCAAGCGAGCCAGCAGGCGCGCGACTCGCTCATCCGTTTTGGGCAAGAAGTCGGCTTTACCTTTCACTTTCACGATGACATGCGCATCTACAATACCCGCAAAGCACACCAATTATTGATGTGGGCCAACCGGCATTATAAGCAAGCCGCCTTAGAAATGGCTTTATTTGAAGCCTATTTCTGCCACGGTTTGGCAATGGATGAGGACGACGTGCTACTCAGCCTTGCTGAGCAAGTCGGCCTCAGCCGTAGTGAATGCGCGCAAGTGCTGGCCGATGAATCGTGGGCCACCGCAGTGGCCAACACCGAACAGCAGTGGTTACAAGCCGGGATTCACGCCGTGCCCGCGATCATCATTGAGCAGCGGCACATTGTCTCTGGCGCGCAAACGACCGAGAGTTTACTCAAGCTGCTGCGCGAAATCCTGAGCAAGTCCCCCACGCATTAAGGGTGATTCACCGCCGGTTGATTCGCGCTCGCGCACACCCTGCCCCTGCGCAGAAAAAGAAAAAGGCACCGCGAGGTGCCTTTTCAATTCAAACGTGCCACTTCGCTTAGTGAACTGGTCGGTCTGATTTTGCGAAGAACTGACCGAAGTACTGTTCCATCACTTCCGGGGTCAGTTTGCCTTCGGCTTCCAGCTTTTTCAGCTCAGCCGCAATCGCTTTCTGTTCTTCCAGGCTTGGCAGCGCCACTTCCGGCTCATCACCCATTTCCTGAGACATCAGCTCCAGTTCTTTCTCAAAATCGCTCATTGTACTTACCTAATCATTCAAAAATCACTGAGGGGGAGTTTACCCAACTCCCCCGCCGGATTCTAGAGCTTAAAGCTACCAACCATCTTATCTAGACGCGCAGACAGGTCACGCAGCTCTTGGCTCGCTTCCGCCAACTCTTCCGCCGTGCTGGTGGTGACTTCGTTGATGGCATTGATTTCTTCGATGTTTTGGTTGATGGTGTGAACCACCGTTGATTGCTCCTCAGTCGCGGTGGCCACTTGCGTGTTGCGATCCGAAATGTCGTGAATGCGATCCGAAATGCTCACTAGCACCTGCACCGCTTCATCTGATGAGGAAACGCCCTCGGACGTGACCGCAATCCCCGCCGACATCGCCGACACCGCATCTTTGGCATCGCTTTGCAGCTGGTTGATCATCTTTTGAATCTCTTCGGTCGATGAGGCAGTACGACTGGCCAGATTACGCACTTCATCCGCCACCACCGCAAAGCCGCGTCCTTGTTCACCGGCGCGCGCCGCTTCAATCGCTGCGTTGAGCGCCAACAAGTTGGTTTGGTCTGAAATATCGCGAATCACATCCAGAATCGAGCCAATATCTTGCGTGGTTGACGCCAGTTGTTGCACCACCTGACCGGTACTTTCGATGTCTGCCGCCAATCGGCTGATCGCATCTTTGGCTTTGTTCACCACCACGCGGCCTTCGTCTGTGTTGCCAGACGCCTGATTCGCGGTTTCTGCCGCCGTGGCCGCATTGGATGCAATTTCAGAAATCGTCGCGCCCATTTGGTTAATCGCCGTCACCACCTGAATGGTTTGGTCACGCTGCTGCTGACTGTTGTCGTGTGTGGTATTGGCTTTGTGCGACACCGTTTCTGCCGCCACTTGCAGCGAATGACTGGTCGATGCCACCTCTCTCATCGATTGATGGATCTTCTCAATGAAACCGTTAAAGCCCAACGAGAGCTGCGCAATTTCATCTTTGCCGTCGATCGCAATGCGCTGCGACAGATCACCGTCACCTTTACCGAGATCCGTAAAGCGCTGCGCGATTTGGCGAATCGGGTTGGCAATGCTGTTGGCCAGCACAATCCCCATCACGATGAAGATCGCCGCAACCACGATGGTGATGATCAGCATACGCTGCGCCATTTGATCGAGGTCGGCAAACACTTCATTGACCGGCACGGTGCCAATCACGAACCAGTCCATTGATTTGATGTACAGACTGGCGACAAACACTTGCTCGCCTTGGTAGTCGGTTGTGATCAAGTTAAAGCCAGATTTGTTCAGCAGCTGGTTGGACGCTGCGCCATACAAACTGTCCAACGACGCTTTGGCCTGACTCTTTTGACGGTGAATTTGGATGTTGCCTTTGGCATCGGTCAGAAACACAAAGCCGCTGTCTTCAATCTTAAAGCCGTTTAGAAGCTTCACCATGTCATCCATCGATTTCGACAAACCCGACATGCTGACGCCGTTCACCACCTGATAGTTGGCAAACATTTTCACTTCGCCCGTTGCCTCTTGGAACATGCTGACCATGGTCGCATTGCCCGACGACGTAAAGCCAAAGAACCAGCCATCCTGCTGCTGATTCAGCTTGCGTAGGAAACCGTTCTGGTTCCAGTAATTCGCGGTGTTACGGTTCGCCACAGACGCGTCATTCAACTTGTATTGGCTACGCACGTTGTTGAGCTGTTGAATCAGCACCGCTTGCTGCGTCGGGTCGATGGACTCGTTGGTGATCGCTTGTTTGATGAATTCGTTGTTCGCGATCTGTTCCGACGCCTGCAGCAGCGTGCTCACTTCACGATCGATTTGCGCACTGATCTGCTCCAACATCGACGGCAGCTCAATGTCTACCAAACGATGTTCAAGCACATCACGCGCCTGACGTTGCGCCATCACCCCTAAAATGATGGTCGAGGCGAGCACGGCAAGGGTAATCCCGAGCACCACCTTTTGTTTAATGGTCATTGTGTTGAATTTGAACATCTTCTCCGCCTTCTACTCTGGCTCATGCTGTTAACGAGCAACTTGTCGGCCACTCGAATGAAATCTTGAGAGTTATATCTGATTTTTATGTAAGAATTTTCTTATGTTTCACAAATTTGCAGGTATGGCATGACGAAATTTCTCATCTGCCCCCACTAAGCATGGTCGATGTACGTCATAAACGGCTAACTTTTCGCCAAACGATATCTGCGTCGAAGTTTTTCGGAACTTTTTCAGACAAAACACTCACTAAATGCCCAGAGTAAGCAGGGTAGATAAGCTCCAAGGAGAGTTGGGTTTCATGCAGTCACAGACTTTTCAAACATTACAGACCTATCTAAATCAACAAGTCATCGGCCAAGCATCGCTGGTGGAACAACTGCTCGTCGCGCTGTTGGCCGACGGCCACATTTTGGTGGAAGGGCCTCCGGGGCTGGCAAAAACACGCGCCGTGAAATCCCTTGCCGATTGCATTGAAGGGGATTTTCACCGCATTCAATTCACCCCCGATTTGCTGCCCGCCGATTTAACCGGCACCGACATTTACCGCCCAGAAACCGGTGAATTTACCTTTCAATCCGGGCCGATTTTTAACTCGCTGATCCTCGCCGATGAGATCAACCGCGCACCTGCCAAAGTACAGGCCGCCATGCTTGAAGCGATGGCGGAAAAGCAGATCACTGCGGGGCGCCAAACCTACCCGTTGCCCGAGCTGTTTTTGGTGATGGCGACGCAAAACCCGATTGAGCAAGAAGGCACTTACCCGCTACCAGAAGCGCAGCTTGACCGTTTTTTGCTGCATCTGGATGTGGATTACCCCAGCGCCGAACACGAACTGGCGATTTTGCGCCTTAATCGCGGCGAAGCCCAAGGCAGTGCAACAGCGACGCCGCCAGTCGTGACGCAAGCACTGATTTTTGCCGCGCGTCAGGAAGTATTGGCGATCCACATGTCAGAAGCGATTGAGCATTACGTGATTCGTTTGGTGATGGCCACACGTCATCCCGCGCAATACGACAGCAAACTTGCCGAGTGGATTGAACTGGGCGTCAGCCCCCGCGCCACCATTGCGCTCGATCGCTGCGCCCGCGCCCATGCGTGGTTAAACGGGCGTGATTTTGTCAGCCCCGACGATGTGCAAGCAATGCTGTTCCCAGTGATGCGCCATCGCCTGCTGCTGACCTATCAAGCACAAGCCGAAGGCGTGCATCCCAATCAGGTGATTGCGCATCTGCTCTCGTTGGTTGGTAGCGCGTAAGGTCGACTCATGGCTACCTCCCCTCAACAATTGCCCCCGCACGCCAACGGCGTGACGCTATGCCTTGAAGAACTGCTGCCCTATCAACAGCAAAGTGTGCGCTGGCTGCCGCCGGCGCGCAGCCTGTGGACGCAGATGGCTGGTCAGCACCAAAGCCGCAGCTTGGGCCGCGGCATGGACTTTGCGGAAGTGCGCCAGTATCAACCCGGCGACGACATTCGTACCATCGATTGGCGCGTCACGGCACGCACGGGCAAACCGCACACCAAGCTGTTTACCGAAGAGCGCGAAAAACCAGTGGTGCTATACATCGATTTAAGCGCATCGATGCAATTTGGTTCGCAATTGATGCTCAAATCGGTGCAAGCGGCGCATGTCGCCAGCCTGATCAGTTGGCTCTCCGTGGCGCAAAATGATCGCGTCGGTGCGGTGATCGATTTGGGGCATCGACAGATTGAACTCAAACCGACCAGTCGCCGCCAAGGGCCACTGCAGTTAATGGCACAGTTAGTCAATGCGCAACAAGAAGCGCTCAGCAGTCATCCGCCGGAACAAGCGCCGCTGCACAACGCACTGCAAGTGCTCAACCGCCTGTGCCCCAAAGGCAGCGAAGTCATTTTGATCAGTGATTTCGTTCGCTACGACGACTCACTCAAACCCTTATTCAACCAACTGCGTAAGCATAACCGCGTCCGCTTGGTACATATTTATGACCCGCTGGAGCAAGGGAACACCGCATTTCGCGGTGTCGAACGCGTCACAGATAACCAACAAGCGCGTTGGCTCAACTTTTCGATAAATAGTACGCGTTCAGGTATCAAAAAAGCCTTTGAATCTCAAAAAGAAAAACTAAAATCATTGAGCCAATCTATGGAGATGGATTATCGCTCACTGACTTGTGAGATCCCTTTGCTGCAACAACTGTCCGGATAATAAATATATGAAGGAAACATCGTCGACACCGCTTGAATTGAATGCACTGCATCTGCCTGACGCACCCACTTGGTGGCCTTTGGCCTGGGGATGGTGGGCTGGTGCGGCAAGCATTGTTTTGGTTGTCGTAATTATCATGTTGGTGATTCGCTGGAAACGTAAACGCATGGCACCGAAGAAAACGGCGCTGCGTCTGCTCAACCCGCATCTGAAGCAAACGCCGTCGTCGGCGATTGAACTGCTCAGACAAGCGGCGCTTTGTTATTTTCCACGTGAAGAAATCGCTCATCTGACGGGCAACGCGTGGTACACCTTCCTCGATACGCAGGTGGGTCGCCCCCTATTTGTGCCGAATGAAACTGTGTGGCAGCAAGCCTTGTATCAAAAGCAGAAAATCGCCGACGCCGACGCGTTGGTCGCAGACTGCTATCAATGGGTGAATGATGCGTTGCCGCCAAAGAAAAGGAGACCCGTAAGCGTTGGCAAACATTGAATTTGTATGGTGGTGGCTGTTTGTTCTGTTGCCACTGCCGCTGATTGTGTATCGTTTTTTACCGCCGGTAAAAGAAAGGGCAGCCATTCAACTGCCCTACCTTCCTCAACAACATCAAACCATCGCGCCGCGACAATGGTTCACCAAAGGCTTGGTGATCGCACTTTGGATCGGTTTAGTGACCGCGGCGGCGCGTCCTGTGTGGTACGGCGACCCCGTCACCACCTCGCCCAAACACCGCGACATGATGTTGGTGGTCGATTTGTCATACTCCATGAGCCAGCAGGACATGAAATCCGGCGATCAATTCATCGATCGTCTCAGCGCCGTCAAACAGGTGCTGTCTGATTTTATTGCCAAGCGCCAAGGCGACCGTCTCGGGTTGATTTTCTTTGCCGACCACGCGTATCTGCAAACGCCGCTGACACTCGATCGTCAAACCATCGCTCAGCAGCTCAACCAAGCCGTACTGCGCTTAATCGGCACCCAAACCGCGATTGGTGAAGGCATTGGTTTGGCCACCAAAACGTTTATCGACAGCGATGCGCCGCAACGCGTGATGATTCTGCTCAGTGACGGCAGCAACACCTCAGGCGTGCTTGATCCGATGGAAGCGGCCAAAATCGCCAAGAAATATCACACCACCATTTACACCGTCGGCGTTGGTGCGGGCGAGATGATGGTCAAAGAGTTCTTCATGACCCGTAAAATCAACACCGCCGAAGATCTGGATGAAAAAACCTTGCAAGCCATTGCCGATGAAACCGGCGGCCAATACTTCCGCGCGCGCAATCAGCAAGATTTGCAACACATTTACGACACCATCAACCAGCTTGAACCGATCAGCAAAGCCAGCCAAACTTGGCGCCCGCAAAGCGAATGGTTTGGTTATCCATTGGCGTTCTCACTGTTGCTGTCGGTGGTGCTGATTCTGGTGAGGAGAAACCATGTCTGATTTCGTCTTCCTCTCGCCGCAGTGGTTCTGGGCTCTAATTCCCTTGGGCGGACTGGTGCTGTGGTTAAGCCGCCGGTCGAAAAACCAAACGCTGATTGCGCCGCACCTTGCCACAGCGTTGGGCCTTGCCAGCCCCAAAAACCAACGCGGCGCGTTGCACCTCGTCGCACTCGGCTGGCTGATTGCCGTGACGGCATTGGCAGGCCCGAGTTTTGAGACCCAGCCACGTCCGAGTTACAGCGCCAACAACGCGCGTGTGGTGGTGATGGACATGTCGTTGTCACTGCACGCGACCGACATCAAACCGAATCGATTGGCACAAGCGCGCTACAAAGTGCTGGATCTCCTCAAAGGCTGGCCAGAAGGTAGCACGGGCTTGGTGGCCTACGCCGGTGATGCCTACACCGTCAGCCCGTTGACCAGCGACAGCGCAACGATTGCCAATTTGGTGCCCAACCTATCGCCGGAAATCATGCCGTTTCCCGGCGCAAATGCGGCAACGGGCGTCCAACGGGCAATTGAAATGCTCAAAAACGCCGGACTCAATCGCGGCGACATCATTCTGCTGGCTGACGATCTCGATGCAAGCGAAAGTAAAGCCATTCGCGCGCTACTTGAAGGCACCCAGTGGAAACTGATGATTGTCGGCATTGGCACCCAAGCCGGCGCGCCGATCCTGCTGGATGACGGCTCGCTACTCAAAACCGATGCGGGCCAAACCGTCGTCGCCCGTACCGACTTTGCCACCATGCAGTCGCTGGCGTCAGCGGTGAATGGCGTGTTTACGCCTTATCGTGCGGACGGTTCGGATGTTGAACGCATTCTCGCCGAAACGCGCAGCGAACATCCGGTCACTGGCAGCAAAAATGCACAAACCATCCGCGATCATGTCAATCAAGGCTATTGGCTGGCTCTCATTCTGCTGGTGCCTGCTCTGCTACTCTTTCGCCGTGGCTTTGTGTTCGTCGCGCTGCTTGGCGTGACGTTCGGATTACACGCCCCAACGGCTGAAGCGTCGCCTTGGCTCAACCGCAATCAACAAGCCATGCAAGCCTTTGAGCAGAAAGATTATCAGCATGCCGCCGAGCAATTTACGGACCCGCAATGGCAGGGCATTGCTCGCTATGAAGCAAAAGATTATCAAGGTGCAATTGACGCGTTTTCGCAAGTCGCAGCCCCCGACAGCCGCACCCAATACAATCTGGCCAATGCCTACGCCCAAGCCGGTCAACTGGAACAAGCGCGCGACCGCTACCAACAGTTACTCCAAACCGACCCTGACAACGCGGATGCCAAACACAATCTGCAAGTGGTTGAGCAGGCGCTAAAACAGCAACAGCAACAGCAACAGCAACAGCAACAGCAACAGCAACAGCAACAGCAACAGCAACAGCAACAAAAATCGTCGCAGGGTTCTGAGCAAAAGCCAAATCCATCGTCTTCAAATGGCGATCAAAGTAAGGCTGCGCAAAACTCGTCATCACAAACCGCCAAAGATGAGCAGAACCCGTCCCAGTCGTCGAATCAGGCGTCGAATCAATCGGCGCAAAACTCAGATTCTGCCAACCCGTCTGAGGCGCAGGCCAATTCGCAGCAAAACCCGCAGAACGCACCTGCGCGCTCCCAAGGGCAGAATTCAAAGCCACAACATGGCGAGCAAAATACGCCGCAAGAATCGCAAGCCAAAGCTGATCATGAGCAATCAGCGCAAGCAAGCCAAGCGCAAGCAGCGTCTGCCCCAGCGTCCGACCCGCATGCGCCGCCGCCAACGGATGTCACTGCTCAGGCGAAGCCGACGACTCAGAGCGTTGACCCGCAGCTCAGAAAACTCGAACAGGTCGAAAGTGCGCGCGATCCAAGCCAATTGCTGCGCGCGCAACTCTATTTGCAGGCGCAAGACAGAGAGCCTCCACAAACTCAAGGTAAGAAGTGGTGATCATGAAATTGTTACAACCTCGTCTCTCCCCGCTCAATCGTCTTCTTGTCGGATTGAGCACCCTGCTGATGTGCCTTATCAGTGTGTCAGCACAGGCTGCCACGGTTTACGCCAGTGTCAGCAAAAACAAAGTCGTCAAGAACGAAGTGTTCCAATTGACGGTGGTCAGTGATCAGAAAGCGTCCGGTGACGACCTTGATTTCAGCGCGCTGGACCAAGATTTCTTTATGAGTCGTCCGAGTTTCAGCTCATCCATGAACATCATCAATGGTAGCCGCAGCAACCGCAGCGAATGGACAGTGTCGTTGGCGGCCAATCGCCTCGGCGTGGTGACCATTCCAAGTTTTGAACTCCATGGCGCTAAAACACAGCCGATTGCGATTCAAGTGACGCAGGATGAACAAGCGCCCAGCAGTGACGATCTGGTTGAAGTTCGCAGCCAATTGTCGCGTTCGACGCTGTATCCAAACGAAAGTGCACTCTTTAAAGCACGTTTGATCATCAAAGCCGATCCACGCCGTTTGCAAGATCCGAAAATCGCGCCACCGACCATCGACGGCATGGAACTGAAAGCGGCGAGCGAGCCCAACCAATACCAAACCGTGATGGATGGCATTCAGGTCACGATTGTCGATCAAGATTTTCGCATTACCGCAAGCCAAGCGGGTGACTTCACCCTCACCGAACCGAGCCTGCAAGGCGCGCTGATCTACGGCAGCAGTTACAACGGCGGCACACGAATTCTGCCACTGAAAACCACGCCAAAGACCTACACCATTCATGTGGAACCCAAACCCGCCGACTATCAAGGCACTTGGCTTCCCACCAGCCAACTCACCTTGCGTGAGCAGTGGCTCGACAGTCAAGGCAAGCCGATTAGCGGCAGCCGCTACGCCACCAAAGTGGGCGATTCGATCACGCGTGAAGTGACCGTGCAAGTCACCGGTTTGACACAAGAACAACTGCCCAACATTCATCTCACCTACCCCGATTCGGTAAGGGTGTATGACGAAAAGCCGCAGTTTGCGACGCTCGATAACGGCGATGTCACCATGACGCTCAAACAAGTGCTGATCCCACGTCAAACGGGCGACATCACGCTGCCAAAGGTGGCGATGCAGTGGTGGGACACCGTCACCAAAGCGCAGAAAACCGCCAGCGCTGATGGCCTCACGTTGAGCGTGGCGGCAGGTGAACCGAGCACCGTGACCGCATCAACGCCGCTGCCTGCTGCACCCGCGCAAGTGCAAACGGTCACCGTCAACGATGCTGGATTTTGGCCTTACTTGACCGCGCTGTTTGCCCTGCTCTGGCTCCTCACGCTGGGGCTGGCTTGGCGCTGGAAATCCTCGTCCAGCGTGACGCAACAAGCGCCCGTTTCGCCTGCCGACCTGAGCGCCTATGCACAATTGCAACAAGCGTTGAAAAACGACGACGGCATTGCCATTTCACGCGCCCTCACGGTGTGGATGCAACAGGTCACGCTGACCGATGCAGAAACGGCGCAATTAACCTTGGCGCTGCACGAACTCAACCAAGCACGCTATTCCGCCCAGCCGAGCACCTATCGCAGCGGTGAACTGAAACGTGTGGTGAAAGCCATTGAACAGCAGCAGCTCAAACGTAAGAAACAAGTCAAATCACCGTTAGCCAATCTATGAACGTGATCTGACGCCTAACTCAACGCCGATGGTTTGGTCTACGCTGTCGGTGTTGAGTGGAAAGGAGACCAACATGACGCAATTCAACACCAAATCAGCGCTGACACTCGGCGTCAGCCTCTTACTGGGGCTCGGGCTGCTGGGCTACTTCGTGCAACAGGCGGCGGTGAAGTTCAAGGAATACGACCGTATCGTCACGGTCAAAGGCCTCTCCGAGCGAGAAGTGCCTGCCGACACCGTCATCTGGCCCATTCAGTTCACCTTGGCCGACAACGACCTGCCCAACCTATTGACCGCTTTGGATGCACAAACCCAACAGGTGATGCAGTTCCTGGCGCAGCAAGGTATCGATGCCGCCGCCATTTCGCTCTCGGCGCCGTCGGTCATCGACAAAAAAGCGCAGCAATACGGGGGCGAAGCGCGCATTGAATATCGCTATCTTGGCACGCAAACCGTCACCGTCTATAGCACGCACGTGGAATTGGTTCGCCAAGCCATCAGCCAAATCGGTCAATTGGGCAAACAAGGCATCGTGTTTAATCACGACAATTACAACAATAGAGTGGAATATCTGTTTTCTGGCTTGAACGACATCAAGCCGGCGATGATTGAAGAGGCGACCAAACAGGCGCGTGATGTGGCCGAGAAGTTTGCCTCTGATTCACAAAGCAGCCTCGGCAAAATAAAGCGCGCGACCCAAGGCCAGTTTTCGATAGTCGATCGCGACAACAACACGCCGTATGTGAAAAAAGTGCGCGTCGTGTCAACGGTCGAATATTTTTTGTCTGATTAATGACTTGCTGTCTGACGAATGCACTTCAGGCCTGTGCGTGGGTGCAGGCCGTTTGATGCGCCCCAACCACACGGTTACGCCCGCGATTTTTCGCGTCATACAAGGCTTTATCCGCCTGGGTGTACATTTGATCAAACTGAATTTCACTTGGCTGAATGCGCGCCACGGCAAAGCCAATCGACACCGTCAACCAGTCGCCATCAGGATTACAACCGTGCACAATCCGTTCATTCTCAACGCTGGCACGAATGCTCTCGGCCAAGGCTTCCACTTGCTGCGGTGAATGATCCGCCAGCAGCAAAATAAACTCTTCACCGCCAATACGGCAGAACCCTTCATCGTGCGCCGCCGTGTGCTGGCTGAGAATATTGCTGATACGCATCAACGCAATGTCCCCTTCCAAGTGGCCATATTGGTTGTTAAACAGACCAAAGTGGTCGATATCGAGCAGAATCACCCCAAAGTCGACACAGCACGCCTCACGACGTTCACACGTTTGTTCTAACAGATGAGTCAACATGCGGCGATTGCCTAGGCGAGTTAACGGGTCCATTTTGGCCAGCAGGTCGAGCTTCTCGTTGGCTTTTTGCAGATCGCGTGTGCGATTGCGCACCTCGCGCTCCAGATTCTCGTTCAGCTCGCTAATGGCCTGCTGCGCTTTGGCGCGCAGTAACACTTCGGTGAGGTTGGACGCAAACATGCGAATCACATCTCGCAACTGCGACGACAAAGGAGAACGACGAATCAGGTTGTCCGCCGCAATAAAGGCGATCGGTTTGCCTTTGTCGGCCAGCATGGTCATCGCAGTCCAACCAAAGCCGACAATACGGCTGTCGTGATAAATCGGCACTTGCTCTTTGAAGACCACATCGCTCGGGTGGCTGCGCGCCAACGCCACGATGTCGTTGTGTTCCACCGTTGAGCGAAAATAGGATTCATCCACAATGTTGCCCTGAATGTTGGTGCCCCAAGTCCCTTGCAGATAGGTGCACGCTTCATCGGTCAGAAACACCGCCATGCGATCAATGCCCATGCGGTTGATGGCAAACCCCACCGCTGATTTACACACATCGCTGACCGTCAAACAGCGTGACAATTCCACCATGCTGGCGTGCAACATACGCACGTTCTGCTCCTGACGTTTGCGAATGTAGATTTGCGCCAACAGCGACCCAAACGACTCCAGCATCTGTTTTTGATACGCATCGATCGGCTGACGATGCAGGAAGTTATCCATCGCGATCCAACCAAACACATCCTCGCCATCGCGCAGCAGCAACATGCCATTCCAACCTTGGCCAATCACCTGCCCCGCGGTATACAGCGGTGCATCGTCAATCACCACCAAGGTTGAATTGCCGTCGGCCATTGCGTCGAGATAGCGCGCTTCCAACTGATGTAAATCGTACTGGCTGTGATGTTCGCTGATGGTTTGGCCGTGTTCATCGGTGCCATAAGTACCAATGAAGCAGCGCTTTTTCATGTCGAGCAGAAAAAACGCCACGCGGTCAAAGCCCAAACGGTCACGCACCGCCTCCACCGCTGTGCGATGCAATGCATCCAAACTGTCGGGGTTCGCCAGTTCCAGCGTCAGTTGGTGTACCAGCTTCATGTTGTCGATAAAGGTTTCACGCTGGGTGATTTCATCGCGGTATTTGGCTTCACGAATGTCACGATGTTTGAACTCTTGCGCCGCATCCGATTCAGCGCGAATGCACTGCCAACGAGTTGCAATCAGGTGCAAACTATCCAGCTCGCCCTCATTGAGCATCTGCGTCACGCGATCCTCATCCACGGCTTGAATCAGTAAATAGCGGCGCCGCTCGGTATGGTCATCGAGCGTGAGTAGGTAGCTTTCGCCGCCCATCAAAGCACGATACTCCCAGCCACACGTATTAGTCGCCAGTGGAATGAGGCTATCAGACGTCTCGAATTGTGCCGCCCACGACCAAAATGTATCGGGGAACTCGCTTAACGGCGTCGCATCGCCGCACGCAAACAGTATTTCTGGGCGGTGTGATGAAGACGGCGCGTAGCAAATCGACATCGCACGCGGTGTGAGTAACGGTTGCAGAAATGCAAACGTCGCGTCAGCCAGCATCTGATCGTTGCGGCAGGAAGAGAGCGATTTCAGCAAAGTCCGAGAAAGCATAAAAAAGCCTGAAAGTGGAAGTCTTAACCAAGAGCTTAAAAAATCCACCCAAAGCTTCAATCATTCGCCGAAACCGATGTTAAGCACGCCGCAAATCAAGACCGCGAATTTTTGCATTCTGGAGCCAAACGGCATTTTTGGGATGTTGTTTCCAATTATTTTCATCCTCAGATCGCCCGTCATACGACAATCTCAGAAATAAGACAGGATAAATTCACACTTTTCGAGCCAAAGCAAATCATCGCTGGCTCAAACAATCGCTTGCCACGCATAATAGCGGGCACTGTTTGCGGAATCCTGTGTATGCTCAAAATCGTCTGGCTTTGCCTCTTTTCTCTGTTGAGTACCACCGCCTTCGCCGATGTAGAATTGGTGAAAGTGGACAAATCGAAACGTCGCATGTATCTCATCGACGACGGGCACGTGATCCGTGAATTTCGCATTGCGCTGGGAAAAGCCCCCAAAGGCCACAAACAGCAAGAGGGCGATCAACGCACGCCGGAAGGACGCTACTACCTCGACTTCATCACCGAGCACTCCAATTTTTATCGTTCGATGCACATCAGCTACCCTAACCTGCGCGATCAGCGCCACGCGGAAAGCTTGGGCGTTGACCCGGGCGGCGAAATTAAAATTCACGGCTTAAAGCTGGATTATCAAGGTCGCCCCGAGTTTATTCAGAGCTTTGACTGGACCAACGGCTGCATTGCCATCACCAATCAGGAAATGGATGAATTCCTGCGTTTGGTTAAAATTGGCACTCCCATTGAAATTCAATGGTAAAGCGAACGTCAACACGACGTCAGCCAAAGCCATTGTGTGATTCCTATTCACTTTCTCCGCCACAAAAACCACCACTAATCCTCTGATTGAGCTACAGTATTTGTTAACAACAGTTGCCAATGATGTGTTACAAAAGAACAACATCAAGAGGATCTCCCTCTGCACATCGATCATGTTTGGTTGTGTGGTGCACCCGCAAGACCGGTTCCTGTCACTGGACACTGGCCATTGCTGACGTCATGAAATGCACGACATGCCATGTTCAACAGGGAAAGGTTGAAGGGAATAATGCCTAAGCAAACGCCCCCCATTTACAAAACTCTGCTCAATGTTCTCTGGTTACCGCTGATCATTTTTGGTCTCGGTTATCTGGTCGCCACCTATCTGGATAGTCAACAACAGCAGCAAAACCGTCAGACCATTCAACGCGAGCTGGATGTGCGCCTCAAGCAAATCAGCGAAGGGGTGGTCGAACGCGTGACCCTCTACCAATACGGCATTCGCGGCGTGCGGGGCGCGGTCATGACCGCGGGGCTAGACAACTTCGATTACGATCAAATGCAAACCTACACCCAAACGCGTGACTACCCGTTGGAGTTTCCCGGCGCGCGGGGGTTTGGCTTGATTCGCTTTATTCTTCCCGATCAAAAAAACGCATTTGTTACCAAAGCCGCGGCGGAGCGTCCGGATCAACATTATGACATTCGCACCCTCACGCCGCACAACGACAGCCTGTTTTTGATTCAATACATTGAACCAGAAAATCGTAACCGAGAAGCCGTCGGGCTCGACATCGGTTCGGAATCGATGCGACGTGATGCGGCGCTTAACGCAGCGCGTTATAACGAAGTGCGCCTCACCGCCCCGATCACACTGGTACAAGCGAGTAAAAAAACCAAACAGGGCTTTTTGATTCTGATGCCGATTTACCAGCACAACGACGTGCCGGCACGCATCGACCAGCGTTTACAAGAACTGACAGGCTGGAGTTATGCCCCGATTCTGATTGATGAAGTGCTCAGCTCGGTGTCTGGGCTCAAAGACGATGTCTCCCTGAGCATTGCGGATGTCACCAACGGCGCGCCGCAGCCGTTTTTCTCACGCGGTACCAATGAAGCCGATACCCCCTATCAAACCCAGCAAATTATCTGGCTGTTTGGCCGTGACTGGGCGCTGAACCTGACCGCCAAACAGAGTTTTGTCGATTCGCTGCCGTTGCCGCCGAATGAGTATATTTATCGCGAAATTCTTGGCAGTACCTTGGTGATTATGTTGATCGTCTTCAGCTTGCAACTGGTCACCACGCGTCGCGCGCAAGCCGCGAAGCATGAAGCGGAACTGGCGCTTGCCACCGAACAAGCGCTGAAAGAGGCCAACGCCAAGCTTGAACAACAAGTTGCCGAGCGCACCGAAGCGATGGCGCAGATCAACGCCATGCAGCGCACCATTCTCAGCAGCGCCGGTTACGCCATCATCGCTTCCGACCTTGATGGCATCATTACCGTGTTTAACCCGTCGGCAGAAAAACTCTTGGGCTACACCGCCGCCGAAATGGTCGGCGTGTGCACCCCGTCCCGCTTCCATCTGATGGAAGAAGTGGCCACACGCGCCAAGCAATTGTCCCAAGAGCTGGGCGAAACCATTCACCCCGGTTTCGATGTGTTTGTCGCCAAAGCGCGCCTTGGTTTTGTCGACATCACCCGCTGGACCTACGTGCATAAAAATGGCCATCATATTCCGATTCGCCTGATCGTCAGTTGCCTATTGGATGACCATCAAGAACCGGTGGGTTACCTAGGCATCGCTTACGACTTAACCGAAACTTTGCAGCGTGAAAAAGAGCTGGCAGAAGCCAAGGAACTGGCTGAGCAAGCCAACCGCGCTAAATCCGACTTTTTGGCCAACATGAGCCACGAACTGCGCACGCCGATGAATGCCATTCTCGGTTTGCTGCAAATTGCACAGAATACCGATCTCAACAAACAGCAGCGTGATTACCTCAACAAGACGCAAAATGCCGCGCAATCGCTGCTGGTGCTGCTCAACGACATCCTTGATTTCTCCAAAGTTGAAGCGGGCAAAATGGAGATTGAGCAGCAACCCTTTTCTCTGCCCGAACTGATGCATGAAACCGGCATTCTGCTCTCCTCCAACCTGCAGCATAAGCATCTGGAGATCATTTATCAGATTGATGAAGACGTGCCGACGTACCTGATTGGCGATAGCTTGCGTCTGCGTCAGATCCTGCTCAATTTAGCGGGCAACGCGATCAAATTCACCGAAGCCGGTGAAGTCAAAGTATCGATCCAAACCGAATCTCACAACGGCGATCGCTGCGTGCTGCGCATCACGGTCTCCGATACCGGCATTGGCATGACCGAAGAGCAACAGCGCATCGTGTTCCAAGGCTTTAGCCAAGCAGAATCCTCCATCAGTCGCCGCTATGGCGGCACGGGGCTTGGACTTTCCATTGTGAAGCACTTGGTCGGCTTAATGGAAGGCAGCGTGCAAGTGAAAAGTGAGCAAGGTGTGGGCAGTGAATTTAGCTTTACCGTCAACCTTGGCTGCGTTGATGAGGAGCGTCAACCCGAGCCCAGTGCGGAATTACCCAACGGCCTTCAAGTCCTGATCGTGGAAGACAACAACACCGCGCGCCTGATTTTCGACGATCTGTTGCAACGCTTGGGTTGCCATGTCACCGCGGTTGCCGATGCCGAACACGCCCTCGACACCATTGAACAAGCAGATGCCAATGGCCAGCCATTTGATCTGCTGTTTATCGACTGGAAACTGCCCGGGATGGACGGCCTGAGCCTGACCCAATCAGTGCGCCACGGCATGGCGCTGAGTAAAACGCCGTTGGTGGTGATGGCGACTGCGTTTGGCCGTGAGCTGTTGGATGAGCACTTGGAAGAGACCCAGTCACTGCTCGATGCGCTGTTGGTGAAACCAGTCACGCCCGACATGGTGAAAAATACCTTGCTGGATGTGGTCAACAATCGCAATCAGCCACGCGATGAGCAACTCGGCTACAGAGCACAATCGCAAGCGCTGTTAGGCTTGAAACTGCTCTTGGTGGAAGACAATCCGACCAATCGCTTGGTCGCCACCGAACTGCTCAGCCAGCAAGGGGCCACCATTGTCGAAGCGGAAAGTGGCGTGGAAGCGTTGGCGGCACTCGACCAACAGGAATTTTCGCTGGTCTTGATGGATGTGCAGATGCCGGATATGGATGGTTACGAAACCACGCGGCGCATTCGCCAAATGGCACATTTTGCCGACCTGCCGATTCTGGCCATGACCGCCAATGCCATGCCAGAAGACAAGGTGGCGTGTCTGAATGCCGGCATGAACGATCACATCGCCAAACCCTTCCACATTGGTGAAGTGGTCGAAAAAATCCTGCAATACACCAGCGCCGTGCAGCAAGAAGCGCCTTCGGTCGCAGCCGAAGAGACGCAGTCGGCGCGCCCGTTACAAGCGATTGCATACGGAGAGACCCATCATATTGATGTGACAACCGCCATTGAACGCCTTGGCGATCGCAGCATTTACGCACGCGTTGTGCAGCAATTTGCCGATGACATTCAGCAGGCGATTCCACAATTTCAGCAACCCCAGCTCCCCGCGAAAACGGCGCGTTTGCTGTATCACAGCCTGAAAAGTGGCGCGGCCAGTTGTGGGCTGGCCTCTCTGGCGAAAAAACTGCAACAGGCCGAGCAATACTGCGCGCAAGATCCCGACAGTGTCATCGCACGCAACAGCAGTTTGCTGGCGGAGGTCTTGGTGGCACATTCTCGCTTGCGCAACCTGCATGACTTGCTGCTCGCCGACCACGCCGACTCAAATCACCCTGACACCACTGGGGTTAAATTTTCTGAACTGGATTCAAAAATCGAGCAACTTTTCCATTGTTTGAAGACATCGAACATGGCTGCAATGAGTTTATTTGATGAAATTCATGAACAACTTCAATATATTGATGCATATCAGACAGAGGAACTGTCTACGCATATGCAGAATCTGGCATTCGAACAAGCCGCTGCAATTTTAGGACAAATCAAAACGAAAAAAGGCTTAGCCGATGCATCATAACTCTTTTTCTCCAGAGTTAATGGCAGAACCCAAATTCACCGTGTTAGTGGTCGATGATCAGCCCACCAATATTCAGTTGATCTACCAGTTACTGAAAAAAGAGTACGATGTTCTGATGGCCACCTCCGGCCAACAAGCGCTCGCGGTCTGCCGCGAACACAAACCGGATCTGATTTTGATGGATGTGTTGATGCCAGACATGAACGGCTGGGACACCTGTCAAACCCTCAAACGCGATCCGGACATCGCCACCATTCCGGTCATTTTCGTCACCGCCCTCACCGATCAAGACGATGAGAATGCCTGTTGGGATGCGGGCGCGGTCGATTTTCTACAAAAACCGATCAACGCCAATACACTCAAGCACCGCGTGCGTGCGCACCTGACCTTAAAGCATCAATCCGATTTGCTGCGCTCACTGGCTTATGTCGATGGCCTGACGGGGGTGAGTTCACGCCGCCATTTTGATCAGTACCTCGACACGCAACTGGGCCATGCCTTTCGTAAACAGGAAAGCTTGGGCGTGCTGTTAATCGACATCGACTTTTTCAAGCAGTACAACGATCGCTACGGCCATATCGCCGGAGATGACGCATTGCGCCAAGTCGCGCAAAACCTGAAACAGAGCTGCCTGCGTTCTACGGATCTCGTGGCACGTTATGGCGGTGAAGAGTTTGTGATGGTGCTGCCCGATACCGACGAAGCGGGGCTGGCGCACATTGCCCAGCGCATCAAACATCAACTTGAACAGCAGGCAATCGCGCACACCGGTTCGCCAACTGCGCTACTCACCGTCAGCGCGGGCGGCGCGATTTATTGGCCGGGAGAGCAACCGGGCAGCACCGAAGCGATGTTGATGCTCGCCGACACCATGCTCTACAAAGCCAAAGCGCAAGGACGCAATCAAAGCTGCGTCGAAGCGCTTCAGCTCAAATAACGCCCTGCGAAATAGCGGACAGAAAACGGCCCCCCAGCCTAGCTGGGGGGCTCTAGACAAAAAAGAGCCACGACAAGGCGTGGCTCTCGGTGACCGTGATGCGGTGATGCAACTCAGGCAATCCATTCATCTAGCGACGAGCGGGTCAGCATCAATCCAGCACGTAAGCCCGGACGAACGCCGCTATTCGGGAAGATCAGCCATTCCTTTTCCTGCTGAACTCGGTATTCCGTGTCCCCATCTTGCGCCAGCAGTTCACCCCGTTCAAATGCGGTAAAGTTCTCGACGCTTTCGGCGAAATTGAGCCTGAACGCTTCCGACCGTTTCGTCAGTTCCTGACTCACTTTGTACACCGGCATCGCCTCGGCGCTGTGATCCGGCGTGACTTCATCGCTGACCAGCGCTTGCAACCCCTGCTCGATACCGACAAACTGGCTGAGGTCGTTTTCGCCAAACGGTAATGCTTTCCCCAGTTCCAAGGTGCAGCTGTCTGCGCCGCATTGTTGGCTGGAGAAGTAGCTGAACGTCGCTGCAGGTGCATGGTTGATCACCAGCGCTTCGAGGCCCACACGGCGCAGCCATTCGAGGGTGTCTGCCGGATATTTGCCACAGTCGACATGCGGCATCAGACCAAAGCGAACATGGAACGATGGTTTGCGCGCGGTGTGCAGGTCAAAGTGCACACGTTGCGTCTCTGGCTCAGCCTGATAAAAGGTGCTAACCAGCGTTTCAATCAGCGCGGCGCGACGGGTTTCGTCACACGGCTCATAATTATGATGCTTGCCACTGAACAGGCGGTTCATGTCCACATCCAGATAGCGTTCACCACTGCGCAGCGCCGGCAGATTCCCCAGAATTACCAGCAAGCGTACCGCCAGTTTGCGCTCGCCACTGAGCAGATCCTGCACCAGTTGCGCCACAATCTCGACCGGTGCCGTTTCGTTGCCGTGAATACCGGCAGAGATCACGACACTCTTGTCGCACGCCGCTTTCGACGTGAATTCAATCACGCCGGGCGCGCTACGCTGCCAATGTAGCGCTGGTGTTTCACCAGACTGCGGGGAATAAACATCCCCCGCCAATGTTTCGTGCAGAAATTGCATCATCGCAACCTCTTAGCGCTGGAACGGATAAATTGAACCCAGACCCATGATCTGCGTCAGCTCGTCCAGTGCAGTGCGGTTTTCCACCAGCAATTGTGGGTCTGCCAAATCCGCCTCGGTCAGACGATCACGGTAGTGTTTCTCAACCCACTGCGTCAGGGACAGATACAAGCCATCGTTCATCAGGGCTTTGGGGTTCGCCGCACGCAGTTCGTCGTCGTTTAAGACCACACGCAGACGCAAACACGCAGGACCACCGCCGTTGCACATGCTTTCACGCAGGTCGAACACTTTCACTTCGTTGATCGGGCCGCCGCTGGTCACCAGTTCATTGAGGTACGTCCACACGCGCTCGTTCTTGCGTGACTCTTCCGGGACCACAATCATCATGCGACCGTCGGCTTTGGTCAGCAGTTGGCTGTTAAACAGGTACGTACCGACCGCATCTTCCACCGACACTTTCGCTGACGGTACTTCAATTGGGGTGAATTCACAGTCAAAACGGCCCAATTTGTGGCGAATTTCGTCAAACACTTGCGCTTGATGAATAAACGCTTCCTGATGGTGGAACAGCACCGGACCATTGCTCACCGCGATCACGTCATTGTGGAACACACCTTGGTCGATCACCTCCGGATTCTGTTGCAGGAACACAGTTTGCGATTCATCCAGTTGATGCAGACGCGCCACCGCTTCACTTGCTTCACGGGTTTGACGCGCCGGGAATTTCTGTGGTTCAACCTGACCACCAAACGCCTGACGACCGTAAACAAACACTTCCACCCCCTGCTCGCCGTAGCTGCGGCACAGGCGGTTGTGATTCGCAGCGCCTTCGTCGCCCATCAGCGCTTGCTGAGGCAGCGCCGCGTGGTGCGCAAAGTGGTTTGCATCGGCAAAAATCGCCTGCAGCGCATTGCCAGTGGTGATGTCTTCAATCGAGCGGTGGAACTTGTTGTTCAAGTTCGCCACGGTAAAGTGCACTTTGCGATCCGCCGTGTCGGCTGACGGTGACACCGTCGCCGCGTTTGCGACCCACATGGAAGAAGCCGAGCTTACATTCGCCAGCAGTTGCGGCGCTTTCTTCGCCGCCTGCGCAATCACTTCAGCATCGGTACCCGTGAAGCCCAGTTTACGCAGCGTGTGCACACATGGACGTTCTTGGGGTGGCAGTACGCCTTGTTTGAACCCCATGTCGGACAGGGTTTTCATCTTTTGCAGACCTTGCAGCGCCGCCACTTTCGGGTTTGCGACCGCATTTTTGTTGGAAGTCGAGGCCACGTTGCCAAACGACAGACCGGCATAGTTGTGCGTTAAACCGACGAGACCATCGAAGTTCACTTCATACGCTTGTTTCACTGACATAGGGGAATACTCCTTCTCGCCTTTTTAGTTAAATTGTAGGCCGGGTAAATGTTTTTCTGGCAGGGTCAAATGATCCTGTTCCAGTGACGCCATCGGCCAGGAACAGTAATCCGCGGCGTAGTACGCGCTTGGGCGGTGGTTACCGGATGCGCCGGTGCCACCAAATGGCGCGTTGCTGGACGCGCCAGTCAACGGTTTGTTCCAGTTCACAATCCCAGCACGCGCTTCAATCAGCAGTTGTTCATATTTTTCACGTTGTGGCGAAATCAGACCGGTCGCCAGACCGAAACGGGTACGGTTCGCCAGTTTGATGGCTTGATCATAGCTGTCGTAACGAATGATGCTCAGCAGCGGACCAAAATATTCGTCATCCGGCAGCTCGCTGACCGACGACACCTCAAGAATGCCCGGCGACAGCATGGCGCTGTGATCATTGAGCTTTGCCATACGCAGCAACGGCTCAGCACCAAGGCCAATCAGTTTGTCCTGCGCCGCCAGCAGTTGCTCTGCCGCCGCGGTTGAAATCACCGGGCCCATGAGTGGCGCCGGATCGTCGTTCCACTGACCGATGCGAAGATCACGCGTCACGGCAATCAGGCGACGAATCAGCGCATCACCCTGTGCGCCAGCGCGCACCAACAAACGACGTGAACAGGTACAACGCTGTCCGGCACTGATAAAGGCCGATTGCACCACGATGTTTACTGCGGCATCCAGGTTGTCGTATTCATCGACGATCAGCGCGTTGTTGCCACCCATTTCCAGCGCCAGAATCTTCTCCGGCTGGCCGGAAAGCTGACGATGGAGCAGATAACCGGTATTGGCTGAGCCGGTAAACAACAGACCATCGATATCGGTATGTGAAGAGAGGGCAATCCCAGTCTCTTTTGCGCCCTGAACCAAGTTGAGTACGCCAGCCGGTAGACCCGACTGCTGCCAGATTTCCAGCATGACTTGCGCCGTCCACGGCGTCAGCTCACTTGGCTTAAATACCACGCAGTTCCCCGCAAGCAGCGCGGGCACAATGTGACCGTTTGGCAAATGGCCCGGGAAGTTATACGGGCCAAACACCGCCAGCACGCCGTGAGGGCGGTGGCGCAGCACGGCCTGACCTTCGGCCATCGCCGTCACTTTCTGCCCACTGCGTTCGTGATACGCCTGCACGGAGATCTGCACTTTGTTCATCATCGCCTGCACTTCGGTCAGCGCTTCCCATTTGGGTTTACCCGTTTCTTGAGCAATCACGTCCGCTAGGCGATCGCGCGCTTCATTCAGGTTGGCAACAAAACGGTTCAGAATCTCGATACGCGCTTCAAGCTCCGTGCGCGCCCAGCTTGGGAACGCTTCACGGGCGGCTTGGACCGCTTGATCCACCTGCGCATCGCTGGCCGCATTGCCCGACCAGAGGGTTTGCAGATCGCCCGGGTTGTATTTCGACAAAGCAGCGCCTTGGCCTTGCAGCCATTCGCCGTCAATCAACAAATCACGCGAGGTCATGACGTTTCTCCTTGGCAAACAGCGGCGCAATGCGCACGTGGTCACCATCGCTCACCTGCAGCGCTTTCGCCTGCGCTGCCGACAGCACAATGTCCGTCTCGGTGCATGGCTGATTGCCAATCAGCGCGCGGTAGTTCTGGTAGCTTTCGTTGCCGATCAGTAACGTGGTTTCAGTGTCTTCGATGTGCTCAGCAATGACGACTTTACGGGTTTCAAAATCACGCACGATGCGCAGATCTCGGGTGTACGCTTCCAGCGTTGGGCCTGCATCAAAGATGTCGATGTAGCCTTCGTAACGCATGCCTTCGCCTTCCAGAATCTTGCGCGCTGGCAGCGTGTTTTCATGCACTTCGGCAATCACGGCTTTGGCTTCTTCCGTCAGGAAATCGACGTACAGTGGGTGCTTTGGCATCAGTTCGGCAATGAAGGCTTTCTGGCCGATCCCCGTCAGGTAATCCGCTTCGCTGAAATCAATCGCAAAGAAATGGCGACCCAAACTTTCCCAGAATGGCGAGTGGCCGTTTTCATCCGACACGCCGCGCATTTCAGCGATCAGCTTGTCGGCAAATTTGTCCTGAAACGTCGCCATAAACAGCATGCGCGACTTTGACAACAGGTGACCGTTCTTACCCTGGCGGTAATCCGGGTCAAGGAACAGCGTACACAGTTCGCTGTAACCGGTGTGGTCGTTACTCAGAAACAGCGTCGGCATCTGCGTATACACATTCAGTTCTTTGGAGGCATGAACCAGTGTGCCGACACGAAAATCGTACCAAGCTTCCGTCAGGCCAATCGCGACTTCCACGCCGCTGATCCCAACCACTTCACCGGTTTCGGTTTCTTCCAGCACAAACAGGTACCCCTGATCGTGCAGTGGCGCGTCACCTTCCCAGGTCGCCATCATCCGTTCGATACGATCGGTCAGACGCGCTTCGTTGTTTGGCAGAGACGTAAATCCTACCCCGGTTTTGGTCGCCAGCTTCAGCAGCGCCTGTTTGTCATCCCTCGTTACCGGGCGAATTACCATCATAGTCCTGATTCCTTGTTCCTTGTTGACGATGAAAGCGTTACAGCGAGACAATCCACACCGGCTGGCCAGATTGCAGCCCTGCTTCTTCCATCATTCCTTGCTCGATACTCAACTGGTTCCCTGACAACGTGCCTTCAGCAATCATGGCGCTGAAGCCGTGCAAACCTTCAAAGCCGACCAAAAACGGCATGCCTTTTCCACCGAGTGGTTGCGCTGCAATTCTGCCGCGCTGCATGCTATGCCACACCGACAACGTATTGCGCGGTGCGGTCAGGATTGGACCTGCATCGAAGATCTCAACGTATTTATCTGGTTCAAACCCTTCATCGCTCAGCAGCTGGCACTGCAATTCCGCATCCGGGTGAACCTGCCCCATCACCGCTTGCGCTTCTTCATCAATCAGCGGCACGTACAGCGGGTGGTGTGGCATCAGCTCGGCAACAAAGGTTTTGTCGCGCGTGCCGTTGTAGTACTCGACCTGGTTGTAATCCATGCCGAAGAATTTTCTGCCGACATGCTCCCAGAACGGGGCTCGACCGTTCTTGTCTGCAATACCCGGCAGAACCGCCATCCATTCACTGGCAAAACGAATCGGAAACGCGCTCATATAGAGCAGACGGCCGAGGGTGATCAGTGAGGGGTAGGTGGTCGCTTTGAGTGAGGGAACCACATAAAACGAGCACAATTGGGAGTGATCACTCAGATCGTGATTCAGCGTCAACGCATGGATGCGGCTGTGAACATTCAACGCTCGTGATGAGTGGATCAGAATGTCATTGCGAAACGCGTAAAACGGTTCGCGGTAGCCCGCCAATGCGTTGATCGCTCCCGTGCCCAATAAACGTCCGGTTTGGGTCTCTTCCAACACAAAGAAGTAAGACTCTTCTCCCGGACAAATCACGTCCTGCTCAAAGGCGGAAACCGAACGTTCCACTTTTTTCATCAGGTGATCACGCATGGCGGGCAAGGTGCACACCATCGGCCCACTGTCGTGTGCCAGACGCTCGATCTCGTTCAGATCACCTAAGTTTGCAGGACGCAATAAAATCATGATTTATTCCTTATGCGTAAAGGCTTCCA
Source organism: Vibrio furnissii CIP 102972 (assembly GCF_000176175.1). GTDB lineage: Bacteria > Pseudomonadota > Gammaproteobacteria > Enterobacterales > Vibrionaceae > Vibrio > Vibrio furnissii. The sequence continues at coordinate 436,842 of NZ_ACZP01000014.1, forward strand.
GTGCCTGTTCCAATCGATCCAGACCGGTATCGATTTCGTGGGTTGTGATATTCAGTGCCGGTGCAAAACGAACCACGTTCGGGCCGGCAATCAGCGTCATCAGGCCGTGCTCGGCCGCCATGTTGCTGATGGTTTTCGCCTGCCCCGCGTGCTCTGCAGTCAGTTCGCAGCCGATCAACAGACCGAGGCCACGCACTTGCTTGAACACGCCAAGTTTGGCATTGATACTTTCCAGACGCGTTACAAAGTGATCGTGCTTGGCTTTCACGCCTTGCAGGAACGCGTCCTGATTAATCTCGCTCAGCACGGCACCCGCAACAGCCGCAGCCAGCGGGTTACCGCCGTAAGTCGTGCCGTGCGTGCCAACCGACAGCGCCGGAGCAAATTGATTGGTGGTCAGAATACCGCCAATCGGGAAGCCGCCACCCAGTGCTTTGGCCGTCGACAGCACATCCGGCGCCACGCCATAGTGCATGTACGCATACAGGTGTCCGGTGCGGCCAACGCCCGTTTGGACTTCATCGAAAATCAGCACGGCATCGTGCTCATCACACAGCGCGCGCAGGCCTTGCAGGAACTCAGGCGTTGCCGGAACGACACCGCCTTCGCCTTGCATGGGTTCCACGATGACCGCACACGTTTGTGGGCCGATCACCTGTTTCGCCGCATCCAGATCGTTGAAATCAACGTGGTGAATTCCCCCTGGCAGCGGCGCGAAATCTTGTGAGTACTTTGGCTGACCGCCCGCGGTCACGGTGAACAGCGTGCGGCCGTGGAACGCATTGCGAAAGGCGACAATCTCATTCTTATCGCTGCCGTGTTTATCCAGCGCGTACTTACGAGCCAGTTTCAGCGCCGCTTCGTTCGCTTCCGCACCCGAGTTACAAAAGAACACTTTGTCTGCGAAAGTGCTTTCCACCAGCGTGCGAGCCAGCGCCAGCACTGGCTCGTTGGTGTAGCCATTGCCGAGATGCCACAACTTGTCCGCTTGCTCGGTCAGAACCGCTTTCAGCAGCGGGCTCGCATGACCCAGCGCGTTCACCGCAATGCCACCAGCGAAATCGATGTATTGTTTGCCTTGCTGGTCATAAACGGTCGAGCCTTCACCGCGAACCGGAATAAACGGTGCAGGAGAAAACATTGGGATCATGTATTGGTCGAAATCGGTTCTGTTTGGCGTGAGCGTCATGTTGTGTGCCTCGTTGTGTTATTCCATTGCCACCAGATTACTCAATCAGTTGCCAGAATTCGTTCGGATTTCCGACCAAAACTTATAGATTTTCACCCCCGATTTAAACGGACGACTTAAACGGGCTGCTTTATGAAACGGACTGTTTTATTCAATGGACGACTTTAAAACGGACAGCTTTAAAACGTTTTGAAGCGTTTTGCCCGCTCATCCCTCGGCGTCATGTCGTAGTGCGCCTTATAGGCCGACGAAAAATGAGGCCCGCTGGAAAAGCCACACATCAGGCCAATCTGCACCACCGACTGGTTGGTGGTTTGCAGCAGATGACGCGCTTTTTTCAGCCGCAACTGCAAGTAGTAGCGCGCTGGCATGGTATCGAGGTAACGCTTAAACAAGCGTTCTAGCTGGCGACGGGAAATGTGCACCAGCTCTGCCAGTTCATCGCTCGACAGCGGCTCTTCGAGGTTGCTCTCCATCAGCGCGAGCGCCTGTTGCAGCCTCGGTTGCATCTCTGCGCCGCTGGTGACGCGCTGCTTATCACTGCCCGGCCTGACCCGTTCAAGACACAATGCATCTGCCAACGTTTGAATCGTCTCTTCGCTTTCAAAACGGCTGAGATAGGCCAGCAGGCAATCGAGCGCGGCCGCCTGACCGCAGCCACTGCTGAGGCGCTCACCGAGCACGTAAAGTTCGTGACTGAGCGCCAGTTGCGGATAACGCTGCGCCGCCGCATCCAATGTGTGACCATGCCACGCCCACGTTGCGTCCAGCCCGATGCCACTCTCCAGCAGCCACCAGCCGCCGTTATCCAGCGCCAGCAGGTGTGAATCACCGCGGGCGGCATACTCAGCCAGCGCTCGTTTGACGTCATCGCTCAACGCCGCTTGCGGCGCATGGCTTGCCAGTACAATCAACAGCTGGCAATCGAGCGCGTCGCTGATGGCCTGTTCGGCAGGAAGCGTCAGCCCTGCCGCTATCGTCACCGGTTGGTCGGTTTGTTCGGCAATGTAAAAGAGCGTGTATTTTTCTTCGTCCAGCATCTGGTTGATGCAGGCCAGCGACTCGGTGATCGCGCCCAAGGTCAGCAGTGAGCAAGGTTGAGGGACATAGAGTCCGATTCTGTGAGGCGAGGAAGATGAGGTCATATCGTGATTACTACGTTCCATGTTGGGTGGCCGACTCGCGCACCCATTTTCGGTTGACCATTCACCTTCACTCACCGCAGCAATCTGCTTGCTCGGCCAAGACGGGCAACACACCGAAAGTCCTTTCGCGTCGATTTGCATGAGCGGTGATCGAATCACCTAGGCAGTGACCTAGGTAGCGACCTCAGTCCAGCCTGAACCGATTTGACCAAGAAAAAGCGAATAATTAATCAGCTTTATTTCTTCATCATGAAAACTCATGCAAATAAAACAAATAAAATGAATTTTTATATTCCATTCCGCCCATAATAAATATCCATAGGGCTCGTCACATAGTAAATTTAAACACAATAAAATATCAACATATTAAACAAAATCGAAACATATTCCTTTGAATTCATTTCAAACAAATTTAATTAACTAGTTGTTTTATAATGCTTATTTATAGAATAAATCGAGAAGAGAAACGCAATGATAAGATTATTTTCAACTTGCGCATCAATGCAACACTTTGATTAATTCAAATTCAGATTTTTATTTAATTATTTTGAATAAAACATCAAATTAAATATGGGCTCTAAATAACAGCTCAATCCGGATGGAGATAGATTCAAGAGTGGACGTCACGGCAAAAATTCATCCGCAAAAACAAAAAAGCCATGGCGAATGCCATGGCTCAAGGGGAACAACAAACAATCACACCGTGGCAGACAATCCGCCTCAGCCCCACACGCCTTCGCTCGGTTCCACCACACTGTCACGGTAGTGGAGCGAGGGAGAGCGATCTTCTGACAATAATAAAGGCCCGTCGATGTCCACCCAGCGCGCTTGCTGCGCCAGTAGAAGTGCCGGAGCCATCGCCAGTGACGTCCCAATCATGCAACCGACCATCACCTCAAAGCCCATCGCCTGCGCCTCTTTGAGTAGTGCCAGCGCTTCCGTCATGCCGCCCGTTTTATCCAGCTTGATGTTTACCGCCTGATAACGTCCTTTGAGCGCCGCCAGCGAGGTGCGATCAATGCACGATTCATCAGCAGTGATCGGCAGAACCGGCGTGATGGTTTCCAGCAGATGCTCTTCTTCAAACGCCAGCGGCTGCTCAACCATTTCCACCCCCAGTTTTGCCAGCTCAGGCAGATAGTTACATAACTGAGCAAAGCTCCAGCCCGTGTTCGCATCAATCACCAAACGCGTATCAGGCGCGGCGGCGCGCACTGCACGTACCCGCTCTAAATCGCCGCTGCGGCCCAGTTTGAGTTTGAGGATCGGTCGATGCTTCTGCGCGGCAGCGGCACGGCCCATATTCTCCGCGCTGTCGAGTGACAAGGTAAAAACGGTCGTCACGGGGTGCGGTGCGGCATCAAATCCGGCCATCTGCCAAGCAGGCTGCTGCTGTAATTTGGCTTCAAGTTCAAACAGCGCGCAGTCAATGGCGTTGCGTGGTGCGCCGGAAGGCAGCAGATCGCGCAGTGTATCACGGCTGATGCCGCCTTCAACCGCCGCCACTGCAGATTGCACATCCGCCAGCACATCGAATGGATAATCGGGCTCGAAAATGTCCATGCGCTCGCATTCGCCGCGCCCCACACAACCATCCTGCTCAATTTCAACCACCACGACTTCGCCATGCAGCATCGGCGCCATGCGAGAAATGACAAACGGCTCGTGCAGCGGCCATTGTTCAACGCGTACGCTCATCTTACGCATAACACACCTCAGTCAGGCCATCGACGATCTTCGCCACGCCTGTGCGCACTGGATCAACCACGGGTACACCAAACTGCTTCTCAACGCGGGCGATTTCAGCCAGCGCTGCTTCCTGAGTCAGGTTGACTGTGTTCAGCGCAATGCCACCTAAGCGAATGTTCGGGTTCGTCACGCGGCCCATGGTCAGATTGATGTCGATGGTGGTTTGCAGATCCGGCACGCTAAAGCCCGGCATTTCGTCCATCTGCGTGCGGCCCGCTTCGTGGCACACAATGATCACATCCGCCTGCGCGCCATGCAGCAGACCCAAACTCACGCCTGCGTATGCCGGATGCAGCAACGAACCCTGGCCTTCAATAATGTCCCAGTGCTCCGGTGCGTTGTCCGGCGACAGGTTTTCCACCATGCCGGAGATAAAATCAGAGACCACGGCATCGACCGGGACACCGCTGCCTTCAATCAGAATGCCGGTTTGACCGGTCGCGCGAAACGTCGCGGCCACGCCACGTTGTTCCAGTTCACGATGAATCGCCAGCGTGGTGAACATCTTGCCAACACAGCAATCGGTGCCGACACTCAGCAGACGTTTCCCACCACGGGGTAACCCGGTACCACACACCATCGGCCCTTGTGGCACACGCACATCAATCAGCTTTTGCCCGGTGCGCTCAGCCGCCGCCACCAGCTCAGGGATATCGTTGAGGCGCATGTGCAGGCCGCTGGCGATATCCATGCCCGCTTCCATTGCGTCAATCAGAATATCCAACCACGCCATTGGCAAAGTACCGCCCACCGGTGCCAGACCGAGAATAAAGGTTTTGGCTCCGCACGCCGCCGCTTCACGCGGTGACATTTCCGCTAAACCCAAGTCGGCTTTGGCACCCGGAAGACGAAATTGCGCCAGGCATTTTTCTGGACGCCAATGCGCCACACCTTTCGCCACTTTCGCCATCAGCAGGTCATTGGCATCGCCCAGAAACACTAAGTAAGGGGTTTTCAATTCAATCTTGTTCATTGTGTTAGTCCTTTTTAAAGTCAAACGAGCCCACAAGAGCCATCACTCCTGCTGCCATCAGGTTGTGGTTAGCGTGGAAAAATCAGGTCGCAGCAGCGGTCACGGGGGTTGCTTCCGGTGTTCGCTGAATCTGGTGTCGGTAGAGGTAACGCTCTGCCTGACGCCAGGCCATCACAAACACCGTCGCAATGATGAGGTACAACCCTGCCGCCAAAAAGTACGTCGAAATATCAAAAGTTTGAGAGAAAGCGCGCCGTGTTTGGCCCATTAAATCCATCACGGTGATCACGCTGGCCACCGCGCCGCCTTTGAGCATTAAGATGCATTCATTGCCCAGTGCCGGAAACGCAATCCGATACGCCAGCGGCAGCACAATGTGGCGATACAGCAGGCTATTGTTCATCCCCATCGACTTGGCTGCTTCAATTTCACCGGCGTCGACCGACTGAATCGCGCCGCGCAGAATTTCCGTCTGATAAGCCAGCGAGTTGAACGTGAACGCCAGCAGCGCGCAGTTAAACGGGTCGCGGAAAAAGTGCCACAGCCCCATCTCCATCAACCAAGGACGAAATTGCCCGGAGCCGTAATAGAGTAAAAACAGTTGTGCAATCAGCGGCGTGCCGCGAAAGAACGAGATGAACCACTGCACCGGCCAGCGATACACGCGCGAACACTGAATACGCAGCAGCGACATCGGCAGCGCCAGCAACGCCGCCAGTGACACCGAGATAAAGGTGATTTTGAGTGTCATCCATGCGCCATCCAGCAACATCGGCGCGACTTTAGCGATAAATTCGGTCATGACGGTCTCCTTATCGACTCACGCGAATGCCGCGTTTAGAACGCACTTCCATCGCAGCCAGTACCCGCTCACAACAGACGCACACGGCCCAGTACGCCAAGCACACGGTGAGATAAAACAGGAACGGTTTCTTGGTTGCGCCTACCGCGATATTCGCCGCGCGCATCAAATCATCCAGCGCAATCACCGACACCAGCGCGGTGTCTTTGAGCAGGTTGATCCAGAGGTTGCCCAGTCCCGGCAATGCCAAGCGCAGCAGTTGTGGGCGCTCAATCAGCCAGAAAATCTGCCCGCGGCCCATCGCCAGTGAATAGCCCGCTTCGCGCTGGCCTTTATCCATGGCTTTCCACGCGCCACGCAGCACTTCCGCCGCGTAGCCACTGAAGACCAAGCCCAGCGCAATCACACCCGCACCAAACGGATTGAGTTCAAAAAAGCCGTTGCTCGGATCAAACCATTTCAGGGTTTTGTTAATCAACAGCCCGACGCCGTGGTAAATGATGAACAGCGTCAGCAGCTCCGGTAGGCCGCGCAGCACCGTGGTGTACACGGTGGCAAACCAGCGGTGGCCTTTGTGCTTGCTGATCGACAGTGCGGCAACGCCCGTGCCAAGCACCATCCCCACCGGTAACGCACACAGCGCCAACCCGAGCGTAATCGCCAGCCCTTTGAGCAGTTCGTCGCCCCAGCCACTGTCACCCAGACTCAGATACATCAAATCATCCATCGCGTCGCTCTCTTCGTGATTCCATTCAAGTGGCGACGCTCGCCGCCACCCATCGGCTGACTTATTTCAGCGTCAGCAGGTTAATCTTGAAAAACTCGTCGTTGATTTTCTGATAGGTGCCATCTTTGATGATGTTCGCGAGCGCCTGATTGACGCGCTGACGCAGGGCGTCGTCTTCTTTGCGCAGCGCAATGCCCACGCCGTCGCCTACGTATTTGCTGTCGGTAATCAGATCGCCCGCTTTGTGGCAACACGCACCGTCGTCTGAGCTCAGCCAATCGGTCATTGGCATGATGTCGCCCGCCTGCGCATCAATCCGGCCACTGGCCAAATCGAGGTTCACCGCGTCCTGAGTCGGATACAGGCGCACATCCGATTCCGGATAGTTGGCCAGCAGATATTCCGCCTGCGTCGTCGAGCTTTGCGCACCGATGATTAAGCCTTTCATCGCTTTCGGCGACACATCTTTGATGCCTGAGTTTTTATCAACCACAAAAGTCATCGCTGACGCCTGATACGGCGCGCTGAACGAGACCTGCTGTTTACGTGCTTCGGTAATAAACATCGAGGCGAGAATCATGTCGTACTTACCCGCGAGCAGCGCCGGAATAATGCCGTCCCAATCCTGAGCGACAAATTCACATTCCACTTTCATTTCGCTGCACAGCGCCTTACCAATTTCAATATCAAACCCAGCCAACTGACCATCAGCGGTGTAGTAATTGAACGGCGGGTACGCGCCTTCGGTGCCAATTTTAATGGTTTCTGCGCTGGCGCTGGTTGACGCCGCAAATGCCAGTGACGCGGCAAACAGTGCGCCCCATCTTTTTCCTTTTGCCATCATGGATTCCCTTCTACTTTTGTTATGCCCGTACGACGCAAGAGACGCCCGGTCGTTTGGGTGAATGATTTCATTCCAGACTGTCGTTTGCCGTGAAGACCGCTTCCTTTCACAACCGCAAACGATGCAAGCTCACTAATGAGTATGTTGAAAGTTGGATAAAATCCATAATGATGAATAAGTATGATATACATAGCGTATCGCTATGGATAACTCATCAAGGACATCGCGCCATGCTCAACGCCAAAGATCGCCTGCTGCGCAATCTCGACTGGAATCTGCTCTATACCTTTCTCACGATCGTGAATGAAGGCGGCATCAGTGCGGCGGCACGGAAGCTGTCACTCAGCCAGCCCAGTGTCAGCAATGCGTTGAAGCGTCTGGAAGAGCATGTCGACAAGCGGCTGATCCTGCGTAAAAAAGGTGTGTTCGCCCTGACGCTGCACGGCATGCGAGTGTACGAATACGCCTCTTCGGTGGGACGAATCATCGGGAACATGGCGGATCAGTTTGTCGATCAAACGGATAATATTCAGGGTGAGTTGAATATTGAGATTGCCAGCCATCTGCAATGCCCGGCGTTTGACGCTACCCTCGCCCAATACCATGCGCTGTTTCCCAACGTCATTTTCAACGTCAACACGCACCCGAGTGCCGACATTGTCAGCCATGTGGCCGACGGCCTGCTGCATATTGGCCTCAGCAACAAAAAAATCGCCAAAACTGGGATTCGTTGCGATTTTCTCGGTTATGAGCAGATGGGTTTTTACTGTGGCCATCCCCATCCCTGCTTTGGGCGCGATGACCTGACCCTAGACGAAATCAAAGGCCTGCCCTATATCTCGTTTGAAAGTGACCAACCCGGCGAAGGCTTGGACGCGATTGCTCACTTTCGCGATCAGCAGCAGTTTTGGGGTAAATTGGTTGCCGTATCGTCGAATTTAGAGGAAGTTCGCCGCATGATTATGGCGGGACTTGGTTTTGGCGCGCTGACGGTGGAAAGCGCCAAGCCGTATGTGGCGCAAGGGTTGCTATGGCCGCTGCCGCCCTATGAGTCGCTGCCAGTGACCGAAATGTATCTGGTGACGCCGGAAACCGTTTCGCTGAGTGATATCGAAGTGCATTTTGTGCGCCTGCTGAAACAGCAAACCCAAGCGCTGGTGCGCAGCACGCTCAATGCGATCCAGAGCGCGCATCACCAGCCATTGAGTGACTCACCATTGAGTGAATAACCGATGCATACTGCGTGGATATCGCGCAGTTATGCGTCGATAAAGGGCAAAATCACCGACATCGCGTGTTGCACGGTCTGTTCCTTTTCTCCAACGGGCGCAACGTAAAACATCGCCTCTCTTGCGGCCTGCGTGCCGGCCAATGTGGCAATCGCCCACGCGGCGAGATATTGCGACGCTAAGCAGCCACCCGCCGTCGCGATCGACCCTTGGGCAAAAAAGGGTTGATTAAGGACCTCAACGCCCGCCTCGATCACCCAAGGTTTGGTGGTTAAATCGGTGCAGGCTGGCAGGTTTGTCAGCAAGCCCAATTTTGCCAGCAGCAGCGCGCCCGAACACTGCGCACCAATGAGCTGCTTGGCCGGATTGAGTGCCAGACGTGACAAGATTGCCTCATCGCTTGCAATATCCCGGGTCAGAATGCCACTGCCAAACAGCACCACATCGGCCTGATTGGCAAATTCCAGGGGCTGCTGCGCATCAATGGTGACGCCATTCATCGAGGTCACCTGCGCCGTTGGCGAGGTGATTTGCACGTTCCACCCGTCGCCTTTCATCCGGTTTAAAATGCCCGCAGCAATGAACGAGTCGAGCTCATTGAATCCTTCAAACGTCAGTATCGCGACTTGCATGTGTTTCTCCCTGTGGTGTGATGTCAGTGGTGTGATGACCGAGATGTAATTCCTGTAGCGGTAAGGTTTTTTCCATGCGCACTAAATTCCAACTGTGGCCGTTGAATGAGCGCGTGCCTTGCTCCCGCTGTGTTTCGACAAATCCCAGTTGTTGATAACAATGACGTGCCACCGCGTTGTGTTCAAACACGGCGAGGCTCAACAAACCCGCATTGAGTCGCTCTGCGGCGACGTCGATGGCCAGTTCGATCATCGGGCTGGCCAGCCCTTTGCCACGTTGAGCGTGAGCGATAAAAATGCGACATAACCGCACATGCCGGCTATCGACCTGATACAACTCAATAAACCCCGAAGCGACACCCTGAACGTGAAACAAAAACGGATACACCTGTGGCTGCGCGCAATGCGCCTCGATTTGTTCGACCGTCAGCGGAAACTGATAATTCGGCCCACCCCACAAATAATTGAGTTCGTCACTGTCGATCCAATCGATCAATTGCGCATAATCGGCCGCAGTGAACGGGGTCAGTGCTAGGGATGATTGATCGACAACATCATTCATGCCGGACACACAATGTCGTATTCAAATTCAGACTCGCCAGTACGCTGAAATCCAAGCCGCGCATACAGGTGCTGCGCCGGATTACTCTTCAGCACGCTCAGACCAACGCTGGCGCCTTCTGTTTTGGCTTGCTCAATGAGTGCAGCAATCAGGCGGCTGCCGATTCGGGCATTCTGAAAATCGGGATGCACCTGAATTTGCACCAGATACCATTGATTACGATCGGGTATGAAGGTGGCTTTAAATAGCCCGGCGGGTTGGTCATCAATGAGAACGATTTTGGCGTCATCAAAATGGTAGTGAATTCGCTGAAGAAAGGCCTCGCGCGACGTCGGCGCACCGACTTGTTCAAGGTAATGGCGCATGGTGACATCACGCAGCGTCAGCAAAAATTCCATATCGTTTGGGGTGGCCTGTCGCAGGCTAAAATCCATCGTCGGCTCCTTGACTGATAGATGAGGTTAAGGTGTCAGTGGTTTTCCATGCGCTCTTTTAACGCGTTGAGATCGTTGATGACCGCCATTTTGTCGCGAAAGAAGGCTTCATCGCTCATGCCATCGCGGCGAAATAGGGTGAAGGTGAATTCGCAACCTTCGCCATGGGGCACAACGCGCATCGGGTTATACACCCGTTCGCCATCTTCAAGTTCGACCGTGTGGTCCATGACACCAAAGGGATTGGCCGGAGCGAATTCAATCCGCACCCGGCCAAACGGCGCCTCAGCCCACCAGAGGTTGCCCTCTTGAATCACGTTGGACTGCGCCAACCCAGCCGCCCACAAAGGCAGATTGACTGGGTTCGACGCAAATTGATACACCGTCTGCACGGGGCAGTCGATGTAAAGACTGAGGTGGTGCACTTCGTTCATACGACGCCTTTCAAGACTGGCTATTTTAACGCCAGTCTACGAGGTAAAAAGTGCACAAAGCAAGCGAAGAACGTGCTTACTCGCCGTGGTTGATGTCAACCAGTGCTTCCACCTGCACCTGTGAGCACATCGCGTGTTCGTTCAGCCACTTTTCAACCGCTGCACGGTCTTCATCCGTTGCTGAATCGTAGCGGCCTTCGGCAACCACAAACCCATCAAACGACTCGTGATTCGCGCCACCGCCCATCACCAGATTACGGCTTTCAATGAAATCGATGAAGCTGTCGAGCAACACGTCGTATTGCGTGTCGTCATCGGCGTTCACCTTGCACGAAAACGCGAAGCCCAGTACCTGAAATTCACCCACGTAAAGTTTCTTTCTCAGTCGTTTGCTTCTGTTGGTTGTCATTGTTATTTCCTCGTTACTATCAAAAGTGCAATGCGCTCGTTACCGCGGTTATCGTGTGTATAATCGCTGTTTTTTCGAGCATTTTTCTTCAATCTGTTACCGCTGCGACACAATTTTTTTTCGCGCGTTCTATGATGACGTTATCGCCCGATCACGCCCCGCAAAAGTTTGCAAACCCAGTCATGGTGCGCAATCTGTTGATCGGCAAACCGTGTCTAAGCATAAGGAGTGTCGTGATGAAATACCAACATATCCTGGTCGCGCTCGAACTCTCAGACGACAGCAAGCCGCTCATCGATAAAGCGGTGTCGTTTGCCGAGGGAACCGGCGCGGATGTGTCATTTATCCATATCGATGGCACCATTGGCGAGATCTACAAAGAGCTGATCGACATTCAGGCCGATCCGAACCAGAAACCGCTCAATGACCACTCAAACAAAATGCTCAAATCGCTACAACAATACAGCGATTTTCCGATCAAACATTTCTATGTTGGCACGGGCGATCTGAGTGACAAACTCGGCCAAGTCATCATCGATAACGGCTTTGATCTGCTGATTTGCGGTCATCACCATGACTTTGTCAGCAAGTTAGTCTCCTATTCTCGCCATCTGATCAACAAATCCCCCATCGATATTCTGGTGGTTCCGATCTGATCCTCAACCTCACGTAAGGTCATCAACACGCGAAAAAAAACGATAACCCCAAGCAACCTCAACCGACTTGGGGTTATCGTCTCTTCCCTTCACTCAATAATCGACTTTCTTTCTCAAGACTTTGGTTTCGCCACGTTTGGATTTACCATCCATACGGCGGCGTTGTGAGCCCAACGTCGGTTTGGTCGCGCGACGTTTTTTCTGCACCACCATCGCGGACAAGATCAGCTCTTTGAGTCGCTCCAACGCGGCTTCTTTATTCTGCACTTGGGTACGAAATTCCTGCGATTTAATCACGATCACGCCCTCGGTCGTGATACGGCTGTCGGACAATTTAAGCAATCGTTCTTTGTAAACCGCAGGCAGCGACGAACGCTTGATATCAAAACGCAGATGAATCGCAGTGGCAACCTTGTTGACGTTCTGGCCGCCATTGCCCGCCGAACGAATCGCGTTGATTTCGATTTCCCAGTCGGCCAGCGTGACGCTGTTTGAAATCACCAACATGCCGTTACATCCGTTTCAGTGGCTTGACCACACTGTCGAGACCTTCGATTTTCAGCGCCAAGCACAACTGCAACAGTTGCCCCAATTCGCCTTCCGGAAAACCTTTTTTATCGAACCACAGCAGATACTCTTCCGGCAGGTCAATCAGCACACGTCCGGCGTATTTGCCAAACGGCATTTGCATCCGAGCCAGTTTCAGCAGGTTTTCTTTTTCTAACATAAGCTTGACGGCCTTTTGTTTCTGTTCCGATATTGAGGAAGTACAACGTAATGGAGCGAAGGACGCAAGTCTAACCCTTAACGATGTGTAAACCAAAAGGTCTCGTATGAAAAAGTTCGTAATGCCTTGCCTCGGTCTGATTCTGCTGGCCGGGTGCGATCAGGCTCAGCAATCGACAGCAGAAGGCAACTCGACCCAAAACGCAGCGCCGCAGGTGACCGACAATGCCAGCAGTGCCATGTGCAGCAATGAGAAGCTGGCCGGAGGCTGGCACGACGCCGAAGTCTCTCCGGAATCAGAACAAGCGGTAGACGCAGTGCTGGCGCAGATGGGCAACAATGTGCGGCTGAAATCGATTCTTGCAGTGAAAACGCAGGTCGTGAATGGCACCAACTACGCACTGGCGTTCGACACGCAGGATGGTCAAGTGTGGCATGCGGTGGTGTATCGCACGCTTGATGGTGAGCTCACCATCACCCAAGGTGCAACGCTGGGCGACTTGTGTAGCTAACTGGGACGCGCCATGCGGCTAAACCACTGCAATCAATCCCATGAAGTCAAACGCATGCGATCAAAAAAGGGGCGAACGCCCCTTTTGTCATATTCGGTCAGATTACGCCGCCTGAGATTGCGCGGACGGCGCTTTCTGTGCGATTTTCTGACAGATGTATTCCCCAATCGGCATTGCCGAGGTTGCGGCGGGCGATGGTGCGTTGCACACGTGCAAGCTGCGCGGGCTTTCGGCAAACAGAAAATCATGCACCAAAGTACCATCCGACAACACCGCCTGAGCGCGAATCCCCGCCGGATAAGGTTGCAAGTCCGTCAGTTCAATGCTCGGGCAATATTTGCGCACCAGTTGCAGATAGCCGGGTTTCCACAGCGAGTTTTTCATCTCCACCAATCCGGTCTTCAGATTCTTCGCGGTGACTTTCCAAAAACCACTAAAGCGAAGCATCTCCCACACATCGCGCACGCTGATGTTCACTTTGCCATAACCTTCGCGCTTAAACCCTTGCACCGCATTCGGTCCAACCGTGACCGAACCATCAATCATGCGCGTTAAGTGCACGCCCAAAAACGGCAATTCCGGATCCGGAATTGGATAGATCAGGTGTTTCACCACCTGATTGTGTTTGGGCGCTAAGCGATAATATTCACCGCGATACGGAATGATCTGAAAATCTGTTGCCAGCCCCAGCATCTTGGTCATGCGATCGGCCATCAGGCCAGAGCACGACACCAGAAACTGACTGTGGAAGGTGATCGGCGAGCCTTTGTAACGACACTGCACGCTGATCTCCTGCTCGGTTTCGTTCAGCCCCACCACTTCGGTGCTCAGGCACACTTCGCCACCCAATGCTTTGAACTCTTCCGCCATTTTCTCGGTCACTAAACGGTAGTTGACGATGCTGGTTGTTTTGACATAAATCGCGCCAAGCCCCGTGATGTTGGGTTCCGCCAATTTGAGCTGCGCCGCATCCAGCAGTGCCACATCGAGTTCATTTTGCAGGCAACGTTCAAACAGTGCCTGCATGCGTTCCAGCTCAACCGCATTGGTCGCGACCAAGAGTTTGCCGCAGTTCTCCACCGGAATATCGTGTTTGGCACAGAACGACACCGTGCGCTCGACGCCACGTTTGCAAAAGTCGGCTTTGAGGCTGCCGGGCGCGTAGTAGACGCCCGCGTGGATCACCCCGCTGTTGTGGCCGGTTTGATGGCGGGAGAAGCCCGCCTCTTTCTCCACCAGCAAAATCGACTTGTCGGGGTATTGCTGCTTGAGTTGCCAAGCCGTCGAGACGCCCACAATGCCGCCGCCAACAATCACATAATCAAAATGAGTGTTCATGTGTACTCCTTAAGCCGACGCCGCTTTCATCGCGACGTTCGGACGTCGACCACTGTAGATGAAAATCGCCACAAACAATGCCACACACACCACGCGAATCGCCAATGGGATGTTTGGCCACACCAGCGCAATCCCGATCACCGCCAAGACAGCGCGGATCAACCAGTTAAGCGGGCCTTCCAAGAAGCCTTCGATCGCCCCGATCATGGCGTACGTACCCACGATGGCAAAGAAACCGATCGTCATCACGGTGACCGGATCCCAGTCGATCAGCTGCGTGTACGCAATCAGCAACGGCACCAGATACAAGCCTTTGGCAATTTTCCACGCCGTCAGGCCGGTGCGCATGGGCGGAGTTTTGGCAATCGTCGCCGCGGCAAACGCCGTCAGACACACTGGTGGCGTCACGTTGCTGTCTTGCGACAGCCAGAAGATGATGAGGTGCGCAGAAAGGAGCGCTAAGCCCACCGCTTCAAGACCCAAGCTTTGTTGTAGCAGCGTATCGAGGAAATCCGCCGGCACCAGATCGACCAACGCTTTGGCGTTTTCCAGCGCCATCGGCGCATTGAGCAGTTCCAGTTTATCCGGCGCTGCCAGCATGAAGATCGCTTTGGCCTGTTCAGGCAACTGGCCCGCAGCAATCATGTCAACCAACTGGCTTTCTGCAATCAGTTTGTACAGCGCAGGCGCAGAGAGTGTGCCCAACACAATGTACGCCGCCGTAACCGGTAGCCCCATCCCGAGCACCAAAGACGCCAGTGTGATCAGCACCAACATGGTGAGTAGATCGCCGCCCGACCAGTTATCGATCATCAGTGAGAAGGTGTTACCGATGCCGGTGGTACTGATCACGTTAATGACCAACCCGATGCCCACCAAAAGCACGGCGGTCGTGGCCATGTTCTTCGCGCCTTGCTCCAGCGCATCAATGATTTCCTTGAAGCCCATACGATGCTCTTTCGAGAACCAAGAGGCAACAATCACCGACAAAATCGACAGGCCCGCCGCATACGTCGGGGTAAATCCTTTAACCAGCAGCGTCACCAACACCACCAAGGGGATCAGGTTATGCCAACCCGAGACTAAGACTTTGAGGAACGATTCCTCACTGGTGGTCACCTTCTGCACGCCGCTGCGTTTGGCTTCAATACGGACGAAAAAGGCCACAGACAAGAAATAGATCAGCGCCGGAATAAACGACACCGCAACAATATCGACATAGGGAATTTGCGTGTACGACGCCATGATGAACGCCCCCGCGCCCATCACCGGTGGCATCAACTGCCCACCCGTGGATGCAGCCGCTTCAACCCCGGCAGCAAATCGCGACGGGAAGCCCGCTTTCTTCATCATCGGAATGGTAATTACGCCCGTCGATACCGTGTTTGCCACACTAGAACCCGACACCGATCCCATCAAGCCCGAGGCAAGCACCGCAATGAATCCCGGGCCGCCAATCACTTTACCCGCAGCCGCTCGGGAAACGTTGATGATGTAATCGCCCACCCCGGAGCGCACCAAAAAGGCGCCAAACAGGATGAACATGAAGACAAAGCTCCAACTGATACGGGAAATCGACCCGAACATCCCTTCCGACGAGTAGAAACTGCGGTACAGCAGGGTTTCCATACTCAGTCCCGGAAAGTGGAAAATGCCACTCGCCCATTTGCCCCACAACACCACGTAGCTTAAACACACGAGGATTAACATCGGAATAAACCAGCCCATGGTGCGGCGAATCATTTCAATCACAATCACAATCGCCAGAATGGCAAACACCCAGTCACTGGTGACGAATTTCACGCCGCGCGCATAGAGTGCATCTTCCGCCAAAGGGATATAAATCAGACACGCCAACGCCGCCAAGGCGATGATCACATCAACGCCAAGCGCGATTTTGCTATCGCGCCAACGAATATTGGCCGGGTACCACAGCGCGCAGATCATCGCAAAGCCAGCAAAGTGGGTGGCAGAGATCCACAGTTCCGGTAAGGTTGAAAAGGTATTAAACCAGATGTGCGCCAGCGACAGCAGCACCCCCAGCGTAGCAATGGTTTTAGCGACCCACGGAAACGCATCACGGGTCGGCAGTTCGTATTTTTGTAGTTCTTGATCCAGTGGTTCACTCATCATCATACTCCACGGCTCTACAGCTAATGCCCGTTGCACGCCGGGCACAATTAACCATAGAAAATGAGAAATACCGCCTCGCACGACACGAGGCGGCTTGCAGCATTACTCAGCGATTAACTGAGCCGGGATGTTGATACCCACTTCTTTGTAGTAACGCGCCGCGCCCGGATGCAATGGCAATGGCAGGCCAGCGATGGCTTTTTCAATCGCCATGGCTTTAGTTGCTTTGTGAATGCCTTGCAGGAACGCGAGGTTTTCGTACATGGTTTTGGTCAGTTGATATACATCTTCATCAGAGACGTCGTCACGCACCGCCAGGAAGTTTGGCTGCGCGATGGTGGTGATCGGCTTATCCAAACCCGGGTAGGTGTTGGCTGGAATCACATATTTGGTCCACAGCTCATAGTTGCCGTTCGCTTGTTTGATCTGCTCATCGGTGAACGACAGAATTTTGATGTCGTTGCCCAGCGCCGCAAACGCCTGAGTCACCGCGCCCACAGGCACACCCGCTGGCGTGTTCATGCCATCAATCGTGCCGTTTTGTAGCGCGCTTGCACTGCCGCTGTAGCCTAGATAGGCCAGATTGAAGCTATCGGGATCAACATTCAGCCCTTTCATGATCTGACGACCAGAAAATTCCGTGCCGGAGTTTTTTGACCCGATAGAAAACTTCTTGCCAGCCATATTGCTCATGTCAGAAATGCTGCCGTTGGGCGCTAAATCAGAACGCACAATGAAGTGCTCGACGTTTTGCCACAGCATGGACACTGAACGCAGTTGAGTTTGACGCTCTTTGTAAGGGCCTTCACCCGCCCAAGCCCACGCGCCGTACAAGCCTTGCAGAATCGCAAATTGCGCTTCATTTTCGTTGAGCATTTTGACGTTTTCGCCCGACCCCGCAGAGCTGATCGCAGAAAGGGAGAAGTGGTAAGTCGGGCTGAGTTTAACTTTGCTCAGTGTCGCCAGAGCAACACCAACTGGGTAATAGGTTCCGCCCGTTGAGGCAGTCGCCATAATGTAGCTGCGTTCTTCCGCCGCGTGCGCGCCAGCAAGCAGGCCAAAAGAAGCGGCGGCAGCCAGTAGGGTTTTGGCAAGGCGTTTGTGTTTCATCTTTACTCTCCGTGTCATTCTTGTTGTTCGCCGGAAATAGCGAGTCACCCTTCCGATCGACCGTGCGGTGATGGGCTGAAAACGAATGCCCGCCGCCCGAGTCGATTGTTTAGGTCTATCCCGATAGAGCAAAGAAGATGCCAAAAACTAAGTGATTGAATTGATTTGAAATAATGAATACAAAGCAGCGAAATGAGCAAAAATCCGCTGATTCGCCCGATGAGGCATAAGCAAAATTTCGCCGATGGGGACGCATAAAAAGCCGTGCTGATTGCGGTTTTTGATCACAACTCATTAACGAATTGTGATCGATGTTAATAAATACCTCAAAATCTATATGAGCAAAATTTTGCCTATCCCAAATTACTTGCCGTTGGATTGGGAACGCGGCTCTTCTTCATCCTGTGTGTAATCGCTGCGATTGAGGCCATACTTCTGCATTTTCTGATTGAGCGTGCGGCGCGGCAGATCCAGCTCTCTCATGGTGTCGCTGATGCTGCCGCGATGGCGAGTTAATGCGTCGTGAATGACTTTGCGCTCAAAGGTTTGCAACTGAATCGACAGCGGCAGCCCGGCGCTGGCTTCTTCGGTGGTGGTATTCGGGCGACTGGCCAGAATTTCCCCCACCGTCAGCGATTCATCCAGTGCGAAACGCATCGCAACGTTGCGCAGCTCGCGCACATTGCCCGGCCACGCATAACTGAGCAGCGCATGCTGATCTGCATCACTGGCCACACGGGTGTGTGGGTTGGCTTGCTGCGTGAAGTGTTCAAACAGCAATAACGCGTCTTCGTCACGCTCACGCAGCGGCGGCAAATAGAGCTGCGCCACGTTGAGGCGATAGAACAAATCTTGACGAAATTCCGGATGCTCCAGCAGATCGTCTTTGGCCGCCGCAATCACACGTAAATCGATCGCCACTTTCTGATTCCCGCCGACGCGCTCCACCACATGCTCTTGCAGCACCCGCAGCACTTTGACCTGCATCGACAGTGGCATACTTTCGATTTCATCGAGAAACAGCGTTCCCTTGTCGGCAAACTCCAACTTGCCGATGCGCTTTTTCACCGCGCCGGTAAACGCGCCCGCTTCGTGGCCAAACAGCTCGCTTTCAAACAAACTTTCCGGAATAGCGCCGCAGTTGATCGGCACAAAATTGAAATGTCGGCGCGGACTTTCCTGATGCAAGCACGTCGCCACCAGCTCTTTACCACAGCCGGTTTCGCCGTAGATGATGACGTTGGTGTCAATCGCCGCCACTTTGGCGATTTGCTCACGCAGCGCCGTCATCACTTTGCTACGTCCAATCAGGACTTGCTCCAGCCCTTGCAGGGTGGAGAGATACTGGCTTCGGTCTTGCGACTGCGCTTCACTGTGAAACTTGTTGACCGCATCCGCCACCGTGCTCGACAGGCGATCCGGATTGAACGGTTTTTCAATAAAATCGTAGGCGCCTTTTTGCAACGCTTTGACTGCCATGTCGACATCGCCATGGCCGGTGATCAAGATGACCGGCGTATGCGGCTGCAAGCACTTCAGCTCAGACAGCATCTCGACGCCATCGTAGTCCGGTAAACGCACATCACTGATGATGGTCGCAAAGCGCTGCGCAGCCAACCCTTCCAGCGCCGCTCGCCCATCGGCAAACCCGCACACATCAAACCCCGCCAGTTGCAACCACTGACTGGTGGCCTGACGGACAATGTCATCATCTTCAATTAACGCGATCGGTAATGCGTCCTGACTACTCATGCCATGCTTCCTTTTCTTATCTCGCGATACGGTAAGGAAAAAGACGCCGCAAAGAAAGGAGCTGCTTCTCACTTCTGGGTTGCCGAGCGGAACAAACAGTGTGATTGAGGCAAAGGAACGCGGGCAAGGCCGCTGACACCAGACGCAAGCGCGCTATAGTGTCCCTTCGACACATGGAATGAGTGAAACAATGACGCTAGCGCAGAAAAAGTTGGGATGGGTGATATTGGCGCTGTTGCTGATTCTGGGCGTGAAAACGGCATCGACCACGATTGCCAAGCAGTGGCAGTTGGAACAGGCGCAAAGCCACGGTGAGCAGCGCTTGCTGGATTACATTGGCGATGTGCGTCAAACGCTGCGCCGCTTTTACCATCTGCCCTACCTCATCACCAATGAGGCCATCAGCCAACGCTTGCTCAGCGGCGATGCGTCGGTGATTGAGGAGATGCAAACCACGCTGGGCCAACTCGATAAAGCCGCCAACACCAAAGGGTGGTACGTGCTCTCGCCGAGTGGTGACGTGTTGGTGTCGAGCAAAGACGCCGAGAACTGGAATGGCCATGACGGCGATGCGATCGTGGCGAAAATTCACCAGCAACGCGAAGGAATTTCGATTGTCACCAAAGCCATCGGGGCCACGCCGATCTACTTTTTGGCGGCGCCAATCTACATCGATCTGGACATTGTCGGCATCGTCGCGGTGCAGATTGACCTCAGCGTGCTGGCCGACCAATGGTTTGCCAATGATGAACTGATCCTGTTTCAAAACGCCAGCGGCCAATACTTTCTTTCCAGCAGCCCGCAATACAATGCCGACTGGCTGAACGCCCATCCGCACATCACCAATGCCGCCCAACCCATTCATCTCTACAACGACGCGCGTTTGGTGCAGTGGCATTTACAATCGGATCCGTACCTTGCACAATCCGTCACGTTGGATGATTTAAACTGGACGTTGACCTATCTGACACCGATGAAATCGCTCTATCAAACGGTCAATTGGCTCAGCATGAGCTGCGTGGTGGCGGTGTTATTGCTGATGCTGCTTGGCACGCTGCGTTACGAGCAGTACCAAAAACAGCTCAGCCAGCGCAAACTACAAGACATTGTCCAAGAGTCTGAGCAGCGACAACGCAACATGATTCAGAAAACCCACGTCGGGTTGTTGTTGCTCGATGAAACGGGCCGTATTGAAGAGATCAACCCGATGGCGAAACGCTACTTCAGCCTGTCGGAGTTGATGGTGAAAAACGTGCGCGCATGGGAGCTGTTTGATATTGGCAACCCAAATGCCACCATTCCGCTGCTGCTTGAGAACTTGGCGCGCAATCAGGAGCTGGCCGACATCACCTCCGTCGAAACCATGGCACGGCGTAGCGACGGCAGCCTGTTTCCGATTTTGTTCTCGCTCACCTCCGTGCAATGGAAAGACAAGCGCCATTATTTGGTGACGATCCTCGACATCAGTAAGCGCAAAAAAGCCGAAATCGCGCTACAGACGGCGAACCAAGCGTTGCAACACCGAGTGGAAGAGCGCACCGCAGAACTGAAGTCGGCCCAACAAGAGCTGATTGAGGCCAGTAAAATGGCGGCACTCGGGCGCATGTCGAGCGCCATCACCCACGAACTCAACCAGCCATTGACGGGGCTGCGCACCCTGCTGTCGAGCAATGAATTGCTGCTGGCGCGCGGTGAAACTCAGCTCGCGCAAGCCAACATGAAGCTGGTACACACGCTGATCGATCGCATGGCGAACATGACCACACAGCTCAAATCGTTTGCTTTTAATCGCCCCGAAACGCTGGCGCCCGTCTCCATTCCGGATGCGCTACAAGAGATCCTGCGCGTTCATCAGGCGCGTCTGGAACGCGTGGATGTGCGCGTGCGAATGTCATCCGATCTACCATTGGTACGCGGCGAAGCCCAACGCCTGCGCCAAGTGCTGGGCAATTTAGTCACCAATGCACTCGATGCGATGCAAGAGCAGCCAGCCCCCAAACTGATCATCAGTGCAGTGGTCGATGCAGACACCGTGTTACTGCGTGTACGTGACAACGGCTGCGGCATTGCAGAAGAGCAACTCACCACTATCTTTGAGCCGTTCCAAACCAGCAAAAAAATGGGCGAAGGATTGGGCTTGGGGCTGTCGATCACCGCCAACAGCGTGCGCGATATGCAAGGCGCCATTCGCGCGGTCAACAACCCGGAAGGCGGCATGACGTTTGAAGTGATGCTGACCCTCAATCCGCCTGATTCGGCATGAGCCCACTAAAACCACGAGCCCGTTAAAATGCACTCACCTCCCGTCACGTAACATCACGCCATAAAAAAAAGAGGCACTCACGCCTCTTTTTATTCATCAAACCTCTTTCATCCATCAAACAAGCACGCTGGCTTGGCTAACGCCAAACGCCCCACTCGCCGGTGGTGCCCGGTTCATCCCCTTGCGTCCACCACTGCGCTGTCCATTCGCGGCCATTGTGGCTGACCACATCGCCCGCGTTATAAATGGCGTCGCTGCTCCATGCGTTGTCCGGTCCGGTCGGCGGCGTCGTTTCGCCTTTGATCAGAGACAACTGATAACTGAAGGTGGCATTCGGCGCCAACACCTGATTCGCGTAGATATTGGTGGTATCAAACATGTAGTGGCCCATCGCCTCATGCCAGATGCCGATATACCATGCCCCATTCGTCAATTGATTAAATTGCCCCGCCAGTTCCGCCGCCCAAGTCGCGGTGTTGTTGGCCGAGATGGCTAGGCTGAGGTCAACCTGTTCATTGCCATTGGCATCAAAGGTGCGAAAACGCACGCTATCCCCCGATTCGACCGGGCCGAAGCCCTGCGCAATAAAATAACCCAGCGCCGTCAGTGCAGCAGGCTGCGTCGGATCGGTGGGATCTGTGGGTGCCGCGCCGCCATCAAAAGAGATATCACTACAGTTGTAAAACCCTTCGCCCGCCGCATCTTCACGCTGCCAACGGGTATACAGCACCGCATCACCACTACGCCCAGCTGGGAAAGTCACCGCAATGCGGTATTTTTTATCGTCGCCGACCGCGACATTGCCTGCGGTGTCAATCAGTTCTAAATCCGCCCAGGTGAGCGGGGCCGCCTGATCGTATTCCGGCGTCGTCAAATAGAACTGCCAGTAGGACGGGCTGTGCGGCGCGGTGGCATTGAACACCAGTTCGATCTGCTGATTCGCATCCAGCGTAATGGCGGTTTTCTGCCAATCCGGTGACGCAACGTTTAAGCCCGATTTGGCACTGTCCGCCGCCGAACACAATGAACCATCGCGCACAATGGCTTGCACATGCGCCATATCCTGATAGTTAGGCACGTTGGCTGAAATTTCATTTCGCTGTACAAACGGAAACGCGCCCGATTCATCAAACGCGGCCTGACACGCCGCATTAGGGATGGTGTTGTCCCAAAAGCCGCCATCCTGATAACAAGTATTCTGGCGAGCACTGGGAAACTCCACCCAACCATGGGCGGCGACCGGCAGCGAAACCGTACTTGCGAGCATCAAGGCGCTAAGCGCCCCGCATTGAAGCACCTTGTTTTGAAGCCGATTGTTTTGAAGCCGATTGTTTTGAAAACTGTTGTTTTGAAGATTGTTGTTTTTACAACGATGGTGTTGAAAACGATTGTGTTGAAAACAATAGTCTTGAAGCATCTTTTGCATGATTTATCCTTTTTCACTGACGTTGAAGCGACCCCATGCGCACGCCGCAGGGGCTCAACAAAGCTAGCAAGAATTTGTCATCACACAGGCCATGCCATGGCAATTTCGCATGATTTGAACGTCAAACTGATGGGTCGTTTCCAAAGCGGCGTCTGCGGTTTCTTGTCATCACATTTCGCTTCGAGTCACTTCAAACTTTCGCCTGTCGGCGGCAGGTCAATCGCCGTTCAATCTTTGGTCATTAAATTCACACTGTTGAAAAATCCACCACCAAATCCGCGTTTGTCAGAAATCTTAAACAGACGTTATCCAAAGACTGACGCACGCTGACGGACTCCTCACAGAAGATTTCATAAGATGAATGCGTGCATATCGCACAACAACAGGAGAAAAGTTATGAAGAAAGCACTTGTGATCTTAACGACTATGACCCTTAGTGCTGGTGCATGGGCATCCATTGGCACCACTGAGCACGAAACGACGCTAACCACCCACGCGTATGCCTCGGAACAACAAGCGTATGATGCCGGCTTTGCCAAGGTGGATGCGCTGAAAAAAATGCCGTCGAACGAGCTGGCCAACGCGCTCAATGTGTATGACACCAAACTGGTCCAAAACACACTGAAAGTGAGCGACGCCGAAGTGAAGGTTGAATCCTTTGCGAAGCAGGATGGTCAAGTTCAATATCGCGCCGTGGTGGATGTGGACTACCAATACACCGTGCGTGAAGGGAAAAACAGTTAATCCTTCAATCCGCGCCATCGTTCAGGTAACAGGGTGAGTGACACGCTCACCCTGTTTGCCTGCCCACGAGCGTCCCCGCGTGGGAACGCCCTCACGGCATCAGCTGTTAATCGTGTTCAAGTTAATCGCGCTCAAGTTAGTGACGCTCAAACTGATGAATCAACCGCTGCAGTTGCTCGAGATTGTGCACCAGATGACGCGTGCGCTGCACCGATGACGACGATGCATCCGAATTCTGCTGCGTCAGCGTTTTGATGTTGACCGCATTGGCGGTAATTTCACGCGTTGCACTGGCTTGTTGCTCCACCGCCGCCGCGATTTGCTGGCTTTCAAGCGTCACTTGTCCCAGCTTGGCCGCAATGTCTTGAATCACCCCACCCGTCGAATCGGCTGCTTGCTTACAGGCCGAAGAGAGCGCTGAACCACGCTGCATGGAAGCCACCGCTTGGGTTGCGAGCGATTGCAGCTCGGCGATCATGGTGTGTATTTCACTGGTTGACGCACTTGTTTTCGCCGCTAGTTGGCGCACTTCATCCGCCACCACCGCAAACCCGCGCCCCGATTCACCAGCGCGCGCGGCTTCAATGGCCGCGTTAAGTGCCAGCAAATTCGTCTGTTCTGAAATCGCCGAGATGACATCCAAAATGGTTTCCACTTGCTGGCTGTGCTTAGCGAGCGTGGTCAAAATGGTCTGGCTGTCAGCCAGTTCGCTATCGAGCGCATTCACTTGCACCACGGTGTCGCGGATCCGCGCCAGTCCGCACAACGAATCGTGTTGAGCAATCTCGGTCAATTGCGATGCCGCCGAGGCGCTGTTGGCAATGTCGTTGATAGAATGCGTTAGCTCTTCCACCGCAGTGGCAACCTGCTCGGTTTCCTGCAATTGCTGCACCAGTGCTTGCTCAATATCCCGCGTATTGCCCAGTTCACGCTGCGCATCTTTGAGAATCTGTCCCGAAGTTTCGCTGCTACGCGCCACCACAGCGCGTAGCTCCGCTTTACGCATCATCAGCGCCAGTTCAACTGGCGAGCATTCATCGCAATGGCCGGTATACACTTTTTCCATCAATGGGTTGCTGTACGCTTCACGAGCCAACTGAGACAGCTGCGCATGGCGTTTGTGCAAGTGCCTCAGCCCCAGCAACACACTCAACTGAATGCCCAACAACACGCTGCCCGGCAACCAAGCATGTTGCTGCCACATCCAACCGGCGCTCACCAGCAGGCCAAGCCACGCTGCCCCTTGCATAAGGCGCATCACAGGCCAGCGTCGCACGGACACCGATTCGCCTTGATTGAGTTTGGCATAGAGCGCCTCGGCGCGCGCGATTTGTTCTTTGCTGGGTTTGGAGCGCACCGACTGATGCTCAACGATGTTGCCTTGGGCATCTTTTATCGGGGTCACAAAGGCCGACACCCAATAGTGCCGCGGGCCTTTACAGCGGTTTTTAACAATCCCCATCCAACTGTGTCCTTGGTTGAGGTAATGCCACAACTGCTCGAACGCCGCTTTGGGCATGTCTGGGTGCCTCACCATGTTATGCGGCTGCGTCAGCAGATCATCAAGTGAATATTCGGCGATATCGCAAAACGCCTCGTTGGCATACGTAATGTGGCTGGAAGGCTGGGTGGTAGAGATAAAACTGATATTCTCCGGATAATCTTTATTCTCGGTCGCGGCCATGCTGAGTAAGTTCTTCATTTATCGGAAGTGAGTCGTAAACAAAGGTGTAACACGCGCAATTTGTCGCCATCTTGACACACATCAATTCTATCAATACCTTGTCACACTAATACCAAATACGAGACATGTTATTTTCCTGTTACATTTTTATAGCGATATGCTCACATTAATTTGAGAAAACAGGCCGCACGATCCGACGAATGCAGGCGCTGAGCGTAAATCAATTAAACTTAACTCAATCTTGTCCTTCGATGACGCCTCAAAAACAACGTCAAAGACGACGTGATTGACCTATGCCACACGACCCATTTCAGGATGCGCCAATGGATCAGCTGAAACAGTGCTACTTTGACCAATCCCCCGCCGGCATCGCGATTACCGATCTCGATGGCCTGATCGAACTCGCGAATGAGCGTTTTCACCAATTGACTCATCTTCACGAACAGCACAACATCACCCCGATGATGAACCTCGCGTTGCCATTGAGCGTCCCCCAAATCATTGATGATTTGGTGCAGGGCAAACAGGTCATGCACATTTTTGAAATCAAACACGGCTTTACGCCCGATACCCTCAACTGGTGCATCATCAAAGTCAGCTTGGTGGACAAGAACGAGAAAAAACACGTCTCATTTGTGATCGAAGATATCAGTCGCAACCGACAACTCAACCCGCGCATGAATGTGCACCTCAACACCATTGTCGATAGCTTGCCAGTGTTGATTGCCCAGATTGATGCACACAACCGTTACCTGTACGCCAATAAAACCTACGAAGCGTACTTTCACACCACGTTGGATCAGGTGATTGGTGAAACCATCGAAAACCTGATTGGCGACGAATCATTTTCACACAGTGCGCCGTTTATTGAACGCGTACGCCAAGGCGAAACCGTCACCTTCGACAACACGCTGTTCTTCACCAACGAATTGCGTGTCTTGCACCTTAAATTGGTTCCGGATGAAATGAATCGCGGCGGGTTTTACATCTTCGGTCAAGATGTCACTGAACTGCGCGCCTTTCAGCGCAGCTTAGAATTTAAGACCTACCATGATGCGCTCACTGGCCTGCCCAACCGTAGCTTTTTTATGAAATCGCTCGCCAATGTGCTGCGCTATAAACAGCACGGCTCAGCGTTACTATTTCTAGATTTGGATGGTCTGAAACTGGCTAACGACCGTTATGGGCACCATATCGGCGATGGCTTATTGAAAATTTTCGCCCACGTGCTGCAAGATGCAATTCGCCCGC
The DNA here is from genome assembly GCF_000176175.1 of Vibrio furnissii CIP 102972. Taxonomy (GTDB): domain Bacteria; phylum Pseudomonadota; class Gammaproteobacteria; order Enterobacterales; family Vibrionaceae; genus Vibrio; species Vibrio furnissii. The sequence goes on from NZ_ACZP01000014.1 coordinate 463,566, forward strand.
AAGATTTCGTGTCACGCCTGGCGGGCGATGAGTTCACCATCATTCTGACGGAATTAGACGATCCGCTCGCGAACATGCGCGAAGTGTGTCAGCGCATCCTCGATCGCCTGCCAGCCAGCGTCGAGATTGAGGGCCACGCCATTCCATGCAGTTGCAGTATTGGCGCAACGTTGCTTGATCATTCCCTGCACCTGTCTGAAGAAACTTGGTTAGCGCGCGCCGATGCGGCCATGTACAAAGCCAAAACTGGCGGCAAAGGTGGTTTCGTCATCGAATAATTTTTCGCCGTTTATCCCCGCAACGAACTTTCGAATGGGTATTTTTAGCAAAATACCCTCACTTCACTTACGCCTTTTCGAGCAAAAACAATCATTTATAAGCGTTCACTAAAACACAATTTATGTAAAAAGTTTGAAGCAACTCAATAATTTTGCAAACTAATCATTTGTTTTTATGTTCAAATTAATTCACATGCAACATTTATCACAGAAATAAGAATACTTTCGAACAACAATTCACGAAATTTCGAACGAAACTAATTTTTCTCGTTCGCACTTCAAAACCATCGCAAAATAAATGAGGTCACCAATGTTTGGGATTTTCAAACCACAAGCTCACATCGAACGGCTATCGCCGGATCGGGTTGAGGGCGCTTATACACGTCTACGCTGGCAACTTTTCATCGGTATTTTTGTAGGCTATGCAGGTTACTATCTGGTTCGTAAGAACTTCAGCTTGGCCATGCCATATCTGATCGAGCAAGGCTACAGCCGCGGCGATCTCGGTGTCGCACTGGCTGCGGTTTCGATCGCTTACGGCTTATCTAAATTCTTAATGGGCAGCGTGTCTGACCGTTCCAACCCACGTTATTTCCTCAGTGCCGGCCTGCTGTGTTCTGCATTGGTCATGTTCTGCTTTGGCTTTATGCCATGGGCAACCGGCAGCATCACGGCCATGTTCATCCTGTTGTTCCTGAACGGTTGGTTCCAGGGCATGGGTTGGCCAGCCTGTGGGCGAACCATGGTGCACTGGTGGTCGCGCAAAGAGCGGGGTGAAATCGTTTCGGTATGGAACGTCGCGCACAACGTCGGTGGCGGTCTGATCGGTCCTATCTTCCTGCTGGGTTTGTGGATGTTCAACGACGACTGGCGCACTGCGTTCTACGTGCCTGCCTTCTTCGCGGTTCTGGTTGCAGTCTTCATCTGGATCACCATGCGTGATACACCGCAATCGTGTGGTCTGCCACCGATCGAAGAGTACAAAAACGATTACCCGGACGATTACGACACCTCACACGAAAAAGAGATGACGGCCAAAGAGATCTTCTTTAAGTACGTGTTCTCTAACAAACTGTTGTGGTCTATTGCGATTGCCAACGCGTTCGTTTACCTGATCCGTTACGGCGTGCTCGACTGGGCACCAGTCTACCTGCGTGAAGCGAAAGAATTCACCGTTGATAAATCGTCTTGGGCGTACTTCCTGTACGAATGGGCGGGCATTCCGGGCACACTGCTGTGTGGTTGGATTTCGGATAAAGTGTTCAAAGGTCGCCGCGCACCTGCGGGTATTCTGTTCATGGTACTGGTTCTGCTGGCCGTTCTTGTCTACTGGTTCAACCCGGCTGGCAACCCAGCGATTGACATGGCAGCACTGGTTGCGATCGGCTTCCTGATTTACGGCCCGGTTATGCTGATTGGTCTGTACGCGCTGGAACTGGCTCCGAAGAAAGCGGCGGGTACTGCGGCTGGCCTGACCGGTCTGTTTGGTTACCTCGGCGGCGCTGTGGCAGCGAACGCAATTCTGGGTTACACCGTAGACCACTTCGGCTGGGACGGCGGCTTTATTATCCTCGTCGGCTCATGTATCACGGCCATCATCTGTTTGATTTACGCTTTGATTGGCGAGCGCGCTCACCACAAAGCGAAAGCAGAAAAAGAAGCCAAGGAAGCCGTCGCGTAAGTCACGCTTCCTCACGCAAAACGGGCACGACATCTAAGGTGCCCGTTTTTGAACGTGTCATTTTATCTCCATTTCGGTGTGGTTAACTCCCCCATTCATCGCGCTCTTCCCCCGATTCAGAGCGCGATTTTTTCTAACCACGCTCTGCAAAACACAAGGATTCCACATGAACAAGATGCTTTCCCTTTCTCTGCTCTCTCTGGCCTGCAGTGCCAGTGTGTACGCCAACCCCTTAGTGATCGCGCACCGTGGCGCATCGGGCTATTTGCCGGAGCACACGCTGGCAGCCAAAGCGCTGGCCTACGGCATGAAACCCGATTACATCGAGCAAGACGTGGTAATGACCAAGGATGACCAATTGGTGGTGCTGCACGATCACTACCTCGATCGCGTCACCGATGTTGCCGAACGTTTTCCAGATCGCGCACGTGCTGATGGCCGTTACTACGCCATCGACTTTACATTGGCGGAAATCAAAAGCCTACGCGTGACCGAAGGGTTCAACATTGATGACCAAGGCAACAAAGTGGCCGGATTCCCCGACCGTTTCCCAATGTGGAAATCGAGCTTTACCGTGCCCACCTTTGCAGAAGAGATTGAGCTGATCCAAGGACTGAACAAATCGCTCGGTTATGACATCGGCATCTATCCTGAAATCAAAGCGCCGTGGTTCCATCGCCATGAGGGCAAAGACATTTCGAAAGCGGTATTGAACGTGTTGAAACAGTACGGCTACGACAGTAAAGACGACAAAGTCTACCTGCAATGTTTTGATGCCAACGAGCTGAAACGCATTCACGATGAGCTGCTGCCATCGATGGAAATGGATCTCAATCTGGTGCAGTTGATGGCTTACACCGACTGGAATGAAACCATGACCTATCAAGGCGATACCGCGACGCCTTACAGCTACGATTGGATGTTTGAGCCGGGCGGCATGAAGCAAGTCGCGCAATACGCCGATGGTATCGGCCCTTGGAAACCGATGCTGGTGGACGACAAGAGCACCCAAGACAACATCATCATCAAACCATTGATGGGTGAAGCCAAAGCCGCTGGCCTCGTGGTGCATCCGTACACTTTCCGCGCTGATAAAGGCCGCATCGCACCGTATGCGCAAAACTTCGATGGCATGCTGGATGTGTTCTACAACCAAGTGAAAGTCGATGGCCTGTTTACCGACTTCCCGGACAAAGCGGTGTCATTCCTGAACCAGCAGTAACTGACGTTGCGCTGAATTAAAAAGACAGTAAAACCCATCGACACAGCAAGTGGGTTGGGGATAGAAAAAGGGACGATCATGGATCGTCCCTTTCGTTTTCACGCGAGCTGCAATGATTACGCGGCAAAATGATGGCGCATAAAAGATTGGATCAACGTGATGAAGTCTTTCTCCGCCAGTTTTGCGCAGCGCAGTGTTTGCTCGTGAGACAGCGCCACATCCCCCAGCCCTTCGGCCATGTTGGTGATGGCGCACACCGCCAGCACAGGCAAGCCACAATGCGCTGCTGAGATCACTTCCGGCACGACCGACATGCCGACGACGTCTCCGCCGATGATTTGCATCATGCGAATTTCTGCTGCGGTCTCAAAGTTCGGGCCGGTGTAGGAGACAAAAACCCCTTCATTGAGATGAATATTCTGCGCCTTGGCCACCGCCAGCGTCTCTTCACGGAGCGTTTTATCGTACGCATTGGCGAGGCTAAAGAAGCGGGGACCGTAGGCGTCATCATTCGGGCCTGTCATTGGCGATTCCGGCATGGTGTTGATGTGATCGGTAAACACCACCAGCGAACCGACATCAATGCGTTCTGGGCGCAGTGAGCCCGCAGCATTGGTCACCAGCATGAATTCACAACCCAGACGCTTAAAGGTACGCACCGGATTGGTCATCACTTTCATGCTTTGGTGCTCGTAATAGTGACCCCGACCTTTCATGCACACCACTTGTGTGCCAAACAGTGTGCCCAGCACCAATTCGCCAGAGTGCCCTTCGACCGTGCTGACAGGGAAGCCCGCCAACGCCTCGTAAGGAATCACCACTTTGTCTTCCAGCTCGTCCGCGATCACGCCAAGACCAGAGCCAAGAATGAATGCAGCCTGAGGCTTGAAGCCAGGCTTGTGCGCGTAGATCGTTTCCAGAGCTTGATTCACCGGATCAGACATGATGTTCACCTCGTTATGTTGTTTACATCACTCTAACGCAATCACTGTGCTGACAAAATCACAAAATTTGGCACAATTATGTGATTATTCAGCACAATCAGAGCCCCATCATGTTGCCACTCAGTCAACGCATTACATTGAAAATGCTGCGCTATTTCTATCAGGTCGCGCAGTGCCAACAATTCAGTCAAGCAGCAGAACAACTCAACATCACCAAATCGCCACTCAGTGCGCAGATTAAAGAGCTGGAGCAAGCGCTGGGCGTGGTGCTGTTTGAACGCGATACACGCAATGTGCGCTTAACCACCGCGGGCAAACAGCTCAATCAGGAGTGTGAGCGTATTTTTGACGTGCTGGAAACCTCACTCAATCGCGTGGCGCAAAGTGCGCGCGAAGAGCAGGCGACCTTGAATCTCGGCTTGATGAGTTCGATTTTCTGGGCCGGATTTGGCGATGCACTGCATCAGTTGCAGCAAACTCACCCAACCTTGACGCTCAATCTGTTGGAGCTATCGCCAGAGAAACAAAAACAGGCGCTGCTGCAACACCACATCGACATCGGACTGGTGCGTTACGCCGACACCATGCAGATCGCGCCGCTGCATGCGCGCAGTTTGTATCAGGAGAAAATGGTGGTCGCATTGCCGACACAGCACGCGCTGGCAGCACGTAAGCAGCTCTCACTACAAGAGTTGCGCGATGCAGAATTTGTGATGCTGCGCCAAGAGAATTCCGCCTCGACCGCGCTGATTCGTCAGCACTGTCAACAGGCGGGATTTGAGATGACAATTTTACAAGAAGTGGTGGAGCCCAATACGCTGCTGGCGGTGATTTCCACCCGCGGATTGTTGTCGATTGTGCCCGCCAGTTACGCCAACTTAGCTTGGCCGCACGTGCGGTTTGTTGCATTGAAAGAAACCATTCGCGCCGATATCTGCGCGCTGTCTGCCAAAGCGTCACACCCTCTGACCGACGCGCTGCTAAACCAGTTGAGTCAGGCCTTACTCAACCCTCGAACGAGCGAACTGTAGAACGGTTGAATGGTTGAATGGTTGAATGGTTGAATGGTTGAACGGCTAGTTGAGCAGTTTCACGCTTTTTCTCACCACCAACGTGGGTTCCAATTGCACCACTTGCGGCTCATTGGTCACTTTATCGAGTTTTTTCAGCAATGTTTCCACCGCCGCCTTGCCGAGACGATACTTCGGTTGGTGAATGGTGGTCAGCGCAGGTGACATGAATTTTGCGATGTGAATGTCATCGTAACCAATCAGCGAGACATCGTCGGGAATACTCAACCCCTGCTCATTGGCTGCGTTAATCACCCCCATCGCCATCATGTCGTTGCTGACAAAAATCGCACTCGGCAGCGGGCCACGGGCAATCATGGCATTCATGGCGTCATAACCGCCTTCGCATTCAAAGTCGGCTTCGACAATCCATTGCGGATTGATCGCCAACCCAGCTTCCAAAATGGCGCGCTTGTAGCCTTCATAACGCATCTGCGCCTGCTGGCGGATCAACGGCCCCGTGATACAGCCAATCTGTGTGTGGCCGCAGGCAATCAGGTGCTTGGTCGCCATATAACCGCCCTGCAGCGAGTTGTCCTGAATCTTATCACTGGCAAACAGCATCGGTCCCCAGTCCATCACCACCACCGGAATGTCCGGGTAACGGTCGAACATATCGATGCGCTCGCCCGCCAACGTAGAACACATCAAAATCACCCCATCCACGCGCTTTTGCAGCAGCGTATTGATGGACGCTTTCATGCGTTCGTGATCGCCTTCGGTATTGCACAAAATCAGGTTGTACCCTTGGTGATAACAGCTGCGTTCGACCCCTTTCACGACTTCGCCGAAAAACGGGTTGGTGGAGGTTGTCACCAGCATACCGATGGTTTTGGTGCGGTTCATTTTGAGGCTACGCGCCAGTGCAGACGGCGCGTAATTGAGATCTTGCGCGGCTTTGTTGACCCGTTCGGCGATTTCATCGCTGACAAAACGGGTCTTGTTGATGACATGGCTGACGGTCGACGTCGATACGCCGGCAAGTCGTGCAATATCCTTCATGGTTGCCATGTCATGGTCTCCTTGATTAATGATCGGCCAAAAACGCGTCCACTTCCTCACGGTTCGGGATGGAAGTTTGGGCGCCAAAACGAGTGACCGAAATGGCTGCCGCCGCATGAGCAAACTTAATTGCTGATTCTAAAGGCATTTCCTCTAACAAACCAGTGACCAGCGCCCCATTAAAGGTATCGCCTGCGGCGGTTGTGTCCGTTGCCTGAACGCGGAAACCCGGGATCAGCGCGCCACGGCCATTCTGGCTCAGCCACACGCCTTTTGCACCCAGCGTGATCATGACAATTTCAATCCCTTTACCATGCAGTGCATCCGCTGCCAATTGCGCAGACGCGTCATCGCTCACCGTGATGCCCGTCAGCACTTCCGCTTCGGTTTCATTGGGCGTGATCACATCCACACAACTTAATAAGACATCCGGCAATTCACGTGCGGGCGCAGGGTTAAGAATCACGTTCGTGCGCGCTTCTTTGGCCACTTGCGCCGCTTTGACGATGCCATCGAGCGGCGTTTCCAGTTGCATTAACAGGTATTTCGCGTCACGAATGTGTTGCAGATCGGGGTCGATTGCTTCAGCGGTCAGTTTGGCGTTCGCTTCAGCAGAAATGCAAATGCTATTTTCGCCGCTGTCCGAGACCTGAATCATCGCAATGCCGGTTGGGCAGTTCGGCTGCATTTTCACGCCGCGAATGTTCATGCCATCGAGCTTAAAGCTTTCTCGAATGTTGATGCCAAATGAGTCATCACCGACGCAGGCAATGAAGCCGATATCGGCATTTAAGCGCGCGGCGGCGACCGCTTGGTTGGCACCTTTGCCACCTGGGATAACTTGGTAGTTGCGACCGTGCAGCGTCTCGCCGGGGCGAGGAAAAGAAGGCACTTGAAGAACATGGTCAGCATTGACACTACCTAATACCACCAACTTGTTCATAAGGGTTATCCTCAGTTTGAATAAAATCGATTGGGAACGGAAATAGAGAGAGATTTGACGCCTCACGCGAGACGCAAAGCGTCAAAGCTGTCTGTATCATCCTGCGCAACCTGCGTGGCGCAAGGCGCTGCTCTCTCCTGAGCCTCTGGAGAGAGCAGTAAATGACGCTTATTCAGCGATAATTTTCAGCGGAACGGGAATGTACTCATCCACGGTTTCGCCTTTCAGCATGTGGTCTGCGGTTTCCACGCCCAGCGCACCAATCAAGTCAGGTTGCTGCGCCACAGTGGCTGCCAGTTTGCCACGTTTCACGGCAGCGATACCGTCGTCCGTGCCATCAAAGCCCACAATCATCACGTTTTTGCCGGAGGCTTGAACTGCGCGCAGTGCGCCCAGCGCCATTTCATCATTTTGGGCAAATACGGCTTGAACATCTGGGTTCGCGGCCAGCAAGTTTTCCATCACGTTCAAACCTTTGGTACGGTCGAAATCCGCAGGTTGGCTGGCGAGCAGTTGCATTTCGCTGCCCTTCACCGCATTCATGAAACCTTCACCACGTTCACGTGCGGCCGATGTGCCGGCAATGCCTTCAAGTTGAATCACTTTGGCTTTTTCGCCCACTTTTTCCATGATGAAGTGACCGGCCATTTCGCCGCCCACCACGTTATCAGACGCAATGTGGCTCACCACGGTGCCACGGCTTGCACCACGGTCAAGTGTCAACACAGGGATGTTCGAGCGGTTGGCAATGCGAATCGCGTTCGAGACTGCATCAGAGTCGGTTGGGTTGATCAGGATCGCTTTCACGCCACGTACGGTCAAATCTTCAATGTTCGACAGCTCTTTACTTGGGTCGTTTTGCGAATCCAGCACGATCAAGTTGTACCCCAACTCTTTCGCTTTCGCTTCAGCGCCGTCTTTCATGGTCACAAAAAATGGGTTGTTCAGCGTCGACAGCACGATTGCCATCGTGTCCTGAGCCTGTGCTGACACAGAAACGGTGGTAGACAGCAGCGCAGCGGAAATTAAAGTTGCGAGTTTTTTCATGTTCATCGTCCTTTATTGTAGGGGACCGGGTCAGGAATCCCTGAACCCGGTGGTTTCACTGTTTACTTGTTTTTGTTGTCTACCAGTACCGCGAGCAAAATCACGACGGCTTTTGCAATCATCTGGTAGTAAGAAGACACATCGAGTAGGTTCAATGCGTTATTGAGGAAGCCGATAATCAGCGCACCAATCAGGGTGCCCATGATGCGACCTTTACCGCCCATCAAGCTGGTGCCGCCCAGAACAACGGCTGCAATCGCATCCAGTTCGTATCCCATCCCCGCAGTTGGCTGCGCAGAAGAGAGACGAGAAGTCACGATGATGCCCGCCAATGCAGAGAGCAGACCACAGATGGCGTAGACACCAATCTTGACGCGATCCACGTTGATGCCCGACAAACGTGTCGCAGATTCGTTACCGCCCAGCGCATACACATAGCGGCCAAAGCGCGTGTGATTGAGCAGATACCAAGCCGCTGCAAACACCACCACCATGATCCACACCGGCACAGGAATGCCCAGCGCGTAGCCCGTACCAAACCAAGCGAATGCATCCGCCGTATCGGTAAAGCCAGTCGAAATAGGACGACCATCGGTGTACACCATGGTCACGCCACGCAGCAACGTCATGGTCACCAACGTGGCGATAAACGCCTGCACTTTCCCTTTGGCGATGATGATGCCACTGATCCCACCAAGAACCGCGCCTGCGAGCAGCGCCGTCGGTACTGCCACCAACACGGGCACTTCCATCGCAATCAGGCTGGCGGCAAACGCACCACACAATGCCAGTACGGAACCCACACTCAGGTCAATGCCCGCGGTCAAGATGACCAGCGTCATCCCCACGGCGATGATCGCATTCACCGACGTTTGACGCAGAATGTTCATCAGGTTATCGAAGGTAAAAAAGTTCGGGTTTAGAAACGAGACAACGACGATCAGAAACAGCAGTGCAATCAAAGATTTCTGTTCAATCAGCCACTCTTTACTCAGCAGCTTTCTGCCGCCAGTTTGGGTTGGGTTGGTCATGCTTTTTGTACTCATGCTGCGTCCTCGTTCAGCGTTTTGCCAACGGCACACGCCAGTAGATTTTCTTGGTTGGCATCTTTCGCGTCGAATTCTCCGCTAATGCGACCTTCATGCATCACCAGAATGCGATCGCTCATGCCTAGCACTTCTGGCATTTCAGAAGACACCAAAATGATGCTCATGCCATCGGCTTTAAATTTGTTGATCAGTTGGTAGATTTCTTTTTTCGCACCAACATCCACACCGCGGGTCGGTTCATCCAAAATCAATACTTTTGGACGTGTCATCAGCCCTTTGGCGATCGCCACTTTCTGTTGGTTACCGCCAGACAAATTGCCGATGATTTGATCGCGACTTGGCGTTTTGATGTTGAATAGCTTGATGAAATCTTCCACCGCCATCACTTCATCGCTGTGCTGAATTTGCACACCTTTGGTCAGTTGATCGAGCGCGCACAACGACATGTTCTCTTTCACCGACAAACCGAGGATCAAGCCATCGCCTTTGCGGTCTTCCGAGATATACGCGATGCCATTGGCCAGTCCATCTTGTGGGCTGACGGGGTTAATGGTTCGGTTGTTGAGATTGATCACGCCCCGTTCAGAAGGCAGCGCACCATAAATCACTTTCATCAACTCGGTACGGCCGGCGCCCATCAATCCGGAAACCCCTAAGATCTCGCCGCGATTGAGCGTGAAACTGACATCGTGCACACCCGAGCCCGTCAGACCAATCACCTCAAGACACACGTCACCATGTTTCACGGCGACGCGTGGGTACTGTTCTTCGAGCTTGCGGCCAACCATCATCTCAATCAGGCCGTCTTCATTGGTGTCCGCGACGCGGCACTGGCCAATAAATTTGCCATCACGCAGCACCGTGATGTCATCACAAATCTCAAAAATCTCTTTCAGGCGATGCGAGATGTAAACAATGCCACACCCTTGCGCGCGCAATTCGTTGATCACGTTAAACAGCGATTCGGTTTCGGTGTCTGTCAGCGCGTCCGTTGGTTCATCCATGATGATCACTTTGGATTCAAACGACAGCGCTTTGGCAATTTCCACCATCTGTTGCTCACCCAAGCTCAGCTCGCCAAGCAACGTTTTCGAACTGTGTTTCACGTTCAGGCGTGCCAACAGTTTGTCGGCTTCGGCATACATGTGTGACCACAAAATGCGCCCCAGCGCGCTGGTTTTTTCACGCCCCAGAAAGATGTTTTCCGCAATCGTCAGTTCCGGGATCAGGTTCAGCTCTTGGTGGATGATGCTGATGCCTGCGTGTTGCGAATCACGCGGACCTTTAAAGCTGGTTGGTTGACCCTGATACTCGATGCTGCCAGCATCTTTGGTATAGATGCCAGTCAGCACTTTCATCAGCGTCGATTTACCCGCGCCGTTTTCGCCCATCAACGCCATCACGCGGCCCGGATAGACGTTCAAGCTCGCTTTATCCAGCGCTTTCACGCCCGGAAACGCTTTTTCAATGTTGCTGAGAGCCAGAATTGGTTGAGTCATAATCAGTCCTCAATCGAGTGTGAGCGTGGCGTTAAAACACCACGCCAGCTTGGAAAATCACGTTTGCGTAAGGCGTGCATTCTCCGGTTCTCACAACAGCACGGCTGTAATGAGTACGAGCTTTGAACTCTTCGTGAGAGACGTAAGCGATGGCGATGGATTTGTTGCAACGTACTTCTTCGGCTTTCAGCTCGTCAAGCAGCGCAGCGTGTAGTGCGGGGCTAACTTTGGCAAATTCTTCCGCCAGTACCACACCTTCAATTTGTGATTCCGACAAGATCACGCGTACGGTGTCCATAAAACTGGGCACCCCATGCGTGAGGGCTAAATCAATACGTTGTGTCTCTTCAGCAATCGGCAAACCCGCATCACAAATGGTGATTTCATCGGTATGACCAAGCGTCGCGACCAAATGAGAGAGGTCAGCATTAAGTAGGGTACTTTTTTTCATCGTTTTACCTTCGTGTTCGCTCACGTTCGACTTCTTCCGAGCATTTTCTAGGGCAGAAAAGTAAGAAAAACACTCATCGAAACGTTTCGATGAAATCCTAACGCAAGTTTTTTGATTTGCACTAAGGTAAAAATCAGAGTGTGAGTTCGATCGCCGAAATCGATTCACAATGCCTACAAAGGGTGAGTGTGATCACTGAGATTTCTATCATCAAGACCGCTTTTTGATCGGCATCGATAACGGCGAATCCGACATCCAATAAGCATTCACATGCATTCCAGCCCGCCACTGCCTCATGCGATAAACTCTGGTCGAGCGCAGATATTTGGCCTAGATTTAACAAAGCTTCAACCAATTTGGGTATAGTGACGCGCATTAAGCACTTGCAGCGGAAAAGGATTGTTTATGATAAAGAAAATTGCACTGGTCATGCTAAGCGCACTCGCCCTCACCGCGTGTGACAATGAGGTCGGTAGCGCTGGCTGGTGTCAGGATATGCGTGAAAAACCAAAGAATGAATGGAGCGCGCAAAACGCCGTCGATTTCGCGAAACACTGCTTGTTCCAAGAAGAGATCGGAACGCCCCAATGGTGTGAAAGTATGGATGCCAAACCGAAAGGCGACTGGACTGCAAACGAAGCCACCTCCTACGCCAAGCACTGCATCTTTTAATCAATTCAGATCGTTCGTGTAATAAAAAATCAGGCCGAGTGGCCTGATTTTTTGGAGTGAGTCACGCTGGATCTTCGATCTTCGCAGATCTGGGAGGAATTCTTAGTCGTCGAAATCATTGCATACTTGGGTTTCAAAAAGTCTTTTATAAACCCTTTTTTCATCATAGTAAGGGTAATTAACTTTTGGCGGCTCATCGTCAATGATTAAGCGATTGAAATAATCATCACCGTAAAAGTATTTATTTTCTTTAATTTCATCTCTGTCGAACTTTCCATTCATATATTCATATATATATGGCGTAAATTGAATATACCAAGGATATATATTACTAGAGCTAGAAAATCTCGTTTGAACAAACAAAATTGTCTTATCACCACTTTTACATGTAAGCACTAACGCGCTCTGTCCATAAGGGTTAAACTCTTCTTGACGAAATAGGAGAGATTGCTTCCCATCGACAACGTAGAAAACTGACAAAGATTCGTTATTCAATCCTTCTTCGTTTTTGATAAAACCATTTTTCTCGAAATAAATTTCAAAGTCATTGTGTTTAAATGACGATATATTTTCGTGTTCTGTTTCCAAATAAGATGTTTGGATCAAACTATGAACACTTTTTTCACTAGGTTGAGAAAAAACTAGAGGCGAAAAAAACGACATAAAAAGCAATAAATATCTCATAATATTCACAATCCAAAATAAATTTTTAATTTATCAAACTTGTTCATACGGTCCTCTAATCCATTAGAACTTCCGTAATTTCCACCATTTACCGCTTGGCTTACCAACTTTATATCATCCGGAGCATTATCTATCAGAACATTGATGTCTCCATTCGCATTAAACTTCTTAGATAAAGCACCCCAATTTCGCCAATACATACATGCAGATTCTACAGCATAATCAATATTATCCGACACTAACTCTGGCATCGTTGAAAAATCTCGAAGATCATCTGTACTTTTAGCGTTGTGCGTAGTCGTGAACTTTTCATACTTTCCTTTACCTGTAATCTGAATCAGCCCTCTACCTCGATATTTGTACCCATCCCCTGAGCTTTCATCACCATTCCCATTGCTATCTGAATAGACAAAGTTAAACAGATCTGGTTGCTTGCATCTTGACGGATTATCTTCTCGTAAAAATCGATTTACTGATCCAGGTTTCAATGAGTTTACGTAAGCGCTATACTTTGAAAATTTGATTTTTGCTGCCATATGTTGATAGTTGCTGCCTTCAACAAGACTACTAAAGCAACCACTTTCATGGGCCACCTGAGCAAGAAAGTGGCTAATTCGAACAGGCGTATTGATCTCGTACAATGGACAATATTTATTTAATGCTGCCAATAAGCTCTGATCGTTTCCCGAACCTGGACAAACAGTGTCCAACATACCTTTAGTAATCAGCTCACAAACCCACCCATCAACCAATGCCTCATCCAAACCCAGCAAGGTTCCTTGACCCACAATGCCATCAGCCTTGCCGACTTTATAGTCGGGATGTGTTGAATGGGACGGCGTATAGCTTTGCTGGAACATTTTGACCTGACGTTCCGTAGTACTGCCAAAACTACCATCGGCGCCGTAGGTACCGAGATCAAACCCCAGTTTTATCAGTGCCTTCTGAATCAATTCAACTTCTTGACCTTTTGAACCCGTTTTGTAGGAAGCAACTTCACGGTCTGCCAATTGATTGAGCGTTTCGGAAGGTTTCAACACATCAGATTTCAGTCGAGGTTCTTTCGTTGATTCAACGTCGTTCTCCGCTTGCGGCTCAGCTTGCGTTGAATTTACCGCTGAACCCGATGCTGCCTGAGATGATGCGCTCTGCTGTTGAGCGCCCTCGCCTAAGACGGGGGCCACCAGTTCAGACACGGTCACGACATTTGCCTCACCAGCGACTTGGGTGGATTGAATTGCCGCCAGTTGCAATTCTGCTGGCGATTCCAAACTGACAAGATTCTTGGCAAGCAGGGCGGACTTGCCGCCATAACCACTCCCACTGCCTGCACTTCCCCCAGCATTAAGGTTAATCGCGGATCCTGAAAGGTGGACGCCACCGGCGTCCACCTTCACAAAACTTCCTCCTGCCTTTAAGGTGACCTCTGCACCAGCTTCGACCACAATTTTGGTGCCACCTTTCAGTGAAATTTCACGCCCGGTTTGCACAGCAATCAGCTTAGCGACTTTGTTTTGTGAAGCGCCAGCAATCTCAACACTACGGTCAGCCACGATTTTGGTGCGGCTTTCACCGCCCACCGTCAGATGCTGATTGTTTTTAATTTGAGTAAAGCGATCGTTCTCCACCGTGAGGTGTTTGTCGTGCTTAATCACGCTGGTGTGGTCGTTTTCAATCAGGCCATCAAAGTCTTTCTGCGCGTGCAGGTAAATTTGTTCGCTGCCGGCTTGGTCTTCAAAACTGAGTTCGTTATAGCCCTGCCCTTGATGGGTTTCGGTGCGCAGCACAGTTTTGGTTTTGTTGTCTGGCAACGTATATGGCGCAGTGTTGGTGGCGTGATAGGTACGGCCGGTGACAATTGGTTGGTCGGGGTCGCCATTGAGAAACGACACTATCACTTCATGACCAATGCGCGGAATGGCGATCATGCCGTATTGGCTGCCCGCCCACCCTTGCGAGACACGCACCCAGCACGAACTGTGCTCATCACCGTTGGAATAGCGATCCCATGGGAAATGCAGTTTGACGCGGCCGTATTCATCACAGAAGATCTCTTCGCCTTCTGGGCCAACGACTGTGGCAATCATCGGGCCATCAACCTGAGGTTTGGCTTGCGGCGTGGCGCGCCAGGTGCGATGCGCCGGGATGAGCGAGAATTGGTTCGCGTAGGTGGTCGCGCCATTGCCGCCAGCTTCTTCCAGCGCCTGAGGCTGCGTGCCTTGGCTGATGACACGCACCACCAACCAATCTCGGTTTAAGGTGTCATCGAGGTGCTCTTGCAGGTCAAACTTCACCCCCGGACGCAGCAGCGGTTGGTTGCTTTTGCCGGTTGCGGTGTGCGCGTTGCGGCGCAGGTAATCGAGGCGGATCTGGCTGAACGCTTTGCCGCTAACATCGTCTTTATACCGCCCCGACGCATCGAAATGTTCGTAATCAGGTTGCTGGTAGTCCATTTCGGTCCCGACCGCTTGCTGGGCAAAGGCGTATGTCGGCTTTTTGAAACTGTAATCCTGCAGCGCCGTTTGACTCACCTCCGATTGGGTGTGCACGCTCAGCACCGAGATGTAGGGCGATTCAATCATGCCGCCTGCTAGCGTGTTGTACGGGATTGGCTCGCCGAGTTTCGGCAGGCTGTCTGTGGCGTCACTGAATATTAGCGTGTGTTTGCCCTCTTCATGAATAAAGCTGTACACCAGCCCTTCTTCGGCCGCCAGGCGATGAAGAAAATCTAAGTCGGTTTCACGGTACTGAACGCAGAATTCACGCTGCGCGCAGTCGCGAGTCAGCGCAAAGGCGTAGTCGTTGATGCCCATTTCCTGCAACAGAATGGAGAGGATTTCCGGCACGGTTTTAAGTTGGAAGATGCGACTGTTGTGGCGCAGAGACAAACGCTCTAAAGCAGGGACTAACGTGAGTGAATAGAAGGTGTGGTGGTGGCCGGTATCGCCCTGCGTAAAGCAACGCACGATGCCGTTCACGCGTTGAACGAGCACATCGTCGCGATAGAGCGTCAGCTCCGCGACTTTATCTACCACCGTCTCCGGCGTTAAATTGGCAAGCCGACTGGCCAATTCCAGTTCATAACGAAAACCGTGGCACGGTTGTTCATTCAATAGCTGCCCATTCATGCGTTCGCTGGAAAGCGTCTCCTGCCCCTCGAACCCACGCACCACCAGCGTGTCGTCCTCCAGACCTTCCACATGAAACTGATACTTTAACGTCGCCATCCTGCCATTCCTATGATGTCACTGATTTCACTTGATGCGCCGAATAGTCAGCAAGCGCAGTGCCAGTTTGTTTTTATTGATATTCAATGAGTTAAAATGGATTCTTCACTCATTAAGGCAACTATCTGCCTGCCCCAAGCAAGAAGCTGCTTTTATCGCAACTTCTTGCTTCTTGGTCTTGTTGCACTATTGCGCGATTGGCTGCCCACTCAACGACTCTTCCAGTTGAGCCATCGTCCAGCTCAAATTATTGAGACGAGTTTTCAGAATCTCCAACTCTTTGCGCGCCGATTCGATTTCGCCTTGCTTAATCAGATTCTGCACATAATCGACCCGGCCATAGACCGGCGACAAACTCACAGCAAAATCTTCCAACGATTTGGTCTGGCGCTGTAAATCACGCCATTTTTCGCGCTTGGCCAACAGCGAAATATTGGCCATCTTGGTACGAATTTCACCAAATCGCTGCACAAACAGTTCGGTTTGCTCCAGTGCAGCTCGCTGCGCTGCACTAAACGCTTCATCGCTTGTTTTAATTTGCTCATCGTCTGGATAGAGTGTGCGTAGTGTTGCCATTTCATGCATCGCTTCGCGTTTGCTCTGTTCCATCGAAATAGCGCTTTTTTGCCCGATTGATTGCTCATAAAGTGGCACCAGATCGCTTTTCCAACGTGCAATTTGATTGTCAGACACAGACTGTTGAAAATGGCGGCGCGCATCGTCACTGCTGAGCGTCGCGACCTCAACACGCATGGCGTAATCGCTGGTGTGAAACCACGGAATCACCTGATATGCCCACACCGCGCCCACAGACAAAACACAACCCGTCACAAAGGCCAGCGACAATCGCATGCGATGGACGCGTCGCAGCACTTGTGGCTCTGCGTCCCCCGCCTGTTGGTGCTGCCGTTTCACTAGGCTGTGATATTGGGTTTCAATGCGGTCGATGTGTTCAAAGAGCGCAAACCCGACGCCTTCGAAATCCACCAAATACTCCGGTTGCTGCCGCTCAAGCTGATGGTGGATACGTTCGCAAAAACGTTCGCAACGATATAAATCGCGTAGCGATTCGTAGTTGGGCTTCAGGTCTTTGAGTTCCTGCACCACTCGGGCGTTGACCCAATCCAAGACTTCTTTACGCATCTTGGCGGTTTTCACATCCGGCTGACTTAGATTGCTCAAACTGACACTCAGCAATTCCAACCCGTTGGCATACCCCGCTAATCCCACCGTTTTTAGATTGGCGACCGCAAAGTAACCGCACATCAACAAGTCCAGCCCGGCACGCTTTGCCAACGCGTCACAAGATTCGCGCACGACTTCCCAATCGGTTCCCCCCGCTAACGGATTAAATCGACGGTTAATCTCATCTCTGATTTTCTGGTAAACATCCAGTTGACGAATAACATCGGTGTCATTGGTCAAACGGTAGTAAGCGTTATCAATAAATAAAATGTTGGACATGTACAACGTCGTCCTAAATCAACAGGAGCGGGAAACCCGCTCCTTTATTTTTTTAATACAAGGTTTTAGACAGTTTGAACGATCTGAACAGACGTTCCGTAAATGGGTTGGCATCGGCTTCAGCGTTGATGCGGTAAATCATATCGCCGCCATCCACCGCAAATTTGTAATCCACCGACGTGGTACTCGCGGCCACCACGTCCCCTTGGTCAAGCAGGCGGAAGAATGCCCACGGCCCCTGAATATTGATGCTGCGTGGTGACATGTTGGTTTTGGTCGGAACCAGCGTCACTTTCGACACAGCCGAATCCCGCAGTGTGTTTGGCCAAATCAGCTCCACGCTATCGCGCGGACCATGGCTATACGCCAGATATTGACCATCGACATTCAATACACTGCGGCGTTTATTGCCACTCAAACGCAGCGGTTCAACTGAGAAACTGACATCCAAAATGCCTTTGCGGTTAAAGAAGGCTTCACGGATTTTTTGCGCCTGTTTGATCTGACTGAGCACGTCTTTGCGAATGATCGACTGCGAGGTGTCGTCGTTATTCACCGTGATGTTCTCTTCGATGAACATACGCAACTGATTGTTGTAGAAGCTATCCAGCGTACCATTCGGAGCAAAGAAAGCTTCGAAATCTTCCAGTGACGCATCTTTTTTCGATGCGGCATTGAACGGATAACGCCCCGCCAGTTTCTCTTCGAACGTCTTGTAGACATCTTCATGCCAACGCACTTCGAGGTGTTTGATCGCCTCTTGTTTCACCACATACCAGCTCTCATCCGCCAGTTTAGCGACCATCGTATCGAGCGGTTTGGGCAAGCCAGACGCGATGCGTTTCAAAGTATAGATTGGGTCTGCATTGACGAGCTTCACTCGCGCCTTGGTCGCATCAAGCGCTGCCATGCCAACATCCGGTGCATCCTGAATGGATTTCAGGTAGTTCTTCAGCTCTTCCACCGATGCCAACACTTCATGAAGATACGCAGGCTTATCACCAACGGGTTTGATCATGTTGTTCAAATCAGAGAACGGCGCTTCGATCATCGAGGCCACTTTATATTTGGGACTCTTGAGCAGCTCTTTCTGCGCGCTGTCGTCTTTTGGCAAGGCGGCAAACATCTTGGTGTTGTCGTCGAGTGTACGCAGCAGACGTTGCAGCGGTTCGATGTTGCCCGTCAGGTTGTCCAGCACCGTGACGGCATCATTGATATCGCTGAAATATTTCATGTCGATTTCATTTAACGCCGCACGCCAAGTGTTGGTGTAATCCGCCACGTACAGATTTCGAATCTTATCGCGCAGCGCTTGTTTGTCCGCTTCACTGAACTGCGCCGACTTCGACTGCCCTAAAACCCAACTGTCGATCAATGCCAGTTCCGACACCGATTCAGACTGCGGCATAAAGTAATCTTCAAAGCCGCGCTTGGTGAGCATTTGCGGAATGTACAGCGTGCTGCTGTTCATCACGCGCTCTTCAAACACCACGTCAAATACCGGCCCCACCAGATTACGCAGGTTGATCGCCGGGCCAAGCACCGTTTGCGCATTCAGCTTCAGGTTACGGTAAACACGTTGATCGTTTGGCATTGACCCCAAATCACGTTGCACATTCGCGATGGTATTGTCATACGGCTTCATCACCTGATTGGCGACTTTATCGCCGCGCGCACGCTCACCCGCTAAATCGGTATGACGCATGGCGTAATCGAGGTGACCCAACAGTTCTTCCTGAATTTCACGGCGACCTGAGAACTCCTGCTGCCAATATTTGGCAAAGTAGTCCATCACGTAATCTTTGTAGCGACCGCTTTTATCTACCATCATGCGATACACGCGCAGCACCGCCAGTTTTTCTTCATCCGTTTGCGCCTGATTCAGGTCAACCACCACATCCGCCATCAGCAGCGGCAGAAAACGGCTTTCCAGCAGGTTCAAATACGTCGCTTCCACCATCGGCCCGATGGTATGGCCCTGATACAGGCCAAAATCAGAAATAAAGCGCGGTTTTTCACGGAAGAAACCAAACTCCAACGTGGCTTCACGAATTTTGTTCAGCGGCTCCAGCACATCTTTTTGCGACGCCAGATAGACATTGGACGGGTATTGATCGTTGTACTGGTTCACCTTCGCCAGCACCGCATCGGAATGCTTGATGTTGGCCAAGTAGTTACGATGCCAAGTCCCGGCAAGCAGCACAGTCGCAATCGAACAAGTGAGGAACGACAACGCAATCAAGCGGCGCTTTTGGCGCGCAATTCGAAAGTTATCCGACGCCAGTCCGGCTTCCGGATAAATGATGTTACTGAACAGCTTTTGGGTGAAATAGATGGTTGAGTTTTTCGCGCGCTGAGCAGTATTGACCGCATGCGATAAACCGTAACGGCGCGACGCCGCATCATCGAACGCATTGGTCGGCACACCTTGCTGATACACCGAAGTAAAGTAAGCCCCACGTACCAGTGCGGAAGTGGAGAACTGATCACTCGCCAAAGCATCTTGGAAAAATTGCGTCAGGATTTCTTTCAAACCGGAGATCTGGCGCGTGAAACTGTAGATGGCATTGCGTTCATCCAGCGACATCGGCGCCGAAACCGCATGGGGCAAAACCCCATGAATCCGCTCGACAAACTCGGCGTATTCTTTGGCAAACTCTTCCAACCAGTGATCCAAGTTATCAATTGAATCCAGCGAGAAGGTAAAGCCCAGCACTTCTTCACGCTGGCTCTTGGTGTAGTGTTTGAAAAACGGTTCAAAGCCATACAGAAGATCAAGTTTGGTCAGTGCAATGTACACCGGCAAACGCGTTGAAAGAGTTTCCATCAGCTCACGCAGACGAGCGCGCAGCAGACTGGCGTAGGCTTTACGCTCCGATGCCGTTGCCGTTGCTAAGTGTGACACATCCAACGCCAAGACAATACCGTTCAGCGGACGGCGACTGCGAGTTCTGTCCAGCCAATTGACAAAATGCAGCCACAAACGGCGCTCCATCGCTCCGTCGTTGTCTTCACTGCGATTGCCCTGTGTCAGCAGCTCACCATCCGGGTCAATCAGTACCGATTCATCGCCAATCCACCAATCAAACGAATACGGATTTTCGCTTTTCTGTCCTGAAGCACGCATCACCGACGAGAACACAAATTTCTGGCCGGAGCGGTTAATCAGGCTGGTTTTACCCGCATTTTCTAGCCCCAACACCAGATACCACGGTAGCGCATACAAATAATTGCGCTTATTGAGGTTCTGTTTCATGTTGACCATGACCTGATTCAGTTCGACTTCCTGACGTTCCTCGAATAACTGAATCGGGTCTTGGCGCAGTTGCTCATCACGTTTCTGCTGCGCTTGATAGCCTTGCAGTTTACGCCATTGCCAAAAGCCCCAAACGGCGAATGCGCCCAGAGTAAACAGGCTGCTTGCGACCGCACGAGCCCCCACAGACTCGAGCGGCTTGTGACCGGAAACCTCTAGCCAAGGGCCCGCCCACCAAATTGCGACGTTCAGTAAAATGAACGTGGTGAATAGCAAAATCGGCAAAGCAGCCACCATTCCCGGCTTGAGCTTTCTCACTATTCCAACAATAAATTTCCACATGTGAATTGTGTCCTTCGTTTACTCTGACGTTGTATATCGTTCTAATTGTTCCACCAACGATGGTTCCCAATCGGTAACCTGCATGGTAGTGACTTGATGATGTAAGGTTTGATACTGCGCTTTCGCCATCGCATCGAGATGATTGGCGTTGAGCAGATCGGCAGAAAGCATCCGCCAGTAAAATTTGTCGCGCGGCTCCGTGGCTGCCACCAGGCCGTCATTGAGCATCGACAAGGCGACCGCGATGCCGCCTTCTTTTGCCAAAGCCATCGCTTCTTTGCGTTTTTCCTGCCAATCACCGCCCACACTTTGCCCGCCAGTCGAGCCGTTGGCGGATGCCAGCCATTCCTTCACGCTGTCGGAAACAAACGGTTCGCCCCCTTTAAATTTGAGTTCCAGCAGCGAAGGCATCCGGGCGAGAAATTGCTGCGTTTCTTCTGTGATGGCTAGGCACCAGCTCTCTTTACCCAAGTGTTGTGCAATGGTGAAGCTCATCAGTTGGCCGTCAAACCAGTACGGGGAGAGCGTGAGGCTCTGCTCGACCTTACGCCAAAGCGTCAGATCCGCATGACGCATCTGATCCTGATAATCTTTCATTCGGTCTTGCTGCATGCCGCGCAGCATGGTTTCACCATCGGCTTTGTGATCCGGCAACGTGGTAATCGTCCCCCAAACGGCGTAGCGGCGCAGGCGAATCGACAGCGCAATGCCAAACTCCTGCTCAGCAAGAAAATCCGCGACTTTGAGCAGCGTCTGCTTGGCCGCTTTGTCACTGGAGTTATCTACCGACAAGGCTGAACTGGTCGTGGTCGGGCGCGGCGACTCAACAGGCTTGGCCGTTTGCTGCTGTTCGGCTTGCTGACGCGCTTCGACTTTATTCAGTTCACTCTGAACCGAGCGAGCCACGGCTTCGACCACATCCGAACTCAGCCCCTGCGCGTCAATGACGTTTTGCCATGCACCCACCGCCTCATTCAATGCTTGGCGGTCCTGCGCATCAAACTGATTAAAATCGATTTTTTCAGTCGCCATCGAAAAACGCTGCGCAATCTGACTGAAAAACTTGCGTCTTGGCAGGTTGCCGCGTTTGCCCGGCGCGGGATAACTCGCTTCCCAGAAAGACGCCATAAAGTCGCTCATCAGCTCAAAGGAGAGAATAAAGCGGGATGGCGACAGTTGGTTGTGCAGGCATTGCAGCAGATACACCAGCAGCTTGATGTCTTTAGTTTTGCCTTGCAGCAATTTCAGCGCACTGTGTTCCACTTCGTCCCACTGCACGCTGCCGTGCGATAGCGAGCCCACTTTCATCATTTGATCTTCGATAAACTCAAACAGAGGATCGTCAATCAAACGCTCGCCGACCGGATTGTCTCCGGCAATCGGCTGTGCCACACAGCGGCGGTATTCCGTTAATTCCATGCAGGCCTCCTACCAACCACAGCGTTCACGCAGTGCCGACAACGCGTCGTTTAGCTCACCTGCATCAAACTGCAAACCGTCCGCAAATGGCGCGTTGGAGCGCAGCACCAGACGCGGCGCTCTTGCCATCGATTTCATCATTTCAATGGCGGGAATGCCGCGTGCCGACGACATCAGAACACCGCTGTCATCGCTGCGCAGATACTCCGGCGGTGCATTGGCTACCGATACCTGAATGCGCGCATCGTCCACACTGCTTGGCAGCGCCAGTTCGACGCGGCTCAGGTTATCAATGCAACTCATCATCAGGATGGGTTTGGCATCGTGCTCAAACCGAGTGGTGCGATTGAGCGCCTTCAACGTGACCCAAGCATTGCTGCCTTTGCCTTCCCCTTCAGTCACCAGCACCATCGCCGCATCGCTGCCGCCAGCCGCTTGCATCGCTCGCTGCCAAGACGGTGGCACGTTCTGCTTAGGGGCGCTTGCCACTTCATCCACGGGCGTTTGAAAAACGTGGTCAAAACAGGCCAAACGTTCTAAGCGCCCCGTGATGGCGCGGCATTGCTCCGCCTGCATCACCAACGCATTAGACTCTTGCGCCCATGCCGAAGCCGACAGCATCAATAGCAGTGCACTGGCCCCGGAAAATGCATATCGCGATCTTGTCATAACGCCTTAATCTCCAGCTTCTGACATTTGTACGCCAAGGTGCGCTTCGGAATACCAAGGCTCTGCGCCGCTTTGGCGCGGTCACCCGAAAAGTGATTGAGGCGTTCGCGAATGATTTTTTCTTCAAAGTCGCTCAGTGCTTGTTTGAGATCGTGAATCACCGAGTAGTTTTGTCCCGTCGTTGCTCGGGCGTGCTGAGGTTGAGTTGCCTGCGGCATGATTGGCTCGTCGTGAGCAGACACCGCTGGCGATAGCATCGCCATCGAAGCAATGCGGTGCGTAAAACAGTGCTCTTCAACCTGCGTGCCATCGGCTGTTTGCGCGCAGCCAAATTCAATCAGATGCTTGAGTTCACGGACATTGCCCGGGAAATCATGTTGTTTGAGGCAATCGATCGCGCTGTAGTGCAGGCCACGAATGTTTTTGCCGTGCTGCTGATTGAACACACGCACAAAATGTTGCGCCAGCAGATCCACATCATCCAGACGGGAAGCAAGGCGTGGCAAGGTGATCGGATACTGGAACAGACGATAGTAAAGATCCTGACGAAACGCTTTGCGACGCACCTGATCCAGCAAGTTGACATGCGTTGCCGACACCAAGCGAAAGTCTGATGTCAGTTCTTGCTTGCCCCCGACCGGACGGAAGGTTTTCGACTCCAGCACCCGCAGCAACTTTGCTTGCAGCGCCAGTGGCATATCGCCGATTTCATCGAGAAACAAGGTGCCACCGTTGGCTTGGGCGATCAGTCCTTGCTTATCGCTGTCTGCGCCCGAGAAGGCGCCTTTGCAATACCCAAACAGTTCACTTTCAAGTAAATTTTCGGGAATGGCGGCACAGTTGATGGCCACAAACGGCGCATGTTTGCGTGATGAAAGATCGTGTACCGCTTCAGCCGCCAGTTCTTTCCCCGTACCCGTTTCCCCCTGCACCATCACCGACAAATTAGAGCTGGCTGCACTAACGATTTGCTCACGCAGCTTCTGCATCACCTCACTGTCGCCAATCAGTTTGCGCGACAGGTCGCTCACCAATACACGCTGCACGGAATCACGTTGAATGTCACATAGCGACTCTTTAAGCGCGCGGCGGTTTTGTTCTTCCCGTTCCATGTCATGCAGCAGTGACCACTGCTGCGAGAACACATCGATGAATTTCAGGAAGGCATCATCTTGGAAAATGTTCGCCACCACATGACTTTCGCCAATCAGCAGCAAAATCGATTGCACATGGCGATGCCCCATCGGCAACGGTTGAATCCACACGGAATCAAACATTCCCACTTTTGACACCAGTTGGCTGAATGTGCGATTTGACTGCCAAAACACCAGCTCTTCCGCGGTCAGATGCATAGCTTTTGACGATTGCAGCACATGCGCAAACGGATTATCAAAATCGGTGACCGCCCATGAATAGGTCAGGCGTTCATCATGAGGGACCAAGAGACGACCATCAGAGCTGGGCATCAACAACATCGCGTTCGAAAGCCCAAGCTCCTGCGCGATAATGTCAACAAACCGGGTCGCCAACTGGTGAGGCTTTCGAAGGCCCACCAGATCGGCAGTGAACGCGAGCCAGTTACTCATGATTACGCCACCTCTCCTTTGAATTCACCGTCCTGCGCATCCAAATGAATGCGATGCACGGGTTGCTTCTCTGCCAGTTTATTCAACAGCGCCAGCGACACAGGCGGCAGCAGTTGACCTTCAATGATGGCTTCGAGCATGCGAGCACCGTTTTCGCTGCGCGTGGCGCGATTTAAGATCTCTTCAATCAGGCGATCTTCAATCACCACCTCAGCGTTGTAGCGATCGCGGAACAGTTTCTCCAGACGTGCCAGTTTGCCTTTGACGATCAGCTCCAGAATCGCTTTGTTGAGTGGCATATATGGAATCACTTCCATACGCGCCAACAGCGCAGGTTTAAAGAATGCGGCCAATTCGGGGTACAGCGCTTCATCCAGAGCCTTGGGATCGTCCGCGAAATCCACGATGGTTTGATAACCAAGATTCGAGGTGAGGAAGAACACAATATTTTGGCAGTCGATTAAGCGTCCTTCGCCATCAGCCAGCTCACCTTTATCAAACGCTTGGTAAAAGATGTTCAGTACTTCAGGGTGGGCTTTTTCCACTTCGTCCAGTAGCACAACGGAATATGGCATTTTGCGAATCGCTTCGGTCAGGATGCCCCCTTCGCCGTAGCCCACATAGCCTGGCGGTGACCCGATCAAGCGAGAAACTGTATGCTTCTCTTGGTACTCCGACATATTGATGGTGGTGAGGAATTGCTTGCCGCCATAAAGCTGTTCGGCAAGCTGCACCACCGTTTCAGTTTTACCCACGCCACTCGGCCCCACCAGCAAGAAAGCGCCTTTCGGACGTCCCGGACGGCGCAGATCCGCACGCGCCGTCAACAAATGGCGATGGACACGCTCAATCGCAGTATCTTGGCCTTTGATGGCCGCGCCAAGGATGTCCGTCAAGTGGGTAATTTTATGCAGTTCATCGGTGTTCATTTGATCAACCGGAACGCCCGTCCAGTCGGCAATCACTTCGGCGATTTGCTCTGCATCGACTTGGGGGTGCATCAAACGCTCATGGTGCGCAATCGCCGCCAGCGTTTGATATTGCGTGTTGAGTTCAGCTTGCAGTGCCGCGCGAGCATCCTCTTCCACATCATCTGCCGTCGACATGGCCATGAGTTCCGCTCGCAGACTAATGATCGACTCAATCAATTCTTTTTGTTGCTGCCAGCTTGAGGTCAGCGCGGCTTTTTCCGCTTCGTCTGCCTGTTCCTGAGTGCGCAGTTCATCCAGACGAGCATGATCAACGTCTCGACCGAGGTATTGCGCGCGCTCCAGCATGTCAATTTCCAACTGACGTTGGTGACACGCAGTTTCGAGCAGCGCCAGACGTTTGGGCGGCGTGGTCATGTTGATGGCGATACGGGCACAGGCGGTGTCCAGCACATCAATCGCTTTATCTGGCAGCTGACGACCTGAGATGTAGCGCGCAGATAATTCTGCCGCCGCTTTTAACGCATCATCGGTGATCAACACGTTGTGCGCTTTTTCATACACACTGTTGAGGCCGCGCAAAATGTCGACCGCTTGGGGAATCGTCGGTTCTTCTAACTTCACCAGTTGGAAACGGCGCGTCAGTGCCGGATCTTTTTCAAAGTATTTTTTGTACTCTTTCCACGTCGTCGCCGCGACGGTGCTCAGCTCGCCACGCGCCAGAGCGGGTTTCAGCAAGTTTGCCGCGTCACTGCCGCCTTCCTGATTTCCGGAGCCAATCAAGGTGTGCGCTTCATCGATAAACAGAATGACCGGCTTTGGCGAGCTCTTAATCGCATCGATCACGCCTTTCAAGCGTTTCTCAAACTCCCCTTTCACCGAAGCACCCGCTTGCAGCAAACCGAGATCCAGTGAGAGCAGCTCAACGTTTTGGAGCTGTGTCGGCACGGTGCCTGCGACCACACGCAGCGCCAAGCCTTCAATCATGGCGCTTTTACCGACACCCGCATCCCCGACCACAATCGGGTTGTTTTTGCGGCGGCGGCACAAAATATCGATCATCAGGTTGAGTTCGTTCTCACGACACAACACCGGATCCAGTTCTTGATTGCGCGCCTGTTCGGTCACGTTGGTGCAGTACTTAGTCAGCGGCGAATTGTTCCCTTCCAGACGATTGGCGGCGCCCTGCGTTGCTGCGGGTTTACTGACTTCAGTTTCTGCCGAATCAGCCACAATCACATCAAAATGTTTTTTCAGATTTTCACGGTTAATGCTTTCAAACAGACTGATCAGTTTAAAAGGCAGATAACGGTCAGCGCGTGTGATTGCCGCAAGAAAAATTGCACCCGAGCGCAATTCGCTTTGGTCCAGTTCGGTGGTGGAAAGCAGCCATGCTTCTTGCAACAGCTCGACCAGCAAGGGGGAAAATGCTGGATACGTATCGAGCACTTGTTCGCGCGCATAGCTGGCGGCCAAAGCTTGTTTTACGGTATCCAGTTCCAGATTGGCTTGTTTCAGAATCAAGCGCACATCCGACAGCGGGTTGTCCGTCAATACATCCAAATAATGTTCAAACGTCACTTCCGGATGCTGACGTTCGATACACAGCGAGGCAGCCTGCTCAAGAGCCAGCTTGCTTTGGGCGTTTAATTTTGAAATCAGAGTGGGTAGTTCAATACGAATCACAGCGATTACCTAGCCTTATAATTGTTTTAAAGTATTTGATTGAGTTGATTTAACACGTCGCTTGATTTGCTGTGCAGCAAATAGGTATAGCCGAGAAAGAGTCCGACCCACAGCAGGGCAAAACCGGCAAAAATCGACCAAATCGGCAACTGACGGCTCAGTTTGTATTTGGCGCGCACAACATGGTCGGTGGCACGCGTGAGATCCTGCGGTTCTTCCTCTTCAAGACTCGCGAGAACATCATGCAAACGGGTAATGACCTTTTCACGTTCCAGTTGGCCACCATCCATCACGCGGTATTTGCCTTCAAAGCCCAACACCAAACATTGATAAATGAATTCCAGCAGCGCCTGATAACGCTTCGGTTCGCCTTCCAAACGGCTCAGAATCGTGAATACTTTTTCGCCGCCCCACGTTTCATTGTGAAAACGCGACAACATGGAATGCTCCGCCCATACGCTGGATGCACCCCATTCGGTGCCCATCACCGCTTCATCCAGAAACGCACACAAGATGTAGCGATACGCCATCAAAATCGCGTGCTCAAAGCCTTGTTCAGCCAGCTCAATCTCGATCGCTTTGATCTCTTCAATGGTCTGGTTGTAGATTTGCTCAATGTTGTCGCAGGCTGCCAAAGAACGGACGCGCAGTGACAAGCCAAACAGCGGCGTCGCTGCGTCGATCAACACATTGGGATTATCGCCACGCAGCTGGAACCAGAAGTCCTGATCATGGTTGATCTGCTGCACGTCATCGAAGAGCAAGCTGCTGTATTGGGTCTCTTTTTTACTTAACGCCATGATTAACTCCTAATCGCCCAGAATTGCAGGTCGAGATCATCAAATGCTGCTGCGACGTGGAACGCAAAGCCGCTCGAATGATTCAGCATCGCCCACGCGGGGCTGGTTTTATCCAGCTGGTAATAGGTGTATCCCGCGTGATACGGCAACTGACGAGGAGCCACTGGCAATGAAATCAACGGGATACCTGGCAATTGCAGGGAAATCAGTTCGCGAATTTTTTCCACCGATGACACTTTGGTCTGTTGGGTAAACAAGCGACGCAGATCGTCGAGCGGCATCCGCGCTTTGACCGCAATAATAAATTCGGCGCTGTCCATCAACTGCGGATCGTGCACCGGCGCGACCATCAGGCCGTACTTGCGTTTGTCCAGTTGAATTGAAACGGCGCGAGGTTCCAGCACCACACTCAAGCTCTGACGCAGATTGCGAATTAAGGGACCAAACGACTGACTGGGCATATCGTGGTTATAACTTGGCAGCGTTGGCGGCAGACGGCTTTCGTCTGTAAATGTGGCCAACTCACCACACACGGACGCCAAGCATTCGAACAAACGTTCGGGATGCAGGCTGCGCAGCTCTGCCAGATGTTGCATCTGTGGCTGTAGGCGGTTCAGGGCTTGCAACAACATAAAATCCGACACATCGGCAACGCCGCCTTGCGATGGCGCGCTGATCCGCTGCGCAATGTTCTTGGCGCGCTCGCGCATCAAGCCCGACATTTCATTGATGAAACGGTGCAGCGCAGCATTGCCGACCACGTTGAGGTGGCAAGGGATGAAATCCGGGTCCATGACCACGCTGCCGTCCGGGCGTTTTTCCAGAATGCGCGCAATGGCGATGGAGGCAAATGAGCTGCGATCTTCTTTTTCCAGCATCAGTTGCATACGCACCGGCGAGACATCGATGGTCGTGGTATCGCCCTGCACGGTGTGCACGTCACGCACTTCTAAGCGGCGACTGACATAGCGCCCGGTGCCTCGCTCTTCCGGCCAGTTGACCTCCATCAGCGATTCACTGCGTAGTGGCACCGCCAGATACACCAGTTGGTTCGCCAGCGACGCATCGTCGATTTCTAAGGCGTCTGGCATCGCATCTTCTTGCGGAATCCGAAACGCGGTGCCATCGGGCATGATGCCGACCGCACGTTCAATGGCAATGCGACCAAACGACAGATATTCAGGATTGAGTGACAGCTCAGACACGCCATACAGATAACGGCTGACAGCGGTCATGCGCTCGTCGATGTGGTACTCCACATAACGTTGCTGCTGCTGGAAATGTTGCGGCTTGATAAATAGCCCCTCATTCCAAATGACTCGGTTACGCGCAAACATCTTTTGTTATTCCACCCTATCCAATTTCACATCGTAATCTTTGAAAAACATCAGCAAGTGGTATTCCCTGCCTTTGTTCAGCACTTTGACGGCCTTTTTCCATTCACTAATTTCCGGATCAGAAAAGTGCGCCATCACACCGATGTAGTTTGTTTCTTCATCCACTTCAAACGCATTCACAAACTTGAACTGGCCCGGCATCAGCACGTAGTCGTAATTTTTGACGAAGTTGCTGCGCAGTGATTTTTTATAATCCGCTTTCAGTTGGTCGTAGTCGGCGGACATGAACATCGAGTCATCTTTGAGTTCAAACACCTGAATTTCGACCGGAGACGCTTCTCCCCAAATACTGGGGTTGACGCCATCATCCGCGAGCAGACTGAACGTGACTTTCGTCGGCTGTTTCGCTGGCTCGTACGGTTCCGTCGAACTGCAAGCGGTCAATACCAGCAACGAAAGCAGCATAAACAGCAGTTTGTTCACGATTAGAGCTCCAGTTGCTTCTCACGAATTTTCTTGTCGTAAGCCTGTTCGAAAATTTCCCAGAACAGCTTTTCAAAACCGCGTTGACGGTTGGAAGTCAGCTCTTGGTAGTAGTTGCAGTACATGTTCCACGCCCACGCTTCATCCGAGGTGGCGCTGGTGTCTGTATTGCGTTTGTAGTGATGGAAGCGGCGCAGCAACACTTGTGGAGAGAATGCGTTCAGAATCTGATTCAGCGCTTCCGAGGTGGCGTGTTGCATCGCTTCGTTGTGGTCGCGGACGTTCTTCAGGCTTTCTGAAATCGCCGCCGGTGCAGAGAGGTGGACCAAACTCTTGTCGGCATCGTACATGGTGCGAATAGTTTGTTCATAAGACAGACCCAAACGCAGCGGGTTATCTTCAATGGGTTGCAGGTTACGGTTCATGGTTCCGAAGCGACCGTCACTCACTTGTTGATGCAGTTCCAGCAAGCCTTTCACACACGCCTGCAGCGACTCACCCAATTCCTGAGACAAGAGGTGCATGCGTTCCATGTCAGTATCCTGACTGAGATCGATCCCCAGCCCCTGCAGCATTGGGCCGGTCAGCAAATGTTTGCCGCCCGCAGAACTTGTGGCAGTGTCGGCGTTGGCAGGTTGCAGACTTCTGGCGACTTCTTCTTCAAGAAGATCCAATACTTTTTCATCCATTGTTAAGCCCTCTGATACGTTGTGAGTGTTGATTGGTGATGATGGTGCTGTTGTTGTTTGTTGTGGTGACTGAGGCTGATGCGCTGGCGCGATGTCCGGTTGCGCGACATCGTCTTTACGCGGGCCAAAGCCCAGAATTTTTTTCAATCGAATGGATGACGTCATTTCGTACTCGCTGTCTGCCTGCGGGGTAAATTTCAAATCATGAAGCACCAAGTTCTCTTCCGGCACCAATGCATGCGACTGGTCACCGTCGTCTAGTCGTTCCACATCGCGCAGCAGCGCTTCGGCGTCGTCTTTGGCCTCAAGTAGCGCATCCAGTGCCAAGAGCGGATCAGCATTCGCCGCAAGCGGAGCCTCGTCTTCTAGTGCTTCATCATCGAAGGGGTCATCCGCCAGCAGATCGACCTGATCCGCTTTAAACATCGCATCCAACGGGCCAGCATTGCGGTCGTGCTCATCCGCATGACCAAACGAAACTCGTAGCTGATAAGGCCCCACGGTGATTTCGTCTCGATGCTCCAGCTTTGCTAACTGATCTTTACCCAGCGGCATGTGTGAACCATTCACATAGGTGTCACCACACAAATCACGGACACAAAACGCGCCATCAATCGAGACAATGGCACAATGCTGCGGTTTCACGCGGCCTTGCGCGTCTTTGAGTCGCCAAGTTGCCCATGATTCGGATCCAATGTTGCCGCCTTCTGGCGTCCAGTGCGATTGGGCGGTCAAACCCGATTCGAGCAGTTGTACGTTGGCCACTTGAAGGATCAGTGACGTCTGAGTCATTGCGTTCATCTGTTATTGCCTCACTTGAATCAGAACGTGTTGGTCTTGCGCGTTGTCTCCCAGAAACGAAGTCCATCCCAAAGCTACGCCACTATCGGCCGCCAAGCTCAATTTGGGCGCTTCATCTTCATCCAAGGTCAGCTCGACGTCGTAGGCCATCTGCTCACGCAAAATAAATTCCACTAATTTGCACAGTGGTTGGTGTTCCTTACCGGAAGGAAGAAAATCGGCGAAACGCTCGCGCGACAACTTTCCAATGCAGATGACAAACTTACCGTTGCAGTCCATCACCGATTCACCCACCATGCTGTCAACGCCCAGTTGGGCGTTCTGTTGTCCCAGCGACAGTTGCTGGGATTTGTCGATCTGCACCTTGCGGCGCACCCACTGGCGAATGCTCACGTCTTGCAAATCGAAACAGTGGGCGATGATGCCAGCCACCACTTGCGGTGATCGGCTGCGTCCTGCCAAGGTGCCGGCGTAAGCCAGCATCTTGCACCAGTTGATGGGCGTCTCGC
The DNA here is from genome assembly GCF_000176175.1 of Vibrio furnissii CIP 102972. Taxonomy (GTDB): domain Bacteria; phylum Pseudomonadota; class Gammaproteobacteria; order Enterobacterales; family Vibrionaceae; genus Vibrio; species Vibrio furnissii. The sequence continues at coordinate 495,305 of NZ_ACZP01000014.1, forward strand.
CGCGCAGGTCGGTATCACCCAATCCCACCAACGCAAACAACTGGGTAGAAAACGCATCTTGCGCATCTGGCTGAAAACGCACGTAGTAACGATATTTGCGCCAGATGCGGTACACCAAGTTGATCAATCGGTTATTAAAAAAGTCAAAAAATGGCTGTTTGAACCCGCCCGGTTCTTCGTTGACCAATTGTTCGATGATGAACCCGGGCAGCGGCGACTGCGCGCCAGACAGACCAAAAAAGTTGGTCAACATCACCAAACGTTCATCGTCACGCTCATGCAGAGAATTCACATCAGACGGCGAAAACCCCAAGCTTGGGTTGGCACTAAACACCAACTGACACTGACGCTCCCACTCTTCCGATTCAGGGTTGAATTGCTGCAGTTTTTGCAACAACTCAACCAACTGATAGAAGTTGTAAGCACGTACATCACCAGGCAAGTGCAATTGGGGCACCAGCTGGCCGTCAGCCGTCATATCAACGGCTGCATTCCGGTCTGTGTTCCCCATGTGTACTTCTCTTGGTTACTCACGTTGATGACGACCAATTCGTGAAACGAATTGATGCTGGCGTAGAGCGCAAAGAAATGACTCAGCACCGTGCCAAACAGATACAAATCGCCTTCCGAACCAAACCCTGCTTGGTCTATGTAGAGGGTTGATTGCAGGCCGCGTACGGGTAAGCCGCGCAGCATTTTGTCTACCGGTTGCGATTCGATTTTACTGATGCCATCCATGCGCAGACGCGCCACACGCTCAGCTTGGCGATCCACCAACGCGCGGAAATCGTAAGCCCGCAGCACACAGCTAAGCGCATCTTTGGATAGCAACGACAAGTAGTTGAGTGACAAGTTGGAAATCAGTGTCCACAGCAGGCTGCCATCAAGCACCGGACGCAGTGACTGCGATGGCACGGTGATGTTGCGAAACGTCGCGTACGGCGGCGAGGTGTCGGTCGGCTCACAAATATCGCCCACACCCAGCTCCAACGGTAACAAACGGTTGGTACAGGTCAGTTTGATAGACACCGCTTCATCCACATCAACCGACAGGGTTTCATCGCCACGAATAAACGACACGAACGAGTCAAACCCATCACCGCGAATGCTTTCTTTAATCCGTGTGCGGTAATACAGCGCTTGGCGATGACGCACGCGTTCGACTTCGTGCTGAAAGCTTTCAAATGAGGAGTACACGCGCTTTTCGCCACGAACCCGTTGACCCGCTTGGCTGTTGTCCTGCCAACCCACCACGCTGTCGACGCTAAACACTTCGTAATGCGCCGGATAGCGGCTGGATGGCACAATGCGGTATTCCGATTTACGACCATTGAGGTCGATGGGGTCAGCATCGTGCTCGAAGAGATTGATCACTGGTGTGCAATAGAGCTGAAAGTTGTCTTTGCGCACACGCACATCAGCGGGTAATGTTTTGGATAAATGGATGTGCAACGTGAATTCACCGTGCACCGATTTTGGCAGCGCTTGCCCCAAACCCTTGAGATCAAAAAAGTGGAATGCTTCCGGAAATGACAGGTACTCCTGCAAAATGCGGTAACCTTCGTAAACATTGGTTGGGTAAGGCAATAACGATTCGTCGCTGTGAAAGCCCACGGTTGCAAACGCATTGCGCGGCAGCGTAAAGACGGCCCCATTCACTTCAACACTGACTTTTTCCAAATAGTGATTGAGCCACAGATACAACATTTGCGAACTGTACTTGTCTCCGCCGAGGTAAAAACGCAAATCCCCCAGCTCAGCATCACCAATTGAAATGTCGCCGTTCATCTTCATTGTCAGCTTAATGATGGTGGCTTCACGCGTGTGTTCCGCGTTGGCATCCAGACAATGAAGCGGATAGAGCGCCACATCGCGGCAGGTTCGAAAATGACACTTGGTGCCAAACACCGGTTTGCTATCCAGTTGCGTACCGCGAGCAATCGTCTGCTTTTCACTGACACTTTTGTCCGGTGTAAAGGCCACCACGCTCATGCTCGGCACAGGCCGCAAATAGTTCGGCCACAGCATATTGATGATCGAGTGTGTCAGTTCAGGGAACTCATCTTCGACTTTTTCACGCAGACGCGCAGTCAGGAACGCAAAGCCTTCCAACAGACGCTCAACGTCTGGGTCGGTTGTTCTGCCATGCAGAAAGCGCGACAGCTGAGGGTGAATTTCGGTAAATTCTCTCCCCTGCTCTTTAAGAAAAGCGAGCTCTTCCCTGAAATACTTGTCTTGAGTCATGGTGATTAAAACACTCGATACTTTCTGTTTTGATCCAGTAACAGACTGAACTGAACTTTCTTGTGTAATGCATCGCAGTTAATGCTGGCCACAATGTGGAAACGCAGCGTTAAAGGATTGAAATGGTCCGAATCGGCGCGCACCAGTACCTGCTTTAAACGTGGCTCATAGCGTTCCAGACAATGCTGAATCGCCAGTTTGATACGCAGCGACAGATCCATGGTTTCTAAGGTGGCGTCGTTAAAATCCACTAACCCGAGATGCGGCGCGCTTTGCGCACCACCGATTCGTGTATTGAGGATATTGGACACATTACGCTTAACGGATTCGAGTACATCCCATGCATCTGGCCCTTGGGTCAGAGACATGGGTTTAGCATTGGCTTCTAAACGTTCAAAGAAGCCAACACCAAATGCACTCTCTTCAGGTGCAATGTAAGTCATGGTTATGCTTGATCCAGACGGCCTACCAGCGACAGTTCGAAGTTCGCACCCATGTATTTAAAGTGCGGACGAACAGCCAGAGACACTTGGTACCAACCTGGATTGCCTTCCACATCCATCACCTCGATTTTCGCGGCGCGAAGTGGGCGGCGGCTGCGTACGTCTGCCGGCGGGTTTTCCTGATCCGCAACGTATTGCTTGATCCACGAGTTCAGCTCGCGCTCCAGATCTTGGCGCTCTTTCCATGCACCAATCTGTTCACGTTGCAGCACTTTCACGTAATGCGCCAAGCGGTTGATGATCATCATGTAAGGCAGTTGCGTGCCCAACTTGTAGTTGGTTTCTGCTTCTTTGCCTTCCTTGGTGTTCGGGAAGATTTTGGCTTTCTGAATGGAGTTTGCCGAGAAGAATGCGGCGTTGTCGCTGCCCTTACGCATCGTCAGGGCAATGAAGCCTTCTTCCGCCAGTTCAAATTCTTTACGGTCGGTGATCAACACTTCCGTTGGGATCTTGCTTTGTAGCGCACCCATGGATTCAAATACGTGCACTGGCAGATCTTCCACCGCGCCGCCACTTTGTGGACCAATGATGTTTGGACACCAGCGGTATTTCGCGAAGCTATCTGTCAAACGAGTCGCGAATGCAAACGCCGTATTACCCCATAGGTAATGCTCGTGTGATTGGCTCACGTTCTCTGAATAGTTGAATGATTTGATTGGGTTTTCTGTTGGATCATACGGAACACGCAACAGGAAACGAGGCGCCGTCAGGCCAATGTAACGCGCGTCTTCTGACTCACGCAGCGCACGCCATTTGGTGTATTTCGGGCTTTCAAACGTTGACTTGATGTCTTTGATGTTTGGCAGTTCTTCAAATGAATCGATACCAAAGAATTGAGGGCCAACGCTGGAGATGAACGGCGCATGCGCCATCGCGCCGAGGGCACCCATGTATTGCAGCAGTTTCATGTCTGGCGTCGAAGGGGTAAATGCGAAGTTACCCACGATCGCGCCGGTCGGTTCACCACCAAACTGGCCATAACCGGAGGAATAAACGTGTTTGTACAAGCCAGATTGAGTTGTGTCCGGTGCAAATTCAAAGTCTTCCAGCAGCTCTTCTTTGGTGACGTGCAGCAGTTCAACTTTGTTATTTTCACGGAAATCGGTGCGATCCACGAATAGTTTCAGACCACGCCAAGCCGATTCCATTTGCTGGTATTGCTGATCGTGGAGAATTTCATCCATCTGTGCGCTGATTTTCTTGTCCAGCTCAACCAACATTTGGTCAACCAGAGACTTATTCACCGCTTCATCCAATTGGTTGCCACCAATCAGATTTTCGATAAATGCAGCCACCCCTTTTTTCGCAACATCGTACCCTTCTTCGCTAGGAGCGATTCGGGTTTGCGCCATAATTTCGTCCAGCAAGCTTCCTTCAGCCAGCTGCGGTCTTTCCAGTACCGTTTCAGTCGTAGACATCTTATTGTTCCTGATTAAGATTTAATGACAAAAGTATCAAGTCAACTTAGGCTTGAGTTTCTTCTTCTGATTCACTAACAAGATTGAGTTCTGCCAGCAGTTTCTCGCGTGACTCTTCCGAGTTCAGCAGATCTTGCAGGCGCTCACGGAACGCAGGAATATTACCCAGCGGGCCTTTCAGCGCGACGAGCGCCTCGCGTAACTCAATCAATTTTTTTAATTCAGGAACTTGTGAAGCGACAGAATCTGGGGAGAAATCCGCAAGGGATTTGAAGTTCAGCTCAACCGGTAAATCGGCAGTCTCATCTTCACCCAGTTTGTTCTTCACGGTGGTGGTCAGTTTCAGATTGCTTTCACGCATCACCGCTTCAAAGTTGTTCTTATCCACAGAAACGGTTGAGCGCTCTTCAACTGGCGTCTCTTCTGAATGACCTTTGAAATCACCAACCACTAAGGTTTTCAATGGCAATTCCACTTCAGCCTGTGTATCCCCAGTCGCAGGAATATACTTAATATTAATGCGCTCTTTCGGAGCTACACTTCCTTCTTTAGACATATAACGTCTCCAAATACCTATGCCAGTCGTTGTCGTTGAAATAGCTGCGTCAATATCTGAATTTGCTTTAACTATCAGAAATATCGACACATTAGAAATATCTAAATTTTCTTATTTTAATTTGAGTAAATATAACTTCTTGATAGCAGGCAATTGAAGCATCGCTGGATGACAGCCACACAATCGCCCGAAAAGAATGCAAGTTAAATTCACATTTAAACTTTTTATTTATAAAATGATAAATAAAGAGATTAGCCACTCTCTTTATTTTAATTATTATGAAGCGGGCACATTCTATTCATTTAATATGCGTTTGTTGTACAAAAAAACGCAAAAACATGATCTTCACCCAAAAAATACTTACTTCTCTCACACGTATTATCGGTAGCTAATATTAAGTAATTCTAAATATCCCAAAAAAGATCATGGTTATAAAAATCCACACTATTTTTCAGGGAAGATTCAATTTTATCTGCCGCTTTTTCTTGCTCAGCATTAATACGTGGTGTGATTTGTTGATAGCTCTCAGCCACCGTCGAATAAAGGGTTTCGAGGCGATCCGTTCCAGCCATTTCCATGTACAAATCCAAGTAAGCCTTCGCCAAAACCAAGTCGGTTTCGATGAAGGGATACCCTTCACTTTGGCCGCTATAGATAAAGCCCAGCGCAGCGAGCGACGTCAGATCGCCGGCTTGTAACGCCTTTCTGCGCCAATCAAACGCTTCTTTGTAGCGCCCTTTGTCTTCGAGCAAATTAATGTAAGCACGAATCGCAGGCACATAGCCGGTTTCGGCTGCGGCCAAATACGTTTTACGCACAACCGTTTCACGCTCACCCGGCATCACATAGGTTCCCGCACCCCGCTCGATACGCCGCGCCTGTTCCATTAACGCGCGGGGATGACGAAAGGCAGCCGCCTTGGTGAGATAATATTCTGACAGTGCTTTATCGCGTGCGTGATAATACTGAGCCAGCTCGAACAAGGCTTGTGCCGGCGCAGTTCGCCCTAAGCGAATCAAGGCATCATGATACTGCTGCTGCCAATCAAGGCGATCTTTTTTACTCAACCACTGCCCATTCAAATAGAGGTGCTGCATCGCATGGCGATTACCGCCTTGCGCAGCTTGAAGCAAGTAATCACGGGCTTCTTGCGGCGTACGGATCGTGGTTTTGTAGTTCGATAACTCCATCGCATAAAGGTAAGCCGCATCGGCATTTCCGCTGTCGGCGGCATGTTTGAGAAACGGTCTTGATTCGACATTTTTGAATTGGGCACGCAACAAACGGCCATTTTCAAACGCCTGTTGCGCCGTTAATGCGGATGCATCGTACGCTTCACCAAAGGCGGTAAAGCTCGTGACGCCAAGGGTGAGTGCCAGCGAGACAAGGCAGGACTTAACCAATGTTGACACTGCTACCACCTTGCAACACGCCACCACAGTCAACTGCATCACCCGCTCTTGCGGCTGGTTTGCCATCAATCATGACACTTGAAGAGCCCGCGGCAATACTGCGCGGATGAGAAGGATTTTTAGGTTTATCATGCGGAGCCAGCGGATCGCCTTGACGGGCCGCGGGAATCCCATCGATTTTAACCGAGCCCGAACCTGCGGTGACCGGCGTCGGTGGGAATCCATCATGCGCTGTCCCTATATGCCCAACAACAATACCATTTCCCATAACAAACTCTTCTCTGAAATATAATTAAACACGCCTGATATGAGAAATAGCAAAATACATACCTGTTTTAAGCCCAGTCACTGGTTAAACCAGCATAAAATCAGGCAACTATTTGCCCAGAGCAAGCAACTTATTACCTTAAACCACGCGAAAATTTGCTCACATCGCAACAAATGTCAGAGCAATGACATTTAATAAAGTAAAAACTCTAATTTATGAATACAATCAACACATCTATCACTTAATCATCGTTTTATGGGAACAAATGTCACTGGATTGAATTTATATCGTGATTAATAACTTCTTATTTCTGAGAATAAACATTAAATATTATTTTTAGAAAATAATATGACTGCGTTTTTATTGAATTCATTCAGTTGAATATAAATTTCTTTTATTATCTTCTTAATCTATATCTAAATATTATTGGCGCTCATCTTTGGATGAATCCATAACTACCATTGTTGTAATCGATTGCACATATTGACACTCACCTAATACATCTTCATGAAAACGTTTGTACGCCGCGAGGTCTTGCGTTTCGACGCGCAACAAATATTCGTTCATGCCGGTGATGTTGTGACATTCCACCACTTCATTCGCAAAGCGCACATGCTCCTCGAAGCTGCGTTGTGACTTTTTCGTGTGGTTATTGAGCCCAATCGAGACATAGGCGACAAATCCAACATTGAGTTGTGGCTTGTCTAACACCGCACGATATCCTTTGATCACCTTTCGGCGTTCAAGTTCCTGCACTCGGCGCAACGTGGCTGAGGGCGACAAACCGACTCGCTCTGCCAACTCAACGTTTGAGACTCGTCCATCCAATTGCAGCTCACGCAATATTCTTTCGTCAAACTTATCCATAACCACCATTCATTGCTAATAAACTCATTCAAACACAAATATAAACATAAAATTGCGCCTCATGGCCATTACTATCTTTGCATGTTTAATGAGGAATGAGTAACCGCAAATGGATTACAGTCAATGGGGGCCTTTGGTGGCTTTCGCTTTTGTTTCAACCTTTACCCCTGGGCCCAATAACATCATGTTGATGACATCCGGGGCCAACGTGGGATTTTGGCGCACGTTGCCCCATATGTTGGGCGTGACGTTTGGGTTTAGCGCGATGGTGCTGCTGGTCGGTGTTGGATTGACGGGCTTGTTTCAAACCTCACCTTTGTTGCAACAGATCCTGCATGTCGTGTGTCTGGCCTATCTGGTTTATCTGGCGATTCAGATCGCACTCAGCAAGCCAGCCAATCCAGAACATCAATACAAGCCGATGTCGTTTTTGGCCGCAGCGATGTTCCAATGGGTCAATCCAAAAGGTTGGTCGATGGCACTCACGGCGGTCAGCGTTTACAACCAAAGCGCAAGCTGGCTGCAATTACTGCTCATCGCGTTGGTCTTTGCGATCGTGAATATTCCATCCGTGAGCATTTGGACGGCGGCGGGTAAGCAGTTGAGTCACTGGATGACCCACCCCAAGTATGTTCGTTGGTTTAACGGCGCCATGGGCGGCTTATTGCTGCTCTCCACCGTCCCGATGATAGGATAAGACGAGGTCAGAACTCTTGATTCATCTGAGTCAGCATCTCCACTAACGCCTGATGTTGCGGCTCGGAGAAATGACGGGTGAGCTCTTGCGTGAGCGCAAGGTGCAGTGCGTTGTGCTCACGATAAACATTGTGGCCTTGCGCCGTTAAGTCGACCACAATCGAACGTCGGTCTCCTTCCAGAGACTGACGTTCAATCAACCCGGCCTGAACGAGCTTTTCGACCTGTACGGTGAGTGTACCCGTGGTAATACTCAGGCGGTTGGCTAACTCTTTCATGCGCATGGCACCATGACTGCCCAACACTTCCAGCGTGTGGATCTGCGCCAGCGAATAGCCGGTTTCTTTCACCACCGACAGTTCCCACGACGACATTTTGTCGTAAAACTCGGTGATCAGGTTGTTGAGTTCAGTCAGATGTTGCATGTGTTTGCCTTTACTTCGAATTCACCTCAAGTGTGAGGTGGTGCAGTTTATCAAACTCGGCCAGTTGCTGTCTAAAGTACGCCGCATCTTTGTTCGCCTCACTGTTCAAGCGGATTGTCGCCGCATAGTGACTCGAACTCACTTTCCACATGTGAATGTCCATCACCTCGCCGCCGCTTTGTGCCAGCTTGGTCAACAGCTTTTGCTCATAATTCCGTTCAATGTGCGCATCTAGCAAAATCGGGGCGGTCTGTTTCATCAATCCCACCGCCCATTTGGTGATCACCAACGCGCCAACGATCCCCATGATGGGATCCAACCACACCCAACCGAGGTACTTGCCCACAATCAACGCCGCAATGGCGAGCAGCGAAGTCAACGCATCGGCCAGCACATGCATGTATGCCGCGGTCAGGTTGTGATCATGAGCGTGCTCATGGTCATGGTCATGGTCATGGTCGTGATGGTCGTGATGGTCGTGATGGTCGTGATGGTCGTGCAATAAGAACATACTGGCGACATTGACAAGCAAGCCAATCACCGCCACGACGATCGCTTCATTAAACTGAATCGACAACGGATTGAACAGGCGATGCAGCGATTCACCGAACATAAACAACGCCACCAGCCCCAAACCAATGGCGCTGGTGTAGCCCCCCAAGACGCCCACTTTCCCCGTCCCAAACGTGTACTGACGTGAGTCCTGATGTTTGCGGGCATAGCGAAACGTAAACAGCGTAATGCAGAATGCTGCCGCGTGGGTGCCCATGTGCCAACCGTCTGCCAACAGCGCCATCGAACCATAAATCGACCCAGCACTGATTTCAGCCGCCATCGTGATTAATGTTAACAACAGCACGTACAACGTGCGTTTTTCCCCTTTTTCATTGGCATAAGAAAAGGTGTGAGTGTGAGGACAATGAGGTGTTTGCATGATAGATACTTTGATAATCAAATTTTCAAAATAGTAATTAGTTTGACTATCAAAGTAAAACACATTTGTTCCATTTTGTTTTTTCGCCTTAAATGGAGTGAAGATCATTCATCCAAACCCCCAAGGATTCCCTGTGCATCCAGCCCTGCTCACTGTCATCACCATGATGGCCTTTGCGGCCAACTCCATTCTGTGTCGACTGGCATTACAAACACACGCCATTGACGCCGGATCGTTCACGGCGCTGCGCTTGATCTCGGGAGGAATCACATTAGTCGTCTTGCACGCCATGGTCGTGCGCCGCGAACATCGTCGCTATTCGCTGCCGTTCGCCCTCAAAGCCGGCGCATCACTATTTATCTACGCGCTCTGTTTTTCCATCGCTTATCTGACCTTATCCGCCGGAACTGGCGCGCTGCTGCTTTTCGGCACGGTACAACTCTCACTGCTCGCTGCGCACTGTTGGCAAGGCAATAAGATTCGCACGTTGGAATGGCTGGGGCTGGCGATCTCTATCGCCGGCTTTATCTATTTGATGCTGCCCAGCGCTGAACAACCCGGTTGGATATCCGCACTGCTGATGATCATCGCTGGCCTTGCATGGGCGGTGTTCAGCCTACTTGGGCGCAACAGCGGCAATCCAACCCACGCGATCGCTCAAGGGTTTTGGGCAGCAAGTCTGCTGTGTCTACTCGTGTCTCCCTGGATGATTCATCTGGACACCCTCTCAACACGCGGCGTGGTGCTTGCGCTGTTGTCGGGCAGTCTGGCATCCGCCGCGGGTTATATTCTCTGGTATCGGGTCATCAGCCGCTTAACCATGCTGCAAGCCTCCGTTGCACAGTTATCGGTGCCCGCCATCGCTTTGATCGGGGGCAGCCTGCTATTGAACGAGCCGATGACACTGCGCTTGATACTGGTGAGCCTGATGATCCTCGGCGGCATCTTGTTGGTGTTTGTCGCCCGCAAGCCTGAATAAGCCTCGGTGATTCTGCGCTGGCTTTTCTAGGTCAGCTCAGTACAATTCAGCCCGTCTACTCCACTCGATTGTTTTGCTATGTCACACACCAACCGCTGCTTCACGCCTTTTCAGGCCGACGTTTCTGCCATCGCTTTGCCGGATCGTTTTACCTTTCCGTTTTGTTACGAGCCGCATCCTTTGTGTGTGATTGCCGCCGAGGAGCTACAGCACCACATCAGCACTCAACAAGCATGGTCGCACCCTTTTGGTCTCGACGGTGATGAAACCGGAGCGCACGGCAAAATGTTTGGCGTCTTGGTGGTCAAAACCCCAACGGGAGCACTCGGTTATCTCTCGGCGTTTTCTGGCCAGTTGGCCGAGCAAAATCACTTGCCGGGCTTTGTGCCGCCCGTGTTTGATCGCTTTGCTGACGACGCGTTCTTTCGCACCGAAGCCAACCAGATTGCGGCCATCAATCAGCAAGTACGCGTGCTGAAACAGAACACACAAGCCGATGAACTGCGCAGCCGCCTTGCCGAGAGTCAACAGCAAGCGGACGCTGAAATAGAAGCGCTGCGTCTGCGCATGATAGATACGCGCGCTGAACGTAAACAGTTGCGTGCAGATGCCGACGCCCATTCGAACGACTCAGCCCCCTTGCTGGAACGTTTGGCCAAAGAGAGCGTGGCGGAGAAAAACCAGCTCAAGCAATTAAAGCTGCAGTGGGAACAACGCATTCGCACCTTACAGGATGACTTAACAGCGCAAAACGCCGAGCTGCACGCCTTGCAAGAGCAGCGCAAGCAGCTCTCGGCAGCACTGCAGAAAAAGCTGTTTGGCCAATATCGTTTCTTAAACCAGCGCGGTGAGGTGCAATCGTTGAATGATATTTTTTCGCTGGCCGTGAATCCAATTCCCCCCGCGGGTTCTGGCGAATGTGCAGCGCCGAAGCTACTGCAATATGCGTTTACGCATCAACTGACCCCAATTGCGATGGCGGAATTCTGGTGGGGACGCTCTCCCAAATCAGAGATTCGCCAACACAAGAAATTCTATCCGGCCTGCCAAAATAAGTGTCATCCGATCCTCGGTCACATGCTGAGTGGCATGGCGCTGGATGACAATCCGCTGCTGAACAATCCCGCCGAAGGTCAAGAGATCGAGATTGTGTATCAGGATGAAGCGATTGTGGTGATCAACAAACCGGCGGAGTTTCTTTCGGTGCCCGGCGTGAACATCAAAGACTCAGCACTGACGCGATTGGAGCAGCAGTTTCCCGAGGTGGAAGGCCCGTTTGTGCTGCATCGTTTGGATATGTCGACTTCGGGGTTACTGGTCTTCGCACTCACACGTCGCGCCAATAAAAGCCTGCAGAAACAGTTTATTACTCGCGGTGTCGAGAAGCGTTATGTCGCGCTGCTGAGTGGTGAAATCGCTCATGGTGAAGGCTGTATTACCCTGCCGCTGCGTCCAGACTTAGACGATCGTCCGCGTCAAATGGTCTGTTTTGAGCACGGCAAAGCCGCCGAAACTTACTGGCAGACGATCGGCACCGAACAAGGACGCACGCGCGTCTACCTCTTTCCCAAAACCGGTCGCACCCATCAGCTGCGCGTGCATTGCGCGCATGCGCAAGGCTTCAATACGCCGATTTTGGGCGACGATCTGTACGGCGAGAAAGCCAATCGCCTGCACCTGCATGCAGAAAGCCTCAGTTTTGATCACCCCTACACCAAGCAGCGTATGACATTTCAGGTCGATCCCGATTTCTGATCTCAGCGCGAGCATCGCCGTTCGTGACGTGATCGCCCGTTTTTGCGCGCGGCTATTCCGCCACTGACACGACGCGCATCCTCATGCCAACAACCAACACTAGACGACTGGTCTAATTATCACTATATTTCACCTCATGAACGCAAAAACACACGATACACGACAACATATTCTAGAAGTCGGTTACCAACTGGTGGTAAACCGAGGCTTTACCTGTGTCGGCTTGTCGGAGCTGCTGAAAAGCGCCGATGTGCCTAAGGGGTCGTTTTATCATTACTTCAAGTCCAAAGAGCAGTTTGGCGAGGCATTGATTGAGGCCTACTTTGCCCATTACCTCGACAAACTCGACGCCCTGTTCAACGGTAATGGCGGGACTCACTATCAGAAATTGATGCGGTACTGGCATTTCTGGACAGAGCAAAACAGCTGTAATTGCTCCGCCGGAAAATGTCTGGTGGTCAAATTGGCAGGAGAAGTCGCCGATCTGTCTGAACCGATGCGTCTGGCCCTGCTCAAAGGCACCAATGCCATCACGGCCCGCGTGGCCGAATGTATTGAGCAAGGGATCCAAACGGGTGAATTGCACGTACAAAACAGCCAGCTCACGTCCGAGTTACTCTACAATCTATGGATTGGGGCGAGCTTGCTGAACAAAATTCGCCAAGATGACGTCAGTCTACAGCAGGCGTTACTGGCCACCGAGCAATTGCTGAAAGGCAATCCGCTCAACGGATAAACACCATTCACGACCGCTATCTCGATAGCGGATTTTTTGCCACGAATACTAGACGACTGGTCTAATTGAAACACAAAAGGAAACCAGAAATGACTGAACTGATGAACCAACGCATCGTGCTTGCTTCACGTCCGGTTGGCGCCCCAACAAAGCAGGACTTCCGCTTGGAAACCGTCACACAGCCGCAGCCGGGTGAGGGCGAAGTATTGCTGCGCACCATTTATCTGTCACTGGATCCGTATATGCGCGGCCGCATGAGCGATGCCAAGTCTTACGCCGATCCCGTCGCGCTCAATGCCGTGATGGTTGGCGGCACCGTGTGTCAGATCGAAGTGTCCCATCACCCTGATTTTGCCGTGGGCGAATGGGTATTGGCCTACACCGGCTGGCAACGCTACGCCATTTCCAACGGCGACGGCCTGTTAAAACTGGGCACTCAACCGACGCACCCTTCGTTTGCGCTTGGCATCATGGGCATGCCCGGCTTTACCGCCTACATGGGGCTACTGGATATTGGCCAACCCAAAGCGGGAGAAACCATTGTGGTCGCGGCCGCCACAGGGCCGGTCGGCGCGACCGTGGGTCAAATTGGCAAAATCAAAGGTTGCCGCGTGGTTGGCGTGGCGGGCGGCGAAGACAAATGTCGCCATGCGGTTGACGTGCTGGGCTTTGATGCCTGTATTGACCACAAAGCCGATGATTTCGCAGAGCAGTTGGCACAAGCTTGTCCGCAAGGCATTGATGTCTACTTTGAAAACGTGGGTGGCAAAGTGTTTGATGCGGTCATGCCACTGCTCAACACCAAAGCACGTATTCCGTTGTGCGGCTTGGTGTCTCAATACAACGCTACTGCGCTGCCGGAAGGCCCCGATCGCCTGTCGAGCCTCATGGGCATGCTGCTGGTCAAACGCATCAAAATGCAGGGCTTTATTATTTTCGATGACTACGGCCATCGTTACAACGAGTTTGCCCAAGACATGAGCCAATGGTTGGCTGAGGGCAAAATGCAATACCGCGAGCAGATCGTACAAGGACTGGCGCAAGCGCCAACCGCGTTCATGGGGCTGCTGGAAGGAAAGAACTTCGGCAAGCTGGTGATCGAAGTCAACACACCGCTGTCATAAGGAGCCCACAATGATCACATTACACCACCTGAACCAATCACGTTCCAAGCGCATCATCTGGTTGCTAGAAGAGCTGGGCGTCGACTATCAAGTTGTTCCCTATCAACGCGATGCCTTGACCTTTCTGGCACCACCAGAGCTCAAAGCGGTTCACCCGCTGGGCAAATCGCCGGTGATTGAAATCGACGGACGCGTGATCGCCGAATCAGGCGCGATCACGGAATACCTGATTGAACGCTTTGCCGCGGAACGTCTGGCTCCCGCACGGGACAGCGCCGAGTACATCGACTACCTGCAATGGCTGCATTTTGCCGAAAGCTCAGGCATTCTGCCGCTGCTGCTCAAACTGTTCTTAGCCAAAGACGGTGCCAAAACGCAGTTTTTAGAAGGCTATGCCAACAGTGAAGCGGCAAAAGTCTTGGGCTATGTGAATGCGCAGCTCGAAGGCAAACGCTACTTGGTGGCCGACAAACTGACCGGCGCAGACATCATGATGTCGTTTATTGCCGAAGGTGTACACGCCAGCGGCATGTTGGATCATTTCCCTCACATCAAAACCTATTGGGCAGGCTTGGCAACGCTACCGGGCTATCAAAAAGCCAATCATACGGAAGCGTCGCTCAGCGTTTGATGATGAAACCAGCACGATGAAAAAAGCCTGCCAATCGGCAGGCTTTTGATACTTGAACTTACGCCACTTCGGGCACCGGTTTGGGCAGCGCATCGGCTTCCGGCTCTTTCTGAACCGGCGGCACTTGCCCCTCTTCCACCGCTTGTTGGTAACACCCACTGAGTTTGATCGCCAAATACATATCAGCACGTAGCACCAACCCGCCGTCGCCGACCGGCACACCGCTCAACTCACACCATTGACGCATACTGCGCTTACGTCCGGCCAGAATTAAACGAATACCGCGTTTTTTCAGGATGTTCTGCACATCCGCCAACATCGCCATCACGCTCAAATCGAGGTGCGTAAAGCTCGCCACCGCATCAATCACCACACAGTCGACGCTGGAATCGCTGGTTTCCACCAATTCCAATAGACGACGCTTGAAGTACGGCGCATTGAAATACGTCAGCGGCGAGTTAAAACGATACAGCATCAAGCCAGGAATTGGCGTGGCTTTTCCGGTGCCATCCACGGTGCGAATCGTCCCGTCTTTATCCAGCCCCAAGCGTTGATCGCTCGGTCGCATCACCACGCGTAAGAACTGGAACAATCCGAGCAACACCGCCAGCGTGATACCGGGGATCACGCCGACAATCAGCACGGCAATAAAGGTCACCGACGCCAAATAAAACGCATCTTTATCGCGCTTTCTCAGCCCCCACAACCCTTTGAGATCCAGCAGCGAGGTCGAGGCAATGATCAACACCACACCCAATGCAGCCGTTGGAATGTACTGCAGCGGACGATAAAGGAAGATCGCCACCAATCCGATCACCACCGCCGCAATCACCGAGACCAACTGCGATTTACCGCCATTGGCGTCATTCACCGCGGTGCGGGAATCAGCACCACTGATAGCAAAGCCTTGTGAAAATGCCGACGCTAAGTTGGCAATCCCGAGCGCTCGAAACTCTTTATCCGCATCGATATCGTAGCCATTTTTGGCCGCAAAACTGCGCGCGGTCAGCATCATACTGACAAAGCTCACCATCGCTAAGTTGAGTGCAGGAACCACCAATTCACGGCTGATCCCGATGTCAAACGTCGGGGTTTGAAACGCCGGTAAGCCGCCCTGAATCAAGCCAACCACGTTCACGCCTTGGCTATCCAATTGGGTCGCCCACACCAAGATGCCTGCCGAGATGATCGCCAGCATCGCCGCCGGCCACGATGGGCGAAAACGCTTGGCGGCAAAATAGACCGCCACCGTCAGCACACTGACCACCACGGTTTGCCAATGCACGTCAAACAAGCGCTGCGGTGCTTCCGCCAAACGTTCCAACAAGTAGCTCTGCTCGTACTTCACGCCGAACACTTTACTCAACTGACCCACGATGATGGTCAACGCCACCCCGTTGAGCAGCCCCATCAGGATCGGACGCGAAAGAAAATCGGCCAAAATACCGAGACGGAACTTACTGGCGAGAATACACCAGATCCCCATCATCGCAGTCATGGTCATGACCAGTTGCCAATGCTTGGTTGGGTCGCCCGCGGCCAACGGTGCCACCACCGCCGCAACCACCGCACAGGTCGCGGCATCGGGGCCGACAATCAACTGGCGCGAGGTACCAAACAGCGCGTACACCAGCATCGGTGCCACACACGAATACAACCCGACAATCGCCGATACCCCGGTTAATTGCGCATACGCAATCGCCACGGGCAGGGCCACAGCCACCACAGAAAATGCCGCTCGCACGTCATCGACCAGCCAAGCGCGCTCATAGTGTTTAAACTGATACAATCCCGGCATCCACTGCCGAATCCACGCCGATTTCAACTTCACTTCACCTCTAACTCATGTTTTGCGCCTGCAAAACGACTCACTTAAGCATAACTCAAGAACCGCAAACTCTCGCTGCTAATTTGCTGATTTTACAAAGGATTGATTTTCGCTCAGCGAATGAGCACAGTCGTGCATTTTTACCATGTTGGCCACGTGAGAAAAGTGACGTCAAACAAGAAAAAAGTCGCCGCACCCCTGCGCTTTGTGTGACAATGATCCGCTAATTCGCCCCTCAACGATATGAACCCCATGAACTTCCAAGCTGCTATTTTCGACATGGATGGGCTGCTGCTCGACACCGAGCGCGTCTGTATAGAAATTTTTGAACAAGCCTGCCAAGCGGTCGGCGTTCCGTTTTTACGTGATTTGTATTTGTCGGTGATTGGTCGCAATGCCGCCGGGATTGAAGCCACGCTGCGCGCGGGATACGGGCCGGATCTCGATTACATGCAACTGCACAATGAGTGGCGCACTCGCTATAACGCCGTGGTGAAACATCAAGCGATTCCTGTCAAACAAGGCGTGATTGAATTGCTGGAATGGCTCAAAGCAGAGCACATTCCAACCGCTGTAGCGACCTCAACTCAGCGGGATGTGGCGAGCATTAAGCTGCGCCTTTCGGGGCTGGATCGCTATTTCGATGCCGTGGCGACCGGTTGCGAAGTCAGCCAAGGCAAACCGCACCCAGAAATCTATTTGCTGGCGGCCAGTCGCCTCGACGTTGCACCAGCGCAGTGTCTGGCGTTTGAAGATTCTAACAATGGCGTGCGCTCGGCAGTCGCCGCGAAGATGATTGCTTATCAAATTCCGGATTTGGTCATGCCCAGTGACGACGTGGTGGCTTTAGGTCATCGTATTCGCCCAACCCTCAGCGACGTGCTAGAGGAACTGAAAGCGAGTCGTTAACTTGCCTTGGCAATGTGTGGCGGCGCTCAGTCGCCACAACTGTCGATGGTGATCACCACCGAATCGGGTCGCCAATATTCAAATTCACAATCCATGATCGCCCCATCCTGTTTGTAATTCACTCGGCAAATTTTCAGCACCGGCTGTCCCGTGGCAACATTGAGCGCTTTCGCCACATGCGATGGCGCGGCGGTCGGAATGACGTCAAAACGCGAACGCTGAGTGCGGTAACCATATTTTTCCGCGTACAGACCTGTCAAAGACCCGTGCAGATTCTCCTGCAAAATGTTGGGAAACAGACGCGCAATCAGGCAGTTTTCGACAAACAACACCGCGCGCCCGTCGATATAGCGCAAGCGCTCGATAATATGAATCGGCGTAATGCGTTCGATCTGCATCGCTTTGGCATACTCGCGCGAGGCCATCACACTGCGCACATTGAGCACTTTGGTTTCCGCGATGCGGTCTTGCTCGCGCACCATCTGATGGAAATGCGAACGCGACAGCGGGTTGTAACGCACCCGTTCTGGCGACACAAACCAACCGCGGCGCTCTTCACGATAAATCAGCCCTTCGGTTTCGAGCGACACCAATGCGTCCTTGATGGTAATACGCGTCGTTTCGAACAGCTCACTCAATTCACGCTCCGACGGCAATTTTTGCCGATCGTTCATGATGCCGCCGCAAATCTGCTCGCGTAGGGTGGATTTTATTTTTCCCAGTTGGGTCGTCGCCTGTAGCTTCATCCTGATCTAGTCCAATACGGTCTCTCTTTTTTCAGACTAATCAACGCACATAACAAATTTATTACAGCTAACCCGCTGTTAATCAAAGACAACTGAAACATAACTGCCATAAAACTAACGAAAAAGCGTCATCTGGATGAACCCAAAACGTCACATTCGCTGCCTAGGATAAAAATCAAACTTACTGACCTAGTCCAGAAGGATGGAGACCATGAAAACGTTACTGACCAGTGCAACGCTGCTTGCGACCACGCTCGCAATGCCCGCTTTCGCCCAAGACGGCGATATTCAATCGCTGATCGACGCGGCCAAAAAAGAAGGCGCTGTTTACAGCGTCGGCATGCCGGGAAGTTGGGCAAACTGGAAAGACACTTGGAATGACTTGAACACCCATTACGGCCTGACTCATCAGGACACCGACATGAGTTCAGCGCAGGAAATTGCCAAGTTCGAAGCGGAAAAGAAAAACGCGACCGCCGATATCGGTGATGTCGGCTTTGCCTTTGCCCGCGTTGCGGTCAAAAAGGGCGTCACTCAGCCTTATAAACCGACCACGTGGAGCGACATTCCCAACTGGGCCAAAGACAAAGATGGCCACTGGGCACTTGCTTACACCGGCACAATTGCGTTTATCACCAACAACAATTTGGTCAAGCAAGCGCCAACCTCTTGGGCTGATCTGCTCAACGGCCAATACAAAGTGACCGTGGGTGATGTCGGTGTCGCGGCTCAGGCCAATAACGCGGTACTCGCGGCCGCATTTGCCAACGGCGGTGATGAAAGCAACCTGAAACCAGCGCTGGATTTCTTCTCGAAACTGGCGAAACAAGGCCGCCTGTCGTTTACCGACCCAAGCCTGGCTAATCTGGAAAAAGGCGAAGTGGAAGTCGCGATCATGTGGGACTTTAACGCGCTGAACTACCGCGACCAGATTGATCGCAGCCGCTTTACGGTCACCATTCCGCAAGACGGTTCGGTGATTTCGGGCTACACCACCCTCATCAATAAATACGCGAAGAATCCGAATGCGGCCAAGCTGGCGCGTGAGTACATCTTCAGTGACCAAGGCCAAATCAACCTAGCACAAGGTTACGCACGTCCGATTCGCAGCAACATTGAGCTGCCAGAATCAGTCAAAGCGAAACTGCTGGCCAACGATCAGTACCAGAATGTTCACCCGGTCACGGACTTCAATGCCTGGGAAAAATCCGCCCGTAAACTGCCGCGTCAGTGGCAAGAAAACGTCCTCATCCACCAGCAGTAAGAGGTGTTCATGAACAATAAGGTGATCCTTGTTGTGCTTGATGGACTCAATTATCAGGTAGCCCGTGATTGCATGGGCTACCTCAACGGTTTAATTGAGCAGCAAAGCGCCACACTTTACTCCCTACAATGTGAACTGCCGTCGATGTCACGCCCACTCTACGAGTGTTTGCTGACCGGGGTTCGTCCGGTTGACAGCGGCATCGTCAACAACCAGATTGTGCGTCTGTCGCATTTCGATTCGATTTTCAGCCTCGCCAAATCGCAAGGTAAAACCACCGCCGCGGCCGCGTATCACTGGGTCAGCGAGCTGTATAACCGCGCGCCTTTTGATGCCGTGCGTGACCGCTTTACCCATGATGCATCGCTCAACATTCAGCACGGCTGCTTTTACCACTGGGACCATTATCCCGATGAAGCGCTGTTTCTTGATGCCGAGCATCTGCGCCTGTCTCATCAGCCGGACTTTCTCTTGATTCATCCGATGAACATCGATGATGCCGGACACAAATTTGGCCTCGATTCACGTCAGTATCGCAACAGCGCCCGCCATGCCGACGTGATTCTCGCCAACTATCTACAAGGCTGGATTGATGATGGCTATCAGGTGATGGTGACCAGCGATCACGGCATGAACAACGACCTGTCACACGGCGGAATTCTGGCTGAAGAGCGTCAAGTGCCGCTGTTTGTCATCGGCGAACACTTTTCTCATCACGCCGAGGCCACCCTCGCGCAAACGGAGATTTGCGGCACGGTGTGTGAATTGCTGCGCCTTGAACACGATAAGCCCGTGGCCCAGCAGGTATTAGCATGATGAGCAGTCCCACCCTCTCTTCACGCGCTGCCAATCGCGGCGACACCGCTGCATCGCAGCCACGTCACGCCTGGCAGCGTTTTAAGCCGCTGGCGTGGCTGTTGCCATTCGCGCTGTTTTTCTATCTATTTCAACTGGCGCCGATGGTCTGGGTTGGCGTCAACAGCTTTCAGGTCGACGATGAATGGTCGCTGGACAATTACCGCGAAATCCTCGATTCCGGCTTTATTCAACAAGGTTTTGGCAACAGTTTGTGGCTCTCAGTCTGGTCCAGTCTGGTCGGGCTGGCGATTGCGGCGCTGTTGGTCAGTTCGCTGCGCCGCGTCAGTGGCCGCCTGCGCGATGCAGTGATCGCCTTTACCAACATGAGCAGTAACTTCGCGGGTGTCCCGCTGGCGTTTGCCTTCATCATCATTCTCGGCACCAACGGCGCACTGACGTTGCTGCTCAAACAGTACGGCCTGATTGACGATTTCAACCTGTACGGCAAATCCGGGCTGATGGCGATTTACATCTATTTTCAGATCCCGCTGGCGGTGTTACTCCTCTACCCGGCCTTTGATGCGTTGAGCGACGACTGGCAAGCCGCCGCCGCGCTGCTGGGCGCCAAAACCTGGCAATATTGGGTCAAAATCGCGCTGCCCGTGTTGTCTCCGGCACTGCTGGGCACGTTTATTATTCTCATCGCCAACGCCATGGGCGCTTACGCCAGCGTGTATGCACTCACTTCCGGCAACTACAACGTGATCACCGTGCGTATTGCCAGCCTGGTGTCCGGCGATCTGTTTTTGGAACCGAATCTTGCGGCCGCAATTTCAGTGGTGTTGATGGCGCTGCTGGCGTTCATCACGCTGATCAACCAATGGCTGATTGCAAGGAGTTACCATGCAAAACGCTAACCACAGCCTCTATCATAAAACCATGGTGTACGGCATCGTCGGCATTATGTTGGTGCCGATTATCGCCACGCTGGTGTACTCGCTCTCCTCACGTTGGGGCGCAACCATTCTGCCAGACGGCTTTACCCTCGACTGGTATCTCAAACTGCTCAGCGATGCGCGCTTTATCGCAGCGTTCGGACGTTCACTGTTGGTGTGCGTGGCCGCGTTAGCGCTCAGCACGCTGCTGATCCTGCCCGCGATTTTTGTGGTGTTTTACTACTTTCCGAAGCTGGATCGCGTGATGAACCTGCTGATCTTGTTACCGTTCGCCGTACCGCCCGTGGTCTCTTCAGTGGGCCTGTTGCAGCTCTACGCTGACAGCGCCGTGCCGATTGTCGGCACACCGTGGATTCTGATTGGCACCTACTTCACCATCGCGCTGCCGTTTATGTACCGTGCGCTGGCCAACAGTTTCTCGGCGATTCACCTGCGCGATTTGATGGACGCGGCGCACCTGCTCGGCGCGAGCACGACCCAAGCCTTTCTGCAAATCGTGTTACCCAATGTGCGTAAAGGCCTGATGGCGTCGCTGTTTCTGTCGTTTTCATTCCTGCTGGGTGAATTTGTGTTCGCCAATATTCTGGTCGGCACACGCTATGAAACGCTGCAAATTTATCTCTACAACATGCGCCAGACCAGCGGCCACTTCACGTCCGCGTTAGTGATGACTTACTTCCTGTTTATCTTTTTCTGTACTTGGCTAGCAAGCCGATTGGGAGCAAAACCATGAGTGACGTTTCTGTTCAGCAACTCACCAAACGCTTTGGCAACAACACCGTATTTGAGTCGATTCAGTTCGACATTCAACAAGGCGAATTCATTACCCTACTCGGCCCAAGTGGCTGTGGGAAATCGACCCTGCTGCGCAGCTTGGCCGGCCTCAATCCAGTCGACAGCGGCTCGATTTTCGTCGGCGGCGAAGAGATCACCCACGCCGCACCGCAAAAGCGCGGCATTGGCATGGTGTTCCAATCCTATGCGCTGTTTCCGAATATGACTGTGGCCGGCAACATCGGCTTTGGCCTCAAAATGCAAGGGCGCGATAAAGCCACCATGGCCCGTGAAGTTGCCCAAGTGATTGAGCTGGTGGCATTACAAGGCAAAGAAGAGTGCTATCCGCACCAGTTGTCCGGCGGCCAGCGTCAGCGCGTCGCCTTGGCGCGCGCGCTGGTGGTGAAACCGCGGATTTTATTGCTCGATGAACCCTTGTCGGCGCTGGATGCCAAGATCCGCAAACACCTGCGCCAGCAGATTCGTGACATTCAGAAAGAGCTCAACCTGACCACGATTTTCGTCACCCACGATCAGGAAGAAGCGATGACGATGTCGGATCGCATCTTTCTGATGCATCAGGGAAAAATTGTTCAGCAAGGCTCGCCGGAGTCGATTTATACGCAACCGGCGAACGAGTTTGTCGCCGGCTTTATGGGGCATTACAATCTGGTCAATGCCGCTCAGGCGAAAACGCTGTTGAATCTGGACACGCCGTGGAAAGTCGCGATTCGTCCCGAGTCGATTTATGTCGCCGAGCAAGGCCGTCACTATGGCGCGCATATCTCAGCGCCGCAGCGCGCGGTGATCAAAAGCCATCAGTTGCTGGGGAACGTGATTCGTTATCACGTGGCGGTGGATACGTGCGAACTGACGGTCGATACCCTGAACCGTTCATCCGAGCGTCTGTTGCCAAGCGGCAGTGCGCTGGAGCTACGTTTTAATCTGAATGAAATTCAACCTGTGAGTGCCTAAATGTCTCAACCTCTGTACGTCTTTGATATGGACGACACCTTAATTGACGGCGATTGCGCCATGATCTGGAACGAATTTCTGGTCGACCAAGGCATTGCCACCGACCCAGATTTTCTCGCGCAGGATCGCCACCTGATGTCGCTGTATGCACGCGGCGAAATGGACATGGAAGATTATCTCGATTACGTCATGCAGCCGCTGTTTGCGCTGCCAGTCGAACAAGTGCACGCGCTGGTCGAAGCGTGCGTCGACAGTCGCATTCTGCCGCGCCTGTTTCCTCAGGCCAAGGTGCTGATTGAGCAGCTAACAAATGATGGCATCCCGATGCTGATCATCTCCGCTTCCGTCAGTTTTCTGGTTGAAGCCGTGGCACGCAAAATTGGCATTGAGAATGCGTTGGGGATTGATATGGCGGTGCGTGATGGCCGTTACACCAGCGAGATTGTCGGCGTACCGAGTTATCGTGAAGGCAAAGTCACGCGCCTTGAAAACTGGCTACTGACTCATCCCGAGCTCGTGGGTAAACTGCATTTTTTCACCGATTCGATTAACGACCTGCCGCTGTGCCTACATGCAGATTTCGCTTATCTGGTGAACCCCTGTGAACGCCTCGCGCAGCATGCGCATCAGCCCCACTGGCAAGTGTTGCGCTGGGGTTAATGCCGCCACCTCAATGTTACGGCATCCGTGACATTGAGGTAAAAGCCGCCCATTTCTCTGTCATAAATCTCACCTATGCATCCGCTTGAGTGCTAAAGTGGAGAGCATTCCACACGCATGGGTGAGATTTTGCATGCTGCGCACGCCAAAGAAAATCGTGATCGTCCTCATTTTGCTGCCAGTGATGGTGTTTTCATTGCTGCTGCCCCTGCTCGAACGTCAATATTCCCTGTTTCTGCTCAACCATAAAATGGACGAAGTCAGTCGCTATCTGGCTGAACGCGGGCGCGTGCTCAATCACATGATGATCGAACAAGCGGACCAACTGCAATTTGATTGCAGCGAGGACGACATGCACCTGATGCGCGCGCCGAAATATTACAATCATTATGTGCGCCTGATTGGCGTCATCACGGCAAACGGCAAAAGCTGTTCGACCGTGGGCGTGTCTCTGGTTGCCGATGAGCTCGAAGGCGTACGCATTCCCGCCACGGGATTTTACATGGCCACCACACCCGCCTACGAACACAGTGAGAGCGAACTGCTGGTGATGTACAAAAAAGGCGGCAACCTCATCTACTGGGTGTTGTATGGCGGCTGGGGACGCGAGCTCTTAAAAACGCCTTGTGATGATTGTTTTTATATGACGTTTCGTTTTATGGACTCGGCATTTGAACACATGCGCATTGAGCGCGGCGATCCCGCCATCGCCACGCAATCCAACCGCATCATCGCGACCATGAGCAATCACGACACCCAACTGAACAGTGAAATGACGCTGTCGGCCGCCGAGCAACTGCACGCGTATGTGCGTCATCGCTTGGTCATGTGGGGGCTGCCACTATCGCTGCTGGCTGGGCTGGTCATGGGGTTTGGTTACTTCATGGTGCGCCATTACCGCAACTCGATTGAAGGGCTGATTGAGATGGCAATTCGGGATGACGAATTCGTGCCGTTTTACCAACCAGTGGTTGACAGCCGCACAGGGCATATCGTGGGGTTTGAAGTGTTGCTGCGCTGGCAGCGCGGCCATGAATGGATTGCGCCGAGCCAGTTTATTCATGTCGCCGAAAGCTCTGGGCTGATCATGAAAATTACCCAACAGCTGATCCAACAGGTGGTGGAGGACATCCCCAAATTACAGCCTGAGCAGTGGGTGAGCATCAATCTGGTCGCTGAACACGTGGAAACCGTCGCCCTGCACGACACGTTGAACGCGCTGAACTGGCCGTATGCCCACCAGATTCAATTTGAAATCACCGAACGTGAGCCCATCAAGAATTTGCTGATGGCAGACGACATGATTCAGCGCCTGATTCAACGCGGTTACCACTTTAAGATCGACGATTTCGGCACGGGCTACGGCGGGTTTTCCTACCTGCAACAGTTGCAAATCGACAGCATCAAAATCGACAAGATGTTCATCGATACGATTGACACCACCGACATCAAACGCAACATCCTTGAATCCATTATCGCCTCAGCCCACAAAGCCAACGTCGAGGTGATTGCCGAAGGCGTGGAAACCACCAGCCAAGTGGCCTATTTAGCCAAGCGGGGTGTCTATCTGATTCAAGGGTTTGTCTATTATCGACCGATGCCGATTGCGCAAGTGTTGCACTACATTCAGCGCCCTGAGTCCGCAGACCCTGAACGTTCGGCATAAAAAAACCGGCGAGAACGCCGGTTTGTGTTGCCAAGCGGCTTAGTCCCACTCAGGCGCAAAGTCTGGATTAGCCAAACGATGGTTGCGATCCAGCGTCGCAATGCGCGCCATGTCGTCGTCACTCAACGTCACGTTCACGTACGCCAGATTGCTCTCGATATTGGCACGTTTGGTCGACGATGGAATGGTGACAAACGCGTTGGCTGCCATCCACGCCAGCACCACTTGCGCTGGTGTGGCTTGATGCGCGGCGGCAATCTCTTGAATCACAGCGTCTTTTAGCACCTCACCGTAAGCAAATGGCATGTAGCCAGTCACGATGATGTTGTGCGCGCGGCAAAACGCCACCACTGCACGGTTTTGCAGGTAAGGGTGCACTTCCACTTGGTTGGTGTAAATTACACCTTCACCAAGAATCTCAATCGCCTGCTGCATCTGCGCAACGGTAAAGTTCGATACACCAATCTGTTTTGCTAGGCCCAGATCCTGCGCAGCTTTGAGGCATTGCAGGTATTCGTCCATCGCCACGGCGTTGTCTTTGAGCGGCCAGTGGATCAGCAGTAAATCGACATAATCGGTTTGCAAGTCACTCAGGCTCTGTTTCAAGCTTGGCAAGAAGGACGCTTGACCCAGTTTATCCGTCCAGATTTTGGTGGTCAGAAACAGCGTTTCGCGCGCCACGCCGGAAGCGGCGATCGCTTCACCCACTTCTTTTTCGTTGCCGTAAATCTGCGCAGTGTCGATGTGGCGGTAACCCGCCTCCAGCGCCATGGTGACCGAATGAAACGCGTCTTCCCCTTTCAGGCGGAAGGTGCCCGCACCAAGCTGAGGTATCTTCATGGTTAACTTTCCTTTCTCTTCATTTTTATGGGTATACGTTACGCAGCGCTGTAGGTTGGGTAGTCGATCAACCCTTTCTCTGCGCCGCCGAACAGGGTGTCTGGGTCGTGTTTTGCCCACGGTTGGCCCAACTGAATGCGCGCCGGTAAATCGGGGTTGGCGACAAACGGACGACCAAAGCCAATCAAATCAGCCAAGCCCGATTGCACTGCTTGTTCAGCGCGTTCGGCGGTGTATTTACCGGCGTAAATGATCGCGCCAGAGAACACATCGCGCAGCGCACGTTTGAAGTCTTGTGGCATCAGCGGCGCATCTTCCCAGTCGGCTTCCGCAATGTGCAGATAGGCAATGTCGTGCTGGTTGAGCAGTTTGGCTGCCGCCACGTATGTTTCTTCTGGGTGATCATCCACCGTGCCATTGAGCGTGGTCAGGGGTGCCAGTCGAACGCCGACGCGATCCGCGCCAATCGCGTCACACAGCGCGGTCACCACTTCGTCTAAAAAGCGCAGGCGGTTGGTTAGGCTGCCGCCGTATTCATCGGTGCGATGGTTCGATTGTGAGTCAATGAATTGGTTGATCAGGTAGCCGTTCGCCGCGTGCAGTTCAATACCGTCAAAGCCCGCCAGCAACGCATTTTTAGCCGCCTGACCAAACTGAGCGACCACGTGTTGGATATCGTCATGGGTCATTTCGCGCGGTTCAACCACATCGACAAATCCCGGTGCATCGGTGCCGTTATCGATGAAGACTTTGACGTTTTCCGCCTTGATGGCTGAGGCCGAAATCGGCTGCTCGCCGCCGATGTTGTCTGGGTGTGTCACGCGGCCAACATGCCACAATTGCGCGAACATCAAGCCGCCTTCGGCGTGCACGGCGTCGGTCACTTTGCGCCAACCGGCGATTTGCTCGTCGCTGTAAATCCCCGGTGTCCAAGCATAACCTTTGCCCATCGGTGAAATTTGAGTGCCTTCACCAATGATCAATCCGGCGCTGGCACGTTGGGCGTAGTATGTTGCCATCATATCATTGGCAACATCACCCGGCTGCGAAGCACGCGAACGGGTCATCGGCGGCATCACAATGCGATTTGCTAAACGAAAACGGCCCACTTGCAGTGGTTGGAATAGAGCGTTAGTCATACGGTTCCCCTTCATGAGTCAGGCGAGAGGCTCAGATGGTTTGTCACGCACCAGAGTCACTCAGCGATGGAACCATGCTAATCGCCTGATAGCATGAAATTAAGTCGCAAACAGACAAAACATTTTTGTCCGATTTGCAAAAGTGGCAATCAAAGGTTGAACTTGGGTTGAATGAAGTCAATGAAGGCCGAAATGCGACGCGCCACATTAGACGATTTGTAATACACCGCATTGATGAATTCGCGATCCGAATGCAGCTTGCGGTGCGAATCCAACAGCGCAACCAAACGCCCGGCGGCGATGTCTTCTTTGACCATAAAGCCCGACAAACAGGCAATGCCATTGCCGGCAATCACCAACTGACGCACTGTTTCGCCGCTGCTACATGCAATCGTCGGTTCGATAAACTCAGTGCCATTGAGCGGCCAGATATTCAAGGTACGTGGCGCGGTGAAGCCAACGATATCGTGCTGATGCAACTCTTGCGGCGTGGTTGGGAACCCGCGCTGAGCGAGGTAATCCGGCGACGCCACAACATACAAAGCACTTTTCCCCAACGGCCGTGCATGCAAAGTCGAATCATTGAGTTTCCCGATACGAATCGCCACATCGGTGCGCTTTTCCAACAAATCGACAAAGCCTTCGTTGGAGGTCAGTTCCAGATCAATATCGGGATACGCGGCGTGAAATTCACGCACCAAGGGCACCAGTTGGTGGAGCATAAATGGGCTGGCCGCATCAACGCGCAATTTGCCTTTGGGCAACTCGCCACGAGAGACGATGTCCTCTTCGGCCTGACGCAACTGTTGTAACCCAGCGCGTACCGATTCCACAAAGCGCTTGCCCTCTTCAGTCAGTTCCAGCCGCCGCGTGGTGCGATTTAAAATCGTGATGCCCAGTTGCAGCTCCAACCGACTGACGGCACGCGAAACTTTCGCCACCTGCACATCCATCACTTCCGCCGCTTGCGAAAAGCTGCCGCTATCTACCACCGTGATGAGAATTTCCAAATCGTCCGAACGGGTCAGCATACGCACTCCATTTATTGCAAAAATCACAAAATTGTTTTGCTAATACTAGCGTTTTTCGCAAATAAAAGCTCATGAATAATGCACGCCATCGCACAGCTCGCTTCACGTCACTGACGCTGAAGCACAACGAGGAAACTGTTATGCCCATTGCTCTATTAGCTCTTACGCTCAGTGCGTTTGCCATCGGCACCACTGAGTTTGTCATCGTCGGCTTGATCCCGACCATGGCCCATGATCTGAATGTCTCACTCCCTTCGGCCGGTTTACTGGTCAGCCTATATGCGTTGGGCGTCGCCATCGGCGCGCCCGTGCTCACCGCCTTAACCGGTAGCTGGAATCGTAAACGTGTCCTGTTGTCTGTCATGGCGCTATTTGTGGTCGGCAACGTGCTTGCTTGGCAATCTCCGGGTTACTCTACCTTGATTCTGGCCCGCATTTTGACTGGCCTTGCGCACGGGGTGTTCTTCTCGATAGGTTCCACCATCGCCACCGGACTGGTCTCCAAAGACAAAGCCGCCAGCGCGATTGCGATCATGTTTACCGGCCTGACTGTCGCTCTCGTCACCGGTGTGCCACTGGGAACTTACATCGGCCAAACCTTGGGTTGGCAAACCACCTTTTTGATCGTCGCGATTTTGGGTCTATTGGCTTTGATCGGAAGCGCATTTTTGGTGCCAAACAACCTGCCGCAACCGCCACGAACCACATTGACCGAGCAGGCCAAAGTGCTGGCACAGCCTCGCCTTCTGCTGGTGTTTGCCATCACCGCACTGGGTTACGGCGGCACCTTCACAGCCTTTACTTTCATTGCACCGATTCTAGAAAACGTCTCTGGTTTTGCGTCAACCACCATCAGTATTTTGATGCTGGTGTACGGCGCCTCCGTTGCGGTGGGTAACATTTGGGGTGGCAAACTGGCCGACAAACATGGCCCAACTCGCGCGCTGACCATCATTTTTGCTGGCTTGAGCCTGATTCTGCTGCTGTTCACCTTTGCTGCGCCGCACCCTGTCGCTGCCGTGCTGATGGTCCTGATTTGGGGTGCCTTCGCTTTCGGTAACGTCCCTGGCTTACAAGTGTATGTGGTCAAACTGGCGGAACACTACACACCGAAAGCCGTTGATGTGGCATCGGGATTGAACATCGCTGCCTTTAACGTCGGCATTGCGCTCGGTTCATGGGGCGGCAGTATCGTGGTGAAAGAATCTGGATTGATGAGCACGCCATGGGTCGGCGCAATCATTGTCGCTGTCGCGTTGCTGCTCACCCGCTGGAGCCATCGCTTAGACCAACGTCAACCCGAGATTGCTCGCTCACTGTAACGGTCATTCATCAAACCCAAGCCCTCATTTGAGGGCTTTTTTTTATTGGTTTCCTGCCACGTCGTTTTACAATGTCACTCTGTATTTTCACTGGCTACCCCGATGAATGCTCTCTGCCGAACCGACACTCTGCTGCGCCAAGACGACTTGCGCATGCGCTGCCTGCGCGCGGTGCAATCGCTCAATCTGCCCGATGGTTATCTCGGCGCCGGATTTCTGCGCAACGCCATCTGGGATGCGCTGCATGACAAGCGTGAGATGACGCCGCTCAACGATGTGGATGTGGTTTACTTTGACCGCGATGATTGCTCACTCGATACCGAGCAGCAGTGGCAACGTCAGCTCCATCACTTGGTGCCAGAGATTCGCTGGGAAGTGCGTAATCAGGCGCGCATGCACCTCAAACAGGGGCACGCACCGTACATCAGTTGCGGCGATGGGATTGCCCGTTGGGTGGAAGTACCAACGTGTGTCGGCGTGCGGCTGGAAGCCGATGGCCACCTGCACTTTTTTGCGCCCTTTGGCTTAGAAGAAAACTGGTCGTTGCAGGTGCGCATCAATCCCGATTTTCCCCAGCCTGAGATCTTTCGGCAGCGAATCGCGACCAAGCGCTGGCTGACGATTTGGCCGAAATTGCGTGTGAAGTAAAAACGGCCCACCCCAAGGGTGAGCCGCGCAATCCGTTCATCGGGTTTATTCGTTAATCGGGTTTGATGGTGGGGTTGAGGCTGACTCGGCGACGCGTCAGCAGCTGCTTGATCCAGCCATGACCGCTGACCAGCACAATGCCACCAATCACCATCACGGAACCATACAAGAATCCCGCTTCGATTTTCTCACCGAGAATCAATGCGCCCAACACCACGCCATACAGCGGGGTCATAAACGACAGCACGCCAAGGCGCGAGGCGATGTACGTATTGAGCATCCAGAACCAAACCAGAAAGCCGCCAAACGAAATAATTAAGGTTTGAAACGCGACACTGGCGAGCGCCAATGGCGTTGGATTGATGGCCGTTTGATCCATCCAAATGGCCGCGCCAATCAGCACCACAAACGCCACCACCAGTTGATAAAGCAAGGTTTGTTCGGAAGAGACATTGGCCAGTTTCGAGCTGCGAATCAGCACCGTGGTTAATCCCCATGAGACACCCGCCAGCAGCGCCAAAAAATCGCCCCACAGCATGTCGGGTTGCGTGGACACCGCAGTCCCCGGATGCCACAAAAACGCCACCGCAATCCCGGCAAATGCGAGCAAAATGCCACACCATTGCACGGGCGACAGACGCTCCGAATCAATCAGAAAATGGAGGATCAACGCGCTGAACACCGGCGAGGTATAGAGGAAAATCACCGCGTGCGATGCCGAGGTGTAACGCAGCGCTTCGCCAAGAAACAGGTATTCGAGTGCAAACAGGGCGCCCACCGCCAATCCGGGCTTCCAGTTGCCATCGGCAAACACCAGTTTTCTACCGCGCAGCAGCACATACGCCATCACCAAAACGGCTGCAATGCCCGAGCGCATCCCAATTTGCAAGATCGGGGCAATGTCGTTGCCGGTGGATTTTAGTGCAATTTGCTGCAAGCCCATGGTGAAACAGAACACCACCATGATGCCGAGCGCCATGCCATCGATTGGTTTGCGCGACGTCATTCTTGTTATCCATATGATTGATGATGGCTACATTATGCGTTGTCGTGATTCAGACATATAGCTAGAATCTGACAACGCATAGCGTTGATGTGACAGAGTGACCCATGAGTATTTTAACCAAACAGCTGCATACCCCACCGTTCAGCACCACATTGCCTGCGCCATTGGTGTTTCGCACCGCTTGTATGCCTGCCGATGCGGCCTATCCGCGCCATAGCCACCCTTGGGGCGAATTCGTTTACTCGTTCAGCGGGGTGATGGAAGTGAAAGTCGGCAGCCGCCAGTATTTGACGCCATCACAATATGGCTTGTGGCTGCCGCCGAATGTTGAACATCAAGGGCTCAACCGCTACGAAACCTGCCACAGTTCGCTGTATGTGGATGAAAGTTTGTGCCATCACATGCCGCAGCACACCTGCGCGCTGGAAATCAGTCCGTTGGTGATCGCGCTGCTGGAGCATCTGCGCCAAACGCTAATCACGCCGCCCTACCGTGACGAGGAGTTTCGCTTGTTGCAAGTGTTGGTCGAACAGCTGACCCACGCCACGCCGATTGGCAGCTATCTGCCCACCTCAACCGACCCACTGCTTAGCAAAGTGCTGACGTGGCTGGAGCAAGATCCCGCCAGCAACGCCTCATTGCAAACACTGGCCAAGCAAGCCCATACCACGGAACGCACCCTGATGCGCCGCGCTCAGCGCGATTTAGGCATCTCGGTGTCGGAATGGCGTCAGCGCCTGCGCGTGGTGAAAGCCATGCCAATGCTCGAAGCAGGCGATAAAGTGGAGAACATCGCTCATGATCTCGGCTACGCCAGCGCATCGGCCTTCATTGCCATGTTCCGCCGCTTGATGGGCGTCACGCCCGACGAATACCGTCGCAATCTCGGGGCCTGAAGAACCTAAATTGGAATCGGCATCATGGAGAAACCACGCGCTATCACCCATAATCAGCTCATCGGAAACCTCACAAGGAAGAAGAGTATGTCAACCTTTCACTGGAAAGCGGCGTGTTTAGCGCTGCTTTTGGCCCTGCCCGCGGCGCCATTGCTGGCATCTGAGCGCTCAGAACTGGCATGGCAAATGATTGATAGTGGCGCTCTGGTGGTAGATGTGCGCACGCCAGATGAGTTTGCCGAGGGCCATGTGGAGAACGCCCACAATATTCCGCTCAGTGATGTCGCGACTGGTTTTGCAGCGATTGATAAAGACCAACCGATCGTGGTCTATTGTCGCAGCGGAAACCGCTCTGCCATGGCGATGCAAGCGCTGCTAGAACAAGGCTTTACCAACGTGCACAACGGCGGCGGCCTAACCGAAATGCAAAACACCCGCTTAGAGCTGACGCCGCTTAATTAAAGCATATGTGGTTATATACTCAGAATCATCTCCACTCTACGGTTTTTCTTCCGTTGCTCCAAAATCGCATTATTCGCAATGGGCTCAGAATCGCCTCTGGCTTCAATGACGATTTGCTCTGGGTCGACACCTAACTCCACTAAAATATTTGAAATAGTCACCGCCCTTCTGAGAGACAAAGCATAGTTATATTGGTTTGAGCCTTGATTATCAGCATGACCGACCAAAAGCACTTTTATACGGCTATCTTTAGAAATACAATCGATCACCTTAGAATAAACAAAAACATCTTCCAGTGCCTCATAGTGAATATCAAATCCGAAGTGGAAGGCGTACTGTCCAGAGAGCATGTTTTCTATACTTTCAGCGCACATATCTTTGGGAATATGATATTCAATGGGGCTATTATTCATCATCGGTTCGACCTGACTACTATCAATAACCATTTCAGCTGGTCTCGATTGCAATATATCACTAGTAACAACTTGATTGTCCACCGGGAAATAGTAATTCACACCAAGTGATATCATATTTATTTTATGACCATCAACAGCATCACCTTTAAATATGTATTGATTATCAAGATGTAACCTAACATTTGAATCAACATTTAAGGCGAGTCCAATACTCCCCCCTTTCGAAAAATCCATGTCATGTTCATAAACACCAAACCTTGTGTAGAAGTCCATATAATCATTGATAGGTATAGACATTTTTCCTGAAAAGCTCACCAAATTAGACAAATATTCAACACTGGTATTTCTGAAATGATGAAAACCTAACTCTGCAGAAAGATACCCTAAAAACTCTTCACCAACGACGCCTTGTAAATAACCGCTATTCCCACAATCAATACAATCATCAAAAGATGAAGCATTTCTTCCTGCATATCCTCCAATATATGTATTAGATTCAACATAAAAAGATGTAAATAACAAAAAACAAAAAACTAAACGGAACATAAAACCAAATTACCTATAGTAATACACTATCAATTAAAATCGTAACTAGTTGATTTTGTTGAATAATTTAAAGTAACTTTCTTTAACTACCTTTCCAAAGATCAATCAGTAAGATTCATCCTCGTCCAGTAAGGATATGAA
The DNA here is from genome assembly GCF_000176175.1 of Vibrio furnissii CIP 102972. Classification (GTDB taxonomy): domain Bacteria; phylum Pseudomonadota; class Gammaproteobacteria; order Enterobacterales; family Vibrionaceae; genus Vibrio; species Vibrio furnissii. Next base: position 528,876 of record NZ_ACZP01000014.1, read on the forward strand.
AAACCGTTAGGCAGACACTTAACAACATAATTTAAAATTGGAAGCAGTCAAGCAACAAAAAATGTGTACTGTGTTTAGAGAAAAATAAATATGACTCATACTAAATTATTAATTTTACCAGCAATTATTTCAGTGTTTTTATCCACCACTGCGGTCGCAGATCCAAGCGCAGGAACGGGTACAATCACATTCTCTGGTGCAATTATTGATGCACCTTGCTATATCGCACCAGGAAGTGACGAACAAACAATTTCACTCGGTCAGGTCAATAAATCACTTCTGGCGTCAGGTGGTGAAACAGCGGATGTGCCATTTTCTATTAAATTAGATGGCTGTGATCTAGACACGATAAAAAATGTAACGGTCACATTTAAAGGTGAACCTGCAGACACATCTAAAAAATCTCTCGCAATTAATGGGACAGCATCAGGCGCTGCCGTTGCACTGATGGAATTTGAAGGTGACAGAATTACACTTGGTCAGCCGACCAATAACATTAATCTTGTTGATGGATCCAATGAACTGAAGTTCAAAGCAAAAATGACAGGTGTACAAATCCCTAACGGTGAAGGTGTTGAACTTGCACCAATTAATGTCGGTAACTTTACTGCAGTAACCGACTTCATCTTAGAATATAACTAATAAAAAAATGACAGGGATGTCAGATAAATAAGAGTTATACAATGACACATATTCACCCACGTTTGTTACTAATACTGGCGTTATTGGCTCCAATAATTCAGGCAACTGAGTTCAATCTAGATCTGCTCAGTACTGAAGAAAAGCAGTCTATTGATTTTTCAAAATTTGAATCAGATAACTTCATACTTCCTGGTAAATACGAACTCAGTATATATGTCAATAATGTTAATACTGCCAGAATGCTTAATATCAATATCTATGAATCATTGATATCGGGTACTTACGTATGCATTGATAATGAACTCGTTGATTTAATTGGAATGAAAACAACAATTAAAGATGCGATCATCTTTGATGAGCAAGGATGTATGAATTCCGAACTATTCGATATACATACCGACGTATCTCTAGTCAACGACAGCCTGACTGTAACGATACCAAAGCAAAACTTGGAATACAGTGATAGTTACTGGGACCCGTCGGAACGCTGGGTTACCGGAGAGACAGGGTTAATCATTGATTACAATACTAACTTTAGCCATCGTAAATCCACCGACGGAACATCAAAAAATTCTTCTGCTTATGGTGTTGCCGGGCTAAATTTCGACCGTTGGCGATTCAGAACGGAGTGGCAAACTTCAACACGCAGTAACTCGGGCAATAGCGAACACACTGGATTAGTTGCCAACCGATATTATGCTTATACCGACATCAAAACACTTGAAAGTCGAGTAACAATTGGTGAATCAACGCTCACATCAAAAATATTCGACAACTTTTTATATCAAGGCATAAACCTGACCACGAACGAATCCATGATTCCACCGCACCTTCGTGGTTACGCGCCTGTGATATCGGGTTTTGCGCAAACAAACGCAAAAGTGATCGTGACACAAAACAATCGAATTCTCTACGAAACGACCGTACCACAAGGATTCTTTAAAATAGAAGATCTCGACAGGCAAATCAGTGGCAAACTGGATATTCGAATTGAAGAGGCTGATGGGAGTGTACAAGAATTCACCTACAATACATCATCAATACCTTATTTAACTCGACCAGGAACACTACGATACAACCTAACTGTGGGGCAACCCAATGATAATCAGCATAATAAAATAGCATCTGGTTTTTTATTTGGTGAGACATCTTGGGGAGTTAACAATGGTTGGTCACTTTACAATGGTATCATCGCTAGTGACTACTATAGTAATTTTGCGATTGGCACTGGTTGGGACTTAGATAATTTAGGAGCGGTCTCCTTTGACTGGAGTCATTCAAATTCTAAATATTCTTTTAATCAGCATTCCCACGCTCAAGGAAATTCTTATAAAATTAACTATTCAAAAGAATTTAGCGACTTATCTAGCCAAGTAACATTTGCAGGTTACAAATTTTCAGACAAGAACTACATGTCAATGTCTGATGCTATCAGTGCAAAAAGCAAAGATATTATCAATAAAAATGAGAAAGAGACTTATGTGATCGTGCTAAGTAAACAGTTTGATCAATCCAATCTTTCAACATTTATAGATTATACCAAAAACTCATATTGGGATAATAATTCCAATGAAAGATATAGCGTTTCTATATCGGGTTATACCGAGCTGTTCGATGTAAAAAACATCAACTGGTCACTAATTGGTTATCGAACATATAGCGATATAAATTCAGAAAATGGGTATTACTTGAATATCTCTGTGCCACTAGGAAAGGCTCGAATGTCTTACCATAACTCTTCGTACGCAGGGAATATGACACATAATGCGAGTTATTCCAGTAGGAATAATAATGACAACTATGTCGTCACACTCAACAAAAATCGAGATATCAACGGAATTTCCGGTTACTACACACATGATTCAACCATGGCCAAAGTCGCAATAAATGGTAGTTCTTACTCTGACCATTCTCGAACAGAGAATATAAACATTCAAGGTGGACTAACAGCAACTAAGTATGGGGCAGTTCTACACAATAATTCCGTAGCAAACAGTAGTCGAATTTTTGTAACGACACCTAAAAGCAAAGACGTTCATATTGATGGTAATGGCATATCTAATCCAACAAATAGAAAAGGAAATGCCATCGTTAGTAATATCAATGCTTATAAACGAAGTTCAGTGTCAGTCGATGTCGATAATTTACCAGACAATACGGAGATATTAAGCAATTCTGTATCTACGTTTACGCTCACAGATGGTGCAATTGCCTACCATAAGTTTGACGTTCTACATGGTCAAAAAGGCATGATCAACATTCGACTAGAAAATGGCTCATATGTTCCATTTTCATCAGTGATTGAAAATGGTGAAGGTCAATATATGGGTATGTTTACTGAGAATGGCAATGCGTATGTATCTGGTATAAATTTTGGTGAATATGCATACGTTAATCTAGATAACACAAATAGATGTCGCATCTATTTGGATGAGAACATATTTACAGAATATTCTATTTGTAGAAAGGTAGATAACAACCATGAATAAATTATTTATTTCCACCCTGTGTGGCGCTATATTTTTCTCTCCTTGCTCATATTCAGCGATTGCGATTGATCGAACTAGAGCTATATTTTTAGAGGGAGAAAAATCCATCAGCTTAAAGATCCACAATTATAGTGAAAACGCACCATATTTAGTTCAAGCATGGGTGGATGATGGAAACGCTCAAAAAGACCGCTATTTCACAGCCATCCCTCCAATTCAGCGTGTTAACGAAAACTCTGACACGAAATTTAGAGTTGTGGACATCAACAGTCAATCTTTACCAAATGATCGTGAAAGTGTTCAGTACCTTAGTATTCGGGAAATTCCGCCAAAATCATCAAATGAAAACGTACTTCAAATATCCACACAAAGTCGAATAAAATTATTTTATCGACCAAAATCAATCTCTAGTTTGATGACTGATAACTATAGTCCATTAAATGAACTCACCGTATATTTTAGTGAACAAAAAATGTTGCTAGAAGATAATTCTCCGTTTCATATAACAATTAGTTCAATTGAAGATGAAAATAAAATAATTTATGACAAGGCTTTAATGATAAAACCATTTGAAAATATTTCTATAGATATAGAGAAAACCATTGACAGCAAAAAAACATTATTTATTACTTATATTGATGATTGGGGTGGAAAAAGAAAAGAGACTTTTTCTTGTAATTGGGGGAAATGCAAAATTGTCCAATAATTTTCCATTCTTCATATATTCAATTTTTATTTTTTTTAGTCATCTATGTTTAGCCGAAACAGAATATTTTCAGATTGAGTTCAAAGGAAAATTCACTGTTGAAACGTGCGCCTTACTTTCTGAAAGTGAGAATATTAATATACCATTTACCGATACAAAAATTGAATATTCAGAAAAAATATATTCTGAAATTATAGAGATAAAATTTCAAAACTGTGAACACACTAAATCCATAGATAATATTATATTTTATGGCAACACTTTAAATGAAACAGCAGAGTTGATTGAGACGTCTTTACAGGGATTAGCGATTGGATTAGAAAACATCGACGGATCAGAAGTGATATTCAACACTCCTAATGATTTAACAGATTTTCAATCAAATATCTTATTTTACAAGGCTTACATTGAACGCATAAAAAATGGTGATTTTCATGGTGGTGAATTTACTTCATCACTCACATTTGTAATAGAATATAAGTAGCTGAATATGTTTAAAACAATAACACATATCATGACAATAATAACTATTATATTTTCAAACTTAACTTATGGCGGAGAGTTTATATATGTTCCGATGATCACTGGTGTCGGTAACTATGATTATCTTATGTGTCAGCACTGGTCTCTTCCCGTAACGGTCACCGGGATTCCTTATCCAAAAAGTGTCGTTGAAAGTTGGGCAAAACCAGCACCTGATGGAGACGGGAATATTGCAGGATTAACACATGTCAATTACGACGGACCTGGGTATTGGAACGTTTCAGGCGGACCTGCAGAAACTTATGTCTCAATCAAGAAAACCGACTCACTGATATCAGCTATTGAATTGTTATCAAAGCATTACGGCATCGAAAACGGTGGTTCAACCACACTCACTGTACAACACCATGGTGGTTGCCCACCGAACAATGAAAAAGAATGTTTAGGTATATTTTATTTCATTGGATGGATGATGAATACTAATTATTCATCATCTGAACCAGTAAAAAAGAATGTTGTTCCTAGTGGTTGTTACAATGTTCCGCCAACGACACATCGATGCTTATGGAAAAATAACAATTTAACCATTGATGTAGGTACATGGAGTGTACCTCACACGAGTGGAACTTCAGGAGAAAGAGATCTACAAATTGAATGTACTACAAATACAGACATAAAAATATCATGGGAAAACCCATCGACCCTTTTAGATGGAAGAATATCCATTACAATTAATGACAAAGAGAGCAATAAAATTCACTCAGTCAATAGCGGCATAAATGTCATAAAAATGAAATACAACTACCAATTTCCTACACAACCTGGAGATGATTATGCCACTACGTTTTTACTCATTGACTATATTTAAATTATATTGCTAATCCCATGGAGATATATAATTTCACCGTTATAATTAGTAGAAAAATATATATCTCCATTTACTTTTTTGTAAAATAAATCGTTGTCAGACACTGGGATATTTAGAATATGTGAATAGTTTTTGAATAAGTCAAACCCATCTGGCAATTCTAGATTATAGCTTAAATTATACCGATTGGACTGATAATTACCTTTAATTTCATTCCCTTTTACATTTCCATTGCTATGATAACTTGCTATTTCCTGACCATCAGAAAGTTGAATTTTCACATGATTTTCTTGGTGATAAACATCTTTATTTATCTTGTAAAGCAGTGCTTTATTATATTTATAGATGCAATCATCTAGTGACTTAAATTTAGAGTGGCAATATACAGATGACTGGCCATATATAGACATCGTATCAGAAAATGCATTTTTTGTATGAACTAAGTTTCCATAATCGGATTCTACAATATCACTGATTTTTTTGACCCAATGATCTATTAGCTCAAAGTTGTCATTGTGGATTATATTTATAACGATAGCCGAAATATTAAAAATATGGATAGATAACATCTTGTCTGTAACTAATATGGTGGTACTCAATTTTCGTTATTTTACTGCTGGAATATTATTAAATAAATATAAAATTTTTCCATAATCAACATCATTGTTATTTATGGAGTACAACGAAACAACATCATTACTGACTTTGTGAGAATAACTATCTTGATTATTATAATAGTCGCAGAGAAGGAACATTGTAATAGAAGCACTAATACCATAGTAAATGATATTTCTAACGCTCAGATGATTAATTCTATCTATGTGATTGATTTTATTCTCTATAAAAATAAGCACGGATACATCTTTTATATAATATCCTACAGTTGGAACTGTATAAATTACATCATCAAAACCTAAATTAGAAAACTTGCGCCTTAGAGAAAGAATATATTTATTTAAACTTGAATCAGCATTAATAGAATGGGGCCATACTGCTGATTTTAAATCACTTCTAGAAGAAATATGGCCAAGTTTACTTTTATCAAAAAGTTCTACTAACAGATGTTTTTCTTTGTTACTCAAGCGCTCTTTTATTTTTGTTTTATTGTTAATAATTATATTTTTTGTTGTGTCAAACTTAACTTTCATGTTCGTAATACTTCATTAAATACGTCGTGGAAATATAATGTTTTTTATCTTATTGTCAATATATAAAGAGGTTTTATGTTCTACTTTGTTAGATTTGATGGTGACCTATACTTTCAAAAAATATTTAATTCTCCTCAAATGAGAGAAATCGGTTATGAAATATTGTTCAGACCAAGAAAAATAATAAATCGTTCTTTTTTTGGTCTAAAATCCATAGAAACAATCTAGAAGAAAAGGTGGATTTTACAATCTTAAATAAATTGTTAACCTATTTAAGCACGATGCACTTACCTAAGCATAAAACCATCTCTATAAACATACATCACGTCAGTGTATTGGATGATTACAATCAGAAACTTATATATAAAATTGCTCAGTACCTTGAGCTAAATGAGTGTACTTTGTGTTTGGAATTAGTAGAAAATGGAGCAATCCCAAACTATTACTTGTTAAAAAATCCCTATCGACGTTAAAAAAACAATGCACAAATTTAAAAATTCACCTAGACGATTTTTCTGAAGGGTTAAATAACATTGGGATTATGTATTACTTAGGCGGTCTAATTGATGGTATAAAGATTTCACATTCAACAATGTCTTCCGTAAAACACAAAAACCTTATCGATTTTTGTATTTACTTCTCAAAGAAATTTGATATTGGAAGCATTACGTTCGAAGGAATTGATGAGGCCGCAAAAATCGCAACCGTCAAAGGTCTTGATGTTGCACAAATATCACTGCAAGGTTTTTTGTTGCATAAACCTGCACCAATTACAGAACTCAACATAGAATCGTCTTAAATTCATCATTAGATCAAAAAAATAGGCACATCATTTGTGCCTATTTCATCATGCAGTTCAAATATCAAAAACCGTTAATCTGCTCAATCAAACTGGCAAAAATGCGCTGACCAATCGGCGTCAATTCATCGGGGAAATCGTAGTCCGGGTTGTGCAGTTGTGGGCTTTGTTGGCCCGAGCCGAGCACGAACATCGCGCCCTCTTTTGCGACCGCGGTAAACTGACCAAAATCTTCCGACCAACGCATCGGCTCGTCAAGCAGGGTGCACGGCGTCTGGGTGTTTTGACACGCTTGCACCACCAAATCACAGCCCAGTGACGAATTCACGCTGGCCTGAAACACATCCTGCCATTCCAGAGACCACGCCAGCCCGCTCGCTTGCGCGCTCTGCTGCGCTAACTGCGTGGCGGCTTCCACCAACGTTTCCATCGCCTGATTGGTTTCACTGCGCAGCGTCGCCATCACCACCGCGTCGCCCGGCGCGGTGCCAAACGCAATTTCGCCTAATTTGGCGTGAATGACCGTCACCCAACAGCGCTCCGTGAGCGATGCCGGCAACGCGTTCAATTGCTCAATAATCTGACACATGGCCAGCGCCGGACTCACACCGTTTTCCGGATGCGCCGCGTGAGACGTTTTGCCTTTCAGACGAATGATCATGCCGCGTGACGCGCAATTAAACGGCCCAGCTTTGACCGCAACATGGCCCAGTGCCAGCCCCGGATAGTTGTGCAGCGCAAAGGCGAAATCCGGCATGAACGCAGCAAATTTGGCATCGTTCACCATGTTGATCGCCCCTTCCCCGGTCTCTTCCGCGGGTTGGAACGCCAACACCACTCGTCCTTTTTGCGGGCGTTGCTGGCTCAACTGTTGGCCGAGCGCGCTGACGATCGCCATGTGACCATCGTGGCCGCATTGATGTGATACGCCCTGATGCAGCGAGCGGTGCGCAAACTGGTTGGTTTCTTCAATCGGCAGCGCATCCAACTCACAACGAATCAGAGTGGTTGGCCCCGGCGCTTGGCCTTGGAATACAAACGCCACGCCGCGGCCGCCCAATCCCGTCACCACCTCATCGGGCGAGAAAGCGCCAAATTGCGCGAGAATGCGCTCAGCGGTCTGATGTTCCTGATTGGAGAGTTCCGGGTATTGATGCAGTGTGCGACGAAACTGCGTCCAACAAATCTCAGCCATAAAGCGGCGCCTCCTTGGGTTAACAAGCCTGTGAATGTTCAGCTTGCCGCAACATCGGCAATAAAATATTGATTCGCTTCACACTTTGTGGGGTGCGGCGCTTGGACGTCGCGCTCGATCTGTGGCGTGCAAACAGGCATACTGCCGTGATGTTTTCCAATCGGTAGTGTGTGTGCACGTCTCTCTTTCCGAATATCACGCCTTAGGTGATGCGATTATCGCACTCAATACGCCCGCCTTTACGTCGCGCTATGTGGCGCTGCTGCGCGAGATTATCGATTTTGACTGCGCGGTGATGCTTGGCTATCGCCACAACAAACACCCGATTTATCTCTACGATTCGATTCCGGATAACCGCGAACTGCTGTTTCAACGCTACCTGACGGAGTCATATCAGCACGATCCGTTCTATCGTTTGGTGGCCGATACGCAGCGAGAAGGCGTGTTTCATCTCAGCGAGATGACCGATGCGCCGCACAGTTATCAGCAACACCATTACCAACAGCAGTTTTATCCGCAAACCGGCTGGCAAGATGAAATGAGCCTGGTGGTGCAACTCGACCATGAGCGCTGGATTTTGCTCTACCTTGGCCACCTTGCTGCCGGGCGCAGTTTTTCCGCGCAGGACCGACAAGCGCTCAAACAGCGCTTTCACACGCTGGCGCCGCTCTGCCGCCAACATTGGAGCGCCAATGCGCTGCTGCTGGCCCACAGCGATGACACCGCGCTGGAAAGCGAGACCAACCACACGCCCGACATGCGCCGCTGGGTGGAACGCGCACTAGCAAGCTTTGGCACCCAACTGCTGAGCCCGCGCGAGCAGCAAATTACCGCCTTGCTGGTACAAGGGTTGGATTCGCAAGAGATCGCCACGCAACTGGGCATCACACACGGCACGGTCAAAAATCATCGCAAGCGCATCTACGCTCAGCTTCATGTCGCCTCGCTCAGTGAACTGTTTCAGCTGTTTTTAAATCACCTGATTGGCGCGCCCAACCATTCACCACGCGCTTGAAAAAATCACCGCGATTATCCCTTTAGGGACATCGCCGACCCAAAGCCCTTTCCGTTACTCTGCCTGCAAGACATCTTGGAGGCTGTATGAATTCCCAAACCCTATTTCATGATTTAACCGCGCGCGGCCTGATCGCGCAAAGCACATCACTTGATGAACTCACCGCCCTATTCTCTGAACCACAAACCCTGTACTGTGGCTTTGATCCAACGGCGGGCAGCCTGCACATTGGTCACTTGGTACCGCTATTGATGCTTAAACGTTTTCAGGATGCGGGGCACCAAGCCATTGCGCTGATTGGCGGCGCAACGGGCATGATTGGCGACCCAAGCTTTAAAGCCACCGAACGCACACTCAACTCAGCGCAGACCGTGCAGCAATGGGTGGACGATTTACGCCAGCAGATCACGCATACCATGACGCCGCATCTCACCCAGCCACTGCGGTGTGTCAATAACGCCGACTGGACAGGCCAAGTGAATGTGATCGACTTCTTCCGCGACATCGGCAAACACTTTTCGGTCAATGCGATGATCAACCGCGAATCGGTGAAACAGCGCCTGGCTCGTCCAGACCAAGGCATTTCGTTCACCGAATTCAGCTACTCGCTGCTGCAATCGTTCGACTTTGCCCATTTGAACCGCGAACATCAGTGTCGCCTGCAAATTGGCGGTAACGATCAATGGGGCAACATCGTCAGCGGCATCGACCTCACCCGTCGCCTGAACAACGAAACCGTGCATGGTTTAACACTGCCACTGATCACCAAATCCGACGGCACCAAATTTGGTAAAACCGAAGGGGGCGCCGTTTGGCTGGACGCGAGTAAGACCTCGCCCTACGCGTTCTACCAGTTCTGGTTGAACACCGACGATGCCGATGTATACCGTTTTCTGCGTTACTACACCTTCCTGTCGGTGGACGAGATTGCACGCATTGAAGCCGAAGATGCCGCGCGAAGCGGCAAGCCGCAAGCGCAGCAAATTCTGGCCGAGAACATCACTGCGTTTGTGCATGGGGAAGCGGGCTTAGCGAGCGCGCAGCGCATCAGTGACGCCCTGTTCAGTGGCGCTGTTGCGCAGCTCAGCCGAGATGAACTGGCACAGTTGGAGTTGGACGGGCTGCCGTGCACCACCGTCAGCACCGCTGATGATGTGGTTGAACTGTTGATCGCATCGCAACTCGCCAGCTCCAAGCGTCAGGCACGCGAATGGTTGGCCAATGGCGCCATTCGCGTCAACGGGGAAAAAATGGCCGACGCCGATTTAAGCCACAGTTTTGCGCTGTTCGATCGCTACTACCTGCTGCAACGCGGTAAGAAACAGTTTGCGCTGATCAAACTGAGCTAAGCCGAGCACCTTAACATTGTCCGCCGCGCTGCTGGTGTGGCGGGCAATGCCTCCATTCCCACTCCAATTCGCTCATTCTGCCGCCAGAACTGAGCACTCAATACCGCCATCATCCGCCGCACAGATAGAAACCTAAAACTCATTTAAATAACTAATATATAAGTAATTTTTTCTTTCACAATTGCTGGGTATTTATGCATTTCTATGGTGTAACTCTCGAAATGACGGTGACTGAAAATGGCATAATCTCGAGTGCAATCGATATCACGCATCAACGCGTGCAACACAAAGCGGCAGGGCATTGCTGCTTGTTGTTAGTTCAGCTAATTTGGGAGGCAGCAGTGTTTAACCATAAACTCAAGCGCGAGCTTGCAGACATGCGCCGTCAGCAGACGGAAACACATGAACAACATCAACGAGAGATACAGGATTTAGTCGACCAACTGGCGCAAAAAGAGCGCGAGATTTGCAATCTCCAACAGAGCGACCAAACCACCAACGCAGTCATCCGTGCGCAACTGCGCGGCGGTGCCATGCTGGAAGCGATTCGCACTGGGCTGGCGCGCAGCGCCGAAGAGATGGAACAGGAATTGAATGAACTGCATCAGTTGGATGACATGTTTGCCCAAACGCAATCGGCCTTGAGCCGCCTGTCTGAACGGGCGACGCGCATCAATCAACAAGCGATCAGCAACATGGAAGCTGCCGCCATTCTCGATACCACGGCGTCGTCCATCGGCCAACTCATAAATGCAATTCAAGAGATTTCTGCACAAACCAACCTGTTGGCGTTGAATGCCGCCATTGAATCGGCACGTGCTGGCGAAGCCGGACGGGGGTTTGCTGTGGTCGCCGATGAAGTTCGCGCGTTGGCGGGCAAAGCGCACCACGCTAGCGATCAAATTGAACACTTGGTGAAACAGGTGATCACGCAGACTTCCGACATCAAAGCATCCATCAACAGCAACCAAACGTATTCGTTGGAAGTGGCAACCTCCTCGGAGCAAATTGAGCAGGTGGTGAATGCGGTACTGGCGAAATCACAGCACATGCAAGAGGTGATTCGCATCGCGACCGCACGTTCCTTCCTCGATACCGTGAAAATTGATCACGCGGTGTGGAAAAACCACATCTACCAACACATTGAGCAGCAAGCGTTCGACAGCAGCGTCAATGCGCACACCGAATGCCGTTTGGGTCAATGGTACTTTAAAGGCAACGGCGCCAAGCTTTACAGCCACTTGCATCACTTTGCCCGATTGAAGGAGCCGCATCAGCGCGTGCACGACGCTGGCAAAGAAGCGCTGTTGGCCGGACAGCAGCAGAACCTGAATCAGTTGGTGGATGAACTACAAGCGATGGAAAGCGCCAGTGAACAGGTGGTGGAAACCATCGATCATTTGATGCGAGAAGTGATACTCGATCAACCGGCCTAAAAAAGCCCCGGACGGGGCTTCGTGTTTATTGGGCGCTGGAGAGTTGCAGGCTTTGCAGCGCATCACTCACCATCAGGTGATCGTCGATTTGAGCCAAACCCGAGACCGTCACCGCCCCCACCAATCCCGACCCGGCAATTCGAATCGGAAACGAGCCGCCATGAGCGCAATATGCCGCCGCATCAATGTGCGGCTGCGTCTCAAATTCGCGCTGTTTTTGCGCGTTGTACAGCGACAGATAGTAAGAACTGCGGCCATAACGCAGCACCGAATTGCGTTTGCGGCGCATCCAATCAAGATGATCCGCGCACGTGCCCGGCATAGCGTATTGGAACAGCGTTTGGCCAAAACCATACACTTCAATCGCCACCGCAACTTGCTGGCTTTCCGCCATCTGCTTGAGCGTGCAGCCCAATTGCCACGCCACATCGTGGTTAAAATGGCTCAGTTGCAACGCCTCTTCTTGCTGCGCAATCTCGGCCAGTGTCAGGCTCATAAGTTCACCTGCAACGTTTGACCCGTTTTACTGCTCTCCAGCGCCATTTCAATCAGCGCGATGTTTTGCAGTGCCTGCTCTGGCGGCACCGGGTTGGCCGTGCCGAGACGAATCGCATCCGCTACGCCTTTGAAATAGAGCTGATAGCCGCCCAGTTCGGTCGCAATGGTTTCTGATCCCGTTTCGCTGTGTAGCTGACCATACAACGACGCTTCTTCCTGCGACCATTGCGGGCTGTCTGGTTGCTTGCCTTCTTTGAGGTAGGTTTCCTGTGGATCGAGGCCGTATTTCTCATACTTCGCCAGGCTGCCTAGCACTTTGTAGCGCAGGTTCGGCTCTGGGCTGTAAAGGTTTGAATGCAGGTGCACCAAATGATTTGGATAGTGCAGGATCAGGTTGTAGTAATCGATGGTGGTCGCGCCCGGGCGCATCATGCGGCACTGCGCATTGATCGCCTGTGGCACCCCAAACAGCGCCAGCGCTTGGTCCAGCAGGTGCGGCGCCAAATCAAACAAAATACCGCCGCCATCTTGCGCCAGTTCACGCCAGCGCTGACGAATTTGTGGACGGTAGCGGTCGAAGTGGGATTCAAACAGTTTGATGTCGCCCAAACGCCCTTCCGCCATCAGCTTTTGCAGAGTGAGGAAATCGCCATCCCAACGACGGTTATGAAACACGCTCAGCGTGAGACCTTTTTCCGCCGCCAACGCAATCAGCGCTTCGCCATCTTCAATACGGGTCACGAACGGCTTTTCAACGATCACGTGCTTGCCATTTTGCAGCGCGCGTTTGGCCAGCGGGTAATGCACATCGTTCGGCGCGGTGATGATCACCAGCTCCGCATCGCTGTTGTCCAGCAGGTCATTTGCATCACCAAACCATTGCGCGCTTGGCCAATCGGCCGCGACTGCCACTTGCTGGCTGGAACTGATCGCACTCAGCGTCAGCTCAGGCAGCGCGTTGATGAAAGGCAAGTGAAAGGTTTTCGCCGAATAGCCGTAGCCAATCACGGCGGTTTTTACCGGAGCGTAAGTCATATCAAAACTGTCCTTCTGGTGCGGTCGCCACAACACACTGAATGTCGTGACGGTCAAATAATTCTTGCAGTGCTGGCGCGGGTGGCGCGTCGGTGATCACCATGTCGATCGCCGCCACATCACACACGTGATGAAAATTCTCGGTGCCCATTTTGCGCTGTTCACACACCAAAATGATCTGCTGCGCTTGCGCCATCATCGCGCGTTTCATCGACGCTTCTTGTTCATAATTGGTGGTCAAGCCGCGCTCAGACAGGGCGCACACGCCAATAAATGCCTTGTTGACATGATAGCCTGCCATTTGCTGCTCGGCCTGCGGGCCCAAAATGGCGCGGCTGTACGGATCAAAATGGCCGCCCAACAAATGGACTGTATACGAAGCCCCCTCTTCAACCTGAGCCAGCGTGTTGACTGAGTTGGTGACGATGGTCGCGGGGGCGGCCAGATAACCGGGGACGAGCGCCAACGTGGTGCTGGTATCGAGCACAATGTAATCCTGCACATCCACCATCGATGCCACGCACTGCGCCAACGCATGCTTGCTCGCGCTGACGGTTTTGGCCGCAAACGGTTCGCTTTTCGGCGACACTGGCGCCAGCATCGCACCGCCTCGAATGCGCTGAATGCCCGGCAACTGGGTAAGCTTCACCAGATCGCGTCGCGCGGAATCACGCGACACCCCAAACTGATCACAGATGTCGGTCAGGGTCATTTTCCCCTGCTGCTTGATCAGCATTTGTAAGTGAATCAGGCGCTCTTCTTGGGTCATAAACTTAAAATCACGTAAGCAGTTTTAATGCATTATGCCGCATTGACCCCTGATGTCACGTAAAAGATCGCACGCAGCATTGAAAAATCCGCAATACGCAGACACAAAAAAAGCCAGTCCGATTCGAACTGGCTTTGCGATCAAAGGGCTGCGAATCGTCGAATTCGCAAATCGTGGATTTAGGCTTGTGCTTGCGCAGATTCCGCCTGACGCTCACGCAAAAGCTCGTTGAACTCAATCCGCGCCTGCTGCGCGCTTTCAGACGCCTGCAATTTGTATTGTTTGATGGCCATCATCTCATCCGTCAATTGCTGCAACCGATCGAGGTCGTCCTGTGAGGTCGATTCCGGCTCCAGTCCCTGCTCTTTATTGGCTAACGCTTGAGAGCGCAGCAGTTTCTGGATGGCCCAAATCTCGGTGCGTTTTTCGCGCTCCTGATCCGCAGCATTAACCGCTTCGGCTTTGAGCTTTTCAAAGCGAGCCAATGCAATCCCTTCGCGCGACCAAGGATCGATTTCCGGCAACTCTTCAATGTTGATCACCGGATCCTCATACCCTTCCTGATGCATCAAATCGAGGTTCGCCGCACGAATACCCGACATCATCAACATCACCGCAATCACCAACAGCGGCAGGCCGCCGACGATTGCCGCGGTTTGCAGCGTCGCCAGTCCGCCCATGAACATCAACACCGACGGCATCACCGACAGCGTAAAGGCCCAGAACAAACGGTTCCAACGCATCGGCTCTTCTTCAACGTTGTTTTGCACCACTGCCGCGAGAATGTAGGAGATGGAGTCAAACGTGGTCGCCGTAAAAATGATGCACAGCACCGTAAAGACCGCAATCACCACCGTGCTGAAAGGCAGTTGTTCCAAAATACTGAAAATTGCCGCCGTTGGACCGGCTTCATTGAGGATCGCCACCACATCCAACTGCCCCGACAACTGCAACGATAAGCCGTAGTTACCCAGTACAATGAAGTACATCGCGCAGCCTGCCGAGCCATAGAAAATCGACCCCGTCACCATCTGTTTGATGGTGCGACCGCGCGAAATCTTGGCCACAAACAGGCCCATGCTTGGCGCGTACACCAACCACCACGCCCAGTAGAAAATGGTCCAATGTTGCGGGAAGTGCGTGTCTTCAAACGTGCCGTAACCACCAAACGGTTCCGCCCACGTGGCCATGGAGAAGAAATTACTCAGCATGCGGCCCACAGAATCCAGGCCGGTTTCCAGCATGAAAATGGTCGGCCCGGCCACCAACACAAAGGCCAGCAACGCCATCGCGCCCCAGAAGTTGATGTTACTCAGCACCTTGATGCCGCCATCCATCCCCTTGTACGACGAGTAAGCAAAGATCACCGTACACAACATCAACACGCCAATTTGCGACATGGTGGTCGCCGGAATGCCAAACAAGTAACTGATGCCTTCGTTGATCAGCGGGGCCGCCAAACCGAGTGTGGTCGCAGCACCGCCCAACAAGCCAAAGATAAACAGAATGTCGATGACTTTACCGGTTTTCCCAAAGCTGCGCGCTTCACCGATGATCGGCATCAGCGCCGCCGAGACTTTCAGCACCGGCTGCTTTCGCACGTAGAAGAAGTACGCAATCGGCACCGCCGGAATCAGGTAAATTGCCCACGCAATCGGCCCCCAGTGGAAGATCCCATACGTGGCCGCCCAGCGAATCGCCGCTTCGCTGCCGGGTTCGAGCTGGAACGGTGGCGCCATGTAGTAATACGCCCACTCAATCATGCCCCAGTACAAAATACTGGCGCCGATCCCGCCACAAAACAGCATCGCCGCCCACGACGCCGTGCCGTATTCGGGCTTTTCATCTGCATCACCGAGCTTGATTTGCCCAATGTCACTGAAGATGATGTAAATCATGAAGAAGATGGCGCCAAGGCCTAAGGAGAGATAGAGAAAACCGAGCTTGTCGGTCATAAAGGTTTTGGCGACGGCAATCCAATCTGCGCCTTCTGCTGGCCATAACGCCAGTGGCACGACCACCAGAAACAGCAGGCCAAGCGCGCCAAAAAACGTGGGTTTGTCGATCAATTCGAAATATTTTTTCATTCCATTCACTTCGCGATGATTATCCTTTCATTGTCTTTTAACGCGTCGTGAAACAATGCACAAATGCAATCATTAATGATGAAAATCAAAAACAATTATCTTACAAAACAGATATATAAAAACAAAACCATTCAAAAATTACGTGAATAAAAACCAACGCAATCACAACAATTATCGCCCGATTTCATCCTGTCGTTGAGGCAGAAAAGATCTGACCTCGTCAGCGTGGCTCAAGCGCAGCATCAAGTGAAGCACCGCAGCAAACCCGGGAAATCCGAGACGAAAAAAAACGGCGCGAACGCCGTTTTTCTAATCATGCTGCTGCGATGTACTGCCGTTTGGCTCGCTTTTGATGTTTGAGTTCCTCAATCAGCGCATCAACATCCAACTCGATGTTGAATCGGCGTTTGAGGTTGGCCAAGAACAGCGGATCCTCACACATGGCTTTTTCAGGCTCATCGCTGATTTTAGCCACCGGACGACCATTGCATTCGGTCAGCTTAATCACGATCGACAATGGTTGGTAAGCGATGTCTTGCTCGTTGGTCCAACCGCCCAGATCGTTGGTCAGGAACGTGCCGATGCCAAACGAAATGCGCACGCGACCTGCGAAGTATTCACACAGATCCAGCGCTTCATCAAAGTTCAGGCCGTTGGAGAAGATAAACACTTTCGACGCGGGATCGATGCCCATATTTTGGTAGTGCGCCAACATGCGATCGCCCCATTTGAATGGGCAGCCCGAGTCGTGACGAATGCCGTCGTACGCCTTGGCAAGATGCATATTGAAGTCTTCTTGGAACGCGTCAATAGTCAGCGTGTCTGTGGGCGCAATTGACAATTGACCGTCGAACGCTTTCAGCCATTGCTCCAACGCCACACGCTGTGAATCACGCACATTAACCAGCGCCTGATGCCCCATAAACCATTCATGGGCAATGGTGCCAATCGGCTTCAGATCAAACTCGCGCGCAAAATGGTAGTTGCTGGTGCCCAGCAACAGCTCAGGCATTTCTTGCGCCAAATACGCCATCACATCCCGTTGCACTTGGCTGGAGAAACGGCGACGAGTACCCATTTCGGTGAGCGAGAAATTGGTGATGCCTCGCTTTGCAATGTCTGCTTTGAGCTTTTGCACTTTTTCCGCCAGCACTTGCAATGGCAGTTCCGCAGGCACCTGCGCCCAGCGGCGGCGGTTGCGCACTTCAGACACAATCGACATCACGATGGTTTCGTACAAAATGGTATCGCGCCAGCTGCCTTGAATCCCAATGCGCAGCTGATGTTTGCCATCTTGTTTGATCACGCCAAACTCGACCTGACGATCCGGCTGAAAATGGAAGTAGCGTAATGCTTGCAAAAATGAGGTTTTCAGATGCGGAGAGCTTTGTTTCAGATACACAATGTCGGCATCCGAGAAACGCAGGGATGCCAAATGACGAATCTCATCGCGCACTTCTTCCAACAGCTCGCTCACATCCTCATCACTGCGTACGATCAGTTCGTAACGCACCTGCGCGTCTGGATAGAGGGAGTGGATCGCCTGCATCATATTGATTTTATAGGCATCGAGATCCAACAAACTGCGGATGATGTGTGGAGAAAACAGGCGAGAGTTCATGATGCCTTCCTTCAATTCACGACATGGGGGTTAGTCATGTTAGTAACATTGTGTTCCTAACTATTTCCGGCACATTAAATGAGCACACGAAGTTTGTCAACTTTTGTGACAAACCTAACAATAGTTACATATCCACAAATCAATCATGGATATTGATGCAAAACAATCAGATTCCAAGCCTTTACAGCCGAGGAAGGCATCAACGCATTGAATAAAATTTAGTTTGTCACATTATGTTATTTACATTTGACCCAAACAGATCGCTTGCCTAGAATGAGCCCATTGTTCGTCACACAACGCACTTGCAACACGCTGGCGTGAATCACGCGCAAAACACACGACTGGCGATGAACACGAGCCAGAGATTCACTGCCGTTGGGAAAACACTATGATCGTCACCATTGATATGATTTGCCTTCGCTTGGCCCCTTCGGGGATCCAAACCCTGCTGGTGAAGCGAAGTAATCCGAACCGACCCGACTGCGGCAAATGGGCTGTTCCGGGTGGCTTGGTGTACGATGAAGACCTGACCGCGAGCGGCGGTGAACCTGCCGATGAAGATTTCGATTCCGCACGACGCCGAATTTGTCGCCAAAAAGTGCACACCTACCCCAACTTCATCAGCGACCCCTTGGTAGACGGGAACCCCAAACGTGACCCCGATGGCTGGAGCGTCAGCATTTCGCATTACGCGCTGCTCAACCCATCCAACGTGCAACAAATCGAAGATTTTGGCATCGACCGCAGTCGCGCTGGTTGGTTTGATCTCGAACCGCTGCTCCATGGCGACATGGCGCTGGCCTTTGACCATGTGGCGCAAATCCAACACGCGTGGAAAAAGCTGCGCGCAGCGGTGGAATATACGTCTGTGGTTCTGTTTTCGTTGGAAAAAGAGTTTCTGGTGGCCGACATCATCGAGGCTTACGCCAAGTTTGGCGTTGAAGTGAATCGCATGACGGTCAAACGTCGCCTGATTGATACGGGCGTGATAGTCAGCGCCAACAAGATTGCGGCCTCCAGCAAGGGCAAAGGCGGCAAACCGGCGACTGTTTATCGCCTGCCCAGCAATGAAGTGACCTACTTCCAAACCTGTCTGCGCGGCTAAGCGCTCCGCACGCAATCGCTTGCCGTGAGTGGCTGGCTCTGATTATGATGTCAGCAAGACGACTCGCGCTTCATCACGCCCATTCCGGACGTTGCCACGTCGGCACTCAACGTCGTCCAACTTCACGAGCGTACACACAAGTTATGAATCCAACGATTGCTGCCACCGGTGGCTGGCTGCTGATGGCGAGCCTTTTCCTTTCGCTGAGCGCCCAACTGACTGATCACATCGCCGGCTTTTGGGCTGGCATTCCGATTTGGATCGCCGCAGGCTTATTCCTACCCGCCGTCAAACCGGCGCAGAAAAAACAGATTCTGCTGCTATTTGGCGTGGGCACCGCGGGGCTGATTTATGGCCTACTGAATGGCAGCGACAGTCACTACCTACTCAAAGCCATCGAAGCCAACCAAAACGTGGTCACCATGCTGATTGGGGTCGGTTTTCTGCGCATTTTCGCCATGGAGAGTGTGCGTACCGGAGAGCAACTGCCGCAAGGTCAATCCGCGTTGGTGCGCACGCTGTTTGGCGCGCATTTGTTTGGCGCGGTACTGAATATGTCGTCGGTGATCATCGTTGGCGACAAATTGTCCTCGAAAGACAAACTCACCACCACGCAAGGCTTGGTGTTACTGCGCGCGTTTGCCACGTGCGCGTTTTGGTCACCATTTTTCGCTTCGATGGGGTTAACCCTCATCAGTGCGCCGGGCACGCAACTGGGCACATTGGTGTTATACGGCTTGCCGGTGAGCTTGGTGGCGCTGTCACTCAGCGCATGGCAGATCACCCGCCGCTCGGATGCCGAGCAGATGAACGGCTACCCGATTTCGTTTTCGTCGCTGTGGATGCCGGGGCTGCTGGCGCTGGTGGTGATGTCCGGTCACACGCTGTATCCACACATCAGCGTGTTGTCCTTGGTGACGCTCACCGCGATTGTGTTTACAGGCAGTTGGTTGCTGCTAAAAAAAGGCAAATTAGGGCTCTACAGCGCGCGCAATCACATTACCTCCGGCGTGGCGGGTTCGGCCGGAGAAGTTGTGCTGTTTGCTGCCGCAGCCATGCTGGCAGCAGGCGTAGCGTCGGCACTGGCAGCAACGCAGATTCAGCTTGCGCCCACTCAGTTCGGCGCGCTGGAAGCCAGCCTCACTTTGGTGGTATTGGCACTGCTCGCCCTCAGCGGCATGCATCCGGTCACCAGCGTGGTGCTGGCAGGGAGTGTACTCTCGCCGACCGTCAGCGATCCGGATTTACTCGGCATGACCCTGCTGATGGGCTGGTCGCTGGGCATTACGCTGTCGCCATTTTCTGGCGTTCAACTCAGTATTCAATCGCGCTACGACATCAGCGCGAAAGCGTTGCTGCATGCCAACTGGCGCTACATTGGGGTGATGTATCTGGTGTGTAGCGGCGTGTTGTGGTTCTACACGCACGGTTGATGCCCCACTATCGATGGTGAGGGTTGAATCAAAAAATCCCCGCCAAATGGCGGGGATTGTTCATTCCGAATCGACTGAGTTCAGTTCTCAGTTAATTCAGTTCCAGTTGCAGCCCTTTGACCAACCAGTTGTCGGCCCAAATTTTAACCGCCGTGATGGACTGGCCTGCCGGCACATCAAAACGATCCTCATGCAGATGGGTGCCGTACTGTTTTGACCCAAGCGTCTGCACGCTGCCGTCAAGATACGTCAACGTCAGCGCCAGCAGTTGCTGTCCGCCGTAGTTAAAATCGCCTGAAGTCGCGACCACCGATTGCACTTGGCGCAAATCCACTTGGCTCAGCGAGCCGCCGCTGCCACCGACCATCAACCCTTCTGCGGTACCGAGCGCATCGATCGCCGCTCCCGAGCGCACAAACAGGGTGCCTTCCGCACTCAACGGTTGTGCGTTAAGCTGCCCCACCGCCAGCCCCAATACCGGCGAGGTTTGCTGCTGGTTAAATACATCAGTGTAGGCGGTGATGGTGCGCAGGCTGACGCTGTCACTGGCGGAAGCATACAAGCCCAGTGCACCCGTTGCCGTATCGTGCCCCAGCGTTTCGCCACTGTAGACGTTGGTCAGCGCGTCACTGCCCTCTTGCCACTCCCAGCGTTGGCTGAGACTCTGATTACATGCTTGCAGCGCATCCAACGCATTGCCGTCCAGACAACGTTTGGTGTCGAGCGCACTCACATAACGGCCCAGTTGATCGTAGATGAACGATTGACTTGCGATTTGGTTGTCACACGTGCTGGCCGTCAGCGTGCCGTCAGCTTGCACCGTGACGCAACGATCATTAAAGCTGGCCAATTGCAGATTCACCGGGCGACCCCCGGTAAATACCGGATGATCCCAGTCGACGGTAAAACTGGCGGATTTGGTCACGCGGCGACGCGGTGTGTCTTCAAAACCGTGATACGACTGATGCGCGCCGACGACATAGTAGTGTTTGTACGCGCCATTGTAGATCGGGCGAATATTGACTGAAGAATCAATCACAAACTCGGTCGAACCACTCTCGCTTGGTGACGCTTTGTAAATCACGTCCATTTTTGGCACGAAGCTGGCGTAGCCGATCGGATTGATGCGGTTCACATCCAGCGGATAGGTATTGACCCACAACGCATCGGTGGAGCGGTTCAGCAGCGATTCCGCAGTAGCATACTGCTGGCGCGCCCAACTAAAGCTAATGTTCTGCGCATTTTTAGTGGCGCGTTCAATACGGTAATCCTGCGTATTGAACGTTAGCCAGCGGCTCTGCGAGTAACTCGCGCGCGCTTCGAGCTTGCCTTTCGGCCCTTTGCTGTCGGCTTCCACGCCGCCCGACACGCCCAGCTCAAACCCAGACACTTCTTTGCGCTCAAAATTGGCGTTGACGTTGCTGGCCGGAAACGTTTTGAGAACTTGCGCTTTGTTGTTGGAGGCATTGAAGGCGAAGCGATAATCCTGCGCAATCGCATCGGTCGACCATTCGCGGAAATAGGCATCCAACGTCACGTAATCGGCGCCGAACTGGCGGTAACTCAGTTGATCGTTGAGATGAATGCCCGCGCCCGTGCTGTCATCATCCAAACTGATGCGAACAATTTTCGCATCCGGTGTCGCCGAGCCGACAATGCCATATTGCAGTGAACGTTCCAGATTAACGCGATAAATCAGGGAGATGTTGGCATCGTGACAGAATGAGCGGCGCCCTTTGTCACTCTTCCATAACCAAGAATTATCAAAGGTACACTCTTCGTCGCTGATCGCGCGGTTGACGTTAATATAGAACGCCACATGCGGCAGTGTATTGGTTTCACCACCACTGACGCGCTGGCTATCCGACAGTGAGCGGCGTACTCGCTTGGCGGCCGGCGCTTCCAGCAAAGCAGGGTTGACGTCATCCGCCGCATCAAACGGCGTAAACAGCAGTTCCCCTTTATGTTCGGTCACCAAGACGAACCGGCTCGCAAAGCTCATGCCATATTGCTGACGAAACAGCGCCTGCATCACTGCGCGCTCTTCGTTATTTTCGATCTGGCTGAAATCCATCAAAATACGTTGTTTCTCTTGCACAACGAATTGACGCAATTGTGCCAGAGTTGGCATATCGGAATCGTTTTCCTGCCAATATTGCGCGTTGAAATAATTAATCTGACTCGAATCAGAAACCTGACTCAAAATAGAAACGGCTTCGCCAACCGGATCATGGATATCGGCCAACGCATCGCCACTTGTTGAAAGTGAACATAATACCAACGTAGTTGCTGCATAAGAATTTAGTTTTCGCATAGGTGCCCTTTATTATTTTCATTCTACTTCACGTAATCACGTCAAATAGAATGGTTTATTATTAATAGGCTTTCCCCTTGTCGACAGACAATAGGAAACCGCTCCAAGCCGCTCAGAATAGAGGGCTAGATTTTATTATTCAATTGGTTAGTAAACTGACTCGTTCAGTGAGTCAACGTGAGCGCCACAACCGCAGGAAGGCTGTTCAGGTCTACAAAGATGGGGTAAATCTGCTGACGCTCAAGTGATCAATATAAGGAAGTGCATTACAAATAAAGCTGATTCACAAAAAGCATCGCACAAGATCACGTTTTAAATTTGTTTTAAACAGATTTCTTTAACATGGCGAATAAAAACACAAATAATTCATCAATATTTAATTTAGCGATCATTGTTTTATTATTTACTTATTTTACACACACTAATTTAGATAAGGCGAAATAACTCGCACTCATTTTATTATTGTTCATATTTTCTCATTGCATCCTTCAAATAAAAATAAACGTTGTTTTTTTGTCCGAATTTATTCATGCCGATGAACAAATGCACATTCAAGCATGATCTTCCTCCCAAGCACCACGCCTTATGCTTTCAATTGCATTAGTGGTGTGAATAGATATCACATTGAACACCTCCGACCAGAAGGTCAGTGGCTAACCATGGCTGATTCGGTCATCGGGTACACAGACCCGACGCTGAATCAGCCATACAACCAACACAATAAGAAGAGACACGATGACATTACAACACACTCTGCTGATTGCGAGCCTCAGCGCCATTGCGCCAGCGGTATTGGCAAACGACATCACCCCAGCACCGCTCATGGCGCCATCTGAAGCGGATTCGGCCCAGACGCTGGGCAGCCCAACGTACACCTATGTTCGCTGCTGGTATCGTCCGGCGGCGACGCACAACGATCCGTACACCACCTGGGAGTGGGCAAAGAACGCGGACGGCAGTGATTTCACCATTGATGGCTACTGGTGGTCCTCCGTGAGTTACAAAAATATGTTCTACACCGAGACTCAGCCCGACACCATCCTGCAGCGCTGTGAAGAGACGCTGGGCCTCACCCACGATACTGCCGACATCACCTATGCCGCAGCCGACACCCGTTTTTCTTATAACCACACCATCTGGAGCAACGATGTCGCCAACGCGCCAAGCAAAATCAATAAGGTGATCGCCTTTGGTGACAGCCTGTCGGACACCGGCAATATTTTTAACGCCTCACAATGGCGCTTCCCGAATCCGAACTCTTGGTTTGTCGGCCACTTCTCAAACGGGTTTGTCTGGACCGAATATCTGGCGCAAGGTTTGGGGCTGCCCCTTTACAACTGGGCCGTGGGCGGCGCGGCGGGACGCAATCAATACTGGGCGCTGACTGGCGTGAATGAGCAGGTCAGCTCGTACCTGACCTACATGGAAATGGCGCCGAATTACCGTGCGGAGAACACGCTATTTACGCTCGAATTCGGCCTGAATGATTTTATGAACTACGACCGTTCACTGGCCGACGTCAAAGCAGATTACAGCTCGGCGCTGATTCGTTTAGTGGAAGCGGGGGCGAAAAATCTGGTGCTGTTGACCCTGCCAGATGCCACGCGCGCGCCGCAGTTCCAATATTCAACGCAGGAACACATCGACGAGGTGCGCGCCAAAGTGATTGGCATGAACGCGTTCATTCGTGAGCAGGCACGCTACTTCCAGATGCAGGGCATCAACATTTCGCTGTTTGACGCCTACACGCTGTTTGATCAGATGATCGCCGACCCAGCCGCGCATGGCTTTGATAATGCCAGCGCGCCGTGTCTTGATATTCAGCGCAGCTCTGCGGCGGATTATCTCTACACCCATGCGTTGGCTGCCGAGTGTGCCTCATCCGGTTCAGATCGCTTTGTGTTCTGGGATGTGACTCACCCCACCACGGCAACGCATCGCTACATCGCCGACCACATTTTGGCGACTGGTGTTGCGCAGTTCCCGCGTTAAGCGCGAGGGCATCAAACACGGAGCCATTCAACGCCAACGCGTTATCGCAGGGCTGAATGGCCCTTTTCTTGATGTGCCGGGAAACAGTGAAACATCCCAACGGAGCGCATAAAAAAAGGTCGCCTCAGCGACCTTTTCAATAACCTACGGAATTAACGAGTTGCGGCCGTCAATGCCACTTCAGGATCCGGTTCACGCGTAATGCGGTTGCGTAGATCTCTACGAATGATTTCAATCGACCAGAACCAAACCAGGTGGCCAACGATTTCAGACACGTGTTCGTACCATGGCCATTCCATCACAGGCGGAGTCAAACCCAGCAGTGGGAAGGTGATCATGTGAACGCCAATTTGTGCCAATGCACCAGCAAACAGACCTTGCCACAATTTGATTTTCGGGAATTGTTCTGCAACCACGCAGTAACCCACCGCAAAAACGATTGAGAAGATAATGTGTGTGACACCAACCCAGTTAAAAATGTGGCCTGCAAAGGTATAAACGGCTTCGTTTGGATCAACAACACCAATCCAGTCGCGCAAGAAAACGTAAGGTGGATTGAGGAAATTACGTGAGCAGTCGATGTTTTCAGCCGCACGAATCAGTGATTCTGGCGAACAGGCCGCTTGGAAAATATCCACTGGACTGCGCGGTGGAAGCGGAACTTCAGCACCCCATTTCACGAAAGCGGACACAACACCCGCGATTAAGCCAATAAAGGCAGCCAAGCCATAACGTCGACGTGACGGATCGGTTTGTTCAAATAAATTCATATTTTTATTCCCATTAACAAACTGTTACATATAAAACAATGTGAACCATATCACCTAAATCAATAAAAGAACACACATCTAAGTCAAAAAGTTGTGACAAAGTCGACTATTGTTGGTTATGTAAATAAATGGAATATTTCAAGAGATGAATAGATTCTTATGCGAGATTGACCCGTTCACGAGCATCGCAAAGGGCGTATGTCATCGATGAACCCCGCCCAAAGCATCGAAAACGCCGCACCAAAGACACCGAATGCGGCTGCAAGAAATGTGATTTGAAAGGCATACAGGCTGATTAAAACGCCCACATGAAATCAGGTAAGCCAACGGTGCGTTACAACGCCGAAGGATTCGCCACCGACTTGCCTACCGATCCCACCGGTTTGCGCTGCGGATACAGCACCAGACCAATCCCCAATAAGAACGTGCTGCACGATACCCATTGCGCCATGGACAACTGTTCATCATACAGCGCGTACCCGCTCAGCAGCGCAAACACCGACACCAACAACGTCATGGGTGCCAATTGGCTCATCGGGTATTTCAACACCATCTTGTTCCACACCCAGTAACCAAACACTGTCGTTGGGTAAGCCTGAAACAGCACCGACAGCCACGCATTGCTGTTCCATTGCTGATACGTGGTGCTCAACACCTCCCATCCGTTAATTCCCACGCTGAGCGCCACCAGCGGGAGCGGCGCAAATAGCATGCCCCAAATGTTGAACGCAAACGCAGAACGCGTGCCCGATGCGCGCACAATCACGCCAGCCAGCGGCCAACAGATCGCAGCGATCAGAATCAACACCACGCCAGCAAACGTGACATTGCCATTGGTGTACATGATCGACACCACCAATCCAGCCACCGACACCACAATGCCTGCAGCCATGCGCGGAGAAATCACCTCTTTGTAAAGCAACACCCCCACTAGCACCGTAGTCAGTACATCCGTTTGCAGCAGCACCGACGCCATGCCAGAGGACAAACCCCACGTGATGGCACACGACGCCATGCCCCAGATTCCGGTACCAAACACCACGCCATACGCCATCAAATAGCGCCACGGCACCGTGGGTCTGCGCACAAAAAAGATGATGGGAAAAGTGGCGCAGAAAAAGCGCGCGGCAGCAATCAACAGCGGATCCATCTCGCTGACGCCCAGTTTGATCATCGAAAAATTAAAGCCCCAGATGGCCATCACACTGATGATGAGCAGTAAATCTCGTCCCTGCATGGGTGTTCTCCTTCCTGTTTTATAGAACACTCAGTCTCCCTTGCCGAACAAAAACAGTACAGATACAATTTATTAAAATTTAACCAGTACAATTTGGTGACCGCATGGCGCGATATAAACAACTGGCAGAGAAATTCATTCACGATATTGAGGCGGGAAAGCTCAGCCCGGGCGATCGCATGTTGTCATTGCGCCAGTTTGCCAACCAGCAAGGGGTGAGCGTCTCAACGGCGGTGAGCTGTTATGCCGAACTCGAAGCGCAAGGCTGGTTGATTGCGCGCCCGCAAGCGGGGTTCTTTATTGCCGAGCAACACACCATCGCCCCCACGCCCAGTTGGCCCCCTTTTCGCAGCCAAGTGACCACGCCAACCACGATTCGTCACCGCACGCTCGCGCCTTGCGGCCCGCTGGGCACCTCACGTCTGCAATTGGATAAAACAGCCCAACAAGCGCTGGATCGCAGCCTGCGCCGGGCGATGAAACGGGCCAGCCCTCAGCTCACCTACTACCCCGCACCACAAGGTGAACCCGCGCTACTCAATGCGCTGGCCCAGCATTTCACCCACAGCGGCTTTGCCCTCAACGGCGAAGAATTGGTGATCACGCACGGCTGTATGGATGGCGTCAAAACGGCGCTGATGGTGTGTACCCAACCCGGCGATACGGTCGCCATCAGCTCCCCCTGCTACAACGGTTTGCTCGATCTGCTGTCGCAGTTGTCGCTGCGCATCCTCGAAATTCCTTCGTTGGCAGAGGGCATTGACCTCGACCAATTTGAACAGCACCTGCAACGCGGGACGGTGCAAGCCGGGTTGTTCTGTACCACCCACATGAATCCGCAAGGCATCACACTCTCCAGCCAACAAAAGCAACGCTTGGCACAACTCGCCAACCGCTATCGCATTCCGGTCATCGAAGATGATGTGTATTTGGAGCTGCCCCATCGTCATCAACCGCCATTGCCCGCGGCCTACTACGATGAAGGGGGGTACATGCTGTGGTGTGGCTCGGTATCGAAAACCTTGTCTCCCAGCTACCGGTTGGGTTGGTGTCGTCCGGGGCGTTACTTTCAGCCCTATCTCAAACGGGCACTGGGGGTGCCCACACTGGTTCAGTATGCGTTGGCCGATTTTATTGAGTCAGGCGCTTACGCGAGCCATCTCAAACGAGTGCGCTATCAACTCAATCAACACAAAGCCTACTATCTCCAGTACTTGAGTGAGCATTTGCCGCCCGGCAGCACCATCACCCAACCGGATGGCGGCTTGGTGTTATGGATGCAAATCCCCGGCCTCGATGCCCAAGCGGTCGGCGATGCCGCTGAACAAATGCAGCTCGATATTCGCATTGGCCCTTGGTTTACTGAATCGGAGCGTTATCAGAATTGCTTGCGCATCAACATTGGTTTTGCGCCCACAACGGCGATTGAAGACCAACTGGCGCAGCTGATGCGCTTGATTGCTCAACACCAGACTGTTTAAAGGCAATGCCTGTCTTGCGATTAAGAATCTCGGTGCTCGGTTGGACAAAATATAGACAGCGCAAAAAACAGCTTCTACACTTCTGGTGCCGTGAATAACGTGCTGAAAAACATAATAATAGCCCTGATGCCAGTTGGCTTAAATACCAAAGGAACTGCTGTATGAAACGCTTCCCCTTGTGGGCGGGTTCACTGCTGATGCTCTGCTCAACCCCGACGTTGGCTAAAACCGTCTTAACCGAGAAAAACCTCAATACCTATCTGCAAATCATGCAAGAACGCGATGCGTTGGATGACAGTTCGTACGAACCGGATGAACCGGCAACCGAGCTCACCTTCGCCACGCATTGCGACTGGCAACGCCATTACCAAGATGCGGTCGCCACCGCGCCTGCCAACGACGTGGCCGAGGTAGAAGCGATCGCCAAACGTCACGGCTTTGCGCCCGTCGACTATTATGAGTTCACCCACAAGCTGCAATGGATGAGCTTAGAAGAGATGCAGATGGTGCTCAAATCCAGCGAAGCGATGTTGAATACCTTACCCGCCGACAGCCGCGCCGAGCTGGAAATCGAAATCATCAATCAAAACAAGATCATTGCACTGTTACAGCGCTGCATGACGCAAGAAGACAAGCAAGCCGCCCAACGTCTCAAGCCCGTGATGATGAAAAAAATCATGCAGATGATTGACAATAGCTGACCCGCTGCGCGAGGCGGCGACGGTGCCGCTTCGCGTTTTCTTCCTGAGATACCGTTGCTATCTTGCTGATTTTCTGTATGTTAAAAATCACACCAAGGAATCGGAAGCGCAACATGGAATTGGAACTGTTTGTTGTCGACGCGTTTACCACTGAACGCTTTAAAGGCAATTCAGCGGCGGTCGTGCCAGTCACCCACTGGTTGAGTGATGCACAGATGCTCGCCATCGCTCAGGAAAATAACCTGTCGGAAACGGCATTTATCAAACGCTTGGCTGCAAATCACTACGCGATTCGTTGGTTTTCGCCGCTGACCGAAATTGATTTCTGTGGCCACGCGACGCTGGCATCAGCGTACGTGCTATTCAACCACTTCGCGTGTGACGCCCCTTTAAATTTTGAGACCGCGGCGGTCGGCACACTCAGCGTCACTCAAACTGCAGACAAACGCATTACGATGCGCTTTCCCAACCGTGCGCCGCAGCCCGTTGACGACATACCAGCGCCCCTTCTCGCCGGGTTGTCCATCACGCCGGATGAAGTTTGGCTCAGCCCACAAGCGTATTTTGCGGTGTATCACGATGAACAGGCCGTGCTTGAGGTGCTGCGCGATAATGAGCAACTCAAACAATTGGCTCCGTATGATGTCGTGGCAACAGCCCAATCGAACGATTATGATTTTATCTCGCGCTATTTCTGGCCCGCGAACGGCGGCGATGAAGATCCCGTGACTGGCTCCATTCATGCCGGTTTGGCGCCATTTTGGGGTGAACGTCTGGGAAAAACCGAATTGATTGCGTATCAAGCCTCACACCGTGGCGGCGTGTTGCAATGCGACTGGCAAGGCGAGCACGTGATGGTTTCCGGCCACGGCGTCCTCTATTTACATGGCACAATACAGGTTGATTAACGCCTTCACTCTTGGTGAGACTTTCATTCAATGCAGGACGACTTTATGCTTTGCGACCACAGCAGGCACATCGCGCTGAACAGGCCACGCGCCATCCCCACGACCAGCAAATGCACCAGCAGCATTGGGATTGATCATGCGTGACCGGCTTTCCATTCGCTCCTATTCAGCGCACGCGACGAGCCACGTCCACCACTATCATCAGTTGGTCTTACCGCTGTCGGGCTACATCGACATCGCCGTCGATGACGTAGTGCTCAAATGCGGTTTCGGCGATTGCGTGGTGGTGCGCGCCGGGGCGCGTCATGATTTCAGTGCGCCAGAAACGTTTCGCTTTTTGGTGGCCGATCTCCATGAACTGCCCCCCAACCTCAGCGCGTCCAGCGTGGTCAGTTTTCAATTGGATCCTGCGGCCTTAGCATACATTCAATTTGTCGATAAACAGCTCCGCACGCAGGTAGATCCCACCGTTGAAGCGATGACGTTGGCGCTGTTTTTGGCTCTGTTAGCCAAGCAAGGCTTTGCGCGCGCCATTGATCCACGCATTCAAAAAGCGGTGCAAGCGATGCGCGATCATCTGGCGCAACCGCTCACCATCAATGAACTGGCCAGCATCGCGTGCTTAAGCACCACGCAATACAAAAACCTATTCAAAACCAATCTGGGGATGACGACGTTTCAATATCTGACTCAATTGAGGATGGAACGGGCTCGCGCGCTACTGACACACTCTGATTATCCCATCGGCCTGATCGCCGAGCAGGTAGGGTTTCAAGATCCGTCAGCGTTCAGTCGCAGTTTCAGCCGCTACTTTGGCCAGCCCCCCAAGTTCTACACTCGGCTTTACAGCAAATAACGACGCATCTCGACATGCCTCACTACAAGCATCACGACGCGCATCGTCCCCCACTCAGAGTTGAACATCAAAATGAGCGTTGCGGCGTATCAAAGTGTCTTTTCTGCACAAACAGGATAAAAATTCTCTTTATCATCGAGAGAACTCATAGATCAAACCGAGATTAATCCATGTTGCGAACGATGCGTTTCACCCCTTCGATATCCCTATTGACGCTGGCTCCCATTCTGTTTTTGTTGATGTGGAGCAGTGGGGCGGTCATGGTCAAATTGGGGGTCGCACAGGCGTCCGTGTGGAGCTTTTTGATCGCCCGTTCAGCCATCTCGCTGGCCTTAACACTGCTGCTGCTGCGCGTCATGCGTGGTCGTTGGCTTCCGCGTTTGGCGCACAGCTCTCGCGCCACGCGCTGGAACCTGCTGGGCTCGGGTTTGCTGCTGCAGGCTGGTTACCTCAGTACTTATTTCTTAGCCATTTCCAGCGGGCTCTCTCCGGGCCTCGTCACCGTGATCCTCGGTTTGCAACCCTTGATCACGCCGTTGCTGGCTCGCCAGCGTCAAAGCCGCCGCGCCGCTCTGTTTCTGCTGTTTGGCTTTGCTGGCTTGTGCTTGGCAGTCGCAGGTTCGGCACAATTGGGCGCGCTCAATTGGCATGGGATCGGTTGGGCATTGCTGGCGCTGGCGGCCATTACGGTCGGCACCATCTGTCAGGGGCGAATTCAGTTGGATAACTTAGATTCCGTGGTCAGCCAAAACAGCATCGCGCTGTTGATCTTTGGTGCCATTCAACTGACTCAGCCGTGGTACATGCTTTGGAATCCGCAGTTGGTCGTCGCGCTGCTGTGGATGAGTGTGGTGGTCTCCACAGGCGCATTGCTGCTGTTGATGTTGATGCTCAAACATCAGTCGGCCAGTCAGGTCAGCGTGCTGTTTTATTGCATTCCAGTGCTCACCATTCTGTTTGATTACGCCCTATTTGGCACCACGCTCAGCGTGATGTCATGGGTGGGCGTCATCACCGTTGCCGCCAGTGTGTGGGGGTATCAACACGACAAAGCCAGACGTGCGCAGCAAGTAATCGCAGCGTCTGGCTCAGCGTGACAAGCCGCATGAGCGCCTTTACGGTTGGTGAATATCCAGCCGGTTGAGCAGCGATGGAAAACCCCAGCCATCTTGGCCCGGCACCACCGGTTCACCGGTTAAATACTCAAACAACGTCGGCGCCAACGAGCCGTTCGCTTCACTCAGCAGCGGCTCATGATTGGCGCCCACTGGCGCGCCCCAAAAGCCCAGAAACGCATCTTTTTCTAAATAGCTTTCCCCAGCATGACGCCCCGGCACTTTGGTGTTGTAGCCAATGCCATCACGAGGAAACAGGTTAACGGTGCCTGCGCGATCCTCTTCGTAGAGGGCCGCGAGCTGATTCACCGAATCGGGCCGCGCGCTAAAGCGGGTTAAGTCGCGCCACTGAGCGGCATCACACCAACTCGCCACATCTTCCGCTTTGGCGGCATAAAGGCATTGATCCACCAACTTGGCGTACTGGTTGAGCGCCTGTTCGCTTGGTGACGACAGATAAGGATTGAGTACTTGCACATCCAGCAGGCGCGCCTTGCCATTGACACCTGCGTAATAGAGTTTGTCGCCTTGTTTACGAATGATCTCATCCACCCGCTGGCCGTCGCGTTCGCCAACCAAGCGCACCGCACATTGGTTCACAGTGCAGGCACTTTCGCGTACCACCAAGTAATCCAGCGTGTCCCCTAGGCGCTGCACACTTTCGGCGATCACATCGACTGGCATATCGCTTTCCGCCGGTTGCCATTGGGTCAATTCCTGATACACCGGCTGCACCTGCCAACCCGCTTTGGCATTAAAGAAATCGAGCATGAAGTTGCCGCCCGCCGTCGAGGCAACCACCACATCAACCTGATGATAACCCGGCGGATTGAGTGCATTGGTCAACTTTGGCCCTTCCCCTTCATCCGAAGAGATTTTTTCCAGATGAATCGTGATTCCGAGTGCTTTCGCCAGCGGGGTAAAAATCTGCTTTTCCGGATTGAGCGCAAAATAGACCGGCGCCAAGCCGTGATCCCCCGCCATTCCCCACAAGGTGCGCTCATACACACCGGCATCCCGATAAGCCTTTTCCATCCGCCCTAACCAGTAATCGAGGCGGTTGAGCTCGCCCGTGGGCATGATGACTTCATCGCTGAACGGGCCGGTAAAATGGGCGAAATGATCCGGCCACGGGTTGTACACCAAGGTGTAATCCGGCAAGCCGTGCATGTCTTGCTCGGCATAATCAGCCAGTGCCTGTTGCAACGCCCATTTACGGCTCAGACGCGTGTAAACTGCCCATTGGGAAATGTCCTGATAGGCGCTCACCTGCTCAATCAGTGTTGCGCGCACGCCATGCAGCGATTGCTCCACTTTTGCTCGTGCTTCGAGGTCGCGCAAGCAGCGTTTTTCACAAAAGTCACGCTGCGCCTCGCCAACACCGAGGTTGATTAAACCATCGTAGGTCACGTGCGCATTCCAGTCGTATTGCGCGTTGCAGTTAAGCGTTTTGAGATAATCCAAACGATCAAACATGGTTTGAACGTGACGTTCGCCAACCAGCTTATCGAGCTGCAGTGCATCATTGCCGTAGAAGTAATACGCTCGGTCTGCCTGACGGTCAACAAAGTGGAAATTGGGAATGCCGGTGCCGCCATCGCCAGAGACCTTCGCCCCGGTTTTGATCAGCGGCAGGTTGCGCACGCTGATGGTGGGCGTCGAGGAAATTCCTACCTGCACGATATTACTGTGATCACTGCTGTAGAGACGTTTAAAGAACGGTAGGTAATAGGGATCGTGATACGGCTGCTCAGCGAGAATTTGCATAAAGCGCACCTGTTGCTGATGGGCGGGCTGCTCATCCGTCAGCGGTGAACGCATCGATGCCGCATTGACCTGACGGCGGTACACTTCACCGATAAATGGCTGGCTCGGATCAACCAGCCCCTGCATCAACCCTTGTTGCAAACCATCAACGGTCACCTGCACCGCAAGACGGCGCTGCTGCTGAGAACGCAGAAAATCCACCACCTGTGCCGGGTTACTGTCGAGCGTATCCACCAGCCAATCCGTCAAACGTTCCGTGCGTTCTTGCTGATACAAAAACTGGCGATACCCTTTGAGCACATTGAGACGCACAAAATCAATCAAGCTGACGGTCACAGCTTCCGCTTTGTTGTTGATTTTGCTGGCGTTGGCAGGTTTGGCATCATCCATCACCGCCAGTAGCGCATGTTTCATGTCGCCATCCTGCATACCCGATGCCGCTTTCTCCAGCAGCCCAACCACGATGGGTTGAATCTTCGCGACCAAGGCTTTGTCTTGCGCGCTACCGCTCAGGTATTGGTACTGCGGCGGCAGTTGATCCACATGTTGCCACTCGCCCACCTGAACCAACGCATCATAGAGCGTCACCAGAGTAGCGATGAAATCACGATCAATTTTAATCCCTTCCTGATGTGCCTGATCTTTACTGCGCATCTCAGGTTCATCCGTGGGTTTATTCCCCACGTGATATAAGCTGTGTTCAAAGCCTTTGAGCGCCTGATCGTCGTACACCGTGCTGAGATACGCTTTGAACTGGTCGCCCGGTTCAATTCCCGCGTAACGGTCGTAATATTGATAAAGGAAATAGCCGAGCGGAATGGCGTAACGCGGATCGGTGATCTGTTTCATCACGCGAGCTTTGACTTTCGCATCCAGTGGCAAGGTCAGAATGTAGGTATCCAGCGATACGCCGGCAATGGTAAACAGCGTGGCATCTCGCGCCACGGTGGTCGAATAGCTGAGCGATGAAACAATCTGATTTTTAAGGATGGCTGCGGAGTTAAACACTCCGCCAATGAGCGGTGTATCGCCCAGCCCCGCTTGGGCAGGCGATGCGAGTAAACAGGCCGACACCGCAGCGATAAGCGGTGCCTGACGCATCAATTTAACAGAGGACATAGAGAAAGATTCCGTCACGCATTAGGCGTTGAGTTGATCGCGTATCCAATCGAGTACTTCGATCAGCTGATGATCGGGCATGTTGAGCAGTCGATCGCCCACATACCACTCGATGAAGCTTTGATTGGGTTGCGGCGCACTTTGTGGATGACCGAGCCAGATTTTCTTGTCTGATGCGAGGCGGTTACGCAGCACAATGGCATTGTCGACGCTCAGCGGCAGATAGAGATGCAGCATGTTGGCTTGCGGCTCAATCGGATTAAGGGTGAATTCAGGGTAATCGAGCAGAATCTGATAAATCTGTTGTGTGCGTTCAAACAGCACGGGCATGACAGCCAAACGCGGCTCAAACTGCATCGCGGCGGATACCACATAAGGCGTGCGATGATAGACATTACCTCCCTGACGGCGCATCCACACCGCCGCTTTATTGATAAACGCTTGGCTGCCGAGCAACATCGAACCGCCCAATCCATTGATGCCTTTATACAACGAGACATACGCGGTGTGAAAACCGGCAGCGATGTCGCGATAACTCTTTTGATAAAACGCTGCCGATTCCCACAACCGCGCGCCATCCATGTGTAGGTGAATACCCTGTTCAGCGCAGTAGGTTTTGACCGCTTCCAGCTGTTGCCAACTCGGCAACTGGCCCCCAAGCTCACGCATCGGTAGTTCGTACACCGCCGCCGCAATTTCATCTGGCCACGCTTTGAGATCCTGCACCAGCCACGGGCGATGACGGTCACCAATGGGCAGCACCTGAAAACGTTGCTGCATCTGATACCCCTGCGCTTCATGGGTGAAGATATGACACGTTTCATGCATTGCGACCACCGAGCAACGCTTTTCCTGACACACCAGTTGCAGCGCGGTGGGTTGGGTCATGGTACCGGTGATGACAAACAGCGCCGCCTCAAAGCCCAATCGCTCGGCGACTTGCTGTTCAAAATTCTGAATGGTGTTTCCGCTGCCGTAAGCATCATGGTCCACCGCATGGGTTTCGCACCACTCAGCCATCTGGCGAAACAGCGTGGCCGGGTCTGGTTCATGGTTGCCCGCGATAAAGGTGTGGCAGTGTTGGCGAAGATCAGCATCCATACGTTCTCATCCTATTGCATATCATCTCAGCGAAACGATATCACTCTCGAATGAATTTTCGATACTGATGCATGAAAACTGTGAAACGCAGTGAGGAACGCGGTTCTGCGTCTGAGATTTAACGTGTTTTGGCCGCGCGAATCTGCGATTTCTGGCGATACATGACCTGATCCGCTTGTTCAAGCAAGGTATCAATATGCACTTCAGACAAGCCATCCCCCGCCACGGTGCCACTGCAAAACGCCAGTTGATACGGTCGATTCGCGGTGTCGTTAAATTCCGTCACCGCATGACGAAAGCGCTCGATGGCTCGCTGCGCTTCCTCGTCGAGCGTGGATGACATGAACACCACAAATTCGTCTCCACCAAGGCGGGCAATCAAATCCGATTCGCGAAAACTGCTCAACATGAGCTGGGCAAAATCCTGTAATGCATCATCCCCAACCGAGTGCCCGAGCTGATCGTTGATCGCTTTGAAACCATTCAGGTCAAAAAACGCCAAGCAATAGGGAATGCGATTAAAGCGGCAGTGCATCAAGCTTTTGCTCACCAACGACAAAAAGCCACGGCGATTCGAGATGTTGGTCAGCTCATCGACCGAGGCATTATGCGTGGCCGCCAGCTCTCGTTCAGCCATTTTGGCCAAATCCAGCAAATCAATGATCTCGTCGTGATTGAGATTGCGTGGTTCAGTATCAATGATGCATAGCGTGCCCAGTTTCGAACCGTCTTGAAACACCAAAGGCACGCCCGCGTAAAAGCGAATGTGCGGATTGTCGGTGACCAGCGGATTATCGGCAAAACGTTCATCGGCAACGGCATTGTTGATGATAAACGGCTCGTCACCCAAAATGGCATGACCACAAAACGAGATATCCCGCGGCGTTTCACTCACGTTGAGCCCAAAGCTGGACTTAAACCACTGGCGCTTTTCATCCACCAAGGTGACCAGTGCAATCGGGACATCAAAGAGACGCCGAGCCAAACGAGTCACGCGATCAAAACGTTCCTCCGGCGCGGAGTCTAAAATACCGAGCTTATGTAAGCTGGCAATGCGTTGTTGTTCATCGATAGGTTTGGCTGGTTTTTGCATAGCGACTAGCTGGTTACACTGTTAACATGCTTCTACAATAGTTGAGTTGCGGAGTCAGGTAAATGTTTGTCATGCAGACATGCCGGTTGATTTCCGAACTTTCGCCCGCATATTAGCTGACAAACCACTCGTTGATATTCAACAAACCGATAGGTTCCCATGCAAAACCGTCAAACCATCACTCCCCCTTCGTTGTCGCGCCAGTTGTTCCAAATGACCTGGCCGATGCTCTTCGGCGTCCTGTCGCTGATGAGTTTTCAACTCGTCGACAGTGCCTTTATCGGCCAACTTGGCGTGCTACCACTCGCCGCGCAAGGCTTTACCATGCCCATTCAGATGATCATCATCGGGATTCAGGTCGGCTTGGGCATTGCCACCACCGCGGTAATTTCGCGCGCGCTGGGCGCCGGTCAAGAAAAGTACGCCAAACAGCTGGGCGGCTTAGTCGTTGCCATGGGGAGCATCGGGGTCGCGGTCTTCGGCGTGGTGCTGTACCTTTTACGCCATCCCATTCTGGGGCTACTTGGCGCACCAGACAGCGTGTTTCCCATCATCGACAGTTACTGGATTTGGTGGGTGGTGAGTGCATGGACAGGCGCTGTCTTATACTTTTTGTACAGCATTTGTCGCGCCAATGGCAACACCATGCTGCCGGGCACCATGATGATGATCACCAGCGTCTTGAACTTGTTGCTGGATCCGCTGTTTATTTTCACCTTTGATCTGGGCATTAACGGTGCTGCCATCGCGACCATTTTGGCCTTTGGCATCGGGATTGTCATCGTCGCGCCGCGCGTCTCCGCCAAACACTGGATGCTGTTTGATTGGCGCGATCTCAACATCGCCCACAGTGTGCGTTCTATCGGCCATATCATGGGTCCCGCGATGCTGAGCCAATTGCTGCCCCCTCTCTCTTCCATGCTGGCGACCAAATTACTGGCCGGCTTTGGCACCGCAGCCGTGGCCGCATGGGCACTGGGTTCGCGCTTTGAATTTTTTGCGATTGTGTCTGTGCTAGCGCTGACCATGTCCATTCCTCCGATGGTGGGTCGCTTGCTCGGTTCCGACAACATTGCAGATATTCGTAAATTGGTCACGATCGCGATTCGTTTCGTGCTGGTGTCTCAAGTGCTGATCGCACTCATCACGTTGTCGCTCGCCACGCCATTGGCAGGGCTGATGACCAGTGAAGAGAGTGTGGAGTCAATTCTGAACTGGCACCTGACCGTGGTGCCGCTCAGCTTGGGGCCATTGGGCATCTGTATGTTGATGGTGTCCGTCTCCAATGCGCTAGGGAAATCCTATGTCGCGTTGACGATTTCGGCACTGCGTCTGTTTGCGTTCTTCTTGCCATGTCTGTGGCTCGGCGCGCAAATCGGCGACCTGAAAGGGCTGTTTGTTGGCGCCTTTATCGGCAATATTTTAGCGGGTGCGACCGCGTGGAGCATTTACCAGCGCGCGCTGCATCGCATTGAAATGAGCATCAACCAAGTTGACCGAACGTGTTGAGATCACAACGAAAAAGGCGCTCTGATGAGCGCCTTTTTTATATGGAAATATCTATCTTGGTATGGTATCGATGGCCATCCACACTTAGCGATTGCGACGAGCTTCCACCGCAGCTGCCAACTGGCGCAGAACCGTTTCAGTGTCATCCCAACCGATACAAGCATCGGTAATCGACTGACCGTAAACCGGCGCTTGACCTTCCACCAAGTCCTGACGACCTTCCACCAGATGCGATTCAATCATCACGCCGAAAATGGCATGTTCACCACTCGAGATTTGCGTGGCGATGTCGTCTGCAACCACCATTTGACGCTGGTACTGTTTCGAGCTGTTCGC
This sequence comes from Vibrio furnissii CIP 102972, assembly GCF_000176175.1. Lineage (GTDB taxonomy): Bacteria > Pseudomonadota > Gammaproteobacteria > Enterobacterales > Vibrionaceae > Vibrio > Vibrio furnissii. Next base: position 567,853 of record NZ_ACZP01000014.1, read on the forward strand.
ATGGCTGAAATCAATCATCACTTTCTGCGACAAACCTGACGCTTCCAGTTTCTGCTTCACGTCACCCACATGGGCCGCACTGTAGTTTGGCTCTTTGCCGCCGCGCAAAATGATGTGGCAATCCGGGTTACCCGCCGTTTCAACAATCGCTGAATGGCCGTATTTGGTCACGGAGAGAAAATTGTGAGACGCGCTTGCTGAGCGAATGGCATCGGCTGCAATCTTGATGTTGCCATCGGTACCATTTTTGAAACCCACAGGGCATGACAAACCCGATGATAGCTCACGGTGTACCTGAGATTCCGTAGTACGTGCGCCGATGGCACCCCAGCTGATCAGATCAGCAATGTACTGCGGCGTGATCATATCGAGGAATTCACTGGCAGTTGGCATGCCCATGTCGGTCAAATCCAGCAGCAGTTTGCGGCCAATGCGCACACCGTCGTTGATTTCGTAAGTATCGTTGAGGTACGGGTCGTTAATCAGCCCTTTCCAACCCACCGTGGTACGCGGTTTTTCGAAGTAAACACGCATCACCACTTCAAGCTGGCCACTCAGTTCATCGCGCAGCACTTTCAGGCGTTTGCCGTACTCGATAGCCGCTTGCGTATCATGAATCGAACACGGACCAACCACCACCAATAGGCGATCGTCTTTGTCTTGCAAAATGTTGTGGATCGCTTCGCGGGCTTGAAATGTCGTCGAAGAAGCAACTTCAGTCGCTGGGTATTTTTCCAGCACAGCAACAGGGGGTAACAACTCTTTAATTTGTTTAATATTTACATCATCAGTTTGGTGCATCGCTTACTTCTTCCTATATCTTGCCGCTGCTGGCTGTTCGAACGGAAACAGCCTCTCCCAAGAGCAGCGTCATTTGCTCTTCCCGTAACTTATCCACTTCACGAAGTAAGCGCAACCATTATTTTTTGTCAAAAGCAATATGTGTAAATTATTTACACCAAAACTGCAGTGTAATTATTTTTTTACACCGTAATGACTGAGGAAGAACTGGGCGCTTTGTTGGGCCAGTTTACGGCGCTGCGCTTCGGTTAAAGAAGGCTTTAACCCTAAGATTTGCGGCCAGAAGCAACTGCCTTTGATCAAACTGTGTAACTGGATGTTAGCCAACTCAATGTCTTCAATCGTCAGGCGCTTCGCGTCACCCTGATGTGTCAGCCAACGCGCGAGCTGAGTCTCTTTCATCGCCATCTGTTCAGAATGCTGTGTCAATTCTTCTGGACGATACAAATAGTGCCCTAACACCACTCTCGCCAAGTCGAGGTACTCACTGGAAGCGAGGATTTCGATTTCGCTCAACAGCAGCTGTTCCAACTGCTCATTCAAGGGCAGCGAGGCCAGTTGATCCGGATCCATCAAATTGGCTGTGGCTTTCCACAAATCTGCCAGCAACGTCATCACCAGCATCTCTTTCGACGCAAAATGGTTATAGACCGTGCGCTTTGACACCTGTGCCATGGCGGCAATTTTATCCATGCTGGTATTTTGCGCGCCAAACTCTCGAAAAGCCGCCATCGCCGCCGACAATATGGCTTCGCGCTTCAATTCACTGCGAGTCTTTTTCATCTTACTTGCCTTGGTTGCATGTTCATTTTTGGTCAATATTACACTAAGCAGTTTACTTTTCACTACTCAATATGTAAACTACACCGACTAGTTTACTTTAAAACTTCTAATATTCGTCACAAACACTTCATGTTGATCGCTAAAGATGTCTCGAGGCGTTTGTGTCATCGCACACCACAGGAGGAAGATATGAATATCGAAACAACCTGCTCAACCGCGAACGAACTTCCCATGCTTGATGGCAAATTTGCCAACAGCGAAGTCGTGACCAAAACCACCATGCGTGACTTCCTGACCATTTCATGGGCCTATTTAACCGCTGATCGTGAGGAAGCTGAGCCAAAAAAGCCGATACCTGTTCAGTCGATCACCACTGAGCAGCTAACCCAAGAAGATCAAGACGTGGTTTATCGTCTTGGCCATTCCACCGTGCTGATGAAACTGGATGGACAATGGATCCTCACGGATCCCGTATTCAGTGATCGCGCCTCCCCAGTGCAATGGATGGGCCCGAAACGCTTTCACGACACCCCCATTTCGCTTGCCGAATTACCCTTCATTGATGTGGTGCTGATCAGCCATGATCACTATGACCACCTAGACAAAGCCGCGGTCAAACTGCTGGCTAACCACGTCGGACGTTTTCTGGTGCCGCTTGAAGTGGGCAAATTGATGGTCAAGTGGGGACTGCCGGCAGAAAAGATGAGTGAATTGTCTTGGTGGCAAAGTGCGACCATCGGCAACACAGAGTTTGTGTTCACGCCAACGCAGCATTTCTCAGGGCGGGGTCTGAATGATCGCAACACGACCTTGTGGGGCAGTTGGGTCATCCGTGGTCAGGACAAATCGGTATTTTTCAGCGGCGATTCAGGTTACTTCGGCGGCTTTAAACAGATTGGCGACCGCTATGGTCCGTTTGACCTCACGCTCGTGGAAACGGGTGCCTACAGCTCACTTTGGTCGGACGTTCACATGTTCCCGCGAGAAAGCCTGCAAGCGCACTTGGATCTGAAAGGTAAAGTCATGCTGCCCATTCACAACAGCACCTTTGATTTGTCCTTGCATCGCTGGTACGAGCCCTTGGAACAAGTGACGAAACTGGCGCGCGCACTGAATGTCACGGTAACCGCACCGATGATTGGTGAACGCATGCTGATTGCACAACCAGCGCCCTTGGAAGCATGGTGGCTCAATCACGCCAGTGAACGCGAGCCAAGTGCAGCAACAGCACCATGTTTGAACACGCCAAACTAACTAAGCCGCACGCGATAGCGGTTGAGCCGCTTGGTGCTTTAGAGGTAGTGATCCAGGAGTAACGCGATAAACAGCATCATCAAATGATAGATGGAATACTTAAAGGTATTGATCGCCGAGCTGTTTTCCGGATCGTACTTCAGCGCCCACGCGGAATAGATAAACCCAAGGCTCAGCACACTGGAAGCGGCGAAATAGATCACGCCACTCATACCCACCAACACGGGTAACACACACACCAACGCCAGCAAAAACGTATACAGCAAAATCGATGTTTTGGTGTACTCCACCCCATGCGTCACAGGCAGCATCGGAATGTCCGCTTTAGCATAATCGTCTTTGCGATGAATCGCGAGCGCCCAGAAATGCGGCGGCGTCCAGATGAAGATGATCATCACCAATAACCACGCATTGGCATGCAATTCCCCAGTGACGGATGTCCAACCGAGCAGCGGCGGCATTGCGCCAGCCAGCCCCGCAATCACAATATTTTGTGGCGTCGCGCGCTTCAGATACAGCGTGTATACCACGGCATAGCCCAGCAAACTGGCAAAGGTCAGCCACGCGGTTAACCCATTCACGCCCCAATACAATATCGCAAAACCCACGATGCCCAGCACGAACGCAAACAGCATGACGCGGCTGGCTTGAATCTCACCAGACGGCAACGGCCGCTTGTAGGTACGAGCCATCATCGCATCAATGCGTCGATCAATCAGATGATTCAATGCGGCGGCCGCCCCGGCCATCAACCCAATGCCAGATAGCCCCAAAACGGCCGCTTTGAACGGCATCAACCCCGGCTGCGCAAGGCACATGCCCACCAACGCGGTGAGCAACATCAGGGCGACCACTTTCGGTTTGGTCAACGTGAGATAAATCTGCCAGCGACTGACTGCAGAGGCGGTATGGACCGCCGCGATCGATTTACTCATGAGACACACTCCTTGTTTGACTAACGGCAAGCGTCTGCGGCCAAAGCAGATCATTGCATTTCAGCACCGCGATCAACAACAGTGCCGCGCCCAAGTTATGCAGCACCGCAATGGTCAAGGGCAAGCTGAGCAACACATTGCCCACTCCAAGCAGAACTTGCACCGACAACGCGCCGAGTACCATCTTGGCAGGTTGGAGATAACCGAGCGCTCTCAACCGCCATGCCAGCAACCCCAGCAAAGCGATGGTCACCATCGCGCCCACGCGATGCGCAACATGAATGGTGAGCCTTGCCCCGTAATCGAGCACGCCAAATTCATAGCTATCGTGGCCATAATGAACTGGCGTAAACGCGGTACGAAAATCAAGATACTGCGGCCAATTGCCTTCACAAATGGGTAAACGGCTACACATGAGCGCCGCGTAGTTGGAGGATGTCCAGCCACCAAGCATGATTTGCACCACCACCACGCCCAACGACAGCATCGCAAGCACACGTAAGTTAAGCGGCGCAAAAGAAGGGGCTCTTGGCGTTGCCGCCTGCAATCGCCAATACAGCAACCACAAGCAACTCAGTAAACTAAAACCGCCGATCAAATGCCCCATCACCACCAGCGGCAACAATTTCAGCGTCACCGTCCACATGCCCAGCAGCGCTTGAAACACCACAATGGCCGCAATCACCAGCGGCAGCGTCATCGGCACAGGGCGATAGCGCAGACACAAATAAGTGATGCTAAACACCACCAATCCGAGCGTGCCAGCAAAATAACGGTGAATCATTTCCGGCCAAGCTTTATGAGGTTCAACATCCAAATGGGGATAGAGAAACTCGGCTTTTTGCAATGCGCTGGGAGAAAGCGGCACGGTGTAGTGTCCATAACAGCCCGGCCAATCCGGGCACCCCAGTCCGGCATCCGCCAAACGGGTGTAAGCGCCCAATGCGATGACCGCCAACGTCAACACAAGACTGAAACGAACCAGATGAAGCCAACTGACGCTTGGGGTAGACGCTGCAAGACTGTGCGTGTGATTCGACATACCACCCTCCCTGATGTGTTTAGCCGACGCGTGATAACTTCAGTAGTTTGCGTAGATCCGCCAGCACCTTGCGGCTCTGCGCGATTTGTTGTGACGCTTCCGGCTCGGCAAAACGCATCACCAACTGACCGAGCGGGTCGACGATCACCACATCGCCGGCGTCGATGTGCTGCATAAACTGCGTATTCACCGGAATCTGTTGTAGCGTCATGCCCTCCAGTGCCGCGATGTCACTGTGCGCACTCACCAGCAATACGGGCGTCACTCGGCTTTGTTCTTTACCAAGCGCCGTATGGCTTTGCGCCAGCAAGTAAATTTGCTGCTGACAATCGGCGGTGCAGCTCGCTGGCACCACGTAGGCCATCTGCCAGCTCACCTGTTCAAGCGGGTTAAACACCCCAAGCGACGACATCGTCACACGCGGCTCAATCAACTCCCCCGTATTGGTCGCACCAGACTGATACCAGTGATTGGCAAGCACTGCTTGCGCCACCAAAGCAGGCAGCGCAAAAAACAGCACAATCCCCACCAAGATCAGGCGACCTTTACTTTTATCCGTCATGAATGCCTCCCTGCTCGCCAAACTCTTACGCCAATCACCAACACAATCACCGCCAAAACAGCAGCCATCGTGAACCATTGCAATGCGTAGCCGAAATGTTTCTGCGCGCTCATCGCCAGCGGCTGCCAAGGTTGTGGGTAAGGCCAATTCGCCTGCTGTGGCTGAAATGCCACGGGCAAAATCGGTGTGCCCAGCCACTGCGACAGCGCCTCCACATTGAGATTTTGAATGCGGTGCGGATTACCCGCCTCCAACCCCAAAGCATCACTGAAAGGATTGGTTGAACGAGCATACAAACGCCCCGTCAGCGTTTGCGGCTCAGTAAGCCAGTCCACTTGAGGTAGCACGCGGCGGTCGTTTCCTGCGGGCACAAACCCGCGCTCAATCAACATCCAATGCCCATCCTGTTGTTTCGCCAGTTGATAGGCGAGATAGCCCACTTTGCCGTCGAACGTTTGGTTATCAAGCAGGAATGTCGCGTCACTATGCGGGTCCAACGTCACCGTGACGCGAAGCCCCGTGAGCTCAGCCATGGGGTAACGTTCCAGCGCCGTCGCCAAACTCAGCGGCGCCATTTGGGCTCGTGCGGCCAAGCGTGTTTCTAAATGCAACTTTTCTTCACCTCGCGCCAACTGCCAAAAGCCCAATTTGACCAGCAGCGCAAACACGACCACAGTTAAAACAGCGCCCACCCAAACTTTCCCTGACCACACGCGCTGTGAAGGAGCCGCCATGCTGCCACTGGTTGTAAAAATTGCTTTGGTTTTGCTTTTACTGTTCATCATATTCAATCTGGCCCGCGCGCTGATTCGCATGGTGAGTGAACCCAAAGAGGGCGAAGAAGAACGCCCAATGAGCTATTATCTCGGCCGCCGTTTGATGTTCTCGGCAATGGTGGTCATTGTGCTCATTTTCGCGCTCCTCAGCGGTTGGCTGCATCCCAACGCCACGCCCTATTAGCTTTTAAAATCGTTATAAAACATACACAAACACAAACAGACACAGCCAAACCACATCCACGAAGTGCCAATACCAACTCCCCGCCTGAAACGCAAAATGGTCTTTCGGCGTGAAGTGGTCTTTGGCGATGCGCGCCAGCAGCACCGCAAGGAAAAGCGTGCCCAAACAAACGTGCAGCCCGTGAAACCCCGTCAGCAAGAAGAAGGTATTGCCGTACACACCCGATTGCAGCGTCAGCCCCATTTCGTGATAAGCATGCAGGTATTCAACCGCTTGGAAATAGAGAAAGAATCCAGCCAAAATAATGGTGATTTCCAACCACACCACTAGCGCCATGCGTCGGTTGCGCTCTAAACTCAAGTGCGCCATGTGCAAAGTGATGGAGGACGTCAGCAGAATGATGGTGTTTTTCAGTGGAATCCCTGCCCACGGCATCGCCTCGGTCGTGATGCCGCCCGGTGTCGTCAAGAGCGGCCACACCGCTTCAAAGCCCGGCCACAACACTTCATGCGTCATCGCGTTGTTACTGGCGCCGCCCAACCAAGGTACGGCCACCATGCGCGCATAGAACAGCGCGCCAAAAAACGCGCCGAAGAACATCACCTCAGAGAAAATAAACCAGCTCATGCCTTGGCGGAACGAACGGGCGATTTGCGCGGAATATAGCCCCGCCAGCGACTCACTGACCACATTGCTAAACCAACCCGCCAGCATGTACAGCAACACAAAAAATCCGGCGAACAGAATCACTTTGCCAATCACGCCCCCCGCACCGTCGGTGCCGACATGTTGCACGGTGACGCCTGCACCCACCGCCAATAGGAATAGGGCCACCGCACCGACGATGGGCCAGTGACTCTGAGCTGGAACATAGTACGCATTCGGTTTGTCACTCATTGGGTTGCTCCTTGCGAAACTGCCGTGCCCGCCTTCGCCAAGGCGGGTTGGGGCGCAGCTTTATCCGTCATGTTGTACAGCGTGTAAGAGAGTGTCAGGGTGTGGATGGTGTCCGGAATGTCCGGCTCAATGTAGAAAATCAACGGCATTTCCGCATGCGCTTTGGCCATCAGCGGCTGCTGACTGAAACAGAAACACTCGATTTTGTTGAAGTAGGTCGCCCCCTGCCCCGGAGAAACCGATGGCACCGCCTGCCCCACCAAGTCCGAACTCGACAGATTGTCGGCCAGATACGCGGTCTGAATCACTTGGCCGGGATGCACATCGATGTGCGTCAGCTTGGGCGCAAATCGCCACGGCATGTTATGACTGATGTGCGCCATAAATTCGACCCGAATGGTGCGCGACTCATCAATCTGCATCCCTTGCGGTTGAATGGCGGCGACCTCGTTGGTTTTGCCATTGATGCCAAGCTGCTGACACATCACGTCATACAGCGGCACCAGCGCAAAACCAAAACCGAACATCAGCACCACTGCCAGCAGTAGCTTGACGGTCAGTGGACGATTTGAGGTTCCGGACGTTGGCTGTGTCATGATTCACCTCCTATTCGTCCACTTTGGGTGGGGTTGAGAAAGTGTGATGTGGTGCGGGGCTCGGCACCGTCCATTCCAACCCTTCGGCACGCTCCCACGGTTTCGCAGCGGCAGGCTCGCCACCGCGGACACATTTAATCACCAACCACAAGAAGATCAGTTGAGACAGACCAAACGCAAAGCCGCCAATGGAGACAATCTGGTTCACATCCGCAAACTGAATCGCGTAATCGGGAATTCGACGCGGCATGCCCGCCAACCCTAAGAAATGCATCGGGAAAAACAGCACATTGACCGAAATGACCGAGCACCAAAAATGCCAGCGGCTCAGGCGTTCGTCATACATGTGTCCGGTCCATTTGGGCAGCCAGTAATACGCCGCGGCCATGATGGAGAACACCGCGCCGGAAACCAGCACGTAATGGAAATGTGCCACCACAAAATAGGTGTCGTGATACTGGAAGTCCGCTGGCACAATCGCCAACATCAGGCCAGAGAATCCGCCGATGGTGAACAAGACAATGAAAGCGATCGCAAACAGCATCGGCGTTTCAAAGGTTAACGATCCTCGCCACATAGTCGCCACCCAGTTAAACACTTTCACCCCAGTGGGCACCGCGATCAACATGGTGCAGTACATGAAAAAGAGCTCGGCAAACACGGGCATACCGGTCGTGAACATATGGTGCGCCCACACCAGAAACGACAAAATAGCGATGCTACTGGTCGCGTAGACCATCGAGTGATAGCCAAAGAGCTTCTTGCCGCTAAATGCAGGAATGATCGCCGAAATGATACCGAACGACGGCAAAATCATGATGTACACTTCCGGATGACCAAAGAACCAGAAAATGTGTTGGAACATCACCGGATCGCCGCCCCCCGCCGCATCAAAGAAGCTGGTGCCAAAGTACTTATCGGTCAGCACCATGGTGACCGCACCCGCGAGCACCGGCATCACCGCGATTAACAAAAACGCGGTGATCAGCCACGTCCAGACAAACATCGGCAGCTTAAACCACGTCATGCCAGGCGCGCGCATGTTCACGATCGTCACGATGACGTTGATCGCCCCCATGATGGAGCTGATGCCCATAATATGGACGGAGAACACAAACAGCGCGGTGCTGTCCGGCCCATAGGTGGTAGAGAGCGGCGCGTAGAAGGTCCAACCAAAATTGGGGCCGCCCCCTTCGGTAAACAGTGACGACAACAGAATCAAAAACGCAAACGGCAGAATCCAAAAACTGAGGTTATTCATGCGTGGCAACGCCATGTCCGGCGCGCCAATCATCAGTGGAATCATCCAGTTCGCCAAGCCGGTAAAGGCCGGCATTACCGCACCAAAGACCATGATCAGCCCATGCACGGTGGTCATCTGGTTGAAGAACTCCGGCTCGACCAATTGCAAGCCCGGTTGAAACAGCTCCGCACGAATCACCATCGCCATCGCGCCACCAATCAAAAACATGGTGAAACTGAACCACAGATAAAGGGTACCTATGTCTTTGTGATTGGTGGAATAGAGCCAGCGGGTCAGCCCTTTCGGCGGACCGTGATGTTCGTGTTCATCCAGCGCCAGCGTGCTGTGTGCACGGCTGAGATCCGCATCCGTTACCGGAGCCGATTTGGATTGTTCGGTGGACGGTTTCATTGCCCCTCCTTGCCACTGGCTTGTCCCTGAGTTTTAAACGCATTGATGTCTGACGCCTGCACCGCATCGCCGGTATTGTTGCCCCACGCATTACGTTCGTAAGTAATGACCGCCGCCAGCTCTTTCTCACTCAGCTGGTTACCAAATGCCTGCATGGCCGTGCCCGAACGGCCATCGACCACTGTCGCGATATGCTGATGCACATCGCCGGTGGTAACCGGGCTGCCTTTCATCGCCGGGAACGCCCCCGGAATCCCTAGCCCCGTTGGTTGGTGACACACGGCGCAGCGGTCGAGGTAGACTTTCTCGCCCAGCGTCATCAGTTCTTCAAGCGACATCGAGCTTTGCAGCGCTTTTTCGGCTTCCTGTTTTGCCAGCGCAACTTCGGCTTTTTTGTCGCTCAACCACTGGTCATACTCGTCTTCGGCCATTGCTTGCACCACAATCGGCATAAAGCCATGCGCTCGGCCACACAGCTCAGCACACTGGCCGCGATAAACGCCCGGCTCATCAATGCGCGTCCACGCTTCATTAATAAAACCGGGAATGGTGTCTTTTTTCACTGCAAAGGCAGGCACCCACCACGAATGAATCACATCATCAGAGGTGAGCAGAAAACGGATTTTGCGATGCACCGGCACCACCAGCGGCTGGTCCACTTCTAATAAGTAGTGCGCGCCTTTGGCTTCAATGCCGTCAATTTGCTTTTGAGACGTGGCAAGTAGGCTGTAGAACGCCACATCTTCATCGAAATAGCTGTAGTGCCATTTCCACTGTGAGCCGGTGATTTTGATAGTTAAGTCCGATTGAGAGGTGTCTTCCATTGCCACCAGCGTTTTGGTGGCCGGAATGGCCATCGCAACCAAAATGACAATCGGAATGATGGTCCAGATGATTTCGACTTTGGTACTTTCATGGAAATGCGCGGCCACCGCCCCTTTGGATTTGCGGTGCTTATATATGGCGTAGAACATCGCCCCAAAGACCACGAGTGCAATGGCGACACAGATGTAGAAAATCAGCATATGGAGGTGATACACCTGGCCACTGATTTCGGTGACACCGGGGGTCATGTTCAGTGATCGTTCAGCAGAAATCGCTGGAGCCGCAAAGCCAATCAATATCAGATCGGTCCACAGCCACAGATTGGTCACAAATCTTCTCAAGAGATCTCTCCTCTGCTCAGCCGCACGGCATGTGCGTCTCTGGATGGGCTCCGTGTGAACAGCGAATTCGACACTAGTTGTTATATTTATGTTAACTAAGGCTAGTTAGTGATTTGCGTTTGTTCAAGAAACAAACAATAAAGTCGTGAGGGAGATAAGTGTCTGAAAATTTGTCCTAAGATTGGAGAAGGAGAAGACGTCAACGGACGTGCTACAAAAGCGTGGACGCGTAAAAGTTTAGCGATTGCGTCCTCATAATCGAGAATAAATATCACTTACACTAATAACTCAATGCATAAAATAAGGTGACAACCATGATGCAACAAGTCACGCAATGGTTAGCGAAAGATCCCGACCCAAGAACCCGCGAAGAGCTTCAAGCGCTGATTGATGCGCAGAACCTCGACGAACTGCAGGAGCGATTTAAATCCCGACTGGAATTCGGTACCGCTGGCCTGCGTGGAAAAGTCGGCTGCGGCCCCAATAGAATGAACCGCTTGGTGATTCAAGAAACGGCAGCCGGACTCGGAGAATACCTCATCAAACAAGTCGACAATGCCAAAATGCGTGGTGTGGTCATTGGCTATGATGGTCGCCCAGATTCGCAGCAATTTGCCCACGATACCGCCGCAGTGTTGGCCTCACTCGGCATCAAAGTTTACCTGACTTACAAAGTTGCCCCGACCCCAGTGGTGGCATTCGGCGTAAAACACTTCAATGCGGCGGCCGCTGTCGTGGTGACCGCCAGTCACAACCCGCCGGAATACAATGGCTTTAAAGTGTACTGGGAAAACGGCGCGCAAATCATTCCTCCGCACGATTCCGGTATTGCTGGCGAAATCGACATCGCGGCGCAGCGCGCGGTGCCATTGATAGCTTTAGACGATGCCCATCAAGTTGGTTTATTGGAGTGGCTGGACGACGCCTACTACCAAACGTACCGCAAAACCATCGACAGCAGCCCACTGTTGAATAACCACACCAATCCGCAGGCGGTGACCATTGCCTACACCGCAATGCATGGCGTGGGTGCAGACATGGCTGAAACCCTGCTGCACGACGCAGGCTTTAAAAACTTGCTGAGCGTCAAAGAGCAACGTGAACCGGATGGCACGTTCCCGACTGTGAACTTCCCCAACCCGGAAGAAGCAGGCGCGATGGACATGGTGATTGCACTCGCCGACTCTATCGACGCTGAACTGGCGTGTGCCAACGACCCAGATGCCGACCGCTTTGCCGTGGCCGTGCGCAAACCCGATGGTCACTACCAAATGTTGACTGGCGATCAGGTCGGCACGCTGTTTGGTCATTACTTACTGAGCAAAACCAACGCCAGCAAACAATTGGTGGGAAATACCATCGTCTCTTCAAGCCTGCTGGGCAAAATCGCGGCAGCACATGGGGCGAAATATTATCAAACGCTGACTGGCTTTAAGTGGCTGACCAACATCGCCATGCAACAACAAAGCGAGCAACATCAATTCCTGTTCGCTTACGAAGAGGCGCTGGGCTACACCGTGGGTCACTCGGTGTGGGATAAAGATGGCCTGTCGGCGATGGTGGCGTTTGCCCAATTGGCGGCCGAGTTGTACGACCAAGGCAAAACCATTTGGGATCAATTGGAAGCCATTTATCGTCAACACGGTTTGTATGTCACCGCGCAGCGCAGCATCGCGCTCGACCCAGCCGCGCCGCCAGTCGGCGATCGTCTACGCAGCGAACCACCGCATGAAATTGCCGGTAAAGCGGTCCTCAGCACCGATGATCTGAAGCATGCGGTACGTCGTTTTAAAGATGGCACCACCGAGAGCATCGACCTGCCAAGCAGTGACGTGTTGATTTATCACCTCGATGGCGGCGCGCGCGTGATTGTTCGTCCATCCGGTACCGAACCCAAACTGAAATGCTACTACGAAGTGGTGGGCAGCTTTGCCGACAACGAAAGCTTCGAGAGTGCGCAAGCTCGTGCGGATGAACAGATGGCGCTGCTGATCAGCGAACACCAAACCAGCCTGGCCTAACACAAGACCACGCAAAAAGCCCCGCTAAAGCGGGGCTTTTTTATGACGAAACATTAGCGCAAAACCGGCGACTTACACCAATTCAGCCAGCATACTTTCGTCGTACGCTTTGACCGCTTGGCCATCACGTACCAGTGACACGTAATTCGGGTTGGCGATGAACGCACGGCCAATCGCCAGCAATTCAAACAGACCTTGTTCAATCGCTTGAGCGCCAGTTTGTGCGGTGAAACCACCCACCGCCATCAGCGTTTTCGAGTAATGCTGACGCATGTATTCCGACACTTTCCCGCCGAGGTAATCGAATTCCATGCTGTCATCAAACATGCCTTCGTGCAGGTACGCCAGTTCGCGTTGTTCCAGCTCGGCCAGCAGGTAATCAAACACCGCGCGGTCACGTGGATCTGGGCTGATGTGCGCATATGCCCCCGGAGACAAACGTAAACCAGTGCGATAGCCACCGATGCGTTCAATGATGGCATCAATCACCGCCAGCGGGAAACGGGCCATGTTCTCTGGCGTTTGGCCAAATTCATCCTCACGCAGGTTGGTGTCGTAGTGCAGGAACTGGTCGAGCAGATATCCGTTCGCGCCGTGGATTTCGACGCCATCAAACCCCGCCACAATCGCGTTTTCTGCCGCGACGGCGTAGTCTTCAATCAGTTGGGCAATCTCTTCTTTTGTTGCGGCTTTGGGCATGGTGTAAGTCAGGTCACGACGACGTGGCACCGTGCCTTCAAACGCGACAGCTGACGGAGCGAGTACATATTCGCCGTCAAAAAATGCTGGGTGTGCAACTCGGCCCGTGTGCCACAACTGGGCAAAGATCTTCCCGCCACGTTCGTGCACGGCCGCGGTCACTTTCTTCCAGCCTTCCACTTGCTCAGCAGAAAACAGCCCCGGCGTGCTTGGGTAACCCTGACCGTCTGGGCGAATGATGGTCGCCTCAGAGATAATCAAGCCCGCATCAGCGCGGCGCGCGTAGTACGCCGCCATTTCATCGGTCGGCACCAAGCCTTCACCCGCCATACAACGAGTCAGTGGCGCCATGACAATTCGGTTATTCAGTGTGATCTGGTCATTCAGTGGATAAGGTTGAAACAGTAAATCGGTCATCGCAAAGTCCTTGCATCTATTCAATGGGCTTATGCTAGATCAAACTTGAACGATCATTCAAGATATATTTTGAATGATCGTTCAAGAAATTTTGTCAGGGTGACGAAATCAGCGTAGAATTGCGCCGAGATAACCAAGTTAGAGAAGCGATGTGCGCGTAGCGGAATTTGACAGAGAGCAGGTATTGCGCTCTGCGATGTACGAATTTATGTCGAAGGGATTCAATAAAACCAGCATGCAAGACCTCAAAAGAGCCACTGGTCTGCATCCGGGTTCCATTTATTGTGCCTTTGAGAATAAACGCGGCTTATTGCTGGCAGCCCTGGCACATTACGCCTGCGAGCGTACCGAAGAGTTCAACGCCATTTTTGCCGCGCAGCCTACCGTGATGGCCGGATTGAAAAGCTACTTCTGCATGGTGGTGGATGAATGCGCTCGTGAAGAGATTAAAGATTGCTTGCTGCAAAAAGCCTTGAGTGAGTTGTCTCAGCAGGATGATGAAGTGGAGCAAGTGATTCGCGACACGTTGAATATTTGGAAACTCGGTTTGCTGGCGCAACTCAAACTCGCGCAGCAGCGCGCTGAAATCCACCCAGATGCGGACTGTGAATTTCTGGCAGAATATTTGGTGATGGGCATTTACGGTTTGCGTTCATTTGCGCACACCAAACCCAAAAAAGAATTGCTATGCAAAATGGCCGATCAATTACTCTCGACCATTCAAGCATAAGTCCAAGCATCCATTTAGACACGAAAAAGGCACCCTTCGGTGCCTTTTGTTGTTGAACGCAGGGGCACGCCATTAACGCAGTAAGTCGCTCAGCATCCACAGCGCCAACACAAAGAAAATCAGTCCCATCAATTTGTGCTGATAGGTACGAAACTTCGCGTTCTCCAGCAGCGATTGACCAAACAACCCCACCGCCCCCACCAGCAGCAAATTAAACAGCAAACCACACACATTGAGCAGCAGCCCCAGCGCCAACATTTGTTCGCCCGAGGACGCGGCAATATTGCTCGACACAAACTGCGGCAGAAACATCACAAAGAACACCAATGCTTTTGGATTGAGCAAGTTGCTCACCAAGGCACGCTGATAAAAAGTGCTCGCCATCGTATGGCGGCCATCCAACGCTGGCGCTTGCGCGGCATTGGCACGCATGCAATCGAACCCCATTTTGAGCAAGTAAGCACCGCCCAACAGGTGCAATGCTTGCAGCGCCATCGGGCTCATGGCAATCAGTGCTGACACGCCCAGCGCCGCCAACAGCGTCAGAATAATTCCGGAAGTGGCGTTACCTAAGCTGGCAAACACCCCCACTTTTCGTCCGTAGCTGAGGCTTGAACTAGCAATCAGCAACATATCTGGCCCCGGCAATAACAGGAGTGCCACCACCGCGGTGAGATAGACTGGCAAAATAGCAAAGTCGATCATAGTAATATTTCATAGGAATCAGGAAGCGGCGGATTTTATATCAACATTAAAGATCAATCCAATACCATCCTCCAATTAACCAAAGATAATTGGTTAATGATTTTATATTCAATCACATGAGCAATTTTGTACAAAAAGCGAAGGACAGTTTGAAGTACACTGGAAAGCCGTTGAGCGAAGAGTGGATTATGGATAAACAACGCGCCCCAAGAGCAAAGGAAAGTGCCAAGTTTCAGGTGGCCGATGAACTCGGCGGTATTGAGCTGCTCGACGCCCAGTATGAAACCCAAAACTTCTCGCGTCACAGTCACGAAGGGTACACCATCGGTGTGATTGAACGTGGCGCGCAACGTTTCTACCGCACGGGCGGCAATCACGTGGCGCCGCAAGACAGCATCATTCTGGTCAATGCCGATGAAGTCCATACCGGTCACTCCGCCGTTGAAGGCGGCTGGGCGTACAAAGCCATGTATCCGGTTCCTGAGCAGTTTGAGGCTATTTCGCGTGAGCTGGGTAACAGCGGCTACGGCACGCCTTACTTTCCCGAAGCCGTGGTGCACGACCCAGAACTCGCCAGCCAATTTCGCTTAGTGTTTGATACGCTTGAAAAATCAGACAACCGCTTGCTGCGTGAAACCTTGGTGTACGCCAGTTTGGTCAAGTTGATGGCGCGCCACGGGAAAACGCCGCCGAAGCCCGTTGAAATGTCGAAAGCGCAGCAGCAATTGACGTTGGTGAAAACGTTTCTGGATGATTTTCCGCAGGCAGACGTTTCGCTAGAGGAACTGGCAAAACTGGCGGGGATCAGCCCGTTTCACTTGGTGCGTGCGTTTCAAAAGCAGTTTGGCTTTCCACCCCATGCTTACCAGATTCAAGCCCGGCTGCGTTACGCTCGCACGCTGCTCAAAGCGGGCCATTCGATTTCAGATACCGCGCAGGAATGTGGCTTTCACGACCAAAGCCATCTTCATCGTCACTTTAAAAAGGCGATGGGCATTACCCCCAAGCAATACGTGCAGCATTAAGCGCTCGCGCCGTCGTCATCCGAGCAACTTTGTACAAGTATTTGCCTTCTTGCTGTGGTGTGATGACCTGAGCCGTCGCAGCGCCAAGGTCATCGCCGCACACGGCCGCTTTACTTCCGTTGCGGATCCCGTCAGCATTCACCACAGGACGATTTTATGAGTAGTACCGTTTTGTCACAGCCTTCTTATACCGATTCCAAATCCCGCCTGTTTTGGCAGGGAACTGTCGCCATGCTGCCGCTGAGCGTGGCCGTGTTGCCTTGGGGCTTACTGGCCGGCTCATTTGCCATTGATGCGGGGCTGACGCCGTTTGAAAGCCAATCGCTTTCGATGATTTTGTTTGCCGGTTCGGCACAATTAGTGGCCACCGGCATGATCAAAGCCGGGGCTGGCCTCATGACCATGCTGATCACCACGTTGTTTATCACTTCACGCCATTTTCTCTACAGTGTGTCGATGCGCAGCAAAATCAGCCCGCTGCCCACCCGTTGGCGTTTGGCGTTGGGTTTTCTGTTAACGGACGAGCTGTTCGCGCTGTGCGGCCAGCAAAGTGACAAACAATTCAACCGTTGGTATGCCTTGGGCGCCGGGCTCAGTTTCTACTTGGTGTGGAACCTGGCAACCTTGGTTGGCATTGTCGCAGGTAGCTACATTCCCGCACTCAATGAACTGGGGTTGGAATTTGCGGTGGCCGCAACCTTCATCGCGATTGTGGTGCCAAACATTCAAAGCTTGCCCGTGGTGGTTTCGGTGTTGGTCGCGCTGCTGCTCTCCGTCGGCCTGACCGTGATGCATGTTGACGGCAGCCTGATGATTGCCAGTATTGGCGCGATGGTGGCCGGTTACGCCACCGAACGACTACAAGGAGGAAAAGCATGATCATGCTCTCGATTTTCGCGATGACCGCGCTGGTGTTCATGAGTCGTTATCTGTTTCTGGAACCCAAACTGCCGCTGCGGTTAAGCCCGAGTTTGCAGCGCTTGCTGAGCTATTCAGGCCCCGCCGTGCTGACGGCCATCTGGGCGCCGATTGTGTTCACACATGAACAATCGCTGTGGCTGGAAAGCACCAATCCCTACATTTGGGCGGCGCTGCTGGCAGGGCTGCTCGCCTGGCGCACCAAAAACATTCTATTGACCACCGTGGTCAGTATGGCGGTATTTTTGCTACTCAACTTAGTGGTATTCAGCGCCTGATCCGCATTGATTTAAAAGAAAAAAGGCTAGCCTATTCGGCTAGCCATTCAATTTCGAGCAGGACGTGGTCGCCGCATTTCAGGCGCCCGAGGAACACATCCCCTGCATGCACGACCCCAACGCCTTGCGGCGTACCCGTCATGACGATATCCCCGTCAATTAGCGTGGTGTACGATTGCAGCTCTTGCAGAATCATCGCCGGTTTGAACATCATTTGTGCCACGCCGCCACACTGCACGCGCACACAGTTAATGAAGAGTTCCAGTGACAACTGTTCCACATCGAGACCATCGAGCGACACGAAACGGCTGAACACCGCGGAACCATCAAACGCTTTGGCGCGCTCCCACGGCAGTTGCTTTTGTTTGAGTTGTGATTGCAATTCACGCTTGGTCAGATCCAATCCGAGTCCGACGCCCACGTACTGGCCGTTTTCCACCACAAAGCAAATTTCCGTTTCGTAATGCAGCGGTTCGTCATGAAAGGCGCGCAACGTGCCGGAAATGCTGCTATTGGGTTTGTTAAACACCACCATCTGATCAGGCATGGCGTTATTCAACTCTTTGACATGTTCCACGTAGTTGCGTCCAACACACAACACTTTGGACGGTGTGACCTGTTGCTCTTCGAAACGAACCGTCTTCATAGCTCTTCCTTGAATGATAATTGAGCGCAAAGTGTATCGTATCTCAAGCCATCGCCAACAAAATTAGCGTGCGCGATGTCAAAATTCTGATCCTTGGCAAACTCTTATCCGTTGAGTTTCCCCACCACCTTTTCACACAGCTGTTTGAGCATCACCAGTTCATCTAAGTCGAGATCAAACTTGCACACCATGGATTTGGGCACCGCAAGCGCCTGCTCGCGTAACGCCGTGCCTCGCTCAGTGAGCCACAACTCGCGAGCGCGCTCATCGGTCACGCTGCGTCGGCGCTCCACCAGCCCTTTACTTTCCAGGCGTTTGAGCAGCGGCGTCAACGTACCGGAATCTAAGTGCAATTTTTCACCCAACGTTTTCACGCTGATGGCGTTTTGCTGCCACAACACCATCATCACCAGATACTGCGGATAAGTCAGATCAAGCGCATCCAACAACGGGCGATACGCGCGCACCACCGCGTTTGCGGCACTGTAGAGCGGAAAGCAGAGTTGGTTATCGAGCAGCAACAGCTCGTCATCAGGGATCGGAAATGGGGTCTGGGAAGGGACACAACGGCTCATGTTCATCACTCACAATTAAATTGTGCACAATATACTTGCATTCTATCTCAAGATCGATTTAAGATTGCAAACAATTAGATTGCACACAACTTAATTTTACACAAAGTAACCCCTTCAAGGAGCAACATCATGAGTACGCTATACACAACAAAAGCAACTGCACTGGCTGGCCGTAACGGTAAAGTTTCTACAGATGACGGACTCCTGTCACTGGAACTAAGCTATCCAAAAGAGATGGGCGGTACAGGCGCGGCGACGAATCCGGAACAACTCTTTGCAGCGGGGTATTCGGCCTGTTTCTCTAACGCGATTCTGCACGTGGCGCGTGAAGCCAAAGTCGCACTGAAATCAGCCCCCGTGACTGCGGAAGTCGGCATTGGCCCGAACGCGAACGGCGGCTTTGCCCTGACGGTGAATTTGGCAGCGACGCTGGAGCTGCCAGACGCACAAGCGGTTGAGTTGGTGAAAACCGCGCATCAGGTGTGCCCTTATTCAAACGCAACGCGCGGCAATATCGCCGTGGGTGTAATTGCCAACGGTGTAAAAATCGCTTAATTCGATTCCTCTTTGTACACAAGCCCGCCCATCGGCGGGCTTTTCATTTTTCTTCAACAAAAACAAAACTTAAACGTCACAATCTAGAAATCAAACCGTCATTTAAAAAACCTACCTTACTCTCAACCAAACGAAAGAGCATCGAAGCTCGTAAACTATGAATAAGGTAATAACAATGAAACAAGCAGCAGTAGCAACCGCGATTTTCGCAGCACTAGTTTCTGGTTCAGCAATGGCAGCAACAGTGTATAAAGCAGATGGTACAGAACTGAAAGTCGGTGGTCGTGTTGAGTTCCGCGGTGACTTCATTGGGACAGATGATGGCGCAGAAATTGAAGGCACCATGGAAGACAGCACACGTGCTCGCCTGAATCTGAAAGGTACCACTGAACTTGCTGATGACCTGACAGGTTTTGCTTTCTACGAAGCAGAGCAAAAAACAGGTAAATCTGAATTCAAAAACCGTTACATGTATGCCGGTTTCGGCACCAGCATGGGCGATTTGTCTTTCGGTAAGCAAGACATGGCTGCAGTACAAATCTCAGACATGACGGATATTACTGAATTCTCGGGCAACCAACAGTACATCGACTCTGCGTCTGACAAAACAGACAGCGTGATCGCTTACCGCGGTCAATTCGATGCGCTAAACCTGCAAGCCACTTATTCTGCGAACAGCGAAAAAGACGCTGACCTATACGGCATCTCTGCGCTTTATGCGCTGCCATTCGGTTTGGATCTCGGCGCGGCCTACTCAGCAGGTGACAACGGCACAGGTAACGGTCAGCAAAACCAAGTGCTGTTCGGTGCAGGCTACACACTGGATGCACTTTACCTTGCTGCAACTTACTCGTTCGGTGACCTAGATGACGACGCTAACCAAGAGTTCAAAGCACTGGAACTGGCAGCGGCTTACAAATTTACCAAGCAATTTACGCTGAAAGCGCTGTACGCGAAAACCGAAGACAAAGATTCTGGCACAAAAACAGATACGGCTGATTTCTTCGAGCTGGCTGGCTACTACAAGTTCAACTCAAACCTGAGCACTTACGTGGCTTACAAGCTGAACAATCTGGATGACGTTGTGGTTGACGGTCTGGAAACGCAAAGCGAAGACACAATGCGTCTGGGCTTGAAATACGCATTCTAAAACGTTCCTCTTGACTCCCGAGGAAACTGTCCTGATTGGCCAAGCATTGCTTGGCCTTTTTTTATGGCATCAATTGATGGCGTGCGTTGCACCACATCACAGCAGCCTGCCCCATCGCGACGCATCTGGGTGAGCAACGGCTCCACAGGAAAAATGTGTAAGCTATTGATTTTAAATGAATGAAAAAGTTGGCACGCTGCCTGCATTATATACATTACAAATGCAGGCAGCGTTTGTGCTTCTTTTCAGTGATATGGCAGAAATCACTGGTCACTTCATGTTCTTTGACCTCCCTCTGGGAGGTCTTTTTTTTTTGCGCTGCTGATGCAACGTCTGGCCAACAGCATAGTCGCTTTCCATTGCTTATGATTTGAGCACCATCAATATTTTCGAATTCTCTCCCCCACACCGCACATTGGTTTCAATCGCGTTCCCGCGTATGATGCGTGCACCATATTGCTCACTCACCTGATGGCGGCGCATCCGTTGCGTGGATGACGCATGGAAACAAAAAAGACGCCACGTGAAATAAAAGCAACGTAAAACCTTTCCTATGCTGTAAGAACATCATTTTTGAGGAACTGATATGGCAACGCCGATCAACGTCACTCTCTATCGCTGGGCGGGTCAATTCGGCCCGTTAAAGGTCAAAATCCCCTGCGGTGAGTGCACTCTGACCAAAGACATCTTGCTCGATGCGTTCAGCCATGAGCTGGCAGGCATTCCGATTGAATTGGAAGTCAAAGACTGGCTCACGCATTGGTGGGAGCCGCTGCGTCATGGCGCTTGGCATGCGCCGATTGTGATTGTGGAAGGACATGTCGTCAGCCAAGGCGAAGCACTCAATCGCGGCGCGCTGGTGCAATCCGTCATTCAAGCCTGGGTCCCCAGAGAGCCGATCAGCGGAAATATCGTGTTTGGAAAAGCCAATTGCCCTTACTGCACCAAGGCCAAACGCTTGTTGCAATCGGCAGGCATTGATTACGACGACCGAGATGTGGTGAAAGACAGCGCCGCGTTATATCGCATGATCCCTGCCGTGAAAGCCATCATCGGCGAGAAAACACCCGTGACCGTGCCACAAATCTGGCTCGATGGGGAATATATCGGGGGCTGTGATGCATTGGAGGCGTGGTTAAAAACCCATCCGCACAAGTTGAATGCAAACAACGTGGTTGAACTCGGCGCCAACATTTCGTAATTTTCTTTCAGAAAAGCAAAAGGCCTCAAGCTTAACACTTGAGGCCTTTTTAATTCTTTAAGGCGACTTACTTAGTCATTTTCTTCCACATGGTTTTGATGAAAGATTTTTTCTTTGGCTGAGCTTTGCCGTAAAGCGCTTCGTGCATCATCTGTTTTGCGATGATTTGGCCAACGTATGCAGCACCTAAATCGTTACCCATGATACTCTCCTACACTTGATTGTAATTTAACTACCTTTTGCAGTTAATATAGCATCAAATTGGATTATAACAAGACATAGATCACAAATTTATGTAATTAATTTTCAGATTAGCTACGCTTTGGTTGCTTGTACGTTTTACCCGCCGCTTGATACGTGTCTTTGACTTTCACATCAAACATGATGTCGAAGAACCACGCGACAAATTTCACCACGTCATCCCCTTCGTTCATGATGTGCTCAACGTATTCCTGCTCAACGCCCTGTTCGTCTGCTCGTACAGTGACATGATAAATACGCTGCTCTCCTTCGACATCAGCCAAGGCAAACTGGCCAGTCAGAGACTGCGCGGCTTCCGCAATATCGGCATCATCACTGGCGCGCAGCATATCAAGCGCTTGTGGCAGGGCCGCTTGTGCGCACAGTTGCTTCACTAGCGCTTCAAATTCGTTCTGTTGCATGATCAATCCTCTCAGTAGCAGCGGCGGATTATACCCACAACCGGTGACAACTGCACTACAGACAATGCCAATGATGTCACTGCGTCAATTTAGGTCGAGGGTTGCGTCGACACATCGCGCTGCGCTGCCGATAAGATAAGCACCAACAACATGCTGGAACTGGTCGCGAGATAGAACCATCCCAGCGCCCCTTGGCTCGTCACACAATGTTCTACCAGAAATCCGCCGAGCACCCCGGCGATCACCATCTGAATCGACCCCGATAACGCAGAAACGGAACCCGCCTGCGTTTTATGTGGCGCAAGCAACATGGTAGTGGAAATCGGAAATGACATCCCTTGTGCCACCGTCAACCACGTGAACGCCCAGATCAGGTTGAAGACGTTAAACGGCATCAACAGCAGCCAAACGCCAGCAAAAATCATAATGCCAATCGCTGCGCCAAGCAGTTGCCGCGATGAAAAATAACGATGGAAAATGTTGACCAGCACACTCCCGGTGAGCAATCCCGCCGAGGGAATGATCATGATGCTGCCATATTCTGCCGCAGTCATGCCCAACTGCTTTTGCAATAGGAAAGGCAACACAGACAACGTGACTAAGCTCGACAAGTAACTGATCCAGTTGTAGCTTGCGCTGCTTAGTACTTGCCAGTTGCGCAGCAGCGCCCAGTAATTGCCCACCACTTTGGTCGCTTCAAATCGCTTTTTCGCGTAGGGCAATGTTTCCGGCAGAATGAAATACCCCAGCGTAAAAATCGCGCTGATGTAGATCATCACGAAGGTAAACACGGATTGCCAACTCAAGTGGTACGTCATCCAACCACCCACCACCGGTGCCACAATGGGCATGATGGAGGCCGTGATGGCAATATACGACATCGCTTTGGTCAGATGCGGGCCGTCGTAACTGTCTCGCAGCACGCTGCGCCCAAGCACCGACGCGCTACCCGCCCCCAGACCTTGCAACAATCGCCCCATTTCCAATGAACTAAAATGGTCGGAGAACGTCACGCACAAAATGGTGCCGAGCAGGTATATGCCCTGCCCTAGAATAAAAGTCGGACGACGTCCCACCGCATCAGACAGTGCGCCATAAAAGAGTTGTGAACCCCCAAAGCCAAGTAAAAACAAGGTGACCAGCATCTGGACACTGGCTTGATCGACTTGTAAATCTTGGCTAATCATTGGCAGTGCAGGCAAGTAAATGGCCACCCCAACTTGCCCAGTAGCGATGATCATCATCGCCAGCAGCATGGGTGTTTTTTTAAAGGAATGTTGTGCTTCTCTGTTCATAAGCGCAGTGTATATTGGTAACCTACACTTGATAATGATGCTTTCAGGAAATGAATTAGTTCCAAACCGGAACAAGTAGGAGAGACGATGGATTGGTTACAAAGCGCAAAAACTTACATTCGCGTGGTGGAAGAAGGCAGCTTTAATGGCGCCGCTCGTAAATTGAACACCACCAGCTCTGCGGTCAGTAAACGCATTCATTGGCTCGAAGAGCGCATCGGCGTGCAACTGCTAAAGCGCACCACGCGTTCGGTGACGCAAACCGAAGCCGGTGTGCTGTT
Source organism: Vibrio furnissii CIP 102972 (assembly GCF_000176175.1). Classification (GTDB taxonomy): domain Bacteria; phylum Pseudomonadota; class Gammaproteobacteria; order Enterobacterales; family Vibrionaceae; genus Vibrio; species Vibrio furnissii. The sequence goes on from NZ_ACZP01000014.1 coordinate 591,661, forward strand.
TTACGAACGCGCCAAAGCGCAGCTGGAAAGCTGGCAATCCGTGCTTGATGAAACGCGCTCACTCAATCAAAGCCCGGCAGGCTTACTCAAGATTGGCGCCACGCTCGCTGTCGGTTCCAAGTTTCTGATGCAATATGTCGATGAGTTTCTGCAACACTACCCAGACATTCGCATCCAGCTCACCACCACCACGCCCGGCCAGTTGCCAGAGCTGCATCTCGATCTCTTTATTAGTCGCGAAATCGATCAGCTCAATTCGCTGAGCTTCAAAGCCACGCCCTTGTTTGTCCACAAAGCGGGCTTTTACGCGTCGCCGCAGTATTTACAGCGCCATGGCACGCCATCGACGTTGCACGATCTGACACAGCACAACGTGCTGTGCTGGGGCGAGCAAACCAGTCGCGAAGTCAAAACCAACAACCATAAACGCCTGACCTTATCGGGCAACTTCGCCACCACCAACCCAGAAGCGCTGTTTTATGCGGGCAAGTGCGGCATGGGGATTGTGGTGTCCAATCACGTGATGTTGAAAGAAGAGCTGAAACAACGCACTTTAGTGCGCATTCTGCCGGACATCACCATCGATCAAGCCACGGTGTTTGCTTACTATCCCAAGCTCGATTACCAACACACGCGCACGCACCTGTTTCTCAACTTCCTCAAAGAGAAATTAGCGCACTCGCAAGATGGCGACAGCGCATAAACCGTACGATATGTTTGATGTACAAGAAAGTACCAATGTTATGTCGCCGAATAACCCATTGTTCTAGAAAGCCATTCTTGGCTATACACCTAAAGTCGTAAGGACCCTCGGTGGAAAAAACCAGCACAATCTACCATAGTAACAAAATGCATATTATGAGATCTGTTCCTTAGTTCTCGGCATACAGATCAATCACAACGTGAGTGCTGGATTATGACTACAACATCACTGGCTAGAGATGCAGTTAGTCTGGATACAATCAATGAGTTAATTTTGTTGGACGGGAAAGCGTTGCTGGACCGGGCCACCTACGTGCTGCATACCCACTTCAACTCCTTTTGTACCTGCATCATTGAACTCGATAAATCCCATTACAAGGCCCATACGATCGCTTACGTCGCGGATCGTGAGCTGAAAGAGGGGGTTTGCTATCAGATGAAAGGCACGCCCTGCGAACAGGTCTCGAAGTCGAAGCAGGAGTATTGCCTGTTTCCCTCCCAGGTCACCAAGATTTTTCCGTACGACGATTTTCTAAATGATCACCATATTGAAGCGTACATCGGCATTCCCCTGCGCAGCAAAAGTGGCGAAGTGCTGGGGATCTTGATCTCCACATTCACCACAGCCGTGCACGATGAAGACCCGGTGATCGAGTACCATCGCATTCTGGCGCGCATCATCGTCCACAGCTTGCGTAATAAATGGCTGTCGGAGCGCTCGGAAAGCTTGGTCAATCAACTGAGTTACGAAGTCTCACACGACAACCTCACCAATTTGATGAACCGGAACTACCTGTCAGACAAGCTGGAACGCTTGGTTGAAACCAGTAGCGAACCGTTTACGTTGGCTTATCTCGACATTGATAACTTTAAATCAATCAATGATTTGTACGGCCATTACATCGGCGACCAAATCATCAAATTCGTCGCCAACTCCATTTTGCAGTGCGTGCGTGAAGAGAACCTCACCTTTCGTATCGCAGGGGACGAATTTGCCTTCATCACCTTCTCTAACGACCCATTGAAGATCTGCCGCGCGATTCTCGATAAACTCGACCAAGGTTATTTTGACCCGTCGCACCGCATCAAAGTCGGGTTGAGCATTGGCATCGCCAAAAAATCGCACGAACCGATCACCGCAGACCAATTGATTCTTAACGCCAGCCTCGCACTCAAAGACTGTAAGCAGAGTCGCAGCAGTCAAATTCGCTGCTACGACACCCACTTGAGCAGCCAGTATCACCGTCGCACTCAGGTGATTGATGCGCTGCGCAGCGAGCTGGATAAAACCACGATGGCCGATTCTGAAATCTACGTGGTGGTGCAACCCATTGTTCATCGTCGCCAAAAAGAGTGGAACTATTTTGAAGTGCTGGCGCGCTGGAATAGCGCTTCATTGGGCTTTGTCTCGCCCATGGAATTCATTGACGCGGCGGAACAATCGGGGCTGATCATTGAGTTGGGCGAGAAAATTGTCGAGCTGGCTTGCCAAGCCAAAGCAGACTTGGAACGCCAATTTGGCTACAAGGTCAAACTCGGCCTCAACTGTTCCGCCCACGAGCTGACCAATTCAACCCGTTACCTGACTCACTTGATGCAAACGCTCAACCAATACGGATTCGAGCCGCGAGAATTCACCATTGAGCTGACCGAAACCGTGCTGCTGTCGCAAACCACAGAAGTGAAATACATCCTCGATAAACTGCGCGAACTCGGTTTCACCGTGGCACTGGATGACTTTGGTACCGGCTATTCGAGTTTGAATTACATTCACAGCTACCCGATCGACTGCATCAAGATTGATGCGACCTTCATTCGCAATATGCTGTGCAATGAAACGGCAGAACGCGTGGTGTGGCTCATCATTCAGTTGGCCAAACAGTTGAATGTGGACTTGATTGCGGAAGGGGTCGAGAGCCAAGAAGCGCTCGATAAGCTCTATGCGATGGGGTGTGACCAGATCCAAGGTTACTTCTTTGCCAAACCCGAAACACCAGTCAAAATTGTGCAGCAATGGTTGGCACTTCAGCAGCCGCGCCGCGCATAAAAAAGGCCCTGAAAACAGGGCCTTTCGTTTAACTTTCTGGCGTTGCCTGTGCGTTGGTCGACGCCAGCAATCCTTCTTGGTGAGCCAGCATTCTGTCTAACTCATTGCGACGGGCGGTGAAGTTCGCCATGTCTTTCTTCGGCACCGAATTGGCCATCGGGATATTGGCCTTCATCGCATCCACCGGACGACCGCGCACGATCAACTCATAGTGAATGTGTGGGCCGGTCACTCGACCGGTTGCGCCAGACAGACCAATCCGCTGGCCGCGCGACACTTTCTGCCCTTTACTCACCAGAATTTTGCTCAGGTGCAAGTAACGCGTCATGTAAGTGCTGCCGTGCTGAATCACGACGTAATTGCCCGCATACGGGTGATTTCGTGTCATCACCACCACACCGTCACCGGTCGAAACCACTGGGGTTCCGGTTGGTGCCGCGAAATCCGTACCGTTGTGCGGCGCAATGCGCCCGGTCACCGGATGACGACGGTTCGGATCAAAGCCCGACGACAGACGCCATTTCCCCGTGGTGGGGTAACGCTGGAATGCGCGCTGCAGACTTTCACCGTTTTTGTCGTAATACTGACCATCTTTATACAGATACGCCGTCACATCATTGCTGCGGCTGAAAATCTTAATGGCTTGAATTTCGCTATTTCCCGTCAGTTGATCACCGACGAATTGACGCGACAACACCACTTCAAAGCGGTCGCCAGCGCGAACATCACGCACGAAATTAATTTTATCTTTCAGTAGCGTCACAATCTGATCAATATCTGAACTGCCCAACCCCAGTTGGTTCGCTGACTGTGAGAAACTGCCCTGAATTTCACCAATCAGCGGATATTCTTTCCATGTACCCGGGATTTTGACATCCTTGAACTCAAAACTGCCATCGTCCGTTCGCACATACACCGCGCGTTCAACCAAGCTGAACTTCAGCTCCATTTTCGCCAATGAACGTCCGTCTTGACTACGCCAAAAACGAAGCACGTTACCAGGCTTGAGGGTGTCGAGCGCGAGGTAGTTTAAGTCGGTTTCCATAATCTTCATCAGTTCTTGGTAGCTAAAGCCCAACTGATTGAAGATCGTGCTCAGATTATCGCCAGATTTAATCTCATACTCGTAATCCGGGTACGATTGTCGCGGTTCGGTCGTTTCCGACAGAATCGACTCCACGATGTGCGATTCAGGAATCGACAATTCAATTTTACGTGGGTACGACGGATTGCTGAGTGAGGATGAGAGGGCTGCCACTGCCAGTAGAGGTAAACCTACAACTGTTGCTTTCTTACGCTTTGAGAGCTCGGAAAATCGCAAAAATAGAGACTTGGGTAGCACAATCTAACCTGTGGATAATGTTAAAAGAGGTCAAAGAGTAAGACTTTCTTATCAAATTGTCACCTGTGATATGTCAAAGAACCATTAAAAAAGGCACCAAAGTGCCTTAATTTTTAATAAATATGCAACTTAAGCAAACACTTAACTTGCTAACCGGTCAATTTTGACCATTCGGTTCATTGAGAGGTCTTAACCAGACAATTATCCTCACCAAATCCATTCGGAATGTATTGGTCAGCATGGGAATCGTTCACCCACTCTTGCGCATCGAGCAAGTAGCGGAACTGAAATTCAGCGTCTTTGGGTAAGCGAGTTTTGAACTTAAACGTGCTGCTCTTGGCCACTTTCTTCATCGGCTCCGGTTGCCAGTTCAGAAAATCGGCGACAATTTCAACCTTAGAGGCCTGTGGTGGCACATCCAGTTCAAATGTCACTTCCACCTCATCTTTGGTTTTAAAGAAACGCTTGATAATCATGATAAAACTCCGTTTTGGTATGAATTCATTCAGCTTGGCAGATTATAATAAACCTGGTGCACATGCTCAAATCGAACCACATACTGATTAACAGCGTTATCTCAACGAAAATACCGTCCTGACGCCTTCTCAACCCGTTGCCCTAGCAAGTGCAGATCATTGTTGAATTAATTGATATTTCTGCGATATCAGAAATAGTATAGACACAAATTTTGTCGGTGTATTTGCAAACGCTTCCCCCGCCTCATGCGTGAGAAGTGACACATTCAGTTGCGCATTTTCTTGTGTAACAGATTGTATCTCAACCCGATCGCCCAACCATTCGCTGCTCACCATCACCATGCGCAGACGCAATTCATCGTACTGAAACAGTGCCAGATAGCTCATCACACCGGAGCCTTGATTCGACACCCGAATGATGCCCGCGTAACCACGGCGCTGCTCGTGGCCTTTCACGGCCACCAGCGAATGCGTATCAAGCGCCACTTGCCCCCGTTCACTGCCCGAATCGTAATCCCCCATCACCCAACGCTGCGTCTCGTCCCAACGATCCAGCAGCGCAAAGCTGACCGTTTCGGGGACCGGAATCGTCAGCGGCGTGGTGACATGGAGATCAAACAGACGCGCCACAATGGGGTCCGCTTTTAATGGTTGAGCAGGAAATTTCGACAGAATTTGCTCATCAGACAGTGAAAACCGGTATACCCCCGCGGCCACCACTAACACCAACAGCACCAGCGGCGTTAGTAAAATCAAAGGAATCGGAAGCCAACTTTTTCTCATGTTATGTCCGTTACAACTGACTAAAAGGGGCCGCACTATACCTTAATCACCACCTGAAGCGGACTATCACTTTGGCAGAATGTGCCCCATCCTATGTTTTCAGTCGCCTATTCTGATAATTGAATCACAACATAAGTAACACCGAGGTAAATCAACGGATAAATCAAGGTTAATATACTGATATTTCACATATTTAATAATCATGCATTACAATATCCCACTCATCAGGTTAGTGATATGGATCCCACTTTACAGGGACCAAAATGAGCGTAGAATCCACCGGGTTTCCAATTCCCTATCGTTAATAAGGTAATCGTTTATGTTTGCCATCTATGAATCCTATAAAGCGGGTTTACTTAAGCCAAAACAATGGATCACCAATATCAGCGCAGGATTGATCGTTGGGGTCGTGGCGCTGCCACTGGCGATGGCATTTGCCATTGCATCTGGAGTGAAACCAGAACAAGGCATTTATACCGCGATTATTGCCGGTATCATCGTGTCCCTGTTTGGGGGATCACGTGTGCAAATCGCCGGCCCAACGGGCGCGTTCATCGTCATTCTTGCCGGCATCGTGGCGCAATACGGTGTGGCCGGTTTGCAAATTGCCACCATGATGGCCGGGGTCATTCTTCTGATCCTCGGTGTTGCCAAACTGGGCAGCATCATTCGTTATATTCCAGCGCCGGTGATTGTCGGCTTTACCAGTGGTATCGGTGTCATCATCTGGGTCGGTCAATGGCAAGAATTCTTTGGTTTACCGGCCATTCACGGTGAACACTTTCACCAAAAGCTGATCGCCATTTTTCATGCGTTCCCACAGTTTGATCTCACCACCACGCTGCTTGCGGTGTTCTCTTTGGCGCTGGTGATTGGCGGTCCGAAAATTCCAAAACTGAATAAAATTCCAGGCCCACTGCTGGCTTTGGTGGTCGTGACCTCACTGCAATACACCATTGGTTTCGATGGTGTACGCACCATTGGTTCTGCGTTTGGCGGGATTCCACAAGGGTTACCCAAACTGGCGATTCCTGACATCACCTTCTCACAGATCATTCAGTTGATTGGCCCTGCGTTTGCGATTGCAATGCTAGGCGCGATTGAGTCGCTGTTGTCGGCCGTCGTGGCCGATGGCATGGCTGGCACCAAGCACAACTCCAACCAAGAGCTGGTTGGTCAGGGTTTGGCGAACATCGTCGCACCTCTGTTTGGCGGTATCGCAGCAACGGGTGCCATTGCGCGGACGGCAACCAACATTCGTAATGGCGGGAACAGCCCGATTGCGGGTGTGGTGCACGCTGCGACCTTGGTCATCATTTTGCTGGCACTTGCGCCACTGGCCGTCAACATTCCGCTGGCAACGTTAAGCGCCATCTTATTTGTGGTAGCGTGGAACATGAGTGAAGCACCTCACTTTATTAAGCTAGTAAAACGCGCGCCAAAAGCGGATGTGGTGATTTTGCTGCTGACGTTCGGCCTGACCGTGTTTGCTGATTTAGTGGTGGCCGTGAACATTGGGGTCATCATTGCGATTTTGCATTTCGTCAAACGGATGGCATCCAGCGTGGAAGTGAAAGCCAGTACTTCCCACGACTTGGGCAGTGAGCTGCGCACACACAACTTGTCGCAACTGCCACGTGAAATTGCCGTTTACGCGCTAGAAGGCCCCTTTTTCTTTGCGGCCGCCGAAACGTTTGAGCGGGTGATTAGCACCATTCAAGAGACACCGGAAATCCTTATTATCCGCTTGAAATGGGTGCCGTTTATGGACATCACCGGTTTACAGGCGCTGGAAGAGATCATTGAGAGCTTCCAGAAGAAAAACGTTAAAGTGCTGATTTCCGGCGCGAACCCTCGCGTCACTCAGAAACTACGTCGCGCGGGCATCGTTCAACTGGTGGGTGAATACCACTTCTATGACGAATTTGAAGCCGCGCTGAGCGCCAGCTTGGCGGAAATTGAAAGCCGTCAGAGCGCTGAACTGCCCGCCTCATAACGTTGCATTAATTATCCATCCCTCATAAAGCCCTTGAGTTCACAACTTGAGGGCTTTTTTCTGTCCGTTTTGTCGATAAAACCGCCACTCCTGTTTTCTCTCTTCATAAAAGCCGACGACTCTGTGCCCGCGATCACACAAAGAACACAAAGCGTTTTAAACAAATAATTAACCAGTGTAACAATGGCAAAACAAATCACTATGATTTGCACATCTCGCAGTGCAATGGAATGAATATTTAGCCCTTTTTAATGAATAGTATTGCAGAGCCATTAAAAACTGGATATTCTTGCACGCATGAGTAAATACGGATGTTTAGTGAATTAATATGCCAGGGATTTGGATTTAATTGACTAGTAGTCACACGAGAGAAGTAATGCAAGATAATGCTCAAACCTTAGAATCCCCGGCAGAGACGAACACTTCCGGCAGTTTTTGGATGTTCTTGATCCCGTCACTGGTCGGGGTCTTTCTATTTATGGCGCCAATCAGCTACGACGGTTCATTGACCATCCCCGTGGCCATTCTGGCGAAATCCATCCAAGCGCTGTTTGGTGACAGCCTGGTCGCGATCGTGACCGCCATCATCGCATTTATGTCGGTTGCCTCCGTTTTGACTAAAGTTTTCAAACCGGCATTCATCACGCAAAGTGGCTTTTTAAACAGCCTGTTTAACCCAACTTGGGTCTGGTTGCTGGTGCGTGTGATTGGTGGTGCAGCGGTGATCATGACATTCTTCCAAATCGGTCCAAAAGCGATTTGGGAAGAGAACACCGGGGGTTTGGTGTTGGAAGGCCTTCTCCCAACCCTATTCTCTGTGTTCATTTTTGCAGGCCTGCTGCTGCCGCTGCTGCTGAACTTTGGTTTGTTGGAACTCATGGGCGCGCTGCTGAGTAAAGTGATGCGTCCGCTGTTTAACCTGCCCGGTCGCAGTGCGATTGACTGTGTTGCGTCATGGCTTGGCGATGGCAGTGTCGGTATTCTGCTGACCAGCAAACAGTACGAAGACAAATTCTACACGCAGCGTGAAGCGGCGGTGGTCGGCACCACTTTCTCTGCGGTCTCCATCACCTTCAGTTTGGTCGTGATTGCGCAAGTTGAGCTTGAACACCTGTTCCTGCCGTTCTACGCAGCGATCTGTTTGGCAGGTTTTGTCGCGGCGATCATTATTCCGCGTCTGCCCCCACTCAGCTGGAAGAAAGACACCTACATCGATGGCAGCAAGCCAAACCCAGATCAAGATGCCGTGCCAGAAGGCCACTCCTCTTTCTCTTGGGGGATGGAACTGGCGTTGACTAAAGCGGGCAAAGTCGACTGCCTGAAATCCGTATTTGGTGAAGGCATTCGTAACGCCGTTGACATGGTATTCGGCGTACTGCCGGTGGTGATGGGCTTGGGAACCATGGCGCTGGTTGTAGCAGAATACACACCGGTCTTCTCGGTACTGGGCCAACCGTTTGTGCCTTACCTTGAATTGCTGGGTGTACCCGAAGCGGTTCAAGCATCACAAACCATGGTGGTTGGTTTTGCAGATATGTTCATTCCATCGATTCTGGCCGCGTCAATCGACAATGAAATGACCCGATTTGTTGTCGCAGCCATGTCGGTCACTCAGCTGATTTACATGTCAGAAGTGGGCGCGCTGATGTTGGGCAGCCGTATTCCAGTCAACATTCTGGAACTGTTCATCATCTTCATCGTACGCACGCTGATCACCCTGCCGGTGATTGTGGGTGTTGCCCACCTGATTTTCTAACCCATCGTTTGACGTCGCTCTCGACGCCACACGCGAAAAGGCTTCCACTGGGAAGCCTTTTCTTTGTTCGTCATCTGAACCAATCAGTTAAACTAATCATTTAGTCAATAATTCATTTCATTGCTCAAACTCTCGCCTTATACTTTAAAAAGCACCACAACTTCGAACCATCACCCGCAGAGGGAATTCCTTATGATAAGGCACCTGTCTTTCATCTGGTTGCTGCTGTATAGCGTCCACAGTGCCGCGGTCGAGATCACCGTCAAAGTGGGTGAGCACGCGCCACACATCATGACACTGGTGCAGTTGCAGTCAGCGCTGCCGGTGAATGCCTTCACCACGCACGTCCCTTGGTTGACCGAACCGCACACCTTTACTGGTTTTACGCTGACCGATTTACTCAAGTATCTCAAGGTCGAGAACGCCTAGTCGGTGTCGCTGATCGCACTCAACGATTACGCCGCCAACATTGCCATAGACGATGTGCAGCAATACAACCCAATTGTGGCCTACTTTTTGGATGGTAAACCGATGCGCGTGCGAGACAAAGGCCCGTTCTGGCTGGTCTACAACCTCAGCGCTTATCCGCAAATAGACGAACCGATGCACTACACCCAAATGGTGTGGCAGATTAAAGAGATATTGATTCACACGCATGATTAAACCGATACAAAGTCAGGCCCTCCATCCTTGGGTCTACCGTGCAAAAACATTGCTGATCCTCATCTCTGCGCTGCTGGTCGTGGCGAATCTGTACACCCTCAGCAGCACGCGCGATCTCGCGCGATCGTACAGCGACCAGCAAAATCAGGCGACGTGGTTTTTGTTTCAGTTGACCAAAGAGTTTACCGAGATGATTGCGGAATCGCCGTATGCGATCCATTCCGAGCAGAAGATGGCGCGCGTGTGGCTCAAATACGAGCTGACGTGGAGCCGCTTTGACGTGATCCTCAACAGCCGTGAAGCCGAGGGGTTTATGGGGTTGGAAGGCACCTACCCGTTTTTTAAACGGGCCTTTGACGATTTTAAAATGCTGGAGCCTTATTTGATGGCTGCCAAAGACGAAGCCTCCATGGCGCGCTTTGAGGCCCAATCGCAGCAGCTTTATCAGCGCATCATCAGCTACATCAACGAAAACTTTAAGATTCAAAGCCCGATTTACCTGCACCAAAAACAGCAAGCATACTGGCTGACTCAGATTCAGTTTGCCTTGATGTTTGTGCTGTTCGCCTGCATCGGTTTGGTCAGTTACATTTTGCACGCAGAAGCGCGTTTTCATAAGTTGCTGGCGCTGACCGACCCACTCACCGGGTTGTCGAATCGCTTGGCGATGTTTGCTGCGCTAAAACGCTACACCGTGCAGCAGTCATTTTCGCTGCTGTTACTCGACCTAAACGGGTTTAAAGCCATTAACGATACACTCGGTCATCAAGCCGGCGATTCAGTGCTCAAGCAAGTTGCACATCGATTGGCGCACATTCCGACGTTCGATTACTGGGTATTTCGCATGGGCGGTGACGAGTTTGCCATCATTCTCGACAGCGTTGACCCCGACGATCTGGCGGGCATGCAAACCCTGATTATGGAATGTTTTGACGCGGCGTTTCAGTTGCCAAGCCTTGAGTCCTACCCACTCAGCACCAGCATCGGCGTGAGCCGCTTTCCTTACGATGCGCTCGACATCAACCAACTGGTCCACATCGCCGACAAGAACATGTACCAGATGAAGTTCCAACAAAAAAGCCCCTCATAAAGAGGGGCAAAGTTACCATCGCTTATAGTTATAATCAGGTTCTTTCACTTAACCGAAGTCACCGTTCACGTAGCCTCGTGTGCGGTCATCTTGTGGTTGGTTGAAAATAATTTGGGTGTCGTTGTGCTCGACCAGCTCTCCCATCAGGAAGAACGCGGTGCGGTCTGAAATTCGGCGTGCCTGCTGCATAGAGTGCGTGACGATCACGATCGTGTAGTTCTTTTTCAGCTCTTCCATCAGCTCTTCGATTTTATGAGTCGCGATTGGGTCAAGTGCCGAGGTCGGTTCGTCCATCAAAATCACATCCGGCTCCATCGCGATAGTACGCGCGATGCACAGACGCTGTTGCTGCCCCCCTGATAAGCCGAACGCGTGTGACTTCAGGCGATCTTTCACTTCGTCCCACAGCGCGGCGCTGCGCAGTGAACGCTCCACCACTTCATCGATGTGTTTTTTGTCTTTCACGCCTTGAGCACGCAGGCCGTAGGCCACGTTTTCATAAATGCTCATCGGGAATGGGTTTGGCTTTTGGAACACCATACCGACTTTGATGCGCAGGTCAGCCACGTCGACGTTGCCATACACATCTTCGCCATCCATGGTCAGTTTGCCGGTAATTTTGACGCCCTCAATCAAATCATTCATGCGGTTCAAGCAGCGCAATAAGGTCGATTTACCACAGCCAGACGGGCCGATAAGCGCAGTCACCTGACGTGTAGGAATCGGCAGGTTGATCGATTTCAGCGCTTGGTTCTCACCGTAAAACAGGTTCAGGTTTTCAATGCTAAATTTGTTCATTGTCTTTATCTCGTAAATTCTGTCAGTCGTGTCGGTTTAGTAAGTCGCCGTATTGAATCGCTTCGCGATCAATTTGGTAAACATGTTGATGAGCAACACGACGACGATCAGGACGGTCGCTGTACCGTATGCCTGATTCCACTCTTCGATAGTAAACAGCTCAGTGGTCAGCTTGTACAAGTGCACAGTCAGCGTACGGCCTGAATCCATCAAGGAGTCCGGAATACGCGCAACCATACCTGCGGTCAAAAAGACCGGCGCCGATTCACCGATCACACGACCGATACTGAGAATGACTGACGTCATAATACCTGGCATTGCGCTTGGCAAAATCAAACGCCAGATAGTATAGATTTTTGATGCGCCAAGGCCGTAAGAGCCTTCGCGATACGTTTGTGGCACCGCCATCAACGCTTCTTCTGTGGTTCGAATAATCACCGGCAGAATCAGGATACTCAAGGTCAATGCGCCCGACAGAATCGAGAAGCCAAAGCCCAGAATCGCCACGAAGAACGTCATACCGAACAGACCGAAGATGATTGATGGAATCCCCGCCAGCGATTCGGTACAGAAGCGAATCACTTTCACCAGTCGGCTACCCACTTTGGCATATTCAGTCAGGTAAATCGCAGTCATGATGCCAAGTGGCGCCGCCACTGCAATCGATGCAATCACCATGTAGATGGTTGAGACGATCATCGGGAAGATACCGTGCTCATCGCCCGTACGCGTGTAGTTGTCGGTAATGAAGTTCCAGTCTACATGCTGCAAGCCATTCGACAGAATGTACCAGATGATCCAGAACAGGAATCCAACCGTCAGTGCCGCAGCGAGCCAAATGAAGCTGCGCAGCACGTTGTCTTTCAATTCACGAACTTGTTTTAGTTTTGCGCGATCCATCGTCATTACCTCGCTTTCTCACGGTTCAGGTACAGCAGTGCCGCGTTCAACATCATGATGAACACCAAAAGCACCACACCGGTCGCGTACAACGCATTGGCGTGCACACCGCTGGCGTACGACATTTCGATCGCGATATTTGCGGTCAACGTACGCGCTGAGTCCAGAATGCCCTGAGGCATCGCTGGCGCGTTCCCCATCACCATGATGATGGCCATGGTTTCGCCCAACGCACGACCGATCCCCAGAATCACACCAGTCATAATCCCGGAGCGAGCGGCAGGAACGAGCAATTTGAAAATGGTGTAGATGTTGGAAGCACCCAGCGCCAGAGACCCCTCTTTGTAGGTTTTTGGCACCGCGCGAATCGAGGTTTCCGATACCGTGATCACCGTTGGCAGAATCATCACGCCAAGGACGATGATCCCCGCCAGAATGGTGTTACCGGCTGGCACCTGAAAGATGTTTTGAATCAGTGGCACGATAATCACCAGGCCAAAGAAGCCATAGACCACCGAAGGAATACCCGCCAGGAGTTCCACCGCAGGGCGAATCACATCAGCCACACGTTTAGGTGCGATTTCCGCAATGAAGATGGCCGTGAGCACGCCAACCGGTACGCCCACGATCACGGCGCCAAAGGTCGACACCACTGACGCGACGATCATCGTCGCCACACCGTACAGTGCTGGTGGCAGCCAATCTTGGCCTAAAACGATGCCCGTAATGCCGGCTTCTTGGAAAGCAGGGATACTTTCTCGAATAATGAAGTAGGCAATCACGGCGAGCGATACAATACCGATGACTGCACTGGTTAAAAACAAACCGTGAAAGAGGCGCTCTTTCCAGTCGATACGCTTTTTAGCGCGTAAACCGCGCTTTGTTGCTTGCGTCTTTGCACTGTTCATAAGCTGGTCACTATTTGTCGCGATGGTCATATTCATCTCACTTGTCGAACGAGTCGAGGTGGATTGAAAGCGCTCAGCCCTAATTAAGCGGGCTGAGCAAACTGATTAAATGGGGTTCTTAGTTCACAGGGATGTAGTGGTGAGAAGCAACAATCTTTTGCGCTTCGTCAGACAGCATCCAATCCAGGAATTTCTGTGTTTCAGCCGATGGTTTGCCTTCTTTGTACAGCACCAAGAATGGGCGAGCGACTTTGTAAGATCCTGCTTTCACATTCTCTACGGTTGCTGGTGTGCCATCGATCGATAGAGCGTGTACTGAACCATCTACTGTACCCAGTGAGATGTAACCGATTGAGTATGGGTTAGAAGCAACCATGGTTTTCAGACCGCCGTTACCGTTAGCAACTTGCGCGCGCTGAGAGATGGCAGAAACTGTTTTGCCAGAGATTTTCTTTTTCAGTTCCATGATTTCTTCGAATGCACCGCGTGTACCCGATGCTGTGTCACGAGTAATCGCAACGATTGGCTTGTCTTCACCACCCACTTGTTTCCAGTTGGTGATGTCGCCTTTGTAGATTTCTGATACTTGTTCTGCGGTCAGGCCTTTCACTGTGTTGCTTGGGTGCACAACAACCGCGATGCCGTCACGAGCGATCACTTCTTCAACCAAGGTTGGCTCTTTCTCTGAATCCTTCAGATTACGAGAAGACATGCCGATATCCGCGCTGCCGTTTTTCGCCGCTTTGACACCTGCAGATGAACCTGGGCCTTGCACTTCAATAAACACTTCCGAATTTTTCTTCATGTATGTTTCAGAGAAAACTTCCATCAGTGGAGTAACACTGCTAGAACCCACTGCAGAGATGGTCTCTTTTGCTGAAACTGGGTTAACTGCTAGAGCGCCTAGAAGAGCGATTGCACCGATTACTGTCTTTTTCATCACAATTTCCTTAAGTGGCTTTATTGCCGTTGTGTTTCACTTGGACGAGGGTCACTTTAGGCCTCGAATATGACAGTTGTGTTTCAGTTCATTGAAAAGTCGATGACAGGTTGAAATATTTGCAGCAGAGAAAAACTCTCTGGTTTGTCCCTGTTTCATTCGCAAAATCAAACATTTCACGCTCGTACATTGATGCCATGAAACACCGTTTTTTATAACGCATTGAAAAGGTTCATATTTCCACTTTAGCCGCTAGAACTGAAAAGCATAAGTCAGTTAAAAATCCGATTGAAATCTTATAGTTAGCAGATATTATCTGGGGTGCTATTCATAAAAATGATAATTATTTTCTCCCCAATATTTCAGAAGAGGACCACCATGCGCCAGTTACTGAGCGGTTTGTCGATCAAGCTGCAAGTTGTAGTACCGGTGTTTATCACCATGTTGTTGCTGATTTCAGGGATCAGCTACAGCACCACCACGCTCAAACAAGCGTTTCGCGACATGTCGCAATCGACCGAAACACTGGTCAATCATAAAGATGAACTGACCGATATCATCGACAACACGTACGCCATGCGCATCAGCGCCATTTACAGCCTGTTCCAACCAGAAGAAGTGAACGCCTTGCCTTCTGTACTCGAGCAGCGCCAAAGCGAAAACCTCACACACCTGAACTCGCTGGCCAAAGTGGCGGGGCTCGAGAACGAAATTGCCGAGCTGCGCCGCGCCATGCAGCGCTACGTGGATTATTCCATCCAAACCATGATTCCGCTGCTGAACACCAAACACCATCAGCAGGTGTCTGCGGCTTTTGATGCCGAATATGAGCGCGCCACCGACGTGTATCGCGATGCGGGGCGTGACATGGTGAATGCGATTCAAGCGCTGTCCGACCAACTCAACACGCTTGCATTGACTGACCTTCACGCCAATGAAGCGCACAACCACAGCGTGATGGACATGTCGTTGGCGGGTTTGATTGTGGTGTTACTGCTGGCCGCAGTCAGCAGTTGGCTGCTGGCGGGCGTTATCGTGACGCCGATTCGTCAGCTACAACAGACGGTACGCGAAGTCGCGCACGGGAACCTGCAAATTCAAGCCAACGAGGAAGGAAACAACGAGATTACGGAACTGGCGCGCGATGTAAACGCCACTGTATCTCAGCTACGCAGCACCGTGGATGCGCTGATTCGTATCAGCGTCGACGTGGCGTCTGCCTCAACTGAGCTGGCCACGGTGATGACGCAATCTAGCGTCAACTCAGATCAAGAAAAGCAAGAAGTGGAACAAGTGGCCTCGGCGGTGAATCAGTTGGAAATCGCCGCAGGCAGCGTCACCGATAACGCGACACGTGCCGACAGCGCCGCGCAGCATGCCAATCAACTGGCACAAAACAGCCTGAGCATGTTCGAACAGAGCAATCGTGCCAACGCGATCATGACCGATAAACTCAGCGATGCCGCCCATGTGGTGACCAGCTTGAAAGAGCAATCCGAACGCATCGGTAAAGTCATTGAAGTGATTCAGAGCATTTCTGAACAGACCAACCTGCTGGCCCTAAACGCGGCGATTGAGGCGGCGCGCGCCGGAGAAAGTGGGCGCGGGTTTGCCGTGGTGGCAGATGAAGTGCGTATGCTGGCAGCGCGCACGCAAGATTCGACCAAAGAGATTCAGGTCATCATTGAAGAGCTGCAAGATAAATCCGGCATGGCGAACGACAGCATGAATTCGAGCTTGAAAATGCTGCAAGACAACCAAGCGTTGGCCGCGAAGGTGAGTACGGCCTTGGAAGAGATCAACGGCTCGATTGCTGAACTGAGCGCCGTCAACACGCAAGTGGCGTCGGCATCGGAAGAGCAGAATCAAGTCACCTCCGACATCAACCGCAATCTGGGTAACATCTATGAATTGGTGAGCCAGAACGTGACCGGCATTACGCAATCAACCGCGGCAGCACAAGAGCTTTCGCAACTGGCCGAACAACAGAAACAGCAACTCAATTACTTTCGCGTGTAACGCCAAAGGCACACGGCCATTCCCCTGATGCGCCGTATTGTGCACAATAAAAAACCACCTTCTCAGAAGGTGGTTGAAAAAGAACAAAGCCGCCTGATGAAGGCGGCTTTGTTATGCTTTATTCGTCGTCGACTCTCGGCGCCACTTTCTTCTTCGGAATGAAGACGGTATCACCCACAGCCACGTGATCGTAGAACCCTTTATCGCGCTTCACGGGTTTCTTCGCCACTTTCTTCGCTTGCGGTTTCGCTTGGCCACGTTGTGGCTTGGCTTTGTTCACAGGCTGACGTACTTTCAGGCCTTTGAACTTGCCTTGCAAACCTTCCAACACATCAAATTGAATGTCTTGCTTCAGGTAGGCTTCTACGCGTTTGAAGCTGTCCCAATCTTTTGGACCCACCAGCGAAATCGCATCACCTTTGTTGCCCGCACGACCCGTGCGGCCCACGCGGTGCACATACTCTTCCGTATGTTTAGGCATATCGAAGTTAATCACGTGCGTAACATTGGCGATATCCAGACCACGTGATGCCACATCGGTCGTCACCAGAATCTTAAACACCGCACGTTCAAACTGACTCATAATGGTATTGCGCTGAATCTGGTTCAAGCTACCACTCAGCGCCACGGCTTTGAGTTTGCGTTCGTTGAGTTTCGCCGTGAGACGTTCGGTGTCATCACGGGTTGCGGTAAAGATGATCACCTGACGGTAATCGGCATCATCCAGCACGCGATCCAGCAGCGCTTCTTTATGATCCAAATGGTCACACAGGTAGAAACGTTGGGTGATGTCTTTGTGTTGCTCGTTCGAACCACCGACCGCAATGTGCTTGGCATCGTTCAGCATCTCGTACGCGATGTCGTTCACTTGCGCGTGATCCAGCGTCGCAGAGAACAGCAACGTCTGACGACGGCGGTGTTTCGCGGCGTTGTGAATGTGGCGCAATTGCGGCGCAAAACCGAGATCCAACATGCGGTCTGCTTCATCCAGAATCAACGTTTCCAGACCTTCCAAGAACAGAGAGCGGTGCTCCAAGTGATCAGCCAAACGTCCTGGGGTCGCCACGATAAATTTCGGGCCACGACGCAGCGCTTTCACTTGGTCGTTAAAGTTTTCACCACCGGTGATCAGAGTGGCAGTGTAGCTCAGGCCCGACAGCATGGTACGCAATTCACCGTACACCTGTTTGGCCAGCTCACGGGTCGGAACCAGAATAACACCTCGCGGATCACGGGCTGACAACGCTTTGGTCTTCAACGCTTTATGAAGCATTGGCAGCAGAAAGGCTAGCGTTTTACCCGAACCCGTTTTAGATGAAGCCAGAAGATCTTTTCCGGCCATGGCAACAGGAATAGCCTGCTGCTGGATTTGGGTCGCTTGCTTGAAATCAAAATGAGCCAAAGTTTTCAATAAGCGATTGTCTAAACCTAAATCTTTGAACTGCAAAGGATTCTCCAATATTGTTGTAGCGCCTTGCACCGCAAGGCTAAGGTCAAAATAAAAAACGCGATATGATAGCGCGAATAGTGCACAAATAGATAGAGATCACACAAAATATTCTAAATGTAGCAGCAAAATGGGGAAGCGCGGATCAACGCGTGTCTCTCAGGAGTGAGAGCCTTCGTCAATTAATTGATTACTGGATAAAATTTTGGATTATTTTGACTTTGTTGATATAGGCGAAGATTAAAATAGTGTCTACACTTTAAATCGTCACTATATGGACAAAAATGTATAGGGCGTAATTGATAAATGTAAACAAGGAGTTCGATATGAACAAAATGTTAATCGCAGCTGCAGCGTCATCTGTACTTCTACTGGCAGGTTGTGCATCAGGTCCAGACGAAGCGACCACAGCAAAATTGGATGAACTGAACAACCAAGTTAGTCAGCTAAGCGATCAAGTTGCATCGCTGAAAAGTGACCATGCGGCTATGATGTCGAAAGCGAATGCCACTTCAGATGCAGCCATGGCTGCTCAAGAAGAAGCAGCGCGTGCAAACGAGCGTATTGATAACATCGCTCAGTCTTACACGAAGTAAGATTAACTAGTGTTATTGGCCATTAAAAATCAATAAGTTAATTAATGGCTAAACGATATTTGGCGATGAAGTGGCGACATTCTTTAATGTCGCCACTTTTGTTTTGTAGCTATGCACTACTACCCATCCAACTTGTGATTAGATGTCAAGACGCTCTAGCATGTCGGCTTGGGGGATCCTCGGAATATAAAATGCGTGATAACACTAGCGCCCACGGCCGTTGCATGTGTGTGGCCACTCAATTGTGTTCTTCGATAGGTTTACTCGATAGACGCCTTGTTTACATTCACCGCAAGGGAACTCACCTCTGCTTGAATGGTTTTGGCAATATAGCTTTTATCATCGTCGTTTCTTCCGCAAAATCTTGCGTTTCGTGTCATCTAAATTGTTAGATCTACCCTTAGGGTTGTACTAACAATCCTGAAACAAATTGCAAAATTTTGTTAGGTTCCAGCGCGTCTCTAACCCGTGCGGTGATTGGCTTTCGCCTCACCTAACCAGATCATTAAAAATCGCCCTAGATCTTTATAAAACCTCACAAAAACATCTTAATCATTTAATTTCAGCAGGTTACAAACACACACTTGATCGATTCAGATCCTTAGTTTTGCAATTTCTTGCAAGAAATTTCAACTTCCGAAATTTTATGCAGCCTGATTTCAGGCATTTTCTAGGGTTTCACACATTCGCTCCCCCCTTGTCGCGTAAGGCTTGGCGTGTTGTTAGTGCTTTGGTTGGTACGTGGACGGGCAAAAAGAAACGCAGCCGTATGGCTGAGCATAATATTTGGTCATTTTATCAGAAGCCTTAACCTTACTTGAGCTGAAATTCATCGTAGTAAAATCGTTGCTTATTTCTACAGTCCACCCAAAAGATTAAATGTTGTATTGAACTTTTATCGCTTATATCTGACATTTCTATGAAGTCACACTGACCACTATCAATTGCCATCTCAGCAGCCTTTCTTCTGAAGCGTTCAACTTCTTTCAAACGGACACCATATTTTTTTACTATCTTAGGATAGGCTTGTTTTGTATAAGGAGATAACGCATGTGAACTAATTTTCTTGGCATATTTATTACCTTTGATGTTTTTACCGGTATCCAGAAATTGACTGGCTACCCATCCAATATGAGTTTCTGCTAACCAATCGGGT
Source organism: Vibrio furnissii CIP 102972 (assembly GCF_000176175.1). Classification (GTDB taxonomy): domain Bacteria; phylum Pseudomonadota; class Gammaproteobacteria; order Enterobacterales; family Vibrionaceae; genus Vibrio; species Vibrio furnissii. The sequence goes on from NZ_ACZP01000014.1 coordinate 611,280, forward strand.
GTGACAACCTTTATCCTCGACCAACCATCCTTAGTACAGTCTTCATAAACGGTAACAGTATCATCTATCTTGATATACTCCTTCGTCCCCAAAATATTTGATGCCTTTTGATTAATTATCTTTTGATATGAGGTGCTTGGCCCTTTTCTTACATTAATACCAGAGCCCAGAACGTTATATATTTTACCTGTTGCCAAAGATGAAGCGTCACAAGGCAGTGTTGAATCTTGTTTTTCTGAAGCCACTGACTGACTAGTTAAGTTAGCCCCAAAAACTCCAACGATAATCATCGAAACGATACGGCTAGCGAAAAGACTCCTGACCATGATAATGATGTACCTTTGCAGTTCTTCTATACAAAATAGTAGACCATCGATACAAATTCAGACTTCAGGTAATCGGCCACTGTCCTTCCGAACTACCTCTAATGCCATTGGCTTTAGCGTTGGCCTGTATCTCATCCACTATCGCGTTGGCGATAACCTCAGCCATCTTCTGAGCCATCGCGTGTTCGCCGTCTGTCACAAAGTCTTGGGCTTGAAAAGTTCAATGATAAGTCGTTCTTTCAGTGATGCTTTACTTAGCGCCATTATTTGCCGGCCTTAACGATACCGGATAGGCCGGGATGTGTTTTCCCGGTGAATGCGCAAATGCAATCGCCCTGTCCGATACCTTTGCCACCGTTCATGGTGATAAGGTTGGCCGTAAAGCGCTAGTCCGCGGCGCTTGCTTCCCAGTCCTTCTCTATGGCTTCCAGCTTTTGCCCCATGATTTTGAGCTTGTCATCTGGAGCTATGATGATATTTCACAGTTTTCCGGTCACCGTGACTAACTCGCCAGAGGTCACGATGTGCATATTGCCCAAACTGCCCAACTCCTCAAGATTATCGCCGGCAAGTAGCTCAACCGCACCCAACGCTTCAATGACCTTTTTACCTACGATGTCCTCTTTGCTGTGCCCTTTCACATCGACGTTATGGCTACTCAGTGTAGCCATATAGTACGCGACTTGTTCGGCCCACTTGATACAGGTTCACCAATACGGTTGATTTGGCTGAAGGCTTCTCCATAACAGGGATTCGGCCTGCACTGCGCAGGTTGTCGAAGGTAGACGACGTCATACCTGTTCGACGAAGAAATTCACGTTTAGTCACATAGGGTGTATCTATGGCTATTTGTATGCTGGCCATGGTGGTATCCTTATGAGTTAGCGCTTATTTGTGGTTATCTAGGCGCGATTATTGAACACACAAGGATTATTGATCGTCATTTGCGAACTTTCAATAGGAAATGATGAAATAATTCGAATATGAGAACTTATTGGTATGAATATTCGGAAAATAGAACCATTTGATTATCTAAAAGGTTCTGATTTCACTGAGAATTTAAAGCGTTTGACTGGATGCAAGAACTTTCAGGAAATGGCGTTCGTATATGACGTCCCAAAGAGTACATTTAGTACATGGAACACTCATGACCGAACTTCGCACGAATTAATGGTTAGAGCCCATTTAGCTTTAGGTATTCCTATGGCTGACCTTGCACTTAAACCTGAAGATAGAAGTAAAGTTAAAGTCGTTGAAGAACAGCCAAAAGTATTCATTTCCGAACTAGCTACGAATCCTCAGCACAGTTCTGTGCTTATCAAAAGCTACTGCCTAACCAATGGCGAGCTTTTGGACACGGGCGAACTGCCCTACGCGACCCGCAGAATGAATAGCTTTAACCTGAAAGTTGAATCCACGATTGAAGTGGAAACGAACGAAGCACTTTATCTTGTAGATAAAAGCTCTACCAACCCAGCATCGGGCAAATACCTGATTGATATCGATGGCACTCTATCGATCAACCACATCCAACGCTTGCCAGGTAAAAAGCTTGCAGTGGTGTTTGGTGATTCAACGGTTGAGGTTGCTGAAGAAGATATCAAAGTGATTGGGCGTGTTGCGGTAGAAATGAAGAAAAAATAAGCTAGTTAAGATGGCTAATGAGTCTAGTAAATGTTACCAAGAATTAGCTTTGTTAAGCTTTGTGAGATAGGGTATTATCCGCATCCTTTCAATAGTTTCAGTTAATGATACCAATTGAATAGCGTAAGATACTAAGGAACATAGCTTGTTGACCACTTCTAATACAACCAATACTATAACTCGCAAACAGCCAATTATTTTTTCGTTCTTTGCAGGTACTGGATTTTTAGATCTCGGATTCGAGCGCTCTGGCTTTGATATAAGGTTTGTAAATGAGTTTTATAAACCTTTTTATGATGCATACAAGTATTCTCGCAAAAAAATGGGCCATCCTGAACCTCAATACGAACACCACCTTGGAAGCATAGATGAATTATTGGCCGGCCCACCCAAAAAGCGTCTAAAACAATTTTTAATTGATGCTAAAAAAGATGGTCTAGTAGGCTTTATAGGTGGCCCACCCTGCCCAGACTTCTCCGTTGCAGGTAAAAACCGTGGACGCGATGGTGATCATGGTAAGCTAACTGAATCGTATATCAATGCAATTATCATGTTTAAGCCTGATTTCTTTTTGGTTGAGAATGTAAAAGGTTTGCTAACCAACAAAAAACATTCTGTATTCTATAAGGAAATGAAGAGCAAATTAGAAAATGCTGGATACCTACTCACAGACAGATTGACCAATTGTATTGAAGTTGGCTGCCCTCAAGATCGAGACCGAATTTTATTATTCGGTATTAAGCAATCTAAGGTGAAGCGCAGCCAAAGAAACAAGCTGACTCAGAATTTCAAATGGAATACCTATCTAAAGTTTGATAGTACTGCCATTCTTGAAAAATCTTTATGGCCGAACACTACGCCTTACGCTCCCGATCGCGACCTACCAGCTCCAAGTCACCTCAAAGACTTAGAGACATTAACTATTGAGCATTGGTTTAGGAAAAATGACGTTTATAACCATCCGAATGCGAAACATCATTTCAAACCGAAATCAGGTCTGCCAAAAATGCAGACTATTGAAGAAGGTGATGTAAGTGGTAAGTCTTTTAAAAGGTTGCACCGATGGAGATATTCACCAACAGCAGCATATGGCAACAATGAAGTTCATTTGCACCCATATAAATCTCGCCGACTAACAGCATCAGAAGCGCTTGCCATACAGTCGTTACCTAAAGAATTTGAACTACCTCAGGATATGACTTTATCAAATATGTTTAAGACCATTGGGAATGGTGTGCCATTTCTAATGTCTGAAGCCGTAGCCAAAACAATCAATGACTTTTTGAGAACCATCTGATTATTAGGCAAAACTTTAATGCGTGTTTTGGGTGACATATGACACGCATTGACACGCTATGCTAACATAGCACCAATAACTTTTGGCTTTTTGGTGCTATATGACTTTTGAAAACCTGCTTGATGAAATAGAACAGCTTATCAACCTCCCATTGAAAGCTATCACCGGAACCACTGCGGGTATCACACTTCTTTCAATTGACCGTGAATCAGGCAAATATGTTGTAAAGCCTGAGGATTCAAAACGTGAGCTAAAACGAAGTATTCGTGAGCTAGAAGCAATCTATTCCAGCCTAATAAAAGATGGATACTGTAATGTAGAACAAGCTTTACAAGGCTCATTTACAAGCAGACATCAACCAGAAACCATTTTCGCAAACCTTCCTTATATTCAATACTTTAGATTTGAAAGGCGTAAGCATCTAGTTCTCAGAGAAGGCAACCATCATCCTTTAGGTGAAACTCAAGAACTTCCCGCAAAAGAACAACGACAAATTCGTAAAACTTTAGCTTTCAATAAAAATTTCAGCTTAGGGCTGTTAGCTTCAGAGCTTGATGAAACGCTAACTAACCTAGACAACGAAATTCGAACATTACATGTTAAACAACCTGGCTTCCTTGTCGACACGCACATTCGTGAAGTTTTAGCAAACCTCAGTAAGATAAATCAATCTATTCAATCAGCAACAGTTTCTTTTAGTGAAGGAAATGATAGCGCGGAAAATGATAGCTCTACAGCGCTAGCGAGGGACGAAGAGTTTGATATGTCAGACCTTGTGGATCTATCGTCTTTAACCGGTGTTGACGACGGGAACAAAACCAACGACGAAGATGACTTTGAGAATGAGCCGGAAGAAGATGATGAGGACGATTCAGAACTCATCGTTCCCAACATTCGACGTCAAACCCCAAGCCTTTACGCTCTCTACCAACGCCTTACTTACGAAGAAATAGAAATTCAACCCGATTATCAGCGCAAAGACAGAATATGGAATGATGAAAAGAAATCGAAACTTATTGAATCAATTTTGATGGGTCTGCCACTCCCGATTTTTTATTTTGGCGAGCGAAAAAATGATAATTGGGTGGTTATTGATGGTCTACAACGTATTACCACAGTCCAAGATTTTATGATGGGTGAGTTCCCATTAAAATTGGATGAAGACTCCCCTGTTTATGAAGCAAATGGGTTGCTTTTTACTCAATTTGACAGAAAGCTAACTCGTGCAATTAATGAGTTTGAGATTACTGCCTATGTTATTGATATGGAGGAAGAACCTAAAAACAAAGGTACAGTAAATAAATTCATTATAGAACTTTTCCACCGTATAAATACTTATGGTGTAAAACTAAGTGAACAAGAAATTCGCTCTGCAATTAACTTTGGTAGCAGTGTCTTTTATCTAAAATTCCTTGCATCTAGTAACACGTTTATTGAGGCCACTAATAATACTGTCAATCCAAAACGTCAAAAAGATTTGGAAGTATGTTTAAGCGGGTTAGCTTTTTTAATTTTCGGGTACAAAGACTTTAGAAATTCAAAATATGATGATTTTTTAAATAAGACTATGAATTGGATTAATGACCAAGACTTCCGAAAAATAACTAACGACAATAATGAAGTCGACTATAAATCCGAATCCCAAGTAATTGTGTCTCTCACATCTCGATTTGAATCTAGCCTTAACTTCAATTTAGAGTTATTCGGGGAAAGTGCTTTCAAGAAAATTCGCAACCCAAATAAAAAAGAACCAATAAGTAAACCTCTGTTTGAAGTGCTGGTCGCTCTGTTTGCTAATATAAATGACGAGCAAAAAGAAATAATACGAGAGAAGAAAACTGATTTTATTCAGTGCTTGTATGACGCAATTAATAACGATTCAAAAGAATATGCTGAATGGTTAAGCCCAGTTTATGCAAACTCAGATAGAGGATTACATTATTCACTTTCCTCTTCAACTGGTAAGAAAGTTACTATTAACTACCGTTTCGAATCGATTATTAATATTTTAGAGCAAACTACTGGTTGCAAAATTGATATAAAGCCAATAGCTAGGTTGGAACATAAATCATGATAACAGAAATAGAATTAACAAATTTCAAGTGTTACAAATATCGCAAGTTCGAAAATCTCGGGAATTTAACTGTTTTTTGCGGTAACAACTCTGTAGGGAAAAGTACGGCAATCCAAGCTTTGGCTATTCCTTTTCAAAGTAAGTTCAATCAACAAGCTCAGCTCAATGATAGTTTAGTTGAACTCGGCACAGTGAGTGAAATATTTTCTACGCATGCAGAGGAAGATAATAGCCTAAAACTCTCTATATATTTCGACGAAAACAAGTGCTCTTGGGGTTTTGACAATGCTGTTGAACAAGGGACATTAAAAAGTCGTCTGTTGAACAAACAGATGGATGTCGCTGCTTCAGAATTATCACAGCACTACTTTTTAGATAAAGGTTTTCAGTTTTTACAAGCTGAGAGATTTGGTCCACGTTCATATTTAGAAAACAGTCACGATGAATCGATTCGTTATTGGTTAGGAGCTCAGGGTGAGTATACCTATGAAGTGCTGACTGATCTTACCAATAATGGGGAGCGCTTATCTCCAACCGATAAGCGAATATTGAAAGAAGATGAAGGCCCTACTGTCAGACGTAATATCATTAATTGGATGGCAGAAATTTCGCCTAGATTTAACTTTGAAGCCGATACTGTAAATAATGCCGAAATTAGCCATGCTCAGTTTCAGGCTTATGGCTCCCGCAAAACTAATCCTTTAAACATGGGGTTTGGTCTAAGCTATTCGTTAGGAATTGTTTGTGCGTTATTACTAACAAAACCAGGTGGCTTAGTAGTCATAGAAAACCCTGAAGCCCACTTGCACCCAAGGGGACAAAGCTACATTGGCCGATTAATTGCGAGAGCAGCATTAGCTGGAGTTCAAGTCATTATAGAAACACACAGTGACCATTTACTTAATGGCATCCGTGTTGGAGCTCGCTTAGATGATGATTATCAAGCTGACAGCTTCAAGGTTTATTATGTTTCAGGAGTCCAAGATAGTGAAAGTACCGTGGAAGAAATCAGCATAGGTGAGAATGGTCAACTATCTTCATGGCCAGATGGATTTTTCGATCAGCAGGCTTACGACCTAAAAACATTAATGAAAGGAGAAGAAGTAACAGACTTAGGGAGACGAAAATGAGTGATGCTGCCAAGGTTTACTTATCTTTATACAGCGTCGACAGCCTCAATTCATCCAATATTTATGAAGATATTGAAGGTATAGCTAAATGTCTAAAAGACAATCTCACAGTATATGAGCGTTCAAACAATGTGCATGTTGAATGTCCAACCGATTTTTTCGACTTCGGTGAAGTTGGTTCTTCATTAAATGACAGGTTGTTAGATATTGCGAATGACAACTGGGATCTGTACCAATTAGCCTTAAGTGAGTTAAATAAAGTCGTATTAGATTTCGTTAAAAACAACGATACACAAAGATTGATTTCATTAATTAATCATCAGCAGCTTACTCTCCCCAGACATTATTCATTTGTGATATCTGACTCTTACCAATGGCCAAATGTTGCTGCTGACTTACACACTGATTCATGGACTGACACTCTCAGAAAAAACTCCAAGTTTATTTCAGACCATCACAGTAACATAGGCGAGTTTATTTCATGGTCAAAGATGAACTATGAATATCTCGATTTTCATCCCAACTTAATAAACACATTGTCAACAATCAAAGTGGGTACCTATCTTGACTATAAAGAGCAGCTATCACACGGCTTAAATACGTTGAATCAGGCATATCACTTAATTTCCACCGATGCTAACCAAAACCAAGCAGATCTCAACGTAATTGCAGAACATACTCACAGATTAGGGAAAAGCTTGGGATGTTCAAGACAAGGAAGTAATAAAGTTCCTACCATCTTCAAAAAGCCTCCATTAGTTACCCCAAGCGGAAACGAAACAATTAATTGTGAATATCACTTAAAAATTGATAACAAGGACAATGGACAGCCTATACCTCACGGTAAAGGCAACCCCGTTAGAATCTACTTTGGGCTCAAGACATACGACGAATATGAGCGAAAGCAATTCAAATTGGCTCACATGGGGAAACATCTCTAGGCAAATTTGCGTTATTTGCTATTGTTCGCACCGACCAAATTTAAACATTGAAGATAGACGCTCACCGACATACTGTATATAAAAACAGTATGTCGGTATATTTATGTCTATTCGAAACCTAAAAGACGGACACAAAAAGCCTTGGCTCTGCGAGTGCTACCCAAAAGGCCGAACTGGTCAGCGCGTGCGCAAACGCTTTGCCACCAAAGGCGAAGCGTTGGCGTTCGAAAAGTTCATCATGAAGGAAGTGGATGAGAAGCCGTGGCTGGGTGATAAAAAGGATTTACGCACGCTGCAAGATTTAGTCGAGCTATGGTACAAACTGCACGGCCAGAACCTAAAGTCCGCAAAAAAAGTTTACCCTCGCCTCCGCATCATCGTGGAAGAACTCGGAAACCCGTTTGCAATCAAGTTCACGGCGAAAGATTTTGTTCACTGGCGTTCGGGCAGGAAAGCCAAGCACCGCCACATGGAGCCTGGCACATGGAAGGCAATCTCAGCCCCGACGAACAATCTTGATTTGAGATACCTTCGTGCCGTGTTCAATGAACTGATATCCCTTGGCGAATGGACTCAGCCCACACCCCTAGCCAGTGTGAAGCAGATTCCGGTGAATGAATCTGAAATGGGATTTTTCTCAAATGACGATATCACCGCACTCTTCGATCGCATCAGTAAAAGCAAGCGAGCAAAAGAATTCGAACTTGTCTGTAAAATCTGCTTATCGACTGGCGCACGAATTTCAGAAGCGAACAACCTGCGTCTTTCTCAGATCACACAGTACAAGATCACGTTTGTTGATACCAAAAGCAAAAAGAACCGCACGGTACCGATCACCGAAAAGCTCTATAACGAATTAATGGCATTTGAACGGACGGGCGAAAAAGATAGGTTGTTTAGCAATTGTCTTTACGGCATTGCCTACATTGTCGATCAGACATTTCCTGACTTACCGGATGGACAAAATACACACGTCTTTCGACATACCTTTGCCAGCCGATTCATGGAAGCGGGCGGAAACATTCTGGTGCTACAAAAAATCCTCGGTCACAGTGATATTAAAATGACCATGCGCTACGCGCATTTCTCTCCCGATCACTTGATTCAAGCCGCCGAGTTGAACCCGATTTCCAGACTGGGACTGTAGATAAAAAATGGCGACAAAGTGGCGACAGATTTTATTGATATTGAGGTCTATTTGATGATATTTGGTTAACGGCAATTTTATAAGCCATTGAAACACAGTAGAAACCCTTGGTATTACTGGGCTGACGAATGCGCTATGCATTACACGAAGTAAGTCTCGCTGAATTAAGAAAAGAGCCTGCATTGCAGGCTCTTTTTGTTTAGGGAACAGTTGAGAAGACCGCATCAACTCATGCGATCCGCGGCGCACATTCACTCGCCATCGAGCAAAGAGAAATCGGGGCTCACCACTTCAACGGGCACGCCGTTTTGCGCCAAAATCACCGCGCGCGCTTTGGCGTCGGATTGATTAAATTCTTGCATCCACCAGCTCAGTTCAATCGGCAGTGCCAAATCTTTCTTGCTGCCATCGCTGCGCGTCAACGGCTCATGCGCTTCGACAAACACACTGCGGTCGGGCTCCAGCGCCACTTTCACGGGTTCATTAATGATGCGGACTTTCTCCCCCCGTTGCACCTGCTGGAACAGCCATTCGATGTCTTTCGGATCCATACGAATGCAGCCAGAACTCACGCGCATGCCGATACCAAAATCTTTGTTGGTGCCATGAATGAGGTATTCCCCATTGCCATAACCCAAACGCAGCGCGTATTCGCCCAATGGGTTTTCTGGCCCAGCTGGCACGACCGCAGGCAGTTCAATGCCTTTCGCCAAATACTCTTGGCGAATCGATTGCGGCGGCGTCCACGTCGGATTCGGCCGCTTTTGACTGATCACGGTTTCCATTTCTGGCGTATCCCGACCAATGCGACCAATCCCCACCGGGAAAATATGTACTTTGCGGGTTTCCGGTTCGAAGTAGTACAAACGCAGCTCGGCCAGGTTGACGACAATGCCTTCGTACGGCACTTTCGGCAAAATAATCTTCGAGGGGATCATCAAGACAAATCCCTCTTGCGGAAGAAACGGATCCACGCCGCGGTTGGCAGCCATCAAGGCCAAAAAGCCAACATCATACCGTTTGGCAATTTCTGCCAACGTTTCCCCTTTGTCGATCACATGATACTGCGTATTGCCGACCATGCTGCTGCCTTCCATCGGGAAGTCATAAGTGGCGGCCCAGACTTGGCTGGCAAAACTGGCGGCGAACGCCCCCAACACCAATAACTTACGCAACATGCTCCACATCATCCTTCGCTTCTTTATACAAGCGTAAGGTTACTTCCCTTTCTGCTTTGTGATCAACTATCGGCTGCGGATATAACAGAGAGTTAACACCGCCCCAATTGGACGGGGCATGAATGTGCGCCTCTGGCACCGTGGCCAGTTCTGGAACCCATTGGCGAATGAAACGCCCCTGAGGGTCAAACTTTTCCCCTTGCGTGGTCGGGTTGAAGATACGAAAGTAGGGCTGTCCATCACAACCGGTTGAAGCGCACCACTGCCAGCCACCATTGTTGGCGGCGTAATCGCCATCCACCAAATGCTGCATGAAGTACCGCTCCCCCCAACGCCAGTCGATGTGCAGATCCTTGGTGAGAAAACTCGCCACTATCATGCGCAGGCGATTGTGCATCCAGCCCGTTTGGTTCAATTGGCGCATCGCCGCATCGACAATCGGGTAGCCCGTGTTGCCTTCGCACCAACGGGCAAATTTGGCTTCATCCGTCCACCACGTGAGGCGCGCGCCCCATGCTAGAAAATCTTTGCTCTTGGAGAGCTTGGGTTCGAAGGTCAGCAAGTGCTGATAAAATTCGCGCCAAATCAGCTCACTTAACCAGGTTTGCGCGCCGTCAGACAACGCCCCCATGGCTGATTCCGCATACACACGCGCAATACATTGACGCGGCGACAACGCGCCAATCGCGAGATAAGGCGATAACGAACTGGTGCCGTCCTGCGCCGGAAAGTCACGCTGCTGTTTGTAGTCATCCAGCTGCTCTTGGCAAAATGCGCGCAAGCGGCGGCGAATGGTGTCGAAATCGACCGGCCACGCATCGCTGCTGACACGCGGGTGGGTAAACGGCTGCGCCTCACACCAGAGCAGCGATTGCAACGCCTCGGGAAGCGACCAAGGCTTCGCGGCGCGGCTGGCTTGAATACGCGGCGGTGAAAATTGGGTCAGCCAAGCGCGTTTAAAAGGCGTGAATACCTTAAAATAGTCGCCCTGCTTATTGCGCAGACTCCCCGGCGGCATCACGCATTTATCGTCAAACGACTGCCATTCAATCCCTTGCTGGTGAAGGCGCTCTGCGGCCTGTGCATCGCGCTGCTGCTCGTTGAGTTCATAATCGCGATTGGCCAAGACCTGATTGGCATGTAACGCGCTGGCCACTTCGGTCACGGCATCAACTGCCTCGGTAAACGTCGCCACTTCGCGATACAGCAGCGGCACATTCAACGCCGCCAACTCAGTTTGCAAGACAAATAGACGACGATGAATGAAATCGGCCTGCATCGGCGCCATATCGTGCTGTTGCCATTGGGTCGGCGTCGCCACAAACAGCGCGCACACCGCCTCATCGCTGGCGAGCGCTTCATTGAGCGCCGTGTTATCCACCGAGCGCAGATCGCGCCGTAGCCACACCAGTTTCATTGCGTGCTCCTATGTGTTAACCAGCGATTGCAAGACATCCGACAAAAACAGGCGGTCGCCAAATTGCATCGCCAAGCGCTGCTGCGCCTGCATTTGGCTTTCCGCCAACCCGCGATGAGAAAACAGCGCCAACGCGTTGTAAGCTGCCAAAGCGTCGTTGTCGACCAAACCGGTCATGTCTTCAACGCCATCTAAAAACGTCACATTGTAGCCTTGCTCGGCCCACGTCACGGCCCACAACCAGGCCAGCAAACTGCCAGTCGGGTCAAAGCTGACCACCAAGCATTTGCCTTTGTGCGCCGCTTTGTTTTCCGATTCCAAAATGCTGGACAACTTACTGAGCATGATGCTGTGAAACAGCCCTTTTTGCAGCGACCGCAGCGGCCCTTTGACTTTGTCTAACGCATCCACCACTGGCAGCAGAAACTGGCGTTCCACGTGATTGAGCGGGTATTCCTTCATGACCGTCGCCAGCACACTCTCGGCTTTCCCGCGATTCAATTGTGCCAACGCGCTCAACAGTGTTTCACACTCTTCGAGTTCGGTATGCAGTTCTGGGCTTTCCGCGATGTCCCCCCCACTGCCTTGCAACAACTGGCTGACTTTACCGATCGACACCCCTTTCAATAACCAGCTTTGGATCTGGCGAATGGTCTGAATGTCGGCATCGGTGTAAAGGCGGTGGCCTTTTGCAGTGCGTTGCGGCTGAACCAGATTGTAACGGCGCTGCCACGCTCGCAGCGTGACCGGTTTGACGCCAGTGATTTCCGAGACTTCGCGAATGGCGTACAACGTTTGCTCACAAGCCATAACGTAATTTCAACTCCTGAGGGTGTGGATCCAGATAACGCTGTTTGCTCAAGTACGCATCGGGATACATCGATAAATAGTGTTTGATGAGTGTCAGCGGCGCGAGTAGAGGCAGCGTTCCGCGTCGATAATCGTGAATCAGTTGCGCCAGCTCCGCTTTTTGTCGGCGGTCGAGCGCGCGCTTAAAGTAGCCCTGCAAATGCATCAACACGTTGGTGTGGTTTTTGCGGCTCGCACGATGGCTGAGCGCCTGCATCAGCCCCAAGCGATATTCACGAATAAATTCATCGGTCTGATAGTGACTGACATTGGCGACCAAACGGCCCAACGCTCGATACGAGAGCGGGTGGTGCGCCATCAAGGATAATTTATAACGGGAGTGAAACTCCACCACCTTTCCAGCACTCGGTTCATCGCCAAGGCAGCGATAAAAATCATCCAAACAGAACACACGGGTGATGAAGTTTTCGCGCAGCACCGGATCATTCAGACGGCCGTCTTCTTCCACCGGCAACCAAGGCATGGCGCGCATTAAGGTTTGGGTGTACAACCCCACGCCCTCTTTTTCAGCGCCATGTTGTTTATACACTTTGACACGCTCCATGCCGCAGGTGGGCGATTTCGCGCAGACGATGTAACCGCGTAGCTGATGCTGCTCAAGTTCCACCACTTTGTGTTCAGAATACGCCAGCAGCGCATCGGTGTGATCGCGGCTCACGTTGTTGGTCTCGACCAGCGCGATGCGCTCGTCGTTAGACACCAAGCGAATGGTCGGGCGCGGCACGGGCAATCCCATCCCCACTTCCGGGCACACCGAGACAAAATCAAAATAGGGCGCCAGCTCTTGCGTGACGAACTGACTTTGCTTGTGCCCGGCATCAAAACGAACTTTCTCTCCCAGAATACAAGCACTGACCCCAACACGAATACTCGCTGATTCCATCTTGGCCTCCAACTTATACAAACGTAAACTTTGTATAAGATATAGCACACACGCCAAGAGTTATACAAACAAAATTCTTGTACAAATAAATCAAACGTTTTCCCGAATCGATTGCCTTACCACTTTCAACACATTTAGTTATCAATAGAGCTTATCAATCACTCTCCGACTCATTTTGTGACAAATCTCTCAAGGAGCCTTGGGGTTACTGGCTAGTATTGCCGCAACAGATGATTCATCAGTCAACAAAAACCGTAATTTGTATCGGTGTATATGATGACTGACCTACTTTGGAGAGAAACGATGGCTACCCCACACATTAATGCACAACCAGGTGATTTTGCGGATACTGTGCTGATGCCAGGTGACCCACTGCGCGCAAAATTCATTGCGGAAACTTACCTGGAAGACGTACAACAGGTTTGTGACGTTCGCAATATGTTTGGCTACACCGGCACCTACAAAGGCAAAAAGGTGTCAGTGATGGGCCACGGCATGGGCATCCCATCGTGCAGCATCTACGTTCACGAACTGATCGCTGAGTACGGCGTGAAAAACATTATCCGTATCGGTAGCTGCGGCGCAGTACGCGATGACGTCAAACTGATGGACGTGGTGATCGGCATGGGCGCCTCTACGGACTCGAAAGTGAACCGCATCCGTTTCAGCGGCCACGATTTCGCCGCCATTGCGGACTACGATCTGCTGGAAACCGCAGTCAATCAAGCGCGTGCGAAAAACGTACCGATCAAAGTGGGTAATGTATTCTCCGCCGATCTGTTCTACACACCTGAGCCAGAAATCTTCGAGAAGATGAAAAACCTTGGCATTTTGGGTGTTGATATGGAAGCGGCTGGTATCTACGGTGTTGCCGCCGACCTCGGCGCACGTGCACTGACCATTCTGACCGTGTCTGATCACATTCTGCGTGGCGAGAAACTGAGCGCAGAAGATCGTCAGAAATCATTCCACGACATGATGCAAGTGGCTCTGGAAACCGCAATCAATATCTAATTTGAAGACTTACACTCCGCAGCCGGATTTAACCGCCGGCTGCCAGAATTACCCCGAGGGGGCGATCGTGTCTAACGACCAATTACCGGCGGATGCTGATGGTTTGCAACTCAACTTTTGTAAAACATTGGCGTGTGACAACTTTGGACTGAGTGACGCAGAACGTTATGTCCTGCAACGCGCAAACCCCAAGCGTCCATCGATGGTTTGTCGTGAATGTGGAGCTTTCCCCCCCTTACTTAACAACCGTGAAGTGCTCAACGAACTTCATCGCCTGCGTCAGCTGCACAGCGAAGGGCTGCCGGCATGTCGCAATGACGACTGCGCCAACGTTGGCTTGTCCGTCCATACCCACAAGCACCTCTATCACGCCTTTGGCTACAGCGGCGACCGCCAACGGTATCGTTGTAAACAGTGTCATGCCACCTTCGTGGACAAATGGTCCGGTGCCAATAAGAAACTCAGCTTTCAAGAGACCTTGCTCGGCCTGCTCTTTATGGGCTATTCCGTGCGCGAGATCTGTCGCAAGCTCAGCATCAATCCCAAAACCTTCTACGATCATGTCGATCACGTTGCCAGTCGATGCCGCCGTAAATTGGCGATGATCGACGCGCGCTGGGTCAACCATGCCGAATCTTTCCAGTTCGCCTCCCGTTACATGCCCCTGCAACCACAAAGCAACAACGGCGTGTTGTGGATTGCAACCGGCGATGCGCGAACCGGTTACATTTTGTGCCAGCACGTCAATTACTCAGCGCAAGAAGAGCCTGCGGGCAGCGTCGATCACAATCCGTATGGCTTTCCAGCTCGTTTTGTGTCTCGTGAACACTCTTCAGAAGCCAATCAGCCAGTTCCTGATCCGTCACCGATTCTGCGTGAACGCATCGACCAGAAATATCAAACCATCCTGGCGCGCGGCAACGTCGAGGATCCGATGGGCAATCTGACCGTGTTCCATTACCCATCCAAAGGGGCGTTGATTCGGCCACCGTACACCTCCTATGCCCACTACTTGCATGTGCTGGATATGTGCGAAGCAAGCAAACGGGTGTCGATTTTCATGCCGCAAGATCCGGTGTTGCGTGCAGCCGCACTGAGCGTGTGCTTGTCGCGCATTCGCGACAACAACGTCGACTTGATGTACGTGGAAGAAGACCACGGTTGGCAGCCGATGGGCGAGTTCAACAAAACCAATATCGTGCTGATGGGGTGGTGGCGCGATCGCTGGGCCATTGCCAGCCAAGCGAACGGTGACAAAGGCATTTGCTACCTTGCCGGAGACAATGGTGAGCCGCAGCAGTGGCTGCAATCGGCTTCGATTCGTCAAATCGAGTTCTATCAGCAACGGTTTCAACTGCTGTTTGAATCCTTCATCAATGAACCACGTCGCAAACTGCGTCCGGGCGGGCTACAACCGTTACTGGATATTTTCCGTGCGTGGCACAATCTGTGTTATCAGGATAAACATGGCTTTACAGCGGCGCAAAACCTTGGGCTGACTCAGCATCCGTTGACATTAAAAGAGCTTTTATCCTAAACATTTGAAAGATTTACCTAGCCAAAAATGTGAACTAAGGTCAATAAATATGCCGATAGCTAGTCAATCGGCTCAATTTATTGCTGTAATGAGTGCGAAAACCGAACAGCGCCATATAATGATGCTGTCATTCAGAGCCGCAAAGCCAAGGATCATGCAGTTTGGATAAAAGCCAGTACCTACTTAAACTTGAAATTGACCAACTTCGGCACCGCATCGAGTCTGAACCGCAGCAAGTGCTAGCGGTGGCGGAGCAATGCTTAACGCGGGCCAAACAAATCGAGTTTTCTGACGGTATTCTGCAATCGCTGATCATCATGTCACGCTGTCTGTGGTGTGATATGGATTACCGCGCTGGTCTCAAAACCATCAAACAAGCCTTTACCTACCAAAACAGCCTCGAGACCGACGATTACCTGCCGGAAATTCTTCATGTACATGCTCTGCATTTTTGGGGGCAAGCCAAGTATTACTCTGCGCAGCAATTCTGGATCAATGCACTGGAACAAGCGGCGTTGGTGGAAGAAAACGAAATTCTGATCGAATGTTTGATTGGCCTTGGTAACGTGTGGCGCATCACCAACGAACACAAACTAGCGGGTGCGACTCACGAGCTGGCGGTGAAAGTGGCCAATAACACGCGCATTCACTGGCTGGAAGGCAAAGCGCGAATTTTGTGGGCATGGGATCTCTACCTGCTCAACCAATACGTTGAAATGCTCACCGTACTTGATGGGGCCGAGGAAGCGTTACGCGGCCATCCCGATCGCACTTGGCAAGCCGAAGTGTGGGATTTTCGCGGCCTTGCACTGCTGGGGTTAGAGCGCCTCAGCGATGCGGAAGAAGCGACCCAGCGCGCGCACGAACTCGCGGTGAAACACGATTTAGTGTGGATGAAAGCCCACTCGTTTATCAGCCGAGCACGGCTGGAACTGCTGCGCAAAAACCTCGATCACGCGACCGAACTGCTGCAACTCGCTGAAGCCTCAGCCGACAAGTTTGATAACGGCGAATTGCTATCGCAAATTTGCTACCAACAATCACGCGTGGCAGAAGAACAAGGGGATTTTCGCGCAGCGCTGGCCGCCTTTCGCAAATACCGCCAATTTTCGACCGCCATGCTACGTGAACAAACCATTCGTGCCGGTTTGGATAAAGCCCGAGCGTCAAAACGCCAACTGGAACAACGCGCCCGTAAGCTGATCAACCGCGTTCGCGCGCAACATGAATACGATCCGGAAAAGCACCTGTCGAATGTGGTGTCTGAAACCTATTGGTGGGAACAAATGGTGCAGTTTAAAGCCGAGCTGCAACACGCCACCCATTCCGTGATTGTCATTCAGCACCATGACGCCCACTTTCTCGATGTCTGTACCGAACTGGTGCATTCGCTGTGCGCCTCCCAAGATTTACTCTCTCGCCTCAGCAGCCAACGTTTGGGGCTGCTGCTGGCCGAAAAAGACGACGCAGCCCAGCAGGTCTATCAAACGCTACTCAACATGCTCGCGATTTATCCGTGGCAACGCAAAGGGCTGAGCGGCGAACAGCCCATCGTGACGCTGCACAGTATTCTGAGTTTCCCGTTTACCCTCGAACAACTCGAAGAGATGTCACCACAGGAAGAGTCGTATGGAAGCTCTACTCAATAAAATTCAAGATGCCGGGCTTGATGCCACGTCCGTGTCCGGTGAAGAAGCGATTATTTTCTGGGATCATGTCCGCCAGCACGTGGCTTCAACTGCGGAAGAAAAAGCGCTCAGCCTTACGTTCAGTGCCGAATACCGCGCCGAACTGAACCAACTGTCAACCAGTATCGAAGAGCTGCGCGCGGCGCTGCAACTGCTGCTGGGCAGTACATCTTATGAACTGATTCTGTCGTTGAAAAACAGCCTCAGCGAACGCTTGATGGAGCAAGGCGACTACAACGCAGCGCTCACTGAATACATTTCAGCGTCGAACATTGCCGTCGAACAAGGCTACATCGATGATTACGTGCTGGCCGTGCTTGGCATGGGTAACTTGTGTGACGCTTATGGCGATCACAATCGCGCCCTGCGCTACTACCAAAAAATCGACAGCATCGATCACGCCATCTCCAGTCGTTCACTGCGCCTGCGCTACAAACTTTACATGCTCGCCTGCTATCTGCACCTGCGCCGCTTTACTGCGGCCAACGATTTGATCAAAGAGTGCGAAGAGCTGAGTATTTTGGTCAGCGACAAAACCTTGACCGGGCAAATTCTGCTTTATCAAGCCAAGCTCTACCGTGAACAAGGCAAGCTAGAACAAGCGCTGTCGATGTTAGGCAACGTGCAATTTACACTGGGGAATGTGCACTCAAGCTGGCTGTCGAACATGATTCGCATCGAAAAAGCCTACTGCTTAATCGCGCTCAACAAGCCGCATTTTTCCAACTTCATTCTGGAGTCGACCGAAAAGCGTTTACCGAAGTTGGTCGCACCGATGTTGGAAAAGCATCTGTACGAAGCGTTCAGCGATGTGTGTGAACGCCAAGGCTTGTATCGCACCGCGCTGAACTACGAAAAGAAAGGCTTTCGCATTGAATCGGATCTGATGAAACGAATTCCGATCAGCGAGCTGGGTGCAACTCAGCTACGCAGGCTGGCACGCTTTGAGCTGCAATTGAAACTGATCTTGTCGGAGCTGGAAAATCGCGAGCTCAAAGAAACCACCGAGAATCAAAAGAACACCGTGGCGCAGTTACAGCAAGATGTGTTCACTGACCCACTCACCAAGCTGCACAACCGCCGCTGGTTGGATGTCAAACTCAAAGATTTGCTGCTAAATGAAACATCATTCGCGTTTCTGGTGGTGGACATCGACCACTTTAAATCCATCAACGATGAACTAAGCCATCTGGTGGGGGACAAAGCGATCGTCAATGTGTCCAACGAGATTGCCCGCTACTTCCGTTTTCGCGGCACGTCCTGCGTTCGCTTTGGCGGTGAAGAGTTCTTGGTGATTTTAGAACATGCCACGCTCGAGCAAGCCGCAACGCACGCCGACGCCTTCCGTGAGCGTATCTACCAATTCGATTGGCAAGACATTCTCGGCGAACGCGGCCTCACTGTGAGTGTGGGCGTCACACTGCATCGCGATGGCGAAAATACGCAGCGTACCTTCTACCGCGCCGATAAAGCGCTCTACCGAGCCAAAGCCAACGGCCGCAATCAGGTCTGTACAGAATAACCCTTCGTCCTTTCTCAAAAGCAGCACAGCCTTAATGTGCTGCTTTAATGTGCCACGCCACAAAACGTGATCCACGGCCAAAATCACGGCCAATGTCCTCTCCTCAAGTGCATTATATTCCGATGAGTAATGGAAACTTGTTTAATATAAATAAAGCGTTATGTAAAAACTAACGCCAAATCACTTCACTTGGTTACAAGGACTTCACCATGTTTTTAGATTATTTTGCCCTCGGGTTATTGATCTTTGTTGCCTTGGTTATCTTCTACAGCATCATTGTCATCCATGACATTCCGTATGAGATCGCCAAAGAACGAGGCCACCCCCATCAAGACGCCATTCATGTGTCCGGCTGGGTAAGCCTGTTCACGCTGCACGTGTTATGGCCGTTCCTATGGATTTGGGCCACGTTGTGGCGCAAAGACCGCGGCTGGGGGTTTGCCCAATTACAAGAAGAGCAGCACGACATCCATCACCGTGTTGATGAACTGATTGATGAAATCAACACGCTCAAAGCCGAAGTGGCAGCGCTCAAACAATCCGCGCCAACAGCCACCAAAGCCGAACCCAATGAGGAGCAACGCTGATGGATCTGTTACTCATTTTGACCTACACCGCCCTGTGTGTGGCGATCTTTAAAATTTTTAAAATTCCCCTCAACAAATGGACTGTTCCCACAGCGGTACTCGGTGGTGTGGTGCTGATCGGTACCCTGATTTTACTGATGAACTACAACCACCCCTTCACCGCCATTGGTGGTCAGGTGTACAACACCACGCCGATTGTTTCGAGCGTGCGCGGCAAAGTGATTGAGGTCGACGTGGAACCCAATACACCACTGCGCAAAGGCGACATTTTGTTCAAAATCGATCCCATTCCGTTTGAAGCCGCCGTCATTCAGAAACAATCAGCGCTCGCCGCCGCAGAACAAGATGTGTTGAGACTGGAAGCGGAATACAAACAAGCCACCGCTGCCACAGTCAAAGCGCAGGCTGAACGCGATAAAGCGCAGCGCGAGTTCGCACGTTACGAAAAGGGCTTTAAACGCGGTGCATTTACCGCGCAACAAGTCGATACCACCCGCCAAGCGTACAAAGGGGCGCAAGCCGGCTATGAGGCGGCTCAAGCATTTGAAAACGAAACCAAGCTGGCCTTTGAATCGCAAATTGATGGGGAAAACACCACCGTCGCGCGCATTCGAGCAGAGTTGGTTCAGGCGGAGTTTAATCTGAGCGAAACCGTGGTTCGTGCCCCAACCGATGGCTATGTGACCCAACTGGCTCTGCGCCCGGGCATGATGGCAGTACCGCTGCCATTGGCGCCGGTGATGACCTTCATTCATACCGAAGAGAAATTCTACGTCGGCGCTTTCCGCCAAAACTCGCTGCAACGCTTGTACCCGGGGTTTGACGCAGAGTTTTTGTTCCGCGCACTGCCGGGCAAAGTGTTCAAAGGAGAAGTGGTCGAAGTGATTCCGGCCATCGCAGAAGGCCAGATTCAGGCCCGTGGTTCACTCCTAGGGACACAAGCACTCAATACGCAGGGGCGCGTCTTGGTGAAACTGCGCATCACCGATGACATGAGTGAATACCATCTCCCACTCGGCACCAACGCAGAAATTGCCGTTTACTCGGATACCTTTGAGCACATCTCCGTCATGCGCAAAGTGTTAATTCGCATGAAAAGCTGGCAAAACTACCTGTATCTGGATCATTAGTCCTGACGAAAAAAAACCGCCGAACTTCGGCGGTTTTTGATTGAGCGAGGCTTCAACTCCAGCGCAACACGCGCACCTCATTGCCCTCTTCAGGTTGCCTTGGAATGTTGAGCGACAGCAGCAGCGACACGCCCGCCATACCCGCCCCGATATAAAACACCGCAGCAGGCGATACCAACCAAAGCAGACCGAAACTCACAGGGATCACCACCGCCGCAATGTGGTTGATGGTAAACGCCACGCCCGCGGTCGAGGCCATATCAGCCGGATCGGCAATCTTTTGGAAGTAGGTTTTGATCGCCAACGCCAAGGCAAAAAATAGATGATCGACCACATACAGTCCGGCAGCCCAATGGGCATCGGTCACCAAACCGTAGCCAACAAACACAAAAATCAGCCCCACATACTCAAACATCAATGCTTTGCGCTCGCCCACCACGCCAATGAAACGGCCAATGCGTTTGGCAAACAAAAAGTTGAATACGTAGTTAATCAGAAACAGTAAGGTGATGTCGGCCGCTGAATAGCCAAACTTTTCTACCATCAGAAACCCAGCAAAAACCGTGAAAATCTGGCGGCGAGCCCCACTCATGAAGGTCAACGCATAGTAAAGCCAGTAACGCTTTCTCAGCACCAGTTTCTTGTTTTGCGGCGTTTCTGATTTGAACTCTGGAAACGCAAACGCCAGCAAGACCACCAGCGCGAACGCCACGCCTCCTGAGATGCCGTAAACCCATTGAAAACTGAGATGCAATTGCTCCAGCATGACCCACAGCGCGCCATACGTCAGCAACGACGCCAAAGCCCCCACGGAGATCAGCTTGCCCAGCATTTCCGGCGCTTCTTCTTTTTTCAGCCATTGCAATGACAAAGATTGCTTGAGCGTTTCAAAGTAGTGAAACCCCGTCGACATCAACAGCGTGGTGAGCAGCAAGCCAACCAATGAGGGGAAAAAGCCGGTGATCGCCGTGCCAATCGTGAGCATGCCCAGCGCAAGCACCAAGAAGCGTTGCTCACGAATAAACAACAGCACAAACACTGCGGTAAACGACAAAAAGCCCGGGATTTCCCGCACGCTTTGCAACAACCCAATATCCGCACCGTCAAAATGCGCTTTCTCGATCACGAAATTGTTGAGCAGTGCCATCCAGCTTGAAAATGCGATCGGCACAATAATGGAAATGATCAGCAGAAAGTTTTGCGGCGTACGCCAGTTCTTTGCTTCCATGAGAATTATTATCATCCTTGTTCATCAGAACGCCAGTTTACCCAAACTTAGGTCCGGTGTAACCTTTTGTAACACATCCCGCTTTTCCAACCTATCGTTTGCACGGCAGCATAGGCAGGATGAGTCACCCCGAGGTTTTTATGCAAGTTCGTTTTGCCACCGCTAATTTATTCAACTACCTTGCACCGCCGAACGCGTTTTATGAGTTCAACAACATCTATGAGCAGACGCAATGGCAACAAAAACAGCGCTGGCTGAGCCAAAAACTGACCGCACTAAACGCCGATGTCATCGGCTTTCAAGAAGTGTTCAGTCCGCACGCCTTGCGCGACCAAGTGGCGGCGCTGGGCTACCCCTATTTCGAGGTCATCGACACGCCACACGTCAGTGACGACTACATCTATTCCTCGCCGGTGGTGGGCATTGCGTCGCGCTTTCCACTCAGCGAAGTGGCCGCCGTCGAGACATCGCTGGACGGGTTTCATTTTCATCGCAAACCACTGCGTGCAACGCTCAATCATCCTGCACTGGGGCAGGTGGATGTGTATGTGGTGCACTTTAAGTCGCAGCGTCCGATGCTTCATGAACCGATCGGCGACACCTTGGTCGATGCGTGGCAGCAGGAATTGCAGGGGCGCTGGCAATCGGCAATGCAACGAGGTCAGGAAGCGCATTTGCTGCATCAGGCCATCGTCCAGCGCAAACAGCAACGTCAACATCCAGTCGTCTTGATGGGCGATTTCAATCAGGTTTTGAGCAGCATGGAGTTTGCCGCGCTGCGTGCCACGCACCGTTTTCGTCAACCGGAAACCTGTCGTCCTCTGATTCCTTATCATCTGTTGGACAGCTGGACGTTGTTTAGCCACAGCGGCGACGAGCAGCGCCAACCGACCCACTACACTGGCGCTGCCGGCCAAGTGTTGGACTACATTTTGCTGTCGAGCGAGTTTAGTCGCGACGCTGATTACCCCATCGCCCTCGTGAGCGATTACCATGTTGAAGACCAACACCTGATCAACCCCCATTTCGACACCGACCGTTTTGCCAGCGATCACGCGTTGGTCTCGGTCACAGTCGAATGTGCCAAATCACTCGACCATCTCTCCTGAATAATGACCCTGAATCGCGATCCTGAATATCACGCCTGAAGCTCATTCCCTGCTTTTCATTTGTTCATGAAATAGTTAGATTGATTAAAAAATAACGGATAAAAAGAAGGAAAGCATGGAGATTATAATCAGACCCACAGAAGTCAGTGACGCACGCGCTTTATGCGATATTTACGCCCAACCCAAAGCACAGCGTGAAACCCTGCAACTGCCGCACCCAACCGTCGCGATGTGGCAAAAACGACTGGAAACCATGCCAGAAGGTGTCTTTAGTTTTGTCGCGGAAGTCGATGGCCGTGTGGTCGGCAACATCGGTATGCAAGTCTCGCAACGGGAAAGAACCGCACACTGCGCCAGTTTTGGTATTGGCGTACATGATGAATTTCACGGCCACGGCATTGGCAGCAAGCTGATTGAGACCGTGCTGAACCTCGCCGACAACTGGCTCAACATCAAACGCGTACAAATCGAAGTCAACAGTGACAACGCCAAAGCGATCGCCTGTTACAAGAAATTTGGCTTTGAAATTGAAGGGGAAGCCAAGTATTCGGTGTTTCGCGAGGGCGAATTCATCAGCACCTACTACATGGCTCGCATAAACGCGTAATCCCACGCGCCATCGCGCGCTCACCCCATCATTTGCCACTATACTTACCTAGATGGACGTAAGGAGTGGCAATGATGGATTTTGTCGACATGATGCGTTTACGCGGCCAAGCCGCAGAGAACATTTATTTTGCTCAGCGCGAGCGTGAATTGATTGACGCACTGCACGCTCATCCTGAGCGCTTGCACCAATCACCGCCCGATTTAGACTGTCCCTTAACGGACGCAGGCGATCAGTCAGACCGCGCTCAAGATTGATGACGTAGATGCTGCCACTGCGGGTGGCGCGTCAAATAGTGATCCACGTAGCTGCACTGCGGCACGATGGTCAAACCTTGCTGCTCAATCAGGGGCAACACCGCTTCCATCATCACTTTGCCATACCCTTTGCCTTGTAAACGCTCTGGCACGCGCGTGGACGTAATCGTCATGACGCCAGGCGCCAATTCATAGTGTACCAGCGCATACTCGTCCCCTTCCAAATGCACTTTGAAGCATTGCTGTTGTGCATCTTGTATCACTTGTTCTTTCATTCTCACTCCAAATTTGATAATTAACTCAAATAAATTATGGCAAAACTGAATTGAAACTCGCCGTATGTAGTCATAAAATCGCTGAATCTGCAGGAAAAACAAAAAATAAAGCAGTACGTTATACGGAGAGAGACATGCGTTCACAGTCAGTGGCTACTCAGCACGACCCCAGCGGTTCCAAGGTGAGCTCGCGCCACAAAACTATTTCGACCCTCAATAGCACCGACGCTTTGGCGATGGTCGAACACGGCAGTGAACTGACACTGAGCATTACCACTCCCGTCGGCACCAAATTTATCTGCAAAACGCCATTCATCGGCACCCACTCTGACACCTACCTGCTGATTGAAATGCCACAGGTCTCGAGCGAAGACCTCACCTACTTCTTTCAAGAGGGCTTTTGGATTAACGTCCGTGCGATTTCACCTCGCGGTGAAGGGGCAATGATTCATTTCCGCAGTCAGCTTTTACATATCATGCACGAACCGATCACCTTGGCAATGCTTTCCATTCCAAACACCATGCAAGTCACGCAACTACGCAAAGAGCCGCGTTATGAAGTGAACTTGTCGGGTAAAGTGAATCAAGGCGAGCGTAAATCGGAATGTGAAGTGCGCGATCTGTCGAAAAGTGGTTGTCGATTTATTACGGCGCCGCTCGGCCGTTCGTACCAAGTGGGTGATCAGGTTTCGATTGAAATCTTCGCCGACAAACGTGGCAGCAAAATTTTCGACCCCTTGGTTGGGCGCATCTGTAACTTACAGCGCTCCATTCATTACGCGCGCTACGGGTTGGAGTTTACCGATCAAGGCAAAACCAACGCCAAAAATCTGCTCGGTCAATTGAAGTTCAACGGCACTAAACTGACGCTGAACGTGGAATAACACCGCGCCTTTCGCCGCGTTCGGCAACTGTGAATCATAAAAAAGGCTCTGCATTGCAGAGCCTTTTGGTTCGTGTTGGGTTAGCCGATAAACGAGATGTAACCTTGTAAAATAATCAGATTCACGATGTCGATGAAGAACGCGCCCACAATAGGCACCACCATGAAGGCCTGTGGCGACGGGCCGTAACGGTTCACCAGCGATCCCATGTTCATCACTGCGGTCGGTGTGGCCCCCAAGCCAAAACCGCAGTGGCCGCCAGAAATCACCGCCGCATCGTAGTTCGACCCCATCACTTTAAAAGTCACGAAGTAAGCAAAAATACCCAGCACGACCGACTGAACGGCCAAGATCACCAGGAAAGGGATGGCCAAATCAAAAATGTTCCACAGCTTCAGGCTCATCAATGCCATCGCCAAAAAGAGTGACAACGACACGGTGCCGAGAATATCGACCGTGTCCGTATCCAGCTTGTGCACCTTGGTCACTTGCAACAGGTTGGTGATGAACACGCCAATAAACAGCGCGTAGACGAAATCTGGAATCATTAACCAACTGATATGAAATGACTCGACCCATCCTTCCAGATACTGCGCGCCGGTGACACAAATCAGCAGCACAAACAGCACTTCAATCACCTTCTTCGAGGTCACTTTGTCTTCTTCGTACTCGTTGTATGTCACCAACTCAGGGAAGCGGCTGTGCGCCTGCGTGCCGCGCCCATATTCCGATTCAAAGTTGTGCTTGTCGATCAGCTTTTTCGCCACTGGGCTGCCAATCAAACCGCCCACAATCAAGCCGAAGGTGGCCGATGCCATGGCGATTTCCAGTGAATGGTCTAACCCGTAGTTTTCACTGAACGTTTGCGACCAAGCCGCGCCCGTGCCGTGACCACCCGATAACGTAATGGAACCGGCGATCAGGCCCATCAACGGATCTAGCCCCAATGCGGTCGCGAGCGTCACACCCACGCCGTTTTGAATGATGATAAAGAACGATGCAACGGCCAGGAACACCAGCACTTTCGCGCCACCTTTCACCAGTTGTGTGTAGTTCGCGGCCAATCCCACCGTGCTGAAAAACATCAGCATAAACGTGTTCTGCAGCGGTAAAGAGAATTCCAACTCAATGCCATTGAAATGCAGCACGGTAATCAAAATGGCGACAATCAAACCGCCAACGATGGGCTCAGGAATGTTGAATTTGGTTAAAACCGGCAGTTTGGCGTTAATAAAATGCCCCAAAAATAACACGCTAATGGCGATCAGGAATGATTCCAGCGTGCCGACGGAGATAATGTGATTCATATAACCTCAAATGTATATCCACACTCATCTTCCTTAATGAGCTACAAGCGATGGCAACCTGCGCCATGCTCTGATAAACGACCATACCCGTGTCGTCGAAAGAAACCTCTTAGGTGTGACTTTACGTCACGTCTCTGTGTCAATGTTGAAATGAGAACTTGTTCACTGAGCTAAATGAGTCAGTGTGAGGAGGTGAAGGGAGACATAATACCTAACCAGAAAAAAAAGAGCCAATCGCAAAACGGCGATTGGCTTATGTATGATGTGAACAAGTATCTATTCACTAACAACGTCAGTTGGCTAGGTGACCCTCGGCTTTAAGAAGGGTCGAAATGAATTATGCATTAACCGTGCCATCTTGAAAAGCGCTATTTTGGGCGGGAAAGCACAAATTCTGATAAAACACCGACAATATTTTTGCATTTTACGAATTGCAATTTGCAATTCGGCGCATTCTGATACTCAACCGCATGCTGAGCAACCTTGTATTAAATTTTTGCCAATCCTCATTGTTCGATCGGATTCAGCGGCCATTTTTCGGTATAATCCCCGCTTCAGTTGGTCCCAATTAAGGTTTTCAATGAATTACTTGAGTACGTTTTTGAAAGGCATCGCGATGGGCGCCGCAGACGTCGTTCCGGGCGTGTCTGGCGGTACGATTGCTTTCATCACGGGTGTGTATGACACGCTGCTGGAAAGCATTCGTCGTATCAACCCAAGCCTGCTTCGCTTGTGGAAACAGGAAGGATTCGCCGCCGCGTTTCGTCACATCAATGGTGGTTTTCTGATTGCGCTGTTTGGCGGCATATTCACCAGCATTCTCACCCTCGCTAAGCTGATCTCGTGGCTACTGGTGACGCACCCGATTCCTATCTGGTCGTTTTTCTTTGGTTTGATTCTGGTGTCGGTGTACCACATCCTCAAACAGATTGAGCACAGGACATTATCTCGCTGGGCCTTTCTCATACTCGGAGTGGCTTTTGCCTACGCAATCACGGTGTTAAAACCGCTGAACATGGAATTTACCAGCCTGAACATTCTTATTGCGGGCGGCATTGCCATCTGCGCGATGATCCTGCCCGGCATTTCAGGCAGCTTCATTCTCCTGCTGATAGGCATGTACACGCCGGTCCTTGGCGCGGTGAAATCTTTACAAATCGATGTGCTGAGCCTGTTTCTACTGGGCTGTGTGATTGGTTTGCTGAGTTTTTCTCATGTGCTGTCTTGGCTACTCAAGCACTACCGCGACGTGACGC
The DNA here is from genome assembly GCF_000176175.1 of Vibrio furnissii CIP 102972. Lineage (GTDB taxonomy): Bacteria > Pseudomonadota > Gammaproteobacteria > Enterobacterales > Vibrionaceae > Vibrio > Vibrio furnissii. Next base: position 638,588 of record NZ_ACZP01000014.1, read on the forward strand.
TGGCATTCCTAACGGGCCTCATGCTGGGCACGCTGCCGAAGATCTGGCCGTGGAAAGAGACCATTAGCTGGCGCGTGAACTCACACGGCGAACAAGTGCCGTTGGTTGAACATAACCTGAGCCCATTTAATTTTGAGGCCGTGACGTCACAACCGGCTCACCTCGGCATCGCCATTGTGTTGATGCTGTGTGCCATCCTGCTGGTGCTGGGGCTGGAACGATTTGCCAAAACGCACGACGTCTAATACGTGTATCACTCAATCTCAGGTGGCTTCGGCCACCTTTTTTGTTTGCATGACTGCCAGCACAGTTTTCTCGTTCGCTCACAACCGCTGATCATCCCTTGTGCTACCATGCCGCTTTCTTGATTCCGAGCCGATGGTCGCTCGAAACCCTTTGAACGCAGCCCAATGCTGCGGCGTGATGAGGAAGATCTATGCGCAGAGCATTTCGTTTGATGGTGGTGATTGCCGCACTGCTAGCCGGCTTTTTCGCCAACGACCTGATTGGTTATTTTCAGGCTGACTCACCTCCCAAAGACCTGAGTCGCTATTGTACGCTCTCAACGCAGCGCTGCGATCAAAACGGCGTGGGCATGACACTCGCTCACGATACCGCTCATCCATTGGTCGCAACACCGCTTGAAGTCGATTGGCCCAACGCCGCGCAAGACACCTTGCTGTTAACCCTAGAAGGACTTGAAATGGATATGGGTCAAACCAAGTTTGTCTTGAAACGCCGTGGCGATGGACGTTTCGGCGCTGATTTGATGTTGCCGGTCTGCACCACCGCCCACATGACTTGGGTTGGCACTCTGACCGATGGACATACCACAGTTTATCCCGCGATAAGGATGCAACGATGAGTAAAAACTGGTCCCTGATTCTGGTGGTCGCGTTCGTACTTGGCTTTGGTTTCAAAAGCTACCTTGACGCGCAACCTGAGCCGACGAACCTCGCCGATTCATCCACGGTCACCCTGTTCGGCCAAGACAACCAAGCCGTGAATATCTTTGACGCCAGCGATCCACGCATTCGCATTGTCTATTTTGGCTTTACCCGTTGCCCGGATGTGTGCCCAACGTCTCTGGCCATGCTGGCTGGCGCGCTCAATGAACTGGATGCCGACACGCAAAGCCAAGTGCGCCCGATGTTTGTGTCACTCGATCCGGAACGGGACAATGCACAAGCGTCGGCGACCTACGCGCACTATTTCCACCCCATGATTGAAGGTTTGTCAGCGCCCTTAGACGTGACCACCGCACTGGCTCACCGCTACGGCGTGATTTTCCGCAAAACCGAATTGCCGAACTCTGAGTTGAAATACACCTTGGATCACAGCTCCTATTTTTACTTCCTTCAACCAGACGGCACGCTTATCACCAAAGTACCGCATACCCAAAACCCAGCTCCGATCGTGGATGCAATTAAAAAAACAATAAATACATCAAAAGGATAGTGACATGAAATTGAAAGCTGTTGTGTTGGCCAGTCTGCTTCTCAGCCCGCTGAGTTACGCCCAATCCGACGTCATGGTGCATCACCCGTATGCACGCGCCACACCGCCCAATGCGCCCACCAGCGCAGTCTTTGCTGAACTCTCCAACACTGGCGACCACGCGCGCTACATTGTGGCAGCCTCAACGCCAGCAGCCGGAAAAGTGGAATTGCACGATGTGCTCAAAGACGGAGACGTCATGAAAATGCGTCAAGTGGAAGCCTTCACCCTGCCTGCGCACGGTTCACTGACGCTACAACCGGGCAGTTTTCACATCATGCTGTTCGACCTGAAACAACCGTTCCACGAAGGCGAAGCCATTGAGGTTCAACTGACATTTAAAAACGGGGAGCAACAGTCGTTTACTGCGCCAGTGAAAAAAGTCATGAACGGTATGCAACATCACTGATGTTTGGCACAACCTTATCAACCTGTGGCGAAAGTCGCAGCCTGATCAAAAAGAGATGGGATTCCCCATCTCTTTTGCTATGATGTCTGCGCATTCAGCCCACTCAATATTTGGAGGATTTTAATGATTGTAATCACTCACCACCGCGCAAGTTCAGTGAAGAAAGCGTAACCCAATAGCTCACCTTTCCTTCCCTAGAATTGCCCGGTGTTCTTAACCGGGGTCACACAATACCATTTCGACCCTAGCGATATTTCATGCGTTCAAGGCAGCGTTTTTGCGTCTGTCTGGGGTAACCAAATGAGTTTAATCAATACACATACTCTCTCACTGCCACAGTTAGGGTGGCGACCTGTATTCCAACAACAACTGAGCTTGGAAGAGAGCGAACATACTGTTTTCGCCCGCATCGCCGCGCACCATCGCAGCGGTTATGTTTGCTGGAGCGAGCACGGAGAATTTCATCTCGACATTCACGCGAAACTTCCCGCGATGACGGTCGGCGATTGGATTTTGATCGATAGCAACCAGCAGTTTGTGCGCTTGTTAGACCGCCAATCGCTGTTTCGGCGCAAAGCAGCCGGCAGCCGCGCCTATGAGCAGTTGATAGCGGCCAACGTCGATACGTTGTTTATCGTCTCCTCGCTCAATCAGGACTTTAATCTCAGCCGCATCGAGCGTTATCTGGCGTTGGCACGAGAAGCCCAAGTTGAGCCAGTTATCGTGCTGACGAAAGCAGATTTATGCACCGATGGCGAAGCGAAGCGCCGCGACGTACAAGCGCTTAGCCCGCTGCTCAATGTCGAAACCATCAACGCACTCGACCACGACAGTTGCCAGGTGCTGCATGCATGGTGCAAAACCGGCAGTACGGTCGCCGTCATGGGCTCATCCGGCGTCGGGAAGTCGACGTTGGTCAACACCTTGATGGGCGAAACCATCCAGAGCACCGGTGGCATTCGCGAACAAGACAGCAAAGGACGTCACACCACCACCGCACGCTTCTTGTTACCGATGCCGGAGGGCGCACTGTTGCTCGATACACCGGGCATGCGTGAGCTGCAAATTGCTGATTGTGAACACGGTGTTGCAGAAACCTTTGCCGATGTCGCATCACTCGCGCAGCAGTGCCGCTTCGGTGATTGCCAACACCAGTCTGAACCGGGATGCGCCGTTCAGCGCGCGCTCGAAACCGGAGAATTGGATGCGAGACGATTGAGAAATTATCAGAAATTACTCGCAGAACAGCTCTATAACAGCGAGACCATTGCCGAGCGGCACGCAAGACATCGCCGCTTCAGCAAAATGGTTCGTCATGCACAGATAATCAAGCAGTCATAAAAACTGCGTATTAACCCAATAGAGGGTGAATGTTCGCCCTCTATTTTCAAACCCATTCGCTACATATTTTTAACATCAACTCTAAAATGCGTTGCATTTCAACATATCTGGTAATTTTTTGTTCTAATTATCAATTAATCCTAGACACATTATCCCGTCACGTTAATATTGGCCTTATTCAGTGATATCCACTGAAATAACTACAAATCGAATCATATATTCATTACAGGGATAACTATGCAAAGCAACAATATTTTTGCCCGTTTTGCTCGTGGTAACCTCGTGCTGCAGATCCTAGCCGGTATCATTCTTGGTGCTGTGCTGGCGGTTGCCGCGCCGGATACTGCGCAAAGTGCTGGGCTACTCGGAAGCCTTTTCGTGGGTGCACTCAAAGCAGTCGCACCAATTCTGGTCTTTATTCTGGTGGCGGCGTCTATCGCCAACCAAAAGAAAAACCAACACACTTACATGCGTCCTATCGTCGTACTCTACCTTTTTGGCACCTTTACCGCTGCGCTGACTGCCGTGGTACTGAGCTTCCTGTTCCCGACGACCCTGACGTTAGTTGCTGGTGCTGAAGGCGCAACGCCGCCTCAAGGCATCGCAGAAGTTCTGCAAACCCTGCTGTTCAAACTGGTTGATAACCCAGTGAACGCGCTGATGTCTGCCAACTACATCGGTATTCTGGCGTGGGCGGTCGGCCTAGGTTTGGCACTACACCATGCATCTGCGACCACCAAAGCCGTGTTCGAAGATCTAAGCCACGGCGTTTCACAAATCGTGCGTTTCATCATTCGTTTGGCGCCATTTGGTATCTTCGGCTTGGTTGCATCAACCTTTGCAACCACCGGTTTTGATGCACTGGCTGGCTACGCGCAACTGCTTGCGGTCCTACTGGGCGCGATGGCGATCATTGCACTGGTCGTGAACCCAATCATTGTTTATGTCAAAACACGCACCAACCCATACCCATTGGTTTTCCAATGCCTACGTGAAAGTGGCGTCACGGCATTCTTCACCCGTTCAAGTGCGGCGAACATTCCTGTGAACATGGCGCTGTGTGAAAAACTGAAGCTGGATGAAGACACGTATTCCGTATCTATCCCTCTGGGTGCAACCATCAACATGGCAGGCGCAGCAATTACCATCACCGTACTGACGCTGGCGGCGGTTCACACCATGGGCATTCAAATCGACCTGCTGACTGCACTGCTCCTGAGCGTGGTAGCGGCAGTCTCTGCGTGTGGCGCATCGGGCGTTGCGGGTGGCTCTCTCCTGCTGATTCCACTGGCGTGTGGCCTGTTTGGTATTTCAAACGACGTGGCGATGCAAGTCGTGGCGGTTGGCTTTATTATCGGTGTGATTCAGGACTCAGCAGAAACCGCGCTGAACAGCTCAACCGACGTGGTGTTTACGGCAGCCGTTTGCCAATCACAACACAAACCTTCCGCTTAAGCGCGTCTTAGGCGATCAAAAAAGCCCCGACATGTCGGGGCTTTTTTTGTCTCTGGTGGTTCGTATCAGGCCATCAGTGTTTATCCATCGAGGTCTGCGAGAAGTTTAACGGCGCGGGTTTCTCTTCCGTCGGCTGAGCGGCTGGCTCTGCCATCATGCCGCCATCCAACTCATCGAAAATGCCATCACTGGTGCTATCAGCAATCTCATCATCTTGCATCGATTCCCCTTTTTTCGGCACCGGCACGCCCCGTTTGTAGAGCTTGTTCAGCGCGCGAATAATCGCGTGTTTACTGACCGTCCCCGAACGAATTTTTTGTTGCAGAGGTTTCGCCAGCGATTGCAGCCCGACCACTGAATCCACGCCGATGCGCCCGCCCACTTGGTCGCGTAGCACTTTCGCGGGCTCGTAACCAAAGTAAGCCGAAAGAAACAGCCAGATGTAGGCAATCGCATTGCCATTGGCCCCGCGATCAATCCACGCTTCACCGGCGCAGTACATCGCTTCTGCATACCCTTTCTCACTGGCGCGTTCGAGCCAGTACACCCCTTTGAGGAAATCTGCCGCGACGCCCACACCTTTGATGTAGTTGATGCCCAGCTTCATCATGCCTTCCAAGCTGTTGAGTTTTGCAGCTTTGGAATACCAATAGGTCGAATCGCCCGGCGCTGGCGCGATGTTGTCTTTGGAGACACACCAGTCGCCCATAAACATCATGGCATCGATGTATTTGTCTTCTGCCGCATCTTGAATCATGGCAATGCCTTTCGACACATCCACTTCAATCCCACGGCCATACACCAACGCACGACCCGTTTCATACTTCGCCGCCAGATCCCCTTCCTGACCCTGAATGCAGTTCTGCCAGAATTTGGCTTTTTCCTTGAGGATCACATCATCACGAATCCGTTGGCAAATGCGCACAATCCCGTACATGCCGGTAATGTTGTCGTTATGTGCTGCTTTTTCGTACCAGAATAGCGCTTCTCGAAGGTTGGTCCGCTCGGCTTCTTTGGCCAGGTAAAGCATCGTCGGCACATGACCGGATTCCGCCTTGTACAGACGCTCTTTACGTTCTTGATCGCGCTGGCGTTCCAGTGCTTTGCGATAGGCTTCTTCGCGGGCTTTCTTTTCCGCTTCGAGTCTCTTCTTGCGAACAGACAGCGAAATCATCCACACAAATATCAGAATCAGTGACAACCCTGTTGCCCCGATCGCAATCCCAATAGTATTCATCAAATAAGGTTCTTAACTCAGTCTTTGTGACTGTATCGGCTGAAATAGCAAAAACTTAATTCTCACCAGACGTTACAGTTTGTCTCCAGATAAAAACAATAGTACCGCACTCCTGACGAAGTGCGGTACTTACAAAATCGTTCGCAACAAGAATTGTGCTACACGGCGCGTTTCAATCAGACAGGCTTATTGCGCCGATTTACGGTTCACCGCTTTGACAAAGACTTCTTGTGCCCCTTCAATCCCCAACGCTTTGGCTTCATCCAACAAGCTCAGTGCTTTCGGAATATCGTTGGCGGCCACCGCTTTTTCGATGGTTGAGAAGTAATAGGCTTTGGTGTCTGGTTGCACCGTCACAGGTTGCACCGGCACGTTGCTCTTTAGATGCGCTGACGCAAAGCCACCAACCATGGTTTTAGTCTCTACCTTGAGCTCAAGTTGACCACTGGATGAGGTTGCATAAGTCGGGTCAGTGACGATAGGCAGTGGATCACCCGATTGCTCGGCGCGTAGCTTCGCTGGATGAGGAACGGTGACTTTTTCACCCAATGCATTGGTCTCGCTATAAATCACGAGATAAGGCGTTTGTTTTGCATTCACGCTGAGCTCGATTTCAAATCGGTTGCGGGAAAGCGCATCAGAAAAAAGGGTTTTAAATTGATCCGAGGAGATCGTGCGCACAACGTTAAAGCTGGTATCTAGCAACTGAACGGCAGGTTTCAGTACGCGTCCCTCTTGCATCACACTACGAATACGAACGTCAACATTGCCGGAGCGATCAGCAAACTGAAACGCAGCAAAGTAGCTTTTGCCCGTATCAAACTGCCATACTGGTGAACTGGCATCTAAACCAAAGTTCAAATCTTCGTTGAGTTCTAATGCCGCCCAAGGCGCGCCACTCAGGGACTCACAACAAACATCCGTCTGATTTACATCTACGTAACTATTAGGTTCGTTCGATGATGTACAGCCCATCAAACCAGCAACACTCAGAGCGAGTACCCACATTTTCTTCATTGATCGAATCCTATATCAAAACAAAAGGCAGTCTGATGACTGCCTTCAAATAGTAACAGTAAATTAGACTAACAACTTAGAACCAAATCTCGGCTTCAACACCAAAGCGAGTTTCGTCGCCTTTTGCATCGTTGCTCCAACCGTAGTTATCTTCACTTGATTTCATGTAAGTAACGTAAGGTTTGATTTGTGGACGACCAAAGTAATCCGCGTTCACAGTGAATACTGGTGCAATCGTCGCGGTGTAGAAACTGGTGTCTGCTTTTTCACGACCCCAATCCGAACCGTTACCCAAGCTTTCTACTGCGTAAGTCAGCGTGGTTTCTAGACGGAAGTTCTCGTTGAATTTGTACGATGGTGTCGCACCAAAGAAGAAACGATCTACGCCATCCTCAGAACCCCAAACTTGGTCTTTCGTGTCGTTGTACAGTTTCCAGTACACCAACTCGGTACCAATTTGTAGGTTATCGGTCACGTTCAGAACACCGTAAGAGGTCAAGAAAATAGACTCATCGTCTTTATCCCAACCGCCGTTCCATTGACCAAAGTTCACACCTTTAGTTGACGCAATACCTGAACCGTAAGTCAGTGCTGTGGTTGTCCAACCATCCAGACCGTAGTAGTCACGAGAATAAGTTACAGCCAGACCGTAGCCATCTTTCGCCGTGCTATCTTCGTCTACGTTTTTACGCGACATGATTTTCGCGTCAAAGTCAAAGCGGCCGCTCAGCGCTTCCACACCGTAGTAGTACAGGTCAACCGAGGTCAATGTAGTACTGCTGCCATTGGCGTCAACATTGCCCAGTTTTGAGTTGTAGCTATCACCAGCATCTGCTGAGACAACAGCAATACCCATATCTTTGTACTGAATACCGCCACCAACACCAGAAGATTGTTTCCAGAATTCTTTAGTAATGATACCAGCTTGACGGTTTAGGTAACGTTTACCAGCCCAAATGCTCAAGCCTTCTGGGAAGTAAGAAAGATCGCCCAGTTCAACGTAAGCTTCTTTAAACTCAAGTTGACCTGATTCACCAAAACCTTCACTACCTGAAGATGAAGTATAGAAACCACGGCCGCTACCTTCGTTGTTGCCGTATTCAGTCTTCAGAACGTATTTAGACCAAGCGCCATTGTCGTAGTTATCACCACGAGTGACCGTAAATTCAACTTGGTTTGGGTTACCAGAAAATGAAGCACCAGCCGCACGGTAATCGCGACGATGTTCATACGATTCATTTAGGGCTAAAGATTGACCTGCGTTATACAGTAAATGGCCGTATCCATTAATTTGCCAACCTTGATTTACTTTGTCTTCAGCAAAGCTGGAGCCAGCAGCCAAAGACGCAACCACTGCGGCAGCAATTACACTTACTTTTCTCATTATAAACTCCATTTAGGGTGTATTAATCTCGCCCTCTCTCTCTGTTTCATCCTAAAAGGCAGAAATAAGATACTGTCAAAAAGAGAGGTAAGATGGGACGAATCCCCAGTTGTTTCAACACTGTTAAGACTACTGAAATTGGGCAATGCTGACTTCCTCCACCCCTAAAATATTGGGGGGGGATGAGAAAGGCGTAGATATTTTACCGTATGGTGTTTTTAAAGCCTCGATCACGGATTCGAGGGGGAGGCGCTTGTTCACTTCCGAGCATATGGAATACAAAATGCATAATTGATCACTATTTCAACGCAATAACGTCATAAAAATGAAAGAAAATTACATGAAAAATTTTGTGACAGGGCTCTTGACCTAAGTCGGGCAAAGCCTTTTACTTAAAACGGTGGTTACTGCTGACTCAATAACAAAAACGACTGCTTACGATGAAAACAACCTGCTCTCGCCCGTACCCTTTAGGTGCAACACTTGATCCAAATGGATGCAATTTTGCTGTGTATGCACCAGCAAATAAGGACCTGCTTTTGGCGCTGTTTCATGCCGATGGCAGTTATGAAACTCACCCGCTCGACGGGGAATATGCCGGTATTCAGCACACCTACATTGAAGGCGTGAAAGCTGGGCAAAAATACGGATTTATCATTCATCACCAAGATGAACTGCTGTACCTGTCCGATCCGTATGCGAAAGCATTGGATCAAAGCCTGACTTATGACGTTCCGTTTGATGCGGCCAGTAGTTTTGACCTCGCAAAATGCGTGGTGATCGACCCTGAATTTGATTGGCAAGACACGCCAAAACCCCTGCGTCCACGGGAAGAGATGGTGCTGTTTGAAACCCACGTAAAAGGTGTCACGAAGAAAAACCCGGATGTCGACGACGCACTGCAAGGCACTTACCTTGGCTTGGTGAGCGAATCGATGTTGGCGTTTTATCGTGAGCAGCACATCAACACGCTGCAATTGCTGCCAATCGCGGCCTGTATGCACGAACCGCATCTGCTGGAAATGGGCAAGGTGAACTATTGGGGTTACAACCCGTATGTGTTCATGGCCCCCGATCCACGTTATGCGCAACACGATGCGGTCACGGAACTCAAAACCACCATTCGTGAGCTGCACAAACAGGGCATCGAAGTGATTCTGGATGTGGTCTACAACCACACCGCCGAAGGCGGGGAAGATGGGCCAATTTTCAACCTGAAAGCGCTCGATCCACACTATTACCTGCAACATGGATCCCATTTCGCCAATTTTACCGGCTGTGGGAACACGCTCGATTTGTCTTACCAAGCGTCGTTAAACTTGGTGATGGACACCTTGCGTTACTGGGTGAGTGAATATCACATCGATGGTTTCCGTTTTGATTTGGCGGCAACATTGGGCCGAATCGGTGACGATTTCAGCCAAGACGCGGCGTTCTTTAAAGCCGTGGCACAAGACCCGGTGCTGCGTCAGGTGAAGCTGATTGCCGAACCTTGGGACATTGGCCCGAACGGGTATCAAGTGGGCAACTTCCCGTTTGGTTGGAACGAAACCAACGACAAATTGCGCGACATCACACGCAGCTTCTGGCGCGGTGATCAAGGCTATTTAAAAGAGTTTGCCACACGCTTAATGGGCTCACGCGATCTCTACAGCGCAGCGAACTGGCCGTACAAACTGACGGTCAACTACATCACCTACCACGACGGTTTCACGCTGCAAGATTTGGTGTCGTACAAGCACAAACACAACGAAGCCAATGGTGAGCAAAATCGCGACGGTCACGGTGACAACCGCTCCGACAACTACGGTGTGGAAGGGGAAACCGACAACATGGTGGTGCGCACCATTCGCGAACGCCAAAAGCGCAACTTCATGGCCAGTTTGTTGTTTGCGTTCGGTATTCCGCACATTCTCACCGCCGATGTGCTCTCACACACGCAGCAAGGCAATAACAACGCCTACTGTCAGGACAACGACATCAGTTGGCTGGATTGGAGCACATCAGAGCGTAAATCCGACTTCAAAACCTGGCTGGCAGAGATGGTCGCGGCACGTCAAACGTACATGGTGCCGTTTATTCGCGCCTTCAGTGGCGAAGAGCGGAACTTCAACCGCATTTTCTGGCGCCGTGTCGACGGCAGCTTGATGGAGCATGACGATTGGAACCGCTTGTGTTCCGTGGCGCTGCACATTGGGATTGGTGAAGATGGCCAAGAGCTGTTGTATCTGATCAACCAAACCAACGCGCCCGCGCGTTTTACCTTGCCCAATGATCGAGCGCAGGATTGGCACGTGATCTGTGATACCAACATGCGCAACATGCAACCGGATCATGCCGAAGGCGAAGTGCTGCAATTGCCAGTCTCGATGACCATTTTGCATTATCAGCCGAAGAAAAAATGCCGCGCCCGCCCGGCCAAAGGAACCGCGTAATCAGACAAAACACCGCATCCGCGGTGTTTTTTTATGCTGCCGTAGCCACACGGTTTACCGTGTTGTCATCGAATCTCAATTCCAATGCGCATATTTTCATCAGTTCAGGTTATACTAGCCACAGCTCGCGAAACAATCAGTTGCATATTTAAGTGGCCGCATTGCTTTCGCCATTTACCCGTTCACCTCACATCAACCCCAACAACGCGCGTTCGTGCCCGGGCTCATCGCCCCCTGCGGTGGCTTTCGGTCAAGACAACCGCCTTGGCGCAGCAAAGCCATGGCACGAATCAACACCATCACACGTACAAAGAACGGGACACCATAAAGGATGCTGCATGTATAAGAAGTTTGAAAGCTTTACCAAGGCTTTCCCCCAAGATGAACCCCAGCGCCCACCCAACACGCTGTGGGCATTCTGCCGTCACTACACCAAAGGGTACGAGAAGCCGCTGTTGATCATGGCGCTGCTCAGCACCACCATTGCCATCATCGAAGTGTCGTTGTTTGGTTTTATGGGCCAACTGGTCGACTGGCTCTCCACCAGCAACCCGGACACGTTTCTCGAAGAGAACCGGAACACGTTGATTGGGCTGTCATTGCTGCTGTTGGTGGGGATGCCGGTACTGGTGTCGATCTACTCGTTACTGATCCACCAAACCATGCTTGGCAACTATCCGATGTCGATTCGCTGGTTGGCACACCGCTACCTGCTGCGACAAAGTTTGTCGTTCTATCAGGATGAATTTGCCGGACGCATCGCCACCAAAGTGATGCAAACTGCGCTGTCTGTGCGCGAAACGGTGATGAAAACCCTGGATGTCTTCGTTTATGTCGCGGTCTATTTCACCGCCATGGTGGTGATGCTGGCGCAAGCGGATTGGCGTTTGATGATGCCCATGCTGCTGTGGCTCGCGGCCTATATTGCGATTCAAGTGCGCTTTGTGCCGAAGCTCAAACAAGTGTCGGCAGAACAAGCCGATGCGCGCTCGTTAATGACGGGCCGCATTGTCGACAGTTACACCAATATTGCGACCGTGAAACTATTCTCGCACAGTCGCCGAGAAACCGACTACGCCGAAGAAGGCATGGAAAGCTTTCTCGATACCGTGTACCGCCAAATGCGCTTAGTGACTGGGTTTAACATCTGGGTCGAAGTGGCGAACTACCTCTTGGTATTCACCATTGCGGCGATGTCGATTTATTTGTGGATGACCAGTGCGATCACCATTGGTGCGATTGCGATTGCCATCAGTTTAGCGCTGCGTATCAACGGCATGTCGAAATGGATCATGTGGGAAGTCGGCGGCCTGTTTGAAAACATGGGCACCGTGGTCGATGGCATGAACATGCTCTCCAAGCCGATCACCATTCAAGACCAACCTAACGCCAAAGCGCTGCAAGTGACCACTGGCGCGATTGAATTTGAGGACGTCAGTTTCCACTACGGTGAAAACAAAGGGGTCATCAACCACCTGAATTTGACCATCCACCCCGGCGAAAAAGTGGGGCTGGTTGGCCGTTCCGGTGCGGGTAAATCGACGCTGGTCAATCTGCTGCTGCGTTTTCATGACGTGGAAAGCGGCACCATTCGCATTGATGGCCAAGACATCTCACAAGTGACTCAAGATTCACTGCGCAGTGAAATCGGCATGGTGACACAAGATACTTCGCTGCTGCACCGCTCAATTCGCGACAACATTTTGTACAGCAACCCCAATGCGTCGGAAGACGACGTGTTGCGCGCGACCAAGCAAGCACACGCGCACGAGTTTATCGAAACGCTGACCGACCCTTACGGCAACGTCGGGTACGATGCGCAAGTGGGGGAACGCGGCGTGAAACTGTCTGGCGGCCAACGCCAACGCATCGCGATTTCGCGCGTGCTGCTCAAAGATGCGCCGCTGCTGGTGCTGGATGAAGCGACCTCAGCGCTCGACTCTGAAGTCGAAGCGGCAATTCAAGAGAGCCTGAATGAGCTGATGCAAGGCAAAACCGTGATTGCGATTGCGCACCGTTTGTCGACCATCGCCGCCATGGACCGTTTGATCGTGCTCGACAAAGGCCAAATCGTCGAACAAGGCACGCACCAACAGCTGATCGACCAAAATGGCATCTACGCCCATTTGTGGGCGCATCAGACCGGTGGGTTTATTGGCTGCGACGACGACATCAACGTCGCCTAAACAAAATGCCGGAGCCTCGCTCCGGCTCTTTTCCCTGCGTGCAATTTCTCTTAAAATTCCGCTCACTTTTCTTTTAATCAACCTCAACGTTTTTGCTATGAACAAAAGTCTTATCACCAATGTGATTGCCTTGGCTCTGCTCGGCGCCGGTTATTCACTAGACAACACCTTTGCGTTTTACGCGGGTCTGTTTGCCTTCTCGGGCGCGATCACCAACTGGCTCGCGATCCACATGCTGTTTGAGAAAGTCCCGGGGCTGTATGGCTCGGGCGTTATCCCTGCGCGTTTTGAAGCGTTCAAAGCCGCCATCAAAACCCTGATGATGGAGCAGTTTTTCACTGAATCGAATATCGATCGTTTCTTAAACCAAGAGATGGTGGGCGACAAAACACTCAACTTGGAGCCGGTGATTGCCAAAGTGGATTTCAACCCCACATTTGATTCTTTGGTTGAGGTGATCAGCAACTCGTCGTTTGGCGGCATGTTGGCCATGTTTGGGGGTAGCGAAGCCCTGCAACCACTCAAGCAACCCTTTGTCGAGAAGATGCAAGAAGCCATGGTTGAGATGAGCCAAAGCGATAGTGTCAAATCCGCGCTGAAAGCGCAGTTAGAATCACCCGCGATGATGGGCGAGATTCAGGCCAATATCGAAAACATCATCGATCAACGCCTGAGTGAACTGACGCCCAAACTGGTCAAAGAGATGGTGCAGAAGATGATCAAAGAGCATTTGGGCTGGCTAGTGGTGTGGGGCGGCGTCTTCGGCGGCCTGATTGGCATCGCCTCGGCGTTCATTGCTTAATCCGCCCTGACGGAGTCTGTTCTCGCTTTTTCCGCATAAAAAATGGGCCTCAACGGCCCATTTTTTCATCTGGCTTGTGGCAACACTCGCCCGAGCAGTTTTTCCGCCAACGGATAGCGCCTTGGCACCACAAAATAGAGCACGCCCACCAGAATCGCCGCCCCCAGCAAATCAGCCGGACGATGCATCCCCAGCCACAATCGTGAGAAACCGATACTGGCGCTCCACATCAGCAACACCACCGCACTCGCGCGACGCTGCTGTTCTAACAAAATACCGCCAAAAAACGCCAAGCAGAGCGTGGCAAACACGGTATGACCCGATGGGAACGAATAGTCCGTTTCCTTCTTCCAGCTCTCGATGCGTGCCGGAGACACCTGATCGGCCATCTCATCCATCACCGCGAGTTGTTGCGATCTATCCAGCTTGTAGAAATGTTCCGGTGACGGCAAAATCAATGCCTGTGTCATCGCTTCCGTATACGGCCGCGGACTCTCCGTCATTTTCTTCAGGCCACTTTTCATTCCCACCGCCAGCACCAGCAGAATGCCCAGTTGTATCGCCTTATTGAGCCACTCGGCTTTCGTGGCGCGCACGCGCCAACCCGTCCAGAGCATCAAGAGGATCAGCGTGAGCAAAAACCCTTCCGGGCCCGCCGAGTGCGTCAACATCACCACTGCGCGCACGAGCGTTTCATTGGTGGGTTGCAGAAAATCCAGATTCATACACGCGGCCGAAATCGGCGCTAGAATCAATACAAACAGCAATAACAGTGCTAAACCGGATTTCCGATCGTCTAATCGTTGTTTCAAAAACATGTCCATTCACCTCGCCACAGAGCCGGCAAGTGTAATGCAGGGGGCGAGGCCATGTATCAACCATCTGTCAAATTCAATGCAAATTCCGGTTACGACATGTGCCAAATAAAAAACATCCCGGAAAGTGGCTTGAACTTTCCGGGATGAATCAATGCAGACGGTTTCGTTTGCGATTAGGCGCCGATCACGCCACCATCATCGCGCGTGATCATCATCACCGTAGAGCGCGGTTTGGTGCTGCCGCCGTCTGGGAAGTGCGACGGTGCGCCCTCTTCGCCCGGGTGCTGCACGCCCACAAACATGGTCTTGTGATCCGGCGAGAATGCTAGGCCAGTGATTTCACACGCCACAGGACCCGTCAAAAAGCGCTGCACTTCACCGGTGATCGGGTCGCCACACAGCATCTGGTTGTTACCTTGACCAGCAAAATCGCCTTTGTTGGAGTAATTGCCATCGGTCAGAATCCATAGGCGCCCTGCGTCATCAAACCCCAAACCATCCGGGCTGTTGAACATGTTGTTGGCATTGATGTTGTCGCTGCCCGCGTACAGGTCGCCATGATGCACCGTAGGGTTTCCGGCAATCAGGTACAAATCCCAGGCAAACATCTCCGCGGTGTGGTCGCCATGCACTGGCATCCAGCGCAGAATTTGGCCGTAGTTGTTCTTGGCACGCGGGTTAGGGCCGCCCACCGGCTGGCCGTCTTTCACGCCACGGTATTTGTTGTTGGTTAAGGTGCAGAACACGTGTTGGTTGTCAGGGTGTACTGCAACCCATTCCGGACGGTCCATGGTTGTCGCGCCCACTTGCGTGGCTGCACGGCGGGCAAAAATCAGCACTTCCGCTTGGTTTTTGAACCCATTTTCCGGCGTCAGGCCATTCTTGCCAAACGTCAGTTCAATCCAGCGTCCTTGGCCTTTCAGCTCTTTGTCCTGCATGTCGAATTTCGCAACCGACAGCGTGCCCTCATCAAGTAGCTTGCGGTTGGCCGCATCGTTGCCTTTCTGGTAACGGTTTTTCGACACAAAACGGTACAGGTGCTCACCGCGCTCGTCATCCCCCAAATACACGACCGCGTAGCCGTCGCTGTTGAGCGTGAAGGCTGCGTTTTCATGTTTGAAACGGCCTAACGCGGTGCGTTTCATCGGCGTTGAATCCGGGTTGTGCGGGTCGATTTCAACGATCCAACCAAAGCGGTTCGGCTCATTCGGGTTCTTGGTGACATCAAAACGCTCGTCGTGCTGATGCCAATGGTAATCACTCGGTTTGGCGGCGATGCCATAGCGTTTCTGGTCAGCGTTCACCGTGCCCTCTTCATTGGCCCCGAAGAAGTCATCGAAGTTCTCTTCACACGTCAGATACGTGCCCCAAGGCGTCTGACCGTTTGAACAGTTGTTAAATGTGCCCAGTGCCAGTGTCCCTTTAGGATCGGCCTTCGTTTTCAGCCATTCGCTGCCTGCCGCAGGACCCGTGATTGCCATCGGCGTATTGGCCGTAATACGGCGGTTACGCTGACCTTCACGGTCAATCATCCACTTGCCATTCTTGCGCACAATTTCAACCACCGTCACACCGACTGCCGCCTGCGCTTTGCGCACGTCGTCCGCCGTCATCGCCGCGCCTTTGTGGTCGAACAGATATTCGTAGTTGGTGTATTCGTTGTTGATCGCCAGTACTGCGCGATCGTCACTGATAGGGAAGAAGCTCATGCCGTCGGTGTTGTCACCAAACTGACGCGCTTGCGCACGTGAATCTTGTTTACCGCTTTGGTCAAATGCAGGTGCATCAGCGAAAATCGGGTCACCCCATGACATCAAGGGAGTGGCTTTATAGCCTTTAGGGACCACCACCATGTCTGCCGTGGACGCAGGAACCGGTTCAAAGTTCAGCAAAGAGGATTGCGGTTTTGCAGCAACGGCTTTCGCAACAGGGTTTAAAGTCAGAAATGCGCCCGCACTCACCGCCGCGCTGCCCGCGAGGAAACGGCGGCGTGATAAACGCGCTTCAATCATTTCGCTAAACTGTGAATCTTTCTCATCACGGTTCCACATGAGCTTGCTCCTTTACTTTCGTCATAATTATTGTGTGTTGCATCAATGCAAATTGATGATGGTTCAGGAGCTTAGCGTTGTTAAATGACTGATCGGTGAAGATTGTGTTGCTGAACGATGACAATTGCGTCTCGGATTTGGGAGCTGAGTCGTGGGCAGGCCCCACCCCATTCACTATACTTCAATAATAACCACAATTTTTATGCAGACTTTGCGAAGGTAAACACACGCAGCGGTATGCTTCAACCTTGCCATTCGCATGACAAAGGCCAGTCGAGTTGCACCGAGTCGGTGCCAGAGAGGTATCTATGCAAGTGGTCGTGAATGGCATCGCCTACCCCTATCACCGTGGGCAAACTCTGTTTCAATTCCTGCAGTCGATCGACATCGACATTCCTCATTTGTGTGCCACCAGCCATCAAGCCGAAAAACAGCACTGCGATTTGTGCGTGGTTGACGTTGATCAGCTCGGTGTCGTACGCGCCTGTGAGCACCCAGTACAGCCGAATCAGGTGATCGAGACCCACAACGATACGCTCTATCAGCGGCGCCAAGCAGCGCTGAAACGGCTGCTCTCCGACCACAACGCCGATTGCGAAGCGCCGTGCCAAATCGCCTGTCCGGCGCACGTGGACATTCAATCTTACCTGCATCACATCGCCGAGGGCGATTATCACAAAGCGGTCGACGTGATCAAACGCCACCTGCCGCTGCCCGCCTCGATTGGCCGTGTGTGCCCGGCGTTTTGTGAATCCGAATGTCGCCGCACCTTAGTCGACGAGCCTGTCGCCATTCGTCAGCTCAAACGCCATGCGGCAGATATGGACAGCCAAAGTCAGCCTTTTCAGCCCATCGTGCCGCTCGGCAATGGCAAACAGGTTGCGATCGTCGGGGCCGGGCCGGGCGGGTTAGCGTGTGGTTACTATCTGCGCCTTGCCGGTTTTGCCGTCACAATTTATGAAACCATGCCCAAACCTGGCGGTTGGCTGCAATATGGCATTCCGGAATACCGCCTGCCCAAACAGATACTGGATCAGGAAATCGACCTGCTTTGTCAGACGGGCATTCAGATTCGATGTCATCAGAAAGTCGGCCGCGATTTCACTCTTGAGCAGCTTCAGCAAACAAATGACGCGGTGTGTATCGCCATCGGTGCGAGTTTAGCAGTTAGCGCTCACTATCCGGGCAGTGACCTTGCTGGTTGCTATCTAGGCGTCGATTACCTCAAAGACGCCGCAACCGAGCGCACACTCATCACTGGGAAACAGGTCGCGGTGATCGGCGGCGGCAATACCGCCATCGACTGCGCGCGCACGGCGCTGCGTTTGGGCGCGCAAGTCACGCTGATTTATCGCCGCACCGTCGATGAAATGCCAGCAGAAGAATACGAAATTGAAGCCGCGGCGCACGAAGGGGTGCAGTTCTGTTTTCTCACTCGTCCGGTCGAAAACTTAGCCGACGCACACGGCCGAGTGCGTGCCATCAAACTCGAAACCATGGCGCAGGGTGAACCGGACGCCTCTGGCCGTCGCCAGCCCGTGCCAACGGGGGAATATCACCAACAAGCATTTGATACGGTGATTTCTGCGCTGTCGCAAACGCCGGATTTGAGCCTGTTTGGGGCGAAATGGGACCACGTGCCGCTGACGCGCAAACACACCGCCGACGTTGACAGCGACACACTGCACCACTTTGACAACGTCTACGCGATCGGTGATTTTCGCCGCGGCCCTGCCACCGCCATTGAAGCCATCGCAGATGGCAAACGTGCGGCCGAAGCCATCACGGAGCGGCTGATTTTGGGCACGCCTGCTCATACTTCAGCCCCCTTCACTAGCCGCAAAGCCGAAAGCCTCAGCCGGGTTAAACGCAGTGAATACCGCTTAGAAGCCAAACGGCGCCGCATTGATTTTCCTCATTTGCCCCCTTTACATCGACGCAAAAACTTCTCGGAAGTGGAGCTTGACCCCGGCGATTTGGCGGTGCGCATGGAAGCGGCACGCTGCTTAGAGTGTGGCTGCCAAGCCAACACCCAGTGCGATTTACGGACCTACGCCTCTGCGTATCAGGTCGATGCTGCCCACCTCGATTGCGGCGAAAAACAACGCTTTGCCGTGGATAAGAGCAGCGAATTCATCGTCTTTGATGCCAATCGCTGCATCAGTTGTGGCGCATGCGTCCAGACATGTCAGGAAGAGACCGTGCACGGCGCGCTGCATTTTTCGCACTCACAAAATCGGCCGATGTTTCACGATGGCACCTTGATGGGCGATTCCAACTGCGTGCAATGCGGAGCGTGTGTGCAGGTGTGTCCGACGGGCGCGCTGGTCGATAAACGCGACAAATCCCACGCACGAGTTGAAGTGCTCAAACCGGTGACCACGGTCTGCACCTACTGCGGCGTAGGCTGCAACGTGGTGATGTATGTCGACGAGCAAGCGAACCGCGTGCGTTACGTGCAAGGCGATACGCGCTCTCCCGTCAACCAAGGCATGTTGTGCGTCAAAGGCCGCTTTGGGTTTGACTTCATTCACAGTCCGCAGCGCCTCACTCAGCCGTTAATCCGGCGGCACGGTGAATTGCAACCCGCCAGTTGGGACGAAGCCATTGCCCTGATCGCCGAGCGCTTTCGTCACATTCAACAGACGCATGGCAGCGATGCGCTGGGCGGCTTCTCGTCCGCCAAAACCACCAATCAGGACAACTACCTGTTCCAAAAATTGATGCGCCGCGAATTGGGCACCAACAACGTGGATCACTGCGCGCGGCTGTGTCACGCCTCCACCGTCACGGGGCTAGAAGCCTCCCTTGGCAGTGGCGCCATGACCAACGACATCGCCAGCATTGCGCATTCGGATGTCATTTTGATCATCGGCTCTGACACCACCGCCGCACACCCGATCATCGCCTCGCACCTCAAGCAAGCCATTCGCAAAGGCGCGCGATTGATTGTGGCCGACCCGAAACGCATCGAGATGGCCGATCACGCTACGGTGTACGTCGCGCAGCGCCCGGGCACCGACGTGATGCTGCTCAACGGCATCATGCAGCAAATCATCACGCATGCTTGGTACGATGACGCCTATATTCGCCAACGGGTGGATGGCTTTGAGGAGCTGCTCATGGAAGTCATGTCGGATCGCTACCTGCCCGAGAAAGTCGAACTGGTGACCGGCGTCCAAGCCGCCGATGTGATTCGAATCGCCGAGATGATCGGCACCGCGCGCGTCACAGCGGTGTATTACGCCATGGGCATCACCCAGCACACCACCGGACACGACAACGTGCGTTCCATTGCCAACCTGCAACTGCTGTGTGGCAACATCGGCGTGGAGGGTGGCGGCATCAATCCGCTGCGTGGCCAATCCAATGTGCAAGGAGCGTGTGATATGGGGGCGCTGCCCGGCGACTACCCCGGCTATCAAAAAGTCACGAACCCGTTGGTGCAGGCCAAATTTGCGCAAGCTTGGCAGTGCGATCACCTGCCCATCACGCCCGGGTTAACCCTGACCGAGATGATTGATGCTGCGGCCACCCAGCAGCTGCGCGGTTTGTATGTGATGGGCGAAAACCCGGTGCTGAGCGATCCGCATCAAGCGCACGTCATCGACGCGCTCAACACGCTCGATTTTCTGGTGGTACAAGACATCTTTTTGTCGGAAACCGCACAGTTAGCCGACGTGGTGTTGCCATCTTGCTCGTTTGCTGAAAAACAGGGCCACTTCACCAACACGGAACGGCGCGTGCAGGCACTCTCACCCGCGATTAAGCCGCCAGGCGCAGCACGTGAAGATTGGCGCATCATCACCGAGATTGCCAATGCGCTCGGCGGCAACTGGTATTATCAACATGTTGAGCAGATCCAACAGGAGATCTGCTCAGTCACGCCGCAATACGCCGGGATGGATTGGCAGCGTCTTGGTCATGAAAGCCTACAATGGCCTTGTAACGAGCACGCGCCGAATGGCACGCGGATTCTGCATCAAACCAGCTTTAAACGTGGCCGGGGCGAGATGGTCGCAGTGCCGTTTGAATACGCCGCAGAATTGCCCGATGACGCGTACCCGCTCATCCTCACCACCGGCCGGCTGCTGGAACAATTTCACACCGGCACCATGACACGCAAAACCAAAGGGCTGGATCAGCGCGCCGGACCGCGCATCATGATCAGCGTGCAAGATGCAGAGCGGCTCGGGATTCACAACAGCGAACGCGTTCGTTTGTGCTCTCGACGTGGTGAGATTGAGGCGCCAGCGTTTGTGACCAAACGCATGCAAGCGGGCGTGGTGTTTGTGCCGTTCCACTTTGCCGAGTCCCCCGCCAACCGCTTAACCTCCGAAGCGCGTGACCCGACGGCCAAAATTCCGGAGTTCAAAGTCTCGGCGGTGCGACTGGAAAAAATTGTTCCGGTGACGCATCTCGTCCCGTATGAGGCGTAACCAAACGCCGCCGCTGAGTCAGCGGTACACGCGCAAGAAAAAAGCCACCTCAATGGGTGGCTTCTTGATGCACTCAACACTTAGTAAGCGTGAGCGACTTCGGCAGACAGGCTACACAACTCGTCGACAATTTCTTTGGTCTGTTTGGAGTAGATCAGTTTGTCTTTGGCGCCGACAAGTTGAATCATTTTCACTTTGCCAGACATCACCGCTTGGCGAATGGCGCGCAGAACCAATTGGTTATCGAGAATCTTATGTTCGTCCAGGCCATTGCCCGGCACTAATGAGGCTAGATCCACAGAGAGTACCAGTTGATCACAGTGTTCAATGTAATGGCTCAATTGGCTTTTGAGCTGATTACGATTTCGGAAACTGCACTCTTCCTCGGTCAACCAGTCACACCCTAAATCTTCCGCGTATTCCCAAGTTTGGCTCGGCACTCGCTCTGCATCGATCCCTAAGCAGAACAAACGCGCATTAGAAAAACGCGACAAGGCGAAATGGTAAACGGAACCCACTTGTGGATCTAAGGTTTGTTTCAGCTCAAAGTCATGACCCACGTGAATGATGCCAATTTCTTCATTATCCAGCGCCAGCACTGGCAATGCGTTGAGCAGCAGCTCGTGGCAGTTCGCCAGCACGACGGGGACAGAGCTGAGCGCCAAATGACGGCTCAAAACATGCTGATAGCGTGCATCGGATGCATCGTTCAGTACCAGATGGCCCGCATCAGCGTAATTCGGATTGGACTGTTGTTGATACAACCAGTCAGAGGCAAATTCTAGGCTTTGTTGAGCAAATTCAAACTCTACGCGTGACATGGGTTTCACACGCTCACACACGGTCATAAAGGTAAACGCGGAGATGTGAGGAACCGCAGTGCGGCTCAGACGGTAGCGTTTGAATAAACTTAACATGATGAATTACCTTTCTGGTGGCAACGCTCGCGCGGCCTGCAACACATGTAAAATGATACGCTGCTTGTGAGTTTCGACGCGATGGGCTGGGGCCATCACCGAAATTGCACCGATCAACTTACTCCCTTTCATCACCGGAGCACTGATCCCCGACACTCCGGGGTCAATTTCGGAGGTGCTCACGGCATATCCATGTCGACGTATTTTTTCCAAATCGGTTTGCCATTTGTCCATTCGATGTTCTTCACCGAAATAGCGCAGAATTTTTTCGCAACGCTGCGCAGGCATATACGCCAACATAACTTTAGATGAGGCGCCACGAAGCAGGGGTTGACTTTGACCCTGGACGAAGCTGCATCGAAGCGCCTGCATGCTCTCTTTTTGGCTCACACACAAAGCCCGGTATCCGACCGGCACCATGTACGCTGCCATTTCGCCAGTCTGTTTCTGCAATCGACTCAACACGGCGTCGACGGCATCGAGATTGTGCTGGCTGGTTTCATAACTGCGCATCAGAAGAAGGGCCGCTGAACCGATGATCAACGTTTTGTCATGCGGGCTTTCTTCTATCAGGTTCCACTCTTTCAGCAGTTTCAGATGTCGGTACAAACTACTGAGGGGCACCTGCAATTGTTCACTTAATGTTTTGGCCGAGACCGGTTCATCATTCACCGCGACCTGCATCAGCAGTTGCAGTGATTTTTCGTTAACTTGATTCGCAGATTGTTTTGTTTCGCTCATGACTGCTTTTTAGCCTTTATCGTGTTTCAGCTCAAACCTTAATTCTTATATATCGAGAATTTAATTTGAATTAAAGGATTGCATTCTCACCAAGTGAGAAAACGATGAAAATTAACAAATTTAAACATAATTTGATGAGCGAAAAATCGCTGCAGAGTTGCGCAGAATACGGTGAATTTCCACCCAGCTTTTGGCGGAATTTCCGACAAAAAAGCGACGCCGAAGCGTCGCTTTTTGCGGTTATTGGCAGTTTTTGCGGAGACTGGCAGTTAGGCGAGTTTAAACGTCGCCACTTTTGCACTTAACTCCGCCGCTTGCTGCTTGAGCACGTTAGACTGATTCAAACTGTCGTCTGCACCCTCGACCAATTGCTCGGTCACATCCTTAATCGCCGTGATGTTTTGCGTGATTTCGCTGGTCACGTGGGTTTGCTCTTCAGCAGCCGTCGCGATTTGCGTCGCCATATCACTGATCAGCGCCACCGCCGCGTTAATTTCTTCCAGCGCATGGGTCGCTTTATCGGCATCATCCACCGAGTTGGCTGCCAGCGTTGAACTGCTCGACATGAGGCCCACCGCCTGTTGGGTGGTTTGTTGCAGCGTCTCGATGGTCGATTTGATCTCTTCCGTTGACGTGTGCGTGCGTTGGGATAACACGCGCACTTCATCCGCCACCACCGCAAATCCGCGGCCCTGTTCACCGGCACGAGCCGCTTCAATCGCCGCGTTCAGTGCCAATAGGTTGGTCTGTTCCGCAATGCTCTGAATCGTGGCCAACACGGTCGAAATCTCTTGGGCATGTTGATTGAGCACCGAAATGACGTCACTGGCCTGACTGACTTCATGGGCCAAGTTGTTAATGGAGGCTTTGGTGTTCAAGACCAGCGTACGACCATTGGTGGTACTGGTCGACGAGTCTTGCGCTGCGTGGGCAGTTTGCTCTGCGTGCGAGGCGATTTCCTGCGTGGCCGAGGCCATTTCAGTGACCGCCGTGGCCACCATGGTGATCTCTTGCTGCTGCATACCCAGCTCTGATGCCGATTGATTGGCACGTTGCGAGCCATACTCGGCTTGCTGCGTCAATTGTTCTGACTGATGGCGAATGTGACCGATCAACTGCTGCAGGCTGGCAACGAAGGTATTGAAGCTATCGGCCAATTTGCCGACTTCATCGTTGTTTTCCACCACGATGCGTTGCGTTAAATCGCCGCTACCGTTGGCAATCTGTTCCAGCGCATGCGAGACGTTTTTCAACGGACGGAACAACACGTTACACAACACATTGAACAAAATGGTGCACAGCACGACCACCAGCGCCGTCACCAATAATTGGCCCCACAGCGCATCGAACAGCGGTGAAATCAATGATTGATAGTTAATGACAACCACGGTGCTCAGCGTCGTGCCGTCAATGGCGCGCGCAACCAACACATATTGGTCGCCATTGATTTCGACTCGGCTGTCTTTGCCCGACCGTTCGGCCTGTTTAATGGCGGAGAAATCGATCCCCAACTCAGCAACACTCTTGTTCAGCAGTTTGGTGTTCGCGTGCGTAAAGATATTGCCTTGCGCGTTGACGATAAACATGTCGCCGGTGCCCGGCAACACCACCTGTTTCATGTTATTGAGAATGTCGGTAATTTCCACATCGGCGCCCAGCACCAATTGTTGACCGTACAAATCCACGGCTTTACCAAGCGACACCACATTGGCCCCCGTTGCCGCCGCAACGGTTGGGTTATCCATGAACACATTGGCCGGATTCGCTTTGGCATTGATGTACCATCCCCACTTGCGTGGGTCGTTGTTGTCTGGCGGCAGCACCACACCGTTGGCGTTTTGTTGTGAACCATCTGGATAGGCGAGGAACACGTTGTCGAAGGCCGCGGCGTGCTTCACCTGTTTCAGGTGCGTCACGATGGCCTCTTGTTTGGCGTCCGAGGTCAGCGACGTCAGCGCGCGCTGTTTCGACACCAGCCAGTCCGACACGTATTGATTGTATGACGCGGTGACGCCTTGCAGACGCTGTTCAACCTCAAGATCCAACCGACTCAACGACGCATTGAATGACAGTGCTTCGACCAGCACGCCCCCGATCACAATGGCAGCGCTGGCAGAAATGGCCAGCTTATTTTTTAACGATAGATTTTTGAACATACCCTGTCCTGATTGTCATTATTATTTGCTTCACGACGAAGCCGCCCTCAGGGCGTCCGCATTATAATTTTTAGCCTCGAAATAAATGAGAACCGCCCAACGAAAATCACTTTTTATCGCCATGCCTTGTCACAAGTGTCGTATTGATTCCATTTTTGTCCATTCAGAATACGCCAGGCATTGCATAAAATGTGAAGCACGCGAATGTGACGACGACATCTCAGGCACAAAAAAAGGAGGCCATCGCCTCCTTTCTGTTCGTGTCCTGACTAGCGCTGCAACAGGGTGCGCCACGAGACGTCGTCCGTCTGGTAGCATTTCAGGCTCAGCATAAAGCTGACGACACCCAGTACGATGTAAATCAGCGCATTGACGGTGCTGATTTGCGTCATCACCTCAGACAGATTCGCATCCATTAAGATATTGAGCGGTAACCCCAGCACTTGGTGAAAGAAATCTCCCACCACTTCAGTGCCAAACAAGCCCAAGCTCAACCACTTCAATGCATACACACCAATGAACATCACCAGAATGGGTGAATTCACCAATTGAGACAGCAGCAGCGTGATGCACGCCAACGGCAGTAACGCCACAGCCACCAGCAGCATTTGACCGAGGTAGCTCAACCAATGCGTCACCGCAAACAGCAGTGAACGTTGATGAAACAGCAGCGGAATCGCATCATCCGTGACCATGTTCACCAACCAAAACATCACATCGGACGCGATGACTAAAACGGAGCACACCACCGGGATCACCAGCAAACCAAACGCCAGTTTAACGCCGTGCGTTTTGAGGTTGCTGACCGGCATGCTGCGCCAGAACATAGAACTGCCTTCCTGACGTTCTTTGCGCAGTGTTTTGGGGATGTAGAGCGTGCTGAGTAGAATCGACAGCGCGCCAGCCACCACAATCATGAACGAGCTGAATTGATCGACAAATTGCAGATCCAACGGTTCAAAACCACTGTAACTCATCTCAAACGAGAGGTTGCTCTGCAGATTGCCATTGCTCAACAAACCGATAAACAGCACCAGCATGCACGCCAGCACAAACAACGGAATTCGAGTAACCACTTTGTGTTCGATCCACTCTTTTTCTAACATGTAGACGGATGCATGCATTATGCGTTCTCCTTCTGCAGAGCCAAAAACAGCTCTGCCAGTTTTACACTGTAAATACGCCCCAAACCTTCCACCGCCTCACGATGCTGCGCTTTCAACAGCCACTGCGTCGTCCCCAAGCTCGCCTGAGCAGACAGAGGCTGCAGCGCATCAATTTGCCCCGCCAAAGACGTCGGCGCATCCAACACAAAGTAACCTTGCTCAACCTCGTCCATGCCCGCTTGCAACACCACGCGGCCTTGCTTAAGAATCAACACATCGGTCAACAGGTGTTCGATTTCCGACACTTCATGGCTGGCGATAATCAGCGCGCGTTCGCCATCGTGAAACCATTCCAACAAATGACGATAAAACGTGTCGCGATAGATGAGATCAAGCCCTAATGTGGGCTCATCCAGAATCAGCACTTTGGTGTCCGTGGCAATCACCAATGCCAGATGCAATTGCACCTTCATGCCTTTCGACAACGCTTTGATTTTACTGTGTAAGTGAATGTCCGTTTTGGCCAGTACCGACTGCGCTTTGCCCAGCGAAAAGCTCGGATGCACACCCGAAGTGTATTTGAGCAGTTGCTGCACCGTCATCCACTCCGGCAGCACATTGACGTCCGAAATGTAGGCCAAATGTTCCATGACTTGAGCACGTTGCTGGATGGGATTGCGCCCTAGAATATGAATTTCACCCTGATAATGGTGCGCGCCCAGCAGCGCTTTGATTAACGTCGACTTGCCCGCGCCGTTATGGCCAAGCAACCCCAACACCTGTCCCGGCGCTAGGGTAAAGCTGACCGGATGTAGCGCCGTTTCTCCATGCGAAGCCGAATACTGTTTCGACACCTGTTTTACTTCAACATACGGCCTCATGCTGCATCCTCAATGTGTTGTTTTAACTGTTGCATAAAATCGTCTAGCGACATGTCCAGTTGTGCCAGCGTCGCCGCAATCTGTGGAATTTGCTGTTCTAAAAACTGCTGTCGCTGCTGCGTTCTCAGTTGGCTGAGTGCACCACTGGCCACAAACATGCCTTGGCCGCGGCGCTTTTCCACCAGCCCTTCATCCACCAGTAACTGATAGCCTTTCATCACCGTCAGGTGATTAATTTTCAGATCGGCGGAAACGGTTCGCACGGATGGAAGTGCTTCACCTTCGGGCCAGATGCCCTGCAAAATCTGCTCGGTGATCTTGTCCGCCAACTGGCGAAAAATCGGTTGGTTATCCTGCCATTCTGTCACTGTGCATTACCGATATGGTGTTATATATGTATATAACACTAAACTCGATTACTGTTTTTGGCAACATGCTTTTTCATCCCCCATGAAAAAGGCCCTGCCGAAGCAGAGCCTTTCATTTCAATCACGGGATTAAAATCAATTCGTTGCGCAGTCTGCGTCCCCAATCAATTTCCACACACCCCACTCACCCGATTGCGTTGGATCGTCACCTTGTGTCCACCATTTGGCTTCCCACACACTGCCCGACCATGTGACTTGGTTGCCACCCACGTACACAGCACTGGCATCCCACAAGTTGTCACACGTTTCACCGCCGCTGGATGTTTTCAGCACCACCACATCCGTCGTTGCGGACGCACTCGCCTGACCATCGCTGACCGTCACCGAGAAACTCAACGTGGTATCTTGGGTGTACTCCGGCGCGACAAACGTCACTTGGCTGCCATTGATCGCCGCCTCGATTCCAGCAGGCACCGTCCAGCTAAAGGTCAGCGTATCCAGATCCGCATCGCTGGATGCCGACGCATCCACGACCACCGTCTCCCCTGCATTAACCTGTGCTGGTGCGTTCACGACGGCCACTGGCGCAGTATTTTCAGCGCCGCCAACCGGTTTCACGGTTACCGTCGTCGTTGCCGAAGCGCTGGCGCCATCGTCATCCGTCACGGTGAGCTTGAAGGTGAAGCTCTGTTCACTGGTCACTTCCGGCGCAGTAAAGCTCGCCTGAACTGCGCTTGCATTGCTCAGCGTCACCGCATCGCCGCCGGTTTGTTCCCACAGGTAGCTGGCGATTGTGCCATCGCTATCGGCTGATGCGCTGCCATCCAACGTTACACTCGCAGGACCTGTCACCGTTTGAGCCACACCCGCATTGGCTGTTGGCGCGCGGTTTGCTGGCGGTGTACCGCCGTCCGCCAAACCTTCATGCATCGCATTGAGAATATCACCGTTGTCGGCATCGATTTCCCACGAGAACAAACCCGCCAAGCCTAGGCTACGTGCATACGCACCTTTGGCTTTCACAGAGCGGTCATCATCAAAGGTAATTAACTGACCCGAAGTGCGATTCCACACCCAAGGTGCTTCTGCTTGCGCATCGTAGCCATATTCAAACCCATTGATGCCGGTGTTATCCGCGCCCAACATGTTGGCTTTGATGCCTTTGTAGTCAATCACACCTGCTTCCCACACGCCTTGCGCGGTTGATCCGGTGAGTTTGCCATTGCCCACACCGGTCATCGGGTCGGTCGGATCGCTCAAGCTGGACGGCATCACACCATCCCAGCCACGGCCGTACATCGCCGTCCCCAGAACCAATTTGTTGGCTGGCACGCCTTGGGCCAGCAGAAGCTGAATCCCACGGTCAGCGGTGTACGCCGGGCCTTTGTATGCTTCACCATTTTCATCTACACCCGTTCCATCACATTGGCCTGGGCGCATGAACGTGCCGCAGTTCAGTGCGGTTTGGTGACCCAACACGTTGTTCCAGCCGCCGTAGAAATCGTAAGTCATGGCAAAGATGTAATCCATGTACTGCACCGCATCGGCGTAGTTCACGTCTTCAATCTTGTCGTAACCGACGCCAATCGCTGATGTCAGTTCATAAGTGCGGCCGGTTTCGGCTTCCAGCCCATCCAACATGGTGCGCAGTTCTTGCATCAAGGCAACGTACGCTGGGCCGTCATTGACTGGATCGCCCAGATCAGGCGCCGCGCCATCACCGCCCGGGAATTCCCAGTCGATGTCCACCCCATCAAAGAATTTCCATGTGGTCAGGAAGCGTTTGACCGAAGCCACAAACGTGTCGCGATTGGCTTTAGTGGTGAAATCGAAGAAGGGATCAGAGAGCGTCCAACCGCCAACCGAAGGAATGATTTTCAAATCAGGATAACGCTGCTTCAGCGCCATCATCATGGCGTAGTTGCCCTTGATTGGAGAGCTGTATTCATGACCGGCCTGAGCGAAACTTTTCTGATATGCCGCCCAAGGGTCGTGGATCACCACTTCGTAATCGGGCACGCCCTGACACGCCGTCATCAGCGCGTTGTAGCTGTTGCCGCCAACCGATTTCACCGACTCGTTCGGCCCACAAATCGGGATAAATCCATACAGAATGTGCGTTAAGTTTTGTGCTGGAATGTTATCCACGGTGTAGTTGCGGCCATAAATGCCCCATTCAACAAAGTACGTCCCGACCACGGTATTGGCATCGGTGGTGTAAGTTTTGTTGTTGGGATCCACGTTCATGGTCAGCGGCTTGAGATGTGACCCGTCGGTATCGGCAATGGTCAATTCAACGGGCGCGCTGGTACTGCAACCGCTGTCATCACACGCGGCCACTTCCAACTGGTACAGGCCGCCTTTGCTGTAGGTGAAACTGGCGGTCGTTTGGCTGCCTGAAATGGGGCCAGACGCCACTTCTTCGCCATCGAAATAAATCTTATAGGTGTTGCCCGTTTCACCACTCCACTGGTTAAACGTAATGCTGATGGGCGCTTCGTCGTGGTATGTCACCATCTGGTTGTAGCCCGCGGTGGTTTCCATCGCGAGTTCAATTTTCGAAAATTGCAGATTGTTCGACCCGTAGACATCAATACTTGGTGCCGCCGGAGCCGCTAAGGCCGATCCAGACAGAGCCAGTGCAATACTTGCGGCGCACAGAGTAATACGATTCATATCTATTTCTCTCATTCCTTGCAGATTGTACTCAACATGAGTTGGCTGCTCTTCGGTCACACATTGAAGAACATCGGCTTCAGTATTTGGGAGACTTTATTTTTTTGAAAAAAAATTAAAACGCTTTTCGAGTCACAACGAGCAATTCGTAGCGAAAACGCACGCGATTGCACGCTAAATTCTACTCTGTGCCAGAAATTCAGAATTTTGACACAGCGAATGAGGCAAATTTATTTTTTTGCACTAATAAAGATTCGAAATGATGGCTAAAACAGAAAAGCCCTCTGAAAAGAGGGCTTTAGTGAACAACAACTCAGTTAG
Source organism: Vibrio furnissii CIP 102972 (assembly GCF_000176175.1). Taxonomy (GTDB): domain Bacteria; phylum Pseudomonadota; class Gammaproteobacteria; order Enterobacterales; family Vibrionaceae; genus Vibrio; species Vibrio furnissii. Next base: position 668,825 of record NZ_ACZP01000014.1, read on the forward strand.
AGTGGACGAAACTTCGCCGTAAAATGGCGTAATACCGGCGGTTCATAGGTAAATTCAAGCCCTTTAAAGCACGACGCGCGCTTGGCCAGTGCAATGATCGCGTCAGCAATATAATCCATGTGATCGTTGGTATAGACGCGACGGGGAATGGTCAGGCGCATCAACTCCAGCTCTGCCGCCTTTTGCACACCCGTTTGCGGATCGCGCCCCAGCAGCAGCGAACCGATTTCGACCGCACGAATGCCCGCTTCGAGATAGAGCTCGTTGCACAGCACTTGTGCCGGAAACTGATCGGCTGGAATGTGAGGCAAGATCTTCGCCGCATCCACAAACACCGCGTGCCCACCAGTTGGGTATTGAATCGGAATCCCAGCCTCACGCAGGCGCTCGCCCAAATAGGCCACCTGACTGATGCGATAGTGCAAGAAGTCTTCGTTGGCCGCTTCGTACAAGCCACGTGCCAGCGCTTCCATGTCGCGCCCGGCCATGCCGCCATAGGTCACAAACCCCTCCATCGGCACACAACGTGTGCGCACCGCTTGAAACAGCTCTTCGTGATCGCGAATACAACACAGGCCACCAATATTGACCATCGGATCTTTCTTGGCCGACATGGTGAGCATGTCGCCGTATTGATACATCTCGCGGATGATGTCCAAAATCGTGGCATCGGCGTAACCGGCCTCACGCTGTTTAATGAAATAGGCATTTTCACAATAGCGCGCCGAGTCGATCACCACCGGAATGTCGTGACGGCTGGCTATCTCATACACCGCACGCATGTTCGCCATCGACACGGGCTGCCCGCCCGAGCTGTTACAGGTGACCGTGGTGATGATGGCGCAAATGTTCTGGGCACCGTAGTGATCGATGGTGGTTTGCAACTTGTCGAGGTCGAAATTGCCTTTCCAGTCATACGGCGTGGTGGTATCAAATGCTTCTTGAGTCACCACGTTGACCGCGGTGCCGCCATTGAGTTCGATATGACCGGCGGTGGTGTCAAAATGGTAGTTGGAAATAAACACCGGCGTGGTGCCGCCGCGCACTTGGCGCATACGTTCAATTAATGCAGGAAACAGAATTTGCTCGGCGCCGCGGCCTTGGTGCGCAGGCACCGTCAGTGAGTAACCAAAGAAGTGCTCTACCGCCGCACATAAGTTGTAGTAATTGCGACTGCCAGCATAGGATTCATCACCGAGCATCAAGCCGGCCCATTGGTTGTCACTCATGGCGCCGGTGCCGGAGTCGGTGAGCAGATCGATGTATACATCGTCGCTGCGCAGCAAAAATGGGTTGTATCCGGCCTCTTTTAACGCCTGTTGACGATCGGAAAAGGTGGTCATTTTAATCGGTTCCACCATTTTAATGCGGAACGGTTCTGGAATGCGTTTCATACTTAACGGTCCTTCATACGCCGCCCAAACCCGCAGGGTGTGGCAGCGTTTGATTCATGGATGGGTGTGCCACAAGCGGCACAGGGCGGCCTGAATCAGGCCAAGGCGTTAAGCGTGAGAAGCGGTTTTGCTGAGCAGTGACAAGCCGAAATCAAGGTTATACCAACACGACAACACTAACTTGATGTCGTGCTTTGCATTGAAGTCCATCGCGTTATCTTCTGGTTGGTGAGTGATGTCATCACTATAGTGCAGCGGGCGGGATATTGACGTGCTTAAAATGCACACTTTGCCAGCGCGCTCACATCTTACGCGGTGTGCGTGATTGCCTGAGTTGTTAAATTTTGATGAAATTCATCCATCCGTGCGGGGGAAAACTTGCAATTCATAGCGACAATCGGCACCCTCACAGGTTATTACGCGAAAGCGGTTAAAAGGATAAAACTAATGAATACAATCAAATCTTTATCATGTCTTTTGGCTATTATTTTTAGTGCTTCAGCTGCCGCAAAAGTAACATTGAACATTCCAGATTCCATCGACCTTTTGGTGGTCAATGGCGCCAAACCTCAATCTTCAGGCAGCATTTTCTCATCCACCAAAAGCGTTGAAATGGACGATGGCCAGCAACAAATCGTGTTCCGCTACAACCCATACTTCACGCAAGGGAATGACCGCATCGGTGTCGAAAGTGACGTCGTGATCGCCAAATTCACCGCCACCGACAAAACATTAGACTTCGACATGCCGCAGTACCGCAACGCGGATGACGCGCAAAACAACATCAAAGCGATGGAATGGGCACTGCGTGATCAACAAGGCAACGCCGTGGGCCTTGAGCAAGACCGCCTGATCAAACAAGGCATGCAGATTGGCCGTGACTACAAACAAGAAACATTTGAGTACAACCTGCAAGGCGGACCTGCCGCAATCGCCACCGCGTTTATCAAACCAAGCAAAGAAGGCTCTGCGGGCGACACCACTGCCGAAGAAATGCTGCATTTCTGGTACAACAAAGCCGATCCACAAACGCAAGCTCGCTTTAAAGCGTACGTGAATCAGAAATAAGTACTGCTTATCGAATGAGCAAAACGGGCGTCCAAAGGGCGCCCGTTTTTCATTAAATCACTTGAGACTGCGCCAACGCGTCATCATCGCTCGAAATCTGATAACAGCATTCGGCGTGCTGCTTGAGGCAGGTAAAGATCTCGCGATCCAACTGATTGGCATCCACCAACGATTCCACAATGCTCAACGCTTTTTCCAGCGAAATGCCATCTCGATACGGACGAGACTGGGTTAGCGCCTGAAACACATCAGACACGGCGATAATTCGACTAGGCCGGTCCAGATCCAAGGTCGTTTTGCCCAGCGGATACCCCGACCCGTCTAGCCGTTCATGGTGATTGGATGCCCATTCGCAGATTCTCGGCGACGTAATAATCCCCTGTAGAATAAAGCGCGTGTCCGTCGCATGACGTTTAATGCACGTGTACTCTTCCGCAGTGAGTTTTCCCGGTTTATGCAGCACCACATCCGGCGTGCGCAATTTCCCAATGTCATGCACCAACCCCGCCAAATACAACATGTTTTGCATTTTAGGCGAATAGGCTAACTGCTTGGCCAGATACTTGGAAAGCTGTGCCACTTTGAGTGAATGCTGAAAGGTAAAGGTGCTTTTGGCGTCGACCACTTTGGCAAACAATTCCGCAATCGCGATGGTTTGCTCAAGCCCCAAGTTACTTGAGAAAAAAGGCACCACATCAAGGTTGAGCATTTGCGCTTCAATGTAATGAGGATGCATGGCAAACCAAAAGTCATCGTTGTCCACCAGCTCTGTCATGTGCTGGACCATATTGGCTTCAAACACACTGCCCGAATGCTGCTGTAACTGGTGCGCGATGGACTGTTTCGCTGCTGCGTTGAGGTTGCCATATTTATCTTTGGTCTGCTGGCGGTACAAGTGATCCACGCGGTTGACCAGATAAATGAGGGTTGCCAATTCTTTGTCCGTATCGGCAATCGGCAGGTGCTGCAACTCGCTCCACGGCGTGTGGTGATACAACACCGGCGTGGCAAAACACGACAGCGGCGCACATTCGCTCAGTAGGTTGTACCCTTTTTCACAGTGGCGAGCAAAGCTGCCAGGCTGAAAGGGAAAGAACAGCGGCATCGATGCCGACGACTGCGTGGATCCACAGTCGTGCACCAAGCCGGTCGAAAAAGCGAGCTGAGCCTGTTCTTCATCCCAGCCCATTAATTTAGCGCACCGATAAGCCATGTACCCGACTCGGTGGCTATGATGAGGTTCGTCAAACCCGACCGCATCCAATGCTTGAGCAATGCCCAATAACACCTTGCGTAAGTCAACACTGACTTCTTCCGTATGCAATTCCATATTGGCTAACTGACACTAAACGATTGATGAATAATCATGTGGTTCGAGACTAATACAAACGGACTACTTAGTCCTGACAATTCTTAAGGTTTTTGTGGAATCTGTGACGAATTCTATGTGCCACAAGTTTCATCTTGATATGAGGTACGAATAACTTACCGTCCTCGCGAGAAAAGTGTTACGGTACACCTCACAATAAAGAACAAATAACATACAAAATCAGGTGGTTAGAATGTTTACTCTCAACGTGGATGATGAACTCCAGCTGGCGATGATTGAAGAATCCTTTGCCCCGCTTTATGCGCAAATCGTGGCGGATCAACGTGTGTACCTGTCGCAATGGTTGGCCTGGCCGCCCCATTGCCGAAGCCAGCAAGATTTTGAATTGTTTGCACAAAATATGCTGCACGATTATGCCGATGGCAAAGTGCTGGTGTGTGCGATGTTCTATCGAGGTGAATTGGTTGGTAACTGCAGCTTGCAGGACATTAATCGCGATTTGGGCAAAGCCAGAATCGGCTATTGGTTATCACAACCTCATCAAGGGAAAGGCATTGCCACGCGCGCGGTAGCCAAGTTGATCGAGGTGGCGTTCCATCAGTATCAGTTGGAAAAAGTGGAATTGGCGGCGGCCAGTGGCAACCTGCCGAGTCAAGCCGTGGCCAAGCGCTTGGGGTTTGTTCAGGAAGGCCTCATCACGCGAGCGGAAGACCTCAATGGGCGCGTCGTAGACCATATTGTCTATGGCCTAACGCGCGCCCACGCCAATCAACATCCATAAAAAAGCGGAGCTAAGCTCCGCTTTCCGTTATTGCCAGAAGAACATTGCAATCATCGACAACAAGGCGATACACGCAATATTCAAGAACATCCCCACTCGCATCATCTCGCTTTGCTTAATGTGACCCGTGGCGAACACAATCGCGTTCGGTGGTGTTGCAACAGGCAACATAAAGGCACACGAAGCGGCAACAGCAATCAAGACCGATAGCAAGATGGGCGAAATACCAAACGCTTCAGCCACACTGGCAAACACTGGGATGAGCAGCGCAGCACTCGCCGTGTTACTGGCAAATTCAGTCAAGAACACCACAAACGCCGCAATCACCAAAACGATGAACAGCAAGTTCATGTCGGCAATCATCGCACTCAGTTCATTAGCGAGGAATACGCTGGTGCCGGTTTGTTTCAGCACGTTACTTAAACAGATACCACCACCGAACAGCAGCAATACACCCCAGTCGGCCGTTTTCTCGATGTCTTTCCAATGCACGACACGCGCAAAGCTGACCAGAACAATCGCTCCCAACGCAATCACGGTATCAAAGCTCTTGAAGCCGCCCAGCATGGCGTTCACCGGCTTACTGAAGATCCACAGGAAAACAGTCAGTGCGAAAATGGCCAGCGTGACCACTTTACCTTTATCCCAATCCACCGCTTGGTGATTCAATTCAAAGTGACCACTCAAGTCCGGTTTCAACAGCAGATAAAGCACCACAATGGCCATCGGCAACATCACCAGCGTCGTGGGTAGACCAAACGCCATCCAATCGGTAAACGACAAGCCAACTTCAGCGGCCGCAATCGCATTGGGCGGGCTACCAACCACGGTGGCAATCCCACCAATACTGGCACTGTATGCAATGCCGAGTAGCACGAAAACATAAGTGCTGTGGCCACGATCGTCATCCACTTTGCTCAGCACGCCAAGTACCAGTGGCAACATCATCGCAGCGGTGGCGGTATTACTGATCCACATGGACAGCACCGCCGTGACACCAAACAGCATAAACACGGCCACACTCATTTTGCCACGCGCCATAATCAACACTTTGTCGGCGATGACTTTATCCAACCCTTGGCGGTGCATCGCAGCAGCGAGCGCAAAACCACCCAAGAAGAGGAAAATCACGGAGTTAGCAAAGTTGTTGAGCGCAGCCTGCGTATCGAAAACACCAAACAACACGGCCATGATTGGAACCAAAATGGCGGTGACGGTGACGTGCAGTGCTTCGGTCAACCAAAGGACAGCGATAAACGCCAACATACTGATACCGAGGACAACATTCGGTTCAAATGGCAGCGTCTTAAATAAGATAAAAAATAGCACCACATCCGCCAGGATGATGAGGCTATTGCGGTTAAGAAACCATTCTCGGGTATTGTGGGGTAAAGGGACACTATCGTTTCGATTCATTATTATTCTTCCTTATGGAGGCCAATCGGCATCCTGATCATCACATAGAATCAAACAAAGGAGATAATAATTATTGCGAAATTGTTAAGCCTATCAAAACTATCACTTACAATTTAACACATTGAAATAAATAGAAATCCCAACCCCACAAAATTTAACAAATCAGGAAAACACGTGTTTCAATTAAAACAATTTACCTAGTCAATGAATTTAACAATTTGTTCAAAAGCAGATTTCACTTCATTTCCTTTCATAATTCTTCCATGTCCTTGATTTTTGGTCGTAATCAAAGTGACGTTTGCAATTTCCTCGGCTGCCTTGTGTGATTCGGCATAACGCGCAAAGCGATCCTTTTCATCATGAACAATGATGGTTGGTGTACGACGTAACGTCAGGCTTTGATACGGTTGAATGGAATGGATGGGATAACGGTACTCATCTTGAACTTCGTTAACCACTTCTTCAAACAGACGCATCGAATAACCAGAGCGAGCCACTGTGCCAAACAAATTGTCCAAGTAGTCGAGTACTGGTGCGATGAGCATCATCGGGCAGTCTGCCAGCTTGGCATGGCGACATTCCAGCGCAGTGACGTTCCCCATGCTGTGGCCGATCAACCCGATGAACGCCGGTTCACTGTCAAGAATCGCCTCCAAACCACGCACAAACGCCGGAACGTGACCAAATGCCCCTTCACTCTCACCATGCGCGGGATGATCGTAAGCCAGCGCGGTATAACCTTGCGCTGCGATGTGCTCCATCAAAGGAAAGAACTGGCTCGATGCCCCCGACCAGCCATGAGTCAGCAACCACACTGGCCCTTCGCCCAGGCGATAGGTGGTTAATTTGCCTTCCGCAGAATCTACCTGACTTTTGATCATGCCTTGCGGCACCTCGTTCTTTGCCGTCATGCGAGCAGGCGTGAGCAACAATTTGCGCGCCGTTTTACGCGCATGGGCTGGCGCCACCGTATGGTGCAGGCGGGTGGTCCAATTCACGAGGCTGCGACGCAGACTGAATTTGCCAGACGTATTGAAATAAATCTTCTCACTCATGGTGTTATCCTTCAGCACAAAAACGAACGTTCGTGCTTTTTATTAGTAAAAATTTTTGTGTTCAGGCTCACTCGCTAAATGGACACGCGTGAGCCAAATGCTTTAGGCCTTTTTCCAGCGCGCCAGCAGCGCATCGACGCCCTGCCAAAAATGCTGGTCACTTTGCTCTTGCCCATAGATTGAATAAAACAGATGCGCACTCAGATAGAGCCCATACAATTCATAACTCGCTTGCTGAGCATTCAGGCTTGCGACAAACTGCCCTTGCTCAACGCCTTTGCTGATTTGAATCTGCAAATAGTGAATCCAGCTCGAAATCGCCGCTTTTAAGGTTTGTTGAATGGCACAATCGGTGTACGCCGCTTCTTTCCACGCATCTAAAAACATACAACTGCCTTGAAACGATTGGTTCCAGCCCAACCAGTTGTCCAAAATTCGGCGCAGTTTGCGTTCGATGTCGCCATCACCCAGTTCACGAGCCGGCACGATCACTCGGTGGATAAAGGTTTGATTCGCAAATTCCAACACCGCGATTTGCAGGTTCTCTTTGGAATTGAAGTGCGCGAACAACCCACTTTTAGACATACCACACTGCTTAGCCAGCTCACCGATGGTCAAACTTTCCAAACCATTGGCGCTTGCCAGCTCAAACGCCGTGAGCAATATATTCTCTCGAGTGATTCGACCTTTACTCATTATTGACCGCCGTAATTACAAGACACTCTATTTTTAGCACGTTCGTTCTATTTTGCAAATTTGATTTCTCGCGCACCTCAATCTGTGAAAGAATGATGAAATTGCGACCACATTCAAAGGATTGATATGGAAGGGATAATAGAGCAACTGCAGTTTTCCGCGTCGATTACCGGCCCGATTTGTCTCATGCTGGTTTTGGGGGTTGTGTTTAAACGCATGAACCTGATCAACGAAAACTTCATTGAAGTTGCGTCCCGTATGGTATTTCAAGTCACGCTGCCCGCCATGCTGTTCCTCAGTATTGTCGGCTCTCATCACGACTTCTCATCCAGCGCAGCGCTAATCATCTTTGGGTTGGTGGCCAACTTTTCGTTCTTCCTCTTTACCACCATCATGACCAAACGCGCCTTTCGCGACCCGCGCGATCAAGGGGTGATCATTCAAGGCGGATTTCGAGCCAATACCGCCATCATCGGCCTGGCGTATGTTGCGAACACGTACTCCGATGCCGGGGTGGCGTTGGCCGCAATTTACGTTGCGGCGACAACCGTGCTGTATAACATTCAAGCCGTCATTGCACTGACACCGAAAGGTGAAACCACAGGCCCCAAGGCCAGCGCACTGATTCTCAAAACATTGACCAAGAACCCGTTGATCATCTCAATTCTGCTCGGTGTGGTGTGTTATTTTCTCGCCGTGCCTATCCCCGATATCGTCACGCAGGCAGGGCATTACTTTGCCAATATGACACTGCCTTTGGCCCTGTTGTGTACTGGCGGCTCGTTGGACATGCGCTCTCTCAAAGATGATAAGAGTTCAGCGTGGTTTTCCACAGCATTCAAGCTGGTGTTATCCCCCATCATGATCACCGGCGCAGCCTTACTCTATGGCTTCCGCGGGATTGATTTGGGCTTGATTTTCCTGATGAGCGCATCGCCCACCGCTGCAGCCAGCTATGTGATGGCGCGCGCTATGGGCGGCAACGCCACATTGGCCGCCAACATCATCGCACTCACCACCGTATTCTCTTTGCTCTCATGTACGCTGGGCATTTTCATTCTCTCTAGCTTGCAGCTCATCTAGCCGCGAAACGGTTGTTCCCCGTTCAACGTACGGACGTTGGGCGGAACACCAAACCGACGTGATCGCGCCGCTCACGCACGCGACATTTGCCTGATGGTCATTTCGCCCGCTACGCTTAACGTCAGAGATAGAACGAACCGCCTGAAATCGCGACTCTTTTGTGAAACAAGGAACCTTATGTTGGCACGTTGGCTCAGCACCGCTTTGTGGATACTTCCTATGCTTTCTTGGGCAAACGACGCGCCCCCGATCGCGTGGCATATGGCAAAAAGCGACAACGGCATCACCATTCAAACCCGAAAACATCGTGACGGCTTGGTCGAAATTCGCGCGCAGATGTTGGTACCCACCACATACGCAGCTTTCATGAACCTGCTAGAAAACAGCAGCAATCTGCCCAACTGGATTGATCATGTCGCCTCTAGCCGAGTCCTCAAAAAGATTTCAGACCACGAGAATATTGTCTACACGCGTTTCTCGGCGCCCTGGCCAGCTCGCGATAGAGACATGGTGACGTATTCGCAGTTTCAGCAGTTTCCTGGGTCTTTGGTTTTAACCATTGAGGATGCGTCGGATCAGTATCCGGAGAAAGAAGGATTTGTGCGAATCAAAGCGGTGAAAGCAACGTGGGTACTGGAAAAACTAACCAATGGCATGACACACATCGACTACACCGCCTTTGCCGATCCGGGCGGCATGCTACCCAATTGGCTGGCGAACAAACTCTCTGTGTCGAGTGCTTTCAATACCTTTGAAGCGTTGAGGGAGCAGCTCCCCAAATACCAAGGTAAGCGGCACCCTCATGTGACCGAGTGATCAGAACAGTTTGCCGTAGGGCAGATAAATCAGATTCAGCACCATCAAGACCACCATCACGCCAAACGTCAGCTTCATGCCTGTAACGCGGCCTTTAAGTTGATCGTTTAAGATCGCTTTGGCATGCAGCAAACGACCGAGAATGAAAGCGATGCCAGTCGCATGCAGCCACCATACATTCGCGCCGTTGAACTCAGCAAAGCCCATCAAAATCAACGTGATCGGTATATACTCCGCCGCATTGCCCTGCGCACTACGCGCCAAAGTCAACGCATTCACGCCCCCATCCATATACTTCACCTGATGGCGCCGACGCTGCTTGATCACCTGCACCGCCAACCCTATCAATAACCCAGCCAAAATGACGGCATACAACGCTGTAACCATAAGATTTCCTTACTCTCCATTGAGGAGATAAGTGTAGATGAAAAGAGAGGAAAGAAAAAAGCGCTGCGTGCAGCGCTCTTAGGTATCGCAGAGAAAGGCATCCACATCACCATCAGCAAACAGCACCTGATGTTTACGCCGCTGACGAATCACCTGTACGGCTAAGTAAATTGACCAGCCGCACAGAACGACGGCATACCCTGTTGTGACCATATCCGTTCCTAAACACGAATATCTAGAAAAGTGAGTATAGATGAAAGTTTAATCCACCCAATCATTACGGCGAGTAAAACCATCTATGTATACCATTGGTGTTATATCTTTCATAAATAACTTAACTTTTTCATTTACCTTAGCCTTTTCTTCCTCATTTAAGGTATGAACATCAAAAGCATATTTCCCTGACAACCCTTTATAGAGAGCATTATAGAAATATTTATTTTCACTGCCTTCATGAGAACGATGGTATTTATATTCCACTGCGCTTGTAGAACCCAGTTTTAAGGCTAAATTTCTTAATCTCTCACTCTCTTCCTTTGATGTTTCTTTTAAGTAATAAGCCAAGTCATTTACAGCAGGTATATAATTATTATTGGCGGCAATCGTTAACAAATCGATGGCTAATTGGTACTGCTCTACTGTTTTGGATTCAGACTTACCTTTACTCGGTGAATAAATTAAAATGGTATTTACATAGTCCATCAAGGGTTGGTAATAATGATTTTGAGAAAAGCGAATTACCTCTTGAATATACTGAGCCCGAGTCTCTTTCGATTGGTCTAATTCTTGCTGTTTTAGTAAAAAATATTGAGCTCGCAGATCACCTTTCTCAGAGAGAGGTTTAAAAAGTTCGATGGCTTTTTGAAAATTATCGTCTGTGCAAAGTTGAGCTGAATTTGGATCACTAATTCCTAAGGATTGAGCAACCTGACTATCTAATGAACCAGTGCCCAAATAGGCACAAGCGTGACTATTTTTTGCGATGGCTAAAGCTGCGTATGGATTGCCCAAGGTTAACGACTTAAAGATTAAGTTAATAACTTCGCGTCTCTTGTTGTTATCCAACAACAACATACGAGCGTACCATAACATGGCATCTGGATTGCCCTCATCTATCAAGCTTAATAAGCCACCTTCTGCGACATCCCATTGACCATGCTGAATGTTGACTAATATCTCATACATCTTATCTCCCGGCTTTACGGTGCTCGAGATGTAAGGATCAGCCGCTTTTTTATTAATATTTTCGGTAATAAATGGCTGAAATAGTGCAATATCGTCTTGTGGGTTAGGCTTACAAGCCACCAGCCCAATCATAATGCTCAGCAGCAAAACAAAACGGGCAATTCGATTAGGATAAGGCTTCATGAATACTCCAATTGATAATAGTTTCGTTCTTTTTCACTAGCTCACTTTGTGACTCTGTTTCTAGCCATATTTGCACTTTTTGACCGACCACTGGATTTTGTACCAGACCAATCGGGTAAGCAAAATACTGGGTTGGCTTTGGAATTCCAACCAACAGGCCGCTCTGGAACGACTCATCATAACGAGTTAATACCATATTTTTGCAAAGTGTTTTACTCGCGTCATCAAACCTGTTAGAAAATATCTTATCCTTGCTGAAATCCGAAGCTTTCACAAACCTCGCCAATCTTAGCCACTGGGCTTGATAGGTTTGCCATTCCACCTGATGGTCTTTTTTGCCTGCGGGAAGTTTCCCCATCGCAATCAAAGTTTCTTTCCACTGCCTCTGGTTGGCTTCTTCACCAACGCTCTCATCTGCCGATAGCCATTGCATAATTTGTACAATGGCTTGGGCTTGAAGTTGATTCGCTTCTTGCTTCGTTCTGGATTGGCCTTGAACTAAACTGCTCAAAATATTACAGAGCGTTTCTGGTGGTAATGTCACTGTCCATTTACGCATAATGTCACTTCGTTTGGTATCTGTTATGCGTTCGGCTAAAAACGGTGCATATTCCTGACTCAGTACCTGCTGCTTATAATCCGTTAAGGCTGTTTCAGGCATCAGCAATACCTGCGCCAACCCCAAACCCAGACCGAACGCAAGCGTCATTAAGCTATTGAGTTCGTTAAAACTATCGTTAATGCCATTGGCATCCGCCTCTCCGAAAATCGCTAAGCGGCGGAAATGACTCTGTTTTAACACGCCAAGTAAACAACCAATAAACTCATCAGCGGCGTTAGCATCAAGATTAATCGCCACTTTACCTGTGCAGCCGGGTCCCACAACTAGGCCCGCTGAAGCCACTAAGATGATAACTCCACCCTGAATCAGCAAACGAAACTCGGCGTGATAACCCGCACCAAATGAACCTGATAGTTCGCCATCAATTGAGCCCAACTTTTTCGGTGGCTTAGGAGGCTTACTCTGAGTTACACACTTAACCTCAGGTGGAGCCCAATACACCGCAGCGCCTAAAGTACCCCCTGCCTCTACCCCAGCAAATGCATCCACACTAATCGCCGCTTCTCCGGCATAACCGGCTTGTCCTGCACTCCTTAAATTGCCCCCCCCAAAGGTATAGGCATCGTAAATATTGGGATCCAATAACCCGATAGTACTGCCTTTAATACCAAAGCCGTCACTCACATCACTCGGCCCTATAGCGACCTTAGCGCTTAATTGACATGATGCAGCAGCCAATCCGTAAACGGAGCCTGCGATGCAAACCCGCAAATCACCAGCTTCATATTTATGTTCACGACTGTGTTTATCAACGTAGGTTAAGCTAATATCATACCCTTTCACTTGCTCCACCTGCTCTGGCTTCATCGCTTTATTTTCAGGGATAAACGGGAGCCAAAATGCAAAACTAAGCTGCCCTTGCAGAGCCGTGAACTGAGCAGATATTGAGCCAGAACCACCTATATTTCGGCGCTTTTTGATTAAGTTTTGGTAAGAGCTTACCGGTGAATTGAGATCAGCTTCAGCTTTAGTAGATAAGCGCAATAACTGAGCACCCGCATCAACCGAATAAGCCGATGTTTCACCATTTGGTCCTTTACCACCTTGGTAATGGTAGCTATCTTGCCAGAATGCAGTGTCAAACTCAGCACTAGCTTTGATAGGCATTAAATCCAACTTATTTTCTGGCTTACTCAGCGCATCCAGTGCGTCAGTCAATGAACCGGCTTCGACAATATTTTTGCCTGTTGATTTCGTTGCACTAAAGGTTATCCTTTCGGTGATTACTCGTACATGCCCTGCCGCTATGGCCGCTTCTCGATCCTCGTTGTTTTCTGGAATAAGCCAATGTGGGCCTCGGATATAGAACACTTTCTTATCTGAAAGTAAGCAACACTCCACCGCTTGGAGATCGTTAGCTTCTGCTTTATTAATAAAACCTGACTTCTGCTTTTCTTTAGGCTTATATTTAGTTTCATCCCATAGCAGGGTCAGCGTCGGCGGCATTTCGCTTTCATTACCCAGAGTAAACTCTAAACTACCTGCACCTTGCGCAGCGCGTTTTTGAGCCAGTGATTTTAAGTACTCTAAGCGAGCTATCGCGAGTTTTTTAACCCAAAGTAATTGCTTAAACAGTTCATCAATCGGAGTTGAAGCGCCGCTACCCAGCACCTGTGACAGAGCATTTTTATGTTTATTGATTGTCGCATCGATAACAGCTTCCAGTGCCGTCGCCGTAAAGTAGGACCACGCTGCCGGGCCTGTGATAATTCGGTTGAGATTAACATCCAAAAGATCATTATCAAATTGATCGCCAGCCGTTTCTGCATACAGGTTTTCGATTAGCTGACTGTCATTGATGATATCGAGTGCTTTGCCCGACTCTCGCCAATTGCGAATTTTTTTTAACGCTGCAGGGCCACATGCGATGCCAGATTCGCCTTCCAACTGATTTAAAGTTAAACACTGCTCTTTAATGACCAAACCATAATGGTTGAGACTTTTTAAACTTATCGCACATACAAACGCTTTTTGATTAGCAACGAAATTTTGTTGCTCTTGAACAAAAAGCATCATCATACGAGAACCTTGTTCTAAGGCTTGTTGTAACTGTGTAGGCCACGATGCTAAATAAGCTCGAGAACGTTTCACGCCCATGCTCAGAAAATTTTGCTCAGACTTACCGCGGCTGGAATGCATTTGCCGTATCAATAATGCCAACGCATTTTGGTGAGTACTGGTAAAGTACTTGAGCTGCTTATCGTAAATAAATTTACTGCCATCATCAGCCACATGGCCTTTTGCGGCATTTTCGGCAGCCTTTTCAAGCCGTTCGATCTCTTCTTTAATTTTGTCGATAATCAAAGTCCGTAACTGGTGATTGATCTGTTTTTCAAACACTGGGCCTTCTGGTGATGGGCGATATAAACTACCGAATTTTCCGTAGTATAAGTGCCTGTTTTTTGCTTGCTCTCGATCAGATAACTTCTTACGAGTTTCTTCCAGTGGCACATCAATCAATAGAGCGACATCAAGCAAAAAGTCATTGGGATTCCTCCCATCAACTCTAAATGCTTCATTTTTAATCACAAGATTAGCCAGTAAGAGGGCCTTATACTTTTCAACCTCTTCTGGTGTCATAAATTGTTCGTGAACTTTTGCCGCAAACTTTGAAATTAAGCCCAATTTATTGAGGTTTTTCATCGTGGCTTCGGCATCATTCTCAACTATAGCTTGCGCCATGTGCGCCCTTTCTATTGCAATTTTTTCTTTGGCTTGCTCGGTTAAGGCATACCAAGCTTTTTTCCCCGTTTTAGGGTGGGCAGGCACATACAATATGTCATCGTATTTCATGGGACTTTGGCACGTATCGTTACCGCAATTTGGCCGAGTCGGTGGCTCAACTAAGTCAATACGAGAACCATCAAACTCAATGGGCTGGATTAAATCTTCTGGAAGCTTTAGAACGTCACCTTCATAAATGAGATTGGGATCTTTAATCTGTTGGCTGTTGAGTTTGATCAATTCATCAACAGACACGTTGAAACGCTTAGCTAATAGACTTAAGCAATCGTTCTTTAAAATTGTATAGGTTCTATCGGTCATGTTTACACCCACAGCTTAAAAATCGGCGAGGTCAGGTTAAAGGCTTGAGAAGGTTCAGACACTTGAACTGGATAGTGCAATATTTGTTTATGATGTGCGGTATCCACCCAGTGAATAGCCTGAGCTGGGCCTAACAGGGTTGCAATGTCTATATCGTTTAGCTGTGATGCGGTTTGATTCCAAAAAGCATTGGTATAAAACCGCAAAAAACAGGCTTTACTATCAACCTTAACCTGAAGTAGTGACTGTAAATAGTCGGTGAATTCAAATCCATCGTAGCGAGAATCTAACTCAAATATCACTGAACTTGAGTCAAAGTTAGGAAGTGTTAGCCACTGCTCCAATACTGCGCTATTGCTACCGATATTAAGTACCAATGGGCTTTTGTCCTTCAAATAATCAAAATCGGAACCTGCGAATAAAACTATCGCTTGCTCGACTTTCATCTCATTGGCGATCACCGATATCGCATCAGGGATACGAATCGTATCCACCACTAACCAATAATTAATGGTATTCCGTTGACTCATGAGGCACCTCGTTCACATGGGCAATCATCTCGTGGACATGAGCCATCACTTTGCCTTTGACACATTTTTGCAAGCGGTACGTTTGCCATCGCTAAGGTTGCCATCGTGGGCGCTGAAAGTTGTAGAGGTAGTGGATTGGGTGCAGCTGGGGTGGCCTCTATCTGATGTGGCAAATCGGCCATTTTACCGCCATAACCCGAGCCGGATCCGGCGCTGCCACCAGAGTTGAGGTTGATTGCAGAACCGACCACATGCACGCCGCCACCATCGACTTTGATAAAGCTGCCTGCGGCTTTGATGGTGAGTTCACTGCCCGCATCGAGGACCAACTTGTTGCCTGCTTTGAGGTGTACTTCGTTACCGGAGTCAAAAATGGTCTTATCGGCCACTTTCTGATGCAGCGATCCGCCGATTTCAATGCTTTGATCTAACGCGATTTTGGTGCGGCTTTCGCCGCCCACCGTCAGATGCTGATTGTTTTTAATTTGAGTAAAGCGGTCGTTCTCCACCGTGAGGTGTTTGTCGTGCTTTATGACGCTGGTGTGGTCGTTTTCAATCAGGCCGTCAAAGTCTTTCTGTGCGTGCAGGTAAATTTGTTCGCTGCCCGCTTGGTCTTCAAAACTGAGTTCGTTATAACCCTGCCCCTGATGGGTTTCGGTGCGCAGCACGGTTTTGGTTTTATTATCCGGTAGCGTATATGGCGCGGTGTTGGTGGCGTGAAAGGTACGGCCGGTGACAATCGGTTGATCGGGGTCGCCATTGAGAAACGACACAATCACTTCATGGCCAATGCGCGGAATGGCGATCATGCCGTATTGACTGCCCGCCCAACCTTGCGAGACGCGCACCCAGCACGAGCTGTGCTCATCACCGTTGGAATAGCGATCCCACGGGAAATGCAGTTTTACGCGGCCGTGTTCATCACAGAATATCTCTTCGCCTTCTGGGCCAACGACTGTTGCAATCATCGGGCCATCAACCTGAGGTTTGGCTTGCGGCGTGGCGCGCCAAGTGCGATGCGCCGGGATGAGCGTGAATTGGTTCGCGTAGGTGGTCGCGCCATTGCCGCCAGCTTCTTCCAGCGCCTGAGACTGCGTACCTTGGCAGGTGACACGCACCACCAACCAGTCTCGGTTTAAGGTATCGTCGAGGTGCTCTTGCAGGTCAAACTTCACGCCCGGACGCAGCAGCGGTTGGTTGCTTTTGCCCGTTGCGGTGCGCGCGTTGCGGCGCAGGTAATCAAGGCGGATCTGGCTGAATGCTTTGCCGCTGACATCGTCTTTATACCGCCCCGGCGCATCGAAATGTTCGTAGTCTGGCTGCTGGTAGTCCATTTCGGTCCCGACCGCTTGCTGGGCAAAGGCGTATGTCGGCTTTTTGAAACTGTAATCCTGCAACGCCGTTTGGCTCACCTCCGATTGGGTGTGCACGTTCAACGCTGAGATGTACGGCGATTCAATCATGCCGCCTGCTAGCGTGTTGTACGGGATTGGCTCGCCGAGTTTCGGCAGGCTGTCTGTGGCGTCACTGAATATCAGCGTGTGTTTGCCTTCTTCATGAATAAAGCTGTACACCAGCCCTTCTTCGGCCGCCAGGCGATGGAGAAAATCTAAGTCGGTTTCACGGTACTGAACGCAGAATTCACGCTGCGCGCAGTCGCGAGTCAGCGCAAAGGCGTAGTCGTTGATCCCCATTTCTTGTAGCAGAATAGAGAGGATTTCCGGCACGGTTTTAAGTTGGAAGATGCGACTGTTGTGGCGCAGAGACAAACGCTCTAAAGCAGGGACTAACGTGAGTGAATAGAAGGTGTGGTGGTGGCCGGTATCGCCCTGAGTAAAGCGGCGCACGATGCCGTTCACGCGCTGAACCAGCATATCGTCGCGATAGAGCGTCAGCTCTGCGACTTTATCTACCACCATATCGGGCGTTAAATTAGCAAGCCGACTGGCCAGCGCCAGTTCATAACGAAAACCGTGGCATAGCTGCCCATTCATGCGTTCGCTGGACAGGGTTTCCTGCCCGTCGAACCCACGCACCACCAGCGTGTCGTCCTCCAGACCTTCCACATGAAACTGATACTTTAACGTCGCCATCCTGCCATTCCTTCATACTCAGTAAAAATGGTGAAACCTTAAGCGCAAAACACCCGAAACCGAGCGGATGCTAGGGTGCGGGTTGGATGCTTTGTGCTTAAGGTTCACAAGGTTGCCCGCCTTGAGACGGGCAACGCAGCTCGCGCGTAAATTACGCTTCGACTGGTTTACGCCAATCGTCTGAGCCTGAAGTACCCGCGTTCACGTGATCCCACGTGATTTTGCGGTAAGACATCGAAACAGTCAGGTTCTGAGTGAAATCAGATTTTGCTGGATCTTGGCAGTGTGGCATTTCACATTGGATATCCACGATAGACGCGTTTTCCAGCTTGGTGGTGAAGAAGTTTTCTTGTTTGCCTTCGATAGACGTGCGGTACCATTTCAGTTCAACAGTCGTCATCTTCTCGCCTGAAGCCAGTGCGTTGTACAGCAGAGGAACAGCTTTGTTCAGAGACACGGTGAATTTGAATGGTTTGTGCACACGTTGACCTGAAGGCTGACCTGATTGTGGGTCAGTCGGTACGGTAACGATGTGGTCGAACTGCTGAACCAGCATTTCGTCTTCGTGACCTTCAACGAATGAATCGCCGATAGAATCCGCAGTACAAGCGCCTGCAGTGATAAGACCCTGAGTTTGACCTTCGATAGAGATATAACATGGAGTTGGCATTGCTCATTCCTTTCTAACTGGTTGTTTATCAGGCAACGGGTTAAGACAACCTTTGCCATTCGATAAAATGTTCGTGATGTAAGTGCGCTCAGCGCGAATTCAGTGATTAAGGGAGCAAAGTCGATGCCACTTTAGCATTCTTTTAAAATCAATCAGTTATATTTAATTCATTACAATTAGAGCAATAAGCTGCCTTTGTGCAAGCAAGATCTTGCTTGTCGGGCAAGGATCCTACGATACAAAAAAGCCCGATTTACATTGTAAAATCGGGCTTGAATCGCGGAATGATGACGTTAATCGATCAACTTATACATCAAGGTGGCCAAAGGCGGCACACGCAGTTTTAGTGACTGAGGCAGACCTTCACTGGCTACCTTCTCCGTCGCCACCAGCGTATTGACCTCAAAGCCACTGCCACCATACTGAGTGGCATCGCTGTTGAGCAGCAACTGATAACGCCCAGTATTCGGGACGCCAAGGCGGAACGATTCGTGCGGTACAGGCGTGAAGTTCGTGACCACCAGAATGCGCTCGCCATTTTCACTAAAGCGTTCATGGGCAATCACGCTGGCTTCAGCAGAATCTTGCAGACGCCATTCATATCCTTTCGGATCGCAATCTAACTCATGCAATGCCGCTTCATGGCGATACAGATGGTTCAAATCACGCACCAGACTTTGCACCCCTTTGTGACGAGGAAAGTCCAACAAGAACCATTGCAGCTGATCGTCATGATTCCACTCCGCCGTCTGAGCGATTTCTGCGCCCATAAAGTTGAGTTTTTTGCCCGGCTGACCATACATGTAGCCCAAATAAGCGCGCATGTTGGCGGTTTGCTGCCATTCATCACCCGGCATTTTGTAGATCAGAGAGCGCTTGCCGTACACCACTTCATCGTGCGATAGCGACAAAACGTAGTTTTCGCTAAAGGCGTAAATCAGCGGGAACGTCAGCGTATTGTGGTGATACTTGCGGTGCACTGGATCTTCCTGAATGTACGACAGGCTGTCGTGCATCCAACCCATGTTCCATTTAAAGCCAAAGCCCAAACCGCCCATAAAGGTTGGCGCAGAGACCCCCGGAAACGCCGTGGATTCTTCGGCAATGGTCATCGCATTGGGGAAGTATTTGTAGACCTCCTCGTTCATCCACTTCAACGTTGCAATCGCATCGTAGTTCTCACGGCCGCCATCGACGTTGGGAATCCACTGATCGTGACTGCGCGAGTAATCGAGGTACAGCATCGATGCCACTGCATCAACGCGAATGCCATCAATGTGGAACATCTCAAACCAGTACAGCGCATTGGAAACGAGGAAACGGCGCACGTGCTCGCGCCCTAAATCATAGATGTAGGAGTTCCAATCCTGATGCCAGCCTCGGCGTGGATCAGGGTCGTGATAGAGCGGCGTGCCATCGAAGTTGGCCAAACCATGGTCATCCGATGGGAAATGAGCTGGAACCCAGTCAAGTACCACGCCCAACCCCGCTTGGTGACAGGCATCGACGAAGTATTTGAAATCATCAGGCGTGCCGTAGCGACTGGTTGGCGCAAATAAACCCACTGGCTGATAACCCCAAGAGCCGTAAAACGGATGCTCAGACACCGGCATCAGTTCCACATGGGTGTAACCCATATCGACCAAATAAGGCACCAGTTGATCCGCCAATTCACGGTAGTTGAGGAAACGGCCATCTTCGCCACGTTTCCACGAACCCGCGTGTAGCTCATAAAACGACAGAGCTTCTTTGCGTTTTTCAGTCACCGGGCGAGTTTGCCACACCGCATCCTGCCATTGATATGCGTCGTGATCGTAAACCACGGAGGCGAACGATGGGTATTGCTCGGCATAACTGCCCCAAGGGTCTGCTTTGTGAGGCAAGCCTTCACCGTTTGGACCTTTGAGTTCAAATTTGTACTGCGCGCCCGCTTCGAGTCCGGGAATAAACAAGCCCCAGATGCCGTAGTCCAGGCGTTGCATCGGATGGCGGCGACCATCCCATTGGTTGAATGAACCAATCACGCTGCACGATGACGCGTGCGGCGCATAAACTAAAAAGCGAACACCGGTAATCTGTTTGCCATCACGTTCTTGTGTCGTGAAATGCGACCCTAGGAAATGATACATCTGCTTAGGAGTGTGCAGATCATCAAACTCAGCATAAATCGAATGATATTGGTACGGGTCATCAATGAGCTGCTCAACACCCGCCCAATTCACCGCTAGTTGATAATGAGTAAAACGAAGGTCACGGGATGATTTGAGAACAAATCCAGACTCATCTTCGCGCGCCAGCGCGATTCGGGGTTCGCCGTCAATCACCAGCTCAACGCCGTCAGCACCGGGCATCCAAACACGCAACGCGTCGTGTTCACCCGTTATATAAGGACCTAAAAAAGCGAAGGGATCAGCAAACGCGGCACGGGAAAGTTGTAGATAGGCCTGTTGCTGTTTGGACGGCTTCTTTTTTGTCGTTTTCAATATATCGACTCCTAACCTTAACTCACTAAAAAGAAAAAAAGGCCCGCTAAAGTGCGGGCTTGCTAGCGTTAAACCATCTTATCGAACTCATGTTTGACTTGGAGTGACCTAAGCTCAACTTCTCGTTGTAATTCATGAGAAAATGCTAAATCACTCCGTCAATCTTATCGGCTCGCTTTCGCACGGACTTCCGTCAGTTTCGACGCAATGCGGTTCACGTCGTCACGGGCGAAAATTTCATCCAGATTCATAGACAACTTACGGCGCCAGTTCGGGTACTCATTGACCGTGCCCGGAATGTTGACCGGTTTATCCATTTCCAACCAGTCTTCAAGCTGAACACTCAGCAATGCTGAAGCACCTGCCGCAACGTGCAGTTGCAGCGCTTCGCTGAGGTAGGAATCCATCGGGACGAGGCTGGCATCACGGCCAACGCCGTCAGGCAAGAAACCGTGCCATGCCACTGAATCCAAAATGCCTTGCTTGCACTTCAGGCGATCGTCAAACAGCGCCGCCAATTGCTCTGCGTCTGGATACAGACCAATTTCACCGCCCAATTTCAGGTCGTCGCAATGCCAGAAACCACGCAGCGTCGGCATGTCATGCGTACACAGCGCTGCCATAGATTGCTCAGCGTAATGCTTCGGCGAAATGAAGCCGCCATCATCTTTTGACGTTTCAAAGAAGAACACTTTGTACGAATGCACACCTGCATCACGCAGCAGTTCAACGATTTCATCCGGCACGGTGCCCAAGTCTTCGCCGATCACGCTGCACTGATGACGGTGAGATTCCAGCGCCAAAATCGCCAGCATATCTTTCACTGGGTAGTAGATGTACGCGCCTTTAGTCGCGTTTTCACCCTTAGGAATCCACCATAAACGCAGCAGACCCAGTACGTGGTCAATACGCAGCGCGCCGCAATGTTTCATGTTGGCACGCAGTAGCTTGATGTACGCATCGTACGCCGTGGCTTGCAGCACTTGCGGGTTCAGCGGTGGCAGACCCCAGTTCTGACCCAGTGGGCCCAGAATGTCTGGCGGCGCGCCAATGCTGGCATCGAGGATCAAGTTGCCGTCATCCGCCCACGTTTCAGAGCCTGAATCCGACACGCCCACCGCTAAGTCACGGTACAAGCCAACAGACATGCCTTTCTCTTCCGCCAGCGCTTGTGCTTCATTGATTTGCGTGTCCGCAATCCATTGCAGGTACATGTAGAGATGCACGCTGTCTTGGTTCTCTTCAATGTATTTCTGCACGGCAGGGCTGTCAAAACGGCGATATTTCTCAGGGAATACCGGCCAGCCCCACACTTGGCTATCTTTGGCGTGTAGATCAGCATGTAGCGCATCAAATGTTGCTTGATGCAACAAGCTCTCACCGCCCTCTTCAACAAAGTTGAGGAACGCGTTGGCGCGATCGGTATTTTTATCGAGATGGCGTGTCTTAAACTCCGCAAACAGTAGCGGTAATACGCTCATCTTCATTTGCGCCACTTCGGTGTAATTCACCCAGTGCTCTTCGCGCACTTTTTGCAGACGTTGCTGGAAGTCAGGGCTACCGACGCGTTGCTGCGCTTCACCGCTCAGCGCAAATTCCGGCACAGAGCTCACGTCGATGTAAAGAATGTTCAACCAACGGCGAGACGACGGGCTGTATGGGCTCGCGCCTTCCGGATTGGCTGGGAACAGAGAATGAATGGGGTTAAGACCCACAAAATCGCCACCACGCGATGCGATGTCGGCAACCAGTTGTTTCAAGTCGCCAAAGTCACCAATGCCCCAGTTATGCTGAGTGCGTAGCGTGTACAGTTGCACACTTGGGCCCCACAGTTTTTTGCTTTGTTCCAGAGCGGGTTGCTTAAAGCAGGCCGGCGGCGTGATGATCAGCGTCATTTCATATGGCGCTTTGCGACGTTTACGTGTGATGTGCAACGTATGGTAGCCCCACGCCAAATCGCTTGGCAGGGCAAACACTAGAGGGCCACCCTCGGCACGCTCGTCTCGAACGATTTGAGATTGAAGATAGCCTTCAAGTACCTCTCCTTGCTCGGTTTCAAGACGCCAGTTAAATTCGCTTTCGCGTGCGCTCACGCCCAGATAGAGCGGAACTTCTACCGCTTCACCTTCACGAATCACCAGAACAGGATCCAACACGTCTTTCTTGTGCTTTTTCTCTGCCGATTTAAGTAAGGTGTCATCATTGGTGATGTCATACCCCAAAGACGCCAAAAGACGACGGATAGTGTCGTCTTCAACGCGCGCTTCATCGCCCCATGCGCTCACATAGTGATCGGCAATCTTTGCCATCGCTGCGACTTGCTTTAATGCATTTTGTTCTTTCATCGCTCTCTCCGAAGGGACAACTCTCCCCTTCAAAACATGTAGGGTGTTGTAATTAATATGGTTGTGACACAGCCAAGGCACGGGCCTTGGCTGTTTTTTGGGCTGATTTAGCGTTTCACCGCTTCCAGTTTCCAGATGTTGTTGACGTAATCCCGAATACTGCGGTCTGAGCTAAATTTGCCGACCAGCGCGGTATTGAGAATGGCTTTCTTCGCCCAGCCCGCTTGGTCGCGGTATTGCTGGTCAATCGCTTCGTGAGCCGCCACATAAGACGCGAAGTCCGCCAGAACCAAGTACGGGTCGCCGCCATCAAGCAAGCTGTCGTAGGTTGCGCGCAGTTTGCCCGGTGCGCCCGGCGTGAACTCGTCGCCCACCAGCAGATCTAGCGACGCTTTCAGCAGCGGATCCGCGTGGTAGAAGTCGTACGGGTTGTAACCGTTGGCTTTCAGTGATTCCACGCCATCGACTTCCAAACCGAAGATGTAGATGTTGTCGTCGCCCACTTCTTCACGAATTTCAACGTTTGCGCCGTCCATGGTGCCGATGGTCAATGCACCGTTCAGCGCCATCTTCATGTTGCCGGTACCCGATGCTTCTTTACCTGCAGTCGAGATTTGCTCAGACACATCCGCCGCTGGAATGATGATTTCAGCCATGCTGACGCGGTAGTCTGGCACAAACACCACTTTCAACTTGTTGTTGATGCGCGGATCGTTATTCACTTTCTCGGCAATCTTGTTGATGGCGTAGATGATCTCTTTCGCTAGGTGGTAACCCGGTGCCGCTTTCGCAGCGAAGAACACCACGCGAGGATGCATGTCAAAGCTTGGATCGTTCAGCAAGCGGTGGTACAGCGACAGAATGTGCAGCATGTTCAGGTGCTGACGTTTGTACTCGTGCAGACGCTTGATTTGGACGTCAAAGATCGCATTGGTATCGAGTTCGATGCCCATGTTCTCTTGCACCCAATCCGCCAAACGCTGTTTGTTCTCTTTCTTCACGGCCATGAATTGCTTCTGGAATGCTTTGTCGTCAGCGAACTGAGCAATCGACTCCAGTTGATCCAGATCTGCCGGCCATTGGTCACCAATTTTATCGGTGATCAGCGCAGACAAGCCTGGGTTACAGAATTTCAGCCAGCGACGCGGCGTAATGCCGTTGGTCACGTTTTGCAAACGGCCCGGATACAGTTCATTGAACTCAGGGAACAGATCGCGTTTCACCAACTCAGAGTGCAGCGCCGCAACGCCGTTCACCGCGTAAGAGCCAATCACACACATGTTCGCCATGCGTACCATGCGGTGGAAACCTTCTTGGATGATCGACAGTTTTTGCTGTTTCGCGACATCACCCGGCCATTTCGCACGTACTTCTTGCAGGAAGCGATGGTTGATCTCGTAGATGATTTCCATGTGACGCGGCAGCAGACGCTGAATCAGAGATTCGCTCCACGTTTCCAGTGCTTCTGGCAACAAGGTGTGGTTGGTGTAAGCGAAAGTTTTTGAACAGATCGCCCATGCAGCATCCCATGACAGATCGCGTTCATCGATCAGAATGCGCATCAACTCAGGAATCGCGATGGTTGGGTGCGTATCGTTGAGCTGAATGGTTTCTTGCTTTGGCAAATCTGCCAGCGTGAAACCTGCTGCTTCATGGCGACGTAGAATGTCGCGAATCGACGCGGCACTGTGGAAGTACTGCTGCATCAAGCGCAGTGTCTTACCTTTTTCGTGGTTGTCGTTCGGGTACAGCACTTTGGTGATGTTGCCCGCGTCAATCAACGCGTGCTGCGCTTCAAAGTAGTTACCGTTGTTGAAGCTTTCTAGAGAGAAAGGCGCAATTGCACGACATTCCCAAAGACGCAGCGGGTAAACCGTTTCGCTTTGGTAGCCAACAATCGGCAAGTCCCACGGCATGGCTTGAACCATCATGCCCGGCACCCAGCGGCGTTTTTCTTTGCCGTTGTCTTGGTACACATCCACGTGGCCGTAGAAACCGATTTCCTGTTTCAATTCAGGACGAGCGACTTCCCAAGGGTAACCTTCGACACCACGCCATGCGTCTGGTGCTTCTTTTTGATGGCCTTCATCAAACGACTGTTTGAACAGACCGTATTCATAGTGCAGGCCGTAACCGACCGTTGGGTATTCTTGTGCAGCACAAGAATCCATAAAACATGCAGCCAGACGACCCAGACCGCCGTTGCCCAATGATGGGTCGCGCTCTTCTTCCAGCAGATCAGTCAGACTTTGACCCAGTTCGGTCATCGCTGCTGAAATCTCTTCGTACAGACCCATGCTGATCAGGTTGTTGCCTGTCAGACGGCCAATCAGAAATTCCAGTGACAAGTAGTTCAGGCTTTTCGCGTTCACGATGCGCTCGTCCTGCTCGGTTTGCAGCAGGTCAAACGTGGTTAATTCTGCCAATGCGCGGCCCATCGCCAAATACCAAGCGCGGCTCGAAGCGTGCTCAATCGTGGTGGCATAGGTTGCAGTCAGGTGGCGTTTTACGTTTTCTTGGAACAAAGCTTTATCAAAACTTTTTTGTTGAGTAGGTTTCATTGAGAAATCTCACTTTTCGGTTCTAATCCATCTGCGACATATCGTGCATCTGCTCTGCCAGCAAAACATCCTCCTGTTTCCGGCCGAAGTTGGGAGGAGGAGCAAGGGCGTAGAAGGAGGCGCACCTGAGTTGGAGTGATCTGCCTCTCAATGATTTAGCAAAGAGCGAAATTATGAGTGACTGGGATCACGACAATCATCTTCCTAACCCTAGTGGAGATTTATAAAAGAGAGGTTTCTGGCTCTGAAACCATTTGCTCAATGTGCGGCGGGATTCACAAAATCTTCGCATTCGTTACGCAGATTTCATGAAATATCGTAGAGGGTGGACACTTCACCTTAGCCCTCACGCACCACTTTGGTGACAAACCTCACAAATTTGGGGCGTAGTTGTCCGGGAAGTGTGAAACCTGCAGGAATCTCGTGGGCGATCAATAAACGTAGGGAAAGACATCAAGTAACATCTTCATCATTAAACCGTGAGCTAGCCCTCACTACTGATTACCACGAGACGGAAACGGGAAGTACAACGATGTGGATACCCTCGAAATTAACTCGCCCCGGACGGCTGCATAACGCCATCGTCAGGCCGCGCGTGTTAGAACTGTTGCAACAAGCGCCTTGCTATAAGCTCGTGTTGTTCCGTTCTCCTGCGGGTTATGGCAAAACCACCATGGCAGCGCAGTGGCTGGCAGACAAACCCAATGTGGGTTGGTACAGCATCGATGAAAGCGACAACGACACGTTCCGCTTCATGAACTATCTGCTGCAAGCCTTGAATAAAGCCACATCGCAAAGCTGCCCCAATGCGCAAAAGCTGGCCGAGCGTCGCCAATTCTCATCGCTGCATTCGCTGTTCAGTGAAGTGTTCGCCGAAATGTCGAATTTCCATCACGAGTGTTTCGTGGTGCTCGATGACTATCATCTGATTTCCGATGAAGAGATCCATGAAGCGATGCGCTTTTTCCTCAAGCACATGCCGGATAACCTCACCTTAGTGGTCACCAGCCGCATGACACCGCCACTGGGGACCGCCAACCTGCGCGTGCGCGACCTGATGATTGAGATCGGCAACGAACTGCTGGCGTTTGATAACGAAGAGACCACCCGCTTCTTTAATCAGCGCGTTGCGGATGGCATCGACGACACCACGGCCGTGAGCCTGCGTAATTATGTTGAAGGCTGGCCGTCTGCGCTGCAGTTGATCGCCCTGCAAGCGCAGCATCAAAAACGCACCTTGGCGCAAACCGCCGAATCGGTGTCGCACTTTAACCATGCGCATTTGTGGGATTACTTGGTGGAAGAGGTGTTTGATCTGCTTGACCAAGAGACCCGTTACTTCCTGATGCAGTGCTCGGTGCTGGATCACTTTAATGACGCTTTGGTCGCCGCCCTCACCAAACGTGACGACGCGTTGAGTATGATTGAGTCGCTCAATCGCTACGGCCTGTTTATCTACCCGCTGGAAGGCGAGCAAAACTGGTATCGCTTCCACAATCTGTTTGCTGAATTTCTGGCTCACCAACGCATGGCGCGCATTCCGCAACAAGAACAAGAGTTGCACCGCGCCGCTGCACGCGCGTGGCTGGAAGCCAGCACACCACATCAAGCGCTGCGTCATGCCCACCTTGCGCAAGACACCGATCTGCTGGCCAGTATTCTGACTCAGTACGGCTGGAAAATGTTCAACCAAGGCGAATTGGAAGTACTGGAAGCGGCGATTAACCTGCTCACACCCACGCAGCTCTACAGCGAACCGAAGCTATGCCTGCTGCAAGCTTGGCTGGCCCAGAGCCAACACCGCTATGAAGATGTCGGCGACATGCTGATCCGCGCCGACAAAGAGATGAAAGCGCTGAATGTCGAGCCAAGCAACAGGCAACAAGGGGAGTTCAATGCGCTGCGCGCGCAAGTGGCCATCAACCAAAACGCCCCGGAAAAAGCCTTGGAGCTGGCGGAACTGGCCCTGAGCCAGCTCGACAACACCATTTATCGCAGCCGCATCGTGGCAACCTCGGTGGTAGGCGAAGTCAATCACGTGCTGGGGCAACTGAGCCGCGCGCTGTCGATGATGCAGCAAACCGAGAAACTGGCGCGCCAATATCAGGTGTACCATCAGGCACTGTGGGCGCTGCTACAACAAAGCGAGATACTGATCGCACAAGGGTACGTACAGGCCGCATTCGAAGTGCAAGACAATGCGTTCAAACTGGTCGAAGAGCAGCATCTGCACCAAGTGCCGCTGCACGAATTCTTGCTGCGTATTCGCGCGCAAATTCTGTGGTGCTGGAACCGGTTAGATGAAGCCGAAGAGTGCGCCTATAAAGGGCTGGATGTGCTTGGCAATCACTCGCCAAGTCAGCACTTGCACAGCTATTCCATGCTGGCGCGCATTGCCATTGGTCGCGGTGAGCTGGATAAAGCCGGCCGCTTTATCGAACAGATTCAGCATTTAATGAAACAGTCGAACTACCACGTCGACTGGACGGCGAACGCCTCGCTGTCGCTGATCCTTTACTGGCAAGCGCGTGGTGATATGGATGCGATGGAAACGTGGCTCGAAACCACCACACGCCCAGAACGCGCCTGCAACCACTTCTCTCAATTGCAGTGGCGCAACATTGCACGCGTGCAAATCAACCTAGAGCAGTTTGATGACGCGCAGCACACGCTGACCTTCATGCAAGCGCAAGCGGAGCAGTACCAGCTCATCACCGACATCAACCGCAACCTGATTGTAGAAGCGAACCTAGCGACCACATGTGGCCAAGAAGAGTTGGCGCGCGAGAAAATCAAAGAGGCGCTGCGCCTGACCAACCAAACCGGCATGATCGGCAACTTCCTGGTTGATGGACACAAGATTGGTCATCTGCTGGAAAAACTAGTGCATCGCGTTGAGCTGGGTGATTTGGAGCGCCACCGCGCGCAGCAGTTGATGAAAGAGATCTCCACCACCCAGCGCAGCCGCTCAGTGCATTTTGACGAGGAGTTTGTCGAGAAGCTCATCAACCACCCGAACATTCCGGAGTTAGTGCGCACCAGCCCGCTGACGCAGCGTGAATGGCAGGTGTTGGGGCTCATCTACTCTGGCTTTAGTAATGAACAGATCGCGCAAGAGCTGGATGTGGCGGGCACCACCATCAAAACCCACATTCGCAACCTGTATCAAAAGCTCAACATCGCCAACCGCAAAGAGGCGATTCGCACCGCAGAGAACCTGCTGCAATTGATGGGGTACTAACCCACCTTCAGAAACGCAAAGAGCCAGCAATCGCTGGCTCTTTTTTATGTTTGCGGCGTCGCCTTAGAACGGCTTTGGCGCAAATCCGGTCATCACTTCCAAACGCAGCGCTTTACCGACTTTAGTCATCGGGTGCACCACAACCAGACCTTTGACTGATTTTTTCAGTTTCCCCAGATCCGCTTGCTCAGCTTTGGTGATTTCGCGCGAGAAAGGCATATCCGCCAGTTTCTTACGCTCTTTATTGGTCTCGTAATCGTTTTTGCCTTTCAGGCCGTTCAGCTTCTTCGACAGCTCTTCCACCTCATCGGTGAACTTGCTGATCATCGCGTCATCGCCGCGAGTCTTAGCAGCATCCAACTTGTGACGGCAGGTATCGAGACGGTTATGCATTTGTTGAATGTCGTTTTTTAGACTCATGGAAAAACCCTCTTTGTAGATCGGGCACGGAGTATAGCACAATGCGCCAATGCGTAACGGTTTTCTCACCAACAAATATTCCGCGACCGCAGAAAAGAAAAGGCGCCCAGAAAGGGCGCCTTTGAGCTTGTGACGGGTTGTAAGCTAGATAATCAGAGGAATCAGTTCCAAGCCAAGCACAGAACTGATGCCCATCACCACCAGCAGTGACACTTTAAACACCGTTTTTGACCACGCGACATAGTTGTCTTCGGTCACCGGTTTGAAAGTCACTTTGGTCCACATGAAGCATACGGCAGCCGCAATCACCAGGTACTCATAGCCACACTCCCCAAGCAGGAATAAAGCCAAAGCCACCAAGTTGAATGCCACCACATACGCGATCATGTGTTTGCGTGCTTTTTCAATGCCAGAGACAACCGGCAATACAGGAATGCCAGCAGCCTTGTAATCTTGCATACGGAACATCGCAATCGCATAAGAATGCGGCATCTGCCACAGGCAGAACAGTGCAAACAGCAGTACCGCTTCCAAGCTGATGTAGTTGGTGACAGCCAAGTAACCCACCAGCGGTGGTACAGCGCCAGAGACGCTGCCGACTAACGTGCCGTACACCGAGGTGCGTTTGTACCACATGGTGTAGAAGAACACGTAAAACACGTATCCCAGCAACACCACCACGGTGGACAGCGGGTTCGCCATGCGATAAAGCAGAGCCGTGCCGCCGAGCAGCAGAGCGATGGCGTAAACAAACGCGTGGTCAACATTGATTTCCCCTTGCGCCAGCAAGCGGCCACGGGTGCGATCCATTCGCAAATCGATATCACGATCGAAAATGTTGTTCACCACACAGCCTGACGCAATCACCATTGCCACACCCGCCAAGGTGTATGCCAGCAAAGCCACATCGGCCGCCTCAGATTTCGCTGCGAGGAAGTACCCCGCAGCGACTGAGATCAGGTTACCGATGATGATGCCCGGCTTGGTGATAGAGATGTAACCTTTGATCATAGATGACCTACTACATCATCATGTTGATGTTGAGGTTCCACATGATCCAGATTGAACCACCAATCAAGATCAGGACCACAAGGGCGGTAAACATCAAAGACACCAGGTTCCAACGGCCATCTTCGGTACGCGTTTCCATGTGCAGGAAGTACACAAAGTGCACAAACACTTGCACAATCGCACAACCAAACATCAGTGCAAAAGTCACCGCTTCAGGCAGGCTTTGAGTCGCGACAAAGTAGAACGGGATAATGGTCAGGATCAGTGACGCAATAAAGCCCTTGATGTAATCGCTTTTACCAGAATCTACATGTTGGTTGCTCATGACATTACTCCCAGTAGGTAGACGATGGTGAATACACAGATCCAAACGATATCGAGGAAGTGCCAGAACAAGCTTAAGCAGTTAAAGCGGGTTTCCATCATGTCGTTCAGGCCTTTGGTATTCAGCTGCCAGTAACACACGGCCAACCAAATCAGACCAAAGGTCACGTGCAGACCGTGCGTGCCCACCAGCGTAAAGAACGCCGACAGGAATGCACTGCGCTGCGGACCTGCACCTTCTGCAATCAGGTGATGGAACTCGTACAGTTCCATGCCGATAAAGCCAGCACCCAACAGGAAGGTCACCGCCAGCCAGCGTTTCAGGCCAGCGATGTCTTTGCGTTTCATCGCAATCATCCCGAAACCAAACGTGATACTACTGAACAGCAGCAGCATGGTTTCAGCAAAAACGAATGGCAGTTCAAACAGCTCTTTGCCGGTTGGACCGCCTGCGGTCGCATTCGACAGCACGGCGAACGTTGCAAACAAGCTTGCAAACAGAACGCAGTCGCTCATCAAGTAGATCCAGAAACCGAACAGCTTGATGCCACCGGTGTCGTGGTGATCGTGGTCATGTGCGCTGTGAGCATTAGCGTGCATAGGTCACCTCCATATCTTCATCGTCACCCTGGTCGCCAGACGCTGGGTTCGCTGTCGCTTGCGCGGCACGTTGACGATGCGCTTCTTCAATCGCTTTAATTTCATCCACCTGAACGTAGTAGTCGAGGTCTTCATTGAAGCTGTGCTTGATACTGGTCACGACGATACCGATGAAGCCAATCGCCGCCAGCCACCAGATGTACCAAATCATCGCGAAACCAAAGATCAGCGCCCATGCAGAAACGTACATACCCGTTGGCGTATTTTTCGGCATGTGAATTGGCTGGTATTCCACTTCTTTATTCAGATCGTGTTCACCACGCTCTTTCTGGTACCAGAAGGCATCCAACTCGTCGCCTTTTGGCAACACGGCAAAGTTGTAGAACGGCGGTGGTGATGACGTTGCCCATTCCAGAGTACGGCCACCCCATGGGTCGCCCGTCAGGTCTAGGTTCTGTTTACGGTCACGCACACTCACGTAGATCTGAATGAACTGACACAGCACGCCCAGTGCGACGATCGCGGTACCAAAGGCAGCCACCGCCAAAAACGGGAAGAACTCAGGGTCAATGTTCTGGCTGATACGACGAGTCATCCCCATAAAGCCCAA
The DNA here is from genome assembly GCF_000176175.1 of Vibrio furnissii CIP 102972. GTDB lineage: Bacteria > Pseudomonadota > Gammaproteobacteria > Enterobacterales > Vibrionaceae > Vibrio > Vibrio furnissii. Next base: position 700,774 of record NZ_ACZP01000014.1, read on the forward strand.
CGCGTACAGCGGTAGGAAGGCCAGAATGAAGCCAGTCAGCCAGCACCAGAACGCGCGTTTACCCCAAGTTTCATTCAGCGTGAAACCGGTCGCTTTCGGGAACCAGTACGTGATCGCTGCGAAACAGCCAAACACCACACCACCGATAATCACGTTATGGAAGTGCGCAATCAAGAAGACCGAGTTGTGCAGCACGAAGTCCGCGCCCGGTACGGCCATCAGAACGCCAGTCATCCCGCCGATAGAGAACGAAATCAGGAAGCCAACCGTCCACATCATCGGCGTGGTGAATTGAATGCGACCACGGTACATGGTGAACAACCAGTTGAAAATCTTCACCCCGGTCGGGATAGAGATGATCATGGTCGCGATACCGAAGAACGCGTTCACGTTCGCGCCGCCACCCATGGTAAAGAAGTGGTGCAGCCACACGATAAACGCGAGAACCGTGATCACGATCGTTGCCCACACCAGCGAGGTGTAGCCGAACAGTTTCTTACGCGAGAACGTTGCCGTCACTTCTGAGAACACACCGAACACTGGCAGCACCAGAATGTACACTTCTGGGTGACCCCACGCCCAAATCAGGTTGACATACATCATCATGTTGCCACCCATATCATTGGTGAAGAAGTGCATCCCGAGGTAACGGTCCAGCGTCAGCAGTGCGATGGTCACGGTCAGAATCGGGAATGAGATGATGATCAGGATGTTGGCGCAGAACGATGCCCAAGTGAATACTGGCATTTTCATCAGCGGCATCGACGGCGTACGCATACGCAGAATTGTCGCGAAGAAGTTCACACCGGTCAGCGTCGTACCGACACCGGAGATCTGCAGCGCCCATATCCAATAGTCGACCCCGACCCCCGGACTGGCATCAATGCCCGACAATGGCGGATAAGCCAACCAACCCGTACGGCCAAACTCACCCACAGCCAGCGACATGTTGGTCAGAATGACACCGACAACAAACAGCCAGAAGCTCAAGTTGTTCAGGTAAGGGAACGCCACGTCACGAGCACCGATTTGCAGCGGCACCACGATGTTCATCAAACCGATGACCAGCGGCATGGCCACGAAGAAAATCATGATCACGCCGTGCGCAGTGAAGATTTGGTCGTAGTGGTGCTGCGGCAAGTAGCCCGCTTCACCCGCTGACGACAATAATTGTTGGCTACGCATCATCACGGCATCAGCAAAACCACGAATTAACATGATCATCGCAACCGCAATGTACATAAAGCCCAGTTTTTTGTGGTCTACTGAAGTAAACCATTCATTCCATAGGTACTGCCATTTGCCCATACGCGTAATGGTCAGCACGACCGCAAGGCCCACAATCGCAATCACGGCCATCGTGATCATGATGATAGGCTCATGATATGGAATGGAATCTAGTGTTAGTCTTCCAAACATCGTTTGTTACCCTTTATGTTCTGCCATGTTCATATGACCGTGCGCTTCTTTCGCTTCGCCACCCATGTCGTGAGAACCCATAAACTGCATCACTACAGCCGAGAACAAATCATGAGGCACGCTGGAGAAGTAAGTCACAGGAACGTCTTCACTTGGTTTCGCTAGCGCTTGGTAATCGCTGAAATCATGCAGCTTGTTTGGCTGTGATTTCACGTCGTTCACCCAGTTGTCGAAGCTCTGTTGATCGGGCAATGCATTGGCCACGAACTTCATGTGAGAGAAACCTTCGCCGCTGTAGCTGGCAGACATACCTTTGAACTCACCTTCGTGGTTCGCAATCAGGTGCAGACGAGTCACCATGCCAGGCATCGCGTAGATCTGGCTGCCCAGTTGCGGAATAAAGAAGGAGTTCATGATGTTGTCAGACGTGATTTTGAACTTCACCGGAACATCTTTCGGGAATGCGACGTAGTTGACGGTAGCAATCTGCTGCTCTGGATAGATGAATAGCCATTTCCAGTCCAGTGACACCACTTCAATCGTCATCGGTTTGACGTCGCTTTGGAGTGGGACGGATGGCTCCAGCTCATGCGTAGAACGCCAGGTAATCACACCCAAAATCGCGATGATGATGATTGGAATCGTCCAAACCACCACTTCGATTTTGGTCGAGTGAGACCATTCTGGTGTGTACTCTACGTCAGTGTTGCTCGCACGGTATTTGTAGGAGAAGTAAATTGTCATCAGAATCACGGGGATGACGACAATCAACATCAGAACAAGAGCGGTGATGATCAACTCTTTTTCACGTACCCCTACCATGCCCTTGGGATCAAGCAAAGCAGATTGACATCCTGAGAGGAGCAAAATTGCAAAAAACAATCCCGCTCTCGACAAGATGTTTTTGTATCTTGAGGCTTCCATTGACTTTCTCGACTGTATTTGCAGATTTCCACCGACAAAAGTTGGCACTTTTTGGAATCTGCGGTTGATGTTTATGAGTATTTTTATGTGTGTTGAGCTTGAACAAATGTTTACTTGAGGTAACATTCGCGTGCACGCAAGTCATGAACATCGACATACGTCCAACAATTCAACTCACGCCAAAACACAAATGTCACAGTCGGAAACATTTTGTTACATCCGGCGCATTATGCGGGCAATACACCCGAATCACAGTAGATCAAATTGCAATCTTACCTTTCATAAATGGAATCATTAGTAAAATAAATCCTTTGCTAATACAGGGATATCCCCCTCAAACACCTGTTATCTATAAAAAGTTTCTTTGATTTAGATCAAAAACTGTCATACTTTTGTGCTAAGAAAAAAAGTTAATAAGCTCGAAATATGTCACAAATTACGATTTTTTTTGATGGGCGCTGTCCGCTCTGTTTTCGCGAAATGTGCGCATTAAAACAACAAGATGTTCACAATTGCATCACGCTGATTGATATCCACAGCCCCGACATGGCAGATTATCCGGCGATCGATCTTGAAGAAGCGCAGCGTATTTTGCTGGCCTACGATGCACAAGGTCGCTTGGTACGCGGATTGGACGCGCTGCATTTGGCATGGTCGCTGGTTGGAAAACCGTGGCTATATGCCCTCACGCGCTGGTCTTTGATTCGCCCTCTCGCCGATCGCGCCTATTTATGGTTTGCGCGTCACCGCTACACCCTCTCCGGCTGGCTGACTGGTCAGCGCCGCTGCCCGCAGGGTCAATGTCGACCCAAATAACAAAATCCAATCAACGTCCCTCCCCCGTCGAAAAACTGCGCTACGCTTACTGAGTAAAACAACAATAAATCGCTTCATCAGAACGCGAGACCATCACCCACTTGTTACTGGACGGGAAACGCTATGAGTTTAACCATTCGTCATCGACTCTACATTTTGTCGATCGTGCCGCTGCTCATCATTGCCATCAGCATGATGTATTTGACCTTCACTGAAACCCAAAGCCTGAGCAAAACCCAAATGGCCAACACGCGCGAAGCGATGATGGACATGAAAAAAGCAGAGCTGAAAGCCTATTTGCAAATCGCAGAGAGCGCCCTTACCCCATTAAAAAATCGCCAAGCCAGTCGCGAAGAGGCATTAACCATTCTGCAAGAAATCGCCTTTGGTAAAAATGGCTATCTGTTTGGTTACGACAGCCAAGGGAATCGTGTGCTACTCGGCAAAGGCCAAACGGGCCTCGGCGATAACTTCATGGACTTGAAAGACTCGCAAGGCAATTATCTGGTGCGAGATCTGATCAAAAATGCCAAAAGCGGTGACTTCACTACTTACTATTTCCCCAAACCGGGGGAGAGCCAACCGTTACCCAAATTAAGTTATTCCGTCTATCTGCCGCAATGGGATCTCATCATCGGCACCGGCTTCTACACCGATGATGTCGATGCGGAAATTGCTGAAATGGAAGCCTTGGCGTCGGAAAAGTTGACCCACAGCTTATGGACGTTAACCACGGTCAGTGTGGTGATTCTGGTGCTGGTGGGGATTGTCGCGATGTTCATCAACCGCAGTATTTTGCATCCGCTGCGCCTGTTTGATCAGTCGATTCGCTCATTTGCCAGCGGCGATGCCGATCTCACCGCGCGCATGGAACGTTTTAGCGTGCCGGAGTTTGCCCAGTTAAGTGACAACTTCAACGCCTTTGTCGCCAGCCTGCAAGACATCATCAAACGAGTGAACTTGGTCGGCCAGCAAGTGGTGGACGAAACTAACTCCATGACCCAGCGCGCGACTCAGGTCGATGATTTGGCTTCCGGTCAGCGCGAAGAGACCGAACAGGTTGCCACCGCCATGACGGAGATGACCACCACCGCGCACGAAATTTCCAATAATGCCAGCCAGGCTGCCCAATCGGCCAAAGAGGCGGATGACAATGCAAAAGAAGCACATTCCATTGTCGATACCGCAGCGCGCTCGGTGCAATCGCTGGCAGAGGAAGTCGCAGAAGCGAGCAGCGTGATTTCCAAATTGGAGAGCGATGTGAAGAACATTTCAACATCTCTGGCCGTGATTCAAGACATTGCTGAGCAAACCAACCTGTTGGCACTCAATGCCGCCATCGAAGCGGCGCGTGCAGGCGATCAAGGACGCGGCTTTGCGGTGGTTGCCGACGAAGTGCGTAAATTGGCGAGCCGCACGCAAGACAGCACCGGCGAAATTCACGCCATGATTGAGCAGTTGAAAGCCGCCTCCGACGCAGCGGTGCGCGCAATGGATTCCAGCCAAAATCGCAGTGTCTCCACGGTGCAAGAAGCCAACGCCGCAGCCAAGGCACTGGAGCAGATTCAGCAGTCGATTGGGACGATTATGGATATGAACTCGCTGATCGCCACGGCGACCGAGGAGCAGAGTTTGGTTGGGCAAGAAATTTCACAGCGCATCGTGGTGATCTCCGATCAAAGTAGCCAATCCGCCGATCTGGCCAATGAAAACCGTCAAGGCAGCCAAGGGCTGAACGGCCGCGCGCACGAACTGTATGATCTGGTTGCCCGGTTTAAAGTTTAACCAGTTTTACACTGTAAACCGCCATGAAAAAGCCCCCGAATTCGGGGGCTTTTTACGCGATAAGGTGGGCTATTGTTTGGCAGCCTGCTTGACCGCTTTAATCAATACCGAGGTGTCCATACGCCCCTCTCCATTGGCAGACAGGCTGCGATAGGCTGCGATGGTGTTTTCGGTCATCGGTAAACGCACGCCCTGACGCTCAGCTTCATCTAAACAAAAGCCCAGATCTTTGATCATCCAATCAATGGCGAAACCAAAGTCGAATTTATTCTCTGCCATGGTCACGGCGCGATTTTCCATTTGCCATGAACCCGCCGCACCGTTTTTCAAACACGCAACCAGCGTGGGAATATCCAGCCCGGCATTTTCAGCCAGAATCAAGCCTTCCGACAAACCGTTCAACACCCCCGCAATACAAATCTGGTTGACCATTTTCGCCCGCTGGCCTTGACCCACACCGCCCATCAGCACCGAAGAACGACCATACGCGTTCAATACAGGCTGCAGTGCATCAAACAGATCCGCTTCGCCACCGCACATGATGGTGAGTACGCCGTTTTCCGCGCCCGCCTGACCACCGGACACAGGAGCATCCATAAAGCGAACACCGACGTTCTGCGCCGCCGCACCCAGCTCTTCTGCCAACAACGCAGACGTCGTGGTGTGGTCGACTAAAATCGCTCCGGGCTTCATAAACGCTAACGCGCCCTGTTCGCTGGTGGCCATGCTCCGCACATCGTCATCGTTGCCGACACACATCAGTACCACATCCGCCTCACGCACACACGCTTCCACAGTCGGAGCTGCGCGCCCGCCGTGCTGCGCTGCCCATGCCTGCGCTTTTGCCTGCGTGCGGTTAAACACCGAAACGTCAAATCCGGCGCTCACCAAATGGCCTGCCATCGGATACCCCATGACCCCTAAACCAATAAAACTGACTTTCATGTTAATCTCCTTTTACGACGGGCGCGCCTTGCTCACGTGTGCTGACAGCGTCAAGCAACGCTTCCACCAACAAGGTCAGCGCCCTGGGCTGATACTTTCTATCCCGATAAACCAGATGTGCTCGCTTGGCACTGCGATGATAATCCGGCAATAACTGTACAATATTCATGCTGGGTGACACATGGCGATATGGCAGTGACGCCACGCCCAACCCGCGTTCAACAGCGCCCGCAATGGCTTGGATATCATTGACGACCAATTTGGGCTTGATGTGAATCAAGCGCACGAACGTGTCACCGCTGAAAACCGGGACGGCTTGTGCGCGATCGACCGAAATCCAATCCAGTGCTTCCAGTTGATCCAGCGTCGTGACGGGCCCACATGTTGCTAAATAGTCTGGGCTGGCAAAAAAGCCGTGATGCGCTTGAAACAGCGGCCGCGCGATCATGCCTTCCAGATGATCAATCTCGAACGTGATCAACAGATCGCGGTTGGTTTCCGGCGTCACAGACTCCTGACTGAGCGCCAATTCCACATTCACTTTTGGATGCTGACGCACGAACTCTTCTACCACACGACCAACAAACGCGCGGTAAAAATTATGCGGAATCGCCAATTTGACGCTGCCGGTCACGTCTTGGCTCTCCGAGAGCATTTGGCTGAAAGTGCTTTCCAAATTCTCCATGCCACTGCGAATCGCCAGAAAGGCTTGCTGACCACTTTGCGTCGCCACCAGTTCTCGGCCCTGTTTTTCCAGCAAGCGCAGGTTGAGGCGCGATTCCAGTGCCGATAAACGGCGAGACATGGTTGAGACCGGTAACTTCAGTTTCTTTGACGCCGAGACCAACGAGCCCTCTTCCACCACACAGAAGAACAAGTAAAGATCATCAATGTTTCCGAATATGGAATTCATACTTCTTTTCTTGGTGATTTTTCTCAGTTATGGACAGTTATATCCTAGATATCACCAAGATGAAACCAAAGAGAAACTTCTGAATGATGAGTCGAAAACAGTTTTGGCTAACAGCACTGATGACGTCGTTTGTCATGGCCGTGATCATGTCTGGCGTGTTGTCAGGGTACAAGCTGGGATTCAATGCCCAATGGCCGCCCGTGTGGCTCAGTGGCTTTAGCGTGGCCTGGCCGGTCGCATTGCTTCTTAACCTCACCGTCTTGCCGCAGATCCGCAAGTTGGCCGATTGGCTTTCCACGCCCAATCACGTCAAAAAACCGCAGCAACAGAGACAAAAAAACCGAGCGTAAGGCTCGGTTTCTTTGTTTTGCGTGCTTATTCGATTTCAGCGTTGTGGTATACCTGCTGAACATCATCGCAGTCATCAAGAAGGTCAAGGAACTTCTGGAATTTCTCTGCGTCTTCACCCGTCACTGGTGTTGGGGTTTGCGGCACGAACGTGATTTCTTCCACATCAATGGTTAGATCAGGGAATGCAGCGTTCAGTGCTGTTTTGGTTTTAAAGAACTCATTGTGAGGCGCAAAAACCGTGATCACACCATCTTCGAGTTCAACGTCAGTGACATCAACATCATCCATCATCAGCGTTTCAAGAATGATTTCATCATCTTCGCCTTTGAATTGGAATACCGCTTGATGATCGAACATGTGCGATACAGAACCTTCCACACCAATCTTCGCGCCCACTTTAACAAAGCACTGACGAACATCTTGGAACGTACGGTTGCCGTTGTCAGTCAGACAGTCAACAATCACGCTTGTACCGCCAGGACCAAAGCCTTCGTAACGTGCTGGTTGGTAATCTTCACCGCCGCCGCCGTTTGCTTTATCCAGTGCTTTTTCAATCACGTGCGCAGGAACCTGATCGCGTTTCGCTTTGGTGATCAGGTGACGCAGAGACAAGTTCATGTCTGGGTCGCTGCCACCGTTCTTTGCACACACGTAAATTTCTTTACCGTATTTGGAATAAACTTTAATTTTTGCGCCTGCAGTTTTCGCCATAGAGGCCTTGCGCACTTCAAAACTTCTTCCCATCGGGATGTTCTCTCTAGTTCAAATTTGATGCGACGGATTTTAGCAGATAGTCTTCGCTTCTGCTGAGAGCCAAGCGTTATGCCACGCCCATCACTCGTTTGTATTTATCTATCGAATGTTGAAACCACTCTTTTTCCTGCTCGGAAGTCAGTTTGGTTAGCTGCTTAGTGATCTCTTCTGATCCGCTTTTTGCCTGCTTCATCTTCCAAACTAAAAAAGAAGCCTGTTTGTCGAGTTCTATTTTGTTTTTCTCTGAAGCATCTAGCAATGCGAGGTTGAAAGACATTAGTAAGCCCACAGTCGATAAAAACGTGGAGCGAAATATATCATAGGAATGGAAAAAATTAAGAGTCAAAATGTCGGTTTAAGCGGCTTTAATCAATAAAAGCATTAAAAATACAAAGGGTGGCTTTCGCCACCCTTCTCAATTCGCCAACTGGTCCTGCTTAGTGAAGCAGGCCCAATTCCTTTGCTTCTTCAATGGTTAATCCACTTTCACGGATTTCTCTTAGTGTCTCGATACGACGACGAGCTTCCGCTGATTTCAGATTTTTCATTGGGCGTGGAGCGACGACTTCTTCCGTGAAGTCCCAACTATTTGCGATGTTAGTCATTTCATCATGGTCAATTGAATTAATGGACATTGTAACCTCCGAACAAACCATGCCAGGGACATGTAATCTGTAGCAAAGCCCCAAATTCTTGTTAAGAAGATTTGAGCAAGAATGTGATTCCAACGAGGATTCAGACATCTAATCTACAAATGGCTCAATTATGTTTTGCGCTCCCCAAAATGTCGAAGTACATTGAAAGGATTCCCGCGTAAAAAAGAAGCCGATCAACCTCTCACTTCTTCACTCACCATCCCTTGTGTCCCTTAGCCTCAGCGGTGATTTTTCATTCAGTTTTTTAGCATGCTCAATGGGCATATTAAACACACCTGCACCACCGAGAATACCCGCGATGCTTCTCTGACTTTAGCACGCCCAACGGAGGTTTCCAGGCCACCTCTCGGCAAGCCTCTCTTCTTCTCCCCGCTCACAGACGGAACGATGATCATGGTGATTTGATGCTCGCGTCGGCGCCGGGATGATAGCGAGTCATGACACCACGCGATCACGGCACGCAATCACGGCACGCTGTAACAAGCGGATCAGGATCGCGATAAGGAACAAGGAAACATGATCAAGGGAAAAGCGCTGATCGGCGGGCGATCCGCAAGCATGATCAAGGCGTAAAGGCGGTCTATTTCGGTAAGCAGATGAATTTCAGGCAAAAAAAAGCGAGCTCTCAGGAAGAACTCGCAAACTAATTCAGAACGAATGTAACAATATGAGCCAATCTATTAATTCATCAGATAGGACAAAAGGTTGTCTATTCGAGATAAACTTTAACCACTCGACGGCTTGACATTGTCAGACATATGTCAACGTTGTGTATCAATACTGTAGTTTCCGTTTCAAATACCAATGGCAACTTCATCTAATGCCCGAAAAACAGATTCATCAAGATGCCCTTCGTGTACCTGTTTACACACTTTCCGTCGCACGGCCAGCCCCGAGATCAAACGTTCGATCGACAAATGCTTGTTGTCATTTTGGGTGTTATACAGCTCGATCAACTTGCTCAACGTCTCATACGGGATCACGTTCTCATCCACACGCAGCCAATCGAGCTTGTCAATCAGCTCTACACACTCTTCTCGGATTGATGAAGGCGCGTGTCCAGTCATCGCCGCTAAAGCCGTTATACTGCGTTCTAGGGCCTCTGGAGAGGTATATTTCGATAACGTAATGGTGATTTCGTCTGCGTTGATCTCCACCAAGTGCTTACGCAGCTTCACGCGACGGCCCAATTTACCTCGTGGTGACGGGGATTTACGTTGAATCGGTTCAAATTCGCCATCGATTATTTCTGATAGCTCTTGTAATTTCTGTTTCGACACCATTTCGTGACGCAGTGGGTTTGGCAGCGTCGGCGCCATGTTGCGTTTACCCGCGTTGGTGGTTTTCGCCCGCGAATAACGCAGCACTTCCTCAACATCGCATTTGATGTCGACTTGGTAATCGCTCAACTTGCCTTTGTCGATCAACGTGGTGATCGTCAGGTGATAGCCCCACAGATTGACCACAAACAGATCGTCATTGCCTTTGCCTTCCGACAAACGGCGCAGCTCGCGGATCAGATCCATCGAGAAACGACGCCATTCAATGTTGCGTGCCAGTTTTTGATTCAGCTCGCTCAGCAGCATCACATCGGTATGACGACGCGACATGCGGCTTCGGAAATAGGAGTACAGTTGGAACACCAAGGTGTGCTGTTTCAGAATCTCTGGCGGGAACAGGAAGAAATAATCACGCGTCATCAACTCTTCAAAGAACGACGGCTCCCACACCAGAATGTACAGGTTCGGTTTGATCTTGATCTCACCATCACTGCCTTCTGTGGGCGCTTCTTCCGAAGCGGTGATCGTGCGCGCCAGAAAACGGAAACGATCACTCTTGAATCCTTCCGGCATGTTTTCGCTCAACCAACGCCCGGTCAGTTCATGCAGTTGGAAATCGGTAAATTCAATGCGATCAATACTGTCACGAATCGAATCACGCGCAGGACCGCTGTCCTTTTTGCCGCGCAGCGACAAAATATCCGTGATGTAGAGCGGGGTTTTGTTTGGCACGTGGCTCGCGTTGAGCTGATAATCTTCGTGGTGATGATCGTGGTATTGAACCGTCAGTGTGAACAGCGCAAACAGGGTCATGAGATCGTCGACCGTCATGATATTTTTAGACGATCGTGTTTCGATCACTGCACGTGTGCCTGAAATCGACACCATGGATTTTTGGTAGCTTTTACGCGTACGCGGTGGTGCCAGTGCTTGGTCAATAATCCCCGCCCAATTGGTGGGCGAAACCACAAACTGATCCGCCTCGTCTTTCATCGCTGGCGGCGTATTCAAGCCATGCTCGGTGAGCAAGCGTTGATTGACCTGCGTTTGCGCCAATGCTTTTGAACGTTTGCGCTTTTCACTTTGCTTGACCGATTCGGTCACCAAGCTGGTGGATCCTAATACCGAGATCAATTGGTTGGGATTGACGAAACGGTGCAACATGGTTTTGCCCGCAAGGCCTTCTTCAAAACGCACTGGGATCTGTTTAAATAACCCGATCGAGACCGCAGCTCTGAGGCGTTGCTGAATGGCCGCCCGTGTTAACTGACCGTCGGTTGCATCGATCAATTCGGTAGTGGATACCAGACCATCTTTGCTGCGAAAGCCACGCAGCGAGATCAAATTCAGGAGTTCGACGATACTCTTCGTCACCCCTTTGAAATGCTGATATTGTTCAATCCAGTCCACTGCGGTTTCAGAAACTTCAAAGAGATGACCATCTTTGTGGCTTCTGGGTGCTTTGATCAGCAACTTTTCTTCTGATGTCATTATTAGATCCGTATCACACTAGCCGTAATATCGCTATAGTTCCAAGAGAATAAAGAAAAAGAGATCATAAATAAAGAAAAAATTGCTGGTTTTAAATAACTGATCTTTTTGATTATTCTGATATAGAGTGATCTATATGATTATATGATCCGAGTGAAAGGTTGCTTGTAACATACTGTTTTCAATATGCTTTTAAAAATGACACGCGAAAGCATGATCATGAGTTTACTGAAACGATGATCATTAAGTCATTGAAAGCATGATCAAACCCTTCCCGATCAATGATCATGACAATCACGAATCAATGATCAACGAATTCCCTAAACCATGATCAAGGTGGACGCACACCTTATCCACAACCCCCTGATTCATCGTCGAGTTCTTCTCCCCTATTGACGGGCTGTTTTGTCGTTTCATCGACACATGGGGTCGGAAACATGATCAAGAGAAGCGCTGAAAAGGCCATTTTCGTACAAGATTCCATCGTTCGCGCAGTTGGTCTGCATGTTGACTGACGAATGCCGTGATACAAGGCACAAACGACGAATTGACGAAAGCATGATCATGGTGAATGGCAGGCTAGGCCTGTTGGTTCAATTGGCGCTTGCGGCGGGCCAATGACACAGCGAATTGCCCACAAGCCCTATTCTGTCTGACATCGTCCGTAATTCAGCGCGAAATTTACATGCTTCCGGCACGCATGATCTCTTGATCATTGATCCGATCTTGGATCATTTTGAAACAACGGTTCGGCGATGACGTGTGATGCGTTAAAATCCCTTGATCATTCTTCCTTTGCGATAGATTTCAAACGGAAACATGATCATGAGAGTACCCTTGATCATGCTTTCGGCAGAGCTCTCTTTGGATCAAATCAGTATAGCGTATGGCATGAGTGTGTATGGATGCGCCACCATGTTGATGAAATGCAACGAGTGTTACGAAATGGAGATTGAAATGACACGCGCCGTAATTTAACCACTTGACTTAATCGTTCCGGTGGGAAATCGAGATGATGTTATCCACGAGGTGGTTCATGAGGTTTACAATGTAAATAAGTGACGATGTAACATTTAAAATCTGACGCAGTTTGAGAGGATTTATCCGCTGAGTTTTGGGGCGGTTTATTCAGCAAATCTTCATGATTCAATGAATTTCGTGTTAAAAATCTATTTAATGTGATTTTTATCTAAAATTGTCTGTTCACCTTTTTGTTGTATATGGTTAATATTGCTGTACTATTTGCTGATAGGCACTAATTACGGAATTTGGCTATGAAAAGAGAACAAACCATAGATAATCTCTATACGCTCGCTGAACTGACTCAACAGGTTCAAGCGGACCGCATTGAGATTGTATTGGAAGAGCGTCGTGATGAGCATTTCCCTCCGATGTCGAAAGCCTTAATGGAAACCCGTTCAGGACTGACGCGTCGTAAGCTTGATGAAGCCATCGCCAAGATGGAAGAAGCAGGGCATCAATTTACCAAAAACAACGCGAACCATTACTCCATTTCTTTGGCGGAAGCGCACATGCTCATGGATGCGGCGGGCGTGCCTAAATTCCATCAGCGTAAAAAGAATACTGAAAACAAACCGTGGATTATCAACGTCCAAAACCAGAAGGGCGGCACCGGTAAATCGATGACGGCTGTGCATTTGGCGGCTTGCTTGGCGCTGAATCTCGACAAGCGTTACCGTATCTGCCTGATCGACTTGGACCCGCAAGGGTCGCTGCGTTTGTTCTTAAACCCACAAATTAGCTTGGCTGAACACAGTAACATTTATTCTGCCGTCGATATCATGCTGGATAACGTGCCGGAAGACGTTGAAGTGGATAAGGCGTTTTTGGAAAAGAACGTCATGCTGCCAACACAGTATCCTAACTTGAAGACCATCTCTGCGTTCCCAGAAGATGCCATGTTTAACGCCGAAGCTTGGCAATACCTGTCTCAAAATCAGTCGCTGGATATCGTGCGTCTGCTGAAAGAGAAGCTGATTGACAAAATCGCTGACGAATTTGACGTGATCATGATTGATACCGGCCCACACGTGGACCCGCTGGTTTGGAACGCGATGTATGCGTCGAATGCTTTGTTGATCCCATGTGCGGCCAAGCGTCTGGACTGGGCGTCAACCGTGAACTTCTTCCAACACCTGCCAACCGTATACGAGATGTTCCCGGACGATTGGAAAGGGCTGGAGTTTGTACGTTTGATGCCGACCATGTTTGAAGACGACAACAAGAAGCAAGTCTCCGTGCTGACGGAAATGAACTACCTGCTGGGCGATCAAGTGATGATGGCAACCATTCCCCGCAGCCGCGCCTTTGAAACGTGTGCCGACACCTATAGCACTGTGTTTGACTTAACCACCAGCGATTTTGAAGGGGGTAAGAAAACCTTGGCCACCGCGCAAGATGCGGTACAAAAGAGCGCGCTGGAACTGGAACGCGTACTTCATTCACACTGGACTTCACTTAATCAGGGGTAAGTAACACATGGCAATTAAAACGTCGGATCTGAACGCAAAACTTTTTGGCAAAGCGGACAAGCGTCGTGCGTCAACCCCACAGGAAGCGCAGGCGGCCGCGAAGGCCCAAGCGCAAGTGATTGAGCTGTCTGTGGCTGGTGAAGAGCTGGTGACGTTTGAACTGGTGCGTATTCCGGCCGCAGAAGTGGCGACACGCACCACGGTGTTTGCGGAAAATGCCCGTGAACAAGCTTTTCTCAACGAACACGCACTGTCGGACGTGCTGAGCACACTGCGTGAGCGCGGTCAGCAATACCCAGCCGTGGGCCGCAAAACGGCCGATGGCAAAATCGAAGTGCTTGATGGTAGCCGTCGTCGTAAATCGTGTATTTTGGCCAATCAGGAGTTCCTGGTTTACGTCGCTGACAACATCAATGGCGAACATGCGAAATTCCTGTCGGATGTCGCGAACGCACACAAACCGTTGTCGCTGTACGAGAAAGGGCACGAAATGCAGGCCAAACTCGATAGCGGTGAAGCGGAAGATCAAAAAGCGCTCGCGAAAATGTTCCAATGCAGCGAAGCGTTGGTGAGCGGCGCGTTGAAAGCTGCGGCATTGCCCCTTGAGCTGCTGCAAGCGTACCCGAATGTGGTTGAACTGGGCCGTCCGACCATCGTGAAGCTGCACAAGCAGTTCAACGATTTGAGCGCCGAGCAACAAACGGAGTTGCTCAATAAGTGCCATCAGGCGGAAGGTTTGGTGTGGCAGCGCTGCCAATCACAAGGCGTGGCTCGTATCACCAAAGAGGTGACTGAGACGATTGAACAGTGGATTGCGGAGTTGGTACCGCCAAAACGCGCGGTCAGCAACAAAGTCGATTTGGTCAAAGGGCGTGTCAGTTACTCGCGCAAAGGGTCCAATTTGGCGCTGAATCTGAAAAAAGTCGATGACGCGCTGATGAAAGAAATTCTCGCCTTTGTCGAACAAAAACTGAGTTAAACAAAAAGCCCGCATTCGCGGGCTTTGTATTTTCTATTCCTAAACCACCTGTTATGCCGGTGGTTTTTTACTGCTTATCGCAATTATTGGTTTCTTAGGCGCTGCCAGTATTTCTCATAAATAGCCAGGGCTTGGGGGCCAACATCATTGATGAATTCACCCTTCGCCATGTCCTCTTCTGCAGGGAAAATGGTGGCGTTATTGCGCAGCGCTTCAGGCAGTAACGCGCGACCACTTTTGGTCGCTGAGGCGTAGCCAAGGCTGTTCACGATCTCCGCTTGGTTTTCAGGTTGGTACATAAAGTTAATGAACTTGTGCGCCAACGCTTTGTGCTCGCTACCCGATGGAATCGTGAAGTTATCCATCCACAACACCGCGCCTTCCGCTGGCATCACGAATTTCAGCTCTGGCATTTCTTGTTGGCCCTGATACGCGTTGCCATTCCATTGCATGCCCAGTGACGCTTCGCCGGACACATACGGTACGTGCGGTGCATCTGAGTTGTAGAGCAGCACGTTATCTTTCAGCGCCGCCAGCGACTGATACGCTTGCTCAATTTCTTTCTCGTTCTTGGTGTTGATGCTGTAGCCGTTGAGTTTCAGTGCCATACCAAACACATCGCGAATGTCGTCAATCAACATCACTTGCTGTGCGTATTTGCTGTTCCACAAATCTTTCCACTGGGTAATGCCTTCCGGAATCATGGCTTCGTTGTAGCTCAGACCAGTAACGCCCCAGATATACGGCAGCGAATATTTGTTTTGTGGATCGTGCGCCTGGCCGAGTAGGGAAGGCATCGTATCTTTCATGTTGGGGATTTGTGCGTGGTCGAGTTCAGCCAACAGGCCTTCACGGCCCATCTTTTCGATAAAGTAAGCTGATGCAAACACCACGTCATAACCGCCGCCTTTCAGAAGTTTGAGTTTGGTGTACATCGACTCATTGTTCTCAAAGGTTGAATAGTTAATGGTGACGCCTTCTTGCTGCTCAAATTTCTTCAGTGATGCTTCGGGCAGGTAACCTCCCCAAGCGTAGACATTCAGCGTTTTTGTCTCTGCATTCACTTGGCTAGAAGCGACCACTGCAGCGAGTACCAATCCTTTGATGAAATTTTTCATTGTATTTTGATTCCTAAAGGCCAGCACCACGCTGGATTTCGCATGCATCATTAGTGAAATGAGAAGCGCAATAAAGCAAATATAATTTGTCGTTATGGAAAAAGATTTTAGCCTTCAAATGACGAATTTGGTGCAACCGCGCGCAGGCTAATCAGGACGGAATATGGCGCAGGTGCACGCCTGTGCTACCATGGTGCAATGGCAACAACTCACGGTTTTTTATGGCAAATCCAACCGCAACTATTTTGCAATTTTTTGATCAGCTTCAGCATTTAGCCGTCACGTGCAATGGCCGTTTCGGTGTGCGTCTACAAGGAACACTGGAATGGCAACACGCCGTTGTAGATGCATTGATGCAGCAGCTCGCAAGCGATAGCACAGTGTTTCAATTGGGTGGCATGGCTCGTGCGGGCGTAACGCCAGTGGCATTCAATAAAGGTCAGTATCTCTTGGGGCGTGAATGCCAATGGCTGATTTGCGATGTCAGCGAGGGATTTGATGCCAACAGCTTTAGCGCTGCGTTGGGAACATTGACCGGCGGTGGTCTTTTGCTGCTGATTGGCGATCAAGTGGTGAGCGAAAATCCAGCTCAGCAATGGCTGGCCGCCGCGTTTGCAGAATTACTGCAAGTCACTCCAACTACGCTGGCGTCTTTGCCGCCAGTACCGATGTCGCCGAAGGTCGACGTGGCTGCGCCTGAAGATGCCTTTGCTCAGCAAGCCGAAGCGATTGCACAGGTTGTCCGTGTGGTGGAAGGGCATCGTAAACGACCGCTGGTGCTGACGGCTGATCGCGGGCGAGGTAAAAGCAGTGCGTTAGGGATCGCTGCGGCGCAATTGATGCAGTCCCGGTCGTTGAACATCATCGTGACGGCTCCCACACTGGCCAACGTTGCGCCGCTATTTCAGCACGCTGCGCGATGTCTTCCGTTGGCGCAGGCATCCAAAGGTGCGCTGCATTATCAGGCATCGCAACTGCGTTTTATGGCGCCGGATGAGATTATCTTGCATCAGCCAGAATGTGATGTGTTATTGGTTGATGAGGCGGCAGCGCTGCCGTTACCCATGTTGATGACTTTTGTTGAGCGTTATCACCGCGCGGTGTTCTCGACCACCATCCACGGCTATGAAGGGTGTGGGCGAGGATTCACGTTGAAGTTCCAACAGTGGTTGCAACAGCAGCGACCGCAGATGCGCACGTTGCACCTTGACCATCCGATACGCTGGAGCCCTGATGATTCGCTGGAAGCATGGCATCGGCGCGCGTTCTTACTTGATTCTGATGTTGCATTGTTGCCCCGCGATCTCAACCTGACGTCACTACGCTATCAAGCCATTCCCCAAGCTGAGTTACTTCAGCAACCCGCTTTGCTGGCTGACATCTTTGCCTTGCTGGTGAACGCCCATTATCAAACATCGCCCAATGATGTGCTGCACCTTCTGGGAGACGATGCGATGTGCGTGTTCGTTGCGCGCGCCGACGAGCGCGTAATTGGCTGCATATTGGCGGTGCGGGAAGGGGGATTGGATGACACATTGATTGAACAGATTCAGCGCGGACAACGTCGCCCTAAAGGTCATCTTGCACCGGTGACGTTAGCCAATCAACTGGGCATGGCCGTTGCTGCTCAGCAAACGTGTTTGCGGATCATGCGCATTGCCATCCATCCTCAGTTACAGCAGCGCGGTGTCGGTTCGTCTTTGTTATCGAACTTTGTGGCGAGTCATCCTGCTGATTACTACGCCACCAGCTTTGGCGCCACCTCTGAGCTGGTTCGCTTTTGGCAGCACAACCAATTCTGCGCCGTCAAAATCGGCTCGCAGCGCGACCAAGCCAGCGGCTGCCACTCCCTGTTGATGATTCAACACCATTCACAACCTTGGGTGGAAGAGGCGACGGCGCAATTCCCGATTCATTTGAGCTATGAACTCAGTGAGACGTTACGAACGTTAACGCCTGCATTGGTGCGTCAGTTAATGAGTCACGCCAAAACGCCAGTCACAACGACCATCCCGCTGACGTTATTGCAGCACTACGCCAATGGCGGCGCAAACTATGAAAGCGTTGCCGCGTGGATTGAACAACTTTTACTGAGTTTGCGCGCAGAACAATGGTTAGCGGTGTCGGATGTATTGATTGCCAAAGTCTTACAACGACACACTTGGCAAGAATGTGCCAATGCATGTGATGGTTCGGGCCGAAAACAAATCGAAGCCAAAATTCGTGAATCACTCGCTAAGTTACTGACAAATTTACAGTGTAAAACGTCGCAATGAGATCGGTTTGAGTGGGGCTGATTTACAGTGTAAATGCTTCCCTCCGCGCTTCCATGTCAAAAAAGTCCTATGTATTACTTCACTTTCGTAGGGCTTTTTCTTTTTCGTTACCGCCCAAAAAAATCCTTTAGATTAAGTGCCTTATCTTCTCGTCTAACTCAAAAGTTGTATTGACCAGAGAAATGAATCCCTATTATGCAATTTGCTAATTAAGCATTCCTTTCTACACTCACAAAAGAAAAAAAGGAACCTTCATTAGCGCACAATGACAAGGAATTCGGCTTGTGTTCACCTTAAATGAGAGTCTGGACATCAGCAATGTGGTTGATTGCAAAGTCCAATATCAAGAATGGCTGCAACAAGCCACCCCTTTGGTCATTGATGCCACGCATGTGTCACGTGTGGACGCAGCGGGCATGCAGCTTCTGGTCTCGTTTGTTGAGTCTGCACGTTTGGCAGAGCGCGACATCCGTTTAGAAAACATCTCTGAAGCGTTACAGGAAGGCATCGATGTGCTGGGCCTTGAGCGCTGGTTTATGGAATCTCAAGATGCAACAAGGAAGACGTAATGACAAAAATTCTCGCTGTAGATGACTCCATTTCTATTCGTCAGATGGTTAGCCACACCCTTAAGGATGCAGGGTATGACGTCGAAACTGCCAATGATGGTCGCGAAGCCCTGACCAAAGCGCAGAGCACCAAATTCGATGTGGTGATTTCCGATGTCAACATGCCCAACATGGGCGGCTTTGAATTGGTCAAAGCGATTCGCGGTAACCCACAATACAAATTTATTCCCATCCTCATGCTGACCACAGAAACCAGCATGGAGAAAAAACAAGAAGGCAAACTGGCGGGCGCGACCGGCTGGCTCGTCAAACCGTTTAACCCGGACACGTTACTAAAAACTCTAAAACGCGTGCTGTAATTTTTGCTTCGACTTGGAAGTGTTGAAACTCGATAACGTCAATTGGCAGGACTGCATATGGCTTTAGACATGGAACAGCTGCGTAAGATGTTTTACGAAGAATGTCGTGAAAATCTTGAAGTGCTGGAAAATGTGCTACTCCATCTTGACCCACAAGAGGGAGATCACGAAACCATTAACACCATTTTTCGCGCCGCTCACTCCATCAAGGGCGGGGCCGCGACCTTCAATTTGCTTGATATCAGTGAGTTCACTCATTCGGTCGAAGCCTATCTCGACAAAGTTCGCAATCAGGAAACACAATTGTCAGCGCAAAGCGTGGATGTGCTGCTGAAAAGCTGCGACGTGATTCGAGATATGTTGGAAGGACACGAAACCGGATCGGATGTCGATGTTGACTTGAAAGCCTCGGTAAGTCATCAGCTTGCTGCGTTACTTCAGGCCGTTGCTGCCCCTGACGCTGCGGCGCAACCTGTGAGTGACCAAACTTCAGATGAGGCGTGCGATGAGGCCTTAGGCCCTTGGATGGTGGGCTTTGTGCCTCATCAAGAACTGTTTTTTAGCGGCAACGATCCGCTGCGCATTTTGCGCGAGCTGCATGAGCTTGACCCGCAATGTGAGATTGAAGCCGATGCCTCTGCACTGCCGGAGTTGCTCGAAATGGAAGCCGAGCTTTGCTACCTCGCGTGGCGAGCACGTCTCGATGGGGCGGTGGAAGAGGCGGCCATTCGTGAAATCTTCGAATGGGTGGAAGATGAGTGTGATTTGCTTCTGACGCGAACGCCCGTTGATTCATCCCTTGGTGCGGATGAGGTGAGCGCGAAGGCGAGCGATACAACTGACCCTTCGGCAACAGAGACAGCAGCGCCTATTCAAACCGGCCATGCTGCACCTTTACATGACGCCAACCTGCCCAAAGCCAGTATGGACGATGGGCGATGCCACGATACTTCCCTGAGTGAAACAAAACGCCCCGAAACGCAAAGTCAGGAAAGCAAAGAGAAAGCGCCGGTGAAAGCGGCGAAATCGGAGTCGAGCGTGACGTCGATTCGGGTCGATATCGATAAGGTCGACAGCCTGATTAACCTTGTTGGGGAGTTGGTCATCACCCAATCGATGCTGACTGAAATCGGCCACGACTTCTCGATGGATAAACTGGAAAAACTGCAAGCGGGGCTCGCGCAGCTATTGCAAAACAGCAAAGACCTGCAAGAAAACGTGCTCAACATTCGCATGTTGCCGATGAGCTTTGCGTTTAGTCGTTTTCCTCGCTTGGTGCGCGATTTGTGCGGTCGTCTGGAAAAGAAAGTCGATTTGCAGATCCAAGGTGAGAATACCGAACTGGATAAAACCGTGCTCGAACGCATTGTCGACCCATTGGTGCATTTAGTGCGCAATGGCATTGACCATGGGATTGAGCGTCCGCAGCAACGTTTGGATGCAGGCAAACCGGAAATGGGGCTGATCGAACTCGACGCCTATCATCAGGGTGGCTCCATCATCATCGAAGTGAAAGACGATGGTGCGGGCATTGACTGCGATCGCGTATGGCGCAAAGCGGTTGAAAAAGGGGTGTTACCGGCCGACTCCCGCCGGGATGAAATTTCAGATAAACAAGTGCTCAACCTGATTTTCGCGCCCGGTTTCTCGACCGCCGATCAAGTGTCTGACATTTCCGGTCGTGGCGTCGGCATGGACGTGGTGAAACGCAACATTGAAGAGCTGGGTGGCCACATTGAAGTGGAATCAAGTCTTGGTAAGGGCAGTCACTTCACCATCAGTTTGCCGCTCACGCTCGCCATTCTCGATGGTCAACTGGTGCGTGTCGGCAGCGAAGTCTACATCATTCCTCTGCTGACCATCGTGGAATCGATTCAAATCAATCCATCATGCGTCAAGTTAGCGTCCGGCGGCGTTGAGTTGTATCGCCTGCGGGACGAGAACATCCCCATTTTACGTTTGCAAGATGAACTGGAAATGGGCAGCAGTGGCGCGCTCGGCAGACGGCTACTTTGCTTTGTTGAAGCGGCGGGCAATCGGGTTGGGCTGCTGGTCGATGAACTGCTCGATCAACAACAAGTGGTGATCAAAAGTCTCGAATCGAATTACGCCAAGGTGGCCGGTATTTCTGGCGCCACCATTTTGGGCGATGGCTCTGTGTCTCTGATTTTAGACATTCAGGGATTGATTACCACGTATATGAAACGCCGCAGTCTCGGTGGCCAAAAAGGCATGGCCGCCTAGTTGTGAAGGAGAGCGACGAATGGATATCGAACACGCACACCCACTTCAACATGAATCAATGGTGCACGCTGCACTGATGGCCAGCCACGATGATTCGTCACGTGGCGCCGATTTTCTCAGCTTTCGCTTAGCCAATGAACTCTATGGCGTCGCGATTCGCGACGTGGAAGAGATCCGCGTGTGGGAGCATCCTACGCCGATTCCCCGTTCCCCCCATTTTGTGAAAGGCGTGATCAATCTGCGCGGCATGATTGTGCCGATCATGGATTTGCGCCTGCGTTTTGGCTTAGGCACCAATGACTATTTACCGACGACGGTGGTGCTGGTGCTGCGCAGTGATGTGGGCGATCACGCACGGCTGATGGGGTTGGTGGTCGACGCGGTCAGCGATGTGATTGGTCAAGGCGATAACGACTTATTTCCCCGCCATTGGCGAGACGTCCGTGGCGCCGTATCTCCAAGGATTACTGAACGTTGGCGAGGAAGTGATGTCGCTGCTCGATACCGATTCACTGCTGGATATTGCCCGAATTTTGGGCGAGGAGGCGTGATGGCGGCGCAAGAGTTTCTCAGTTTTGTCTTGGATGAAGATGAGTACGGCGTGTTGATTCTCGATGTGCGCGAAGTCCGCGGCTGGAATGACGTGCGCTCGGTACCCAATTCGCCAGACTACATGATCGGCGTGCTGGATATTCGCGGGGAATACGTCCCGATTGTCGATTTACGCATGCGTTTTCATCTGTCGCCTGCACAGATCACGGCCACCACCGTGGTGGTGGTACTCAACGACAGTCAGAAACGCCCGCTGGGGCTGATTGTGGATGGGGTCGCGGAAGTGTACGAACTGCATCCGGAGCAGATCAAACCAGCCCCACATTTATCGAGCGCAGCAAAACAACAGTTTATTAAAGGCATTGCCGCCGTCAAAAGCGGTCATTTGATTTTGATTGATATTGAGTCGCTGTTTGACGTGGCAGAACTCAATCACCACACCATTGAAGAAGCAATCATGTGAGGGAACACTCATGGCATTTTGGAATCGCAACCCCCAAAAAGAACAGCACTATGTCGCACCTGCGGCCGACTCATTGCTTGATGAGTTTGAAAACGAGGCCGAGAAGGGAATTTCCAATCAGCAGCTTCTCTCCGCACTCAATGCGGCGCAGACCGCACTGATGATGATCGACCGAGATTTTAAAATTACCTATCTCAATAAGCAGTCGATGAATTTGCTTCAGCAACATGAAAGTTTGTTCAAATCGGTGTGGCCCAATTTTCGCGCCGATGAAGAATTTTTGATGGGTTACTGCATCGATAATTTTCACGGCAATCCAGCGCATCAACGCCAGATGCTCTCCACGCCCGCCAACTTGCCGTACGTGACGACCATCGATATCAAAGGGGTCAAGATTGAACTCAACGTCGGGGCGATTATCGACCAAAACGGCATTTACATCGGCAACACGCTGGAATGGCAAGACGTGACTGCGCTGCGTCAGCAGGAAAATGAAGTGGCGCGTCTGCGGGCGGCGATTGATCAGGCGCAGACGGCGATGGTGATGATCGACCGCGATTTCAACATCACTTATATCAACACAGAGACACTGACGCTGTTTCGCAAGCATGAAATGACGCTGCGCACGGTATGGTCGGGCTTTACCGCGTCGTCGGAATGGTTGATGGGACGCTGCATCGATGAGTTTCACCGTAATCCAGCGCATCAGCGCAAATTACTCAGCGATCCCAATAACTTACCTTACAGCACCGACATTACGATTGGCCCGTTGAAAATCGAGCTCAACGTCGCGGCGATTTTCGACATCAGCGGTGCCTACATTGGCAATACGCTGGAGTGGCGCGATGTCACCGAAGAGCGGGCCAAAGAGACCGAAATTGGCCGTTTGGCGTCGGCCGTAGAGGGCATGACCACTAACCTGATGATGGCCGACCAAGAAGGTATCATTCAATACCTCAACCCGTCGTTGGCGGCATTGCTGCGCAGTCGAGAAAGCGAATTGGCGCAGGCGTTTCCGGGCTTTGAGGTCAGCAAACTGGTTGGACGCAGCATTGACACCTTCCACAAAAATCCGTCCCATCAGCGCAGCATCATCAGCAATCCGGATCGGCTGCCATTCAGTTCGAACATCAAAGTGGGCTCATTAGAATTTAACCTCACTTGCATCGCGATGCGTGATGGCAAAGGCAACTATATTGGCCCGGCGCTGCAATGGGTGGATATCACCGAACAGCGTGATGGTCAGCGTCAGGTGGAAAGCCTGATTCAAAAAGCGATTGATGGCGAGCTGCACGAACGCATTGATACCTCAGTTTACAACGGCTTTATGCGCGAACTCGGTGATGGCATTAACAACCTATTGGATACCTTGGTGGAGCCGCTGGGGCAGTGCATTGATGTCATGAGTCAAGTTGCCGAGGGTAACCTCAACAACCAGATGCCGCACGAACATCAGGGTGAATTTGGCCGGTTGGCGGAAGCGGTGAATACCTCCATCACCAACATACGCGCCATGGTTGACAAGATCACCAAATCCTCGGCGCGGGTGGCAACGGCATCGACTGAAATTGCCGAAGGAAACAACGACTTGAGCCAACGTGTTGAAGCGCAAGCCTCCAATCTGGAGCAAACGGCGGCCAGCATGGAACAGATGACCGCGACAGTGCGCCAGAATGCCGACAACGCAAAAGACGCCAACGGCGTGTCCACCGATGCCGCGAAAAAAGCGACGCGAGGCGGCGAAGTGGTTGGGCAGGCGATTAACGCCATGGGTGAAATCAACACTGCCAGCAAGAAAATTGCGGACATCATTGGCGTGATTGACGAAATCGCGTTCCAAACCAATTTGTTAGCGCTGAATGCCGCGGTTGAAGCGGCGCGTGCAGGTGAACAAGGTCGTGGTTTTGCCGTGGTCGCGGGCGAAGTTCGCAACCTTGCACAGCGCAGTGCGGCAGCAGCAAAAGAGATCAAAGGCTTGATCAAAGACAGCGTGGAGAAAGTGGACGAAGGATCGCGCTTGGTGAACGAATCGGGATCCACCTTGAATGAGATCGTAGAAGCAGTCAGCAAAGTGTCGCATTTGATCGGCCAAATCGCGTCGTCCAGCATCGAACAATCGACCGGGATTGATGAGATCAACCGTGCAGTGACGGCAATGGATGAGATGACGCAACAGAACGCGTCGTTGGTGGAAGAGATTTCCGCGGCCAGCCAATCACTGAAAGATGAAGGCAAAGAGCTGTTGAATCTGATGAACTTCTTTACCACCGACAGCAACATCACCACGTTCGAAACACGCAAGTCGACCGCACCCGAAGTGCCCAAGCAATCGAAACGCAGCAATGTTAGCGACCTGCGTTCACCGGGCAAAGTGGCGAATGCCCGGCTCGATTTGAACGACGATGGTGATGAGTGGGAAGAGTTTTAACAAGGGACTCAGCGATGTTGGCTTTGAATGAACAAGAATTTGAACTGACGGACAAAGATTTCAAGTTCATCCAGTGGTTTATGCACAAACGGGTTGGCATTTATCTGTCTGACCGCAAGCGAGCCATGGTTTACGGGCGTATTAGCCGTCAGATGCGCCGCCGGGGCTTGAACCGCTTTGCGGAATATCGTGCGTTGATTGAACACGATGAGCAGGAATGCATTCACTTTATTAATACGCTGACCACCAATAAGACCCAATTCTTTCGCGAATATCATCATTTTGAATTCCTTGAAAAAGTGGTGGTGGAGGGGTGGCGCAGCTTGGGCAATCACAACATCAACATTTGGTCGGCAGGCTGCTCGACGGGCGAAGAGCCGTATAGCGTGGCGGCGTCTTTGCTGATGTCGGGGACGTTCGACTTTGCGGAATCCGTTAACATCTGGGCGACAGACCTCGATACACAAGTGCTGGATCACGCGCGTCGCGGCATCTATTCGCAAGACGCGCTGGCGAGCATTCCGAAGCCGTACCTCAAGCCCTGTTTTCTACGCGGTAAAGGTGACCAAGCTGGCAAGATCAAAGTGGCGCGCAAGTTACAACAATTTGTGCAGTTTCATCAGTTAAATCTGGTCGATCACTGGCCGATGCGCGATGAATTCGATCTGATCTTGTGCCGGAATGTGATGATCTACTTCGACAAACCGACACAAGAGCTGTTGATCACGCGGTTCCATGATCGACTCAAACCTGGCGGCGTGTTGTTTCTGGGTCATTCTGAAAGCTTGGGGCGTTGCAGTTCGATGTTCCACCATTTAGGCCAGACGATTTACGTCAAGATGTAGCGCAGCATGATGGATAGCCCAGCCACCACGACAATCAAAATGGAGAACGTGAAATACGATCGTTTTCCCAATTTAAAACCCAACATGCCGTGGGTTAAAGTGCTGCCGGGCGGTGTTTATGCCACAGCGCAAGAGGAGATCATTTGTACTGGGCTGGGTTCGTGTGTGTCGGCGTGTATCTGGGATGAAAAAGCGGGCGTGGGTGGCATGAATCATTTTTTGCTGCCGTTTGATACCAGCGCGCAACTGCATCATTGGAAGCCCAACGAGATTCTCTCGACGGCTTCGCGCTATGGCTGTTATGCGATGGAGCTGCTGATCAACCAACTGATTAATATGGGGGCTGATCGGCGCGGCTTGAAAGTGAAGTTGTTTGGTGGTGCCCAATTGATGGGTTTTCAATCGTTGATTGGGATTAAGAACGTGGAGTTTGTGCTCGATTACGTCAAACGCGAGCACCTCAATGTACAAGCACAGGATTTGGGTGGGTCTGAGCCGCGACGTGTCCTGTTTGATCCCAAAAGCGGCAAGGTGTGGATTAAGCGTATTCCATGCGCTGAGGTGACGGCCATTCGACGTCATGAAGCGCGTTATTCGCATCAACTCGATCAAGCCACACATGCCGAGTTGACCCCAGTGGAGCTGTTTGAATGAGCAAAAAGATCAAAGTGTTGGTCGTGGATGATTCGCCGGTGTTTCGCGCGCTGCTGATGCAATTGATTGATTCAGATCCGGATCTTGACGTGGTCGCGGGCGCTGAAGATCCCTATCAAGCGCGTGAACTGATCAAACGCCACAACCCGGATGTGCTGACGTTGGATATTGAAATGCCCAAGATGAATGGGGTGCAATTTCTGCGCAATTTGATGCGTCTGCGTCCGATGCCGGTGGTGATGATTTCCACCTTGGCGCAGCATGGTGCAGACGCCACATTAGCCGCCTTGGAGCTTGGCGCTGTTGACTATTTCCCCAAGCCGTCGGTCGACAACACCGCCGACATGGTCAATTACAAAACGTTGGTCAACGAGAAAATCAAAATGGCGGCGGGCGCAAATGTCGCCACTGCCACCAAAGCGGTTTCGGCGCCTCCGTTGCCGTTCACGGCGGGGGAGACGCGTATCCAACTGCTCGCGATTGGCGCTTCAACCGGGGGGACGGAAGCGGTGAAAAGTGTGCTGTCGGCGCTGCCCGCCACGTTGCCACCGATTGTGATCACGCAACACATCAGTGCCATGTTTACGCCATCATTTGCCAAACGCTTGGATGATCACAGCGCCATCAGCGTACAGGAAGTCACCAGCGGCCACACGTTACTGTTGGCAGGACACGCGTATTTGGCGCCGGGCGATCGCCACATGGTGGTGGTCAAACGCGGCGCGCAGTTTTATGCCGAATTGGATGACCGCGGCCCGGTCAATCGTCACAAACCGTCCGTGGATGTGATGTTTGATTCGGTGGCAGAAGTGGCGGGCGATCGCGCCATCGGCGTGATTCTGACCGGCATGGGACAAGATGGCGCGCGAGGTATGTTGCGAATGCGCCAACAAGGGGCTCCGACGGTGGCGCAAGATGAAAAGAGCAGTGTGGTGTGGGGCATGCCGAGAGTGGCGGTTGAACTCGGCGGCGCGCTCGATGTGCGCGCGCTCAATGCGGTGCCGCAATGGATCTGTGAACAAATACAAATGCACAAAAAATGACGTTGGATGTGGTGCCCAGGAGCGGATATGAAAGAGACAAAAACACGCAATAGAAAAGGCTTGATTCTGCTTGCCCAAGTGGTGGTGTTAGGCGGTTTGGCGATGCTGGCGCAGAGCGTGTGGTTCATGCTCGGCGCGATGGTCGCAGCGGCATTGCCTTGGTTAGTGTTGTCGGCGAGGCAAACAGTTGACGCCACCCCTGCGGCAGCCTCGGTGCGCCAAACTAACGGGGCCGTCCAGACATCACAGCCGCCATCAAATCAAGCGCATCAGTCCAGCGAACGGCTTGAATCGGTGGTGAGCCTGAATATCGAACGCGTGCGCGAACCGTTGGAAAAGCAGCATCGCATCGTCGATGAATCCGTCGAACTGCTCAACGAGAGCTTTTTCGGCCTGCAAACCGTCAGTGAACAGCAATCGGCGATTTCCAGTACGTTGGTGAATAACCTACTGGCCAACCAAAACAGTGAATATAGCTTAACCACGGTGCTGCCGCGCACCGAAGCCATCATCAATGAATTTGTTTCTACGCTGTTGAATGTGTCGGAAAAGAGCACCTCAGCCGTCAACAGCATTCGCGACATGTCACTCAAGTTGGACGTGGTGTTTCAGTTGCTTGATCAGGTGCGGGGCTTGTCTGAGCAAACCAATCTGTTGGCGCTGAATGCCGCCATTGAAGCAGCACGCGCGGGTGAGGCTGGGCGCGGATTTGCGGTGGTGGCCCAAGAGGTTCGTAACCTGTCGGTGAAAGCGGAAGCGCTCAACAGCCAAATCGAAAAAGAGATCCAGATTGCGCAGCAAACGGTGAAAGAAGCCAATAAAACTGTGGGTGAAATGGCATCCATTGATATGTCACACGTTGAAGCCTCCAAAGGCAAAGTGGATGACATGCTGCATGGGGTACAACAGGTGAACACCGAAATTGAGCGTGAAGTGCAAAAAATGCAAGAGCTGGGGCAAGTGTTGGTTAAACACGTTGGCGATGGTGTGCGTTCGCTGCAATTTGCCGACATAGTGGTTCAGCAAGGGGATTATGCGCAGGATTCACTCAATTACTTGGAAGAGGCCATTAGCTTGCTGAGTATGCTGCGCCACAACACACAGGCGCTGGAAGCGGTCACGGCACAAATTCAACAGCTGGAGGAGCGCTCGTCCAAACGCAGCGCGCCAGCGGCCAATCAGAGCTGCATGGACGAAGGTGAAGTGGAGCTGTTCTAAGGAGAAACTATGGGCATTGAAACCAATATCGACAATGAGAACAAGCACGTGACTATCTCGGTGGAGGGCACGTTCTGTTTTAATTTGGTGCAGGATTTTCGCAGCAGTTATGCCAAACGCTTTGACCACCGTTACACCGTCGACATGCGCAAAGTGAACTACATTGATAGTGCGGCCTTGGGGATGTTGTTGAACATGAAAAATTACCTCGAACAGCCAGATGGCATGATTCGCATCATCAACACGCTGCCGCAAGTCAGGAAAGTGTTGATGATTTCTCGCTTCGATAAGAAGTTCTCCATTGAATAGAGCGTGAGGCGACCCCTATGCGAGTGATGGTGATCGACGATCATGCCACCAATCGAGAGCTGTGCCGGTTTATGTTGGCACATGTGGCAGAACACATTGATGTGTTTGAAAACGGCCAAGGCGTGGTCGAGGCGATGCAGCAGATGACATCGCTGCCCGATTTGATTCTGCTGGATGTGATGATGCCGATCAAAGATGGTTTTGCCACTGCGCAAGACATTCGCCGTGCATTTCCGGACAACTATATTCCCATCATCTTTCTCACCGTTCTGGATGATCACGACTCGTTTGAACGCTGCTTGTCGCTGGGGGATGATTTCATCCTCAAACCGGTAGAACGCAGTGTGTTGATTGCCAAAGTGCAGGCGCATTATCGAGTGGTGAAAATGCACAACGAGGTGACGGAGCAGCGCGATCAACTGCAACACTTTCGTGAACAGGTTCAATACGACTACGCGATCTCCGAATCGATTTTCTCCAATTTGATGGAAGAGATGAGCGCGCAGGTCGAGCACATTTTTGGCATCGAATACATTTCAACCCCCTCTACCATTTTCAATGGCGATCTGATTGTGGTGGCCAGTCGGCCCTATGGCGGCGTGTATGTGATGATTGCCGATGCGACAGGCAGTGGTTTACCAGCGGCCATCTCAACCATTCCGGCCACGCGCACCTTCTTTTCGACCGCTGCACGGGGATTATCGCTGGGGGAAATTGTCACGGAGCTCAATCGCTCCCTAGAAAGTTTTCTGCCGACCGGCATGATGTTGGCCGCGAGCGTGTTTGAAGTGCGAGCCAATGGATTTGAAGTCTCGTGGTGGGGCGGCGGTTTACCCGAAGGGTATGTGTTGGATGAGTCCGGCCAAATCATTAAACGCTTAGTCTCGTCGCACATGCCGCTTGGCGTGCTCAACGTTCATGAATTTGAAAGTGATATTCAGCAGGTCAAATTGGAGCCGGGGCAGCGGATTGTGTGTTATACCGATGGCATCACGGAAGCAGAAAATGCCGCCGGTGAATTGTATGGTGAGGCACGTTTAGAAACGCTGCTTGGCCGGGTGCCGCAGGGCGAGCTGATTCCCACGCTGTACGATGAAGTGCAGCGATTTGCCAAAGCTGGCACCAGCGACGATCTCTCCATTTTGACCATGACGTTTCCCATTACCAACATCAGCCCAGTGCAATTGACGCCGCCATTGCTGTTGAGCAAGTTGCCGGTCAAAAGTACGCTCAGTTTCCCAGCTTCAGTGTTGCGTGAGGTGGTGGTGATGAATGAAGTGCGCACCTTTCTTAAAGGCATTGTGTTGGGCGGTGCGCATTTGGATCTGTTGTGTTCGATTTTGTCGGAGCTCTTTTCCAATGCGATTGAACATGGCTTGCTGGCGCTGAAATCGGACATCAAAGACGATCCCGATGGCTTCATTCGTTACTACCAAGTGCGCGAAGAGAAACTCAACGCGCTCGATGATGCGCATTGGATTCGATTGGATGTCGATTATCAGCCGAGCCGTTCGCGGATTGAATTTACCTTGGAACACAGTGGCAGAGGGTTTGATTGCCAGCAGCAGCGCAGCGTCGATGCCGACTTCACATACGGTCGAGGTATCTTGTTGGCGTCTGAGTTATGCGAGTCGCTGCACTATTCCAATGGCGGTAAGTGCGTGCATGCCGTGTATGTATTTAGCGGTTCGCATCCTTTTCCGTCACCCATCCCCTAACCATTTACACTGTAAAACCTGATTCATGACCTAGACTTTGGTTCCAGAAGTGATGCAAGCCTTAATTTGAACATCGAATTATTTCGACTCCGTATCATTTTTTATACACTGTGTTGTAAACGACAGGAATGCCGTAAGGTGACGCAGTATGTGGAAGGATTTGATTGCTCTCTCTGAGAACAAAAAAAGCGTCATGGCCAAATTGCCTTCAGATAAAACGGTCGATAAATCTTTTTCGGCGGCCGGATTAGTTGAAGCGTTGGCCGAGATTGGCGCGCGTAAGTATTTGGTGCTCGACAGCGAAGTGACTCGCTTTGTGAACTGCGCCAAAGAGTCAAAGGGAGAGGTCTACGAAGGCATTGTGGTCGCTGAAATGCGCAATGCCAGCGTGGAAGTGGTGTTGAGTGAACAGGACATGCTGGCCAGCATGGTGGTCACCGGGGCATATGGCGGACGCGGCCTTTACGGCAGTGAGCTGGTGCATGCATTGGCGCAATCGCACGTGATCAAAGGCATCAACAAACTGGCGCTCAAGAAAGTGCTGTTGATGAGTAACACGCTCAAACCCGGCGAAACCTTTACCCAGCCTGTCGCCCAAGGCAAAGAGGCGGTGCAAGGGCAGGATGCGCAATTTATTGCGCTGGTGGACGACGTGACCAAACGCGTTCTCGCGCCCAAAGAGCGCAAGAGCCATGAAAAAATCGACATGCGTAACCTCGGCGAAACCATCACCGTCGGCGTCAATGAAGAAGTCATGCGGCGTAAACCTGCAACCAAAGGGGAACCGGGTTTTACCGTGCAAGGCAAAGTCATTGAGCCGAAACCGGGCAACGATTCGGCGCTGGTGGCTGGCAAAGGTACCAGCATTTCTCCTCACGATCCTAACCTGCTGTTGGCCAACCAATCTGGCATGCCAATCATCAAAGGCAAAACCATCGATGTCGATAACGCGCTGTGTTTGAATAACGTCAGCGTGGCGACGGGACACGTGAAATTCAAAGGCTGTGTGGTGATCGCGGGTGACGTGGAACCCGGCATGATTGTGCGCGCGACCGGTTCGGTCACCATTGGGGGCTTTGTTGAATCGGCCGATGTGCAGGCGCAGGGCGACATCGAAGTGGGCAAAGGCATCATCGGTCATACCGTGTCCGAAGGAGACGATAAGAGCTGCGTGGTTAAATCGGGCGGCAGCATCAAAGCCAACTACGCGCAGTATGCGACGCTACAAGCCGCAGAAAACGTTCAGTTAGCCGTGCACAGCATGAGCAATGAATTGCGCTGTGGTGGCGATTTAATGGTGCTGGATGGCTCTGAGAAGCAAGGCACGCTCAGTGGCGGCACTGCCAAAGTGGGCGGGAAGATTGCCTGCCTCAACCTTGGGGTAGAAGGGGATACGGCGACGAACATCGAAGCGTTTGCGCGTTTTAGTGGCTACAAAGAGCGTATCGCCAAACACAAAGAACAGTACAAACAAGCGCAAGAAGAAACGATGGATGTGATTCGTCGTGAGCTGGAATTTAAAAAACGCCCGAAAGCTGAACGGACGGAGGAAGAAGAGCTCAGCATCGATGAGCAGAAACAGAATGCCTCTGAACACATGGAAAAAGTCAAAATGGCGCTGGAGCTGCTCAACGAAGAGTTTGAGCAGATGCTAGAAACCAACACGGTGGAAGCCAAAGGCAAAGTCTTTACCCATGTCAGCATTCAATATGGCGAGGAACGGGTGACAACCAAACGCGTACATGGCCCGTCTGTGTTTACGTTTAATCAATATGAGATTCAGATGTCATCGAAACTCGATGAAGAGGATATCGGGATTTAACTTCCCCCATCTTCTCGAAAGTGGAATGAGAAAAGGGAGCGGTGGCTCCCTTTTTCTATGCCGGTAGTGAGGCACCCTTTTGTCCGCTTGTGGCTTGAGTTCTGAGGCGTATAAGCGCACAATCGGCAAAAAATAATGAGGAGTAGAAATGGATCTTTCAGATATTCGCCGCGAGTACATTCAAGGTGGTTTACGCAGAAAGGACTTACTTGCAGACCCGATTGACCAGTTCAATTTTTGGTTGCAGCAGGCGATTGATGCCAAATTAACAGACCCAACAGCAATGACGGTGGCAACGGTCGATGAAACCGGCCAACCATTTCAACGAATCGTGTTGCTGAAAAACGTCGATAAAGACGGCTTTGTGTTTTACACCAACTTAGGCAGCCGTAAAGCGCAGCACATTCAGCACAACAACAAAGTGAGTTTGCATTTCCCTTGGCATCCGCTTGAACGTCAGGTGCACGTTACCGGCACGGCGGAAAAACTCACGGCGCTGGAGAACATGAAGTACTTTACCTCTCGCCCTAAAGAGAGCCAAATCGCCGCGATTGCTAGCCATCAAAGCAGTCGAATTTCTGCGCGCGGTGTGTTGGAAGGTAAATACTTGGAGTTGAAACAGAAGTTCGCCAAAGGGGAAATTCCGGTCCCGAGTTTCTGGGGTGGATTCCGTATCAAACCGGAAAGCATGGAGTTTTGGCAAGGCGGTGAACATCGCTTGCACGACCGCTTCATCTACAGCCACGCAGACGCGGGTTGGAGCGTGGATCGCTTAGCGCCTTAATCTCGTGTTGAAGAATATAAACACACGCCGCTTTATGCGGCGTGTTCGTTTTTTAGCACCACGGAGAGCTGCGTTTTGAGCAGCGTTTTCGGAATCACCGAACCAAATCCCAGATCCAGCGCCACATCGAGCAGATTCTCTTTGCTATGCGCGCCAAACTTATTGCGCAATCGCGCTTCGTAACCTTCTACCGTTTTGATTGAAATGCCCATCACGCGCGCAATGTGCTGCGGTTTCTTGCCGTACAGCATCAAAAACAGCGTTTCTGATTCGCGGGTGGTGAGTTTCGGCAGGGGCGTTTCGCTGTGACTGTTCGACGATTTGAATGGTGCAGTTAAGCCAGTGGCGCGGCACACCCAGTGACCCACTTCCAATATTGCGGTGTCCGTTAAGTCTTGGCCGTAGAAAATCGTGCCCTGAATGTTGCCGTCGGCGTCTCGCCATGGGCTTTTGGTAAAAATATGCGCGTGCCAACGGCCATCGGGGTAGGGGTGAATGTCGAGCACTTTCAGTGAGCGGCCGGTTTGCATGACGTAGCGATCTTGCTCTTGAAAATCGCCTGCGCAGGCGACGGTCGGGCTGGGCATGTCGAAATCTGTGCGTCCCACACACTGCTCGGCGGACGCCACCCCGATTAATTCACCGTATGCGTCGTTGGCATACACAAAGACAGAATTGAGATCTTTACAGCCCCAATAACCGGGCAATTGTTTAAACAGTAGAATTTGTTCGGCAGTCAGCGGAGTAGACACACACAGTTCCTCATATACAACGGGCTAATGATAGCAAGCGCGAATCCGGTTGTAAGCAATGAAATGCAGTGAATTGATATGAGCTGGAGGAAAAAAAAGCCAGCCTGAAGACGGGCTGGCAACAAATACAAGAAACATATCTTGTCGACGTGTAGAAGAGGTTCCATGATTTCAGCGAGGGTCTGCTGAAAACACAGAGATATCAATAAGATATCGGGCGGTAGGTCTGACCTAACGCTTGGAGCTAACTATATTGAAGCTCCCTGAAACACTAAAGGGGGGAA
Source organism: Vibrio furnissii CIP 102972 (assembly GCF_000176175.1). Lineage (GTDB taxonomy): Bacteria > Pseudomonadota > Gammaproteobacteria > Enterobacterales > Vibrionaceae > Vibrio > Vibrio furnissii. The sequence continues at coordinate 735,016 of NZ_ACZP01000014.1, forward strand.
ATCCCCCCTTTAGTGAAAAAGTGACGCTTAAAGTTCGCGAAGTATGCGGAAACCGACGTAATTGGCCGCCGCCGACGGGGAAATGAACAGCTCACTTTCTGCTTTTGCCATTTCTGGCGAGAAACTCCACGCGCCGCCTTTGGCTAAGCCGCGGTCATCGTTGGTCCATTGCCAGACGTTCCCAACCACGTCGTAGAAGCCCAATCGGTTCGGTTCAAATGCGCGCACGGGTGATGTGCTCTTATTTGACCATGGCGTGCCGCCCCAACCGGTGTTGGCTTGGCCGCTGCCAAATGTATCGCCCCACCAGTAACTGGTTTTGCTCCCTGAACGCGCCGCAACTTCCCACTCATCTTCGCTGGGTAGACGATAGGTAAAGCCGGTCTGTTTCGAGAGCCATTCGGTGTAGGCTTTGGCGTCGTTGCGGCTGACACACACGGCTGGCGATTGCGCCGACTGTTTGAAGCCGGGGTTGCGCCAGTAGCTGTCTGGAACCGGCATGACTTCGGAGTTGTTGACCGCGATACACAAGTTTTGCAGCTCGGCATCGGTTTGGTAACTGGTTTGATTCACAAAGGTTTCAAACTGGGCCACAGTGACGGGGGTGGCGCTAATCGCGAAAGCATGATCAAGGTGAACTTGACGAGATGCGTTTTCGCCTAGCAGGTATTCCCCGCGCACCAAAGTGATCATTTCAGGGGCTTTGACGTTGCCTTTGAGGGAATCAGCAAACTTAAAGCCTTGTTTTAAAACGTTTGCATGTTCACGCAGCACGGCGCGCAGCGTGTGGTCAGAGCGAATGCTCAGCTCTTGATGGAACGAACGATAGCCCTCTTTTTCGACCGTAATCATGTGCTTGCCAACCGGAAGCATGATTTCAACCGGGGTGCTGCCGTAGCTGACGCCATCAACCGAGACTTTGTCGTTGTACTGATTCGAACGCACGGCCAAGCTGACCCACGCAATCTCTTGCTGTTTGCTGGTCTGCGTGTTGTCCCCAGGGGCGAAACAGTATTGCGAGGCCACATTGAGCAGCTTGCACGGTGTGTTTTCTGCAGGGCGCGCATCGAGCTGTGCAGCAATAACTGTTTTGAATTTACTGCCGTCAAAGAAGCCAGAATCGGTGGTGGTGTGCTTGAGCACATGGATATTGAGCGATACGTCCGACAGATGCTGCTTCACGATGGCTGCTTCGCTGGTTTCATCAATCAGCCAACTTTGGAACTGTTTCACTGCTTTCTGTAGCGCCAGATCGGTGGTTTGTTTCGCACATTGTGCCAGCGTCATGTCGGCTTTACAGGCGTTCGTGAAACTAACTTTTTGATCGCCGCTGCGATTGAGCTCTGTACGCAGACGTGCCACCCGCGCTCGAACTTTATCGTCATCCAACTGCGCGATGTTTTGTTCAATGACCTGTTGCGTGGCTTGCGCTTGCACCAGTGCGGCTTGTTGCTCTTGCAGTTTCTGCTCGGCTTCTAAGCGCGCTTTCTGATTCTGTTTGACGTTGGCCCAAGCGGCCTGATAGGCGTTCTGAGAGACCGAGAGATCCAGATCAGGTTCATCAATCATCTTACGATAATCGCGTTCGAGATTCGCTTTGGCGGTACTCAGCGCTGCGTCCAAGCTTTGCGTTTGTTGATTGAGGCGATCCAGTTCGCTCTGCTGATTATCGACAGCAGTTTGCTGAGTCTGGGTTGCCTTTTTTGCATCCTGCAACTCTGAGTGCTTACTGAACAGCGCGTCGTCAATGGCCATAACGGTAGCGGGTGCTACGGTTTCAGCCATGGTGGGCGCGGCAATCAAGCAAGGCGAGAGTGCGAATAACAGAGCGGGTAAACCTTGTCGCATGGTTGTCTACTTCAGTTAAATGTTGAAAAAACTGTCGGTTATTCTAAACGAAAACGCCATTTTGTCAGAAGTCATCTTTCAATAACTTAGTGACAAAATGGCGTTGAAACGACAGCGTTGTGATACGCGACGACCAATCCGATGATTAGCTGTCTTTATTTGGGCGAAGCTTCACCCAAACGGTGTCATTGCCGTTCACGGTAATCACGCGGTTGTAGCTTTCATAACCGTCTTTCGACACGGTAACCTGATGGCGACCGGCAGGAAGAACGATTTCAACCGGGCGTACTGCCGTAGCTGATGCCATTGATGGTCACTGAATCATTGTACTGATCCGAACGCACGGTCACGTTGGCCCACTGCTTGTCTTTTTTAACGTTCTTCTCATCAGAAGGCGCCTTTTAAGCAGAAGCGGCTCGACACGTTCAGCAGTTTTACAGGCCGCCACCGCTTCTGGCTTGGCCTGAAGCTGCGCTTGCATCTGGGTAAAGTATTCGTTGTTGCCTTCGAAACCACTGCGAATGATTTGACTCTCTTGTACGTGAATGTTGAGTTCTACGCCATTGAGGTTTTGTTTCGCAATCACAGATTCGGTTAGGTTATCCAACAACTTCGCGCGAAAGGTTTTCACCGCTTTCTGCTTGGTTAGGTGTTGGCCTTGGCTCGAACATTCGCCCAGCGTCATGGTGGTGGAACACGCCGTCTTATAACTGGTTTCCATCACATCGCTTTCACGCAATTCAGCATCCAGACGTTTGACGCGCGCTTCGATTTTGCTCTCTTCCAGATTCGAAAACTCGGTTTTCAAACGCGCTTGCTTCTGTTTAATTTGAGACAGACGCATTTCGCTTTCGGTGATCGCTTGATCGTTGGTCAGCTTTTCAGACTGGTTGTCTTTGACGGCTGTCCAGCTTTCTTGATACTTCTTCTGGAACGTGACTAAGTCGGTGTCCGGATCTTCGAGAAGACGGCTATATTGTTTGTCCAGCGCCGACTTGGCACGGTTACGTTTAGCATCCAGCTCTTCGCTTTCACGCTGCAGACGAGCTTGTTCGTTCTTTAGCTGCTGAAGTTTTGAGCCTTCTGTGTCGTACTCAGAGACGATAGAATCGATCTCGCTCTGTTTTGTACTGATTTTCTCATCGATAGCGGCGACAGGATCTACCTGTGTTATTTCATCCGCGTATACCGATGCAGATACCCAAACTGGGCTTAGCGCAAGCAGTAGCGCTGGGAGGCGATGTTTAATCATAGGTCCCTGCAACAAATTGATATGGTTCCACTGGGAGCAGTGGCAATAGACAAACTTTTGACAGCGTTATCAATACGCTGGCTCTTGTAATGCAAATGCTCTTTTTTATAGCAAAAAAATCACCAAAACCGGACAATAGGCCACTGATTTTGTGAATCTTATAACTCTGCAAACTCCATTTTGAGCAGATTATCGAAATATGCAAGCTCCGATTCCCGATCTGGTTTGACGTTTTTCAATTGAACACTCATTGACCGTAATTTATGTGCACTTGATCATTGTTCCGAGATGTTCCACGCGGTCAATTTCATCCGGTCGACCCATCCAATTGGCGTATGTTTAATTTCTGAGCGGCGACAGAGGCGAGATTTTCGCTTCTGACAAATTTGTTATAAAATGCAGACCTGTCATCGTGAGGTGAAACGATCATGAGTAATTTATCTTCACACAATCCGCCCATTTTGGAGCAAAGAGCCAAACTTTTGTCGCCCAAACCGGCGGAGCTGGTGACTTTGCCTTCGCACATGCACTGCCACGATCACAGTTACACGCAAATCGTTATCGGCTTAAAAGGTCAGGCTGAATTTGAAGTCAGCGGCATGGGCAATATTGTCGGCCCGGGGCAGGGGTGCGTGGTGACGTCAGGCTCTGACCATGCCTTTGGTGGCATTGTCGGGCAGTCGGATATTCTGGTGCTGAACATGCCGCAGGCTTCGGCAGACGATCCGTTGATGTTGCAAAAAATCAATGATTTATCGCGCGCTGATGTCTACTTCCAACTGGATGGCCAGATTCAGAAACTGGTGCAAATGTTGGTGCAGGAAATGCAAAACAGCCCAGAAGATATGCTGCTTAGCCGCGCCTGTGGTGACACCGTTTTGGCGCTGTTGCAGCGGCATATTTCAGCGTTTGAAACCCATCGGAAAGAGTCGCGCTTCGATTTAGACGCCATTGACCGTTACATCGAACAGCACATCAGTAGCCGCATTTCAGTGGCGCAGCTTGCGGGCAGCGTGTTTCTGGGTGAAAGCCAATTCCATATGCTGTTCAAAGAACAAATGGGCATCACGCCGCACCAATACGTGCTCGGTAAGCGCGTGGATATGGCGAAACACCTCATCGAGCAGGGCCGATTGACGTTTGGTCAAGTGGCAGAACTGAGCGGTTTTTCGAACCAAAGCACCTTTGCCCATACATTTTCTCGCCTTCAAGGGGTTTCCCCGTCCCAGTACAAAAAAATGTGTCGTAATTAAACGCTGAATATTGCGAATTTTAATGAGAATTATTCTATAACCCGAAACTGTTCACGCGGTTTCGGGTTATTTATTTGCGAAATTTGGTAAATGAACAGCATTTTATTTTGTCTAAATTGATGTGATTCTGTTTTTGTTTTGTTAAAAAACCGAGTTTTTGGCAAAAAGCTCGGAGTTTTTGACAAGTATTCTTCACGCGCTCAAAATACACTGCCAGCCATTGTAGGAAACCCGACCCTATCATTCTCGGGTGTGAGATTAAGGAAAACGCATGTTTACAGCAACTGATGTGTTGAAAGCAGAATTTGTTGAGCAGCCGCTCAGCAAATTGTGGTCACAGATCTCGCCACTTTACATGGTGGACGAATCCCAATGGCTAAAACAACTCTTACCGTTGGCGACCCCAAGCGATGCAGAAAAATCATCGATGGCCGTCAAAACCACTGAACTGATCGAAGCCATTCGCAGAGACAAAAAGTCGATTCAGATGATCGATGCGCTGCTGCTTGAATACAGTTTGGATACGCAAGAAGGCATTCTTTTGATGTGTCTGGCAGAAGCGCTGATGCGTATTCCAGATACGGAAACCGCCGACGCGTTCATTCGTGACCGTTTGGGTGTGGCCGACTGGAAATCGCACCTCAAAAACTCCGATTCCGTGTTCGTGAATGCGTCCACGTGGGGATTGATGCTGACGGGCAAAGTTGTGGGTCTGGCCGATGCAGAAGGCACCAGCCCGGTTCAAGCGGTCAACCGTTTGGTGAACAAGCTCAGTGAACCTGTGATTCGTAAAGCGATGCATCAGGCGATGAAGATCATGGGTCACCAGTTTGTGCTGGGCCGCACCATCGCGGAAGCCCAGAAAAACGGCCGCACCATGCGCGACAAAGGCTACACCTACTCATTTGACATGTTGGGTGAAGCGGCGTTGACCACAGCAGACGCAAACAAATATTTCAAAGATTACTTGATGGCGATTGAAGCGGTTGGCCGCGACAAATACGGTCTAGATACCAGCCCTGCACCCTCAGTATCGATCAAACTTTCTGCGCTGCACCCTCGTTATGAAGTCGCCAACCGCGACCGTGTGATGACCGAGCTACATGACACACTGATCCAATTGCTGGAACGTGCGATGGAGCTGGATGTCGCGATCACGATCGATGCCGAAGAAGCGGATCGCCTCGAACTGTCTCTGGAGCTGTTTGAAAAAGTTTACCGCCACGAAAAAGTCGCAGGCTGGGGCAAGTTTGGTCTGGTGATTCAGGCGTATTCCAAACGTGCTTTGCCAGTTCTGGCATGGCTGACTGCGCTGGCAAAAGATCAAGGCGACCTGATTCCGGTACGTTTGGTGAAAGGCGCGTACTGGGACAGCGAAATCAAGTGGTCACAACAAAGTGGCTACACCGGTTACCCGGTTTACACCCGCAAAGAAGCGACGGATGTGTCGTACTTGGCGTGTGCGCGTTTCCTATTGAGCGAGAGCGTGCGTGGCAATTTGTTCCCACAATTTGCAAGCCACAACGCGCAAACCGTGACCGCCATTGCGGTGATGGCGCAACACAAAGATTTTGAATTCCAACGTCTGCACGGCATGGGTGATGCGCTGTACAACCAAGTGATGGCCGCATACAAGCAATCGGTGCGTATCTACGCTCCGGTGGGAAGCCACAAAGATTTGCTGCCTTATCTGGTTCGTCGTTTGTTGGAAAATGGTGCCAACAGCTCGTTTGTCCATCGTTTGGTGGATGCGCGTTGCCCGATCAACACGCTGACACAGCACCCTGTGGACATGTTGCTGGCGTTCGATACGCTCAACAACACCAAAATTCCGCTCCCGACGCACATCTTCCCTGAGCGCAGCAACTCGTACGGTGTCAACATCGACATCGAAAGCGAAGCGAAACCGTTTGAAGAGCAAGTGAACGCGTTCCTGAGCAAGCAATGGCAAGCGTCACCGATCATCAACGGAGAGATCCAATTCGAAAGCATGATCAAGGCAGCTGCCCAACCTGAGTTGGTGAAAGCGCCGTACGATCGTCGTATCGAGGTGGGTCAAATTTTCCACGCGAACCATGATCATGTTTCCGCTGCGATCGAAACTGCTCACGCTGCATTTGCCGCTTGGAACCAAGCGCCAGCGCAAGCTCGCGGTGAAAAGCTCGACAAGCTGGCCGATCTGTTGGAAGCCAACTTGGCTGAATTGGTGGCGATTTGTCATCAGGAAGCCGGAAAAACCATTCACGACAGCATTGATGAAGTGCGTGAAGCCGTCGATTTCTGTCGCTACTACGCCAAACGCATCGATACGTTGGGTCAGTTCTCCATTGACGGTTTTGATGGTCAGAGTCGCCAAGTGGCTCGTCAAGGTCGTGGCGTGTTCGTGTGTATCAGCCCATGGAACTTCCCATTGGCGATTTTCCTTGGCCAAATTACCGCGGCCTTGGTGGCCGGAAACACGGTGGTTGCCAAGCCCGCTGAACAAACCAGCCTCATCGCAGCGCGCGCTGTGGAACTGATGCTGGAAGCTGGTTTCCCTGGTGGCGTGATTCAACTGCTGCCGGGTCGCGGCTCGCAAATCGGTACGGCACTGACGTCTCACCCTGCGATTGCCGGGGTGGCGTTTACGGGGTCAACCGCAACCGCGCAGCGCATCAACCAAACCTTGGCTGAGCGTGATGCGGATCCGGTGCCGTTTATCGCAGAAACTGGCGGTCAGAACGCGATGATCGTGGACAGTACCGCGCTGCCAGAGCAAGTGGTTCGTGACGTTCTGCGCTCTGCATTTGCTTCTGCAGGTCAACGCTGTTCAGCGCTGCGCGTTCTGTATGTTCAACAAGACATCGCCGATCGCATCATTACGCTGATTCAAGGCGCAATGCAGGAGCTGTCTGTAGGCACCCCGTACCTGCACAGCACGGATGTTGGCCCGGTGATTGACACCAAAGCGAAGCAAGGCTTGCTGGCGCACATTGAACGCATGACGCAAACACAGAAGAAAGTGGCACAACTGGAACTGGGTGAAGCATGTGAACACGGTGATTTCGTGGCGCCAACGGCGTTTGAAATCTCGGGCATTGATTGCCTGACCGAAGAGCAATTTGGCCCAATCCTGCACATTGTTCGTTTCAAAGCGAGCGAATTAGCCAATGTGGTACAGCAAATTAACGAGACCGGTTTTGGTCTGACGATGGGGATCCACAGCCGCAACGAGACCACCTATCGTTGGATCGAGAAACATGCGCGTGTGGGGAACTGTTACATCAACCGTGACCAAGTGGGTGCGGTGGTGGGCGTTCAGCCATTCGGCGGTCAGGGCCTGTCCGGCACTGGACCGAAAGCAGGTGGTCCACACTACCTGTATCGTTTCACACAAGTACAGTACAGCTAATCCGTTCAGCGAAGGAGACTAACCATGGTGCATCAAGTAACTCGTTTTTCTGACGCTTTTTCGGCTTGGGAAAATTGGAATCTGACTGGCTTTGACTCGAAATGTGAGTCACTGCTGTCGGTGAAAAAGAATTTAGAAAGCACGATGCCAGCTTTGGCAAAAGTGATTTCTTACCAACTTCAACAGGCTTCCACACTACTGGCGCATCCGCACCAATTTGTGGGGCCAACTGGAGAAACCAACGAGCTTTATACTGCAGGGCGCGGTGTTGCCCTCATCGTTCAAGATGACAGCAGTAATGAAGCAAAACTGGCGGTCGCGGCTCAACTGTGTGCTGCGCTGGTCGCAGGCAACAGTGTCGTTTTGTGTAGCGATGATGCTGAGCTGACGTCCGCTCTTTCGTCTGCTTACGAGCAGTCCACCTTACCGGCTAACGTGCTGCAGTTTGCCACGTTCGATGCTTACCATCAGTTGATGGAATCGGACATTCGCTGCATGGGTTATGTCGGTAAAACGGCGGTCGAGCGTAGCCTCAACCGTCAGTTAGCCAAACGTTCAGGCGCAATTGTGAGCCTGGTGTCTGAAACGGATTTCGCCGCATTGCCTGTGGCGAACGATCCACACTTATCGCTGCGTTTTATTACCGAACGCACGCGCACAATAAATATAACAGCAGTGGGCGGCAACGCGACCTTGCTTGAGCTTGGGAACGAGGCCCACTAATCCTTTCTGTAGTTCTCCCCTCACCCTTTGTGAGGGGACATGGAAGGCGATCGTATATAAGAGGACATTTCAATGGAAAATAGCTTTGCTATTACGACCACGTTTATCGTCTACCTCATCTTGATGTTGGCGATTGGGGTCATTGCATATCAGCGAACGAAAAACTCGTCTGATTACTTTTTGGGTGGCCGTTCGTTAGGCCCGTGGCCTGCAGCACTTTCTGCCGGTGCCTCTGACATGAGTGGCTGGTTGCTGCTGGGTTTGCCGGGTTATGCGTACGCGGCAGGTATTGAAGCGTTCTGGTTGGCGGGTGGCCTGCTGATTGGTACATGGGCCAACTGGCTGATCACCGCAAAACGTCTGCGTACTTACAGCATTACGACGGATGCGCTGACCCTGCCTGAATTCCTGTCTCGTCGTTTCAACGACAATTCGAAACTGATTCAAACCATTTCAGCATTCTTCATTCTTCTGTTTTTCCTTTTCTACACCAGCTCAGGCTTGGTGGCAGGCGGTAAACTGTTTGAAACGGTCTTCGGCATGGATTACAGCACTGCCGTGATCATCGGTACGGTGTGTGTGGTGTCGTACACGCTGTTTGGTGGTTTCCTTGCGGTATCATGGACGGACTTGGTGCAAGGCCTATTGATGGCAGCAGCGTTGCTGATTGTGCCACTGGCGGCAATGAACGGCGGTCTGACTAAACTGGATCACGACTTGGTGGCGATTAACCCAGAGCTGCTGACCATGTGGAATGACGTGAAAGGCCAGCCGCTGTCGGCGGTGGCGATCGTCTCGCTGGTTGCGTGGGGTTTGGGCTACTTTGGTCAGCCACACATTTTGGCTCGTTTCAAAGCCACACGTTCAAACAAAGATCTGACTACAGCACGCCGTATCGCAGTGATTTGGACGGGTCTGTCGATGATTGGCGCGATGCTGGTCGGCTTGGTTGGCCTGATCTACGTGACCAACAACGGCAACATTCAGTTGGATGACGGCGAGAAAATTTTCATGCTGCTGGTGAACGCGATTTTCCACCCAGTGATGGCGGGTATTTTGTTGGCAGCAATTCTGGCGGCCATCATGAGTACCGCCGATTCTCAGCTGTTGGTGTCGTCGTCAGCGATGGCTGAAGACTTCTACAAACAAGTGTTTAAGAAAGACGCGACGTCGGAAGAAATCGTGCGAGTTGGCCGTGCGGCGGTAATCATCATCTCCATCATTGCGCTGATTCTTGCAATGACGCCAGACAGTTCAGTTCTTGGCCTTGTGTCTTACGCATGGGCTGGTTTTGGTGCCGCCTTTGGTCCAGCACTGGTTCTGAGCCTGTACTGGGCTCGCATGAACCGCAACGGCGCATTGGCGGGTATCCTCGTTGGTGGGATCACCATCGTGGTGTGGAAACAGCTGTCCGGTGGTTGGTACGACGTGTACGAAATCGTACCGGGAATCATCTTCTCGACCATCGCGATTGTGGCAGTGAGCCTGCTGACGGGTGAACCGGAAGAAACGGTGAAGCAACAACACAAGACCTTCAAAAAGCACTTGGTTGAACTCGATTAATTGACTATCGATTGACACAACTGAGCAAAGCCCCACCGATGTGGGGCTTTTTTGTGCTTGTGTCAGCCCACTGCAATAGCAGAAACTCAATCGAAAGTGGGTGTTGTTTTTTGAATCTAAATCACAAACTTAAAACTAAAGTTTGGGACAATGGAACCAATCGATTCAAAATGCGTCAATTGTCAATAACTGAGCACACTGATAGGAGGACCCACCATGCCAGAAGCGTATTGCAACTGTTGTCGAAAAACCACACCGCACAAAGTTGTAATGAGGCGTAGCCAGGCGGAGGATGTGTCAGGCTGGCAGGGTTTTCAGCAGTTTATGGCAGCATTGATGCACGGTGAGCACTATTACAAAATGGAGAAACAGGGGTTTTGCCGCGTGTGTAACCAACAATCGGATCTCTCGCCCGCCGATTTCTCTCGTGCCAGAGTGATTTAGTTTGATGACAACAAGATGGCTTCCGTGTGACACAGGGAAGCCATGGTTGTTTCTGTGCTCACAATGGGCAGTAGATCACTGATTTCACCTGACGCCTTCTCTGTTCTTCCCTTATTGGGAACTTTCGCAAAGTAATCTCTCTTCGTTCAGCTAATCTGTAGGTAATTTATCTGATGATATGACGAAGGAGCCCATTCATGCAGTTAAGTTTAAAGAGAAAGATGGTTTTCTCTGTGGTGATCGCGATCGCACTGACCGCCATCGCATTGGTTCTCGCGGGCTACAAAACCTTCCAGCAGGACAGTTGGCGTGCCATCGAAAGCGAAAGCCGCAATACGCTGCAAGCTCACGCGAAGGGGATTGGCGACTGGTTCGCGACCAAGCAACATGCGTTAAAAGGCTTGCGCGAAGAAATCGAACGTAACCCCAATCTCGACTTGGTGCCGCACCTGCGCCAAACCCTTGAATCCGGTTCATTTGGTCTCAGTTACTACGGTAACGAACAGGGCGAAATGTTCCGCCAAGATCCCTCTCTCAATAAAGCAGGTTACGACCCCCGTGAGCGCGGCTGGTACAAAGAAGCCAAAGCGGCGGGCAAACCCACCACCACAGAACCGTATGTCAGTGTCACCATGCAAACGCTGGTGGTGACGTTAACGGAACCGGTGCGCCTCAACGGCCAATTGATCGGCGTGGCTGCGTCCAACTTGGCACTGGACAAGCTGATTCAAGACGTGTTGGCGATTGAAGTGCCAGGCAAAGGTTACGCCATTCTGGTGAACCAAAAAGGCAAAATCGTCGCGCACCCAGACAAAGACTTGATTCTTAAACCCACGCAAGACATCGCACCGGGTTTAACCGTGTCGGCGCTGCAAGGGGTGGCGCATAATCACCAACTGCTACCACTGGCGATCAACGGCAAAGACAAAGTGCTGATGGCACAAAGCATCGACAACACCGATTGGATGTTGGTGATGGTGATGGACAAAGCCGTGCTGGAACAGCCGTTAAATCAAATGTTGCTGACCCAAACCTTGATCGGTTTGGTGATTCTGCTGGTGATGGCTTTAGCCACGTCGTGGTTTGTGGCGCGTCAGCTCAATGAGCTGAGCAACATTGCGGCGGCGCTGGGTGACATCGCTGAAGGCGACGGCGACCTCACGCGTCGTCTGGCCGTGAAAAGTGATGATGAAGTCGGCATGCTGGCTGATAAATTCAACATGTTTGTCGATCGCCTACACGTGATGGTCAAAAATGTGCGTGACGTGTCTGTCGCGTTGAACGACGGTGCGAACCACGCGGCGCGCTCTGCGGGGCAGCGTAGCGAGCGCATTCGAACGCAGCAGGACGAAATCACCATGGTCGCGACCGCCGTGACGGAGATGGCGTCGGCCACCGCAGAAATTGCTGGCAATGCCGACAACACCGCGAAAAACGCCAACCAATCGGTCGAACTGGGCGCGCAAGGGTACCAACAAATGCAGCAAAGCAAGCATTCGATTGACCAGTTGGCGCAAGAGTTGACGGGCGCGGTGACCATCATTGGCGAACTGGAAGATCACGCCAACGAAATCTCGACCATTCTGTCGACCATTCGCGCGATTGCCGAGCAAACCAATTTGCTGGCGTTGAATGCGGCGATCGAAGCGGCGCGGGCTGGCGACCAAGGCCGCGGTTTTGCGGTGGTGGCCGATGAGGTGCGCGTGTTGTCGCAGCGCACGCATGCGTCGACAGAAGAGATTCAAACCAAGATTGCTGGCCTGCAGAAAGTGACGGCGAATGCGGTGACCGTGATGACGGAAAGCCACAAACTGGTGGAAACCAGCGTCACGGACGTCAATCAAACTGGTGAAAGCCTGCAAGCGATCAGTGAAGCGATTCAGTTGATTAGCGACATGGCCACGCAAATTGCTTCGGCGGCAGAGGAGCAATCGTTGGTGACGGCTGATATCAACGGCAATACTGAATCGGTGCGCGAAGTCAGTGATGCGTTGGCAAGTGAAGCGCAAGATGCGGTGCTGCAAGCCAAAGAGCTGCACAGCCTTGCGAAAGAGTTGGAGCAGGAAATATCCCGCTTTAGGCTTTGATTGACCGTAAACTACCAAGGGCATCTGATGATGCCCTTTATTTTTTCACTGTGAAGACAATCACAACCCGTATTGAAACGCTTCGTGCGGCGTCGATTCACCAGTATGGTATGCACCAATGATGTGTCACAGGGAATTCGAACATTATGCATTTAGACCGAGTGGACCAACAAATTCTGCGTATTCTGCACGACAAAGGACGCTTGCCCGTGGTGGAGTTGGCCAAGATGGTCAATCTCACCACTTCCCCGTGTTCAGACCGGGTCAAACGGTTGGAAAAAGAGGGCTACATTAAGGGCTATCACGCTGAACTGAATGCGGAAAAACTGGGGTTGGATGTGCAGGTGTTTATTCACATTCGCCTCGATCAAACCAGTTTTTCTATTTTTGAGCGTTTTGCCGAAGCGGTGCGTGATGTCCCGGAAATTGAGGCCTGTTATTCACTGTCCGGAGATTTTGACACCATGATCAAGGTGCGGGTTCGGGACATGAAAGCCTATCAAGCCTTTATGTCGGGTAAACTAGGCACGTTACCGGGAGTCATTCAGACCCGCAGTGAATTTGTCATTGAAGAACACAAAACCAGTTTCGGCATCAACCCGGAACTCATTTGTGCGATATAAGTTGGAGAGATTATGGCGCAGTTAGCCGATGTGACCACGGAGCCGGTGGGTGATGTGGCGCTGTTAGACGCTCAATTTGGCCGTTTAAGCATTCAGTTTGCTAACGACCCGTATCCTTCACTGGAAAAGCGCCAGCAGCGTTTGGTGGCGCTGAGACAGGCTTTGCTCAGCGAACAGAATGCGCTGGCAGAGGCGCTCAGCCAAGATTTTGGTTTCCGTAGCCGTTTTGACAGCGTGCTGTGCGACATCGTTCCGGCGGTCAGTCAGCTCGACTACACGCTCAAATCCCTCAAACGATGGATGAAACCGCAGCGACGCAAAGCGGGGCTGATACTTTCCCCCTCGCGCGTTCGAGTACGCTATCAACCGCTGGGCGTTGTGGGCATTATTGTGCCGTGGAATTTTCCGGTGGTGTTGAGCCTCGCGCCACTGGTGACGGCCGTTGCGGCGGGCAACCAAGTGATGCTCAAACTCAGCGAGCACACGCCGCACACCAATCAGGTGTTGCGCCGCATCGTGGCCGCGCTGGGGGACATTGCACTGTGCGTTGAAGGTGAAGCGCATGTGGCTTCAGCATTTAGCGCGTTGCCGTTTCAGCACCTGTTATTCACGGGCTCGACGGCGGTAGGGCGCAAAGTGGCCTTGGCTGCTGCGCATCATCTCACGCCCGTCACGTTGGAACTCGGCGGTAAATCCCCGGTGATTATCGCCCCTGATGCCGATTTAACTCGTGCGGTTGACCAGATCATGTTGGGTAAAGCGACCAACAGTGGCCAGATCTGTGTCGCACCGGATTACGTGATGTTGCCCGAGGCGCTGTTGGCGTCGTTCGCCGAGTGCTATTTGCGCCGCTTTGCCAAACGTTTCGTCAACAAGCAAGGTAAACTCGATTGCACGCACATCATCAACGCCGCCCAGTATCAAAGACTACACATGCTGTTGGATGATGCACGTCAACATGGCGCCGAGGTGAGTACGTTCAGCCGTCCCGTTGAACTGGCCGAAGGACAAATGGCACCGCATGTGATCACGCAAGTGACCGATGCGATGCGCGTGATGCAAGAAGAGATCTTTGGCCCGATTCTGCCCTTAATCGGTTATCGCACCATTGAAGAGGCGATTGAACGAGTCAATGCGCAGCCACGTCCGCTGGCGTTGTATGTGATGAGTGATGATCAAGACATTATCGATTACGTCCTCAAACGCACCCACAGTGGCGGTGTGGCGATCAACGACACCTTGTTGCATGTCGCGGCTGATGATGCGCCATTTGGCGGTGTGGGGGAATCGGGAATGGGGCATTATCATGGCATCGAAGGCTTCCAAACCTTTTCCCACGCCAAAACCGTCCTGCATTCTTTTAGCAAACTGCCGCGCAGTCGCTGGTTGCTGAACCACCGCAAACTGTGGCTGAAGCTACTCAGCCGTTTTGTGCTGCGTTAACTCAGGCGATGGCAGAGGTGCTGCGGCGCTTTTTGCACGATTTGTGTCAGCAACGCTTTTCAATCGTCTATGAAAGCACTACCATACTCGCAGTCGCGGTGCTGAACGCCGCGACGTTCTATCTTTTAAGTATTCTCAGGGCGGGGCGAAATTCCCCACCGGTGGTATGCCCCATGGGGCGAGCCCACGAGCGCTCGATTCGTCGAGGTCAGCAGATCTGGTGAGACGCCAGGGCCGACGGTTACAGTCCGGATGAGAGAGAATGACAAACACACCAACCGCATGGATTGAGGTTCCCTCATTCCTTGGATTTGGTGCACTTGGTTTTGGCTTTTGATCCCTCATAACAGCCCTGATTCTGGTCATTATTAGGAGTAACCATGAATCAGTTATCGCTACTTGCCGAATTCGGCGACTCAATTACCCGTGTTGAAAATGCACTACAAGCGCTGCGCGAAGGTCGCGGTGTATTGCTGCTCGACGATGAAGATCGTGAAAACGAAGGCGACATCATCTACTCAGCAGAGACCCTCACATCCGAACAAATGGCGCTGATGATCCGCGAATGCAGCGGCATCGTGTGTCTGTGTCTGACCGATGAGCAAGCCAACAAGCTGGAACTGCCACCTATGGTGCAAGTGAACGACAGCAAAAACCAAACCGCATTCACCGTGACGATTGAAGCGCGCCATGGCGTGACCACCGGCGTCTCTGCAAAAGACCGCGTGACCACCATCAAAACCGCGATCAACCCGAACGCCAAACCGGACGACCTAGCACACCCAGGACACGTGTTCCCACTGCGCGCGCGCAAAGGTGGCGTGATGGCGCGTCGTGGCCACACCGAAGGCACTGTGGATCTGATGCAAATGGCGGGTCTGCTGCCATCTGGTGTCCTGTGCGAAGTGACTAATCCCGATGGCACCATGGCTAAAACGCCTGAAATCGTGGCATTTGGTAAACTGCACAACATGCCTGTTTTGACCATTGAAGACATGGTGCAATACCGCATGCAGTTCGACCTGAAGCTGGCTTAATCTCCCGCTTTACAGTGTAAAGGCGCGCTCAGTCGCGCCTTTTTTTGTTTTTGTGATGTCTTGGCGCCGGGTTTGGCTGGTCGCTAGTTCAATTTCAAATTCTGTGCAGAAATGATGTTGAACATTGTTGTCATTTTGAGGTCTGAATTCTGATTTAGAGGGAAAATGAACACTGTTTTTCATTACGGTGATGGATGGAATTTTGACGTATCATCAGCAGTATCATTCGCTTAGCATCACTACGTTATTTTTATTCTGGATATTGTTTCTGTTTGTAAAATATTCCGTATAATACTTAGCATTTTCTCCTCATTTAGTGTTTATTGTCGTCAACTTTTTGGCTTTGGAATCCCCGCTTTTTATGTTACTCAAGCTTTTGTTTAAATGGAGTATTAACTTCGTTGGTCAGCCTAAACAGTCAACGGTGAAGGATTCTGACAAGCCAAGAATTTTGATTATCCCTTACAACGCGATTGGGGATATGGTGATGACTGCGCCCCTGTTTAGTGCATTAAAGCAGGCGCATCCTGAGTGGCAGTTAGAAGTTTTATGCAGCTCGCGAAACCACGAGATCATTCGTTATCATCCTGCCTTGAGTCGTTGTTGGTTGCTCGATATCGACTTAAAACCGCAGCGCGCATTTTCCCAACATCGTTTACGTCAAGAACTGTATGAACAACAGTTTGATAAAGTGGTGTATTTAGGGGAACGTCGGAACTGGATTGAGCTGTGGCGCATCCATCGCATGAAGGCGAATCAGAAAGTTAGTTTGCCGTATTCCGATGAAGCGCGACAAAAACAGAAGAAGAAGCTGGATCCGTTTGCGCTGAATATCTTTAATGGTGTGGTGGGGAAAAACAAGCATCAGGTGCCGCACTTTACGCGCCGCATGATGAGTATTTTACCGGACTTCGGTGTGCAACAACCTGAGAAATTGGCGTTTAACCTGAATCTCCCTCACGTTGCGGACAAAGCGCATTCGCTGCCTCAAGGCATTCGATTGCTGTTCAACCCATGTGGTTCGCAAACCGGCAATACGTTGAGCGATGAGCAAGCCGTTTCCATTTTAGACGGTTTGCTTTCGCTGGGTATTCAAGTGTGTGTCTTTGATCTTCCTGAAAATAGAGCCAAGTTGGCGGCGTATGGGCACGATGAGCGCGTGAATTACATTCGTTCTGCGTCGATCAGTGATGCCGGCGATTGGCTGCGCGATATGTCATTGGTGCTTACGACGGATACGTCAATGGGGCACATCGCGTCAGCGTTGGACGTGCGCACGCTTATCATGAGAGCCAATGAAGAGTGGCGTGCAAATTGCGACCCAATCTCTGAATTTGCCTCGATGCTGGTGGCGAAAACTCACGGACACATTCAAACCATTTCTGCTGATCTGGTGATGAATGAGGTCAAAATGCTTCTGCAAACCTTGCCTCAGGCGAAGTAGTTTCCGCACGCTTTCCGTCTCTTATCCCTTTGTCTCAGTTCGTCCTCCTTTCACGTGATGTGAGCGTCTGTGCCTAAAAACGCCATCATTGGTACGTGATTCATGGGGTCGTTATTCATTGTCTCGCGGTGCAATCATGCTAGAATTCCGCGCTGTGGTAGAGCATGCTCTACTTTAACGGTTACCAATTCAGAGTCTGTTCATGTCATTTTCCAAACTTGGACTGAGTGAAGCCCTGACACAAGCAGTGGCAGAACTCGGTTATCAAAAGCCAACCACCATTCAAACCAAAGCCATCCCGGTGATTTTGCAGGGGCAGGATTTGATCGCTGCGGCGCAAACCGGGACGGGTAAAACCGCCAGTTTCGTGCTGCCTATTCTGCACAAACTGCAAGGACGTGAAACGCAGCGTAAAAAACGCATTCGTGCCCTGATTTTGGTGCCGACTCGCGAGCTGGCGATTCAGGTGGCAGACAAAGTGGCGCAGTACGGTCAACACACCGGACTAACGACGCTGGCGATGTATGGTGGCGTGGAAGAGCAGGCTCAGAAACAGCGTCTGATTGAGGGAGTGGACGTGTTGGTGGCGACGCCGGGGCGTTTGCTGGACATGTACGGTCAGCGCGCCGTCTATTTCGAAGAAGTGGAAATGGTGGTGTTGGATGAAGCCGACCGCATGCTCGACATGGGCTTTATCGACTCGATCAACAAAATCATCGATCGCCTGCCTCGGGATGCGCAGTACCTGCTGTTCTCTGCCACGTTGTCGCACAAGGTGCGCGATCTGGCGAAAACTGCGGTGAACGACCCGTTTGAAATCAGTATTGCGGCGAATCAGGCATCAAAATCGAACATCGAGCAGTGGCTGATCACGGTCGATAAAGACAAGAAATCTGCGTTGTTGAGCCATCTGATCACCGAAAACAACTGGGATCAGGCGCTGATTTTCATCGAAACCAAACATGGCGCGGCAAAACTGGCGAGCCAGTTGGAAAAACGTGGCATTACAGCGGAAGCGTTCCACAGTGGTCGCAGTCAGGCGGTGCGCGTGCAACTGCTGGAAGATTTCAAAGCGGGCAAAATCAAGTACATGATCGCGACTGGCGTGGGCGCACGTGGTATCGACATTCACGAACTCTCTCGCGTAGTGAACTACGATTTACCATTCCCGGCGGATGAGTACGTGCATCGCATTGGCCGTACGGGCCGTGCCAACGCCAAAGGCGAGGCGATTTCGTTTGTCTCCAAAGACAACTTCAAAAACCTGTGCATGATTGAAAGCCGTCTGGGTCACTTGATTGAGCGTCGTGTGGTGGAAGGATTTGAACCGAAAAAACCAGTGCCAATCTCGATTCTGAACTACGTTCCGAAAAGCAAACGGATGCCGCAAGACTAATCTCCGCCAGCATTGCGCCGCTATCGGTGCAATGCTGGACGCTTGGCGCGATTGACTATTGACGATCGCGCGAACGGCTTCCTCTTTCTTCTTCATTTCACGATGTTACGACTGACAAGCGTGCACCTTCGGCTTGCGCCAGGTCAGCCCGACAATCAGCACACTCATGATGGCCACCCCAAACACCCAACTATGGCTCTGATTGGTGCCCCCGGCCAACATGGCTGCTACGCCCGCCATCGATTGTTGCAAGAAACCGCACAGGGCAATGCTGCGTGCGCCACTGTGCGCAGCATGGCTTGCGGCCAGCGACATGCTGTTGGGAAAAATCACCGCTTGACCCCAAATGATCACCAAGTACAGCGCGAGATAACCGCCCGTCAGGATGTGGGGTGGCAGCGTATCGCTCAGCAGCCACAGGCCCAACATCAACAGGGCACTCATTGCTATGCAATAGGCGCCGCGCCGCAACATCGGCTGGCTGCCGATTTGAGTCACGTGGCGCTTCACGTGCAGTGACCCCAGCAGGTAAACCAAGCCTATCGCCAAACCAAATACACCAAACCACTGGTTCGAAAGGTGCAGCGTTTCGGCAAAGACAAACGGGCTGGCTTGCTGCAACGTGACGATCGTAGCAAAGCCCAAGCCGCCTTGAACACAAGGCACGAGAAATCCCTTGTCTTGAAGAATGGTCAGGTAGTGGGTGCTGGCGTCAGGTGTGTGCTGGGGTTGCGCTGGCCCTTTGAGTGGGAAACGAGAGGTGGTCAGTAGCGCCAGCAGGGCAATCAACGCCAGCAGCAGAAAGCCGACGCGCCAGTCACTGTAGCGCGTGAGCATCGCCCCCACAAACTGCCCTAGGCCCAAGGCGGCGATAAAGGCCATCGACAACAACGAGAGTTTTTGCGCCAACACGTCACCGCTCCAGTAATCCCGAATCATGATTCGAGCAATGATTGCGGCTCCGCCAGCGGCTGCGCCTTGTATCACGCGTGCCAGCAATAACTGGGTCAGCGATTGAGCCATGTAGAGACTCAAGCAAGCACCCATAAACAGCAGCAACGCCAACGAGAGCGCGGGCTTGCGGCCGTATTTTTCGGCGGCATGGCCCCAGTAAATGACAGGAAGCGCCGCGCCGAACACAAACAATGAAATCGAGAGTTCAGCGCCGTAGCGGCTGATGTTGAGCTCGTTCGCCACCAAAGGTAGCGCGGGTAAGTACAAGGTGGTGGACATTTGCGCCATCAACACCAGTGAGCATGAGAGCAGCAGCAAACGAGTGCTAAGGGTTTTCATTGTTTCACCTCCGATGGCGTTAAAGTGCGATTCCTGTTTGATGCGATAGGAAAATAACAATCAACGCGATTGAAAATAGTCCCTAAGATCGGGGCGACGTGATTTCTGAATGGTTTGCGATACAAAACGAATCCTTATGATGAGATGACTCATGATGGAGAGGCGAATTTGTCGTTCCCCCGTGACAATCAGCTGTGCGGCTTATCTTGGTTTCATATCTTTATGAATCAGTGTTAATCTGGCAAACGATCATTCCTTACCTCTGATTAAGGCTGAGTTAATTGAAACGTCGACACCTGCCCCTGCAAGGATTGCTTTATTTCTATAAGTCTGCCGAATTGGGCAGTTTTAAATTGGCGGCTCAGGATTTATGTGTGTCTCCTGCGGCGGTGAGCCAGCAAATCCGCCAACTGGAAGCCACGCTCGACACGTCACTGTTTACGCGCAATCATCGCACTATCTGCCTGACGCCCAGCGGCGAAAACCTCTATCAAGAGGTCAAACTCGGCTTTCACCATTTGCAGGCGGGCGTGGATGCATTGACTGCGGATGAGCGCCCCAACCAGCTCTCCATCTCTGCGCCCAGCTCGTTCGCTCATCACTGGTTGATCCCTCGATTGCAGGCGTTTCGCGCTCAGTTTCCCGACATCAGCATACTGATCGAGCCCACCAATCGCCTCACTTCGCCCGACGACACCCGCGTGGATGTGTGCGTGAGATTCGGTTCAGGGCAGTATGCTGGTATGCATAGTGAATGGTTGATGGATGATGCGATTTATCCCGTCTGTCATCCTCATTATCAGCAGGAATTCGGCATTGAGACGCTGGCGGATTTGCAGAAAGCTGCGCTGATTGAAGATATTCATACCGACATGCGGTGGGAAACGTGGCTGAATGAGCATCACCAACCGGTGAAGCAGCCGACGCTCTTATTTGATGGTTCTCAGTTTGTGGTGGAAAGCGCCTTAGCGATGCAAGGGGTCGGCTTAATTAAACACAGTTTGGCGCAGCGATATATTCAAAACGGCACGCTGGTGCGAATTGATGTGCAGCAATCTCAGCCTCAAGCCGCTTATTTTATTTGTTTACCGGAAAAGAATTTACAGCGACCCAAAGTGCGCTGTTTTATTCAGTGGTTGAAGCAAGAAATTGCGGGCGATGCCATGCCATCAGCACGTGTCGCGCACCTTGACCAAGTCACCGCACTTGACTCTATGCCCGAACGGCATAAAATTAGCGTCGATTTATAAACAGCAAGTTGAAGAAAACGACCATGCAACCGCTTTACGCCTCGGATCAGCGAGTGACCCGAGTCAGCTCTGACAATTGTTTGCGATGAAACATTGGACAGAGCCAACGAAATAAACATTTCGACAAATTCATCGCTATGGTTTTGACTGATCTCTTTACGGAGAGATCACGTCATATCGATAGCGAGCGAAACAAGGGCTACGGATGAGGTTTCACCGTGGCCCTTGTTGTTTCTGCCGTTTGTCGGCAGCACGAGCGAACGGGGCCAGCCAGCCCGGTTCGCTTTTTTTATGCCTCGCATTTGAGGTCACTGATTTTTATAGATTGAGGAATGAAGACCATGTCTCAGAATATTTATGATAACGCTGCGTTTTTTGATGGTTATGCGCAGTTACCGCGCTCGCAGTATGGACTCGACGGCGCGCCAGAATGGGCATCGATTGAAGCGATGCTGCCGGATCTCACCGGAAAAAGCGTGGTGGATTTGGGTTGTGGCTACGGCTGGTTTTGCCGTGCGGCGACCGACAAAGGCGCAGCCAAAGTGCTGGGAATCGACTTGTCGCAAAAGATGCTGGATAAAGCGCACGCTATGACTTCGGATGCGCGCATTACTTATCAGCGTGGCGATCTGGAACACCTCGCGTTGGGTGATGCGCAGTTCGATCTCGTTTACAGCTCGCTGGCGCTGCACTATCTGCCCGATCTCAACCCCATATTCGCCACTGTATTTCAGGCGCTGAAACCCGGCGGTCAGTTGGTGTTTTCCATGGAGCACCCGATTTTCACCTGCGCGCCGCGTCAGGGGTGGCTCACCGATGCCGATGGCCAACGTTCGTGGGCTGTGAATCGCTATCAGGATGAAGGCCAGCGCGTGTCAAACTGGCTGGCTGAGGGCGTCATCAAATACCACCGTACACTGGGTTCGATTCTCAATGCGCTGATCGCAGCAGGCTTTGTGCTCGAACACATCGATGAGTGGGGACCAAGCGCCGAACAAATTGCCGCGATGCCTGCACTGGCGGAAGAGGCGGAACGTCCGATGCTGGTGCTGGTGTCGGCGCGCAAAGCGTAACTAAAAAGGCACACCGCTAGGCGGTGTGCCTGGAGAGATCCGCTGTACTGACTTCATGTTGTAGAGGCAGAGCTTGCATCTGCCTCTCATCGGCTATTGCGTGGCACGAAAACGCGTGGCGGTGAGACGCATCGGCGTGACGGGCATGCCGTAGAAATCAAATGCGTCACCCAGCACCTCACCGCCGAGTTGGCGCACGATGTTGACCGTGGTATCGCGCGCTTCAATCAAGATTTCCGGCGCCGTTGCGAGCAGCTCCGTCAGCGAGGTCAACGCCAGTGATTTTCCAATCCCCAAACCGCGAAACTGATGGTTCACGGCAAAGCGGCCCCAGTGCCAAGCGTCCCCTTCGCGCCAGGCGGCGACGGCGCCCAAAATGTACTCGCCCGAGCGAGCGACCCACCATTTCACATCGCTGTCCTTTGCAAATGGAATCAAGGCTGGCGGAATATTCTGCTCCTGCGCAAACACATCCATCACCAGCTGCTCGACTTCGGCACGATAAACCGGATTCAACGCCTCCACTTGTACGCGGGCTTGCTGATGGCGGGTGTTGTGGTGAAAGGCGCTCAGGCGCAGCGTACGCAGGCCATGGAGCACCGCCGTTTGTGCATCTTCAGCCAGCGAATCTATCACATCACCCAATGCGTGATTGGCGGCGTGATTGGCGCGCTGCAGGGTTTCGCTGCCCGCTGGTGTGAGTTGGTAGTATTTCTGGCGTTTGTCGTGTGGGTGCGGTATCGGCTGCACATCGCCATTTTCGACCAGTTTGTTGATGGTGCGACTGAGCGACGCTTTGTCGGCGTTGAGTTGAATACACAGTTCGGAAAACGGCGTTGCGCCGTTGTTGCTGAGGTAGGTCAGCAGGTGTGCCTGACTGAGCGACAGCCCCGAATTCCAGCAGTTTTTGTCCAATAATCCCAGTTCCCGCACTAGATAACGCAGTTCGCTGCGAATCTGTTCCACTGATGCCATAGGCCGTGCCCTTTTTATGTTGATCGTATCAACGAGATGATTTTGGGCAGCGTAACGAAACTTTGTTGATAGTGTCAACAATTTGCTTGAGTAAACCGACCATGTTGGCTTTCAACAGCATTGACCTTCAAGTTCACTTAAACTTTATAATGACTCATCGTCACCACAGGATGAAGACCATGAAGATTGGAGAGCTGGCTAAACGCACGGGCTTGGCCCCGTCGGCCATTCGATTTTATGAAAGTGCTGGATTGTTAAAAATGGTCCAGCGTCGTGCCAATGGGTATCGCAGCTATCCCGAAGAGGCAGTGCTGGCGCTGGAGCTGATCATGCTCGGTCAACAGGCGGGGTTCAGTCTGGAGGAAATCGGCGCGCTGTTGCCGTCGGATCTCACCCAGTGGCAGGGGGAGGTGCTGGTAGCACGGCTGCGCAGCAAAATAGCCGATATTGAGCAACTGCAGGCCAAACTTGCTGAAACCAAAGCGCATCTGCTGCGGATTGTCGAAGATATTGAATCGCGACCGGATGACGTGGATTGCGCGACCAATGCGCAGCGTGTGCTGTCGCGTTTGAAACAGGGGGAGGAGAGCGCTTAAGCGTGTTTCGTTGCGGTACAAAAAAGCCAACCCGAATGGTTGGCTCTCTCTCGGCAGAATGCGAAATTACTGCTGCGCCGCTTTCACGCGGATTTTGCTTTTTGCAACGCTTGTCATGTTCAGCGCATTGAGGGCTGTTTTGGCTTCTGCGTCGTCTGGCATTTCAACAAAGGCAAAACCTTTGGACTGGCCAGTTTCCTGGTCAAGAACCAGCGTGCACTCTTTGACGGTGCCGAAATCAGAAAACAGCTTGCGGATGTCCTGTTCAGTGGTTGAACGAGCGAGGTTGCGAACTAAAAGTTTCATAATGAACCTTAATCTAAAGAAACGCCGCTATTGTCGCAGTAAATCTGGCGATGACCAAGCGATTGTTTCGCTCGCTTGGTCAATTGTTCAGTGAATCAGCATGCGTCGTTTACGCGTCCAGCACTGCATCTAATGTGTCGATGAGATGCTGCACCTCGTCTGGGCTGGTGTTGTGCACCATCGAAAAACGCAGCACGCCTAATGCCGGGTCGATGTCCATGCCTTGCAGCAGGCGATAGGAGTAAAAGTGGCCCGCGCCGCACAAAATGCCCGCCTTGCCGAGTGTTTCTGCCAGTTCCAGTGGCACATGGCCGTCGACCGTGATCGATACCGTGGGCGCGCGGTTGTCCAGCGTGTCCGGGCCGACGATGCGAATGGCCGGATGCGCTTGCAAATAGGTCATCAACGGCGCTAGCAGGGCCAGTTCGGCCTCATGCAGCAGCGTGCGCACCGCTTGCGCTTTGTCGGCGTCACTGGCGTGGTCGGCATTGGGGAAATGATGCTGATACAGCGCCGAAAAATAATCGCCCACCCCTTTTGTGGCGGCCACTTGCGCGTGATCTGGACCGGCTGGATAAAGCACTTTTTCGCGCACACTGGCGTTAAAAAAGTGGCCTTGATTGCTGAGCTTTTCCGCCATCTCGGGTTGAATCACCATCACGCCCAAATGCGGGCCGTAAACTTTATACAACGAAAACAGATAGATATCGGTGCCCAGTGCGGGGACATCTGGCAGGCCATGACCGGCGAACGAGACACCGTCAACCACCGTGCGCACGCCGTGCTGATGTGCCAGCGCGCAAATCTCGGCCACCGGATTCACGTAACCTAATAGGTTTGAGCAGTGCGGAAAGGTCAGCAGTTTGGTGTTGGCGTTCAAGAGCGGTGTCAGAGCATCTAACTCCAGCATGCCTGTGGCACGGTTGACGGCCCATTCACGCACCACGATGCCGCGCTCGGCTAAGCGTCGCCACGCGCCGCTGTTGGCTTCGTGATCCTGATTGGTGACGATGATTTCATCGCCCGGTTGTAGCCAACCCATCACGGCGTTGGCCAGCACATAAGTGTTTTGTGAGGTGGATGGGCCAAAATAAATCTCGCTGGCGGAAACGCCCAGCCAAGGCGCAAGCGCCTGATAACTTTCATCCATCCATTGACCCGCTTTGCCCGACACCGCATTGGGGTAATAGGGCTGTACTTTCAGTTGATGAAAGTAGGTATCGAAGCGATCCAACACCTGGCGGCACAGGTACGAGCCGCCAGCATTTTCAAAAAAAGCCTGATCTTGAAGGGAAGGTTGCTCAAACGCAGGAAATTGTTGGCGAATAAAATCGAGGTCGAGTGTGCGCATGGTGGCTCCATTCCTTGGTAAACATGATGATGTCTATCATACGAACAATGCCATGCGTTCTTCTTGGCAATCTGCACTTGAAAAGGGCGGGTTAATGCGATAAACCAAGCATAAATAATGATATTAAGGACGATATCGTGCATTCCATTGCTTTAGACCGCCTCGATGTGCGCATTCTCGAAATGCTGCTCCAAGACAGCCGCATTCCCCGTTTAGAACTGGCTGACGCCGTGAATCTCTCCTCATCACAATGTTTTCGGCGCCTGAAACGGCTGGAACAGTCGGGAATTATTGAGCGTTATTCGGTGGTGCTCAACCCAGCCAAAGCGGGGTTTGATGTCAACGCGCTGGTGATGGTGCAATACAGCAAGTCGGAGCCGGATGCGCGCCAGAAGCTGCTGGCGTTGATTGAGCAAACGCCGATTATCCACGAATGTTATTCGATCACTGGCGAGCACGATTTTGCGCTCAAAGTGCGTTGCGCCAGCATGACGGCATTCAATCAACTGATTAACGAAACCTTTCAGACGCGCTGCATTTCCGGTATGCACTCGTACATGCTGCTCGATTGCTTTAAGAACACGCCAGCGCTGCCGTCGGCGCAGTGAGCGCAATAGAGCGTAAGACGACAGAGAGAATGAAGAAGCGTGCTCAGGTACTGAAAAAAGAAACCCCCTTGCGAACAAGGGGGAGAGCACGTTATTGATTGGCTTGCGCGACCACGTGGTTAGCGGCGCGACTTTGCGACTTTACAAAGTAGAGGCAACCGGCCAGTACGACGAGTGGTAGCAGTGGATCATAAATCGAGCCTGCGGTGCCAAAAATCAGGTTGAGTGTCATGATCAGCGTGCCGCCGATCGCCCATGCGATGGTGGTCGGAATGGTCCAAATCACCAATTGTTTACGCACTTCGGTGACACCCATCAAGCGGTTCACAATGTGGAACAGGCTGTCGTTGAAGTAACCGGCGAACAGGCTACCCATGGTCGCTGCAGATGCAGCAAACAGCATGTTCACTTCTTGAATTTCTGCCAACACGGGCGCGGAAATCGAGGCCGCGGTAATCATAGACACCGTGCCGCTGCCTTGAATGACGCGCACCAATGTTGCGATGATGAATGGAATCATGATCGGTGAGATCGACAGCGATGCAATTTGGTTAGCGATCTCCGCGCCTGCGCCGGATTCACGTAGCACGTTGCCAAGCGCACCGCCTGCACCAGTCACCAGCAGAATGATCCCGGAGGTTGAAATGCCTTCTTCAAGTTTTGCGGTGGTCTTCTCTTTGTCCAAATATGGCGTCAGGGTGTAGACCGCCAGCAGCGTGCTGATCGACAGCGCGATGACAGGGTGGCCCAAGAACTGAATGGCTTGACCGAGGAAGCTCGCGCTCAGCCCAGTTAATCCCAGTTGTTTTTCTGCCAGTTGCGTTAACGAATTAGCCAAAATCAGCAAGATCGGCACCGCAATCGGCATGATGGATTTGGTTAGCGATGGCAGTGCTTTAGACGACTTCGACGCCATGTAGTCGGCATGCACTTGTTTCAGATCGTCGGGTGCGTGGTTCAGCTGCATCGGCGCTGTGTATTCCGGAAAATGCTTTTCTAGCCAGCGCGCATACATCACGATGCCACAAACCGACGGTAGTGCGATGATCAAACCGAAGCCCAACATCGAAGCGATATCCACCCCAAAGATGCTGGCGACGCCGAGCGGGCCAGGTGTCGGCGGAATGCAGTGGTGTGCCACCACTAAACCACCAGCCAACGCGACTGTGAGGGTTAAAATGGAGCGCTGTGAAGTCTTCGCCAACGATTTGGCAATCGGGTATAAAATGATCAGCGCGCTGTCGACAAACACCGGAATGCTGACGATGTATCCGGTGATCGCCAACGCCAGTTCTTCTTTGCGTTTGCCAAGCCATTTAATGAAATGATAGGCAATGGATTCACCGGCGCCGGACGTTTCGAGAATCGCGCCCATCATCACGCCAAGGCCAATCACAATCCCGATGCCGCCCAAGGTGCCGCCAAAGCCTTTACTGATGGCCGCCATGGTGTCATTCACGCTCAATCCGCCGATTAAGCCAGCGATGCAGGCCGCTGCCAGCATGGCGATAAGAACGTGCACGCGTGTGCGAAGCACCAGAAAAATCAACACGAAGACGGCAATGATGAGGCCGATAACAGAGGTCGATAACATTTACGCGCCCTCCATTTCAACAACTGGGTGTGTGCTGATGTAGCGTGCCAATACCGCATTGAAATCTGCATCGGCTCGAAAGCCTAGACTGAGTTCGTGCGTGTTATCAATGGCTTGTGGCCAGCTTGCGACGATCGCTTCAATGGCGCGGTCTTTCGTCACGCTCACCAATTGGGTGCGTGCTGGATCGATACGTTCGGCCATCGCTGCGAGCATGATGCGCGGCGTGACCTTGATGCCCGGCAGATTGAACGTTCGGTAACCCTGAATGGCGCTACGCTCAAGCTGGCTGGCGTGAATGATGTTCTCAATCACGGTCTCGGGGCTTGAGATCCACAAGCCCAAATCCAGATCGACCGGGCAGTTCGAGGGTTGGCCTTTCAAGGGTTCACGAATGATGCCGCTGACAAATGATGACGCTGCTTGATTGGGCACGCCAGGGCGAATGCAGATTGTCGGCAGGCGCACGCTGATCGCATCGACCAGATGTTTGCGGCCGTAGTCGTTGACCAGCAACTCGCCCATCGCTTTTTGTGTGCCGTAGGAGGAGCTGGGCTGCGTGGCCGTCATGGGGGTGACGACGTCAGGCAATTGCCCACCAAACACCGCCAGTGAACTTGAAAAAACGAAACGGATGGCGGGATTGACGCGGCGGCACTGCTCCAATAACAGTTGCGTGGCCGTGAGGTTGACTTTGATCCCCAAGTCGAAATCTTGTTCGGCATGGCTGGAGACGATCGCCGCCAGATGGAACACATGGGTGGTGGTCGGGGCAATCAGCGTCTCGATTTGTTGTGGATCAGTGATGTCAGCCACGATCGCTTTCACGCGTGAGTCTTGCGTCACGGCGCTGTTTGGCGCGACGCGATCCACAACGGTCAGGGATTCAATGGTGTCGGCATGATGGTGCAGTAGGGTTTGAGCCAGCATGGCGCCGAGAAATCCGGCGCCACCGGTAATTACGATGTTCATACGCATGTCCTTGTCGTCTTTTATTTTATTATTGTTATTGAGCGTTACAGATAAGGTTTGACCCAGGCCAAGCCCTGCTCTGTGGTGGTTTTTGGTTTGTATTCGCACCCAATCCAGCCGTCGTAACCGGAATCGTCCAGTACATCGAACAGGTACGGATAGTTGATTTCGCCGTCGCTGGGTTCATTGCGGTGCGGCACAGACGCGATTTGAATGTGGCCGGTAAACGGCGCTAAATCGCGGATCAGTACATCCAGATCGCCATCCATGATCTGCGCGTGGTACAGGTCCAGTTGCAGTTTCACGTTCGGACGGTCGACCATCTGAATCAGTTCTACCGCGCGGCGCTGGTGGGCGACGAAGTAGTTCGGTACATCGCGGGTGTTGAGTGGTTCAATCAGCACATCAATCCCATGTTCGGCGAACGTATCCGCGGCATAACGGATGTTGGCGATAAAGGTGTCGATGTGTTGTTGCATGCTGTAGGCCGGATCGATGATGCCCGACATGGCGTGCACTTTTTTGCAGTTCAGTGCTTTGGCATACATCAGCGCGGTGGCCACGCTCTGTTTGAACGCTTGCTCGCGTCCCGGCAGGGCAGCAAAGCCTTTTTCGCCCGCATCCCAGTCGCCCGGAGGCATGTTGAACAGCGCTTGCTCAAAGCCGTACTGTGTCAGTTTTTCCGCCAGCACATGTGGTTCGAACGCATACGGAAACAGAAATTCGATCGCCTTAAAGCCGGCGCGGTGCGCTTGTTCAAAGCGCTCTAAAAATGGCACTTCGGTGAACAGCATGGTGAGGTTTGCAGCAAATTTGGCCATTATTTTCCTCTCCCTTTCAGGTCGTCCACTTCCGCTTCGGTCAGGTAGCGAATGGGGTGATTGTTCAGTAAAAACATCAGTTTGGCGGTCTCTTCCAGCTCTTCGGCGTTATCGACCGCATCTTCCATGTCAGTGCCGGTAATCACCGGGCCATGGTTTGCCAGCAAGAACGCGCGGTAATCGGCGGCGCGCTTGCCCAGCTCTTCAGCAATGCGCGGTTCCCCCGGACGCAGATACGGAATCACCGGTAACTGGCCGATACGCATCACGTAGTACGGCGTAAACGGGCGAATGGCGTTTTTTGCGTCGAGGTGGTCGAGGCACGACAGCGCGGTCAGATACGTCGAATGCAGGTGCACAATCGCGTTGCATTTCGGGTTGTTGCGGTAAATCGCCAGATGGAACGCAATCTCTTTTGACGCGCGTTTGCCGGAGATCTGATTACCGTCGATATCCACCACTGAGAGTTCATCGGCGACCAAGCGGCCGAAAGATGAGCCAGTCGGGGTGGCAAGAAAATGGCCGTTCGGCAGTTTGAGCGACAGATTTCCTGCGCCGCCGGTGGCGTAACCGCGTTCGAACATCGAACGTGCCAGGCTGACCATCTGTGCTCTGAGTTGTTGTTCTGTCATAGATAAAAATCCTGCGCTTTTTCGAAGAACCGTTCATCGCCGAAGTTGCCTGACTTCAGCGCCAGCGACAGTGAACCGTCGATGGATTTGACCCAAGGCACGCCCGGGGCGATTTGCGGTCCGATGTGAAAACCTGTGACGCCAAGGCTCTGGGTCACGGTGCCGGATGTTTCACCGCCCGCGATGATAAAGTTCTGCACGCCAAACTCCTGCAACTGGTGCGCAAGCTGGCTGAAAAACTGCTCCACCGCTTCGCTTGATGCCGCCGCGCCGTATTGCGCTTGAATGGCTTTGAGTTGCTCGGCGTCAGCGGTGGCGTACACCATCGGTGCGTAGTCGCCATCCAGCTGTTGGGTCACCCAGTCAAACACACGCTGCACGTACTGCTGATCGCGCAAACATGCTTCAACATCGACAGCAAAATGCGGTGCCAGTGTTTGATAACGGGCCACTTGTTGATTGGTCATCAGCGAGCAGGAGCCAGACAGCACCACACTGCGCGCACGCTGCGGCAGGCCTGCTGATTTGGCTTCGCTTTGGTCCGCCAGTGTGTCGGCCCAGTTTTGTGCGATACCCGCGGCGAGACCTGACCCGCCGGTCATGAGTTTGAGCGATTTGGCTGCCTGACCCAGTGTGACCAGATGAGCGCTGTTCACCGCATCGACTACTGCGTAGCGTTTACCTTCACGTTGCAGCTCGGCAAAGCGGGCAACCACGGCCTCTGCGCCTTGCTCAATCACCTGATAGTTCACTAGGCCACAGTCACCTTGCGATTGACGATTCATCAAACGCACGACGCTCGAATCGGTCATCGGTGTCACCGGGTGATGACGCATGCCGGATTCGTTCAGCGGTTCACCCAGCACAAACAGGTGGCCGTTGAACACGGTGCGCCCGTTCACCGGCAGTGCCGGACAGACGATCGTGAAGGGTTCATTCAGTTCGGTCAGCAGGGCATCGGTCACCGGCCCAATGTTGCCTTGTTCGGTACTGTCGAATGTCGAGCAGTATTTGAAGTAAAACTGCTGGCCACCCTGCGCCTGTAACCAGCGCAGCGCAGCCAATGACTGGCTGACGGCTTGGTCGGCCGGGCATGAGCGTGATTTGAGACTGATGACGACCGCATCGGCGTCCACTTGCGTGTCGCTTGCTGGCACGCCATTGAGCTGCACCGTGCGCATGCCGTTTTCCACCAAAAAGCCTGCAATGTCGGTTGCGCCGGTAAAATCGTCGGCAATGACTCCTAGCAACATGATTATTTCTCCCCGCCAGGTAGCTCGATGCCGTCAAAAATCTTGATCACGGCGCTGTCATCTTCTTGACCAAACCCGGCGTTGCTGGCGGAGGTAAACATGTTGAGCGCCGTGCTTGCCAGTGGTAGTGGGAATTTCAGATCCTGCGCCGTATCGGCGACCAGATTGAGGTCTTTGACAAAGATGTCGACCATGGATTTTGGCGAGTAGTCGCCATCCACCACGTGTTTCATGCGGTTCTCAAACATCCAGGAGTTGCCTGCTGCGTTGGTGACCACGTCGTACATCAGATCGAGAGGAATGTTGGCGCGCGCGGCCAGTGCCATCGCTTCGGCGCCTGCGGCAATGTGCACGCCCGCGAGCAACTGGTGAATGATTTTCACCGTGGCGCCAAGGCCGATATCGGTGCCGATGTTGTAAACTTTGCCCGCGGTGGCATCCAATACCGGTGCCAGTTTTGCGAAAGCTTGCGCGCTGCCAGACGCCATGATGGTCATCTCGCCCGCTTCCGCTTTGACTGCGCCGCCAGACACCGGCGCGTCGAGCATGAGCAGGTTATGTGCCTTAAGGCCGGCTTCAATCGCTTTGGCATCTTGCGCGGAAATGGTCGCCGACACCATCACAGCGGTGCCCGGCTTGAGGTTCGCGGCCAGACCTGAATCGAACAGTACCGATTTCACCTGCTTGGCGTTGATCACCAGCAGCAGGACCGCGTCGAGTTGGCTGGCAAATTGGTTTGCATCGCTCGCGACTGCTTTCGCGCCGTAGTTGCCTAGCGTTTCCAGTGCTTGCGGGTTGAGGTCCACGCCGTACACATCGAGTCCGGCGCGCACACAAGATTTCGCGGCGCCCATGCCCATCGACCCCAATCCGATCACTGCAACCGACTTAACTGGTTGATTATCCATACACTTCTCTCGCTCTACGTCTGTGTTGAAATGTTAATTTGTGTTCTTTGTTGTGATTATATGTGAATTTCAGGCGAGTTTCCTGTGTTGTGACTCACAAAATTTACCATTCACTAACAACAAGGTGAAAACTAGCCCTCGATTCACGGTTGAAATGCGCACTTTATCGCCAAGTGAGACTTGGTTTTCACAAGAGTTAACACAACTTCACACATTGCTGGTGGGCTGGTAAGATGGACACTCTTCTTACCCACGGCTCAGTCTTTATGATTCCAGCAGAACGTCACAAAACCATCCTCTCACTGCTGTCACAGCAGGAAGTTATCAGCATCAATGAATTGGTTGAGCAACTCGATGTGTCGCATATGACCATTCGTCGCGATATCGCCAAACTCGAAAAATTGGGCAAGGTGCTGTCGGTGTCGGGCGGGGTGCAACTCACCAAAGTGTTGCATCAGGAGCCATCTCACGATGCCAAAGCCACGCAACATGCCAGCGAAAAAGCCGCGATTGGCCACATCGCCAGTCAACTGGTGCCAAGTCATTCGACGGTGTATCTCGATGCGGGCACCACCACGCTGGAAATTGCCCATCAACTCGCGCCGCGTGATGATCTGTTGTTTATCACCAACGATTTTGTGATTGCGGCGTATCTCACGCATCACAGCCTCAGCGACCTCTATCACACCGGCGGGCGCGTGGATCGCGAGAATCAGTCAAGCGTTGGCAGTAAGGTGTCGGACTTTTTGGCGGGGATGAATGTGGATGTGGCGTTTGTGTCGACTTCATCGTGGAACCTGCGCGGCATCTCCACGCCGAGTGAACCGAAAGTGATCGTCAAAAAAGCGGTCGCGGCAGCGGCGCAAAAGGTGATTCTGGTTTCCGACTCATCCAAATACGGCAAAGTGGCGACGTTTCACGCCCTCGATATTCAGAGCTTTGACGCAGTGATCACCGATGCGTCTTTCCCGACTAGTGTGCGTCAAGAGCTGGAAGAGAAAGGCATTCAAGTGCTGATGGAGACGTCGGCGGTCAGCGTGACAGCGCTGGGAGAAGCCACCGTCTGAGGCCGGGTTCACATAAGTGACAATCCATAGCCAGCGCTTGTTGCTGGCGTTGTTGTTTCTGCATCGCGCTAGACGCGCGGCATAACCCATTGCTGTCATGGATAGAACGTCAGAATTGAAGTGATTTTATTGATATGTCACGAAATAAGGTTAACTTTAGTAAGAGTTTTGCTGATTTTTTATGCAGCGTTGTGCCACTTGTTTAACCACGCGCTGCGGCCACGCAAGGGAGTGAGCATGTTATTTCGTAAAACCAATTCTCAAACCAAAGATAACAATCATCAAATCATTCATGCACTGCAGGCGGAGCTGTCGAGCATTGCCAACTCCTGTGCGACGATCTATTTCACTCCCGACGGGGAAGTGGTTGATGCCAGCCCGCTCTTTTTGAGCACCATGGGTTACACCCTTGATGAGATCAAAGGTCAGCATCACCGTCTGTTTTGTCCGCCTGAATTGGTCGACAAACCGCAATATCGTCAGTTTTGGACCGATTTAGCCAAGGGCAAACCGCAGCGAGGCACTTTTTTGCGCCGGGACAAACAGGGCAAGGATGTGTGGTTGGAAGCGACCTACATTCCGATTGAGCAGGATGGCCGCGTGGTGCGGGTGATGAAAATCGCCAATGACATCACCCAAAACTTTGAAGAGTCGGTGGACGACAAAGCATTGTTGCAGGCGATTCATCGCTCCAATGCGGTGATTGAATTTACCGTCGATGGCCGGGTGATTGATGCCAATGATAACTTTGTCCACACGCTGGGCTACAACGAGTTGAGAGAAATTAAAGGCCAGCATCATGAGATCTTCTGTCCGCCGGAATTTTATCAACAGAACCCGACCTTTTGGCGCGATCTCGCGAGTGGTCAGGTGAAAAATGGCTTGTTTCGCCGTGTGAGTCGCAATGGCGATAGCGTGTGGATCGAAGCGACCTACAATCCGGTATTTGATCACCGCGGGAAAGTGATCAAAGTCACCAAGATCGCGTGCGATATTACGGAACGCATGGAGCGCCAATTGGCGATCCAGAAAGCGGCGGAAGTGGCGCACAGTACGTCGGTGGAAACGGCTCAAGTCTCGGAACGCGGCGCCAATATTTTGCAGCAGAACCTCAACAATTCAGAAAAAATCTCCTCAGACATTCGCCGTTCGTCGGGGCTGGTGGACGATCTCAATACCCAATCGGAAGAGATCGCCAAGATTGTCACCACGATCAAATCCATTGCCGATCAAACCAACTTATTGGCGCTGAACGCGGCGATCGAAGCTGCGCGGGCAGGGGATCATGGCCGTGGGTTTGCGGTGGTGGCGGATGAAGTGCGTACACTGGCCTCACGCACCACGCGTTCAACGGAAGAGATCAATACCATGGTCGATCGCAACAACCAGTTGGTGGGTAATGTGCGCAGCAGCATGGTCGAAGTGACCGAACAAGCGACACGCAATGCCGACTTGATTGCCGAAGCGTCTGAGATCATTCACGAGATTCTCAAAGGGGCGGATTACGTGTCGCACGTGGTGGGCGATTTGGTCAACAGTTCGCACCGCTGACGATTTTTCAGTATCCATCGCCCAGCGAGGCAGTTAGAGTAAAGCAGAGGGCGGGTCACCGATCCGCCCTCTGTATTTGTTCGAGCAGCCAAAGGAGAGGTGGATTTGAAATACGATGTTGTGGTCGTTGGGGCCGGTTCGATGGGCATGGCCGCGGGCTATTTTCTGGCCAAACAGGGCAAAAAAGTGTTGATGATGGATGCGTTTGATCCGCCGCATCACCACGCCAGTCACCACGGTGAAACCCGCATTATTCGCCACGCATACGGCGAAGGCGAAAAGTACGTGCCGCTGGCATTGCGCGCGCAAGCGTTGTGGGAAGCGCTGCAAGCCGAAAGTGGCCAAACGCTATTTCTCAAAACTGGCGTGCTCAATATGGGCGAAGCCAGTTCGCCGTTTATTCAGATGATTATCGCCAGTGCGAAGCAGTACCAACTGCCAATCGAGGTGTTGACTGCTGCGGAGATTCACCAACGTTTTCCCGGGATCACGCTGCCCGACAACTACATCGGCTGCTTTGAATCGACTTCGGGCGTGCTGCGCTGTGAAGACTGTATCAGCGCTTATCGTCAGTTGGCGCTGGCGCATGGCGCGGAGCTACTGACCTATCATCCGCTGGATGAGATTGACGTTCAGGACCATGGCGTGACGCTGCGCAGCGGTGACACCGTGATTGTGGCGGATAAAGTGATTGTTTCAGCCGGTGCGTGGGCGACCAAACTGATGAGCGCGCTGGATTTCGCACTGCCGATGCAGCCCAATCGCAAAACCTTCGCTTGGTTTGAAGCCGATGAAGCGCTCTACGGCGAAGGTTTGTTCCCGGCATTCTCGTTTGATTCCCCGCAAGGCATGTACTACGGTTTTCCGAGCATTGATGGCGCAGGGCTGAAAGTGGGTCGCCACGATGGCGGCGAGGCGCAAGATCCCGACACGCCGATTGCCCCGTTTGACACGGTGGTCGACAGCGTCGATTTGGAGCGCTTTTTGGCGACGGTTATGCCCCAAACATCGAGTCTGATGTATG
The DNA here is from genome assembly GCF_000176175.1 of Vibrio furnissii CIP 102972. Lineage (GTDB taxonomy): Bacteria > Pseudomonadota > Gammaproteobacteria > Enterobacterales > Vibrionaceae > Vibrio > Vibrio furnissii. The sequence continues at coordinate 770,794 of NZ_ACZP01000014.1, forward strand.
GCAAAACTTGCCTGTACAGCATGACCGCCGATGAGCACTTCATCATCGATACCCACCCGAAACACGACAACATCATTATCGCGGCTGGCTTTTCTGGCCATGGGTTTAAGTTCGCCAGCGTGATCGGCGAAATTCTCAGTGATTTGGCTGTGCGCGGCGAAACAGAGCACGATATCTCGCTGTTCTCGCTCAGCCGTTTTCAGGCATAACCACGCGCATGCACAGCGAAAGGAAGCCATTTGGCTTCCTTTTTTATCATCTGAGTTTCTGCGGGATGGCGCTTAAATTGGCACGCGAATGTCGTCTTGCCAGCGTTCGGCGACAAAGTCGATGAACTGGCGCACCAAGGGCGTTTGATAGCTGCGTGACAGATACACCGCCCATAGATGGCTGCTGGGGCTGTGATAATCGGCCAACACTTTGACCAGTTCACCACGGCGTAGGCACGGATTGGCGAGATCGCATGGCAGCCACACCACGCCTTTGTGATGCAGCGCCGCACTGCGCAAAATTTCCATGTCATTGGCGCGAACAGTGCCGCTCACCCTGACGCTGAAGTGTTGATTGTCGCGCACCAAATCCCAAGTGTGGTTGGTGAGGTGAACAAAGCAGTTGTGGCGGCTGAGATCGGCGGGTTCGATGATGGGGTCGTGCGTTTGCAAGTACTGCGGCGAGGCGCACACCACGGTGTCGACTTGAATCAGGCGGCGGGCGATCAAGCTCTCATCCGGCTGTTGGGTAAATCGCAGCGCCACATCGACCCGATCGTCGACCAGTTGCGACAGGCGATCCGAAGCGAGAATATCAATCGTCACTTGCGGGTGTAGCTCGGTAAAGGCTTCGACGGTATCGAGCAGCAGGTGCTGCGCCAACCCAATGGGGGCGGAAATGCGAATGCTGCCGGTGAGCGATTGTGATTGCTCCAGCGCGCGAATCTCCAGTTCGGCCGTTTGGTCGAGAATTTGCTCGCAGCGGGTCAGCGCCTCTTCGCCGGCGGCGGTCAGGCTCACTTTGCGTGTGGTGCGGTGCAGCAAGCGCTGCTTGAGCCAGTCTTCAATTTCCTGCACATGGCGCGTGACCTGCAAGCGACTCAGGGTCAGGTTGTCGGCGGCTTTGGTAAAATTGCCAGTGTTGGCGACTTCAACAAAGCTGCGCATCGCGGTCAGTCGGTCCATCACGATCTCCGATTAGTAACTTATATTGAAACAATCTACATCGTTTATGTGTATTTTTCACGGTTTGGTTAGCAACTAAACTGAGTTCCGTTGATTGGAAACATCCATTGAAAAATTCAGATTCCAGATGAGGAGAGTTCAGATGAAAGTAGCAGTATTTGGTGCAACCGGTTGGATTGGTAGTCACATTGTTGAAGAAGCCAAAGCACGTGGTCATGAAGTGATTGCAGTGGTGCGCGACCCAGCCAAAGTCAGCGCCGAAGGCGTTGAAGTTCGTCAATATGATCTGCAAGCCGGTGGCGACTTGGCAGCAGCTGTGGCGGGTGCTGATGCAGTGATCGCTTCGATTGGTGGCCGTGCCACAGGTGCACATGCGATTGTGGCGCAAAGCGCAGCAACGCTTCTTGCTCAACTACCAAACGCTGGCGTTGAACGTTTGCTTTGGGTGGGTGGCGCAGGTTCACTGGAAGTGGCGCCGGGCGTGAAATTGGTGACCGTGCCTGATTTCCCAGAAGCGTACAAAGCCGAATCACTGGCGCAAGGTGAAGCGCTGGATGTATTCAAGGCTACTGATAGCAGCGTGAACTGGACTTTCATGAGCCCAGCGGCGGAAATCTTCCCGGGTGAAAAACAGGGTGCTTACCGCGTCGGCGGTGACCAACTGCTGAGCGATGCTGAAGGTAACAGCCGCATCTCTGTGGCAGATTACGCAGCAGCCTTGGTTGACGAGCTAGAAAGCGGCGCGCACCCCCGTCAACGCATCGGTTTTGCTTACTAATCTCACGCCATTCACGGCTAAATGAAAACCAAAAGCCAGCCCGAAACGGCTGGCTTTTTCATCTGCAATACGCTTAGGACAGCTCTTGCTGCGCGAGCGCTTTGTTGCGTTTCGTGCGCCACATTTTGCGCCATAAGCGACGCCATTTGACTGGCATCATCGGCACCACGATGAGCAAGATGCCCACCACGGTGAGCATGTCCGGCACTTCGTCAAACCACATCACGCCAAACCAAGTCACGAACACCAAGCCGGAATATTCCGCCAGTGCGATTCGGTTGGCTTCCACCCCTTTGTACGCCAGTAGTACCAACACATGATAGCCCAGCACCAGCAGGTTGATCACCACAATCCAGCCCAGATGACGCCAGGAAATCGGGGCCCATTGTGGCAGTGCGAGGAGCAGCGCCAGCGGCAGCGTCATGACGCCGGTCCAAAACAGCGTGGCGGCCATGGGCTGCTCGGACGGCAGTTTGCGAATCAAAATATTCCCCAGCCCCATTGAGAGCGCACAACCTAATCCGGCAATCGCCGCCCAGTGAAAATGCTCCGGACGCAGCACCACCAGCACGCCCGCAAAACCAATCAAGGTAGCGACAATTTGTTTCAGTGCCGGGCGTTCACCGAGCAGGGTAATCGACAGGGGCAACATCAGCAGTGGGCCGACGTAGAACATTGCGTTGGCGGTGGCGAGCGGCAAGTAAGTGATGGCAATCATGGCGCACGCACTGCCCATGAGGATCAGCTGCGCGCGCGAAAAAGTCACCCAGCATTTACCGCCTTGCATGCGTTCGGCCTTGGGCAAACGCCACCACAGCGGCAGCATGATCAGCGTGCTGATCAGTTGGCGAATAAACACATATTGAAAGGTGGGCACTTCGCCGTTGAGGACTTTAAGCGACACATCAGAAAACGAGGCCAACAGGTTGGCCAGCACCAACAAGGTGATCGCGCGCGAAATGGGGTTCGACATGAAACGAGCCTGCAAAAATGAGGGCGCGACTGCGCCGAAAAGTGGCGCTATTGTAGAGGAATTGCTCAAAATGAAAAGGTGTTTTAAAAATGAATCTTGTGCATTTTTAAAACACTGAGTTTGGCGCGGGGATCAGTCGCTCTGCACCACGGTATCGACGGTGTAATGCGATGGGGCGAAGCGGCGGCGAAACTCGCTGGGGGTTAATCCCATGATTTTGATGAACACTTTGCGGCACGCGCTCACGTCTTCGTAGCCGATGTGATGGGCGATCCACTCAAACGACTGCGCGGTGGATTCCAACCAGTCACACGCCTTTTGAACCCGCACGCGTTGCAAGTACTGAATTGGGTTGAGTCCGGTCGCTTTGAGGAAGCGGCGCTGCACCGTGCGTTCGGTGACGTTGGCGTGCTCGGCGAGTTGCCACAGGGTCAAGGGCGCTGCAAATTGGCGGTGAATCAAATGTTGCAGCGCGACAATGCTCTCATCGCCGTGCAAAAAGCTGGGGGTGAATTGCTGATAATAGCGCTGCTCGCGCAAGCCCGTATCGACCACCAACAATTTGCCCACCTGACGCATTACGGCAGGCGAAGCAAACTGCGCGATGAGTTCTAGCCCTAAATCAATCCACGACATCATGCCGCCAGCGGTGATGATATCGCCTTGGTTGATCAAAATGTCGTTGGTGTTGAGTTGTAACTCGGGATGGCGCTGCTGAAACAGTTCGGCCAAGCCCCAATGGGTGGTGATGACTTTGTGCGCCAGCAAACCGGTGTCGGCGAGCAAAAACACGCCTGCGCAGGCGGACGCGAGAATCGCGCCTTGTTGATGATGCGTGTGCAGCCAGTCGGTGAGTTCAACCGGCGCTTTGACATCAAAACCGCGTTCACGACTGGGGGGCAGTACCACTACCGCGTATGGCACATCGTTATGTGTGGTGGCATCCAATGGCCAGCGCAACACATGGCAATCAAACTGAAACGGCTGATCCAGTTCGGCGCAGGCGCGGGTCGCCATCCATAACATCTCTTCTAGCCCATGCACCGCAGAAAGCAGGCAACCGGGGTAGGCGAGTATCGCAATCGGAATGTGATTCACGAAACGTCCTTGCTGTCGTTTTTGACTCGATTAAAGTCATTTTAGACGCTGAACAACACAATGCAATCGGTGGATACTCTGGATTCATCTTAACAACAAAAGGAGACAACCATGAGTCACACGGCGCTTATTGTGATCGATCTGCAAAACGACTACTTTCCGGCGGGTGCTTACCCGCAATATCAGGCAGAGCAGGTGCTCGCTCACACCCTGTCCGCCATCGATATCGCGCAGCAGCGCGGCTGGCCCGTGGTATTGGTGCAGCATGTCGGCGGCGCAGAGGCCCCCTTTTTCAAAGCGGGTAGCGACGGGGTGCAATTGCATTCGGCGTTGCTTGCCCAAGCGCCCGCGAGCGTGGTGGTGGAAAAACAGCACGCCGACAGTTTTCTCAACACCACCTTAAGTGATGTTCTGCGCGCGCAAAATATCCGTGAGTTGGTGGTGTGTGGCATGATGACTCAAAACTGCGTCACCCACACCGCGCTGTCGCCTGTGGCCGGTGATTACTCGGTTCGTGTACTCAGTGACGCGTGCAGCGCGCCGGATGCCATGGTGCATGGCATTGCGTTGCGCGCCTTAAGCGACCGCGTGCCGCTGATGACATTGGATGATTTGTGAGCACTCACTTTCTCTTTGTCTTCTGATGCAAAAGGCATTAGCCGATAAGTTAAGGAAGAAACTGCTGCTGATACTGCTTGGGGGAGACGCCGAGTAAACGGCGAAAATGGTGACGCAGCGTCACCACACTGTCAAAGCCAGATTGCTCCGCGAGGCGTTCCAGCGGCAGCGTGGTTTCTTCCAATAATCCTTTCGCGCGCTCGATTTTTTGCTGAATTAACCATTCGTTCGGCGAGAGGTTAAAACTAGCGCGAAATTTACGCTCAAAGGTACGGCGCGACATGTTGGCGCGCGCGGCCAATTGGTCGACATTGATGGGCGATGTCAGGTGTTGCTGCGCCCAATCCAGCGCGCCCGCAAACTGGTTGGGCACCGCCAGCATCGGCGCTTCCACAAACTGCGACTGACCGCCGGCGCGATGCGCCGACATCACCAATCGCCGCGCCACTTGGTTGGCGACCTTGTAACCGAAATCGTGGCGAATCACCGCCAAACCCAAATCCAGCGCCGCCGCACTACCCGCCGAGCAGCCGATGGGATCCTGCCACACGTACAACACGTCATCGATGTAATCGACTTGGGCAAAGCGCGCCTTGAACCGTTCAGCATAACGCCAGTGGGTGGTGGCCTGACGGCCATCGAGCAGGCCCAGTTCGGCAAGTAAAAATGCGCCCGAACAAAAGCTCAGCAGGCGTTTGCCTGCGTGGGCAAAGGCGCGTACTTCGCGGGCAAGTGCTTCGGGCACGGGGTCGCCTTGCGTCGGCCAGCTGGGAATCACCAAGGTATCGTAATCGCTCAGGCTGGCAACGCATTTGGCTGCAATGGTGACGCCTGCGGTGGACTCAAATGGCGCGCCTTCCAAGTTGACCACATCGCAAGCATACCAATGTGCGATCTCCGGGCGGGGCAGGGCAAACAGTTCGACGGCGCAGCCGAGTTCAAACAGCGAGCAGTGGGCATGAGTGAGAATGGCGATACGGCGCATAAGCTTCCTTGAGCGTGAAACGGAGATCGATGTATTGGCGTAATGTTATCGATAATTGGCGTTTGCGCCAGTGTTGCGTGAACAAAGTGTGCGGCACACTACGCATTCCAGTGACACATCACGGTGACACACCATGATGACCACCACTGACGCATCAATCATGAAAAGGAGAGTCATTATGTCGAGCGCGGTATCGAGAATTCCTGCGGCCAGCAGTGAGCAAGCACTTGCTCATTTTTCCACCTTATTGCAATTTGAAACCGACTGTTGGGATGTGCACCATGCGCTGACCAACCACACGCAGGACTTTATTTTGCTCGATGTGCGTGGCGAAGCGCTGTTCGCTGAAGGGCACATTGATGGCGCGATCAACCTGCCGCATCCACGCCTCAATGAGCGCACCTTAGCGGCGTACCCGCCCGAAACCCTGTTTGTGGTCTACTGCGCGGGGCCACATTGCAATGGCACAGAAAAAGCGGCGATTCGTTTGGCAAAACTGGGGCGGCCGGTGAAAAAAATGATTGGCGGCGTGACCGGTTGGTTGGATGAAGGGTTTGCGCTCATTTCCGCCTAAGTGGAGCAAAGCGAAACGTTTTTATTGCGAAAATTGAGTAAACTGTTACCGTTCAAAAGTCATGCAATCGCATGACTTTTCTCGTTCTCTTGCGGCTTTCGCCCACCGATTCAATTGCAGACACCGTCAGTGACAGCTCGCCCTGCTGCCACCGTCATTATAAGGAGATCAGGCACCCTCATGGATTATTTCAGCAGTACGGCGCTCATCGCGATGTTACTTATTTTTGTTGGTTCGTTTGTGCAGACCGCGATTGGGTTTGGTTTGGCGGTTGTGGCCGCGCCGTTGCTGTTTATGGTCTCGCCGGATTATGTTCCCGCGCCGATCTGTTTGGTGGCGCTATTCATCTCCTTGCTCAGTGCGATGAAGCATCGCAGCAGCATCTCCATCGGTGGCTTGAAAATGGCGTTGATTGGCCGTGTGCCCGGCTCGATTGCTGGTGGTTTGCTGCTGGTGTGGGTCTCGACCGATGTGTTGGCGCTGTGGCTGGGCGTGTTGGTGCTGTTTGCCGTCGGGGTGAGTTTTCTGCCGTTTCGCATTGAACCGACGCCTGCGCGCATGGGCATTGCCGGTTTCTTCTCCGGCTTTTTCGGCACCAGTAGCGCGATTGGCGGGCCGCCGATGGCGCTATTGCTGCAACATCAAGAAGCCAACCAACTGCGCGGTAATTTGTCGGCATTTTTTGTCTTCAGCTCAATCATTTCGCTCATCATTCAGATTCCGGCTGGCTTTTTGACCCTACATCATCTGCTCATCACCATTCCGCTGATCCCCTCGGCATGGCTGGGGTACGCATTGGCGCGTAAAACCACCCAAACCCTGCCGAAAGAGAAAATTCGCGTGGGTGCGTTGTCACTATGTTTGATCAGTGGCCTGACCGCGCTGATCAAAGGCTTGATGTAACCCATTGAACCATTTAGGTTAAACGCTGAAACACCCATTCATCTTCAGTTAAGGAAAAATCATGATACTGGAAGTCGCGGTTCTGGATGTAAAACCCGAGCAGGAAGCGCAGTTTGAACAGAGCTTTGCTCAAGCGCAGCAAATTATCGCCAGCATGGCGGGCTATGTGTCGCACCAACTGCAACGCTGTATGGAAAACCCAAGTCGCTACATTTTGCTGGTCAACTGGCAGACACTGGAGGCGCATACCGAAGGGTTTCGTCAATCGGCGGAATATCAGCAGTGGCGCGCGTTGCTTCATCACTTTTATGACCCGTTTCCCACGGTGGAGCATTATCAACGTGTGTTTTAAGAGGAAGACATGAGAACGATCGGTAATATTATTTGGTTTCTATTGGGTGGCGTGATGATGGGCCTCGCCTGGTGGTTTTTCGGCTTGCTGGCCTTTATCAGCATTGTCGGCATTCCTTGGGGGCGCGCCTGTTTTGTCATCGGTAATTTTTCCTTCTTTCCGTTTGGTCAGGAGGCGATTGGCCGCGATGAACTGACCGGTAAAGAGGACATCGGCACTGGCGGTTTTGGGGTGATCGGCAACGTGATTTGGTTCTTGCTCGCTGGTGTGTGGTTGGCGATTGGTCATCTGTTGTCAGCGGTGGCGTGCTTTATCACCATCATCGGCATTCCGTTTGCCCTGCAACACCTCAAACTGGCGGTTATTTCGCTGGCCCCGATTGGTCAGACGATTGTCTCCAAAGAAGCGGCCGCCCGCGCCCGGTACGGCCAGCGTCGTTAAGCCTGAAACAGCACCGGCAGAATGGTTGCAAAGGTCAATCCGCTCAAGCTGTAATTAAAGGTTCGAATCTTACGCGGCGTGTCGAGATACCGGCTCGCCGCTTTTCCCATCCCCGCCCAGCACAGATTACACAGCACACCGGTCACGGTAAACGCGGCCAGAATCCATAGCACCGATACCCAATACAGCGACGGCAGGGTGTAGGTGGCAACCACCGTCAAGCTGGCCGCCCACGCTTTGACATTGCCGAGTTGAAACAGCGCTGCTTGCAGGCACGTGAGTGGTTTGGCTGCGTGGCTTTTGTGCAGATTGCCGCCTGCCAAAATTAGTTTGATGGCCAGCCAGCTCATGTATGCAAACCCAACATATTTAAGCGCCGTATAGGCGAGCGGATAGGCTTGCAACAGCACCCCAACACCTGCCGCGCTGAGCAGAATCAACCCGCTGACCCCCACACGAATGCCGATGATATGGCGCCACGTTTGGCGCAGACCAAACTGAGAGCCGGAGCTGGCGAGCAGAAAGTTGTTCGGCCCTGGCGTGAAGGCGGTGATGAACGCGAACAAACACAACGAAGGCAACAGGGTCCACATAAATTAAGCTCCTTGAATTGGCGATAGGGCCACTCTAATCTGCCTGCCAAGTGAACCCCTAGTGTTTATGCGTCACCATGACACTTTTGTATTTCACATTCCGCCAACCCTTGAATATGCTTAACTTTCCAATCAAGTGTATCGATGACAATGGTGACAATGTTTATTCCAGATCTCACCGGCCGCGCGGGGCCGAAATACAAAGTGCTGGCCGATGCGTTTGAAGAAGCGGTCGAGCGCGGCGAGCTGAAAGCGCACAGCAAATTGCCGTCGCAGCGCATGCTCTCCTACAAGCTTGGCGTGACGGTCGGCACCATCACGCGCGCTTATCAGGAACTCGAACTGCGCGGCGTCACCGTGCCCGTGGTGGGCAGTGGCACTTACATTAAAGATCGCCGCCACGAGCAGCAGGATTATTATCATCCGTTGGTGTCGCGCGGCGGGGTCGATTTGTCGCTGTGTCGCCCGTTAATTCTCAGCCAGCAGCGCCATTTGATGGCGGCGTTGGGCGAACTCGCCAGCCAGCCGACGGCGCAAAAAGCGGTGCTGGATTATTTCTCCGCCGATGGTTTGCAAGGCCACAGCGCCACGTTGCAACGTTGGGTCAATCAGCGCTGGCAGTGCGACATTGACCGTTCGCGACTGCAGTGGACCTACGGTGGTCAGCATGCGTTGAGCACGGTGTTGCAAGCGCTCACCCGCAGTGGCGACACCATTTTGCTCGAAGGGCTGTGCTACGGCGAATTTATCAATGCCTGCACGCAGCAGGAACGCAAAGTGATCCCGGTGGCGATTGATGACCAAGGCATCGTGCCGGACGATTTGCTGCTGCACTGTCAGCGCCATCGTCCGCGCTTGCTCTATATGACACCCGCGATTCAAAACCCAACGGGCGTGGCACTGAGTGATTCACGGCGGCTGAAAATTATCGAAATCTGCCGCCGTTTCGATGTCTTGATCATCGAAGATGACGTGCTCTATTGTCCACCGGAGCATCGCCGCTCGCCGCTGGTGAGCATCGCGCCGGACATCACCCTCTACATCGGCAGTTTCTCGAAGTATTTTGCTGGTGGCATTCGCGTCGGTTACATGGTGCTGCCGACCAACCTCAAACTGCCGCTGCAAAAAGCGCTGCGCGCATCGTGCATGCATGTCAGTCCGATCCTCGTGGATTTGGTCTGTCGCTGGCTGAGCAATGGCGCGATGCAACAAGTCGATGAAGACATCGCGCTGGAACTCAGCGCCCGTCACCGCATTTTGCAATCGGTGTTCCCTGAGCGCCAAACTGCGGCGATTCCCGGCTTTAACTGTTGGATCGTGCTGCCAGAGCATTGCCCAGCGAGTGAGCTAAAACAGCAGCTCGCCGAAGAGGGCGTGTTTGTGCGTGATGCCACGTTCTTTCGCGTCGGTTCTTACCCCTTGCCGAACGCGATTCGTATTTCACTCACCGGGCCGCTATCGCGGGAAGACTTAAAGCACGGGTTGCAACGTATCAAAGCGCATCTGGACGGGGCCGTGCGTTAAGCCATCGACCAACAATCACGGCCATTTTCTTTACTGCGATACAGCGCTTTGTCGGCGTGATTCACCAGTTCACACGGTGTATTTGGCCCGATGCTGACGCCAATGCTCAGGGTCACGTGGCAGCCCTGCTCGCGCCATTTCTGATGACGCATGTCCAGCACCAAACGGTTGAGCTGTTCCCCTAAAGGGGCGTCATCATTCACTGGTACCAGCGCTGCAAATTCGTCGCCACCAATGCGGTAAATGCTGTGGGTGTCGAGATTTTTGGTTAAAACTTGCGCCACGCGCGCGAGCACGTTATCGCCAAACTGGTGTCCCCAAGTGTCGTTGACGTGTTTGAACTTATCGACGTCGATCAGCAGCAGCGCGTAGGGCGACTGCTGATTCTCGGCCATCGCCGCCAGATCGAGATCAAACGCCCGTCGGTTCTGAATGCCGGTGAGCGTGTCCAACCGCAACTGTTGATGGTGGGCGTTGTATTGTTGTTCGATGGTCGTCAGGCTGCGGTCGACAAACCACGAATGCGGTGGCATGCCGCGCGGTGCGGCAGGGGCGAGCGGGCCGTGATGCCATTGCTGCAAGTTCGTTTCAACCAGCTTGAGTTCTTGTTGAAAGATATTGAGCAGCGTACGGATGCCCAGTACGGTCACGATCGTGATGGCGCAAATCGGGGCCATCAGTTTCAGCATTTGGTCAACCAACGCGTGATGAAAGCGCTGCGGTGGCGCATAAATGCCCAGTTCCCAATCGGCATAGGTGAGCGCTTTGGTCTTCACGATGCCGTCAAACAGTCCGTGCAACCACTCCGATTCGCGGTTTTCAATCACGCGATCCAGCTTGAGCTGAGCTTCATTGACCGTCGAGAAACGCACTTTGCTTTCCTTATCGCGCAAAAACAGCGAGATATTCAACTCAGGCGCCATCCGTTCCAACACGCGGTCGATGGTCTCCACACTCATGTCGACCATCATGAGGCCCAACAATTGCCCATCGGCGGAGATAACTTTCTGCCCCAGCGTCAGCACTCGTTTCTTGCTGCTGAATTCTAAGTACGGGCCAAGCCAATGGGGATCGGTATCGGGATGATGGAGGAGTTGGAACCACGGACGCGTGGACGCTTGATATCCTTCGGGCGCTTCCCAATGCGGATACCCATCGATTCGTCCGGTGGAGACGTTGTAGAAATAGAGGTAGTGATCGGCGTCCATTTTGACTTTGTGCGCGGCGCGCCACACCGGGTTGAACGCTGACTCTTCGTGGCGAATTTTCTCTTTGTCGAGCGAATTCACCAGAATATACAGCTGACGTTCGTTCTCTTTCACCAATTCATAGAGATAGGTCGTTTTCAGGGTCGACAGCAATTGATCGTACCCTTGCATGCGTGTGTTGACATGGTTTTTATAGTTCAAAGCAACCATGAATAACGAGAACATTACAATCACGATTCCCAACACAAGGAAAATCTTGGTCAGAAGATAATTATGTGAAGAAAAGGTATAAGAATTAGTCATATAACACACCGATGGGATTTTGTTTATCCTACAGGTGACGGTAAAGATGAGATTTGATAATGGTCATTTTTTCTTCTTGGTATTGATAGATGTATTACCTATCTCGACCTGATTCAAAGATTTTTTCGTTTTTAATGTTTAATTTGTCAGTATGCTTTAATGCCGTGCTCCCGTAGCCGAGCGGGCAGAATATCGTCGAGCTGATGCACCTCTTCGGGAGTGATTTCAATCAGCTTGAATTGATGGTCGGCATACACCGCGCGGGTGGCCTCGCGCTGCGTGTCGTCAATCGGTGCACCGTCGGTGCCCCAGAATTGCAGATAGACATTGCCAGACGGCAGATAAAAATCACTCATCAGCGGCTGTTCGATTGGCAATGGGCGCTGGTAGGCGTGCGCGACGCCAGCGAGATACAGCCAGTTGTCTATGAGCAGTTCACCCACCGAGCGCACGTAATGGCCATCCAGCGTACGGTGTTTGGCTGCAAACTTCTGGCGAAAGCTGGCATAGGATTTGTCGGTTGCTTGTTCGTCGGCATCGTGACCAAGAAACTCCACCACCGATTGACGCAGGTGCGGGTTGTGGCGAATCGAATCGTGCCACACCACAAATTTTTGCGCCGAAGCTTTGTCTTCACGCTGCTGGGCGCCAGCCCGCAAGCCGGAGGCAGTCGCACGCCAACCCTGCTCACTTTTGGTGATCCAGCCCAGTTCGCTGAATAGCTGGTTCATTTTCTTCGGATTGAGTTTGAAGTACTCGCCGACTTGCGTTGCGCTGAGTGTGCTGCCGCTGGTGGCCGCCATGTCGATGAGTAAATTCTCAGGCCAGACGATAAAGGTGCCGAACTTGGCATGCTGAACATATTCGCCGCCGAATTTTGCCCCGAGTTCGGTCAAAATCCACTGCTCGTCGTGACGATTGATGTAGCCTGCCTTTTTTAAATCCGCGAACAGTTGCTTGGCATCAAGACCGCGCAGTTTGGCCAGTGCTGAGGTCGAGAGTTTGTCAGGCATGTGAGCATTCCTTAGCGAAGTGATGGTGTTATTCAAGCAGGTTGCTGCGCAGCGCTCAATCTTTGGCAGCGCACCACGCGTAAAATCTGTGAGCGCGCCGTGCGATTTACATTGTAAACAGGGTGGAGAAATCTTGACGTTGGCGCGCTTTTCTCAGCACTGAATTCGTTGCTAGGATAGGGGAACGAGGTTTCACAGGCGGTGCGCGATGTTCAGACGGCTTTTCAAATTCACGCTTTTGGTGCTGGCGCTGGTTTCGGCGGGCGTGCTGTGGCAGCAAGCGCAGTTATCGGTGCTGGCGCTGGGGCGCATCGACCCGTTGCCGGAAACTCGTCACATGCTGGCGGAGCAGCGTTATGCCGATGCGGCCAGCTACCTCGGCTTCTTCATGGACTACGACTATGTGCGTGACAACCCGAAAGCGCAGGCGCTGTATGCTGATATCACCCGTATTCGCAGCGACTGGCGTTATCAGTTCGACAAACTCAGCGAAGGTTTATTGACTGGCACCAGCGATGAAAGTATCGGACAAGTCGCGGCGGTGACCACTGATTTTCTGGTGATTGGCGATATTCGCGATCTCACGTTGCAGGGCATGAATCATCTGCAAGGGGAAGCAGTGGATGAAACATTGGTGGCTTTGTCGGCGCTGGGTTTAGTGGCGACAACAGCGCAAATTGTCAGCGGCATCGGCACCGTCGAAACCGCGGGTGTCGCCGCACCGACGTTGGTCGCCACCACTGCGACCAAAAGCGGACTCGTCGCGCTGAAAACCGCCAAACGGCTGGGTAAACTGCCGCCTTGGCTGGGCAAATCTTTAGTGCGGGAAGCCAAAATCGCACAGCAATCGAAAAGCCTCAGCGCAATGACGGCGATGCTGAGCGATGTCACTACGCTTGCTAACACCCGCGGTGGATTTCGTTTGCTGAGCCGAACCAAGAACAGCGCCGAACTGAGCCGCATGGCAGCGTTTGCCAAAGCGTTCGGGTCACAAAGTGCCACGCTGTATCACCTCGGCGGCGATGCCGTGGTGGCGATGACGCCACGCGCCGCGCAATTGGGCAAAGAGAGCATCAAACTGGCGGCCACGTTTGGCCAAGGCGGGCTACGCTTGCTGGATCATTTGGGCGCGTTGAAATTCACCAAATTGGCTGCGCGCGGGGCGAAAATCGCCTACAAAGGCGATGCCATTGCGCTACTCGCGAAGTGGCTATTGATGCTGCCCGTGTGGGGGCTGTATGCGGTGATGGGCTTGGCGGCGGTGGTTTGCTTTCCGAGGCGCTGGCTTGGTTTCCTAGGAGATGGAGATGGAGATGGTTTTCGGCGTTCCTGACGCCGAAAACCTAAATATTCGTCGTGAATTTTTCCCCTGATTCAGTGGCAGATAAACCTTTTATTGGGTAGCGGCTCAGCTTTTTCACCTTACCCATCGCGCAGTGTTTTTTGTAGGTCGCGGAAGTACTGGTTGGTGAATTCAATAAAGGTGCGAATGCGTTTGGGCTGGTAGCGGTCGCGATGGTAGAGCGCGGAGAACTCGACACTTTGAATGTTCCAATCATCGAACACGGGTTGCAGCGCGCCGCGGGTGACTTCGTGCAAACAATACAGCGCCGGCACGCGAATGATGCCGTTGCCCGCCAGCGCGCCTTTGATCATGACGCGCCCGCTTTTACAACGCAGTTGCCCTTGAATATGACACTCCAGCGACTCGTGGCTCTGCTTGTGTTGAAACGCCCAGCGGGTGACCGAGCCGGTTAAACATTGGTGATGTTCCAGCTCTTTCGGGTGCGTGGGGTGGCCGTGCCGATCAAGGTAACTTGGGCTGGCGTAGGTGCCCATCTCCACATCCATCAGCTTGCGCGACACAAAGCCAGAGTCTTCCAGTTTACCCATGCGAAACGCGACATCAAACTCATCTTCAATTAAGTCGACGCGGTGGCTGCTTAAATCCAAGTCGACCCGCACGTGTGGGTAGCGCGCCATAAACTGCGTGATCAAATCGGCGACGATCTCTTCACCCAAATAGCCGCCGACACTGTTGATGCGAATTTGGCCGCGCACGGCTTCGGTGTCGTCGACTGCCGCCAACACCGCTTGGTCGATGCTGTGCAGCGCCGCTTCACATTGCGCGAAAAACGTTTTGCCTGCTTCGGTGAGTTTGAGCGAGCGTGTGGTTCGAATCAGCAGTGTCACCCCCATTTGTTGCTCTAACTGGCTGATCTGGCGCGACACGTGAGAGCGTGAAACGTCCAGCGCTTCGGCCGCTTTGGTGAAATTGCCCAGTTGGGCGATCAGGACGAACGAGCGGATATCCGCCAAATTAATCTGATTTTGCATCGGTGCTCTCTTTTCTCAGTTCACGCTTTATTGTTGCTATATAACAACAGAGTTTCAACTAGGGTGATATATATCAACAAAAAACTTTTTCATAGACTAGCTCCCAACACGACACAAGGTCTTATTGAGGATTCAAACATGAAAAAATTAGTCGTTATTACTGGGGCAAGTTCTGGTATTGGAGAAGCGATTGCTCGTCGCCTGAGCGCAGAAGGTCATCCGTTGTTACTGCTGGCACGCCGTGTGGAACGTTTGGAAGCATTGAACCTGCCAAACACATTGTGCGCTCGCGTGGATGTGACCGAGCAAGCGTCGTTTGAAGCGGCGATTGCCAATGCGGAAGCGGAGTTCGGCCCAGCCGATGCGCTGATCAACAACGCGGGTGTGATGCTGCTGGGGCAGATCGACACGCAAGATGCCAGCGAATGGAAACGCATGTTTGATGTGAACGTGCTTGGCCTGCTCAACGGCATGCAAGCGGTACTCGCGCCGATGAAAGCGCGCAACACCGGCACCATCATCAACATCAGCTCTATCGCGGGTAAGAAAACTTTCCCGGATCACGCGGCTTACTGTGGCACTAAATTCGCGGTGCATGCGATTTCTGAAAACGTGCGCGAAGAAGTGGCGGCCTCGAATGTTCGAGTAACCACCATCGCCCCAGGCGCGGTTGAAACCGAGCTGGTGTCTCACATCACTTCTGATGCGATCAAAACTGGCTACGATGCGTGGAAACAAGAGATGGGCGGCGTGCTTGACGCCGATGATGTTGCAAGAGCCGTGGTGTTTGCGTATCAACAACCGCAGAATGTGTGCATTCGTGAGATTGCATTAGCGCCGACTAAGCAGCAACCGTAATCCAGTTATTTTCTAATGAGAAAGCCAGCATAGCGCTGGCTTTTTTCTTTTGTGATTGGAGGTGGTGGATTGTCACGCTGGTCGGTTCAGTGGTTTTTCTCCGCATTGTGTGGGCGCGCCAGTTACTCTTTGCTGGCACAAAGAGTAACCAGAAAGTGCCTGTTGGTTCTTTGGTGTTGGCCGGGCCGGTTTTAGGCGTTCCCGACGCCGAAAACCTAAAAATTCGTCCTGAATTTTTTCCCTGATTTTCTGGTTTCAGAGAGGGCATAAATTGTTTCTGCCCCAAAGTGAGCCAGAAGTGGCTTTACCGAAACCAAATTTTTGTAGTGAGAAAGAGTCTTCCATGTAGGCGTTAAATCCACAATGCAAGATCTGACACCGCATATTCGACTTCACCTAAGAAATCACGGGCTCGGCCGCAAGGCTTTCAGCCCTCTTGACATCACCCCAGAACCTACTTTACGATTAAGGTTGTTGGCCCCCGACTCAGCCTTTTAGGTCGTTAGCAGTTGGTGTGTGTTAGCACTGGTGCGAACGACCTGTCTCTCGCTTACTCCCCTGTGGAGGCCCGTTGAAGGGCAAGGCAAACTGCGACATGCTTTAGGCATGTGTAAGACCTCCGAAGTGTACTAATGCGTCTCGCGTTAGGTATTTCATAGCTTATTTCCCAACGAAACCAAGCTGACGCTAGGATGAATCGAGCGAGCATCTCATAGCAATTCAGCGACTGTTTCGATGGAGATCTCTATGAAACAACTACATACTAGTACTCCCCAAAAACCAACCCGCAAGGGTAATCTACGTCGCCCTCAGCAACAGCTCCGTGAGTTGGCCCTGACCGAAGCCGATGGCTTTGCCGATCTAATGGCCCTTGTCCGCCACTTTAGTGAAACCCAACTGGGCACCCCACTCAATGACGGCAAGTGCCGAGAGAAAACAGCCGCCTTACTCGGCTACCCTAAACACAGCCTGTTCCGAAAGGACTACAAGGCCAAGCACGCCCTGCGAGCGGCCATCGACAAGCTGAAGCTGGAGGAGCTGCGCCTCACACTGGACGAGACCCACCGGAATAACAAAAGCATGTATCAGGTGCTAATCATCCGACCGAATAACCATATCAATGATCAGCTCTGTGAGGTCTATTTGGAGTGGACCAAGCGACTGCGTGAGGCCATGGGGCGCCGTGACATACAGGCCGATGCCGAGGCTATGGCTGACTACCTGAGCCAACTTTGTGGGGTTACACCCCGGGTACGGATCACCGAGACCCAGCGCTTTGAGCAGTGCAATCCTGAACAGTTGGCGATGGATCACATCCGCCGCCATGGCTTGTTCCTGTCACCCCGCAATCAGGGGGAAGAGAGGCTGGAGCATAACTCAGAGACCGACTATAAGGTTGCCATTAGCCCCAGTGCGGTCTTCCTCCACCAGTCCGATGCTTTTTTCGGGCGCTGGCGCGACGAGCACAATAAGACGTGGAAACTGCGTATCCATGCCACACTCGACAATGTCCTTACCCTTTCGACGCTGCAAATTGCCCTGAATCAGATCCACCTGCTGTGCCCAGCGCTGGAGCAGTGCTACCTCTTACCCGAGCAACTCCCGGAGATGTTGACACGATTTCTTGAAGGCGAGCCGAAATCCCTTACGCTGCACTATACAGTCCCCGAGCACGGCCAAGCGCCCAATCCGGTCGTGCTGGATATTGGCAGTGAAGTCATGAGTTTCTCCAATAACTTCAAAGGCGGTGTTTGGGGCAATGTGAATATCGAACCGCAACCTTTACCCGTGAATACAGGCCACCCGCTGTGGGAGGAGGCCCACATACAGCCAGATTACCCTATTCTGGATTAAACCAAAGGGCTGAGCCACACTGACTTAGCCCCTACGTTTTGGGAATCTAAACAGTTGTGTCCCAGGCTCATTCATGGCGGAGTCGCCACTTGTGCCAGCAACAGTGGTCATGTGATATTAGCCGCACCATACTATTTGCTGGGGAAATACCGAGGCGGCATGACCGCCTCGGCCTTTTCCTTAGTCAGTGGGCGCACGCCAGCAACAATTCCAAGTAGGGATATAGCTGCGCGAGCATCTCTGGCAGTGTCACGATAAGCAGGGCGGCATTGCTGTTTGGGGGTTGTGTCATTACGGCGACCTCACGTTGATTTTAAAAAAACGCACTGGACGGAATTGTCCTTAAAGTGCTGAATCTCATGACGGTTCACGTTGACTCAATTTTATGAGTTGGCTTTGCCTTGTTCAATCTTTCGGTATGCGTGAAGTACCGTAGTATGATCGCGAATTACTAGAGTTTTTTCCTTCTACCCCAATCTCTACTTATCTGAAGTAGACGCTTTTGGGCGCAATCCCTAACTCGCTTCTGTCCAGTTACGATTTTGCTTTAAACCCCACAAACAGGGAAAAATTCATGGATGAATTTTTAGGTTTTCGGCGTCGGGAACGCCTAAAACCGTCCCGGACAGCGATCGAGAAGCAAAAGGCACTTTCTGGATACTCTTTGTGCCTGCAAAGAGTATCTGGTGCGCTTTAACCAAAGCCACGTGGTTCGTTAAACCCAAAGCGCAACAAACCCCACCCAGCTAAACCCACACCCAACTAAACCAACAAACCCAATCTAACCCTCCTCCAAACATCAAATTCGAATTCCGTCTGTATCCGCCTGTATTGAACGAAACTTTTTTTCAGGTAATTGCATTTCCGTTTTTATTTATTCATGCCTCTAATCGCCAGTTTGGTGCCTTAAAATGGCGATTTTGGGGTGTTTTAACTGACTGTTTTTCAAGGAGTTGTTTTTCTTGAGAACTTAAGCCCACATGGTAGTCTGCGCACTCCACAGGCTTAGGGGCGAAACATGAAATTAAACCATCACACTTACCAACACACCGATTTCTCAAATCGGGATTTGTCGAATTTAGTTTTCAACGATTGTTGCTTCTATCAATGCAACTTTAGCCGTGCCGACATGCGTGATTCCAAATTCATCAATTGCAGCTTTATTGAGAAAAGCGATGTGGAAGGATGTAATTTTGCGTATGCCGATCTCAGAGATGCATCTTTTCAACACTGCCGATTGGCGATGGCTCATTTCAGCGGGGCGGACTGTTTTGGAATTGAACTGAGAGATTGTGATTTGAAAGGTGCCAATTTTTCTCGCGCCCGCTTTGTTAATCAGGTCTCGAATAAAATGTTTTTTTGTTCCGCGTACATCACGGGATGTAATTTATCCTATGCCAACTTGGAGCGGCAGTGCCTCGAAAAATGTGATCTGTTTGAAAATCGCTGGATTGGCGCCAACTTGCACGGGGTTTCTTTTAAAGAGTCTGATTTAAGCCGGGGTTCATTTTCAGAGGACTGCTGGGAACAAGCGCGTTTCCAAGGCTGTGACTTAACCCATATTGAACTGACCGGGTTGGATCCCCGCAGAGTGGATTTAACGGGGGTAAAAATTTGCGATTGGCAGCAAGAACAACTGCTAGAGAAGCTGGGTGTGATTGTGGTTCCTGACTAATTCAGCATCGTGGCTTTGCCTTCGAGGGGCTGCGTACCATTGATTTTTTTGGGGCGTTTGATTGGCACGCCGGTCTCAAACAAAGGGTGCTTCTGCCTAGTTGCTGTTATCTAAATTTGCTTGGTGCTGTAAGTGTTCAATAAACATTGGGATCTTTTTGGCCAAGTGTTTTCTGGACGCGTAAAAGGCATACAAAATCAAATCTTCAGGCTCATATTCCATGTTTACAATCTCCAGAGCGCCAGCATTTAACTCATGACGGCAGGACTCGGTTGGGAGTATTGCGAACCCCAAACCCGCCAATGCGCCTGATTTCGCGAGATAGCCACTATTAACTTTAAATGCAGACTGTACCTTTTGAGTGATCAGTTCACCTTTGGCGTTTTTGAAGACCCAAGGTGTGCCATTTAACGCGGTAAAGCTATTGATACACGGCACGTGTTTCAAATCGGTAATCTGAAAAGGTATGGGAGACGTCTGTAGGAGTTTGGGGGATGCCACAACAGCACTTGGCCAGCGCTTGATCTCTTTCGCTATCCAACGATGGTCTTCAAGCTTTCCTCGATGAAAACTTAAGATGATGTCAAACCCATCTAGTAAATCCGCTTTCGGGCTAATGCTGGTATCGCAACATAATGAAATTGAGGGGTGCTGGGTACAAAAAGAAACCACAGCTTGGGCTAAGGCGGGTGAATCCGGCATGAGCACTCTCAGTTGCCCCATGACTTCATGCGACTGCTGCGTCACTTCCTCAAGTGCATCATTTAGTTTGTCGAGCAATGGCTGCGTGCGTAAATAAAGGTGCTCTCCTGCATCCGTCGGAGCGATTCGGCGTGTGGTTCTGTCAAATAATCGCGTATCCAACCGTTCTTCCAGCAACGCGATATGGCGGCTCACATTGGATGTCGGCAAGCTGAGAAATTCCGCCGCTCGTTTAAAGCTGTTGTTCTCATACACACAGTGAAAACTCTTAAGCCACTGTTGGTCAATCTTATCAAGCATTGCCTTTAATCCCATTATCTTGGTTTATCAAACCCATAGAACGTACTTTATTACCAGAAATAGGCTTATACAATACTCCTCATGAACGTTCTTTGGAGAAATGACCGATGAGTTGGTTAGAAAGACTATTTGATAAGCAGAATATTATCAGTACACGTAAAGCGATGATTCCTGAGGGGATATGGGTGAAATGCCCTGCCTGTGCCCAACCGCTGTACCGCATCGCACTTGAGGAGAATCTGTCTGTGTGTCCAAAATGCGATCACCATATGAGGATGGCAGCACGCCACCGTTTAGACCGCTTTTTAGACAAAGGAGAGCGAGTCGAAATTGCCAGTGAACATGAGCCGAAAGATGTGCTGAATTTTAGGGATCTGAAACGCTACAAGGAGCGTCTGGCTCTCGCCCAGAAAAGTACGGGAGAAAAAGATGCCTTGGTTGCGATGAGAGGAACACTGATGGGCTTACCGATTGTTGCTTGCGCATTTGAGTTCTCTTTTATGGCAGGCTCAATGGGTTCAGTGGTCGGTGCTCGTTTTGTTCGGGCAGTGGAAGAGGCGATTGATGCACATTGTGGGTTTGTGTGCTTTTCGGCCAGCGGCGGCGCTCGTATGCAAGAATCGTTGATGTCGTTAATGCAAATGTCAAAAACCAGCGCTGCGTTACATCGTTTGTCTAGTCGAGGCTTGCCTTATATTTCTGTTTTAACCGATCAAACATTGGGTGGCGTCTCTGCAAGTCTAGCCATGCTAGGAGATATTAACATTGGCGAGCCGAAGGCCATTATCGGCTTTGCTGGACGTCGTGTGATAGAACAAACTGTTCGAGAGAAATTGCCAGAGGACTTTCAGCGAAGTGAGTTCCTCTTAGAGCATGGCGCGATAGACATGATTGTGGATAGGCGTGAGATGCGCAAACGAGTGGGCGGACTCATTGCAAAAATGACCCATACAACGACGCCACTCGATGGATAGCGTCAAGGTTATCGAAGCCTGATTGTGTGGTTTTAAAGAGGGCGTAAATTGTTTCTGTCCCATTACGATTCAACGTCAGATTAGCGAATAGAATCAACAGAACGAAGATTCACTTCAGATAAGCGGTCACTCAAAACCGTCCCGGCCAGCGAGTGTGAAGCCAAAGGCACTTTCTGGATACGCTTTGTGGGCAGGTCGTTAGACCTATATTTCTCATGCAATGATTCATGTAGTTCCATCAAATGTGTTCATGATGATTTGTAAACTCTGCCAATGTATACTCGCCTGTCTAGTTACGAGTATTGGGTTTGGAGACAGAAGTTTGGTTGATTCTTATGCGTATGAAAATGTTGGTGAGTTTGCCAAAGCTTTAGGGCATGAAAAGCGGTTACTCATCATTGAGCTACTGAGTAGCCATGAACGTTGTGTTGAAGACTTAGCCACCGCGATGGGAATTGGCGTGAAATCAGTTTCTGCCCACCTTAAGGTCATGAGAACTCAGGGAATCCTAACGACACGGAAAGAAGGTCTTCGAGTTTATTATCGACTACGTAACGACAATATATTGAAATTATTTCAGTCTTTATGGGAAGTGGCATTATCCAATAAAGATATCACTCCTTTAGACAAAAATAGTGATTTTTGCCTGACACTCAAAGACTTACTTGCTGCATTAGAGTCAAAGAAAACGGTGTTATTGGATGTCCGTGAATCCGATATGTACGAAGAAGGCCATATACCTAGTGCAATTTCTATCCCTGTTGATGAACTGACACAATGGGCCGAAAACTATGAAAATTCAGATGAGATGATCATCGTTTATTGTGAAGGCTACTATTGTATCCAAGCCATTGATGCGACAAATTTCCTGAAGGAAAAAGGGCTGAACGTAAAAATGTATCGCAATGGCCTAGATGAATGGGCTGCGTCAGGGTTTGATGTTGCGAAGTAATTCTAATAAATTCATTTATAATCAATAGATTATATCCTTATCTTATCTGCTTTTCCCGATCTACAAGAAGACAAAGGCAATTGCGAGAATGTCTCTTTTGCCTTATCCATTATCAGCAAATTCGCATAATTCTAAAAATCATTAGATTACTAGAATAACATTGATCAGAAGCAACTTTCGTTTCCTTCCTTATGCTAGTCTCACGGTTAGTTAATTCTTAAAATCTTTAGAATATTAGATATAGAGGCTTGTTATGAAAACTGACATTTTAGTGATCGGTGGTGGTCCTGGTGGTCATGTCGCGGCAATTAAAGCAGTTGAATTTGGCGCGAAAGCTATCGTTGTTGAGAAATACAAACTCGGTGGTACTTGTTTACACCAAGGTTGTATCCCAACGAAAACACTATTGCATACGACAGATGTGCTTCATGAGATTAAGCATGCTGCAGAACTTGGTATCAACGTTGGTGCCGCTTCAGTCGATATGGAGCAACTACAAAAGCGTAAACGTCACATTCTTGATACGATCACGAATGGCGTTAATGGGTTAGTTGAAAGCAAGAATGTAGAAGTGTTATACGGCAATGCTGAAATCATCTCTGACCATAAAGCAAAAGTGATTGCAGTTGATGGTACTGAACAAGAGATCGAATTCGACAAGCTTGTATTGGCGACTGGCTCTGTTCCTACCATGATTAATCTCCCTGGTTCTGATTTACCTGAAGTGATTACTAGTAACGAAGCGTTATCTTTAACTGAAGTGCCAGAAGAATTCGTCATCATCGGTGGTGGGGTAATTGGTGTTGAGTTTGCTCAGTTGATGACTCGTCTTGGTTCTAAAGTATCCATCATCGAAGCACACTACAAAATTCTGTCTCATATGGATGACGAATTATCTGAACAGCTTGCTCAAGCTTTGATTGCAGAAGGTGTTGATATCCGTGTGAACGCTAAAGTCTCTGCAATTGAGAAACAAGACAAAGGCGTGAAAGTATTCTTCGAAACTCAAAATGGACGGGAATCGTTATCAGCTTCTACCGTATTAATGTCTGTTGGCCGTAAACCACTTTTAACTGGTTTTGGTCTTGAAAATACGGGTGTTGTCGTGGAGAAAGGTGCTATCGCTGTGAATGAGTACATGCAAACAAATGTGCCTCATATCTACGCATTAGGTGACTGTACTGGTGGTTACATGCTCGCTCACGTTGCTATGGAGCAAGGCGTCGTTGCTGCGAAGAATATGGTGACAGGTAGCAAAGTTGCCTTTGACGGTTCTACAACGCCTGCTTGTGTTTATACAAGCCCTGAATTTGCGAGTGTTGGTTTGTCTGAAAGAGCGGCTAAAGAAGCCGTTGGCGACATTAAACTGGGCAAATCTGATTTAGCAGGGAATGCAAAAACGATGATCGTTCAACAGCACGGTACTGTTAAGTTTGTTGTTGATGCAAAAACTGAAAAAGTATTAGGCATGCACATCCTTGGTCCACGTGCGAGCGATATGATTCACGAAGGCGCACTGGCTATTAAGATGGGTGCGACGATTGAAGATATTATCTCAACGATTCATGGCCATCCAACCATTGCTGAAGGGGTTCATGAGGCGGCGGAAGATGTATTTGGTCATGCGATTTATAAAGTCTATCCATAATTGATTTGTTGATAGGGCTATCCATTTGGGTAGCCCTTTTGTCTCTGTGTTGGGCCAATGATTGCTGCTCTGAGACTTGTCGTGATCAACGCTCGTGTTTTTGTAAAGACGCTGGAGCCTCGCGTAGGGGGCGTTGTTCATCGATTGAATCAGCAAGCGATTCAATCAATAAAAAGCACGATACATTTTCCATTTCAATACATTTTCTATTCTCCAATCCTGTAATCTAAAAAGTTTTAGAATACTATCTCGTCATCTATTCATCTATAATTTATTTAAAATCAATGAATTATGTTGGAGTGGCTTTTGCTGAGCATTCATTTTTCTCTTAATTATGGAACGGTCATTCTTTAAATCCGTTGACAGAAAAATTTGTTGATCATAACTTGTAGATCAATCGTTCTGTAATTAGGGTTTTATTTATGCCTGTTGCTTTATATGCACTCGCAGCAGCTGCGTTCGGGATTGGTATGGCAGAATTTGTAGTCGTGGGTATTTTGCCCGTGATTGCAGGTGACATGAATGTCGATATTCCGACGGCTGGACAACTTGTTTCTTACTACGCGTTAGGTGTTGCGGTTGCCGCGCCGATTTTAACTGCACTTTCGAGCAAATATGACCGCAGAAAATTAACTGTTGGGTTGATGCTTCTGTTTGCACTGGCAAACCTGTTAACGACTCTTGCGCCAAGCTATTCGTTGCTTCTTTTCGGTCGTGTTTTAGCCGGTGTGGTTCAAGGCGTTTTTTATTCCATTGCAACAGTGATTGCTGCGGATTTAGTGTCTAAAGATAAGTCTGGTCGCGCTATTGGTATTGTCTTTTCTGGTATGACTGTCGCGATTGTTTCTGGTGTTCCAGCAGGGGCATTTATTACTGAATGGCTCAACTGGCGTGCGGCATTTGCGCTCATCAGTGTGCTGGGTTTTGTGAGTATGGTTTCACTTTGGTTCTTGTTACCCGCAAACCTTAAGCGCCCTAAACCGGCAAGTGTATTCAAACAACTTTCTGTTATCGGTGTTCCAAGAATGCTATTGGTGTTCCTGATCACGGGGATAGGCTATGGCGGTTCATTTATCGCGTATACCTACCTGTCAGAAATCCTTGGGAAAATTACCGGATTCTCAACATCAGCAATCGGCACCATTCTAATTTTCTACGGTATCGCAGTTGTATTTGGCAATACTTATGCGGCGAAATGGGCGGATAAACAAGGTCCGTTGAAAGCATCCGCAGGCATTTTCATTTCGTTAGCTTTGACACTGCTTCTGTTTGGCTTCGTTGCAACTAACAAATACTACGTTATCCCGTTAGTGATGATTTGGGGCGCTGCGGCATTTGGTAGTGTACCGGTTCTTCAGCTGTATGTTGTTCAGCAAGCCGAAAAGCACTTTCCACAAGCGATTGATGCTTCATCGAGTATGAATATTGCTGCGTTTAACCTTGGTATTGCTGTTGGCGCTTCGGTTGGTGGCTTGGTGGTTACGAAATATGGCTTATTGGCAACGGCACCCGCTGCTGCGGTTGTGGTCGCTATCAGTGTACTGTTGATTGTTTACAGCGGTGTACTGGAATCCAAAGACAGCAAAAAGTTAGCAATACAAGACTGAGTCAATTCAAATTTTTAGACACATATCGTGAGGAGAAATCATGGATATTAAATTAGACCTATCTTGGCAAGGTGGTATGAAAGGTTCAGGTTTGATCGAGAGTGAAGGCCTGTCGACTAAAATCAGTATTCCTGCTGTCTACGGTGGTTTGGGTGAATACAGCAATCCAAAAGAGCTGTATGTGTCGTCAACCGCTGCGTGCTTTCTTTCGACCTTAATTGCAATTTCTGACAACAAAAAGCTTCCTCTGGACGCGATGAAAGTGGAGACCACTGCTCAGGAAGATGGCGATCATTTCGCCATTCATCACCTCGCGAATATTGTATTGTCAAAAGCGGCAACACAAGACGACGTTGCTAAGGCAACTGAGTACACCGCAAAGGCTGACAAAATTTGTCTGATCGGAAACCTTGCACGCAAAGCGGGTGTAGAAGTGACCGCACAAGCGAACGTCACTTTCGCTGAATAAGCGAAGTACGCATGCCGGTTTTAGACGCGAATACTAAGCGATTTAATCAGGTCGTTAAGCAGAAACAGGGAGTTTCCCTGTTTCGGTTCTGGGCAAGTTGGTGTCCGCCTTGTCGGATGATGACGCGGGTCTATCAACAAACAGAAAAGAAACTTAGTGATAAAGCTGAATTTTACGATGTGAACGTTGACAGACATCAGGAACTCTCTGAACGGTGTCGTATCAGAAGTATCCCAACGATTGTCATCTACAAGCATGGTAAAGAAGTAAAAAGAATCGACGGTGTGATTCTGGCTGATGACCTTCAGCGTCAGGTTGAAAAATATCTCAAGTAACACACCACTTTTATTCATGCGGCAAAGTCACGATTCAATGATGACTTTGCACGCCCAAATTATGGATTACTTATTCCATAATTATAAGGAGAACATTTATATGACTTCAAAAGTAACGACATTGAATGATGCGACATTCCAAGAAAATCTACAAAATGGTTCTACATTTGCGGTTCGCTTATGGGCGGAATGGTGTATGCCATGCCGCATGATGTCTCCAATTTATGAGGATGTCGCTGGTCGTATCGCTGATGATTCATTAATGATGGGAGAAGTGAATATTGATGAATTTCCATCAGTCGCGGTTCAACTTGGTGTAAGAAGCATTCCAACCGTGGTTGTCTTTAAAGAGGGTAAAGAAGTCTCGCGATCGGCGGGCATGATGCCAGCGCCACAACTGGAACAACTTGTACTGAGCGCAAAATAAGCAGAGGTATCAGAGTATGAGTACACATCGCAAATTAATCATCTTAGGCTCTGGCCCTGCCGGTTATACCGCTGCAATTTATGCTGCCCGAGCTAACCTTGAGCCACTCTTAATCACAGGTATTGAAGTTGGGGGACAACTGACGACGACAACGGATGTTGAAAACTGGCCAGGTTATCCTGATGGCATTCAGGGGCCAGAGTTAATGGTGCAACTAAAAGAACACGCTGAAAGGTTTAACACTGAGATCGAGTATGACTACATTACTCAGGTTGACCTGAACCAGCAGCCTTTTGTGTTGAAAGGTGAAAATACGTATACGGCAGACGCGCTGATTATTGCGACCGGTGCAACCGCTAAGTATTTGGGGCTGGAAAGTGAAGCTACCTTTAAAGGGCGTGGTGTATCGGCCTGCGCTACTTGTGATGGTTTCTTTTACAGAAATAAACCGGTTGCTGTTGTCGGTGGTGGGAATACTGCGGTTGAGGAAGCCCTGTATCTCGCCAATATCGCTTCACATGTGACCTTGATTCATCGACGTGATCAGTTAACGTCGGAAAAGGTACTGCAAGACCGATTGTTTGAGAAAGTAAAACAAGGAAAAGTCACCATCAAATGGCATTCTACACTCGATGAAGTGTTGGGGGATGACATGTTCGTGACAGGTTTGCGAATCAAATCAACCACAACCCAAGAAATCGAACATCTTGATCTGGATGGCGTATTTATTGCCATAGGACACAAACCGAATACAGGCATATTTCAGGATCAGTTAGAGATGAATAACGGTTACCTGAAAGTAAACTCGGGTACGAATGGTAACGCGACGATGACCTGCATTCCTGGCGTGTTTGCGGCGGGTGATGTGAGTGATAGCCACTATCGTCAGGCGATCACGTCAGCGGGCAGCGGTTGTATGGCAGCACTTGATGCAGAACAATACTTAGCAAGCTTAGGTGATTCATTGGACCTAATGGCTTCTAAGTGATGTGATAAAGCTTACATTTAGTAAGAATCAGGCCCGAAAACATGGTATATGTTTCGGGCTTGCTGCTTTTCAATCAGTTAAAATATCCAGTTCATTCACTGGCAATGAATGTATTCCCTTTATTTTGTGAGGTATTGATATGGCTCGAACAGGGCGTCCCAGAGAATTTAACCGCGATGAAGCGGTTAAAAAAGCAATGGATTTGTTCTGGAAAAAAGGGTTTGAAGGAACGTCACTATCGGAACTTCGCACTGCGTTGGGTCATCTTTCTGCTGCTAGTTTTTATGCTGCCTTCGGTTCTAAAAGAGCACTGTACCAAGAGTGCTTGGAACTCTACACGCAGACTTGTGGTGAGACACTTTCTGAACTCAATCATGAAGACGTTCCGGCGAAAACAGCAATTAAGAATATGTTGGTAAAAACCATTAACATGCAAACGTCACCGATGACACCGACAGGCTGTATGGCGGTGCTTTCTGGTCTGAATTGTTGCGATGATAATAAAGAAATTGAGCAGATGGCACTTTCCGTACGGAATGATATTCGTAGTGCACTGAAAAAGTGTGTGTACCGTGGCATTGAGCAAGGGGAGTGGCAACAGGATCTGGATGCAGATAGCTTTATATTGATGATTGATACTTTTATTAATGGCCTTTCCATCCAGTCGAGAGATGGGATGTCTCGGGAACAGCTACTCGACGCTTGTGAGCAATTTTTAGAAAGGTGGTGAGTCTTACTAAAGTTAAAAGCACGGCTGTACGAGAGAAGAGCGACATTGGCGCATTGAATGCGGTGACGACAGAGCAAGCCGTCACCCGTCACCTTAAGCGTTTAGCACGTTGTTATCTCGTTATGAAATATACAAGATAGAGAAACCACCATGAAACTGATCCCCCGCCTTAAACAGCCTCGCATCCACTGACTAAACTCGCCAAACAATCAAAATTTTCAATGATTTAAACGCGAATTTAGAGGTGAACAATGGAAAACAAACATTGGTCGAAAGTGCAGTTATTGCACGAGGTGGTCACCAACCCGAATATTGTGGTGAAAGGGCAGCACAGCTATTACAGCGATTGCTGGGATAAAGGCTTTGAAGCGTCGGTGGTGCGCTACCTGCACGGCGACGAAGTGAGCCGCGCGTGGGAGCCGAAGTGGGACATTGACCGCTTATTCATCGGGGATTACGTCTGCATCGGCGCAGAAGCCGTCATTCTGATGGGCGGAAACCATACCCATCGGGCGGATTGGTTCTGCCTGTATCCGTTTATGGATTTCATCGAAGAAGCCTACGTGGGCAAAGGCGATACTCAGATTGGCGATGGCGCATGGATTGGCATGCGCGCGATGATCATGCCGGGCGTCACCATCGGTGAAGGCGCGGTGATCGCGGCCAACAGCGTAGTAACTAAAAACGTTGAACCTTACAGCATCGTCGCGGGATCGCCGGCGAAACACGTGAAATATCGGTTTGAGCCAGCGGTGATTGCCGAGCTGTTGTCACTCAATATCTACGAGTGGCCCGCGGAAAAGTTCGACGCGCTCAAACGTCACTTATGCAGTGCTGATATGGACGCGCTCAAAGTGGCGTTGGCCGCCTATGATGCGGGGAACCTCAATCCATAACGTGGTCGTTCGCGTTAGCTAGACGATTCCGGCTTTTGGATGTTGAGAGAGTCAATCTGTGGATTCGCTGAAACGATCATTCAAACGCTGTCTTGGTTAGCGAGTGCTGAATCAAAAGCACTTTCTGGATACTCTTTGTGCCTGCAAAGAGTATCTGGTGTGCGTCAAATCTCTCACGCTCACCAAACCCTCACCCCATATACTCCGCCAACACACCTCGCAATGCCCCTTTATTGGTTTTACTGATCTTCTGCATCAACGCAAAACTCGGGTTGAGAACACCACGTTCGCGCAGGTCGTTGACCATCAACATCCACAGGCTGGCGGTCATTTGTGAGTCGGCTAACGCGCGGTGAAAGGTGCCGTCGTTTTCGATTTGTTTGAAGCGCACCAAATCGCCTAGTTTGTGGGTCGGCGCGTTTTGAATCAGGCGGCGGGCAATCAACATCGAGCAGGCAAACTGACCGGGATAGCGCACGCCGATGCGGTCGAATTCGGCATCCAAAAAGCGTTTATCGAACGACGCGTTGTGCGCAACCAGCGGCGTGTCACCGATGAAGTGAGCGAACTCAGCCATCACCTCTTCACAAGGGAGCGCAGTGCGCAGCATGGTGTTGGTGATGCCGGTATAGCCTTCAATAAACCCGCTGACGCGAAAGCCCGGATTCATCAACTGTTGAAACGTACCTGCGACCTGACCATCGACGAGTTTCACCGCACCGATTTCAATCGCGCGATCGCCCATGTTGGGAGAAAGCCCAGTGGTTTCAAAGTCGAGAACAATAACGGAGTGAGCGGGGTGGTACATAGCAAAGCCCTGAAAAACGCAAAGCGCGAGTATACCCCGATTGACGCCAAGAAGGTAAGCAGCGGCTGGCGCGAATCGGTTATTCCCGCCGCGCGAGCCACATCATTTCAATCTGATTCGCTTTGACACCACACCTGACGGGTCACCACTGGCTCAAAGCCGACCGACAGGCAGTTGCGTGCGCTGGTGCTCTCTGGCATCACATCGGTGAACAGCAGCGTGGCACCGTGTTCAATCGCATCGCGAATGCGTGCGTGCAGCAGCGCGGTTTGGCAGCCGTTGCCGCGCGCCGCTTCCTGCGTGAACGCATTGGCGAGTGTGGCGACGTCTTCATCGAGATAGGTGGTTGCCCACGCGCAAGGCGTATTGCCCTGATAGGCGACAAAGCAGCGAAACGCGTCGGTGCAATACAGGTGGCGTTTGGCTTGCCAGATGGCATCACTGCATTGCAGGCCGGAGGTTTTCAGTAGCGCCAGAAAGTCATCGGCACGGGCTGAGGTCCAGCGCTCCACACGCACCCGTGAATGGGCGTTGCTGGCCGTGTAATCACGGCTGCGCAGTTGCAAAAACTGATGGTTAAATTCGCGCTGGAATCCGTGTTCGCTCATCCAGTTGCGCAGGGTGGCGCTGTCGGCAGCGGGTGCGACACTGATCTCTGGTGCAGGCGTGTTGGCATACAGCGCGAGCGCTGTGGTTAACTGGCTGGCACTGGATTCGGCCTGAATCAACAATTGGTTGTCGTAGCGGCGCGTCGGGTCGATGTAGGCTTGATATACCCCGGCGTTGAGCACGCGCAGCTCACTGGGCGCATCGGTCGATAGCGTGCGCAGGTTATTAAACTGAAAGTAGCGCGCAAAAGCGCGGATATGCGTGGGCGATGTATGAGTCATGGGCTTACTTGGGGTGCGTTATTCGGCGGCGTTGAACGCGCGAGGGCGCTCAACCTGATAAGTGCTCAGCGCGCTTTGCACTTGCTCTTCGACTGTGGTGTCGCTGAACAGGAAATAACTCGGCGCGATGATGGTGGTGCTGGATTGAATCTGCACCTCAAAAATGTTTTTGATCGGGAAACGTTCGTCAGCCAGTTTGCGCAGCGCGTCAATGTAGTCGTGCCATTCGAGATCGTCGGAGCGCACAATGCGCGCTTTGCCGCTTAGCTTGTAGCCGCGCTGCTCAAACACATCAATCATCGAAACGCACACGTTCGGGTTGGCAAGAATATTTTGCTCGCTGACTGGCGAGGCGATATTGGCGATCAACAGGCGTTCGTCATCCCACAAGGTGAATATCTCTTTGGGCGACACATTGGGAACGAGGGTGTGGCTGACGGTGGCCAACCAGCACAGCACGCTGCTTTCGCAATAGGTGTTGAGGTCCATCTTCATCATTTTCTTCCTGAATTTGGGAGCAGGCGTCGGGCAGTCGTTATCCGACGGGTTGCTTATCTTTACAACTTGTTCACACAGAATCAATGTTGAACAGAAAATGCGCGAAAGCGCTATCAAACTGCATAAAAAATAACAATTTCCGCTAGAGATCAGGCAAGGCTTGCGGTAGTATCGCCGACCTTTTTTGCACAAGCGTGGGAGTAAGCAGATGTACATAGGGTTTGACTACGGCACGGCCAACTGTTCGGTCGCCAGCATGCAGGATGAGCATCCGGTGCTGATCCCGCTTGAGCGCGACAGTCTTTATATTCCGTCGACACTGGCGGCACCCACCCGTGATTCGGTGTCGGAGCATCTGTTCCGCCATCGCCACATCTCGCCTGCGGATGCGTTGGGTGAGCAACTGCTGCGCCGTTCGGTCGCAGCCAACCGCGATGAAGACATCAACCTGCAATTTGATGATGTGGTGTTTGGTCAGGCGGCGCTTGATCTCTATTTGTCGGACCCGCACGAAGTGTATTACGTCAAATCGCCCAAATCGTTTTTGGGCGCGATGGGGCTGCACGACATTCAACTGCGTTTTTTTGAAGATCTGGTGTGCGCGATGATGGCCAACATCAAAACGCAGGCCGAAACGCGTGCCAATGCAGTGATTGATGATGCGGTGATTGGGCGTCCGGTCAACTTCCATGGCCGTGGCGGGGAAGATTCCAACCAACAGGCAGAAAACATTCTGCGCCGCGCGGCGACACGTGCCGGATTCCGCCACCTTGAGTTTCAGTTTGAGCCGGTGGCGGCGGGTCTGGAATATGAAGCGACCTTAAACGAAGACAAAACCGTGCTGGTGGTCGATATCGGCGGCGGGACCACCGACTGTTCGTTGATTCAGATGGGGCCATCGTGGCGCGGCAAAGCGGATCGCACTCAAAGCCTGATTGCGCACAGCGGTCAGCGTGTGGGCGGGAACGATCTTGATATTCATCTCGCGTTTAAACAACTGATGACGCCGTTTGGTTTTGGCAGCCAGACTCAAAGCGGGCTGGAAATGCCAATCACGCAGTTCTGGAACCCGATAGCGATTAATGATGTGAGCGCGCAGGCCAAATTCTTCGCCCGTGAAAACCTCGCAGACCTAAAGCGTTTGCACAAAGAAGCGCGTGAGCCGGAGAAACTGGCACGTTTGCTGGCGGTGTATCACGACACGCTCGGCTACAGCTTGGTGAAGAAAGCTGAAGAAGCGAAGATTGCGCTGTCGGAATCGGCGCAGGTGACGGCGCAAGTGAAGGTGCTGTCAGAGCTGCTGGAGGTCGATATTCAACGCGAAGCGATGATTGAAGCGATTGATGCGCCCAAAACCAAAATGATTGAACTGGTGACAGAAGCGGTCACCTTGGGCGGCGTGACGCCGGATGTGATCTTCATGACTGGCGGTAGCGCGCGTTCACCGATTTTACGTGCGGGTGTGGAGCAGGCGCTGCCCAATGTACCGGTGGTGAGTGGCAACTACTTTGGCTCGGTGACCGCCGGCCTTGCGCGCTGGGCGCAGGTCTGTTTTCGCTGATGTTGAAAGCCTTCTTCGGAAGGCTTTTTTATGCCGCTTTCGCTCGTGATTGGCAGCAGAATCTCGTAACATAGCGGCATCTTCCCTTCTGTTTGGTGCGAAAACGACAATGACAAAGACCCGCATTCTGATCTCCGATTCTACCGACCCGTGGTTTAACCTTGCGGTGGAAGACACCATTTTCCGTGCCATGCCTGCGGACCAACGTGTGCTGTTTTTATGGCGTAATGCCGACACGGTGGTGATTGGCCGTGCGCAAAACCCGTGGCGCGAGTGTAAAACCGAGCGCATGGAACAAGACCACGTCAAACTGGCCCGTCGTCAAACCGGTGGTGGCGCGGTGTTCCACGATTTGGGGAATACCAACTTCACCTTTATGGCGGGGAAGCCGGAATACGACAAAGAAGTTTCGACCAACATTGTGCTGGCGGGGCTCAGAAAGCTCGGCATCAACGGTGTGGCTAATGGTCGCAATGATTTGGTGCTGGAAGATGAGCATGGCATTCGCAAGTTCTCCGGCTCTGCGTATCGTGAAACGCTGGATCGCGGTTTTCACCATGGCACGTTGCTGCTGAGCGCCGATCTCAGCCGTTTGGCGGATTACCTCAATCCGGACATCAAAAAGCTGCAAGCCAAAGGCATCACTTCGGTCAAATCGCGGGTGATCAACCTCAACACGGTGAAAGCCGACATTGAACACCAAGCGGTGTGCGAGGTGATCATGGAGGCCTACTGCGAGCACTACCAGCAAGCGGTGGCGCCGGAGTTTATCTCGCCGCAGTCGTTTTTAGATTTACCGGGCTTTGAGCAGAAATTTGCGCTGCAAAGCAGCTGGGACTGGAACTTTGGCCAAACGCCACCGTTCACCCACAATATGGACGAGCGCTTTGGTTGGGGCGGGGTGGATGTGTATCTGGACGTGGAACGCGGCGCGATTGTGCAAGCGACCATTTTCAGCGACATGCTCGATCCGTACCCGATGGAGCAATTGGCGATGGCACTCAAAGGCCAAGGCTATCAGAAAGAGAGTGTGGCAGCGTGCATCGACCAGTTAATCGCCACGATGCCGCAGTACACCGACCCGCTGCAAGATGTGAAAACCTGGTTGCTGACTCAGCTCGATTAAAGCCACCGATATCCATTCAGGGCGCGAAACACCGTGGGCGGTGCGCGCCCTGTGCTGATGTCAAATGCGTATCTCAACGCCAAACGCAATTTTCGAAAGCATGATCAAGGGAAATGAGCGTCAATATACTGCTTTACACGTTGTGAAATTTATTTTTTTGCGACGTCTCTCTCGTTATTTAAATAGCAATCGTTATTATTTGAAATCTCGCATATTCCACGCATAAATATTTATCTGTTCACTTATATTTATTGAGTGAATTAATGCTGTTTATTTAATGTACCAATCAATAAATAAGAAAATAAGAATTGATTGCCGTCAAATCATCCATCCACCAAATTCCGCACAATGCCTTGGTACACATAGTGCGGTCTTAACGTTGCTCTCTTATCTCGTCTTTGGGATTGATTCGAAATCTCTGTCTCGCCATCGGATTCTGCGGTGATCTTCCGTGTTGATCTTGCCGGTGAGAGTGGTCAGTTATCTCTTTTCTTTATCATTAGATCGGTACGAATAAACCGGTTTTCTCGCGTCGATTTATTCAGAACACATTAAGGCTTGGCGCTAACAATCCCATTCAACGGTTATTAGGAATAGTTAGCCATGAGTCAAAATGGTAAATTTAATATGACCCGCCGTGACGCCTTAAAAGGCGGCTCTGCGCTCGGGGCACTGGCGTTAGTCGGCGGCACCATTTCACTACCGTTCTCAACCCAAGCTGTGGCCAAAGAAACGCCCGCTGCAGCGGATGAAAAAATCGTCTGGTCGGCTTGTACGGTGAACTGTGGTTCACGTTGCCCGCTGCGCATGCATGTGGTGGACGGCGAAATCAAGTGGGTAGAAACCGACAACACGGGCGATGATGTGTTTAACCATCACCATCAAGTGCGCGCGTGTCTGCGTGGCCGCTCTATGCGCCGCCGTGTTTACAACCCAGACCGCCTGAAATACCCACTGAAACGTGTGGGCAAACGTGGCGAAGGTAAGTTCAAGCGTATCAGCTGGGACGAAGCGTACCGCACCATTGGCGATAACCTTAAACGCATCATTCAAAACTACGGCAACGACGCCATTTATCTCAACTACGGCACCGGCACACTGGGCGGCACCGTGACCAAGAGCTGGGATCCAAGCAGCACGTTGGTCGCGCGTTTGATGAACCTGTGTGGCGGTTACCTCAACCACTACGGTGACTACTCGGCGGCAAACATCGAGTGTATGTCGGAATACTTCTACGGCACCTGGATCACCACCAACTCAGTCGATGACATTCAAAATGCTGACCTGTGCCTGCTGTTTGGTAATAACCCAGCCGAAACGCGCATGTCGGGCGGTGGCCAAGTGCATAACTACGTTGATGCGAAAAACATCAACAAAACTCGCACCATCTGTATCGATCCGCGCTACACAGATACCGCTGCGGGCCGTGAAGATCAGTGGGTGCCTATCAAACACGGAACCGATGCGGCCTTGGTGGCGGCGATCGCACACGTGTTGATCACCGAAGACAAAGTCGACCAAGCGTTCTTGGATCGCTACTGCGTGGGTTACGACCGCGCCACGTTGCCAGCATCTGCACCGAAAAACGCCAGCTACAAAGATTACATTCTGGGCACCGGCCCGGACGGCTTGGCGAAAACCCCAGCATGGGCGCAGCCTATCACCGGGATTCCAGCCGACATCATCATCAAATTGGCACGCGAAATCGGCGAAGCCAAACGCATCTACATCTCGCAAGGTTGGGGGTTGCAACGTTCAGCCAACGGCGAGCAAGCGTGTAAAGCGATCATGATGTTGTCGCTGCTGCGCGGCCAAGTGGGCCTACAAGGCGGCGGTACCGGTGCGCGTGAAGGCGACCATTCCTACCCATTCGTGCGTTTCCCGAAAGTAGCCAACCCGATTGAAGCGTCAATCCCGATGTTCTTGTGGACGGATGCGATTTTTCGCGGCACCGACATGACTGATCTGACTGACGGCATCAAAGGGGTGAAACAGCTGAAAAATAACATCAAGTTTATCTGGAACTACGCCGGTAACTGCTTGATTAACCAGCACTCAGACATCAACCGCACACACCAAATCCTTCAAGATGAACAGGCGTGTGAAATGATTGTGGTGATCGACAACCACATGACGTCATCTGCCAAATACGCCGATATCGTGCTGCCAGACTGCACCACGTCTGAACAGTCGGATTTCTGTATGGATGGCGCGGCGGCGTCGATGCCGTACTTCATCTTCGCCAGTCAGGCGATTGAACCGCGTTTCGAATGCAAACCGATTTACGAGATGTTGTCGGGCGTGGCGAAAGAGATGGGCGTGTACGATGCCTTCACCGAAGGTCGCACGCAAGAAGAGTGGTTGCGTTGGATGTATGCGCAAACCGTGCAACAAAACAACGATCCCGATCTGCCATCGTATGACGCGATGCGCGAGCAAGGGATCTACAAGAAACAATTTGATCGTCCGTATGTGGCGTTTGAATCGTTCCGTCACGATCCGATTGCGAACCCGCTGCCAACCCCATCCGGCAAGATTGAGATCTACTCTGAAACGCTGGCCAACATTGCCGCGACTTGGGAGTTGGATGAAGACGAAAAAATCACCCCGCTGCCAGAATACGTGTCGACTTTCAACGGTTGGGATTCACCAGAACGTGCGGAATACCCACTGCAATTGACTGGCTTCCACTATAAAGCGCGCGCGCACTCGACCTACGGCAACGTGGATGTGCTCAAAGCGGCTGCGCCCCAAGAAGTGTGGATCAACCCCATGGACGCTGAACTGCGCGACATCGCCAACGGCGACTTAGTCAGCATTCGCAGCAAACATGGTGAAGTGCACATTCGCGCCAAAGTGACACCACGCATCATGCCGGGAGTGACCGCGCTGGGTGAAGGGGCGTGGTATGCGCCGAACCGTCAAGGGGTCGACCAAGCAGGCTCAATCAACGTGCTGACCACGCAACGTCCAAGCCCTTTGGCGAAGTCGAACCCAAGCCACACCAATCTGGTAGAAATCACCCTGATTAAGAAAATGGGAGCACAGTCATGAGCACCGCAAAGCAATATGGCTTTTACATTGATTCCAGCAAATGCACCGGTTGTAAAACGTGTCAGCTCTCTTGCAAAGACAACAAAGACCTCGGCATTGATCGCAACTTCCGCCGTGTGTACGAATACGTCGGTGGTAACTGGACGGCTGAAAATGGCGCGTTCCGTCAAAACGTGTTTGCCTACTACTTGTCTATCTCGTGCAACCACTGTTCCAACCCAGCGTGCGTGAAAGTGTGTCCGTCTGGCGCGATGCACAAACGTGACGAAGATGGCTTGGTGGTAGTGGATGAAAGCGTGTGCATCGGCTGTAAAAGCTGTCACATGGCGTGTCCTTACGGCGCACCGCAATACAGCGAAGAGAAAGGCCATATGACCAAATGTGATGGCTGTTTCGAACGCGTGGCGCAAGGTTTGATGCCCGTGTGTGTCGACAGTTGTCCACTGCGTGCGCTGGAGTTTGGCCCGATTGACGAATTGCGTGCGAAATATGGCAGCAATGCTGATGTGGCGCCGCTGCCTGATTCACGCCTGACCAGTCCAAACCTGATCGTCAAACTGAATCCAAACGCTCGCCCAAGCAATGACCGTAGCGGATTTTTGCAAAATCCAAGAGAGGTGAAATGATGTTTTATGAAATTCCATTAGTCGCCTTTACCGTGTTGGCGCAAACCGCCGTGGGCGCGCACTTGACGGTCAATGGGGCGCAGTTGCTCGCTAAACCCAACGCACAAACGGTGGCGCGTTTGAACTGGGGCCGTTTTGCGATTTTGGTGGTGATGGGGCTGGGCTTTTTGTTCTCGACCACTCACATGGGCAGCCCGCTCAGAGCGTTTAACGCGTTCAACAAAGTGGGGTCGGCAGCACTCTCTAATGAGATTCTGACCGGCGCGTCCTTTCTGACCTTTGCTGGGTTGTACTGGCTACTGACCGTGCTCAATGTGGCGGGTGCGGGCGTGCGCAAAGCGCTCAACGTGATCTCCATCGTGCTGGGTGTGGTGTTTATGTTTGCCATGGCGAACGTGTACCACATTGACACCGTACCGGCATGGCACACACCGCTGACCGTGTGGACGTTCTGGTTCACCGTGGTGACGCTGGGTGTGATGTTTGCCGCCGTGATCGTCAACGTGGCGGGTGTAGAAAGCCGCTGCGTGAGCCGCACACTGATGGCATTGGGCGTCAGCCTGATTCTGTGCCACTTGGCCGTAACCGCAATGCAAGTGCTGTACTTTGCCGGTTTGAGCACCGCGATCAACAGTGGCGTGGCGCACATCACGGCGCTGTCTGGGTCACTGAGCGCGCAATTAACCTTGACCGTGATTGCTGCGGTGATTTGGTTGCTGGCTGAGCTGAGCGCGCTTCCCGCGAACGCAAAACGCTGGGTGCTGATCATCGGTTTTGTCGCCCTGTTTGCGGCAGAAATCTTTGGTCGTAATGTGTTCTACGGCATGCATTTTACCTCCGGTTTGTACTAACGGAGTCGCTGGGCAAACCACGTGGTTTGCCCATGTTTTACTTACATCATTAGAGTGATTTATGTCATATACCCAACTCGAAGCCGTTGACCTAGGGACAGTGTTAAAGCTCTTTGGTGCGTTGTTTTACTACGCACCCAACCAATATCAGAACGCGAATCTCGATGTGATATTGGCGGAACAGGACGTACCGTTTGCCGCGTTAAAAACCGTGATGGATGCCTTTGGCTACTCGGAAGTGGACCTGTTACAAGCTGAACACGATCGCCTGTTTGCGGGGTTGGGTGACATGCCTGCGCCACCGTGGGGGTCGGTGTACCTCGACAAAGAAGCGGTGTTGTTTGGTGAATCGACAGTGATGTATCGTCAATTTCTACGTGAGTGCGGCGTGGCGTTGTCCTCGCAGCAAAATGAGCCGGAAGACCAAATCGGCTTGATGCTGATGGTCGCGGCGATGCTGCTGGAAAATGACCAGCACGCGCAGTTCAAAGCCCTGTTGGGCGAGCATTTAATGCCTTGGTTTGGTTACTACATGGCGGAGTTTAAACGCGCGGTGGAATCACCAGCGTACGCGCTGTTGGCCGAACAAACTCAAGAACTTCTTCATTCGGTGTGTGAACGCGATGCGATTGTTCCGATCCAAAAAAGAAACTACTTCAACGCCATCCTGTGAGCCGGAGGTCGATCTCGGAAAACGACGTTTTCTGACCTTATCGACCTTCGCCCAGACGCCACCCCGTGCGGTGCGCCGTCAGGCCGCGCGTCCGCCCTTTGCGGTGGACGACGACCTGTTTGTGCGCCTGTGCGATGGATGCGGTGCGTGCGAAGTGGCTTGCCCGCAAGGTGTGATTGTTTTAGACCGCGGCGTGGCGGCGCTAGATTTAAGCTACGCCGCGTGTGATTTCTGCGGCCGTTGCCAGCACGCGTGCCCGACGATCGCGCTCTCCAATCCCCCCTCGACAACGGGGTTGGTGGCGTATGCCACCGACAGTTGCGACAACCTCAATGGCTACTGCGATAACTGCACTGACCGCTGCACGCATCAGGCGTTGACGTGGCAAGAGGGCGCGAAACCGCGTATCGATGCCACCGCGTGTGTCGGCTGCGGTGAATGCGCGGCCAGCTGTTTCACCAACGTGATTCAGTTTCGTCTGTCTGATCAGTAGATCGCGCTTTACGGCGCGCGGCGAAATGTGGGTTCTTTTTCTATACTCAGAAAGGGGAAAGGACATGCGGAGGATTGTATGACCATGGAAACCCGCTTCGACCACTACTTACGCGATCATCATATTCCGTACCAACGTGTGGTGCACCGCCACAGCAACAGTTCACTGCACAGTGCGCATAGCGCCGCCATTCAGCCGATGCATTTGGCCAAAGGCGTGGTACTCGAAGATCATGATGGCAAACACTTAATGGCCATTCTGCCTGCAAACGCCAAGGTGAGTTTGCACGTGCTGAATGACGAATATCGAGCCAACTATCATCTGGTGAAAGAGCGCGATATTTATCGACTGTTCGATGACTGCGACCGCGGCGCGGTGCCACCCATCGGCGCGCCCTACCACATGAACATGGTGTGCGATCAGGCGTTGACTGAACTCGACCACGTGTACATGGAATCTGGTGATCACGAAACGCTGATTCGCCTCGACCGCCACGCGTTCAACCAACTCATCGGCCATAGCCGCTGCTTGCGCTTTGGCAGCGAACTCTTCCATTAAGCTAACCCACAAAACCGAGCGTCCGGCTCGGTTTTTCTTGGCCGATTTTCTCGGCATATTGTCTCAGCAGATTTCTGAACAGACCACGTCCTGTGATAGGTTGGGTTAAGGTATACTGACGCCGTTGTTATTCACCCAATATGAGCCTGCCTATGGACATCAGCTATCGCCAACTCAAAGCCTTTATCGCGCTGGCTGAAGAGCGAAACTTCACCTATGCCGCCGACAAAGTGCACATCACGCAATCGGCGCTGAGTCAGATGATGAAAAAGCTCGCCCAGCAGCTCTCGTGTGAACTCTTTGAGCGCAAAGGGCGCACCATTGTGCTGACGGAGGCCGGTCATCACCTCTATCAAGAGGCGCGTTTTATCGTCAATCGCTTGGAAAAACTGGTGCAGGAGAATCATGACCGTCAGCACGGTTACAACAAGTCGCTGGTGGTGTCCTCGCTCTACACCTTGTGTGCCTCACTGGCCCCAAAAACGCTCAATGATTTGAAGAAACGTTACCCAGATTTCACCTTTCGCCTCATCGAAGAGCGCGTCGACGACATCACGCATTCGGTGCTGGAGGGGCGAGCCGATATCGGCATTAATACCAACCCTAATCATCCGGATTTGAACTTTGATTTGCTGTTTCGCGACTCGCTGTGTTTTGTGTGTCGCGCCGATCATCCGTTGGCGGAACAACAGGACATCAGTTGGGAGCAAGCGCACCAATACGCCACGATTGGTGTGAGTCCGGGCAACAGTTTACGTACCTTGGCAGATGAGGCATTTTCACGCGTGGGGCTGACCTACGACCCAGAATTCAGTGCTTCGCACACCTCGACGCTGCTGGGCATGATCGCCAGCGGGTTGGGCTCGACCATTTTGTCGTCGACCATCGCTGGGCTCAATGCAAGTGACACGATCCGTTTTATTCCGATTGTGCAGCCGGTGCAATTTCGTTTGGTGGGACTTATCACGCGTAAAGACACGCAGCGCGCGTTGGTGGATGAGTTTGCGCTGATCCTGAAAAAGCATGTCAGCGACTCGACGTTGTGGGAGGCGGGGATGGCCATGAGTGAGCCTCGTTAAGAGGCTCACGTGATACGGTCAAATCTCTGGGGACAAGATTATAGGGTGATTCGATTCGAGGGGGACTCGATTACATGGGGCCAACCGGCAGGCCGGTGAGCATGTAGAGCAAGAAACACGCGCCCCATACGCCAAACAGCACCAGTGCATACGGCACCATCATTGCCAGAAACGTACCGAATTTGACCTCAGGGTTGTACTTGGCGATGAGCGCCAACACCATCGGAATGTATGGGTTGGTTGGCGAGATGATGTTGGTGGTGGAATCGGCGATGCGATAGCCCATTTGTGTCACTTGCGGGTCGACGCCGAGCAACATAAACAACGGAATGAACACCGGCGCCATAATCGCCCACTGCGCCGAGCCGCTGAAGACAATCATATTCATCAGGCCTGCCAGCACCATAAATACGGCCATCATTGCCAGTTTGGGCATTTCAACCGACGATAACCATTCTGCGCCATTGACCGCAATGAAGAT
The DNA here is from genome assembly GCF_000176175.1 of Vibrio furnissii CIP 102972. Classification (GTDB taxonomy): domain Bacteria; phylum Pseudomonadota; class Gammaproteobacteria; order Enterobacterales; family Vibrionaceae; genus Vibrio; species Vibrio furnissii. The sequence goes on from NZ_ACZP01000014.1 coordinate 812,782, forward strand.
GGCCAAATTCGACCATTTAAACCACGCGATAAACTGCGCAATCACAAATACCAGCACAATGTATCCGCCGACCCCTTTCAGCGCTTTGGCCATCAACTCCGGCACGTCACTCGCTTGTTTGATGGTGCCCGCTTTCACGCCATACACCACTGCGTTCATGATGAAAAACGCCATGATGATCGGAATGATGCCGCTCAAAAATGGTGAAGGCACCAAGCCGCCCTCAGCATTACGCAGCGGAGAATCACTGGGCCACAGGAGGGCAAACAATGCGGTGATGAACAGCAGCGATGCCAACCCCGACCATTTCAATGCGGTTTTTTGCTGCGCCGTGATGGTGAAAGATTGTTGGGTGGTGGCTTCGTGCGCCACCATTTTGTGGGCAAAACGCGGCTCGATGTATTTGTCGGTCAACAGCGTGCCCGTCACGACCAGAATCGGTACCGAGATCAGCATGAAATACCAGTTTGCCGCTGGGCTCACTTCCACGTAGGCCACAATGTTGGAGGCTTCGGTGGTGATGCCTGATAGCAGCACGTCCGTGCCGGCAATAAACACGTTGGCGGTAAAGCCAGCCGCGACGGCCACGAAACCGGCCGCAATACCAACAATTGGGTTGCGGTTGGTGGCGGCGAAAATCAGGCCAGCCAACGGCGGCACCAGAATAAACGCCGCATCAGAGGCGAGGTTGCCGATGATGCCGGTGATGAAAATCGAGGCGGTCACGTACTGGCGCGGGGCGTTGAGCAGCGATTGTTTGATCGCGCTGTCGGCCAAGCCCACTTCTTGCAGTAACCCGACAGCGAGCATCATGCACAGCACCAGTCCCAGCGGTTTGAACGAGACGAAGTTGTTGACGGTGGATTTGAGGATGTATACCAGCCCTTCGCCACTGAGCAGGTTTTTGACGTGCACCAGCTCGCCGGTGGCGGGATGGGTGACGCCACCGCCGCCTATCGACAGCAGCCAAGAGAGCGCCATCACGCCCAAGCACAGGAAAATAAACAGGTAAAACGGGTGGGGCACTTTATCCCCGAATCGCTCAATGCGATCGATCATCGACGCGCGTGGCGCCGCTTTTTGTGAAAGTACGGTCGACATTGCTAGGACACTCCTTGTGTAACGAGGGGAGTCACTTCCCCTCATGCGGTGTTAGTGTTTTTCAATTAAATGGATGAAATAGGCAGCCCCAATGGGAAGTAAATTGTCATTAAAATCATAGGCTTTATTATGCAGGCCCACGCCGCAGGTGCCGTTCTCGCCCGCTCCGTTACCCAGAAAGCCGTAGCAGCCGGGTACTTGGTTGAGGAAGAAGGCGAAATCTTCGCTGGTTAGCTTGGCCTCACAGCTCGGGTTCACGTGCGCGGCGCCGACAGTTTTCTGCGCCGCCACAATGGCTTGCGCTGTTTCTTCGGCGGTGTTGACGGTTGGTGGATGTGAGATGGGGCCGAGTTTGAATTCAGCACGCATACCATGCGCTTTGGCGCTGTGTTCCACTAGTTGGGCGAGGCGTGCCACCAAACTGTCGCGCGTCGTTTGATTGAGCGTACGGAAGGTGCCGCTCATGTGCGCCTGATCAGCAATCGCGTTGGTGGTTTCGCCGCAGTGCAGTTGCGTGACGGACACCACCAGCGGATCAAACGGGTCGTAGCTGCGGCTCACCATACCTTGAATGCCCTGATAAATATGGGTGGCGACCAGCAGCGGATCTTGCGTGAGGTGCGGCAATCCTGCATGGCCGCTTTGGCCGTTGATGGTGACAAACAGGCGATCCGAGCTGGCCATGATGGGGCCGGTTTTAAACGCAAAATGCCCCGCGGGTATGCCCGGCATGTTGTGCAGCGCGTAACAGGCATCAATTGGGTAGCGCTGGAGCAGGCCATCGCCAATCATGGTTTCAGCGCCGCCGCGCCCCTCTTCCGCCGGTTGGAAAATCAGCACCACTCGGCCGCTGAACTGGCGCGAATCCGCCAGATAACGTGCTGCCAGCAACAGCATCGTGGTGTGACCGTCGTGGCCGCAGGCGTGCATTTTGCCGTCGTGGCACGACCGATGCGCGAAGGTGTTCTCTTCGTGAATCGGCAGGGCATCCATGTCGGCTCGCAGGCCAATCGACGGGCCATCGCCCAGCGCGCCGTTAATCACACCGACCACGCCGGTTTTACCGAAATCCGTGCACACCTCATCCACGCCGTAGCGGTGTAGCTCTGCGGCTACCAACGCCTGCGTGTGGTTCTCTTCGAAGCCCAGCTCCGGGTGTTGGTGAATGGCGTGACGAATGCGAATGGCATCTGGAATCCAAGGTGTTAAAACATCAATCGTGTTCATACTGCTCCCCTTTGTTTGGGTTAGATTTAACACGATTGAAACATTTCAAACAAACCCGATTACTACTCAAACTATTAGCCATGCTAATAGTTGATGCATGAGGCGGTGAAGTGATAGCGATTGGACGCGATATAGATTGGAAGTGATGCAGGTGTGAATTACGAAAGGGCGCGCGGAAAGAGACAACCGGGCTGAAGGCCCGGTTGTGGTGGTGTCAGGATTCGTCCCGGTTATCGTGTGGACGGCGACGTTGCTCGGCTTTGGCTTTCCAATGTTCTTGCTGATCGTACGCTTCGTCACATAAATCGATGGTAAAGCCCATGTCGCGCACCTCTTTTAAGGTGAGGTTGTCGGCAATGTGGGTCACCTGACCAGATTGATTGCGCAGTTCCATGATGCCTCCTTTGGCTGGGTCTGAGCGTTGGGATGTCCAACAACAGGGTAAGTATAGGCAAAGTGGGACGGGTTATGGCGCAACAAAAAAGGGCAAGCATGCGCTTGCCCTTGAGGGGGTTGTTCTCGCACAAGCGTGCGAGGCGGGCGTTTATTGGCCCAGCGTGTGCGCAGCTAGAATCGCGGCATACACGTTGTCGGCGGTGACCGGGAATGGCATGTTGTGAATAGTTTCGCCTTCTGCGGTAGAGGCTTCCGCCACGTCACGCAGTTTGGCGTGATTAATCTCTTTCACGCCCATGTCAAACAGGTTGGTGGGTAGACCGACCGAGCGGCAGAACGCCAAAACGGTGTTGATTTCGGCCATATCGGCATTTTCCAGCACCAATTGCACCAAGGTACCGAACGCCACTTTTTCGCCGTGGTACAGGTGGTGACACTCTTCAAGTTTAGTCAGGCCGTTGTGAATGGCGTGCGCGCCCGCTAGGCCACTACTTTCAAAGCCGATGCCGCTTAAGTAGGTGTTGGCTTCAATGATGTTTTCCAGTGCTTTGGTGCTGACACCATTTTCAACCGCCGCTTTCGCTTTCAAGCCGTCTTCAAGCAAGGTTTCGTAACACAGTTTTGCCAGCGCTTGCGCTGAGCGAGTGGCCAAACCGCCAGCCATGGTGGCTTTGCCTGAGGTCATGTTGGCGCGGGCTTCAAAGTAAGTGGACAGCGCATCGCCCATGCCGGAAACCAACAAGCGCACAGGCGCTTTGGCAATCACGGAGGTGTCCATGATCACCATGTCTGGGTTTTTCGGGAACATCAGGTATTCCGCGAATTCACCTTCTGGCGTGTAAATCACGGCCAAGGCCGAGGTAGGGGCGTCGGTTGATGCGATGGTCGGTACCACAACCACCGGAATTTTGGTGTAGAACGCGACTGATTTGGCGGTGTCGAGAGTTTTACCGCCGCCGACACCCACAATCACATCGTGTTTTTGTGTCGCACACAGATCGGTAATGCGTTCAATTTCAACGCGGCAGCATTCGCCGTGAAAAATGTTCATGCTTAGCGGTAGTTTTTCGCTCGCAAAGCTCTCTTTCACGGTATCACCCACCAAGTTCATCACGAACTCATCAGCAATGACCAAGGGGTGTTCGCCGAGTGTTTTGACATAACTCGCGATAGCGCTAAGAACTTGTTCACCTTGCACGTATTTACTTGGGCTAATAATAATTTTATCCATGATTTCAAACCTTTATTTTTATTTGTGGTTGTTTTTTTGCTTCAGCGCGGTGCGTTGAAACCATGGGTTCATCTTAGAGTCGAGTGCGGAGCCGAGAGAAGCGATCGCGCTGTTTGTCGGTGGCTTTTATGATCGGGGTGACAAACTGACGGTTGGAACGGACGCGGTTTCCGGCGCTTTATGCCCGCGATCACCTTTCCCGTAGATTTTGGTTTTTTCGTTCCATTATGAAACGTAAAAACCAAAAATTTTGTTCCAAATCGAAACGTAAATACTTTTGTTGAGGCTTGGATTTCTGCTCTTAAGATGAATCTACCCCTACATAAAAACTTGAAACTTGAATGAGAGCAGAATGATGAAAAAGCTAATCAATAACGTAGAAGACGTCGTCCTTCAGCAAATGGAAGGGCTGGCTCTGTCTCGTCCTCAACTGAAAGTCAATTATGAACCCCGCTACATGTGGCATGAAGAAACGCCAGGACACGTGGCATTGGTGTCCGGTGGTGGCTGTGGTCACGAACCGCTGCACGCGGGCTTCATCGGTAAAGGCATGTTGACCGGGGCTTGTCCGGGTGAAGTATTTACCTCGCCCACGCCGGATCAAATGTACGAATGTGGCAATCAAGTCAACACCGGTGAAGGCGTGCTGTTTATCATCAAAAACTACACAGGTGATGTGCTGAACTTTGAAACGGCGGTGGAGCTGCTGCACACCGATGGCATCAAAGTTGGTTCCGTGTTGGTGGATGACGACGTGGCCGTGAAAGACAGTTTGTACACCGCGGGTCGTCGTGGTGTGGCGGGCACTGTGCTGGTGGAAAAACTGGTGGGTGCGGCTGCGGCCAAAGGGTACTCGCTGGAGCAGTGTGAAACCTTGGCGCGCCGCGTGAACAACCATTGTCGCTCGTTTGGTGTGGCATTGAACGCGTGTGTGGTGCCTGCTGCGGGTAAACCGTCGTTTGTTTTGGCCGATGGCGAAGTGGAATTTGGCGTGGGCATTCACGGCGAACCGGGCATTAAACGCATTCAATACACCACGGCAGATGCGCTGGTGGATGAGATGTTTGCCGAATTGGTGGAGAACACCCCATATAGCCGCACGCTGCGGATCTGGAACCGCGCGGAAAGCGATTGGGATGAAGTGGAATCCACCATCGAATCCTTTGCCGCCGATCACGACTACATCGCGCTGGTGAACGGCATGGGCGGCACGCCGATTTCAGAGCTGTATGGCGTGTATCGCCGTTTGGCGCACAACTGCGATCAAGCAGGTTTCCGCATTGTGCGTAACCTCGTGGGCAACTTCTGTACCTCGCTCGACATGCAGGGCGTCTCAATCACCTTGCTCAAAGCCGATGCTGAAATGCTGGCGCTGTTTGATGCGCCGGTCGATACCGCCGCGATGAAATGGTAAGGGAGACACATCATGCACATTGAGAAAAAACACATTCTGAGCTGGCTGGAGCTGTGCGCGAAAACCTATCAGGAAAACCAAGAATTTTTGACCGATCTCGACCGCGATATCGGTGATGCGGACCACGGCCTCAACATGAACCGTGGCTTTAAGAAAGTGGCGGAAACCTTGCCGAAAGTGGCAGAGCAAAACATTGCGACCATTTTGAAAAACACCGGCATGACTTTGCTGTCGAGTGTGGGCGGTGCCAGTGGCCCGCTCTACGGCACGCTGTTTATTCGCATGTCGGCGGCCGTGGGCACCCGCGAACAACTGACGTTTGAAGAGCTGATTGATGCGCTCAAAAGCGGCGTTGATGGCGTGGTGTCGCGCGGCAAAGCGGAGCTGGGTGATAAAACCATGTGCGACGTTTGGCTGCCGGTGCTGCAAAGCATCAAAGCGTCATTGGCGCAGGGCCAAAGCCCGGATCACCTGCTGAGCGAGATGGTGGAATTGGCAGAACACAACGCCGTCGCCACGATTGAAATGCAGGCCAAAAAAGGCCGCGCCAGCTATTTGGGTGAACGCAGTGTGGGTCACCAAGATCCCGGTGCAACATCTTCACTTCTGATGATCAAAGCATTGCAACAGGCAATTGCGGGGAACTAAGCAGGGTATTGATATGGTGGGAATTGTAGTTGTATCTCATAGTCGACGTCTTGCAGAAGGGGTGGCCGAACTGGCCACCCAGATGACACAAGGCAAAGTCAATTTGGCGATTGCGGCAGGCATCGACGATCCGGAAAACCCAATTGGCACGGACGCGATTGCCGTGATGGGCGCCATTGAACAGATGTGCGATGCACAGGGCGTGGTGGTCTTGATGGATCTCGGTAGCGCGCTGCTCAGCACTGAAATGGCGCTGGAACTGCTCGATGAATCGATTCGCGACAAAGTCACCTTGGTTGCCGCACCGATTGTGGAAGGCACCATGGCAGCCTCCGTCGCGGCGGCGGCAGGGTTGCCCATGGCGACGGTGGTTGAAGAAGCACGTCAGGCCTTGAGCGTCAAACAAGCGCACTTGGGCGAAAGCGTGTCGACAGCGGCAGAAGCCGAAGCTGCCACGCCGAACGCAGCGCTGGCGAACGACGCGCAGACGTTTGAATGGCACGTGAAAAACCCCCATGGTTTACATGCCCGTCCGGCGGCGGCGATCGTCGGCGCATTGGCTGATGTAGACGGCGATGTGTGGCTGCAAAAAGGCGATCAGCGCGTGAGCGCTCGCAGCCTCAACAGCATTGCCAAATTAGGTGTGCGCTGCGATGACGACATCACCTTTGTGGCCACAGGCGCGCAAGCGGCCAACGCGGTTGAGCGTTTTCGCCAACTGGCGCAAACCCACTTTGGTGAAGCCGATGCCGTGGCGCGTGGCGTAACGACAGACGTTCAACCTGAGGCGTCAACCACGCTAGATGCCCCCGCGGTGGCGGGCGCGGTGAGCGGATTGAGCGTGAATGAAGGCATTGTTTCGGCCCCCGCGGTGCTGTTTACGCACTCGATGCCCGCCGTGCCTGAACGTGACGCCCGTGATGCGGCGTCTGAAATTGAGCATGTGAAGCGCGCCATCGACACGGTTGCGGCGCATTTGGATATGCAGGCCAAACGCCCACATGGCGATATTTTTGCGGCCCACAGCATGATGCTGCGTGACCCCGAATTGTGGCAAACGGTTCAAGCGCGCATTCAAGCGGGCGCGATTGCCGAACGCGCATGGGCCGACGCGCTGCAAGCATTGGCAGACGATTTCCGCGCGGCCGATAGCCAATACATGCGTGAACGTGAAGCCGACGTGCAGGACATTGCGCGTCAGGTGATGATGGAAATGACCGGCGAGCCTGCGGCTGCAGTGGCAATTGAACAGCCGAGCATTCTGCTGGCGCGTGATTTAATGCCATCAGATGTGGCGGGGTTAGATACGGCCAAAGTGCTGGGGATTTGTTTGAGTGAAGGCGGCAAAACCTCACACAGCGCCATTTTGGCGCGCGCAATGGGCATTCCGGCGCTGGTTAAAGCGCGTGGCTGCTTAGAGCAGGTCACCCCAGGTCAAATGGTGACATTGGATGGGTTTGCTGGCTTGCTGTGGTTTGCGCCCTCTGCGGCGGTGAGCGCGCAATTAGCGGCGCAGCGTGATGCGTGGCAAACCGAGCAACATCAGGCCAAACAGCGCGCGCTGCAACATGCGTCCACCACCGATGGCATTTCTGTCAGTGTGCTGGCCAATATCGGCGGCCCGGACGATGTGCGTAAAGCGCTCGACAGCGGCGCCGAAGGCGTGGGGCTGTTTCGCACCGAATTTCTGTTCCAACGCAGCGATAGTTTGCCAACCGAGCAGGAGCAGTTTGACGTGTACTGTGACATCGCAGCCGCATTGGGCGACCAACCGCTGACGATTCGTAGCTTAGATGTCGGCGGCGACAAACCGTTAGCCGCATTTCCTATGCCAAGCGAAGACAACCCATTTTTGGGTGTGCGCGGCGTGCGTTTATGCCTGAAACACCCTGAGCTGCTCGTGACGCAGTTACGTGCCATCCTGCGCGCTCACCAGCAGCATCGTAACATTCAGTTGATGATTCCGATGGTTGCGCGGGTTGACGAAGTGCGCCAAGTGAAAGCGCTGCTCCAACGCGAAGCCGATGAACTGGGTTTGGATGCCAGCACGCTACCCGTAGGCATCATGATTGAAGTGCCGGCGGCGGTGTTGAATGCGGATGCGTTGGCGGCGGAAGTGGATTTCTTCTCCATCGGCACCAACGATTTAACCCAGTATGTGATGGCGGCAGATCGCGGCAATACCGAGCTGACCGACCTCATCAACTACTTTGACCCTGCGGTCTTGCGTGCGATTGAAATGACCTGCGCCGCTGGCGGAAAAGCAGGCATACCGGTGAGTATGTGCGGAGAAATGGCGGGCGATCCGAAAGCGACGCAGCAACTGCTCAACATTGGGCTGCGTAAATTCAGCGCCAGTGCAAGCCTGTTGCCCGCCCTCAAAGCGCAGATTCGTCAAACGGCGGTGATGAAATAACGCGACCTGAACGCGATCACAACAACCCCGGCTGGTCACCGGGGTTTTGTTTTTTGTGCGTGTGGTGTTTTGATGACGGCTGCTAACTGCTAACTGCTGAGCTTGAGTTGCTCGGTCAATTCGAACTTATTGATTTTGCGCCACAAGGTCGTGCGGCCGATTTTGAGCGCCCTGGCCATTTCATTCAACTTGCCGTCGCACAAGGTCCACGCCTGAATGATCGCTTTTTTCTCCACCTCTTCCAACGACAGCACCGGCTGATTGTCGGTGGACTGGTTGAGGTTAAATTTGATGTCTTCGGGAATATCGCTCAGGCGAATCAGGTTGGCGCTGCGGTTGAGCAGCATGCGTTCGGTGCGGTTGCGCAGTTCGGAGTTATTACCCGGCCAGCGGAAACTCATCAATGCATCCATCGCCAATTTTTCCACCGAAATCGTCACGTTGTGGCGACGTTCGTAATGGTTGACGATTTGCTGCACCAGAAATTCGATGTCTTCTTTACGCGTTCTCAGGGGGGGAATGCGCAGTTCATTGGCTGAAATTTCGTAATACAGTTGGCGGCCAAATGAGCGCTGTGTGACGTATTCGCTGATCTCTGAGGCGGTGCTGGTGATGAGCTGAAAGTCGACTGGAATCAAGCGCAGGCTATCGCTGCGGCTGACTAAGCCGGTTTTCAGCAGTTTCAGCAGCACCGATTGCAGATCCGGCGACAAGTATTCCACCTTCTCCAAAAACAGCGTGCCACCGTGGGCCAACTCGAATTTGGACGGCATGCCTTGGCCTTCGTCGTAGCCCAAGGTTTCACGAATTTGCTGCTCACTGGTGAGCGAGCGGCAGTTGAGGGTGATGAACGGCCCCTCTTTGTAGTCGCTCTCGTTGTGAATCGCCATCGCCAGTGTGGCTTTACCCACCCCTTCTTCGCCGGTGATGAGGATGGGCGATTTGGATTTGGTGGCGCGTTTGGCCACGGTGATCAGGTGCTTCATTTTACGCGACACCACCGGCAAAGAGCTGAATGTGTAGCGCGCCTGGCCGCCAATTTGTTGCTGCGCCAATTCGCGGATTTTGTCGATCGGGTGCAAAAACAGCAGGCTGGATCCGTCGTTGAGTGGGCGTAGGGTGATGATTGCTTCGACAAACTCGCCGTGCACTTCCAGCGTGGTGAGTTTGCGGTTGATCTGCGCGCCTGCTTCAATGCTGCTGACGATATTGGGCGCAAAACGCAGCACGGAAAACAGCTCTTTATCCAGCACTTTGGCCATGTCGAGATTGAGCAGCCGCTCAGCCTGATTGTTGGCCATGGTGATGTGTTGCTCTTCATCCCAAGCGATGAGGCCATCGTCCATGCTCTCGAGCGTCGCGTTGTGCGCGCAGGTCAACCGGTTGGTGTTCTCTTGTTCCGATTGAATGTGAATTTGCAGACTCACTTCTTTGGCGCACGAGGCGATGATAACCAAGTTCTCTTTGCGATAGGCATCGGCTTTTTTGAACAGACACGCGGTGCCGCGCAGCTTGCCGAATTGATCGAAAATCGGCGCGGCGGCAGACGCGTAAGCGTGCAGATGGCGGTTGAAGTGCTCGGCGGCAAACACATCGCACGCGACGTGGGTGTGGACGCACAAATTGGTGGCGTTGGTGCCGATTTTCCCTTCCGACAAAAAGCAGCCTTGTTTGATGCCGAGGGCGTCCATCTCTTCTTTGAGTTGCGAATGGCCCACCAACGAAAGAATGCAGCCGTTGTCATCGGTGACCATCAACAGCAGGGTGTCGTCGTCGAGCATGTCGTAGGTATCTTCCAACACCGTGGTGGCGCATTGGATCAGGCGTTCGTTGCGCCGCATCAGAGAAGCGAAGGTGTAGCCCGAGGCTAAGTGCGGTTTAGACCAAGTGTAGGGGCTGCACTGCTTGATGCAGCGCTCCCAAGATTCGAGAACGTGTGAGCGGGCAAATTCCGGCGAAACCCAATGATGTTTCTGAAAGAAATCCCATTTGGTTTTGTTGTCTTCGATAGAAAGCATTCAATACCACGGCAATCGGTGCAAGGTATGGCATACGGCGATTGGCAAGCTGCAAACGCGTGGCCAACAGGAAATGGGGTTCATACTAAAGGGCTTTGAGCGGGGAGACTGTGACCGTGTTCACGCGATCTTGGGGGGAATGTCCCACAGGCGATGCGTGCTGCATCGCCTGATGAAGATTAGCGCAGATTGGCGCTCACTTGCGCGCTCACTTTGGCGCACACCGCTTCTGCCAGTTGGTGGCTGGCGAGGTTGCGGGCGATGACCTCTTGGCTCAGTTGGCCGCGTTGCACCACGTTCAACCAATCGTCGATCATGTCGGCAAAGCCTTTGCTGGTCAGCATCGGTGTCCAGTCTTTGAGGGCCAGCGTGGTGGTTTGATTGGCGTGCCAGCGTTTGCCTTCGACAAATGAGTCAAACTCATAGGCGTCATTGATGAACTGCGCGCTGATGCGCTCACCGGTTTTGCCAAATTGGCGATTCATCGACGCGTGCAGCACTGTGTCACCGTGCTGCCATTGCACGTCGATGCGCGCCAGTTGGTTGCCTGCCATCTGGTGCGTGACATACACGTCATTCAAATCGGCTTTGGCAAACAGGTTGACGCTGTCGAGCGGGTGAATGAAGTCGTCAAACAAAAAGGTGCGAATCTCGCCGGTTAAATCGTAACGGTGCTTTTCCCAACGCAGGCCGCGTAGATCCGCACGTTCTCCGCGTTGCATGCCCTGAAGGTGCGTGTTGAACAGGGGAATGTGGCGGCGGTTAAAACCGACATACAGCGGTTGCTGATGCTGTTCAGCCAGCTCATATAGCTGTTCGCAGGCAGCAGCGCTGTCGGCGAGTGGCTTGTCCACAAAGGTCGGAATCCCGCGGCTGAGAAAGAAGCGTGCGATCTCAGGATGCACGGCTGTTGCGGCGTGAATCATCACCGCATCGGGTTGAAAACCGAGCAGGTCGCGATAGTCGCTGCAGGTGGCTTGAATCCGATATTGGCTGGCCAGTGAAGCCAATGCACTGGCGCTGCGGGTACAGAAGATAAGCTCGACGCCGGGGCGCTGTGTGATGACCGGAAGGTAAGCCTTTTGCGCGATGTCGCCCAGGCCGATGATGCCGATTTTCATGAAACAATCTCAATGGAGGAACATGCCCAAAGGCTAACACGCGGCGAAGAATTTGGTCGAAGAAATACGAGAAAATGGGAAGGCGATCCTTGCCCTGTGATCCAATGCGTTAGAAGGGGCTTTCTCGGTTGAGTTCATTGCAGATTTCAATGATGGCAAGAGAAAGACCCGATTTGATGATTTGCTGCTGGCGTTGCAGTTGCAAATGGTAGAACTCAAGATCGATGTCGTCATCGGGTTCATCCAGCGGGCTGAATTGCACCATGCCCATTTTTTGGACGAGGTTGAGGGTTTGAATCGGGGCGATGATTTTGGGATCCGTAAACGAATATTCCGCCCCATCGCTGTTAAGCTGATTGCGCAGTTTGATGATGCTTTCGATGTCGTGGTAAACGGCATCGGGCAGCACCCCTAAACCGTACAACAGTTTGAGACGCACGGACAAATTGCCCAACGGACCGGTGTCTTGCAACAACGGACCGACCACCGATTGAACCGCAAAGTTGTCTTTACGGAAAATGCGTTGCATCAGCGCATCAATGGCGTCATTGAAGACTTCGACGGTTGCAATGAAGAAACCACGGACCGATGGTGCATCGTTCAGTCGTTCTAGAATCTCGGTTTCGTTAATTTTTTCTGCCATATACTGATCTAAGTGTTTTCTTGGGATGGAGGGCGAGTTGCCCTCCAATCGTTCGGCACCGTTAGAGTTGGTTGTAAAGCGACGCAATGGTCTGCACTTCTGCGCTGTGTTCATCCAGACCGGTGTAGTGGGCCACTGTTTGAGTGACGCCGTGCTGGCTGAGCGACGTTTGCAGTTCGACAGCTTGTGGATCGCTGTCATTGGTGTATTTCAATGCGGCGGCGATGCCTTTCAAAAGTGTTTTATTTTCAGTGCCATACTCGATTGTACCCAGTAATGGCTTCACTAATCTATCATTTGGACCCAATTTACGAATTGGCTGACGGCCGACGCGATCCACTTCATCCACCAAGTACGGGTTGGCAAAGCGGCCGAGAATCTTGTCGATGTAGGCGTTGTGCATGTCACGATCGAAGCCGTAACGGCGGATCAGCACCTCACCACTCTCCTGCATGGCCTGTTTCACTTGCGTGCGAATGGTTGGATCTTCAATCGCTTCGCGAATGGTGCGATGGCCACTCAAACAACCCAAATACGCGGTGATGCAGTGACCGGTGTTGAGGGTGAACAGTTTACGCTCGACAAACGCCATCAGGTTATCGGTTTTTTCCATGCCGGCGATGGTTGGAATCTCGCCTTTGAACTGTTGCTCATCGACAATCCATTCGCTAAAGCTTTCCACGGTCACTTCCAGTGGGTCGTCGTTGGCCGCTTCTGCCGGTGGCACAATGCGGTCGACGGCTGAATCGACAAAGCCAATCAGCGCGTCAGCTTTGGCGTGCAACGCTGTATCGAGGTGTTTGTAGACTTCACCTTTCAGGTGTGTGGTGCCGCGAACCATGTTCTCGCACGCGATGATATTGAGGGGCGCTTCATTGCCGACCTCAAAGCGTTTGGCGATGCCTTGGGCGATGGTTTTGGCGATGATGTCGAGCACGTTCGGGCCCACGGCGGTGGTGACCAAATCGGTGTTGACGATGCGGTCGATGACGTCTTCGCTGGCAGAGTTCACGGCGGTGACGTGCGTGACGGTGTCGATTTGGCATTCAGTGCCGACCACTTTCACTTTGTACTCTTGTTTGTGGCTGAGCTGGTCGACGAGCGGGGCGTTCACGTCGGCGAACGTGACGGCCACGTCGGCGTCTGCGAGAAGTTTACCAATGAAGCCACGACCGATGTTGCCTGCGCCAAAATGTACTGCGTTTTTCATAATACTTACCTACCAATGTCTAAAATGTGACGAACGAATTGAGGGTGAGGCCAACCGCATAGGGGGTGACAGCTGACCTCATGTTTGCTCAGGAGCAAATGACTTGGGCGTGATTAAGCGGCTTGCTCGCGACCCAGGATGGTGAGGATTTCCTCGATATCCGTGGTGCTGGTTAGCGTTTCAATCGCGTCCGGCTCATCGAGCGCGTTCGTGATGGTAGTGATGACTTGAATATGTTCATCGTTCTTGGCGGCAATGCCGATCACCAGTTTGGCGACGTCATCGTGGTCATCGGTAAATTGGATGCCAGATGGGTATTGGCAGATCACAATGCCGGTTTTCTTCACGCGGTCTTTCGCTTCCACGGTGCCGTGGGGGACAGCGATGGACTCGCCAAGGTAGGTGGACACCAACGCTTCACGTTCAAACATGGCGTCGACGTATTCGGGTTCGGCGTAACCCAGTTCAACCAACTTGTTCCCAGCAAAGCGAATCGCTTCTTCTTTGTTGGCGGCTTTCAAGCCCAAGTGAATGTTTTCTCGTTGGATTTGGAAAACCGAAGGTTGCTGTGGTTCAAAACTGTCGTCGTTCGCGGCGAGGACAGACACTTTAACCATCTGCTCGTCGTTGGCTGCCGCCGGTTTTTGCGCGGCCAGCAGTTGGGTGACCAGTTGGTTGTACATCTGGCTGTCAAGGAAGTTAGTCAGTGAGATGTGGTGTGCGTTTGGCGCGTGCTTACGTGCACGATCCGTCAAATCTTTATGAGTAATCACGATATCTGCACTCTCGGTTAAGCTGTTAATGGCGAGGTTGGTCACATGAATCTTGAGACCGGCGTCCTGTACTTTCTTGCGCAGCATGCTGGCACCCATGGCGCTTGAGCCCATGCCTGCATCACAGGCAACAATGATGCTTTGTACAGTCGCAAGGTCGATGTCACCCTTGTTCTCGCTGTTCACGGCTGCGCCATGGTTCGAGCTCGATTGTTTCGAGGCAGATTTCATCTCTTTCATTTGTGAAGTGGCTTTGTCGAGCGCGGCTTCATCGCCTTCTTCTTCGGTCGACGTTTGGGTTTTCATCAGCAGTGATGCCACAGCAAACGACACGCCTGCCGCAGAGGCGATAGACGCCAGTACGCCGACAATGGATGCTTTTTGTGTCATCAGCAACACGGCGAAGATTGAACCCGGAGACGCGGGTGACACAATGCCTGCATTGAACATGGTCAGCACGAAGACGCCGGTCATCCCGCCGGCAATCGCTGCCAGAATCAGACGTGGGTTCATCAGGATGTATGGGAAGTAAATCTCATGGATACCGCCGAAGAAGTGGATGATGGATGCCCCCCCCGCGGTTTGGCGCGCTGTGCCTTTACCAAAGACCATGTAGGCCAGCAGAATACCCAAACCCGGACCTGGGTTCGCTTCAATCAAGAAGAAAATAGACTGACCGGTTTCTGAGGCTTGTTGAATGCCCAGTGGCGAGAAAATGCCGTGGTTGATCGCATTATTCAGGAACAGGATTTTCGCAGGTTCAACAAAGATAGAAGTGAGTGGCAGAAGGTGTGCTGACACAAGGAAGTTAACGCCAGCCGCTAAGGTGCCAGACAGGACTTTCACAAACGGGCCGATGAGGTAGAACGACAGAATCGCCAGCAGCATACCAATGATGCCCGCCGAGAAGTTGTTGACCAACATCTCAAACCCGCTTTTGACTTTGCCATCGATGTAGTGATCGAATTTCTTGATCGCCCAACCACCCAACGGACCGACCATCATGGCGCCCATGAACATTGGAATGTCGGTACCGACAATCACGCCCATGGTGGTAATTGCACCCACCACCGCGCCGCGGTCGCCGCCAACTAATTTACCCCCGGTGTAACCGATGAGCAGTGGCAACAAGTAAGTGATCATAGGACCAACCATTGACGCTAGCGTTTCATTCGGTAGCCATCCAGTTGGAATAAACAGTGCTGTGATAAAGCCCCACGCGATAAACGCGCCAATGTTTGGCATTACCATGTTTGACAGAAAGCGACCAAAATTTTGTATCTTGATCTTGGCATCTGGTGATATCATAACAATTCCCCGTTCGATGTTCTGATGAATATTGTTGTCGTAAACGGTTCGTCAAAACCGTGATTTGATTGCTTAGTACCCAATCAATTTACCACACATTTTCTCATTGGAACTGACAACGGGTTTTTTGTGATCCGCGCAACGTAATCCTCGCTCATCAAACTATTTTTCTGTGATCTACCTCCTCTCTTGACCATGTAATTTTGCTACAAAAGCCAATGTTTTTATTTTGCAATTACTTTGTAATGTTTAACATCACAAAAATAGAAAGTTCAAAATCAAATAAAAGGTGATTTAAATCACGTATTGAGTTGATTTTTGGACTGGAAAAAATAGCGAAGTGATCTATGTCACTCATTGCTATTTATTTCAAAAGTCGAAATAAATAATCCAAACGTGTAATGAGTGTTTTGTAACTTATATACGAAATTTATCGGCGTCCTCGACGCGTTTTTCCTGAATAAATCGATGCTGTGAATCATGCTGCCAACAACGTGCGATCTGACGGGGGCGCTTGCGTGACTTTTGGCACGAATCGCGATTAAAGATACGGCGCCAACGGGTCGCCTATTTAGAGAGAAGCACCAGAGAAGGGCTGAACGGGTTCGGTGGTGCGGGCTGTGAGAGCGGGCAATCGGTGATGTAAAGCGTCCGCCATGGCAAGGCGGTAGGACTTTTCTGAAATTTGCGCATGCACGCGCAGCCCCTGTTTTTGGGCGCTGTTAATAACTTATTGATTTTAAATTAAATGGATTGAGTCATCGCATTGCATGTTTATGCTTTGATTCACAAACTAGACAATAAGGACGCAAGTTGCGGAAGAGATGAGCAGCAAACAGTTTAGTCAATAAACGTTCCCTGCTAGAATTCTGCCACTTTCAATAATGACAATTAGAATTTGTACATGAAAGAAAACGTCATTGTTTCGGTTTCGTCTATTCACGGAACACGGCATTTTCATATTGGCAAATGGTATCGTCACTGTCTTAAAGGCTTCGGCTATGTCCTGCTTGCAGGCGCAGTTGCGGCTGGTGGTGTTATTTACTACCTCGTCGGTGAAGTGGACTTTGCCAAATTGAAACAGCAAGAGCTGGAAAGCCAGTCAACGTCGCTGCATGAAGAAGTTGCCTCGCTGAAAGAGCTGAAAGAGAACCTAGAAAACGATCTGCTCGAACGTGAAGAAAAGATGCAGATCGTGTCGGATCGCCTCGGCGATTTAGAAAAAGTGTTGGGCGTGGAAGACTCCGGCGCGGAATTGGAATCGCGTTTAGATACCGCGGCGATCACCTCGTCGGTCAGGATGGTGATGTTAACCCAAATCCCAAGTGGTGCACCTGTCCAAAAGGCGAGAATTTCGTCAGGATACGGTAAACGTGTTCATCCTGTGACCGGGGAAGTGAAATTCCATCGCGGCCAAGATTTTGCCGTCAACATCGGTACGCCGGTGTATGCCCCCGCCGATGGGGTGGTGGAAGTGACACGCGCAAGCAACAAAGGTTCGGGTAACTTTTTGCGGTTGCAACACGCATACGGGTTCTCAAGCTCTTATTCACATTTGCAAAAATTTGCGGTGAAAAGCGGAGACTTTATTCAAAAAGGTGACCTGATAGGTTACTCGGGCAATAGCGGCCTATCATCGGGCCCGCATTTGCACTATGAAATTCGATTTGTCGGACGACCGTTAGATCCCAGACCATTTGTTGACTGGGGTGTGAATGACTTCGATTCGATATTCAGCAAGGTAAGAGGTATTCGATGGGAATCTTTAGTAAACAAAGTCGAGCTAAGAGTCAGCGCTCAGCTACAACTCTCATCGCAAAGGGGTGTTCTATCAGCGGACAACTCCGGTTAGAGAGCAATATGCAGGTTGATGGCCAGATTGATGGCCAGATCCATGTGGAAAAATCGTTGGTGATCAGCGAAAGCGGCTGTGTTAGCGGCGAAATTTACGCGGAACATGTCATTGTGAACGGTGAATTTGAAGGCATCTGCCACGCCGACAAGATTGAGATCTTAAGCAAAGGCCGCGTCAATGGCAGTATCTACAGCGATGACCTGAGTATTGAACAAGGTGGCCGTTTTAACGGTGTGACCTACCCAGCAGAGCAGTCGAAAGTGGCTGAGCTGGTGGAAATCAGTGAAGTGAAAATGGCCGCTGAAGGTTAATTTAACGCTCACGTGAACACAAAAAGCCCCGCAATGCGGGGCTTTGTCGTTTTCTCTCCCCAAGCACCGGCTAGGCCGATGCGATGGATGAGCCAGTCTGCGGATTACTGTTTGTCTTGATCAAAGTCGCCGTGGAAGTGGGCGTGATCCGAGTGACTCTTCGCCGCTTTGAGTTTTTCGCCAATGCGCAATTTTTGTGTGCTTTGTGTCGCACTCATACTGCGCAGCATGGGTTGCTCGCTCTCGGCCTCTGCTGGGAACAGCGGACGGCTCATCGCATAATAGGTGGTGACATAGGCCAGCGCCTGCGTGTTCACCCACAGGGCTTGTTGGCTGATGTTGTTGAGATCATCACACGCCTGGTGGTAACAAACGTCGTAGGCCACATCAATCTCCCCGCCAAATTGTTCCACTTCTTGTGCGGTTTTGGTTTGTTCTGCGCCGGTGAACAGGCCACCAAACGCCACGCCCCAATCGGCAAAGCCTGCGTAATCCGAGCGTTTCGATAGGGCCTGAGGAACGGTCGCGCTGTCTTTCGAGGTGAAGAATTCGTTGAAGATAGATTCGATGTCTGAAGTGCCGTAAGGCGGTTCAAAATCACCCGTGTAGGCGTTGTCCGGGCTGTCTTTGGTATCGGACAAGTCGCCATCCATGACGCCGTAGATGTAGTTCGGAGAACCAATCATGTCGAAGTTGAGATACAGCTTCACTTTGTTGAGCTTGTTGTATCGCGCATCGACCAATTCCAGCTGCGCTTGTGTCAATTGCGCGGGATCGCTGATGCCCAGTTCATCCATGATCTGCTGCTGCGCTTTATCGTACAGCGGGGCAAACAGTGCATTGGTGTAGTATTCCGAGCCCACTAAGCCCGCTTCTTCTGCCGCCCACCACGCAAAGCGAACGCGGTTTTTCACCGGCACCTTGAGGTTTGCCAGTGTCACTGCATATTCGAGTAAGCCAGCGGTGCCGGAGCCGTTGTCGTTGATCCCCGGTCCTTCGGGCACCGAATCCAAGTGCGCGCCCAGCATGACGATATTGTTCGGGTTACCGCCGCGCGTTTCGGCGATGACGTTTTGCGTCACCACCATGTCATCTTTGACATCAATGCTCAGTGTGGCTGGAACCGCGGCTGATTGAGCGGCTTGATACCAGCTTTCGCCCAGTTCATAACGCACGCCAAAGGCTGGAATGGTTGCGGTGGTGTCACTGCCGAGCGTGCCATTCACCACGCCTTTTCGGCCCTCATCATTGCCTTGGTTAAATACGATGGCTGCGATGGCGCCCGCGTTCTGGGCGTTCACCACTTTGTCGCTAAAGCTACACGCGCCGCGTTGAATGACGGCGATTTTGCCAGCAATGGCTTTGCCTTCGAAATCGGAAGCTTCACAGCCATCGCTGCTGTCGTAGCTGTCGGACTCAAAATCGAAATCGGGCGTCACAAACACCAGTTCGCCGCTCAGCTCGCCATTCGAGCCGCCGGAATAGGACATTGCCGCGAAGTCAGGTTCGGTGCCGTCGGGCGCATTGCGCGTACCGACCAGTTCGCTGCCATTCACGGTCAAATGGGTGTTGGCGAGCTCTTCCCAAGCGCGGAAATCAAACTCTTGCGTGGTGACTTTGTAGCCGTGCGCTTTCATGGTGGCGATGATGTAATCGACCGACTCTTTATAGCCTTGGCTGCCCGCCGCACGCGTGATGCCGCTGTTGTCGCTGGTTGGCGAGGCAAGGCCTTCCAGCGTTTGCAAATGATCGACGACCTCATCCTGTTCAATGGCCTGACTGACGTGCTCTGCGACCCAACGTGGGTCATCAAAATAACAACCGCTGAGCAGCGTGGCGCTGACGGCCGCCGCGATCAGGGTTCTTCGAGTGGTCATGTGTGCTTGCATCGGTAACTCCTTGTTGAGTGATCCAAGCCATTGTTCGCCAGTGATTTAGTTAATGAAATGTTAATTTAAGCATCGTGATGCGTATTATGGCTGAATATCAAACTCTGTGAATGCAACACGAGGTGAATTCATCGCATCAATGAGTGGTTATCACTAAATACACAGAATCAGTAACGCATTGTTAATTATAGAAATGTTAGTAATGATAAGGTGGGCGATGGCAGGAAAGGCGGGCACAAAAAAGCCCCGCGATCAGCGGGGCTCGAACCGATGCAGAGCGGGGCTTAGAAGCCTTTGATGTTTTCCGCTTCAAGTTCAGTGAAGTATTTTACAGTCTTCACTTTCAATTCTTGTGTTGCTGGCTCGTCACACACGATGACTGCTTTTGGATGCAGTTGCAGCGCCGATACAGTCCACAGGTGGTTCACGCAACCTTCGACCGCAGCTTCCAGTGCTTGTGCTTTGTTGTGACCGGTCACGAGGATCATCACTTCTTGCGCATCTAACAGGGTACCCACACCGATGGTCAGTGCGTATTTTGGTACTTGGTTGATGTCGCCATCAAAGAAGCGAGAGTTTGCGATGCGGGTGTCGTGAGTCAGGGTTTTGATACGCGTGCGTGATGACAGAGAAGACGCTGGCTCGTTGAATGCGATGTGACCGTCGTTGCCCACGCCGCCCATGAACAGGTTGATTTTGCCGTACGATTTGATTTTCTCTTCGTACAGACGGCACTCTTCATCGTGATCGTCGGTGTTGCCGTTCAGCAGGTTGATGTTCTCTTCTTGAATATCAACGTGGTTGAAGAAGTTGTTGAACATGAATGAACGGTAAGATTCTGGGTGGTCGGCAGGCAGGCCAACGTATTCATCCATATTAAAGGTCACAACGTGTTTGAAGCTCACTTTACCTTCGTTGTAAAGCTCGATCAGTGCGTTGTAAGTTGCCAGAGGTGTACCACCTGTTGGAAGGCCTAATACAAAAGGACGCTCCGCAGTTGGCTTGAAGTCGTTAATGCGTTTTGCAATAAATGCTGCAGCCCATTTACCTACTTGTGCCGCGTTGTTCAGTGGAATCAGTCTCATGGATAGCCTCTAATGTGGTAATTCGTGATTCGGATAATCATTAATTCGCATTATAAAATAAGTTGGTGGTAACGGCTATTGCTTTGGATCGCATTTTTTAAAATAGTTTTCTTTTTCGTTGCAATCGTCGCAAAAAATGGCGTTCTGCCACATAATTCACCGATCATTAACACGTTCTCTCCCCAAAGCGTAGTCAAAAAGTGTGAAAAAATTTATTTATAAAATTAAGTATTTTTTTGATGTGCTTCGTGTTGTGCATTGGCGAAGGTGCGGTTCGTTATCCATACTTGAAACGACGACTAAAAAGGAGCGGTGCCGATGAAAAATGAACTGGATCCTGCCAAAATTTTGCACGCGTACGAAGTGGTGATGGAACATGGTACACCGACCGAACATGGCAAAATTTATGAAGGTATTGAAGCGTTTGCCGACTATGACGGCTACAACGTCTATATGCGTGGGAATGGCGTTGAGCTCAAAGTCGGCTTCCATAACACGTATCACCTGGAGTACGACCAAGAACACTTGCGTGACAGCTTTTTGAAAAAAGTGGCGATGTTGTCGAAATAGGGCGCGTGTGGGCCACGCAAGAAAAACAAAGCCCTAGGCGAGAGGCGCTCTAGGGCTTTGGGAGAAAGATTCTGTCAGAGCCGATTCAGTAACGTAGCGAATCGATGAGGTATTTCAACACGGGTTCTGGCTCGATGTTTTTATCGTCAAATCGATGTTGCGGTTTGACCAACCAGCCTCGTTCCACCAATTCGTCAATCAAATCCAAATAGGTGTGACTGCACTTGCCCACCAACAGGTTGTCGATGCTGCGTTTCTGCGCTTGTTGCAGCGTGTGCAGGAAGCCTTCCAGATAGAGATGATCTTTGGTGAAACCGCCGCCGCGATACACGCGTGTGGTGGTGACAAAGGCACTGTCTCGATCCAAACCAAACTCATCAACCAGAAAATCGAACGTTTGATAAAAATTCTGCTCTTTGAGCATAGAATCCACGGCAAGCACGCGGGTTGCAAGTGTCTGCAATCGATCATGTGACATGTAGCCCGCTTTATATTCGGCCAAAATCGCCAAACCTTCCTGCGATTCGGTTGAGCCCGGCAGGCCAATCGAAAATACCTTGAGCGGCTGCAGGCGCGCATTAAAGGTGGTCGCCATGTGTACGCCCAACTCATGTTGAATCAAGCGCTGTACTTCCGCGTGCGAGTAGGTCGCTTTGCTGTTGAGATACAGCGTGGGCGGTTTTTTCCCGCTCACCATGGCTCGCGCGGCCAATGACGATGTTGGTGTCACGTTGCAGGCCATGCCCCAAGCTTTGGCTTTGTTGGCCATGAGCACGGCTGCTTCATCTGCGCTGTAGAGAGGGCCTTTTTCTTCGGGCAGCGTTTTGGCATACAACAGAAAGCGCGCATTCTCAATGGCGGTGGCGCTCGGACGACCATAAAACCGCAACGAGTTATACAGAAACGCCTCGTGGCCAACGCTGGTGAGCAAGTCAATTTTCTCGCTCAGCTTGTTGACCATCGCGCTGTAAAGCTGCTTAAGGTCGGGATCGGAAATCGACTCGATCGGCAACTGAAACAGCTTGTGTTTGAATTCGTTGGCGTGAATCGGTAATTGTTTGTAACGAAAATCTGGCTTGTAGCGGCTCGGCGCTGCATCAAATCGCTTTCGCTCGGCATTGATATTGGTGGGATTGACGTACTTGAGCGTTTCCACTTTTTGCGTCAGCTTGGCCAGCGCTTTATCAATGGCCAGCACGTTCGGCTCAATGGATGAACTGAGCATGTTGGCTTTGGTGGTGCGGCGGCGGTTGTGGCGTCGCTGAAAATAGGCGCTGGTTTGGCTAAAGGCCTCTTTCAAGCCGCTTTTGAGTGCATCCATCACCAACGGATACACCGTGCCGTCGCTCTCCTCCATGAAAACTTTTTTCACTTCGGTGGGCAGTACCAGCGTGCGGTCGAAATGCGCGTTGGTGTGCGCAATCAAATACCCTCGCCCTTCAAACACCGCGTTCATGGCGGTGTGGTTTTCCAGATGAGGCAGTTGAATTTTGCCCAGCTCGGTGCAAAAACGCTTCACCACCGTGCCCCAACGTTGCATGTCGATTTGCGCCGTACCCACGTTAAACACGGGCGTCGGCTGGGGCAATGACTGGTAGTTGTAAGCGTAGAGGTCAAACACAATCACCATGCCAAACTTGGATTCAAGTTTGCGGATCAGTGCTTCATACAGCTGATAAAACAGGCCATGTTTGAGGTGGCTGGCGGCGCGCTGCTTGTCATTGAGCGGTTTTTTCCACGCGGATTTATAGCGGGTACTCAACGTGCGGGCACGATTGAGATCGTACTCAAAGCGTGAATCCAGTCCCCATAACGTAATGGGCTGGGAGGCAATCAGTTGATCGGTGAACGGAGCTTCTTCGAGGCGGCGCTCAGCTTTGGACAGCTGACACTGTTTCTGCAAGTCGTCGCGCAGGCGGCTTCCCGCGTGAATGGCGGTGCAGACCACAGGAAGGTATTGTTCAATTTTGATGAAGCAGCCCGCGGACTCGAGTTCACCAGAGAAAGGTTGCCCTCGCTGAATCAGCGAGAGCATCTCTTCTAGAGAATAAACTTTGGATACTGGGTTGGGCATGCGGGACCCTATAAGAAGACGGCTATTCTCGTCGTTGAAGTAGGCGGCGCTGAACGGGCAACGCCGGGTACAATTAGTCTTCTTCGGTCAGGCTTGGCTCGTCATCGGTATAGTCGTCTGCCGCGTCGGGCTTGTTACGACCGTTCAATGTATGGAAGCGCTTGCGACCGCGCGACAGACGAACATACTTCATCCAAACGCGCTCGATCTTGCTTTGAGCGAGATCTGGGTTGACCAACACGTCCATAAAGTGTTGTTCTTCCGCGTTCTCAGGCTGTAACGCTCCGGTCTCAAGGCCAACCAGAGTCTCACCGTACAGCGATAGAGTATCTTCTTCTGCAAGTGTGAAATCACCAGACTTCGCAAAGCCTCGTGGGAATTTTTTAGTGTCGAAAAATCGTTTTTTTCCTTGACGAAATACTGTCTCAGACATGTCTACCTCGTGTGAATATATGCTACCACTACGCAGCCGTGGTTCACGGCGAAAGTTAGGCGTAAAATCTCGAAAAGAAAAACAAAAATTTTTTATCGTCATTATTGTACTTCCTTGTTAATCTTCACGAGGAATATCAGAGGATTCAATATGGACGTCAAAGTCTTTCGCACTTTTCTTGAACTGGCAAAAGTTCGCCATTTTGGGCGGGCAGCAGAGAATCTGTACCTCACTCAGGCCGCCGTCAGCGCACGCATTAAACAGCTCGAAAGCTATTTCGATGCTCAGTTGTTCACGCGTGATCGAAATAACATCAAATTGACCTCCGCCGGTGAGCGTTTGGTGAGCTATGCCGAAGTCATGGTGGCGACGTTGCAACAGGCCAAATTTGAATTGTCGCTGGAAAGTGGTAAAGCACTGCAATTGACTTTAGGTGGCACACCGAACATTTGGGATGCCTATTTGCAGAACTGTTTGAGTGTCGTGACCGATGCGTTCAGCGGTTATGGGTTTATGGCCGAAGTGATGGGGCGAGAGCAGCTCAGCCGTTGCCTGCTGGAGCGCACGCTGGATATGGCGTTTGCGCTAGACCAAATCAAAGCGGAAGAGTTGCAGTGTAAGAAAGTCGCAGACTTGGTTTTGGTGTTGGTGTCGACCCGTCCTGATACCGCTGAGACGGCCTTTGAACACCAATATGTCTACGTTGACTGGGGCGCGCGTTTTGCGTCAGAACATGCCGACCGTCATCCGAAAGCACCGGCGCCATTCCTACGCACGTCTACCGCACGTATTGCGCTGGATTTCATTCTGGAAAAAGGCGGCAGTGCGTACTTGCCGGCATCGGTGGTGGAACCGTTCCTCAATTCTGGTCAGTTGCATCGCGTGGACGACATCGAAGATTGGTATCGCCCGATCTACCTGAGTTACCGCAAGAACAGCTCGTCGATCGATGCGATCATGCAGGTGGAGAAATTGGTGAAGAGCATTGATCCACTGACGGCTTACAGTTTGCAACGCGCCGGAGAACTGGGCTCTTAGGGGCTCAATTGGAGAAAAAGGCGAGCTGAAGCTCGCCTTTTTTTGTGCTTTACCGTCGGACGCATTGCGTCATCGCCCGTTCGACAGTGACGCTAATCAGCGTCGAAAATCGACTCGCTCGCTGCGGTCGAGATGGATCTCGGTGGTTGCCGGTTGTGTTTCGGCAATCACCTTGCCGCCACGCACAGAATAGCGCACAGCGACTTGGCGACGCACGGCGTCAAATCCGTTCTCAGCGGGCAGCACCAACAAGTTGCCCGGTTTGCCAACCTCAATACCATATTGGTCTTGACGATGCAGCGTGCGCGCGGAATGGCGGCCAATCAGCTTTAATGAGTCATTGATTTGCTCATAGCCCATCACCTGACACACGTGCAGCCCCATGTGCAGCACTTGCAGCATGTTGGCTGTGCCGAGTGGGTACCACGGATCAAACACGTCATCGTGGCCAAAACAGACGTTAATGCCCGCATTCAGCATCTCTTTCACGCGGGTCACGCCACGGCGTTTCGGGTAATCATCAAACCGACCTTGTAGATGAATGTTGACCAGCGGGTTGGCGACAAAGTTAATCCCTGACATGCGCAGCAAACGAAACAGGCGTGATGCATACGCGCCGTTGTAAGACCCCATCGCTGTGGTGTGGCTGGCGGTTACTTTTTCGCCCATGTCATATTTCAGCGCCAGTGCCGCTACAGTTTCGACAAAGCGGGACTGCTCATCGTCGATTTCGTCGCAGTGCACGTCAATCAGGCGGTCGTATTTTTGAGCCAGTTCAAAAATATAGTGCAGCGATTCCACGCCATACTCGCGGGTGAATTCAAAGTGCGGAATGGCACCAATCACATCCGCGCCCAATTTGACCGCTTCTTCAAGCAGCGCTTTGCCATTGGGGTACGAGAGAATGCCTTCTTGCGGAAATGCGACGATTTGAATGTCGACCCAAGGCTTCATGGTGTCGCGCACCTCCAGCATCGCTTTAAGTGCGGTCAGGGTTGGATCGGAGACGTCTACGTGGGTGCGCACATGCTGCACGCCATTGGCAATCTGCCATTTCAGGGTTTGAATCGCGCGCGCTTTGACATCTTCCACCGACAGCAGGGCTTTGCGTTCAGCCCAGCGTTCGATGCCTTCAAACAAAGTACCTGACAAGTTCCATGCTGGTTCACCCGCCGTTTGCGTAGTGTCGAGGTGAATGTGTGGTTCACAAAAGGGAGGCACGACCAAACCGCCTTGGGCGTCTATCGTTGGGCCGTGATGCTCAATCGAAGCGCTTTCATCATCGATACGGGCAAAACGACCGGATTCAATCAAAATCTGTTTAAGCTGTGATTCGCCCTCAAGACGGGCGTTTTTAACGAGTAGAGTTGTCATGTGATGTCCTTACACCGCTTGAGTTTGTCGTATGTTCTTGTTCACAAGGGGATTGATAATGAAGTAACTGAACGCGCCGCCGAGAACGGCATTAACGGGCACAATCCCTGGCATAAAGTGACCAGCTGCAATCCCGATTGCGACTGCAATAATGGCCGCCCAGTTGATGGTTTGAAACTCTGTATGGTGAAAATCGCGATAGCGTTTCCGGTTGACCAGAAAATCGGTAATCAGCACACCACCAATCGGTGGAATTGCCAACGAAAGAAAGGTTAACCAGCCGACGAAATTATTATACAGCCACAGCGCACATAAAGTACCGATGACCCCATTCACCATCGAGATGTATTTGCTAGGCAACCCGGTGATGTTGGAAAACCCTAAACCGGAGGCGTACAACGCGTTATCGTTGGTTGTCCAGATGTTTAGACCCAACACGATAATTGCTGGAATCAACAATCCTTGCGCCATCATGACCTCTGAAATATCCGACTGACCGGTCACCGATGAACCTGCGGCACCAAAGATAAACATCAAAGAGTTGCCGACGAAAAAGGCGATCATGGTGACCAATACGGCGGCGGATGGCTTTTTGCCAAAGCGAACAAAGTCAGCGGTGAGCGTCCCTGCGCTAATGAACGAGCCCACAACCATGGTCAGTGCGATGTGGAAATCCATCGGTTGAGCCGGTTGTTGCGCTTGTAGTTGGGCAATGCCACCCACGCTACTCACGGCATCAAAGACCGAATAGCCCCCTAAAATGGCGATGGCTGGTACGGCCAGTGCTGACAGGATCATCAGCGCTGAAATACCAAAGTAAACGGTAATCGTCATCAGTAGGCCGGAGGCAATGATCAATACGTTGGTGTCAATGCCGGTGGCTTTTTGCACCGGTAGCGTAAACATCGCTACGCCGACACCAAACCAGCCGACTTGCGTGCCTCCCAATAATGCGGAAGGAAACCAAGAACCTTTTAAGCCAAAAGAGAATCGCGCGAGGAGGTGGGTGGAGAGGCCAGTGGAAGCGCCGATGTAACCAAGAAAGGAGGTGTAAATACCGAGGATAAGATTGCCGATGAGTACTGCAAGAAAAAAGTCATTGAATGTCAGTCCGGTGCCAAGCGCCCCGCCGGTCCACATGCTGGCGGAAAAAAAGGTTAACCCCAGCATCACCATCGTTAACGATATCACGCCTTTTCTGGCCGTTTGGGGGACAGGCCCCAATCCGAAATCATGATCTGTCGCCATAGTTTGAATATCCTCCTTATTCATGGGTTGAATTCTATTTCACCAAATTTAGGCAAAACGGCGCATAATAGGTACACAATCCCCGATGAGTCAAATGATTCGTCAACATGATTCACGATTTAAATACCGTTCATTAATTCAAGTAAATAAACGATGGCAAACGATTGCTCTCATTAATAATTATGTCGGTTGCTTTCGATGTCGTCAGTGATATTTGATGGTGGGAATCATATTCACATAGTGAATCGTTTTTTAAATGAACAACAGTTTGGTCGGTCGGGAAGATGACGTTTAAATCGCTGAATAGGTCGTGCTGATACATCAACACGAACCGAAAATCGAAAGGATGATCACTCCCGCGCGATGGCGAGAATGCTCAATGATGGGATGATGATACGAAAACAGGCCGCGTACGATACGGCGTAAGCACAAAAAAAGGGCGAGATGATCTCGCCCTTTTTCCTGTTTTCGACAGTTATTTGCCGCTGACTGCTGAGTCGATGCTCGCTTTGCCTGCGCCTGAAATTGCTAGGGAAACGCTGGCTGCCAGTAGCGCAAGGCCAAATTCGTAGCCGTTGTTTGCCATGAACAGACCGTTACCGATGTGGACGCTCAGAATGGCAACAATCATGGTAAACGCAGTCACCACCGCTGCTGGGCGAGTCAGTAGGCCGATCAGAAGGAACAGACCGCCGAAGAACTCACCGCTACCGGCAAGGAATGCCATCAGGACGCCCGGTTCAATACCGATGGAAGCCATCCATTGACCTGTACCTTCCAGACCGTAGCCGCCAAACCAACCAAAAAGTTTTTGTGCGCCATGCGCCATGAAAGTGATGCCGATTGGAATACGGAGTGCCAGTGGTGCGTAGCCTGCGTCAGTGCTCATGAGTTTTTTCAATAGTGCGTTCATATAGGGTTCCTCAACGTTCGATATTCTGAAATAAGTGTCGTGCATTGTTTTGTGCCGATGGAGAAAGTGTAGGTGAGTTTGATAAATTAGATAACGCCTGCTGCTCGACATTCTTATTCAAAAATTTTGAATGAGTTTCTGTGAACTTTATTGCGTCTTTCGGTTCGCGATTGCGTAGGGTGTCCATCGGCGTTCCATCATTGAGTTCCGAAAATGGCTAGTGTTCTGTTGGTGACGTCGTACACTGTGCGTAACCGTTGAAAGGAAGACCGTGATGGACACTGAATTTGCACTCACTTCGCAGGAATGCCAGCGCGCAAGAATGAGCCGCGACCCCCGATTTGATGGCCGTTTTTACGTGGCGGTCAAAACCACGGGGATTTTCTGTCGCCCGATTTGCCCGGCCAATCTTCCGAAAGAAGAGAACGTCGAATACTTCATTAATCAAGCGCAGGCGTTGCAAGCGGGCTATCGCCCGTGCTTGCGTTGCCGCCCTGATAGCGCGCCCAGCTCGTGGGCTTGGAAAGGCGTGGAAACCACTTTTTTGCGCGCCGTGAAGTTGATTGATAACGGTGAGCTGCAAGGCCAACGTTTGAGTGAGCTGGCGGAACGATTGGGCATCAGCGATCGGTATTTGCGCCAGTTATTTCAAACGCATTTAGGCATGTCGCCAAAGCAGTACGCGCAATACCATCAATTAATGTTTGCCAAACAATTGCTACACACCAGTCATATGACGATCACCGACATTGGGTTTGCGTGTGGCTTTAACAGTACGCGACGTTTCAATGATGCATTTCAAAAAGTGCTGCAGCTCACGCCAAGCCAAGTGCGTCGCCAAGCGGCATCGGTGACGGCGCAAAACCGCTTATTGCTGGCCTATCGTGGCCCGTTTGATTGGGCGCACATGTTGGCATTTTATCGCCTGCGGGCGGTGGCTGGCATTGAACAGGTGGACGACACCAGCTATCAACGCCATGTGATGATGAATGGTTGTGCAGGCTGGTTTAAAGCTACGCTGGCGTCGGACTCACAGCTGGAAGTTGAATTTGAATTGGCCGAGCTCACAGCGCTGCGCCATTTGGTGAGCCAACTGCGCCGTGTGTTTGATCTGGATGCCGACATCGTGGGCATTGAAGCGCAGTTAGAACAAGCGGCGCCGGGGCTGGTCACGCATTCTGGCATTCGGATTCCCGGCGTGTGGAATGCATGGGAAGCGGGCGTGCGCGCAATTTTAGGCCAACAAGTGTCGATCAAAGCTGCCATCGGTCAATTGAACTTGCTGGTGGCCACCCTCAACGAAGGCGTTGCGCAGCCGTGGTATTTTCCGACACCGCAACAGGTGGCAGCGGCCGATTTAAGCTTTCTGCGCATGCCGCAAAGCCGCAAAGAAACCCTGCATCGCTTTGCGGTGTTTTTGACGCAACACCCCGAGGCGCCGCTGGAGGATTGGCTGGCGCTCAAAGGCGTCGGGCCTTGGACGGTCAACTACGCCCGCTTGCGCGGGGTGTCCGACAGCAACTGTTTTTTACACACCGATTTGGTGGTGAAGAAGGCGCTGGCGGCCTTTCCACAGCTCACGCCTGAACGCGTATCGCCTTGGGGCAGTTACGCCACATTCCATTGTTGGGACCAATAACATGAATCAGTTTACCTACTTCGACAGCCCGCTGGGCCAAATGACGTTACAAGCCAATGCGAAGGGCCTGTTGGGCGCGTGGTTTGAAACGGAAACCACCTTGCCAAATGAGTTGGGTCAATACAATGAAAATTGTCCTATACTTGTCATGGCGATCAATCAGTTAGCCGAATATTTCGCCGGGCAGCGCCACACATTTGATCTGCCGCTGGCCGCGACGGGAACGGCGTTTCAGTGCTCGGTATGGCAAGCGCTGCGCACCATTCCTTACGGTGAAACCTGGAGCTACCTGCAACTTGCCGAAGCGATTGGCAATCCCAAAGCGGTACGGGCGGTGGGGTTGGCCAATGGCAAAAATCCGCTGTCGATCATCGTGCCGTGTCATCGCGTGATCGGTAAAAACGGCAAACTCACCGGGTATGCGGGGGGCGTTGAACGCAAAGCCCGCTTACTGGCACTTGAACGAGAAAGATAATTCAGAATATGTCGATCCAATGTTTGCACGCTCCCCTCCTTTGTCTGGCGGTCGCCGCGACGGTGTCCGGTTGCAGTCAGGAAGATTTGGAGCGTTTGGCTAACAGAGAAACCTTAGCCTTTGAAGGAACGTACGATAATCAGTACGACCAACAGCTGTTGGTATTTAAGGAAGGACGCGTCTCGATTCATCAACAGGGGGATGAGCCGCAGTGGCAGCACACCTTTCAGGTCGAAGAGAGCTTATTAAATATTCGTGTGCGTCAAAGCTCGCGCGAGAAACGTGATGATTTGGTGATGCGCATTCATGGCGGGGGGGAGGTGCTCACGTGCAGCGCCTGCGCCCGTCTTCATCTCAGTAATGTGTGGGTGCGCCAAAACGCCGCGCCACAAAATGCGGCCACGGCGTCGCCTTAAGCCACGGTTTACGAGGCAAACAATGCCTGATTCAGGGACAGATGAATGGCGATACTCACCACATACCCCAGTAGGATCACGGGCGTCCATTTCAAATGACCAAAGAAGGTGTATTTGCCATGAGAGGCGCCCATCAACGCCACACCTGCCGCCGAACCAATCGACAACAAGCTGCCACCAACCCCCGCGGTGAGTGTCACCAATAACCAGTTCCCAATCGACATCGATGGTTCCATGGTTAAGACAGCAAACATCACCGGAATATTATCGACAATGGAAGAGAGAATGCCGACCATGATGTTGGCCCACATCGGATCCCACTGCGCGTACATCACCTGCGAAATCAGCCCCAAATAACCGAGTAAACTCAAGCCGCCCACACACATCACCACCCCGTAAAAGAAGAGCAACGTGTCCCATTCTGCATGGGATATGCGGCGAAAGACGTCGAAAGGCACCACGGAGCCGATGCGCCGCAACGCCGCTTCATCATGGTTGGCGATGGCCAGTGCGGTTTTCTTCGCCAAAGAACGGGCCAATGTTTTACGCAGGAAATAGCCAAAAAATTGCAGGTAAGCGAGGCCCATCATCATGCCCATGACTGGGGGAAAGTGGAACAAGGCGTGAAAACTGACCGCCGTGAGAATAGTGAGTACAAACAGCAACACAATGCGCCGCGCGCCGCGTTTGAGCTCGACATGTTCATGCATGACATCCGGTTGTTCGGTGGGCAGAAACAGCGACATCACCAGCGCCGGTACGAGGTAATTGGCGACGGCGGGGAGGAACAAGTCCATAAACTGCATAAACGAGACGTGACCGGCCTGCCAGACCATCAACGTGGTGATGTCGCCAAACGGGCTGAATGCGCCCCCGGCGTTGGCGGCAATCACGATGTTGATACACGCTAAATTCACAAAGCGGCTGTGTTTGCCGCCGACTTTCATCACCACCGCACACATCAACAGCGCGGTGGTCAGGTTATCGGCGATGGGGGAGATGAAAAACGCCAGCAGGCCAGTGATCCAAAACAGCGAGCGAAAATTGAAGCCTTTGCCAATCATCCACGCTTGCAGGGCATCAAACAAGCGCCGTTCTTCCATCGCGCTGATGTAGGTCATCGCGACCAGCAAAAACAGCAGCAATTCGGCATATTCCAACAGGTTGTATTCCAGCGCCTCGCGGGCGATGTCGGCCATACCGTGTTGTTGGTACACGTAGCCAATCATGGCCCAGATCAGCCCCGCCGCCAGTAGCACGGGTTTGGATTTTCTTAGTTGGAGGTACTCTTCGAGCATCACCAAGGTGTAGGCGAGGCCAAACAGCAGCAACGCGAGGTAGCCGATGACCGATTGCGTGAGGGGTAAGGGCGATTGCGGCGCAGTCGAGGCAAAACAGAACGAGGAAAACAGGGACGAACAAAGGATCAGGCCTAGCCAAACTCGCTTCATAATCTGCGCTCCAACTGACGGAAATTACACAAATTTTAGAACCAATTTCGCCCGTTAGGTGTGAGGTGTATCGAATCTGACGGAATGCCAGATAATAAAAAACCCCGGCAAGCCGGGGTTTGTCAACACGGTCGTGTTAGGCGCGTTTCAGATGCACTTCTTCTTCTTTCGCGCCAGCCATTGGGTCGTTAAAACGGGCTTCATCCAGCGCATTTTCCGACTTGGCCACAATACACGTCACACAACTGTCACCCGTGATGTTGACCGCAGTACGAATCATATCCAGCAGACGGTCAACCCCCATGATGAGCGCGATCCCTTCCAGTGGTAGACCCACTTGGTTCAGTACCATCGCCAGCATCACTAAGCCGACGCCCGGAACACCTGCCGTCCCAATTGACGCCAGTGTCGCGGTCAGGATCACCGTCAGGTAGTCCCCCATCGACAGGTCGATGTTAAACGCCTGGGCGATAAACGCGGTCGCCACACCTTGCATGATTGCGGTGCCGTCCATGTTGACGGTCGCGCCCAGCGGGATGGTGAATGACGCCACTTTGTTGTCGACACCAAAACGGTTTTTCGCCGTTTCCATGGTCACCGGAATGGTGGCGTTGGATGAGGCGGTTGAGAACGCAAACATGATCGCATCTTCCATTTTACGGAAGAAGGTGATTGGGCTCAGGCCCGCAAAGCTCTTCAGCATCACGCTGTACGTAACCAATCCGTGGATCAGCAGCGTTGCCGCCAGCACCACAAAGTACTCTGCCAGATTCAAAATTGCGCTCAGACCCAGGCCGGTGAACAGTTTCGCCATCAGGAAGAATACGCCGTATGGCGCCACATGCATCAGCATGGCAACCAGCTTCATGATCACGTCGTTGAGATCATTGAACACGGCCGCGATGCGCTCGCCCGGTTTCCCGGCTGCGCTGATTGCAATCCCAAACAGTACCGCAAACACAATCACCTGCAGGGTTTTACCTTCTGCCATGGCATTGATTGGGTTGGTCGGGAACATGTCGATCAGCACTTTACCCAGCGAAGGGGCTTCTGCAGATGTAAACCCGGTGGCTGCGGTGAGATCGGCTCCGGCGCCCGGTTGGAAAATGGTGCCCATGGTCAGTGCCAGCGTGATCGCAATCGCGGTGGTGGTGATGTAAAACGCGAGTGTTTTACCGCCCATGCGGCCCAGTGTAGAAAGGTCTTTCAGTGAACTTGTGCCGCACACCAGAGATACAAACACCAGTGGGACAACAAGCATTTTCAGGCTGGCAATGAAGATCTTGCCGCCGACTTCGAATAATCCATTAACGATATATGCGTCCACAAATCCGTTGTCCGCAAACAGGGTGCGCAGTGCAAACCCTGTCAAGATACCGGCTACCATGCCTAAAATTACGCGGCTGGTGAGCGACATCGGTTTCTTGGTATTCATCTTGAACACTCCTTATATTTATGCACTTCGACATCATTTCAAAGCGAGCGGCAGGTTAGCAGGCGTCATCCAAAATAAAAAAGTAAATTCACAATACCTATTCATTGGTGTGATCTTGCTCACTATTTGTTGGGTGTTTTTAACTAAAAAATAACAATTTAATAGTGATTTAATTCAGTTGTTCGTGAATTAGTAACATATAGCGTTAGCGATGCAACAATGTTCACGATTCTCATGCATTGATAATTCGAGGGTTTTTCCCCTTTACTTCCCAAAAATTAGGCGCATATTTAGTCGAGTTTATGCCTTTTTGTGCATAAGATTGCACTTGTGTGTTTTCTGGTATTGATGGGGTGAATGGTTTGGGTGCGCCTTCACGTACATCAGAACGACCGATCGCGACATGGATAAGAGGAATGCGAGGAAAGGGATACGATGAAAGCGAAATCGTGCATGGAATTTCGGGGGTGGGGGTGAAATATCAGGAGCATACACGATTTCGCCTGATCACAGTTTGGCAATTTGCCGCCAAATGGGTGATGCAATTTTGGCAAAAAATAATACTATTCCACCAATATGAAGTCTTGATGACGTCAGAATTGTAGAAAACAGTGATATTGTCGAACACGACAGCTCTATTGCAGGACACGATTGTATGACAGGAAACGACTGTATTGCAGAGCACGACGGTCGTGGTCGATTGGCGTTGGTGGAAAAATGATGCGTGCCCAGTTTGAAAAAGTGGAATATCGGGATGACAGTTCGTGGCGATTGCTGATTCGCGAACTCGACACCATTCCGTTTGGGTGGCACTTCCATCCCGAGTATGAACTGACGCTGACCCTCAACAGCGCCGGTGAACGCTACATTGGCGACAATATCAGCAAATATGAGCATGGCGATTTAACCTTAGTCGGCCCCAACATTCCCCACACGTGGCAATCGCAATGGCACTTGGATCCCACACTGCCGCAAAAGGTGTACGTGTTGTGGTTCGACCAAGCGTGGGTGGATAACCTGCTGCGGTCATTCCCTGAATTTGCCCCGCTCGATGCTTTGTTTCAGCAGGCGCGCCATGGCGTTGCTTTTCCCACGTCGTTCGCTTTGTCGCTGCTGCCGATGTTTGAGCAATTGGATAACGCGTCGCCTGCGCGCCGCTCCACGCTTTTACTCAGTGTGCTGGCTTCGCTTGGAGAGTGTGACACGCCACAAACGTTGGGCGTGGAAGGCGGGATGCGCTTGGCGGAAACGCACGGGCGCGATCAGCGTGTGTTGTCTCAGCTGTTGGAGCGCATTCACGCCCACTACACCGAGCCACTATTTCTGCCTGAATTGGCGCAAGATGTGGCGATGAGCGAAAGCACATTGATTCGCTTTTTCAAGCGGTTGATGGGGCAAAGTGTCAACCGCTACATCACGCAAGTACGCATTGGTAAAGCGTGTTCGTTATTGATTCGTACCGACTTTCCGGTGTCGCTGGTGGCTGAGCAGGCGGGGTTTACCAATCAGGCCAACTTTAACCGTTTGTTTCTCAAATATAAGCAGATGACGCCGCGTCAGTTTCGTCAGCGGTTCAAACAACTCAACCTCATCAAACGGGACCGTTAGGCCCCGTTGTCTTTTTGGTCTCGCGTTATTTTTCGGATAGAGCGGACTGCTTTATGGAAAGGACAGACGGTTTTATGGATAGGACTGACGTCGTTGGTTATGATGCGGCGGGCTGACGTGCGCGCAGCAGGGCCAACGGGGAAAAGCCCGTGACCATCATGGTGCCAACCAAGACCAGTGCGGTGCCCAGCAGCGTATTGAGTCCGATGGTTTCCCCCAACACCAAGTACCCCCACAAAATGCCAAATCCCGGAATTAAAAAAGTGACGGATAGTGTGGGCGATGGGCCGATGTCTTTGACCAAACGGAAATAGAGCAGATAAGCCAACCCTGTACACAAGATGCCGAGTGCCACCACGGAGAGCATTTCGACCCCGCTCGGCACCGCGCGCATGGGCATCAAGGGAAGTAGGGGAAGCACCCATAGCGACGCCGCCCACATGCTGCCGTGTGCGTTGTCAAATGATGAGATCGACGGCGCGTTTTTGGTGTAGTTGGTCGCAATGCCATAGCTAAAGGCAGCCAGCGTGGCGGCGATCATCGGTAAGGCGGTTTCAGTGCCCATGAGCGAACGATCCAGCCCGACAATCACCGACACGCCAAGTACGCCAACCAACAAGCCGATAATGGCCTTTGGGCTGAGCGGCGTTTTGTGCCACACATAGCCAATCACTGCGCCCCAAATCGGCGCGGTGGAGTTCAAAATCGATAAGGTTGAAACGTTGAGCACCTGCGCTGCATAAGCAAAGAGCAGAAAGGGGAGCGCGCTGTTAAACAGGCCAAGTATCATAAAGTGGCGCCAGTGCTGGCGAAACGGCAGCGATTTTTTTAAATAGATGCCAATCAGCAGCAGACTCAGCGCGGCAAATCCGACGCGCGCTTCAATTAAATATGCTGGGCCAAAGCTGTGCGCAGCGAGGCGTAAAAAGAGAAATGAGCCACCCCAAATGGCGGCCAATCCAAGCAGTTGTAAAAAGCTGGCGACAGGCATGACGAATCCTTGTTGTGTCTGGAAACGCTACTGTGAAGCAGGGGCCAATGTAGGTCAATGGCTAAAAAGATAACAGTGCCGGAAATGGCTAGTTTGAGCCGATGTTGCCTCTCACCGCAGGCCGAAGCCTGCGGTGAGAGGCAAAGACAAACAGAACGCGTTATAGCAACGGCTGGCCTAAGTTCGCCGCTGTCTGTTCGCCCATGGCGATCAGCGTATCCAGAATGTGTTCCCCGTCGACACGTAGGCCGTTGTGTTCATATTGGTTGGTGATCCACGCTTGGCTGTTGGGGATGTGTCGGAGGGTTTCACGGCTGATGTCCATCTCAACAAACATGTCGTCGGCGTAGACCGCGCAGCTCACCGGCACGCTGTTTTGTGCCAGCGCATTGGCATCGTACAGCGCGTGCCAATCGTCTTTTGCGGCCAGTAAATGCGCCGCATCGTTTAACGGCTGCAACTGCGTATATTGATCGAACATCCACGGGAACACCATCTCACCTGTAAACAGGAACGCTTGCCCTGGTTGGTAGTGAAACTCCGGAAACGCATCCCGCATGCGATGGGCCGACCATTGCGACGCAAAGCCCTGGCAGTAGATCGCTTCGTGCAAAATGGCGTAAATCGGATTGGTTTGAAACCCTTGGTCCATCATCATGTGTTGCAAAAATTCGTAGCGCAGCGTTTCTTTGCCCTCGACCTCAATCAAGGCGTTTTCCAGCGTAAAGTAGGTTGGCAAAAACGCATCGCTCATGCCGAAATGAATACCGATTTGCTGGAACTGCTCGACGGTAAAACGCTGACCGTTTGGTAGGCGAACATCGTTTGCCAGTAAGTGATCGGCAATGCGCTGACACATCGCTTGCGCGTGGGGAAATTGGCGAAAGAACGCAGCGTTTTTGTCCAGCGTGCGCTGGAAGGTGGCGCGGTAGACATCGTCGGGATGACGCGACAGCGATGGCACGCCGCCGGTGATGTAGCTGCGCAGCAAGCTGTTTGGAAACAGCGATAAATAGGTGAGTGAACAGAAGCCGCCAAAGCTTTGCCCGAGGATTGCCCAGCGATCAATCCCCCATTGCTGACGAATGAATTCGGCATCACGCACGATGTTATCGGCGCGAAAATGACTCAGGTACTCGGCTTGTTGTTGCGGGGTTTGACCCGCCAGTGTGTGGTGGGTGATCACACTGCTTTGGCCGGTGCCGCGTTGGTCTAGCAGCAGAACGCGAAACTGTTGCAGCGCGCGTTTCATCCAGCCGCTACTGGCGCTGGCTCGTGGCGCCGGAAAGCCGGGTCCGCCTTGAAAATAAACCAACCAAGGCTTGTGCTCATCGTGGCCATCAGCGGCCGTGACGGCGCGGGCAAAGACGGTGAGAGTGTCGCCATTCGGTTGCTGATAATTCAACGGCACAGAGAAGGTGTACGGCGTGTAACGAACGCCCGCTTCAACGAAGCTTTGCTGGGAATGCATCATGACTGACTGATTTCCTTGTGAGTCATTGTGTGAGTGAGGCAGACGATAGCACAAGGCGGAGGAGGGAGATATGACGCTCTGCAATTATTGCCGCAGAGCATCATGGGGGTGTTGCTTAGCCTTCAATCGGCCCGAAACGAGTCGATTCAAAGCTGTTGAGAATGCGGTGGATCAAATAGGTGATCATCAGCGTGACCACGATGGCAAAGAAGATGCTACTGACGCGATACAAAGCGCTGTACACCAAGTCGCCGCCGGGGCTGAGGTACTGACCAAACAATATCCCCAACGTGGTTAAGCCACCAAAACCGGCACCTGAACCGCTCGATTCTTTGACGTGCATGTAGCTGAACAACATCGACCCCAACCACAACAACGGCACCACAAACAGCAGTAAGTCCGACCAATCGTAGAGCAGCAATTGCCCTGCCAATCCAAAGGTCACGCCAAGAATGGTGCCCATGCCGCGCTTGCGTGCGTACCCCATCGCGCCGTTCCAATGCATCGGAAACAGCAGCAAAATGGTGGTGGCTTGCGCCGACAGCGAATCGCTCAGATCGAACACCTGAAACACCACAAACGACAGCGTAGTGATGCTCGCGCCCATCAGGGCTTCATGGCGCATGCGATGCGACTGTTTTGGCGTCGCCGGACGTGGCGGCGGTTGGCGCGGTTCAGTATCGGGAATCAAAAACGTCATCAGATACGCGATCATCACCGAAAGAATGTTGGCGTAAAAGTTACCAAAAATCAGCTCGTTGAGATCCGTGGTCGGATAACTGGCAAAGTGCAGCATGATACTGAGACTGATGACGCTGTTGGCGCCAAACAGAAACAGGCTGCCCTTTGACATGCAGGCAAATTTATACAGAAACAGAAAGAAGGCGATGAGCGTCATCATGCCAGGGTGCGAGCCAAAAAGCCCCCCCAGAATCCCCACTTCCAAGCCACACACGACCGCCGCAGCCAGCAGTTGACGCGCGGCGTGGGCGCTCATGACGGGCACCATGCCCAACAGCAGCATCGGTGTCACGGTATAAAACACACCGTAGTTCCACCCCATTAATTTATTGAAGGTGAACCCCAGTGTGGCGCCGGTGGCAATCCGCAGACATTGTCGGAGATCGTTGTCCGACATAGGATGGTCCCATAATTTCATGCCACCCCCTGCTTAGTAGATGTAGTGCAGCGCACTCAGAAAGCGAATCTGAAGTTTCGCCAGCAGTTTAAACACGCTGTTTTCTGGCAGCAGTTGCACGGTGGCACGTGCGCCCGCAGGCAGTTTTTGCAGCTGCTCATCGCTCAACGCCAAATGCAGACGCATGCGCTGTGCGTCGCGCACCCAACGTGTAGAAGAGGTGGGTGAGGCCAGCAAGCCGTTAGCATCGAACTGACCCGAACTGACCCCTGCATCCACACTGCTCACGCGAGCTTCAAACACTTGGCCCGGTTTGCTGTCAAACGCAATCAGCGCGTCACTTTCGGTGTTAAGGTGGCGCAAACTTTTCTCACGGAAATCGGCAATCACGTCGACTTGGTTATCCACCAGCGCGATCAGCGGGCTGCCTGCCGCCGCGTAGGTGCCTGCTTCTAGTTGCAGGTTGGTCACCACGCCATCATTTTCTGCCATCACTTTGGTGTAAGAGAGGTTGAGCGTGGCTTGGTCCAACTGGTTTTGTGCCACGCGAATGCTGACGTTTGAACTGTCGGTATTGCCGCGGCTGACTTGCAGCTCTTTCAAACGGGCACGCGCCGCCGCCAAATTGGCTTTCGCTGCCGTTGCCGCACTTTGCGCATCATCGCGCAGCTGTTGCGAGGTGCCGTTGCGATGAAATAGGGTATTTAAACGGTTGTATTCGCGTGTTTTCTGGTCCGACACAATCACCGCAGCGGTCACGTCTGCTTGCGCAGCCACAATCGATGCATCGAGTTGATCGTTGCTCTGCATGGTGCGTTCTAAATTGAGTTGTGCTTGTTCGACCGCGAGCTGGTAAGGCGCCGGATCGATTTGAAACAGCACGTCACCTTTATGAACCGCTTGGTTGTTGTTGACGTAAATTTCTGAAATCTGTCCGCTAACGCGTGGTGAGACTTTGGTGACCACGCGGGTCGCCATGGCTTGCGGCGTGAGCGGCATCGCAAGGTCGGCCACGAGAAAATAAGCAAAGACGAAGACAAACACGAAGCTGGAATATTTGATCCAGCGTGCGAATTTCTGATCGGGTGTCATGGGGGATTATTTCTCTTCGATTAAAGGTTATCTGACTTATCACTAAGTGATTCGAGGGCGTTGTTGGCAATCTGTTCAAGGACTTGACCCAGCTTGAGCAGTTCTTCATCGTTGATGTGGCTCAGCAATTGGCGACGAACCTGAAGAATACGCGTCTCCATAAGCTTGATCATGGAACGGCCTTGCTCGGTCAAACTGACAATGCGTGCGCGTTTGTCGCTGCTGCAGCAGTGTCGTGTGATCAGGGATTGCTCTTCGAGTTGGTTGAGCGTGCGCATTAATGAGGCCAATTCGATCTCCAGCGCTTCAGCAAGGTGCTTCTGACTGATGTTATCGCCGAGGCGTTGTAGCTTCCATAGGGCTGTCCAGCGAGGATGCGTGAGGCCCAAAGGCGCCAGCTCGCGATCAGCCACCATCTTCCACAAACGCGATACACGGGCGAGTTTTTCGGCCAGCGTTAACTCGTAAAGGCTGTTGATGTCTTGAATCATAATGCGTCCTAAATACTTAGCGTGCTAAGTAATATAGATTAGTTAGCACGCTAAGTAAATGCAATGTGATACAAATCACAGTAAAATTTCTAATTTGATGAGAAAGCCGCTGATAGGCGCACAAAAAAAAGCCACGCAGGACCGCGTGGCTAAGGCTTGGAGTGTGGTTTTCGTTGGCGCGAAGCTCGCTACCATCGGCCGTGGCCGCAACAAGGTGTGTGATTTACAGGTTCTCGCCGTAAATATCAAAGCTGAAGTATTTAGCGGCGATTTTGTCGTAAGTGCCGTTGGCGCGAATGGTTTCAATCGCTTGGTTGAGTTTCTCCGCCAGCGCTTGATCTTGCTTACGCAGCGCCAGTGCGGTGCCTTCACCAATGTAGGCTTTGTCGGTCACGGCGTCGCCTTTGAATTCGAAGTCTTGGCCATCGGCTTTATCGAGGAAAGCAAGTGAGAGCTGATCGGCGTTGCCAAACGTGGCGTCCAAGCGGCCGTTTTGCAGATCGATATACACTTCATCTTGGCCGGTGTAGCGTTTAATGTCGGCCACAGCGCCAAATTTGTCGGTCACGTAACGGTCATGAATGGTGCCTTGTTGCACGCCAATCACTTTGCCGGTCAGGCCCGCTTTATCCAACGTGAAATCAGCGCTCTTGCGTGTGACGAAACGCGCTGGCGTTTGGTAGTACTTGTGGGTGAACAGCACTTTCTTTTTGCGATCATCGGTGATGCGCATCGACGCCATGATCACGTCGGATTTTCGCGCCAGCAGGCTGGGGATCAAGGCATCCCAGCTTTGTGCAACCCAAGTACAATCCAGTTTGGCTTCTTGACACAACGCATCGGCGATTTCGATGTCAAACCCCACCGGTTCACCGGCGCTGTTTTTGTAGTTGAATGGGGGGTAGGTAAAGTCGGACGCCAGACGAACTTCTTTTGCAGAAACCGCGGTGCAGAACAAGGTGGCGACACACGCCAGGCCAACAGCAAGTTTTTTCATGATCAAATTCCTTTTCTAGACAGCTATGATTGCGACGGGTAACGACGGAGCACATCAACCACTTCTTGCATGCTCGTTCGGCGCCCAATGGTGATGCGCACGCAGTCTCTCAGCGCCGGATCATGACTTTGATTACGAGTCACAATACCGTGCTGCAGCAGATACGCAAACAGATCGTCATTGGGGTGCGCGCGCAATAGCACGAAGTTGGTGGACGAGGGGTAAATCTTGTGGATGAAATCCAGCGTTTGCAGTTCGCCGATAAACCATTGACGAGTCTCGATGAGTTGCTGCGTCATGTGGCGAACTTGGGTTAATCCGGCTTCTGATAACGCCTCCAAAACAATCGTGGCGCTGGAATCGGGCATCGGGTACGGCGGGATCAGCTTGGCGACGTACTCCATCACGCTGGCATCGGCGAGGATAAACCCGCAGCGCACGGCGGCAAGACCAAAGGCTTTGGACAGGGTACGAATCACCACCAAATTGGGGTACGTGGCAATCAACGAGGCCACGCTCTGATCGAGTTCAAATTCAATGTAGGCTTCATCGACCACCACCAGCGCGTCGTGGCGGGTGCCTTCAAGCACTTCAATGATCGCGTCGGTGGCCAGCGGGTTGCCGGTTGGATTATTGGGTGAGCAAAGGAACACCACATTGGCGTCTTTGGCCGCGGTAATTACCCCGTGCGTATCGAGCGCGAAGTCATCCCCCATCAGTGGCACATGCAGCGTTTCAATCGCCAGCGCGTCGGCGCAAAATTCGTACATGGCATATGTTGGCGAGCAGACGACAATTTTATCTTTGCCCGGCTGACAGAAAGTGCGGATCAGCAAATCAATCGCTTCATCCGCGCCGCGCACCGCCATCACGGGGGTGGTCACTTGGCAATAGCGCTGATAGGCGCTGGCCACATCGTGCGGCAGAAAATCGGGGTAGCGGTTGTAGTTTTGTTCGTGGCGACCGTAGTGAATGGCGCTCTCGAGTTCGTTGGCATTCAGCCACACGCGGCCGGCTCCACCAATGCGGCGTGCCGATTGGTAAGGTATTAATTTTTTTATGGCCTCAGGTGCCAGTGTCGATGCAATGGAAGACATGTGTGACCTCGTTCTGCTGTTATCTAGTCGCAGTAAATGATTTTTTATGCTGATAATTGCACTTGTGTTGCGTTTATTTTCAATTTAATCAGCAATGGATTCATTCAAGCAAAAAGCGTTTGTAAAAAGAATCGAAATAAACACATACTAGCCATGATAAAAAATCATAGCTAAGGGCCGCGATGCATCTTCCTTCCACCAAAACGTTGCAGGCGTTTCTCGCCACTGCAGAACACCTTAATTTCACGCGCGCCGCCGACGCGTTGAACCTGACGCAAGGGGCGATCAGTCGTCAGACTCTGGCGTTAGAAGAGTTGTTGGGGGTGAAGCTGTTTTTTCGTCATGCTC
This sequence comes from Vibrio furnissii CIP 102972, assembly GCF_000176175.1. Classification (GTDB taxonomy): domain Bacteria; phylum Pseudomonadota; class Gammaproteobacteria; order Enterobacterales; family Vibrionaceae; genus Vibrio; species Vibrio furnissii. The sequence goes on from NZ_ACZP01000014.1 coordinate 855,730, forward strand.
GCGGGTTGTCGCTGACGCAGCAAGGCGTCAAGTTTGTGCCGCATGCCGAAGACATTTTGCACCGTTTGCGCTTGGCCATTGATGACGTCTCCAGCACGCCGTCCACCATTAAACTCAATGCACCCAGCTGCGTGACCGCTTGGCTGCTGCCGCGATTGATGGCGTTTCAGGACGCGCATCCAGATATTGATGTCGAACTCACTTCAACCATCAAGCACCACCCAGATCCCAACTTCGATGTGTTCGATGCGGTGATCAGCTACGGGAAAGTGCCCAAGCTGCCGTCGGTGGTGAGTCATCTGCTGTTTGAAGAGCGGTTAACGCCCATTTGTCGACCGGAACTGCTGCAAAGTCACGGCGGTGACTTATCGGTGAAGCAACTGACACAACTGACTTGGCTGCACGCCAATGCCGAACAGAGTGACTGGAAATTGTGGCTGACTCACCATGGCGAGCGCGGGTTAACTAGCAAACTCAATCAACATTTTTCTACGCTCGATCAGGCGATGAACGCCGCGCAGCAAGGCTTTGGTATTGCCGTCGGTGATGTGACGTTGGCCGAGCAAGATTTGGCGATGAAACGCTTGGTCATGCCGTTTGACGACACTGTGCTCTCGGGGCACAGCTACTATTTTCTGTTTCCCAAGCAAAGCGACAATCCGATGTTGGACCGATTGCAGCATTGGTTGGTCGCGGGGTATCAGGCGCAGCGCGTCGACTAAATGCGGATTCGGTGAACGGGTCGCGGGTCGCCAGCCACGCGGCGGCGTTGCGTTTCCAACAAATTGCGCCACAATAGGGCGACTTGTTATTTGAACGGCACGAAAGGAACCTACATGGCTCGGCCTAAAATTCCTCGACAAATCTGTGGGACGCCCGCGCAAAGCTGCTTTAAACCCAATGGCATTCCGATGTCTCAACTTGACACCATCACCTTGCAAGCGGATGAATTTGAAGCGCTGCGGCTGGTGGATTACCAAGGCATGCAGCAGCAGGTGGCTGCGGTGGAAATGGGGGTGTCTCGCCAAACGTTGGCAAATTTAGTCAAAGCTGCGCGGCGCAAAGTGTCGGATTGCTTGCTTCATGGTAAGGCGCTGGTGATGAGTGAGGCCAGTGCAGCGCCCGAGGCGAACGCGTCGTCGCTGGTTGAACAGCGACGACTGAAAGATTAGAAGCTGAACACCAAGTTCAGGTGAATGTTGGTTTCGTCGACATCGACGCGGTAGTCGCCCTGCTGAAAATTGTCGTTCATGGTTTTCATCCATTCCAACTGCACTTCAATGGGCGCGCCTAAGCTCAGTGAGGCACCAAGGCCATAGGCCATATCGGTATCGCTGTCACTGTAATCCAAGACCGTCAGTTTTTGGTTGCCAAAGCCCATCAGCGCATACGCTTCAAACATCGGGTTAAATGGCACGATAAATTTCGTAAATGCGCCGTAGTAATAGTCGATGGATACGCGCTGGCCTTGATAATCCCCTTCCGAGGCATTGCCATACGCGCGCAGTTCAAACGCGACGTTTGGTGTGACGCGCAAGCCAAAGATTGCCCCAGCCAAACTGTTGTTATCGACGTTGAACGATTGGCGGTTGCCGCTGCTGTTTTCGACCTCAATATCCACATTCGCAAAGTTAAAGCTCATGCCCACATAAGGGCGGCCATACAGCATCAATGGCGTGCCCATGGGGCCGCCGCGAGGACCCATTCCGTAGGCTGAGGCGACATTCGGCAGCAGCAATCCGGCGCTGGCGATCAAGGTGGTGATGGAAGACTTTCTCATAAGAGGGTTCATGGCTCATGGTTTTGCTCTGTTATAATCCTTGAACCCGCTGATTTCAAATCATTCCTAGCTATTGATCCGCAACCGCATCACGGTGTCAATGGCGCTACTATCGATCCCAATACGGCACGTCGCCATAATAGTGTGAGAGAAAATCAATAAAGTGGCGCACTTTGGAGGCGAGAAACTCGCGATGGCTATAGAGAGCGTACAACCCAAGGGGGTCGAGCGCGAATGAAGAGAGTACTTCCAAGTCACCGCGCTTGATGGCGGCGCCCGTCAAAAACGTCGGTTGAATGGCGTAGCCGCGCCCCAGAAGCGCCGCATTGACGATCACATCGCCGTTATTGCTGGAAAAATCACTGGCAAAATCATGAATCGAGACGTGTTTGGGCCAGTCACGAAACCAAGCGCGCGGGTCTGAATAGGTAAACCTTAAATAGTTGAGTTGGCTCAGCGCTTCAAACTGCGTGGGGCGGCCATGCTGTTGCCAGTAGTGCGGCGCGGCGCAGATCGACAAATGAATCGGCGTGATTTTTTTGGCGACCAACGCGGAGTCTTTGAGGTGCCCAATGCGCAGCGCAATATCGACCCCTTCATCGAGTAAATCCACTTTGCGATCGGTGAGCAGCAATTCCACTTTCACGTCGGGATAGCGATCCTGAAACAGGGCGACCGGTTTGGATAAATGGTGCACCCCAAACGACATCGGCGCGCTGACGCGTAGCGTGCCCGACACCTGACTCTGCAAGTTCGACAACGCATTTTCCATGTCGTCAATGTCTTGCAAAACCTGCTGGCAGCGTTCGAAATAGGCTTGACCGGCTTCGGTCAGATTTACGCGCCGTGTGGTGCGATTGAGTAGCCGCACTTTGAGCGCATCTTCAAGTTGTGCAACGTATTTGCTCACTAGCTGTGGCGACAAATCCAACCGTTCGGCGGCTTTGACAAAGTTGCCTTCGCTGACCACCGTGGTAAATGCACGCATGGCGCTGATCTTATCCATATTAACAACACTCCGTTGATAATGACGCAATGATAACGGGTTTTATCATAGTTTAGTGGATAGGTATATTGTCTATATCGCAACGAGCCAGTGAGGGCACTGGCGATTGAAACGATTTTTTGGAGAGATTGCCATGATGAACCCAACACCCCGCATGCCAGCTTTGTTCTTATCCCACGGTTCGCCGATGATGGCGATAGAACATTCAGAAACGACCGAGTTCTTTCAACAACTGGGGGCGAAATTACCCAAACCGAAAGCGATCGTGATCTTTTCTGCGCACTTTGACCGTCGCGGCCCAGTGGTGATCACCTCCGGGCATACGTTAGGCACGATTCACGATTTCTACGGCTTTCCACAGCCGTTGTACGACATTGAATACCCAGCGCAAGGTGCGCCGAACTTGGCGTTAAAAGCGGAAAAAATGCTCAAAGATGCCGGAATCCCAGTTCAATTGGACAGCGAGCAAGGCTTAGACCACGGCGCGTGGATTCCGATGCTGTATCTGTATCCGAATATCGATGTGCCGATCATGCAGGTCTCCATCAACAGCGCGATGGATGCGGTGGCGCACTTTGAAATTGGCCGCTGGCTGCGTCCGCTGCGTGAAGAAGGGGTATTGTTTGTCGGTTCGGGTGGCATTAGCCACAACCTGCGTGAAATTTTCTCGCCTATGCCGGATCCAAACCGCGTCAGCAAAGTGAATCAGTTCACCACGTGGGTGAGTGAGCAACTGGCGCAAGGCAATGTTGATGCCTTACTCGATTATCTCGACCAAGGGCCGCATGCGCGTTTCAATCACCCGACGCCGGATCATTATCTGCCACTGCCAAGTGTGCTGGGTACCAGCTATGAGGACGAGATTGGCGAAGTATTGCACCGCGCCATCGACCTGGAAATCCTCGCCTTGGATGCCTACGGCTTTGGCATGGCCGCCGCGTAATTGCTCGTCGATTCGTGACACCTTGATATAACGCCCGCGACTTAAAATCGTGGGCGTTATTGTTTTTATCTATTAATCAAATAGGAAGAAGCAACCTGCGTGAATGAGTGGTGTGGGGTAGAGTTGCCCCTCAAATGACCGGTATGGCTGAATGCCCTTGGATCTGGTGATGCGTTGGTTTGCGATGACTCGGCTGGCAAAGCTCATGTCCAGTCACAGCAAACAGACGATCAAAGTCAGCATCAGATGAGGCCAGTCTCGGCGGGTTATTCCATGATTCACCTGGTTCCCGAGTGAGCGTTCCCTGTTTCCATGCGCGCTGACTCGGGCTTTTTCGCGTCTGGCATTAGGCGGCCTGATGCTCGAATTGATCGTGGCGAATGAAGTAATCAATCTGGCGGGCAACATAAGTGCTGTAGATCATGCTGGTGTGGGTGGCGCGCGTTTCCAGATGATCGGTCATGCCGGTGATTTTGGTTTCATCGACCGTCACTGTGCCATCCGACATCAATTGGTTGCCCATCAACACCCGGCGCATGCCAAAGGCGACCGTGCCAGCAATGCTGCCCAGTTTCTGCTCAAACTGCCATTCGTCCTCGTGCGTTTCTAAGCCAAAATGGGTGGAATTTCCGAGGATTGCCCCCAAGCCCATTTGCTGAATTTTCCCCACGATCGACGCACCTTTGAGCGGCGAGCCAATGGTCACCACATGTGAGATCTGCGTGACACTCGGACGGCGTGACGCCAAGTAATGTTTAATCATCAGGCCGCCAAGACTATGGCCGACCAATACATTCGGCTGGTCTGGATTCAGCGCTTGGTCGATGGTGCGAAACACTTTTTCATCTTGAATGGCCACGGTGTTGTAACTGAGCACTTCGGTCGTGTAACCCAGTTTATTCAAACGTTGGCCAAGGGGATGCATGACGAAACCATGCATATACAAACCATGGAGGATGATAATTTTCATGAAGCTCCTGAATGATTGGCGTAAGGCTCTGACTGCTAATCTACTCAACTGCGGGCGAAATGAAAAGCTGGCTGCAATGCGCCAAAACAAAAACGCGGCAGAGTGAAATCACAAGCTGCCGCGTTCAAGCACAATTATATTCAAATCCATTGAATGTTAATCCCTGATTTTTCGTGAATTAGTCATTGTCACGGCCAACGAACGTGGTTTTTTCCACCAGGTTGCCTGCTGAATCTTTGGTGGCGAATTTCACGGTTTTCGCGTTGCTTGCGTGGTTTTTGTAAGTCACGGCACCGTTTTGGTCGGTCACGTAGTGCTGGCCTTGAACATCAACCGGATAACTACCGAGTGCTTGACCGTGTTGCGTCACATACGCAGTGGCTTGATTATCACGAGCGGACACGCTCATTTGCAGATCCGATGCCATGGCGCCAGCCGCAAACGTGGTTGAAATTACGGTAGCAGCAAGAATAGAAGCGAGCTTAGTCATGTTAGTTTCCTCATTCGATTTGTGTTTGTGTCGCACCTCAGTGCTTGGGATAAATAGTAGATCTAAGTCACACTTCGTTCGATAGGATAGATTGGCTGATCATGTTCAAATAAATCGAACAAATAATGATCGGTCCAATGAGTGATTCTCATGATATTGATGTGACTGATGGCGACGAGGATCACAAAATTAATTGTAATGAGAATTAAACTCAGTTAGATTCTTGAGCCTTGTCGTTTACACAACATCTATAAGAAATATTAATGAAGGCTAACATTCATCCTCTTGTTCTGGCTGTGCTTGCTGGTTTATCCGCGCAGGCTGTTGCAGCCGATGACGTTTCGCAAACCAACACCATTTCTAGCAATACCGTTCCCACGAATACAGTCGCCACCAATACGGCCGCCTCGAGCACCGCGCCCGCCAGCAACGATACCGTGACCGTTTACGGCCGTGCATTGTCGCTCTACCGCGCGCAAGAAACGAGCTTAGCCACCAAAACTCCCACGGCGATTGACGATACACCGCAGTCGATTCAGGTACTGCCGCAACAATTGATTGAAGACCAAGGCGCGCGTCAGGTGACCGACTTGTATCGCTCGATCAGTGGCGTGAGCCAGTATTCCTACTCCGGCGTGACGTTTCGCGGTTTTCGCCAAGATCAGATTCTTTATGATGGCGTGCGCGGCGACCCGTTCAACGGTTTCGCCATTCCGCAGCTGTTCAACATTGAGCAGGTCGAAGTGCTGAAAGGCCCGTCTTCGGCGGTGATGGGCAGCGGGGAACCGGGCGGCGTGATCAACTATGTGACCAAAAAGCCGACCTACGACACCAAACGCCGCGTGTCAGTGACGGGCGGCAATCAGGATTTTGTCAGCGGCAGTGTGGAGTTGTCAGGGCCAGTAACCGACGATAAAAGCCAGCGCTATCGCGTCGCGATTTATCAGGACCACGAAAACCCGTCACGCAACAACACCGATGTGCGCAACCGAATCATCGATTTGGGCTACGCGTGGGATATGACGGATAACACCACGGTGACGGCGCAATTTACCGACATCATTCAGCATTACGGCGGCGCGCGTCTGCGCGGCATTCCCACCGATGATGACGGCAACTTCTTGGCCGATATCGACTGGAACGCCAACGAAGCGTCGGACTATCAAGACTTAGAAGCGCAGGTGTACCAGATGCGCGTTGACCACAGTTTCAACGACTGGCTGAGCGGTGATGTGACGCTGCGGTACTACGAAAACACAGAAACGCAGAAGTATCACGAACCCAACGGTTTGGTGGATACCGATGGCGACGGCGTGGTGGATTGGAGCAAGCGCCAATACCGCGATCAGGTGCGTCACAACAAAGCGGGGTCGGTGACGGCAAACTTGGTGGCGGAACTGGGCGATCACACCGTGCTTATCGGCGGTGATTATTACCGTCTTGATGAAGATTATGTTTATTACCGTGCCAATGTGGACGGCATCAGTCTGACTGATCCGGAATATGGCGCGGATACCTCCAGCTACACGCTGAAACTTGCCAAGCAAACCGATTCGCGTTCGCAGCGTTATGGCGCGTATGTGCAGGATCAGTGGGCGGTGACTGAGCGCTGGAACGTGCTGTCGGGCCTGCGCATCGATGGTTACAAAGACACAATCAACGACATCAAAGCGGGCAGCGAGAGCGATTATACCGGCTCTGGCATGTCTTACCGCTTGGGGTCTACGTATCGCATCAACGATCAATGGCATCCGTATGCCGTCGTGGCGACGGGTTTTGTGCCGCAGGATGTGTCTGACCAAGCGGAGTCGAACGGTGGCCCGTTTGATCCGGAAGAGAGCCTGATGTACGAAACGGGTGTGCGCACCTACTGGCTGGACAATGCGCTGAACGTCAATGTGGCGCTGTACCACATTATCAAAGAGAACATTCTGCAAACGGATCCGGACGATGACACGCGCTCAGTAGCCTACGGCAAAGTGCGCAGCCAAGGCGTTGAAGTCGACATGCTGGCGGATTTGACCGACAACTGGAGCGCCAACCTGAGCTACGCCTACAACGACACGCGCGTGAAAGAAGCGTACGACGGCATCAGCGGGACAGTGGGCACTCGATTTGCCAACGCGCCGCATCACCAGTTGGGCGTGTGGACGCGCTATGACATCACCGCCATCGACTCGTCTGTTGGCTTTGGTGCCGATCACGTCAGTGAACAGTACAACCAGAGCGGCCAGACGGTGAAAGCCTTCACCGTGTTTGATGCGTCATGGCAGACCCGCTGGCAACAGTGGCAGTTCCAGTTCAACGTGAAGAACCTGTTTGATAAGAAGTACGCGGTGAGTGGCTTCATCGACCGAACCGGTTCCTTCCCGGGTGAGCAGCGTCGTCTCTACCTCACGGCGAGCTACGATTTTTAAGTGTGACGATCAGGTCCGGCATCCGCTGGGCCTGTTTCGTTTTGAGCCTAGCTCAGTCTGTTGAGTGATGGAATATGAATAATTCTCAATAAAATTTGCATTCATTTTGTGAGCTAAATCATTACAATCACCGATGGTGATGCGGCCAATGAATGTTAAATCTCAATCAATTAGGTAAAGAACAATGAAATGGTGTCGATGGATTGTGCGCAGCGTTGTGCTCGTCAGTGGCTGTCTAAGCTTGATGGCCTCGGCTGTAACTGTGACGGACAGTCACGGTGAATTCACCTTGAATCAGGTGCCACAGCGCATTGTTGCGCTGGAATTTTCTTTTGTGGATGCACTGGCTGCGGTGGATGTCAGCCCAGTGGGCATCGCGGATGACAACGACCCAAGTCGATTGCTGCCTGCGGTGAGTGCCAAGCTCGGCCAGTGGCAGTCGGTCGGCACGCGCTCTCAACCGAGTCTGGAAGTGATTGCGTCGCTGAAACCGGATCTGATCATCGCAGATGTTGATCGCCACTCTGCGGTGTATCGCGATTTGTCGAAAATTGCGCCGACGCTCTTACTGCCTTCGCGTCGCGAAACTTATGAAGATAACCTTAAATCGGCGGCGATCATCGGCAAAGTGATCGGTAAAGAGGCTGAAATGCAGCAGCGCTTAGCGCAGCATCATCAGTTGATGGCCCACTACGCGGCGCAGTTGTCTGGCCTGAACCATCAGACCGTGCAATTTGGTGTGGCGCGTGAAAATGGCTTTTATGCGCACGCGGCGGAATCGTATGCGGGGGGCGTGATTCATGCGCTGGGACTGGCTGCACCCACTGGGCTGAAAAATGAAAATGCGTCGCGCCAAATCAGTTTAGAGCAGCTGTTGGCCCTCAACCCGAACTACCTGGTGGTCGGCGATTACACCGAACAGAGCATTGTCAGCCGTTGGCAGAAACAGCCGTTGTGGAACGTGCTGAATGCGGTGCGAGCCAAGCAGGTGCTGCATGTGGATGGCAACATGTGGGCGCGCTGCCGAGGCATTCTGGCCGCGGAATACATGGCGGCAGATCTGGCGAAACTGGTTCAATCCTGATGCGGTTGACGCTATCGATTCAACGAACGGGCGTGGTGATCACGCTCGTTGTCTTTCTGCTGCTCGTTGCTTGGTGCGCGCTGTTTGCTTACTCGGCGGTGCCGGTGTCTGCGACGGATGCGCTGACGGCACTGTGGGCGCCGAATGAGCAGGTCATTGCGCATGTGATTGTGCGCGATATTCGTCTGCCGCGGGTGCTCGATGCGGCTTTGGTTGGCGCCAGTCTGGCGGCGGCCGGCACGTTGATGCAGGGACTGACTCGCAACCCGCTGGCATCACCCAGTTTGTTTGGTGTGAACGCAGGTGCGGCGCTGGGCATGGCGCTGGTGACCACCGTGTTTGCCGCTTCATCGTCACTCAGCAGCCCGCTGGCTGCGATGATCGGCGGGTTGAGCGCATGGTGCTTGGTGATGATGCTCGGCGGCGCGTGGAAAATGGGTGCCGAGCGTGGGCAACTGGTGCTGGCGGGGATTGCCATCTCCGCCTTGTGTAGTGCCTTGACCAAAGCCAGCGTGATTCTGGTGGAAGATCAGGCCGCCAGTGTGATGGTGTGGCTGGCGGGCTCGTTTGCCCATGTGGAGTGGCGCACTTGGCACATGAGTTGGCCGCCGCTGTCGCTGGCGCTGGTGCTCAGTATGTTACTGGCTCCGAAAGTGAATGTGCTGGCGATGGGGGATGAGCGGGTGAAAAGCCTGGGCGTGAACCTAACGCTGCTGCGCGTGCTGGTGGGGCTAGCGGTGTTGGTGCTGGTTGGCATTAGTGTCAGCACGGTCGGCGCGATTGCATTTGTGGGGCTGATTGTGCCGCACATGGCTCGCCTTCTGGTCGGTTACGATCACCGAATTTTGCTGCCGGTGGTGATGCTGTTGGGCGCTATTCTTACGCTTGGCGCCGATATCATCAGCCGCGCGGTGGTGTTTCCCACGGAAACGCCCGCAGGGGCGGTGTTGGCGCTGATTGGCGCGCCGTGTTTCCTCTATCTGGTGAGGAAAAAACAATGAATCCGATCCGTAAAACGCAACTGATTCTGTTATGTCTGTTGGTGGTGGCGGCTGTAGCCAATCTGAGTTTGGGCGCGGTCAATCTCAGCACGGCGCAGGTGTGGAATGGCCTATTTCAAGGCAGCGAACACTATTTCACCATTCACGACTATCGCCTGCCCCGCGTGTGGATTGCACTGCTAGTGGGGGCGATGCTCGCCACCGCGGGCGTGCTGATTCAAGGCGTGATTCGCAACCCGCTCGCCTCACCAGACATTCTTGGCGTTAGCCATGGCGCAGGGCTTGCAGCGGTCGCGCTGATGACGCTGTGGCCGACCCTCTCCGTCTATTGGTTACCGGCAGCGGCGCTGGCGGGCGGGATGGCCTCGGCGCTGGTGCTGGCGTTGGTGTGCGGTGGTCAAACTGCGCCGGTCAAACTGGCGATTACCGGCGTGGCGCTCGCGGCATTATACGGCAGTGCGATTGACTTTTTGATCCTCACGCAGCCGCTAGAAATCAACAATGCGTTGCTGTGGCTGACTGGCAGTTTGTGGGGGCGCGGCTGGTCGCAACTAACGCTGCTCTGGCCGTGGTGGGTGCTGCTTCCTGTGGTGCTGTGGCTCAGCAATGCGCTGAATCTGCTCACGCTGGGTGATGAACGCGCCACAAGCCTCGGCATTTCGGTCGCTTGGGTCCGCGCTGGCGCACTGCTGGTGGCGGTCATCTGGACCTCAGCGGCGGTCGCGGTGTGCGGCCCGCTCAGTTTCCTCGGCTTGGTCGCGCCGCATCTGGCGCGGCAACTGGTGGGCGGGCGCCATCAACAGCTGCTGCCGACGGCGATGCTGGTCGGCGCTCTATTGCTGCTGGTGGCCGATCTGATCGCGCGTATCATCCATCCGCCGCTGGAACTGCCCGCGGGGATCCTGACCGCGATCATCGGCGCGCCGTACTTTTTATATCTGTTAATGAGAATGAGATAAGCCATGCGTTTAACCACTGAAAATCTGATTGTCGGCTATGGCAAAGGGCCGATCGTGAACGGTGTGGATGTCGTCATTCCGGAAGGCAAAATTACTGCGTTGCTCGGCCCCAACGGCTGTGGGAAATCCACGTTGCTGAAAACCTTGTCACGCATTCTCCATGCCGAAAGCGGGCAGGTGTTGTGGCAGGGCAAACCGATCGCGCAGGTGCCGTCGCGTTTGTTGGCACAGCAACTGGCACTGTTGCCACAATCGCAGGAGCCGCCGGAAGGGGTGAGTGTGCGCGAAGCAGTGGCGTATGGTCGCAGTCCGTACACTGGATTCTGGGGCCAGCTGTCTAGCGAGGACAAGCGCATGGTCGAGCAAGCGATGCAGGCGACCGGCGTGGCGGAATTTGCCGAGCGCGCGGTGTCGGATCTGTCCGGCGGTCAGCGTCAGCGCGTGTGGCTGGCCCTGACCTTGGCGCAAGATACCGATTTTGTGCTGCTCGACGAACCGACGACTTACCTTGATATCAACCATCAGGTCGAACTGATGAAGCTGATGTGCCTGCTCAATCAGCAGGGCAAAACCATTGTCACGGTGCTGCACGACATCAATCAGGCATGCCGTTATTGCGACCACCTGATTGTGATGCAGCGCGGACGCATTGTTGGCGAAGGGGCACCTGGCGACGTGATGACGCCGCAACTGCTCGCCAATGTGTTTGAACTGGATGCGGAAATTCACCGCGACCCGATTGCTGGCACGCCAATGTGCATTGTTCGCTGATCTGCGCGCACTCCCCAGTACTTCCCGCTTGAGATTGAGGCCCTGAACCTCGTCTAAGCGGGAACATTTTTCTTGTCTACGCCCCGATGATCGTTCTCCCTCTTTCATTCTGCGCCCAAGGTTTTAGCTGGGGGTAGGATGCTTTTTTCACCCGATCGCGCTGCAATGGCAGCGTGACATCAACGAGGTGAACATGAACGCAAGACAACAAGCCCAACAACACTTTGATCAAAGTGACGCGCCGCTGATCGTCGGTGACGTGAGCCACTGCCCGTTGCCGCCGGAGCAACTGGCGACATTAAACGCCGATTCGCCATACGTGGTTGAGGTGATTGGTTCTGGTCTGACTGCGGAGGTGTTTCACCTGCGGGTGAACGGGCAGGATTACAATCTGAAAAAACGCCGCCAGACGGCCAAAGTTGCCAATCTTGACGGGCAATATTCGTTTCTCAACGAAGTGCAGCGCAGGCGAGATTTTCATGCCCTGAAAGCAAATCCGGCCACCGCGCCGCGCTTTGCCCACATTGTGCCCACGCTCTATGCGGATTATCGGCTGGGCATTCTGCTCTCGCCGTGGATTGACGGGCAACACATCCAAACGCTGACGCCGGATTTGATGGAGCAACTGTTGGTGACGCTGGAGGCATGCGAAGCCCAAGGGCTGATGGAGTGGGATTTGTGCAGCGGGAATATGCTGGTGGACAGCGACAATCAGCTGTGGCTGTTTGACTTTGGTTACATGTACCCGTTTGATCCGCTGCGCGAGTTCAACAGCAACGGCACGCAAGACCCGATATTTCATGCGGTGGAACGTTTTGAAACCCGCTTCTTCTTTGGCTGGTTGTTGTCCAGCGCACTGACCGAGACGCAGCAACTGACCCTGTTTCGCCAACTGAAACAACGGGCTGTGGCGAGTTATCAGCGCAAAATGCATTGGCTACACACTCAGCAGGCGACTTCACCCGTGCTGGCGCATTACCGCCAAATCATAGCGCGTTGGCAAACGGCGCTGAGCAGTGAACACGCGCTCGTTCATCTGTTTCAACTGGAGGCGTTTCGCTCTCACGTGCTCGATATTGAAGACGATCTGCACGGTCAGTCGTGCACGCCGCTGACCCTGAAACGCATCGATTACGTGCTGGATGTGATTGCGAACGATTACTCCAATATCGCGCAACATGGCGGCCTGTTTTATGCCAATCACGGCAAATCAGCCACGCAACTGACGAATGATTATCAACGCAAGCGTGAGCTGGCGCAGCAGTATCAGATTCGTTAGCCCAGCAATTCGTCAACTTGGCGATGGGTTGGTTCAGAGCGCCGTTTGCGCCGCGCAGTCCGTTGACTAATCATGGCGGGGCTCATCATGAACGGACTGCAATTTGTGCTGAATCAACGCCGTCATCCAGTCCATCAAAACGCGGACCCGCTTGGCGAGATGTCGGCGATGTGGATAGAGCAGGTACACGGGCAGCGGCTGACAAGTGAAGTTTGCCAGCACTTCAACCAATTGCCCGCTGGCGACCAGCTTACGCACGCCCGATTCTGGCGTTTGAATCAGCCCGATGCCCGCCAAACACGCCGCGGTGTAAGACTCGGCATTGTTGACCGTCAGCGCGCCCGCCATCTCAATGGTGCGCAACCGTTCGCCATCCCAGTATTCCCAACCGTCCGGCTGACCGCCGAGATTTTGCGCGTAGTGCACCAGTTGATGGTGCGATAAGTCATCCGGCGTTTGCGGCTCGCCATGGCGCGCCAGATAGTCGGGGCTGGCATAGGTACGTACCGCCATGTCACACACCTTACGTGCGATCAGCGCTGAATCACTCAACTGCCCGGCACGAACCACAAAATCAAACCCTTCCCGCACCACATCGACGCGGCGATCAGTGCTGCTCAGTTCCAACTGAACGCCCGGATGCTGCTGCAGAAATTCGGCCAGATGCGGCACAACCACGCCTTTTGCCATCCCCGTTGGCATGTCGACCCGAATGCGCCCGCTGAGCTGCTGCTCTGTTTGGACGAATAAAGTATCGAGTTCTTCAAATTCAGCCAGCAGATCGAGGCAACGCTCATAGTAGGTGCGTCCGTCAGGCGTTAACGACACTTTGCGTGTCGTGCGCTGCAAAAGGCGCGCGCCTGCCTGCGTTTCAAGCAGTTGGATGTGATTTGAGACGCTGGCTTTCGGCAGCCCTAACTCTTCGGCAGCGCGGCTGAAGCTGGCAAGCTCCGCAACGCGCACAAAGGTGTGCATGGCAGTCAGGCGATCCATGGATGGCTCCTATTGTTCGTGAATGATGAATAGTGTAATCAATTTATCGTTGTTTATCCTACTTATGTTGGCTAATAAGCTGTATTGACTGTAACCCAACACCAAAAAAGGAAACTCCAATGGATTCTCGTATTGCTTTGATCACCGGTGCCAGCCGTGGGCTGGGCCAAAATGGCGCGCTGAAACTGGCCAAGCAGGGCGTGGATATTATTCTCACCTACCACAGTCAGGCCGAGCAGGCGCAGCAAGTGGTGGCAGAGATTGAAGCGCTCGGCCGCAAAGCCGTGGCGATTCAGCTCGATACCGGCAACATCAGCGAATTTGAGCCGTTTGTGGCCGAAGTGAAGCAGGTTTTAGCCACACATTGGCAGCGGGACGATTTCGATTTTCTGGTCAACAATGCCGGCATTGGTATGGATGCCAGCCTGACCGACGCCAGCGAAGCGCTGTTTGATCGCCTGTGCAATATTCATTTCAAAGGTGTGTTTTTCTTGACGCAGGCGCTGGCTCCTTTGCTACGTGATGGTGGTCGTATTCTTAATGTTTCATCCGGCCTGACCCGTTTTGCCATGCCGGGGAAAGGGGTGTATGCCGCGATGAAAGGAGCGATTGAAGTCTATACCCGTTATCTGGCTAAAGAGCTGGGCAGCCGGGGGATTCGCGTTAACGTTCTCGCGCCAGGGGCGATTGAAACCGATTTTGGCGGTGGCGCGGTGCGTGATGTGGAGGCGATCAATGCGCATGTGTCGGCCAACACCGCGTTGGGCCGTGCGGGGCTGCCGGATGACATCGGCGGCGTGATGGCTTCACTGCTGGTCGGCGACACCGGATGGATCCAAGGTCAGCGCATCGAAGCGTCTGGCGGCATGTTCTTATAAGTTTTATCGAGCGTATTGAAATGCCCCGGGCCGTTGGCTCGGGGCGTTTTGTTTGCACCGGGCAGCAGGCATGACGACACGTCGCAGCTCTGCCGCTTGACTCATGAAACATTCTCAATACAATGCATGTACGTTTTATATATGTATCGTATCATCATGGGCATCGTAAAAATCTCCGATGAGCTGCATGAAGAACTGCGCAAAGCAAGTTCGGTGATGTCACGCTCAATCAACTCTCAAGCAGAATTCTGGATCAAAATGGGCATGTTGGCGGAATTGCATCCGCAACTCTCTTTCAATGAAATCGTGGCGAACTTAATGCAATCGGTGAATGTGTCTGCCACCCACATTGCGGTGACCGCAGAGGCAAATCATGAATCATGACATTCACATCAAATCGGAAGATGACATTGCATTGATGCGCGAGTCGGGCAGATTACTGGCGCAGGTGTTCAAGATGTTGGACACCTACGTTCAACCGGGCGTGTCGACCATGGACATCAACAACACGGTGGAAGCGTTTATTGAACAAGAACTGAACGCACGCCCAGCCAGCAAAGGCCAATACGGCTATGAGTTTGTGCTCAATTCATCGATCAACGAAGTGGTGTGCCACGGCGTGCCGAAGGTGACGCAATTTCTCAAACGCGGCGACATCGTCAACCTCGATATCACGCTGGAGAAAAATGGTTTCATCGCCGATTCGAGCAAAATGTACGTGATGCCAGATGCCTCACCGCTGGCCAAAAAGCTGGTGGACACTACCTACAACGCCATGTGGGAAGGGATTAAATTGGTGAAACCGGGCGCAAAATTGGGTGATATCGGCCACGCCATTCAGCACTATGCAGAATCTCGCGGTTATAGCGTGGTACGCGAATACTGCGGCCATGGTATTGGGCGCGAAATGCATGAAGAACCGCAAGTGCTGCATTACGGTTTGCCCAATCGAGGGTTGACGTTGAAAGAAGGGATGACCTTCACGATCGAACCGATGATTAACCAAGGCACCGCCAAGATCAAAACCAAGAACGATGGGTGGACGGTGATCACGCGCGATAAAAAGCTGTCGGCGCAGTCAGAGCACACGATTTTAGTGACTCATACGGGCTATGAAGTGTTGACGCTACGCGATGAGGAACAATTGCCAGAGGCCTAAAGGGCGTCAGGCCATGCCACATTTGGGGCTGGGCACGGTGTATCGACCGTCACCGCGCCATGTGCAGAATCGGGAACGGTTTGCCGAGGTCGTCTAAGGGCGATCGGGAGACCACATGAAAGCCCATGTGCTGATAAAACCCCGTCGCAGCGGGGTTTTGTTCGTTCACATCGACGGCGTTTGCAGCCATGTGTTCCATGGCGTGCAGTAACAACTGTTTGCCGATACCTTGACCACGTGCTTCATTCAACACAAACAGCATTTCAATCTTGCCCTCGTGCACGCCAATAAAGCCGACAATAGCGCCTACCGCGTTTCTGATGTAGCGCAGCGCGACCGCCGAAAAGGCGTGTTCAAGAATCAGCGGTTTAAAAAACGCGATGTCATCTTCTGTGATGAAGTCGTGTGTGGCGCGAACGGAATTTTCCCATACCGCTAACAGTTGCGGATAGTGTTCAGGCCCTGCGGTTTCGATGATCATGGGGCAATCTCTTGGTGCATTCTTTTCGTACATTTTGTTGGTGTATTCTTCTGGTATGAGGGGCGCTGTTCAACACCATCGTGCGATCCATTTAAGGTGCTCTCCATTTACGGTGCTCTCCATTTACGGCGATATCATTCGCTACGTTTTACGCCGATCAGGTTGTTTTTCGCGGATCAGGGTGTTTCGCGCCGCAGTGGCTTGGTCAGCAGGTGCTGTTTTTCGGCAAAGCCGGATTGTGCGTAGAAACGGATGGCGCCATCGTTGTTTGACCACACGTGCAATTCAAGCGCTGTCGCACCTTGCGCGGCTGCCCAGCTTTCAAATGCTGCCAACAGGTCATCGGCGACGCCTTGTCGGCGAGCGTGCGGTGACACAATCAACTCGTCGACGTATCCCGTGCAGCGCGACTGTACCCACCGGTGTTCTCGCGTCCGGGTGATTTGACCAAGTAACGCGCCGACCACGAGGCCTTCGTGTTCGGCCACGAGAAGCTGCTGCCCGGCATCATCGATGATCGCTTGCAACTCTGGTGCTGTCAGCACATCGCTGGTGACGCGCACGGTCTCCGGCGCCAACGTGGCGTTGTGTTGGTTCTCCGTCACAAAGAGCGCCACCAAGGCGTGCAGATCGTTCACCGTTGCTTCGCGTGTCACGCGAGGCTTCTGCACGCTTGAGTCCAAAAGCGCAGGCTCAAGAGCCATTATTTTTTCATCATCTTGGCTAAGTCTGCAAACGGGTTGTACGTCGCGCCTTGATGTTCATCTTGGCCGGGCTTAATTTCGCTGCCGTACAAATCATGCTCGAGGTATTTGCTGTGCTCATGATCATGGCAATACAGACACAACAGTTCCCAGTTGCTGCCATCTTCAGGATTGTTGGTGTGGTCGTGATCTTTGTGGTGAACCGTCAATTCACGCAGGTTGGAATAAACAAATTCTCGTGCACATCGGCCGCATACCCAAGGGTAGAGTTTGAGTGCTTTTTCGCGATAACCGGCTTCTTTACGAGCGTAATTGGCACTGGTGCCGTAATGATCTGATGACATGGTTGTCTTCCACAAAATAGAGTATGCGCCGATGCTATCACGACAACGAGGCCGGAAACAGTGACCCAGATTCAGTGGGGCGTTGAGTGGGCTGGGATTGAGATGTACGCAGAGCGTTGCGATCCCGTTCCCCGTTGCCAACGAGCGACAGGGAACGCAATGACCTAATGAGGAAAAAGGAGGCTGAGTGGGCCATTTTATTGGTTGGACAACCCTGCCAACTGGCGTGTGATCTCGGTTAATGCACTCCAGTCTTTATTACCTAAGCCGTTGGCGTTGGCGGCAATTAAATTCTCTTTTGCGCCTAAAATTGCTGAAGGTTTCACGCCACAAGCGGTGAACGCGGTATCAAAAATCAATGCGTCTTTCAATCCGGCGCTCAGGTCAAACCCCACAGTGTCAAATTCTCGATTTGCTATTTTTTCTGCGTAGCTGCTCATTGCTTCGTTCCCAGCAAAGAACATTTTGGCCACGGCGAGCACTTGTCTTTGATCCAACTGACGTTTCTCAGCAAAGGTAAAGATTTCGCCCAACATGGCGAGCTGAGCCATTGCCATGTAGTTCACGCATATTTTCATGGCGTTGGCTGAACTTGCCACTGAACCGACCAAGACGTGTTTCACGGTATAGGTGTCAATGATGGGTAACACCGCGTCGATCGCAGTCGTATTACCGGCAAGAAACGTAATCAATTGACCCGCAGCAGCGGCGTCTGGGCGGCCGACGACCGGTGCAGCAATGTAGTGGCACGCGCGTTTTTCATGTCCCGTTTTGAGCGCATCTGCGGTGGTTGGTTGGATGGTTGTCAAGCCGACATGGATCTTCCCTGCGGTCATGGACTCGAGAATACCATGTTCTCCTTGGCATAAGTCGTTGAGCGATTTGTCATCCAGCACACTGGTGAAAATGATATCGGATTGCTCAACGAGTTGTTTGATGCTGCTTGCGACGTTAGCGCCACGTTGCTGGAATGGCTCCGTTTTCGATACGGTTCTGTTGTAAACCGTTAATGAATATCCTGCTTTTTGAATATTTTCACAGATACCTGAGCCCATTTTACCAAGGCCAATAAAACCAATTTTGAGTGCTGATGTGTTCATATGTATTCACCTACTAGGGTTTGTCTTTGATGGTGAACACTTTATCGAGCGAGGTGTTTTCAGCCTTAACAATTGTTAACGAATCACCGACTTTTTGCTTTGATGCGGCTTAAAGACACAGGGGTGATGCCCAGATACGTGGCGATGTAATGATGAGGAACTTTGTCAAAAATATCGGGTTGCTTGTGGAGTAACTCTTCGTAGCGCTGTTGGGGGTTGTTTTTGATGCGCGAGATGAACAACGCTTGGTAATGGTAAAGCCGTTCTGTGATGTAATCATCAACGGCTTGCTTGAACGGCGCGTGATCCGCTAACTGTTGATTGAATTCATGTTTGTTGATGGCGTGCAACCGACATTCGGTAATGGTTTCGATGTTGTATAGCGCTGGAAGGTTGCGTTTGAAGCTATCAAACGATGTGACGATGTCGCCTTCAAAAAAGAACTGAAACGTCACATCGTTGCCATGATGGTTAAACCACGATCTCACGCAGCCTTTCTCGATGATGTACACCGCATCACAGATGTCTCCCTCGTTAAGAAGGGTTTCTCTCTTTTTGACATGACGGATGTGGCCCACTTGAATCAAATGTGGAAATGTTGAGAAGATTGAAGAACTCATGGTGTTTCCCCAGAACGAGTGCAACGATGTTGTGCAGCGTTCAGACTATCACAGCGTCAATTCCCAAGTCTTCTTCTCTCGGAATCCAGTGCACAAATCTAAAGCGGGTTTGCGCGCAGGTCATGCCGCGGGGTGACCTGCGCATTCATTGGGATGTTCGGGAAGAGAAAAAAGGATTGGCCGAGCGACCAATCCTTGTGAGCTTGGGAAGGTTAGCTTACTCGTAATCAGACGCGTATGTTTCTGCGTAAGTGTGTGAGTAGAGTTCGAACAGGTTGCCGAACGGGTCTTCCAGATACACCATTTTTGCTTGTTTGTTGTCGTCTTCTGGGTGGTAGCGCATGATGTCCATTCGCACTTTACCGCCAAACGCTTCCACGCGTTGAATGGTGCCTTCGAAATCATCGGTTTGCAGACAGAAGTGGAAGATGCCGATGCGAGAAAAGTCGACTTGGTGACGTTCTTGGCGTTCTTTCATTTCGAACAGCTCGAAACCGATGCCATCATTGGTTAGCAGATGCGCGATGTTAAAGCCTTTAAACCCTTCCCCAAAGACTGCGATACACATGCGGCCAATTGCGGTTTCGCGCTCTTCGGTCACTTGGGTATTGTCCATCACAATGCTCAGCCCCAAGGCTTTTGTGTAGAACTCGACGGCTTTGTTCATGTTGCCAACCATGATGCCCACGTGATTCATTTTCATACGATTCTCCAAAAATTGAGTTGTTTGTTTCGCTGTTTGTGTCGATGGAGAGAAGTATAGGGAATTGGATTTGAATTAAAAAATTATCAATATTTATAAAAATAATAATGTTTTGTTATTGTTTTCTGCCCGTTCGGGACGTCGCGACACCGCCGATGACGTGACTCGTCGAACACCATCGCGGGGTTTATCGAGCGAGATGGCATGGCTTATTGGGTTTCACGTTGACGAAAGCCGCTGGGCGTCAGTCCGGTCACGCGGCTGAATTCACGATTGAAGTTGGATTTGGTTTGAAAACCGGAATTCAGATAGACCTGCGTAATGCTCTCATCGCTGCGTAGCAAACGCTGCTTGGCGTACTCGATGCGATATTCATTGAGTATTTTTGAGATGTTGCGGCCGTGAATCTGATTGACCGCCATTGAAATCTGCCGCGCGGGAATCGTCAGTTTGCGCGCCAGACGATCCAGGGTTAAATCCGGATCGAGAAATGCCTGCTTTTCTTTCATCAGCGTATCGAGTCGCGTCAGAATCGCCTGCGCGTGTTCATCACTCATCGCATTGTTGTCGCTTTGCTCAACGGCAGAGTCCGGCGCGCTCGCTTGTGGCGCTTCTTCAGTTACGTGCAAAGTACTTTGCGCCACCATCACCACTGCTAACGCCAAGGTGGGCAACAATAGGGTGTAACCGACCGCCAGCACATACATCGCGTGGCGGCCCTCATACAGCGCGAAATCAAGCGTTAGCGCGCCATCAATGCAGGCAGAAAACAGCAGCATGCAACCGGCGATGCGCTCGGCGTAGCGCACCCAGTCCATATCGGACAACCGAACTTGTGGCGCTTCACTGCGCGAGGCCAGCAGCAGCGCGATACCGTAGCCGATATACAGCGCCGTCAGCATCAAATCCAGTGGCGCATGCCAATACGGATAGCTTAGCGACCCCACGGCAATCACCAGTGGCCCGAGCCAATGCAGGCGCGCAAGTCGTCCGGGTTGGTGGGCGCGGCGAAAACAGTGCCAAGCCGCCATCGGCACCATCGCGGCACACACTGGCTGCAACATGCGAAACAGCGCGATATCCAGCGTCCAGCGCAGGCCGACAATTGCTGTGGTTAAAGCGCAGAGCGCGGTAAACCAGCTGGCGGGTTTGGTCGCCGCATCGGATTTGACCCACAACACGATCGCCAACATCAACAGCAGCAATGAGACAACAAAGGGCAGGGGAATGGCGATCATCGGGTTTCCTTACATGGGTAACGTTTCATCATCCAACGTGCTAAGCCTACCGATTTCTCTGCGTCACGTGAAGCGATTGCGGTCCTCAAACCGGATTGAGGAAGTCCTCGAACCGGATCGAGGACGCGCCCGCCAAGGCATTGCGCCAAATTGACCCTGTTCGGCGCAATTGCCGGACAACATGTTTAACGACAGAGGTCATGGGCGAGAAAAAGGAGCGCGATGATGAATTGGTATTGGCAGGCGTGGCAACTTGGGCTGAGTTTTTCCGGGCGAGCGACGCGTCAGGCGTACTGGATGTTCTTTTTAGTCAATCTGCTGGTCAGCCTTGTATTGGTGGCGCTGGAGATCAACGCCGGTTCGCCGCCGTGGGTGGAAGTGGCGTACAGCATTCTCAGCTTTTTACCGCTGGTGGCGGTGACGGTGCGCCGTTTGCACGACACCGGACGCTCTGGCTGGTGGAGTTTGGTGTGCTTTATTCCGGTGATTGGTGTGGTCGTGCTGTTGGTGCTGATGGCGCTGCGCAGCGAGCCGCACCGCAATCGCTTTGATGTCGTGCAATAGGGAGGAACGGAAGATGAGACGAATTCAAACAGCGGCTTGGTTGGCACTCGTGTGGGCATTTGGCCTATCAAGCGCGGCGCAGGCAACGGAAAACCCGCGGGTGGATGAACATGGACAAGACACAACGGTGGCATGGCTCCCCAGCGATGTGCAAGGTCTGGTCATCGTGCCCACCGTGGCGGAAGGGCATCTGGTTTATCTGCATGGAATCGCTGGCAAAGGCGCGTACCTGAGTCGCAATGAGGATGGTGAACTGTGCATTGTGGCGCCGCTGCACATCGTGGCGGGTAACTTTGAACAAGGCGGTATTGTGGTCAAAGAAACCGGCCCGGTGACGCTGCGCATATACAGTCGCGAAGTATCGCAAGCGCTGCAAAACGGCGATCAGGTCACAAGTGAGCACTTACACGTAACGCAAGGGCTCAACCATGAACCCGGTGATGTGGCGATCGAAAGCGGCATCGGCAGCCAAGTGCATTTTATTTTGAACCCGCGCCGCAAGTGGACCTCGTGGCTCAATGGCGAATGGTCAGCCGCGCGCTGTCAAACCGCGACCGAGGCACAACTCAAGCAGCTCTACACACGTCAATATTAGTGTCAGGTTCGTGAATCGTGACTCGGTTTATGAATCGCTATCAGGTGCATGGGGCTGCAAACATTGATTCCACCTCAGAATTCGATTTGTTATTGGCATATGCTAATTTCATTTTTGAGAGTGAGGTGGATGATGACCAAGGCGTTAGAATCGCACGCAATGTGCGCGGTGTGCTCGCCAGCCGAGCACAATCCTTATTCATTGGGCGTGGCTTTGGGGTGCGACGAGCGCGGGCAAGTGAGTGGTCACTTTACCGTCTGTTCGCGTCATCAAGGATATCGCGGAAAGCTGCATGGCGGAATCGCCAGTTCGCTGCTCGATGCCGCGATGACGCACTGTTTGTTACACCAAGGTATCGAAGCGTTGACGGCGCAGTTGGACGTGCGCTTTCATCACCCGATTGTGGTGGGGGAACAGGTGGTGATTTCGGCGCACTGCGATACGGTGCGCCGAGGGATTTACCTGCTGACCGCGCAGCTGCACGTTGACGGTGAGCTGCGGGTCAGCGCCAGCGGCAAATTTCTCCAAGAGAAAGTGAAAGCGAGCTAGCTGCGCAGGTATTTGTCCATTTCCTCTTTCGGCACCATGCCGCCCCCGGTTGCCCATACCAAGTGCGTGGCGCGGCTGAGTTGGGCGTCACTGAAACCATGTTGAGCGAGATAGCCGTGATCGCGCTGCGCGACGACCGGCCCTTTCATGCCCGCCAAAGCTGACGGTTCGAGCTGAATCTGTTCATAATCGCTGAGCATTTTCAGCAGCGTAAATAACGTTTCGTCGCTGACGGTGTAATAGCCATCGAGCAGGCGTTCCATGGCGCGGCCGACAAAACCCGATGCCCGCCCGACGGCGAGGCCATCGGCTGCGGTGAGGTTATCGATGCCCAAATCTTGCACGCTGATGGCATCGTGCAAACCGGTGTGCACGCCAAGCAGCATGCACGGCGAGTGAGTCGGTTCGGCAAACAGGCAGTGCACGTGATCGCCAAACGCGAGTTTGAGTCCAAAGGCAACGCCGCCCGGGCCACCGCCCACGCCGCACGGCAGGTAAACAAACAGCGGATGCTCGGCGTCGACGCGAATTTCGCGCTGTGCCAATTGCGCTTTGAGGCGCTCACCGGCCACCGCGTAGCCCAGAAACAGCGTGCGGGAGTTTTCATCGTCGATGAAAAAGCAGCTCGGATCGTTTTGTGCCTGCGCGCGCCCTTGTTCAACGGCGACGCCGTAGTCGCTGTCGTATTCCACCACGGTGACGCCATGTGAGCGCAGTTTGGCTTTTTTCCATTCACGGGCATCGGCCGACATGTGCACCGTGACGCGAAAGCCGAGCTTGGCGCTCATGATGCCAATCGATAGGCCGAGATTTCCGGTGGATCCGACGGCAATCTGATGCTGCGAGAAAAAGTGGCGCAGTTCATCGCTCGCTAGGGTGCGGTAATCGTCTTCAAGGTGAAGTAAACCCGCTTGCAGTGCGAGTTGTTCGGCGTGGGCCAGTACTTCGTAAATCCCGCCTCGCGCTTTGATCGAGCCCGAAATCGGCAGGTGGCTGTCGAGTTTGAGCAGCAGCTTGCCCGGCATGTCGGTTTGGTAGTGAGATTGCAGCGCGCGGCGCATGTGATCGATGGTCACCAGCGGCGATTCGATGATGCCCTGGTTGACGGCGGTTTCAGGAAACACGTGTTCAATATACGGCGCGAAGCGGCGCAGCCTTGCAGCCGCATCCTGCACGTCTTGCTCACTGAGGCCAACATGGGGCAGGCCTTCCGCCAGCGTGGTGATGTTGGGGTTGAACCATTGCGTTTCTTGCAGCGCAATGAGCTGTTTGAGCAATGGAAATCGTTCAATAAGGGCTTCGGTCATGGGGCACCTTCTCATCGGGTTTTAGCTTGTCATCATAACGATTTGTGTCGGTTTGCCTAGGGCGGGGCAATCAAAGTCTGAACCGATGCGTCACCTTGGCCGAGTGGATGTCGAAAATCTTCAATCTCTGGTGCTTCTCTTTCCTTATGCTGTGAAAAACAGAGGAGAAAGACCATGTCAAAACGCATCAACTACATCCACATCGCACCGCAAGCCATGGAAATTTTGTACACGCAAGAAGCGTACTTCCATGACCAGTTTCGTCAGTCGGACACCCTAAATATGACCATCTGGGAACTGGTAAAGTTGCGTGTGTCGCAAATTAATCAGTGTGCCTTCTGTATCGACATGCACAGCAAAGACGCGCTCAAAATGGGTGAGCAGCCCGAGCGAATCTGGGGACTGAGTGCCTGGAAAGACATGCCACTTTATAGCGAGGCTGAACGCGTGGCGTTGGCGTGGGCAGAACTGCTGACGGCGGGTCAACCCGTGGATGATGACGCCTATCAGCTCACCTTGAATACCTTTGGTGATAAAGCTATGGTGAACCTGACGGTGGCGGTGAATGCCATCAACAGTTGGAACCGGATGGTGAAAGTGTTTCAGCCGCAGGTGGGGCTGTATCAACCCAACTAATCGCAATGTGGGAACATCCGTTTGGATTTAGATTTTGAGATCTTCAAACCGCAGGGATTATTAGCCGGCCAGATTCAGGCAATCTGGTCGGTTTCTGTTGCGCCTGAAACCAAGCAAACCGTGCGCAGGCAACTCCTCAGCGATGCAGGAACGGGCGTGACCTTTATTTTGCAACAGCAGGTGCAAATGGACGACGAATGGCAGTCGCCGGGCGTGGTGTTGCTGCCGGTCAGCACTTTGGCTCATCAGGTTGGCTTGCCACCGGGAGCCGTGGTGGCGGGGGTACGCTTTCATCCCGCAGTTGGCTATCAGCTGTTTGGTGAACGGCTGGAGACGCCGCTGCGCATTGCAGGCGACCACCCACTTGCCGCGTCGGCACAGACCGCCTTTTCTGCGCTGCAAAGCGCGCGTTCTCCGGCTGCCAGAATCACCACGTTATATCGCTGGTGCCACGCGTTGATTGCGCAGTATGAGCCGCAAGATGTGGGGCATATCATTCATCGCCAGCCCGAGACGCTCAGCCAGCGTCAGCGCGAACGCCAGTTTCAGAAATGGCTGGGGATCACGCCGAAACAGTATCAACGCATCGTGCGGGTGAAACAGACCTTGGAGCAATTGCGTGCGCAACCCCATGTGTCGCTTGCCGATTTGGCGCTCGAACAGGGTTTTGCCGATCAGGCCCACATGACGCGCGAGTGCAAACAGATCGCCCGCATCACGCCCAAACAATTTGTCCGCCAGCGCAAGTCCTGATGGACTGGCCAGCAGGCATAAAAAAAGCGCCGCAAGACGGCGCTTTTTCGATGGAGCGGTGAGCGAATTATTTCGCAGCCACTTCACCCAGTTTGATCCACGTATCAATCACGGTGTCTGGGTTGAGCGAGACCGAACTGATGCCTTGTTCCATCAGCCATTCCGCCAGATCTTCGTGATCGGATGGACCCTGACCACAAATGCCGACGTACTTGCCCGCTTTGGTTGCCGCATCAATCGCCATCTTCAGCATCACTTTCACCGCAGGGTTGCGCTCGTCAAACAGGTGCGCCACGTCACCGGAGTCACGGTCAAGGCCAAGGGTCAACTGAGTCATGTCGTTTGAGCCGATAGAGAACCCATCGAAGTACTTGAGGAACTCATCCGCCAGTACCGCGTTGGATGGCAGTTCGCACATCATGATCACTTTCAGGCCTTGCTCGCCACGGCGCAGGTCAAACTTCGCCAGCAGGTCAATCACCGATGCCGCTTCGCTTGGTGTACGCACGAATGGAATCATGATTTCGACGTTTTTCAGTCCCATTTCGTTACGCACGCGTTTCACCGCCAGCGTTTCCAGTTCGAAACAGTCTTCAAACACTGGTGAGATGTAGCGAGACGCACCGCGGAAGCCCAGCATTGGGTTCTCTTCGTGCGGTTCGTAGTGCTTGCCACCCACCAGATTGCTGTACTCGTTCGATTTGAAGTCTGACATACGCACGATCACGCGTTTTGGCCAGAATGCTGCGGCGATGGTCGCGATACCTTCAGTCAGTTTGCTGACGTAGAAATCGATTGGATCTTTGTAACCACGAATGCGGTTGGTGATTTCAGCTTTCAGTTCATCGGTTTGCGCGTCGAAGTTCAGCAGCGCTTTCGGGTGAATGCCGATCATCTTGTTGATGATGAATTCCAGACGCGCCAGACCCACCCCTTCGTTCGGAATTTGTGCAAAATCGAAGGCACGATCCGGGTTACCCACGTTCATCATCACTTTGGTGGGCAGCAGTGGCAGTTCATCAACCGATGAGCGGCGCACTTCAAAGTCCAGCAAGCCTTGGTATACGTAGCCGGTTTCCCCTTCCGCACACGAAACGGTCACGGTTGCGCCGTCTGTCAATGTGCTGGTGGCGTTCCCACAACCGACGATCGCCGGAATGCCCAGTTCACGTGCGATGATTGCCGCGTGACAGGTACGGCCGCCACGGTTAGTGACGATCGCAGTGGCTTTCTTCATTACCGGTTCCCAGTCTGGGTCGGTCATGTCGGTGACCAGTACATCGCCTTCTTTCACCAGTGACATTTGATCTAGGGAATCGACCAGACGAACGGTGCCGCTGCCGATGCGCTGACCGATCGCACGGCCTTCAATCAGGATGTCGGCTTTGTTGTTCAGCTCGTAACGCTCAATGACGTTCTGTTCGCTTTGTGAACATACGGTTTCTGGACGCGCTTGCACGATGTACAGCTTGCCGTCGATGCCGTCTTTCGCCCACTCAATGTCCATTGGACGCTGGTAGTGCTTCTCGATGATCATCGCTTGTTTTGCCAGCTCTTTGATCTCGTCATCGCTTAGAGAGAACTGGTTACGTTCGGCGTCGGTGGTGTCGATGATTTCAACCTGTTTGCCGATCACTTGGCTGTTGGCGTAGATCATTTTCACCAGCTTCGAACCGAAGGTTTTCTTCACGATCGGTGCTTGGCCTGCTTCCAGCAACGGTTTGTGCACGTAGAACTCATCTGGGTTCACCGCGCCTTGCACCACCATTTCGCCCAGACCCCAAGCTGAGGTAATGAAGACGACTTGGTCGAAACCCGATTCGGTATCGAGGGTGAACATCACGCCCGATGCCGCTTTGTCTGAACGCACCATGCGCTGGATACCCGCCGACAGCGAGATGCCGCGGTGGTCAAAGCCTTGGTGAACGCGGTACGAGATCGCGCGGTCGTTAAACAGCGACGCGTACACGTGCTTGGTCGCTTCCAGCACCGCATCGATGCCTTTCACGTTCAGGAAGGTTTCTTGCTGGCCCGCAAACGAAGCGTCTGGCAGGTCTTCAGCGGTAGCCGAAGAGCGAACCGCGACCGAAAGCTCGGGGTTGCCTTCGATCAGGGTGTCGTAGTTGTCTCGAATGTCCTGCTCTAAATCCGCAGGGAATGGGGCATCTAATACCCATTGACGGATGGTGGCACCTGTCTTGCGCAGGGCTTCTACATCGTCAACGTCCAGTTCGTCGAGCAGGGTATGAATGCGATCGTCCAAGCCTTCAAAATCAAGGAATTGGTTGAACGCGTAAGAGGTTGTCGCAAAACCGTTGGGTACGGACACACCGGCGTTGGCGAGGTTAGATACCATTTCGCCAAGTGATGCGTTTTTACCGCCGACTTTATCGACATCTTCCATGGATAGGCTATTGAACCAGAGGGTGTTCTTTTGCATGTCTTTCTCCAGAAACATTGCAGCTTTGTAGGGGAGGGCAATCGATTACGTGGCAACTGAAAAAAATTCCGAGGAATTTTTCAAAGCTGTGGGGGCCGTAATGGCATGCCGGGTTTTATTATCGGTATTATGTAAACCATCGTAATAAAATTTATTTGAATGTTTAAACGAAAATGGAAATAGATTGTCAAAGCCGTGATGTATTCTACGTTTCGGATGGAACCGCGATTACATGTGAAACATTAGGTCACGTCGTTCTCGGCCAGTTTTCTTTTGTGCCGAACGAAAAGACCTTCCCGTTTGTCGAAACCGACGACAAACTGAGCGACCTCATCAAACAGATCGAGCACTCATTTCAGCGCAACGGCGTTCGCCCGTTGGTGTTCTTCTCCATCGTCATTCCTGAGTTTCGCACGCGTCTGCTGAATGCGCCTGCGCACTGTTATGACGTGCTGGAAAGCATTGTTCAGCGCGTCAAAGATGACATTCAGATGGAACCGACGCCCAAACTGCAACGTTCGCGCAGTGTCGGCAAAGATTCCAACACCTACTTTGACCGCATCGCCGCGATTGAATACACCCTGGCGCACGATGACGGCATCTCCACCAAAGGCCTCGATCAGGCTGATGTGATTCTGCTTGGCGTGTCGCGCAGTGGCAAAACCCCAACCAGTTTGTACATGGCGATGCAGTTTGGCCTGCGCGTGGTGAACTATCCGTTTATTGCCGATGATATTCGCGCGCTCAAACTGCTGCCGGAATTTGAAATTCACCGTCACAAGCTGTTTGGCCTCACCATCGACCCGGAGCGCCTGACCGAAATCCGCGAAAACCGCTTATCGGGCAGTGACTACGCCAGCACCGAGCAGTGTCAGACGGAGCTCGCCACAGTCGAAGCGCTGTTTCGCCGCGAAGCGATTCCGTACATCAACACTTCATCGTTGTCGGTGGAAGAAATCTCCACCCGTATTCTCGAAAAAGCGGGGCTGAAACGGCGCTTATTCTGACCTTAACGCCCATTTTCAAGCCATCAACAGGGCGCCTCGGCTCCCTGTTTTTTCAGCGCTCAGACCAGTGGTATTCGCTAACCACTTTAATTAACCGGGCGCGCCACTTCATCGACTAAATACAGAATCGACTGGTACGGAATGCCGCTGTGATGTGACAAGCCAATTTCACACGTGCGGCTGTTACTAAAGCCGCGCGAACAGGCTGACGGTACTTGTTCTTTCAGCGGATGCACCGCCGCCGCATTCAGCTCTGGGGTGGTAAAGCCTTTGTCGCCCGCCCAACCGCAGCACTGAATGTGCTCTGGCACCACCACGTCAGTCACGCACGCCTGCGCCAGTTTGAGCATCTCGTTTTCCAGCCCCATGCGACGCGAACTGCAGGTGATGTGCAGCATCACGGTTTCCTGTTTCGGCGTGATTGTCAGATGATCCAACAGATACTTGCTGACAAAACCCGTTGGTTCGAGAATTTCCAGCGGTTTGGTGAACTGCTCCATGCTGCGTTTGGCGCACGGGCTGGTGTCCATCAGCACCGGATAGGTGCCGTGATGGCTCGCTTCCCATAGCGCTTCTTCCAGTTGCTGGGCTTTGCTTTGCGCCAGTTCGGTCATGCCTTTGCTGTCGTAGGGCATACCGCAGCATTGGCTGCTGAGTTCGCTCGGCAGAATCACCTCAAAGCCCGCTTTATTGAGTAGCGATAAAGTCACCTCGGTCAGTGGGCGCTGATCCTGCGCGTCGCTTTGCTGGCCCATATTGCGGCTGGCACACGATGGCAGATAGACCACTTTTTTCTCACGGCGCGGCAGATTCTCGGCGGCGAGTTCAAGTTGATGGGTGTTGGCCTGTGGCATCTCCGGCATCCACAGCGGTGTTTTGCCTTGGGTCAGATTGCGCAAGCCGTTGGTCAGGTTACCGACGGTTTTCTTACCCAGCACCTTGGTCGCCAGTTGGTTCGCTTTCAGTCCGCTGCGCGCAATGGCGGTGGTGGCGGAGAAGTGCTCGGCCGTCCAGCGCGCAATCGGCGTGAATTTCTGATATTTAGCGGTGCGAAGTTTCTTCACCAGATCGCCGGTGTTGATGCCCACGGGGCAGCGCTCGGCACACAACCCGGTCGCGGCGCAGGTATCTAGCCCCTGATACTCGAACACTTGTTCAAGTTCGCTCGCCTGCACGTTTTCACCTGCGGCAATACGGCGCTGCAATTCACGGAACAGCACAATGCGCTGACGCGGAGAGAGCGTTAAGGTGCGCGACGGACACACCGGCTCACAGAAACCACACTCGATGCAGCGGTTGACCAGATCATCGGCCGCCGGCATTGGTTTGAGATTGCTGATGTGCGAATGGGGATCGGTGTTGACGATGACGCCCGGGTTGAGCAGGCCGCGCGGGTCAAACAGCGCTTTGATTTTCTGCATCAACGCGTAGCCGTCTTTGCCCCATTCCAGCTCCACATACGGCGCCATGTTGCGTCCGGTGCCGTGCTCCGCTTTCAGCGAGCCTTGATACTTCACCGCCACCAGTTCGGCAACATCGTCCATAAAGGCGCCGTAGCGGTCGATCTCTTGCTGGCTGTCAAAGCCCTGCGTGAACACAAAGTGCAGGTTACCTTCCAGCGCATGGCCGAAAATGATCGCTTCGTTGTAGGCGTATTTGTCGAACAGTGCCTGAAGGTCGCGCACGCCAGCGGCGAGATCTTCAACCGGAAACGCCACGTCTTCAATGATGACGGTGGTGCCGACTTCGCGCACGGCGCCCACGGCCGGGAACATGCCTTTGCGAATGCCCCACAGCGTCGCCACCATACGGCTGTCGGTGGTAAAGGGCACGGATTCAAGAATGTGATAGTCGCCGAGCGCGCGCATGATCGCGTCGCACTGCGCATCCAGCGTGGCTTGATCGCTGGCGTGGGATTCGATCAGCAGCGCGGCTGCTTCGAGATCCAATGTGGCGATAAACGCAGGCATGCCTTTTTTATCGGCCACCGAGCGCATCGCGCGGCCATCCATCATTTCAACCGCCGCGACCGGTGATTTTGACAGCGTGGTCACGGCTTGACTGGCTTGTTCAATATCGGCAAACACCAACAGCGCCGACGCTTTGTGCGCGTGTTCAATGACGGTGTTGTAGGTGATCTCGGCGATAAAGCCGAGTGTGCCTTCTGATCCGATCATCAGGTGCTCAAGCACCTCAATCGGATCGCTGAAATCCACCAGCGCATTGAGCGCGTAGCCGGTGGTGTTTTTCAGGCGGTATTTGTGACGAATACGTTCGGTTAATGCTTGATTGGCGAGCGTTTCAGCGCACAGCGCTTCAAGGCCAGCGACCAGATGCGCTTTGTGTTGCTTGAAGTGTTCCACGCTGGCGGCGTCTTTGGTATCCAACACAAACCCGTCGGCGAAGACAATTTTCATGCTGTCGACGGTGCGATAGGAGTTCTGCGCCGTCCCGCAGCACATGCCGCTGGCGTTATTGGCCGCGATGCCGCCGATTTTACAGGTATTGATCGACGCCGGATCGGGGCCGATTTTGCGCTGAAATGGTGCCAGGTATTTGTTGGCATCGGCGCCAATCACGCCTGGTTGGAGAAGAATCTTGTCGCCATTTTCTAGGATCTGGTGACCACGCCAATCGTCGGTCAGGGTGATCAGCACCGAATCGGACACCGCCTGACCCGACAGGCTGGTGCCTGCTGCGCGGAAGGTGAAGTGAATGCCGAGTTCGCCGCAGCATTCAATGGCAAAAATCACTTCGTCGAGTGATTTCAAGCGCAG
The DNA here is from genome assembly GCF_000176175.1 of Vibrio furnissii CIP 102972. GTDB lineage: Bacteria > Pseudomonadota > Gammaproteobacteria > Enterobacterales > Vibrionaceae > Vibrio > Vibrio furnissii. The sequence continues at coordinate 887,278 of NZ_ACZP01000014.1, forward strand.
TACGATTTTGGGTACCAAACGATAAAAACTGGCGTCGGTGCCGTAGGCGAGGCGCTTGGCCTCCTGAGTCACGATACGTTCCGGGTCGATTTGGCTGCTCAGTTTCTGTTCTAATTGACGATAATGTTCGGCAGTAGGTGACTGATTCATCATAGCTTCCAGTGTCATGCTTTCAGTGTTAGGAAAGAAGGCTTCAAAATGGAATTTCGAAGCCTTCTTGGGGTTTATCCGTTGACCAGCGATTCACGCGACAGGTCCTGAATGGTTTTAGCGCCGGTCAGCGTCATGGCGACTCGCATCTCTTTTTCAAACAAGTCGAGTAGGTTTTCTACGCCGGCCTGTCCTTGGGCGGCCAGTGCGTAAACAAAGGCGCGGCCGAGGAGCGTACAGTCGGCGCCCAGTGCCAGCATGCGCACCACATCGAGGCCCGTGCGGATGCCGGAGTCGACCAGAATCTTCAGGTCGCCTTTCACCGCATCCGCGATGTCTGGCAGCGCACGTGCGGTCGAGAGGACGCCGTCGAGCTGACGGCCGCCGTGGTTCGAGACCACGATTCCATCAGCACCAAAACGTACCGCATCTTTGGCATCTTCGGTATCCAGAATGCCTTTGATCACCATCGGGCCGTCCCAGAAATCACGAATCCATTCCAGATCTTTCCACGAAATCGACGGGTCGAAGTTTGTGCCCAGCCAGCCGATGTAATCTTCCAGTTTGGTGGGTGTGCCGCGATAGGTGGAGATGTTGCCCAGATCGTGCGGTTTGCCCAGCAGACCCACATCCCACGCCCAGCTTGGGTGCGTCATGGCCTGCATCACGCGGCGCGCGGCCGCGTTCGGGCCACTCATGCCGGAATGCATGTCACGATAGCGTGCGCCCGGCACTGGCATATCCACCGTAAACACCAACGTGGTCACGCCAGCGGCTTTGGCGCGTTCCAGTACGTTTTTCATAAAGCCGCGATCTTTGAGTACATACAGTTGAAACCACATCGGGCGGTCAATCGCTGGTGCCACTTCTTCAATTGGACACACCGAGACGGTAGAAAGCGTAAACGGAATGCCTTTGTTGCTGGCGGCGGTGGCGGCCTGCACTTCGCCGCGGCGGGCGTACATGCCGGTCAGGCCAACTGGCGCGAGGGCAATCGGCATCGCCAGCGATTCACCAAACAGTTCGGTCGACAGATCAAGCTGTGACATGTCGTTGAGCACACGTTGGCGCAGCGCGATGTCAGACAGGTCGTCGGTGTTGCGGCGCAACGTATGTTCACTGTAGGAGCCGCCATCGATGTAGTGAAACAGAAACGGAGGCAGTTTGGCTTTCGCCGCAGCGCGGTAATCGGTGGATGCCGAAATAATCATAGATACATTCCTAATGTTAGCTCGTGCAGGTCAGATGCCTGCTTATGCCCGTGAACCGAAACGCTGCTGATGAAGGCTGACTGCGCAGCGTCAGGTTGGCGGGGTCTCGTTGACTTAAACGTTCATTAATGCGTCGGTCATGTGGAAACCGTAGATCACGGCCAGACCAATTAATCCTGTTACTACAAGGTAGTAGAAAGTTGGAATGATGGTTTTGCGCAGTGTCGCACCTTCACGACCCAGCAGGCCGACTGTGGCCGATGCCGCCACCACGTTGTGAATGGCAATCATGTTACCGGCTGCCGCGCCCACCGCTTGCAGAGCGATGACGATGACACTCGATACGCCCAAGGTTTGCGCCACTTCAAACTGGAACTGGCTGAACATCATGTTTGAAATGGTGTTGGAGCCTGCGATGAAGGCGCCCAAGGCCCCAACGGTTGCGCTCAGTGCGGGGAAGGCATCGCCCACTAATCCTGCGGCAAAGTTCGCAGTCGTCACCGGCATGCTTGCCAGATCCGACATATTCACGCCTGAGTTGATGAAGATACGCACCATGGGAATGGTGAACACCAACACGAAACCGGCGCCAATCAGGGTTTTGGTCGATTCACCCAGCGCTTGCCCCATCGGTTTGAGACTGCGCGCTTGCAGCAAGACGGCCAGCAATGCGGCGAAGACCAAAATCCCACCCGGCAAATAGAGCGGCGCAATCGAGGCGCTCACGCCCACTTCACCGAGAATGTTGTTGAATGCCAAATTCACGCTCAGCAGCAGGCCTTTGAAATCCGCACTCACGCGGCTCAGCACCAGAATGACCGCCAGCAGCACGTACGGTAGCCACGCCAGCGCGAGGCCCATCGGTTTGCCTTTGATGTCATCGAGATCCATTTTTAGCGAGCCGAGCCATTCCGCTGGCCATTCGTTTTCCGGGCGAAAATCCCAGTTCTGTTTTGGCACCAAAAAGCCTTTTTTCGCTGCGGTCACCACAATCGTCAGGCCGAACAGACCACCCACCAGTGAGGGGAATTCAGGGCCCAGCAGCACGCCAGTCAGCGCGTAAGGAATGGTGAACGCGAGGCCGGCAAACAGCGCAAATGGCAGAATGCTCAAACCTTCGGTCCAGCTGCGGTTTTTGCCAAAGAAACGGGTCAGCATCATCGCCATCAACACGGGCATCAAGGTGCCGACGCTGGCGTGGATTAACGCCACGCTGGCGGTGATCTGCTGCAGGTACGCGTCCCAGTTTGAGCCGTGTGCCACCAGCGCTTCGGTGATGTTGTGTGTATCCAGCCCTTTGTTCACCCCAACCAGAATCGGGGTGCCCACCGCGCCAAATGAAACTGGCGTCGACTGAATCATCATGCCCATCAGCACCGCTGCCAGCGCAGGAAAACCGATGGCCACCAGCAGAGGCGCAGCAATGGCTGCAGGTGTGCCGAAACCGGAAGCGCCTTCAATGAATGAGCCAAAACACCAAGCGATGATGATGGCCTGAATGCGGCGGTCAGGTGAAATGTTGGTGAACCCATTGCGAATCACGGTAATCGCGCCGGTGTATTTTAGTGTGTTGAGCAGGAAAATCGCTCCAAACACGATCCACAGTACGGTGACGGTGATCCCCAATCCTTGCAGTACGGATGCCAACACGCGGTTGGCCGTCATGTCCCAAAATGTCAAAGCAATCGCCACGGTCAGCGCAAACGCGACCGGCATGGCTTTTTTCGCTGGCCAATTCAGGCCAACCAGAAGAATGGCTGCCACCACAATCGGTGAAAACGCAACCAATGCTAATACAGTGTCGCTCATGGAATACTTCCTCGTCCTTGAACTCTCCATCCATCAATGATGGCTTAACACGTGATGTAGGATACGGGTTAAGACGTTAGAGCTCGGTGTTACAAATTTTTATAGTTGTGATGGGTTTGTTAATTCGGCGTGAATGTACCCCTTTATTTTTTTGCGATATAGGGAAATAATGAAAATAATTAGTTCCAAAATTGGCATAATCGAATGCGTGCAGACGACTTAATTCTGTTTTCTCAGGTGGTAGAGCTGGGCAGTTTTAGTAAGGTGGCTGAACAAAATAACCTTACGAATTCGGTAGTTAGTAAAAGAATGGCGCGATTGGAAGAGGAATTGGGCGTTCAACTATTATATCGAACAACGCGTAAATTGACCCTGACCGAAGCGGGCAAGGCGTTGCTGGCGAGTGCGAAAAATGTGAAGCAAGCCACTCAGGAGGCGATGGATGCAGTGGCGGGGTTTGGCGAAAATGTCAGCGGTCACATTCGCATGTCGGTGCCCAGCATCTCGGGGGATTTGATTCTGGCGGATGCGGTGGCGGAATTTTGTAACCTGCATCCGGGGCTGACGGTGGAAATGTCGCTCGATAACCGCTTCGTTGACTTGGTGGAAGGTGGGTTCGATTTGGTGATCCGCACCGGTTATCTCGAAGATTCCAGCCTGATTGCGCGTCATATTCTCGATTCACAATGGGTGGTGTGCGCGTCGCCTTCTTACATTGCGCGTAACGGTAAACCGATAAAGCCGGAAGATTTGGTCAATCATAACTGCCTGCAATATGCCTACCAAACGACGGGGGCAACCGATTGGGAGTTCAAAAGCGCCAAAGGCAACTACATTGTGCGCGTGTCAGGCACCTTCACGACGGACAACGCCACGGCGCTGCGCAAAGCGGCACTGGGTGGTCACGGCATTGCTTACGTGCCGCGCTGCTTGGTGTATCACGATTTTCGCAATGGTGAGCTGGTGGACATTTTTCCGGAGCAAGTCGGCAAGAAACTCGGCATCTACGCGGTGTATCCGTTTACCCGCCAGCCGCCGAACAAAGTCCGTTTGCTGATTGAGCACATTCGCGCCCGTTACTTGGCTATTTCCCACTATTTCTGAGCTTTTTGTTCTCTTTTCCTGATTATCCGTTGCGATCGCTTCGTTGTGAGCGCTCGTTCCAGAAAAGAAAAATGCCGCATCCGTGCGGCATGTTCGATCGGCGGCCAAACCGATGTCACTGAGATTGACTCCGCCAGTATGGCAAGGGTCGATGACAGTTTGATTACGCGGCGACTTCCTCATCCACATCAAACGAGGCGGCAATCAATTTCTTGGTGTAGTCGTGCTGTGGACGATGGAAAATGTCTTCGGCGCTGCCTTGTTCCATCACTTCGCCTTTTTGCATCACCATCACGCGATCCGACAGCGCTTTCACCACGCTGAGGTCGTGGCTGATGAACAGAAAACCGATGTTGCGGCGCTGTTGAATGTCTTTGAGCAAGTCAATCACGGTGAGCTGCACTGAACGGTCGAGGGCCGAGGTCGGTTCGTCGAGCAAAATGAAGGACGGTTCGAGGATCAGCGCGCGTGCGATTGCAATGCGTTGGCGCTGACCGCCAGAAAACTCGTGCGGGTAGCGGTTGATCGCGCTGGCATCCAGACGCACCTCTTCCAGTGCTTTGCGTGCCCGTTGCAGACGTTCTGCTTTGCTGATGTGCGGTTGATGCACCAGTAATCCTTCGGTGATGATTTCGCCAACCGTCATGCGCGGTGACAGGGAACCGTAGGGATCCTGAAACACCATCTGAATGTCTCTTTTCAGCGCCAATCGCTGCACGTCGCTCAGCTTGCGATAGTCCATGCCTTTAAATTCAATCTCGCCTGTGGACGGCAATAGGCCAATCAGCGCGCGGCCTAGCGTCGATTTGCCGCTGCCGGACTCGCCGACAATGCCGAGCGTTTCACCCTGTTTGAGTTCGAGTGAAATGCCTTTCACCGCTTCAAAGTACTGATTCCGGCTGGCAATGAAATGCGGTTTGATGAGGAATTTGACTCGAATGTCGCTTGCTTTGAGCAGCGCGGGCGCATTCGCATCAACCGGATCTTTGCTGCCTTTAGGAATGGCGTTGATCAGCATGCGGGTGTAGTCGTGCTTGGCGTTGGTAAACAGCTCTTGGGTGTCACCTTCTTCGACCACATCGCCTTTGCACATCACCAGCACGCGGTCGGCAACATAACGCACCACGCCCAAATCATGGGTAATGAACAAAATCGCCATGCCCATTTTGGCTTGAATTTCTTTGATGAGTTTGAGGACTTCGGCCTGCACCGTCACATCCAGCGCAGTGGTGGGCTCGTCGGCAATCAGAATGTCGGGCTCGTTGATCAACGCCATCGCAATCATGATGCGTTGCAATTGGCCGCCAGAAAATTCGTGCGGATACTTGCTGTACGCCTGCTGCGGATTGGGTAAATGCACCAGTTCAAACAGTTCCAACACGCGCTGTTTGGCCTGAGCCATCGACACGTTGCGGTGGCACCTCATCGCCTCTGCCACTTGAATGCCCACGCGCAGGTAAGGATTGAGCGAGGTCATCGGCTCTTGAAAAATCATCCCAATGCGATCGCCGCGAATGCGCTGCATGTACGCTTCGCTTTTTTCCAACAGCTCTTCACCTTCAAAGCGAATGCTGGATTGCGGATCGAGACGCGCGTTGTTAGGCAGCAGTTGCATCAATGCGTTGGTGGAGACTGACTTACCGCTGCCGGACTCGCCAACAATCGCCAGTGTTTCGCCGACATTCAGCTCAAAGTTGACGTTTTTGACTGCTTCAACCACGCCATCGTTGGTTTGAAAGCTGACCGACAGGTGTCGAACCTGCAACAGAGGGGAGTGTGACATTGTGCATCCTTATCAATTGATCACGGGCACGCGGCTTTGCAGCTCGCGATACGATTTTAGCTGGGTGAAATAGTGGTGCGCTTTTTCAACCTGTTCATATTCCAATTGCCACGACGCATTGCGCTGCGCGAGGCAGAACGCGCCAATGTGGCGCAGCAAATCATGACTGTGTTTTTCCAGCACGGGAGAGACGGCGGCTACCAAATCCAACTCTTCAATCGACATGAATTGCAGCAACGCGTAGGCTTGATTGAGCACCTCAAACGCGCGCTGATATTGCCCCATGTTGTTGAGAATTTCCGACTGCGCGACGGCGGCGTCGCGCAATCCGGCGATCAAGCAGCTCATTTGGCACGGCTTGGTGTTTTCGTCGTGCGTCGCATGCTGAATGTGGTGCGGCAGATGATGCAGCACATCCTCAAACAGATAGTGGGCCTGTGGCCAATGGCCCTGTTCGAGCAATTTTTCCGCCTGAAGATAGGTGGTCCAACATTGTTGCAGATTCATCGTCCGCCTCCTGTGCAATGATGGAGATTATTTAAATGCAAATAACTATCAATTGCAAATGATTGTCATTTTTAAATTGAGGCATGTGATTGGCGAGGAACGCTCGTTTGGCGGTGAAATTGATTGTTATTTGTTCGATTGAGCGCGAATCCAGTCTAAGTCACTAAAAAGTCAATGCTTTACATCTACACTTAGGCTACAAAACAAGAAGTATAAACACCGAAGGAGGGGAGTATGACGATTCAACAATTGAACGCAGCGCAGCTCTACCACGTCGCAGAGCTTGAGCAACTGCCGTGTAAGTCGACCAAAGAATTGGCTCCCATTGATGAAATCGTTGGCCAGGAACGCGCGCAAAAAGCGGTCGAGTTCGCCATGTCCATCAAGGAAAAAGGTTACAACATTTACGCCATCGGGCGGAATGGTTTGGGGAAACGCACCATGATTTTGCGTTACCTCAGCCGTCACAAACACGGCCCCATCGATTTGTTCGATTGGTGCTATGTGGCGAATTTTGATGATATTCGTGTGCCACGCGTGCTGAAGCTGCCGTGTGGCGTCGGGCAAGCGTTCCGTCAGGACATTGAAAAACTGATGGTCAAATTGATGAACGCGATTCCACTGGCGTTTGACAATGAGCTCTACTTCTCTCGCGCTGAAAAGCTGAAAAATCAACTGGCTCAAAAACAGCAAGATGAGCTGGAAGAGATTACCCGCAAAGCCAAAGAGCGCAGCATCAGCCTGACGATCACCACCCAAGGCGATTACCAATTTGTTGCCATGAATGGGGAAGAACTGCACACCGAAGAAACCTTTGATGCACTGAGCAAAAAAGAGCAAGAGCAGTTCAGCCAAACCATCGATGAGTTGGAAGTGGCACTGCGCAATATGGTGCGCCAGTTGACGGAGTGGGAAGAGTCATACAGTGAAAAGATTAAAAAGCTGAATGACGACGTGACGCTGGATGTGATCGGCCACTTTATCAAACAGTTAAAGCAGGATTATTCCAAGTACGCGGAGGTCAAAACCTATCTGACCGATCTGCAAAAAGACATCGTCGAAAACGTCGAAATCTTTTTGGATGAAACCGGTGAGCAAGGTGAATTGGCCAGTGCGGCGTTGGATAAAAAGCTGCCACGCCGTTACAAAGTGAACGTACTGGTGAGTCGCACCAAAGAAGATTTTCCGATTGTGGTGGAAGAGAACCCGAACTACCACTCGCTGTTTGGTTACATCGAAACCGCCACTTACAAAGGCACCGTGTTTACGGATTTCTCACTGATTCGTGCCGGTAGCTTGCACAAAGCCAACGGCGGCGTGCTGCTGATGGACGCGGTCAAAGTTCTGGAACAACCCTATGTGTGGGATGGCCTGAAACGCGCCCTGCGTTCGCGCCAGCTCAGCTTCACTTCATTGGAAAAAGAAGTGACGTTGACGGGCACCGTGTCGCTCGACCCAGAACCGATCCCACTTGATGTGAAAATCATCCTGTTTGGCGATTACCGCACCTACGAGCTGCTGACGCATTACGATCCAGAGTTTGGGGAGCTGTTCCGCGTGACCGCCGATTTCGAAGATGAAATGAAGCGTACACCAGATACCGAGCTGCATTACGCGCGCTTTATCTCCAGCATTGTGCACGACAACAGCATGTTGCATTGTGACCGCAAAGCGATCGCGCGCATCATCGAACACAGCTCACGCATCACTGGCGATCAGAACAAGCTATCGTTGCACTCGGCGCACATCGCCAACTTGCTGCGCGAATCCAACTACGTGGCGCGTCAGGCGAACTCCAACATGATTCGTCAGAACCACGTCGATGAAGCATTGCAGAATCAAGAAATGCGCGTGAACCGCTTGCAAGAAGGCGTGATGGAAAGCTTCGTCAACGGCACCACGCTGATGGAAACCGAAGGCATGGCGATTGGTCAAGTGAACGCATTGTCGGTCCTGGCGACCAGCGATCACGCTTTTGGGGTGCCCAACCGAATCACTGCCACCACATCGTACGGCGACGGTGACATCATCGACATCGAACGCAGCGTGGATCTGGGCGGCAGCATTCACTCCAAAGGGGTAATGATTCTGTCGGCGTATCTGAGTTCAGTGTTTGGTCGCACCGCACGCGTGCCACTGACCACGACCATCACGTTTGAGCAATCGTACGGCGGCGTGGACGGCGACAGTGCCAGCATGGCTGAATTCTGTGCCATTGTGTCGGCATTCTCCAAACAGCCCAACCGCCAAGACATCGCCATCACTGGCTCCATGAACCAGTTTGGTGAATCTCAGCCGATCGGCGGGGTGAACGAGAAGATTGAAGGCTTCTTCGATGTGTGTGGCATCAAAGGTCGCCACAATACCCAAGGGGTGATCATTCCGCGCTCCAACCGCCACAACTTGATGCTGCGGGCGGATGTGGTGAAAGCGGTGGAAAAAGGAGAGTTCCACATTTGGACGATTGATCATGTCACCGAAGCGATTGAAATCCTGACCGGTAAATCGGCAGGGGTGGCAACGGATGACGGCAGCTACCCAGTCGATACCATCTTTGGGTTGGCGCAAGCGAAACTGAACGCACTGCGCAAGTAAACGGATGATTGCCATCACCTGCTGAAACGGCCACCCCAAGGGGTGGCCTTTTTTTATACATTCTTTCATAAATTGTCACGATTGTTTCATCATTGTCAGCGTTGTCATAGGCCAAACGTTTACCTTGTTAACAGTATGATTCGTGTGCAAATTAATACTGGACATGAATATCATCTTTGCCTACTCTCCGCGCCGAATACACTCTTTTGGGCGAACGCCCGCTGCATGGACGCATACTTTTTATTGTGAGGTTGTACCATGCAGGTTTCATTGAAAAACATATCAATACGCGTTCAGATTTTATTACCCGTGGCTTTTCTCACGGTGGTGTTGCTCATCGCACTCTGGATCACCAAATCGAACTTGGTTCAAGAACAAGAATCCGTTGAGGCGAACACGCAGACCTTAGTGCAGTACAAAGACACGCTGGCGCAAGTGGATGACACCATTTACCCGCTGCGCATTAGTGCGGTGTATGCGATTTACGACCCCGCTCGTCGAGACGTGTTTCTGCAAGAGCTCACCAGCGGCTTGAAAACGGTAGACGACACCCTTGAAGCGATGCAAAAACAAAAGCTATACGATGAAGAAATTGAACGCGTGCAACAGCGCATCGTCGATTATGTGGAGATGTCGCAGCGTGCGGTGGCGTTTTTTACCCGTCGTGATGCCGGTTTAGTCAGTGAACAGGAGTACCGCCAATTCATCGCAGAATACCGCGTGGTGGGAAACCGCATGGTGGAAGCCATTAATAACTTGTCACAAAAGGTCAATCACTACGCGACTCAATCCATGCAACAAAGCGCGAAAGACAGTGATGTTGTCATGCAAAACGCGATGTGGAGTGTGTTGTCGGTCTTGGTGGTGTCGCTGGGCGCCGCTTGGCTGCTGTCGGGGGCGATTGTGGCACCGATTCAGCGTTTGCAAACGGTGATGCGCAAACTGGCGCAAGGCGATTTGTCGGTGCGTGCTGATGCGAGCGGCAACAACGAAATTGCGCGTTTAAACAAAGACGTCAACCAAACCGCAGCGCAGTTGCATGCCACGGTCGATCAACTGACGCGCATCAGTGAAGACGTGGCCTCGGCGGCGACGGAACTGGCGGCTGTCATGACGCAGGCCGAAAGCAACGCGCAGCAAGAGCTGATGGAAATCGAGCAAGTGGCTTCGGCGGTGAACGAATTGGCGAGCACCGCCAACAATGTCAGCGACAACGCGACCTCTGCCGATTCAACGGCGCGCGAAGCGGATGGCTTGGCGCAATCGGGCTTGTCGATCTTTTTGGAAAGTGGTCAAGCCAGCGAGCAGATGTCGGTGGCACTTAACGATGCGGCGCAAGTGGTGCAGCGTTTGAAAGAGCAGTCGGAACAAATCAGCAACGTGATTGAAGTGATTCGCGGCGTGTCTGACCAAACCAACCTGTTGGCGCTGAATGCGGCAATTGAAGCGGCGCGCGCAGGCGAATCTGGCCGTGGGTTTGCGGTGGTCGCCGATGAAGTGCGCATGCTGGCCGCGCGCACGCAGGCATCGACGGAAGAGATTCAAGCCATCATTGAGGAACTGCAAGGTCAATCGGTGCTCGCCAACGAAAGCATGCAAACCAGCTTGGCGATGCTCAATCGTAACAATGAACTGGCGCTGCGAGCTAACGATGCGCTGGTTGGGATTACCGAATCCGTCTCGGCCATCAATGACACCAACGCGCAAGTGGCCACTGCTGCTGAAGAACAATCGCAAGTGACGCAAGACATCAACCGCAACGTGGTCAATATGTCGGAGCTGGTGCAGCAAAATGTCACCGGGATCAGCCAGAGTGCCAGCGCGAGTACCGAGCTGTCTCGTTTGGCCGAAAAGCAAAAAGAGCAGCTTTCCTTCTTTACACTGTAAATATTCTGGAAATCAACAAGCTAAGCCGTGCAATACCTTGTATTGTGCGGCTTTTTATTTGCACCGAAGAGGATCTAACTAGCTGTATCAATTAGGTTTTATGAACCATTCTTCTTATTCCGTTTTGTTATGAATTCAATGTCACATATCACTATCTTTCTTTACATTTCCTCACTATATTGGCGATAAAACAGCGAAAAGTGTGACAATTGTCGCGCAAAAATAACGTCAGTGGGATCGAGGAGAATGCATGGAAAAACCAGAGAGTTTGTTTGAGTGGCAGAGGATACAACGCTTTAATTTTTCAGTCTGGACCGTCTTGGCCGGCACCCTGTTTGCGCGCACCAGTTTTTTTATGGCGTGGCCGTTTTTGATTGTGTTTCTCTATCAGGATTATGGTGCGACGGCGGTGGAAGTGGGCACCATGCTCGCCAGTTCAGCCGTCGTCGGTGCGATCACCGGGCTTTATTCGGGTTATCTGTCGGATAAGTTTGGTCGTAAATGGGTGATGGTGGCGGGGGCGTTGATTGCCTCTTTGGCCTATACCGGCATCGGTGTCGCGAATCAGATTTGGCACTTTTACGTCTTGGTGATTTTGGCCGGTTTGATGCGGCCGATGATTGAGGCACCAGCAAAAGCGGTGCTGGGCGATAACCTGAGTAACCTCAAAGATCGCGAATTGGCGATGAATGTGCGTTACTTTCTGCTCAACCTTGGCGGCGCGATTGGTCCGCTGATTGGGATCACGCTGGGCTTGGCCCACCCGCAGGTGCTGTTTATCGCTACGGGGATTACCTACCTGATTTACGCGGTGTGGCTCCTGATGGCGATTGAACGCAAAGGTCACCATGTCAAACCCGATCCCTCGCTGTTGCCGAACTTTGGCCGCACCCTGCGCGTGATTGGTAAAGACAGCATTTTCGTCAAAATGATGATTGCCAACTTCATCATGATGTTTGTCTACGCGCAGATGGAGTCGTCAATTCCGCAGGTGATCGTGCGCTCCAGCGTGTCCGATGCCGCGCAATTGGTCGCCAGTTTGGTGTTGGTGAATACGCTGACCATCATCATCTTTCAGTTCCCAACCCTCAAGTGGCTGGAACATGTGCCGCTGTTTGTGCGCACGCGTATCGGTATGGTGCTGATGATGTTAGCTCAGGTCGGCTTTTTGCTGACACCGTCTGACTGGCCATATGGCTGGTACATTGCCGGATTTGTACTGAGTATGGGTGAAGTGATTGCGTTTCCGACCCTCAATGTGCAAATCGACCGCATGGCGCCCGCGCATCTGCGGGGTTCCTATTTTGGTGCTGCTGCGCTGTATTCGCTGGGCTTTGCCATTGCACCGCTGATTGGCGGTGTGGTGATTGAATCGCTCAATCCGAATTGGTTATTTGGCGTGTGCATTGGCTTGTGTTTGGTGATGATCTGGCTCTACTGGCTGGCCGAACATCAAGACGATCCCGTGCAGCGCGACGTGGCGGTGCAAAACTAACCGCAAATTACTCGACAAAAAAACCGCCACGTGGGCGGTTTTTTTGTCGGTGGACGCGCGGGATTAAGGCTGCACCGATGGGGCCGGCACATCACCGGCGCTGGCCGGATCGATAATCAAGGTGCGGGTTGGGAAGGCGACATCAGCACCATTGTTCTGAATAATGGTCATGATTTGCAACAGCACATCTTGCTTCACTTCGTGGTAACGAATCCAGTTCACGGTTTTGGTGAAGGTGTAGATGAAGAAATCCAGTGACGATGGCCCAAACGCGTTAAAGTTCACGATCAGGGTTTGATGTGCATCGATGTCTGGGTGATTTTTCAACATCTCGCGCACTTCGTTGATCACGGTTTCCATCTTGTTTGCGTCTTGATAACGCAGGCCAATGGTTTCGTGAATGCGGCGGTTTTGCATGCGCGACGGGTTTTCTACCACGATGTTGCTGAATACCGAGTTCGGGACATACAGCGGGCGTTTATCAAACGTTCGAATGATGGTCATACGCCAGCCGATGCGTTCAACGGTGCCTTCAATCTGGCGATCCGGTGAACGAATCCAATCGCCGACTTTAAATGGGCGATCGAAGTAAATCATCAAGCCACCAAAGAAGTTCGACAGCAGATCTTTGGCCGCCAAACCGACCACCAGACCACCGACCCCGCCAAAGGTCAGCAACCCTTTCAAACTGAGTCCGAATGCCTGCATCACCGACAAAATTGCGGTGATGATGATCAACATGCGTGTCACTTTGGAGATGGCCTGCACGGTGGTCTCATCGCGTTTGCGCTGTCTGAGGATATAGTGCTCAATTTCACCCACCAGGCGTAGCAGAATCCACACGAAGATGGCAATCAACATCAATTTCTTGGTGTTTTGCAGCCAGTTAAATTTGGTTTGGAAGTGATCATCGAGCAGCAAGCCCAGAGAAATGGTGCCCGGCCAACACCAGATCAAGGTACTGATGGGCGTTTTGAGAGCGTGCAGGACCACGTCATCCCAATGGAATGAGGTCTTTTCGGTCAGGTTAAACAAATAGCGGTAAGCCAGTCGCCATACGCCCCAAGCCACAAAGCTGGCAAGGGTGATAAACAGCACACTGTTGTCCCAGTCTTTTAAATAAGGCGATGCCTGAAAGCGAAGAATTAAATCGTCAATGCTCATCGGATGGTTGCACTATTCAGTCGGTGAATTTTGTTGCCCAAACTACCAGAAAATGCAGGGATTCTCTATAGATGGCGTCACTGTGACGTTTCCATCCCATACGCGTTTGGTATATAAAATGGAGAGCACATGATTTGGATACGCAGCGCTTGAACGCTGCAAGGCTCAGTATTGTTATTGTCAGTAGGGTAATAAAGGCAACGTAATGAAAATTCGTGATAAGCAGTTCGCAGTCATTGGTTTAGGTCGTTTTGGTTTGTCCGTGTGTCAGGAGCTGACGGAAGCAGGGGCGCAAGTGCTCGCGGTGGATGTCGATGAAGAGAAAGTCAAAGCGGCGATGAATTACGCCACGCAAGCGATTGTGGCCAACTGCACCATTGAAGAAACGGTGTTTGAGCTGAAACTGAAAGATTACGACATGGTGATGGTCGCGATTGGCGAAGACATCAACTCATCGATTCTCGCTACTTTGGTGGTGAAAGAGTCGGGCGCGAAATCGGTGTGGGTGAAGGCCAACGATAAGTTCCACGTCAAGATTCTGCACAAGGTCGGCGCCGACCACGTCATCATGCCGGAACGGGACATGGGGATTCGCGTGGCGCGTAAAATGCTCGATCGCCGCGTGCTGGAATTCATTGAACTGGGCAGCGGCTTGGCGTTAACGGAAGTGGTGATCGGCTCGCGCATGATGGGCAAACAAATTGCCGAAATGCCCATTTGTCAGGAAGCGGGCGTGCAAGTGCTGGGCTTTAAACGTGGCCCGGAAGTCACCAAAGCACCGTCGCTTGATACCGTGCTTGAAATTGGTGATATGTTGATTGTTGTCGGCCCGCAACAAACGCTGACTAAGCAGTTGAAAACCTTATGAACCCGCTTGAACGCAGTGGTATTTTCTACGCGCTGGATAAAGACAAAAACAGCAACAACGGTTCAGAACCCAAGATCATTCTGGTCAGCTTTTTGTCGGTGTTGCTGCCGGCGGCTGTGCTGTTGACGCTGCCCGTATTTTCAAAATCCGGGCTCAGCTTTACCGATGCCTTATTTACCGCAACCTCTGCCATCAGTGTGACGGGCTTGGGCGTGGTCGACACTGGCACCCATTTCACCATTCACGGTCAGATTTTGTTGCTGCTGTTGATGCAAATCGGTGGCCTTGGCCAAATGACCTTGTCGGCGGTGCTGCTCTACATGTTTGGGGTGCGTCTGAGCCTCAAACAACAAGCGATCGCCAAAGATGCTTTGGGGCAAGACCGCGCGGTCAACCTGCAAAAGTTGGTCAAACGCATCATCATTTTTGCGCTGATTGCCGAAGGCATCGGCTGGGCGATTCTGTCGTTTCGGTGGGTGCCGGAATTGGGCTGGTCGCAGGGGCTGTTTAGTGCGCTGTTCCATGCGGTTTCTGCATTCAATAACGCGGGCTTCTCGTTGTTCTCTGACAGCATGATCAGCTATGCCGATGATCCTACCATTCTGTTGACCCTCGCCGGGCTATTTATCTTCGGCGGCCTCGGCTTTACGGTGGTGGGTGATGTGTGGGCACATTGGCGCTCGGGCTGGCGCTATTTCAGCTTGCATACCAAGTTGATGTTGGTGGCGACGCCGGTGCTGTTGCTGATCGGCACCTTGTTCTTCTGGTGCTTAGAACACAATAATCCGCACACCATGCAACCTTTGCCGCTGTGGCAGCAATGGCTGTCGGCTTTCTTCCAATCGGCCACAGCGCGGACGGCTGGGTTTAATAGCGTCGACATTGCGCAGATGAGCCAACCGGCGCTGCTGATCATGATTATTCTGATGCTGATTGGTGCGGGTTCGACATCAACCGGGGGCGGGATCAAAGTCTCGACGTTTACCGTGGCGTTTTTGGCGACTTGGACCTTCTTGCGTCAGAAGAAACACGTGGTGATGTTTAAGCGCACCATCAACTGGCCGACCGTCACCAAAGCGCTGGCGATCATCGTGGTCAGTGGCGCGCTGTTGACCATCGCGATGTTCCTGTTGATGTTGACGGAACAAGCCAGTTTTGAAGCGGTGCTGTTTGAAACCATTTCGGCGTTTGCTACCGTGGGATTGACGGCGGGCCTTAGCGCGCAGCTGTCAGAGCCGGGCAAATACATCATGATTGTGGTGATGATTATTGGACGGATTGGGCCGCTGACCTTGGCGTACATGTTGGCAAGGCCACAAGCGACGCTGCTGAAATATCCGGAAGATAATGTGCTGACGGGTTAAATCTGAGGCGCTTCGTCTCAATCGTTGAAATGCGCTGAGAGTGCCGCTCGGCGCGTTTGCCCGGCGTTGCCCTCGCTGTCGGTGATGGTGTCTTCATAGCCTTGTTTGACAAAGCGTTGAATGGGGCTGCTGGGCTCAATGCGTTTCAGTTGCGGCGATTTCATGGTGCCGGTGACTTGGTAAATGGTGATGCCCAGGCCGGTCTCGACTTCGATATTTTTGCCGTTGTAATCAAAATTGGTGCTCACCAAGCGGTTGTTGCGAAACACGCCGCGTTCATCGAACGTCAGCACTTCGGTCTGGTAGCTGGGCGCGCCAATTTCAACCCACGAACCATGCACATGTTTGGGGTCGACGTAATCCTTGTAGCTGAACAGGAGCAGCGCGCCAAAGCCACAGGCGAGCAGCGTTAAACCGCTCCAAAACACGGTCTTGAATACGGTCTCTTTCGAGACGATGGGCGGTCGGGTGCTGTCGGCATCCGTTCGCGTTCGTTTCTTCCCTGTCGCCACCTTGGTTTACTCCTGTTCCCGGCTCTCCTCCTGTCGATGGGGAGGTTGAATTGAAAGCATCGTCCTGTGCGCGCGTACATCGTTTGGGCGCTGTGCCCCGAATCAATGTTCAGCCCGGAAATCACGTCAAGCCACATGCGCTGTTCTGCCGAAAAATTATCGCAAAATAAGCGTGAAATAGCTTGGCGTCGGCGCAAACAGAACGCAATTCGTGGTCAGCAAAGTATGATCTTGCTTCAAGAATTGAGCTTTCTATCAATGGACGCCTCGGGTGATGTTCGTGCCACAAAATATAGGTCAAGATGGCGTGTGACGCCCTCAATGAAAAGAGTCAAAGAAAGCGGCAGCTAAACCTTGTGTCGACGACGTTCTTGAGTTAAAAACAGAGCATCCGTGCGCTGGCTGCGCACGGCATGCATTCAATTCAACAAGGAAGAACAATGATTAAAGAGAACAGCTATTTCGAAGGCAACGTGAAGTCTTTGGGTTTTCAGCAGAATAATAATGACATCACGGTTGGCGTGATGGCGCCGGGTGAATACACCTTCGGTACGGGCGCAGCAGAGCGCATGACGGTCGTGAAAGGCGCGCTCACCATCAAACGTACAACAGACGCCGATTGGGTGACGTTCAACTCAGGCGAAGCATTTGAAGTGGAAGGCAACTCGTCGTTTGATCTCCAAGTGGCGGTCTCGACCGCGTACTTGTGCGAATATCTTTAAGTATTGCGTTGGCGCTTCGTCGACGGATGAATGAAAAGGTCACACGCAGGTGTGGCCTTTTTTATTGCGCGGGGGTGGCGAACAGGCCCAATAAATCATTCATTTTTTGTCTCGTGATGGCGTTATTTTGCTTGAACAGTCAAATGACCTTTCTATATTAAAATTCCCTTATATATGAGCTAGTTAAATTTAATCGATTTAGATTTATCTGAATAAGAATATGCTAATTAACGATTAATAAATCAGCAAAATAGATATATTTTTGTGATCTGAGTTCACTCTAGGTGAGAAAAATCACAAGCTGCACAATTTATGCAAATTCCCAATCTAGTATCTCGCATGTGAATCATTCTAATATGAAGTATTGGTTGGGTAACTGTATTTATGAGAGCTTTCTTTGAAGTGCATCTGCGGTTGGTGATTACCGTTTGGGTGATCCTGCTGTCCGTACTCAGTTTGCTGTACTTGATGAACTACATGAAGTTCGACAGCCTGATGTCGCACGTGGTGTCTTCAAAACTGGAAGTGATCTCCTCCTCACTCGCCAATTCGGTGGAACGGGTCGAGCGTCTCGGCATTCCTTATCAATCCGCCAAAAACCTCAAACAACAAATCGACCAAGCCCGAATTCGTGAACCAAATGTGGTCGCGGTGGCCTTGATTGATCAGCACGGTCAACCCTTGGTGCAATCTTACGCTGACAACAGCTCGGTGCAGACCCTACCAGAAGATGTGGTTCGCCGCGCCCTCAAATCCAGTGAACCAAGGTGGACGCTGAGCGACGATTCCGAGCTCTACAGTGGCCTGCAAATTTACGACAGCTTTGGCACGTTCGCCGGCAGTATCGTTATCGTGTACGACAAATCTGCGCTGTTTGGCGTGTATGCGTTGGTGCGTTTGCATCTGCTAGAAGCCACCGTGGTGATTTTCCTGCTCGCGTCGTTGCTGGTGTTTTTCATCATTCGTCTTGGTTTTGGGGATGTCACCAACGTCATCAAGTTGATTCACGGCTATTCAACCGGCGATCAACAACGCCTCGACCACATCCCGCAAGGTCAGATGACCCAAAGTCTGGCCGAACAAATTAAGCAAAGCGAAAAGATGAAGTCACTGGTGTCGGAAGAGCTGGAAAAACTTCAGGACCTGACGGGCAGTCAGCCATCGACGCAAAACACTGAGGTGCGTTCATGAACAAAGCCAAAAGTATGGCCAGTTTTATTAACCGCCGTCTGATTCTGATTACGATTCTGAGCGCCTTTATTGCCTCGGGACTGAGCGCGGTTTACACGCTGGTGGAATTCAACTTTTCGGTGAAACCTGAGCTGCTGAAAAAAGCCAATGCCATTGCGCAGAGCGTGCATGATGATCTAACCACGGCGGTGGATGCGGGCGTGCCGTTTGATCAGATTCGCGGGATGGATGCCTACCTGAAAGATTCACTGGATAAGTACCCGGAGCTGACGTTTGTCGCCGTGACTCAGGGCGACACCGTACTGTACAAAGCGGGCAAAGTGTCCAATTTGGATCTGGCCGATGACAAGACGTTTGAAAAATCATCGACTCAATATCTCGGCGCGTCACTACTCGATCGTTTGAGCGTGGTGGTGAAAGAGCTGCCACTGCTGTTTGAATCATCGTTTCTGGGCAACTCACCGCAAAGTGATGTGTTTCGCCTCGATATCGATACGTCGGGTCAAACCGCTGGCCGCGTGTATGTCGGCCTGAGCGCAACTTACGTACAGTCGCAACTGACGGATATTTTCTTTGATATCGCCATTGTGCTGGTGGCCGTGCTGCTGGTCTGTTTCGAAGTCGTCATGGTGGTGGTGATGTTCTACATCTCCGGCCCGCTGGAAGAGTCCGAATCGATCCTTAAGCGCCAGGTGAAAGGCGACTTCTCCGTCAATGAGAATGTGGCGACTCACGGCACCATCGGCACATTTGCTGACCGCCTCAATCAGGATTCACGTGAACTGCAAAGCCGCTTCAGCCGTCTGTTTGGGTTGCTCAACAGCGAAAGTGCGCTAGAGCTGCAAAACCGTCTTAAATCGATTGCGGAACGTTTTCGTCTGCAAAGCCGACTGGGCATGCGCAAAGGCGACATTGTCGATGCGCGGATTCCGCTGTTTGTGTTCTCGTTTGCCGAAGAGCTGCAAAAATCATTCATGCCGCTGTTCGTGGAAGAATTCTATGAGCCTTCTTCTTGGATCTCCAAAGATGTGATGCTGGGCCTGCCGATTTCGGTCTTCATGCTGGTGATCGCTGCGTGTACGCCTTTCGCCGCGAAGTGGGTGGATCGTTGGGGCCAGAAACGCTTGTTCCTGTTGGGATTGATCCCGGCGATTGGCGGCTACTTTGGCTGCGCCTTTGCGACCAACAGTATGGACATCGTGATGGCGCGCGGCGTGACCGCGTTCGGTTACGCGGTGATCACCATCAGTTGTCAGAGCTACATCGCTGCGGTAGTCACTTCAGAAAACCGCGCCAAAGGCATGTCCATCTTTGTCGGCGTGCTGATGACCGCCACCATGTGTGGCACCGCGCTGGGCGGCATCATTGCGGACCGTATTGGTTATCAACCGGTGTTCCTGATTTCTGCTGCGCTGGCCGCGTTTGCTGGTCTGCTGGCGTGGCGCATGTTCTCGGGCAGCGTCAACGATGGCAAAAAGCAGGGCGCAAAGAAAGGCAGCATCAAACTGTTGGCCAAAAACGCCCGCTTTGTGGCGGTGACCGTGTGCTGCGCGATTCCCGCCAAAATTGTCCTGACCGGTTTCCTTTACTTCACCGTGCCGCTGTATCTGGTGTCACTCGATGCCAGCCAGTCTGAAATTGGCCGCATCATGATGATTTACTCTTTGGTGATCATTCCGCTCAGCCCGATTGCGTCCGGCATTGCTGACCGCACCAAGAAGATGCGTGAACTGATCGTGCTCGGCACCATTTTGTCGGGTGGCATTCTGGTGTCGCTCTATGGCGAAGCGTCCATCATCAAAATGCTGATGGCGGTGACACTGATGGGGATTGCACACTCCATTTTGAAAGCACCACTCATCGCGTGTGCGCTGGAAGCGTCGGAAGACACACCTGAAGTTGGCCGCACGGAAGTGCTGGGCGTGCTGCGCACCGCGGAACGTATCGGTAGTGTGCTTGGCCCGGTGATCGTCGCTTCGCTGCTGGCGGTGTATGACTTTGGCGCTGCGATGGCGATTGTCGGGTGCGGCATTATTTTCTGCGGTGTGATGATGATTCTTTTCCTCAATATGCCTGCTCGCCGCCGTGGCATGGAGGCCGAACTATGAAATCCATTCTTTCGGGTCTGTTGCTGTTGATTTGTGCACAAACGCTGGCGGCTGAAGAACACAAAACGGTACTGATGACGGTGTGGCGCGGATGCGAAGAGTCGTGTCAGGGCTTTCAGGATTACCTAAAAAACAATGGCTTGCCGGTGGATGTCATTGTGCGCGATGCGCAGCGCGACACCAGCAAACTGGCGGGCTTTCTGGATGAAGCCAAAGCCATGTCGCCGGATTTAGTGGTGACCTGGGGCACCAGCGTGAGCAAAGCCATGATCGGCACACGTGCTGAATTCGGCGAACAAACCAAGCTGGGTGATATTCCGGTGATGTTCATGGTCGTCGCTGACCCGGTCGGCGCAGACATCAGTGCCGCCGCCGATAAAACGGGTCGCCCAACGGTAGCGGGCATTCGCAACCGCATCAGCGAAGACACTCAGATTCGCGCCATGCGTGAATATTTCCCGGTGACCAAAGTCGGCGTGGTCTATTCGACGGCGGAGCTGAACTCTGTGCTCAACACGCAGGAGCTCAAGCAGCTTTCAGAATCGATGGGCTTTGCGGTGTATACCGAGACCTATGCGCTCGATAAAGCGGGCAAGCCACTACCGAATCAGTTTGACGAGAAAATGCAGCACCTTGCAGAGCAGGGCGTCGACGTTGTGTACGTCGGATCCAGCTCGTACAACTTGGCGAACAGCGACCGTTTTACACAAGCCGCGATGAAATACGGTTTGCCCGTCGCGAGCGCCTATGACTCGATGGTGACGAATTCGTCGGCGCTGATTTCGGTGTCCAACAAGTATTACCGTGTGGGGCAGTTGGCCGCCAACCAAGCGAGCAAGATTTTGTTTGATGATGCCAAGCCGGGTGATTTACCGATTGCTGAACTGAGCAACTACGCCATCACCATCAATATGGATGTTGCCCGCAAGATGTCACTGTTTCCGCCCATTCAGCTACTGCGATTTGCCGATCTGGTCAATGTGCAGCAGGAGCAGGCGCAATGATGACTGACCGCAAAGACACGGCATTAAGGGGCGTCGCCGATGAATGAATTGATTGATGCGCAAGGCAGCTATCTGGTGGTTCAGGACGCCAACGGCAATGAGTTTGTGGCTTCAACCCTGAGTGTGACTGAGCAGATCAACCAGCACTATGAGTGGCAAGCCGACATCATCGTGTCTGATTCTTCGCCCGCGGATTGGATTGGCACTGAAGTCAGCTGCTCGGTCTACAACGTGATTGGCGATTCGCGCACCAGCCTGCGTCAGTACCAAGGCTATGTGGTGAAAGCGCAGGCTCAGTCGCAACGGATTGATTCCAGTTACTACGGCATCAAACTGACCGTTCAGCCATGGCTGTTCCTGCTCAAGCATTCACGCCAGTGCCGCGTATTTCAGGAGCAAACCGCGCAAGACATCGTGACGTCCATTTTCGATGAGCTGGGCTTTAGCGGTCAGTACACCGTTAACAGCATGCCATCGACCAGTCGTGAATATTGCGTGCAGTTCGGTGAGTCGGATTTTGAGTTTGTCACGCGCTTACTTGCTGAAGATGGCGTGCATTTTTACTTCGGCAAAGATGCCAACGCGGCAAAACTCTATCTGCAGGAAGCGCAGATGTCGTTTGAACAAAGCGACATGGCGACGCTGGATTACGTCGCCGCGCCATCGGGTGATTACGACGTGTTGGAGACGTGGCAGCGTGAGTATGCGTTTCACAGCGCCTCATTGGAAATTGCCGGTTACGACTACTCACAATCGAAAGTGGTGACCAGTGGCGCCAAGGCGTCGAGCTACGCTGTTTCTGGCAACACCAAACTCAAAGAGTACCGTTATCCGACGGCATCGATCACCAATGATTTCAGTAGCCTGACCTCAACCCTTGGCACGCTGCAGCGTGGTCAGCTCGATTCTGGCTATGACCGCATTCACGCCAAGACACCATCGGCAGATTTGTGTGTCGGTCAGTATCTGAAACTGGCGGCGCATTCAGACAGTGCCGAAGAAGGCAACTATCTGGTGACCGAGCTGCATTATCAGTTTGAAAACCAAAAAGGCAATGCGTTCAGCGCGCAGGCTGAGCTGGTGTGTGTGCCAGAAGATCAGGTGTTCTATCCGCCCGCGAAAGCTCGTCCCGTATTACACGGCCTGCAATCTGCGGTTGTGGCGGGCAGTACCGAGAGTGAACCTGCCAGTGATACGTCGGGTCGCGTGCGGATCAAATTCCATTGGGATGACGAAACCGGCGACAAAACCAGTTGCTGGGTTCGCGTTGCCCAAGGCATGGCCGGTAGCGGCTACGGCATGCAATTTCTGCCACGCGCGGGTCAGGAAGTGCTGGTGAGTTTTATCAACGGTGACCCGGATCAACCCGTGGTGGTGGCGAGTGTCTATAACTCGACCAACACACCGCCATACCCAACGGAAAACACCACTGAAAGCGGCGTGAAAACCAAGCTGGCGGGCGAGTCAAACGAGCTGCGTTTCGACGACAAGAAAGACAACGAGCTGCTGTATCTGCACGCCGCCAAGGATTTCACCAGTGAAGTTGTGAACGATCATAGCGAAACCGTCGGTGGAGAAATGACCTTGGCGGTCACCAAGAACCTGACGGAAACCATTGAGCAGTCACACAGCCTGTCTGCCAAAGAGGGCATCACGCTGACGACGGAAAAATCGTATGCGCTGACGGTGACTGAGTCGATCACGCAAGACGGCAAAGACATCACCCTCACGGGCAGTGATTCACTGACCTTAAAAGTGGGTGACAGCAGCATTGTGATGAGCAGCGACAAGATTGAGATTTCCAGCAGCACCATCGCGTTAACCGCGGATTCTGCCATTTCTCTGTCGGGTGGTGACATCAGCCAATCGGGTGATTCGATCAGTCTCGATTCCGATGGGTCTTTGAGCGCGTCGTCGGGCAGTTCGATGTCTCTGAGTGCGGGCAGCAGCTTTACCGCGTCGGCCAGCAGTTCGGCCACCGTGTCTGGCCTCAACGCGACACTGAGCGCAGATGTTACCGCGACCGTGTCGGGCAGTGCGACGGCGGAACTGAGTTCTGACGGTCAGGCGTCTATCAGCGGCACATTGGTGATGGTGAACTAAACATGATGAAAAAGATTCCTTATCCGGCAGCGTCCAGTGTGGTGAAACGCACCAAGTTATCTGGCGATGCGATGGATTTAATTGAACTGCAGGATACGCCACAAGCCGCCATGACCGCGCTGGAAGAGGCGGGGCTTAACATTGACCTGACTCATTTTCTGGCTCACGCCCTACCGATGCGAGAAGCGATCTGGTGGACGGCGTTGGCGTTAAAAGCGCGCCAAGAAGAGTGGCAGCCGAAAGAGCAAACACTGATTGATGACTGCATGCGCTGGGTGATGGAACCCAATGAAGCGCTGCGTCGCCGGATTGAAAGTGACATCAAGTCGCTGGCCAATGATCGTGCGCCGCGCTGGTTGGGGCAAGCGGTGTTCTGGAGCGGCACGGGCAGTATCGCACCATTGGGTAACCCGATGGTGATGCCGGCGGAGTTTTTGTATGCCAAAGCGGTCGCCGGGGCGATCAACACCGCTGCCGTGGTGCCCGAGTGGAAAGGCAACAAAACCTTTTACCGCAATGTCTTTCGGATGGCTCGTGACTTAGCCGAGGGCGGGAACGGTTCAGCAAATGGAGAACCATTGTAATGGGTATGTGCGCAGCCAGATTAACCGATATGCATACCTGTCCGATGGCGACAGGGAGTGTGCCCCACGTCGGCGGGCCGATTCTCGGACCGGGCGCGGCAACCGTACTGATATGCAGCCTGCCTGCTGCGGTGGTGGGTGATTCAATTACCTGTGTCGGTACACCCGACACTATTGCGGCGGGCAGTACCACGGTGCTGATCAACAGTACCCCTGCGGCACGGCTGGGCGACAGCACCAGCCACGGCGGTGCCATTGTGGCCGGAGCGGCAACCGTATTGATCGGTTAATCCATCGGAACTCGGACGGCCTGAAAAGGCGACAAGAAAAATAGGAATCGTTATGCCAAGTACTTATACCTGGGGAGATCGTATCTCTCAGACGACATTCACCAGCACGTATGACAAGCGTGGTCAGATTGAAGAACTGGTCGAGCAAGCCAAACTGGCCAACAACAAGCTGCATTTGTTCATGCAAGGCTTGACCCAAAAGGTCAATAACGAGTCTGGCAAACGCATTACGTACTCGCGAGGCCCGCTGAAAACCCGTCAACGTATCGCCGAGAAATGTGGCATCACCAACTGGGATGACACGACGACAGACATCACGGGTGCCGGGGTGAAAACCCCGCTGGAAGTCAAAGACATCGCACGAGCCACGATTGTGTTCAGCACCATTGCGCAGATGTTGGCATTTCGCGATTTCATCTACACCACGGATGAATTTACCGCGCTGAAAAAGCCTCAGTTTGATCGCTCTCCGGCGGTCAAGGATCTGTGGGCCAAGAACATTGAAGATGTGTACAAAGATGTGAAGTTCTTTCTGGCGATGGATATCGATTTCAAAGGCCGAACCATTCCACACATCGTTGAGCTGCAATTGAACGTGTCACAAATGTCACGCGGCAAAGCTTACGGCCATGCTTTTTATAACCTGACGCGTTTGGCTTATATCCAAGGTGAGCAACGTTTCGTTTGGGATGACGACGACTGCATCATTCGAGTTGGCGGCGACATCAAAGGCAAAATCGGTGACAAATTACGCACGTCGATTACCCACTGCCGCAGCATGGCCGAAGGCGATCAAAATGTGCTGCTGGCTTGCGAAATTCTGTCCAAATTTTTGACCCTCAAGCTGCGTCTTCTCAGTACGCGCGAAACGCAAAAGCTCGATTCAAAGACCAATCGCATGAAAACCGTCACTGAGCACAACGTGTTTGCCAATGGTACGCAACCTCTGGTGATCCGTGGTGGTCAGGCCTTCGCGCTGTCGCTGAAAAATGGCCGGCCCGACATCAGTTTGCAGGGCGCGCAAGCCTGGGCTATCGCGTATCTGTCGAGCTTCATCTGGAGCAAGTTCACCAAGTTCCAGAACCTGCCCGGGGTGACGGGGTTGGCGTCCAATATTCACGCCAAGCGTTGATCCGCAGACGATAGAAAAGATTAGGAACCGATATGTTTGAACATCTGCTCAACCCGATATCTGACGAACACCCGAGTGGCGAATATCTCAAAGATAATCGCACCTTGTATCGTACCTATCGGAATGCATTCAACGTTGCACAATCCTCGTTTCGCCAACTGGTAGAAACACCGGATGCAATGCAGGACGCGGTGGTGGTCCACACCAACGCGGAGAACTGGGATGCCTTGGCCAAATTGTGTGAAAGCTGTCTGACTGAGCAGTCCAAAGATGTCGAAATCTACTCTTGGTTCACCATGGCGCAGCTCTTTTCTGCCTCGCCTCTCGAATCCTTGGCGCAGGCGCTCCATACGCTGGAGCAGATGATTGAGCATTTCTGGGACTCACTCCAGCCAACACTGCCGGAGAACAAACGCAAAGCAGACGGCGACGCCGAACAACGCAAAGAAGTGGCGGAACACCGCGTGAAGCCGCTGCTGCAACTGGTTGGCGATTCCGCTGAAAGTGGCCTGCTGTACATGCCGCTACAAATGCTGCCTCTGGTCGGCGACATTGATTATGGCCGTTTCTTTGCGGCAGAAAAATCGGGTTCGTTGCCGCAGTTGAAAGCGGCCGCGCTGGCGGATTTTGCGCGTGAGAAAGCGGACGTGGAAGCGCGCATTCTGGCACTCGGTGCAAGTAAAGATGCGTTGCATGCGCTGGAAACCACGCTGCAGCAGAAATGTGCGGCGGCTGGCACCCAGTCGATTAATTTTCGCTTTGTGAAAGAGGCGGTCGAACGCCTGATCAACGCGATTCATTTTCTGGTGGGCGATCAATTTGCCCGTTGGCCTCTGGATGCGGCTATGGCTGACGCTGAAACGCCACAAGCCGCGCCGGAGCAAACCATGGCCGCCGTTGACTCTCAATCCTCTAAATTTGCGCCAACTGAATCTGTCCATCAGCCAACGCAGGGTCAGTCACAAACAGCGCCCGTCATGGCGCAAACTTCGGCGCCGATGGCAGTACCTGTGGCGTCTCAGGAGGCGCTGGCGTCACGTAAACAGGCATTTACCGAACTGCAACGCATTGCGGACTACTTTCTCGCCACCGAACCTCACAGCCCGATCTATCTGTTGCTGAAACGCGCGATTCGTTGGGGGGGGATGTCTCTTCCTGAACTGTTGGAAGAGCTGGTGGGCGACAACAACGCGGTGCAGCAACGCATTGAACAATTGGCCGGTCTGGAAAGCGCGCAGCATCAGGCAAGCCGAGCGGCGGCCCCCGTTGCCACTGCACCACAAATGACGATGCCGGAGGCTGCGCCTTCGGTATCTCCGACTTCATCGACGACAAACGGCAGCGACAGCGGTCTGTCAGCGATTGAATGGTAGTGTTCACTCACTCTCAATGGGGTGGGGAACCGAATAACAATGAGTAATCCGACGAAGTCGTCGTTACTTAAACGGTATTTGTTACTTACTCGTAACGGTACTCAACCGTCATAACACCTATGACAAACGGAAAACGAAAGAGGAATAACTATGGCATCTATCTACATGCGAATTGACGGACTGGACAATATCAAAGGTGCAGCGACGATCGGCGACATTGGCGGCAAGAAAGGTTTCTTTGCGATTGACACCATGAACTGGGGTGCCAACCGCGGTGTGAGCGTGGATGTGGGTAACGCAAACAACGCAGACAAAGGCATGGTCTCTCTGGATGCAGTGTCGGTTACGCGTAATTCTGACGGTGCTTCACCACACCTGACGACGTTCCTGTTTGCACCCGGTGCAGAAGGTAAAACGGTTGAGATTCTGCTGACTAAACCATCTCGTGACGGCGCAGGTTCTGAGCCATACATGGTGCTGACTCTGGAGAAGGCACGTATCGCGAGCTACAACATCCACGGTTCAGACGGCAACCTGCCAGTGGAAGACTTTGCCATGACGTACACCACGCTGACTAAGGTTTACTACCAAGAAAGCGCAGGCGGCAAGATCGAGAAAGGCGATACGGTGAAGTTTGACTGTACGACAGGCAAATTAGAGTCAAAAGCAGCTTAATTTAGCAAGGAAGGAGACACAACGTGGCTTTAAATTCTCAGCATAAACGTGTCAGCAAAAACCGGGTCAGTATTACTTACGACGTTGAAACGAATGGTGCCGTTGAAACCAAAGAACTTCCGTTTGTCGTCGGTGTGATCGGGGATTTTTCGGCGCACAAAGAAGACAGGGAAGAGTTGGAAGATCGCACGTTCTACCAAATCGATAAAGACAACTTTGACGCCGTTCTGAACCGTATCGGTCCAGAACTCAAGCTAAAAGTGGACAATACGCTGGTTGAAGACGGCAGCCAATTTGAGGCTGCGTTGTCTTTCTCCTCAATGAAGGATTTTCAGCCGGATGCGCTGATCGAGCAAGTTGACCCACTGAAGAAACTGGCTGAAACACGCCAGCAACTGAAAACCTTGCTGTCCAAGGCTGACCGTTCACGTGATCTGGAAAAACTGCTCAAAGAAGTCTTGCAAAGCGCAGACCAGATCAACGCGCTGTCCAGCGAACTGGGCCTTGAGACGAAAGGAGAAGAGTCATGAGTACTGAGTTAGAGAATCAGGTAAGCCCTGAAGCGGGTACCGAGTCACTCAGCCTGCTGGATCGCGCGATTGCAGCGACCAACCAGACGCCGGCTGATCAAACCAAGGAACTGTTTTCCGTTCTGGCTGAACAAGCGCTGAGCGGCACTGTGACTTGGGATAAAAACCTGACCAAAACCATCGAAAATGCGATCGCGGAAATCGACAAGCAGATGTCTCGTCAGCTGTCTGCGATCATGCAGCAGGATGAGTTCCGTCGTCTGGAAGGTTCATGGCGTGGTTTGAACAAGCTCGTCACTGAAAGTGAAACGGGTCAGTCGCTCAAGATCAAGCTGGTGGACTTCACCAAAGATGAACTGATTGAGCAATTTGAAGACGCACCTGCGGTTGACCGCAGCCCGCTGTTTGATGCGTTGTATCAGAAAGAATTCGGCACGGCGGGTGGTGAACCTTACGGCGCACTGATTGGCGACTACACCTTCTCGCACAAAGATGAAGATGTGGCGCTGATGCGTTACATGGGCGAAACCGCGGCGGCAAGCCACGCGCCATTTATCGCGGCGGCGAACCCGGAAATGTTTGAGTTTGACTCGTTTGAAACCTTCAATGAGGGGAAACCCGTTGCGTCTGGTTTTGACTCGCCAGCCTACGCATCATGGAATGCCTTCCGTGAAAGCGATGATTCACGCTACGTGGTGCTGACGTTGCCTCAGACGCTGGCACGTCTGCCATACGGCGACAAAGGTCTGGGCACCAAATCGTTCGCATACGAAGAACTGGCAACCGACGCGGATGGCAATCCGAAGCCAAAAAACAATGCGCAACTGGTGTGGTCAAACGCAGCTTACGAACTGGGTCTGAAAATGACTCAGGCGCACACTCAGTTCGGCTGGTGTACCGCAATTCGTGGTCTGGACAACGGTGGTAAAGTCGAGAACCTGCCAAACCTGACTTACAAGTCAGAAGCGGGCGATTTGATGCAGCAGTGTCCGATTGAAGTCAACCTGACTGATGAGCGTGAAAAAGAGCTGAGCGATCTGGGCTTCCTGCCACTGGTGCACTACAAAAACACCAACTATGGCGTGTTTATTGGCAGTCAAACTGCGCAGAAGCCAAAAACGTACACCGCCCTGATGCAACGGGTAACGCGGCAATTTCTGCCCGTCTGCCTTACATCATGGCCAGTAGCCGTATCGCACATTACCTGAAAGTGATGGGCCGTGACATGCTGGGTTCAAACCTGGAAGCGGCGGACGTGCAGAAAGATCTGCAAACCTGGATTGATCAGTACACCAACTCAGGTGCGGTGGGCAATGCAGAACGTTCTAAAACGCCTCTGTGTGAATCTCGCATTCAAGTGGTGGAGCAACCGGGTCGTCCGGGCGCTTATTCAGCAGTGGCGCATCTGCGTCCATGGCTACAACTGGAAGAGCTAACCACGTCTGTACGTATGGTTACTAAGATTCCAGGCTAAGGCCAGATTGACTGCTGAGATGAATGCTATGTTTGATGCTGATTTTCAACACGCGTTTTGCCAGCTCAACCCTGAGGCGGAAGATTTTCTGCCTCAGGCGTTGGCGCAACTGTTGAAACTCGACCCACAGATGTTGAGTAATCGTGAGGTGCTGTTGGCATCACTGCTGCGTTTGATTGCAGAGATTGATGACCGCATGTCGCGTCAGCTGTCAACCGTCATTCATCATCCTGATTTTTCTCGTCTCGAAGCGTCCTGGAAAGGGGTCGAGGCCTTAGTGTCTCTGCCGGTGAATTACCAGAAAGTGCAGATTAAAATCAGAAATATGTCCTGGGAGGATCTCTCCCAGGAACTTAACACCGCTGTTTCGTTACGACGCACATCCCTCTATAACCTGATTGGTAACCGCGAGCTCAATACCTCCGGTGGTCAGCCATTTGGTCTGGTGGTGGTGGATCATGCGTTGTCGATGAGTCTTGATGGTGACTACGATGACCTCTACACATTAGAGCTGTTGTCTCAACTGGGTGATCTTTGTCTTTGTCCGTTTATTCTCTCTCCGTCGGATGACTTTTTTGGCGAATCAGGCGCCGATTGGTTTTCAGACATTGAACGGGTAAAGAAAATATTACACGGTCCGGAATTTGTGGCCTGGCAGCGGGTGAGACGTTTGTCTTCCGCCCGTTTTATTGGTTTGGTGGTGCCGAAGATTCGCCTGCGCGAAGCGTATGGCCGCAGCGCCAGCAGCGCCATTCAATTTCGGGAATACAGCGCGAATCCGGCCGGTTTGTGGGGCAGCGCGGCGTATCTGTTTGCCTCGGTTGCGATTCGTGAATTCAATCGCATCAACTGGTTTGGCTTTATGAAGTCGCGCTGGCAGGACAAATATTACGGCTCGCTCGGCAATGTGCCGCCGGGCGGCGCAGGCGTCAGTGCCACACTCAGACCCACACCTGATATCCGTTTGATCACCGAGATGGGCACGTTTTACGCCGACGAAGGCTTCATTCCGCTCTGTCATAGCCTGACCACGGAGAAATATTTCTTTCGCGGCAACAACTCCATCTGGAGTGAAGCGAAAGACGATACCGAGTCGGTGATGGGCCAGATCCAAACCACGCTGATGATTTGCCGCATTGCGCATTATCTCAAAGTGCAGATCCGCAGCATGATCGGGAATTTCCAAACTGCAGAAGAGTGTGAAACCTACCTCAACCGTTGGTTGGATAAGTATTCCAGCAACCTGTTTAACGCCGATGAAGCGACGCTGGCCAAGTATCCACTCAGTAAAGGCCGGGTTGAGGTGCGTGAAATCGCTGGTCAACATGGTCGCTATACCTGTGACGTGTTCGTTCAGCCTCAGTACCAGTTCGATAACGTGTGCGGCGAAGTGCTGCTGTCGACGGATCTCGGGCCGGAAAGCGAGCCAAGATTTGCCGGAGGTCTGGTATGAGTTTCTGGCGCACATTCCTCGATAAAAGTGGCAGCAGCAATCATGAGCTGCTTGATTCGGTACGCTACCAGCTGACGGCGCTGCTCAATTCTGAAGCGCCGATGATGGCACTGCCAAAAGGCTTTTCGGCCGTCGAAGCCTCCAACTTTTGCTTCGGTCTGGACTGCGCACACAGCATCAGCAGCCAGATCAACAAAGATCAGTTTGCCCGTTCGATGGAAAAGTGGGTCAGAACCTTTGAGCCGCGCCTGTCAGAAGTGAGCGTCTTTGTCGAAGAGAGCCAGCCGGGCAAAAACGTGATGCGTTTTTCGCTGATGGCCAAGGTGAAAACCGCCAACGGCGAGCACGTGTTCCTGTTTGATTCCAATATCAGTCTGTCCAGCCAGACCGCCCGTATGGAGGGACAAGAAGTTGTCTGATCAATTATTGAGTTATTTCGAGCGCGAGCTCACCTACATTCGTCGTGCGCTGGATGGGTTTGGCAAAGACTTTCCCGAACACGCTTCGTCAATGCGTCTGAATCAGAGCAGTCAGGAAGACCCGAATATCAGTCGCCTGATTGACGCGGTGGCGCTGCTGACCGCGAAAACTGAAAAACGCATGGATGAGCAGTTCCCTGAGATCCTGCAGGATCTGTTTCACGTCCTGTATCCCGGCTATCTGCAAATTGTGCCGAGTTATGCGCCACTGTCGCTCAACCTAGAAGACAACGCAGTGACCGAAGCGGTGGTGTTGCCGCAAGGCTCGGAAGTGGCGGTGGAAGTGAACGACGCCGAGTGCCGCTTTACGCTGGCGCAGGCCTTGACAATTGAGCCGTATGTGATTGCGGCGCTGCGCGCCGAGTCGGCGCCGTTTAATTTCCCGACGCCAGCCGGACTGCGTCGTGCAGAAGCGGTGATTCAGGTTGAACTGGCGTGCAGCGATCCTTCCGTTTTGTTTTCGCAGTTATCGCTGCAACATTTTGATTTCTATGTGCGCGGGTTTGAAAACAGCGCCCGTGGTCTGGTTGACATGTTGCTGCTCAATACCGAAGTGTTGTCGGTATTTGATGCGTCTGGTCAGCAACGTGTCGTCGATGCGACGCGGTTGAAATCGCGCGTGGCCGATCCCGATTTTCACTGGCTGCCGCAATATGGCAACCACTTGGGTGGCTTTGACCTGCTGCGCGACTACTTTGCTTACCCGGACAAAGCGGCCTACTTGCGGATTGCTGACCTTGGCAAGGAACTGATGAGTTTAGACGCCAACCGCGTCACGCTCAACTTCTTTGTGCGTCAACTGCCAGCAGAATATCTGCGCCTGTTCAGTCGTGACGTGTTGGCGCTCAACACCGCGCCGGCGATCAATCTCTACGCTCAGTATGGCGATCCGATTCGTTATGATTTCACGCGCCTGTCGATGCCGGTTGTCGCGGACACGCGTGCTAACAACGAACTGACGGTGGTCAGTGTGGACGAAGTCAACGAAGTGCTGCCGACGGGCGAAGTGCCGCTGAGTCCGAACTACGAAGGCGGATACTGGCTCGATGATGAGTCACCGCGTTGGCAGATTCATCAGTTCTGGGACGAGCGTGGCCGCCGTCAGATGGACATTTCCGTCAGTTATACCGAGCTGCAACCGGCTCAGGAGTCGGTGGTGCTGTCGCTGCGTCTGCACGTGTGTAACGGCCGTTTACCGTGCCTCATCCCGGCGAATGCGGTGATGGAATCGCTGGCTGCGATTGATCTACCGGGCGATCTCAAACTGCTGAAAACGCCGACCGCGCCGCAGTATCCGCCACTGGACAATCAGCTGAGCTGGCGTTTTGTGGCCATGCTCAACGCGAACTTTTCCGGGCTGATTCAGAACGAAGACCCGACCCGAATGCTGCAGGACGTGCTGCGTTTGTGCAGTAACAGCGCGCAGTGCGCCGTCGCGGATGCGATTAAAAAAGTGGCTTACAACCACGTGGTTGCGCCGCTGACGATCAATGGCCGCAGCATTTTTGCGTCCGGCACTGAAGTGATGATTCTGATCGATGATGAACTGCTCGACAGCAACTTTGCCGTCGTCAGCGAAGTGCTGAATGCCTATTTCCGCCAATATTGCAGTTTTGACCGTTTCGTTCAGGTCAGTGTGGAGCGGTTTGGGAGCGATGAGGCCGGGATTCATTTCGACAAAACGCACGGGAGCCAGCTATGTCTCTGAGCGCGCGCCAGACGGTCAAACAGCATTTGCTGACTCACCCGCATGAATTTGATTTTGTGCAGGTGATTCGTCTGTTGCAGGCGATCAGCCAACAAGAATCGCTGTCGGTGCGTTTGCAATCGGATCCGATGCCACATGGCGCGCCGACTGAAGTCACGCGTATCGAAAAAGAGCATGACGAAGTACGTGTTCAGCTTGGCTTGGAAGCATTGTCCGGTTGCAAAGGGGTCATTCCCGATTATCTGTATGCAGAAATGCTGCATAGTCTGCATCAGGATGATCGCGCGCTGCAGCGCTTTCTGGATGTGTTTAACCAGCGTTATTACGAACTCAAAGCCTATGTGGAAAGCGCTGCGAACCTGATGCTGCGCGAGGAGCGCGAAGCGGCGTCTCGTTATGCGCTGTCACGCCTGACTCAGAAGCAGGCGTTGGCCTGTATGTTCTCGCTGCCCATGCAGCGCGGGCAGAAAGTCGATCAGAGTGTGCTGCGTTATGGTCTGGCTCTCGCGTCCCGCAACCGCAACCTGGCGCAACTCAAGCGTCTTCTGTGTGACTATTTCGACCTCGATATCACCCCCAAAGTGGTGCCTTCGGCGGTTTATCGCATTCGCAATCAGGACCAAACCCGTATCGGCGGTCACCGTGGTCAGAACCACCGTCTTGGCCGTGGCATGGTCATGGGCCGTCAGGGCAATCAGGCCTACCAGACGTTGGAAATCTGGATCACGCCCCGCAACCGCAATGAATTTATTGGCTTAGAACGCAATCGTCATTTTGCCCGTTCACTGAAATCTCTGGTGCAGTCTTACCTGCGTGAAAGTCTGGAAACGCGCCTGTACCTGTATGTGAAACGTGAATACATCAACGCCCCGGTGATATCGGCCGTGGCTGGAGGCGTTCGCCTAGGCGAAGCCAGCTGTCTTTCCCCGCAGCGTCGCGCTGCGGATTATCGGAAAATATTATTACAATCGGAGAACGTCTATGTCACAGGTAAAACTGGGCAACCTGGTCAGTAAACTGGCCCCGGAGCTGAAAGCATCACTGGAAGAAGCAGCCGGTGCTGCGATGACACAAACGGTGGCCGCCATTGAAATTGAACACTGGTTGGTGCAACTGCTGTTGTCCAAAGAAACGCATCTGATGGCGTTCATCAATCAACAGCACATCGATGCGAACCGCCTGATGGCCGAGCTGACTGCGCGTATTGAACGCCTGACGAAAGGCTCTGCCAGCCAACCTGCGATCAGCAGTGCATTGAGCTCGCTGCTGGAAGAGGCCTGGTTGCAGGCGTCGGTCAATTTCTCTCAGGGGCAGGTCAGCAGCCTGCATCTGCTGTTAGTCCTGACTCAAACCGACAGTTTTGGCGTGAAGAAACTGGCACTGGAGAGTTTGAAAGACGTGTCTCAGGAAGCGTTGTCTGCTCAGATTACGCAGTTGCAAACCGTTCAGGCGGGTTCTTCTACTGCGCCTGCTGCCAGTGGCCACAGTGGTCCGGTCGCAGGTGGTGCGCTGGATAAATACACCGTCAACCTGACGCAACAGGCGCGTGAGGGCAAAATTGATCCGATTTCGGGTCGTAACAGCGAAGTGCGTCTGGCGATTGACATCTTGTGTCGTAAACGTCAGAACAACCCGATTTTGGTCGGTGAACCGGGCGTGGGTAAAACCGCAGTGGTTGAAGGTCTGGCGCTGCGCGTCGTCAGCGGTGAAGTCCCGCCAGCGATTCAGGGCGTGGAAATTCATACGCTGGATCTGGGTCTGTTGCAGGCGGGTGCGAGCATTAAAGGCGAGTTTGAAAACCGCCTGAAAGATGTCATTAACGAAGTGAAAAACTCACCGACGCCCATCATTGTCTTTATCGATGAAGCACACACGCTGATTGGGGCGGGTGGAGCTGCGGGTCAGAACGATGCGGCGAACCTGCTGAAACCTGCGCTGGCTCGCGGCGAGTTCCGTTCCATGGCCGCGACAACCTGGGCGGAATACAAAAAGTACTTTGAAAAAGATCCCGCATTGACCCGTCGTTTTCAGGTGGTGAAAGTGGAAGAGCCAAGTGCCGACGATGCGCTGCAAATGCTGCGCGGCGTGGCACAGTCGCTACGTCGTCACCACGGTGTGTTCATTCGTGAGGACGCGCTGGATGCGGCGGTACAACTCTCGATTCGTTATCTGCCCTCTCGTCAGTTACCCGACAAAGCCAGCAGTCTGCTCGATACGGCTTGTGCGCGCATTGCGCTGACGCAGGGCGCAAAACCAGAGCAGATCGAATCGCTTGAGCAGCAACTGCGCTACCTCAACAGCGAACTTGAAGCGCTGGAAAATGAAGATACCGTGTTGGTTGGCAGCGCGGTTGATCGTCAGTCGATCAAAGACACCGTGGCGCGCAAGCAAGCCGAACTGCTCACGCTGACGGAACGTTGGGAGCAGGAAAAAGCGCTGGTTGCGGAAATCAAACAGCTGACCGGCGAGATTGAGAGCCGCTTCCATGCTGGCGAAGCCGCGGACCCACAAACCCAGCACCGATTGCAAGGCAAGCTGGACGAGCTGGTTCAACTGCAAGATGAAGAGCCGATGGTGTTCCCCATGGTCGATGCGCAGGTGATTGCGGAAGTGATCTCCGGCTGGACGGGCATTCCAAGCGGCAACATGGTCAAAGAAGAAGTGGCGTCACTGCTGTCGCTGGAAGACTCGCTCCACCGCCGCGTGATTGGCCAGAAAACTGCGATCAACGAGCTGGCGAAAAGTATCCGTATCTCACGAGCTGGCTTAACCGACAGCCGCAAACCTGTCGGCGTGTTTCTGATGTGTGGCCCGAGTGGTGTCGGTAAAACCGAAACGGCGATGGCGCTGGCAGATGAAGTCTTCGGCGGCGAAAACAACATGACCGTGATTAACATGACGGAGTTTAAAGAAGAGCACAAAATTTCCATGCTGCTGGGTTCACCGGCCGGTTATGTCGGTTTCGGTGAAGGCGGCGTGCTGACCGAAGCGATTCGCCGCAACCCGTACACCGTGTTGCTGCTGGATGAGATGGAAAAAGCGCATCCGGGTGTGCATGACCTGTTCTACCAAATCTTTGATAAAGGCCATATTAAAGACAGCGAAGGCCGCACGGTCGATTTCAAAAATACCATCATCATCATGACCTCTAACGCGGCCGATCAGGCGATTTGCGATGTGTGTGATGACAACGAACAACGTCCGGAAAATGACGATCTGCTGGAGCAAATCCGCCCAGCGCTGCTGCGTCACTTTAAGCCTGCGTTCCTCGGCCGTACCACGATTGTCCCTTATTACCCGCTCAATCAGGACGAGTTGAGTCAGATCACCGCGATCAGCCTGAACCGCATTGCGAAAAAACTGCACGAGCAGTACAAGGCCGAGTTTATCTGGGATCAGGCCTTCGTTGATTTTGTCGTCGGACGCAACACGGACCCAACCACGGGTGGCCGCGCGGTGGAGCAAATCATCAATCGTTCGCTGATGCCACGTTTGGCGGAAGAGTGCATTCAGCGCCTGAGTGAAGGGCTACCGATCCAGAAAGTTTCGGTCAGTGCGGATCTCAATCAAGGCGGTGCCTTGCTGCTGGATATCGTATGACCGGGCCGGGCAAACTCACATTACGCTCCCATTTTCGCAGCGCGTTGTACGCGCTGCTGATGGGTGGTTTCTGTGTTTCAGCCAGTGCCGCCGATCGACTGTTGCTGGCCACGCAAATCTGGACGCCGTACCAGACGGTGGACGAACAGGGGCGCATCGGTGGATTGGCGGTGGACCGGGTGAAGTGTGCGCTGGGTGATATGGATCAGCCCTATGAGATTCGTGTGATGCGCTGGGATAAGGCGCAGCTCTTGGTGGAATCGAACCAGATGAACGGTTTCTTCTCTGGTTCGGTGAACTCACAGCGCGCGACGTACGCCGAAGCGTCGATTCCTGTCGTGTCGGAATATCTCGCCTGGTTTAGCGCGCCGAATATCACCGCAGACTTGGATGATGGCAGCAACAAATACACGCTGCGTTTTGGCGCCAAGTTCAACACCAACAAATGGCTGAGCTTGAAACGCAAAGGCTACAACGTGATTAAAAAGCCGCGCGATGCGGATGCATTGTTGCAGATGCTGCTCGAAGGCGATCTCGATGTGGCTTATGAGTACGAACTGGTGTTTCAGGACGCGATGAAAAAAGCGGGCGTACCGCTCGACTATTTCCACACGGTTCGCGAGAAAAAACAGGATTTGATGGTGCATTTCTCCAAACAGTTTTTGAGCGATCACCCAGGGTTTTTAACGCGATTTAACACCTCGCTGCACGCATGTATAGAGACGAAATAGGCAGGATTATGACGATCAGTTTTCAGATAATCGACCTTCCTGAAGATGAACAAATCGGTAGCCGTCAGGTATCACTGCCGGTCAGTGGCGGCACGTTAGGACGCTCGTTTGAGTGCACCATTCAGTTGCCGGATTTTCAGCGCACCCTGTCACGTGTCCACGCTGACATTCAACCGCATCCGAAAGGCGGCTACCAAATTATCGATCGCAGTACCAACGGCGTATTTGTCAACGATGTGCTGGTGGGCAAAGGCGAGTCGCAGCGCCTCAGCGATGGCGACCGGATTGTGATTGGAGCTTACACCTTATTGGTCAGCGATATGGATGCGTTGTTGACGCGCGCGCCACAACCGAGCGACGACACCGAAACGGCCAGCCTGAATGGCGTCGCCGATTCGCCGTTTGCGGCCAGCTCGGTCTTAGATGACAGTCAGGACAACGCATTTGGTTTTGCGCATCTGGACGAGATTCAGGATGCGGTGCAAGACGAAACGCCGTTTTCGACGGAGAACGTGCTGGGCGATGACCTGTATGGTTACGACCCGTTTGAAGACGATGAGCGTTGGGTGCTGGAACAGAGCCAAAGTGAAGACACCACCGAACAGATTGTGCTGATGCCCGAAGCGACTCAGTTCAATGACAGCAATCATACCCCGCAGCACAGTGTGACGGTCAGCGATCATCGTCAGATAGAGTCACTGGAAAACAGCATTGAACAGCTGAATTCGATGCTTAAACAGCAACAACTGAGCGTGGCGGGTGGCATTGACCGTGAACGTCTGATGACCTGCATCGAGTCGACACTGGACAAATTCCTCGACAATTTCAACCCGAGTCATCTGGAAGATGAGTTCAACGACTATCTTTCTGGCTGGGGGAACAAAGATAAAAAATATTGGGCGCTGTATAAGAAACAGTTCCAGCGCAAAACCGAGCGTCGGGAGTTTTCCCGTCAGTTCTCCTCCCTGTTATTTGAAGCCCTGAGAGAGAAACGATGAGCTGGCTGAATAGGATTCGTCTGGCCGCAATCGGCTGCTGCGCGTTGGTGCTGAGTGCTTGTAGCTCAAGCAGTTCAACCACCACGTTTGCCCCGACACTCAAAGTGCCGCTGGTGGTTGAAGCGAGTAAAGACATCAATGTGTTTGATGATGAACAAGCGCGACCGGTGGTCGTGCGCGTGTATCAGCTGCAGGATGCCGGCAATTTCCAGAAAGCCGATTTCATCAGCCTGTACAACGCGGATCAGAGCGTGCTGGCCGATTCGCTGGTGGATTTGCAGACACTCGCGCCTGTCCTGCCGGGAGAGCTGCGCAACCTGACCTTGGATGTCCAGCAACAAAGCCGTTTTATCGCCGTATTGGTCGAATTTGCCCATTACGAAACCGCGACCGCCAAAGCGTATCTGGCGCTGGTAAGCGAACCCGAAGAGTACCCAGTTTATATCCACATCACCAAGCAGAAGGTTGAGCTGACTCAACCGGTCAGCAAGTCGTGGTGGAACGTGTTTTAAGGAGTGTCATTTGAAACACCAGAGTAAAGTCGTATGGAGAGAGGGCATGTTTATTGCCCCGCAGCATTTTCAGCAGCAGGACCGCCATACGCATCAGTACATTCAGAAATATGTTGCCCTGTCTTCACAGGGCAGTGGTTTTGGTGTGTCGGCGCTGGAGCTTGATCATCATTGCCTCAAAATCGGCAAGTTTGGCGTGGTGCATTGCCAAGGGATTTTCCCGGAAGGGACGCTGTTTGATTGTGTCAAAGAGCTGCTGCTGGATATTCCGGAAGGTACCCTCAACCAACGCGTCTATCTGGCGTTGCCATTGTCGGTGGAAGGCGAAAATGAGTACGGCAGCCGTGCAGACAAGCGTCGTTACGTGGTGTCGCAGGTCAATCTGTTTGATGCCAGTGATGTGGTGCAGAGCGCGATTGAAGCCGAACTCGCCGAGCCAAATATCCGTCTGGTACTCGAAGGGGAAGACGTGACGGGGCTGGCGTTGTTGCCGGTGGCGAAAGTGTTGGAACGGCAGGAAAACGGGGAGGTCATTCTTGATCGCAGCTTTATTCCGGCGTGTCTCCACTACGGCGCCTCGCAACTGCTCAAAGAGCGTTTGAAAGAGATTTTCATCCTGACGCAAGCCCGCGCCAACAGCGTCGTGCAACGCATTGGTGCGGGGCAGCAAACCAAAAGTGACCTGAGCCTGATGCGCGAATTTCTGTGGTTACAGACGTTAAACCGCTGGCTGCCATGGCTGCATCTGACACTTGAACAGCCACAGACCAGTGTGGACGCGTTGTACGAAGGGCTGGTGAGCTTTTCCGCTGAACTCGACAGCTTTAAACCAGCGATGACGGCCATGCCGGAACCACTGGTGCGTGATGATCTTAAGCAGGGCTTTGCGGGCGTGTTCGCCCAACTGCGCGAGAAACTGTCGATGGTTCAGAGCGACAACGTGACGGAATTCAGCTGGGATACCAACCTGTTCGAGCGTCGCCGCTTGCTGCGTTTGTCGATTCCGAACCTCAATCAGATTGAAGGCCGCCGCTTTGTGATGGCGGTGCATGCGTCGATTGGGACCGCTGCGCTGCTGCAGGTGTTCCCGAGCGCGTGCACGCTGAGTGGGTTGAGCCAGATTGCCGACTTGGTGCGCAACAGTCAGTCCGGTGTGCCGATTCAGGTGCTGCCGGTTGCACCGAATGAGCTGAAAGCGCAGGCGGATGTGGCGTATTTCGAAATCGATACCGCCCATGAGTACTGGCAACAACTGAAAACCAAACGAGAGCCGATCGCGCTGCACGTCGACAGCCGTGTGCCGGATCTCTCCATTAAGCTCTACGCCCTGGGTTGAAGCAATGAATCAATTGTTCGATGAAGATACCGTCACGATCGCCGCCAATGAGCCGACGCCTGCATCCAGTCAGCCGGAAAAATCCGTTCGTCTGAGCCACGCCAATATGCTCAAAAACCATGCGCGTTACAGCATGGCTCAGCAGCAGGGGCAACTGTTTGACAACAGCATTCTGCGCGTCAGTTCGGACTTACTGTCGCTGATCATTTCGGTCAAACGCATGCAATGTCCGACCGATCTTTACACGTTCCGCGCGGGCATCAAGCACGCGATCACCGAGCTGAAATATCGTATTGCCGCGTTGGATTATCCGCCTTCGGTGGCGGACAAAACCTGTTTTCTGTTTGCCGTGATGATCGACGAGCAGATCTTGCACTCGTCGTGGGGCGATGAAGCGGGTTGGGAAAATCAAACGCTGGTCAGCGAACTGTTCAACATCAAAAACGGCGGTGAACAGTTTTACATCATTGCCGAGCGTGCGCTGCTGCAGCCTGTGTTGTTGGTCGATCTGCTGGAGCTGATCTACATCATGCTCAAGATGGGCTTTCGTGGTCGCTATCGCACCAAAGGCAAGGATCAACTGACCGCGCTGATGAAACGTCTGGAAGAGGCGGTGTTTGCCAAACCGGTGGCGTATTCGGCTGCTGAACGTCTGGCGCCCGTGG
Source organism: Vibrio furnissii CIP 102972 (assembly GCF_000176175.1). Classification (GTDB taxonomy): domain Bacteria; phylum Pseudomonadota; class Gammaproteobacteria; order Enterobacterales; family Vibrionaceae; genus Vibrio; species Vibrio furnissii. The sequence goes on from NZ_ACZP01000014.1 coordinate 928,395, forward strand.
CCGCCGACGATGTGGCCGCTCGTCATGCCAAACGGCCGAAAAAACCGGTCGGCGTGTGGCGTTCGGTGGCGCTGTTTGTGGTGATGTCGGCTTTGGTGTGGGGCGGATTACGCTATTGGTATGACGTGACTTCGCCGCAAAAGGCACTGCCCTTTACCCAACTGACGCAGTTTACCCAAACGTATTACAGCAAGGGCAGCGTGCAGGACCAAGAGTACGTGTATGAAAGTACCTCGTCGGACATGGCATCGGAAGGGTGGCACCCCACGCCGCAAACCGTCGCCGATCGCGAGCCGGCGACCCCTGCAGTGGCAAAACAACCCGCAGGCAACCGTCAGTGGTTGGTGCAACTGGCGAGTTTTAACAATCCGAGTGATGCGGCCAAGTTCATTGCTCGCTACAAACCTCGCGTACCGAGTGCTCAGGTCAAAACGGTGAACGGACGTTACCGCGTGGTGAGCGAAAGCTATACGACCAAATCGGCTGCGATTGAAACGCTCTCTACCGCCAAAAGTGCCGGGATTTCCGATGCCTTTTTACTCATTGATACCAATTAGGTTGTAAACAACATGATGGATAAGAAAAAAGCCATTCTCTTTTCAACGCTGGCGGCATGCCTGGTTGGCCTCGTGACGAGTGTGGTGTTGTGGCTGACCGGAACTTACTGGTTGACGCCGTGGTGGGCGGTGGCGCTGCAAGTAATGGTGATGGTGCTGATTCTGGCGCTGGTGGGGTGGGGCGTGTACGCGTATTTGCGTCGTCCAAAAGTGGATGAAACCCTCAAGCAGCACGACGAGTGGCGCAAGCGCGTGCTCAAAAACCGCTTTGCATTGATTTGGAAAAAGCACAGCAAGGTGACTTCTAACCCGTATCATGTGCCTTGGTATGTGCATGTGTCGGCAGACGTCAATTCTGACGTTCGTTGGTTGCAGCAAATGGGGTTTGAAAGTGTCGAATCCATCGAACCTGTACCAGATGATTTGATTGCGGTGCGCTTTTGGGTGTCCGACAGTGCGGTGCTGATCTCCGTTGATATGAGTTTTCCGCTCGCCACACGTCAAGCCAGTTTGGATGTGGTGTGTGAACTGGTGATGAAAAAACGCGACCGTCAGGCGTTTAACGGCGTGCTGTGCACGGTGGACCTCGACCACCTGTTGCAGAAAAACGAAATGGCGGTCAGTGAGTTCAGCCAACAGTATCGAACGCTGCTGAGTGATTTAAACCAACGCACCGGATTGTCGCTACCCACCTACTGCGTGTTGACCAATATGGCCGCAGTGCGTGATTTTTGTGAGTTGTTCTCGACCTTGGATGAAGCCGCACGCGAGCAACCTTTTGGCGTGTTGCGTCCGGTTGACGAAGGCAAAGGGTATGACAAAGCGTGGTTTGATGAATCGTTTGACGACCTGACGCGACGCTTGGCGGTCACTGCCAGCGAGTCGCTCAAGCAGCAATTACATGCCGATTATCGCGCCGCATCGGTGGCGGGCATTTTCCAACTGTCGGCGCTGCGCTACGACATTGAAGATTTCTTGTCACTCACCTTCAGCCAGCATGCGTTTGATGAAGTTGCGCTGCATTTTCGTGGTTTCTTCTTCGTTAACGTTGGCGGAGAAGGGGCATCCACTGACATTTTGACTTACATGCATGCCTCCGATCTTGGCTTTGAATCGCTGGCCGGAACGCAGCAACATGCCTCCAGCCCGAGCCTATTTGGCAAGAATCTGTTTCGCAGTTGTATTGTCAAAGAAGCGCCGTTGGTGGGGGTATACCGCCAACGTGAATGGCGTTACCGCGCTTCGCGAGTTGCGGTTTTCGGTGGCTTATTGCTGCTGTTTGGTGGCTTTTTGTGGATGTTAAAGGCGAGTTTCGACTATCAGCAGGCCTTGGACAATCAAGCGCTGATCAAACTCAACCAATACAAAGAGAACCTGAAGCAGGACACAATGGTTGCCGATGATCTCTCATCGCCGGTATTCAGCTTGTCGGAGCTGCGAGACATCAACACTCTGTACGACAAACAGCATCGTCCTTGGTATGTCAGTGACTGGCTGCCAGATTCCAGTATCAGACGTTTTGTGCATCAGACCTATTATGAAGAACTGAGCAGCGTACTGCTGACCCTGATGCGCGACTACATCCTCAAAGATCTGTTTGTCTACAACTCACTAGATGACAAAGTGAAAATGCTGGAGCTGCTGAACTATCATCAGATCCTCTACAGCAAGCATCGTGATGATGTCGATTCACTGGTCAATTACTACCTGACTTCGCTCAAAGAGGAAGGGGAAGGCGATGTCGCACTGCTTGAACGCTTCACGGCATTGGCTGAAGATTTGCTGCGCAGCGGGGCCACGCCGCCAGACGCCGAACCGGAGTTACTGGCGCTGGTGCGCAAATCGTTGTCGGCCAACGACATCAGTGAATTGCTTTATCAGCACATTTTGCAACACCCGGATTTTTCACGCCGTGTCGATATGCGCACCAAACTGAATCCGTCTTATCAGAACGTGTTCGTGTTCAAACCGGGTTTTACCGGCTATTTGATTCCGTACCTGTTTACCCGCGAAGGCTTTGAGGATCTGTACAACGAAACCGGCTTTCAGCTGGCGTCAGAGGCGATCAAATCTTACGAGGGCGTGATGGGCAATATCAGCGGTGACGCTGAAATGAACCGCATTAACCGTCAGTTGCGTGAACGCTATATCGGTGATTATGTCCGATATTGGCAAGCGTTAATGGCCAACGTCAGTTGGGTGGACGTGTCGGGATGGGGCGAGGTCAGCAAGCAGATTGAGATGACGGTCGATCCGGTCTATTCGCCGCTCAGCCAGTTCTACCATCTGGTCGCGGTGCATACCAATCTGAGCCAGAAAAAAGAAGGTGAGCATGCGCCCAAAGAGAGCCGTGAAGCCAAAGAACAACAGACGGAGGCGGGCGAGCCGAATGTGACTGCGATCAGCAATACCAGCGAACGGGTGCGAGCCTCGATTGCTGCGCCGTTTAAGGCGATGCATCAACTGGTGGCGGTGAACGAAGCGGGACAAAGCCGACTGAGCATTGCGCTTTCGCAACTGCAACAAACCGGTGATTGGATTGCGAAATCCAAAGAAACACAGGATCGCGGCAGCTACTTCTTGGCGCAGTTGCAAAACACCGATTCGAATAACCCGTTGGCGCAGCTCAATGCCTTGGCGGCAGATTACAATGATCCCGTGCTGCCGATGTTGATGCGCGGCGTGGCACGAACGACCAACCGATTGGCACAAAGTGCGATGAAAGCGGTGATCAACCACGACTGGAGTGTGTTGTACGGCGGTTATGTGCGTCACTTTGCCGGCCGTTATCCTTTCGATAAACAGGCTGAGTTTGATGCCTCGTTGGCCGATTTTGCTGATTTCTTTCAATCCGGAGGTCAGTTTGATGAGTTCGCGCAGAAATACGCCGCCTACTTTGACCTGACACATGGGCGCCAAACGCAGCTCAAAGGCTTTATCGTCAATCAGACATTGCCACTGTCCGATGCATATCAACCATTCAGTGATGCGGTCAAACGCATGCAAAGTGGCCTGTTTATTGATGGCCGTGTCGGCGTCGAGTTTTTACTGCGGGCGGAAAAGATGTCGCCGGACTTGACAGGATTTACGCTCGAATCAGGCAGCAAACTGTTTGAATACCGCAATGGGCCGTTATTGTGGCAAGCGCTCAGTTGGCCGATTCCGGCGAACCAAACGCAGGACATCGCCATCATCACCAAAGATGACAAAGGGGCAGAAACCCGCGAGAAGCTGAGCGGTGAATGGAGCTGGTTCCGCGTTGCCGACAAGATGCAGAGCGCCGCCGTGGTGGGCAGTGATGATGTGGCTTGGCGCTATCAGTCAGCCAACAACGAAGTCAGCCTGCAAATTAAGTCGAAAAGTGCGGCCCAGCCGTTTGCCCCGCGTTTCTTTGACGGCCTGACCATTCCAATCGAACTATGAGTTGCCTGATACCAACATGGCTGGAAGGTTTGCTCCCCGACGGGGAGCGAATCCTACTGGGGCGCCGCTGCCTGCTGGTGCGTGATGAGCAACAGGCATGGCGAGTGAAATTTGGTGAAACGGTGGAAGATGCCTATGTGCTACAACGGGAAGCGCTGTGGTTAATGCGTTTGCGTCATCTGGACATGCCGTTGCACCGGACGTTATCACTCCACAAAACGGCCGACAAGACCGTTCTGGTGACCACCTATTTGGAAGGCCAATCGGCCGCGTTGGTGTGGCCGGGGTACGATGCTCCTCACGTCCATCAGTGGTTTGCGCACAGCCTTCCGACGCTGCTCGGCCGTTTGGCAATGTTGCACGCATCGGGCGTGGTGCATGGGGACATCAAGCCCAGCAATATTCTCTGTTTGCCGACGATGGCGGCCTGCTTTGTTGACTTTGCCAATGCACGAAGAATCGGTGACCCGTGGAAAGAACGTGGTATGGTGCAGTTTACGCCCAGCTTTCACTACCCGCCGTCTAGCCCTGTGGCGAGCGTGGAACACGACTTCTACGCTCTGCTGATTTGCATGGCTTTGCTCGCTGCGCCCTCTCAGCTCGCAGCATGTTCGACGGTCGGTGCAGTATTGACGCTGGTGGAGTTGAAATCCACGGATTGGGGCGTATCGGATGAAGTCGCAAAGACACTGGCACAGTGGATTTCAGCGATTCGATTGGATTTAGGCGCCAAATTAGACACAGCACCGCAATGGTCTTGTGGACTGACATCGTTTGGCGACACGGAGATGTCATGTTGAAGAAAATCTGGCAGCGACTCAACCTCATGCAGAAGCTTAAGCTGGTGTTGATGACCATGATGCTGACCTTGACCGCGGCGATGCTACTGATGGCACGCTGGAGCTATGAACAGGGATTTTTTGATTACACCAATGCACTGGAACAAACGCGACTGGAGATGTTGTCTCCTCAGCTGGTCGATCTCTATGTGCTGTCGGGGCAGAACATTCGCGCGATGCCGAAAAATGAGATCAGCGCCATTTTGGCCAGCTTTCCCAAGCATCCCGAAGGGCCAAATCTGAACCGCTTTCCGAACAAGCCGCTGCCTGGCGTGAAAGCGCCTAGCGCGGCGCTGTTTGATCTCAACGGCCACTTTATCGCCGGCGCAGCTATTTTAAGCAACGAGCAACCCAATGCGGTGCGCGTGCCCCTGCGATTTGAAGGAAAAACGGTGGCGTGGCTGAAAAGCCTGCCGGTGCGTCATTTCAAAGACACGATGGAAACACAGGTCTCCCGCACGCAGTTTGAACGCAGCTTGTGGTTGGGGGGCATCAGCTTGATCATCAGTTTTATGGTCTCTTATGGCTTGTCTATTTTTCTGCTGCGCCGCACGCGTGAGGTGATCAGCGCGATTCATCGCATGTCGAGCGGGGATTACGACATTCATTTGGTGGACGATTCCAAAGATGAAATGGGTACACTGATGCGTGATGTGAACCAATTGGCGCACATCCTACACAGTTCGATGTTGTCGCGTAAAACGTGGCTGGCCAACATTTCTCATGACATGCGCACACCGCTGACCGTGCTCACGGGGGAAATTCAGGCCATTAAAGATGGCGTGCGTCAGTTCGATATGGATCGTTTGCGGTCAATCGAACAAGAAGTCGACCAATTACGTAAGTTTACTGATGATATCTACGAACTTTCTCTGTCGGACATTGGCGGGTTGCGTTATGAATTTGCGCGGGTCGACCTGTTTGATGTGCTCAGTGAAGCCGTGGATGCGATGCAATGGAAGGCGGAAGAGAAAGGGCTGACGATGACGTTTGCTGGTCAGTCTGCCGTCACATCGGCCGACCGCTCACGCATACTGCAACTGATGAAGAACCTGCTCAATAACTCGGTGAACTACACCGATGCGCCGGGTGTGATTCAAGTGATGCTGTATCAAACCAAACAGCATGTGGTGATTAAAGTGAGTGACTCTGCGCCGAGTGTTTCATTGGCAAATTGCCAATACCTGTTTGATCCGCTCTATCGTGAAGACAGCTCGCGCAATCGTGCCCACACCGGGGCAGGGCTTGGGCTGGCGATCTGCAAAAACATCGCCGATGCGCATCAAGGCACCATCAAAGCCATCCCGTCGGATTGCGGCGGTTTAGAGGTGGTCGTGGAACTGCCCCGCCATTAAGGATGTTTGTGTGGCAGGGGTCGGAAAGTGCGCATGGAAACGAGAAACATCGCGATCTTTTTTGCGGATCAGACACCATTTTTTATTAAGAAAATAGATTCCTATGCAACTTGGGTTAGGCTTTTAAGTACGTCGAGCCCTTGCATTACAACGCTTTGTTAACAATGTTAACGGTGTTAAGCTCGCCAGTTGCATTGCGGATCGGAATCGGTAAAAACCATAAAAATTGATTCTGAAGACGCCACAAAACATTCACTGCTTAAACAGGAATAATAAGAATGGCGCTTGTCTATGTTGTAGAAGACGAAATAAAAATTGCAGAAATACTGTCAGATTACCTGACAAAACATGATTACGAATGCCGCATCCTCAGTTCAGGAAAAAATGCGGTGGCCGAAATCACCAATGGGAACCCAGACGTCGTCATTCTTGACGTGATGTTACCGGAAGTCAGTGGATTTACGATTTGTAGTCAACTGAGAGCCATGGGAAATGAAGTACCGATTATTCTCCTCACCGCGCGAGTGGATGAAGCGGATCGGTTAAACGGTCTGAATATCGGGGCAGACGATTATGTCTGTAAACCGTTTTTGCCCAACGAAGTGGTTGCGAGGGTCAGCGCCATCTTACGTCGAGTGCAAAATCAGAAAAACAGTGGAGATGAACACAGCAATGAGCGTAGGGTCAGTTATGGGACGATTACGCTCGATATGGACCGCTTTGTATGCATTGCGGATGGCAAAGGGGTTGACCTGACGCCCGTGGAGTTTCGTTTGCTGCATTCGATGATGATTCGGCCAAGCCGCATCTTCTCACGCGAGGTGCTGATGCAAACGTGTTACACCGATGATCGCATCATCAATGACCGCACCATTGACAGCCACATGCGAAATTTACGCAAAAAGCTCAATTGTTCGGGTGAGGTCATCCACACCATTTACGGTGTTGGCTACAAGGTTGAATGATCCTTTTCACTTCCCTATCTTGCATTCAACGTGCTAGTCGATAGACAAAAAACTGCCACACTCATCGAGTGTGGCAGAACAACACAAAAGCTGGCAATGGATGGGTCGCTTTGTGTGTGGATAAGGCGCCCAATGCAGACGCCAACATCCATTAATCATCAATACGTTTCAAATACACCGGCGTTGTAATCGTGAATCGCCTCTTCAATTTCTTGCACGCTATTCATTACAAATGGCCCGTAATGCACGACCGGTTCGTTGATGGGTTCGCCGATAAAAATCAGCGCGCCGCTGGTATCACTGGCAAATAACGCCGCCTGTTCACCGCGTGACAATAATGCCATCTCGCCTTGCATCACCACGCGACTGCCGACCTTGATGCTGCCTTTGTACACATACACCATCATGGTGTGTGACTCGATGGTTGCCACGTTTAACTCACCGCCAGGGCCAGTTTGCCAATCTGCCACGGTTGCCGGTACACCGGTTTGTGTCAGTGGGCCTTGTAACGCCTCGCCATTGGCCTGAATGTCTCCTGCGATCACGCGGAGTAATCCCAGCTGCTGCGTACGATATTCAGTGATGGTTTCTGGCTGAAAATCGTGGTACTTGGCCGGAATCATTTTGTCGCACGCCGGTTGGTTGATCCAAATTTGGAAACCGTGCAAATCGCCGTTTTCCATGATCGGCATTTCGCTGTGAATCACACCTCGCCCTGCAGCCATCCACTGAGCGCCACCGCTGCGCAGTTCGCCGACATTGCCCATATGATCGCGGTGCTGAAAGTGCCCTTGCAGCATATAGGTTAAAGTTTCGATGCCTCGATGTGGATGAGGAGGAAAGCCGCCGACGTAATCTTTACGTTCGTCCGATTTCAGTTCATCCACCATCAGAAACGGTGAGAAGCTCGCGTTATTGAATCCGGCGATACGACGGATTTTTACGCCGTCACCGTCAGACGTGGCCTGCGCGGGGATCAGCTGACGAATTTCTCTTACTTTGCTCATGGTTCTTCTCCGTTGGTGGAACTTGCTTGAATTGTAGTGGAGTGTGGCGCAAAGAAGGAGGGGGCGCATTCGAGGCAGTCATTCGATAAATTCGAACAATCCACAATCTGCATGCGGAAAGGAGCAATGAGGGCGATATTGGCTGCGGCCAGCCAGCGGCGACACGATGTATTGAGTTAGTCTATAATTTAAATAGATGAATTGATTACGAGGAGGTCACGATGGCTGTGCTTCCCAAACATACCGACCAAAATCCGCGTTACAACCCTGATGACGACATGACGCTGGACCAACTGCAGCGTTTTACCCGCGCGGCCAATAGTGCGCAGCAAAAACGTCAAGAGCAGCGTGAGCATGACGCGCCGTCGATCGTGGAAGTTGCTCGACGCGCGCGCCGTGCGGCGATGCGGCCGGTGATCAAAGCGAAAGAAAATAAACCCAATGCAGCTCGCTATGCCATTTGGCTGGTGGTGTTTGCCATCACCTGCTTGTGGATCATGTACATGAGTGGTTAGTGAAACGGCATAGGTGAGTGGTTCTACGCTATGAGTGTCGTGACGACTTGACGTGAGCCAGCGGCGTGACATGACGCGGTGCATCGGAGCGAGACATATCGGTGCGAGGTGCATCAGTGAGAGGTGTATTGGCGCGTGGCACTTCCACCGCTTGCCCATCGTGTTGCGCGCTCACGCTTTGGTAGTAACGGTACTGATTCTTGCCCCCATGCTTGGCCGCGTACATGGCTTTGTCGGCGCAGCGGGTCAACTCTTCCAAATTATCGGCATCTTGCGGGAACAATGCCGCGCCTGCGCTGACCGTTAAATGGTTCAGCAACTTCGTTTCTCTTTCCTGATAGCGGTCTTCGAACAGATGGCTGATGCGATGCAGAATGTTGTCGAGATCGGTCAGCGTGTTGACATCATACAGCAGCAACACAAACTCATCGCCAGCAAAGCGCGCGATGGAATAATCGTGGCGCTCGGTGCGGCGGTCGCGATGGCGCACATTGTTTCTCAATCGTTGGGCAAAGTGTTTCAGCACGCGGTCGCCCACATCGTGACCATAGTTATCGTTGATCGCTTTAAAATTATCGATATCGAGAAACACCAATGCGGTGATGCTGTGGGGCTCTTTGCGCTCGGCAAGTTTGCTGGTCGCCCAGTTTTCAAAGCTCCAGCGGTTTGCCAGCCCGGTTAACTGGTCGGTATACGCCAGTTCCTCAATGCCTTCGCGATACAGTGAATGAATGTAGCGCATGGCTTTGGAGTAGAAATACGCCGAGGTGTTGCAGATCGCGGTGAGGGAGATCAGGCTGAGAATAAAGTAGTCGGATGCCAGAATCGTGTTGGGTGGCTGCTCAGCATGGTGGGTGAGCACCGACAGTGCAGATAACAAGCAAAAGCCGACACTCAAAAACAGCCCGGTTTGAAAGCGGTTAATGAAGATGATGGCGGCGACAATCGGACAAATCCAAAACAGCTTATTGCCTTCAATATCGCCGAGCACCAGCAGTACCATCGCTTGCGCCAAGAGCAAGCTGGTTAGGATCAGGTCAGCATGGCGGGAGCGTTTTCGGCGCAAGTAGATCACGTTGCCGAAGGCGACGACGGCGCAACTCACATTAAACAGGCAGTAGAGAAATTTCTCGTCAAGGTAGAGCAGAATGCCGTTCAAGCTCAAGACGGTGGCAGCAAGGATGGAACTGATCAGCACGACTTTCTGTTTCCGCAGACGACCGAGTTCGGCCATCTCTTTAAGTTGTCGTCCTACCAGACTTTTCATTCCGTGTCTCATCCTTGATATAAAATCGGTCAAGTACAGTCTAGTTAAGAATTGAATGTCTGAAGCAAGGTATGAAAAAAAGCGTGTGACCTAATTCAATGTTTTCAAAAGATTCTTTATTCGGCGTGAGCAAACTCCTGTTTTAACCATTTGCGCAGCAACAAAACGCTTTCCAGTTTGAGCTTGTCTTTGGGGCAGGCGAAGTAGAATCCTTGTTCGGGATGCAGCGTGCTGTGGCCGATCTCAATCAGTAAGCCAAGCTCAATCTCCTCGCGCACAAATTGGCGGTGGGTGACGAACACGCCCAGTTTGCGCATGGTCGCTTGCACGGCCTGCGCCGATGTGGAAAAGGTCAGGTTCTTCTGTTGTGGCGGGAGCGGCAACTGGTTGGCTTGGCACCAAATGGCCCAATCACTTTGGCGTCGCGGGTTCGCTGCCACAATCGCCGGATAATGTTGCAACAGCGCTGTGGCGGACGTCGGCTGTGCCGCCACCAATTCGGGGTGGCAGACCAACACCAATTCATCATCGGCCAGCTTTTCACAGTAATAGCTCTGCCACTCTTGTTCGACACCATGGATCAGCGCCACATCCACCCCTTCGGCTTCGAGCGAAAACGCGCCGGTTAAGGTAGAAATCCGAATATCGACGTTCGGGGCGAACGCTTGAAAGGTGGGCACCCGAGGAATCCACCAGTGCAGCGCCAGTGAGTTAATCATGTTGAGCGTCAAGCGATTGGTGTTGTGGGTGACCAGCATGGACTCGGTTGCATCGACGATTTGTTCGAGCGCGGGTGCGACTTTGCGATAGTACTTTTGCCCAGCATTGTTCAAGGTGACGGTGCGACCGACGCGATTAAATAGAGGCTGATTGAGCTGACTTTCCAGTGATTTGATGGCCTGACTGACCGCCGAGTGGCTGACGCTCAGCACTTGCGCGGCTTCCGTCATGCTGCCGGTTTCGGCGACGGCCACAAATGTGTAGAGCGATTTGAGTGGGATCAGTTTGCGCATATGTAAGTTTTCCTAACAGGTTTGGTCAATATTACTCGTTATTCTTTGCGATGTCATCGGCGTACCATGACGCTCAGGTTAAGGAGTCTTATATGCCAAACAAATTTTTGCCCGTTGTGTTTATGTTGTCGTCAACCGCGAGCTTGTCAGTCACGGGGTTACTGACCAAATATCTCACCACGGCCATTCCCGTGAGCCTGCTCAGTTTTCTTCGTTTTGCAGTGCCCGCATTGATTCTATGGGCAGTGCTGTCGATGACTCGTTTGAATGTCCCCAATCGCGCCATGTGGAAGCCGTTGGCGGTGCGGGCGATTTGCCTTGCCACGTGTCAGTTGTGCTTTATTTATTCGTTGCAGCATCTGTCGTTGGTGGAAAGTGTGGTGTTGTTCAGCACTGGGCCTTTGTTCATTCCGTTGTTAGAAAAACTCATCTTTGGTGTGCGCATGCCTTGGGCGACTGTGTTGGGCTTGGTCGCAACGTTTTGCGGGGTGCTGCTGCTGTCGGGCAATGTCGCGCAAATTGAGTGGCGACCAGAGCTGATGGCGGGGTTGTTCGCGGGCCTGTTTAATGCGGGGTCTCAATTGAGTTTGTATCGCGCTTCGAAAAGCAGTATGCGTTCGGCGGAAATTAATGTGTGGAGTTTTACCATGGCGGCCGTGTTGCTGCTGCCGATGCTGAGCATGGTGCCGTGGCACGATGCGCATCAGGTGGTGTTCGACCGTCACCTCGCACTGATCGCTGTCACGATGGTGGCGGTGTCGCTGCTGGTGATCAACACACAGGTATTCCGTGCCAAAGCCTACCGCTTGGCAGCGTCGGGTTCGCAACTTGCGCCCTTGATCTTTACCAATTTGCTATTCACGGCGGCGCTGCAACTGCTGTTTTTCAATGTCACTTACACGCCTGCACAAAAGCTGGGATTGGCGCTGATTATCGTGGCGACGGTGAGCACCAGCGTGTTACCCAAGTTATGGAAGGCGGCGGTGACGCACAAATTGCATTCTGCTTAAGCCAATGGAGTTAAGCCAATGGGGCTTGCCATGAAAAGAATCAAGCGAATCAAAGCGCGGAAAAGTCATTGATGAAGCAAGAGAAAAGGGGCGAATCGCCCCTTTTTTGATCGCCCGCTTACTGTGGGTGACGGTGTTTCGGCTGGCTCAGTGCACGCGATCATCGGCGACTAAGCCGTAAGGCAGGCTACTGAACACCTCGGGTTGATGCTGAATGGTTGGCGCGTCGTGCACGCCTTTCCAATCGAGCAGCATGATGGCCAACACATTGCGATGTTCCCCTTCAGAGACATTGGTGCTGCCGGTGGTTGATGGCACCATGCCTGCGTCTTGGTTGACGGCCTGTTGAATGGCTTGGCGTGTTTTCTCAACCACGGGATCGTCATCCAACCCTGCCAGCAGAAAGGAAATGCCGACTTCTGCAATGATGTCCTCTTTCGCGCGCTGCAAAATGGTGTCGATGTTGGCGCGATAATAGTCGTAAATCCATTGATACTGCTTTTCGCTCACGGTGTGCTGATAGTATTGCGAATCGGCAAAAATAATGTGGGTCATGCCATAGAGTTTGTTGCCGTATTGCTGGCTTGAAAGTGCGCTGTCTTTGTGGTCTGGATAGGTGTTGCGGAACGCCTCAATGAAGTCGTCCACCACGTCTTGTTCACCCAATTGACGCAGCCAGTACACTTGGTTGGCGAGCTGCGCAGCCCACGCTTCAATCATGGGGGCGTTGGTGGCGTACTTGCGAAAATCATAACGACGAATCACGTCTCGCAGCTTTTGATCGTCGATGTGCTTGAGGCCGTACTCGTTGGCTCTGGCCATCGAACCGAGTAAGTCGATGCCCAAATACAAGTATTCGGGCATGCTCTGAGACACCTGATAACGCAGCATGGAGCGCTCGTCTGTCTCATCTTGGTAGTCTGCTAATTCTTGTTGTGCATAACGGGCAATTTGCTCAGGTGTGTGCACCTCAGCGGCAAAATAGTTCAAACGACTCGCGACCCGCGCCATGTCGCTCCACACCGCGGCTGAGTATTTGTGATCAAGCGTTTGACGATACATCCGCAGGCCATAATGCCCCTCTTTAAAGGCCGGCAAGGTGAACAATTGGCTTTCGTAAGTATGACGGATTTGATCGGCGGTGTGCGCGTACGGCGTGCCTGCGGTGGCAGGAACCGTTTGGGCTAGTACGCCAATCGAGGGAATCAACAAAGCGCTGCTCAACAGGAGCGCCAAACTGGTTTTACGCAACGACATAGTGAACCGAGAGTGAACCGAACATAACGTCATACGTTACGCCGGTGAAAATGCATTCGCGTGAGGAATGAGTCAGCGTTGTGTGAAAAACCACCGAAGTGTGGGGTTAACACTCATCTCGAATATGACGAAATGTGAGATTAATGCGTGGGGCTTTTGCGCGAACGGTTTTGGGAAGGCTATGTTGCCAATCATGCTGGGTGTCGCCTGCCATCACCAACAGCGAGCCGTGACCTAACGTCAGCTCAAATTTCTCTTTGGTGTGCAGATGGCGTAACACGAAACGGCGCGACTCCCCCAATGAGAGCGATGCGATAACCGGTTGGCGCCCGAGCTCTGGCTCGTTGTCTTGGTGCCAGCCCATGGAATCGCGCCCATCCCGATACAAATTGGCAAGTACGGAATTGAACGTGCACCCCGCCATGGCTTCACAGCGCGCTTTCAACGCTGCCAGTAATGGTGTCCACGGCGTTGGCTGCATGGTCAAACCTGAGTATGTATAAGCTTTCTCGCCATACCAAGCTTGTAAGCGAGGTTGTAGCACTGACTTGCCAAACAAGGTGATCGCCTGTTGCTGCCAATCCAATTCTGAAGTGAGTACGGAATATGCATGATCAGCCTCTTGCTCCGTGAGAAAATGTTCGACCCACAACAGGCGACTATTGGGCAACGTGAGCCATTGAGGTTCGTTTGCAAACAGACTAAAGGTTTTAGATTCCATCGTTTATATCAATAAAATTGTCGTTTAGTGATAGATTTGCGGCGTGATTTGGTTATTCTAGCCGAGTAACCGCTATGCTAATAATAGATATCGAACCTGGCGCAATGAAAGCTGGGCAAAGCGAGGAGCTGCATGAGTCACATCTCAGGCAAAAGGAAGTCTTTTCGAGCACTGTTTCTGCTGTTTATTCTCTCCTGTATTGGATTGATAGAGCTGCTCAACAATCATCAGATCATGTACATTCGCGACAGTTTACGGTCGCATGCACGTGAAGAGCTCTCATTGATTCGATTTCGGCTGGAAGCGTCGATTTTGTCCGATATCTACGTGGCCAATAGCCTTTCGACCTTAGTCACGCTCAGGCCCGATGTCCGCATGCCGGACTGGGACAAACTCGCCACGCGCATCCTGCATGAAAGCAAACATTTGAAGGTGATTGGCCTTGCTCCCAATGACGTGATTCGCTATATCTTCCCCTACGAAGACAACAAAGCCGCCATGGGGCTTGATTATCGCACGGTGCCGAGCCAATGGGCGTCGATCGTAAAGGCACGCGACGTGAAACAGATCTTCATTGCCGGGCCTGTGAATTTGGTTCAAGGCGGTCGCGCGCTGATCGTGCGTATTCCGATTTTTACCGATCCACCCGCCAACCAAAACTATTGGGGCGTGTGCAGCATTGTGCTGGATTGGGAATCACTGTTTTTGGCGTCGGGGATTGAATCGTTCAATTATTCCTACGATTTCGCCATTCGCGGCATTGATAGTTCGGGGATGGACGGGAAGGTGTTCTATGGCCTGCAAAGTACGTTTGATAACGCCTTTGCCACGGAAACCGTGCATTTCCCTTATGGCAGTTGGGTTATCGCCGCCGCAGACAAGCACGATCAGTTGCTGACCATTCCTTGGTATCAGTTGAACTTGATGCGTTTGATCGGCTACCCCGTGACGCTGCTGCTGGCGATGGCGTTTGTGGTCATTTATCGTTTGTATCGCACGGCCAATACACGGGCGATGCATGATGAACTGACGCGGTTGCCGAACCGTCGCTACTTTATGTTTACGCTGGAAAGCTTCTTTGAACGTGCGCGTCAATCTGCCGGGGGCGACAGCTTTGCGCTGCTCAACATCGACCTCGATAAATTTAAACTCATCAATGACACCTACGGCCACGCTGCAGGGGATAAAGTGTTGGTTGCGTGTGCAGAACGGCTCAAATCGGTGTTGCGTGCGTCGGATGTGATTGCACGTATCGGCGGCGACGAATTTTTGGTGCTGTTACCACGCATTGTCGAACACGATGTGAAAACCTTGATGGGCATGGTCGACACTGCGCTTTGTCACACGCCGGTAATTTATGAAGGGCATCTGATTGATTTACATATCAGCATTGGCCACGCTGTGTATACAGATGACATCGACAGTACCGATGCGCTGCTCAAACTGGCTGATGAGCGAATGTACCATGCCAAACGGCGACAAAGCCGCCATTAGCCCCGTCGAACTCTCGTTATTCAAGGATGAATCATGCGAACTCTCGAACAGTGGCTGGACGCGTATGCCGTCAGCCACCAACATCCCACCAATCAAGCCATTCACCATATCGCGGTGCCGGGGATTTATTTATCCATCGTGGGGTTGATCTGGTCGTTACCGTCCCTCTCACCGCTGGGGATGGACATTCACTGGATTTGGCTGGTGAGTGTGCCGGTCTTGTGGTTTTACGCCCGACTCTCGATGGCGGTGTGTTTGATGATGCTGGGGTTTACGCTGGCGTGCATCGGATTGGCGTGGAGCGTTGAGGCGATGGCGCTCCCCTTGGCGGCGTTGTCGTTTGCGCTGTTTGTACTGCTATGGGGCGCGCAATTTGTTGGCCATCGGATTGAAGGCAAGAAACCGTCCTTTTTTGCCGACCTACAGTTTCTGCTTATCGGCCCGTTGTGGGTGTTCTATAAGCATTAAAGTGCAAGCAAAAAGTCCCATATGCTATTTGCAAACTGCATATATTCGCAATTTGCAATTCAATTATGATATCTGTTGTAATGAAACCGGTGAAAAAGTAACCGAAACCCGCAGTTTTCGTGGATTTAAAAGTTGGCACGCTATGTGCTTTATATAAATCGACCCTTCTAAGCCGAGGGTCACCTAGCCAACTGACGTTGTTAGTGAACCTTCTTGTTCACACATATATATGGCCAATCGCGCTTATTGCGATTGGCTTTTTTTATGCCTGTCATCCACCGCATTTCTCATAACAACTCGGCTTCCTCGGACACACCGCGCCGCGCGAGCAAATCAATCGCGCATCATTTTCAATCCCGCGTTCGATCCAGTTGATGTTTAAGATCTTGGCGATGGTCAGCAGATCTTTTTTGATATGACGTGGGATCACCGTACTGCCGCCTTGACTCACGCAAGAAGCTTTGAGTTCTTCGGCGATTGAACGCGCATCACCGCCTTGCGCCGCAATGGCTGGGTTCAGGTCGATGCCCGCGCACAGCACGCGGTTGTTGCCCGCAGGATCAATCATGTTGACCGATTCACAGCAGTAAATTCGCGGCTCATCACCAACATTCAAAATGGAGATCTGCGCGGAGCTGACATCTTGCGGTTCAGAAAGACGGCGGAACACTGCCCAGTGCTGGCAGGGGTCGTTCACTTTACGCATGTTGCCCCAAGGCAAAGGAATGCCATTACCGCGATACACGGCTTTGAGTTTGCCTTCGCCGTAGGCGTCGAAATAGTGCCAATGCGGATACGGCGAGACCACCGTCATGCGGCGCATCGCCACTGACGGTGAAACGCCGGCCTTTTTGTGAACGTCAATTTCATAGCCATTGCGGTCAAGCAATTGACGAAATGGCACTTTAGGGCACAGCAAAGCGCCAGCAAAGAAACTCGATTCGAAGTCGCGCCATGCTTGCAAAATATCTTGCGAGTTGAGTTCTGACGTCGGTTGTGCGTCTTGCTCTTCCCACCCTTGCGTATGGCCGACAGAAAGGACGCTCTTGAGGCCATCTTTGCTGTGCAGCACGTTGTGGCCGATGTATACCGCCAAATCGTATTTGAGCCGCGTGGGGTAGTGACGCAAAATCTCATTAAGATAGATGGTGCCCGGCGGTTCAAAGAACGATGTCACCAACTGTTTCGCGCTCACACCCAATTCATCAACCACATCGTGCGGCGTGCGTTGTACCCAACGAATGGTCAGGCCAAGGCTTTTCGCAATATCAAACAGATCTTCCACCGCTAAATTCAGTCGCTTTAAACCGACGTCTTCTGCCGCTCGTTCCAGATCTGGAAAGTGGTTTTGCAAGCTTTCTTGGTGCGCGCGAATCAGCAAGTGAGCGAACTGACGCCCGGTGATGCCGGTTTGAGACAGCATTTCGGGAATCGCAATTTGCAGAATGTCGTTGGAGAACAGAAAGCTCGGTTCCAACGCCATACCGCTGATGCCACCGCGGTTGCCTTTGTCGGGGGTGATGTCGGCTTGCTCGGGTTCATCGTCCAGAAACCATGCGGGATCTTTTTGGAATACTTCGGCGATCACTTCCAACATTTCGACGCTGGGCACACGTTTTCCGCGCTCAATCATCGACAGGTACGAAACCGAAGGGGCGTACTCCGGATTGATGCGAATGCAACGCGCCGACAGATCTTCCATCGTTAAGTGGTTGCGTTTCCTTAAGTTTCTCACTTTAGTTCCCAAAAAATGAGATTGTCTAACTAAGCTTTTTGACACGGCCATTTTGTAAAATTCACATTGTAAAATTTTTGTTGTGAAATTGTAGTTAAAAATCCGCTAGTCTACAAATTAAGCAAGTCACAAACTTGACCGAAAATTAAACGCAAGTTTGGAATATTTGCTCTAGGACGAAATCTAATGTTATCCATGAGGGAAAGACGATGAATATGCTGACTTTCGATAAAACAGAAATCCAAAAACAACAGAAACCCTTTATCGCTGAAGCAGTCTTCGCCGTCGAGACAATCAGCGCAAACCAGCAACGTGAAAAACAGCTGAAAGCGAAGCAATTGCTTGACCGTTTGTTCCCGTTGGAAACAGGGTCACACCAGGACGTTACCAGCTACGTGATTGATTACCACCATGTCTTGGCGTATTTCAAAGACGGTCGCCACAGTGGCTTGAAGCATCCGAAACACTTCATTGCGTTTACCGGTGGCAAAGATAACCCATGTTCGATTCTGTTCCGTGACGGCAGCGGCTGCCACGTGGAAGTGATGCTGGGGTGTCAGAAAGGCACGGGGTGTGTTGAGTTGGTGGAGATTGACGACATTCAATTGGAAACCTGCACCACGTTCACACAAATGAGCGAGGACACCACGCCTACCGCCGCGATGCGTCACTGGATCAGTCTGATCAAAGGGGATGAACGCGGTAAACCGCAGGCTTGCAGTGAAGACAAAGAATACACCGCGAAAAGCGGCGAAGATTACTACTTAAACTACTGCTTCAACCTGTAATTCATTCTTCCTGATGAAATGCTCTCCATAAAAAAATCCTCCCAACGGGGAGGATTTTCTATATCTATCTATTTCTACTGTTGTTGATGTCGCTCCGGTGGCGCTGACCGTGAGCAGCTACAGTGGCATCACACGGTTACGGCCAAGATTTTTTGCTTCGTAGAGCATCTTGTCGGCGCGATCGATGAGCATATCCAACGTGTCATTGGGTTCGCTTTCTGCCACGCCAAACGACGCCGTAATGTTCCCGACTTGCATGCCAGTGCGGCGATCGCGCACGCTCAACTTTTCAATGGAACGACGCAGGGCATCCGCAAACTGACGCGCGCTGCGCAGTGAACGATTCGGCACCAGTAAGGCAAACTCTTCGCCGCCAAAACGATACGCCGTAATGCCTTCACGGCAGCTCGATTGAATGCGTTTGGCCAGCGCGCGAATGACGGTATCGCCAAATAGGTGGCCAAAATCGTCGTTGTAGGTTTTGAAGTGGTCAATATCAAGCAGCACAATGCTGATGGATTGCTGCGCATGCAGCATGGCGCTCAAGTCGTCGTCAAATGAGCGACGGTTGTACAATCCGGATAAGCCATCAAACAGGGCATCTTTTTGCACTTCGGCCAATTGGGTTTTCAGGCGCGTGATCTCTTCGCTGGCGTTTTTTAACTGACTGTTGAGAAAGCGTGTCGAGTGGCGAATATCGCGTGATTCACTTACCAGTTGGCGGATCAGCGTCATCACTTCTTCAATCGACAAGTTCTCGTTTTCAACCCGTTCCAGATCGCGAAAGCTTTTATCAATAATGGCTTCAAACGCCGTGGTGTCGGTCATGGTGTCCGACATGGAACTGGCGACTTCGCTCACCAGCAGCTCAATATTGGCGCGCAGATCGCCCACGCTGGTTTCGGCTTTGCTGGCAATAAATTGTTTGTAAAGGTAGTCGCCAGATGCTGGCGGGCATAGCCCGAAGTTGTCTAATACAACATCCATTTCCTGGTTGAGACGAGGAATGGTGTTGTCGACATAGGTGTACCAAAGGGCGTAGTTAGCCGGTGTTGCCGCGACATGATGTTTCATCATCAGCGGAACAGCCTTTTTTAAATTCGATGTGGATTTCTTAAAGTCGTCGTCAGTCATTATGGGGCGTAATGTTAGGCACCTAAACTCAATACGCTAAGATTAGCGGATCTCGCCTCTAAACGCCGCAAAAAAACCGAGGGAAAGTGAGGGTAATTCGAACGATTGTAGGTTTATCGTTGCTCTCTGTGACCAATCGCACGCATTCTTGTGTGCTGCAAAGGGGGCGGGCAAGCGCTTTATGACACTTGCCCATCCTCATTATGATGGCGATGCCAGCGTGACTTTGCGACGCCGACGGAGCAGGGAAACCACCTGTGGCAGCAGAGACATCACGATCATACCCGCCATCAGTGCGTATTGGTCGGCGCGGAACACTTCATTGAGTAGCACGCTACCACACACAATGCCTGCCACCGGGTTGGCAACGCCTGCGAAGGTAAAATCGACCACCGACATGCGTTGCAATAACCAGACGTAAAGGCCGTAACCCAGCGCCGTGTTGAGCAGTACAATCCACGCGATGCCGAATCCATTGCGCAGGCTGAAGTGCGTGAGGGCATTGAGGTAGGCTTGGGGGGCGAAATACGCGTGGACCAAGGTTGCGATCGCCAGTGCCACACCGCCGATGATCAATTGCCAGCTCAACACGCTCCACCAATGGGTTTTACCGCCCAGTGATTTGGTTAATGTAGAGCCGAAAATAATGCACATAATGGCGGCAAATAAGGCCATCAAACCAATCGGATTGAGGTTTAAGGATTTCGGGTCAAACAGAAACCATGCCAGCGCAATTAAGGCTGCGCCACTCAGCAGTTGCATCGATGACGGGCGTTGACGACTGACCAGCCAGTGGTAAAACATCGCAAACACGGGAACCGACACCATACCCACCCCAGAAATGGCCGAAGGCAAGGTCAACGCCATCACGAAAATGAGACTGAAAAAGGCAGCGATGTTGACCAAACCAATGGTAAGCAGTGGGCGCCAGCTTGATTTTTCTGGCAGGCGAGGGCGCAGCGCCAGCAGCAATAATCCGGCAGGCAGCGCGCGAAGGGTACCGAGTAGCAGCGGCGGCCAATCGGCGAGTGTGTATTTGGTGACCGCGTAAGTGGTCCCCCAAAAGAAGGCAGGAATCATAGCAAGTAAAATGTTCATGTAAAGTATCTTTATGTTGAGATATCTAATTGCAAAGCTAAAGCAATAAATGCTTTTTGTAAAGTATCTTTATGTTAAAGTATTTTTTCAGCGAATTAATGGAGATTCAACACTGATGGATGCGATTGACCGCGTGTTAGCGCAGTGGCAAACCGAACGACCGCAACTCAATACGTTACCGATGGGTATTATGGGACGCATGATGCGCCTTTCCAAGCATTTAGAAGTCGCCGTGGCGGAGGTGCATAAACGTTACGGGCTTAAAATGGGCGAGTTTGACGTATTGGCAACCTTGCTGCGCTCAGGAGAGCCGTATCGATTGACGCCGTCGGAACTGCTTGGCTCCATGATGCTAACATCGGGGGCGATGACCAACCGTTTGGACAAACTGGAACAAAAAGGTCTGGTGCATCGCTTGCACAGCATCGCCGACCGGCGCAGCATCGAAGTGCAGCTCAGCGACGACGGATTGGATTTGGTCAATGAACTGGTGATCGAGCACGTCAAAATTCAAGAGACATTGGTTGAAGGTTTATCCGGCGCTGAGCAGGAACAACTGACTCAACTGCTGAAACTGTGGCTGTCTAATTTCGAATAACTCAACCCGTAAATGCCGTGTGGCATAAGGACGCGATCATGATGAACGTAACGCAACTGACTGATTATTTGGATGCTCTGGTTCAATCCGAGGCTTGTTATCCGTTCGGACCAGAGTGTTTGGTGTATAAAATTCGCGGCAAGATGTTCGCGTACATTGCGCAAGATCGCGCGCCGACATTTGTAACGTTGAAATGCACGCCGCAGGATGGAGAGGTGCTGATCAGCCAGTTTTCATCCATTCGACCGGGTTATCACATGAACAAACGCCATTGGATTTCCGTCGATCTAGATGGTGATGTGGAAGCGGGCATGATTGAAGATTTGTGCCAGCGGTCGTATCAGTTGGTGGTGAGCCAATTGAAAAAGTCCGACCGGGAAGCCTTGCAAAGCCTGACCTTGCAAGGCGCCGTTCGTTAAGCGGTGTGTGATGTGTTTTGAGCTTCGAGCTTTTTCGCACCACGCAGCATCGCTTCGATGAGTTCGGTGGCGTTGAACTTCTCTAATGCCTCATGTGCGCCCACTTGATGCGCGCGATCGACACAGATTTCGCTCGACAGTGAGGTGTGCAAAATACAGTACGCGTGGCTGAGTTTCGGATCGTTTTGCACTTCAAAGGCCAGTTCGTACCCATCCAAGCCTGGCATTTCAATATCACTCACCAAAATATCAATCGCTTGATTCTCATTGGCGCGCTGCTTCATCAGCTCGGCGGCTTCTAAGCCGTTTTTACAGATCTGATATGGAATGTTGATCCGATCGAGCGCATCCGCGAGCTGCTTCCGCGCAATGGATGAGTCGTCGACCAGCAGAATATTCAGCGCTTTCAAACGTTCGCGTTCGATGTCGGTCAGCATCGGTACTTTGGTGGATTCGTACTGCGGATAGATTTTCGACAGCAGCAATTCCACATCCAGCAACTGAACAATTTGCTCTTGATAGCGGGTGATGCCTGTGACAAACACGTTGTGGCCCGTTGTTGGCGGGGCCGATTCAATCGCTCGCCAATCACACTCAATGATTTTCTCAATCCCGCGCACCATAAAGGCCACGACGGTCCGCAGGCAGTCGGTGACAATCAGGTAGCACTGTTTGTATTCCTGCGGGGCAATGGGACGAAAACCAATTGCGGCGGCCATATCAATCACCGGCACCGTCATATTACGGATCGTCACAGTACCCACCACATGGTGGTGTGAATACGGAATTTGAGTCATTGGGAGGTAAGGAACAATTTCTCGAACTTTGAGAGTACCAATCGCAAACAACTGCTTTTGCATGTTCAGCGTGAACATCAACATGCCTTGTGACTGATTTGCCTTACTGATGGTTTTAGCCATAACGAAATTCTTAATCTAAACGCCTAGGTCACTATACTAACTGAAAATATCGTATCAGCAACGGTATCAACCGAATTTTGCCGATGAGTGAGGCTTTACGTCATCAGCATCGTTCCTTTGTTTCAAATCGTTTTGCGCTCGCTAGCAGAAAAAGATACGCCGATACAAAAAAGTAACGCACATGCCCAGTGCAACCGAGGCTCAGTTCCGCTAGACTAGGCCACTTTTTTAACCGAACGACGTTGTTTGAGGGTCGAAAATGGCAAGAACCGCAGCCGCACTTCATATTCTGGTGAAGCATAAAGAACAAGCTGATGACATCATGCAGCAGCTCAAAAAAGGTGCCAAGTTTCAAACGCTAGCCAAGAAATATTCACTGTGTCCATCAGGTAAAAAAGGTGGTGATTTGGGTGAATTCCGCCAAGGGCAAATGGTGCCGCAATTCGATAAAGCCTGCTTTAAAGGAGAAATCCTCACGCCTCAACTCGTGAAAACGAAATTCGGTTGGCACGTGATTAAGGTGCTGTATCGTACGTGAGGGCAGGTGGCAGCTTTGGTCACACTGCGTGACGATTGGCAGAGTCAATCATTTGTACTGAATTTTAAATGGGCTCCTATGTGGGCCCATTTTTGTGGCGGGTGGATGGCTCGATGTTCTCAGGTTGTATTCTTACCGCACGCCCATGCATCCAAACAGCTTACATGGAACGGGTCAATCCAGCGTGTTAGGGAAGGTCGAGATACCAGTTCGTCGCATATACGACGACAATCACCAGCAGTGTAAGCAGA
Source organism: Vibrio furnissii CIP 102972 (assembly GCF_000176175.1). GTDB lineage: Bacteria > Pseudomonadota > Gammaproteobacteria > Enterobacterales > Vibrionaceae > Vibrio > Vibrio furnissii. The sequence goes on from NZ_ACZP01000014.1 coordinate 951,767, forward strand.
GTTGGAATGGCAAGCATGCTCGCCCACTTTCTCATTGCGCTGGGTTCATCAAATACCACCCCCGCGGCTTCTTTGACGCGTCTGTCTTCATCAAAATGCCATTTGATCGCTAAGTAGGCGCCAATGCCTAAGACAATCAGCTTAAAAGCACCAGCAAAATACGGAAAGAAGTTCGCCCAACTGCCGTTCATTCTCTATCTCCATCCTATTTCATATTGATTTTGGCGTCGCATCATCAATGATTCATGATGAGTGCGCACCCCAAATCACATGTTCTAACTCGTGCAGTCTAATGATCGTGTGCGTGGCCGACAACCCTCTTTGCCATAATTGAGGCGATTGATGGCAGGTTGAATTCGAAAATATGTTGATGGGTTTGTGTTTCGTCGCTTTATCGTGAATCGGATTTTGTTTAAATATTATCCATTGTTTTCGAACCGCGACGATATATGAGCCGCATCTTAATTTGAATGATCAGATAAATTATTTGTGGAGATGGGGGCTATTCTAGTTACGATGCCACTCCACCACGTGTGGTAAATAGCGTTCATTTAACTATCAATTCCAATAATGATTGATGCAGAAGAATTATTCTATATAGTGATTTGGTTTGTTGATTTATTTGAATATATAGAGGCACATTTTGAAAGGAACGTTGGTTTCATATGTCCAAACTAAAAAATATGGTTTTGTCAAAGGAGAAGATGGCGAGAGCTATTTCTTACATGTATCGAGTCTTGTTGATAAAACCGACGAATCAAAGTTAATTAAAGGCGTCACGGTTGAGTTCGATCCGATTCCTACTCCCAAAGGACTTTCAACAAAAAAAGTATTCATTCCTGAGGTAATATTTGAGCTCAAGCTGGTCGACTTTTTTATTACGAAATCAAGCAAACCTAAGTATGGGGATGTTGTGCATCAAGCGACGATCGCCACACGATTCTTTAAAGATTTAGACGAAGCCAAAGCCCACCTCAAGGATTTAGCGGGGAGCGTCGGTGCAAACGCTGTCTTGAATCTAAAACATGAGAAAGACACATTTAACGATGGCAATTATAAGTACACCGTTCATGCTTTTACCGCTGATTTAGCATTAGTGACCGAAAAGATTCCGTGTACTTTTGAAGGTGAGGCTCGGGACGCATTGGCGCGGGTTAAAAGCCGAAAAACTTTATTTAACCACAAGTTTGAGGAAATCGTCCGAATCGAAAGTGAAGCGCGTGCACGCCAACTCAATAAAGGATGCGCGTTATTTATGATATCCATCATTGCGATACCAGCATGCTTGATTTCGGTTTATCAGTGGATAGGAGAGCGCTTCATTTAAGGTACGCGACCCCGTCGTGATTACGAAGCGTGAAGCCGTGATTGGTCGTTTACCATGAACGAGCGTTCTATTCACAAAAAGTGTTTATAGAAAGTGTTCCATCCCCGCAATCAATTCACTGGCTGCGGGGATGATATCAACGTTCATTTGAACCGATGTTTATTCTTTCGAGCGTTGTTATAAAGCTTTCTACGGGCGTTCAAATTGATATTCACGTCCATGCCATATCACGAATGGTGGTTTGTCATAAGTCGCCGGAACAAACTTAACAAGCCACTCAGGGTAGTGTTTCATCAGCGGCTTCTCGAAAGTATCTTGAATGGCCATTTGGTTGTTCTTCACGGTGAGCATATCGAATGTCCCTAATTGACCCCAAGTCGCGACCGTATAGGTGCGTACAATCGGCGCATTGCGAGATTTAGGGCTCCAAACCCACGATTTGTATCCACCGAGTCCCTCTGGTGCGTATGCGATGACCGGTTCTTCAATTCTGATTTGGTAACGACATTGCGTGTCTAGCTTTTGGCAGAGCGGGTGTGAGAACTCATGTCCTGTGCCGTATTCAAATTCAGAATCCGTCTCTTTTAGCGCCATCTCATTGTTTTTCATCACATGAACAAAGTAATTAAATACATAGGCGCGCGCATCTTCTTGGTTTTGAGCGAACTCATAGGGCAGATAGATGGCAAAGTTTTCGTAGTCTGTGATGGTTTTTTTCTCTGCAGTCCCAGCCCCCATGATAAAGCTGCTCTCGGCTGAATCGGAAGCGAGGTCATGAGCCGTTGTCAGTGGCAGGCCAAGAGATTTGGCCAGCGTGAACGACACCAGATAACCCGACAACGACGAACTTAATCCGGCTTCCATCATGGATTCTTTTCGCTCTTTCAGTAGTGTTTCGGCTTCGCCTTTGGGCAAATCCACCGCGGAGCTTAATCCCATGGCGTGTGATAAATGGAATGCATAAGAGTGGGTCGGATCTAAAGAATAAGGTTCTTGGGGTAATTCAACCGGTTTTACTGCACAACCGAATAGAGTAAAACTCACGGTCGCTATAAAAGGAATTCCTAATTTATTCATGACGTTATAGTAAATAGACAAAAACATGACCTTACTTGATTCATTTGCTGAGTCAATGGGTGGTGTCGTCTTATTTCGTTGAGTGGCTATTCAGTCTCCCTTCCCGGCGCATTGGTTCAAATGTATTGACTGAGCAGAGGGGGTTGAACATGCTCACTGAGTTTTATCTACTTCGAATCGATGGGAGCTGTGTTGAGTTAGTTGTGCCCCATTCTTGCCAGTAACCTTCTACCTCACCAATCACAGTGAGGTGGTTTGACCGATTTCTTCTAATCAGCATCGTGTCTATGAAAGTGGGGTCTTACCAACTTAGCCAACGAGTTCGAATAGGCCGTCTTATTTCTATTTTTTAACCTACCGAAGAAACGTGTTCTCTGTTAGAGTCACCGTCAACTACGCTATTGAATAAAGACACTCACAGATCGCATGTCATTGATGGATTTTTATTCACCCTTAGAACTCATTTTAGGAATCCCTAGTGACTAACAACGAAATTTTACGTCGTATCCAACACGCGTTAAACCTGAAAAACGCGCAGATCATGAAAGCTTTCGGGCAGGCCGAAGTCACTGTGGCTCACGATAAAGTGGCAAACTGGTTAAAAGATGAAAGCGACAAATCTTCCGTTAAGATGAAGGATCAAGAGTTAGCGGTATTCTTAAATGGCTTTATTAACCTCAAGCGAGGAAAAAAAGACGGCGAGCAACCTAAGCCAGAAGTCACGTTGACCAACAACATGATTCTTATGAAGCTGCGCATTGCGCTAGACATGAAAGCAGAAGATGTGTTGGACGTATTAGAAGTGGTTGGTATTAGCTTAAGTAAATACGAAATTGGTGCGTATTTTCGCAAGCCAAACAACAAAAACTACAAACAGTGTGAAGACCAACTGCTGTGCGACTTCTTAAACGGTGTGCAGTTTACCAATCGTCCCGATTCTGAAGAGTTTACTGGATAATTTTTATCTCGAATCGAACGTGGTCATTGATTAAAAAAGCGAGAACCATTTTATTTGGTTACTCGCTTTTCTCATGCTAAAGACCGAGATTAGAGCTTCACAATCACGTCTACTCTTTGTCTTTCTTCAGTCGATACCTATCAAACCACGCTGAAATCTGGTCGGTTTTTAGAATCAAGATACACACCGCCCCCGATGACCCTACCAAGATAAACCCAAGCTAAAACCTTAAGCCAGCTAGGAGCCACTATTCTGGTCAAGATGTTCCAGACATCTTGTCGTGATTCACTAAAATTGGCCACGTATATAGCATTTTTCCATGCTTTTGGTCATGCGTGCAGAGTCACGACTGACGCCATTGGTAACACGAATTTGCCCCATTGTAAGTTTACGTAACAGAAAGGTGTTCTTGCTTAATAGAAAATTCCCCAATATTTCTTAATGACTGGTCATGCAAAACCGATGTATGGTTTATCCCAAAAGCGTTTACTTTTAACATTTCTAGTTAAGTCACTTATTTGCATACCTATTCCTGAGCAGTTGAGATAAAATTCTGTCAAATTTATCAAGTTGTGGCATTTCATAAGGCCACTAGAGTACTAACTAGTTGTTCAGAAGTAACGGAGTATAGTTTGACGCACGCTTGGCAAGTAGCAGCAATTATTGCGACTAAAAACAGGCCTGACTTGTTGAAAAATAGAGCATTACATTCAATCCTAAACCAATCTAGATTACCAGATTACCTTATAGTAGTAGATGACTCACCAGAAGATGTTCAGCAACAGAATCGATACGTTGTTGAATCGCTCCCATTGAGTAATTGCCACAAAAAATATCTGATAAATCAGAGAACTAAAGGTGCTAGCGGGGCGTGGAATACAGCTATAGACTACCTGTGTGCTCAGCAAGGTAAAGATTTTGACTCGTTGTTTCTGGCGTTTCTTGACGACGATGATGAGTGGCATTCTGATTATTTGGAACGCTGTTTAACTACAGTAAGTATGAAAAAATGCAATATGGTCGCCGCTGGATTTTATCGCTACGAAAGTAACGACCGCCCGCCTATTGAGAGTTTACCCCCTACGTTTTTAGATGAAGACCTATTCCTGAGAGGAAACCCAGGTATTCAGGGGTCTAACTTGTTCTTGTCTCTTGATATTATGCTGATGGCCGGTTGCTTTGATGAGCATTTAGCCAGCAGTACAGACCGCGATTTGTGTATACGCCTCTGTGAGATAGGATCTCTTCAATACCAGAGCATAGATGAAGTGCTGTTAAATCATTATGCAGATAGCGGTCGTCAACGATTAAGTACACCAGATTCACCATCTAAGCAAAACGGTTTGTCTGCATTTTGGCAGAAGTACCATGGCCGGATGAGTAGTGTACAGCATGACGCATTTCTTAAGCGTGCTCAGAAGCTGTTTAATTGGCAGCCTAAATTACCCTTGCTACCACAAGAAGCATTAACGTCCGCAGTTCAAATTGGGCTAACACTTGGAGTTGATTTAGGAAATACCTCGTTTGGTCAACTAAAGAATCTCATCATTAAAATTCATCAAGTAGAACAGCAGAACTTAGTTGGTTTTAACCTGCTCTTGACCGCAACAACTGAAGAATTGAACCTACATGGTTTGAATGATTTTCTTGAATTTGTGGGAAATCAGGGTATCACCTATTACAACTTATGCGATCAGCAAACATGTGTTGAAACGGCTACTACAATTGTTGCCCAAGAGAACGTAGGTCATAGCGCATGGGTCTTAAAAAATAGGGAGCATCAAGGTCAACTAACGGATAAAAGTGATAACGATACTTTAACACTGCTTCGCCAGTTAGGAGCTTATCAGTTGAAATGCGTTACCTTTGATGACCAGTTTAAGAAACAACGAACAGAACTCGTTCAAAGGATAAAACAGTGCCGTATTGAAGCTGCTCAATCTCGAATATCAAAGCTATTTCGTATGGACGATCTGATATTGCTTGGTACTGGTTCGGAAGCCATTGTAATGACCGATGGTAAACGAGTTTTTAAGTGCATTGACTACTGGAAAACTCGTTTACCTGCTAAACAAATTAAGTTTCTACAACAGAGCTGCTCAAAATGGCGTGACCTGCCCGGTTTATATGCTCTGGACGAAGTTATTATTAAAGGAACAAGCTTAGTTATTACTTATCCTTACGAGGAAAGCACCCCTTATCAAGGTGGTGACAGTGAACACGTTATTAATCTGCTTCACAGTTGCAGCAAAGCGGGTATTGTTTGTAATAACATTCATCCTAAAAACTTGATTAAAACCAAGTACGAGGTGAAGTTAATAGATTACGGCTCAGATATTCGACCATGGAATGAACTTGGTTTTGAACATATGGCACGGCGAGCATATCTAGCTATATATCATGCAGATAATCCTCGTCTTAAATCCTTAATGCGTCAGTCGTTGCAAACCACAAACATGCCAGAAATGCAGGGTTATCAAGTTTTTCGCCAACGATTAGCTGGTATTGATTGCAACTTAGAGCAAGCAAATAAAGCAAGACTGACGCTAGCGCCGGCAGATCCAGTAACCCCTTTTGTTTTGACCATTGGTGTCATTACCGGAGATGCCTATAAATTGTTACCCTTGCTTAACAGCATTGCTGAATTAGCGCAGTGTAGTTACTTGACCGAGGTAAACACAATCGTTTTGTGTAACGGTTGCTCAATCAGAACTGTTGAAGATGTTCTTATGCATAGCAAGCGTCCATTGAGTACTGTAAGAATAATAAGCGAAGCGCAACAAATAAAAGATGCGGGCAATGGATTATTCGGTCTTTGTTTCGCTCGTAGACAGATTGGGCAGGTAGGTATTGCCCATGCTCGCAGTATGCTACAAAAGTATGTCGGTTTAGAGTGTGAAACGAAGCCAGGTAGCGTTGCTTGGATCCTTGATGATGATATGCGTTTAGATGCCCGAGCGAAACAGTATCTCCCTTGGTTACAAAAATTCAGACAAAATGATGTTGATGTTGTTATTGGGCAATATGAGGGTTCCTCACCTAATCCGCCACTAAATGGGTTACGTGGCCAGTTGTTGGATCTGCTACATAACTTACGTTGGTTAGAGACATTATCGAACGATATTGAACTTCCAGATCGAAGCAGTGAAAATACCATTCTTCGTAACAAATACCCTGATTATTACTACGACCTATCACGTAAACACTCAGGTCATGTTGAAGTCCCATTTTGGATTGAGCCTGCTTATATTGGTGAAACTGTTGCAGAAGCACGTGCTCGTTTATTTGCTTTTGCACCAATGTTAGTCACTGGGTTTCCACTTACTCGCGGTATAATCCCCTCATGCAGTGAAAATCCATTAATGGCAGCGAAAGACACTGTTAACCGTGGGGGTAATACCTTTGTTTTAAACCCTAAAGCGTTAACACAAATACCCAATGTGATACCAAGAATAAATGGCCGTGAGGTCCGCCGTTCAGATATGCTTTGGGCAATAGCTAACAAGCATCATAATGGACTGAGCATTAAAAGCGGCCCATTCCCTGTACAGCACACTGGCCGTGTGCAAAATGAGAAAATATTAGATTTGGAGAAGGTACAGGATGAGATTATGGGTTCAGCGTTGTATGCAGGTTTACAAGAATTCTTGTCAGCAAAAGAACAACATAACTTGGTTTTTACTCCTGATGAGATCTCTGACGTCTGGCAAGCAACCAGAAATGCACGCAATACCCGCCTTGCACGCTTAACACTCAGTTACTACAGAATTAATGGATTGGCACAGGCGTTATCCAAGTATCCAGAGCTTACTGAACTGAGTGATTATCTGACACGATCTTTTAATTCCAGTACAATTGAGAAGCTTAAAAATCAGGTTGAGCAAATGAATGAGCACCATATTTGCGATTTTTTAAACCAAATAGTGCCGCAAAGTACCTGCTTTGCGAATGCAGATAAGAAAACTTTTGAGATAGTTGTATAAAAATGCCGTATAAAAATTACTGTGAGCTCCCTACACTACACGGTACATTTCGAATGTATGACACTGGAAATGAGTTGTTTAGAGTGGTTACCTTTGGAGATATCAGCAACCTAGGTAGTCAGCCTATGGTAAGAATACACTCTTCATGCCTTGCTTCAGAAGTATTTGAAGCTCGAGATTGCGACTGTGCAGACCAATTACGCGAAGCTATGAAAGCCATGGCTCACGATGGAAGTGGTATTATTTTTCATTTACATCAAGAAGGAAGGGGACAGGGTCTATCTAAGAAAATTCAAGCAGTGTACAAAATGCAGGTGGAAGCCCTTGATACAGCCGAATCATTTCAAGCTATGGGCTTAGAACAAGATATTAGAGATTACGAGCCAGCGATTAGTGTACTGAAAAAAATGGCTATCGAAGAAGTGCGTCTAGTCTCAAACAATCCGCGAAAACGAAGTGCTTTAGAACAAGCTGGTATTGCGGTAGAAGTTGTGAATACTCATCCGCAAGTCCGCCCCGAAAACGCAGGCTATTTGCAGAGTAAAAATGATAAATTGGGGCACTACCTGCCGTTAAGTGCTGAGAATGATAATTCTAGTCCAATTCATTTTTATCATTCAGACCAAACATGGGGAGCGTTTTCCAATTTTTCACAACATGCAGTATATCTGCAAGGCAAAATTTGGCGAACAACCGAGCACTTTTATCAAGCACAAAAATTTACTGACCCAGTACTACAGGAACGTATTCGCATAGCTGCAAGCCCAATGTTAGCCAAAGAAATAGCCAGTCAGTTAGAAGTAAAACACCTTCAAGAAGATTGGCATAACAAAAAAGAGAAGGCGATGTGGCAGGCAATATCAGCGAAGTTTACTCAACACCCTGAACTCAAAGAATTATTGTTATCAACAGAGCAACGTAACATAGCAGAACATACGAATAATGATAGTTATTGGGGGGATGCTGAAGATGGTTCTGGATTAAACCGATTGGGTGAGTTATTGATGCAATTACGTAGTCAGTTACTGGATAGCAAAGTACAGACGTTATGTGCGGAATAGTGCTGCTATATGGCGATAATGCAAAGAAAAACATTTCTGCCTCATTAACCAAACTGTCTCATCGCGGGCCTGATGATCAGCACTGTTGGACAAATGGGCAATTAGCTATAGGGTTTGTCCGTTTGGCTATTAACGATGAAAGCACTGCTGGGAGACAACCATACAACGCTGGTGAAATGATTGGTGCAATTAATGGTGAAATATACAATGCTGATGCTCTTGCTAAACAATACCACCTCACGTTAAAAAGTGAGTGTGATACTCATGTCGTCGCTCCTCTATTTACTGAAATAGGTAATAAGGTACTGGCCGAGTTAGATGGATTTTATTCAGGTGTAATCTACCAATCTGATACGCAGACTCTTTATCTGCTTCGGGATCATATAGGGAAAAAGCCCCTATTTTATGGCCGAGCAGATAATAACTTATTTGTTGTAAGCGAGCTCAAAGCATTGCAAAACATTGAATGGTTTGAGCAAGTTCCATTAGGAATTAGCCAGTTAGAGTTAACTTCTGGAAAGTTAAAACAAATAGCAGAGCACCCAGAACTAGTCACTACAAAGCCGAATCTTGCTATGGCAATGGAAAAAGCCGTGATTAAGCGTTTACCAAAGCAACCGGTCGGTGTTTTTCTGAGTGGTGGTTTAGATAGTTCAATTATTGCGGCTTTAGCTCAACAATATAATCAAAATATTACTTATTTTGTTCTGGGAAATCCGGATAGTCCTGATATAGAGATGGTTAACAAGCTTGTTAATCACTTGGGAATAACTCGGATCAACTATATTCCACTGCCAACGGGACAAGAGTTACCAACTTTGATTGCCAAGATAGTCTACGCAACTGAAAGCTACAATCCTTCGATCATTAGCAACGGTTTGGCGACTTACTTATTAGCAGAAGCGGCACAAAAAGAAGGATTAAAAGTAGTCCTAACCGGAGAAGGTGCAGATGAGCTTTTTGCTGGGTATCACGAAAGGCTATCGGAAAATGAATGGCAATTAACTCGTTCGAATCTGATAAATGACATGCGATTTACTGAATTACGTAGATTAGATAATTGCAGTATGGCGAATAGTATTGAAGCTCGTTGTCCATTTTTGGATCGGACAGTGAAGAGTATCGCTGATACCTTAGAGCACAAAAACTTCTATTCGTATGACCAAAATAAGGTAGCACTTAGGAGTACCTTTGGGCATTTATTACCTGTTGAAATTGCTGAACGAAAGAAAACTTCATTTGATGTTGGCAGTGGTATCCGCAAGTTGGTCGTCGATTACTTAACCCGTAATGATAATACAGAAATAGCTGAACTCAAGAAAATTTGGAGTCAAACATTTACACACGATGCTGAAAAATCTTACTTTTTTAGTTACCCAACATTCGATAGCGCTATTGCAAAGCGTGGGGGAGCCCACAGATGACAGTAAGGTTGGCCCAACAAATACTGCTCGATAAGTTTCAACAAGAGCCATTTCACAACTTCTATTTACTCAATGATATCCAGCCTACCACCTTGCTATACGGGGGCACCTGTTCAGATAAGACTCTGAGTTACTTAGAAGCAGTAAAAGCTGCTGGGCTAGATGCGCATTTGCATTCTGCACGTATTGGAGGGAATGAAATCCATCGACTGGTGAGACTTGAAATAGATAATCAGCGCTATTTTGCTGATATTGGAAATGGCTGGCCATCTATTCATCTTTTCCCTGTGGATACACCAATTGAGTATGAGTGTTACGGAATGACTTATAGAACAAAAATAAAAGATGGTGTTATCACTGTGTACCACAAAAAAAACGGCGTCGAAAAACAACAAATGGAAATCGATATTGCAGAGAAATCGGATGCAGAAATACGCCAAAGAATAGCTAATCGTTTTTCAACCAATATAATTTATCCATTTAGCAATCAGCTGAGATTCTCAATGGTTGTTGGTCAACGTTTTTTATTTATTCGTGACACTCAGCTAGAAATATACAGTAGCGATGGTTACGAGGAAGTATCCAGTATCACTAAAAGTGACATAAAAACAGAGATAATGAAGTATTTTAACTACGATATCTCACCACTTGAATCATTCATTCTTAATAAAAAATTTAACATATAAACAACGAGTAACCCTCTATTATGATTAGTAAAGTGAGACGCTGGTAGTGAATGAATTATCGATAAAGTTGCATAATTTTATAGTGTAAAGTAGGCGGTTTTATCTTCTGCTTTGCCATTTTCTTGAATCTAATGCTATGCGACAAGCGGTGCCTTATTGCATTATGGGATACCAAAAGTTATCGATAGACTGGATATTGGCACGTTGTCGTAACTCATCGAAACCTCCTCCATAAAGGTCTTCCCCGAAGGGTATCTGGCCAAATCCCAAAACACGACTTTGCACCAACCATGAAAGCTTGGACAGTCGCGTTAGCTGTTTAAAGTAAATGTAGATAAATTGTTTAAAAGTTCGCCGCGCGGTTGCTTTTTTGTATCTTTGATATTTCAAATAAAAATCTATTCATGAAATTCGGGTATCAAATCACTCAATTTGGTCACGGGCGGGTCGTTTACTGAGTATGTTGTGAAGCAGCCATCATATTTGAACATCTAACATAAAATAAACGGCATATTTTAAATGCTATATATTCATTTTCAGGGAATGAATACGCTTGTTGAAGAAATAGAATGCGATTTATTCTGGATGATGTGGATATTTAATCTTGCTCTGACTAATTATCCACCGCGTGTCGGGTTGCTAGCGAAATTTAATTTTGAATTCCATCACACTCATGAATATAGCCTTGAATTACCATCAGCGCTCTTAGAAAGATAAGCCCTAAATCATCACGATTAAAATCCCCTACAAACCGATAAGGATACCTATCATCATGAGCGGTAAGATCATCAAGCTATCTCGAAATACAGGCCAAGCGCCAATCAATGCATTCTCTACACAAAGCGTTGCTTTCTCTCATTACAACAATATTTCAGCGCAACTGCCGATTGATCCTCAAAGTGGTGAGTTGGTGATCGGGGACATCAAAGCGCAAGCGAAGCAATGTTTTGAAAACATCAAATCTATCGTAGAGAGCATTGAGCACGTGATGGATGACGTGGTGAAAGTGAATGTATTCCTGAAAAATATTGACGATGCAGACGCCGTCAACGACGTGATGGCGGCGTTCTTTACAACATACTTCCCAACAAAAACCGTGTCTGCCGTGGCCGAACTCCCTCACCGTGATGCGCTGATTCAGGTGGACGCTTTGATCTCGAACGGTGAAGGGACTCAGCCCCAAGCCCCTTGCGCTTTGATTAAGCTGGCGAGAAACAGTGATCGCGTGGCTCAGAGCGCAACATCAACTCATTCAGTGGCTTTCTCACACTACAACAACCTTTCTGCGCAACTGCCCATTGATCCAACTACAGGCGCGTTGGTGGAAGGGGGAATCAAGGCGCAAGCGGCTCAGTGTTTGCGTAACCTCAAGACCGTCTTAGAAAGTATTGATGTGCCGTTTGATGACATTGTTAAAGTGGGCATTCAGGTGAGCGATCTTGCCGACATCGAGCAAGTGAATGAAGTGTATATGACGTTCTTCCCTGATTCGGCCATTGCGCGCAGCGTGGCTTATGTTCCAGCACGTACCGTGACCCAAGCAGCAGGTCTGCCCATGAATGCATTGGTTCAAATGGATGCGGTTATCTCTCATGGCGACGGCACGCCCCCACAAGCCGTGGAAGACAGACACGGGCTTGTGATTTGGGCGAACAATACCGAGTTGGCACCGATGAGTGCGCTTTCAACGCAAACTGTTGCTTTTTCTCACTACAACCACATCTCGGCGCAGCTTCCTGTGGATGCACAGACAGGAAAACTGGTCGCAGGCAATGTGGGCGAGCAAGCGAAGCAGTGCCTCACACACATTCAGTCCATTGTTGAAAGCATTGGTCATGACATGGATGATTTGGTGAAGGTCAACATTCAACTGACCAATGTCGATGACTTGCATCTGGTTGATGAGGTATACACGACGTTTTTCAATGGCAAACTTCCAGCCAGAACCGTGATTGGCGTTGAAAAGATCCTATCAGGCGCATTGGTTCAGATTGATGCGGTTGTTTCAAATGCTGAAGGCACGCCACCAACAAAATAATCGTATTGCTGCCTGATATGTTGAACCTCAGCATATCAGGCAGTTTGGCCTTCCTCAAAATAGCCTTTCAATAAAAAATAGCTTTTCAATAAACCCGTGAGAACGAACGGGTCAGCTCATCGCTTTCTCATTCGTTGACACAGGGCTGTTTGATATAAGGCTCGCTACTCGATGTCTTGTTCTGAAAATCTGGCATGAAACGGTGACAGTTCATTGTTGGCGACGGTGAGTGGTTGATAAAGAGCAGGTCTGCGGCCTCGAATCCAACGACGGCCGGTGCACATGGTTAATGCGTCCGCGTTGAGGTCGGCAATTACCATATCGTTATCCACGCTATCGGTTTCCGCGATGATTTGTCCGTACGGGTCAATGATCATCGCATTGCCGGTTCGAACCTCGTCCATATCGACCCCCACGCCATTGCTGAAGATTAGAAACATCCCATTGTCATGGGCGCGCGCAGGCAACCAACGAATGAGCCATTCACGGCCCTTTGCCCCCTGCATTTCCGCTCGAATCGCATCTGGATTTTGTTGACGGTTGTACCAGAGTTGCGGATCGATAGGCCCCATGGCATTTGGACTGCGTGAATTACAACCTCCCGTTTGATGGGGTGCAATAAGAATGTCTGCGCCTTTTAACGCGGTAATTCTGGCGTTCTCCACTAGGTTGTTATCCCAGCAAATTAGGATCCCCAAACGACACCCATGCGGCGTGTCAAACACTGTGTATTCATTACCACTGGTCATATGTTGGCTAATGAACGTATGCAGCTTGCGGTGCGTTGCGATGTTGCCATCGGGCATCGCCATCACATAAGCGTTATACAGGTTTCCCATTGCATCTTGCTCAATCAAACCGGCGCCGATACTGATGTTGTGCTTCATTGACATCGCTAATAACGCTTGGCTTGTTTCTCCATGGGGAATGTATTCTGCGAGCGCAACAATGTCGGATTTGGTGAGTGTGGAGACGTGCCAGTAACCTGTGATGCACATTTCAGGGAACACAATGATCGCGACGTGTTCACGGGCGGCTTGTTCCACATATTGTTCAATGATGGATAAGTTGTACACTTTATCGTTCGCACGATGGTTAAACTGGACGGATGCAACTCGTATGTCTTTCATTTGGCGTTCCTTGGGTTGGTTTCAGTTGACGCCGTCAGTGTAAAAAGTCATTTTCATTCCGTATAATGAAGATAATTACAATTTCAATGAGTATAAGGAATGGAACTGGATCACTTACGCACTTTCTGTCAGCTTGCGGAAGATGGCAATTATCGGGTCGCAGCTGATCACCTGTTCATCACTCAATCGGCGTTAACCAAGAAGATTCAGCGTTTAGAGTCACATACGGGGCTGACGCTGTTTGAGCGCGGAAGACACGGCGCCTGTTTGACGCAGGCTGGGTTAACTTTGTTACCGGAGGCGCAGCGTCTGGTCGCACGTTTTCAGGCCTTTGAATCTTTCACCAATCTGGTCGCTGAGGGGACTGCCGGACATTTAAATCTTGGGTTTGGCATTTCCACATATCATCTTGCGCCGCACTATATTGCCCAGTTCAAACACGCTTTTCCGAATATTCACATCACACTCAATGACATGCCTTCTCAACGTCAAGCGAAGGCGTTGCTGCATGGCGACTTACAACTCAGTTTCAACCGCTTGCCTGTTGCTGCGCCGTTGACGAGCATCAAACTAGGTTCCGATCATTTGGTTGTCGCGGTGCATCGCAGCGAGTCGATGGATCTTGATAACGTGTGGACCTCGCTCAAAGGTCGTGATTACCTCAAGCTTCATGCGGAACGTGGGCAAGGGCTGAGTCAGCAAATCACTGCGCTACTGGCGGAGCATCATCAGACGCTACATCCGGTTCAAGAAGCCGATGATATTCAGACGCTTTTAGCATTGGTTTCTGCCAACCTTGGTTTCACCATTGTTCCCGCTAGCGCCAAATACATCGCCAATGATCAGGTCGTTTTTGTCCCGCTTGATGGAGAAAACGCGCAGTGGGACATTGGTTTAATTTGGAATGAAGCGATAGACAGCCCAATGAGAGCGCGCTTTATCGAGTTTATGACCTGCACAAAGCGCTGACGTTTGCTAGCACAATCTTAGGGCTATGCCTGTGATTGCCAAACGTCGTACAGGTATCAAACCGCTTCGTTAAATGCCCTCATCAAGCACTTCTTTATCAATCACTCGTTATCAATCATTCCCTCAGCAACAAGCTGCGTTAAATCCTGCCCGTGGTTTAACAGGCTGTGGCGGTATTTACTTGGGGTGTGATGAAACAGTTTCTTAAAGGCATAGATGTATGCGGAATCGGAGGCGTAGCCCAACTCCAGCGCAATATCTTGAATGGTTCTCGGGGTACTCAATAATTGCAGAGACAAAACGAGTCGCACATTTTGCCGCCACAGCGAGAACGATTGATCAAACTCTTTGGCACATAATCGAGAGAGCGTGCGTTCTGACGCCCCAACGTGCTTCGCCCATTCGTTTAAGCTGAACTTCACATCGGGTTGCGCCGTCAATTGTTCAAAAATGGCTTTGAGGCGTTTGTCGCGGGGGATCAGCAATGGGATCGCATACTGACCTGCGGTATCGATTTGATCGCGTAACACCGTTAAAAGATGGATGAGATTCTCGGGTGGCTGCGCTTGAGTCGAGCGATTAAATAACAGCAAGATCAAGGCCTTGAGAAACGGCGTCACCAAACACGATTTCGCCTCAACGCCGTAATTCACCCCGCTTTTGGGGTTGAGGTACATCGCCAAAAATTGCGTGTCGGTGACCGAGACCGATTTGTGCACCGTGTCGGCGGGGATATACAGCATGGCATTGTGAGGGACGATGACCGATCTGTTTTCAATCGAGGATTGCAATAACCCACTGAGCGGAAAGATGATTTGGTGCCATGGGTGTGTGTGAAAATCATCAATGTAGCCCGCACGCATGTGGATGGTTTTGGTGATGAACGCCTGATGAGGGGACGATTGAATGAGGTGGTTAGCTTGCATAATTGGCGACTTATCGATGTTTAATGTCAGATAGTATATAACGCGTCACTTTCGCTTGATATAGCATCAACGGCCTACTCAACGAGAAAGGCTGCACTATGCGAATTCACTTTATTATTCATGAACATTTTGAAGCGCCAGGCGCTTATGAAATCTGGGCGACTCGCCGTGGTTTTCATATCGGATACTCTCGCGTGTACGAAGGCGAGCCTTTGCCATTGAATGTTGACGCGATCGATCTGTTGATTGTGATGGGCGGGCCGCAAAATCCCGCGACCACGCAAGCGCAGTGCGCTCACTTTAACGCGAAAGCGGAGCAGGCCTGCATTCTGTCGGCGATTCGTGCCGGAAAAGCGGTGATTGGGGTCTGTTTGGGCGCGCAACTTATTGGGGAAGCGTTGGGAGCGCGCTACGCAGCGAGCCCGGAACGCGAGATCGGTAAGTTTCCGATCACACTCACGCCAGCGGGGTTGCACCATCCGCTGATGGCACATTTTGGTGCCATGTTACCGGTCGGGCATTGGCACAATGATATGCCCGGGTTGACTCCCGACGCGCACGTTCTTGCCTTTAGCGCCGGGTGCCCACGGCAGATTGTCGCTTACAGTGATGTCGTTTTTGGCTTCCAATGCCATATGGAACTGACAAAAGAGGTGGTGGCGCTATTGATTGAACATGATGCTGTTGAGGTGTCTGAACATCATCCGTTCGTGGAATCGCCACAGCGCCTCATGCAGCATGACTACGAGGACATGAACCAAACGCTGTATCAGTTTCTCGATCAGTTAGTTGCTTATTACCAAGCGCGGTGCTGAAGGCTTGCATCTCACGGTGGTGTCGTTAGTATGATTTTTTTGATGATTTTACTGCCACGTTCAATGAGGCTCGCTTTCGCGAACACACCATGAAATTTTGCGACGAAATGTTGGGGCCGCCCGTGCTGGCCTATGCTCACGATTACATGCATGGGGACACTGAAGCCGCACACGAACATCAGTGTGCGCAGTTTTTGCACGCGTTAAACGGGGTGATTCGGGTCGATACCGCCGCCGGAACATGGGTGGTGACGGCAAATAAAGGCATGTGGATTCCAGCCGGCGTTTCGCACAGCCTGCGAATTACGGGCCATGTCAAAGTGCGCACGCTGTTTGTCGATGCGATGGCACGAGCCGATCTGCCCAACACGTGCGTGCTGTCGGAAGTGCCATCTTTACTGAAACATCTCATTGTTGAAGCCGTGTCGCTGCCCGAGGAGCGGATTGCTGGAACGCGGGAAGAGCGTATTTTCGAGCTGATTTTGGATGAATTGCGCCGACTCAAACCGGTCGATTTTTATCTGCCTAATCCAAGCTCCGATGGGTTAATTATGCTGTGTGATTACGTCTCGGATCGCATTGCCCACCCTTGGACAGCGACTGATGCGGCGAAGTATTTGGGGCAGAGTGAACGCACCGTGTCGCGCAAATTTCAGCAAGAACTGGGGCTGACGTTCACCGAATGGCTGCGTCAGAAACGCTTGGTTCACGCGCTTGAATTATTAGCCAGCGGCCACAGTGTGCTCGACAGCGCGCTGGAGATTGGATATGACAGCCCGAGTGCGTTCAGCGCCATGTTCAAAAGCCGTATCGGGCTGACGCCGAGCGAATACACGGCGTCTATCTTGTTTTAATTCAATGTCTCTGTAGTCAACGGTGACCTGATTCCACGGCAATCTGAATCACGGTCTGTCAGTCTACGGAGCGCGAATGGGGCTGCGTCTTGAGCATGTTGGCGTAGGCATTCATGACGGCTTGCAGCGATGCCTTGGTGGCATCCTCATCAATCGCCACACCAAACTGGGTCACATTTGACGTCGCCGATTGCAATTGAACGTAGCTCACCGCTTTGCTGCGAGTGTTCGAACCGAGCGTGTGTTCGTGATAATCAACGATGTTGCAGGTTATCCCAAACTGCTCGGTCAGTGCGTTTAACATTGCCGAGAGTAACCCGTTTCCTATGCCCGAACACACCATTTCTTCTTGGTTGAATCCCACACGGCTCTCAATCTGTTGGCCTGTTGCCGCTGGCTGGCTTTGATAACTCAGCAGGCGCAGTTCGGGCGAGGGCATCAATCCATAGGCTTGCCTGAACAACTGCCACAATTCGGCAATCGAGATTTCGCGCCCAGTTTGGTCGGTATGACGTTTCACACGTTGACTTAAATCCACTTGCAGCATTTTGGGCAGTGATAAGCCGTGGTTTTCTTGGAGCAACCATGCCGCGCCACTTTTCCCCGACTGGCTGTTAACCCGAATCACCTCTTCATAATTGCACCCCAGATCCATCGGATCGAGCGGCAAATAAGGGATCGACCATAGCGGTTGCGGCATGTGATGATGGCGAGCAAAGCCTTTTTTAATCGCGTCCTGATGCGAACCGGAGAACGCGGTAAACACCAATCGGCCGCCATAGGGATGGCGTGGATGCACCGGCAGTTCATTGCACTCTTCAACCACTTCGACCGTGCGTCGAATGTCTGAAAAGCGCAGTGTGGGGTCGATACCTTGCGAATAGAGATTGAGCGCAATCGTCACCAAATCCGCATTGCCCGTTCGCTCGCCATTGCCAAACAAGCATCCTTCAATACGTGTGGCGCCCGCCAACATAGCAAGTTCCGCACTCGCAACGCCGGTGCCGCGGTCGTTGTGCGGATGCACGCTGAGGGTGACACACTGCAAGCACGAGAACGAGCGAATAAAGTGCTCGATTTGATCGGCGAATACATTCGGTGTGTTGCACTCCACCGTGGTGGGTAAGTTTAAGATCAGCGGGCGCTGCTGGCTGGGCTGCCAAGCGGCGGCCACGGCTTCGCAAATCTCCAACGCAAATTCCGGTTCGGTAAAGTTGAACGTTTCGGGCGAGTATTCCAGTGTCCACTGCGTGTGTGGGTGCTGGTCGCACAAGGCTTTGATCTGTTTCACACCCTTGACGGCGAGAGCCAAGGTGGCTGGCTTATCTTGCTCGAACACCACATCGCGAAAGAGCGGCGCGGTCGCATTGTATAAATGAATAATGGCCTTTGGCGCCCCGTCGAGTGCGGCGATGGTGCGCTCAATCAAATCTGGTCGCGATTGGGTGATGACCTGAATGGTGACGTCGTCGGGGATTCGGCGCTCTTCAATCAGGCAGCGCACAAAATCGAAATCGGTTTGTGAGGCAGCAGGAAACGCGACTTCGATCTCTTTGAATCCGCATTCGACCAAGTGGTGAAAGAATTTCAGCTTGCGTGCTTGATTCATGGGATTCGCGAGCGCTTGATTGCCGTCGCGTAGATCCGTGGAACACCAACGCGGCGCTTGTGTCAGCACTTTTGAAGGCCAAGTGCGTTGCGGGAAGTGAATAACCGGCGCCGGTCGGTATTTGTTTGCTGGGTTCTCTAACATGATGAATTCGTCCGTGGAGCAGTGAGTCGAACATTCATCCTAAATGGGCTTTGCTGAACGATCTGCGCAGAAGTGGACAAGCATCGTCGTGATTTGGACAACGCCTGATGATGCTTGCCGCTATTGCCGTGTTTTATCGCTATGTCCGTTGCGGGGCTTGATGACCGCACGCGGGCATGTTGTGCGCCATCCATCAACGTGATGTCACCCAGCCTTTGAATAGGCTCTTCATTTCAGAGCGGACTTCTTGCCCGCCAATCACGGCCAAAAGTAACAGACCGCCGGGCACCAAGACCACAATCAACAGTGGCCTGAGCAGGTATGAAAAGCACAGTAAGCCGGGTAAGAAAATGAACCATTGGCAAAGTGTCAGCATGCCGGTTTTAAGCAGATTTATCATTCCTTTCTCCTCGTTATGATTTTAATTGAGCATGCTCAATTTTATAAATGAGCGCGCTCAGTTTGTCAATGTGAGAGGGGAAAGGTATGATGCAACGGCATGACATAATGATGAGTCGATGATGGGTAAACGAGAGCAAACGAGAGAACGAATACTGGCTGCGGCGTGGCAACTCTTTGAAACGCAGGGATATCAAGAAACTTCAACGCGCCAAATTGCGCGCCAGGCTGGTGTGGCCGATGGCACGGTGTTTAGCCATTTTGAGACCAAACTGGCCATCCTACGCGAAGGCGTGATGAATCAACTTGAGCGACTGTCGCAACAAGGATTCAACGCCCCTTCGCAAGATGCGTTTGAATTGGCGATGCAGTTTGCCCGTACCTACTACAGTTACTATTTTGCCAATGTAAACTTGAGCCGTGCGCTGCTCAAAGAAGTGGTGTGGGACATGGATTACTACCAATCGTTCAATCAAACCCTGTTTGAGACGGCCAATCTTCCGGTGGCATGGGGTGAAAATATGCCCGTGTTGCTCGATTGCTATTTCATGACTTTGATTACTCATTTGAGTAAGCCGGAACCCAATCTCGAACACGCGCTTCACGCGTTGGAAAGCAAATACCGCCACTTATTTCGTTGATTGAATCGGGTCATTGGGTTGTTCGAGACTCGACTCATGGCCGGATTCGTGGCTTTGTTCGACATTTTGCTCGTGGCTTTGCTTGAGACCTTGCTGGTGATGACGCCGTGCGCGCTTTGCGGCTTTCGCCCGCCACAAACTCAATCCGCCTTCGAGCATCAGCACCACCACCGCCAGCCAAATGGCTAGGTAAGTGGGCCATTCGCTGGCGTGAATGTTTTCCCCGAGCAGCAGCGCAACCAGCAGCAGTAACACTGGCTCAACGTAAACCAGCAAGCCAAACAGCGTGATGTTCAGATGCGGTGCCGAAAGCGATTGAAACGCCAGTGCCAACGCGCTGATCGCGCCCAAACCGAGAATCAACCACAGCAGATCCAGATTCGCGCTCACAGCTTGCAACACATGGCCGCCGTGACCCACAAAGTAGAGGCTGACTGGCAGGCTGAGCAGCATGTCAAACCAGAGCCCGCCGATGTGATTGGTGTCGGTTTTGTAGCGCAGCCCAAAATAGATGGGATACCCCAAACATACTACTAGCGTTGGCCACGATAAGGTTTGAGAAATGGCCAATTGATTGATCACGCCAAGCAACGCAAACAAACATGCCCATTGCTGAAAGCGTGACATGCGATCGTGAAACACCACGCGCCCGACCACCACCATGGTGATGGGCATGATGAAGTACCCCAAAGACACCGACAGCCCGTATCCGTTCACCGGTGCCCACATAAACAGCCACAGCTGAATGCCAATCAAAAACGATGATGCCACGCGCGTCAGCCAGAAATAACGTTCCGTGCGCAGGCGCTGAAACAGCGTCGCGACTTGGGGCCAGTAACCTCTGAGCAGAATGAACAGCGTAAGCAGCGGAAAGGTGAGCAGAATTCGCCAGCCGTAAATTTCTTCGCCTTGGAGTTCGCGCAATAAAGCGGTGTAGGCAAACATCAGCGCGAAGAGGGCAGAGGCAATCACATTGAGCGTGACACCCAGTGGCGTGTGCGTGGTTTTTGGCATCGTTATCGACCGAGTCAGGGGGAATGGCGATATTTTATTGCGTCGGACTTGATAAAGGCGCTCGAAATTCATAACGTGAGTGAGAAAATTTCTCACTGGACGAGTCTGATGTCATTGGATAAATACGATTATGCGCTGTTGGAATGCTTGCAGCGCAATTGTCAAACTCCGCTGCGTGAGTTGGCGGACGCCGTTTACTTATCGACCGCATCGGTGCAGCGGCGCATTCAAAAGCTCAAAGAGCAAGGCTACATTCAAGCCAACGTGGCTGTGCTCGACCCCGACAAACTCAATCAAGTGATCACGATTGTGGTAGAGGTTCAGGCCGACAAAACCTACGCGCTAGACCTCGACGTGCTCAAGCAAAGCTTCTCGGGGCCAGAAGTGCAACAGTGCTATTACGTGACTGGCGATGTGGATTTCGTTCTGGTGCTGGTGGTGCCCAACATGCAACGCTTTCAGGCGATTTGCGATAAATTGTTCCACAGTAATCCTAATGTGAAATGGTTTCGAACCATGGTCGCATTAGACCGGGTCAAAGCAACGTTAGATGTACTTTAGTTCGCCCTGACCCCCTGATGTTGGGGCGTGAATCCACCGGTCGAATACAACTGTTAATTATTCATTGATTAATATGGCCATCAATATTTGTGAATTGCGTCGTTATTTAAGCTTCGCTAATAGACAATTATAATTAAAACTGTCAATGCTTCTCATATTTAAGACGTACTATTAAGTTGATGAATTATTTCAACTAAAGTGCGCACCTTTCGTATATAAATACGCTACGCCAAAATAGGCACATTGACTTCCTCTTTCTGAAGGTTAGTTTTACTTATGTCAGTCATAAGGCTTAGGAGTATTTGTAATGAGCGAAGGAAAAAGACTAAACGTACGATTACTTTCTGACGTATGCATGCAATCGAGATTATTAAAAGACGCGTTAGAATCGCGGCTTCCGATTGGCATCGACATTTCGCCATTTAATGAATTGTGGCAGCACGAAAATGATCCCGCGTGTCACGACGTTAAAATTATCATCATCGACTATTCGTGCATCGACAGCACCACACTGAGCGATTACTACACCTTTAAACAGATGTCATGCCCGGAAGCCAAAGAAGTTGTGATTAATTGCCCCCCGGAGGCGGATTCTAAGTCATTGTTTAAGTGGCAAAAACTTTCGGGTGTATTTTTCGCTGATGACGACATTGATGCACTCGTGAAAGGCATGAACAAAGTGCTGGAAGATGAAATGTGGCTGACGCGCAAGCTGGCGCAAGAGTACATCATGCACTATCGTGCGGGCGCCCCGGCGGTGACGTCGCAAGCATATACAAAATTAACTCGCCGCGAACAGCAAATTATTAAGCTGCTTGGCAGTGGGGCATCCAATATCGAAATCGCCGACAAGTTGTATGTGAGCGAAAATACGGTGAAGACGCATCTACACAATGTGTTTAAGAAAATTAATGCGAAGAATCGCCTGCAAGCATTAATCTGGGCGAAGAATAATATTGCGATGGAAGAAGTGAGTTGATTTTTTCTATTTGCAGAGTTGGAACACGGCGCGCGTGATACAACGGTGTTCAATACACAGCACTCAGGATAAATAGCCGCGTGACTGGCAAATGATATTCGACGTGGCGTGATGTTTCAGGGGCGTCACTCGGGCAGGATAAAGGCAGCATCGGCTGCCTTTTTGCTTTTCGGCGCATGGGGTGATTCGTGGCGTTAGTCCACAATCACTGCGGTGCCGCTGACCGACACCATCAACATGCCGTTGGTTTTACCAAACGTTTCGTAATCGAGGTCAATGCCGACCACAGCATTGGCACCCAATTCTGCCGCCCGCGCTTCCAGTTCCTGCAGCGCGATGGTGCGCGCTTTCTGCAGTTCGTGTTCGTAAGTGGCGGAGCGCCCACCCACGATGTCGCGAATGCCTGCAAACATGTCTTTGAAGATATTGGCGCCCATGATGGCTTCGCCCGCAATCACGCCACAATAGCGCACGATGCGTTTGCCTTCGACGTGAGGCGTCGTTGTGATGATCATAATTCGTTCTCGTGTGAATCAGTGAATGCCTGTTAGAAGTGTAACTCAGGCCAGAGTTCCGTGTGCGGGAGAAAAGTGAATAAAAAAAGCCTTCGCAACGTGCGAAGGCTTGTGTGGAGCATTTGGGGGTGGGGAGATTAACGCAGCGCTGTTGGAACGTCAGCGATGTAGATGGCCGGTACGCCTTCGAAATCACTGGTGAACAGCACGCCGGTATCGCCCGGTGTAAATGATGGGTGTGGGTGGGTGATTTGGCGGTCACCATCAAGCACATCCCATGAGGTATTGTGTTTCGCGAGTTTCGCGTAAGACTTGGTTTTGGTGTTCATGATGTACAAGAACGGGTCGTTTTCGATGTCGTAGCTTTCTGCATCTGCAACGTCGACAGGGGCATCACAACCGTCACCGACCATCAAGGTGCCATCGAAGTTACTCATCAGGTGAGAACAAGGTGGCATCACCATCACTTCTTCGTTTTCCAACGTTTCTGGGTTGGCTTTGTAGATCACGCGCTCAGTTTGGCCTTTGAAGTAAGACACATACGCCATCGCGCTGCCATCTGGAATCCAGAATTCGTGCGTGCACGATTCACCCGGCGCGTGTTCTTTGATCATGCGGACATTCGTACCGTCTTCGTTCACCAGCCACATACGCGCGTCAACCAAGTCGTGTGGACCTTCGTGGCAGAAGCCAACCGTTGAGTCGTCGAATGGGCGGTAAATTGGGTGGCCCAGCCAAGCGTTTTCTTGGTGGATCACTTCCAGTTCGCCCGTTTGAATGTCGACTTTAATGAGGCGGCAAGTTGGGTTGGTGTGGTAGAACTCGGCAAATTTTTCCCATGAGGTCAGCGGTTGCCAATCACGTTTTAGGATTTCGATGCCAACCAGTTTGGTGCACGCAGAGTTCGCCACCCATGTGCCGTAACCTTTCCATTCTTCGTCAACGGTGTAGATGACTTGCTCTTCCAGCGTTTCTAGGTCCACTTTCATCAGGTTCAGTTCGTTTTTCACGTAGAAGAAAGAACGGTCATCGTCTGAAATGAAACCACCAAAGGTGTTGTCGCCTTTGCCTTCTGTCAGCTGTGTTGCTTGTTGCGTGTTCAGATCGGCCAAGTAGTAGTTACGGTTCCCATCGAAGTCACCTGCAAACAGCAGCTTGCTGCCATCTGTTGTAAAGCATTTTTGATAGAAGTAGTTACGGTGACAAATCACGTCGGTTGGGGTTAGACGAGTCACTTTCACTTGGGTGTCGCTGTCGATGAACGATTCGAACGTCAGCTGAATTACATCACCTTTAGCCATAAACATAGCCTCCGAAATAGCACTGCCAACCGGTGAGGATTGGCAGTGAAAACTTAATGAAATCAGTTAGAAGAAATTACGCATTTGTTGGTTGCGTTGTCTAGGCCTGCACTGCGTTTCAGCGCGTAGCCTACGATGGCAATCACCGCCGCACAGCCCAAGAACAACAGGCGTCCCCACATTGGGTTCGGGATGAGAATCATCAGTGACAAACCTGCTGCCATGTACATCACCAACGTACCCAGTTTGTTGCGTTGCATACGGTCAACGATGTCTTGACCTTCTTCAGCCACACACTCGGTGTCGATGTCTTTAAAGAAATCTTGTGTTGATGCGATGTATGGGTCTTTCTCTTCTTTGTAGAACAGTGTGGTCAGACAGAAGAAACCAGCGGTCAGGAACAGGTGAGCGGCGATGGTGATCATCGTGCGCATTTCACCAATTTCACGGCGAGTTAGTTCTTCTAGGCCGAACCAGCTACCCACGTATTCTGGGGTGAAGATTTTCACAACCGACCAAGACACAGCCATACCGAATACAACCGTTGCCCATGGTGCCCATTTTGGCGTTTTACGAATCAGCATACCCAGGAATAGCGGTACCAGAATCGGCGATTGCAGTAGGGTCGCAACTTGCATCATCAGGTCAAACAAGCTCAGGTGTTTCAGTGAGTTGAAGAACTGCGCCATGAAGATAACCAGCAGGCCGTTGATCAAACATGCGATTTGGCCAGCACGTAGCTGCTCTTTATCGGTCGCTTGACCTTTACGCATGATCGGTGCGTAGAAGCTGCGAACAAAGATGCCTGAGTTACGGTTCAGTGCAGAGTCCATTGACGACATGGTTGCTGCGAACAGACCCGCCATCAGAAGACCAACAGTACCCAACGGCATGGTTTCACGAGCAAACACAAGGTAAACCGCATCGCCAGCTTTCGCGCCCAGTGATGAGTATTGTGTTGCTGCATCTGGGTAAAGAATCGCAGAAGCCCATGGTGGAATGAACCAAATCACCGCGCCCACGACCATCATGCCCAAAGCAAGTAGTGCGGCTTTGCTAGCGTTTTTCGAGTCTTTTGCGTTAAGGAAACGGTAAGATTCCTGCATGTTGTTGATACTTTGCAGCTGTTTCACCACAAAGAAGATGAATGTACATACAAGTAGCAACGGATAGTTCATATCCGGGCCCATCATGAAGCCGCCAGGGAAGTTCTCAACGATCTCGCCTGGGCCGCCCACAACAACCAATGCAACCAATGCACACGCCACGGAAATCACGGCAACAACCAGTGTCTGAATAAAGTCAGACGCCACAACGCCCCATGCACCACTCAATAGCGAGATGGCCAGAACCGCAAGACCGGTAATCCAAATGGTGGTGACGATGTCGGCATTAAATACAGCAGACGCGAACACGCCCAGACCGTTAAGCCATACACCAGCGTTGATCACGCTCAGAGGAATGATCACCCAAGTAAAGAACTGTTCGTTCACGCCGCCAAAACGACGTTTTACCGCTTCAGTTGGTGTGTCGACGCGCATTTGACGGAAACGGCGAGCAAAATAGAAGTATGCAAACACATACGCCACCATGTTACCAACAAACACCGCGAGAACCGCGAAGCCGTCGCTGAACGCTTTACCGGCTGCACCGGTGAATGTCCAAGCTGAAAATTGAGTCATAAATGCAGTGGCACCTACCATCCACCAGAGCATTTTACCGCCCCCACGGAAGTAGTCACTGGTACTGTTGCTCGCCATTTTTTTAAATATCAAGCTGATTGCCACCATCAGGGCAAAGTAGCCTGCAATGACTAGATAATCGTATTGCATGTAAACCTCGAAACGCTGTTTTAATTTTCGTGGATTATATGGAAAGAAGTTGAAATGGTATGTGATAAAAATCGAAACAATGGTTCATTTTTTATATTTTTCTCAAATTAGTGATCTGAGTCATACACAAATCGCGCGGCGCGTTTGGGGTGTAAGAATTGTCTGAGCCTTGTGCCCCAAGGTTTACCAGCATTTAACATCCAAGAAAAGTAATCCGTCAGCGGCGATCACAAGCGTGAAAAAATTAGCGAACATTGTACGTTTTGAGCAGGTGGCGTGACGCTTGTTTACGTTTGTGGTGCGGCGCAGCATACGCGATGTGGTGAAAAGTTGTGTGTGGCAATGGTTAAAAATGAGGCGCCCAACGGCGCCTTGAGTCAATTCATTCGTTTTTTCTCAGCGGTGAGATAAGCGGTCAGCCAGCGCTGGCTGATCATGCGGTATAAATAGAGCGCGCCGCGCAACCACCAATCGGCAAACATGCCAAGCCAAATGCCGTAAATGCCAAAACCAAAATGAATCCCGAGTAGATATCCCAGCACAATGCGGCATCCCCACATGCTCATGATCGCGGTCCACATGCTGTATTTGACATCTTTGGCGCCTTTGAAGGCTGCCGGTAAGACAAACGATGCAGCCCAGATCGGCATCATCAGGGCATTGAGGTAAATCAGGTTCACCACCACATCAATCACCGCCGCATCGTCGCTATAAATGGCGCCGATGTTGTGGGCAAAAGGCACAAATGCGATGCCGAGCACGGTCAATGCGCCAGTGGCGAGCAGCAGAATCAGGTGCATTTCCAATCTCGCCACGCGGGTTTGCCCTTGCCCCAAGCGTTTCCCTATCAATACGGTGGCAGCCATGGCGAGTGCGTTACCGGGAATGTTGACAAACAGCAGCACGGAGAAGGTGATGACGTTACCCGCCATCACAATGGTGCCCATGCCTGCGACCATGATTTGGGTGATGAGTTTGCCGATATTAAACATCAGTGATTCGACACTGGCGGGCACCCCAATCACCAAAATTTCGCGCAGTATCAAGCGATTGAATGGTTTAAGGAACGCATTGGCAGGCACACGTAATGAACCGTTGTGGGTGAGCACAAACAGAATCATGCCTGCGCCAATCCAGCGTGCTGCCGTGATGCCAATCCCGGCGCCGATCATGCCCAGTCCTTGCCATTGCACTGCGTCGATACCGTAAATTAACGGATAGCTGATCGCGATATTGAAAATGTTCATCAGAATGTTGGTGGTGGCAGGCGAGCGAGAGTTGCCCACGGCGCGCAAAATACCACTGCCAGAGAGCGTGATGGCCAGCGCCGGATAGCTGAGCGCGATAATTTTAAGGTATTGCGCCGCCAAGTCGATCACCTCGGGTTCTGCGCCGTAGGCCACAACGGTCAGCACCGATTCGGAGAACAGAAACATCGCGGCGCAGCAGAGTAGGCTCACCAACACGCCCAGGTTCATCACTTGGCTGGCCCCAAACAGCGCTTTGGGGCGATCGCGGCGGCCAAAGGCTTGGGCGATCAGAACGGAGCCGCCAAGTGCAATGGCGGTGAGCAGGGACAAAATAATATAGGTCACGCTGTCGGTGATCCCAACCGCGGCCGTGGCGTCTTTGCCAATCCGGCTGACCAGAATGGTGCTGACGATGCCCATCAGCACCACGCACACCAGTTCGATCAGAATGGGCCAAGTAAACGGAAGAATGCTGCGCTGAATGAGCACCCGGTGGCGATAGCGCAATTGCCAACGGCGCCGAAGATACGGCGGTTCGGAGTCAGGCTGGGCAGCCTGCTCCGGTACAGAAGAACATGAGTCAGACAAAGTTCACTTCCATTATTTCAAGAGACGTACCGGTCAGGCCTCTGCGGTCTGATTGTAAATCACGTCGTAGTCGTACACCGTTTTGATCGTGTCACCGATTAAGCGTTCACCATGCAGGTAGCCACCGGTGGAGATCATGACGGGAATGTCGGTGTACACGCCTTGATGCGCGGCTTCGAGGGCCAGCAAGGCATAAGGCAGTGGATCATCGAGTCGAGCATAACGATGGTGCGGTCCGGGTAAGAAGAAGCCGGCATGATAGTGCTGGCTGAGCAGATTTTCTGCGACGCCGTCGGCTAAATGCAACAGTGGTTCCTCTTGGGTGGCGGTGTGCAATTCGAGCAGCGCCATCAGCAGATACGCCGAAGCCAGCGACGTACGCTCACTCACCTGACTTGGGCGCAGTGTGTGTGGGTCGAGTTCACCCAAACCAAAACGTTGCCACATGCGTGCGGTTAAGTCGCGCAGTTGCGCGTCTTCACTTTGCAAGCTGGCGCGGATCAGTGTGAGCAGATAGGCCGGATCGGTTGGTTGGCGAGTTAATGTGGTGCCTTTGTCGCCGTAATACCCGTCGCGCACAAAGGTGTAGCCCGTCAGGTCTTCACCGCTGTTCCACATGGGGATGATTTCGTTGCGCGCTTCATCCCACGCATGGGCAAAGTAAGCTGTGATGCCGTCTATTGCCCATTGACGCATTTGCGGTTCATCGAGCAGTTTGGCGCATTCGAGGATCGCCAGTGGGTTATCGACCACCACCGGCCAGCTATCGCGAAATAGCACGTTCGCTTCACGCGCGATGTCACCAAATTCGGGGCCGAATTGGCGTTTTGCACGGTCCCCAAACCACGAGTAGGTGAGGGTATCGTCGTCTGGAATCGGCTCTCTTTGCAGCGGTGACGAGAACTGATACACCGGCATGCCCGTTTCGGGATGGCGCGCCAACACAAATTGTTGATAGAGGTGTTTGGCCCACACTTTGGCGTGCGCGTCCCCGGTGTAGTGATAATAGTGGCTCGCGGCGTAGATCAAATCAGTGGACGCGTTGACGAACGTCAGCCCAATGGTTTCGGGTAGCGCGGGCCAGCGCGTGGGGTCGACCACAGGTTTGGGCTGATGACGTGCAAACAGATCGGCGGCGTACGGCTGGCCGTATTCGCCGTGGCGGCTGAGATCGAGCTTGTCCCAATCCGACACATGCGCCGCCCAAAACCCTTTCAGGAAGGTTTCGGTTGTGGCGGGGCTGACCTCATGCAAGAAGGCATAAAACGGAAAATGGTGTTTGAGTTCATGCACGCACTCCTTGCTGGCTGGCCCTTCAATGTTGCCATTTTGCCAGTGTACAAAGCGGTGACCGCCCCAATGGAACAGGCCGCTGGCGTCATCGACATAATGCTCCAGAAAATAACGCGTCACCTTGCTGGCGTGCTCGCGATACTGGTCATCGCCGGTCAGTGTGCTGAGCGCAACGAGGCCGCGCAGGAAGTTTTGTTGGCTGGCGAAGTTGCTCATTGGCACGCGCGTGCCATCGGGATACGTCCACGCGACCGGTTTCAACGTTTGGGTGTCGATGCCGTCTGCGAGCAAAGGAGAGGTTGGCGATTGCGCCAATGCACCGAGGCGCTGATAGTATTCGGTTAATAAAGGCAGATAGGATTTGCGTGTGTACGCCATGACATCACCCCATATTGAAAATAAAAAGGCCCAACATTGGAGATCGGGCAAATAAACAAGGTTAAGCGCCGGGCTTAGCGTTGATTACTTCGTGAAAACAATTCAGCACCCCTTGCGGGGTGCTGGTGGTTGGGTTGTTAGTTCATACGGTTCAGTACACGGTTACCACGACGCAGGAAGTTTTTCGCTGCATCTTCAACCGAGGCACGGCCGTAGTCGAGGCGTTGCATCTCTTCACTAAACAGTTCCATCAACTGTGCGTTGTCGGTGTATGTGGTTGGCATGATCTTCTGTGGAAGCTCTTTTGCCTGCTCATAACCTAGGAACGACAAGCTGTTTGGATCGATGTGACCGCTCTCTTGCAGCGTAGACAGACCCGCGTGGCTCATTGGAATACCACGGGTCAGCCCCAGCGCTTCAATACCCACAGGATCGTTGAGCAGGAAGTTCACCAGTTTGGCCGCTGCATCTGGGTTTTTGGTGTTACGGCCGATAGATAACATCATGGATGGGCGTGCCAACAGGCCTGCTTCCACGGCGTTTTCACTCATTGGGTAAGGACCTAACTCCAGTGACATTGGGGGTTGTAGGTTGTCGGCGTATTTCTCAACGGCGGTATCCCACATGTAAAGACCACCGAAACGACCGTCGATCCAAGGGCGCATTTCGTACAAGTTCCCTTTCCCGTAAGAGGCGAACTCTTTGGTTGATGGGAACACGTGGCTGTTGACTTGATCCACATACAGCTGGAAGAACTCGGTCATCTCTTTTTCGTTGAACGCCAGCAGGTTGGTGTCGTGATCGATAATGTCTCGGCCATGTTTTTGGATGTACAGCGAACGGTTCATCGCAAACACGTCACGGGCTTCAATCACCAGTGGGTAATAACCATTGCCCAAGTTCTGTTTGAAGGCTTGGCCTGCTTTCATCAGATCATCCCAAGTTTTTGGATAATCCACGCCTGCTTTCGCCCAAATGTCCTTGTTGTAGTAGAACACGCGTGACGTCATGCTCACCGGCAAACCGTTGATCTTGCTGTTGACGGTGGTCATGTTGATCGCTTGTTGCGGGAACTCGCTGAGCTGCAACGCATCTTTCTTCTGGGTCATGTCATAGAAGCCGCCGCCATCGCGAGAGAAGATAGGCAACCAGTTCCAGTTGGTCTGCATGACGTCTGGCTCAGTGTTCCCTGCGATTTGCGTGGTTAGGCGCGACAAGTGACCATCCCAACCGGTGTATTCCCCTTTCACGACGATGTCTGGGTATTTCTCATGGAATTTTTCCAGCGCTTGTAGGGTTGCTTGGTGGCGGGCATTGCCACCCCACCAAGACATACGCAGTTCCGTTTGTGCGTAGGCACTGGCAGCCATACCACCTAGCGCAAGCGCAGTCAGCGTTGATAGCAGCGTTCGTTTCATGTTCATAGGGTTTAGCCTCCAAGCTAATTTATTTTTTTAGGGAGATGTTCTTTTCAGTTTCTTTATCGAAAATGTGTGCTTTGTTCATGTCCACCATGAAGCTCACACCGCGTTTCAATTCCATGTTGAGTTTCGCTTTCACATCGTCGATTGGCACACGCGCCGTGAACTCTTCTTTACCCACGCGGAAGTAAACAAACACTTCGTGGCCCATGTTTTCCATACGAATCACGTCACCGATGAGCGATTGCATGCCTTCTGGCACGTCGTCAGTCAGGTTCAGTGTGATGTTGTCTGGGCGAATGCCCAGCACGGTTTTGTTGTAACCGTGGGCTTTGATGTTCGCTGCTTTCTCTGCCGAGATGGTGAGGCGCTGGCCTTCGATCTGCACCGCCAATTCGCCGTCGATGTCTTCGAGTGTGACATCGCGTAGGTTCATTTCTGGTGCGCCGATGAAGCCGGCCACGAACATGTTGACCGGGTTGTTGTACAGCTCATCAGGGGTGTCAACTTGCATGATTTCACCCAGCTTCATGACACAGATGCGATCACCCATGGTCATGGCTTCGGTTTGGTCATGCGTGACGTAAACCGCCGTAGCGGGACGATTTTCCGCTTTCAGGTGCTTGTGCAGATCCGAAATGCGCACGCGCATGGAGGCACGAAGCTTAGCGTCGAGGTTCGAAAGCGGTTCGTCGAATAGGAATACATCCGGTTTCTTCACGATCGCGCGGCCCACGGCCACACGCTGTGCCTGACCACCAGACAACTGGCGAGGCAGACGCTCAAGCAGCTCTTCGATCTCTAGGATCTTGGCGGCTTCGTTCACACGTTGTTCAATTTCTTCTTTAGGCAGCTTTTGCAGCTTCAGACCAAACCCTAAGTTTTCACGCACGGTCATGTGCGGGTACAGGGCGTAGTTCTGGAACACCATTGCGATACCGCGATCTTTCGGTGGCAGGTTGTTCACCACTTTGTTGCCGATGGTGACTTCGCCACCGGTGATGTTTTCCAGACCAGCGAGCATGCGCAGTGTGGTCGATTTCGCACAGCCCGATGGGCCAACGATCACCAGGAATTCACCTTCGTTGATGGTCAGGTCGATGCCGTGTACGGCTTTGAATCCGTTGGAATAGACTTTTTCTAATTTGTTGAATTTCACTTCAGCCATTGTTTTAACTCCAAAACTTGTTTAATTCCAAAATCAGCCTTTAATGCCGCTGCTGGTCACGCCTTCAACGAAGTATTTTTGAGACATAAAGAAGACGATGATTGATGGGATGATGGCGATCGATGCCATGGCCAGAATCTCGTTCCATCGTGCGCCTTCAGTGACGTCGATAGACATTTTCAGAGCCAGTGCAATCGGGTACTTCTCTACGCTCGATACGTAGATCAGTGGGCCAAGGAAGTCGTTCACTGACCACATGAACTGGAACAGTGCAACTGAAATGATGGCCGGACGAATCACCGGAACCACGACGTACCACAACACTTGGAACGAGTTGCAGCCGTCAATCATCGCCGCTTCTTCCATGTCTGTTGGTACGCCACGCAGGAACTGCACCAACATGAAGACGAAGAAACCTTGCGTTGCAAATGCCAGTGGCAGGTACAGCGGTAAGTAGCTGTCTAGCAGACCCATCTCACGGAACATCAGGTACTGAGGAATCAGTAGGACTGACTGAGGTAACAAAATGGTGGCGATCAAGGTCGCGAACCAGAACTTTTTCCACGGAATATCAAAGCGGGCAAAAGCGTAGGCCACGATGGTTGAAGACACCACGGTAAAGAACACTTTTGGCAATACATACAAGAAGGTATTCATGATGTAGTGGCCGAAGGTGTATTCCGTACCGGTTTTCCAACCGTTGATAAAACCTTCCATGCTCCATTCGCTTGGAATGAGGCTCATGGAAGAGAAGATCTCGTGGTTGGGTTTCATTGCCGCAGAGAACATCCACAACAATGGGTAAAGCATCATAATGCCGACGCTGATCAGCACGACGTAACGGATCGTGGCGTTGATCTTCTCGCGGCGCAGTGTACGTTCGTTTTCAACGTTACTGGCGTTAACTTCATTCGCCCCGTTTTGGGCAGCGATGGTTGTAGACATGATTATTTGCCTCCCTTGTCACCGGAGTAGAACACCCAGTATTTTGAAGAACGGAACGTGATGGCGGTGAAAATCGCAACAACGATGAACAACGACCAAGCCAGCGCACTGCCGTAACCCATGTCGAAGAACTTAAACGCGGTTTCGTAGATGTAGAGTGAAATCAGGTACGTTGACTTCATTGGGCCACCACCGGTGACGACATACGGCGCGGTAAACTCTTGGAATGCCTGCGTGGTTTGCATGATGAAGTTAAAGAAAATCACTGGCGTAATCAGTGGCACGGTCACTTTCATGAACATCTGCCATTTGCTCGCACCGTCGATCATCGCGGCTTCATACTGAGATTGCGGTACGTTTTGCAACGCAGCCAAGAAGATCACCATCGCTGAACCGAACTGCCATGCACGCAATAACGTGATAGAGAACAGTGCGAATGCAGGTTCACCCAGCCAGTTCACTGGATCAAAACCAATAAAGCCCAGCATGCCGTTCAAGACACCATCGATGGCAAACAAAGCGCGCCACAGAACAGCGATCGCGATACTGCTGCCGAGAATGGAAGGGATGTAGTAAGCGGTGCGGAAAAAGCCGATGCCTTTGAGCTTGAAGTTCAAAATAAAGGCAATAAATAACGCAAACGCCAGTTTGACTGGAATGGTCAAGAAAACGTACGCAAACGTCACGCTCATTGATTTCCAGAATAAATCATCCTCTGTGAGCATGTATCGATAGTTCTCAATGCCGACAAATTCAGGTGCGGTCATTAAGTCGTAATCGGTAAAGCTCATCAGAAATGACGAAACGAAAGGAAAGGCAGTAAACACAATCAACCCGATAATGTAGGGAGAGAGGTATGCCAATCCTAGCTTACGATTTTCATACATTTTCTTGTCCTCGTTAGTTTTATTCACCGAAAAGTAGAAAGCATCGCTCCGAAATCACTCCTCGGTTTCGGTTTTTATTTAACGCCGATAAAATTTTATTTTCCACATGACGTTTTGATAAATGTGATCGGATATTATTATTTTTAAATAAATTAAAATAAAAATGTGAAACAACGTTTTGTTTTGGTGTTGTCATCCTTTTAGATGTGATGTTTGTCGCGTTGTTTGATGGAGATGTGAGAGTTACTTATTTTTACCTATAAATTGTTGTTTTTTATAAGATTAACTTTCGGTCTAAATGGGAGGGATGGGTGTCGGTTTTGATGAAGCGAGTTGAGCGCACTATTGATAAATTTGTTTTTTGATTTAAATCAATATAATTATCATTTTTAAGATTTTGCCGATTTTATTTGTCGGGCTATTCTTACGTTTATTGTGATTCTAAAATTAAATAGATATTTATTTGAACTTAAAAATAAAACGTTATTTCAACTTTGATCACACATATTTGACTCTTTGGCCTTTGCGCAGTTTCATCGATCACACTTTGTCTATTTCTCACTTTTACAATGGAACAGGATTTATAAAATGAAACTCTAAATCCAACAAAACAAAACGGTGTTTCAAATTATGAAAGCTAAAATCCTTACCACTGCCGTCCTTCTTGCACTTACTTCTGCGGCAGCAAGTGCAGCCACCATTAACATTCGTCATGAGTTCTCGCCAGAGCACGGCGATCGCGCTAAGGCCCAACATCGCGACCGTATCGCAGTGAGCCATCGCTTTGACAACGGCATTGGCTTTGAAGTGGAAGCGAAATGGCGCTCCAACCAAAAAGCCAGTGATGAAAATGAGAAAGCATTTGATGAATTCGCAGGTAACGGCCAACAAGCAAACGTGAGCTACCGTTACCGCCTGTCTGACTCATTCACACTGACCCCGCAGTACAAATGGGAATCGAACGACAGCAAAATGGGTAACCAGTTCAACCTGACACTGGGCTACAAAATCAACAGCGACTGGAGCGCGTCATTCCGTCACCGTTACCACTACGAAACCAAACCAAACGTCGATGAAAGCTCACACTACAACCGCTGGACATTCGGCGCGGGCTACACCGGCTTTGATCTGTGGTCACTGGGTGCATCACTGGATTACACCTGGAAACAATCGTCAGACATCGTCTACAAAGATGACAGCCATGGCATCAGTGAAGTGAACTTCACAGCGGAATACCGCGGCCTTGAAAGTGGTTGGCGTCCATTCGGTGAGTTCGGTATGACGCCGTCTCGCAAAGATGATGCCGATGTTGATTCTTACCGCCCACGTTTCCGTGTCGGCATGAAATACAACTTCTAACACATCAAATTAATCAAAACCTGTCCATAACTCCTCTGGCTCTAAGTGTTCACTCTGAGCCAGCTTTTTTTCTGCTAAAGGTGCTCTGATGAAAAAAACACCCATTGCATTATGCATCGCTTCTGCGCTGGCGCTGTCTGCCTGTTCGACGACTTCTGTTTCACCGGTTTCAAACCTCGATGGTAGCCAGGCAGTTTGGCAAGCGATCACATTTGGTCAGTCGACCGATTTGAACTTCGGTTCGACGATCTTGCCGGAAAAAGTGGGCTTGAACCACGTGGTGGCCAATGGCCAAGAGGTTCAGCCGGGGCCGGTTGCGTCTCAGTTCACCATTGAAAGCCGTGGCGGCAAAATTGCGAACTCGCATGAAGGCGGCACGTTCTATTACACCGAATTACCGACCGATGTGAACTTCACCTTGTCTGCGAACGTGACCATCGATCAACTGGGCCCTGAAACCGGATCAACACCGAACCGCCAAGAAGGTGCAGGCCTGATGGTGCGCGATATTCTGGGTGAAGCGCGTTTGGATCCACAGCCGCAAGGTTTGGAAGAGTTTCCAGCGGCATCCAACATGGTGATGAACCTCGTGCGTGCGAACAAGAAAGAGCACAACGGGTTAGCCAACATCAATGCGTCTTACCGCGAAGGGATTTACCAACCGTGGGGCACTGCAGGCAACCGCATGACCCACAACGAATTTATCAAAGGCGTGCAGTTTGGCCCGGGTAAAACCTACCACATGACGCTCACGCGAACTGATGACGGCTATGTGGTGAGTTACGATGACGGCACCGTGAAGCAAACTCAGGAAGTGCGCGGCGCGAATGCCAACATCGTGCAGATGCAAGACGGCAAGCACCAATACGTGGGCTTCTTTGCTTCACGCAACGCCAAAATGACAGTCACCGATGTGGCACTGACTTTGTCAAATGCCAACACCGTGGATGCGCCACGTTACCAAGCGCGCTTGGACAACCCAGTGTTGCAACAAGCTTCGGCGGATCAATCGGCGATCGACAACTACACCGTACAAGCGCGTGCCAACTACAGTGGCACCTTCAGCGTCACGCAAAATGGCCAGCTCTTGGCGGACAAACAAGCGGTATCAGCGGGTGAAATGTTTGGCTTCCCGACTACGCTGACGCAAGCTTCAACCCAATTCAATGTCACGTTTACCCCAATCGAAGGCCCGGATCTTCAGCCGCTCAGTTACCAGCAGAGCGTCGAGAAAGTCGCGGTGAACAACCCGATGGAAATTCGCGTGAATCCAAACGGCACGGATGGCCGCATGACGCTCGATGCTGCGGTGAAACTGCTGCCACCGGGTGGCACGATTGTGCTGGAAGATGGTGATTACGCCGGTCTGACGCTGCCAGTCTCGGCCAGCGGCACACCAGAGGCGATGAAAACGCTGAAAACTGCGGGCGATCAGGTGCGTTTCGTGGGTGATTACCTTCACCAAGCCAACTACTGGAATGTGTCGAACATTGAAGTGTTTGGGGCGCGCACCATCGTGCATGGCAGCCACAACCACTTCTCCCACATGGTGACACATGGCGCGCCAGACACCGGCTTCCAAATCTCGTCGCCAGAGAAAATCGGCCGTGCGTTGTGGGCAAGCCACAACACAGTGACTGACAGCGAAAGCTTCAACAACATGGATAAATCACAAATCAACGCCGATGGCTTTGCGGCCAAGATGCGTATTGGTGACGGCAACACCTTCATTCGCTGTGCGTCGCACCACAACATCGACGACGGCTGGGATCTGTTTAACAAAGTGGAAGACGGCGCGAACGGCGTGGTGACCATTTTGGATTCTGTGGCGTACATGAACGGTCAAACCATGGATGTCGAAGCGAAAGGCGGCACACGCGGGAACGGCTTCAAACTGGGTGGCGAAGGTCTGCCGGTGGCGCACATCGTGAAGAACAGCTTGGCTTACCACAACAACATGGACGGGTTTACCGACAACTTTAACCCAGGCGCGTTGACGTTGGAAAACAACGTGGCGATCGACAACGTACGCTTTAACTACCTGTTCCGTAAGAGCCCTTACGAAAAAGCAGGCAAGCAAGGCACGTTTACGAACAACCAGTCTTACCGCTTCCATGTGACCAGCCAATACAGCGATGTGGTCAACGGTGACACCCTGAAAAACAACCGCTTTATTCGCGACGGCATCACGGTGGATGACCAAGGCAAGGCTGTGGATCTCTCACCGCTGGCAGAGCTGAAAGCGGCTGCGCTGCTGACGGAGACTGAATCGCATCCGGGTCATCAGCAAGTGGAACAGATTCGAAATATCTTAAACATGGACTAATCGTCCTTTTGGAGTGGCTTTCTGTCGGGAGCCACTCTTTTTTTCACTTGATTTTTCTTTTGGGTCTTCTGCTCGACGCGCGTTGAGCGGTGAGACACGTATCGCCGTACGTGACGGCGACAGGGACGACTATGAACGCATTTTTTACGCACCGCAGCGTCGGATTCCAGCTTAAACTGATCATCATGCTCTGCTTGCTGATCGCCTTTAGCGCGATTGCAACACTGGTCTATCGCACCGCCTCTGACATCTTGCTCGACACCCGCTACGACGAGCAACGCTCCAAACTCGAAGCCGTCGCACAAACCATCGGCGGCCAATTCAATGCCTATGTCAACACCACGCATGTGCTCAGTTCAACGTTTGAAAACGGCTATCTGGCTGGGTATGAGATCAGCAATGACGTGATGGCGTTTGCCGGACAACCGATTCGCAACATCCACCTCTACGGGTTACCGTTGGTCAACAATACCGACATCGTGGATATGTTCACGCGCGATACCGGTGCATTTGTCACCCTCTACAGCGCTTCCAACGATCATTGGCTGAGTATCGCCAGTTCGATGCTCGCCAGTGACAATCGCCGACTGATTTTACAACCGCTTGATGCCAAGCATGCGGCCTATGCAGCGCTGCGCCAAGGCAAAGATTTTGTCGAACTCACGCCGGACAACGGGCGTGATTACATCAACTATTACTCGCCATTAAAGGACTCGCAGGGCGATGTTGCGGGGGTATTGAGTGTGGCGCTGCCAGTGGATCAAGCCACGGTCAGTATTCTGACGTCGCTCAAAGCCATTCATTGGGGCACGAGCGGTGAAACTTGGGTGGTGAATGGCGCGCGCGATCGGTTTGGCGAGTTTTTATTGGGCAGCGTGGATGCCCGCGCAGCTTCTCGTTCCATCGTGGCCTATCGCGATGCAAGTGGCGCGATGCCCTTTGCCAATTTGCGTGATGCGCCCCAAGGCCGCGTCAACTTTACCGTCGACGGCGTTCAGCATTATCGACTCTACACCACGGTGCCGGGCTGGAACTGGCTTGTTTTGGGCGGCACTCAGGTGGATGAAATTACCCAAAGTAGTCAGCAGTTACTCACGTTGATCGCCTTGATTTCTCTGCTGGTGGGCGCGCTGACCTATGTGGTGATGAGCGGCGTGATTCATCGCGTGTTGAAACCGCTGGGCCCATTGCGCGTCACGATGGCGAAAATGGCGCAAGGCGAAGTGAGTCTTCATTTGGCGGCTCCCAGTGGCACGTCTCATAACGAAATGGTGTTACTCACGCAAGGGGCCGGGCAGATGGCCCAAGCGCTGAACCAATTGGTGGCGCAGATTCGTGAGACCAGCCAGCGCATCACCGCGCAATCGGTCAGTGTCGCGCGCGACGCGCACACCAATCTGGCGCAATCGGAAAGCCAGCAACAGCAGATTGAACAAGTGGTGGCGGCCATTGAACAGATGGCGACTTCCGCCCGCGATTCTGCCCAGCAGATCGATGTGATTGCCGACAATGTTCAGCATGCCAACCGCGATACGCAGCAGGGGCTGGCGGTGGTCGCGACGGTGGGCACGCACGTTGATGAACTGTTGGCGCAATTGACGCGCTCGACCGAGGCGATTCGCCAAGTGGACGAGAACAGCGAGCGGATTCAACAGTTAACCCAAATGATTGATGACATTGCCGAGCAGACCAACTTGTTGGCGCTGAATGCGGCGATTGAAGCCGCGCGCGCCGGTGAGCAGGGGCTCGGCTTTGCGGTCGTGGCCGATGAAGTGCGCACGTTGGCGCATCGCACCCAAAGCTCGGTGCAAAACGTGGTCACCATCATCGATGAATTACGCCGCTCCACGGCGAGTGCCGTGACGCTCACCGAGCAGAGCCAGCGCAAAGTGAGCGAAGTACAAACGCACTCAGCGCAGGCCGGCACTGCGTTACAGGCGATTGCGTCGCAGGTGGCGTCCATCGCTCAGCAATCGGAGGCCATTGCGGCGGCGGTGGAAGAGCAAGCGCAGGTGTCATCTCAGGTGGCTGACAACGCCAGCCAGATCAGCGAACTCAATGCATTGGGGCGCAGCAGCACGGAGCAAACCGCACAAAGTGCCGAGCGTTTGCAGCAGGATGCCAGCGCGCTGGAAGCGCAAGTGGCCTATTTCCATTGATGGCTTTGCGCCGATGGAGGCACCTGCATCGTTTTTGATTTCTGTACCACCGCCCAGGTCGGTGTTGTTTGTGAATTTCAACGCCTGTTGGGCGTATCATTCAAATGAAAGGAAGAGAACCATGAATCGTATCAGTCGGTTAGCTATTGGGATTTCGTCGCTAATGTGTGGCAGCGTCAGTGCCGCAATCCCTTTGTATGACGTGGTGGTGGCGAAAGATGGCAGTGGCGACTTCACGTCGGTCCAACAAGCCATTGACGTGGCCCCGCAGAATAATCAGCAATACGTCATCTACATTCGCAAAGGCATTTACCCCGAGCGACTCAATATCACGCGGAACAACCTCTATTTGATCGGCGAAGATCGGGATCGCACCATCATCACCGCATCGTTTGCCAATGGCACACTTGATGCCAATGGCGTGCGAACGGGCACCGCGGGCAGCCGCACGGTGTACGTCAATGCCCTCGATTTTAAAGCGCGCACGGTCACGATTGAAAATGGCTTTGATTTCAACGCGAACCAAGCCAAAGACGCCAACGATCCCACCAAGTTACGCGACACACAAGCTGTGGCGTTGATGGTGGCGCAAAAAGCAGATCGCGCCCAATTTAAAGATGTGAATCTGGTCGGCTATCAAGACACGCTCTATTTGCGCGGAGGACGCAGCGTGTTTGAAGAATCCGTGATTAGCGGTAACGTCGATTTTATTTTTGGCCACGGCACCGGGCTGTTTAAGTCCACCGAGCTGGTGGCGCGCAACCGCTTTGACGTCGCACCGGGCACGCCGTATGGCTACATCACCGCGCCGTCCACCAACATTGAGCAACTCTTTGGCTTGGTATTTAAAGATTGCCGTTTGACCAAGGAAGAGGGCGTGCCAGCAGACAGCTACGGTTTAGGGCGTCCTTGGCACCCCACCACCACGTTTGCTGATGGTCGTTACGCGGATCCGAACGCCATTGGTCATGCGGCGTTTATTGATTGCGACATGGACGACCACATTTACGGCTGGGACAAGATGAGCGGTCGCGACATCGATCAACAAACCATCTGGTTCTATCCGCAAGATTCCCGCTTCTGGGAATATGAAAGCCGAGGCCCGGGCGCGGCGTTGGGTGAACAACGCCCACAACTGAAAACGGCGGCACTGAGTCAATACAGTGACGACAAGGTACTCTCCGGCTGGCAAGCGGATCTGTCGCTGGGGCAAAACAGTGAGTTACATGGTGAAGTGCTGCACAACCTGATGCGTTTCCCTGCACAGGTGACCGTGCGTGACAGCGCGGGCAAGCAGCGCCAAACACAAACCGATGCCAAAGGGCGATACCAGCTGTCGATTGCGGGCATGACGGGGCCGCTACTGGTCAGTGCCGATGATCGCAGTGGATCATCGTGCTTGCACAGCGACCAACCGCGTTCGGTGTGTGCAACGGCGTTGGTGGTGGATTTGAATAACAATGCCGTCTCGACCGGTAACGTTAACCCTTTCAGTGACTTACAAGTCTCCAACCTGGCGACGCGAGAAGGCATCGACGGCCCGCAGCATCTGCTGGAACTCGAACGCCTGCCCGCGTTCTCTCGTCAAATCTGGCTTGAGACCAACCAGCAATTTCGACAGTTGAACGGTGGGCAAGACGCCCTGAATTCCCCCGTGTCGTATGCGCCTACCCTGCATCCACAGATGAAAGCGCTGGCGGACAACGTCGTGCACAACCGCGGTTACAACAGTCGCACGGGGCTGGCGAATCAAGTGGCGTTAACCGACGCTGCATTTCAGCCGATCATCAACCTCAATGCGGTGTCGCAGTATTTGGTGACCGCCGATCAGCTCGCCATGCAGCGTCAGCGCGTTCAAAACGCCGAAACGCGCCTGTTTATTGTTGGGGATTCCACCGCCTCGAATTACGAGCCGGATGTGTTTCCGCGCATGGGATGGGGCCAAGCGTTGGCGGAAAAATTGAGTGACATGCCAAATTTGGCGGTGGTGAATGCGGCGCGCTCTGGGCGCAGCTCGCGTGATTTCATCAACGGCCTGTGGTTAAGCCATCTTGAACCGATGGTGAAAGCGGGCGATTACCTGTTTATTCAGTTTGGTCACAACGATTCGAAGTGCAATCGCGCAGCCAGCGGTCGCGGTGAGGTCGATGTTCTCAATTTGTGTACTTATCCCAACGATACCAATGGTCAGGTGCAGTTTCCGCAAGGCGAAGCGGCTTTGTCGTTCCAACGCTCTTTAGAGCGCTATATTGAGTTTGCGCTGGAACACAACATGCAGCCGGTACTGCTCACTTCTGTGCCGCGTGTGCGTAACGACAGCAATCGTTCCGAGTTACCGTTGACGACGCAGCAGCATGTGACGCGCCAAAACAGCCAACATGGCTTTGAGTTTGTGGGCAGTTACTATCAAACCGTGCTTGATACCGCGCGCTTGCATCAGGTGCCTGTGCTCGATATTCAACAACGAATGATTGAGGCGACAAACCAACAAGGCGATTGGCGTCACCTGTGGTTGGCGGTCGATCCGAACGATTACCCGTATTACCAAGGGCGTACCGGCAGCCTCGATAAGCCCGATACCACGCACTTCCAGCAAGCGGGCGCGCAATTGGTCGCGGAGCTGGTATGGGACGAGATGCGCGCTCAAATCGCCTCGTTTACTGAGAACATCTAAATCGCTGCATCAGTTCAATCGCTGCATCAAATAGTGTCGGGGCTTTGGCCCCGATTTTTTTGCCCGTTCGACAGATAAAAAAAAGCCCATACCGAAGTATGGGCAAACACCTATGCATTCTGACCGCAAACTGGCAGGCATGGATTTCTACCAGTTCGCGAGCAGTCTTGGGCTGCAGGAGTAAAATCAAGGTCGAGATGATGGTCTCGAAAGCATCGGTAAGGATTAAGCGATGATACCGGCGACTTCTTTGACCAGCGCCGCCAGTTCGTCCCATTTTTCGTTGTCGATGAGATCGTTCGGTACCATCCACGTGCCACCACAGGCCAGTACGGCTGGGATCGCAAGATAATTTTTCACGTTGTTTGGATTCACGCCGCCTGTTGGCATGAAGTTCACTGGGTAAACCGCCGTCAGGGCTTTAAGCATCGCCACGCCGCCTGATGGTTCTGCTGGGAAGAATTTCACTGTTTTCAGGCCCAGTTCCATCGCTTGTTCAACCAAGCTTGGGTTATTCACGCCAGGGACGATTGCCACGCCACGTTGCTGACAGTATTTCACGGTCGTTGGGTTCAAACCTGGGCTGACGATGAAGTCCACGCCTGCGTCGATCGCTTGATCAACTTGCGCCGTGGTCAGCACGGTGCCTGCGCCAATCAGCATTTCTGGGAACGCTTCGCGCATGTTTTTCATGGCTTGTGCTGCTTGCTCAGTACGGAATGTCACTTCAGCGCATGGCAGGCCGTTTTCAACTAGCACTTGGGCCAGTTTGACGGCTTTGTTTGCATCTTGAATTGCAATCACGGGAACGACTTTGATGTCGCTCAGTTGCTCGTTAAGAGTTTTCATGTGTTCTTCCTTAAATGAGAGGCATAGCATCGCGCGGGATAATGGCCCCACGATGTTGAATGACGGTGCCTGCCAACGTGTGGCCAGCGACCGCAGAGTCGACAGTGCTGCCGCCTGTCAGACGTTTTGCCAGATAACCGGCACTGAATGAGTCGCCCGCTGCGGTGGTATCCACCACGTTGCTGACTTTCACCGCAGGGACGGCGATGAAATCATTGGGGGTCACAACATAGCACTCTTGCGCGCCACGTTTCACGACAATTTCTTTCACGCCGAACGCTTG
Source organism: Vibrio furnissii CIP 102972 (assembly GCF_000176175.1). Lineage (GTDB taxonomy): Bacteria > Pseudomonadota > Gammaproteobacteria > Enterobacterales > Vibrionaceae > Vibrio > Vibrio furnissii. Next base: position 995,590 of record NZ_ACZP01000014.1, read on the forward strand.
CGTGCGTTCAATCGCTTGCTGTTCTTCGCTGTCGCCGTACAGCATCACTTCGTCGTCAAATGTCAGGAAAGCAATGTCGGTTAAACGCAGAATGCTGGCGTACATGTCACGTGCCGCATCGAGCGATTCCCACAAGGCTGGGCGGAAGTTGTTATCAAAGGCGACTTTCACCCCATCTTTGCGGCAGAGCGTCAGCAGTTCAACCAATTTTTCGCGGCAATCGGTCGGCAGAATCGCCAAGCTGATGCCACTCAGGTAAATCACTTGGTTCTGGCTCAGCGCGGCTGCAAAGCTTTCCACGGAACCGTCACGCAGCCAGTATTTCGCTGCAGAATCGTTACGCCAGTAGAAGAAGCTGCGCTCACCATCGGGTGCGGTTTCAATCGCGTAAATGCCGGGCAGCTTGTTGTCTGAGATCTGCACCAAGTCGGTATTGAGACCTTCTTGCTGCCAATTAGCCAACATCTCTTTGCTGAACGGATCTTTACCCAGCCCAGTCACGTAAGCGGTTGTGACGCCATGTTGTTGCGTTAAGCGAGACAGGTACAGCGCTGTGTTCAGCGTATCGCCACCAAAACTTTGCTTGAGTTGATCGTCGGTTTTTTGCAATTCAACCATGCACTCGCCGATAACCGCGACTCGATTCACCTTCATTGGGGTACTCCTCAAAATAATCTGGCGCCATTATGGCAATAAACAAAGACTGAAACAATAAAATTAAAACGATGGTTCATTTAAATTGTGAGTTCAGTCTTTGTTTACGATTATTCATCGAAGAAAAACCGTTTGAAGGTCGTTTAACGAAATTCAGTGGGGGTTTTGTTGGTGAATCGCTTGAACTTGGTACTGAAGTAGTTGCTGTCTTTATACCCAACTTGGAATGCAATGTCCGTGACCGAAAGGTCAGAATAGTGCAGCAAGTTCATGGCGTGGTTAATGCGCACGCGATGCACATAGTTGTTGAATGACAAGTTGGTGACTTGTTTGATCCGGCGGCTGAGCGTGCGCGAGGAGATCTCAAATTGATCGGAGATATCACCCACGTTGAACTCTTCCGCGTAGTTGTTTTGGATCCAATCGATGATCTTCAAAATGCTGTTGTCGGACGCATTGTTGCTTTGCGAAGTGAGGCGTCCGCGAGAAATTTCGACCACCAATTGTTGAAACAGCGCTTCGGTCATCAGGCGAGATTCCACCGAATGCAGGCTGGATTCGTGCTCGATCTGCGCCATCAAGGTGCACACTTTTTTCATGGTTTCGGTACTGATGTACCAACTTTGCTGCGCATCGCTCTCTTTCGGGAGCACGCTTTTCAGCAGGGGAGAATAAGCCAGTTTGTTTTTTTGAAATAAAATATTGGTGAGATGCAGATTGTCCGATTGCTCGAACAAGTGGCGATCTTTGGGTGAAATATAACAAATATAGTTTTGAGCCAAGTTAATCGGGACGTCGTTAAGAATATGCTGACCCGCACCTTTGGTGACGATCATCAGCTCATGAAAGTCATGGCTGTGCTCGGGAAAATCTTCCTGAGGCGCGCGCACCTCGGTGCAAACAGTCGCATCTGAATTATTGAAGAAATCATTACAATTTAATTGAAACATAATTTCATTTTCCTTTCTATGCGAAGTAGAAAGTAATGAAAATGCGCATCAAACTCAAGTGAGCGGGATCATAGATATGCCGTTCAATTCGGCCAAGTTTGATAAACGTGATCGGCTTATATGTTTCGCGCCCGTTGAGGTCGGGGGAGGCAACGGGCGCGCATGGGATCAGAGGTTAAACGTCACTTTCAGGTCGTGCATTTGCGCTTCACTGACGCCTTCTGGCACAAAGCCACTGGCCAGACATTTGAGGAACAGCTTCGCGCCTTTATTGGCCACGTCGATGTAATCGAAAGCCGTTAGCGCATCACGTCCGGTTGCCACGGCGCCGTGTTTTTCCCACACCGCCACATCAAACGTGGCCAGTTTGTCGCGTGTGCCATCGGCCATTTGTTTGCTACCAGGCATGCAGTACGGCACGATGCCAATGCCTCTTGGGACGAAGGCGCGAACCTCCGGCAACATTTGCCAGCACGCGTGCGTGTATGCGAGTTCATTGTGGGCGTAGTCGGCGTGGTGCGACAGCACGATCAGCTCCAGCGGGTGCGTGTGCACCACGCAGCGATCGGGTGAGCCAGCACGCTGTTTGGCCAGAATGATCTCGACGTGCGAAATGAATTCGCTGGTTGGCGCGAAGTTTGGATTGCCGCGGCCACCCCACAGCAGGTGGTAGCCTTTCGCTTCATCATCGATGCGCAGCACGCAACCGGCCAATTCAGGGTCACGCAGTTCACGAATGCGCTCGCCGGTGCCTTTGACGTAGAAGATGTGGCCGGCCGCTTCAAGCGGGAACACATCGTCGCCCACCATGGTCAGCGAGCAGTGTGGAAAGTCGTTGAGGTTGGCAGGCTCCGGGCCAAAGATTTCGGTGATGTCGACCGAAATGTTGCCGCCGTTGCGCTCTGCCCATTCGCGTTGCCACAAATATTCGGCCACTTCGGAGACTTTGCTGATTTCACGCAGCACCGCTGCGTTGAGGGTAAGTGTGTGCATTTTCTCGTTCCTGATTCGTTGCTTATGCCAAATAAAACATGTCGGTTAATGGGGTCGATTGTGGTGAGCTGTCGTCGTTCACTTCCATCAGCTCTGCCATAAACGACCACCAACGTTGGCAGACTTCGGTATTTGCAATGGTTTGCCAGCGCGCTTGCGACTCGACTTCGACATACCCGAACAACTGCAAGGTGTCGGGATGAAGGAAAATCGAATAGTTATGGGCGCCGTGGGCTTTCAGGGTTTGCGCCAATTCCGGCCACAGTTCGTCGTGACGTTGTTGGTACTGCGCCTCAAAGCCCGGCTTTAACTGCATCACAAAGGCCAATCGAGTATGTGATGGGTTCATCATGCGTCCTTAGTCGCGGCCTTGAAGCACAGTCGTTTCGTAATGTTTCACTTGGTTGAGCCAATCTGCGCCCACCGGCACGTCGTTGATCAAGCAGTAGTAATCCCACACCGCCGCCCATTGGCTTGAGCGTGACTCTTCCATCAGCGCCAAACGTGAGGTGAAGTCGCGTTGATCTTCGGCTTGCTTGAGTTGTGCATGCGGCTCCAACAGGGCTTTCAACAGCGCTTTACGCATGTTGCGTGTGCCGATCACCCAAGCGGCGATGCGGTTGATGGAGGCATCAAAGAAATCGAGGCCGATGTTGACGCGATCCAGCATTTGATGACGCACGATCTCATTGGCGATGGCTTGTGTTTCATCATCCAGCAGCACCACGTGGTCACTGTCCCAACGAATCGGACGGCTGACGTGCAGCAGGAACTCATTCACGTATAGAGAACATGCGCTGATCTTGTCGCTGATCACTTCGGTTGGGTGGAAGTGGCCGGCATCCAGACACAGCAGGATGTTACGTGTGGCCGCGTAGCCCATGTAGAACTCGTTGCTGCCGACGGTGTAGGCTTCGGTGCCGATGCCAAACAGCTTGCTCTCAACGGCGTCTTTGTGGAAACGAGTGTCGATTGGCTCGGCGATGATTTCATCTAGCGATTCCATCAGGCGTTTGCGTGGGCCGAGGCGGTCAAATGGCAAATCTTTCATGCCATCTGGAACCCAAATGTTCATCACCGATGGGGTGCCCAGCTCTTTGCCGAAGTATTCCGACACGCGACGGCTGGCTTTGCAGTGATCAATCCAGAACTGACGAATGGCCGCGTCAGGATGCGACAGCGTCATGCCATCTTCGCTCAATGGGTGAGAGAAGCACGACGGGTTAAAGTCGAGGCCGGTTTGGGTTTGTTTCGCCCATTCCACCCAGTTCGCGAAGTGTTTGGGTTCGATTTTATCGCGCGACACTGGCTGTTCGGCTTCTAGGTAGATGGCGTGCAAGTTCAGGCGTTTTTTGCCTGGGATGAGGCGAAATGCCATGTCCAGATCTTGACGCAGTTCTTGCGGTGTTCTGGCGCGGCCAAGGTAGTTTCCGGTCGCTTGAATGCCACCGCTCAAGGCTTGTTCTGGGTTTTCAAATCCACGGACGTCGTCGCCTTGCCAGCAATGCACAGAAATCGCGATGTCGTTGAGTTGCGCCAGCACGGCCTCGGTGTCGATCCCTTGGTGAGCAAATTGAGTTTTCGCCAATTGGTAAGCGTCATGGATATGTTGAAAGTCTGACATAGTGAAATTCCTAGTAAGTTAATTGCTGAAAGCGCGCGTAAATTTGAGCCATGCCTTTAATTGGCTTTGGCTGGTACTCGTGACAGGTGAAAGAGCGGCGAACGAGGGCGCGTCCTTCTTCGACATGAGCCAAGTCACCATGAGCAATAAGCTGCCCGATCAGATTTCCGATGGCGGATGCTTCAGCCGGGCCTGCGGAAACTGGGGTTTGACATACGTCTGCTGTCAGTTGATTAAGAAACGTGTTGTTGGAACCGCCGCCCACGACCTGAATATGCGTTAACGGGTGTGGGGCCACGCGGTTGAGTTCTTGGAAAACATTGAGGTATTGCAGCGCCAAACTGTCGTAAATGCAGCGAACAATGGCCGCCAGATCCGGCGGTGTGCCCTGACCGGTTTGTTGGCAGAACGCGATGATTTCCGCCTGCATGTCCTCTGGGTTGAGGAAACGGGCATCGTCTGGGTTAATCAGGTACGCAAATGGCGTCGATGCAGCGGCCAGCGTGGCCAGTTCGGCGAAGCTGTAGCTTGGGTTTTGGCGCTGAACGTTTTGAACCAGCCAAAGTCCCATGATGTTCTTCAAAATGCGGTAACGCCCTTCCGCGCCACCTTCGTTGGTGATGTTGGCTTCGCGAGTAAAGGTGTTGATGACCGGGCTGTGATGCTCAAAGCCCATCAAAGACCATGTGCCCGAACACAGATACGCGCTGTGGCTGTCTAGCAGCGGCGCGCCAATAACGGCCGAGGCAGTGTCATGGCTGGCAACGGAAACCACTGGAATCGTGTGGTCGCGTACGGTGTACTCGCCGATGACTTGGAACGGTTGCTCGGTTGGGCGAATCCAGTTGCGGTCGATGTTGCAGCATTCAAGCAACAATGGGCTCCACTGCTGCTGCGCCGCGTTGAGCAGTTGCGTGGTTGACGCGTTGCTGTACTCGAAATGCATCTTGCCCGTCAGGCGGTAGTTGAGGTAATCCGGAATCATCAGCAAGCTGGCGATCGTGTCGCGCTCAGGGCCTTGCAGGCGTTTGTCGACGCTCAATTGGAATAGGGTATTGAACGACAGGAACTGAATACCCGTTTCGGCATACAACTGCTCTTTGGTGAGCGTGTGGGCGAAAAAGTCATTCATGGCATCGCTGGTGCGCGGGTCGCGGTACGACACGGCTTCGCCAATGCGTTCGCCTTGGTTGTCGAGTAACACGTAATCGACGCCCCACGTGTCAATGGCCAGTGAATCTGGCACTTGTCCGCCAGCGACCAGTTGGTCGACGCCGTATTGAATTTGGCCGAGCAGTTCGTCGAGGTTCCAACACACCTGCTGGTCGCGTTCAACCAATGTGTTGTTGAAGCGGTGGACTTCGGTCAGTGTGAGCTGCTCAGCGGTGTACTCACCCGCCATCAATCGGCCACTGGATGCGCCGATGTCGACGGCGATAAATAGCTTTGCCATAAATGGCTCCTATCCGTTTCGTATAGGCAAATTATCGGGAAATCGCAGCGGTGAGGACTTAAAAAAACCGCACCCAGACACGCTTGTCTGTCCGTTTTTTCTTAGTGGCGGTGAGTGATATCACACTTAGAGAAACTCAGGTGTGGCGGGGATTTCGCATAAAAAAAGCCCCACCGAAGTGGGGCAAAGCGCGTATCGAGGTTGAACGCAATTTTACAAATAAGTACGGAGGTATTCAGACAAGCAGAGGATGGCCATCGCTTGTCCGTAAGGCATTGATGTCAGTGGGATCTCACGGTAGTAATCGAGGTCAGAGCCCATCGCGGTACCGAACGAGACGTTGATCAATTCACCCGCATCGTTGATGTAGTCGCTGATCAGCGCATCGACCGCTTTGTGCGCCATGTCGGCGTATTTCGCATCGATGTAGCGCATGCGTACGGCTTTCAAAATACCGTAGGCAAATCCAGCAGTGGCTGATGCTTCAACGTACGAGTTGCTGTCGTCGAGTAGGGTATTCCACAAACCGCCTGGCTGTTGGTATTGGGCCAGCGCTTCCACTTGACGATTCAGAATGTGAATCAGGTGGCGGCGGTACGCATCGTGCTCTGGCAGGTTCAGCAGCTCCAGGAAATCAGGAATGACGATCGTCACCCAGCTGTTGCCACGTGCCCAACGTGCGTTGGCAAAGTTGTGGTTGCCTTCAAATGTCCAGCCGTGGAACCACACGCCTGTTTCGCGATCGGTCAGGTATTGAATGTGCGTTAGGAACTGGTATTTCGCTTCTTCCACGTACTCTGGGCGATCTAACAGTAGGCCGATTTTCGTCAGCGGCATCACGCTCATCATCAGCGTGTCATCCCACATTTGCTCTGGGTTTTCGCTGTTGTAGACGATGTGCTGAATACCACCACTTTGGGTGCGCGGCATCTGGTACATCACGTAATCAGCCCATGTTTCCAAGTAAGGGATCAGGGATTGGTCGCCCGTCTCTTCGTAGCGGTACGCCAGTGTCAGGAACGGACACACGGTGTTTACGTTCTTGGTTGCTTGCTCTTCGGCGAAGCGGTCTTCAAACCACTCGTCGATGATGTTTAGCACGTTCAGGTCGTTGGTTTGCTGGTAGTACTTGTACATGCCGTACAGGCCGATTCCATGTGTCCATTCCCAGCCTGCCCAGCCTTTGGTATCGATGGTGCGACCGTCATCCAAGTGCAGCAGAAATTCGCCCGTGTGGTCCTGAATGTTGATCAGGTTATCAATCAAGTTTGTAATTTTATCCACGACAACATGGCGAGGATGAGTGCGCTCTACGCGGCGCAATAGTGAGCTGTGTTTTACTGGAAAAACTTTCATGTTAAATCCTCAAATTCAATTACATGACGCCAAGCAGTTTTGGCAAAAACAGTGTCAGTTGCGGTATGTAGGTGATGAGTAACAGTACGGCGACAATGGACACGTAAAACGGGATCAGGGGTTTAATCAGATTCTCGACCTTTACTTGACCCACGCTGGCACCGACGTACAAGCCGCTCCCCACCGGAGGGGTGATGGTGCCAATCGCCAGGTTGTAAACCATTAGGATGCCGAAGTGGACTGGGTCAACGCCGATCTTTTGCACGATAGGCAGCAGAATCGGGGTGAAAATCAGAATCGCAGGGCCGATGTCCATGAAGGCGCCAACCACCAACAAGAACAGGGTCACGACCAACAGAATCATGGCTGGGTTGTCAGAGATCCCCAGAATCATCTGACTGAGCGCGGCAGGGATACCGGTCATGGCCATCGCGAACGACATCGCCGAGGAGGTCGCCAGCAGGAACATGATGATGCCGGTCATGACAAACGTTTGGGTCAGCACTTTCGGCATGTCTTTGAGGGTCAGCGTTTTGTACAGGCCCAACGTCAGGTACACGGTGTAGATGACCGCCACAGCCGAGGCTTCAATCGCAGTAAAGATGCCTTTGACAATACCGCCCACGATGATCACCACCAACAATAAGCTTGGCAGCGCATCACGTGTTACTTTCCAAGCCACGCCTTTTTGTAGTGAGAAGAAGTTGGTGTAGTTGTTTCGTTTTGCCACGATGTAGGTGACGATCATGCACCCGATGCCCCAAAGGCTACCTGCGACCAAACCGCCCGCAAACAGCGCTGCGATGGAGGTGCCGCCACTGGCCAGCGCATACAGAATGAACGCCGTGGTCGGTGGAATCAGCATGCCGGTCGGCGCCGACGCGATGTTTACCGCAGACGCAAAGTTACGGTTGTATCCTTCTTTGGCCGACATTGGGATCATCACGCCGCCAATCGAGGTCGACGCGGCAATCGCTGAGCCAGACACCGCGCCAAACATCATGTTCCCGGCAATGTTGGTGTACGACAGTGAGCCCGGAATGCGACCGGTAAACAACTTCGCAAAGTTCACCAGACGGGTCGCGATGCCACCGTTGTTCATGATCACGCCCGAAAGAATGAAGAACGGGACGGCGAGCAGGGCAAAACTATCCAAACTCGAGAAGACTTTTTGCGCCGTGGTAAACATCGAAATATCAAACGGCAGCACCAACATGATGGTGGCGCTCGATGCCAGCACGATACACAGACCGATGGGGGTGCCTAGGACAAGTAGGACGACAAATATACCAACCAGCATACTGGCTGCAATGATGGGATCAATCATGCTGACCTCCGGCAAGTTCTTGGTTTAAATCGTGATGTTCATGGTGCGCGTGACTGTGTTGCGGTTTACGCACCAAATCGATGATGTTCAACACGCTGTAGACGATGGTGAGCACCCCTGCGATTGGCAGCGCGTAATACACTTTGCCCATCGGCAGTTGCAGCACCGGCGAAATCTGTTGCATCGCGTTGGAGGAGACTTTCCAGCCGCCGATGATCAGCACGTAGATCGAGAACAGAATAAACACCACTTGAATGATGATGTGCCACGAGCTGCGCAGTTGCGGCGGGCATTTGTCAAGAAACAGCGTTAGGGCGATGTGTTCACGTTTGCCGGACACATAGGCCAGACCAATCAGCGACAGCCACACCAGCGCAAAGCGCAGGAACTCTTCTGAAAATGTGCTGGGTGCGTTGAAGACATAACGGCTGATCACCTGCCAACAGGCAACCAAGACCATCACAATCATCAGCCCGCAGCCAAATACTTCTATGGTTCTATCCAACCAGAGTCGAATGTTACGCATGTAGACCTCACAGAAGGTAGAGAGCGTACTCTCTGCCTGTTATTCGTTAGTTAGTTGGTTGATTTGCTGATACAAGGCATAGATTTGCGGCTTGTTTTTCAGCTTGTCGTAAATGGGTTGAACGGCGGCTTTAAAGGGCGCGAGTTCGACCGTATTGAACTGCACGCCGAATTGCGTTTGTGCCAGTTCACGGGTTTTTTCCATTTCGACTTTCCACGCTTGTTTTTCCACTTCGACCGATTCTGTGATGGCCTCTTTTAGAGCCACCAGTTGGTCGGGCGTGAGCTTGCGTTTGGTCAACGTACTCATGATCACGATGTCAGGAATGCGTGTGTGCATGTCGTAACTGTAGAATTTGGCCACTTCACCGTGGCGGGCGATGGTCAGCGCGAATTCGTTGTTTTCTGCGCCGTCAATGATGCCTTGTTGCAGTGAGGTATAGACTTCTGCCTGACCCATGGCGATTGGCGATGCGCCCAGCAGTTTCATGGTTTCAATCGAGGTTTCACTTTGCATCACGCGAATCTTTTTGCCGCGTAGATCCGCCACCGTATTGATTGGGCCGCGCGTCATGTAGAAGCTGCGCGCGCCGGAGTCATACCAACCGACACCGGCAAAGCCTTGTGATTCCGTCGAGCGGTACACTTGGCCCATGATGTCTGGGTTGTCCATGACTTGGTAAAAACGCTCTTCGCTTTCAAACAGGTAAGGGAGGGAAAAGACACCATAAAGGGGTGAAAAGCTTTCAAGTAGACCCGAGGAGACTTTGGTGAGGTCGATGGCGCCGACTTGCGTCATCTCGACCAGTTCACGTTCCCCGCCTAACTGGCCATCGGGGAAAAACTGCACTATGACGCTGCCATTGGTTTTTTCTTCGACGGCTTTGCCAATGTAGTGCAAAGCTTCTTTAACGGGTTGACTGTTTTCTGCGTACGCCAGACGTAAGATCGTGGTGGCATAAGCGGACTGCGAAAAGGGTACCATGATGGCCGAAGCCAATAACCACTTTAAAGCGCTGTGAGGTTTGGACATAAATCCTCCATACACTTGCGTGTGATGTTCCTTGTTATTGAGTAATGACGTCTGTCAGTAGCAGCGTCTGAGTGTTCTTGTAGGGCAGGGATATCTTGGCAGTTTGGCCACTCAGGCACCTTTAAAAATGCGCCAACTTCGTTCAAGAAACGTCGCTTTAATCGTGGAGAGTACGCAGAAAATCACAGTTTTAAGGATTGCATGGCGAAGGTGGGAATTCGGCGCCAATCCATGAATGTGCGCCGAATCAAACCGTTAAGAAAACTGGCTTTGTAACCAACTATCAAGCAGTTGTGGCCAATGCTGCGCGGGGAGTTGCTGCGCGCCGCGTACGCCGAACCCGTGACCGCCGCGTTCAAAAAGATGCAGCTCGGTGGGCACGCGATGCGACTTCAAGGCGTGCCAAAACACCACGCTATTTTCAACCTTGACCGCGGCGTCATCGCTGGCATGCAGCAAAAAGCAGGGGGGCGTGTCGCTGCGCACTTGGGTGTGCAGCGAGTAGTGCTGGCGCGTCTCAGGATTCGGATGTTCGCCCATCAGCTCATGACGTGAACCGGGGTGGCCGATGTCATCGTCCATGCTGATCACTGGATACATCAAGGCAGCAAAATCGGGGCGCGCGCTGAACTCATCTGCGGCGTCTTGCGCGGGGTAGACGTTTTGGGCGTGATGGACCACCAAGGTGCCCGCTGCGTGGCCGCCAGCCGAAAACCCGACGATGCCCACATGACGCAATCCCCAGCGGTCTGCGTGGGCGCGAATGAGCCGAATCGCGCGCTGCGCATCCGCCAGCGGCGCGTGAACACCTTCGGCATGTCCATCGCCCGGCATTCGGTAGGTCATGGCAAACACGGTGTAGCCTTTCTCACTCATTGCCACCGCGGTGTCCATGCCTTCTTTATCGAACGCCACACGCTGATAACTGCCGCCGGGCATCACCAACAAGCCAATGCCGTTAGATTGCTGCGGTGTGACCACCACCATCTCCGGCATCACAATTTGAGAGACTTCGCGATCGCGAATCACGTCATCGCTGCTGCGCTCGCTAAAGCGCGGTGAAAGCGGCGGCGCCGCGTGACCCGATGGCCACAGCGCCATGACATCGTGGTCGGGAAACCACTGCGTCAGCGAGGTAAATGAAAAATCAGACATATCCAATCCTTGCCGTGTTGAAAGATGATTGATTGTGCCACGAATGGCATAAAAAAAAGCCAGCGAAATCGCTGGCTTTTTGCTTAGTTCCCGATAAATGAGTCAATCAGTGCTTAGTCCAGCAGAGATTGAACGTATTCTGCGATTTCTGGCACTTGGCAGTTGCTGAAGAAACACTCTTGGAAGCGAGCGCCGCCAACAGCGGTTTTCACCAACTCTTGGTCGATTGAACGCAGTGCTTCAACCACGTCTTTTGCGACAGCAAATTTCACTTGAGTCAGGATACCTGCGTTGCGTTGTTGTGGTTCAGCGCGCTCGATTGGGTAACCTTGACCACGTTCACCTGTGAACGCTTTTTCAAAGATGTAACGAACGTTCAGTTCACCCGCCCAGCCGAAGCCTTTTGCGAATGCTAGAGACAGTGCGTTGCCGTTGTTGATTTGGTTGAACAGGAATGCGTCTGATGGCTCTAGGCAGTAACCACAGACCACGCCTGGGTGCAGGTTCAGAGACATCATTGCGCCTTGGCCCGTACCACAACCTGAAACCACGAAATCTGCTGCTTTTGAGTTCAGCAGAATGCTTGCCATGATGCCAAGGTGGATGTAAGTCAGGTGATGGTCGTTTTCGTCAGACATACCAACGTTGAAAACGTCGTGACCCAGTGGCGCCGCTACGGTGTTCAGTTCGTTCAGAACCATTGCGTTTTTGCCAGCTTGGCTGTTTTCCATCATCAGTGCAATTTTCATGGAGTTTCTCCTGCGGGGTGACCGCAACAAATAAGTTAAAACAAAATCTTTATTGAATAAAATCTTTGCGCATTGGGGTGAAGTTATCGAGTAACACACCCGCTTTTAGGCAGACGCAGCCGTGCATCACGTTCGGCTCTTTGTACAGCGCATCGCCTGCTTTGACGATCTTGGTTTCATCGCCAATGGTAAATTCGAATTCACCCGACAGCACGTAAGTGAGCTGCTCGTGGGGGTGACTGTGCATCGCGCCAACTGCGCCATCTTCAAAATGCACTTCAACACTCATGATGTTGTCGCTGTAGGCTAGGATCTTGCGTGATACGCCAGCGCCCAGATCTTCCAGTTTTACATCTTGGTTATAGACAAACATAGTGTCCTCTTTGGTTACAGAGTCTGATCAGCCAGTGCGCGTTTTTGTTCACGCACCATACGATAGATGGTCAGGCAGTTCACGGTAATCACCGTCATTTCTAGCAATGTACCACCAATCGAGCCCACCAGAATATTGTTGGTCAGCCAACAACATGCGCCGACAAGAAACGCAATGCGCATCTGAATACCGCGCAACATGAAGATAGCAAATGTACCAATCATGGTGCCGATAACCGGCCACAAATCCCACCAATGGTCAGCAATCGCTAACCCCAATCCCGCTCCAGCGAGCAGGAACAGTGCCGCCACATATTTTGACGAGGTGTAAATGGAGCTGGCTGTCCGCATGGCCGACAGTGCCGCGCTGAGCGCTGACACGGCCGAACCAAGCAAAATAAAATGGAGCAGATGATTGAGATTGAAAACGAACATGACTATTTTCAAACGTCGGTCGTTTTTTTGGTAGAACGTGGAGATGCCTAAACCAAAGCTGACAAAGCCTAATGCTTGCGCCAGAGATAAATCTGCAATCATCGTCTCGGATACTTCTTCGTGATTAACGTGCTAACCAGCCGCCATCTACAGCAATGGTGTAACCATTGATGTAATCAGACGCTTTTGATGCCAAGAACACCACTGGGCCAGCCAAGTCTTCTGGTGTACCCCAACGGTCTGCAGGGATACGCTCAAGGATCGCTTGGTTACGCTCTTCATCAGCACGCAGTGCTGCAGTGTTGTTGGTTGCCATGTAGCCCGGTGCAATCGCGTTCACGTTGATGTTGTGTTTCGCCCATTCGTTTGCCATCAGACGAGTCACACCCATCACGCCGCTTTTTGATGCGGTGTAAGACGGTACACGGATACCACCTTGGTAAGACAGCATTGACGCGATGTTGATGATCTTGCCGCCTTCGCCTTGAGCCATGAACTGTTTCGCTACAGCTTGAGACATGAAGAATACAGACTTGATGTTGATGTTCATCACGTCATCCCAGTCTTTTTCACTGAAGTCGATGGCGTCGTTACGACGAATGATACCTGCGTTGTTCACCAGAATGTCGATACGACCCAGTTCAGTCACCGCGCGGTCAACAATGGATGGGATGTCGTCCAGTGCCATCAGGTTGGCGCGAACGTCGATGAATTTACGACCGGTTTCTGCCATTTTTGCGATGGTTTCAGTTGGCTCAACAATGTTGACACCCACGATGTCACAACCTGCGTTGGCTAGGCCAAGTGCCATGCCCTGACCAAGACCAGTGTCACAACCAGTCACGATAGCAACTTTGCCTTTCAGGTTGAATGAATCAAGAATCATAACGTTTTCCTCAATGGTAGCTGGTATTTGAGTGGCAGCGGATTGGCCATCTCACTTCGTATGTCTGTATCGTGGATCAAAAAGAAACCGAAGGCAATTATTTTTGAAAAGGTGTTTTAAAAATATTGATGGTGATCGTCTTTTTAATGCTCGCAATACTTGCGCGGTTTCAAAATTTTGAAAAGGCTTTTTAAAAATTGTGGTACGAAGAAAGTGAGTGGTTATAATAGGCGGCAATAAAAGATACAAAGGATCAACCATGGAAAAGTCAACTCAACCGGAAGCAGTCTCGTCGGTTTTAAAAGTATTCAGCATTCTGCAAGCGCTGGGTGAACAGAAAGAAATCGGAGTCTCCGAACTGTCTCAACGATTGATGATGTCTAAAGCCACCACTTATCGTTTTCTGCAAACCATGAAATCTATGGGCTATGTGGCTCAGGAAGGGGAAGCGGATAAATACAAACTGACGTTGAAACTGTTTGAACTGGGCGCAAAATCGCTGGAATACGTCGATTTGATTGAACTGGCTGACAAAGAGATGCGCTGCATTTCTGAACAGACCAACGAAGCGTTGCACCTTGGGGCGTTGGATGAAAACGCCATCATTTACGTGCACAAAATCGATTCAGGGTACAACCTGCGCATGCAATCGCGCATTGGTCGTCGTAACCCGCTCTACAGTACCGCGATTGGTAAAGTGCTATTGGCTGAACGTGAAGAACAATTTGTGCGTCACACTTTAGAAGACGTTGAGTTCATCAAGCACACCGACCGTACGCTAGAAAATGTCGACCAACTGCTGGAAGAACTGGCACTGGTTCGCGAACAACACTACGCGGAAGATAACGAAGAACAAGAACCGGGCCTGCGCTGTATCGCGGCGCCAATCTACGACCGTTTTGGCCGCGTGATTGCCGGGGTTTCGATCTCCTTCCCAACCATTCGCTTTGAGGAAGAACGCTTGCACGAGTACGTGAGCATGTTGCAGACCGCCGGTCGCAATATCTCGCAGCAACTTGGCTACAACAAGTATCCCGCTTAGTCTGAAGTATGAGCAGCCGCAGGGCTGCTTTTTTTAGTCACACTTTTTGTATTGAAACAGCGTTTTGAATTTGGAGGGCATTTTGGGCTCATCATTAACTCCTAACATTTATGACTTTCTTATCAAGCTCGATCCGTTTGATAAATTGCCCTCCACGATCGTTGCGTCGCTGGCTAATCACGTCAAAGTGCGCTACCTCGCCAAAGGGGAGAAGATTGAATTCAGCGCCCTGTGTGACGACCGCTATCTTTACATTATTCGCACGGGTGCGATTGAGCAGCGCCGTCGCGACGGTGAGTTGCGTGCCCGATTGGGCGAAGAAGATCAGTTTGGCTTTACCTTCTTAGCGCCGCTTAAAGATGCCGAAGACGGCTATCAGGCCGAGGCGATTCAAGACTCGCTGCTCTACCTTGTGCCGCACCGCGATGTGTTGACGGTGTGCCAAGAGCACCCGGAGTTTGCTGATTACTTCGCCTCGCAAGCGCAACTGCGTTTGGTGTCGGCGGTCAACAGCGTGTGCCGCGAAGAAGAGAAGGGCTTGTTCTTTCGCCGTGTGGGTGAAATTGCCAGTGAAAACATCGCCATTGTCGATGAAAACACCGCCATTCAGGAGGTCGCTAGAATCATGTGTGATGATGAGCGCCGCCGCAGCTCGTGCGCGGTGATCACGCGGGGCGGCGACATTGTGGGCATCGTGACTGACCGCGACATGACGCGCAGCGTGGTGGCGTCCGGCATTGATATTCAACAACCCATTCAACGGGTGATGACGCAAAATCCGCAATTGATTCAGGCTGATGACAAAGTCATTCAGGCCATCTCCATCATGCTGCAATACAACATTCGCTGCCTGCCGGTGGTGCGTGGTAACGACGTGGTGGGCTTGCTGACTACTTCGCATCTGGTGCACAACCATCGCACGCAAGCGCTGTTTTTGATTGAGAAAATCAAATACGCCAGCTCGGTCAATGCGCTGGCGGCGCTGAAAGTCGAGAAACAATCGATTTTCGAATCGCTGGTGGAAAGCGGGGTCAGCGCCGAAATCCAAGGGCGCGTGATGTCGATGATCATGGATGCGTTTACACGCCGTCTGCTGCAAATTACCGAAGAGTTGCTGGGGCCGCCGCCGTGCGAATACGCGTGGGTGGTGGCGGGTTCGCATGCGCGCAATGAAGTGCACATGTTGTCCGACCAAGACAGCGCGTTGGTACTGTCGGATGATGTGAAACCCGAACACATGCTCTATTTCACGCATTTGGCGATGCGCGTGTGCAACGGCTTGGCCGCATGCGGTTATCCGCTGTGCGACGGCAAATACATGGCCGCTTCGCCGAAATGGTGTCAGCCACTGAGCGTGTGGAAAGAGTATTACCGCAAATGGGTTGCCAGCCCGGAGTACAACAAACTGCTGAGTATCAGCGTGTTTTTGGAAGTGCGTTCAATTTACGGTAACAGCGAGCTGGTTGACCAAATGCAGGCGCATCTGCATCAGTGCATTCAAAACAGCCCGAACTTCTTGCCTGCTTTGGTGACTGACGCCATTGATACGCAGCCACCGCTCGGGATCTTCAATAATCTGGTGTTGGAAAAGGGCGGCGATAACAGCAACACCCTCAACATCAAAAAGTACGCGCTCAATCTGATCATCGACTTAGCGCGTATTTTCAGCTTGGCGGCGGGCGGCTCGATGACGGGCACCGAAGAGCGTTTTCGTTACGCCGCGCAGCAAGGCAGCATGTCGGAAGACAGTTGTCAGAACATCATTGGCGCCTACAAGTTCATTACCCAAGTGCGTTTCCAACATCAGTTGCAGGCGATTCGGGAAGGAAAAGAGGCAAACAACCACATCGCGCCGGACACGTTCAGCAGCTTTGAACGGAAGCACCTGAAAGATGCGTTTAAGATCATCAGTGAGCTGCAAGACGTGGCGAAATTACGGTTTGTGAAAGGGTAAAACCATGTTGGAAAC
This sequence comes from Vibrio furnissii CIP 102972, assembly GCF_000176175.1. Lineage (GTDB taxonomy): Bacteria > Pseudomonadota > Gammaproteobacteria > Enterobacterales > Vibrionaceae > Vibrio > Vibrio furnissii. The sequence continues at coordinate 1,012,113 of NZ_ACZP01000014.1, forward strand.
CATCAAGCGCCACTTTGGGGGCGGCCTGCCCAAATTACAGCAGCAGCATGACGCGCTGGCCGCTCGCGCCGATTGGACGCCGGGGCTGGCGAACTATTTCAGCCAGCCATTACCGGATGTGGACGCGTTGGTTTACCAGCACGATTTACTGGCATTTGATTTTGAAACCTCCGGCGTGGATGCCGGGCACGATCAAATTCTGAGCTTGGGTTGGGTCGGCATGACGCTGGACCAAATCGATGTGGCTGCGAGCGAAGAGATATTCGTGCGTCACCCGGAATTTGTCACCGCTGACTCGGCAGTGATCAACCACATTACGCCGCAAGTGTTGGCACATGGCGTGACGCTGGATGAGGCGATGGATCGGTTGTTTGGTCAACTGGCCGGTAAGATTGCATTGGTGCACGGGGCGTGCATCGAACGGGCGTTTGTGGCGCAGTACATGCGTGAACGCTTTGCAATCGAACACTTTCCGTGTGTGTGGGTCGACACCTTGCAAATAGAAAAGCAGATGACTTACGCCGGTAAAACTGAATGTGGCACCAGTTTTCAGCTCAACGATGTGCGCACGCGTTATGCGTTGCCGCAATATAACGCCCATTCCGCAGCCATCGATGCGCTGGCGACGGCGGAATTGTTCACCGCGCAGATGAAATCGCTGTTCAAAAACCACCCGCCCAAAGTATCGAAAATCATGATGCCGTAACGGCGAATTGATGGTTGATAATTATTCTTGTCCTTTAAGACAAACAATCCGATTTGCGGCTTTTTCGCCAGACCTCTATAACGCCTCTTTTTGTCAACGTGCATAACAACTATGGCATTAGATGCGTTATTAGACGCCATCGCGGATCAAGGATGGTTTATTTGGGACGACTTTTTGGCACCAGAGCAGGTGCAGCGTCTTAGCGAATGTGTGCCGGAAGCGTGGCATCGTGCTCGCATCGGTCGCCACGACGACGTGCAGCGTGAGGCCACCATTCGAAGCGATAAGATCCAGTGGCTGAGCCAAACCATGGGGCAGCCGATTCAGGATTATCTGGAACGGATGGAGCAGATTCGTCAGACGGTGAACCGCGATTTTTTCCTCGGCCTGTTTGAGTATGAAGCGCATTTTGCCAAATATGAGCAGGGCGATTTCTACAAGAAGCATTTGGATGCGTTTCGCGGCCAAGAAAACCGCAAGCTGACCACGGTGTTCTACATGAATACCGATTGGCAACCGGCGGATGGTGGCGAGCTGAAGCTCTACGATCTCGATGACCATTTGATTGAGACGATTGCACCTGTGGCGGGGCGTTTGGTGGTGTTTTTGTCGGAGAAATTTCCCCACGAAGTGTTGACCACCAACGCTGAGCGCATCAGCATTGCAGGTTGGTTTCGAACCAATGGTGTGACGGAAAACAAGCTCGACATCGCCAACTGAATCTCGGTGATCACACCCAAAATCTCGGTGATAATACCCAATACAACGACCGCGATACGGCTTAGCCGTAGCGCGGTTTTTTTATTGCTGCTGGAAATGAATGTCGCTGAGATGCGGGTTTTCAATCAGAACTTGCATGCGTCGCAGCGTGGCGGTTTCAACCCAACGCTCGCATTCGGCTTGCTGCAGCACCAAACACTCTTGGCGCTCGGCATTGTATCCAGTGCCTTTGGCGATGCCTTGCACCACGTCGCCGTTGAGCAGCGTCACAGCAACCGGAAATTGGTAGACGCAGGCCAGTTCGATGGCGTCGTATTGGCTGCAGGAAATCATCGCTTATTCGTCTTTGTTGATGACTTTGTTGATGTAATCTTCTTGCAGAATGTACATGCGTTTCACGTCGCGGTAGCGGCCGTTGATGAAGAACTCCTGCACCAAATGCCCCTCTTCCACAAAGCCGCACGATTCATACAAATGCACCGCTTTTTCGTTCTCGATTGCCACATGCAGGTAGATTTTGTGCAGGTTCAAAATGGTGAACGAATAGTCCAGCGCTTTGTTGATCAACGTGCGCGCAAATCCCTTGCCTTGGTGAGCCGGCGTGATGATGATTTGAAATTCGGCGCTACGGTGAATGTAGTTGATTTCGATCAGCTCGACGAGGCCAACCAGTTCTTTGTCGTCATTTTCGACCACAAAGCGGCGCTCTGCGTTGTCGTGAATGTGTTTGTTATACAACTCTTCCAGCTCATCAAATGATTCGTAAGGCTCTTCAAACCAGTACGACATGATGTTGCGGTTGTTGTTTAGGTTATGGATAAAACGCAAATCGCCGCGTTCAAGCGCTCTGAGGCTTAATTGATGTTTCATAACGATTCCTGATGTTCTCATCCTGACTCATGATGGGTCGTATCGGATAACGAATATAGCGCCGATTGATGGCAAAACAAGCCGTTACCACGAATTATTCTTTGTCGAAACTGTCGACCACAATCGCGCCCATCGAGGCTGGCATGGCGATGACGATAATGCGTTTGAGCGATACCAGCGGTTCATCCAGCAGCGGCAGTTTATCCAGCGCCAGCAGCACAAACCCGACCACCAAAGCGGTGATGACGTAGGCAATTAAGATGCGAAACACGAACACCGGAATGCGCGCGCGAATGTTGCTTTGAAAGACGCTGCCATAGGCAAAGACGCCCAAGAAACCCAGCGATAGCGTCAGCAATAACAGGAGGTTGGGCAGCGGCAGCGAGGTGCCCAGTTGCCACGCTTCTTCTGAAAACGAGATGGGTACGGCGAGCGCAAATGCGCCCACGCAAACTTGTCCTGCATCTTCCAAATTAAAACTGAATTTCATCGATGTTTTCCCAGGTTGCTGATTCTGTTGCTCTTTTCACTGTACGCTGACTCGGCGCATTTGGCGAGCTTCGCCACGTCAAGATTGCAGTTGCTCGGCGATGAGCGCCGCGAGCACCGTCAAGCTGCGCAGCCACGTTGCATCATCGTTGAGGGTCGCGACACTAAAGCGAATACAGTGATTGAATTGGCCTTGGGTGGCAAACAAATGACCGGGTAATAGGCTGATTTTCTTTGCCAAGCAGGCGTGATAAATGCGGTAGGTGTCCACCGTGTGCGGCAACGTCAGCCAACACAGAAACGAGCCGTCCGGGCGCGACAGATGATAGCGCCCGGCCAGTGCGGGTTGTTGTTGAAACGCTTGGTGTAACAAGCGCGCAAAACGCTGTTGCCGTTGCTGATAGACGCGGCGCATGCGGGCGAGGTGCGTGCGGTATTTGCCTGTGGTGAGAAATTCGGCCACCGCCGATTGCATTAAATTGAGGCTGCCCATGTTTTCACTCAGCAGTACCTTTTCGATTTGCGGCAAGTAACGACCGGCCACAATCCAACCGATGCGCAGGCGCGAGTCGAGGGTTTTAGACAGCGAGTTGAGGTAAATCACGCGCTCTTCGGTATCAAGCGCTTTGAGGCTTGGAATTGGCTCACCAAACCCTAGGCTGCCAAACACATCATCTTCGATAATGGGCAGCGTGCGCGTCACGGCAAGCAGCGCTTGGCGGTGGCTCAAGGGCATTTTCGCCCCGGTTGGGTTATTGAAATTGGGCGTGACCAGCAAGGCCTTGATTGGCCAGCGGGTCACGGCATCTTGCAGAGCGTCGATATCGATGCCGGTGGCGGGATGGCACGCAATTTCAATTACACGCAATCCCAATGATTCCAGCAGCAATAAGGTGCCGAAGTAGCAGGGCGATTCCACCGCGACAATATCGCCGGGCTGCGTTAAGGCGCGCAGTGCCAAACTGATCGCTTGCTGGCCGCCGTGCGTGATGGCGATGTCACTCCGCTGGGCATCGATGCCGAGATCGCGCGTGATTTTGCGCAGTTGGCGCACCAGTTGATCGTGACCCGGTGGCAATTGATAGTGGCAGGGCATGTGGGTTTGCAGGCGACTGTGGCGGCCAATTTCTGCATACAAACTGCGAATGGCGGGCGAATCGGTGTCGGGATGCGCCGAGCCGGCTGGCATGTCGTGTTGAATGATCGGCTGCGTCAAAATGGACTTCGACATCGATAACAGATCAACGCGCGACGGCGCATGGGAAGGTGTCTCGGTTTTCAAGGCCCGTTCAGCCACGCGATAACCTGAGCGCGGCACGGCATAGACCCAGCCTTGCGCTTCCAATTCTTGATACGCACGAATGACGGTGTTTTTGCCAACCCGCTGGCGCTCACTCAATTGCCGAATCGAGGGCAGCTTGTCGTGGGCTTGAAACAGACCATCTTCCATCGACTGGCGCAGCTGCGCTTCCACATCACTGTATTTGCAATCGTCTTTCATTCTGTACCCATTAAAACGCTATCAACTGTGCCTTTTTAGTTTTTCTGTACCCAACTAAAGTAACGTCATTGTGACTCAGAACTCCAGAGATTTTTCCATGCTTGTCAAAATGATTCCGTTCCTGTTTGTGGTGCTTTGGGCGTCCGGCTTTGTCGGCGCTCGCTTTGGGTTGGCGTACGCGGAGCCCATGACGTTCTTAACCTTGCGGATGGTGTTTAACGTGCTGCTGTTTGCCGGGTTGATCGCTGTGCTTAAACGCCGCGTGCCGACGGGCAAATCGTTCTGGCACTCTTGCGTGACGGGGCTGTTGATTCACGGCCTTTATCTGGGCGGTACGTATCAGGCGATTTACTGGGGCATGCCCGCGGGGCTGACGTCACTGCTGGTGGGCATTCAACCGATTTTGACCGCGCTGCTTTTGGTCTGTATGGCGACTGAGCGTTTGAATCTGGCGCAGTGGGTGGGACTGGGATTGGGTTTTGCGGGAATTAGCTGTGTGCTGCTGGGGAACATGGAGTGGCAATCGGACGCGCACCAATGGGCGGCGATTGGCATGTGTCTCATCTCATTGACAGGCATTACGCTGGGCACGCTGTATCAGAAGAAGTTTTGTCAGGGCGTCGACTTGATTGGCGGGGCTTTGGTGCAGTATGTGGCGGCGGCCGCGCTACTGATTCCTGCGGCGTTTAGTTTTGAAACCATGCAGGTGGATTGGACGCCGACCTTTATTATGACGCTCGCGTGGCTCGTGGTTGTGTTGTCATGTATCGCCATTTTGCTGCTGTTGTACATGGTGGAGCACGGCGCTTCATCAAGCGTTGCCTCTGTGTTTTATCTGGTGCCACCGACCACGGCGCTGCAGGCGTGGCTCTGCTTTGGCGAGTCGTTTGATGCCCTTGGCGTGCTGGGGTTTGCGATGGCGGCGATGGCGGTCTATCTGGTGGTGAAAAAACCGGTGTTGCTGCGCCGCAACATGCCGGTCGCGCTTCGCCAAGACAGTTAACCGCGGTCGAACACGCACTATTGGCGACTCGATATTCAAAAGCCCCGTGGATACGGGGCTTTGTTGTGATGGCTGCTCAAAGAATCGCGACGGCTTAAAGGATCGCGACCGTTTCATCCGAGTAGCGCTGAATGATCGGGTTTTTGAGCTGCGCTTCATCTGCTGGTTGCCATAAGCCGCGCTTGATGCCATTGACCACCATGTGAATCACCGCGGAATCGATGGCCGACATGATGGCGATATTGACCGGTTCGTTATTGGTGTAGCCTGATTCGAGTTCCAGCAGATCTTGATAAGCGATGTAGCGAAAGACGCTGGCAGAGACCTCTTGCGAAAAAATGGTTTTGCTGGTGGTGACGCTGAGTACGATCTGGCCGGTGCGCACATCCACGGCGCGCAAATTGACCGTCACCTGATCCATGCGATATTGACCGTAAGCCGCAAAGCCAAGATAACCTGCGCCATGGCCACCGGTTTTGAGATCCGATTCATAGCCGATGATGCCGCCTTCAATCACCAGATTGGCCGATTTGAGCGCCGGTAAGTCGTCGCCAATGTTGGCGGGTGTTTGATCTTTTTTCTGCGCCGCGCGAATGATCTTGCGCTCGGTGAGCAGGTTTTGCAGCCCCTCCCGCTCTAAAGGCAAGAACCAACCTGAATCAAGCAACGCCGTGGTCAACATGGAGGTACCGCCTTGTGGAACCGCCGTAGAGAAACTGCTGTTGGGCGACGATTTGTATTGTCCGGTTTGATCGCGGAAATCGTACACCGACACCATGATCTTGCCTTTGGGCAGCGGTAGCTTCACCAAGTCGTTGTACGTGGGGCCACGCGGTGTCAGGGTTGGCGATTCATCGGCATCGGGAATCGACATCGAATTTGAACACCCCGCCAGCAGCGCAACACACAGCATCAATCCTGTTTTCATGGTCCATGTCATCCTGTGTTACAGCCCAGACACTTGAATGTCGGTGGACTCACCCGTCGCCTTGTCGGTGATGGTGATGGTCAGGTAGCCGTCGTTATCGGTGATCACCAAAGAATAATCATTGGTTTCTAGGCTACCGGCCTCTCCGGTCGCCAAAAGTTGGCTGATGAGGCGCGATTGCAAGCTGGAAGTGAGTGATGAGAGCACCGACGAGGAACTGGAAGAGCCTGAGCTACCCTCGTAATCGTTGATGGCTTCCGCGCGTGAAAACAGGTGTGTGGTATTGAGCGGGTTACCACCAAAGGTTGGATTGACGGGCTCATAAACCAGAGAAGAGCTGAACGCGGGGGCAGATAGAGTCGTGGCGAGCAGGCTGACCATGACTGCGTGAGTCACTCGTGGTGGGAGAACGCGACACCGCGCGCGGCATCCATGTTTTACGCTATTCATTGTGATGTCCTTGTATGCTTCACTGTTACTGCAATTCGTCGTGGTCGAGATCAAACGTGTCTGAATAGAGCCGTTCTATTTTCCAGCGCAATAAGTAATTGCTCACGGTCGCAACGGCGGCTTGTGCTTTCTCTCGGGCTTGTCTGGCGCCGGGCGATAACGTGGTGCGATACACCACCTTCTGTGAGTGCCAAACCGTGATAATGCTGCCTTGTGAGGCGGTTGCTCGCTCCTTCACCGTGAAGTTTTCATTCAGGTCGGGCTGGCTTTCATTCATGTATTTGGAAAATTCCGTATAAAAATTGCTGCCGATGCCTGTCATGGTTCGGTCGATAATGAGGCCGTTCACATCATTCAGATTCAACGAGTCATTACTTTCCAGTTGCTGGCCATTTTCCAAGCTCGCCTGATCCTCAGGATTGGCATGACTTGAAGAACTCATTAACAGAAAGATGGCAGAACAGAAGAAAAATACAGAACGTAATATTCTATTTCTCATTGTTGATACCATTATTATTAATGTATTTTATTCAGCGCTAATCATAGGTTTTTATTGCCTGATTAGATATAAACTAAAGTCGTGGTTTTAATATTATTCCTATCATGCGAATGAATGTTTATTTCCTCGTTTTTGAATAACTAAATTATAAAAAAATACTTTCAAATATTAATGTAAAGTTGATGGCTGGATATCGGCATCGCGATTAATCTATTTCTTCGAGGGCACAATGTTCTCTGCGTAAGGGAGGAAATATGTTCGTCCGTATAACTGCCTACGTCATGATGCTGTTGATGGAGGTCATCGTGTTATTGATGATGTCCAACATGGCTTGGTCGCAAGACCGGAATAATCAAACACACGACGATATTGACACATCCGTCGCGTATTCGTGGGGTGGCACGGCGATCGGTCGCTTCGGCACTGGTATGGATGATTTGAGTCATTTCAATGAGTTGGAGGATGTTATCACCGCCGATAATTACGCTGAAGTCTCTATGGAGAATGCGATCGGTGGCGAGGTCACCATTGAACAGTATGGTCGTCAGGCTGGCAACAAAGCGAAAGTTATTCAGCACGACAGCAGAAGAAGTCAGGCAACAATTTGGCAAGAAGGCTCGGCGAACACGGCGTTAATTACCCAAACCGGAAACCAGAATAAAGCAGTCATTGGTCAGAGTGGTTATGGGCATGAAGCGTGGATTAATCAAAACGGGAACTTTAACGTAGCGGCTATTATTCAAACCGGTGCTGCGAGTTCGTTAAGTATTAATCAAACCGGACATAATAACCAAGCTTATATTGTCGATAAAGGTGGCTCTAATTATGGCATCAGTCAAAATGGTAATGACTATCTCGCCATAATTGGTGGTTCAGGGATTAATGTGTACGTCACGCAATACTAATAATAGCGTACGACACGTGTTGTCATTCCCGTCTATTCAAAAGTAACAATATGATATCAAGGAAAATGTCATGAAAACAAAAATTGCTCTATTCATCACCGCAGCGTTGGCATCAGGCAGTGCTTTGGCAAACAATGATGCAACGGCCAATCTTTATTTGACCAACGACTCGGCCGTTACGATCACGCAAGTCTCCTCATCTCAAGGCAACTCGGCGCTGATCGACTCCAGCTTCTCGTCTGGAAACACGCTGTCTGTGTATCAGAATGGCGGTGACAATGCGGCAACGATTCGTGCGTTTGACGTCGACGGCTCTACGCTGGCCATCAACCAAACGGGTGACACCAACACCGGCAGCATCACGGCATTGGGCGCGAAGAACGCGAACTTTTCCATCAATCAAGGCGGTGATTTGAATGATGCCTCGATCAAAACCGACAACTACCATCGTGGTCGCGCATACTCTTACGACAATGACACCGTTTCTGTGGTCCAAAATGGTACGGAAAACACCACCAGTGTTGAACTGAAACGTGGCACCGATGACAGCAACGTCTCATTGGCGGCGTCAGGTTCTGGCAACCAAGCTAACGTGGTGCTCGATTGGGCTGACAGCAGCATGGTGACGGGGAATGTGCAAGGCACCGACAACGTGGCCGATGTGCTGATTGACAGTGGTTACGGTAACGAAGTGGCATTCACGCAAAACGGCACCGCGAATCAACTGGATGTAGATGTGCTTTACAGTGACATCAACACCGTTCACGTCAATCAAACCGGTTCAAATAACGCTGCGGATGTCGACCTGATTGCCAGTGACGACAACGACATTTACGTGACACAAAGCAACTCTAATGCTGATGCGAACGTGTACGTGAACTGGAGTAGTAACAACACCATCAGCGTGGTGCAAACCTACGGGGATACGGCGAACGTGAATCTGGCCTTAAGCCACAACAACACGGTCGCGATCAGCCAGTACTAACGCAGCGCGACAACGGCACGTTGGCTATGACACATCACGAGACAGCGGCGCTATGCGCCGCTTTTTTGCTTCTCTCAACCGCCGCGATGGCGCAAGGGCATGAGATGACACATGTCGCCTTACTGGAGGGGCAATTGCAGGTGGACTGCACCCTCGACAACGAGCACACATTGCACCTGACGGTCGAAAGTCAGGCCAGTTTTTCTGGTTCGGTGAGTGTGGTTTCGGCGTCTGGCAGCCGGATTTTGCATCGCTTGCAAGGGCAAACAACGCTCACCTTAGGCCTTGGGGCGGAGCAGTTACCGCTCACGCTGACGGCGGGCACGATGGCAGGCGAAAGTGAATCGCTCACAATTGGCGCAGAATGCAAAACGGCCCCTTGATGCAAGCGGCCGTTTTTTGTGTGTTGAAAGGTTGCGCTTATTCGCTCAGGAACTCGACGCCTTTCTCTTGGAACAGACGTTGGCACGCGCGGCCATCGCTGTGGAATAGGTGACAACGGTGCGCTGGAATACCGATAGTCAGTGTATCACCCACTTCGATATCGAGCGTGTCTGGTTGGCGGTAGATGATGTCTGAATCAGAACCCTTCACGTTCATGTACACCTGAGTTTCGTTGCCCAGTTTCTCCACAATCATCACTTTGCCTTCGATGCGTGCATCGCCGTCGTCGGCTTCAACCAAGTGTTCAGGACGTACGCCCAAAGACATGCGAGAGCCCGGTGTGACCGTGGTGCCATCCACAGGAATCCAGAATGAGAAGCCATTCGACAAGCTCACTTTTACGCGCTCTTTCTCGGCTTCATCAACCGTCACACTCATGAAGTTCATTTTCGGAGAACCGATGAAACCTGCCACGAAGCGGTTTTGTGGGTAGTGGTATAACTCAAGCGGTTTACCCACTTGTGATACAAAGCCTGCATCGAGGACCACAATCTTGTCAGCCATGGTCATCGCTTCGACCTGATCGTGGGTAACGTAAATCATGGTGCAGCCCAGTTTACGTTGCAGTTTGGTGATTTCAGAACGCATCTGAACACGCAGCGCCGCATCCAAGTTAGACAGCGGTTCATCCAGCAGGAAGACATTCGGTTGCGAGACCAGTGTACGGCCGATGGCCACACGTTGACGTTGACCACCAGACAGCGCTTTCGGTTGACGATCTAGCAGGTGGCTCAGTTGAAGAATTTCGGCGGCGTGTTCGACGCGTTTGCTGATTTCTTTCTTATCGGCTTTTGCCAATTTCAGGCCAAACGACATGTTATCGTGCAGGTTGAGGTGCGGGTAGAGTGCGTAAGATTGGAACACCATACCCACGCCACGTTTGGAAGGTTCGGTGTCGTTCATGCGTTGGTCGCCAATGAATAGGTCGCCGGAAGTGATGTCTTCCAAGCCCGCGATACAGCGCAGAAGGGTCGATTTACCACAGCCTGATGGACCGACGAAGACGACAAACTCACCCTCTTTGATGTCCAAATCGACATTCTTAGAAATCAGCACATCGCCGTAAGCTTTACATACATTTTTTAACGTGACACTCGCCATCTAGCTCGTCCTCGGATCAAGATTTTTTAATGATTACTGCTCGTCATTATATGAACTTTTTTATAAAAAATGTCTGCGAGCAATAACAGTAGGAATACGTTTTAGGTGAATCAACGCTCTGGTGAGTGTGAATGATTCCGCGGCCAGGCCGCACATACCTTTTATGTTGATGCATCAAAGAGCTGGCAAGTAAGAAAAGAAAGGGTGATGCCTCAGACAAAAGATCTGAAGAAACCATCACCCATCAAAGCCAAGAATCGTTTGCTTCCCCCGACACAGATGCACGTCTCCCCCGTACAATAATTACCACGAACGCACCCTCTGTGACAGCAAACCAATTCGGCGATGCAAGCCAGTATTATCTGACATACTGGAAAGGTTCTTACCATCCACTCTTGGATGTATGCAGTTTCTGTGAATCAGGGAGTGAATACATCCTCCTAATCACTTTTTTTGCAGGGGGAGTAGTCAAGGAGGAGGTGGAGGGGTGAGAGAAACACCAAGTCTGATCGAGTTCAAATTATTGATTGCCATCAACTTGATAATGATCACAAACCTTGTTTTTTTTGTGACTTTTGTCTCGAACTCTCAACGATAGAGATCACGAAAATACGCCATAATGCAAAGGGCGTAGGGAGTAGGAGGATGAGGACGAGCCCGTTTTTTCTGATGATATATGGCGAAATACGGCGAAACCTCACCTGGTGAGCCCTACAACACTAATAAAAAGGATATGAACATGAAAAACGCCCTAAGCACGGTAGCGCTAAGTACTATGGTCGCTCTTGGTTCTTTTGGTGCACACGCTGCTATTCAAGAAGGACAACTGACTATCTGGATCAACGGTGACAAAGGTTACAACGGTCTTGCAGAAGTTGGTAAACAGTTTGAAGCCGACACGGGTATCAAAGTGACCGTGGCGCATCCTGATGGACTACAAGACAAGTTCCCACAAACCGCTGCGACGGGTGATGGTCCTGATATCGTGTTCTGGGCTCACGACCGTTTCGGTGGTTACGCTGAAGCTGGCCTGCTGGCTGAAATCAAGCCATCTCAAAAAGTGAAAGACGGCATCGTTGATTTCGCGTGGGATGCTGTGAAATACAACGGCAAACTGATTGGCTACCCAGTTGCGGTTGAATCGCTATCTCTGATCTACAACAAAGACCTTGTGCCAAACCCACCAAAATCTTGGGAAGAAGTGGCTGCGCTTGACGCGAAACTGAAGAAAAACGGCAAGTCTGCAATCATGTGGAACCTGAAAGAACCGTACTTCACATGGCCTCTGATGGCTGCTGACGGCGGTTACGCATTCAAATACACCTCTGACGGCTACGACGTGAAAGACGCGGGTATCGACAAGAAAGGCGTGAAAGAAGCGATGAGCTTCGTGAAAGGCTTGGTGGACAGCGGCGTGATCTCTGCGGACATGGACTACTCAGTGTCTGAAGCGCAGTTCATCAAAGGCAACACGGCGATGACCATCAATGGTCCTTGGTCTTGGAGCAACATCGACAAATCAGGCGTCAACTACGGTGTCACCACGCTGCCGAAATTCAACGGTCAGTCTTCTAAACCATTCGTGGGTGTATTGACTGCGGGTATCAGCACAGCGTCTCCAAACCGTGATTTGGCTGTTGAATTCATCGAGAACTACCTGCTGACTAACGACGGTCTGCGTGCGATGAACAACGACAAGCCACTGGGCGCGGTTGCACTGAACTCATTCCAACGTGAACTGGATGCAGATGCACGTATCGCAGCGACCATGGATAACGCCATGAACGGTGAAATCATGCCGAACATTCCACAAATGAACGCATTCTGGGGCGCAGCGAAAAACGCCATTATCAACGTCGTTGATGGCCGCCAGACTGTAGACGCTGCTCTGGCAGACGCAGAAAAACAAATGACGAAATAAACCATCCTTCGTCAACTATTTTGAGGAGGGGGCAACCTCTCCTTACTTTCCCTTTTTTTATTTCGCTAGCAGGTTGTTCTATGCAGTCAATTCAAGGTACAGAGGCGATGTCAGCACCAGCAACGACACTCCCGGCCAACAAGCGCGCATTCATCAAATGGGCCGTATTAGGCGCAGTGGGTATCGTGAATGGCTATGCAACGATTCTAATGTATTCCCGCGGTGAGCTGGCTTTTGCTTTGCTGACCCTGATTCTAACCGCTCTTGCGCTCTACATTTTCGGCAGCAAGAAAACATACGCGCATCGTTATATCTATCCAGGTGTCGCCGGGATGATCCTATTCATCCTTTTCCCATTAGCCTATACGGTGAACCTGGCGTTTACCAACTACAGCGCCAAAAACCAACTCTCTTACGAGCGTGCACAATCTGTCCTGATGGACCGTACGTTCCAAAGCGGAGAAAGTTATTCATTTCATCTCTACAGCACAGAAGATGGTTACCGCATCTCGATTGAAGACGGTGACAAACTGTACGCAACCCCGGCGTTCTCGATTACCAATGTGCCTTCGGATCTAGACCTTGCTCCGATTGACGCCATGAGCGGTGAGAAAGAACCGATTAAAACCATCATCAGCAATCGTAGTGCGCTGGGCGGATTGGACTTGCACTTCCCATCGGGCGATGACATTCGCATGAGTGGCCTGCGTAAGTTCGCGGCGGTCGTTCCGTTGTACACCATGCAAGAGGATGGTGAAACGCTTTACAACAACCGCACCGGTGAAACGCTGCGCCCGAATATGGAGCTGGGTTTCTACCAGCCAATCGATGAAAACGGCGCGTTTGTGGGCAACACGGTGTCGCCAGGTTTTGTGGTCTCTATCGGGACACACAACTTCGAACGTGTGTGGAAAGATGATGGCATCAAAGAGCCGTTTATCAGCATCTTCATCTGGACGGTTGTGTTCTCCGTGTTGACGGTGATCTTTACGCTCATCATCGGTCTGATTCTGGCGAGTGTGGTGCAGTGGGAAGAGCTGAAAGGCCGCGCGGTATATCGTGTGCTGCTGATTCTGCCTTACGCGGTGCCGGCGTTCATTTCGATTCTGATCTTTAAGGGCTTGTTCAACCAAAGCTTTGGTGAAATCAACATGGTGCTACAAGCGCTGTTTGGGATCAGCCCAGCTTGGTTCTCAGACCCATTCCTGGCGAAATCCATGGTGATGATCGTCAACACGTGGCTGGGTTTCCCTTACATGATGATTCTGTGTATGGGCCTGTTGAAAGCTATTCCGGAAGATTTATACGAAGCGTCAGCGATTGACGGCGCGAACTTTGTGCAGAACTTCAAGAAGATCACGCTGCCTCTGATGATTAAACCGCTGACACCGCTATTGATTGCAAGCTTCGCGTTTAACTTCAACAACTTCGTGATGATCCAATTGTTGACCGCTGGTGGCCCGAACATGATCGGCACCTCGGAGCCAGCAGGTTATACCGACCTTTTGGTGAGCTATACCTACCGTATCGCGTTTGAAGGCGCAGGTGGTCAAGACTTCGGTCTGGCAAGTGCGATTGCAACGCTGATCTTCCTGTTGGTCGGTGCACTGGCACTCATCAACCTACGTTTCACTAAAGTCAGTCAGAATTAAGAGGAGCGACGACGATGGCAATGGTTCAAGGTAAATCGCTCAAGTACCGTGTGTGGGCCACACACATCGCATTGTGGGCATTTTTGTCACTCATCATCTTTCCACTGTTGATGATTGTCGCTATCTCATTTCGTGAAGGTAACTTCGCAACGGGTAGCCTCATTCCAGACAACCCGTCTCTGGAACACTGGAAACTGGCGCTGGGCTTTTCGGTCACCAACGCGGATGGTAGCGTAACACCGCCACCTTTCCCGGTACTGACTTGGTTGTGGAACTCGGTGAAAATCGCGGCAATCTCATCCGTGCTGATTGTGTCGCTGTCGACCACATCGGCTTACGCGTTTGCTCGTATGCGCTTTAAAGGCAAAGAAACCATCCTGAAAGCGATGATGATTTTCCAAATGTTCCCTGCGGTACTGGCGCTGGTGGCTATCTACGCACTGTTTGACAAGCTAGGACAGTACATTCCGTTCCTCGGGTTGAACACGCATGGCGGCCTGATCTTCTCTTACTTAGGCGGTATTGCGCTGCACGTATGGACGATTAAAGGGTACTTTGAAACGATTGATAATTCGCTGGAAGAAGCGGCGGCACTGGATGGTGCAACCCCTTGGCAAGCGTTCAGACTGGTCTTGTTACCGTTGTCTGTGCCGATTCTCGCCGTGGTGTTCATCCTGTCGTTTATCATGGTGGTGGGTGAAGTTCCGGTAGCATCGTTACTACTTTCTGATGTAAACTCGTACACACTCGCGGTTGGTATGCAGCAGTATTTGTACCCTCAGAACTACTTGTGGGGCGACTTCGCGGCAGCGGCAGTCTTGTCTGCACTACCAATCACTATCGTATTCCTGCTTGCACAACGCTGGTTAGTCGGAGGCCTGACAGCTGGTGGTGTCAAAGGATAACAACGATAATGGCGACCGCAAGGTCGCCCATTTTGTCCACCCTTAACACTTTTGGTTTGGCCGCCGATCAGTTAAGAAGGAGACAATTCTGGCGTTACGCATAGCTGGCTGTTAGCTCTATTCCTTACGTATCATGACTAACAGTTTTTGTAACCAAAACCTGAGCTGAGCTCAGGTTTTTTTATGTCAGCCGTTTGGGGTTGGCCTCGTGAGATGGCCTTCCATGCGGAAACCGATTCAGTATATAGACGGTGTGAATGGACAAAAGGCGAGCGGAAAAGGAGTGCGAGTCAGATCTGAATTGTTGGTGTAAGCGGCGCAAATCCTGCAGAAAAATCAGAACTCACGACTGGACGGTGCGCATCCGATGTATTGCAGCAGCACGTACAGGCTCTCTTGCTGTAGCGCGACTTTACGAAACAGATCGGCAAAGGTGTCATCCCCGCCAAAGCAAGCGTTAATATAGTGGTTGATTTCGGTGGGCTGATACCCTTCAACATACAGGGTGCGAACCCATTGGTACTCGACGGCTTTTGGATTGGATAAGGTTGTTTCACTGAGAGTGATATCGCTGAGCGTTAATGCCATGGGTCTGTTTTCTCGGTCGTGTCAGGCACACGTTTGCCTGATCATCGCGCATTAAAGCAGAGAAAAATGAACGTTCGATGACAGTGGCCGGTGATTGGCTGCAACAACGGTTGATTCGAGGCCTGCGGTTGATGAGAAGAGTGTGGTTGATCGAAAGACTGCAGTTGATGGAAAGACTGAGGTTGATAGGAACACAGCGGCTGAAGCGCCGCTGTGACGTAAAGCGGTGCGAAAGGGCTATTTGGCTTTAAGGTATTTCACGTGCGCTTCCATCTCTTCGCCAATTTCGGTGCGCATATTCATCAATCGGACGGCGGAGTTGTGCAGTTCGATGTCTTCTTGCGTGGTGGGGATCCATTCCGGTACTGCGGTGGGTTTACCACTTTCATCCACGGCGACCATGATCACGATGCAATGCGTGGTCAGACGGTTTTTTAACTCTTTTGGATCGCTGGCCTGAACATCAATCGCGACGTGCATGGAGGTTTTGCCGGTGTAAATCACTTTGGCACTCACTTCGACCAAATTGCCGACATGAATCGGCGCCACAAAACGAATGCCCCCGGCGTAAGCGGTGATGCAGTATTTGCCACTCCAAGCCGCAGAACAGGCGTAGGCCGCCAAGTCGATCCATTTCATCACGGCGCCGCCGTGCACTTTACCACCAAAATTCACATCACCGGGCTCTGCTAAAAAACGCAGAGTAATATCTCGTTTGCCACTGCTCATAGGCTGATCCTTCATTATTCAACACGGACAAGGGATTGTTCTGTACTAATAACGAATCTATAACTTATTCGCAATGTTTTGTTCATTTTGTTTCGCTTTGCCGGTGAAAAAGGCAAGAAAAAACCCCTTTTGCGTGCAACAAAAGGGGTCTCATGTCGGAATGGTACGATTAATTATATTCGGGTGTACCTTAATTTTTAGCCAACTGATTGCTAGTAAATCAGAGGGCCTGATAATAATGTAAACAAGGCTAAGACGTAACTGTTCGATCGGACAGGTTTCCTCATTTAAGAGATTGTTTAGCGTGATTTCTCCATTAACCAATAGGAGAAGTCCGATGAGTATCTCAATCCACAGTTATCAATTCACTACCGTTCCAGCACACGACTACCTGGCGCTGCTTAAACTGCGCTTTAAGGTGTTCTCTGAACGTTTGCACTGGGAGCTGGAAACCCATGAAGGGTTAGAAAGCGACGAGTACGACATTCCAAGTGCCCATTACCTCTATGCAAAAGGGGATGAAGGGCACCTGATTGGCTGCTGGCGCATTTTGCCAACCACAGACAACTACATGCTCAAAGATACCTTTCCGGAGCTTCTGGGTGACGTACAGGCCCCGAAAGGCAAGCGTATCTATGAACTGAGTCGTTTTGCGGTCGACAAAGAGTTTTCGGCGCAATCCGGCGGGGTGAGTAACGTGACGATGAAGATGTTCCAATCGCTCTATCATCACGCGCAGCGTCAAGGCATTGAACGGTATGTGACCGTCACCTCGACTGGCGTAGAAAAGCTGATTAAGCGACTGGGCATTCCGTGTGAGCGGGTGGGGGACAAGCAGGTTCACATGCTGGGCGATACGCGCTCCGTAGCGCTGTTGATCCCCATGAACGACCACTATCGTGAGAGTGTGGGCGCTTGATTCAAATGTAAGGATTGATATAGCCACCTAAGATGGCTTTAGTGATAGCTTGGTAGCGATTCGTCGCGCCAAGCTTTTTACAGGCATTGGCGATATGAAATTTCACCGTGCGCTCAGAGGTGTCGATGATCTTGGCAATCTCCCACGCACTTTTCCCCTCTGCTGCCCAAGTGAGGCATTGGTTTTCACGGGCGGTCAATTCAATACGCGGCGCCGCATCTTTGTGGCAGCGTGCGATGTTATGAATGTTGTGCGACAGCAGTGGAATGATCAGTTGCGAGGTTTGAATCGCGTCACAGTTGAGCTCGTAATGGCGCGTATCCGAGGTGGCGAAACTCAACATCCCAAACTCACCGCGCAGGCCGTGAATCGGAATCGAAAACCCTTCTTTTAAGCCGTTAATTCGCGCTTCTTCAAACATTTCGTGCGCTTGATTGGATGCCACGGGAATCTGCGACCATCGAATCGGTAAAAAGTTGGTCATGCTGTATTGCACGATCGGGTCAACGTGCATGAAGCCCGCTTCATCGTATTGCTGACGCCAACTGGCTGGGTAGTTATCGGTGATTATGGTTTCACTGGTGGTCAGTGTCGGTTGCAATGACAGTCCAAACAAGAAGTATTCGTGGTCGATAATATTATTTAGCGCCGCCAGCGTACTCTCCAGATTTTCGTAACTGGTGATCACTTGGTTTTCTTGAACAAGGCGGAGAATCTTCTGCATTTAAGGATAATAATCTAAGAGCAACAATGAGATAGTGATATTAATATCAGATAAGCGCGAAAGGCAAGATGACATTAGTCTGATGTCCGGATTTTGTGCGCGGGTGGGCGAAAACGAAAGAAAGCGCGGACTCGCGCTTTCTAATTAAGCCACTTGAATGGTGACTTCGTGCTCTTTCGCAAAATTCGCGATTTCTTTTGGTGGTTCTTGATCGGTGATGATCAAATCCACATCGGCCAGCGTGCCGAGCTTCACCATGGCGTTGCGGCCAAACTTACTGTGATCGACGGCGAGAAAGACACAGCGGCTGTTTTCGATAATGGCACGTTTCACTCGCACTTCATGGTAGTCGAAATCGAGCAGCGAACCGTCGTAGTCGATACCACTGATGCCGAGAATGCCAAAATCAAGCCGGAATTGAGAGATGAAATCGAGCGTGGCTTCCCCCGTGACGCCGCCATCTTTGTTGCGCACTTCACCGCCGGCCAAAATGATACTGAAATCCGGTTTCGCCATCAAAATGGTTGCGACATTGATGTTGTTGGTCACGATGCGCAAGTTATGGTGTTCGTCCATCAAAGCGCGAGCCACCGCTTCGGGGGTGGTGCCGATGTCGATAAACAGCGTGGCACCGTCGGGAATGTGTTTGACCAGCGCGGAGGCCACTTTCTCTTTTTCGCCTTGCGATGTCACCTGACGCGTATGATAGGACGAGTTTTCAGAACTGGTTGCAATGGTGGCGCCGCCGTGGTTGCGACGCAATTTGTTGTCATCCGCCAGCTCATTCAGATCACGGCGAATGGTTTGTGGGCTTACATTGAATCGTTCAACCAGTTCGTCGGTGCTGACAAACCCTTGGCTTTGAACCAATTCGATGATTTCTTGATGGCGTTTTACCGCTTTCACAGGCATGTCCTTATACATTGAATTGCTACAAGTGTACGGTTTAGCACACTAAATTCAATTGATTAGCGAGAGTTTTACAACGTTGCTGTTCGTTTTAAGCTTCGTTTCACATAAAACGAACATGACCTGCCGTGGCTTTTGATGCTCATATGAGCATTCATGCTTACGCCTGCGCTGCGTTTTCAACGGGTTTGATTACTCTGCGACGTACTTTCAGTTGCGACAGAATCACCCCACTGACCACCATCACGCCGCCCAAGACATGATAAACGTGAATCTGTTCGCCCAGCAGCGTGGCCGCTAAGCTGACCGCAACCACGGGCAGCAAGTTCATAAACATAGCGGTAGAATCTGCACCAATCGCATCGATGGCTTTGATCCACATCCAAGGTGCTAGCAAAGAGGCCGCAACTCCAGCGTAAGCGATCAGCGGCAGCGACCCTTCGGTTGGAAGCAAGTGGTCGCTGCTTAGCCATAAGGGCACCAGCATAATGACCGCACACACGCCTTGCAGGTAGATTAACGTCCAGTTGCTCAATGGCATTTTCCAGCGTTTTAACAGCACGCAGTAAATCGCGTACACCAGTGCCGCCAAGACCATCAAGCCGTCGCCTTGCGTCACGTCTTGGTTGAGAAAGAACAGCACATCGCCCTGACCCAGCATAAATGCCAGCCCTGACAACGAAATCACGCCGCCAACAATACTCAAACCGGAAATGCGTTTGTTCAGCAGCGGCACGCTGATGAACACGCTCATCAACGGCACCAGCGAGGTGATGAGCGACATGTTAGACGCGGTGGTGGTCAGCCCAGCGTAATAGCCGAGCGATTGGTTCAGCACCATGCCGAGCAAGGCCAAAAAGGCCAATTTCGCTAAATAGGGTTTGATGATGTGACGCTGACGAATCACCGCTGGCAAACAAAACGGCGTTAAAATCAACATGGCTAAAAACCAGCGATAGAAGCTCATCGCACTGGGTTCGATGGTGCTGGCTGCAAGTTTATTGACGATGGAGTTACCACCCCAAATCAGCACAGTAAACAGTGGAAGAAGATAAATCATGTGCGCCTCGTCTCAATTTGCGTCATGGAAACTAGTTTGACAGGTCTATATAATTACATATATCTCTAAAACGACATTGCGAGCGATAGGAAGACAAGTTTGAAAAAACGCGCCAGAAACCTTCATCCATCATTATCAATCGAGCGTGCACCATCCGACGTATTTATGAATTTCGAGGCGTTTTTGTCTAATACCGAAACGCGCGAACACAGCCACCCCTGGGGGCAGGTTCAGCTCATCTCGGGGGGGATTTTGGAGATGGAAGCGGAAGACACGCGTTTTCTGGCGCCACCTCATTTGGCGATTTGGGTGCCAGCCGGTATTCGCCATCGCAGTTACAATCGCAAACCAATCGAGTATTGTTCCCTCAACATCGCTGCGGCGATGACCACGGCATTCCCCAGCAAAACCAGCCTGATCAAAGTCACGCCAATTGTTTCGGCGATCATTGATGATTTTCGTCAAAGGGAAATCAGCGTGGCGGAGGCGCCGCAGGACCTGCGTTTGGTGCAAGTGTTGCTCGATCAGTTGGCAACCCGTGAAACTCAGCACCATTTTCTGCCATCAAGCAGCAATAAGTATTTAGCGCCGATTTTGTCGGCGGTGGAAGAGAACCCGACCGATGACACCAGCTTGCAACAGTGGGCGGAGCGCGTGCACACCACGGAGCGCACCTTGGCGAGGCACTGTCAGGCGGAGTTGGGCATGAGTTTTACCGAGTGGCGACTGCGCGTGCGGTATCTGTATTCGATGGATTTGCTGCGCAACGGGCATTCGGTGAAAGAAGTGGCGCTTACGTTGGGATACAACCAAGCCAGTCCGTTTATTGCGATGTTTAAAAAATACTCCGGGCAGACCCCGGAGCAATATAAAAACCGTTTGTTGTGATCGCCATGAGGCGCGATACACGGCGGTGTTGGCGTTAAACCTCAGCCAGCACATTCAACTCACTTAATCTGAGTCAACACATAGTCCAGCGCGCCAACAATCGCAGCCACTTGCGCATCGTTACACTCTTCATCGGTAACGCTCGGGCTGTCTGGGTACACTTCGGTGGTGGAGCCATACACACAATTGGTCACGCCGCCGCACAGGCCGAGTGCCTTCATCGGATAAAGAATCACGCCGTCTTGCACCACTGCCGAGCCAATAATTTCGCCGTTGTCATCGGCTGGCGCGATATGGGTCACTTGGCGCACCGATTGAATGATTGCCGCCTGAAATTCAGGTTGTGGGTTGTCGCTGTCGCCAACGGTGTAAAAGCCATCCGGAATGATGCCGGCGTCATAGGCGATACCATCGCGTGCCGCCAATGCCGGGCGAAACTCACTTTCGTCAGTATCGGTGGTTTCGTGCAAATCAATGTGCATCAAGATGTTTGGCAGCGTTGCCACGAGGGCCATCAGATTCGCGGATTCTTCAGCCGGGGTTTCGGCATAAAACGACCGGTTGGGATCAATCGCATTTGGGTTCCAGCGGTTGATCGTCTCGTAACCCCATGGGCTGATACAAGGCGCGGCCACAATGTTGACATGAGATTCGTAGCGTTTGGCTTGGGTCGCGAGAAATTTCAGCGCGCCGTGAACGCCACTGGTTTCGTACCCGTGCACGCCACCGGTGATCAACATGGTCGGCTTATCGGCTTGCCAATCGCGGGTTTTGATGCAAAACAGCGGAAAACGCGCCGGATCGTACGACAGTGCGCCATATTGTTCGACCTCAAAAGCTGAGCGCAACGCCTCAATTTTGGGCACCACTTCACGTTGGTATTCTCGTTTGACGGTGGTTTGTGCGCGCCAAGCTTGGCGTTCAGATTCACCCCAAGGTTGACCTGGCGTGCCAATGGGGTAGGTGTATGCAGAGTTCATGGACTTTCCCTGTAAGTGGAACAAGCTATGCAGAGTAATCCGCGAATGCCCGGTGTGCAACTGTGGCTCAGGGTGTCGGCGTGTTTTGCGACTTTTCTTGTGGTTATGACTAACCGATTCACCGGGTTAGTGTTACATTTCGTTTCATCGATTCCTGATAACAAAAAGAGACTGTTCATGGCTGGAGCGAGCTTACTGACTTTGTTGGACGATATTGCGACGGTGCTGGATGACGTTGCCGTGATGTCGAAAGTAGCGGCCAAAAAAACCGCAGCGGTACTGGGTGATGATTTGGCGTTGAATGCCCAGCAAGTGTCGGGCGTAACGGCAGAGCGAGAGATCCCGGTGGTGTGGTCGGTGGCCAAAGGATCGTTTCGCAACAAATTCATTTTGGTGCCGGCTGCGCTAATCATCAGTTCAATTGCGCCTTGGCTCATCATGCCGCTACTGCTGCTGGGTGGGTTGTTCCTCTGTTTTGAAGGCGCAGAGAAAGTGCTGGAAAAGCTGTTTCATACACAGCCGGAGACATCACCGGAAGAAGCCCTAGAAGCATTGGGGCAGCTCAGTTTGGAAGAGTACGAGCAGAAGAAAGTGAAAGGGGCAATCCGCACCGACTTTATTCTGTCGGCCGAAATCATTGTGATTGCGCTGAGCACCGTTCAAGGCAAAGAGATGATGACGCAAATTGTGGTGGTGAGCTTGATTGCCATGATCATGACCGCAGGGGTGTACGGGCTGGTGGCCGGGATCGTCAAGTTGGATGACTTGGGCTTTTATCTTGAACGCAAGTCCAAAGGCCAAGGGTGGCTAGCAAGCGTGGGCGGTGTGTTAGTCAGTTTTGCGCCGAAGTTGATGAAAGCGCTTACCGTGGTCGGCACGGCGGCGATGTTCTTGGTTGGCGGTGGCATTGTGGTGCACAACGTACCGATGATTCATCACTGGATTGAACCCGTGTTGATGGATTTGCCGAATCTGTCATTGGTGAATTCACTGGTTCCGGTGGTGCTCAATGGCTTGATTGGTCTGGTTGCAGGCTTAGTGATTGTGGCCGTGATGGAAGTTGTGCACAAAGTACGCGGCCAATAAATAAATCGTTGTCGTGAAGATAAAACATTTCAATGGTGATTTGTCAGTGAAGGAATAGACTAGCGCTTTTCTTTTTCCGGCAGTCACCCTATATGCATTGTGAATTCTTTGAACAGCAACGCTGCACGTCTTGCACGCATTGCGCCACGCCTTACGCTTCTCAGGTTGAGATCAAAGATAACCAACTCAAAGCACTGCTGACGAACTTGGCGCCACAGCAATGGCTGGCGCCCATGCGCAGTCAAGAAACCGCATTTCGCAATAAAGCCAAAATGGTGGTGCTCGGCGCCGCACATGCGCCGATTCTTGGCATTGAAAGTCAACTTGACGGCGCTGCGTTGTCACTCACGCAGTGCCCACTCTATCCGGCACCCACGCAAGCGTTGCTCGAATATCTGCAGCAATGGATTCGCATTGCGGGCATTCCGCCCTACAACAAAGCCAAGAAAAAGGGCGAACTCAAATTCATCCTGCTGACTCGCAGCGAACACAACGGCCAGTTCATGCTGCGCTTTGTCAGCCGCAGCACAGCGGTGCTGCCGCGAATTGAACGCAATTTGCCTGCATTGTTGGCGGCGTTCCCGGCGATTGAAGTCGTATCGGTCAATATTCAGCCCGTGCACATGGCAAGGCTTGAAGGTGAGGAAGAGATTTTTCTCACTGACACGCAAGTGTTGATGGAGCAGTTCAACGATGTGCCGATGGTGATTCGTCCGAAAAGCTTTTTCCAAACCAACCCGCAGGTCGCGTCATCGTTGTACGCCACCGCGCGTCAATGGGTGCGCGAGTTAGCGCCGGCGCACATGTGGGATCTGTTTTGTGGGGTGGGTGGCTTTGCACTGCATTGTGCATCACTCACCACGGCAGTCACCGGGATTGAGATTGAGCCGGAAGCGATCGCCAGTGCCAAGCGCTCGGCCAGCGCGATGGGGATTGATAATCTCAGCTTCGCGGCGCTCGATTCGGCGCAGTTTTCATTGGGGCAGGACGTGGCGCCGGATTTGGTGTTGGTGAATCCGCCTCGCCGTGGTTTAGGGGATGCGCTGACCCAGCAACTCGCGATGTTGGCCCCGAAACATATCATCTACTCCAGCTGCAATCCATTGACGATGAAAAACGATGTGGAACAACTGACGGACTATCGCGCGGTGAAGCTGCAATGGTTTGATATGTTCCCGCACACCGAGCATGCTGAAGTGTTGCTGTTGCTTGAACGCACTGCCTAAAACGGATTAAAAAAGGAGAGGTGAGCCTCTCCTTTTTTGTGTTTGCCATGCAGCCGTTAACGTCGTGGCTTAGCGGCTTATTTCACCGTCCACTGCACGGCTTCGCCAGCGCGGATTGGCACAACCGTTTCGCCGCCAAATGGCATGGATGCCGGGACGTCCCACGCTTGTTTGGTCAGCGTCACGGTGTCGCTGTTGCGCGGCAGGCAGTAGAAATCTGGGCCGTTGTGGCTCGCAAAAGCTTCCAGTTGATCCAGTTTACCTTCCAGTTCAAACACTTCTGCGTATAGTTCTAGCGCGGCGTGCGCTGTGTAAGAACCCGCGCAACCACATGCAGCTTCTTTCTTACCTTTGGCGTGTGGCGCCGAGTCGGTGCCGAGGAAGAATTTCTTGCTCCCTGACGTTGCAGCAGCAACCAGCGCATGCTGATGCGTGGCACGTTTTAAAATAGGTAAGCAGTAGAAGTGTGGGCGAATGCCGCCAACCAACATGTGGTTACGGTTAAACAATAAGTGGTGCGCCGTAATGGTCGCGGCCACGTTGTCGCTCGCGTTCTTCACAAATTCGACCGCTTC
Source organism: Vibrio furnissii CIP 102972 (assembly GCF_000176175.1). Lineage (GTDB taxonomy): Bacteria > Pseudomonadota > Gammaproteobacteria > Enterobacterales > Vibrionaceae > Vibrio > Vibrio furnissii. The sequence continues at coordinate 1,036,876 of NZ_ACZP01000014.1, forward strand.
TGCGGTGGTGATGTGTTCCAATACGATTTTCAGATTGGGGAAATCGTTGACGATGGGCGCCAGCACGGTCTCTAGGAACGTCTTTTCACGGTCGAAAATGTCGATGTCGTGCGTGGTCACTTCGCCGTGAACCAGCAGCAACATGCCTTCTTCTTGCATGGCTTGCAGCACTGGGTAGATATTTTTTGCAGACGTCACACCTGAATCTGAGTTGGTTGTGGCACCCGCTGGGTACAATTTCGCAGCAACCACAGCGCCAGAGGCTTTGGCTTTGCGAATCTCTTCAGGGGAAGTGTTGTCGGTGAGGTACAGTGCCATCTGAGGTTGAAACTGGCTTTGTGGTTTGGCCGCCATGATGCGTTCGCGGTAGGCGAGGGCCATTTCCGTCGTGGTCACCGGTGGGACAGTATTGGGCATGATTAGCGCGCGTCCGTTGTAACGGCTGATATCGCGCACGGTGTCAGTCAGCACTTCGCCATCGCGAAGGTGAACGTGCCAGTCGTCAGGACGTGTGATCGTTAGAGTTGTCATGAATTGCTCCCACCATGGATTTGTTAAGTGATTGGAGCCAAAACGGCCAGCGATGTCTTCTGCGCAAACGCTTCCGTTTAGGCGACAGGATGATAGAGGAAAAGGGTCGTCATTTCACTCTTTTCTTTGAAAATCGCACCAAATCGCCATTTTCATTAGTTTTGTGTGAGGCGCAGGGGCGATCGGTATCGCGATTAGTCGCCTGACGATTTTTGTTTTATCATCGTCGAATCATCATCATGCGTAAGGAATTGCAATGTCGTCAGCTCATCTTTCTCAAATTAACGTTTATCCGGTCAAATCCGTCGGAGGCATTGCGCTTTCGAATGCTTGGGTTGAAAAACAGGGCCTGATGTTTGACCGACGCTTCATGGTGGCATTGGCCGACGGCAGCATGGTGACCGCGCGTAAATACCCGAGCATGGTCAAGGTGCGCTCCACCTTAACGCCGGATGGCTTGATTTTTTCTGCTCAGGGGCAGCCGCCTTTGAAACTGCGCTACCAAGATTTCAAAATGCAAGAAGCGCCTGCGCAAGTGTGGAAAGACAACTTCACCGCGTACACCACCACCGATGACGCCGATGATTGGTTTAGCGCTGTGTTGGGGCAGCGCGTTGAGTTGCTGTTCAGCGGCGAGCAATCCAACCGTGTGCGTGAGAAAGTGGGCGGCAATGTCAGCTTTGCCGATGGCTACCCTCTGCTGGTGATCAGTGAAGGCTCGTTGCAAGAACTCAATCGTCGCAGCCCAGAACAGCACAGCATGGATCAGTTTCGTACCAATTTGGTGGTGTCGGGCACTGAACCGTTTGGCGAAGATAGCTGGAAACGCATTCGCATTGGTGAGGTGGAGTTTGAAGCCGTAAAACCGTGCGAGCGTTGTATTTTGACCACCGTCGACGTACAGAAAGGTGAGTTTCGTCCAACCAAAGAGCCGCTGCGAACGCTGTCTCAGTTTCGTGCCAATGAACGCGGGGGCGTATTTTTCGGCCAGAACTTAGTGGCTAAAAATGAAGGCATGATCCGCACGGGTGATGTGGTGGAAGTGCTCGAATATAAAGAGAAAGAGTATTACCCCGACCATGGTCAAAGCCACTACCTGATGACGTGTGTCGAGCGTGAAGAGATTGCGCGAGACTTTGTGACCTTCTGGCTTGAACCGCAACACGGCCAAGCACCGAGTTACCAACCGGGTCAGCACCTGCCGATCGAAGTGGTGGTGGATGGCGAAAATGTCGCGCGCCGCTACACGCTCTCATCCAGCCCCTCACGCCCCGGACGCTTGGCGATTTCGGTGAAACGCATTGATGGTGGGCGAGTGTCCAATTGGTTGGCGGAAAACCTGCAAGTGGGCGATACGCTGGCCACCCAACTGCCGGATGGCAGTTTCCATCTTGAACAAGCGCTGCACCAGCAGCCCTTATTGCTCCTGTCTGCGGGCAGTGGCGTGACGCCGATGCTCTCGATGTTGCGTTATTTGGTCGATCACCAGCAAATTAACGATGTGGTGTTCTACCATCAATGCCGCGCGGAGGAAGACATTCCCGTTCGCGAAGAACTGGAACAGCTCAATCGCGAGTTTGACGGATTGAAAGTCTTTATCTCATTGACGCAGCCTCCGGTGGATTGGTTTGGTCTTAAAGGGCGCTTTTCACTGTCGCACCTGAAGCAAGTGCCCAATGTGGCCGCTCGCCAAGTGTTTGTCTGTGGCCCGGATGGGTTTATGCAAAAAGCTAAAAATCTGTTGTTAAAACAAGGATTGCCAGAAGCGGCCTATCATCAGGAAGCGTTCGGTGTGGCGCAGAGCGTGACCAAGGCATTTAAAACCCTGCAATTGAGCGTGAACGGCAACGTGTTTGAAGGCAACAACCAAGCGACTTTGCTCGATCAAGCGGAAGCGGCGGGGATTGCGATTGCCAGCAGTTGCCGTGCAGGCTTCTGTGGGTCATGTAAAGTGACCCTCGAATCTGGTCAAGTGCATCAACCGGATGTGCCTGCGCTCCAAGCGCATGAGCGCAACATGGGGGTTGTGCTGGCTTGCTGTTGTATTCCGGAAACGGATATCGAAGTGGTGGACTAATCGCAAAAAAAACACCTCCCATTGGGAGGTGTTTTTTTATCAAATCGTCTTATTGGGCGTCGCCTAACACCAGTTGGCACATTTGCTGATATTGCGCGTGATTGTCGGCAAACAGCTCCGCGACAATGGCCTCTTCTTTTCCGCCGGACAAACGGCGTTTCATCGCCTCGCGTACCAACAGCACCCAATGCTGCTCTTTGCTGATGCCGACGTGTTCGGTGACCGACCAATTTGCCAGCGCCTGCATAAACGGCGTGGTGCGCAGCGTCGGTTCAAAGTTTTGCACTTCGGCTTTTAAGACTTGCAGCAAATGCGGATACACTGCGTCTTCGCGTTGAGTGCGACGTAAACGTTCCAGCACTGCCAAACTCAGTGCACTATGGTGTACGAAGCCCGCTTGATGCGGAAAAACATCACGCACACGGACAGAGAAATCGACGCGGCTGATTTGGGTGTTCGGGAAGAAGGTCAACGCGCATAAACAATCGAGGGGAATCCACACCGCTTGATTCGGTTCCACGGCGTATTCCTGTTTCCCCAATTTGATCAGCACCAGTCCTTGCTCCACATGAATCAAGCTGTGCTTGGTGGCCCGTTTGCGAGACGTGGCTTCTAAATAGGGAAATAAGCACGTTTCTGACTGGATAGCGTAATTCATGGATGGCCTCGAGATAATTTGGGGCGCTAAGGGTACCGCTTTCACTCACAAAAGCCAATTCTCTCGCGCTGCAAACAGGCACGTTCAATGCATTACTCAATGGGTTGCATTGAAACACGCGTCGATGTGACGCGTATGGAAACCTTTTTCATTAAAGCTGGTCTGACCTTATGAATTATGTGGTAACGATAGCTGCGACGCTCGATGAGTATGCGTAGAATAGGCCAGCTTTTTATTTGACGTATAAGTATATGACTTCAACAACTGATCCTTTTGTAGATATTCGTCCATACAACGACGATGAGATTCCTGCGGCCCTTGATCGTTTGATCAATGACGAAGAGTTTATTGCTGCCATTTTGCAGCACCGGTTTGAGCGCCAGCCGTCTTGGCTAAAATCTCTGATGGGGCCGTTTGTTAAAGCCTACCTCAAATTTAAATGGGCCAAGCTGACTTCGGTGGAAGCGATTCAACTGGAAGTGAAAAAATACCTCGACCAGACGCTGGAACACACCACGCGTGGCGTGACTTACAGTGGTCTGAATCAGCTCGACAAAAACACCGCTTACCTGTTCGTATCGAACCACCGCGATATTGCGATGGATCCTGCGTTGGTGAATTACGGTCTGCACATCAGCGGTCACCGGACGGTGCGCATCGCCATCGGCGATAACTTACTGAAAAAACCATGTGCCACTGAGCTGATGAAGCTCAACAAAAGCTTTATCGTCAAACGTTCGGCCAAAGGCCCGCGTGAAATGATGAAAGCACTAGGCACGCTGTCGGGTTACATCAAACACTCGCTCGAAACGGGTAACTCCATCTGGATTGCACAGAAGGAAGGCCGCGCGAAAGATGGCAACGATTTTACTGATCCGGCTATTTTGAAGATGTTCCATGTGGAAGGTCGTAAACAGAAGATTGAGTTTGCGGACTACATTAAGTCGCTGAAAATTGTGCCAGTGTCGATTGCCTACGAAAATGACCCGTGTGACATCGCCAAAGCGCGCGAACTGTATGAGAAAGCCACGCACGGCAAATACGAAAAAGGTGAATTTGAAGATATCGAAAGTATCATTCAAGGCATTGTCGGTGACAAAGGCCGCGTGCATGTTGCGTTTGGTCATGTGATTGATCAAACCTTTGACACGCCGGAAGCGTTGGCTGAGGAGATTGATCGTCAGATCCATGAAAACTATCTGCTGTACCCCATCAACCTGTTGGCGGCCGGTGAAGAGAGTGATGAGATCACGCCTGCTGTGCGCGCGAAACTGAATGAAAAATTGGCGCAATTGCCTGAAGGGGCGCACGCGTACTTGCTTGATAGTTACGCCAACCCGGTGCGTAATCGCAAATAACGCGCAGCGTCAGCCTAAAAAAGAGAAGCCTTGGCTTCTCTTTTTTGTCTTTGGGAACTGGGATGTTAACGGGCGACAGCGCCGCCAAGGGTTAACTTTGTTGGCCATTGGGTGATCTGATTGCCGCCCAGATAGATATTGCCATGGACCGTCATGGTTTCGGGGAAGGTGGTGATTTGCGAGCCGCCGATAAACAAACTGCCTTGTACAACCAAGCCTTCGGGCAACTTGCTTAACGGCGTGCGGATCACGCTCAGATCGCCTTTCACAGTCAAACGCGGTGGCAGCGTCGCAAGGGGCGTGTCAGTAAAGTTGAGATAGCCGCCGACGTTAACGCCCGCTGGCCAGTTGGTGATCTTCGACCCAAGCAAATTGGCGTAACCACGAATAAATGTGCCCCGTTGGACGCGCGCCAACTGGCTGTTTGATGCATCGAGGCTGCCATTGACTTTGAGCCCGTTGGGCAGGCGGCTAATGCCGGTTTTGGCGATGTTAAGGTTGCCTTTTACCTCCAGACCATCGGGCAGGCTGGTAAATGGCTTATTGCGCAGATCCAAGTTCCCGTAGTTATCGAGATAATTGAGGATATGGTATTGATCCAGCGGGGATGCCATCAGCGGTATGCTGGGCAAGCACAACATTAAACAAAGCAGTAGTCGCGGCATAGCGGCTTCCGGTAGTCGTCACAATCACGTTGGTTAGTATCGCCAGCATTGCGCGCGGCTTCAATCCCTGTTGCGCGAAAAGGCGAGCAGCGTGGGAAAAGGTCACAAAAAACGGGCCAGGTCGGCCCGTTTCATAGCATCGGATGCTTGAACTTCGAATTAACGCGCCAGTGAGCGAGTTTTCAATTCGAAAATCAGTTTTTCAGCGCTCACTTCAAACTGAAAGCGGGCGTGCAATTCTTTTGCGTCATCGGCGAGGGGCAGAACTTCGTGTTGCACGTTCTCGTTCACCTGTTTGGCAACAGCGAGGTATTTTTCTAGCTCAGCATTCAGTTGTTCACGGCTGTCAGCGAAGATAGTCACTTCTGCCACATCATCGCCCTCACGGATGATATAACCCATTTCACCGGCCACACCACACGCTTCACACACTTCGGTTTCTACGTAGCTTTCGTTACTCATCTCATAATCCTCTTACAAAAGTTATGGTCATTCTAACCCTGTATGCAACCGTATTCCAGAGTCAGAGCTTGCTGTTTTTGCACTGTTTTACAGTGTGATATTTCGTATCGGGTCACATTTCAATTCTTGCATCATGGCGAATCTCTGGCGGGGAGATGTGATGTGAGTCAATTTTTTGTGAGTTTTAGTGCCATTATTTTGTCATACTGCCACCAATTTCATTGCTATAGCTTATGGATTGTAAGATTATCCTCAATCCAGTTAGCAATATTTTGTCGTCGTTTGATGACGTTTGTTCGGGTGTTTTCATCCATTCAATGAACCCATTCGTGTCGGTCATGGTTCGCATGCGGTCTGTCACGCGGGTGGTCTTAGGGCGCTTGTGTGTTGTCTTGGCAGCAAGGTATAGGGCATTGATAAATAATAAATGATGAATCGACCTCGCGATGCAGCCTGCCACTGTACAGTCATGTTCGTGCAACCATGTTTGTACAGTTATGTTCGTACAGTGATGTAGTCGAGTGCTGGTAGGCTTGTTGCGTGATTTGTCAGCGAATAAAAAACAATATGGGATTACATAAGAAGAGCTTTAACCATGCCAAAGCGTAGTAAAGAAGATACAGAAATCACAATTCAAAAGATCATGGATGCCGTTGTTGATCAACTGTTGCGACTTGGATACGACAAAATGTCATATACCACGCTAAGCCAGCAGACGGGTGTGTCACGCACTGGGATCAGTCACCATTTTCCGAAGAAAACAGATTTCGCCTCCGCGCTCGATGGACGTATTTTTAAAATGTTTATCGATCATCTGGATTTTGACAATGGCACAGACTCGTTCTCATCCAGTTGGGTGAAAGCGTTAGATAACTCGGAATTTATCGCCATCCTTCGTCTGCTGTTCCATCACATTGTGACCACGGAACGTGCAGAGAGCTTTGCATCAAACGGCATTGAACGTTTGTACCGCCTTGCGGATGAAAAGCTGGGTGATGGCAGTGATAAACAGGTTGAGTGGTTGATCGGCAAATCGCTGGTCACCATGAGCCAGTAACCGACCCCATAACTCAAAAGGCCAACTCATGTTGGCCTTTTTCATTTCTGAAAGGTGTCGCGATGAAGAAGGTGTCGCGATTAAGCCGCTGGATAAACCATCGGAAAATCCAATTGCGGATGCGGTGCCACCATTGCGTGATAGCCGTACACCCGTTCGATGAGGTCGCTGCTGAGCGCTTGCCAGGGCGGTGCATCGCACACCAGTTTTCCCTCGTGTAACAGCACCAGACGGTCTGCGTATTGCGACGCGAGGTTGAGGTCGTGCAGCACCACAATCACTGCGCAGGCTTGGGTGCGTGCTAAATCACGCGCAATGCGCAGCGTGTTGTGCTGGTGGGCCAGATCAAGCGCCGAGGTTGGTTCGTCCAACATCAGCACTTTCTGTTCGCCGCTTTGATGCAATTGTGTCAGCACGCGCGCCAAATGCAGCCGCTGCTTTTCACCGCCGGAAAGCGCCGGATAGACGCGCTCGGCAAGATGCACCACATCGGTTTGCGTCATGTAATGACGGGCGAGCTGACGTGTCTCTTGCTTGCTGGCATGGAGAGGAATGGCGCCCAGCTCTACTACTTCTTGCGCGGTAAATGGAAAACTCAGGCTGCTGCTTTGTGGCAGTAGCCCCACATGACGGGCAAGTTCTGCGGGCGGCCATTCATGGCGCGCGCGGCCAAAGAAGTGGATCGGTGCGGCGCTGTCGAGTTCGCCGCTGAGCAGTTTCAATAAGGTACTTTTCCCGGCGCCATTAGGGCCGAGCAGCGCGGTGACTTCACCTGCTCGAATCTCAAGATCAATCTCATCAAGCACGGTGCGAGCACCAAACCGAGCGGACAGGCCATGCGCCTGAATGGCAATCGACGACATCAGAAAATCTTCCCTTTTTGCTGAAATAGAAGGTAGAGGAAAAAAGGCGCGCCGACCAGAGCGGTGACAATGCCAATCGGCAGTTCGGCTGGTGTCGCGGCAACCCGTGCGACCATGTCGGCGATGGTCAATAGCAGCGCGCCAAGCAATGCCGAAACGGGCAGCAGATAACGATGATCCGGCCCCACCAACATGCGCCCCAGGTGTGGGACAACCAAGCCAACAAAGCCAATCATTCCGGCGGCACTGACCGTGACGCCCACACCAACGGCACTGAGGACGATCAGCGCGCGTTTGAGGCGCTGAATTGGAATGCCGAGGTGACGCGCTTCGGATTCGCCAAGCAGGAGCGCGTTCAGCGCCATCGCTCGGCGTGCAAAGTAGAGGTATAGCCCTAGTAACGTCAGCGCGCACAAGGTGATGCTTTGCCAGTTCGCTCCGGCAAAGGAGCCCATGGACCACAAGGTCAAATCGCGCAGCATTTGATCGTCGGCGACATAATTGAGGTAACCAATGCCCGCTCCGGACACGGCGCTGATCGCGACGCCAGCCAACAGCATGATGGTGACGGAAGTGCCGAATTTATTGGTGCCCAAGCGATAGACGATGATGGTTGTCAACGCGCCGCCGAGAAATGCGCACAAGGGCAACGTGATTGCGTTCATCCAACGTGCGTCAAAATTCAAACTGCCGAGGAAGACGATCGCCAGTGCCGCGCCCAGTGACGCGCCCGCCGAGACGCCGATGATCCCCGGCTCTGCCAATGGGTTGCGAAACAGCCCCTGCATCACGGTGCCGCACAGCGCGAGGATCGCGCCAACCAATAAGCACAGCAAGGTGCGCGGGAAACGGATCTCGTGGATCACCAAATTGATATGATTGGCGATGGTGTCACTGCGCAGCAGCAAGCTGTGCAGACTGTCGCTGAAACTGATGTCCATTGGACCGACGGTGATCGAATAAAGGGTGGCGATCGCGACGATCAGCCCCAACATCGATGTGGTCACATAAAGCGGAACCTGTCTTAACACGATTGATTAACCTTGTGGGTAGAGCAACGCTTGCAGGCGCTGTGCTTCTTCCAAGCTTTTCAGCCCCAAACCGCCCACGAGGGCATGACCATCGACGGTGACGATGCGTTTGCTTTGGCCCGCGGGTGTGGCGGCCAGCATGGGCATCGCTTTGAGAATGGCGTCCGCGCCGCCCATCTTATCGTAGCTGCGACCGCTCACCAGAATCACATCCGGTTGCATTTGAACCATGGCTTCCATGGACAGCGGTTTGTAAGCGTTCAAAGTACGAGCCGCCGGATTCACGCCGCCAGCGAGGGTGATCATCGCATCCGGCACGGTGTCACGCCCGGCCACATTGGCTGCACGTCCTTCGTGGATCAGCAAAAACAGCACCTTTTTGCGCGCAGCTATCTCCGGTTGGTGTGCTTGCAGCGTTTGCAGGGCATCGTCGACTTGTTGTTTCAGCGGTACGGCTGCGTCTTCGGTGTGCGTCAGGCGGGCAATCTGGTCGATACGTTGCAATAATCCCTGCGGCGTTGAATCACTGTTGATGACTTTCACCGCAACGCCAGCCGATTTCAGTTGGTTCAATGTGGTGTCTGGGCCCATTTCGTTGGAACCTAACACTTGCGTCGGCTCAAGCGCCAGCAGCCCTTCGGCGGACAACTGACGATGATAGCCGACTTTAGGCAGCGCCAAGGCGGGCGGTGCAACGCTGGTAACATCAATGCCGACCAATTGCTGCTGTGCGCCGAGGGCTAAAATTAGCTCGGTCACGCTGCTGCCAGCGCTGATGATGCGCTCTGCGGCTAAAGTGGGAGTAGAAAAGACGGTGAGTGCCGTGGCTGCCAGCCACACGGCGCGAACAGAGGTTTTCATAACAAATCTCATTCTGTTGAAGGTTTTTCGGTTAAGAGTTGTGTGGCTGGAATGCCGTTGTCTTGTAAGAAGGCCAGCAGCTTGACCAGATGCTGGACTTGCGCATGTTTATCGGCACCAATCACGATCGGGCGCTGATGGTGTTGATGGGCTTCCAGCAAAGCGAGCGTGAAGTTGTGCCAGTCCAGATATGCCTGACCGTCGATGGCCCAATACGGCGCTTCGGCGGTGATGTTGATGGTGAGAGATTGCGACGCCACCGTGGTCACTGCCGCCGAATCGCTGGTGGGTAAACTCACGTCCAGCGAGTCGAGCTTCACCGCTGCGGTGAGCATCAAAAACACCATCACGATGAAAATGATGTCGAGCAGCGGCGTGAGATCCGGCGTTAATCCAAAATCACGTTTGTAGGGCGCGCTTTTGATCATGGTGTACTCACTTCAGGTGAAGTGGCGGTGCTGTCTTGCGTGCGGCGCGCATCATGGGTATTGAGGCTGATGCCTTCCAGCCACAGATTGACGTAGTTGAGCGTGTGTTCAAGCTTGGCCATCACTTTGTCGGCCCATAAGCTCAGTAACTGCGCGCCAGCGATGGCGGGCAGCGCAATCATCAACCCCGCCGCGGTGGTGCGCATCGCAATGCCAAGGCCATCGGCCAGATCATTTGGGGTAATGTTGCCACTTGAAGCGGCGACGCCTTTGAACATTTCAATCAGGCCCAGCACAGTGCCGAGCAGACCAATCAACGGGCTGATGACGCCAATGAGCGTCAGCAGACGCAATCCGGCGTTGAGTTGATGACGCTTTTCTTGCAACCAAATGCCCGCCGCATCTTCGCGTAATGCTTTGGGAAACGCATGGTGCGCCAATAGCATCGCGACGGAGCGATATAACAATGGACGCTTGCCTGCCAACGCCTCGGCCAGCGCTTCAAGTTGCGTGGCGTTGGTGGGGGAAATGCCATTCAAGTGACGACGAATCGCCCCTTTTCCGACGCCCAAGCTCAAGATCACCTGAAATGCGCGCTCAGCCAGAATCATGACCGTCAGCGCGGAGCAGATCAGCAGCGGCCAAGTCATCAGGCCGAGTTGTTGTTGTAATTGATGTAGCGGTTCCATTATCCATCCAACCTAAAACGAACGGGGATTTGCACTCGGTGAGCAAGCGCTTCACCGTTGATGATGTGCGGAGAAAACTTCCACTGTTTGATGGCATCCAGAGCGGATTGGTCCAACATCGCAGTACCGGAAGACGAAATTAAAATCTGTTTGATTTGGCGACCGTGTTCATCGAGCCATACTTCATACGTTGCCACGCCCTCAATGCCCCGTTTTTGCGCCAAGCGCGGATAGCTCGGACGCACCGGGCGAGAGACAAACGACGGGCGATCGACCATCATCGGTGTGGCATTGGCGCCTTGGCTGCTGACGATGGGGGCAGGCTTGCTCGCAGCTACCGGTTCGACGGGGTTTGCGGCGGGCTTGGGCTTCACCGGTTCAGGTTTGGGCGCTGGTGTGGCGATGGGGTCGGTCGATTTAGCCACGGTGTCGGCCGTTGGCTTCGACGGTGTGGGTTTAACGCGCTTTGGCGTGACTTTGGGTGTCGCTTTAGGTATCGCTTTGGGCACTGCGGTGTGTTTCACCACCTTGGCGGGGGATTGCGGCGCAGGTTCCGGTGCGGCTTGCGGCGTTGTTGTGTCTGGCACTGTTTTTTCGACAACACGTTCCTTCGCTTGCTGCGGTGCGGGCTGCGGGGCGGCGACGAAATTAATGGCGACGGATGTGGACTGATTGCCAGCGGGCATCGCCAGCGCAGTGGATTGGTTTGCCACCAACATGAATGCGGCATGCAGTGCAAGAGAAACGCCGCCTGCGACAACATATCTTGGAAAATTCACGTTCAGCTCCAAAGCCTGTGGGTTAGTAAGTTTCAGAATTATCACTCAACATGCAAATAAGATCAATTATCAATTGCATTCTCATTTATCTGTATCTATCATTTTGTCACTTTGTACAGAAGGATGCTCGAGACCAGTCGTATCAAGCATTTGCTAGAGATAATGTATGTTGGATTTAAATAATTTTGATGAATCAATTCTTGGGTTAGAGACCCCAGATCCGCTGCGTTTCGCATTCAAGGCCAAACACTCCGCACACGCGGGGGGCGGCGTGGTGCCTGTACCGCCGCCATTGGCCCAATCGACGTGGGATCGCATCGCGAATCAAACCACCCACGCCACTCAGCGTTGTTTGTACATTCACGTGCCGTTTTGTCGCGTGCGTTGCACCTTCTGTAACTTTTTTCAGAATGCAGCCAGTCGTGAACTGGTAGACGGCTATTTTGCCGCCTTGATGACCGAGCTACGCGCCAAAGCAGCGTTGCCGTGGACCCAATCGGGCGTGTTTCACGCCGTGTACGTTGGCGGCGGCACGCCGACGGATTTGTCCCCTGCGCAAATTCGTCAGCTCGGACAAGCCATTCGTCACTACTTTCCCCTCAGCAGCGATTGTGAAATCACCCTCGAAGGGCGCACCAACCGCTTTAGCGATGAAATGTTTGATCACGCTTTGGAAGGGGGCTTTAACCGCTTTTCGTTTGGCGTGCAGAGTTTCAATACCTTGGTACGCCGCAGTGCCAAACGCTTGGATGAGCGAGAAACGGTCTTGCAGCGTTTGAGCGACCTCAGTGCCACGCAACAGGCGCCCATCGTGATCGATTTGCTGTACGGCTTACCGCATCAAACACTGGACGTCTTCGAGCAAGATTTACGTGATTATTTGCAAACTGGCGCGCATGGTGTCGACTTGTACCAACTGGTTGTGGGCGGCTCCGCACCGATGCTGAACTTGGTGGAAAAAGGGCGTTTGCCACCGCCAGCGACCACGCCAGACAAAGCGGCGATGTATGAGCTGGGCGTGAACTTTTTCGCGCGTCATCACCTCAAACCATTAAGTGTGAACCATTGGGCGCGTGACAATCGTGAGCGCAGCCAATACAACTCGCTGGCCAAAACCTATGCGCAAGTGTTGCCGATTGGCTGCGGCGCGGGCGGGAATGTCGGTGGGTATTCACTGATGCAACATCGCCAACTGCCAGCGTATATGGACGCGGTGAAACGAGGCGAAACGCCCATCGCGATGATGTTCGCGCAGCATGCGTTGGAACCGGTATTTGCGACGTTGAAAGCCGGGTTTGATGCTGGCGTGGTCGCGCGTTCTGCGTTCCAACAGATTGATGGCGGCGACAGTTTTGACCGGCTCAAACCGCTGTTTGCGCATTGGGCGCAGCGCGGGCTTGTCACCAATGACGATGCGTATCTGGTTCTGACACTGGCGGGGCGCTTTTGGTCCGTCACTTTGGCGCAAGCCTGCATTCAGGTTTTACAAACCAACACGGCGCAACATCGTATTGTGCAATAACCTTGGATAGAACTATGGAATCTCTACAACAGCAAGTGGCGCAGCTACTTGAACAAGAACCTACATTGTTACCTGCGGCGATGGCTGAACGTCTCAATGTGTCTGAATTTGATGTGGTCAACGCGCTGCCAGCAGAGATGGTCGCCGTGTTGGCGGGCAGTGACGCTGAAACCCTGCTGAGCGACATTGCCGATTGGGGCACCGTGACCACCATCGTCCAGTCGTTTGGTTCGATTTTTGAGGTCAAAGCTCCGCTGCCAAAAGGGAAAATGGCGCGCGGCTACTACAATTTGATGGGGCGTGACGGTCAGCTGCACGGCCACTTGAAGCTCGATACCATTGCGCACATTGCGTTGGTCAGCAAGCCGTTTATGGGACGTGAAAGCCACTACTTTGGCTTTTTCAGCGCGCAGGGCGACAACATTTTTAAGGTGTATTTGGGACGTGACGAAAAGCGCGAGCTGTTATCCGACCAAGTCACTCGCTTTAAAGCATGGCAACAACAACTACAAAAATAATGATCGGTTTGAGGAGAAAGTAAATGGATCAGCAAGTAAAGCAGGAGCGCCTGCAAGGACGTCTGGAGCCGGAAATCCAAGCGTTTCGTCAGGAACGTGCCACGCTGCAACTGGCCACTGTCGATGCAGACGGTCGCCCGAATGTCAGTTACGCCCCGTTCGTGCAAAACCAGGAAGGGTACTTCATTCTGATTTCCCACATTGCCCGTCATGCCCGTAACCTGGATATCAACCCTCAGGTGTCGATCATGATGATCGAAGACGAAAGCGATGCAAAGCAACTTTTTGCGCGTAAACGTCTGACGTTTGATGCGGTCGCCAAAAGTGTTCCTCGTGATGCGGCGTTGTGGCAACAGGTGATTAGTCAAATGAAAGATCGCTTCGGTGAGATCATTGATGGCCTGAGCCAACTCGAAGATTTCACCCTGTACTGCCTAAAACCAGAAAAAGGCCTGTTCGTGAAAGGCTTTGGTCAAGCGTATCAAGTATCTGGGGATGATCTGGTGGACTTTGTTCATCTGCAAGAAGGGCATCGCAAGATCTCAAACGGCTGAGACCGCGGTTGCGCGTCACCGCATCAAAGTAAATCTAAGGGCTGCACATCGCAGCCCTTTTTCATGCCGGATTTGCCCGTGGATGTGGGTAAGAAACCGGCGGTATCACCAATATAGTGCATTTTGGTACATCATTGTGCATAAGATGCATTGGTTTGGTGCAAATTAAAATGAAACAATTCAATAACATAAGAGAGTTGTCCTAGTGACGACTTCAGGATTAGTGAAGTCGTTTTTCGCAGGCGTGAAATTCAGCACAGCGTATTGTTTCTCAATTTTTGGAACGTGCTTTGCATAGTTTGAATGAATAATAATACACATGGATGGTGGATTTATGCAGTTAACGTCGGCGGAGCGAGGATGGCTTCCATGGCTGGGTCAGACCGGAAAATTGGCGATGCGCAAAGCGTGTTTTATGAACCGGAAACGCGTGGGATCGCTACAGCAAACCTTTGAAAATATTGCCAACACACGGGTTCAGATTCTCACCACTTGGGCGGAGAATGAATGGTCATTTCTACACGATGCCGCGCTTTATGTCGCGACCAAATCCCCTCAAGAATATCGAGATACACTCAATCGGTTGCTCAAACGCAGCAGCGACTTGTCTGAGTTGTTTATTGTCTCGCCCGAAGGAAAAATTGTGGACTCCACCTATCCGCCTCAGCAGGGAAAGTCGGTCGTGTCGATGTCCGCGTTACGCACCGGATTGACGCAACCTTTTTTGCACGGGCCTTATCGTGACGATGTCACGTTAGCCATCGGGCCGTCGAGTTCGCTGTTCCATGATGAAGTGACGCTGATGTTCTACCAACCCCTGATCAACGATGGCGTGCAGATTGGCTGTTTGTGTGGCCGCGTACCCAATGATGTGATTGGGGACTTGATCCAACGGGAAGCGGGGCACATCTACAGCGAATCGGGTGATAACTACCTGTTTATGGTGCAATCGCAGTTTGACCCGTCGATTCAGCAGGGCGTAGCGCTGTCGCGTTCGCGCTTTGAAGACAACCGTTTCTCTCATGGGGAAAACCTCAAGGAAGGCGTGAACACGCGTTGGGGCGTGGTGAAAGTGCAGCGTCACACTGAATTTGAAATTGTGTTTAACGATCCGGCCACCAACCAATTGCATCCTGGCGTGCGCGAAACGATCAAAAATGGCAGCAACTTGTTTGTCGAATATCCGGGGTATTCGGACTATCGCCACATTCCCGTGATTGGTAAAGGGGTGACGTTTACCATGCCGGGGTCGGTGGATCGCTGGGGCATGATGTGTGAATCGGATCTGGAAGAGGTCTATCGCCATCGTTCGTTGGCACAAACACTCGACCAACAGTTCACGCTGAGTATCTTCGCGCCATTGTTGCTGCCCTTTCTAGTCAGTTACGTGTATCCGCTACAAGAGTGGCAGTTGCTGCTCTTGTCGCTGCTGATGGGCGCGCTGGCGGTCGGGCTGTTCCATGGTTTTACCTCGCGGCCGATGGCCAAGCACCTTGAAAGTATGACGCAAGTGATGCAGGTTCTGGCGGAAGGGGATGGCAACTTGACTCGGCGATTGGATGCCAGTCGGTTCAAAGCCGATGAAACAGGCGATTTGGGGCGCTGGACCAACAGTTTTATCGACAGCCTTGAAGGCATCATCAAAGAGTTGGTGTTTGCCAGCCGCGAAGTGCAAAGCGTATCAGAGTCGATGTTTCGTCGCAGTCAATTGTTGCTGTCGACCAGTGACACCACCGCGACCTCGATCACCGACATGCTGTCTCTGGCTGGGATTCAAAGCCAGGAGATCAACAATGCCAACGACACGGCCAATGAAATGAATGTGTTGATGCAGGAAACGGTCGAAGCGGCGCAGTTGGATTATCAAAAGGCCGCGGAAAGCGCACACGACATCAAAACCATTGTGCAGTCGTCGGCGCAAACGGTGAACGAAGTGAACAGCGAAATGCAGAAAATCGGCGGCATTGTCGCGTTGATTACTGAAATTACCGCCCAAACCAACCTGTTGGCGCTCAATGCGGCCATCGAAGCGGCGCGCGCGGGGGAGCACGGTCGCGGGTTTTCGGTGGTGGCCGATGAAGTCCGCGTGTTGGCGAATAAAACCTCACAGGCGGCCAACAACATTGGCGACTTGATGAAAGCGCTGCACAGCCAATCGGAGTTGGCGGTGCGTTACATGCAAGAAGGCATCACCAACGTCGAAAATAGCACCCAAATCGTCGATGATTCCGCGCGGAGTGAGCAACTGCGTTCATCCGTCACGGGGTTGTTTACCTTGATTCAAGGCATTGCGCGCAACAGTGAAGAGCATCGCCAAACCGCCGATTCGGCGCAGCATACCGTGGTGAAATTGCAGGAAGCCTCATCCCAGTTGGCGCGGCGTACCACGTTGATGCAAAACTCATTGCAGCGACTCGACCAACTGGTTGGGCGATTTGAAGTGAGCAAGGCGTCGTAACAGACGCTTCTGGCGCGATCAAAAAAGGCGGGGAGACCCGCCTTTTTACGTTGAATGAGGTTGGCTTATTTCGAGGTTGGGTGCGGCGTGCGCGCCGATTTTTTCCAAGGCACGGCGAGCAGCGCGAAGATGCCGAGCGCATAAAACATTGACCAACCCAAACAGATAAATACACCGGTACACAGCAGCAGCGCGATGGCGGCCAGTACTTTGGCAAAACCGTGCAGCAGTTTGTAGGCGGCGAACATCGCCAACAGGTAAACCAACACAAAAATGCTGTTGGCCAGTTTCAGGAAGAATTCCAGATTCAATCCAGACCACTGGGCGACGACACAAGAGACCAACAAAATGAGGCCGACGATCCACGTGGCGTGCGCGGGCACGCCGCGGCGTGACAATTTCGCCACAGCACTGTTTGGACGGTATTCACGCGCTTGCGTCCACACCATGCGCGACAGGCTTTGCGTGTAGAGGTTCACACTCGCAAAGCAGGCGAAAAAACCCACTAGGCTGATCAAAATGGCAGCGTTGGCGCCGAACAGTTGATCGCTCAGCCATGGAATCGATGCGCTATCAAATTGGGGGCTGCCGTAGGCGCCAAATTTCAGGATTACCACCGAGCAGACCCAATAGGTTGCACCGGCGACAAAACAGCCCACCAGAATCGCAATCGGAAAATCGCGTTGCGGATTCTTAAACTCTTCCCCCATGTGCGCGAAAGCTTCAATGCCGACAAAACACCAGAACATGACCCCCAGCGCGGCGCCGATAGGCCACATCGATGCTTGGGTTAACGGTGGCATCTTCAGATCGTCACTGCTGACATCACCGACCACAAAGAAAGAAGCGATCAGCACAAAGATGCTCAACGCGATGACCGTTTGCAGACGGCCGGAGGATTTGGTACCCGCCAAATTGACACCAATCAGCAGCGCGATGGTCAGCGCTTGTGCCAATAAAGGGTGGTCAATCGGAGCGGGTAACAGTTGCTGTAAAAACCCGGCAGCCAAAGCAATTGCTGCGGGAACGCCTACAGGAATGACGCTAACAAAAAGCCAAGCGACCGCGCGCTCTAAGCGGGCGTTAAACGCTTGTCGGACGAAATAGGCCGTGCCACCGGCGTTTGGGTAACGTTTACCCAAGGCGGCAAAGGTCAGGGCGATCGGGCAGATGGCGACAAACAAAATCAACCACGCCCACAACGAGAACTCACCCGCAATCCCTGCCGCAATGGCAGGAATCATGAATAAGCCCGTACCCATTAATGTTGTTGAAAGCTGCCCGATACCGGACAAAAGAGTGATGTCTTGTCTGAGTTGCTGCACGTTCTCGTTCCCTGATCTTTATTATGATTCCCTGTCCATTTGGCATTGCACCAACATAGGGCTTATGGGGAAAAGGATACGCTTAAGTTGTTGTTTATGCATCTGCCAAAGTGGCTGGCTTTCACGTCAAATTGACGCATTTTCTTGGCTTTACCGTCATTTTGACGGTTAAAGTATGCGGAAAGTGTGAGAACAAGTAGTCTCACTGGGAAATTTATGTCAAATTAGCGAGGAATCAACAGGATAAGTTGGTGGTTTTTCACCGTGACTGTGCGACGAAAAACCTATTTGTGTGGAAATTATAAAAATGGATAAATTTGACAACCAGATCATCAACTTACTTCGGCGTGATGCGCGAATGTCCGTGAGTGACATCGCACGTGAAGTGAGTCTTTCCCGTTCCGCCATTACGGCCCGAATCAAGAAACTCGAACAGGATAAAGTCATTTTGGGCTACCACGCTCAAGTTGCGCAGCCCGAAACAAATAACAATGTGTGCGCTTACTTCGCGCTGAAGTTTGATACCTCGGCCAGTTTGCATTCGTGTGAGCGGTACGCCGAAAAATTGTATCAACTGCCGGGGATCAAATGGTGCCATGCCATCAGCGGGGAAACCGATTTGATGCTGTATGTGGAAGTGGAGAGCATGGCAGAGCTCAATGCGATTCGCGATGAATTGCAGCTCAACCCGCAACTGCGGAATTTGATGACGCACGCGGTACTCAAAGAGTTTTTCAATACCAAAAAGCAGGTGTGAATGAACGCACAACCGACTGTGGAACAAGGTGAGCAGGCGATGGCGCAACGATGTCTTACCAACCAACCAACCGACAAGTGAGTGACGTATGAATCACATCAACCTTAATCTGCTGCGCTCGCTCAAAGTTCTGCTGGATGAGTGTCATGTCAGCCAAGCCGCCCATAAACTCAACATCACGCAGTCTGCGGTGAGTCGTCAGCTCAGTCAGTTGCGCGAGCTGTTTGCCGATCCGCTGTTGGTGCGTGATGGCAATCAGTTGATCCCGACACCGAAAGCGTTACAGCTTCAAGCCAAACTCGAGCATTGGTTTCTCGAACTCGATGAGTTGATGGTGGAGGCTGAATTTGAGCCTGCGCAATGGAAAGGGGAGTTTGTGTTGGCGTCGAGTGACTACGTGGCGCAATTTATCTTGCCAGAGATTGTTGAAGCGATGGCAGTGCAATCGCCGCAGGTGTCGGTCAAATACTCTCTTTGGCAGCCCGATTTGCTGCCGCAGATGGCAGAATCCGACATTCAACTGGCCTCTACCATGTCGCCAGAGCCACCAGTCGGCGTGTCGTCGTTGCTGATTGGCGCCGATTATCCGGTGGTGGCGATGCACAATCAGCATCCGTTGGCCGCGCAAGCCACGCTCACGGTCGACGATTTGCTCGATTACGCGCACATCAAAGTGATTGGCGGCGGCGATAAAGACACCTACATTGATGAAGCGTTGGCCAAATTAGGCGAGCGACGCCGAGTCGCCTTGAAAGTCCCGTTTTTCTCCGCGGCGTTTCGCTCCTTGTGTCTTAGTCAGCATTTGATGGTGGTGCCGGAGCACATTGCCAACAACCTTCAACACCATTATGACGTGGTGTACAAACGCTTGCCCGTGACGACGCCACTGCACAAGTATTGGTTGTTGTGGCATGCCAAATACGACAATCAAGCTTCCCATCAGTGGGCGCGAACGTTAGTCCATGCCATCATGACCGAAACATCTTATTCGATTGGGTATGATTACAAATCATAGCTTTCATGAGAATTGTTGATTTCAATTAATACGCAAGGCTTGTTAATGTCGTGACTTCACTAAGGAGTTTCTATGACATTCACGGTTTGGCTTTCCCTTCTTACTATCTCGATTTTAGGTGCGATGTCACCGGGCCCAAGCTTGGCAACTGTTGCCAAACATACGCTGGCGGGCGGCCGAAAAAATGGCCTCGCAGCGGCGTGGGCGCATGCGTGCGGGATTGGTTTCTATGCGTTTATCACCTTAATTGGTTTGGCGGTGGTGTTGCATCAATCGCCATTGGTGTTTAAGACCGTGAGTTACGCGGGCGCATTTTATCTGGCGTATTTGGGATTAAACGCCCTGCGTTCGAAAGGCGGCGTGGCAGCGAAATTGGAATCGGGCGAGCGGGTGACGGTGTGGCAATCGGCGCAAGAAGGCCTGATGATTTCACTGCTTAGCCCAAAAATCGCATTGTTCTTCATCGCGCTGTTCAGTCAGTACGTCGCTGTTGGCAGCGGAGTGGGCAGTAAAGCGGCGATCGTGATGACGCCGTGGATCGTTGATGGCCTTTGGTACACCTTGATTACGTTCGTGCTGTCGAGCCCCAAACTGCTGAACAAGTTGCGCGCGAAAGCGGTGGTGATCGACCGCATCTCCGGCGTGGTTTTGATTGCACTGGCTGTGCGTGTGGTGATGACGGTGTAATTGCCTTGGGGTTGGGCTGCCTTGTCTCGGCACGACCCCCGTTTTTCCCAAAGAAAAAATTGTTCCAAAAAATAAGTAATCCCAAAGAAAAAGCCGCTGAGCATGTGATGCCAGCGGCTTTGTTGTGTCTGTGATTACGATGATCGGTGATGGCCGCCGGATACGTCTTCAAACTCGCCATCAATGACATGGCCTGGGTTACCCTGCGCCTGATAAAACGGGCGACGTTTCAGTTGCTTTTCCAGACGTTTTCCTGTGATGACGGCGGCGATAGCCAAGGGAATCGCCAGTAACAGGCTAAACATCAAAGCGAAGAATCCGGTGATCAGAGCCAGTGTGGTGACTAGAAATCGATACATGTTCTGCTCCTCTGTGTCATGAGTGGTTACTCTAACCGGGTCAAGATGAATCAAACATGAACAAGATCATCAAGATATTCAGAATAGGGTTCGAGTCATAATGACTTGTTTGAGTGTTTTTGCCTGATTTTTACGTGGTCGAAATGACCTTGTAAAATGTAATGAATATGATAAATGTCATATAAATCATATAGATAAAAATTGGCACGCAATATGCCATAAGAGCTGCGGAAAGCATAAATAAGCGAGATAAACTCGCCCTCATCACTCTGGAGCTTCAATATGTTCTGTATTCAATGCGAGCAAACCCTATCTACCCCTGCTGTGAAAGGTTGTGCCTATGCCCAAGGCATGTGTGGCAAAACAGCAGAAGTCTCAGACCTGCAAGACGTGCTGGTGTATTCATTACAGGGTGTCTCATTTTGGGCCAATCTGGGCCGCGCATGCGGTGTGACGATCGACGCGATCGACCAGTGGGCGCCGAAAGCCTTCTTCGCGACGTTGACCAACGTCAACTTCGACCCTGACCGCATTATTGAATTTGCTCAGTTATCTCATCAATACAAACGTCAATTGGAACAACAGGTCCGTGCAGCGGCGACGCTGACCGGCTTTGAGATTCCAACATTGTCAGCGGCGGCTGAGTTTGAGCTGCCACAGGACAAAGCGGCGCTGCTGGCATTTGCACCGACGGCAGCGGTGAACCGTGGCAAAGAGAGCCTGCACGAAGACATCATTGGCCTGCGTTTGCTGTGTTTATATGGCCTCAAAGGCGCTGCGGCTTATATGGAACATGCGCGCGTGCTGAGCCAAACCGACGATGCAGTGTACGCGGAATATCACCAGATCATGGCGTGGTTGGGTACGGATCCAACCGACATCGACGCGCTGCTGAAAACTGCGATGCAGATCGGCATGATGAACTACCGCATCATGGAAATGTTGGATAAGGGCGAAACTGAAACCTTTGGTCACCCAGCGCCCAACCAAGTGAACGTGAAACCGGTCAAAGGCAAATGTATTTTGGTGTCTGGCCACGATTTGCACGATCTAGAAAAAATCCTGCAACAAACCGCTGGTAAAGGCATCAATGTTTACACCAATGGTGAAATGCTGCCTGCTCACGGTTATCCAGAATTGAACAAATACCCGCACTTGGTGGGGAACTACGGCAGCGCATGGCAGAACCAACAAAAAGAGTTTGCTAACTTCCCGGGTGCGATTGTGATGACGTCAAACTGCCTGCTGAACCCGAATGTCGGTCAGTACGCGGATCGCCTGTTTACCCGCAGCATCGTGGGCTGGCCGGGCGTGGCGCATGTGGAAGGGGACGACTTCAGCGCCGTGATCGCGTGTGCGCTGGCGCAACCGGGTTTCCAATATGACGAAATTGAGCACTACATTACCGTTGGTTTTGGTCGCAACGCATTGATGGCGGCAGCACCTGCGGTGGTTGATCAAGTGAAACAGGGCAACATCAAACACTTCTTCCTAGTCGGCGGGTGTGACGGCGACAAAGCAGAGCGCAGCTACTACACCGACTTTACCGCACAAGCCCCACAAGACAGCGTGATTCTCACGCTGGCATGCGGCAAGTTCCGTTTCAACAAAAATGAATTTGGCGACATCAACGGCATTCCACGTTTGCTCGATGTCGGTCAATGCAACGATGCGTATTCGGCCATTCAGTTGGCATTGGCGCTGGCAAACGAATTTGACTGCGGCGTGAATGACTTGCCGCTGACGTTGGTGCTGTCTTGGTTTGAACAAAAAGCGATTGTGATTTTGCTGACCTTGTTGGCACTGGGCGTGAAAGGCATTTATACCGGCCCAACGGCGCCAGCGTTCCTGACGCCGAACCTGATGGCGGTGCTACAAGCGCAGTTTGATATGCGCAGCATCACCACAGTCGAAAACGATCTGGCGACCATTCTCGCCGCGTAATCACAATCAGGCCCTGCGTGCAGGGCCTGACAACAAGAGGAGAGCATTATGTCTGCTTGGGCAGAACAGGAGATTCTCGAATTGGTGTGTGCGCGTAAATGGATAGAAACGCCAGACTGTGTCAGCTTTGAGCTGGCCTCACCCGATACGGTGGCATTTGATTTCAAGCCGGGTCAATTTGCCAGTTTGGGGTTTGAGATTGCCGGTCAAACGGTGTTTCGCGCCTATTCCATCAGCTCGATGCCAATGCAGTCGGTATTGCAATTTACCGTCAAACGCGTGGCGGGCGGTCAAGTGTCGACCCATGTGGTGGAATCCCTCAAAGCGGGGGATGTGATTCGCGTGATGAAGCCGCAGGGGCAATTCAACACGGTCGATTGCCCACCGCGCGAGAAGGTGGTGTTGATCAGCGCTGGGTGTGGCATTACGCCCGTGATGTCGATGGCGCGAACGTGGCTTGCGCAGGGCAACGTGGCGATTGATTTTCTGCATGTGGCGCGCAGCCTCTCGGAAACGATTTATGCGCGCGAATTGCAACAACTGGCCGCGGCTTATCCGCAGTTTCATCTCAAATTATTGCTCAAAGATGCCAGCGGCACCGAACATCCGCAGGGGCGTTTGGATCAAGTGGGGCTGCAACATTTGATTCCCGACCTGCATCAGCGCACGGTTTATTTGTGCGGGCCAGTGGGCTTTATGCAGGATGTCGAGCGTTACTTACAGGCGCTTGAGTTTGACATGCAGCATTTCTACCAAGAGAGCTTTACGCCAGTTTACCACGAGAGCTTGACTTCAGCGGTGACCGAGCCGGTGCCGAGGGGCAATTCGTCGGTGCGTGTACGCGTGGCAGCGTTTGACGCGACAATCGACGCGCCCAGTGAAAGCTTATTGCTCGAGGCTTTGGAAACGGGTCAACTGCCGATTATCGCCGCGTGTCGTAGTGGCATCTGCGGATCGTGCAAATGCCGCGTGACGTCGGGAACGGTTCGTACCCACAGTCAGGACACCTTAACGGCCGACGAGATTGCGCAGGGATACGTGTTGGCCTGCTCCACAGTGATCGAATCGGACGTCGATGTTGCGCTCAACTAATCAATGTTGTGTCAACTCAAGTCACGCCTACTCAAGTCGCGTCAACTCAATGCGGCGCAGTGACGCCATCAATCGCTGAACTATTGGAGGGCCAGTGACAGCTGGCCTTCATCGCACTGCGTGTGTTGATTCAAAAAGGTGATAAACGCGCACACCGGCAGCGGTTTTGCGTAAAAATAGCCTTGAATGTAGTCTACGCCCAGCTCGCGCAAAATATCGAGCTGTTCCTGTGTTTCCACCCCTTCCACAATCACCTGCATATTCAAGCTTTGCGCGAGTTGCAGCATCGACACCAACAAGTTGTTGAGATGCAGCTCGTGGCCTAAATTCTTCACAAACACGCGGTCGATTTTTAATGTGTCGAAATGGAACTGACGCACGAAATTAAGCCCGGAATACCCCGTGCCAAAATCATCCACCAACAAGCGAATGCCAGACTGAGTCAAACGCTGAAAATTACGTTCAACGATTTTGAGTTCCTGTTCGCTGAAATCGCCATTTTCTGTAATTTCAAACGCGATGTATTCCGCAAAGCTTGGGTTTGCATTCACGCGCTCTACCATGCGATAGGTGAACGCTTCATTGCACATTAAGCTGCGATCAATGTTGACGCCAATGTACTTGCCTTGCATCAGTTCGGCGTTGTTGTCGACCAGTGCCAACGCGCGGTCGATGACAAAATCTGTCAGTTGTTCAATAAAACCCAACCGCTCGGCAAGAGGGATGAATATGGTAGGCGGAATTTGCCCCTGCGTCGGGTGGTTCCAGCGCAGCAAGGCTTCACAGCCAATCACGTGTTGAGTGGAGGCTTTGACGATCGGCTGAAAATAGACATCAAATTGGCGTTCACGCAGTGCATGCAAAATAGAACTTTCTAGGCTTTGTTTTTGCAGTACTTTTTTGCGCTTGTACAGATATGCAGACAACATCACAAAGTAGATACACAGTAATATCCACGCTTCACTGATAATAAAATGCAGGTAGGTTTTCGGCGTAATATAAAATTCAAGGACCAAAGGAAATACCGAAGATTTAAACTGCAGTGTATTTATTATCTCTTTGATTTCTTTATTTAAAATTTTGTTTTCATAAACTTTAATTTCAAATGGCAGCAGATCTTCATCAATCACATCACTCACAATACGTGTGAGATACCGAGGCGGTATCAACATACTGATACCTTTTAAATCGCTGTTAGCGAAAATATAGATCAGCGAATACGTTTTGGTGATCGCGGTTTTGGTGTACGCCAGTGTTTCGTGTGAAGGGGAGTGCAGGACTCGCTCAAAAATAGACGGATAGATGTTGACGGCGGAATAGCCTTGCGTGCTGGTGCAGTAAATCATCGGTGAATGGTTAAAAATACCGATCTCTTTGGCGTAGTCCGATTGGAACACGCTTTGTCGCAGATGACCTGCGACCTCTGAACACGGTCGTTCATGTTGCACCAGCGTGATTAACGGTTCTGTTTGCTGACGCGTGTGTTGCAGTGCCTGTTCAATAAATTGGATGGATTCTTTACCTAATCGGTCAAATCGTTGATGGCTGTATAAGGCGCAAAATAAAGCGTAAGCCAATAAAGCAATCCCGAGCAAAATAACCTGATGTATTAAAGATTGGCGGTCCAATCGTTTTAGGAAACAACTCAGTTTTGTTCGAATTAATTGCATACAGTATCGAATTCCAACTCAGCCTCGTTGCCATGGCGAGTATGTTTGTGTGACGGATGGTTTGACCAGTAACTATTTGCCATATTAGGTATTTTTAATCCGTTAAACGAACGAACATCATCGTCGATAGCCATGAAATAGTCAATGTTTCTACTTATTTCTGTTGATGAGTATGCGAGGTAATTAATCAGGATATACTGATATATAATTTATATTATTCTGACATTTTAATAATTATAACATTCAGGTTTTAATTCATTTATTAAATAATATAAACAAAAACTAATAATAAAAACGCCCCGAATGTTCGGGGCGTTTTGTCAGGTTTTACCGGGGTTATTGAGCATCGACCGTGAGGTCTACACCGCTGCTTTCTGTTTTGAGCTGCGTTTTGCTGTCAAGCAGGAACACACGCTCAGGCGCGATGTGTGCTTCATCTACCAGATAGGTTTTCACCGCTTTGGCACGCGCTTCAGCAAGGTTGCCCAACTGCTCTGGTGTGATGGTGGTCGCATTGACCAGTTGGTTGTAGAGGCCCAGCAGCAAGGTGGTTTGGATTTGTTCATCCGTGACCTCTTTGCCTTCTGCGCGTTCGATCAACTGTTGCTCCACTTTGTTTCGCTCTTGGCGAATGCTGAGATCCAGTTGTTTTTTCGCCAAGGTTTCTACGGCGTCTGCCAACGGCTCAGAATCGGCAATGCGGCTCGCACTGAAGTTGTCAGGAATGGCTTCAAGGCCACTCTCTTCCAGCATCGCTTGCTGCACTTGTTTCTCTGCCAACGCTGTACTGTCGTCGTTTGCAGACACTGACGCCGCAATGCTCAGTTTCAGTTGCGGGCGTGAATCCAGCGCTTGCGCCAGTTTCAGCAAGCGTTCTTGCTCTTCTTTGGACAGTTCATTGTCACCAAATGCAAACGCAATGTGGTTGAGTTCTTCGTCCGAGCCCACCAAGTTCGCCAGCAGTGAGAACGGCGCAGTCACCGCTTTGACGATGATGTTGCTTAGTGCTTTTAGAATCACGCTGCCGAAGCTGAAGCTTGGGTCTTCGACATCGCCAGACACTTGTACGCCCAAGTCAATCACGCCGTCTTTGTCTTGCAAAATGGCGATTGCAAGGGTCAGCGGCAGGCTGGTGGCCAGATCGGATTCACTAGGTTTACCCAGTTTGAGCTGGTCGATCACCAAATGGTTGTTGCCTTCCAGTTGGTTGTTGTCCAGCTTGTAGTTCAATGCGAGAGATAACTGACCTTTGTCGATGTAGTAGCCCGCATACGTGCCGGAATATGGGTTCACGGAGGTCAGCTCTACGCTCTTGAAGACCAAATCCAAGTCCAGATACGGTTTTTCAATCAGTGGGTTAATTTCACCTTTCAGCGTCACAGGCGCGTATTTGTCGATTTTACCTTTGATGTCCACTTGCGCTTTGGTGCCCGGTGTGGACGACAAGTGACGGACTGAGCCTTGCAGCGATTCAATGCCAGATGCGAAGTTCGGCGTCAGCGAGTTATCCGCAAAGAAGGCCGACCCGTTGACTAGTTTGACGGCGGCAATATCAATCGCCAGCGGTTTCTGGTCGGCTGGGCTGGTTTTCGTCTTCACCGCCACCGATTTGGCTTGTGGGGCCGACTTCGCTGCGGGCGCTTTGTTTTCTACCACAAGGTTGCCAATGTTGGTGCGCTTATCTTTGGCAATCATCACTTTCGCATAAGGCGCATTGAATGTGATGGTGTTGATTTTGAGCGTATTTTTCTTGGCATCGAAGTTGAGTGCATCGATGTTCATCGCCTGCCATTTGACCAGCGGTTGGTTTTGTACCGTGTCGCGGATCAGCAGGGTGTTGATCGCCGCTGCGCCTTGGTAGCTCGCTTGACCGTTGGCGTCACCAGCATACTTGCCTTGGGTCGAGAACTTGCCTTTGGCTAGCGTGAGGTTCACATACGGCTTGAGGTAAGGCTGCAATTGTGTGAGGTCGAGATCGGCGATCGCCAGTTGACCCTGGGCGCTGAGCGCTTTGGCATCGACGCTGCCTGAGGTTTTGATTTCGCCGCGCGGAGTCTCTGGTTGCGCGCGCGTGCTCGAACTGACGGCCAGTGACACATCGTAATCAATGGGCGTGTTGAGATCGCTGACCACCGGACCAGTTTTGATCGACAGCGGGAACACGCGCCAGAAGACGCCGCTACTTTGAACGCTTTCTTTCACGTTGATGTCGGTGTCGGTCATCGCAAATTGGTTGAGGCGCACCAACCAACTTGGCGCGGTGCCATCAGTGCTATTCGCGTTGTCATCAGTACCATTCGCGGTGCCGTTTGCAGAGTCATCGGTGCGAGCCGTGGTCTCCGTGTCAGACTTAGGTTGCGTTGCTGCGTCAGAAGTTTTAGTGCTTGCCGCTTGTTTCGGTTGAAACAGCGTTTGTAGATCCAACCCTTGGCGATCCATTGCAGCATCGACCCACAGTCCGTTGATCTGCACATCGGCAATGTCTACGGTTTGGGTTTCGCTGCTCACCCCAATGCCATGCACGGCCAATGACGGCAGTTTCACCTTCGGTGTTTGCCCATCGCTGATGGTGAGATGATCAAGGTTAAATTGACCGTTGCTCACTTGATAACGCAGCGCGTCGGTTTCGCGATCCAGCTGATAATGAGCGGCGAAGCCAATCGCCCCGTCGGTCACGGACGCTTGCATTTGATCGGCGGTAAATGGCCAGAAGGGCGGTAGTGTTAAACCTTGCAATGCCACGTCACCTTCAACTTTCAATGGTGCCAATTGGAACTGGCCTTTGAGGGTGAACTGGCTGTTATCCACGCCTCGAATCATGAAGTTGTAATGGTTGGCCGCTGAGGCGAGTTGCAGATTCTTATCTTGTGCATTTTGCGGCAATGCGAGGCTGTATGCTTGGCTGTCAAATTGTGACAGGTTCAGATTCAGGCCGTCGTAATTGAGTGCTGCACCCGTCACATCGTCTTTGAAATGAAATTGGCCTTGTGCAATTTCAATGCTGCCGATGCGAAACGCAGGAATGCCAGCATCGTGAGTGTCGGCTTCGTCTTTCGGTGGGTTTTGCGCCGCGTTGGCCTCGACGGTATCAAGGATATCGCTGAAGTTGAATCGCGCGTGTTCTCCTGCGCTCAAACGTTGCAGTGCGATTTTCGGCCCGGTCAAGGTGACGTGATCAACGGTTGGCGTGAATGTGAACAAGCTTTTCCAGAAGCTAAATTCGAGCTCCAGACGATCAAATTGCGTGAAAGCGCTCTGCTCATCTGCTTCTTGAATGGCAAACCCATCGATGCGAGCGCGCAATAAGAATGGGTTGATGCTGACCTGCTGCAACACCACGCTACGACCGGTTTGTTGCGTGATGATTTCAGGCGCTTTCGCTTTGAGCACGGCAGGGGTGATTAAACCTAAGGTGACGGCGTAAACGGCATACGCAGACACCGCATAGGTGCCGTAGCGTATCGGTTTGGGCGCTTGTTTAAAGCGCTGAGCAAAATGTGACAAGGCGTTTGACATAACAGGGGAGATCCCTTTGTTAACTTCAGTATTTGTCCGTCGCGCGGGCCTCATACCTACAGGCAATACAAGGGCAGCGGGTCAGGCCGGTTGGATGATGGGTCACCACCTTTGCGCGACTGCCGAATGAGGCGTTCCGAACGAGGGCTTCGTTATGATTGTATATCCTAACCCGAGGCTTGAGGAGTCGAGCCAGATTGTGGTCAATCTAGGGGATTAGAACAGTGGTGTTCAGTGTACCTAAATTTGACGCGTATGAATAAGATTCAACACGAATTTATTGTGTATCCAGAGGCAGAGAGTCGCAAGGGAGAGAAAAAGGGCCGCCCACATCAGGTTAGGGCGGCAAGCACGGGGGTGTGTATGCCGTCAGAAGGCGTGTGTCACGCGAGGTATCTGTCGTGAGCCGCCTTCTTCAGGATTGGTTGTTATTATGTTGTGGAGTTGAATATGTTTGTCTTGCGGTGATTAAGCCGCTGGGTACGTTTTGTAGCGTACGCCCATCATCTGTTCCATACAGTGAACCACTTGGCAGCTGTAGCCAAATTCGTTGTCGTACCAAACGTACAGGACGCAGCGATTGCCTTGCGCGATGGTGGCTGCGCCATCGACTACGCCGGCGTGGCGAGAGCCAACCAGATCGGTCGAGACAATTTCAGTGGATTCGGTATAGTCGATTTGCGCGGCCAGTTTTGAGTTCAGCGCCATCTCACGCAGGTAAGCGTTCAATTCTTCTTTATCGGTCTCTTTTTCAAGGTTCAGGTTCGCCACCGCCATGGAAACGTTGGGTGTCGGAACGCGAATCGAGTTACCAGTCAGTTTGCCAGCAAGTTCAGGCAGCGCTTTGGCAACCGCTTTTGCCGCACCGGTGGACGTCAATACCATGTTCAGAGACGCTGAACGGCCACGGCGATCGCCGCTATGGAAGTTGTCGATCAGGTTCTGGTCGTTGGTGAACGAGTGAACGGTTTCGATGTGGCCGGAGACCACGCCGTATTTGTCGTGCATTGCTTTTAGCACTGGCGTAATCGCGTTGGTGGTACAGCTGGCGGCAGAAATGATGGTGTCTTCTGGCTGAATGACCGACTCATTCACACCAAACACCACGTTTTTGATGTCGCCTTTGCCTGGCGCCGTCAACAGTACTTTTGCCGCGCCTTGCGAACCCAGGTGTTGGCCCAAGCCTTCAGAATCACGCCAAACGCCAGTGTTATCGACAACCAAGGCATTATGGATGCCGTACGCGGTGTAGTCGACGTCTGCTGGTGAGTTTGCGTAGATGAACTGAATGTAGTTACCGTTTGCAATCAGCGCTTTACGTTCTTCATCGATGATGATGCTGCCATTAAACTGACCGTGTACAGAGTCACGACGCAGCAGGCTAGCGCGTTTTTCGAGGTCACCTTTCTTACCACCGCGAACCACAATCGCACGTAGGCGCAGTGGGTAACCCGGACCGCTTTTTTCGATCAGCAAACGCGCCAACAGACGACCGATGCGGCCGAAACCGTACAGAACCACATCTTTTGGCTCATTCATGACATCGCCATTGAGTGCGCCTTGCAGCGCCGTGGCGAGAAAATCTTTCAGACCGTGCTCGTCATCATGCGATTGCCAGAATTGGTGTGCCATTTGACCGATATCAACACGACATGGCGACAGGTTCATCTCAGCAAGTTGTTGCACGATCGGCATGGTTTGTTCGAGGGAAAGCGGGGAGCCGGTGTAACGGCGAGCAATACGATGAGTTTTGATGATGTCGATGGTGTCAGCGTTGATCAGTGTTTTACCGAACAGGATCACTTCCACCCCTTTTTGACGATAAAGCTGACCGATGAGGGGAGACATGGATTCAGCAATCGTTTGGCTTGTTTGCCATTCTAGGAGATGTTTCTCTGGACTCATTTTTACTCGGGACCTTTCACGTTTCGTTGAGCTTTTTTGTCCATCGGTAGGGAGATGAACAACAGCGGTTTTGCCCGCAGTTTGGACTGCGTTTGGCATAGGGGGAGTTTGTTATTTTTATGTGGCCGGATTGTAATGGCTAACTGGTTATTCTGCTAGGAAAAATAATGACCAAATTTTTTGCTTTAATTTGGTGATAAACCAGTCAATACATGGGGTGGAGGCCGGTATTTTCACCGATTGACAAATGCAGATAGTCCGACTTATTTCGTGCTAATTTGGTTTCATATCTAGCTTATCGGTCTTGTTTGCATTATTTGTTTCACAAAAATGTAATATTCATCAAGTTACCCCCTTAAAAGGTAAACGAGATCGCCAAGGAAATAATGTGCGCTTGGGTTTCGATGCCGGTTGCTGGGTTTTGCGCTTTGGTGAAGTGGCCGCTCAACGCATTTTCTGTGCTATTGACCACTTGCCACTCTCCATTGAGCGCGACATTGGGCACAATGTTGTAGCGCAGCCCCACCAGATACGAGTCGTTGTCATACAGTTTTCGCCGTTGTCCGTATTGTAGATAAGGCTGCCATTTCCCAAATTGGCGTGCCAATCCCACGTACCAGTTTGAGTAGAGTTGATCGTCATAGATGTATTCAGCAAACAAGTGATAGGGACCGAGCGCATAGTTCATGCCCAGCGCCAACAAATCCATATCGTAATGCGAGACGTTGTAACCGCCAGTTTGCAGATCCGCTTCACTGGTGAGATACGCCAAACGGAACACGTTATCATCGCGATACCAGTCGACCGTCAAGCCGTAGGCCGCATCAGCATCCAGCGTGTATTGCATGTCGTAAATCTGGTAATCATTTTTACTCGGCAGCGCTGCAAAGGTCGATACCCGCAGTTGTGAGGTGTCGGTGAGCATGGTGTTCCACTCAAACGATGCGCCATCATAGTGGGTAATGCCCAGCAAACTGTCGTACACATCTTGGGGAGGCCGAATCCACGGGTAGGCGACCGAGACATAATAATATTCCGACATCATAAACACCGGCAGGCGCAAGCGACCGACTTTCGCGCTATAAGCGCCCCACGCCGATTCCAAATAGGCCCACTCGAGTTCGGGGCTGGAAAAATGATCTTGCGGGCGTTTGACGCCTTGCACCGACGCGCGCCAGCGATCATTGAGGATCCAATCTACTTGCAATCCCAGCGTGGTATCGCAATCAAAACACCCGTCGTCATCAATATCGCGATGCACAAAAATTGGCACGGATGTGTCAGATTTGGCGGCAGACACGTTGCCAAACCCGCTGACGCGCAGATGTTCCCCGACGTTGATTTGACTCATCGCCAGTGGAGAAAAAAGAATGAAGCCAATGAGAGACGTTGCGTTCATAGTGGTTCCTCACTATTGAAGACATAGATGACATGGACGGAGCCTGTCACCCAACTCGCGGGGATATAAGCGATGCCATTTTTATTGTGGGTGAGCCAAGCGATGACCTCTTGGATGTCGCTCTGTTTCGCCTCGAAAGGCGCTTTGCTGCGGCCAGAAAAAGTCTGCCGCGCCCAGATCGCTTGCATCTGCGCCGGGCTTTTACCCAGCAGGCCGTAATAAAACTGCTGACGCAGGGGGGAGTTCTGCGGCAGGTCGAGCAAGGAGATATTGATGTCGTCGATGTGGCTCAAGCGGCCGCGGTACAGCATCTTGACTTGGCTGGCTTTGAGGGGCGGCAGGTTGGGATTGAGCGTCACAATGGCGTACGACTCCGGGTACGCGGCGGTACTCCAGAACAGCACAAGGGATGTGATAACCAACCAGACTCGTTTCAGCAAAAACGGTTTTCCTTCACCTAACTGACTCAACTTTCTTGAAATTATGGGCGCAAACGGCACAAACACTGTCTACTCTTTAACCATAGGCTAGGTCTCTTCACATTCAAGGTTAAGGAATGCGCACTGTTTCTCGTTTCTCAATAAAAGCTCGACTGATGCTGCTGTGTCTCATGCCGATGCTGGTGATTGGTTGGGGAACTTGGAATCTGTTCAGCCAATTCCAAACGCAATTGGTCGCTTACCGTGTGATCACCAAAAAAATCGATGCGTTGAATCATCTGACGAACGCGACCCATCTGGCGTACGACATGCTGATCGGGCGCATTCATCAAAACGACGTTCAGCGCTTGCGGATTGCTCTCGACAACGAATTGACCCTCGTTGGCGCTAACATCGATGATCAAAATCTCATGCGCGTGTCCGGGAATTCTGCCTCATTAAGTAGCAGCAACGTCGCAGAGCTAAAAAGCCTCGCCAGCGAAATTGCTTCGGCGACGGTGGCCGAGACCCACGAATACGGCACCTGGACGTTCGATTTAATCTACGAATTGCTGACCGACATTCAAAAGCGCAGCAACCATGAAGCGCCCACCGACATTCATACTTTGGATGTGGTGTATGACGATTTGAGTTGGTTTTTGTACTGGATGCAGCGTGAGGCGTGGTTTATCCGCGATTTATCTCAGACGGACACGCTGACGCCTCAGCAGCTCGGTCAGTATTTCCAAATTGCGGAGCGTGAACAGCAACACCTTGAACGCTTTATTGATACGGGTGCCAGTTCGGTTCAGTTGGATCAGATCGTTAAGCTATTCGCGCAACAAGATTTTCGCCAAGGCGCCATTCTGCGCGACAAGATCCTGCGCCAAGAAGTGACGCCCAGTGAGTTGAGCGGATATGTGCAGACGCTGGAGAATCGCCAAGCGGCGGTGCAGAAGCTGTTTTTGGGCTTTTCCGAACATCTGTCGCAGCAAATTGATCAACAGGTTCGTCAGGAAAGTCAGCGGATCGCCGTGATCAGCGCTGTGGTGGCGGTGGTGTTTGTGCTGCTATTGGTGCTGGGCCTTGGGACGTTTTATCGCATTTCATCCAAGCTCAATCGGATCCTCGCCACCATGGGGCAGCTACGGGACAAGCGCGATAGCGTGAAGCAGATCGCCATTGATGGGAACGATGAGTTCTCCGATTTCGTCGGTAGCCTCAACCACATTATTTTGGAACTCAAAGCGCATGAAGAGCGTTTGATTCACGCCAAAGAAGAAGCGATTGCCGCCAACCGGGCCAAGAGTTCGTTTCTGGCCAATATGTCTCATGAAATTCGCACACCGCTCAACGGCATCATTGGCATGACTGAAATTTTGGCCTCTTCCGGATTAAACGTGAACCAGCAGGACATTTTAGATGACATTGATACTTCATCCCAATCGCTGCTGATACTGCTCAATGACATTCTCGATCTGTCCAAGATTGAGGCGGGCAGCCTGACGTTAAATCCCAATGCGTTCAATTTTGCTGAAATGGTGTACGACACCGTGAATTTGGTGAATGTGAAAGCGATCAGCCAGCACATCGAGTTGGCGATTCAGCTGGACCCTGAGCTGCCGGTGATGGTGGTGGCGGATGAGTATCGGGTGAAACAGATCCTGATGAATCTGCTCTCCAATGCAGTGAAGTTTACCCAAGACGGGTATGTGAATGTGGAAGTGAATTATGTCAGTCAAGACACGCCGCTGATTCGCTGTAGCGTCACCGACACCGGGAAAGGCATCGACAAAGACAAGCTGAGCACCATTTTTGACCCCTTTACTCAGGAAGATGGCAGCATTACCCGCCGCTTTGGTGGCACGGGGTTAGGGCTGGCGATTTGCCGCCAGTTATTGGAGTTGATGGATGGCTCGATTCAAGTGCACTCCACCAAAGATTTGGGGAGCCAATTTGAATTCACGATTCCCGTGACGCTGCCACTCGAGCAGCCAACGCCGCAACCGCTGAATCAAACCACGCTGTTTATCTCCAATAATTCCAATTACTCCGCAGCCATTCGCCGAGAGTGCACGCGTTTGGGATTGGCCGTGGTGGAAGCATCGACCATTGCTCATATTGAGGACGCTGCAGTGACTGCGGTGGTGAATGTGCTTTATTGCCACAGTTTGACCCACGGCAAGTTATCCGATATCGATGATTTAAAGCAGCGCTTCCCGCACGCTCGGCTCATTATGTTGCAACACCATTTGTTCACCAACAAAGCCGTCGCAGATGCCATTCATGGTCGCATTACGTTGCCATTTTTGGGCCTGAGATTTGAAAAGCTGTTGCGCGAATCGTCGCCAAGTGCGCAGCTTTCGCCCGTGCAGGATGCTCGCCACTCTCGGCCAGCGCAAGAAGAAGAGGAAGCGACAAATCCCCGTATTTTGATTGTCGAGGACAACTTGATGAATCAAAAAATCGCGACCTTCTTTTTAGAAAAAGCCGGGTTAGCGTACGTGATTGTCAGTAACGGTCAGGAAGCGGTGGACATTGTGACCCAAGGTGGCCAGTTTTCTGCGGTGCTGATGGATTGCATGATGCCGGTGATGGATGGCTTTACAGCGACACGTAAAATTCGCGAATGGGAGTCGGCGCAGGGGCTGAAAAACATTCCCATTATTGCGCTGACTGCCAGTGTGTTGGATGAAGACATTGCCCACTGTTTTGAAGCGGGCATGGACGCTTATTTGCCGAAGCCGTATAAATCGAAGCAGTTGTTTGACATCTTTACTGAGCTAGAAGTCGCGTAGGTTCGGGGTAATCCATCTGCTCGATGCGTTCAATAAACGCTTTGGCAGGCAGGGGTTTCGAATAGTAATACCCTTGGTACTCGTCGCAGCCTTCAATGGCCAACAAATGCAGTTGATTGTGGTTATTCACCCCTTCTGCCGTCACCACTTTTCCCATATTGTGCCCAAGCTGAATAATGGTACGCACCAGCATGTGATCGTCATGGTTGTTGACGCAATTGTCGACGAATGACTTGTCAATTTTCAAGACGTCAATCGGAAGCTGGCTGAGGTAGTTCAGTGAAGAATAAGCCACGCCGAAATCATCAATCGCAATGCGAATTCCAAGGGTGCGCAAGTCCTGACAAGTTTCACTCACGTTCTGTGGTTGCTGCATCAATGTGGTTTCGGTGATCTCCAGTTGCAATAATTTCGGATCCAGATGCGTTTCTCGCAGCGCTTTGGTCACCACATTAAAGATATCGTCGTAGAGAAACTGCACGGTGGAAACATTCACCGCGATGCAGATGTTGTGTCCGGTGATCTGCCACGCTTTGGCTTGCTTGCAAGCTGTCTCTATCACCCAGCGGCCAATCGGAATGATCTGTTGGCTTTTCTCGGCCAAGCCGACAAATTCCTCGGGCGAGATTAATCCTAAATCGGGATGGTGCCAGCGAATCAGCGCTTCGGCGCTGTGTACTTCGCCAGTTTTAATGTCGACTTTGGGTTGGTAGTTCAGGGTTAACTGCTGTTTTTCAATCGCATTGCTGAGTTCGCGTTCCAACTGATAGTTGCGAATGGTTTCACCAATCAGCTCTTCGTCGAAATGTTGAATGATGTTGTTGCCTTTTTGTTTGGCGCGCAGCACGGCAATATCAACGTTACGACACCAAATATCGCTGTCGTGCATCGCATCTTCAAACAGTGCAATCCCGATGCTCATCGTCATGTGATAGCTGCGGTTGTCGAGCTTAAAGCCTTGGCTGCATGCATCCAAAATGTAATGCGCCACCTGGTCCGCGTAGAAACGAATGTCGTATTGGTCTTTCAAAATAATTGCGAACTCATCACCGCTCATGCGGTACAAGTCCACCCGTGAAAAATCGAGTCCTTTCAGGCGTTTAGCCAGTTCAAACAGCAGCTTATCTCCTTGCTGGTGGCCCAAGCTGTCGTTGATCAATTTGAAATCGTCGATATCCAGTTGCAGCAGGGCGTAGTGTGTCTCGGTGTCACGCTGACGTTCAAGTGCTTTGGTGTCACGGGTAAACGCTTTGCGGTTTGCCAGTTTGGTGAGAAAGTCGGTGTAGCTGTCGCGGCGATAGCGCTCCAGTTGACGCTGCAATTTCTGTTTGTAATAGACGCCGACGGTCGCAAAAAAGGCAATGGCCGCCAGCTCGACGGCATCTTCTGTAAATTGATAAAACGGCGGCGTGCCGATTTTCTGATATTGCAGGTAGCTCCCAATCAGCAAAATGGCAGACACAAATGGCCACAGTGAGCCAGGAAACAGCACCAAATAGGTCAATGGAATCAGAAGAAATGACTCTTCTATGGCGTCGAGTGTGAGTGGCTCAAAATAGCTGCCCACTAAAATGACCGCAATAGACCCCATCGCCGCCAATCGTTTCGTCCAACGATGACGGCTGATCAGCGCGATCAACATCAAGGCCGGGTAGGCATAGTAATATTGCACCGCAGTGTGATGCTCGGTGAGCAAGGTGTAGCTAATGACGGAAACGGAGAGCAGATACAACAACGTAATAACGAAACGCGTACCTAATCCCGAACCTGACTGAATTGACGTCGATGCCATATGGATCCCGTGTGAGTCGCGTTTACGCCGCAAATGAAACCATGTGCAGCAATGATTTTGGATTATGTTTGGAATTGTAGTCCTAGTTCTGTAGGGGCAAAGCCGACTCAAGTCAAAAGCCATCGCTTTATGGACAAAGTTGTGAGGCATTCTCACTAAAGAGACGTATTTAAAAATTCGTTAACTTTTGATGTAGTTCAAAAGGTTGAAAAATGAGCGTTTTTAGGCGGGATCATGCGCAGTAAAAAGCCCTCCGAATGGAGGGCTGATATTATTTATGGATTTCACTGATGGGTTGAAGCTCGTGAACGGGCAGCCAGTTCACCTTCACGCCCGCTTGCAGGAACATATCCTGACTCACTTTAATTTTGTCTCCCCAGCGAGACAAAAAGTCTGCCGATTGCTCTGGGCAATGCACCGCAGAAATACCAGTTTGAATGATCTTGGCTGCGCAGTTGGGACAAGGGAAATGAGTGACGTAGATTTCACAGCCATCTAGATCGCGCTTGGCAAACAAGATGGCGTTCTCTTCCGCATGCAAGGTTTTGAGATATTTCATATCACGATCGTCGGTGTTGGCACTATCGGAAATGCCATGTGGGTAGCCATTAAAGCCGACGGAGACGATACGGTTCTGTTTGGTAATCACGGCCCCAACTTGCGTGGAAGGGTCTTTACTCCACGAGCCAACAAGTTCTGCCATTTGGTAAAAGCGTTGTGCCCATTTAGAAATCATAGGATGGTTTCCTCAACAGAGTTAGCGGTCTATTTTGCCGATTGTGTGATCAAGATTGCTCCTAATATCCTTAATTTACCAAGGTGAGTCTAGGAAAATCTGGGCTTTATCCGCCAATGGAACCCAACTGCTTCCTGATTGCTCGGATTGGGGTGAGATCTGCATCAAACTTTGTGGACTGGGTGTATTTTAGCAATAGGGAATATTTGAGATTCGCTTTGTGAGATATTTCTTACGCGTGTTGTAAGATATTGTCCATTTTGAGTGAAGAGAAAAACGAGTTTGTTTTATTAACCTATTGAAATATATCAATATGATAAAATTTCGCCCACTTTCTTGCTCAGTTGGATGTTGTGAGCCGCTTGCTGAAAATCTCCGATGTCGTAATCTCAAGTTGTCAGCAGGAAGCAGACACGGAACAGGAAAGACCCAAGGACAGGTCATCTTCAGGACGAAGATTCGATGATTCAGGATGAATGATCGGCATGGAAAGCGAAGGACATTAGCTGGAAGCTTGGTAACTAGGATGGTTACAACGGATGGTTAATGGACAACTTAAAGGAATAAGGCGTGAATCTGTCAGGATGACGGATAAGGGACACCGCTAGGAAGGCGATGAAACGGAATGCGCTGAAGGATACAGCAGACTATCAAGGAATAGATGCAGGGAGCACCTATTAGTAGCCGGATTGCTGCGAGTAAGAACTGAACCCCACTAAGCGAAAGCTTAGTGGGGTTTTCTTTTATCTGCGCTGACATAACGTGTGGTTCCTTGTGGCACGTTGTCGTCATGACAATAATCTCGATTGCGTGAGGCGAGAAGGATGAATGATAATGTGCCCATCCGCCTGACGGCGTCAGGCCAACCGAATAATGAGAGCGAACACGACGTGGAGAAAACCTCTGAGTTCTTGCTGAAATCCCTAAAAGATCACCCTGAACCTTACCTGTCGATTGGCACTTTACTGGAGTTGCTGAAACGACGTTCTTACGGGGCACTGCTGATCATGCTCAGCTTGGCTGGGTTGATTCCGGGCATCTCTTTTTTTGCCGGGTTTGCGATTTTCCTATTGGGGTTGCAGCTTGCTTTGGGGCTACAAGCGCCGCGTTTGCCGCGTCTCATTCAAAAGCGCAAACTGCATCGCCAGAAAACCATTCGCTTCATTGAAGAGTTATTGCCGTGGTTTGAACGTGTGGAACACTACATCAAACCGCGTTGGGCGCCGCTTTCCAATGCGTTGGCGCGCCGCGTGATTGGTCTCATCATCTGCGTGCTGGCGGCGGTCGCTGTACTGCCACTGCCGTTTGTGAACTTTCCACCGAACATTGCCATTATCTTTTTTGCGCTCGGCATCATTGAGCGCGATGGTCTGTTTTTGGTCATCGGTAGCGCGATCAGCGTCCTTGCGTTGTGGGTTGGCTATCTTCTGGTGCGTATAGCGATGAACTCGCTGATGCTGGTATTATGACGCCACAATCTTCTGGTTAAGATGAGTAGTAAAAATGGAAGCACAAGTTAAGTGGGTCGAAGCGTTTAAATTTATCGGACAATCTCAATCGGGTCATTCCATCGTGATGGATGGCAGCGGCGGCGCAACAGCGCCAAGTCCGATGGAAATTGGCGGGTAGAGCTGGAATTTAACATTTTAGATACATTTTCCCCTGCATTTCTATCTACCCTTGCTCCTTCTTAAGTTAAACCCTATCAACATTCCAAGTTGTTTCAGATTAATTTTGAAACTTAATCTGTGGTTGAAATTGTGTTCTCTAACAAAGTAAAGAATATCAACTACGTATATAGTGGGAATTTGGTTGAAAGTGCCTTAATTTTCCAATGATTTAGGTTATTTCAAATCAATATAACTAATAAATTCAATTCCCAGTTGGTATAGGCAGAATATGATTACACAAATAAACCTTAGTGATGTAGCAAGTTATCGAAACACAACATCGCTCAATACAGACAAGAAAGTGAACATAATCTATGGCTTAAACGGGGCGGG
Organism: Vibrio furnissii CIP 102972; assembly: GCF_000176175.1. Classification (GTDB taxonomy): domain Bacteria; phylum Pseudomonadota; class Gammaproteobacteria; order Enterobacterales; family Vibrionaceae; genus Vibrio; species Vibrio furnissii. Next base: position 1,076,804 of record NZ_ACZP01000014.1, read on the forward strand.
GAAAAGTACTTTCTCTAACTACTTTTACCAACCATGTGACGGGAAATACCATAAATGTTCGCATACTGATGATGGTTCAAAAATTCTTGTTTATAATCAGAAGTTTATTAAAGATGTCTTTTATGACAAAGACTTAATAAATGGCATTTTTAGCCTTTCAAGCGAAAACAAAAAAGCAAAAGAAAGAGTAGAGCAGTTTGGGATTCAGATCGAGCAACTAAATGAAAAGAGTACTGGTTTCCAGACTGAAATCGATAAGGAAAACGAGTCCTTAAAAAAGGCAAAAGATACTGCTGAAACTAATGCGTGGGAGATAAAGAAGAACTACTCAGGTGGGGATCGTGTTCTGGAATTTTGCCTTGAACGGTTAATGGGTAAAAAAGAAACATTATTCAATCACCTTGTATCAGTTCCTTTACCTGCCATTAAGCCAACAAAAACGATTGAAATGCTCAAAGAGGAAGTTGCGGCAATTGAGGGGGATAAAGCTACCACTTATTCAATCTTGCCTAAAATCACATTGTCTGAACTTTCAACAGAAGAATTGATACTACTCAAAGAGATAGTAATAGGTAATGAAGATAGTCCGATTTCAAAATTGATTAATCAGTTAAAAAATTCCGATTGGGTTAGTAGTGGTTTGCAATACCTTGCCGAGATTGAGGATGATACTTGTCCATTCTGTCAATCGAAAACTATTACACCTGAATTAATCAATCAGATACAAAACTACTTTGATGAATCATATGAAGAAAGTAAGACTAAAATCGAAGAGATAGTTACAAAATATAAAGGGATCGTTGAGTCACTAACTTCTTTTGATAACTACAAAACCTCTCCGTTCTGTGCAGATTCCCTTGCAGAGATGACCGAGATATATGGGCTAATTTCTGGTGCGTTAAATGCAAACTTGCAAAAGATTGAGCAAAAAAAACAGACTCTAAGTTTGCAAATTGAGTTAGAAGAGTTTGTCGAGCACATCGAAAAATTCAATGAACTTGTGGACACAGTAAATGACAACATAGTCATTCATAACAAAAAAGTTAATAACTCTGAAGCTGAGAAGGGCAAAATCAAGAAGCAATTTTGGCAAATTGTACGATGGGAATACGATCAGACTATCAAAGCGTATGAGTTAGCTCAAAAAGATAGTAATGACAAAACAACTACGCTGAAAGCTGACAAGGATAAGGTCGATACTGAGGTAGTTAAACTTGAAGCACAAAGAAAACAGCAACAGAAACAAACAGTCAATATCGAAGAATCTATTGTAAATATCAATAAAGGGCTTGTAGATATCGGTATTACCGATTTTTATATCGAGAAGTATGAAGAAGACCTGTATCGAATTGTAAGGACTGGTTCTAATGCTCCAATCTTTTCATCACTTTCAGAGGGTGAGAAGATGATCATTAGTTTTCTGTACTTTCGTGAGTTGTTCAAGGGTAAGCAAACTGCAGACGAAGGTAATGTGAAAAAAATTGCTGTGATTGATGACCCAGTGTCAAGCTTGTCTCACATTTATGTTTATAACATTGGTCAACTTATCAAGAACGATTTCTTTAATGCTACAAACGTTGAACAAGTATTTGTACTTACGCACAGCCTATACTTTTTCTATGAGCTTGTGGATTCAAAGCATGATAGAAGAGCAGAAACTCAATTACTTTTCAGATTGTCGAAGAACACGAAAGGCACAAGAATTGAATCGATGAAGTATGAAGAAGTTCAGAATGATTATCAGTCATACTGGTCTGTCATTAATGATGAGCATCAACCGCCAGCATTGATCGCTAACTGTATGCGAAATGTTATAGAGTATTTTTTCAACTTTGTTCAAAAAACAGATCTTAGTAATGTTGTTCAACATAAAAAACTAAAAGAAGTTAGATATCAAGCTTTTATACGTTATATCAACCGTGAGTCTCATTCCCTTGGACAGAACATAATTGACTTTAAGGAGTTCGATTATGCTGCATTTAAAGATGGATTGAGGTTAATATTTGAAGAGATGGGTTATCGAGAACACTATAAGAAAATGTCAAAGATATAGGAACTTTTAAAAGCCACTCTACTGAGTGGCCTTATGTTTATAAATAACCTAAGTACAAGGTTATTATCAAATTAGTAAGTCTTTGAGTTTTGAGGTTAAAATTGCTGAACGTAGTTCAATAAACTGATCATAGTTTTGAAGGCTAAGATCAGTGTCAGGAATGTGATGAGAAAACAAAAACTGTTCCTTTGTGATACCTGTTTTTTCTATCTCACTTTGCACCCATGCTTCGAGCGATTTGTCATTTTTGGACATATTCTCATTTGCATCTAACATTTGTAGGTTTCTCAAAGAGTTGTAAGTGTACCATCCATATTGATCTTTACTTTCTTGGCTTAACGAATCGAAGCTCGACTCTGGATGTAGATGATCTTTATGAAAATTGTTGTTTTTATAATCAAGGTTTGGATACAGCAGAGCTAATAGGGAAAATGCGTACTGATTGCTGTACTGAGTGTTCAGTAGCTCTTCAATAAACTCATCACTAATGCCAGTATCTTTTTTAATTTCTCTATTTATCGCATCAACTGGGAAAAGAGTTAGATCTTCTTTTATAGGGTTGGAAGTTACATCAGAAGTAAATGCTTTACGAATCTGATTCAGTACAGAGTCTGATGTTCCACCAAAGAGACGCTTAACCAATGCAGTGTGCAACCACTTCTCAATAACTTTACGATCTTCTGCGTAGCAAGATTTAGTCACAAAGTTGTTTATTATCTTTCTGTGATAAATATAATAAACTATTGGAATTACAGCATTTTTTGATGTTAATGTAGCATCGGTGAATCCAAAGGATTTGATAAGGTCGAACGTTGTTAAAATTGTGTCTCTGATATCATCCCACTCGTTTTCAAAGTCTGATGCATTTGATTTTGAAAAATTTGTGACTTTGAACTTGATATCTTTACTGTGTAGGAAAAGAAAGCTTTTTAGTACGAGATCTTTTGAAATATAGAAGCCTTTATCTCTTATAGTATCTACTAAGCTATGAATTTCCTTTCGAGCATTTTTGGTTTCCCAGTTAGCAACAGCAATAGACATGATTAAATCGGAGAAATTTAAAGGTTCACCACCACTATTTATCCTGATAAAAATATTTAATGCTTTGTCTATATCTTGTTCTTTTTCGAGGAAAAAGTTCACAATCCTTTGTGAGTGAATGACATTTTTTAATCTCGATAATGAACGATATGAAAACTCATTGTTTTTGTATCCGTTTTCATCTAAATGCTGATTAAACTCAAAATCGTCACTGAGTCCGTAGATATCTGATACCTTAAACCAGCTTGAAGATGACTTCTCAACATCACTTTCCGTTAAAAACTTAAACTCATAAACTCTTCCATCTTCTTCGTTTTGAAGTGGTTTAGTTAAGTTCAGGTACAGGTGACGAGTAGGGTAAACACGCTCACTATTTTCTTCTTTTAGTCGAGGAGTACGATAAGCGTAGCTACCTCTTAATCCAATATACAGTGAAGTTAAACGTTGTTGGCCATCTAAAACAGCGTGAAAATCATTGTGACCTGCCGTATTTACCTCTTCATTATGAGTTTGATATCTCTGTCTAAAATTACGTATGAATCTGTAAAATTTGAACTTTTCCTTGGTTTCACCTTCGACTCTCCAAAAAAGGAACGAGCTAATAGGATAATTCCTCATGATTGAATCAAAAAGCCATTCAATTTTGTCGTGTTTCCATTCAAATTCACGCTGTATAGAAGGTAAAAGGTATTTCTGTTTTTCAATATTTTCGATAGCTTCGGCGATGGTGATAGGGGCTTCGAAAGACATGCTTTGTCCTTATTTCTGATTGTTCTATTGTCGCAACATGAACGCCACAACGATTGTTCTTAGAATGTATATGAATACAACATCTTCATACTAAAAATACACGGAATCAATGAAATGCAAAATTTGTAGGTAGGTTTGAGTGTGTATAGTTTTGGGAATCATAATTATATTAAAACTTTGAATTTATATCAGCTCATGACCACATCGTCCACAAACAGTAAGCCTACCAACTTTCTTCGGTTTTCCTATGTTCATGCATTTTCTGCATATCAAGGTTCCACCCAATGATTTGGCAGAAGAGGGGATTTGGGAAAGATGTTTACTTCTATGAGCCTTCTCTTTGTAATGATTTGGAGTCTGAAAGTGAGAGTATGATCGTGCAAGTTTATCCAGCCGATTCTGTTCTTCTCGTTCTTGTCTCAGTGCTTCTTGTTTAACTCTCTCTCTTTCTTCTTGTTCGAGTTGTTGCCTACGCTTTTCGTCGTTTATATGGTTAATGACTTCTGCTCTAAGAGCATCAGTATCGACAAAATATGTTTTCTTATTTAACTCATCAAAATTGAGCATTGAGAAATCAACGAGTTCATGAACCCACTTATGAGCAATGTTTAAGTCTTCGGTCATAAATGGTTGACGGTAATAGCATTTTAAAACAAGTTTTTTGTTCAAATCTGATTCATGCTTTGCTTCGTTATCCAATACAAAAACATTGGCTTTGTTGGCATAAGCAATATCAAGAGTCGTAAACTTCTCTGCGTCAAAGTCAAGGAACACCCACGTAATATAGGCATCATTTTCTTTGTAAAACTGCTCACGGCTAATAATGACATCGAGAAAGGTTGTTGATACTTGAAGCTCAAAAACCACCTCACGAGAGTCTTTGGATAACATTGCTGAGATATCAGGTCTACGCCAGCGTTTGGCTATACCAGTTGGATGTTTTTCTCTGAACGTCTTTTCAACATGAATATCATTGTGAAACAGACTATCCGCTCTAAGGTATTGGGCTATAGTTTCTTTCCCTTCCCTATGAAGCCGACCTTCCTTTTGACCGTTATACTTCATAGCAAGGATTTCCTCTGCTGTGAGATTGGTTGTGGTCTTTACGGGACAGTCTTCAGAATCTTTTACATGAGCAAAGTATTTGGTTCTTTGTGGTGTGCCTTTAAGTAGCACTGGTTGGAAGTAAGTACTGCAGAGAGCGATTGGAGAAGTCTTACGGTTCTTTGCAATTTTTGTTCTTAATTCAAAAAGTACTTTTTCATCTGAATTATCTAAGAACTCATTTGTATCAATAACTTCGTTTTCTTCTGTCATGAAAACATAAGTCATGTTTCTCATACTCAACAACTCCAAAGACTTTGATTGCAAGTTATTATGCAATAAATAGATACTGTCTAAATGAACATGAGTGGATTTTGTGATGTATCACAACATAGTAATAAATTTTCGTTGCCCTGTTATCTTCCAAGTTTGTTGAAAAGGTGCAGAATGTAAATGTCTTATTGGTTTATAACGAGACCAGTAAAGGAGTAGTTCAGTGCGTAAGGTGCAATACTACATCCCTATATTTTTTATAATCAATGGCAAGAAGATATGTTATCTGATTGAATATCATAGGTGTGTAGAGCTTCGTTCATTATCGAAAAATAATAGAAATTAGCCATCTCTGGTTAATTTAAAGAAGTCATGAATTTGCTTCTAATGTTAAAATGATAACTATCATTATGTGTTGTAGGTTCAGGCAAGATGAAAGCAGAAGTAACGTGGATTGAAGATCTAAAATTCGTTGGTAAAGTTGATAAAAACGAGAAATTATCTTTGGCGCAGGCGATAGTACAATTGTTTCATCAATGGAGATCGTTACTCTTTAGTAATTTAACATAGGCTTGTTAATGTTGTATTTCAAAAAGTGATTGCAGTTACAGTAAGATCATCGTTTATCTAATCGTGCTACTCAGATTTTTCTAAGTAGCACTCTACCGTAATCAGAACTCAAGCGTATGACAGCCTTTTTCATAAAAAGGACCTACACACATTGTTGTACCTTCTAATTCGCTGGCGATCATAGAAGTGGTATATATCAACTGGAAGTCATTTTTGATGGTATTACATACCTCGACCATTTGGCGTTGAAAGTTCTGACTTCGCTCAACAACCATTCCTTTATCCTCTATATTATCCATGAGGATTAGGTTAGGAAAGCGAGAGTAAGAATCATCGGCAGATTGAGAGAATATGGAGAATCTTATACTGTTCTTCAGCACTACCATTGAACTTGCAGAAAATTTGTTTCTTCCATTCACATACATTTTGTCTTTAGAAAAATCAAAAACGATGTCATCTGGATCATCAAAAGCACCTTCGTAGCCACCGTCAGCTTTTAGTAACTCTTTGGCCTTTGATTCAATACCCTCATAAACAGAGACATATCTTTGCTCTTGCCGAGCCGATATCGTATCTAATTTTTCTTGAAGCTCATTGATCTTATTCTGTGCTAATACTTTTTTACGTTGTAGGTTATCTACATTAGATACTTGTTCTCGCTTCTCTTCTAATGAAATGACTTGGCTTTGTTTAAAGCCTATTTCGGTTGATATTTTAAGGAGTTCAGCCTCTTTTTCATCAGTTGATGAGTTTATTTCTTTTAACTCTGATTTTAGTGCATTTAGTTCTTGTTTTATTAAAGGAGTTTGAGAGTCAATTGTTAATAAATCATCCTCAAAGCTTTTAATTAACTTTTTACTTTCACTGATTTGAAAGTTGAGTTCATTAAGTAGTTGTGAATATGCAAAGTCTTTTTCTGAATTATGTTTTGGTGATTTGCAAAGACCACAATTATCACTACCTGCACTTTCCAATGGTTCAAGACAGGAAGGACAGTATTTAAAAGTGATAGTACCAAGGGAGTTATATGTTACCTGAGACTCGCCAAGAGCCGATTTACGTTGTTCCAATGAACGAAGGAATAGCGTTGTTTCATTAAGCTCTACTTGTGTTTCCAATCTATTAGCTGAATATTTACTCAATTTATTCGATAGTTCTTCAATTTTAGATACAAGCTCTCTAATTCGTTTGGATGTGTCTATCGAAACCTCGGCTGATGGTGTGCTCTTTATTTCTAAGCGTTTATTTTCTAAATCGACAATGTTTTGTTTTACCGCTTCAATATCGTTATTTAGCGACGATAAGTTAACTAAGTTCTCTTTATGACCAAACATTCTATAAATGGAATTTAGCTCGGCATTGAATTTTTCAAATTCTCTGTTTGCTTCAATTAATTCCTGTCTTAAGTTATATGCGTCAAGAGTATCAATGCCTAAAAGATATTCACCAATAGCTCTTCGAATCGTCAAATTGTCAAACTTAGTGTCTTCTTTTAAAAGCTTTTGTGGAGCAGAAAGTTGGTCAACGTAGATTAATCGAAGAATCTGATGCATCGTTAAATTTTTACTGTCATCAGTTTGATGGCGAGGCATATTTAACAATTCAAACATGTGCTGAGAGAAGCTATGTGTGTCGCCGCTTCTACGCATTCCGTATCTGGTCCAACGTTCATGGTCTTTAAGAGCAGATGTCATTTCTCCATCAAAGAACAGTACCTTTTCTTGACCTGTAGGGGTTATATCTCTTTTTAAGGTCACAATATGACCATTAACAGTTACTTCCAGTGCAACCCAATCACATTGTATTTGATGTTCAGTCCATTCTGTAATTTCAGCGCCAAGTCCATAATTGAGCAAATCCATAATCGTAGATTTACCTGTGCCATTTTTCCCTCTAATAATATTGACGCCAAGGTGAAACTTTTGATCGTAGACAATTTTCCCAGAACCATGTACCACTAATCTATTTATAAATAGCTTTGATAAACTCATGATTTCTCCAAATCATATCTAAATTCCATAAGTCCTGAACGAGCTTTCAATCCTTTTTTTCCATTGAATGAAATATCAGGAAGGTGATTTATTATGGCCTTGAACCAACATTCATCGGACAACTTTGAATTGTTAATTGAATCTTTTAAGGATTTTGGTATGTTTGCGCTATTAATCTTTAACTGACCATCTGTGAAAGATTTTTTATCCAGTAACCCTTTTGCGATCAGGTTTTGAATACAAATTGACTGGAAGTTTTCCAACTCAAACATTACTCTCTTTGTGTTTTTTATCGCTTCAAAAGGTTCTTTGATTTTATTGAAAGCTTCTCGATATGAACGTAATTCATTGGGTAATGGTTTTATCATCTTTAATAGGTGAGGGAAAAGTGTATAAAAATCCATGACACGATATGTTTCGATGTTGATTGAGTCTTTCTCGGATAATTCCAATATTAATATTAATATTAATCGATATAAACAGTGGTTTATATCTTGAGCTGGATGATACATTAACATTGCTTGCTCCACTGAATATGACACTTTCCAGTCAGGAAGTAGAGCATACCATTAACTAAATCGGTTGTTATTAGCGTATCATATCTCACAATTGCTTTGTGTATTGGTTCTACCAATTCATCAAATATAGTCTGATCTATTTGGTGTGTAGCAGCGTTGTTCTCTATTAATGGAGCTATTTTTGAGTGCCAAATAGTGCTAATAGCAGAAAGAATTTGTATGTAAACGTGTTGTTCGGATAAAGACATCTGATTTTTAGCAACTCTCCGTTCGAAGCGACTTTTGAGTAGAACAGCGCGGTCTTTTAATTCTTTCCGTCCGCCATTATCAAGTTTCTTCTCAAGACCGATAACTTCACGAGAAGGAAAATCCGTGATGTAATCAGCTAAATCCTCAATAATTGCAACAGATTCAGTACAATCGCCCAAGTTAGTTTTGATTTGTTCAATAGCTTGCTCCAACGATGTAAGTTGAACAAAAATATTATTGCCATTGTGTTGAGCTTCATTTTCATAAGTGACACTAATCGATTGAGCCATAATTAGAACTTATTGTCTCCGTTGTGATTAGCATTGTCTCTGTATGTGACAATTACCTCTTTCTTGGTCGGACTCGTAGTGTTGTTTGGTTCATTTACTGAACTTGAACGATTCAATAGAGCAATTATCATTAAAATAAAGAATATAGCTACAAGTGCTATGATTATGAAGAAAACTCTGTCCGAACCGAGTAAAGATATAATTTGCTCACTAAAGAAGTGTCGCATTAACAGGGCGAATAACAACCCTACTAAACCAACAGCTCCAGTGACTTTGATTATTCCTTCCCATTCTTTGATCATAGATGCGACACCCTGATTTTTTCAGCAATGATGCACTAAGTTGCATTTATTTTCCAGAATCTTGCTCAAGTTTGCCAAAGTTCATACAAGCTTTCCTGCTCGATTTGTTGCTCAATGCCAGACGCGGTTTAGTAGCAATCTGCTACTGATTTGTTCAATAGGCTTTCCTTTCTAAGTTTCAATAGTAGTTACACGTCTTCTTACTACCAAACATGAAAAGCTATTCCTCGGTATGGCTTTTTCTTATCTGTCATATACGGATATAATCAGATTGTTAAAAAATGCATTTTATCGAGATTATTGAGTTATGAAAGCAGAAGTTAAGTGGATTGAAGATTTAAAATTTGTTGGTAAAACAGATAAAAATCAAGAGATTATAATGGCAAGTGGTGACAGTACTTATTTCTCACCAATGGAAATGGTGTTGATGGCGGCAGGTGGTTGCAGCTCGGTTGACGTGGTGGATGGTTTGAAATCGGCGGGCGAGAAAGTGCGCACATGCACGGCGAAGCTGACCACAGAACGTCGCGATACGGCGCCACGGATTTTCACCAAAGTGAACATTCACTTTGCCGTTTCGGGCGACAACCTGAATGAAGCGGTGGTGGCACGCGTGGCAGCAGATTCGCTAGAAAAATACTGTTCGGTGTGCTTGATGCTGGGCAAAGGGGTCGAGATGACCCACAGTTGGGAAATCATCACCGACTGACGGAAACCGGGCCAACGCCCGGTTTTTTATTGGACGCAATTCGCTGTTCTTGTTGCCTTGGCTATGCTTATAGCACCGTTGATAGAAAACTCAGCAGCAACATGGCGATCAAAGGACGAATCACAGAGTGGTATGCCGATAAAGGGTACGGTTACGTCACCTCGGAGGCGGACGCGTTACGAATCAAATTTTATCAGCGTGATGTGTCCAACTCTGTCGACTTGAGCGGGCATGCCGGGCAAGCCGTACGGTTTCGCCTTGTGCAGGATGATGCCGGGAATCGCCGCGCGACGCATGTGGATGGTGTGCGTGCTTTTCCTTGGGCGTCGCTGTTGGCGATGTGGTTTTTGGCCGCGTTGGTTGGCGGTGTGGTGTATTGGCGTTACCCCGCTGAACTGGCGTATTCCTATGGTGCAATGAGTGCCGTGCTGTGGTGTATCTACGGCTTCGATAAACGAGCGGAAAAGCGAAAAAAACCGCGCACTGGCGCGTCGGCATTGTTGAGTTTAGCGCTGCTGGGCGGCTGGCCTGGCGCGTTGCTGGGTCAATACCATTTCAACCCACCTCATCGTTCACTTCTTTATCAAATCGTATTGTTTTTCATTGTGTTAAGCCATATTGTCTTGTTGCTCTGGACGCTCACGCCGACGGGAATTCAGGGGCTAGAAAGCGGTATCGCTTCGCTCCTCGCCTTGCGTTGGAAATAGGGGAAAGTCAATTTGCGGCTTTTACTCTTTTTTCTACTAAAAAAGTCGGTACGCTGTGCGAATAGAATGACAGGAGAACACGATGACCGAATTTGAAAAAATGATTGCCGGCCAAGTCTTTGATGGAGAAGACCCGTCGATCGTCACCATTCGCCAACGCGCCACAGCATTGAAACTACGCATCAACCAGTGCATCGATGACAACGAGCGCAACGCGTTGCAACAACAGTTATTCGGCTCGTTTGGCACCGACAGTGTTGTGCAGCCGCCTTTCCATTGTGAATTTGGACAAACCATTCGCATTGGCCATCACACCTTTCTGAACATGAATGTGGTGATGCTCGACAACGCGCCGATTACGATTGGTGACAACGTGCTGATTGGCCCGAGCTGCCAGTTCTACACTGCATCCCACTCGCTGGATTATCGTAGCCGCCGTTTATGGGAAACTGAATCGAAACCGATCGTCGTCGAAGATGATGTGTGGATTGGCGGTCATGTGGTGATTAACCAAGGCGTGACGATTGGTGCCCGTTCTGTGGTCGCAGCCAATTCTGTGGTCAACCAAGATGTGCCACCGGACACGCTGGTGGGCGGCACGCCGGCGAGAATCATTCGTCACTTAGCGCGAGAAGAGGACGCTTCTTTCTGCTGACGTTTTCCGCTACAGTGTTGATTCCTTTCATCATTTTTTAGTGGAGTCTGCTTTGTCCCGTCATCGGTATACCCTGTTTGGTATTGCAGCGATTTTGTTATGGGGTTGCCTGATGGGGCTGACTCGCACGGTCGCAGAACAATTCGGCCCGATTGGCGGCGCCGCACTGATTTACAGCGTGGCGTCACTGTTTCTGCTGATCGTGATGGGCGTTCCTAAAGTTCACCAATTCTCTTTGCGCTATGTGTTGATTGGCGGTGCGCTGTTCGTCAGCTACGAAATCTGCTTGGCGCTGGCCTTGGGAATGGCAAACTCGCGCCATCAAGCGCTGGAAATGGCGGTGATCAACTACTTATGGCCCGCTTTGACGGTATTGTTTGCGGTGCTGACCAGCCGTCAGCCCGTTAGCGTGTGGGTGTATCCGAGCATTGCGCTCGCCTTTGTTGGCGTGGCTTGGACGATTACCGGCGATCAAGGGCTGTCGTTTACGCTGATTGCGAACAACGTGGCCACCAATCCACTGACGTACGCCATGGCGTTTTTCGGTGCCATTATTTGGGCGGTGTATTGCAACGTCACCAAAATTATTGCCAAGGGCCAGAATGCGATTGGCCTGTTTTTTATCGCGACGGCCAGCGTCTTGTGGTTTCAATATGCCGTGAGCGATGAAGGCCCGTTGGTATTCACCGCCTCGGGAACGCTCAGTTTAATTTTGACGGGTGTGGTGATGGGCAGTGGTTATGCCTTGTGGAACGTGGCGATTTTACGCGGCAACATGCTGCTGCTCGCCACCTTATCCTACTTTACCCCTGTGATTTCAACGCTGTTTTCCTCCATGATTCTAGGCGTGATGCTGGGGGCGAGTTTCTGGCAAGGTGTGGCGATGGTGACCATCGGCTCGCTGGTATGCTGGTGGGTCACGCGAGAGCGCGCGACGAAAAAACGCCTCGCGGTGCCACACGAGTCAGCGCTATAAAGCAACTCCTGTGGCTTCAAACTGCGCTGAGCCTCTGCGCAGTTTGCGTCATTCTTCACTGTCTAAATTGCAATGCCATGAAACGTTCAATCACGCGAAAATTATTCCGCGTTGAGGCCTTGACATTTATTGACTCGCTTTGTAAAAAATAACTTCTCCTCGCTATATCTATATTCTTCTTTATATTTATTTTTAAACGTCACCCCAATTAAAAAGCCTTATTTACCCTGTGGGAATCGTCTTACACGTTCGCAGGAAGCGGATGACATTATTATTTCTGATTTGTTAATAGACTGTCCCTGTCGCTCAAGTTGTCCCACCTGATTCAGGTGAAGATATTAAACAATAATTTAAGGGTCAATTGTAGGACAAAGTCAAAGTCAACCTTCAAATCGGAGAATAGTTATAATGAATAAGGCACTCACACTAACAACACTTGCAGTATTATTCACGCCATCTCTTGTTATGGCAGAAAGCGCAAACACAATTACTTTCCAAGGAGAAGTTGCTGACCAAACTTGTTCTGTCTCAGTGAACGGCAATGCTGAATCTCCTGTGGTCCTGCTACCAACGGTTGCTGCAACAGATTTAACCGATGGTCTTTCGACAGGTACTACAAACTTTTCTCTGGGTGTGACGGGTTGTACTGCGCCAGCATCCAGCCTAAACATCGGCACGGTGTTTGTCGGCAACAACGTTACCGCAGCGGGTAACTTGGGCAACACCGGTACAGCAGACAACGTTGTGCTGCAACTTTTGGAATCTGATACAGCCACTGACCCACTGGATCTGACATCAACGGCCACTGCTGCGGGGTTAGTCCTTGCTGCTGGTGAAACTGAAGCAAGCCACAACTTTGCAGTTCGTTACTTCGCTGAAGGTGGCGATGCGACTGCGGGTACCGTCATCAGTTCGGTGCAATACGCGCTGACTTACCAATAATAATGTTTCTTTGTAATCATTCATAATAATGGCGGAGTGTGTATACCTCCGCCAAATAATACTTATCGTGAGGGGATATATGTATTTAGCTCACCGAATAGGTCTAATTATACTGTTGGTTTTTAGCTTTAATTCAGTCGCCAGTGTCGTGATGACAAATACGCGTGTGATTTATTATGAATCGCAGTCTGATAATGGGATGCAATTTTCAAATAAAGACGACTTCCCTTATCTTGTTCAAGTCTGGGTCGACGAAGGTAACCCAAGTTCCACCATCCAAACGCAATCCGATAAATTTTCTGTTGTCCCACCTATCTTTAGAATTGAAGCCAACTCAGGCCAAAGAATCCGAGTATTTAATACCAACAAAGCATTACCCAAAGACCGAGAAAGTGTTTTTTACCTGAATATGGTTCAAATTCCGCCAACCAGCAAAGCGGCGGAAAAAGAAAATAAAATGCTCATTGTTTTAAAAAATAGGGTGAAACTTTTTTATCGTCCGACTGATCTTCAAGATTCGGTCGAAGAGATTGATCGCAATTTATCGTTCTCCGTCAGCAATACCAATGGCTGGCAAGTGGTGGCTCAGAATAACAGTAGCTATCACGTGACCATCAATAACATCGTGCTGAAGTCTGGCGACAAAACGTGGCCAATCGAAAATAGCATGTTGACGCCCAAGTCGATGTTGCATTGGACACTCAACGATTTTGATCCGTCTTTAACGAATTACGAAGTGGACTTTTACCTAATTAATGACTTTGGGGCTCATGTAAAGAAAAGTTACTCCATCAAGTTATAGAAGACAATTATGAAAAAATTGACAAGTCATTTGATCATCAAGGCTGCTATAACATTCTGGGTGCTGACTCCGATTCACTGCGTGGCGGCTGAAACGTATTTCTTTGATGAAAACCTGTTGCTTGGGGATGGTTATAACAGTGAATTGCTGAAAAAAATCAGTAATGGCCCTCAGGCGGAGCCGGGTGTTTATCAGCTCGACGTGTACATCAACGCCTCATTTTATGGCAGCCATGATGTGTATCTATATGTGAGTGATGAGAGCGAGCATGCCCTCAACGCGTGTTTAAGCGGTGAGTTTTATCAACAGGCTGGCGTATTGCCTGACGTCGTGCGTCAGTCGCAAAGCGCCAATTGTGAAAGCGGCGTGCAGATCGAAGGTGTCACGGAACACATTGATATCGCCAAATTGAGGCTGAACTTAGGCATTCCCCAAGCTTATTTGGTTCGACATCCACGTGGTTATGTGGATTCATCGCAATGGGATGCGGGTGAACCGGTCTTTTTTAGCAACTACACCTACAACTATTACCATGCCAATTCCAACCATAGCAATGGCCAGGAATTTCGTTCCGATTCCCAATATCTGGGGCTGAGCAGCGGGTTAAATTTAGGGTTGTGGCACCTACGAAATATCTCCAACTATCAGCGCGCCAATAATTCAGGGCAAACGAAAGAGCAGTTCAACTCGATTCGTACTTATCTCTCTCGTCCGGTGTCGCGTTTGAATGGCGAAGTGATTGTCGGGGAAAGTTACACCAGTGGCACATTCCTAGGCAGCATCGGATTTGTGGGGTTGCAGTTTAAATCCGACAGTCGCATGTTGCCGGAATCTCAGCGTGGTTATGCGCCGGTGGTCAATGGGGTTGCTAACTCAACGGCGAAAGTGATTGTTCGTCAGAACGGTCGCGATATTTACCAAACCACAGTGCCAAGAGGCCCTTTCAGCATCAGTGACTTGTATCCTACAAGTTACGAAGGCGACTTAGATGTCGAAGTGATCGAAGCGGATGGATCGAGCAGTCATTTTCAGATTCCATTTAACGCGGTCCCCGGGTCATTGCGCCCTGATCTGCTTCGTTACGACATTTCGGTCGGCCGAACGGACGACACACAAGTCGAGAAGCTGTTTGCGGATTTAACGCTGGAACGGGGTATCAGCAACACCATTACCGGCAACACCGCAGTGCGCCTTTCGGATCACTATTTGGCGATGTCGTTGGGCGGCGTGTATGGCTCATCACTGGGGGCATTTGGTTCCAACGTGGTGTTTTCGCATAGCGACACGCCCAACGAAAGCACGGAACAAGGTTGGCGTTTGGGGTTGAACTATAGCCGTTCATTTGGCAGCGGGACGTCAGTCACGCTGGCAGGGTATCGCTATTCAACCGAAGGGTATCGTGAATTGACGGACCACCTCGGGCTAATGGCTTTAGACACCGACAATACAACGTACACGTCGACGTCGTTTAACCAGAGTCGTCAGTTTACCCTGACCATGAACCAGAACTTCGGCACCGGAGGCGTTCTGTATTTGTCTGGCTCTAAGATCCAATATCGCGACAATCGAAAGGACAACGATCAGTTCCAAATGGGGTTTTCAAGCCGACTGGGCCGTGTGAACTATGGGGTGACATATGCGCGCCAGTACATGAGCCGTGGCATTGACCCCTTTTCGGGAGAGAGTTTAGGTCGTGAGAAAGAGGACATTGTCTCGCTGAACTTGTCGTTTCCGTTGGGGGCTGCACATGAACGCAACGCGCCAAATATCAACGCCGGTTATACGCATAGCCAGAGTTCTGGCAGCTCGTATTACATGGGCGCTTCTGGCGTGCTGGATGACGACGCGACACTGAGCTACGGGATTTCTGCATCTCACGATGAAAGTACAGATGACACAAACCTAGCCATTTCTGGCCAGAAACGATTGTCGAAAGTGCAGCTGGGCGCGAGCTACAGCCATTCGGATCGCTATCGCCAGTTTGGTGCCAGTGCTCGCGGCGCCTTGGTGCTGCACAGCGGCGGTGTGACGGCGGGCCACACGCTCGGAGAGACGTTTGCGATCGTCGAGGCGGAAGGTGCCGAAGGAACCGAAGTGCGTAACTCACAAGGGACGCAAGTCGATAGTCACGGTTATGCGTTGGTGCCTTCTTTGACGCCGTATCGCTACAACAAAGTGACACTTGGCGCCAGTGGCAGTGAGCAAGTGGAAATTTTGACCAGTGAGAAACAAGTCGCGCCATATGCGGGTTCGGCGGTCAAAGTGACTTATCAAACGCGTTACGGCCAAGCGGTGCTCTTTACGGTCGACGGCGAGCAGGAGATCCCCATGGGGGCAGACGTTTCCAGCCCGTCCGGGCAAAGCCTGGGCATGGTCGGGCAAGCGATGCAAGCCTATGTTCGTGTTGAACAGTTGCAGGGCACGCTACAGGTGACATGGGGTAAAGCGAAAAGCTGTCGCTTTGATTACGACATTCGCGACATTGAACCTGCCAGCATTCTGTATCAAGACGTGCGTTGTGAGGCGGAAACATCTCCCCTGAACGACCCACAAATGGCTGATCCCCAAGAGAAAGAGCCACAAACCAGCGCCTCTGACACGCTGACGGTGATGGCGCCAGCGGCTTCGCTGGCTCCATTACCAGCAGTGACACCGGCTGCCACATCAACAGGGATGCGCGGTCAATATTGGGTGGTCGCAGGTGTTTTTGATGAGCTGACGAATGCCAGCGCCCAACTGGAACGATTGTTGGATTACGGATTTTCAACGACCCAGTTAGTTGGTTATCGCAACCGCCATTGGATCATCGTCAATAAATTTTCTGACCTGAAATTGGCGTTTCAAAACAAAAACGACGTGCAAAGGTTTGGGGTGGAATCGTATATCAAGGTAGGAGGTGAATAGATGGGAAGCAAACATGTCTATTATTCGATCTGTGCGTTTATCTTGCTGTTTTTGGCCGTGGTTGAAGACAGCAACGCGGCCAGTTGTACGCGCATTTCCAAGACGCAAGCAACGGATGAATATGGCAGTTATGGCGTTTGGGGTGGTGCTTATGATGCCAATAATGGCCCGTTGAACTTGCCGAGTACAATCAATATTACCGATGAAAATTTCCAGCCCAACGGCACCTTGTTGGCGTCTTCGGTGGTGGATTTTGTGCAATATGGGCAAAAAAATGGCTATGACCCAGAGCAGGTTTTATTCTCTTGCACGGCTGACAGTGCGGGCCAGTTGTACGAAATATATGCCACCAATGGTGATGATTATTGGGGGGGGTATTACAATGATGGTGCTGAATATGGCCTTGATTATGCTTATGCAACCTACATTCAAAATATGGTCATTCGAATCACCAATAATGAAACTGGCGAATATTTTAAGAAGAATTGGCAATATCGTACGTTAACGGATCTCGATACGGACGCTTCCGGTAATTTATTGGTGAAAGCGAAGAACTTCACCAGTGTCACGATTGAGCTCTATCGCATCGGTAAAGTGCGCGGTGTCACGACCACCGGGTCGTATCCTCATGCGGGACCGGCTGGTTATATTGCATTTGGCGGGCCGGGGATCTCTTATCCGGCGGATGGCGCAGACAGCCAAACTTCTTATCCGGGTTGGTATCTCTATTGGCCCGGTATTATTAACCTTTATTCCAATGTCGCGATTCGCCGCTCCAAAGCGTGTCGCTTCAACAGTGTGACGCCCACTGTGCTGTTTCCGACGATTTCCACCGAAGAGATCAACAACGGCGGTTCGCGAACCTCCAACATCGACATTACGTATCAGTGTCAATCGGGTTATACCGCTGGCGTGAGCGCGGGGCAGAACGCCGTTGGTTTTCAAGTCAGCAGTGGTAGTTATTCGGCGGCGCTGGCTGAAGGGTTGACGACTACGGGGTCAGGCTTAACGTACCTATTGAGCAACCAATATGGCGTGGACAGCAACGTGGCAACGGGGGTGGGGATTCGTTTAGAGCGTGAGGGTACAACCTTAAATTGGTTGAGCGACGCCAACGTCATGACCGGGGGCAATGCCGACGGTTGGTACAAACTCAACGGAACACAAGTGGCAACAGACGATGTGGCAGATAGTTATCAAGAGAGTTTTTCGGCCATTTTGGAAGCGTTACCGGGTCAAACGGCGACCCCAGGGAAAGTCTATGCACAAGCTCAAGTTTTTATTCGCGTTCAGTAGCCTCACCTTGTTGCAAGGCTTGCTGTTTACCCTGCCTGCGCATGCGGGCGTGACGGCTGAAACATCGCGGGTTGTGTTTAACAGCAGCAAGAAAGAGCAATCGTTGCAGTTGGCCAATCTCAACGCTTATCCCGTCATCGTCCAAACATGGATTGATGACGGCAGCCCGCAATCGACGCCGTCAGATGCTCAATCGCCGTTGATCACCATTCCGCCAGTCTTTCATTTGGCGCCGGGGGAAGAGAAGCCTCTGCGAATCATCAACGTCAATCAAGCGCCGTTGGCGGTTCACGATCGCGAGCAGTTATTCTGGCTGAATATCTATGAAGTGCCGCCCTCGGAAAAGGAGATGGCGTTTCGCTTGCAACTGACGATGCGCACGCAAATGAAAGTGTTCTATCGTCCGCCGGCGCTGAAAAGTAAACTCGCCTCACTCACTGACGACCAAGCGTTTTCGCTGCAACGTCAGCACATGACGATCGACAACCGCTCGCCCTTCTTTGTGACTTACAGCCAATTTGTTTTTGAACATGGGTTGGTGCTGCCCGGCATCATGGTGTCGCCATTTTCGCAAGCCGACGTGTTGTTGCCGCCAACTCATGGGTTAACCGCAGGCGACAACCTCACGTTTTCCTATATTGATGATTGGGGCAACGTCAACGAAGCAACTGCATCACTCAAGTAACGCAGTGAACGCTTCTGCCCTCGACATCAAAACCCCGCGGTCAACATGACGTTGCGCGGGGTTTTTTATGCTTGCTCGAACTCACGGAGGTTTGATGTGAGCCGCATTTTAGGCCGCGTCAGACCATGAAGTGCCCGTTTTCTCGGCGACTTTATCGCAAATGTAATGGCCGATGGGAATGGCGGAGGTTGCAGCGGGCGATGGCGCATTGCAAACATGTAGTGAGCGCGGGCTTTCCGCAAACAGAAAGTCATGCACCAGTGAACCATCTTTCATCACGGCTTGGGCGCGAATGCCAGCCGGATAAGGTTGCAAGTCGCTGACCTTCAAGGAGGGGCAATATTTCTGCACCATTTTCAGGTAGCCCGGTTTCCACCACGAATTGAACGTTTCAACCAATCCGGTTTTCAGATGCTTGCGGGTGACTTTCCAAAATCCGGGGAAGGTGAGCATGTCTTTGATATCCCGCAGCGACAGGTTAATTTTGCCGTAACCTTCTCGCTTCCAGCCTTGCACTGCATTGGGCCCGACCGTGACGCTACCATCAATCATACGTGTTAAATGCACGCCAAGAAACGGCAGGTCTGGATCGGGAATCGGGTAGATCAGGTGATTGACGATGCGGTTGTGTTTCTCTGGTAAACGGTAATATTCGCCGCGATAGGGCACGATCTGAAAATCGGTATCGATGTTGAGCATGCGCGTGATGCGATCGGCCATCAAGCCTGCGCAACTGATTAAAAATTGCGTGCGGAAGGTGTGAGATTGGTTGCCGATTTGGCAGCGAAGCATGATCTGCTCGGGAGTTTCTTCGATATCGAGCACTTCGGTTTTTAAGCTCAATTCGCCCCCAATGGCGGTGTATTCATCGGCCATTTTTTGTGTCACCAAGCGGTAATTGACGATCGCGGTCGATTTGACATAAATCGCGCCGTTGCCGGTGATGTTGGGCTCACGTTGACGCAGTTGTGCTTCGCTCAACAGCTCCGCTTCAATGCCGTTCTGCGCGCAGCGTTCATAGAGTGCTTGCATGCGTTGATATTCCACCGGATTGGTGGAAACCAGCAACTTCCCACACTGTTCATACGGAATGTGGTGTTTTTGACAGAATTGAATCGTCTTTTCGACCCCTTCGCGGCAAAAGCGTGCTTTCCGACTGCCGGGTTGATAATAAACCCCCGCATGAATCACGCCGCTGTTGTGCCCAGTCTGATGCATGGACACGTCATATTCTTTTTCGACCACCAGAACACGCGCGTGGGGATGACGTTGTTTGAGTTGCCACGCGGTGGATATCCCTACAATGCCACCGCCAACAATGACATAGTCGTACGACTGCTCCATGTACAAATCTCCAAATAGCTTGGCCCGTGTCGGACCACGGGCTGATAATTATCGTTGGGTTTGAACAGGCTCGGTATGAGCCTGTGTGCTGCTTGAGGCGGTTGATTAGCGCGAGAAATAACCGCGTTGGCGAAGTAATTCGCGGCTTAGTTCTGGATGCGGCACAAATTTGTCTCGCCCATGCAGCCAGCGATGGTTATGGATCACCAGCATCGAACCGACGTTCACGCGCACATTAAAACATGCGGGATCGTGCTCAAGTGATTCGCCCATTTCATACAGGTACAAGCCTTCACGCACATTTTTCGGCTTGGCAAATTGGTCGATGAACAGCATGTGCGGTTTGCCGTCGGCATCCTCTTCAAAAAAGACGGGGTGCGCAATGTCATAGCCCGTGTTTTTGCTTGGCGGCGCGCCCCACGTGATGTCTTGTTTCGCCATCGGATGGTTGTAGAACTTGCCCAAGTCTTGCCAGTCGTCGAGGTGCAGGAGGAGCGAATCGCCGCCTTCCATGTGGCTTTCATGCATTTTCATCATGAGGACAAAATCAGTACGTTCATTGACGTACGTGCCGTCGTTGTGCAGTTCCATTCGGCGATGTGCTTGGCGTAAATAGCTGTCGCTGTTGTCGACGTTCTTCACCGTGAATCGCGCGTAATACTTGCCGTACATCGCATCGAAGTTAGGTAAACCAATCAGGTGCGAAATGGCGGTCGAGAGTTTGACGAAATAACGGCGTTGCGTTTCGGTATCTTCAAATTCTGCTTGCACGTCTTTGTCGGCTTCCAGCAGAAACGCCCCTTGGTCACGGTCATCAATGATGCGCTTGAGCTGCGAACCCAGTTGGTAATCCGACGCTTTGTCGAGCGCATCGGCGACTGCAAAGCGAAGAAACGGTTTGTATTCGATCGATTGAAGATCCCACTCACACGTCAGGTCATTAAACTTTTCCAATAAGCTGCGTGCCAGTGTTACCACTTGCAGGCGTGGATTGGTTGGGTGCGGTTGTACGGTGAATGCGTGTTGTGCGGTCACTTCGGCGTCTTTTGTTTCCAGTCTCATAGAGTGATTCCTATCCTTTCATGTCAAGAGGGGTTCCGTGTTCGCCTTGTGCTGGAATGAGCTTTCAGCCGTGCAGGCAATTGGGGTAAGCACGCTGCTTTCTTGTTGCGGTTGCTGTTATGAAAAGGTAACTGAATTGTTGTCATATAATCAATATATCGAAAATATACTTTCAATCTATTTAATTGATGATAAATGGCAATGTTGAGGATGAATACGTCGTTTACTCACCATTTATTAATGAAATCGATGTGTTTCATCATCGATTGATATTGAAACTGCCTGTTTGCAGCTTTTTTTCATCGACATTTATTTGTTGGTCTCTCAAAAGCAGATATTCGGTTTGTTAGAGTTGTTAATGCTGTGTAAAAGCTTTTTTGAGGAACAATACCGATAAAAAAATGTGAGGATGAGAATGAAGAACACCATGAAACTGGCGCAAGGCTTCTTCTTAATTCCCATCATGATGGCTCATGGGTCACTGATCTGGATGCATGAGTTCGCGTTGGTACCGTTCGTTCTCTCGGTGGTTTATACGTTGGCGCTCATTGTGTCCTTTGCGGGTAGCATTGAAGGTCGCTTATTTCATCCCTTGTCCGTCTGGGCGCGAGCGATGTTGTTTATCGGCGCGTTGGCATTGGCCTTGCTCGATAGCGATATGATCAATATCGCCGCAACGATCGGGATTGCGATGATTGCGGCGCTCAATCAACTCAAAGGTCGGCAAGTGCTGAATGCTCGCACGGATTAACGTGCAGGCGCCACGAAATGAACAACAGCCCCTCTGTGTGCTTCACCGAGGGGCTGTTTTTTGTGTTGGTTGATGACAGCAAGCTCGCCAGAATCCCGTGCGAGCGGCTTCAAGAAAGTTTGGTGTCTTGAAGGTGGGTTTGATGATGATTCGTCTTGTGCCAATCTTCCATGAATTTTAGGAAAGCGCGCGCGGCGTTGGAGAGGTAATGACTGCTTTTCCAGCCGATGCCAAATTCAACTTTGATTGGCGGATTAAACGGCACGCACACCAAGGGTTCATTGTCGTGAATAATGCGTCGCAGGCAGGTGCTAATGCCGATGTCTTTTTTCAATAACGCTTTCACCAATTCAATCAGGTTGGTTTCATAGCGGATATCGGGCGTGATGTTGTTATTTCTGCAATAACGACTGATCGCTTCTCGCAATAAATAACCATCCCGAAACAGGATCAGCGGCTGCTGACAAAATTGCTCCAGCGACACTTCGGAACGCTGCGCAAAGGGGTGACTTTTATTCACGCAGGCGACGATTTCTTCCGGGCACAGCGCCACATAGCGAAGTTGTTCGAGAGGTTGGTCGGTTCGAACAAACGCCAGATCCAACGCACCCTCTAGCAGCATTTTTTCCAGTGTCGCCGTGCCATGTTCTTGAATATGGATGCGAATGTTGGGGTAGGTTTCCGTAAACGCTGCTAATGCTTCGGGGAAAAAGTAGGATCCGAGCATCGCCGAGACCCCAAAGTCGATTTTGCCGCGTTCGAGCCCTTTGAGTTCGTCCATTTCAATTTCGGCTAAGGCGACATCTTCCAAAATGCGTCGCGCATGGAATAACAATCGCATGCCATCGGATGTGAGCTGAATCTGGCGATTGGTGCGGTTAATCAGTTTCAGGCCAATCTCTTTTTCTAACTTTTGCATGCTGACGCTCAGCGCCGATTGGGCAATGTTGAGCTGATCGGCGGTTTTGGTGAAATTGCCATTGGCCGCGAGCGCAACGAAGTATTGAAGGCGTTTCAGTTCCATAATTATATTTTTCGATGAGTAGGGCTATTTCAATCTAATTTATAGATACATCGTCGCAATTCAAACGCGATGAGGCATTTCATGCGCTTAAATGCTCAAGATCAGTGGAGGCTCACAGTTTATGGGCATCGCTCAAATGTCTTCGGACCCGCATCGAGTCGTTTTACATGCAGCATTTATCGCTCGCACGAATGGTGGATTTTAAATATATGAATTCTCATATATATGGCTTTCCATATATTTTGATCGGCGTTAAAGTAGGGCCGTGATTGCGATGGCTGTGAACGTCTTTTGGCGTGGTTTCACCGCCAACATCAAGGGGTTTGGAGGATAAAATGGGATTGTTTGAACGGTATCTCACCGTGTGGGTTGGGCTCGCCATTTTGGGCGGGATTGGATTGGGCAGCGTGGCGCCACAAGCGTTTGCGACCCTTGCCAGTGTGGAATGGGCGCACGTGAACATTGTGATGGCGGTGCTGATTTGGTTGATGATTTTTCCGATGATGGTGCAGATTGATTTCTCATCTTTAAAGGATGTGGGCAAGAAACCCAAAGGTTTGGTGCTGACGCTGGTCATCAACTGGCTGATCAAGCCGTTCACCATGGCGTTTTTAGGGTGGTTGTTCTTCAAAGGGCTGTTTGCTGATTGGGTCGACCCGCAAACCGCCAGCGAATACATCGCGGGGATGATTCTACTGGGCGTCGCGCCGTGTACGGCGATGGTGTTTGTATGGAGCCAACTGACCAAAGGGGATGCCAACTACACCTTGGTGCAGGTGTCCATTAACGACATCATTATGATTTTTGCGTTCGCGCCGATCGCGGGGTTCTTGCTGGGCGTCACGGACATCACCGTGCCATGGAATACCTTGCTGTTATCAGTGGTGCTGTATGTCTTGATCCCGCTGGTGGCTGGGGCGATTGTGCGTCGTCAACTCGAAAAAGGCGGCGATCACGCTCGCTTGAATCAGTTCCTTGCCACCATGAAACCGTGGTCGATTGTTGGCTTGTTGGCCACAGTGGTGCTGCTGTTTGGTTTGCAGGCACCGACGATTTTGGCGCGTCCGGAAGCCATTGTGCTGATTGCCATTCCGCTGCTGATCCAAACCTACGCTATTTTTGCGATTGCGTATTGGGCGGCCAAACGCATGAAGCTGCCTCACAATGTGGCGGCGCCTGCCTGCATGATTGGTACCTCGAATTTCTTTGAATTAGCGGTGGCCGTGGCGGTATCGCTATTTGGCTTGCATTCGGGAGCTGCGCTGGCGACGGTGGTTGGTGTGTTGGTGGAAGTGCCGGTGATGCTCTCACTGGTGTGGTTTGTGAACCGCACGCGCGGCTGGTTTGATGTTGCGGCGTAGTCAGAATAGCGGGTAATAAAAAAGGCACGTCACTCGATGATTCGAAGTGCGCGTGCCTTTTCAGTTGGCTTCCAGCGTTTCGCTTAGCGTCGTGTCTGCATTGCCAGTTCAACGGCGCGTAGCTGTGCCAGCGCTTTGGTCAGTTCAATCTGCGCTTGCGCGAAGCTGATATCATCACCGTGGTGACGAATATTCTCTTCTGCGGCTTTGCGTGCTGATTCAGCACGTGCGCGGTCGATGTCTTTCCCGTGCAATGCGGTATCGGCCAGAACGGTCACGGCATCCGGTTGGACTTCCACCAAACCACCGGAGACATAAATAATCTCTTCTGGTTTGTGCAAGTCACCGACAATACGTGCCACGCCCGGTTTGATCTTACTGATCAGCGGAGAGTGGCCCGGACGAATGCCGAGCTCACCGTCAGCACCGGCGATGGCCAGGCCATGGGCTGGGCCAGAGTACAACGTGCCTTCGGCACTCACTACGTTCAGTTGAAACGTGTTTTGTGTAACAGCTATCGCCATGTTGCCTCCTGCCAATTAAACTGTTTTGGCTTTTTCAAGTACTTGTTCGATCGTGCCGCAGTACAAGAATGCTTGTTCTGGGATATCGTCGTACTGGCCATCCAGCAACGCTTTGAAACCAGTAATGGTGTCTTTTAGCGGTACAAACACGCCGGATTGACCGGTAAACACTTCCGCCACGTGGTAAGGCTGAGTGAGGAAACGTTCCACTTTACGTGCACGAGACACCAGACGTTTGTCTTCTTCAGACAGCTCATCCATACCCAGAATCGCGATGATGTCTTTTAGCTCTTTGTAGCGTTGCAGCGTCATCTGCACGCGTTGAGCCACATCGTAGTGCTCTTGGCCCACAATTTGTGGATCCAACTGACGTGAGGTGGAATCCAATGGGTCAATCGCTGGGTACAAACCAAGTGCTGCGATGTTACGTGACAGTACAACGGTCGCATCCAAGTGCGCGAAGGTGGTGGCTGGTGATGGGTCGGTCAAGTCATCCGCAGGAACGTATACCGCTTGGATAGACGTGATCGAACCGCTCTTGGTTGAGGTGATGCGTTCTTGCAGGACGCCCATCTCTTCCGCCAAGGTGGGTTGGTAACCTACTGCAGAAGGCATACGACCTAGCAGCGCTGATACTTCGGTACCCGCCAAGGTGTAACGGTAGATGTTATCGACGAACAGCAGTACGTCACGGCCTTCATCACGGAAACGTTCCGCGATGGTCAAACCGGTCAGCGCCACACGCAGACGGTTGCCCGGTGGCTCGTTCATTTGGCCGTACACCATGGCCACTTTGTCCAGAACGCCAGCTTCTTTCATTTCGTAGTAGAAGTCGTTCCCTTCACGGGTTCGTTCACCCACACCGGTAAACACAGACAAACCAGAGTGCGCTTTCGCGATGTTGTTGATGAGTTCCATCATGTTGACGGTTTTACCCACACCTGCACCACCGAACAGACCGATTTTACCGCCTTTAGAGAACGGGCAGATCAAGTCGATGACTTTGATGCCGGTTTCCAGCAGGGCAGTGCTGTTGGCTTGTTCTTCGTAGCTTGGTGCAGCGCGGTGAATGCCGTATTTTGTTTCTTCACCAATCGGACCACATTCGTCGATTGGGTCACCCAGCACGTTCATGATACGGCCAAGTGTTTTTTCGCCAACAGGCACGGTGATTGGGCCGCCAGTGGTTTCACACTGAATGCCACGTTTCAAGCCGTCTGATGAACCCATGGCGATACAACGTACGATACCGCCGCCCATTTGTTGCTGAACTTCCAGTACCAGTGACGAGTTGCCGCCAACCACTTTCAGCGCGTCGTAGACTTTCGGGCCTTGATTCTGCTCGAACTCCACATCAACAACCGCGCCAATCACTTTGACGATTTTGCCAATACTCATAATAAAAACCTCAAATTTCTCTCTAAACCGCCTGGGCGCCTGCAACAATTTCGCTCAGCTCTTGGGTAATCGCAGCTTGACGCGCTTTGTTGTACACCAGTTGCAGGTTCTCAATCAGTTGGCCCGCGTTATCTGTCGCAGCTTTCATGGCCACCATACGCGCGGCCTGTTCACAGGCGATAGTCTCAACCACACCCTGATACACCAGCGATTCCACGTAACGGTGAATCAAATGGTCAAGGATGTCTCGAGGTGATTGTTCGTAGATGTAATCCCAACGACTGTGTTTATCGCGCTCAATATCCTCTTTCGGAAATGGCAGCAGTTGCAGTACGTTTGGTTTTTGCACCATGGTGTTCACAAACTGGTTGAACACCATATACAAACGATCGATTTTGCCTTCGGAGTAGTGCTCCATCATGGCGTTCACGGTACCCAGCATATCTTCCAGTTTTGGCTTGTCGCCCAGACCGGAAGTCTGTGCGATGGATTTACCCATCGATTGGAAAAAGCCAATGGCTTTTGAACCGATCAAGGTGGTATCCACTTCCACGCCTTTGGCGCGCCAATCCTGCATCTCAGTCAGCACCTGTTTGAACAGGTTGGAGTTCAAACCGCCGCACAAGCCGCGGTCTGAAGAGATGATGATGTACGCCACACGTTTGATTTCCCGCTCTTGCAGGAACGGATGGCTGTACTCCAGCGTGCCGGATGATACGTGGCCGATCACTTTGCGCATGTTGATGGCATAAGGACGCGATGCTTCCATGTTGTCCTGTACCTTGCGCATTTTACTCGCGGCCACCATCTGCATCGCGCTGGTGATCTTCTGGGTATTCTGAACACTGGCAATCTTGGTGCGGATCTCTTTCGTATTTGCCATAAAGGCCTCCTACTGAGTGATGCAATACCCTTATTGCAGTGCCATGAACGCTTCCATCAGCGCAAACAACTGACTTTCAATCTCGTTGTTGTAGTCACCGGTCGTATTGATGGTTTGCAGTAGTTCAGCCGCATTCGAGCGAGCGTAAGACAGCAAATCGTCTTCAAACTTAGCGATGTCATGTAGCGCGATGTTGGTCAGGAAACCTTTCTCTGCTGAGAAAATCACTACGGCTTGCTCTGCCACACTCATCGGTGAGTACTGTTTCTGCTTCATCAGCTCAGTCACTTTTTCACCGTGGTCAAGTTGACGACGTGTGGTTTCATCCAAGTCGGAAGAGAATTGAGCAAACGCGGCCAGTTCACGGTACTGCGCCAGTGCAGTACGAATACCACCAGACAGTTTTTTGATGACTTTAGTTTGCGCAGCACCACCCACACGAGATACCGAGATACCTGGGTCAACCGCTGGGCGTAGGCCGGAGTTGAACAGTTGGGTTTGCAGGAAGATCTGACCATCCGTAATCGAAATGACGTTGGTTGGTACGAACGCTGACACGTCACCCGCTTGGGTTTCGATGATAGGCAGCGCAGTCAATGAACCGGTTTTGCCTTTCACTTCACCGTTTGTAGCACGTTCTACGTATGCTTCGTTCACGCGTGCTGCACGTTCGAGCAGACGAGAGTGGAGGTAGAACACGTCGCCAGGGAATGCTTCACGGCCTGGTGGGCGTTTCAGCAGCAGGGAGATTTGACGGTAAGCGACCGCTTGTTTAGACAAGTCATCGTAAACGATCAGTGCATCTTCACCACGGTCACGGAAGTATTCGCCCATGGTACAACCGGCGTAAGGTGCCAGGTATTGCAGCGCCGCCGCTTCAGAAGCAGAAGCCACCACGATGATGGTGTTGTCTAACGCGTTGTGCTCGTCAAGTTTACGAACCACGTTGGCAATGGTGGAGGCTTTTTGGCCAATCGCCACGTAGATACATTTTACGCCCAGAGATTTCTGGTTGATGATGGCGTCAATGGCCATCGCGGTTTTACCTGTTTGGCGGTCACCGATGATCAGTTCGCGCTGACCACGGCCGATTGGCACCATGGAGTCCACGGCTTTGTAGCCCGTTTGAATCGGTTGGTCGACCGATTTACGGTCAATTACACCCGGTGCAATCACTTCAACCGGTTCCATGCGATCGAATGTGACCGCACCTTTACCATCGATGGGTTGACCCAGTGTGTTCACCACGCGACCCAGCAGGCCGTTACCCACAGGCACTTCCAGAATGCGGCCGGTGCCTTTGACTTTCATGCCTTCGCATAGGTCCGCATAGGGGCCCATGACCACCGCGCCAACTGAGTGACGTTCAAGGTTAAGCGCCAGTGCAAAGCGGTTATCTGGCAGTTCCAGCATTTCACCTTGCATCACGTCAGACAGGCCGTGAATGGTGATGATACCGTCGCTTACAGAGACAATAGAACCTTCGTTACGTGCTTCGCTTTCTAGATCGAAGTTGACGATACGCTGTCTGATTAATTCACTGATTTCGTTTGAATTTAATTGCATTTCTTTACCCCATTACACATGTAGGTTGGTCGAGAGGCGGCCGATATTTGAGATGACGCTGCCATCAAACACGGTTTGGCCGGCTTTAATCACCACACCACCTACCAGGGATGGATCCAGTTGTTGTTCCAGCGTGATGGTTTTACCAAATCGCTGTGTTAATGCTTGAGTCAGCTGTAGCGCTTGCTCATCATCCAACGGCTCGGCCGTACACACTGTCACATTCATGGTTTGTTGGAGTTCCGCCACATAATCACGGAACTGGCTCAGGACTTCGCTCATCGCTTTGAGCCGATGATTCTCTGCCATCACTTTCAGAAAGTTTTGAAAGTATTGGCTCATAAACTCACCACCCACTTGTAGCATCATCTCCAGCAGCGGCTGTTCAGAGCTATCATCATCCATCTCATTGAGGATCAGGATGGTGTTAGGTTGAGTCAGAATCATCTCGGCGATGGACAGCATTTGCTGCCATTCGTCCAGCGCGTCGGTTTCTTTGGCGAAATCAAACGCGGCTTTGGCGTAAGGTTGAGCGACGACAGTTAAGTCAGACATGCGTCCTCCTACATTTCACTGATGAATCGGTTCACAAGATCGCGATTCGCAGTGCTGTCGAGATTACGGCTAATCAGCTTGCTGGCACTTTCTATAACCAAGTCAGCCATTTCCGCTTTCAGTTCCTGACGCAGACGGTTACGTTCGTTGTCGATTTCCGCCTTGCCCTCCGCAATGATGCGGTCTTTTTCTTGTCTGGCGAGTTCCACCGCTTCAGCGACCAATTGGTCCTGACGCTGCTGACCTTGCGCGATGATGGCCTGCGCTTTTTCGCGCGCTTCGGCAATCACTGTGGCGCCGTTGGCTTTCGCCAGCTCAAGTTCTTTTGCGGCTTTGTCTTTCTGAGCCAGACCTTCAGCAATTTCGGCGCGGCGCTCATCCAGTAGTTTGACGAGTGGTGGCCATACGTATTTCATGCAGAGCCACGCGAAGATCACGAACGAAATCGCTTGGCCGAGCATAGTGGCATTGATATTCATAGCACCCTCACATTCATAACGTGTTTTTGACGATTAATTTCGAATTACGCTACGGCGAAGATGATGTATAGACCGATACCGACACCAATCATTGGTACCGCATCCACAAGACCCATCATGATGAAGAACTGGGTACGAAGCATTGGGGTCAAGTCAGGTTGACGCGCGACACCTTCCAGATATTTACCTGCCAGGTTACCGATACCTGCGGCTGCACCCGCGGCACCCAAACCAATCAATAGTGCACCGGCTACATAGAGAACTGCGCTAACGATATCCATAACAACTCCTAGAATTGAATCAACAAGTTAAAATTAAATAAATTAAGAAATAAATTAGTGGCTTTCTTCAACAGCCATCGCCAAATAAACAACGGTCAAAACCATGAATATGAAGGCCTGAAGAACGACGATTAAAATATGGAATAATGCCCATGGAACACTCAGTGCCCATTGCATCCACCATGGCATCAATGCAATCAGAATAAATATCATTTCCCCTGCGTACATGTTGCCGAATAATCGCAAACCTAGTGAGATAGGTTTTGAAATTAACGTTACCAGTTCTAACACAAAGTTAACTGGATATAACAAAGGATGAGAAAAAGGTTGCGTAGTTAACTCTTTAATAAACCCTTTCAGACCTTTGTTTTTTAACGTATAGAAGATCACTAAAACGAATACACCCAAAGCCATCGACATCGTAATATTTACGTCGGCTGACGGTAGGTCTCTAAAGTGACTAATTCCCATCATTCGTGTGACTGCTGGAACTAAATCGACAGGCAATAAATCGATCGCATTCATCAGCAGAACCCAAACAAATATCGTCAGAGCGAGAGGACCAATCAACTTGTCTTTGGCCAGAAAAATCTCACTCACCATGTTGTCCACGAATTCAAAGATTAATTCGATTAAACATTGGAAACGACCCGGTACTTCTTTAGTTCCTTTGCTAACCGCAAAGCGGAACGCCAGAATGAAGGCGAGACCCATCACCCAAACCACGATCATGGAATCGATATTGATGCCCGACCAACCCTCGCCAGAGGTAAGAAAGGTCAGGTGGTGCTCAATGTAATCATGAGCAGATTGAACCTTCTCCATCTATGCTTTCCTTTCGGCCTTGTCTTTGAACATCGGTGTGAAAAAATGCCCAAGCATCGTGACACAGAACGCCAGCAAGACCACAATGTTGCGTAGAGCCATGAATCGAAAGGTCAATACAAACATCAGGATGGTGTATATCACTTTGATATTGCGGCTTAAGTTCATTAAGTCGCGCAAACTCTCCGTAGGTTTGAACTTCGATTTAATGGATGCCAGTAACATTCCGATCAAGGACGGGACCACCGCGATCACGACACCCACAAACGCAGATTCTGCGCTTAATGTGCCGTATCGCACGTACTCAAATCCGATGAATAACAACCCTAAGGCTGCTTGAGCACACAGTATCCGCTTGCCTGCCACCATAATGGCATTGCTGGTAATACTTGCTTCCATAAACCACCTTGTTAATTAAAATTACACTTCAAATTGATAATTAAAATTCACAAAAACCGTTATTTTGTTGAATTTAAAATATTCCGATAATTAAAATTCACAGATTTAAATTGCCGATGATAAATATAATTCACAGAATAATGGTAACCCGAGAAAACAACCTTCTCGTGAGTCCGAAAAAATATACACCCATCATTCGAAAGGTTTGAAGCCTAATAAGCTGAAAATTATCATTTCATTTTTGACGGTTATATTTATTTGTTTTTCAGAAATTTTGGGGATAGATTAAAAAGCAAGTTTGTATCGCAACACAAACATAGCTCTTCACAAGGACGCGACCCCATCGGCTCGAGTTATTATGTGTTGGCAATATGAACCCAAATAAAAGCTAATTTTTTGATTTACCAGAATCCCACTCTAGACCCGTTGTCTAGAGTGGTTTTTTTATTTGTTTTTTATTAAATTGGTGATTATTTAAACGTAATAAAAATTAACCCCGTGTTTTTATTCACGAGGTTATTCATATTTTTGGATTATTTTAGATTTTTT
This sequence comes from Vibrio furnissii CIP 102972, assembly GCF_000176175.1. Taxonomy (GTDB): domain Bacteria; phylum Pseudomonadota; class Gammaproteobacteria; order Enterobacterales; family Vibrionaceae; genus Vibrio; species Vibrio furnissii. The sequence goes on from NZ_ACZP01000014.1 coordinate 1,108,562, forward strand.
ACCAGCAACTATTTGCTTAATATCACTCGAGCATGATGCGGCTGAATTGGGCGGTTATTGTGGCCCATGTGGGTGGTCAGCACTGCCTCTTGCTGAGCCGACAAAACTTGCGGCTGTTTCAGCACCAACCAACGAACCCCTTCAGTGCATGGCGGCGTAGTTAACGAGCCATTAAATCGATAATAATCAACTGTTTGTGGCAATAGTTCGCCCACCGAGAACGTCGCGCTCAGCGGCTGTGATTGACCCGGTTTCGGCAATGTCGCCGTCAGTTGATTCAGTGCCGTATTCGCTTCACCCACTTCAAACATCACCGCCAACACTGCCAAGTTGCCTTGTGCGTCCGCATTCACAAAATGTGCTTCCATTGGGTATTGATGCGTGTTGATGAGGTTTTCAGACGGCGTGTGGAAATGGAACTGCTGTAACGTGAACGTTTTGCCATCCACGGTCAGCGTGTTATCGCCACTGACACTGGCCTGCAAGGTGTGTCCATTGTTGGTTAACGCAGTGACCGTACCGGCATAATGCACCGTTAAAGGGGCCAGTTTGGCGCTGACCGTTTGCTTGATATTGATGGGGCTTTGGTTGACCCCAGCGGCGCACACGGACGACACGTTCCCCCAATGCGCCGGGCCATGTTCGCCCTCATATCCCCATTCTGATGCATGCGCATTGACCGCGACAGTGCGCTCACGGCCATCGCCAAACCTAATGTTTTCATGATACCTCCTTTTATGTGATTGAATTGCCTCGGGTGATTGCGTGATCCCGTGGGCAAACGCTGCATAGTAATGCCCCTTTTTATGCAGGGCGTATGCTGAAACATTAGATTGAGGCGTGAAATTGGAAGGGTGTTCTCAAAGCTTCAAAGATGGGCTGATTTTGGCAGGTTAACGGCAGTTTTTTTATGAATTGTTATTATTTATCAGTGAGATAAATATAAATAAACCTCAAGTTATCGGTTGGCGCGCGTGATGTGCTCATTTTTCGGTGTTCGTTTGCTGCGCGCCAAGTCGGTCCACGTGATTAAAAGTGGTAACGGATGCCGGCGTAACCGGTGCTTAATGTGACGTCAAAGTCTTCGACATCGACTTGTGCCGCGCGATAACCCACGTGCAGATCCACATGTTCGTTCAATAACACGCCAAATTCAGCGCCGTATTGGAACGCAGCTTCTGATTTTGAGGCTGAAACACCGTACTGCGTGGCGGTTGCATCCAGATCGATGGTACCCAAACCGGCAATGAGCGCGACGTACAGATCGGCGTGATCATATGAAACGATGAATTTTGGACGCACATTGATGAAAAATGCATCGCCTTCCACGTCAAGTTGGTCGGCAAAATTCACTTCACCGAAATGGCGGTACTCAAGTTCGACCCCCAATTTCACCACTTTGTGGGTGTTAAATTCATAACCAGCGAGCAGGTTATAACCAAAATCACCGAAATCCCCGGTTTCGTTGGTCGACAAACTGCCATATTCGATCTCTGCATTGTTGTATACGCCCAGCCCAGCGCCGACGTAAATGGTGCCGTTGGATTTTTCTTTCGTGCGCGGAGTGTCCTCGGTCTGAGCGATGGCGGCAGAGCTGATGCTCAGCATCGCGATAGCAGACGCGAACCATGGATTGAAGTGCATAGTTTCCTCTAAATAGATTGTGTTTTGGGTGATGACGATGGCGTCATCCATGAAGTGGCGTAACGATAGCATAGCTCTTTGTTGAGTATGCAATTGATTGTTATAAGAATGACTAAGGCAACAGATGGGGTGAACGTCCACATGGCGTTACAGTGCGTTGTTTTGTAAATAGTGCGTTGTTTTGTAAATGATGTGTGATGGCGATGAGGCAAACAGGTGCAATGCCTCATCGCGAGAGGCGGTGTAGCGCGCTATTGGAGGGGGCACATGCCGCTTTCACTGGCCAGCAACAACGTCAGTTCGGCGGCAGAGATCGCAACGCAGCCTGAGGTGTTCTGACCACACCACAGCGGTGAGAAATCGTCACGGCCGTGAGGTTCGGCCAACGCACGCAGCGCCGACATCTCGGCTGAAGCATAAGGAAACTGCGGTGCCAGTGCAGATAGGTAGCCCAAGTCGCGCATGGCTCGGTTGACAATGCCACGTGCTGGTCGTCCGGAAAACAGATTGGTTAAGGCGGTGTGCTCAGCGCGAGGTGTGGCAATCGCTTGGCGATGGAGTGGGGACGTCTTGGCTTCACTGCACAGCAGATACGCTGTGCCCAGTTGCACCGCTTCAGCGCCCAGTGTCAGCGCTGCTTTGATCCCTCGGCCATCGGCAATGCCACCAGACGCGATGACCGGAATCCGCACGTTGTGGGCAATTTGTGGCACCAACGCCAAGGTGCCAAGCTGGGTGGTGACGTCATCGGTTAAAAACATACCGCGATGGCCGCCCGCTTCAATACCCTGCGCGATAATGGCATCCGCGCCATGTGCTTCTAGCCACAACGCCTCTTGCAATGTGGTGGCCGAAGACAACACTGCGCAGCCCCACGATTTCACGCGCGTCACTAATTCAGGGCTTGGCAACCCAAAGTGAAAGCTGATCACGCGAGGGTGGAACGGCTCAATGGCATCGGCGATGTCATGGCTAAACGGTAAACGGCTGGCGCCGCCACGGTGATGTTCGGGCGCGCTACCGAGTTCGTCAAAGTAGGGGCGTAGCGTCTCGCGCCACACGCCCTGTTGCTCGGCATCGTGTGGCGGCATAGCATGGCAGAAAAAATTGAGGTTGAACGCTTTGTCGGTTGCCGCCTGCATCGTCTTGATTTCGCTTTCGATTTTATCTGCGCTCAGCATGCCGCAAGGCAGCGATCCCAAGCCACCGGCGTCACACACCGCGATGGCTAACGTGCTATCTTGCACGCCTGCCATCGGAGCTTGAATGATCGGAAACTCGGATCCTAACAACTCAGTGATCTTTCCTTTATACATCGTGCTTCCTTGATGAGATCGTTAAACGGCAATAGTCAGTCGGGGAGGGCATCAGCGGTTGCTGACACGATTAACGTTGCGTGATGACTGGAAATGAGTCAAATAGATTGTGATTTAGGCGATTGAAACTTTGATAGCAACGACAACATGGTGCATAAAATGCGACGCATTGCAGCGCAAAGATCAACGGCTTGCGAGATGGTTTGGTGTTCGCGACTGAGAGAAACCTTTGAAGTGCGCTTTCTACCCCAAGGCACGATTTACAATGTAAAACCTACTTGAAAGCGCAGCATTTCGGCACTGCGCTGTTTTGCTTTCTGACGCATTGCATCGGCGCCGCTGCTTTCAGCGCCTAAAATAGGATGGTTCACCCCATAGATTGTGGTAAAGTCCGCGCCTGCGTTTTCCCGCATTTTTATTGTTTCAATTGCCTCTTCAACCCAAAGCACAAGGTGTCGCCAATGCCATTTTCTACTCTCTCATTGAGTTCTGAGCTGATTCACGCACTGCCAAAAGACGTCAAGCAGCCGACCGATATTCAAGCGTTAGCGATTCCAGAGTTATTAGCTGGCAAAGATGTGTTAGCACTGGCGAATACTGGCAGCGGCAAAACGCTCGCTTATGCTTTGCCGTTGTTAGACAAACTCCACGCAAATCCTCAGCAAAAAGCGCTGGTCCTTGTGCCAACGCGAGAGCTGGCAATCCAAGTGAGTGAAGCGATCAACCAAGTTGGTCAAGCGCTTGAACTCAACGCCGTGTGTTTGTGTGGCGGCGTTGATAAAGCGCAGCAGCAGCAGGCGCTCGCGACAAATCCTCATATTCTTGTCGCGACGACTGGTCGTTTGGTTGATCTGGTGAATCACGGTTTGGATCTGAGCCATATTCATACCCTCATATTGGATGAAGCGGACCGTTTGCTAGACATGGGCTTTTGGCCGGATGTACAAAACATCGCGATGCAAACCGCCAATCAGCGCCAAACGGCAATGTTCTCAGCGACCTTTTCTGAAGCGTTGAAGGAAAAAGCGAAGCAGTTGATGCACGCACCCAAACAGGTGGCCGCGCATCAAGAAAATAGCACCAATCAAGACATCACTGAAACGCTGTTTTTAGTCAATAAAGGTAGTAAAACCAAAGCGTTGATTGAACTTATCCAACAAAATGCTTGGACGCGAGTGTTGGTCTTTATCGGTGCGAAAGAGAACGCCGATGGCTTAGCGAAAAAGCTCAATAAAGCGGGGGTGTCGACCACTGCGCTGCATGGGAATAAGAGTCAAGATGAGCGAGAAGAAGCGCTGGCTCAATTTAAATCCGGTCAGGTCAACGTATTGATCGCCACGGATCTGTTAGCGCGTGGCATTCACATTGAACAGCTGCCGGTTGTGATCAATTTTGAACTGCCCATGCATGCTGAAACATACGTTCACCGAGTGGGGCGTACCGCCCGCGCAGGCGAGCAAGGTGTGGCGATGTCGTTGGTCTGTCATGGTGAAATGGACGCACTGAACGCGATTCGTCATCTCACTCAACGTGCATTACCCGTGCAGGATTTAGCAGGTTTTCCTGTGACGGACAAACCGTCAACAGGTGAGAGCAAACGCGCGCCACGTGATAAAAAGGCCAACCGCCGTACCAACAATAAGAGCAGCATTAAACAGTTTCAGGGGAAGGTGAAACGCCAAACGCCGAAAAGCAAATAAACGAACAGCCACGCTGCTATGCTTCTACACCTCGAGCTACCATGCTTCTACACCTCGAAGTGAGCTGCGTGGCTCTGTTTTATCTGGCGTTTGTTGGGATCGTTTGGTTCACGTGTGGCCACTGACTCGGTGGCGATTCAAGTGTCCGGTGCACGGGCACCGAACCACTCAATCGACGGGGATGGGTTATTTCAGCAAGCTGGCGTAGATCTGCAAGCCTTGCGGGGTGAGTGAGTACACTCGGCCGTCTTCTTTGGCAACCAAGCCGCTATTCACCAATTGACGTAGGTGGAAGTTAAATTTGGTGTGATCTTCAATGCCAACCATGCGGCACAGATCCATAAACTTCACTTTACGATGCAATTTGAGCTGTTTGACCACCGTGCGGCGAATCGGGTTCGACAGCGCGCTGAAGATCTGGTCGTGCTCGCTTTCGGCAATATCCGCTTTCGGTGCGTGCTCTGCGTGGACGCGCTTCAGAGTGACCGATAAAGCCGCGAGATTGAACGGTTTGGTGAGAAACTCATCGGCGCCTTTTTTCATCGCATCAACGGCGATATCGACAGTGGCAAATGCGGTGGTGATGATGATGCCGATATTTGGCTGCAAGCGACGCAGCGACGTTAACGCATCAATGCCCGTCATGCCGCCCATCACGACGTCGAACAGCGCCAAATCAAACGGCTGTTTAGCTGCGATATCGAGCGCGTCTTCGGCGTTGTCACAGGCCGTGACAGCGAACGATTCTAACGTCAGCGCTTCGACCAGCACTTCGCGTAGCTGTGGATCGTCTTCTGCGAGTAACAGTTGTAACGTCATTGCATTTTCCTCGGGATACGAACTTCAACGGTCAGTCCATTATCATGGTTATACAGTAAGAGTTCGCCGTTGTGTTGCGAAATAATTTGTTTACACAGTGCCAATCCCATGCCCGTCCCTTCGCCTTTGGGCTTGGTGGTGAAAAAAGGCTGGGTCGCTTTGGCGAGCAGCGCATCGGGCATGCCGCCACCGCAATCGGTGAACGTCAGGATGGCATTGAGCTTATTTTGAAAGCCTTGAATACGCAGCGATTTGTGGGTTGTGCTCGCATCCACACTGTTGCCAATCAGGTTGGTGAACACTTCTTCGAGCAGGCCTGCATCACCATAAACGCTCAACGTGCTGTCGACATTCACCAATACATCAAAGCCTTCTAGGCGATATTGATTGAGTGACAGCGCTTGGTCGACGATTTCGGCCAACCGAACCGGTTGACGATGGATCGCTTTGTGGTGCGCGTAATTGAGCACTTCTTGGCTGATCTCCGCCGCGCGTCCTAAACCGTAACGAATGCGGTCGATTTGACGTTTGTGATTGCTGTCGTGCGCCAGTTGATGTTCGAGCAAATCGCAGCTCATCAGCGCACTGCTCAAAGGCGTTTTGATCTCATGGGCGATGGCGGAAGTCAGTTCGCCCAATTCGCGCAGTTTGGCATCTTGCAGCGAGAGCTGCAGCGCGGATTGCAATTGCTGATCGTGCTCTTGATCGAACACGCGCATCGCATTCCACAAACTGAGCAAAATCCCATATCCGCACAGTAAGCGAATGATCTGCACCCACAACGCCGCGTCGTCGGTCAAAAAGCCGGTGCTAAAGGCATAGGCAATCAGCGCCAAGCCCAGCAACTTAAACGCGCCGGGTGAGCCAAACCCTTCAAACTCAACTCGGTCGGCATAACTGTAAACCGCGAGCCCCGCCAATGAGCTAAAGCCCAGCCCCAACACCCAACGAATGTGGTTGCTGGCGTAATGGATAAACACCGGATACGCATAGTGATGATGCAGCCAGTACACACTGACCACAAACACGAACAGAAACAAGACGATGGCTTTTTTGATCAGCGTGATTTGGCGTTGCGACCACATACTCAAAGGCAACATGCGCCAAGCAAAATAGGCCAAAGGCAGAAACGACAAGCCCAGTTTTAACACACGAAAGGTGTCGATGCCGCGTGTCAGAATGAATTCATGTTGATAGAGATCGAAATAAAGTTCAGACCAAATATGAAAGGCGTGGACCAAGCCAAACAGGGCAAAAATAGGCAGTAATTGGGCAATTCGATTGCTGCTGTTTTTTAGGTTTCGCGAGAATATGGCGAAAGCGGCGGCGAAAAAAGCCAGCCCTGAAAGCAGATAGAGTTTGAAAATGATGAGCATGTCCATTGCGCGAGTCTAAATGACATAAATGCGACTATCAATTCAGGAAATTGCTCAAAACATCACAGTTAGATTGCAGGAATCGGTATTGTAGCACGCCGCTTGCACAGGCTTGGGGAATTGAGGGGCGGGCAGGGAATTGCCCCAGCGGCGTTGGTGACAATCCGCGAGTGGCCACGAACGCTCATGTGTTGCTATCGGTGGGCGGTTCTATCAGACATCGCGGCGGTACCATGCCCGCTGCGCGTTGCCAAGGACGTTTTACTTGGGTGGATAGTAACCAAGGCGCATGCCGCCCCAATGGCGTCCATTCACCATCACCGGCACCGAAATATCATGCATCACTTCGCCCGTGTCGCGTTTATAGGTTTGCAGCAACATGGTTTGCGTGTGCTTGCCGCAGCGTAGGCCGACGCGGTCACCAAAAATTCGTTTAGTGCGATTACGCGCCATGTCGACTTTGGGATCGCCCGTCAGGGCTTGGCAAAATTGGTTGTTGTGGGTGGGCACGTAACCGTGATCGTCCGTGGCAATGGCGTAAACCATTTCGCGGCGCTGTTGGATGACCGGCTCTTGCAGTTCAGGCAACACGGCATCGCAGTATTGATCAAACGCGGTGTGATATTTGGCCGGCGAGGTATTGGCGATGGGTTGATGCTGACGATCAAACAGCGCCTGTTCGGCGATTTTGCCGGATGCAATATCGGCTTCAAAACGCGCGCCGACGGCTTTCGCCAATCCGGCGGCTAAATCGTAGAACGGACGATGAATGCTTTCTTCAAAGTGTTCCACCAACACCGCATTGCTGTGTTCGGCGATCTGCATTAATTGCTCGGCTTCGCTTTGTAAATCAGAGAGTTCGTTGTCGCTGTCGGACAGCTCGCCCTGAATATGTTCAATCGATTCAGCGATTTGGCGCAGGCTGCGTTCGTTGGCAATCACATCCTGACTGATGCCACTCATTTGCGATTCTACTTCTTGCGATTGATGGGCGATGCTGTGCAGCCGCTGATTGACACTTTCGACTCGGGTGACACCTTGTTCGACCTTATCGGACAGCGCGGTGATGGTGGCCGTCACTTCCTGCGTTTCATCGAAAATTTGCTGCACAATGCCCGAAACTTCTTCGGTGCTGCGCGAAGTCCGTTCGGCAAGGCTGCGAACTTCATCGGCTACCACCGCAAACCCGCGGCCACTTTCACCAGCCCGCGCCGCTTCAATGGCGGCATTGAGCGCCAAAAGGTTGGTTTGCGCGGCGATGTTTTCAATCACTTCGGCCACCGTTTTGATGCGGTGTACTTGCGCGTCCAACGTTTGAATTTGGGTCACGGACGTCGCCGTTTGCGCGCTGATTTGCTGCATGCCCGCGATGGCGGATTCGAGCTCGCCGCGCCCCGCTTCGCTGGTGTCGCGCATGGTTTGCGTCGCGCCAAGTGCTGATTGCACACTGGTGGCGGTCACGGCGAGGGTTTCGGTGATCGCATTGGAGGTGTCTGCGATGGTTTGAATGGAGTCGACTTGGCGTGAGGTTTGCGTTTTCACCACATCAATCGCGTACGAGACCTTGGCCGCACTCACGGCGTTGGTGTTGAGTTCGGCAGCAATCAAGGGGGCAATCACCTCTGCCTCGGTTTGAGCCATGTCAGCGTTGGCAGCTGTGTGCCCAACCCGTTGCAACAGCCCCATGATGACGCCCGTGAGAAGAATCAGTGCAGCACTTTCGATGCCGAGCCAAGCGCCACCTGCGGCCGCCAAAATGGCGCAGGCAGAGAGGTTCAAGCCAATACGTTGTTGAGCGGATAGCATACGTTGTCCTAGTCGTTATTATTGTGATGTTGTATCCCGATTCGCCAATGTCACATGCTGGTGAGGATCCATCCTGATCAAACCAAGTCATGCTTAAGCCGCATTCAGGGTGTCGGGTATGCCTAAACTATAGCGTGATATTCACAGAGGGAACGTTGAGCTTGTGCCGCCTTTCACTAAAGTCTAATTGCGCCTCAAAGCAGATATGTTAGGTCGCGATTTGGCGTGTCACACGCCATTCCGTCTTGTATGCAGACCGTCTAAAACCCAATCATTAATTATTTTCATGTTGAACATGAAGTAATGCCACTTTTATTCATATAACCGCACATGTATAAAAAATACAGCGCTCATAACTCCAAATAATATTGATGGGGCTGGTTCACCTAACCCAATCACGCCGCTCACATCGCATAACAACCGTGAAATGGACGAAGCGCAGAAAAGTCACTCAGATTTAGCTCAGCAATAGGAAGGATGGTTACCATGAATACAGGCTTTAAATTTACGATTAACAGTGTGGTCTTTGATGAAAATTATCATCCTTCTGATAGCACACGTATTACCACGAACTTCGCCAACTTGGCGCGTGGCGAAAGCCGTCAGTCGAACCTGCGTAATGCGCTGAAGATGATTGATAACCGCTTCAACGCACTGGCGAACTGGGACAATGCCAGCGGCGATCGTTACTCTGTTGAGCTGGAAATCATCTCGGTGGATCTGGATATCGAAGGCAGCGGCCAAGCATTTCCATCGATTGAAATTCTGAAAACCAACATCCTTGACCATAAAACCAACGAGCGCATTGAAGGCATTGTGGGCAATAACTTCTCCTCTTATGTGCGCGATTATGACTTCAGCGTATTGCTGCTAGAGCACAACAAGAACCAACCGACATTCTCGATTCCAGAAGGCTTTGGCGACCTGCATGGCAAGCTGTTTAAAACGTTTGTGGATTCGCCAACCTACAAAGAAGCGTTTGCTAAGCCGCCAGTCATTTGCCTGAGCGTGTCAGACAGCAAAGTCTACGAGCGCACGGAAAATCATCACCCAATTCTAGGCGATGAATACTTGCCGAATGAGTCGTCACTGACCGAGCAATACTTCAAAAAAATGGGTTTGCAGGTGCGATACTTCATGCCCGCGAATAGCGCCGCGCCTTTTGCGTTCTTCTTCTTTGGCGATCTGCTGAATGATTACACCAATCTGGAGCTGATCAGTACCATCAGCACCATGGAGACGTTCCAAAAGATCTATCGCCCGGAGATCTACAATGCGAATTCGTCGGCAGGAAAACGCTACCAGCCGAACTTAAAGAACCTCGATCATTCCATTACCCAAATCGTGTATGACCGAGCAGAGCGTAGCCAGTTAGCGGTTGAACAAGGGAAGTTTGCGCAAGAGCACTTTATCAAGCCTTATCAAACCATTCTTGAACAGTGGTCTGCCAACACACCTTTGTAATTCACTCAAATTAATAGAAGAATTGACTATGAAAAAACTATTACCAACTTCAACCTCTGGCAGCCTACCGAAACCAACTTGGCTTGCTCAACCGGAAACACTTTGGTCGCCTTGGAAACTGCAAGGTCAGGAACTCACCGACGGTAAGCACGACGCACTGCGTGTGTCACTGCAAGAGCAACAACAGGCGGAAATTGATATCGTCAGTGATGGCGAACAGACGCGCCAACACTTTGTGACCACCTTCATTGAGCACCTCAGCGGCGTTGATTTTGAGAACCGCAAAACGGTCACGATTCGTAATCGCTATGAAGCGAGTGTGCCAACCGTGGTGGGACCGGTGTCACGTCAGAAATCGGTGTTTGTCGAAGATGCCAAGTTCCTGCGTCAGCAAACCGACAAGCCGATCAAATGGGCGCTGCCTGGGCCGATGACTATGATCGACACTCTTTACGATGATCACTACAAGAGCCGCGAAAAACTGGCGTGGGAATTTGCCAAAATTCTGAATGAAGAAGCGAAAGAGCTGGAAGCGGCAGGTGTGGACATCATCCAGTTCGACGAACCTGCGTTTAACGTTTTCTTTGATGACGTGAATGAGTGGGGCATTGCGGCGCTGGAGCGTGCGATCGAAGGCCTGAAATGCGAAACCGCGGTCCACATCTGCTATGGTTACGGCATCAAAGCCAACACCGATTGGAAAAAGACGCTCGGGAATGAATGGCGTCAATACGAGGCAGTGTTCCCGAAATTGCAGCAATCGAACATCGATATCATTTCGCTCGAATGTCACAACTCACGTGTGCCCATCGAACTGCTGGAACTGGTGCGCGGCAAGAAAGTGATGGTGGGTGCCATTGACGTGGCGACTAACACGATTGAAACCCCTGAAGAAGTGGCCGACACGCTGCGCAAAGCGCTGCAATTTGTCGATGCAGATAAGCTCTATCCATGCACCAACTGCGGTATGGCGCCTCTGTCACGTGACGTCGCCCGTGGTAAGTTGAATGCCCTGAGCGCTGGCGCTGAAATTATTCGCCAAGAGATTTTGGCGAAGTCCTAAATCAAATAAGAACATCTTAAGTAAGAAACCCAGTGCAATAGGCGTTGGGTTTCACTCTTGAATAAATTTTTATAACAGCACAACTTTCCTTGCTAACGACGTCAACACATCAAGATTTAACGGCTCTCTAAAAGTCTGTTCAAATAAATTAAGAACGAATGGATCGCACTGTTTTAAGTAGTTGAAACTTTTCTTTGAGCCCAGAAACCATAATCCGCGAATATCGAAATATATCTCCAGAAGGTCATGCTGAAGCCATGTACGACGATAGTTGCCATCTAAGTCGTTGTAATGCGCGCGCTCCAACATTTTCATCACCCATTTTTGAAGATGTTCCCTATCTGCATCAGACATCGGCGGTTTGCCTTCAGCGAGAATTTGCTTCACTTTTGCCAGGTACTCAATGCCTAAGCCTTGCGTATCGTATATGACTTTTCCATCACCGAAACGAAGAGCTTCTTTAGGAATTGAATTGAGACTCGCTGTCGGATAAACCCATACATCAAGAAAAGTACCGTGAAATAGCCTGGCATCTTTAAGTTCATCCGGGCGGTCACAGAAGCAGGCCATATCGATATCACTCGTTTCCGTTGCTTCATTACGTGCATGAGAACCATAAAGAATGATGGTGTGAGGTGCATATTTTTCTATGAGCTCTTGCTTGGCTAAATCTAGGATGTCGTCCATTTTCCCTCTGGGTATCAACACTTGTTTAAATTAATATTCAATGATGCACATATTTGCATGTCTTTTGAAGTAGTTGAAACGCATGGCGAAAAAATCGTGTAAGGTGTCATAAGTTATGTTGCTACAGACGATAAAAGAAACGGGCCTAAGCCCGTTTTTTTTTATCTACATGCTCCACAGGATGAGCGCCAGGATTTGCGGCGAGAGGATCCTTAAACACATCACCAGTGGATAGACCGTGGCGTAGGCGAGGGCAGAAGCGCCGCTCTCTTCGTGAATGGCGTTGGCAAAGGCCAGCGCTGGTGGATCGGTCATCGAACCGGCCAACATGCCGCAGATAGTCAGGTAGTTAATGTGGCCGAGTACGCGAGCCAGAATGCCGACCGTGATAAGTGGAATTGCGGTGATCAACACGCCGTAACCCATCCAACTCACGCCGTCACCTTGTACCAGCGTTTCGACAAAGTTCCCGCCGGATTTAAGCCCGACCACGGCCAGAAACAGCACAATACCGATTTCGCGCAGCGCTAAGTTGGCGCTCGGTGGCATAAACCAGTACATCTTACCGATGCTGCCAATACGGGCGAGGATCAGAGCGACAATCAGCGGGCCGCCCGCTAATCCCAGTTTGATCGCGGCAGGGAAACCCGGCAGATAGAACGGAATCGAACCCAGTAAAACCCCTAAACCGATCCCGACGAACACGGGTAGCATTTGCACCTGTTGCAGCTTTTGGTGGGCGTTACCCACCATGCCGCTAACCGCTTCAATTGCTTCCTGACGGCCAACCAGATTGAGAATGTCACCAAATTGCAGGGTTGAATTGCTGGTGGGCACCAGTTCGATACCCGAACGGTTTAAACGGGACACGACCACGTCGTATTTCTCTTTCAAATCCAGATCGCGTAGCTTCTTGCCGAGCACAATTTCATTGGTGACGACCAAACGTTGCACGCGCAGCGCTGTGCCACGAGTCGACAGCGACGCATCGACTTCTTCCCCAATCACCAACCGCGCTCTTTCGAGGGCGTTTTTGTCGCCTACTAAGTGCAGTAAGTCGTTCACTTCCACGCGTGAATCCGGTTTGGGAACATGCAGTGTTTCACCCCGTTTGAGGCGCGAACATACAATGTCACCTTCGCTTAGCGCCGGAATATCTTGCAGTTGCAAACCATTCAGATTGGGGTTTTTAACAGCGACGTTGATGGTGTGCAGATTCTCTTTTTTGTGGCCGTTGTGGGTTTCAAACTCGTCCGCTTCACTGTTGACGTTGACGCGGAAAATCATGCGAAGCAGCCACATGGTGATCAGAATGCCGCAGATACCAAATGGGTAGGCGATGGCGTACCCCATGCCGGTGAGGTCGAGTAAGTTGCTCTCTGCGCCCAGTTCGGTGAGGATTTGTTGGCCTGCACCGAGGGAGGGCGTGTTGGTGACTGCTCCGGAAAAGACGCCTAACATGACGGGCAGTGGCACATCAAACAGGTAATAAAGCGCAACGCTCACCACGCAACCGAGTAGAACAATGAGGGCCGCAAAGCCGTTGAGTTTGAGCCCGGAACTTCTCAGTGAAGAAAAGAAACCGGGGCCGACCTGAATTCCGATGGTGTAAACAAACAGAATGAGGCCAAACTCCTGAATGAAGTGTAAGGTTTCGTAGTTGAGTTGAACGCCCCAAGAGCCGGTAAAGTGACCGACCAGAATGCCGCCAAACAGCACCCCACCGATCCCCAAACCGACGCCATACACGCGCCAATTCCCAATCCACAGACCCAACACCGCTACCAGCGCAAGAATACTGATAGAGAGTGCGATATCACTCATAGCGAGTCTCCTGATCAATTAAAAATCATGGCGGGCAAACGCGATTGAACAGCAGACAGGGGTAGGCGTAAGAACTGCGAGAGTAAAACTGCAAGCGTGGTTAGGTCTACAGCTGAGGGGTTCAAATACGGAGACTCAATGGCTGTCGTCCGTTTTGTTGTTGCCCTGAACTGATTACCAGTAATACTGCAATGGTGCATAAAAGTTAACCGTGGTTATGCAAAATTGTGCACCTTAGCGGATATTGGTTCGTCGTGATAAATCTTTGTTAATTATAGGTAAATAGCGTTTATAAAAAGGGATGAAAGTAAATAAAATGCGACGTGAATGCCAGCCATAATTAGCCAACGAAGTGTGTGAGCGATGACGGTTTTTACGCCGTCATGCGCCGTTGAAAATTGAAAAATTAGAGACAGGTTTTGCGCGGCTTAGTGGTTGCGGATCTTACTTTGCCAGTAGTGGTACAACCCGTCGATGTCGCCGGATGTCAGCAGTTTCATTGCCCCCTTGAGCTGCGCATCTGGCCAATGCCACCATTGCATCTCCAAGAGTGTCTCGATCTGTTCGGGCGTGAAGCGGAAACGAATGTGTTTCGCGGGATTGGAACCGACGATTTCATACGGCGCGACGTTTTTCGTCACCACCGCACGGCTGGCAATCACGGCACCATCGCCAATGGTCACGCCGGGCATGATCATCGCTTCTGAACCAATCCACACATCATTACCAATCACGGTATCGCCAGCGCGAACAAACCCATCGTCGGCATCGGTAAAGGCATCGTCGTCGACATAAAAGAACGGGAAAGTGCTGACCCAATCGGTGCGATGGCCTTGATTGCCCGCCATCATAAAGACTGCGCCGGAGCCGATGGCGCAGAACGCGCCGATGATCAGCCGATCCACATCTTCGCGATCAGGGTTTAAATAGCGCACGCAATCGTCGAAGCTGTGGCCGTGATAATAACCGGAGTAATAGCTGTGGCGACCCACGTGAATGTTAGGATTGGTCACCTGTTCGGTGAGCGGTTGACCTGAAAATGGATTGTCAAAGTAGTTACTCACAACGATTCCTTAAGACGGTTTTAGACGACGGTATTGCGTGGCCGTGCCACTTAACACGTCGGAAAGTGTAAACGATTAAGCTGGCCGTTGACCACTGGCGTGCTGCAACAGTTGGCTTATCAGTTCTGTGGTGACCGCCGGTTCGCCCAATTGGCGACAGTTCTCAATCACCGGGCCACAGATTTCGTGAATCTCCATCGGGCGGCCTTTTTCACGATCGACCAGCATCGAGGTTTTGATCGCATCAAACTGACAAATGAGATCGAACATCGCATCGACGTCTTGCTCGGTCATGGTCACGCCGGCCACACTTGCCGCACGCGCTGTTTCCTGCATGATGGTGTGAATGGTATGGCGCAGCACCGGATCGCGCGTCACCACGCCAGTGTCTTGCATGGTCAGCGCGGTGATGGGATTGACAGCGTTATTAATCATCAGCTTGCGCCACAATGCGTAACTCACGTCGTCATACAATTGGTTGGGAATACCCGCATCAAGGAAGATGGCCGCAAGCTGTTCTAGCCATGGTTGTAGGGTCGGGTTGTGTTGTACGTTGGGCCAGGCGCCAAAATCGATTTGTGCAATGCCTGTCGCTTCCACCACGCCGGGGCTGAGCACATGGGCACCAATTTTCACCGCCAAGCCACCAATGGTGCGTTCGACGCCGAGCGCCTCGGCAATCACTTGTTCGTTGGTCACGCCGTTTTGAATCGACAACATCGGCACTGAACTGCCTGCCAACCAAGGCTGCATTTGCGCCAAAATTGGTGCGGTTGTGCTGCCTTTTGATGCGAGGATTAGCAGATCGAAGTCCGCTGCGTTCTCCTGCTTGCAAAGGCCCGCGACGTCGGTGGCGTTCACGCGGCCTTCAAACGAGAAATCAGGATGGCTGAGCGATAAGCCGTGGCTTTGCAAGGCATCAAGGTGAGCGCCTCGGGCCACCAAAACCACATCGTGACCAGCATGTAGTAAACGCGCTGCGTAGTAACATCCAATGCCGCCAGCGCCTAAAATCGCGAATTTCAAGGTTCTCCTCCTGAATGACCTTATTTATATTAGAGTCAACAGGTTACCCCTTATCGGAGTATGCGGCCAGCGGTTTCAGTCGACAAAATCTGCTTTAAAACGCCGCAGAAAGGGAGAATAATTTGTCGTCTCTCATTCAGGATCTCAACCCACAGGAGTGGATGATGAATTCGGACTTGCGTTGTTTCTTTGCACTGACCTTTGCTGCCGAGGAAAAAGCTCAGCTTCGCCGCGAGCGCGAGCGGCTCAAAACTCATGCCACAAAGGGGACGTTTACGCACAGCGATAACTTTCATCTCACATTGGAATTCATTGGTGAGGTCGCAAGTGAGCATTTACCCACGCTGAAAGGCTTATTGCATGAGCTTGAATGCGCGCCGATGACACTTCATGTCGACCATCTCGGTCATTTCCATATCAAAGGTCGTCAACTGATTTGGCTGGGTGTGACCCAACAACATGACTTGATGGCCTTGCAAGCAGCACTACGCATGAAGCTCGCTGACACCCCCTTTCCTCCAGAAAATCGACCTTATGTGCCGCACATTACGTTGGGACGGCACGTGATGCTCGATACCCGTTTGAGCGACATACCGATGGCGCCGTTGACGCTGGTGGTGCATTCCGTCGCGTTGATGGAAAGCAAGCACGTCGACAACAAGCTGATCTATGACGTGCTAGAGGAAATTCGTTTGGTCGACTGAGCCGCCCGTATGTACCATGGGCAGCGGTGTGCTGCTTAGTTCTCGCCCTTAGTTTGAGTGCGGCGTCGCTGCAATTGGCCGTTGGTCTTCGTGCGTTGGCTTGTTAAGATGACGACCTCAACCCTGTAACCGATATCCGACCCCATGAGACTAGACAGCCGCCTTTCCCGTGTTTTGCACATCCTTTTGCATTTGGTGAAACAACCGATGACGTCGGAGCAATTTGCGACCATGCTCGGCACCAACGCGGTGGTGATTCGTCGCACGATGGCGGGGCTGCGAGATGCGGGGTATGTGACGTCCACCAAAGGGCAGGGCGGCGGCTGGACATTGTCTTGCGATCTCCAGCGCGTGACCTTACTCGATATCTATCAGGCGGTTGGCGAGCCGAAGATTTTTTCGATCGGCTTTGACAACGTCAACCCCAATTGCGTGGTCGAAAAAGCGGTGAATGCGTCGTTGCGTGACGTGCTGCACGAAGCGGAAGTGCTGCTGCTGACTCGCTTTTCTCAAATCTCTCTGGCGGATCTCAGTCAAGAATTTATCGCGCAACTGGAGTAATCCTCGCATCCCCTCTGTTTAAAAAATAACCTTAGTTTTTTTGGCGTTGATCTCGTTTATCTCCTAACGTAACATTTTGAGTTACATTAGGAGGCGTCATGATGAATACACTATTTGATCAAGAACTGTTACACGGTGTTTGGGTTTGTTTGGTACTGGCGATCAGTGCATCGAGCATTTCCATCACCATCACACAAACCGAATTGTTTGCGCCGTTGCGCGCGTTCACTGAGCGTTTGGGGCACATGATCGGTTACCTGTTTCGCTGTTTTTACTGCATGAGCCACTGGGTGGTGATTGCTGGCGTTGTGGTTTATCAACCGGTGGTGGTGCAAAGCCCGTATTGGCCAGTGGATCTGGTGGTTTCCACGTTTTTTGCCATCACGCTGAGCAGTTTTTTCAGCGGTCTGATGTTTCAGGTGTTTCAGGCGGCGATGGGTAAAAAAATCAAAGAGCTTGAAGTTCAAGCACTGATGGCGGCTGCGGCCAGCAATGCATCCTCGGCCGTCAAGGCGGAGAAGGCTAAGGCATAATCTGTCTGTTGTGAAAGGAGGCAGTGAGTGCTGTTGAAGCGCGACACGGCCTCCTTGCATCTCGCGAGTGGTGATTGAACTACACTGTAGAAGGGATTCACCGAAACAAGTGAGAAAGACGATGAACAATTGGATCATGGCTGGGTTGATTGGCTTAACCTGTAGTTTCTCGACGTTGGCCTTGGCAAACCACCACGAAAAAACCGAAGGGATGATGGATGACGACGACATGGGCGCCATGCATCAAACCATGGGCATGTCTGCTGAAGAACGTGAAGCGTACAGGATGAAACTCAACGCGTGCGAAAAAGAGGGCCACAGTACCCAAACGTGTGAAGCGAAGTTAGAGCGCAGCCTCGGCAAAGCGGGTTCGATGCATCAAATCGACGAAGACAAAGCCAAATCGATGGACAAAGGAAAGTTGATGGACAAAGGAAAGTCCATGGAAAAGGCCAAGTCGATGGATAAAGCGAATGCCAAAGGCATGTCCGCGGAGGAGCGTGAAGCGTACATGACGAAACTCAAAGCGTGTGAGAAAGATGGCCGCAGCGCAAAAGAGTGTCAGGCGAAACTCGATAAACAGATGAACAAAGACAAAATGATGAAAAAAGAGAAGGACAAAAAAGACAAAACCTATTGAGTGTCCATCGGCATCTTGAGGGCGAACATTAGGTTCGCCCTTTGTTTTTCAGTGGCTTAACAATTCATGGATGCCTCATGTCGCCAAGCATGGCACAATGGCGCACTCCATTTTAGGATCACGAGCTCATGAACGATCTCCACCTCTACGTGGCGGCGATGTTGGATTCGACGCCTGCGCTGACGATTGCCGAACGCACCACAAATGAAGACACCACGCAAGACGACCAAGGTGAGCGATTTTACACGCGCGAACAAACCGTGACGTTTACCAATGGTGTGGTGATCCATCAATCGATTGAACAAGCGTTCGATGTGCAGCCCAACGATGCCGTGTGCGCCGAATGTTGGATCAGCTATCGTGTCGTGAGCGAGCCGGAAACGATGAATATTACGCCGAAGCGAAAGCATTTTATCAATGCGTGTCAGCAGGCGTTTTGGCTCAATATTCGCCGTGCTCAGCAGTAGTTGCGGGCTGCACTAGCGTTCGAGACGAACTGGTTTAAGCTTATAAAAAATAATCACCGACAGAGAATAAGAATCAGTGAAAGGCAAAATTACGCGTTGGCATGATGACAAAGGGTATGGCTTTATTACGGCGCCGGACGGCAAGAGTAAAATCTTCGTCCACATTTCGGCGGTGAAACATCGCGCTAAACGACTGGCGAAAAACGACACCGTGTCATTCGATGTAGAGCAGGATCGCAAAGGCCGATTGAACGCCGTGAATGTCGAATTGACTGGGGTTAAAGGGCTGTCAGTCACCGCGTTGTTTGGTGGCACGTTTTTGGTGTTTGTGTCGGGTGCCACCGTTCTATTGGGCGGTTCGGTGCTGTTTATTCCGCTTTATTTGGTGATGAGTGTCCTGACGTACATGGCGTATGCGGGCGATAAACGGGCCGCACAGTTGGGCAATTGGCGCACATCAGAAAATACCTTACATGTGTTGGCGCTCGCCGGTGGTTGGCCCGGTGCGTTAATGGCACAAAGCCAGTTGCGGCATAAATCGAAAAAGCAGCCGTTCAAAACCATTCTGTGGCTGACTATTTTCATCAATATGGCCGGCTTTTTCTGGACGTTCTCTCAGCCCGGACATGACGTGATGAACCGTTTGACTCATTTGATTCTCTAGCGCATCGCGCTTAAAGAATGTGCAAAACGCCCGCGCGATATCAATGCAGCGGGCGTTTTGCGTTTGTAGACTGGTGTTTCGATGACCGAGGATCGAAACCGTGAGCGACAACACTATTCAAGACATCATTGCCAGCTTTACTTCCATTGAACAGGCACTGACCTACTTTGAGATCGACTTTGATAGCCGATTTATCGACGAGTATCGTGAACCACTGGTCAAACGTTTTTATGGCTATTTACTGCTCGAAAAACCGCAGGATTGGTTTGCTGCGCGGCGTGCACTGAAAAACGCTTATTGTAAAATTCAGCGAGGTCGGTTGGATCCGCATACGCGTTCGGCGTGCCGTGGCTGCACGTCATGCCAGCGTCGCTGAGTAATTTTTCTGCGGAAAGAATGCGGGGGCGATAGACAAGTGGCTGGATTGCATTTGCCTTCATGTCCCTCGCGCTGCGTATAGAGTTTGTGGTGAACGTTTTCTCAATCGCCATCGGTTTGATACAGTGATGTGAAGCCAGCCAATAGCCAACTAATAGCCAAGCCAAGAATGACAGGGAATGTGAATATGAAGCGATCGGTCAAGTGGATGTTGCTCGCCACAGGCGCGCTGCTAGGCGCGTGCACGCAGAGCGATTGGCGCACCGCAAGCCGAGAACCGGCAGGCATTGCGCCCGACCCGCAACACAATCGTCAAGCAGTGATTGAATTTTACGCCGCCGATGCGTTTAGTTGGCGCGGTTGGTTTGCTGTGCATACGTGGGTGGCGGTGAAGCCGCACGATGCCGAGCAATACACGGTCTATGAAGTGATTGGCTGGCGAGTGGATCGCGGTCAGCCTGCGCTGTATCAATATCAAACGGCGACTCCGGATCGTTACTGGTATGGCGCGCGCCCTGAAAAAGTGCTGTCGATTCAAGGCGAAAAAGCCGAGCAATTGATCCCGAAAGTGCAGGATGTGGTGGCGCTGTATCCGTGGGCCAACGAATACACCTTGTTCCCGGGGCCAAACAGCAATACGTTTCCGGCATGGGTGGGGCGGCAAGTGCCAGAATTGGGGCTGAAAATGCCATTTCGCGCGATTGGCAGTGGCTATGGCGAGTAAGAATTTCTCCCGAGTGTGAAAGCGGTTCATCAGGCGACTTTATTTGCGTGAGCGGAGCCGATAGAATGCGCAAAAAGCACAGAAAAGTAGACATCTCATGGCAAAACTTACGCTCCAGGAGCAAATGTTAAAAGCGGGCTTGGTGAACGAGAAGAAATTCAAGAAAGTTACCAAAGGCGCGAAAAAATCTCGCGTTCAATCACGCGAAGTCAAAGCGGCGGTTGAAGAGCAAAAGCGTCAGCAGCAAGAGCGTGACAAAGAACTGAATACACAAAAGAACGAAGCGCGTTTGAGCAAAGAAATTCAGTCGCAAGTGAAGCAACTGATTGAGCTGAACAAGCTCAACACCAAAGATGGCGACATCAAATACAACTTCACCGACGGCACGCTGGTGAAATCGTTGTATGTGACCTCACTGCTGCGCGAGCAATTGATCAAAGGCATTGTGGCGATTGCGCGATACGAAGACACATACGTGATTATTCCAAGCGTTGTTGCCAATAAAATTGCGCAACGTGATGAGCAAACCATCATCGAGCAACAGGTTGCTTCAAGCGACACGGTAGATGAAGACGATCCGTACGCCGACTTCGTCGTACCAGACGATCTCATGTGGTAATTCACCGCAAAAAACAGACAGAAGCCCGAGCAATGCTCGGGCTTTTTTGTCTTCGTGAAATGGGATTACAGCAGATCGGTGATGGCAATGCCGACACCAAAGCGCTGCTGATTGTGGTTGTAGTCAATCAGGTTTTCGCCATACCCCGTGGAGTATTTCGCGTAGCCGCGCACTTTACCCCAGATCGGGAAGGTTAACCCCAACTCGGCGTAGCCTTTGTGGGTGGCGAAGTTTTCACGTCCGGTAAAGTTCAGGGTGAGGTTGTCCCATTTATACGCGCCCATCAGCTCAAAGTGCCCCATGTAATCCGTGATGTCTGGGTTGTCATCGCCGTTGGGATCATCAGCGCTGGTTTTGTCATTTTCGGGAATGCGCCACCATGGACGCAGGTTGAGCGCCAAACGATTTTTCTCGTAGGCAAATGAGGCATATACGCGGTTCCAACTGCGCGACAAATCTTGTCGTTGGCCGTTGGACTGATGCTCAATGCCAAATCCTAACCAAGTGTTCCCGCCCAGCGGTTTCCAACGGGTGGGCGTGAAGTAAAACAGTTCCGGTTGATAATCGGTTTCGCGGAATGGACGAGAAATCGATTCTGCATACACCTGCCAGTACGAGCGCAGCGTGAAGCCAAAGAACAGAGCATCATCTTCAAACAGCAGATCGGTATAATTGAGTGGCACTTTAAAACTGATTTGAAACTCCGATTCTGCTTTGCGCAGGCCATCTGCCCAACCCGATTCTTCATACGCTTGTCGGTTGATACTATCGGTGTAGACGATGGGTAAAATGTAGTTCATGCGATGCGCGGTCATCACAAAAGGACGAAATTCGGTGCTTTTTTCTGATTCGCGGCGTTGGCTCAGTAGGTCTTCTTTCTGCGTCTCGGACGGGGTTTCACTCATCGACTGACAACGCTGACGCACTTGGTTGATGGTCATTTCACCGCTCTGCGATTGGGTGGCCGTCAACAGACATCGGTCATAGTCACTGAGTTCTTGCGCCTTCAATAAAGGCGACGAGAGTAGCGTTGCCGCTAGCAGTGTCGTCTTCATGGTTGCATCCATGTTGCTTCCTTCGCATTCAATTAAGTTCAACCTCGCTATTATAAAGGCGCTTTGAAAGTAGGACGTAAGAGAATTGTTATTCGAGCGCTAAAAACGATAACTGTGCTGCTTTGCCTCATGATCATCGCTGCATGATGTCGCGTGAGGAAACGGCTACCCACCAAAATATCCTGATTGACATCGAGGGCTACCTGCTCGCATCATGCCGGATTACATTTAGCGAACACGTTCAAAACTTCATCACAATGGTCATGTTAGAATGGTGCGCTGGCAGTGGGTTTGAGAAAAAATGATGTCTAAGTTGTTTAAAATAATGGTTTCGGTGAGCGCGGTATTTTTGGTGGGCTTTGGTGTGCTCGCCTTTCATTCCTACCAGTCGCTGACGTTTATGAATCACGGATTGCGGTGGTTTTGGGTCGATAGTCAACTGATCAGTTTCAACGATCACGCCATGCAAAGCGCCCGTGAACATCATTCCAATCAACTGATTTATCGTCAGGTGGATATCGGCCATCATCTGGCTGTGTTCCTTAACACCACCAACAATGGTTTCTTTTTGTTTACCTTCGTGAAAGATGCGCCGTGTGATGAAAAGTCACCGATTCAAGCCACGTTACAGGTGAATGAGGCGCCCAGCGAAACGGTGAAGTTCATCTGCCAAACAGCCAACAGCGCTGTGTATCGAATTGCCAAACCTGATTTTCATCAGTTGCAGTTAGCCAACAACGATTTTCAGTTTGATCTCAGCGGAGAGTCTTGGGATTTTGACGCGTTGAAGAAAGATGACTACATGCAACGCAATTATCGTTTCTTTCAAAAACACAGCGGTGAAACGGTGTCGCCATGGGATCGGGATTAAGGGCGTTTGATTCTGCGTCTTCGCAGCAGCGCGTTCTCCAGATAAAAAAGAACCCCAAATATTGGGGTTCTTTGCATTAGGGCCGGTTATTTCCCGGGGCGTAGCACCGCTTTTTTCGGCACTGACCGGGGTTCGTCCAGCAAGCCAATGATCAGCGATGCCGTGGCGATCAAAAGCACGATCGTAAATGGGAAGCCCGTGGTTACCGCCATCGCTTGCGCGGCAGCAAGCCCGCCGCCCAGCAACAAGGCAATCGCCACCAAGCCTTCAAACGTACACCAGAAAATACGCTGCGGTGTTGGCGCATCCACTTTACCACCCGCGGCGATGGTGTCGATCACCAGTGAGCCGGAGTCGGCAGATGTGATGAAGAACACCACGACCAGAACGATACCCACGATCGAGGTGATGCTCGACAGCGGCATGATTTCCAGCATTTCAAATAGCTTCAGTGGTAAATCGGCGTTTTTCACCGCTTCGTAGCCTTCATTCACGAATTGGCTGATGGCGGTGCCGCCAAATGCGGTCATCCAGAATACACACACGGCGGATGGCACCAACAGCACACACACGATGAATTCACGCACGGTACGGCCGCGAGAGACGCGAGCGATGAACATACCAACGAATGGTGACCATGAGATCCACCATGCCCAGTAGAATGATGTCCAACCTTGTGAGAAGTTGACATCAGGTCGTGCGAACGGATTCGACAACGCAGGCAGATTCGTGAGGTAAGCGCCGATGTTGTCAAAGAAACCAAGCAAAATCGCCGCCGTTGGGCCTGCAATGACGATAAACAGCAGGAGCAGTGCCGCCAAACCCATGTTGATTTCAGACAGCAGTTTCACGCCGCCATTCAGGCCGGCGACCACTGAGATCAAGGCAAACGCAGTGATGACCACAATCAACACGATTTGCGTGGTGTCAGTGAGTGGTACACCAAATAGGAAGTTTAAGCCTGTTGCTGCTTGCGACGCGCCGTATCCCAACGAGGTGGCAAGGCCAAAGACCGTTGCGATGATCGCCAAAATGTCGATGATATGACCCGTCCAACCCCACACGCGTTCGCCAAACAGCGGATAGAAAATCGAGCGCATGGTCAGGGGCAATCCTTTGTTAAAGGAGAAGATGGCTAAACCCAGCGCCAATAGCGCGTAAATCGCCCACGGGTGAAGTGCCCAGTGGTAAATGGTGGCAGCCATGCCCAGTGAGCGGGCCGCTTCCACATCGCCGATTGCACCCGCGAGCGGCGCCCAGTCGGTGCGTACGCCGTTTTCAAACACCGGACCTGCCAGTGATGTACTGAAGTGCGACATTGGCTCAGACACGCCAAAGAACACCAAACCAATCCCCATGCCAGCGGCAAACAGCATCGCCAACCAGCCCATGTAGCTGTAATCTGGAGTGGCGTCGGTGCCGCCAATGCGCACGCGCCCCAATGGTGAAATGGCTAAGCCCAAGCAGACGATGACAAAAATGTTGCCGGAAAGAAGGAAAAACCAATCTAAGCTTGAGGTTAACCAAGAGCGCATGTGAACAAACAGAGGCTCTACTTGTTCACGGAAGATTAAGGTTGCGAAGACGAAAATCACGATCGCCAACCCAGAAACCGCAAACACGCGGTTATGAATATC
This sequence comes from Vibrio furnissii CIP 102972, assembly GCF_000176175.1. GTDB lineage: Bacteria > Pseudomonadota > Gammaproteobacteria > Enterobacterales > Vibrionaceae > Vibrio > Vibrio furnissii. Next base: position 1,133,204 of record NZ_ACZP01000014.1, read on the forward strand.
AAGACCAAATGGTCCTACGGACACAATGACATTGTCCTGTCCGACGGTATAGTCGGTGTCTATGGGCGTTGCTTTTCCGCTTGGATGCGGAATGCCGCCATTATTATCACTCATAGTCCTTCCTATTGCTTTGAATGCATTTACATCACATCGTGACCCGTTTGCTGGCCGGGCATGATGCCCCGGTTTTGTGCCACATCTTGGGCAAAATTCAACGAGGGTTCCATGCAGTGAATAAACGCGCGAGCGTTCGTCCAATGTGCACAAATGTGATATTCAACACGGTATTATATAGAATTTCTGAACTTATTTTGAGGGGGAAATGTTTCAGGAGTGTCATTTTATCTTCTCGATACAAGAATTTATCGTTTTCTCGCACGTCGATAACAATCCATCAGGTTGTGTAAAACAACCCATCAAAAAGGCGAACCCTGAGGTTCGCCTTTTGCGTGTAGGTGAAAAACGTCATTACTCTTCGTAATTCTCAATGCTCGGGCAAGAGCAAATCAGGTTACGGTCGCCGTAGACGTTGTCGACACGATTGACGGTTGGCCAGTACTTCGAGGCTTTCGCTTGCGCGGAAGGGAAGCAGGCGATCTCGCGCGAGTACGGGTGAACCCATTCGTCGCTTGAAAGGTCAACTTGTGTATGTGGTGCGTTTACCAATGGGTTGTCTGCCAGTGGCCATACACCAGAATGAACTTGGTTGATCTCTTCGCGAATCGCGATCATCGCATCACAGAAGCGATCCAGCTCGGCGAGATCTTCCGATTCTGTTGGCTCAACCATCAGCGTGCCCGCAACAGGGAACGACATGGTTGGCGCGTGGAAACCGTAGTCCATCAGACGTTTTGCGATGTCTTCTTCGCTAATGCCGGTTTCTTCTTTCAGCGGACGAATGTCGATAATACATTCGTGCGCAACACGGCCATTCGCGCCACGGTACAGAACAGGATAGTGAGGACGCAGACGCTCCATCACGTAGTTCGCATTCAGAATCGCCACTTCAGTCGCGTTGGTCAGGCCTTCTGCGCCCATCATTGCGATGTAAGCCCAAGAGATAGGCAGAATCGAGGCGCTACCCAGATCCGCGGCAGAAACTGCGAAATCTGTGCCTTCCAGGCCGCCTTCAATGTGACCTGGCAGGAATGGTGCCAGATGTGATTTCACACCGATAGGACCCATGCCCGGGCCGCCGCCGCCGTGAGGAATACAGAACGTTTTGTGCAGGTTCAAGTGTGAGACATCAGAGCCGATAAAGCCTGGCGACGTCAAACCCACCTGAGCGTTCATGTTCGCGCCGTCTAGGTAAACCTGACCGCCAGCTGCATGAACCATGTCGCACACCTGACGCACCTGTTCTTCGTACACACCGTGTGTCGACGGGTAGGTGATCATGATGGCAGACAGGTTGTCTTTGTGTTTTTCGATTTTCTCTGCAAGGTCAGTGATATCCACGTTACCGTTGTCATCACATTTCACCACCACGACTTTCATCGAAACCATTGATGCGGTCGCCGGGTTCGTACCGTGCGCAGAGCTTGGGATCAGGCAGACGTTACGATGGCCTTCGCCACGGCTTTGGTGGTAGCGCTGAATCGCAACAAGACCTGCGTATTCGCCAGACGCACCCGAGTTGGGTTGCAGCGAGAACGCATCGTAACCCGTGATTTCACACAGTTTCGCTTTCAGATCGCTGGCCAGAGCCGCATAACCTGCTGCTTGAGCTTTGGGGGCGAATGGGTGAATGCAGCCAAATTCTGGCCAAGTCACAGGAATCATTTCTGCCGCTGCATTCAGCTTCATGGTACAGCTGCCCAGTGGGATCATGCCGTGCGTCAGAGAGAAGTCTTTGTTTTCCAGTTTTTTCAGGTAACGCATCATTTGCGTTTCGCTGTGGTGCGTGTTGAAGACCGGGTGAGTGAGGTATTCAGACGTACGACGGCAGTTTTCTGGAATCGCAGCAAACTCGTTCGCTTCAATAGAGGCAGACAGAGCCTGAACGCTTTCGCTGACGCCGAACACGCCAAACAACGCTTCGATATCAGCGATGCTGGTGGTTTCATCTAAGCTGATGCCCAGTTGAACAGGCAATTTACGCAGGTTGATGTCGGCCTGCTGTGCTTTCTGGTACAGCGCGTCAGTGTTGGCACCTGAATTGATGGTGATGGTGTCGAAGAAGCTGTTGTGCGCCAGTTCGAAGCCCGCTTTGGTCAGGCCAGCGGCCAGAATTGCAGTCAGGTGGTGCGTGCGGCGAGCAATCGTGCGCAGGCCTTCAGCACCGTGGAATACGGCGTAGAATGACGCCATGTTTGCCAGCAGCGCCTGAGCGGTACAGATGTTGGAGGTCGCTTTCTCGCGGCGAATATGCTGCTCACGCGTTTGCATCGCCATACGCAGGGCTTGGTTGCCTTTTGCATCGATAGATACACCGATGACGCGGCCTGGCATGGTACGTTTGTACGCATCACGCGTTGCCATGAACGCTGCATGCGGACCGCCGTAACCCATCGGCACGCCGAAACGTTGCGCAGAACCGATCACCACGTCTGCGCCCATTTCGCCGGCAGGTTTCAGCAGCGTGCTGGCCAGCAGGTCAGTTGCGACTGTCACCAAGGTTTTATTGGCGTGCGCTTTGTTGATGATGTCCGTCAGATCGCGTACTTCGCCTGTGGTGCTTGGGTATTGCAGTAGCGCACCAAACACGTCTTGCTCTACAAGGCAATCGATTGCGCCAACCTGAACTTCAAAACCTAGGAAAGCCGCACGAGTCTTCACCACTTCGATGGTTTGCGGGTGAACGTCGTCTGCCACGTAGAAGACATTGCTCTTACTCTTACCTGCGCGGTGACACAGTGCCATCGCTTCGGCAGCCGCGGTCGCTTCGTCTAGCAAAGAGGCGTTCGCGATTTCCATCCCCGTCAGATCCATCACCATTTGTTGATAGTTCAGCAGCGATTCAAGACGACCCTGAGAAATTTCTGGTTGGTAAGGCGTATAAGCCGTGTACCAGCCCGGGTTTTCCATCACGTTACGCAGAATGACGTTGGGCGTGAAGGTGTTGTAGTAACCCTGACCGATGAACGTGCGTTTGATTTGGTTTTGTTGGGCGAATGCTTTCATGGCAGTCAGCATGTCGGCTTCGCTTTTCGCTGGCGCAAGGCTCATTGGCTTTTCCAGACGAATGTTTGCTGGAACGGTTTCTGCAATCAGCGCTTCGAGAGAAGCCGCGTTGATGGTGTTGAGCATTTTCGCTTGGTCAGCGGTGTTGGGTCCGTTGTGGCGAGCAACGAACTCATTTTGAGTGCTTAGGCTGTGAAGTAATTCAGTCATTTTCCTTTCCCTTGAAAAAAAGCCGCCCGTAAGGGCAGCTTTATTCTGAGACATTAGTCTTCTTCGATAGAGCTCAGATACTCTTCGGCGTCTTTCAGATCGTCGAGTTCAGCTGCGTCAGACAGTTTCACTTTCACAATCCAGCCGCCGTCGTATGGCTGTTCGTTGATTAGCTCTGGGCTATCCTGAAGGTCTTCGTTCACTTCTACAATCACACCAGATACAGGTGCGTAGATGTCAGAAGCTGCTTTTACAGATTCAACCAGTGAGAAGCTTTCGCCTGCATCGCATTCGCTGTCGACTTCGGGTAGTTCAACAAACACAACATCGCCCAGCATTTCCTGAGCGTGCTCAGAGATGCCGATTGTTACTGTACCGTCACCGTTGTCGCGCACCCATTCGTGGCTGTCTGTAAACTTCAGTGTTTTGTCCATTGCATAATCTCCAAAATGTATCGAATTTGCTGCTTAAGGTGGGCATCAACGTTGAATTGGGTTTGACGTTGATGCGCCTTCTGCGTCATTAACTGTTTATTGGTAAAGCGGGAAGCGCTGGCATAGCGTCTTCACTTGTTTGCGAACTTGTTGTTCCACATCCGGGTTACCTTCAGGGCTTTCAACTAAGCCATCCAGCACGTCGCCAATCCACTCACCAATGAGTTTGAATTCTTCACGGCCGAAACCACGGCTGGTTCCAGCGGGCGTACCTAAACGAATGCCCGAAGTAATCATAGGCTTCTCTTCATCAAAAGGGATGCCATTTTTGTTACATGTGATTCCTGCGCGCTCTAGTGCTTGTTCGACCACGTTGCCTTTCAATCCTTTCGGACGCAGGTCAACCAGCATCAGGTGCGTGTCGGTTCCGCCAGTCACAATGTCACAGCCGCGAGTTTGCAATACTTCGGCCAGAACTTTTGCGTTCTCGATCACCGAATCAATATAACTTGAGAACTCAGGGCCTAGCGCTTCACCAAATGCAACCGCTTTTGCTGCGATGACGTGCATCAGTGGGCCACCTTGCAGGCCAGGGAATACCGCCGAGTTGATCTTCTTAATGATCTCTTCGTGGTTGGTCAGAATCATGCCGCCGCGTGGGCCGCGCAGGGTTTTGTGTGTGGTGGTGGTCACGACATGGGCATGTGGCAGCGGGCTTGGATGAGCGCCCGTGGCAACCAAACCGGCGATGTGCGCCATATCAACCATCAACAGTGCGCCGACTTCGTCAGCGATGTCGCGGAATTTTTTGAAATCAATGATGCGTGGAATGGCTGAGCCACCGGCAATAATCAGCTTTGGTTGGCTTTCCAGCGCCAGTTTGCGTACGTCGTCGTAGTTGATTTCCAACGTTGCGCGGTCGACACCGTACTGCACGGCGTTAAACCATTTGCCCGATAAAGCAGGGCGCGCGCCGTGCGTTAGGTGGCCGCCAGCGTCCAGCGACATCCCCATGATGGTGTCGCCCGGTTGTAGCAGCGCCAGCATCACTGCGCCGTTCGCTTGTGCGCCAGAGTGCGGTTGAACGTTGGCATATTCGCAGCCAAAGAGTGACTTTGCGCGTTCGATGGCAATGGCTTCAACGCTGTCGACGTGCTCACAGCCGCCATAGTAACGACGACCCGGATAGCCTTCCGCGTATTTGTTAGTCAGGCAGGTGCCTTGGGCTTGCATGACGGCTTTCGACACAATGTTTTCGGAAGCAATCAGTTCGATTTGTTCGTTTTGACGGGTGTATTCGGCTTGAATGCCGGCAAATACCGCATCGTCCGTAGCAGCGAGGTTCGTGGAGAAGAAGCTCTCCAGGCTGTGATTTTGGTAAGCTTTGTTCACGTTTGCGTTCATGGTAGATGACCTTCCCATAATCTGACGAGCGTTTGAGCGTCTTGCGGCTCGTCGGTCCTTCTTCTTCGATTCTGCCAAAGCAAAATCGTGCATGTGTTGGTTGTTCCTTAATCACGGCTATCGGTTCAATCGCGGGTGAGCCACTGAGGTGACTCGTGGTGATTGCACCGATAACTGACCCCAAAAACAGGGTCCAAACCCGCAGCCAAATGTTAAATCCTTGCCACTTGAACGCGGTAACTTGCATCTCTTAATCTAACAAGGACGTAACATACTCCCTGTGGTATGAACAATCAATCAAAAATTTCCTATAGGAAACACGGTTTCGGTTTTTGCTACCTAAAGCACGCTTTATTTCTGATTGTGCTCTTTAATCACTCTGTCGCTTCGTGCAACAATGTTTTTTACGACAGGAAGAATAAATATTCGAGGGAAAGCATGTCAGAAGACATTTATGATGAGTACCCATCATTGACGCTCGCCAAGGAATCCGGCGACCAAACGATCGAACCGCTTAAACTCGGCCAGCGCATAAAAGACATTCGCGCCAAGCTTGGCATCACGCTGGAAGAGGCCAGTCAACGCACGGGGTTGGCTCGTTCCACACTCAGCAAAATCGAAAACGAACAGATCTCACCAACGTTTCAAGCCATGCAGAAACTGGCGCATGGTTTGCAAATTGATATGCCTCAACTCTTTGAGCCGCCTAAAAAAATTATGGCAAGCGGCCGTCGTGATGTGACCAAGAAAGGGCAGGGTAAACCGCATCCAACCCAAACTTATGAGCATGAATTGCTGGCTACGCAACTGTCGAATAAAAAGATGATGCCGTTTAAAAGCCGAGTTCGAGCACGTGCATTTGAAGAGTATGGTGACTGGGTTCGCCATGACGGTGAAGAGTTCCTGTTGATCCTCGAAGGCGAGGTGATGTTCTACAGTGAGTTCTATGAACCGGTGCTGCTGGCCGAAGGTGACAGTGTGTATTACGACGCCAATATGGGCCACATGTTGGTCTCGGTGAGTGAGGACGATGCGCTGATCTTGTGGGTCACGGCCAAGTAAAGTGAAAAACTGAAAAATTTCCTATAGTGAAAGCAACCGTTTGCTTTTTGTTGCGAATTGAAGAAAAATGCGCCGCAGTGATGAGAATGTCGTCAGTGCGGCGTTTTTCTTTTACCGCTTTAAATGTGATTGAGTTGTTAATTATGACAATTCTCACTGTTTTGAACTTGTTAATCCGCTAAAACAAGGGCATCTTTGTTCACTATTGGAAACATGGTTTCCTGATGCGCACTTTTGCGACAGTTTTTGCTAAACACTAGCGGCTACACTCAAAAGACGGAGTCTGGCTTAATGGAGAAGAAAATGACTCAAGAACATGCGACACAAGAACTCCTGATCACACCATTGCACGCGCTTCACGTGGAAGTTGGCGCAAAAATGGTGCCTTTTGCGGGGTACGACATGCCGGTGCAATACGCCTTGGGCGTGAAGAAAGAGCACTTGCACACACGCGAAGCAGCAGGTCTGTTTGACGTTTCACACATGGGTCAGCTTCGTCTGCACGGTGAAGGGGCGGCTGCCGCACTGGAAACGCTTGTTCCGGTTGATGTGGTCGATTTAGCGGAAGGCAAACAACGTTATGCATTCTTCACCAACGAGCAAGGTGGCATTCTGGATGACCTGATGGTGGCGAACTTGGGCGATCACCTATTTGTGGTGGTGAACGCGGCCTGTAAAGACCAAGACATCAACCACCTACAGGCGCATTTGCCATCAGGTGTCGAGCTGGAAATCGTTGACGACCGCGCGCTGCTGGCGCTGCAAGGCCCGAAAGCGGCTGAAGTGCTGGCTCGCCTGCAACCAGCGGTCGCGGATATGCTGTTTATGGACATTCAGCAAGTGCAAATCGATGGCATCGACTGCATCGTAAGCCGCAGTGGTTACACCGGCGAAGATGGTTACGAAATCTCAGTACCCGCTGACCAAGCCGAAGCGTTGGCTCGCACCTTGACGGCGTTTGAAGAAGTGGAGTGGATTGGCCTTGGCGCACGCGACTCGCTGCGTCTTGAGTGTGGTCTGTGTTTGTATGGTCACGATTTGGATGAAACCACCACACCGGTTGAAGCCAGCCTGCTGTGGGCAATTCAGCCAGTTCGTCGCACGGGCGGTGCGCGTGAAGGTGGTTTCCCAGGTGCGGATATCATTCTGTCGCAAATCGCGACAAAAGATGTGTCGCGCAAACGTGTGGGTCTGGTTGGTCAAACCAAAGCGCCTGTGCGTGAAGGCACCGAACTGTTTGATGCTGATGGCGTAAAAATTGGTCTCGTGACCAGCGGCACTGCCGGGCCAACTGCGGGAATTCCGGTTTCCATGGCGTATGTGCGTGCCGACTTAGCGGCCATTGGGACGGAAGTGTTTGCTGAAGTGCGCGGTAAAATGCTGCCGATGCTGGTGGAAAAAATGCCGTTTGTGCCGCAACGTTACTACCGCGGCTAAGCGATTGAATTTGCGACAACAGCTCCTTTTTAGGGGCTGTTTTTTTATTTATCATGCATACTTTTATTGACGCTTTGACTGGCGCGTAAGGCCAGTGTTGCTGAATGGTACGTATCAAGTACTATCTGAGCAGGTTTACTTTAAGGATATCGACATGACGACATGGAAGGTGTTGGCGGCGCTCACCAGTTTCTTTGCTGCTGTACCCGCATTGGCAGCCACGACGGACGTGACCACATACATCGTTAACGGCACCACGACCTCGGTGACGACGTATGACTCGTTTGTCAGCCTGTATTACGACCGCATTGAATACGATGGCGTCTATGGTGTCGGCAGTTATTGCGGCGGTACCATGCTGGATGAGACGCATGTGCTTACGGCCGCACACTGCATCTTTGATGGCTCCGGCAATTTGGATGAAAACTACAATTTGTTTACGGTGGTGGCGCAAACTGACAGCGAATCCGCCTTCCCAAACGGTAATATTGAAACCGTGCGAGCGTCTGAATTCTATTATCATCCCGGGTATGAAGACTCTTCCACCAACCTGTGGCCGAATGATATTGCGATCATCAAGTTAGAATCGACCCTGAACGTGGTTGGCTATACCGATATCCCCAGTGATGACACTTATCGCTTAGGAACAGATAACACAGATAATGATACCAACGACAATGTGTTTGAAGCCGTCGGCCATGGCAATACCAGTACCGGCACCGATGACAGCGACGACCTGCTGGTGACCGACATGAACTATGTTTCGAACGCGACGTGTCAGCAGGATTTGACCAAGCTGACCAGCAATCAGATCTGTTTTGGTGGTGATACCAGCGTGACTACGGGGCTGGACAACGGCACCTGTCAGGGCGACTCGGGCGGCCCTATTTATTGGAATGACAGCGGTACATTAAAACAAGTGGGCATTGTCAGTTTTGGCCCCACCACGTGCGGCAACCCGTGGACCATGTCCAACGCCGATGCAGTATTTACCGAAGTGGTTGACTACACCAGTTGGATCAACAGCGTGCTGGCTGGCAGCGAAACGCCAGATTTTGTGGCCACGGATGACAAACGGGTCGCTTATCTCAATGGAACGACAACATCCGACAGTGGCGGCGGCGGTTCGCTGAACATGGTGAGCTTTGGTGCATTATTGGTCCTGGGATTGTGGCGTGCGCGTCGGGTTAAGCGGCTTCACTCAAAATCGTATTGCGGCCCTGTTCTTTCGCCATATACAACAAACGGTCGGCGTGTTTGATTGCCTCATCCACCGATTCGGTGACGGGCCAAACACCGCCTGAAATCGTCACTTTCGGCGCTTGTACATACAGCGCCACATCCTCGCGAATCCGGTCAAAAATACGCACAGCTTGTTCGGCAGAGTCAGTTTTGATCACCACCACAAACTCTTCACCGCCAAAACGAAACGCATAATCCGATAAGCGAATGCGGCTTTTAATCACAGACGCCACGCGTTTAATCACTTGATCGCCAATGTCATGGCCATATTTATCGTTCACCAACTTGAAGTGATCGATATCCAGAATACACAAATGATATCGGTGATGCGCTTTGAGCTGACGACTGACTTTTTTCAAATAGTGGCGATTGTGCAGCCCGGAAAGCTCGTCGGTGAAGGTGATTTTCGTCAGTTCCTGTTTGTCTTTGCGAATGCGATACAGGTAGAGGCTCACGCCCGCCGTGATGCTGCCGAACATCAAAATCAAGTAGAAGTAGGGCGGAACCAGTTCATGGTTATCGACCACTTTGACCAAGTAGGTTTTGCCGTCATTCAGCAGATCGAGTTTGCGGTAGATAAAGCTAAAATCATCGTATTCAAATAAACCGGCAAAGCGGTTGGAGCGTTGTAAATCCTGCCATACATGGGGCAAGCTATCCCCCAAATTGCTCAGGCTGTCGATTCCGGTGCGAGAGCTGGAATAGACGGTGCCGAGTTGATTGATGAGCAGGATGTTGTCGCCGCCAATTTCAGAAAATTCATTGAGATCGATCTCCAACACCAGATACCCGATGTGGCGCTGATGGCGATAGATGGCCTTAAACTCGGTGAATACGCCCCATTGCGGTGAGAGCAGCAGTTGCGTTTGCTGGCGATTGAGGCTGCTGCTGTAAAAGCGGTTGTAGGTGGTGATCCAGCGTTGGTAGCGATACCCCACGGGCGGCGTCTTCGCCACGATCGTCATGGATTTGATCAAGGATTGGGTGGCGAGCAACTGATTGGCGAGATCCAAAAACGGCGCTGGATCGTCAAAATAACGGGTGGCAATGTGCGAGTCACCGATGGCGAGGAAGCTCGACGCCAGGTTGCGTTTGAGGATCAGGGTATTTTCTAACGTTTTGAGTTGCGCGGCGAAGTCGGATTCTTTGTCGGATTTAACGTAGCGCATCGGCGTATTAATCAGGAACACGATGACGAGCGTAAACAGAAGGCATTTAACCTCCAGTTGAAAGGATGATGAGCTGGATATTGGGGTTTGATTGAGGATCATGCGCCTGAAACACTTCCGTATGTTTCGGCGATATTATGGAGCAATCTCACTAAAATCCAGTCACTTAGATGAAGGATTTATGAACATCGCTTTGAATCAGAGCGAGTTCACATCGTGTGGTTTAACCAGTGGTGAGGTTGCTAGACAGTGTGTAACGGCTGGCACTGGCAAGCGACAGCGGCTTCGAGAACCAGTAGCCCTGCAAATAGGACGCGCCCATTGCGCGAAACTTCCTGAACATGTCACTGTTCTCAATGCCTTCAATCACGATGTCGACGCCTTTGCTGCGACTGAGTTGAATGATGAAGCTCAGGTACTCTTCGGAGGCTTGGTTGGTCAAGGTTTTGGTGGCCATAGAACGATCGATTTTAATTTGATTCAACGGCAAATCGAAAAAGCTGTGAATGGAGCTAAAGCCGGTGCCAAAATCATCCAAAGAGAGCTGAAAGCCCATTTTGCTCAGGGTTTCCAATTGATTGAGCGCATTCTTGTTGCCATCCAAAATCACGGTTTCCGTCAGTTCTAACACGATGGATTGAGGATCAATGCCCGCTTCACTGGCCATCATTTTGATGTTGGAAGGGAAGGTGCTATTGAGCAGTTGCAACACCGAAACGTTGATGTTGACGCGAATGTTCACGCCGTTGACTTTGTTGTAGCGACTGATGAATTCACACGCTTTTTCAAAGACTTGATAACCCAAGTCGGTAATTAACCCCTTCTCTTCGGCCACGGGAATGAATTCGTCGGGGAAAATTTCGCCAAACTCTTTGGAACGCCAACGTACCAGCGCTTCAAAGCTCGATACTTGGCCGCTTTGTGCATTTAAAATGGGTTGGAATTTGACGGAGAGTGAACGCGATTGCAGCGCTTCTTTGAGCCCGCGCTCGATGTAGAAGAAGCGATCAACTGCACGCTGCGTTTTGCCGTTGTAGATTTCAATCCGCGAGCGTTTTTTCTCACCAGCGTACTGACAAGTGCGTGAGGCAATATTGATGATCTGCTCGGCGCTGTACGCATTTGAAAATTCAGGATAGACGCCGATGCTCATGCTGTCGCCAAACAAGTGCCCATGTTCTTGCGCTGATTTTGCGTAGCGATCCAAGATGTCGTGACACAATGCGGTCAGCGCGTCATGGCTGATGTTTTGGCTCAGCAATAGGGCAAAGTCATCGGAGCGAACGCGATAGAATTCGGTGTCGGGATTGGTCACGCTGTTTAGCGCGGAGATCAAATGATGCAAGATGTGCTGCACCACTTCCGTACCGTATTGGTTCAAGTAGGATTTGATGTCGTCAATTTGGATGTAAAGCAAGGTGCCCGACTTTTGGTCGTCGAGTTTGATTTGATCAATATCTTTGAGCAGTTTGGTCGCGTTGGCTAAGCCGGAAACGTTATCGTAAAACGCCGCCTGATTGAGATAAGACTCCATCAACTTCTGATCAGAGATATCCCGATGGCTGCCGACCATAAACGTTTCGCCATCCCGCTGGCAGGTGACGGCGGTGCCTTCAATCCACACATACTGCCCATTGCTTTTACGCGCTCGGTATTGCGCGGTGGCTCGGCCGATACTCGCAACATGGTGATGCACCCGCGCTTCCAGATCCTCACGATCCTGCGGGTGAACGACAGTGAACCACTCATTCAAAGTGATTGTGGAAGCATTGAAACCAAATTGTTGATAAAAGCCAGGGTTGTAAAATGTCATACAGCCCTGCTCATCCATGTGAAAAATCCCCTCGCTGAATACGTCAAAGATATGCATCAAACGTTTTTGATAGACGTCTGAAAACATATTGATCACGTCTGCGGGTTTTTCCTGCGTCAATGACATATCAATGCACCTAGCTCTACTGAACCATACGGATTCTGAGCACTAAAGTTAAAGCAACAACGTTAAAAAATAAAAGGCGTTGATAACAAAGTTATTAATTTAATTTTCTTTTAGGCGTCAACTATATCTTTTATGAAAGAATGTCTCAATTATGAAATTCCATGTAAATGATAAGCGTGCGTACACCCATACTTTTCAACACATTGAATATCTATTGAGAATGATTTGTGTTAGTCGACTATGTTGAAGCACAAAAAAAGCGGCTTACAAGCCGCTAATCTAATCCATATGAGTGGTGGAATGCCAGTCTTCGTGAACGATTTATCGATCCCAGTAGGTTTCTTCTAGGCTGTCTTCTCGTTCAGGCAGCGCACGTGACAAACGTGGCGAGTGCTGCGTTAACACTTCGTAGCTGACGCGGTTGGCATATTTGCACACTTGCGATAGCGACGAGTAGGTCAAATAGTGTCGATCGTGCTTGGCCGAATTGGGTACATTGCGCAAGTGGTAGCTGTTGGCCGCCATGTCGTGCAGCAATGCCGACAACGCGCCATCGCCAGCACCGTTGGTGTTTTTGATCTCTAAGGGGCCGCCAAGGTATGGGCCGATGTGAGAATAAACACGCAGTGGCTGCTCGCAGTCTTGCTGGCGCATTGCGCGGCTGAATTCGTATTTGTTGAACTCAGCAATATTGCCCGGCAGCAGCGGCAGTTCGGTTTCGCGTTTAGCGGCTTCATCGACGTAGCCGGCCATGTATAGGCCAACTGGGCCAGCGGTACACAACACCAAATCGACCCATTCGAGCGCTTTATCGGCAGCGAGAAGCGGATCTTTTTCGCCGGTCAGCGCTTCACCTTCTTCTTCATTCATCGCCAAAACGGTGACGTGTTCTTTGAGGTAGTCCTGCCACCATGTTTCATTGCCTTCGATCACGTACTTCGTGCCAAGCGTGAGTACCACCGGCACCGATTTCGCTTTGGCAATTTCAATGGCGCGTTGTACGGCTTGAGGCATCGGATCGTTTGGCTTACCGCGCATCAGATACGAAGAGACCACCAAAGCAGACGCCTTATCGAATACGTCTTCAGGAATGCTTTCAGGATGCAACTGGTTCATGTGACCTTCGTTGATCGCAAAAGTACGTTCACCATTTTCAGAAATGAGAGTGTAACAACGGCCAATCGGGCCATCCACGGTTTGAAGATGGTTGAGGTTCATGCGTGACGACGTGCGGCACAAATAGCGATACGCGTAAGAGCCAACTTCGACGTTTTTTGACATCACGCCGAGCAGGACCGATTTGCTGTCCGCCAGCACGGAATAGTTGTGCAGGGTATTGCCAATGGTGTCACCCGGGTATTGGTGTGTGATCAAATTCCGTTCGACCAGTTCTTGGTAAAGCGCGTCGGCTTGACTCTCTTCCAGTACCAGAGAATGTCCTTTACTCAGGTTGTATTTGTCTAAGAATGCATTATCCACGCGCGCTTCAATATCAACGATGGTCTGACCGACACCGACGATCGTAGGGCGATGGAGTAGTGGGGTTTGTTGGATTTGGTTGACCAACGGATCACGGGCGTGCGTCGGAAAATAATGCTTAGATTTGCGCTGTCCAGGAAACTTCATGTGTTAAGTGGGCATTGTGAAAGAATTTTCGCGGATGATATCACAAAAATTTATGCAAAGTTTCATTTTAACGACATAAAAAAGCGACTCAGAACGAGTCGCGGGCATTGATGATGTGCGCTATTTTTCAGCAGTCGTAGGGAAGGCGTTGTAAGCCTTTGTTCCCCAAAGCGGTACCGTCGACAGGCTGTGCTTGAAACTGCCTTCGGTTTCTTTGGTGGTGTATGAGAGGTAGAGCAGCGTTTGGTTCTCAGCATCGTAGATGCGGCGTACTTTCATGGTTTTGAAGAAAATACTCTTTGATTTCTTAAAGACCACTTCACCCGATTTGCTCTTATCAATCTGTGCGATCATTTCTGGCGTAATGTCGCCGGTTTGACGGCAAGAGATGGAGCTGTCGCTTGGATCTGCAAAACTCAGATTCGCTTCAATGGAAGCGATATGACATGTCACACCCGTCACCACATCATCTTTGAGCGAGCCAATCTTAATATCTTTCATGGTAAACATACCCAAGCTGACGTCGCCCACTTCGGAGTTATCACACCCGGCAAGGGCAAGCGCGCTTAAAGAAATTACGGCTAATTTCTTGATCATTTTATTATTCCAACTGTTCACGTTGAGTCCATGATAGCAGTATGTTACGAGAAAGACAGAACCGAATTGTGGTAGACTCTAGGTTTTCGGTGCTGTGACACGATTTCGCCTGCGCGCGATCATCGCCGTCTGCACCTGATATTTTGCTAACGATAAGAAGTACGCCTTATGACACCGTCATCTCATGCGATTGTTGAAATCAAAAATCAGTGGCTCTGGAGCCAAGTTGATGTCGAGTATCCGACACCGGAAAGTCTCAAGGGGCGTGCGCTCTATCAAGCCCATACCGCATCTCGCCAGGTTCAACCCTTTGCCAGCCAACCGCAGGATTCAGCGGCACTGGATGATATCTTTCTGGTCGATTTTCACCGCCTGACCATCATGTTTGCACTGCTACAAGCGGCGCAGATGGAGACGGAAGCTGAGCAGAATTTGCTGGTCGAATTCTTCACCCAAATTATCTTTTCTGAGCCTTGCTCACTGTATGTCGGGTTTGAAAACTCACAACCAGTGGCGGCCGCGATCGTCACCGCACATGGCGACAACGTATTGGTGTCGGACATCGCACTGAATGCCAATCAAACCTACGCCGATGCCCCTCAGTTTGCCGCGGCTGTGTTGGCGAAATGGTGCCAAGCCCATGCGTTCGATGGCGAGGCGTTCCTCGAAGTATAAACGTCAATAATGTTGCAGCTTTAAGACAGCTTAGGCCACTCACGTTCAGAAAAGTGATGTTGGTTGGGAAATTGTTTTTCACCATGTGAGAACGGTTTCATTTCCTTCGTTGTGTTATTTCGTCGTGATTGTATGCGTATACACTGCTCGAAAAGGGGGAGCGTATATGACTAACAAAAAAACAAACTGCGTTATTTTTGACTGTGAAGGGACGTTGGTTGACAGCGAGCGTCTTTGTTGCGAAGCCCTTGTTCGAATATTCAATGAGTTAGATGCAAATCTGACGGTGGACGATGTCGCGGATACCTTCGAGGGTGGCAAGATTGCGGACATTCTGACCGCCACATTAGAGCTGGCATCCATGACTGCGGATTTAGATGTTTTGGAAGCGCGCTACCGCGATGTGTTGGATACGCTGTTCGCTCATGAACTGAAACCAATGGATGGCGTGTTGCCTCTGCTGGAGACGTTGACGCGTCACAATGTGGAGTTCTGCGTGGCCTCAAATGCGCCGCGCAATAAAATCGAAACCACGCTGCAGTTGGCCGGCTTGCTGCCGTATTTCAATGGTAAAGTCTTTTCGGCGTTTGAAGCCAACAGTTGGAAACCCGAACCGGATTTGATTCGCTATTGCGCGATGAATATGGGCTTCATGTTGGATGAGTGCGTGTATGTGGATGACACCGCAAAAGGGGTGGAAGCGGGTGTGCAAGCGGGCGTGACCACGTATCAGTTGGAACCGTTGAGCCCGGCCAACCGCACCACGCACGACGACGTGGTGATCCTCAGTAAATTAGAACAACTTACGGACTATGTCTGTTAAGCGAATACGACGTGTCAGCGAATAGAGCGATTCGATGAACACATCGGTTCGTTGAACACCAATAAACGCCGCGCTAGCTTAGTGCATGGTTGGGCGAAGCGAGTGCGTGCGATGTAATGCAGATGAATGATGCAGCAGCATCAATTGCAGTTGAATGCTTTTCAGATGGTCGGTTTTAAATCCGCACTGACCGCAAATAAACTTTTCCCCATCCTCCGACATCAGGTATTCGTCATGTTGGCAAAGTGGACAGCAATCGAGCGATAAAGCATCGGTATGGTTTGATTTTGTCATAATGAACTTACTCAGCAGCGATAAAAGCGTGAATGTTGACCCTTATGGATGAAGCCTTGGCTGCTCGCCGGTGGCGCCATGATGTTGGGTTTCATTTGTTATGCTTCTAGAATAATCGGAATCATGAATCCGTACTGTTACAGTGTTGGGTTTTGTGCTGGTTTTGAGAGTGAATTCATAAATAAATCTGTCATCACACTGAAAAACAACATAGAAATTTATTCTATTTCTAAGGCTGATGGCACTTTTAAAGTTCTGAATGAAAATCATACCGATTCTCAGTGAAAATGACCGCATCGTTGAATGGGGGGGACTGAGATCGCAGCGTGGTGGTATAGCACTCTCCGCACCGACGATTTCGGTATATGCTTTGTGAAGTGATGAGGTTTCGATTGAACTCGATGAGAGGAGAGCACGATGGAGAAGCAGGCATTCTGCATGGTTTTGACCACCACCAATCGTCCGGAAAACGCGCAGCAAATCACCCATAGCCTGCTGTCAAAACAACTGGCAGCGTGTGTGCAGTCCATGCCAATTCAAAGCCACTATCTGTGGAATGGCGAAGTATGCTGTGATGCCGAAATTTTGCTGATCATCAAAACGCGCCAAGCGTGTTATGCCGACCTTGAACAGGAAATCGCGCAGCTGCATTGTTATGAAGTGCCACAAATTGTCCAAGTGCCGATTGTCGATGGCTTCAATCCATATCTGGCATGGATTGAGCAAAATACACCGACGACAGAAACCCGGTAGCAGGTGAGTCACCTGAACAGATCAGGTCACGCACACAAATCGAGGCGCTCAAGCACATCGAATCATCCAAATAAAAAAGGAGCCTCAGCTCCTTTTTCTATGCGCGTTCTATGCGTGCGATTTTCTACACCATACGAGGTATAACCGGTTAAGCCACGGAAAAGCGCTGCGGTTGCATTCGGCACTGCACGCTCATCACGCACAACGCGGTGATCGCTCCCAGTGTGTCGCACAGCATGTCTTTTTGAGCATCCCAAATGTCGCCTTGTGATCCCAAAAACGCGATGCCTTCCTCGCCGCCCGCCAAATCGGCATACCACCATTCGATGATTTCATAGCCAGCGGCAATACTCATGATGCAAAACAGCGCAAACGCTCCTGCGATCCAGCGGTTCGCGAGTTGGCGGCGAATGAGATATTCCGCGATGGGGTAAGCATATAAGCCGATTGCAAAGTGTGCGACGCGGTCAAAATTATTGCGCTCAGAGCCAATCAGTTGGTTGAACCAGTCAAATGGGACTTCTGCGAATGTGTATTTCGCGCCAATGGTATGTAGGGTTAACCAAATAAACATCAGCAGGTAGGCCGTTTTACTTAACGTTTGATGGGTGGATGCCCACCAAATCCCGACCAAAATCAGTACGGCGGGCAGAATTTCGGCGATCCATACCGCGCGTGACGATGGGGCAATGGCCGAGAACACAAAGACCACAGCGTAGGCAAGCGTAAAGCCAATCAAACTTTTGGGAAAATTCATTGGGTGATCAATCCTTTTTTAAGTGCTGAGCCTATGGTGCCACTATTATGAACGCTGTTCAATTGTGTTTTTGCGCGGGAAAGTCATCTGACGTAAACGTTTACTGTTGAAATTGGCGTGGTTCGCTCAGATTCAGCGCATTCAAAACCGAACATTTCATTAAAGTTTGATTTACCCCATAGTGACTTTTAAAATCCCGCGTTCAATTCTCATAACAAAAAAGTAAAGTCATGAAACTGGACACTGTCGATTATCTTGCTCCGGATGCTGCCGAGCAATTTGTAAAGTCACTGCGCGAAACGGGATTTGGCGTACTCAAAAACCACCCGATTCCCAAAGAGTTGGTTGAATCCATCTACGAAAATTGGTACCAATTTTTTACTTCAGCACGTAAAAATGAGTTCCAGTTTAACGTCGATACACAAGACGGTTATTTCCCTCCTAGCGTCTCGGAAGTGGCGAAAGGTCACACCGTGAAAGACATCAAAGAGTACTTTCACGTTTATCCTTGGGGTCAGATCCCGCAAGAGCTGAAAGAACAGATTCTGGATTACTATGACCGCGCAAATGCATTTGTCGCAGAGCTACTGAGCTGGGTGGAAGCACATGCTCCGGCAGACGTGCAGGCGCGTTTTTCGATTGCCTTGTCTGAGATGATCAACGGCAGTGAGAAAACCTTGTTGCGTGTGCTCCATTACCCGCCAATGAGTGGTGATGAAGAGCCGGGCGCAATCCGCGCGGCAGCGCATGAAGACATCAACCTGCTGACGGTGCTTCCTGCGTCGAACGAGCCGGGCTTGCAAGTGATGGGCAGCGATGGCAGCTGGATCGATGTTCCTTGTGATTTTGGCAACTTGATCATCAACATCGGTGACATGTTGCAAGAAGCATCGGGCGGTTACTTCCCGTCGACCACGCACCGCGTCATAAACCCAAGTGGTGAGCGCCAAACTCAATCGCGCATTTCTCTGCCGCTGTTCCTGCATCCGAAGCCAGAAGTGGTGTTGTCTGAGCGTTACACAGCGCACAGCTACCTGATGGAACGTTTGCGTGAACTGGGCGTGATTTAACCGCGCTCGGTTATCTACCTCAAGGCCAGCCATGTGCTGGCTTTTTTATTGTGTCAACGTTACATCAGAAACAGATGCTAGTTCAAAAACTTGCATTGTGAAACGGAGTGCGACTCGACAAATCGGTCAATTTGGATTTGAATTTAATGCAGGGATTGAAAAACGAGCATCGTATGTCTGATACACAACCGCTGAGCGCGACCTTCCAAACGTACATGGAAAATCCGCTGCTCTGGCCGATTCTGGAAGTGTTGAAACAACAGCCATCGGGCTGGAAAGTTCACACGTTGGCCGCCCATTTGAGCGAACTTGAATTGGTGCCAGTACTCGATGATGCGCCAGAAAAAGACTTGTTTAAACGTAACTTTCTGATCATGAACGCGCTCTATCAGTTGCAGGAAATCTTGTATCCACAAAAATGGTTGCAAGTAGAAGCGATGGACATTGTGTTGATGCCGATGTTTCGTAATGCCAACCATGTTATCGACCCGGACGAGCCTTTGCGCGATTACTACACCAACTGGACCCATTATGAGGCCAGTGAAGGGGAAGTGAAGCGGCTATTGAACGAGTTTTGGACCCGCTATCGTCGGTTTGTCGGGGGGGAAACGGTCAGTCACCTCAATCGCCATGAGGCCTTGCGTTTGTTTGACTTACCGAGCGACGCAACATCGTTTGAGATTCGCAAAACATGGCGCAAACTGGCGCTGCGTTGGCATCCGGACCGTGACAATGGCGATGCCGAGCAGTTTCGTATTTTATGTGCTGCATGGAATGTGTTACGTCAAGAGTATTAATTTGCTGATTTGAATACCAATAAAAACGCCCGCGACAAGGTCTGCGGGCGTTTTTTTATTGTTGCTCAGCGGCTCTAACGGCTCAGCGGCTCTCGCTTCTCTGCTTTTTTCGAGGGCACACGTTGTATGCACTCACGCATCAAAGGCCAGCCGATTTCGCCGAGACGTTTACGCTTTGAATTGCGATTTGCGCATGCGGTTCAATGCAGCCATGGCATCTAGAATGCGTGGCTTGGCCAGATCGCCGTGATTTGGCATCGCGGTGTACCAGTGTTCGGTGAGCATTTCCGCCATCTCTTTGGCTGGGTTTTTTGACCAACCTGGCAGCTGTGCCAACTGGAACCACAACCAACCAATTGCGTTCACTTCAGACGCTGATTCCAACTGCTCTAGCGCTGAAATATCTGCAAACTCTTTCCCGAAGCGCAGCGCATCAACCCCTTTGGCGGAGACGCGGAACTTTCCTTCAACCAGCAGTTTTTGCAGCGCGGCACGGTTAAACGAGCGCGGAGGGAAGGTTGCCAGTGGCGTTTCACATTCGTTACGACGGGCCGTTGGGTGCTGAGCGATCACTTGCTGTGCTTTCTCGGTAACGTCGACGGCTTGGTAATCGTGCATTTGAATCACGGTGTCCGCCACATCTAGATAATCGCCTGAGCCGCCCATGACCACCAAAGTTGAAACACCGAGTTCATCACGCAATTGACCGATACGGTCGACCAGCGGCGTGATGGGTTCATCGCCTTTGCTCACCAGCGCTTGCATGCGCTCGTCGCGAATCATGAAGTTGGTGGCAGAGGTATCTTCATCAATCAGCAGCGTGGTCGCGCCAGCTTCGATGGATTCTTGCAACCATGCCGCTTGCGATGTGGAGCCCGACGCGTCTTGCGTGCTGAAATCGCTGGTGTTTTTGCCCATGGGCAGGTGATTGATGTAGTTGGCTAAATTCAGGTTGTGTACGCAGCGGCCATCTTCGGCACGGATCTTCATCGCATTGCCATCGGTCACGATGCGCTCACGGCCATCTCCCGGAATGTGGTTGTAAATTGAGCGCTCTAGCGCAGTCAACAGCGTTGATTTCCCGTGGAAACCACCGCCCACAATTAAGGTGATGCCTTGACGAATCCCCAAACCACGAATCTCACCTTGGTTGGGTGTGGTCAGCGTCACTTCCAGTGCGCTTGGCGCAGTGAAAGGAACGGCGTCTTTCATCGGCAGGTCACAGTTACCGGCAAGGCGTGGTAGCACACTGCCATTGGCAACAAACGCGACCAAGCCTTGGTCTGCCAGTTGATCGCGCAGTGCGTCTTGATCTTCGATGATCTCACAGTGGTGGATCAGTGCGTCTTTATCCAGCTCACGCTCAATGGTGGCGCGGCGAATGAATTTTGGCATGTGGAACGTCAAGATATTCAGCGCTTTCTTGGCCAAAATATCACGCCCTTCTGCCGGCAGACTCATGCGAAAACGCAGTTCGATTCCGTCATCGGTGAACACCACGGAGGTGCTGTCGAGCACCGTCTGGCCACTGAGCGAAATGGAAATGGAGTTCTCTTGCTTGGCAAATTCAGCAAAGGAACGAGCGATAAAATCACGCGCCGCACGTTGGTAAGACGGCGATTTCTCGCGCAACCAATCAAGGCCGGTGAGCGACCAAGCGCGGGTCGCGCGAAGACGAGAGGCCGAAGCGTAAGGATCCGACTGAACGTGATCGATATACAGGGTGTAGTCACCAAAATCATATTGGCCTTTAATTTGCTGATACGCTCGGTAGTTCTGTTTTTCGAGTTTTTTCAGTATAGATGTTAATAGATCCATCTCGTTTATCGCTCATTGAGAAAGAGAAAAGGGGGCGATTATAGGGAGCGCCCACCTGAGAGTAAAGGGATGATAAGCAATTCAAAGCAGTGGGGAAACCTTTAATTGGCTTCCCCTTGCGTGCGCGGGGGAACCGAGGCGAGCCGCGAAACTACTTTGATGCTAAGTGGGTGTTGTCGCCCAATTTGGCAAAGGAATAACTTTGATTGAGCATCACCAGTTCAAACTCTTCGGTTGGCAATGGACGTCCGTACAGATACCCCTCAGCAATATCGCATCCTTCTTCAATGAAAAACGTGTCTTGCTCTGGGGTGTCGACGCCTTCAACCCCAACTTGCAAATGCAGTTTCTGCGCAACGTGAATGACTGAACGCAGAATCTCTTCGTCTTCGTCGTTATGGGTGAGTTGCTGCACAAAGGTTTTGTCGAGTTTGATTGCATCAAATGGGTAATGTTTTAAGTGATGGAATGAGGCAAATCCCGACCCAAACTCGCTCAGTGTGAGGTGAACTCCCAATTGATGTAAGGCGCTGAGTGTGTTGCGCGCGACGACTTCATCGGACAACAAGGCATTTTCGTTGATCTCCAAATCAAGTTGCGCGGGCGGTACATCATGCGCGTTAAGTAAGGCTTCGATCTGTTGGGCCAACTGACCATTTTGTAGCTGACCCGTCGAAATTGCAGCGGTGAGTCGTAGCGAGGGGAAGGAGTGACGCCAGCGGCCGGCCATTTCAATGGTGTGGCGCAGCACAAAGTTACCCACTTCAAACATCAGCCCGTTTTGTTCGGCCATGTTGATGAGCGCTTCATGTGTGACGTCGCCCAGCAGCGGATGGCTCCAACGCAGGACGGTTTGCGCGCCTAACCAACGGCGTGAACGGGGATCCACTTTGGGTTGAAAATAGAGCGCCAAGTCATCATTTTGCAACGCCTGCAACAGGTAACTTTCCAGTGCATTGGCGGACGCCAATTGATCCGCGCTGGATTGAGAATGGTAGTGGAACTGATAGCCGGAATCTTTGCAGGCCAACATGGCTTCGGACGCAAAGTGGATCAGTTCTCCGGCATGAGCGGAGTCGGCATGGGTCGCAATGCCAATGTAGGCGTTGAGGTGAAAGCGTTCTTGCTCAAGTTGAAACTCGGCTTGATGAATGCCGACCAGCCGATGGCACAGTAGCTCCAAACTGTTCTCTAAGGATGGCGCTTTGACCAACAGCACCAAATCGTTGGCGGTGGGGCGCGCCGTGAGGATTTCAATGCCTTCAAAATGCCCAACGCGTTCGCGGTAGCGCTTCAGCACTTTCTCCCAGTTTTGATACCCCAAGCGCGATTGCAGATGACGGGCGTTGGCAAAGCCAACATACAGCAGTGCCAAATCGTGATCGCCACGCGTGAGTGCTTTGTCGACTTCACGCTCCAAACCGGAATGATTGAAGAAAGCGGTGCTGGTGTCGTGGTGCAATTGGAACGCGACTAACTGTTCCGCCGCTTTACGCTTGTCAATTTCCTGATTGAGGGAGTAGTTGAGGTCGGCCAAATCTTGGGTGCGAATTTGAATGCGTGCTTGCAGATCATCATTGAGCAGTTTGAGCTTCTGATGTTGGTAAATCACAGTGAGTTGCGATTCGAGCGAAACACGAAAACTTTGCAGCAGCTTGCGATACGTGGGCGTGAAGGCATTCGCTTTATTGTCCAGCACACAGATGGTGCCAAACAGGTCGCCATTGGGCCAACAGACCGGAATCCCGCAATAGGCCACCATGCCGTGAGAAATATCAGGGTTATGACGCCATTTCATGTCAGTTAAGGCATTTGGAATGAGTAGTTCTTGACGTGTTTTGGCCACTGTTTCGCAATACAGGCCTTGGCCGAGGGCTTCGGTGTCACCGCTGCGATACGGCTGTTTGACATTGGTGTTGGCGCAGAAAACTTCGATTTCTTCATCGTGCAGACGCATGATGAGTGCGGCGGGAACCTGGAGGATATCGGCCAACAGATTGACGATGGTTTGCCAGCCACTTAGCATCTCTTGAGGAACAGTTAATGACTGTGTATTGATTTTCGACATACAGCCCATCCTTTGAACGTCGGCGGAACCGCTGAGCGATCCGTGCTCAGCTTTCGTGCGCTGCGTTGTTGCAGCACGTATTTACAGTATATGAACGGGTTGGCAAATCGACAAAAAAAGTCCCGGCAAATGCACGGGACCTTCACAAATTGACAGAAATTGTCGCCGATTCGACATTCGGCTCTGGCGAAGCGTCTAAAAGCGTTCTAGGTCGACGTCAGCATCGTAATCGATGCCGTCAAAACCAAATCCATTCAAACGCAGGAACTCGGCTTTAAAGCCCGCGTAGTCGCCCATTTGTTGGAAGTTGCTGCCGTTCATTTCAGCCAGCACTTCACGCACGCGCTGTTGCGTGTCAGGGTTCAGTTCCCAGTCATCCATACGTACCAGACGTTCACCATCAACAGGCACGCTGGTGTGACTATAGAGTTTGTCACTGAACAAACGATGCATCTGCTCAATGCATCCTTCGTGTGTGCCTTTTTCTTTCATCACGCGGTACAGCGCCAACATGTATGGGCTTAAGCCGGGAATGAAAACGCTCGCTTTGGTGACCAAGGCTTTACACACGGTGGCGTAGGCACCGCCATCAAAGTTTGCCAGTTTCAGGTTGAGTGAATGGCTGGTTTGATGCAGGTCGATTTTTGCGCGACCGAGCGTGCCATCGAGATAGATCGGATGCGTGATTGATGGACCCACATACGAAAATGCGATGGTTTTACATCCTGGCGCGATGGACTCGTTGTTGATCAGCGTATCAATCCAGCTTTCCCAATCTTCACCCCCCATCACATGCAGCGTGCTGTCGATCTCTTCATCGTTGGCCGGTTCCAAGGTGGTGTCGACCCATGTGTCGTTTTCCAACACAATCGTCGCGCCAGAAACGGCGTTACCAATCGGTTTGATGGCGGAACGCCAGAACTCATCGCAGCCCGGTTTGCGGCGCATGCCACTGGCAATACTGTAAATCACCAGATCCACTTCACCTTCAAAGTAGGTTTCGATCGCTTCAACGACTTGTTCTCGCACGGCATCGGAAAATACATCGCCGTTGATGTTGACCGCGATGTGGCCTTCACGTTCAGCAAATTTCTTGAACGCCAGATTATTGAAATAGCCAGCGCTGCCCACCCCTTTCTCAGACGGGCCGCGTTCAAAAGAGACCCCAATCGTGTCGGCGTTGGCACCACCAAATGTGAGTGCAATGCGTGCCGCCAAACCAAAGCCGGAAGAGGCGCCGAGGATCAGAACGCGTTTGGGCCCCTGTGTGATCGGTTTTGCCGATTTAACGTACTCAATTTGTTGTAAAACCGCTTGTTCACAGCCAAGTGGATGAGCGGTGCGGGCCACTACACCCTGAATCACGGGCTCAATGCGCATTGATGATCACCTTTTAAACATTACAGTAGGGGGAGTGTTAACAATATCGTAAAGCTGCGTAAATTTTATTGAGCTAGACCATTAAAAACTGGGATTTTAAGCAGGGAAGGCCGATTCCGCATGGTGTGAACGCCGCGGAATCGGGGAGGAAAAGGTGAAAATAAGATCAGAGCAATGGCGCGAGTTGTTGCGCCATAAAATCGGCGATCCAAGGCTGTGCTTCCGGTTTAGGGTGCAAACCATCGTTCATCATCCATTCGGGTTTAACGATGACTTGTTCCAGAAAAAACGGGATCAGCGGCACGGATTTTTCGTCAGACAGGGTGGGGTACAGTTGGGCGATCGCATCGCTGTAACGCTTGCCATAATTGGGCGGAATGCGAATTTGCATCAGAATCACGTGACTCTTATTGGCCTGAATCTGGTCGATCATCGCGCGTAAATTGTTTTCGACCACTTTGGGAGGAAAGCCGCGTAAACCGTCATTGGCGCCCAGCTCGATCAACACGGTGTCGGGTTGATGTTGTTTCAGCAGGGATGGCAAACGGTCAAGGCTATTGCCTGTGGTATCGCCGGAAATACTGCCGTTAACAACCGATACATTTTTGCCGTTTCCCGCCAACGCACTGCTGAGTAAACTGGGCCAAGCTTGCTCAATCGGCATCTGGTAGCCAGCGCTTAAACTATCGCCAAGTATTAAGAGTGTGTTACTACTAGCGCTAGCAGAAAAGAAAAGAACAAGAATCAAGGAAAGTCGTCTCATCATGCAAACACCTGTTATTTCAGCTCAATCGTTATCCAAAGTAGTCTCCACCAATCAGGAGCAATTAACAATCCTTAAAGAGGTGAATCTGCAGATTCATCAGGGGGAAAGCGTTGCCATCGTCGGTACCTCTGGCGCGGGCAAGTCCACGCTGATGACCCTGCTTGCCGGGTTAGATACGCCAAGCCACGGAGAAGTTCATCTGCTGGGCAAAGCGCTCTCCGCGTTGGATGACGAAGCGCGCGCGGCCATTCGCAGTGAATCGGTCGGGTTTGTGTTTCAGAGTTTTCTGCTGATCCCGAGCCTGTCGGCTTTGGAGAACGTGACGCTGCCCTGTTTGTTGAAAGGGGAAGCGGAAGATCGCGAGCGAGCGACTGCGCTGCTGACGTCTGTCGGATTGGAACATCGGATTCATCATTCGCCGAGCCAACTGTCCGGTGGCGAGCAACAACGCGTCGCCTTGGCGCGCGCGTTCATGATTGGCCCGCAAGTGCTGTTTGCTGATGAGCCAACCGGTAACCTCGATCAAGAGACGGCGGCGAAAGTGATTGATCTGCTCTTTGAACTCAACGCGAAACATGGCACCACGCTGGTGCTCGTCACTCACGATCCAAAACTGGCGGCGCGTTGTGATCGTCGTTTTCACATGCAAGCGGGCATGCTGGAGGAGCGCACATGAGTCAGCATTCGGCCCCTGCGCTTAATCGACGTCTCATTCGTTGGAGTTTGAGCGAGATTCGTCACGGCCAGTTGTGGCCTATTTCTGTCGCGCTGACGCTGATCATCGCATGCGTGTTTGCGCTAACGGCGCTGGCTGGTCGCATGGAACAAGTGGTGGTGAAGCAGGGCAAAGATGCCTTAACTGCGGACAGCGTGTTCGTTTCTGCCAACCCGATTCCGCCCGCGCTGCAAGCGCTGACTGAGCAGCAAGCGTTGACCACATCCACCATGACCCGCTTTGCGACCATGGCCTTTAGCGACAACGGCATGCAGTTGGTGACGGTCAAAGCCGTCGATAGCGATTACCCGATTCGCGGTGAGATGCAGCTTTCCGACGGTCAAACCATCGTTAATCATCTTCAGCCTGGTCAACTGTGGCTCGATGAACGCATTTTTGCTCAGCTTGATGTCGCGATAGGAGACAACGTGACGATTGGCGATGCCGATTTTACGGTGAGTGGACGTATTGTCGAAGAGCCGGGGCTGAGTTTTAACCCCTTTCAACAAATGCCGTCGGTGTTGATTCATCAGCAGGACGTGGCCAAAACTGGTGCATTGCAAGTGGGAAGCCGAGTCAGTTACCGCTTGTTTATCAATGGGGAACCGGCGCAAATTGAGGCCTTGAAAAAAGCAACCGAACTGACGCCGAGCGACCGTTGGCGCGATCAAAACAGCGCCAGTCGCACCAACGAGGTGTTTGAACGCACTCAGCAATACCTTTCGTTGACCGTCGCCATCGTCATCATTATGGCCGCGACCACCTTAGTGCTGACGTGTCAGCATTATGTGTCTACGCGTCAACGCACCATTGCGATGCTCAAAAGTTTGGGCGCCAGCAAGCGTTGGATCTTCCGCTGGTTGGCTGTTCAAGTGTTGATGCTGCTGGGGTTTGCTGCCCTTGCTGGCATCGTGATTGGTGTGGGGCTGGAATATCTGCTGCGGGTGCCGCTGGTGGATCTGCTGCCCAATCCGCTGCCGGGTTATGGTTACAAACCGGTGATGGTTGCGTTGGCATCAAGCGTGTTAATTGCGGTGCCCGCGTTGGGCATTCCGCTGGGGCATCTGCTGAATGTGAATGCCGTGAGCGTGATGCAAGCGACGCAACAACAGCGTCGTCACCGCTGGAATGTGGCGCTGATTCTGGTGCCGCTGGTGCCGATGCTGGCGGTGTACTGGCAAAACCGTTTGGTGTGGATTGTGCTCGCTGGCATCGTGGTGCTGTTTGTGGTCTTGGCGCTGCTAAGTGTGGCGGTGACCAAAGCCCTTGGCCGCCTGCCGTTGAACACCTCGATGAAACTGGCGCTGAGCCGCATCAATCGTTCGAGCGTCGCGACCGGTATTCAGTTTGGCGCGTTGTCGCTGTCGTTGATGCTTTTAGCCGTGATGTGGCTGGTGCGTACTGATCTGCTGTCGGATTGGCAACGCACATTGCCGCCGGATGCCGCGAATGCGTTTGCGCTGAATATTGCATCGTATGAAAAAGAGGCGTATCTCAAAACGCTTGATGACGCTGGCATTGAGCGCTCTCAGGCATTTCCAATCATTCGGGGTCGATTGGCTGATATCAATGGTGTGGATGCCAAAACACGGACTCAGGGAGAAGAGGGCACTGATGCGTTACGCCGAGAGCTCAACTTCACATGGGGGGAAACGCTACCGAGCTACAACGAGGTGCTGGATGGTCAATGGACCACGCACGATGGGGTGTCGGTTGAAGAGGATGTGGCGCGCGATCTGGGCTTGAAGATTGGCGATACATTGACGTTTGTGATCAACAGTCAAAAGATTGAAGCGACGGTGAACACCATTCGCCACGTGGAATGGCGTGAAATGAAGCCGAATTTCTATTTCATCTTTACCCCGGATGTCATGAAAGACATCACCGGCAGCTGGCTGGTGAGCTTTCGGGTTGAACCCCAGCATGATGCATTGCTCAATCAATTGTCGCGTAACCACCCGACTGTAAGCTTGATGGATATCCGCTCGATGGGGGCGAAGATCCAAACGTTGCTGACGCAGATCGTTTGGTCGATCACCGTGTTGGCGGCATTGGGCGTGGTGGCCGGTATCTTGTTGATCTTCACGCTGCTGCGCTTGAGTTTGAGCCAGCGCCAGCAAGAGATTCAGCTCTATCGCACGCTGGGGGCGAGCCGTCGCCGAGTCACACGCACCATTTGGGCCGAGTACGGCTTAATGGCACTGATCGCAGGTTTGGTCGCGAGCCTCAGTGCGGACGCCGTGGTGGCAAGCGTGATGAAGTTTGGTTTTGAGCTCACGCCATCTGCGCATTTTGTGATGTGGTTGACGCTTCCTGTGGTGACGTTTTGCACACTTGCTGTGGTTGTGAGCAGTCTCATCAAACGGTTATTAGTTCCTATAAATAAAGCGTTTAATTAGACCTCACTTGAGTAATTAGTTTAGTTATCCACAAAAACAGTGGATAAAGTTTGGGATAACTCAGCCTGTTAATAACTCACAGTTTCGCGCCAGCCCCGTGCCGCCGTAGGATCCAGACCCTTCGTTATGCACAAGGGGCTGAAAACGCGGTTTTGGCAATAATGAGTCAAGCTTTTTTTTGCTTTTTTTGTCTTGATTTGTTCAGAGAGTGATCCAGCTCTATTGATGGGTAGTAACAAAAAAATTGACGACATAAATGAGTCGTTCTTGAATGAAGACCGCGTAAAAAATGTGATTTTCATAGCGTTTTACAAGCATTAGAATAAGCAGCGAATAAATGACGATCGGCAGCGACATGTTACAAACAACGCCAAATACCGTGTCACCCAGCGTCGCTATCATTGGTGGTGGTGTTGCGGGGGCGACCGCAGCAGTTCACATGAGTGAGTTAGGGCTCAATGTGCTGCTGTTGGAAAAAGGGCCGGGTTTAGTCAATGGCCCTCCTATTTGTCACTTGCATGCAGGCGGCAACTTGTACCGCGAAATTTCTCAGCAGCAGTGCATCGAATTATTAAGACAGTCGATCGAAACCGTTCGGCTGTATCCTCATACGTTGAATAAACGCCCGACAGTGATTGCGGTGCCACATTCGGACCCGGGTCAACCGCAGGATATTTTGCCTCGATTGGTGGCGATTCAGAGCGCATATCAGGCGCTGGTGAACGACGATCCTCGCAATGAGATTCTGGGCGCGCCGCAAGATTACTATCAAACGTTTGAACGTGCGGAACTGGAAGCGTTAGCAACCCAGACGCAGCCACACAACCCGACCACGATGGCGGAGTGGTTGATCCCGTTTGCGCAGCATGCGGATCTTTCCGCGCTGAAGTATCCGGTGGTTGCGGTGCAAGAGTACGGCTGGAGCGTGTTTCGCTTAGCGGCCAGCGCGGAACTGGTGCTGGCGTCGCTGAGTAACTGTCAGGTTTTGACCCACGCGACCTTGATCGCATCGGCGTTTGTGGATGGCCAGTGGCAACTGACGTATCAGGATGCCGACGGCCATCAACACCAGTTGGTGTGTGATTACTTGATCAACGCGTGCGGCTTTGAAACTGGAACCGTGGATGACATGACCCATTTTCAGCGTCAGCGATTGGTGGAGTTTAAGGCCGCTTACGTGACGCACTGGCCGCAATGTCAGCAGCAGTGGCCGGAAGTGATCTTCCACGGGCCACGTGGCACGCCGCAAGGTATGGCGCAGCTCACCCCGTATGCGGATGGTGTTTTCCAATTGCACGGCATGACGCAAGGCATCACACTCTTTGATGATGGCTTGGTGGCGTCCAACGGCATGTCATCACAGCCAGAATTGCCCGAATACTTGACTCACAAGATCACGCAAGGCTGGCAAGCGGATGCGACGCGTGAGCGTACGCAGCGCGCCATTGAACATATGAGTCAGTTTGTGCCCGCGTTTGCTCGAGCCGAAGTGGGCGGAAAGCCGCTGTTTGGCGCGCAGCAGATCCCGGGCGATGACGCCACGTTGCGAGCCGCTGATGTGACCTTTGAAGCCCATCATTATGCGCGCATTGAAGTGGTGAAAGGCTCCTCTGCACTTGAAGCGGCGAGAAAAATTGTCTCTGAGTGGCAACTGACGAATGAAGATGCCGCAGCGTCTATTGAGGCGCAGCATCCAGTCAGCATGAGCCTTTCCGCAGCGCAGGTGGAGTGTAAAGCGTTGCAATTGGCGCAAGAACGTGGCTACCCAGCCGCGCTGGCGAAAGTGGTCGGCATGGCGTAACCTTGCGAGACAAGCTGTGATAGACATATAAAAGCCCTGATTGATCAGGGCTTTTTTGTCGATGTCATGCCGATGTCGCTGTCACTGGGTCGCCAGTCACCGTGAGCCGATCAGTAACCAAAGAAGCGCGCCCATTGGCACCACACATCTTGCAGACCTTCTAAATCTCCTTTCACAAAGCGCACGCTTTGCCCGGGTTTGGCTTGCGCCAATCGCGGCAGATCGATTTTCGCCACGCAGCCTATTTTCGGGTAGCCGCCGAGGGTTTGGCGATCATTTAATAGCACGATGGGTTGTCCGTCGGGAGGAATTTGAATCGCACCCAGCGCAATTCCCTCAGACAAGATCGGTTCGGTGGGCGGAGGCACTTCTGGGCCCGTCAAGCGATAGCCCATGCGGTCGGCGTGCTGACTGACGGTGTAAGTGCGCGTAAAAAAGGTGTGCAAACTCTCTTTGTCAAACCAGTCATTCTGATAGCCTTCAATGACCCGTAACCGTAGCGGCAAGTTGTAATCCGGTTTGAGACGAAACGTCATTTGCAGCGGCTTATTGTCCAACGGATGCGAGTCGAAATAGAGTGCATCACCGGCCAATAGAGCGCGCCCGTCGCGATGCAGACCGCCCAAAGTCTCTTTTTTCACCGTCGATACACTGCCCAGATGTTGTTCAACCAAGAAGCCACCGCGCACCGCCAAATAAGCACGCAGGCCATTGCGCGGCAGGGCAAACTTCAGGCGTTGCCCTTTTTGCGCGCGAAACGTACACCAGTTCGTCAAAGGCTCGCCATCGAGGGTTGCGGCCAAATCTCCGCCGGTGAGGGCCAATTGACACGGGTGTTGAATCTCAAATTCGGCTTGGCCTAAGGTGATTTCTAAAGTGGGCGCGTTTACCGGGTTGCCCAATAAATGGTTCGCCCAACTGTAGGCATAATCATCCACTGGCCCTGATTGCGAGATGCCCAAATGGCTGAGGCCAAAACGGCCGAAATCATGAATCAAGCTCAGTTGCCCGGGCTTGATCACGTGAATGCAGGCGTTCATCGTTCACCTCCCGCTTGAAACTGTGCTGGCGCAATGATGCCGCCGAGTGCTAAAAACTCATCGCGCGCAATGGCGCGGAATGTCACTTGGCTGCCGATTTCCCAAGGCAGCATAGGCGAGTGGTTGGGCGTGAAAAGCGGCAGTGGACAGTTGCCGATGACATTCCATCCGCCCGGTGAAGCGTTCGGGTAGACGGCTGTTTGCTGCTCGGCAATGGCGACGCTACCGGCGGGCAGCGAAAGCCTTGGCGTCGCATGGCGTGGGCGGCGCAACGGCTCGGCTACATCGGTCATAAATGCAAATCCCGGCGCAAATCCGATGGCGCACACGGTATACGTTGGGCGGGTGTGTAGGGCAATCACGTCGTCGACGCTTAACCCTTGCTGCTGATACAGCGCCAAATTCGGGCTAACCTCTGGGTGATAATACACGGGCAGTTCCACTGGCGCCGAAGGTTGCGCATCCGTAAGGCTGGCTTTTTCGACGCACTGAATCACCCGTTTCGCGAATGAACTTGGCGCGATGCGGTAGGGCAAGTAATCAATCAGAATGGTGGTGTAGGAGGGCGTCACGTTCATCACGTAGTCCCCCAGTGTTAGACGAATTCGTTTGGCGATTTCTCCGATGGTGACGGACAACGCGGCATGCGCTTGATGCTCAAAACGAATCAGCAGGCTGTTTTCGGCAACCGGCTCAATGGCGTAATTCAGTCGCAATTAAAATCCTTTTTTTATCTCTCAAGTTGATCGCGAATCTTCGCAATGAGGGCAATGGCTTCGTCATTGTCGCCATGAACACACAGCGTATCGGCTTCAATGGGAATGACAAAACCATCGGCACTGGTGACCTTGCCGTATTTGGCGATCTGTTGCACTTGGCTCAGAATGGCATCCTCGGTTTTGAGCACCGCATTGGGCATCGAGCGCGGGGTGAGTGTGCCGTTGGCCAGGTAGGTACGATCGGCAAATGCTTCAAATAACAACGGTACATCGTAACGATCCGCGATATCAAGATAATCTTGATTGTTGGATGAGGCGAGGATCATCAGCGGCACATTGAACACCGAGACGGCATCGACCACCGCCCGAAACACCGTTTTGTCCCGCATCATGTCGTTGTACAACGCGCCGTGGGGTTTGACGTAACTCAGTTCGGCATTTTT
Organism: Vibrio furnissii CIP 102972; assembly: GCF_000176175.1. Classification (GTDB taxonomy): domain Bacteria; phylum Pseudomonadota; class Gammaproteobacteria; order Enterobacterales; family Vibrionaceae; genus Vibrio; species Vibrio furnissii. Next base: position 1,165,765 of record NZ_ACZP01000014.1, read on the forward strand.
GCTTTCACACAAGGCTTTCAATGCACCAATTTGATAGATCAAAATCTCGCAGATCTCTTCATCGTTGAATGCCATAGAGCGGCGGCCAAAGCCTTGCAAATCAGGGTAACCCGGATGGGCGCCAATCATCACATCATGTTGCAGCGCCATATCGATGGTTTTGCTCATCACATGCGGATCGGACGCGTGGAATCCACAGGCAATGTTTGCCATGTCGACATAAGGCATCACGAGGTGGTCTGCGCCCATGGTCCAAGCGCCAAAACTTTCGCCCATGTCGCAGTTGAGTTTGATTGTTCGTGTCGTCACCGGATTCCATATCCTTGTTGTATTGGCCACGGCGAATGTGCTGCCATGCTGCATGGCACACCGTGAAAGCATGCATTGATGATGTCTATGCAGTCTCCGGTTTCTCAGCCGTTTGTCCAGAGGTTTACGTTGCTCTTTTTAAGAATAGTGAACCGAAAACGGATAGGAAAATTCGGCGATGAATTCTTTGCATTGGGTCAGCTTCATCGACTCAAACATGCCACAGAGCAACATCAGTAGAACGACATCGGTTGAGTGAAGTTTGAAATCGCATCGTGATGCGTCGCCGCGAATACGATGTCAAAAGTCGGTACACGTTAAACCGGTAAACAGTGCGTAGCGGCTAAATAATGTGCGTTAGTTCAAAATAAGCGCGGGTATTAGTCACTTTGTTGCATTTAAAGTGTCACGTTCGTGGCCGATTATGCCTATCTTTATCTTCATACCGACCCACACAACGACTCACGAAGGACCCATGATTCAGCGATTTGCGTTGATATTGACCTCAAGCTCTCGGTCACACGGCGACAGGGCTCGGCGCGATGAGTGAACTCTCACTGCGCACCAAGTTGCTGCTGCCCATTTTTATGCTGATGACGCTCATCTTTGTGATTGCGCAGGGCTTTGGGTTGTACACCGGGACTCAATTGCGACAAACGAACCTGATTGAGCGGGTGAACGTGTTGTCGAAAGGGGTGGCGTACAATCTGCAAGCTGCGATGGTGTTTGACGATCAATTGGCCGCACAGGAAGTGCTGTCGGCGTTTTCGGCTGACAAAGACGTGGTGCGCGTCAAACTGTATGACGCGGCTGAACAGCTGTTTGCCATGTATGAACGCTATGACAGCAGTGCGCCGATCCCCAATGCGCAGCAGCGCGAGCAGATTCAACGCCAGCAATACGCCATCAGTGAGGACTACATTTATTTGCGGGTTCCCGTTGTGATTGATGAAACACATGGGGCATCGCTGCGCGTCATCATCTCCAAACAGTCGATTGCGCAGCTCTATCAATCGGCGATGTATAACGCGACCTTCTTTTTCTCGCTGCTGTTTATGGGCGGTTTGATTCTCTATTGGATGGCGCAGCGGATGATTCTGTCGCCCGTTTTGGCGCTCAATCAAGCAGTGCAGGCCTACATCGAACGCCAAGAACGCCGTCAGACCTTGGTCCGCCGCGCCGACGATGAAATCGGCCATCTGGTGCAGGCGTTCAACACCATGCTCGACAAGCTCGATCAACGTGAACGACAGGTGTTGTTTACGCTCGACAAACTTGAACAAGAAAAGTCATTTGCCAACGAAGTGGTCGATACAGTGCAGCACGCGCTGGTGGTGGTGGACGCTATGGGGATGATTCTTCACGCCAACGATGCCGCCAATCACGTGTTCAAATGTACCCGCGCGTATTTGCGGGGGGCCAATTTACTGCATGTGTTGAAAACGGATCAGCTTGACGTCATCCAAGCGGCCATTCGCAACGAAACGCAACTGGATGAACAACTGGTGGTGGCCACGGATGTGCGCAGCCAACCGCTGCTGTTGCGTGTGGGCAGCCGAGCTTTATCGCGTGACGGGCAAACTTTGTTCGCGATTCAAGATGTCACCCAAATCGAGATCGCAAGGCGTCGTCAGCGCTTGGCGGCCGCTGTGTTTGAGAACAGTCAAGATGGGTTGATGGTGCTCAATGCGCAAGGGGACATCACGCTCCTAAACCCCGCGGTATCGCAGTTGATAGGCTATCATCGCGACGCGTTGCTCGATCAACCCCTGCGACACAGCGTGGCGTGGCGGCAGCTTTCATTGCTCATGCCGGCGATTACTGAGGCCGTGGCGGCGCAAGGGCATTGGCAAGGGGAAGTGTGGGAACAGCATCAGGACGGGCACCTTGTGCCGCTGCTCATCAAAGTGAATCGCATCTCATTGCCGGAAGCGCCGCACGACGATGACATGGTGTTTATGATTTCCGATCTGTCCAACATCAAAGAGATGGAGCGGCTTGCTTACCTGGCGCATCACGACTCGCTCACCGGCCTTGCCAACCGCTCGGAACTGTATCGTGTGGTGGAGGATATTTTGGCGAGCAACCACAACACGCTGGTACCGTTTGCATTGATATACCTTGATTTGGATGGCTTCAAACAGGTGAATGATTCATTTGGCCACGATGCGGGCGATGAAGTGCTCAAGCAGGTGTCAGAGCGTTTGTTGTCTCAAGTTCGCAGTCACGATCTGGTTGCGCGTCTGTCTGGGGATGAATTCGTGTTGGTGATCTATCCTAGTGAGCGTGACAGTGTCACTCATCTTGCTAATCGACTGCTGACCGTCATTGCGCAGGACATGGTCTACCGCGGGCAAGTGCTGCGTGTCGGCGCGAGCATGGGGGTTTATTATGTGGATGACGCCAATCTCGATTTGGACACCGTGATGAAATCGGCCGACAGCGCTATGTATCAAGCAAAATGTGCGGGTAAAGGACGTTACATTCTCATGGATCATACAAGGCAAAGAACCCTGAATTCCTAAGTGATTTCAGGGGCTAGTGTCGTTACAATAGCCTTAAATTCTAAGGAGGCTAGGTATGAACGTTTTAGTAACCGGCGGCATGGGCTATATCGGCAGCCACACATGCATTCAAATGATTGCTGCTGGCATGACCCCTGTGATTCTGGACAACCTCTACAACAGCAAAGCCAGCGTGTTGGCGCGCATTGAGAAAGTTGCGGGCGTCCGTCCTCAATTTATCGAAGGCGATATTCGTGATAAAGCGCTGTTGGTTGAGGTGATGAAGCGTTACCACATTCAATCGGTGATTCATTTTGCGGGCCTGAAAGCCGTGGGTGAATCGGTTCAAAAGCCGTTGGAATACTACGATAACAACGTCAACGGAACATTGGTGCTGGTGGATGCCATGCGTGAAGCAGGCGTCAAATCACTGGTGTTTAGCTCGTCGGCGACGGTGTATGGCGATCCGGCATCAGTGCCAATTACCGAAGATTTCCCCACCAGTGCGACCAACCCGTATGGTCGAAGCAAATTGATGGTGGAAGAGTGCCTGACGGATTTCCAAAAGGCCAACCCAGACTGGAGTATTACACTGCTGCGTTACTTCAACCCTGTAGGTTCGCATCCATCGGGTGAATTGGGCGAAGATCCCCAAGGGATTCCAAATAACTTGATGCCGTTTGTTTCGCAAGTGGCGGTCGGTCGTCGTGAGTTTCTCTCTGTGTTTGGTAGCGACTACCCAACCAAAGATGGCACAGGCGTGCGCGATTACATCCACGTGATGGACCTGGCGGATGGCCACATCGCAGCACTACAAAAAGTGGGTGAGAAATCTGGTTTGCACATCTACAACCTGGGTACAGGCAATGGCTACAGCGTGCTAGACATGGTGAAAGCGTTTGAAATCGCCTCCAATAAAGCGGTGCCTTACAAGTTGGTGGAACGTCGTCCGGGCGACATCGCGGAGTGCTGGGCTGATCCGCGCAAAGCGCAGCAAGAGCTGGGCTGGAAAGCGACCCGTACTTTGGAAGAGATGACGCAAGATACTTGGCGTTGGCAGTCTCACAACCCGCAAGGTTATCCTGACGCGTAAGGCGCTGGACGCATTCGCTTGCGTCATGTCCTCATCGCCTTTGTCCTGATATTGTGGCTCTTCGCACAGTGCAAAGCAAAGAAAAAGCCAGTCGAATGACTGGCTTTTTTACTATCAACATTTTTCTATCGATCATGATTCTCCGCGTTTGTGGATGCGGAGAAGCAAGGTCTTAGTTCGTGCGATAGCGCTGCAGCGTTTGCCCCAGATTACGCGTCGCTTGAGCGATATTGGCAATCCCTGTTGATGATTGCTGCGCCACGGTGCGAATGGTGTTCGACTGCGCGCGAATGTCACTCAGTTCAGAGGCGATATCGTTGGCCACCGAGCTTTGCTCTTCTGCCGAGGTCGAGATCTGAATACTCATGTCGTTGATCATCTGCGCCGACTCGGCGATCAGATTGATGTCTTGACCGATTTCTGCCACCAGCGTGTTGCTGCTTTCTGCTTGGCTGACCGTTTGTTGGGTCATCTTCGCAATGTTCTGGCTCTCGGTTTGCAGTTTTTCAATCATCGATTGAATCTCGACCGTTGCGGCTTGAGTGCGGCTGGCCAGCGTACGAACTTCATCTGCCACCACGGCAAAGCCACGGCCTTGCTCACCCGCGCGCGCTGCTTCGATCGCCGCGTTGAGTGCCAACAGGTTGGTTTGCTCTGAAATCGCGTTGATGGTGGTGATCACTTCGTTAATCTGAATCGCATTGTCATTGAGCGTGGAGACCGATGATGAGGTTTGTGAAATAAAACGCGAAAGCTGCTCAATTTCGTGGATGGCTTGCTGAACACGTTGACGGCCACGTTCCACCTGTTTGGCATCTTGTTCGGCTTGCTGAGTCGCTTGCTGAGAAATGCCGGAGACTTCTTGCGCGGAAGCGGTCATCTCTTCCATGGCGGTTGCCACTGAATCAAGCGACGCATATTGGTTTTGAATTTGCGTTTCGCTCTCTTTCATCTCGTTGGCAAACGAGTTCGATGTTTCGCTCAAGGTTGAAGCGTTGTCTTTCACCGAAACCACCAAGTCGGTCAGCGTGTCCATGGCGTTGTCCAACGCACAACCAATGGTGCCGAATTCGTCACGACCCGGGTGGAAGCCCAAGCGCGATGTTAAATCCCCCTCAGCAATTTTCAGCGTGGTGCTGTAGAGAACCCACAAAGCGCCGCCAATGAACGTGGCCACCCAGTAAACGAAGAGGGCAAAAGGCAACGTCCACAGGTAAGAGAGCAAGAACGAGGTCAGTGCTTGTGAGCGCACTTGCGCCGCTTCGCGGCTGAAATCGTCGCTCAATGCATAGACTTTGCCGTTGGCGGCGGTGGCTGTTGCGGTGACTCGGCCATTATTATAGGTGGTTTCAGCCGTGTTCGTGCGGGTTTGCAGCCCAGGAAGGGTGGTGACATCAGGGTGACTCAAGATGCCTTGTAATTTGTATTCCACAGCCAGTTTGGATTGCGCTTCAAAACGCGTCAGCGTGTCGAAGTAACGAGCGCCAGCAATGGCAGTTAACGCGGTCAGAAAGAGGACGACGATGGCCCACATTTTGTCGTTGATCGACATCTTAATGAACACGCGGTCAATCGTCCTGAATTGAACTTCTTTCATGGTAACTCCGGTGCTAAAAATAGATTTGAATAGACGAACTCTATCCTAACGCCGAAGGTGTTCTATCCAACATAAATTTATGCAATAGGTGTTGATCGAATGATACAATTGAGACTTTTGTCAAATAAATCGTATTCAATCAAACCGTGTAGCCAAACCATGCAATCAAAAAAGGCGAATACCGAGTATTCGCCTTTTGGGTGCCAGCTTGCGTGTGTGCTTATCCCAGTGACGGTAACACGCCAATGGTGATAAGCAACTGCGCGCCTACAATCAGAATGCCCACCACACCAGTGATTGCAAGGGCAGGTGTTCCCCCCATCACTTGGTAATAGGTGCCTTCTTTGCTTTGACGACGCACACGAGACACCATCATCAATGGCAGGAAAATCGCCAGCACCGCCAGTGCGATGGCTGCATACCCCAGTGCCATAATGAAGCCTTGTGGGTAGAAGAGGGCAAACATCAACGGTGGAACAAATGTGGCCAGAGATGCCACCATTCGGTTCATATTGCCGTCTTTTTTACGGATGGTATCGCCCATGAATTCAAACAGACCCAAGCTCACGCCAAGGAAAGAAGTCAGCAGTGCCAAATCAGCGAAGATGCCAATCACATTACCCAAATTAGATTGATGAACGGTTTGCGACAACGTGCCAATCAGCGCGCTGAGCCCTGCGTTTTCAACCAGTTGTGGTTGGCTGATCACACCCAATGTCACAATTTGCCAGAACACATAAATGATCAGCGGAATCGCAGACCCAATCACAATCGCTTTACGCAAGGAAGGTGTGTGACCATCCAAGTAGTTCACGATTGCAGGAATACTGCCGTGGAAACCAAACGAGGTGAAGATGACGGGAATGGATGCAATCACCAACCCTTGGCCCAGCGGCATGCTCAGTAGGTAAGATTGGCTGACATTTGGCGCAAGAAAGGTCAATACCATCACCATGGCCACCATTTTTCCGGCAAACAGCAAACGGTTCACGCGGTCTACCGTGCCAGTGCCGATGGTTACCACCGCAGCCACGATCAACGTGAAGATCAAGGTGCCCGTTGGGCCATTGACTTCCAAACCCGTCAGTTCACCAATCCGGCTGGTGAATTGTGCGCCGCCGCCTGCAATGTATGCTGCGCAAAGTGCGTAGAAAAGGAACAGCATCGCAAAGGTCGCGACCCATTTGCCTTTACGGCCAAGGATCTGTTTCGCCAAGGTGTGCAGGGTGGCGTCTTTATCGGCGTATTGGTGGATTTCGACCATCAACAAAGCGGTAAATGCCATCATGGCCCACAAAGCGAACATGATCATCAGTGAGGTTGAGAAGCCGATCCCGGCGGACGCTAGCGGCAGCGCCAGCATACCAGCACCAATCGTGGTGCCAGCGATAATCAAAGTACTGCCTAAAAGCTTTGATTTCATCATAATGTAAACTTATCTGTACGATTATTGTGATTGCATAAGTGCATTGTGCGAATTTTGAACAAATATTCGACATTCATTCGCTGGTTTTTGGCTATTTTGTAGGAGTTATGGGTTCTGGTCAACGGGTTTGTAAAAATAAAAATCCACAAGTGTAAACTTATAATTACATTTATCTTGATATAGGGGATTGGCTGGGAAAGAAAGGACTAGCGCAGTTGCACATCCTATGATAAAGATCTTACTTCGCTGCAAAATGACGCTTGAATTTCATCGTCGTGTCATGGAAGCAGTTTAGAAAGGAAACGGGATGCAATTCCCGTTGCATGATAAAGGAGGTCAAAATGAGTGACCAAACAACATACCAACAAGATGATTGTCTCGAGCTGCTTGATGCGCTCGAAATTGGCTTTGATCTATCCGAGTACGAAGCGACTCGCGAAGAAGTCGGTGACGATTTCTGTCTTCAATAATCCCATCAGAGAAGCCAACTGAAATAGTTGTCTTTTAGAGCATGAACTATCTAGCCCATTTGCACATTGCGGACTACTGCCACAGCAGCCTGCTGGGTAACTTGTTAGGTGATTTCGTCAAAGGCGATCCGGATACGCAGTTCTCGACGGAGATTGCGCGTGGTATTCGCTTGCACCGTCTGGTCGACGCCTACACCGACAGCCACCCCGTGATGCAACAGGCCAAGGCCTATTTCCCCTCACAAACGCGCCGCTTTGCGCCGATTGCGCTGGATATGTTCTGGGATCACTGCTTGGCAAACGAGTGGCGACAATACCATTCATTGTCACTACGCTCGTTTGTCAATCAAGCACAGCAACGGGTACAACGTGCCCATCCGGCGGTTCTGCCTGAGCGCTTTACTCGTGTGTCGACGCACATGTGGCAGGGGCGCTGGCTGGAATCGTATGCCGATTTTGACAATATTGAGTTTGCGTTGCAGCGAATGTCGCAACGCAGTCCGCGTATGGCGCCGCTTGCTCACTGCTTTGATAGCATGCAGCGCCATTACCAGCCCCTGAATGCGCTTTTTGCTACCCTGTACCCTGACGTATTAGAGAAAGCCAAACTGGCCGAGGTCTGATACAATCCGCGGCCCATTGTTTTTCGAGTAAGTGACATGTCCGCACCATCTTCCCCTTTTCTTCCATTAGGCATCGCACCCGCGTTGGTCGAACGCTTGTCTGCGCTTGGTATTCACACGCCAACCGAGATTCAGGCACAAGCCATTCCCCATGTGCTTGAAGGCAAAGATGTATTGGCGGGCGCGCAAACGGGCACCGGCAAAACGGCAGCGTTTGGTTTGCCCTTGATTCAGCGTTTTGTTGATCATCCGTTGCAACGGGAACCCAATAGCAAAGACATTCGCGCTTTGGTATTGGTACCGACTCGTGAACTGGCGCAGCAAGTGTTTGATAATTTACAGTCGTACGCGCAAGGCAGTGAACTGAAAATTGTCACCGCGTATGGTGGTACCAGCATGAACGTGCAAAAGCAGAATTTGCGTGGCGGGGCCGATATTTTGATCGCAACACCCGGTCGTTTGCTGGATCACGCTCATGTGAAAACACTCTATTTGGGCAATGCGGAAGCTTTGGTGCTGGATGAAGCCGACCGCATGCTCGACATGGGGTTTATGCCTGACATTCAACGTGTGCTGCGCAAGATGCAGCACGAACGTCAAACGCTGTTCTTCTCGGCGACCTTTGATAGCAAGATCAAAGCATTCGCGCATCGCATGATGCAAAACCCCGTGGAAGTTCAAGTGGCGCCGAGTAACTCTACCGCCGACACGGTGGAACAAATGGTGTATCCGGTCGATAAAAAGCGTAAACGTGAACTGCTGGCATATCTGATCGGGTCTCGCAACTGGCAACAGGTGTTGGTGTTTACGCGCACCAAGCAGGGCAGTGATGCGTTGGCGCAAGAATTGAAATTGGATGGAATTAAAGCGGCATCGATCAATGGGGATAAGAGCCAAGGTGCGCGCCAAAAAGCGTTGGATGATTTTAAATCCGGCAAAGTTCGCGCATTGATCGCCACCGACGTGGCGGCACGCGGTATCGATATTGCCCAGTTAGAGCAAGTGGTGAACTTTGATATGCCGTTTAAGGCGGAAGATTACGTGCATCGTATCGGCCGAACCGGGCGCGCTGGCAAAGCGGGTTTTGCGGTATCGCTGATGAGCCACGATGAACAACCTTTGCTGGAAGCGATTGAACGCCTGTTGGATAAACGCCTGCCGCAAGAGTGGCTGAAAGGGTATGAGCCTTCACCGGTGGTGGTCAGCGAAGAAAGCCAAGCGCCGCGCCGCAACAGCCGTTCGGCGGAAAAACGCAAAATGAAAGCGAAGTTGAAAATTCACGCCAATCGCGGCAAGAAAAGCTAAGCCGCGATTGATTTACGAATGCATGCATAGACGAGAGCAAGCGTTCGCAAAGACATTCAAATGCTAAAAAGGCTGCGTGAGCAGCCTTTTCTATATCGAGAATATCGTGTTGTCACGGTGCGTGACGCACTATTCCTCTTCGTCGTTGAGTTCGCACATCTGGGCGCAATGTTTTTCCCAGTTGTAGTTGAGCGAGTACACCAAATCTTTCACGGCTTTCGGGCGCAATACTTGGTCATCCGGGACATTGAATTTGTGCACCATGATCTCGTTAAATAACTGCCAGTGGCGCAGCAAACATTCATCCAAGCTGTCGGTTTCTCGCGACCATGTCTCTTTCAAAAATGGGGTTAAGCTCGCCGCACTGTGGGTGTACATGATCATCTGCCATTTGAATTCCCAAATTTGCACGGGCGTGTCTGGAAACTCTTGGTTGTATTGCGCTGCCACACCTTCAATCATGCACTCGAGTTCACCGGCCGTGTCGATGAAGTAGTCAAATAGCGCATCTTCTTGGCGCACGGCATCGGCAATTAACTGCATGGGCTGCTTGATGATCAACCCGTGTGCCAGCAGGCGCATGATGAAAGAATAGAGTTTGATGTTGGCCGGGGTGGAATCGGGAATGTGGTCCAGCACTTCACGAATGTAATGTTGCATGTACAGATGCAGCCCGTCACTGATGCTGTGCCAGATCTTCTCTTTGCTGCCAAAGTGATGACGAATCAGACTGTGCGACACACCGGCCTTCTCACTAATTGAGCGCAGTGATACACGGGCATAGCCGAGCTCGCAAAACATCGCTGCTGCCACTTTGAGAATGTGATACCGGGTTTTTTGTGCGTCTTGAGCGCTGCGGCGCCCCTGTCTTTTTTCTGTCATTGCTGTTCTATGTCCACCTTGTCGGCCGTTGTTTTACCAGATCTGATACGGAGTTTCACGGAAAAACGTGCTGCACGTATGATTGAATGCTCAATTCTCGTTCTGCGAAGCATAAAACGCAGCAATGTCTCGCAAATCATTATCATTTAATCGTTGCAATTGAGCTTGCATCATCAGCGCAAGCGGTCCTTTGCGATCGCCCTGCTGGTAAGCTTTCATGGATGAAAAAAGGTAAGCCTCATGCTGACCTTTGAGATTAGGGTAGCTGTCGTTGACCGCTTTTCCATCAGCGCCATGACAAAAGACGCAACTGGGTGCCTTTTGTTGGCCAAGAACGGGATCACCTTCAAAGGCTTGTGCATTGAGGGAGAGACATAACAAGGAAAAAAGGGATAACAGGCGCATCTGATTCTCCATGGAAAAAGTGCGCCTATTGTAAAGCGTCACCCTAGGGGCGACGCAAGCAGGTTCTACAGCAATTTGGCCAGTTCTGCGAGTAATTGGTCAATATCGCTGCGAGTTACGTCTTTATGAGTGACAAATCGCACCGGATTGCCAGCGGAAACCAAAATGTCTTTCTGTTTCAACTGTTGGCAAATGTGTTCAATATCGAGGTGGTGATCGAGTTTGGCAAACACGATATTGGTTTGTACATGGTCTGGGTTGACGTTAAACCCCGGCAGTGCCGCAAGGCCATGCGCCAGATGCTGCGCATTGTCGTGGTCGGTCGCCAGTTGCGCGACCTGTTCAGTGAGCGCGAGTTGACCTGCGGCAGCCAAGATGCCGGCTTGACGCATGCCGCCGCCCAGCATTTTACGAATGCGACGGGCTTTTTGAATGAAGGCTGCATCGCCGAGCAACAACGAACCAATCGGCGCGCTGAGGCCTTTCGACAAACAGATGGTCATCGAATCAAAATATTGCGCGATGTCGCGAATGTCCACATTCAATGCCACGGCCGCGTTGTAGACGCGCGCGCCATCCAAGTGCAGTTTGAGGTGATTCGCGTTGACGAACTCACGCGCTTGCTTGAGGTAGTCGAGCGGCAACACTTTCCCGTTTATGGTGTTTTCAAGGCTCAGCAAACGTGTGCGAGCGAAGTGAAAATCATCCGGCTTGATGGCTGCTTTGAGCTTGTCGAAATCCAACGTACCGTCGGGGTTGTTTTCGATCGGCTGTGGCTGAATGGAACCAAGAACCGCGGCGCCGCCCGCTTCATATTTGTAGTTGTGGGCTTGCTGGCCACATAAGTATTCGTCACCGCGTTCGCAGTGAGACATCAATCCCAACAAGTTGGCTTGGGTACCCGAGGTGGTAAACAGCGCCGCTTCAAACCCATGACGCTCTGCGGCCCATTGTTCCAGCGCATTGACGGTCGGGTCATCGCCGTAGACATCATCACCAACAAGGGCTTGTGCCATCGCATCGCGCATGGCTTGGGTCGGACGAGTCACTGTATCAGAACGAAAATCCATTTTTTCTCCTTGTTTAGATGCTGACAATATTAAATGGCTTACTAAAGGATGGGGTTACAAATAGCCACATAGCTTGGCTTTGCTTAAACACGCGATGGTTTTTGAATCACTAATTTCGCCTTCGATGATCTTCTGTTCCAGTTCTTCGATGGTCAGTTCCAGCACTTCGATGACTTCATCATCATCGCAGGCGTAACGCGCGGTTTTACTCAATTGTTTGGCGACATAAAGGTACTGAATTTCGTCGCAGAATCCGGCCAGTGGTGTCACTTGGCCCAATTCAATCCATTCTTGCGCGCTGTAACCGGTCTCTTCTTCTAGTTCCCGTGCAGCGCAGTCGAGCGGGGCTTCATTGTCTTCGATGGTGCCTGCTGGCAATTCCAGCAACCATTTTTTCAACGATGGGCGAAATTGGTGAATGACTACAATTTTGTGGTCAGTGGTGATCGGCAGGATTACTGCCGCGCCCGGATGCTCAATCGTGGTGTGCGCCACAGTGCGGCCGTTGGGCAAGCGCACATCTTCTTCAATCAATGCGATGGTTTTCCAGCGATGTATGGTTTTGCTCATGCGAATCTTTCTTTCAGGTTGGTGATAGTCGTCATCCGTGGGTAATCGCATTATTGGGTCAGGCTAAAGAATGACTGCGTGTGACTATCATGGCTCAATGGAGGAGGCTGTTGGTCACCTTACCTTAATTTGGTTTCATAACCCAAACACTATCTGAGCTGACGATGGCATCTGTGCGATGATTGGTCGCTTCGCCATGCCGTGGCCAACTGGCACACGCGATTCGGGTTAGTCCTTGTTTAATATAGGGTTAATTGGTGAAGTGACTCACAAATTTGCAATCATTGATTGCGTGTGGTTTCATGCAAAGGAGATCTGTTATAAGGAGGCGTCCCCATAAAAATACACTTGTAACAAAGTGATAACAAATGTATAAAACCCTCTACTATTCTTATTATGTCCAAGCCTGCCGTGGAGCGATTCTATGATCAATCCGTCTTCTGCTTCTCACGCACAAAAGGCGCTTCTCTCAGAACGTATCAATAAATTAGCCAAAGCCTTGTCAGATGGTGTGTACGAACGTGAAGGTACCATCAAATTGTGTCTGCTTGCCGCCTTGTCCGGCGAGAGCGTCTTTCTACTCGGTCCTCCGGGGATTGCTAAAAGTTTAATTGCCAAACGACTCATTCAAGCTTTTGATAACAGTAGTTATTTTGAATACTTGATGACCCGATTTTCGACCCCGGAAGAGGTGTTTGGTCCGCTCAGTATTCAAGAGCTGAAAGACAATGGCCGCTACGTGCGCTTGACGCAAGGTTACTTGCCGACTGCACAAGTGGTGTTTCTGGATGAAATCTGGAAAGCCGGGCCTGCGATTCTCAACACCCTGCTGACGGTGGTGAACGAAAAAACCTTTAAAAACGGCAGCGATATCGAACGTGTGCCAATGCGCCTGCTGGTGTCGGCCTCCAACGAACTGCCGGATGAAGACAGTGGCCTTGAAGCGCTGTATGACCGAATGTTGGTGCGCGTGTTCGTCAACCGGATTCAAAACAAACAGAATTTTAAATCGATGCTGACGGTGGGTACGCCGCAGGAAGCGCGTATTCCTGAAGGCTTAGCCATCACGGATGAAGAGTATCATCAGTGGCAAACTCAGCTCGATAAACTCGATTTAAGCGACGATGTGTTTGAAAAGCTCTATCAGCTGAAGCACATGCTTGAGAGCGCGGTAGAGAGCAGCCATCTGCCGCAAGCCGACATGTATGTGTCGGATCGCCGCTGGAAAAAAGCTGTCAAACTGCTCAAAGCCAGTGCGTTCTTTAATGGTCGCGACGCCATTAACCCGCTTGATTTGCTGCTGCTGCAAGACTGTTTATGGAACAGCCCAGAATCGCGTGAAGTCGTGCGCGACGTGATTCGCGAGTTTGCGCTGCGCTACGCCTTTGATCAATTGGAAGTGGAACAGCAAATCGAGTTGTGCCGTGAGGAGTTACTGGCGATTCAAGATGAATTGGAGTCGGAGTTCGGCATGATGTTGTCGATGGAAACCTCCACGGGGCTACTCAAAAAGCAGATTCATCAATATGACATCAGCCATGCCAAAGCGTACAAAGTGGGCTCGGCATACGATCTGGTCAAACTGGTGCTACTGCAAAGCAACATGTCCGTCTCGGAATCGGAAAAAGGCGACAGTCGCTGGGTCTATGTGCCGAAGAACGAACTGGAGCGCGTGATCAAAGAAGGGCATGGCGATGTGTACGGTTACGTCAACCAAAACACCAATTTGTGCCGCCTGCGCTTTGATATCGATGCCAGCAACAATTTGGTGATAAAAGACATTGCCAATCGCGCAGTGCTGGTCGCGCTTGTGACGCAGCAAGGGCTGGACCAATCGGTGTATCAGGATTGGTTGGTGAAAGCTGAGCAAGCCGTGACCCAATTGCAGCACGCTGAACACCATTTGCGCAAAGTGCGTTCGCGTTTCCATGGTGCTTTGCCTCATAACTTTATCGACCCCGAATTGCCCACGGCGATGGAAGCAACGTTGCAACACCTGCAACAGCAGCTCGATAGCACTCAGGTGGAGTGTGAAAAGAGCGTGCAGCGCTTCCGTCATCTTGATCAATTCTTCGCGTAGGGGATGTGAATGCTCGGTGTAGACGGACTGAACCTCGCGCTGATGATTGCTGACTCTGGTATCATTGACACCGCAGTCAGCGATTTAATGGGACGCTCTCAGGTCATGATGATGGCCGAAAGCCGTGGCGTGAAGTCGTCGGTGAAACGTCATCTGCTCAAATGGCGCGGCAACGTGAAAACACGCATCACCCGCGTGTGCGAAACCGAGCGTTTTCAACAAGAGTTGGGGTTGTATCAGGACGTGATCCATTGGGATGAAGAGACGTTTTTTGAACGCATTCCCGATGTGGTGAAGAAGCTGGAATGGCACTCTGCGTTCTATTTACCTGCCCGTCGTTTGCTGGAAAAGAACAAAGGGATCCACAACCCGATGTTCCCACATTTCTTTTGCGATCAATGGTACAAATCGCTCTCCGAGGCGATTCGCCAAGCGCAGGTGTTGGAGCTGGAAGCCAACAAAGAAAAGCTGCTGTCGGACCTGTATCAGCGCATGGAAACCATTCGCAACATGGATAAAGTCACCGAATCGGGTGATGAAGCCAGTGTTGGACGTTTGTGGGACATGGCTGCGGCGAAGCTCAGCCGGGGCGATATTTCGGTCATGAAGCGTCACGCCGAGTTTCTGAAGAAAAATCAGGGCTTGCAAGACATCGCCGAGCAACTGGGCCGCATGGCAAGTGATGTGGATGATCCGGATCTGAACCGCGCACCGGCCGAAGAGCTGCAATTGGTGGAAGAGAAGTCTGATGAAGCGACCGACGACATTGTCGGTATTCATGAAAGTGACGACCTCAACAAACTGCTGCCCAACGAAACCATGTTTTTGGCCTATCCCGAACTGGAAGTGGTGTTCTACAAGCATTTGGTCGACAAACGGTTGATGAACTATCGCATGCAGGGTAAATCTCGCACGCTGCGTCGTGTACGGGCACATCGCCCCGACAACAAGCAAGCGGATATCGAAAAAGGCCCGTTTATCGTCTGTGTGGATGCGTCTGGCTCCATGAATGGCTTTCCTGAGCAGTGTGCCAAAGCGATGGCGTACGCCTTGATGCAAATTGCACTGGCCGGCGATCGCGATTGCTTTGTGATGCTGTTCTCGACCGAACACATTACCTATGAACTGACTCGTCAGGACGGGTTGCGTGAAGCGAGCGATTTTCTCAGCTACGCCTTTCACGGCGGCACAGACCTCGAACCGGTGATGCTCAAGTCGATTGAATTGATGGCTGGTGGGCGTTACAAAAACGCCGACATGGTGGTGATTTCTGATTTCATTGCGCCCAAGCAAGATGACGCAATTCTGGCTCAAGTGGCGGCACTCAAACAGAAGAAAAATCGTTTTCACGCCATCAGCTTGTCGAAATACGGCAACCCGGAGCTGATGAGTCTGTTTGACCATTGCTGGCATTACCATCCTAACTTGGTTGGGCGCTTAATGAAAAAATGGTGATCTTACTAAGAACACGCGGTTGAGCGTCGAAGAACTGGTCAATCTGGTTTAAATCTCGGCAAGTAAACAAAAAAAGTGTTTTTTTGTTTGACTCTCGTCGCTCAATCCGTAAAGTGTGCAGCGAACGCAACGGGGACCACCCCGACAGCGGTTCAAGGTAAGGCGCGTTGGCAGAGTGGCCATGCAGCGGATTGCAAATCCGTGAACCTCGGTTCGACTCCGGGACGCGCCTCCATTCTCTCCTTGAACAGCAATCATCCACCAGCTTTATGCTGGTTTTTTTATGCCTGAAATTCAGTGTTCACTTCCTCCCTGATGCTTTGAGAACCCCCCTGTTTGTTTTGAACACGACTTGTTTCTAATCGACTTGTTTCGAATCGACTTATGTCGACTGAGTACGATGGTTTCGAACATGGCTTGTTTTGAACTGCGCTTTCTTCAAACACGATTTGCTTCAAACACGGCTTGCCGAGAACGCCCGTTGTTGAGAGCGCACTCATGCGGCGATTTGCGAGCGAGCCAATCACCGCATGTGCTTCGATGGGCTATTGCGCCGAAGGTGGCGTAAAGTGGCGCTGAATCGCTTGTGCTTCTTTCACGTCAATCGCCATCTGTGGCCAGCGTTTGGCTTTCTTGATGATCATCTCCAAATAGCCGAGATCCGGCGTGAGTTGGCTGCTGAGACGTTGATTCAGCGTTTGATAGTTCGCCACGACGTGCGCTTGTTTGAGTTCACCTGGGGCTAAGTCAAGCGCGTAGCCGCGGAAAAGCCACTGCAAGCCTTGATACACCGCGACATGGTAAACCGAATGGTGATCGTCGTGCTCGTAATAGCGGGAGGTTATGTCCAGATTGGCAGCATGATGCGTGCTCACGTTGTCGGCGAACGCATTTAAATGATCACGATGAACATAAGAGCGGCCAAAACCCGGTGTATACGGGTTGTTGGCAACCGCGATGTAGAGCGATGCGCGGTGTTCAAGCGGCGTGATTAGGGCATGCTCAATGCGTTGATAGTTTTTGGGGTAATCAAACCATAAGCTGGCATCAATCGAAATGTAGCCTTGAAATGCGCCTTGATCGCGCGCCACGGCATCCAGCGCCAATAAGCCTCCCAATGAGTGGCCGACCAACAGATTCGGCGCCGCCGTGCGAAACTGACGCTCAATCTCTGGGCGTAACTCTTGCGTTAAGTATTGAAGAAAGCGGGCGCCGCCCCCGGTGTGCGCGTAGCTCGGCCCCGCAGGATCGCCATTGGGCAGTTGATCGGTATGGCTTGGGGTGTAGTCCCGCATGCGATCGGTATTGTGAATTGCCACAATGATCATCGCCGGGATTGCGGGATTCAATCCGGAACGAAACGAATGCACGATGCCAGCAACTTGCAACAGACGCTGATCGCCATCGAGCAGGTACAGCACCGGAAAATGCTGCTCGGGGTGCGCGCTGTATTCTTGTGGCAAATAGACGCTGTATTGCCGTTCTTCGTTGAGCAGCGACGAGTGATGTTGATACAACTGCGCGTAGTTGACCGGCGTCGCCTGAGCTGAAGAGAGGCTCCACAGGGCGGCCATGGTGGTCAGAATTTTTTTCATGATCGGTGTCTTCCAGTGTAATTCAGTGCAAAAACCCAACCGGCTGGTTCTCCGATTGGGTTGGGCAAAATAACAAAGCAGGGCACTTGGCCCTGCGGGCAGGCCTTATTTGAATTTATAGGTGAAGCCGGCCATGACGTTTGCAGGTTCACCGTACATGTTGAATGTGGTGGTGGTCCCAACGCGGTAGAAGTATTCGCGGTCAAACAGGTTGTAGACGTTGAATGTGGCTTGCATGTTCTCGGTGATGTCGTAACGCAGCGCTGCGTCAAACACCGCGTAACCGCCTTGGTGAGTGGTCACGCCGCTTTTGGTAAAGGAGTAATCACTCACGGCGGTCATGCCACCACCAATGTGTAAGCCTTGGACCCAATCAGCCAAATGGTAGTCCGTCCACAATGACAGTGAGTGGCGCGGAATGGCGTCAAATTTCGAGTTGTGGTCACCTGATTTCTCATCGATATCGGTGTAGGTATAGCCCGTCATGGTCATCCAGTTTTGAGTCAGATAACCCGTCGCTTCCAGTTCCACCCCTTTGGTTTCCACTTTGCCCGTTGCCCAGTAGGTGTTGCTGATGGCGATGCCGCTGTCATCGTAGGCTTGCGCGGCGATGTTGCTGTCTTTCATCAGGAACACAGTGGCGCGCGTATTCAGGCGGCCGTCCAGTAGTGACGATTTCACGCCGGTTTCCCACTGGTTCCCTTCACGCGCTTTCAGCATGTCGCCATTTTCATCTTGGCTGGTTTGTGGTTTGAACACTTTCGAGTAGCTGGCATACAGCGCATGTTCATCTGTTAGATCGTACACCACGCCCGCATAAGGTGTGATTTCGCCGTTAAAGCTGTCTTTTTGCTCTGTTTCTGCGCCAGTAGAAAGGGTGGTGTTCACGGTTTTCAGATCGTACCACGACACGCGCGCACCGGTGATCACGGCCAAAGGCTCCAGCAAACGCCAGGTCACTTTGCCGTACAAGCCCAGTTCAGACTGCACTTCGTGGACGTTTTTGGTGTAACTGTACGTCGGGGTGCTCACGCTGGTTGGATCGTAATCGAACACGTTGATCGAGGCGATACTGCGGTTGGTGTAGCTCTGGGTATCAGACTCGTAGCGCTTGTAATCGGTCCCGAGTACGAATTCGCTTTGATGGCCAAACAGGCCAAACATTTGGCTGTAGTTGGCATCCAAGGATGCGTTCTTCTGCTGGTTTGCCTGCGCGCTGAACATCAAGCCAGTGTTGCCGCTGTCATCAATTGCCCCATTGGTGTATGTCTGCTCTAGGGTGACGTCATGATCCATGTAGCGCGCGGAAATTTGGCCCACGCCGCCGTTCGGGAACGCGTGTTGCAGCGACGCGCCCACATCGGTGGTTTTGGCGTTAAAGTTATCGTCTGCCGAACCCAAATAGGTTTTGCGGCTGATGTTGAGCATCGAGCCATCGCTGTATGCAGGCAGGCCGTTGGTCGGCACGATGTCTTTGGTTTGATGCAGTACGTACACCGAAAGCAGTGTGGTGTCGGTTAAGTCAAACTCCATGGTGCCGTAGTAGCTGCCATTGTCGTTGTCGTTGTAATCCACCTGGTTTTTGATGTCGGCATTGGCGACTACAAAGCGGCCACGCACGGTGCCATCGTCATTGAGCGACCCGCCCATGTCGGCTTCAAGGTAGTGGCGGTTCCAACTGCCGTAACGCGCCGTAACTGAACCGCTGAACTCCTCCGTTGGGCGTTTCAACACCATGTTGATCACACCGCCCAGTTCACTGGTACTGTTAAACAGGCCTGATGGGCCGCGCATGATTTCAACGCGATCGACCGCTGCCAGTGATGGCAAGTTACCGTATTTGCTTTGCATCGGTGATGGCAAACCGTTGAGGTTCACTTCGTCGTATTCATAACCACGGGAGAAAATGGAAGAGCGGCCACTGTCGTTGACCATAGTGCGAAGCCCCGGGGTGTATTTCGCCAAGTCATCGACTGCGACAAAGTTACGTTCTTCAATGTAATCGTTGGTGAGCACGGTGATGGACTGTGGAATGTCTTTAAGCGCGGATGGCGTTTTGGTGCCTACGGTGGCGGAATCGACGCTGTAGCCGCCCGTTTCTTCAGATGGCGCCATGCCATACAATGGGTTGCCATACACCACCACGGTTTCATCGGTTTTGTCTTGGGATTCTTCGGCAAAGGCTGGTTGCACGGCCGTCGCGCCCAGTGCGAACGCAATCGCCAATGCAACTGGGTTCAGTGCTTTATGTTGATAGACCACCATAACTGATTAACTCCTTAAATCTATATGATAATTATTTTCATTTGATTTTATGGGCGTTAATATAGCACCCCCAACCACGGGAAAATTTTGCGGTCTGTTCATTTAGTTTTTCAAAATGGTCAAAGTCATGAGAAGTGAATCAGTAATTCGGGACACCAATGTGAGAAAACGCGGCTTATTTACCGGTCGGGTGGAAAACCTGATGGTGGAGGAAGGCATCTTATTTCATAACAAAGATATCGTCCATAAAGCCGACTTTTCGACACAGCGCGAACTGCCGCCACAACTGATCATCGCTTTGCCATTGGAAAGCAAAGCGTTGATGACCTATGGCGACACGCACCAGTTGAAAGGGTGCCGGTTCCACAAGTCTGATCCGCTGGTGGCCACTGCAATCTACTACGCCAAGCCCGACATAGTGCGCGGCGCAGCCAAAGCTTACGTGCGTAGCCGTAGTATTGTGTTGTCGCTCTCGACCGAATGGTTGCAGTCGGCGATGAACGAGGCAAAACGCGACAGTTTTCAGCGCGTGTTTCATCAGCACCTGAGCCGCTTTGACTGGTCGTTACCGCCGCACATCAGCCAAATGGCTGAAGCGCTCAATCTCACCAGCAGCCAAAGCCCCGCCGAAGCGTTAATGCGTCAGGCGTTTGCGCTGTCTGTTTGGGACAACTTGATGAACAACATGAAGCAGTTGTCGTTTGTATCCACGCAGCGTCATCACGCGCAGTCCACGCGCTTGAAGATGTTTTTGATGGAAGAGAAAGTGGATGACATGCCACTGACGACCATTGCGCAGGAGCTAGGGATGAGCGTGTCGACGCTGCAGCGCGCAGCCAGGAAAGAGTTGGGTATGAGCCTGCAACGGTATCTGCGAGAGCGTAAGTTGCAGGAAGTGAAGGTCAAACTTGAAGCGCGCAGTGTGACGGTGCAGGAAGCCGCAGAATTGGCTGGCTACACGCACTCGGCCAACTTCATCACCGCATTTCGCAAGTTGTTTGGTTTCTCCCCGAATCACATCAAAAAAAGCGCAGAGCGCAGCGTCGAATCGCATGAATTTGCGTGATGTTGCAGTGCTAAATGTAGCATTGGTCTAAATTTTGTCGCTGATCCCATCAGCAACGCTCAACGATTGTCTCGATTTACCGCTATAGTTTGTGTGGGTTTTATCAATAGTGGTGGGACATCGTGAGCAATGAAAAGGAAGTCTCGTTTGGTCGCGACGAGATGATTATCAGTAAAACAGACCTTCAAGGCCGATTAACGTACGCCAATCGTACATTTATGCGCGTCGCCAATTTTTCTGAAATTCAACTGCTGGGACACAATCACAACATCATTCGTCATCCGTCCATGCCACGCGGGGTGTTCTACGGCCTGTGGAAAACACTGCAATCGGGTCAGGAATTCTTTGGCTTCGTCAAAAACAGTACCGCCGATGGCAATTTCTACTGGGTATTTGCCAATATCACCCCCGATGTGATGAACGGAAAAACCGTGGGGTATTACTCCGTGCGTCGTACGCCCTCTAAAGCGTCTGTCGATGTCATCAGCACCATTTACCATCAGATGTGCACCATGGAACAAGGCGCGGACCGAAAACAAGCGCCCGAGTTATCGTGGAACTGGATGGTTGACAAGGTGGAGCGAGAGCAAGGCATCAGCTATGAACGGTATGTTCTCGATTTGTACAAGCAGTCTCGTTAAGAAGGATGGCGCATGAACTCTAGTCATATCAGTAAAAATATTCTGCTGCTCAGACAAAAATTCCAACTGCTGTGTGGTGTCTTTGTGGCTTTGGTGATCGGATTGTCGATTGCCAATATTACACTCTATGGATTCAATTGGCTCAATCTAGTTGGCCCGGCGTTTGCGATTGGTTTTACCTTATATGCCTATCATGATCAGAAGCAGCCGATTTTGGTGCTTGGGCGCATTTGTGATGCGCTGGAAGAGGCCAAACGCGGCAACATTCACGTCCGTATCACACAAACCAAAGGCTTGGGCGAGGTGGGGCAGGTGGCGTGGGCGCTGAATGATTTCCTCGACATTGTCGAAACCAATTTCAAAGAGCTGTCGAACAGCTTTCAGCGCACGTCGCAAAAGCAGTTTCATCGGCAAGGCTTGGCCGATGGGATGCCCGGTGAATTTTCGGCGACAATGGACAAGATCAACCACGCGATTCAATCGATGCATGACGCGCACGTGTTCTCGACGCAAAACCGCTTGAAAAGCGAATTGCATCATATCAATACATCGAACCTGCTGGTGAACCTCAAAAACAACCAGCAGGAATTGGTGTCGCTGTCCCAGAAAATGGATGATGTGCTGTCGATCGCGACCCAAAACCGCGATGGCGCTGAAGAGAGCCGAGAGACGGTGCAGGATTTGAAAGTCGCGCTTGAAGACATGAACCAGCGTATGAGCAGCATGGAGGCAACCGCGCAGCGCCTTGGCAGTAATAGCGTGCGCATTTCTGAAACGATCAAGATCATTACCGACATTGCTGAGCAAACCAATTTGTTGGCGCTCAATGCTGCCATTGAAGCCGCGCGTGCCGGCGAAGTGGGGCGCGGGTTTGCGGTGGTGGCTGATGAAGTTCGCATGTTGGCGGATCGCACGCGTTCATCGACGTCGGAGATCAGCAACGTGGTCACCTCACTGACGCAGCAAATTGAGGACATGGTGTCGCAAACCATGGCGGTCGGTGAACAGGCGGCGAAAGTGGGGGATGAAGTGAATCACTTCCACACCAACTTTGATCAGGTCGCGAACTCGTCGCAGGAAACCATCGCGTTGATTAATCAAACCAAAGACATTTCGTTTGCAACCTTGGTCAAACTGGATCACATCATCTACATGCAAAACGGTTACATCGGGCTGGAAAGCAACGGTGAAGGGCAAGAAGCGCACATGGTGGGGGTTGATCACCACGGGTGTCGACTGGGCAAATGGTATTATGAAGGCGAGGGATACCAATCGTTTAAAGACCTGTCGGCCTATCATCGCTTAGAGAAACATCACCAAGCGGTGCACTGCAACATGCACGCGGCGATGGATCTGGTCAAACAAGACTGGCTCAATGACGATGCCGTCCTGCATGCCTTGGTCTCGACCATCAGTGATGCCGAGAAAGCGAGCAACCATGTGATGGATTGCATCAGCGATATGGTTCTTGAGAAACACGGCGATTGATTAGACGTTCTTGAGCAACGGGCGTTGAAATCATCACGCTTGAAAAACACAATTAACGCTTGTCTCACAACCCACCGCAGCCCGTCGCAGCGGTGGGTTTTATTTTTGCCGATGGGGTATTCTCAGCCACTAAGCCGATTCAATAAGCGAATGATGCGCTGCTTGTTGTGTTGATGGGATGCCATCGTATGGTCGATGAAAGACTGAATGGCCTCTGCGGTCTCTCCGTCGCATTGCAGTGGCGCCAAATGATCGCGACAAAACACGATCTGGCAGGCACTGTCGTTAAATGCGCCGAGTTCCGTTTGCAGCTGTTTGAGCTTTTTCAACGGCAGATTGGGTTTGAGCTCGATATGGAGCGCGAATGCGAAGTCGGTGAGGTAGCGCATTTTTTTACACGCAATGCGCACTGTGTGAATGTCGTCATCGGCACTGTCGGCATGAATGTTCCCCATGCTTTTGCGCAGCTTTTTCTGATGCTGCGTCCATTTTTCTGTCGTTACCGCGTGAACATCTTCCAATCCGAGATGGGTCGGGTGCTGAGCGCATTCGATCAAACTCGTGAACGTGGCTTGCTTGAGCGCGCGATACTCGTTACTTTTCAGCCAAACAGAGAACCATTCAAACGCTTGGTTGCGTTCAAGCTGCACCTGTGGGCGCAAGGGATTTAGCATCTCAAAGCGGATCGGATCGTGCGATTTGGGATCAAGAAATACAT
The DNA here is from genome assembly GCF_000176175.1 of Vibrio furnissii CIP 102972. Lineage (GTDB taxonomy): Bacteria > Pseudomonadota > Gammaproteobacteria > Enterobacterales > Vibrionaceae > Vibrio > Vibrio furnissii. The sequence goes on from NZ_ACZP01000014.1 coordinate 1,189,327, forward strand.
CCAGATCGCGCAACTTGCCGGTGGGTTCCATCAAGGCCTTGAACTGCTGAAGCAGCAAGTCCACACTTCGGCTACGATAACAGTCTTGCAGTATCGCAAGCAGGGAACGGCAACGGCGCAAGCTGACGCGGTATTGATGCAAGTATTCGGTATCGCGGTCGCAAGCCATGCCCGTTTCATGCATTTGCGCCAGTTGAAACTCATTCAGCAGGTATTGACTCAAGAGCCAAAAGGCGGGTTGATCCGTCTGCGTGTTGAAATGCATGAAGGGGGTCGAGAGAGATAAAGACGAAAATTCGCGCATGAGTCACCTCCAATGCACTGAGTGTAGTTCGCCGGTGAACCTGCAAATGTGATAGACACGAAAAAAAATTCATCGCGGTTTTGCTGCGGAGTGGCGCTTTTGTGTTTCGCGAAGTTTGGGCACGGCCGCGGCGAAACGCGGCTGTCTTTTGGCCGGGTGATGAAAATAAGCAACTGAAATAACGGTGTAAAACAACCGTCACAACCAAACTTTATCCTCAGCTATCGTGATTCTTTAAGGAAAAAGACAATGAACTACTCGGCATTACTGTTGACGCTGTTGACCACGTTAAGCACCTCAACTTGGGCGGTGGAATTGACCCAAGTACACCAAGGTGAGGTGATTTCAGTCACTTTGTCGGAACTGAAACCGACGCAACCATCGGTGGGTTATGACCAGATTTATTACAAGTTAGGGCGCTACCAGCACGATGCGGAAAAGCAGTTTGATGAAATTTGTGAAGCGAATGGTCAGAAAGGGGTCAGCAAGTTTGATGCCCAATCTCAACCGGCTGTGGCAACCAGTTTTCAGTGCAAGGAGCCGGTCGGCACGGAGCGCCAAGACATGAAAACGGTGGTGATTGCGCCCAACAATCAACTCTATTTGACCGATGGCCATCACACGTTTAACACCTTCTGGCACATGGATGGTGGGGGCAGCGCATTCCCGATTCATGTGCTGGTGGACAAAGATTATCGCGCGCTCAGCACCATGGCGGCGTTCTGGAAACAGTTGGCGCTCGACAAAAATACTTGGCTGTTTGATGTCAACGATCAGCCGATTTCCTACCAGCAATTGCCAACGGAACTTGGCATGGACAACTTTGCCGATGATCCGTACCGGTCGCTGATGTATTTTGCGCGCGATGTTAGCTGGGACAAACCTGCTCAGCCTGTGCCGTTTCTTGAATTTTACTGGGCGAAGCAACTGAAGCCGCAGTTACCGCTGGCTCAGTTTGATCTCAACACCGAGCATGGTTACTTAAATGCCATCGAAACGGCGTCTCAACGGATTCTGGCTGAACAGAGTCTCGACATTGGCGGCTCTGGTCTGTCGGCGAAAGCGATGGGGCAGTTTGATCATTTTGATGCGAAGAAGTTTAAGAAGCTCAGCAAACAGAACAGCAAGTTGAGCTACATGCTGGGCTATAAAACCGCGCAGCAGTAGCCTGTTGAGTGATGAAAAACAGTGGGTTGGCGCGGCTAACTCACTGTAAAGTGCTGCATCACGAACTCAACGAACAAACGTACCCGTAGCGGCAAGTGGTCCCGATCGCGATAGAGCATAAACAGCGTTCTGACTTTGCTGCTCCAGCCGGGCAGCACATGCGTCATCTCCCCTTGGGCGATCATCGGCAATGCAAAATAATCGGGCACATAACCAATGCCAATCCCGGTTTTTACGGCATGGGTCAGCATCAGGATTTCATCCACTTCAAGACGAACCCCTTTTTGCGGGTGATAGTCAAATTCCTCGCCATTTTCCTGATTCACCAATTGCCACGGCACCATCGGACGACAAATGATGGTCGGATGCCCGCACAACTGCTCTGGGGTGGTGATGCCAGAAATATCGTAGTCGGGATGGGCACATAAAATGAAGTGAATGTGTTTTAGCGGCCGCGCGATCCAGTTGTCGACCACCGGACTGCCCACGCGAAACACTACATCCATGCCTTCCGCTTCAATATCAATCAAAGAGTTGGAAAAACTCAGGTCCAACTGAATATCCGGATACTGCAACAGAAAATCATAAAAAATGGTGCGCAAGAACTGGGAACCGGCATTGATCGGTGCCGAGATGCGAATTTTTCCTTGGGGTTGATGCTTGTCGCGGTGCAGGTCTTCGTCGATATCATCGAGTTCATCAAACAGGGCCGCCGAGCGTTGGAAATATTGCTCACCCGTGCTGGTTAATACCACGCGATGTGCATCGCGATTGAGCAGCCGAAGCTGTAAATCGGCTTCCAATTGGCGAATGCGACGGCTTAAGGTCGAAAGCGGCATGCCCAACGATTGGGCAGCGTCTTTGAAGCTGCCGCAACGTGCCACAGCACAAAAGCAACGCAAATCATCCAACGAATAGCTAGGTTTCATTATTGGCATTTACTGTCTTAATTTTGCTTGTTTATCCAATTATTGAAATCAATACACTAGTGAATATGTTTTGACAAGTCATTCGGAGTGACGATGAAATCTGATTCAACCATGAAAGCGATTGTTCTGCTCATTATCTGCACCTTCTTTTGGGGCAGTTGCTTTCCGATTGGCAAGCACGCGCTCAGCGAAGTGCATGCACTGACACTGGTGTTTTGGCGCTTTGTGATTGCGGCTGCCTGCTTGGGGCTCTATATCAAAGCGGCGCGGATGCCCAAACCTCATCTCAGTTCGCGTCAGTGGTTGTGGGTGATTGCGGTCAGTGCCGTTGGGGTGGGCGGGTTGAACCTTGGGCTGTTTACCGGCCTGACGTACACCAATGCCACCAATGGCTCCTTGATCATGGCGCTCAGCCCGCTGATGACATCGCTGATTGCCTGTATTGCGCTACGCACGCTGCCATCGTTTGCTCAATGTTTTAGCCTGCTGGTGAGTTTGACCGGCGTGCTGATGGTGATCACCAACGGCCATTTGGAAACGCTGTTTTCGATGGAGATTAACCATGGCGATAAGCTGATTTTCTGCGGTATGTTGGCTTGGAGCCTTTACACCTACTTCAGCCAAGGCATCAGCCGTTGGATGCCGGTGATTCCTTATACCTTTGTCGGCATGGTCAGCGGTGCCGCGGTGATTGGCGCGATGTGTTTGCTATCGCCTGACGTGCAGCCTTTTGTTGAGCTGTGGAACAGCAGCGCACTGGGCATGACGGAAGTGGTGTACATCGGCGTGTTTGGTACGGTGGCGGGGTATCTGTTGTGGTTGAACGGCGTGCGTCACCTCGGTTCGGCCAATGCTGCGCTGTTTTTCAACTTTGTGCCGATTTTCTCGGTGTTGACCTCGTTTCTACTTGGGCAAGCGGTGACTCAGCTTCAGCTGGTCGGGATTGCGGTGGTGATCGCAGGTTTGTTGTTGCCACGTCTTCGCCTGTTGAAACGCCAGCCGAACGTGTGCCCCAATGCGTGACGGCCGTCGTGTGGCCGTCGTGTGGCGGTGCTGTGTGTTTAAATCCAAAGGCGAGAGAATATCTCGCCTTTTTTTATGCGGATTTAACTTCCGTAGGCATTCCAATGTTATGTCACAAGGCCATTATTGCGCCGGCTCAGCGATAAGCTTTGCCGTCAGGTATATTCGTGACATGGGGCAGGCGTTACTTCGCTTTGCGAGCGGCTTCAATCAACCCGTCCAACCACTCTTGGTGTCCATTGATCATTGGATTGGGTTTGGTGATCGCTAACTCCTTCGCTGGCTGACCATTTTGTGCTTCTTGAGTCAAGATGCGGACACGGTTGCCTGACAGATCTTCAATCAGCCAAGCGTGATGCACGTCAAGGCGTGTGTCACCTTCGCCTGACCAGCCATGCCACGCCAAGCGCGCTGGTTGGCCGTTGATTGGGGCAACATACTCAACGCATTGAGATTCAACGGGGAAGCCAAAGGTTTCAAAATAGAATCGAACACCAAGAGCTAATTCTGGGCCTTGATCGTCATAAAAACGAGGGTTGGCGGAATTTGCATAGTATGTCGGCCAGAGTGCAGGCGTGTTCAGGAGTGGCCAAATGTCTTGGGTGGATAGGTCGGCCACAATGACTTCATTGGAGCAGAAGTTGTCAGTAAAACCGGGTACGAAGCCTTCAGGCCAGATGATATCACTCATATTGAATTCCTTACGTTTGCACGTTGTTTGGTTGTTGGCTGGTATCATCTGCTGTTTCCTGTTATCACTCCAATCACAAATCAAGATAAAGACTATTACGCGTGTTTATATCTGAATGGCGGCGATCGAGTTGCCACACTCAGAATGGCGTTTCCATTGACTCGATTTTCTTCTCAGCCGATGCCAAGTAGAATGGATCGGTCTCGCCAACATTTGAATTGCATGGTGACCAGAAGGTATTGATTGATTCAGTCGCTGTGACTATCGCTTAAGGAGCCAGTCCCTCAATGAATAATGACTTACGAAATCTCGATTTGAATCTTCTTAAGGCATTCGATGCCCTGATGGATGAAGGAAGCGCAACGCGTGCCGCGCAACGTTTATCGCTAACGCAGCCGGCGGTGAGTGCCATGCTGACGCGGCTCAGAAGTTATTTCGATGATCCATTATTCGTACGAGTTCAGCGGGGGATGATTCCCACGGAGCGAGCAATACAACTGTCAGGCCCAATCAAACAGGTATTGGCGGACATTGATCGATTATTGCAACCGATCCACTTTGATCCGCTGTCTGTGAAGATGACGTACACGATAGCGGCTACCGATTATGCACTGAAAGCGGTCGTCGTGCCCTTCATGGCGGCACTCAAAAAACGCGCTCCGGGCATTCGAGTGGCGGTAATTACGGTGAATCACGACAACTTGTCTCGACAAATGGAGCAAGGTGAGGTGGATTTGGCGTTAGTGACGCCACAAACCACGCCAGAGGAGTTACACAGTCGCGCCCTGTATGACGAACAATATGTGTGCATGATGCGGGCAGATCATCCTGCAGTCGCAACGGGTTGCCTGACGTTGGATCAATTTTGTTCCTTGGAACATATTTTAGTGTCCAATAAAGGGAGTTTCTGGGGGCCGACGGACGAGGCGTTAGCGGGTATGAAGCGTCAACGTCATATCGGACTATCCGTAAACAGTTTTTTGATCTTGGCGGAAGTGTTACGAATTACCGATATGATTGCCGTGGTACCTAGGCAGTTAGCATCTCGGCAAGATGATTTGGTGATCATGGATACGCCATTAGAGGTTGCCGGGTTTACGAAAAGCATGGCGTGGCACGAGCGTTCACATCGTGATCCTGCACATCGTTGGCTTCGATCGCTGTGTTTGGAAGTGAGCCAGCTTCCGCTTTCCTGATATAAATTTCATTGATAGTGCTAATAAACCAATCGCTATTTCCGCAAGTGTCGCCTTTCTCTAGCATGCACGGTGATCTTATTCGTGACCAATTCAGGAGAATAATCGAATGACAGTGCTTTTCGATGATTATGACCTTCGTGGAAAAACGTTAAAAAATCGTGCCGTTGTCGCGCCGATGACGCGTGCTAGAGCACCGGGTAATGTGCCCACGGAAAGTACCGTCCGCTATTACGGTCAACGAGCAAGTGCGGGGCTGATCGTGACCGAAGGTACGCCTATTAGCCAACAAGGAACGGGGTTTGTCGATTGCCCGGGAATTTGGACTCAGGCTCAGATCAAGGCATGGCGTCAAGTGACGACGCATGTGCATGATCTTGGCAGTGTGATTTTTGCCCAGATCTGGCATGTGGGCCGAATGAGTCATACGTCATTGCAGAAAGAGGGCGCTGCACCAGTAAGCTCAACAGATCGACCTGCACGTCATTGCAGTGCTTTTGGGTACGACGCCCATGGTGCACCAAACTTTGTACCTGCCAGTCAACCTCATCGCCTCGCGATAGGCGAGATTAAAGCAGTGATCACCGATTTTGCTCAGGCTGCAGAGAACGCCGTTGCCGCTGGCTTTGACGGTGTCGAAATACACGGTGCAAACGGCTATCTGGTGGAACAGTTTATGAATGCGGCAGTGAATGACCGTCACGATCAATATGGCGGTGAAACCGTAGAGAATCGCGTGCGTTTTGCGCTTGAGGTGGTGGATGCATGCATTGCGCGTATTGGCGCTGAACGTGTTGGAATTCGCCTTTCACCTTTTGGTCGATTACATGATTTAGGTGATTTTGATGGGGAAGAAGAGACGTTCCTTCATTTGGCTCGAGCGCTGAATGAGCGTGACATCGCCTACATCCACATCATGGATCAAGCGAGCCGTGGTGCGCCTGCTATGCCCAAGGGATTTTTGGAAAAATTCCGCCACCTATTTCAAGGCACTTTAATCCTCGCAGGGGGATTGGACTTGGCAAAAGCAAATCAGCTACTTAATGATGGAACCATTGATTTAGCGGCTTTTGGCGCAGCCTATATCGCGAACCCTGACCTCGTTGAACGTTATCGTCATGGTTGGCCGCTGGAAACGCCGGATCAAACGCGCTATTACGGTGGGGATGAACACGGCTATACCGATTATTTACCCTACAGTGGCATCGCACGCTAAGTTATCCTGTTTTCTCTCCTTTGTCGGCGAAAGGTGTTCGTGAAGCCATACGGGATGTGGTGCTCAATTAAGCGCATGCTGCGTCATGTATTGGCTGTTATGTTTCGCTCATCATCAATCAATAAGGCTGAACTTCCAACGGAGTTTCAGTCTTTTCACGGTAATCAACTATGCATATTTTGTTCTTTTTAATGGCGCTTGCGGGCGGTGCGGGTTTGTCAATTCAGGCGGCGATCAATAGTCGATTGAGTTCTGGTGTTGGCGGTCAACCTTTGATTGCGGCGTTTATCTCATTTAGTGTTGGTGCGCTCTGCCTTGGCATCGCGGCGGCTTTTTATGCAAACTGGAATGGCTTTACGGTCAATATTGTTCAGCAATCGCCGTGGAAATGGCTGGGTGGTTTAATCGGCGCGGCCTTTGTTTTCACCACGATTTTTCTGGCACCCAAAATTGGCATTACCAATGTCATGTTTTTGTTCATCATGGGTCAGTTGGCGACCGGCTTGTGTATCGATCGTTTTGGCTTGCTTGAGATGCCCATCAGAGCTGTGCATTGGTGGCATGTGATGGGATTGGGAATCATGTTGCTTGGGCTGATCTGTTACATGTACGGAAATCGCATTTTTCTTAAGTGATCGACGGGAAGTACGCTTGGGGTCATCGGGTCAATTATTTGTCCCGATTACATCCATATGTGTCCATATAGCCACTTTTGTGGTGATATCGCACTTCATAAAATAACGTCATACCCACAAGACTGGAGCAACGTTATGAACATCACTCAAATTCGCAATGCCACACAAATCATAGAATACGCAGGGAAAAAATTTCTCATTGACCCGATGCTCGCCCCTCAAGGCACCTATCCGGGATTTGCGGGCACGGTGAATGCCGACGTTCGTAATCCAACGGTTGAATTACCATTTTCAATTGACGAAATTATTGATGTTGATGCGGTATTACTGACGCACACGCATCCTGATCATTGGGATGAAACGGCCATTCAAGCCATTCCCAAAGAGACGCTGATTTTTGTGCAGCACGAAGGTGATGAACAGATCTTACGTAATCAGGGATTTACTCACGTAGAAATTTTTTCTGAGAAAACCGATTACGCAGGTATTTCTTTTACACGAACCGCCTGTCAGCATGGTTCCGACGCCGCCTATGAAAACAAAGAACTGGGCGATATGTTGGCGGAAGTGACGGGTGTCATCCTGTCCCATGCAGAGGAAGAGAAACTGTATTTAGTTGCCGATACGATCTGGACTCAGGCGGTAGAAGACACCATGAAACGCGAGCAGCCTGATGTGGTGATTTTAAATACCGGATGGGCGCACGTCATTGGGTATGGCCCAATCATTATGGGCAAAGAAGATGTCGTGAAAACACACGTCGTGCTGCCGAACGCCAAGATTGTCGCAACCCACATGGGCGCCGTGAATCACGCGCTTGTCACTAGAGACGCATTGCGTGCCTATGTCGACATCAATCGATTAACGGATTACGTTTACATTCCAGAAGATGGTGAGACCATCACCTTGTAGGCTTCTATGTTGATTACGCAGAGCGGTTAATCACGTAGAGCGGTTCATCGAGCAGAGCGGCCATTCCATTGTCGGTCGCTCCTAAAATAGGGAACAATCAATGACCGATAAAACGTTATCGCCCAAGACGACTCAACGCATACCTAAGGTGTCCGTCATTGTCTGCAATGAATTCAGCCCGTTCCACATTTCTGTTCCAAGTATCGTGTTTGGTCGCGACATGTTACATGAAGCGTTATTTGACTTAGAGTTCATCTCGGGTGAGGCGGGGCCTATTTTGTCTGACATGGGCATGGAGATTCATCCCCACGCGACGCTCGATTCACTCCAGACATCGGATATTGTCATTGTGCCGTATTGGCGAACGATCCATGAGCGGCCAAGCGTTCAATTGGTTACGGCACTTCGCCAAGCGCATGAGAGAGGCGCGCTGGTGGTAGGGCTGTGCCTTGGTGGTTATGTGTTGGCATATGCGGGATTACTGTCCGGAAAACGCGCATCGACGCATTGGGAATTAGAATCGGACTTTTCGCAACGTTTCCCAGAAACGTTACTCGATACCAATGCTCTTTATGTTGAAGATGGGGGCGTGATCACCTCGGCAGGTACCGCCGCGGGTATTGATTGCTGCTTATTCATTTGTCGTAAATTCTATGGCAGCACCATTGCCAATCGCATTGCGCGAAGAATGGTTGTGCCGCCATATCGTGACGGTGGGCAGGCACAATTTATTGAACAACCGATCCCTATTACGACATCGGATGCGCGTCTCAATGAGTTGATGGAGACCATCCGAGGCAACATCGCTCACAAGTACACCTTGGATGAATTGGCTGAGTCTGTGATGATGACCCGCCGCACTTTTACGCGTAAGTTTCACAAGGCCACGGGCATGGCTTTTGGGGCGTGGCTTGCGTCAGAGCGCTTGAATTTAGCTCAAGATTTACTGGAGTCGACGGATCTGTCGATTGAACAAATCGTGAGTCAAACCGGATTCAGTTCGGTGTTACTTTTTCGCGACAAATTTAAAGAACGCTACGCGGTGAGTCCCCATCGTTGGCGAAAAACCTTCCATGAACATGACTAAAACGAATGAGGCCAGTTGCGTCCATACCAACCTGCGTCTCGCCCTTGATCATACTCGATGCTAAGCAACTCATTTTAGGACTACACAGATACGGCGTGAATGCCGGTATTTGTCGCCCGCCAGATTCGCCATTATAGTCAAAGGGAGTGCACGATGGTGTGCAGGCATTTAAGTTCGGCGCTTAGCCGATACGATGAAAGGAACAAGGAGGTTCTATGAGTCATAAAATCAGCGGGGGATGCTGCTGCGGAGAAGTGACGTTTGCCGTGGAAGATCATTTCAAACATTTTTATTTCTGCCATTGTGAGCAGTGCCGCAAGATGACCGGATCAGCGCATGCGTCTAATCTTTTTACGGCGCCTGACAACATTCGCTGGTTGACGGGGGAATCGATGACTCAGCGCTACGATCACCCGCATCGCTCGTTGACGCAGGTGTTTTGCAAAAAGTGTGGTTCCGGGTTGCCGTATGTGTCATCCAACGGCAAATTTTTGATTGTGCCTGCTGGCAGCCTCAACGAAGAACCCAGTAAATCACCCGATGCCCGCATATTTTGCAGTGAACAGACCGAATGGCATAAAGCTGGGCTGGAAGCGCCGCGAGTCGCGAAGTTTCCGGAGCCGTGAAGTTGAGGGATGAGCGGCGACGCTAGGCATTTTCTCAGCGACAGTGCGGTCAGCCTTCCCCGCATTGCCCTTTGCAGTCAGTGATGGAATCGGCTAACGTGATGATTCGACGTCATTAGGGGGAAGGCATGACCAGAAAGATCATCGTTATCCGGCACGGGCAAACGCAGTTCAACGCTGAACGTAAGTTACAAGGACACTGCAACTCGCCGCTGACCAGCAAAGGCAAAGCGCAAGCATTGGCTGTTGGCACGCATCTTAAATCCCATCTCACGCAGCGCGCGTATCGCGTGTATGCCAGTTCACTTGGGCGCGCCATTCAAACCGCGCATATCATTTGTGACGAAATTGGTTTTGAGAAAGCCAACGTACATCAAGATGATCGCTTGAAAGAATTTTCACTCGGCACATGGGAAGAAAAACCGCTGTTTGAGTTGCTCGATGAGGATCCGGCGTTGTTGGATCGCCGCGATTGGTATCTTAAGGCACCGAAGGCAGAAACATACCAAGACGTGCAAACGCGCCTCAATGATTGGTTGGCCGAGATCCCTGAGCAAGAAGACATTGTCGTGGTGAGCCACGGCCTGACGGGAATCGTGTTACGCGGGATGCTGCTGGGGTTGAGTTACGATCAAGTGTGGGCGCAAGATTTACCGCAAGACGCCTTTTTTATCATTCAAAATGGAACCATAGAACGAGTGAATTGTTTTCAAGATAAATCATTAATTTAGCTGTGATTTTTGGGGCGGTTTCACGGCGACAGAACCCCCAAGTGTGCCCTAAAATGATAGTTTTAACAATATGTCGTTCGCATTGGTGTGCTCAATTTGTGACTGTGGATAGAGAAGTCAAACACAAGCTTTGCAAATCGCGCCAACGGTCTGATTTCGCGGCTTCCTTCGTATCTTTCCTTAGGGGTTACCGCTTATATTTCTGATACAGAATGGCGGACGGCATGGAGAGCGAATGAACGATGAGAAGGCACTGAACATTGATTTACGCCAGATGATCATGGCGATTGAAAAGACCGTCTCATTGGTGGGCATGAACGACACCAATCATGGCAAGCGCGTGGGTGCCATCGCCTACCAGATCGCGCGTGAAGCGGGATGCGACGACGAAGATGTTCAGTCTGCCTTTGAGCTTGGCATGCTGCACGATTGTGGCGTTTCAACCGCTCAGATGCATTCGACATTGGTGAACCACTTTGACAGTGAAGATGCCCACATTCATTGTGATATTGGTTATCGCTTGCTGCGAAACTTTGCGCCGTTAGCCAAATATGCCGTGCCTATTCTCTATCATCACACGCCGTGGCGTGAGCTAGAACATTCCGGTATCAATGAGCGCGACGTGCGCATGGCTAACCTGATATTTTTGGCCGATCGGATTGATGTGCTGGGTGTCGGCCATTATGAAACGGACATTCTGCTGATCAACGAACAGATCGTGCAATCGATTCGCGGCTATGCCGACCATTATTTTTCTCCTCAGTGGGTGCAAGCCTTTGAACGCGTGCAGCGTACGGAAGCGTTTTGGATGGCGTTGGAAGATCGCTACGTGACGCGTTTAGCGTGGGAGATGGGGCAGTCGCAGAACCCGCAGATGCTCTCTTTGGCGCAAGTGAAACAGTTGTCGATGATCCTGTCTTATGTCGTCGATCAAAAAAGCCGTTATACCGCAAAACACTCGATGCGGGTCGCTGATGTGGCGCGCAGTATCGGCGTATTGTACGGTTTGTCTGAATCCCGATGCGACAAAATTGAGATCGCGGGATTACTGCATGATCTCGGTAAGTTGAATGTGCCGGATGACATTCTGGATAAACCCGGCCCGCTGACGGACTACGAACGTTCCGTGATGATGCGCCACAGCTACGAAACCTACGACATTTTGCGCAGCATTGAAGGGTTGGGCGAGATGGCCCGTTGGGCGGCGTTCCACCATGAAGGTGTGAATGGCGTTGGTTATCCGTTTCATCCTCAAGAACACGAACTCAGCATTGAAGCGCGTATGATTGCGGTGGCCGATGTGTTTCAAGCGTTGGTTCAACATCGGCCGTATCGCAAAGGGATGAGCCAACCGATCGCACTGGCGCTGATTGATGGTATGGCGGATGCTGGCAAGTTGGATCGCCGTCTCGTTGATTTAGTGATTCAACACGCGGAAACCTTGTACGCCATTGCGAAAGGCGCCGACCCCAATCACAACCAAGCTTACCTCAACCTCATGACGGCCTGAGAGAAACGCTCGTCGAATGGCCAAATTTTCAGCGGCAATTTCTGTTTCTTGATTTAGATCTAATGGAAAATGCTGGTTTTGAAAATTAGAGCTATTTTGTGGAAAAACGTGTTAGTTCTGATTTTTTGTCCCTGCTAGCCTACAGCCCATCAAACGTAACCCGTAAATTAAAACAAGGTTACTGCACGGTGCAGCACAGGCTGCACTGGCTGAAGCCGAGGAGCACAATTATGTCTAACATGTTTTACATTCCTTCTTCTAACCTGATGGGACCAGGCTGTCTGGCCGATGCAGCGACTGCGATCGCTTCTCATGGCTTTAAACGCATTTTGATCGTCACTGACCGCTTCCTGAACAAAATGGGTGTGGTCGATAAAGTGGCAACACTGCTAAAAGAAGCGGGTGTGGACAGCGTTGTGTTTGACGAAACCAAACCGAACCCAACCGTGGATAACGTTGAAGCAGGACTGGCAAAACTGAAAGCCAGCGAATGTGACTGTGTGATGTCTCTCGGCGGTGGTTCACCACACGACTGTGCAAAAGGTATCGCGCTGCTGGCAGCAAACGGCGGCGAAATCAAAGATTACGAAGGCGTTGATAAATCACCAAAACCGCAACTGCCACTGTTCTCTGTAAACACCACAGCGGGTACTGCATCAGAAATGACCCGTTTCTGCATCATCACTGACGAAAAACGTCACATCAAAATGGCGATTGTCGACAAGCACGTCACACCGCTGATGTCTGTGAACGATCCTGAACTGATGCTGGCTAAACCTGCGTCTCTGACTGCAGCAACCGGTATGGACGCATTGACTCACGCGATTGAAGCGTACGTGTCTATCGCGGCCACACCGATTACAGATGCAGTTGCTATCAAAGCGATTGAGATGATTCAAGCGAACCTGCGTCAAGCAGTAGAACACGGCGATGACATCACCGCTCGTGACAACATGGCATACGCACAATTCATGGCGGGCATGGCATTTAACAACGCGTCACTGGGTTACGTTCACGCCATCGCACACCAACTCGGCGGTTTCTACGACCTGCCACACGGTGTTTGCAATGCGGTACTGCTGCCACATGTACAGCAATACAACAGCGATGTTGCCGCTGAGCGTTTGACTGACGTGGCACGCGCAATGGGTGTGGATACTGAAGGCATGACACCAAGTGATGGCGCTGCAGCCGCGATTCGCGCGATCTGCAAACTGTCGTCTGACGTGAAAATTCCTGCAGGCCTGACCGAGCTTGGCGTGAAAGAAGAAGACTTCGACGTGCTGGCTGAAAACGCACTGAAAGACGCTTGTGGTTTCACCAACCCTAAACAAGCGACTCATGAAGAAATCGTTGCCATTCTGAAATCGGCAATGTAATTGACCATCAGGCCTCATGACCCGCTGTCGTGGGGCCTGACACCTTTCTGAATACGCGCTTTCAGGCGCTGTCCTCTGATTGTTACACGTAAAACCCACAACTTTTTATAATGAGATTGTGTTCATATCCAATCAATTATCTTACACTGCCCCTTCTGAAAATTATGATCACTTGGGCTGAATGAAAACACTCAACAGTTTCCGTCGGGTTGATGAAACCGAATACGCGCTATCAACCGACAAAGTCAACGTGCTGTACTATCATCTGCCAAAACACTTTCAGGGCGAATACCGGTCTTACGAAACGCCGCGTCTGTGTACGATTTTGCAAGGCAGCAAAGATGTGCGCATCAACCAGTCGCAGCAGTTTACCTATCGAAAAGAGCAGTGCGTCCTGTTGCCGCCTCATGCCAATGTGCACATGTCGATGTCGGAATTTACCAAAGCTTTGGTGTACGAATTCAGCGAAGATGTGCTGGATGATGTCAGTGCGCGAGTGGGTGACCAACTTGAAGTCGAAGCGTCACTTGACCATGATTACAGCCATTTTCAGATGGATAATGCCCAAGACCGCATCTTTGCACTGCACGACCGCGCGCAGGAAATTCTGCACAGCAACGACACCAACATTCCGTTTCTGCTCGATTTAGTCACGCAAGAAATGGTGTATGAACTGCTCAAGCGTCAAGGGTCATACGAAATTTTGTCTCAGCACCATCACCATCCGATCAATCGCGCGATTCAAATGATGAAAGCGCATCTTGGCGATGGTTTATCGATTTCAGAGTTGGCGGAAGAGGTACGCATGTCGCTGCCAAACTTCAGCCAAAAATTCAAACTGGTCACTAATCAAACCCCAAAAGAGTATTTCACTCGGCTGAAACTCAATCAGTCAAAACGTTATTTAAGTCAGCTATCGGTGACAGACACCGCATTAGAACTGGGGTATGAAAACATTTCCCATTTTATCCGCCTGTTTAAGACCGAGTTTGGTGTCACGCCAAAACAGTACAAGCTATCTCAGGAGTTGAGACACTGAGCTACGACCTGAGTGGCTTATGAGTCGAACCCGCGATGAAACGAACGCAACTTCATGATCACTTCAGCATTTTCAGGTCACAAGAGGCGCGACGGACTTTATCCGCCGGCGCTTTTCCGCTAAGGTAGTCGCGCATTTCAAATTGCCCCTGGATCAGCAGACAGGGTAATAACTGAGCTGGGTAATTGATCGTTGAACTCATAGCAATCAAGGAGCCTGCTTATGTCTGCACAACGCCTATGGATACAATCCCCGCTGGCCTGTTTCACCGCCAACCCCTGCGATGCCAGTGGTGGTCTGGTCATTGAAAACAACCGCATTGTTGAACTGCTAGCTCAAGGACAAACGCCGTCGACGCCCGTCGATGAGGTGTTTGATGCCCGTGAGCTGGTGATCATTCCGGGATTGATTAATACTCACCATCATTTTTATCAAACCTTAACCCGAGCGTGGGCGCCCGTTGTGAGCGTGCCGCTGTTTCCGTGGTTAAAAACCTTATATCCGGTTTGGGCGAAGCTGACACCAAAAGCACTGGAGTTGGCCAGCAAAGTGGCGCTGGCTGAATTACTGTTATCTGGCTGTACCACCGCAGCCGATCACCATTATCTGTTTCCGACGGGCATGGATGAGGCAATCGACATTCAAGTGGCCGCCGTTCGTGACATGGGCATGCGCGCCATGTTGACCCGAGGTTCAATGAGCCTTGGGGAAGATGAAGGCGGTTTGCCGCCACGGCACACCGTGCAAAGCGGTGATGTGATCCTCAAAGACAGCGAGCGCTTAGTGAAGCGTTATCATGAACGAGGTGAGGGCGCGCAGATCCAAATTGCACTTGCGCCGTGCTCACCTTTTTCGGTCACGCAGAACATTATGGCCGACAGCGCCATGCTCGCTAAAGCGCTGGACGTGCGTTTGCACACGCATCTTGCCGAAACCCTCGATGAAGAAGCCTTTTGCCTCAAGATGTTTGGCATGCGTACGGTCGATTACCTCGACAGCGTCGGCTGGCTGAGCGATCGCACTTGGCTGGCGCACGGTATTCATTTCAACCAAGAAGAGATCGAACGCCTTGGGCGAGCAGGGACTGGCGTGTGTCATTGTCCGGTGTCGAATATGCGTTTGGCCTCAGGCATGTGTCCGACGCTGGATCTGCAAGCCGCTGGCGCGCCTGTGGGTTTGGGCGTTGATGGTTCTGCATCGAACGACGCTTCCAACATGATGTATGAAGCGCGTCAGGCCCTGTATTTGCAGAGGCTGAAATATGGCGCCGAACGCATCACGCCGGAAGTGGTGCTTGGCTGGGCGACTCGCGGCTCGGCTGCGCTGCTGGGACGTTCGGACATTGGTGAAATTGCCGTTGGGAAACAAGCCGATCTGGCGATGTTCAAACTCGATGAACTGCGTTTTTCCGGCAGTCATGATCCGATTGCCGCTTTGTTACTGTGTGGCGCAGAAAAAGCGGAGCATGTGATGATCGGCGGACAATGGCGAGTGAAAAACGGCATCATCGCCGGGCTTGATATTCAAGCGCTGATGGCTGAACACAAAGCTTTGGCCGCGGAGCTGGTAAGTTAAATAGTGGGATAACGTTGAAATGAATTTTATAGGTCAATGAAACCCCAATATTAATTAGTGTGCAATTCATCACGTATATAAATTGGTCAAAAATAATTTTCCCTACTTTAATTAATTTTTAGTTGATAGTTATATTGCAATGTCAGAGGGAAACTATGAACCAATATCTAAAAATAATGCTTCTTCCATCGTTATTATTTACACCGTCAGTCTTCTCTGCCGATTACAAGGATGAACCGTTTCAGGAACATCCTTATCTTGGTATTGGATATGCCTATGTTGATACAGATGTAGATGTGTCAGGTGTTGGATCCGGTTCCTTTGATAATGGGATGCTAGGGCTTATCGTCGGCTATCAATGGCATCGAAACTTCGGCGTCGAATTTCGTGGATATGGCAATCTCGATGATTATGAAGTTTTGGGGTATTCCGTTGAGGTGAAATCAGTCTTAAGCGTATTGGGACGAGTTACCTTGCCTGTTTCAGAAAACTTTAATATTTATGGTTTATTGGGTGGGGGGCGAGTCAAAGGAGCCATTGATGGTTATTCTGAATCTGAAACAGAATTCCAATTCGGATTGGGAATGGCGGTGAATAAAGGGCAACCATTAGAATTGCAAGTAGAATGGGTCAGATTATTTGATGATGGATTTGGTATTGAAGGCGTCAATTTTGAAGGGCATAGTTTCAATCTTAATCTTGTTTATCATATGTAATATGGCATAAAAAAGAAAAGGCGAACCTTGCGGTTCGCCTTTTTTAGGACTCAAAGTTATGTTCGGACTCTTAACTTTGTTTGCGGATGAGGTAGTCAAACGCGCCTAAGCTTGCTTTCGCACCTTCACCCATCGCAATGATGATCTGTTTGTAAGGGACGGTCGTTGCGTCACCTGCAGCAAACACACCATCCATGCTCGTTTCACCGCGGCTGCCGATTTCAATCTCGCCACGGGCAGACAGTTCTACCGCTGAATCTTTCAGCCATTCGGTGTTAGGCACCAGACCGATTTGGACGAAGATACCAGACAGGTCAATCTGCTTGATTTCATCGGTGTTGCGGTCTTTGTATTTCAAACCCGTCACACGAGTCCCATCACCCACCACTTCGGTGGTTTGAGCCATCGTGATGATGTCGATGTTTGGCATTGAATTCGCTTTGTTGATCAGCACTTGGTCTGCGCGCAGAACATCAGCAAATTCCAGGACGGTTACGTGCTCAACGATACCCGCTAAGTCAATCGCCGCTTCGATGCCTGAGTTACCACCCCCGATCACTGCGGTTTTCTTGCCTTTGAACAATGGGCCGTCACAGTGCGGGCAGTACGCCACGCCTTTGTTGCGGTATTCTTGTTCGCCAGGTACGTTCATTTCACGCCAGCGCGCCCCCGGGCTTAAGATGACGCTGTTACTTTTCAGTGTCGCGCCGCTTTGCAGATTCACGTGAATTTTGCCATCTGCGGTGAATTCAGCGCCCATCAGTTTTTCAGCTTGTTGCTCTGTGATGATGTCTACGCCGTACTCTTTCAGGTGTTCACCCAAGTTCGCCGCCAGTTTTGGACCTTCTGTGTGTTTCACAGAGATGAAGTTTTCGATCGCCATGGTGTCCATCACCTGACCACCCAAACGCTGCGCTACGATACCGGTGCGAATGCCTTTACGCGCTGCGTAAATGGCTGCCGCTGCACCTGCAGGGCCGCCGCCGACCACGAGTACATCATATGGGTCTTTTTCGTTCAGGCTGGCTGCTGCTTTTTCTGCGGCGCCATCATCGAGTTTGTTCAGGATTTCAGTCAGAGTCATACGGCCTTGACCAAACAGTTCGCCGTTAATGAACACACTTGGAACGGCCATGATGTCGCGGTTTTTCACTTCATCTTGGAACAGCGCACCGTCGATCATGGTGGCGCGAATGTCTGGGTTGATCGCTGCCATCATGTTGAACGCTTGCACGACGTCAGGACAGTTTTGGCAAGACAGAGAAATGAACACTTCAACATCGAGCTTTTTGTCGAGTTTCGCGATTTGCTCAATGGTTTCTTGCTCTAGTTTGATGGGGTGGCCGCCTGAGTGCAGCAACGCCAGAACCAGAGATGTAAATTCGTGGCCCATCGGCACGCCTGCAAAACGCAGTTGTGTGCCTTTATTTGGATTTTGGACCGTCATGACAGGCGTGCGATCGCTTGCCGCATCATCACGCTCAACGGTGATCAGTGGGCTGAGTTCAGCGATTTCATTCGCCAATGCCAAAATGTCTTGTGAGCCTTTGCTTTCATCTAGGCTGACCACTAAACGGACGTCTTCTTTTAAATTGGTCAGATACTGTTGTAACTGTTGCTTGATCGCTTGGTCTAGCATACCGAAATACCTTCTTCTTTATTATTTTGAATTTAGAGTGGTCACTCTAGATAAAAGGGGAGAGCGAACCGGGCATTTAGGTCGTCAGGTAAAACACCCGGCCCACTCTTAATTGTGACTCATCTCATTGGAAGCCGCGTCGTGCCAGCGATTGTGCGCCTCAGCCAAGACCCATCTGTGGGTTTTACTCATGCTGGTGGTCTTATTCACGGCGCTGTGCGCAGCTTCAAACGATTGGGTCAGTCATCTTTGGGGATGACAAACTTGCCTTAGATTTTACCAACTAGGTCAAGTGAAGGAGCCAGTGTTTGCTCGCCTTCTTTCCATTTCGCTGGGCATACTTCGCCTGGGTGAGAAGCTACGTATTGTGCCGCTTTCACTTTACGAAGTAGGTCTTCTGCGTCACGGCCGATGCCTTCTGCAGTGATTTCCATTGCCTGGATAACACCTTCTGGGTCAATCAGGAATGTTGCACGGTCTGCCAGACCTTGGCCTTCACGCATTACACCGAAGTTGTTGGTGATGTTGCCAGTTTGGTCGCCAACCATGTAGTAGTTGATTTTACCGATAGTGTCAGAGCTGTCGTGCCATGCTTTGTGAGTGAAGTGGGTGTCAGTTGATACTGAGTACACTTCTACACCACGAGATTGAAGCTCTGCATAGTGATCCGCAAGGTCGCCAAGTTCAGTTGGACATACGAAAGTGAAGTCCGCTGGATAGAAGAAAAATACTGCCCATTTGCCTAGAACATCCTGTTCTGTGATGTCAACGAATTCACCGTTTTTGAATGCTGTTGCGCTAAATGGTTTGATTTTAGTATTAATCATATTCCGAGTTTCCTTTAAGTTATTGGGTTTGGAATGTCTTGTCTTCGGGATGTATAGTCACATAATCCTTCGTCTTACGAAAATTGCTTGTAGCTATTGTATTGATAGGCAATACCGATGTTTACCCTATCACTTGAACGGCGCATGATTCGTGATCATGGTCGCCTTTAACTACTTGAATATCATGTTATGTTTATTTGTTTCAATAGCTTGAGTACATTTGGTTACAGTTTGTCGCGGGTTTTAATATCCTTTCATTAAATAAGGATAATGGCGTACTCAAGGAGGGGTGAAGATGTCTACGATAGGCGAAAGCTTACAAGAAAAGTTTGGTGAAAGTCTCATTTTGAGCCCGAATCTGGTCATGAAACCGATCACTGCGCAGGCATGGCCGCTGTTTCAAGCGTTGCATCAAAACCCGCAGGTGATCGCGCTCTGTTTTGACCCACCAAGCGAGGCTGAATTGAAAGCGAAGTTCGCGCAAAGGTTGATGCCATGGCAAATGAACCAGAACCGCTGGCTCTGTTTGACCATTCAAGAGCGCACCACTGGCGAGTGGATTGGTATCACGGGTTTCATCGATCACGAGGGCGTCGCCGAAGTCGGCTATTTGCTGCTGGCTGAGCATCATGGCAAAGGCTACGGCACCGAATCGCTGCGCGCGGTGATTGAGTGGGCACAGCAGGAGCACGATATTCAGCAGTATCGCGCCATTGTGACGCAAGGGAACGTTGGCTCTGAGCGGGTGCTGGAAAAGTGTGGCTTTACCTTAACGCGTATTGAACCGCTGGCGTATGAGATTGGCGGCACACGCTATGACGACCACATCTATACCCTTCCTACTTGAAGTTGCAGCGGTGTTGGCTGCATTCATTCACCCCAATCACATAGCGTATCTATGCTCATGGGGACTCACTCATTTGCCACCTACCTGCAAGTCCAAGTTGTTTGGATATATGCGCATAAGGGTTAACGGCTTTGAATTGAGTTGGTTTTTTATCTATCTATCCCGATCTTGGTTCCCAACTTCAGGTTTTCAGCAAAGCAGCGCAATCAGTGCTGCTTTGTTTTTGTCGCCGCGATTGCCTGCTGATGCAGCGCGAGCGAGACTTTCGAGGTCGGCATTCGTGCCAGTTCGGCGCTGATCGCCCAGCCTGCACGCGCCACCGCGGGTAAATCGACGCCAGTTTCAATCCCCAACCCGTGACACAAATAGAGCACATCTTCTGTCGCCACATTGCCTGCGGCGCCAAAAGCGTACGGGCAACCGCCGAGCCCAGCCACGCTGCTGTCCAGCGTCGCAATGCCCATCGACAAGGCCTGATAAAGATTAGCCAGCGCTTGTCCCCAAGTATCGTGAAAGTGAACGGCCAGTTGCTCGGTGGGAACATGGCGTTGCACTGCGTCCAGCATCCGCGCGATGCGCAGCGGCGTGCCGGTGCCGATGGTATCGCCAAGTGAAATTTCATAGCAGCCCAGCGCGAGTAAATCCGCCGCTACGCTGGCGACTTGCTCGGGTTGGGTCGGGCCATCATAAGGGCAGTCGGCGACGCAAGAGAGATAGCCACGCACCGGCATGTGCTGCGCTTTCGCCGCCTGCATCAGCGGTTCAAAGCGCTTTAGGCTTTCGGCAATCGAACAGTTGATGTTGCGCTGGCAAAAGCCTTCGGACGACGAGGTAAAGATGGCGACCTGATTGGCGCCGCTGGCCATGGCCTGTTCAAAACCCTTCAGGTTGGGGGTAAGGGCGGCGTATATGACGCCGTCTGCTCGCTCAATGCGCGCGAACACATCGCCGGAGTCGGCCATCTGCGGCACCCATTTGGGTGACACAAACGAGCCCGCTTCAATGTGGGTGAGTCCGGTCTGCGACAGTTGATTGATCAGCGCCACTTTGGCATCAGTGCTGACAAAATCTTCGTTTTGCAGCCCATCGCGCGCGCCAACTTCTACAATCGTCACTTTTGAGGGCAATGACATCATCGGCCTCCGTCTTGCTTGTCTGTGGCTTGCGTATCTTTGGTTTGAATGTCTGCGGCGCGCCAGTCCGGTGTGCGTTTGTCAAAAAACGCGTTGAGTCCTTCCTGACCCTGCGCTGAAATCCGCAGTTCGGCGATCACTTGGCTGGTGTGCGCAATCAGCTTTTGATCAATCGGCTCGGCGTCGCAGCGGGCGCACAAGGCTTTGGCCTGCGTGAGGGCGGCCGGGCTGTTGGCTAAGAGCTGCGTGGTGAACTGGTTGACCGCTTGTTCGAGAGCATCCGGCTGATAGCCGACCACCTGATGCACCAAACCGAGGTGGAGCGCGGTAGCGGCGTCAATTGTTTCTGCGCTTAGCATATAGCGACGCGCTTGGCGATTCCCCATGGCGCGGCACACATAAGGGCCGATGGTGGCGGGAATCAGCCCGAGGCGCACTTCGCTCAGGCAAAAGCGCGCATTCGGCGCGGCCAGCGCAATGTCGCAGCAACAAATCAAACCCAAGGCCCCACCAAAGGCGCTGCCTTGCACAATGGCCAAGGTTGGGTGTGGGAACGTGTCCAGCGTCTGCATCAGCAGCGCCAATTGCGCCGCGTCGCTGTGATTGTCGGAATGGGATTTCCCGGCCATCGAACGCATCCATTGCAGATCTGCGCCCGCAGAAAAGTGTTGCCCGTTGGCTTGCAGCAACAGAATGCGCACGGCCGGGTTGGATTGCAGCAGAGTGAGCTTATCCAGCAACTGCGAAATCATCACATCATCAAACGCGTTGTGCTTCTCGACGCGGTTGAGGGTTAACGTGGCGATGCCGTCAGCGGACACGTCACACAACACATCGCTTTGACGAGGGTTCATTGTTCTCCTCCCGCTTACATTCGGAAAATACCAAACTGGCTGTCGGCAATTGGCGCTCGCAACGCGGCATTGAACGCTTGGCCCAGAACATCGCGTGTTTCGAGCGGATCCAAAATCCCGTCGTCCCAAAGCCTCGCGCTGGCGTAGTAGGGGCTGCCTTGCGTGTCGTACAACTCAACAATCGAGTCGCGAAACGCTTTGGCTTCGTCATCCGGCCATGCTTCCTGCTGGCGCGCTTTCACCTCGCGCCGTACCTGCGTCAGTACGCCTGCCGCCTGTTCGCCACCCATCACCGATATTCGTGCGTTGGGCCACATCCACATCATGGTGGGATCGTACGCCCGCCCGCACATGCCGTAGTTTCCAGCACCATAAGAACCACCGATGATCACGGTGAATTTGGGCACATCGGCACACGCCACCGCCATCACCAGCTTGGCGCCGTGCTTGGCGATGCCTTCCGCTTCTACTTTTTTGCCCACCATAAATCCGGTGATGTTTTGCAAAAACAGCAGTGGGATTTTGCGTTTGGCGCACAGCTCGATGAAGTGCGCGCCTTTTTGCGCCGATTCGGAAAACAGAATGCCGTTGTTGGCGACAATACCAATGCGATGGCCATGCAACTGGGCAAAGCCGCACACCAGTGTGCTGCCATACAACGCTTTGAATTCATCAAATTCGGAATCATCCACCAAACGGGCGATGATTTCACGTACGTCAAATGACAACCGGAGATCGGCGTTGACGATGCCGTACATCTCCTGCGCGTCATAACGTGGCGGCAAGTACTCTTTAGACGCGAGCGTCGGTGATTGGTTGGTGCTGGCGATGGCTTGACGAGCCAGCGCCAGTGCGTGCGCATCGTCGTCTGCGTAATAATCGGCCACACCGGACTTTTTGCAGTGCACATCCGCGCCGCCCAGCTCTTCATCGGTCACCACTTCTCCGGTTGCGGCTTTTACCAAAGGTGGGCCTGCGAGAAAGATGGTGCCTTGCTGTTTGACGATAATGGCGACGTCTGCCATGGCCGGAATGTAAGCACCGCCTGCGGTGCACAACCCCATCACCACCGCAATCTGAGGAATGCCTTGCGCCGACATGCGCGCCTGATTGTAGAAAATGCGCCCGAAATGGTCGTGGTCGGGAAACACGTCCGCCTGATGCGGCAGGTTCGCCCCGCCGGAGTCGACCAGATAGACGCAAGGCAATTGGCAGTGCTGCGCAATCTGCTGCGCGCGCAGATGTTTTTTGACCGTTAACGGATAATAGGTGCCGCCTTTGACGGCGGGATCGTTGGCAATCACCATGCACTCGATGCCGTGAATTTTGCCAATGCCTGCGACTACGCCAGCGCACGGCACCGATTCTTCATACACTTGCCAGGCTGCAAACTGACCGACTTCAAGAAAGAACGAATCGTCGTCAAGTAGGCGCTGCACCCGTTCGCGTACGGGCAGCTTGCCTTTTTGCCGCTGGCGTTCAATCGCCTTTTCTCCGGCGCCCAGTTGGAGTGCCTGACGATGCGTGTGCAGTTGCTTCACCAGTTCACTCATGTGGGTGACGTTGGCCTGAAACAGGTCTGATTCAGGTTTTGCTTTCGTTTTTATCACAGCCATTGCGTCTCCGTTACACGCCTTAGCGCGACTCTTCAAACAGTTCACGACCAATCAGAATGCGGCGGATCTCCGAGGTGCCCGCGCCAATTTCATACAGTTTGGCATCGCGCAGCAGGCGTCCGGCCGGAAACTCATTGATATAGCCGTTGCCGCCGAGTAGTTGAATCGCATCCAGCGCCATTTGGGTGGCCAGTTCTGCGGCGTAAAGAATGACGCCCGCGGAATCTTTGCGCGTCACTTCGCCGCGGTCACAGGCATTGGCGACCGCGTAAACATAGGCACGCGCAGCATTCAGGCGAGTGTACATATCAGCGACTTTGGCCTGTACCAGCTGGAATTCGCCAATCGCGTGACCAAACTGTTTGCGGTCGTGCACATACGGCAGCACCAGATCAAGGCAAGCCTGCATAATGCCCAGCGGCCCAGCGGCCAGAACCACGCGTTCGTAATCCAGCCCGCTCATCAGCACTTCGATGCCTTGGTTAAGTTCGCCCAGGATGTTCTCAGTCGGCACGTGACAGTTTTCAAACACCAGTTCACAGGTGTTGGAGCCGCGCATGCCGAGTTTGTCGAGCTTCTGCGCCGAGTAAAAACCGGGGAAATCGCGTTCGACGATAAAGGCGGTAATGCCGCGCGATTTGGCATTGGGATCGGTCTTGGCGTAGACGATGACCACCTGCGCATCCGGGCCGTTGGTGATCCACATTTTGCTGCCGTTGAGCACAAAGTGATCGCCTTGACGCTCGGCTTTGAGCTGCATGCTGACCACATCCGAGCCTGCATTGGGTTCACTCATCGCCAGCGCGCCTACCCATGAGCCATCCAGCAGTTTGGGCAGGTATGTTTCGCGCTGCTTGGCGTTGCCGTTACGAAACAGTTGATTGACGCACAGGTTGGAATGGGCGCCATAGCTGAGGCCGACGGACGCCGACGCGCGGCTGATCTCCTCCATCGCCAGTACATGAGCGAGGTAGCCCATTTCTGCGCCGCCGCAGGCTTCATCGACCGTCACGCCGAGCAGCCCCATGTCGCCAAACAGGGGCCAAAGATGGACAGGAAATTGATTATCGTGGTCGATTTGCGCCGCAAGTGGGGCGATGTGTTCGCTGGCAAACGCATGAACCTGCTCTTTGAGCAAATCCAGTGTTTCACCGAGTCCGAAATTAAGCGACGGGTACTGGCTGTTCATAACACCTCCTTAAGCTTGCATTCAGGCAGTGGAATGCAAGCGGATGAGAACGATGAAACGGCTCAGGTTATTGGGCTTTCAGCGCCAGCTCGCATCGTTGGCGGGCTGCTTCCAGTTCTCCCATCACCACACCGATGTCATCAAGCTGGCGCTGAAGCACCGCTTTCTTTTCATCGATAATGTTGAGCATTTTCATCAACTGTGTCTCGCCTTGATGAGCATCGTAAAGCTCAAACAATTCGCGAATCTCGGCCAGAGAAAACCCAAGGCGTTTACCGCGCATAATCAGCTTAAGGCGAATCTTGTCTCTGCGGTGATAGATTCGCACCGTGCCTTTGCGCTCTGGCTCGATTAATCCCATGTCTTCGTAAAAACGAATGCTTCTTGTCGTAATGTCGAACTCTTTTGCGAGTTCACTGATTTTAAAAGTTTCCACCGGATGATGTCCTCCAACTGCTCATTGTGGTTGAGGATCGTTTGTGCTGTTCAAAATCGGTTACAGAGGCCGATGAGAAAATCTGATTGTTGTTATTTTGTTTCTTTACGTTTACGTAAATGTTAGTGCTATGCTTACGTAAACGTCAAGAAACCGCAGGGCGAAAAATCGCCGGGTTGAAATGACCAAACGGCGCCTGTGCACCGTTTGTCGCCGTATTCAGCAGTACCTGACTTTGCGCCAATCTGTGGTCATCACTTTCGTCAACGAGGACGGGGTATGGAAAAAGCCATCTGGATTGTATCTGCCAAACGAACGCCACAAGGACGTTTTCAGGGCGCATTGAAAGAGTACACCGCGCCGCAACTGGGCGGAGCGGCCATTCAAGCGGCATTGAACGACACATCGGCCCCCATTGAGCAAGTCGATGAAGTGCTCATGGGTTGCGTTCTGCCTGCCGGCTGCGGCCAAGCGCCTGCAAGGCAAGCGGCGCTGAATGCGGGCCTGCCGCTCTCGGTGGGGGCAACCACGGTAAATAAAGTGTGTGGCTCTGGCATGAAAGCTGTGATGCTGGCGCATGACCTTATTAAAGCGGGCAGCGCGCAATGCATTATTGCGGGCGGGATGGAGAGCATGACCAATGCGCCGTACCTGCTGAGCAACGCTCGCAGTGGCATGCGGATGGGCCACCAAACTACCTTTGATCACCTATTTCTCGATGGATTGCAGGATGCCTACGACGGGCACCTGATGGGCGTATTTGCCCAGCAGATCGCCGACAAACTTGAGTTCAGTCGCGAAGCGATGGACGAATGGGCAGCGTTGTCTGCGCAACGTGCCTGGGAAGCGCAAGAGCAGCAACTCTTTGTCGCTGAAATGACGCCGCTGACGTTTGGTAAACAGGCCGAATTGCTCGATTACGACGAACATCCGCGCGCCATCAAGCTCGACAAAATCCCACAGCTTAAACCCGCCTTTGCCGAAGATGGTAGTGTCACGGCGGCCAACTCCAGCGCCATCGCCGATGGTGCTGCTGCCTTGATGTTGATGGATGAAGACTCTGCGCGTTCGCAAGGTTTGGAGCCTTTAGCCGTGATTCGCGGCCACGCTACGCACGCCAGATTGCCAGCAGAATTTACCCTGGCGCCGGTGTACGCCATCGAACAACTGCTGTCGCAGCTTGACTGGACGGTGGATGAAATCGATCTGTGGGAGATTAACGAAGCGTTTGCGGTGGTCACCCAAATCGCTGTGCAGCAGCTCGGGCTGGATGTCGACAAAGTGAATGTCAAAGGCGGTGCCTGTGCGCTGGGTCACCCGATCGGGGCCAGTGGCGCACGCATACTGGTCACGCTGATCCACAGCCTGCGTCAGTTGCAGGCGCTGGGTGTCAACGGCGATAAATCGCAGCAGAAAGTGATGCGCGGCGTGGCATCGCTCTGTATCGGCGGCGGTGAAGCCACGGCCATCGCGATTGAAATTCCGCTGCCGGAAGCCTGAAGTCAATCGCCTGAAATAACAGCTTGAAACTAACAACCTGAAATTAAAAGCCTGAAACTAACAGCGTTTGTGAAATACGCGAGAGCCGCACGGACAACGACAACAGACAGTGCACAACTCGCGTGCGGCACTCACCATTGCACACAACATTGAACCCATGATCGACAAGGACAACGTTATGCTAAACCCGGTTCCTTTATTCATTGATGGCGAATTTCGTCAGTCGGCCACCAAAGCGTGGGTTGACGTCACCAATCCGGCGACCAATGACGTCATCGCCTCGCTGCCCTGCGCAACGGATCTCGAAATGAGCGAAGCCATCACCAGTGCGCTGATTGCTTTTCAGAGCTGGAAACAGGTTGCGGTGCCAGAGCGCGCGCGTCTGATGCTGCGCTACCAACATCTGTTGAAAGAACATCATGATGAGCTGGCGCAAACGCTGTCGCAGGAAACCGGTAAAACACTGGCGGATGCGAAAGGTGATATCTGGCGCGGCATCGAAGTGGTGGAGCAGGCGGGTAACATCGCCAGTAATATGATGGGGGAGATGGTTGAAAACGTCGCCAGCGACATCGACACCTACTCTATGATTCAGCCGCTGGGGGTGTGCTGCGGCATTACGCCATTTAACTTCCCCGCCATGATCCCGTTGTGGATGTTCCCGCTGGCGATTGCTGCCGGTAACACTTTCATATTGAAACCGTCCGAACAGGTGCCGCTGACGTCCGTTCGCCTCGCGCAGCTGTTTGAACAAGCGGGCGCGCCGAAAGGCGTGTTGCAGATTGTTCACGGGCGCAAAGAACAGGTCGATTTTCTGCTCGAACACCCTGAAATCAAAGCCATCTCTTTTGTCGGTTCGGTGAAAGTGGCGCAATACATTTATCAGCAAGGGACGCAGCATTTTAAGCGCGTGCAGGCATTTGCCGGGGCGAAAAACCACATGGTGGTGATGCCGGATGCCAATAAAGAGCAAGTGATCAACAACTTGGTGGGGGCTTCGGTAGGCGCGGCGGGTCAGCGCTGCATGGCGATCTCGGTGGCGGTGCTGGTGGATGGCGCGAAGAAATGGCTGCCGGAACTGAAAGCTGCGATGGCGAAAATGCATCCGGGTCGCTGGGACGACAGCAATGCAGCGTACGGGCCGCTCATCAGCCCACAAGCCAAAGAGCGGGTACAACGCCTGATCCAACAAGGGATCGACGAAGGCGCCGTGTGCGAGCTTGATGGACGCCAATGCGAAGTCGACGGACTGCCCAACGGCAACTGGGTTGGGCCGACGCTGTTTAGTGGTGTCAGTACCGACATGAGCATTTACCGCGAAGAAATTTTTGGCCCGGTGTTGGTGTGTCTGGAAGCCGATTCTCTGGAAGAAGCCATCGACATCATCAACAGCAATCCGTATGGCAACGGCACCTCAATTTTCACCGCCAGCGGCGCAGCGGCGCGTAAGTTTCAGCATGAGATTCAGGTGGGTCAGGTTGGGATCAACGTGCCCATTCCAGTGCCGCTGCCGTTCTTCTCGTTTACCGGCTGGCGCGGCAGCTTCTACGGCGATTTGCATGCTTACGGCAAGCAGGCGGTGCGCTTTTACACCGAAACCAAAACCGTCACGGCGCGCTGGTTTGACGATGATATTCCCAGTGGTCCGAACCTGACGATTCATCTGCGCTAATCCGCAGGTTTAGTTTTCACGACACGACGATTCGGAGCTCATTATGGATTTTGAATTCAACGAAGATCAACGTGCGTTTGCTGATACCGCTCGCCAGTTTGCCAGTGAACGGCTGGCACCGATGGCGGCCACGTGGGACGAAGAACACATCTTTCCGAAGGATGTGCTGCGTGAAGCGGGCGAGCTGGGTTTTCTCTCGCTCTACACGCCGGAAGACGAGGGCGGGCTTGGTCTCAGCCGCCTTGATGCCTCACTGATTTTTGAGCAACTGGCGATGGGGTGTACCTCCACCACCGCGTTTATGACCATTCATAACATGGTGACGTGGATGGTCGCGAGCTTTGCAACGGCGGAAGCCAAAGCGCAGTTTTGCCCCAAACTGGTCACCGGCGAATGGCTCGGCTCCTACTGTTTGACCGAACCCAATGCCGGCTCCGATGCCGCTTCGCTCACCACGTCAGCGACCAAAGTCAGCGATGGTTATCTGCTGAGCGGCAGCAAAACCTTTATTTCCGGCGCTGGTGATACCGACGTGCTGGTGGTGATGGCACGCACCGGCGAGGCTGGACCGAAAGGCATCTCCGCTTTTGTGGTGCCCGCCCAAGCGGATGGCATTACCTACGGGCGCAAAGAGCCAAAAATGGGCTGGAACAGTCAGCCGACCCGTTCGGTCACCTTCGATAAAGTGCACGTGCCAGCCAGTGCTTTGCTGGGCGAAGAGGGTCAAGGGTTTACCTTTGCGATGAAAGGGCTGGATGGCGGGCGAATCAACATCGCCACCTGCTCGGTCGGTACGGCGCAACAGGCGCTCAATCAGGCCACGCAATACCTGCAAGAGCGCAAACAGTTCGGTCAATCGCTGGCGCAGTTTCAGGGATTGCAATTCAAGTTGGCGGACATGGCGACCGAACTGGTCGCGGCGCGTCAATTGGTGCGTTACGCCGCCAGCAAACTGGATCGCGGCGATCCGCAAGCGACGGCTTACTGCGCGATGGCGAAACGCTTTGCTACCGATGTCGGTTTTCAGGTGTGTGATGCCGCGCTGCAACTGTATGGCGGCTATGGTTACATCAAAGAGTATCCGCTGGAGCGCCATTTCCGCGATGTGCGGGTGCACCAGATCCTCGAAGGCACCAATGAAATCATGCGCCTGATTGTGGCGCGTCGGTTGTTGTCTGACGGGGGGGCGCTGCTGTAAGCCAGCGGCCCAACATGTAAGTCAGCACAAAAAAAAATCAAGGAGTGGTTATGATGTCCAACAGTTACTCACCACAACACCCGGCCACGGATGGTGAATCCCATGCGCTGATCGGTTTTCATCTGCATCATCATGTGGCCGTGGTCACCATGAACAATCCGCCCGCCAACACCTGGACGGCGCAAAGTTTAGAACAGCTTAAAACGCTGGTGCAGTCGCTCAATCTCAACAAAGCCGTGTACGCCTTGGTGCTGACGGGCGCAGGCGAGAAGTTCTTCTCGGCCGGGGCGGATCTCAAACTGTTTGCCGATGGCGACAAAGCGCGTGCGCTCAAAATGGCGCGCGTGTTTGGTGAAGCGTTTGAAGCGTTGTCGGAATTTCGCGGCGTTTCGATTGCGGCGATCAACGGCTACGCGATGGGCGGTGGTTTGGAAGCAGCGCTGGCGTGCGACATTCGCATTGCCGAAGAGCAAGCGGTAATGGCGCTGCCGGAAGCCAAAGTCGGCCTGCTGCCGTGCGCGGGCGGCACACAAAATCTCACCGCGCTGGTGGGTGAAGGCTGGGCCAAACGGGTGATATTGTGCGGCGAGCAACTGACTGCTGCCAAAGCGCACGAGATTGGTTTAGTGGAAGAGGTGGTCGCCCACGGCGAAGCGCTTAATCGCGCAATTGCGATGGCGGAATCGGTCGCGCAGCAATCGCCCTCATCGGTGGCGGCGTGCAAAAAACTGATTCAGCAAACCCGCTTTGCGCCGCGTCAGCACGGGCTGATCAAAGAGCGTGAATACTTTCTCGATCTGTTCGATACCGAGGATCAGACCGAAGGCGTGCAGGCCTTTTTGCAAAAACGTGCGCCGCAATGGAAAAACCAGTAAGCGGTATGCAGTCAGTCATAAGGCAGAACGTTCGCCACACAAGTTGCAAATTATCAGGAGGCAATATGACGGACCGGGTCAGTTTTCAGGAGCTTTGGTGCCGGGACCAAACACATAAAATTGGGATTGCGACTTTGGACAATCCGGCGTCGCTCAATGCGCTCAGCTACAACATGCTGGCGCTGCTGTTTGACCAGCTCAAACAGTGGCAGGACGACGAACAGCTGATGTGTGTCATTCTCGAAGGCGGCGGCGAAAAAGCGTTTTGCGCTGGCGGCGATGTACGCACCATGCACAACGTCATGCGTGACAAATGCAAAGCCGAAGTGCAGGCGTTTTGCACCGAATACTTCTCACTTGAATATGAGTGCGACCACCTGATTCACACCTACAGCAAGCCGATCATCGCCTGGGGCGACGGCATTGTGATGGGCGGTGGCATGGGCCTGTTTATGGGGTGCAGCCACAAAGTGGTCACGCCGCGTACGCGCATGGCGATGCCGGAAATCAGCATCGGACTCTATCCCGATGTGGGCGGCACCTGGTTTTTGAACCGCTTACCCAAAGGCGTCGGACTGTTTCTAGGCCTGACGGGCGCGAATATCAATGCCACCGATGCGATTGATATTCGCATGGCCGATTACCTGCTGCTGCACGAACACCATTCGGCGATGCTGGAACGCTTGCAAGCGCAGCGTTGGGAAGGCAACGGTTTTACCGTGGTAGGCAATGTCTTGAGCGAACTGGCGCTGATGGTGGATGACGCCGAACCAGACAGCCAATTGCTGCCGTATCTGGCCAACATTCAGTCGGCTTGCCGCGCCGATACCCTCGCTGATATCTGCGACAACATTCTTGGCATTCGTGGCGACGATAAATGGATCGCCAGTGCGCGAAACAACCTCGCCGCGGGCAGCCCGATTTCGGCGCACATCACCTATCGCCAACTCACCGAGTGCAGCCAGTTAACGCTGGCTGAGTGTTTTCGTTTGGAGCTGACACTGTCGGTTCGCAGCGCCTTACTGGGCGAATTTCAGGAAGGGGTGCGCGCGCGCTTGATTGATAAAGATGGCGCGCCGACCTGGCGTTATGGCTCGGTGGCCGAAGTGGATACCACCGTGATTGATGAACTCTTTACCTCATTGTGGAACGACGCTGCGCATCCGCTGGCATCGCTGGGACAAGCCCACTAACCACACCATTTCAAGGAGACAGAACATGAGCACCATCGCGTTTATAGGACTGGGTAACATGGGCGGCCCAATGGCTGAGAATCTGCTCAAGGCTGGATTGTCGGTGCGGGTGTTTGACCTCAACACTCAGGCGGCCAAAAAACTGGAACCGCTGGGTGGCGTGGTTGCCGAGTCTCTGCCCGTAGCGGTGGAAGGCGCCGACACCGTGATCACCATGTTGCCCGCGGGCGCGCATGTTCGCGCGGTTTACTTGGGCGATCACAGCGGCGGTGTGGGGCTGCTCAATATGATCGAAAGCGGCACCTTTCTCATCGACTGCTCAACGATTGATCCGGAATCTGCGCGGCTGGTGGCGGCTGAAGCCGAGAAAAAAGGCTTCGAGTTTGTCGATTCTCCGGTTTCCGGCGGCGTGGCGGGCGCAAAGGCGGGCACATTAACCTTTATCGTCGGTGGCACCGATTCGGCGTTTAAAAAAGCGCACGATGTGCTCAAACACATGGGCAAAAACATCTTCCATGCGGGCAATGCTGGTGACGGCCAAATGGCCAAGATCTGCAACAACCTGATGCTCGGCATTCTGATGTCCGGTACGTGTGAAGCGCTCAATCTTGGTATGGATAACGGCCTCGACCCCACGGTGCTGTCGAACATCATGCTGCAAAGTTCCGGGCGTAACTGGGCGCTGGAGCTCTACAATCCGTGCCCGGGCGTGATGGAAAACGCGCCTGCCAGCAACCAGTATCAACCGGGCTTTATGAGCAAACTGATGCAAAAAGACCTCGGGCTGGGCATTGATGCCGCGCTGAAAAGCCAATCCTCGATTCCGATGGGCTCGCTGGCGCGCAATCTGTACGCCTTTCACAACGCAAACGGCAACGAAGAACTCGATTTCTCCAGCCTGTTTGAGTTCTATCGCTCACGGGGCTAAGCCGCTGGCAGGGAGAAAAAAACATGAATCTCAGAGAGAGTGTGATTGTGATTACCGGTGCCGGACAAGGGCTGGGGCAGATGATGGCGGTGACGCTGGCGCAAGCCGGAGCTGATTTAGCATTGCTGGATATGAACGAGCAGGGGCTGCTCGATACCCAGAAGCAGTGCCACATGCTGAGCGCCAAAGCCATTTATTACGTCATGGATGTGACCAACGAGGCGCAGGTGGTGAAAACCTTCGAAGACATCGTCATCGATTTTGGTCATGTTGATGGACTGATCAACAACGCGGGCATTTTGCGCGATGGTTTGCTGGTGAAAGTCAAAGATGGCCAGATAAGCAAAATGTCCCTTGAGCAGTTTGATACCGTGATGAATGTCAACGTGACCGGCACCTTCCTGTGCGGACGCGAAGCGGCCGTGAAGATGATCGAAACCAAACGCAAAGGGGTGATCATCAACATCTCCAGCGTCGCGCGCGCAGGCAATATCGGCCAAACCAACTATTCGGCATCCAAAGCGGCGGTAGCAACGATGGCCACCAGTTGGGCGCGAGAGCTGGCACGTTATGGTATTCGTGCGGCGGCGATTGCGCCGGGGATTGTACACACCGCGATGGCCGATCAAATGAAACCGGAAGCGATTGAACGGCTGAAACAGATGGTGCCCGTCGGGCGCATGGGTGAACCGGGTGAAATCGCGCATGCGGCAAAATACATTCTGGAAAACGACTACTTTACTGGCCGAGTGCTGGAAATCGACGGCGGAATGCGCATGTAACGCGGCGTGTTTACCGCAATTCAGCAAGCCCGATTTATGCGGGCTTTTTTGTGCCTGCGCTTCGCTGCGGTGGTACTCGCTTGAATTATTTCATATCTGCAATTCAGACTTGCCAATACTGTAATTAACATCCTGTTAACGCTTGGCTATTCTCAAAGGGCTAACAACAAGGAAGGTGAATGTGGTCAAGACGTTAACCGCTGCGCAGGCAGCAGAATGGATCGCCGACGGCGATGCCGTCATGCTTGGCGGCTTTATTGGCAGCGTGGTTCCCGAAGCGATTGAACGCGCAATTGGCGAACGCTTTGAGCGCAGTGGCAAGCCGCAGGATCTCACCCTGTTGTTTGCCGCCGGGCAGGGCGATGGTAAAAGCCGCGCGGTGAATCATCTTGCGCAAGAAGGGTTGGTCCGCCGCGTGATTGGCGGCCACTGGGGCTTGGTGCCCAAGCTGCAAGCGTTGGCAGTCAACAACCAGATCGAGGGTTACAACCTGCCACAAGGGGTGATTTCCCATTTGCTGCGCGACACCGCCGCCGGAAAACCGGGCACGCTGAGCAAAGTCGGCCTAGGCACGTTTGTTGACCCGCGCATCGAAGGCGGACGAATCAACAGTCGCACGCAAACCGATTGGGTCGAAGTAGTCGATTTTCGCGGCGAAGAGTTTCTGTTTTATCGCCGCCTGCCAGTGAACGTGGCGATTTTGCGCGGCACCACCGCCGACCAAAACGGCAACATCACCATGGAAGATGAGTGTTTGATCGTCGAAAGTTTAGCGGCCGCGCAGGCGGCGAAGAACCAAGGCGGCAAAGTGATCGTGCAGGTGAAACGTGTGGTGGAAGCAGGCATGCTCGACCCGCACGCGGTCAAAATTCCGGGGATTTTTGTTGATGCGGTGGTGGTGTGTGACAACCCCGCCGATCACATGCAAACCTTCGCCACGCAGATGAATCCGGCGTTTGTCGGACGCCCGGGAGGCGAGGCGGTGAAACCGCAAGCGGTGGATGAGGCGCTGGACGCCAAAACCATTATCGCCCGCCGCGCTGCGATGGAACTGCGCTCGGGCGCGATTCTCAATCTCGGCATCGGCGCACCGGAGTACGTCGCGGCAGTGGCGCGCGAAGCAGGCATTTTGGATCAATTTACACTGACGGTCGAACCGGGCGCGGTCGGCGGCGAGCCAGCGGCTGGGCTTGATTTTGGCGCGTCGCGCTATCCGCAGGCGATTATCAGCCAGGATCAGATGTTCGACTTCTACGATGGCGGCGGCATCGATCAAGCGTTTCTGGGCTTAGCGCAGTGCGATCGCCTCGGCGATATCAACGTGTCGCGCTTTGGTTCGCGCATCGCAGGGTGCGGCGGCTTTATCAATATCACCCAGAACGCCAAGGAGGTGTTTTTCTGCGGCACCTTTGCCGCGCAAGGACTGCAAACCGAAGTGGTGAACGGCGAACTGCGCATCGTGGCAGAAGGCCAGCAAGTCAAATTCCTTCCCGCTGTTGAGCAGATCACATTCAGCGCAGCGCAGGCGCGTAAAATGAACAAACCCGTGTTGTATATTACCGAGCGCGCGGTCTTCACCCTGACCGAACGTGGCTTAACGCTGACGGAAATTGCACCGGGGGTGGATCTCAAGCGCGATGTGCTCGCGCAGATGGGCTTTGAACCTTATATCAGCCCAGGGTTGAAACTGATGGATGAGCAGATTTTTAAGCCTCAATTTACGTTAAGGATTGATCATGAATAATCAGCAAAAAGTGGCGGTCGTCACCGGCGCCGCGCGCGGAATTGGTCGCGCGATCAGTGAGCAGCTACTTGAAGATGGCTTCAAGGTTGTCGGGCTCGACATTTCACCGGTTGAATGGGCTAGCCTTGAGCAGACCCGCAACGAACGGGTCAGCAGTTATCAGGTGAACTTGTGTGATGCCCAAGCCGTGGCGCAAACCGTCGCCTGTATCGCCGAACAACATCAACGGGTGGATGTGTTGGTGAACAACGCTGGCATCACACGGGATGCAATGCTGACTGACATGCTCGAAAGTGACTGGAACAGTGTGCTGGATGTGAATCTCAAAGCCGTTTTTCTGTTAACCCAGAAGATCGCACCGCTGATGTTGGCGCAGGGCAGTGGCAGCATTGTGAATATCTCATCTATCGTCGGCACCGACGGCAATATCGGCCAAAGCAACTACGGCGCCAGTAAAGGCGGCGTGATTGCAATGAGCAAAGGCTGGGCCAAAGAACTGGCCCGCAAAGGCGCGCAAATTCGCGTGAACTGCGTCGCGCCGGGCTTTATCGAAACCGATATGACCAAAGACCTACCCGAAAAAGTGATTGGTTATATGACCTCAAAAACACCGCTCGGGCGTATGGGCTCCGTGCAAGATATAGCCGACGGCGTGTCGTTCCTCGCCTCAGACAAAAGTCGTTTTATCACCGGACAGGTGCTGAAAATCGATGGTGGGTTGGTGTTGTAGCAGTCTGTGAGCATTGGCAAGTGGAGACAAAAATCGGCGTCCTATGTGGGCGCCGTTTTTTTCTTAAAAACAATGCTTTATCTATTCACTGACCGTGCTGATTCACTGATGGTATTGACTCACTTATCTTGATTGAATTCGGCGATTTTTCCTTCTGAACTTCCGAAGTTTATTGATTGTTCTCTCGCATGGTTCTATTCATCAACAATATTTAAAAGGTCCAGATACGTTCGTCTGAGTGACACGTCGATCACAAAAACAACCATTTGGTATTGTATTGGTATTATATGTTTTAGTACCATCATTTTGTACCCTACAGTACCTAAGGATAAAAAATGAAAACGACTAATATCAAACTATCTTCGATGATGTTCATTGAATGGTTTATCTGGGGCGCGTGGTTCGTCCCGTTATGGCAAATACTCAGTACAAACGGATTTACCCCAACTGAGATCGCTTGGTCATATGCTTGTACGGCGATCGCTGCGATTTTATCGCCCATCCTCGTCGGCTCGATTACGGACCGATTTTTCCCTGCACAGAAAGTACTCTCTGTCATGTTGCTGGCTGGCGCAGTACTCATGTATTTGGCCGCACAACAAACCGAATTCGCCACGTTTTTCCCACTTTTGCTTGGTTATTCCCTAACGTACATGCCGACAATTGCATTAACCAATAGTATTGCTTTTTCAAACGTTGACGATGTGGAAGGCGATTTTCCTCGCATTCGTGTGATGGGGACTATCGGCTGGATTGCATCCGGCGTGGCCGTTGGTTTTCTGCCATCGTGGTTAGGTTATGGTGACATTTCTTCAAGCAATATTCCGCTGCTTATTACGGCACTGAGCTCGGCAGTATTGGGGGTATTTGCTCTCACGTTGCCAAATACTCCGCCGAAAAGCACCGGTAAGTTAGATCTGAAAGTGATGCTGGGCTTAGATGCGATGGTGCTGTTAAAAGACAAAAATTTCTTAGCCTTCTTTGTGTGTTCATTCATGTTTAGTATGCCGCTTGCTTTCTATTACATCTTTGCAAATGGCTTCTTAACTGAAGTTGGCATGAGTAATGCGACAGGTTGGATGACGCTAGGTCAGTTCTCAGAAATCTTCTTTATGCTTGCATTACCTTTCTTTATTAAACGGTTTGGTATTAAAAAGGTATTGCTTCTTGGTCTTGCCACTGCGGCGATCCGTTATGGATTCTTTGTCTACGGCAGTGCGGACACATGGTACTTATACTCGTTGTTATTCTTGGGCATTTTGCTACACGGTGTGAGTTATGACTTTTACTTTGTTACCGCATACATCTATGTCGACAAGAAAGCGCCAGCGCACATGCGTACAGCCGCTCAAGGCCTGATCACGCTGGGCTGTCAAGGGATTGGTAGCTTGCTGGGGTATCGCCTTGGTGGTGTGTTGATGGAAAAGATGTTTGCGTATGAAACACCACAGAATGGCCTGACCTTTGACTGGGGCGGCATGTGGGGATTCGGTGGCATCATGATTGCGATTATTCTCGCTATTTTTATGTACTTCTTCCGTGAGCCGAATGGAGATATCAAGCCGATTAAAATGAGTGGTCAGCCTGACTCCGACGCCACGCAACAGAAAGCACAAGCTTAATTTTAGCCCTGCCCAAGTGTTTGTTTCGGTTGGGCAGGATATTTAACTCCTATTTTGGTAAGTAAGATGACGATTTCAAAACTTGAAAGAATATTAGGCACTTTTTATGGTCAAGCGTTGGGTGATTCAATGGGAATGCCGTCGGAATTGTGGCCACGTAGTCGAGTAAAACAACATTTTGGTTGGATTGATCGTTTCCTCGATGGACCTCAAGAAAATAATGCTGCCTGTTACTTCACGGCTTGCCAGTTTACCGATGACACATCAATGGCGCTTGCGCTTGCTGACGCAATTATTGAATGCGATGGACAGATTGTTCCAGAAGTGATTGCACGCAACGTGTTAACTTGGGCAGAAGGTTTCGATGCGTTTAACAAAAATATTTTTGGGCCCAGTTCAAAAGCGGCGATGCGGGCGATCAAAGAGGGCATCGCAATCAGTGAGTTGGAAAATAATGGCGTGACCAATGGCGCGGCAATGCGCGTATCACCGATGGGCTGTCTGTTGCCGACCAATTGCTTGGATGATTTCATTGAACAGGTGGCTTTGGCATCCAGCCCAACGCACAAATCTGACGTTGCGATTGCTGGCGCAGTGGTCGTTGCCTGGGCCGTGTCGAAAGCCATTGAAGGTCACTCTTGGTCTGAGATTAAAGATCAGTTACCTGCGATAGCGCATGCGACTCAAACCAAGAACATTACAACGTTCAGTGCGTCAATGGCGTCACGTGTTGAACTGGCGTTAATGGTGGCAAGTGAACATTGTGGTGTAGAAGAGCGCATGGATAAAATCTACAACCTCATTGGCGCTGGCGTGAGTACGATTGAATCAGTACCCGCTGCGATCGCGATGGTGGAGTTGGCTGACACCGATCCAAACCGTTGTGCTGTTTTGTGTGCCAACCTCGGTGGTGATACCGACACGATTGGTGCCATGGCAACAGCCATTTGCGGTGCTTTAAATGGCATCAATGCGATCAACGCAAAGTTGAAGCAGCAATTGGATAATAAAAACCAATTGGACTTTGATGAATATGCGCGCAAATTCCTTGCTCTGCGGGAGGAAAAGGAGCAGACCTATGCCTCATAACGCTCTCATCGAATTAATTCCAACGCTTCGTAATCGACGCCAACTGTGTTTAATTGGCGCGGCAGTGGTGGATATTGTGACAGAGACCCCATGTTTGCCTCAACGAGGCGGCGATCTAGAAATGCAAGAAAAGGGGATACACGTTGGCGGATGTGCGCTTAATATCGCTATTAGTATCAAGCGATTAGGTCTTGAATCGGTCAACGCTTTACCTTTGGGCAACGGCAAATGGGCTGAGCTGATTCGTCATGCGATGAACGAAAAAGGTCTGCAAAGCAGTTTATCGGATCCAAGTGGTGACAATGGTTGGTGCTTGGCGTTGGTTGAACCGGACGGTGAAAGAACGTTCCTGTCTGTTAGTGGTGTCGAGAACCATTGGACGCAAGAGACATTGAATCAGCTATCGATCCATGACGATGCGATTATTTATCTCTCGGGTTATCAACTGGCGTCAACGTGTGGTGTTGAAATCGTCAATTGGCTAGAGCATTTACCGAAAACAACCCAATTGTTTATCGATTTTGGGCCACGCATCGTCACGATGGAAGCCAGTTTGCTGGAGCGTCTATTTGCGATGAAGCCCATTATTTCACTTAATCGTCAAGAAGCTGAATTTCTGGGTATGCAAGACAGTCAGAGCTTTGTTGAACAGTGGTACTCGCGTTATGCCTGTCCTTTGGTGCTGCGTATGGACAGTGATGGCGCGCTGTTCAACAACGGCGAGTCACTGGGCATGGTGGCTCCGTTTGCGGCAGAAGTGGTTGATACCATTGGAGCCGGCGACACGCACGCCGGTGGCGTCCTCGCGGGACTCAGCTCTGGATGGGATCTGGCGGATGCCGTGTTGCTTGGTAACGCCGTCGCCTCGTACGTTGTTAGCCACGAAGGTGGAGATTGCGCGCCGAATGTGACTCAGATTTCTGATTACCTTCGCCGCTACTAAGTCCGCCACATCCAACATGAGGCTTAACGCATGTTTAAGCCTCATTCATTTCTCTTTCATCGAATCTCGCGTTGCGACTTAGCAGCGGTGCCTTGAAGTAAACAACATGAATCATAAAGCGATAAGAATTCTCGCCGCAGGCTGCGGGATCAATCTCTGTATTGGTGTACTGTATACGTGGAGTGTGTTTAAAAATGCTCTCATTGATTTAGGGTGGAGCCATACTCAAGCATCATTGCCATATACCATCACCATCATTTCCTTATCACTTGCATTGCTGTTGGCGGGACGCATACAAGACCAATTTGGCCCGCAAAAAGTACTTATTCTTGGTACGGTCATGTCCGGTGTGGGTATGGTGTTATCGAGCTTGTCTGTTGGCCCGCTGAACTTATGTTTGAGTTTTGGTGTGCTTACCGGAAGCGGCATTGGTTTTGCCTACGCGTGCTTAAATCCAACGGCAATGAAGTGGTTTCATACCTCACGAAAGGGGATGGTTAATGGTGCATTGGCGACGGCCTTTGGTTTGGCTGCGCTCTACCTCGCTCCGTTGACCAGTATCTTGATTCTCCGGTTTGGTCTTCAGGAGACGCTACAGATACTCGGTATCGGCTTGTTATTGATGACATTCCCGTTGGCGTGCGTTTTTACCAATCCTCCCGAGGGTTATACTCCGATGGTACCCGCGACAGCGGAGCAAAAAATTGAGGGGACAACACTCAGCAATGAAGTCTCGTGGCAAGGTATGCTCTCTACGCGGCCTTTCTATTTGCTTTGGCTGGCCTATGCCTTTGGTGCTTCTGCGGGTTTGATGATCATTGCAAACATCACCTCAATTGCGGCAGAACAAGCGAGCATTATGGACGGCGCATACTTGGTTGTAGCGTTAGCGGTTTTCAATTCCGGCGGGCGTTTAGCAACCGGTGTTCTGAGTGACAAGATCGGTGCGCTGAAAACGCTGGGTTTGGCCATGTTGTTGCAAACTGTGAATATGTTACTGTTTTCTCAATTTGATACATCACTGACCTTGATGATTGGCGCTGGCCTTGCCGGGATTGGATACGGTACGCTGCTTGCGGTTTTTCCCTCGGTTGTCGCCGACCTCTATGGACTGAAAAACTTCGGAACGAATTACGGTATTTTATATACCGCTTGGGGAGTGGGGGGATTCATTGGGCCTTTATTAGCAGGGTGGTCCATCGATACATTTGGCCGTTACGATCTTGCTTATTTACTTTGTGCCGCCTTGGTTTTTATTGCCGCGATATTGCTTTTCATGGCGAAGACACAATCCACATCGAGTGACCCTGTCCTATCGACGTAAATGACTTTTCTCGCTGAAGTTTCGCGGCTTCAGCTTTTCCCCTTGGCCTCTATATCCAATTTCAATATCGGGTATAATGCAAAAAAAGCTGATACAACAAGAACCTTATGACAATCTACCAGCCCCTCATCGAACTCATACAAGCTCGTATTGAGCAGAATGACAAATCACCGTTATATGTGAAGATTTCAGAATCGGTTAAAACAGCGACGGAACTGAAAATCTTAAAAGGCGGCGATTTTATCCCAACAGAACGTGAGTTCAGTGAGTTATTAGGGGTGTCTCGAATTACAATTCGAAAAGCGTTAGATGTTCTTGATAAAGACAGCGTCATTGTTCGCTCACGTGGTTTAGGGACCATGATTAGCGACACCGTTGAATACTCTGGCCAAGCGGCGGCGGGCTTCTCTCAGCAAGTGGTTTTGAAAGGAAAAAAACCAGATACCCTTTGGATCAAGAAAGACACAGTTCCATGCTCTGCTGACATTGCCGCCACGTTAAATTTAAAAGAAGGGGAGACAGTCTTTCTTCTCAAACGCGTGCGTTATATCGACGAGCAAGCCGTGTCGATCGAAGAATCTTATGTGCCATCAGATCTGATTCATGATCCAGATAAAATTCAATTGTCGCTGTATGACTATTTCCGCAGTCAAAACATCACACCGTCAAAAACAAAAAGCCGAGTTTCCGCTAAAATGCCAACAGAAGAGTCGCTAGAGAAGCTAAATATCGACTCTCATACCCCCGTCTTATTAATTGAACAAACTGCGTTTGATCATTCAGGTCGTCCGATCGAATACAGTATCAACCACTGTCGTGGTGACCTGTACGTCTTTACAAGTGAGTAACTGCACTGATCATATTAGGTCTCTCACGAACAAAAGGGGCGTAATGCCCCTGAACTCAGTTCAACGTTGACTGGCCGAATATCCGACCGTTCCCTTACAACAGATCTTTTGTGGCTTGCTCTGATACAGCTTTGACGCACATGGACAATCCCTCAATCGATTTTGGAAAGTTGTCCATGATGGTCTCGAAGGTATTAAATCGGTAGCTCTCTGCACAAGGAACGAAGACGGCACCTTTCGTGAGCGCTTTGTATCCCGCCGTGTATGACTTTTGTGATAACACCTGTTTGGTTTTTGCATCGAGCAAACGCACATTCACAAATAACCATGGTTCGTATGGCGCATCAATCACGCCATCGGCAATGTAACCGACGGGGCCAAACCAAACACTGAGGAGTGTTTGTTGGTCTGAATTGATGTGTGAGTAATCGTCGTTACCATTGTTGAGCTTTGCGAAGTCATCTTCTTTATACGTAACTTGAATGCCGCCTTGGTTGAGGTATTTTTCAAGCGCTGCGACCAGTTCATCCGTGAGATGCACGGCGTTCTCGTTGTAGGCATTCACAAAGGTTTCCGTTCGATCAGACTCGCTGACACCAGCAATTGCTCCTCCAATCGCACCACCCAAGCCCGAAAGGCCTGAGAGGTTTTTCACCATAAAATACTGCGATTCCGATACTCTCAATAATTCAGCCGTTTCTATCTTCCCCGCCAGAGATTTATCCAATGAAATGTTGGGGGCAGAGGCACAGCCAGTTAATGAAACACAGGTAGCCAAGAGAAGAGTATTGATAGATTTCATAAAGTTAATTCCAAACAAACATAACGTATTTGTCTGATTTAACAGGATAAGTGTCTCGCAAAAGGTGAAATCTATCACGATGTATATAAATTTATGATTAAAACTCTGATTGAATTAAATAATGCAAATGAAATGGCTGAATTAAATTGATAATTGAGTATTTTATAAATTCATTTAACGTCTGGCGTTCGAATAAAAAGATGGGCAGAGTCGCGTCAAACTCAATCTTATTGAAAAATTAGGGTGTATTTTTGAGCGTACTGCCAAGCAGATGTCTCTGAAGTAGAACTGCACAAAGTTGACGATGTTGGGGGGAGAGATTCTTTTTACATGGACGCACAACAGAATCGCTAGACGTTAGTTAACAAAAAAGCCGTCAAAAGACGGCTTTTGATGTCATTGTCGAGGGCTTAAGCACAGCACTTTTTGTACTTTTTGCCACTGCCGCAAATGCATGGTTCGTTGCGGTTTGGTGTTTTGTCAAAGGTAATGGTTTTAGGCTTGTTTAATACCGTATCAAGTTCAACCGTGTTCTCTGGTTGGTTTGCGTCGATGGTAATATTGACCACTAAAGCGTGCTCAGAAAGCAATGCTTCGATCTCGGCTTTACGAGCTTCGGTGTGCACAACAACGTTGATTGGAGCTTCTTCCGTGCCGGCTTTTACATCACGTTTGACGTTGTAGCCTGAAATGACGTGGTTTTGCCTCGCATCGATTCGACCTTTGAAAAATAGTTTGGACATTTGAA
Organism: Vibrio furnissii CIP 102972; assembly: GCF_000176175.1. Classification (GTDB taxonomy): domain Bacteria; phylum Pseudomonadota; class Gammaproteobacteria; order Enterobacterales; family Vibrionaceae; genus Vibrio; species Vibrio furnissii. Next base: position 1,232,602 of record NZ_ACZP01000014.1, read on the forward strand.
ACTCACTGATGATGGGTGTGGTGTAATTGGGCGGCGATTATACGGAACTATGGCAATTGATAAAGCAGTTCCTACGATGGGCATCGGATTCTGGCATCACAACATGTTAAAAGGGACTGTCAACGCATGGCGTTTCCAGTCCCTTTTCTGTTTTGGTGAATAGGGTTTGGTGAATGAATGTCGTGTTAATGCACGGCCTGACTCTTACCCATACGCCACGCTGGGTACCCACAAGACGAGTTGTGGCCAGATCACCAAACACACCAGCGCCAGCAACTGAATCACGATAAACGGGACGACGCCGCGGTAAATCTCTTTGAGCGTAATGCCTTCCGGGCAGACGCCTTTCAGATAGAACAGCGCAAAGCCGACAGGTGGGGTGAGGAAGCTGGTTTGCAGCGCCATCGCCACCAACATCACAAACCATACCAGACTCGGGTTATCCACCACGCCATGACCATCCAATTCAAACCCTAGGCTGGCTACAACTGGTGCGAGCAGCGGCAGAGCGATCAACGTGATTTCAATCCAGTCGAGGAAGAAGCCGAGGAAGAACACGATCATCAGAATAAACGCGATCACGCCGTAAGGGCCGAACGGCAATCCGGTGAGGAAGGATTCGATCAGCTCGTCACCGCCGAGTTCGCGCAGCACCAAAGCAAAGCACGACGCGCCAAGGAAAATCATAAAGATGTAGGCGGTGGTGCCATACGAGGTCAGGACGACTTCTTTGAGCACCTTGAGGTTGAGTTTGCGGTTGTACGCGGCCAGCAACGTCGCGCCCAAAGCACCAATGCCGGAGGCTTCGGTGGGCGTGGCAATGCCCGCGAAGATAGAGCCTAACACCACCACAATCAGAATCACGGTTGGCGTGATGTCTTTAAACACCTGCAAGATCAGGCGCCAGTCGACGGGTTGCACGTCTTCCGGAATCGGCGCACGGGCTGGCGAAAGCTTACCGACCACCAGAATATAGGCGATGTAGAGCGCGCCAAGCAGCAGCCCCGGCAGAAGTGCGCCCATAAACAGGTCGCCGACCGAAAGCCCAAGCTGATCAGCCATGATCACCAGCATGATGGATGGCGGCAGCAGAATGCCGAGCGTTCCGGCGGACGCGACCGTGCCAAGCGCGAGTGGCATGTGATAGCCCTGACGCATCATGGTCGGCAGCGACATCACGGTCAGCAGCACGACCGATGCGCCGATAATGCCCGTCGAGGCCGCGAGAATAATCCCGATCGCCATCACCGTCACCGCCAGGCCGCCGTGCACTTTACCGAACAGTTGCTGCATGGAGGCCATTAGCTTTTCGGCGATACCGGACTTATCGAGCATATTGCCCATAAAGATAAACATCGGCAGCGCGACCAGAATCCAGTTATCCATGATTTTGTAGATGCGGTTCACCACCAGACCAATGCTGGTGTAATCAAGCCCGGTAAAGGTGTCGAGATACAAATCCGCGTAGTAGCCAATCGCCCCAAACACAATGCCAATGCCGCCGAGTACGTACGCCACCGGAATACCGGTAAACAGCAGCAGGATGAAGGAGCCAAACATGGCAATCACAATCCATTCATTCGGTTCCATGCGGCGCTCCTTTAATCAGGGTATCGAAGTTTCTCAGCACGCCCGCCAGCATTGCCATCAGCAGCAGCGAGAAACTGAGGGGTATCACGCTTTTGATCAGCCAGCGATAAGGCAGGCCGGAGGGTGACGAGGAGCTTTCGTTCATTCGCCACGACTCATAAGCGAAATCGTACGAGTGCAGGATCACCACCACCACAAACGGCATCGCCAGAAACAGGGTGCCGAGAATGTCGATGATGGCTTTTTTTCGGGTGCTGAACTTGTGGTAGAACAGGTCGACCCGAACATGCAGATTGGTGATTTGCGCATACGCCGTACCAAACATCACGGCGGTTGCGTAAAGGTGCCACTGTAACTCTTCCAGCGTGACTTGACCGTTGGAGAAGACTTTGCGCAACACGACCTGAAGGATGATGATGCCAACCAACAGCAGGTTGGCCCAAGCAAAGACTTTGCTCACGGACGAAACGCCACGTTCAATATGCAGGTAGAGAGGCACAGCAGGCGTAGATGCGAGAACCTTGCTCATTCGTGCTTCCTTAGAAAAAGGGCCGGCCCGAGAGCCGGCGAGAGTGATTATTGCGTGTGTGATTTACGTGGCAGGAAGGCGTTCTCTTCCCACAGCGCGTAATCGTGGCGGAACTTGCTCAGGTCGTCCCACACTTTGGCAAAGAACGGGTCGGCTTTTTTCTTCTCGTCGACCACTTCCATCCAGGTGGTTTCAAACAGGTTGAGCATGGTGTCGTTCCAGTAGCGGATCTCCACGCCATTCTGCTGCGCTTTTTGCATCGCGGAGTATTGAATCGCTTCGCCTTCGGCAATCGAGTAGGTCATGGTCGCCATACAGGTGGTTTCCACGGCGCTCTGCTGCGCTTTGTCCATCTTCTTCCAGGTGTCTTTGTTGATCAGCAGCTCAAACACTGTTGATTGTTGGTGCCAGCCCGGGAAGTAGTTGTATTTCACGATCTTGTAGAAACCGAGGCGTTCATCAATGGCAGGCTGAGAGAATTCAGACGCATCAATCGCGCCTTTTTCCAGTGCGCCGAAAATCTCGCCGCCCGGCATCTGCACCGTGCCCACCCCCAGTTTTTCCATCACCGACGCGCCAAGGCCAAAGAAGCGCATGTTGAGGCCTTTCAGATCCTCTGGTTTTTCAATGGGCTTTTTAAACCAGCCGGACGTTTCCGGAGAGATGATGGCACACGGCAACACTTTGACGTTGTAACCGCCTTGATCGTACATCTCTTGGTAGAGTTTCAGGCCGTTACCGAAGTAGAGCCACGCCATGTATTCACCGGCTTCCGGGCCAAAGGGGACTGAAGAAAAGAGGGCGGCGGCCGGAAGGGTGCCTTGCCAGTAACCAGCGGTGGCGTAACCGGAGTTTACTTTACCGGTTGAAACGGCATCGAGAATTTCTGCCGGATTCACCAGTTTGCCGGGTTCATAAATTTTCATTTTGATGGTGCCGCCGGAGGTATCGGTGATGTGGTCGGCGTACCATTGAATCGGGGTGCCGAGCGCAGGCAAATGCGTCCCGAACGCGACCGGGGTTTTGAGCAGAATCTTTTCCGCCGCCTGAACATTAAACGTGAGTGCTGTCGCCGCAATCGAAAGGCTGGTGGCAAGTGCAACTTGAGTGAAAGCCATTGCTAACTCCTGTGGGGTAAGTTCCTTGTTTTGAGTGTAAAAATGTGAACATCCCAAGCTCATTCATGTTAATGGGATGTTACATTTAGTCTCAAGTGTAGAGGGCGAAACGCATCGCCTCTATTGGGAAAACTGCGCAAATTTTGTCAGTAATATGTGCAGAAAATGGCGAGTTTTGTCCGTAAAACTACGTACACAACCAAGGATGAGGCCAGAGTTTCCATGGGATTGATCAGTAACCGTAAGCTGACGGTGAATATCTTGTTGCTGTCGATTGTGCCGCTGATTGTGGTGGTCGGCATTGTGGCCAGCATTCTGTTCAGTCAGGCCAGAACGCTGGTGGCAGATCAGGTGCAGCTCACGCGCAATAATGTGCTGGCTGCAAAACGTCAGGAGTTGCAACAGTACGTCGAACTGGCGCTGAAAAGTATTGAACCCTACTACCGCGATGCGCAGCTGGAAGAAGCCGAGGCCAAGCGTTTGGTGTCGGAAAAGCTCAGTCAGCTCACCTATGGACGCGACGGCTATTTCTTTGTCTACACTTGGGGCGGCGAAGCGCTGGTGCTGCCGTATCAGCCGGAACGTGTCGGGCGTAATTGGTGGAACGTGGAAGACTTTCACGGTAAAAAACTGCTGCAGGCGCTGATTGAAGTGTCCAAACAGGGCGGTGGATTTGTCGAATACTACTGGCACAAGCCGTCGACGCAGGAGCCGCTGCCTAAACTGAGTTACGCCATCGCGCTGGAAAAATGGGGCTGGATGCTCGGCACCGGCGTCTATTTGGATGATATCGAGCGTCAGATTCAGCACATGCAAAGCGGCTTTGACCAGAACATCGGTAAAAGCAGCAGCGCTTTGTTTGGCGTGGTGTTTATTGCGGTGTCGGTGATTGCCGGGCTGGGCGCATCGCTCAACCTCAATGTGCGCCGTATGGCGAACGAGCAACTGAGCCAGTTGAACCAGCAGATCATCAATTCGCAGGAAAATGAGCGCCAGCGCGTGTCGCGAGAATTGCACGATGGCGTGAACCAGTTGTTGGTGGCCGCCAAATACCGGATTGATAACGTGCAGCGCGAGCAGGATGAGCAGCGTAAGCAAACCGAGCTGGAAGCGAGCAAAGCGGTGATGGAGCACGCGATTGTCGAGCTGCGGCGTATCTCGCGTGATTTGCGCCCACCGCAGCTGGACGATTTGGGGCTGGTGGCGGGCATTGAAGCGTATCTCAATGATCTGCGCCGCCGCACCGATTTGGAACTGGTGTTTGAACACGATATCGACGGCGTCGAGATGGTGGCCGAAGTGGAAACCACCTTGTATCGCGTGGTGCAGGAGTCGCTGCATAACGTGGAAAAACATGCCGATGCCAGTGGCGTGGATGTGGTGATGCAGCGCGAAGGACGGCTGCTGATCCTCACCATCAGCGACGATGGCAAAGGCATCACCAAAGAGCGATTGAAACAGAAAACAGCGCCGCAGGATCACATGGGGCTGCAAAATATGAAGGAACGGGTACAGGCCATTGGAGGCCAGTTTTCGGTGTCGAGTGAGGTGGGTGAAGGCACCGAAATTCGCGTCAGTTTGGACATGGAGTTTGTATGATAAAGCTAGTATTGGCCGATGATCACCGCTTAATGCAGGATGGTCTGAAATCGCGTCTGGAACGGGAAGATAACCTCAGCATTCTGGCTTGTGTCGGTACGGGAGACGACGCACTGGACATGACGCGCAAGCTCAAGCCGGATGTGCTGCTGCTCGACATCAACATGCCGCGCATGAACGGTTTGGAGGTCTTGGAGCGCATTCAGCAGTCGAATCTCAATACCTCGGTGATCATGCTGTCGATGCACGACAGCAAAGACTACGTGATTCGCGCCGTGAAAGCAGGTGCAAAAGGGTATGTGCTCAAAGACGTCAGCTCGGATGAACTGGTGCTCGCGATCAATCAGGTCGCGCAGGGGCGCTCGTACCTCTGCCCGCAGGCGTCGGATAAGCTGCTGGCGCAGTTCAACGAAAAGCCCGCAGAGCGTGATGAAACGCTGTCGAAACGCGAATCGGATGTGCTGAAAGCCATTGTCAGCGGTTGTGGCAATAAAGACATCGCCGATACGCTGCACATCAGCGTGCGCACGGTGGAAACGCATCGCTTGCGCATCAAAAAGAAACTCGGCGCGTCATCGACCGCCGCGCTGGTGAAACTGGCGCTGGAAAAAGGCTTGGTGAACTGATGGCGGGGCCACTGCTTTCCAGTCGCCAGCCGATTCTGGATAAGATCCTGTTCTTTTGCGTGGTGATGCAAACCGGATCGTTCAAAGCCGCCGCGCAGCGACAGGGCATTTCCGCCGCCGCAGGCAGCCGATGGGTCAAAGAGCTGGAAGAGACGCTATCGGTTGAACTCATCAAACGCAGCACGCGCCAGCTGGCCGCGACCCAAGCGGGGCAACTGTTGTACGAACGCTTTGCGCCGATGATTGGTGAGATCGATACGTTGTGCGAAGCGGTGCAAAACCTCAGCGAGCAGCAGCAAGGCGAAATCCGCCTCTCGTCAACGCCACTGTTTGCCCGCCAGTATCTGACCAAAATCGTCGCTGAATACATGGCGCTGCATCCTAAAGTGCATTTCAAAATCTTTATTGAAGCGGGCGAGTTTGACCCGCTCACCATCGATTTTGCCTTTCGCGCCCTCGCCACGTATGACGGTGAGCCGGTGGAAGATTCGCTGCTGATCCGCAAACGCCTGCTCAGTGAGCCGCTGTATTTGTGCGCCTCGGAACGCTATCTGACCGAAGCGGGCACGCCGACCACGCCGCAGGCGCTGAAAGCGCATCGCTGCTTGTATGCACGCACCTTATTGGGCGGCAATCGCTGGTGTTTTGAGCGCGACGAGCAGCCGGAGATCGTCACCATTCGCGATGCGCTGGAGTGCGACAATAGCGAAATGCTGCTCAATCTTGCGCAGCAAAGTGCGGGCATTGCCTATCTGCCGCATTCGCTGGTGGAGCCGTGTTTGCGCAGCGGCGAATTGCATCATGTGATGCCGCAATATCGCTGCGCGAGCTTTGACATCTTTCTTTACTATCGGCCACGGCACCCGATGCCAGAGCGTTGCGCCAGCTTTAAACGTTACCTGCTTGAGCGGGTGGAAACGCTGCAACAACAAGGGCCAGCGCATGACGCTGACCCAAAGCGTGCTGTGCATGCCGCGCCTTAACGCGCGGATCTTTGCACAGAGGTGTGCGTGACGCTGTGCGTGGAAGTGAGAGTGCGCTTACTGCGCCTGACAGCAGACGCGGGCAAATTGCAGCAGGACCTGTTTGGCTTGCTCGGTTTCGGCGACCTGAGCGCTTTTCGCTGGGTAGTCGTCTTCAAATTCGTGTTTCAGGCCATCAAGCGACATCTGCATGATCTCGGGTGTGAATTCCGGGTGGAACTGCACGCCCCAACACGCAGGGCCGACACGGTAAGCATGATGGGGTTCAAAATCGCTGCGCGCGAGATGAACGGCGCTTTCTGGTAGCGCCAGCACCGATTGGTAATGGACCGCTTGCGCGCCAAATTGCTCAGGCAAATGCGCGAAAATCGCATAGTCATTCGCCGCAGGTTCTTTGGCGATCTGCACTGTGCCGATTTCCAAGCCTTGCGGGTGATAACCGACAACGCCACCGAGCGCTTGGGCAATCAACTGATGGCCAAAGCAGATACCCAGCAGGGGAATTTGGCGCTCAACCAATTGAACAATTTCGTCGGATAACCGCAACATCCACGGCTTTTTCTCGGAAGCCATCGCCAGCGAACCCATGATGATGACACCCGCTAAGGTGTCGAAATTCGGCAGTGCGTGCTGCACGCCGTCATGGAATTCGATGTGAATGTCGTGCTGCTCAACGCCCTGCGAGCGAATCGCGCGCAGCGCCCACTCTTCAAAATCCCCGAACTTTTCTAATTGAGCTTGCGGCGCCTGACCGACATTGACGATGAGTAGTGTTTTCATACGCTTCCTTACGATGGATGTTTCTACCTGTGCCGTTGAACACGGCTGAATTTGATGCGCTGAGTCGACGATGAAGTCCACTCAGGTCAATAAATACGACTCACCATATCATGTCGAGGCGTTGGCGTATTGTAATTTGACGACATGGGGAAGATGGGAACAGAGGCGTTTGGTAAATAAAAAAGCTGAAAGTTTCCTTTCAGCTTTGGTTGTGCTTCGGATTTGTGTGGTGGTTATACCGATTGAGCGTACAGTTCGATGACCTGTTCTTGGGTCATCGCGATGGGGTTGCCGCCTGCGCATGGGTCGGCCATGGCATCGTTGACCCACGCCAGTGTGTCGGTTTCTGTGATGCCCAATTCGCCAAAACCAGCGGGAATCCCAACACGTTGATTGAGCGCTTTGATGGCGTCAATCGCGGCGAAGCTCGCTTCTTCCTCACTCATGGCAGACGTATCGACGCCCATTGCGCGAGCGATATTGGCAAACTTTTCCACACGCGCCGGGCGGTTAAATTCACACACAATCGGCAGCAAAATGGCGTTGCATACGCCGTGCGGTAGATCCTTTTGCGCGCCAGCAGGGTGCGCCATCGCGTGCACCATGCCCAAGCCCGCGCTGTTGAACGACAGGCCCGCGACAAATTGGCCGTACGCCATCATCTCGCGCGCTTCAAGGTTGCTGCCGTCATCCACCGCGCTAGGCAGATGCTGCGCGATCAATTTAATCGATTCCAGAGAGATGTAATCGGTGAGCGTATGCGCGCCCACGGAAACGTAAGATTCGATCGCGTGCGTGAGCGCATCAATGCCAGTCGCCGCGGTGACGGCACTCGGAATGCCCAGCATCACGCTTGGATCGTTCACCGACACATCGGGAATGATTTTGTCGGAAATGATGACGTGTTTGACGTGCGTGGCGGTGTCGGTAATCACCGCGTTGCTGGTGACTTCGGCTGCCGTGCCTGCGGTGGTGTTGATGGCGTAGAGCGGCGCACCAAGTTGGGCCACTTTTTCGATGCCATTGTAGGCCGAAATTGGGGTTGGGTTGGCCGATAAAATGCGAATTGCTTTGGCGGTGTCAATCGCGCTGCCGCCGCCAAAACCAATGACGTATTGCGCGCCGCACTGTTCAAATGCGTTCAGTGCGCTGGCGACGGTGTGGGTATCTGGGTTGGGGCGAACTTGGCTGAACAGGGTGAGGTTTAAGTTGGAATCAGTCAGCTTCTTGGCAAAGCCCAACTCAACCATGGCCGGGTCGCAAATCAGCAGGCCGGGTGCGTTGTCATGGGTTTGTTGTAAACGCTCAACGAGCGCTTCAATCGCGCCCACACCGGATAAATTGATTTTGGGAAATGCGAGTTTAAATACAGTCATCACTGCCTCATCTAATGAAATAAAAACTGAAATAAAGGGATTTGTCTGAAGGCATTAAATCGCGTGCTGGGGGAAATTAACTTGAAAAAAAGACCGAATCAAAACCACGTTGGGCGGTTTTTTCTAGATGCCACTTGATGGGTTCACAAATTCATCGGCTGGTGCTGTGCTCACCGTCATCGTTGTGGGCACGCAAGAGACACTGTTGTGGGTGAGTGGTCGCCATTGCGTGTCATCGCTCGCATGGTCTAAGGCGTAAAAAATTGAGTTGCACAAAAATTTTGCGAGAGTAGTATAGCGGTTTAGATGGCTAAACGTCTATTGGCGTAAACGCTCGCACAGAACACGGAGAAGAAAATGAAAGGATTGAAGAAAGTCGGTCAGTGGGCATTGGTGGCAACCCTGTTTGCCGGGGTAACCGCGTGTGGTCAACAGGATCAAGCGGAGATCAAAGTCGGTGCCACAGTTGGTCCGCATGCCCAAGTGGTGGAAGCGGTTGCCAAAGAAGCGGCGAAGCAAGGTTTAAAGGTCAAAGTGGTGGAGTTTTCCGACTACATTACGCCGAACGCGGCGTTGGAAGATGGCAGCATCGATATCAACAGCTACCAACATCAACCGTTTTTGACCAACTACAACAGCAGCCACGATTCGCATTTGGTGTCGATTGGTGAATCGATTCTGATGCGTATGGGTGTGTACTCAAACAAATACCACGCGATTGAAGATTTGCCAGACGGCGCGCGCATCGCGATTCCAAACGATCCCACCAACGGCGGCCGCGGCTTGTTGCTGTTTGCTGATGCAAACTTAATCAAACTGCGCGATGGCGTGGGTTTCAAAGCGTCATTGAACGACATCGTCGACAACCCAAAACACTTCCAGTTTATCGAAGTGGATGCGGCGCAACTGCCACGCACACTGGATGACGTCGACGCTGCGGCGATCACCATGAACTATGTGATGTCTGCGGGTCTGGATCCGAAAAAACAGGGCATTTATCTTGAGTCGAAGCAAGCGCCGCTGGCGGTGATGGTGATTGCAACGCGTGAGAAAGACAAAGATAACGAAGCGTACAAAAAATTTGTGCAAATCTATCAATCACAGCCGATTCGCGATTTCTTGGATGAAACCTTCAAAGGCACCATTGAACCGGCTTTTTAAGCATTTTCTTTACATTTCGCTGCCAGTTTTACTCAGTCATTGAATATAACTCGCCATCGAAGTTCCCTTCGGTGGCTTTTTTCTTTTGATCATTGGGGCAAGATCGCAGATGCGCGAACAGTTTGATTGATGAACTTGAGTCATGAGTAGAGCGTGCTAGAGTTAGGGATAGTGCTGCTTAAAAAGTGAGCAGTGCGTTTGTGTCACCCATTAACTCACGAGGTTTCTATGCTAGGCGAAAATCACTCTTTAGCGAACGAATATCCAGAACACTTGGATACCATCAGTCAGCTAACCGCGAGCGATGAGGCATTTGCAGCAAATGCGTCGAACTACAATTCACTAGACAGAGAAATTCGAAAACTGGAGCTCAGAGGCGCGCCGATTGACGACCACTCCATGAATTCGATGAAACTCAACCGAGCAGAGCTGAAAGACTGGCTACATGGCAAAATTATGGGCATGTAACCCGCCACGCGACCGGTGAGTTTACACCGGATCAGCCAAGGCCGCCGAACACGATGCCGTGTCACGCGTGCCAGACGAGAAGCCACCCGGCCGGGTGGTTTTTTCATGCGCCCAAAATGGATTTCCTGTACCAAATGGATTTCTCGCACCAAATGACTTTCTCGTACTAAATTACTTTCTCGCACCAAAGTACTTTCCCGCACCAAATGGCTTTCCCGCATCAAATGACCTCATCGCCCATCATTAAAACATCGGCCTTGCATTCAAACTCCACCTTGCTGTTAAAACTGGCGTTGGCGGAGGTACAGCTTGGGCGTGACGCCGAATCGTTGGCGAAACAGTTGAATGTAGCTGCCGGTGTTGTCGTAGCCTGAGGCCAGCGCCACTTCGGTGATGCTTTTACCCGCCTCAAGCAAGCTTAGCGAGTGAAGCAGGCGGCTTTGCTGACGCCAATGCACAAATGTCATGCCCGTCTGCTGGCGAAACAGACGATGCAGCGTTCGGCTGCTGAGGCCAAAGCGTTCTGCCAGCGTCTCTTGGCTCAGGCGGTTTTCGGGTTCAGCAATCAAATAGTTGGCGACCTTGCGCGCTCGTTTGTCTTCCGGCAGTGGCAATTGCAACGGGGTGGCGGGGGCGTGCGAGATTTCACTGCCGAGCAGTGCTAGCCACGCCTGCTCACACGTGTCTGAAGCGTTATATTCGGTGCCAGACAGCCGTTTGATCAGCGCCGAAGTGAGATCGTCGCAACGAATCAGTTTGGGGGCCGGCATGGCATCCAACATCGTTGCGTCTTGCACATACAGCAATTCGCCTTCCACATCGGTAATCACCTCGGTTCGGTGCCGGCACCCGGCGGGGTTCCACGCTAAACAGCCGGAGGCCACCGTCCAGCGCTGCTGCTCGGCTTCGACCATCAAAATCCCTCGGTTCACCCAAAACAACTGACTTTCTAGATGAGTATGCCATCCGGTGACCGCGCTTTGCGGATGCTTGAGTGAGGCTCGGCGAATCACGCTCATTTGGCGGAAATTCCTTATCGTTTGTCTGAATGTCCAAATTCTGCCACGTAAAGCGGCTTTAGCATAGTGAACAACATGGCGCATCGAGCCAATAAGCACCCATGTTGCGGATTGAAATTGATGAACTGAGGAGAACACGATGGATCTGAAACACTTAACTCATGCCGCGCTGCTGGCGGTCATTGAAGCTGAGCATGTCGATGAGCGCGAGGTGGAGCGTTATTTCGCATCCAACTATCAACAAGTGGCCGATGGCGCTGTGTTGAACCTGAGCGAGTTTAAGCAGCACCTGCTGACTTTAAAACAACTGACGCAGTCGATGACCGTGACCGTTGTGGCGATGGCGCAGCAAGACGAACATGTGTTCAGTCGCCATCAGGTTCGCGTTGAGAAACGCACTGGAGAACGCAGTGTGGTGGAGGTGATTGCTCATTTTCAGTGGCAAGCGGGCAAAATTGTGCGCTGCGATGAACTGTCTCGCGTGATTGACGGTGACCGGAGCGACAGATCACTGGCCTCTGTGCGGTAATTCGGTGAACGGATTTTTGTGCGATTAGGTTGAACTCCGTCGAGTGAGGTTGATGGAAAATTGAGCGCTGCATAAGGCGCTCAAATCCTCTGATTTCAGATAACTAAACTTATCAAAAAATAACCAATATGATAAATATTCTTTTTAAATCAACGAAATAACAAATTCGTCACAAAAATGTCATCGCGAGTTTTTAGCGTGTCCCCAGTAGCGCGCTGTCGATTGACTGTACAAGGAAGTCGGTTCAGCGATTCTCAAAGAAACGATTGGGGTTCACGATGAAAATGATGAAATCTACGCTTTTGGTGTCACTGGCACTGTGTGCTTCTGGCTCGGCGTTTGCGGCCACCACATTGAATGGTGCGGGCGCGACGTTCCCATATCCGGTTTACGCCAAATGGGCGGAAGCGTACCAAAAAGAGACAGGTGTGCAAATCAACTATCAGGCGATCGGTTCTGGCGGTGGTATTCGTCAGATTGAAGCGAACACGGTTGATTTCGGCGGTACGGACGCACCACTGGATGTGACTGAACTGAACAAGGAAGACATGATTCAGTTTCCAATGGTGATGGGCGGTATCGTACCAGTGGTCAACGTTCCTGGTGTCAAAGCGGGCGAACTGAAACTGACGGGCTCTGTGCTGGCGGACATCTATCTGGGCAAAATCAAAAACTGGAACGATGCGGCGATCGCTAAGCTCAATCCGAACGAAAAGCTGCCTAAACTGCCTATCTACGTGGTTCACCGCTCTGACGGTTCAGGCACGACGTTCAACTTCACCGATTACCTGTCGCGCGTAAGCAGTGACTGGCAATCAAAAATTGGTGTGGGTAAAGACATCAACTGGCCAAGCGCGGCGACGGATATCGGCGGCAAAGGGAACGCGGGTGTTGCGAACTACGTGACACGCACCAAAGGCTCTATCGGTTATGTGGAATACGCTTACGCCACGCAAAATCATTTGGCTTACACCCAGCTGCAAAATAAAGCCGGCAAGTTTGTTAACCCAACAGCAGCGAGCTTCCAGGCCGCAGCGGCGAATGCCGATTGGGAACACGCTCCGGGCTTCAAACTGATCCTCAACGATCAGCCGGGCGCGGCAACGTGGCCGATGACCTCCGCGACATTCATTCTGATGCACAAAGATCAGAAAGACATGGCAAAAGCGCAGGCAATGCTGAAGTACTTCACTTGGAGCTATCAGCACCCAGAAATGGCACAAAACCTCGACTACGTGGCGATGCCGGAATCGGTCGTGAAACTGGTGAACAAGACCTGGAAACAGAATCTGGTTTCCGATGGTCAAGCCGTGGTTCGTTAAGCCAAGGATGCCCCGGTGTATGCCGGGGCACAGTCAGAGTGTTATGAATAAAGCGATTTCTCGATATCAGCCAGATAAGATTTTCTCCGCTGTCAGCTTCCTCAGCGCGCTGATGGTGTTTGCCGTGCTGCTCGGCCTCATCCTCTCTCTGCTTTCCGGCAGCCAGTCGGCGTTGTCGACGTTTGGTTTGTCGTTTGTCTATCGTGATGTCTGGGATCCGATTCACGGCGAGTTTGGCGCGGCTGCCGCCATTTACGGCACCTTGGTCAGCGCCTTCATTGCTTGTTTGATTGCGGTACCGCTGTCGCTCGGCATTGCGGTGTTTCTGTCAGAACTCGCACCGCGCTGGGTCAGCGCGCCTGTCGGTAAAGCGATTGAGCTGCTGGCTGCCATTCCCAGCATTATTTTCGGTATGTGGGGATTGTTTGTGTTCTGCCCGTGGTTTTCCGACCATTTTCAAATGTGGCCGGAGAGTATCTTGCGCAGTGGCCGCTGATTGGCCCGTTGTTCAATGGTCCCCCGATCGGGGTTGGCTTGCTCAGTGCCGGCATCATCCTCGCGTTGATGATTCTGCCGATCATCACGTCACTCACGCGCGATGCGCTGGCGTCGATTCCCAATATTCTGCGCGAAACGGCCTACGGCATTGGCGCGAATCCGTTTGAAGTGATCACCAAAGTGCTCTTACCAAGCGTGCGCCGCGCGGTATTGAGCGCCTGTATTCTTGGGCTTGGCCGCGCGTTGGGTGAAACCATGGCGGTGACGTTTGTGATTGGCGGAGCGAACCGCATTCAGGCGTCGCTGTTTATGCCGGCGACCTCAATTGCCTCGACCATCGCCCAGCAGTTTAACGAAGCGACGCAGCCGATTCACATTGCTTCACTATTGGGCCTTGGCGTGTTGCTGTTTGTCATTACGTTACTGGTGATGCTGATTGCAAATAAAATGCTGGCCGCGAACAACATGGGGGGCGTGAAAAAATGAACACCAGACGTATCAAAAACCGCATGTTTCAGCTTTTCTGTTACGGCTCGGCCGCCATGGGGTTGCTGGTTCTGGCGAGTATTCTCTACACCCTGATTTCACGGGGCTTGTCCGGCATCAATCTGGCGCTGTTTACTGAGATTACGCCAGGGCCGGGCAGTGCGGGTGGGTTGAAAAACGCCTTTATCGGCAGCCTGGAAATGACTTTTCTGTCGATCTTCATCGCCACACCGATTGCGCTGTTGGCAGGGACTTGGCTGGCGGAGCAGGAAGCCGACAGCAAGTGGGCGCAGGCAATTCGCTTTCTGAACAACATCCTGATGAGCGCGCCGTCGATATTGGTCGGCCTGTTTGTTTACGCGTTGATCGTCGTGCCAAGCGGCGGCTATTCGGGCTGGGCCGGGTGTATTGCGCTCGCTGTTCTGGCGCTGCCAACCATCATCGCCGGCACAGAAGAGATGCTTCGCTTGGTGCCAAGCACACTCAAAGAAGCGGGTCGTGGCCTCGGCGCGGCCAACTGGGTCGTGGTGTTCAAACTCTGCTACCGTTCAGCGGCTTCTGGCCTTATCACTGCGATTTTGTTGTCGTTTGCCCGTATTGCAGGGGAAACCGCGCCGCTGCTATTTACTGCGCTCAACAGCAATTTTATGTCGACCGATTTCTCCGGCCCGGTCGCGAATCTGCCCGTCACCATCTATCAATTTGCGATGAGTCCTTACGAGAGTTGGCAACAGCTGGCATGGTCGGGCGCGCTGATTGTCACCCTGTTCATTCTACTGGTGAACATCAGTGCCGCGCATTTGCCGAAACTTTTCAAAAGGTGAGAACCATGAATCACAACATAGCAACCACGATTTTGTCTCCGGCGACCACGGACACGGAGACTTCGGTTGACACTCTAGCCACCACGGCAAGCGAGGTGGTGCTGGATATTCGCGATCTGAATTTCTACTACGACCGCAAAGGGGAGCGCGCGTTAAAATCTGTGTCGCTGCCGATTTATCAACATCAGGTCACGGCGCTGATTGGCCCGTCGGGTTGTGGTAAATCCACCTTGTTGCGCTGCTTGAACCGAATTTACGCGCTGTATGGTCGTCAACATGCCGAAGGCATGATTGGCTATGAAGGTGCCAATTTGCTCGATTACGCAGACCTCAACGAGCTGCGATCTAAAATCGGCATGATATTCCAAAAGCCGACGCCGTTTCCGATGTCGATTGCCGAAAACATTGCCTTTGGTTTGCGTTTGCAAGGCCACCGCAAGGCACTGATCGAGCAGAAAATAGAACAAGCGCTTAAAGCGGCGCACTTGTGGCAGGAAGTGAAAGACAAGCTCCATGCCGATGCGCACAGCCTGTCTGGCGGTCAGCAGCAGCGTTTGTGTATCGCGCGCACCATCGCGCTGGAGCCGGATATCATTTTGATGGACGAACCCACTTCCGCGCTCGATCCGATTGCTACATCGGCGATTGAAGCGTTGATTGGCGAGCTGAAAGAGAACTTCACCATCGTGATTGTTACGCACAACATGCAGCAAGCGATGCGCATTTCCAATCACACGGCATTTATGTATCTCGGCGAGCTGGTGGAATTTGGCCCGACGCGTCAAATGTTCCATCAACCCAAACAAGCGCGTACCCGCCGTTATATTTCGGGCGACTTCGGATAAATCCGCCCACCAGAGCGGCTCTCTTGCACCGATGGGTCGCTCTGTTTTCTCTATCTTTGCGCATTGTTGTGCAGGCCATGCGGCAACGTTGGGGTTCTGCGTGCGGTGTCGCGCCGCGCCGATGCTTGGTTATGCTCACGCCGACCAAGCCATAACGGAAGGTTCTAAGTAAATGAGCCAATAGGGGTTTTTATCTTCGCCAATCACCCCTATATCTTGTAGTGCCGAACTCCAACAAAGATAAGGAAACACAATGGCAAACCAATACGTACCACCCAAAGTTTGGACCATGGACAGCGAAAACGGCGGTCAGTGGGCCAGTATCAACCGACCAGACTCCGGCGCGCGCCATGAGAAAACGCTACCGATTGGCGAGCACCCGATTCAGCTCTATTCGATGGGCACGCCGAACGGCCAGAAAGTGACCATCATGCTGGAAGAGCTGCTGGCGCTGGGCGTGAAAGACGCGGAGTACGATGCATTTTTGATTCGTATTGGTGATGGTGACCAGTTTGGTTCCGGCTTTGTTGACGTCAACCCGAACTCAAAGATCCCTGCCATGGTTGACCGTTCCGGCTCTGAACCGATTAATGTGTTTGAATCCGGCAACATCCTGTTTTATCTGGCTGAAAAATTCGGTCACTTGCTGCCAACCGAAGCGGCGCCACGTGCGCAGGTGATGAACTGGCTGTTCTGGCTGCAAGGCTCTGCGCCGTATCTGGGTGGTGGCTTTGGCCACTTCTACGCGTACGCGCCAGAGAAATTTGAATACCCGATCAACCGCTTTGCGATGGAAGCCAAACGTCAGTTGGATGTGTTGGATAAACAACTGGCGAAGGGCACCTTCATTGCGGGCGAAGCGTACAGCATTGCCGATATCGCAATTTGGCCTTGGTATGGCAACCTGGCGCTGGGCAACGCTTATAACGCGGCCGAGTTCCTTGATGTGCAGAGCTACACCCATGTACAACGCTGGGCGAAAATGATGGCTGAGCGTCCTGCTGTGCAGCGTGGTCGCATTGTCAACCGAACCATGGGCGAAGCGTGGGAGCGCATTGATGAGCGCCACAGCGCCGCGGATATCGATGCCGCTCTGGCGAAAAAGCCGGCCTAACGGCAGCTTAAGCGGCGCTCGCTAACCGCTTAATAAAACACGATCTCATCAAATGAAATAGCCACGACGTACCGTGGCTATTTTTGTGTCTGGTGAATAGTGTTTCGCACAAATCGCGGGTTACATATTGCGGTAGTTCGGGCCGCCGCCCCCTTCTGGCGGACACCAGATAATGTTCTGCGACGGATCTTTAATGTCGCAGGTTTTGCAATGCACGCAGTTGGCGGCGTTGATTTGAAAGCGCGGCACTTCATCGACCACAATCACTTCGTAGACACCCGCGGGACAGTAGCGCTGGGCTGGCTCGCCAAACTTAGGCAGATGCGTTTCAATCGGAATAGAAGGATCGGTCAGTTTCAGGTGACAAGGCTGGTTCTCTTCATGCTGCGTGCCGGACAGAAAGACTGATGAGGGTTTATCAAAGCTCAGCACGCCATCGGGTTTGGGATATTCGATGGGCGTGCAGCGTGAAATATCGATGATGCGGACATGGTCCGGGTGCGGATCTTCCATCTCCCATGGCGCAGCGCGCTTAAACAGCGGCACCCAAATATTCTGCTCGAAGCTATTGATGACGCCGCCCGCCACATTGCCAAAGCGGTGAATGGTGGCACAGAAGTTTTGTGACTGTTCGAGTTCTTCATATAACCAGGATGCCTTGAACAGCGACTCGTAATCGGGTTCAAAATGGCGTTGGTTGCCTGCATTGAGTGCATGCGTGATGGCTTCAGCCGCTAACATGCCGGATTTCATTGCGGTATGGCAACCTTTGATTTTGGCAAAGTTGAGCGTGCCGGCATCGCAGCCGATGAGCAAGCCGCCGGGAAATTGCTGTTTGGGCAAAGAATTCAAGCCGCCTTTGGCAATCGCGCGCGCGCCGTAAGCAATGCGCTGGCCGCCCGTTAAATGCTTGCTGATCGCCGGGTGATGTTTGAGGCGCTGAAACTCATCAAACGGGCTTAAATACGGGTTGTGATAGTTGAGGTCGGTGATCAACCCGATCGCAATCTGATTGTTGCCGAGCTTGTAGAGAAAGCTACCGCCCGTGGTGTGGGTTTCATTCAGCGGCCAGCCCAGGCCGTGAATCACTTCTCCCGCGTTGTTGTGCGGGTGATCCTCTGGCAGTTCCCAGATCTCTTTGATACCCAGCGCGTAGTGCTGCGGCTGCTTTCCTTCATCGAGTTTGAAATGCTCTATCAGCTCTTTCCCCAAATGACCGCGTGCGCCTTCGGCAAAAATGGTGTATTTGGCGTTCAGCGCAATGCCCGGTTCGAAATTGGCTTTCTGATTGCCCGTTTTGTCTAACCCCATATCTGAGGTGATGACCCCAATCACAGCGCCGCTTTCGTCATAATTGACGCTGGCCGCAGCAAAGCCGGGAAAGATCTCGACCCCCAAATTTTCAGCTTGTTTAGCGAGCCAACGACACAAGTCGGCCAAGCTCATGACGTAGCTTTGGTCTGAATTGCGCATGGTTTTGGGCGTCACAAAGTGGGGCAAGCGCACGTGGTTGTATTCGGTGGTGAGATAGAGAAATTCATCCGAACTGACTTTGGTTGTCAGCGGCGCATCCATGGTCTGCCAATCCGGAAACAGCTCATCGAGCGCCGTGGTTTCAAATAACGCGCCGGAGAGAATGTGCGCGCCCACTTCAGAGCTTTTCTCGACCACGCAAATGCTGACATTCGGCTCATGTTGTTGCTGGCAAATTTGCGCCATTTTACACGCACAAGCCAGCCCGGCTGGGCCTGCGCCAACAATCACGACATCAAACTCCATCGATTCTCGTTCCATGTTTTTCATCCATGCGTCAACGGTATTTATGGATTAAATATAGTCCAGTTGACGTAAACGTAAACTCAACTAAGCTCAAAGAGTAACCTCATTTAACCCATTGAGAATGGCAGAAAGCGGATGATTTTCTGGTGAGTTTGAATGGGTTTGGTGGTCAAAGGTGGTTGATATGCGGGATTTAACCAGTCCAGAAAGCACAATGTGTGGCTCGCGTTAAACAGTCATCACCGAGCAGTTTGATTCCACCAACATTCCCTAAGGTCCATTCACCAAGGATGACCAAGCGCTCAAGGAGGCTGTGTGAAAATCTTAGTAGCTGTTAAACGTGTCGTTGACGCTTACGTAAAGGTGAGAGTGAAAAGTGATGGCTCAGGCGTTGAAACCCACAACGTCAAAATGGCCATCAACCCGTTTTGCGAAATCGCGGTGGAAGAAGCGATTCGCCTGCGAGAGGCGGGCATTGCCGAAGAGGTGATTGTGGTTTCCGCGGGCGACGCCACTTGCCAAGAGCAACTGCGCGCCGCATTGGCACTCGGTGCCGACCGCGCGATTCACATTGAAACTGATGGCGCGCCAGAGCCGCTCAATGTGGCCAAACTGCTCAAAGCGGTGATGGCGAGCGAAGCGCCGGGGTTGGTGCTGCTGGGAAAACAGTCCATCGATACCGACAACAACCAAGTCGCGCAAATGCTGGCAGCGCTGACGGAGCGCCCACAAGGCACCTTCGCATCTAAAGTGGACGTGCAGGGCGACGCCGTGTTGGTCACGCGCGAGATTGACGGCGGGCTGGAGACGCTCAAGCTCGCTTTACCAGCCATCATCAGTACCGATTTACGCCTCAATGAACCGCGTTACGCCTCGCTGCCCAACATTATGAAAGCCAAGCGTAAACCGTTAGATGTCACCACGCCGGACGCCTTAGGCGTCACGCTCACCACGCATCAGCAAATCATGGACGTCATGCCACCACCTGAGCGCAAAGCGGGCGTGATGGTGGCCAGTGTGTCTGAGCTAGTGGATAAGCTGAAAAACGAAGCCAAAGTGATTGGCTGAAGGGACAGGAGCAACCGATGAGTGAACTCTCGATTTTAGTCATTGCCGAGCACAACAATCAGGTGTTGGCTGTGGATACATTGCGCACTTTGCAGGCGGCCAACGCAATTGGCGGGAAGGTGAGTGTACTTGTGATGGGCGCGGCGTGTGCATCAGTCGCTGAGGCGGCAAAAGCGTGTGCGGGGGTCAGCCATGTGCTACTGGCTGAGAGTCCCGCTTATGAACATCGCCTGGCAGAAAACGGCGCAGCGTTGGTGGCAGAAATCGCACGCAGCTACTCCCACGTGCTCGCACCGGCTACCACGTTTGGTAAAAACCTGCTGCCGCGAGTGGCTGCGCTGCTCGATGTGGGGCAACTTTCTGATGTGATTGCGATTGAATCGCCGGATACGGTGGTTCGGCCCATTTATGCAGGCAACGCGCTGGCCAAAGTGAAATCACTGGATGCAATCAAAGTGATGACGATTCGCAG
Organism: Vibrio furnissii CIP 102972; assembly: GCF_000176175.1. Taxonomy (GTDB): domain Bacteria; phylum Pseudomonadota; class Gammaproteobacteria; order Enterobacterales; family Vibrionaceae; genus Vibrio; species Vibrio furnissii. The sequence continues at coordinate 1,252,788 of NZ_ACZP01000014.1, forward strand.
CTCAGCCTTTGATGCCGTCGCCAGTACGGGAGGAAATGCGGAGGTGAAAACCGTTGATCACGCGATTGAATCGCTGACGTCGCAGTTTGTCTCGCAACAAAAAGTGGAAAGCGCGCGTCCCGAATTGCCTGTTGCCAGAGTGGTGATTTCCGGTGGCCGAGGTCTGGGGAGTAAAGAAAACTTCGCACTGGTGGAACAGCTTGCCGACAAACTCGGCGGCGCGATTGGCGCGTCACGTGCGGCGGTCGATGCCGGTTTCGTCTCCAATGATTTGCAAGTTGGTCAGACCGGTAAAATCGTGGCACCAGAACTTTACATTGCGGTGGGTATTTCCGGCGCGATTCAACACTTGGCGGGCATGAAAGATTCCAAAGTGATCGTCGCCATCAACAGCGACCCGGACGCGCCAATTTTCCAGATTGCCGATTACGGCTTGGTCGGGGATCTGTTTGAGATCATGCCCGCGTTGATTCAGTCGGTGTGAGATGAATTTATGGCTTTGGACATCCGTTTTTTCGCAGCGGTTAAAAACTTAATATTTATTGAGTTGATCCAGTTTTTTAATTCGAAATGATGTTTTTTGATAGTTTTGCAAAAGTTTCGACCTGGCAGTTGGTTCTGTTGGTCGAAGAAAGGGAGCACCGAGTCTGATTCTGGACTCACGAGTACTCCCTTTTTTACGACTACTTATTGTGCTGACAGATGACAATGGGGATGTACTTCATGGTGCCGTCCGGCATCTCACACATCACCAAAGGCCCTGTCGCGCTATTGCCTGCTTCACTTGCAGATAGCGCGCTACCACTAAAGATTGAAAAGCTGAGACAGGTAGCAAGCAAAAGTATTTTTCTAAACATAACCGCTCCTTAACGAGCTCACCTCAACATCGAGGTTTGAAAATAATTATGGACAAAAATACCACGCTTTCAAAATATATTGACGATGAATGACGCCGAAATCGCTCATTAATGATCTCTTTTATTGATAAAACACTGAAATTGTCCATTTTTTACTGTCTAGCATGCTTTTTAAAAGTTTGATGCACTTTTTTGTGGTCTCAGGTCTTGGTTTACTTACTTTTCGACGCAAATAAAAAACCACCTCGATCAAAAAAGGTGGTTTTTGTTCGCTGTTGAGAGCAACGTTACGTTACAACGCGCTTGGACGTTGCAGATCTTGCACCAGTGCGCGGGCAAAACGGGCCGCTTCACCGCCTGTACAGGCACGGTGGTCGAAGGTAATCGACAGCGGCATCGCTTTCACGTTCATCAATTGCTCGTCTTTGATCATCACTTTTTCGATGATGCGACCGGCACCAACAATGGTGACCTGAGGCGGTGACACGACTGGCGTCGCGAAGATCCCAGCAATCGCGCCGAAGTTGGATAACGTGATGGTGGCGTGTTGCAACTGTTCGCGGCCAATTTTGCGTTCGCGAATGCCTTGCACGGTGGTATCGAGCCATTCACGCATCGCTTGGGGTTCAAATGTATCCGCGCGGCGCAGTACCGGCACATATAAGCCGTGGGCGCTGTCGACTGCAATGCCGATATTGACGGTGCTGTGCACGCAGCGGGTCATGGTTTCGGCATCAAACCAAGCGTTCATTGCTGGCTCTTGCTGGCAGGCAGAAACAATCGCCTGAATGAGGCGAATCGAGATGTCTTCGCCCGGTTTCCACTCGGTCAGCAGCGCTTCTTCGGTGATGGTGACCGCCGCGACTTGCAGGTGCGATTCAGTCATGGTGTTGACCATGGTTCTTCGCGCGCCTTTGAGCACTTCCGTGCCGGGGAGCTGTTGGTCGGCGGCATTCTGCACATCACTCTCGACAATCAAACCATCGGGGCCGGTGCCTTGTAAACGCTGTAAATCCACGCCGAGACGCTGCGCCAGCAGGCGGGCGGCGGGTAGGGCGGAGAGTGATTTCTTCGTCGGATTGGCCTGCTCGCTGCTGCCCACCCAGAAGTCATCCACATCCACATTGTGTGACTGGTGGGAGACATTGCCGACCACGGTCGCTGCGTCGTGTTTTTTCTGGGGACTGGATATGGCGCTGTCGAGCTCTTCAATTTCCAGAAGCAAACTGCCGATGTTGATCACATCGCCTTCATTGCCGTAACGACTGATGATTTTACCCGCGTAAGGTGCGGGCACTTCAACCGTGGCTTTGGCGGTTTCCACCGTCAGGACGACCTGATCGACTTTGACCACATCGCCGACGTTGACATGCCATTCGACGATTTCTGATTCGGCTAACCCCTCACCGAGGTCGGGTAACATAAATGACTTCATTTCCAACCCTCCACTAACGCTCGCGCAGCCAGCACGATGTCTTGTTCCTGAATCATGAAATAGGCTTCATTTTTGTAGTAGGGCATGATGGTATCCATGCCGGTGACACGTTTGGGTGGCGCTTTGAGCAGACACATCGCCTGCTCCGCCACGCGCGCCAGAATTTCTGAGCCGACGCCGCAGGTTTTGCTGGCTTCATGCACCACCAGTAAACGCCCGGTTTTCTCCAGCGAACGCAAGATGGTGTTCATGTCGACCGGTTTGATGCTGGCCAAATCGATCACCTCCACTTCAATGCCTTGCGCGGACAAGGTTTTGGCTGCCTGTAATGATTCTACGACGCAGGCGCCCCAAGTGACCAACGTGACATCGCGGCCTTTACGCAGGGTAAAGCAGGTATCGAGTGGCAGGGCTTCACCGTTGTTGGTGACATCGGATTTGACGGTGCGATAGATGCGTTTCGGTTCAAAGAACATCACCGGATCGTTGCTGCGAATCGCGGCCAACAGCAAACCGTAGGCACGCTGAGGGGAAGATGGGACCACCACTTTAAAACCGGGCACGTGAGCAAACAGGGCTTCCACACTTTCCGAGTGGTGCTCGGGCGCATGTATCCCGCCCCCAAATGGCGCGCGGAACACGGCCGGGCAGGTCAGGCGGCCACGGGTGCGGTTGCGTATGCGCGCGGCATGGCACATCAAATGCTCCATCGCCGGAAACACAAAGCCCTGGAACTGGAACTCGGCCACCGGACGCAAGCCTTGGGTGGCCATGCCCACGGCCACACCGCCAATCAGCGCTTCAGCGAGCGGTGTGTCGATGACGCGTTTAAAACCAAATTGGTCTTTGAGGCCGACGGTGGCGCGAAATACACCGCCGTTGTCGCCGACGTCTTCGCCGAGCACAATCACATTCGGATCGTGTGCCATCTCATAGTGCAAAGCCAGGTTGACAGCTTCAACTAAGGTCATTTCAGCCATGTTTGCCTCCCTGCATGCGCATTGCTTTGTTGATCAGTTCATCACGCTGCGCGTGGAGATCCGACGTGAGCGATTCGTAGAGAAAATCGAACGCGGCTTCTGGCGGTTGCGGCGTGAGGTCGAGATAGCGCTGCACCGCATGTTCCACCACGTCCTTGCAGTGATCTAGCCACTGCTCTTCGTCCTGCTCGGTCCAGACGCCGCTGTTCATCAGATAGGTTTTCAATCGGGCAACTGGTTCAAATTGCCACGCCTGTTGCAGTTCATCGTCACTGCGATAGCGGCTGGCATCATCGGCGGTGGTGTGGTCGCTTAACCGATAGCTGACCGCTTCAATTAAGGTTGCGCCTTTGCCTTTGCGCGCCCGTTCCAAGCTGGTGCGCACCGCATCGTACATGGCCACAATGTCGTTGCCATCGACAGTTAGGCCGGGAATGCCGGCGCCCAGTGCTTTTTGAGATAAGAAATCTGCCGCACATTGCAGATGGCGCGGAACGGAAATCGCCCACTGGTTGTTGTTGACCACAAATACCAGCGGAATGTGCCACGCGCCCGCGCAGTTGATCGCTTCAAGGAAATCGCCTTTCGATGTCCCGCCGTCGCCACACATCACCAATGCTGCCTGATGATTGCCCTGAATTTTCAGTGCTGAGGCGACGCCCACGGCGTGGGTGCATTGGGTAGCGATCGGTACGCAAAATGGCAGGTCGCGACAATGCACATGTTCATCCGGCGTGAAATCACTGCCGCGCTCATCGCCGCCCCAGTATTGCAGGTTCTTTTCCATGCCGATGCCGCGTGCCCACATGGCTGGCATATCGCGATAATAGGGCACAAACACATCGTCCATTTTGAGCGCCCGGCCTACGGCAATACCGATGGCTTCTGCACCCAAATGGGACGGGTAGGTCCCGAGTTTACCGGTGCGTTGCAGCGCAACCGCTTTGTGATCGTAGGTTCGGGTCAGCAACATATCGCGATAAAAACCAGTCAGCGTTGACACATCGGCCCATTCGGGAAGCGGCTTAACCAGATTGCCATGGTGGTCGATAAATCGTTCCATGGGTAAGGCCTGAATATTCATCTCAAGCTCCTTTTGACGCTACGCATCGAAGATGGCAGCAATTCACATCGTTACGCCAAAGGTGATACCGAGACTGATGTGGAGCGAAATGCGCAGGTGGCAGCGTGATGGACAATTTTGAAATAGTGTCCTGCGAATTCCGACAACGGCATTTTTTATTGCTGTTCATACCACATTTATCTAGTGATGAATCTTGGTATAACCGGATAAGGTAAGTGTAACTAAATTGTTAAAATCCGCATCAAATTGGCGCAAGCGGGGGAGTAAAGGAAAGCTTACACTCGCGCAAAAGTAGCAGAAAATGCCAGTTTTTGAGGGGCTTGATCGAACATGCTGAAAAGATTCACTCGATTGGAATCAAAATTTGCACAAATATAATGACGCATCCATTGCAGTCGAGAATGAGATCGCAGCCCGATTTGGTGCAACGACGGCTTTTTTGTATCCATGAAAAGCGCGCCTGAACCGAATATGACAGCGTTGTCATTCCTTACCAAAAGCCATGTACTGAATGTGCGATATTCGTGAGTTTTCATAGTGAGTCTTTTGTTATTTTGTCGATTCTTTGCACTATAGGCAGGGATACGGTATCGACTTGATGGACTGGACAAGTGAAAACAAAAGCAAGGCAGTGCACCAGACAAACCACGATTGGCGTCATTATGCCGATGTTCAGTGGTTTTTATATGGGGGAAATCAGTGCAACGTTTCGTCAAAAAGCGAAACAGCATGGCGTGAATCTCATCATGATTCGAGCGGGCGATTCACGGGATTTCACACTGCCCATTGCGTTAACGCAACTGAGCGCCTTGATTGTTGTTCAGCACTGCGCTGGTACCAGTTATGTCAAAGCTGCAACCGAGTTAGGCATTCCCGTATTTTCAATGGGGGCGAGCTACGCGCCGCTGCCCGTGGAACAGCTTTGCAGTGACCAGATGAGCGGGGTGGAGCAGCTTTATGACTGGTTGCTCGCTTTGGGGCATCACAACATTGGCTTTTGTGGTGATTTATCCGTCAACGACATTCGCTCACGGTTCAACGCTTTTAAACAACGGGTCGACACGCAACGCGGCGAGGGCTTTCACAGTTCGCAGTTGTATTGTGTTGACAGCTGCTCGTTGTCTGCCGGGCGCAAAGCCGCCAGTGATTGGCTGAACACGGTGGGGAATGAGTGTACGGCCATCATCTGCGCGACGGACGAAAACGCCATCGGCATGATTGAACAATTGCAGCGCAACGGCATTCGTGTGCCCGATGATGTTGCGGTTGTCGGCATCGATAACATTTTCTCCGGCATGTCGGTCACGCCAGCATTAACCACGGTGGATCAGCAATTGGAGGAACTCGCCTGCAAGGCGTTTGAACGCGCGCTCGCCCGCATTGCTGGGGCGCCATTTCAAGAGGAAGTGATTCACGTTGAGCAAAAGCTGGTGGTGCGCCAATCCTGCGGCAGCAGGGCATTGGTGGCTGACGCGAGTGACGCCTCTCAGTCGGTGCGTCAGGCGATGGTGTATGAAAGCCGTTATTCGTCGTCGGAGCTGTTTGATACCTTGTATTCCATCGCCAAAGATGGCTTTGATTCGATCCTCGATGCGTGCAGCCTGTACCAATGTAATTTGGCGTGGGCTGAGTTAAATCGCTACGACGGCGACGCGCTCTCCTTGTTGAAAGTTTCGTTTCTTGAGCAGCAGGCACTGCAATCTCGCCCCGCCAACAGCGCCCTTCGAACGCTGAGCGATCTGCCTTGCGTGGCCGGGGATCGGCCTTACGTGGTGTCGGTGTTGCCTGTGCATCGCGGCGAACGCGACTGTTGGGACATTGTCACTGCGGTCGAGAATCTCGACGGGCGCCAATACATCGGTAAATCGGCACTGTTTTACAACTACCTCGATATCTTGTCTCTGTTTGTTGAGCGAGACGCGCTGATCGAAACCAGTGTGCAGCGCCACAAAAAATCACAACAGTTATTACAGCAACTCAAAGTGGTGTTGAACAGTTCGAACGATGGGATTTGGCAATGGGACCTGCTCGCCAATCGCCTGAGCTGGAATGGCCGGTTGACCAAGATGTTGAAGCTTGCCGATACGTCTGATGCCATTAATCCGCAAGTGTTGCTCAATCGCGTGCATCCGGACGATCGCCCCGCGTTTGAAGAGATGCTGCAAACCTATCTGGATGTTTCCGAACCGTTTAAATGCATTCTGCGTTTGCGACGTGATGACGGGCACTACATTTGGGTGCAATTGAGTGGCGCGGTGATTCACAACACGCAAGGCCGACCGATTCGTTTGGTGGGATCCATGACGGACATCACGGAGCAACAGGAGTCGGCCGACAAAATTCATCAGATGGCCTATTACGACGGTTTGACGGGCGTGGCCAACCGACGAAAATTGATGGAAGTGATCGAGCACCATATTCAGCATCATCCCAACAGCACCAAAGCGGTCATGATGATGGATTTGAACCGGTTCAAGATCATCAACGATACATTTGGGCATCAGGTGGGGGATGCGTTGTTGTGCCATGTGGCGGAGGCACTGCAACAGACATTGCGCGCGGAGGACATCATCGGCCGCTTTGGTGGCGATGAGTTTGTGTTCTTCTGCGATGTGCAGAATGATTATCAAGCCCACGAACTGGCGAATCGACTGCTGCGAGCGGTCAAACGGCCGATGCAATATGACAACATGGAATTGGTCGGCGAAGCTAGCATTGGGGTGGCGTTTTATCCCCAGCATGGCGTGGATGGCGATGAGTTGATCAAAAACGCGGACGTCGCCATGTACCGCGCCAAACAATTAGGCGGCGGTGAAGTGGTGTTGTTCAATTCGAACATGCATGAGCCATTCAAAACGCATTTACGCATCGAGCATCTGCTGGGGTTGGCGATTGACCAAGGCGAAATTCAAGTTCATTACCAGCCGGTCTTCAGTCGACAACATGATCACATCATTGCGGTGGAAGTGCTGGCTCGCTGGCACTCAGCAACCTTGGGGCAGGTGAACCCAAGTGAGTTTATTGTTGTCGCGGAAAACAGCTTTTTGATTATGAAACTGGGCGATTACATCATCGACCGAGTGTGTCAAGACGTGAAGACGTCGCCATGGTTGCAAAACCTTCAGCACATTTCAGTCAATGTCAGCGCCAGGCAGTTAGGGCATTCGCGGTTTGCTGATAACCTGGCGCAGAAAGTGAACGATTACGGTTTACCCGCATCGCTGTTTTGTTTGGAAATGACGGAAACGGCGGCGATGGCCGACAAAGAGCAATGCCTTCGTACGTTGATAGCGCTCAAAAATGCCGGCTTCACGTTGTCGCTGGATGATTTTGGGACGGGTTTTTCGTCGCTTTCTCTGCTTAAGCGCCTGCCGATCAGCGAGGTGAAAATTGATCGTTCATTTATTGCCGATATCGAAGCGCATCCCGCGAACTTGTCGTTTGTGAAAGGGCTCATCAGTATGGTGCAAAGTTTGGGGCATCGTGTGGTGGCCGAAGGGGTGGAAACTGAATCACAAACCCAATTGCTGCGAGCGCTAGGCGTGGATTTGATGCAGGGGTTTTATCTCGCTCGCCCAGCCAGCTTACGAGAGTTTGAGCAGCGCTTTGCGGATACGGAAGCAAGAGAAAAGGAAGAAACGTGACCGCTTCTTCCTGACCGTTTATTGCTCACCGTTTATTTTTCGCGGCCGCGCTGAGGCAGCATGCTTTTGACGTAAGGGCGTTTCACCCAATGGGTCATCAAGATCACGGCGCTAATGTGGATGGCGACAGCAACCATGGTTAGATTGGCAAAGAATTCGTGCACGGCTTTCATGGCGTCTTCCCCCCAAAACATGTCCCACTGGGTTGCCCAACCGGTGAGCGCTGTGGCAATCAATGCCAGCCACATCACCCAAATCATCACCGCGCCTGCCGGGTTATGACCGATGTGGTTGTCTTCTTTGGTTGCCAAAACCTCTTTCAAGTGTGATATCGCCTGATTCACTGACGGTTTAAAGGCCGAAAGGCTCGCCGGGGAGTCGGTGATGATCCCCCAGGTCAGCCGCACGGACAGGGCGACCAAGACTACATATCCGACCCATTCGTGCGTTTCACTTCCAGCTTTAGTGAAAAAGTAGTTCGACAGGAATAGTGCGGCAACGACCCAGTGGGTCAGACGCACGACGCTGTCCCAAACGTAAGGTTTAGTCATCTTTATCCTCTTTGACTTTGCTCATGTCGATGATGTCTGAACATGACTATGACACCAGACACTTAAGCGAAACTTAAGAATGAACAGTGCGATGGCATGATAAGAGGGAAAACGCACAGTGATTGGTTGGCAAGGAGAGCGCAGTAGAGAGCGGTCAGGTGAGAAACCAGAGCCACTCGTTTGTGACTCTGGCTGACTGGAAGGTTACATCACGCGGTTGTCGCCGGTGCTGAAAGCGATGATTTGACTGATTTCGCTAATACTGCGGCCTGATTCCTGTTGCCATTGGCAAAAGGCGGCGTTCGACGCTTGCAGTGAACGCTTGGTGTTCTTGCCACCCTCGATGATGCCGATATTGCGCAGGTAGGCTTCTACGTCACCTGAGAGAATGAATGTATCTGCGCCCATTTGGCGTAGGGTGTACGGGCCGGTATTGCCGCCCAAGCGGTCGCCGTGTTTTTTCAGGTAATCCCACAATTCGGTGATGCGTTCAACTGGCCAGTTGGCGACCATCTCACTGAATGAGCCGTATTCCTGACGCGCGTCGTAAATCATGCGCGCATTTTTGGGAATCGACATCACTTTGGCGAGGTGACGGATGATTTTCGGGTCTTGGGCTTTCTGTTCCCATATGTCGTCAGACAGCATCAATAGGGGTTCGATGCGAAACTGGAAAAATAGTTCTTCAAAGTTGGGCCATTTCTTGCGCACCACATCCCATGAGATGCCGCATTGAAAGACTTTCATACTGAATCCCGACAACCAACGGTCGTCGGGAATAGCGGCTAACTCGGCTGTGCTGAGTGGTTTCTTCAGCAGGCTCTCAAGTTGGTCTTCTCCGCCTTTACGCTCGGCGGCACGTTGGTAGATTGATTGAAACGTTTCCATTGTCATGTGAAGTGCCACTTTTTGTGATGAGAAACAACAGTCTAACAGAGCGATGTGCGTTCGGCACGGATTGGTTACGCGGTGAGCAAACGACCTTGTCTGGCAATCTGACATTGATTTAATGCGATCCGAGTTTTGTTTAGCGTTGCAGTGATCCTGTATGTTAGACTAATTGGTATAACAAGTTGCTGTGGGATAGATATGGAACCGAACGTTAAGCTTTACCAGAAGATTGCTAACCGCTTCAAAACTGACATTGCCAATGGGGTATACCAGGTGGGTGACATGTTGCCAGCCGAGCGTTTGATCGCCGAGCAAATGGAAGTGAGCCGCACCGTGATTCGTGAAGCGATGATCATGCTGGAAGTGGAAGGTTACGTCGAAGTGCGTAAAGGCTCAGGAATTCGTGTCATCAACACCACCATCGAAGCACCAACTGCTGATGCGAGCGCAACGTTGAGTGATGCGAGTTTTATGCTCACCTGCGGCCCCTTTGAGCTGTTGCAGGCGCGTCAGTTATTTGAAAGCAATATTGCTGAATTTGCGGCCACGCAAGCGACCAAGCAAGATTTGGTCGCGCTGATGAAGATTCAAGAACAAGCTAAATCTGATGATTACAGCCGCGATTCCTACTGGGACAGCGAATTTCACATACAGCTAGCCCGCTGTACGCAGAACTCTGCAGTGGTGCATGTGGCAGAGATGTTGTGCAAACATCGCGAGAATAATCCGTACTGGAAGAAGCTGCATGAACACATCGAAGACAACAAAATTCGTAGTTGGTGCAGCGAGCATGATGAAATCGTCAAGGCGCTGATCAAGCGCGACCCACAAGCGGCGCGTCAGGCGGTGTGGCAGCACATCGAAAACACCAAGCAGATGCTGTTTGATGGTTCGAGCGACGATTACGACCGTTTCCTGTTTGCCGAAAGCCCCATTTCGACATTCTGATGATTTCAAGCGAAGCCAAGTGCTTCGCTTTTTTATGGCGTGAAGTTGAGTCTTGAAGGTTGAGTCATTGAAGAATGACATCGGGTTTTACATTGACGGAACAACCGACCCGCAATAAAAAATCAGGCGACCCGAAGGTCGCCTGATGGGCATCTGTGTCTTTCGATGGGTTTTATTATACCGACTTGAGTTACAACGTCACGCCACTCTTGAACACCGCGATTTCGCGAAAGTCATTTAGCTCATTGCGGGTCGGCTCGCCATTAACGAAATCGGCGACTTTGGCGACAAATTGTTCCAACAGCAAGTCCATCGATGTGCCTTCAACCAAAGCCCCGGCGTTGAAATCAATCCAGTGCGGTTTGCGTCTTGCCAAATCGCTGTTGGTCGCGAGTTTCAAGGTCGGCACCGGGCCGCCGTACGGGGTGCCGCGTCCGGTACTGAACAGCACCATGTGACAACCGGCCATTGCCAAGGCGGAGGTAGCAATCGCATCGTTACCCGGCGCGCTGAGCAAATTCAACCCCGGTTTCGACAACCGCTCGCCATAGCGCAGTACATCCATCACTTGGCTGCGACCTGCTTTTTGTGTGCAGCCGAGTGATTTCTCTTCCAGCGTGGAAATGCCGCCCGCTTTGTTGCCCGGAGACGGGTTCTCGTAAATCGGCTGCTTGTGGTCGATGAAATACTGTTTGAAATCGTTGATCATCTTCACTGTCTGCTCGAAGGTGGTTTTGTCGGCGCAGCGGCTCATGAGAATATGTTCGGCGCCAAACATCTCCGGCACTTCGGTCAGCACTGTGGTGCCGCCATGTGTCACCAAGTAATCGGAGAAACGCCCCAGCAATGGGTTGGCGGTGATGCCTGAAAATCCATCCGACCCGCCGCATTCCAAGCCAAAGCGCACTTCGCTCAGATAGCCCGGCTCACGTTGATCGCTTGCCATTTTGCCGAGCAGTTTCTTCATCAGTTCGACGCCGGTTTCCACTTCATCATCGTGTTTTTGGCAGATCATGAATTCCACCCGCTCCGGGTCGAAATCGCCCAGCGAGTCACGAAACGCATTCACTTGGTTGTTTTCACAGCCAAGACCGACGACCAGAACCCCGCCCGCGTTGGGATGCTTGACCAGATTTTGCAACAGCACCTTGGTGTTGTTGTGGTCATCGCCCAGTTGCGAGCAGCCATATTGATGGGTGAACACCTGAATGCCGTCGATGTGGGACAGATCCATCTCGGTTTCGACCTGCTTTTTCATCATCTTGGCCATGGCATTGACGCAGCCCACGGTCGGAATGATCCACAGTTCGTTGCGAATGCCGACGGTGCCATTGGCGCGGCGATAGAGCGATACCGGCGTATTGGCCAGTGAGCTACTGACTGACTGAAAATCGGGCTGGTAGTCGTAGTCGTTCAGGTCGCTGAGGTTGGTGCGAATGTTGTCTTGATACACTCGCTGCCCGATGGCAATCGGCGCCAAAGCATGGCCAATTGGTGCGCCGTATTTGATCACCCGATCGTTGGGCGCGAAATCATTCAGTGCCACTTTGTGCGCTTGCGGAATGGCTTCCAGCAACGTCAGGGTTTGACCATCGAGTTCCGCGGTCAACCCTGCGTCCAAATCGCGCAGCGCCACGGCGACATTATCGCTCGGATGAATTTTGAGTAATGGATTCACAAGCTTCCCCTTAACAACGGCTGAGTGCGTCTCGCATGCCATGCGCGCAAATGCGTTCAACGTGCGCCGTTACGCATTCTGCCAGCCCAGGAACGCGGGTGAGGTCGGTTTCCCAGTGCGCGGCATTGCTCAATACACCGTCAACCAGTTCGCGGTGGCTGCTTTCGCCCCGTTCGACTTTTGGCCATGCGCTGGCAAAGAAATCGAGCCAAGGCTGGTCATCGGCGAGGGCATATTCGCCCTCGGCGCGTTGCCCGCGATAGAAGGTGATGAGGGCTGCCAGCGCAAAGCTCAGGTAACGCGGCAGTTGACCTTGTGTCTGCTGGTAGGTGAGTAACTGAGGCAGAATACGCGTTTTGAATTTGGTCATGCTGTTGAGCGCAATCGACAATAACAAATGCTTGATGTACGGGTTTTTGAAGCGGTATTCGACATCGCGCGCAAAGGCGCGCAGTTCATCTTTGGGCAACGACAAGGTCGGAATGATTTCGTCAAACATCACGGCTTTGAGGTACGCGGCGATCTGCTCGTCTTGCATGCTGTCGCCCACCGTATCGATGCCGGCCTGAAACGCCACCGGCACTAACGCGGTGTGCGCACCATTCAAAATGGCGACTTTGCGCTCTTTGTATGGCTTGATGTCGTCAACAATTTTGATGTTCAGTGCCTGTTCGTCACTCAGTTGATCAAGACACAGGGCTTGATTCAGCCATTGCGGGCCTTGAATCACGAACAGGTAGAAGTTTTCTGCGCTGACCATAAAGGTGTCGCGGTAATTGAGTTGCGCTTCCAAAGCGGCCACTTCATCTTTCGGATAGCCAGTGACAATGCGATCCACCAAAGTGGAGCAGAACGTATTGGCACTTTCCACCCAGTCACGAAACGCCGCAGGTAGAGCCCAAAGGTCGATGTAACGCAACACGATGGCTTTGAGCGCTTCGCCGTTGTAATCAATCAACTCGCAAGGAATGAGGGTCCAGCCTTTGTCTTGCGCGCCGTCGAAGTGATTGAAGCGCTCCCACAACATGCGGGTCAATTTGGCCGGGTAGCTGCTGGGCGGCAAATCGCTCAGTTGATCGCTGTCGACAAACGCAATGCCGGCCTCGGTGGTATTGGAAAACACAAACTCAATGTCTGGGTTTTTCGCGCGTTCCAGAATCGCTTCGAATTCGCGGTACGCCGACAACTCTTCGTTGACGGAATAGATGATGCGCGATTGAGACACCGCTTCGCCGGACTCGTCCAGACCGCGAATCAGCGTGGTGTACAAGCCATGTTGTGTATTGAGGCTGGGTGGAAACTCGCCGCCAATCGGGCGAATAACACTGACGCCGGCGTTGAAGTCGGTGTGTTGGTTCAACTGGTCAATTTGCCAGTCTAAAAATGCGCGCAGAAAGTTGCCTTCACCAAATTGAATGATTTTGGTCGGATACGACGGGCCGGGAAAAGTATCGCGATTAAGCTGTTTCATCATAAGTACCTGTTGGGGGCTGCCCAACCTTATGGCGGGCAGCGAATCTCGGGCGTTTAAACGTGGCAAAAGTGGATCACTTGTGCGTGATGCCAAAATAGTTTTTTGCGTTGTGGTAGCAGATGTCCGACACCATGCGGCTCAGCAAATCAAAGTCGGCTGGCGCTTCGCCGTTCTCCACCCATTGGCCAATCATCTGGCACAGAATGCGGCGGAAGTATTCGTGGCGAGTGTAAGAAAGGAAGCTGCGACTGTCGGTCAGCATGCCGACAAAACGGCTCAGCAAGCCCAGTTGCGCGAGCTGCGTCATCTGACGTTCCATGCCATCTTTCTGATCGTTGAACCACCAACCCGAGCCAAACTGGATCTTGCCTTCCACACCGCCGCCTTGGAAGTTGCCACACATGGTCGCAATGACTTCGTTATCGCGTGGGTTCAAGCAATACAGAATGGTCTTGGGTAGTGCATCGTCACGATCCAGCGCATTCAGCAGGCGTGCCAGCGGCAGGGCGACTTCGCCATCATTGATGGAATCGAAACCCGTGTCTGGGCCGAGCAGATTGAACATGCGTTGGTTGTTGTTACGCAGCGCACCGATGTGATACTGCTGCACCCAACCGCGTTTGGCGTACGCTTTCCCCAGATAAACCAGCACGGCGGTTTTAAATTGCGCGGTTTCAAAGGGGGTCACCGCGCCGCCCGCAAGGCGTTTGGCTAAGATGGCATCGAGCTCTTGTTCGGTTGCGTCTTCGTAGCTCACCGTATCGAGCGCATGGTCAGTCACGCAGCAGCCGTGATCAGCGAAATGTTGCAGGCGTTTGTCCAGCGCTTGGCACAAATCGGCAAAGCGGTGAATTTCCACATCTGCCACTTCAGCCAGTGCTGCCATGTAATCGGTGAAGGTGTCGAGATGAATGTTAAATGCTTTGTCCGGACGCCAGCTTGGCAGCATTTGTACCGGGAAGTCTTTGTCTTCAGCGACACGTTTGTGCGCGCTTAAATCGTCAATTGGATCGTCGGTGGTGCCAACCATTTCCACGTTCATCTTCTGCATGATCGCGCGCGCACTGAACTCTGGGCTGGCCAGCATTTCATTGCATTGATCCCAAACGCGCGGGGCGCTCTCTTCATTCAAGACCATGCCTGTAATACCAAACGGACGACGCAATTCGAGGTGCGTCCAGTGGTAAATCGGGTTGCCGATGGTAAACGGCACCGTGCGGGCAAAGGCCATGAATTTGTCTTTGTCAGACGCGTTGCCCGTACATAGGCGCTCGTCGACGCCATTACTGCGCATCGCACGCCATTTGTAATGGTCGCCGCGCAGCCAGATGTCGGTCAGGTTCTGAAAGCGGTAATTGTCGGCCACTTGTTGTGGTGGCAAGTGACAGTGGTAATCAATGATCGGCATGTCCGCGGCGACGTCGTGATAGAGGCGACGCGCAAACTCGTTATTCAGCAGAAAGTTCTCAGAGAGGAAAGTGGTCATGTCCTTAATCTCAGTTGTTATACCAATTTGGTTTTAAAGATACATTAGATGTTCGCTTGTTCAAGAGTCTAGCGAGCTTATAGGGGGACAATGTGTGATTTAGGTCTCAATAACTGGCTCGTATATGATGTTTTTGTTGGTGAGATCTGATTTTAGAAAGTTGTTATACAAAAAGTAGTGTTTTTTGATCTCGTTTTGGTTTTTTATCATTTCGACATGTAATATATATTTTTAATTAGTCAGACCAATTAAGGGCATTCAGGACGAGAATGATGGCCCCACAATTGAAGAACAACAAGACCCGGGGCGGACTAATGAATATGTGGGACCGCATCAGAAGAGAAACGCAATGATAATTGAGTTAATCAATGAGTATATAAACAGAGGGCTTCGCCTGCTGCTGACGCTATTTATGGCTGTGATGATCATCGCTGTTGTTTGGCAAGTCTTTACCCGCTTTGTGTTAAATGACCCGGCCAACTTCACGGATGAGTTGTCACGTTATCTATTGATTTGGATTGGCGTCCTAGGCGGCGCTTACACTTTTTCGATTCGACGCCATTTGGCGCTGGAGCTCCTTTCCTCAAGATATGGTGAAAAAGGAAGAAACGTTCTATCCATTTTGACCAACCTGATTGTGGTGATGCTCTCAACCGTGGCCTTTATTTACGGCGGCTATTTATTGGTGAGTTCGACCATCGCAAACGGGCAAATTTCGCCGGGCATTGTGATTGGCGGTCATCATCTGTTAATTGGCTATGTCTATTTGGTGGTGCCAATTTCTGGCGTGTTGATTACCTATTTTGGTGTTCTGGATATTTTCAGATCGATTTATTTTCTGACTCAAACTCGCAGCGACCACCGCGTATAAAGTCTCGCGTTAGGAACAGACATCATGACATTAACGGATTTGTTATTTTCACAAGAATTCCTGATGAACGCGCCGGATATGTTTTACGATATTTTCCCGGTGATCGTTTTGTTCGGAACATTGGCCGTATTACTGATCTTGGGCGTGCCCATCGCCTTCTCGATCGGACTGGCTGCTTTTCTCACGGTATTTGTCGATTTCCCACTCGATAAAACCGCCATCTTAATTTCCCAAAAACTGGCGAACGGGTTGAACAACTTTGGTTTGTTAGCGCTGCCGTTCTTTATTGTCGCCGGCAACTTGATGAACCGAGGCGGGCTCGCTAGTCGCTTAATCAACTTCGCGATGTTGTTTGGTGGGCGACTGCCGGGCGCACTGTCGCACGTGAACGTGATTGCCAACATGATGTTTGGCGCATTGTCGGGTTCTGCGACCGCATCGGCGGCCGCGGTCGGCGGTATCATGCGTCCCCTGCAAGACAAGCACAAATATCCTGCCGATTTTTCCACCGCGGTGAACGTGTCATCGTGCCCGGCAGGGCTTTTGATCCCGCCATCCAACATTTTGATTTTGTATGCGTTGGTCAGCTCGACCTCGGTGCAGTACCTCTTTATTGCCGGTTATTTGCCCGGCATTTTGATGGGGCTTGGCATCATGGTGGGTATTTTCTTGCTTGGCTCGAAATACAACATTCCGCGCGAAAAATACGAGTTCAACGAAAAAGCCAGCAAGGTCATTTTGGATGCGTTGCCAAGCCTTGGCTTGGTGGTGATCATCATGGGCGGCATTCTGGCGGGGGTGTTTACCGCGACAGAAGCCTCGGCGATTGCGGTGGTGTACAGCTTACTGCTTGGCTTTGCTTATAAAGAGCTGAAAACCGGTGATATCTTCCCGATTCTGGTCGACAGCGTGGTGACGACGTCCATCGTTCTGCTGATGGTGGCCACCTCGTCAGCGATGTCGTGGTCAATGGCGAACGCCGACATTCCCACCTTTATTTCCGACTTCATTTTAGAAGCATCGGAAAACCCAATCATGATCATTTTGCTGATGAACATCATTCTGCTCATCATCGGCACCTTTATGGACATGACGCCGGCGGTTCTGATTTTCACGCCGATCTTCTTGCCTATCGCAACGCAGATGGGCATCGACCCGATTCACTTTGGCATCATCATGGTGTTCAACCTGTGTATCGGGATCTGCACACCGCCAGTTGGCACGGCGCTGTTCGTCGGCTGTAGTGTGTACGACACGAAATTAGGGCAAGTGGTGCCGAAGATGATTCCGCTGTTCCTGATCATGATCATCACGTTAGCGATTGTGACGTTGATCCCTTCTCTTTCTTTATGGTTGCCGCATCTGGCTGGATATAACTATTAAAACCAATAACATAGGACTGTGAAATGAAAACGATGAACAAACTTCTTTTGGCGTGCACGGTATCAACCCTGCTGGGGAGCAACGTGTATGCTGCCACTCTGAAACTGTCGCATGCGCTGCCAACCGAGCACCCGGTTCACCAATCGCTGGAGTATTTTGCGAAAGCGGTGAAGAAAGAGGCCAATGTACGCGTGAAAGTGTACCCAAATGGCACCTTGGGCGATGAATCTGAAGGCTTGCAGATGGTACAAAACGGCACCGTGGCTTTCACGAAAGCCAGCGCGGCGACGCTGAACACCTTTGCGCCGGACTACAAACTGCTGTCGCTGCCATACCTGTATAAAGACCGCGCGCAATACGATGCGGTGCTCAATGGCCCGATTGGTGAGGAGATTCTGGCCTCATCACGCAATGCCGGTTTCATTGGGCTGGCTTTCTTGGATGCAGGCTCGCGCAGCTTCTACACCAGCAAACCCATCAAAACGCCAGATGATTTGAAAGGGATGAAGATTCGCGTGCAGAACTCGGCGCTGTCTATCGATACCATCAAAGCGCTCGGTGGCACGCCGGTGCCACTGCCATACGGCGAGTTATATTCTGCGATGCAACAAGGCGTGGTGGATGGGGCAGAGAACAACGTGCCGTCCTACTACTCATCACGTCACTATGAAGTGAAGAATGTATTCTCGCGCGACAACCACACCATGGTGCCGGACGTGCTGGTGGTTTCAACCAGCGTGTGGGATTCACTGACCGAGGCGCAGCGTGAAGCCGTGCGCCATGCCGCGAAAGAGACGGTGAAAGTTCAGGAAGAGAACTGGGCGAAATACGTCGAGAAAGCGACGCAGGATTTAACCAATCACAACGTGACGTTTGTGGAAAGTGATATCGCGAAGTTCCAAGCGGCAGTGCAACCGGTGTACGACAAGTTCAAGAAAGACAACCCCGATTTGGTGCCATTGTTGGAGCAGATTCAAACCATCAACTAAGAGACCTCGATCTCTTGAAACGAGAAAGGCACTGCAGAGCAGTGCCTTTTCTTTGCGCGTTATTCCTGAATTTAGAAATTAACCCAGGTCAGGCTGAGCATCAGAACGACCAAAGAGGTCGCGGAGAACATTGCCAGCATGCCGAATAACTCGCGAAGGTTGATAGACCAAGATTGTTTTTTATCGTACATAACGTCACCTTAATCGACATAACTAAATGAGATTTCGGTCACACTTTACTCCTCGAAATGATTCAGATCAATAAAATTGCGTAAGTTTCCAACAAAAAGAAGAAAAATCGGCCAATCATTGGCAATAAAGTGTAATTAACTTACGTGAAATATCCGTTAGTTCGTTGTCCTGCTTCTAAAAACCGGCGTGCCATGAACGTGGGCAAGATGCCGATCAGTGAGCGGAGCGTATGTGTTTGTGTGAGCTTGTGTTAGATTTTGATGTCATTTTATAAATGAGAATGATTGTTGGATTCATTTCTATTGATATTGTCGTAAATATAAATAAGATAGTCGCCCAGACGAGTCTTTAACATCTCGCGCTTATACAGGAAATAACAATGATAAAACGGTTTGTGATACTTCTTTTCATTTCATTTGCACCCCAAGTTTTCGCTCAAATGACGACGGTGACTGACGTCCTTGATCGTCAAGTGACGCTGGATTTGCCAGCAAAGCGCGTCGTGCTGGGCTTCTATGGGGAAGACTACATGGCGATCGGTACTGAAAAATCGTTTGATCACGTGGTCGGCATGTCGAAAGGGATTTGGGAAAAATGGCGCCCTGCGAACTGGGCAATGTACGTCGCCCATCGCCCATCGTTAGAAGCATTGCCGGATGTGGGCAAAGTAGACACCCAAACGTTCTCGGTTGAGAAGGTGATTAGCCTCAACCCAGATTTGCTGGTCCTGGCTGATTGGCAGTTCAAAGGCCTTGGCAACGACGTCAACCGCATTGAAGATGCCGGCATTCCGGTGATTGTGGTGGATTACAACGCACAGACCGTTGAACGTCACGTACAAAGCACACTGATCATCGGCCAGATCACCGGTCAGGAAGCGCGCGCGGAGAAAATCGCCAAACAATATCAGGACATGGTTCAGCTGGTGGCGGATCGTCTGGCGAAAGCGAACCTGCCTAAACCCACCATTTACGCGGAATTTGGTTTTCCTGGCACCAAAGAGTACGGCTACACCTTCGGTAAAAACATGTGGGGTGCGATGTCGGAAATGGCAGGCGGTGAAAACATCTCTAAACCGTTTGTCGAGTGGTGGGGGCACCTTAACCCAGAGCAAGTTCTGGCGGCTCAGCCGGATGTACTGCTGATCACCGGCTATGAATTTGGCGGTGCTGATGATGCGATGGTGATTGGTCAGGACGTTGACCGCGCGACTGCGCTGGCTCGCCTGAAAGGTTACAAGCAGCGCCTAGGGTGGGATAGCCTACCTGCGGTGAAACACAACCGCATGATCAGTATCTACCACGGTGCATGCCGCAGTATTCTCGATGGCCCGATGATTCAGTTCATCGCCAAAGCGCTCTACCCGGATCTGTTCAACGATCTCGACCCGGAAGCGGAATACATTAACTTCTATAAAGAGTACCTACCGGTGACACCAACCGGAACCTTTGCGGTGTCTCTTTCTGAATAATTTTGAGCGGCACTTTCATGTGCCGCTTGCTCTTTGTGTAATCAGGTAATGTGACATGCAATCCGCGATACTTTTACAAGCGATTGAACAACAACGAAAGAGTGAGCGCCGCCGCTGGGTGGTGCTGTGTGCGTTTGGCACCATTTTATTGGCTTCCTTTATACTCGATATCATGACTGGGCCATCGATGCTGGATGCATCGCGCGTGCTGAATGCGCTGCTGGAATTCATCGGCCTGCCATTTCAGGTTGATGGTTCAACCCGTGTGATTGTCACCAACCTGCGTTTGCCAATTGCGCTGATGGCGATCATTGTCGGCGGCTCGCTGGGGGTTGGCGGCGCAGAAATGCAAACGCTGCTCAATAACCCGATGGCCAGTCCGTACACCCTGGGCATGGCCGCGGCGGCAGGCTTTGGTGCGGCGCTGATGCTCTACATCGGTTCGCTGGGCATGGATAATCATTACGCGGTGCCGCTGGGCGCGTTCCTGTGTTGTATGTTGTCGGCCTGTTTTCTGTTTGCTTTGGCCTCCATGCGTCACATTACCTCAGGCCAGTTGATTCTGGCGGGGATTGCGTTGCTGTTTCTGTTTCAGTCACTGTTGTCGCTGGTGCAGTTCATCGCCTCACCGGAGCTGAGCCAACAAATTCTGTTCTGGCTGTTTGGCAGTTTGTCGAAAGCGACGTGGAGCAACTTAACCATCACCGCAGTAGTGGTGATGGGCGGTTTTGCGCTGCTGATGCGGGATTCGTGGAAACTGACGGCGCTGCGGTTGGGCGAAGAGCGCGCAAAAAGCGTCGGTGTGAACGTGCAGCGCCTGCGCCTTAAAATTCTGTTTATCGTGGCGGTAATGACGGCAACCGTAACCAGTTTTGTCGGCATTATTGGGTTTATCGGCATTGTGGCACCCAACATCGCTAAAATTCTGGTGGGCGAAGATCAACGCTTCTTTCTACCACTTTCATTCCTGATCGGCGCATTTTTGCTCTCAACGGCTTCTGTGTTGTCAAAAGTGATTGTGCCGGGCGCGCTGTTTCCGATCGGGATTGTGACGGCAATTATCGGCGTGCCGTTCTTCTTCTGGCTGATCGTGGCGAAGCGAGGTTAATCATGCTGAAGGCTGACAAACTCAATATTCAGATTGGCTCGCTGACGCTGGCGCGTGACATGAGCTTTACGCTGCAACCGGGGCAGGTGACGGCGATCCTTGGTCCGAATGGCACAGGGAAAAGTACGCTGTTGAAAACACTGTTTGGCGACATCAAACTCAACAGTGGCACGATTTCACATCAACACGATCAACTGAGTATCAAATCGCTGCCGCACTGGCGCTCACGTTTTGGCTACATGCCGCAGGATATTCACCTCGACATCAACCTCACCGTGATTGAAGTGGTGCTGCTGGGCAAGTTGGATGCCCTGAGCCTGCGAGTGGACGACACCATGCTGCGCGGCGCGCTGGAAATTCTGGAAAGCATGGGCTTGTCTCATCTGGCGAACCGCGATGTGCGCACGCTCAGTGGTGGTCAGTGTCAGAT
Organism: Vibrio furnissii CIP 102972; assembly: GCF_000176175.1. GTDB lineage: Bacteria > Pseudomonadota > Gammaproteobacteria > Enterobacterales > Vibrionaceae > Vibrio > Vibrio furnissii. The sequence continues at coordinate 1,274,260 of NZ_ACZP01000014.1, forward strand.
GATTCTGTTTGCGCAGGCGCTGATGCGTGACCCACAAATTCTGATGCTCGACGAACCAGTCAGCGCGCTGGATCTTCATCATCAGCATGTGCTGCTGGATCATCTGGTGACGCAAACCCGCGAGCAGCAATACATCACGTTGATGGTGCTGCACGACCTCAACCTAGCGGCGCAGTATGCCGATAATCTGCTGGTGTTGAAACAGGGTGAACTGGTGGCTTGCGGGCATCCCAAGCAGGTGCTGACTTCTGAGCTGGTGCAGGATATTTATAACGTCGAGGCGCAAGTCATCACCGATGAACACGGCGTGCCTTTTGTGCGCACGCTGCGTTCGAAAAAGGTCGCGTAAGTGAATCTGCATCATTTCATCAAGGACTGGCGATTGCTCTCTGCCGCTGGCCGAGTGCTGGTGTTTAACAGTTTCAGTTTCAACCTCGGGTTTTACATGCTGCTGCCTTATCTGGCGGAGCATTTGCAAAATCTTGGTTTTAGCGGTTGGTATATCGGTTTCATCATCGGCCTGCGTGTGCTCAGCCAGCAGGGGCTGTTTCTGATTGGTGGCACGCTGGGGGATAAGTTCGGCTATAAACCGATGATCTTGTGTGGCTGCGCCGTCCGCATTGTGGGTTTCTTTTTGCTTGGGATCAGCGACAGCTTCGCGGCGATTCTCGTCGGCGCGTTCTGCACTGGCTTTGCTGGCGCGCTGTTTACGCCCAGCAGTCAGGCGTATTTGTCCTCGGAATACCCGAACGCTCGCGAGCGTAACCGAGTGTTTGCGTTGCAGAATCTGGCCAGTGAAGCGGGGATGTTGCTTGGTCCACTGATTGGTTTGACGTTGTTCTCGGTCAGCTTTATGTGGGTCGGTCTCTCGGCGGCAGGCGTGTTCTTCATTCTGCTTTTGCTGCAATGGTACTACCTGCCAAAAGACGTTCACGCACCGGCAGCGACAGAACAACAGCTGTTCCTACTCGATTGGTGGGCGATGCTGAAAAACAAACCGTTCATGCGTTTTGTCTTCGCGGCATGCGTCTATCAAATTCTGTTTCATCAGTTGTACCTGTCTATTCCGCATCAGGCTCGGGTTCAGACTGGCGATCCGTCGGTGATCACTTGGGTCTTTATGGTGTCGTCATCGATGGGCGTTTTGTTGCAACTGCCGGTCAGCCACTGGGTGGATAAACAGCTTGGTATCGCCAAAGGGATGGGGATTGGCATGGCCTTGATGGGCAGTGCATTTCTGGCGCTGAACCTGCACTTTGCGCTGTGGCCGCCATTGCCGTTTGTGCTGTGCGCGATACTGCTCAGCGCCGGTTCAATGATGGTTTATCCGCTGATTGGTGCCTATGTGCCACGCTTCGCCACGCCGTCTAAACTGGCCAGTTATTACGGCCTCTATTCTTGTATCGGCGGTTTCTTTGCATTTGCGGGAAATTGGGGAGCGGGGTGGTTGCTGGATTTACCGCAGTTTCCATCCGGTTGGTTATGGCTGACCTTCGCCGTGCTCGGCGCGTTGTCCGGTATCGGGCTGTATGTTCAGGTCAGCAAGCAACAAGAATCGGAGCCGCAACTGGCGTGATTTTGCGTTTAATGCCGGCTTATGAGCGCGTTTACGCAGCCTCAGTGGCCAGCATTAAACGCGCTCATACTGGTGACGATACAATCTCTCATCTCTCGAATGGAGGCACTGAGCGGCCTGCCTTTTCGAATCACCAGATCAACTGAGGTGTCGAGGGTGTGCATACCTTCAATATCGATAGCCACAAAGGACTGATTTTTCAGCTCTTTCGTCACGCAGACTTTCGGCAATAGCGTTCCGCCAAGTCCGGCCTCAACGTAGCTTTTGAGCGCTTCAAACGAGTTACACAGCAGAATCTCTTTAAGGCGGATTTCCTGCCGCGCCTCATAAAGATTGATGGCACGCCTTATACTGAAACTTTCATTGAGCAGCGCGAGCGGGATCTCCGCGAGTTGTGCCGGGGAGCAGAGCTGAATGTTTGCCCATGGGCTTTGCGGCGGTACAAGCAGGCTCAGTTCTTGAAACGGGCAGGAGAACAGGACGTCGACCTTGGTATCTTGCGGGGCATTCAGCAGAATACCAATATCGGTTTCCTCACTCTTAATGCCTTCAATGACATCATCACCGCCGCCGACTTGCAGGATCAGTTTGACGCCCGGATGGCGATGAGAAAACTGTGCGATGGCATGATTGATGAGGTCTGGAATAAAACCGCCTCCCACAGAAAGGCGCAGCGTGCCGGTTTGCAAGTGCTCAATTTCAGACAGGTCAGACACCAAGTCATTTTTTCGCTGGTTGATGTCCTGAATGTACTCGGCTAAGCGAAGGCCGGACTGAGTGAGATTGACGCCGCGGCCAATTCGATCCATCAGACGGACGTTAAGCTGAGCTTCAAGTTGCGACACTTTTCGACTGATCGCAGAAGGTGAAACGTGCAGCACTTCTGAGGCTGCACGAATACTCTTGGTTTTTGCGACCACTTCAAAATACTTCAGTGCTCTTTCGTCCATACGTTCCTTCGCTGAGTACGATTAATCGGCTAACAAATGTTGAACCAGTTTAACCCAGAAGTTGGCACCAATAGGTAGTACCTCATCATTGAAGTCGTAGTTCGGGCTGTGCAGATTGTGCGAATGGTTGTCGCTGCCATTGCCGAGCCAAATGTAAGCGCCGGGCAGTTTTTCCAGCATAAAGGCAAAATCTTCGCCGCCCATGCTCGCGGGGGGATTCACATGAACCTGCTGAATCTCAGGCATGGACTCAAGCACGCGCTGACACTTCTCCGCTTCCGGCTGAGTGTTGATGGTCGCCGGGTAGCGGCGTGAATAGAGAATATCGGCTTTACAGCCATGCGCTTTTGCGATGCCTCTGACGACGTCCAACATGCGTGTTTCAATCAAATCACGCACTTTCGGGCAGAAAGAGCGCGTTGTGCCTTTCAATGTCACTTCTTCTGGAATCACGTTGTAAGCGTGGCCCCCATGAACCTGAGTCACGCTGATCACGCCGGATTTTTGCGGGTCAAGATTGCGGCTGATGATGCCTTGCAGCGCATTGATAATCAGGCTGGCGGTGTAAACCGGATCGACGGTGTCATGCGGCATCGCGCCATGTCCGCCAATACCTTGAATGGTGATATCAAATGTGTCGAAAGCGGCCATCACCGCGCCATAATGCACCGCGGCCTGACCTGCAGGCAGTGCCGGCCAGTTGTGCAGGCCGTACACTTCCTGCATTGGGAAACATTCGAATAAGCCATCTTCAATCATGGCTTTAGCGCCTGCTTCGTTCTCTTCCGCCGGTTGGAAGATGAAATGGACCGTACCTTTGAAATCAGGATTTTTGGACAAGGAGACCGCTGCACCCAGCAGCATGGTGGTGTGACCGTCATGGCCGCACGCGTGCATTTTGCCGTGATGCTTAGAGCAGTGGTCAAAGGCATTCATTTCCACGACATCAAGCGCATCCATATCCGCTCTCAGGCCGATGGTCGGGCCATCCCCCTGATTGCCATGCAGTGTCGCGACAATACCTGTGCCTCCGAGTCCGCGTTCGATTTGCAGACCGAGTTCGCTCAAAATAGAGGCGATGGTATCGGAGGTGCGAAACTCTTCATAAGCCGTTTCTGGGTGGGCATGGAGATCGCGTCTCCAAGCAATCAGTTGTTGGTGTTCTTTTGAGTTCTGATCAATATATTGAGTCATCATTTTTCACATCTTGATTATGTGCACTTCGATCAGTGGCTGACGTGTTGAAATAGATTATTTGATTGGACGTTGCAGAGCGTTGGCTATTTTGATTCGCCATCGCACTGCAGCGCCAAATCGTTGAGCATGGTGATGATTTAAGAATTATAGAGCTAAATTGGCCACGAGTACGGAGCCTAAATATGTCCCGGTAAAGACTAACAGAGCAATAATTACGACTTTGCCACCGGCCGACTTAAACGTCGTGACCTCTTGTTTGCTGATGGCTAAACCTGCGTAAGCTAATACCGGGCTGACCAAACTTAAGAAATTAATCTCTTTTACGTAAGTCAGAATAAATTCAGATACCGGCGAGGCTGGGATCGTGAGGATCACGCTGACCAGTGACAACCAAGCGACCGAGGGCAAATAAAACGGCATCACTTTGGTCAGAAATAAACCGACCATGACCATGCCAAATAAAATGATCATACCGGGTAGGGCGGAGAGCGGTGTAATGCCTGTTCCGGTCCAGTTACTGATCAGGGCGATAATACACACAATGACCAGGACCAACGCGTAATCAATCAGGTTGATGTTTGCGTTAACGTTTTTTGCAGTCGCTGTATTAGACATTGAGGTCACTCCCTTGAGCTGCGGATGAACGGACAGGCTGATTCTTGGTCAGAAGACGGTACATTTTCTCGGTCAGCGGTAGGGCGATAAACAAGCCGACAAACAGGCCCGTCGCGTTGGTCAGCAAGTTACTGGCGCCCGCCAGCGCTAAGATTTCATCTTTCATGTCAGGAATCGATGCGCCGAGCGCAGCGGAGCAAGCGGCGGTCATACTGCCACTGCCAACCCCACATGCCATGGCAAGTGCACGCGGATCAAACCAATTAGTCGAAGCAAGCAAGGAAGCCAGCAGGCCAAAATAGAGCGTGCCGAACATCGTGCCCATCACATAGACGCCCATGACGCCGATACCTTCCGGGCTTTTGAGACCATATTTATCCGAAATCAGGGCGATATTCGGTTCACGGGCAATTGAAAAACAGGCACCGACCGACTCACGTCCCATCTTCAAGACCAGAATCGCAACAGGCATCGCAATTAATATCGTGCCAAGGTTGCCTAGTTCCTGAAATATCATCGCTGGACCAATTTCTAATATTTTATTTAGCGATGGTCCGATCAATGTGCCGAATTTAGCCAGAAAAGGGAGAACGGAAATTATGATAATGGGTGTGGCTTTTTCAGCGGCTTTTGTACTCATGACCGCTTTGGCTTTTTTAACCACGTTCGGGTTGAGTAATAAACCAAAAATGAAGGCATAGAACAGGGGTAATAACACCACGCTGCTGCTTCCAAGTGGCACTTTAATGATGCCAATGAGTTCTGCAACCACCGATATTGCTATAACGGTCAGATGCAGCTGCCAGTTTCCCAACTGGCCTTTTAAACTATCCATAGCGTGCTTCCTTATTTGTTTTTATTCCATAGTAAAACTGTGCTCAATGATTTAACCATAAATAAATTGTTGGAACTAATGATATAAAACCAACGATTTGTTCTAAAAAAGGCAACGCAAGATATGATTCTGTTGCTGTGAACAACAAAGCAAACGTTTACTTAGCTTTGAATCAAAAGTTAGTATAATTCTCTGCTTAATGTCCGCTGTACAGGCAGCGTTTTTGCGGCATTTGCGGGCGAGAAGTAGATAATCATCTTACGAAGACGAGTTTTTTTAGAACGGTCATTTTCTGTACTCGACTTCATTGAGTATTTGCGTTATACACGATCTTTCAGTTGTAGAATTTGCTGCGGTAATGCGAGGGATAGCATGTTAGAGAGTTTTGGCGTCATTAATATTTGGACCTATATGGTGGGATTAACGATGATTATTCTCGCGCCGGGGCCGAACTCTTTATATGTCCTGAAATCAAGCTCTTCGTTTGGCGTCAAAGCGGGTTATAAAGCGGCATCGGGCGTATTAATTGGCGATGCGGTGCTCATCTTATTGTCATACCTTGGCGTGGCGTCTTTAATTCAAACTTCCCCCGTGTTGTTTACCGTGATTCGTTATTTGGGTGCGGCGTATTTGTTGTATCTCGGCTTGAAGATCCTGCATTCTTTGGTACGTAAAGACGGTGAGGATGAATCAGGCGTGGAGCGTCCGAAGAAAAGCGAACACGTGTTTGCGAAATCCTTATCGTTGAGCCTGACCAATCCGAAAGCGATTCTGTTCTACGTGTCGTTTTTCATCCAGTTTATCGATTACACCTATGATCACACGTGGATTTCATACCTCATACTGGCCGTGATTCTGGAGATTTTCAGTATCGCCTACTTGAGTGCACTGATCTTCTTGGGCACATCACTGACGCAGATGTTTAAGAATAATAAGCGACTGGCACAACTGGGGAACGGTTTATTGGGGATGTTCTTTATGGGCTTTGCGGCGCGACTTGCCAGCCTGAGTTAACGATAGCGAGTGTGTCACGATAAACGACGGGCCTGATGATTTCAGGCCCGTTCTGTTTTTAAGTGCTGACGATGATCAGGCAAAGCCAAACTGTTGGCGAATAAATGCTGCCGCTTTATCGGCGCCTGCTTGAGAAATCGTGTGTGGAATACCGGGTTCTAGGAACGTGCTGACCTCAACGCCGGCGGCTTCCAGTGTGGCGGCGGCTTTCTCCGTTTCTGAATACGGGATCACCGGATCGCCTTGCCCGTGGATCAGCAGCACCGGCACGTTGCGGTCGATGTCGTAGGGTTGCGGCGAGGACAAACGACCGGAGAAGCCGACAATGGCGCGAACCGGCAGGCGACTGCTGGCCAACACATCCATCGACATGATGGTGCCTTGAGAGAATCCGACCAGAATGATCTCGTCGGTTTGCCAAGAGCCACCGTGTTGCAGCAGCAAATCATTTAGCGTTTTATCTAGGGCGACACGGGCATCTTGCACGCGGCTTGGGCGGTTAATTTCGTTGATGCCATCCAAGCTGAACCATTGATAGCCGCCACCGTGATCAAACGGAAAAGGTGCATTCGGCGACAGAAACATCACGCCCGGCATCGACGGCGCCCAGTAATCCCCCAAGCGTTCAAGATCGCTACCGGAGCTGCCAACACCATGCAGCAGCATTACAATTTTCTTTGTCATGTTCATTCCTTACTGACTCACCTTACTGACTTACGTTGTCACGTGGACCTTACAAACCATACGCTGACATGTCCGGGCCCACCGGCACAATGCCATTTGGGTTGAGCGCTTTAATGGAATAGTAGCCTTGTTTGATGTGGTCGAGGCTGACAGTGCTGCGCACGCCCGGCAAATCCAGCAGGCGTTTGACATACGCGTTTAAGAACGGGTAGTCACGCAACTGGCGTAAGTTACATTTGAAAATGCCATGATACGCAGGGTCAAAACGAATTAACGTGACGAACAGACGAATATCCGCTTCCGTAACGTGTTGACCGGAAAGGTAATCGCGCCCGTCGCTCAGACGATGTTCCAATTGTTTGAGCATGCCAAAAACATCGTGGAACGCTTCTTCATAGCTTTCTTGGGTGGTCGCAAAGCCTGCACGGTACACACCGTTATTGAGCTTTGGATAGATTTCCGCATTCAGGGCATCAATCTCTTCACGCAACGCAGACGGATAAAGGTCAACATCTTGGTTGGCCAGTTCTCCGAAGCCGCTGTTGAACATGCGTACGATGTCGGCGGATTCGTTGTTGACGATGGTGCGCGTTTTCTTGTCCCACAGCACGGGCACGGTTGCACGGCCGGTAAAGTGTGGATCGGCATGGGTATAGAGTTGGTGCATCCACTCAAAACCGTTCAGTTCGTCGCGGTCGGCGCCTGGGTAATCGCCAAAATGCCAGCCTTCGTCGAGCAGTTTAGGTTCAACCACAGAAACGCTCACGACGTCTTCCAGCCCTTTAAGTTTGCGAGCGATTAAAGTGCGTGATGCCCAAGGACAAATCAAGGCCACGTAAAGGTGATAGCGACCGGGTTCGGCGATAAACTGGGCGCTTTCGCCTGCAGCTAACGATTCCGGGGCAACCACCCAATCACGAAAACTGGATGTTTGGCGCACAAAACCGCCTTTTTTATCTGTCGCTTGTACTGGATGCCACTCTTTTGTCCATTGACCATTCACCAACATGTCTCACCTCAAATCTGTTTTCTTTGCGATGTAGAGACTGTAGCTTACTTCCAAATGAATGATTAGATGGTTATAGTGAAGTTATTTCCTTCCAATATGGAAGAAATGGCGCGTGCGCCACGGGTTATTCCCAATCTGCGCCGTTGGCAAAACGGTTAACCAGAAAATCGATGAAGGCTCGGGATGACTGAGCGAGATGTTTGGCAGGCGGGTAGAGCGCATACAGGCCGAGCGGCGGCACTTCGTATTGCTGCAAGATGGCGACCAGTTGTTGCTCTTTGAGCGCTTGGGCCGCAACAAATGTTGGCAGACGCGTGATGCCGAGGTCGGCACAGGCTGCTTTCAAACACACTTCGGCATTGGAAAATTTGAGCCGACCATTCACGGCAAAATCGTGCACATGACCTTGCTCGTTGAGATAGGGCCAGTGGTAGGGATCGCGAAAGTTGGTATCGATGATGCAGTGATGCTGCGCTAAATCGCGAATGTGCGTGGGTGTGCCGTGCTGGCTCAGGTAATGAGGGGATGCGAGCGTGATGACGCGCACGTCGCACAGCTTACGTGCAATCAGGCTGCTGTCGTCCAACTTGCCGATGCGCAGCGCCAAATCAAAGCCTTCGTCTACCACGTTCACGCTGCGATCGGAGAATTTGACATCAAGCGTGATGTCGGGAAATTGTTTAGAAAAATCAATCAGGCTCGGTGCCAGTTGGCTTTGGCCAAAGGTCACTGGCGCAGATATACGCAGCCGACCCGAAGGCAAGCGCGAGGCATTGCGAATGGCGTCGTCGAGCGCATCGAGATCGTCCAACACGCGTTTGATGCGCTCGTAATACGCTTGACCGACTTCTGTGACGGCCAGTGAGCGGGTGGAGCGTTTGACCAGTTGCACGCCCAAGTCTTGCTCTAAGCGCGAAATTAACTTGGACGCCTGACCGCTGCTGATCGCCAAACGTTCAGCCGCTTTGGCAAAACTACCGAGTTCCATGACCGCAACAAACATGCGATCGCATTGCAGCCTATCCATTGTTTATCCTGATTGTTTTCGTTACGAACAGCGTTCATCGCTGCCTGTTTTCGTCACTGACTGTTTTCATCATTGATCGGTTTCATCACTGACGGTTTTCATCGCCAGGCAGCAAGCTTATGGAGCGCGCGCCGTAAAGGCAATCCGTTTGCAACGATTTGTCTGGGCGCTTCAATAAAAAAGAGCGGCTGGTGGCCGCTCTTCTCAAGGGGGAGTTTAGGATGGCATGGCATCCGGTTGTGGTCTTGGTTTCAGCACACTGCCCGCAATAAATGCCAACAAACCCACCACCAGCGTGGGGACGATGGGGTGCACGCCGCCCAGATTCGGTTTAATCAGCATCAGGCCGATGTAAACTGCCAGTCCGGCCACCATGGAACACAACGCGCCGGCGGCCGACGCTTTTTCCCAATACAAACCGAGCACCAGTGGCCACAGGAATACCGCTTGCAAGCCACCCAATGCAATCAGGTTTAACCACACAATCATGTCCGGTGGGTTGGTTGCTGCGAAAAACACGAGCAACGCAAAAATACCGGTGATCCAGAGCGACATGCGGCTGAGTTTGCGCTCGGCCTGATCTTCTTTCACGACCTGCGGATTGATGTAGTTGATGTAGAGATCTTTGAGCAAGGTGGCAGACGCCTGAATCAACTGCGAGTCAATGGTCGACATGATCGCCGCCATTGGGCCTGCGAGGAAGATGCCTGCGACCATGGGTGGTAAAACAGTCATCATCAACGTCGGCATGATCTGATCTGGGCTGCCCACATCCGGCACAAGCGCGCGGCCCAAGGCTCCTGCCATATGGGTGCCGAACATCAGCAGCGCCATCATGATGGTGCTGATCACCATGCCTTTGTGTAGCGACGGACTGTCTTTGTACGACATGCAGCGCACCGCCGCATGTGGCAGACCAATCACACCAAAACAGACCAACACCCAGAAGCTGAGAATAAACGGCTGGCTGAGGAATTGATCGGGGCCATACGGCGTCACCAGCGCAGGATCGATCGCATGCAAGCTGGTGACCAGTTCGCCGATGCTACCCCCGGCATGAACCACACCAATCAACAAAATGATGGTGCCGATGAGCATCATGATGCCCTGAATGGTGTCGGTGAGCACCACGGCGCGAAACCCGCCAATGGTGGTGTATAAACCGACGGTGCAGGCAAACAGCAACAAGCCTTGTTCGTAGGGTAAGCCTGTCACGGTTTGCAGCAAGCGCGCGCCGCCGACAAACTGCACGACCATGGTGCCGAAGAAAGCCAATAGTAACGACAGCGAGGCCAAAATGACCACTGAGCGACTTTTAAAGCGTGCATACAAAATGTCATTGAGGGTCAGCGCGTTGTGTTTGCGTGCTTCTATCGCAAACTTTTTGCCCAGTACGCCCAGTGTCAGCCAGGTTGCCGGTAACTGGATCATCGCCAGTAACACCCATCCCAAGCCCATTTTGTATGCCGCTCCGGGGCCGCCAATAAAGCTGCTGGCACTGGCATAGGTTGCGGCAAGCGTCATCGCCAGCACAAATCCGCCCATGCTGCGGCCGCCCACGAAGTATTCGCTGAGAAAACTGCCATTGGTGTAGTGGCGGCGCGTAAAAAATGCGACCGCAAAGACGCCAATCAGGTAAATAACTAAAGGGATAAGAAGTTGACTATTCATTGGATTCGTCAGGATTTACATCTAAGGGAATATCGCGATAAAACACTTTCACCATCACGGCGCACAGCACCGTGAAGACGATTGGGCCAATCACACACGAAAGCAGGAACCAAAGCGGCATGCCGAAATAGAGTTCTGGCATGCTGGTGTCTTGCGGCGGCGCCGAAAACCCGTAGGCGGATACATACCACCAGATGAAATAGCCCACTGCCAGCGCAATGGCTAAAAAAGCCTCACGATGCGCCTGACGATACCTGTTTTTTCTGTTGTCCATAAGTTGTCTCTTGGTCTAGGTACCATACGGAGGTGGGTATGGTATACAAATGTGCCGTCGGGCACAAAAGTTTACTAAACCAAGGTGTTCAGGTTCGGTGAGTGCGAACCGAACCTAAACCAAAAGTGCCACAACAAACACGTACGTCAGCGCATGTGAGGAAAGGGACGGAAGGAAAATCAATCTTGCGGTAAGTCTTCCCACAATACGATGGCGGCGGCGAGATCTTCCAGTGACGCGCCGACGGATTTAAAGAGGGTTATCTCATCATCGGAGCGGCGACCAAAGACCTCTTGGCGAGTGAGCTGTTCCAAATCACCGTGAATGTCTTCCATCGAGAAATGGCCTTCAGCCATCGCCTGATGCAGATCGCCAGCTTCGCCTTTGGCACCCGCCCAGGTATCGACAAACACTTGACTGCGTGCCACGGCGTCGCCATCGCATTCGCGCATGTCTTTACGAAAGGCGCCGACTAAATCTAGGTGGCAGCCCGGTTTTAACCATTCACCCTTTACAATCGGTGCTTTGGAGAGCGTCGCGCAACTGATGATGTCAGCCTGTGAGCAGGCGCTGGCCAGATCGCTGACGGCCTCAATCTGCGTGATGGTGGTCGAGGCGCCTTGATAACCCTGATATTCATCAACCATTGCTTTCACTTTGTCAGGATTACGCCCCCAGACCAGCACGCGTTGAATCGGGCGCACAGCCGCGTGCGCTTCGATGAGCATTGGCGCAACTTGGCCGGTGCCGACGATCAATAAAGTTTCTGCATCCGCTTTCGCCAGATAACGCGCCGCCAATGCCGATGCGGCGGCGGTGCGGCGGCGTGTCAGCTCATTGCCAGCAATGCACGCCAGCGTTTGACCATGTTGGCCTTCCGATAACAGATACAAACCGGAAATGGCCGGTAAGCCCACCGATGAGTTTTGGGGAAACACGTTGAGCATTTTCATGCCGATGTACCCCTGCTGTTCCCACGCGGGCATCAGCAACATCGTGGCTTCGCCGTCGGGACGTTCAATGGTGTGATGGTGGCGCGCGGGGGCATTGACCCCCGTACGAAACGTATCATCCAGTTTGTCGATGAGTGTTGTCCAAGGCAAATGGCGAGCGACAACGTCGGCTGAGAGAAACTTCATAAAACCTCACAGAGTTAGAACGACTGGCAGCCAGAGCCGCCAGTCAGGGAGAACGTGATTTCTACGCGAGACATCTTATTCCCACGCAGGGCCGCCCATCACATCCGGTAGCCACAGCGCGGTCGCGGGGAAGGCGAGTACTGCGGTGAGTACCAGAAGCTGAATCACGATAAACGGCACCACGCCTGCGTACATGTGACGCAGAGAGATGTCCGGTGGCGTGATGGCGCGCAGATAGAAAATCGAGGGCGCCAGCGGAGGTGTCAGGTAACTGGTTTGCAGAACCACGAGGAACGCCACACAGAACCACACTTCGTCAAACCCAAGCAAGCGTACCACAGGCATCGCGACAGGAATCACGATGAGCACCACTGACATCATGTCGAGTACAAATCCGGCGAGGAACGCGATGATGAGGATCAGCGCCAAAATCGCCCAAGCTTCGAGGCCAGTGCCGAGCAGAACCGATTGTACGGTTGCCATACCCCCTGCGGCGAAGAACACGCCTGCGAACATATTGCCGCCAAGTACAATCAGCAAGATCATCGCTGAGATGTTGACGGTGCTCATCAGTGAGTTCCACATGACTTTAACCGTCAGGTTACGGTAGCTGGCGGCCAGCAGAATCGATCCGAGTGCGCCACACGCAGCAGCTTCAGTTGGCGTAGCAAGGCCCATCAAAATGGTGCCCAGTACCGCGAAAATGAGAATCGCAGCGGGCAGCAGCGCAGTGAATGTCGCCGTCAGTCGGTCTTTGAGGCTGTAGCCTTCGCCATCTTCCACCTGACGCGGCGCCACGGTGGGTTTCAGCCATGACAACATCACCACGTAAAGGATAAACAGCGTGGCCATCATCAAGCCGGGAAGCAGCAGGCCGCTAAATAGCTGACCGACGGATACGCCCGCGACAGGGCCAAGTACAATCACGGTAATGGAGGGTGGGATCGCGGTACCCAGTGAGCCACTGGCACAGATTACGCCGGACAACAAACGTTTGTCGTAAGCGTGTTTCATCATGATGGGGATAGCCAGCATGCCAATCACGGCTTCGGTTGCACCCACCACGCCGCTTGCCGCGGCGAAAATGGTACCCAGCAGAATTGCACCCACCCCAAGGCCGCCGGGCATGCCGTGCGTCCACATATGGATGGCTTTAAACAGCCGTTCGGCAATGCCGGATTTTTCCAACATCGCACCCATAAAAATGAACAGGGGAACGGCGGCGAGAATTGAGTTGGTGGCGGTTTCTTCAATTTTGCTCAATAGCTGATATGCCGTTACGTCGCCGAACTGCATCAGGCCGAAAATGGTGGCCACCAAAATCATGGAAAACGCGACCTGAAAACCCGCAAAGATAAACAGAATTAGCAGCGGGAACATCAACAGGGATAAATAATCACTCATACATTTACCTCGTGGCCCAGCGCAATGCGTGCGGACTTCAGCAGTTCCGCCAACACTTGCAGGCTGAGAACAGCCAGACCAATAAACCAAACGCCATACACAGGCCACATCACCGGGTTCCACGCAGAACGGCCGGAACGTTCGCCACTGTCAAAGGCTTCGTAGAAGTAGTGGTACAGCTCCAAGCTGATCCAGCTCACGATGGGTAAAAACATCAAATAGCACAGGCTGCGAATGGTCGCAGTGGCGCGAGGTTTGAGCTTCAGTGTCACCACATCGACACTGACGTGCTGGCCAAGGCGCAATGCATTGGCAAGGCCGAGCATAAAGATTGCGCCCATGACCATGTAACTGATTTCAAACGCCCACAGGGTCGGGGAATCAAAGATATAGCGGCTGAAGACTTCAGTGACGAGCGCACCGATCAGCGGCAATACCAACAGAGCGGCAATCAGCCCGGCAAAGCGGGTAATGGCCTCGATACTGGTAATCAACTTCATAGTGTTAACCTAATTACGATCGAAAAAGAGACCAGACAGCCGCCTTGCGGCGGCTGTGGCAGAGGAGATTAACTTTCGGTCACACCGATTTGTAGACGGTATTCAGGCCACAGTTTGATCTGCTCTTTGAACTCACGTTGAGAGGTCAGCACGCGCTTGAACCATGCATTATCGGCTGCATGATCATTTTCCCATTTCTTGGTTTCTTCCAGAATTTGGCTGATGAATTTTGGATCGAGACGAACGATTTCGTTGCTGCCGTTCACCAGTTCTTTGTACGCATCAAGGTCGGCGTAAGACGCAGATAACCATGAATCGAACATAGACAGTTTTGCTGCCTGACGAATCAAGTCTTGTTCTTCAGCGGGCAGTTTATCCCACGCTTTTTGGTTGACCTGACACTCCAGGACGCCACCTGATTGGTGAATCCCTGGCAGGATCACGTATTTCGCCACTTCTTGGAAACCCGTTGGACGGTTCATCTCTGGGCTGCCCCATTCGGCTGCGTCAATCACGCCGCGTTCTAGTGCCGAGTAGATATCGCTGCCCGCCATCACCACGGTCGATGCGCCTAGGCGAGAGGCGATCTCTGCCCATGCACCAGAGGTACGAATGCGCAGACCTTTGAAGTCTTCCAGTGTGCGAACGGGTTTGTTGGAGTGAAGGAAAATTTCGGTGCCAAGAATGGAACAAGGGAAAGCGACCACACCAAATTTCTCTTTACGGTACTGTTCGTACAGCTCGATACCGCCGCCTTTGTACATCCACAACATGAACTCTTCTGGCGTCAGGCCGCTCGAGTGACCCGCCAGCAGCGCTGTCGTTGGATCTTTACCGTAGTCGTAGTTGATGTAGTTGTGGCTGACGGTTGCAACGCCAGATTTCACGGTGTCTGTCACTTTCAGCGCGCTACCCAGAGTACCGCCAGGGAAGACTTTCACGGTGATGTCGCCGTGGGTCAGCTCACTCACGTTATCGGCGAAGAACTTGGCATCACGTTCTAGCCAAGGGCCACCTGACCACGGTGTTGCCATACGCCATTCATCGGCGTACGCAGCTGACGTCGCCAGTGAAACGCACGCAGCCAGCGCCGCGGTCTTCATGATTTTACGAAGATTTCCTTTCATCTTTACTTAGTCCTTTTACGGGTTGTTGTTTTACCTCGGTTACCGAAGGTTGCGGCATTGGGGCCGCATCTCCCCACTCGTATACAACGCCACTGCAAGTGGGGGAAAGCATGCTGCCTGCCGACGGTGTCGGGTACGTCGGTTATTGGAATACTATTCTGTGAACTATTTCTTTTATTTTTCGCCAAAGAGCGATTGCATCTCTCGGGCGCGATCGGCACAGTCCTGCATGGCTTGTGCAACGATGTCACGAAGCCCTGCGGCTTCGAAAGAGGCGATAGCACGCTCCGTTGAGCCTTGTGGCGACATCACATTACGCATCAATTGTTCCGGTTCATCCTCACCGGTTAATGCCATGGATGCAGCGCCAAGGCCGGTTTGCAGTGCCAGTTTACGCGCGGTGGAACGAGGCAGGCCTTGTTTCACGGCTGCATCTTCCATCGCTTTGAAAAAGAGGAAGAAATATGCAGGTGCGCTGCCCGCGACGGCGGTGGCCGCGTCCATTAAATCTTCATCGGAAAGCCATTCGACAATGCCGGTGCTCGACAGCAGTTGCTCAATTTGCTCGCACTGCGCATCGCTCACCAACGCATTGGCTTTTAATGCGGTCGCGCCGCAACCAATCATGGCGGGGGTGTTTGGCATGGCGCGAACCACCGGCACCTGCTCACCTAACCATGCTTGCAGGGAGTCAAGTGGAATCCCTGCCGCGATAGACAGCACCAACGGCGGCACGTCTCGAGCATCGAGGGTTGGGCGAAGTTCGTCGCACACCATACGTAGAATTTGTGGTTTTACGGCCAACACCACGATATCGGCTTGCTGGATGGCTGCACAGTTATCGCTGGTGACTTGAATGCCGAAACGGGAGTTGACGGCGTCAAGCATGGCCGTGTCGGGGGATGTCGCGGTGATGTGGTCGGCTGGGTATCCTTGACTGACCAAGCCGCCGACAATTGCGCTGGCCATATTTCCCGCACCAATAAAGGTGATTGTTGCTGTCATTGTTCTTTTTCTTCCTGATTAAAAGCGGTCTCAGCGCATTGTTTCCCTACGCTTGTTCCATTTAAGCAGCTCGGAATGTTGGATTCTTGTTTAAAACTCCTGAGTTTTTGCGCAAATTGCAGCACTTGTTTAACATTTGAAACGCTTCTGAAATATTACTTGTCTTTTAAGTGAGATTTTTGTTATAAGAGAATTATTCTTATTTAACCTGGTCGGACATGTCTCCACGCTCATCATGGCTATTCGCATACGGACGCAAGCACTACAGAACAGTTGCCTTCATCATGACCACGATTACCATCAAATTGTGATTGCGTATCGTGGTGGCGCAGCGTTTGAAGTTCAGGGGCGGGGTGGCCAGGTTGACCCGTTCCACGGTTGCTTGGTTCCCGGAGGCGATGAGCACTTTTACGAAGGGATCGGCGACAACAGCCACATCATTCTCGACATACCGACTGAACACGTTGGCGTGAAACTCGAACGCCTGTTCGATTCCGCGCAATATTTTGATATCGATTCTGGCCTGCGCTATTTATTAGCGTACATGTACCGTGAGAAAGATGTCTGGGATTCCTATCCTGAAGCCGCGGAAGGGATCACCACCACCTTTCTTTCTAGCTTGCATCAACGCATGTTCAATCAGCAGGACGTCAATTACCTCCATCGTGGCCGCCTCGATTTAGTGGCGATTGATGAATACATTCAGCAGCACATTGATGAAGCGTTGCCCACGTCGCGCTTGGCGTCGGTCAGTAACGTCAGCGCCGGGCATTTCCATGAACTGTTTCGTGAAGCGGCAGGCATGACGCCGGGGCAATACCTATTTACTGCGCGCATGAAGCGTGCTCGCCAGATGCTGCAGGACACGCGCCTTCCGTTGATCGAAATTGCCGAAAAAGTGGGCTTTTCCAGCCAAAGTGCATTAACCCACGCGTTTCGCCGTTTTTTTGGTGAAACCCCGGGGCAGGTGCGACGCAAAATGTCGGCGAAGAAATAATCGCAGAACATGCCGCTATCTGCGGTGAACATCTACAAATTATCGAGGATTGTCATATTAACTTCATAAGCTTGGCGTAATTTCTTCACAAAAAGAAGGAACGTATCGCCGTTATGAATGACGTCATGACGCGGCTCTGGCACCATCCCGCTGCGCCGCGCTGTTACACCCTCGTGAGCCTGATTTTGTGTGTCGGGCTGGTGGCTTGGTTGCAAGCACCAACATTCACCATGCCCCAAACTCTGGCTTTTAATCAGCTATCCTGTTCCGCGGTGAACACCGAACAACGCGCTGACCCAGCGCTGCCCAATCTAACCATATTGATCCCGGCGCACGTCATGGCAAGACCGTTACTGTCAACGCTGTGCAGTGATCCTATGCTCAATCACCGCTTTCGTGATGTGACCGTGCAATGGTTGCCACGTGGTGAACTGACGCCACGCATGATCTATCAGCAGGATTTTGATGTGATGTGGGGGCGCGATTATCATCTGGCTGGATTGAGCCCAGACTATCAGCGTTACTACGAGACCCTGCTACCCATGCCTCGATATGATGCGCTGTGGTTTGCCCGCGAGCCCATCACACCGCAATTTCTTGCGACGCATCGTATC
Source organism: Vibrio furnissii CIP 102972 (assembly GCF_000176175.1). Lineage (GTDB taxonomy): Bacteria > Pseudomonadota > Gammaproteobacteria > Enterobacterales > Vibrionaceae > Vibrio > Vibrio furnissii. Next base: position 1,291,898 of record NZ_ACZP01000014.1, read on the forward strand.
GGTCTGCTCAGTGATACCTTCAGTCGCTCTGGCTATCAGTTGCCGGTCCAAGTGCTGGCGCAACTGTCTATTGATATTCATGCTGCCCGTGTCACCCGTTATCCGTCGCGTCAGGCGATGCTTTCTGCGCTCACGAAGGGTGAGGTTGATGTCATTCCGGATACCAATTATAGCCCGCTGTATCAGGGCGATACGTTTTATCAAACGACGATCGCACAGGGCATTTCCGCTGGTGGCTGGTTTGTCTCTCGCTCACTGCGCGATGAACCTGTGCTCCACCAATTGAAGTCTCATCTTCACCAAGTATTGGCAGCTTTTTCCTCATGATGACGATTCCTTTTTTCCACCGAATGCAGATGGCTCAACTGCTCGGTTTGATTGTGTGTTATTTGCTTTTGTCTCTATTGTTCAGTGCAGTGCTGACTCAGGCTCGCCTGCAACGGGTCATTGATGGGCCGATCCAGTCGGCCCGTAACCAGATTTGGCAAGACAGCGCTGAATTGGGCGAGCAGGCTGAAACCCAAGCGCTGTTTGCGCTGCGAAGCCAGGAGGTGCTGAGCCATCTGCAATGGCACAACCCGTTGCAAGTGCTGGCTACGTGCGGGTTGGAGTCTTCAAACTCGGCAACAAACGGGCTGCGATTCCCGATTACGCTTCAGCTGCCATCGCAGGGTGGGGCGCTGCGCCTTGCCATGCAGTGCGACGTGCAGTGGCTGCCATGGGGCAGTATTGCGCTGTTGGCGGCGGGGCTGACTTCTCTATTGATGCGTTGGCGGCCGCAACCTCTCAGGCCGAGCGATCAGCGTTTGCTGCATCAGTTGTCTCAGCAAGGTGTCGATGCCAAGCTTTGGAAGCAAGCGCTGCAGCACTTTCGCAGTTCGGCGCCGAGCGCTGAACCCGATGGCAGTTATTTGCTGGCGGTGCTCGCAAGCCGTCAGTCTTCATACACGATTGAAGACGCGGTTGAACAGCTCAATCAAGCCTCTCAGCCGTTGGCGCTCAAGTTCATCACTCATGACGGTCAACTCCAAGTGCACCTGAATGCGTTGGTGATCCCTTTGTCGGTTACGCCGGCAATTTACTGGCTGTGGTACGCGCAGCGCCGCAAGTGCGAGAGCGATGATGGCTGGGTGAGCAATCCGCCTGCTAACCGTCCGGATGTGCGCAGTGCGCAAAATTTGATTGCGTTGATGGCGCAATTTGGTGGTCATGGCCGCGCGATCAGAGAACTTAAACAACATGGTTTGCGAGCCAAAACCCTCGATCAGAACCGCAATAAAATCAAAGAAGCGCTGCTGGGTGTGGTTGGGGAGACACTTACGGAAGCTTGCGGTTTTGAAAATGGCCGCAAAGATCAAAACGCACAGTCCTGCTACCGTTTAAAGATATCTCCAAATCGGATTAATATTGATGTTGAATTCATTTAACTATTTGAAATTTATTGAAAATATTTTAAAGATATCTCTGTGTTGAACCACTAAAAATTTGTAACCGAAGCGTCATGTTTTTTCGCAAAAGTAACGTTCAGACCGCTCGAACACGGCGTTTGAGCGGAAGACAACACAGTGAAAAAACGGATCAATCATGAAGCAATTCTCAAAAGTCTGCCTGGCGATGGCAGCGTGTGGCGCCCTGACGCTTTCTAACCCATCTTTTGCGCTCAATATTCTGCTGACGAATGACGACAGTTGGGAGACCACCAACATTCAGGTGATGAAAAGTACGCTCGAAGCGGCGGGTCACGATGTGATTATGTCGGCGCCTTGTACCGGACAAAGTGGCAAAGGCGGCGCGATGACGTTCCTCAAACCCGTGTCGGTTGATGAGACCCAGTCGGCGGATCAGGAATATTGTGTCGGTGACACCGATACCTCGGTGGCGTTTTCCAGTTTCGCAGAAGGAACGCCGGTGATGGCGGCGACCTACGGGATTGATGTCGCCGCGCAGGCCGTGTGGGGACAGGATCCAGATCTGGTGATTTCGGGACCGAATGAAGGGAACAACCTTGGCTATATGAACAACAACTCCGGCACGCTCGGTGCGGCGATGATTTCACTCAGCCGTGGCATTCCGGCCATTGCGGTCAGCGCCAATTCCAATACCGCGTCAGACGCAGAGCAATCACAACTGGTGGCGAACGTGGTGGTTAAGATTGTCGCGCAGTTGGTGGCCAATCAACCTTCGGGCCAACCGCTATTGCCTGCTTACACTGGGTTGAACGTCAATACCCCGGAAGAGATGAACAGCACCATGGGCTACAAGTTTACCGATGTGGGCTGGAACGGCGGCGGTGCGCTGCTTAAATTCAGTGATGATTTGTCTACCGATTCCACCGCGCTGTATTACACCATGCAGAGCCTGATTGCGGGCGGCATGACTTCAGAAGAAGCGCAAGCGGCGGCAACGAGCGCGTTATCTGGTAAGCAAGGGCTGACTTTCACCACAGGTGACGCTGGTGACACCAGTGAAGATTCTGAAGGTATCGCGGTTAACGAAGGTTACATCACCATCAGTACCATTGATGGCAACGTGCAGGCGGCGCGCGGCAAAGTCGCGTTGGTTAGCCAGCGCTTGATTGGCTTGGAATAGGGAAGTGGTGATGAAACAGCAACAATGGATGATGGCACTGTGCTGTGTGTTTGCCTTGTGGGGGTGTAAACCCACCAACGACACCATACAAGTGGGAACGTATGAAGGTGTGGTGTGGCGTGATGACACGGTACCGCTCTCAGCGCAGATTGTGGTGCAGAATTCTACGACGTTACTGACGCTGTGGGATGATCGTGAGCATCAAGCTTCGTATGTGGGCAGCAGCAGTGAAGGTCTGCTGGTATTTTCGGCGGTAGCGTTAAGCTGCGAAATGAGCGCCGCTGCGCTGGCGTGCACCAACAGCAATGGTGAAACGACGTTGTCTCCGGTCTTTGCTGAGAGCGTTGATATTGCCAGCTTTGCTGGTACTTATCAGGCGCGTTACAACGACGCATTGCTGCAAATGAGCATTGACAATCTTGGTGCACTTACCGTTAGTGGCGCAAGTTGTGAAAGCTCCGGCAGTCTGACCGCGACGACTGAGGTCAATGGCTTGGCGGAGATGCAACTGGCTGATGACCAGTGCGCCGCAGCAGGGCATGTGAATCTGGTGACGCTGGAAACCGAGAACGAATCGCTGGTCAGCTTGAACATTCAAACCAGTAGCGAGACGTTTCCTCAAGTCTGGGTTCAGATGTAAGCTCTTCCCCAAAATGAACGAAAGCCGCTGGGTAGCGGCTTTCGTGGGGTGATCATGCTTCGTTGGCGATGATGCTTATTAGGCGATGAGTGGATTGGGACAGATCGCCTCGCTACAACGAACCTTTCTGATTCAACATACGGGCGGGCGGTGTTTCGCGTTTTGACAACGCTTGCGTCATGTCAATCACCACGCCGTGCGCTTGGTGATAATGGCGGTGGACGCGCGGTGTCAGCTTGATGGTTAGCTCGTAAGGAATGGTGCCAACGTGATTCGCGATGGTTTCAATGGGCAGGTTTTTCCCCCACATTTCCACCACATCTCCTACCTGATCGGTTGCATCTGGACCTAGGTCGACGGTGATCATATCCATAGAGACACGCCCGACAATAGGCACCAGCCGACCATTGACAAAGACCGGCGTACCACTTGGTGCACTGCGTGGGTAACCGTCGCCATACCCCATCGCAATCACACCGATGTGGGTATCTTGCTGCGCGTGCCAAGTTTCTCCATAGCCCACAGGGCGGCTGGCTTGATGTTTGCGCACGGCAATCAAACGCGTATTGAGTGTCATGACAGGCACCAGCGCGTGATCGCGGCCCGTGTGTTCGGCACTGGGTGAGATCCCAAACAGGGCAATGCCCGCGCGGGCAACGTCGAATTGCGATTCTGGCCAGAACAAAATGCCAGCAGAGTTTGCGATAGTTTTCGGACCATCGTATTGCGCAGTCGCTTGATTGAAACAGGCCAATTGGCGCTGCGTGGTCGGATGGTTGATATCATCAGCGCAGCTAAAGTGGCTGATGAACCCCAACTTTTCGTTCAGCTTGTGCGTACGTTCGATGCGCGACACATACTCGGGCACTTGAAAGGGCTGCACGCCCAAACGGTGCATGCCCGTATCGACTTTCAGCCATACATGAATTGGGTGTGCCAGCGTGCTGGTTTCGAGATCGTGTAGCTGTTCTTCACAATGAATAGTGGTGTCGAGTTTAAGCTCGGCGGCGCGTTTCAAATCGTCTGCGCAAAAGCAGCCTTCCAACAACAAAATAGGTTGAGTGATGCCCGCTAGGCGCAGTTCTTCTGCTTCTTCTAAACGTGACACGGCAAAGCGATCAGCATCTGGCAGCGCGCTGGCCAGTTGCACGGCACCATGGCCATACGCGTCACCTTTGATGACCGCCACCACTTGTTGAGAACCGCTTAATGCTTTCAAGCGACGATAGTTGTGTTGGAGCGCGTTGAGATCAATGTGGGCTTGGGCGGTTATCATATGGCTTCCTGCGATTGATGTTTTCTTTAGAACATAACTCCTAGTTGCTGGCTATTATGTAGCAAATTCATTGCTTGTGTTAGTTATTTGTAGATTATGTAACTGTGATGTTGGTGTAATTCTGATTGATTATTCTGTTAAATTTATGTTGATCAATATGCTGTTCTTTGGATGGAATCGGTGCTTATATAAAATTCTAGTGATGGATAAAAAAAAGGAGTTTCATAAATTCCGTGCGGTGAGGCATTGGCGAATGACGCTCCAACATCTTGGTCTAAGGCATTTGCGCCACTTCGCCGTCTTTTTACGCAAGGCGCGCATCATTTGAACGTCGTTGGTGATTATTTGTTCTGAGCGAGCAGTCAATGGATCGATTGAATGAAATGAGCGTCGCTGGCGGGCATCGTTTTGTGGTGGGGGATTGGGCTTGAAGATAGTGAAATACGCTGTAAATTGAACATTTCATGAATTTATATAAACCCATGACGAGCACAGATTTGACGTGATTTTCTGCGTGAATTGATGAATGCAGACAAATATGTTGTCAATATGCCACCTCGCAGCATGAGCGCCAACCTGCTTTGCGCCGCGTAGGGCTATGGAACGATGAGACACACCGGCATATCGCACGAGTCGGACCATCGTTTGGTTCGCGTGCGGCTTAAGGTATGATCGACAGCACACAGGATAAGGGGAAGGAATCGCACGTGGGCAGAAGTTTTTCGACACAAGATGTGAGAGCACAAGAAGGGTTTGCCTACTGGCAACACAATGTGGAGCGAACCTTTGCCTCGCCCACCCACAACCGAATGTTGTCTGAGGAGGCGTTCCACGGCGAGCTAGATGTTAAAAGCTTAGGACGCAGCGCTTTGATCTCGCGCATTCGCTCGACACCGATTGAATATGGCGAGATGGACGACGTCGAATACAGCGACGATTATTTCATCTGTTTGTCGCTGTGCCCGTTGGCATGCTTGACGCAAGCTGGCGTGACATCAGAGCAGCACGCGGGTGATATCGTGATGTATGACAATCATCAGCCATTTCGTTACACGTTCCCTCAAGGTGACAACCAGATTGTCATTTCCGTGCCGCACGCCCTGGTGCGTGAACACATCAAGGATTGTGAGGCATGGCTGAATGTCACCTTAAAGCGAGACGCGCCGTTGGTCTCGTTTGTGGCCGCCATGCTTGAACAAGCTTGGTTGACCGAAGAGCAAGAAGAGGTGTTTGGTGATCAAATGTTGCGTGCCATTTTGATGATGCTGGGCACGGCATTTCAGGCCGCGTCGGGTGAGGCCAGCGCATTGGTGCAACGCGACAAGCGAAATAATTTGGCACTTGCGCAGCATTATATTGAGCAGCAGTTGGGCGATCCCGCGTTGAGTGTCGTATCGATTTCAAGCCATTTGCACATGTCGGCGCGCACGCTTAGTCGTTTGTTTGCCAAGCAGAATACGTCGGTGATGCGCTGGGTTTGGCTGCAACGATTAAAAGCGTGTCGTCGTATGTTGCTTACCCATCAAGAGATGGCCATCAGCGATATTGCCTATCAGCAGGGATTTTCAAATCTGCCTCATTTCAACAAACTGTTTAAGGAAAAATACGGCATGACGCCCTCACAAATGCGTGATTCAGCCGTCTAATTTGTCCTTATCAGCACATCAGTTGTCCGGCTCAGAATAACGTGCGTCCCCGCAGCGCTTGCATAATTCCTTGTATCGCACCGCACGCAGCTTTTGCCAAATCGTGACGTTCATCTCCGCAAAAACAAACAGCGCGTGTGGCTTTCATGTTTATGCAAGGAGTCAAAATGAGCCAATCCAATACGTTGAGACTAATTTTTCCACAGTGGCAAGGAGGCAACAACGAACCCTATTTCTTGGGCGCGCAGTTGTTAAATTGGTTAGCGCCACAACATGACGGGCCGATTGAAACCGTCGACGTGGCGTTGCCGCAAGGCCAAACGCTGGCGGTCGTCGATGGGGTGCTGGCACGGCCGCAGTTGATCCAACAACTCGAAGATGCTCAAGCAAAAATCCAGCGCCATCAACCTGAGCGCATCGTTGTGCTGGGCGGTGATTGCTTGGTCGACTTGGCCCCATTTGCCTACTTGAACGAGAAATATCAGGGCGATTTAGCCGTTTTGTGGGTCGATGCGCATCCCGACATCATGACGCCAGCGCAGTTCAGTCATGCGCATGCGATGGTTCTGGGCAACCTGCTTGGCCTCGGCGACGCGCAATTTCGCAGTTACGTGCCGAAACCGGTGAACGCTCGCAATGTTTGCTATTTTGGGGTCAATGAGCCGACCAGTTGGGAAGCGCAACAAATGAACGCGTTGGGCTTAGCGAATGTTTCTCCGCAGCAACTGCAAGCAGAGGGGAGCCAGCCGTTGGTTGACTGGTTCCGTTTAACGGGCGCGAAGCATCTTGCCATTCACTTGGATTTGGATGTGCTTGATCCGAACTTGTTCCGTGCGTTGCTGTTCTCCAACGTGGCTGATGATCCGGCGTTATTCGATGGCGTGGCGAAAGGCAAACTGAGCATGACACAAGTGATTGACGCATTGACAGACATGGCGGGGGTGGCTGATGTGGTTGGGTTGGGTATCGCAGAACATCTGCCATGGGATGCTTTGGCGCTGAAAACCATGATGGCGCGCTTGCCTCTGTTGGGGAGTGATTGCTCAAGCTAATGCGGTGTTTAGCATTCATTTAATAGGATGATAATCCCTGTTCCGTGAGGTGTGACAGCAGCACTGCGATCTTGCGCTTCAATCCCTTTTGGCGTGCTTCAGGCCTTGGAATACAAGGGCTAAAGGCTATTGATAATCCACACAATTTGTGAGGTGAAACGAAGTTTCATTATGAAACGTATGTATCTTTCATGAAGTGTGGTTTGCGCAAAAGATTCCCCAAAAAATTCCTTTATAAACTCGGTTTTAGAAGGCGTGCACCGCGCCTTCGCTTAACCGACTTTTTGTAAGGGAATATATGATCAGAAACATTCGCATCGGATTAAGAAGTGCCTTGGCGTTTGGTGTGCTAGGTGCTTGTACGCTGATATTGGGGTTATTCTCGGTTTCTCAGCTTTCTCGTCTCAACGACTCAACAGATCAACTGACATTACAACGCATGCCTGCCGTTGCGACGGTAGCCGATTTGCGTCGTGGTATTTTACGAACCCAAGTTGCGGTGAGTGAGCTTTCTGATGCTAAAACTCAGGCGCAGCAAAGTGCAATTCAAACGCGCATGAAAGCGATCATTAAAGATTACGACGCCGCTGAGCTAAAAATGTCGCAGTTGGCGAGTAATGAAGATTCCAGAAACATCTTGAAGGAAGTGACCTTATTGCATGGTCAGTTGACCGATGCGCTGCCACAACTGTTCACGCTGACCGAACAGGGCCTGCTGGACGCCTCTGTCCGTTATCGTGAAGATGTGGTTGTGCCACTGATCGACAAAATTGAAGCGGTACTAGATCGTTACGCACAGTTTCAAATCAAGATGGTCAATATCGACAACGATGCCGCGACCGATACATACCTTGTGGCTCAAAAGCTGGTGTACATCGGCATTGCGCTGACCATTTTGGTGATTGTTGTTCTAGCATACGTTTACAGCCGCAGCCTGATTGTACCTTTGAGCTATGCCGTTGAGGTGGCCAAGCGAATCGCTTCGGGAGATCTGACGCAACAACTGTCTGATCCACACCGCGATGAAGCCGCGGATATGCTGCGCGCATTGGCCGACATGCAACAACAGCTTGCTAAAGCGATGTCGATGATCGGCGATTCTTCCACTCAGCTTGCCGCGACATCAGAAGAGTTGAGTGTGGTGACGCATCAATCCTCCGTGATTGTGACCCAGCAAAGCGATCAATTAAGCTTGGCTGCAACGGCCGTCAGCGAATTGACCTCGGCGATTGAAGAAGTCGCTCGGACCGCTAGCGCGACCAGTGCGAACGCGGAAGTGATGGACGATAAAACGCAGATCGGCAAATCGAAAATCGTAGAAACGATCAGCGCGCTAGAACTGCTGAAAATGGACATGCAAGATGCGGAAAACAGCGTGTTGGCGCTCTCCGATAACGTGGCCAATATCAGCACCGTGCTGGATGTGATTCGTGCCATTGCTGAACAAACCAACTTGTTGGCACTGAACGCAGCGATTGAAGCAGCGCGCGCCGGAGAAAATGGTCGTGGCTTTGCGGTGGTGGCAGACGAAGTGCGTGCACTGGCTCACCGGACGCAACAATCCACCGCGGATATTGAAACCATGATTACCGCTGTGAGCTCGGAAACTCGCCAGACTGTGAGCAAAATGGGACACAGCAATGAGCTGGCCAACTCAACCTTAACGGTGGCGAACGATGCCAGTGTGGCATTCGAAGAAATTTCGGTGTTGGTGAGTGAAATCAACGGCCAGAATGCGACCGTCGCCAGCGCTGCTGAAGAGCAAGCTGTGGTGGCACGGGAAGTGGATGAAAACTTGGTGCAGATTAAAGATCTGTCGGTGCAGACCTCTGCGGGGGCGGATCAAACTAAAGCGTCCAGTGAAGAGCTAGCCACTCTGGCTGAGCACCTGAATGAGTTGGTGAGCCGCTTTAAAATTGCTTAATCTGTCCGCCTCGTCTCTCAGACATTCTCTCTAAAACCGGTAGCCTCGCTACGCTGTTCGGGGGAATGGATGAGTCAAAAAAAGCCGCTGATTGTTCAGCGGCTTTGTCTTTTTTGCCTTCGTTGTTTTACTGCGCTGTTGTTTCACTGCCCGGTATTTCACCGTTTTGCATTTAACTAACCGTTTTGCATTTCAGCGCTTTATATTTCACCGCTCAGTGTTTCACAGTAATGCTTTGAAACGCTGAGCGGCTTCGTGTTGACGGTAGGCGATACGTCAGGCCATGTCTGCTTCTCGCAGCGCTTTAATGTCTTTTGAGGGTGGCGCACCAAACAGGCGACTGTATTCTCGGCTGAATTGGGAAGGGCTTTCATAGCCGACGCGGAATGTGGTCGCCATCGCATCGAGATTTTCAGTCAACATTAAACGACGGGCTTCACTCAACCGCAGTTTCTTTTGAAATTGCAGCGGTGTCATCGATGTCATGGTACGAAAGTGGGTGTAAAACGCCGACTTGCTCATTCCGGTGTAAGAGGCCAGCTCACTGACGCTGAGCGGTTTGACGAAGTTGTGTTTCAACCAGTCAATCGCTTTAGAAATTTGATGGCTGTGGCTGCCCGCGGTCACGATCTGGTTGAGACGTGCGCCTTGTTCGGAGGTGAGCAGGCGATAAAAAATCTCGCGCTTAATCACTGGCGCGAGAATCTTGATGCTCGCCGGGTCATCCTGTAGTGCCATCAGGCGTACAAACGCATCCAATAAGGGTTCCGACAATTCCCCCACCGCAATGCCTTTTTGTGCCGCTTTACTGTGCGGAAAGGCGAGTTCGCTTTCGACGATCAATTGCGAGATCTCATGCAAGTCGATTTCCATCACTAACCCAAGGTACGGCGTCTCTTCTGTGGCTTCAATGATATTGGCGATGATGGGGAGATCAACGGATGAAATCAGAAAATGATTGGCATCGTAAACAAAGTTTTCTTCGCCGAGTAGGACTCGTTTTTTCCCTTGAGCAATCAAGCAGATACTTGATTTGTGCGTGTAGCTGGTTGGCGGTGTCGGGGCGTTCCAATGGCTCAGTCGTACACCGGGAATTTCCGTATCAAACTGATTGGTGTTGTGAGTCCATTTGTCGATTTGGCGAGCAAAAGTTTCGATAGTTTTTGCCATGGAATGGGGTTCTTTCATTGCGGCTCCCGAGATGACCTTGGTGGTCTTTGGCACGAATTGAATGCTGTAGTTATAACATCAAATCACTTCATGTAAAGAATATCAGGCAAGCCCCTTGGCCGGTCAGAATGCCAGCGATGCCTCACCTGTCTAGCGTGTTGATTCGGTCAAGGCGTGATGCTTTCAATAGTATTTAATTATTTATCAACGTATTAAGTTTATTGCTCTCTTGTGGTAGCGGTGGTTTTTCGGCCATCCATTTTTCCATGGCTTGAATATTGATTGGAGGAATGGGCAAGAAATAGCGTTGAATAGGCTAACGTGAAGTCACGAAGAAGGCGTAAATTAGCCTCACGGTTTGGCGAGACACACATCGCTTGCGTTGCTTCTCGCAAACCGATGCCGTGTTTTACCTGCCATACCGGAGATGCCGATGAACCATCCAACTGAACAAGCATTAACAAATCAAGAACGCGCCATACTGCCGATCGCGGCGTTTACCGCCAGCGGGCAGATCGAGTGTCTCAAAAACAGTCTTGAACACGGGTTGGATGCGGGGCTGACGGTCAATGCCATCAAAGCCGTTTTAGTTCAGCTTTATGCATACGCAGGATTTCCACGCAGCCTCAACGGATTAGGGGCGTTCATGGTTGTGCTGGAATCACGCAAACAACGCAGCATTGTGGATGAAAACGGCGAAGACGGATTGGCGATGGTTCCAGGCGACAGCTTGGCCGTGGGCACGCGTCATCAAACGCAACTGGTGGGTCAAGCGGTCACGGGCGCCTTGTTTGAGTTTGCACCGGCAATTGATGCGTATTTAAAAGCCCACTTGTTTGGCGACATCTTTCAAAGCGACGTATTGAGCTGGAAAGCGCGCGAATTGGCGACCATTGCTGCGTTGGCGAATATGAGTGGCGTGAATGCCCAGCTTCAAGCGCACTATGGCATTGCGATGAACAATGGTGTGACGGCGAAGCAACTTGACGAATTTATCGATGTGATTCGCGATACATGCGGAGAACGGGTTGCTGCAAATGCGGCCGACGTGCTCAATGCGGCACGACATTAAACCCGGTATCCCACGTAGATGCGATGAACACAACAAAGAATGATTGGAGTTTACGATGAGTCATGAAGCAAAAACATTGATCCCAGAAGCACTGAAAGCTGGCAATTTTAACGGCAAAGGCATTTTTGATTTTGGTGAAGAGAACGTGGCGTATGCCGATTACTTTACGGGTACCAGCTACCTTGCTTTGCTGAATATCCCGGGGGTGGTTGTGGCCAATGTGACCTTTGAACCGGGTTGCCGTAACTTCTGGCATATTCATCACAAAGGCGGCCAAATCTTGCTGGCGACCGGTGGTCGCGGTTGGTATCAAGAAGCCGGTCAACCGGCACAAGAACTGAACCCTGGCGATGTGGTTCACATTGCACCGGGTACGAAACACTGGCACGGCGCGGCCAAAGACAGCTGGTTTGCTCATGTTGCGGTAGAAATCCCAGCGGAAGGTGCCAGCAACGAATGGTGCGCTCCCGTTTCTGATGAAGAATACAACGCACTGTAAGCGTTAAATCCACGTCCCAGCGCCAGCATCCGCCTGGCGCTTTTCTTTCCGAACTCTCGCTAAGCTCAGGTTAATTATGAAAAATGTCATTCAGACTCAAGAGAAAATATCCGACCGTTTCTACGAAGGCGAACGCCCTTTGTATGCAGCGAGCAACACCTTTTTGCACAAGGTGCGTTTCTATCCGGGTGAATCGGCGATGAAGCACACCCACCACATGACAGCAATGCAGTGCGAATTCATGGGCAAATACCCATTCTGGCACAGCAACCACGTTTTGTTGGAACAAAGTCTGTTCACCGTCTACGCGCGTGCCGCGATTTGGTATACCGACCATCTGACCATGAAAAATTGCGTGGTGGAAGCGCCTAAAATGTTCCGTCGCGTTTCCCATTTACATATCGAAAACTCGCGCTTCCCCAATGCCGGTGAAACGTTGTGGATGTGCCATGATGTGACACTCAACAATGTTGAAATGCGTGGCGCCGATTACGTGTTCATGAACTGTGAAAATGTCGAGATCGACGGTTTTAAATTGCAGGGCAACTACTCATTCCAAGATGCCAAAAACGTCACGATTCGTAACGCATATCTGGATTCAAAAGATGCATTCTGGGGTTCTGAAAACATCACGGTGTACGACAGTGTGCTTGATGGTGAGTACTTGGGCTGGCATTCGAAAAATCTGCGCTTGGTGAATTGCACCATTCGCGGTGAACAACCTTTGTGTTATGCGCAGGATTTGGTGATGGAAAACTGCGTGATGGAAGAGACCGATCTCTGTTTTGAGTATGCCACGCTGCACGCGGAGATCGTGTCTGACATTATGAGCGTGAAGAACCCTTTGTCGGGTTACATCAAAGCACGTTCGATCGGCGACATCATCATTGATGAACATAGCCGCGATCCAAAGGCGTGTATTATCGAAACGCAAACCAAGGCAGGCGCGGAATGAGCACATTCGATTTTGATACCATCATCAATCGACATCACACCGGTAGCGCTAAATGGGACAGTCCCCATGATGAATCGGTGTTACCGATGTGGGTTGCAGACATGGATTTTCGCACCGCTCCGCCCATCATTGATGCGCTGCAACGCCGAGTCGCGCATGGCATCTTTGGGTACGCGAGTGTACCAGATGCGTATTTTCAGGCGGTGATTGACTGGTTTACACGTCGTCACGGATTTGCGATGCAGCGTGAATGGATTTTATATACCTCCGGTGTTGTGCCTGCGTTATCGGCGATATTAAAAGCAGTGACGCAGCCCGGCGATGGTGTGATCGTGCAAACGCCCGCGTACAACTGCTTTTTTAGTTCAGTGCGTAACATGCAGTGCCAGCTGGTGGAGAATCCGCTCATTAATCGTGATGGTTTTTATGAAATGGATTTTGATCATCTGGAGAAAGTGGCTGCGCAACCCCACGTAACGGCGATGATTTTGTGTAATCCGCACAACCCGGTTGGCCGTGCGTGGCGTGAGCAAGAACTACGGCGTGTGGGCGAGATCTGCTTTCAACATGGTGTGATGGTGATCAGTGATGAAATTCATTGCGACCTAATGTTCCCGGGGCAAACGCATCAACCGTTTGCAGCATTGGGGGAGGCATTTCTGCGTCACAGTGTCACGACTCATTCACCAAGCAAGTCATTCAATATTGCTGGGCTGCAAATCGCCAATATCATCGCAGCGGATGAGCGTATCAGAGCCCGTGTGGATCGCGCGCTCAATATTCATGAAGTGTGTGATGTGAACCCGTTTGGTGTCACCGCATTGATCGCGGCCTACAACGACAGTGAAGCTTGGTTGGATGCGCTGACTGGGTATTTGCATCAGAACTACGAACTGGTCAGCGATTTTATCGCCACGCATTTGCCGCAGCTTCAACTGACTCAGCAACAAGCGACTTACCTGGCGTGGATTGATTGTCGCAGCCTCGCAATGAGCTCAACACAACTGACGGAAAGACTACGCCGAGAAGGTAAACTGATGCTCAATGCGGGCACGGTGTATGGCGACGCCGGTGAGGGGTATCTGCGCCTCAATATGGCCTGCCCACGTGAGCAATTGATGGATGGACTGAACCGACTGCGCGCGGTGATCAGCCAATTGAACTAGGTGACATTGAATGAGAAAACGCTCACGTTTATTGCGATTTGGGTTGTTTCTACTCAGTACATTGACAATCAAAATGGCGAGCGCGAACACTGCGCTCGGCCAAGGAGAACACACCATGAAGATCCGTTTCGTGTTTGACGATCGCGCCGTGACCGCAGCACTCAACGATTCTCCCTCGACGCAGGATTTCCTTCGTCAACTGCCGTTGAGCTTTGAACTGGAAGATTACGCGCGTACGGAGAAAATTGCCGATTTGCCCTGTAAACTGACCACTCAAGGCGCGCCATCGGGTACCGCATCTAAAGCAGGTGACATTGCTTATTACGCGCCGTGGGGAAACTTAGTCATATTCTACAAAGACTTTGGTTATGCTTCCGGACTGATCCATTTAGGTCAACTGGATGGTGGTCTCGATCGCTTGACCAGTAACGGCTCAATGCGTGTCACTATCGAACGAGCCGATTAAGGGCACGATGGTATCGGCTTTCAATCGATAGGCACGAAAATCAACTTGACGCAATGACGGCAAGTTGGTTAAGGTTTCGCCATCATTTCTTTCGGAGTTTACGCCAATATGAACAACTAAACCTGTCATCCATATTTGATTTTATTTTTGGATACACAGGGTTAGTAGGCGTAGCTCACTTTCCGACATTGCTTGTCATTGCGCGCATCGATTGATGTGCTCAACCGCATTCCGCTACGGCTATTGCCCCTGTCACACAGGAGGCAAACGATGCCATTTTTACAAGCCACTCAAATTAGCTATCAATTCGATAACGGCGACACGCTGTTTCAATCCATCTCGTGTTCTATGACTCAACGCCGTGTGGGGTTGGTCGGGCGAAACGGGGTAGGGAAATCGCTGTTCGCTGCTTTACTATGCGGTGAACGTCAACCTTCAACGGGCCACGTCGTACGGCCCAATTCGGTCGCGATTTATCGTCAACTGCCGTCTGAATTGCGGTCATACACTTGTACGATTGCGGAGTTTCTCGGGCTACAAGCCGTTCTTGATGCGCTCAAACAAATTGAATCGGGTGATTGCTCTCAACATGGGTTTGATCTCGTGGGAGATGCGTGGGACCTGCCTGCGAAACTCAACCAACAACTGGTCGCCATGAACTTGCCACCCGATCCAGCCTTTTTATGCGCCAAACTCAGTGGTGGGCAACTTGCTCGGCTTCAATTGTGGCAACTGCTCACCAGCGACGCAGCGCTGCTGATCCTTGATGAGCCATCGAACCACCTCGACACTCAAGCCAAGGAGTGGCTGGTGGACACCATGAGAACGTTTTCGGGCGCTATTTTACTGATTAGTCACGACCGTCAGTTGCTGCGTGATATGGACGAAATCTGGGAATTGTCTGGCCTTGGCTTGCGCGTGTTTGGCGGTCATTACGAGAAGTATGCCGAACAAAAGCGTAGCGAGGTGCAGGCAGTTGAGCGTCAGTTGGCTTGTGTGAGCAAGCAGCAAAAGCAACTTGAAGCGCAGGCGCAGCGAAACCGCGAAAAGGCAGAGCAACGAGCCGCGCAAGGAAACAAACTGCGCAAAGCGGGCAGTCAGGCCACCATTTTGCTCGATGGTAAAAAAGATAAAGCAACAGCGCGAGCGGCCAATCGCCGCCAGAATGAAGAGCGACGGCAAAGCGATTTGCACGCCAAAGCGCAGCGGTTACAGGCGAGAAAGGAGCAACTGAAAGGCCAAACACTCTATTTGACCGGACATTCGCCACAACCCCGCAACGTGATCACGCTTATCGGCGCCGAGTTGATGTTTGGCAACGTGCCCCCTCAAACATTCACGCTGCATGCGAACGACAAAGTTCACCTGACTGGCCGCAATGGTTGCGGCAAATCCACGTTACTCAAAACCTTAGTGGGTGACCTCCCGCTGGCAAGCGGTGAGTTGCGATTAAATACCGCGTTGTATTACCTCGACCAACATTTTGGCGCAGTTCGAGACGAGTTATCGGTGTTAGACAATCTGCTGCAACAGTGCGCGGGAATGAAAGAAGGTGATGCGCGTACCGTGTTGGCCGGCATCGGCTTTCGTCATGATCGTGTCTTTTGTCAAGGCAATGTACTGAGTGGTGGCGAGAAGATGAAACTCACTATGCTCATTGCCAGCCATCAGCCCACGCAACCATTTCTGTTGTTGGATGAGCCGGATAACCATCTCGACCTTGATTCCAAATACATGCTAGCTCAAGCGCTACAACGCTACGCCGGCGGCTTTATTCTGATTAGCCATGACGCAACGTTTGCCCAAGAATCGGGTGTACAACGTGAGATTGTGATGACGTCATTGAGTGAAAACAGGTCGATTTGAGCGGGTGTATTCATGCGCGATTAGTTATACGCCTCAAATATTCAACGTCGCGGCTCAAACCGCCAATGGACGTTTAGCGTATGCAATCATCTAATTTTAGGTTGCATCGCTTTTCGTTAAGTTACCGCAGGATTGAGGTCGGTATTGTGAGATACACTATGCAGGTGATTGCAACTGCATGGCTTTGGTTCCGGACAAGGCGTGGCGGTAGCGTGCCTAAAATCAGGCACTCATACCATCAAGCATAGCGTTAAGTATGCCGTTAAACATTGGGTGATGTGTTGCCAATGAACAAGTTGGATAATGGACTTCTGACGCCGCTGGCTCCGCGTTCGATCACATGCGTGTAAATTTGTGTTGTTTTGACATCAGAATGGCCCAGTTGCTCTTGCACGGTTCGAATGTCGGCTCCCGCTTCGAGTAAGTGTGTGGCAAATGAGTGTCGTAAGGTATGACACGACAACGGCTTCGCAATTTCAGCAGTAAAACGTGCTTTAATTATGGTTTTTTGCAGCGTGGTTTCATGTAGATGATGGCGATACCAACCCGGTTTGTCGCCATATCGACACAACTGTTTAGCTGGAAAGAGGAATTGCCATTCCAAGCTCTTCGACGCAGAGGGATATTTCTCGGCGAGTCGGTTTGGCATTTGGACGCCATCATAATTTGGGTTCAGTTGATCTTGAGTATATAAATGCTTCACGGTCTCGATTTGAAAGCGAAGTAGGGGATGAAGCTCTTTCGCCAGTGTGACGACGCGGCTCTTTCCGCCCTTACTTTGCCAGCCCCTGATGGCACCATAGTCGAAATCAATATCTTTAACTCGTAACCTGATGGTTTCCATCAAACGTAACCCGGAACCATACATCAATTGATAAGGCAGTAGTGTCTGCGCTGGAATGGCCGCGAACAGCTTTTTGATCTCCGTTGGTGTGAGGACAACTGGCAGTTTCCGCTGCTTTTTCGAATGGCGGAAGCGCAAATCGATGTCGAGCGGCTTTTTCAAAAACTCTTTATAGAGAAATACCAAAGCGTTCAACGCTAAGTTTTGGGTCGATGCCGCAACTTGTTTGCTGACCACTAAATCCGACAAAAAGGCTTCGACATCGCGGTTACCAAGTTTGTTTGGATGTTGGTTACCATGAAAACGAATGTATTGAACCACCCAGTACAAATAACTTTCAATCGTTTTACGCGCGTAGTGACGTACTTGCATGAACTCAGTCAAACTGGTCAAAAACGGTGATTTCATCTTTATCTCGAATACTGTTTTAATATACAGTCTATTGTAAGCCGACGCGGAAAGGATATTAAATAGACAAAGGCAGCATTTCGTGACTTGTGTAATCCAAAATCAAACTTCTCTCATGCTTGGTTTGTTGGGGGATACGAATGATTTACGAAGTTTGGAAAGCGTAACCTATATAGACAAGTTCGGGGTGAAGCTGTCAGTATAATAATTGTTAGGCATCAGGATAATATATGAAGCGAAATTTTGAACTCATTAGAGCCTTATTGTTTTACTTTGAGAAAAAAGAAGATTCTCAAATGGTGGAAACACCTGCAATTCCAGAATACGACGATTTAGTTATAAACTACCATTGCCGTCTATTATTTGATGCCGGATTTTTACGTTGTGAACCTATTCGGTCAACTACGTCAGATAGGGTAATTAGAGTTTTATGCTTTGAACTTACTTGGGATGGGCATGAATTTCTAGACCGCATAAGATCTGATACGACTTGGAACAAAGTTAAAAGCTATGCAAAAGATAAAGGGTTATCTTTAACGTTTTCTATCGTTACAGGCATTACGCAAAAATTTGCTCTCGAGGCAATGTCGTAAAAATGCCTAACAAAGCGTTCAAGCGGGACTCATGCCGCGTGGCATTTTTGGTTTGCGGTGATTTTTGGTGGTGAAAGTGGTCTGCGGAAGGTTGGTTTATGCGGCATTCCCCCCTTAACGCGGCGTTATGTTGTTGGAGGGAATTTTGCAATTATCAAAGATCAATTACAAAGATCTAAATCCACGTCAGCAAGAAATATTCAATTTTCAAAAATTGTCAGCGGTGTTAGCCGAATATGGATTTAACTGCATTAAGTTAGCTGATGATTGGCAAGGGGCAGATTTCCTGGCATATCATATCGATGGTCAAGAAAGTCTTAGAGTTCAGCTGAAATCGAGATTAACGATAAGTCTAAAGTATGTTGGTAAAGACCTTTACATGGCATTTCCTATTAAAAATAAGTGGTATCTAATCGAACATGATGTTCTAGTAAGCTTGGTTGGAGAACATACGAATTGGCTAAATTCCCCGTCTTGGGTAAACGATGGCTCTTATCACTCAGCAAGACCAAATAAGCAAATACTTGAGGCAATCAGTGCCAATCTTTTAGAACCAACATAACAAGCAATTCAAGCTGATTCGCAACGCTCGGCGCTTTCGGTTTCTACTTGTTCGGTGGTTACGGTGCAGTGTTTTAGTAAGGAGGCAGCATTGCTCACAACTTAATTGGGCGTTAGTTGCTAGGAGGCAATAATGCATTTTTTTATTTAGACGAAAGCGGTGATACTGGTGCTGATTTAGAAAATGAGCAACAGCCAATATTTGTTTTAGCCGGTCTCAGTGTGGCTGATAAAAAATGGAACAATACTAAAGAAAAAATAGATGGGATCGTAAGAAATTACTTTAATGGAGAAATACCACCTAAGTTTGAGGTTCATTCAAACGAATTGCTTTCTCCGAATGGTGAGGGGTCTTTCGAAAATCATCCTATAGAGAAAAGGCTTGAACTGGTTAAGGATTTACTAAATGTCCTTGTGGAACTTGGACATCAGGCCCACTACTTTGCAACAGAGAAATCTAATCTGAAACAGCACAATTGCACTTATCAAACTGTTTATGATCTTAATCATCCTTACTTGTTGTCATTTGATTATCTAATTACATATATGAACTGGCATGTTAAATGTAATTTAGGACAATCTGCTCGTGGAATGATCGTAATGGATGAGAAAGAGGAGCACCATGAAAGTGTTGAGGCGATTATTCAAAACAGGCGTTATGAAGTGCCTGCAAACCAAAAAGTAAAATGGATCGTCGAGTTTAGTTACCCTATCGATTCTCGAAAGAATCCGATGATACAATTGTCCGATTTAGTTGCTCTCTGTATCCGACGATTCTTAGAAATTGAAAAGGGTTACAAGCCTAATTGTCCTGAACCAGTGAAAAAATTCTACGCTGATTGTTTCAATCTCATTGACGGTAGAATAAAAGGTAAAAAAATAATCGAGCGTAATGGAAAAAATAGTGCTCTGATAAATACATACCTAACTAATGTACAGTGTAAACCAAGTAATCAGTGGCGTAAGAAGTTTGGCATAAAACGCAACTAACAAGGCGTTCAAGAGGGATTCATGCCGCGTGGCATTTTTGGTTTGCAGTGAGTTTGGTGGTGAAAGTGGCTTGCGGAAAGCTGGTTTATGCGGCATTCACCCCTTAACGCGGCGTTATATTTTTCATCAAGTTTGGAGTATGAATTGAAAGTTAGTAATCCTTTAACAATTGTGGCGATTTTTGCTGGTGTAGCAGAAGCGTTTGCAACTGGTGCTTTGGTTCTACTGCCATTAGAGATTCAACAAAATTTTGTTTATTTCGTGATGTTTTTCCCGTTACTCATAGTAGTGACATTTTTTGGTATTTTAGTTAAAAAGCCTCAGGTTCTATATGCTCCCAGTGACTATTCTGATGAAAAAAACTTCATCGTTGCCAATGGTATTGAGAAAGTGTTAAGTGCTAAAACCGAAGAGGTAGTTGAATCCATTAAGCGGGACGCTCCAGAACTAAACTCGTCTACAATCGAATCGTTAAGGCATAGTTTGAAAAATAGCTTTAAAACTGCTGCGGAAGACAGTTTTGAACAACTTATTTTGGATTACCTAAAAGAGCACCCTAACAATGCTTACACTGCGACTGGTATTGGTCATATATTATCAATTAGTTTTAGGGTAGTGGCTGATACCCTGCTTCAGCTAGAAAGTCAGGGGTTGGTAGTCAGGGGTGTTGAAAAGGATACAAACATCACTTTGTGGCAAATAAAAATATAACAAACTGTTCAAGAGTGATTCAGCACGCGTGGCATTTTTGGTATGCGTTGATTTCGGTGTTGAAGTGCCATGCGGAAGCTTGGTCATTGCGTGCTTCACACCTTAACAGGGCGTTATGTAGCTTTATAAATTTTGGTGTTTATATCCAGTTGTCTTTGGCAAATGGTTCGCGGATAGTTCATCTATCGCAAGGTGTGGCGCGCATTATGTTATCGAAACGTCTGTGTGCAATGTCGGTTCCGTTCGTTAGGTCTTCCTTACACAAAAGCGATATTTGGCGCTGGTCGATTTGAATCCATAGACGCTGGTCTTTTTGTCTGTCAAAGTTCGTGAACCATTTCAGGTAATTAGGGGGGCGGCAAGATTCGCTTCTTGTTCAGCTTCTCTTGGGTGGTAAATTGAATCTGAAAGGCAGGCTACATAACAAAGCGTTCAAGCGGGACTTGGCACGCGTGGCAGTTTTGGTTTGCAGTTTGTTTAGTGATTAAGGCGTAATGCGGTCACGTTTGTAGTGCGTGCCTGCGCCCCTTAACGCGGCGTTAGTACTCAGGAGGTTGTCAATGGACAGCGAAAAAATTGAAGTAGAGCTAGTGCCGAAGGACAAGAAAGATAACTGGGACAAATGGAAAATACTTTCTGCTAGTTTATTAATCCCACTGATTGGTTATCTTATTCACGTGTCTTCTTCGGCATATAAAATGACTGATAGCAATGCACAAGTTCTTGCGTTAGCAGTCGAAATTCTAAAGTCACCAGCTTCAGGAACTACTGAGAATAGAGAGCTTCGCTCTTGGGCGGTAGATATTGTAAATAGATACGCAATTATTGAACTTCCTGAGAGCTTAAAAATGAATTTAGAAGAAAGTTCAGTTTTACCTACAGCAGGTAACGTTAATTTTTCTCTGACTAAAGCCAATTCCTTGTTCGGGTTAAGCATAAAAAAAGACTATAAGGGTAACTTTGCTATTCATAATATAAACGTAAGCTATAAAGGACGGGAATGTAAGCTAACGCAAGAGATTCCAGTCTCCTTTGATAAGGAAATGCATATTGATCTACCGCTGGTTTCGTTGCCTAATTTGCAAAGCTGTTCAGGGTTAGATTTTAGTAAGTATAAGGCCGTGGGGCTCGAGAGGCATTTTTATACTCAAAACTCTTCTGTTAATGGGGTAACTCTTTCAATAGTTATTGATTATTCAACAAACATGACTAGTTCTGTTTCTCAAATGACGGCTTATTTTATGCCTATTGAGTACTAACAAAGCGTTCAAGGCGGATTCCCAACGCTTGGCATTTTCGGTTTTCTTTGAATTTAGTGGCTACGGCACAATGGTTTAGGTCAGGTGGTAGCGTTGCTCACCACTTAACGCGGCGTTATAAGCATTAAGCGTATAGAACGAAATATCATGAATGAAATGAAAGAACCTTGGAAAAAAGATACAAATGATCGTTACTTGGATATGGTTAAATCCGTAGTCAATCTATCTACCGCGTCTTTATTGCTGCCAGTCTTTTTCGCTAGAAACTTTATTGACATTCCGAAAGATTCTCCTTTGTTGGCAGTATTCGGCTGTAGTATCTATATTGCGTGGCTTTTGTTAGGGTTATCTATTCTTAACGGTTTAGTTTATCAATACCTTTCAGCGAAATGGCTCAGGATTGCATGGGGGAAGCAAGCAGGCATTCTCTGGTCAAAGAACACATCAGAATCTACAGTTGAAAACTGCATGGAATGGTGTTTGTGGGGGTGTGTTGCTTATTTCATCTCTGGTGTAGCCTTTACATTGTATTTTTTCATGACTTTTGAAGGTGCCCACTTATAGTCATGCTTATAACAAAGCGTTTAAGACGGATTCACAACGCTTGGCATTTTTGGTTTGTATCAGCTTAAGTGTTTACGGCACAATGGTTTAGGTTAAGTGGTCGCGTTGTTCACCCCTTAACGCGGCGTTATGTAGCTTTATAAATTTTGGTGTTTATATCCAGTTGTCTCTGGCAAATGGTTCGCGGATAGTTCATCTATCGCAAGGTGTGGCAAGCATTATGTTATCGAAACGTCAGCGTGCAATGTTGGTTCCGTTCGTTAGGTTTTCCTACACAAAAGCGATCTTTGTTGCTGGTACATTTGAATCCAAGGGCGCTGGTCTTTTTGTCTGTCAAAGTTCGTGAACCATTTCAGGTAATTTGGGCGCGGTAAGATTTGTTGCTTGTTCAGCTTTTCTTGGGTGGTAAATTGAAGCTGAAAGAAAGGCTATATAACAAAGCGTTCAAGCGGGACTCATGCCGCGTGGCATTTTTGGTATGCAGTGATTTTTGTAGTGAAAGCGGTCTGCGGAAGGTTGGTTTGTGCGGCATTCACCCCTTAACGCGGCGTTATGTAGCTTTATAAATTTTGGCGTTTATATCCAGTTGTCTTTGGCAAATGGTTCGCGGATAGTGCATCTCTCGCAAGGTGTGGTGAGCATTATGTTATCGAAACGTCTGCGTGCAATGTCGGTTTCGTTCGTTAGGTTTTCCTTACACAAAAACGATCTTTGTCGCTGGTCGATTTGAATCCAAGGACGCTGGCCGTTTTGTCTCCCCAATTTCGTGAACCACTTTGGGTAATTTGGCTACAGCAAGATTTGCTGTTTGTTCGGCTTTTCTTGGGTGGTAAATTGAATCTGAAAGTCAGGCTACATAACAAAGCGTTCAAGCGGGACTCATGCCGCGTGGCATTTTTGGTTTGCGGAAGGTTGGTTTATACGGCATTCGCCCCTTAACGCGGCGTTATGTAGCTTTATAAATTTTGGTGTTTATATCCAGGTGTCTTTGGCAAAAGGTGCGCGGATAGTTCATCTATCGTAAGGTATGGCGAGCATTATGTTATCGAAACGTCTGCGTGCAATGTCAGTTCCATTCGTTAGGTTCTCCCTACACAAAAGCGATCTTTGTCGCTGGTCGATTTGAATCCACGGGCGCTGAACTTTTTGTCTACCCAATTTCGTGAACCACTTCAGGTAATTAGGGGGCGGCAAGATTCGCTTCTTGTTCAGCTTCTCTTGGGTGGTAAATTGAATCCGAAAGGCAGGCTACATAACAAAGCGTTCAAGCGGGACTCATGCCGCGTGGCATTTTTGGTTTGCGTTGAGTTTTTGTGATGAAAGTGGTCTGCGGAAGGATGGTTTATACGGCATTCGCCCCTTAACGCGGCGTTATGTAGCTTTATAAATTTTGGTGTTTATATCCGGTTGTCTTTGGCAAATGGTTTGCGGTTAGTTCGTCTAGCGCAAGCTGTGGCGAGCATTATGTTATCGAAACGTCTGTGTGCAATGTCGGTTCCGTTCGTTAGGTTTTCCCTACACAAAAGCGATATTTGTCGCTGGTCGATTTGAATCCACAGACGCTGGTCTTTTTGTCTGTCCAATTTCGTGAACCACTTCAGGTAATTTGGGCGCGGCAATATTCACTGCTTGTTCGGCTTTTCTTGGATGGTAAATTGAAGCTGAAAGGCAGGCTACATAACAAAGCGTTCAAGCGGGACTCATGCCGCGTGGCATTTTTGGTTTACGGTGAGTTTTGTGGTGAAAGCGGTCTGCGTTAAGTTGGTTTATGCGGCATTCACCCCTTAACGCGGCGTTATACGAATTAGGGAAAATTCAGAATATGGAAATAAAAATAGATGACTTATCGGGTGGTGAGGTGTTCAAATTACTTGAAGAACATTTAGCTGATATGTACGCAACTTCACCCCCTGAAAGTGCTCACGCTCTCGATGTTCATGCGCTGAAATCACCAGACATTACATTTTTCAGTGGTTGGATTGGTAATGAACTGCAAGGTTGTTTGGCTTTCAAACAATTAACTCCTCAGCATATTGAACTCAAGTCAATGAGAACTTCAAGCCCATCTCGTAAATCCGGTGTAGCAACTCAACTGCTTGCTCATGCTCTAAACGTCGCAATAGACAGAGGGTATCAAAAAGTTAGTTTAGAGACAGGTACTCATGAATTTTTCCAACCAGCAATAAACCTGTATGAAAAGTTTGGGTTCACTTACTGCGCTCCTTTTGCTGATTACAATTTGGATCCACATAGTCACTTTATGACACGGGATTTGGTGGAAAAATTCGTATAACAAAGCGTTCAAGCGGGACTCATGCCGCGTGGCATTTTTGGTATGCGTTGAGTTTTTGTGGTGAAAGTGGTCTGCGGAAGGTTGGTTTGTGCGGCATTCACCCCTTAACGCGGCGTTATGCCTTTTGAGGAAATATGAAATTTTACAGTGCTGAACAGTATCAAGGGAAATGCCAAGAGCGCTTCCTTAGATATCAATCCGAAATTCAGGAATTGCTCCCTGAGGCAAGGGTTGAGCATATTGGCGCCTCTTCAATACCAATGGCGATATCAAAAGGTGACCTCGATATTTTCGTTGGTGTTGAAATGGGTGACTTTGGCTTGGCGATACAAAGGTTGATGACATTAGGTTTTCAAGAAAAAACCGACACTTTAAGAACGTCAGAGCTTTGTATGTTGGAATCAACATCGGGTCATGATGCTGCGTTTCAAATTGTTGTCAATGGCTCTGAGTTTGAGTGCTTTTTGGTTTTTCGCGATAAATTGCGTAAGGATGCTTCACTTGTACAGCGGTACAACGACTTAAAGCTGTCTTGTGAGGGTTTGTCACAAGATGACTACCGGCGTAAGAAATCAGAGTTTGTAGAGCAAGTATTGGCACAGGCATAACAAACGCCTCAAGAGGGACTGTCAACGCGTGGCGTTGCCAGCCCCTTAGGCGGGCGTTATGTAGCTTTATCAATCTTGGTGTTTATATCTAGTTGTCTTTGGCCAACGGCGCGTAGACGGTTAAGTTGGCGCAAAGTGTGGCGAGCATTATGTTATCGAAACGTCGGTGTGCAATGTCGGTTCCGTTCGTTAGGTTTTCCCTACACAAAAGCGATCTTTGTTGCTGGTCAATTTGAATCTACGGGCGCTGGTCTTTTTGTCTACTCAATTTCGTGAACCACTTCAGGTAATTTGGCTGCGGCAAGATTCGCTGCTTGTTCAGCTTTTCTTGGGTGGTAAATTGAAACTGAAGGTCGGGCTACATAACAAAGCGTTCAAGCGGGACTCATGCCGCGTGGCATTTTTGGTTTGCGGTGAGTTTTTGTGGTGAAAGCGGTTTGCGGAAGGTTAGTTTATACGGCATTCACCCCTTAACGCGGCGTTATGCGTATAAGCGGGAAGATTCTAGATACATAGGAAGCGAGGGGACAAACCACCATCCTAGCAACAAGAGAGTGTAGCTAAAGAAGTTAGAATCGACAGTCTTGACCACTGCTTTTTTTAGTGTTTCATAAGCTGAAGTTAGTCTGTTTTTATCCATGTGCACCTCCTTAGGGCAATCTTGCAATTGAGAGTCGAACTCAGAGTGAGTTGAGAAATGTGAAGTTATTTGTTGGTACGTACCGGTTAAGTTCGAAATTAGCCAAACAATCAATTCCACAGCTTCAGCCCACTCCCCCGCGCTACCTATGCACCCAGAAGTTTGGGTATGATATTCTGTTTATCTGGTTGGGTCAATTAGTAATAATAAACCATACGCATAACAAAGCGTTTAAGACGGATTCCCAACGCTTGGCATTTTCGGTTTGATTCAGCTTTAGTGTTTACGGCACAATGGTTTAGGTAGGGTGGTAGCGTTGCTCACCACTTAACGCGGCGTTAGCTACCTTATCAATTAAAAATCTAAGAGGTTACATGAAACGTAAAAAGGAGCAGTCTGCTATCGATGGATTTTTTAAACACTTCCACAGAGCAGCCGAAAAAATGAATAGAAGAGCAGTTAACTGCTCAATGGATGGAATGGATACGATATTAGGTGCAGATTATATCTTTACAGATAACGTAACATTTGCGCTTACTGAGTTTAAACACGATGAGAAAGACCTGAAGTCGGAGGCTGAAAAGCACCGAAGAGAGTCATTATGTATTGCATTGGATTCAGATGTAATCAAAGCTAATTTAGCCAATCAATGCCATTACATTTCATGGACAAAGAAAACTGAAGAGCTTCGCCGAGTCATTTATTTCAATAAGTACAAGCACCAAATATGCAATAGAACAATTTTTGGTGATGAAAGCAACCTTAAGAACGATAAACCTAGTGTCAAACCAATGCCGGCGAGAGAGTTTATAAGTCTCTTTTTGCAACATAAAATTGGAACCAATTTTGAGTTATTCAATCACTATGTTGAATGGCTACTAGAAAGGGAAGAGGAAGATTCAGGAGTTGAAATTTTATTGGACGACCCAGATGATGAAAATTGTGGTTTGATTGAATTTGAATCTTTATCTGAATTAAGAGGCTGGCTTAGCAAGTACACCCCAACGCCTCCAGCGCCTACCCCTCCAAAGTCAGGTATGAGGCCCCGATAGCTAACAATCTGTTTAAGAGTGATTCGCAACGCTTGGCATTTTTGCTATGCGTTGCGTTTTGTGTTTAAGGTGATATGCGGGAGCTTCTGTATTGCGTTGCTCACACCTTAACAGGGCGTTATGTAGCTTTATAAATTTTGGTGTTTATATCTAGTTGTCTTAGGCAAATGGTTCGCGGATAATTCATCTATCGCAAGGTGTGGCGATCATTATGTTATCGAAACGTCTGTGTGCAATGTCGGTTCCGTTCGTTAGGTTTTCCCTACGTAAAAGCGATCTTTGTCGCTGGTCGATTTGAATCCAAGGGTGTTGGCCGTTTTGCCTACCCAATTTCGTGAACCATTTCAGGTAATTTGGTTGCGGCAAGATTCGCTGCTTGTACAGCTTTTCTTGGGTGGTAAATTGAATCTGAAGGTCAGGCTACATAACAAAGCGTTCAAGCGGGACTTGGCACGCGTGGCATTTTTGGTTTGCAGTTTGTTTAGTGATTAAGGCGTAATGCGGTCACGTTTGTAGTGCGTGCCTGCGCCCCTTAACGCGGCGTTAGGTAAATTGAATGAGTTGTGTACATAAAAAAATAGAAGCTGCCTTAGATCGGTGGGATGAAAGTCATTGGTATCTTCATCAGATTGAAGAGCACTACCATAACGCTGATGCTTTAAGGTATTCAATGAATGCGTTTATTCGATCTTTGAGAGAAATACCTGACATGATTGCAATGGCGCTTCAGAACCATGAAGGTTTTCCTGCTTGGCATAAGCCAATAAGGAAATCATTAGAAAGGGAAGATTTCCTTTTCTCTCAGATCATTCGTCATCGCAACCATATCGTTCATAAATCAATGTTAAAGCCTAAAAGTAAAGCGTTTGTAGCCTCAATTCGTGGGTATACGATCAAGATGCAATTTGGCTTTTATGTAGATCCTTTCGAAGATAGTGATCTAGCAATTGAGCGATTTATTAAAATGTCTAAAAGTAATCCTATTCTAATGCAGGCATTGGCGCCTGATGAAGTTCAGGCGTTAGCTTTGGTTCGTGAGTGGCATATCGAAGGTTACGACGAAGAAATTATCGAATCATTCAGAAATACATGGTTAAGGGTAAACGAATACTTGTCGGAAATTCTGGTCTTTCTAGGGGGAGATGCCTTTCCTAAAGGTTTACCACCCTGTTTTAAAGACTCTAGAAATTTTAGATACAAAAAGTATCACGAGTTTCAAGTACAGTTGTAAACATTTACCTAACAAAGCATTTAAGAGTGATTCGCAACGCTTGGCAGTTTCGCTTCGCTCAAATATAGCCAAGCGCCGCTCACACCTTAATGCGGCGTTATGCAAACAAAATAAGTTGTTGCATTGTATACAAATAGGAGAAATAGCATGAGTCATACAATTCCTGGACCAAATTCTCCAGATTCTGCATTCGAATTGTTATGGCAAAAATGCCAAAATCGAATCGGTCGTGGAAGCTCTAGAGATGTTTATGAAATCGATGATGATAAAGTCTTAAAGGTATGTAGCAGACCATCTAACTACACAAATTGGGCTGAAATTATAATTTTTAATAGTGCATCGGATACAGATAAAGCTCATTTCGCAGAAGTTATATCCTGGAGTCGTTCTGGAAAATTTCTGGTCATGGAACGCCTGCAACCGCTAGCAGCAGTTGATATCGTGGGGCACAAAACACCAATGTGTATAACAGACAAGAAATCTTCGAACTTTGGTCGTGATAATTCAGGGAGCATAAAAATGCTTGACTATGCTGCATTTAATTTTGAGGCGCAACCTTTGTTCGAGTTTCCAAGCGTTTGATGCAGTGTTTGCATAACAAAGCATTTAAGAGTGATTCGCAACGCTTGGGCAGTTTCGCTTCGCTCAAGTATAGCCAAGCGCTGCTCACACCTTAATGCAGCGTTATGTAGCTTTATCAATCTTGGTGTTTATATCTAGTTGTCTTTGGCCAACGGCGCGTAGACAGTTAGGTTGGCGCAAAGTGTGGCGAGCATTATGTTATCGAAACATCTGTGTGCAATGTCGGTTTCGTTCGTTAGGTTTTCCCCACACAAAAGCGATCGTTGTCGCTGGTTGGTTTGAATCCACGGACGCTGGCCGTTTTGCCTACTCAATTTCGTGAACCACTTTGGGTAATTTGGTCACAACAAGATTTGCTGTTTGTTCGGCTTTTTTGGGGTGGTAAATTGAATCTGAAAGGCAGGCTACATAACAAAGCGTTCAAGCGGGACTAATGCCGCGCGGCATTTTTGGTTTGCGGTGAGTTTTGGTGGTGAAAGTGGTCTGCGGAAGGTTAATTTATGCGGCATTCGCCCCTTAACGCGGCGTTATGTAGCTTTATAAATTTTGGTGTTTATATCCGGTTGTCTTAGGCAAATGGTTCGCGGATAGTTCATCTAGCGCAAGGTGTGGCGAGCATTATGTTATCGAAATGTCTGTGTGCAATGTCGGTTTCGTTCGTTAGGTTTTCTCTACGTAAAAGCTGTCTTTGTCGCTGGCCGGTTTAAATCCACGGACGCTGACATTTTTGTCTACCCAAGTTCGTGAACCATTTCAGGTAATTTGGCTGCGGTAAGATTTGTTGCTTGTTCAGCTTTTTTTAGGTGGTAAATTGAAGCTGAAAGTCAGGCAACATAACAAAGCGTTCAAGCGGGACTTGGCACGCGTGGCATTTTTGGTTTGCAGGTTGTTTAGCGATTAAGTAAGGCGTAATGCGGTCACGTATGTTGTGTGTGCCTGCGCCCCTTAACGCGGCGTTATGGCACTGAGGGCAAGTACATTGAGTGACTTAAAGTTTTCTCCAAGTATTGAGGGGGTCGGTCATGTCGATTTCAGACCGTACATGATCGAAAATGCTTACGATTATTACAAGATATCTACTGGATCTCCTCACCAAAGAATGGGCATTCAAGCCGTCATGTGTGCATTGAGTATAGAAATTATTCTGAAAAGCTTCCATGCATCGGTAACAAGTAATCATGGGAAGCTCAACGAAACATATGAGTTTAAAAAAAGTGAAGCGTTGCCAAAAAGAGCTAACGCACATGACTTAATCGTATTATATGAATCGTTGCCAGAAAATATTCAACGTTACTTGTTTGATTCGTTAGATCTTAAGGTGCTTGCTGCTAACAAAGATTTGTTTACGAAAAGTCGGTATGCGTATGAGCCTAATGCGAACAAGTCACATACCGACAGTATTATAAAACTAGCAGCGAGCTTAATATGTAAAGTGGTTTTCTTATACCGAAGTTTTGGTTGTGACGATCCTTTTATAGAGTTGTTCGATATCGAAGAGTTATATTTTGGTGAAGTTCGCCCCTTTCTTTGGTGCTCAGAGCCATAACAAAGCATTTAAGAGTGATTCGCAACGCTTGGCAGTTTCGCTTCGCTCAAGTATAGCCAAGCGCCGCTCACACCTTAATGCGGCGTTATGCTCTAGGAGGTAATTTTGCTCGATTTATTCAAAAAAGTGCTTCTAATTAACCTCTCAGCGGCTCTTATTGTTATCGCTCTAGCTCAGTTTGTTCCATTCTTTGCTACGACTCAGTTGGTCGACTTTCTTTTCTTTGTTGTCATCGTCATATGGGTTTTGGCTAAGCTAATGTGGGAAGGTGGTATTCATAGTAAGACGACTCGGTTAGATGACCCTAGAACAGACAAAGTCTACAGAATGGTAGAAGGGCATGATTTTCAAAAAGACGAACGCGAGCACTATCGAATGAACTACCAGACAGGTTTAGTTTTCTTTATAGCTGGTCTGCCAGCGTTTATAGCTTGTTTAGTCCTTCAATTTCTTTGAGCACGAGCATAACAAACTGTTCAAGAGGGATTCGCAACGCGTGGCATTTTCACTATGCGTTAGTTTTAGTGTTTAAGGCGGTTTGCGGCGGCTTCGGTATTACGTTGCTCACCCCTTAACAGGGCGTTATGTTCATAGAGGAAGAAAATGAATCAATTACAAATATTTATGCCCCCACCTGCGAATTGGCAGGATTTCCAAAACTTGGTGGTAGACATAGCAAAGGTTAAATACGTTGAGAGTTCTGTTCAAGAGTATGGCCGACAAGGACAAAATCAAAAGGGTATTGACGTATTTGCTCAAGATTTAATGGATAACAATATTGGGATTCAGTGCAAGGAGACAAAGAAACCGAGTATTTCCAAGTCTACAATAGATTCAGAGGTTGAAAAGGCTAAAAAATTCAAACCTTCTCTTAACTTGCTAATAATTGCGACTACTGCTCGCATCGATACCAAGTTGCAAGATCATGTAATAAATATAAATGGGACTGGAAAAATTCCATTTAAAGTTCAGCTTTGGTTTTGGGATGAGCTAAATCAAGATATAAACCGCTTTCAATCTGTGATGGCAACCAGTTATGAAGCTTACAGAGAAGCTTTTGGTAAAAGTGAAATGCAGAATCACCTTTCGGCGATTAGGCTTGCATTTGATCGCCCTGCCTACACAGATAGCTTTATGTATGAAAGAAGTTACAGTGATTTCGAATCAGCGATAGTAGCAACAAAGGCTCTGCTCAAGATAGGAGTTCTTCATGATAACTGGAGTAAATCTGTTATTGCGCAAACTATCCCTGCAAGCATGATCGGTGATGAAAGGTACTTTCGGTTTATTAGTGATGTTGAGAAAAAAGTTGATGGGATTTATAAAACCTATCAAAAAGACGTTAAAGAGCTAGTTAATAATCCTAATCAACTGAACGAAATGGGTGGGCAATACAATATTTTACGGCGTAAGTTGATCGAAAAAATTAATGTAATGCTTAGTCAAAATGGTCTTAAAGAGATTCAGTTAGGGTATTAGTTGAAAGAATAAACATAACAATCTGTTTAAGAGTGATTCGCAACGCTTGGCATTTTTGCGATGCGTTGCGTTTAGTGTTTAAGGTGGTATGCGGTGGCTTTGGTATTGCGTTGCTCACACCTTAACAGGGCGTTATGCGACAAGGCTAAATTTTAATATATCTTCAATTTCGTTCTCTTTGGTAATTCATTTCTCTGCTTCGGCAAATCAACATTTTCGGCTCAAATTCTTGAATCACTCAAACCGAAAAACATGCCAAAGTTCGTGAAGTTGCCTCATTAAAAATCGTATTTGGTCGCCGAAAGTTTCTCGGGTACAAAGTGTGGAAAGGGCAAGTTTACGGAAAGTCGGTATTTGCTGAAATTTCGATTCGTTGAATTTCTCGCAAGCAAAAGCTAATTCTTCGCTTTAATGTCGCGTTCCGCGCTTGTGGTGGTCTTGTTACGAAATGTTGAATCCGTTGGTTCTTGAATCACAAAAAGCTATCTGCGCGTTTGTAGTTTTCCGTGTTTAAGGTAATGTTTTCGTTAGCCAATTTGGCATTGCTGAAAAATCGCATAACAAACAATTTAAGCAGATTCGCAACGCGTGGCAGTTTTGGTTTGCAGTAAGTTTTGTGTTTAGGTCGCAATGCGGTGGCTTTTGTATTGTGTTGCTCACTACTTAATTGGGCGTTATGTGCTTTGGTGGAAATGAATATGGAAATCATAATCAGGCGTATCGAAACAGAAAGCATTGAGGACAAAAGTATATTCGAGACTCTGTTCAAGGAGTATCTATCTGGATTCTCAGTTGAACTAGATCTCTCAGTAATTGCTCAGCTATTTGCGTTGCCTTATTTCTACGGATTTATCAGTTTTGTCGACAATAAGCCTGCTGGTTTTGCGGTTTGTTTTGAATCGTTCTCAACTTATCGTGCCCAAAGAGTGATGAATATCCATGATTTTATGGTGTCGGACAACTTTCGTGGTAAAGGTGTTGGCAAGGCGCAACTGAACGGTATCGAACAGTATTGTCGTGATAATGATTACCTCAAAATAACACTAGAGGTCGGTGATGATAATGTTGCAGCTAAAAAGCTCTATAGTTCATTGGACTACGAAGATTACAGAGTAGTTTTGACAGGGCAGCAACATTGGCAAAAGTACCTCAATTAGCACGCACATAACAAACTGTTCAAGAGGGATTCGCAACGCGTGGCATTTTTATTGTGCGTTGGTTTAAGTGATTAAGGTGGTATGCAGCGGCTTCGGTATTGCGTTGCTCACCCCTTAACAGGGCGTTATATAGCTTTATGAATTTTGGTGTTTATATCCAGTCGTCTCTGGCAAATGGTTCGCAGATAGTTCATCTATCGCAAAGTGTGGCGAGCATTATATTATCGAAACGTCTGTGTGCAATGTCGGTTCCGTTCGTTAGGTTTTCTCTGCTTAAAAGCGATATTTGTCGCTGGTCGATTTGAATCCAAGGACGCTGGTCTTTTTATCTTCCCTATTTCGTGAACCTCTTCAGGTAATTTGGTTGCGGCAAGATTCGCTGCTTGTTCGGCTTTTCTTGGGTGGTAAATTGAAGCTGGAAGGAAGGCTATATAACAAAGCGTTCAAGCGGGACTCATGCCGCGTGGCATTTTTGGTTTGCGGTGATTTTTGGTGGTGAAAGTGCTCTGCGGAAACTTGGTATGTGCGGCATTCACCCCTTAACGCGGCGTTATGTAGCTTTATAAATTTTGGTGTTTATATCCAGGTGTCTTTGGCAAAAGGTGCGCGGATAGTTCATCTATCGTAAGGTATGGCGAGCATTATGTTATCGAAACGTCTGTGTGCAATGTCAGTTCCGTTCGTTAGGTTTTATCTAAACAAAGCGATCTTTGTTGCTGGCCGATTTTAATCCACGGTCGCTGGTCTTTTTGTCTACTCAATTTCGTGAACCACTTTGGGTAATTTGGCTACAGCAAGATTCGCTGCTTGTTCAGCTTTTCTTGGGTGGTAAATTGAAGCTGAAAGGCAGGCTACATAACAAAGCGTTCAAGCGGGACTCATGCCGCGTGGCATTTTTGGTTTGCTGTGAGTTTTGGTGGTGAAAGTGGTCTGCGGAAGGTTGGTTTATGCGGCATTCACCCCTTAACGCGGCGTTATGTAGCTTTATTAATCTTGGTGTTTATATCTAGTTGTCTTTGGCAAATGGTTTGCGGTTAGTTCATCTATCGCAAGGTGTGGTGAGCATTATGTTATCGAAACGTCTGAGTGCAATGTCGGTTCCGTTCGTTAGGTTTTCTCTGCTTAAAAGCGACCTTTGTCGCTGGTCGATTTGAATCCACGGTCGCTGGCCTTTTTGTCTGCCCAAGTTCGTGAACCATTTCAGGTAATTTGTCTGCGGTAAGATTTGTTGCTTGTTCAGCTTTTCTTGGATGGTAAATTGAAGCTGAAAGGCAGGCTACATAACAAAGCGTTCAAGCGGGACTCATGCCGCGTGGCATTTTGGTTTACGGTGATTTTTGGGGTGAAAGTGGTCTGCGGAAACTTGGTATGTGCGGCATTCACCCCTTAACACGGCGTTATGTGTCCAGTCAGATGTCGGAGAAATTTAATTGTCTTGGGTTGTAAAAATAAATTGGTTGTGTTTTTTGTTGGAATTCCGTACTTAGTGTCAATGGTTATTTATCCATCAACACAAGGTAACTGGGAGCATGTCCATGCTGTTTGGTACACTTGGCAATCCTTTAACACCGGTATTTTAGCCTTTGTAGCTAGTATTTTTGCTTTGAATGCAGTTAGGTATACCGAAGAAAAAAGGCGACAGAGAAACTTCATTGCAGCAAGGGCTTTTCTTCCTCAAGCTCTCTCCGAATTGAGCGCTTACTTTGAGCAAAGCTCTAAATTGGTAAATGAGGCTTGGGAGCGAGCAAAAGATCAAAGTGATCATTGTAAAACACCGTTAAAAATGGATTGTCCTAAGTTACCAGTTGGATATCAACAAGTCTTTAAAGATTGCATTTCTGAAGCATCTCCAGAGGTTGCAGAACATTTGGCATATATACTAGTCAGGCTACAGATTCACCATTCGAGAATGGAGTCGCTAGTTAAAGGTTTTTCCGCAGATAGCAATACGATACAAGTTCCTTTAAGTCTGATGACGCAAGTATTTGCTTTAGCGGAACTACAAGGGTTAGTGAACCAGCTCTTTAAATTTTCTAGAGGTACGGCTCCCTTTGACAACAAGCCATTGAGCGTAGATAGCTTTTACTCATGCTACTGTATCTGGGGTGTTGAAATTGATGAAAATGATGAGCTAAAGGGCTTTACAGAGAGAAATCATAGTAAACGTTGGAACACATAACAAACTGTTTAAGAGTGATTCGCAACGCGTGGCATTTTTACTATGCGTTGGTTTTAGTGGTTAAGGTGGTATGCGGCGGCTTTTGTATTGCGTTGCTCACACCTTAACAGGGCGTTAGAACAAAATGGTAATTATCATGGAACAAAATATAAGCAACTACCAAAGTCTGTTTCAGTTGCTAACGGCGATATACTTAGTCGCTGAATGGGTAAGTCTCGAAAAAATAGGTACCTACTATCAAAATAAGTTTCGAGATACTTTTCGGTATCGTTTGAAATCAAATCGTAAATATAGTCCTTTGATTAACGATATATATGAAGAGTTTGAAGATAAAGAATGGACAACACATCATTCGCATCAGTTGAGTAAAAATTACGCAAAATTCAAAGCAATATGTTGGGTGTTTTTCGTTCTTAGTTTTGGGGCTTTAGTCTATTCATCTTTTAACCCGACTCAATCAATACCTCATTGGGTTGCAGGGGGAGGAATCCTAGCTTTGCTAACGCCTTTCTTTTGGGTTGTTATCGCTCTTTTAAAACCAGCTCATAAGCAGCATAAATTGAACGTATCAATGTTCGAAGAAGTTCTTCTTGATGTAGAGAGTGTCAAAAACGACTATAGGATGAAAAATCCAGCACCAACGTTAAATGATGCCAGAGAACAAAGGAACAAAGGTGATGAGTTAGCTTATAAGAAGTACTTCAATGCTAAGCAAAAGTATGACGCTAAGCTAATTCAATACATGCAAAATAAATTCAAAGAACAAGGGTAGATTTTGTTCTAACAAACTGTTCAAGAGGGATTCGCAACGCGTGGCATTTTTGCAATGCGTTGATTTTAATGATTAAGGTGGTTTGCGGCGACTTCGCTATTGCGT
Organism: Vibrio furnissii CIP 102972; assembly: GCF_000176175.1. Taxonomy (GTDB): domain Bacteria; phylum Pseudomonadota; class Gammaproteobacteria; order Enterobacterales; family Vibrionaceae; genus Vibrio; species Vibrio furnissii. The sequence continues at coordinate 1,327,793 of NZ_ACZP01000014.1, forward strand.
TGCTCACCCCTTAACAGGGCGTTAAGCGTATGGAGTATAAATGAGCGTATTTCGGACCAATATAAAAATAGAAGATCCAGCATATCGAAATATCCGTGATGGTAATCATCGTATGGAGATCTTCGGTAGGGAACTGACCGAGTTTTTGTGGTTAAAATTCGAACCATTAAGCGACTTACATTTTGTTGAGCAGCTCGCTATAGACTTTGATGCACGATTTTGGGAAATGGACCTAACTGTAGGTTTAATAGAACAAGGTCATGATGTGTCTTGTCCTAAACCTGGGCCTGATGTTTGCGTTGGCAGCGTTGATGGAAATTTATGGTTTGAGGCAATTGCTCCTCAGCCGGGAAAGGGAGCTGATAAGATTCCTGAAATAGTGCCCGGTATTGCACAAGACGTTCCTGACGAACAGATTGTATTACGTTACACATCTGCGATAGAAGAGAAATTCCGAAAATACAATGAGTATGTTGAAAAGGGAATTATATCTAAAACTGAACCTTACGTTATAGCTATCAATGGTTGCCAGTTGCCCAGTGCAAGAGCTGACTTTGACCCACCTAGAATAATTCGCAGCGTTTTTCCTATAGGTGGTCAGTTTGTAACATTTGACAGAAAAACTGGTGGTGTTGTGGATAGTGGCTTTAATTTCAAAGCTGCCGTCAAAAAAGCAAAAGGTGCTGATGTATCAATCGATTATTTTCTTCAACCTAAATATGCTGGTATAAGCGCAATCTTGTTTTCTTGCTCCGATTGCTGTAATCGCGTGACTGATGGTAACGACTGGATCGTTATTCATAACCCTCTAGCAACTAACCCGTTACCCCAAAAATTAGTTTCGTGTCATCGAGAGTATGTAGCGACCAAAATTGATCAAGAAACATATGAATTGCAGCACAGTTAAAGAATACGCTTAACAAACTGTTTAAGAGTGATTCGCAACGCGTGGCATTTTTACTATGCGTTGTGTTTAGTGGTTAAGGTGGTTTGCGGAAACATCGGTATTGAGTTGCTCACACCTTAACAGGGCGTTATGTAGCTTTATCAATCTTGGTGTTTATATCTAGTTGTCTTTGGCCAACGGCGCGTAGACGGTTCGGTTGGCGCAAGGTGTGGTGAGCATTATGTTATCGAAACGTCTGCGTGCAATGTCGGTTCCGTTCGTTAGGTTCTCTCTACATAAAAGCGAACTTTGTCGCTGGTTGATTTGAATCTCCGGGCGCTGGTCTTTTTGTCTACCCAATTTCGTGAACCACTTCGGGTAATTTGGCTGCGGCAAGATTCGCTGCTTGTTCAGCTTTTCTTGGGTGGTAAATTGAATCTAAAAGGTAGGCTACATAACAAAGCGTTCAAGCGGGACTCATGCCGCGTGGCATTTTGGGTATGCTTTGAGTTTTTGTGGTGAAAGTGGTTTGCGGAAGGTTGGTTTGTGCGGCATTCGCCCCTTAACGCGGCGTTAGCACTTGATCGGTAATAATTAGTCTGGAGAAAAAATGCCTAAAACAAAGGACAAAGCTAAACGAGTAATTGCAGCTTTAGCAAAACAAGTTCCTATTCATCAGATAAAACAGGCAGAGTCTAAAGACGATGCAGATTGGTTTCGTGTGAGTAAAAAGGCTTACGATATTTATCTAGAAAAAGAGCGAGAAAAACGAAAAGAAAGTGAAAGCAAGCTAAACGTATTATGTACTTCTGTAAATGAAATTAAAGGGATAATTTCGCTAAATGACAAGCTTGCTGATTATGCTTTAAGCATTCCTGCTATTGCTACAATGTCTGAAGTTAAGCAGATCGAAAAGCTCATAGGAAGCATGCCGAATAACGAGCATTCAATTATTTCTATTTTGGAAAACTCGACGATGTGCCCAAGAGTTCGTGCACTTCAGAAAAAAGGTCGGTTTGAGCATTTTCCACCGTTTAAAGAGTTTTCTGCGATCATTGAAGCCGCAACCATCTCGTTTTATCGCGGGAACTTTATAGCTGCATATTTGACGCTAATTCCTGTAGTTGAAGGCGTTGTATTACGGTGGTTAGGTTATTCAGGAGAAGGCAAAAAACCAGAGTTTGAAGACCTAAGAAAATTTTTCCGTAACTCGCATACTCGCCAACCATGCCCAGGTAACGCATTATTTTATGAAGTCTACTCAAAAGCATGTGATAAATTGTTAACCGAACATTTGTTTAAGCCATCTGACAAAGGTGATGCTTACTCGAACTTTAACAGGCATTTGGCGGCTCATTTATTAAATAGTTCTCAGTTTGCCACGAAGGACAATTGCATAAGGCTATTTCTTCTGTTGGATGTAATGACAGAGCTTTATTATTACGAAACATATTGTGTCGATCCACGTTTTAACTTAACAGGTGAGCAAATCGCATTGGAGTTAGACAATTACTGTTTACTTAAGTCGCAAACTAATACAGTAGAAGAGAAGCTATTGGGTAAGCCGTAAGAACGTGCTAACAAACAATTTAAGAGTGATTCAGCACGCGTGGCATTTTGGGTTTGGCTTTAGCTCAGTGTTTACGGTGGTCAAATGAAGTGCTGTGATCGCGTGCTTCACACCTTAATTGGGCGTTATGTGCATGAGCCAAGCTTGATTAAACGATATGTGAATCTATAAGCCTCTGTTTTTATGAATTAATCACGATCATACAGGAAGTGAAATGGACAACTTATTTGAAAGTGTATGGCTTAACTTCGGTGTTTCTCTTCTGATAGCATTTTCAGTGGGCTTTGCCATTGAAGTGTTTTTAAAAAAGGTGTTAAAGCCGAAAGGCTTGTGGTGGGTGTTTATACTGCTCTTTTCAGCATGCTTTTTTTTAGTTGCTTCTACTTTGAGTTCCAATGAAAACTTTTTCTATTGGTTTATTTCATCGGCCAAGTGGGCGTTGGTAGGCATTGCAGGTCTTTCGATAGCAAAACTGAGAGAAAGTTAGCGTAAACGTCGCCGATATGCACATAACAAAGCGTTTAAGACGGATTCACAACGCTTGGCATTTTTAGTTTGAATCGGCTTTAGTGTTTACGGCACAATGGGTTAGGTTGGGTGGTTGCGTTGTTCACCACTTAACGCGGCGTTAAATGAAATGAGGAAGTATGGCTGTAACTAAGAACTATAAGAGAAATCAGTATATTGGTGGGTGGAGACTCGAAGCAAAGTTAGGTAAAGGTGGCAATGGGGAAGTTTGGCGTGTTACAGACGGGCAAAACTTTCTAGCTATGAAGCTCTTAAAGAGAATTCGTCCAAATATATATACTCGTTTTAGAGATGAGATAAGAATTATCTCTGATAATCAAGATATCGAAGGTATTGTTCCTATTCATGGGTTCTCCATTCCTGAAGATATTTCAAAAGTATCTCCATGGTTTTTGATGCCAATAGCTGAAAAATTTTCTGATTGGAGAGAGAAAAAGGAGGTTGTAGATATAGTCCGTGAACTGTCCAATCTTGCTAGAACATTAGCTCATTTGCATGATAGAGATATTTATCACAGAGATATAAAACCTGCCAACTTACTTGCTATAGATAACAAATTGCATTTGTCAGACTTTGGTTTGGTTAAATATCCAAATAAAGAAGATATAACCGTTAAAGGCAATGATATTGGTCCCAAGTTCACCATGGCTCCCGAGATGCGAAGGGATCCTGATAATGCTAATTTTGAGCTCGCAGATGTTTACTCATTTGCAAAAACACTATGGGTTGCCGTTACTGGAGATCTAAAGTGTTTTGATGGGCAGTATAATCAATATTCCACATTGTCAATTAACCCGTATTGCCTTGGCTTATATACAAAATCACTGCACGAATTATTGTCAGACTGTACTGAGCACGCTCCTGACAAGCGCCCAACAATGGCAGTAGTTTCTGAACGTTTAGAGCAGTGGTTAAAAGTCAACGATGATTTCCATGACAAAAATCTAACAGAGTGGTTCGATTTACAAAACCAGCTGTTCCCTGCGGGAACACCTTCTTCAACTTCTTGGACACGGTTAGATGACATCGTAACAATTTTAAATAAAATCTCCGACGTCCGTAGTTTAAATCATATGTTTTATCCTGATGGAGGAGGGCATAATTTTATTGGAGCCGAGAAAGCTAAAGAAGATGGTTTTATTTCTATATACGTGAGCAAAAAATCTTGCGAGACATTAAAACCAAAGAAACTAACATTCGAATCCTTTGGACTAAATCCACAGTGGGATTACTTTAGGTTAGAGTGCGACATAGTTGAACCTACAGGTGTTTATGAAAAATTGCCTAAACTTTACTCTGCTGAGGAATTGGTTGAAATTAACCCTGGTGAATATATTCCAAGAATCCATTGGGATGAAAATGAGTATATGGGTGAGCCTCTACCTGGGCATGCACAGGTGATTAGCAGATTTATGAAAGGTTGTTTTGTCATTTTTAGCACCCGTTCTCGTTATAATCTAACTAGTAGTACATACGACGGGCGTCATAATAAAATGTCTGAAGCAGCCTTTCGTGAGTACATTTCAGAAGCTGCTGATAAGGTTCGGTGAAAATTTCATTTAACAAAGCGTTTAAGGCAGATTCGCAACGCTCGGCGCTTTAGGTTTGATTCAGCTTTAGTGTTTACGGCACAATGGTTTAAGTTCAGTGGTAGCGTTGCTCACTACTTAACGCGGCGTTATGTAGCTTTATCAATCTTGGTGTTTATATCTAGTTGTCTTTGGCCAACGGCGCGTAGACGGTTAGGTTGGCGCAAAGTGTGGCGAGCATTATGTTGTCGAAACGTCTGCGTGCAATGTCGGTTCTGCTCGTTAGGTTTTCCCTACACAAAAGCGATCTTTGTTGCTGGTCGACTTGAATCCACGGGCGCTGAACTTTTTGTCTACCCAATTTCGTGAACTACTTCGGGTAATTTAGCTGCGGCAAGATTCGCGGCTTGTTCAGCTTTTCTTGGGTGGTAAATTGAAGCTGAAAGGCAGGCTACATAACAAAGCGTTCAAGCGGGAGTCATGCCGCGTGGCATTTTTGGTATGCGTTGAGTTTTTGCGGTGAAAGTGGTCTGCGGAAGGTTGGTTTATACGGCATTCACCCCTTAACGCGGCGTTATGTAGCTTTATAAATATTGGTGTTTATATCCAGTTGTCTTTGGCCAACGGCGCGTAGACGGTTAGGTTGGCGCAAAGTGTGGCGAGCATTATGTTCTCGAAACGTCTGCGTGCAATGTCAGTTCCGTTCGTTAGGTTTTATCTACACAAAAGCGATCTTTGTTGCTGGCCGATTTGAATCTACGGGCTCTAGTCTTTTTGTCTACCCAATTTCGTGAACCTATTCAGGTAATTTGGTTGCGGCAAGATTCGTAGCTTGTTCAGCTTTTCTTGAGTGGTAAATTGAAGCGGAAAGGCAGGCTACATAACAAAGCGTTCAAGCGGGACTTGGCACGCGTGGTATTTTTGGTTTGCAGTGTGTTTAGTGATTAAGGTGTAATGCGGTCACGTTTGTAGTGCGTGCCTACGCCCCTTAACGCGGCGTTAGGTGACATATGGAAATTATTCTTTCAAAATTTAAAAAACACGAACACTCGTCGGCATTCGATGATTTCAGATTGTATATGAAGCCAATCGTTGATAGCGCAGTTGGTTGGGATGAAAATTTTCAAAGAACTTCGTTTGAATCTAAGTTAAAACCAGAGTGGTTTAGTTGGATTTTGTGCAATGGTGAAAAAGTTGGCTATGTATGCAGTCGCCTTAAATCGAGTAGTATCCACATCCACCTGCTCATTATCTACACGGATAGTCAAAGGAAAGGGTTCGCATCAACGGTCATTCAAAAACTCAAACAACAGGCAAATTCGCAGCAACTGGATTTAACATTGAGTTGTTTTAAAAATAATGAACCTGCTGCGCGCATGTACAAACAGTTGGAGTTTGTTATCGACTCAGAGGATGAGTTTTTTTATAACTTCATAAGCGCGGTAGAAAGCACCTAACAAACAATTTAAGAGGGATTCCCAACGCTTGGCATTTTTGCTTCTACTTCAATTTGAGTGGTTACGGTGCAATGCTTTAGGTTGGGTGGAGGCGTTGTTCACCCCTTAATTGGGCGTTATGTAGCTTTATAAATTTTGGCGTTTATATCCAGTTGTCTTTGGCAAATGGTTCGCGGATAGTGCATCTCTCGCAAGGTGTGGTGAGCATTATGTTATCGAAACGTCTGCGTGCAATGTCGGTTTCGTTCGTTAGGTTTTCCTTACACAAAAACGATCTTTGTCGCTGGTCGATTTGAATCCAAGGGCGCTGGCCGTTTTGTCTCCCCAATTTCGTGAACCACTTTGGGTAATTTGGCTACAGCAAGATTTGCTGTTTGTTCGGCTTTTCTTGGGTGGTAAATTGAATCTGAAAGTCAGGCTACATAACAAAGCGTTCAAGCGGGACTCATGCCGCGTGGCATTTTTGGTTTGCGGAAGGTTGGTTTATACGGCATTCGCCCCTTAACGCGGCGTTATACCGTTTTTAGGCTCAGGAGGGCATTTGGGTATTTTTAATAATCGAGAGTTAGCTACAGCTACTCTGGTCATTGTTGTCTTCATTTGGGCTTCCATAAAAAGTAAGGAAGTTCTACCGGCTATTGAGTTAGTCCTAAAATCTTTTTGCCAAAAATCCATACTGATAACCACTGGCACTCTGCTTTTATATATTTTAATTGTCGTGTATTTACTTTATAGTATGGATGTTTGGAATGTAGGACAACTTAAAAATACGATACTGTGGTTTGTGTTTATTGGCTTTGTTCAGCTTATGAATACGACTAAGATCACCGAGCCCAAAGAGTACTTGAAAGCATCGTTAAATTCTCAGGTTAAGCTGATTGTACTAATCGAGTTCCTAGTAGCATTTCATTCCTACGGTTTTATAACTGAATTATTTCTAGTAACGACAGGTGCACTATTTGCGTGTTGTAGTGCTTTTGCTAAAGGTAAACCAGAGTATAAGCAAGCACAAAAAAATATCTGACTATATTTTAGCCATAATGGGAACTTTTATTTTCATCGACTCCATCTTAAATATATATAATGAACCAGGTAAGTTTTTCAGTGTTGATACATTCCGGGATTTTTTGGTTCCTATGTTGCTGTCGGTATCTTTACTACCATATGTGTATGTATTTTATTATCTTTTGGCTTACGAGAGAGCGTTTGTTATAACTCATATCTATACTGACTCTAAACAACTTCAACGGTACGCAAAAATACGCTCATTTGTTGCCTTCAAAGGGAAGCCTAGTCTTATCCATAAGTGGGCGATCTACTCTTGTACTCCAGAGTTTGAGTCAAAAAAAACGATCCGAACTTCAATAGATAAATTCAAAGAGCAGCAGCGTGAATCAACGGTATAACAAACTGTTTAAGAATGATTCGCAACGCGTGGCATTTTTACTATGCGTTGATTTTAGTGATTAAGGTGGTTTGCAGCGGCTTCGGTATTGCGTTGCTCACACCTTAACAGGGCGTTATGTTTCACTTTGATTTAGAAGAAATCAAAGGTTTCTTGGCGCTTATTTCTTTGGTCTCTTTGGCAATTCGCTCGGGTAGTCTCAGCAATTCAATATTGTCTGCCCAAGTTCATGAATCCCTCAAAATAATCACGCTTCAAAGTTCGTGGGTTGCTTCAGTTCGAAGTCGCGTCTGCGTGTTGAAAATTGGGCTGGCTTAAAGTCGCTTTGGTTCTATTTCCCAATTAGCAAATCGGCAGCGGGGTTTTCGGCAATTTGAGTTTTGTCTTTCGCTGTTTTGAAAGGGATGCCGTCATTCGCCGAAAATCATCAAAGTTGCCTCAATCAAATTCCTGGGAATTACACGTTTTGTATTTATCGCTTTTGTCGGACTATTCCACAACGTCGTGTGACGCAAGTTAAACAATTCTTTATGCAATTCAGTTCTTTGCCAAGTATGCGAGTCAGTTGTGGTAAAACATAACAAAGTGTTTAAGAGGGATTCGTCAACGCGTGGCGCTTTCACTTCAAATCGGTTTAAGTGATTAAGGCGGTCATATCCGCTTTGGCGGTAGCGTTGTCTCACCCCTTAACACGGCGTTATGTAGCTTTATCAATCTTGGTGTTTATATCTAGTTGTCTTTGGCCAACGGCGCGTAGACGGTTCGGTTGGCGCAAGGTGTGGTGAGCATTATGTTATCGAAACGTCTGCGTGCAATGTCGGTTCCGTTCGTTAGGTTCTCTCTACATAAAAGCGAACTTTGTCGCTGGTTGATTTGAATCTCCGGGCGCTGGTCTTTTTGTCTACCCAATTTCGTGAACCACTTCGGGTAATTTGGCTGCGGTAAGATTTGTTGCTTGTTCAGCTTTTCTTGGGTGGTAAATTGAATCTAAAAGGTAGGCTACATAACAAAGCGTTCAAGCGGGACTCATGCCGCGTGGCATTTTGGGTATGCTTTGAGTTTTTGTGGTGAAAGTGGTTTGCGGAAGGTTGGTTTGTGCGGCATTCGCCCCTTAACGCGGCGTTATGTTCTAGAGGTGATATGAGAGAGTTTCAAATATCCAGAATACATACATCGATCGGAATATTTCGTCTTGCTGGTTCTCTTGAGCTGTCTCATGGGGCGGTAAACGTCAATTATGATTCAGTTGCATTTATGGGAACAGATGGTTGGTGTGAACTTAATCTGGAGTCTGTAAAAGTATTAGAACTTTTGGCGTGCATTCAAAATGAGGTCGTTGAACATTTATCGTAACCAAGTTTCAGCAAGCTAAAACTTAGGCTCAAAATAATGAACATAACAAAGCGTTCAAGCGGGACTCATGCCGCGTGGCATTTTGGGTTTGCGGTGATTTTTGGTGGTGAAAGTGATCTGCGGAAACTTGGTATGTGCGGCATTCACCCCTTAACGCGGCGTTATGTTTTAAATTATATATTTAACTATTAATAGAGGTATTAAGTGGATTATATCTTTGACAAGGTAAAATTATTAGGAAACAGATATAAAGATTTGTTATCAAAAAAACACAATCATACTTGTTTGAGTCCAAAATGTAATCAAAAAGCTATTTTGTCTCACTCTATATCCAAATCGACACTAAAGAAAATAAGCGAAGATCAACATGTAGTCGCTCCTGTTTTTAAATTGGGGATCAATGAGAGTAATCCACTTGAGCATATAAATCCTACTAAAAAAAATATAGAGTTCAAAATGGTTGGTATAAATAAGGCTAGTACATATAAACTTTTCTGTCGAGACTGTGATAATTTAATATTTTCTAATATAGATTCTAATGGAATAACTACTTTACGTGACATTTTTTTACAACTATATCGAACTTCATGTATGATCAAGTTTCAACATGATGTAGTATCAAAATCAGAAAAAGAAATATTACACTATGAATATAATTATAATCACGATTTTGAATCAAACTCAGAACTTTCTATTGACGATTTGATATTGCTTTCTGAAGATATGTTGATTGATTTTCCTAAATTAGATACAAAGCTTGATGATATCGAACCATCATGTAATAAGTCATTAGTCAATCATGCATATTCAAAAGATGTAGGCTTAGAAGTTAGTTTTATTTATAAGAAGCTACCTGCATATTTTAATTTTTCTTTTCAAAAAGGCATACATTTATATTTGGAAGGTAAGAATCATTACTGTATATTTATTTTGATACCTCATTATGATTATTCTAGTTTAATGATTTTTTGTCATCAAGATGCAGTAAGCTTGTTTTTCCATTATATGGAGGAGGAGTTTAAAACTTTAAATTTAATAGAGTTGATAATGATGATAGATTCGGATTTTTATATTCCACCATCTGTTGTCTCTCGATGGAGTAAAGAAAAAAAAGAACTAATAGAAACGGATTTTTATTTTTTCAACGAAAGAGTTTTATTTCAGGAGTATGACGTGTCAATTTTTGATGAATTAAGGGAGATAGTATGTAAAAAGTTCAAGGATAAAGTTGAATCTAATAGATATACAGATGAAGAAAAGAATGACTGTTTAAAAAAAGAATACCTTAAGTTAAATAATTTACCTGTACGTCCTTCATTTAATGATAGAGTTAAACGCATGAACCATTACTTTGGCATGCAAAGATTAAAAAAACATAACAAACAATTTAAGAGTGATTCGTAACGTTTGTCATTTTTGTGTTCAATTGAATTTTGTGATTAAGGTGAATGGTATAAGTTGGGTGGTATCGTTACTCACACCTTAATTGGGCGTTATGTAGCTTTATAAATTTTGGTGTTTATATTCAGTTGTCTCTGGCAAATGGTTCGCGGATAGTTCATCTATCGCAAGGTGTGGCGAGCATTATGTTATTGAAACGTCTGTGTGCAATGTCGGTTCCGTTCGTTAGGTTTTATCTACGTAAAAGCGATCTTTGTCGCTGGCCGATTTGAATCCCCGGGCGCTGGTCTTTTTGTCTACTCAATTTCGTGAACCACTTCAGGTAATTTGGCTGCGGCAAGATTCGCTGCTTGTTCAGCTTTTCTTGGGTGGTAAATTGGAGCTGAAAGTCAGGCTACATAACAAAGCGTTCAAGCGGGACTCATGCCGCGTGGCATTTTTGGTATGCGTCGAGTTTTTGTGGTGAAAGTGGTCTGCGGAAGGTTGGTTTATGCGGCATTCCCCCCTTAACGCGGCGTTAGCCAAAAAATGGGCATCCATGCCACACTTTTTTAAGCTACTTCTAGCCAGAATTTCTCGAGTTCCTTGATCTCGTTATTTATTCTGTCATAGGTTTTTTCGTAGTTACCATTGAAGAAGTACTCTTTGCCAGAAGTTAAATCTAGGACTGAATATTCAAAACCACTGTCACTAATTGACTCCTCCATCAAAGCACAGATTATATTTGCTCTCTCCTGAGTCATTTTGTCACTACTACTGAAATGGAGCTTAACTAGGCGTGGTTGACCGTTTAACACAACATGGAGTTCAGGATTACAAGTGATGCTAGTTTGTGAAAAGTTGTAGTGTTCTCTTGGTGGATCAAAAGCCTTAATATTTTTACCAGATTGCCAATCTTTAAAAGTATTGACGATCATTTCATATTTTTTCTTTTTAGTTCCCTCTTGACGGTTGCATATAGTGTAAAGGTGAGAAATATGTCGCTTTGCAATGAAAAGACGTTTAATCGAGTTTCGCAACGGACCATAGTAGTCACGAAAAGCGGCGTAAGGCTCGCGATTAGCGATGTTTTTTACCCTTGTCTGCTTTGGCTTTCCCGAAGTTACAACGATTAAAGAAAACTCAGACACACTTAATGTAGGCATTCAAAATCCTCAAGTTATTGGCTCGATGTCACATTATCATTTATGCTATGTGTTGCAATGTAACATTATTGGGTTTGTGGTTATTTCATTCGGTTTCATCTGAAAATGTGACTTGTCCATATGTGGTGTATTTTTTGATTGTAAATACAATATGTGGTGTTTTCTGGCTAACAAACTGTTTAAGAGGGATTCGCAACGCGTGGCATTTTTAGCCATGCGTTGGTTTAAGTGTTTAAGGTGATATGCGGCGGCTTCTGTATTGCGTTGCTCACCCCTTAACAGGGCGTTAGTTTGCAATAAATCCAAGATCAAATGGAGATATAGAATTGCTAGAGTTGGTATCTTTTGTTTATTTCCTAATTTTGTTTTCTGGTTTGCTTGGGCATGTAAATAGAGGGAGAGAAATTGAACGAATCTCTAATGAAGTATACGGTTTGCAATTGTATACGGGCATGACGCTGATTTATTACGTCTACCTTTTAATCTTAGCTAAATGTACAACAGTGCCTGGTAGCCCATTGTTTATGGTTGTTCCCATCATACTTACACTGACCGTTGTTAGTTATTATTGGGCTCGCTTTAAAGACGCTCGAGATGTCATTGTTGACTCTTTCCTATTCAAAGTAAGTTCTTTCTTATCCTTATTGGGTTGCAACATTGCCAGCATCTATTTGTCAGCCAATGTTATAGAAGTACTAACAAGTACTGCTGCTCCAGACTTGCAGCACTATGTTGATATGGCACGGTGGGTATATTTCATTATGCTGATGTTAGTCGTTACCCAAATAATTTTTGGACTATCCATGTTGGGGGCTATGTTTATCCCTTTAGTGAAATGTCCTGATGAACGAGATGTACTTTCCTTTGCCATGACGCCATTAGGATCACTGTATGTTCTAAATCTTGCTTTCCTTGGGTTTCTTGTTAAATACTCACTAGACGAATCGTATCTTTCAGAATATCTCTATGTGGCATTCCACAATAATCTGTCTGGTGAAGAGAAAATTTGTACTAACTTAGATGAGAGCGCAAAGCTTACACTTATCGGTAACAAGCAAGCTCTCGTAGCTACTAAAGATAATAAAGTCACGTTTTCTAAGGTAGACTGCGAGTAGCAAACTAACAAACAATTCAAGCTGATTCGCAACGCTTGGCAATTTTGGTTTAAATACGCTTTAGTGTGTATGGCGCAAAGGGTTAGGTTCAGTGGCAGCGTTGCTCACAACTTAATTGGGCGTTATGTAGCTTTATCAATCTTGGTGTTTATATCCAGTTGTCTTAGGCAAATGGTTCGCGGATAGTTCATTTATCGCAAGGTGTGGCGCGCATTATGTTATCGAAACGTCTGCGTGTAATGTCGGTTCTGTTCGTTAGGTTTTCCCTACACAAAAGCGATCTTTGTCGCTGGTCGTTTGAATCCAAGGGCGCTGGCCGTTTTGCCTACTCAATTTCGTGAACCACTTCAGGTAATTTGGCTGCGGCAAGATTCGCTGCTTGTTCAGCTTTTCTTGGGTGGTTAAATTGAAGCTGAAAGTCAGGCTACATAACAAAGCGTTCAAGCGGGACTCATGCCACGTGGCATTTTTGGTTTGCGGTGAGTTTTGGTGGTGAAAGTGGTTTGCGGAAGGTTAGTTTATACGGCATTCGCCCCTTAACGCGGCGTTATGTAGCTTTATAAATTTTGGTGTTTATATCCAGTTGTCTTTGGTAAATGGTTCGCGGATAGTTCATCTATCGCAAGGTGTGGCGAGCATTATGTTATCGAAACTTCTGTGTGCAATGTCGGTTCCGTTCGTTAGGTTCTCCCTACACAAAAGCGATCTTTGTCGCTGGTCGATTTGAATCCACAGACGCTGGTCTTTTTGTCTGTCCAATTTCGTGAACCACTTCAGGTAATTTGGGCGCGGCAAGATTCGCTGCTTGTTCAGCTTTTCTTGGGTGGTAAATTGAAGCTGAAAGGTAGGTTACATAACAAAGCGTTCAAGCGGGACTCATGCCGCGTGGCATTTTTGGTTTGCGGTGAGCTTTGGTGGTGAAAGTGGTCTGCGGAAGGTTGGTTTGTGCGGCATTCACCCCTTAGCGCGGCGTTATAAGACTTCAGCTTTGTGAAGCGTAGCCAATATTCCTAACAAAGAGTTTAAGAGTGATTCCCAACGCTTGGCATTTTTGGTTCATTTTGTTTTAATAGTCACAGTTCGGATTTAGTGTTTACGGCACAATAATCTAGGCAATGTGGTTGCGTTGTTCACCACTTAATGCGGCGTTAGCGAATATAGAGATTTAACAAAGAATCGATGAAACTTAGATGTGACTATCCAGTAGAACAAAAAAAAGCTCAAGCACTGCAATGCTTGAGCTTTGTTGCGTTTCAAGAATATTACTTCAGGAACGTCTCTACTACTTTAATCAGGAGTTTGAGCAGATCTACTACTAAGTCTGCATAAGCAGGTTTTATCATAAGCCCTCTTTGTTGAAGTTTACCCTGCGATAGCGGGGTTTTCGTGTTTCTATCGATTGATAGAAGGTTGATTCTACTTCATCGCCAACTATTAATGAACAAGACGCCAAGTGTACGTTGTCTTAATGAGCACTAAATCACATAAAAATTCAATCAAATCAAACGTCTTATAACAAAGCGTTTAAGGCAGATTCGCAACGCTTGGCAGTTTCGGTTTGAATCAGGTTTGGTGTTTACGGCACAATATTTTAGGTAGGTGGTCGCGTTGCTCACTACTTAACGCGGCGTTAGCTTAATGTGAGAAAAAGTTATATATGAGCAAATATACCGAAAATTTGGCACAGTTTAGAGCATGGGACTCCATTTTTAATGCATCAGCACTGAAACAATTTAGTGCGTTTGACTCTGTTGTTAACTCAGCAGCATTGAAACAATTTAGTGCGTTTGACTCTGTTGTTAACTCAGCAGCATTGAAACAATTTAGTGCGTTTGACTCTGTTGTTAACTCAGCAGCATTGAAACAGTTGAGTGCGTTTGACTCTGTTGTTAACTCAGCAGCATTGAAACAGTTGAGTGCGTTTGACTCTGTTGTTAACTCAGCAGCATTGAAACAGTTGAGTGCGTTTGACTCTGTTGTTAACTCAGCAGTATTGAAACAGTTGAGTGCGTTTGACTCTGTTGTTAACTCAGCAGCATTGAAACAGTTGAGTGCGTTTGACTCTGTTGTTAACTCAGCAGCATTGAAACAGTTGAGTGCGTTTGACTCTGTTGTTAACTCAGCAGCATTGAAACAGTTGAGTGCGTTTAACTCTGTTGTTAATTCAGCAGCATTGAAACAGTTGAGTGTGTTAGAGTCTATTGTTAACGCAGCAACATTGAAGCAGCTTAATGCATTTGATTCTATTGTTAGCGCTTCATCTTTGATGCACTTTGATACTCTAAATTCTTTATACACAGAGCAAGAATTATCTGAATTTTCTGAGGTATTATCGGAAGCTGGTGATTCCTTCCAAAAGGGCGAGCCGTCTCAACAAGATATTGAAAACACGTTTAAAAAATTACCCGTTTTCTTTCTCCTATTCCTCAAGTATCTATTTAACTGTGTTGTGATGCCACTTTTTGTTTCGCTCTATTTGCACCCAATATTGGCAGAATATCTCAAAAATAACAGCGAACCTCGTCGGGTGCAGATAAGTGCAATCAAGAAACTACCTCAAAATGCTGGCATAGAGATAGGTGCTGCCAATAGGTTTATTAGTGGTGATGGAGTGCGTTTAAGATCTTCTTCCTCAATAAAGTCTGAAGTTATCTCTAATCTAAGCTTTGGGCAATTGGTGTACGTATTGGAAAAAGAACGTAGTTGGGTAAAGGTTGCTGTTCCTCAAAAGGATGGTAATACCCTTGAGGGATGGGTGTTTAATGAGTATACAGAGCGCTTTAAATAATTTAGCTAACAAACTGTTTAAGAGTGATTCGCAACGCTTGGCATTTTTGCTATGCGTTGCGTTTAGTGTTTAAGGTGGTATGCGGGAGCTTCGGCATTGCGTTGCTCACACCTTAACAGGGCGTTATGTAGCTTTATAAATTTTGGTGCTTATATCCAGCTGTCTTTGGCAAATGGTTCGCGGATAGTTTATCTATCGCCAGGTGTGGCGAGCATTATGTTATCGAAACGTCTGCGTGCAATGTCGGTTTCGTTCGTTAGGTTTTCTCTACGCAAAAGCGATCTTTGTCGCTGGTCGATTTGAATCCACGGACGCTGGTCTTTTTATCTACCCAATTTCGTGAACCAAATCAGGTAATTTGGCTGCGGCAAGATTTGCTGCTTGTTCAGCTTTTCTTGGGTGGTAAATTGAAGCTGAAAGGCAGGCTACATAACAAAGCGTTCAAGCGGGACTCATGCCGCGTGGCATTTTTGGTTTGCGGTGAGTTTTGGTGGTGAAAGTGGTCCGCGGAAACTTGGTTTGTGCGGCATTCGCCCCTTAACGCGGCGTTATGCCACTTTATTGATTATGTCGAAATGCTTGTATAATTTTAAAGTTAAGTCAGTAACAGGGAAGCTAGTGGCAAAATGAAGATGATATTTGTAGATGCGGAAAATATTGGCTTAAAAGAGCTAGAAAGAGTTAGAGCATCAGTTATTGATAAAGTGTTCGTTTTCTCCAAATTGGAGTCTGTTCAACTGGTGTGTGAAAAATCACTTTTCTTGTACTTGTCCGATTATCCCTCAGGTGCAAATCAAGCTGACTTTTATATCATTGCTTATCTATCTAAAGTTTTGTTAGCCCTAGAAAAAAAGCAATTTGGTACGGTTAATTTTGAACTTTACAGCAACGATGAGAATTTAATCTCTGCATTCGAGTTTCAATGTAGGCAATTAGGAGCTAACGTCAAAAGTATACGAACAAAAGATGACACAGTAGTGCAAATGCCTAGTGTACAGAAAAGTAGTACCGCTGAAGATAAAGTGTTTTCCGCACTTAAGTCACCAAGGCCGTTGGATCCAAGTTTACAGAAACAGCTAGGTTTATCTAAATCTGATTTTTCTAAGGCTATCAATGAGCTGACTAAATCTAAAAAGATTCAGCGCTCTTCAGAAAGTAAACGTAAATGGGTTCGTTGTTAACAGTGGCATAACAAAGCGTTTAAGAGCGATTCCGCAACGCGTGCCAGTTTCGCTTCGCTCACAGTATGGCACGCATCACGTCACGCCTTAACGCGGCGTTATATTTTGTTTAATCATGGAGGATAAATGGACATCGAAACGAGACTATCAGAGCTAGGGTTGGAGTTACCTCAAGCAAGCGATCCTCAGGGTAGTTATTGCAATTGTGTGAGAACTGGCAACTTACTCTATGTTTCAGGTAAAGGACCGGTGGCTGGCTTGAGCAAAGTGCCGAAGGGTAAGTTAGGTCAAGAATACACAACAGAAGAAGGTTACACTTTCGCCAAAGCTACGGGTTTAGATATTTTGGCGGCGGTTAAACTCGAACTGGGTTCGTTAGACAAAGTAGCCCGAGTTGTAAAACTCCAAGGTTTTGTTAATGCCACTAGTGACTTCGAACAACATCCTAAAGTGTTGGACGGATGCTCTGATTTAATGGCAGACGTGTTTGGTGAAAAGGGTGTTCATGCTCGTTCAGTTTTTGGAGCCATGTCCGTAAGGGGTAATTTACCTATCATCATTGACTCCATATTTGAAATCGCAGACTAAATATAACAAGCAATTTAAGAGGGATTCACAACGCTTGGCATTTTTGCTTCTACTTCAAATATAGTGTTTATGACACAATGCTTTAGGTTTGGGTGTAGGCGTTGTTCACCCCTTAATTGGGCATTAGCTTACAATATCAGCTTCGTTGCCAAGTCGTATATGTAAATAAAGGACGTAAGACCAATGAATGTTCTTGATTCAATACCTGCACTGCTGTCCGCTTTTGCATCTTTAGGTGCTGCAATAGCGGCTTTCTTCTCATTACGTATAAGTAAACAAGCTCAATCGATTACGGAATTGAATTCCCTAGCAAATCATCATGCATCTGCAACTACAGTATATGTTGAAGTAGTGAAAGAACTATATAACGTGTCAGATTCCTTCAAAGAGATTGGCTACCAAATGTGGTCTCAATGGGGACGAGATATAGAGGATAACTACGATAATTACAGTAAGGGGGGCACTAACCCAAGGCCATTGCGCC
Source organism: Vibrio furnissii CIP 102972 (assembly GCF_000176175.1). Taxonomy (GTDB): domain Bacteria; phylum Pseudomonadota; class Gammaproteobacteria; order Enterobacterales; family Vibrionaceae; genus Vibrio; species Vibrio furnissii. The sequence continues at coordinate 1,345,223 of NZ_ACZP01000014.1, forward strand.
ATGTGCTATCCAATGGTAGTGAAATGCTATCAAGCTATGCCCTAAATAATGGGCGCTGGGGCAGATCAACAAGTGATGCAATTTTGTCAATTATCCGATTTGGTATGGGTAGTTTCAGTGATGATGAGTATCAGAACTTACTCAAAAAGGCTGATGGTGCATACACAGATTTTGAAGGCGTATTTGGAACGCCTAAGGGGAGTGAGCAGATTGGTGATGCTCTGGCATTTCGATGGGTATGCTATCAACTAAATAAGCGCGTAACCAAAGAAGAATGGAGAACTGTTTGGAATAAAGCTTGGGCTAAAGGTGACTGGTTCGATAAATATGAAATAGAATACTTGAAAATTAAGTCGGTTTTTGAACAAGCGAAAGAAAGGTTAGATCATGAGAAATCAAAACTATCACCATCAGCTTTTCCTCTACATTGCAATCCAGCCCTTGAACGTAAATACGATCGTCTAATCAAGATTGTTAATCATATCATCGAAGATGCGGATATAGAGAACTTCACTATTTACAAAGACTGGAGATTTTCGAAAGAGCTTAGTCAATTGGTTCTCTGTACAATGGCTACTGGTTTCTGTCTACATCAGCAGCTTGATAACTTGTATGTACTTGCAAATGAATAACTTAGGTATAAGTTAAGCTAACAAAGCATTTAAGAGTGATTCGCAACACTTGGCAGTTTTGCTTCAAGCGTCGCTCGCACCTTAATGCGGAGTTATAACTACTTGGCAGCATGATCTCCCTCGAATTACATTCTTGTAGTTTTGCAAGGGAAGGTCACTATAGTTAGTTTTTTACTTTATACAGTAACAAGTTAGGAATACACATGTTCAAGTGCCCAAACTGCTCAGCCCCGTTGACTGTATGGGATAAGTTCAAATTCATCCCAGATAAACCAGTGATTTGTAAAAGATGTTCGCAAAAGTTATTGCCGTTTAGGGTGTATTATTTTGGAACATTTTTTGTTGCGACTTTTGGCACGTCCTCGTTAATAAACTATTTCGAATGTAATATGTTAAGTGCATCAGGGATAGCCTTGATGTGTAGCTTCTTGCTATATATATGTCAGCCAATCAGAAAAGCGTAGTTATAACAAACTGTTTAAGTCGGACTGCCAACGTATGGCATTTTTCATTCCGGTGGAGTTTGGTGATTTTTGTGGTGAAAGCGGTCTGAGAAAGGTTAGTTTGTACGGCATTTACCCCTTAATTGGGCGCTATATTGCCCCGATAAATTCGGCTATTTAGAGCTTTGAAATGATAAGAAAGTACAACGAAAATGACATGAATTCAGTTCTTGATATTTGGCTTAATGCGTCAGTTAAAGCTCACGCTTTCATCTCGCCTGAGTTCTGGGAATCTCAAGTAGAAAACATGCGTAATATCTACATTCCAGCTTCAGAAACCTACGTTTACGAAGTTGAGTCGAAAGTAGTCGGCTTTTACGCACTATATGAAAATAGCCTAGCTGCTATATTTGTCTCTCCTGAGCTTCAAGGCAAAGGCATTGGTAAGCAACTATTGAGTCATGCTAAAACTCAGAGGGCTGAATTGAGTCTCGCAGTATACAAGGAAAATCAGGCTAGTTATCAATTCTATTTGTCTCAAGGTTTCAAAGTCTTGAGCGAGCAATTGGATGAGCACACTGGACATCCAGAATACACAATGAGTTCGGGCATATAACAAACAGTTCAAGAGGAATTCACAACGTGTGGCATTTTTACTATGCGTTGAATTTAGTGGTTAAGGTGGTCTGCGAAAGGTTGGTTTTTGCGGCATTCACCCCTTAACGCGGCGTTAGCCGTCAGACAGTGAAACAAGAAAGGAGTCTAAAGTGAAAGTAGCATTGGTAACTGGAGGCTCTAGAGGTATAGGGCTGAAAGCTGTTCTGCGATTCGTGGACTTGGGCTATCAAGTGATAACCTGCTCTCGTGCTAAACAGTCATGGATGGAGTCTGTGCATGAATTTCCACAATTAAGCGTTGTGGACTATCAAATTGTAGATATTTCCTCAGAATCTGAGCTTGAAAAGCTATTCGACCATATCAATAATCAATACGGTTTGTTGGATATTGCAGTGAATAATGCGTCACCGGCTTTGGTATCCAGTGGTCAATTTAAAGAAGTTGACGTTTCTTCTTTACAGGAAACATTGAATGTCGATTTTTGGTCTCAAGCCTTGTGCTTAAGGCATGAGTTAAAACTGATGAATGCGGGTTCCTCTATTGTTAACGTCAGCTCTGTGAATGGCTTAAGACCGACACCTAATGCCTCAATGTACAGCGCGTCCAAGCACGCGATTGAAGGGTTAACCCGTTCTGTTGCTTTGGAATGTATTGGCTCTGGAATTCGCATTAACGCGGTAGCTCCAGGTGTGACATGGACACCACGATGGGAAAGCAAGCAATTGGACTCACCAAACATTCGTAGTGAAGTTTCAGAGGTGGTGCCTATCAAACGCTTTGGTCATGCAGACGAAATCGTTAATGCCATTGAGTTTCTGGTCTCAGACAAAGCCAGCTACATCGTTGGCCACACGCTTGTGGTTGATGGTGGGCTATCCTTGGCATAAAACGAAACGGCTAACAAAGCGTTCAAGCGGGATTGCAACGCTCGGCGTTTTCGGTTTGATTCAGCTTTAGTGATTACGGCAAATGATTTAGGTTGGGTGGTCTGCGTTGCTCATTACTTAACGCGCGTTATGGCGCAGTCAGGTTGTGAAGTCAGTCGCAGCACTTCAATCATCATTCTCGATAAATTTTGATAACGCCATAGAATTCCAACTAGCGTATGCATAGTGAGGCGAAGATGGAAAAGGCTGAATTCATTCAAAAACACCTAATTGAAAAGGGTGTCCCAGCAGATTTAACTAAGCCAACAGCGTTTATTTGGTCTAGGTATAAAGACCCTTCCCAAAAGCCTCTAGTTTTTCAATCTCCTGCAAAAATACTCATTACATATGGTTTATTTATGGGGTTATTATGGGGAGCTTTGATGTGGGTATTTTTTTGGCATTCAGAGCCAAATAATTGGGTAGCGTATCTTGTTTCAGCATCTCTATTTGGTCTTTGTATGGGATATATCAACGTATTTCGCACCATGAAGGCTCGAAAGCTTTTGGGCGAAACAAACTGGGAAAATTGGTGTCAGCAACACTACAGGTAAAGCGCCATAACAAAGCGTTCAGCGGAAAGTTGCTTTATACGGAGCTCCCCCCTTAACGCGGCGTTATACAAAATGGAGAAATCAGACCATGGCAAAGGTTGATTGGCATAAAAATGATATTGATGACGATACAGTTATTACAGATAGTTACAAGACAACTCAAAACGTTCGTCGTTATTTTAAATCTAAATTTGGTGAGCAATTTAAATTCGACCGAGATTTCATGCAATGGATGAAAGGTTCGATGGGTTTAACAATGGGTGACGCTTGCCATGAGTGGGTGAGGAGACAACATTCAAAGTAGGTCGCGTGAAATTTGTATAACAAACTGTCCAAGCTGATTTGGTACGCGTGGCATTTTGCGTTTGCAGTTTGTTGAGTGGTTAAGGCGTAATGCAGTCACATTTGTATTGCGTGCTCACCCCTTATACGGGTGTTAGTTTGCACCAAGAATCAAGAGGTTTAGTGTAAGAAATGAAAGTAAGTATTAGACCTGCAAGAGAAAATGAGCTGGATTTTATCCATGCTTTGGTTATCTCAAATGACGAATGGACTAAGTTCAATGGTCCTTATTTTCCATACTCACATCCATCCTTAGAACAGTTTGAAAACTCTTCATTTCAGCGTCTTTTATCGGGCTTAGATTCGCAATTGATTACAGTCGATGATATTCCAGTGGGAATGGTTAGTTGTTACTGGGAATGTGAAGCAACTCGTTGGCTTGAAGCTGGTGTTATTCTTTACGATAAAGAGTCTTGGGGTAAAGGCATTGCTGCGTTAGCGATTCCGTTGTGGGTTTCGTATCTGTTCAAAAGTAAGGAAATTGAAAGGGTTGGTTTTACGACTTGGTCGGGTAATCCTCGAATGATGTCATTAGCTTTAAAATTAGGCTTTCAGCAAGAAGCTAGGCTACGAAAAGTCCGCTATTACAATGGCGAGTATTATGATTCAGTCAAATATGGAGTGTTACGTTCTGAGTGGTTAGAACGCAACTAACAAGCATTCAAGAGGGATTCACAACGCTCGGTATTGTCAGTTTGAATTAGCTTAAGCGTTTATGACACAACGGTTTCGATGTCCCTTAATGCGGCGGTATACGAAATTAGGTAAGTACAGGAGTACACATGAAAAGACATTTCGACATCATCGGAGCACCTTTCAATCAACTGGGTTTTGTGACAACTCAAGAAAATACGGTTGATGGTCTGCGACGAATGGATGAAATGTCATGGGTAGGCCTTACCGACTGGATCAAAGTTAGAAATGACCGATGGGGTGCTGACATCATTGACCAAGGCGATGTTGTCATCTCCGATGAGGTTCATTCATTGATTTCCTGCGGGAACAAAGATGAAGCATTGCGAGTTTACGCGCACGACCTAACGATAAAGGTGCTGGCAAGTTATAAGAATAATCGGCTCCCCATAACTATTGGTGGCGACCACTCGATAGCGATGGGTACAATTCAAGCAGTGCTAAGCCATTATCAAAAGGGCAAAAATAAAAAAATTGCAATTGTTTGGGTTGATGCTCACGCTGATTGCAACAACACTCGCGACAGCAATTTGCACGGTAAGCCGTTAGCATTATTAATGAATCAATATTCGCACAATGGTTGGTCAATACCTTCTGGTATCACTTTAAACCCTCAAGACGTGTTTTATGTGGGCGTCAGAGATTTAATGCCATGTGAACATCAACTCATTCAAAAACTCAATATGACCAGCTTCGACATGATGTGTATCGAACAGCAAGGGTTTCATGTTGTCGTTCGAACCCTAATGGAAAAATTGGAGAGAGCGTATGACGGTATTTACCTGTCATTCGATTACGATGCCTTAGATGGTTCTCTATTTCGAGCATGTGCTACGCCGAATGTTGGTGGTTTAACCGCAAGAGAGGCCCTGTATTTAGTTCATTCAATCGCCTCGAGTGACAAGTTTATTGGAGCAGAGTTTGTTGAATACATGCCCGAACGAGACAGTAGTGGGGTATCCAAGGAGTTGATGGTGAAGCTTGTTGATGCGGCTTGGGGATTTAAGTCGTAGTTTCGTATAACGAATGGCGAGACCCTATGAACTATGGTCGTTACGACTGTTGTGGTTGAGTTTTGTGCCCCTTAGGCGGGCTTTATGTTTACTAGTTAACAAGGATTTATTCAATTGAAAGGAAATTGTTTGTGCGGAGAGATCTCATTTGAGTTGTCAGGCGAACTACCACTCATTTATCAATGTCATTGTTCATTGTGTCGAAAGGTGTCGGGTTCTTCATCCAATTCGGCTTTGATTGTCAAAGCATCAAATTTTAAATGGTGTACTGGCGAACATCAAATTAAGTCTTTTTCTACTAATTCGGGGTTTAAATCTGAGTTTTGTTCTCAATGTGGTAGTCCTGTACCCAATATCAGCTCGAACGGTGATTCATATTGGGTACCTGCTGGTTTGCTGTCTGACCCTGCCGATACAAAAGTTGCTGCTCATGTGTATGTCGGTTCTCATGCAAACTGGGATGTGGGGTTCTTAAACGACGGAATTCCGCAATTTGAAACAATGCCAAGTGAACATATGCTCACCGCGTGCTGCGCACGGACACAACACACGACGGAAAGGTAAACACTTGATGAGGTTTAAATGGAGCGCCAAGGGGCTGGGCTCGATGATCAGCCCTTCATCTCTGTTTTTCGATTCGCACCAATCCACTCTTTGATCTCAACGGCATAGCTATTGTGTGCCTTCACATACATTTGTTTTGAAAGCATTAAGATGGATTGTTCAGCCAAGACTTGCTGCATCTGGTTTTGAGCTTTTCTCATGACCGCATGAATCCCGCACATCCCTTCGCATGCCCATTGAGGAACATCATCCGTGAAGATGTTCATCCGCTGGCGAATTTCTTTACAGTCGAAAATCGACTTCTCACCATCAATCGCAATCGCGATATCAAGCACGCTGATCTCTGCTGGCGACTTGGCGAGCTTATAACCGCCTTTGCGACCTTCCGAACTCTCGACTAACCCCGCTTTTGAGAACTTAGTAAAAATTTTGCCCAAATAATCATACGGGACGCCTTGTAAGTTCGCCGCTTCGCGAACGGACATTTCCCTTGGTTCGCCGTCTTCATCAACCATATTCACCAAACAGTGAATCCCATACTCAACGCCTGAGCTGTAAAAAGCCATGAGTTAACCTCTGATTCTAATGACTTGGCAGTGTAAATCACTCTCTTGCGACAAGCATAAAGAAATCGAGCAAAAAAATAAACTGCGACCAATGTTGTCGCAGTTTATTTTTTCTTGTATGCTGCGCCGAAATGATGAATCAGAAGTGAACGAGGAATCTCACATGAGTAAAGAAATAGTGATTATTGGTGCCGGTTTTGCGGGGATGTGGGCAGCGCTCAGTGCTGCGCGTTTGGCAAAGTTGAAGCAAGCGGAAGATGTCGGTGTGACGGTCATCGCACCTGTTGCAGAGCTGCGTGTTCGCCCGCGCTTTTATGAGTCAAAAGTACAGACACTGGTTTCTCCGTTGATGCCGGTGTTTGAGACGATGGGCGTGAAATTCGTTGTTGGGCAGGTCACCAACATTGAATCGGACACCCAACAAGTGGTTTATGTTGATGAAAATCAGCGCTCGGTCACCAAGTACTACGACAGACTTGTGTTAGCTGCTGGTTCGAATCTACGCCGAGATATGGTGAAAGGCATTGCAGAACATGCATTTGACCTTGACCAAATCGACAGCGCGGCGTTTTTGGAACAGCACATCAACGGCCTGGCAAACCAGCCGTCTTCTCAGGCTCGCAATACCGTTGTGGTTTGTGGTGGGGGATTCACCGGGATTGAAATCGCGACGGAACTGCCTGCCAGGCTCAAAGCGCTGCTGGGGGAGAGTGAGCCAGTTCGAGTCATCATCGTGGAGCGCAATGGCCAGATTGGTACCAATTACAGTCAAGCGTTGCAAGATGTCATCAAACAAGCGACAGACGATCTGGAGATTGAATGGATGCTGAATGCGCAGATTGAAGAAATCACTGCTCACGGTTTACGACTCTGTTCTGGCGAAGAGATTCAATCCAAGACTGTCATCTGGACTGCTGGCGTCAAAGCGAACGATTTAACAAACGTGTTCGAGAAACAGCAAGGCCCGCAGGGCAGGCTACATGTTGAGTCATCGTTGAAAGTGATCGATCAGCCGAACATCTTCGCCACTGGCGATGTGGCGTATGCTGCAACGGATGATAAAGGCAATCATGCATTGATGAGCTGCCAACATGCGATATTAATGGGTAAATTCGCCGGGCATAATGTCGCCGCGAGCTTACTCGATTGTGATTACTTGCCTTACAAACAAGAAAACTATGTGACGTGTTTGGACCTCGGTTCATGGGGCGCGGTGTTTACTGAAGGCTGGGATCAGAAAGTCAAATCCGTCAAAGAAGACGCAAAAAAAATCAAAATCGCCATCACCAATGAACTCATTTACCCGCCAAAAGCAGAACTGGACTTGATCATGGAACAGGCCGATCCGCTTGCCCCTTGGGTATAAGTCACGTTAATACACGGTAAATCACACAGACAAAACGCCGTGAACGCGTTTTGTCTGGTTTAGATTCGATAAACTGAGGTGGATGGGGAAGGTTAAAGCAGTGCTTTGAGTCTGAATATCAGCGCGGTACATTCCTCTTCGGTTTTGATATTGGTGAAGCCGAGAATCAAGCCAGGATGAATAGGCGTTGAAGACCACTGCGACAGCGCTTGAGAATAGAGCCCATCACGCAACAGCGTTTTGGCTATCTCGACGTCATTGCAGCTGGAATCGTTGAATTTCAATATCATGTGCATGCCCCCGGGTTGCGGCTCGATGAAGACCTTATCCCCCAGATATTGAGCAAATAATCTGGCCGTGAACTCTCTGCGTTTGCGATACAACTTGCGCATCCGTTGGATATGACGACTGAAGTGCCCTTCTTGCATGAAGTTGGCAATACAGAGTTGGGTCAAACCAGCAACATTGCCGGCATACAAATCGGAGAGTTGTTCAAAGCGGTTCACCAAGTTTTGCGGAACCACAATATAGGCCGTTCTAAGGTTGGGGAATAACACTTTACTGAATGTCCCCGAGTAAATGACCCGGTCTTGGCTATCTAAACTCTTCAATGCGGGCAGCGGCAGGCCGGTGTGTCGGTATTCGCCGTCGTAGTCGTCTTCAATGATCCAGCTGTCTTGGGTGATTGCCCAATCTAACAACATCTGGCGTCGTTGCAGTGACAGCGAGACGCACGTTGGGCTTTGGTGTGCCGGTGTGACAACGAGCGCTTTGATGCCACGATCTTGAGGAATGGTGACGCCGCTGTCATCGACGGGCACAAACGCGGGCGTCAGGCGCTCATTTTCCAATATCAACTTGGTGAACGGATAACCCGGGTCCTCAACCCCCACTTTGTCATCGACAGAGAGCAAGGCCTTCGTGATCCACTTTAATGAGTTCACATAGCCGGACGTAATAAACACCTGCGTCGGCTGACATTGCACACCGCGATACACGTTCAAATATTGGGCAATCGCGAGTCTCAGTTCTGGCAAGCCATACACCGAAGGATACGTCAAATTCTCTATCGCGGTATGACGCGCATTTCTTGCGGCCATGCGCGCCCAGCTCTTAAAAGGGAAAGCATCCAGAGCAGGAATGCCAAGCTGAAAAGGGAGGATATCCGTTGTTTGCAGGTCGGCAGAAAAGCCAGGCTGACGCACCGTCACTTCGCTTAAAGACGGCCTCGGTTGTTCGATAACGCTTTGGCTGACTCGTGTTCCCGCTTGCCCGTTGGCTTCGATAAAACCTTCGGATTTCAGAAGGGCGTAGCCTTCTTCCACGCTGCCACGGGATAGTCCCATCTCTTTGGCGAGAGCACGTGCCGATGGGATTCGCTCACCGGGTTTGAGCACGCCTTCTAAAATCGCGCTGTGAATCCGCTTGTAAACCAGCTTGTAGGCAAACAGTTTGTCCTGGCCTTTTTGCATGTCCAATTATGGTCCATAAAAATCTTAAACTTATGGCTCTTATTGTAAGCCATATTAGCTTGTAACATCACTACCAATACGGCGTGACTATCGAAGTTTTGGAGACAATATGAAAATACTATTGATTAACAGTAGCCCGAGGCAACAAACATCCTCGACGTATGCCCTTGCGCAATCACTGCTTCAGCGTATGTCGACACTGACGCCTGTGAGCGTGACGGAAGAAAACGTGACGCGACTGGCGCAGGTGGATAGTGAATATTCGATCTCCGTGGCGAGCATTGAACACCAGCACGATGAGTCGACGGGCAGCCTGGCTGTATCGAATCGATTGATTGACGATTTAATCGCAGCCGACTTGGTGATCGTGGCGTCTCCGATGCATAACTTCTCTCTGCCTGCCGGGTTAAAAAGCTGGGTGGATCATGTGGTGCGCGCTCAAAAGACGTTCGCCATCACGCCAACCGGAAAATTGGGATTATTAGATGATAAACCGGTGTATGTGCTTATTTCTTCCGGTGGGACGTTTTCAGGAAATAATGCGTATCAACCTGATTTTTTCACACCGTATATGAAAGAAATACTCAGCACGATTGGCATTAACAGTGTCAGTTTCTTCGCAATTGAAAGTACCGTATCTTCTCATGAGGTGATCGAAAATAATATTGAATTCATTCGTCAAAAACTATTATCGCATCTAGAAGAATACGTCATCAAAACCCAATGATTATCAATTTTATTACTTAAACCTTTAAAGTCACTTTAAATAGGATGCTCAACATGAAGCCTATACACAAAAAATATTTAAACCTCTTTGTAACGGCGGTATTCAGCCTCGTGCCTTTCTATCAGCAAGCACACGCGGAAGAGATTGACTACGCCGCTGACGGTCAACGTCGTGCTCAGTCGGCGGGCGAATTTTTGGTCGGTAAACCGGCGCCCGATATGAAAATCACCACCATTGACGGCAGTACGATTGACTTGAGCGAGATGTATGGCAAGAAACCGGTCTATATCAAATTCTGGGCGACATGGTGCATCCCTTGCCGTGAGCAAATGCCCGGGTTTGAAGCCATATACAAGCAATATCACGATCAAATCGAAGTGATATCGGTCAATACAGGCATCAATGACAACCTGCAGTCGGTGAAACCGTTTTTGAAAAAAATGGGGCTGACGATGCCGACAGTGATTGATGACGGAACACTTGCTCGAGCCTTTCAACTGAGAGTGACACCGCAACATGTGTTGATTGATAAGCAAGGCCAATTTTCTTACTTTGGTCATGTCGATGACGAAAATTTTCACAACCAACTTGAGCGTATCATTCACCAGTCCACCGTCCATCAGTCCACCGTCGACAAGGTGAGCATCGCTCACTCGCCGGCACCGGATGCGCATACGTATCAAGTTGGCGACACGCTAAAAAATCTAGCGTTCACCACGATAAATGACAATAGCATCGAGTTGAAGTTTGGTGAGGACAATAGCGCCAAAGTCGGGTTGGTCTTTTTTGGCCCTTGGTGCGAATGGTATTTGGAAGAGACAGCGCCGGAATCGTCAAAGGCGTGTACTCAGGTCCGCGAACTGCTAGAGGAGAAATCTAAATCAAACAATATGAAGTGGGTTTCGATCTCTACCAATGTTTGGTCTTCTGTGGCTGAATTGCACGAATATAAAAAGAGTTATGGAACCAGTTTGACGATTGTATTTGACGGTGATGGGAAACTATTTGAAGTATTTGGCGTGAACCAAATTCCAACCATTATTTTAATGGACAAAAGTGGCCGTATTGAATCGAAAGTTTCAGTGCAAGATAGTGAATTTGAAAATGTTTTAACTTCATTGTGAAATTCTAAAATATAAAGTATCCCCCAAATGGCTGTTATTTTCATTCAAATGAATCATAACAGCCATTCGTTGAATTATTAGAGATGAAAACCATGAAGTATATTGCTCTTTTCGTCCGTATCATCACGTTTTTCGCTTGGATAATGGCTTCATTTCAAGCGTTGAGTAACCCGAATGATGGCCCGAACTATTTACTGTCTGCTTCCATTGTTACGGCGTCTGAACATCCGTCCGCGGGTCAAACACAAACATTAGCGTTAAAAATGAAACCGCAAGCCGGCTGGCATGGGTATTGGGAAAACCCGGGTGACGCTGGTTTTGCCAATTATTTCAAATGGTCTTTACCGAAAGGCGTGACCGTTGGTGAATTTGCTTACCCGGCACCAAGCCAACTGCTCACCAGTGGTTTAATGAATTACATCTACCATGGTGAATACGTGTTGTTGGCGCCGCTGACGATCAGTAACGACTATCAAGCCGGCGACTCGATCGATTTAGCGCTTGAGCTCAATTACTTGGTATGTAACCCAGAAAGTTGTCTACCGGAAAGTCAGTCACTAAGCGTGACGTTGACGGTTGGTGATGGCGCGGCAGAGAGCGCCTTGCAAAATCGATTGAATCAATGGCAAGCGCGAATCCCCAAACCCATGCACGAAACCGGGCAGTTTTACACCAGCAACGAGACGTTGACACTGCGTTTGCCATTACCCAGTTCTTATTATCTGAAAAACGTCGATATGAAGAACGTGCACGTGTACCCAATCATCAACGATTTGATGTCTAACAGCGCCGTTCAACACTTCACGGTAAACGATGATCGCCTGATGATGAGCACGGCGAAAGGCGACGCGGACGGCGATCTGTTTGAAGGCGTTCTCGTGCTCAATAGTGACACATCGTTGCGGTTCAAGGCCGAACGCGTCGATGCGTTAAGTGCGTTGTCCGGTCAGCCAGATTCATGGATGAGCAACGATATTATGCTCTCGATGATTGCATTTCTGGGCGCTGTGGCTGGTGGCCTGTTGCTCAACATCATGCCGTGCGTCTTTCCAATCTTGAGCCTGAAAATTCTCAGCATCGCGCATCAGGGGTCTGAAAAAGAAGCCAGAGCCGGTGCACTCGCCTATATGTTCGGCGCAGTCTTGGTGTGCGTGGTGCTGGGCGGCGTCATTCTGGCGCTCAGATCGCTGGGTCATCAAGTCGGATGGGCGTTTCAACTGCAAAGCCCGATTGTCATTGCGGCGCTGATTCTGTTGATGAATGCGATCGGCTTTAACTTGGCAGGGTTGTATGAGATTGGAACGCTCACCTCGGGCTCGCGCTTGCAAGACGCCAAAGGACCCAAAGGCGATTTTTGGACCGGTGTACTTGCGGCATTTGTCGCGACACCTTGTACGGGACCATTCATGGCCACCGCACTAGGGGCTGCCTTGATGTTGCCGCTGGTCAGTGCATTGATGATTTTTGCCGGATTAGGTTTTGGCATGGCGTTGCCATTTTTGTTGGTGAGCTTTATGCCAAGGTTGCGCACAGTGCTGCCAAAACCGGGGGCGTGGATGGTCACCGTAAGACGTATTCTGGCACTGCCTATGTTTGTCACGGTGCTGGGGCTGTTATGGATATTGATGCGCCAGACCAGCAGCGATTTTACCCTGTTGGTCATTTCGGCAACCATGCTGTCCACCTTTGGCTTGTGGCTAACTGGTTTATGGCAGGTGTCACAACGCAAAATGCGCTGGTGGCCAGCCATTGTGTTGAGCTTGATGTCGCTGTCGGTGATGGTCTCGTGGGATTCAGAGCCTTTGGCACAGTCATCTCATCTCGAATCCAATGCTCTACCGTTTGAGCAAGTCAAGTTGGATGCGATAAAAGTGGAGCACGATGTGTTTTTATACTTCACGGCAGATTGGTGTTTGACGTGCAAAGTCAATGAAAAAACCTCGATAGCGCGAGACAGCGTGCAAGCAGCGTTGAAGCAACAGGGTGTGGTCACGATGGTCGGCGACTGGACCCATGGCGACAGTGCCATCACGCAGTTCCTGACACAGCACAAGCGTTCGGGCGTGCCGCTTTATCTATGGTATCGAAAAGGGGTCGATGTACCAGAGGAGCTGCCTCAGATCCTCACGCCGACAATTCTTCTGAATCAGTTACCTGACTAGCCACGATGCCAGCGATGGGCTAAACCGGTCTGGAATAGTGTTCTGGCAAGAACCCGTGCCCTTGTTTTTCTGAAAGGTAAACGAGGGCATCAATCACGCGAAGCGGTGTTAACCGCGTTTCTTCTCCGCAGCTTTCCAGTTCAAATGTCAGGTAAAGTTGGTCATGTTCCACTTTGAAAAATAGGTTTCCTTGCGGCGGGCGCTCTTGAGTGAGCGCAAAAACGCCCATGCCAATAAAGTGCGAGCTGCTTCGATTACCGGTCGCGTAGATATCGCTCTGCAACTTGTGGGCGAGCGTTAAGACATCTAGAAGTAGGTTGATCTGATCGTCAGAAACATTGTCGAGCGCTTGGATATGCGGTTCCTTACAGAACCGCTCTAAATAGCTCATCATTTCATCTATATCGTTGTTAAATAACATTATTGAACGCCTTGAGGGTGAGAAACGCGATTGTAGCGTCAGTTGCCTCACATCTCAAAGCATTCAACGACAACGAGAGGTCAGGCCATTTCACGCCATCGTGGTTTGCTTCACTTTGGCAATAAAAGGCAAGTTTCGCGAGTGGTCATGCCACGGTAAGCCGTAACCCACCAACAGGTCATCGCTATCCATGTCGTACGCAAAATACTGTGACACAGGAATCGCAACACGACTAGGCTTCACAAATAGTGTCGCAATGGAGAGCGATTTTATCGGAAAATGTTCAATGAGGTATGTGCTGAGGCGTTTCATGGTGCCGCCGGATTCAATCGCATCATCGACCAAAATGACATGCTTCCCCGCGATTGGGACATTTTGGTGATACTCAATTTTGGAGCGGTTGTTTCGCTCTCCCGGCGTGTGTGGGCAAGAGATGTAATCCATGCTGATAGGGAAGGACAGTTGTCGCACCAGATCCGCGGTAAATAAAATACCGCCCGGCACCACGGTGATGATCACAGCCTCATCAAATTGCTGATTGAGCTGCTCGGCAACGCATGTAACGCCAGCTTTGATCTGCGCTTCGCTCAACACCAAGTCACCGATGTAATTATCGTGTGTCATTGCTGGCTCCCAGTTGCTGTGGTGACGCCATCGGTAGCGTCTTGGGATGTTTGCGCGCATGGAATGTCACGAAGAATGCGAGCTGGATTGCCACCAATCACCACGTTGTCGCCAAAACTCTTGGTGACGACACTGCCCGAGGCGACCACGACGTTATTGCCCAACGTGACGCCGGGATTGATCGTCGCATGCCCACCAATCCAGCAGTTATCGCCGATGTGAATGGGTTTTGCCGATTCGACACCGCTGGCACGTTCAATGGGATCGAGTGGGTGAGTCGCAGTGTAAATGCCAACTTGTGGCCCGAGCATGCAGTTGTCACCAAAATGGACTTCAGCGCAATCTAGAATTACACAGTCATAGTTTGCAAAGAAGTGATCGCCTACCGAGATATTGCAGCCATAGTCACAATAGAAATTCGGATGGATCGAGATATTTCTTCCCACATGACCCAGTAAGTGGTGCAAGATGTTCGCTCGAGTTTCGGCGTCCTCAGCGGAGGCGTGGTTGAATTGATGAAGCCAATTGCGTGCCTGCTCGCGCAGTTGACTCAACTGTTGATCGGCCGGATTGTACAGCGCTCCGGAAAGCATTTTTTCATACTCAGTCATGCTCGATGCCCTTACTTAACCATAAAACGGACGGGTGACATGATGAACGCGTCACGCGAAATAAAGCGTGATTGAGTATACAGAAAAAACGACAAATGAACATAGATAAGCATTTTTATGTCCATATGTGTTGTTTTTTGATGCGGCGATTGGCGCTGTTGAGCAAGGAACGACATACAAAAACGCGAGCGGCTAGCGTTCATCGAACGGACGAAAGCAGAACGAAAACACGTCCGCTATAGGAATCGCTTGAGAGACGCAAAAGAGATTGTTCATAAGTGAACAGATATGAACATCCACCATGTTCGTTTATACTGGGTCAACTCGCCGCCGACTCGATAACAATTATGGAAAAATTTTCACCAGAAGAACGTCATCAGCTCATTCTCAATTTATTGAACGCGCATCATAAAGTGATGGCAACTGACTTGGCCGCGCAATTGGGCTCAACCGAAGCCACGATTCGTCGGGATTTGCGTTTTCTGGCCAATGAAGGATTGTGCAAGCGCATTCACGGTGGAGCGCTTTCGCTGGTGCCCGCAACGGGGACGCAAGAGCAGCGGTTGGAAAACCGCCATAGCGAAAAGCAGGCGCTAGCACTTGCCGCATTATCCATCATCAAAGCCAATCACGTGATTTTCCTCGATGCGAGTAGCACCCACATGCTGCTCGCCAGTCTGCTGCCCAATACAATGGGCCTAACGGTGGTGACCAATAGCCCGGTGATCGCCATGCGATTACTGGCGCGGCAATCGATTCGCACCATCTTGCTTGGGGGAGAGCTGGATAACACCGTCGGCGGCGCCGTGGACATTACGGCGGTTGAAGCTTTGCAAAAGTTTCGCTTTGACCTCTGTTTCATAGGCATTTGTGGTTGGTCGTCGGAAACCGGCTTTAGTGCCATTCATTATCAAGATGCCGAGTTTAAACGCCATGTCACCTCGAAAGGTGGCGCGATGGTGGCACTGTGCACGGAAGATAAAGCGGAAGCGTTAGCGCCTTACCCGTTCTTGCCATCTGAACGCCTTGATTACCTAGTTTGTTCTCCCAATAGCCACACCATCAGTGACTATTTTCATCAACTCGATTGCACGGTCATCACCAGTCAGCCGGTTGAATAGAATCGGTAAGTGTCCATGCCGCTTCATCCATTTTTCTAATCAGCCTTGTCATCAATACATGCGCCGCGAAAATGCATGTGTCGAGAGTGGATTAGGCGTGACAGTGTGACGTGAATGCTTTATGAAGCTCCCACAGCGGGGGATTGAATACGACGGCAAACTTTGATGGCAGCTCGTTGATAGCAGATTGTTTCGACAAACTGTTTCGACAATCCGTTACGACAGAAAGGGTGACAAACAAAAGGGGAGCATGGAGCTCCCCTGATTGATCATGGTGATGTGGCGATATTATAACTGCTGCGCGATGGCATCGGTGAGGTCATCGAGACTGGCGGCTAATGCTTCAACCAGCGCATCGTAGCCTTCATCTTGCAGCGGCACGGAGATTTTCACTGGAGCGCGGCGCTTCACTTTGCCATTGGCTTCAATCAACATCCATTCTCCTTCCACTTCTGTATTGCCTTGATAGTTGCCATTAAACTTGTTCAAACTCAGTTGCAGCTTGTCGTCACTGCTTTGGTCGAGCAGGTTATGAACCGTGACTGGCCAATAATGAGTTTGTTTTTGACGCAAGTCGGCAATGACCCGTTGAGTAATTTGTTCAGACAAATTTTGCGCCCATTGATTGTGCTTGGCCTGAATCACTTGGGATTCTGACGTGCGATATACGATGCCACGATTATTGAGGTAGCTGGCCAATTCGACCGGGCGCACCACCAGTAGTGGACGGTCGGTGACCGCTTCAGGCGTTTCCGTTTGCGATTCCGGTTGCGGTAAAAGATAGAGCGCGCTGGTGGTCTCCGGTGCACTGCTACAGCCTGCCAACAACGCAGCTGCTAAGAACATGATTCGTCTCATTATTTCTTCCCTCCCACTGGAACCGGATCGTTGACGTCATCCACCCCGAACACCAAGGCGTTTGGTTTGTCGTTCAATTGTTTTAGCACCGGTTTAAATTCAGTCATCACTTTTTCAAGCTCTTTTAATGTCGATTCCATGTCGCTATACATGGTGGAGTTCGGGCCGTAGCCGTCCAACGTTTTTTGCAGTTGTTGCAGGCTTTGGCGAATATCCGCTGGGATCTGCTGCGTTTCATTTTGGTTCAGCAGTTTATTGATACTGTTGGCCATTCGTTCCGCCGACGCCAAGGTGCGTTCAGAGGTTTTTAGGGTTTGGTTGAGGGACTCAAGTGTATCTTCCATTGGCAACTTGTTGATCTTGTATAGGAAGTCATTCACTTGTTTTTGAACCTGCGCAAATCCGCCCCGCATGGTCGGGAAGACGGACAATCCCAAAAACTCACTCGGCTCGTATTTTGCGGCATCGGGATAGAAATCGGTGTCGATATACAGCGCGCCGGTAATCAAACTGCCGGTTTTCAATGTGCCCCGCAGGCCTCGTGCAAACTCCAGTTTGAGTTTTTCGCTGTACTCATCCATTGAATCGGTGTGGAAGTGATCGAACAAGCGGCCCAACTCGATACGCACCAAGACCGGAATGCGTTTGACCGAAAAGCTCTCTTCTTGAGTCGGGAAACGCAGAGGCACTTTCATCACCGTACCAATTCGCAAGCCGCGGTATTCAACTGGCGCTTTCTCTTTCAGGCCGCGAATGGATTCATCAAACAGCATCACAAAGTCGATGTATTCATCATAAATTCCTTCACGTAACTGCTTCACATCATCGTAGAGGCGGAAGTTGGTCATGTCTTCGGTGAGCGGATCGCCAGAATCCATGCCCGGTACGGAATCAAATGTGACGCCACCGGTGAGCAGGCTTTCCAGTGAGCCTAATTTGAGCTCAAAGCCTTCCGTATTGAGTTGGAGATCAACGCCAGAGCTGAGCCAAAACTTCGAGCGGGTGCGGATTAAACTGTCGTAAGGTTTAAAGATAAACAGTTGATACAACGCCTGACGGGTTTCCACATCAAAACTGGTTTTCTCGACGCGTCCAACCGTAAAGCCTTTAAATATAACGGGATCACCCACGCCGAGTTTGCCTGCTTCTCGGTGCGTCAAGACAATACGGCGACCTTCCGCATCTGGCGCAGCGACAGGCGGGACATCCAACACCGTGAAGTGTTCTTTTTCTTCTGCCGACTTACCCGGTTGCAACTGAATGTACGCACCCGATAGCAAGGTTTCCAAGCCCGAAACACCATCGCGGCCGATGCGAGGTTTCACGACCCAAAACATGGAATCTTCCCTCAGCATTCGCTCGGCATCTTTGTTCATTTGTGCTTTGGCGATGATGTGGTCGTAATTCTCGCTGAGCGTCACTTGGGTGATAACCCCAACTTTCACGTTCAACGCGCGAATCTCGGTTTTCCCCGCTTCAATCCCATCGGCTGTTGGCAATTGCAGCGTGATTTGCGGGCCTGTGCTGCTGATGTACTGAAATAGCATCCAAGCCCCCATGACCAATGCCAGGATAGGAATGATCCAGACAGCAGATATCTGCCGTTGTTGTTTTATTTGAGCGGTTGTTTTGTTCTCATCACTCATAATTGGCTTTCTCTTGTAGGTGTTCAGGCATCGCTTCTGTGACATCACTTTGTGGCTGTTGCCACAATAAACGCGAATCAAAAATCATGGCCGAAAGCATGGTGAGTATGACCACTGCAGCAAACGATAACGCAGCGGGACCCGGATAAATCGCCATTAGATTTTGCAATTGCACCAGGGCAACCAAAATGGCGACAACAAAAATATCGATCATCGACCAGCGGCCGATAAACTCGGTTAAACGGTATATTTTCAAGCGAGTGATGCTTTCTTCCGGCGGCAGGTATTGTGCTTTTTGTGCTTGAAAATAGAGCCACGCGAGGGTCAGCATTTTAGCCATCGGAATAAACACACTGGCAAAGAAAATGACCATGGCGATGGGATAAGAGCCCAAATGCCAAAGTAAGATAACCCCTTCGATGATGGTTGACCCTTCGGCGTGCCCCAAACTGACGGTATACATCATTGGATAGAGGTTGGCAGGAATATAGAAAATGACGGACGCAAACAGCAATGCCCATGCTTTTTGTAAGTTGTCGGTTGGGTTGTATTTGTGGAGTGGACTTTGGCAACGCACACAACGTTTGTCATCAATGTGGTTGATTTGATGACACGTATGGCAGCCGATATGGTTGTGGCTGTGGTGCGTGTCGCCTTCCTTTATATATGGTAATTCGACGACGGGAATAAAGTGGCCCCACAACCAACTTTTGTCCACCATGGCGATACACTTCACCACCAACAGCGTGTAAACACAAAACGCCCAGAATGAACTTCCCATACCAATGTCTGCAAGGGACGCTATTTTGATGAGGCTCACCAATACGCCAATCAAGAACACATCCACCATCAGCCAGGGTTGGACGCGAAACAGAATCCGACACAGGATCTTCGCCATTCGCTGCTGCTTTTTCGATGGCACATGGTTGCGTGTTTTTAGCGCTTCAAGGTGGAGAAACAGAATCAAACCGACGTAAATCGCTGGCAAGATGATCACCGTGGCCAGTAGCAGGCTACCCAGCAACACATTTTGAAATTCGGCCAACATTTTTGCAGCATGCAATAAGGTGATCTCTTGAGACAACCCTTTGACACTGAACGACATAAATGGGAAGGAGATGCTGAGCACCAGCATGATCAAGCACGCCGAAGAGACAGCAATGACACTTTGGTAAGGTTTGGCGTTCACTTTTGTCAGCGCATGAGCACAGCGCGGGCATTGCGCTTTCTGCCCTGGTTCAATGTCAGGGATGCGAACCACAAGGCCACACTCTTCACATGAAATCAGCTGACGTGCATTCGGTTGATTACTCATAGAAATGAATCGTAACGCATTAATCCTAAGGATACTCCGCTTTTTACCGCAGAGCGCTCTTCAAAGCAAAGTATTAGACACATTTTGCTTCGGTTTTACCCGTCTTATTAATCTGGGTTATTTGAGAAGAGGAAGCGATATTTGGAGAGAATTTATTTCGTGGCGGATATTTTGTGACGGCTTATTGTTCAGATTCGCGGGAAGCAAGGCTTCCCGCATTGTGTTTGGCGTTAGATGGCTTTTGCCCAGTCGCGAAGGACGTACTTCTGGACTTTCCCGGTCGACGTTTTAGGGAGGTTGGCAAAGACAATCGTCTTCGGTACTTTGAACCCTGCTAAATGTTCGTGGCAGTAATCGATGATCTCTTGTTCTGTTGCGTATTCGGTTTCCTTTAACGTGATAAAAGCACAGGGCGATTCACCCCAGCGTGCATCGGGTTTCGCGACCACGGAGACTTCAAGAATGGCGGGGTGTTTATAAAGCACATCTTCCAGTTCGATGGTGGAAATGTTCTCACCGCCCGAGATGATGATGTCTTTCAAGCGATCTTTGATCTCGATGTAGCCGTTGGGGTGGCAGACGCCTAAGTCACCGGTGTGGAACCAACCCCCGTCAAAGGCTTCGGCGGTTGCATCGGGGTTTTTGAGGTAGCCTTTCATCACGGTGTTGCCGCGCATGAAGATTTCGCCGATAGTTTTGCCATCTTTTGTGACCGGTTGAAAGGTTTGAATATCGGCAACCATCACACCTTCAAGTGTGGGGTAGCGTACACCTTGACGCGATTTCAGCGTGGCTCGCTCTTCAAGGTTGAGGCTGTCCCACGCTTCATGCCATGCGCAAACCGTCACTGGGCCATACACTTCCGTTAAGCCATAAACATGCGTGACCTTGATGCCCATTTTTTCGATGTCACCAATGACTTTTGCTGGTGGTGCGGCGCCGGCAACCATGGCATTGACGGGATGGTCGATTGCAGCTTTGGCATCTTCTGGCATGTTGATCAACCCATTGAGCACGATGGGCGCGCCGCATAAGTGGCTGACTTGATGTTCGCGGATGAGCGTGAGGATTTTCTGTGGGTCCACTCGGCGAAGAAAGACATGTACACCCGCCAAGGCAGTGACTGTCCAAGGATAACACCACCCATTACAATGGAACATGGGCAGCGTCCAAAGATAGACCGGATGATTGCCCATGGACCACGTCATCTGGTTACCGAGTGAGTTTAAGTAAGCACCGCGATGGTGGTAAACCACACCTTTCGGATTGCCGGTGGTTCCCGATGTGTAGTTGAGCGAAATGGCTTGCCATTCGTCTTCGGGCCACTGCCATTCATATGCTGGGTCGCCTTCGGCAAGAAAGGTCTCGTAATCTAACTCGCTGGTGGCTTGTCCTTCACCGTATTCTGGATCGTCCACATCAATCACCAACGGCGGGGTGTCCATGAGCGCCAATGCATGTGCGATCACATCATGGAATTCACGGTCACAGATGAGCACTTTGGCTTCACAGTGGTTCAACATGAACGCGATGGTTTCTGCATCTAACCGAATGTTCAACGTGTTCAAGACAGCGCCGATCATCGGCACTCCAAAGTGGGCTTCCAACATGGCGGGAATATTGGGCAGCATGACCGAAACGGTGTCGCCTTTGCCCACCCCACGGCCTGCAAGTGCGGATGCGAGTTGGCGGCAGCGTTGATACGTTTCGGCCCATGTGCGGCGAATCGTGCCATGAATCACGGCAGGATAATTCGGGTAGATAGCGGCGGTTCGTTCCAAAAAACTCAATGGCGTGAGGGCAATATGATTCACTTCACATTGAGCAAGACCATTCTCGTAGATCGACATTTAAACTCCTTTTCACCCAAAGGGTATTCCATTCCACAATATTGATTTCCAAACAATACCTGCCTGAAAATAACAATTTGTTAACGCACGTTCGGTTATAGCATGTTCATTCGACGTGGAGTAATAGCCGATAGTCGTAGGGTCGGGGTTATTGTGTCGGAACGGCTGAGGGGGTGGCCGTATTATTTGGGGGAGTCGTCACGTACAAGCAGCAATTAAGGTGAAAACATCATGCTCAACTGGGGCGTACGACTTAAGACGAAAGGGGGGAGTAAATATCATCCATCACGTCATAAGCAACGCCCGACAAATCGTTCTATTTTGGTGTTTGTTTTTTATATCGATGACGATATTTTCGTGCTATTCATGACACCCCGTGTGTTTTTATTAAGATAAAAGTCTCTCATTGTTTTAATAAATAACGATCGAATTTTATTGGTTGAGTTTGTTTTCTTGGTAATGGCCATGATTTCCAGGTGGTAATATTGCGTGGCTGGTGTGATCGCAATCAGTTGGCCGGAATCGACATAGGATTGCGCATAGTTTTCAGGTAGATAACCAATGAATTTAGAGGACAAAATCAGCGCTAAACGAGATTCATAATTGTAGGCGGTTGCTTTTAAATTCATTTTCGGAAGTTGTGCATTGAGTAACTCTTGGCTTTTGATACCGGCATAAACAACCGGAAAGGCGTTGATGATGTCATCATTCAATTCCTTTTGGGGCATTTGGGCGAGGGGATTGTCGCTGCTTGCATAGAGATAGCAAACATCCGTATAAATGTGCTCATATTCTAAGCCTTCCAGTTCACGGTGAAAGGGGATAAAACCAATATCTGCTTCTTCTTGCAGAACTTTACGTTCTATTTCGGTCATTTTAGCTACGTCAGCATTTAAATAGACCTCGCGAGCGACCTTTGTGAATTGACGAATGACTTCTGGCATATTTGCCCGTGCATCCAAACTGATATTATCACTGAAAAGAACGGTGAGACTTCCCGAAAGTTGTACATCCAAGTGACTGATAATATTTCTAAATCGTTCAAGTTCGCCCAAGAGCTTGACGGTCGCCTCGTACACCACAGCACCTTCTTCCGTTAGCGCAAAGCCTGATCGCCCACGGCGACATAACGTAAGGTTTAGACGCGATTCTAAATTAGAAATATGAATACTGATTGTAGATCGGCTGATATTGAGTTCAGTCTCTGCTGCGGAAAAACCACCACAATCGGCAACCACTTTAAAAATCTTTAATTGTTTTATTTCATAATCACCGATAGGTGCTGCGTTTTTCATCATTGTTTTATACTCGTAAAACCTTACGTTTATAGAGGTATATTTATATGCCTCAAGAGCTTGTTATGATTTTTGTATCTCGTAGTTATTGTACGCGATGTGTTCTTTTTATCTTTGACACCGTTAATGTTTATAACTTTTAGGAATAAAAATCATGGCAGATTTGGTTTTATCTCGTGGCTTGATCAATGGCGAATGGATTGAAGCGATCGATGGGAAATACGTTGACGTGATAAACCCTTCCACAGGGCAGGTGATCACATCGGTTCCGGATATGGGAGAGAAAGAGTCCGAAGCGGCGGTGATGGCCGCATATAATGCGTTTCAAGATTGGCGCTCGACAACGGCGAAGTATCGCGCTGGGCTGATGAAAAAATGGTTCGACTTAATCGTTGAACATGCCGACCAACTTGCCAAGCTATTGACCACGGAGCAAGGTAAACCCTACAAAGAAGCGTATGGTGAAGTGCTTTACGGCGCTTCGTTTATCGAGTGGTTTGCCGAGGAGGCAAAACGAGTCTACGGCGATGTGATTCCGGCGGCGAACCCTCACAACCGATACATGACGATGAAGCAACCCATCGGGGTGGTCACGGCCATCACGCCTTGGAACTTCCCGGTGGCGATGATTACGCGCAAGGTGGGCCCAGCATTGGCAGCGGGCTGTACGGTGGTGATAAAACCTGGTGAAGACACGCCGTTGTGTGCGTTGGCCATCGCGAAACTTGCAGAGCTGGCTGGTATTCCCAACGGCGTGATTAATGTTGTGACAACGGCGCGTCCCTCGGGTGTCGGCAATGTATTGTGCAGCCATCCATTGGTGCGAAAGGTCTCATTTACCGGCTCGACAGCCGTTGGAAAACTCATTTTGCGACAGGCGGCCGATACGGTGAAAAAGGTCTCTTTAGAGCTGGGGGGAAATGCGCCTTTTATCGTCTTTGATGATGCGAACATCGATAAAGCTGTGTTGGGCGCGGTGATCTCAAAATATCGGAACGCAGGCCAAACGTGCGTGTGTACTAACCGTTTCTACATTCATGAGAAGGTCTACGATGAGTTTATGGACAAATTCACGCGTGCAGTTCAAGCGTTATCGATTGGCGATGGACTTCATGACGACACAGATATTGGCCCGCTGATTAACCAAAAGGCAATGGATAAAGTTTCAGCGCTAGTCACGACTGCCATTGAACAAGGGGCGACATTGGTGCTTGGGGGGGAATGTTCCGAATACGGCCGTCAGTTTTACAAACCGACCATCTTGGCGGATGTCACAGAGAACATGGCAATTGCTCATGAAGAACTGTTTGGCCCGATAGCGACCGTGTTTCGCTTTCGTGATGAAGAGGACGTCATTCGCCGTGCAAATGATACGCCCTATGGCTTGGCCGCTTATTTTTATACCCAAGATCATGCAAAAGTATGGCGGATGAGTGAGGCGCTTGAGTATGGCATTTTGGGGATCAATGAAGGCATTATTTCCACAGAAGTTGCGCCGTTTGGCGGTGTGAAAGAATCGGGAAGTGGTCGAGAAGGCTCCAAATATGGCATCGACGACTACTTGGAAATCAAATATTTATGCCATGGTATTTAAATCGGTGTCGTGCCGTTTTTGATATTCATGCTTTCTTAAAGCAGCACCGGAGTGCTGCTTTTTTTGTGCCTAACACAGGCCACGAGGGGAGTCACATGATGGCTCCCCACTTAGTTTGATGCCAATAAACCTTTAAGTAGAAAAGTTTGAATTTAAAACATGTAAACGAAATGTGATTGTTGTTAATGAAATGACAACTAAGGACGAATCGGTCATCGCTTGTTGTTACTGGCTTAGCCGGAGCAAACAGAATAACGAAAGGAGAAAGTTCATGTTTAAAACCTTAAATAAGTTAAAACAGCGAAGCTTGATGAAAAACATCGCAGTTGGCGCGCTTGCGATATCGAGTACTTTTTTTACTGTTTCTCACGCATACGCAGCAGAGCATAATTGGCGCTTTGTTAATTTATATCCGCGTGGAACCGCATACGGTGAAGTATACAAAGGCTTCGCTGACAACATCGAAGCGATGTCAAACGGACGGATTTCTGTTCAAGTGATGTATGCCGGTGAAGGTGTTGGACAAACAGGCGTATTGGGTTCGGTTAAATCTGGATTGATGACGATGGGGGCGCCTTTTCAACCGATGCATGCCGGAGAGTTTCCCGCTGGTGTGGTTGAAGTCGGTTTACCTGGAATGACCGATGATGTGGGTGAATTAAGTGCTCTGTTCCACGAAAGAGGCTGGGGAGACGTGCTCAAAGAAGCCTATGACAAGCAAAATCTTGTTTGGCTCGAACCTTATATTCAACTCCCCGTCTATGTGCTGACCAAAGCGCCGATTAACTCACTTGAAGACTTCAAAGGCATGAAAATTCGTGCACCGGGAGCCTACGGCAAGTTTTTACGTCAACTCGGAGCATCTCCCGTTTCGCTATCGTACAGTGAAATTTATACCAGTTTGGCGACTGGGGTGATCGACGGTTCGATTGGTAGCAATATTATTGACCACCGTGATGGAAACCATGTCGAAGTGGCTAAATACATGTATCGCCTGCCTATCGCGGGTGCACAAACCCTGCCTATCGTCGTCAATAAGAATGCGTGGAATAAACTCAGCGATGACTTGAAAGCAATCGTGCGTGCTGCGAGTGCAGTCCATGCTCGTGAACAGATGACGAAGTCACGTCTGTGGGAATCACAAGCCATTGCAGACATGGAAGCCAAAGGCATGTTATGGAGCCCAGAACCCAGCGAACAGGATGTTGCGACATGGAAAAAAGCGGCTTCAACGCTTTGGGCAGAATACGCAGAGTCCGATCCTTACAGCCAACGCTTGGTGAAGATTGTTCAAAATTCTCAATGAGCCAGTGAATCTGATGATCGACAGCAACCTATCACGCTCGATCATCAATCAGAGAAGGGGCATCGCCCCCTCTTTCTTGTAACTCTAATAGAGATGGAACTTATGCTGAGTGCTTTACTTGCCAGTTATTGCCAAGGTGTAAACAAAATAGTGCATTGGATAGGCCTTTCAGCGTCTTTTCTGATGCCAATTCTTGCTGCAACTGTTGCCTTTGAAGTTTTCGCGAGGTACGCCTTGGGAAAGCCAACCGTTTGGGCGTATGACGTTTCCCTTTTCTTGTTTGGGTATATTGCGGCTTTAGGTGGCGCTCTGGCTCAACAAAACAAAGCACATATCAATGTGGATGTGTTGTATCTACAGGTCTCTGTGCGTGTTCGTTCGTTGTTTAATCTTGTGTCGTATTCGTTAGCGATCTTTTTTCTTTGGGTTGTGTTGAGTATGGCCATCGGTAAATTGGATGAGGCGATAGAGTTTAATTATCGTCGCCAATCGGAATGGGCCCCTTCCATGGCACATTTCTGGGTCATGCTCGTTGTCGCTTGTAGCTGTTTTATCGCGCAATTGTCCAGCGATATAGTCCAAGATTTATATTACTTAGTGAAGGGCAAATCACTACTCGAACACGAGTCCAATACGCGCCAGAATTGTGAAACTTTCGTTGAAGTGGAGGACGCATGAGCATTGAAGTCTTAACTTTGTTACTCATTGGTTGTGTCATGACCTTCTTTCTGCTCGGGGCGCCTGTGGGGCTCGCGTTAGGCGGCATCGCCATGGGAATGGGGTATATGACGTGGGGGGAAGGCATATTTAACTTAGTTCCCACGACAATAGAGAGCAACTTTTTCAGTTTTGTTTTGCTGGCGATCCCGCTCTACATTTATATGGGACAGCTGTTAACGCGTTCAGGGATTGGCGATGCAATGTTCAATGCCAGCCAGATGGTGATTGGCCGCATTCGTGGTTCATTGGCGGTGAGCGTGATCGGGGTGTGCTCCATGATCGGTGCCATGGTTGGCATCATTGGTGCTGGAATCATGACGTCAGGCAGTATTGCGCTCAAACCGATGTTGGAGCGGGGCTATGACAAACGTTTAGCGCTGGGTGTCATTATGGCTGGTGGGGGGCTTGGCATCTTGATTCCACCAAGTATTCCAATGGTGATGTATGCCGCCACAACACAGAATTCCGTCGGGCGTATGTTCTTAGCTGCGATCGTTCCTGCCCTAATTTCCATTTTGCTATTGATGGCGTATGTCATTATCAGCTGTAAGATCAATCCCCAAAAAGCCCCGCTTCATACTGGGCATGAAAGTACAATGTCCGGAAAAGAAAAATTGATTACGGCCCGTGATGGATTGTTTTCTCTACTTTTAATAGTGGCGGTACTGGGGAGTATTATTGCGGGTATTGCAACGCCGACGGAGTCGGGCGCTATTGGTGTCGTTAGCGCTATCTTATTGGCGTTCGTATTTAAGCGTTTTCGGTTTGAAATGTTTAAATCGTCTGGTTTTGAAACAGCGATGCTCGTGAGTGTGTCGATGTGGATCATTTTAGGCGCATCTTTATTTAGCAATTTCCACATGTTGAGTGGGGTGCAAACCATGGTTTCCGAACTCACGGAAGATCTTGGTTTACCACCACTGGGCGTCATTATTCTCATGCAAGTGATTATGTTGTTGCTTGGCTTTATTATTGATGAATTAATCATCGTTTTAATGTGCGCACCGCTGTTTACGCCAATTGTAGTGTCGCTAGGGTATGATCCAATTTGGTTCGGTATTTTAATGATATTAAATATTGAAATCGCTGTTCAAACACCGCCTTATGGTTTTGCACTGTTTTACCTTAAGGGGATTGCTCCTCCGGATGTGAGCATGATGGATATCTATCGTTCTATTTTGCCATTTATTGCATTAAAACTGTGCGTGTTAGTTTTCTGTATGGTATTTCCTGAAGTTGTTATGTGGCTACCCAATATGGTTATGGGAGAGAATTAATATGATATTTAAACGTGTATTAATTCCCATTGATCTTTCCTTCACTGATATGGTGAAGCAGGAGGTGGCGGTGGCTCTTGCGCTCATCGAATCTAGTGGCGTGATCGACATCATCTATGTCGATGATGCTAAAACGCATCACAGTTTGGCACCAACGGTGTCAGACAGTGTTTTTTCTAAACAACATCAGCATGCATTCGATAGCTTAAAAGAAATACTCAAGCACTGTGTTCCAAGGCCCAATCGGGGATCAGCAATGATTCGCAATGGTGTCGTCGCGGATGAAATATTGAGACAAGCGAAAAAATCCAGTGTTGATGCCATCGTTATGGTCTCAAAATCGCCAAAGCTCAGTTCATATATTAATGGTTCGACGGCTGCAAAAATTGTACGTCACTCAGACTGCTCTGTGTTCGTATTAAAGCATCATGCGGCAACCATGATTGAACGATAAAAGATAAATAGAAATTAATGTATATCTGCTAAATAAAATGGATTTAGTGGAGGGTACTCTCACGTGAAAGGAATGAATCATGAATAATCAGCAATTACATCAAAGAAGAAACCAAGTATTTTCAAATGGGATGGGCGCCTTATATCCCATTTACGTTGCCAAGGCAGAAAATGCTTTAATATGGGATGTGGAAGGAAATAAATACATCGATTTTGCATCGGGTATTGCCGTCAATAACACAGGACATTCCAATAAACGGATTGTTGAAGCCGTCAAAGCGCAACTTGACAATTTCTCGCATACCTGTGCCTTAGTCACGCCATATGAGTCATTTGTGGCGCTGGCAGAAAAACTGACTCAAATTGCGCCCGGGCCTTCAGAGAAAAAGGCCGTCTTTCTTACAACCGGTGCTGAAGCGGTAGAGAATGCGGTAAAAGTTGCGCGGGCCTATACCGGGCGTAGTGGTGTGATTGCGTTCAAAGGTGGATTTCATGGCCGGACGAATTTAACCATTGCACTAACTGGGAAAATTGCACCCTACAAAGCCAGCTTTGGCCCATTTCCCGGTGAGATTTTTCATGCACCATATCCCAATGAACTGCATGGCATTTCGGTTGAACAGAGTTTGCAAGCGCTTGAAGACCTCTTTGCATGTGACATTGAAGCCACGCGCGTTGCGGCAATCATTTTCGAGCCAATTCAAGGGGAAGGTGGATTTTATCAAGCGCCCAAGGCATTTGCGCAGGGCTTACGCGCGCTTTGCGACAAGTATGGCATCATGCTGATTGCGGATGAAATTCAATCAGGCTTTGCTCGTACTGGAAAAATGTTTGCCACGGAGTATTTGGATATTGAGCCGGATCTGATGACCATGGCGAAGGGGATTGCTGGTGGCTTCCCGCTGTCGGCCGTGGTCGGAAAAGCCGATGTCATGAATGCAGCACCTGCGGGTGGCCTTGGTGGGACTTATGCAGGTTCTCCGATGGGATGTGTCGCAGGGCTTGAAGTCTTAAAGATCATTGCAGAAGAAAATTTATGCGAGAAAGCACTAAATATTGGTGAAGTTGTGCATGCGCGATTAACAAAGTTACAAACACTGGTTCCTCAAATCAGTGAAGTTCGCGCGCATGGTGCGATGATGGCAATTGAGTTTTCGGACCCTTCATCGGGTCAACCGCTGCAACAGTTTACGAAGTCGATTATTGACAACGCGCAACAACATGGCGTGATCCTTCTCTCTTGCGGAGTGAAAGGCAATGTCATTCGATTGTTACCACCGTTGACCATTGAATTGGATGTGTTGAATGAAGGTCTGGATAAGTTAGAAGCGATTATCAAAGCGCTGGCTTAGTCTTCTTTACGTCGCAAAAACAAAAAAGCCGCTGACGAATCAGCGGCTTTTCGAATGTGGCGGAGAGATAGGGATTTGAACCCTAGGATAGCTATTAACCATCGCCGGTTTTCAAGACCGGTGCTTTCAACCACTCAGCCATCTCTCCGTAAGTGCGAAGAACTATACTCGCGGATAACCATGTTGTAAATACGTCATTGTGCTAACTGACTAGTCTATAACCATTTTTACGAATTTTGTTTTGAAAGCAAGGTTGGCGCGAGGCCGGTGGGGCTGAACACAACAAAAAGGCCGACGTCATCGTCGGCCTTGGCTTGGTTCTTTTGGGGCAGATTAACGCAGAATCATCTGCGCGCGTTCTGGACCCACTGAAATCATTTTCACGGGCACACCCATGAGCGCTTCAACACGCAGTACGTATTTTTGCGCTGCAACTGGCAAGCTTTCAAAGGTGCGACAACCAGTGATGTCTTCGCTCCAGCCTTCCATTTGTTCGTAAACTGGCGCAAGGGCAGACGTTTGTGGCCAAATTGGGTTTTCGCTATGGTCGCCGTCGTAGTCCACGCAGATTTTCAGATCTTGCATGCCGCTTAGGCAGTCCAGTTTAGTCAGTGCAACTTCTGTTGCAGCTTGTAGTTCAACGCCGTTACGTGTTGCCACTGCATCGAAATAACCCATATCACGTGGACGACCTGTGACCGCGCCGTATTCATTCGCAGCTTCACGGAAGCTGTCTTGCTCTTCCATGGCGGTGATCAATGTGCCTGTACCGACAGAAGAACTGAATGATTTGGCAACCGCAATGATGCGCTCTGGGCGAAGTGCTGGCAAACCACTACCCAAACCTGCGTATGCTGCTGTCACGTTTGAAGAGGTTGTCCATGGGTATTCACCGTAAACGAGGTCACGACCCGCGCCCAATTGTGCTTCAAACAGTAGGTTTTCGTCTTTCGCTTGCAGCGCTTTCAATGGCTCGCTGACGTTACAAATCGCATCGCGCCATGGGGCAGAAACTTCCAACAACCAGTCTGTCATCTCTTGTGCGG
Organism: Vibrio furnissii CIP 102972; assembly: GCF_000176175.1. Lineage (GTDB taxonomy): Bacteria > Pseudomonadota > Gammaproteobacteria > Enterobacterales > Vibrionaceae > Vibrio > Vibrio furnissii. The sequence continues at coordinate 1,375,914 of NZ_ACZP01000014.1, forward strand.
TTTGCGTAAATTCGAAAGTTGGGTAAAGCGCTTTTAATTGCGGCAGTTTCCAGTCCAGCATGAATTGAATACGTTCACGCAATACTTCAGGTTGTTTCAACCAACCAACCAGAATCCCTTTCTTCATGACACGGTCACCGTATGCAGGTGCGATGCCTTGACGCGTTGAACCGTAAGCGCCATCACCAAGGCGTAATTCTTCTAGCGTATCTTCCAGTGCGTGAATAGGCAGACACAGCGTGGCGCGGTCAGAGATGCACAGGTTGACGTTCACGCCAGCTTCTTTGACTTCTGCGATTTCTTGAGACAGTGGCGCAGGGCTGATCACCATGCCAGGGCCAAGCACTGCAATACAGCCTGGGTTGAACACGCCGCTTGGCAGTTGGTGCAGTTTGAATGTACCAAAATCATTCACAACGGTATGACCGGCGTTATTACCGCCTTGGAAACGGATGCTGGCTGCGGCACTATCTGCTAAATAGTCCACGATACGGCCTTTACCTTCATCACCCCAGTTAGCACCAACTACAACAATAGACGACATGTTTTGATCTCCTTAAAAGTTACCTTTTTATCCTATGGGGGGATCGTAAATAAGAAAAATTAATAATCATTATGAGCTTGATAAGGAATTCATATCGAGATAATTTGACCGCGTTCAATGATCACACCACCATTTTCGGCATCATAGATGGTTAAGGAGCGGATATGCTGGATCTCAACTGGCTCAACACGTTTGTCACGCTGGCTCGTTTGGAGCACTTTGGCAAGGCGGCCAACGAACTGCACATGACTCAGCCCAACGTGAGCTTACACATCAAACAGCTGGAGCAAAGTACGCGCGTCAAACTGATTGAACGTAATCCGTTTCGTCTGACGCAAGCGGGCGAACGCTTGTTGCAAAGTGCGCAAAATACATTGATGGAACTGCAAAGCTGTCAGTCGGACCTCAATGCGATTAACGATTTGTGCCAAGGCACACTCACGATTGCTGCGAGCGATATTATTTCGCGTTGGTTACTGATTGGGCCGTTTCAATCATTTAAAGCCGAGTTTCCCGGTATTGATTTAACGTTGCTGAATACCACATCGACACAGGCGTCAGATTCAGTGAAGAGTGCGAAAGCCGATCTCGGTTTTGTGATGGCGCAAAAGGAGAGTCAACCGCTGCATTTTACCGAGCTGAAACAGGTCACATGGTGCGCGTTAGGAAACGGCCTTGAAGCGTGGCAAAAAGGGGAGCAGGTCGATAACCTTGAAGCGCCGACATTGATTCTTCTGGGTCACGATACGCGAACGCGGGATTTGATGGATCCTGCGCTGCCTGATCTAAAACTGCCCAAGTATCGCATTATGGAAGTCGATAGTGTGGACGCACAGATTGATTGGGCAGAAGCCGGCTTTGGCATCGCGATTGTGCCTGACTTTTCGCTCCATCCGAAGCTCAACCTGCAATCGACGATCACGCCGTTGCCGACATTTCCTTCTGCTAGTTTGGGTTACATTGTGCGCCAAAACCAAGTGTTATCGAAAGCGATTAAGAAGTTACTGCGTTGGGTGGAAGAAGAAATTGTGCGCTCACCGCATGTTCAGTAAACCAGTAGGTGCGTAAGTGTTGAGCGTGTCATCGACCAACAAAAATAAAGGGCAAAAAATGCCCATTTGGCCAATGTTTGCGCAGTTTTAGCCATCAAAATGCAGAACTTGGGTCGTTAACTGTGTCGAAACTTTGCACAAAAGAATGGTGTATTTACTCTAATTTGTGAAGTGCTAATAAAATAATGTTTTATTGCTAATGTATTGATATATAAAAATAAATTAAGGTTGAGAATACGACTGTACGCCCGAAAGTGTTTGCGACTTACTGTGAAGTACTTCAAAATTAGGACATTAGCATTTCTTCTTAGTTAAGAATGAGGTTTTATGAAAGTCGCGGATCTATTTAAACATCGTGCAGAAAATCTTGTTAAACACGCTGAATTTAAGCAGTGGGTTTCTCCTGCTATGCGTGAATACTGGGACGAATTCTTAGGCAAAGCCAATAATCGCCAGCTGTTCACTTGGGTGAAAGAGTTCCATCAGCCGGCAAATGAAGACGTACAAATCCCCGAGCCTATCGTGTTAAAACCCGAAGCGCAGGTAGTGTACGATGAATTGGTGCCACAAATTGGTGACGTGATCCATATCGGTGACTGGATTCTCGTTGATCAGGATCGTATTAACCAATTTGGTGCTGTCACGGAAGATATGCAATGGATTCACACTGACCCAGACAAAGCACAAGCTGAGTCACCATTTAAAACCACCATCGCACACGGTTTTTTAACCTTGGCGTTACTGCCTAAGTTAACCGATAGCGTGGATGCGGATAACTCACTGTTCCCGACCGCAAAGCTGGTAGTGAACATTGGCCTCAACTCTGTACGTTTCCCTTATCCGGTGAAATCTGGCAGCCGAGTTCGCGCAGTGAGTACGTTGTCTAAAGTCACACCGATTAAGAAAGGCCTTGAGATTGAACGTGAAATCAAGGTGGAGATCGAAGGCGTTCGCCGCCCGGGGTGTGTTGTGGTCTCAGTGATTCAACTGCATTTTTAAGTGCGTCGAGCATTAAAAAAGGAGAGCATTGGCTCTCCTTTTTTGTGCCTGTTATTTGTATTCCCCAACGGGAATGTAGCCGTATTCAACGATCAATGCTTTCGCGCGTTCAGAATGCAGAAAGTCGAGGAAGGCTTTGGCTTCTTTGCTGGCTTTCTCGCTGTAATGCAACACCAAAAATGGGCGAGACAAAGCGTATTTGTGTTCGGCAATCGTTTTTGATGTCGCATCGATGCCCTCGAATTGGATCGCTTTGACCGATTTATCGACAGATCCTGTGGACACAAAACCGATGGCTTGCGAGTTGTGATTAATCAGCGTTTTGACCATGCTGTTGCTGTTCACCACCAAGTTGTTTGGACTGATATCAGACACCAAACGGTCTTTGATGATTTTGGTCAGCCCCAGTAGGCTTTCGAAACTGTAACGCGTGCCAGAAGAGGCTTCACGCGTAACCACTGCGATTTTTTGGTCGCTACCACCCACTTGTTTCCAGTTGGTGATGGTTCCTTTGTAAATCTCATACAACTGTTCACGCGATAAGTTATTGACAGGGTTGGCGCGGTTAACGATCACGGCGAGACCATCGTAGGCGAGTAGGAAAGAGTTGAGCGATTCCTCCTCTTCACTTTCGGTGAGGTAACGTGAACTCATGGCGATTTGAGCAACGCCTTTTTTCAGCAATGTAATTCCGGCTGTGGAGCCAACACCTTGAACAGCGACGTAGCTGTCCGGGTGAGTGGCATTGTATTCCTCGGCCAATACATCCATGATGCGAGCAACAGATGTAGAACCAGAGACATTAATCTCGCTCGCTTGCGCAAAAGAGGTCAAAAGTGAGAGTGAGCAAAGAGCAGCAAGCGCGACCCGTAGCATAAGTGAACTCCAAAATAGGTAATCGAACAAAGCATTATGTTATGTCGCTTAGATTACAATTTTGTGAATCGTCGTCTTGTGCAAGCCTGATAGTGTGAAATGCCTCCAGTTTAAACGGGATGGGTTATACTCAAAACACATTGAGATCATAGAAAATTCAGTTCTTTCAGGAGATACTGAGTCGGTTAGCTGGTTGAGAAAGGCGTTGAGGGAGTTATGGCGGTCATTAGTTTACTGCAGCGTCAGATAGAGCGAAGAGCGGCACTGGTGTGCGACAATCGAAATCAGAGCTTGCCGGCTGAATTGGGTAAGTCCGGTTTTGAATCCATCGAAAATGGCGTCCAGTTTATGCAGAGCCACTTTAAGTTGGACTCTGCGCATTGCGATTACACCAGCCCAGTGGCGAAAGTGATCTGGGAAGAAGAGTCGAACTTGTGGGCGTTGTATGTGCCATCGGGTTCGGGCGAAACGCCGGAATGGGTTCCGTATCCGTATTTATCCAAAAGTGGTGATTTAACCGCGTTGATTCGAGAAGTGGAAAAGGACCCGAAAGCGTACTTTTGGTCTTGAGGTTTTACGAATCTATTTCAGGCAATAAAAAAGGCATTCATGATGAATGCCTTTTTTGATCGTGTCGCGCTTACGCTTGGCTTGGCTCTTGTGAAGCTTCTGGCGCTTTCGGCGCATCGGCAAACACTTGCGTTGGTTTGGCCACGACACTGCGGTTTTCTTGGTTCACTTCGGTCAACACGACTTCCAGTGTGTCGCCCAGTTTGTAAACCACATTTTTATCGATAGACACCGTGCCATCTTCGCCGTTGCACTCGATACGTTCTTTGTTGTTGACAATCAATGCGCCAGGAATGAAAGCCATTGCGCCGTTCTCAAGCAAACGTACACGCATGCCGGCGCGGTTGATGTCGAAGATTTCCGCAGTAAAGCGTGTCTCTTTTGCTGGCTCTTCAGCCAGCGTGCGTGCATACAACCAGTCTGCAACGTTGCGTTCAGCAATCTTGTGGTGTTTACGATGCAGAGCCAACTCTTCGCCCACAGTTTCGTCTGGCTTTTGGACCGATTCTTTACCCAGAATGTGTGCTTTCAGCATTCGGTGGTTGATCATGTCGCCGTATTTACGAATCGGCGAAGTCCACGTGGCGTAAACATCAAGGCCCATAGCGAAGTGTGGCAATGGTTGATTGCCGATTTCGCTGTAGCTTTGGCTCTTACGAATGCGGTTGTCCAAGTAAGATGTTTCTTGAGTCGATAACCAACGACGCAGCGCGGCGAAACCTTCTACGGTATTCACGCTCTCTTCGTTGCATTCCGCGCCATGCGAATTCATCAGCGCAACGATATCGGCAACTTTTTCTGGTTTAAAGCCCGCGTGTGTGTTGAATACACCCGTGCCAAACGCCGCTTGCAGTGTTTTACCGGCGCAGATGTTCGCGGTGATCATTGATTCTTCAACCAAGCGATTTGCGGTGCGACGTGAGTCGGCATGAATTGCCACCACGTCGTTGTCTTCGCTCAGTTCGAAACGGTAGTCGGGACGATCGGGGAAGACGACCGCGTGTGTTTCACGCCAGTTGGCACGCGCTTGAGAAAATTCGTAGAGGTCGCGTACCACTTGCGCGATCTCATCAGTCGGTTGCCAAGCGTCGCTTGAACCGGTTTCTAACCAATCGGATACGTGGTCGTAAACCAGACGCGCGTGCGATTTAATGTTGGCAGCAAAGAAACGAATGTCGTCGCCAATCACGCCATCTTTATCAACGGTGACGGTGCAGCACAGGGCAGGGCGAACTTCGTTTTCGATCAGCGAACAGAGTTCGTCAGCCAGATCGCGTGGCAGCATTGGAATATTGCGACCCGGTAAATAGATAGTGAAGCCGCGCTCGCGCGCCACTTTGTCCATATCATCTTCTGGGGTGATGTAGGCGGTCGGGTCGGCGATAGCAATGGTCAGGGCGAAGCTGCCATCGTCCAGTTTTTTCGCGTACAGCGCATCGTCCATATCTTTAGTCGATTCGCCATCGATGGTGACAAATGGGACATCTGTCAAATCGACACGCGTGAGATCAGCGTCGTCTTTTAATTCCCAGTGTTCGATACCGGCCGGTTCGCAGTTTGGCAAATCGTTTTCTGCCAGCGTGACCCACCAAGGTGCAATCTTGTCATCGGCGTCAGTGATTTTCTCAGAAATCTCAGCAAAGAAACCATTGTCGTCTTTCAGCGGGTGACGAGTCAGGTGAGCAACGACCCAGTCGCCGTCTTGAAAGTGTTCTGGATTCAAACCCTTTTTCGTTTTTGCCTTGATTGGCATCTTTTTCAATTGTGGGTGATCCGGTGCAACGTTCAGTTTGCCTTTGTGAAGTTTTACGCGGCCAATAAAACGTGTCAGAGATTGTTCGATTAGTTCTTGAGGTTCCGCTACTTCACGCTCTTTCTCTGTGCGGATGATGGCAACCACTTTGTCACCATGCATGCATTTTTTCATGTACGGTGGTGGAATAAAGAAGCTGGTTTTGCTGTCAACTTCGAGGAAACCAAATCCTTTATCGGTCGCTTTAATTTGACCTTCTTTTTTCGGCAGGTTTTCTTGAATCTGTTGCTTTAATTGGGCAAGTAGTGGGTTATCTTGAAACATCTTTTAATATCTGACTCGATTAACTGGGCACACTATAATCATTGGCTATGATTATTACTACCGGAAACGTGTATAGCAGTGCCAAATAGACCAGGCTAAATTGCTGATTAAATCAGCGAATTTCTTGGAAATAAGGTGTTTAGCACGTTATTGAGGCGGCATTTTATCACTACTGAGAAAAAATTGTGATGAATTTCAATTTTTTCTAGCTTTTTTTATGTGTTTAGGGAATAATCCGCCTCCCTTAGATGTCCCTAGTGGCTTGATGCTTTTTGATACTCGTCCGCATCTGAACGGATTCAGCAACTTTCTTGGATTAGTTGGAATGGTAAAGCACGTGGGACCTTGGTTATTCATTATTTTAGTGGGATCCCCATGCAAGAATCTGTCATTCAATTCAGTGACTTAGCACTTAACAGTGCCATCCTTTCTGCCCTAACCGATATGGGCTTCGTTTCTCCAACTCCAATTCAGGCTGCTGCAATTCCTCTTCTTCTGGAAGGCCGCGACGCACTAGGTAAAGCACAAACAGGTACGGGTAAAACTGCAGCGTTCTCGCTGCCACTACTGAACAAATTGGATTTGAATCAGTACAAACCACAAGCAATCGTAATGGCTCCAACTCGCGAACTGGCTATCCAGGTTGCGGCAGAAGTTAAAAATCTGGGCCAAAACATTAAGGGATTGAAAGTTCTAGAGATCTACGGTGGTGCATCTATCGTTGATCAAATGCGCGCTCTGAAATCTGGCGCACACATCGTTGTGGGTACACCAGGCCGCGTTAAAGACCTGATCAGCCGTGAACGTCTGCACCTAGACGAATGTCATACATTCGTACTGGATGAAGCAGATGAAATGCTGAAAATGGGCTTCGTTGACGACGTGACTTGGATCATGGAACAAGCACCAGAAACAGCACAACGCGTTCTGTTCTCTGCAACCATGCCACCGATGGTAAAAGACATCGTTGATCGTTTCCTACGTGATCCAGCACGCGTTGACGTTGCCGGTTCAAACCAAACTGTTGCAAAAGTAGAGCAGCAGTACTGGGTTGTAAAAGGCGTAGAGAAAGATGAAGCAATGGCTCGTCTTCTTGAAACTGAAGAAACGGATGCATCAATCGTATTCGTACGTACTCGTCAAGACACCGAGCGCCTAGCGGATTGGTTGTGTGCACGTGGCTTTAAAGCAGCGGCACTACACGGTGATATTCCTCAGTCTCTGCGTGAGCGCACTGTTGATCACATCAAACAAGGCGTGATTGATATTCTGGTTGCAACTGACGTTGTGGCGCGTGGTCTTGATGTGCCACGTATCACGCACGTATTCAACTACGACATTCCGTTCGATGTAGAATCATACATTCACCGTATCGGTCGTACTGGCCGTGCTGGTCGTAAAGGTAAAGCGATCCTGTTGGTTCGTACTAACCAGATCCGCATGTTGCGTACCATCGAGCGTGTGACACGTTCTTCAATGGAAGAAATCCAACTTCCACACCGCGATAAAGTGGCTGAAGCACGTCTAAGCCAACTGGCGATTGAGCTGGAAGCTGAGAAAGAGCACGCTTCTCTGGAGAAATTTGCTGAGTTGGTTGAGAAACTGCAAGTGTCTCTGGAAATCGATGCAAACACGCTGGCTGCGATTCTGCTGAAACGTCAACAAGGCAAACGTCCTCTGTTCTACGTCGGTGAAGATCCAATGATCGAAGCTGTAGAGCGTGACAAACAGCGTCGTCGTGAACGCCGTGAAAACGGTGGTGATCGTCGTGATGGTCGTCGTGAATATACTGCAAACACAGACTGGGAAACTTACCAGCTGCAAGTGGGCCGTGATCAAGGCGTACAAGTGAAAGACATCGTTGGCGCACTCGCGAACGAACTGGGCCTGACAAAAGGTTCTATCGGCGCGATCAAACTGGCGCAAGGCCACACGTTTGTTCAGCTGCCTAAAACAATGTCTGCAGACGTGACTGGCAAACTACGCAAACTGCGTATTCGTCAGAAAGAAGTTGGCGCAGTTGTGTGTGACTTCGATGACTTCCGCGAATCACGTGGTCGTCGTGATGGCGGTAACCGTCGTGACGGTGGTTTCCGTGGCAACCGTGAAGGCGGAAACCGCGAAGGCGGCCGTCGTGAAGGTGGCTTCCGTGGTAACCGTGAAGGCGGTAGCCGCGAAGGTGGTGAACGTCGTTTCGACCGTAACCGTGGTGGCGATAACCGTGGTAACCACCGTGGTGAACGTGGTCACAGCCGTCGCCGCACTGAAGCATAATTTGCTTGTATCGCGATAAATAAAGAGAACCCGCATTGTTGATGCGGGTTTTTTCTTTCTCTTGAAATATTCTTACTTTACATTCGTTATGTGAGCTAGGTACAATTCGTTCTCCGTCGATAATCCGGTATTCGTGTTACCGAGTGATCATCGACGGCTCACACTTAAATAAACTGAACATGTGTTGCTTAGTGTGCAACACCACTGTAAGGATATCTCATGCCTATTATTACTCTTCCTGACGGCAGTCAGCGTCAATTTGACAACCCAGTTTCTACTCTAGAAGTGGCACAATCTATCGGCCCTGGTTTGGCGAAAGCCACCATCGCAGGTCGTGTAGATGGTGTTCGTGTTGATGCGTGCGATCTGATCGAAAACGACGCAAGCCTTGAAATCATCACCGCGAAAGACGAAGTAGACGGTTTGGAAATTGTTCGTCACTCTTGTGCTCACTTGCTCGGTCATGCACTGAAGCAACTTTACCCACAAGCGAAAATGGCGATTGGTCCAACCATCGACAACGGCTTCTACTACGACATCGATCTTGAAGAATCTCTGTCACAAGATGACATTGAGAAAATCGAAGCTCGCATGAAAGAGCTGGCGAAAACCAAGTATCAGGTTGTTAAAAAGAAAGTCAGCTGGCAGGAAGCGCGTGACACATTTGAAGCGCGTCAAGAACCATACAAGATGGAAATCTTGGATCAAAACGTCGCTCGCGATGATCGTCCTGGTCTTTACCACCATGAAGAATACATCGACATGTGTCGTGGCCCGCACGTACCACACATGGGTTTCTGCCAACACTTCAAACTGTTGAATGTGGCAGGCGCATACTGGCGCGGCGACAGCAACAATAAGATGCTACAACGTATCTACGGTACAGCTTTCCACGATAAGAAAGCACTTCAAGCTCACCTGACTCGTCTGGAAGAAGCTGCGAAGCGTGACCACCGTAAGATCGGTAAGCAACTTGACCTGTTCCACATGCAGCAAGAAGCACCGGGTATGGTGTTCTGGCACCATAATGGCTGGTCTATCTTCCGTGATTTGGAAGTGTTCATTCGTCACAAACTGAATGAATACGGTTACCAAGAAGTGAAAGGTCCTCTGATGATGGATCGCGTTCTGTGGGAACGTTCAGGTCACTGGGACAAATACGCAGATGCGATGTTTACAACATCCTCTGAGAACCGCGATTACGCGATTAAGCCAATGAACTGTCCAGGTCACGTTCAGATCTTTAACCAAGGTCTGAAATCTTACCGTGATTTGCCGCTGCGTATGGCGGAGTTCGGTTCATGTCACCGTAACGAGCCATCAGGTTCTCTGCACGGTATCATGCGTGTTCGTGGCTTTACTCAAGACGATGCACACATCTTCTGTACTGAAGATCAAATTCAAGAAGAAGTCACATCATGCATCAAGATGGTGTACGACACATACACCACATTTGGTTTTGACAATATCGCAGTGAAACTGTCTACTCGCCCAGAAAAACGCGTAGGTAGTGATGAGATTTGGGACAAATCTGAAGAAGCACTGAAACACTCTCTGGAAGCGATGGGTATCGCATACGAAATCCAAGAAGGAGAGGGTGCATTCTACGGTCCTAAGATCGAATTCACACTGTATGACTGTTTGGACCGTGCATGGCAATGTGGTACTGTACAGCTCGATTTCAACCTGCCATCGCGCTTAGGCGCAACTTACGTCGGTGAAAACAACGAGCGTCTTGTTCCTGTGATGATTCACCGTGCGATTTTAGGCTCACTTGAGCGTTTCATCGGTATTCTTATCGAAGAATACGCAGGTTTCTTCCCGACTTGGTTGGCTCCAGAGCAAGCAGTTGTCGTAAATATTACTGACAAACAAGCTGATTACGCTCAGGAAGTGGCTCAAAAGCTACAAAAATGTGGTATTAGAGCAAAAGCGGACTTGAGAAATGAGAAGATAGGCTTTAAAATCCGCGAACACACTCTAAAGCGTGTTCCGTATATGCTGGTTTGTGGCGACCAAGAAATGGAAGCCGGAGAAATCGCAGTACGTACACGTAAAGGTAAAGATCTTGGTAAGTTTAAACTGGATGACTTCGTATCGCATATCCAGACCGAGATTGCTAGCCGTAAGTTAAATCTGGAGGAATAAACTATTAAAGGCGGAAGACGTGGCCAAGTACCGGCCAAACAAAACCAGCACCGTTTAAACGGTGAAATTCGTGGCGTTCGTGAAGTTCGTTTAACAGGCGCTGATGGTGAATCTGTTGGTATCGTTTCGATCCAAGAAGCACTAGCAGCAGCCGAAGAAGCTGGTATGGATCTTGTCGAGATCAGCCCTAACGCCGAGCCACCAGTCTGTCGTGTGATGGACTATGGCAAATTCCTCTTCGAAAAGAGCAAAGCTGCTAAAGAGCAGAAGAAGAAGCAAAAGCAGATCCAGATTAAGGAAGTTAAATTCCGTCCTGGGACTGATATTGGAGACTATCAGGTAAAACTACGCAACCTGACTAGCTTCCTTGAAGAAGGCAACAAAGTGAAGGTAACAATTCGCTTCCGTGGCCGAGAGATGGCTCACCAAGACATCGGTGTTGACGTTCTGAATCGTTTGAAAGAAGACACAGTAGAATTTGCTGTTGTGGAATCTTTCCCAACGAAGATTGAAGGTCGCCAGATGATCATGGTTCTAGCCCCTAAGAAGAAGTAATTAACGGCTTGCAAGTAATCAACCTGGCCGAGTTACTTGAAGTAACGCGGTTGGGTTTATTCGCCCTAATTACGTTGTTTATTAAACTACTACAATGCGGAGTTATTCATCATGCCTAAGATGAAAAACAACAAAGGTGCTGCTAAGCGTTTCAAGAAAACTGCTGGTGGTTTTAAGTTCAAACACGCTACCAAACGTCACATCCTGACTAAGCGTACAACTAAGAACAAACGTCAACTACGTCCAAACTCAATTCTTCCTAAATGTGAAGTTGCGGGTATCGTTCGTTGTCTGCCATACGCTTAATTTGTTTTTAGTTTTTAATTCGTTTAGTTTAGGAGAAGCATAATGCCTCGCGTAAAACGTGGTGTACAAGCTCGTGCACGTCATAAGAAAGTTCTGAAACAAGCTAAAGGTTACTACGGTGCACGTTCACGTGTTTACCGCGTAGCTTTCCAAGCAGTTACCAAAGCTGGTCAATACGCTTACCGTGACCGTCGCGCTAAGAAACGTCAATTCCGTCAACTGTGGATTGCACGTATCAACGCAGCATCTCGTCAAAATGGTCTATCTTACAGCCGTTTCATCAACGGTCTTAAGAAAGCATCTATCGAGATCGACCGTAAGATCCTGGCCGACATCGCAGTATTCGACAAAGCAGCATTTGCTGTTCTTGTAGAAAAAGCGAAAGCTGCTCTGTAATTAGCAGTTCAGGTTTAAGAGGAAGGAGAGCATCTGCTCTCCTTTTTTCTTGCCTGCTATTTGCTCGACACGTGTTTTTGGCCGCCTTGTTATGGGTTTTCGTGGTCATCGACGAATCTCGCTCCTTTATTCTATTTGCCACATTGTTCTGTTCAAAGTCACGTCTTAAAGCGAGCCAACCCTACCTTCAGTTTTTCTGTGTTTGACCAACGTTTTCGTCCAACCGATTGCACATTCAACGCCCTCAAGATATATACGCTAGCAACAAAAATGGCCCCTCAATCAGGAGCCATAAACATGTGATAAATCGTGAAGCGTTATGCTTTGCTTTGGGTTGGATCTGAGCGGCTTGCCCAGCGCATGCCTGCTGCAATGACGAGAATCGTCACCACATAGAACACCAATTGAATTGCGGTTGGGCGGGCTTGATAACCGACCAAGATATGCAGCAATTGGCCCAGCATCGAACGCTCCGACAAAATCGCATTTGAATTCCACAGTGGCGCCTGCGCGGTGAGGATCCCCGCTTGCATCAAATAACCGGCTGCAGAAGCGGCTAGGCCTGCGGCTAAGAAAAGAATCATCCAGCCTGTGACTCGGAACAACCAACGTGTCGGAATGCGGAGTAACCCAAAATAGAGTAGGGAACCGGCAATCACACCGGCAATGACGCCCAATGCGCCGCCTGTTAGCATGGATAAACCGGAGTCACCTCCCGCGGCAATACCATACAGGAACAGAACCACTTCCGAGCCTTCACGCAGCACCGCTAATCCTGTTGCGACGGAAAGAAAATACAATGGCAGTGAGCCGTCGTTGATTTGCGAACTGACCTGTTTTAAATGGGCAACCAGCTCGCGTGCATGTTTCGACATCCAGATGTTGTGCCAAGCGAGCATGAGAACTGCGGTGAGCAAGATCCCAGCGTTAAATAGCTCTTGGCCCATGCCTTCGAACGTCGATGCAATCGCGCCAGCAGAAAATGCGACGATCAAAGCGCCAAACAAGCCGGCAGTGACACCACCGAAAATCCAACGCGTACGACCGGGTAAGCCTTTTGTTGCGGCCATCAGAATGGTCACAATCAATGCCGCTTCCAACACTTCACGAAAGACGATAATGGCTGAACTCAACATGAGTTGTCCTCGCTTATTTTACAATCAGTGAACCTTGAGCGGTGTCTTCATGGAACTCACCAAAGAATTCGAATTCGCCTGGGCCGAAAGGACCCACTAAGACGGTGATTTGGCTATTGCCCGCAACCACTTTTTCCGCGTGAAAATCTTCGCCTTCAAACTCTTCAGCCGTATCATCGAGGTTTTTAACGATCAGTTTGACCTGTTGATGCGCTGGAATTTCGAGGTGCGCCGGGTTGAACTGATGGTCTTTAATGGTGATTTCAAATGTTGGGGTATCAGCCAAAGCCGGTAGGCTCGCGCTCAGCAGAAGTGGGAGAAGAAGGAACTTTTTCATCAATGAATATCTCTGTTACATCAAATAAGAATGGTTATTATATTTATTGTTAGTAAATGTAACAAATGATTTAATTTAGTAAATGCATAGATAAGGGTATGGATGTGCTGAGTTGAATTCGCTGATGCCAATACTGGAGTGACGTGACGTGCACAATGTGTCGCTTTGTACTGATGCCTCGGCACTGGTGCTGTGGTTTGGTCGGGGGCCGCTCTGTTTGAGTCAACGAATGTCGTTACGCCCGTTGGCCGCTCATAAAAGACATGGGGTGGATGCGAGGGATCTGTTAGACTGCCGCCTTGTCCCGTGGCATTGCGCTGCGGCAGATTTGACGATTGGAATAGAATTGATGAACCAAGCACAACCGAACAATCCATTACATGGGTTAACTCTTGAAAAAATCCTCACGCGTTTAGTCGAGCATTATGGTTGGAGCGGGTTGTATCGCGAAGTCCGTGTTAACTGTTTCGATAACGATCCATCAATTAAGTCGTCCTTAAAATTTCTACGTAAAACGCAATGGGCCAGAGACAAAGTTGAAGCGTTGTACATCAATACGTTCTCCTGATCACGACTTTGACCTCATTGGTTCAGGCCAGCGATATGCGTTGTGGGCCTTGAATACGCTTTGGGCAGAATACGCGCTTGGTGATGGGGTGGCTGAAAACGATGACACTTTGCCGCACAGTTAACGTTGTTGGCTCGTTTGCTTTGTTATGATGACGCCCCGCGACCCAATCTATTGGTTTGTCATGATTGAATCTATCTACCAACACATGTGGGACAACTTTTGTGACGCGATGTGTCATAACCGCTATGTCCAAGACCCTTATCTGACTTATCAAAGCGATACGCGCCGAGGCATAACGGCGTTGGCGTATTTGCAGTCCAACAGTCAGTTTCATCACCGACGGGCACCGCATGATGAGTCACGACATTATCAGTTACGGCAGAATCGGTTACGAAACGTGTCGCCACTTGAGTACCTGTCTTTAACGGCAAATATCGAGGCGTTTCTTGACCAAGTCAGAACGTTGGAACCTGAGCAGTATTATTATCCTCAAAATGAACTTCATATCACGCTGTTGTCGGTGATCTCTTGTGTGGCGGGCTTTCAGCTCACCGATATTGACGTTGCCCGTTACGCTGCGGTTTTTCAACACGCCTTACGTAATATCGAACCCATCGACATTGAATTTCGTGGGGTGACCGCCTCGCCTGAATGCATTGTGATTCAAGGGTTTCCGCAAGGAAACGGGCTGAACGCCTTGCGCGAACGCCTTAGAGATGAACTCCAGCGTTCAGGGTTACCAACGACGGCTGACAGCCGCTACAAACTTGTGACGGCCCATGCGTCTGCTGTGCGTTTTCGTGCGCCTCTCAACAATACCGAGGCGTTGCTTCAACTTTGCCAGCGCTATCGTCACCATGTGTTCGGCCGAATGACACTGTCTGCGTGTGAATTGGTGTTTAACAATTGGTATCAACAGCGTTCCGTCACGCAATCACTCGCGCAGTGCGTGTTGCTGGCTCCCGTTGGCGTCGAAAAATAGAGCAATCAAGCTGACGGAGCGATCCCATACGCTGGAATGACGTATTAAGAACGTTTGTAGCATCGGCCAATATGGGAGCCCAAGCGTGAATATCTTTATTTTGGATAACGACATCAAATTGTGCGCGCAATATCATTGCGACCAGCATGTGGTGAAAATGATTCTTGAGAGCGTGCAATTGCTGTGTACCGCTTTGAACAAGAAGGGATTTGAAACGCCTTATAAATCGACTCATATGAAACATCCGTGTGTTTTGTGGGTTGAAGAGTCTTACGACAATTTCTTATGGTTAACGGAGTTAGTGCGCGAGCTGAACGCAGAATATCAGTTCCGGTATGATAAGTCGGCAGACCACAAATCCATGGCAGTATTAGCGCAGATACAGCAGCACACCTATCCGGCGTTGGGCTTGACTGAGTTTGCTCAAGCCATGCCGGATGAATACAAAATACCGGGTGATGCCGTTCATGCGTATCGACGATTCTATGCGGGAGAGAAAATGGGCTTTGCACGTTGGACCAAACGCGAGTTACCAGCGTGGTTGAGCGTGTAAATGCACGGATGTGAGGAGCATGTTTACCAAAGCGCTAACGTCACGTGAACATTCACCGGACTTTCATTGGTTATAGTTTTCAATATCAAATATCGATATAAAACTCACTAGCGAGTCAGGTCCGATGAAAAACTATCTTTTAATTGCTGCTGTGTCTTTCACCCTGTTTGGCTGTCAACTCACGCGTGTTGAAGGGCGCGTTGATGACGTCGACGTGAAAGTCCATTCTGGTGATTCACACAGCAAGGATCGTGGTCATTTTTGCCCGCCAGGTCAGGCCAAAAAAGGCAACTGCTAAATTTATTTACTCTCAAAAAGCCAGCGTTGATCGTCTGGCTTTTTTTATGCGCAGGTGGCATGGTATCTCGATGAATTGCAACGCGAATATAACGTGATCAGGAAGTGAATATGCCAGTGACCATCACCACGACACCAACGGAAGCCGAAATAGAGATCATCCGAAATGGCTTACGTGAACACAATTTTCCTCATTTAGGCGATGTGTACCGTACCGATATTGCCTGTTTCACAGAAGATGAACACGGTGTCAAAACGGGAGGGCTTTATGGTGAAATTTTTGGCCATTGGCTGATGGTGAAGTTTCTTTGGGTCGACCAAAACGTCAAAGGTCGCGGACTGGGCAGCCAATTGTTGTTGCAAGCAGAAGCGTTTGCCCGTGAGAAAGGGTGCCACGCTTGTCTGCTGGATACGTTCAGTTTTCAAGCCAAACCGTTTTATGAAAAACTGGGTTACGAAGTACAGATGATCCTACACGATCATCCGGTGTCCACTGAACGCTATTATCTGACCAAATCGCTGGTTTAATCGTCATGGCAAGCACTGAGTCCGAATCGGCTGTTCCGTCTCCCTGTATCCGTAACTGTTGCCTGGATGATAACGATGTCTGTCTGGGCTGTTTTCGTACACTAGAAGAAATTTTGGCCTGGAACCGATCAAGCGAGCCTGAAAAGGCGGAGATTTTATTGCGCTGTGCTGCCAGGAAACGCGCCAAATTCAACCGCCGTTGAACTATGCCACTATGCGCTCAAGCCTTGCAATGACTGGTCTGTCAACTGATGAACGCGGGATCGCTGGTCTATACTTACCGGGTACAAACAGGAGGTAAGTATGCCTAAATATGTTATTGAACGGGATCTTGCGGGGGCGGGTAGCCTGACGCAGGACGATCTCAGAGCCATTTCACAGAAATCATGTAACGTATTGGAAGTTTTGGGCCCGAGAATTCAGTGGGTTGAGAGCTACGTGACGCCGGATAAAGTGTATTGTGTGTATATTGCACCTGATGAAGCGCTGATTCGCAAGCATGCGGAGATGGGAGAGTTCCCGGTCAGTGCAATCTACCTGGTGAATGCGGTAATTGACCCTACCAGTGCGGAAGCCTGAAAAAACAGCGACTCATGCAGTGTAATGAGTCGCTGCTATTGAATCATCCATGAAAACCTTACTCCTGTTGGTGTGTTCCGGTTTAGCGCCGATATCATGAATTCCCTAAGAGAGCACCAAGTGCGTTGAGCGTAGAACTTGGTACTCTGTACATCGTGATTTGCAATCATTCCCCGAAGGCAATAAACCCACGTCATCATGAGTCGATGACGAGATTGTTGTTCTCATCTGTGTACAGGCATGCCTGATTACGTTGGATCAACTGAACGGCATACGAAGGCGACACAGCGTGTAGCTGCCCTTTCATATGAAGTGCTGGTGACTCCCAAGCATCATCTTTGTACATGCCGGTTTGTGTGTACTGAATCAATACTTTCATGGAACTTCCTTACATCATTATCATTATTCGCATTTTTAAAATATGGCGAGAATTTAAGTTGTGCATCTGTTAAAAATGAAACATTATTTTTACCAATTGGCCGTCGCTCATTTTTGTAGGGTGAGTAATGATGACGTGCTACACACTTTCTTTGGTGTTTGAGCTCCGCTTAAACATCGAAAATGCGCTTTAACCTTTATCGATAGGAAATACGTATGGACTACCCAATTGAAGCGTCTTGTCAGTGTGGACAGGTAAGCTACAAACTCTTTACTGCGCCCAAAAAAGTAATCGCGTGTCATTGTCAGGAGTGTCAGAAACTCTCGACGGCACCTTTTAGCGTGACCGCGATGGTGCCTGCAGATGCCATTGAATTTAGTGGCGAGATGAACAAATGGGGGCGAGTTGCGGCCAGCGGAAATCAAAATGACGGGTATTCGTGCAGCACCTGTGGGAATCGCATTTATCAAATCAACCCGGCGCAACCTGAACTGATCAAACTCAAGCTCAAACCGGTGGGGCTCAAAAACGATGCGTTGTTTGAACCCCAAGCTCATGTTTGGGTGAGTGAGAAGCTCAGTTGGGTCGTGCTCCCCGAAGGGGTTCCTGCGTTCGACAAGCAAGTATGAGGCAGGTTGGTTGAGTGACAACGGCGAGGTGAACCGTTCGGTTCACTTCAATGTACGCCGATTCGAAATCATGACCACCAATCCGACGATAAACAACGGTCGCGCTTCTGTCAGGCATCGCGCTCTCGATACCGTGCATTCACCAGACCTCGTTGTTTTTCTCACCTCATCTATGAGCAGTGACACTGCGCCCACGATCCGATTGAACGAGGCTCCCATGAATATCAAAGCATTTTCCGAACTCACGGGTTTGAGCGCCTACACGCTGCGCTATTACGAAAAAATCGGACTACTAAAAAATGTCCAGCGCACACCAAGTGGCCGACGTGTCTACACCACGAAAGAGGTTGAATGGGTGCGCTTTATTGTGCGTTTGAAAGAAACCGGAATGCCATTGAGTGACATTTTACGGTATGCAGAGCTACGCGCTTGTGGCACAGTAAGCCACTTTGAGCGCCAACACCTGTTGGAAGAGCATCGAAAACAGCTTAAAGCGCATCTTGATGTGCAGCTGAATCACCTGAAAGCGCTGGATACCAAAATTGAATGGTACAAAACGCAGGATGGCCATTGACTTAGAGTTAACTCTAACATGTAAGGTTCTTTTGTTGTCTACACAGGAGAATCAACATGGAACATACACGCTTTGCGGCCGGTTTGGCCAAGCTCAAAGAGATCGATGGTGAAGCTGGTCAGAAGGTGATGGAAAGCTTGCAGGATATCTGCCCGGATTTGGCGCGCTACACGGTTGAGTATCCGTTTGGTGATATTTATCGTCGTGACGGTTTGGATCTGCGGTCGCGTGAAATTGCTACAGTGGCGGCACTCACCGCCCTTGGGCATTGCACGCCGCAATTAAAGGTTCATCTGAATGCTGCATTAAATGTCGGATGTACCGAAGATGAGCTCAAGGAAGTGATTGTCCAGATGTCGGTTTACGCGGGTTTCCCGGCGGCGCTTAACGGCATGTTTGCGTTCAAGGACGTACTGGCGGAGCGAGCATCGCCTTCGTCCCAATAAGCCATATTTTGGTTCTAAGGAAGGAACAATGATTAAACAAGTTGGCCCAACAACGATTCAGGAAAAGCATCGCGCGACGTGCCATTGTGGGACGGTAGAATTGGAACTCAGCTTACCGAATGGCATCGTGGATCCACGTCGCTGTGATTGTTCGATTTGTCGACGCAAAGGCGCGATTGTCGCTTCCGTCACTTTGGATGCAATACGCATTGTGAAAGGGCAGGAAGCGCTGCGCCTGTACCAGTTCAATACGAACACGGCCAAACACTACTTTTGCTCGGTGTGTGGCATCTATACGCATCATCAGCGCCGGTCTAATCCTCACCAATATGGGTACAACGTCGGTTGTTTGGACGGCGTCAACCCATTCGATTTAGGGGATGTTGTCACCAATGATGGTGTCAACCATCCTGCCGATCGCTAAGTCATCGCGCTGACCCACGTTAAGCGTCACACGCATCTGTTGTAAAGGGACGACACAACTATGGATAGTCGAAGTGTTTTCGCATCACTGCTGGTGGTGCTGATTTGGGGACTCAATTTCTCTGTCATTAAATTTGGCCTAGACGAGTTGCCACCGATTATGTTTTCGGGGTTACGCTTTCTCATTGTCGCGATTCCAGCGGTGTTTTTTATTCCGTTTCCGAAAACCTCGGTATGGAATGTCATTGGCGTGGGTGTATTTCTCGGCGTCCTTAAATTCAGTTTCTTGTTCGTCGCGATGAAAAGTGATGCTTCTGCTGGCATTTCATCTTTGCTATTGCAGGCGCAAGTGATCTTTACCGTCCTCCTGAGTGTCTTGCTGCTCAAAGAAAAAATCACCAAGGCGCAGTGTTTGGGGATCGCGATTGCGGCAATCGGATTTAGCCTGTTTTTCTTCGCTGCAAACGGCAATGTGACGATGACCGGCGTGACCATGATTTTGTGCGCAGCGCTGTTTTGGTCGATTTCCAACGTGATCATGAAGCGAATTAAAAACGTCAATCTGCTGCATTTTATGGTGTGGGCGAGCCTTGTACCGCCTTTGCCCCTGTTTGCTATTTCGTATTTTGTGGAAACACGTGACCCGTTGGCAGTATTGGCGGCAACCACGGCGCAATCCTGGTGGTCGGTGATCTATGTCGGCTACATTTCCACCTTGGTGGCCTTTGCGATTTGGGGATGGCTTCTCAACCATTATCCTTCGGCTTCGGTGACGCCTTTTGCGTTGCTGATCCCGGTCGTTGGCATGGTCAGTTCTAGCGTGCTACTGAATGAAACCATGAGCCATTTAGAAGTTTTAGGGGCGCTACTCATCTTATGCGGGTTATCGGTGTCGGTGCTGGGTGGCATCGTACTGAAAGCCGTTAAACGTGCAAACGCTCAATCGTTATCGAGCGAAAATAATTAAATATTGGGAGATTTAAAGTACACTTTCTTATTTTTGACTAGACTTAAAACGATGTCTTGTTTCGTATAGGAAATATGAAATAGAGGCACGTTTTTTTCTGCCAAAATAATAATAGGACGGCGTTATTTTTATTATCTCTTGTCTTAAAAACAACATGAGTCAAACTTTCCGATAAGGATGTCAATTCAAAATGATATTTATTGTTTCAAATCAAAGTCTATCTACGCTATTGGACTACTCTTTAACCATGTCTTACAGCGATATCCTAGGAGATAGCATGAACATTAAATCAACTTTGCTCTTAGTGGTACTTTTACTTTCTTCTTCAATGGCTTGGGCTGCTAGTTTTACTGGTAACACCGCTGGAACGATTCAATTTCGCGGTGCAGTGAATGAGCCCACTTGCAATGTAACGACGAATGGAATACGTGACTTAACCGTGACGCCGAATGGTATTACGACGAAAGGTGAAGTTGCATATCGCTTGAACAATCAGGATATAACCCAATTAACAATGGGGGTATCGGATTGTCACGGATATAAAAGAAATTCAGAAGGTGCTGATGCGTTAACAATAACTGCGCGGCAATCTCAACCCAATAATCTTGGGTATGTTGCCGGAACCGGAATGGTCGTCAGTTATGATGGAAAACACATTGTCACAATCGATTATGAATAATAGGAATTGAATGAGATATACATTTAATTTACTATCTCGGCGTATTATTTAGCATGAGTTATTTATTCAGTTAATAAAAAGGAAGGCGGTCAGCCTTCCTTTTTTTGTCTCAAATTTTTTGTTTCAACGATTACAGCGCTGCAAGAATAGCTTCTGCTTTGCTGACTTCAAATGATTTTGGTGCTTCGACGTTCAATGTCGTGACGACGCCGTTGTCGATGATCATGGCGTAACGCTGTGAACGCACGCCGCCAAATCCAGCGGTGTCCATTTCCAGACCCAGTGCTTTGGTAAAGCTTGCATCGCCGTCCGCCAGCATCATCAACTCAGAGGCATTCTGTGCTTCGCCCCAAGATTTCATGACAAACGCGTCGTTGACTGCAACACATGCGATGATGTCGACGCCTTTGGCTTTCAGTTTATCGGCTTGAACGACGTAACCTGGCAAGTGCTCTTCTGAGCACGTTGGGGTGAAAGCACCAGGTACGGCAAACAGCACCACTTTTTTACCTGCAAACAGTTCGTTCACGTTGTGGTGAACCATACCGTCTTTTGTCAGTTGGCTGAGTGTTGCTTCTGGCAGGTGTTGTCCTTGCTTGATCATGATATTTCCTTCATTTGGATGGAAGTGTTTCCCCGTTCTAAATGATATAGCCACTGGCAGTGCGACGACGTGCCGCACCATGCCGATGTGTTGGGGGAGAGATGGAAGTCTTCTTACAGTCTAGTCTGAATTCATCAATCTAAAAACAGAGAAACATTGGGGATATTGTGATATTTCTTCGATCCTTGGTTGTATGCGTATGGAAGCGGCGCTATGTTGGTAACTCACTGACATAACGCGACTTATCACAGGGAGTGACCCATGCACGTCGACTATCAAACCGGGCGTCCAATCAGCGCTGATCAATTTATTGCTCTGCTCAATGAAACCACGTTAGGGCCACGTCGACCAACGGACGATCGCGCGTGCATTGAAGGCATGTTGGCGCATGCGGATTTGCTTGTCACGGCGTGGATAGGTGAACGATTAGTGGGTGTTGCTCGTTCGGTGACGGATTTTTGCTATTGCTGCTATTTGTCGGATCTTGCCGTGTCGGAGCACATTCAAGCGCAGGGTATCGGCAAGCAGTTGATTGAGCATACGTTTGCCGCGCTAAAGCCCGGTTGCAAACTGATTTTGCTGGCGGCGCCTCAAGCGGTTGGGTATTACCCCAAGATTGGTTTCACTCAACATCACAGTTCATGGGTGATGTCGTCTGCTCAAGAACTGAAATAAAACGGAGGGACAACGTTCATCAACGAACGGTCTGTGAAGAACATGTACGTACCAACCCCAAAAGCGGATTATGACCCAATTGCTGAAGCGTGGCACAAACTCCGCACGCAGCTGCCTCCGCCTGATCTCGCACTGTTTGAGTTATTTCGCTGCTACATTCCGCCACATGGCTGCATCTTGGATTTAGGATGTGGCCATGGCGTGCCGATTGATACCATGATGAGCGCGCGTGGTTTTGAGGTAACAGGCGTGGATCGCTCCGAACGGTTGCTCGATCTTGCGCGTTCAGCCATGCCGCAACACCAATGGATTTGCAGCGAGTTGGAATCCTTTGAACCGACCGAACGCTATCATGGTGTGGTTATCTGGGACAGCTTGTTTCATCTTTCGCGTCAGGAACACGTGCCACTGCTGCGCAAAGCGTTTCAAGCGCTTGAGCCGGATGGTGTGTTGATTCTATCGAGCGGTGGCAGCGACGATGATCTACCGCCGTTTACGGATGTCATGCTCGGCCATGAGTTTTTTTACGATGCATTTCCTGTTGCCGCGCTGCTGCATCACTGCCGCGAAATAGGATTTCGTATTTTGCGCCATGAATTGGTCAATGAACCCGATGGCGGCCGCGATAAAGGGCGACTGGGCGTCGTGTTGCAAAAACCAGCCACGCCTTGATTGTTCGGTAGGCATGGGGCGGCCTAAAGCGTCCGTGGCTTCGCCTTTTCCCGTACACGGTCTCGGAAGGCTAAGGTAAAGATCATTCTGATGAAAGTGTTGTTTATTCGCTCTCAATCTGTTGGAGCGTCGTAAATTCCCCGCATCGTTTGCCGCAACCTGAGCATTCGGGGTTAATTTAACATCTTGCTTACGTTAGGATATTCGCCATGATTCACCGCGAAAGGACGCGAATATGTTGACGCTCCAGCCCATGTTGGCACAACACCTTGAACAAGTTGCCGAGTTGAAGGTGGCCGATGACCAACTCAAATTTGTCGGTACCATTGACGAGATTCTCGTTAATATCGACGACCAAATTCATCCTCACGTCTTGGTTGCCAATGGCAACGTGGTCGGTTTTTTCCTTATTGATACGACGTACAGCCTGCAATACGACTTTGCTGGTGCGCACAATCTTGGACTGCGTGCGTTTTTTGTATCGCAACAGGCGCAAGGGAAGGGCTATGGCAAGCAAGCGGCGGCATGCATGAAAACGTATCTGCACAGCAGCTATCCGCAATTTTCGCGCGTTTATCTGACCGTCAATTGCAAAAATCCCGGAGCCCGTCACTGTTATCTTCACGGTGGTTTTGTCGATGACGGCGAATTGTATCTCGGCGGCGCTGCTGGCCCACAACACATCATGCATCTTGATCTATCATGAGAATCTCCGCCGATTTTTCGCGTTTCTTCAATCACTTCCGTCGTCTGCGTATATACTTTTAATTCAACCATAAGGAGCGTGGCATGTATCAAAGTGTTCTGACGTTTTGGTTCAACGAACTGACCCCAGAGATGTGGTGGAAAAAAGAGGTGTCGCTTGATGATCAAGTGCGCGATCGCTTTACGCCGCTGCATGAGCAGGCGGTAAAAGGGGAGCTATTTCATTGGCGACAATGTCCACAGGGGGCTTTGGCGGAAGTCATTGTTCTCGACCAATTCTCTCGCAACATGTTTCGAGACACGCCCAGAGCATTCGCTCAGGATCCACAAGCGCTCACTTTGGCGCAGTTTGCGATTGAAAAGGGTTTTCACAAGCAGCTCAACAAAACGGAGCAAGTTTTCCTCTATTTGCCATTCATGCACAGTGAATCGCGGTTGATCCACGCCGCCGCGATGGATCTTTACAGTGAATTGGGCGAGCAAGTGAATCTCGATTTTGAAATGCAGCACAAAGCCATCATTGAGCGTTTTGGCCGTTATCCCCATCGAAACGCCATTTTAGGCAGGCCATCGACTGAAGAAGAGCTGGCGTTTCTCAAACAGCCCAACTCCGCATTTTAGGTGACACCGCGATCGCAATCGGTTCTAGGAAAACAGAAGATTGCTACGCACAAACGAAGCTGGCGTTCAGCGAATATGGCCCGGCGGCAATTCAACAAGCGTTCAGTGTGGTTGAGGACGTGGCTTTTGCTGAACTGATGGGGGGCGCGGAACGTACAAAGCGATATGGGTTCGTTCGAGAAGTCTCTCGATCAGAAAAAATTACAGACGCTGAGCGAGTAAGGGATGCGTTGGGTTCAGCGCTCAATTAAGGAAAGGCAAACATGACCTCCATTTATCTATTTGATTGGGGTGATACCTTGATGGTGAACATGCCATCATATCAGGGCAAAATGTGTGATTGGCCGAGTGTGGAAGCCACGCCACAGGCGCTTGAAACCTTAAGAATGCTTAGCCAACACGCGCAGGTTTATGTCGCGACCAATGCCGATGATTCGACCGAAGCGGATATTCAACAGGCGTTTGCACGGGTGGGGTTAGATGACTTTATTCAAGGTTATTTTTGCAAACAGACGTTGGGTTTTGCGAAAGGAACGCCCGAATTTTTTGCCACCATTCTTCATCATCTCAACGTGCGTGCTGACGCGATCACCATGGTCGGCGATACACTCGAAAAAGACATTTTGCCTGCGTTAGATGCTGGCATGCAGGCGGTTTGGTACAACCCGTCACATCAAATGGCCAGCAAGCCTTATTCAGGGTCGGTCATCCACTCATTGGCAGAACTCATTGAAGAGTAGGGATTCGCGATGCTAGGGAAACACAATACGGGATTGATTGTGGTCGACATTCAGGGCAAGTTGGCGCAAATCGTTCATCAAAGCGAGGCATTGATCCGCAATGTTCGCGCGCTGATTCAAGGCGCGCAGGTGTTGGAACTCCCCATCATTTGGCTTGAGCAAAACGCGGCCAAATTGGGGCAAACGCATCCTGACTTGGCCGAATTGCTGTCGCGCAGCGCCCAACCGATTGAGAAGTTTCATTTCGGCGCGGGTAACGAGCGCCTTTTTGTGGAAGCGATTCAACAGGCTGGCGCGACAAACTGGCTGGTGTGCGGCATCGAAACGCACATTTGTGTGTATCAAACGGTGTCGGGGCTACTCGCAGAAGGGTTGCATGTTGAAGTGGTACAGGATGCCGTTTCTTCGCGAAGTGAAGCGAATCTTGCCTTGGGGCTGAAGAAAATGGTTCACCAAGGCGCGCAGTTAACGTCAGTGGAAATGTGTTTGTATGAGCTGGTGGAGGATTGCCGCGCCGCAGAATTTAAACCGATTTTACAATTGATTAAGTAAAGCGCGCTGGTGAACATGATGCTTGACGGGATGGATGTTGCGATAAAGAATGTGACCTTCTTTTCGAAGTCATCAAGGACACATCAGCAATGGACATTGCAGTCGATAATCTACAAGAATCTGGCGTTATTCGTTTGTTGGAAGAGCATCTGGCGGACATGTACGCCACATCGCCTCCAGAAAGTGTACACGCGCTGGATGTTGAGGCACTGAAGCACCCATCGATTACATTTTGGGCCGCGAAAGATGGTGGCGAAGTGCTTGGTTGCGTCGCGCTGAAAGAGTTGGACGCACAGCATGGAGAAATCAAATCGATGCGAACGGCATCTGCGGCGCGTCATCGCGGCGTGGCCTCGCAGCTGTTGTTACACTTGATCAACGAAGC
Source organism: Vibrio furnissii CIP 102972 (assembly GCF_000176175.1). Lineage (GTDB taxonomy): Bacteria > Pseudomonadota > Gammaproteobacteria > Enterobacterales > Vibrionaceae > Vibrio > Vibrio furnissii. The sequence goes on from NZ_ACZP01000014.1 coordinate 1,401,745, forward strand.
CAAGGCGCGTGGATATCAAACGTTGAGTCTGGAAACTGGTTCTGAAACGTTTTTTCTGCCAGCGCGCACGCTGTATGAGAAAAACGGTTTTCGCTATTGCGAGCCTTTTGCCAATTACCAACCCGATCCCAACAGCAAATTTATGACCCGTGATCTGACTGAGCAATAAGGATAAGAAGGCAGCAACTCATGCGGCCTGTTTGTTAAGGTGCTGTATTCCTCGGACGCGTGTTTCCTCAATTCTCTCGTTGTACGCACTCAGCCGCGCGGGCTTGCTCGAGTGTGATAGGAGCTTTCATTGATGAGTCAATCCCATTTTTCCGGTCGTTATGAAGTGGAGCTGAAATATCGCATCGCTTGCAAAACACAGTTTCTTCATCAGCTCAGCCAGATGCCTCATGACGTGATGTTGGAAGACAATCACGAACGTGACGATTACTTCGATACGCCGCAGCGCACGTTGCGTGAGCAACACAAAGCGTTGTGCATTCGTGACATGCAGCCATCAGGCATCCGTTTGTGGATCGTCAAAGGCCCGGGAGATGATTGTTGCCAGGCGACCAATATCACCGATGTGGATACGGCGAAAAACATGCTCATGACCATGGGGTATGAGTGCGTTCTGACGATGCAAAAGACGCGCAGTATCTATTTTGTCGGCGAGTTCCATATCACCGTGGATGTGTTGCCGGGAATTGGCGAGTTTGCTGAGTTTGCAATCATGACCGACGACGAAAGCGCACTCGCGATGTATCGCGCGCAATTGGTTGAGTTGGCTGCGCGGTTTGGTTTAGCAGAACAGGATCGAGAACATCGCGCATATCGTACGCTGTTTGAACAGCATCAAACCCACATGTCCTAGCAAAAATATAGGGACGAGTTTCAAGGATGAGTATGAATCAAGTCGTTATTGTCACCGGCGGAAGCCGAGGAATTGGTGCCGCAACGTCGCTGTTGCTGGCACAACAAGGATACGCGGTCTGCGTGAACTATCGCGCCAATCGCGCCAGTGCCGACAAGGTGGTCGAAGCCATTACGCAAGCGGGTGGCCGCGCTTTTGCTATGCAAGCGGATATTGCCAAGGAAGAGGATGTTGTCGCCTTGTTTACGGCGACTCAGCAGCGTTTTGGGCCTGTGACCCATTTGGTCAACAACGCTGGCATCTTGGACAAACAGAGCCGTTTGGTGGAAATGAGCGTCGCGCGGTTTCGTCATGTGCTAGACACCAATGTCATCGGCTGTTTTCTCTGTTGCAGAGAAGCGCTCAAGCAAATGCCATCCGGTGGTGCAATTGTCAATGTGTCGTCTGCGGCCTCCCGCAGCGGTGCGCCGTTTGAATACATCGACTACGCAGCCTCAAAAGGGGCGATGGATACTTTGACCAAAGGGTTGTCGCTCGAAGTTGCAGCGCTGGGCATTCGCGTGAACGCGGTGCGGCCGGGCTTTATCTATACCGAGATGCACGCCGATGGCGGTGAACCGGGACGCGTGGATCGCTTAGCGCCCAACATTCCGCTTCAGCGTGGTGGTACGCCGGAAGAAGTTGCCAACGCCATCGCATGGTTGTTGTCGGATGAAGCCTCGTACGTGACCGGCTCCTTTATTGATCTGGCGGGTGGACGTTAGTTGCCGAGTTGAACGGCCTGATAGGCTGCCAAAATTGGCGCCACTTTTTCAGGCGAGCTCTGCTGCATGCGCGCGTAATGCGCCAGCAGCTTGGCATGATAGCGTTGAGCAACGTCGCGATATTCGTTGTTGGGGCGCCAAATTTGCGAGCCGACCATCGAGACTGGGTCATCCACTGGGCTGGCGCTGTTGACGGCCACGTGCAGCACTTCGTAGTAGCGTCGGTTATCTTCCAGCAGCGTTTCTGTGATGCACTGCGCGCCGAGTTGATGTAACTGCTGACGCAACGTGTAAACATGATGCACCGGACACAGCAAAAACTCGATGGCCGTGTTGGGGTGGTCGGTTGTCACGCGACTGACCAGCTCCGACATCAAATCACCGCCGACACCGGCAATGATCACTAAATGGGTGCCAGCATAATCAGACAACGGCAAGGCGCCGACATCTTGGCAGTGGGTTTGCCAGTGAAAACCGCTATCTAGTGGAAAATAGTGCTCAAGCCGCTGCTGCACCAATGCCATAAGATCGGGCACGATATCCACAAAATGCACATGAGTCTCTGCCATGCGTTGTAGCAATGTCATTCCCAAAAATCCGTGGTCACAGCAACAATCCCAAATGTGGTCATAGTGTTGCGTCACAAGCTTTTCAATGGTCTGCAGGCGTTTACTCAGTTTCATTCATTCACAGCAAAGTCGTTCAAGAGGCGCTATTGTAGAGATTAGTGTGACGTTGGCGAAGTCATTTCTGCTCAAATCAAAAGGATGGTGACAAAGGAGGCCTACGTCGTGACGATAACTGAGCGAAACGCTCCGCTGCGCTCGTACAAGTGGTTATCGCGAACATGGGAAGCGGAAGTTCTGGAGGCAAATGATGATCAACATTCGTGGCTTGGATCATGTGGTGCTGCGTACCACCAAGCTGGACCAAATGCTGCATTTTTATCAAACCTTACTTGGCTGTCAGCTGGAACGCGAATTGGCGCAGGGGCTTACTCAGCTTCGCGCTGGCAATGCGTTGATCGACATTGTGACGGTGGAGAGTGAACTCGGGCAATTGGGCGGCCAAGCGCCACAGCAAAATGGACGCAACGTCGATCATTTCTGTTTGCAGATAACGTCCGTCGATGAAACTGAACTGACGGCATTTCTCGACCGTCACCACATTCCCCATTCGGATTTCGCCGAACGTTATGGCGCGCAAGGTTTTGGTCGCTCGGTGTACCTTGATGACCCTGAAGGCAACGTCGTGGAGCTCAAACCCTATGTTGAAACAAGTGAAGCCAGTGCGGTAAACGCTCAGTGACCGATGCGCATTAATCAACGCGAAGCGTACGTTAAACGGGTTGCGGCCGAGTGAGTGGCACGTTATGTTGGTCATTCAATGCTAAACAAGGAAGTCAACGTCATGAGTCAGGAACTCAAATCCTCGTCGCAACGTGTGCAGGATTTTCTCTCTCGCCACGGTCAACAATTTGTGGTCAGGCAAATGCCGGCATCCACCCGCACCGCAGCCGAAGCGGCTGAAGCCGTTGGATGCAACATCGGGCAAATTGCCAAATCGCTCATTTTTAAAAACAAAGCGACCGGTGAACCGGTGTTGATCGTCGCCTCGGGTGCAAACATGGTGTGTACACGCAAAGTTGAACAAGCGACGGGCATCAAATTGAGCAAAGCGGACGCGGATTTTGTTCGCGAGAAAGTCGGGTACGCCATTGGTGGTGTGCCACCGGTCGCCCATCATGCGCAAGTGACGACCATTATTGACCCATCACTCAAACAGTATGATGCAATTTGGGCGGCCGCTGGCACGCCGAACTCCTTGTTTGAACTACACTCAAACGAGTTGGAACAGCTCACTCAGGGGACTTGGGTCGAACTGGCCAAGTCGCCCCATATTCAGCAAGAGGAGGCGTGATGAGTGTGCAACGACACGGCATTTCCATCGGGTTAGACAGAATCGACGATCAGTTTTTCGTGGTCATCAAAGCGGTGGGAACCTTGACGCATCAAGACTATGAAATCATGACGCCGATGCTTGAGGCGGCGCTGGTCAAAGTGAATGAACCGAAGGTGAAAGTACTGTTTGATGCCACAGCGCTGCACGGCTGGGAACTGCGTGCAGCGTGGGATGATTTTAAGCTCGGCCTCAAATTCGGTTCTGACTTCGATAAGATCGCGCTGTATGGTAAGCCCGGTTGGCAAGAGTTAGCGGCCAAGATTGGCAGTTGGTTTATCTCAGGCGACATTCGTTTTTTTGAAGATGAGGCGCAAGCACTTGCATGGTTGGCGTTGTGAATGCAAATTAGCCATGTTCAATCCCAAGTAAAGAGTAAATATTGAGTGAAATTTCAACGTTATTTAGGGTGTGCTGTTCTGGCGCTGATGGCGATGCCAGCATTCAGCGCCACGTTAGAAACGCCGCATTATGTCATCGAAGTGACGCCACAATGTGAAGAAGGCAATGTTTCTTGTGACAATGTCACTTATGTCGGGCGTGCAAAAGAGAGTGGTAAGCTGATTGCTCTGAAAGGTGAGACGCTGCACATGAGGTGTCAAGATGGCAAAACGCCGTGTCGTTTTCTCGGCTATCACTTTGTGAACGGCAATACCGAATACCAAGTGTTGGAAAACGGTATTTTACGCGTGGTACAAAATGCCAAAGTGATTCTTGAAGAGAGAGGTCAATGGCAACACTAACACAGACGCTGGGCTTGAATGTTGAAGCGTTATTGGCGATTGCGCAGCGTAAAAACCGCATCGATCAAGCCAGTGATTGGTTTCATGGCGCGCAAACGTATCTGACGGAAATACATTCAGAACTGCAAGAAGTGCAGGATGAGATTCCGCATCAACGTCGCTGCTTTTTGGAAGAAGAACTGGGGGATGTCTTGTGGGACTATCTCAATCTGTTGCTGTCGCTAGAGCAAGAGAGCGAGATTCAAATGGAAAGCGTGATTGCTCGTGCGTGTCAGAAATATGAGCAGCGCGTGGGAGCCATTGAACAGGGCATGTCTTGGGATGATGTCAAAGCGCAGCAGAAAATGACACTGCAAGCGGAACAGGATGCGTGGGATGCAAAAACAACGTCCGCCGTCGCCGCGACGGTGGAAAGCCGTTAATGTAAAACGTTGCGATTCATGATTGATCCATCGTTTTCTAACCCCTATTTTTTCAAAGCATTTTTATCACGCTTTTTGATGAAGTATGTTTCATTAAGCATCTCTCATTAGGCACTTCTCATTAAGCATAAGCACAGAAGCGTAACAGAAGAGACACAAGGAATGTGTAAAAAGCAATTTTGGGTCAACCCCTATCAAACGGCGCATTTGACCAAAGTGAGTTGGCTCGAAGGCGATCAGGTCGAGCTGGAAGAAACCATTTTCTATGCTGAATCGGGCGGGCAAGAGAGCGATACGGGCACCATTGCCGGGATCACTGTACTCAAGGCTGAAAAACAAGGACGCACGATTCGTTACACGCTCGAGCAAACACCAGCTTTCTCCGTGGGCGAAGAAGTGTGGGTCAAGATTGATTGGCCGCGTCGCTATCAGCTCATGAAACTGCATTTCGCCGCCGAGTTGGTGTTGGAGCTGTTTTACCAGCAGTTTTCAAACGTTGAGAAAATTGGCGCGCATATTTCCCAAGATAAAAGCCGTATCGACTTCTATTGGCCGGAAAGTATTGCGCCGCTGTTGCCGAGTGTGACAGAGCAAGCCAATCACCTGATCGCACAAGATACGCCAATCCTCAGCGCCTTTTCCGATGAAGCTGAAGAGCGTCGCTATTGGCAAGTGGAAGGCTTTGCCAAAGTGCCGTGTGGCGGCACGCATCTCAAAAGTACCGGTGAAGTGGGGCCGATTCGCCTCAAACGTAAAAACATCGGTGGGGGCAAAGAACGTGTCGAAATCTATCTGACATAAAAACAAAATTCTCACATGATGATAATTTTGTTTTTACATCGTGTCGCATCCCCCTATAGTGAGGTCATACGAATTCAACGCTACTCGGTTATCAGGGATGAACCATGGTCGCTCTTTTTTTTAAATGCCTACTTGGCGCATTCGCGGTGTTACTGATTGCGCTGTTGTCGAAAAGTAAAAGCTTTTTTATCTCCGGTTTGGTGCCGTTGTTTCCGACTTTTGCACTGATCGCGCACTACATTGTCGGTACCGAGCGAACCATGGATGAACTGCGTGTCACAGCGTTGTTTGGATTGTATTCGTTGATCCCTTACGGCGCTTATTTGCTCTCGGTGTACTATTTCAGCTACAAATTTAATTTGGTGTGGACGCTCAGCTTAGCCACGCTGGTCTGGATTGCGTTCGCAGGCTTACTGCTGTTGAGCTGGAGTCGTTTTCATCCCAGCATGGCGTGATGGGGCAGTCCCGCAGTCAATCGAAGAAGGAAGTCTCCATGGACGTGTTTGAGTGTGTGTCGTTTATGCTGGTCAACGATGGAAAAATCCTGCTGGAAAAGCGTTCAGCCAGCAAAACGCATGATCCCAATATGGTGGCGATTCCGGGCGGGCACATTGAAGTGGGTGAAAGCCAAACGGATGCTTTGCTCCGCGAGCTGGATGAAGAACTCGCGGTATTGCCACAACAATCGGTCTATCTCTGCTCGTTATATCACCCAACCGGAGAGTTGCAGTTGTTGCATTACTATGTGATTCCGCAATGGTGCGGCGAGATCGCCTGTCATGAAGCGGAAGCGGTGTTTTGGGCAGACATTGACCCAAGCGTCGTTGAAACGGATGCGGACCGATTGGCGATTCTGGAGTACCAACGCTTATATGCCAGTGGCGTGTTGTCGCTGCCTTGATGCAGCGTGCGGTATAAATGAATTAACATGGCATCATTTTATGCGTATGGTTGAATGTGCGCGCGTGAATGATTCACCGCATCACATCGGCCATGCCGGCCGAATGAACGTTTGTTAAAACAGACTGGAAAAGGAGTTTCCTATGTCACTCGAAACCTGGATGGTTTTTGCTTTGGCTGTGCTTATTCTCACTGCATCGCCGGGGCCAAGTTCGCTACTCTGTATGACCAAAGGTGTTGTGTCTGGCTGGCGACGGGCGTTTGCTACCGCGCTGGGCAGTTTGACGGCGATTACCGGCATCATGACCTTGTCATTCACCGGCCTTGGGGTGCTCATCGCCTCGTCAGAAGTGATCTTCAATGTTGTTAAATGGTTCGGTGCCGCTTACTTGGCTTACCTTGGCGTGAAAGCGCTGACGTCAAAGCAAGATCAATACGATATGGTCAATGGTGAAACGAACCAAGTTGCCGGTTACCGCGCGCATTATGTCAGCGGCTTTATCGTCGGTGCCAGTAATCCCAAGGCCATTTTGTTTTTTACCGCACTGTTTCCACAGTTCATTGACCCTCACGCAGCGCTGCTGACTCAATACCTTATTTTTGCGTCAACATTCATGGTGATGGAGCTATCTTGGCTCTGTGTTTACGCGTATCTCGGGGCAAAATCTTCCACATGGATCCTGGCCAAAGGGCGCGCCAAACTGTTCAACCGCCTTACGGGCGGGGTGTTTGTTGGCGCCGGTGCGTGGCTCTCCACTGTTTCAAGAACCTAAATCGATAGGAGCAATGCATGTCGCAGTACGGCGCAACCGTGAAATGGCAACGTCAGCCAAGTGAAGTGTTTCATGACAACCAATACAGCCGAGGCCATGAATGGCAGTTTGATGGAGGCGTCACGGTGCCTGCTTCGGCATCACCTCATATTGTGCCGTTGCCCTTGTCGGTGGCTGAGAATGTCGATCCGGAAGAAGCGATGATTGCGGCATTGTCGAGTTGTCATATGTTGGTGTTTTTGTCGATTGCGGCGAAAAAGCGTTATGTGGTCGAATCGTATGAAGATCAGGCCATCGGTACATTGGCACCCAATCAAGAAGGTAAAACGGCACTCACTCAGGTGGTGTTGCGACCCAAAGTCATCTTCTCAGGAGAGAAGCAACCCAGCGTGGAGATGCTCGAAAAAATGCATCATCAATCGCATGAAAACTGCTTCATCGCGAATTCGGTCAAAACCGAAGTCACCACGCAAATCGTGCTGTAATAGACAAGGAGTCATGATGCAGGTTTTACAAGCGACATCTTCGGATTTGGAGACAGTCTCCGAGTTGTTTGATGCGTACCGCCAGTTTTACCAACAATCTGCGAATCTGAATGCGGCTCGTGATTTTATTGCCAAGCGCTTGAGCGCGCAAGATTCAGTGATTTTTGTCGTGAGGGAGGGAAATGAACTGTTGGGATTTGCTCAGTTGTATCCTTCTTTTTCATCAGTGGCGATGAAACGCATGTGGTATCTGAACGATCTTTTTGTCGCAGCGGGCGCTCGCCGTCGGGGCGTGGCTGGGTTGTTGCTGACGCATATTCGTCATTACGCGATTGAAACCGATGCACTGACGGTGAAATTGGCCACTGCGGTTGAAAATGAACCGGCCAAAGCGCTGTATGAATCGCATGGTTATGTCAAAGTGACCGCGTTTGATCATTACACTCAACGCCTTCAATAGCGAATGAGTAAGGATTCAAGGATGAATATCGCCATTTACATTTATGACGAAGCGGAAGTGCTCGACTTTTCTGGTCCATTTGAAGTGCTGAGTACGGCGAAGCGTTTGGCTGGCAACGATTGGCGTGTCTTTTTCGTGGCTCAGCACGACACATTAGTGAACGCGCGCGGTGGCTATGGCGTCAATCCGCATTACTGCTTCCAGAATCATCCGCCAATTGATGTTTTGATTGTGGTAGGTGGCGTGCACACCGCGGAGTTGAACAAGCCCGAGGTGGTGGACTGGATCCGCGCGGTTGCACGTGACGCAAGCGAAGTGGCCTCGGTGTGTACGGGAGCCTTTCTGCTTGCCAAGGCCGGTGTAGTGACCGATCAATCGGTCACTACACATTGGGAAGATATTGCTGATTTAAAAGCGATGTTTCCAGCGCTAGATGTTGAGGCGCATGTGCGTTGGGTGCGCAGTGGCAACATCACCACGTCGGCTGGCATTTCCGCAGGGATCGACATGAGCCTGTATTTGGTCTCGGTGCTCGATTCGATGGCATTGGCCGAGCGCACGGCGAACCAGATGGAATACGATTGGAACAAAACTCAACAATGAAGGATCGCTTTCGGTGAATTATGCTTGTTGAGAGAAAGTTTCGTCATTTGAACTGCTGTTAGAATGACGACAAAACGAGTCAGAGAGATGTGGTATGAAAAATAAAGCGTTACTGATTATTGATGTTCAGGAATCCCTTTTTGAGCCGGTGCCAAAGCCCTACGCGGCAAAAGATGTTGTGCACAACATCAACACGCTGAGTCATTGGGCAAGGGAGAAAGGCTATCCGGTGATCTTCATTCAACACGAAGAGCCAGAATACCCAGAGCTGAAATACGAGAGTGAAGGGTGGCAACTGCAACATGATTTGAACACCGAAGAGGGGGATCTGTTTGTGCGTAAAACCACGCCGGATTCATTCCACCACACGGATTTACGTTGCTTGCTGGAAGAGCAGGATATCGATGAGTTGGTGATCTGCGGGTACGCTTCTGATTTTTGTGTGGACACCACCACACGTCGCGCTGCGGCATTGGGTTATGCGATTCAACTGGCGACGGATGCGCACACCACGCATGACAAGCCCCATGCCTCTGCCGAACTGATTCGTCATCACCATTCGTTTGTGCTGTCTCATATTTCCAGTTTCCGGGTGCCGATCAAGGCGATGACCACCCTAGAAATTTGCCAAAGTACGGACTAATTCAGGCGTCTTCGTCACTCACGCCGCGTCACGAAAGTGAGACGCTTAGCCTGTCAATGATTTGTTTCATCAATAAGTTGTTTGCAGGCTGGACATTAAATCGATATGGTAGGTGTTTCTTAAGACAACAAGTTTGTTGCCGTTCTACATATTTCATTTCAGGATAAAAAATGAAAAAGATCCTTCCTGCGATTTTATCGATGTTAGTGCTTTGTTCCGCTTCTGCTGTTGCTCGTGATGATGTGGGCAATTACTCGATTCAAGATGCTTTAAACCAAGAGGTTGCACAAACCAAATTGGGTGATGACGTTCAATTTTTCTTTGGTGATCAAGTGCATCCAGCGGTACTGAAAACGATGGGCGAGTTCAAAACCAACAAGAAAACCAACGCCTTTAACAAAAGCGATGAAGAAGCGTGCCAATGGGTCTTTCTCTCAGCCATGATCGCGCTGAAAGACCGCGCCATCAAAGAAGGTGGTAATGCTGTCGTTAACATCAAATCGAACTACAAAAATAATCTCACGTCCAGTGAAGATACTTTTCAATGTGGTGCCGGCGCTGTGATTGCTGGTGTCGCGCTCACGGGTGAAGTTGTCAAACTGTAACCCGATACGATTGCGAAAGGCGGAGCCCGAATTCGGGCTCTTTTTGTCACTCAAAGGGGGTCTTTTGAAGTTAGTTGCGCCGCACCCATGCTACGAATCTGCATTTCATATTTTCTATCAAGATTTTGTGCATCATGACCCGGAAAATTCGGCTTACTATGAGCCGAGTCAGCATGCATTTGCTCAATACGTTCAACGGCTCAATGATGAAGCACAAGGGATTGGATTGCCGACCGGATACGTGCCTTGCAATCATTTCTGGCTGGTGGATGATGCGCATCAAATCTTGGGGGCGATTCGTGTGCGGCACCATATAGAAAATGACTTTCTGCGTGTTGAATGCGGGCATATCGGTTATGACGTTGCTCCATCACAACGACGACAAGGGGTTGGTAGCCATATGCTATCGCTCGCGCTTCGCCAAGCACACGCCTTAGGGATTGAACGGGCCTTGTTGGTCGCCGATTCAGACAACTGGGCTTCCAGAGGCGTCATCGAAAACAATGGCGGTGTATTTGAAAGCTTGGTTTGGGGAAAGGTCTTTGAGTGCGAATTGGCTCGGTATTGGATTGAAACCTCTGGTTCCGCACCCAACTGATGGATTGATTGACGACGAAGGAGAGGCTGCAATGGAGTATGTATGGGCGACTATTTTGTTTGCGGTCGCCTCGTCGGTGACCCCCGGTCCAAACAACATCATGGTGATGACATCAGGACTCAATTTTGGGGTGAAGAAGAGTTTACCTTTGCTGACGGGCATCTGTGTTGGCTTTACCGTCATGTTACTGCTGGTCGGGTTGGGATTTGGCCAGTTGTTTGATCGTTTTCCGCTGTTGCACGTGGTGATTAAATGCGTTGGAACTGCTTACTTGCTCTATCTTGCGGTGTTGATTGCCCGCGCTTCGAATACCATTCAAACCGCTCCCCAAACCCAGCCGTTCGGCTTTCTTAAAGGTGCACTTTTTCAATGGGTGAATGCCAAAGCATGGGTTGTTGCAACCGGTGCAATTGCGGCGTTTACCACCGTTGGCGCTAACTTTGTAACTCAGAATCTCATGATTGCTGCGACGTTCTTTGTCGTCTCTTTTCCGTGCGTGGGGGTGTGGTTGCTGTTTGGTTCGCTGTTGAAAAAGTGGTTGCAATCACCAAAGCAAAGACAATGGTTTAACTGGGTCATGGCGGCGTTGCTCGTCGTTTCTGTGATGCCGGTTGTGAGCGAAATTGTGAATCAACTGACGGCGTAACGCGCCAACGGAGAGATGCCAGCATGCAAGCCATCGGTGAACAAATTTGGATTGTGGACGGCGATGCCGTGCCTTTCTTTACCTTGCCTTATACCACGCGCATGACGGTGGTTAAATTCAGCAACGACCAACTCTGGATTCATAGCCCGATTCGATTGACACCCGAGCTGCAACGCGCCATTGATGCTTTGGGCGATGTGGCATTCCTCATCGCGCCCAATCATCTGCATCATTTGTTCGTGCAGGATTGGCAGCTCGCTTATCCTCATGCGTTGACCTACGGCACGCATCAGGTGATCGCAAAACGTCCTGATTTACGCTTTGATGGCGTTTTGGATGCCCAGTTGGACAATCCGTGGGATTCGGACATTCATTACCTGCTGTTTACCGGTTCAAAGGTGATGCAAGAAGCGGTCTTTTTTCATCGTGCCAGTTCAACCCTCATCGTGACCGATCTGATTGAAAACTTTTCACCGCAAGCCTTTGGCGGCTGGAAGATGACCTTGGCAAAAGCAGCGGGCGTGGTGGCGCCACACGGCAAAATGCCGCTCGATTGGCGTTTGAGTTTCACGTTCCACAAACGTGAGGCCAAGCAGCACCTTGAGACCATGCTCGCGTGGCAACCGGAGCAAATTGTGATGGCGCATGGTGAATGGATTACTGCGAATGGCTGCGCGTTTTTAAGCCGTTCATTTCATTGGTTGCAATAACGTCAAGCACACTCAGGGAGGTTCATGATGCAAAATAAACTCAGCCCAGCGATGCAAACACTGCTTTGCGAGCTGGAGCAAAAAGGGGCAGACAATGACGCGACTCAAACGGATCGCCAATTCAAATACCTCAATATCACGCGTGATACCGGCGAATTGCTTTATTGGTTGGTCAAAAGCGGTGGGGTAAAGCGTGTTCTCGAACTCGGCACGTCAAACGGCTATTCCACGTTGTGGCTGGCTGCCGCGCTGCCGAATAATGGGCAGATCTTTACGATTGAGCGCAGCGAACACAAGGTGGCGGAAGCACAAGCTAATTTCGTACGAGCTGGTGTTGAGCATGTCATCGACATCTTGGTGGGCGATGTGCTTGAGCAAATCCACAACGTGCCACACGCGCTTGATTTGGTGTTTATGGATACACAGCGCAGCGTCTATCCTCAATTGATTGCACCGGTGCTGGCGCGCTTAAAACCGGGAGGCGTGATTGTGGTGGATAATGCCATTTCACATGCCAGCGAAATCGAATCCTTTGTCGATTATTTTGAGCAACGGGATGAATTTACCACCAGTTTGCTTACCGTTGGCAAAGGGGAATACCTGATCCACAAATCGGCCGATGTATCACCGCATGAACCGATGCAGGTTGAACACGAGCAGATCCGATAACGATCATCTGCTGATCATGACAACGCCAATCTCTACCCTCCAATCATAGGGCGTAGGGCGACACAAACGGATATATGATGATGAAAATCGCGATTCTAGACGACTATCAAGATGTCGTGCGTGAGCTGAAAACCTTCCAACAATTGGCGGGTTATGAGGTGACGGTGTTTAATCACACCTTCGAGAGTGAAGAGGCGCTGGCTTTGGCGTTAGCGCCATTTGATGCTGTGGTGTTGATCCGCGAACGAACGGTGATCACTGAATCGCTGCTTGCGCGTTGTCCGAACTTAAAACTCATCAGTCAAACGGGCAAAGTGAGCAATCATATTGATGTTGCGTTGTGCCACCGATACAACGTTGAAGTGGCGGAAGGGGTTGGCTCGCCAACGGCGCCCGCGGAGCTGTGTTGGTCGCTGATCATGGCGGCTTCGCGTCATCTGCCGCAGTACATCACTCAGTTGCAACAAGGCCATTGGCAACAGAATGGGAACTTGGGATTGGGACGGGTGCTTGCAGGGCAGACGCTTGGGCTTTGGGGTTACGGCAAGATCGGCCAAATGATCGCACAATACGCCAAAGTGTTTGGCATGCAGGTTCTGGTGTGGGGCAGTGAGACGTCATGCGCGCTGGCGGGTGAACACGGATTTGTGGCAGCAGAGAGCCAAGCGGCGTTCTTTGCGCAATCAGATGTCATTTCGCTCCATTTGCGACTCAATGAGGCAACTCGGGGCATTGTGACGTATTCGGATCTCGCGCGAATGAAACCCAATGCACTGTTTGTGAATACCAGCCGCGCTGAGCTGGTGGCACCCGATGCGTTGTATCGTGCAATGACCGAGTGTCCAACTCGGCAAGCCGCGGTGGATGTGTACGAACAAGAGCCATGTGATGCCACGATTCAACCTTTGATCGCGCTCAGCAATGTTCTGTGTACGCCCCATTTAGGATACGTGGAGCGTGAAAGTTACGAGCTTTATTTCAAGCATGCGTTTGCGAACGTGATTGCGTTTGCTCAAGGGCAACCCACCAATCTGGTCGCACACTCGTGATCACCCTAACAACCTAGGCAACATCGTGAGGATCGGTCTGGCGGCGTTCATGTCGCCATTGACCTGCGCTGTCACGATCGCCCCTTCCTTCAATAAGCACACCGTGTCCAACAAATCGGTTTGACGCGCTTGTTCGTCTGTCAGGCAGTGACGCACGATACTTCTAACCTTGGCTTTATGCGCTTGGCAATACGCTGCGAGGGTGGGGTTGTCGTCGCGGTATTCGACAGCGGTATTGATAAAAAAACAGCCGCGAAACGGTTGCAGGGCTGGCACATCGTCGTGAAACCAGCGATCAAGCGCGTGAAACAAGCCTTGCAACGCTTCGATACCCGGGCGCAAATGGGTGACTTCGTGACGTAGCCAATCAAGAAAAATAGTATCTCGGTACTGCAAAGCAGCCAATACCAACTCGTCTTTGCTGCTGAAGTGATGATAGAGCGTTTTTTTCGCAATGCCCGATTGTTTCAATACTTCGTTAATCCCAATCGCTCGAATGCCATGTTGGTAAAACAGCATCAATGCGGTTTGAATCAACTGTTCACGTTTATCACTCATGCTTTGCTCCTGTGTCGACAAAATTGATGTTGACACAGGTAGACAGACTTGTCTATTTTAATTGGGTAGACAGAGTGGTCTACCAACAAGGAGTAATAGAATGAATCATTTGAAGTCCGCTTTATTGGCAGGGTGTGCGGCGACGTGCGCCATCGGGTTACTTTCGTATGCGGATGCATGGAGTAGTGCGGGTTTGTGGTTGATGGCGCCATTCGGAGCCACGGCTGTGTTGGTGTTTGGCGTGCCAGACAGCCCGCTAGCGCAGCCGAAAAATGTGATTTTTGGTCACCTGATTACCGCGACTGTCGGATTGGCGTTCGTGCATGGATTGCCAGTGGAGCCGTGGAGTTTGGCATTGGCGACGGGGCTTGCCATCAGTTTAATGCTCGCCACCAAAACGACGCATCCGCCTGCGGGGGCGAATCCGCTGCTCATCATGCTCACCGCGCAAAGTTGGTCGTTTTTGATCACACCGGTATTGATTGGCGCGGTCGTCATCGTGCTGTGCGGTCAGTTGAATCAAGCGTGTAACCGCAAATGGCTGGCTGCCCGTCAAAGCCGTGCTTAAACCGGCGCAGTCACCGGGTATGGCCAGCCGGTGACTGACGTTTCTTGCGTCGTTGCAGGTCATCCAAGGGGAATTGAAGGCGGTTGATGACTAACTCACGCCCAAAACGTAGAACGGAGAATAATTATCATATATTCTTCGTTTGATAATTTATTGTTATGGTGAGTGCATGTTGAATCCTAACTGGCTGATGACGTTTAAAACGTTGATTGAAACCGGCCACTTTACTCAAACCGCTGACAAATTGTTTATGACGCAGCCGGGCGTGAGTCAGCATGTTCGCAAGTTGGAAGAGGCATGTGGACACGCGTTGATCAAGCGCATCAATAAGACGTTTGAAATCACCGAGCAAGGACGGTTGGTGTACGAATATGCCTGCCAGCAAGCGCAAAGCGAGCGGAATCTGTTGATTCAATTGGGTGAAGATGATCCCTTTTCTGGGCGCTATAAGTTGGCGTGTTCCGGTGCGATGGCGTTAACGCTATACCCGCAACTGCTCGATATTCAACAGCGTCATCGCGGCTTGTCGATTGAAGTGGAGGCGGCGCCGAATCAACGCATTATGCGTCAGGTCGAAAGCGGTGAGGCGGATGTCGGTATCGTGACGCACGTACCCAATCAAAGTTTGTTGCAAGTGGAAGAGATAGGCCAAGAGCCGCTGTTCATTGTGGTGCCCAAAGCGTATGAACAAACGCCGAACCTTGCAGAAACGCTGTTGGAACTCGGGTTAGTGAGCCATCCCGATGCGGAGCATTATTTGTCACTGTACTTGTCTCGTTGTGATGACGAGCAGTTGCGACAAGTCGATACTGCCAAGCTTCACGTGAGTAGCTACGTCAATCAGATTAACCAGATTTTGGTGCCGGTGGCGCGAGGCCTTGGCTTTACGTTATTGCCTAAATCTGCCGTGAGTAGCTTTGTGGATACAGACCGCATCGCTGTTATCCAGCGCAAGACGCAGGTGTATGAAACACTGTATCTGATTCACAAACGCCATCGCGTTTTGCCGCAACGGACCACGTATCTTAATCAGGCGTTAAAAAGCTTGCTGTCACCATGCTTGAGAGACTCGGAGCCAGCATAGTTGTGCCATCGCGATGCAATGTTGCGCTGTTCGGCGTAGAATGACGACGCTGTCTCGCGTCGCCATTGTTCATGCCATGGATAACAGACGCCCATTCTCACCATTGTCTAAGCGGCGGCGCAATCGTTGCCGGTAGTATTAACAAGAGCGAATCATGTTCAAACGATCTTCTATCACCAATCTGGGGCAGATCCTTGTGGTTGCTGCGATGGGTTCCTTGGCTGCACAGTGCTTTACCTTGCCGCTAACGGGGCTATTTTTATCTGCTTTTGTCGTGATTCTTTTGCGAAAGCGGTTTAACCATGCGTTGCGTATTCCACAAACCTTATTGATGTTTATCCAAGTCGTGTTGGGCATCAGTGTTGGTGCGACGATCTCGATTGCCGAGTTAGCTCACACCATCAGCTTGCCAGTCATTTTGGGGTTGATCGTGTGCCTCATGCTGCAAACTGGCGGCAGTTTTTGGTGGTTGCATAAGCGCGAAAAGTGGAGTCCATTTGAATCGCTGTTGGCGGCAGTGCCGGGCGCAATGGCAGCCATTTTGGTGATCAGTGAATCGGAGAGTAAACCGTCACCGAAAGTGGTCTATGCCCATTCGGTACGTTTAATCATCTTGATTGTTCTGGCCGGGGCCATCTCCAGCAATACCGCTGAAGTCGTCAAAGAGAGTGTTGCGCTGAATTTGGAACAATGGAGCGTGCTGACCGGGATTGTGGCCATCAGTATGGTGAGTGGCAAACTCTCGGTACGTTTCGGCGTGCCTGCGCCTTATATGATTGCTTCCTTGGTGATTGCAGCTGCGTGTAATGGCATCATGGCGCCGGTGACATTAGCGGTTCCAGTGTGGTTGGTGCTGTTTTCTACCGCGCTGCTGGGTGTGTTGATCGGTGCTCGTTTGGCGGAAACCACGTTGCGAGAAGCCGTCTCTTATTCAAAAGCAGGTGTGATGGTGACATTCATTGGCATGTTGGTGGCTGTGATTACGTCTTATATTGCGTCGATTGCGCTGGGGATGCCTTGGTTGGTGATGTTGTTATCTTGGGTGCCGGGCAGCGTGGAAGCCATGACGGCTGTGGCATTGCTGTTAGGGCTGGAGCCTGCGTTTGTGATGGTTAATCACGCGATCCGTTTATTGTTGCTCTATACGTTGCCTGCGTTGCTGAAAAACCAGCTTGAGGCGCTTCGTGACAGCGGACATTAATCGGCTGAGCTATCACACTGCACATAACTAATCCACAGACTAAAAAAGCCCCGCTCAATGAGCGGGGCTTTTGGTGTGCGAAATGCTTGAGCTTATGCCAGCAGTTCTTTGGCTGTGTTCACGACGTTTTCAGTGGTGAAGCCGAACAGTTTGAACAGCTCGCCAGCCGGTGCAGATTCGCCGAAGCTGGTCATACCGATGATGCGGCCACCAAAGCCAACGTACTTGTACCAGAAGTCGGCAATGCCAGCTTCGATCGCGATACGAGCAGTTACGTCTGCTGGCAGTACCGATTCACGGTACGCAGCGTCTTGTTTGTCGAATGCATCGGTCGAGGGCATCGACACCACGCGCACTTGCTTGCCTTCGGCAGTCAGTTGCGCTGCAGCTTCCACCGCCAGCTCGACTTCAGAGCCAGTGGCAATCAGGATCAACTCAGGTTTGCCTGCGCAATCTTTCAGGATGTAGCCACCTTTGGTGATGTTCGCCAGTTGCTCAGCATCACGAGGTTGCTGCGCAAGGTTTTGACGCGAGAAGATCAGCGCAGTTGGCGCGTCTTTACGTTCAATTGCCAGTTTCCACGCCACGGCTGATTCAACTTGGTCACATGGACGCCATGTGTTCATGTTTGGTGTCAGACGCAGAGAAGCGATTTGTTCAACCGGTTGGTGCGTTGGGCCATCTTCACCCAGACCAATCGAGTCGTGCGTGTAGACTTGGATGTTTTGAATCTTCATCAGCGCAGCCATACGCATCGCGTTACGCGCGTATTCCATGAACATCAGGAAGGTCGCGCCGTAAGGCACGAAACCGCCGTGCAGTGCGATACCGTTCATGATGGCGGTCATACCAAATTCACGTACGCCGTAGTGGATGTAGTTGCCTGAGAAGTCGCTTGCTTCCAGCGATTTCGAGCCAGACCACATGGTCAGGTTTGACGGTGCAAGGTCTGCAGAGCCGCCCATGAATTCTGGCAGCAGTTTACCAAATGCTTCCAGTGCATTTTGCGATGCTTTACGTGACGCAATGTTTGCTGGGTTCGCTTGCAGTTCAGCAATGATTGCGCTGCTGGCTTCTTCCCAGTTAGCTGGCATTTCACCCGCTACGCGGCGTTGGTATTCTGCAGCTTCTGCTGGGTAAGCAGCTGCGTAAGCGGCAAATTTCTCATCCCATGCTGATTCTTTGGCTGCGCCAGCTTCTTTGGCATCCCACTCCGCGTAGATGTCGGCTGGGATTTCAAAGGGTGCGTATTCCCAACCCAGGAATTCACGCGCAGCTTTGATTTCGTCAGCGCCCAGAGGAGCACCGTGACAATCGTGTGAGCCCGCTTTGTTTGGCGAACCGAAACCGATGATGGTTTTAGTACAGATCAGCGTTGGGCGCGGGTCTGCTTTTGCTGCTTCAATCGCTGCGTTGATGGCGTCAGAATCGTGACCATCAACTGCAGGAATCACATGCCAACCGTAGGCTTCAAAGCGTTTTGGTGTGTCGTCTGAGAACCAGCCTTCTACGTGACCGTCGATCGAGATGCCGTTGTCATCCCAGAATGCGATCAGTTTGCCAAGGCCCAGTGTGCCAGCCAGAGAACACGCTTCGTGTGAGATACCTTCCATCAGACAGCCGTCACCCATGAACACATAAGTGAAGTGGTCAACGATGTCGTGGCCCGGTTTGTTGAATTGTGCTGCCAGTGCTTTTTCAGCAATCGCCATACCCACAGCATTGGTGATGCCTTGGCCCAGTGGACCTGTGGTGGTTTCGATGCCCGGTGCGTAACCGTATTCTGGGTGGCCTGGGGTTTTTGAGTGCAGTTGACGGAAGTTTTTCAGGTCGTCAATCGACAGATCGTAACCGCTCAGGTGCAGCAATGAGTAAATCAGCATCGAGCCGTGGCCGTTCGACAGCACGAAACGGTCGCGGTCTGACCATTTTGGGTTTTGTGGGTTGTGGTTCAAGTGACTGCGCCAAAGTACTTCAGCGATGTCAGCCATACCCATTGGGGCACCCGGGTGGCCAGAGTTAGCTTTTTGTACACCGTCCATGCTCAGTGCACGGATTGCGTTCGCCAGTTGTTTGCGGTTCATAATAGATTCCGTAGTCGTTAGGATTTAAAAATGAATAGTCGAAAATAAATCGGGGAAGCGGGCGCTTCCCCTTGAATTTGAGTTCCCTCTACGGGAAGTTGTCGAGCGATTAAAGTTTCGCTGCGATCATGGTTTCCAGTTTGCCTTGGTCTACTGCGAAGTTACGGATACCTTCTGCCAGTTTTTCTACCGCCATTGCATCTTGGTTGTGTTCCCACAGGAATTCAGAGTGAGTCATCGCTGCTGGACGTTCTTGTGTACCTTTCGAATTAACCAGTTTCTCAACCACGTCGCCTTCAGCCGCTTCTAGCTCAGCCAGTAGCGATGGCGCGATAGTCAGGCGGTCACAGCCAGCCAGTTCTAGGATCTCGCCGATGTTACGGAAGCTTGCGCCCATCACCACAGTTTTGTAACCGTGTTGTTTGTAGTAGTTGTAGATTTTAGACACAGACAGTACGCCTGGATCTTCTTGCGCTTCGAAGTCACGACCTTCTTTTGCTTTGTACCAGTCCATGATACGACCAACGAATGGTGAAATCAGGAACACGCCCGCTTCAGCACAAGCACGCGCTTGCGCGAAAGAGAACAGCAGAGTCAGGTTACAGTTGATGCCTTCTTTCTCCAGCACTTCCGCTGCGCGGATGCCTTCCCAAGTAGAAGCCAGTTTGATCAGGATGCGGTCGTTTGAGATGCCTGCATCGTTGTACATTTTGATCAGTTTGCGAGCTTTAACGATGCTGCCTTCAGTGTCGTAAGACAGACGAGCATCAACTTCAGTCGAGATACGGCCTGGGATGGTGGTCAGGATTTCTTTACCGATGTTCACTGCCAGCATGTCACACGCTTCTTGAACTTGTTCTGCTTTGTCGCTGGTTTGTGATTTCGCGTATTCGATCGCTTGATCGATCAGTGGGGCATATTCTGCAATTTGAGCGGCTTTAAGAATTAGAGAAGGGTTGGTTGTTGCATCTTCTGGCTGGTATTTTTTGATCGCGTCAATTTCACCAGTATCAGCCACAACAGTTGTTAGTTTACGTAGTTGCTCTAATTTGTTGCTCATTTCGATCGTCCTATTCTTTGGGCTAGGCCAGCGATTCGCTGGGCATTTGCATGCAGGTTAGATAAGCGAATTGCCATGAGATGGCAAGCCTACTTATGACTAACACAATGTTTTTCAGCGACCGAGCAACTGTAGCGAACATTTGCTCGTTCGTTGAGTAAATGATGCATCCATATTTATCCTATCTATGCTGAAAGTCAATCGTGATTTGCCCTTTCTGCCGACTTTTACCCACTAATTTTATCTGACGCCAGCCAAGGCAAATAAAGAAACGTTTGCCTAAGTCTTACTGCACTTAGACAGGCAAAAATATCAGCGAGAATCGTGGTGAGAAAATGTATTGGTTGTGAGCAAATGTTGCATTTATTTGGCGCTATAACATATGCTACGTCAATGAGCAGATGCTCAGTATCCGATACCATGCTGAGCAACGTAATGATTGAGAGCGTGACATGAGCGGTTCGAACCAAGATATTTCGGTGGAAAACACCGATTTGCTGACGGAGATTTCCGTTGCCTACTATCAAGACGGGGCAACTCAAGAAGAGATCTCGAAGAAGTTTGCGATTTCGCGTGCCAAAGTGGGGCGCATGCTGAAACAGGCGCGTGATGAGGGCATTGTCGAGATCACCGTGAAATACCACCCGGTGTTCAGTGCCAAGATTGAACAGCGTTTGATCGAGCGCTTTGGTGTGAAGCGGGCTTTGGTGGCGCTAGACCAGCCCAACGAAGAGTTGCAGCGCCAACAAGTGTCGGGATTGGTGTCGAATTACCTTTCCAGCACATTAAAGAATGGCATGGTGGTGAGTATCGGCCAAGGGCGCAACGTGTCTTCGGTGGCGCATCATGTGGGCGTGATTACGCCGCGTGATTGTAAGTTCGTGTGTAGCATCGGCGGCATTCACCCACGCGGGGGGATGTTTAACGCCGACCACATTTGTCGTCAGATGGCGAAGAAGTACGGTGGTACCTCAGAAACCTTGTACGCCCCAGCGTATGCCGAGAACCGCGCGCAGAAACTGGCTTTCATGCAAAACGCCACCGTCAAGCAAACGCTCGATCTGGCGCGCAAAGCAGACATCGCCTTGGTCGGTATTGGTGACATGAGTGAAAACAGCTACATGGTCGATTTGGGCTGGTTTACGCCGGATGAAGTGGTGCAGTCGCGTCTTAAGCAAGGCGTGGTCGGCGATTTCGCCGGGTACGATTTCTTTAATGTGCATGGCGAGATTGCTAACACCGTGATGAGCGATCGCGTGATTGGTTTGGGCATTGAAGAGTTTCGCCGCATCGCCGAAGTGATCGCGATTGCGGCCGAGAACAGTAAGCCGTTGGCATTGCTTGGTGCACTGCGCACTGGCGCCATCGATGTGATTGCGACCAGCGTGACCAACGCGCTGACGGTGCTCAACTTAGATGAACAGATGCGTGATACTTATTAGCGTGCTGCTATATTCGTCGCGAAATGAAAAGGCCACATGAATGTGGCCTTTTTGCTGTTTGGTCGCTTATTTCTCAATCGGCAAGTCGTGGCGCTGACCCCATTCCGTCCAAGAACCATCGTAGACGGCCAGATTTTGGTAGCCGCAGAGGGTGGCAGCGAGTAATACGATGCAGGCGGTGACACCGGAGCCGCAACTGAACAGATACTCATCGGCTGGACGAATGAGCGCTTGTTGCAAAATTGGTTTCAGCTCCGTTGGTGATTTCATCTGATGACCGTTCATCAGCTCAGCAAACGGCAGACAACATGCACCGGGAATATGACCGCTGCGAATTCCCGGGCGAGGTTCGGCCACTTGTGCCAGAAAACGGGCTTTGGATCGTGCATCGACAGTCAGGCTGCTGTCGTCATCGATTTTGCTTAACACGTAGTTCGCATCGACAAAGAAACGCCGGTCGAGCGTACCGGCAAAGTGGCCGGGCGCGTATGAATCATCGTAACTTTGGGTGACAGTGTAACCTTGGGCTTTCCATTCGGTCAGCCCGCCGTCGAGAATGTAGACGTCATTGTGACCAAATGCTTTAAACATCCACCATGCGCGAGGCGAAGCAAATGTGCCGCTGTTGTCGTACACCACAATAATGGAATCTTGGTTGAGTCCCAGTTGCTGCGCCAGTTCATTAAAGCGCGCTTCCGTGGGCATCATGTGGGGAAGGTCGCATTCAGTGTCGCAAAACACGCTGTCGTAATCGAAACGGCGCGCGCCGGGAATCTTATTGACTTTGTCCTTTTCGGTTTCGCTCGGAATTTGAAAATCAATGCTGGCGTCGAGCACGACTAAGCGCGGATCGTTTTGTTTTTCTGCGAGCCAAGCTGGGGTAACTAATGGCGACATTCCACTTCATCCTGTATTGGGTGTGATGAGCTACGTTACTCAATTCTGGCAAAGAATCCAAATAAAAACAGGCGCTTCATTGCGCCTGTCGATTAGGAGTGACACACCGGACAGGTGGGCAGCTTCATCAGCTTCATTTCACGCCAAGACATGCTCATGGCATCTAACATCAGAATTTTACCGCGAATCGGAGCGCCGTAATTGGCCAGCACTTTGATCGCTTCCATCGCTTGCACGGCGCCAATGATGCCAACCACGGGCGCCATGACGCCAGCTTCTACGCAGCTTAACGCTGCGTTTCCAAACAGCGCGCTCAGGCATTGGTAACACGGTTCGTCTTCGCTTTGGTAAGTAAACACGCTTACTTGGCCTTCCATACGAATCGCCGCGCCGGAAACCAGTGGGGTTTTGGTTTTAAAGCACAAGCGATTCAACTGATTACGCGTGTCGACGTTATCCGAGGCATCCAAAACTAATGAATGTTGTGCAATCAGGGCTTCCAGCTCGTCGTCGCTCAGGCGTTTGGCGACGGTTTCAATGGCAATGTTCGGGTTAAGTTCTTGCAGTGATTGGGCCGCTGATGCCACTTTAAGCTCGCCGATATTGGCATCATGGTGCAATACCTGACGCTGCAGGTTGGATAGCTCCACGGTGTCATCGTCAATCAGCGTGATTTGACCCACGCCCGCTGTGGCCAGATATTGGCTGGACGCGCAGCCCAAACCGCCTGCGCCGAGAATCAATACGGCACTTTGTTTCAGCGCTTCCTGACCATCAAAATCAAACTGTTTGAGAATGATTTGACGGTTGTAACGCAGCATTTCTGAGTCGCTGAGAATATCCACACGAGCTCCTAGTATAAGGTTGCGTTAAAAAGCTGAATGTTGACGGTTTCGCCAGCTTCGACTCGGCCGCGTTCGCGTTCGAGCACCACAAAGCAGTTCGCCAAGCTCATCGAGCGGAATGCGCCGGAGCTTTGGTTTCCAGTGGTTTCAACCACGAACTGACCGTTTTCGATGCGGTAAATGCCGCGTTGGTAATCGGTGCGTCCCGGGGCTTTCTTGAAGGTGGTGCGGGTGATGGCCGGAATTGACTCAGGCGCTGTCCATTCGGCGTGGCCAGACAGTTTTGCCAACATTGGTTGCACCAGAACGTACATGGTCAGAACCGCGGAGACCGGGTTACCCGGCAAGCCGCAGAACCAGGCGTTTTCCAGTTCGCCAAACGCGAACGGTTTCCCCGGTTTAATCGCCAGTTTCCAGAAGCCGATTTGACCCAGTTGTTCCAGAATATCTTTGGTGTAGTCCGCTTCACCCACGCTCACGCCGCCGGAAGTGACCACCACATCCGCCAGGCTTTGGGCTTTCTCAAACGTGGCTTTTAACGTCTCTGGGCAGTCAGGAATGATGCCGAGATCAATGGCTTCGCAGCCGAAGTTTTCAATCAGCGGTTTAATACCGTAACGGTTGCTGTCGTAGATCTGACCGGCATCCAGCGGTTGACCCAGCGGCTTCAACTCGTCACCGGTTGAGAAAAATGCCACTTTCGGCTTGCGATAAACGGTCACATTGGCCACGCCAAGTGTGGCGATCATCGGAATGTCACGGGGTGTGAGGCGCGCGCCTTGACTCAGAACCACATCGCCTTGGTGAATGTCGTCACCGGTCGGGCGAATGTTGTCATTCGGTTTGATGTCGGTGTGGCTGAAGTTGACGCCTTGATCCGACACCGTGGCTTGCTCTTGCATGATCACCGCATCGCAACCGTCCGGAATTTTTGCCCCGGTCATAATGCGCACACAGCTCATGGCTGGCCATTCACCGTCAAAGGGTTGGCCGGCAAACGATTTGCCCGCGACCGGTAGTGGCGTTTGGGTGGCCAATTCGGCGCGGCGCACGGCATAGCCATCCATCGCGGAGTTATCAAACGGCGGCACGTTAATCGGAGAGAGAATATCTTCAGCAAGGACAAAACCGAGTGCGTCGGCAAGGGGAAGCGTCAGTGTGGTTTGAATCGGAGTGATGCGCGAGAGCATTTTGTCCAGCGCGTCTTCAATTGGCATTAAGCCGGGAGCGTCACAACAGCCCATGATGAAATCCTATGGTCTTCATTTTTGAGGAGTACTTTAGCACACAAAGCCCAGTGGCAATAATGTCCACCGATAAAATATGGGTGTAATTATTAAAAAATCCGAGTATCCTTGTCAGCCATCCGAAAGGGTTAATATGAGGTAAGGTAATGTCAGGTTTGAGCGAATCCGCGAAGTTAGTAAAAGATGCGCTGGAACGTCGTGGTTTGGAAACGCCAATGCAACCAAACACGATCAGTCGAGATGAGAAAAAAGAACGAATTGAACACCATATGCGTGAAATTCTGACTCTCTTAGGACTGGACCTCACTGACGATAGCCTTGAAGAAACCCCGCACCGAATCTCGAAGATGTATGTCGATGAGATCTTCTCTGGTCTGGATTACCACAACTTCCCGAAAATCACGGTTATCGAAAACAAGATGAACGTGAGCGAAATGGTGCGTGTGAAAGACATTACCGTGACCAGTACCTGTGAGCACCACTTGGTGACTATCGATGGGAAAGCGGCGGTGGCGTATATTCCGCGTGGCAAAATTATCGGCCTGTCGAAAATTAACCGCATTGTGCGCTTTTTTGCGCAGCGCCCACAGGTGCAAGAGCGTATGACGCAACAAATTCTGGTTGCGCTGCAAACCCTGTTGGAATCAGAAGACGTGGCCGTCACCATCGATGCGACTCACTACTGCGTGAAATCACGTGGTGTGATGGATGCAACCAGCGAAACCACAACCACGGCGCTTGGTGGCATTTTTAAGTCCAACCCCGCAACCCGCGCTGAATTTCTGCACGGCTTGCGGTAAGTACACAAATATTCAATGAAAAAGGACATCCTCGGATGTCCTTTTTTTGTCTCTGATAGTCAAGCGAATGGCACTTTTTACGCTTTACTGGCTTGTGGCATCAGCAGCATGTCATGGCCTTCCTGCATCGAGCTTTCATCATGTGTCGCTTTGAAGTAGAGAAAACCAAGGGCAAATAACCCGACAAAGATCAGCGTCAGCAGGAAGTTGTAATACACCATCGCAACCAGAGCAAGTACCGCTAGACCCAGAGCAAGCGCCGGAGCAAATGGGTAGAGCGGGGCGCGGAACGGACGTTCCAGCGCTGGTTCCGTACGACGCAGTTTGAACAGCGCCAACATGGATACGATGTACATCACGATGGCACCAAACACCGCCATGGTGACGATATTTGCAGTCAGTGGCTGCCCGCCAATGACAATCAGGTTGTCAGAGAAGATAGCCGCGATACCCACAACGCCGCCCGCCAGAATCGCCCAATGCGGCGTTTGATAACGTTGGTTTACAGCGGCGAGTGATTTTGGCAGGAAGCCTGCGCGCGCTAAAGCGAAAATCTGACGTGAATACCCCATGATGATGCCGTGGAATGACGCAATAAGGCCAAACAAACCCAGCCACACCAGCATGTGTAACCAGCCACTCGATTCACCAACAATCATTTTCATGGCTTGCGGCAGTGGGTCGTTGATGTTGGACAGTTCACGCCAGTCACCGGCGCCACCCGCAAAGAACATCACGCCCACGGCCAGCACCACCAGCGTTAAAATACCGGCGATAAACGCCACCGGAATCGTGCGTTTCGGATCTTTGGCTTCTTCCGCCGCCATCGACGCGCCTTCAATGGCGAGGAAAAACCAGATGGCAAAAGGAATCGCCGCAAAGATGCCGGAAATTGCTTCGCCAGAGAAGACATCGCTGCCAGCCCAACCATTGGCAGCAAAATTTGCCATGGAGAAACCGGGTGAGACGACGCCCATAAAGACCAGCAGTTCGACGATAGCAAGAATTGTGACCAAAAGTTCGAACGTCGCGGCAATGCTTACCCCAACAAGGTTGAGTCCCATAAAGACCACGTAAGCAACCACGGCCACCATTTTGGGATCGAGCGTCGGAAACTGAACATTCAGATATGCCCCGATGGCCATGGCGATGGCGGGCGGCGCAAACACAAATTCAACCAAGGTGGCAAAACCGGCGACATAGCCGCCTAACGGACCAAAGGCGCGATACGCATAAGCGAATGGGCCGCCTGCGTGGGGAATGGACGTCGACAGCTCGGTAAAACTGAAAATGAACGCGGTGTACATGGTGGCAATGATCAGGGTGGTGATCAAAAAGCCGAGCGTCCCAGCCTGCGCCCAACCGTAACTCCAGCCGAAGTATTCGCCCGAAATGACCAGCCCGACGGCAATGCCCCATAAGTGAAATTTTCCAAGGGTCCGTTTCAGACCCGGTTTGCCGCTATTTTCCATCATAACAATCCTCAGTAATGTCCTTAAAATCTAATCAGTGGTTAACGAAAATTGGTTTGCTTGAATCGGTTTATCCAACTGCGCGTCGTCAGAACGATCTTTCAGCCCGACGCCGGTGAGTTTGAGCCGGCGTGACTCAGCCAGCAGATAGAAGCATTTCATCGCTGCCGCGTGATAAGGCAGGCCTTGTGGGCGCACATTGGAAATACAGTTGCGTAGTGAATCTTCGGTACCGCGCTGTGGGTGCCAGGTCAGATACAGCCCCAAGCTATCGGGGGAACTTAACCCCGGGCGTTCGCCCACCAGTACCAGTACCTCGCGTGCGTTGATCGCTTCACCCACGTCATCACCAACCGCCACGCGCCCTTGATGCACGATGCTCAATGGCGCGATACGCCAATCATGTCGTTGGTCGGCATGGAGCTGCGTGATCAAGGCGTCGATAAAGGGCGCCGCGTGATGACTGATTGCGTAAGACGACAAACCATCGGCAATGACAATCGCCAAATCGTACGGGCTTGGCGTGCTATCGCTGTGCTGCTTCAAACGTTCAATCGAGGCATCATCGAGCTTGCGGCCCAAATCGGGCCGTTGCAGATACGTGAGGCGATCACTGGCTTGGCTATGCAAAGAAAATGCGGGCAGATAGGGCACAATGGCTGAGTTTTTCGCTAAGGCGTCAACTAGATCCGCTTCGTCGAGCGGCACATGCACCGCATCCATCGCTTGTGCGTGCGAGAGCTGAAAACGCAATAGCTCTTGGGTCGGAATGCTGGTTCCTACGCGGCCAATCCCAATACGTGCTTGGGTAAACTGGCGCAGCTTGTGCCATGGATCCTCATGGATCAACGCGGAAGTCGGCGCCTTACTCATACGGCCTCCTGAATGAGTCGCAGTGGCTGGCTAAAATGTGGCGACAAATCGTCGGCGAGTTGCTTGCGTCCATCCTGATGGAAGATTTCCATTTTCTTCAGCCAGCTTTCAAATTCTGGCGCAGGGCGAGAACCCAACACTTGGCGGGCATAGAGCGCGTCATGAAACGAGGTGGTCTGGTAGTTGAGCATGATGTCATCAGAGCCCGGGATGCCCATGATGAATGAACACTCGGCGACGCCGAGCAGCGTCAGCAGATTGTCCATGTCGTTTTGATCGGCGTAAGCGTGGTTGGTGTAGCAGATGTCACACCCCATCGGTAGGCCAAGCAGTTTCCCGCAGAAGTGATCTTCCAGCCCGGCGCGGGTGATCTGCTTGCCGTCAAACAGATATTCCGGGCCGATGAAGCCGACCACGGTGTTAACCAGTAACGGTTTGAACTTGCGCGCCAGCGCATAGGCGCGCACTTCGCAGGTTTGTTGGTCGACGTTGTGATGGCCGTTGGCCGACAGCGCGCTGCCTTGGCCGGTTTCGAAATACATCACGTTGTTGCCGACCGTGCCGCGATTGAGGCTCAGCGCGGCATCATAGGCTTCGGCAATCACATTCAGGTTGATACCGAACCCTTGATTGGTCGCTTCGGTGCCACCGATGGATTGAAACACCAAATCGACCGGCGCGCCTTTCTCAATCGCTTCGACCGTGTTCGTCACATGGGTCAGGACGCACGATTGAGTCGGAATGTCATAATGCTGAATCACGTCATCCATCAGTTTCATGAGCTGAATCGCCTGACTCACGCTGTCGGTGGCGGGATTGATGCCAATCACGGCATCGCCGTTGCCATACATCAGGCCATCAAAAATCGATGCCGCAATGCCGCTCATGTCATCGGTCGGGTGATTGGGTTGCAAACGGGTGGATAAGCGACCGGGCAGACCGATGGTGTTACGAAATGCGGTGGTCACCTGACACTTCTTCGCCACCAGAATCAGATCCTGATTGCGCATGATTTTGCTGACTGCCGCGGCCATTTCGGGCGTGATGCCAGCGCAAACCCGCGCCAATTCAAGATGGGTGGTGGTTTCTTGCAGCAGCCAGTTACGAAAATCGCCGACCGTGAGATGCGCGATTTCCACGAATGCACGAGCATCATGCTCATCGATGATCAGACGGGTAATTTCGTCGTCCTCGTACGGAATCAAAGTGTCGTTGAGGAAGGTTGTGAGGGGCAGATCTGCCAATATCATCTGCGCGATCACGCGCTCTTCCGCCGATGTGGCAGCTACCCCCGCCAATTGGTCGCCGGAGCGCAGCGGCGACGCCTTCGCCATCACTTCTTTCAAAGAAGCAAACTGATAGGTCTGACTGCCTAATTGATATCGGTAGCGTGAACTCATGATGCCTCTCAATCTTTACCGTTGTGCGGTGTGGGTTTGTTCAGGGCTGTGCGGCCTGAACATTGCAATTTGTCTTGGTATACCTGTTGCAAACAAGATTGTGAAAACAGTGCGAAAACTGTTCCGCGAGCATGACGGAAATAGGCAAAGTTAAATAAGCCAATAAAAACAGTGAGATAAAAGAGGTTGTGCATAATGCTGGTGCAAGAGGGTGAAAATGAATTTGGTTCAATTGCTTCATGAAGGGAATTCATGCGCACCAACGAGGTGCAAACAGTACAGTTTTGATGTCAACCAGCAGGCACAAAGCCTAAGTGCTTGGGAACAAAAGTATAATCAACACGGTGCAGGGCAATTTAATGGGTATCTGGATGAAATAAAGTTGCCCGGTTTGCACCTGTTTGAGGAGTACACCAGTCGCGCCGTTCATCAGGAATGTTGCGTGAATCCCAATGCGGTTTGGATTGGTTTTTCGATGAACAGCCAACGGCCTAAAGTAAATGGTCTGCAAGCTGAAACGCATCAATTGATGATTCGTCCGGCGCAGGAGTCGTTCGAATTGGCGACGCCTCAGGATTTTCATATTTTTGGCATTGTGATCGACCGTGAGCTGCTGTTGAACGGAATGCAATTTGGCAGCCAGGAGCAATGGGAAAATACCCAGTGGGAAACGGCCACATTGGTTGAAAACAATGTGCCGCAGCACGGTTGCTGGTCGCTGGTGGACTTGATTCGAGACGCGCTGAGTCCGCAGTCGATACTTGGACAAAAGCTACTTGAAGAGAGTGTCGCCCAAGCGCATTTGCATGCCATGCTGCGTACAGCGGTGATGGATCGTCTGAGTGCGTTTCAAATCTCGACTGAACGTGAACCGCGCAGTTACCATACTCGGCGTCAGGCGTTGCGGCGCCTGTATCAATACATTGAACAGAACGGCGACTATCCGTTAAGTATCAGCGATATGTGCGCGATCGCCTGTGTCAGCCAACGCACGTTGCAGAACTGTTTTGAACAAGAGCTTGGCGTGAGTCCGGCGACGTTTTTGCGTGAGTGCCGTTTGAATGCGGTGCGGCGGGTATTACTGGATCAGTCGCAGCAGCGGGCGATCTGCGACGTCGCACTAGACTTTGGCTTCTATCACATCGGCACGTTTAATCATTATTACAAGCTGCTATTTGGTGAAACGCCCAGTCAGACGCGTGACCGGGCGCTTAGGTATCAACAGGCTGCTGTGGTCAATCCATTTGTCACCACATCACGTTCAGTATTTATTTGAACAGTTTGAGGTATTCCCCATAGCCTTGGGCTTGCATCTCCGCTTTCGGCACAAATCGCATCGCAGCGGAGTTCATACAGTAGCGCAAACCTGTCGGCGCAGGGCCGTCATTAAACACATGGCCCAAGTGGGATTGACCAAAGCGGCTGCGCACTTCGGTGCGAGTGTAAAACAGGGTGTTATCGTCTTTGGTCACGATATACGCTGGATTAATCGGTTGGGTAAAGCTGGGCCAACCCGTGCCGGATTTATATTTGTCGGTAGACGAAAACAACGGCTCGCCGGAAACGATATCGACATAAATGCCTTCCGCTTTGTTATCCCAATACTCGTTTTTAAACGCGTGCTCAGTGCCTTCTTCTTGCGTGACGTAGTACTGTAAATCCGTCAGTTTGGCACGAATCTCTTTATCCGATGGGCGAGTGTAAGTTTTCGCACTGCGGATGCCTTTGCTTTCATCGATGATTTGGCGCAGCGTTTTGGGGTGTTCAACGCGATCTTCACCAAAAATCGTATCTAAGTACTGATCGCGGCCAGAGGCGTAGCGATAGTATTTGTAGCGCAGGGCGCTCTTTTTGTAGAAATCCTGATGGTACTCTTCAGCAGGCCAGAACTGCTTAAAAGCGATGAGTTCAGTTTTCAGTGGCTTTTTGAAAATACCAGATTCGTCGATCGCTTTCATAAAGCGTTCAGCAATCTGTTTTTGCTGCGCGTTATGATAGAAAATCGCCGGGCGATATTGGTTCCCTCGATCAACAAATGAACCTTGATCGTCGGTGGGGTCGATATGGCGGAAGAAATGGTCCAATACCTGTTCATAGCTGACTTTGTCGGCGTCATACGTGACCTGAATTGATTCAATGTGACCGGTGGAACCTGACGAGACTTGCTTATAAGTCGGATTATCGACATGGCCACCGGAATACCCTGAGACAACGGCAATCACGCCGGCGAGTTTTTCCATGTCAGATTCAGTACACCAAAAACAGCCACCGGCTAGTGTTGCGACTTCTTCATGACTGGCGTGTTTGCTGGTGGCAGACGTGTCTGCTTGGGAGAAAAACGATACAGAAAGTGGTACGGCGACCAGTAAGGCAAACAAAAATAACGTAATGCGTTTCATGGCGGTTCTTACTCGTTTTGTTGAACGGATATACGAAAAGAACGGCACACGGTCGGAAAAATTTCAAATCGAATGCAAAGAAAAAAGCTTCGCGGTGGCGAAGCTTTTCAATGGGGTGATGTGGCCCGAGTGTTTAACTTAACCCGATGATGCGGCCTTGATCGTCGATATCCAGCCCCATAAACGCCGGTTTCTCGGGCAGCCCCGGCATGGTCATCACGTTGCCGCATAAGGCATACACAAATTCCGCGCCTGCGCAGAGTTTCAGCTCGCGAATAGGAACATCAAATCCGCTCGGCGCACCTTTGTGCGCCGAATCAGTGGTGATCGACAGCGGCGTCTTCGCCAGACATACCGAAAGATGACCAAAGCCTTTTGCTTGCAGGTCATCAAGCTGAGCTTGCGCTTTGTCGCTCAAGGTGACGGAGCCTGCGCCGTAGCCCTTTATTGCGACCGCTTTGAGTTTCTCAAGCAACGGGGCGTCGGGTGCATACAGCGGCGTAAAGTGTGCGGATTTACTGCACTGTGTGACCACGTGTTCGGCCAGTTCGCGTGTGCCTTCTCCACCTTTGGCGAATCCTTCCGACAGGGCCACCAGCACATCGTTGGGCAGCACTTCAATCATCTGTTTGAGCTGCGCCAGCTCTTCATCACTATCTTGCGGAAAGCGGTTAATCGCCACGACCGCAGGAATGCCGTATTTGTTGACGTTGTTGATGTGCCATTTGAGGTTTTCAAAACCCGCGATTAAAGCGTCACGGTCTGGTGTAAACAGGCTTTCAGGGACTGGTTGTCCTGGGCGCAGATCATAATGGCCGGAGTTGGCTTTCAAGCCGCGCAATGTTGCAACGATGACTGCGCAATCAGGCGTTTTGCCCGACGCGCTGGCTTTGATGTTACACGCTTTTTCAAAGCCCATATCAGAGCCGAAACCACCTTCTGTCACGGTGTAGTCAGCGAGGCGTGTGGCGATGTCATCAGCAATGATGGAAGAGTTGCCGTGCGCGATGTTGGCAAACGGGCCGGCGTGAATCAGCGTCGGTACGCCTTCCAGAGTTTGCATTAAGGTGGGTTGAATCGCCTCTTTCATGCTGACGGCCATGGCGCCCGCAACTTTCAGATCTTCGGTGGTCACCGGTTGACCATCTAGGTTGTAGCCGACCACGATGTTGCCGATGCGGCGACGCAAGTCTGTGAGATCTTTTGCCAGTGCAAGAATCGCCATCAATTCCGAGGCGGCCGAGATATCAAAGCCGTCTTCACGCTCGTAACCGTTGATTGTTTTGCCGGCTTCATTGCGGCCGACAGTGACCATGCGCAGCGCGCGATCGTTGTGATCCATCACGCGCTTCCAGACAATGCGTTTGGGGTCAAGACGCAGGGCAGGCATGCCTGTTCTTGCTGCAAAATCGTCATACCCGTGGCGCTGCTCGTGGTAGATGCGCGCATCAATCGCGGCGGCGGCGAGGTTATGCGCGGCCGTCACGGCATGAATATCGCCGGTTAAGTGCAGATTCAGCTCTTCCATCGGTGCAACCTGTGAATAACCGCCACCGGCAGCGCCCCCTTTAACGCCGAAAATCGGCCCCATCGACGGCTGACGAATACAGGCCATCACCGAATGTTGTAAACGAGCCAAACCTTGCGCCAGACCAATTGTGGTGACGGTTTTGCCTTCGCCCAGCGGCGTTGGCGTGATGGCGGTGACCAAAATGAATTTTCCGGCAGGTTGATCGTGTAAGCGATCGAGGCAGTGAAGCGAGACTTTGGCTTTATAACGGCCTTGGCTTTGGAACTCTTCAGGGAGCAGTCCGGCTTGATGGGCGATCTGCTCAATAGCAGTCAACGGCGTGGAGCGACAAATTTCGATATCTGGCAGCATAAAACCCTCATCATGGCGATGAAACTGGTTAGGAAAACGTTTGCGTCGCGATAATAGCTTTAAATATGAGCTTGTAAAGGGGAATTATCGAGACGATTGTTTTGCAAGGCCGGAATTCTAAACCATTCCTGATGTTGATCAAACGTCTGCAACGGAATTTGCTGGGGAAGGGTGTAAAGAAAACAGGCGCTGAGCGTCAGCGCCTGCGTGGGATTAGGCAAGCTTGATTAACGCTGCGACAAGGCGATCAATGCCCGCTGCGGCTTGAGAGATGTTTTCAGCCAGCATGTACGCGGGAGTGGACAGGACGTTGTGTTTTTGGTCGAACACAAAGTCGTCGACCGGGCAGGTGACGTGTTCGCCGCCCATTTTACGGAACGCGCTGGCGGTGTCTGGATCGCTGCCGATGGTGCCTTCCACACCATGTTCGTAAATCATGGGAATGATGGTGGGCGCAATGCAAAGGTATGCCGCAGGTTTACCCGCTTGTGCAAAGGCACGACACGCGGCTGCAACATGAGTGTTGATGCTGCAATCGGCGCCTTTGACGGCAAAGTCAGTCAGGTTTTTCGCTGCGCCAAAACCGCCGGGTAATAGCAAAGCGTCGTAATCTTCGGCTTTAAGCTTCGCGACATCCTCAATTTTGCCACGTGCAATCCGAGCGGCTTCTACCAACACATTGCGTTTCTCATTCGTGGCTTCGCCGGTGAGGTGGTTGACCACGTGCATTTGATCAATGTTGGGCGCGAAACAGTGCCAAGTGGCACCGTGTTTTTCAATCGCGTGGAGGGCAAGCACCGATTCATGAATTTCGGCGCCATCGAATACACCACATCCACTCAATATCACAGCTACTTTTTTCATCGGTCGGTTCCTTAATCGTCTAAACGGCGGCGTCTTTCTTGCGCTTTCGGCCTGATTCTGCAGGTGATGTTTGCCTATCTTCTAAGTCTAGTTGAGGTGATGATTCATGTTGTTGTTCGTCGTCGCGAATTTCATCATCCGTTTCGGGATAATGCTTCACCACGAAAGGCATCAACATGACTGAGGAAGGCAAGAAGTGTTTCATCGATGACTCCGACGTTGGGGAAAACACCCGTTATAAGCCCAGCATGAGCCTCGGTCTTTGCGCTAAATCACTGTCCCTTCGTGTTTTCTGAGATTGACGGCTCAGAAGATGCCTTGATCCCAATACGGCTGATCGGTGCCCAGTTTTTCGCTAATGAACTCCATAAAAGCGCGCACTTTATGCGGCAGATGTTTGCGTTCGGGAAACACGGCGTAAATTGCGTGCTCGGGCAGCGGGTAATCGGTCATGATGGCGTGCAGCTTACCAGCGCGAATGTCTTTGCTCACCAAAAAAGTTGGCAGTTGGCCGATGCCCAATCCATCAAGCAGGGCGCGGCGAATCGCTTCGCTGTTGTTGATGCTGAGGTTCCCGGTTGGAATCACTTTGAAATCCGACCCGTTTTGGGTGAAAGTCCATTCGCTGCCCCCTCGAAAGTAGGAGTACACCAAGCAGTTGTGTTGCAGTAAATCCGCAGGTTTCTGCGGTGCAGGGTGCCGGCTGAGATAATCAGGTGAGCAGCACAACACGCTGCGACAGCGTACTAATCGTTTGGCAACGAGATTAGAGACCGGCAAATGGCCGATACGAATGGCGAGGTCAAAGCCGCCTTGCACTAAATCGACCATCTGATCTTCCAATTGCAGATCGATTTCGACTTTCGGATAGCGGGTGAGAAACTCGGCAATGAGGGTCGCGACATGCAACACGCCAAACGACATGGGCGCTGTGATCTTCAGTTTACCTTGGGGTTCACCTTGTAGTTCAGTGACCGCGTCACTGCCTTGCTGTGCAAAGCTCAGCGCTTGGGACACATGGTAATAATAGCGTTCGCCCGCTTCAGTGAGGCTCAGTTTACGCGTGGTGCGGTTGAGCAGGCGAATGCCCAACTCATCTTCAAGTTGCGTCACGCGTTTGCTCACGGCAGACTTGGTGATGCTGAGTTTCTCGGCGGCGCTGGAGAAACTGCCGCATTCTACGACGGCAACGAAAATCGGAATGGCGGCAAATGTGTTATCCATCATTGTTGAGATATTCTTAACAAAAAGTTTCCATTCACAGAGATTAACATCTCACGGAAAACAATCTAGACTGAACGCGACATTTTGAGGAAACCAACATGAAGTACGATTGGATCTTATTTGACGCTGACGAGACCCTGTTTCATTTCGATGCCTTTCAAGGGATGCAGCTGATGTTCGCGCGCAAAGGCGTGGATTTTACTGAACAAGACTTTCACCACTACCAACAGGTCAACAAGCCGTTGTGGGTGGATTATCAAAACGGCACCATTACCGCGGCCGAGCTCAAGCACATTCGCTTTGAGTCTTGGGCACAAAAACTGGAAACGACCACCGCAGAACTCAACAGCGCGTTTTTGAGCGCAATGGCAGACATTTGTACCTTGTTGCCCGGCGCCAAAGAGCTGATGGAAGCCCTCAAAGGCAAAGCCAAATTGGGCATTATCACCAATGGATTTACGGAATTGCAGGATGTGCGTTTGACCAAAACGGGCATGAAAGACTATTTCGACCACATTGTGATCTCGGAAGAAGTCGGCATTGCGAAACCGGACGCAGGGATTTTCGCTCATGCGATGACAGTGATGGGCAACCCGGAAAAAGCGCGCGTGCTGATGGTGGGGGATAACCCGCATTCAGACATTTTGGGTGGGCTGAATTTTGGGATTGAAACATGCTGGTTGAATGTACATCAGCAGCCAAAACCCGAAGGTATCGATGCACATTATGAAGTGCGTTCACTGCATGAATTGAAAGAGATTCTGATTGCTTAAATCGCTCCTGGTGCAAAGCGAACACTTTGCACCGGATTCCCGCTGTTAACGGTTGAAATCGCCTTCACGTTCAGGCTGATACACCACTTCGATAATCTCAATGGTCTTCTCAGCGCCGCCAGGCATTGGCCATGTTAATGTTTGACCGGCCGCTAACCCCAGCAATGCGCTGCCAACGGGGGCAAAAATCGAAATATCGTCACTATTTTTCACTTCGTGTGGGTAGACCAGATTCTTCTGAATGATCTCGTCTTTTCCGGTGAACTTAAAACGCACCGTTGAGTTCATGCTCACAACATTGTCTGGCATGTCCTGCGGTTCGTTGATGGTTGCTCGGTCGAGTTCATCTTCCAGCTTTTCCAATTCGGGTGACAGTTTGGGCATCTTCTCCAGCAGAGCGCTGATGCGGTCCATGTCCAGAGTTGAAACCACGATGGTATGGTGATTCGGCATTTATTTTCTCCAAAAAGAAATACCGCCCTGACAGGTCAGGGCGGCATAAAACCAACAAGGGTTATCGAATTCATAAGGTGGTAGCTCAAACCTTAGTCTTTGTAATTTAAGAATTCAATCGATATGCACACAGTTTTTAAGTAATAAATTGTGTATGTTTGTAAATAGTGATGTTCTTTTATCCACCCCTTCAGCCCCCCAGCAGAGTGAAGAAAAAGATGATCCTTGGCTTGATCTTCGTTCTGAGTACTGACTACGCTTTACTTGAGGTCGTGTGAGCGCCCTCAGGAGCTTTGCATCAAACCAATGACTACTCAGCAAAGTGACGGCTAGGCGAAATACGTGCTGCCCTAGTAGACAGGGCGGGATGGGTATGGGTTTAACATGGCTATTTCAGGCAAAATTTCAGAATGGAATGACGCGAAAGGGTACGGCTTTATCACGGTCGATAACTATCGCGGCAAAATCTTCTTTCACATTTCCGATGTGCAAGGTCATGGCCGACGGCCAAAAATCAACGAAGCGGTTCACTTCAAATTGGCAAAAGAGTCCAACGGTTCTTTGCGTGCGATCGACATTGAACGGCCGATGGTTTACGGGTTATCCCTCGCTTTGTCAGTGTGGTTCATCACCGTCCTTTTTGCCAGTATTTATCTGGTGAACTACCCGCCAATCATTGTGCTGTTTTACATTCTGATCAGCGCCATCACCTATGTCGTGTATGCGTTTGATAAAAGCGCCATGCTCAACAATGAATGGCGCATTTCGGAATGGTTGTTGCACGCGTTGTCGTTACTGGGAGGCTGGCCGGGCGCGTTGATGGCACAGGCTTTTTTGCGTTTTAAAACGTTAGAACAGCCATTTCGAATGATTTTTTGGCTGACGGCACTGGCGAATTTTTCCGTGTTTTTGTACACCTTAACTGGGCACGGTGCTGCCACGCTCGCGCAGCTGATCGTGCGTTTGCAAGTGTTCTAAGCATAAAGTCTGCGCTTCACATCAACGCGGTTATGGAAACAAAAAACGGGCCAAGGCCCGTTTTTTTAGGGGCGTTCACCCGCGAGTAATCGGCGTTCGATATCCGCAACCACGGCCGGAAAATCGGCGATGGTGTCAATCAAGTAATGGGGATTGGCTTGTGAGAGTTTGTCGCGAGCGCGAACGCGGGCGGCGTTGAGTGTGGCTTCGTCGGCAGACAGATACGCTTGTTCGGTGAGTCCCGCTTCGTTGCCCGACAGCAGCAATCCGACCGTCCACATACCGGCGTTGTGGCCTTCATCAATGCCGGGCACCGCATCATCGACTTTGATGCAGGCGCGTACATCTGTCACGCCAAGTTCAATCACATTTTTGAGTGCCATGAACGGCGCCGGGCGACCCCCTTGCGGTAGATCATCGGTTGCGACCACATAATCTGGCTGATAACCGTACGCCTCTGCTGCTGGGATCAACACATCCATCACCTGACGCGGATAGCCGGAACAAGATCCGATTTTAATGCCGCGTTGCTTAAGCGCGTTCACCACTTCAATCGCGTGTGGAATCGGCGCGGCGTGATCCGCCACTTTGGCAATTTGCAGCGGCATAAACGCGGCGTAAATGGCATCGATGTCCGCGCTGTTCATGGCGCGGCACATTTGCTGCTCCCAGCGTTGCGCCACGTCGGGCAGTCGGCCAACGGCCTGAATGTGATCCCATTTGCCCAATCCCATGGGCACGCGGGCTTCATCGAGTGAAATTTCAAAATCAAAACCTTGCTGAAAGGCTTCGACGAAAATCGTTGTCGGGGCGAAAGATCCGAAGTCGACAATGGTGCCAGCCCAGTCAAAAATAACGGCTTGAATCGGTGAGTGCATGATGGTTTCCTTAAACGGTTTGCTTTATGAACGGTTTGCTTTATGAACGGTTTGCTTTACGAATGCTTGATGGCGTAGCCAAATGTGG
The DNA here is from genome assembly GCF_000176175.1 of Vibrio furnissii CIP 102972. Lineage (GTDB taxonomy): Bacteria > Pseudomonadota > Gammaproteobacteria > Enterobacterales > Vibrionaceae > Vibrio > Vibrio furnissii. The sequence goes on from NZ_ACZP01000014.1 coordinate 1,440,507, forward strand.
CGCTGATTTCTTGGAGTGCGGATTCGAAGATCGCGAGTGCGTCATCAAGTTCGGCACGCTCGATGATTAGCGGAGGGCTGAGTTGAATCACATTCCCCTGCGACACCTTAAAGCTCAATCCGTGATTGAGGCAGTGATAGAGCACCGCTTCGGCTTCATCGTACGCACGCTGTTTGCTGGTTGGGTCTTGTACCAGCTCCACACCCCACAATAAGCCGATGCCGCGCACATCGCCGATCAACGCATAACGCTGCTTCATCGCGTGCAGGCGTTGGTGCAAATAGTGGCTGTCACGTTGTACTTTGCTCAGTTGCTGTTCAATGACTTCGATGGTGGCGAGCGCAGCGGCGCAGCCCAGCGGGCTTTTTTCGTGTGTGTAGTGCCCCAGCGACACCGCGGCGGCCGTGTTGTATTGATCTTTGGTGATCAGCGCCGCCATGGGCATGATGCCGCCGCCCAAACCTTTGCCAATGCACAGGATGTCCGGTTCGATATCAAACGCCTGATGGGTGAACCAGTGGCCGCTGCGTCCCATGCCGTTGGGGATGTCGTCAATGATGAGCAACACGCCGTGTTTGTCGCAGATTTCACGTACGCGTTTCCAGTACGCGCGGCTGGGCACTTGCACGTCGGTATTGCGCACCGCTTCAGCGATAAACGCGCCAACGCCGCCTTCTTTTTCTATTACATATTCCAAGTAATCGGCGTAGTGAACGTCGCTGCCGTCTTCGCGAGGGAAAGCGCCACGGTAGCTCACCGCTGGAGGAATGCGCTCGACGCCCGCCAGCAACGGCCCCATGTTGTGGCGAAAACAGGCTTCGCCGCCAACAGAAATGGCATCCAGTGACGCGCCGTGAAACGCATCCCACAACGACACAACTTTAAAGTTCTGTGTGACGTGGCGAGCGAGTTTCAGCGCCATGCCAATCACCGAGGTGCCACTAGGGGCAAACAGCACGCGATTGAGTTCACCGCCGCAAATCTCAGTCAGTTTTTCGGCGCATGCCACCGCAATCGGATTGGTAAATCGGCGCGGCGAGAACGCCAAGGTTTGCATTTGCTGAGTCACTTTTTCAACCACATGCGGGTGGCTATATCCCAATTGATGCACGTTGTTGCCATGAAAATCGAGATAGCGTTTGCCAGCCAAGTCGTCTAGGTACACATCGCGCGCGGTACTCAGCGCGTTGAGGCACGGCGTCGACATCGCCTGATGAAGAAACACATTCGCATCGCGCTCAAGCAGCGAGCGCGTGTCGGGGTGTTGCAGGTTGTGGCCCCATTGCTCGCGGGCGGGCGTGGTGTTGATGTCGCCCTCGCTACGCCAATGAGTTTCGGGCTTCGCGTGGCTCATGAGGCTACGTTCCAGTACATGGCGTTTTGCACGGCTTCAATCAGGCGCTCAATGTCGTGCGGGTGAACATCCCCGATATTGCCGATGCGAAAACAATCGGCATGGCTCACTTTCCCAGGATAGATGACAAACCCTTGCGCTTTCAGGCGCTGATAGAATTCGGCGAATTGGTAGTCCGGATGCGTGGGGGAATAGAATGAGGTGATGATGGGCGAATGCAGCGATACATCGAGTAGGGGCGTAAAGCCAAGGGATTGCATGCCGCGCACCAGCGTGGTTTGGTTGGTTTGATAACGCTGATGACGCGCAGCGATGCCGCCTTCCTGTTCCAGTTCAAGCAGCGCCTGATAAAACGCACGCACGGTGTGAGTTGGCGATGTAAAGCGCCATTTGCCGTGGTTTTTCTCCATACACTGCCATTGGTCGTACAAATCGAGGCTCAGCGAACGGGCTTGGCCTTGGCATTGTTCCAGTTCGCTCTGCTTGGCAATCACAAATCCAAATCCCGGCACACCTTGAATGCATTTGTTGGCCGAACTGATCATAAAGTCGATTCCAAGCTCGCCGATATCCATCGGAATGCCACCAAAGCTCGACATCGCATCCACAATCACGGTTTTGCCGTACCGTTTGGCCAGCGCGACGACCTCCGCGATGGGGTTCAACATGCCGGTGGTGGTTTCGCAATGCACGATGGCCACATGGGTAATGGTGGCATCTTGCTGAAGGCATGCTTCGATGTGTTCAAGAGACGGTTGCGCAGTTTCACCGGGTGAGACGATGGCACAATCTATGTGCAGGTATGCTGCAATCTGCGCGATTCGAGCGCCATACGCACCATTATCAACGACCAGCAACTTGCCGTGTTGGCCTAAGGTGCTGCCGATGGTGGCTTCGACCGACGCGGTGCCGCTGCCTTGCATCAACACCGAGGTGTATCCGCTGTGACGGGTCGCCAGCGCCACCAATTTTTGGCGAATCACTTCCACAATATCTTTGTTGTATTCGTCATCCCACGTACACCAGTCTTTTAACATGGCTTCGCGCACAGTTTCTGTGGTCGACAGGGGGCCAGGGGTGAGCAGCAAGTAGTCGTTTTTCATGTGAACTCCATTTTGGACTATACCAATAATTTAACGCTACTCTAGCAAGGAAAAATCGCTTCGGTAAAGGCAACCAACGCGGATTTCATAAAACTTTCACATCTTCCGTCGCGGCTATACGGATCGCCATGTCGCAAGTGTAAGTATGAAATGCTCACAAAAATGCCAAATGAACGTCATTGAATCGTCACATAACAGGATTAGCGTAGAAAATAAATCTGGTACATACCAAATTAACTACAACTTGGAGATAACGATGAAAACCCGTTTTATGAAAGGAACTCTGGCTTCACTGGTCGCGTTATTTGCGGCGCAAGCATACGCAGCGCAAGAGGTGACGGTGTATACCGCGTTCGAAACCGACATTTTGGCGAAATACAAAACTGCGTTTGAAAAAGAGAACCCAGATATCGAAATTAAGTGGGTGCGTGATTCGACCGGTATCATGACGGCCAAACTGTTGGCTGAAAAATCAAACCCACGCGCCGAAGTGGTTTGGGGGCTTGCAGGCTCGTCCATGGCACTGCTGAAAAACGAAGGCATTTTGAAGCCATACACGCCGAAAGGTGCGAATGAACTGCGCGCTAACCTGAATGATCCGCAAGGTCAGCAGGCGTGGTACGGCAATGACGCGTTCTTCAATGCAGTGTGTTTCAACGAGGCGGTTGCCAAACAGTTGAATCTGCCAAAACCACAAAGTTGGGAAGATCTGACCAAGCCTATTTATAAGGGCCACATCGCGATGCCAAACCCCGCATCTTCGGGCACAGGTTACATGCAGGTGTCGGCTTGGCTGCAAAACATGGGTGAAGATAAAGGCTGGAACTACATGCAGCGTCTGGATCAAAACATCGCGCATTACACCCATTCGGGTTCAAAACCGTGCGTTCAAGCGGGCATGGGTGAAGTGGCGATTGGCATTTCGATGGCAAGTCGCGGCGCGAAGTTGAAAACGCAAGGCGCACCACTGGATGTCATCATTCCTCAAGGCATCGGCTGGGAATCGGAAGCGGTGGGTCTGGTGAAAGCAACGGACGCAGCAAAACGCGTGGTGGACTGGTCCATCTCCAAAGCAGCCAACGAACTGTACATTGATATGTATCCGGTCGTGGGCCATAAAGATGTCAGCAAAACCGTGGCGAACTATCCGAACGTTGAAAAAGCGATGGCGAAGATGGACTTTGCGCAGATGGGCAACGAGCGTGCCCGCGTGCTGAAAACTTGGTCTGAGAAGTTTGATGCGAAGTCTGAACCTAAATCTTAATGGGTTCATCAACGCATGATTGAGGAGGCTTCGGCCTCCTTTTTTCGTTTTTTGCGTTACATGTACGGCAATCTTTTGGCTGAATAATCGACTGACACATTCCTGTCATCTCACGTCTATAAAATCGTCACCACAGTGTCACATAGGGATTCTATATTTGGACTATACCAAATTAAGGATCTTGTTATGACCTCACAGCCTTATTTAGAAATTCACAACGTCATCAAACAGTTTGGCCAGTTTACGGCGCTCAAAGGTATCGACCTTCACATTCAGCAAGGAGAGTTTGTCTGCTTTCTTGGCCCCTCGGGCTGTGGCAAAACCACATTGCTGCGTGCAATCGCCGGATTAGACTTACCCACGTCGGGCGCCATTTTCCAAAACCAGCACGAGATGACCTTTTTGCCGCCTGAAAAGCGTGATTTCGGCATCGTCTTCCAATCTTACGCGCTGTTTCCCAATTTAACTGTGCAAGAAAACATTGCTATCGGCCTGAAAAATCAGGGACTCTCGACGCGCGAGGCGTTAGAAAAAGTCGATGAGTGGCTGGACACCATCGGTTTGCCAACTTCAGGGCAAAAGTTCCCCAATCAACTCTCCGGCGGCCAGCAACAACGTGTCGCGCTGGCGCGAGCATTGGCGCTGTCGCCCGGCTTATTGCTACTGGATGAACCTTTGTCGGCGCTGGATGCCAAAGTTCGCGCCCATCTGCGCGATGAAATTTGCCGTCTGCAACGCAAGCTTGGGATCACCACCATTATGGTGACGCACGATCAGGACGAAGCGTTAACCATGGCCGACCGAATTGTGGTGATGAACCACGGCGTCATTGAGCAGGTTGGCTCGCCTCAAGAGATTTACCAGCAACCGGCCAGCCGATTTGTGGCGCAGTTTGTTGGTCACATGAATTTCATTCCGGCGTCGATGACCACGCCGCTACAAATGCGCGTTGCCGAGTCGCTGATTAGCTTGCCTGCGATTGGCAATGCCAGTGTGCAGCAGGGCGATCACTTTGAACTGGCCGTGCGGCCAGAGCAGTTGGCGTTTGTGGAACGCAATAGCAATGCCATGCCGGTGAAGATTGTATCGCTGGAATTTCTGGGCGCGTTCTATCGTATTGAGTGCCGTTTTCAGGATGAACCGTCGTTGCCTGCGGTGCATGTGGATCTCTCGGTGCAACACGTTGTCGATAGCGCGATTCAAACCGGTGATGTGCGTCATTTGGCGATTCGCGACACCGTGGTTCAGGTCTATCCAACCCGCATGACAACGCGCGATGCTGCCTAAGGTGAGAAAGTGAAAGCTATGATTTTATCCAACGCAACCGCCGCCACATCAAGTCGCTGGTGGCAACGCATCAGTCGCGACAATTTGATTTTGGGCGTGACGCTGACCGCGCTCTTGCTGTTTATGTGGCTGTTCATCTTGATGCCGTTGTGGGCCATGTTGGTCAAATCGGTACAAAACCGCGCCGGTGAGTATGTCGGCTTGGCAAACTTTGCGACGTATTTCTCCTCCAACGCTTTGTGGCAGTCGATGGGCAACACCTTTACCGTCGGTGTGCTGGTGACGGTGGTGGTGTCGACGTTGGCATTTGGTTATGCCTACGCGTTAAGTCGCTCGTGTATGCCGATGAAAGGGCTGTTTCAAGTACTGGGCAGCGCGCCAATTTTGGCGCCTTCGTTGTTGCCCGCGATCAGCCTGATTTTTCTGTTTGGCAATCAGGGCATCTTCAAGTCTTGGCTGGGCGGTGAATCGGTGTATGGATTGATGGGGATTAGCCTTGGGTTGATCTTCTGGACCTTTCCCCATGCCTTGATGATTTTAAATACCTCGCTGCGCACGTCTGACGCGCGTTTATACGAAGCGGCGCGCGCGCTGAAAACGCCCGGTTGGAAAACCTTTCTGGTCGTGACGTTGCCCGCTGCCAAGTACGGTTTGATCAGCACGCTCATTGTGGTGTTCACGCTGGTGGTGTGTGACTTTGGGGTGCCGAAAGTTATCGGCGGGAGCTACAACGTGTTAGCCACCGACATCTTCAAACAGGTGGTGGGGCAGCAAAACTTTGCCATGGGTGCAGTCACCAGTTTGTTGCTGTTGCTTCCGGCGGCGTTGGCGTTTATCGCCGATCGTTGGGTGCAGAAAAAGCAAAAGAACTTGTTCGATACCCGCTCCGTCGCGTATGTCCCGAGTCCAAATCGCGTGCGTGATTCACTGTGCTTTCTCTACTGCCTGACGGTGTGTGGCGCGATTGTGCTGGTGTTGGGTATGGCGGTATACGGTTCATTGGTGACGTTCTGGCCTTGGAACAAAGCGCTGACGCTTAATAACTACAACTTTGCGGAGATGAGCACCTACGGCTGGAGCCCATATTTCAATTCGCTGATTCTGGCGACCTTTACCGCATTGATTGGCACGGTGGTGATTTTTCTTGGTGCGTATGGCATCGAAAAAGGCCGTGCCTTTGCGCCAGTGCGCCAACTGATGCAGATGCTGAGTGTGGTGCCGATGGCGGTGCCGGGCATGGTGCTGGGGCTGGGATACATTTTCTATTTTAACGATGCGGCCAATCCGCTCAGTGTGCTGTACGGCACCATGGCATTTTTGGTGGTGAACACCATCGTGCATTACTACACCGTGGGGCACATGACGGCGCTGACCGCCCTTAAACAACTGCCCGGGGAAATTGAAGCGACGGCGGCATCGATTAAACTGCCGCAATATCGTTTGCTGTTTAAAGTGACGCTCCCGGTGTGTTTGCCTGCGGTACTGGACATCGCTAGCTATCTGTTTATTAATGCATTGACCACCACTTCTGCGGTAGTATTTCTTTACTCAACAGACACCATCCCGGCATCGGTCTCGGTATTGAATATGGACGATGCAGGGCAAACGGGCGCCGCAGCGGCGATGGCCGTGATGATCATGGGCTCGGCGGCAGGGGCGAAAGTCGTGCATTTGGTAACCGAAAGGCTGCTGACCAAACGCACCCAAGCTTGGCGCAAACGCTAAGCCCTAAGCCCAAAGTTCAAGGTTCAAGGTTCAAAGTCCAATGACCGCGATTGAGTGATAAACGAGTAATAAGGAATCACGTGCAATACGTAAAAATTAAAGATGCCATCGTGGAGCAAATCGACGCGGGCATGCTCACCCCAAGACAGAAATTACCCGCTGAGCGAAAGTTGGCTGAGTCGTTCGATACCACGCGCGTCACGCTGCGCGAAGCGCTGTCGCTGTTGGAAGCGGAAGGGAAAATTTACCGAGAAGATCGCCGCGGCTGGTTTATCTCACCAGAGACGCTGCGCTACGATCCGTCCCAAACGCTCAATTTCACCAACATGGCATTGGCGCAAAATCGCCAACCGAACACGGAACTCTTGAGCGCCAAAGCGGTGATTGCCAACAAGCAGGCGACCAAGTTACTGAACCTCAAACCATTTTCAGATGTGTATCGCGTCGATCGAGTGCGGTATCTGGAAAATCGTCCTGTGGTGTATGTGACCAACTACATTCGCCCGGAACTGTTTCCCAATTTGCTTGATTTCGATTTGTCGAATTCACTGACGGATATCTATCGCGAGCACTTTGGCACCCAGTATCAAACCATTCGTTATCGCATCACGACCAGTTCCTTATTGGGCGAAACTGCGCAGGCGCTGCGGGCCACCGCGGGCACTCCCGCCATGGTGGTGGAGCGTGTGAACTACAACCAAAATGGCGACTTGATTGACTGCGACATTGAGTATTGGCGTCATGATGCGATCAGCATTGAATCGGTTGCGCAGTTGAGCCGTTAAAAACAAAACGAACAAGTCTGAAGGCTCCGCACGGAGCCTTTTTCTTCGAAGTAAGGAAACTGCCATGGACGTCCTGGCGATAGGGTTAGTGGTTTTTTCAGCCGTGCTGCACGCAGGCTGGAACATTCTGGGTAAAAGTCACGCCGGTTCAGGTGTCGCCTTTACCATGGCGGCCAGCCTCTCCGCGTGTTTGTTGCTGACGCCGTATCTCATTTGGTATCTCGTGACCGTTGGCTGGACAACGCTACCCCCGGCATTTTGGGGCTTGCTGCTCATCAGCGGCTTGGCGCAGATGGTCTATCTGGTAGGGCTGATCGTAGCGTATAAACACGCCGATGTGGGCGTGATTTACCCCATCGCACGCGCACTGCCGGTGATGATGGTCGGCGCGCTCAGCATGTGGCTTGGCCACACCTTAACGCAATTCCAATGGCTTGGTTTTGTACTCATCACGTTGGGATGCATGCTGGTGCCGCTCACGGGATTTCGTCAGTTTACGCCGCGCTCGTACTTCAATGTCGGGGTGTTGTGGGCCTTGGTGGCGGCACTTGGCACGACGGGCTATTCCGTGATTGATAAAGAGGCGCTACTTTTACTGACTCAAGCTGCAGGTGAGGTGCTGGGCAACTCCTACAGCGCGATTTTCTATCTGGGGGTTCAATTCTGGGCCATGGTGCTGCCGGTGATTTTGTGGTGTGTGGTGACGGGCAACCGTAAAGAGCTGCAGCGCGCGTGGCAAATCCGTAAAGCAGCGAGTATGGCCGGAGTGATGATGGCGTCGACCTACGGATTGGTGCTGTTTGCGATGACCATGACCGACAATGTCAGCTTAGTCGTGGCGCTGCGCCAAATCAGTATCGTGATGGGCTTGTTCATGGGCGTGTGGTTTCTGGCCGAGAAATGGCACTACACGCGCGGCGCGGGCGTGGTGTTGATCCTCTCCGGGATCGTTTTGACACTGGGCAAAGCATAAACGTCCTCAAGGCGCGTATTCAAACAGTGATTCCTGCCAGCCACCGATTGGAAATGTGCGCAAAGTAATAGGGACGTATTCTCATTTGTGATAGCCTCTGCGCTTCAGCTCAGATTCAATAGGTGAATCCCTCATGAAAATATTCAGCAACTTCGACAGCGGCAGCATTCACGTTGTCAGCGCGGACAACAAAGACGATATTCAACTGAAGATCCCGAACGATAACATGTCGGAGTTCTATCAATGGTTCCACTTTCGTCTCGAAACACAAGCCGAAGCATCGCACACCATCAAACTGCTCGACCTGGCCAAATCGGCGTATCCGGAAGGCTGGCAAGGCTACGATGTGGTGGCGTCTTACGACCGTGAAGAGTGGTTCCGCATTCCGTCTGAATTTGATGGCGACACCCTGACATTCACGGTGATCCCTGAGCGCAGCTCTATCTATTTCGCGTATTTTGCGCCGTACAGTTACGATCGTCACCTTGATCTACTGCACATGGCGCAAAGCGCGCACCATTGCCAGTTGAAAACGCTGGGTCATACGCTCGACGGCAACGACATGAGCTTGCTGACGTTTGGTGAACCAGACGAAGGCAAAAAGAAAATCTGGGTGATTGCGCGTCAGCACCCGGGCGAAACCATGGCCGAATGGTTTGTGGAAGGGATGATTCAGCGCCTATTGGACGACAACGACACCGTGGCGCGTGCATTGTTGGAAAAAGCGGTGCTGTATGTGGTGCCGAACATGAACCCAGACGGCGGTGTGCGTGGTCACCTGCGCACCAATGCGGTCGGTGTGAACCTCAACCGCGAATGGCAAACGCCATCGATGGAAAAGAGCCCGGAAGTTTATTTGGTGCGTGAGCGTATGCTGCAAACTGGCGTCGACATGTTCCTTGATATCCATGGGGATGAAGCGATTCCATACAACTTTGTGGCTGGTTCGGAAGGCATTCCTTCTTACAATGAAGAGCTGGCGGCACTGGAAACAGCATTCAAACAAGCACTGCTGACGATTACGCCAGAGTTTCAAGATGACATCGGCTACGACAAAGACGAAGCGGGCAAAGCGAACCTGACGGTGGGCTCGAATTGGGTTGCTGAGCAATTCCACTGCCTGTCTTACACCGTCGAAATGCCATTTAAAGATCACAACAATCATCCGGATCCGCTGTACGGATGGTCGCCAGAGCGCAGTGTGCTATTTGGTCAGGACATGCTGGCAGCCGTTCTCGCTGTGTCAGATAAGATCTAGTTCAAGCCAAATGTTGATATCGAAAGCCAGCGCCATGTTGCTGGCTTTTTTGTTTTTGTTGCTGACATCAACAGTAAGCAGACATAAAAATTAATCGGTAGCAGACATAAAAAATGGCCCGAAGGCCATTGAGGGGGGAAGTGTTGTGACACTTCTTAAGGTTCGGTTGCTTAGCTGTTGGCTTCTGCGTCTTCGCGTTTAATTACTTTGTGACCATCTTCGCTGACGCCGTTTTTCCAGTAGCTGCTGATGTAGATGTGTTCGCGGTCAATCTCTTTCTCATTGCGGAAGTATTGACGCAGCGCGCGCATCGATTCAAATTCACACGCACACCACACCGAACATTGTCCATCAAGCCAAGGCTGCGCTTTCACCGCTTCAACTAACGGCGTGCCAACACTCCAAATGACCTTGACGCCCGCTGGTGCGTTGAATGCTTGCTTGTCGTCTTCATCGTCGATTTCAATCACTGCGTAACCTTGCGTGTCGGCGCTTAAGTTTTCGAGCGTGACGGAAAGTGCAGGCAGGGCAGTCATGTCGGCTGCCATAAAGACCCAATCTGCTGCGGTATTGAGGCCTTGGCTTTTCCCTGGGCCACCGATCGAAATGGTATCGCCCACTTGAACTTGCTCGGCCCAGCGCGCTGCAAAGCCGCACGATTGGTCTTCTGTAATGTGGCGCACAAAGTCGACCACAATGCTGTTGCTTTGTGGGTCAAATTGACGAATGGTGTAAGTACGCATCAGGGGGCGAGCCTCATCGCTGAGTGTGCTGATATCCGTGCCGCCATCGGGCGTAAACAGCAGTTTGATGTAGCCGCCTTCACTCTCTTTACCAAAGTGAGCGATGGCATCGCCTTGTAGCGTGATGCGTTGGAAATGCTTAGAAATGGTTTGGGAATCTGTGACGGTTAGAGCATGGAAGCTTCGTTTTTGTGGTTTATTTTGCATAGTAGCTCATCAATGTAACGACTTTATATTGGCTGTAACCTTAACGTTAATTGCTGACTTCGGCAATGATAATTGTTGTCATTTACCTAAATTTACACTTAACACCAAATGACCCATTAAAAGTCGATATATGACCCATATCGTTTCCATCATTGAACACAATGACACAGCGACTCAACAAGAATTATCTCACAGTGCGCTCGCCAACACGCTGAATATGTTGCACTATCTCAAGGTCTCTACGCCCTCAACGCCTGAAAGGAAGGAAATCGAAGCCATGCAACACTCGCTGATTCTGGTGCTCGGAAAACGTTTGGTGAACAACCAGTTAACTGCGGAAGGAGAAAGCCGCGTCCAAGCGCTGGTGGCATGGCTTGCCGCGAAGCAGTTCGCTCAACCAATCATTGGGTTTTGCGGGGGATGTACCGACGGGCAGCAGGTGTCAGAAGCCTCTGCTATGGCTGAAGCCTTTATTCAGCAAAGCCAAAAACACGGTTTGAACCCGAATGAGATGACGCTGGTGTTGGAGCAAGCATCAACCAATACCATTGAGAATATCGAATGTATGGCGCAAACCCTGAGGGAACAAGGGATCTTTGCCGCAGGCAGTGAGATTGATGTCATTTTTGCCTCGAACGATTATCACCTCAAACGCATTTTTGAAATTCAACGTTTAATGGATGAGCAAGGGTTACTGCGTGTGCTCAAGCAGCGCTGTGCGACACAAGGATTGACGCTTCATATCGATCCGCAGCTTGAGCATCACATTTTGGCACCGTATCCCCACTGCAGCGATCGCGCGGCGCTGTTTTTATTGATGGACGAAATCACCACGTATCGTGTGTATCTCGAAGGGGTGGTTCGTGGTGTGTTTCAGCGCCCACTCGCTCAGGTTCGTGAGGTGCCGTTCAGCATTGCGGAAAACGCCATCAGCTTGGCACAAACGGTGTGCCAACAACGCGGCGAACACCCTGAGGTATTAACTGCGCTGTTTGATATCGAGCGCGCGATGTTAGACACCACCCCCGAAGCATCGGCAGATGTGGTGCAGGATGCCTTAAGCACGTTGCATCACAACTTAACCGCTCTCAATCGTCACTTTGACCCCGAGCAGTTGCCTCGAACAGCTGTTTAAGGTGTGATCAAGGTTTCAGCTTGTCGAAATTACCCCTTTTGTGACTATTTTCAAATTTGTCAAAAGCGGGATGCTGTCTAGAATTATTTCATGAGGCACTTTGATCTTGGTGCCAAATTTTGACCTTGTTTTTGGTTTCCGCATTGTTTTCACGCGGCAGTGGTGCATGCATTTTAGGGGATCAGCCCATGACAGAGAAACAGTATCGATTGGTGACACGCAGCGATTTCGACGGACTTGTGTGCGCCGTATTACTTAAAAAACTTCAACTCATCAACGACATCAAGTTCGTCCACCCCAAAGACATGCAAGACGGGAAGGTGGAGGTGACGAAGAGTGACATTGTCACGAATTTGCCGTATGTCGGCGATGCCTTCTTGGTGTTTGATCACCATCATTCTGAAACGCTGCGCAATGCCGGTGAGCGCCATAATCACATTATCGACCCTGACGCGCCATCGGCGGCACGGGTGGTGTGGGAATATTATGGGGGGCTGGACGTGTTTCCCGACCAATGGTTGGAAATGATGGAAGCGGTCGACAAAGGGGATTCTGCGCAGTTTAGCCGCGATGAAGTGTTGGATTCGACAGGCTGGAACCTGCTCAATTTTTTGATGGATGCACGTACCGGGCTGGGGCGGTTCCGCGATTTCCGCATCTCCAATTACAACCTGATGATGGACTTGATCGACTATTGCGCCAATCACACGATTGACCAGATCTTGTCGCTGCCGGATGTGCAAGAGCGCATTGGCTTGTATCGCGACCATGAAAACTTGTTTAAAGAGCAAATTCAACGCTGCGCGCGTATTCACGATAACTTGGTGCTGCTTGATTTGACCGATGAAGAGGTGATTTATGCGGGCAACCGCTTTATGGTGTATGCGCTGTTTCCGCAATGCAATATTTCGATTCATAAGATGTGGGGCTTTCAGAAGCAGAACATCGTGTTTGCCACCGGAAAATCAATTTTCGATCGCAGCTCGCACACCAATATTGGTGAATTGATGCTGCAATACGGCGGCGGTGGTCATGCAGCGGCGGGAACGTGTCAAATTCCGGTCGAGAAAGCCGAACAGGTGGAGCGCGAATTGATTTTGCAGATCACCAAAGATGGTTAAGCGATCATCAATCCATCATTGGCATGAATACGAATGATGAAAAAAGCCTGCTGCGGCAGGTTTTTTTATGCCTCACTTTGATAAAGTAAGCGCCGAAATTTCTAGAGGGACGCCATATGAGACATTTACATATTGCTACGCATCCGGAAGTGGGGCCACTGAGTCAACACCATATTCTGCAACGCAAAGCCGCACGCGCCATTGTTCTGGATGGCGAAGAGATTCTGATGCTCTATACCGAGCGCTATCACGATTACACCTTGCCGGGCGGCGGCGTGGATGAGCACGAAGACATCCTGCAAGGGTTGGTGCGCGAACTACGAGAAGAGACGGGCGCGCAAAACATTCACAACATCAAAGCCTTTGGCCTCTATGATGAGTTTCGTCCTTGGTACAAGGATGATGCGGACATCCTACACATGGTGTCGTACTGTTTTACCTGCAAAGTGGACCGTGAATTGGGGGAGACCAATTACGAAACCTATGAGATCAATAACGGCATGAAACCGGTTTGGATCAACATTCGTGACGCGATTGCGCACAACGAACAGACCATGGCAAACAGTGACAAAAAAGGCATGAGCATCGAACGCGAAACCTTCTTGCTGCGTTTAATTGCCAAAGAACTGCTCTGATTTCCCCGCTTTACCCCCATCAACTGCTGAAATCTTTGAACTATGCCGCCGCTTGGCGTGTCTATAAGGTTTCAGCAGTTTCGTAATCGATAAATTTCTCTATACTTACCCAAGTAGCTGAATTATTAATAAGAAATGTACCCGTAGAACCGAGGTGACGATGCGTTGCGCTGTCGGTTCAGTGACGGGAACAAAACCGATGACTTCTCCATCTGGCCAGATTTGTCGCTGAGTCTTGAATTGGCCGCACGGTGGAGCAGCACGACGTTAAGTAGAAGGATTCTTTCATGGGCAAAATCAAACCAATCGCGTTGGGTGTGGCACTCTCTGTCTTTAGTCACGTTTCTCTCGCCAACGTCATCGAAACCACCAGTCTGGTCGGTTTTGGTCAAGCCAAGTACCCCGATAACTTCACTCACTTTGACTACGTGAATCCCGATGCGCCGAAATACGGCAAAGTCACCTACGGTCAGGTGGGCACGTACGATAACTTTAACCGTTACGCCTCACGTGGTGTGGCGGCCGCAGCCAGCGGCGAACTCTACGATTCATTGATGTTTTCGCCCTCTGATGAAATCGACTCTTACTACCCGTTGATTGCAGAAAAAGTACGCTATTCCGACGATTACACTTGGCTTGAGCTAGACATCAACCCGAAAGCCCGTTTTCAGGACGGTGTCCCCATCACGGCGCACGATGTGGAATTTACCTTCAACAAGTTCATGACCGAAGGCGTACCGCAATATCGCGTGTATTACAAAGAGATCAAATCGGTGAAGGCGCTGAACGATAAAACCGTGCGCATTGAAATGAGTGAGCCGAACCGAGACAAACTCTTTAGCTTTGCGCAGCAAACGCGTGTGCTGCCCGAGCATTTCTGGAAAGACAAAAGCTTGTCTGAGCCGCTGAATCAACCACCGGTCGGCAGCGGCCCATACCGCGTCGCGGATTTCAAACCGGGGCAGAGTATTACCTACACACTTGATGATAACTATTGGGCAAAATCGCTGCCAGTCAATGTGGGGCGCAATAACTTCAAACAAGTGCAATACGATTATTACCGCGACGATACCGTGATGCTTGAAGCGTTTAAGGCGGGCGAGTTTGATATTCGCCAAGAGAGTCAGGCCAAATTCTGGGCAACGTCTTATACGGGGGTCAACTTCAACAATGGCTTTATTAAAAAAGAAGAGATCCCTCACAACGCACCTGCCGCCACGCAAGGGTTTGTGTTCAATATTCAACGTCCGGTGTTTAGTGATGTACGTGTACGTGAAGCGCTGAACTACGCGATGGACTTTGAATGGATGAACAAAAACATGTTCTACAGCCAGTACACGCGCACGCGCAGCTATTTCCAAAACACCGAATACGAAGCCAAAGGATTACCTGATAAGGCAGAGCTTGCGGTGCTGGATCCGGTTAAAGATAAGATTCCGCCGCGCGTGTTTACCACCGAGTTCCAGCCACCAGTGACCGATGGCAGCGGGCGTATTCGTCCGCAGATGCGTGAAGCGTTTAAGCTGCTGAAAGAGGCAGGTTGGGAACTGAAAAATAAAGTGATGACCAACGTCCAAACCGGTGAGCCGATGACGTTTGAACTGCTGATTTACAGCCCAACCTCCGAGCGTATTGCGATTCCCCTGCAAAAGAACCTCAAGTTGATGGGGATCGACATGAAGATTCGTACCGTCGACACCACTCAATACATCAAACGCCTGCGTGATCGCGATTTCGACATGGTGTCGTCGGCTTATTCAGCCAATCCGTTCCCAAGCCCGAACCTGATGATTGTGTGGAACTCACACTACATCGACTCGACGTACAACACGGCTGGCGTGACCGACCCCGTCATTGATGAATTGACCTTGCAGATTGCGCAGCATCAAGAGGATCCAGAACAACTGAAATCGCTCGGTAAAGCGTTGGACCGCATTCTGCAATGGAACTTCTACATCATCCCGCAGTGGTACACCAGCATGTACCGCGTTGCCACATGGGATAAGTTTGAACGCCCGGCTAAAATGCCAACCTATGATTTGGGCATTGATACCTGGTGGATCTCACAAGAGAAAGCCCAGAAGTTACCTGAAAAACGTCGCTAAGAGGCAGTTATGGCAGCGTATATTCTTCGCCGTTTGTTGTTGGTGATCCCAACGCTGTGGGCGATCATCACCATTAACTTCTTTATCATTCAGATTGCGCCGGGGGGCCCAGTTGAACAGGCCATCGCCAATCTGGAAGGGCATTCCAACGGCATCATGGAACGCTTTTCGGGCGGTGGTCAGGAAGTCGATATGTCGAAAATCGACAACGGCAGCCCATCGGGTTACAAAGGTTCGCGTGGGTTGGATCCCGAAGTGGTCGAGGCGATCAAACGTCAGTTCGGGTTTGATAAGCCATTGCATGAACGCTACTTCGACATGCTCAAAAACTACGTGACGTTTAACTTCGGTGAAAGCTTGTTTCGCGGTGGGAACGTCATTGATTTGATTGTCGAGCGCCTGCCGGTCTCTATTTCCCTTGGGTTGTGGAGCACGCTCATCATTTACCTGATTTCGATTCCACTGGGCATCATGAAGGCGATTCATCACGGCTCGCGCTTTGATGTTTGGTCGAGTGCGATGGTGATTGTCGGGTATGCGATTCCCGGTTTCTTGTTTGCCATCATTCTGATCATCGTGTTTGCCAGCGGGAACTACTTCAGTTGGTTTCCGCTGCGCGGCTTGGTGTCGGACAATTTCGCGCAGCTGAACTGGTATCAACAGATCATCGATTATTTCTGGCATCTGGCGCTGCCGATTTTCGCCATGGTGATCGGCGGTTTTGCGACCTTGAGTATGCTGACAAAGAACTCGTTTCTGGATGAAATCAACAAGCAATACGTTGTGACCGCGCGCGCCAAAGGGCTCGACGAGCGTCAAATTCTGTATAAGCACGTGTTTCGTAACGCCATGTTGATCATCATTGCTGGTTTTCCGAGTGCGTTTATCAGCATCTTCTTCACCGGTTCGATGTTGATTGAAGTGATGTTTTCGCTCGAAGGCATTGGCCTGCTTGGCTTTGAATCGACCATTCAACGTGATTATCCGGTGGTGTTTAGTTCGCTGTATATCATGACGTTATTGGGCTTGTTGCTCGGCATTATTTCGGATCTCACCTACACCTGGGTTGATCCGCGCATTGATTTTGAGGCCCGTTAAATGGCGCTGTTAAAGAAGAAAGTGAATCCGCTGAATGCCGCGCGCTGGCAGCGGTTTAAATCGAATCGGCGCGGCTTTTATTCGTTGTGGATTTTTGCACTGCTGTTTTTCATCAGCTTGTTTGCCGAAGGCATCGCCAATGACAAACCGCTGTTTATTTCCTATGACCATCACTGGTATTTCCCGGTGATGGAGCAGTACGCGGAAACCCGTTTTGGCGGCGAGTTTGAAACCGAAGCCGATTACACCGATCCATACGTCGTCGACCTGATTGAAGAGAAAGGGTACATCATTTGGGCGCCGATCCGGTTTAGCTACGACACCATCAACTATGACATCGTTGGCTCTGTTCCTTCGCCCCCCGATGCCGTGAACTGGTTGGGGACCGATGACAAAGGGCGTGATGTGCTCGCACGCATCATCTATGGTTTTCGTATTTCGGTGTTGTTTGGTTTTGTGTTGACCATCGTCTCGTCGTTCATTGGTGTGGTGGTCGGTGCGACGCAAGGCTATTACGGCGGTTGGTTGGATCTGTTTGGCCAACGCTTTATCGAGGTTTGGTCTGGCATGCCAACGCTGTTCTTGTTGATCATTTTATCGAGCTTTGTTGAACCCAATTTTTGGTGGTTGCTGGGCATCATGGTGCTCTTTAGTTGGATGAGCTTGGTGGGCGTGGTGCGCGCCGAGTTTCTGCGTTGTCGTAACTTTGATTATGTTCGCGCTGCGCAAGCGATGGGTGTGAGTGATTCCCGCATCATTCTGCGCCACATGTTGCCGAACGCGATGGTCGCCTCATTGACGATGATGCCGTTTATTCTGTCCGGTTCGGTCACCACGCTGACCTCGCTTGATTTCCTCGGTTTCGGCTTGCCCGTGGGGTCACCGTCGCTGGGGGAACTGTTGGCACAAGGGAAGGCGAATTTGCAGGCGCCTTGGCTTGGCATTTCGGCTTTTGTCGTTTTGTCGTTGATGCTGACGTTGTTGGTTTTCGTTGGTGAAGCGGTTCGCGATGCGTTTGACCCACATTTGCAAAGGAGAGGCTAATGAGCGACACATTACTCACGATTGAAAACCTCTCGGTCGGTTTTGGGCGCGCTGGCGCGATTGAACCGGTGACGCATCAGGTGTCGTTATCGATTCGAAAAGGGGAAACATTGGCGCTGGTGGGCGAAAGTGGTTCAGGAAAATCGGTGACGGCGAACGCGATATTGAAGCTGCTGCCTAAAGGTTCGGCGCATTATCTGGACGGGAAAATCGATTTTGCAGGAACTGACACGCTGGCATGCTCTGAGCGTCAACTGCGCGGCATTCGCGGTGGCCGAATTGGCATGATCTTCCAAGAGCCGATGGTGTCACTCAATCCGCTGCACAAAATTGGCAAACAGTTGGTGGAAACGTTGGCAATTCACCGCGGTATGCGCCAGAAAAAAGCAGAATCGCTGGCCATCAGTTGGTTGGAAAAGGTGGGCATTCGTAACGCCCACATCAAGATTAACGCCTATCCGCATGAACTTTCTGGCGGTGAGCGGCAGCGTGTGATGATTGCGATGGCGCTCATCAACGAACCTGAGCTGCTGATTGCTGACGAGCCGACCACCGCGCTCGATGTGTCGGTGCAGGCGCAAATTCTCGATTTGCTCAAATCACTGCAACATGAATTGGGCATGGCAATGCTGTTTATCACGCACGATCTCAGTATTGTGCGCCGGATTGCTGACCGTGTCGCGGTGATGCAAGACGGGCGTTTGATTGAAGAGAACGAATGCAAAGCGTTGTTTGCGTCGCCGCAGCATCCTTATACCAAACTGCTGATTGAATCGGACCCGCGGGGTTTGCCTGTTGCTGCCGATCATCAAAGCCCAGTGCTACTGAAAACTGATCGGTTGAAAGTGTGGTTTCCCATCACTGGCGGTTTATTTAAGCGTACCGTGAGTCACATCAAAGCCGTGACCGACATGCAGTTTGAGCTGCGCGAAGGTCACTCTATTGGTTTGGTTGGCGAGAGTGGTTCGGGAAAATCCACCACCGGCATGGCGATTCTGAAACTGGTGCACTCAGAAGGCGTGATTGATTACGCAGGGCAGGACATTCAGCAACTTGATCGCAAAGGCATGCTACCGTATCGCAGCAAAATGCAGGTGGTGTTTCAAGACCCATTCTCAGCGTTGAATCCAAGAATGTCGGTTGCTCAGGTGATTGGTGAAGGGCTGCATGTGCACACCGATTTCAGCGATGAACAGATTGATAACGCGATTTGTGAGGCGATGCGTGAAGTGGATTTGGATCCTGAGACGCGTCATCGCTATCCGAATGAATTTTCCGGTGGCCAGCGCCAGCGCATTGCGATTGCCCGCGCGTTAGTGCTCAAACCCGAATTTATTTTGCTGGATGAGCCGACCTCGTCGCTGGATCGCACGGTGCAAGCGCAAGTGTTGGATCTTTTAAAATCACTGCAAGAGAAATATGGCCTGACCTATCTGTTTATCAGCCACGATCTGAATGTGGTGAAATCACTGTGCCATTACACCATCGTGATGAAGCAAGGGCAGATTGTCGAGCAGGGCGCGACGCAAACCCTGTTCCAGCATCCTAATCACCCTTATACCCAAGAGTTGGTGCGACTCTCGTCGTTCTAATGCTTCGTCGTTCCAGACCCTTGTGTTCAGCCCAAGAAAAGCCCGGTTAATCCGGGCTTTTTGCTGCATGTGACATCAGGCTGACTTGGGGTGAATGGTCAACTCGGTAAAACCGGTGTGCGCATCGTACTCGCGATCAAACGCCAAATCCGGATAGTCGTGCACAATCAACTCCGCCGTGGTGTTGACGAGATTTCCGTCCAGCAAATGACCGCCCAAAACCTTGCCTTGAGAATCAGCGACTGCAATGTGCAGGTGCAGATGATGCGGCGTTAAGGTGCCCATCAGCGAGACAATTTCAAACGGCGCTTGCAGCGATAACGTTGAGGTGCTGTCGGCGAGGCGAATGTTCAGGTGCGATAAACAGCCCGCGCATGAGGCAATCGAACCCGCTGTTATACCGTGCGCCTGCACCAATGCCATGATCGATTGTTTTAAATCTGCACCTCGTGTGAGGCGTGTGGCCCGCACCTTTACCATCTGAATGCCCCTTGAATTGATGAGATTGAATCAGTTGAGTCGAATTAATTGAAGTAGCGTGGTAGTCGCTTGGTCTAAGTCGTCAAAGCGTTTGGCTTTACCCAGCACGCGCATGCCTTGTAGTTGGGTTAGGATCAATTGGGCAAGCGCTTTAGGCGCGATAGCAGGGGAGATCTGTTGGTCGCGCTGCGCATTGTTGATGGCGTGCGCGAGTAGTGCAAGCAGCTCATCAAACAGCATTTGCCCTTTATCCAACACCTTGTCGTCATGGCCCGCGTGTTCAACCAGCGCGTTTTGAATGAAGCAGCCGCAACTGCGTTTGCGTTGTAGTGCGGTAAACTGATTGAGGAATGTCTCAATGGCGCTTAACGACGCACCATCTTCCCGTAACGCGCTCAACCCCGGCAAGGACACGGTGTTGAGGTATTGGTCCAACGCTTCGTAGTAAAGGTTCTGTTTATCGCCAAAGGTGTTGTAGAGGCTGAAGCGGTTGATTTGCAGCGCATCCACCAAATCGGAAATCGCCGTATTGGCGTAGCCGCGCTGCCAGAACAACTCCATGGCCTGAGTCAGTTTCTCATCGCGGTCAAAATTACATTTTCGAGCCATGGATTATTCCCTACAAATTCATTCTTGACTGATCGTTTAGTTAACGGGTAGAGTCTAACCTAAACGATCGTTCTGAAAAAGAGATAAAAGGGAAGTTTTATGAAGCTATACGAAACTGCCGTCACGCCAAGTTGCCGTCGCGTCAGCATTTTTCTTAAAGAGCTGGGTGTGGAAGTTGATCGCGTTGCAATGAATGTACGCGACGGGGAAAATTTGACGGATGCGTTCAAAAATAAGAGCGTGAATGGCAAAGTTCCGATGTTAGAACTGGATGATGGCACGACCTTGTGCGAGAGTGTCGCCATCTGCCGATACTTCGATGAATCGACGCCCAATGAACTGCATTTATTTGGCCGTAGCGCGTTGGATAAAGCGCAAGTCGAAATGTGGCATCGCGTGACCGAGTTCCAAGGGTTGTATGCGGGTTTTCAGGCGTTTCGTAATCTGTCTGGCATCTACAAAGACCGAGAACAGTGTGTTTTTGCGTGGGGCGAAGAGAGCAAAGCGCGTGTCGCCAGTTTTCTGCCGCAATTGGATGCGCGTCTCGCGGTATCAACCTATGTGGCAACTGAATACTTCACGATTGTAGATATCACGGCATTTATCTTTATCGGTTTTGCCGAAAAGGCTTTGGAACTCAACCCGTTAGCGCAATACCCAAATATCGCGCGCTGGTTTGAGCAAATTCAACAACGTCCAGCCTTTCAGTAATCTTCTGTCAGAGGTTGTAAGTCGTGTCCTACGGCTTATGACCTTGATCAATGAAACACCGTTTTAAGTCTGAACTTTATATCAGAATAGTCCTACATTCAAAGAAAATATCCTGTAAATACAGTGCATTAGTCTTTTTGTTTATGGGTGCCCACATTTGACATTCTTTCCGTAAATTCTATTCTTGCGCCGTCTGCCAGTTACAACATCGAGACGGAAGTGAAACAACTACTTATCTCCTTAATCATCTCTGCTTTTTCAAGTTCAGCATATTGTTTGAGTATGCCTGCGCTTGCGTTTTCTGCTGGGCATACGGGAGCGAATTCACTGACCGTGGCGATGTTACAGCATCAATTGGATGGACAAGACCCCTTAAAAGACATCAATACCGATTATATTGAAGCATTAGCGCGCGAGATCGGGTTTACGCCCAAGTACAAGCTGTTTTCGGATATGGCGTCGCTTGAGCGTGCCATCGAGAGCCAAAAAGCGGATGTCGCCGTCGGCGTTTTTGCAGGTGATCGCAGTCATTTGGTTTACAGTGAGCCGCTGTATGCCAGCTCGACCGCCGTGTGGTATCGCAACCAGAACCTTAGCCATTGGGCGCCCGATTCATTGACTTGGGGCTGCATCAAAGGTGCGGTGTATTGCGACCAACTGGCGGACATGGGCTTTTTACACGTCATTGAAGTGCCAGATTTCATTAGCCTGTCGAATGACCTAGAAGATGGCAAAATTGATGCGGTGCTGGAAAGCTACAGCTCGTTGCTGACATCGGTCAAACATCCGCTGAATACCTTGGGTCAGATTGACCTGCCTGCGTGGGGCAAACCACAGCAGGTGCGTATTGCGGCGTCTTCTCATTTCAAAGCGTTGGTCGAAGAAATCGACAACGTTCTCAGTCGTCAGGGCGATCAGTCGCTGATACGTTCGTCGAACCCTTATCACCAAGTGGATATGGCGGCGCTGAATTACAAAGACGCCGGCCTGAAACCCATTCGTTATTCCGCGTGGAACGACGCGTACCCGCTGTTTTATCGCAATCGTGATGGCCATTATGGTGGCTACCTGAACGACATGTTGAAACTGATTGAAGCAAGAACCGCGTTCAACTTCGATTACGTACCAGCAACCGAGGGGTTAGGCCCTGTCGAGATGCTGAAATATGGCGAGATTGACGTGTTACCGATGGTGGTCAAAGGCGTAAACAATCCGAGCTGGATGTATGTGACCGACACCATGATGTCGATCACGTATAACCTCATCGAACTACCGGGCGTGAAGAAAGCGGACGACGCAGAGGTCGGCGTGCTGTTTTCAGACAGCCCGACGTATCAATATGTGAAAGATCAAGTGTTTGGTGAGCATCTGGCGACGTACACCAGCGTGATCTCACTGATTCACGATCTGGAAGATGGCAAGCTCACTGGTGCGTACATTCGCCACGATATCCTTGAATACCTGCTGTCGCAGCGCGGGGAAGATCGCTTCGTGGTGCACAAAGGCAAAGACAAGGTAATCGAAATCGCGATGGCGATTCGCGGCGACAACACTGAACTCAAAGGTATTTTGGCAGGCATGCTGGCCTCGGTGGATGCCAACGACATCATGCGTCTTCAAAACAGCTACAGCCCATTCAACATCGTGTATGGAGTGGATAAATCGCTGGTGGTAACCGGCTCAGCCATTCTGACATCTGTTTTGATGCTGCTAGGATTCATCGGGTTTCTTTGGAGCAAAAACCTGAAGCTGAAAGTCTCGATTCAAGAGCGCGATGCACTGCACAGCAAAGAGCAGTTGGCGCTGTTGCAACACGTCATTAATGGGTTACCTAATCGTATTTTTATTCATGACGCACACTATCAATTGCTGCTGACCAATTGTCAGGGCGCAGGGCCGGGGGCATGTTCACCGTGCAGCATGCGCGCCGAAGCGGCAAATTCGGCGTGTTTGGTTGAAAACGTGGCCGAGTTTAATACGGTTCTACAAGGGCAAACGGTGACACGACATGACGTCGATGTGACAGATTGTCCAAGCGGTATGAACACCGTGAATTATCGTCGCACGCAGCTACGAGGCGGGGAGAATGATGAGAAATTCATTCTGACCGTGGTGAACGACATTTCGGCGCAAAAAGAGCAAGAGCGTCATCTGCGTCAGGCAAAAAATGTGGCGCAAAAAGCAGTACTGTCTCGCGAACGGTTTTTGGCCAGCATGAGCCATGAGCTGAGAACACCGATTGCTGGCATGGTGGGCTTGCTGGAGATGCTGAAAATTCGTGAAACCAATGAAGACACACGACTGATTCTTAATAACGTCATGTCATCGGCGCATCACTTGCACCTGTTGGTCAACGATATTCTTGATTTCTCGAAACTCGAAGCGCAGCAACTCGAACTTGATTCAGTCAAGTGTTACTTGCTGCATGAGATCGGTGAGTTATTGCGTGTGCACTGTACGGCGGCGCGCGAAAAATCACTGGATTTTCACGTGAACTGGACACCGGGCCGAGTGAAGACCGTTATCGTCGATTCGCTCCGCCTGCGTCAGATCATCAATAATTTGCTCTCAAATGCGATCAAATTTACCCAGTCAGGTTTTGTCAGTGTCGATATCGATGTGACAGAGCGTGACATGGTGATGAATATCAGTGACTCCGGCGAGGGCATGTCTCCTGAATTTCTAAAAACTGTCTTCGATCCCTTTGTTCAGGCTGACTCCACGATTGCACGCCGATACGGCGGCACGGGCTTAGGGCTGGCGATTGTGCATGACCTTGTGAAAGTCATGAAAGGGGACATCACCATCGACAGTGAACAAGGAAAAGGCACCAGTATTCAGGTGACCATTCCGATTCAAGTGGAAAGCTATTTTAAAGCACCGTTGTCAGAGACGCCTGTGCACTACCACGGAAGCCATCCTTTGATTGAACAGTGGCTTCACGCGTGGGGTGTGAAAGCAGAGAACAATGCGTCATCAGGCGGTATTGATGTGTATGACGACGGACAAACCGTGTCGAACGATCGTCCTCGTGATATGACGGTGATCCTGCGCAACAACATGAATGGATTCAGTTTACGTGCCAACAATGTGGTTGAACTGAGCGTGAGCCCATTCTTCCCCGATTTACTACGGAATGTCCTCAAAAAGGTCTCTGACAATGAACCCGACGAAGAGGTCGTAACCGGCCAATTGGTCGGTCATATCCTTGTTGCCGAGGACAACCCGATTAACCAACTGGTGATTAGCCGTCAATTGGCGTCTTTTGGCCTGAGTGTGGAGGTGGTGAGCAATGGTCAAGAAGCGTATGACCAAATCAAAAATCACCCTGACCACTTCGATTTACTCCTGACGGATTGTCACATGCCGGTCATGGACGGGTATCAATTGGCAAGTTTAGTGCGCGACCATTTTCCGCAGTTTTCCAACAAAGCCATTATTGGCTGTACTGCGGAAGACTCCCGTGTCGCCAACGAACGTGCATTGCTTTCCGGCTTCGACACGGTGCTTTACAAGCCGTACGGGCTAAATCGCTTATATCAAATTTTGGCGGAATTTCTGCCCAATCGCAGTGACGAGAGCGAATCAAGCTGGTGGCAAGCCTATGAGCCTCAAGACGCGAAAATGTTAGTTGAGGTTTTTATTAGCAGTATGCAAGACGACCTGGGTTCATTGCTGTCCCAACGCATGGATCCCAAACAAGTCAAAAGCTTAGCCCACCGCATTAAAGGTGGCGCGGGTACCGTTGGGGAGCACGACATTCGTTTGGCTGCAGAGCACTTAGAACAGTGCGCGAGCCGTGGTGCTCAAGCGTACGAGACTGAATTGGACCAACTGGTTCAGATTATGACATCAGCGATTCAACGCGCGGAGGAGTGGCTTCATGAACATTGATTCTGCATCTCAACTGGTTTTAGTCGTTGATGATTGCCAACTTCATTGTGGTGTGCTCAAGGTGGTGATTAGCCAACTTGGCGTCACTCAAATTCATGTAACTCACAATGGCCGTGACGCGCTGGAGCTGTGCGAAAAATTTAATTTCGACTTGATCATTTGTGATCTGGAAATGCCGGAAATGGATGGCTTGGCGCTGCTGAGTGAATTGGCGGAGCGTCAGTATACCGGACGGTTGTGTTTGTTGAGCGGACATGACGAAAACATCCTTAAGCTGGCAGCGATGATGTGCCAGCAACTGGGACTGGATTTGGTGGCATCGCTACCCAAACCGGTCACATCGGAGTGCCTGAAATCGGTGTTACAAACCGTAGGCTCCCCGAACACCGAAAAATATTGCGCCAAAACGCTGCCCTCGCTATTTGTTGACGATTTGGATGAGGCATTTGAGCTCGGGCATTTGCGCAATGTGTATCAACCGCAATGCCGTTTCAAAAATGGGGTGGCTGGTGGCTATGAAGCGCTTATTCGTTGGTATCACCCGGAATATGGCGTGTTAACACCGTATTTGCTGTTGCCACTGATCGAGCAAGCCAATTGGCATAACCGCTTGTTCTTTTATGTGTTGCAGCAAGCGCTGAATGATTTTTCGAAAGCGAAGTTTCTCGGAACGGTATCGGTGAACGCAACCCATACAAATTTTGCTGACCCCCAATTTGCAAAACGCGTGTTGGAATGCTGTCGCGAGCGTGGATTTAATCCCAGTCGCCTGATTATCGAACTGACAGAAATGGAGGTTTATCAATATGACTCGGTCATGGTGGAGAACTTTGCCCGTTTAAGACTCAACGGTGTAGAGCTGGCCATCGACGATTTCGGTGCCGGTTATTCATCGCTGCTGAAATTGGCGGATCTACCGTTTACCGAGATGAAGATTGACCGCGCACTGATTGTGTCTAGCCATAAAGACACACGGAAACGCGCGATACTGAATGTCATCGTGAGAATGGCAAAACAACTAAACATGCGTCTTGTTGCGGAAGGCGTTGAGGATAGTGATACATGGAGGTTTTTGAACCTGCTGGGCATCGACCTATGTCAGGGCTATTACACTGGGAAGCCGCGTCCCATTGAGCATTTTAATGGTAGTGAATTAAGTCATGTATAAAACAACAAAATCTGGTCTTACTGGTTTGGTTCTTGATGACCACCCTTTGGTATGTATGGCGATGAAGCAGATTCTAGACCGCAATCCCCGTTTTACGGAAGTGCTGGTGGAAAGTGATCCTTTCGTTGGAGTTAAAAAACTGCGCCAAACACAAGTAGATTTTCTGATTTTGGATGTCAATCTGGTTAAGCTGGACGGTTTCGAAGTGCTACGCCGGCTGAAACTGCAAGGATTCACAGGTAAGACATTATTTGTATCAGCGAGTGAAAGCCGTTTGTATTCTGAAACTGCAATGCGCGTCGGCGCGGATGGCTATATCAGTAAATCTGAGGATTTGTCGATCTTACAAGATGCCGTGGAGTGCATTCTAAATGGTTATAGCTTTTTCAAAGTAACCACCGATACGAAATCCATGGATGTTGAACTGTCGAAACAAGAACTCGCGGTGTTCCGTTTTCTTGTCGATGGTAAAAGTAATAAAGAGATCGCAGAAATATTATCGCTCAGCCCCAAAACGATCAGTACGTATAAAAGCCGTATTCTTGATAAATATCAGGTGAATTCGATTGTTGAACTGATGAGTTTGAATGATAGCGTTATTAACTGAGTTTAGTCATGAAAGACATCAACCGTAAGTATCTTTCAGATATTATAATTCATAGCTTTACGATTAGTCTCGTGGCTTATTTAGTGACTCTGATTATATTTTCAGAGTCCTATTTAGACCGTCGTAATCATGAGTTTGAAAATTTTGTCAATGTGATGGAACAGTACAAACAAACGCTGTTCCTAACCAGCCGTATATTGGAAAATAAAATCCAAGAAACCGACTCGATTAAAAAAACCGATTTAAGTGCATTGAAAGATATTGAAAACCGCAAATACAATCTTCATAAGAATCTTAAACCGACCAACATTGATATTGAATTAGCAAACGAATTTCAATTTCTTGTCTCCACGATGCCGGCCATTTTGCCTCAGGTAGATGTCATGTATTACCGTTCCTATTTGAGCGATATGACATCGTCGGACAAAGACGAAGTGTCGATTGTCAAAGAGTGTGGTAGCGATTACGTGTGCACGATCAATGCACCTGAACGCCGGTTATCAGACCGGATTTTGGTCTCACGTGTTTATCACAAAAAGGGTTCGGATAATCTCTATGTCACGATTTCTAGCCCAGTGTTTTTACACAATTTAATTGTGGGTGATTTAAATATTGACGTGGGCCTCACTCGATTTTTCGATTTGAGCCAGTTAGGAATCAGTTCGCATGTTTTAAATGCGGTCACTTTCAACGAGTTGACTTACGGCAACTCGTTGATGGACCATATTGCGTCGACCAAGGAATACATCGCCGACAATTCAACGGTTTATGTGTATAAAGTACCATTTGTCTGGATCGTTTTCCGACTCATGTGGTTGTTTGTTGTGATGTGGGTGGGCGTTGCTTACGTCATCTACCTGTTCCGAACACTCAAAATGAACAGGAGCAAACTGTTTGAAGTAGAGTCAAACGTGAAACTGGATGATTTGACCGGTCTGCTCAACCGAAATGTGCTCAAAGATCAGAAATTTTCGGAAGATCTCAAAGCTTTTGGCGCCGCGATCATGGCCATTGACGGGAATAAACTCAAACAAATCAACGACACATACGGCCACCATGTGGGAGACGACGCGATCAAGCAGATTGCTTATGGTATGCGCCAAGTCTTTCGCGAGAACGATTATCTGATTCGAACGGGTGGGGATGAGTTTGTGGCAGTGCTGCCCGGATGTAATCTGGATAACGCAATTATTCTGGCTGAACGTTTGAAAGAAGCGGTCATGGGCACCACGTTTTCATCATATAAATTGAATGTCAGTATTTCTGTAGGCATCACACTATTAATGAACTCTGAAACATTTGAAGAAGCGTTAAAACGCGCTGATTCTAATTTGTACTCTGAAAAACAATCTAATCCAATACATGCACAAGTGAGCGTTGTGTAAGGGAAGCTATGAATCTGACACCGCAATTATTAAAAGATATTAAAGTACTCGTGGCCGATGATTCCCCTTTGGTATTGTCTAATATTCGACTATTACTGAGAGAAATGGGTTTTGTTTCTGAGAACATATTTACTGCCAAAGATTCAAAAACATTAATTAAGTTATTGGGTGAGGAGACGATCGAGCTCATTATTTGCGACTACAATTTTGGTGATGATCTGAATGGGAAGCAGATTTTTGAGGAAATCGAATACCTCGACCTTGTTCCACCTTGGTGCACATTTATTATGTTGACTGGGGAAAAGCAAATGGAACGCGTCCGTTCAATTGTTGATTTGGAACCCGACGAATACATCGTTAAACCGTATTCGGTGTTTCTGGTTAAAAATCGAATCTTGCGCGCGTTCGCGCGCAAACTGGTGCTACGTGAACTCTACGAGCTGGATGGCTCGAAAGATTATGATGACATTCAGCGCGCATTTGAGTTTGCAGAACAAACGCACCCACAATACAGCTCATTTTTGAAACGCCTGCAGGGCAGTACTTACATTAAGAATGGCTTTGTCGAAGAGGCCAAAACCTTATATGAGCAAAGTTTGAATGAGCAACTTACCATGTGGGCGATTTCCGGCTTTGTTTCTGCCTGCCTGATTTTAGGTGACTACGACAACGCCGCTAAATACATTGCCTTGTGGGATCGCTACAAATTCAATCGCAGCCCCGTTCTGCATGAATGCATGGCCAAGTTGTGTTTGCTCAAAGGGCAGAAAGTCAATGCGCTGAATGAAATCAAATCCGCGTATGATAAAGCGCAGAACATGGACAGGCTTCAGAACTTTGCGCGCGTGTGTGAGTTAAATGGTCAATTCGATAAGGCGCACGAGCTGTTTTCGCAGTATCGCATGATGGCTCAGCGTACGTATCGGGATAGCCTGGTGAACCATGTGCCGGTGATTCGTAATGCGTTATTGAGCATTCAAGAACTCAACGAACAATCGCTACGCAATCTGCGTAACATCAAGCAGGACATGAAACGCTTGGAAGGGCATGAAGAGGTGCTGCCTGAATTGCCGGAATATCTCAACTTGTTTGACATGCATTACGACCTGAATTCTGGCAGTTATAAACTGTTTCGCACCAAGCTGTATCACACGGCCAAGCGCTTTCCGAGTTTTAGTCTTGAGTTGCAACTGTACTGCGCGCAGCTCGCATTGCTGGGGCAACAGGTGGATTTATGTCGATCATTATTGGCAAAAATTCCGGTTCAGCCGATTGATCAAACGGAGTTTGCCTATCTGGTCACTCGCACGCAGCTCCAAGTTTTAAACGAGCAGTGCCAGGCGGAAACCAATCGTTTGGATAACGTGCGACATACCTGGAGCACGCTGAACGAAGATAACCGGATTCAGGGCATCGAGATGGCGTTTACGCAGTATCAAGAGCGCCGACAGTGCCCAAGAATGGCGGTAACGATGCTCAAAGCGATGGAGTTTGGTTTTCCGGTATCTCTGTCGGCAGTGAGCATTCGTAAGTTGATCTTTGAATGTGAGCAGGTTGTGCAAGAGTCATTTGTGTTTAGTCGAGAAGAACGTGCGGATGTGTATCAATCCGCAAATACCGTCAAGAAGCTGTTTAATGATCGTTTGGCGAACGCTGCGCTCTAGCATGTTCGCGATTAAGCCGCAATTTTGGCTTGATTAATCAGCTCGATGACTGATTTCACACCGTATTTAGTAAGAATGCGTGTTTTATACGTGCTGACCGTTTTGCTGCTGATCGACAGCAGTTCCGAGATCTTTTTGTTAGTCATCCCGGCCAGCAAATAGTGGTACACCACGGTTTCTCGCTTAGACAGTTCTGTGCCATCTCTTTCTTTGTTGCGGCTTTCATGTTTAAACACATTGTAGCCGCGCATCACGCTGGTGATTGCTTCCTGAATCACGGGCAGTTCTTCACTTTTCAACAGATAGCCATTCGCACCCAGCTTATGGGTTGCGTTCGAATACATGGCTTTATCGATTGCGCTGATAAACAAAATTTTTCCGGTAAAGCCTTTTGCTCGCAGGCGACGCAAAATGTCGAGCCCGCTGGCATCATATGCTTCGACTTCAAGTAGAACAAAGTTTACTGGGACTTGGCTCACCACGCGATACGCTTCTGCAGCGGACGTCGCAAAGTGAATGTGTTGGAACAAGTTCGTGGATTTCACGATATCTTCAAGAGCGTGCTGCTCTAGGGGATACGGATTGACGATAAGTGCGCGGTTTATAACGTTAGGCATATTAGACTATCCTAGTTATGTTTTCTGATTATGATTGATATGGCACTCCTTCCATTAAACAAAATATTATCCGTGTGCATGCATAGTAATTGGTGAATTGATAAATGAAAAGTCTTGTATATAAGAATTATGTAATTTAGCTACAAATTAGCGAAAACGTTTGTCTGAACGCAAATCGTTCAACGCAAAGGATTACGTTTATTAATCATCGACTGCACGTTACACTAGCGCCAAATGTTGTTGAGACACCGAAATGAATGAATTTGAAACCCCACAGTGGGACGATGAAGAAGTTGAAATTGAAGCGATTGGCATCGAAGTTGATGCTCAGCCGGTTGAATTGTACAAAGTATTAAAGATTGCGAACGTGGTCAGCGGTGGCGGTGAGGCGAAGTATGCCATTGCGGAAGGCTACGTTGCCGTCAATGGTGAGCTTGAAATGCGCAAGCGCCGTAAGCTTTATGATGGCGATTTAGTGGAATTCAACGAAGAGTACTACTTGATTATCTGCGATGCGCCCGTCACTGAAGTGGTAGAGAAGCCCAAAGCGGCCACGCCGCCTGCAGCAAAGAAAGCTTCCGCACCAAAGAAAGCGGCGTCACAGAAAGCATCGGCATCTAAGAAAAACGCGCCGAGCAAAAAGTCCAAGAGTCAATCATCAACTGGGAAACAATCGAACCACAAATTGTCCCAGTCCGCTCGCAAAGATCCCAAATCGAAAGGGGCGTCGCAATCGAATGGACAAGATGACACGCCAAAGCACGAGAAGGGCGGTCGTAACGCAATCAGCTTCTTCTAAGTTGCATGCCCGTGGCGATCAATACTTGATGGTGACGATAGAAACGTGTAAACGCAGAAAAGAGCCGAAAGGCTCTTTTTTTTTCGCCAAGATGAAGGATTTAAGGTAATGCGTATTACCTTGCTTGTAGGGTAATTCTGATAATTTGGTAACACTTGATTGAGAACAATAATTGAATGTGGCGAAGCTTTAAGCTGCGCCCTCTTAAACGGTCTGCCCGTACATTTTGGCCGTTTTGTATGATCTCAACTTAAGGCATCGAATGAAATTTCAACACAAAATTGTAGCCGCTTCTTCTTTGTTGCTGCTGGTGACCGTCGGACTGATGAGTACCCAACAGTACTTTTTAGTCAAAAAGGAAATGACTTCGCAATACGAACGTAGTGTGAATGAAATTGTGGGGGGAGTGAAAAACACAACCCAGGAAATCTTGGATGCCAAACAATCGTTAGTTAATTACAGCGTCTCTTTGATGGAGCAAAACTTCGACAAAGACGCGATCCTCAATGTGCTGATGCAGCCACAAATTACTCGCACGTTCGGTATTGCGGGCGCTGCGTTTGAAGCTGACGGCAGTTATATTTTTAATAACAACAGTCTTAAATTGCCAGCGGCATGGGATCCGAGAACGCGTCCTTGGTATCGCTTGGCGAAACGTGAAAACCGCTTGGTTTTCACAGAACCGTACTTGAATTTAGAAACCCAAGACATGGTGGCATCCATTGCTGTGCCGTTGCGCCAGCAAGGCCATTTTGTCGGCGTAGCCGTGTTTGACATGAATTTGTCGAGCTTGGCTGAGATGATCAACAACGTGGATCTATTCGGTGCTGGTTATGTGTTCCTTGTGTCATCAAATGGCAAGACTGTGACTCATCCAGAGCAGCAGTACACTGGGCGTCCGATGTCTGAATTTCTGGGTGGCGTCGATGTCACGCAAAATGTGCGTCACGTCATGCTTGACCACGTCAGTCACACACTCGATTTCAGCAAAATTGAAGGCCATGATTGGTACGTCGGTGCGATTCTGAATGAGCAAATTGCTTATCAACCCGTGCGTGCATTATTGAGCCGCTCACTTTGGTTTGCCGTGTTGGCGGTTGTCGTCAGCATGGGATGTTTGATGATGGTGTTGCGTGCGCTGATGAAGCCGCTTGCTCAAGTGAATGATGCGATTGAAAACGTCGCATCGGGCGAAGGGGACTTGACGCAGCGTCTTCCTACCGATACTGATCAGGAATTTGCTGAGCTGGCAAACAGCTTCAATTTGTTTACCGCGGATCTGCAAAAACGCATTCAAGATACACAGTTGATTGCGCAAGACATTCTAAGCGGCGCACGCATCTCTTCGGAAAACAGTGAGAAAACCGAAACAACCATTCATTCGCAATTGATCGAACTGGAACAACTGGCGACGGCGATGAATCAAATGACGTCGACCGCGCAGGATGTAGCGAGCAACGCCCAGAACGCAGCAACATCTGCCCGAGAAGCGAAACAAGCGGCGGAACACGGATCAAGTGTTGTGGTCGCCACCACTGAATCGATTGATGAGTTATCTTGTCGTATTGATTCTGCAGTGAACGAAGCGCAGCAATTGGCGATTGCCGCCAATAACATTGAATCGATTTTGAAAGTGATCAGCGATATTTCTGACCAAACCAACTTGCTGGCGCTGAATGCGGCGATTGAAGCGGCACGTGCCGGTGAATCTGGCCGCGGCTTTGCGGTGGTTGCCGATGAAGTCCGTTCGCTGGCGCAACGGACACAGCACTCAACGCTGGAAATTCAAGACATGATCTCGCAACTACAATCAGGCAGCAGCGCGGTGTCTGATGCGATGCGATTGAGCAAAGTGACGGCGGAATCTGCGGTGAAACATGCACATGAAGCCAATGCGGAAATCAAACGCATTCAGGGGGCGATCATGCAAATCAACGACATGAACACTCAAATTGCCGCGGCGGCGGAAGAACAAAGCTCGGTGGCGGAAGAGATCAATAACAACACTTACCGAATTAAAGATTTGTCGTCGCAGATTGTGGTTGGTTCGCAAGATGTGCGCACCGCGATGAAGTCGCAGATGGAAAGCATCCATCAGCAAGAAGACATTCTGAGCAAATTCAAAGTTTGAGTGTTGCGCTGAACAGAAAAAAGCCCCGAAATTCGGGGCTTTTTGCGTTTTGATACCGAGCGTTTCACTCAACGATTAGTTGTCGGTGACTGCGCGGGCCATGGCAGGGCGACTCAAAGCACACAGGCCACTTGCCAGTGCGAGAACCACGGCGGTCGGAACAATCCACCCCGCGTAGTAGGTGTACAGCGGCAAGTATTGGCTCAACACCGCGTCAACGTTGGCAGGCATACTTCCCAAAATATGCAGTGCGTCTAAACCACCAAAAACCAAGGCGGTTGCGACCGTTGCCAACACGCCTGACATCGATACCATGCGTTGCAATGGCGCAATAAACAGCAGGGCAATCGCAATCGGGTGCAGCGCGACAACCGCTGGCAACGTAATCGCCAATAGTTGTTCCAAACCGATGTTGGCGACCAAAGCTGAGATGACCATCGTCACCAAAACGCTGTTGCGGTACGACACGTTCGTAAACGTACGGCTGTAGAATTCACTGCCCGCAGTCGTCACACCGATGACTGTTGTCAAACAAGCCAAGACCATCACGGCGCCGAGTAACAGCGTGCCAAAGACGCCGAAGTGCTCAGTGGTAAACGTGGTTAAAATGTCACCGCCATTGGTGAATTCACCGCTGCTGGTTGCGCCAATGTAAGCCAAGGCAATATAAACCAGCGCCATCGCAACGGCGTACATCAACGCGGCAATTAAGGTGTACTTGGTGATGGCTTTGGGGTTGTTCACGCCCATGCTTTTAATGGCGCGGAAGATCACCCAACCAAAACCGATGGAACCCAATGCATCCATGGTCATGTACCCTTGCGTCACCCCTTCAGCAAACGCCCCTTTGACATAAGCGCCTGTCGCGGCCGACACACCTTCATTGGGGAAGAACAGGGCAGCCATCGCCATCACAATCAGAATCGTTAACAGTGCAGGCGTTAAGAACTTGCCCAAGTTGTCGACCAATTTCCCCGGATACAGCGAGAACAGCACCGCAACCACGCAAAAGACAATCGAAAATGGCACAAGCGCGTGGTCGCCAAAAAATGGGCTGAAACCGAATTGGTACGCCACGGTAATTGCACGGGGAATCACAAACGCAGGACCAATGACGATGAACACCATGATCCAGAATGCAGTGGCTAAGCGGCGCGGCAGCACGGCAGTGAGGTTATCTGAGCCGCCGACCAGAGCGACGACCACCAATGCGAAGGCGGGTAAACCGACACCGGCTAATAGGAAGCCAGCCATGCCTTGAAACAGATGTTCACCGGCTTGATAGCCCAAAAACGGGGGAAAGATAAGGTTGCCGGCGCCTAAATACATGGCGAAGGTCATAAAGCCCAAAGCGGCGATGTTGCGTGCACTTAACATAGTCTTCCTCAAAGATGTCAGCTTTGAAGTTTCCAGCAAGTGAGTAGTTGAAGACTCTGCCAGTTACTTCTCACTGACAGAAAAATAAAATAGCCTGTCAGCCCCGGTTGAGTTCCAGAG
Source organism: Vibrio furnissii CIP 102972 (assembly GCF_000176175.1). Taxonomy (GTDB): domain Bacteria; phylum Pseudomonadota; class Gammaproteobacteria; order Enterobacterales; family Vibrionaceae; genus Vibrio; species Vibrio furnissii. Next base: position 1,475,498 of record NZ_ACZP01000014.1, read on the forward strand.
AGAGCAGGAGGAGTAGGTCGGCTGCGATCACTTGTCGGCGACGGTGCTGCGAACAAATTGTGGATGCGATGACTGACATACAAAATCCTGACTGACAGAAAAAATCGGGAGGTGAATCCGCCCTGTGTGAAACTGTTATAAACGGATGCCCTATAACATGGCAACCCTTTAATCAGTGAATGGTGGATATTTCTGTTTTTGAGCATTTAACTGGAATGATCATCTAGAAAACAAACTTTGAAACAAAATGAACCACTTAACATTATTGCAATACAGTGTGTTTTTTGGTCAGGTGATTTCGTTGTTATGTCGGCGCGCAGAGCCGCGAGGGATGAAAAAGGGAGCCATCAGGCTCCCTTCGTTAACGCCAGTCGTCATCCATAAAGGTGCGACCTTCAAGTGAATAGGGGTCTTCGTCAAACGGATGCTCTATTTTGCCCCGTAGGCGTTCGAGCTTTTGCTCCAGCATGTTGACGGTCTCGTAGTCCCCTTCAGAGCAAGCGATGTAAATTTGTTGCTCCAATGCATCAATGTTTTCTCGAATGTTCATCTCGCACCTCCTGATGACTAAACGTGAAGTTGAGCGTTTTTATCGATTCTCAAATCTCGTTTTTATCGATTCTCAAATCTATTGTAGTCAAGCAGACCAAATTCGATAGGTTGATCGTGTCGATACCAAGCGTGAACCTGATCGCTGAACGGCCAGAATTGCGGTGAACTGCGGCGAATCGCGAATCGATCCAATAGCTTGACGTAATCGTCTTCACTGTCGAGGGTTTGCAAACGTTCAACCAATTCCGGAATGTCCTGCTCTTTGAGATTTAGGTACGCAGCCGGATAGCTTCCGATCACCCCACGAACGATCGTGAGATCATCGTTTTTATAGTCCCGATTGTTCTCTTCATCAAACAAACTCGAGATATTGGTGTGCGCATTTTTGTGCAGCAACGTGAACAGTTGAGGTTGTCCTTGATCCGATTCGATCATGATCATGAGGATTTGCGGAATCGCACGCAGGCCTTCGCCTTTGATTCGGCTGATACTGGCTAGCGCCTGCTCATGTGCTGGCGTGAAACCGGTATCCACGATGTCGTAGCGCGGCGTCAGAATGGGGGAAACATGCTCACGCAGTTTATCAAACAGCTCTGATTTGTAATCGGTGGTTTGATAGTGCACTTGCGTGGGTTGGTCGAACGGTTTCACGTTACGCAGCAGATAATCAGAAAACTGCGGGCTTTGATCCGCATACCAGCTCGACATCTCTTTGTGGCGCACATCGCGCGGCAGCAAGGCGACAAAGTTACTTTCACCTTCCATACGCAAGAAGTCCATGAACATGCGGGTAATCAGCTGATGACCGAAGTTACCGTATACATCGAATCCGGCCACCAGCAGGTAATGAATGCGCTCTAGGAGCGCGTAATCGATCACCCAAGCGGTTTTCGGCTTTTCGCCCACTAAGCCTTGTACCACGGAGGCACTGTCGAAATGGCGGAAAATCGTCAGTGCCGCGCTGTGATTGGTGCCACTACCATCCCAAATCACGTCTGTGGAAAGATGCGTTCCGTTTTTGAACCAGCGGTTGGTGAATTCAGATTTGGCCTCTAGATAGCGCGCCTGCTGCTTCGAAAAGCGTATCCAGTTGCTCAGCGGCAGCGTATTGCTCTCTAGTTCGCCGGGCAGTTTGAGGTTTTCGGCCTGTGAATGATAGAACTCGTTCACTTCGGGCAAATCAGCTTTATCGGGATCAAGGAAGAACACCCAGAAGCGATCGTTGATCACATTCAACGCCAACTGGCCACGACAGACTGGCCCTTTGATGTACGCCATGATGGTGTTTTGTGCGTTATCGAGCATGAACTTAAAGCGGGCTTTGACCGGCAGCTCAATGAAGGCGGTCATCGGGTTGGCTGACACTTGTGGATCGTAGCTTGGTAATGCATCAACCGCATACGGGGCATCGATAAACCACGCTTTCCAATCGTGCATCCGCTTCATGTTGAGCGCAAACGGCATGTGCGTTTTATCGACGATCGTGCCTTGTTCCGGAATCAGGCGATAGTACACGCGATCAACGCCAGGATCGTCGTATGGACGGCGTGTGGTAATGCGTTGCACAGGTTCGCCGGGTGGCGTTGCCGAGCGCACCATGCTAAAGAAGCGTGGTCGACCATCGTCGGTCTTGATGTCCGAAAAATAGAGATGCGACAGGAATAAATGCTCGTAGATGTAGCGCGATGCGAGGCGGTTTTTCAACGCATCGGCATTAAACAGCGCTTCATATTGATTCACCAACGATTGCTCTTCTAATGTCAACGGTACGTGTTCGTTCATCACGGCACCATTTTCAAGCCACGTCATCAGCGTGTTGTATTCGCCTTTTGCTAAGTTTGGCATACCAAAGGGCATGCCCCAATTCGGGTAGTTATGTTGGTATGATTCGTACTCTTCAATCGTGATGCACTGTTGCTCACGATCCGTCGAGAAATCAAAGCCTTCCAATTGATCTTGTTGCGGTAATGGGTGCGCTTCTTTCTGCGCTAACAGGCGCGCCATTAACCCCGCTTGCAGGTTGGCTTCTGGCGTTTGGTCGCGTTCATTCAGTACCGGATGAAAATTGAACTCGCGCCACTCTTCGGTCAACTGAGCGTCTTCAAACAGGCGAGTGGGTGTTGCCGCGGTCAAACGGGTGCCTTGGTAGACCATGTCTTTGCTACCGCCCCGGTCGATGCCTTCCACCGAGGACATTTTTAACTGACACGGCGCATCGTAACAGGCGTGACACACCACGCAGCGTTTGTCGATAATGGGTTTGACTTGGTCGAGAAAGAAGTGGGCTTGTGCAGATGCGATCGGCGCTTGACGATCGCGAACTTCAGCTTTACCAAAGATCTGGTCATAGTTCAGACCCGCGAGAACGGCACAACCCGAGAAGAGGGTGACCAAACCAACAACGAATAATTTACGGAACTTCATTCAGTTATCTTATTGATTAAATTTGCCCTAATTAAAGCAAAGAGCATCGCAGATCACCATCTTTTAGGTGGAATGATTCACGTAACAGACGGAAAAAGGCACGTTTAAGCGGGTAAATTGCGCCATCCAACGCCACTGATTGTCTTGTAATTTATCGCCCGGGCCTTTGACTTCTATCCATTCAAATTGCCCGTCTTTGAACACAATCAAATCGGGCATGCCGTTACGATAGAGTTTGAGGTCGCTCAATTGAACGCGAAATAGTTCGGCGAGCAGTGACCTTGGCAGCGCTTGGTCGGTTAACGTAAACAAGGTTTCATCACAGTTGGCCCACAATACGAATGGGTTTGCGAAGGCGTATTTTTCTTGCCAGCGTGCCCATAACGGTGCAACGCCACTGCACGCCAATTGTTCAAAGGCGGCTTGAATCCATGGTTCGCGTTTGGCGATGAAATCGTCGTGATACAAATCCAGCGGTGCGTGTTGATAGCGGTTGAGAAAGGCGCCTTCCACTGGTGCGAATACCGCGTCCCAAAAACAGAGGCCGAAGAGGGTATTGAGAAACTGATTCTCCAAGTAATAGACCTGATAACCCTGTTGCTCGAAGTGAGATTTCACCGCCAGTTCGACCCGCTGCTGAGATAAATCCAGCGTAAGATGCCGCGTTTGATGGTTCGGCTTGGCGCTGCGAGGCACGGTTTGACCTTGTAAACGTAACACGCGCTGCTTGAGCTTTTCGGCCACTTCAAATTCGGAATGGTTACGTGGTTGAGACAACATATTCGTGACAATGTCACTCATGGCATCCACACGTTGCAGCTTATCCAGAATTCGCGCTTGTCGTTCACGAGTGGGCATGACTTCGGTTTGACGATAGAGCGCCAAGGCAGCGTCAAATGCACTGTGCCGCTCGTAATCGCGTGCTAACTGATTCATGACATGCTGACGCTTTCGCTCCACATAAGGGTGGTCACAAGCGCTTGGTAGCAACGTCACCCAATCGTCTAGCTCGCAGGGCGTCGGTTTGGGACAGGTTTCGTAATGCGCTTGAATATGGGTTAAGCGCCGCAGGACATCCACCTGGTCGCGATGCTGAAAGAAGCGGCGTTCGCGGCTGAGTTGATAGTCTTCGAATTGATTTAGGCCAAGGTCGTCGAGTACAAACTGTGAAAAATCTTGATGTGTGTTGGCAAAAAATAGGATCAACAACAGTGCAATCATTTCGCCTTGATTGAGATAGATGACTGTAAACGGCAGTGATACCGGCTGAGTGGGTGGCTCGTCTTGCAGCGCGGCAATCAGGGCCTCTTTTTTCAACTGCTTGGGCAGGTGGGGGTAACACGTGATGAGCTCAGCTTTGGTCAGTAGCTCACGGGCTAACGTTGCCGCATCGATGTCTGGGTTCAACACCACAAAACCGCTCTCAGCCAACTCTTGGCACGCTTGGGCTTGATGGCGGATTTCCCGATATTCAGTTTTGTCACTGCGAAACCAATTGCCTTTGCGTGACAACAAGCGAACCAGCAGACACTGCGCATCGTGGGACAGGCGATCAAAATCGTGCAACCAGCGCTGCTCATCACTGTGCAATAAATCAAAATACCACTCTGTCGCATGAGCGGTCAGCTTCTTAAAGTTCGTCAGGTAATAATCGTCGGGCAAAACGGGCAGTGTGGGCATGAAGTCTCTGTTGTTCGGCATTGCGCTTAAGGTGTCAGTCATCATAGCGCGTCAGAAGGAGAAGTTCAGCGTGAGATGAGTCGATGGCCTTTGATTTGAACGATTGAAGGTGAGGGCGGTGAACGCCGCACTTTTCATCACCAACACGTTGCATTTGTTCTCAAAGCAGAACCACGGTTCAAAAAAAACACGATTTTCGTGGAAAAGCCAAACACATGTATGCCGATGGTCTACCTTGAATAAGGGAAACAACAACAAAATCAGTGGTGAAGGATATGAAACGTAAATCGTTAGTGATGGCAATGGCCGTCGGCTTAGGCATTAGCTCTTTAACCGGTTGTATGGGACAAATGGCAACGACGGGTCTTGTGACCAAGTTTAACTTAGAAGTGGTGGATAACCGCTACGGTCGTGAAGGCCTGTTCTTGTTACTCTCGCCTGTGTACGGTATTGCCTCAATTGTTGACCTCTTTATCGTCAATGCCGTGGAGTTCTGGACCGGTACCAACCCCATCTCAGGCAAATCACCTGCAGTGGTCGATAAACCGGCTGATACCATGTTAAAAGTGAACGACAAATTGGATAGCTCGTTGACGGATACGCCACTCGGTAATCACTCCACCATCAAAGACACCCAATGGAAACAGATTGACGAACACACCATTGAGATGGATGTGACCTACCTCGATGGCAAACAAGAAACACTGCGCGGTCAGAAAATGGAAGCGGGCGTGGCGTTTTATGTGAATAACGAATACGTCACGACGGTATCCAATCAAGAGCTAGAGAACTACGTCGCGACGACGCGTCTGCAATAAACAACGCAGCTCATGCTGATAACCCAAAGCCTCCCTGTGGAGGCTTTGATGTTTTTTGAAGAAATAAACAATTTGTCCTGTTGGTGAATGTGCCCGCCATTGGTTGACGTTGGTGGATGTCGGGTGATGTTGGTTGATAAAACACCAACGCTTCCGCGAAAACGTCCAATTCCTAACTCGCTGATGTACAATTGTTTATTAACTATGCAAACGACCGCAATTTAGTAAAAAAACGGTTTTCTTTTTCTGAGCCTGTGGCATATTAGACCCATCGCTTCGATGCGCGGGCATCGTATAATGGCTATTACCTCAGCCTTCCAAGCTGATGATGCGGGTTCGATTCCCGCTGCCCGCTCCAAGTGCTTTCCTTGATACAACATCCCTAAGTTTTAATCAGTCCCCTCACGCTTCATTGCGTGTTTTGTCGTATCTGCCGTTTGGCAAATCTTCTCTTAGCCCTCGCTCTCTCATTCACTCTATGCCTTAAGCTTTGGATGGAACCCTTGATCCGGTTTGGCGTTCATGCAGACGCCTCGCATCAACATCGCCTCCTTATCATCATCGTCCCTCAAGACTTTGCCCTAAATTAGACATTCGATACTTGGCTGCCGTCGTTCGTGGAACGTTTCTCGTTCGATAGGCTTTCAATGTGCAGGATATTTCTGAATGTCACTTTGTGTTTGCGTTGAATTCATGATTCTAAAAAAAAGATTTGCTCAGGAAGAATAGGCAATAAGTCGAGACAATCTTGCTACAGGTTCAGGGGATTCCTTTGACACAATAGCGCTATCGAAACGCCAATTCACTGTTTTACGGAGACGTTAATCATGACAACACAACACGAAATGACCGCCGCTGCCAACGCAGAAAAAGCGCCAAATGAAGGACGTCGTGACGTACTCAAATTAACCGGCGCAGGCTTAGTTGCATTAGGAGTAGGCTCAATGACTTCACACAAAGTAATGGCACAAACCGAACTCACCTTAGGTGATGAATGGGATAAAACCTTCGCGAAAAGCGACAAAGTTGACCACAAGAAAGTGACCTTCAAAAACCGTTACGGCATTACGCTTGCGGCCGATGTGTATCAACCGAAACAAACCCATGGAAAACTGGCGGCATTGGTGATCAGTGGCCCGTTTGGTGCAGTGAAAGAGCAGTCTTCCGGTTTGTATGCACAGACCATGGCTGAGCGTGGCTTCCTAACCATCGCCTTTGACCCGTCTTACACCGGTGAAAGTGGCGGCGAACCGCGCAATGTGGCGTCTCCAGACATCAACACTGAAGATTTCAGCGCTGCTGTTGATTTTGTGGGGCTACTACCAAATGTTGATCGCGAACGCATTGGTGTCATTGGTATTTGTGGCTGGGGTGGCATGGCTCTGAACGCTGTTGCCATCGACAAACGTGTGAAAGCCGTTGTTGCGAGCACCATGTATGACATGACACGCGTGATGTCTAAAGGCTATAACGACAGCGTGACGCTGGAGCAACGCACACAAGCTTTGACGCAACTCGGCCAACAACGTTGGGCAGATGCCGAGCAAGGTGAACCCGCTTATGGCCCAGTATCGCTTGAGTTAAAAGGGGGAGAGCCACAATTTGTGGTGGAGTATGCAGCGTACTACAAATCGCTTGAACGTGGCTTCCATCCACGCGCGGTGAATTCGAACGCTGCTTGGACACTGACCACGCCACTGTCGTTTATGAACATGCCGATTTTGACTTACATCGCCGAGATCTCACCGCGTCCGGTGTTATTCATTCATGGTGAAAATGCGCATTCTCGCTATTTCAGCGAAACTGCGTACGAAGCGGCCGCCGAACCGAAAGAACTGATGATCATTCCGGGTGCGAACCATACCGATTTGTACGATCAAATGGACGTGATCCCGTTCGATAAAATGACGTCATTTTTTCAATCGCATCTTGCATAAAAAATAGGTTAAACTATTGCCAGCTCAAGGCTAGTCAGGTTTTGGCTGGCAATAGTACGAAAGTACCAAATCTAACTCTAATAAAAAATAACCTATTCATTTTTCTAATAAAGTCATTCAAGATTCTACACAAATAGCGATATTCTCAAATGGTATGATTCAGTGAATCAAACCCTGAAACAACTTTATGAAAAATACGGTTAGTTGAGGTTGCTATTCAATGGAAACACCTAACGACAAAGTCGTCATAAACTCTCGCTTTCTGTTCGATGCGGTCGAAAAAAGCTTAACGGATGCGTACGACGAAAAAATCATTATTGGCGACAATGAATCCAGAATTCTGACGCTACTGACCAGCCATCCCAATGCGGTGCTGAGTCGAGAAGATATTTATCAACAGGTGTGGGTTGAACGCGGCAACAAAGTTGATGATTCCAGCTTAACGCAGTCTATTTCGTTACTGCGTAAGGTGTTGGGAGATAAGGCCACAAATCCCGAATACATTAAAACAGAAGCGCGCATTGGTTATCGTTTCATTGCGCCAGTCGATCCGGTGTATTCAGTCATTCCACTGGAAGAGTTGGTGGAAGTGACGGAGCAAAACGTGCAGCCTGCGGCGAATACGCGTCAGACGCCGGCTTATCCCGAACAGCGCTACATCAATAGTGAATTTCGGTTGAACGATGACGAGATGCAGCGTTTTCCATCAACCCGTTGCTTGTCACAGCTCATCACGCCACTGATGGTCACCTTGATCACGGCGTTATTGCTGCTGGATTTTAATGGCGCGCAAAGCATGCTCTCTTTCCTTTATCGTCGCATTCTTGAGTAGCCATGCAGCAAGTGAAATGAAATCCGCTTGTGTTGATAGCAGATAAACAAAAGGGCCTTTCGGCCCTTTTTCGCTTTACGCGAGCGTTTTTACTTTTAAACGGTTTTTGTTGTCGCGATTGGCCGTGATTTGCGCTTGATCGTCGATCGTACCGAGCGTTTTCGCTAATCGGTCGTACATCACCACATTGACTGTTGCCGCAAGGTTCATACAGCCGTTTGTTGGAACGTAAACCACGTGATGCGCTTGGTCGACCACGTCTTGTGGCAGCGATCCGTCCTCTGGGCCAAACAGATAAATCGCGTTTTGCGGATGGACAAATTGGGGCAGTGCGGTGGCACCAACCACCAACTCGACACAGACGATCTCAACATCCGGAGCAAGGTCCGCGGTCAGGTCTTCCATCTCCACAAGGGCGATCCGTGCTTTGCTGTTGTGCGTGTCGGTCTGAAATTTCACTGCGCGATTATAACGTGTGCCGTTGTAACGCACTTGCGTTGCGTTGTAGCAACCGGCAGCGCGCATCACTGCGCCGACATTGGTTGGACTTTTCGGATTGCTCAATCCAATGATGACCGTTGATTGTGTTGTCATGACGGGGGTTCTACTTCTGTATTGCAATTGGAGCGATTGCTCGCGAATGGCGGGATTATCGCTCTTACGCCCGCGAAGTGCTAGGCCAGATGGCGTTTTACGTATTTGAGAGTACGAATGAGGCGAATAAAATAGCTAAACGAATCGCATGATGATTTGATTAAGTGGTTTAATCGCATTATATTTTGATGTGAATAACGATAACTTTCGCATCAGAGGTCGCATTATGTGGATTTGGCAGCAGGACAACTGGCCGCACTTCACCTGGGATTCCAACACGGTCGCCCCGATGGTGAGACAAACACGTCTGAATCAAGGCATTCTGCTGGGAAAAATCACCAGCCAGTCACCTGATCAAAAACAGAGCATGCTGGATACCTTACTGGCGAACATCGTGCATTCCAGTGCGATTGAAGGGGAGACCCTCAACGCTTTCTCTGTGCGCTCCTCATTGGCTAACCGACTCGGTTTGACGGAAGAAAGACCGTTTCCTACGACAGAACAAACCGATGGTTTGGCGGAAATCATGCTCGATGCGGTGGAAAATTTGGATGCACCGCTGACATTAGAACGCCTATTGCACTGGCATGATCGATTGTTTCCCGAAGGCTACACGCTGTTTAATCCTGTCGTTGGCGGCCAACTTCGAGGTGACGCGCCGATGCAGGTGGTGTCTGGACGCATTGATAAGCCGACGATCCATTTTGAAGCGCCGGCTCGGGCGCGTTTGGACCAAGAGCTGGCCACGTTCATCGCGTGGTTTAATGACTCAAAACACGAAGCGTCGCTTGATCCGCTGATCCGCGCTGCCATTACCCATGTGTGGTTTGTGACGCTGCACCCGCTAGATGACGGTAACGGCCGCATCACACGGTTGCTGACTGACTTGGCGCTGGCGCAAGCTGAACAACAATCGGTGCGCTTTTATGCCATGTCGGTGTGTATTCTTGCCAACCGTAAAAGTTATTACGACATCCTAGAGCAAACGCAAAAAGGCGACTTAGACATCACCGCTTGGCTGGTGTGGTTCTTCAATACATTGGACGAAACCTTTGCTGAGGTACTGAAAGAGATCGATCAAACCCTATTTAAAACTCATTTTTGGCGCAACGTGGATCAAACCAAATTAACCGCCGAGCAAGCCAAAGTGCTCAATCGAATGCTGGATGGCGATTTTGAGCAGGGCATCAACACCTCGCAATACCACAAAGTAGCAAAAGTCAGTAAACCCACCGCGACCCGTCATTTGGCCGCGCTGGTGGAATTGGGCTGCTTAGTCAAATCCGACGCTGGCGGTCGAAGTACTCGATACCAATTAGCGACCTCATACCCAATATAAGTCTTATTTCATTCAATTATATGCCTTGAATTTGATATAGCGTCGACTATTCAAAAGTGGAACTCTGTATAGTAAATGCAAGTGAAAACATGCAGTTAACTATTAAGGTTCTCAATGAATCTCGAGCAATAGGACGCGATGATCAATGAAAGGAAAGGTATGAGAGTGTTTGGTCACATCCAGGATGTGAGCGTCGGGGATATTTTCGAAAACCGAATTGAACTGGCAAAAAGCGGCATTCATCCGCCGACGCAAGCTGGTATCAGCGGCGGAGCAAAAGAGGATGCTGATTCAAGAGCGCTTGAGTGAAGAATTAGAAGCCGCGGGCCTTGAAATCAAAAAACAGTTCAGTGATTTGAAAGGCACTCCGTTTGGTGACGGCGATGAAATGGCTTTTGTCATCGGCCATAAGTAATCCGTTCTTAGCGGTTTGACGTGAAGGGGCTTTTGGCCCCTTTTTCACGCCGGATTCTATACAGGGTTTTGACGAGGGGAAAGGCGCATCACGTGATAGACTTTCGCTTCAAACCTTGGATAAACTATTGCGATATCAATGTCTCATCGCGTTATTGATGGCATGCTGCGCAGCCGACGCATACCCGTGCCTCAAGCGAATGTCACTCAACCAAGCGTTTTCGGCGGAGGCTTGCACAATTTTCAACGGCGACCCACCACGTAGTTGGCCGTGTTCTCAATACGGGTCTTTTGGGTCGCATATGGTTTCACACCCTTTCGGTGTCTATTGAAAAGAATTAAGGATCGTTATGATTGATTTTTCTACGTTACCTGATGAAAGCTCAAAACGCTTTATCGCGGTATTGAATAAAAAAGTGGAGATGGGACGCCTGTTTAACGCGCTGGGCCACATGACAGCGGGGCTAGTCGGTCAAATTGAAGCGGTCGATGACCTTTGTTTTCTACAATATCAAGATAAAGATGGCGGCACGCATCCGTCCATTTCTCATTATCCTTTCATCGTCTTGAAAGCAGACAACTCCAATAAAATTCGAAAAGTGCGTGAAGAACTACTGCAACGCGGTCTTCCATTCACGGATTTTACACACACCATGATTGTCGGCTCGTCTGAAGAGCAAGTGAATGCGACCGCAGAAACTGCAGAACAGGATCTCGAATACTTTGGTATCTGTATGTTTGGTGATGCCGCTGAGCTGAAAGAGTTCACCGATAAGTTCAGCTTGTTTAAGTAAGGGTGACTTGAATCTCATTGCCCCCAAAAGCCCGGCATTGACCGGGCTTTTTAACGCGTATAAATCAGCCATTTTAGTGTCTGATATCGAAAAAATGGTGATGCCGAAAATTAGCAGACAACATCGTCGAATGGCCTCACAACCCGGCGAATTAAAGGCGCTGTGAACGCGTTTGCTTTGTGATATTTCAAACCGTTAGCACGGAGTCACACCGAGCGTGACCGTTTAAGAATAGTTACAAACAATGCGCCATTCAGCGTTCGATGAACATTGACCTTGTGACTACAATCGTTAACTATGTAATTGATTTTACGTCATAAGGAAGTCAATCGTCATCAACAGGTTCAATGGAATTCATGGTGACATTGTCACGTTTCGGTTGTTCACGGGTAACCGGGTTTCGAAATTCAACACAGAGCGAGTAAAGGAATGGCCATAACATACGAAGAGAAAGTCCCAAGCCCTGCAGAATTTTGCGAGATGCGCGTCAAAGCAGGCTTATCCCCAAAGTCGTTGCAAGCGGCCACCATTGCACTACCGAATAGTTTGTACGCCGTTGTCATTCGAGATGGCGATGAGTTGATTGCCATGGGGCGCGTGGTCGGTGATGGTGCGTGTAATTTTGAGATAGTCGATGTCGCTGTCGATCCACATTACCAAGGCAACGGATTTGGACGAGAAATCATGGAATACATCGATCGTTATCTCGCATCAGTGGTGCTGGAAGGATCGTACGTGTCGATGATTGCCGACCGCCCCGAGTTTTATGAAAAACTCGGCTATACGCTGGTGGCGCCGGCAAGTCATGGTATGACGAAAAAGTTTACGCCCCGCACCGCTTAAATCGAGTCTGACACAGACGTTTTGGCACAAAAAAGCCCGGCATTGTCCGGGCTTTCTCATGTGTCATCGCGAACGGTTATAGCGTGCGCAGGACCGACGTCAGGCGCTCGGCGGCATCAGCCAGCTCTTGAGGCGTGGAGTTGGTAAAGTTCAAACGTAGTGCGGAAGGGGCGTTATCCGGATTCGGGTAGAATACGGGGCTTGGCACCACCGCCACGCCTTTCGCCAGCAGCTGTTTAGCCAGTTCAAACGTGTCGCATTGTGGAATCGTCATCCACACGAACATGCCACCGTCCACCGGGTACACTTCACATCCCGCCGGCAATTGTTTGTTCAACTCATGGCACAACACTTGGCTGCGAGATTGATACAGTTCTCGAATGCGCGTCAGGTGTTCAGGAAACTGCGGATGTTCCAATAGCGCATGCAGCAATGCTTGCATCGGTACGCTGGAGTGCAAATCTGCGCCTTGTTTCACTTTGATCATCGGCGTCAGGTATTCGCTGCGGCCAGAGACCGCACCCAAACGCAGGCCTGGTGATGCAATTTTCGAGAAAGAACGCAGTACGATCGATTTGTTTGGACAGAAATCAGAAACGAGCGGGAAAGCATTACCTTGGAAACGCAACTCGCGGTAAGGCACATCTTCAACCATCACCACATCATACGCTTCGCACAGTGCTGCCACTTTTTGGCGTGTTTCTAACGCCCAGCTAATGCCGGTTGGGTTGTGAAAGTCGGGAACCGCATAGAACATTTTCGGGTGTTGGTTGCGGAACACATCTTCCAATTCAGCCAAATCAGGGCCTTGTGGCGTCTGTGTTACCGTCACAATCTCAGCTTCCACCAAACCAAACACCTGCATGGCGCCTAAGTAACTCGGGGCTTCCATCACGACTTTGTCGCCAGGGTTGATGTAGGCGCGAGCAATCAAATCGAGGCCTTGTTGAGAACCGGTACACACCATGACATCGTGGGTTGCTGGCAAATCAAAGTACTGTTTCAAAAACGCAATCAGTGGACCATAACCTGCGGTTGCACCATATTGAAAAACCTCAGGTTTTTCTGCAAGACCGGCTAAAGTGTCGCGCATCAGATCGATGGGGAATGTTTTTTCATCTGGCAAACCGCCAGCAAGAGAAATGACGTTTGGATCACTTGCCGCAGCTAAAATTTCACGGATGTAAGAGGACTTGATCTGTTGCAGTGAACGGGCGATTTCCATATGTGCTTCCTGTATTTATGCTTTTTTTATCTTTCGAATAGTACGACTCGTTGCGTATTTTTGTTTGTCCATTTATGCTCAAATACTTGTCCATTTATGCGATCTCAGCGATGAATCAACAGCACGTCTCTCGAATTAACGATATTTTGTATTATATCCATCAAGACATCACCAATGACTTATCCGCTCGACGTCTGGCGGACTTAGCGGCCTATTCAGAACAGCATTTTCATCGTGTATTTAAACAGGTTGTCGGTGAGTCGATTCATCAATACATTCGCCGCACGCGCATGGAGTACGCGGCCAATCAATTGATGTTTGATGACAGCGCCTCGGTGATTGATATCGCCAACAAGTGCGGGTTTAGCTCGCTTTCCTCATTCTCAAAAGCGTTTAAGGCAACGTTCCATATGTCGCCGGGCAATTGGCGACTGGGCGAGCAGCATCTCGACAGTCAACCTTATTTGAAGGATCCCGAAGTGGCGGCGGGCTACAATCGCGTTGCCAACCTCGATCTACCGACACCGAAAATAGTGGAAACCAAAGAGCGTTTCACGGCATACGTGCGCCATCAAGGCTATAACCGTTCGATCCAGCGCGCGTGGTTGGTATTGAAAGCGTGGGCGAAAGAAGAGGGGCGCCCGTTTGATCAGCACTTTGGCCTGCATCACTCCAATCCCGCTTGGGTTGAATTGAATCAATGTCGATACGTGGCGTGTTTGGCAATTGAGGAACCACTGAAAGTACGTGGCGTGGTGAATCAAATGACGATTCCAGGCGGGTTACATGCCATGTTCCGGCTGCATGGCGTGTATGGTGAGTTGTTGCCACAAGTGAGCAAAATCTTTGAGCAATGGCTGCCCACCTCGGGTTATAAGCTGCGTTCGACACCCGCTTATGTCCACTATCACAAGAACCATTTTCTGGCTGAAGATGAGCGGTTTGAAATTGACTTCTATCTCCCCATCAGTTTCTTCTGATTCAATTCATATCTGATTCAATTCATATCTGATTCAATGAGTCATCGACACGCAAAAAAAACACGCCAGGGGGCTGGCGTGTACCTAAGAGAAGCGGTGTAAGAAAAGGACATGGACCTTAAATGGAGTAATGCGTAAACAAGACTCGTGTTTAAGCGTTTGTACAGTAACGCCGCCGTCTTACAGAATTGTTGCGGAATGAAGAAGATTTGGATCTCCCTTCGCCGCTAACCAGTTGTTATTGCTTCGGATTGCGATATTTGTGCAGCACATCGAGTGGAATGTGGCAATAATCGCTTGGGAAGCGCGTCAGGCGATCCTGATGTTCATCATCGCTTTTTACGTAGTTCGTCAGCGCCAGCACTTCAACCGCGATGCGGTCGGCATCTGGGCGTTTGGCGATGTACTCGGCGGCATGTTTTAGGTGCTGCGGGTTGTGGCTGTAAACGCCAGTGCGATATTTCGGGCCAACATCGATACCTTGTTTGTTGATGCTGTAAGGGTCGATGATTTCAAATAAGTAATCCATCAACTGCGCAATGCTGACTTGCGCAGGATCGAATTGGATGCGCACGCACTCGGCGTAGCCGTCATATTCGCTTTGTGTGGTTTTGGTGGTGCCATTGGCGCGTCCAGCTTCGGTCAGTGTCACGCCCGGCAAATGGCGCATAAATTCTTGAACGCCCCACAGGCAGCCGCCCGCAAAATAAATCTCTTCCATTGTTTACATCTACAACGTCATGAATGTGGTGCGACTCTAGCAAATTGAGGCGGTAGGAGAAACCCGATCAGACGCAATAAAAAGCCTGCTTGAACGCAGGCTTTGGCTGTATGGGAATCAGGCTAGATCAGCGTTCGCTGACGGCGGCCACCGATGACGATGATGTGGACGCTGTATTTGTCTCGTGTTCAGGCAGCACTAAGGTCATTACAATAGCGGCAATGCCACTGGTGGTCACCGGAGAACCAAACACGCTTTGCAGCAACTTGGGCATCGCTTTCATCACATCCGGTACCAGCATCACGCCCAAACCGATGCCAAACGAAACAGCCAGAATCATCAGATTGCGGCGATCCAAGCGCTCACGCGCGATGATTTTAATACCTGCCGCCGCAACGGTGCCGAACATCACCAAGGTTGCGCCTCCAATCACGGGTTTGGGAATCGTGGTGAGAATCGCGCCAATCATCGGGAACAACCCCAATACGCACAGGATGAGCGCGACAAAGTAACCCACATAACGGCTGGCGATGCCAGTCAGGTGAATCACGCTATTGTTCTGACTGAACGTGGTGTTTGGAAAGGTGTTGAATACCGCGGCCAGCATCGAGTTCACGCCATCGCCGAGAATGCCGGATTTCACGCGGCTTAAATACGCCGGGCCAGTGACGGGCTGTTTGGTGATCATGCAGTTGGCGGTGATATCGCCGGTCGATTCAATCGCCGTAATCGCATAAATCACGGCAATTGGCACAAACGCGTACCAGTCGAAGTCAAAGCCATATTTGAATGGCACCGGAATACTGACCAACGGCTGCTGAAAGGCGTGACCCAGATGCACCATGCCCATGCTGGCGGCGGCCACATAACCCAATACCATGCCGACCAGAATCGAAGAGAGGCGCACCATCAAATGACGAGAGCGGTTGAGTGCAATGATGGTGACTAACACGACTGCGCCGAGCGCTAAGTTGTGCCATTGGCCAAAGTCGGGTGCGTTGACGCCGCCGGCTAAATCCGTCATGCCGACTTTAATCAGGGAAATGCCGATGGTGGTGACCACAATGCCCGTGACCATTGGCGTGATGATGCGGCGTAACTTGCCAATGCATTGCGAAAGCACAATTTCGATAAATGCCCCAACGAAACAGACGCCAAAGATCAGCGCCAGAATCTCTTCCGGGCCACCGCCTTTGGCTTTGGCGATAAAGCCTGCTGCCAGTACCGAGCTCAAAAACGCGAAGCTGGTGCCTTGTACACAGATCATGCCTGCGCCAATTGGGCCAATGCGTCGCGCTTGAATAAACGTCCCGATACCAGACACAATCAGCGCCATGCTGATGAGGTAAGGCACATGATCGCCCAATCCCAACACGCCGCCGATAATCAGCGTAGGGGTGATGATTCCGACAAAACTGGCCAGCACATGTTGCAGGCCTGCGTACAGTGCTGCGCCAGGCGTTGGCTTATCGTCGAGCCCGTAAATCAGGTCGTGACTTTCCTTGTGAGACATACTGACTTCCTTGTATACAATATTGTTGACATATTTTGCATCAATACAGCAAACACTATGCCAGTAAATTTCTGACCAGTTAGTCAAGGTAATTCAGCGAGTTAGGCTATAACGCACGAATGTTGGTGCTGAAATGTTGTTCGATTGTGGTGCACTTGCATTAAATTGGGTTGCATAAAAAAACCGCCGGACAGGAAGGGCGTCGCGGCGGTTTGTAAAAACAGAATCAACGAGTTAAGCCGGGTGATGCGCAATCCAGTGACGAGCAATTTGTTCGCGAGTCGCCACCCAAACACCCTCATGCTGCGCGACGTAGTCGAGGAATTTCTTTAACGCCATAAAACGACTGGGCTTACCAATGACGCGGCAGTGTAGACCGATCGACATCATTTTGGGTTTATCGGCACCTTCTGCGTACAAACAGTCAAAGTTCTCCTTGAGATACTGAAAGAACTCTTCCCCGTGACTAAACCCATAAGGGGAGGAAAACCGCATATCGTTGGTATCCAAGGTGTAGGGCACAATCAGGTGCGGACGCGTTGAACCGGGATGCTTGTTGTCTGGCACTTGGGTCCAGAATGGCAGGTCATCCCCGTAGTAATCTGAGTCATACAGCAAACCGTCTTGTTCAGCGACCAACTCGCGGGTGTTGGGGGAATCGCGGCCAGTGTACCAACCGATTGGGCGTTTCCCCGTGAGGGATTCAATCAGATCGAGTGCCTGATACATGTGCTGGCGCTCTTGCTCGATCGGCATGTTCTGGTAATGAATCCATTTTAAACCGTGGCATGCGATTTCGTGCCCATCTTCAATGAAGGCTTGTGTTACTTCTGGGTTACGTTGTAACGCAGTCGCAATACCAAAAATGGTCAGCGGTAATTCCCGCTTTTTAAATTCGTTAAGAATGCGCCACACCCCAGCGCGCGAACCGTATTCATACAGGGATTCCATGCTCATGTGGCGAGCGGGGAACGGCTCGGCGCCCGCAATTTCCGATAAAAAGGTTTCGGCGTGCGGATCGCCGTGTAAGACGCAGTTTTCTCCGCCTTCTTCGTAATTCAAGACAAACTGCAGCGCGATTTTTGCGCCGCCTGGCCAGTTGGCATCCGGTACATTGTCGCGGCCGTAGCCGATGTAATCGCGAGGATTTGAGATTTCCATATCGAAGTTCCTTGTCACTGACTTAACGGCTCCAATGTTGATAACGGCCGTGAAATGATTTTTGAAGTGGCGCGGCGTAGTTGCCGCTTTTGGACGTCGTGAGTTTGAGTGCTTGTAATGATTCGGCTAATTTGACGGCGGCTGCCACACCATCAATCACTGGCACATTGAGCGCCGCGGAGAGTTCGGCTGCTAAATCAGACATCCCGGCGCAGCCGAGCACAATCGCTTCCGCGCCGTCTTGGTTGATGGCAGCCCGGCACTCTTGCAACAACTGTTGATAGGCCGATGCCTGAATCTGTTCCAGATCCAGCACCGCGATGTCGGTTGCGCGAACGCCTGAGCACAGATGATGGTAGCCGTAACGATGCAGTAGATGCTCGGCTGCGGGCAGCGTGCGCGACATGGTGGTCACCACACCAAAGCGGTGTGACACTAAACTTGCCAATTGAAATGCTGCGCCCGCGATACCAATGACAGGTACTGAAGCCAGTTCGCGCGCGGCATCTATCGCCGGATCGCCAAAACAGGCGATGATATGGGCGTCAACGCCTTCTGCTTCACCTTGTGCAATCACATCGAGCAGCGCTGCGGCGGCAATGGTTTCATCCAAGGCGCATTCGATACTTTCCGGGCCATGCGCCGGATTGCGGGCGATGATTTCACTACTGTATAAACATACAGACTGCGCAGAAAGTGCTATTTTGTCGGTCATGCCCTGACACGTATTGGGGTTGATCAGTTGAATTTTCATTGATTAATCCATGTGCGCGAACAGCGAGTTAAAATCCACCTGAGCATCCTGTTTGCCCGTTAACGAGATCGACTGTTTGATGTGAAGTAGGTGGTGGCGCATCCATTCTTGTGCTTGGCCGACTTTACGTTGGTCGAGCAGATCAATCAGCTCAACATGATCGCCACAATCGCAGCTCACACTTTCGCGCGTACCGTAGGCGGCTATCACTAGCGATGAGCGGTAGCACAACTGCTCAATAAACTCTGCCAGTACCTGATTGTTTCCCATACGCGCCAGTTCATAGTGAAACTTCGCCGTCAGTTGAATCGATTTAGAGAGATTGCCTTCATTGTCTGCCTGTTTTTCCAGCGCCACCATGTCACGAAAATGCTGCGCGACTTTCAGATTCCAGTTTTCACTGATTTCAGGCACCAGAAGTGGTTCTAACATAATGCGGCTATCCAACACTTCTTCTGCTTCTTGGCGGCTGGGGCGGTTCACCTGCGCGCCTTTATTGGGCTGAATCACCACAAACCGCTCCAGCGCCAAACGTTGCAGCACTTTTCGAATCCCTGTTCGGCTCACACCAAACGCTTCTGAAAGTTTATCTTCTGGCAGTCTTTCGCCTGGGGGAAGCTGGTGCTCGACGATCGCTTTCAGCATCTTTTGATAAATTTTTTCGTCGTTAGACATACGCACTCTCTTTACTGTTGTATACAACTTACCGCTGCAATATGTATACCATGTTGTGAAAGGTCTACAGGCCAATCAATCCGTCATTCTCGATTTTAAATCGCCAATTTGCTGAAATTTTATGCACTAACATGTGGCGTGCTGAACTTTCGTGGTGCATTCTAAGTCTAGTTCAAAGTGGCTATCATCACCGAAAGCCAGTGATTTCAATACATTTCGATTTTGGCACGCTCCTTGTATTTACGATTGTATACAATGTGAAAACAAGGATGCGACATGATGAAAAAGGAATTCCCAGTCAGCGACAGACTCGCTAACGCAGATTTGCTTCCGGATAAAGAACAGAAGTGGGGCTGAAACGATTGCACCACCATTGATCGATTCTGCACCAAAAGTTCCACCATAGACGTCATTCTTCAGGGCGTAAACGCCGATGATTGTTTCTAAGTTAATAAAATCGTTACGGTTTTTATTTTTATCTTAAGTTGGCGCAATCGTTGCAAATGACTCGATAGATGTTTCAAACGTTTCATTATCGATAAGGAGATTCACAATGAAAATAGTTGCAGCAATGTCGAGTGTGCTCATGTCTGCCAGCCTGTTGTTCGGTGCGACCACCGCGCAAGCCGACCAACTGGAGTCTGTCCAACAGAAAGGGGTGTTGAAAGTTGCGGTTCCCCAAGACTTTCCGCCTTTTGGTTCTGTGGGGACTGACCTTAAGCCTCACGGATACGACATTGATATGGCCGGGTATCTGGCCCAAAAGCTCGATGTCAAACTGGAATTGGTGCCGGTCACCAGTGCAAACCGAATTCCTTACCTGCAAACCGGTAAAGTGGATTTGGTGATTTCGAGCATGGGTAAAAATGCGGAACGTGAAAAAGTGATCGATTTCAGTGCGGCGTATGCGCCTTTCTATCTCGGCGTATTTGGTTCATCGGATGAAGCGGTGACCAGCGCGCAGGATCTGAGCGGCAAAACCATCGGTGTGACACGCGGCTCAGTGGAAGATTTGGAACTGAGCAAGATTGCGCCGAGCGACGCCACCATCAAACGTTTTGAAGATAACAACGCCACGTTGTCCTCATTCCTGTCTGGTCAGGTGAGCCTGATTGCGACCGGCAATTTGGTGGTGACAGAAATCGCAACTCGTTATCCGGCCAAAGCGCCACAAACGAAGTTCCTGCTGAAAAACTCACCATGTTATGTGGGGGTGATGAAGGGCGAAGACGCACTGCTAAAAGAAGTGAACCGTCTGATCACCGAAGCGAAACAAGACGGTGTGTTGGAAGGCTTCTCGCAAAAATGGCTGAAAGCACCGTTTCCTGCGGATCTGGGTGCGTAACGTGAAGGGCGAAGCATGAGCTATCAGTTGGACTTTAGCGGTTTGACGCCTTACCTGCCACAGTTTGTGGCAGGGTTGGGCACCACCGTAGAACTGACCATCATCTCAACCGTTGGCGGACTGTTGCTCGGCACATTGTGTGCGGGCGCAAAAACCAGTCAGGCCAAATGGCTGAAGTTTGTTTGCACCTGCTACATCGAAGTGATCCGTAACACCCCGTTTATCGTGCAGTTGTTCTTTATCTTTTTTGGTCTGCCGGCACTCGGTATCAAACTCAGCGCCTGGCAGGCGGGCGTGATTGCGATGGTGATTAACTTGGGGGCGTATTCGGCGGAAATCATTCGCGCTGGTATCGAAGCGACACCAAAAGGGCAGTGGGAGGCAGGGAAAACTTTGGGATTGACCCGCATGCAGATTTTTACACGCATTGTGATTCCGCCTGCGTATCAACGTGTTTATCCGGCGCTTGTCAGCCAGTGCATCATTGTGATGTTGGGGTCTGCGGTGGTGTCACAGATTTCGGTGGAAGATCTGACGTTTGCGGCCAACTTCGTTCAGTCGCGCAGTTTTCTGAGTTTTGAATCGTACATGCTGACGGCGGCGATTTATCTAGTGCTTGCGATTGTGATGCGCCAGATGTTTGCGTTCGTTAAACGTGTCTCGTTTAAGAACCCGTCGTTGTAGGAGAGCGCCACCATGATGCAATTTACCGATTGGGATATTTTTCGCAGCCTATTGATGGCCGCTCGCTGGACCGTTGCACTGTCGCTGATCGCTTTTGTCGGCGGCGGGTTGCTCGGACTGTTGATTACCTTGCTGCGTAGCACGCGACACTCCGTGTTTACCGGCGTCATCAAGTTGTATGTGGAACTGTTTCAGGGCACGCCGCTGCTGATGCAGCTGTTTCTCGCCTTCTTTGGTTTATCCCTCGTGGGCGTGGAAGTCAGTGCCTGGACAGCCGCCGTGTTGTCATTGACGTTATTCAGCAGTGCCTTTTTTCACGATATCTGGCGCGGCTGTATCGAATCACTGCCGAAAGGCCAGTGGGAAGCGTGCCGCACTTTGGGGCTGAGCTATCTGCAGACCATGCGTTACATCATTGCGCCGCAAGCCGCGCGTCTGGCCATTGCGCCAACGGTCGGATTTTCGGTTCAGATTGTTAAAGGCACTGCGCTGGCATCCATCATCGGATTCGTTGAGCTGACCAAAGCCGGCACCATGCTCAACAACGCCACATTCCAGCCGTTCAAAGTGTTCGCGCTGGTTGCACTGCTTTACTTTGCCATTTGCTTTCCGCTTTCTGCGTTAGCCCGATATTTGGAGACTCGAAACCATGTCGCTCGTTAGTGTTGAACAAGTCCATAAATATTATGGCGAAAACCACGTCCTGAAAGGGGTCGACTTAAAAATCAATCCGGGTGAAGTGGTGTCGATCATCGGCCGCAGCGGCTCGGGGAAAAGTACGCTGCTGCGCTGTATGAATGGCTTGGAAGACTACCAGGAAGGCGTGATCATTGTGGACAGCCAAGCGGTAGAAAACGACGATTACAAATTGCGCCTGTTGAGCCGCAGTGTGGGCATGGTGTTTCAAAGCTTCAACCTGTTCCCGCACATGACCGTCGGCGAGAACGTGATGCTGGCACCAAAGCTGGTCTTAAAGAAAAGCAGTGAAGCGTGTGAAACACTGGCCCGTGAACTGCTCGAAAAAGTCGGTCTGGCCGATAAGTTTGATGCCTATCCGACCAATCTGTCCGGCGGCCAGCAACAACGCGTGGCGATTGCACGTTCATTAGCCATGAATCCGAAAGTGCTGTTGTGTGATGAAATCACGTCAGCGCTGGACCCGGAGCTGGTTGGCGAAGTGCTGAAAGTGCTGGAACAACTGAAAGCGGAAGGGATGACACTGATTCTGGTGACGCACGAAATGAACTTTGCCCGCGATGTGGGCGATCGCGTGGTGTTTATGAATCAGGGGAAAGTGTGGGAAACCGGGCCGAGTGAAACCGTGTTTGCAGCGCCGCAAACCCCAGAGCTACAAAGCTTTTTATCCGCCGTTCGTTAATCATCTTGATGGAGTCAGCATGACCAATAATCACCACTCACTCAGTGAACGAATTACCCAGCAATATTCACGCTTGACCGAAAGCAGCCGCCGGGTGGCAGACTATCTGCAACTGAATCCGGAAAAGATTTTAATGCTGTCGACGGCTGAAATCGCTGAAGCCTGCTCGGTATCGAAAACCAGCGTGAGTCGTTTTATTCGTCAACTGGGTTATGAGGATCATGTTGCACTTCGTCAGGAGCTGATGCAGGAGCGCGAAAAGGGGATTCCGGTATTAACATCCAATATCGAAGACCCAGAAATTCAACACGATATGCGCGCCTTAGAGCAACTATGGGCGCAGTTAGCGACGCTGGATGTCACGGAATTGGTTGAGGCCATCGCCAACGCCAAACGGGTGAAAATCATCGGCTATCGGAACAGTTACCCGCTGGCGATGCATTTTCGTCAGCAACTGATGCAGTGTCGCGCCAACGTGGAGCTGCTGCCGTTGCCGGGCCAGACCTTGGGAGAAGATTTGGTCTCGATTGCGGACGACGATTTTGTCATTGTGATTGGTATCCGCCGACGCGTTGCTCAGTTTGAAAAGATCATTCATCACCTGAGCGGTAAGCCGTGTTTACTGATCACCGACCAATCGGGTCAGAAGTATGCCGATGCTGTGGCACATTTTTTAGTGTGTCATATGAATAATCAGGCACCTTTGGATAGCTATGCCGTGCCTATGAGCTTAATATCCTATTTGGTTAACAAAGTGTATCGTCACCTCGGACAACATGCCGCCCAGCTGAGTCGCCATATCTCGCACAGCTATGCGCAATTGAACGAAGTGGAATAATTCAAACGTAACATCACACAACATAACAAAGAGCAAAAATAACGACATGAATGTATTAGCAAAAATCAAAAAGGAATGGTTTCTGGTCGGGATGGTGGTTGCCATTCTGCTGGCGACTGTGACGTCTGAATTTGGCCGTTCCGGTGGCATGATCCACTTGGATCAACTGACGGGCGTCGGCGTCGCCATTGTCTTCTTCCTCCATGGTCTTGGGCTTTCTCCTCAAGCGATCAAAGCGGGCGTGACTAACTGGCGTCTACACATTTACATTCAAATCGCGACATTCGTGGTTTACCCGATCCTGTGGGTCATTTTTGGTGAGGCGTTCCTCGCTTACATGCCTGCGGCGCTGGCATTTGGCTTCTGTTATCTACTCGTTCTGCCAAGCACCATTTCGTCGTCGGTGGCAATGACCAGCGTCGGCAAAGGGAACGTTCCGGGCGCAATCTTTAACGCATCACTTTCCAGTATTATTGGCGTGTTCATCACACCACTTTTGATTCAACTTTTTATGGGATTTGAAGGCGTACAACTGGATTTGCTGGACTCGGTGATCTCGATTTCCAAACTCTTGCTGCTACCGATGATTGCGGGCCAACTCATGCGTCCTTATTTAGTCGCTTGGGTGGATCGTCATAAAGCGGTGGTCAATAAGGTCGACAAATACGTGATTCTTCTCATCGTTTACAACGCCTTCTGTGATTCCGTGGTGAATGGCATTTGGAGCGAGTTCTCGATGGGTTTGCTGGTCAGCTCTATTGCGATTTGTACCGTGATTCTGCTGTTTATGGTGCACCTGATTCAATGGGGCGCACGCCGCACCAAATTTACGTTGCCGGATGAAGTGGCTGCGGTGTTCTGTGGGACGAAGAAAACACTGGCCGCGGGCATTCCGATGGCGAAGGTGATTTTCGGCGCGGATCCATCGCTGGGGATGATTTTGCTGCCTATCATGCTGTATCACCCGATTCAGATTTTCTACTGCGCAGTACTGGCGAACCGTTACGCGCGCCAAAGCGAATCCCTGAAGACGGTGACCAACTAAGCAGCATCAGTCGATTCGCTGCAAATCGCTTCAAAAAATCAACAAAAGCTTAGGTGCTGCGGATTCAGCGCCTAAAAGGAACACCACGGAAGGATACAGAATGAGTAAGGACGCTCGTATTTATTGCGCTCAGGGGCCAGACACGCTGCCCGCCACCGCGCAGGGAACGCTCTCTGGCACCCGATTTGTCTTCAAAGATTTATTTGACGTCGAAGGCTACGCCACAGGTGCGGGCAATCCCACTTGGCTGAAAACCCATCAAATGGCGACGGCCACATCACCACTGATCACCGCGCTGCTCGGGCAGGGCGCTGAATGCGTTGGCCGTGTTCAAACCGACGAGCTGGCATACAGCCTCAATGGTCAGAACAGTCATTACGGCACACCCATCAATCCGAAAGCGCCGAATTGTATTCCCGGCGGTTCATCCAGTGGCAGCGCGGTCGCAGTGGCGAAAAACGATTGCGACTTTGCTATCGGCACCGACACGGGTGGGTCAATCCGCGTGCCGGCCAGTTATTGCGGCTTATTTGGCTTGCGTCCAACCCTCGGCACGCTTGATCTGTCCCACTGTTTTGAATTAGCGAAAAGTTTCGATACCGCCGGCATTTTCACGCGTGACTTACGCCTGATGCGCGATGTGTGGTCGGTGCTGGTGGCACGTCATCAATCCGGCGAACGAGTGACGCGCGTTTATCTCGATGCGCAGTGCCAAGCGGTGATGAGCGCCGCTCGTCTTGAACGTTTGAGCCAGCAGTGTCAGCGCGCGGGGATTGAGATCATTCAAGGTAATGTTCTGGCACAAAATGGCTGGTCACTGACGGACCTGAGCTTACTGTTTCGCACCATTCAAGGTTTTGAAATTATCGAACATCACGATGCGTGGCTCACGCAGTATGGCGACAGTCTGGATCCGGCGATCGGGGAGCGCGTTGAGTGGGCCAGAACCATCACTTGTGAGCAGTATGACCACGCGAAAGGACGACAACAGGATTTTCAGCAACAGATACTGACACACCTGAAGCAACAACGTTGCCTGTGGGCAATACCGACCACGCCATCGGGCCCGCCGTCACTGACGATGCCGGCTGGTGAACTGGCGGTCTATCGCTCGCAGTTGATGGGGCTGACCAGCATTGCAGGACTGTCGGGATTACCGCAACTCCATCTGCCCATGGAAGAATTATTAGAAGGCCCGTGCGGTATCTCACTGATGGGTTTGCCTCATCAGGAAGAGACGCTGCTTGTCACGGGTGAAGCCGTTTACAACGGCGCATGTTAAGGAGAACGTGAATGAAGCATCAAACGGCATTTACTGCCCCGCACTTTAAGGCCGCGCAAGTCGGTCAGCAGATTCTCGACGCTGGCGGCACCGCCAGTGAAGCCATGGTCGCTGCTGCCGCGATGATTGCGGTGCAATACCCGCACATGAACGGCATTGGTGGGGACAGTTTTTGGCTAATCGCTAAAGCAGGCCAGACACCCGTTGCTATCGATGGCTGTGGCGCTGCAGCGTTGAATGTGGATGTCGAATACTATCGCGCGCTGGGTGATGAACTGCCATTCAGTGGCGGTGAATCGGCGATTACCATGGCCGGCACCATTGCAGCGTGGCAAAAAGCACTGGAAGTAGATGCGGGGACATTGACGTTAACCGAACTGCTGCAACCTGCAATTGATGCCGCCCGTGACGGTGTGGAAGTGACGCAAAGCTTAGTCAACGCCAGCGAAAAAACCTTTGAACGCCTAGCCTCATTGCAAGCTTTTGCGCAGAACTTTCTCAAGCAGGGCCAAACGCTCAAAGTCGGCGATACCTTAGTGAACGAGGCGCTGGCCAACACATTACAAACCTTGGCTGAGCGTGGGCTAGATGATTTCTATCGTGGCGAGATCGCCGCCTCTGCGGCGAAAGAGCTGCAAGCCGCAGGCAGCCCGCTGACGTTGGACGACTTTCACGCTCATCAGGCAAAAGTGATGGCACCGCTCACCGTCAACACTGCCAAAGGGCGTTTATACAACTTCGGCGCGCCCACACAAGGTGTGGCATCACTGTTGATTCTGGCGATTTACGATCGGCTGGCATCACAAGCGCAAAGCGAAGTCGACCACATTCATCTGTTGGTTGAAGCGACCAAACAAGCCTTCATCATTCGCGATCGAGAAGTGTGCGACGAAGAATTTTTAAGCCAGCCGCTGCAGGAATGGCTCATCGACGCCGTTGTTGACCAGTGTGCGGCCAATGTGTCCTTAAATGAGGCGCTGCCTTGGCCGCATCAGGCCAAACCGGGCGATACCATTTGGATGGGCGCGAGCGATCAATACGGCACCATGGTGAGCTTCATTCAAAGCGTGTATTGGGAGTTCGGTTCGGGTGTGTTTTTACCAGAAACGGGCATTTTGTGGAACATTCGTTCAAAGAGCTTCTCGCTCGACGCCCGTCACCACAATGTGTTGGCGCCGGGCAAAAAGCCGTTCCATACCTTGAATCCGGCCTATGCCGAACTCGCTGATGGCCGCCGCATGAGTTACGGCACCATGGGCGGCGAAGGCCAGCCACAAACGCAAGCGTGCTTGTTTAGCCGCTACCACTATCAAAATTTCTCGCTCAGTGATGCGATTGCTGCGCCGCGTTGGCTGCTTGGCCGCACATGGGGCAACAGCACCAACAATTTACGACTTGAACAATCGCTGTATGAGCAATATGGCGATGCCTTAAAACAACGTGGCCACGATGTCACCTTTGTGGCCGATTGCAACGAACTCATGGGACACGCTGGCGCAATCATTCTCGATACGCATGGAAAGGCGTGTGCGACCAGCGATCCTCGTAGTGATGGAACCAGTTTACTTGGAGAATAACATGACCGCCCAAAACGAACTTTTTGAAACCCTGAACCCACCACAGCGTCTGCTGATGGGCCCGGGACCAATCAATGCCTACCCACGCGTTCATCAGGCCATTTCTCAGTCTCTGATTGGCCAGTACGATCCGGTCATGACCGGCTACATGAATCAGGTGCAGTCCCTGTATCGCGGTGTTTTCCAGACCCAAAACCAGCAGACCCTGTTGGTGGATGGCACGGCGCGCTCCGGCATTGAAGCGGTATTGGTGTCGGTGTTACAGCCCGGCGACAAGGTACTGGTGCCGGTGATTGGCCGCTTTGGTCACTTGCTGTGTGAAATTGCTCAGCGCGTTGGCGCTGAAGTGAAGACCATCGATATCGAATGGGGGGAAGTGTGCCCGCCGGAAAAAGTCGAAGCGGCAATCAAAGCGTTTCAACCGAAGCTACTCGCGACCGTGCAAGGCGATACCTCCACCACAATGAACCAGCCGCTCAAAGAGATGGGCGAAATCTGTCAGCGTTATGGCGTGCTGTTCTACTGTGACGCTACCGCATCAATTGCGGGGAACGATCTTAAAGTCGACGAATGGCATCTTGATGCGGTGTCGGCTGGCTTGCAGAAATGCCTTGGCGGGCCTTCCGGTTCAGCGCCTATTACCCTGAGCGATCGCTGCGCAACCGTGATTAACCGCCGTAAACACGTCGAAGCGGGCATTCGTGCCGACCACCACACCCAAGGCGAAGAGGCGATGATTCAGTCCAACTACTTCGATTTGGCGATGATCATGGATTACTGGGGCCCAGAACGGTTGAACCACCATACGGAAGCGACGTCGATGCTCTATGCCGCACGTGAATGTGCGCGCCTTTTCCTTGAAGAAGGCGCAGACAAGGTGATTGCACGCCATCAACAAGCAGGGGATGCGCTGGCGGCAGGCCTGCGTGCCATGGGGTTGGAATTGTTCGGCAACCAAGCTTACAAAATGAACAACGTGGTCGGCGTCTACATTCCGGCCAATGTGAATGGTGATGCGATTCGCCTTGAGCTGCTGCAACGCTTCGGGATTGAA
The DNA here is from genome assembly GCF_000176175.1 of Vibrio furnissii CIP 102972. GTDB lineage: Bacteria > Pseudomonadota > Gammaproteobacteria > Enterobacterales > Vibrionaceae > Vibrio > Vibrio furnissii. The sequence goes on from NZ_ACZP01000014.1 coordinate 1,503,957, forward strand.
ATTGGCACCTCGTTTGGTCCGCTGCATGGCAAAATTTGGCGCATCGGAACCATGGGATACAACGCCCGCCAAGAATGCGTGCTGGCAACGCTTGCAGCGCTGGAAGCGATTTTGATCAAACACAAAGCAGCGATTGTGCCGGGGCAATCCGTCGTTGCGGCAATGGAATTCTATGCCTAATCACACCAGTCAGGTGGATGCAAAATACAACGTGAGTTTGGCGAATCAACGCAAGGAGCGCTGATGATTACAGCAGAAAAAAATACCATGGCGCAGCAGGCGAAAAAGCTGATGGAGCAAGCCGACACGCTGGCTCAATTCAGCGCTGACGAGGGCGCAATCACGCGCGCCTATCTGACGCCTCAGCATCGCGCCGCCCATGACCAGCTGGCGCAATGGATGCGTGATGCGGGCCTTGAAACCTGGCAAGACAGTGTCGGTAATCAGTGGGGGCGTAAAGTGTCCGCCAATCCGACCCAACCGACGCTGATTCTCGGCTCTCATAGTGACACCGTCACTAATGCAGGCAAATATGACGGCAATTTAGGCGTACTGCTGGCCATCGAAACGCTTGCTCAACTGGCGGATGAAGCGTTTCCGTTTCATGTCGACGTGGTTGCGTTTGCCGATGAAGAAGGCACCCGTTTTAACACCACATTGATCGGTTCCAGCGGCGTGGCTGGATGCTTTCATCCGCAATGGCTGGACGTGAAAGATGCCGATGGCATCTCGATGGCGGATGCGATGCGTGCGTTTGGCCTGGATCCACAACTGGCTGGCTGCGATGCACGTTTGGCGGAAGATACGCAGGCGTATCTGGAAGTGCATATTGAGCAAGGCCCAGTATTGGAAGCGGAGAACCTGCCAGTCGGCGTGGTCACCGGGATTGCTGGTGCGAAGCGCTTTCAATGCCAAGTGAAAGGCATGGCGGGCCATGCGGGCACCGTGCCAGTAGATTTACGCCGCGATGCGTTGTGTGGCGCTGCGGAAATGATCATCGCCATCGAGAAGTTCGCGCAGCAAAATGGGATTGTTGCCACCGTTGGTAAATGTGACGTGTTGCCGGGCGCTGTCAACGTGATTCCTGGCGACACCCGTTTCACGATTGATATTCGCAGTTTGTCGCAAGCCACATTAGAACTGTGCACGGTTGATTTGTTGGCACAGCTTGCCGACATTGCCCGCAATCGCAACTTGGGGTTTGACTACCAAACCATCTACCAAGCGGAAGCGGTGTTGTGCAGTGAGAAGCTTCAGCAACAATGGGCGGATGTGGTCGAAACCGTCACCCAGATCGCGCCCCGTTTTCTACCGAGTGGTGCAGGGCATGACGGGCTGGCTATGACCAAACTCACCGACATTGGCATGCTGTTTGTGCGCTGTGAAAAAGGGATCAGTCACCATCCGCGAGAGCAGGTGATGGAAGCTGATGTGCTGACCGCACTCAACTGCTTTGTTGAGATGGTGAAACGCTTTCGCTAACCGTCATCATCGGATAATTCAACTGAAAGCCCGGTAATAACCGGGCTTTCTCTTTCTATTTCTCTCGCAATCCGATGTCATTCATCGTGGTTTGGACGCTGTGGTGGTTGATGGTTTTTCATAAACGTATCCACTTCGGTTTCGGTTAACTGCCCATCACTATTGCTATCCATGTCGCTGAAATCACGCTGCATGGGGCCTTGCACTTCATCTTGTGTCAATACGCCATCGCCGTTGCTGTCCATATCCGAAAAGCTCGGAGGCGGTCCCATCTCCGGGCGATCGCTCGGTTGGTTTTGAGCCATGGCCGACGCCGACAACAAAGTGCAGCCCAATAAGGCAAAAAGCGAAATAGATTTCATGTGTTCGTCCTTCATTGATTGGAATATTGAATGTCGTTCTTATGATTGAACGCAGCATTGGAGCGATGACTGGGCAAAGGGTTCGCGACTTTACATTGCTTTACACTTCGCTTAGCCACGCATTGTGCGTGAACATTTAATGCAATAATTCTCAAAACTGATAAAGCGTAAATAAGAATGGATTCTATTTGTATTTAGTGGAAAGCCCACAAATATGCGCTAGAGTTTATATCATTCTTCAACAAAGAAGATGAGGGGCGGTGGTCACCCGGTGTGAGCAGCACGATGAATTCGTCACGCACCCAAACGATCACGGTGCTCAGTGTGGTTGAGTCACTCTATGAAGCGGGAAAGGCACGAAATTGACACAGTTCAATCGTCTTGATGGGTGTTTTTGAGTGGCAAGCGATCACCATGCTTGAAACGAACGCAACAACGTCAACTGTCTCCATTGGCAATGGAGCGCGAGGCTAGAGTGATGAAAAAGACATACTCCTCTTCAGATTACAGTGAAGGCTTTCTGTTTTCCTACTTTATGCAGTTATTTCCAACCTTCATGATCATTGCGTTGGTGGTGATCGCGCTGTCCAATATGCCGGATTTGTCTCTGGCAGCATTGATTCAACAGGTCTCCTCGGTGAGCAATTAAGTCACTATTCTGGTCACTTGATTTCTCCTTGAACCCGCCCGTGGGTTGTCCATCAACGATAAAAAAGCCACTTGGTTCCTCCAGGTGGCTTTTGTTTATCTTCGTCTTTTCAATTAGTTGAGTGCAGACAATGCCTGCTTAAGCTGCTGGCGTTCTTCGTCCGTCATCTGGGTTTTATTGAGAAACGGCATATCTGCGCTGTCTACGGCGCGAGCAATGATGCGTGATTTCCAGCGGTTAATGTCCTGCCAGCTATCAAATACCGCGCCACTCGGCGCTACTTTGAAGATGTCATCCGTTGGCGTGGCACTGTGACACTGGCTGCACCGTTGTTCGATGATCTGCTGCGCAATGTGTTGATCCGCATTGAGCGACGCTGTGATCGTCGCACTGGCAGGCGCAGCATCACGCGCATTTGATTTCGCCATATGCATCTGTTCGGTCGCTTGCCAGCTAATCACGACGGCCAGAGCAAACATCGCGGCCGCACCAGAAAACATCACGAACGGTTTTTTCTCACCGGCATGTTTGAGGTTGAAGTAGTGACGAATATACGCACTGATCACCAGAATCAGCATCCCCACCAACCAGCTGTGCGCATGTTGATACACCATCGGGTAATGGTTGCTGATCATCAGGAAAATCACCGGCAGTGTGAAGTAGTTGTTGTGAATCGAGCGGCGTTTGCCTTCTAGTCCGGGCGCAGGATCGACCGGTTCACCCGCGGCCACCTGCGCAACCATTTTACGCTGACCCGGAATAATCTTATGGAAGACGTTATTGACCATAATGGAGCCAATTAATGCCCCCATATGGATGAACGCGCCGCGGCCGCTGAACAGGTGCGTAAATCCATAGAAAAACAGCGCACCAAAAGCGATTAACGCGCCACTGAACAGCAGCGTGTTGCGGCCAAGCGGAGAGCGCATCGAGCCCTCATACACCACGACGCCAAGCAAAATACCGCCCACACCCACACCAACCGCTTGCAGCGAGGTGAGTTCCATCACACGTGGGTCGACCAGATACGCTTGCGCGTTGAAGTAATACATCCAAATCAGCAATGCCGAACCCGTCAGCCAGGTCGAATAGGCTTCCCATTTAAACCAATGCAGTTTCTCCGGCATTTTTTCCGGGCCAACCTGATATTTGGCCACTTCATAGAAACCGCCACCATGTACAGCCCAAAGATCGCCTTTAATACCTTTGTCTTTTTTCCATTGCGGCGGGGTTTCTAAGCTGTTGTCCAGCCACGTGAAATAGAAGCTCGCACCAATCCATGCGATGCCACAAATTACATGAAACCATTTGATGAATAACGCAAACCATTCGTAGAGTTGTGGCCACATAACACCATATCCTTTTGATAGACTAATTTTCCATGAACGTAAGTTCTCTCGATCACTCGCTCATCGCCAAGGGTGATCAGGGCGAAAAGCTGCTCAGACAAATCCTGACAACGCAATGTGCGCTGTTTGAGCATTGGAAATGCAGTGAGATCGAGTTCGATGAAGTCGGCTTCAGTGCCGATGTTAAAATTCCCAATCAGGTGATCGAGTCCCATTGACGCGGCGGCGCCTTGCGTGCAGAGGTAGAGCGATTCAAACGCATCGAGGCTGACGCCTTGCAATTGACAGATTTTGTAGGCATCTGCCTGATTGCGCAGCAGGCTCAAACTGGTGCCGCCCCCCACATCGCTGGCAATCGACACCGGAATCCCGGCGTCTTTCGCTTTGTCATACGGAAACAGGCCGCTGCCGAGAAAGAGGTTGGAAGACGGGCAGAAGGCGATGGACGCACCGCTACTGGCCAGCGTTTGTTGTTCACGCTCGCTCAGATGAATCGCATGGCCGAACAGCGCACGGTCGCGCACCAGATGATTGCGTTCATACACCCCCAAATAATCATCATCGTGCGGATAGAGCTCTTTCACCCACGCCACTTCGTTGATGTTTTCGCTCAAGTGAGTCTGAATGAAGGTATCCGGATGCTCATCGGCCAACTGTCCGGCTTTTGCCAACTGTTGCGGCGTGCTGGTTGGCGCAAACCGCGGCGTAATTGCGTACAGGGCACGGCCTTGATTGTGCCAGCGTTCGATCAGCGCTTTGCTGTCGCGATACGACGATTCAGGCGTGTCTTGCAGTGCGTCAGGACAGAAGCGATCCATCATCACTTTGCCGCAAACCATGCGCGCGTCGTATTGCTCGGCCGCTTCAAAAAAGGCGTCCACCGACTGTGGATGCACCGTTGCGTAAACGCTCGCCGTGGTCGTCCCATGCGCAAACAATTGTTGCAGGAAAAATTGCGCCTGAACTTTTGCGTAGTCGTAGTTGGAAAAGCGCAGTTCAGTCGGGAACGTGTAAGTGTTGAGCCAGTCGAGCAATTGTTTGCCGTAGCTGGCGATGATTTCGACTTGCGGAAAATGCACGTGCGAATCAATCATGCCGGGAATCAACAACCCGCGGTGCTGGATCACGTTGCCCTGGATCAGCAACGCTTTATTGGCCGACACCGAGAAGAACGCTTTCGCATCACCCACATGCTGTATACGACCATGTTCAATGACTAAAACACCGTCGTTCCAGTATTCATAATTGTCCTTTGGTGACAATGTCACTTTAGGGAAGTGCAAAATGCTTCCCCGGTGAACTTGCCATGCTGAATTGTCTTTCACCATATTAACTGCCTCGGTAACTCGAGTAGGAATAAGGCGAGAGCAGCAATGGAATGTGATAGTTGCGCATTTCACTCACCGTGAAATGCACGTCGATCATTGGGAAAAATGCCTGTCCAAATTGCGCCTCACAGTAGGGTTGCACTAAAAATCGTAGCGTGTAGTTGTGCGTATCGAGTGCGACCTCGGTAAATTTGACTCGGCCATCTTGGTCGGTTTGTGCTTCAGCAAGGCACTCAAAACTGCCCAAGCGAAACAGCTTGACGGTAATATCTGCGGCCGGGCGGCCATTGGCGGTGTCGAGTACATGACAACTTAATTGATTCATAGGTACGCTTCCATTCTGATATGACTGATTTTTTGTTGTTCAATTGCAGCTTGTTGCAGCTCTTGTTGGTATGTTCGGTGAATACGTGCCTTGAGCAGGCCCAGCATGTCGTCGGCACTTTTGTTGGTGGCGCAGACAATGAAAATAAAGCCAAACTTTGCGCGGTATTGTTGATTCAACGCCAGCAGTTCTTGCAGCGTTTCATTGGACGCCAGTTGAACCAGACCTTGTTCCTTGGCACTCAGCGCTTTACCCTGCGCGTATTTCTTCTCAAGACTGGCCATGTCACCGATCATCGGGTGTCCGGCAAAGGCTTCCAGCCAATCGGCTTCTTCAAGCTGGGCAAACGCGGCATCTGCGGCATCGTTCAATGCTGCGGCCGACGCAAACGGCATCGCCGCCTGCATAAGTTGTTGCCAACGTCTGCTGGTACAAATTTGTGCCAGCTGTTCTTCACTCAAATCGAGTTGATTCAGGGTGGAGTTCATTCGTGCGTTTCCTTGAGTGATTTGCGCGCTTGGTTGGCTTGCTGCCACTGCGCATCACCATTTGATGGCGCTGGTGTTTGATGAGCGAACAGGCCAATCAATTGCGCCGCGACAGACACCGCCACTTGCATTGGTAACTTTCCTTGTACATCTGGGAGGCCGATTGGGCAGGTCAGGGCATCAATCCATGCCGGATTGCTCAGCTGTTCTTTGAGACGAAACTCAAACCGTTGACGCTTGCCTTGCGAACCAATTAAACCCACAAACGCAAAGCGCCGTGCTTCTAGCGCAGACAGCGTTAATTCGAAATCCAACGCGTGATCTTGGGTCATGATGATGAGATAGGCGTTATCGTTCAGGCTGGTCATCGCCTGACGCGGGTCGTCGCAATGGTGTGTTTCGACGCCAAGTTGAGCGAGCGGCGTGAGCCACTCAGCACGGTTATCCACCACTTTTACGTGACACGGTAACTCAGAAAGCACGCGCGTCAACGCCTGACACACGTGGCCTGCACCGAAGATGACCACCTGCGGCGTTTGCGTTTGAAAGTACTCAAACATCACTTGTACCGCACCACCACAACATTGCCCCAAATCCGCCGCGAGAGAAAAGCGTTCAATCGTGACGTCGCTGTGCTTGGCTTTGAGATGTTCACGCGCTAGCGCAATGACTTGATACTCCAGATTGCCACCGCCTAGCGTGTCAAACTGCGCCGTCTCTGTGATCACCATCTTGGCACCGCTGGTACGAGGCACGGAACCAACATAAGCGACAACCGTTGCGATGCAGTACGCTTCGCCGCGCTGTTCGAGTTGCTGACACGCCGCGAGCCAATTGAGGCCCGGACTTGCCAGAAAGGCGTTATGAGAGAATGACATCGGCGTTCTCCTTCACTGGATGGCTTTCAAGCAACTGCTGTTGATGCTCACAGGCGCTCAAAATCATTTCGCCTGTTGCCGGCGCATGCAGGTGCGGCGCGCAGCGATGCTCAGAAATGGACGCCACTGCGTCATAAATAGCGCACCAGACGCTGATCGCATGCATGAACGGGGGCTCACCAACAGCTTTTGAGCGATAAATGCTGTGCTCCGGATTGGCTTTGTCATACAGCGCAATCTGCATCTGTTTTGGGTAATCACCAATGGTCGGAATTTTGTAATTCATCGGACTGTTGCTGAGCAGGCGACCGTCTTTGGCCCACACCAATTCTTCGGTCGTCAGCCAACCCAATCCCTGAATAAACGCGCCTTCGATCTGGCCGCGGTCAATCGCCGGGTTAAGGCTGCTGCCCACATCATGCAGAATGTCCACGCGATCCACGCGCAATTCGCCCGTCAACGTATCAATGGTGACTTCTGAGCAAGAGGCGCCGAGCGAGAAGTAGAAGAACGGGCGACCCGTCGCGGTGGCACGGTCGTAACCGATTTTTGGTGTTTGATAAAAGCCACTGGCCGAGAGCGACACGCGATGCATGTAGGCTTGTTGCACCAGTTCCGCCCAAGAAACAGGGTTCGCGGCACCCACCAAAGTGTCGTTGACGATATCCAGGTCATCGCAGTGATAATGTTCGCAAGCAAACGCCAGTAAACGTTCCTTGATGGTCATGACCGCATTGTGAGCTGCCATCCCATTGAGATCGGCGCCTGATGAGGCGGCGGTCGGTGAGGTGTTTGGCACTTTGTCGGTGCGTGTTGATGTTACGAGGACTTTATCAAGCGAAATCCCCATCGACTGCGCCACAATCTGCTGAACCTTGGTGTGCAGACCTTGGCCCATTTCCGTCCCGCCGTGCGAGACCTGCAATGTGCCATCAGTGTAGATGTGAATCAGCGCACCCGCTTGGTTGAGGTGCGTGGCGGTAAACGCGATGCCGAACTTGATGGGGGTGAGCGCCAGACCTTTTTTCAGCACCGGATTGCGCTTGTTCCACTGTTCGATTTCCAAGCGGCGCGTGCGGTAGTCTGCGTCAGCTTCTAACTGCTCGATGATGCCGCGCATCTCGTCATACTGTTCCACTTCCATCCCGTATGGCGTGATGTTTTTGCCCGCGCGATACAGGTTGTTCAGGCGCACATCCAGTGCATCGAGTCCGGTGGCTAGCGCCAGTTCCTGCATCGCTTTTTCAATCACGATCATGCCTTGTGGACCACCAAAGCCTCGAAACGCGGTGTGAGAGACCATATCGGTTTTGAGACGATTGCCAACCACCGTGGCCTTGCCGAGGGAATAGGCATTGTCGGCATGGAACATCGCGCGATCGACAATGGCATCCGAAAGATCCGGCGAGTGACCGCAGATGCCGTTCACTTCAACACTGGCGGCTTGGATCACACCTTGTTGGTCCGCCGCAAGTTGATAGCGGTTATAGAAGGGGTGGCGTTTACCCGTTGCTGTCATGTCCACGGCGCGTGGCAAACGCATTTTTACCGCACGTTTGGTGTGAAACGCACCCAGCGCCGCCATACATGCCCATTGCGCAGCCTGACTCTCTTTACCGCCAAATCCGCCGCCCATGCGGCGCATATCGACGGTGACTCGGTTAAAATCAACCGCCAGCACTTCGGCAACCAGCTTTTGGACTTCCGACGGGTTTTGGGTTGAAGAGCGCAGAAAGATGCCGCCATCTTCAGTGAGTTCAGCAAGGCTCGCTTGGCCTTCCAGATAAAAGTGCTCCTGACCGCCCACATGTAGGTCACCATCAAGATGAATGTCGGCTTGGTCGAACAGCGTCGTGTCGGGATTCGGGCCCATTTGATGGCGAGCCAGTAAAGGTTCGTGAAGACTCGCTTCGGCATAACTCAGGGTGACATTGTCACTTTTTGTATATTCAACGTTGGCCAGACGAGCCGCTTTCCAGGCCTGTTCATGACTGGTCGCCAGCACCAAAGCGATGGGTTGACCGAAATAGCGAATCTCGCCGTTCAGCATCAGCAACGGGTCACCTTTAAAGATGGTTCCGATGTCTTTTTCGCCCGGAATATCGTCCGCCGTCAGCACTCGAACGACACCGTCGGCCTGACTGACAGCGCTCAGATCCACCGAGCTGACTTGGCCCTTAGCAATCGCGCTGGTGACAACGGCTGCGTGTAAACAACCGCGCGGCGTTGCGTAGTCATCTAAAAACTGCGCTTCACCACTGACTTGTTTTTCGGCACTTTCGTGCTGGTGAGAACGCCCAACCACCTGGAACGCGGTGTGCGGCTGCGTGTGTGAGGATTCAATCGACGTTAATTTACGCATGTTGCACCAACCTTGTTTCAACGTGTTGCGATTCCAGATAAAAGCGTTGCAGCAGGTTTTGTACCAACTTCACTCGATAGTCAGCACTGCCACGTACATCGCTCAGTGGCTGAATCAGTGTAGGCACTAGGGCTTTTGCGGCGTGAACGATAGGCAGTGACAATGGGCGGCCAACGAACACTTTTTCCAGCTCATGCAGTCGCACCGATTTCGCGGCGACGCCGCCTGCTGAAATGATGCAGTGCTTCACACGACCATCGGTTGCAATGGTCATATTGATGCCCAGCGTCACGGTCGCAATGTCATCTTCGTAACGCTTACTGATTTTGTAGATTGCATGATGCTGATTCGGCGCCAAACGCGGCAAGTGAATCGCGCTGATCCATTGATTGGGTTTCAATACCGTTTCGCGATAGCCGGTAATGTAATCTTCGGGTGCAAACAGAATGCGAGTTTCACCATCATCGACTTCGATACGGCCATTGAGACTGATCAGAAGCGGGGCGATGTCGCCAATCGGCGAGGCATGGCCAAGACTGCCACCGAGCGTTGCGCGGTGACGAATGGTTAAACTGCCCAAACGTTCAATGACTTCATCAGCGGTTGGGAAATGCGCTTTGGCAAATTCGTGAACCTGATTCATCGGCACCGCTGCGCCAATTCGCCAGCCTGACGTGGTTTCAGAAATCCCCAGCAGATCATCCACATGCGAAATATCGATGAGTTGCGGCAGCGACTTCATGTGTTGGGTCACTTCGAGCGATAAATCGGTCCCGCCTGCGATAATTTTGGCATCCGGCATGACGGCAATCGCTTCAGCCAACGCTTGACGGTTAGCTGGACGCGCGTAATGTGGCTCGCTGCTTTCGGCCACAGAACCGAGCCAGAGTTTCACGGCTTCGTCATCACGGCTGAGTGGGTCTTCAATTTGGCTGTGAGCAATGGTGTTCGCGGCGTCAATCAGCGGGCCATAGCCTGTGCAGCGGCATAAATTTCCGGCGAGAAAATCGCTGGGGTTTTCGGGAGCCGTTTCTTGTTTTGAAAGGGCGTACAACGACATCACAATCCCCGGCGTGCAAAAGCCACATTGCGTGCCGTGTTTATCGACCACCATTTGCTGAACCGGGTGCAACGCGTCACCCTGTTTGAGATGTTCAACAGTCCTGATCTGTTTGCCATGCAGTGCATGAATTGGTGTAATGCAGGCGTTGATCTGACGATAACGAAGGCGCTCAGATTCATCCAGATCGACCATGACGACGGTGCAGGCACCGCAATCGCCACTGGCGCATCCTTCTTTAGAGCCTGTCATCTGTTTTTGTTCGCGCAAATAGTTGAGCAGCATGGTATCCGCCTTGGCCGATTCCACTCTGATCACCTCGCTGTTAATCATGAGCTCTAACATAACTTCCTCTGTCTTTAAAACTTGTCCAATTGGTCAACTTGCTAGGTAAAAAACGGCTCGCGCACCGTGAGCAGGAGACGCGAGCCGGAAGTGAGATTAGTTAGGGATCTTGGCGTCGATACCTTCGACGTACCAGTTCACGCCTGCAAGTTCTTTATCGGTTAGAGAATGACCCGCAGCGATCACGGAATGGCCTTGGTTGTCATTCATCGGGCCGGTAAACGGAACGATAGCGCCAGACTTAATTTTGTCCTCTGTACTGAGTATAGCTTGTTTGATTTCAGCAGGGAGGTTCGGGTTGATGGACACAATCTGCAGCACGTCATCTTTCAGACCGCCCCAGTAATCCTGTGGCTTCCAGTTTTTATCCATCACACCTTCGACGGTTTTGATGTAGTGCGGCGCCCAGTGGTCACGCACGGAGAACATGTGTGCCTTCGGCGCAAAATGGCTCATGTCAGACGCTTGGCCGATCCCCATCACACCACGTTTTTCAGCGGCAATCAGTGGCGCCGGGCTGTCGGTGTGTTGAATGATGATGTCTGCGCCTTGGTCAATCAGTGCGTTCGCTGCATCCGACTCTTTGCCTGGGTCATACCAGGTGTTGACCCAAACAATTTTCAGTTTGATGTCTGGATTGACGCTCTTCGCGCCCAGATAGGTGGCATTGATGTCGCGAATCACTTCCGGAATCGGGAACGTTGCGATGTAGCCCAGCGTGTTGGTTTTGGTGGCCATCCCCGCAGCGACACCAGATACATAACGACCTTCATAGGTGCGCAGCACGTACGTGCCCAAGTTTTTATCCATCTTGTAGCCGGTGGCGTGCTCAAAGGTCACTTTCGGAAAACGTTTCGCCACTTTCGCCGTTGGGTTCATAAAGCCAAAAGAGGTGGTAAAAATCACGTCATTGCCCGATTTTGCCAACTGCGTGATCACGCGTTCTGCATCCGCGCCTTCCGGTACGTTTTCAACAAAGGTGGTTTTGACCTTTCCGCCGAAGTACTTTTCCATTTCGATACGGCCTTGGTCGTGCTCATAGCTCCAACCATGGTCGCCAATCGGCCCGACATAGACAAAGCCGACTTTCAGCGGATCATCCGCCAGCGCCGAAGTTGAGAGCAGTGCAGACACAGAAAGTGCCGCAGCAGTCATCCACTGATTTAGTTTCATGAAATTCTCCGTTTTCATTTTATGGTTTGAGTTGAGATTGTTGCTGTTTGAATTAAGGCGTTCGGTTTGCAACGCATCGTTATGAATGGATAAAGCAAAAACTTGACCAATTGGTCGTGTTTTGAAAATTTATTTTTCATTGATAAGAGAAAGCCTTACACAGCAAGGCATCGAAAGAGAAAGACGTGCTTCAAGCAGGGTAAACATGAGTTGGCGCTGATGTGAGAATGCGTAATTTTGGTGCTTAGTGATTCATGATGTGCACACATTTGATGCAGCTTAAATCAGCCGCTATAAAAATAAAAAAAGCCCGCAGTGCGGGCTTCCTCATGTCGTGACGTTTTCGTCATGACGATACAATTTAGTGACGTTTGGGATCAAATGGCTTGCCTAAACTCATCGGCGTCGCTAGCTTCTGGCGCAGCTCGTTTGAACTGAGCAGAACCATCACCACAACCGTTGCCACATACGGCGTCATTGCCAAGAGGTTTGGTGAAATATCCACGCCCACACCTTGCATCATCAAATGCATGATAGACGTGAAACCAAACAGATACGCGCCCAAAACCAGATAGCCAATTCGCCACGACGCGAACACCACCAAAGCCAGCGCAATCCAGCCGCGGCCTGCGGTCATGTTTTCCATCCACATCGGCGTGTAGGCGAGGGACATATACGCGCCAGCCAAACCTGCCAGCGCGCCTCCGATTAAGGTGACAATGTAACGCACTTTAATCACCTCAATGCCAAGCGCATTGGCTGAGTGAGGATTTTCGCCAACCGCGCGAATAATCAGACCCGCGCGTGTCTTGTGCAGCACCCACCAAGCGCCAACGATCAACACGAAGCTGAGGTAGACCAGCAAGTCATGATTGAACAGCAATGGGCCAATGAACGGAATGTCACTCAGCAGTGGGATCGGTATCGCTTTGAAGCCGACGATCGTCGAACCGACTAAGCTGCCGCCAAGAAACGCACTAAGACCCGTACCAAAGATGGTCAATGCCAGCCCAGTCGCCACCTGATTGGTGCTCAAGGTTAATGTCAAGACGCCAAACAGCAGTGCCATCAACATACCAGCCAACATGGCAACCAGAATGCCAACTAATAAACTGCCGGAGAAATAGGCGCCCGCGAATCCCGCCATCGCGCCCATCAACATCATACCTTCCTGGCCCAAATTCAATACGCCCGTTTTTTCACAAATCAACTCGCCCAAAGCGATGATGAGTAACGGGGTTCCGGTTTTCAATGCCGCAATACACAGCGATTGAATCAATAACGCATCCATTATGCGGCTCCTTTTTCGTCTACAAGCGTGGTTTGAGCGGGCGCCCGTAACGCGCTTTTGGGGACAAAGCGATAGTGAATCAGAAAATCACACGCCAGCAGGAAAAACAGCAGCGTGCCTTGGAAAAGCCCGGTGACCGCGGTTGGCAGCCCGAGTTCGATTTGTGCCAGATCGCTTCCCATGTAGAGCGCGCCCATAAATAGCGATGCGACAATCACACTGATCGGATTCAGACGCCCCAAGTACGCCACGATAATGGCTGCGTAGCCATAGCCCGGCGAAACAGACGGCACCAGTTGACCAATCGGGCCCGCGACTTCGGCTGCGCCAGCAAAACCTGCCAATGCGCCAGCAAACAACATCACGCCCCAAACGAGGCGATGCTCTGAAAAACCGGCGTATTTGGCAGCCGAACGTTCAGAGCCAAGCACGCGTAATTGAAAGCCGGGCAGGGTTTTGAACAGCACAACACCCGAAACCATCGCAATCACGACCGCAACAATGATTGATGCTGAAGCGCGTCCGCTGTCAAACAGTGGATGTAGCAGCGCTGCATCGGCAAACATTTGAGATTCAGGAAAACCAAACCCTTGCGGATCGCGAAGCGGACCATGCACCGCCCACAGCAGCACATACAATCCGATGTAGTTGAGCATGATGGTAGTAAGAATGATGTTGGTGTGAAAACGGCGGTTCAGCCATGTTGGGATTGCAGCCCAGCCTGCGCCTGCAGCCATGCCCGCAATTAAGGTTGCCAGCAGCATGCCAATTCCTGAGGTGTCATCGGCGTTCACCGCGACCGCACTTGCCGCCACGGCGCCAATCAATAACTGGCCTTCCGCACCAATATTCCAGATGTTGGCACGATAACAGAGCGCTAAACCCACGGCACACAGCATCAATGGCGCGGATTTCACCAGTAATTCGCCCAAGTTGTAGCTGTCGGAAAAGGGCATCATCACAAACACCTGAAACGCTTTCACCGGGCTGACGTCCAGCCACACAAACAGCATACTGGAAACAGCGAGCGTTAAGGTCACAGCGATGAACGGCGAGAGCCACATCATCAACTTTGAACTTTCCAGACGAGGTTGCACGTTAAGCATGGGCCACCTCCTGCGACGCCATAAAGCCGCCTGCAATCCACTCACCGATTTGATCAATGGACGTGTCCGCCGTTTTTACCGCCGAAGAAACGTGGCCCTCATAAATTGCGGCGAGGCGATCGCAAAGCACGAACAGCTCATCAATATCTTCAGACACCACCAGAATGGCAGCACCTTGGTCGCGCAATGCGATCAACTGTCGATGAATTGCGCTGGCCGCACCAATATCGACGCCCCAAGTCGGGTGCGCACAAATCAATACACGCGGCGCTTGTGCCACTTCACGCCCCATGATGAATTTTTGCAGATTCCCGCCCGACAAACTTTTCGCTTGCGACTGTTCGTTGCGGCACTTGACCTGATTGGTTTGAATCAGTTTTTGGGCCATAGCTTTGAGTTTGGGAAATTGAATCACACCGCTGCGACAAAGTGAGCGCGTATGCGTCAGCAGGGTATTCTCTTCTAAACTCATCTCCGGTACGGCACCTTGTCCCAAGCGATTGGCCGGGACGTAGGCTAAGCCCAGTTGGCGGCGGCACCCTGCATGCAAATGGCCAATCGGCGTATTTTGCCACTGGATCGCGTCTTTCTCGGCGCGCGTGTCTTCGCCGCTCAGCACGGCCAATAAGTCTTCCTGACCATTGCCCGCAACGCCGGCCAAACCAAAGATTTCGCCACCGCGAAGCTCAAGATTAATGCGCTTTAAGCTGCATCCGAACGGATGAGACGGCGCGAGTGACAGATCGACCGTGCGGAGCACCACCGTTTCACCGGTAGTTTTTGGGTACGTTTCCGACAATTGGGTTTCATCGCCAACCATCATGCGCGCAATTGAATTGGGCGTTTCGCGGGCAGGGTTGCATTCCCCCGTCACTTTGCCGCCACGCAGTATCACAGCGCGATGACAAAGCGTGGTGACTTCCTTTAGCTTGTGGCTGATGAACAAAATCGCGCAGCCTTCAGACGCCAGTTGATTGAGCACGGTAAACAACCCTTCGATCTCCTGCGGGGCCAGTACCGAGGTCGGCTCATCAAGGATCAGCAGTTTTACGTTCTGAATCAAACAACGCAAAATTTCAACCCGTTGGCGCTCGCCGATACTCAGGCTGTGAACGTAACGATCCGGGTCCACGTGCAACTGATATTGTTCGCTTTTTTCGATAATGGTTTGGCGTAAATCATCCAAAGAGTCGAGAAATTCTTTATCTAGCCCCAACTGGATATTTTCTAACACCGTCAGGGTTTCAAACACAGAGAAGTGCTGGAACACCATGCCAATTCCCATGGCGCGGGCTTGATTGGGGGATGTCATGCTGACTTCATGATTGTTCCATAAAATTGCACCTTCACTGGGTGCGTTGACCCCGTAAATCATTTTCACCAGCGTGGACTTGCCAGCGCCATTTTCACCCAGCAACGCAAGAATTTCGCCGGGAAACAGTTTGAGATTCACTTTGTCATTCGCCACGACACCCGGGAAAAACTTACTGAGATTCCACAGTTCGAGAAGTGGTGTAGTCATGTTGAGCAGATTCCTTTCTATTTTTTTTCGAAAGGGTAAATGCAAAAACTTGACCAAGTGTTCAAATCTTGTCGGGATAAGGCGTGAGGGGGATGGCGTATCACGGCACTGAACCATAAATGTGCAACTGCTTAAAAAGAGTGCATATTTCGACGCTTGACAAGCGGTGCATAAGCATTGATTACTGTAATAAAGGGCCAATATGAAAGGAGTTCACTTGGATACGGAACTGAGACCGCAGAAACGCTCAATCTCCGGAGAAATTCGCCGCCGCAATCAGGAATTAATCTTGCAGGCCGCCGCTGATGAGTTCGTCAAACATGGTTACAAAGGCACATCAGTTCAGGCGATTGCTGACCGAGTGAATTTGCCCAAAGCCAACATTCTGTATTACTTCAAGTCCAAAACCGGGCTGTATAAAGCGTTATTGCAAGACATTCTCACGCTGTGGAATGAAGGTTTTTCAGAAAGTGCCATCGACAGTTCGCCACAAGCGGTGCTGCGCAATTATATCGTCGGCAAAATGCGCTACAGCCGAACGCATCCTCAAGAGTCAAAGATTTTCGCTCAAGAGATTATTCAGGGCGCGCCGGTGATTCGTGATGAAATTCAGTTTCCGGTCGTCAACTGGGCAGCAGGCAAAGCGAGTGTGATCAACGCGTGGGTCGAACAGGGCTTAATTCGCCCGGTTGATCCGTTGCATTTGCTGTTTTTGATTTGGGGCGCGACGCAGTTTTACGCAGACTTTGATACCGAAATTCAGCTCATCAAAGGCGCGCCGATGTCTGAAGAAGAGTTTGAACAGGCGCAGCAGTTTCTGGTTGATGTGATTTTACGCGGCTTAGCCGTGACGTCGTAACGTATAGAGCTTCATGGAGGAAGCATTGAGTTCAAATAGTCATCAAAAAGTCCCGTTATTCGGGCTCGGGATCGCCGGTAATTTCGCGGGTCATTTACAGCAAACCGGGGAGGCTAATGCGTTGCAGGGCGCGGTGGATGCCAGTCGCCCGCAGGCACTGTTTCCCTTCTTTGTGCCGAATGCCACGGAACCTTATCTTGCTGTTAATCCGTACTCGTTTGATACCGTATTATTACCATCGGATGTGAATGCAAAAGTGCAGATGGAGCCGGAAATTGCGCTGGTCGTGACGGTGAAATATCTTGGCACGTCGGTGATCGGCTTGGTGCCAGAATCGATGACGTTACTCAACGATTTAACCCATCGCAATGCCGTTGTGAGCAAATTGGCTGAAAAGAAAAACTGGGGCATGGCGTCGAAAGGGATTGCGCCCAATGCGTGGCCATTGAGCAGTTTCAGCGCTGCGGACGGTTTGAGTAAGTATCGGTTCTGTAGCTTTCATGCTCGCGATGGACGTTGGGCTGCGTGTGGCCATGATGTGTCGCTGAGCAACTACAGTTATTGTTATGAGCAGTTGATTTCTTGGTTGATTGAACAGATCAATCAGCAGAAAAACGAAGGTGCATTGCACAGCATCGCAGCGTTACTTGCAGAGGCAGGTTACCCCAAGCGTATGTTGATTTCGTTGGGTTCATCGCGTTATACCGACTATGGCGAGCAACATCACTTGTTGTCCGGTGACGCGTTGTGCGCCGTGTTATACGATTCCAGCCGCATTGATTTGTCGCAGGTGACCGAATTGGTCAAGACAGAGCAGTTTGATGCTTTAAACCAACACCACATCGTGTTGTCACAGCGCTGCTTTACCAAGGGTGATTCGGATTAACGCTGCCGCGATCACTGCATCCAAACACCCCTTCAAAAGCAAAGGAGCCACATGGCTCCTTTTTTACTGCTGCAATGATGTTTGCTACGGCGATAATATTTATGACGGCATCAGATAGCGTTGTGCTTAGGACTTCACGCGATGGCGGCCTTCTTTTTTCGCAGCCAGCAGCAGCTTATCGGCCTGTTCAAACGCGGAAACGAAGTTGTCGTTGCTTTTCATTTCGGTCACGCCAAAACTGCATGTGACAATGTCACCAAAATCATCGATATAGAGATGCCCAATGGCCTGACGCAAACGCTCGGCCACTCGAATCGCACCGGATAAATCATCGCCGGGCAAAAGCAACATGAATTCATCACCGCCAAAGCGCCCAATTTTGTCTGACGGTCGAATTTCTTGTTTGACCAAGTTGGCTATCGCAATCAACACTTTGTCGCCGACAATGTGGCCATGGTTGTCATTGATTGCCTTAAAGTTATCGACATCAAACAGCACCATCGAGACCGGCTGGTTGTAGCGGCGCGCGCGTATCACTTCGTCATGCACGTTGCGAATGAAGAATTGGCGCGTTTGTACATCTGTCAGAATGTCTTGCTCTGAAAGACGACGGAGTTTCTGGTTGTCCACCAGAATGTGGGGCACCCACAACCCAAAATAGGTATTGGCGGCGAGCAAATAGATGGTGAATTGATACACCATGGCGCGATCGGAAAGCCCCAATACATCGACGAACACGGCCGTAAGCGTGCTCAACAGCGCTAAGCTCACGAATGAACGAGTCGCGGTTTCCGTAAACACAATCCACATTTGCGCAATGCCGAGGAAGAAGACCATAAAGACGATTTGCGATGTGGGATACGCACTCACCAGAATGCTGATCACGAACAATATCGCACTGGCTGTCATCAGTTTATAGATAAACGGCGCTTTGGGCGCATCATCAATCAGCGGTTTGAAATGTTTGGTAATCCAGCGACCTTCTGAGGGATAAAATGCCCCCAGCACAGACACTACAATCGGGGTAATCACCACAACGCCAATCAAATCGCCCACCCACCAAGGCACCCAAAGGTCCATGATGTCGCCATACTCAATAATGCCAGTGATCGCGAGCGCTGTAGAGCCGCCGACCGCCGCAACCAACGATGAACAGACCGACAGGATTAGAAACGTCAGAATTAGATTGGGGATTTTCACACTGTCTTGCTGCGAACTGATCTGTTTGAGGAGCGCAGCGCCGAGCCAATAGGAAAAACTGTGGATCGCGGCAAACAACAACCCGGTTGAAACGAGGGTGGTGAACGGTTGTTGCGAACCGTACATGCTGTTTTCCCAAAAGGTGGCAGCAACCGAACAAAACATGAGAACGGGAAGATAAGACCAGCCCAAGACCAGAAATATCGCGAATGTCACCCCAGCAGGCGGAAACCAAATACTCACGTGGGGTTCATATTCCATCAGCGCAGCAGCGCGCCAAAGGATCAGCCAGGCGAGGGCAATGACAATCGGGCGAAGTGATACAAAGCGCATCCATTTACCATATAACGACGGAACATCTTGATTAACAGCCAAATGTCCTCCTTGACACTCACAACTCAGAGACGGCTTATTTAATACTAGTACTGAACATTCACTCAGTAACTACTTATTGCGTTTTTATTCATTTATATACAAGTTGATTAAGGAAATTTGACACAAATCAAAAGATTGAAGCGATGAATCATATGGAGTGGATCGAGTTCTCAACTGGGCGACATACGGATAAACTTTGATACCGCCCGTGCTCGGGATGAACTAACATAACCGATATATTCAACCGAAGGCTGATCACTGGCGACGTATGCTCAATTCCCTTTATCGATTCACCGCAATTAGCGCCCTGTGTTTGTATTCGTCGTGGGGTCATGCCGGGTATGCGTCGATTCAGAATTTTTTGGAAAACAGCTTCGCAGCCACGATTGTGCTGAGCGACAGTGATGTGTTTACCGTGGGGATCAGCGATTTTGACCCCAATGAGTTTCTCAATACGGACAACGAAAACTGGGGCACGGAAGATTCCATCGACAACCGTAAAAAATATGCGGTCTCGACATTGCCGTATACCTTTGAACTGAGCGATCCAGACGCGATAAACCAGCACAGTGTGTTGCTGCGGTTATCCGGCATGGTGACGGAAGAGACGCTGCAGTTTGCCGCCGATGAGCCCAAAGATGACTTTCGCCAAGTGATTGTTGATTTGTACGCGGCGTATCGCTTTCGCCACACATTCAATGAACATTGGTCGTTTGAACCGGGATTTGGCGTGCATCTGCTGCGCTACGAGAACACGCTTGATTACAACAGCCCGACGGGCAAGCAAGTGGCGCCATATCTCGATAATCTGCTGTTTAACACCACCGCATGGGCGAATGTTTACGAACCGCACTTTAAACTCAAATATCAAGCCGAAGAAAGTTGGGGGCGCTGGAATGTCTCTTCCTCATGGCACTATTTTTACGGCTATGGCTGGGGCGATGCAAACCAAGGGGACATTGGTCATCCAGAAGGGTGGTATATCGCTAACACCATCACAGGCGTCTACGACTTTTCTCAAGTTGGCCGCTCGGTGCAGTCAATCTATTCCAGCTTAAGACGTGTGGATGTAGGGAGTGATATTCAACAACCGCTGGGTACGTCCATGTACTACGAAGCGAGTGTGGGTTGGTTGATGACGCCGCCGTTTGAAATCAGCTTTATCGATAACATCGGGATTGGGTTGTCTCTGAATTACGGCAGTGCATTCAAAGGGGGCAGTATTGTGCTGTTCTTTAATCAGGATTAACCGGCATTTTTCACGCAGTTTCGACCTGCTTTTTTCGCGGCGTACAAAGCTTGGTCAGCGAACTTCAACGCCTCATTTGGGTCTCGTTGTAAGGTGCTGTCGCACAAACCGATACTCACCGTGATGTTGACCGACATGCGCTTTGAATCCGAGCGCTGTTTGGCGCCATCTTTGTCATTTTTTGGGCGAGATTCCAGATTACGAATCACCAAGTCATACGCTTCGATATCCGCACGCAATAGCTCGAGATAATCCATCGCTTGTTCTGCGGTTTTACCTTTGAACAGCACTGTAAATTCTTCACCACCGTAGCGATACACCTTCGCGCGCCCTTGCACCATGCGCAAACGAGCCGCAACCAACTTCAACACATCATCACCCGTTTCGTGGCCATACGAATCGTTAAAGCTTTTGAAATGGTCCACATCCACCATCGCCACGGTGAACTTGCGGCCTAAGTGGCGCATATCCAATTCCAGAGCATGCCGCCCCGGCAACTGCGTCAGTCGGTCGTTAAACGCCATCTCATAGCTGGCCGACAGCAAATACAGGATCAGTAACACACCGGCGAGCGAAAACATCGTGCTCGACACATACTGAATCTGGAAAAAGATGAAGGTGTTGGCGGCAAGCAGAATCGAGGTGTAGATCACCACATCCATCAAGCGATTTTTGGTCAAGACAAAAATGCTGGTTACCCCGACCAATGCCGCGAGATACAACACCAAAATGAAGGGCAGTTTCGAGACCTGATCGACGGAATAGAGCAGCCCTTCACTTAATTGTGCGAAGCCGCCCGATTCGTATTGCGTGATGATGAGAAAACACCACACACCAAACATGGCAAGAATGCCCAGATACGTGGCAAAACCACGGCTGAATAATCCGCCATTTTTGAACGCGTAGCTCAACAAACACGCCACGGGGAGCAAAATCGCCAAGAGCGATAACTCCAGCAACGTCGATCCTGAGCTGAGTGGGGTTTGTAACCGATACTGAATGACCCAATAACAGATCAACATCGCGCTGGCGACCATCGCCATACGACTCTGTTTGAACAGATGGGCGATCGCAATCGCTGCGATAAATAGCACGTAAGGAAGATTGCCCGCAAAACCCAAGTTTGAGCGGGTAACCAGAATGACGTTATTCATTCCAAACCACAATGCGCACAGCAAAATGATCGGGAACGCAAACCGAAACCAATACGAGGTAACTAGACTCGATGACATGTTCTAACAACTAGCCATTTGACATAATGACAATTTAAAAAATAGTTATGTGGGCTAGCATACTTCGATTTAATGATTTTCCAAGCCTTTTGCTAAACTTAAGGCGTAAAAGCGAGCGGTTAGCCATAGATTTTATCTAGGATATACGACATTCATTGCCTATCCATTAACTGTTGGCTAGTGTAGCCAGATACCTTATCAGGCCTTGAATACCCTTCAAACCGCTTCATACAGCGAATGCGTTGAGTGATGATGCTGTTGAAGTGGGGGAAGAAAACCGCGAGACTTCGCGATCAGGAGAGTAACGATGCAAATCAGCGTTGATGTTCACAACTACATGGAAACTCTGGTTGGCCAAGTGTTGGCCCAGGACCAATACGTAGACAACTATTCCAACGAGCAATTGGCGGATCTCGCCTGCTTGGCGCTCAGTCAGATTCGTCCGATCTACATTCGTCATGATGTCGATTTTCTGTCGGCACTGCCGGAAGCTCGTTTGGTAGTATTAAAGAAACGGGCGCAGACGGCCGTGCAAGCCGCTGAGTCAATGATCGTGGACGATCGTCGTAAAAATCGTGATGATGACGAGGTTCCGGTGGTGATTGCCCAAACGCGTTTTGATGAAGACGCGGAACTTGAATGGTACGAAAAGCCGATTGTCGGGCATAAAAACCAGCATTAAATTGAATTACCCAAAGGAGTTATTGTGGGACTGTTTTCTCGTTTATTTGGCGGTAAGTCAGAAAATCAAATCGAAGTGGTTCAACCGGTTGAATACAAAGGCTTTCTCATTTACCAAGAGCCGATTTCAGAAGGTGGCCAGTATCGTATTGCCGGACGCATCACCAAAGAGGTTGATGGCGAATTGCAAACCCATCGCTTCATTCGTTCAGACGTCGTGCCCAGTAAGGACGACGCCAAAGAATTGATGCTGAAAAAAGCGCAAATGTTCATTGATCAAATGGGTGGAAAGATCTTCTCTTAACTCATCCAGTCGTTGACAGAAATCATAAATAAAAGGGCCATAAGTCGATATGCTGATGGCTCTTTTGTTTTTTTGTGTACTTTGCAAATTCCTGTTTTTATAGATATTTGTCTATACTGGTTTGACCTCTGCTGAGTTGATGCGCTGTTGTATTCCGTGCCTCGGTTCAACAGAATCCTTTACTACCTCACGTAGTAAGCAAAGAAAGTGTGTATTTATATAACAAAGAGCTTGAAGTTAGGTGAGTCGTTAGATAAAAACAGAATAATCATTGTGCCAATAGTCAAGGAACTGCTATGCAAATTGGTGTACCAAAAGAAATACTCGCAGGAGAAACGCGAGTCGCTGCTTCCCCCTCGTCGGTTGAACAGCTCATTAAGCTAGGGTTTGAGGTCGTTATCGAATCTCAGGCAGGATCGCTGGCCAGTTTCGAAGATGCTGCTTATCAAGCAGCGGGCGCGACCATGGCGAGTAAAGATGACGTATGGCAATCGGACATCGTCTTAAAAGTGAATGCACCTGTCAGCAACGAAGAAGTTGATGAAATTTCTTTGCTCAAGGAAGGCGCAACACTAATTAGCTTCATCTGGCCGGCGCAAAATGCTGAACTGATGGAAAAACTCACCGTGAAAAGCATCAACGTGATGGCGATGGACTGCGTACCTCGTATTTCACGCGCTCAGGCGCTGGATGCTTTGTCTTCCATGGCCAATATTGCCGGGTATCGTGCGGTCGTTGAAGCGGCGCATGAATTCGGTCGCTTCTTTACCGGCCAAATCACTGCGGCAGGTAAAGTCCCACCGGCGAAAGTATTCGTTGCGGGTGCTGGCGTTGCTGGCCTTGCTGCGATCGGCGCTGCCGGTAGCCTCGGTGCCATTGTTCGCGCATTCGATGTTCGTCCAGAAGTGAAAGAACAAGTACAGTCGATGGGCGCTGAGTTCCTTGAAGTGGATTACAAGGAAAACTCTGGCTCTGGCGACGGTTACGCAAAAGAGATGTCGGATGACTTCAACAAGAAAGCGGCTGAACTGTACGCCGCGCAAGCGAAAGACGTTGATATCATCATCACCACGGCACTGATCCCTGGCAAACCTGCGCCAAAACTGGTGACCAAGGCGATGGTCGACAGCATGAAGCCGGGTAGTGTGATTGTCGATTTGGCCGCAGCCAACGGCGGTAACTGTGAATACACCGTCAAAGATGAAGTGTTTGTCACCCCCAATGGCGTCAAAGTGATTGGCTACACCGACATGGTTGGTCGCCTGCCAACGCAATCATCTCAGTTGTACGCAACCAACCTTGTGAACCTGCTGAAACTGCTCTGCAAAGAGAAAGACGGCAACATCGATATCAACTTTGATGATGTCGTGCTGCGCGGTGTCACCGTGGTGAAAGCGGGTGAGATTACTTGGCCTGCGCCACCGATTCAGGTGTCAGCGCAACCTCAGCAGCAAGCGAAAGCACAGCCGGTAAAAGAGAAGAAAGAAGAGAAACCTGTTTCACCGGTGAAAAAACTGGTGGGTTTGGCTGTTGGTGTCGGCGCATTTGCGTGGATTGCATCAGTCGCGCCAGCCGCGTTCCTCGGTCACTTTACCGTGTTCGTATTGGCTTGTGTGGTGGGTTACTACGTCGTTTGGAACGTCACGCATTCATTGCATACGCCGCTGATGTCAGTAACCAACGCGATCTCAGGCATTATCGTAGTAGGTGCACTACTGCAAATCGGGCAAGGAAACGGTGCTGTCACTTTCCTTGCATTTATCGCAGTGCTGATTGCAAGCATCAACATCTTTGGTGGCTTTACCGTGACCAAACGTATGCTTGAAATGTTCCGTAAAAACTAAGGGAGTACACAATGTCTGCAGGATTAGTACAAGCGGCGTACATTGTTGCTGCTCTGTTTTTCATTTTGAGTTTGGCAGGTCTGTCGAAGCAGGAGTCTGCGAAGGCAGGTAACTATTACGGTATCGCGGGGATGACCATCGCGTTGCTGGCAACAATCTTCAGCCCTGGCGCTTCAGGCCTCGCGTGGATCATTCTGGCGATGGTGATTGGTGGCTCGATCGGGATGCATTTCGCGAAGAAAGTTGAAATGACCGAAATGCCAGAATTGGTCGCTATTCTTCACAGCTTTGTGGGGATGGCTGCGGTTTTGGTCGGTTACAACAGCTATCTGGATGCGCCAGAAGTGGCCACCCATGCTGAACATGTCATTCACCTTGTTGAAGTCTTTATCGGTGTGTTCATTGGTGCGGTGACGTTTACCGGTTCCATCGTGGCCTTCGGTAAACTGCGTGGCATCATCAAATCATCACCTTTGAATCTACCCCACAAGCATAAGCTGAACCTTGCAGCGCTGGTGATCTCAGCCTTGTTGCTGACTCGCTTTGTGAACGCTGACGGCAGCATGTTTGCGCTGATCGTGATGACACTGATTGCGTTCGCGTTCGGTTACCACTTGGTGGCTTCAATCGGCGGTGCCGATATGCCAGTTGTGGTATCGATGCTGAACTCGTACTCAGGTTGGGCGGCCGCGGCAGCAGGCTTTATGCTGGCAAACGATCTTTTGATCGTGACCGGTGCGCTGGTTGGTTCTTCAGGTGCAATTCTGTCTTACATCATGTGTAAGGCGATGAACCGTTCGTTCATTAGCGTGATCGCAGGTGGCTTTGGCCAAGAAGTTGTGATTAGTTCAGATGAAGAGCAGGGTGAACATCGCGAGATCAACGCTGAAGATGTGGCGGATATGCTGAAAAACTCGAAGTCTGTAATCATCACTCCGGGATACGGTATGGCGGTTGCACAGGCTCAGTACCCAGTCTTTGAGATCACCGAAAAACTTCGTGCCATGGGTGTTGAAGTGCGATTTGGTATTCACCCGGTAGCGGGGCGTCTGCCTGGTCACATGAACGTACTGTTGGCGGAAGCGAAAGTGCCTTACGACATCGTATTGGAAATGGATGAGATCAACGATGATTTCTCAGACACCGATACCGTGTTGGTGATTGGCGCGAACGACACCGTGAACCCAGCGGCGCAAGAAGATCCGAACAGCCCAATCGCGGGGATGCCGGTTCTGGAAGTGTGGCACGCACAAAACGTTATCGTATTCAAACGTTCGATGAATACGGGTTACGCGGGTGTGCAAAACCCACTGTTCTTTAAAGAGAACACATACATGCTGTTTGGCGATGCGAAAGATAGTGTAGACGCCATTTCTAAAGCACTGTAATCTCCGATTCTCAAGACACAAGAAGCCAGCATTTAGCTGGCTTCTTTATTATTCGATGATGCATTATTGACAGCAATATAACACGCCAAATGTATCTTTCTAAGAGAATACGTTATAGTTTTGTAACCCTATGATCTGCCGAAGATTCAAATTGATTAAAGCGATACTCAGAACCCTAGCAGTTTTAGGGCTATTCACATCAACCTCATCTTATGCAGATTCGCTGCCTGAGCGCATCGATCTGTTTGTATCGCTATTTGACTACCAATCGGCCGTTGTATCGTACGACATTCGCGAAATCCAGAATGACTACCCAACACGTCTTCTGACGCCCGATACCATGTTGCCGCAAACCTCCGCTTATCCATTAAAAGATATCCAGCAACTGTATAGCCTGGCTCAAACCTGTACCGGAAAACTACCGCTCAACCCACTGGTCACCGAACCGCTGGTTTTTACACGCGCCATCTGTAAAGGCACGCAGTTACCCATGCGTTGGTTTGCCCGCAGCGCGTTGATTCACCCTGGCGGTGGGACATACGCTTCGCGCTATGCGGAAGTCCACACCGACAAAACAAGCGACCTGCAACAATACATGCACATTCAGGAACGTCCGCAAGCCGAAACCAACACCTTATTGGGCCGTTTGCAGAGCATGAATGAAGACACGATGACAGCATTGATCGCCGGCGCCGTTATGTTTGGGGACGATACGGAACTTTGGCTGAGAAAAGGGGACGAATATTACGTTTTCGATGAAGAAACTTGGAATCGAAACGCCAGCAAAGCCGGATTATCGTTTAACATAGTCACTTCAGACAGCACGTGCTTTGTGCAGCGCGGCAACATCTGTTGGGACATTGAAGATCATTCTGATTTGTTACGAATTAGTATGGTCGCATTGGTGATTGCCAACATACTTTTGGTATTTGGTTGGTCAATTTATCGTTGGAATTCAAAGCGTCAGGACATGAAGAGCCGCATGCTCATTCTGCAAATCCTTACGCATGAGCTACGCACACCGATCGCAAGCCTGTCGTTGACCGTCGAAGGCTTTCGTCGCGAATTTGAACATTTGCCTGAGTCTGTATACGATGAGTTCCGTAGACTGTGTGAAGATTCACGTCGATTAAGGCAATTGGCAGAGGCAAGTAAGGATTATTTGCAATCTGATAACAAACCTCTTGCAACAGACTGGGTTCCGTCCGTTGAAGAGTGGTTACAATACAAGGTTGAAGAGGAATTCGCCGAGCCGGTAGAACTCAAAATTAACGAAGACATTGCAGCCAAACTGAATGTCTACTGGCTGGGGACTTGTGTCGATAATTTAATACGCAACGCGGTCAAATATGGCGTTGCGCCCGTGACATTGGAAGTAATTACTAAATCTAACTCTGTCACAATCAAGGTTACGGACCAAGGAACGCTTACAAACAAGGATTGGCGTCATTTACGCAAGCCATTTGTCAGTAAAAGTGGCTTAGGACTTGGCTTAACTATAGTAGAATCGATGGTCGGGCGAATGGGTGGAACAATGACCCTAATCGGACCGCCGACCACTTTTATATTGGAGATACCCTGTGAAACAGACATTGCTTCTCGTTGAAGATGATAAAAACCTAGCTGACGGACTTCTAGTTAGTTTGGAGCAAGCAGGATATGACTGTTTACATGCAGAGACGATTGCTGGTGTAAAGCAATATTGGGAAAAAGCCGACTTGGTGATTCTTGACCGTCAGTTACCTGATGGCGACTCAGTGCAGCACCTCGCGGATTGGAAAAAACTGAAAGACGTGCCAGTCATTTTGCTGACTGCGCTTGTCACCGTGAAAGATAAAGTGACCGGTTTAGATGCAGGCGCCAACGACTATCTAACAAAACCTTTTGCCGAAGCAGAATTATTTGCCCGCGTGCGCGCTCAGCTTCGTTCTCCTGAAAATGAAGATCAGGATGACAGCAAAGTCGTGACTGCGAATTTAACCATCGATAAAGCCACTCGCGAAGTGTTCTTTAATGGTGAATCGATCACGCTTACACGTACTGAATTCGACCTGCTGCTGTTTTTAGCAAGCAACCTTGGCCGCGTATTTACACGTGATGAACTGCTGGATCATGTGTGGGGTTACAACCATTTCCCAACCACACGTACCGTGGACACCCACGTTCTACAGCTACGCCAAAAACTACCAGGTTTAGAAATCGAAACGCTGCGTGGTGTTGGCTACAAAATGAAAGCGTAACGAATGCGAATAACTGCGTTACTGATGGGCACGCTACTATGCGTGCCTCTTTCAGCACAAAGTGTGGAGTGGTTTGAGAACAACACACCGCTTACACAAGCTCATCAACATCTGCTCAACAACGATTTAGAGAGCATGTTTGCCTCTCTGGTTGAAGTGTGGCAGCTTGAACACAACAAAAATATCAAATCCCATCTGAATGATCTTCTCGTTCAGTCACTGACGGTCGATTGCGGTAAAGGGTTGGACAGCAAACCTTTTCCAGAATGGATTAAATCGGTGTTGATTCGTCGTATCGACATTCAAAGTCCAGGTCGTGATGCTTACCAAGTTCTCATTGATACCAAAGCGAAGAAGGCGATTGCCGACATTCGTTTAACGCAATGGGTTGATAAACCACTGTCCAATGACAGTACGTTTACTCGCACTGACCGTGACAACGTCACAAGTCAAAACATCTCGTATCTCAAACGCTACAACCTCAATACCAAATTGAACATGGGTCTGTATCGTTTAGACATTACCGCCAACGACCAAGAATCGTGGAGCGCTTGGGTGATTTTTGGTGAACCCAAAGCAAAGCAAACCGTACGTTGGGCGTCGAAAGATCAGTGGGTGGTTGAAAAGAACGCACTGCTTAATCGTTTCTGTCCGTTGCCTAAATTGGGCGTGTCGGTTTTCGATTATGTGGATGGTAAATACAAAGAGATTTGGAATCAGAGCTACGAATCCGATTATCCAACCTCATTGGAACTGAACAATCTCCCTTCCGATCGTTATGTTTTAGCCGTCTCGATGACGCATCAACGGTGGCAAGGGCCCATCACAATTGAGCAATCTCAAGTTATCAGCAAAACATATGACGTTTCTCTAGAGGAATAGCTAAAGATAATAGAGAATATGCCGCTATAAAACGAAACGGAACTTACGGTTTATATCGGCATGAATAACAAACTCAAATTTCTTGCGCTGTCAGTCGCGATTGCCGCGCCCAGTGCCTTTGCAGCAAACTACGCCGTAGAAGCTCGCGGTGATGCCATGGGCGGCGTTGGTGTCGTCTCCGCCAACTACCTCACAGCCCCATTTTATAACCCTGCAATCGTTGCCATTTACCGACGCAATGACGATGCAGGCATGATTCTTCCCAGTATCGGCTTTACCTACAACGACCCAGATCAAATGGTCGATGGCATGGATAACATTTCCAGCATAATCGACAGTGGCGATCTCAACCGCGCTGGCGAATTGCAAACAGCCATGAACGACGTCAGTGGTGACGTTCTTAGCGCCCATCTTGGTGGCGTTGTCGCATTTGGTATCCCAAACCGCTATCTTGCTATGAACATTTTTGGTAAGGCGTATACCGAATCTTTTGCCACCACGAACATCGCAGATTCCTGCCCGAGTTACACAGAAGGCTCGGATGAGTGTACCTTTGAGAAAGCGCAAAACAGTACTGTTAACGCAGTGTCCGTCGCCGTGACTGAAGTCGGGATCACGTTTGCGAAATACCAAACGTTCATGGGACAACACATATCCTTTGGTATCAGCCCGAAACTACAACGCATCTATACCTACGTCTACGAAGCCAGCCTCAACGATTACGATATCAAAGATCTGCGCGAAAACAGCAATGGCGAAACCACGTTTAATATCGATGCCGGTGCACTTTGGTTCTACGGGCCGTTTCGTATCGGTGTGGCCGCGACCAACTTGATCAGCCGAGACATCGAAACGAAAAGCGTCGCGTCTAAAGTGTCAGGGAATCCCAACCTACAATACGCTTATCAAATTCGTCCGCAATTTACAGTCGGTGCCGGTTTAGTTGCAGATTACGTCACTTTAAGTGTCGACTACGATATCAATGAAGATCAACGCTACAAAAGTTTTGCCGACAATACACAAATGATTCGTGTTGGTGGCGAAATCGATTTGATGCGCCAACTGAAACTGCGGGCAGGGTATTATAAAAACTTAGCCTATAGCGGTAGTGAAGGGACGGTTACGGCCGGTGTGGGGATCTCGCCACTGAACCTGTTCCAATTGGATATTGGTGCCAGCTACACCAACGAAGATGCCATGGGCGGTTTCATAAACTTCCTTGCGAGTTACTAAACGAACCACTATAGTTGGGCTCCTTAAACAAGGAGCCTTTTTTATGTTTGATGATTTACCCACGCTATCACACGCCGAGCAACAAGCTGCGGTTGAAAAGATTCAGGCCCTGATGTCGCAAGGCATAAGCACCGCAGAAGCAATCAAAATCATTGCTCAGGAAATACGACAACAACAAGCAGAGCAACAAACCAAAGAATAGGGCACGTCAGTGCTCTTTTTTTTTGCCTTTCATTTAGACTTACAACTCCAGCCCCACCCCTAGAAATTACCCACAAAATACTGTTTAAAGATAAATAAAACATTTAAAACAATGAGTTAATGCAGAATAAAACACTACATTAGGTTCGATTTTACTTGTTGATGTAATTTTATTACACGTCAAATTACACACCCAAATGGTGCCAGTTTATTATTCTGTCACGTTACGGTGTGATTACTTACTGTTGCCATATCTGCTGTAGTTACTTGTATTGAATTGAACACCAGAGAAATAGCAGCCAATCCAACCGCCAATCGAAAGGCACAACATCAAGATTTGATTTGGTTCCGAACAACAGCGCCATACAGCACAAAATATATGAGGTAACTCCTAGTGACGTTGTCACTCAAATAAACGGTGTGGATGTAGATCGAGAAGGTTTGAAATCGAACGAGTGTCTGTCTCAGAGTACGCAATCTGAGGGTTAGCAATAAAAAACACAGTAACTTGCGCCATAAACCGGGAAAAGATCGCGGTCTAACTTAGCGCGACGCCGTAAAGTGGCTTGTTGAGAAATGACAAGAGGAAAGTCAGTGAAATTTGTATCTATGGGCTTTGGTTTATGTGCAGCGCTGATCTCAATCAGTTCCCATGCTTCATTTCAGAAGAACGAATACTTCGATTCAATGTACAACAAGAACGTCTATGAACGTTACGTAACTAGCGGTGGTAATCACTTAGGTTTTCGATGTGATTCTGATACCTACAAGCGCACCATGTACCTGACATTTGGATCGCAGAACGCTATCGGTTCACCGAACCAAGAAATGAAATTGCGTATTAAGATTGATGGCGGGAACATTTACGATCTTGATGGCCGAATGTACTCATCAAGTTATGAAAGTGGAGTCGTCGAAAACTATCCTAAAGAGCTGCTTTACGCGATCAAGCAAGGTCGCACAGCCCATTTAGAGGTATACAGCTATAACGCTAGAAAGATTCGCGCATCATTCAACTTATCAGGTTCAAGCAACGCGGTGAACGATGTTAGCAGCCGTTGTGATATAACTTTTCAAGCTGACCCTTACACCAATTACAACGCAGAAATCATGCGTTTACAACAAGAGAGAGACCATAAGATTTATTTGCTAGAGCAAGAGTATGCGAAGAAGATTGCTGAGATTCGCTCAAAAGCCTATGGAAGATATTGACACACTGGGCGATCTTTCCGTTTCATACCTGATTTATTTGAGACGCGATGCGTAGCTGATACTCATCGTTTTAATCATGTTAAGGATTCACAATCGTGTGAAGCATTCGAGTTGACCGCAACGATAATCCGTCTATAAAAGCGCTATGGGAAAGCATCGGGCTGGGATTGCAAGGAATATCAATGGCTGCGGGCAGCTTAGCTCTATACGCGACCGAGGTTAAAGCGTCACTATTACAGTGCGCATTATGTACGTTATGTTAAATTGAGTTCACTAATAAGAAGAGCACGTTCTTTGGTGCTCTTCTCTGCTGTGTTTGGTTTGTTTGGTTATCTAGCGATGACATTCAACATAACTGGATTTACCATAAAATAGCTAATAACTACTTTGCTATCTAACGATATCAACCTGGTTATTAGCCACCAGCCAGTTTGACTTTAAAGCCTTTCTTTTCCAGTAACGCTTTAATTTTTTCTCTCATGTCGCCTTGGATTTCAATTTCGCCATCTTTAACGGAACCGCCACAACCACACACTTTTTTCAGTTCTGCAGCAAGCAGCTTTAACGGCGCATCATCTAAGTCTAATCCCTTAACGATGCAAACGCCTTTGCCTTTACGTCCTTTGGTTTCTTTGTGGATACGGACAATGCCGTCGCCTTTAGGACGCTCAATTTTCTCAGGTTCCTGTTTAATTCGGCCGACTTCTGTCGAATATACAAGTGTCATGATTTCTACTACTTCTTCTGTTGTGCTTCCGCTCGCTGTTTTGCGAGTAAGAAAGCTTCGATATGTTTTTGAATAGCAACTTTAGAACCTTTGATTAAGCGGCCATTAAAAAAACAATACCATCCGTTTGCTTCACCGGTGTCGTTCTTTATCGTGAACCCGTTGAAGTTTTCGTGTGCGCCCGCAGCGACTTCGCGTTTACGGCCCACCGACTCGAATTCTCTCGGGTCGATAATCGATGCCGTGTCACACCACCAATCAATGCTTTTCTTTACGGCGGCTAAGTTGCCCGTTAACACATGGTTCTTGATCTGAACTTGCCACACTTCGTTAGAATTTGGCGCAGATTTAAGGGTAAACCCTCGATAAGTAGCTAAAGCCATACGCATCTGGTTCTTCTAGTTGCAGTTACCTAAATAATAATTGTATATCCTGTGTTAGCAAGTATATTTATCACTAAAACCGTAAGTTATAGTGCGCTAGGATGAAAAAAAACCTTACTATCATCACAGATCAAAGTATTTTAAAACATAAGCTTAATGAGTTTGATCGTCTTGTCACTCTAGAGCAAGTTGATCAGCTCACGCAGCATCAGTACACTCGAAACTCGCTGCTAGCCTTCACAAAAGATTGGAATCTGTTCCTCAATTTCTGTCAATTACGCACCGTGCGTGCGTTGCCTGCGTCGGTCACCGCCGTCAGACAGTTTCTTGAACATGAGGCTCGTTCAAGAAAATTCAGCACATTAAAACGTTACGCGGTCACTATTAGTTTAATCCATACCCTACTCAACCAACGCGATCCAACCGCTAACAGCCAAGTGCGTACCGCCCTTCAACAATTACGGTTAGACAAATATGGCGATGCCACTCAAGCCTCGAGCTTTGAATCTCATCATCTTCATCAGCTGTTTGAACAATTGAAGAACAAGCAGTCGCCCAAGCCGGTGCGCGATCTCGCCATTTATCATGTGATGTTCGAATGCGCGCTCAAACGTGCGGAGCTGAAAGCGCTGCACGTTCATCAACTTGTCATCAATGAGAGTAACGAAGAACAATACTCGCTGACGCTTGCTGATTCACGCTATGTGTTATCGTTGCAAGCGAGCCGATGTATCACAAAATGGTTGAATTGCATTGGGGAACACGATGGTGTGCTATTTCGCGCCATCGACCGTCACGGAAACGTGTCTTCATCGGCGTTGGATGATTCGTCAATTTTTCGAATCTTACGCAATGCCGGCGCTTATTTGGGAGATGAAACGCTGAAGTTTTCCGGACAATCAACACGAATTGGCGCCGCGAAAGAGTTGGCCAAACAAGGCTACAAAGCGAAAGATATACAGGCGTTTGGGCGTTGGCTCAGCCCCGCAATGCCTTATCAATACATGGGTAATGACCACACTGCGGAGCGAGAGAAGCTAAAATTTGTGAAATTTAAGCCTTGGGAGTAAGAGAACGACGCACGCAATCTGCGAGGAATTCATCGAATTGATGGCCATTGTTCGCCAACATTTTCGGGAACATGGAAATTGGTGTCATGCCGGGAAAGGTATTCACTTCATTCAGATAAACGTGACCTTCTGGCGTCAGGAAGAAGTCAATGCGTGACAAATGACGCAGTTTCATGTGCGTAAACACCTTTTGTGCCACCTGATGAATCAACGCCTGTTGTTCATCGGTTAGATTGCCAGCTTCCACTTCCGTACGAGAATGGCTGTCGGTGCTGTACTTCTCTTCGTAGCTGTAAAACGCATCTTCTGGCGCGATAATTTCACCCGGTTTGGTAATGAACAGCTCGCCATTCATTTCATAAGCTGCAACTTCCAGCTCACGAGGTTTCACCGCTTGCTCGACCAACACTTGCTCTGAATAGCTAAACGCCGCATCAATCGCCGCCGCAATTTGGTCTTCTTTTGTGACCTTGTAACAGCCAACCGAAGAGCCTTGGCGCGCCGCTTTGATAAACAAGCTGCCCCATTTCGCAAATGCGTCTTGCGTGTTTTTTAGCGCCTGTGCATTGTTTTCAGACAGGAATAAATAAGGCGTGTTTGGAATACCTAACGCGTCGTACCACAGCTTTGAGGTGATTTTGTTGAAGCTGTTGGAACTGGCTTCAGGGCCACAACCCAAGTAAGGAATGCCTGCCAATTCAAACATAGATTGGATGTCGCCCGTTTCACCAGGGTAACCGTGAATACATGGAATAACGAAATCAATCTTGAGCGACAAACCTTCGCCATTCAACGTGGCTGAGTTCGTATCTAAATACACAATCTCACCCGTATCGGAGAACCATCCCTCTTTTTTCATTTCCACCCTGACCACATCGAAGTCAGGCGTCAGTGATAATTGCTGCTGTAGATAGTTCGCAGAAACCAGCGAAACTTCATGTTCTGAAGAGCCGCCGCCACACAAAAGTAAGATAGTTGTTTTTGTCATTAGATCTTTCCGTGACACCAAATAGGAATTGCCCACTATGATAGTCAATTCGTCATGAACTTACACTGTTCGAGACAATTTCTCACACAATCATGGTTTAAGTGGTTAGAGATCAAACAACAAAGGGGCTAAATAGCCCCTTTGTTGCGTCAGTCAGAGTTAGTTCAACTTGTTTAGTGTTGGGAACTCAGAATTCTTGATGGAGTCGATGCTCTTCACGAATGGTTTCAGAGATTGGAACTCACCAGGCAGCGTGCTGATCGCTTCTGCAGCCTCTTTGCGCGTTGCGTAGTCACCATAAAGCACGGTGTACCATTTGGTGCCATTCACGACTTTGTAGTTTTCCCAAACTGGCTGGCCATCTTTTGGCAGTTTGTTGGCAAACTGATCTACTTTAGTTTGTGTACCCACCGCAACAACTTGAATCGTAAAGCCGTAGCGAGGATTCATTTGAACTTGTTTGGCTGTTGGCGGAGTGATTGCAACCGCAGGTTTCGCTTGAGTCTGAGGACTCATCTTGACCACTTTCTTCTCGTTGTCAGCCGGCGTCATCTTGATAACGTTCAGCTCAACGTTTTTCTCGGTCACGCCTTCAGCCGTGCCTTCATCAGACACAACAGGTTGCGGAACTTCAGCAACGGCAAACTCTTCCGTATGACTTTCCGTGGTCACATCAGTGATGTAGCTTCCCGAGGAACAAGCAGCGAGGACCGCTGACAAGCCAACAATTGCAACTTTTTTCATGGATTCTTAAACACTCTAAGTAGAAAGTAATTAAATCATGCCGATAGCGGCGCTGAGAATCAAGCACAGCAGCCGAATTATCACCGATATCCTGTGATTTGTGACACAAAGTGGACTCACTTCGCTGCTGACAGGATCACAACCGCATCAAATACACGAACAGTTTAATCCGGAATTAGTTAGGATATAAACAGGTCAACCTGTGGCGCAATAATTATGAATAATTTAAGTCAGTTACTGAAGCCTAAATCCGTTGCGGTGATTGGGGCGTCGATTCGCCCGTTCCGTGCCGGAAACATCGTCATGAAAAATCTGCTTCAAGGTGGATTTGATGGCGCCATTATGCCCGTGACACCCTATTACCCTTCGGTATGCGGCGTGCTGGCGTATAAAACCATTGATGCATTGCCCTTAGTGCCCGACATCGCCATTTTATGCACGCACGCGTCACGCAACGTCACCATCTTTCGGCAATTGGCGGATAAAGGCGTCTCTAACGTCATTGTACTCTCGTCAGACATGTACACGTTGGATGCACAAGGCCGTGAAATTCAAGAACAATGCACCGCGATTGCCAAAGAATCGGGCATGCGCGTGCTTGGCCCTAACAGCTTAGGTTTGATCCTACCGTGGATCAATTTCAACGGTTCGTTCTCTCCAGTCACCGCATCACGCGGAAACATTGCGTTTATCTCCCAATCGGCAGCAGTATGTACCACCATTCTCGACTGGGCGAACGACAAACAGATCGGCTTTTCCGCGTTTGTCTCGTTGGGCAATGCCAGTGACATCGATTTTTCGGATCTACTGGACTGCCTCAGTACCGACAAACACACCGACGCGATTTTGCTCTATGTCGATACGATTAAAGACGCGCGGCGGTTTATGTCTGCGGCGCGTGCCGCTTCGCGTAACCGACGCATTCTGGTGTTAAAAGGCGGTCGCACAACCGCAGGTCGCAAAGCAGCACAAATGCACACCGGGGGCGATGACACGCTCGACATCATTTACGACTCAGCAATTCGCCGCACCGGTATGCTGCGCGTGAACAACACGCACGAACTGTTTGCCGCGGTAGAAACCTTAACCCATTCCGTACCACTGCGTGGTGAACGCCTTGCGATCATCACCAACGGTGGCGGCCCTGCGATTATGGCGATCGATACCTTGCTTGAACGTGGCGGGAAACTTGCTGAACTTGAAGCATCGGTGTTCGAGACGCTCAATCAATGCCTGCCACAAAGTTGGTCGCACAGTAATCCCATCGATATCGTCGGCGATGCCGACCACACACGGTACGTGAACGCGTTGAATGCCGTGCTAGACAGTGACGACATTGACGCCATTTTGATCATGCACAGCCCGTCTGCCATTGCGCATTCTGAACAGACCGCGCAAGTCATTGTCGATGCGATCAAAGCACATCCACGCTCGCCACGCTTTAACATTCTCACCAACTGGTCGGGAGAACTCACGGCGAAACCGGCGCGCCAGATCTTCAATCAAGCCGGTATTCCAACATATCGAACGCCAGAGAGCGCGGTGGTTGCGTTCATGCACTTGGTCGAATACCGACGGAACCAAAAGCAACTGATGGAGACGCCCACCACCGCCGAAGCCGTGCACGTGTCTGAAGTCAACAGCGCCAAGCAGTGGATTAATGAACACCTAGAACAAGCGAACTTGGCACATTTGGATACCCACCAAATCGGGACGTTATTGAAATGTTTTAACTTCAATGTGCTACCGACTTGGATTGCGTCCGATGCCAGTGAAGCGGTTCATATTGCCGAAACCATTGGTTATCCGGTGGCGGTGAAGCTGCGCTCACCAGACATTGCACACAAATCTGACGTGCAAGGGGTTATGCTCAACTTGCGAAACAGCGCAGAAGTGGCCAGTGCGGCGCAAGCGATTTTGGATCGCACCCAAATCTCCTACCCGTCTGCTAATATTCATGGACTGCTGGTTCAAGGCATGGCAAAACTGGCTGGCGGTGAAGAACTTCGCATTAAGGTTAAACACGACACCACTTTTGGCCCGGTGATTTTGCTGGGACAAGGCGGCTCAGAATGGAATGAATCGATCGATGCCGCGGCAGCGCTGCCGCCGTTGAACATGACACTGGCGCGCTATTTGATTGTGCGTGCCATTCGAAGCGGCAAGATTCGTCTGCAAAAATTGCCTGTCCCGATCGACATTGAAGGCCTGTCTGAATTCTTAGTTCGAATCTCGCAAATGGTGGTTGAGTGTCCGCAAGTACACGAACTGGATATTCATCCAGTCCTTGTCAACGGCAGCCAATTTACCATCCTCGATGCCGACTTAACCTTGAAGCGTTTCGAAGGCGATGCCCAAGGCCGCTTGGCAATCCGCCCATACCCTGCGGAGATGGTGGAAGATGTGGAAGCCAAAGATGGCGAACGCGTCACGATTCGCCCCATCCTGCCTGAAGATGAACCCGACCACGCGGCGTTCATTAAAAAAGTCAGCAAAGAAGATCTCTACAAGCGATTTTTCTCGGATGTTGGGGAGTTCCACCATGAAGCTCTAGCCAACCTCACGCAAATTGATTACGACCGTGAAATGGCGTTTGTGGCGGTCAGCCACCAAGGAGACAAAGAGGAGATCATTGGCGTCTCACGCGCGCTGATTAACCCAGAAAATACCGATGCCGAGTTTGCGATTTTGATTCGCTCAGACCTGAAAGGAAAAGGCTTAGGCAAGATTTTGATGGGGAAAATCATCGATTACTGTCGCAACAAAGGCACTGCGCAAATTTCAGGGATGACCATGCCCACCAACCGTGGCATGTTGACATTGGCACAACGGTTGGGGTTTGCCGTCGATATCCATTTTGAAGATGGCACCGCCGACATGGTCTTGCCGCTGAACGGTCAGTGAGCTGAAAAGCCACCGCCGGATCTTGACGATCGAGCGGTGGCTTGTTGATCTTAAACCAAATGCCAATTTTTCTTGAGGTATTGAATACACCAAGATTTTGCTTCACCAATCTTGTTTCGACGCCAGGCCATGATGATTTCCATGTCAATTCCCTGGCTACCTTCAATCTTCTTGAGTTTTCCTTCAGCAATCAATGGCTCAGCCACATGCTTTGGTAACGTACCAATGCCGAGGCCATTCACCAGTGCTTGGCATTTAGCATTAAAGTTGGTCACTGTCAGGCGCGGTTGCTTTTCCAAAATATTCACACTCATGGCGGGTTGATCGCGCGCGGTATCGGCAATGGCAATTGCACGGTATTTTTGGCGCGCTTCGTCATCAAACTCACCGCTGCGTTTATGAACGTAATGATCGCTCGCAGCCACCCACATCATTTCCATGGTGCCCAGCGGTTCCGCTTTCACATCTTGCGGCAAGGTGTCGATTTTCGGACAAATCAACAAATCCGCGCGGTCAGCGGCTAACGATTCCCAGCCCCCTGCTAGAATATCTTCTTGAAGGCGAACACGTGTCTTGCTGACATTGCCTAACGCTTCGACCAGCGGGAAGAAGTTGGCAATCGGAATGATGCCATCAAACGCCAACGTGATGTCCAGCTCCCAGCCGTTCGCCAATAAAGTTGCATCGTTCACCAGTTTCTCCGTCGCGGAAAGGATGGCACGTCCCCGCTCCAATATCAGCTTGCCTGCATCGGTGAAGTTCGCTTTATGACCTGAGCGGTCGAAAATCATGATATCCAGATCCTGTTCCAACTTTTGAATCTGGTAACTCAACGAACTCGGCGCACGATTCAACTCATTCGCCGCCGCTGCAAAACTGCCACGACGCTCAATCGCATCGAGTATGTGTAACGCCTCTAACGTAATTGGACTTTGCAAAACCAACATCCTTATATTGATAGAACGCCCACTAAGCGTGATTCAAATCACACTTATTTAATAAAGTAAAAACTTTATTTCTAGCGTTATTGTGGATTAACTGATTGATTAAATTACTTTAATTGACCTAATCATGACATTTTTAATAGAAAATTGACCGCAACAACACAAATGCAAATGATAGTAATTATTATTTAGATCCAATACACTCTGCCGCGAACATACTTATATGGACTTACTAAGGTAAAAGCAGATGTATAACCGATCCTTACTATCGATGGCGATTGTCCTGGCTCTCTCTCCTTCCGTCTATGCAGACGATTATGCCTCATTCGACGAAGTCGTGGTATCCGCGACCCGCACAAATCAAACGCTCGGTAACACCGCCGCAAAAGTTGACGTGGTGAGTGAGAAAGACATTGAGAAAAACATGTCGAAAGATATCGGCGAAGTGTTTGAATATACGCCAGGTGTCACCGTCAATGGTTCGAATCGTCAAGGCATCCAAAACGTAAATATTCGTGGTGTTGAAGGCAACCGCGTGAAAATTCTGGTTGACGGCGTAGCACAAGCGCAAGCCTTTGACGGCCAACCGTACGACTTCATTAACTCCAGTGCAGTGTACATTGAACCGGACATGGTCAAAAGTGTTGAAGTGGTGAAAGGTGCGGCGTCAAGTCTGCACGGCAGTGACGCCGTAGGCGGTGTTGTGGCATTCGAAACCAAAGATCCGCGTGATTTCTTAAAAGACGGCGAATCCTTTGGCGGCCAAGTGAAGCTCTCCTACTTTTCAGAAGACAAATCATTCAGTGAGCACGTCGCGCTGGCCAACCGTATCGGCGATTTAGAAACCCTCGTGGCGTTTACCCGTCGTGATGGCGAGAAAATCGATAACTTCTCAAACAACACCCATGAAAACTACTCCGTCACCGACCAAGATACGTCGAAAAACGATCTGTTGATTAAGCTGCAATATCAGCTCAATCCTGCCCATCGCCTTGAGTTACTGGGGGAAGTCATTCATAACGAATCGGATTCGGACATCTACCACGCCACTTATACGCAATACAGCGGTGAAGACACCACGAAGAAAACCCGCATTGGCTTGAAACATATCTGGAACGCTGATTTGGGCATGGCAGACACCATCACCAGCAAAGTGACGTGGCAGAAGAAAGATGACAACGGCATCACCCACCGCACCAGCTCAACAGCCAGTGAACGCAAAGACTACGTTTACAAAGACAACCGTTGGGATGTCGAAACTCAGTTCGACAAACTGCTGACCATTGGCAGTGTTGAACACAACTTCATTTACGGTGTTAGCCTGACGGCGGCGGACATTGAAAACACCAACATGACCTACAACCTGCTGACCAACACCAGCAGCCAGACGGTGTACACGCCTGATTCGACCGAGCGTAAAGTGGGCGTATTCTTGCAAGATGAGATGGCGTTCATGAACGGCAGCCTGATCATCACTCCGGGAATTCGTTACGACTGGTTTAACACCAATCCGGACGACATTGATGGCACCAGCTACGAAACGTACAAAGACTCCGCCGTTACAGGTCGTGTGGGTGCGGTTTATCACCTCAACGACCAAAATACTG
The DNA here is from genome assembly GCF_000176175.1 of Vibrio furnissii CIP 102972. GTDB lineage: Bacteria > Pseudomonadota > Gammaproteobacteria > Enterobacterales > Vibrionaceae > Vibrio > Vibrio furnissii. Next base: position 1,544,830 of record NZ_ACZP01000014.1, read on the forward strand.
TCTTCTCTCAAGTGAGCCAAGGCTTCCGCGCACCAACCTTCAGCGAACTGTACTACGTGTATGGTGGCGGCTGTTACTACGGCTTCTGTTATGAAAACATTCCAAACCCGGATCTGAAGTCGGAAGAAAGTATTTCGTATGAGCTGGGCTATCGTCATCGCACCGCGGCAACCCGTTCTGAGATTTCGTTCTTCTACAGCGATTACGACAACTTCATCGATCAAACCAGCAGCAACGATGGTTCGATGACCTCGTACTACTACACCAACATCGATCAAGCGACCATCAAAGGTGTGGAACTGAGCAATACCCTATTGCTGGACAAACTGATCAACGCGCCACAAGGGATGAGCACTAAATTGGTTGCCGCCTACACCGAAGGTGAAGATGGCGAAGGAAACCCACTCAACAGTGTTAACCCTTGGAACGCAGTTGTTGCGTTGAACTACGACGCGCCAAGCACACAATGGGGCTCAAGCCTGAAAGTGAACTACACCGCGAAGAAATCATCAAGCGACATCAATAGCGACGATTCTTCACAAACCGAAATGCCAAGCGCGACCATCGTTGATATCACCGCGTATTACAAACCGATCAAAGACGTGACACTGACAGCCGGTATTTTCAACGTGACGGATAAAGAGTACTACAAGTGGAATGACGTGCGCGGTTCCAGCGAACTGGATCTCGATAAGTCTCAGCCAAAACGTAACTTTGCAATCACAGCGAAGTACGAATTTTGATTTCAGAGCTTCCATGATCAAAAAAGCCAGCGAAAGCTGGCTTTTCTTTTATTTAAAACATTCAAAAGGAAAAGAAAAAATGAGAATGAAGTAAATTATTTGTTTTCTGCCATTTCTTTTTTAACCATAACCACAGCGGCTACGATAAAAGTAATAACTAGCGCAAGTTCCATAGTTTCCCCTTATTTTTTAGCAACTTCTCGCTCCAATTCGGAACAACTGCAGTGTATCACTTCCAAAACTTATTGGTAGCCCGATGCATTAAAATTATAATTTTTATCGATCGAGATCAAAATTAGACCTAACCCCATGAAATTTTAAGTTTTCTGAACCGATTTTCCAATAATTTCAAAAGATAACTTGGAGAGTGTTCATTTTACCACCACCTTGCCACCCGCAATTTTCCACGCTGGCGCACCGCGAATCATGGCTTCGCGCGCAAACTCGCTCCCACAATTCGGACAACGCCCATCGCCCTGCGTCGCATCTTGAGCGATGCGAGCGTTGAAGCATTTGATGAGCGCGCCCTTGCCGCCTTTATGGTATTTGAATAACACCGTGCGACACTTCGCGCAGGAAATGTCGACCGTCTTCTCAGGCAGTTTTTTTCTCGGTTTTGCCATCTTAATCGAACTCGGGTTTCACCCACACTTGCGCGAAATCAAACCAGCCCAGCGCGTTGCATTTGGCATTTTGCAACGAACCACACTGATCTTTGGAAACACCCAGCCAGCAATGGAACATCGGAATAATTTGATGTTGCTCAACCAACGACTTACCAAGCTCTTTCGCCGGAAAAACCGCCTGTGAGTCAGCACGCCATTGATCCACCAAACTGCACCAATAGTTGAAGTCGTCACCGCGGCTTAAATGCTCGACATCAGAATAATTTAGCAACCAGCCCGCCAACGCATCATCGCGGTGGTTGGCGATGCCCATGGCCTTAATCCAAATATCTACCGCCGTTTCTTCCGTCAATGACAACTCGTATTTAATGAATTCAACATGGATACCATCTTCATTCAGTACCTGTTGAATCACTTTCGCGAGTGTCGGAAACATCGGATGCTGCGCATGATAAGCGACTGTCACTGAACGTTGCGCCGGCGGCGTGATGGTAAAATCGCTCGGCGCCTGATGATACCAACCCGGTTTAAGGCCATAAGCGGGTAAAACGCCCAATTCCACCACTTTTTCTTCCGGGATGCGGCGAAACAGATTCAGCGTACTGAGTTTGTTGTGAAAATAGGTGGCCCATTGAGAGTCTTTCGCTAAGCCATTCTTGCGGTTTAATAGCAAGTAGGTACAGCCGGGATCGAGGTCGACGTCTTCGGTCGAAGACCCCCGCGGAGTTTTAATGGGATGCGACAGGCTCGGAAACACCATGGAGGAATGCGCTTCATCAATCACCCACACTTCCACGCGATCAAGCAGCGGCCGAAACCCGAAGTAGCCATCAAAAGCTTGCAGCACCAAACGTTTCTCATCATTGACGATCACTTTGTATGGGCCGCTCCCAATCGGCATCAAATCGAAATCGTCACCGCGCTGTGATTCTGGCAAGAGAATTTTGGCACACGCCTCCGACAACAGCAGCGGCAATCGATGATCCGGCTTTTGCAGATGGATATCCACCACGCAATCACCCGGTGACATCACGGTATCAATGTGAGAGAACAGATTCACAAAACGCAGTTGCCATAAACTTTGGATCACAATGTCGGTGGTCAGCAGTTCGCCATTGTGAAAGCGGACACCGGGGCGAATGTAAAAACGCCAATGGGTTGGCGTGATGGCTTCCCATGTGTGCGCCAAATCGGGTTGCAGTTGTTCGTCTTCATCAAGACGCGTCAAACCGCTGTAGATTTGGCGAGCGATGTGCAATTCAGAGCGACGCATGGGCTTGAGCGGATTGAGCATCGACAACGGTCGATAGTACGGCAAACGAACCACCTGCAAGCCTTCTTGATGCTGCACGCCTAAGTAACTCTGAATCACTTGCGTGAGCTTGGCAGCATCTTGATCAAGTACCGATAACGCCTGACCAATTTTGCCCTCTTCAAGATAGCGCCGTGCGAGATTCTCGCTCACATCCGACCGGCTGCGTTTAAACAACAATTGCGACAGTTTGCCTCGACCAGCGGCGGGATGCCATTCGATCCACCCTTCTTCTTCCATTTTATTCAATACAATTCGCGCGTTACGCCGAGTACAGAACAAAATTTCTGTGACATCTTCAAGTTGGGTGTCCGTGTCCTGACCATTGAAGTGTTCGAACAGGGTTTCGAACTGGACACGTAAGCGAGGGCTACTCATAAAGGGGAAATCTCATTTGAACGACTACGCCAATGAGTTTCCCTATTTTCAAGAGATTTGACAAGTAAGAGCTGGGAATCTTTAAGCGATGTCACAGCCTAATTCTGTGGCGAGCAAACGAAGTTGCGCTTCGTTATCTAACTTCAATGACCATTTCGCTTCAGAGCCGTTCACCGCAACCACATTTGCGCCGCGGCCAATCAGTTCAACGGCATCACTTTGCGCTTGCAACGTGACGTGATGCTCCCCTTGCAAACGAATCACCAACTCATGCGCCGTCACGATAATTTTTCCGCTTTTAAATTCGATGACCATTTACGCCTCTGTGCTCAGTTTTTGTTTGTTGTTCTTGGCTTTCTTCACCGCCATCGTTAAACGGCTGGTACACACCAAACGGCCACGTTCATCGGTGATGGTGATTTGCCATACCTGTGTCGAAACGCCCAAATGAATCGGAGTCGCAGTGCCCACCACATGTCCTTCTCGCATCGAACGGATGTGGTTGGCGTTAATGTCTAGCCCGACACAGTATGACTCATCGTCAACACAAAAATTGGCCGCAACAGATCCCAAGGTTTCCGCCAGTACCACCGATGCGCCACCATGCAACATGCCAAGCGGCTGATGGGTAAAGTGACACACTGGCATCGTCGCAGAGACTGAGTTCTCTCCAATCTCGGTATAAATAATTTGGAGATGATCAATCAGCGTATTTTTTGAGGTGGCGTTAAGAATCTCTAAGCTGATCGGCTTTTTCCAAATGTCCATGTGAATATCCTTGCGTTAAGCGGCTGACTGACCCGCCAAAAAAGTGTGAGTTGGCTCTATTGTAACGTGCTGAATGGCAATGACAAAACGACATTCGTCGTCAATTCAGCAACAGCCATGATATGATTTCAACGTTTTTATCACGCCACCTTATGCTCGACCGGAGATCTCAATGCGCCCATGGTTTAAAGCTTCTTGCATCCTTACAGTAATCGGCCTAACAGCTTGTGCCGCGTCCCCCACGGGTCGCAATCAGATCCTGCTGTTTTCCAACAAAGACATGAGCAGTTTAGGCGCGCAGTCTTTCGATCAAATGAAACAGGAAACGCCGATCAACAAAGACGCAAAAACAAATCGTTACGTGCAATGTGTCGCTAACGCGATTACTGCGCAGATTCCACAGCAGGCAGGTTATGACAGCTGGGAAGTGGTGGTATTTGAAAGCGATCAAGTCAACGCATTCGCGCTTCCAGGCGGAAAGATTGGTGTCTATACCGGCCTGCTCAACGTTGCCGTGAACCAAGATCAACTGGCCACGGTGATTGGCCACGAAGTGGCGCACGTACTCGCCAATCACAGTAATGAACGGTTATCGCAAAGCCAATTAGCCAGTATGGGGCTGCAAGTCACTGACTTAGCAATAGGCTCCTCGGCATACGCACAATATAAAGATGTCACCATGGCCGCGTTGGGTGTGGGCGTTCAATATGGGGTGATCCTACCTTATGGCCGTTCTCAAGAATCCGAAGCGGATATTGTGGGCTTAGAACTCATGGCGCGCGCTGGGTTTAACCCACAGCAAAGTATTGATTTGTGGCAGAACATGGCCAAAGCTTCTGGAGGAAGTCAACCGCCGGAATTGCTCTCCACCCACCCGTCACACAGCACACGCATTCATGATTTAAGCGCAAAGATCAAAACATTACCGACCTCTTCGACGCCACGTCCCCAGTGCGGCTGATACAAATCACACAATTTGGGGTTGTTTGTATCAATTCAATACAAATAACCCGTTGATTTACCGTGTTTGATGCAATATCCCTTTAAATCTTGTGCGTAAAGTGGATAATACGCGCCTACGAAATTTTACAAGGTGGGTTTTATGTCTACGGAAGCAACGCTACTTACACGCTGCGAATCTAAATGTGAACTTTGTGCTGCAGAGTCACCTCTATCTCCTTTCGTGGTTGCACCACATACACAAGTGACTGTGGACCACGCAGTGATGCTATGTGATACCTGTAAAGGTCAGATTGAAGACCCAGACACCGTAGATGCCAACCACTGGCGCTGCCTCAATGACAGCATGTGGAGTCAGGTAGCACCTGTTCAGGTGTTGGCTTGGCGTCAACTGAAGCGTCTGGCGACCACTGAAGGTTGGGCGCAGGATCTGGTCGAAATGATGTACATGGAAGAGGAAACTCAGAAGTGGGCAGAAATCGGTATGGATGACGATGCAGACAAACCGCTGGATGTGAACGGCGTTGAGCTGAAAAAAGGCGACGACGTGACCGTGATTAAAGACCTTCCAGTGAAAGGGTCAAGCATGGTGATCAAACAAGGTACTGCGGTACGCGGTATCGCGCTGACAGACGACCCAAAACACATTCAGGGTAAAGTCAACGGTCAGACCATGTACATCATTGCGGAATACTGCCGCAAGAAGTAATTGAGATAAAGCGCGGCTTCGGTCGCGTTTTCTTTATGCCATAAAAAAGCCGACACGAATGTCGGCTTTTTTGTATCGCTTTTGCTTAGCGTGACAAACCAATGTCACGTTGCATGTGGCTAGATAATTCTGCACTGTGGTAAGTGCGCGTTTGTTTGTCATCAACAAACAGAATATCAACCAAATGTTTCATCAATCCTTTGAAGTTAACCGCGTAGGTTTTTTTATCCATAGAGGTTGGTGCTGTAACAGTACCCAAACGCATTGCTTGTGCCATGTGAGCCTCTCTTAAATAAATCGGTAACTTACTGTGTTGGCACGAATATTAGGCAACTTCGGCGGATTAAAAAAATGACAAAATTTGGCCATTCGGATTAGTTTAACTTATGAAACAATCCAGCAACAACCGCTAAAATATCCATGCTTAAACACCGCATGATTAGTCACTTTATACTCATTGCTGCGCATAAATAATGAGCAACAATTTCACGCGTCACAATGACATACAATTTATTTACACAACAAAAAAGCAAATTATTGTGAGCGTGGTTTATACACATGAGATGTATACATGAGCTATACATATAGCCTGTACACATCCTCTGTACAGAAGTGTGCTACGACCGAACCCTGTCAATCGCAGCACATCGTCACCTACTCTTCTGATTTAACGTGACTTAACGTGGCATGGCGTTGGCCTTTGATCACCGACGCAATCACCGCCGTCAGCATGGTCAACAGCAGTACCAATAGCGAAACCGGGGTTGGGATTTCCCACGCCGATCCCACCAGTAACATTTTGACGCCGATAAACATCATAATGAACGACAGTGCGGGTTTGAGATAGATAAACTTATCCATCATGCCTTGCAACACAAAGTAAAGTGAGCGCAAGCCCAATAACGCGAACACGTTTGCCGCCAGCACCAAGAATGGCTCACGTGTGACGGCGAAAATCGCCGGGATCGAGTCCAAAGCAAACATCACATCCATAAACGCAATGACGCCAACGACAATGAACATCGGAGTCGCCCACCAACGTTGGTTCTGACGCACCCACAAGGCATTGCCAGCAAACGAATCTGTCACCGGGACAAATCGGCGAATGAGTCGTTCTGGCGCTGGGTTAATTTCCTCATCGCCTTTGTCACGTGCCAGTTGAATCCCCGTCCAGATCAGAAACAGCGCAAACACGTACAGCAACCAGTGATACGTTGCGAGCAGCTCAGCACCGACAAAAATCATCACCGCACGCAGTACCAACGCACCAATCACCCCCCACAATAGCGCGCGAGGACGCAAATGCTCAGGAACAGCATATTGATGAAAGATGATGGCAAAGACGAATAGGTTATCGACGCTCAACGACTTCTCTAACAGATAGCCAGTGAGAAACGATACGGTCGCTTTTTGCGCGCTATAGTGGCTGTCGGGCGCGTACACGTCCCAGAAATAATAAATGCTTGCAGCAAAAACGAAGGCCAAAGCAAACCAGAACACACTCCAGAGGGTTGCGCGCTTGAGCGTTACATTCCCCCCTCGGGTTTGCCAAATATCGAGAGTAACTAAAGACAGGGTTAGGACAGCAAATCCTACATAAGTTATTGGGGCCATAAATCCTCCATAGGCGGAAGGATTGAAAACCGTCACGTTTCGAAACCTTCCGCATAGCAACGACTACTGCCTTGATTTCAAAGCAGCGTTGAATGCGTTGGTCTCGTCGAAGTGATTGATCTGTTGTTCAACAGTTCAGGCACTCATACTTGCCGGATAAGCCGAAGCTCAACGTGATGACGACAAGTAAACCGATGGCGACTACTCCCCAAACGGCCCCATTTTATGTGCTGGGTTGCATTCAGTCCAGATCTGGATCAAAAAAGGAGCGAATCACGCTCCTTTTAATCAGATCCCGGCAAACGGTAGTACATACACCAATGCCGACCATACGCTCACCCATGCGACAACCACTAATGTGTCTAGCCAGTCTTTGCTCCACATATTTTCCCCCTGCAATTTCCGAGTTGAGAAACTGAGACAGAAAAAGACTAAGCAAAGACCGAGCCACTTTATTGCATTGAGTTCATCGCTTGAGTTTTGTGACGAGCCAGCAGTGCTGGTTGGTCTGATAACGCTTCGATAAACGCATCGGCCATCGACACCGTACTGACAAAACCTTCCCCTTGCATGTTGATGAGCGCATCGTATCCTTCTTTACCTTTCATGGTATAAGCCGACGATGTTCCGCAATAGAGACCTTGTGGATCAACAGGTTGCCAATGGTTGTCGATGAAAATACGCAAGTTTTGAATGCGTTGTCCCATCGGTTTGTCTGCATCGTAATCAAACGATAAATGACTGGTGTAGGGGTAACTGCCCGAACCCGTTCCAGCCACACCATTATTGGTCGCATTATTAATCGCGCCCTCTAACGTGGCGGCAATCACCTCGCCTTTCACGTGATACACACCGATCGGAACGGCAAACGGAAGTAATTTTCCGGCAATGTCGGCAACGGTCACTTTCCCCGGCAAAATCGAGGTTCTCACGCCACCCGCATTGTGGATCGCGAACTGAACGTCGTGACCGCGCTGCCGCATGGCATGAATGAAAGATTGTGCCACCAACGGTGCCAATTCACTCGGGCCTTCTTCATCCGGGATTCGCACATGGCGCAGTTTCTCCGGCGCGTTGGCGATGACTTGGCTTTGCAGTTCACGCACACGCGGAATGTATTTATTGAGCAGCAGCCCCTGCACTTGCGGATCTTTCTTACATACCACCACATTGGGATGATTATTGACGTACTCACACGCCTGCAAATGAGCGGTATCACTGCCCGCTTCATTCATGCTGGCATCCAAGAATAGTCGACGTCCCAATAGCAGCTCGTTACGCCCTTCAAAGTTCACCACGTGGCCATCTTGGTCAAAATCAATATGGCAATGTCCAAGCGCCAAAGCGTACAAACCGGCTTGAACCACATACGTACCGTTGATGAACTGGCCGTATTCCTCTTCGTTCGACAACCCCAAAGCGCTGAAGTCGCCTTGCAACACGTGGCTATGGCCTCCCACAATGACGCTGATGCCGTCCACCTGCTCTGCGAGTTCTTTGTCAACGTCGTAGCCTAAGTGACTGACCAAAATGATCTTGTTGATGCCAGCCCGTTGGATTTCAGCCACAGTGTGGCGTGCGGTTTCGAGCGAGTCCACAAACGGTGTGTCACAATCGGGGTTGGCAATATCCGCCATTTTATCCAGCGACAAACCAAATATCGCCACTTCACTGCCATCAACCGACTTGGTGATCCAGTTCGCGCAACGTCGCGCAACGTCATACGCTTTCACGTTTGCGTTGTCCGATAGGCGATGCGCTTTATTCTGACGCTCCGCCGATAAATCCCAGTTGCCCGCCAACAACGGGAAATGAATGCGTTTGGCAAACTGCGCCACCGGCTCGTTGCCCATATCCAATTCATGATTGCCCAGCGCCATGGCGTCGATGTTCAACGCATTCAGCATGTCGGCGTTTGCCTTCCCTTTAAACAGGGAAAAGTACAGCGTGCCCTGGAAGCAGTCTCCAGCATGCACAAACACGAAACCCCGTTTCATGCGCTCAGCATCATCTCTCAATTGTTGAATGCGGGTTGCGATGCGGGCAAATCCACCGGCACTAACAAAAGGCGTCAGCGTTTGGCCGTTCATATCCAGTGTCAGTTGCAGCGAAGTCGGTTCGAAATAGGAATGGGTATCGTTGATGTGTGCCAGAGTGATGGATGTAATCTCTCTCTTTCTTGTCATATATTCTTCTCTTCTCTTTCACTCTCATCCTAGCCCACCGATCATGACAGAATCGTGACTTTTATGAAATGGCTTTGAAAAGAAACTTATCGCATTTGATGTTTGTCACTCTTTACGCCGCCGGAATTTCGTGGCAATTAAAGGGTTAAGTGACTGAATTTGTGATACACACACCTGTTTCTGTGAGTGAACATTCTGCTTAATCTCATGTTTTCCTTTATCCTTAAATAAAACTCAACACAGCGAACAAAAAGGAAGTTGAGCCTATGCATTTAGAGCGAATTGAAGTATCAGGTTTTCGTGGCATTCGTCGTTTATCGCTCACTTTAGATGAACTCACAACGTTAATAGGTGAAAACACTTGGGGTAAATCATCCCTGCTGGACGCCCTGTCTGTCATGTTGCCGTCCAACGGCCAGCCCTATCAATTTGAGTTGCAGGATTTCCACGTCGACTATTCGATCTCCCACCCACAAACGCAGGATATCCAAATCATCCTGAGTTTTGTCGCCTCCGACACCAAAGAGCATCGCGCTGGGCGATATCGCAATCTCAAACCCGTTTGGCGTGAAGATGAGAATGGTCAGCATCGTATTATTTATCGTGTCAGTGGTTCACGGGTGCAATACGACATCACCACGGAATATGCTTTCCTTGATCTCGATGGCAATCCGATCCCCATTCATCACTCAGAGAGTTTGGCAAAAGAATTGATGAGCTTGCATCCGGTGATTCGTCTGCGCGACTCACGCCAGTTTGATCGACCGTTTGATGGCAAAAATGGTGTGAACTCTCGGGTGGAGAAACGCATCAACAACACGGCGCGCCGTTTGATGGCCATTCCCGGTCACGTGAACAAAGGCGAAATGCGCAGTAGCCTAAACGCCATGCATGCGCTGGTGGAACACTACTTCTCGTTTAAAAGCCAGAGCCGTAAAAACCCACGTCGCGAACGTGAAAGTTTGGTGTATGGCTCGCCTGCCAATGAAAAGAGCCTGACCCAAATTGTTGATGAAACCAAGAATCGGCAAACTCGATTGCTGCTATTAGGATTATTGAATGCCTATTTGCAGGCCAAAGGCCCGAACGAACTTCGCCGTTTTGCTCGGCCAATCTTAATCGTGGAAGACCCGGAAGGTCGTCTGCATCCGACACATCTTGCGCGCGCGTGGAGCTTGCTTGAAATGTTGCCAATGCAGAAGATTTTAACCACCAACAGTGGCGACTTGCTGGGTTCCGTGCCGCTGCACTCGATTCGTCGCTTAGTGAGAAAGTCGGATAAAACTGTCGCCACCAGCGTACCAGTGCGAGGTTTGAGTCGTGATGAGTTGCGGCGTATTGGCTTTCATATTCGCTTCCATCGTTCCGGCGCGCTCTACGCACGTTGTTGGTTACTGGTTGAAGGCGAAACGGAAGTGTGGCTCTTTAGTGAGTTGGCACGTCAATGCGGCTATAACTTAGCGGCAGAAGGGGTGCAAATCATTGAATTTGCTCAATCAGGGTTAAAATCACTGATCAAAGTCGCCAAAGCGTTTGGGATTGAGTGGCATGTGGTGACAGATGGCGATGCTGCGGGTAAAAAATACGCGGCCACAGTGCTGGGTATGCTGGGGCACGACCAAGAGCGTCACCGCTTAACCGAACTGCCCGACCGCGACATCGAACACTTTTTGTATTCCCACGGCTTTGAAACGTTCTTCAAGGATATGGCGAAGATCCCGTACGATCATCCGATCCCGGCAAAGAAAGTCGTCACTAAGGTATTGAAGAAACATGCAAAGCCCGATTTAGCGCTGGCGATTGTCTCGCACTGTGAAGAGAACGGCATCGACTGCATTCCGGTCTTGCTGCGCTGGACGTTGAAACGTGTCATCACCATGGCCAATGGCAACACATGATGACTCAACCGTGCTTGGTGTGAACGACGACACAATTTCGCAGCGGCAACGCATGACGCTGAGGCTGGCAAATACAAGCGTGTCGCAGATAAAAAAGAAGGCACACATTCCTGTGTGCCTAGTATCAATGCTGTTCAGCGAAAAGGGACCGTCAAACTGAACGCAAATATCAAATAAACTGATAATTCGATACAAATTAATCGGGGGTGTCTTTTCTCAGAAGCGAGAGCTCTGCGAGGCGCGATCAGGCGACCCGCTCCGCGTCGTTCAACTCTTTTTTCAGATCAGACCGTTTTGATCGCTGATGCAACCAGACTCCGCTTGATTTCATGAGGTAGCCGAACAAACCACCGATGAACAATGAAGGGATCACAAGCTTCCAGTCGCCACTGGCGGCAAATGTCGCACATGAACCAATGAAGGTACCAGGAATGTATGCGAGCCACTGTTTACTGGCTTGAATGCACATAAAAAATGCCACAATCGCAGTAATCACATAACCGAGAATATCAATGCCAACGTAATTGGAGGCTTCGATGATCACCATCGCCCAAAACACGCCGCTTAGATTGGTCAGTAAGCTCTCTCCTAGCCCTCGCAATCCGTCTTTTGGTGAGGCGAAATAGCTGGTACATCCTAAGAAGCCAGCCCAGGACAGTAGTCCAAGTGTCACGGCTACCCAGCCCCAAATACCCGACAGAATTCCCGTAGTCAGTGAAATAGCGAACAGTGTGCTCATAATGCCCTCTACGAAGTCGCCAACCCATCGGGCTGACCACATCAGTGAATCAAGCGAGAATACTAAGAGCTAAATTGTGCCTTTACCAGTGATTTAGATCACAATAAAAATGTATACGATAAACAAATATCATAAAAATCGTGACGCAAACGGTAAATCAACAGATTTAGGAAATATAAAACGGCTATAAAACAGAAGGTCTTCCTTTCATCATTCGCAACCCTTCGCGCTTGATGCACTCCACCAATGGGTTTTCCGCCATGTCCGCACGCCACACGAATGACAAAGTGCGCTCCATATTCAGTTCAGGGACGTTGAGTGCAACCAATTGGCCATTCTGAATGAACTTCTCCACATCTAAATACGGCAGGCAAGTCAGGTAAGACCCATTCGCTACCAACGTACGCAGTACAGGCACGTGCTCGTATTCACGCCACACATCCAAATCGGCAATCAATTTATGAATGGAGCTATCAAAGGTTTTGCGTGTGCCGGAGCCGTGTTCACGCAGCACCCATTTGGCTTGTTCTAATTGCGCCAAACTCACCACGTCACGCTTTGCAAACGGATGATGAGCCGATGCCACCACGGTCAAGTGATCGCGACACCACACTTCTTGGTGAATTCGGTTGTCGTCACAGCGACCTTCGATGATGCCCAAGTCATATTTGTAATCAAGGACGCCCTCAATCACCCCTTGGGTACTTTTGACACCAAGGTCGATTCGAATCTCTGGAAAGTCACTATCAATAATACTGATAAGGTCTGGAACAAGGTGTTCTGCGGGGGTTTGACTGGCGCCCAAACAGAGTTCACCACTGATGAGGTGCTGATCGTAAAAGCCCATTTCTATCTGTTGTGCATCCTGCAACAGCTTTTTGGCCTTTGGGCGCAGCCACATGCCCCAATGCGTTAACGCCATTTGCTTCCCCTGTCTTTCAAACAAAGGACGGCCAAGCATTTTTTCCAACTGGGCTAAAGACATGCTTGTCGCCGACTGGGTCAGAGCAAGCTTATCTGCTGCTGTACTGACGCTTCCACAATCGGCGACCGCATCAAAAACGGCTAATTGTTTTAGTGAATATCGCACTGCTTATCCTATGTGTTCTGTGAGTGAACAACTTGCTTATGAGCAAGCGGTTTCATTGTACTTGTTCATTTCGCTATATCAATACAATTGATAGGGATAAAAAAAATTATCAATTTTACCTGTGAATGTTCCGCTCGTAATCTGATCTCGAAACAGCACATAACGTGTTGTTTTCCATAAGGCGCTATTACATGAACATTCATTTGAGGAACAAATATGTCTGCAACAGGTGCTGAAAACCTAAACCATTTTTCGCCATACGAAATGATGGCAGAGGCGGAAAAGTTCGCACTCAGTAAGATAAAGAAGAACAGTAGCATGACGCTGAGTCTTGCCGTGATGGCAGGCGCGTTTATTGGTCTGGCTTTCTTATTTTATATCACCGTCACCACAGGCAGTGAATCTGCTGGCTGGGGACTGAGCCGCTTAGCGGGCGGGATTGCGTTCAGTATGGGATTGATACTGATTGTGATCTGCGGCGGTGAGCTGTTTACCAGTTCCGTCCTGTCGAGTATTTCCTGGGCTAACAAACAGATCAGCTTCGGCAAGATGCTCGCCATTTGGGGCAAAGTCTACATCGGCAACTTTATCGGTGCGATGTTTTTACTCGCTTTGGTCAGTGCGGCCGGTCTGTACCAGCTTGATCACGGCCAATGGGGACTGAATGCCCTCAACATTGCCCAACACAAACTGCACCACACCCTACTTCAAGCATTTGCGCTGGGCGTGCTGTGTAACCTACTCGTCTGTTTGGCGATTTGGCTGACCTTCAGTTCAGCCAACGCGATGACCAAAGCCGTCATGACCATTTTGCCGGTGGCGATGTTCGTCTCCAGTGGTTTTGAACACTGTGTCGCCAACATGTTTATGGTACCACTGGGCATTGCGATCCACGCATTCGCGCCAGAGTCGTTCTGGCAACAAACCGGCGTGACGGCTGCGCAATATGCGGATCTGAATGTCATGCAATTTATTACCGCCAATCTCATTCCAGTCACACTCGGCAACATCGTCGGCGGTGCCGTACTCGTTGGACTGGCGAATTGGGCCATCTATCGTCGTCCCCAATTAAAAATGGCCAATGTTCGTGCAATTACGGAAACAACAACTATCACGTCAGTGAAGGAAGCTACTATGAAAAACACTCTTAATGTCAAAGATATGATGAACACTCAACCTATCACGCTGAGCGTTGAGCAAACCACCGCGATGGCCATCGACACATTGGTCGAACACCGTTTGAATGCAGCGCCTGTTTTAGACGTCGAAGGTCGCTTGGTGGGCATGTTATCTGCACACGACATTATGGTGGACTTGTGGTGCCAAGATTACATTCCAGACGGCGAACAAAAGGTGGTCGATTTGATGACGCGTGACGTGATTGCCATTGATGTCAATGACAAGCTGGTTGATGTGGCCGAGTTCTTCTGTATCGACAAAGACCAATTGTTCCCAACCACCAGCATGGGAATCGCGACACGCTTTAACTCACTGTCGCTAGAAGAACGCGCGAAAAGCATGAAAGTCAGCAAACCGCACACATTGCCTGTGCTGGACAACGGCAAGTTTGTCGGCCTGCTGGAACGCAACCATGTTTTAGCTGCATTAAGACCCATTTACGGCGAGCGCCTCAGCGTGGTTGAAGAACAAGAACTCGCGCGTGCTTAATCAAAAAAATAACGCAGATGGCTAACTAAGACAAAGCCCCCGTATCTCGAGGAGACCACGGGGGCTTTCTTTATTGAGACGCGCTGAAGATTACTTCTTCACGCCTTCAATATACAGTTGCATGTCGGCGTAAGACGTTGGCCCCATCACCGCAATATTAAAGTCTTTCAACTCAAGACGCGTGGTACCGCTAAAGCCCGCGCGCTCGCCGCCCCACGGATCTTTACCTGCGCCAATGAATTCAGCGTCAATCGTGATTGGTTTCGTTTGGCCGTGCAGCGTTAAATCACCCAACACTTCCAATTTGCCGTCTCCTTTATCAATCACTTTCGTGCTGGTAAAGGTTGCCGTCGCATATTTTGATGCGTCGATAAAGTCTGCACTGCGAATGTGTTTGTCACGCTCTGCGTGGTTTGAGTCAAGGCTTGTCGTATCAACAGTGACGTTCACTTTCGATGCGGCAATATTCGCTGGGTCGTAAGAAAATTCACCGCTAAATGTGTTAAAGCGACCCATGGTGAAACTGTAGCCGAGGTGGCTAACTTTAAAGTTAACCGATGCGTGCGCACCTTTGGTGTCGATCACATAGTCCGCTGCGCTAGCGCCGAATGGCATTACCATTGCCAATGCTAAGCCCGATGCCAATAACGTCTTCTTCATTTTGATGCTCCTATCATTTTGCGTAGCGTATTATCTTGATTAATAAAGTGGTGCTTCAAAGCAGCCGCAGCATGCAGTACTGCAATGGCAATCAAGGTCCATGCAGCATACTCGTGGACCAAACCTGCTAAGTCGGATTGCCCTTCAAACAGCGCGCCAGCGCCAGGAACGGTAAACCAGTTAAACACGTCAATCCCACGGCCATCTTCTGTCGAGATCAGGTAACCTGACACAAACAGAATCATGAGGTCTAAGTAAATGAAACCATGAGCCAATTTTGCTGATACTTTTTCCCAGCTTGCCCCTTCCACCTTGGGTGACAACGTCACGAATTTCCACACGATGCGGAACAAGGTTAAGGCCAGTAATAAGATGCCAACCGATTTATGCCAATGCGGTGCCGTTTGGTACCATTGGCTGTAATACGATAAATCGACCATCCAGACACCGGCTGCGAACATGCCAATTACAACAATGGCAGACAACCAATGTACACACTGAGACGTTCGGTTGTAATGGGTGACTTCTGTACTCATGATATTTCTCTCACTGGTAGTCAGAACAACAATAATCAACCGCAAGAATATCGGTTCCTACATATTCGTAACAGAGTATTTACCAAGATTTACGCAGCGAATAGACGGCAGGATTGATGAAGACGTTCGAATAATTTGAAGACGTAGGTCAAAACAGGCGTTTTAAAATTCACTTTCTTTTTCAATTTGATAGAGCTCATCAGCGATATCAAGCATTTTGCGCTCCATCACCGACTGTGCATCTGCCAGCCCCTTATTGTAGTAAAATGGGCCGATCTTATTTGTAACAAAATCTAACAAGAACCACGCATCAAACTGTTCCAGTTCAACATCCAGTTCATCGGCACAAAATTGCTGTAACGCTAAAGCCAATGCTTCACGCTGTTGTTGTGTAAACGATACGTCACTCATGGCAGGTTTCCTTCTTATTAGGGCATTTTTTATTGCAAGTTATCCTGTTCTCCAAATTCACCATTGCGCATTTATTCGCCAACCCGCTCGTTGGATGAATGAGAACAGTGCAAAAGATCAAGAACTGGTGATTTGCTGCTCGTAGCAAGCAGCAACTGTGATAATCTTATCGAGCTTTCGTAATGGAGAACAACGCGTTGTTACTGGACATCCTCACTCAAAGTGTCAATGAATTCCAGGCGGATTGCTTAAAGCTGTGTGAAAAGCACTACCCGACGATTCATAATCAGGGCATGAGCGAACATCACCTTGGTTTGGCATTTGCCCGGCGTCTGGCACGCACACTGACCGAATTTGGCCATCGCTGTGAATACGCACCGATTGAATCTGTCTCTCAAACCGAACAGCCACATCACTATCGCATCAGTAGCGACGCAGGGACAGTTTGGGTGCTCACGCATCACATGGTCAGCGCGGGGAAAACTTGTCATGACAAATTGATGCGCGACATCACGCAGTGGAAGCAAGAATACGGGTATGCCATCCAACCCAACGATTTGCTGCTTCTGCTAACCGACCACTGGATCAGCCGCAGCCACAAAAGCCGCGAACTCCTGCATTGGTGGACCGGCCAACTCCCGGACGAAATCGATGATTACAACGCTCAAGGTATCACGCTGTACGAAAGCGAATCCCAACTGACGCAAGCTTTAGACACCTTTTTCCATATCAGCCCTTGTTATATAAAGTTTGGTCACCCACTTAAGCGTTCGAAGAATCAACAACTGGTCCGCAAGTACATTCAGTTGTACGCCGTGTTGCAATGGGCCTAACCCAATATAGCGTCGCAATCCTTACAACCCGATTGCGGCGCCATCTTATCTAGCCGTATCAATCTTATCCAACTCTATCAGTCCAACCCTATCAGGGCGATTTCGTCACATAAGGTTCATCTTTATCTCGCATAGTGGTCACCAAAGCCACTCATCCTGCATCCATGTGAAAAGCCTCAAGCGCTATCAATATGAACGCTATGCCGTTTTATGTAATTTGGCCTATCCGCGTGTGTTCAAACAAACCAATTATGGGTTTGATCCCAATGGGCAGCGGATCGTCTACAACCGATTCGGCAAAATCATGATGCGTGTGTTGTGGAGTAAACGCGACGATGAAGTGATTGTGGTGATCAAAGGCTCGCACTCTCTGGCGGATTGGGTGCTCAATTTAGCCCTGTGGAAGCGTTCGACGCCGCAACTTGGGTTGCCGTATCCAATTCATGCTGGGTTTCATTACTTAATTCATCAAGAAAGCTTGCCCGGTTACAACAGCGATACGCTGGGCTTGTGTGTCTTCGAACGCCTGCTGAGTTACGTTGAACCGCTGATCGCTCAGGGTAAACATGTGACGATCACCGGTCATTCATCCGGCGGTGCGATAGGCTGCGTTCTGGCCGATCTGCTGGAAACGCGCCACCCGAAATGCATCAAGCGCGTGGTGACCTTTGGCCAACCGGCGATTGGCGGGTATCGTTTTCATCAACGTTACCAGTTGTCACACCGAACCTACCGCGTGTGTTGCGATCTGGATGTTGTGACCTTTCTCCCCCCCATTCCACTCTATTATTGGCATGTGGGGAAACTACTCTGGTTACACAATGGCAAGATCTATGAAAACACCCCGACGTTTATTCGTTTGGGTCGATCGTTGGTATCGTGGCTGATTCGCCCATTTTCTTACCATTTGATGAGTCGTTACATTCGCAACAAAGATTTTTTTGATGAGCGCTAAACGCAAAGTTTGACGTCGGTCGACATTTTCCCGCAAGAAGAGACGCGCTTACATAGTAACGGGAGTGTCATGCCACAGATAAAAT
This sequence comes from Vibrio furnissii CIP 102972, assembly GCF_000176175.1. Taxonomy (GTDB): domain Bacteria; phylum Pseudomonadota; class Gammaproteobacteria; order Enterobacterales; family Vibrionaceae; genus Vibrio; species Vibrio furnissii. Next base: position 1,563,001 of record NZ_ACZP01000014.1, read on the forward strand.
GTGACAAAACATTGAGAAGATAAATATGTGATGTCACTCGGGTAGATATAACCTCATGTAAATTAAAGTGTTATTTAAATCATGAGCATAACGTTGATCAAAAATAGATCAAAATGAACGCTTTAAGCTCGGAATCATGGATCGGCCCTGAATTTAAAAGTTTTTATCCGATTGACATCGAACCCAGTTCGTCAATATTATGGCTATTGTCAAAATAAACACGGCATGGACGCAAAAGCACCGTGATTAATCAAGGATTACAAAGATTGTATGATTCTCTCTGACCCACAGCAGTATCAGCAATACGTCACATTCGATCCGGATGGACAATACATTGCTCATTATAAAGGTCTAACGTTACGCAGCGTATTCCAACCCATTTTCGCACGTGAACAACGTGTGGTTGGCGTCGAAGCCCTCGTCCGCATTTATACGCATTACCACACGCAGATACGCCCCGATCGCTTCTTTCACTCTGAACTGTATGGCTTGATCGACAAACTCAATGTCGAATACCTGAGCCGCTTGATTCACCTGCGCAACTTCGCCCTCTCTCATTACCGTCATCTCAAACTGTTTCTCAATGTATTGCCGCTTAGTGGCCATGCCGTCAATCAACACCTCAGTGATAGTCTGCTGTCACACCGCTTAGATGAATTGTCGTTAACCCATGATCAAGTTGTGATGGAATTGGTGGAGCTAGAATCGGACGACGATGCACAGCTTAAAATCGCCACACGTTCACTTTCCGGCCAGGGATATGGCATTGCGATTGATGATTTCGGATGCCGCGCGTCCAACCAAGCGCGTGTCGAATTACTGCAACCGGATATCATTAAGTTTGATCGTCACTTGTTGACTGAATACATGCAAGGCAATACGCGTTTGCTGCTCAATGCGATTGACGTCGCCAAACAAGCGAATGCTCAAACCGTGGTGGAAGGCATCGAAACCGCACAGCAGTTGAGTGCGATGCAAGCGCTGGATATCACCATGTTTCAGGGCTATCACCTCGGCATGCCAGAAGCGATCGTGCCAACACAGACTCAAAGCGGCATGAAAATGGCGATGGGACAATAACAAACTATTCGATTTACAGAACGTTCGATTCACAAACCACACGATTGAGAAACGAGAGATCAGAATGCGGCTGATCTCTTGTTCGTTTAAGCACAGTGCTTTTTGCGCTATGTCCTTTTTGCGCGATGGCCCTTTTAAACGCTTATCCATTGAAAGGGGGATCATTTACAGCGTGGCGTGCTCTGGGATGGGTACGTCAGACACCACCACCACACCATTTTTACCATTGTGCTTGATGTCATACATCGCCGTATCGGCCGCGCGGAGCGCCGTTGCAAACGAATGAGGCGCAATGGTACAGAGCGAAACCCCAATACTGGCCTGAACATGAACCACTACATCCGAATGAAGCGCAATCGGCTCGGAGATAGCCGCCAGCAATTGTACGCCAATCTGTTCTAATTCGTGTTTAGAGCGTCCCGTTTGCCCAGCAAAGAGCGCGACAAACTCATCGCCGCCCAAACGCCCCAATCCAGCATGCTCAGGAAGTCGTGACCTCATGCGCTGCGCCAATGTTTGCAGCAACATGTCACCCGCTTCATGACCATACTGATCATTCACCGGCTTAAATTCATCAAGGTCAATCAAGACCACAATGGCGGTGTCGTCCGCACTGCTTGCCCGTGACTTGAGCGTTTCAAAGTAACGGTTGAGTCCGCGGCGGTTCAAAATCCCGGTCAGCGAATCAACGGTCACATGCATTTCGAGTTGGCTTTTGGCCTGCTCCAGTTCCGCCGTGCGCGCCGCGACGCGAGTCTCCAACACCTTTTCTTGCTCAATCAATGTGTTGACTAAATCGGCCTGGGCTTTTTCTTTCTGACGTTTGAGATCGTTAAACTTCGCCACCAAGGCAAACGACAACAACAACATCTCGACAGCCGAGCCAATTTGCATGCTGTATACCGTGAAGAAATTCGAGGGCAACAAACCGGCATTGCGTATTGAGAGCAGCGATGTGCCCACCAGCAGCAACGACCAAGCGAGCACGAAAATCTTCGCCGCTGGGATTTTCAAGCGCACCGCAGCAATCCCAACCGTGAGCAGGCTGATGGTGGTTAACACCGCTTGAATCGACATGATCTTGAACGCGAGCGGAATATCGGTAAACCATGTTGCGACCACGCAAGCGCCCCACACTGCAATGGCCGACAACACAAATTTGTCCCAACGCGGCGCATGCGTTGCTAGGTTCAAGAATCGGCGCGCAAACATCAATGCGAGCGTTGCGGCGATGCTGTAACCGGTCGGCACCACGCGATCTGACGCGTGTGTGATGTCCGGCCACAGCAACAATGGGCCAATGCCATTCATGCTGGATGCGGCCAGCGCAAAGGTGAAAACAAAGCTGGCGTAGAGCAAAAAGATTCGTTGACGCAAGCCAATAAACAGCAACAAGTTATAACTACCGAGCGCAATCAACATGCCGTAGTAAAGCGATAACACCACCAATGTGCGCGTGTCTGATTTGGCATACGCCTGCTGCGTCATCAAATTTACGCTCATCGCCAGCGCTGCGTGGCTTTCACCGCGCACATACAGCGTGACCGCTTCACCGGGATGGAACATGATCGGAAATGCCGGTTTACGGCTGGCGAGCGGCCATTGATTCACAGGAACATTGCGTCCAGAGTAATAGGTATCGATCCCTTGATTCGATACCACATAAAAACGCACGTCATCTAAATAGGCGTATTGAAACTCCAAAACTCGGTTTTGAATGTGCGTGATGTCGGACGTAACAGCCAGCTTTAACCACACCGCACTTTGGGTGTAGCCAAAATTCATCTCTTGCGTGTGTGCCGTATTTTGGAAATCGTCGCTGCGGGCGATGATGTCTTGTATCGTCAGCTGTGCCGATGTGTCGCGAAAGTACTCCGCTTTACCACTCAGCGGAATCACCGCATCACTGCGATCGGTTAACACCAAAGGCGATTGGGCAAACGCAGGTAACGGGCCAACCACAAAGAAAAGCAGCACAAGCCACATCAGGTGATTGAGCGTCATCCGCCCACGTTGCACGGATTGGGTAACTTGATGATGTAAGGACTTCGAATAGACGCGAGCTGACACCAACTCGTCTTGTTGGTGGGCGTGCTGTTGATGTGGTAACGGTGCCACGTAATATCTTCCGCTCTGATGATGATCGTTGTGTTTGAAGTGCGCAGTATACCGAACTTCCAAAATCATACCGAAGCGTTTTTATGATAATCTGGCATTTGGCGCATGATGTCGGCACGTTCGCTGCAAAAATCGTACACTTTTACGAACAGCATGCGTTAAACTAAACAATAACGCACATCAATACATCAAATTACGTCTTTTTGACGTGACATTGTCACGTTACGAGCATCATACGTCATGCGGGATAAAACACCGCCAACCAAAGTGTCACATCATCTGGGTCGGTGTAAGTGACGCGATGTCGAGTATGGGCTGGAATATTCAAGTAGTCGCCCACGTGCAAGGTCTGTGATTCGCCGTTGTCAAACTCAACCGTCCCGCAGCCTTGTAGCACCAACACCCATTCATGTTCCTCTTGATCGTACCAACCCTGTTTGGGGGATGTGTGCCCATGAGACAAGATACGTTCGATACGAAGGTTCGGCCGTTGTAGCAACGCCTTAAATTGCTCATCCGGGAGTGCCGTTGGAATTGCTTCAAATAGATTCATGTGCTCACCGTTCCTATGACATGGTCGTGCCACAACACATTGTGGCATTCTTTGTGATGTTTGTTGGTGACGTTTGTGGTGATGTTGATTTGTGACACTTATTAGTGACATTGTCACCTAAAAAAAAGCCCACTGAATCAGTGGGCTTGCGGCGATTATTGGGCGGTTGCGAGTAACGGCGCGACTTGGGTTGGCGTGATGACCACCGCAATCGACTTCGACGTCGGTGTATCACTCAAGTCCCCTTTGCTGCTGAGGGGAATCAGCGCATTGGCTTCTGGGAAATACGCGGCCACGTTTCCTTTTGGAATATCAAACGCCACCACTTTGAACCCGACAATTTGACGCTTCACGGCATCGGTCCACAACGTTTCAATATCAACCAAATCGCCCGCTTGCAAACCTTGCTGCTCAATATCTTTCGCATTCATGAACACCACATTGCGCTCGCCAAACACGCCACGATAACGATCATCAAAACCGTAGACCGTGGTGTTGTATTGGTCGTGAGAACGCATGGTTTGCAACACAAACACCGGTTTTCTGGTCATTTGTTCCGCTTCAACCGGAATAATCGATGTAGGTAGCGCGTTGTTGGTGAGCTGCGCTTTTCCACTCGCCGTTTTCCAGTTCAATTCGCGCGCTGAGTTGCCAAGGTAAAAACCACCGGGCCCCGCAATGCGCTGATTGAACTGATCGAACCCCGGAATGATCTGCTCGATCAAATCGCGAATGTTGTCATAGTTGTCCGCCATCGATTGCCAATCAACCGGATTGTTGTCGCCCAGCGTTGCTTTGGCCATGCCCGCAATGATCGCCGGCTCAGAACGCATCAGTTCACCGGTCATGTCGACGCGGCCTGATGACGCATGCACCATGGAGAACGAATCTTCAACCGTCACTTTCTGTGGCCCTGCGGCTTGAATATCGATATCAGTACGCCCCAAACACGGCAGAATCAGTGAATCTTTCCCCGGATTGACGTGGCTGCGATTGAGTTTAGTTGCGATATTCACGGTGAGCTCGCAATTGCGCATCGCGTTCGCCACCAGCGCGGTATCCGGCGCGGCAGCAACCAAGTTGCCCCCCAAGCCGATAAACACTTTGCTTTCACCGCGACTCATGGCCTGCAGTGCGTTCACAACGTTATGTCCGTGCGCTTTTGGCGGCGCAAAGCCAAGGGCTTTCTCAATATTTTCCAGCAGCGCAGCCGGCGGTTTTTCATTGATGCCCACCGTGCGGTCACCCTGCACGTTGGAGTGACCACGCACCGGACACAGACCAGCACCATCTTTACCTACCTGACCAAACAACAGTTGCAAGTTCACCAGTTCCTGAATGGTGGCCACCGAGTGTTTGTGCTGGGTAACGCCCATGGCCCAAGTAACAATCACGCGTTGAGCGTTTTGGTAAATATCGGCCGCTTGCGTCAGTTCTGCTTGGCTGAGACCCGATTGTTGTTCGATCTGTTCCCATGGCGTGGTACGTACAACATCCAGATACGCTTCCATGCCTTCGGTGTGTTGTGCGATGAATGCCAAATCAAATACAGATTCGCCGCGCGCTTGCGCTTTCTCGTGACGCGCCAACAGAATTTTGACCAGCCCCCGCACCGCCGCCATGTCGCCACCCAATTTGGGCATGAAATAATCACTGGTGGTGGGCGTTGAGCCATTGCTGAGCATTTCAAATGGATTCTGCGGGTTGGTAAAGCGCTCCAATCCGCGCTCTTTCAGGTTATTGAACGCCACCACACGCGCACCACGTTTGTAGGCTGAGGCCAAAGTTTCCAACATACGTGGGTGGTTCGTCCCCGGATTTTGGCCAAACAGGAAGATCGCATCAGCTTCTTCAAAATCATCAATCGTCACGGTGCCTTTACCAATCCCAATCGTGCGAGCTAACGCGACGCTGGTGGCTTCATGGCACATGTTGGAGCAATCTGGAAAGTTATTCGTCCCAAAGCGGCGAGCAAACAACTGATAGAGAAAAGCCGCTTCGTTGCTGGCGCGGCCAGAGGTGTAGAACTCCGCTTGATTCGGATGTTCGAGCTGATTGAGATGCTTGGCCACCAATGCAAACGCATCGTCCCAGCTGATCGGTTCGTAGTGATCCGTTTCGGCATTGTAGCGCATCGGTTCAGCCAAACGTCCTTGATATTCAAGGAAATAGTCGCTTTGCTTGTTCAGCCAGCTGACAGAATATTGCTCGAAAAATGCAGCGCCAACGCGGCGTGTGGTGGCTTCCCAGTTCACGGCTTTTGCGCCGTTTTCGCAGAAACGAAAACGCCCTGGAACATGTTTTTCACCCCAAGCACAGCCCGGACAATCAAACCCATGATCTTGGTTGGTTCTCAATAGGTTAGAGATATTTTTGGCAACGTTGTGACTTTTGAACAGATGATGCGCGGTACTTTTCAGTGCGCCCCAACCACCCGCTGACCCGGTATATTCTTTAATACTCATTTTATAATTCTCACTTTCTCACTGACTGCAACCGCGAATGACCGTGGTAAATATTGAACTGCTGACGTTTGGTAAAACCGATGAGTGTGATGTCAAATTGGCGCGCCATATCGACGGCCAGTTTTGAAGGTGCGCCAACGGCGACCACCACCGGAATACGGGCAATCGCCGCTTTTTGCATGAGCTCAAAGCTGACACGTCCACTGAGGATCAACACCCCTTGCGGATGCCAGCGTTGCTCTCCAATCACTCTCCCGATCAGCTTATCGACGGCGTTATGACGTCCAACATCTTCCGCCGCCGCAATCAATTGTCCCTCAGCAAAATAACCCGCGCCATGCACCGCGCCTGTGTCTGCAAACAGCGGTTGAAGGGACGCAAGCGTACTTGGCATTTGCATGATTTGGTCTGAAGTTAACCACGCTGATTCGCTATCGACATGAATATCCTGGTGCAGCGCCAGCGCCTTCACCGAGGTTAATCCACAGAGGCCACAACTCGATTGACTGACATAACGACGCTCTTGGGTTTGAATTCGCAACGCTTGTTGATAAGGCAGCGTAACAACCCAATGATTGGCCGCATGACGCGTTTCGTCATCAGCGAGGTTGAGATCGAGTATTTGGTCGAATGAATCAATGATTTGCTGTGACAACAACAAACCACGAATCAAATGCGCATCTTCACCCGGCGTACGCATGGTCATGCTCCACTCTTGAATGTGGCGACGATGTGTAACGGGATCGTGCCATTGCACACTGATCTGCAACGGTTCTTCGATGGCGAGCGCATCGCGTTCAAGCGTCAGTCCCATTTCGCAATCGAAACGTTGACGATGAACACGAACAACCCCCTCAGATTGAGCGCTCTGAGGGATCGAGGTGGTGGTTTCTTCTAACATGATTCTTATTATTGGCTGACTGACTTTCACGATAAGCATAGCAAGTCGCACCGTCGGCGATACTTCGATCCGATGCTTGTCGTGTAAAGTGGGAGCTGTGTTTACACACGTTGAGCGGAAAACTACTCCTCACTTTGCGTTTGGTCAACAAAACCATATTTTAGCCATGGTTTATTTAACCTACTTTTCGCAAACTTTCGATACATAGTTCTATCATTTCGACACCAATGATGTGCAATATGCACAACCAATCATAATGATAAAATAATATTCCATTAATGAAACGTCGCATTCAATTGCAACCATTCGGGGAGATGCGCCGCATTTATCCCGTCGTTTCGTTGATGCGCTCCAACAAAAACTCACGGAATTCCCGCGCGAGCTGCAAGGCGTGGTCAAAATCATACGCCGACACCGCCGTTTCCAGCTTCATACTGAGTTCGGGATTGGCTTTCTCGAAGCAAGACTTGTTTTGCATGAAGTCATACACCGCTTCAAGATCGTTCTCTGCGAGCAGTTCATACAAGTGTTGTAACTTGAACTCCAGCACGGAGAAATCCAGCTGGTCGCAACTTTGCTGACTCGGTTCGACCAACATCTCGTGCGCATCCTGCGCTTCTTCGCGTCGGCGAAGTGCTAAACGCTGCGTGGTATCGATGTTCAGATCGAGCGTCAACCAAAATGTGCTGCCGTCACCGAGTCGGCTCTCAACCCCGACTTCGCCCCCCATCAAATGCGCAATCCGTTTACAAATGGCGAGTCCCAATCCGGTACCGCCGTACTTACGCGTGGTTGATGCGTCTGCTTGTTGAAAGCTCTCAAACACTTTCATTTGATCGTCGGTGCTTAAGCCAATGCCGTTGTCTTCAACACTCAAGCGTAACGCGAACACCGATTCTGACGTCACCGCACCTTGAACGCGAATGGTCACATCCCCTTGTTCGGTAAACTTAATCGCATTGCTGACAAAATTGAGCATGATTTGTTTGATTCGGAAAGGATCGCCCAACAATGGCGGCAATGATTTGTCCAAATCCAGATGCAGTTTCACGCCATGTTTTTTGGCTTTGTACTCGAAAATGTCATGCACATCGTACACCAACGCGGCGAGATCAAACGGGATCTCTTCAATGTCTACTTTGCCCGCATCGATTTTCGACATATCCAAAATATCGTTGATCAGCGACAACAGATGTTTCCCCGATTTATCGATGGTGATCAGATGATTGCGCTGATCATCGCTTAAGTTCGATGTCATCAACAGATGCGACATGCCGAGAATCGAATTCATCGGCGTGCGAATTTCATGGCTAATATTGGAAATAAACTGACTTTTGGCCATGTTGGCATTCTCAGCTTGGAGCTTGGCGTCTTTTAGCGCGCCCGTCAGTTTGTCGAGCTTGTCGCCCATACGCATCACCGAATCTGCGGTGTCATCTAACTCTTTGAGTCGGAAACGGCGATGAGAGACGTTGAAATCTCCCAGACTGACCTTGTGCACCATGTCTTGAATCGTCGCCAACGGCTGCGCAATGGCTTGACTCATTTGCTTCGAAGACAGCCAAATGAACATCAAAAACAGCGCATAAAAGCCAATCAAACCGACGATCAGTACGTAACCAATGCGTTGGTATTTGTGTTCGAGCAACCGAGATTCTGCAAACATCTTGCTTTCATCCACAATCATCAACAGTTGCCATTTCGTTTCAGGAATCGTCGCCCACGCCACAAGTTTCTTCGCACCCTGTAATGTCATCTGGGTAATACCTTGCGCGTTCTGGCTCAGTTGTTGACTCAAGATGGCCGTGTCGGGACGTTTGTGCAGGTTAAATTGATCCGGCTTAAACACCTCTTGTGTGATGGCTTGTTGATAGTTGTGCTCTGTCAGCTCCTGCATGCCAAAATCCTGCTCGCCCTGTGGCGGCAGCGCCATCATGGTGCCCGTATTGCTTGCCAGCACCGCGTAGCCATTCCACGGCACCGACAAGTGTTGAATGCTTTCGACAATGGCGCTCACGGTGATGTCCAGCCCGACCACGCCTTCCAAAAAACCATGGTGATACACCGGCGCGATGGAGGATGCCATCCAGCCCAAACCGGCGGGATCAATATACACATCCGTCCACACCCCCGTTTTTTGAGGATTGTAGGGATAAGTCGCCAAGTAGTAGAAATTGTAATCCGGGATATTCATGTCAGGCGGGTACTGCGCCAAGGTCGAAAACCAAGGATAAATTCGATTGTAGGAATCCCAACTGTTGAAATAGACCGCGGCCACCAGATCGTTGTTCTCTTTGATCTGTTTCATCAACGGATCCAAATTCGCCAGTTGGTAAACCTTTGCCATCTGCTTGTTTGTCGTCAACCCCGAATAATAGGATGCCGCCCCGCCTTCATCGCGCAATGAATACAGTACACCGCTTTCGCTGAGTTGAAGGTTGGCTTTTTCAGTGTCGATTTCGCCGACAGGCGTAGCAAAAATGCGCTCTGTTTCGTGGCGGTATAATGCCGTTAGGCTGGCGATGTTTTTCAGCTTTTCACCGATGATTTCGGTTTCTCGCTGCGATGAAAGTTTGAGTTCGTTGTTCACTTGCTCGTTGATATAACGCATGTTATCGGCGCTGATAAAATGGTGGCTGAGCAGATAAACCGCGATCAATACCGACTCCACCAAAATCAGCGGAATGATCCCGGTTTTCACCATGGAACGCCAGACCCAAGCTTGTGTCGTGATGGTGTTTGATTTCATCGTTCTACCACGCTGCTTCCAGTGTATTTGATGCGCTAATTGGCATAGCGAAGCGCAACAGCGTACAACTCTTCATTGATCGCCATAAACACATCCACGATGTCCGGATCAAAATGAGTTCCACGCCCTTCCCAAATCAACTGCACCGCATCTCGATGGGTGAATGCTGGCTTATACACACGCCGACTGATAAGTGCATCGTACACATCAGCGATGGCCATCAAGCGCGCCGCAAGAGGAATATCGTTTCCTGCCAGTCCAAGCGGGTAGCCGCGCCCGTCCCAATGCTCATGATGTGCATACGCGATGTCTTTGGCATAACGCAGGAATTCGATCGATTTTCCCGTCACCAGTTCCGCTTTTTGAATCGCTTCATAGCCAATCGTGGTATGCGTTTTCATGATTTCAAACTCATCTTCGGTCAGCTTGCCTTGCTTGAGTAGAATGGTGTCGGAAATGCCAATTTTGCCGATGTCGTGTAACGGCGCGGATTTGTACAGCAGATCAATGGTGCGATCGTCGAGTTGCAAGGCGTAATGTGGATTGTTGCGCAGGTTTTCCGCCAACAGTTTGATGTAGGTTTGCGTCCGGCGAATGTGGTTGCCTGTTTCGTTATCGCGTGTCTCGGCCAACGAAACCATGGCATAAAACGCGACGTCTTGAATGGTATGCAGTTCCTCGCGTTGTCGAACCAATTCTTGCGTCCGACGCGCCACCTCGTTTTCCAGAGAGGCCTTTTCACCCCGCAGAATGTCATGGGCAAGTTTGAGTGACACATGTGCTCGCACCCGCGCTTTGACAATGTCGGGATGGATCGGCTTGGTGATGTAATCCACCGCGCCCAGTTTGAGCCCTTTGTATTCGTCGAGTTGTTCTGATTTGGCGGTGAGGAAAATGACAGGAATATGCGCCGTGGTCGGATTGGCCTTGAGTTGTTCACACACGGCAAAACCATCCATATCCGGCATCATAATATCGAGCAGAATGAGATCGGGGCTGGTGCTTTCAGCAATGCTGATCCCTTTCAAGCCACTGTTTGCACCTTTGATTTTGTATTCCTCCTTGAGCAGTTGATACATCAGCGTCAAGTTCTCAGGAATATCATCAATCACAAGCAACGTCGGTTTAGACGACGACACATCAAACATCTGGAGACTCCTCTTCACTGCGAACGAACCTTGTCGTCGCATCAACACACGGTTGATTTGCAATCGCACTTTCTAAACGTGCTGAGCCTGACTGTTGGTGTCGTAAACCCCAACAAACCATTCAGTTTCTTTTGATATTAGTCGCCGCGTGAATACAACGGAGTGATAAATGTCTATTTCTTATGAACAAACAAGAATTGGCGGCCGATTGGCGCGTTGCACGATATTCCGCGCCACGCTGAGCCAAAGATACCGCCAGATTCAGCGTGATTACTGCATCCAACCCAATACAATCCACCACACGTAATCGAGTGGCATCAATACCATGATGGTGATCGCCGCCAGAGGCAGGGTCACTTTCACCAGTTTAGACAAGGGTTCATGGGACAATTGCATCGCCACAATGAGTGGCCCCACCTGGTAGGGGAAAATGACGGTCGAAAACCCGATCACTTGCGTCATCAACACCGCAGGCACAGAAAATCCAGTGGCGTTCGCGAAATCAGCCGCCATCGGCGTCAGAACCGTTGGGACACCGGGGATGGTGGCAACCAAACCGGTTAATGTTGAAATCAGTGACAATGCCATAAAGCTCAGAAATGGCGTATTCGGATCCGATGGCAACATGTGGCTAAACAAAGCGCCCATTTCGGTGCCAAGCCCCGATGCATTCACCAACGCACCAAGCCCCAGCGCCGATGCCACAAACACCACAGTGCCAAAGTCGACCGAACTGTTGAACGCCTTGGGTTCAACCACGCCCCATTTTGGCAGTAATAAGATGATTGCCGTGACCAAGCCCACCCAAGCAGGGTTGACGCCATGAATGGTGTCGGTCATCCAGAACAACAGCGTAATGGCGAGCAAAATCGAGACTTTCTTTTGCATCGCTTGTGTCGATGCAAATCCATCACTTTGCGGTTCGGGAACCAAACATTTGGGATCGATCTCCGCGGGGAAAATGCGCACCACCAGCCAAACCAACACGATTGATTTCACAATCCCCAACACGGGGAAATGCAACAGCAGGTATTCGGTGTAACCAAAATGGATGTCAAACAGCGTTTCACTCGCCCCCGCCAAAATCATGTTGGGAATATTGGCCGGAAGCACCGCAAAGCTTGGCATATTACACGCAATCGCCAGCGATGTTGCGATGCCCAAACGCCCGTGGCTGCCTTTGGTAAATCCCACCGCATCAGCCAGAGCCATACCGATCGGAATAAGCACCACGGCTCGGCCAACAGACGATGGCATCACAAACCCCAACAGCGCCGATGTGAACACCAAACCACCAATCAACCGCGGGTAACTCGCCGTCAGATGCGGTGCGATAAACGACGCTAGGCGTTTCCCCAACCCGGAGACGGAGATGGCCGAACCAATCACAAAGCCTGAAATGATCAGCCAAACGGCGGTGGATCCGAACCCTGCGAACAGCAGCGTGGGTTCGATTAAGTGGAAGACCGTGGCCAGCGCGAAAAACAATAAACCGGTCAGAAATGGGGGAAACAGCCCGGTACTCCAGAACACCAAGGTCAACAGCACCACAGCCGCACTTTGAGAAAAATTGGCCGTTTGGCCCGCAAATGGATAAAACGCCAGCGCCGCCGCCAGCAGAATGGCCACCGCAATGATCACCGGTTTAGCACGCAATTGATTGGTCATAACGACTGACTCCACAGTCCAAGAAAGTTTGCATAAAACGTAAGCAGGGTTTTAAGATACCCGACATTGTGTGACGTTTTAAGGCGCTGATATGCCAAACCATATTCCTGATACGACAATGCAGTCCCCCAGCGACGTTGCCTTCACTTGTGATGCATCCCAACCGGTGCTAACGCACAGTCGAAGTATGCAGGCGGAATCAGGCATCGTGCCGCATTCACACCCGCGCGGTCAGCTATTGTGGGCCACCACTGGCATTCTTCGCGTCACCAGTGAACACGCCGTTTGGGTGGTGCCGTCTACGCACGCGGTGTGGATTCCCGGCGGCATGTTGCATCAGGTGAATAGCGAAACGGCGGCGCAAACGCGGAATATATACATCGACCCGTCGTTTGCGGTTCGCCAAAATGAAAAAGCGGTCGTCATGTTGAAAATGAGTGCGTTAATGCGGGAAATTGTGCTGACGTTGACGGAAAGCGCCAACCGGTTATCAAAAGAGCGAATTCAGCGATTAGGATTGGTGGCGTTGGATGAACTCGACGCGCTGGAACCATTGCAATTGTATATTTCGTCGGGAGAGGATCCGCGCCTGAAAAAACTCATCCGTCACATTGTGAATCATGCAGAGCAAAACGAGTCGCTGGCGGATTTGTCTCGCCAAGTTGGCGCAAGCGTTCGCACGATTGAACGTCTGTTTAAGGCAGAAACCGGGCTCACCTATCGTCAGTGGCGCAGCCGATTCAGGTTGATGAGTTCGCTCGAACATATTGTCAATGGTGCCAATACCACCACGGTCGCGCATCAACTGGGGTATCAAAGCGTGAGCAGTTTTATCTCGGCGTTCAAAGCGTTGTTTGGTTGCACACCGCAGGAATACGCCAAACAGCGTTAACGCGATGGCACATTTTCCGCCTCAAAAACCAAACGCGCCAATGCAAACAGCGAACAGGAATGCAAAAAAGCGAGCAGGAATGCTGCTCGCTTGTGTTTCACTTCATTTGCCTATTGGGCTTATTTCGCTGATAGCGATGCCATATCAATCACGAAACGGTGCGCTAAGTCACCGGATTCCAACTGTTTGAACGCATCATTAATTTGATCCATGCGGATCATTTCACATTCTGGGTAGACATCATGCTCTGCACAGAACTCCAGCAGCTCTTGTGTTTCAGCAATCCCACCAATCAATGAGCCAGCAATGCGGCGACGACCAAAGATCAGCGGTGTGGTCATCGGTTCAGCCAATGGGCCGACTTGACCCACGATGACCAGTGAGCCATCTAGATCGAGTAACGGCGTATAGATGTTCACGTCGTGTTTGGCTGGAATGGTATCGATAATCAGATCAAATGATGATGCGGCTTTCGCCATTGCATCGCTGTCGCTTGATGCCAGCAGCGATTTTGCACCCAGCGCTTTTGCTTGCGCTTCTTTGCTGTTACTGCGGCTAATTGCAGTCACGTCTGCACCCATCGCGACCGCCAGTTTCACGGCCATGTGGCCAAGGCCGCCGAGACCAATCACGCCCACGCGCGTGCCCGGTTGAACATCCCATGTGCGTAGTGGAGAATATGTCGTAATGCCCGCACAAAGAATGGGCGCAGTTCGCGCAATGTCTAGTTTTGCTGGAATACGCAAAACAAACTCTTCGCGAACAACAATGTGTTTTGAATAACCACCTTGGGTGGTTTCACCGGTATGACGATCAGGGCTGCCATACGTTGGTGTCATGCCATTGCGGCAGTATTGCTCTTCGCCATGGTGGCAGTGATCGCACTCTTGGCAGCTATCAACCATACAGCCGACCGCTACGCGATCGCCCACTTGATAGGTCGAAACGTCCTGACCCACCGCAGTCACAATACCCACGATTTCATGACCGGGAACCAATGGATAAGGTTGCGGGCCCCAGTCGCCGTTTACGGTGTGTAAATCGGAGTGACAAACACCGCAATGGGTAATTTCAATAGCGACATCGTTACTTCTGAGATCTCGACGTTCAAAATGATAAGGGGTAAGTTCTGCCTTTTCTGCATGCGCAGCGTAGCCAACGGTCTTCATAACACAATTTCCTTAACGTTTACTATCGATGGAAAATGGAACGGCATGCGAAGCATGCATGCCGTTTACTACCGTGTATTAATGTACCGTTCAAAACGCGGCGTTGCTTGCCCAATCGTCCATCATTCTTGCCCGATTTTCATGCGATCCAAGAAATGAGAGTATTTCATCACCAGGTGAAACAAGCCTCCTGCACATTATTGCAAGTAAGCCCCGCCACACACCGGATTGTAAGTGCCGGTAATGTGAGAACTTTCTTCACTCACGAGGTAGCGAACCGTATTGGCCACATCCTCTGGCTTGGCGATGCGCTGCGTGGGCGTAAACGCACGGATCATCTCTTTGAATTCTGCGGGTGCATCTTTGGTTGCATCGGTTTCCACCATGCCCGGCGCCACGATGTTCGATGTGATCCCAAACGGGCCCAGTTCTTGTGCGAGGTACTTGTTAAAGCTGTCTAGAGCCCCTTTGGCGGTGCCATGTGCAATAAACAGCGGCGCTGGCGCTTCAGATAACGTACTCGAAATGAACACCAAGCGACCATAGCCTTTGTCTTTCATGACTTTCGCTGCCCATTGCGCGGTTTGATACGCAGCATGCATTTCGTCATTTAACTTTTGCGAAAATTCTTGCCAGCTTTGTTCGATAAATGGCTTTGAGGTAAAACTCATGTTGGCGTTCGACACCAGCACATCCACACCGCCGTATTCCTGAACCAACGCAAACATCGCTTCAATTTGGCGATCATCACGAACATCTGCTTTTACCGTGTGCGCTTCGCCGCCCTCAGCGCGAATTTCCTCTGCCAACGCATCGGCCACAGCCGTGCTGTTGACGTAGTTAATGAACACACGAAATCCATCTTTCGCTAACATTTTAGCCGTCGCTGCACCAATGCCACGCGCGCCACCCGTAATCAATGCATTACGTTTTGTCATTGCCATTCCTCTTTACAACGATTGGTTTTGTTTAGCGATACCCCCTATCGATGTATCTGCACGGGTATCGGTTTGTATTTCTATCTGTCTCGATGGATATTTGTATCTCTGGCCAGTTAGTGGTTGAGCTGCCTTAATTGGCGCACAACCTGAGCAAGGTGCTGTTTCGTGCGCTCTAATTCAGCCTCTTCAATTCCCTGCTGCGCATCGGCAAGTACCGTGGCAGCAATCTCAGAACAGCGTTCAACCACAGCCAATGACTGTTGGGTTAAGCTGACGAACTTACTGCGACTGTCTGAGGGAGAACGCTGGCGCTCGATCCATCCGCGCTTCTCTAAGCCATCAATAGACCGGCTGACGCTGGATTTTTCCAGATACAACAACTCACTGATTTGGCTCTGCGTCATCGGCTCACTGTTTTTTGACTCGTGGTTTTTTAACGCATGGTTTTTTAAAACCAAGATGACGCCCCATTGCTCGGCAGTCATATCGATGCTGGCCTGCTTAAAGCGCTGCGTCAGTAACCGGTTAAACAAGCGGCTGGCTAACCCAGTCAGATGACCGAGTGATTGCTGATGGCGGTGTTGAGTCATGTGCTCTCCACATTCGATGATTTATTTAGTTGTATACACAACCATCATCCGCTCTGTCAAATGCTCTTGCTTCATTCTGTGGGCTGCCAGCGCGCCATTTCCCTCGCTGATTGGCTACACTGAACGATCTAGCGTACAATGCTTCCCATTTCGTATTCACGTCTAATTACTTGTGACATTTACTGGTACATTAGACCCAAAATAAGACTTATTTTTCAAATGGTTAACAACAATATCCAATGGTTTCCTGGCCACATGCACAAAGCGCGCAAGGAGATCGAAGAAGCGATTCCTCAGGTCGATGTGATCATCGAAGTACTCGATGCGCGCATTCCTTTCAGCAGCGAAAACCCCATGATTTCACAACTACGTGGCGAAAAACCCGTGGTGAAAGTGCTGAACAAACGCGACCTCGCCGATCCGGAACTGACCGAACTTTGGATTGAACACCTAGAAAAAGAGAAAGGTGTGAAAGCGATGGCGATCACCACGTCCAATGCTCAGGAAGTGCATAAGATCCTCGATTTGTGCCGCAAATTGGCGCCGCATCGCGAAGAGATTGGCAAAAATATTCGCACGATGATCATGGGCATTCCAAACGTGGGTAAATCGACCATAATCAACACGTTGGCGGGTCGTGTGATTGCCCAAACTGGCAACCAACCTGCGGTCACTCGTCGCCAACAACGCATCAACCTGCAAAACGGCATCGTGCTGTCTGACACACCGGGAATTCTGTGGCCAAAAGTTGAAAACCCACACAGTGGTTTTCGTTTAGCGGCAACAGGCGCGGTCAAAGATACGGCCATGGAATACGATGAAGTGGCGTTCTACACTGTGGAATATTTGGCGGCGCACTACCCTGAGAAACTCAAAGAACGCTACCAAATTGACGAGTCACCAGAATCTGATGTGGAATGGATGGAAGCCATCGGCCGCAAACGTGGCGCATTGCGTGCTGGCGCGCGTGTTGACCTGCACAAAGCATCTGAAATTCTGCTGCACGAACTTCGCCAAGGCATCATCGGTCAAATCACGCTGGAACTTCCTGAGATGATTACGCAAGAGCTGATCGAAGTTGAAATCGAAGAAGCACGTAAAGCCGAAGAGAAAGCGAAAATTAAAGAAGAGCGCCGTAAGCGCTACCTGCGTAACAAGCGTTAATCACGCAGCTTTATGTGCCCCTCATCGAGCGGTACATTATGGGATGAAAAAAGGGCGATGTGAAATCGCCCTTTCTGTTTGCTGTCGCCCTATTTGTTTGCTATCGCTCAGTTTGATTCCTAAAGCTCAATCTTGTTGCAGGCATTCAACCCTGTTGATGCTCAGCGTGACGATTTTTCAATGCCCGCCAGTTGCAGCAAAATGTCTTCCAGCTGTTGCCACGGCATAGGCTGTGAATCAATCACTTCAATGCGGGATTCAAAACCATCTAAGCTCATTTCATTCACCGACACCACGCGATTGGCGACGTTAAACGCATAACACCCACGCTCGGTGTTGACGACCGCTTTGATGCGCTCTGCCGTCAGATCACTGAACAGTGAAAACAGATCGTCAAATGGGAATTGGTATTCCGCGCCAAACAACCATCCACAACTGAAATAGCCTTGACCTTTGTTCTCACGACGTAGGTACGCTTGTTGTGGCGCCAATTGGAATTGCGGTTCCAATGCGGCATGGTGATGATGGTGCGATTCTACATGGCTCGATGCACCGTTTTCCAATCGCTCAATGTCGAGCACTTCTAAAGGCAGTTGTCCTTGCGTCACCAATTGATGGAACACTTTGGCGGGTGTTTGATCGGTGACCCAGTCGTTAAAAGCATCGATATCGTCGGCGCTGCAGGCATCGACCTTGTTGCCAATGACAACATCCGCACAGCCGAGTTGGTCGTTGAAATTCTGATTCGAGGTGTATTTTTCATCACGCAAATTGCGTGGGTCCACCAACGCAATCGTTGCTTTTAAATCCACATGGTCTTGATATTGCGCCGAGGTCAACGTCGCCACAACTTGTTTCGGGTGGCCAAGCCCGGTCGGTTCGATGATGAGACGATCCGGCTTTTGACGCAACAATGCGTTGATGCCCACCGACATTGGCACGCCCGCCGTACAGCACATGCAGCCGCCCGGCACTTCTTTGATCAATGCCCCTTGGTCAGACATCATGGCGCCATCAATGCCGATTTCGCCAAATTCATTGACCAACACCGCCCAGTTTTCATGCGACGGTTTATTCTTGAGCAGGTTGAGAATCGTTGTCGTTTTCCCCACACCGAGGAAACCCGTAATGATATTGGTAGGAACTTTTGTTGTCATTGGTCACTCCTTTTCACGGAGTATACCGAGGAAGATGTGTCAGAGTACACCCTGGAAATGCGGAGACGTCAAAACAGCAAAAGGCGCACTACAATGAGCGCGCCTCGATCCTCGTCACTCAATCGTGAGTCTGCGAGTCGGGATGTCTATAGATGCAAGCCGACTATGTACGAGGTTATTTGATTTGAATTATTTTTGATTCCATCCAAATTGTAGGTAAGGCATTCATATCCTCCATAAGAAATGTTCAAATCTGCCTTACCACTTAACTATGGTTCATTTCGCTCAGAAAACAAGTTTTCATAGCAACTTTTTAATGCAAATCACGAATTAGTCAGAACATTTAATAAATCAATCATATGTGAAATTCAATATTGCAACTTTGTCGCTATAGTTGGATGATGTGGCGCGTATAATTCTAGGCCATCCCCCCTATATCATCCCATATCGAATCCTGAGGCCCTTTTTACATGACCAAGAGAGAGAAATTTAAACACAGTTTACTCGCCAAAGTACCCAAAGACGCCATCAATCAATTTCTCTCTAAAGACAAAACCCCCATCTCAGTCCTCTTCATGGCTTTGATCGTCGGTATTCTGTCCGGTCTGGTTGGCACCTACTTTGAACACGCCGTACATCTGGTCTCAGAAACTCGTACTGAATGGCTGAAAAGCGAAATTGGCAATATGTTGCCCTTGTGGCTCGCTGCGTTTTTGATCAGTGCCGCGCTTGCTTTCATCGGTTATTTTTTAGTGCACCGGTTCGCGCCAGAAGCTGCTGGCTCCGGGATCCCGGAGATTGAAGGGGCAATGGACGGCATGCGTCCCGTGCGTTGGTGGCGTGTGCTGCCGGTCAAATTCTTTGGTGGGATGGGCGCGCTGGGTTCCGGTATGGTGCTTGGCCGTGAAGGGCCAACCGTGCAAATGGGTGGTGCCATCGGTCGTATGGTGACCGACATCTTCCGCATTAAGAACGAGGATACTCGTCACTCATTGCTTGCTTCTGGTGCAGCAGGTGGTCTATCGGCAGCTTTTAACGCCCCGCTGGCTGGCATCATGTTTGTGATTGAAGAGATGCGCCCCCAGTTTCGTTATTCCCTGATTTCCGTACGCGCCGTCATTATCTCTTCTGTTGCGGCAAACATTGTGTTTCGCTTGGTCAACAGCCAAGACGCTGTGATTTCAATGCCGCAATATCAAGCGCCCAGTTTGCCCACGTTAGCGCTGTTTTTGTTGCTTGGCGTGTTGTTTGGCATCTTCGGCGTGCTGTTCAACAGCATGATCACGCGCGCGCAAGACATCTTTGTGAAAATTCACCGCAACGACCGTAAACGTTACTTGATTACCGGTTCGCTGCTGGGCGGCTGTTTTGGCCTGACGCTGCTTTACATTCCTGAGCTGACTGGCGGTGGTATCTCATTGATTCCAACCATCACCAATGGGGGCTACAGCGCAAACATTCTATTATTGCTGTTTGTCGGCCGTGTCCTCACCACCCTGCTCTGTTTTGGTTCTGGTGCGCCGGGCGGCATCTTTGCGCCCATGTTGGCACTTGGCACCCTGTTTGGCTATGCGTTTGGTTTGATTGCCAAAAGCTTGTTGCCAGAATTGGACATCGAACCGGGTATGTTCGCAATCGCAGGTATGGGAGCCCTATTCGCCGCGACCGTTCGCGCCCCAATCACTGGCATTCTGCTGGTGATTGAGATGACCAACAACTACTACCTGATCCTACCGTTGATCATTACCAGCTTGGGTGCCGTGATTTTTGCGCAGATGTTTGGTGGCCAGCCAATTTACAGCCAGTTGTTACATCGAACACTGAAAAACGAAAAACTTCGACAGCAAGATTTACCCCAGCAGGAATAACTTTGTTTACTATTTTGTGACTGTAACGCACCGAATTGTTGAACAAAATTATCGAATTCTTGTTAGAATCGCCGCGGACTTAAGATTGAGTCCGCGGCGATTGTTTTTTCGACATTTAGAACCTTTTCGCCGCTGATAGACATCATTAAAAGGGAGTTTGATGTTGAACTGGAAAAGGCTGATTCAGGTACAAAATGTTCCTCCGTCGCAAGCTGCGCTGGCGCTCGGTGTCATTGGTCTGGGCCAAGCGTGGGCGCTCTATTTGCCGCAAGTCGGCCTTGTTTTGCGTCCTTACATGGTCATCGCCGGTGCCATTCTTCTTTTGCCTGTTCTCGCCCGTTATCTCACCAGTTATTCAACGTTCATCAACGACATTCGTCATCCGCTTTCGGGTAGCCTGATGGCACCGATGAGCATGGCACTCTTGATCCTGTGTGACTATTTGGCCGTCATCTCTCCGACCATCGCTTACCCCATCTGGGCGATTGCGCTGCTGCTGCACTTCACCATGATGATGCTGTTTTTCAGCTTTCAGTTACTCGATTTTAAAATGTCGAACATAGTACCCAGTTGGTTTCTCTATCCGGTCGGGCTGATCAGTAGTTCGTTGGCGGGCACCCAGTTTGGTCACACCGTATTTTCAGAAACCTTGGTAACCGTGTGCATCGGCATTTACTTTTTTATGTTACCGCTGGTGCTGTATCGTTTGGTGTTTGAAGGCATGTTACCTCGACGTGCTCGACCGACCTTGGCCATCATGGCCGCCCCCATCAACCTCACCCTTGCCAGCTACCTGGTGAACTTCCCCAACCCCGACCCGATTCTAACGGGCGCATTGGCAGGCATTGCCATCACCATGACCTTGCTCATCTACCTCTGCTACATCCGTCTGCTGAGACTCAAGTTTCAACCGTCCATCGCCGCGGTCACTTTTCCATCCGTGATCAGTGCCATTGCCATGCATCGATTGACCAGCTTTTTCCACGATCAGTTTCCTCACTGGCATTGGCTGCATCACTTTGGCTTATTCGAATTAAGCGTTGCAACAGGATTGGTTATTTGGGTTTCGTATGGTTACGTTAAAATGTACTGGCCAGAGATATTCCCAAAAGCGCAATAATAATTCTTCGTTAGATTTATTTACTATTAAAAAGCAATAGAAATAAATGTCTCAGTCTCGCCGAGCGTAATGTTTATGGAAAAATAGCAAATCCAATATAACTCAATTTGTCGTTGCTCCCAAAACAATCAATTTTGGCAGGTGAAATTTAATTTAAACGCATCAATATATCCTTTGTCAGCTGGCATTAATTTTTAATTAGAAGGATATTTTCACCATGAAATCTGATGCCAAAAATAATCGGTTACCTGACTCGATTCAGGACCGTTTGAATTTCTTCGTTCGCGATTTAATTGAAAGCAATCAAAACGGTAAACATCTGGTATTAGGAAAGCGCCCCTCCCAAGGTGATATTGTTTTACAAAGTAACGATTACCTCAGCCTTGCCAACCATCCATTGATCAAGGCGCGTTTAAAACAGGCCATTGATACCACGCACGACAGTGTGTTTATGTCGGCTATTTTCTTACAAGATGATCAAACCAAACCTAGCCTAGAGCACCAACTGGCTGAGTTTGTCAATTTCGACTCGTGTCTGTTGTCTCAATCCGGTTGGAATGCCAATACGTCGCTACTGCAGACCGTCTGCGCACCAGGCAGCAATGTCTATATCGACTTCTTTGCGCACATGTCGATGTGGGAAGGTGCGCGTTATGCCAATGCGAACATTCATCCGTTCATGCATAACAATTGTGACCATCTGCGCAAACAGATCCAACGTCATGGCCCTGGGCTCATTGTGGTCGATTCCATCTACAGCACCATTGGTACGCTTGCGCCACTGACTGAATTGGTTCATATCGCCAAAGAGACTCAGTGCGCCATATTGGTCGATGAATCGCATTCACTTGGCACCCATGGCGATAAAGGCGCTGGCTTACTGGCGGAATTGGGGCTCTCCGATCAGGTCGATTTTATGACCGCGAGTTTGGCAAAAACATTTGCGTATCGTGCGGGGGTTATTTGGGCAAATAACAACGCGAATCAATGTATTCCTTTTGTGGGCTATCCGGCGATATTCAGCTCGACGATATTACCGTATGAAATAGCCGCATTAGAAGCCACATTAGAGGTCATTAAATCGGCCAATGATCGTCGCAAGAATTTATTTCGCAATGCACAACTATTATCACAAGGATTAAATAAAATTGGTATTCACATTCGCAGCCAATCCCAAATTATCGCATTGGAAACAGGCGATGAAAAAAATACAGAAAAGGTCCGTGATTATTTAGAAGACAATGGCGTTTTCGGCGCCGTATTTTGTCGACCGGCCACCTCGAAAACGAAAAATATTATTCGCTTGTCATTAACCAGTGCCGTTACGGAACAACAGATCGACCGCATTTTGTCGGTGTGTCAAAGCGCGGTAAAACGGGGGGATATGATCTTTAAATAAATTGGCCCATCCAATGCTGAGGAGACTTTTCGCATCGGCGGCGTTTTGAATCGGTGACGTTTCGAATCGATAGGATTTCGAATCAACCCACAACACGACTGTCTTGCAAATGGTCTCTCTGCAACGGATGCCTATCTCTAGCTCTGAGCTTCGGCTCAGAGCTAGATCCAATTGGCCAGTTTGCCCAGCAGCTTGTCTTTATCGGCCGGTTTAACGATGTAATCGTTCATGCCAGATTGGTGAATTTTCTCAATTGTCAGCGGGCTGTTATCCCCGGTATGGCCAACAATCGGAATATGGCAGTACGGCTTATTGGAATCCCGAATCACGCGCGTCGCTTCAATGCCATCAATGATCGGCATTTCAATGTCCATCAAAATCAGGTCGAACTCGTTGTGCTCCATTGCATCCAACGCCTGTTGACCATCATTAGCCTGCACCACTTCATAGCCCTGCTTTTCAAGCAGCAACGCCGTGAATGTGCGCAGTGATTGGTTGTCATCTACCACCAGAATACGGCGTTCATATTTCGGTTGTTTGATCGGCACAACATTGTGATCCGGTGCAACGTCATCCACCTCAAACAGCAGTTGATCGAGTTCTTTGTCGGTATCGAGCAGCAGTTGACGAATGTCTAAAGGTACGACCCGCAAATGGCGCTCAATATTGATGGGGTATGCGCGTTGCTTGTCGTAAAGGTAAACAATTTTGGCTTCGGTAAAATGCAGCTTGGTTTCCAGCTCGACTAATGACTGCCACTGATCGCCGATCTGCTCTAAATCCAGCAGAATAATGTCGTATTCAAACTCGTACTCTTCACGCGTTAACGCCTCGCTCAGCGTTGCGTGATGTAGGCGAAATCCTTGGTAAAACGCTTTCTCGCTTAGATGTCGGCTCATCAGCCCTTGCGTACCAACATACAACACCGATTTATTTTTCATTAAATCCAGTTTGATGTGTGAGACGCGTTCAGAGTGATATTGAGGAAAACTTAACGTGAACTCCGTCCATTCCCCCAGCACGGAGGCACAACGGATGTTGCCGCCGAACGACTTCATCACCTTGCGACAAAACGGCAAACCCAAACCATAACTGCCATTTTTGCCAAAGGTATAGAAGTCCTTAAAGATGTCATCCAAGCGGTCTGGGGCGATGCCCACGCCGTTGTCTCGCACGATGATGAGGTTTTCTTGGCCCCGAGTGATGAGCGTCACTTCGATATGAAAATGTTCACTGTTCTGATAATAAAAGGCATTTTTCAATAAATTGTAGAGGGCAAACTTCAGCAAGGTTTCACTGCCGAAATAGTCAAAATCGTTGATGGCATTGAGCGTGACGGCCTGACGATCCAACGCACGTTTGTACGAGAAGGAATGCAGGGCATGGTCAACCACCTCTTTGGCCGACAAACGCTTGAATGTTGAGGTCGAGACGCGATTTTCATCGATAGACGTGAGTAACAGGTCGATGGTTTCGTTCCCGGTGTGGATCACTTCGTCAGCGTTGCCCAAAATTTCATGCAGCAAAGTCAAATCCTGTCCATCGATGTATGCACCTTGGGTTGGATTGGCCGGCTGTGCGGGCAAAATCGAACGCAGCACATCAACCGACGATTTCAACGCACTGAGCGGGTTACGCATTTCATGTGCAATCCCGGCGCCAAAGGATTTCGCGATCGACACCTTCGACTCATGCGAGCTTTGGTTTCTGAAATAGAACAGATTTCCGAACACGTAAGTGAACAGAAAAATCGGCACATAAGGCCACAAAATGACATGCTGTGGTTCGTAATGTTGCAGCCAATACACGGCGCCATACGCCGCCGCGACGGATAACGCAGCTTGCGCCAGCATCACTTTGGTCTCATGAACCAGCAGAATATGTAGGAAGATGGATGCCATGAATGACATTGCCCACACCGTAGACCAATCGTTCATCAGCATCATATAGGCAAAGAAGAACGGCAAACAGAAGCCGATCATAAACAGGTAATAGTAAGGTAAGTAGCGCTGCCACAACTTCGGCACTGCGTTTCGAAACACAATGCCGCCAAACAGGCACGAACAGAAACTACGCAGCAGCAGCGATTCATAGGGCTGCGGAAACACATGCGCCCACACATAGTAGTAAAACGGAAAACCAATAAACCCCATCCACCCCACTAACGTGAGGTTCGGTTCAGCATATTGGTATATTTTCTTTACGACTTCCATGTGCTCTTACCAAACTCGACTCTAATAATTATTCGTATGATTGCATATTAAGATGCAAAGCGTATGACGGTAAGTGACTTTTTTCATGCTTTCTCATAAACAAGTAGCACAAAGCAAACCACATGCCTACTACAACCAGTTAAGCCACCAATTTGATCGAACTGCCGCGACCGCTGGTTTCCACGTCCAACCTGAGTGCAATTTGTTCTTTCAACTCAGTTACATGCGAGATAATCCCAATCGTTCTACCGCCCTGTTGCAGATCAACCAACGTTTGAATCGCCAGATCGAGTGACTCCGGATCCAAGCTGCCAAAGCCTTCATCAATAAACAGCGTGTCGAGGCGAATACCCCCGCTGTACGACTGCACCACGTCCGACAGCCCCAAAGCAAGCGACAACGCAGCCATGAAGGATTCACCGCCGGATAGCGTTGCCACATCGCGCCACTTTCCGGTGTAACCATCTTCAACCATCAAATCGAGGCCAGACCCTGCATTCCCTTTGGCACGCTCTTCCTTACGTTTTAGCAAATAGCGGCCTTTACTCATTCGCTGCAAACGTTGAGAGGCTTGAATCAACACGTCATCAAGCAAGACACCGAGTACAAAACGGTGCAAACTCACTTTCGCGCCGGTGCGACCATTAGCAATGTCACTTAACGTGCCGTAAACCTGATACGCTTTATCCAGTTCTGCATTTTTCGCGTACAACTGGGCCAGCTTCTGCTCGACCTGATTGAGGCTGTCCATGCGAGAAAGATGCACTTTCAACGCGTTAAACGCGCTATTCACCGCATCCTGTTGCGCAGTAAGCGACGCTTCCAATTGCGCCATTTGTGGTGGCGTCTGGTCTGCCAGCGCTTGTGTCAGGCTGTCCAATTTGCCTTTCAACGTGGCCAAGCTTTCGTCGTAACGGCGCACTTGTTCATCCAACGCCGCCAATGCGGCTTCATCCAACCTTGCGGCCAGATACGCTTCAGGATCGGCAAACGCCGTTGCACTGAGCGCCTGTTGCCATTGCACTTGCGTGCGTTGCTGCTCTTTGTCCCACGCTTGGTGCTGCTCGTTTGCGCTGCTCAGCGCCGCCAGCGCCGACGCACGTTGGTTCTGCGCTGTATTGAGCGCCGCGCGAGTTTGCTGCTCCGCTTCCACCAACGCTTTGACTTGTTTTTGAACCTGGCTGTATCGCTGGCGCACTTCATCTACGGTCTTGAAATCGGATGTAATGTCGCGTTGCAGATCATCGACACGCGTTTGCGCTTCCGTCATCGATTTCTCTGCTGTTTGACGTGCGGCATGGTGCGAATCCAAGGTGAGCTTCGCAGTAGCAAGGTTTGCTTCCAATTGCTGCAATTGCTGTTCAATCTGCGCAGGATTGATCGCGGACAAACGCGCGATTTCATCCGTCAATTGTTGTTGCTGATGCTGCAGTTCCGCCAGTTCTGCAATCGACTTCTCTTGCAGCGTGGTTTCTAACTGCGTCACATCTTGTTTGAGATGATGGTGCTCTGCGGCCATGGCCTCGTGCTGCTTCAACGCTTGCGTTTCTGCATTTGCAGCCACTTGTTGACGCTCACGCGCCTGTTGGACTTGTTCTTTTGTGACAACGTCACCAGAAAACTGTGCCAGATTCGGATGTGAATGACTGCCACATACCGGGCAAGCATCGCCTTCCTGAAGAATTTTTGCGAGTTCCGCCGCTTGATTGGTGTGCCACACGTATTCGCACTGATCCGCTTGTTGTTTGGCCAAGCGCGTCTGCTCCGTCGCCTCACGATACGCCGTTTCA
Organism: Vibrio furnissii CIP 102972; assembly: GCF_000176175.1. Lineage (GTDB taxonomy): Bacteria > Pseudomonadota > Gammaproteobacteria > Enterobacterales > Vibrionaceae > Vibrio > Vibrio furnissii. The sequence continues at coordinate 1,589,986 of NZ_ACZP01000014.1, forward strand.
GCGCGCGCCAAGAGTTTGGCTTTCTCGCCCAGTTGTTGAATAAGCTGGTTCAGGCGTGTGCGTCGTTCAATGTGGTCATTGACCAGATTCAAACTGGCGCGCTTGCTGTCGAGTGACGCAAACTGCAGTTGCGCCGCTTCTTTCTCGCTGCGCTTTGTCACAATCTGTTCTTCAAGCGATTGCAGCGCTTGCTCCGCCTGTTGAAACGCTTGTTGAATCCCGGTTAACGTTGACGATGCCTGACTCAACTCTTTCTGCCACTTATCTAACTCAGCAAACTTTTTGCCTGTGATTTCAAGTTGATGAAGCTGCGTATTGAGCGCATCCACTTGCTCGGCGTTTTTCAGCGCAGCCTGATAAGCCACGTCCGCGTTCGCAACCTGTGTTTCCGCCAGAGCAACAGCGTTGGTTTTCTCCGCAACAGCGGTTTGCGCCAACGTAAACTGCTTTTCAGCACTGCGCAGTTCGTTAAACGGCGAATCGAGACGCGCCGCCTGCAGCGCCTGCTGTTTGCGAGCGCGAATCGCATCCATCTCACTTTGCTTTGCTAATTCAGCGTGCAACGTGGTATCGAGCGTCGCTTTCTGGCTGAATTTTTGTTGCAGATCTAATGCAGCCGTGTGTTGCTGCTTTAATGCGTCCAGAGCTTTTTGCGCAGTTTGATACGCTTCATCCGCCGCTTTCAGCACAGGGGCCAGCTTCGTCTTTTCTTCTTGCAGCGCTTCTTCCGAGCTGACCGAAACTACATCTAGCGCGCCTTTGATTTGATTATCGAATTCGTCTTTTTCTTTGCGAATGCCCGCCGCACGCTCAAACAAGGTGCGTTCAATTTGCGTATAAATGTGCGTTTGGAACAGCTGACCAAAGATCTGCTCACGCTCTTTTGAATTGGCAATCAACAGTTCACGGAATTTGCCTTGCGGAATCACCATCACTTGGCGGAACTGTTTCACGTCCAAACCAATCAGATCCACCATGGCTTTCGCGACCGGATTAGGACGATTCGCAATCAGCTTTTCTTCCCCATCCACCCACTCACACAATGTGGCACTGTGAGCTTTTTTGGTGGTGCCTTCTCCGCGTTTTTTCGGCACGTCTTGATCCGGGCTACGAGTCACGTTAAACACACGTCCGCCCAGTTCAAAGCTAAATTGAATTTCGGTGATCACCCCTTCGTCGGCGTAGTCACAGCGCATTTGGTCGCCCGTACGTTCGCTGCCAGTCGTCTCGCCATACAAAGCGTAACAAATGGCATCGAGAATTGAGCTTTTACCCGCGCCCGTTGGGCCATTGATCAAAAACAGCGGCGCGTGCCCCAGTTGGGTAAAGTCGACCACTTCTTGCGACGCAAACGGGCCGAATCCTTGCAAAGTCAGTTTAATCGGGCGCATAAATCAATGTTGCTCCGCTTGCTTGAGAGACTGAATCACGTCGGCCATGGCCGATTCTTGTTGCTCGGTGAGCGCTTCTTGCTTCGCTTCAAGGAAGAAATCGCGGAACATGTCCATTTCACCGCGTGCCAAACGTGCGCGGCCCATTTCCTGATCCACACCAATCAGCATGCCCGGTTTTTCGAGGTGCAAAACGTTGGGATACACCTTTCGCAACTTATCCATCGGATCCAAAATCGCGTGTTTGTCTTGCAAACGCACCAACAAGTAATCGTGATGGTGGGGGTCAGTTTTCCCTTGCGCCAGCAAGTCATCCAGTTCACCTTCGATGATGCGCATGTCATGTGGCGCATTCAGCGGAATCTGCTGCGCAGACACAAAACCGGCGTCGTTGAATTCCACCAATGTCATGCCTTTTTTCTGATGCTGCTCGGAGAAACTGTATTTCATCAACGAGCCAGAATAGCGGATATGCGCTTCACCTTTTTGCTGTGGCTGATGCAAATGCCCTAACGCCACGTAGTCAAAGCTCGAAAAATGTTCATGATTGACCCGATCGGAACCACCAATCGACAGCGGTCGCTCTGACTCGGATTCCATCGCCCCATCCACAAAGCAGTGACTGATTAATACGTGACGTTGTGACGGATTCAATGCCGCTTTGATTTGCTCGCACAGAAACTGATGCGCGTCATCATGGGTGGTGACGATGGTTTGATAATGATGACGAACCTGCTCTGGGTCGTTGTAAGGCATGCCATAAAACGCTACTTCACCCGCCTGCGGCGAGGATAAAACAACGGGCGTCATCATCTGTTCAAAATCGCTGATGATGTGCAAACCCGCATTTTTCATCTGTTTAGCAGCAAAACCAAGGCGCTTGGCACCATCGTGGTTACCCGGAATCACAATCATCGGAATCGACAATTCCGTACAAATGCGGCTGACCACGTCATCCAACAGTTCAATCGCAATGGTCGGCGGTACAGAACGGTCATACACATCCCCCGCCACAATGACGGCATCAACGGGATTATTTTCTAAATAATCAATTAATTGATTGAGGACGTAACGCTGATCTTCTAGAAGAGACACATTGTGAAATTGGCGACCTAAGTGCCAATCAGAGGTGTGAAGAAACTTCATTCCTAGCCTGTTGAACGAATATCTATGAGTAATTTGTGCTTATGATACTCGTTTTGACTGGAAATGCGATGCATGAAGGGAAAAGATTGAAGATAGATCGTCCCCTGCGGCACTAGGTGTCGCTGGGTTTCAATGCTCAAGGGGCATCAATGACTAAACATTCACGCCCAAGGTTGCGCGATGTGATCACGCGCGAACTTTTAAGCGACGCGGCACCAGTTCCACCCCCGTCTGATAACGTTTTGCAGAAGCGTTCAGCGCCAGCGCTAACGCACTGTCCGCAATAACCTCAAATTGCTGTGGCAGTGAGTTGATTTTAAGCGGCAGAAAATCAAGCAAGCGATTATCACCAAAGGTTGCTAAGCGGACGTTTTGCATTAATGCCGGATGCGCAAGCAGCACATCTAAAATCCCCTCAAGCAGCGTGTAAGATGTTGCCACCACCGCATCAGGTACATCACCCGCAGCCACCCATTGTTCAAACACGCGGCGGCCTTCGTTCCGGTTAAAGTGCTCCCCATAACCCACTTTCGCGGCGATTTGATTAACCTTTAACGCAGACTCAAACCCCAACTGACGTTCTTGGGAGATATTCAGTTCAGGAAGTGCGCCCACCAACCCGACCGTTTTGACGTTGGCATTGAGCAGTGAATTGGTCAGCTCAAATGCCGCGCCAAAATCTTCGCTAATCACACAGGCGAAGTATTCATCATCTAACGGACGGTCAATGGCGATCACCGGCGTCCCTGAGTTTTGCATTTTCAGATAGAACTCGCTGGCATTGGGCATCGTGCTGGCGACAAACAACGCATCGATTCGACGTGACACCAAGGCATCCGCGACACTCATTTCGGTTTCAGGGTCGTCATCGGAACATGCAATCAGAATCTGATAACCAGCTTTGCGCGAATTCTGCTCGAGCAATTTCGCGAGTTTGGCGTAACTGGTGTTTTCCAAGTCAGGAATGATCAAACCAAAGGAGCGACTGTTTCCTGCCCGCAACGCTGATGCGGCGTGATCGGGACGGTAATTGTGCGCATCCACCACCGCCATGACCTTTTGCTGTGTCTTTTCGCTAATTCGATATTTATGTGCCTTGCCGTTGATCACATAGCTTGCGGTCGTTTTCGACACACCAGCCAACTTAGCAATTTCATCTAGTGTCATATCCAGTACTCAGGTTATGTGCGGCGGATCATAGAAATAACCTTTCGATCCTTGATGGTGTTGAATTATACGCTGAATCGATTCAGTATTGAAGCTGAAAGGATTCAGCAAAATCTCAAATTGATAGCGATGTCGAGTTTTTGGAGCTTTTAGCTTTTTTAAACTACACCTATAACAGCAAATGATTTCGCCGGTTGGTGGTTTTGCTGAATTTTTTGAACTAAATGCTGAACCGATTCAGCAAGTATTATAAAGCAGGGTAACACCTGACACCGCAATTGCCATGCGGTGACAACAAAAAACGCCGTCACATGGCGTAATAAAAGGGGCCAAACATGCTGCAACTCTCTCAAAACGACATCCAACTGGCGCAAGCACAGTCAAACAAGTTGGATGCCATCCGCTCAATCGCTGCTGATCTCGCGGCCAAAGGTTTAGTCGAGGCAGGCTACGTCGAAGGCATGCTTAACCGCGAAGCACAAAACTCAACCTTTTTGGGCAATGGTATTGCCATCCCCCACGGCACAACCGACACCCGTGATCTCGTGAAAGAAACAGGCGTCGCTGTACACCACTTCCCTGCGGGGGTGGATTGGGGCGACGGCAACACGGTTTACGTGGCTATTGGCATCGCTGCAAAATCAGATGAACACTTGGGCATTCTGAAACAGTTGACCAAAGTTTTGTCTGCAGATGGTGTGGAAGAGAAGCTGAAACAAGCGAAAACCGAAAACGACATCATTGCCCTGCTGAACGGCGACGTGCAATTTGACGCTGATTTTGATGCCTCATTGATTCAATTGCTGTTCCCAGCAAGTGACATGGTGCAAATGAGCGCCGTGGCTGGCGGCCTGCTGAAAAACACCGGTTGTGCTGAAGCAGAATTCGTTGCGGATTTGGTCACCAAAGCGTCGACACATCTGGGTAAAGGCTTGTGGCTGGTTAGCAGCAATAAAGCAGTCAAACGCACCGGCATGTCTTTTGTTTCCACAGCGAACGATTGCGAATACGACGGCGTTGCGGTGAAAGCGCTGATTGCGTTTGCAGCATGTAACAGTGCGCACCAAGCGTTCCTCAACAAAATCTCAGACATCGTGTTTAAGCAACAGCAAGAAAAACTGCTGAGCGCCTCAGCTGAAGCGCTGGTTGCCCTATTCACACAGGATGAACAAGACGCCCCTGCGGCTGCCGGTGAAGGCAATGTGGCCGTCTTCAAAATCAAAAACTCGCACGGCCTTCATGCTCGCCCAGGCGCGATGTTGGTGGCTGAAGCGAAGAAATTCGAATCAAACATTAAAGTCTCTAACCTGGATGGTGACGGCAAAGCAGTGAACGCGAAGAGCTTGATGAAAGTGATCGCGCTCGGCGTAAAACACGGTCACCAACTGCAATTTATCGCAGAAGGCCCAGATGCAGCACAGGCGCTGGAATCGATTGGCGCAGCCATCAATTCTGGCCTCGGTGAGTAAGGAGCGCGACATGACAAATAAAGTCGTCACCATCACACTGAACCCAGCGCTGGATCTAACCGGTAGCCTAAGCACACTCAACGTTGGCTCCGTCAGCTTGGTCAAAGAAGGTAACCTTCATGCCGCGGGTAAAGGGGTGAACGTTGCCAAAGTGCTGAGCGATCTCGGTGCAGAAGTCACCGTGACCGGTTTCCTAGGCCGTGATAACCAAGAAATGTTCTGCCAACTGTTTGCTGACATGGGCGCGAATGACCAATTCGTTCGTATCAATGGCGCAACGCGCATCAACGTCAAACTGGTAGAAGCCAGTGGTGAAGTGAGTGACATCAACTTCCCCGGCATTCAAGTGTTGCCAGAAGACATTGCCGTGTTTGAACGCACACTGATGGCATTGGCCGAAGAGCACGAATACTTCGTCATGGCCGGTAGCTTGCCGTCTGGCGTGTCGCCTGAGTTGTGTGCCTCGTGGATTGAAAAACTGCACAGCATGGGCAAAAAAGTGTTGTTTGATAGCAGCCGCGATGCGTTGGCCGCAGGCCTCAACGCGCAACCTTGGTTGATTAAACCAAACGACGAAGAGCTTTCTCAATTCGTGGGGCGTGAACTGCATACCCCACAAGAATGCCGCAGCGCCGCCGAACATCTGGCCGACAAAGGCATTGAGAATATTGTGGTATCCATGGGTGCAGACGGCACCATGTGGTTCAACCAAGGCGTATGGCTTCATGCGAAGCCGCCTCGTATGTCTGTCGTCAGTACCGTAGGTGCGGGCGACACACTGGTGGCCGGTTTATGCTGGGGCCACATGCAAGCGATGAATAAAGAAGAACTGATCACGTTTGCCACTGCCCTCTCTGCCCTTGCGGTTACGCAGGTGGGTGTCGGTGTGCCAAACGCTGAACAATTAGTCACCCTACAACAACAAATCCAATTACAACCCGTTAGTGTTGCCGCTAACGACTAAGGACAGAAGGTCGCATCTATGAATATTGCCATTATTACTGCATGCCCGAGCGGCGTTGCAAATAGCATTATCGCTGCTGGTCTACTAGAACAGGCAGCCAAATCCCTGAACTGGACAGCCGCGGTGGAATGCCATTCATCCGTGCTGGAAGGACACACCCTCACTGACGCCGAAATTGCGGCAGCGGAACTGGTGATTGTCGCGGCAAACACGCCCGTCGACACCACACGCTTCGTGGGCAAAAATGTCTACCAAAGCGACATTTCAGCGTGCACCAGCGATCCTGTCGCGTACCTGAAAGCCGCAGCGGAGCAAGCCAGCGAGCTTTCTGCTTCGGCAGCAACCACGTTTGCAGCGCCAGCAGCGTCTGCGCCGGAAAGCGCCAAGAAGATCGTCGCCATCACCGCTTGTCCAACAGGTGTCGCGCATACGTTCATGGCGGCAGAAGCCTTGGAAGAAGAAGGTAAACGTCGCGGTTACCAAATTAAAGTGGAAACTCGCGGCTCAGTTGGGGCAAAAAACCAACTGACTGACCAAGAAATTGCCGATGCTGATTTGGTCATCATCGCAGCCGACATCGAAGTTCCTCTGGATCGTTTCAACGGTAAGAAAATGTACCGCACGAAAACAGGTCCTGCACTGAAGAAAACTGCTGAAGAGATGGACAAAGCGTTCGTACAAGCCACGGTTTATCAACACGCGGGTTCGGCCAATGCGTCTGCTGCAACTGAAGAGAAAAAAGGCGTCTATAAACACCTGATGACCGGCGTGTCACACATGCTACCTGTGGTGGTTGCTGGTGGTTTGATCATCGCACTCTCCTTCGTATTCGGTATCGAAGCGTTTAAAGAAGAAGGCACACTGGCTGCTGCGCTGATGTCCATCGGTGGTGGCTCTGCTTTCGCACTGATGATTCCGGTGCTTGCTGGTTACATTGCGTTCTCCATCGCTGACCGTCCGGGCCTTGCTCCGGGTTTGATCGGCGGTATGTTGGCAAGTTCAATTGGTTCTGGCTTCTTGGGCGGTATCGCAGCAGGTTTCATCGCGGGTTACTCTGCAAAATTCATTGCTGATAAAGTGCAACTTCCACAATCTATGGAAGCATTGAAACCTATCCTGATCATTCCGTTCCTCGCCAGTTTGGTCACAGGTTTGGTGATGATCTACGTTGTCGGTGGCCCGGTTGCTGGCATCATGTCTGCCATGACCGAGTTCCTCAACAACATGGGTTCAGCGAACGCGGTGTTGCTGGGTGTGATTCTTGGCGCCATGATGTGTTTCGACTTGGGTGGCCCAGTAAACAAAGCAGCATACACCTTTGGTGTGGGCTTGCTGGCATCACAAACTTACGCGCCAATGGCTGCCATCATGGCTGCTGGTATGGTGCCTGCGCTGGGTATGGGCTTGGCTACCTTCTTGGCTCGCGATAAGTTTGAACCAAGTGAACGTGAAGCGGGTAAAGCCTCTTTTGTTCTGGGTCTGTGCTTTATCTCTGAAGGCGCGATTCCATTTGCGGCGAAAGACCCAATGCGCGTGATTCCATCATGTATGGTGGGTGGTGCACTGACTGGTGCATTGTCTATGCTGTTCGGCGCCAAACTGATGGCACCACACGGCGGCCTGTTTGTACTGCTGATTCCAAATGCGATCAGCCCAGTCTTGATGTACTTGGTGGCGATTGCCGCAGGTACGGTAGTGACTGGTGTCGGTTACGCATTCCTGAAGTCTCGCGCTCAAGCCAAAGCCGCAGTGACTGCATAATTTTGATGAATTAAGCCAATTACCGATCTTGGCTAGCCAGTGAGTGATGCTCCTCTCACTGGCTTTTTTATTAGTGTCAATCCCCCACGCCGCCCCCTCACGTAAATGGCGGCCATGAAAAAGCCAGCATCTCTGCTGGCTTTTCTTTTTGCTTCGCGTGTATCGCTCGCTTATTTGTGTTTCGGCTGAACGTATTGACGGCCAACATCTACCACCGCAACATCTTTAAAGAAGCTACGTCCCAGCAAAACTGGGAAGGTTAAGTGCGTGCGGTCGGCCAGCGTGAATTCAGTTTTCTCTTTCAGGTCACCAATTTCAATCCATGCCATCACAATGGCGCGGCGCTGCGTGCTGTCGGAGCTCGACTGACGAATGTGCACCCAACGCTCAACGGGCAGGCTCACTTCTTCACTTTTAATGCCGTCATGCTCGATACGGAATTTCACCCAATCTTTACCATCGCGCTCAAATGGCGTGATATCGACGGCACTGATGGACGATGTGGTTGCGCCTGTATCAATGCGTGCACGAAAGGTTTCTTTCAACCCCGGAACATAGACCCACTCTTTTTCACCTAAAATGAGTTTACCATCCGATGTTTTCGTCGCTTTCAGCACCACGACTTCTTTCTTCACTGATTGGGTTTCTGATTTCTTACCGGCCTTATCCTTGGCGCTCTCGGTTGCTTCCTGCTTAGGTTGTTCAAATTGAGTCTGTTCCTTCTTCTCTGCATCCGCCGTACGCTCGGTTGGTGTTGTCACACACGCAACCAGACCGCCACTCAGCATCAAAGGAACCAGGAGTTTCCATTGTTGTTTCATTCATTCACCTAATCAAACTGCTAACTAACGTTATGAGACTTTAACTATCGCATCCGCCACATAAGGAATGTCTTTCTCCGTCAGACCTGCAATATTGATGCGGCCATCTGCCACACCGTAAATACCGAACTCTTCGCGTAAACGTGCCATCTGTTGTGGCGCGAAACCGAGGACAGTAAACATGCCCTTATGGCTTTCGATGAAGTCAAATTGTGACGTATTGTGTTGATTTCTCAACTCTTTACATAAGGTTTGACGAAGGCTTAACAAACGTTGTTGCATTTCACTCAGCTCTTGCTTCCAGATGGTTGTTAGCTGTTCGTTTTGTAACACCGTTTTGACAAGCGCCGCGCCGTGGTCCGGTGGCATGGTGTAAGTCGAGCGAGCCAGCGTCAACATTTTACCGCGCGCATTGGCGACATCGTTGGCCGTTTTGCCCAGCACGATCGCCACACCCGTGCGTTCACGATACAAACCAAAGTTCTTTGAACACGATGACGTCACCAACATCTCTTCGACATGGCTCGCCATGTGACGTAGCCCTTTTGCATCGTCGTCCAGACCATCACCAAATCCTTGATAAGCAATATCCACAAACGGAATGAACCCGTTTTTCTGCGACAGCGCGGTGATCGCTTGCCAAGCAGCAAAGTCGATATCTGCACCGGTTGGGTTGTGACAACAGCCGTGCAACAGCACCACATCTTTCGGGCCCGCGTGCGCAAGATCCGTCAACATGCGTTCAGTGTCGACCATCTTGGTCTCGCGACTGAAATAAGCGTAGTACTTCACTTTCAAGCCTGCCGCTTCCATCACCGGTTTGTGGTTCACATAACTCGGATCCGTGAGCCAGACCGTTGTTTCAGGCTGTGCCACACGCATGAGATCGCCCAACATACGCAGCGCACCACTCGCCCCTGGAGTTTGAATGGCAGTCACACGTTCTGTGACTAACGATTCCCCCAGCACAAGATTGAGCATGCTGCGGTTAAACTCTTCACAACCGGCGAGGCCAACGTAAGATTTGGTTTTCTGTGTGGATACGACGATGTCCTGTGCTTGTTGCACAGCGCGCATGATGGGCGTTTCGCCTTGGCTGTTTTTGTACACACCGATGCCGAGATCCACTTTTTCAGGACGAGGATCATTTCGGTAAGCAACGGACAAAGAGAGAATTGGATCTAAAGCTGGTGTTGGTAAGTGGGAAAACATGAAAGTCACAACCCTTTGAAATTCATCGTGACTTTCAGTAAACACTAGATAGGTAAAAACCTAAAGGTTTTTTTACAATTTGAAGTGGTGAATCACCTGATTGCTGCTGCCACGCCAGTGAAGGCTTGGGTCAGCCAGCTCTTTTTCGAACTTACCATCAATCAGTACGTCGATCAGGTCAACCAGCTCACGCTGTTCTGCACTCAATTCTGCCAACAGGTAACCCGTCCAGAGCCAGATATCTTTGCCCGGACACTCGCTTTTGACCCGCTTGACCAACTTCAACACCGATGCCACGTTTTGCGGATGCAGTGGATCGCCACCAGACAGCGACAAGCCACGACGTGGAATGCGGGTATCGTTGAGGTCATGGATGATTTGGTCTTCCAATGCTTGCGTAAATGGATGACCCGAATCCAACGACCAAGTACTTTGATTGTAACAACCGCGACACTGATGAACGCAGCCGGAAACGAACAGCGTACAGCGCGTTCCCAGCCCGTTAACCACATCAATCGGATAGTATTGATGATAATTCATATTACAGATGTTTCACTCGACGTTTCACTTCTTCTTGTTTGCCGACGTTGAATGGACGTGCATCTGGGCTACCCAAGTAACCACATACACGACGAATCACCGACACTTTGCTTGGCTCATGGTTGCCGCATTTCGGACACACAAAGCCTTTGCTGGTACAGTCGAATTCACCGGTGTAACCACACTCGTAGCACTCATCAATCGGCGTATTGGTGCCGTAATAAGGAACGCGGGTGTAGCTGTAATCCCAGACGTTTTCCAACGCTTCAACGTTACGTTGCATGTTCGGGAACTCACCGTAACAAATGAAACCACCACTTGAGATGTGTGGGTACGGCAATTCGAAATCGATCTTGTCGTATGGGTTCACTTTTTTCTCAACATCCAAGTGGAAGCTGTTGGTGTAGTAACCTTTATCGGTCACACCAGGAATCACACCGAACTCTTTGGTATCAATGCGGCAGAAGCGGCTGCACAAGTTTTCACTTGGTGTACCGTACAAGCTAAAGGCGTAGCCTGTTTCTTCTTTCCATGTGTCGACCGCTTCACGCAGTTTACGAATGATGTTCACCGCGTGTTCACGCAGTTCGCTGTCATCAAACACGTGTGTTCCTTGGCCAAACAACGCGTTCATGGTTTCATGCACACCGATGTAGCCCAATGAAATCGACGCACGACCGTTTTTGAAAATGTCCGCAATCGAGTCGTTCGCATTCAAGCGCACGCCACACGCACCTTCCATATAAAGGATTGGCGCCACACGGGCTTTGACATTTTCCAAGCGGTGGATACGGGTTTCCAATGCGCGACGTGCCAGTTTGAGTTTTTCATCCAACAACTCGTAAAACTTGTTGAGATCGCCTTTCGCACGAATCGCAATACGCGGTAGGTTCAAACTCACTACGCCCAAGTTGTTACGGCCTTCATGAACCAGTTCTCCGTTCTCTTCAAACGTGTTCAAGAAGCTACGGCAACCCATTGGCGTTTTGAATGAGCCAGTGACTTCGACCACTTTGTCGTAGTTCAGAATGTCTGGGTACATGCGTTTGGTTGCGCAATCTAGTGCCAATTGTTTGATGTCGTAGTTTGGATCGCCCGCTTTATGGTTCAGACCATCTTTGATGGCAAATACCAATTTAGGGAACACGGCCGTTTTACGGTTTTTGCCCAAGCCCGCAATGCGGTTTTTCAGGATCGAGGTTTGGATCAAACGCGATTCCCAGCTGGTGCCCAAACCAAAACCCAGTGTCACGAATGGCGTTTGACCGTTCGCGGTGTGCAGGGTGTTCACTTCGTATTCCAGTGATTGGAACGCGTCGTAACACTCTTTCTCGGTGCGCACTTTGGCAAACTCTTCCGGATCGCGAATATCCCACTCTTTCGCAATCGCCAGATGTTTTTGGTAGCTGGCAGAGACGTAAGGTGCCAGCACTTCATCAATGCGGTTGATGGTTGTGCCGCCGTAAATATGGCTCGCCACTTGTGCGATGATCTGCGCAGTGACGGCCGTTGCGGTCGAAATGGATTTAGGCGTGTCAATTTCCGCGTTACCCATTTTGAAGCCGTGTGTCAGCATGCCTTTTAGATCAATCAACATACAGTTGAACATCGGGAAGAACGGCGCGTAATCGAGATCGTGATAGTGCAGGTCGCCCTCTTCGTGCGCTTGAACGATGTCACGCGGCAGAATGCGAGTTTTCGCATAGTGCTTGGCCACGATACCCGCCAGAAGGTCACGTTGAGTCGGGATAACTTTACCGTCTTTGTTCGCGTTTTCGTTGAGCAGATCCGCATTGCTCTCTTGAATCAGGCCTTCGATCTCCTGCGTCAGTTTGCTCTGCTTCTCTCGTGCCACGTCGCGGTCATGTCGGTACTCGATGTATGAACGAGCTAATGCTTTGTACGGCCCTTGCATTAGCTCGTTCTCTACCAGTGTCTGAATTTCTGCGATTCGAACTTCTTCGTACTCTTTGAGTTTGAGTTCGACTGCCAATGCAACATTCAATGCGTAAATCGCAATTTCACTGTTGACTTCTTCCGCTGCACTTTCGACTGCAGCTTGGATACGATCTCGGTTAAACGGGGCTTTTGAGCCATCACGTTTGATTACGATAGGTTTCACCTTTTCTCCTTACCCCAGCATATTCACAGGATTATCCACAAATACACTATATAGGGCTTACCTTTATCCAAACGACACTATATGTTGTGTCGTATTAAACGAGATGACCCAATGGAAAGTATTGATTTAGATCAACGAATTTGGGGCTATGGACAAGAACAAATCGATCTTATAGCTTGAAGTCTCAAAGCGAAAAGAAACCCTGCAAACGCCATTTTTTGTGATAAAAATTATTGCTTTTTGTGGAACACTGTCCGCACCTGACCTCAACGAGATCGACGAGAAGAGCCATCATGAAAACGAACAAAATTGCCACAATTTTAGCGTCCGCCATACTGCTAATTTCCTCTCACTGTGTGTCCGCGCAAAGTTTGTCAATCAGTAGTTGGAATATTGAATGGTTGACGTTGAATGCGTCCGCACCTGTGGATAAAAGCAAACGCACCAGCGAAGATTTCGCCGCGCTGAGCAAACATTTCCGCACGGTCAATAGCGACGTGTTGGCGTTTCAAGAAGTCGACAGCATGCAGGCTATCCAGAACGTGGTGGGTTCGGCGTATCAAATCGTGCTCTCGGATCGCGCGCAGCCTGCGCACGCCCAGCATCAATTTAAAGACCTCAATCAGTACACCGGCTTTGCAATACGCAACACCGTGCCGTTTAGTGACCCAGCCGATGTCGATCTGTATGGCAAACGACATCACAAATTGCGCTTTGCAGCTTATATCGTGTTGTACCCAGACTCACCGCAGCCCGTGCATACGTTGTCAGTGCATTTAAAAGCGGGTTGTTCCGGGAAGTTTCGCGCTAACCAAACCAGTTGCCAAACATTGCTGACACAGGGCAAAGCACTCAATGCGTGGATCAAACAGCGGGAAGCCAAGCAGCAAGCGTATGTCATTCTGGGCGATTTCAACCACAACCTCGCCTACCGCGGGGATTGGTTATGGCAAACCATGACGCAAGGCACCCTCATTGAACCCACGCTTGCCAGCCGCCAAACACCCGCAACCTGTAAAGTGCGCTCGCGCCAGCAACCGAATCAACTACATCAATTTCGTTCGTTGATCGACCACATCATCATCAGCCCAACGCTTAAAGCAAGCGCCACACAACAAGTGAATTTCGAGAGCCAAGACGTGTTGCGTTACGCACTGAGTGACCATTGCCCATTGCGTAGTGAACTACAGTGGTAACCAGCGCTTACCGATTCAACGACATGAATCCAAGGCCACCTAAATCCAAGACAAAAAAAGCCCCACCGTTGACTGGCGGGGCAAGACACAAGTTACTTGAAACTTTCGTTGTGGCATTGAGCCTCATGATTGAGGTTCAATACGTTTTTTCATCACCACAAAGTATAGGACGGGAATCACCACCAAGGTTAATATTGTTGAGACAAATATCCCAAAAATCAAACTGATAGCCAATCCGTTGAAGATCGGGTCATCCAGAATGAACATTGCACCAATCATCGCCGCCAATGCGGTCAGCATAATCGGCTTTGCCCGCACAGCCGCCGATTGAATCACCGCTTCTGAAAACGCCACACCCTGCTCGACCTGTTGATGAATGAAATCCACCAGCAAAATCGAGTTACGCACGATGATCCCCGCTAAAGCGATCATGCCAATCATCGACGTTGCCGTGAACTGCGCGCCAAGCAGCGCATGCCCCGGCATCACACCAATGATAGTCAGCGGAATCGGCGCCATGATGATCAGCGGCACCACATAGGATTTAAACTGCGCCACCACCAACAGGTAGATCAGAATCATCCCCACCGCATAAGCGATGCCCATGTCACGGAATGTTTCATAGGTGATGGTCCATTCCCCATCCCACAAGACCGCGACGCCACTCAGGCCATCCGGTTGGTGAATGTAGTTCTGGTCGAGGTTCATCTGCCCCTCAAGCGCAGACCCAATGTTGAACATGCCGTACAGCGGGCTGTCAATGGCGCCGGTCATGTCGCCCACCACCATCACCATCGGCACCATGTTTTTGTGCACGATGTAATCTTCCATTCGCGTCTGCGTGACGCTGACCAGTTCAGATAGCGCGTAAGCCTGCCCGCTCTGGTTGGACACATTCATGTTCAGCAGTTGCACCAAGCGTATTTTGGCGGTTTCACTGGCTTGGATCTGCACCGGAATCGGGTATTTGTTGTGTTCACTGTGCAGGTAAGTCACCGGCTTTCCGCCAACGGCCGTGGCTAACGCATCCACAATCGATGCATACGGGACGCCCAAACGCGCCGCTTTGCTGCGGTCGAGCGTCACCTGCCATTTCTGATGCGATTCCGGCAGATACATATCAACGTCGACAATATCCGGTGTCGCTCGGAAAATTTCACGCACCTGACGTGCCGCCTGATTACGAATTTCCGGAGTTGGGCCATACACTTCGGCTAAGATTGGCGACCATACCGGCGGCCCCGGCGGCACTTCAACCACTTTCACCTTACCGCCAAACTTCAGAGCAACTTGGCTTAGCACAGGGCGAATGGCGCTGGCGATCGCATGGCTGTCGCGGTCACGATCCTTCCGTCCCACCAAATTGACTTGAATGTCGCCCTGATTGGCTTGCTCTCGCATAAAATAGTGACGAACCAGTCCATTAAAGTTGATCGGCGCCGCCGTCCCGGCATAAATTTGGTAACCCGTCACTTCGGGGACCTTGTTCAGTTCCTGTCCCATGTCGAACAACACGCGCTGGGTACGTTCAAGCGACGTCCCTTCCGGCATATCCAACACCACTTGAAACTCCGATTTGTTATCAAACGGCAGCATTTTCAGCACCACCGCCTCAAACACTGGCAGCAAGACCGAACCGACGATCAACGCGAACACCGCGAGCAGTAGCATCAAGCGGTTACGAGTTTGATGTTGGGCAGTCACAAACGGCGTCATAATGCGGTGGAATACGGAACTCGCCGCGGTTCCTTCATCTTTGTGGTGGGTGGGTTTGAGCAGATGCCCAGCCAACCAAGGGGATATGACAAATGCCACGGCCAGAGAAATGAGCATCCCCATCGACGCGTTAATCGGAATCGGGCTCATGTACGGCCCCATTAAGCCGCTGACAAACGCCATCGGCAGCAACGCCGCGATCACCGTGAGCGTGGCCAGAATGGTCGGCCCGCCCACTTCATCCACCGCAGGTGGAATTAATTCTGCCAGCTTGCGTTTGCCCATCGCCATATGTCGGTGAATGTTCTCCACCACCACGAT
This sequence comes from Vibrio furnissii CIP 102972, assembly GCF_000176175.1. Lineage (GTDB taxonomy): Bacteria > Pseudomonadota > Gammaproteobacteria > Enterobacterales > Vibrionaceae > Vibrio > Vibrio furnissii. The sequence continues at coordinate 1,605,812 of NZ_ACZP01000014.1, forward strand.
CGCATCATCGACCAATATCCCAATGGAGAAAATCAACGCGAACAGCGACACGCGGTTGAGGGTAAACCCCCACGCCCATGACGCAAATAAGGTGATCATCAAAGTCACCATTACCGCCAGCCCCACCACAATGGCTTCGCGCCACCCCATGGTCAGCAACACCAGAATCACGACCGCAGTGGTGGCAAAGGCCAGCTTGCCGATTAGGGTGTTACTTTTATCGGCGGCGGTTTTTCCGTAATCACGCGTGATATCAACATGAATACCATGCGGGATCAGTTGGTTTTGCAATGCCGCGACGCGGGCTTCCACCGCTTTGGCCACATCGACCGCGTTTTCACCGCTCTTCTTAGCAATCGCCAGAGTGACGGCTGGATAGATCCCACTTTTGTCACTGGTCCAGACATTCTGGGTTGCAGTGTCAACGCCAAGTTCAATGGTCGCAATGTCTTCCAAATACACAGGAAATCCATTGTGCACCCCCACCACCAACTGTTTGACGTCCTCGACATGCGTTAAAAACTGACCAATTTGTAGCGGCAGGGTTTGGTTGTCACTGGTCAATGCGAGCATGGAAGAGCGACGATTGGCTGCGGGCAAGCTTTGATTGAGTTGATCGATGGTGATGCCAAAAGCGTTCATTTTGGCAGGATCCAGCCGCACATCGACGATGGTGTTGTGTCCACCCACGGTGTAAATATCGCGCGTGCCTTGAATGCGCTTGAGTTCGGTTTCTAACCCATGCGCAACTTGAGTCAGTTGCTGTTGATTCGATTGGCCAGTGCGATCCGACAAGGTAATCGTGACGATCGGAACATCTTCAATCCCTTTGGGTTTGATAATGGGTTCCCCGACGCCAACACCCGCAGGCATCCAGTCTTTATTGGAATAGAGTTGGTTGTAGATGCGCACCACGGCATCGTTGCGTGAAACACCTACTTTAAAGATCGCGACAATCATCGCGCCATCCGGCTGAGAAAAGGAATAGAGCTTATCGATACCTTGGATTTCAGAGATCACCTGTTCAGCCGGCGTCGTCACTAAACTCTCAACTTCGGCTGGCGTCGCGCCTGGGAAAGGAATATAGACATCAGCAAATGTCACATCGATTTGAGGCTCTTCCTCTTTGGGGGTGATGATGACTGCAAACAGCCCCATCAGTAAGCCAACCAACGCCAGTAAAGGCGTCATGGCCGAATTTTGAAAGGCCGCAGCAATGCGACCCGAAATACCGAGTCGTTTGTCCATCTCATTGCCCTTCTGCTGGAAGTAACGTGGTCGCAATGACATCACCGATTTCCAAACCCGACAGTACTTCCACCGCATCGCCGTAGGTTTGACCCAAACGAATCGGATTCAGGATTCGCGCCTCATTGACGATGCGATACACCGCGCTCAGTTCCGCACGGCGAATGACCGCAGCGCTGGGGATCAACAGCACGTCCCGGCTGCTGTACTGAAAATCAGTTTTGACCCACATTCCCGGCATCAACAATGGCGTGTTGTCTGGCAACGATAAACGAATGTTGAAATTGTGAGATTGAGGGTCAGCGTAACGAAATAAGCTGTAGTTTGTTGGTGTGACAACGTCACCAGAAGGTGACCGTACATAGAACTGCGCCACCGCTTGCACTTTATCCTGATAGCGCTGCGGAATGTCCGTTTCAATTCTGAGTTTTTCCAGTGAAAAACCACTCACCAACGGCGTTCCCGGCGCGACCGTTTCACCCAGTTCCACATGACGCTGCGTGACCACGCCGGCATACGGTGCTGTGATATTGGTGTACCCCAGCGACTCTTTGGCTTGAGCCACCGCAGCCTGAGCTGATTTGACGGATGCTGCTGCGCTGCGAGCACGCGCTTCAGCCGAATCCATTTGATCGCGCGAGATCGCACCTTTAGGAAACAACTGGCGATAACGGCTCACTTGAGCCTGCGCTTCGCGGTTTTGCGCCAACGCACTGGCCAATTGCGCCTGCGCGGCGTCCAACGATGCCGATTGCTGCACATCACTGATTTCAAGCAGTACTTGGCCTTGCGCCACGTGATCATTCACATCCACAAACACGCCGATCACGCGACCGGATGTTTGCGCCGCCACCGTACCTTGATTCACCGGCGCCACGATGCCATCCAACTGAATGACCTGCGGCAGACGTTCTGTCTTCACCGTGTAAAAGCCAGTCCCCTCGGTGGCATGCACCCCACTCACAAAGCTCAGTGCCACCAGAATAGACAAAGTTAACCCTTTCATCGTGTCAATCTCCTTTGACATTCAGCCCTTTAAAGCGAAGAGATGGCCTATCATCTCCCTCGCGAGATCACGTCATGATGTTCGCAATCATCCGTTGAATTACTTTGCGGCGAAAACAAGACACGATGGCGGGAAACGTTCGTGTGTTTACGCCGTTTGTGGGTGATGCTCTGGATGTTGTTTGGCTCGCAGTACCAGATTAGTCACGCCGAGGCCAACCATCATGCACGCAAAAAACACCCAAACGCCTGGATTGCCCAACGCCAAACTCGACACCGCAGGTCCTGGGCAAATGCCTGCCAATCCCCAACCCACCCCGAAAATTGCCGCGCCACTGAGTAGACGTGAATCGATCGCGGTGTTCGTCGCGAGACAAAATTTCTCGGCATTCACGGGTTTACGTTTCGGTTTAATCAAGAAAAAATACGCTGGCATAAACACCAATAACGCGCCACCCATCACAAACATTAAGCTCGGATCCCAATGCCCTGTCACATCAAGAAAGCCTGTGACTTTCGCAGGATCCGCCATACCTGAAATCACCATGCCCAAGCCAAATAATAGCCCAGCCACCAGCGACGTTAATCGAAACAAAGCCTGATTCATTCTGATTCCCCACCAACGCTTTTAAATAAGATGCAAACGAACAAATACCGTCATTGCGGCAACAACCATAAAGACACAGGTGGCGACTATTGAACGTTTTGACAATCGACCGATGCCGCAGATGCCATGTCCACTGGTGCAACCATTACCCAAACGTGTGCCGACGCCAACGAGCAAACCCGCCGCCGCTAACCACCACACATGGGAGTCAAACTGTGCTGGCATCTGCTTATCAAAGGCCATCACACCGAAGACGCCACCACTGATCATGCCGACCACAAACAACAACCGCCACGCAAAATCACGTGATTTCGGCGTCATTAACCCCGTTAAGATGCCGCTGATACCGGCAATTTTTCCGTTCATCAGTAACAAAATGGTTGCCGAAATCCCTAACAACACGCCGCCAAACAAAGATTCCCAAGGCATGGTGAACGTCATAATGTCCTCTTTTTATTTCTCTTAATTTGAAAGACTTAACCACAAAACACGGTTTGTAAGCTCTGAATCAACTGCGCCACGCGCGTATCGGCCAACGAATAGAACACCTGTTGCGATTCCTTGCGCGCTTCAATCAATCCATGCTTTCGTAATACCGTTAAATGTTGAGAAAACGCTGACTGGCTGAGTGCCGAGCTTTGTTGTAATTGCCCCACACCCACCTCGCCTTTTGTCAATTGACAGAGCACCATCAAACGTTCCGGATGCGCCAAAATTCTAAGTAGTTCAGATACTTCTTCCGCATTGGACTTCATTTGATCAATATTGACGGCTTCCATCACTTTCCCCTTCATAAACTTGTTTTTTAGATAATACTAATAAACGTAGTTTAGTCAAACCTTATTTAGTTATATCGAAATTAGCTCAATTAACATTAGACAATACTAATTTATGTAACTATAGTAAATCCAACATCCAACGGAGGGTATTCTCATGACCATTGAAAATGGCGTACGAATTGTCGCGGGCAGCATGGTTTTGCTGTCGCTACTGTTGACAGTGTTTGTTCATCCGAACTTTATCTGGCTCACCGTGTTTGTTGGTGTGAATCTCATTCAAAGTGCGTTTACCGGGATTTGCCCAGCAGCCTATTTTTTGAAGAAACTTGGGTTTAAATAGTCAGTTCACACTGAAATTCGATACATCAGTTGAGCTAGAAAAATTTGGAGTAATCTATGACTAAGATTGTGATTATCGGCGGTGTTGCCGGCGGAGCTTCTGCGGCAGCGCGTGCGCGTCGTTTGAGCGAAGATGCGCAAATCATTATGTTTGAACGGGGCCCTTTCGTCTCGTTTGCCAACTGCGGCTTGCCCTATCACATCGGTGGTGATATCAAAGAACGAGCCAATTTGCTACTGCAAACGCCAGAAAGCTTTTTGGCACGCTTTAATGTCGATGTCCGCGTCATGAATGACGTGGTTCGCATTAACCGTGCAGACAAAACCATCACCGTTCGCAACCTGCTGGATCAATCTGAGTACGAAGAAAGCTACGACTTTCTACTGCTGAGCCCGGGCGCTGGCCCGATTGTGCCGCCAATCCCAGGATTGGATAACCCACTCACCCACTCGCTACGCAACATTCCAGATATGGACCGTATTTTGGAAACCATTCAGATGAACCAACCCGACCATGCCACCGTCATCGGCGGCGGTTTTATTGGTTTGGAGATGATGGAAGCGTTCCACCAATTGGGCATCAAAACCACGCTGATTGAAATGGCCGATCAAGTGATGACTCCGGTTGACCGTGAAATGGCTGGCTTTGCCCACGCAGAAATTCGCGCTAAAGGCATCGACTTGCGTCTTGGAGTCGCGCTGCAAGCGGTCGAGTTCAAGCCAACCACCTCAATGCCAAGCATCGATTCTGGTGAGAATACCGAACATCAACACATGAGCGGTGAACTCGATCTGACGCTGAGCAATGGCGAAACACTGACCACCGATATTCTGATCATGGCAATTGGTGTGCGCCCAGAAACCAAACTCGCCGCTGAAGCTGGCCTGCAGATCGGTGCGCTGGGCGGGATTGAGACCAACGAATCCCTACAAACTAGCGATCCAAGCATTTATGCCGTGGGCGATGCGATTGAAGAAAAAGACTTTGTAACGGGTCAATCGACCTTAGTGCCACTGGCTGGCCCTGCCAACCGTCAAGGTCGTATGGCCGCAGACAACATGCTGGGTCGCAGCGAAACCTATCAAGGCACGCAAGGCACCGCGATCTGTAAGATCTTCGACTTGGCTGTGGCTTCTACCGGTAAAAACGAGAAGCAACTCAAACGTGCGGGTATCGCATACGAGAAAGTCTACGTTCATACTGCGAGCCACGCGAGCTACTACCCGGGGGCGGAAGTTGTGTCGTTCAAAATGCTGTTCGATCCAACATCAGGCAAGATTTTCGGCGCTCAGGCCGTGGGTAAAGATGGCATCGACAAACGCATCGACGTCATGGCGGTTGCGCAGCGTGCTGGCATGACCGTTGAACAGTTGCAACATCTTGAACTGACTTACGCGCCACCTTACGGCAGCGCAAAAGACGTGATCAACCAAGCCGCATTTGTCGCCACCAACCTCATGAAAGGTGATGCAAAAGCGATTCACTTTGATGAAATCGACAACCTTACCGATGAACAGCTGTTACTCGATGTGCGTAATCCGGGCGAACTGGACAACGTCGGTTATCTGCCGGGCGCCATCAACATTCCAGTCGACCAACTGCGTCAGCGCATGAACGAACTGCCAAAAGACAAAGAAATCATCATCTACTGTCAGGTCGGTTTGCGCGGCAATGTCGCCTATCGTCAGCTCGTCAACAACGGCTACAAAGCACGCAACTTGCTCGGTGGTTACCGCACTTACGCGTTTGCCAAAGCCTAACGTTTTCCGCTTTCTCGCAAACCAAACAGCCAGCATCAAGTGCTGGCTGTTTTGGTTTTCAGAACAATGCACCGATGTACAGTACTCCTAAATTCGCTCTGAACTTGTATCTGATATGCGAGTTCATGTATTGCCCGCAAAAGGCTTCGGCAATATCGCCTAAGTTTTTAACGCCTATGCGTCTCTCCGATCGGATAAAACCACTCACATTGTCAGACACATATCGATCGTCAAAGACGGATTTGTGTCTCTGGCACCATGGTTTAGTATATGAAGCACACCTTCACACGCGTAAATCAATTGGCATAAATAGCATGATCACCATTCGACACTACAAAGCCGCCGATGCGCGGGCGCTTTGGGCGCTTTTTTATCACACCGTTCGCAACATTAACGTGCGCGACTACACTCAAGCGCAAGTCGAGGCATGGGCGCCCGCTGAGTTTGACGCTGCCATTTGGCAGCAACGAATGCGAACCATTGATCCTTTTGTCGCGGAAATAGACGGCGACATTGTGGGCTATGCCGATCTGCAAGCCGACGGGCTGATTGATCATTTCTTTTGTCATCACCAGCATCAAGGCAAAGAGGTTGGCCGCAGCCTAATGGAACATATACTAAATATGGGTCGCCAGCGTGGCATCACTCAGTTTCATGCTGAAGTCAGCATCACCGCTCGCCCATTTTTTGAGCGTTTTGGATTCACCGTGGTTCACGAACAAACGGTTGAAGTTCGCGGGCAAACATTGCGCAACTTTGTGATGAAACGCTCCGCGAAAACCCCGTTGAATCGCGATACACAGCGGGTGTGAGCAGGCTTTTGAAGCGGGTTATCGACCACATTAAAACCAAAGCACAGCGCTTAACAAGGCGTTATTTCACCACTATATTTCGCAACGATATTTCAAAACAATATTTCAAAACGATTGCAATCATGGAGAGCAGTGTGACCATCAGGAAAGCGTCCAGAGCAGACTCAGGTAAAATACTCGAACTCATTGAGCAAAAAGCGGAATTCGACCGCAGTATGAAAGGATTTGACGGTAAAATTTCAACCAGCATCGCGAAGATAGAACGCACGCTATTTGGCGACTCTCCGTTTGCTCATGTCTTATTGATAGAACATGAGCGCGAGGTTGTGGGTTTTGCACTGTATCACTATCGCTATTCTTCGTTTAGTGGCCAGCCATCGATTTGGCTTGATGACCTGTTGATCGTAGGACGACATCGGTCCAATGGATATGGCCATGCACTCATGCAGGCGTTGAAGCGCGAAGCTCAGGCATCGCTGGCGTCTCACATTGCATGGACGGCCAGCCCGCACAACTCAAAAGCGCATGAGTTTTACACACGGTTGGGCGCGGAAATTGAGCGAATGGATGGCCAGCGCCCCTACTTTCGTTGGCCGTTATGTGGCTAACGAAACATGAAACCGCTCGCTCTCGCTGGGTTAAATTTGTCGCAGGCGCTGAATGTCTTTTTGGGGCGGTAATCCAAATAAACGACTGTATTCACGACTAAATTGAGAGGCACTCTCATAACCCACCAGATTACTGGCTTGAGTTGCGTCAAGACCATTTAATAGCATCTGCTCCCGCGCTTCTTGTAGCCTTAGGTTTTTCATGTATTGCAACGGACTGCTGCCAGTCAAGGCTTTAAAGTGCACTCGAAAGCTTGAAGCGCTCATGTGCGCCTGCCCCGCTAGCTCATTCATGCCGACGGTTTCGGTGAAGTTCTTCTTCATCCACGTCACGATTTTCAGAATGTGATTGCTGGGCGAACCAACAGATGCAATATGGCGCAGTTGCGTGCCATGCGGCCCATGAAGCAAGCGAATCACGAGTTCCTTTTTTATCAGTGGCACCAAACTCGCGAGATACTCAGGCTCTTGCTCCAACGCTAACAAACGGCTCATCGTCCGGTATATGCCATCGTCCATGTTCTGAATGGAAATCGATTGATACTCAAAGTGACGATCGGGCTTGTCGAGCTTTAGCTCCGTGCACGTTTGCATGATCAGGTCATAATCTAACTTCAGGACGATCGCCAAAAATGGCTGATGGCGCGTCGCCTCCGTCACATGCGACACGATCGGAGTGTCAAAGGTGGTCAACATTGACTGCCCGGCTTCGACAGGGACTTGCCTGTCATCAATCGCCAGTTGCTTGCTCCCTTGTAAAATCAGTGAAAATCCAAGGCTATAAATGCAATGCAACGGCGCTGTCGGCGTATTTCGAATATGCACTTCAAGCCCGGGAATATCGGTGACGTAACTGCCCTCTTTACTGCTGTAGGCGCGCACTTGCTCCACCAGCGCTTGATTGGCGTTATTGCTGTTCATCACGTTCACCTGCTCTGTCGTTGATTCTTTTCATATTGTATTTTTCATCGAATCGTTGGATTAACTCTTGCGAGGACATCTGGCTTCCCATTCTTCCCCGCTTCACGTATTGATGAGCAAAACTGATCGCGCCTTTCGAACGCACGAGTGCTTCAAATTCATCAATAAAATGCTGCTTAAATTGACTGTTAAACGTATTCACCAACACCACGTGCTTGTTGGTGAAATCGGTGTTGTTCGCAAATTGCCAGATCGGTGGCGCTGGGCTGTATAACCAGATGGGCGATCCCAGATACACGGTGTCATAGCGCGAAACATCGATATGATTCGGAGTGATGTCCGCGAAATCGTTCCGTGCATCGTTCAATGCGTTTATCCAGCCAACCATCCCAAGTTGATAGTCGTTTGCCACTAATTCATGGACATCCGCATCCAACGTTTCAGCAATATGATCGGCTAAAACGCCCGTGTTTCCTGAACGAGAAAAGACCACAACAGCCACGTTTCGAGGCTTTTCCGAAGCGCTATGATGTTTTAAATCATCGTGCTTTAACGCGTGATTTCTTAACACATGATTGGCCGCATCTTGTGCATTTTCAATACGCGTAACCACAAATGCAACCACGAACAAGATGAGAGCGAGCGCCAACAGTAACATCAGGAACAAACGGATCATCAGTGCCATCCCTTACGATTTCAAACAAAGTGAATGATGCGTTCTTCACTCTCGCGAAGAACGCATTGAAGTCATTTATTGGAGATATTTCGCCAAGAATGGTGCCACGCGTTCCATGGCCAAACCCACCGCTTCCGGATGGTCATACAGCTCGTAGTGCGACCAGTGTTCCAGATCCACTAATTGACGATCTTTCGAAGCCACCGCTCGACCATAAATTTCTTGCCCATCACGGAACGCGCCAAACGCGCCCACTTTCTGGCCAACCACCGCCATCATCGGTTGTGTCATCAAGGTTTCTGCAAATGCGAAGGCATCCCAACTTAATGTTTTTTGAGCGTGAGAAAAGACCATGCGTGTTGCGCCGCCTTCCGACTGTCCCCGTGATGTTTTGTAGTACTCTGTGGCTTCAAACACATCGCGATCAGTCAAACCGTTTTCTTTTGCAAATTCGAGGCTTGGTGGCAACAGTTCATTCACTTGTAACTCAGCACCACGAGCTTCAGCCGTGCGTTGCGTTGCCATGGCTTCCAATGTGCCGATGGGGTTGTATAAGCTAAACCCTTCGCGGAACAAACGCCCCACATTAACCGGTGTAATGCCCACGACGGCTTTCAGACGTTTCTCGGTCAGGGCAGAATTGAGAATGTAACCGCCACCACCACAGATGCCCAATCCACCAATGCGGGTTTCATCCACATACGGTAAGGTCACGGCATAATCGATCACGCGGCTGATGTCTTCGACGCGTTGCGTAGGATCTTCCACATAACGGGGCATGCCGCCCGACTCACCTTGAAAACTCGCATCAAAGGCAATCACAACATAGCCTAATTCAGCCAACGCCTTCCCATAAACTGCGCTGGAGGTTTGCTCTTTGCAGCTCCCAAATGGATGAACACTAACCATAGTCGGATAGTGTTTGGCTGCGTCAAAGCCGTCTGGCAACAAGATGAATGCGGCCATATCCCAAGCCATATCGGTGTTTCGGAACGAGACTTTTTTAATATCCATCGTTTTATCCTCGCAGAAGGCTCAATGTGTTGAGCCTTCGTTGATATTCATTGTGCCGTGTTACAACGTGCGTTGGAAGAATGGTGCAAGTACGCCAATGGCTTCAGCAATCGGAGACTCGCCATCGTAGAGATCCATGTGGTTAGCACCATCGACAATGTACATCTGTTTGTCGTTGCTCGCCGCACGCGCCATCAGATCATCACTCATCCATTTGCTGCCCGCATTGCTGCCCACCACGGTTAAAAGAGGCTGCGTGAGGAACGCTTCCGCTTTAAAGAACGCATCATACGAGATGATTTGAGTCAGGCTGCGAGCCGTCGCAAACCCCGGTGCGGTGCAATACGCCGCGCGATCGGTATGGTAATACTCCCAAGCCTGACGCAGCTCTTCATTCGGTGCATCTTCTTCCTTCATCGGCGCCATTGGCATGGTTGCAGGCTCCGCGCCACTCGCATCAGCAGTGCGCGCACCAGAACCGGCTTCAAGGTAAGGAATCGCATCGCTGTCTTTGACGTTGTTGTCCCAACCGTTGCGGAACATTTGGCCGATGTTCACCATGCTGACCGTACCCACCGCTTTGATGCGACGATCATTGATGGCGGCATTGGCGGTATAACCCGCACCCGCACAGATCCCCATCGCACCAATGCGATCGTTGTCGACGTAATCCAGCGTGGTCAGGTAGTCAATCACGGCACTTACATCTTCCGTACGTACGTGTGGGTTTTCCAATTGGCGCGGATTACCGGTACTTTCACCTTGATAAGACGCATCATAAGCAATGGCAACAAACCCGTGCTCTGCAAGTTTTTTTGCGTATGTGCCTGCGGTTTGTTCTTTCACACCACCACCCGGGTGCGACACCACAATCGCCGGGTAACGCTTGGTCGCATCAAAATTTTCTGGGAAGTTGATCAGCCCAGCGAGTGTAATGTCCAGACCGTTGGTATTAGGAAAATAGACTTTGTTCATTTGGATTGCTCCTCAGTAGCGTACGTCATTGTCTTAGAAAGTTATGGCCAGTTCGCGGTTTGCTCCTGACTTGAAACCAGTATAGGCAGATCATGGCGTGTAAGTTTGCCTAAAATGACGAGTTATTTGCCTGTTTTGTTTTTTATGCCTGAAATGATGAAATCAAAACGAATACGAGTTCAACACACTGCACATAAAACAAATAACTTATTGATAATAATTAAATTTAAAATATCACCGTATTTATGCTGCACTGTGTAATTCAACAAAATCATTGTGTTAAATTTGTACTCATGCGGCCAATCAGCGGCACTTGTCCCCGTCAAAAATCGCAAAACAGGCAAACAAAAAAACAATGGCCCTCATGATGAGAGCCATTGGCAGAACGTGACACAATTCGTATTTAAATTACGACTGAACAGGGAACCATCCCGGGGTGGACTTGATGATGTTCCATAACTTGGTCGGCACTTGCAGATCATCGGCGCTGTGAGACAAATCCAACGCGGCTCGAATCTCTTGGTCGCGGCCATCTTGAGCCATTTCGACCCAAGTTGGATTCATCACCAAACTGCGGCCGACCACCACCAGCGGCATGCCTGTTTCAAGTACGTGACGCGCTTGATTCGGCGTACGCACTTCTCCTGCCGCCATGAGTGGCAAGCGATCAGCCACACGTTCGATAAAGCGTTGCGCCGTGGTTTGACCGCTGGTGTCATCCTGAGATTGACCCGCAAGGATGTTGTACAGCGACGTATGCAAGTAATCGATATCGCCCTCTTGCGCCAAGGTTTCAGCCAGCGCCAGCGCGTCATCAATGCGTAACGCACCCTCTCCTGGTTCTTCCGGCGAAATACGATACCCCAGCAAGAAAGGACGGCTTGCGTGTTCATCGATCACGCGGCGCACTTCACGCACGACTTCCAACGGGAAGCGCATGCGGTTTTCCAGTGAACCTCCCCATTGGTCTTGACGTTGGTTAAACAGCGGCGACAGGAAATTCTGAATCAAGAAACCATGTGCGCCGTGCAATTCAATACCATCAAATCCCGCTTCAATGGCTCTGCGCGTGGCTTGGCCAAAATCATGGATCAGCTCGAAGATTTCGGCTTCGGTTAATTCACGACTTGCGAGTTTGCCATCGTTAAATGGCCCTTTCGGCGCGGCCATTGCACTGGCGCTCACCAATTCACCGTTCGGAATCAGGTCAGGAACCGCTTTGTTCCCGGCATGGAACAGTTGCAACACCGCGACTGCGCCGCCACTTTTGGCTGCATCCGCAAGCTTCGTTAAGCTGGGAATAAAGCGATCGTCGTATGCTGCAAACTCATCCGTAAATCCAATCCCGCTCGGCTGAACGTGGCTGCATCCGGTCAACAGTAAACCCACCCCTTGTGCACGCGCACGGTAGTAACGGAGTTCTTCGTCAGAAATGGTTTCATCCGCGTTGGACGACCATGTGGTCATCGGAGCCATGACAACTCGGTTGCGTAATGTCACACCATTTTTAAATGTAAATGGTTGGAATAATGGATCTTTCATGTGTATTCATTGCCTCTAAAAACGTGGTATGTCTAACCCACTCGGGTTAGTAATCGGTTGATGCCGTCAAGCTGGCAAACTGATGCGTCTCTTGGATTCGTGCCTCTAACGACGGCATCACGAAATCGATGGCATCATTGCCGATCAGCAATTGGCGTGGCTGCTTGTCTAAATCCACCACGCGAACGATGACTTCCGCCAATTTGGCCGGGTTACCTTGTTGTTGACCATCGGCGGCAGCCAGCAGCTCACGGGCGTGACCATAAGGCTGATAATCGTCGATGCGAGTTTCACCATATTGCGCCGAGCGATCATTTAAGAACTCAGTGCGGAAAAAGCCCGGTTCAATCGCCGTCACTTGAATGCCCAGCGGCGCAACTTCATCAGCCAACGCCAATGTCATGCCTTCAACGGCGTATTTCGACGCGGAATAAAACGTGGCATTGGCGACGGCTTTCACGCCCGCAATCGAAGACGTATTCAGAATGCGCCCCTGTGCTTGCTTTCTCATAACCGGTAACACCGCACGCAATACATTCGCCATCCCAAACACATTGGTCGCAAATTGCATTTCAATTTGTTGTGCCGAGGCTTCTTCAAAACGCCCCAGCAAGCAAAAACCGGCATTGTTGACCAGCACGTCGATGCGGCCAAAACGTGTGACGGCTTGCTTCACGGCCGCCTGAGCCTGCGCTTCATTCGTCACATCCAATTCAACAAGCGCAATACGTTCCGCCGGCACATCGGCAAAAACCTCGCGTAATCGGTCTAGATCACGCCCTGTTGCCACCACGTGATCGCCTTGATTCAACGCAGCTTTCACAATATCGATGCCCATCCCTCGGGTCGCACCGGTCACAAACCAGATTCGATTCATCATTTTTCCTCAATCATCGTGGGAATAGACGCGCTGACGTCAACCCGATGCCAGCGCGTTGAAAAGACGTTCTACATGAAATACGGCTTATCACCGTCGGTATTGGGTTTATTCACACCGAGGTTTGCGCCGACATATTCCGATGGGTTAAGAATGACCTGCGTAATGAGGTCTCCGACACTTTTTCGAGACACCACCGTTCCTTTGAACGCTTCATCTTTGGCCGTGATTTCGTAGTCCACTTCATCTTCATCCATCAGCCATGCCGGACGCAGAATGGTGTAATCCAAACCCGAGGCTTCGATAGCGTCAGCCGCGCGACGGTAATACTTCAGCGGCTCACCAATGATTGCATCATTCCACTGACCAAATTTGCCGGGGATTTCATCGTAGATCCCCAAAGAGAGTACAAAGATCAGACGTTTCACGCCCGTTTCCCGCATCGCGTCAATCACCGCGACAGTTTGCGCTTCGAGATCGTCGCCCGCCAAGTTGGCATAAACCACATCTTGACCAGCCATCGCAGACTTCAGCAGTTCCGGGTCAAGCACATCGCCAACCACCACCTGCGCTTTCGCCGAAATAACATCCGTCAGCTTTTTCGGGTTGCGCAGCAACAAGGTTTGATGCTGGGTGTGGTCTTCATTCAAAGCCTTCACCACCCACTGCGCAATTTGGCCACTGGCACCGAGAATCAGTACGTTATTCATATCATTTGCCTCTTTTTAATCGTTTCAATGTCGATGACTCAGCCGATGTCTCAATGACCATCAACCATGACCGCCCGGTACTTGGCACCTTGAAAACGGTGCTGCGCAACCGCTTGATAAGCTGGGCTGTCATACCAAGCGCGTGCTGCGGCTTGATTGGGAAATTCCACAATCACGACACCTTCAGGTGCTTCACCTTCCAGCGTTTCCATCGCACCGTAGGATGACAGTATCTTAATCGGATGCCCCGCCAACGTTGCAGCAACTCGCTCCATATAGGTATCCAGTGCCGCTTGGTCTTGGGTGCTTTCTCGGGTAAAAACAATGAATGTTGCCACGTCATCGCCCTCTCATTTGGTGTCTTCAACGTGAAGCCATCTTAATGATCGAACTGTATCGAATAAATATCGTTTTACACACATGAGTGTTAAGTTAAACTAAACAAATGCCTATTGAACCTTCTCTTATCTCGTCACTGACGTGGTTTACGCACATTGCCCGCCACCGAAGCTTTACCAAAGCCGCCTCAGAAATGGGGGTGACGCGTGCTGCGTTGTCGCAGCATCTCAAAGCTCTGGAGCAGCAGCTTCAGGTGCGGTTGTTGAATCGAACCACGCGAAATATGTCGCTGACCGACGAAGGCCAACGCTTGTTGGACATTCTTCATCCCTCGCTCACTAACATTGAACAAGTCGTCAGCGAGCTCAATGAATCCCACATTGAACCCTCTGGGCTGATCAGAATTAGCTCCTCCCGAACCGCGGCAAGGTTGTTGATTGAACCGCACTTGGGGGAATTTTTGGCGCGTTATCCAAAAATACGCTTGGAATTGATGATGGACGATGGGTTCACCAACATCGTGGCAGAAGGGTTGGATGCGGGCATCCGCTTAGGCGTGAGTTTGGATGAGCACATGGTGGCCGTCCCGATCACGCCGCCGTTGACCACAGCCATCGTTGGCTCTCCGGCATACTTCAAGCAACATGGGATTCCCCAAAGCCCGAAGGATCTGGAAACGCATAACTGTCTTGCGTATCGCTTTACGTCCAGTGGCACGCTCGATCATTGGTCGTTGACCGCCCCCGATTCAGATCAGCACACCGTGGTGTTTGAACCCAAAGGCAATGCCGTCTTCAATGATGATTACAGTATGCTCCAAGCGGCCATTCAAGGTGTCGGCTTGGTCAAACATATTGATTTATGGGTACACGGGGCCATTCAGGACGGGCGGTTAACGCGAGTGCTAACGCCTTGGTGCAAACCCTTTCCGGGGTTCTATCTCTACATCCCATCTCGGGAACACATGCCGAAAAAGATTCGGGTTCTGATGGATTTTTTAATCGAAAAACGAGAGCTTCTCAGCCACTAAGCATAGCCCCACAACGTTGGGGCTATTTTTTTGTCCTGCCTTTTCATTTTGCCTTATTGAGAACCGCTCATTATTTAAGTTGCCTTTAAAACAGTTGCCAAAGCAACTTAATTTAATTAATATCCGCCGCACACCACCATTCTCAACACACAAACCTTTGATGTGAGGCCAGACTATGCAAGACAAAATCAACCTGCTTCATGAACTCACGAACAGCCTTCAACCCGTACGACGGGCATGGAAACGGGCGGTTTCGGAAGTCATTGCGGAGCACGGTATCTCCATGTCATTGGCCACCGCGGTGGTACTTGTTTATCGCAATCCACAGGGGCTGAACCAAAAATTGCTGGCCGAAGAAATTGGTATCAATCCCGGCGCGTTAGTGCGCCTGCTGGATCAAGCCAGCCAAGAAGCGTTACTTGAACGCCGTGAAGATACTGTGGATCGCCGCATCAAAAATTTACACATCTTGCCCAAAGGAACCGAAATCGCGATCAGCATCGAACGCGCAGCCGACGAATTGCGTTTGGAACTCATGCGTGATGTTGATTTGGCCGCCATTGAGCAAGCCACCCAAGTGCTGCGACTTTTTGAAAAACGATCCATTGAGTTCGTGCAGCAGTACAAATCAAACAAATGAACATTTCGCGTCAACAGTGGTTATTCGCCGCCAAGGTCTACATTTCGGCGATGCTTGCCTATTTCGTCGCGGTAGAGATGGGATTGACCAATCCCTATTGGGCGATGGTCACCTGCTGCGTGCTCAGCAACCCTTTATCTGGCGCCGTTCGTGCCAGAGCAACCTACCGATTTGCAGGCACACTTTTCGCGGGATTCATCTCGCTGCTACTTTCAGCATGGTTCGTCAATGAGCCGCTCATTTTGGTGATGGTGACGGGCTTGGTTTCATCTGTGATTCTGGCGTTGTCTTATGCCGATCGAACTCCGAGGGCTTACAGCCTGCAACTCACTGGCGTGACGATTATGCTGGTTCTGGTGGCCTATCTGAGCCAGCCAGAAAACATGTTTACCATGGTGGTGACACGCGTGGTCGAAATTTGTATTGGTATTTTGTCGGTCACCTTTGTGGATGCATTGGTTTTCCCGGGGACTACACAGCCAATGCTTCAATCGCGCGTCGATCACTGGATGCGCGATCTCAAAGCATGGCGTGATGATTGCCTGACCGGCATCGCCAATCACACCACTGAATCGGATCGACTGGCCATACTTGCCGATGTGTCATCGCTGTCTCAGTTGGTTTCGACCATGAAGTTAGACCATGCTGTCGACCGACAAACTCGCCAAGCCATGATCGCGCTGCAAAGACAGATTATGGCAATGATCCCGACCTTGTCTGCGCTGGGACATGCCATGCATAGCTTGTCGCCAGAAACACGCAAGCGCCTGTCGCCCAGTGTCGAAAGTTGGACAGCAAACAACGAGGTCATACAACCCATTGTGATACCCAAAGCGGTTGTGCAAGACGCATCACCTTGGGAAAAACTGGTTCTTGAACGTGTGCAGCGACTGCTCAATCAGCACCTCACCGACTGGGAATCGGTCACGGCGCTTCAAGGTCTTGTGGCAGGGAAACCGACGCACGCCTATACGCGCTATGCCGCGCTCAAAGCCAAGGCATTTCCACTGCCACCCGATACTGGATTAATGTTGCGCATGTTTATGGGGATATTACTGACCTACTCGCTGCTCAGCGCGATCTGGTACTTCACCGGATGGAACCAAGGCCCCAATATGGTCTTGATGGGAGTTGTTGCCATTAGCTTTTTTGGTGGCAGTGATGAACCCGGCATCGCGATCACGCACTTTGGGCGCTTTGCTTTTATCTCGGCGTTAACGGCATTTACCTTGGGCTATGTGTTATTACCGCTCGCCAATAGCCAAACCAGCTTTCTGCTCATCATGGCGACTTTTATGTTGCCAATGGGCTTATGGGCCTCGAAGAATCCGTTGGCGATGTTGGTACTGGCCTTGAGCCTGAGTAACGTCAACTTTCAGAATCATTACACCCCATTCAACATTGGGTTCTTTTTGGATGGTTCTGTCGCCACGTTGGTGGGCGTGTTTGTGGCGTTTGTGGCCATTGCCGTCTCAAGACGTTGGGGCGCGCAACATGCCCTACAGCACCTGCTCAAGCGCGAATATCGGGATCAACAAACATTGGTTCACACCTTCGATGATGTCGCGATTGAAACCTACGCCACACGCTCTTTAGATCGCATGGCCTTACAGGTCTCAAGACTGGGTGCGTCGCTGGGCAAAGAGAGCCTGATTCTGCTGAATCAACTGAAAGCCAACATCACGATGGCCAAGTTGAGGCAGTTGAGCAGCGCTCACCCGATGGCGTCGACACTGCAACCGCTATTGCAAGCGCTGAGTCAGCGAGACAAACGCCCTGTGCAATCGAGCGACGAATTACGCCATCAACTCGATCGCGCCCTTGGGCGAGCAAACCACGAACACCAAACGGACATTGTCCACCTATTAACTGGATTGAGAATCGCGCTCTATCCAACGGCACCCCATTGGACACCTTTGTATGCTTAACGAACTTGATATTTTGGGGATATACATTTCACCACTGCTGATGTGCATGGTGCTGGCTTTCTTTCTCCGCATCCTCCTCTCAAGCCTGTTCGTCAAGGCCGGAGTGTATCGGCTGATCGCACAAAGACCCATTTTTGATTCCGCTTTATTTATTTCGCTCACCGGTTTGCTCTTTCACCTGTTTGCGATCATTACCACACCAATAGGTCACTCATTCTCATGATGAAACACAAGATGATGTCGAGTTTTAAGATCCTGATCACAACAGGTGCCGTGTTACTGGCGGGGTTCGTCGTATGGAACCTCTACAGTTATTACCACTATGCGCCGCAAACTCGCGACGGAAAAATCCGTGCTGACATCGTGCCGCTTGCCACCGATATTTCTGGCAATGTTGACGCGGTTTACGTGCACGACAACCAGATTGTCCGCAAAGGCACGCTCCTATTTAGCTTGGATAAACAGCGTCTGAGTAGCGAAGTCACACAAGCCAAAGCGATGGTGAAGCAAGCGCAGGCGACCCTTCATGCCGCCGATCGCGAATACAAACGCTATCAACGCTTGAGCAACGCCGTTTCCGCACAACAACGAGACGACAAACGCGACGCACGCATTTTGGCACAAGCCAGTTTGGATAAATCGTTAGCGGATCTGGAGCTGGCGGAAATCAACCTCAATCGAGCCGACATTTACTCACCCGTTGATGGCGTGATCACCAACTTTTCGCTCAGACCGGGCACCTTCGCCTCGGCAGGCGTCCCTGTGATGGCGTTGGTTGATCAAGACAGTTTCTATGTGTCTGGTTATTTTGAAGAGACCAAGTTGAGCCGGATTCGAAATGGCGCTGTCGCCACCATCCATGTGATGGGCGAACATCAACCGATTTACGGACATGTCGAAGGGTTATCGGCCGGTATCAATGACAGCGAGAGAACCACCGCCTCCGGGACGTTACTGGCCAACGTGAACCCAACATTCAGTTGGATTCGACTCGCACAGCGCATTCCCGTTCGTATCAAAATCGACACGATTCCAAAAGGATTCACGCTGATTGCAGGGCGCACGGTTTCGGTGTCTTTAGAAGAATTTCACTAAACGATTTTACGATTGTCCATTTTCGTCGGCGTTTCATCAGCGTCGGGGCCTCGCCCCTATTAATCCACTGCCAATTGTTAATAGACGAGTTATTCCGCATGTTCGGAAGCACGTCATCTCGGGGATATTCAAGTCCTTCCCCGCGATGACTTTTTTTCACACCGATCTCTCTTTCACAAAGCTTTCATTTTCATAAAGCTTTCGTTTAAATAGCGTTTTCGTTTAAACAGCGCCTGCGACCTTGATGTGGACTCATCAAGCGCTTCCTTCATCAGCACGAAACCCCATCCTCTCTTGGCACCGATAACGCCATGGTCTGTTTGAGCCATGCAATAAACTGGCGCTCTAATTCGGTTTCCTCACGCTGCTGACGCAATAACACATAATCGTGACCGGACAGCTGAAAGCCAAACGGCGCGACTAAGCGGCCGCGTTCAATCTCATCCATCACCAACGGATACGATCCGATGGCGGCGCCTAACCCATCCTGCGCAGCTTGCAAGCAAAAATAGAAATGTTCGAACGTTTGCGCTGCGGCGTCGGGAAATTCAAACGCGAGCTGATGATCGCGCCGCTTTTGTTGACCCTCTTGCCACGCTTGCCAAGCGAAGGGGCGAGTTTGACTGTGGAGTAATGTCATCGGCAGTTGCTGGGTTCGAACACGCTGCCAATAGTCCGGCGACATCACCGGCCCCACCCACTCAGCCACCAGCGTTTGTTTCTGATAGGGCTGCGTTAACTCGAAATCATCGCGGCGAATCGCTAAATGGTAGCCTTGCGCGCCGAGATTAACCGCGCCACCGGCCGTCGACAGCCGCACATCGCCATGGGCTTGATGATGAAATTGGCTCATCCGCGGCATGAGCCATCGCATGGTCAACGTAGGTTCGCAAGAAACTTCCAGATGCGGCGACCGTGCGGTGCGTAGCTGCTCCACCCCTTGTTCAAGTGATGCAAAGGCCTGACGGGTATAGGTTCGCAAGGCGATGCCCTCTTCCGTCAGCACCACATGACGTCCCTGCTTTGCAAACAACGAAACGCCCAAATAGGTTTCCAACGTTTTGATCTGTTTGCTGACTGCGCCGTGGGTGATATTCAGCACGTCGGCCGCCTGCGTGAAACTTGCGCTGTGCGCCGCCACATGAAAAACGTGAAACGCTTTGAGATGCCTCATATGTGAATTTTTCTCACTCAATTAGGTCATTTTTATCGATTATAAGCGGCGACTGGGCAACGTACAATTCATCCCACACTTTCGTTCAATCACACGTTAACTGAAAAGGAAAATTGGAATGGATATCGTCACACTCGCTATTGTTGGCTTACTGATTGTGATCAGCCCAGGGGCGGACTTTGTTTTGGTGTTAAAAAACAGCCTGTCACATGGCCGTCGCGCGGGTCTGTTGAGCGCGCTGGGCATTAGCCTCGCCATCACCGTTCATATTGGGTATTCTTTGCTTGGCATCAGTTACCTAATCTCACACAATGAACTGCTATTTAACCTCATCAAATACGCTGGCGCCGCCTATTTGGTCTATCTGGGAATCAAAGGCATCTTTGCTGCAAGTGCCCAGACGGTCATCACCGCCGAGCAGGACAACTCGCTACCCAGCTATCGTTACTTCGCACAGGGATTTTTGTGCAATGTGCTCAACCCGAAAACCATGCTGTTCTTTCTGAGCATTTTTAGTCAGGTGATTTCTGAAGACGGCGCATCATCCACCCAAGCGCTCATTTATGGCGGATACATGGTTGTGCTGCACGGGGTATGGTTTGCGTTGGTGGCAACTTTAATGACCTCAACGGCGCTGCAACATAAGCTCGAGCGCGTGAAACCGCTGATCAATAAAGCATGTGGGGTGGGATTGGTGTCGTTTGGTGCGGCGTTAGCGCTGAAAGCCTAACAAGCTACAAACCGCTTTCAGAGATGACGTAACGATTTCGGCCGTTACTTTTCGCCTGATAAAGCGCATTGTCGGCTTGCTCATACACTTGCGCCAGCGTTTCATGGCCATCTGGCGTGATTGTCACCACGCCCTGTGAAATCGTAATGTGATCGGCAACGGCACTGAACGCGTGCGGATAATGGATGTGTTCGATGGAATCTTGGATGCGTTCTGCGGCGGCGCGTGCGCCTTCCACGTCGGTATTGGTCAGCAGAATGAGGAATTCTTCACCGCCGTAACGCCCCACAAACTCACCGCTGCGACAGAACAATTTATTCGCAGCTTGCGCGATGGTGTGCAGGCAACGATCGCCTTCAATGTGGCCGTAGTTGTCGTTAAAGGGCTTGAAATGGTCGACGTCAAACAGAATGACACTCAACGCCATCTCATGGCGACCGTGCCACGAAATCATTTCACGCAGCTTCTCATCCATAAAACGGCGGTTGAACACTTGTGTGAGGCCGTCTTCGTTAGCCTGATGCTGCAAAATACGGTTGAGTTCTTCTAGTTTGGCACTGGTACGTTTGAGCTCGCGACGCATATTGGCAATACGCTGCATCGCCAACAGCTTGGAGTTGAGCACCATTTTATCAACCGGCTTGATCAAATAATCATCGCCGCCCGATTCAATCGCACGTGCGATCATCGACGGTTCATCGTGACTGCTCAGGAAAATGATTGGAATCCACTCTTCGTCGTAGCGGCGGCGAATTTCTTGAGACACTTCAAAGCCATCCATATCCGGCATCGATACATCCAACAAAATCAATTCCGGCTCAAAACGTGGATACAGCTCCAACGCCTCACGCCCGCTGGATGCAACCTCAACAGAGTGGCCTAATTGCTTGAGGCGAATGGCGAGTTGCATCCGCTCCAGTTGAATGTCATCAACCAGTAAGATCCTCATGGATGAGCCAGAACCTAACATCACCACCTCTTTGCAAGATAATCATATGCTTACCTATAGCATAACTTTCTCACGCTTTCACTGCTTTATTTCGCATGTTGTATTGACTTTTCGGTGGAAGTTTTTAGCATTGCCTTTTTCATTGATGGAAACTTTTTTCATGTCAGACACTACACAAACTGAAGCTCCGAAAGTGGACTTAGAAGCCATTTCTCCAGAACTCCGCCAGGTACTTGAATTCGACCAAGTGCCAGAAGAGATGTTCCTGATGGTCACCTCTATTCACGAAGTCTCTGAAGAAGCGGTCCGTGAAGCTTGGGATAGCCTGCCTGCCAGCGCTCAAAACGTCCTGGACAACTTCGAACAGTTCCACGCGCTGATTTCTGTCAGCCAAGCATTTGCTGGCCTAAACGTCATGGAAGAGTTCCCAACGCTGAACCTTCCAAAAGAGATGACTGAGCAAGATAAAGAAGAATACCGTGCTCAGCTTCTGGATCAGGTGCTGCACAGCTGTGTGAAAGACATGGTGAAGCAAATTAAGAAAGCGCGCCGCGACGCGATTCTTAAGCGTGATTTCAAAGACGTGTTCCAAAAGTAAGTCACACGTCCAATAACGAGAAGCCCGTGGCCTGAGGTCACGGGCTTTTTTTGTCACCAGCTCTCTTTCCCAATCGCATATGCCGTCGCCCCCACAAGTGTTTGCCTAGAAATTGAACACGTTGCGCTTCATCTTCACTAGCGGCCCCCGCTTATTTTCACCGTTTTCGCTTTCACTTCATCAAGTCGTCACCTTTCGAGTGCAAAATTTCGCTCCATTTTGGACTTTTTGCACAACAAAAGTACAACTTGACGCTCGAACGCTCATTTATTATGATCAAGATCAAAATTGCTTGAGGGAAAACTCCGCTTTTCTGTGGTTTGATGTTTTCATACGAGCATTAAGATACAAAAACGAAAATCAAGGCCAATAAAATGAAACAGAACTTAAGCTCAACACGTTTTTCTGAAAATGAAGTGCTCGACATCATCATTGTTGGTGGTGGTATCAATGGCGCAGGGATCGCAGCAGACGCTGCCGGTCGTGGACTGAAAGTGGGTATGTATGAAGCGCAGGATTTTGCGGGCGCGACGTCATCGGCCAGTTCAAAGCTGATCCACGGTGGCTTGCGTTACCTTGAGCATTATGAGTTTCGTTTGGTCAGTGAAGCCCTTGCTGAACGTGAAGTTCTGTTGAAAAAAGCCCCGCACATCGTTAAACCCATGCGTTTTCGCTTGCCACATCGTCCATTCTTGCGTCCTGCATGGATGATTCGTACGGGCCTGTTCCTCTACGACAACTTGGGCAAACGTACGTCTCTGCCCGCCAGTAAAAAAGTCGCTTTAAAAGCTGGCGACGTGACCAAGCCAGAAATGAAGATTGGCTTTGAATACTCCGATTGTTGGGTGGACGATGCGCGCTTGGTGATCCTCAACGCGATTCAGGCGCAAGAGCTGGGTTCAGAAGTGATGAACTACTGCCGCGTTGAACATGCCAGCCGTGACGGCGACATTTGGACGGTCACCCTGTTCGATGAACGCACCCAACAACGTTTCGTGCGCAAGAGCCACGCTTTGGTGAACGCAACCGGCCCTTGGGTGAAACACTTCCTGGATGAGAACGTTCACGTGCGCTCCCCTTACGGCATTCGTTTGATCAAAGGGTCACACATCATCGTGCCGAAAATTCACCACGAAGAACAAGCGTACATTCTGCAAAATGAAGATAAGCGCATCGTGTTCGTGATTCCGTATCTGGGTAAATATTCGATGATCGGCACCACCGACGTGGAATACAAGGGCGATCCTCGCAAAGTGGCGATCACCCAAGAGGAGCGCCAGTACCTAGTCGACATCGTCAATAAACACTTTGTGCGCGAAATCAGCACCTCAGACATCGTTTCAGAGTTTAGCGGTGTGCGTCCTTTGTGTGATGATGAATCCAACTCACCACAAGCGATCACCCGTGATTACACCTTGTCACTGGATCAACACGGTGAAGAAGCGCCGCTGCTGTCGATTTTCGGCGGTAAACTGACCACGTATCGCAAGCTGGCGGAATCGGCGATGAAACATTTGTCACCGTTCTTCCCGAACATGAAAGCAAGCTGGACCAACGAATCCACGCTGCCCGGTGGCGAAGATTATGTGTATGGCAACATTCGTAACGAACTGAAACGCCAATATCCATTTGTCAACGATGCCACGCTGGACCGCTGGCTAACCTGTTACGGCAGCCGCACTCGTGCGCTGTTGGCGGGCGTGACAACCATTGACGATCTCGGCACGCAGTTCAGCGATACCCTGTTCCAACGCGAAGTGGATTACCTGATCGACCACGAATACGCGTTCAAAGTCGACGACATTTTCTGGCGTCGTAGCAAGCTGGGCATTGATCACGACAGCGCAACGATGGCGCAAGTGGCGCAATACCTCGCGCAGCGCCAAGCGTCAGCCGTTGAGCCAGCGCTCAAGGCAGTGATTTAATCGCAGCATCGCTCCAGTTCTGAATCGAAAAAAACCACCGAAATTCGGTGGTTTTTTTTGTGGTACTTTTGACGATTATTTTTCTTCAAATCGCTTGGCCAGTTGCCTGAAATCATCGACGCGCGCGTTCATGTCTCTGCTGTACTCTTCGACCATGTTGGTTGCGGCCAAATTCTGTGTCGCCATGGACGCAATCGAATGCACGTGTTGGTTCACTTCACTGGTCAGTTCACGCTGCGCCGTGGCCGATTTTGCCATGTCTGCCACGATGCTGTGCATGTCCACCAGCAATTGCTCGACTTGATGCAAGCGCGTCGCACTTTCTTGCGCCACACTGCCGCAAGCTTGCGTCTGCTCTTGGCTATCCATGATTTCGCTTTGCCACGCTTCAATCGTGCTCAGCATTTTATCGATGCTCTCTTTGATATGGTGAGTCGCTTTCTGCGTACGACCAGACAGCGCGCGAACTTCATCTGCCACCACCGCAAAGCCGCGACCTTGTTCACCGGCTCGTGCGGCTTCAATCGCAGCATTGAGCGCCAATAAGTTCGTTTGATCAGCAATGCCACCAATCTCTTCCATCAACTGACTCACATGCTGCGCTTGGTCGTTGAGCGCATATGTGGTGCGCGTGGCGCGTTCAGCCTGATCGCACAACGCTTCAAGGTTATGATGTGTTTGATCAATGCTTTGTTTGGTTTCCAAGCATTGCGATTTCGCTCGGTCAATCAGTTCGTAGGCAGAATGCGTGTTGCTCGATACCGAATCAGCCGCCGCTTCCACGGCATCTGTCGCTTGCATCACGCTACAAATATCCTGATTTTGCTGTTTCAGCGCCTGCACCACTTCCGCACTGGTTTCACTCAGTTTGGCCGACATGTCACGCAGTGGGCGCGCTGAATCCACCATGCGTCCTAACACGGTACGAATCCGTGCTGACGACATTTTTAGGTGGTAATCAACCACAGAAAACGCATCGTTCCCCGAATAGATCAATCGGCTGATGCTGTCGTATTGAGATTGCAATTGGCTGAGCTGTTTGGGCGTAGCGATCAGCTCTTGACGGAACAGCAACGCCAGCGACGCGGCGGGCAGCACGCTTGCCAACAGCTGCATCGAATCACTCAGTGAAGCAACGTGCGCTGCAACTGGCGCCGCCAACGCGCCAAGCAACACGGCGTAACGCACCGATGCAGGCATGCTCAGTGAGAATGAATGACTGTTTTGCTCAGCCGCACGCAACGATTGATACGCTTTGGCCGCGATGTCGACCCATTGGCGCTGCGCCTTGACGCGCACCGATTGGTAGCCGCACATTTTGCCATTTTCATAAATCGGCGTGACGTAGGCATCGACCCAATAGTGACCATTGGTTTTGGTTCGATTTTTGACAATGCCGCGCCACGCGTGCCCTTGTTTGAGGTGTTTCCACATATCGGCAAATGCCGCTTTCGGCATATCGACATGGCGAACAATATTGTGATTTTGACCAAGAAGTTCCTGTTCCTGAAACCCTGCAATACGACAAAATGTCTCGTTGCAGTATGTAATGACACCGTTGAGATCCGTGGTCGACACCAGTTGATCGTGTTCGCCAACAGGCACTTCTTGTTGCATAGATGATTGATTAGCTGACATGTTTTGATTAGTTGTTATAGATTTTGGGTGATTGTATACATAATTCAGCGTCGTGTTTCCATACAATGTACCGATAAAAAATCATATCCGTGAGAGTCGTCAATATCCTTGAAGACGATATGGATAAAAAATATCCCAGCCATGGCTGGGATAGTCAGAATGAAGAGAATGTGGCGATGCGCTGTTGGGCGATCTTGATGATTGGCGCTGGCTAGTTATTGGAGACAATGAACAGCAATTCAACGCGGCGATTGCAAGCTCGCCCTTCGTAAGTGCCATTGTTACACGCAGGCACATATTCCCCGTAACCACGCGTATAAATCGCATCGCGAGCAACGTTTTTATTGATCAGTGTGTTTTTTACCATCTGCGCGCGTTTGACAGACAATGCATCATTGAATCGAGGTTTGCCGGTATTGTCGGTGTGACCATCAATCACAATATCGATGCCACGTTCACGGGACAAGAAGCTGCCCATCACACTCAACCAGTAGGCTGAATCTTGAGACACATTGGACGAACCTGTATCAAATTTCACCGTGTCTTTAAGCTTCACCATCACGTGGTTGCCGGGCATCACTTCATAATCGATGCCGTTATCGAGCAGAAAGCGTTGCAATGCGTCATAGCTTGACGTGCGCGTCTGACCCATCGGGCCTTGAACGTTGGTCGACACCGGCGAAGGCGTGGTTCCCCAGTCGGGATAAATAACATCGAAATCGCCCTTGGGCGCCGTGTCTAACATGTTGCCGCCGATCATCTTCATCGGAGACATCGACCCACAACCGGTCAACAGCAATACTAGGGAGAGCGCGAGAATTCTCATGTAACCATCATCCATTCATCAAACGACTCTTTATTTATCGGGCAAAAGTGACAAAACTTTATGGGGAATTGGTAACAAATCGCTTTTTCTCTGTTTGCCTCACAAAATGAAGTCGTTAAAATTAACGCATTCCTATTCAACTCTTGGTTTTCAATGAAAAAGTTTATTCAACGCACATTGGGTGTCATGGCCGTGTTACTGGTTATCGCTGGCTGCAGCGACGATTCCACGCCCAAAGAAGGTGCTCAATATCAAGCCCTGCCCGTCAACCTCGCCACATACCATTTAGCACCCGTGACCGAAGTGTTCTCGCTGACCTGTGGCCATTGCCGCAGCATGGAAAGCGTTCTGCCGGAACTGGAGAAAATCACGCAGCAGGAGTTTGGTCGACTGCACGTGACGTTTAACCAAGGCGCACAAATTGGCGCGATGATTTACTACAGCGCCGTGATGCAACTAGGACACATCCCAGACCACGATATGATGGAAGAGCTGTTCGCGGCAGTGCAAATGGCCGAAGGCAGCACGCTGACAGACCAAAAAGCAGCCATCGATCAAGCGTTCCACACGCGCAACCTAAAAAGCCCTTACGAATTCGATGAAGCGCAACAAAAAGAGTTGTTTGTTTTCCTAAAAACAGCAGACGAAATCTCGCAAAAAGGCCAAATCAATGCTGTACCGACCTTTATCGTGAAAGGCAAATACATCGTTCTGACGGCTGGTCACCAAGATGCCCAAGGCATCGGTAAAACCATTTCTTATCTTCTAACCCAACCTTAATTGAGTGTTCTGACCATGTATAAAATTGTGTTACCCATTGTTGTTTTTGTGCTGGCTGCGCTGTTTATCTACCGCACCTGGAATAACCACAAAGCGGCAGAGCAAAACATCGCTATCGGACAAGCGTTCATGATGGAGAATGCGAAGAAGCCAGGCGTGCAAATCACCGAAAGCGGCCTGCAATATGAAGTGCTGGAACCGGGTACGGGCGCGGAACATCCAAAAGCCAACAGCCGCGTTAAAGTGCACTACGAAGGTCGCCTGCTAGATGGCACCGTCTTTGATAGCTCTTACCAACGCAACGAGCCGATTGTATTTGGCCTCAATCAAGTGATTAAAGGGTGGCAAGAAGGCGTTCAGCTCATGACCGTGGGTGAAAAAGCGCGTCTGTATGTTCCGGCAAACTTAGCGTATGGCAAAAATGGGGCGGGCCCGATTCCCCCGTCATCAACACTCATTTTCGAAGTCGAGCTGCTGGAGATTCAGTAAGCGAACTGCGTTGGAATCAAAAAGAGCTGCTTAGGCAGCTCTTTTTCTTGATCGATGATGGGTTAAATCGATAAGCGATGGAAACGCTCGCGAATTATGGCAGCGGGAAAAACTGTAAGCCGGTTTCGGTGACCATGATGCAATCCATTCCGCCAGCGTGCGCCGCTTGTTTGCCTAACTCGGTGTCTTCAAACACCACACACTCACTTGGAGAGAGACCAATCAAATCACACGCGCGCAAGAACGTTTCGGGATGCGGTTTGTGGTTTTCAACATCGGTCGCTGTCACCACGGCATCAAGCTTATCCAGCACTCCCACACGAGCCAGCAAGGTCTCGGCGCTTTGTCTTTGGCTGCCGGTGCCTATCGCCATTTTTTTATTGCCAAGGCAATTTTGAAATACGGCGTAAGTTGCCGGGATCAACTCCCCTTTGTCATCTAATGCAGAAAACGCCTGCATTTTGTATTCAGCCACCTCTTTGGCCAGTAAATTGGTGCCAAATTTACGGTTGATCTCGCCAACAATCTTAAAACTCGGCATGCCCCCCAAACTGTTGAGCCACGTGGCTTCAAATGGGAAATCATAAAATTCTGCCGTCGCGCGCCAAGCTTCGATATGGGCCGGCATGGTATCGATCAACGTACCGTCCATATCAAAAATCAGCCCCTTATAGCGCTCTAAGTTCATAAAAACTCCATATGACTGTGCTAAAGATGGAATGAGCCTTACACAACCCATTCTATTAATTATTGCTGGCGATGCAATTGCCATCTAAACTTCACGAATAATAATTACATTTATCAATATATCTCATTCATTGGTCAGCATATGAATATTAAACAGAAGCTTTATTTATTGGGTTTTATCGCCGTCATGGGTATTCTCTCATTGGTGATAACCACAACACACTTTGCCCGTCAAACCAACGAACTATCCGCTGCGATTGGTCTCGTGGATAAACTGGAAATTCGTCTACTCAACATGCGTCGTAATGAAAAAGACTTTTTGCTCAGAAAAGATGCTAAATATCTGGAGACGTTTAAAGACAACAGCGAACGATTCCTCACGATGGAAGCGGAACTGTCCGTGATCCTCAATGATCATCAACTGGCCTCTTCCGCCGCGTTAAAGTCTGATCTCATCAAATACAAAGGCGGCTTTGAGCAACTGGTCAATGGTTACCAAGTGCTTGGCCTGAGCGATAAGTCAGGCATGTGGACAAATTACCATGCCCTACTCGCTGACGCATCGAAAGGCGTCGATGCCGAAATGTTGCTCGCACTCGACACGTTTGACGAGGCAGTCAAAGCTGGACAGATGATTGACTCACCCGTCACTCGCCAATATCCGGCGCTGGCGAAAGCCGCTCAAGCTATCGTGCAGCAAGAAAAGCAAATTGGCTTGGCCTACAACGAAGGCTTTTTGGGGAACACCCGCAGCCTATCGCACAACGTTGAAGAGCAGTTCAAAACCTTTTCAGAAACCTTGGTGTCTGAAGTCAGCAAAATGCGCGCTGAACTCGACCTCATCAAACAGATTGTGACGGCCTTAGTCGTGCTCATCATCGTTGCCTTCATCTGGCAGATCTCTCGCTCGATCAACGTGCAGGTGCAACGCTTATTGACGGTCATGCAGAAAATCTCCAGCACCAACAACATCGGCTTGCGCGCCGATCTGAAAGGTCGCGACGAACTCACCTCAATCGGCACCTATTTCAACCAACTGTTGGACAAATTCGAAGAGTTGATTTCCGGCTCTCAAGCCAAATCACACCAGCTCACCAACAGTACCACCAGCATGCACAATGAACTCGAAGAAGTGATTAACCAGTTCTACGTGCAAGCCGATCACACCACCATGATGGCAACCTCGGTACAAGAAATGGTGGCAACCATTGGTGAGATATCTGAAAGCACCAACGTGGCAGCCGAAGGCGTGCAACAAGCGGTGAACAATGCCGAGAATGGCCGCAATGTGGTCGAGTCGACACTGAAAAACATCGATCAATTGTCCAGTACTTTGCAATCGAGCCAACAGTCGATTGCCTCACTCAACGATCACGTTGAAAAAATTGGTGGCGCGGTCACCATCATTCAAAGCATCGCAGAGCAAACCAATCTGCTAGCTTTAAATGCGGCGATCGAAGCGGCGCGCGCGGGTGAACAAGGCCGCGGATTTGCGGTGGTGGCCGACGAAGTGCGTTCACTGGCAACACGAACCCATCAATCCACCGAAGAAATCACCAAAGTGGTGTCTGCAATTCAATCACAAATGAATTTGGTGATTAATGACATCGACCAATGCAACGCGCAAGGCCAAGAAACCCTGCACGCATCGCATCAGTTGGATGAAAGCCTGCGCCAAATCATCCATGACATGTCGACCATCCAAGCCAACTCGGAACGCATTGCGTCCGCGATTGAAGAGCAAGGCATTGTGATGAATCAGGTCAGTGGTTCGATTGCCGAACTCAATACCATTTCAGAAAACAACATGCATTCGGCGCAGGAAGTGCTGTCTGAAGTCGATAGCGTGTCGCAGCAAGCACGCCAAATGGACGAAGCGGTGTCTGAGTTTCAAACGCGATAACAGCCTTCACAAAGACAACAAAGCCCGGTTTAACCGGGCTTTTTCTATTCACGGCACGCTTAATTGACAGCGAGGCGACTGTTCTTTGCATGCAGCACAAAAATGCCAATCACGACCAGCACAAACGGTAACACATAAAGATTGAGCGACTGCCAACCGACCGTCGATTCGAGCCAGCCCGACAGCAGCGCAGTCAACGTCACGCAACTGAATACGGAAAACTCATTGAAGGCCTGCGCTTTGGGTTTGTTATGCTCTTGATAAGATTGACTGAACAATCCGGTTGCCGCGATGAACATGAAATTCCATCCCACACCGAGCAGCACCAACGCCGCGCGAAAATGCCAAATCGACTGACCATGAATGTTGATGGTGATGCACAGAATAAACAGTAGTCCACCGGCCAGGATCATGCGCTGCGGCCCGAACTTTTCAATCAAACGACCGGTGAAAAATGCCGGTACGAACATGCCGAGCACATGCCACTCAATCACGCCGGCCGCTTTGGTGAAATCAAACCCGCAACCAATCATCGCCAGCGGCGTCGCGGTCATCAGAATATTCATCACCGCATACGACACCATCGCCGCAAAAACAGACGCTTTAAAGTTTGGGCCTTTAGCGATCACCGACAGTTTATCTGTCGAAGGTTGCGATTCATGATGGATGGGCTTAGGAAACTGAATGGTTTGCAGCAGTATCAACGCCAACAGGTTCAAACCAATCAACGCGGCAAATGCACCGATGTACAACCCACCGTCGCTCCAGCGTTGTGACAAAATCGCCAAGTTCGGCCCAAGCACGGCGGCCAATACGCCACCGGCCATGGACACCGAAATGGCGCGATGGCGAAGATGCGCATCGCAAACTTCAATGGCCGCAAAGCGATACAGCGTGCCGAAACCAATGCCGATCCCCAGCAGAAATGTCGCGACACAAAACAGCCAAAACGCTTGTTGATAGAGCGCGTAAGTCGCCAATGACGCCCCAACAATACCCACGCTGTTGCCAATGCTAAAACCCAATCGGCGGCCCAATTTCCCCATGATCAATGACGCCGGAATGGTCGCCGACATTAAGCCGAGAAATTGCAGCGCAACGGGCAACGTGATCATACTGCTGCTTGGCGCAATCACTTTCCCAATCAAACCAATCACTGAAATGAGCAGGATATTGCCTGTCATTAAAAGTGCCTGACACAAAGATAACAGCCACACGTTGCGGTTCATGATTCATCCCTTTCCGTTGAATCGGGTTACTACACCAGAATGCGCCATGGCATTCAACGCCAAGAAAAAAAGGGCTATTCGCCCCTTTCTTTCGTTCCTTGTTTTTAGTCCATCGCCGTCATCAAGGCTTTGGGTGTTTTCCAGCTGTAAACCCGTTCAGGCACTTCGCCGCCACCGGGAGCATGCCACATTTTTTCGGTCAGCAATTCCCCGCCAATGTGATCGTAAAAATCAATCGCCTGCTGATTCTGCTCCAACACTTCCAAATACACCCCATGGTCTGGGAAATAGCGTTCAATCCAAACCGCCATCTCTTTCACCAGCAGACGCCCCAATCCGCGACCGCGGTATTGGGGAGCCATATGCAGAGATTCAATGATGGTGCCTTTTTCAAAATCGTGATTGCCAAAGGCACAGATAAAGCCGCACAACACGCCTTCATCTTCGATGAGCAGAATATGTTGATTGAAAGGAGGATTGGTGAGGCGCGTTTGCCAGATCAACAAACGGTCTTGCAGTGCCTCATTGTCGAGATAATCTTTGTCCAAAATATTCGCGTAATTGATCTGCCAACTCAGTGCATGCAGATGGGCAATTCGCTCAAAATCGCTATATTCAGCTACCTTAATTTCCATTTAATAGTCCTTACAACTTCCTGTCGGCTTTTTAAGCACTCTTCATACTATGCATTTCGAGAAAAAACGCAAAACATTCTGATCACAATTCAGCTAAACATATTTGACTTACACGTGTTCGCTGATATTCTGGCGCACAGTTGTAAGCCTAAAGGAACTTTACATGGCAAATAAACCGCCTTTAATTTGGTTGAACATCACGATCTTCACCGTGAGTTTCGTTCTGGCCGCTGTTGTCGCGCCTTGGTATGGCTGGCAGAACGGCTATGGATGGGAGCATCTGATCTGGCTCATTGTCTGCTTTTCGTTTTGCAATTTATCCATTACAACCGGGTATCATCGCCTGTGGTCTCACAAAGCGTTTGAAGCACACTGGTCCGTGCGTTTCTTGTGCGCACTGGGTGGCGCGTTCGCGGTACAAAACAGTGCTCTGCATTGGGCATCGGATCACCGCGTGCACCACAAGTTTGTCGATCAAAATGACAAAGATCCTTACTCGGCCAAGCGCGGGTTCTGGTTTTCACATATGGGCTGGATGTTAAGAGATTATCACCCCGCCACGTATGACGATTACAGCAACTGCCGCGATCTGCACAAAGATAAGATTGTGATGTGGCAACATCGCTTTTATGTCCCATTGGCACTGCTGATGAACTTCGGCGTCCCGATTGCGCTGGGTTGGTACTACAACGATGTCTGGGGCATGTTGTTGATTGTTGGCGCAGTGCGTTTGGTGCTGAATCATCACACCACATTCTTTATTAACTCGCTGGCACACATTTGGGGCAAACAGCCTTACACCAACAAAAATACGGCGCGTGATAACGGTATCTTGGCCTTTTTCACCTTTGGCGAGGGTTACCACAATTACCACCATATTTTTGAAAATGACTATCGCAACGGCATTTATTGGTGGCAATACGACCCAACAAAATGGCTGATCAAGACCTGCGCGTGGCTTGGCTTGGCGAAGAAGCTGCGTACTGCACCGGCGATTAAAATCGAAAAAGCGCGTGCGGAGATGAGCTTGAAATATGCCACCGAACGCGTGGCGTTGCTGCCGAATCACCTGCTGATTCTGGCCAACGTTCAAGCGGAGTTTGATGCGTTTATTCACGAACTGCACAATTACTACGATGTGAAAAAACAACTGTTGGAAAGCAAGAAGAGTTCAGCGCTAAAGCGTTATGAACATTCGGTGCTCAAAGCACGTTATCAATCTGTAAAAACAGAATTGATGGAAAAACGACAACGTTGGCAGCAAACTGTTGCTCAATACGCATAAACTCAAAAATACTAAAAAAGTGACGTTTCAACGTCACTTTTTTTTATGCCTTTCGCGCCCGCAATTGAATCGACAAGCCATTCAATAACACTGAGCAATTCATTTAAC
Source organism: Vibrio furnissii CIP 102972 (assembly GCF_000176175.1). Taxonomy (GTDB): domain Bacteria; phylum Pseudomonadota; class Gammaproteobacteria; order Enterobacterales; family Vibrionaceae; genus Vibrio; species Vibrio furnissii. Next base: position 1,639,674 of record NZ_ACZP01000014.1, read on the forward strand.
ACGGCATTTACCGCTAATGTGTATTTAATTCAACAGAATTTTACTCCGTAAAACTAATTAACAGTTTTGTTTGTTTTAGATCATGAGAAGCTCAAGTTGAACTCGTGCTACAGGGCAGTTTTCAGTAAATTCCCTGTCATACATTGACATACTTTTTGACAACTCAAAATAATTGATTGGAGACAAACATGCTCGAGCTCTTCATAGGTGTGGTGGTTACGATTGTAGTAGGTTACTTCATCGTAAAAGGCTACAAACCTGCGGGTGTTCTGCTGACCGCAGGGATTGTGTTACTGCTACTAACCGGCGTGCTTGGTCACACCGTATTGCCCGCTAAAATGACGTCAACCGGCAACATGCTGACCGACTCGCTGGAATACGTGAAATACATGCTGCAGTACCGTGGCGGCGGTCTGGGTATGCAAATCATGCTGCTGTGTGGTTTTGCGTCTTACATGACGCACATCGGCGCAAACAATGTGGTGGTAAAACAGTTCTCAAAACCACTGTCTGTCATCAACTCGCCTTACATCCTGTTGGTTGCGGCTTACATTGTGGCGTGTTTGATGTCTCTGGCAGTGAGCTCTGCAACTGGCCTTGGCGTGCTGTTGATGGCAACGCTGTTCCCAATGATGACAGCCATGGGGATTTCTCGCCCTGCAGCGGTCGCTGTGTGTGCATCGCCAGCGGCGATCATTTTGTCACCAACGTCTGGTGACGTGGTGATTGCAGCGGAGAAATCTGGCCTGCCTCTACACGTGTTTGCCGTTGAAACAGTTCTACCCGTCTCAATTTGCGCCATTATCGTGATGGCGGTAGCGGCGTTCTTCTGGAACAAATACTTGGATAAGAAAGACAACACCCCGATGGAACGCATTGACGTTTCAGAGATTGAAGTGAATGCCCCTGCCTACTACGCAGCGCTGCCATTCTTGCCAATCATTGGCGTGTTCTTGTTCAACGGTGAAACCATCGAAGGTCTCTACCTAGATATCTACACCATTGTGGTGCTGTCGATCTTCATCGGCGCGTTGGTTGATTTCATCACCAAACGTTTTAAAGGTAAAGAAACACTGGAAGATCTCGAAGCGTGTTACGACGGCATGGCCGATGCATTCAAAGGCGTGGTGATGTTGTTGGTTGCGGCGGGCGTGTTCGCTCAAGGCCTGATGTCGATTGGCGCCATTGATAACTTGCTACACCTTGCTGAAACAGCGGGCGCTGGCGGTATGGCACTGATGTTGATCCTAACCGGTCTGACCGTTGCAGCTGCGATTGCAACCGGTTCAGGTAACGCGCCATTCTACGCGTTCGTTGAACTGGCACCGTCACTGGCAGCCAAAATGGGCATCAACCCCGCGTTCCTGATCATCCCAATGCTACAAGCCTCGAACCTAGGCCGTACCATTTCTCCGGTTTCAGGCGTGGTGGTTGCGACGTCAGGTATGGGCCACATCAGCCCATTTGAAGTGGTTAAACGTACTTCTGTACCGGTTCTGGCAGGTCTCATCACTGTGATCGTCGGCACCATGGTGCTGGTTCCTATGTACGCATAATCTCAACAAAGAGCCCGCCGTGTTCACTGGCGGGTTTCAAATCAAATATACAAAGGGCGCTGATATCAGCGCCCTTTTTTCATCTCGAACATGGGAAATTGAAAAGGATTATTTGAGATCGCCGTAACGTTCCAGAAACAGCACAGTCGCGGCGGTGCGAGAAGGCACACGCAGTTTTTTCAGTAAGCTCTTCATGTGAACTTTCACAGTCGATTCTGAAATGAACAGGCGGTCGGCGATTTGCTTGTTACGATAACCTTTCGCCACTTCCCCCAAGATCTGCGCTTCCCGGTCCGTCAGTAAATCAAACACATCTTGTTGATCTTGGCGA
>NZ_ACZP01000013.1 GCF_000176175.1 Vibrio furnissii CIP 102972
GTGATGTCTCTGGTTGACCAAATCGTTCCGCCAACCATCAACCTGGATAATCCAGAAGAAGGGTTGGGCGTGGATTTGGTTCCGCACACAGCACGTAAAGTGGAAGGCATGGAATACGCGATGTGTAACTCGTTTGGCTTTGGTGGCACAAACGGTTCACTGATCTTCAAGCGCGTATAATCACCGCACTTTCATTGAACTTTACTTGAGTTGAAACGGCTTGATGCTTAGCATTAAGCCGTTTCTTTTTTCAGGGAGAAGAAAAATGTTCTGGCACAACGGTGAACCCCGTGACACGGTCGCAATCGCAGACCGCTCTTTCCAATATGGTGATGGTTGCTTTACCACCATCCTGACGAAGCAGGGGGAGATTCAGCATTGGCCGTACCACATGGAACGGATGGATGCGTGCCTGAAGCTGTTGGCGATTCCGCTGCCAGACTGGTCTCAGATTCGTCGCTGGTTAGACCAAACCACGCTGGATGAGGCGAAGGCGGGTCTCAAGCTGCACATCAGCCGGGGTGAAGGGGGGCGTGGTTACAGCCCCACACAAGTGACGCAACCCAATGTGACGATAAGTCACTTTGCGTTTCCTGCCCACTACACCCAATGGCAACAGCATGGTCTTCAGTTAGGGGTGTGTCACCTTCGAATGGGGATCAATCCTTTACTGGCGGGACATAAACACAATAATCGTCTGGAACAGGTTTTACTTAAAGGCGAGATGGACCGCGCCGGGTTTGCGGATGGGGTTTGTCTAGATATTCAAGGCCACGTGGTGGAAACCACCATGGCAAACCTGTTCTGGGTGAAAGACAAAACCTTGTATACTCCGACGTTGGCGTCTGCTGGGGTGGCTGGCATTGCGCGGCGACTGATTCTGGAACTGGCACCAACGTTGGGTCTTGAGGTAGTGGTGGGGCGCTTTGCACCTGAGCATCTCGAGCAAGCCGACGAAGTCTTTATTTCAAATGCGATTGTGGAAGTCGCACCGGTCACTGAACTTGCCGGGCAGCACTATTCCATCGGTTTTTACACACGACGATTTCAGGAGAGCTTTAATTCGTGATTAAAAAACTCGTTTCATTGGTCTTTACCTTACTCGCGCTGGCGGCGGTGGGGTATTTCTACGTCACGAAGCAAGTGGACGTTTACCTCTCACAGCCAGTCAAGATTGAAAGCGAACAACTCGTGACGGTGCCCTCCGGTACCAGTCTCAATGGTGCATTAGCCTTGATGACCAAACAGGGCTGGATTGATGCACAATTTGCGGAGAAATTGGTGCGCCGTTTCCATCCAGAACTGACGCAAATTAAAGCGGGAACGTATCAGTTGATGCCGAAGATGACGCTGGTACAAGCGTTACAAGTGCTGGTGGCAGGGAAAGAGCATCAATTTGCGATTACCTTTGTCGAAGGCAGTCGCTTTAGTGAATGGTTGGCCATTTTGCAGCGCAACGAGCACCTCAATCATCAATTAACCGATCGTTCTGAAGCGGAGATTGCCCAACAACTAGGCATTGAACCGCAGAAACTGGAAGGGCTGTTTTTGGCTGAAACGTACCATTTCACCAAAGGCGCCAGCGATCTGGATATTCTCAAACGCGCGCATCGCAAGCTCCAAGTGATTTTGGATAGCGCTTGGGCAACACGCCAGGACAATCTACCGTTGAAAACCCCTTATGACGCACTGATCCTCGCCTCGATCATCGAGAAAGAGACGGCTGTGGAATCGGAGCGTGAACGGATTGCGTCTGTGTTTGTCAATCGTCTGAATAAGCGCATGCGTTTGCAAACTGATCCGACCGTCATTTACGGCATGGGCGACACCTACGATGGCAATATTCGTAAGAAAGATCTGCGCGCTCCGACCCCGTACAACACTTACGTGATCAATGGGCTACCGCCCACACCGATTGCAATGCCGGGGGAGGCGTCAATTCGCGCCGCGTTAAACCCTGAGCAGAGCGCATACCTCTATTTCGTTGCCAGCGGCAACGGCGGGCATGTGTTCTCAAAAAATCTAACCGATCATAACCGCGCGGTACGCGCCTACTTAAAACAGCTTAGACAACAGTAATGAATTCAAAATATATCGTCGTAGAAGGCCTTGAAGGGGCAGGTAAAAGTACAGCTATTCAAGCGGTTGTGGAAACACTGCATGCGCATGGCATCCAAGACATCACACGCACGCGTGAGCCGGGTGGTACGGTGTTGGCAGAAAAAATGCGTGCCTTGGTGAAAGAAGAGCACGAAGGCGAAGTATTGCAAGACATGACCGAGCTGCTGTTGATGTATGCGGCGCGGGTTCAACTGGTTGAAAACGTGATTAAGCCGGCGCTGCAACAAAGGCATTGGGTGGTGGGCGATCGCCATGATATGTCGTCGCAGGCGTATCAAGGCGGGGGGCGTCAGATTGCCCGCGAGACCATGCAGAGCCTCAAGCAAACCACACTCGGCGCATTTAAGCCCGATTTCACACTCTATCTAGACATCGACCCAAAAGTCGGCTTAGAACGCGCGCGTGGCCGCGGCGAGCTGGATCGCATCGAAAAGATGGACATCAGTTTCTTTGAACGCACGCGTGAGCGTTACCTGGAGCTGGCGGCGGGGGATGAATCGGTGGTCACCATCAACGCTGAACAGAGCATTGAACAGGTGACTCACGACATCAAACAGGCGCTGGAAAGCTGGCTGAATCGCGCGTAAGGAATGATCATGCCACAACTTTATCCTTGGCTTGCCGAGGCTTGGCAGAGCTGGAAGCAGCAACTTGATGAACAACGCTTTGCGTCGGCGACGTTGATTTCGGCACCGGCTGGGCTAGGCACCTCTCAAATGGCAGACCAGTTTGCGCGTGCACTGATGTGTCAAACGCACCGCAGTGAGCCCTGCGGCTTCTGCCATGGCTGCGACTTAATGCAGTCAGGCAGTCATCCGGATTACCATGTGATTCGCCCAGAAAAAGAGGGGCGCAACATCAGTGTGGATCAAATTCGCCAATGCAATCGCTTGGCGCAGGAGTCTTCTCAGCTGTCTGGGTATCGCTTGATAGTGATTGAACCGGCGGAAGCGATGAACGAGTCCGCGGCGAATGCCTTGCTGAAAACCTTGGAAGAGCCTGCCGAGAAATGCGTGTTCGTGCTCTTAACGTCGCGTATCAATCACTTATTGCCCACCATTGTGAGCCGCTGTCAGCAAATTACCATTGCAGAACCGGCCGCAACGTTGGTTGCTGAATGGTTGGCGGACGAGTTGCAGCAAGCGGTTCCCCCGTTTGCGGCACACATTCATGGTAATGCGCCGCTACTGACTCGAGAATTCATCACGTCTGATGGTATGAAGCAGTATCAGGCGCTGGAAGCGGTGTTTCTTCAAGCCATTCAAGGCGACATTCTTGCGTTGCTCGAATGTGCGAAATTAGCGGCGAATGAACCGCAAAGCCGCTTGAATTGGTTGTGGTATGTGCTGACGGATGCGCAGAAGGTGCATTTTGGATTGGCGCAGAACTACATGACGCCAGGCGGTCCGGCAGTCGCCAAGGTTTGTGGTTATGCGCTTTTGCAGCAGCAGACCGAAGCATTGGCTAAACTGTCTGAACAACTGCGCGTCTTCAGCGGCTTAAACAGCGAGCTGATGATCACCGATTGGTTACTGAAATTTAATGAGGAAGCATGTTTGTAGATTCCCACTGCCACCTAGATAAGCTTGATTATCAGGAATTGCACACTGGCATCGAAGATGTGATTGAAAAAGCACGTCAAGCCAACGTCAAACAGCTGTTGTCGGTTGGCGTGACGTTGGATTCATTCCCCGACATGCTGGCGATGATCGCGCCGTTTGACAACGTGAAGGCGTCGTGTGGTGTTCATCCGTTGGACGTGGAGAGTGATTTTGAACTCGATCGTTTCCATGAGTATGCCAAGCATCCTCAAGTCGTCGCGATAGGCGAAACTGGGTTGGACTACCATTACCAACCGGAAACCGCAGATCTGCAAAAACTGCGCTTCAACCAACAGATCGAAACCGCGGTGGCATTGAATAAACCACTGATCATTCACACTCGCAATGCGCGTCAAGACACCTTAGACATGTTACGCAACGGTGGCGCTGAACGCTGTGGCGGGGTCATTCACTGCTTTACGGAAGACTTACCGTTTGCACAAGCAGCGATGGATCTCGGCTTCTATATCTCGATCTCTGGGATCGTGACCTTCCGTCAGGCAACAGAGCTAAAAGAAGTGGTGAAGCAGTTGCCACTTGAACGCTTGTTGATCGAAACCGATTCTCCTTACTTGGCACCGGTGCCACATCGTGGAAAACAGAACCAACCGGCTTATGTGGTAGAAGTGGCTGCCTTTATCGCGCAGCTGAAAGGACTTTCATTGACCGAGGTTGCTGAAAAAACCACCCAAAACTATCACGATCTTTTTTTGCGGTAAAAAGTAAATTGTGACCCAAAATAGCGCAATTTTAGTCCCAATCTGTGTGTTGATCGGTAATGAGGTTTTATTTTGGCCTTGTTTACGAATTTTGTTGAAAATGTGGACAAAAAACACGACATTGTAATTTTGTTACGAAAAATAACAATGCAACCGATTTTATTCACTCAGCAAAATTAATTGTTAGTAATTTTTATATCAATAAAAACAAACAGATAGGTTGAATGTAAAGGATTTCAGAGCGGGCAGGGGACTGTGATCTGTCTATTACTTTGAAACTAAATTTCATTCCAAACTAGAAAGCTTGAGGGGCATCAAGATATATTTAGAGCCGAAAAATATAATACATACCGTGTTACATTTTCATTGAACGCTGACACGATGGCTACGGGGGTGTGCCGTCAGGGTTCAATCATTCTAATAACTTTATCAGGAGCATAAATGTATGAAAGCTTTCTTTAGTAAACTTTCACAATCCATTATGTTACCCATCGCACTGCTGCCTGCTGCGGGTATCATGCTGGGTATCGGGGGGAGTTTTACCAACCCTACAATGATCGAGGCATACAACATCGGTGTGCTTCAAGACGGAACTGTACTAAACAGCTTCCTTCAAGTGATGACCGCCGCAGGTGGTATCGTATTCGCTAACCTTCCTGTGATGTTCGCTCTGGCGATCGCGGTTGGTTTTGCGCGCGCTGAGAAAGGTGCTGCGGCACTGGCAGCGCTGATCTCTTACCTGGTTATGAACGTTGCGATTGCGAAGACGCTGGTTGTAGCCAACATGATCAACCTAGATACCAACACCGTGATTCTGATGGGTAGCGAATACCCAGGGGTTGTTGCGGACATGTTGGGTATCTCGAACACACTAAGTATGGGTGTGTTTGGTGGTCTGATTGCAGGTGCAGTGACTGTTGTGCTTCACAACAAATACCACGATGCAAAACTGCCTGATTACCTAGGTTTCTTCGGCGGCGCACGTTTCGTTCCGATCATCAGTGCATTTGCTGCGCTGTTCTACGGTATCGTTCTGACTTTCATCTGGCCTTTCTTCGGTGCTGCATTCGGTGCAATCGGCGCGGCTCTTGGTGAAATGACAGCGTCTGGTCACGGTTACATTGCGTCTCTGATCTTCGGTATCATCGAACGTTCTCTGATCCCTGTTGGTCTGCACCACGTATTCTACCTACCACTATGGCAGACAGAAATCGGCGGTACTGCTGAAATCGCTGGCGAGTTGGTTAAAGGTACTCAGAACATCTTCTTTGCATCGCTTGCAACAGGTGACTTCTCACAATTTACTTCAACAAACTTCATGACAGGTAAATTCCCATTCATGATGTTTGGTTTGCCAGCAGCGGCATACGCAATGTACACACTTGCGGATGATGAAAACAAGAAAGCGGCAGGCGGTCTGTTGTTCTCTATCGCACTGACTGCATTCCTGACCGGTATTACTGAACCAATTGAATTCACATTCCTGTTCTTGGCTCCAGCGCTGTACTACGCAATTCACGTTCCTCTAGCAGGTCTGTCATTCATGTTGATGGATATGCTGAACGTAAAAGTGGGTATGACTTTCAGTGGCGGTTTCATCGACTTTACCTTGTTCGGTATTCTTCCTGGTGTTACTGGTGCGGAAAACAACTGGTACTTCATCCCACTACTTGGTATTGCTTACGCGTTCATCTACTTCTTTGTCTTCCGTTGGTTCATCATCAAGTTTGATGTGAAAACACCAGGTCGCAAAGGTAGCGCAGTTGCTGTGGTATCGAAAAAAGATTACCAAGCAGCGAAAGGTGGTGCAGCTGGCGACAACCAGAAAGCAAAAGACATGATCGAAGCTCTGGGTGGCAAAGACAACATCGTTGATGTAGATGCATGTATCACACGTCTGCGCATCACAGTGAAAGATGGCTCTCAAGTGAAAGACAACGATTACTGGACACAACAACTGGGTGCTCGTGGCCTGGTTAAAGTTGGCGACACTGGTATTCAAGCAATCTACGGCGCAGAAGCTGCAGGTTACAAAGCGCAAATCAACTCTCTGCTTGGTAAGTAATGAGTATTGGTGACAAATTCAGAAGAACCGGCGCCTTTATCATCGATGTCATGGTGGCAAAGATGTTCACGCAAGTGGTGGTGACGGTTCTGCTGGCGATCGTTTCCGGGCTTTTCAGTCACAAAACTGGCGGGCTATCGTTAAACGATACGATGGCTCTGCCTGTGCTGCTGATGCTCGTGATACTGATGCTGTTGGTCTTTATCGGCATATATCTTGGCTTCGGCGCTATCTGTTTTAACTTGATAGGTAAGTCGGTAGGGAAGTATTTGCTGCGCGTTGACAGCGGTCAGTGGATCACGCCCAAGGATTTGTCGACCTACTTGGCTCGCGAAAAAGAGAAGATTGTTTTGTTTTGTGCCACGTTAGGTTTGTATGCGGCCTATTCGGCCATTCAGCTCTACATGTACGATGTTGAGCCGTTGCATGAAACCCGAGCACGAAAAAACGCTTAAACAATTTGCTATCACAAAGCCCGCACATCGTGCGGGCTTTTTCTTTTTGTGGCGTTTGAGTTTCTTGTATTGGGCATCACCCGTGAAGGGTATTGGCCGATAATGTGACTGGAAATAATTTAACAAAGTCATCGAACTACGATTTCTGTAACAAATGTCTAGCATAGTTATCAAAGTTTGCGTGGTATCAATATTTAATTAGAAGTGAAAAATATAATCCACTTGTGGTGACATTTGTAATGGGTGCTAACATTTAGGCTACGGGGGTATGCCGTTAGAACCCAGGAATTCTAATAAGTTAATCAGGAGCATAAACATGTTTAAGAACGCTTTTGCTAACCTGCAAAAAGTGGGTAAGGCGCTGATGCTTCCAGTATCGGTGCTCCCTGTTGCAGGTATTTTGCTTGGAGTGGGTGCGGCGAATTTCAGCTGGTTGCCTGACATTGTGTCAAATTTGATGGAACAAGCCGGTGGCTCGGTCTTTGGACAGATGGCATTGCTGTTCGCGGTTGGCGTGGCATTAGGGTTTACCAATAACGATGGTGTTTCTGGCCTGTCTGCGATTGTTGGCTACGGCATCATGGTTGCGACCTTAAAAGTGATGGCCATGGCGATGGGTGTTGAGAAGATCGATACCGGGGTGCTGGGGGGCATCTTAGCCGGTGGTGTGGCAGCATGGGCATTCAACCGTTTCTATAAAATTCAATTGCCAGAATACCTTGGCTTTTTCGCGGGCAAACGCGCGGTGCCGATCATTACGGGTTTTCTGGCCATCATTTTGGGGGTTGTTCTCTCCTTTATTTGGCCACCAATCGGTTCTGCTATCGCAACGTTTTCGGATTGGGCTGCGCACCAGAATCCTGTATTGGCATTCGGTATTTATGGTGTGGTTGAACGTTCACTCATCCCATTTGGTCTGCATCACATCTGGAACGTGCCATTCTTCTACGAAGCTGGGACGTGTGTGAACGGCTCTGGTGAAACGGTTCACGGGATCATGACGTGTTTCTTGACGGCTGACGACGCCTCTCGCGCAGCAGGCAATGGGTTCGGTCAGTTAGCAGGAGGCTACTTGTTTAAAATGTTTGGTTTGCCTGCGGCGGCATTTGCGATTGCGCATTGTGCCAAACCAGAGAACCGCGCCAAAGTGATGGGGATCATGGCGTCTGCGGCGCTCACGTCATTCCTGACGGGCATTACCGAGCCCATCGAGTTCTCATTCCTGTTCATTGCGCCGGTGTTGTATGCAATTCATGCGGTGCTTGCTGGTTTGGCGTATGTGCTGACAAACTCACTGGGTGTGGTTCACGGTCATACCTTCTCGAACGGATTTATCGACTTTGTCGTGCAGTCACCCCGCGCAGAGAACATGCTGCTGCTGGTGGGTCTAGGCATTGGTTACGCGGTGTTGTACTACGTGGTGTTTACTTTCGTGATTCGTGCATTGGATCTGAAAACGCCAGGTCGTGAAGATGAAAGCGTTGATGAGTCGGCAACCGAAGGCACTGAACTCGCTGGTGAATTGGTCGCGGCATTTGGTGGTAAAGCCAACATTACCAACCTTGATGCGTGTATTACGCGTTTGCGTGTGTCGGTCGCAGATACCGCACACGTGGATCAGGACAAACTGAAAAAACTCGGCGCAGCGGGCGTGGTGGTGGTCTCGGGTGGGGTGCAAGCGATCTTCGGCACCAAGTCCGATAACCTCAAAACCGAAATGGACGAGTGGATTCGTAACCACGGTTAACGAACTCGATGGTTGAAAGTGAAAGGGGGCTGCGGCCTCCTTTTTCGTGGACAGCGTTCTGTTTACCAAAAAGGAAGGCGCACAAAAACGCTCGACTCGCTGTCGGTGGCTCGACATTTGATGCCAGAGTGTGTAGGCCGAGTCATCGGCTCACACAATGTGCGATGTGCTCGACGACGCGTGATATCTCTACAATAGCTTTATTTTCCCTTTACTCGCGGTTGACATACCCCGCCCATCCTCCGGCTAAAGTTTGCATCGACATCAGAATCAATACAGGACATGAATGTATGAACAAATTAGGGATGACGGCACTGCTTTTGGGTTTGCCTCTGACGGCGTTTGCGCAGCAAGATAACAATCTGAAAGTCGGTCTAGCAGTGGACCAACAGTTGAGCGCCGTGCTCGAAGTGAACAACCAATATCGTTTTATTCTGGGGAATGACGGTGCCGCGTTTGATTACATTATTCAGCGCGGTAGCTTTAACAATCCGGATATACCTTTTGATTGGTATGTGGGTGCTGGCGGCTGGGCTGAATGGGATGATGATTTCGGGGTTCGTGTGCCGCTGGGTTTGGATTGGCAAATCAACCAGAACTTCAACCTATACGGTCAGGTTCACCCAGAACTCAACCTGCACTCTGGCCCTGAATTGCAATTGGGTGCGGCCTTAGGCATCACCTACCGCTTCTAAAGCGAGGATAAAAAAGCCGGCGTGATGCCGGCTTTTTTGTGTCTAAATGGTCAGCGTTTATTGCTGTTTATCCATGGCTTTTTTAATGCAGATGGCTGCGCCACCCCAGGTAATGCCTAAACCGATGATCATCATGATGATGGCACTTGTAGTCATTAGTAGCTCTCCTTGCGGTTGGTAAGGTTAACGGCAACACCGACAACCAGTAGCGCTGCAATCATCACCCAACCCAGTGTTAGGTCATAACCGCCGTAGCCTTCAGTCAGTAGCGTTCTTAACTTGGTTGCGACAATGATCGCCAGAATGACCGGTGAGATAAAGCGCAGACAGATATCAAACCAAACACCCACACTGAAATCAGAAATCGAGTTCACGTATTTACGTGCATCAGAGATTTTCACCAACCAAGTCATCAGCACCAACTCAACCAGACAGCTGGCCATGATGCCCACGTTGTTTGCAAAGTGGTCCACCAAATCAAGCAGCAACAGGCCGCCGTTGGTCGCAAACGCCATGGAGACGATGAAACCGACACCAATCACCACGTTAGCTGCTTTCTTACGGCTCCAGCCCAGTTTATCGATGATGGCTGACGTAACCGCTTCCAGAATCGAAATGTGCGAGCTCAAACCAGCAACCACAAGAGCAAGGAAGAACAGTGGGCCAAGGATGTATGGCGCTGGCAGCAAGTTGATGGCTGCTGGCAAAGTGACGAAAGCCAAGCCGACACCTGCGGAAACAACTTCCGTCAGCGGTTTGCCTTGCTCTTGAGCCATGTAGCCCAGCACGGAGAAGATCATGATACCGGCCAGAATCGAGAAGCCGCAGTTGATCAGTACCGTCATAAACGCGTTGTTGGTGATGTCTGATTTCTCAGGCAAGTAGCTTGAGTAAGCCAGCATGATGGCAAAGCCGATACTCAGGGTAAAGAAGATCTGACCGTAAGCTGCTGCCCATACTTTCACATCCCAGATTTTGCTGAAGTCGGGTTCGAACATGTAGTTCACACCATCCAAAGCACCTGGAAGGAAGATCATGCGAGCGATGAGCAAAATCACCATCACGAACAGCACGGGCATCATGATTTTCGATGCACGTTCAATACCGGACTTCACACCGCCAACGATAGCGGCATAAGTGATGGCCCATGCAATCGCCATCGCAATGGCAATTTTCCATTGGATACTACCTAGATTCGTCGGTGAGTTGTCACCAAGGTTGAGGTAGTTACTGAAGAAGAAGGCGTTGGTGTCCGTTCCCCAGCCTTGGCTAAATGACAGGCCAAAGTATGAAATCGCCCAACCGATAACCGCCACGTAGTACACGGCGATGATGGCGGCAATTCCCACTTGGAACCAACCAAGCCACTCAAATTTTGCATTGATGCGTGCTAGGGTTTTCGGGGCCGAACCGCGGTGTTTTTGACCCATAGAGAATTCTAGGATCATGAACGGAATACCCGCAGTGATCATGGCAAACAGATAAGGAATGAAAAAGGCACCGCCGCCGTTTTCGTAGGCCATGTATGGGAAACGCCAGATGTTACCCAAACCGATTGCCGATCCGACAGCTGCCAAGATAAACCCGGCACGGGATCCCCATTGTTCTCGCTTCATAGATTACTCCTTTACAACTCCCTGAGGTATGAAGCTTTTCTGCAGCTTGTGCTGCTTATTTCATCATGATAGTTAATAACCAATCAGAATGTGGTCTGAGTGTTAAAAGTTTGCTCTATCATCCATGAATCAGCAAAAAAGTTAGTTTTAAATATTATTAGCTGGCAGAAAACTCAGAATATTGTTCTTAGTTTTACGATGTGTGTTTGCGAAATCTGAAATAATCAGCTACGCATTGGTTTTGAGACTACAGAGATCTTTCGCACAAGGCAATAGATTGTAAACATGATTTTGTTCTGCGTTGTTGGCCTCTTTGTTGTTTTTTTGCGCTTTAATTAGTTATATGTTTGTTATAAACAGAAATCAATAAATGATTCGACTGGTATGAACTCTGATTGCAATTGATATAACTGTATTTAATGAAAGTGCGTATGACTGAAAAATATACACTCGCCAGTGAATCTCTCCATTTTTTAACCTTGGTCGCAAAATGGATGTTAAAAATGGATCGTCAGACCGAGGTTGGCGGAGAACTGATTCATCCAGTCTGATTGGAAGCGAATCACACAACGGTCTGAATCGCCGAACGTGCACACCGTACTGGTGTCGTTATCGACCACCGTCCCTAACCAACGAAACTGAGTGTTGAGTGCGATGTTCGGTGACAAACGATAGTCGAGCCCGGCAAAGATGCTGGCGGAAAACCCGTATTTGTCGTCGACCCAATCTGCATCGGCATATGAGGCGCCAAGACCGAGCCCAAGGTAGCTGGAGAGTTTGTCATCGGCAGGATAGTAGATGCTGCTTTGAAAGTGGAGGTAGTGCATGGTGATGGTGTCGCTGAGCGTGTCGATGTCACTGCGCTGGGTGGCATAAAACAGCCCCAAACGGCCGGTTTCATAAGGCACTTCTAACGCCAAGGCGTAGCTTTCCGAACCTTGAATGGCGTGGCTTTGACGTTGGCTGTCTTCCACCTTGCCGCCTGCGGTGTAGCCAACAAAAGGCGTCAGATACACTGCGGCCTGAGTGGGCGTGATGGCCAGTGCCGTGATAAGCATAAAATACCGATAACGCATGGCAAACCTCGAAATTTTTCTCGACCTGTTGAGTAATTGTGATAGTAACTTCATAATCGTGCACGAAAAACCAGCAATTCTTGAACATGTCTCGCACCCCTGTTATTAATTCGTTATCACGAAGGAGGTGTTGTATGGAACGCGATTTCAAATTTGCACTTTGTGTCGTAGTGACCGTGTTTGCAGTTTTGATTGGCTTTGGAATTATCGCCATCACAAGTTAAGCAATAAGGGTTCTGCTTATGATGAATAGTGGAACTGTCTCTGAATTGGACACTCGAGTCGACTTAGCTCGACTCTCCAAATTTATTGGCGGAAAAAATGCGTTGGTCGCTCAAGGGGGCGGGCAACGAGGGATTTTTACTGCTGGGGTGTTGGACGCATTTATGCTGTCCAACTTTGACCCATTTGAAGAATTTTTTGGCACGTCAGCCGGCGCGCTCAATCTCAGTGCATTTCTGTGCCGTCAGCCCGAGCTGGGCAAGTCGTTTATTGTCGACCTCACCACCGACCCGCAATTCTTTCACCTATTCAGTTACATTCGGCGTAAGCAGTATTTAAACCTCGATTGGGCGCTGGATAGGATTTGTGACTTTCCTTATCGTCTCGACTTAGACATGGGGCGTCAGGTGCTGGGACAACGAAAAGCGTTTGCCGCGGTCACCTCGACACGCACACTGAGCGATTTCTATTTTCCGATTCTTGGCCCGCAATGGCGCGATGTGCTGATCGCGACTTGCGCGATCCCACGGTTGTACCCGCGGGAAGTGGAGTTAGCGCATCAGCCGTACATCGATGGTGGAGTTTCCGCTTCGATTCCCGTGCAGGAAGCGTGGCGCCGAGAAGCGCGCTTTATCGCGGTCATTCGTACCGAAAGCCTGGATGAAGATCCGGGAGCGCCCGTGCCGTTAGAAACCGACCATGAGCCGGTGCAGTGGTTTCGAGATTCGTTTAACACCATTCAGCACCAGTGGCAAAACAAGCTGGTGCAGTGGAAAGAAGATTGGAACAGCTTTTTCTCGCAACAGATTGAAAAATCGAAGTTGGCGAAAATGGAACACAAACATCTTGGCACACTTAATGGCGGTCGCTGGCTGTTTGGCGCCGATGATATTTATCGGTTAAGTCATCTCATTGGCGACAAATTTGATTCGGGCCTCGCCGATATGTTGATGGTTCACTATCAAACCTATTCGCTGACGTGTGACTTTTTACGAACGCCGCCCGATGACACGTTTATCGTGCAAATTGCGCCCAGTTCGCCGCTCAAATCCAGTTCGCTGCTCAGCAGTGTCGAGGATTTGATGCATGATTATGAATTGGGCCGTGAAGCGGGCATGCGGTTTGTCAGCAGTTATCTGAATGCCAATGAGCTGAAATCACAGCGGCTCAAGCAAGCGGCGGGTCTTCATCCTGATCGCGGGGAATAGCGCACCGTCGTCACCTGTTTCACGTTCATTGCTGTATCACGAAGAAAGGCCCGCCAAGCGGGCCTTTTTGCTGAGTGCGGGTTAAAGGACGGGCAATATACGCATGCAGTTGGTGGAACCTTCCACCTCCATGATGTCCCCTTGTGTGATGATCACCAGATCGCCAAATGACAACAATTTCTTCTCTTTCAGGGCTTCCAATGCCGCTTGTGCGACTTCAAAGCCCGTGCCGCTTTTGCTGTCGAAGTAAAAAGGCATCACACCACGATACAGCGCGCAGCGGTTGAGCGTTGCTTCATTGCGAGACATCGCAAAGATTGGCAGCACGGAATTTAAGCGTGAGGTCATCAGAGCCGTGCGACCGGATTCGGTCAGTGTGACCATCGCTTTGACGCCTTCCAAATGGTTGGCCGCGTAAATGGTCGACATGGCTACCGTTTCTTCTGCAGTCGTGAAGGAGCGGTCAATGCGGTAGTTCTGCTGATTGGACTCAATCATTTTTTCCGCGCCGATGCACACTTCAGCCATCGCTTTCACTGTTTCGACCGGGTATTTCCCTGCAGCCGTTTCACCGGACAGCATGACCGCATCGGTGCCATCGAGTACGGCGTTGGCAACGTCCATCACTTCGGCCCGTGTTGGCATCGGGTTCGTGATCATCGATTCCATCATCTGAGTGGCGGTGATCACCACGCGGTTGAGCGCTTTAGCGCGATGAATCAGCTTTTTCTGCACCCCAATCAATTCGGGGTCACCGATTTCCACCCCAAGGTCACCGCGAGCGACCATGATCACGTCGGATGCGCGCACGATGTCATCAATATTTTCGTCACTGGCGACGGTTTCGGCACGTTCCACTTTCGCGACCAGACGCGCCTCAAGGCCGGCATCACGCGCCAGACGGCGAGCGTAGTCCATGTCCGCGCCATTGCGAGGGAATGACACGGCAAGGTAATCTACTTTGATGTCTGCTGCGAGTTGAATGTCGCGCTTGTCTTTTTCTGTCAGCGCGTCGGCAGATAACCCGCCGCCTTTTTTATTGATGCCTTTGTTGTTCGACAGCGGGCCGCCCACCAGGACGGTGGTGTGCACTTTGCTGCCTTCAACCGCGACCACCAACAACTGCACGCGGCCATCGTCGAGCAGCAGAATATCTTCACGTTGCACATCTTTGGGCAGGTTTTTGTAGTCGATGCCTACCGCATCTTGATCCCCTTCGCCGGGTGCGAGATCCGCATCCAGCACAAAACGTTCACCTTCAACCAGTTCAATTTTGCCTTCTTTAAACGTCGAAACGCGGATTTTCGGCCCTTGCAGGTCGCCCAAAATCGCCACGTGGCGACCCAATTTGGCGGCAATTTCGCGGACTTTTTGCGCGCGAATTTTATGATCTTCGGCCGAACCGTGTGAGAAGTTCATCCGTACGACGTTTGCTCCGGCGCGAATGATCGCTTCCAGATTTTCTCCTTTGTCTGTTGAAGGCCCTAAAGTGGTGACAATTTTCGTTCTTCGTAATGCTGAGGTCATTCTGATCTCCTGAAATGATCGGACAGAGGAAGTAAAACGTTTTAAGTATATGCAAGATATTTGAAGAGTTTGGGAGCTCTGAACGATATTTACGCTTTGCAACAAGATAATTAATGACGAAAAATAACCGCTGAGCTGGCATTCAATCAGGGAATCAATGGATGACTATTTGACTGAAAACACAAAGTTCCGAGTATATGCGTGATGCCTGTCACGGCTATTCACCAAATGACTTCACAATTACTTCGCAAAGTAAAAAAATTGGCAGGTTACTGAATTCTGGAGCGCCCCATGTACATGGCTCAACCAGGCCATATTGATCACATCAAACAGGTCAATGCTGGCCGTGTATATAAACTCATCGACCAAAAAGGTCCTATATCACGCATCGATCTGTCGAAAGAGAGTGAACTTGCGCCAGCAAGTATCACCAAAATCACCCGCGAATTGATTGAAGCGCACCTGATACACGAAACCACTGTTCAAGAAGCCATCAGCCGTGGTCGTCCTGCGGTGGGGCTACAAACCAACAACGAAGGTTGGCAATTTCTTTCCATGCGTCTCGGACGTGGCTACCTGACCATCGCGCTCCATGAGTTAGGCGGCGATGTCCTGATTGACACCAAAATTGATATTCATGAAATCGATCAAGATGACGTGCTGCAACGGCTATTGTTTGAAATTGATGAATTTTTCCAAACCTATGCTGAGCAACTGGGTCGCGTGACCAGCATTGCGATTACGTTGCCGGGCTTGGTCAACTCCGATCAAGGCATCGTGCTGCAAATGCCGCATTACAATGTGGAAAATTTGGCATTGGGGCCAGAGATTTACAAAGCAACCGGTTTGCCAGTGTTTGTGGCCAACGATACGCGCGCTTGGGCATTGGCGGAGAAGCTGTTTGGTCATTCGCAAGATGTTGATAACTCGGTTTTGATTTCAATTCACCACGGTTTGGGTGCGGGGATCATTCTTGATGGTCGCGTGCTGCAAGGGCGTCATGGCAATATCGGTGAGTTGGGCCACATTCAGATTGATCCGCGGGGCAAACGCTGCCATTGCGGCAATATTGGCTGTTTGGAAACCGTGGCCAGTTCACAAGCGATTCGTGAGCAAGTGGCAGAACGTATTGCCGCTGGTGAAGCGTCATCGCTGAGCGAAAAAGCGCACGATGACATCACGATTGAAGACATTTGTGCGGCAGCAGCGGCTGGCGATCCGCTCGCGGTCGATGTGGTGGAAACCTTAGGCCGTTATCTCGGTTCGGCTATCGCGATTGTGATTAACCTGTTCAACCCGGAAAAAGTGCTGATTGGTGGCGTCATCAATCAGGCGAAAAACGTGCTGTATCCTGCGATTCAGCGCTGCATCGAAGAGCAAAGCCTGCCGGTTTATCATCAAGATTTGCAACTGGTGGAATCTCGCTTTTATAAGCAAGCGACCATGCCGGGTGCCGCGTTGATCAAACAAGCCTTGTATGATGGTTTATTATTGATGAAAGTGGTGGAAGGATAAGTTTTTCTTCGTTTTTTCCTTTCCCCGGTTTACATTTGCCGTTCAGGTTACATTTACCAGCCACAAATATAGCTATACTGTGTAGCTATAACAGTGCGTCTCTACTTCTTCTTGGGATTTTGTATGTCGGGTATCTTAAATACGGTCGATCAGCGTACCAATCTGGTGGGGGAAAACCGCCTCGAACTGTTGCTATTTAGCTTAAATAGCCGCCAAATTTTTGCTATCAACGTCTTTAAGGTTCGGGAAGTCATCAAAATGCCGAAAACCACCAAAATGCCGGGGTCGCACCCGAATATTACTGGTGTGGCATCGCTACGTGGTGACCCGGTGCCAATCATCGACTTGCGCCGCGCAATCGGGTTTCCACCGTCGCGTCTGGAAAACCCAGAGCAAAATCTGATCATCACCGAATACAACCGTACTGTGCAGGGCTTTCTGGTTGGGCAGGTGCGCAACATCATCAACACGGCATGGACCGAAATTCAGCCGCCACCCAAATCGGCCGGCCGCGCTAACTACCTGACCGCGATTACGCACATTAAAGAGCAAGATCAGACTCAAATCGTTGAGATCATCGACGTTGAAAAAGTGCTGGCCGAGATCATCGACTACGATGTGTCGATCTCAGAAGAGGTGTTGGATCCAGCGCTGGTGGATGAAATGGTGGGTCGCAACATTTTGATCGTCGATGATTCCTCAACGGCACGTAATCAGGTCAAAGGCACGCTGTCACAACTGGGATTGAACATCATCGAATGTCGCGATGGTCTGGAAGCGTTGAAGCTACTCAAAAGCTGGTGTGATAAAGGCAAAGACATCAACAAAGAGCTGCTGATGATGATCACCGATGCCGAAATGCCGGAAATGGATGGTTATAAACTGACGCATGAAGTACGCAGCGATCCGCGCATGGCAGACCTGTTTATTACTCTCAATACGTCTCTGAGTGGCAGCTTTAACGAAGCCATGGTGCAGAAGGTTGGCTGTAACCGGTTTATCTCCAAGTTCCAGCCGGACCGATTGGTGGAAGCGGTGCAAGATCGCATGCGCGAAATTCTGTAATCGTAGCTCCATACATTTCAATTCGAAAGCGCTGAATGGTCAGCGCTTTTTTTGTCGGTGAAGCCGACACAGCGCGCAACGTTAATGAAAATCCCGCGACTGAGTGTGTAGCTGTTGGAGCTTTGGCGTCAGGTCGATAAGCCGCCCAGCAATGACGTGAATCACACTGCCTTCGCGTTCCAAAATCCCTTTCACCATCAGCATTTTTGCACTGATATAGGCGCTTTTTTGCGCCCGCGCAGTGGCCTGCCATACCACCACATTGATGTTGCCAGTATCATCTTCCAGCGTGAAAAAAGTCACGCCCGCCGCCGTGCCAGGGGACTGGCGTCCGGTGACGATTCCTGCCACGGTGACCAGTGATTTATGCGGCAACTGCGCCAAATCGCGCATACGGCTAAAACGCCCCAGCTCGCCGGCAGTATCGAGCAAGGTCACGGGATGCTGGGTGAGCGACAAACCGAGTGAAGCGTAGTCTTCGATCAAGGTATCCATATCACTCGGTTGTTGATACAGCGCCGGCGCGGCTTCGTCGAGTTGCTCAAATAGCGGCAAATCGGAGAGCGAATCCATCATCGACCAGCGGGTTGCATAGCGATTATGGGCAAAGCTGTGCAGCGCGTTGGCTGATGCAAGCGATTCCATGTCCTTTTGGGTGAGCCCGCAACGTTTCAGCTGCGCTGGGTGATGAAACCCTTGCGCCGGACGCGCGTTCAGCAGCAACCGCGCGCCTTGTTCGCTGAAGCCTTTCACCTGTCGCAGGCCAAGGCGCATTGCCTGTTGCTGTTCATGCTCCACCACCTGATGATCCCACTGCGAGGCGTTCACGCACACCGGCAGCACCTTGATGCCGTGGCGCTGCGCGTCCTGCACCAGTTGCGAAGCGCTGTAAAACCCCATCGGCAGGCTATTGAGCAGCGCGGTATAAAATGCTTCCGGATAGTAGTATTTCAGCCACGCCGAGCAGTACGCCAACACGGCAAATGAGGCGGAATGACTTTCCGGAAAACCGTATTCACCAAAGCCGCAGATTTGATCATAAATCCGCTCGGCAAACGCCAGTTCATAACCCCGCGCCAGCATGCCATTGATCAGCTTGGTGCGAAATTTCGCTAGCTCGCCAGTTTTCTTCCATGACGCCATGGCACGGCGTAATTGGTCAGCTTCACCGCCCGAAAATCCGGCGGCGACCATGGCAATTTTGATCACTTGCTCTTGGAAAATCGGTACGCCCATGGTGCGTTGGAGCACCGCTTCCACCTCTTTTGACGGGTAGGTGACGTCTTCAATGCCATCGCGCCGTTTGAGAAACGGGTGCACCATGTCACCTTGAATCGGCCCGGGGCGCACAATCGCAATCTGAATCACCAAATCGTAATAGCAGCGCGGTTTCAGGCGCGGCAGCATGCTCATCTGAGCGCGCGATTCAATCTGAAACACGCCAATGGTGTCGGCGCGCTGAATCATACCATACACGTTGGCATCATCCTGCAGGCGAGTGATGTCGGCAATGCTGAGTTTGCGCTGATGGTGCTGCTCAATGCAGGTAAAGCACTTGCGAATCGCGGTTAACATGCCAAGCGCCAACACATCGACTTTAAACAGCCCGAGACTCTCCAAATCGTCCTTATCCCACTGAATAATGGTGCGTTCCGGCATGGCGGCGTTTTCAACCGGCACCAGTTCGTACAGCGGGCCGGAGGAAATCACGAAACCACCGACGTGCTGCGATAAATGACGTGGAAAGCCGATCAGCTCGTTGACCAGTTCAATAAACTGCTGTCCTTTGAGCGACTGCGGTTCCAAGCCCAGTTCAGTGAGCTGCGCTTGCCAGCCCAAGCCGCGATCGCGGCGGTTGACGTTTTTGATGAAAAAATCGAGTTGCGCTTCATGAATGCCGAGCGCCTTCCCCACATCGCGCACGGCACTTTTAAAGCGATAGCTGATCACCGTCGCCGCCAAAGCTGCTCGCTCACGGCCATATTTGCGATACAGATATTGAATCACCTCTTCGCGCCGCTCGTGTTCAAAATCGACATCAATATCCGGCGGCTCTTGGCGCTCTTTACTGATGAATCGCTCAAACAGCACGCTGATCTGGCGGGGGTCCACCGAGGTGATTTCAAGGCAATAACACACCACGGAATTAGCCGCCGAACCGCGCCCTTGATAAAGAATGCCGCTGCGTTTGGCGAACATCACAATGTCGTGAATGGTGAGAAAGTAGTAGGGGAGATCAAGCTCATCAATCAGCGTTAGCTCTTTTTCAATTGTGGCGTTGATGTCGGCGGGCACGCCGTGCGGAAAGCGCAGCGCTTTGCCTTGCTCAACGAGCTGGCGCAGATAAGCCATCGGCGTGTGGTCATCGGGCACCAACTCACTGGGGTAGCGGTAGTGAAGCGAACCCAACTGGAATTCGCAGCGCTCAGCAATGCGCACACTCTCTTGGAGCCATTCGGGCGGAAACAGTTTACTCAGCTTGGCCTGACTGCGCAGCGCGCGCTCGGTATTGCTCACCAAATGAGCCTGAATGTGTTCAACCGGCTGGCCGCGTTGAATGGCGGTCAGAATGTGCTGCAGGGGCAGGCGGGTCGCGTTGTGCATCAGCACGCCGCCGCACGCGGTTATGGGGAGATCGAATGCTTGTGCCAGCGTGCGGCAATGGTCGAGGTAAGCGTTGTCTTGCGGCCCAAGGTGGCGTTGTACGCCCAGCCATAATCGGTGGGGATGATGCTGAGTCAGCCATTGTCCCCAGTGTTTGTCACGCTCGGTGTGGCTCGGCAACCAAATCACCAAGCAGTGGCGCGCCGACATCACATCCCATTCCGACAGTTTATATTGGCCTTTCTCACTGCGCCGCCGAGCATTGGTGATGATGCGGCACAGTTCGGCATACGCGTCCTGATTCGGGCACAGCAACACAAAGCGGCACTCGTCATTGAGCTGAAACAGGCTACCGACAATCTGCTTGATGCCCAGTTGTTGCTGCTTTATGGTGGTGTGGGCGCGAACCACGCCAGCCAGTGAGCACTCATCAGTAATCGCAATGGCGTGATAGCGCAGAAAATCAGCCTGAATGACCAACTCTTCGGGATGAGATGCGCCGGTCAGAAACGAGAAATTACTCTGACAGAACAGTTCTGCATAAACCATGATTGCCTCAGCTGAATTGGCCGTGAATAAACCATTGCTGCTCGGGCGTGCGAAACACCCACAGCCAGCGCCCTTGCTCGGTGCGAGCGATAAAATAATCACGAATCATATTGTGACCGTCCCACCAACCGGTCGCGATGCGCTCCGGACCATGAATCAACGAGACCGCTTCGCACAGCGGCTGCGGCTCGGGTAACAGCAGGCTGGGGCGCAATTCGGCGCGCCGTAGTGGCTTGGTTGTTGTCTTGGTTGGATGCCCATTGGGATGGGCATTGGGATGGGCATTGGGATGGACATTGGGATGGACATAGCGACTGCGTTTTTCCGGCCTTGGATCATCACTCAGTTGCAGCTTGTGCACGTGTGATGGGCCGAGTTTGGCTTGCAAAAGCGTGATCAGTTCCAACGGACTTTGCTGGCCTTTGATGCCCGAGAAAAAATCTTCGGCAGTCTGCTCGGCAAGGCCCGCCCGTACCACGTGCAACGTTAGGCTGACGACCGGATGTTCCAGCAGCAGTGATTCCATGCTCAAGCGGCACAACTGCGCCCATTTTTCCGCCTGATAATCGCCGCGTGCGGAGGTGAACGTCACACTGTGCTGAATTTTGTCACGCTGCGTCAGCGTGAGTTTCAGTTCGAATGCGACCTGATTACGCAGCGTCAGAAACAGCTCCAACCGTGTGAGCAGGCGGCGCAACGGTTTTTCCAGCCACTGCACGTTGTCGATTTCATACAGCAATTCCAGATGGCTGTGAAACGCTTCCGGTGGATGATAAAAACTGACCGGGTGTTTGAATTGTCCCAGCAGCCGGCCAACATAGTTGACTAAATCGATGTCAAAGCGACGCGCGATCTCCTGCATCGGCAGCGCGAGCAAGCTATCGATGTCTCGAATGCCGACGCGCGCCAGTTTATCGGTGTGTTTGCTCTCTAGTTCGGTGGCGGTCAGTGGAAAGCAGCCGACCTTTTGGCGCAAGATGGTCGTATCCGCTTCAATCAGATTGGCGCCACTTTGGGCGAGCAACATGGCGCTCAACGGTGAGAAACCACACCCGTAGTGGTAACGCACGCCGCGCTGATCCAGATGATGGTTGAGTGTGCGCCAATAAGCGGTTAGCCCACCATAGAGTGACAGCATATTGGTTGCGCGCAGCAAGAGCCCCTGCGGTGGATACAGGACGATATCGGAAGTGACCAAATAGAGCCACTGCGCAATTTCTTCCACCGCGCGTTGCTCAATCTCGGCATCGTAAGGGTGCACTTGCAGCCCCGCGCACAATGCGGCCGCGCTGCCAAGCCCCATGCCCAGCGTGATGCCTTGGTTGAAAGCCAGTTCGTTGGCTTGCACCACTTGATGGACGCGCCCATCGACAATCACCACCGGAGCTGTAGGCTCCGTTTCTGCCGCCGGTGCAAACACGGTATCGAGTTGCAGCGCAGGAAAATGAAGATAGATCCACAGCGTCATCATCAGCCTTGCTTGCGCAGCGGAAACGGCACCACCACCGACGTGGGTCGGGGCAATGTGAGCGCTTGCCAGCGCTCAGCCATCGAGACCGAGAAAGCGCCCAATGGCCAGCCGCCACGACGTTTGGGAACACGCACTTCCACGCCTTGAGGATGGGCGCTCAGGACGAGTGTCATGGTTACGGGCAAAGAAAACAGGCTGTCTTGGCGCGAGCGGAACAGGAACTGCAAACAGTCACCAGTTTCACACGCCACTTGCAGACGGCGCGCGTGATGCACTTCCAGTTTGTCCTGCCACAACAGCACTTGGCTGCAAGCGCCGCTGCGCGCACATTGTTCGGCTGACCACAACGCTTCCTTGGTAGTTTGCGGGGTGAGAATCAACACGTTATCGAGATGGATTCCGGCGTGTTGCAGGCTTTCGGCGTGCACTTGCCCCGGCGGGTTGATCAGCACCGTCAGGCGCTCATGATGCTGCTGCAGGTAAGGAAACAGCAGGCGCAGTTCACCGATGCCGCAGGCCGACTGAATATCAATCACGCCGTGTGCTGGAAAACCGCCAGCCAACTGGTGGTCGAGTTCGGCAAAGCCTGTGGCATGAGAAGGCGGCTCGCACGGCGTGTCGGAGCCTTGCCATAACCAGTGTTTGTTTTTGAGGTGTTCGATCAGTTCATACATAACAATTTACCTGTATATTTGTACAGTATATTTCGTTATGTTGAACATTCAAGAGAAAAGTCGCGGGGCAGAAAGTATAAAGCCCTGCTGATTGAGCAAGGCTTTGAATTAAGAACGAGTTTTTGGTTTATTTTTTGGGCTGCGCGTCGATGCACTGACCGTTGACCGCTTGCCCTTCTGGCGCCATCAGATAGACGTACAGCGGCATGATATCCAGCGGCGTTTTCAGTAATTCAGCATCTTCTGCCGGGAACGCTTTGGCGCGCATGCCCGTGCGGGTGCCGCCGGGGTTAATGGCGTTGACGCGAATGGTGCTATCGCTCAGCTCGTCGGCCAGCACTTGCATCATGCCTTCGGTCGCAAACTTTGAAATTGAGTAAGTGCCCCAGAACGCGCGACCGACGTGACCCACCGTTGAGCTGGTGAACACAATGCGCGCATCGTCAGATTTGTGCAGCAGGGGCAGCAGGGCTTGTGTCATCAAAAATTGAGACTTCACATTCACTTGCATTACATCATCAAACGTATCTTCGCCGATCTGATCAAAGGGGCTGAGCACCCCCAGAAGGCCAGCGTTGTGCAGTACACCGTCCAGACGACCAAATTGGCCTTCAATGGTGTCTACCATATCAACGTAGTTTTGTTTGGTGGCACCTTTCATATCCAGCGGGACGATTGCTGGCTGCGGGTAGCCTGCGGCTTCGATTTCATCGTAGGTGTGTTCTAGTTTTTTCACTGTGCGGCCAAGCAGGATCACGGTTGCACCATGCGCGGCGTACGAGATCGCGGCCTGTTTACCGATGCCATCTCCTGCACCGGTCACCAGAATAACTTTATCTTTCAAGGCATCTTTAGAAACTGAATAATCCACGTTACGTTTCCTTATTCTTATGATTTGCTTTAAGTCTTCGTGACAAGGTGGTTACAATACACCAATTCGCATTGAAGAGGATGAACACATTGGAATTTTTGTTGGACTATGGCCTGTTTTTGGCCAAGATTGCGACGATCGTCGTCGCTGTCGTGGTGTTATTAGTCATTGTGAAGTCCGTGGGCGGAAGACACAGCGCAGCCAAAGGCGAGCTGGAAGTCACCAACCTGACTGAGCAACACAAGCAGACAGTGGAACAGCTTGAATCTCATCTCCATGATGACGCTTTTTTGAAAGCCCGCGACAAAGCGGAGAAAAAAAGCGAAAAGGAAAAGAACAAATCTCGCGAAAAAGAAGTGAAAAAAGCAGCGAAAGGCGGCGAACTGGACGCGAAACGCGATCCACACCTGTTCGTGCTGGATTTCCACGGCAGCATCGATGCCAAGGAAGTGACCTCGCTGCGTGAAGAAGTTACGGCCATTTTGGCGGTCGCACAACAGGGCGATGAAGTGCTGCTGCGTTTAGAAACAGGCGGTGGCATGGTGCACGGCTACGGCTTGGCATCGTCTCAGTTGGATCGCTTGAAAGCTGCCGGTTTGCCGCTGACGATTGCGGTCGACAAAGTGGCGGCCAGTGGCGGCTACATGATGGCGTGTATCGCCGATAAAATCGTGTCGGCGCCGTTTGCGATTGTCGGTTCGATTGGTGTGGTCGCGCAACTGCCTAACTTCAACAAATTGCTGAAAAAACACGACATTGAATTTGAACAGCTGACCGCGGGTGAATACAAACGCACGCTGACGATGTTCGGTGAAAACAGTGATAAAGCTCGCGAAAAGTTCAAAGAAGAGCTGGAAGAAACGCACGTGCTGTTCAAAGACTTTATTCGTGAACACCGCCCGGATCTGGATTTGGAAAAAGTGGCGACGGGTGAACACTGGTTCGGCACTCAAGCCAAAGCATTGGGGCTGGTGGATGAGATCAAAACCTCAGACGATTTGATTGTCGATGCGTGCAAGAATAAAACTGTACTGGCGCTCCACTACGTGCAGAAGAAAAAACTGACCGCTAAACTGGCGGGTGTGGCCGGGGAAGCCGCCGACAGCGTATTCCTGAAGCTGATCAGCCGCGGCCAGCGTCCGATTGTATAATCCCTATTGAACCATCCAAGCGCCTCAATGCGGGCGCTTTCGTTTGATGACCTCATGCATTAAACACGTGGTTCACTTGATAACATAATGAAAGACATCGTTAAAAAAGGTACTGTGATGAACCCGATTCTCGCACTGTTGAAAGAGAACAATATTAGTGACCAACAAATTGGTGAGCTGTTTCAGGCGCTGACGCAAAACCCGCTGGCGGCGATGATGACCCTCAGCCAATTGGGTCTGCCGCAGGAAAAGCTGCAACTGCTGATGGGCCAAGTGATGCAAAATCCGGCGCTGATTAAAGAAGCCGTAGAAGAGCTGGGCTTGGATTTCTCGAAAGTTGAAGCAGCGAAAGCGAAGTTGCAACAATAAGTTGATTGCGAGTTCGTGATGGATTGAAAAGGGTCGCTGGTGTCATGCTGGCGGCCCTTTTTGTTGGTGTGTTTTTGTTCGTGTGTGTGTTTTTTTGGGGGAGGGGGAGGAGAGATGTGCTAAATGTTCCACCGCCACTGCTTGGCCATATACGCCAATCCCAATCCGCCAATCACGCCTGCCAAATGCGCCTCGGTTGCAACGCGCGCATGGATCAGCTGTTCGGTGCCAATCGAGCTGCCAAACGCTTGTTCCCATACCACTTTCGCGACCACGCCAAGGACCAACAACCAACTGCTGCGACGGCCTTGTAGCACTTCTTGCAGGGCAAAGAACGCAAACAGCGCGTGTAAGGTACCGGAAAGGCCTACGTAGATGCGCATGTCGGTGAGCAGTACGCAGAGTCCAATCCATACACTGAGCGAGAGCAACAGAATCAGCAGTGTGCGCGCCGCCGGTTTAAAGATAAAACTGATGATCCACAACCCGGTGAGGTTCATGCCCAAGTGAGCAAAGTTGGTGTGGGTGAAATTTCCTGTTAGGATCCGCCACCATTGGCCGTGTTGAATGCCGCTGAGCTGCCACGCACTGCCACTGGCGAGTGGCTCGAATTGCAGCCCGAAACACACGATACTGATTAAAATTAGCCACAGGTAAAGATTCACAGTATGTCCCGTTATTGTTCAGAGTGTGGAAAAGCACGTAAAGCCTGCATTTGTGATGCGATTGTGCAGTTAAGTTCGCGAGTGGAGCTTATCATTCTTCAACATCCAACTGAAGAACACCGCCCGATGGGAACGGCGCGTATTTTGAGCCTGTCGCTGCCCAACAGCCGTTTGTTGGTGGGGGAAGATTTCCGTCAGCATGAGGAACTGAACCGCCTGCTGGCCGATGACTGCGCGCAACATTTCGTGTTGTATCCCAGTGAGCAGTCGTCCTCTTCGGCTGAGTTTGAGCCCGAAGCAGGCAAAACGCTGCGCGTGATCTTATTGGATGGCACTTGGAAAAAAGCATTCAAAATGTGGCAGGTGAATCCCCAGTTGCATGCCTTGCCATCGCTGCACTTACCCAAAGATCTCACCGGCAATTACCGCATTCGCAAAGCGCCGAGCGACAATGCGCTCTCGACCGTTGAAGCCGGTTACCATTTGCTGCAAAGTTTGCAGCCTGATTGCGATTTTTCGCCGTTGATGCGCACCTTTGACGCCATGATTGATCATCAAATTCAACACATGCCACCGGGTGTGTTTGAGCGCAATTACCTCAAACAAGACCAATAGTCGCGTGCTTTCGTCCGGTGTTAGTAGTTGACATGTGCGGAGAACAATTGCTGATGCAAACGCTGGGCGTAAGCATCCGTCATCGCCGCAATGTAGTCACAAATCACTCGCATGCCATCGCCGGATGCATGTTCCGCCGTTTGCCATTTCTCACGAGTGGCTTGAGGCAGTAAGCGCTCCGGATCGGCGGCCAAGGCTTCAAACAAATCCATGATGATCTGTTGACCTTTGTATTCAAAACGCTGCACTTGCGGCACCTGAATCACATACTGATTGACGAAACTTTTGAGGATCTCCAGCGCGTGACCCATGTTGGGTTCCAAATAGGCGTTAAATGCCAGCAGTTCGCTGTCAAACGGCGCATCCACCGGTCGCACGCTGATGCTGGTCAGCAGCGCATTGACGATGCCGCCGATGGCGTCTTTACGCACATGATGCTGGCCGGAAAATAGCATCTCGCTTAATGTCTCAATATGCTCGGTAAACCAACATTCGCCGCTGGTGGCCAGCTGGTTCGCAGCCGCGTGTTGCCATTGCGTTTGCGTCACCATGCCAAGCACGATCGCATCTTCCAAATCGTGCACGCCGTAGGCGATGTCATCAGCCAGCTCCATGATGGAACAATCGAGCGATTTAAAGCGCGTTTTCTGGTGTTGATATGGCGTGGTGGCGTCACCGCGCATTTGGCTCAGCAGCGTGCGATCGTTGGCGCTGAGCGGCGAGAGTACCCATTCAAATATCTGACGATCGCCGTCGTACACGCCCTTGGCGGGCGCCCAATCTTTGGCTTTGAGCTGGCGTTGGTGTGGCACCGACTCAGGAATTTTCTCGGCGCGGGTTTGGCTGAGCAGCGCCGGATATTTGAGTAGCCCCAGCAGCGTACGGCGCGACAGGTTCATGCCGTGATGCTCGGTGTAGGGTTCCAAACAGGTCACAATACGAAACGTCTGGGCGTTGCCTTCAAAGCCACCATGTTCCCGCATCATGTAATTCAGCGCGATTTCGCCGCCGTGCCCATAAGGCGGATGACCGATGTCGTGCGCCAGACACAAAGAATCAATCAGGCTGTCGGAGGGCAGTAGATCGCGAAATTCCGGCTGTTTGAGCTTGATCTGCGCGACGATGCCGGTGCCGATTTGTGATGCTTCTAACGAGTGTGTCAACCGAGTGCGGTGGAAGTCGTTGAGGCTGGTGCCGTGCACTTGGGTTTTGGCCTGCAGGCGACGAAACGCCGCAGAGTGCAGAATGCGCGCGCGGTCACGCTGAAACGGACTGCGATGATCGTTGCGACGAATCTTGTGCTCGTCGTCGTTCCGCGCTTGCCAATCTGGGCTGATGGATACCTGCATACACTGCTCCTGCATGGCCCCAGCACCGCCTGCCGAAGCAGGCCGAGCGGGCCGATTCAACGATGTGGATAAGATTTGTATCTTTGATAAAACTTACAGCGACTTAGCTGATTTCGTCCAGTGTTAATTCAAAGCTTGGGGCGAAGGTTTCCAGAAAATAGGCCATTTCTGGGGTGTGGCGTTCTTGCAGCGTGACATCCAAGCGTTTTTTCGCTAGCGCAAATTCGTGGTTGCCAGCACTGAGTTCTTCCAAACATTTGAGGTAAGCACAGATGCAGTCGGCTTGTTTGACGATCGCCGCATCGTCTTCATACGCTGCTTCGTGAACCAGAAAGGGCGCGAAATCTTGCTGAAACTCTTCCGGCAACATCGACAACAAACGGCGCTCAGCGGCGGCTTCAATTTTCTTGTACTCTTTGGCGATGTCGGGGTTGTAGTATTTCACGGGGGTGGGTAAATCGCCGGTCAGCACTTCGCTGGAGTCGTGGTACATGGCCAGAATCGCAATGCGTTCCGGGTTGAGCGTGCCACCAAACTTTTTGTTTTTGATCACCGCCAACGCGTGGGCGACAAACGCCACCTGCAAGCTGTGTTCAGAGATATTTTCTTTGGAGACAGAGCGCATCAGCGGCCAGCGCTGGATCAGCTTCATTCGGGCGAGATGGGCAAAAAAATGGCTTTCTTTCATAACTCTCGGCATTCCTCATCTAAAAATCAGGCTCTCTTCTAGTGTATAAAAGAGAGCCTGAATAGCCTAACTGATCACCGAAGGTCGATGAAAGCGTTATTGACTGTAGGTGCTGAGGAATCGTTCAAAGCGGCCAATCGCAATTTCCAGATCTTCCACGTGAGGCAGTGTCACAATGCGGAAGTGGTCTGGCTTCGGCCAGTTGAAACCACTACCTTGAACCAGCAGCACTTTTTCCTGCACGAGGAAGTCGAAGACCATCTTTTGGTCATCTTTAATGCTGTATTTCTTGGTGTCGATTTTCGGGAACAGGTACATCGCGCCTTTGGGTTTCACGCACGACACGCCCGGAATTTGGTTGATCAGTTCCCAAGCGCGATCACGCTGTTCCAGTAGGCGACCGCCCGGTAGGATCAGCTCGTTAATGCTCTGGTAACCGCCCAGCGCAGTTTGAATGGCGTGTTGCATGGGCACGTTGGCACACAGACGCATTGACGACAAAATTTCCAGCCCTGCGATATAGCCTTGCGCCAGATGTTTTGGACCAGTCAGGAACATCCAACCACCACGGAAACCGCACACACGGTAGGCTTTCGACAAGCCATTAAACGTCATCACCAGCACATCTTCGGTCAGAGTGGCCACCGAGGTATGCGTTGCACCGTCGTATAAGACTTTGTCGTAAATTTCATCGGCGAAAATGATCAGCTTGTGCTGACGCGCCACTTCAATCACTTCCAACAGGAAATCACGGCTGTAGACCGCGCCAGTTGGGTTATTGGGGTTAATCAGGACGATGCCGCGCGTTTTCGGGGTGATTTTCTTCTTGATGTCATCAATGTCCGGATACCAGTCCGCTTGCTCGTCACACAGGTAATGCACCGCTTTACCGCCTGACAGCGCAACCGCCGCGGTCCACAGCGGGTAGTCCGGGGCAGGGACCAGCATTTCATCGCCGTTGTTGAGCAGGGCTTGCATGGCCATCACGATCAGCTCAGATACGCCGTTACCGACATAAACGTCTTCGACGTTCAGCGAGCGAATGCCTTTTTTCTGATAGTGCTGCACCACGGCTTTACGTGCCGAATAGATGCCTTTTGAATCACAATAACCTTGTGAGGTAGGGAGGTTACGAATCACGTCGACCAGAATTTCATCCGGGGCGTCGAAACCAAATGGGGCCGGGTTGCCGATATTGAGCTTTAGTATTTTATGCCCTTCTTCTTCCATGCGCTTAGCATGTTTAAGTACTGGTCCCCTAATGTCGTAGCAGACATTATCGAGTTTTGACGACATCCCGATATTTTGCATTGTATTACCCCAAAAAATAATTGAATTTCTTTATTAAACTACAACAGGTTGCCTTTTTTTAGAATATAAATCTAGTGATGAATCGCTTTCTCCGCAGGAAAAAATCAGTGCTGCATCAGGGAGACAGGAAAAGCACGCAAAAGATGGGGTATAACCTTGATTTACGAGGGCTCTCTCAATAGAGTAGCTACTGTTACATCGAATCTCAGTTTAGTCGAGGTCGCTTTGTCGAACTTTCATCAAGCCATTGCTCGGTTGATAGAGCAAATTAACGACGCGAGGGATAACGACGTTCGTTTCACCCAAGAGTTGGCAGAGAAGCCACCATTCGCGTTCATCGATTGGCTTGAAGCCCAACCGGTTTTCCCGAAATTCTATTGGCAGTCCCGTGACACCCGCGAAGAGGTGGTCGCATTGGGGCAGCTTTACACATTCTCCGACCCTGCACCGGCGTACACCATTTTGGGTGACGATCAACGTGTGTGGGGCGGGCGCTCATTTGATGGTCAGACCGATAAAAACCGCCGCTGCATGTCGTCGTTTTTCTTTCTGCCTCAGGTGGAGCTGATTCGCTTTGATCAGACTTGGACGCTGGCGGCCAACGTCAGTCACGAACGTCATCGCACACTCGCCACGTTACAGAAGCTGCTGACGGACGTCACGCCGCTGCGTGCGCTCAACTGTGAGGTGACCGACGTGCAGCATGCACCCTCCGAATCAGGTTGGGCGACGCTGGTGGATCAGGTGCTGGATGGCATTACGCACAACGCGTTCAAGAAAGTGGTGCTGGCGCGTCAAACGAGCCTCACGCTGGATCGCCCAATCAGTGCGGCGCAACTGCTCAAAGCCAGCTACGACCAGAACCATAACAGCTTTCATTTTCTTTTGGCGCTCGATGCCAAGCACAGTTTTATGGGCTCTACGCCGGAGCGGCTCTATTTCCGTCAAGGGTTGGATCTGCACACCGAAGCGTTGGCGGGCACCATTGGTCGCGGCCAAAACGCAACCCAAGATATGGCACTGTCGAACTGGCTGGCGCAGGACACCAAAAACCTCAATGAAAACCAATATGTGGTGGATGATATTGTCGATCGTTTAACGCCTCATGCCGAGACGGTGACGGTGGAACAGGAAGCTCATTTGGTTCGGCTGCGTAAAGTGCAGCATTTGAAGCGTC
The DNA here is from genome assembly GCF_000176175.1 of Vibrio furnissii CIP 102972. GTDB lineage: Bacteria > Pseudomonadota > Gammaproteobacteria > Enterobacterales > Vibrionaceae > Vibrio > Vibrio furnissii. The sequence goes on from NZ_ACZP01000013.1 coordinate 31,127, forward strand.
GGATTCACGCTCAACTGAACGCGGGCGTTAATGGCGTGCAGCTGCTCAGTGCGCTGCAGCCGACCGCTGCTGTGGCGGGTGTGCCACGCAAAGAAGCGTTTGATTTTATCACTCAGCACGAGCCGTTTGCTCGGGGCTGGTATGCAGGGTCTATGGGTTATTTCAGTCATCAACAAGCCGAGTTTTGCGTCGCGATTCGCAGCGCATTAGTGTTGGAACAAGAAGTGCAGCTGTTTGCGGGCGCGGGCATCGTGCCGGGCTCGGTGGCTGAATATGAATGGCAGGAGCTGGACAAAAAAATGTCGACGCTGCTGAGCCTCATCACTGATCGCCTGCCGTTGGGTGTGGCTTCATGAGTCAGGATCAAGCGGTCTTAAACCGCATCTGGTGCCAGACGCTGCTGGAAGAGATGACCCGATTTGGCGTGAGCGAGGTGTGCGTTGCGCCGGGCTCGCGTTCAACCCCATTGACGCTGGAAGCCGCCGCCAATCCCAACCTGACCTTGCACACCCATTACGACGAACGTGGCTTGGGCTTTATGGCGCTGGGCATGGCGAAAGCGAGCGGCAAACCAGTGGCGGTGATCGTCACGTCCGGAACAGCAGTCGCCAACGTGTTGCCTGCCATTGCAGAGTCGCGTTTGACTGGCGAGAAACTGATTGTTCTGACGGCGGATCGCCCGGTTGAACTGGTCGGTTGCGGTGCCAATCAGGCAATCAACCAACTGGGTATTTATTCGTCTCATGTGACGCAAGCCGTGAATCTGCCGAGTCCAAATGTGCGTTTACCGCTCAACTGGCTGCTGACCACCGTCGATGAGGCGCTGAGTCACCAAGCGCAGCATGGCGGCAGCGTGCATTTTAACTGCCCGTTCCCAGAACCCCTCTATTCCGCCAACGACACACGCGTGTACCAAGAGTACTTGGCGAGCGTGAGTCACTGGCAGCAATCGAATCAACCGTATTGCGAGCGCCGTTTCAGCGATGCACATGCGTTTCCCGAAGAGGGTCAGATGCTGAGCCGCAAAGGCTTGGTGATCGTCGGTTCGGTGCGTTTGGCGGAAGCCAAAGCCGCGCAGCAGTTTGCAGAGAAATTGGGCTGGCCGCTGCTGTGTGACCCGCAATCGGGGATCAGCAGTGAATGGGCACACTTTGATTTGTGGCTACAAAACAGCGCTGCCAAAGCGGTGCTGGATGAGTGCGAGCAGGTGGTGCAGTTTGGTTCACGCATCGTGTCCAAACGTTTAAATCACTGGCTGGAGCAGCATGTTCGCCGCAGTGACGCACAGTATTGTTATGTGTCGCCAGCGCCAGATCGCAACAACCAATCGCATCTGCCCCAGCAACAATGGGTGTGTGATATTCCCGACTGGATTGACACCAAGCTGAGTAAATGGACCGCGCTCAACGCGACGCATGCGGGCTGGGCGGATGCGTTGAAACGTTATGCCTACAGCACGGCAGAACTCGCCAAGTTACATTTAAGCAATGAACCGATGACGGAAATCGCGCTGGCGCTCGATTTGACTGAGCGTGCGCCTCACGCTGCGTTGTTTGTCGGCAACAGTTTGATTGTCCGCTTGGTGGATATGTTTAGCGCCGTCGACGGACGTGACGTGTTTTCCAACCGCGGTGCCTCCGGTATTGATGGCTTGGTTGCCACTGCCGCGGGGGTGCAACGTGCCATCAAGCAGCCAATGTTGATGCTGATGGGCGATACCTCGCTATTGTATGACATGAACTCACTTGCCTTGGTGCGCAATACGCCGCAGCCGCTGGTGATTGTGGTCGCCAATAACGATGGCGGGGCGATTTTCGATCTGTTACCTGTCCCGGCGCAGCAACGGGAAGCGCTGTATCAAATGCCCCATGGCATGCAGTTTGAACACGTTGCCGCGCAGTTTGGGTTGCGTTACGCCAATCCGGAAACGTTAGCCGCGTATCAGGGGCTGGTGGATGAGCATTTGGCGCAGGGCCAAGGCACGTTGTTGATTGAGATCACCACGCCGCCTCAACAAGCCGCGCAGCAAATCAAACAGCTGATGCCGCAGATTCATGCTCTCTAGTCGCACCTCGTTTTCTCACCGGCCATCACGCCAACCGCGCGCTGACACGCCGGTGTTGGTGTTCCTGCATGGTTTGCTTGGAAACACTGACGATTGGCAAGCGGTGCTCGATGCGCTGCCAGACTATGACTGGATTGCGTTGGATCTGCCCGGACATGGCGGCAGCCAGGCGCAAACGTGCGACGACTTTGCCACGTGCTGTCAGCAAATCACCGCTGCGGTACTGGCGCAGGTACCGGCGCAAACGCCCATCTGGCTGGTGGGCTATTCGCTGGGCGGGCGCATTGCTATGACGGGCGCGGCAACCCACGCATTTGCGGCGCTCAACGTACAAGGTTTGATCATCGAAGGCGGAAACTTTGGCCTCCCTTCGGCGGTCGAACGAGAAGCGCGTTGGCAAAACGATCATCGCTGGGCGATGCGTTTTGAGGCCGAGCCGATTGAGCAGGTATTGAGCGATTGGTATCAGCAAGCGGTGTTTAGTTCACTAAACCATGAGCAAAGACAAACCTTAATTGCGAAGCGAAGTGCTAATCTTGGCGCCGCTGTCGCCACGATGCTGTTATCCACATCGCTGGCCACGCAGCCGTATTTGTTGCCGGGGTTGACGCAGTTGCCGATGCCGATTTGGTACATCTGCGGTGCAAAAGATGAAAAATTTCGTCAGCTCGCTGAGCAAAGCGGGCTGAACTATCGTCAGATCGACGACGCGGGGCACAATGTTCATCATGAACAACCGGTCGCTTTCGCGCGCATCATACACGATTTAATACCGCGACCCACTGTGCGGGTGGCGGACAACAACAATGGGAATCACCATGGCTAAAACAGTAGGCATTTCAGAAGAAGAACTTTACGCTCCGGTTGTCTGGCAAGACTGCGGCAGCAGTTACGAAGATATTCACTATCACAAATCGGAAGATGGTATTGCGAAAATCACCATTGCGCGCCCACAGGTTCGCAACGCATTTCGTCCGCAAACCGTTAAAGAGATGATCAACGCATTGGCTGATGCACGTTATGACGAAGGCGTTGGCGTGATCATTTTGACTGGTCTGGGTGAAGATGCATTCTGTTCTGGTGGTGACCAGAAAATCCGTGGCGATTACGGCGGTTACAAAGACGAAACCGGTACGCACCACCTCAACGTACTCGACTTCCAACGTCAAATTCGTACCTGCCCGAAACCTGTGATCGCCTCGGTTGCGGGCTGGGCGGTTGGCGGTGGCCACGTGCTGCACATGATGTGTGACCTGACCATTGCGGCGGAAAACGCGCAGTTTGGTCAAACTGGCCCGAAAGTCGGGTCGTTTGATGGCGGTTGGGGTGCCTCTTACATGGCGCGTATCGTTGGTCAGAAAAAAGCGCGTGAAATCTGGTTCCTGTGCCGTTTCTACGACGCCAAAGAAGCGCTGGACATGGGCTTGGTGAACACCGTTGTGCCTGTCGATGAGCTGGAAAAAGAAACTGTACGCTGGTGCCGCGAAGTGTTGCAACACAGCCCAATGGCGCTGCGCTGCTTGAAAGCGGCCTTGAACGCAGACTGTGACGGTCAAGCGGGCCTGCAAGAACTGGCGGGCAACGCGACCATGCTGTTCTACATGACTGACGAAGGTCAGGAAGGGCGCAACGCGTTCAACGAAAAACGCAGACCGGACTTCAACAAGTTCCCGCGTAACCCTTAATCGACAAGAGCGGCCCAGATGTCTGGTGCCGCTCTTTTTGTTTCCATGTAGTTTCAGTGAATTTGGTGCTCCAAACACCGCCCAACGGCGCGCGATAGGCCCGTTGAGGGGGAATGGACATGTCACTCATCAACAGAGTTAAATTAGATATGCGCAGTGCAAAACTGTATCGCTACCGTTTGCCAATGGATAGCGGCGTGATTCTTCGTGAAGAGAAGTTGACGGAACGTGAAGGCTTCATCGTTGAACTTCAAGAAAATGGCAAGATTGGGCGTGGCGAAGTTGCGCCATTAATTGGGTTTAGTGTGGAATCGCTAGACGAAGCGGGCGCACTGGCGAAAGAGCAGCTCGAGCTATGGGTACAAGGTCAGGCGTTGGATTACGATGCGTTGTTCCCGTCGGTGGCTTTTGGTGTCTCGATGGCTGAGTTGGAATTAGCTGGTGAACTGCCAGCGCAAGGCCAATATCAAGCGGCGCCGCTGTGTACTGGTGATCCTGATGAATTGATCCCGCAGCTCAATGCGATGCCGGGGCAGAAAGTCGCGAAAGTCAAAGTCGGTTTGTATGAGCCGATTCGTGACGGCATGCTGGTGAATCTGTTCTTGGAATCGATGCCGGATTTATACCTGCGTCTCGATGCCAACCGCGCGTGGACCAAAGAGAAAGCCGCCAAATTCGCCCAATATGTCGCGCCATCCTTGCGTGGCCGCATCGCGTTTTTGGAAGAGCCCTGCCAATCCCCGAGCGATAGTTTGTCGTTTGCGATTGATACTGGCATTGCGATTGCGTGGGATGAAACCTTACAACATGCGGTGCGCAGCCAAGAATTCCGCTTAGAAGATCTGGTGGGCGTGAAAACCATCGTCATCAAACCGACTTTGATTGGGTCGGTGCCGCGCTGCTTGAAGCTGATTGAGAAAGCCAAAGCCTTGGGCCTGCAAACCATCATCAGTTCCAGCATTGAATCGAGCTTGGGACTGACGCAATTGGCGCGTTTGGCACACTGGCAACTGCCCAATGAAATTCCGGGTTTGGACACCATCGGCTTGTTTAAAGCGCAGTTGGAAACGCCGTGGCCAGCGTGTGAACTGCCCCTGCAAACGTTGAGCGATCAAAGCCTGCTGTGGCAATCGGAGCCTGTATGACTCCGTGGCAACACTGGCAGCAGCGCCACCCTGAGCGGGTGGCGCTTTGTCTTGAAGAGGGCACGCTCACATGGCATGAGCTCAACCAACGCGTGCAGCAATACGCCAAGGCGATTGCCGAACGTGGCCTTCAGCGCGGCGATGTGCTGACGCTGGTGGGCAAAAACCACCCGCAAACGCTGTTTTGGCTGCTGGGCGCGATGCAACTGGGCGTCGTGTGCGCGCTCACCATGCCACAACCGGCAGCGCAGTTGCGCCGTAAATGGTCGGCGCTATATCGCGATGATCAACGCGCGAACGTATGGCTCGCGCCTAGTGCGGGGCTGACGTTGGATGAGCTGGGAGAAGTGAATGCGCTGTCACAACCTGCCGCTGACATGGCTCAGGCCGAGAACGCGTACCAGCGGAACAATCTCGCAACGTTGATTTTCACCTCCGGTTCCACCGGCACACCCAAAGCGGTGGCCCACACGCACGCGCAGCATTTTGCCTCTGCGCAAGGGTTACTGGCTGAATTTCATTTCGATGTTGATGACACTTGGCTGCTGAGCTTGCCGCTCTATCACGTGTCGGGCTTGGCGATCATTTATCGTTGGCTGGCTACGGGGGCGTGCCTCAAAATTGGCGGCGGTCAATTGGCGCACGACATCGACGGCGTCACGCACGCGTCATTGGTGCCGACGCAACTGAAACGCCTGCTCGACAGCGGCCAACAGCTCACGCTGACCCATGTGTTGCTCGGCGGTAGCCACATTCCACAAACGCTGGCACAGCAAGCGGCGGCCATCGGCATTGAAACCTGGCTCGGTTATGGCATGACGGAAGCGGCGTCGACGGTCACGGCCAAACCGGTCGATGGCCAAGCGGGTGCGGGTCACGTGCTGGCTCATCGCGCCGTACGTGTCGACGGCCAGCGCATCTACATCGGTGGCGACACGTTGGCCAGCGGTTATTACCGTCAAGGCGAGCTACATCGCTTGACGGATGAACAAGGCTGGTATGACAGCAACGACCTTGGCTACTTCGAGCACGACCAACTGGTGATCATCGGCCGCGCCGACAATCTGTTTATCTCCGGTGGTGAAAACATTCACTGTGAAGAAGTTGAAGGTGTCCTCAATCGTCATCCTGACGTGCAATTGGCGATGGTGGTGCCCGTTGAAGACGATGAGTTTGGCGCTCGCCCGGTGGCGGTGGTGCTCAGTCAAACGCCGTTTAGCCTTGAACAAGGCAACGCGTGGTATGAGGGACGTTTGGAGAAATTTAAATGGCCCATCGCGTATTTTGAGATGCCGACTGCGCTGACACAAAGTGGGATCAAAGTGTCGCGTCAAGCACTCAAAGCGTGGCTGGCAACCCATCAATCTCGCTTTCGAGTTATGAGTTAGTCCAAAACTGAATTTTGCTGGTTATAACTGCTTGGCATAATAGTCCTAAGAATTAAACCGCTTAGGACTATCGATGATGAAGAATGGCTTGCTGATTTCCACCATTGTGCTGCAACTGCTGCTGGCGCTGACGCTGACCGGTTGGCCCCGTAACGTTGCCGAACTGAGCGCATTTCTGCTGATTCTGGCGTTTGCTTGGCATCGAAAACCCGTTAACGGGTCAACAACCAGCTCAGAGACGTCGTCGATATAAGCGTCCACAAAATCACCCCAAATAGCAGCGGTTTCGGGCCTGATGCCTTCAAACGTGCCACCGAGATGCTGCAACCAATCAAAAACAGACACACCACCAACGCTTGCTTCGCTACGCTGAAGATCGCCTGATATACCTCCTCAAACTGCGGTAACGCATCGCTCACCCCAATCGCGGCACAATAAAATACAATGAAATACGGAATCGTGATTTTCTTCGAGTGACTGCGAAACATCCACGCACTGATGAGCGCCACCGGCACAATCCACAACGCTCGTGCCAACTTGAGTGTGGTCGCGGTTTTTAACGCTTCTTCGCCATAAGCCGATGCCGCACCGACCACCGATGAGGTGTCGTGAATCGCAATGGCTGCCCACGTGCCGAAGGTGTGTTGATCCAGATGGAGCGCATGGCCAATCAGTGGAAACAGAAACAGTGCGACCGAATTGAGCACAAACACCGTGCCCAGCGCCAGCGCCGTTTGGTCGTCATCGGCATTGATCGCAGGCGCCACCGCCGCAATGGCACTGCCGCCACAAATCGCGGTGCCGGATGCAATCAGATGCCCCGTGGTGCGGTTGAGCCCCATCGCTTTCGCAATCAATGTGCCAAACACGAGGGTGCCGGTGATGCTGGCCAAAATCAGCCCGATGCCTTGGCCGGTGACGGTGAGTGCTTGTTGTAGCGGAATGCCAAAGCCCAAGCCGACAATGGAATATGCCAGCAGCTTTTTGGTCATTTTGCCGATCGGCAACTGCGTCGGCACCCAGCCCAGCGAGGCGAGGAAAAAGCCCAGCAACAGCGCAGTGGGGGATGAGATAAACGGGGTCAGGCAGGCGCCAAGGACAAGGGCAAACGGAATGTGTTTTGCGTGAAGTGTCATGATGTTGGGGGAATCAGGTCGTTATCGGAGTCGAGGACGGCCATTGTAGCGCACGGGGCGAGGTCAGAAAGTCTTAATGTTTTGAACAAGCGTTCAGAAAAACTGAACGCTTGTCTACGATGCGTCAAATTGGCTTATTTCCAATCGCCGCGCAATGCAGCCACTTTTTCGTGCATCAGTTCCGTGGTGGCTTCGCCCGCCATGACAGCGTCTCCGGCTTCAATCTCGACGTGAGACCAGAAGCGGCGTGGCAACCCTTTACAGGCTCGGCCGTGATAGCGGCTGAAGAAACTACCCCACAAGCCTTTAATTGCCATTGGGATCACCGGTACCGGACTGCGGCGCAAAATGATGTCGATGCCGCGCATAAATTCATTCATGTTACCGTCGGCGGTCAGGCGACCTTCGGGGAAAATACACACCAAATGCCCATCCTGCAGCGCCTGTTCCACTTCGGCAAATGCGCGGCGAATCGAGGTGCGGCTGTTGGCTGAAATGGGGATCACGCCCGCACGTTTCAAGAAACGACGCAGCACCGGCAGGTTGGCGTAATCTTCTTCCATCACAAAGCGAATCAAACGCGGGCACGCGCCACTGAGTAACAGCGCGTCCATATAACTGACATGGTTACACACAATCAGGGCGCCGCCGTGTTCGGGCAGTTTGCTGAGGTTTTTGTGTCGCACGCGGTAAAGGGAGTGTGTCAGCGCCCACACCAGAAAACGCACCACGAAAATCGGCACCTGCAAAAACAGGTACGCGGCCAAGAGCAGGTTCATCACCGAGAGCAACACAAACAGGTGAGGAATGGTGAGATCGAGCAGCGTGAGGCAGATGATGCCCAAAATCGCACTGCACACCATAAACAGCGAGTTGTAGATGTTCAGCGCCGCGATCACCTGCGCGCGCTCAGTCTCTTTGGCGCGTTGTTGCATCAAGGCGTACAGCGGCACGATAAACACACCGCCCGAGGCACCGAGTAAAAGCAAGTAAGCAAACAGTGGCCACAATGGCTGATAGGCGGCAAATTCCGAGAACTGACTGAAAATAGGTAAGTCATTCGGAATGCTGGTTGCCATCAAATAACCAAAGATGCTGATGCCAAAGCTGCCCAGCGGCACAATGCCGACATCAATGCGGTGATTGGATAGCTTGTCGCACGCCAGCGAACCCAGAGCAATGCCCACTGAAAACAGCGCCAGCAGGAACGACACCGAACTTTCAGTGCCGTTAAGGAAAACTTTGGTGAAGTTTGGGAATTGTGTCAGGTACGCCGCGCCGAGGAACCAGAACCAACTGATCGCCATCATCGATTGGAAGATGATGCGGTCGCTGCGCGCAATGGCCAGCGTATGGCGAGTTTGGCTGATCGGCCGCCAGCGGAAGGTCAACTCGGGGGCACTGGCTGGCGCTTCAGGAATCGAACGGCTCGCCCAGTAGCCGCATAGGGCAAAAAGAATTACTGCAGCGGCCGCGATGTGGCGGGCGTTGTCGGCTGAAGCAATCATGCCCGCTCCAAGCGTGCCGAGCAAAATCGCTAAAAATGTCCCGGTTTCGACCAAGGCATTGCCCGGCACCAATTCGTTAGATTTGAGCTGTTGTGGTAGCAAGGCGTATTTGACCGGGCCGAAAAATGCCGATTGGGTGCCCATCAAAAACAGGATCAGCAGCAGAACACTGTAGCTTTCGGTGATAAACCCAATCGCGCCAATACACATGATGGCGATTTCAAGCAGTTTCACGCGGCGAATAAACCACGACTTTTCGTATTTATCGGCCAGCACACCGGCAGACGCGGAAAACAGGAAAAATGGCAGAATGAACAGACCCGCGGCCAGATTAATGAACAGGTCGCTGGAGATCGGCAGCGCGCCGCTGCCAGCAAACGCCACGAGCAGCAGCAACACGTTTTTGAAAATATTATCGTTAAAGGCGCCGAAGAACTGCGTGATGAAGTAGGGAAGAAAACGGCGTTGAGTTAACAACGACGTCTGAGACTGCGGCATCGCCTTTCCTTAATAATTACCAGTTGGCCAGATAGTTAGAGAGTAGATCTTCGATGAGTGCTTTGCCATCGATGGGCTCAGATGCAAAGAACTTATCGTCCACACTCAGCAGCGTGATGCCGTGGACGCCTGACCACAATACGCGGCTGGTGCGCAGGATTTCACTGTCGGAACGCTGCGGCGCAATCACTTTCAGCAACCCTTCCAGCATGCTGGTCATCGTGTCGATCCGTTCAGCTTGCCATTCTGGCAGCTCTTCGCCATTCATGTTGTGTTCGAAAATCAGTTGCCAGCGGTGTGGGTTCTTTTGCGCGAAATCGTGGTAGCAGTAGGCGAGTTTGTACAGCGCTTGCTCGGGGTCTTTGCCGTGACAAACGACCGCTTTCGCTTCGCTGGAGAGTTCATCGAGCGTCTGAGCAACCACATGAAGTAGTAACAAATTGTAATTGCCAAAAACGTTCACCAACGTGCTCGGAACATAACCAATCATGGTTGCGATCTTACGCAGGCTCAGTTCGTGGTAGGAATGGCTACCCAGGAATTCCTTCACGGTTTTCAGCGTTAAAGAGACCAATTCTTCACGGGTGTGGTCATTTCGTCTTGCCATGATCATGTGTGCTTAATGAACGATGTTCGATATTCTAATTAGCCTGCTATTGAGCGTCAACTCAGAACCCTGCAATATTCTGATACATGTCGATAAATGCAAAGTGTTTGATTGTCATATTGAAGCCGCTATGATGACCCCGTATTAAAGTAAGGCTTCTAAGGATAACTATGAAACGTCTGTTTTCACTTGTGGCTCTGGTGATGGTTTCTGTTGCGTTTACCCCGATGGCGGACGCTGCCAAAAAATTTGGTGGTGGTAAGTCGTTTGGTAAAAGCTACAAAACTGCACCTGCACAGCAAAAACAAAACACCAATACCCTGAAACAACAAGACACTGCGAAAACAGCGCAAAGCTCGACCAAAAAAGGATTGATGGGCGGCCTGCTTGGCGGTCTGCTGGCGGGTGGCCTGTTGGCAGCCTTCTTCGGCGGCGCCTTTGAAGGGATCCAGTTCATGGATATCCTCATCATCGGTTTGATTGCGTTTGTGATCTTCAAGTTGATGCGTGGTCTGCTTGGCGCCAAGCAGGGCAGTATGAATCAGCACCAACAGCAGCAGCCAGCGTTTGGCGGAATGAACCGCAACACGTTTGAGCAGCCAAATGTTCACAACTTCGAACAGCCTCAAAACAGCGGCGGTTTCGGCAGCCAAATGCAAAGTGATGTACCACATAACTACCCAGACGGCTTTGACCGCGTGGCGTTTGTCAACGGTGCACGTGAACACTACCGCATTCTGCAAGGCGCATGGAACCACAACCAGTTGGAGACCATCGAAGAGTACGTGTCACCGAGCCTGTTTGAAGATTTGAAAGCAGAGCGCGCGAAGATTGACACCGATCCGCAAACGGACGTGATGTACGTCGACGCTGAGATTGTGCGCGCCGACTACGATGCCAACAAAGCGCAGTTGAGCCTGCAATTTAGCGGCCGCTACCGCGACCCAAGCGAAGATCTCGAAGAGAACATCGACGATATCTGGCATCTGGAACGCGACCTGACCACGCCAAATGCGCCGTGGTTGATCGTTGGTATCCAAGGCTAAATCGCCACGCCCTTGAATAAAAACGCCCAAGCCTGTCTTGGGCGTTTTGCTATCTGCGTGATATAACAGAGGCACTCAACGACATTTTAATCCTCCGGCAGCGCTGATTCAGAGCTTCCGGGCAAGAACGAAAGGAAAGTCACGTGGCCGAATTCAAATACAAAAATCTGACTCAGGAAGAACAGGACAAAATCGATGCGGCGGTCTTTCGTCGTCTGCTGGCGCATCTCGATGACAACAAAGATGTGCAGAACATCGACCTGATGATACTGGCGGGCTTCTGCCGTAACTGTTTCTGCAAATGGTATGAGTCGGAAGCGAAAGAGATGGGGCTGGCGCTGAACATCGACGATGCCCGCGAGCGTGTGTACGGCATGACGTACGATGAGTGGAAAACCAACCATCAGCCGAAAGCGACTCCTGAGCAACTGGCAGCGTTTGAAGCGCGTCAGAAGAAGTAATGCGAAAGCCGCCATTTCTGGCGGCTTTTTCTTTTCTATCCAGCAGCAACTGACCATTCGTTTTAATATCAGTCACTTCAATGTCAGTCGCTTCTGCGCAAGCTACTTCAACGGCAGATAGATGTCGGTCTGCAAGTCACACTCATCCACTTCGTGAATCAGATTCAGATAGTGGAAGAAGCATGGGTAATCACGCAGCTCTTCACCGCTTTGCGGTAACCAGTCGCGATACAGCGCGTACACACTCTGACTGATCGCATCATGGCTGCCGTGATGGCGCAGCACTGCGCAGCGTCCGGCCGGAATAGCGCCATTTTTCACGCCGTAGTCATTGTCTTTGACGGGCTGGCTGACGCTGCCAGCGATATCAAAGCGAAACAGCGCAGGCTCGGTTTCGTTGGGATCACTGTAAGGAATGCCGTAGGTGGCGCTGGTGGTCACCGGCGATTCACCACTGGCGCGTCGCCAGGCAATAAACTGCGCGGCGGTATCGAGCACCTGCTCGGGGGCACCACAATGTTCGATGTAGGCGATGCGGGTTTCGGCAAAATGAATAATGTTCACGTCCACAAGGTTGACTCCTTTTGCGGGGATTTCAAATTGAAATTGCGAGTGCCATTGCTGCCACTCAGGCTGATTTCTAAAACCGGACGGAGACTGACCAAACGTGCGTGCAAAGGCTCGGGCGAACGCTTCAGGGCTGTCGAATTGAGCTTCCAGCGCAATATTCAGTACGCTGATGCCAGGTTCAAACGCCAGTCGGTAAGAGGCCCGCTTGAGCCGCGCCAAGGTGAGATATTTGGCGGTGCCTACGCCGATCTGCGCTTTGAACATGCGGTGAAAGTGGTACTTGGAACAGTGCGCCAGCGCGCTCAGTTGTTCAAGCGACAACTCGTCATCCAGATGGCGCTCGATGTAGTCACACACGCCTTGTATCCGCGAATGCAGCGAATGGGTCATCACATTTCTAATCCTGTTTGAGAAAACAAAGCCATGGTCGCATTCAGGGCCGTGAAGATCCTGACCGAAATTGCGCACTTTGCGCCAAGCTCGCTTGAAGTCTTACAACTTAACCAGTGGCGGCAGTGGTTGCAAATTGATCAGTGCCTGACGGGTGATGGCCGGTTGGCTGCTAAACAGCATCAGCGGCTGGAAGGCGGCGTGGTTGAGCGCCGTAACATCAATCAACTGGGTGAGGGCGTAAAAGCGCTGCACATACTGGCGGGTTTCTTGGGGCAGTGACAGGCGATGAAACTCACGACTGCCTGCGCGTTGAATGGCGCGCGCGACCCGTCCTTCACCAGCATTGTAAGCCGCGAGCGTTAACGCTAGGTCGCCGCCGAATTTGCGGTGTAAAAACGCCAGATAGTTCAGCGCCGCATCGGTGCTGGCGAACACATCCAAACGTTGATCGTTCGGGGCGGTTTGCAAACCGTAACGCTGGGCGGTGGCCGGCATCAATTGCCACAATCCGCGCGCGCCGGCGTGAGAAATCGCATTCGGGTCAAACGACGATTCCAGCATCGGCAGCAGCGCCAGTTGCTGTGGCAGCTTTTTATGGTCTAACTGATTGAAAATATGCGCCAGTAGCGGCTGATAGGTCTCCAGACGTGACTCAATCTGACGTTGATAGGGCGACAGCAGGGCGCGCTGCGAGGCAATCGCGTCATCCAACGAGCGTGCGGTGGTGTGAGCACTCAACAGCAATAAAAGGAAGCTCCCTGTCAGCCGGTACAACTTGGAGTGGGATTGATGGCATAACAGGGAGCGTAATTTCATATCGCGTCGGCGATGCGTTCTTCGTAGGTCGGTGACGGCTGGGTCAGTTCGCTCAGCAGTTCATGGAACGTGGCGGAGCTCAGACCGTTATCCTGATTGAGGCGCTGACATTGCTGAATCAATACATTCAGCACCTGCCATTGTTTTTCAATTCGTGTTCGTAAGCTGGCGGGCAGCGCACTGAACAGGCGTAACACGCCTTTGTCGCTGTTGGGCAGCGCTAAGCGTTGTAAGCATTGCGTTCTGTGCGACGCATTGCGGTGCAGTTGGTTCAGCACCGGTACTTGCTGGCGAATGTTTTTGCCCAGCGCGTCGCCGTTAAATTGCAGATACAGCGCTTTTTGCTCGGTCAGCAGCGTATGCAACTGGCGATAAAGCTTCAGATCTTCACTAATGGTGAACATAAAACTTTGCATCAGTTGTCCGCGGTTCGAGGCCATGATCTGCTCCTTGCGTGGCGGTTTATTCGTGTCCGGTGTGGAATTGCATCAGCGCCTGAGACAGCGCTTTACTGTCGAGGCTTAACTCGCCGCGCGCCAGTGCAGCGCGCACTTGTTCCACTTTTGCCATATCGACATCCGGCAGTGCCGCCAGTTCTGCCTGTGCTTTTTCCAGTGCCACGGTATTGGCATTCAGCGCGGGCTCGCTCACAGACGTGGCTTGGCTTGGCGCAACGGTTTTTTTGCTTGCTTGCTGGAATGTGGTGTGTGGGACGTGGCCGCCCGAGACCTTATCAATTTTCATCAGCTTGATGTCCTCAATCTTCGTCGTCACTGGTAACAGGCGACCAAGAGCAGGGCAGAGTTAAATGCACAAAGCGAATTTGTGCAAAAAAATGAATGACTGAAAGTTTGTACTCGAAATCCGGGGCGGATTTCGAGCGCCACAATGAAAAAGTGTTACCTTCAGTCAAAATTTGCAGCCTGAATCAGAACTGAGTGTGCACCTGATTCAGCCCGGTCACCACGGCGTGCACCACGCTTTGCGAGGCGCTGTTTTGCACTTCAATTTGATCCCCGCGCCCGCCATCTTCCAAGGCGACGCCTTTGGTGCTGGCATTCACCCCGTCTTTCGCGGCGATGATCACCACCTGATTGCCCTTGATGACCAACGGTGGCTTGCTGACTAAGGTCGGGTCGAGAATTTGTCCGGCGCGCAGGCGGCGGTTGACTTCCAATCCACTCGCTTCATCGATGCGGGTGAAAAAATCATCCTGACGCGTGAGGGTGCGGTCTTCCAGTGCCAGCATGGAAGGTTCTAAGCGCCCGCCACGTGCCAGCGCCGTTTGCGTGACGACCACCGGCAGGGTGAGCGACGCTTTGATGGTGACGTTCATGCGCCATGCGGTATCGCCTTCCTCGCAACGCACCATGCGTTTGAGATGGCCGACGGGCAGCAGTTGGTTATCACGCCCAGTGACGATCAGCGGCGCCTGACATTCCGGCAGGTGACTGGCTGCGCCCGGAATCCAGAGTTGCCACTGCGCTTGGTACGGCGGCCATTCGCGCTGCGCCGCAAGCTGAGCGATTTCCTCGTCGAGCGAGGCTTGTACCGCGTGGCGAATCTGCATTTCTGAGCGATTTTCCTGCGCCGCGGCTGGCAGTGCCAACAGCAACGCCAGCATCAGCATCACGTTCCTCCGCGCAGAGGAAAAAATCGTTTCCCCTTGGCGTAATCGCGCTTCCGATAGGCGGAAGTTGCGTTTCCTTTCTGATTTATAAGTCATTGTTTTTTAATTGAATAATTTTATGGCATGCATCTTGTTTCGTCTAAACGCACCTTGAGCCGACTTGTAAGGAACAGACATGGCCATTTCATTTGAAACCGCGTTAGGCGTTCACCCGGAGGCACTGAATTTTCGCGTTCAGCGTACCAAAGTCCTCGCGAGCAACCTAGCAAATGTTGACACCCCGGGATACCTGGCCAAAGACCTGACATTTAAAACCGTCATGAGTACGGCCGGTAACCGCGGCGTCAATCCGGGCATTCCGGAATGGCAGGTGGAATCTCAATATTCGATTCCTTACCAGAACAGCAAAAACGGCAACACCGTTGAGCTGGGGGTCGAGCAAGCCAAGTTCACGCAGAACAACATGGATTTTCAAACCAGCCTGACATTTCTCAATATGAAATTCAACGGCTTAGCGAAAGCGATTGAGGGACGTTAATCATGCCTTTTACTGATATTTATTCGATTGCCGGTTCGGCGATGACCGCGCAGACCGTTCGTCTGAACACGGTCGCGAGTAACCTGGCGAACGCCGATGCTGTGTCGGCCAATCCGGACGACGCCTACCGCGCGCTGAAACCGGTCTTCGCCACGGTGTACAACAAAAGCCAACTGGCAACCGGCGATAACGTGTATCCGAGTGCGGAAGTGCGCATTGTCGACGTGGTGCAGAGCGCGGGTCAGGCGGAAAAGCGTTTTGAGCCGCACAACCCGTTGGCCGATGGCGATGGCTACGTGTACTACCCGGATATCGACGTGGTGGCGGAAATGGCCGACATGATGTCCGCGACGCGCAGTTTTGAAACCAACGTCGAAGTGCTAAGCAACGTGAAAAGCATGCAGCAAGGGCTGCTCAAACTGGGGCAGGGTAGCTGATGAGCATCGCACAATACACCGCCTTGTCGGGTGATACGTCCGGCAGTGCAACCACCACCAACACCGGCATCAGCAGCAATGGTTTAGATGCCAACGATTCGACCTCGCTACAAAACGAATTCATCTCGTTGATGGTGGCGCAAATTCAAAACCAGGATCCGCTGAACCCGCTGGATGGCACCGAATACGTGGGCCAGCTCGCGCAATTTTCTCAGGTGCAGAGCATGGAGAACATGTCGAGCCTGATGCAAAACAGCATGGTGCTGCTCGACAACATGCAAGTGCTGTCGACCGCGGGTCTGGTTGGTCAGACGGTTTACGTCTCCGGGAACGAATTTGAACTCACCGACGCACCGCAAAGCGGCAAAGTGGCACTCGATTACGCATCCAGCCAGGTCAATCTGGTCATCGCGGATGAGTTCGGTCAAACCACTAAGCTGCCACTGGGCGCGCATCCGGCGGGCGATGTCGATTTCACCATCGATCCAGAAGCGCTGGGCCTAAAGCCCGGCAACTACACCGTCAGCGTCGAAGTACAGGACGGTCAGTCGTCACCGAATGTATTGCTGGCCGGCACGGTTGAACAAGTGCGCATTCCCAGCACTGGCGGTTCGGCCATGGTGAACATTGCCGGTGTCGGCAGCGTGCCTTTCTATCAAATCACCCAATTTGGCGCCTAAACCCAAACAAGGAAACAGAGGTTAATTTATGAGTTTTAATATTGCTCTCAGCGGCTTGGATGCAACCAACACCGAACTGAACACCATCAGCCATAACATTGCCAACGCATCGACTTACGGTTTTAAAGGCGCGCGTACCGAATTCTCTGCGGTGTACAATGGCATGCAGCCGGGCGGCGTGGAAGTGGCGTCGATTTCGCAGAACTTTGATAAGAATGGCTCCGTGACCGGTACAGGCCGTGCCATGGATTTGGCGATCAACGGCAGCGGCTTTTTCGTCACCAAAGACAGCATGGGCCAAACGCTGTATACCCGTTCGGGCGTGTTTGGCACGGATAAAGACAACTACGTGGTCGGCAACACCGGCGCCAAGCTGCAAGGTTACAGCGTGGATGGCAGCAACAATCTGTTGAGCGGCTCGGTGGGCGACATCAAGATCAGCACTTCGTCGCTGTCGGCCAAAGCGACCGACTCACTGGAATTTGTTGCTAACTTTAACGCCAGTGCGGACGCGATTGACCAGACGGTGTACCCGTTTGATCCGGCCGATCCGAATTCATTCAACTCCTCTTACACCTCCAAAGCGTACGACTCGCTGGGCAACAGCCACACGGTGACGCAGTACTTCACCAAAACCGCGGACAACACCTGGGAAGTGAACGTGCAGGTGGACGGCGCGGCGACAGCAAGCGCCACAGTGCCAGTGACGTTCAATACCGACGGCACACTGAGCTCGCCAACTGGCAGTTTTAACGTCGCGTTTCCAGCCGCAGGCGCCAATGCGATGAGCATTGATGTCAGCCTGACGGGCAGCACTCAGTTTGGCGCCGACTTTGGCGTCAGCACCAACAATCCGAACGGTTACACCTCTGGTGAGTTGGCAGGCGTGCGCGTGGAAGGCAATGGCATGGTTTACGCCACCTACACCAACGGTGAATCACAGCTGCAAGGTCAGGTGGTGTTGGCGAACTTCGCTAACCCACAAGGTCTGGCCAAAGTGAGCGGCACCGCGTGGACGCAAAGCTTCAGCTCTGGTTCGCCAACGGTCGGTGTACCGGGTACCGGCACATTGGGCGATTTAACGCCGGGTGCACTGGAAGGATCGAACGTTGACCTGACCAGCGAACTGGTGAGCCTGATGACCGCGCAGCGTAACTATCAGGCCAACGCCAAAACCATCTCGACCGAAGACAAGCTGACTCAAGCGCTGTTTAACGCGATCTAACGGAGCCGACGATGGATAGTTTGCTGTTTACCGCCACCTCCGGCGCGAGCCGGGTTCTCAAAGCGCAGCACGTGCGTTCGAACAACTTATCGAACGCCGATACCGCGGGTTTTCGTGCGGATATGGAACGCGTGCGCAGCGTGCCGCTGCAAGGTTCGGGTTTCGATGGCCGCACCATGGTGGTCACCAACTCGGCCGCAACCCGTTTTGACACCGGTGATGTGGTGAAAACCGGACGTCCGCTCGATGTGGCCGTGATGGGCGACGGTTACCTGACGGTGCAAACCCCGGAAGGCGGCGAAGCCTACACCCGCGCGGGCAATATCGCGGTGGATGTGAATGGCGCGCTGAGCATCAACGGTTTTGCGGTCATGGGCGAGAACGGCGCGTTAGTTCTGCCGGATTTTCAGAAAGTGGAAGTGAGTGAACGCGGCCGCATTTCGGTGATTCCGCCGGGCGGCGGCGCTGAAATTGAAGTCGGTACGCTCAAGCTGGTGAAAGCCAACGACAACCCCCTGCAAAAAGAGAGCGACAGCCTGCTGCACACGGTGGATGGCGTGCCGCTCGCGGCGGACAACAGCGTGCAACTGGCACCGGAACACATCGAAGGCAGTAACGTTTCCGCGATTGATGAACTGCTGAATGTGATGTCACTGACGCGCAACTTCGAAATGCAGATCCGCATGATGAAAACCGCAGAAACGTTGGCGCAAGCCGGAAACAAATTAATGAGCGCACGTTAAGCGCTCGACCAATAAGGAGAGACTCCGATGCATTCAGCATTATGGGTAAGCAAAACCGGGATGGCGGCACAAGACACCAAAATGACCGCCATTTCCAACAACCTGGCGAACGTCAACACGGTCGGCTTTAAGCGTGACCGCGTGGTGTTTGAAGACCTGTTCTACAGCATTCAGCGTCAGCCGGGCGCACAGGTCGATCAGGTCAACGAGCTGCCAACCGGTGTTCAGTTGGGGAGCGGTGTGCGCGTGGTCGGCACCCAGAAAGTTTTCACTCAGGGCAACACGCAAAATACCGGTCAGGATTTGGATCTGGCGGTGATGGGTCAAGGCTTTTTCCAGATTGAAAACTCAGACGGCCAGATCATGTACAGCCGTAACGGCCAGTTCCACGTCAACTCGGAAGGCTTAATGGTGAACAGTCAGGGCCTGCCGCTGCAACCGCAGATTCAGGTGCCGGACGATGCGATTTCGCTGTCAGTCGGCGTCGATGGCACGGTGACCATCACCACAGCCGCTGACTCCACACCGCAGGAACTCGGTCAGATCACGCTGGCAAAATTCATCAACCCGGCCGGTCTGGAAGCGCTGGGCGGTAACTTGTTCCGTGAAACCGAAGCCAGTGGCGCAGCCGATGAGCTGATTGCCGGTGAAGATGGCGTCGGCAGCATTAAACAAGGTGTGCTGGAAGGCTCCAACGTGCAGGTGGTGGAAGAGATGGTCGACATGATCACCACGCAGCGCGCCTACGAAATGAACGCCAAAGTGGTCTCGGCCGCCGATGACATGCTCAAGTTTGTAGCGCAGTCGGTGTAAGGATGAATCAAGCGATGAAGGAAAGAGTGATGGCAAAGTTGAGCAAAGTCGGGCTGCTGAGCGTGCTGATTCTGGCCGGATGTGCCGGACGGGACGAATTCACACCGCCGTCTCCGGATGAAGAAAAATACGGCCCGCCAACGCTGGATTACTCTCTGCCTGCTGCACAGTCGGGCAGCCTTTATCGCCATCAATACGCGATGACCCTGTTTCAGGATCGCCGCGCTTACCGCGTGGGCGATGTTCTGACGGTGCTGTTGGCGGAAGAAACCCAGTCGAAGAAAAGCGCCGATACCCAGTACGGCAAAACGTCCAGTGTCGGGCTGAGCGCGCCGGTGGTCGGCGGGAAAACGGTCGACAAACTGGCGGCCTCGATTGACGGCGATCGCAGCTTTGACGGCAGCGCGTCCAGCTCACAAGGCAACAAGCTGGAAGGGGCGATCACCGTGACGGTCAGCGAAGTGCTGCCCAACGGCGTGATTCGTATTCGCGGCGAAAAATGGATTCGCCTCAATCAGGGCGATGAGTTCATTCGTCTGACCGGCATTGTGCGGGTGGACGACATCAGCCGCAACAATCAGGTCTCTTCGCAGCGCATCGGCGATGCGCGCATTACCTATTCAGGCCGCGGCGCACTGGCAGACAGCAACGCGTCCGGCTGGCTCACTCAATTCTTCAACAGTCCATGGATGCCATTTTGATGAAACAACGCAACACCTTCTTCACCACGGTTTTGCTGGCGCTGACGCTGGGGCTTGCAACCACCGCCAAGGCGGAAGTGGAAATTCCGATCATGGATTTGGTCGATGTGCAGGGGATTCGTGAAAACCAACTGGTGGGTTACGGTTTGGTGGTGGGCCTTGACGGTCAGGGCGATCGCAATCAGGTCAAATTCACTGCCCAATCCATCACCAACATGCTGCGCCAGTTCGGGGTGCAGATTGATGAATCCACCGACCCGAAACTGCGTAACGTGGCCTCGGTCAGCGTGACCGCGACCGTCGACCCGATGGCAGGTCCCGGTCAGACGCTCAACATCGTGGTCTCCTCAATTGGTGATGCCAAAAGCTTGCGCGGCGGCACACTGCTGCTGACGCCACTGCGCGGTATCGACGGCGAAGTGTACGCCGTGGCGCAGGGCAACGTGGTGGTCGGCGGCGTGTCGGCTGAAGGTCGCAGCGGCTCTAAAATTGCGGTCAACACACCGACGTCCGGCCGCATTCCGAATGGCGCGACGCTGGAGCGCGAAATTCCGACCGACTTTAACGATCGCGACACCGTGACGCTCAACCTGCGCGAGCCAAGCTTTACCACCGCGAAAAACATCGCGCGTGAAATCAACGACACCTTTGGCCCGCAAGTGGCGGTTGCCATCAACAAAGGCCGCGTCGAAATGCGCGCGCCGAAAGATACTCAGCAGCGCGTGACCATGATGTCGATGCTGGAAGAGATGAGCGTGATGGAAGGCCGCAAGCCAGCCCGCATCGTGTTCAACTCGCGCACCGGTACGGTGGTCATCGGGAAGAACGTCAAAGTCGGTCAGGCGGCGGTCAGCCACGGCAACCTGACGGTGAGCATCACCGAATCGCAACAGGTCAGCCAGCCGAACGCGTTTGCCAGCGGCGATACCCAAGTGGTCGATCAATCCCAAATCGACATCAACGAAGACAACGCGCAGATGGTGATCTGGCCGGAAGGCACGGAACTCAACACCATCGTGAATGCGGTCAACAGCCTCGGGGCAACACCGACCGATTTGATGTCGATTTTACAAGCCTTGCATGAAGCAGGGGCGCTCAACGCAGAGTTAGTGGTCATCTAAGGAGCAGAGATGAAGATTGATACGGGAAGCGACAGCAGTTCAGTAAATTCAGTGCTGTATCACGACAACAACGCGCTGGCGAACATCAAGAACGCCGCCGACAAACACGCCGCGCTGGAAACCGTGGCCGGTCAGTTCGAGGCAATGTTTCTCCAACTGGTGCTGCGCCAGATGCGTAGTTCCAGCGATGTGATGGCCGATGAAGACAGCCCGTTTAACAGCAAGCAGCAGGGCGTATTCCGCGACATGTACGACGGCCAGTTAGCGATTGAGATGGCGAAAAAGCAGCACTCCGGCATTGCCGATATGCTGGTCAAACAGCTCAGTCCGGTGGTCGATGGTGCGGGCTCCAATGTGGTCGAACTGGCCGCGGCGGCGGAACGGGTATCACACAATCGCAGCACCGCCCCCAATCCAGTTAACCATGCAGTAAATAATGCCGCCAATGCGGTCGCCTCTCTTTCTCAGGAAACCACCAAAGTGGCGGTGACGAATGCTTTTAGTCAGCCACTGATTAGACCTTTGGAGCGATAACGGACATGAACCTCGTCAACATTGCCTTAAGCGGACTCAACGCCAACCGTGTCGCACTCGATGTGACGGCGCAGAACGTCGCCAACATCAATACGCCGGGATACAGCCGCCAACAGGCGCTGATGGCCTCAGTCGGTGGTGCGAAATACGACAATCTGAGTGCAGGCATGGGGGTAGAAGTGACCAGTATTCGCCGAGTCACCGATCAGTTTCTGGTGAAGCAAACCTGGTCGACTGGCAGCGTGGCGTCTTACGCGTCGCGTTACACCAGCAGCATGAGCTATCTGGAAAACACGCTCGGCGCCGACGGCTTTAGCCTCTCTGCCGGGCTGGATAACCTGTTTGCGGCGCTGCACGATGCAACGTCCAAACCGGAATCGGTGCCGCTGCGCCAACAAATCATCAATGAAGCGGAAGCGCTGTCGCGCCGTTTCAACACGCTGACCGAGTCGATGTACAACCAACACAAAGACATGAATGATCAGCGCACGGCCGCCGTCGCGCAGGCGAACAGCGTGATGGCCAACATCGCCGAAGTGAACAAACAAATCGTCGAGCTAAAAGGCACCGGCGGTAACCCGGCGCAGCTGATGGATACCCGTGACGCGCTGGTGGGCGAACTGGCGAAAATCGTCGAAGTGAAAACCACCGATCAAGCCGACGGCAGCATGCAAGTCACCCTGACATCCGGCCAGCCGCTGGTGATGGGCAGTGAACATGGCACGCTGAAAGCGATTCCCGATCCGAGCGATGCCTATCTCGCGACCATGCAAGTCGAATTTGGCAAGCAGAGCTTCGCCATTCCTGGCGATCTCGGTGGTGAGCTGGGTGCGATTAACGAATATCAAACCGACGTGCTCAAGCCGTACATGACGGCACTCAACGACATGGCGCAATCCATGGCCGATTCGTTCAATACCGAACTGGCGCTGGGTTTGGATCTCAACGGCCTGCCGGGGAAGGCGCTGTTTAGCTACGATCCGGCCAACCCGTCATCGAGCCTTACCATCACCGACATCACGCCGAACGAACTGGCACTGTCGGGCGACGGCAATCCGGGTAACAGCGACAACCTGACGGCGCTGATCGCCATCAGCAATCAGGCGTTCTCGATCAGCGGTTTTGGATCGTTGTCGCTTAACGATGCGTTTACCGGCATGGTCGGTGAAGTGGCCATCAAAGCGCGTCAGGCCGATTCCGATTATCAGGCCAAAAACAGCATGAACGAGCAAGCGGTCGCTGCGCGCGACAACATCAGCGCAGTCAACAGCGATGAAGAAGCGGCCAACCTGATGACGTTTGCCAACGCACATAACGCCAACATGAAAGTGATCAGCACTGCGAATCAGCTGTTCGATTCTGTACTGCAATTATTCTAAGGAAAGGCCATGAGAATCAGCGATACCCAATTTAGCCAGATGATGCTGCAAAGCTTGCAGCTCAACAACGCCGGCCTTGGCAAAGTGATGCAGCAGATGTCGACGGGCGATCGCCTGACCAAGCTTTCGGACGATCCGATGGCGTCGATCAAACTGCTGAACCTTGACCGTGAAGGCAGCGCGATTGAGCAGTATCAGGCCAACATCGCCAACGTAAAAACCACATTGTCGAGTCAGGAAGTGTATTTAGATTCCGTCAACGAAAGCCTGAAAAGCATTCGTGAACGGGTGTTGTGGGGCGCCAACGGCACCATGACCACCGACGATCGCGAAGGCATCGTGACGGAGCTGAAAAGCCTGCGCGATTCGATTGCGTCATCGTTCAATGCGCAGGACGAAGAAGGCCACTTTCTGTTTTCCGGCACCGCAACCAGCACTGCCGCGCTGGATAACTCCGGCGGCAGCTATGTGCTGCAAGGCAACAGCGACAAACGTGTGGTGACGGTGGCCAAAGGCGTGACTATGGAATCGAACATGACCGCGCAGGACATTCTTGACTTGGGCGGCGGCAGCAATGTGCTCAACACGCTGGATGCGTTGATCAGTGAGTTTGAGGCTCCGACCGCCAACTTTCGTACCGAAGTGGACAATACGTTAGCCGCCGTCGACAGCACGCTCAACAACGTGTTGGCGGCGATGACCGAAATCGGTGGCCGTCACAATAACCTTGATCTGCTCGACAGCGCGCACGGTGACAACAAACTGTTTGTCGACAAAGTCACCAGCGATCTGTCGGCGCTGGATTACGGCGAAGCCTCGGTGCGTTTAAGCAATTACATGGCCGCGCTGCAAGCGACGCAGGCGAGCTATGTGAAAATCGACGACCTGTCGCTGTTTGACCGAATCTAGGAATTTTCAGTATGGTAATGAGCACAGTGGAAGTTCGTCCACACGGCATTCGATTGACCGGACAGGAGCAGGCCAGCATTACGCCGTCGCGCTCCTCCGATTCGGCCCGTTTACCGGCCAGACCAACCCGCGCGCTTCAGGCTGACACCACGTCAGCCTATTCTGTTTCTGGCGTCCTGCTGACTCAAGGGCAACAACAAGCCACTTCGGTGCAAATCGCCTCTAAATCGCTGCAATTTGTCGGCAAAGAACTCACCACCATCAAACGGGGTCTGACGCAGGCGATGACGCAAGGCGCCGACAATGTGCCGAACCTGAAAGAGACATTAACCCGTTCCAAAATGACCATTGAAGCGGTGCTCGATCAGGCGCGGTTTGATGGTCAACGCGTGGTGGATAACGAGCTGAATCTGAAACTCGACCGCGCTGATATTCGCCGCTTCTCGATTCCGGGGCTGAACGTCAACCGCCTCAAGGAGAAAGCCGAGCAGATTCGTCTCGATTTCCCGCAAGGCAATTCGGTGATGATTCAGTTTGATGGTCAGTCGGATGGCAGTAAAACGGTCAAAATGTTGGATCGCAGCCTGATCCCGCTTGGGATGCGCGCCAGCGTGACGCAAGATGGCACCATTGTGTTTGAAGCCAAAGAGTCGGCGTACAAACAGATGAAGCAAAAGGTGATGGTGACAGGGCAAGGCCACCGTTTCCCGGCCGGGCAAGCCAACACACTCAACCTCAAATCCGAACCGGACGGCATTGCCGAGCTGCGCTTTGATTTAAGCTCGCGTGATGGTATCAAGCAGGGCATTGCCAAGGTCAACCAGCATTTGGCGCAGGCGCAAACCAGTCTGGAGCAGGCGCGCCAATACCACAGCGAACTCAATACCCAAATGCAGACGCTGCGCAGCCAGACACGTCTGCTGTCGAGTGAGCAAACCACGGAGAAACTGACGCAGTTTCATGCGGCGGCGGAGCAGTTTTCGTCGACTTATCAGGCGTTGAACGCGCAGGCGAATGTGCGTCGTCATACGGTGGTGGCGTTATTGCGGTGAGTTGCTGATTTTTTGTGGGTGCTTAAGGGAGAAGGCCATCGTTTGATGGTCTTTTTTTGTTTTGGGGAATGGGAATTTGTTGGTGATGGTTGGCCGGGGTTTGGAATTTATTGAGTGGTTTGTCGCGTTTTAGCTTAAGGGATATATGAGGCTGCGGTGTGACGCGCCAGTCACTCTTTGCTGGCACAAAGAGTAACCAGAAAGTGCCTTGGGTTTGTTGTCGTAGGCCGGGACGGTTTTAGGCGTTCTCGACGCCGAAAACCTAAAAATTCATCCATGAATTTTTCCCTATGGATGAGGGGGATAGGGCGTTTCGTTGGTGTTGCATGGGAGATCGTTGCGGTATGTGCGGGATGACTGTTTTGTTATTTGAGGTTTGTCGCGTTTTGGTTTTAGGGAAATAGGAGGCTTGCGGTGTGACGCGCCAGTCACTCTTTGCTGGCACAAAGAGTAACCCGAAAGTGCCTTGGGTTTGTGGTTGTAGGCCGGGATGGTTTTAGGCGTTCCCGACGCCGAAAACCTAAAAATTCATCCATGAATTTTTCCCTGTTGATAGGCTAGTCGGTAGTTTGTTTGGTGTTGCATGGCGTTTGATACATTCGGCACGTTTTGTCGGTTGGAGCTTTGACTGGTTGGTATTAGTGACTGATGATGTACGTCGTTTTGTCCGATGTTAAATAGACTGATTCTGTGTTTTGTTTGAGAGCTACTATAGATATGGTCTGTTTAATAACGGCAGTTATGTAATTTTTAGATTCAATTAATCGAAATGGGTAGGAAATGAACGAGCAAGTTTCTGTAAGTGCTGAAGATATCGTACTTGAACGCTTGAAGCAAAATCAGCAAAAAAGCGAATACAACGACGGAGTACAAAGGCTTTTAGCTGTATTGACTGTATTTACTATAATGTTAGGAGTATTTTTTTGGTTTCAAACAGAGATAGTAGCATCGACTTTTAGTTATCAATATTCTAGTGAGTATTCTTCTGATACTGCCAAAAGAGAGGTGATTGATAATATAAAAGTTTTAGCTGGTTTTCTTTTGCTTTTTTCAACAGTGTTTGTTTCTTATCTATTTATGGTTGGATTCAACCCCCGAAACTTGCGCAGAAGAAAGGCAAATAAAGAAGAGCAAGAGTTTGATATAAATGAAAAAAATGAGATTATCAAACTATTGGGAACTTTATATGCCGCTATTGAGAGAGGGAAGCTTGAAAGTGCACTTTCAGAACAAGAACGAGATCAAGTTATTTCAACTATAAGTAAAACAGTTGAGACTCAGCTTAACGCTAGTTTATTGGAAATGATCGAAAGTAAGTATGGAAGTGTCGTGTATCGAGACAAATTGGCTGATAAAGCTGAGAGGTTACTTAACAGTACTATATCGCGCCTCGAATCATACAATGAAGACCTCAAAAAGAAAGCTTCAGTAAATTTAATTTATGGCATTGCCTCGACTATCGGAGCAATCATGCTTTTAGTTTTTGTGC
Organism: Vibrio furnissii CIP 102972; assembly: GCF_000176175.1. Taxonomy (GTDB): domain Bacteria; phylum Pseudomonadota; class Gammaproteobacteria; order Enterobacterales; family Vibrionaceae; genus Vibrio; species Vibrio furnissii. The sequence goes on from NZ_ACZP01000013.1 coordinate 57,696, forward strand.
TAATGAATACACAAGCACCAGAGACAAAATCTCAAATTGACACAGTATTTTATTATACTTCTAGGTTCTTTTTAGTGTTGCTCGTTCAAGGTGTCTCCATCTTTTTCCTGAACTTATATAAATCTACGTTGAGCAATATTCTTTATATTAACAATGAGATTACAAACCACGAGTCAAAGAGAGATGCTTTAGTTATGTCTATAAACGGGAATAATGAAGATAATTTGGCCTCTGTATTAGTTGGTTTATCTTCAACAGAAAGGAACTTTATTTTGAAAAAAGGTGAATCATCGATTTTTGATAGCCGTGTTCAATCTGTTGAAACCCCAATTCCAACTAAAGTAGTAGCTGATTTGATCAAAAGTATTGGGAAATAAATACATAACAAACGCATTAAGACGGATTCGCAACACGTGGCATTTTTACCATGCGTTGGTTTTAGTGATTTAAGTGGTGTCCGGAAACATCACATTGCGTTGCTCACAACTTAAGCGGGCGTTATGTTGAAAGGAAACTAGGATGAAAGAAATAGACCCTTGGGAAAATAATTCCGTTACGAGTAAGAATAAAATTTGGTTTGTTATCGTTCTGACTGTTCTCACCTTGTACGTTGTCTTTGGGGACAAAACACAAGATGAAACTAAAAATAGCGATGTAGCAGTTAAAAGGAATGATTCAATAAAAGAACAGCCTTCACAAAGTTCGATTGAGCAATGTAGAGAAAATATTAGTACCGCCACCCATTATAAGAAGGATCGTCTTGGATATATTGGTGTGGATAAGGGGAATATATCGATGACATATTTGAATGATTTTGGCAAGGCCTATAAATTCAAGTGTGTTGGAAATAGTGTCAAGTTATATGCAGAAGGCTCTGATTCGTGGATAGTAATGTAGTACCGACATAACAAACTGTTTAAGAGAAATTCCCAACGCGTGGTATTTTTACTGTGCATTGGGGTTTTTCTCTCCAGTGCAGTCTCTATGTCTGTCTTTGTCTCCACAATGAAATCAGCTTTGTTATTGAATCCCTTTTCACTAGGGAAAAATTCATGGATGAATTTTTAGGTTTTCGGCGTCGGGAACGCCTAAAACCGTCCTGGGCCACAGCCAAAAATCCAAAGGCATTTTCTGGTTACTCTTTGTGCCAGCAAAGAGTAACTGGCGCGTGACAAACCAAGCTTCGTGATTCGATAACGTTAAAACGCGTCAAATCGCTACCATTTTAAGTCAAATCACTGCCATTTCAATCAAACAGTCGTAATTGTTGGCAAACAAAAGCAGTAAGACGGATTCGCAACGCGTGACGCTACCCACATCAACAATAATTCCTTCCCCAAAGGCCATCCATCGATGGCCTTTTTTGTGTCTGTCGTTCCGATTTACCTGTTGCTTTCTTAACCAAGTGGTCATTTTTTGTCATACTTCAAAAAAATAAACGCCGTTTCAATAATTATGATCGATTCGATCACAAATGATTTTATCTCATATATAAATGATATTGATCAAATATGAATGAGTGTTAGGCTACTTCCAACACCAGGAGGTTTCCATGCACACCAATTACAACAGCAATCCTTTGGATGCGAAAACGTACGATACCGACCGCTTGCGCGCGGAGTTTCTGACGGAAGAATTATTTAGAAACGACGAAATTACATTGGTTTACAGCCATATCGACCGTGTGGTGGCGATGGGCGTCAGCCCGGTTGAGCGTACGTTAAAACTGAATGACTTTGTCGATACCAAAGCCTTTGGCGTTGAGTTCTTCTTACAGCGTCGCGAGTTGGGCGTGGTGAACTTGGGTGGTGCGGCGACGGTGAAAACGGCGGCGCAGGAATATACGCTCAATCACCTTGATGCCCTCTATTTAGGGCTGGGCGAGCAGGATGTGGAATTCACCTCGCTGAATGCAGCAGAGCCCGCCGCGCTTTACTGCCTGAGCGCGCCGGCGCATCACACGTATCCGTCTCGCACCATTTTGCGTGAGCAAGCCCGCCATGTAGAGCTGGGGAGCAGCGAAAACGCCAACGCGCGCACCATTACGCAATACTTGCATCCCGTTGTACTGCCAACCTGCCAGTTGTGCTTGGGCGTGACGCATCTCAAGCCGGGCAGCGTGTGGAACACCATGCCCGCGCACACCCACGAGCGCCGAATGGAAGCGTATCTCTATTTCAATGTTGCACCGCAACAAGTGGTTTTCCATTTTATGGGCGAGCCACAAGAAACCCGTCATATCGTTGTTCGCGACAAGCAGTTGGTTCTGTCACCCAGCTGGTCGATTCACTCCGGTTGTGGCACGCAAAACTACAGCTTTGTGTGGGGCATGCTGGGCGAAAACCAGACGTTCGATGATATGGATTTTGTGGATATGAACACCATCCGCTAACCCCACATAACAATACTAAGACAAGACCAAGCACAGAGAACAATCACTGTACCTTACATGGAGTAATCAACATGCTGATGAACAAATCACTGAAAATTGCCACACTCGCTGCCGTTGTTGGATCTGCTTTAGGGTTTTCCAGCCTCGCGTCTGCGGCGACGGAAATCAAAGCGGCGTTTAACCAATCTGACAAACACCCTCAATATCAGGCGCTGCAAGAGTTTGGTCAGAAACTGAGCCAAGAAACCGATGGCCGTTACAAGCTGACGATTTATCCGAACGAGCTGCTGGGCGACCAACGTGCGGCGCTGGAACTGGTGCAAAACGGTGCGATTCAAATGGCCGTGGTCGCGAACCCGCTGGTGGAAAATTATGACAAAACGTTCCGCATGATCGGCATGCCGTATGTGTACAGTGGCCCGTCGCATCAGGAAAAAGTGTTTACATCCGGCGTATTGGATGATCTGTTTGCTTCCACGCAGCGTTTTGGCTTTGAAGTGCTCACCGCCTACACCGCAGGCGCGCGCAGCATGTACACCAAAGGCGCACCAACGGAAACCATCGCCGACATGAAAGGCAAGAAAATCCGCGTGATGCAATCCGACACCATGATCAAAATGCTGTCGTGCATGGGCGGAACGGGCGTGCCGATGAGCCAAGGTGAAGTGTATACCGCGGTTCAGCAGGGCGTGTTGGATGGCGCGGAAAACAACGAAATCACCTATGCCGACCTGAAACAGTACGAAGTCGCGCCTTACTTTACTGCGACGCGTCACCTGATGGTGCCGGACTTGGTGGTGATCAGCAGCTACTTCATCAACAGCATGCCGAAAGAAGACCAGGCGACGCTGCGCCGCCTTGCCAAAGAGAGCACACCTAACGAATTCAAACTGTGGAATGCGCAAATCGAACAAGCGAAAGCATTAGCGTCTTCGAAAGGGGCGACCTTCACCGAAGTCGATATCACGCCATTCCAGCAAAGCTGTCAGCAACTACAAAGCGATCTGGCGGAAACTGCCGCTCAGAAAACGCTGCTAGAGAAGATTGCCGCGCTGCAATAAGCCGTTTGAACGTTTTAGGGCCGGAGTGCGCTTCGGCCCTGTCAGGGTGAAAAAATATGTCAGAACAGCAAAAGCACGGCTTGATTGCGAAAGTCGACACCTTAAAACATTGGGTAGATAAACTGCTGTCGTGGATCTGCATCGCCATTGTGGCCTCAATGACGCTCTTGGTGACGTATCAGGTGGTGGTTCGCTACCTGTTTAACAGTCCGAGCGCGGTGAGCGAAGTGTTGTCGCGTTACCTGTTTATCTGGTTGATCTTATTTGGATCAGCGTATGTGTTTGGCCTCAAAGAGCACATGGCCATCAATTTTGTAAAACAAAAATTTGCCGAGAAAACCCAGATCGTGCTGGAGATGTTGATCGAGCTGGTCACGGTGGTGTTCGCGATTTCAATCATGATCATCGGCGGTTACAACAGTTCAGTGCGCCAAATGTGGCAAATGGACTCAGCGCTGCAAATTCCCATGGGCGTGATTTATGCGGCGATTCCTATCAGTGGCGCGTTGATGGTGTTTTATTTCCTCTACAACGAAATGCACCTGTCGATTCGACTCAAACAACTCATTCAGACCAACTCGTAGGAGCCTAGGATGGATTTAGCTCTCACAGCGTCGCTGATTATGTTTTGTGGCGTGATTTTCTTCTTGGTGATTGGTGCGCCAATTGCGATCAGCGTCGGGATTTCTTCGTTCGCGGCCATGCTGGTGATTCTGCCGGGGCAGGGCGCGATGGTGACATCGGCGCAGCGGATGTTTGTCGGCTTGGACTCGTTTGCTTTGCTGGCGATTCCGTTCTTTATTCTCGCCGGCAACATCATGAACAACGGCGGTATCGCGATACGGCTGATTAACTTCTCCAAAATTGTCAGCGGCTTCTTTCCGGGCTCGTTGGCGCAAACCAACGTGGTGTCGAACATGCTGTTTGGTTCGATCAGTGGTTCGGGCGTGGCGTCGGCCGCAGCGGTCGGCGGCATCATGTCTCCGATTCAGAAAAAAGAAGGTTACGACACCGCATTCAGCACCGCAGTGAACATTGCCTCGGCACCAACGGGCATGTTGATTCCACCCAGCAACACCTTGATTGTGTACGCGACCGTGGCGGGCAGCGTGTCGGTTTCGGCGCTGTTTATGGGCGGTTATGTGCCAGGCATTTTATGGGGCTTGGGCGTGATGATTGTGGCGGGCATTATGGCTAAACGCCGCGGTTACATCGCCAAAAACAGCATGACGATAAAAGACTGCGTGAAAGTGACTATGGACGCGATTCCGAGCCTGTCGCTCATCATCGTGGTAATTGGCGGGATTCTTGGCGGCATCTTTACCGCGACGGAAGCCTCGGCGATTGCGGTGGTCTACTCGCTGTTTCTCAGCCTTTGTTATCGCGCGCTGGATTTACGTAAGCTGCCAGAAATCTTCCTCAATACCGCGAAGATGTCGGCAATTGTTATCTTCATGCTAGCAACGTCTTCGATTATGTCGTGGGTGATGGCGTTTACGCAGATCCCGGGCATGATCGCCGATGGGCTGATGTCGCTAACCGACAACCCGATCATCATTTTGCTGATCATCAACTTGGTGCTGCTGTTTGTCGGTACGTTTATGGACCCAACGCCCGCGGTGCTGATCTTCACGCCAATCTTCCTGCCGATTTGTGTCAGCTTGGGGATGGATCCGGTGCAGTTTGGTATTTTGCTGGTGTTTAACCTGTCGCTGGGCACCATCACGCCGCCGGTTGGGCCGATTCTGTTTACCGGCTGTAAAGTCAGCGGGATCAGCATCGACCACGTCATCAAAACGCTGCTGCCGTTCTTCTTGGTGATTGTGTTTGTATTGGGCTTGGTCACGTACATTCCGGCCATTTCCATGACGCTGCCAGAAATGATGGGGCTGATTAAATAAACCCTGAGCAAGCACTCATGGTGTGGGTGCTTGCCGTTGAACAAGCGCGGCGTGCAATAGCGGCCGCGCGCGGCTTGTAGTACTCTTAGGCGGTCGTGTTGAGTAAGAATTCCTATGGAAAGCAATAAGAAAACAGAATATCGAGCGCCTGCGTTAGAGAAGGGGCTTGAGATCCTCGAACTGCTGGCCGAGCAGTCAGAACCGCTGTCGAAAAAGCAGATCGCAGAAAAGCTAAACCGCAGTATTAATGAAATCTTTCGCATGTTGTCGGTACTGATGGAGCGGCAATATATCGAGTACGACAGCGAAACCTCGTGCTATTCGCTCACGCTGAAGATGTTCGCGCTCTCCAACCAACACCCGCCGATTGCGCAGTTGCTTAAACGCGCCAACCCGCTGATGGAAGCCTTGTGTCACAAGGTGAATCAATCGTGCCATTTGTGCAGCTACAAAAATGGTGAGCTGCTGGTGATTGCCCGCGAAGAGAGCCCATACAAAATGGGATTCAGCCTGCGTTTGGGCTCGAAGATTGATATCTGCTCGTCGGGGTCGGGGATTGTGCTGCTCAGTTTCAGTGAAGCAAAGCAGCGAAAAGAGATCCTCAAAAAAGCCCGCGCCACGGCTGATGAAGTGGCACACGCGCTAAGCCACATCGACAAAACGGTCGAGCAAGGGTTTTACATCGGCGAAAGCCCGCAGATCTCCGGGGTGACCAACATCAGCGTGCCGATTTTCGGCGTGCTGGGGGAAGTGATGGCGGTGATCACGGTGCCGTACATGACACTCAACTCCAATACGGTGCATCACCACATTGAGGATATTGAACACACCAAGACGCAGTTGTTGAGTGTGGCGGGGCAGCTGAGTCAGAATTTGTGAGTGTTGTGTTTTGGAAGGGGAAGGCCATCGTTTGATGGTCTTTTTTTTTGTCTTTTTAGTGCGGGGTATGGCGGCTTGTTGCTTTAGGTTTGTCGCGTTTTGGCTTTAGGGAAATAGGCGGCTTGCGGTGTGACGCGCCAGTCACTCTTTGCTGGCACAAAGAGTAACCAGAAAGTGCCTTGGGTTTGTGGTCGCATTCCGGGACGGTTTTAGGCGTTCCCGACGCCGAAAACCTAAAAATTCATCCATGAATTTTTCCCTATGGATGAGAGGGATAGGGCGTTTCGTTGGTGTTGAAACGTGTTTGATACCTTCGGCACGTTTTGGCGGTTGGGGTTTGATTAGTTTGCATTAGTGGTTGATGATGTACGTGGTTTTATTCGATGTTATACGTTCAGGTAGTAAAGTAGTATGAGCGAAAGTTGGTCAGAAGAGGAATTAAGTGCCACTGTAAAGGTTTACTTAGAAATGTATGCCAAAGAGCAGTCAGGTGAGAACCTCAACAAAAAAGCAAGTTATCGTGATCTAGCATTAGAGTTTGGTCGTTCGGAGAAAGCTTATGAATATAGAATGCAAAACATTTCGTATATTTTCGCTTTGTTAGGACGGCAATGGGTTTCTGGACTTAAACCAGCAAAGAACGTTGGACGTAGAGTTGGTGAGCAAATAGAAAGTTTGATTGCGCGGCATGAAAACCGTCAAAGCGACCCCACAGTTGGTTTTGAAATTGAGGTTTCTTCTTATCAACAAAAAGCATCGTTTACAAAACCACAGGGAGTTAGTGAACCAATAATTACATATGTTTCTAGTGTAAGTTACGATCGCTCCGCCCAGGTCAAAGCTTGGGTTCTAAACCGTGCTAGGGGCTTTTGCGAGTTATGCAAAACAGAAGCTCCATTTACGACAGTTACGGGTAATCCTTACTTGGAAGTACATCATGTAAAACATTTATCTCTAGGTGGAACGGACACAGTATCCAATTGTGTTGCTCTATGTCCAAATTGTCATAGAGCTCTGCATTATAGCTCTGAGTCCATAAAACTTATTGAAAAGTTGTATAAAATCAACACTGAACTTATGCGTGAGTAAACGTATAACAATGCGTTTAAGAGGGATTCATGCAGCGTGGCATTTTTGATTTGCGGTTATATTTGTGGTGAGAGTGGTCTGCTGAAACTTGGTATGTGCGGCATTCACGCCTTAACGCGGCGTTAAGCGCAGATCGAATGTTCAATTTATTAGGTATTTATGGAACTTACAGCTTTAGTTGATAACACTCGGTTGGACAATAGACCCGACCTCGCGGTTGAAAGGGGGTTGTCTCTTCATGTGAATACAATGGGTCGGCAGATATTATTTGATGCCGGTAGTGGTAAAGCGTTTTGCGATAATGCTGCATTACTGGATATTGAAATTCAAAACGTAGATGCTGCTGTTATTTCTCATCGACATCATGACCATTGTAATGGTATTACACACTTTCTCGATACCAACTCTAAAGCTCGGGTGTATTTTCGAGAGTGCGAAGAAACTGACTATTACTTCAAGGCTTTTTTCTTTAAGAGTAATGTTGGTATCGATAAAGCCTTGTTAGACAATACACAGACGCGATTTACTTTCATCAATGATACAACAGAGATACTCCCTAATATTTTTGTTGTTACAAACATAAGCGACAGGTATCAAAAGCCGAAGGGTAATAAATACCTATTTACAAATTCTAGGCGAGGATGCAAGCCAGATAGATTTGACCATGAACTACTTCTGATAATCAAAGAAAGCGATGGTCTTGTAATCTTTACTGGTTGTGCTCACAGTGGTGTTCTTAATATGGTTGAAACTGCTGTTGAACTTTTCCCTAACACAAGGATTAAGGCTGTTGTCGGTGGTTTCCATTTAGTTGGGTTACCGATATTTAATAGCATCGGTGGTACAAAAGAAGAGGTTGAGGCGGTAGGGCGTAAGTTACAGAGTTATCCCATAGATAAGCTTTATACGGGCCATTGCACGGGTATGAAAGCGTATAGGTTACTCAAAGGTGTACTTGGTGACCGTCTCGAACATCTCCCAACAGGACGTAGTGTAGTCATTTAGTTTCGATGCGCTTAACAAATCAATCAAGGTGATGTGTAGCACTCGGCGGTTTCGGTATCAAGTTCAGTGTGCCTTTCAGGTTTTCTGGAGCACACCTTATTGCAGGCGTTAGCACGAAAATAATATAGACGGAGTCATATGTGAGAAAACCAAGGTTATTTATAGCTTCTTCAGCAGAAAGCTTACCGATCGCTGAGGCTGTTAATGTCAATTTAGATCACGATTTTGAAGTAACTATATGGAAAAACGGCACATTTAAGCTTTCTTCGACAACAATTGATGATTTGGTTGAAAAATCATCAACTGTAGATTTTGCACTATTTATATTCGCTCCCGATGATATTACTTCAATTCGAAGTCGTAAGGAGCATGTAGTAAGAGATAACGTTATTTTTGAGATGGGTTTGTTTGTTGGCGCTATTGGGAAATCTCGTTCGTTTATCCTAAAACCAAGAAATGTAGAAATGCATTTGCCAACAGACCTGTTGGGAGTCACGCCTGCCGATTATGAGGCAACACGTAGTGATAACGACTTGATTTCAGCAACAAATCGTGCGTGTTCATTGATTAAATCGGAAGTTGAAAGGTTAGGGTTAATTAACCATGTGGCTCTTTCTGAAAATAAGAGAATTGTTGCCAATCCTGCTAACTACGAACTAAGGGATAAAGACTATCACTTTTTAGCAGAGTGCTTAAAAAGTCAAACTAGTAACCCCGAGGGCATTTCGTTTTTTAGCATCTACAATGGGCTAAAAGTCGTTAAAGAGTCAGTATTACAGGTTTCTTTAATCAAGTTAGAAAGAATGGGGTTAGTTAGTAAAAGCGTAGAAACTGATGAACAAGGTTACGATTATTATGCCTACGCAATAACTGAACTTGGTGTAGACGAACTTCTAAAAAATGAAGATAAACTCGAACCAAAAGCAATTAATAACGAACTGCAAATGGACTTTGACGACGATATCCCATTTTAGTACTGACAAACTGTTTAAGAAATTCCCAACGCATGGCATTTTCACTATGCAGTGGGATTTTTCTTTACAGTACAGTTACCAGTCTTGTCTTTGTCTCTTCAATGAAATCAGCGTTGTCATTAATCCCTTTTCACTAGGGAAAAATTCATGGATGAATTTTTAGGTTTTCGGCGTCGGGAACGCCTAAAACCGTCCCGGGCAACGACAAAGAAACAACAGGCATTTTCTGGTTACTCTTTGTGCCAGCAAAGAGTAACTGGCGCGTGACAAACCAAGCTGCGTGATTCGATGATGCGAAAACGCGTCAAACCTCAAACACCCTTTTCAAACTCAACCAAAACGCATTCGATAGATACACAAACGCGACACACAATACCCATCAAACCCTTATGTTCAACATGATTGCTGTCGCGTGCATCATCACTTACATGATTTCACTTTTACTCTTCATCAGCTGATATTCATCCACCGCTTTCACCACGTCGGTGCGGTTAATGTATTTGGCGATAAAGTAGGGCGGAACAAAGAACACCAACATGTAGAACGACTCGTCAAATAACACGGTGGCGACTTGTGTTTCGTGGTTGAAATAGGCCATCAAAGCCAGTAGATCCAACAAAACACTGAGCAAAGCAAGTACGGTTGAAACAATTAAAACTAAGCCAAGAAAATCTCTTAGAAACATTTTCGATGCAGTCATGGCTACTCCCCCAAAAACGTCATGCCAAGTTAAAATACTCCTGCTTTTTGTGTGGTTTATTAATCGAGATCACATTTTGATTTTAGTTTGTGAAAAGTAAGTTTGATGCCCTCAGAACAAAATAAAACTTGCGATCAGCCAGACAAATCCAGCGTGGCGATGGCAGCGGGCGATGAGAAAAATAGGCGGTTCGCGGGGTGAAACACTTGGGGAATCGGCGTGCTACGCTACGTTCAATGTTACGTTTCAATGTCACGTTTACCGCCAGTTTCGACACCATAAAAAACGCCAGCATCATGCTGGCGTTTTGAGTCCGGGGGGGCGGTGAGTCCGCGACGACTTATTGTTTTTTCAGGTTGTAGAGTGTGGCCATATCGCCAGTGATTTTCTCGCCGTTGATGTCGAGTTTCATCAGCAGGTTTTCTCCGACGAAGTACTGGTTTGGTGTTTCAGAGCCATCTTCCAGCGTGATCACGCTGCCTTTGGTGTCCCAATGGAATTTGCCGCTTGATGTAAATTGACCGCCGTCTTCCTCTTTCCCTTGGTAAACCTGCGTCAGGGTGTAGGTTTCATCTTCGCTAAGCGTCAGGGTGTAGTCGATGCCAGCGCAATCGGCGCAAGGCAGCGTGCCTTTGTAGGTGCCTTGCCAATCAAGGCTGTTGAAGGCGTTGTGACCGGCTTCGACGGTTTCTGCAACGGCGCCTGCGGCGGCTGAAACGGTGTCGGTGACGGTTGAAACTGCGTTGCTGACTGCCGTTGGCAGCGTATCCACGGTGGGTTGAGATTCTGCTTGCGTTGCCGCTGTATCAGCCGTGTCACAGCCCGCCAAAATAAAAGTCAGTGCACTTAGGGCGAACATCGCTTTTTTCATCATCTTTCCTTATCTATCGAGTGAACGTGTGGACGTTGTTGTTGATGAGTATTATTCAACAGAGAAATGTCAGATGCGTCAGTCTGTCGTCATACTTTTGGCCGAGGCTGTCAGAAAGCTGTTATATCTCGGCCGCTTATATCAAAAAAAAGAAATATAGGAAGCAGATGAACGCCAGCAGCGTTGCCGAAAGCGTCGGGTAGATGATGTAAGACTCCTGCTTGTCGGTGCGCTGAAAGCAGAGAAAGCTGAGCAGAATGTTGTACATCATCAGCAGCAAACTGATGCTGGTGCCTGCGTGCAGTGTCAGGCTGGTGAGTTGCAGCAAAAAGAGCCCCAGCAGGCAGTAATCGATGACGATCAGCCAGAGGAAGGCTTTTTTCAGGCCGTCGGTTTGCGTGGGTTTGCGGGGCTGCTGATACATAACGTGCTCGGTAATCAAAAGGGTCATGGAACCGGGAAAGCTGCCCGAGGCTCAGGCGTCGGGCAGGGGACGCGTTACAACGGTTGGTCGGGCTGCTTTGTGGCCTCGGCCGGGGTCGAATACTGAATGGTTTCTTGACGCAGCACTGGCTGGTTGAACTGCGCTTGATTGCGCGCTTTGTCCAACTCGCCCGGTTGCTGATTGCCAAAGAAGGTCTCCAACACCTGCGCGGCAGGCGTGGTCAACACAAACAGTTCAATACGGCGGTTTTCACTGCCATCTGGTTCGTCGGGGTTCAGTAAAGCGCGATCCGACATGCCGGTGACCTGCAACACACGCTGTTCCGGCATGCCGCCAGCCACCAACGTCTGGCGCGCAATGTTGGCGCGGTTGGCCGACAGCTCCCAGTTGGTGCGATGGCTGAAACGCCGCTTGAACGCCGTGGAGTCGGTGTGGCCGCTGATGATGAGCGGATTTTCGACCCGCTGAAAGACCGGCGCCAGCGCCAACAACAGATCTTCAAAAAACGGCGTCAGCTCGGTGCCACCACGGCTGAACATGTGCTGTTTGTAATCGTCCTGCAGCACAATGCGCAGCCCTTGCGGCGTCACGGAGACGTGTACGTTCCCTTGCGCGCTGATCTGGCGCATCATGGCTTCAATCACTTTAGCCAGAATGGTCAACTGTTCCTGGGTATCGAAGTTGCCAGGAATGATCGCATCCGATTCCGGGCCATTGCCGTTGCCGTTATAGAACGAGGTCACGGTATGGTTGGCATCGTGCTTGCTCGGCACCGACGATTCTGAAGCCAAGTCGATTGGAGAGATGCTTTGCGAGGTATCAAACGGGTTGCCGTAGCTGCGATCAAACACGCTGGCGCTGTGCAGATGCGCGACAATCGCTTTGCGCTCTTCTTTGTTCACCACCTGCATCACCCACAGCACCAGAAACAGTGCCATCAGCGCAATCATAAAATCGGCCATGGCGACTTTCCACGCGCCGCCATGGTGAGGCTCGTCGTGACTGCGGGTTGAGCGCTTGAATACGACATGCTCCTGTTTTTGCATTATCCCTCCTGCTCCGCTAGCCATTTCTCCATGTCGTTGAACGTCGGTTTAATGTCTAGCTGAATATGCTTACGCCCTGCGTCAATCGCCAGCAGGGTCGGTTTCTTCGCCACGTAGGCCACCAGAGTGGCGCGCACGCATTCAAAAGCCGACATGTCACGTTTGACGCGCTGAGCCATGGCGTTACTTGCCGGATCAAGACAGCAGTAACAACCAAAAATGCCGATAAAGGTGCCCACCAGTGCCGCAGCAACGTGGTAGCCGATGAGGGCGATGGACCCATCGATGGCTTGCATGGTGATGATGATGCCGCCGACCGCCGCCAGAATACCAAAGCCCGGCAGTGCTTCTGCGGTGCGCTGCATTGAACGCGATGGCAGCAGCAGGTCGGTCTGAATGGCGTCGATTTCCTGTTCCAGCAGCCCCTCAAGTTCATGAGGCGACATCTGGCCCATCGCCATTAAGCGCAGGTTGTCGGTAATGAACGAAACCAGACGATAATCACGCGCAACCAACGGGTAACGGGCAAAAATCGGGCTTTGGTCGGGGCTTTCAATGTGCTTGTCGAGGGATTTAAAGCCGCCGCTGCGCACGGTTTCCAGCAGCACTTGCAGCACCGCCATCAGCTCCATGTAATACGCTTGCTCATTTTTCGGCTGCGACAACATCATACGCAGTTGGCGGCGCATCTCTTTGAGTACCTGAGGCGGGTTACCGATGATCAGCGAGCCAAGTGCCGCCCCAGCGATGATGAGAAATTCTGCTGGCTGCCAAATCGCCGTCAGGCTGCCGCCCGCCCAAACGTAACCGCCGAATACACACATCAGAACAATGATGGCACCAAGAAACTTTTGCATAAGTGGCTCCTAAGAGGACAAATATTGGTTGAGTTGTTTGAGCGCCTGTTTGTGTAGCTGACAGATGCGAGGCGGCGTCAGATCGAGCACGAGCGCGATTTCGTGTAAGTTGAGTTCGTGTTGATAGAACAGGGTCAACAGCAGTTGGTCACGTTTACTCAGTTGGCCGACCGCCTGTTCTAAACTGCGGCGAATGTGCTCATGCGTCATGCCGTCGTAATGGCCGTCGGCAAATTGCTCGACGCCCGTGTCTATCAACTGATCCAAGCTCTGCATTTCCCCCGCTAAGGAGGCATTTAAGCGCGCGTAGTAATCCTGCTCATCGGTGCCCAGCGCAGCGATGATTTCGCGATCGCTGGGTTGACGACCCAGTTTGCGGGTCAAATCGCGGGTCACGTCGTTGAGTTCGTGCGCTTGCTGGCGCGTTTTGCGTGATCGCCAGTCCAACCGACGCAGTTCATCGAGAATGGCACCGCGAATACGGCACACCGCAAACGCAGGAAAGTTCGGGTCGTCAATGTTGCCATAACGGCGCCCCGCTTCCAGCAGGCCAATCAGGCCAATTTGCTGCATGTCTTCAAGGCTGCAATGCGTGGTGGCGTGTACCCGCAGTTGGTTCGAGACCCGCTTCACCAAGTGTTGATACTGGCTGAGCAGGCGGTTTTCATCGATCGGCTGTGTCGGCGAGGCGACCTCATCCGCCATGGCATATTCGTCCTGATATTGCATATCCAACATAAGCGTGTCCTTACTGCACGACGTATTTGGTCAGCAGCACATCGTCGATGTCGCGCAGAATGTCGGTTTTCTCAAAGGCGTTGAGAATGGTCAGCTTGACCTCGTTTTGCAGGTGCTCAATCGCACCGTCCTGCTGCAAATCTTCATAGGTTTTGTCGCTGAACAGTTTGATCAGCGAATTGCGCACCACCGGCATGTAATCACCAATGTTGGCGATGCGTTCCGGATGACGAGTTTCGACCGCGATTTCCAGCATCAGAAAGTGGTTCTGATTTTTGCCTTTCACGCTCAGCACCACTTTATCCAGCGAATGAAAGCTCGGCGCTTTGGGCGATGGGGTGGTGTCGCTTAAAAACGCCAGCGGCGAGTTCGCCAGCCAGTCGCTGGATGGCTGCTCTTGCTGCGCGCTTTGCTGCTTGAGATACCAGATGCCACCAAACACGGTTCCCGCAGAGACGAGGGCGCTGGTGATGATCATCATGATAAACACGGTAATAAGTTGCTGTTTGGTCATAACCTTTATTCCTCGTTGAAACCTTAGGCGTGAGTGCTGAGCCAGTGCTCAGACAGAGAAGCGGTAAACGGCTCGTCGCCAGTGTCGCGCGCCGCGAAAATGGGGCTGGCAGCAGCCTCATCCTGAGACGAGGATTGGTGCTGGCCGCCTTGATCGGCGCCGACATTGACATCCACGTGCACAAAGTTCTGGCTTTGCAGTTCGGCGCGCAGGCGATCAGACACCTGCATCAGCGCTTCACGGGTCGCCGCGGCATTGGCATTGATCTGCACGCTGAGGCGATCGCCTTCCACGCGCACCACCAAATCCAGCTTGCCGAGATCGGGTGGATCGAGACGGATCTTGGCTTCTTGCAGGTGCTGCTGCGCTTGTAGCGTGACGCGGTCATGCAGCACTTGCAGCATTTGCTCGCCCCATTTGCCGGCTTGGGTATCAATGCGCACGCTGGCCCATTCCGGCGCATTGACCGTTGTGGTGGCACTCGGCGCGTGAACCTGAGCCTGCGCTTGGCCGTGGCTTGGCGCGCCAGAGGCTGGGTGGATGGCCTGATTGAGCGCCGCGTTTAACGCGCTGTCGAGTGGGAGCGCGGCTTTGGTCGCAGCGGGCTGGCTCTCGCTGGTGGCCAGCGCAGATTGCGCGTTGAGTTGCCCCGTTGCTGATTGTCCTGTTGCCGATGGTGCTGCTGCATTGGCGTTTACGTTTTGCGCCGCGGCAGTATTTGCGGTGTTTACGCCGCCGACGCGATGGTTCTCGGCAAACCCTTTGACCCACTGAGCCTGCGTTGGGATCGGTTGATGGGCGCTTAGCAGCGCCGCCAGCGCGGTCAGGTCGCCCAGTTCTTCTTGGGGTTGAGTCGTTAGCTCGGCTTGCTCGTTATATGTTTCCCCGTTTTGCGTTGCAGGGGACGGGCGAACGGCGTGGCCCAGCGTAAAGCGGCTTGTTTTGCTGGCATCGGCGTCGCCAAACGAACGTGCTTGATGAATATCCGAGGCGGCATCTGATTTGCCGCTGCGCGACGATGAGCTGGCAGGTGCTGCACGGCTTGTTGGCGAATGGCTTGCTGGCAAATGGTTGGCGGAAGGCGTCATGGCTTGCATGCTTAACCCTCCATGGTCATGGCGAGCTGATAGGCAAGGGCGCGTTCTTGCTGCGCACTGACCTGTACCATGTCCGATTCCAGTTCCGCAGTCGCCGCTTTCAGGGCGGCCAAAGCCGCCTGATGCGCCGCTTTGGCTTTGGCGATTTGCGGCGCCAGTTGTGGGTCGCGCAGAAACGGCTTGTGGTATTGCAGCAGTTCACGCAGCTCGCTGTCGTAGCGGGCGAGCGCGCTCCAATCCTGCAATTTTGTCGCGATGGTGATCCGCTGAGAAAGGTGGCGGAATCGCTCAGGGGAAACCTTATGCGTATTGACCAAAATTCATCCATCCTTCTTTGATATTGCCCATCACCGTTTCCACGGTGCTGAGGCGTTCCACATCGTTTTGCACGCTGGCCTGATACAGCTCCACCTGACAGAAGTCGTACAACTGGTGCAGGTTGGTTGCCAGCTCGCCACCGCTCTCCATATCGAGCGCGCTGTCGAGGCCGATCAGAATGTTCATGCACTTGTTAATGCCCGCGCCTTTTTCTGCCAATCGCCCCACGCTGATGTGGCCGCGAATGCGTTCAATCTCGTTGAGTAGGCCGTCAATGAGCATGACCACCAACTGATGCGGTGTGGCGGCGGCGGCTTGTGCATCTAAATCGACTTGTTGATACGAGTCGTAGCCCGAGTCCATTAACATAAAACGTCTCCTCGCCAGACTTAGCCGAACATCGACATGGTCTGGTTCATCTTGGTTATGAGTTGGTTCATTTGCGTGAACTGTTTCAGGTAGCGGTCATACGCCATGTCGTATTTGCGCTCGAGTGCCGTCTGTTTGTCTTCAATGCGACTGATGTTCTGTTGCAGCGCATCTTTACGTGACTTAAACAGGCCGTTAGAAAATTGCAGGTAGGGGTCAAGCAGCGAATCTAGGCTATCGAGCAAGTTACCGTCGCCGTTAAAGAACGATTCCAGCGCCGCGGTATTGGTGGTTTGCGCGTCTTCGAACTTGTCGGCGTCGATTTTCATCGTCCCGTCGCGGCTGATTTCGATGCCAAGATCGCTCAGGCGCATGCCTTCAAATTCGCCACGGACTAAGGTTTTCAGTTGGCTCTCAATTGAGCGAATGGTCGGGTCGCTCGCCAGCACGCCGCGTTGGGCATCTTCGCCGCCAATCGAGGTGTAGGTATCGATGGTTTTCATCAGGCTGTTGTAGGCCTCGATGATCTTATTCATTTGTTCTTTGGTGCCTTCTTGGTCCGCACCGACAGAAAGGCTCAATGGCGCTTCGCCACTGGTTTGCGCTTTGGTCACGGTCAGGTCGACGCCGTTGATCACGCCTTCAAAGGTGTTGCTGCTGTTGGTCAGTTGTAGGCCGGAGCCTTGGGCGCCAAGCCAAATCACGGCATCTTGCGGCGCGCTGATCTCGTTGAGGTTGGTCAACGCATCTTCAAACCACGTTTGGCCAGTGCCGGAGACGGCCACGTTGACCGAGTTGGCCACGCCGGTTTCGGTGCTCGATAGCATGAAATAGGTTTGGCCGTTCGAGCGCACCAGCGTCGCGTTCACACCCGGGTTGTTGCTGTCGTTGTTAATCGCTGACACCAGATCTGCCATGGTCGCCACCCCATCACCGTCGCTGTCGAGGGTCGAGAGATCCAATGTCATGGTCTCGCCGTTGATGGTGAAATCGAGGGTGCCGGTGGTCGGCACTTGTGTGGTGGCATCGAGGTTCGCAGGCATGCTGGCTGAGACTTGATGCGCGGTCGCAACTTGCTCCACAAACACCTGATAGCTGCCCGCCAGCGCATTGGCGTCGGCTGTCGCGGAGAAGTAACCTTCTTGCGAGATGGTGGCGCTGTTTTTCACGATGCTGCTGGTGGAACTGTTCATTTCAGTGATCGCCGTGCGAAACGCGCGCAGGGCGGTTTCCACTTTGCCCAACGCCGTCAATTGAGACTGGTATTGGGTCGATTGCGTTTGATAACGTTGCTGAAATGACTGCACATCATATGTAGCCAGCTGTGTTGCCATGGTGATTGGATCCAATGAACTCATTTGGGCGCTCCCTGTTGCTCAGTCTGCTTACCGTGGTGCGCACATCAGATGTCGCGGTAGCGTGTCGGGTTTGATAGAACCTGTCGCTAAATTCGCAAGATGTGTGCCATAGATTAAATTCTTGTAAAACAGTGACTTATTAAATTAATTGGTGAAAAACGGAAGCGGTGTTTCCTCATCGGCAGTTCCGCTTTTCCTCAGAAATCGATTCCTTGCAAATCAATTCCTCGGAAATCAATTCCAAGGAAATCAATTGTTTGGAAATCGATTCTTTGGAAATCAAGTCCTTGTCAATCAAGGTTTCTCAACGGGGTAATGCGACCGTTTGGCGCTGGGAATTAAGGGTGAATGGAAGAAAATGAGGTCGGAATCGACCCGATGAAAGCAAAGGAAAAAAGGCGCCGGCTATGTTGTCGAAAAGGAAGAGGACAGGCGCCACGAAAAAAGTAAAACGGAAAAAAGCCTCCCAACGAGCAGGAGGCAAATACAAACGTACAGATGTATGGCGTCGCTGCTTAGCGAAGCAGTGAAATGGCCATGCTTGGAATCTGGTTGGTCTGAGACAGTACGGTAGTACCGGCTTGCATCAGCATTTGGTTCTTCGTCATGTTGGACGATTCAACCGCGAAGTCAGCATCTGTGATACGGCCTTTCGCTGCGGCGGTGTTTTCAGACACGTTCGCTAGGTTGTTGATGGTGTGGTCCAGACGGTTGATGTTTGCACCCAGTGTTGAACGCACGGTGTTGATGGTATCAAACAGACCGTCAATCACAGTGATTTCCGCGTTGGATGCCGCGTTTGTGGTCAGTGCACCTGTGGTGGTGAAGTCCACGTTACCGAGGTTCGTTGAAATATCTACTGTCAGTGTTTCAGCCGCTGACGCACCGATTTGGAAATCCACCGCTGCCGCCAGTTTACCGCCTTGTAGCAGTTGCTGACCCGCACCGTAAGTGGTTTGCGTCAGGATACGCGTTGCTTCGGCTTCCAGCTCTTGGTATTCAGAATCCAGCGCGGCCAGTTCAGTGGTACCGTTGGTGCCGTTCGCGCCTTGAGTGGCAAGGTCTTTCATGCGGTATGCGATGTTTGTCAGCTCTTCCAGTGCGCCGTCTGCGGTTTGCAGCATTGAGATAGCGTCCTGAGAGTTACGCATCGCTACTGACATGCCGCGCGTTTGTGCTTCCAGTTTGTTCGCAATCGTCAGACCCGCTGCGTCATCCGCGGCAGAGTTGATGCGAAGGCCAGTGCTCAAACGTTCCATCGCAGTAGTCATCAGGTTGTTTGTGCTGTTCAGAGTGTTTTGCGTAACTAGCGATGCGTAGTTAGTGTGCATAGATAAAGCCATCTTAGTCTCCTTGGTTGTCGCTATCTTCAGGCTCTTCGGGATATTCCCTGCTCACTAACTAGAGGCGGATGGTTGCTGGCGAGAATTAATCAGAAATTGAAAAAAATTGACTAAAGGGCAAAAAAGGCAGGGATAAGGTGACGTCTATTCCAGAAATCACCCTATTTTGAGGGGCAAGCCAGGCGTTACCAGCTGTCGTTATCCGCGTCATCGAAGGTTTTAAAAGACAGCGACGTCGGAATATCGCTGAAATACCCAAAGTAATAACTCGCGCCGAGCAGTTTGTACTGGTTCAGTTCGGTCTGGCTGGCGACGCGGCCGGCGACCCATTTAAAGCGGTGCTGACGCAAAAAGCGCACGATGGGCAGAAAGGCGCTGCGATCTTCTTTGTTCTCCAGCGACACCGCGAGCTTGAGCATGTCCGGCTTATAGCGTGCAATCTGCTCAAAGTTTTCTGCCGCGGTGTAGAGTTCAAACCACTGCGCGTACGCGTTCTCGCGAATCTGTTCAACCAGTTCGTCCAACTCAGGGTGCAGCGGATGGGCAAAGTTGATCTGCACCGACGGCACCACATGAGCAAACGCCGCGCGATGAAATTGCAGGATCTGGTCGAGAAACAGCGCGCCCGCTGGCCACAACAGTGCATCGGCACGAATCGGCACCACCACGTTGCTGATGAGATCCGGATGAAAGGTTTCCATCTGAAAACGGGACTGACGCAGTGCCAGATACAGGCTGTAAAGATCGAGGCAGAACGCCATCGGCTCCGACAGCTCAAACTGATACACGCTCTGTTCGCCCTGACTGCCAAACCGCAGCGTGAGGTGCTGATACTCCACCTCGCCACTGTGCGCCTCGCGAATCGCCTGACAGGCGTGGCGAATGTCGTTGCGCTGAAAGGCGTCAAACACCAGCGCGTCGTCCTCCGTGACGATGTGCTGCTCAATAAGGTCGCGCAGATAATGGTACAGCGCTTGATGCGAAGAGAGATTAGCCAAGGTTTCCTACCACGTTGATCTGTTTGTTTTCCGGAATTTCGTTGTACGACAGCACCGCCAGTCCGTGCGAGAACGTCCGCGCGTAACGGGCAATCAGCGGACGCAGTTGTGGCATCACCAACAGGATCGGCGCCATGCCTTGCTGTTTCAACTGCTGCTTAATCAGCGGCAGGTTCTGCTGGAACTGGCCGAGAATGTTCGGTTCGATCGGGAAGCTGTCCAGCATCACGCTGCCGCTCGCCTGCGCCTGATGCAGCGAGGTCATCAGCATCTGCTCCAGTTCGTCGGACAAGGCATACACCGGAATCTCGCTCTTCTGGCCTGCCAGCAGGTTAATCAGCGTGCGGCGCAAGGCGCAGCGCACATCGGCGGCGAGCAGAATCGGGTCTTTGGTATTTTCCGACGATTCAAGCATGGTGTTGGCGATGGTGCGAATGTCTTTCAGCGGCACCTGATCGAGCAGCAGCTGACGGTACACTTTGAGCTGCTGCGCCGGGCGCAGCGCCGCGGCGAGCGCTTCCGCCAGTTTCGGCGCTTGCGCAGTCAGGCGCTGATTCATCGCATCGACATCGTCGTGGTTAAACAGCTCCGCCAGATGGGTTTTCATCACCTTACTGATGTGGGTCGCCACCACGGTGGCATCATCCACCACCTGATAACCCATATTTAGCGCGCGCGCTTTCTGCGGGTGTTCAATCCACACCGCCGGCAGGTTGTAGGCTGGATCGCTGCCGAGAATGCCGTCGATGTCGCCATAGGTTTCACCCACGGCGATTGCCATCAGGCGGTCGGGTTCAATCAAGCCCTGTTCGACCAGTTCGCCATTGAGCGAAATGGTGTATTGGTTGGGCTTGAGGCTGAGGTTGTCGCGAATCGCCACTTCCGGCAGCAAAAAGCCAACCTGCTCGGAGAGGTTACGCCGCACACCGCGAATGCGCTGCGTCAGCGGTGCGCCGTGATCTTTATTGACCAGATGCACCAGACGATAGCCAAGCGCCAGCGACAAGGTCTGCACGTGGGGAATGTCTTCCCAGCTGAGTGGCGAGTCGCCTTCGTTTTGCATCGCCTGCGAAATCGCTTCGACTTCATCGAGTGAGGTGTCGATCGCCGGGCTTTTGGCCTGACGCCAACCAGCAAAGGCCAGCGCCGCCGCAAAGGTGAAAAACGCCAGATGGGGCATGCCCGGCACAATCCCGATCACCACCATGATGCCCGCGACGGTAAACAGCGTGGCCGGCGTGGCCAGCAGTTGCTTGTGCATG
The DNA here is from genome assembly GCF_000176175.1 of Vibrio furnissii CIP 102972. Taxonomy (GTDB): domain Bacteria; phylum Pseudomonadota; class Gammaproteobacteria; order Enterobacterales; family Vibrionaceae; genus Vibrio; species Vibrio furnissii. Next base: position 78,913 of record NZ_ACZP01000013.1, read on the forward strand.
GTCTGCGACATGTCGTTGTCGCTGTCGTTAATGCGCGTCACGATAATCGCCGCAGCGGTGGCCAGCAGCAAGGATGGAATCTGCGCCACCAAGCCATCACCGATGGTCAGCAGGGCGTAGGTTTTAAACGCTTCAGAGGCAGGCAGGCCATGTTCGAATACGCCAATGCTGATCCCGCCGATGATGTTGATGAACAGAATCATCAAACCGGCGACCGCGTCACCGCGCACAAATTTCGACGCACCGTCCATCGAGCCGTGGAAGTCCGCTTCGTTCGCCACTTCGCGGCGGCGATCGCGCGCGGTGTCTTGGTCAATCAGGCCGGCGTTGAGGTCGGCGTCAATCGCCATCTGCTTGCCCGGCAGGGCATCGAGCGTAAAGCGCGCCGAGACTTCGGAGATCCGTTCGCCCCCTTTGGTGATCACCACGAAGTTGATGATCATCAGGATGATGAACACCACCATACCGACCACGTAGTTGCCGCCGATCACCACTTCACCGAACGCCTGAATCACTTTACCAGCCGCGTCGCCGCCGTTGTGACCTTCCAACAGCACGATACGGGTTGATGCAACGTTGAGCGTCAGGCGCAGCAAGGTTGCGACCAGCAGAATGGTCGGGAAGATGGAGAAATCGAGCGGGCGTTTGGCGGTGGTGCTGACCAACAGCACCAGAATCGCCAAGACGATGTTAAAGGTAAACAGCGCGTCCAACAGGAGCGGTGGCAGTGGCAGAATGACCATTGCCAGTACCATCAGCAGCACAATCGGAATACCGAGGTATCCCTTGCCGGAGTTTTGCCATTGTTTTAACCGGTTGAGCATGGTTATCAGTCCTTCATTCAATGCAAATCAGTGCTGCAGATGGTTCGGAATCGAAAAGTGTGGCAGTGGCAGCGGCTGTTCACCGCTGCCACTGCGAAACGCTTTCAGCTGCAGGACGTAGGTCAGAATATGGGCCACCGCCACATACAGCTGGCTGGGCACAGCCTGCTCGATGGCAGTGGTGTAGTAAATCGAACGCGTGAGTGGCGGCGAGTGGATAATTTCCACCTGGTTGTCGCGTGCGAGGCGCTGAATGTGCAGCGCGGTTTCATCCACCCCTTTGGCGACCACAAACGGCGCGTCCGACAGCGCCGGATCGTATTTCAGCGCCACGGCGTAGTGGGTCGGGTTGACGATCACCACGTCGGCTTTGGGCACCATTTTGTCGATGCGGCGACGGGCGAACTGTTGCTGAATCTGGCGAATACGCTGTTTGATTTCCGGGCGGCCTTCGTTGTTTTTGTATTCTTCTTTGAGCTCCTGCTTGGTCATCTTCAGCTCTTTGAGGTGTTCCCAGCGCTGGTAAGGTATATCAATCACACCAAACACCAACAGGGCAAAGCCCATTAGCAGCAAGCCTTCAAACAGGATGTTCATGATCAGGATAAAGCCCTGATTGAGCGGCAGCCCCTGCATGCCCAGCATGGGTTGCAGATGGTTATCGAGATAGCCGTACAGCACGGCGAAAATGACGCTGACTTTGAGCGTCGATTTCACCAGTTCAACCAGCGAGCGGGTGGAGAAAATCCGGCTGATACCGCTGATCGGATTGAGTTTGTTCAGCTTTGGCAGCAGGTTGGCCGGGCGGAACAGCCAGCCACCGAGAATCATGCTGCTGGCGAGCGTCACCACGATGATGACCAGAAACATCGGCATCAGCAGCTCAATCACCATACCGAGGCTGTGACCCAACTGTTCAACCATCTGCATCGGATTGTCGAGATCGGCGCGGGTCAGCGACAGGTTATAGCGAAACACGCCCGCGATGGATTGCCAGATGGCGGGCAGCTGGGCGTAGAAGTAGATGGCCACGGCGAGAAAAATCACCGCGGTGGTGAACTCTTTGGCGCGGGGAATCTGGCCTTGCTCGCGCGCCTTTTTGACTTTCTGCGGCGAGGCCTTCTCGGTTTTGTCCTGAGACGAAGCTTGATCGCTCATGCGCCCCCCGCCATAAACTGATGGAGAAAGCGCAGCGTGTCATGCACCAGCGAGCCGTAGCGTCCCGGCACTCCGGAGACCGAAATCAGCACGCTGAACAGGCCGAGCAACATGGTCATCGGAAAGCCGAGTGCGTAAACGTTGAGGCTGGGTGCGGCGCGGTTCATCACGCCAAAACTGATGTTGGCCAGCAGCATCGAGACGATGGCTGGCAGCGCCAACGCCAGCGCCGCTGAGAACATCCAACTGAAAATATGGACGATACCTTGCAGCGACAACATCGTGATCCCGGAGCCGACCGGCCACACGGTAAAGCTCTGGATCAGGACATCAATCACCACTAAATGGCCTTCCAATGCCAGAAACAGCAGGGTGGTGAACACCAGAAAAATGCGGCCGAGAATGGCGACCGACAGGCCGTTCACCGGGTCGTTCATCATCGCCATGCCAAGGCCCATTTGCAGCGAAACAATTTGGCCGAGTAGGGTAAACACGGTGAACAGCATGTGCAGGATCAGGCCGAACATCAGCCCCCACACCGCCTGTTCAAACGCGAGAAACAGCGAGGTCATCGACATCAAATCGACCGCGGGCATCGCGGGCATCAAAGGCGCGGTGATCACGGTGATGGAGAGGGCCAGCAGGCTGCGCACCCAGACCGGGATCAGCAGGTCACCGAAAAACGGCATGGAAACAAACACGGCGCCGATACGGAAAAAGGGCCACCACAGTTGCCCAAGCCAGCTGGAAATCTCGGCAAAGCTCAGCTCCATCAGCCAATCATCCCCGGAATGTTATGGAACAGAAAATCAAACAGTTCCATGAACTTGCGCAGCATCCAGTGACCGGCAAAGATGACCATCAGCAGCGTCACCATCAGGCGCGGCAGAAAGCTCAGTGTCTGTTCGTTGATCTGGGTGGCGGCCTGAAAAATCGCAATGCCGAGGCCGACAATCAGACCCGGCACCACCAACACACCGACAATCAGGATCACCATCCACACGGCGTTGGAAATCAGGGTCACGACAGTTTCTGGAGTCATACAGCGTTCCTTAAATGTGCCGAGTCACGCTACTGCGCGAAGCTGGCCGAGAGGGTGCCGACCGTCATCGCCCAGCCATCGACCAGTACAAACACCACCAGTTTGAACGGCAGCGAGATGATCAGTGGCGAGAGCATCATCATCCCCATCGCCATCAACACACTGGCGACCACCAAATCGATGATGAGAAACGGAATGAACAGCATGAAGCCGATTTGAAACGCGGTTTTCAGCTCACTGATGACAAACGCCGGCAGGACGACGGCAAACGAAATGTCGTCGACGTTCTGATCCAGCGGCTCGTTAGCAATGCGTAGCATCTGCTCCAGCGAACTTTGTTGTGTCTGCGCCAGCATGAAATTGCGCACCGGTTTTTCCGCGACGGAAAACGCCTGCATCAGCGTAATTTGGCCTTGGTCATACGGTTTGAACGCATGCTCATACACCTCGCTCCACACCGGACGCATGATGAGCAGCGACAGCGCCAGCGCAATGCCAACCAAGACGCGGTTAGGCGGGCTCTGTTGCAGGCCGAGCGCTTGGCGCAATATCGCCAGCACCACGATGATGCGGGTAAAGCTGGTGGCCATCAAAATGAACGCCGGCAGAAAACTCAGCGCCGTCATCAGCAGCAGAATTTGCAGCTTGACGCTGTACTCTTCCTGAGTGCTGCCGTCGGACACCGTGAACAGGGTCAGGCCGTTATCGGCCGCCAGCGTCGGCCATGCACACAGCATCAGCACGAGCGCCAGCGCGCCAACCCAGCGCAGGGAACGCAGTTGAGTCATGACACCGCCCTGTTATTGGCCCACAGCGGTGAGGGCGCTGTCGAGCACATCAATCAGGCGCAGACCGTATTTGTCGTTCACCACCACCACTTCGGCGTGGCCGAGCAGGGCGCCGTTGACTTTCACATCCAGTGGCTCGCCGTTGAGTTTATCCAGTTCAATCACGCTGCCTTCGCCCGCTTTCATCAGCTCGCCAAGGGCGATTGCTTTGCTGGCAACTTCCAGCGTGACGGTGACCGGAATATTGCGAAAGAAGCTCAAATCGCGTTCCACGTTTGGCGCGGTGTCACCCTCGGTTTCAGGTTCCAAATCTTCCAGATGAAACTCATCGAAATTGAGCGCTTCGTCATCAAAGCTGGCATTGTCTAGAGCGTCACTCATCTTAGGGATTCCTTATCTTGGTTTAAAATCAACACCAGTTGGCCTTCTTGCTCGGCAATCCGGCCAGAAAACAGGCGTTCGTGACCGATGCTGACCGGCACCGTGGAGAGTAAATCGATGGGGAGAATGTCATTTGGCGTCAGGCGCAACACGTCGCTGAGGGGCATGGTTTTCTTGCTCAGCAGCACATTGAGACGCACAGGCGTGTGTTGCAGCGAGCGGCGAAACTGCGCGTTCAACTCGGTATTGGGTTGCAGATCCAGTTGATCAATCAGGGTTTGCACCAACTGGCTTTCCATAATCAGCGTCAACACACCATGCTGGTCGGCATAACGCACCGACAGTTCTGCTTTGAGGCCGATACCGTTGCCGATGTCGCCCTCGTGCAGTTGCCACATTTCTTGCGGTGCGACCCAATGGGCCACGACTTTACCGATGCGCTCTTGCAGGCGGCGATCGCTGCTGGTCAAGACACTCTGGCTGCGCGCCATGTTGGCACCGTAAAAGCGATCAGCCAGCGTGATCAGCATGTGGCTGTCAAGGCGCACAAACAGCGCGCCGCCGTCTTGATGACAAAACTGGGTCACGCTGCGCTTGTCGATGTCCGAAGGCTTCACGCTGTGTAGTTCTACCGAATCCAGCGCCACATCGATGTGATGGGTGGTCAGCCAGTTCTGGAGCTCACTGGTTAAGCCGTTACAGGCGTCGGTGATAATGGTGTCCAGTTTTTCCCGAATAATATGAATCGGTTTTCCTAATAGTTCCACGTTTAAGGTCTTCACCTCGGGAATAGGCGTCTGGATTTGATTTTCCATTTATATTTTACCGTGCGTTGACAGAGAGTGTTTTCTTTGTGGAGCACAGTCTACACAGAATTTTTTATTTATTTTTAGTGCCTAATTATAACTTTGTGACGTTAGTTCACATGTTGATTTGAAGTGCCAATTTAGTTCTTCAATAACAATATGAAAGCGAGTAGGTTGGTCGATAAATAAATATAGATATAAATGAATAAAAAATGATCAGCCTAATTTATAGGCTGTTTTTTCGTGTTTAAGATGGCGAATGAATCGCTGCAGAAGATGTCACGGAAGATAATTTTTTGTATTAGTTGGTTGTTTATTCATCAGGTTCATTATGCTTACTGCTTGATTTTACAAGGCTTGTAACGTAGTGAACATTGAATCAGATTGGGACATCAATATGAAAATGTATGCCAGTTATGATAATTCGATGGCATATTTAAATGACAGGAAAGTGTCAATGGAAGGTAAAAAATATTTTTATCATCACGTGTTAAAAATATGTTCTTTTACTTCTTGTGCTTTAGGTTTATTTCTATCTACGCCAGCTTTCTCTCAACAAGAGATAAACGTTCCGATGGACTTGTCATCTTGGATATATAAAGGTGATGCATTTAATTGCAATTTGGTGCATACGGAAGTTCCGCAGGGGAAGTTTTATTTCCGCTCAGTCACAAATAATAAAGTTACCTTTGAATTTCGCTTCAATAATAGCCCGGTGAGTTGGCAGCACGCAGCGTTGTCGCTGCTGACGCCGCCGTGGATTGTGCCACAGCAGGCAACCCCGGTGAGCGAAGGGCTTCGCCACCAAGGCAACCGCTTCTCTTTTTCGACCCAGATTGACACGGTATTGCACGCCATTGACCAAGGGCAGTGGCTGCAACTGTCGCTGAGCGGAAGCGCCCCTTCCGAGTCGCAGCGGGTCACGCTGCCTTCCATTCGCGTGCACAACGTCATCACCCAATTCAAAGCTTGTCAGCAACGGCTGCCGGCGATCACCTTTACCGAGGCGCGCGATACTTCTCTCTATTTTGCGTCGGGTCAGCAGTCGTTGAGCGCGGCTCAGCAACGCACACTGCGTGATTTGATCTCTTATGTTGCGCGTGACAAACGGGTGACGCATCTGCTGATTGATGGCCACACCGACAATGTCGGTTCACGTTTAGCCAACCTGAGTGTGTCGCGCAGCCGTGCCGAGCAAGTTGCTGCGGTGCTGGAAACACTCGGGGTCGCGGCTGACAAAATTCAGATTCGCGCTCACGGCTCGCGGTATCCCGTGGCCAGCAACGCGACCGAATCCGGCCGTGCCCAAAACCGCCGCGTGGTGATCCGCTTAGTCCGTGACGACGAAAGCGTGGTGGCCGCCACTCCTCCAACCAACGACTCAATGAAGGTTCAGTAATGACGAAGTCAGATATTTTGTTGGTTGAGCCAAACGAACTACTCGCTCAACCTGTCATCGATGTTTTGATCGAAGCCGGCTACCGCGTGCGCCATGCACGTACCGGCCGCAGTGCGTTATTACAAGAGGCCGCCGCCATCACGGTGGTGAGTGCCAACTTACCGGACATGGGCGTGCGTGAGTGGGTCGCGTGTCATCAGAAGCAAGCAGGCGCGGGTGTGGCAATTGCGATTGTCGATCAGGATCAGGGCATTCTGGCGGCAGAAACCATGAAAGCGGGCGCGACCGATTATCTGCTGCGTCCGTTTGAATCCAATCAGTTATTGAATCTGCTGCGCCGCGTTGAAGCACTTGGCAAACCGATGGCCAACATCGTCGCAGAATCCTGGCGCAGTAAGCAGGTGCTGCAACTGGCGCATCGCGCCGCCTGCACCAGCGCCAGCGTGCTCATCACCGGCGAGTCCGGCACGGGTAAAGAAGTGCTGGCGCGTTACGTGCACCAGCAATCTAACCGCGCAGACGGTCCGTTTGTGGCGGTCAACTGCGCCGCCATTCCGGAATCAATGCTGGAAGCGGTGCTGTTTGGTCACGTCAAAGGCGCGTTTACCGGCGCACTGGTATCGCAAAGCGGTAAGTTTGAAGAGGCCAACGGCGGCACCATTTTGCTCGATGAAATCGGCGAAATGTCACCAGCCGTGCAGGCCAAGTTGCTGCGTGTCTTGCAGGAGCGGGAAGTGGAACGGGTGGGCAGTCACAAAGCGATTCAGCTCGATATCCGCGTGATTGCCGCCACCAACAAAGACTTGCGCGAAGAGGTGCAGAAAGGCCAGTTCCGTGAAGATCTCTATTACCGTCTGGATGTGCTGCCTTTGCACTGGCCACCGCTGCGCGAGCGCAAAGAGGACATCCTGCCGATCAGCCAGTTCTTTATCACCAAATATCAGGATGGCAGCAAATGCCATCTGTCTCAGGACGCGCGCGTGGCGCTCAGCCAATACCACTGGCCGGGCAACATTCGTGAGCTGGAGAACGTGATTCAGCGTGCTCTGGTGATGCGTCACGGCGATTACATCACCGCGCAGGATCTGATGCTGCCGGTGGAGTTTCAGTCACCTTCACAGCCTGTGGCATCTGATGCGGCCTTTGGTCACGTCGAAGCGAAGAAACAGGCGGAATACCAATACATTCTGGACAAACTTCGTCAGTTCGGTGGCAACCGGACGAAAACGGCGAATGCTCTGGGCGTATCGACCCGCGCACTGCGCTACAAATTGGCGGCGATGCGTGAACAGGGCATCGACCTTCAGTCAGTACTAGGCTCAGCCGCCTAAAGGAGAGGTAAACATGGCAAATCAACCTATCGGGAATGCAATGTCCGCCGAGCAGTTAATGCTCACCAAAATGGACGCGATGCGCGTAGAGGCGACGCCGGACTTCGTCGTCAGTGCGAACCCGCTGGACGTCAAAGCGGTCAATCCGCCCCTGTCGTTTTCATCGGCCATGACGCAGGTTCTGGATGTGGTGAACCAGCATCAAGCGGTCGCCAGCAGTAAAATGACCGCGGTGGAAACCGGCAAGAGCGACGATTTGGTCGGGGCGATGATCGCCAGCCAGAAGGCCAGCCTGTCGTTTAACGCGCTGATGCAGGTGCGCAACAAAGTGGTTGCGTCGTTTGAAGACATTATGAAGATGCCGGTGTAAATCATGTCTGAACTTACTACTCAAGTGGCGGGTGCCAGTGGCATCAGCCCGAATGGCGCTTCGGTCAGAGGCATGGACGATGTCAGCCGTAAATTGAAACAGCTGTGGTCAAGCAGTCAGCGCAATCTGGTGCTCTCTGCGGTGCTGGCCGCGATTGTGGCGGCGCTGATTGTGGTCGCGCTGTGGAGTTCGTCGCAGAGCTTCCGTGCGCTGTATGGTCAGCAAGAGCAGTTTGATGTGGGCGATATTGTCTCGGTGCTGGAAGCGGAAAGCATCAGCTACCGCTTGCAAGAGCAGAATGGCCAAGTTCTGGTGCCGGAAGGGGAAGTGGCGCGCGTACGCATGCTGCTGGCTGCCAAAGGCATCAAAGCCAAGCTGCCGACCGGACTGGATTCACTGCAGGAAGACAGCTCGCTTGGCACCAGCCAGTTTATGGAAACCGCCCGTTACCGTCACGGTCTGGAAGGTGAGTTAGTGCGCACTATCATCGCACTCAATGCGGTGTCGAACGCGCGTGTGCATCTGGCCATTCCTCGTCAAACGCTGTTTGTGCGCCAGAACGGCGAAGCGCCGTCGGCATCCGTCATGCTGGAACTCAAAGCGGGTGAAGACCTTAAACCGGAGCAGGTGGAAGCGATCATCAATCTGGTGGTGGGCAGTGTGACGGGCATGAAGCCGGAATTCGTCTCGGTGATTGACCAGTATGGCCGCTTGCTGAGCGCCGACGTGGCGTCGGGTGATTCAGGCAAAGTGAACGCCAAATACCTTGATTACCAGAAGAATCTAGAGAAGCAGGTGATTCAGCGCGCGGCAGACATGCTGACGCCGATCGTCGGGCCAAGCAACTTCCGCGTGCAGGTGGCAGCCGACATGGATTTCAGCCGTGTGGAAGAGACACAGGAAATCCTCGATAACACGCCGGTGGTGCAAAACGAACACACCGTTCAGAACAACTCGATTGACCAGATTGCGCTCGGCATTCCGGGGTCGCTGAGCAACCAGCCGCCAGTGACTGGTGAGAAGCCGACTCAGGACAGCCAGAACTCGAACGCGCGCTCTGAAATCAACCGCCAGTACGCCGTGGGCAGCAGTGTGCGCCGCACGCAGTACCAGCAAGGCCAGGTGAAAAAACTCAACGTTTCTGTGCTGTTGAACTCGGCGGCTGCGCCGAATGGCACCGCGTGGAGCGACCAAGAGAAGACGGAGATCTCCGCCATGCTGATGGATGCCGTTGGCATCAGCGCCGCACGCGGTGACAGCCTGAGCCTGATGAGCTTTAACTTTACGCCGATTGAGATTGAAGCGCCGCCAAGCATTCCATGGTGGCAGGACCCGACCGTGCAGCAGCCGCTGCGTTACGTGATTGGCGGCCTGCTGGGCATGGCGATGATCTTTTTCGTGTTGCGTCCGCTGATCATGCATCTCACCGGTGCGGATCGTCGCAGCCAAGAGCTGGAATTTGCGCCGCCGCCAGAAGAGCCTTACTACGAAAATCTTCAAACTCGTGAAGAGCGTGAACGGGAAGATGCGCTCAACCGCCGCTTGGAGGAGAAAGGCATCAAAGCATCCAGCGGTCTGGACGTGAGCAGCGACATGTTGCCACCGCCGGGATCGCCGTTAGAAATTCAACTGAAACATCTGCAGCTGATTGCCAATGAAGAGCCAGAACGCGTCGCAGAAGTCTTGAAACAGTGGGTAAATGTGAATGAACACAGCACAGTCAACGCAGAACCAAGAGCTTAATCATGTCGAGCAGACCGCACTGGTCCTGCTCGGAATGGGCGAAGATGCCGCGGCGAAAGTGCTGCGTCATTTCAGCCGCGATGAAACGCAGCGCGTGACCAAAGCGATGGCGCGCCTCAGCGGCATCAAAAGCGACAACGCGAAAAACATCATTCAGCAGTTCTTTGATGATTTTCGTCAGCACAGTGGCATTCGTGGCGCGTCAAAAGAGTACTTGTCCAACACGCTGCGCAAAGCGCTGGGTAACGATCTGGCCAAAGGCCTGCTCAACACCCTGTATGGCGACGAGATTCGCAATAACATGCAGCGTCTGCAATGGGTGGACGCGGACATGCTGGCGCGCTTTATCAGCAACGAACACCCGCAGATGCAGGCGATTTTCCTCGCCTATCTGCCGCCGGACAGTTCGTCTGCGGTGTTGAAATGCCTGCCGCAGGATTATCACGATGAGCTGCTGTACCGCATCGCGCGTCTGCAGGACATCGACCATCAGGTCGCCAACGATCTCAATGAGCTGATTGAACGTTGCATTGAACAGGTCTCGGTGACGCAAAGCGCGCCGCTGTCCGGCGTGAAGCAGGTCGCGGATATCATTAACCGCTTTGAAGGCGATCGCGCCACGCTGATGGAAATGCTCAAACTGCATGATGAAGATGTGGTGAGCGAAATCGAACAGAACATGTTTGACTTTATGGTGCTCGGCCGTCAGCGCGAAGAGACCATGGACCGTCTGGTGCAACAAGTACCGATGGAGCTGTGGGGCATTGCGCTCAAAGGGGCGGAGATCACGTTGCAACAGGCGATCAAACGCTCGATGCCGCAACGTATGGTCAAGGCGCTGGAAGACGATATGCAGGTGCGTGGTGCGGTGGCCCTTAGCCGGGTTGAGCGCGCGCGTCAGGACATCATGCAGATTGTGCGTGAACTGAGCGAAGCAGGCGAAATCGAACTGCTGCTTTATCAGGAACCGACGGTGGAGTAAGCCATGTCAGCAGAAAAAATTATGCGTCTGCCTACGGGCAGTTATCGTCTGCACCGTTTCCCACCACTGGCTCAGCCAGTGAAGGCGCCGGACGATCGGTTGCCCGATGACGAGTGGCAGGACACGCAGGTGGATATTCAGCAGCAGCTCGAAGCCGGTTTTCAGCAAGGGTTGCAGCAGGGCTATGACGAAGGTTTGCGTCAGGGGCTGGAACAGGGCAAGCAACAAGGCATGATGGACGGCCAGAAAGAGGGGTTTCAGAAAGGCTTTGTCTCCGGCGAACAGTCCGGTAAGCAGCACTTTTTGGACGCTGCCAAGCCGGTCAACGAACTGTATCAAACCCTGTCGCGCTGGCAGGCGGAACGCGAGCAGCAGCAGCGTCACATCATTTGTGAGCTGGTGCAGAAAGTCGCGCAGCAGGTCATTCGCGCTGAACTGACGCTGATGCCGCAGCAGATTCTGTCGCTGGTGGGCGAAACCCTCGATGCGATGCCGGGCAAAGCGGAAAGCGTGACCGTGCATCTGAATCCGCAGGATCTGGACCGCATTCGCGACATCAATGCCGATCTGCCCAAGAGCTGGAAACTGGTGGCGAACAAAGAGCTGCCCGTGGGCGGTTGCCATCTGGTCACGGACGATGCCGAAGCCGATGCCAGCTGTGATTCACGCCTGCAAGCGTGCATGGACAATGTGAAACAGCATTTGCTGGAGGAAGTCACCGCAGGGCAAGAGGTGGCGGATGAGTAATCCGCACAGCGGCGGAATGCTGACGGACCGCCTCAACGATGCCATCGCGTCGCTCGATTCCGTGCCAGTGGCGCGGGTGACCGGGCGACTGGTGAAGGTGAACGGCCTGATGCTGCAAGCGGTGGGCTGCCGCTTCAAACTCGAACAACGCTGTCTGGTCGAAACCGCTGAAGGCGACATGATCGAAGCACAAGTGGTCGGTTTCGACCACAATGTCGCCTATTTAATGCCCATTCGCCGCTTGGGGGGCTTGTTTGCGGGGGCAAAAGTGGTGCCGCTGGAAGGCGACAGCACGGTGCAGCTCAGCAGCCAATGGCTCGGCCGGGTGGTGAACGGGTTAGGCGAAGCACTGGATGACGGCGCGCCGCTGCGCGGTGGCGACCGCGTGTCGCTCGAACCCAAGCCGATTAATCCGCTCAAACGTCGCCCGGTGGACACGCCGCTCGATGTCGGCGTCCGCACGATTAATGGCCTGCTGACGGTCGGCAAAGGTCAGCGCATCGGCCTGATGGCCGGCAGTGGCGTGGGCAAAAGTGTGCTGATGGGGATGATCACCCAGAACACGGAAGCAGACGTGATTGTGGTCGGGCTGATTGGGGAACGCGGCCGCGAGGTGCGTGAATTCATCGAGCGCAACCTGACTGAACACACACGCCGCAAAGCGATCATCATTGCCGCACCAGCGGATGAGTCGCCGTTGATGCGTCTGCGCGCGACGCTGCTTTGCCACCGCGTGGCGGAGTATTTTCGCGATCAGGGCAAAGATGTCCTGCTGCTGATGGATTCGCTGACCCGCTATGCGATGGCGCAGCGTGAAATTGCCTTGTCGCTTGGCGAACCGCCTGCATCGCGCGGGTATCCACCGTCGGTATTCAGCGTGTTGCCGCAACTGCTTGAGCGGGCGGGCAACAGCGACAACCCGGATGGCAGCCTGAGCGCCATTTATACCGTGCTGGCCGAAGGCGACGATCAGCAAGATCCGGTGGTCGACTCGGCGCGCGCGATCCTCGATGGTCATGTGGTGTTGTCGCGTCAGTTGGCCGAGCAAGGGCACTACCCGGCGATTGATGTCAACGCGTCGATCAGCCGCTGTATGTCGGCGGTGACACCGGAGGCGCACGTCACGGTTGCCAATCAGTTTCGTCAGCTTTACGCCAACTATTTGCAGGTCAAAGAGCTGCTGCCGCTCGGCGGTTACCAGCCGGGGCAGGATGCGGAGCTGGATCGCGCCGTCGCCATGTATCCTCATCTCAAAGCATTTCTGCAACAGTCGGCCAAAGAGCGTGTCGATTACAACGCAAGCCTGACCCAACTGGCTCAGCTGTTTCAAATGCCGTGAGATAAGTCATGAAAGAGAAGATTCGCGCCGTCGGCAAACTGCAACAGGTCGAAGAGAAAACCCGCGACCGCATCGGGCAGCAGCTCGATTCGATGCGCCAGCGTCATCAATATCTGCAAGCGCAGCTCAATCAATTGGCGAGTCTTAAATCCAGCGCTGGCGATTCAACGCTGCATGCGCCAACGCTCAACAGTGCGCTGTTGATGAACCTCAATCGGGTCGACCACATGCTGCAAAAACTGCTGCGTCACCATGAGCAGGAACAAGCGGTGATGGCGGCGCAGTGTCATTCGGTGCAACAGGTGCTGGAGAGTAAACATGCGCGGGTCAAAGGGTTAGAACAGGTGCTGGAGCGCTGGCGCAAAAAGCAGGCTTTTGAGCGTGCGCGCAAAGAGCAAAAGCAGATCGAAGATATCCTCAACGCGCGCCATCGTAAGCGCGCATTGTGATTCGAATGGGGCGACGCCAGGAGCTGCCGTCAGTTGAACTTAAGCCAGTTCGCCAGTGGCCTGAAACGTTTCCAGCTTGGCCAGATACGGTGACAGATCGGCGATATTCTCCGCCAGCCAGGCTGGGTTGTAGTAGGTATCGAGATAACGCTCACCGCTGTCGCACAGCAGCGTCACAATCGAGCCGGTTTCTCCGCGGCGTTTCATCTCACTCGCCAGTTGCAGCGCGCCATACAGGTTGGTGCCGGTGGAGGCGCCCGCTTTACGGCCGAGAATTTTTTCCAGCCATTGAATGGTCGCGATGCTTGCTGCATCCGGCACCACACGCATCTCATCCACCACATTCGGAATAAAGCTTGGCTCAACGCGAGGGCGGCCAATGCCTTCAATTTTGCTGCCGCACTTGAGCGTCAGGTTCGGATTGCGGGTTTGGTAAAAATCGTAAAACACCGAATTCTCCGGATCGACCACGCACAGTTTGGTGTTGTGCTGCTGATAGCGAATAAAGCGGCCAATGGTTGCTGAGGTGCCGCCTGTACCCGGGCTCATCACGATCCAGCTTGGAATCGGGTGATCTTCCATCTTCATCTGATGAAAAATGCTGTCGGCGATGTTGCTGTTGCCACGCCAGTCGGTGGCGCGCTCGGCGTAGGTGAATTGGTCCATGTAATGACCATTCAGCTCTTTGGCCAGACGGCGCGACTCGTCATAAATCTGATCCGAGCGGTCGACCAAATGAGCCTTGCCGCCGTAAAACTCAATCTGCTCAATCTTCTTACGTGCGGTGCATTTGGGCATCACGGCAATAAATGGCAGACCCAGCAGGCGCGCAAAGTATGCTTCAGACACCGCGGTGCTGCCGGAGGATGATTCGATGATCGGTGTGTCCGGACCAACCCAGCCGTTACAAATGGCGTAGAGAAACAGTGAACGCGCCAAACGGTGTTTGAGTGAGCCGGTCGGGTGAGTGCTTTCATCTTTCAGATAGATGTCGATGCCAGCCACGCACGGCAGGTCGAGTTTGATCAGGTGCGTGTCGGCAGAGCGTTGAAAGTCGGCTTCGATTTTGCGAATCGCGCTGTTAATCCATTGATGGTCGGTGCACATAGGTCTCTCCATGAGCGTGAATCCCAAACCCAGCGCAAGGTCGCGCAACGTTTGGGAACATTGAAATCGGTATGGGAATAATTTAGCTGTAAGGGGAGAGAAAAACTTTGCTAATTTGCCTATGGTTTTGTAGGTTTGGAGAATAATTTTCTCCCGAATGGCGTTAAACGTATGCAACTCGACAAAATTGATCGTCAGATCTTGGCAATTTTGCAAAAAGACAGCACGGTGTCGCTCAACGATTTGGCGGAAGCGGTTCATCTCACCACCACGCCTTGCTGGAAGCGACTGAAAAAGCTGGAAGAATCCGGCATTCTCAGCAAACGGGTCGCGCTGCTTGATCCGGAAAAACTCGACTTGTCGTTTATCGCCTTTGTGATGGTCAAAACCAGCGACCATTCGCACGAGTGGTATCGCCGTTTTGTGGCGACGGTGGATGACTACCCGGAAGTGATGGAGTTCTACCGCATGGCGGGGGAGTACGATTACATGATGAAAGTGCTGGTCAAAGACATGAAGCACTTTGACCAGTTTTACAAAAAGCTGGTGAACAGCGTCGGCGGGCTGAATAATGTCACATCGACTTTTGCGATGGAATCGCTTAAATACACCACCGAGCTACCGCTTTAACGCGCAACCACCGAACGCCGCGGTGAGCGGATGTTCGGTGATTGACGGCATCGTGAGCTTAGCCAAATAACCAAGCGAGCAGCAAAACCACGGCCAGCAAGACCGCGAATGCTTTGAGTAGCGGTTTGATGTCTGTGCTACCGCCATTGGGTGGTTGATTACAGCATCCCATCATGTCCCCTCCAAAGTGAATGTCGGTAGCACTTTAAAGCCTGACCTTGGGTGAAGGTAAAGCCTCAGTGCGAAAAACTCAGCTGTTTTTAAATCGCATCACGCCTTCTTGCACGGCGGTAGCGACCAGATGGCCTTCCCGGTTGTAGATTTCCCCACGCACTAAGCCGCGCGTGTTGCTTGCCGTCGGGCTTTCAATCGCATACAGCAACCATTCATCCATTTTGAACGGACGGTGGAACCAAATCGAGTGGTCAATGGTGGCCACTTGGAACTTCGGTGTCATCAGCGTCACTTCATGCGGGTGCAGCGCCGTGACCAAAAATCCCCAGTCTGAGGCGTAACCCAGCAGGTATTGGTGAATGAGTTGGTTGTTAGGCAGTTCGCCGTTGGCACGAATCCACAGGTACTGTTTGGGTTCCGCTTTTTGCGGATTCAGCGGATTGATGACGGTCACCGGGCGCATCTCAATCGGCTTTTCACCGCAGAACACTTTCTTCACTTTTTCTGGCAGCAGGTGCGCAATTTGCGCCGCCAATTCGGATTCTGAGGCAAAGTTCTCTGGCCCCGGAACATCCGGCATGGTTTTCTGGTGCTCAAAGCCCGGCGCTTCACCGTGGTAAGAGGCGGTGAGGTAGAAAATTGGGCGGCCGTTTTGAATCGCTTTCACGCGACGTGTGCTAAAACTGCGGCCATCGCGCAGGTTCTCAACATCGTAAATGATCGGTTTTTCAGGATCGCCAGGATGGAGGAAGTAACTGTGAAAAGAGTGCACGGTGCGATCGGGTGCAACCGTGTAACGCGCCGCCGACAACGCCTGACCGATCACCTGACCACCGTATACTTGTGGTAAGCCAAGGTTTTCGCTTGCGCCGCGGTAGAGACCCTCTTCCAGTTTTTCTAGCTGTAGTAAGTCCAACAGCTCGTTTAATGGTTTGCTCATGGCTCCTCACCTGTTTGGTTATGTGCGTTGTTATTTTGTGAGTTCGGTCAAATATTTGTCAAGACCTAGCGTGTGTCATGACAGTTTATGAAACGGATCTTATAATGCCTGCGATTTCCTTGATTCAAGTGAGGCACTATGAAAAAGGCATTAATTTTGGCGTCATCGGTTTTACTGGGTTCGGTTCTGGTGGGTTGCCAGAACGCGGAGGAGACTAGCCCAATGACGCAAACCACACCCGCTACTATGCAAACCGTCAGCGGCACCATGGCATACCGTGAGCGCATCGCGCTGCCCGACAACGCGGTGGTGACCGTGACTTTGCAAGACGTTTCTCTGATGGATGCGCCAGCGAAAGTGATCGCGACTCAAACCTTTGAGACGAAAGGCAAGCAAGTACCGTTTGCGTTTGAACTGGCATACGACAGCGCGCAAATCGACGCGCGTCATACCTACAGTGTCAGCGCTCGTATTGAGCTAAACGGCAAACTGCGCTTTATCACCGACACCCATTACGGTGTGATTACTGATGAGCATAACACTAACCAAGTGAATTTGAAGCTAGTCGGCGTTCGCGCTAACTGAGTGGTTTCATGACCGCTTTGTGCTGATCACGTTCACGGCGTGATGAAGCCAATGGCAGCCTTAGGGCTGCCATTTGTATTTCTTGAGGGAAATTCTTCCCTCAGCACTGACTGCAATGCCTTCCGCGACCAGACGTTCTCGCTGTCGGTCCCAATCGGGGCCGATGAGTGAAATCTCGCCTTTGCTATTAATCACCCGAAACCACGGCAGTTTGCTATCTTTGGGTAAGTTGCCCAAGGCTTTTCCCACATGGCGCGCGTAACCCGGATAACCGGCCATTCGCGCAATTTCGCCGTAGGTTGAAACTTTTCCGTGCGGAATTTGGTGAATAACAGCAAAGATCTGTGCTAAAAATTGGTCCATAATGAGAGTGTCCCTAGTTCAATAGTTACCACGGAAAGGTATAAGGAGCTGGAGTTGGTATTGTCCACGTTTCAATTTCTAATCACAACGGTATTGGTCATGGTCTGTGCCCGAGCGCTTGGCTTAAGCGAGGGTGACATTCCATTCATCACCTTCGTTATTCCCGCACTCTGGATTCTGCCACGTGGCGGCGTGAGTGGCTTCGTTCTGCTGGCTGGGATGGCTGCTTTTGGCATTACCCTTCCGCACCAACCCGTTGCGCTTTCTGTGAGCATGTGGGTTCTCTTCCCCATGATGATGGTAGCGTTTTCACGAGGCAGCAATAAAGGCATTATGGCGGTCAGCGCTTTGATTGTGCTGACCTTGCAAGTGGGCATCATGGTGACGCAATCGGCAGGAAAACTGGGCGGCGCCCCTTGGATGACCATCGTCCAGATCGTGTCGGTGATGGCTGTGTGGTGGGCGGCTGCGAGCTGGAAACCGAGCCATCGCCATAGCTGGTGGGCGCTGGGGCTAGTCATTCCGTTGTGGGTCGCTGGGCTCACATTCGCATCGGTGATTGCGTTGTGTCTGACTGGCTTGGTCGCCATATTGGAGAGCCTATCGCAGGTCAAATCGTTTCACTGGAGCAAGCTGTTGTGCTGGACATTGCCTGCGGTGAGTTTCATGGCGGTGGTGCTGTCGCCCGACATTGACGTGCCGAACTCAGTGTTTGTGGTTTGGCTCTGTTTGTTGTCGACCGCTTGGATGACGGACTACATTTTAAAAAGCACAGAAGAACAGCCGTTGTAAACGTATGCATCAAAAATCGAATCTAGTGCAAACTTATGGGGCTTGCCATCATAAGTCCTTAGCATACGCGTGAAGTTTCGGTATTATCAGCGGTTATTAAAATTACAATTCTATAAAAAACAACGTCAATGTTTAAAACGCTAACAACCCGCGTCTGGTTGTTGCTAATGCTGTTCTTCTTCACAGTGCTGGCTCAAGCTGCGCAACCGAAAAATGATCAACCTTATTTAGTCGCGACTGAAGCGGACGATGTCGTCACGCGTGTGCTATTTGATGCGATCGCGTACCAATTTAATATCGATATTCAGTATGTGAATTACCCCAGTTTCGATGCGATTTTAAAATCGGTCGAATCTGGTGAAAGTGATTTCGCGGCGAACGTCACGTACACCGATGAGCGCGCCAAACGCTTTGATTATTCGGCGCCCACCAATATCGAATACACCTACCTTTACAGCTACACCAATGCCACGCTGGACGAAATCAAACGTATCGGTGTGCCAAAAGGGACGATTTACGGTGAGCTGATTCGAGAAAACTATCCGCACCTGACACAAGTGGAATACGACGGGTTCAGCGAAGCCAAAGTACTACTGGAAAATGCCGATGTGGATGGGGTCGTGGATGCGATTAACCAGCTCAAACCCATGCTCACTCGCGGCTTGGATGCGCAGTTGCTCAACGATCGCATTTCGATTCAGCCGGTGTCGCTGATTGTGCCCAAAGGCAAGCATGCTGAGTTACTCAAATCATTCGAAACCTTTGTGCACTCCGCCAAAGTGCAAAAACTGCTGCGTGAATCGATTCAAAAATATCAATTCGACATTCGCAAACAGGCGCTGCGCCAAGCGGTGATCGACAGTGGCGTGAATCAACAGCGCCCGCTACGCGTGAAGTTGGAGAACCTGACTCAATATGCTAATTACGGCAATGATGGCTCGGTGAAAGGCATCAGCGCTGATGTTGTGTTCCAAGCGTGTGACATTCTGCTGCTCAAGTGTGATTTGGTCAGTACTGCCGATGAAACGTGGGAAAGCATGTTTGCCGACATTCAGGATAAGCACATTGATATCGTGGCTCCGATTTCCATTTCTGAGCAGCGTAAAAAAGTGGTCTACTTCAGCGAAAGTTATTACCACCCACAAGCGGTGATGGTGAAACGTGAAGGCTACAAAGAGAATGTGTACAGCAATGTCTCGGAGCTGGTGGTGGAACGCATCGGTGTGGTGAAAGACGATTTCTTTGAAGAGCTGATGCAAATCATGCTGCCAAACAAAGGCTTAGTCACTTTCTCCAACCAAGAGGAGCAGATTCAGGCGCTGCTGGACAAACAAGTCGACTACATCGTGCTGAGCAAAGCCAATTTCAATCAGATCCTGCGGGATGCCGATTCGTTGCTGCCGATTGTGGAAGATCCCATGATTGGCAGTTTCTATGCTTACGATATTGCGATTGGTTTTCCAAAGAATCCCGTGGGTGCAGCGCTGGCGCCGCTCTTCACGCGCGCGATTAAAATCATCGACACTCAAAAGATCATCAAAAAATACGACTATCAACCCGACTGGCGTGCGACGCTGTTGACCGAAAAGCGTTTTGCCCGTCACAGCCAATGGCTGTTCATTCTGTTGGTGCTGGTGCTGGTGAGTGTCGCGCTGTACCTCAATGTGCAATCGAATACCGACAACCTGACTCGCTTGCGCAATCGCCGGTCGCTGTATCGTCGCTATCGACGCGGTTTATCGGCACGAACCACGCTGGTGTATCTCGATGTGAACCAGTTTAAACCCATCAATGACACCTATGGCCATGAAATTGGTGACAAGGTGCTCAAGCAGCTTGCGGTACGGATTCAACACGTGTGGAAAGGCAAGGGCAATGCGTACCGCATTGGGGGTGATGAGTTCATTTTGGTCGGTGAGGCGCGCGGTGAAGCATTGCAAGCCATCATCGAGCAACTACAACATTTCCTGTTTATCTGCACCGAGCGCGATGTGAGCTTTGATGTCAGTGTTGCGATTGGTGTATCGACGGATCGTGAGCGGTACATGTCGCTGCAAGAAGTGCTGCATCAAACCGATATTGCGATGTACAAAGAGAAGCATAAACGGCCATTCGAGAGCGTGGTGCGCTCAACGAAAGAAGTGATGGAAGTGAATTAATCAAATTGTTCAAATGGTGGGCAGTTGACGGTAAATCAATGCTTTTCCCCCGATTTGGGGTTGCAATAGCAAGGGCGATACCGGATAATCCTCACCACTCTTCGGCGACAAGCTGAAGTGACCTATGGGGGCCCTGGTCCTCCCGCAACACTAGTTCGTGAATTTGGTCAGGTCCGGAAGGAAGCAGCCACAGCGAATGACGTGTGTGCCGGGATGTGGCTGGGGCTTCCACCCATCTGCTGAACCCTCAGTATTTCTACCGCTTCATTTCTATACCACCAGTATTTCCATACCGTCATTATTTTTTACACCATCATGATTGATTCATTTGAACCTCATCAAGTGGTCTAAATCTCATTGATTTTTCTAATGGCTTGTCGTTTGGCACGGTCACAGATGTCCCGTGTTCGTGCGCAAATTTCTGGTGCTTCAATACATATTAAAGTCGCTTTTTATCCGTTCAATTAGGTTCAATAATGCTGGATTGAGGCTGTCTTTTCTCCAAACGATGACATATTCCACAGTAGGAGCATTGGGTAAATCTCGGAACGTTACGTTAGGTATTTGAATCTTCTTTAGTGGTTCAGGGACCAGTGCTATCCCTAGTTCTTCTGACACCATATTAACGATGGTTTGCTGTAGTTGAGTTTCCAAAATTACTTTGGGTTCAAAATTGAATTGGCGGGCATAACTTTGTAGTGCATTCCGTAGTTCAGGCGCAACGCTTAATGGTGTTGCGATAAAGGATTCTTGTGCAAGCGCTGCCCCAGAAACGGTGTCGCTTTTCGCGAGTGGGTGCGTGGATGGCACCGCTAAGCAAAGCTTCTCTTCTCTGAGTTTTAATACGTTTAAGCTTGTATCACACTCTGTTTTCCACATGATTGCGGCATCAAATTTAGCGGCTTGAATCAGTTGAACGAGTTCTGTGGGAATGACCTCTTGCAGGTGCAAAGCAACGTCGGGGTATTGGGCCAAATATTTCTTTGTCAGTTGAGGAATTATATTGTACGCCGCATGCATCATAAACCCGATGGAAAGTTGCCCGGCTTTACCTTGAACAATGTTCTGAACGTTCTTATAAGCATCTGATAGAGAAGCCAAAATCTGCTTAGAGTCCTTGTAAAAACTCTCTCCAGCCGGTGTTAATGTCACCCCCTTGGGATGTCTGATAAAAAGGGGGTAGATAGCTCATTTTCCAAGAGGCTAATCTGCCGACTAAGCGGTGGCTGCGTAAGGTGCAGCCATTTCGCGGCTTGACCAATATTCCCAGTTTCAGCGACAGCGACAAAGTACTTGAGTTGTTTAATATCAATGTTCATACAGAAAAGGTATCAAGAGGTGTGAATAATTATATTAGATTAAATGAAGGTGTGTGGATAGAGTGAGTTTTTTCTTCTAAACAATGGGTATGACGTGGTATCTACATTTTTGATTATATGCCCCATATTTGCTTTGATTTTCAGTGGCTGGTTGTTGCGTTCTAAAGGTTGGGTTAGCGACCAAGCCACAAAAGAGTTGAATAAATTTGTTGTATTTCTCGCCCTTCCGGCGCTGCTCTTCAAGATCGTCGCAACATCTAAGTGGAAACAATTGTGGCGTCCTGAATTTATTACTGCGTTTCTACTGGCGACAGCCATCCTTTTCATATTCACGTTGTTGTTTCAGCTAAAAAGAGGGCGTGTATTAGCCGATGCTTCAATTGATGCACTGAACAGTAGTTATGCAAACACTGGATTCATGGGGTTTCCATTGCTGCTTGCTATTGTGGGTGAGGAGTCTCAAACCTATGCGCTGAGTGCAACAATCATTACCGTGTGTATACTGTTCGCCTTCAGCATTATCTTGGTTGAATGCGGTTGCAGCAGCGGAAAAAATCAGCGACAGATTGCGATGACCGTTGTGAAAAAAGTGGCGAGTAACCCAATTATTGTCGCGCCTGTCATTGCTTCTATTGTGCCAATTCTTGGCTTACATCTGCCTCTGTTCATGAGCCAATCATTAGATTTACTGGGGGGCGCAGCAGCACCTTGTGCTTTAGTGACGATTGGTTTTTTCATTGGTGGAAGAAAAGTTAATCGGCCGAGTGCGTTTATCACCAAACGAACTGTAGCGTTTGTGTTTACGAAGTTGATTGTCCATCCAGCGCTAGTCTTACTTCTTGTGAGTGCTCTATTTTCACTCCCTGAGCCAGCATTACTCTGTATCTTGTTGCTTTCTGCGTTGCCTACGGGGACAGGGCCTTTTATGGTGGCGGAATATTATGAACGCGAATGTTCGTTAACATCAGATGTAATTTTGCTTTCGACAGTGCTGTCTCCTATCACGGTCGCTCTCTTGGTGTACGCTTTTCAACTGAGCTCCTAGATTTAGTCAGTAAATCGGCTTTTGTCTCTTTGATAAGAAAAGCGGATAGAGTTCACAGATGCAACAATCCTGAATAGACGTTACCCAGCGATTCATGTACTTTGAAAAACATATATACAGATTGTTACCATTAGGGCGAAACTGTATGCATAACACAATAAAGCTAGTGATGGCTGGCTTTGTGTTTTGTATAGCAGGTTCGCCTTTTTTGTTTTTTAGTATCCTAGCGAGAACACAAAGGCATGTTTACAATACTACAAGTGCTCAATAACAACGTGGTCAGTGCCGCCGACGAGAGTGGACGGGAGTTAATCCTGACAGGAAAAGGGTTAGGTTTTAAAGCGCAACCCGGCAAAGCCATCGATCCACATGTCGCAGAAAAAGTTTTCGTTTTAAATCAAGGCGATGCGACATCTGAACGACTTAAAGTATTGATGGAAAGTTTGCCTCTCGAAGTTGTTCAGATGACAGAATTTATCTGCGATGAAGCGGAAAAAGCACTGAACAGAAAATTTGGCAATGGTTTGTTCGTGTCGTTGTCGGATCATTTAGACTTCGCCATCAAACGCTCTAAAGACGGTTTAAGTATACCGAACCCTTTTGAATGGGAGATTCGCAGTTTTTACGATAAAGAATTTAAATTTGCTGAAGGTATCATTCAAAAAATACTTTTAAATTGGGGAGTGCTGTTAGAAAAATCTGAGGCTTGTAGTATCGCGTTGCATATTATTAATGCAGATAATAGCAATTTAAATGATTTTAAGTCACTGACAAAAATTGTTTATCAAATACTTAATATTGTTAAGTATGTTTTTAATGTTGAACTGGATGAAAATTCACAAAATTATCATCGATTCGTTACTCATCTTAAGTTTTTTGCCCAACGTATTGGTAAAAAGGAGGTCATTACAAATCACGATTCTTTACTGTCGGACTTGTTAATCAAAGAATTAACTAAAACTCATCAATGTGTTGATACGATTTCTGAATTTGTTCGAAAAACATACGGTCACCCGATGAGTGACTCGGAAAAACTGTATTTAGTCATTCATATTGACAGAGTTCTGAACGACGTTAGATAGTTACATTTATTTCCACAAGGCTTGTTACTGTTCAATCAGGCAAACACCAGAGGGATTATTCGCTGCGCTAGCAGCCAATTAACATTTCTTTCTGGAGACATACCATGTCAAATAAAAACTTAGCTAATCAGATTGTGAGATTAGTTGGTGGTGAAAACAATATTACGGTGCTTTTTCACTGTATCACGCGTTTAAGATTCAATTTAAAGGATCTCTCGAAGGCTGACCAAGATGCGATCGCAGATCTCGACGGCGTATTTGGTGTCAATCTTTCAGGTGACCAATTCCAAGTCATTCTTGGCGATAGAGTTAGCAAAGTTTGTGATGAAATATACGCAGCGATTCCTCGCTTACGTAAATCATCGCAAGAAGGCAATGCTGAAAACGAAACTGTTGAAAAGTCGGGGAAATTAGCCTTCCTGATGGAAACTATCAGTAGTATATTTTCGCCAATTATCCCAGCGATTGCCGGTGCAGGTATCCTGAAGGGGATCCTTGCTCTCTTACTCACGTTTAATATTCTTCCCAAAGATAGCCAAAACTACCAGATATTAAATGCTATCAGTGATGGCGTTTTTTATTTGTTGCCAATTGTGTTGGCTCACAGTTGTTCCGTACGTTTTAAATGTAATTCTTATGTAGCAATGGCGATTGCCGCTGCTTTGTTTCACCCAAGCCTGTCGGGTTTATTTGCTGCGAGTAAGCAAAGCGGTATCGATATCAGCTTTTTTGGCCTTCCAATTACACCGGCCTCTTATGCATCTTCGGTTATTCCAATTATTTTAGCGATTTGGCTGATGTCTTATGTCGAGAAATTCATCGACAGATTTATGCCGGGTTCATTGAAAACCATGTTTGTGCCTTTATTCACACTTATCATTGTTACGCCGATTACGTTAAGTGTATTAGGTCCAATAGGTTTGTTCTTGGGGGGACACCTCACTGGTGGTGTATTGTGGCTCCTTGAAAATATGGGATGGCTTGCCGGTCTTATCTTGGGCGGCACAATGTCAGTACTTATCATCACAGGGATGCATTACACCCTTGTTCCTGTGATGGTGAACAATGTCAGCACCATGGGGTTCGACCCAATAAAGCCAATATTCTTTGTTGCTAACTTAGGCCAGGCTGGCGCTGCATTTGGTGTTTTCCTGAGAGCTAAAGATAAGAAACTTAAATCACTTGCGCTCTCAGTCAGTCTGACTGCGGCAATGGGTATCACCGAACCAGCAATGTATGGTGTCAACATTCGTTTGAAAAAGCCATTTTTCGCAGCGTTGATTGGTGGTGCTTTAGGTGGTGCTTTTGCTGTGACTGCTGGTGTAAAAGCCTACGCATTTACGATGAGTGGTTTACCGGGTATTCCAGCCTTGGCTGGCCCAACGTTTTTCTATGCTATCGGCAGTATGTTGATTAGTTTCATTGCGGCGGCGGCAATTACTTTTGTGGTTGGTTTTGAAGAAAAAACTGATGCAAAAGAAAGTGCTGATACGAAAAAAAGTACATCAGCACTGAAAGATCTAGAGATTACATCTGTATCAAATCAAACGAAATTGTCTGTAGAAGGTAGCGCTCAAGAATCTATTTTCGCACCGGCCAAAGGCGAATTTGTAAAATTAGAAGACGTCAGTGACCCGGTATTTGCGACAGAAACCTTTGGTAAGGGATTCGCCATTAAACCTTCTGAAGGGGTCGTTACTTCACCTGTTAACGGCACGGTGACTTCAATTTTCCCGACTAAACATGCATTAGCAATTACCAGTGACAATGGCGCTGAAATTCTGATTCATATTGGTGTTGATACGGTAAAACTCAATGGTAAATATTTTTCATCGAGCATCCAAGATGGGGATGTGATCTCGATTGGACAACCACTTGTGGAGTTCGACCTAGAGGCGCTTGAAAGAGAAAGCTTTGATACGAGCGTCATCATGGTGGTTACCAATACATCGGATTATCAGGAATTCATACTGAATGAAAACGTTAAAGCAGATGAACACGTTATTCAATTAGCCACCCAACCCAGTTTTGCTTAATGCATCGATAAAATAAGGAATAGACATGAATACATTAAAAGGTTTCCCAGATAATTTTCTATGGGGCGGTGCGACTGCTGCAAACCAGATTGAAGGTGGCTCTGATAAAGACGGTAAAGGGTTGTCGGTTTCTGACGTTTACATTTTTGATGATAAAGCACCCAAAGAAACTTGGTCTGATCAATGGTTTATGATGACGCATGCCCAAGTTCAGGAAGCAATGGACCCGAACTCAACAAAATACTATCCAAAGCGTCACGGCATTGATTTTTATCACCGTTATGAAGAGGATATTGCGCTATTTGCAGAGATGGGATTTAAGTGTTTTCGAATGTCATTGGCTTGGACACGTATTTTCCCAAACGGTGACGAAGCTGAGCCTAACCAAGCGGGTTTAGAGTTTTATGACCGTGTATTTGAATGCCTAGAGCAACATAACATCACGCCAATCGTGTCACTCTCTCACTATGAAATGCCTCTGAATTTGGCGGTGAGCTATGACGGATGGACTAACCGTAAGGTCATCGATTTTTATTTGAATTTTGCGACGACCGTGTTTAATCGTTACAAAGATAAAGTGAAATATTGGATGATGTTTAATGAGATCAATTGTGTGAAACATCACCCATACGTGAGTGTCGGTATCATTGAAGAAGGCCACCCTAATATTGAACAAGCAAAATATCAAGGTGCCCACCATCAGTTTGTAGCAAGTGCATTAGCTGCTAAAGCATGTCGAGAAACGATACCTGGCGTTCAAATTGGTTGCATGATCAGCTACCAAATGTTGTATCCAAATACTTGTCGACCCGAAGATGTACAAGCCTGTGAAGAACAACAACGGGTTTCATTATACTTCTCTGACGTCTTAGCTCGAGGTGCATATCCTCCGTATGCTGAACGCATGCTTAAAGCAAAAGGTGTGACTTTAGAGAAGCATGTTGGCGATGACGAAATTCTAGCTGCACATCCGGTTGACTTCATTTCTTTCAGTTACTACATGTCCAGTACTGTCAGTGCCAACCCTGAACAATTAGAGGGAGCTCAAGGGAATTTGATTACAGGTGGTATTAAGAACCCTTATTTACCAAGTAGCGAATGGGGATGGCAGATCGATCCGAAAGGCCTGCGTTTGGCGTTAAATCAATTGCATGACCGTTACCAAAAACCTTTGTTCATCGCAGAAAATGGTCTAGGGACTTCAGATAAAGTGGCTGAAGATGGGTCTATTCAAGACGATTACAGAATTGACTACTTACGCCAACATATTGAACAGATGAGAGAAGCGATTAATGATGGCGTTAACTTGTTCGGTTACACATGGTGGGGACCATTAGATATTGTGAGTGCTAGTACCAACCAAGTGTCAAAACGATATGGATTTATCTATATCGATCAAGATGATAATGGTAATGGTACACGTGATAGAAAGCGTAAGAAAAGCTTCTTCTGGTATAAAAAAGTTATCGCATCTAACGGTAACGATTTAAGCTAACCCCCATAAAACAAAGCTGCATGCGTCGTCGCTCCTGATACGTTTGCAGCTTTGCTTTTCAATCTACCTCGCATTGAGATAGCTCTAGATTCTAGCTTCTTAGAGAAATGAACCCACATTTAATCTTGCAGACTTGTCGTGGCCAACTCGAAAGTGCGCTGTAACTGACACAAAATGAAAACTATCGGTGTTACGCAATAAAATGGTCAAACAAAGGACGACTCATTTCGATCCCGCATCGGTGAAACCTATGTGGTTTCAATATTTTTTTCGAACGGAACAGACGAATGGAATGCAATTGTCTCCCATCGAACGGTATACGATAGATGAAATCATCGAGGGCAATAATTCAATCATGTTCCCTTATTTAAGGTGTTTTCTGTGTATTTTTACGCACCTTGAGAAAGTTGAACTAGACTCAATGGGATAGAAAAATGCCATGATGATGTCGTCAATGTTTGCTGAATAAAGAGGCTATGATGAGACTCCACTCGATAAGATTAAAGATGATGTTGCCCATTATTTTTCTCACCATTTTGGTTGTCTCCGTTTTTATCTTTATGCAAGTCATCATCAAGATCGACGAACGAGCGATGGAAAAACAAACGAAGTCTTATTTTGAAGCCATTGCCGTAGTATTGAATGCTGACCGCGATATATATCAAGCGCGATTAGCTCAAGCAGAAATGCTCTCTAATTACGGGGACAAGCAACAACAGCAACAAGATTTCGAAGAGAACGCTCAACAAGTCTATGACCGTTTTCAACGTTTCCGCGAATTTTTGGCCGATGAACCTGAGTTAATCGAGCCTTTTCGTGACTTTGACGCACTCTATGAGGCGTGGTTGCAAAGTAGTCGAAATGTGTCGTCCGTTTATCGTGCAAATCAATCAGTGAATGATCGCTTAGTGATTGTTGATAAAGATTTTTTTACGATGCGCAATATGCTTGATCAAGCAGAAGCGAAGATTCGTAACCATGTGTCGGCATGGCGTGAAGACACCATTGATCGGGTGATGCTCAAGCGTTATCTGGATGCGCTTGCCGAAGTGCTGAATGCGGATCGCGACCTGTATCAATCCCGTCTCGCCCAACAGAAGTTTGTTTCTGGTATTGGCGATGCGAATCAAAATCTCAAAGATTTCCAAGACAATGCGCTGCAAGCAAATAACCGATTTCAATCGTATCGTACCTTAATGGCTTCCGAACCCGAATTAGTTCGCCCTTATGATCAATTTGATAGTATTTTTTCCGGTTGGTTTAAATTGAGTTCTGAATTAATGGATTCAAGTGAAATAAACGTTTCAGAGAATAAGAGTGATGTTTTAGTTGAAACGGATGATAAATTTGAACGGATTCGCGCGGTATTGGATCAAGCGGGAGAGGCGGTAAAACAACAAGGGCGAATAGAAGAGCAACAGACCGCAGAGGAAATCAAACAATATCAAGATATGACCATCATCATCGTCATTATCGGTTTTATGGTTGCTTTTGTGGTGAGTTATTATATTCCTAAAAGTATTACGAAGAATGTCACCAATATATCGCAAAGAATTCGAGAAATATCGGATGGTGATGGTGATCTGACCGCGCGAATTAACTCGACGACGAAAGATGAACTGGGCGATTTGTCACATGAGTTTGATACGTTTGTCGGGAATCTACAAACCATTATGAAGACGGTCCAGTTGAAGAGTTCTGCGTTAGGTGACTCAACGCATCAACTGGAGGCGGTCGCCAATTCGGTGAATCAAATTACCCAAAGATTGGTTGAATCCAGCGACTCCATTGTGAGCGCGGCCAGTGAGATGTCGATGGCCAATGCCCAGATGGCCGATGTTGCTTCTCATACATCGAATGAATCCACATCGGCTGCTGAACACATTGACCGGGGGCGAGGCGTGGTGAAGTCTTCGCATGCCAGCATCGATTCGCTCGTCGCGAATATTGAGGTCACGATGACGAAAGCTGAGGAACTGGAGAAAAACTCCGAGGCTATTTCATCAGTACTGGAAGTGATTCGTGGCATTGCGGAACAAACCAATTTGCTCGCATTGAATGCCGCGATCGAGGCGGCGCGTGCAGGCGAGTTTGGACGAGGGTTTGCCGTGGTGGCCGATGAAGTTCGTCAACTCGCGACCCAAACGGGTGAAAGTACCAATCAAATTGAGAAGATGATCAGTCAATTGTCGGACAGTGTTTCCGATGCGTTTATGGCGATTAAGCAGAGCAAATCGAATGCGCATAGCGCCGTGAATAACTTTGATAGTGTGATACAAGTCTTTGATGCCCTGAACGATTCACTCAGCTCCGTCAGGGCGTTGTCAGAACAAACGGCTTTGGCAACGCAGGAACAGTCGAGTGTCTCGAACGAGATCAATCAGAACTTGATTGCGATGAAAGAGCAAACTGACGGCGTGGATCGGGCATCAAAAGCCATTCGTCAGCAGTTCAATGAACTCAATAGTGTCTACCTTGAATTAAACACTCAAGTCTCAAATTTCAAAGTATGAATCCGCTGAGTGTGTCGTCCCAATCCCCCTCCATCATCACCATGGATTGAGGGGGATCGCCGCAAGATCGCACAAGCGATGAATCAGCCAATTGACTTTGGGGTCTTTCTCTCTGACCTTGTGCCAATAGAGTTTGATGTGATACTGCGGAATCGGGATAGGCGGCGCGACAAACGCCAACTGCAGCGTGTCAGCTAAGGTCTCGAGGTAACTTTCAGGCGCGGCGAGAAAGTAGTTCGTGCCCTTGAGCAAAAATGGCGCACTCAACACGCTGGGTAACGTGACCGCGACCTGCCGTTTTTTGTTCAGCTTGCCGAGTGTGGCGTCCACAATGCCTCGCGGCTCGTTCCACGGCGTCACCAACACATGTGGATAGGCCAAAAAGGTGTCTAGATCCAAGGGGCGACCCGCCATCAAAGCATCGTGTTGGTTGTCCATCGCAATGCAATATTGCCCACTCTGCCAAATCGCATTCCCGATGTGATTCGACTGCTCCGCTTCATGATCAAAGCCCAACGAGAGATCAATCTCCCCAGACTCCAGATGCTCGGTGGGAATCTGTTTGTCGCTTTGAACCAGCCTTACCGTGATATTGGGGAAATGCTCCGCCAAATAAGCGGTGAGCGTTGGCATCACGCACCAAGCACTAAAATCATAACCAGAGATGACAAAATGATGCTGACCTACGGCGGGATCAAATGGCGTGGCAGTGTTGAGGCCGCTGTAGAGCAATTCGAGTGCGGGTTGAATCGACTGCGCTAGTTGTTCGGCTTGGTTGGTCGGAATCATTTTCCCGTTGATGCGAATAAACAGCTCGTCATTGAGCCGACTGCGCAAACGCGCCAAGCTGTGGCTGCAAGCAGATTGGCTGATATTGAGCCGATCTGCCGTCATTTGTACCGATTGTGTTTCGTACACGTAGTAGAACACTTTCATCAGGTTCAGGTCGATGTTGTCAAATTTTTTCATGAATAGCGTACAGGTGAGTTATGCAAACAATGCACTTAAATCATAACAAGCTCGCCTTTATACTGCGAGTCATGGCCGTAAAATAGGAAAAAGACATGATGCAAATTAGACCAGCGACCGTGGACGATGCGGGCGTCATTTTGAAATTTATTAAAGAGTTAGCAGAGTATGAGGAAGCACTTCACTGCGTGGAATCTACCGAGCAAGATATTGTAACCAGCCTGTTCAGCGCACAGTCGACCGCCCACGCGCTTATCTGCGAAATTGACGGGGCTCCGATAGGCTATGCGGTTTATTTCTACAATTACTCGACCTGGTTGGGTAAAAACGGGCTCTATCTGGAAGATTTGTACGTCACCCCGGCTTTCCGTTCCCACGGCGCCGGTAAATTGTTGATGAAAACCTTAGCGCAGCAAGCGATCAACACCGGATGTGGCCGTTTTGAATGGTCGGTGTTGCATTGGAATCAACCTGCGATCGATTTTTATCAGCACATCGGCGCTCAAGAGCAGTCGGAGTGGCGAATTTATCGCTTAACGGGGGCATCGTTGGCGCAGTTTGCGCGCAGCTAAACCCGAGAAGCGCGAGTCCTAAAGGGGAACGATGCGCGGTTCGTTGACCGGCACTGGGCGCACCAGCGTAGCTTCCCGCTAGACGCGATCGTGGATTGTCTGCCGAAACTGATGGAAGCGGCGTCAAGGGGCTGGGGTTGCGGTGCGATGAATTCCTTATTGATCTCTCCATATCATTTAGCATTAAGTATCAAATATTGCTGATTGTTATGTTTGTTTGATACTTTTAGGTCGGCAATCGTCGTGATGCATGCTTACACTGAATCAGACCAACGAAGGAGAACAGCAATGAAATTTTTCATCAATAGCATCATGACCGTCAGCCTACTGGCCGCGGGTTCCGCGCAGGCCTTTCAATTGACCAGCAACGACATTCAGGAAGGTCACCCGATGGCGAAGACCTTTGAGTACGCCGGGTGGGGATGTGACGGCGGTAACCTGTCACCCCAACTGATGTGGAAAGATGCGCCAGCAGGCACCAAAAGCTTTGCCATCACAGCGTATGACCCGGATGCACCGACAGAAAGCGGCTTCTGGCACTGGATTGCGTTTGATATTCCGGCATCGGTGAATGCCGTGCCGCGCGGTGCCAATATCGCAAAACTGGGTGGCAAAGAAGCGCGTATCGATTATGGCGTCGCAAGCTTTGGTGGCGCTTGTCCGCCAGTCAACGACGGCATGCACCGTTATCAATTTACCGTTTGGGCGCTGCCGCAAGCATCACTGCAATTGGATGCCAACACGCCGCCAGCTGTGTTTGGTTTTACCCTCAACAGCATGGCGCTGGGCAAAGCCAGACTGACCGCCACATATACGCGTCAATAAATTTTGCGAGGGAATGGATGAATCATCAGTATCAAGTCACCGTATTTCGTGCCGGACAGCAGCAACCGCTGCGGAATGTTCGCATCCATTCCCCGAGTCTTATTCAGATCACGGCAGGCAGTAAACGACTCTTTTGGCAGGATGAAACGAGTGAACTGAGCGCGACTCAGGTCTTGCTGTGCAGTTCAGGTATGTCGCTGAGTTTTGAAAACATGCCACACAAAGGGCGGTTTTCATCGCGCATGTTCAGTTTTTTCTGCGCGCCGCCGCCCGCCATGCTTGAATTGAGTCTGCGCAATGCCGAGCAAGGCACCTCGTTCATGCTTTTCCACGATGCTGCATTGCGCGACACGCTCAATGCGCTCTATGCGTTTGACCGCCAAACACTGAGCGCCGAAACCCAGCAATATTGGGTGCTGGGTGTGTATCAGCAACTGGCGGAGCGCGGCGCTTTGCATCACCTCTTTGCCTCGTCGCAAGATTCGCTGACTCAAAAACTCAGTCGCTATTTGTCGCATTCGCCCAGCAACGACCACCTGCTGGATGACGTGGCCCGCCACTTTGCGATGAGTCGCGCTACCATGATTCGAAAACTGCGCCAAGAGGGCGTTCAGTATCGTGAAGTGCTGGCTGAAGTGCGTTTGAATCACGCCCTTCGTTTAATACAAGAAGGGCACAACAACGTCGCAATGATCGCAAGCCTGTGTGGGTATCAGTCGGAAGGCCGCTTTAGCCAGCGCTTTAAAGATAAGTTTGGTATTTCGCCCAAAGGGTATGTCAAAACACTTGATGGCCATGAAACGAGTGCCGTCTCCAGCCGATTGCAGTAAAGTGTGAGATTCACGCCGCTGCATATGCTCGCGGTTGGGCACTTTTCCTGTCGACCATTGACTTGAGGCCACATGCATTACTTACGTGTTGAACCTGATGACATTCCGATGTCACTGCTGTTGGAAGCCGATCCGTCGCCGCAAAACATCGCAACGTATTTGCAGGACGCGTGGTGTTTTGCCGTCACGCACCACGGCGCCGTGATTGGCGCGTGCGTGGTGAAAGCGCTGGATGAGACCACCGCTGAGATTTTCAATGTGTCGGTCGCTGCGCCATTTCAGCAGCAGGGAATCGGTTCTGAACTGCTGCGGTTTGCGTTGCATGAGCTGAAAAATAGCAACGTGCAGCGTGTTGAGCTAGGCACGGGCACTTTTGGCTATCAACTGACCTATTATCAACGGCTCGGTTTTCGGGTGGATGGCGTGCTCAAAGATCACTTTCTCAAGCACTATCCGGAGCCGATTTTCGAACAGGGCATTCAGCATCAAGACATGCTGCGTTTGTCCTTGAATTTAAACTGATCTTGCGCGATTTCAACTGGAGAACAAAACGTGATTTTTACTCCCCCATCTCAACCGATTGAACATGGCCGGGCGCTGTGCGACGCGCTGAAAGATTTCCTCATCGCCAACAAAAGCACCTTTCAGGACAAGTTGATCCCTGATCTCTCCTACATCGATGATATGGCGCACAACGTCAACGGCATCGAGATTCAGTCGGTGCATCATTTGGCGGAGAACCGCTATCAAATCGAATACAGCTACGATTGGGAACTGTTTTTGGGGTGTTCGGATATCAATCAGTCCGGCATCGGCCACGACCACATTCGCTTTACCCTCAGCCCCGAAGGCAACATCAACATGGAATACCTGTTCCCTGATGAACTCGACACTAGCGACGAACTGTGATGGAAGACAACACTAAGATTTGGCGAGAATATTACGAACAGGCTATTTCACGTCCGCATCTCCGGCGAACAGAGTTGGCGGTCAAACTTAATCAATCCCGCGCGCGTGTTGCGGTGGATTGTGGTTGCGGCACCGGGAGCGATATCCAGTATCTGGCGCAGCAGGGATATCAAGTGCACGGATTCGATGTGAATGCCGATGCGACAGCGCTATGTAAAGCAAGGTTTGCGGCGAATGCGTTGGTTGAGATTGAGCAGGCCGCTTTTGAGTCTTTCGACTACCCCAAAGCGGGCATTGTGATTGCCAACTCCAGTTTGTTCTTTGCCAACCCTGACCAGTTTCAGGAGACCTGGCATAAGATCGAAGCGTGTTTGGAAGCTGGCGGCGTGTTTGCTGGTGATTTCATGGGTGAAAAAGACAGCTGGGCGAACAACTATCGCAGCCCGACGACACCGCTCACCGAGTCGCACGTGACGTCTCTATTTGCCCATTTCGATGTCGTCAGATTCTTTGAACGTGACGAAAGCGCCAAAACCGCATTGGGCAGAATGAAACACTGGCATACGTACTCCGTTGTGGCGGTAAAACGCGCTTTACCGTGAGTAGAACGCGAAACCTCCGACTTTCTAGCCACCATGTCACTTTTGAACGAGGAGAAGAGATGACACCTGCACCGATTAAACCTGAGATCAGCTTTGATGATTTTGCCAAAGTGGACATTCGCGTCGGGCGTATTGTGGAAGTGTTGGACGTTCCAAAGTCCGACAAGTTAATGAAACTGATCGTCGATTTTGGCGATCACACCCGTTCAATATTGGCAGGCATCAAACAGGAAAGGGCCAACCCGAAAGAGATTGAAGGCAAGCAGGCGCTGTTTGTGGTCAATCTGCCCGAGCGCACAATGGCGGGCGAAGTTTCTCAAGGCATGCTGTTTGATATTGGCTACGAAGATCGGCTGACACCGTGCCTCGCCTGCCCGGAATCGGAATTACCCAACGGC
Organism: Vibrio furnissii CIP 102972; assembly: GCF_000176175.1. GTDB lineage: Bacteria > Pseudomonadota > Gammaproteobacteria > Enterobacterales > Vibrionaceae > Vibrio > Vibrio furnissii. The sequence goes on from NZ_ACZP01000013.1 coordinate 113,617, forward strand.
GCTAGAGCGGGCTGAGGTCCGTAATTTATTCGGTTATTCTTTCCCAGGTGAACGCCACATCAATGTAGAGTTGTAGTAACTAATCATTCTTTCGATGGGAGCCCTCAGTGATTAGTTTTTTTGACTTGTGAGCGCGTGGTCTCCTTTTGAAGGCCTTGATTCATTAACTTATTGAAATTATTAAGTCAGAGTGGGTAAATCTAACAAATAAATAACATCAGTCAAAATGAAATCGTTGGTGATCTCTTGAAGAATATGCCCCCTCTGATCGAATTCTTTACTAAAATGGCCAGCGCCATATTTACGCTTCTGTTAGGTAAGCTTCTTTACGATCAAACTAATAGTCTTTGGGCGTTTGCGTCAGCATACGGAGGGGAATTCTTAATTGTTACTCTCATCCAATGCTACGCAGGTACGATCTCCGACCGTTATTCACCCTGTCAAATTCTGGTAATTATTAACGTCATCAGTTTCGTTGCCTTTATATCTCTGTCAATGACTTATAGTGCTGACTCAACCTTTTATCTTTTGATAGCAGCAGGCATTGTCTACGTCGCGAGGCCTTTCTATCGAACATCATTGTTTGTACTTGTGAAGGACGTATTTAAAGCCAACGAGTTGAAAATAGTAAACGGGAAGATTGCCGCGTCTTCGCAACTGGGACAAATCGTCGGATTATCGATGACGGGAGTCATGCTGTCTTGGTATTCCGAATCTGCGGTGTTGTACTTTATGGCAGCGATTTATGGCGTATGCTTATTGGCCAGTTTGCTGATTAAGTCCAAATATGCACACCAAAATCATGCGGAAGTGACGCAGAAAACTGCGCTAAGTTGGCGTGATTTCATCAATTTTACGTATGGTAATCGTGCATTTCTCATTAGGTTGTTAAGTAGTTTTTCTATTGCGGTATCACTGGGTGGCTTTTATGTTTTGTTGGCTCCGTTGGTAGCAAACAAGTTCGCAAATGATACACAGTGGTTGTCTTGGTTGAGTGTGAGTTATGCCGCAGGTGCAATTGCCTCTGGAACGCTAATGAAGAATTTTAAATCCATGTTGAATAAGCAGTCCTCCGATACCGCGCTGTTAATTAATCAATGTGTATCTGCACTGGCTTTTCTTGCATTTGCTTTGTTTGATCAGCTTTCCTGGCTACCTATTTTGATGTTTTGTTTTGGAGTAACGACAACACTGGCTGCCGTGAGTTTGGCTGCGTATCTACAAGAAATGACACTAGATGGCATCGCAGGCAGAACCGCAGCGATTCAAAATATCATCATTGCCTTTGGTAATGCATTTGCCGCGTTTTACTGCTCATGCCTTTTCGAATGGTCCTTCGAATCAGCGGCCATTGGGTTAGCTTTTCTGTTGCTATTGGTCAGTATGGTATTTCTGGTTGTGTTCGCCAAACATCCGATTATTTCCAATCTGCAGACGACAGAAATCTTAGAGAGTGGCCGAAATTAAGATATCTGCTTGATTCAATTTCTATTGGAAAGACGAGTTAAAAGAAGCCGCAGTATGCGGCTTCTTTGTTTCCACTGGCCTGTAAATTTACAGCGTCACTTTTTTCACCATGCCCGCTTCGGCGTGACCGGGAATGTTGCAGGCGAACTCGACGTGGTTATCACCTTGGAAATGCCAGGTCAATTGCTTGGCCTTGCCCGGTTGCACGGTCACCGTACTGCCGGAATCATGCATGTGTTGGCCACTCATGGTGCGCATCATGTCGCGATGGGCCAGTTGTTCTTTGGCAGAGCCGATGGAGAATTCATGGTCGATTTTGCCGGTATTCATCACCACAAATTGCACCACGTCATTGGGCTCGATCGTGACCTCTTTTTTGAAGGTGATTTTCATGTCATCAGAGAGCATCACATACACCACTTTGCTCGGTTTAGAGCCGGCGGCTGGCATGCCAACGTCCGACATCTCGCCCATGTTCATCATGCCAGCTGGGTTCGACATGCCGTCATGCGACATTGAGTCGGTTGCCATCATGCTGTGATCCATGCCGGATTGCTGGCTGTCGCCGTGCGTCATGTCGGCTAGCGCCAATGGGGAAGTGAGGCTTAGTGCCAAAGCCAATACAGTGATTTTCATGAGTTATTCCTTTTCAGTGGTTGGTGTGGGTTGTGTTTCACGCTGTTTCCACAGCTTAAAAATGGCGGGCAGTACCAGCAGCGTCAGCAGCAATGCCGATGCCATGCCGCCAATCATGGGCGCGGCGATGCGCTGCATCACTTCAGAACCGGTGCCCTCGCCGTACATAATCGGAATGAGGCCGATGATGACAGTTATCACGGTCATCATGACCGGGCGCACGCGCAGCCCAGCGCCTTCGCGAATGGCGTCGTTGAGGTCTTGCCGTGTCAGGTTTGTTTGGCGTTCTTGAGCCTTGAGTTTGGTGTAATGCCAAGCTTGATTGAGGTACACCAGCATGATGACGCCAATCTCGACCGCGACACCAGCCAGCGCAATAAAGCCCACGCCGACGGCGATCGACAGGTGATAGTCGAGCGAATACATCAGCCATAAGCCGCCGACCATCGCCAGCGGCAAGGTAGCCATGATGATCAGCACTTCTCCCACACGGCGGAAGCTGAAGTAGAGCAGCAGCATGATGATGGTGAGCGTGATGGGCACCACTACACTGAGGCGATCTTTGGCGCGCTCCATGTATTCATATTGCCCTGACCACGTCAGTGAGTACCCCGCTGGCAATTTGAGTTGATCGGCCACCACGCGCTGTGCTTCGGCCACGTAGGAGCCAAGATCGCGCCCGTCGATGTCGACAAACACCCAGCCATTGGGGCGAGCATTTTCGGTTTTGATCATTGGCGGGCCATCTTCGTAACGCACGTCGGCCACATCGGCGAGCGCAATGCGAGCGCCGTTGGGCGTCACCAAGGGCAGGTTTTGCAGTTTGACCACGGAATCGCGGTAATCCTGCGGGTAGCGCACGTTGATCGGGTAACGTTCCAGACCTTCAATCGTCTCGCCGACATTCATGCCACCGACCGCAGTAGCAATCACTTGCTGTACGTCTTTGATGTTCAGCCCGTAACGCGCGGCGGCGCGGCGTTTGATATCGACCGTGACATAACGGCCGCCAGCCACACGTTCGGCATACACCGACGAAGTGCCCTGAATGTGGTTCAAAATCGGCTCCAGCTCAGCGCCGATGCGTTCGATGGTCGCCAGCTCAGGCCCGACGATTTTGATGCCAATCGGGGTTTTGATCCCGGTCGCCAGCATGTCGATGCGGGTTTTGATCGGCATCACCCACGCATTGGTGAGGCCGGGGAACTGCACCAGACTGTCGAACTCTTTACGCAGCGATGCTAGGGTGACGCCCTCACGCCATTCGCTGCGTGGTTTCAGTTGGATCACGGTCTCGATCATGGTCAGCGGTGCGGGATCTGTTGCAGTTTCGGCGCGGCCGATTTTGCCCCACACGGTGTTCACCTCCGGCACGGTTTTGATCAGCTTGTTGGTTTGCTGCAACAGCTCGCGCGCTTTCCCAATCGAGATGCCCGGATAAGTGGTCGGCATGTACATCAAATCGCCTTCATCCAGTGGTGGAATGAACTCGCTGCCGAGTTGGCTGGTCGGGTAGTAGGCGGATGCCATCAACGCTACCGCTACCGCAATCACGGTTTTGGGGTAACGCAGGCTGAGGTTGAGCAGCGGGCGGTACAAGCTCACTAAGGCCTTGTTCACCGGGTTTTTGTGCTCGGGCAGTATGTTCCCGCGAATGAAATAGCCCATCAGCACCGGCACCAGCGTGATGGCAAGCCCCGCCGACGCCGCCATGGCGTAAGTTTTGGTGAAGGCGAGCGGCGAGAACATCTTGCCTTCCTGACCTTCCAGCGCAAACACTGGCACAAAGCTGAGGGTGATGATGATCAGCGAGAAGAATAGCGGTGGGCCGACTTCTTGCGCCGCATCGCCAATCACTTGCCAGCGGTTTTTATCGGTCAGCGGCGTGCGCTCAATGTGTTTGTGGACGTTTTCGATCATCACAATCGCACCGTCGACCATGGCGCCAATGGCAATCGCGATACCGCCAAGCGACATGATGTTGGCATTGATGCCTTGCCAGTGCATGACGATAAACGCCGACAGAATGCCGACGGGCAGGCTGAGCGCAATCACCAGTGATGACCGCATATGGAACAGGAACAGCGCGCAGACGATGGCGACCACGATGAACTCTTCCGCCAGCTTCTTCCATAGGTTCTCGACCGCAGAATTGATCAGTGTGGAGCGATCGTAAGTCGGTACAATTTCCACCCCGCTGGGCAAACTGCCTTGCAGGCTGTCCAACTTGGCTTTGACGTTAGCAATCACTTGGCTGGCGTTCTCGCCATAGCGCATCACGATGACGCCGCCGACAGCTTCCCCTTCACCATTGAGTTCCGAAATCCCGCGGCGCATTTGTGGCCCCAAGGTAATGTCGGCAATATCGCCCAACAGCAGCGGCGTGCCTTTGCTGGCCACTTTGAGCGGCAGCGATTGAATGTCTTCAATCCCGGTCAGGTAACCGGTGGTGCGCACCATGTGCTCGGCTTCGGCCACTTCGATCACTGAGGCGCCCGTTTCCTGATTGCCATTTTGAATGGCGGCGTTGACCTGTTGTAGCGTCAGGTTGTAGGCACGCAGTTTGGCGGGATCGATCTGGATCTGATACTGCTTGACCATGCCGCCCACCGTCGCAACTTCCGACACCCCAGCCACGGTTTGCAGCTCGTATTTAAGGAACCAGTCTTGCAGGCTGCGTAGCTGCGCGAGATCGTGTTGCCCGGTTTTGTCTTGCAGCACGTAACTGTAGACCCAACCCACACCTGTGGCGTCGGGGCCGAGCGTCGGCTTGGCGTTGGCAGGCAGTTTGGGCGCTACTTGGCTGAGATATTCGAGGACCCGCGAACGCGCCCAGTACATATCAGTTTTGTCGTTAAAGATGATGTACACGTACGAATCACCAAAGAACGAATAGCCGCGCACCGTCACCGCGCCAGGTACGGCCAGCATCGCAGTTGTGAGCGGGTAGGTGACCTGATCTTCGACTACCTGCGGCGCTTGGCCGGGGTAGCTGGTTTTGATGATCACCTGCACATCGGACAGATCGGGAATCGCGTCGACCGGCGTTTGCTTCACGCTGAACAGGCCACCTGCGATGAGCGCAATCGTCGCAACCAACACCAGAAAGCGGTTGTGCAGCGACCAGCGAATGATGGCGTTGATCATGATTGACCTCCGCGGCGTTCAATCGCTTTCAGCACATAGTCGGTGCCATTTTTCTGCACTAGAAACCGAACCGGCTGACCTTCCTTCAGCCCGCTGAGGTCAACGTCATCACCGACACTGAAATTCATTTCGCCTGCATCCCAGCGCCACTCGGCGACCGGCAAGTGTTTGAGGGTGATCATGCCAAAATCGGCCATCAGCATGCTGATGTCACCGGTCAGCCACAGCTCGCCGGGAATGACGTTGTCACCGATGCGGTAATCGACCACTTGATATTGGCCGTCATCGCCTTTTTTGAGCGCGAACTCAATCGCCTGTCCGCGCTTGAACGGTGCCACGTTGATGTTGTTGGCGAGGGTAAAGTTCATCGTCATGCCCGGCCAGTTCAGTTCCGCGACAGGCTGGTGGCTGATGGTCAGCATGCGTGTTTTGTCCATCACATCGGTCACTTCACCTTTGGCCCAAATCGCTTCACTGGCGGCTTGCAGGCCATCGATGCGCGACAAGTCGGCCGTTTGGCTTGATTCTGAATCGAGCAGGAAGTGCGCTGAAGTGACCACGCGGCTTTGTTCATTGAGTCCGTGGCGCACCTCAATGCGATCGCCCGCTTCACGGCCCACGTCAATGCGCGCTGAGCGATACTGGCCGTTGCCTTCGGAAAGCACCACGCGGCTCATGCCACCTGAATGGATCACCGCTGACTTGGGAATGGTTAATACCGCATCTTCCGTGACCGGTCGCAGTGAGATGTTGGCGAACATGTTGGGTTTGAGTTCGCCCTGCGGGTTCGGGAATTTTAAACGCATGCGCAGGGTGCGGGTTTGCGGGTCGAGAATCGGGTAGACGTAATCGACTTCGCCCTGCCATTCGCGGCCCGGCATCGCATCGAGCGTCATCATCGCTTTACTGCCCGCGGTCACCCAGTGTGACTGGCGCTCAAACACTTCGGCATCGACCCAAACATTATCCAGCGGACCGGCACTGATCACCGCTTGTGCCGGAGAGAGATAACCGCCTTCACGAATATTCAGGCTGGCGATGATGCCATCGGCTTTGGCTTTGATGTCGACGGACGACGAGGCTTTGCCGCGTTTAAGGATGGCCTGAATCTGCGCGCGGTCGACGCCGAGTGTCACTAGACGCTCGGTTGCCCCTTTCACGAGCGCGCTGCGTCCGGTGCGATAGGCGTTGAGCAACTCTTCCTGCGCTTTCACTAATTCGGGCGAGTAGAGGGTGAACAGCACGTCATCCTTACGCACGCGATCGCCGACCGCGTTGACGTAGAGCTTCTCGACCCAGCCTGCCACGCGCACGTTGGTTTGCCATAAACGGCTCTCATCAAAGGCGATGTAGCCCACGGTTTCAATGCTGGGTGACAGCGGCTCGCGCACAGCTTGTGCGGTTTTGACGCCCAGGTTGTTTTCGACCGACGGGTCGATGGTGACCGTGCCGGGTTTCTGGCACGCGGCTTCTTCGGCATACACCGGAATCAAATCCATCCCCATTGGTGACTTGCCCGGTTTATCGCGTTTGTAGTTCGGGTCCATGGGCGCAACCCAATACAGCGGTTCTTTGCTGCCTTCACTGGCGGCGCTGTTCATGGTGTTGTTCATGGCGTTATGTTCGGCGTTCATGCCCGTGAGATACGTTTGGGCGCCCACGCCCAGAGCTGCGCCGATGGCCAGCGCGATGATTGCAATATGACTGTTTTTCATGATTTGACCTTATTCCTGCTCGGCGGTTGACGTGGAGAGCTGCGGCGGACTGACGTGGTATTCGTAACTGCTGAGTAGCGCCGCGAGGTTGTTGTTGACCAGATTGCGATCGGTGAGCAGGCGCTGATACTCGAGTTGCAACGCCAATTCATCCGTACTGGCCGAAATCACGTCGTTAAACTGCGCGGTATTGTTCTGATAGCCGCGCTCGGTGGCCTGAACACGCGCCTTAGCTTGCGGTAGTAAGGTCGAGTTGAAACGCGCCAAACGCTGAGCGAGGTTGTCGCGATCAACGCGCAGCGCGTTCACTTTGGCGTTCATCTGACGGAGTAAGGTGTCTCTTTGCGATTGGGCTGCACCGACCTGATACTGAGCGGCCGCGAGGTTGCGGTCTTGGCGGTTGCCAGTGAACAGCGGAATATCCAGGGTCAGATAGGCACTGACCAAGTCCGATGCAGGCTCACCGCGCATGTTATTGGCTTGGCGATAGGCATACATCACTTCCACCCCAAACTGCGGCGAGTAAGCTTCGCGCGCAATATCCACCTGAGTGCGACCGGCTTCAATCGATGAATCTGCCATGCGCACCGCAGGGTGACGGCTCAGATCGCTGTAATAAGCGTTGTTGGTCGACGGGGGAGTGAGGGTTTGCTCCAGCTTAGACCACGGCAACTGGTTCGATGCCTGAAGGCGATGGGCTGAAAGCAGCCAGTCTGAACCGAGCCATTCGGAGAGCTGAGCGGTCAGGCGCAGCTGCATCTGCGCGTTAGCCTGTAACTTCTCGTCCAGGCGCGAGACCTGCAGCTGCGCATTGAGCAGATCCTGCGCTTCGCTTTTGCCAATCGCGTAATTGGTTTGAATGAAATTGACCATCTCATTCATCAGGCTGCGATTTTCCAGCAGAATGGTTTGCGCCACCTGCTGATAGCCCAGTTCAAGCCACAATTGGGTCAGCGCGTTGGCGACGTCTAGCTCGCGACCGACGACCTGAAGGTCGACGCCTTGTGCCTGTTGCGTGGCTTTTTTGTTTTGCAGATCGAGCGTGTCACCCCGCTCAAACTGCTGCATCAGGCCAACGGAAATGTTGGTCATCGCATCTTCATCGAACTTGAAGCTGTCGACGGGCAGACCGGTGACGCCTATTTTGAGTTTGGGATCCATTAAGGTCGCACTGGCACGACCGGTTTCGCGCATCGCTTGCGCTTGTGCGTAATACTGACGACGAATACCGTCGTTCGACAGCGCCGTCTCAATCAATTGAGACAGCGTTTGTGCTGACTGAGGTGATGGGCTGGCAGGCGAGGTTTCACTCGCCATCGCCATCGTGTACACCCAAGCCGCAGCGCTGACAGACAGCGCCAAAAGGCATGGTTTTAATTTCACGTTGTTCATCCACAACTGAGCGCGTAACGCGCACGAAAACTTCTCCGCCTGTTACCTGTTCACAGGGAGTAGGGGCGGAAGCCGAGATTCGAGAGTTGGGATTTAAGCGCTGGGGGGCCGGTAAAGCGTTTGTGTGCGGTGAATGACATCACCGGCACTGATGACGTGGTATTGGGTTTGCGTGCTGATCCGCGATGGGATTGGCGCAAGACATGCCATCAATGCCAACGTGTTGGTGCAGGTGGTATCGCAGCAACTGTGCTTCATGTCATGACTGACATCGCATGAGGGGCTGGCGTGGGCATGTTGGGCGTGGGGTTGCTTTGCGTTTGAGTTATCGGTGCAATTTGCGCTGACGCGATGGGGCATCGACATCACAGGTGGCATTGCCATGTGCTTGCTGAGGGTCACATTCATGGCGGGCGAACCAGCAACAAAGCCGGACATCAGCAGCGAAGCTAATGCCAACAGTGTGATTCCGAGTGTCGTCATGAAGTTTAAGCGCATGTAAAAAGGGCAATGACATAAAAAGTGCAGCGACTATAAAGCTTCCCCCTAGGGGAAGGTCAAGCCTGTTTCTCAGATGAAGGTATAACGAGGTGGAGATTCTTGACGAAAAAGCAGCGAGGACGGCTGCTTTTTCTCAGGAACATGGTGGGCGGTGATGCTTTGTTCAGATGCATCGTTCAGACACATCGTTCAGACAAACGTATCGTGCAGCCTCCCTTACGCCGCTTGCGGTAGGACTTTGGCAGCTTCTAACCTATGCAATATGGTCGCCGCGTCGATGTGTTCGAGGTCGGTGATATGGAAACAGCGTTCTCCCAGCAAACCGTACACCGCAGGATCGGTGTGGGTATATAGGCCAATGCAACTGGCTCCGGCGGCATCGGCGAGGTGCAGCGGGCCGGTGTCACAACTGATGAAGCCGTCGGCATGGCGCAGGAAGCAGGCCAGTTCACGCAAGCTTTTGCTGCGATAGGTTTGAATATCCCGACACAGCGGCGCTTCAATTTCTGGGCCCATTACTTCGATCCACGTGATCGGTTGGTGATGGGCGCGTTCAAACTGGCGCAAAACGTTCAGCCATTCAACATCGGTTAACTTTTTGTCGCCGCGTGCGCCGCGGAAAAATGCCAGACACAGCGAATCGTCCGGTGCGAGCATGGTTTTGGTTTCCAACCCAGCGTGGCACTCGTCCGTGCTGATGCTCAGTTGATGGCTGTTCCACGGAGAGGCCTGTTGTGCTGATGAGTGAATTTGCGGCAGTAAGCTGAGGTTACACAGTGCAGCGTGGCTATAGGCTTTACGCACAGGGAACGTGTGGGTGAATGCAGCATCGTAACGGCTGGTGGCAGCCACTTTATTACGCGCGCTCATCAAGGCGCACAAAATCGACGATTGCGCCGATGTGCTTGGCGACAGGCAAAGATCAAAGACCTGTTGTCGCAAACCACGCAGCGATGCGATGCATTCCGGCAGGCTGGAAAACGACAGGTTGGCAAACGCGAACGTATCGATGCCCATATGGGCAAAGAGCGTTTGTTGCCATGGTTTGTTGAGCAGTAACGTGATCTTGGCTTGTGGATAGTGGTGCTGAACCTGACGAATGAACGGAATCAAAAATACCGTGTTGCCGACGCGGTCGTTGCTGCGCACAATCAAAATTTGTTTGACGTCGTTGGCCGCGACTAACTCAGGTTGCGCGTCACGGGTGTTTCCGAGTACCGACAGCAGCAGGTTGGCCACGTGGGTCATTTTGTTTTTACGGTAGCGATCGAATTTACGTAAGTAATTTTTGATTCGCAGTTTTGGGTTCTCACCGACCAGTTGCATCATCATTGCCCTCTCTATCTTCGTTTGCCAAACACCGATTGGTCGCCTAGGTCGAATCATCATTCATTCTGATGAGCCGCTTATTCGGATGCTTCGATGCATCTGCCTCGACACATTCGCCTCGATACATTCGCCGTATGACTTCAGTGATATTCATCATAGGGCGCGTGACTTAACATATGCTTAAGATGACGATGTTTTATGTCGCTGGGATGAATGTGGCGACAATTCGGGGTATGGCGGCGATGTTTTCATTTTTTTGAGTAAAATCAGTCAGCTAAAGCGCATGGCTACGTGGGGCGGCGGGAGTTTGCAATTACTGGTTGAACCCAAGGCTTAAAAGATTCAGAATGCCGGACTTTTGGAGTCGCATTCTGCGACGATCCACCGTTCTATTAACTATTGAGAATCAACTATGGGTTTTACCTCGTTAGGTCTATCTGCGCCAATCCTTCAAGCCATCAAGGAAAAAGGGTACGAAACACCTTCTCCAATTCAGGCACAAGCGATCCCAGCTGTGCTGCAAGGCAAAGATGTGATGGCAGCAGCACAGACCGGAACAGGTAAAACTGCCGGATTTACGCTGCCGATTCTGGAGCGTTTAACGGGTGGCCCTCGTGTGCGTGCCAATCAGGTGCGTGCGTTGATTCTGACCCCAACGCGTGAGCTAGCCGCTCAGGTACAAGAGTGCGTATTTACCTACAGCCGTCACCTGCCACTGAGCAGCGCGGTGGTGTTTGGTGGCGTGAAGATCAACCCACAAATGCTGCGTCTGCGAAAAGGTGCCGATGTGCTGGTTGCAACACCAGGTCGTTTGATGGACTTGTACAACCAGAATGCGGTGAAGTTTGATCAACTGGAAGTGCTGGTGCTTGATGAAGCGGACCGCATGTTGGACATGGGCTTTATTCGCGACATTCGTAAGATTCTTGAGCTGCTGCCGAAAAACCGTCAGAACCTGCTGTTCTCCGCCACGTTCTCCGATGAAATTCGTGCGCTGGCCAAAGGCTTAGTGAACGATCCGGTAGAGATCTCGGTGAGCCCAGCGAACTCTACTGCGAAAACGGTCGAGCAGTGTGTTTACCCAGCCGACGTGAAAAAGAAAGCGCCGATGTTGGTGAAACTCATCAAAGACGGCAATTGGCAGCAAGTGCTGGTGTTTACCCGTACCAAACGCGGCGCGAATAAGCTGGCCGCATTTTTGAATGAAGAAGGCATTAAAGCGGCGGCGATTCATGGCAACAAGAGCCAGGGCGCACGTACGACAGCTTTGGCCGAATTTAAATCGGGCGAATTGCGCGTGTTGGTTGCGACCGACATCGCGGCGCGCGGCATCGACATTCCGCAACTGCCTCAAGTGGTGAACTTTGAGCTGCCAAACATCGCGGAAGATTATGTGCACCGCATTGGCCGTACGGGCCGTGCGGGTGAAGCAGGTCGCGCGATCTCTTTGGTGTGTGCCGTAGAAGCGCCGGATCTGTTTGGCATTGAACGTTTGATTCAGCAAGTCTTGCCGCGCGTAGAACTGGACGGCTTTAAGCCGACCAACGCTGTGCCAGAATCAAAACTGGACACTCGCCCAATCAAACCGAAAAAACCGAAGAAACCGAAAAAACCAGCAGTGCAGGGCGAACGCCATGCTCAAGGCGAAAAGCCGGCCTCGCAAGGCCGAAAGCCAAATCAAAACGCGGGCGGTAAGTCTAAGCCATCTCGTCAAGGTGAGGCGCGCCAAGGCCGAGCGCCAGCCAAGAACGATCAGCCTGAGGGGGCGACATCCAAACCGCGCAGCGGCGCTCGCAACGGTAAAGCCAGCGAGCAAAACGCGGGAACAGCGGCGAACAAACCAAAGCGTCATCAACCACGCAACGGCAACAGTGCGAACAAAGGGAACAACGAGAACTCAAACAGCCGCAGCCCAAGCCGTAATAGCCAAAGTCGCAGCAATAGCCAAAACCGCGGCAATGGTCAAAGCCGCAATAGCCAAAATCAAAATGGCGGCGCGCCACGTGCCCGTCAAAATGCAGATGCCAATCGTTAATTGAACGCTTTGCCCACAATAAAAACGCCAGATCGTGATGATCTGGCGTTTTACTATGTGTTGTTGATGAATGTGTCTCGTGGATGAGTCGCGGCTGATGCACCACCGCTCACGCTGAGTGATTAAGGTTTATACCACCCTTTTTGATATGCCATGCTGCCGAAGTTGGCGTAGGCATGCGCTTCTTGTGTCAGCGCGTCATCGCTTTGAGTCGGGGTGAGATTTTCCCCATCCAACAGGAAGGTTTGTGGCGCTTTGTCAGGCTGGAAGACGACCGCTTTACCCGCCTTTAAGTACGCGAAGTTTTTGTCGTATTGCAGCATCGCGCGCGGCTGAGAGGCCGTCAGCGGTTTGGTGAAATCGTTGCCCAGCATAGGATGCTCACCAGAGGCGCCAATCAACGACAGCAGTGTTGGGCCAAGGTCAATCTGGCTTGCCAGACGATCATCCACTTGGTGCGGCACATCATGACCGAAAATCACCGCCGGAATGTGGAAGTGACGTACGGGGACAAGGCTTGCGCCATAAACCCGTGAGTCGTGATCCGCGACGACCACAAAGATGGTGTCTTTCCAGTATTCTGACTGCTTGGCTTTTTTGACAAATTCGCCCAGCGCATAATCCGAGTATTTCGCGGCGTTGTTGCGCGTCTGTTTGTCGCTGTCGTAAGGCGTAATTTTACCGTCTGGATAGTCGTATGGTGAATGGTTCGATGAAGTAAACACCAAGCTAAAGAACGGCTTTCCTTGTTGGTGGAGTTCAGTAAATTCTTTGTTGGCTTGATCATACAGATCTTCATCCGATGCGCCCCAAGAGCCGGTAAAATCGACTTTGGCAAAATCGCTGCCTTGAACGATATCTTGGAAACCGTTGCCAAGGAAGAAGGTCTTCATGTTGTCGAAGTGCGCTTCACCGCCGTAAATAAACTGGGTACGATACCCTTGATTGCCAAGGAAGCTCGCCAGTGTGAAGAAGTTCTGTTGTGATTTACCCAGTTTGACCACCGCACGTGCTGGCGTTGGCGTAAAGCCGGTGACCACCGCTTCAATCCCGCGCACCGAACGTGTTCCCGTGGCGTATAGCCGCGTGAAGTTCCAGCCTTCATCCATGATTTTGTCAAGGTTGGGGGTCAGCGGTAGGCCACCGAGTTTGCCCACATAACGGGCACCCAAGCTCTCTTGCAGCAGAATCACTAAGTTCTTTTTGCGTCCGGGAAAGCTGGTGGTGTGCATGGTTTTTGTCGGCGCACTTGGATCGGCGAAATCCGCCGCGGGGTTTTGCATGGTGCGGTGAATTTCACGCAACAAGGTTTGCTGATCCATCGGGCCGTAGAAGTCGGCGCTCGACATCTCTTTCTGCGCTTGTTTCCACGCAAACGCCACCGAATAGGCGGAGTTAATGCTTAAATCGTTGAGCAGGTGATCGGTTGAAAACGCCACCAACGCCGGGTTAATCGGGCGGTGTTCCAAGGTGCCGCGCGCGCCCAGTACCACCAAACACGTCAGCACCAGTTGCATCGCCAATTGTGGTAACACGGCGCCTTTCACGTCGGCGCTCCACAACGCATCAAAGACTTTACTCAGTAGGCGAGCGGCCAAAAACAGGATGACAAACGTCACCGCAATTTCGGTTTTGTAGCCAGAGGCCAGCATCGAGAACACTTCTTTAGGATAGATCAGGTAGTCGATAAACAGGCGGTTAGGGCGCAGGTCGTATTCAAGGATAAAGGTGGGCGTGATCAGTTCAAAGAACAGAAACAGCAGGCTGCCCGCGACCAAATACACTTTGAGCGGCAGACGAATGTAGCGCGTCGCACGCAGCAGCGTGGCGGCGATGATCAGCAGCAGCGCAGGTGCAAACAGATAACCGACCGACGAGATATCGATTCGCAGGCCGCCGATAAAAATCTGGCCAAAATCGGTGGTCGAAAACACGCGCTCGCTTTGCCACACCGAGAGCATCAGACGTGACAAACTCAGCAGCAGCAAATCAATCAAAACAAAGCACAACAATGGCAGCAGTGCACCCAACTTAAATTTGGCGCGCTCGCCAGTGAACGCAGAAATTAGTGTAGCCATAATACGGTACCCCAAACAGCCAATGAACATCCCATGGCCAAAAGAACCAGCGCCGACCCGATATTCTTCGCAACGCCAGACAGTGTGTGATATTCCAAACCGATACGATCCACCACGGCTTCGATGGCGGTGTTGACCATCTCAGCAAATAACACGAACACCATGCTTAACATCACCAGTAAGGTATGCATGGCGGGTAGATCCAACCAAAACGCGAACACGGTCAGTGGCACGAAGAGCATCAGCTCTTGTTGAAACGCGGCTTCGTGCTTACACAGCCACTTGAATCCGTTAAAACTGTGGACAAAGGTATAAACAATCCGGTGCACCCCGGTGCGTTTAATGATGACTTCCTGTTGCATTGAATGAGAACTCTATAAATAGGGGTTATGAATCTAAAAGGCAGCTTTGCGTGATATCCAGCTCGCTGTTCTGAACCTCGGTACGCACACCATAAAAACCCAGCAGGCTATGGAATAAGTTGTCGTGTGACAGCGCGCTTGTTTTCGCTTTGTCTTTGAGGCATTGCGTATTCAAGCCTTTCTGCTGTGCATATTGCTCTGGCATCCAAAGCAGCCAAGGCACGTGCGTCTGTTCGACTGGAGCAATCGCGTAAGGGGTGCCGTGTAAATACAGGCCACTTTCCCCCAGTGATTCACCGTGGTCGGAAATGTAAGTCAGCATCACGTTGTAATCGTTAGAGACACTTTTCAGCTCATTGATCACTTGTGCTAATACGTAGTCGGTGTAGACCAAGGTGTTGTCATACACGTTGACAATTTGTTGGTCGTTGCAGTTTTCGATATCACTGCGGTTACACGCGGGTTGGAAGGGCGCTTGTGCATCGGGGTACCGTTGCCAGTAGGTTGGGCCATGGCTTCCGATGGTGTGGAGTACCAGCAGTTTGTTGCGTGCGCCGTCGTCAATGAACTTTTTCGCATCGCTGAGCATGGCCACGTCAAAACAGGTCGAGCCGTTGCAGTCGTCATTTTTCAGTGAGGCGTCAATCGACAGATAGGGCAGTTTTTTCGCGACGCCTTTGTCGCCGCCGTCGTTATCGATCCACAGCACATCAACCCCGGCGTGTTGCAGCACATTGAGCGCATTGTCTTGCGCGGCAGCACGTGGCTTGTTGTAGCTGTCGCGCGTCATGTTCGAGAACATGCATGGCACCGACAGTGCGGTATACGTGCCGCATGAGGAGACGTCCTGAAACGCGATTAAGCCCATGTCTTTGGTGTAAGGGTTGGTGTCGCGCTGATAGCCGTTGTAGGCAAAATTCATCGCACGAGCGGTTTCACCCAGCACCACCACCATCAGCGTGGGTTTGCCGTTTGGTGCGGCTGCAACCTTGGCATCGGTCCCCAAGGTTTGGTAGGCCAGCTTGGTTTCGAAGTAGGTTTTGTTAAGGTATTTCGCGCCATTGTACAGATGCGCGGGAATAATCATTTTGTTCAGGTAGTGATTGTTTCGACCGACTGAGGCGTAGTCTTTGTAGCTGGTGGCCGCAATCAAGCCAATCCCCGCGACCGCGATGATGACGATGCCCACACGCGATGCGATCGCGCGCATCCAAGTGCGGTGCGGCGTGATGCGCACCATGGCGAGGAAGAGACACGGCACCACACCAAAGCCGAACAAGTAAAGAAGCGTCGCCGTGTTGAGGTAAAACGATATTTCTGAAGAGTTGGTTTCAAACACGCTTTCCATCATGGTGGTGTCGAACAGCGTTTGAAAATTGACTTCGGCATACAGCGCTGCAGCGGATGTTAGCACCACAAATGCCATAAACGGCTTGAAAAAGTATGGCCAGGCAAATGCGGAGAAAATAATAATGAAGGCGCAAGTTAGAAGAACAGGCGCTGTGTAGGCAAACAACGGATTGGAGACATCCGCACTCAAACGGAAAATAGTCTTCAGCACGGGATAATTCATCACCGTACCAAAATAGACCGCGAAAACCACAATGAGCGTGGTCATGCTCATGGGGAGACGCGGAAATGAAAGACGACTTGAGTTTGACATGAAGAATAAACCTGACGATGAAACGATGGCACTATCATGCGAATCTAAACTTAAGATTAGCTGAAGACACCTTCAGTTTTTTAGTCTTGCAAGACCTGCAACCGCGAGCACATTAGCAATGTTGAATATTCATTAACTGAACATCATTCTGTGATCAAAAGGTTATTTTGTGTAAATTTTATGTTTGAAATACAAACTTAAGTTTATGTGTCATTTGGTCATTTTGGTGGCTGGGTGAATGAATGACTTGTTTTTTGTGAGGGCTTTGTGGCGCGTATGCGCCGACTTGGACGATGCCGAAAGGGTGCGGTCGGTATTCGACCGAATTCGAACGATTTAGCGCATCACCTTGGCCAGTTGGCCATAGACGTAGGCAAGTTCGGCCACGGTACTGGCAGCAAACTTTTTCATCAGATTCGCGCGATGCACTTCGACAGTGCGCTGTGCAATGCACAGTTCGTCGGCGATGCGAATATTGCGTTTACCGGCAATCAGCAGTTTGAGGATCTCTTTTTCGCGTGTCGTCAGCGATTCAAATGCGGTTTTTGCCGCCAGCAGATCTAGCTTCGATGCTGACTGTTGCAGCCCTTGCGTGATGGCGGCGGCGAGTTCGTCGCCTTTGACGGGTTTTTGAAAGAAGTGAATCGCTCCCGCTTGCAGCGCATCCACTGCCATCGGCACATCGCCGTGACCGGTCAGATAGATGATCGCCAGCGGACTGTTGGCCTCGTTGAGCCGTTGGTGCACTTGCTGGCCGCGCAGCTCGGGCATGCGGCTGTCCAAAATCACGCAGCCGGGTTTGAGCTGATTGATGTGGTCGAGAAACGCCTTGCCGCTGGCAAAGGTGGCGACGTGGAAACCGTGCTCTTGCAGCATAAATTGCAGAGAATCACGCACCGATTCATCGTCATCAACCACATAGACGGGCAGGTGTGGATTCGATTCACTCATTCATGCGCTCCTGAATTTACGCCCAATAGGGCAGAGAAAGGCTGACGATGCAGCCGTGTGGCTCGGCGGACATCAGGCTGATTTGCCCGCCATGGCTTTCCATCACATCGCGACAAATGGCCAGCCCCAATCCGAGGCCATGCGCTTTGTGACTGACAAACGCTTCACTCGGGGTGCCGTGTTCCAGTCCGGTGCCGTTATCGACCACGCGAATGTACAGCGTCTCGGGCTGATAATCAGTATGTAGCGCGATTTTGGGCTGATAACTGCCGGATGCTTCACGCTCTTGATAAAGCAGGCAGGCGTCGATGGCATTGCTGAGCACATTCACCAGCACTTGCTGCATACCGACGCGGTCTGCTTCTACGGCAATGACGTCGCCTTCGCTGCTGCGGCTGATCGCCACCTCGTATTTTTGCAAGCGGTAGTGCATCAGTTCCAGTGTCTCGTCGAGCAGGGTTTCGATGTTGCACGGCTGCTTTTCAAGGCTGCGTTTTTTGATCAGGTTGCGCAGCCGATTGATGATCGCATCGGCGCGATCGACCTGTGCCTGAATCTTTTCAAACACCGGCGTGATCTCTTCTGTCGGGCGCTGCTTTGCCACGCGCAGCAAACCGCCTTCACTGTAATTACGAATCGCCGCCAGCGGCTGATTGATTTCATGCGCCAAGCTGCTGCCGAGTTCGCCCACAATTGCCACGCGCTGGGCGTGTTCCAACTGTTCGCTTTTCTCTTTGAGGCGCAGCTGCGTTTTCTCCAGTGCTTGTTGGCTTTTGCTAAACCGGTATTCGAGCCAGAAGTGGTAGGCGTTCAACACCACCACCACGATAAACAGCGCCCAAGCCCACTCCTGATGAAAACGCAGCCAGCGGATCGCCTCTTTCCACCACGGCTCCTGCAATGGATGCAGATCGAGCGCCTGATAGAGTTTATCGATGGACAGCAAGCTGACGGGCGAGGTCCAACCGGACGCACCAGCGGCGATGGCGGCCGGGCTTTCGGCAGGCATGGCAAGCAGCGCGCGGGTGACTTGTTTGGCGAGTGGCGCCGAGGCGCGGTCGGTTTTGGCAAACGACCAATTCGGATAAAGGTGGGTCGAGACCTGACAATGGAAATCTGCATTGGTGTCGACGTTGAGCACGCGATAGCGATTGGCCTCCAGCAGTCCTTCACGGGTCATGGTTTCCAGCAAACACGCAGGCACGACTGCCGCCTCGACAAACCCATCACGCAACTGATAGAGGTTGGCGTCAATCGGGAACCCCCAAAAGCGCACGTTGGCGAAAAAATCATTCGGATGAAAGCCAAGTTCTAACACCTGATAGCGCAGCGTGAGGTAGCCACCAAAAGCGCGCTCGGAGACCGCCGCCATCGAATGTCCGGCGATATCCGCCAGTTGCTGATAAGGGGATTCGGCTCGCACCACCAACGCCGAACCGATGGCGTAGTTAGAATGGCTCGGCGCGCGATTAGTGAGTGTTGCCATCCACGACAGCTCGTACTGCCTGCCGAGGCGCACCGCCTGACCGGGGTTGGTGACGATAAACTCCATGCTCTGCGATTTCACCGCATTCAGCATGCCGTCTAAATCGAGCGGATGCAGCACAAACTCGGCATCCGGAATGTGTTGATTGAGCCAATCGATGGTCGGTTGCCAGCGCTGCTTTGCTGCCAGATTGCCGCGAATCGCCAACACCCCAACATCAACGACAGGCTTAATTTTGGAAGACTTAAGTTGGGATGCTGGCTTTTGATTGGCCGCCTGTTGTGCCGCGATGCTTTGCGCGCTCAACAAGCACAACCCCAGCAGGATGGGGAACATCAAACGGCAAACTAACGAAGTGAACATGCGGTCTTCATCCCTGAATGCATCAACTGGCGACTAGGATAACAGCAACCCGCACCATGCCCCATTTGTTTTAGATCAATGAACCGCCGGGTATGTGGAAAACCACAATACCGACCGCGTCGCGCATTGCTGACAATCAACTCACCCAACCCAATTCAGTAGGTGAGTGATGGATTCCACCAAACGACGTTTTCTCAGCGCGGTGACCGCTGGTGCTGCGTTAATCCCGGTGACCGGGATTGGCACGGCGACGGCCAGCACCGTGATACGCAATAACCAAGCGCCGGACCGGAAAGGTCAAACAGGCAAACGCTATGCAATGTTGATTGACCTGCGCAAGTGCGTAGGCTGTCAGGCCTGCACGGTCGGGTGCAGTGTTGAAAATCAGATGCCTATCGGCCAGTTTCGCACCACCGTCAAACAGTACGAAGTGACCTTAACGGATGGCTCGCAGGCGACTCAGCAGGTGAAAGCGTTCACGCTGCCGCGCTTGTGCAACCACTGCGATAACCCACCGTGCGTGGCGGTGTGTCCGGTGCAGGCCACCTTTCAGCGTGAGGATGGCATTGTGATGGTGGACAACAGCCGCTGTGTGGCGTGCGCCTATTGTGTGCAGGCGTGTCCTTACGATGCGCGGGTGATCAACGAACATACCCTGACGGCGGATAAATGCACCTTCTGTGCGCATCGTCTGGAACAGGGCTTGTTGCCGGCGTGCGTGGAAACCTGTGTTGGCGGTGCGCGCATCATCGGCGATTTGAACGATCCGCATAGTCAGATTCGTCAGCTAATGGCGCAGCATCAAGGCGAACTGAAAGTGCTGAAACCGGAAGCCAATACCCAGCCACATGTGTTTTATCTTGGTATGGATGAACGTTTTACCTCGCACATTCAAGGCAAAGCCGCCATTTACGAGCCGCAAGGAGGCCACGCATGAACATCACCGAAGTGTTGGTTGCGCCGCAAGCGATCGCCTGGCTACCGTGGGCGGTGCAGTATTTCTTCTACATTGGCTCGGCGTACGCCGCGGCCATGCTCTTTTTGATTGCGTTGCTGTTTGAAAGGCGCAGCAGTCACCGTTTGCGTGCCGCGCTGGTGCTTACGCTGGCGATTGGTGCCATGGTTGGCCCGCTGGCCCTGACCGGCGACTTGCATCAACCCGGCCGAGCGTGGCACTTCTACGCTTACATCACGCCGTGGTCGTGGATGTCGCTGGGTTCGCTGTTTCTGCCGCTGTTTTCAGCGCTGGCGGTGGCGACGGCTTGGCTCTATCTGCGCGCCGATTTGATCGCGCTGCAGCAAAGTCATGGCTTGGTGTTGCGCTGGGTTGGGCAATTGTCGCTCGGCCAGTGGCGCACCTCACGCCGTTTGACGCTGCTGGTGGCGACGCTGACTATGTTCTCGGGGCTGTCGATTGCGCTCTATACCGGCGCGGAAATTGCCGCCGTGAGCGCACGTCCGCTGTGGCATCAACCCGCCGCGCCGCTGCTGTGGTTTGTCACCGCGTTTCTGGCTGCCGTCGGTTTTAGCTTGTTTGTTTATCTGCTGGTGCCGAAAGCCATTTCGGCGCAACTGAGCAGCTTTGATCTCAGTTTACTGAAGAAAACCGTGTCGCTCAGTGCGATGCTGGCACTGATTTTAGTGCCGATTTGGGCGGCCAATAACCCAACGTTTTCGCTGTATGAAAATACGCAATGGACGCAGCATCTGGCGCTGCTGACTGCGGCGCTGCTGGGTTGTATCGCATGGGCATTTTTGAGCTTGCATGAGCGAACCCGCGAGTTGGGCTTGATTGGCATGATGGCACTCAGCCTTGTCGCTGCTTGGTTGGTGCGCTGGGTCACCATGATGCAGGTGCAGACCATTCCTAAGTTCGATGTCGGGCCTTATCCGTATGAATTGCCCTGGGGCGCCAATGGCGCGCTCGGCATCGCGGGCATGTTCGGTTTGTGGCTGGCGCTGGCACTGCTGGGCAGTGAACTGGTGCAACATCGCGCGCAAACCCATCCCTCATCCGTACTGACACACCACAAGTAGGAGAAACAGAACATGGACAACAAACGCCGTCAGTTTTTGAAGTCGGGCCTTGCCGTCGGTGGTGTGGGCGCATTTGCCGCCGGTTACGCAACCACCACTAAACACATGGTGGAAGGGATTGTGGAAGGCAAAGCCGGGCAGGCCACCCGCGATCCGCATCATGGTAATTCGCTGGAGCCGGAATACCGCGTTAATCCCAACGGCAATCTGATCCCCAATCCGAATCAGCGCGTTGCCCCCTCAATGTGTTTTGGTTGCTGGACGCTGTGCGGCCTGCGCGTGCGCATCGACAATCGCAACGATGACATTCTGCGCATCAGCGGTAACCCATATCATCCGCTGTCACAGCAAAATGCGATTCCGTTTGCGACCCCAGTCAAAGACGCTTATCTGAGTATGGCGGGCGAAGCGGGGTTGCAAGGCCGTTCAACGGCATGCGCGCGCGGCAATGCAATGCTGGACATACAAAACAGCCCTTACCGAATCACGCAGCCGCTGAAACGGGTCGGCAAACGTGGTGAAGGGCGCTGGGAGCCGATCAGCTACGAGCAGTTGATTGAGGAGATTGTCGAAGGGGGCGATCTGTTTGGCGAAGGGCATGTCGAGGGGTTGCGTGCTATTCGCGACCTCACCACGCCGCTGGATGCCGATAACCCGGAATATGGTCCGAAAGCCAACCAGTTGCTGGTGACC
Organism: Vibrio furnissii CIP 102972; assembly: GCF_000176175.1. Taxonomy (GTDB): domain Bacteria; phylum Pseudomonadota; class Gammaproteobacteria; order Enterobacterales; family Vibrionaceae; genus Vibrio; species Vibrio furnissii. The sequence continues at coordinate 135,472 of NZ_ACZP01000013.1, forward strand.
AATGCCAGCAACGAGGGGCGGGATGACATCATCAAACGCTTTGCGTTTAACAGTTTCGGCACGCGCAACTTCGGCCATCACGGCTCGTATTGCGGCTATGCGTTTCGTGCCGGCAGCGGCGCATTCCTCAACGATTTGGATAAATACGCTCACCTCAAACCGGATTTCGACCACGCCGAGTACATTCTGTTTATCGGCATGTCGCCAGCGCAGGCGGGTAACCCGTTCAAGCGTCAGGCGCGCCAGCTTGCCAATGCGCGCAGCGAAGGCAAACTCGAATACACTGTGGTCACGCCCAGCTTGCCAGCGGGGTCGTCGAGCTTAGCGGCGGGCGATCGCAACGATTGGCTGGCGATCAAACCGGGCACCGATTCTGCGTTGGTGCTTGGTATGATCCAGTGGATCATCGCCAATCAACGTTACAACCAAACATTTCTGGCTCAGCCGGGCGTGGCCGCGATGCAGCGTGCCGGCACGGCGCACTGGTGTAACGCGACCCATTTGGTGATCAGTGACGATCAGCATCCGCGTTGCGGCAGCTTCCTGCGCGCATCGGATGTCGGTCTGCCGTTTGACGGTGAAGCGCGTTCCGACAGCGATCCGTACGTGGTGGTCAATGCAAGTAGCGACGAGTTAGCGCTCAATACCGAACCAGACGAAGCGGCGCTGTTTGTCACGCGCGAGGTGATGCTTGCGGGCAAGCCCGTCACGGTCAAATCGTCGTTGCAACACCTCAAAGAGCAGGCGTTTAAATACGATCTGGCCTATTACAGCCAGCAGTGCGGAATTAGCGAGGCGCAAATCATCGCGCTGGCACAGCGCTTTACCAGCTATGGCACCAAAGCGGTGGTGGACACCCACGGCGGCAACATGCACAGCAACGGGTTTTACAACGCGTTCACCATCATGATGCTCAATGCGATGGTGGGAAACATCAACCGCAAAGGCGGCGCAATGGCCAAAGCGGGCGGTTATCCGACGTCGGGAGACGGCCCGCGTTACAACTTCAACCAGTTTGCCGGTAAGGTTGCGCCCAAAGGCATTTTCCTGTCACGGAGCAAATTTCCGTATCACAAAAGCAGTGAATACCGGCGTCGCGTAGCAGCCGGCGAGTCACCTTACCCAACGCGTGCACCGTGGTATCCGATATCCGCGCCGCTGCTGACCGAACATTTGTCGGCGGCGATGGACGGCTATCCGTATCGCATCAAAGCGTGGATCAACCACATTGCTAATCCGATCTACGGGGTGCCGGGGCTCAAAGCGCTGCTGGAAGAAAAACTCAAAGATCCGAAGCAGTTGGGACTGATCGTGTCGGTCGATGCGTTCATCAACGAAACCACCACGCTGTCGGACTACATTGTGCCGGATACCGTCACGTACGAAAGCTGGGGCATGGCTGGGCCGTGGCATGACGTACCCGTTAAAACCGTCACGGCGCGTTGGCCAGTTGTGGCGCCGCGCACGGCCAAAACGGCGGATGGGCGCTCGATCTGTCTGGAAAACTTTTTGATCGACGTGGCGAAAAAAATGCAGCTCGGCGGTTTTGGTGACAATGCCATTGCCGATGCCCAAGGTAACTGGCACGGCATTCACAGTGCGGAAGATTTCTACCTGCGTTCGGCGGCCAACCTGGCGTATGTCAAAGGCGGCGTACCGGAAGTGACGGCGGAAGATATCGCGTGGTCGGGGCTGGAGCGCCTGATGCCCGCCATGCAGCAGGCACTGACAGCGGACGAAATGAAGCGGGTGGCGTACATCTTTGCGCGCGGCGGGCGGTTTGAGGATGCAACCGAAGCCTACAAAGGCGACACCATGAAATACAAATGGGTCAATCCGGTTGCGATCTGGAACGAAAAGTTGGCGACGTCGCGCAATACTATGACTGGCGAGCGCTACTGTGGCTGCCCGACCTGGTATCCGCAAAAACTGGCCGACGGCACGCCGCTGGAAGTGCGTTATCCGCCGCACGAGTGGCCGTTCAGCCTGACCAACTTTAAGTCCAACATTCACAGCGCGGTGTCGAATTTGTCGCCCCGTCTTAATGCGATCAAAGGTGACAATCCGGTCTACATGCATCCACGCGATGCCAAGGCGGCGGGGATTGAAACGGGCGATCAGTTTGTGATTGAAACCCCGAGCGCGCAGATGACGGCGGTGGCGATGGTGCTGGAGGGTATTCGCCCCGGTACGCTCGGTTTCGAGCACGGCTTTGGCCATACCGAACTCGGCGAGCGGGCGCACTGGATTGGCGACAAGCAGCAACCGGTCAACATGAAGCGCAGCGATGGCGTCAACATCAACGATGTCGGTTTGATTGACCCAACCCGGCAAAGCCCCGGTGTGCTGCTCGACTGGGTGGTCGGCGCGGCGGCTCGCCAATCCCTGCCTGCGCGGATTCGCAAAGCGTAGCAAACCAAATCACACACGACTTACCACGCCACATTACACCACACAGGCGCAGTGAGCTTATGCCGCTGCGCCTTGTCATCTTCATCGGTGTCGTGTCGATGAGCCGTGACGTTGCTGGTGAACAGAGTGACGTTACCGGTGAATGATTACGACTCAGTGACCGCGATTCGGCCATTGCGCACTAAGGCGCGGCGCACGTTTTTGCACAGTTTGCCAAATCGGTTGAGTTCGTCGAATGAAGGCGGCAGGCCGCGTGTCACTTGGTGTTGCCAATAGCTGAGTTCGCTATCGACCAGTTCCATCAGTTTTTTTGGGCAGCCGACACAGGTATTGTCGGGGCCGCAGACAAAGGTGTCTTGTTGATAAAGCGGGAATTCCTTTTGCACCGCATCAATGATCTGCTGCATGGCAGTCAATCGATCGGGTTTCATGGCGTCAGTATTATCGGTGGTAAAGATGTGATTCTACTCGCCCGCACAAAAATCACCACACTCCTGAAGGGGTAATGTTGGTCTTCCGTGTTTCAATCAATCTAATGCACATCATTTCTAGCAATCCGATGCACATTATTTCACGCAATTCGCTGAAGGAAAATGAGACTGATTTCGCGTCAATTATTTGTTATATCCATCAAGAAAATGAGGTTTAATTGACCGTTTTTGGGCGATAGCCCCTGCATTTATGGTGTCAATGAATTGACCCATTTTTATGAACCACGTTACTATTCAAAAAGTCACTAAGTCAAAAACAGACGAAGCACTGAATTCTGGTGATGCTCACCCAGAGTGACCGTGCCAGCCACTTTTTCCCGTGGCTGTTTATTCTGGTCGAGATGTTCAGAGACGACCCTTTCACCCTTAAAAAAACAAATCAATGGGATAGGACGCGTTGGAAAGTTTGAAGTTCACTGACAAAAGTCGTTTTGTCAGGTCGACACAATCCTTGCTGCTGGCCGCCGTGTTAGGGCTGCTCTGGATCCTGTCACGCCACGATTTCGTGACGTTTCATGCCATCATTGAACTGACCACCGTGTTTGTCTCCGGCATGATTGCCTTAGCAGGCTACAAAGCCTCGACCCACAAAGATGCACGTCCGCTCGCGTTACTCAGTACCCTGTATTTATGCGTCGCGTTTGTCGATTTGGCACATACCCTCAGTTACAAAGGATCGTTCTTTGCCGAAGGGCTGGGCAACAATCCGCCCACGCAATTCTGGATTCTGGCCCGTTTGGTGGAATCCATGGGCTTGGCGCTGGTGTTCCTTTGTCCATTTCAGTGTCGTTACGTCGAGCAGTACATCAAGGTGCTGGTGCTGGCGACCGTGACCGGTGTTTGCGCCATCTATCCACTCGAAATTTTCCCTGATGCTTTTCTTGATGGCCAAGGGCTCACGCCGTTTAAAATCTACAGCGAATATGTGGTCATCAGCTTTGTGTTGTTGGCTGCCATTGGCGTTTGGATGCGTCGCCGCAGCTACCAGTCGCTGCAAGTGCATTATTTGATGATCTCGTTTGCGCTCACGATGGGGGCGGAGTTTTGTTTTACCCAATACGCCTCGGTGTATGGCGATGCCAACGCGGCGGGGCATCTGTTCCGTTTGGCGTCGAACTATTTCCTCTATCGCGGCATTTTGGTGGATCAGAATGTCACGAGTAATTCGCTCTACAAGGCCAATCCGCTGCACATTACCATTGTGGTTCTGACCTGTGTGATTTGGGGGACGGTAGCTCTGAGCGTGCGCTACATCGAGAAAGAGGCTAAGCAGCGCGACGATCTCTACCTGTACCAACAGCGGTTGCAAGGGCTGGCCATCTCGCTGCAAGCGGCGCTCGATAGCAAATTCAGACTGACCGACAGCTTGGAAGCATTCGTGCAGTCTCGCCCCGACTTTACGCCAGAAGAGTTCACCATTTTTGCGGAACGCATGTTGGAGAAAACCCCTTACATCACCAGTTTGCAATTGGCGCCCCAAGGCATTGTGACCTACGTGACGAATGTCGAACGCAATCAAAAAGCCGTCGGCCACAACCTGTTGCAAGATCCGAAACGCAAGAATGGCGTGATGAAGGCGATTACCTCGCGCAGCACCATCGTCGATGGCCCGTTAACCTTGCGCCAAGGTGGTCAGGCATTGATTGCACGCGCGCCGGTTTACCTGCCGTCCCATGATTTGACGCAGCGAGATGTATTCTGGGGCTTTGCGACGGTCATCATTGATTTAGAGGCGTTGCTTCAATCAACGCCCATCACCGCATTCGATCGCGAATTTTCGCTCGCGATCCGTGCGGTGAATCCAGTGGGCGATGTGAATACGGTGATTTTGGGCCGTGATGAGACCGATGCTAACCCGATTCTTTCCACCGAAATTGCCCTTAGTAACAGTCGCTGGGTGCTGTCGATGAGTGGTCGCCGAGCCGCGTATGTCATGCATACTGGCTTTATTTTGTCGTCGTGGTACTGGATTTATTTGTTGCTCTCGACTGGCGTGATTGCCATTGGGTTATACCGCATTCTGACGCACCGCGTGCAAGTGACCAAAGCCGTTAGCGATGCGACGGAGCATTGGCAGCAAGAAGTCGAACGACGCCAAGAAGTGGTGGAGTTGGAACGGCGACTGGCGACGCAAGATGAGTTAACCGGCATTGCGAATCGCCGTCATTTCTACGATTTAGCGCATGATCATTTGGCCCAAGCGCGTGCGCAGGGGCAGCCATTTACGCTCTATTACATGGATTTGGATGGCTTTAAGGACGTCAACGACAGCTACGGCCATTCGATGGGGGATGAAGTGTTGAAAGTGGTCGCACATCGCCTACAAAACAGTGTTCGCGCGCAAGACATTGTCGCGCGTTTTGGCGGGGATGAGTTTGTCGCGATTCTGCGCAACACCGACGATGACTGTTTCTATAAATCGCAACAGATCATTGAGGCGATCAGCGCCCCGATTGTGATTGACGGTTCCCCGGCGTTAATCGGGATCAGCATTGGAGCGGCGGTGTATCCGACTCATGGTGATAGTATCGAAGCCTTGTTGGTGAAAGCCGACAGTGCGCTGTATCAGGCCAAACGCCGAGGCAAAAACTGCCTTGTCGTTGCTTAGTGTCGTTGCTTCATGTGGTTACTTAGCTAGTCGCTTGGCAGTAGCGCTTAAAGCGGCGGCTCAATCTTCCGCCATCTGCTGGCGAATCAATTCCCCTAAGCGAGAAATCGCCCGCTGGCGCTGCTCGGTCAGTTCAAAGGAGCTGTTGAGGCGAAAACAGTGGGCAAACTGCTCGCCCGGACTGAACATTTTGCCTGGCGCGATGGTGATCTTCTCTTGCAGTGCGCGCTGATACAGCGCCATCGCATCCATGCCTATCGGCAGTGCAACCCAGATAAAATACCCCCCATCAGCATCGGTAATACTCACTTCGGGCGGAAACGCCAGATGAAGCTGTGCCAGCATCGCCTTTTTCCGTTCGTGAAGTTTGCGTCGTAGTTGGCGCAAATGCTGTTCGTAATTGCGCGTGGTGAGGTAGTTCGCTAGCGCAAGTTGAATCGGCACGCTGGTGGTCAGGGTGCTCATCAGTTGCAGTTTTTGAATGCGCAGGGCGTGCTGACCCGCGGCCACCCAGCCGATGCGAAAACCGGCGACCAAGGATTTGGAAAACGACGAGCAGTGCATCACATTGGCGCTGCGATCCCACGCTTTGGCAGGCAGCGGTGCTTCCTTACCCGCGTAGAGTTCGCTGTAGACATCATCTTCAATTAAGGCCACTTGATAGCGGCTGAGGAGCTGTACCAGTTGCTGCTTTTTCTCGGCGCTGAGCGTAAATCCGAGCGGATTTTGCAGCGTGCTCATCAACCAGCACGCTTTGACCGAATGCGATTGCAACGCCCGTTCAAGGGAGTCGAGGTCGATGCCGTGCTGCGGATCGGTGCGAATGAAGAGCGCTTTCAGCCCTAAGCGTTCAAGGGTTTGCAGCGCGCCATAAAAGGTGGGCGATTCCACCACCACCCAATCGCCGGGGCGTGTCACCGCTTGTAGGCTGAGGTTGAGCGCTTCCAGCGCGCCTGCGGTGATCACGATTTCATCCGGTGAAATGTTGATGCCACGGGCAGCGTAACGTTTGGCGATGATTGAGCGCAACGTGTCGTTGCCCGGCGGCAGGTTATCGAGCGCACTGGACACCGGCATGCTGCGCGCGGCTGCCATCAGCGACTTGTTGACCTGATGGCGCGGATAGAGGCTGGGGTCGGGATAGGCGTGACCGAAGGTGACCATGTGCGGATTACGCCCTGCTTGCAGTACATCAAAGATAAAATCGTTGATGTCGATCTGCTCCATCGATTCGATGGCGCGCGGCACAGCGTTGGCCGCTGGGGCCAATTGTGGTGACACGCAATACCCACTGCGTTGGCGCGATTGAATCCAGCCTTGCGATTCGAGCACTTGGTAGGCGTGCAGGACCGTCATCAGGCTCAAGCCCGTGTGCTCAGATTGCTTGCGTAGCGACGGTAACTTATCGCCCGCCTGCCAGATACCTGCGTCAATTTGATGCTTGATCTGTGCCACCAACTGTTCGTATTTCGCCATCGCTCATCCCTTTCATTGAAACTCGAAATATAACACTTGGTTTTCATCACTGTTATAGAAAAGCGACGAGTTTCTGTATCTGTTCGCAATTTTTGTGGCGACATACCATGCCTGCCACAATTAAAAAGATACTGGAAGGAAGTTATGTTCAGTCTCGACGCTTTCATGCTTGCTCGCATTCAATTCGCGTTTACTGTTTCGTTTCACATTATTTTCCCCGCCATCACGATTGGTCTGGCGACCTATCTGGCGGTGCTCGAAGGGCTGTGGCTGAAACGCCGCAATCCCGATTACAAAACCCTTTACCATTTTTGGTCGAAAATCTTTGCGGTCAACTTTGGCATGGGCGTGGTGTCTGGTTTGGTGATGGCTTACCAATTCGGCACCAACTGGAGTGGTTTTTCGGACTTCGCCGGATCAATCACTGGCCCGTTGCTAACGTACGAAGTGCTGACGGCATTTTTCCTCGAAGCCGGATTTCTCGGCGTGATGCTGTTTGGCTGGAAACGGGTGGGGGAACAGTTGCATTTCTTTGCCACCTGCATGGTGGCGCTTGGCACCATCATTTCCACGTTCTGGATTCTGGCGTCTAACAGCTGGATGCACACGCCGCAAGGCTATGAAATTGTCGATGGCCGCGTGGTACCAGTCGATTGGCTGGCGGTGATCTTCAACCCCTCTTTCCCATACCGCTTGCTGCACATGGGCGTGGCGGCATTTCTCAGTACCGCCCTGTTTGTCGCAGCATCGGCGGCGTGGCATTTGAAACGGGGCAATGCCAGCAGCGCGGTACGCAAAATGTTTTCCATGGCGCTGTGGATGCTGGTGGTGGTGACGCCGATTCAGATCCTGATTGGCGACCTGCATGGCTTAAACACATTGGCACATCAGCCCGCGAAAATTGCTGCGATGGAAGGCCATTGGGATAACAGCGATGGCGAACCGACGCCGCTGATTTTATTCGGCATGCCGAATATGGAGACCGAGACCACCGATTACGCGCTGGAAATTCCTTATCTGGGCAGCTTGATCCTCAATCACAGCCTGACTAAACCGATCCCGGCGCTGAAGGAGTTTGCCAAAGCAGACCGACCGAATGCCACTGTGGTGTTCTGGGCGTTTCGCATCATGGTTGGACTCGGCATGTTGATGTTGCTGCAAGGGCTTTGGAGCGTGTGGCTGCGCCAGCGCGGCACACTCAATCAACATCGTGGCTTTCTGCGGTTGTGTATTTGGATGGGGCCGAGCGGGTTAATTGCGATTCTGGCGGGGTGGTTTACTACGGAAGTCGGCCGTCAGCCATGGGTGGTGTATGGGCTGCAACGCACGCGAGATGCGGTGTCCGCCCATGGCGATTTGCACATGAGCATCAGCCTGATTGGGTTTGTGTTGGTGTATGGCGCGGTGTTTGGTTTTGGCTATCTGTACATGATTCACCAAATCAAGCAGGGGCCGGATGCTGCGCATTCGCCTGAACACGAACAGCCGTTTTTGTCCGGTCGCATTTAATTCAAGGAGCCTGAGATGGGATTTGATTTATCAATCGTGTGGTTTGGCATCATCGTGTTTGCCACGCTGATGTACATCGTCATGGATGGATTTGATTTGGGTATCGGCATTTTGATGCCGATGGTGACCCGCGGCGAGGCGCGCGACACCATGGTGAACTCGGTCGCGCCGGTGTGGGATGGCAACGAAACTTGGTTGGTGTTGGGCGGGGCGGCGCTGTTTGGCGCGTTTCCGCTCGCCTATAGCGTGATCATTGATGCGCTGACCATTCCACTCACGCTGATGTTGGTGGCGCTGATATTTCGCGGCGTGGCATTTGAGTTTCGCTTTAAAGCATGGGCGCATCATCGCGTGTTTTGGGATCGCGCCTTTATGGTCGGTTCGGTGGCAGCGACCTTCTGCCAAGGCATCGTAGTCGGCGCCGTGATTCAGGGCATTGCGGTTGAACAACGCCACTACGCGGGCGGTGCGTTTGATTGGCTGACGCCGTTCTCGCTGTTTTGTGGCTTCGGCTTGGTGGTGACGTATGCGCTGCTCGGCGCGACCTGGCTCATCATGAAAACCGAGGGCCATTTGCAGCAGCGATTCTTTGGCATGGCGCCGCGTATTCTGACGATGCAATTGGCCGTGATGATCGCAGTGAGTGCGTGGACGGCGTTGGCGCAGCCGAGCATTGCCACGCGCTGGTTGAGTGTGCCGAACGTGGTATGGCTCTCTGCGGTGCCGCTGGCTACGGGTTTACTGTCTTGGGCGGCCTATCGTGCATTGGCGCGCCATGCGGATCGCCTGCCGTTTGTCGCCACGCTGGGCATGGTGCTGCTGGGCTTTGTTGGCTTGGGCATCAGCCTGTGGCCGAACATCATTCCGCCATCGGTCACGTTGTGGCAGGCCGCGTCACCGCCGCAAAGCCAAGGCTTTATGCTGGTGGGCGCGCTGTTCATCATTCCCTTTATTTTGATGTATACCTTTTGGAGCTATGCCGTGTTTGGCGGCAAAGTGAAAGACGGGGAGGCGTACCATTGAACAGACCACAACAGGCGTCTGAGACGCCCGCGACATGGAAACAGTGGTTGTGGCTGGCGGGCATTTGGTGTGTCAGTGTCGCCACGCTGGGCATTGTCGCGACGTTGTTTCGAGCCTTGATGACCGCAGCCGGTCTCAAGGCTTAACCGAAGTGTAGAGCTTACTTTTAGCTCTTTGTCCCCGGCAAGAGGCTTCGCCGGGGACTTTTTTATTGGGCAACATCTTCCTGTCAGTGCTAACTGAGCAGAATGCCGAGGAAGATCAGCGCCATGCCGCTGATTTGATACAAATGCAAACTCTCGCCGAGCAGCGCGATGGAGAGCAACACGCCAAATACTGGAATGAGGTGAATGGATAACCCGACTTTAGCTGGCCCCAAACGTTCCACGCCCGCAGTGTAGAGCAGATACGCCAGCACCGAAGGCACAATCCCCACGTAAGCCAGCGCAAGCAGTGTGTGGTTGTTCCAGTTCGGCAACGCGCCAGAATGTACTTCCCACAGGTAAAACGGCAGCACCACCAACAAGCCAAGGAACATCTGCACCGACATCAAACCAATCCGGTTCATTTCTTTTGGCATACGCTGAATCACCAACGTGTAGATGGCCCAACTGACCATCGCCAGAAACACAACCATGTCGCCCTGATTAAAGCTCAATGAGGTGAGATTTGACCACTCGCCGCGCGAAATAATGCTCAGTACGCCAACAAACGAAATGCTCATCCCCAGCCACTGTTTGGCGCTGAGGGTGAGTTTAAAAAACAGCGAGCCAAACAGCATGATCAGCAGCGGAATGAACGAGTTCAGGATCAACGCATTGCTGGCGGTGGTGGTTTGTAAACCAAGATAGATCAGCGAGTTAAACGCCGCGACGCCGGTAATGGAAGCGATGACAATCCGCGTGCGGTATTGCCAGTAAAGCCGCCACTCACGGCGCAAAGTTTTGTAGGTAAACGGCAGCAAGATCAGGCTGGCAATCAACCAACGATCAAACGACAACGTGAGCGGTGGAATATCGCCGCGCACCGAGCGGCCGACAATAAAGTTCCCCGCCCAGAAGAGCGGTGGCAGGGCAAGCAAACCAAGTGTGATCCAAATGGTATGTTTCGGGCTGGATTTGAGGCGTTTCACAAGACTGGTCATGACATCCTTTTCATTTTTCTTATGCAGGAATGATGACGGTACTGGCAAAGCGTTCGAAATGCCATGGGGAATTGGGGCTTGATGTGCAGAAAGTGATAGATCTTCGGTATACGCTTGAAACGAAAGTAAAAAATAACCCGCACGCGGCGGGTTATCGAATCATCTCTCGGTGAGGGTTACACGCCTGCGCGTTTCAGCAGACCCGCCATCAGCGGAGAGCTGGATTTCACCTGCTTGGATTTGTTTTGGAAGCTACGCGCCAGTTGCGGATCGTCGATGTTTTTCGCGATGTACGCCAGTGCGTGGTAGAAATCGGTGCCCGATTTCACTTTCGATTTATCGTTCATCGGCGCCAGCAGTTGCACCATCGCGGTGCCAGTCATTTTTTTCTCAGTCGCGTATTTTTGAACCGCGTCAAGGAGCAGATCCAGGTCTGCCATCGATTCTGCGCTTTCAACGCCTTGTTTTTGCATCTCTTTACGGTTGCGTTTACGCAGCTGCTTAATCACGAAAGCAGGTTGGTTCATTTTTTTGAAACCAAAGTAGCCAGCAGCCAGAACGATGACGATGCCGCCGATCACGTAGCCCCAGATAGAGGAGCCGGAAGATTCAACAACAGGTTGGATAGAGTCAATGCTCGTCGTCAGGTCAGACATATTAATGATCCTTTGAATGGTGCTTCGATACCGAAGCGAATACTAAATCGGGCAGGGAAGAAGGTGTAATGCGGTGAATCAAGAATTCATGAAAAGCACGTTTTCTGCCTCATTTCCCCTTTATTAGGCTTTTTCCCCCTTAAAGCAAGGGGCGTGTCTCCACTAATGATGTTTTTCTGTTTAATAAGTGGAATGGATCACGCAAAGGTCACTATTTGAACATCATTGGCGCGTGATTTCGAGCATCTTTTTTCCCTGCGCACTCGGTTGCAGCCCAATAAAATCAAGGTGTGACGCTATACCGATGGCGTGGAATTATGCCATGATGCATCGAGGCGCAAACGCGCATCTTCAGAAAATCAGGAGCTTATGTGGTCACTATTCGAGAAATGGACATCTCAGATTATGATGCGGTCATCGCGATTTGGCGTGAAACCGAGCATTTATCCCTGCGTGATGTCGATTCGCGCGACAGTATTGCGGCGTATTTGGCCCGCAACCCGGGTTGTAGTTTTGTCGCCATCAAGGACGGCGTGATCGTTGGGACGGTGCTGGCTGGCACCGATGGTCGCCGTGGTTATCTGCAACATTTGGCGGTCAGCAGTCGCTTGCGCGGCCAAGGCATTGGTGAGCGATTGGTTGACGCAACCGTTGATGCACTGGCCGCGCTGGGGATTCATAAAACCCACCTGTTTGTATATCACACCAATCACAGCGCGCAGGGGTTCTATCAGAAACTGGGTTGGTGCGCGCGCGATGAGGTGCGCATGTTTTCGTTTAACGGTTCCGAGCATCTCAATGCGTGATGTATCACAAGCGTGATGGGATCACCAATCACGATGGGATGAAAAGCAATCCGTGGCCACCTACCTGCGTGGTGCGCGGCCAAAATAACAAAGGTCACCGAGGTGACCTTTGTTGTGTGTTGAGCTTGGGATGGCGGGTTAGCTGTTGCTGTGCGCCATCAGGTCTGAATGCATACGAGGTTGTGTATGTTGTGGGAATTTGATCAAGGCGGCCATGACCAGCGAGATAATCAACAAACCGAACATCACGTAGAAGGTGGCGCTGAAACCACCCAAGGTGGAGGCGATCATCGAGCCTGCAAAGCTACCAACGCCGAATCCTAAGTAGATCACCCCGTAGGTTTTGGTCAGGTTGTTGAGGCCAAAGAAATCACTCACCAATGAAGGGAATACGGTGATGGTGCCGCCAAAGCTAAACGCGATGCATGCCACGGCGAAGTAGAAGCTCAGGCTGTGCAAGTGCAGGAATAGCAGCGATGCGGTGCCGACCAAACAGACGAACAAGGCAAAGGCCAGCACTTTAATGCGCGCCATTTTGTCAGACAAAATACCCAACACCAAACGGCCCCCTAAGTTCGCGACCGCAATCACGGCGACGGAAGTGGCGGCGGTGGCGATGGTCAGGTGCACGTAGTTTTCACCGATGTCTTTTGCCACACCAATCACGTACAAACCACTCATACACACGGTCAGGAACATGACTGCCAGCATCCAGAATTGTGAGGTTTTCATCGCTTCATTGAGCGTGAAGTCGTTGTCGTCGGTCGTTGCTTGCGCAGTAGCGCTGACTTGTTTTGGCGCGTCGGTCATCATCAGGCCGCCGATAATCACCATCACCATCGCAATGGCGCCCCAAATTTCAAAGGTTTGTTCCAGCGCCATGTGTGTCAGCAAGTACATGTTGATGTATTTGAAGCCCAAACTGCCCAAACCGTAAGCGCCAATCGCACACGCGGAGGCTAGCCCTTTGCGTTGTGGGAAAAACTTCACGCAGTTCGACAGGGTCATCAAGTACCCCGTACCGTCGGCAAAACCGACCAAGAGACCGGCGAAGACGTAAAGCAACATCAGGTTCGATGCATGTGCGGTGAGCAACAAGCTCCCGCCAAGCAGCACGCCTGCCGCCAGTGTGACATTGCGAACCCCAAAGCGTTCTTGCAGTTTGCCGGAAATGGATGACGCCACCGCCAGTGCCAAGCTCAAAATACCAAATGAGAACGCGATTTGGCTGATGGGTTCTTCCAGCTTATTGGCTAACGGTGAGTTAAAGAGGCTCCACGTGTAAACAGAGCCCAGTGCAAACTGGGTAATGATGGTACCGGCTAATGTCATCAACCGTTGGGTTTTGGTTACGGTTACACTCATAACGCACGCTCCAGATAAAATAATCAGGGTTGGAATGAAGCAGGTTGTTCATTCCGAATACCCCCAACATACGGCGTTTGAGCGACGGTACAAGGGCTTGAAACAAGTAAAAAATGAAATGCAACTCACGGTGCATGAGTTGCAATATACGGGCATGAATTACAGGGGGGTATGAATTACAGAGGGCATAAATTACAAGGGGTATCAATTACAGGTGCATCAGTTCGCGAAATGCTTTGATGTTACTGCGACTGACGGGCACATCGCCTTCGACATCCGACATTTTCAGCAGGTAGGTGCTGTTCACCCACGGAATGATTTCCTGAATGTGGCGCGTGTTAACGCAAAATGAGCGGTGGGAGCGGAAAAATTGCTGCGCTGGCAGTTTTTCAATCAGTTCGCTAATTGAACACGGCGCAACAAACTCACCATCGTGGGTGTACACCAACGTGATTTTCTCTTTGGCCTCGGCATAGGCAATGTCATCGATGGGCGTGACGCGAATGCGATTGTCGCGCACCAAGTTGATGGTCGAGGCGCTCGCCGCCATGCTCGGTTCAACTGGGCTGGCCGCGCTCGGCTGCGGAAGCGCGAACTGTTCCAATTTGGTCAGCAAGCGTTTCACGCGCTCCTCATTGAGCGGTTTGAGCAGGTAATCAAAGGCTTCCAAGTCAAACGCTTCGGCAGCATGCTCTTTGTATGCGGTGGTGAACACGATTTGCGGCTTTTGCGAAAATTGATGAATGTTGCGCGCCAGCAGCATGCCGTCAATTGACGGAATATTGATGTCCAGAAAGATGATGTCGACCTTGTTGCTTTGCAGAAACTTGAACGCTTCGAGTCCATCTTCAAATGAGTCGACGACTTGAATCTGGCTGTATGTGCGAATCAGGTAGCTGAGTTCTTCACGTGCCAGATATTCATCTTCCACAATGATTGCTTTTAACATAGGGAAATAACCATCAATTGAGATCAAAAGAAATGTCTGTGCCGGGGGACAGACGTTGAATGGTGAGTCCTTTGCCGTAGAGCAGCGCAAGGCGTTGATGGACGTTCACCAACCCAATTCGGTGGCTGCCCATCGTGCCTTGATTCACTTTGTCGATCACCTGCTGGCTGATGCCTTCACCGCTATCTCGAACGGTTACTTTGACAACGTCGCCCGCTTGTTTCACGCGAATGATCACCTCTCCCGGGCCTTTGCCGGGCACGACGCCATGCTGAATAGCGTTCTCGACCAAAGGCTGGATCAACAGCGATGGCACTTTCTTGTGGATCGGATCGATATCAAACGTCACGGTGAGTTTGCTGCCAAAGCGGGCTTGTTCGATTGCCACATAATCTCGCACCTGCTGAATCTCTTCTTGAATGTCGATCAGGCCGTCGTTTTTCTCCAAATTAAAACGCAGGAAATCGGCGAGATTGGCGATCAATTGCCGCGCTTTATCGGGCTGAATGCGCACCAAGGTTGAGATGGCGTTGAGCGCGTTGAACAGGAAGTGCGGATTGATCTTGTTTTGCAGTGCAGAAAACTCAGCTTTACTCGCCATGGTTTTGAGCTGCTCAAGGCGTGAGATCTCGATTTGGGTGGAAATCAATTGCGATAAACCAATCGCCATCTCTTTGAGCGCGCCGCGAATACGGTGCGGTTGGCGATAGAAAATCTTGAGTGTGCCGGTCACTTTGCCGTTTTCCCATAACGGAATGATCAGCAACGAGTGGAATTCATGCACGTTGAGGTCATTGCTGATGATTTGTTTGCCCAGCTTGACTGCTTGTTGCGTCATGTCGCTGATTTTGTGGTACGCATCGAGGTAGTTTTCCTGACCCACGCCGATGTAGGCCAACACATCTTGAGTGTCGGTAATCGCCACTGCATCGGCTTCGGTCTCGTCGCGAATAATGGCGCACACTTTTTGCAATGAATCGCGGTCGTTTTGTCTGAAATGGGGCAGGGTTTTGTTGGCAATGTTGAGCGCTTGTTTGGCTTGCAGCGCGGCGATCATGTCTTTTTCATCGTCGAGATCTTGCACCAAGGTGATGATTAAGCCGATGCACATCACGCCCAAGATCATCGGAATGCTGATCTGCTCTACGATGGAATGCGACAGCGCCGTGTTGTCATTGAGCACAATGATGAGCGACATGGTGGTGACTTCACACAGCACGCCCGCGGCGATGCCCATCATGGCAAAGCGTTTTTTCGGGCAGCGTAGGTGAATCCACGTCGCCAGAAGCCCCGCCAGTATACTGGTGATAAGGCACGCCATAGAGGTGGGGCCGTCCATGTCAATCCAGTAGCGGTGAATGCCCGAGACCAACCCGGCCGGAATGCCTACCCACGGGCCAAACAAAATGCCGCCAGATAAAATGGCGATGATGCGCACGTTGACCAGCGAGCCATACACGTTGACGCCGGTGTAGGTACTAAAGACCGCAAAAAAGATAAACAGCAACGAAATCATCGCGGTCTCTTTGGGGCTGCGGTGACGTTTGATGACGATGCGCTGAAACAGGTGGGTGCGCGTCAAAATGAAGAGTGTCATCAGCATCAAAGCGGCGCGTTCAAACACGGCGAGTAGCATCATGACTTGTTCGGTGTACACGTCAAAAACTCCGAGGGTCGCTAAAAACCCCGTCATGTTACCCACAAAATGTGAGCTTCATCATGAGATGGGTCAAACCGCGCGGGCTTTATTGGTGAAACCGATGGAAGAGGTGGCATAGATGAACAGAAGTATCGATAAAATTTCTGCTAATTAGAAAAGGCAATAAAAAGGCCAATAAAAAAGCTTCGCCTGAGCGAAGCTTAGATGATGGACGCGTGTGCTGGGCGCTAGTTGCTGCGCGATTCTAATGCGTATTTGCCAGGCCCCAACAGCAGGATGGCAATGGCCGCAAACAGATACACCCCAATGCCTTCGGCAGCCCATGCGCCGACTTTGTTCACGGTAAATAGGTTGTCGGCATGCATCAGCCAAATCACCATCACGCAGGTGCCAATCCAAATGATGCTCGACACGCGGGTGAGCACGCCAAGAATGATCAGAATTGGCACGATGACCTCGCCCACATACACGCCATAGGCTATGAACGCAGGCAAACCATGGTTCACCAACAGCCCCTGAATAAACTCGGTGCCACCGTACAGTTTATGAATACCGTGCAGTAAGAACATCACGCCGAAACTGACGCGTAGGATGAGTTTGCCTAGGTCGTCTTTGTCGAACAGCGAATCTAATCCATTCAATAGTGCTTTCATCATGAGTTTTCCGAGTGGTTTTTTATTAACTTAGCAGTAAACGACCAACGAGTTGCACCGACGCCTTTGGCGATGATGAACAATTATTTCGAATAAGTTTGTTGATGCGAATCAAATGAATTTTCGTGTGAGTATGGTTGCCCTTTCATTCGCTGTAAAAGCAGCGCCGTGTAAATATTGGAAATAATCTTAATAATTGATTTTCAATCAAAAATAATATCGATTTTATTGAGTGGTCGCGTGATTAACAGTGTGTTATGCCTATGTATATAGACATCACCGCAACATCAATGCACAAATAAATCAATGCAGGAATAAATCAATAGAGAAATAAACCGATCAAGAAAGATGTACTGAAAATAAAATCAAGCGGGGAGTTGATGGTCGGCAATGAAAAATAACGTTTAAGCGCATCAACATGGCTTAAACGTTATTTGATGTGAGGTCTGCTTATTTCGATGGGTCGTGCATGGCAGAATCTTTGGGTGGTGGCGTCCAGTGACGCTCGTTGTCAAAGCGGCGGTCGGTGCGATCAAACGCCATTTCTGCTTTTAAGCGCTCTTCCAGTTCCACAAACAGCTTGATGTAGTTGTTATCGAGCCGCTCCTTGCCAAAGGTCTCTGCATTCCACGCGGCATACAAACCATCTGAATGCGTGCTTTCCACTTTCTTGAATGTGTTTTTCTGATGTTCGACAAAGAATGGGTGAAAGCCGAGGGTTTTCATCGCCGCTGCGCCCACTTCGAGTGCGGAATGATAGGTTTCCGAAACCGCCATATCGACGCCTGCTTGGCGCAGTCGGTAGCCGTGGCCTCGGTCAAACGCACGCGCCAGCACTTTCACGTGCGGATAAGTTTGTTTGACGTATTTGACCAGTTCCACGCTGCTCTCTTGATTGTCGATCGCCACCACTAGCAGGCTGGCGTCTTCAATGCCTGCGGTGTGAAGCAAATCTGGGCGAGTGGCGTCGCCAAAGTAGGCTTTGGTGTGAATACGTCGTAAGTTGTCCACTTGAACCGCTTGGTGGTCAAGCACCACGGTTTTGACGCCGTTGGCGACCAACAGGCGGTTGACGATTTGGCCGAAACGACCGATCCCCGCGATGATCACGGTGCCTTGTTCATCGATGGTGTCGCTGTCGCGCTCATTGGTGACGTGTTCAAATCGCGGCAGAATCACTTTGTCGAACAGAATAAACAGCCCCGGCGTCAGGAACATCGACAACGCAACCACCAGAGACAGAATCTGCGCTAAATCGGCAGGTAACACGTGGCGTTGCTGGGTAAAGGTTAACAGCACAAAACCAAATTCACCCGCTTGCGCCAAGCTCAACGTGAACAGCCAGCGGTTGCTGCCTTGGATGCGAAAGATCATCGCCAGCAGATAGAGCACGACCGCCTTGAGCAGCATGACACCCAAGGTCGCGCCTAAAATAATAAAGAAGTGGCCGAATAGAATATCGAACTTAATGCCTGCGCCCACGGTGATGAAAAATAGCCCCAGCAGTAAGCCTTTCAACGGTTCGATGTTGGCTTCCAGCTCATGACGAAACTCACTGTTGGCCAGCACGACACCCGCGAGGAAGGTGCCCAGCGCGGGTGATAAACCGACCACATTCATCAATGTGGCGATGCCAACCACCAACATCAGTGCTGTGGCGGTAAAGATTTCGCGCACCCCGGCACTGGCCACAAAGCGAAACAGCGGGCGACTGAGATAGTGACCGCCCACCACCACGGTGGCAATTGCGGCAGTGATGATGATGCCGTAGGCCCAGCCCGGCAAATCGGCGATTAAGTTGAGTTCTTCCTGATGAGCGGCGGCGGCATTGGCGGCGGTTTGCGCTTGTTCAATCAACTCGGGCAGCGCTAACAGCGGAATAAACGCCAACATCGGAATGACCGCGATGTCTTGAAACAGCAACACAGAGAACGCGTTTTGTCCCCCTTCGGTGCGATTGAGGCGTTTTTCGTTAAAG
Source organism: Vibrio furnissii CIP 102972 (assembly GCF_000176175.1). Classification (GTDB taxonomy): domain Bacteria; phylum Pseudomonadota; class Gammaproteobacteria; order Enterobacterales; family Vibrionaceae; genus Vibrio; species Vibrio furnissii. The sequence continues at coordinate 154,202 of NZ_ACZP01000013.1, forward strand.
GTTTGCAGCACAATCGCAGTGGAGGAGAGGCAGAAAATCAAACCGATGGTGAGCGCGACTGACCAAGTGATGTCGAACAGCAGACACATGCCCATGGTCGCCAGCGTGGTGACGCCAACTTGCAAGCCGCCCAAGCCCAGCAGGCGAGTGCGCATCGCCCATAGCATTTTCGGCTCTAGCTCCAAACCGACCAGAAACAGCATCATCACCACACCAAATTCCGCAAAATGCTGAATGGTGGATGTTTCATCGCCAACCAGTCCCACCACGGGGCCGATGACCACGCCGGCCATCAAATATCCCAGCACCGAGCCGAGGCCAAAGCGTTTCGCAAGCGGGACGGCAATCACTGCCGCAACGAGGTAGATAAAAGCCTGAATAAAATAACTGGTCATGCAGAGTGTCTTAGCTCCATGGGTCGGAAGTACTGATTCAGTGTGGGCAGTTCGCTGGCGCGTTCTACATCAATGGTGTTGTCGCTCAATACTTGCAGCACCTGCATGTAGCGTTTGATGTGCGCATCGAGGCGTTCGTCGTCGCATGCGGATCGCGCATCAAACAGCACCAGTGGCGCGAGGTAATTCATGCCAGTCATCGCGGCCATCTGCTCAATTGGGCGCAGCAGTTCACGCACGCTATATCGATTATAGCCACTGGCTTGATAACTCTCCGATTTACCGCCAGCGGAGGTGATGCACAGCAGGGTTTTGCCGTGCAGCGCTTCGCCGTCCTGACCGTAGGCGAAACCGTATTCCAGTACCAGATCCTGCCACTCTTTGAGAATCGACGGGGTGGAGTACCAGTACATCGGAAATTGAAAAATGATCACATCGTGTTCCAGCAAACGTTGTTGCTCTTTGTCGACATCAATATTGAACGTCGGATATTCGCCATACAAATCGACGAGGGTGACGTTGCGGGCGTAACGGGCCGCTTTAAACAGGCGCGAATTCACCTCACTCTTGTGCTGACAAGGGTGCGCGTAGAGGATCAAAATACGTTGGCTGGTCATAGAATTTTAGATGTGATTGAGCGTGTTAAAATAGTTATCCAAATTGCTAATGCATTCAAATGAATATTTACGTTTTGGCGAGAATTGACAACTATTTGACAGCGGTTTCTTTCGCGAAAAATTCATATCAGTCCGGTCAATGTGAAGAAAATGAATAGATATAAAATAAGTTGTATAAATTCTTTCCTTTATGTAAGAAAAGCGAGACAATGATCACTCTTTGTCCTTTTCGTTGAACATTTCTGTTTGCATATGACTCAAACCGCTTCGGCACCGAATGATAATTCGCGCCACAATCAATATTTACGTGTTTTTGCACTGGGGTTCAGTGCGTTTATTTTTAACACCACAGAATTTGTGCCGGTTGGCTTGTTAACGGACATCGCGCAAGATTTCGATGTACCACTCGCCTCAGCGGGCTGGATGCTGACCATCTACGCGTGGATCGTGGCCTCGATGTCCCTGCCGATGATGATGCTGACCAGCAAAATGGAGCGCAAGACGCTGCTGCTGAGCGTGTTTACCTTGTTCATCATCAGCCACGGGTTCTCGGTGATTGCTTGGAACTTTGAAATGCTGGTGGCGAGTCGGATTGGCATCGCGTTTGCGCATGCGGTGTTCTGGTCGATCACCGCGTCAATCGCGATTCGCGTGGCCCCGCCGGGCAAGAAAACGTTGGCGCTAAGTGTGCTGGCAACCGGTACTTCGCTGGCGATGGTCTTGGGCGTGCCGCTGGGTCGAATTATCGGTCAATGGTTAGGCTGGCGCGTGACGTTTGGCGTCATCGGGGTTACCGCGCTGCTGATTATGTTTGCGCTGTTCCGTTTGTTGCCAACCTTGCCAAGTTTGTTCTCTGGTTCGATGAAAAAACTGCCAGAGCTGCTGCGCAAACCGACGCTGCTTGGCTTGTACCTGTTCATCTTCCTGCTATTTACTGCCCATTACACGGCCTACAGCTACATTGAACCATTTGTGAAAGTGGTGGGGCAGGTGAGCGAAAACTTCACGACCTTCTTGCTGTTGCTCTTTGGCGGCGCAGGGATTTTGGGCAGTGTGATTTTTGGTTACTGGGGCGAACGGGCCAACAGCAAACTCTTGGTGTGCAACACCGCGGTGGTCATGTTGTGTATGGTGGCGTTACTGTTTTCGGCGACCAATCCGTGGGGCATCAGTACGCTCCTGCTTCTGTGGGGCACCGCGTTGATGATCGTCAGTTTGGCGATGCAGGTAAAAGTGCTCAATATTGATGCCAATGCGGCAGACATGATCATGTCGATGTTCTCGGGGATCATCAACTTAGGTATTGGGGCTGGCGCCTTGATTGGTGCGAAAGTGATTCACTTTAGCTCGCTCGACGCCATTGGTTACGTCGGTTCCGGCTTTGCGCTGGTGGCGCTGGTGCTGATGTTGGTACTGTTGAAAAAATTCCCGTCGATCCGCTAATCGTTCAAATCCGAAAAAGCAGCCCCCGTGGCTGCTTTTTTTATGCCTGCGTGTGATTGCAACAGGGTGAACGCCAAAACGCCATGCTGATTCCAAAATTGCCGCTTTGAACGCCTGTTAAACAATAATGAGAATGAATATCGTTTACATGAATGAGTTCGGTTGTTAGTATGCACACAGCTTAACGCACCGCCTTGTTGTGGCTGAAGTTTTGAGGCGTTCGAAGAATGCTTTAAGGCAACAAGGCGGGCGTGCTAACAACGTCAGCATCTAAAAAAAGAGATCTGTCCAATTTGAATGACCGCGAAGCGCGCGGCCTGTTTGAAGGGGCGAGGTCCACAAGCATTAAGGATTCGGATTAATGGCAATCCCAAGAATTGCAGGTTACACACTGCCTGCCAGCGAACACTACCCGCTCAACAAAACGCAGTGGCAGATTGATCCTGCCAAGGCGGTGTTGCTGGTCCACGACATGCAGGAATATTTCGTTAACTTCTTTGAGATCACTCAGTCGCCGATGAGCGACATCATCCACAACATTCAACGTTTGAAGGCGGCGGCAAAACAGGCGGGGATTCCCGTGGTGTATACCGCGCAACCGGCCAATCAAGATCCGGCCGAGCGCGCGCTGCTGACCGATTTCTGGGGGCCGGGACTGCAAGAAGAAACTGCGATTCTGGACACGTTAGCACCAGAGGCTGGCGATGTGGAATACGTGAAGTGGCGCTACAGTGCATTTAAGAAAACCTCGCTGCTGGAAGATATGCAGGCGCAGGGCCGAGATCAACTGATCATCTGCGGCGTGTACGGCCACATCGGTATTTTGTCGACTGCGCTTGAAGCGTTCATGCTGGATATCAAACCGTTTGTAATTGGCGATGCGATTGCCGATTTCAGCCAGCAAGATCACATTCATACTCTTAACTATCTGGCCGGTCGCGCTGCAAGTGTGCAAACAGTGCACGCGGTAGAGCAAGCGCTTGTTCGCAAGCCATCCCTGACGCTGGATCAAATGTGTGTCGATGTGGCTGAAGCGCTGTCGCTGGATCTTGATGAAGTCGATGTGAACGAGAACTTACTGTTTCTTGGTTTAGATTCAATTCGTGCCATGGTGCTGCTGGAGAAGTGGCGTCCTTACGGTGTGAATGTGACGTTCGCGCAACTGATTGAGAAAGTGACGTTGCACGAGTGGTGGACGCTCATCGGCGAACCGACCACGCAAACGGCGGCGGAACCTGCGATGGCGTAATGTCATGGCAGCCAAACCGGCTGATGGGCTTTGCAAGTTTACCACTGGCAAAGCCCTTTTTTATGGGCGAGATAGATAAGGGCGGAGCAGACGAAGCCAATGCTGCTGATATAGTGGCATAGAGAGAATGAAGAGGCATGAAAAAGCCCGGATTAACCGGGCTTTTTGCCTGCGTTGATTGCTCTGCGTTGACGGCTTAGCTATACAGCGCGCGCAGTCCTTTTTTGTCGACTTTGCCGACGGAGGTTTTCGGCAACACATCGATGAACTGGATTTGATCCGGCAGTTTGAAATCCGCCAAGCCTAAATCACGCAGGAAGCGTTTCAGCGCCAGTCCTTTCACCTGATGCCCTTCGCGCTTGACGATCACCGCGCAGCTACGCTCGCCCAAGTAATCATCCGGCACTGCCACCAGCGCCGCATCATGCACTGCTTCATGGCGCAGCAGGTAGTTTTCAATCTCTTCTGCCGCGATTTTTTCACCGCCACGGTTAATCTGATCCTTGTCGCGCCCGGTCACAATGATGTTGCCTGCTGCGGTGCGTTTGACCAGATCGCCAGTGCGATAAAAGCCGTCTGGGGTAAACGAACGTTCGTTGTGCGCTGGCGCGCGATAATAGCCGCGAATGGTATATGGCCCTTGCGTGAGCAGAAATCCCTCTTCGCCGACGGCGACATCGTTCCCGTCCTCATCGACCACGCGCACTTGATCGTGCGGTGAAATCGGGCGGCCTTGGGTGCTTGCAATCACCTCATCGCTGTCGTCAAACCGAGTGTAGTTAACCAACCCTTCAGCCATACCAAACACCTGTTGCAGGCGGCAGTGTAGTCGGTTTGGCAGCTCGCGCGCCGCAGTTTCGCTAAACTTAGCGCCGCCGACCAGCAGCAGTTCCAAGCTGGAAATGTCGTGCGTGGCCTTCTCGGCGTAATCCATCCACAGCAGCGCCAGTGGCGGCACCAGTGCAGAGACGGTAACACGGTGACGCTCAATCATCTCAAACGCATGTTGTGGCGTTGGATCTTGGGTGGGAATCACGCAGCCACCCGCCCAGAACACGCCCAAAGCGCCCGGAGAGCTGAGCGGAAAGTTATGCGCGACTGGCAGCGCGCACAAAAAGCGTGTCATGTGGTCGAAATGACAAATCTCTACACTGCCGGTGACACTGTAGGCGTAATCATTGTGCGTGCGCGGAATCAGTTTCGGTGTGCCCGTGGTGCCGCCCGACAGCTGGAAAAACGCGACCTCACTGGCATCGGCATCTTGTTCTTGTAGCGCAGGTTGCAAGCAGTCATCAAGCGCCACGAACCGGCGGTCGTCCACCGTGACTTGGCCGCGAACAATCACATGTTCAATGGTCGGGCACTGCGCCACGATGTCGCTTGCCAATGCTTGATAATTGAAACTGCTCGCCTCGCCATCAATCAGATAGGCTTTGGCATCGGCGTGCTGACAGAAGTAGCTGATTTCCATTTGGCGATGGGCGGGCAGCGCAAGTACCGGGCGCACGCCAATTTGCAGCAGGGCGAAGAAGCACTGATAAAACTCGGCAATATTGGTCATTTGCAACACGACGTTGTCGCCGCGCTGTAAACCGAGCTGACGAAATCCCGCCGCCAGTTGCGCCGCGCTGTCGACCAGCTCGCGATAGCTGATCGCGCGTTGGCCGCACACAATGGCCTCACGCTGCGAAAACTTGGCTTCGGTTTCCAGTAGGTAATCCAACAGCGTTTTATCTTGCCAGTATCCCAGCGCGCGGTAGTGGTCGGCCAGTTCCTGCGGCCAAGGGGTGTAATCTAATTCTCGTTGTGCGTTCATGGGGCGTCCTAGGCGGTGAGGAGTTCGTTCAGTTGAATGCCAGCGGCGGATAAAATGGTGCCCATCTTGGCGCCGGTTTCATCCAGTTCACTTTGCGGGACAGATTCGTGGACGATGCCCGCACCGGCGTATACTTTCATTTGGCGTTTTTGCACTTCGGCGCAGCGGATGGTGACCACCCATTCGCCGTTTCCACGCGAATCGCACCAGCCCACCATGCCGGTGAAATAGCCGCGATCAAACTGTTCAATGTTACGAATCGCTTCATAAGCATTGGCGCGCGGATAGCCGCACACCGCTGGCGTTGGGTGCAAATCGGCCGCAATCTTCAGCACATTGAGGTTGGCGTCGTTCGCTTGGCCCTCAAGCAGCGTCGACAGGTGCAGCATGGTTTGGGTTTCGATCACCGATGGAATCATCGGCGCATACAGGTTGTGGCAGTACTGGCTCAGCACGCGTTCCACTTCTTCCACCACCAAGCCGTGCTCGTGTAAATCTTTTTGCGTGTTGAGCAGCGACAGGCGCGAATCGTCGTTTTGTGCCTCACTGGCTGAGCGCGGACGTGAGCCTGCCAACGGGTTCGACACCACGTAGCTGCCTTTTTTCGCCACCAGCAGCTCTGGGCTTGCGCCCATTAGTTTCACGCCTGGCAAGGTGTCGGCGGCAAAGGTGTAGCCTTTGACGTTGATCGCAAGCAAGTTACGCAGCAGCCCCGGAAGGTGAATGTCGGTGTCAGTTTCCACTTCCACCGCACGCGATAGCACCGCTTTGGCGAGGTCGGTGGTGGCGAACAGATTGAGCAAATCGCTCACGCCTTGGCGGTAATGCTGGCCGGACGGGGAGGAGATCACCTTGGCCTGCGCCGCTTGGTTGGCCGCCGCGTTGGCGGAGCCGCGTGTGCTGCTGGAGACAAACAGCTGCTGCGGAATCACAAATCGGGTCGGGTTTTCTTCACGAAATGGCACGATGCCAAACAGCACCGGATTATCCGATTCGTGTTGTTTCGCGGCTTGCAGCATGGTTTGCGCCCGCTCTGCCAACTGAGCAAAGGGCATGGGCTGGTGGATTTCTTGCTCGATGCCGATACCCAGCATCGTATTGGTAGGAGAAGCGAAGAAAAACGGCGCACGGTCTAGCTGATCGCTCAGCAGTTCGCTCTCCATTTTTGTATAGCCAATCACTTCACGTTGCATTTTGAATCCCTCTTTTACTTTCTGACGTGACTATTTATGACTTTCTGATGTGACTCAGCGGCCCACCGCTGAGGTCGAGATCATTTGCCATTTCATTGGGCAATCGATACATTTATACCACTTTTAATGATAACGTTTATCATTACTATTTGATAATAAATATCATTATTGATTCAAGATCACGATTTACGCTGTGAATAATTCACAGTTCAGTCAGTAATTGCTGGTTATATTCATACTAAATAAAGGGTTATAACGATGGATTTGTCATTAAATGAGCAAACGGTTTTGGTCACTGGCGCGGCGAGAGGGATTGGTTTCAGTGTTGTCGAACATTTGCTGGCGCAAAACGCGCGCGTGGTGGCCACCGATGTGCGCATCGAAACCCTGTTAAGTCACACCGAGGCGTTGCGTGCCCAGTATGGGGAGAAGTTGCAATGTGCCGAATTGGATGTCACCCAAACGGACAAAACAGCGGCCGTCATTGGGGCGCTGCAGCAACAACACGGACCGATCGATCATTTGGTCAGTTGCGCGGGGATTTTGCATTTGGGCGCCATCAATGACATGCCGTTTGCTCAGGTGCAGGAGACATTTATGGTCAACACCTTTGGCATTCTGAGTGTGATGCAGGCACTCAGCCCGTCGATGAAAGCGGCCAAACGCGGCGCGATGGTGGTCATCGGCTCGAATGCGGCCAACACGCCGCGCCCGAATATGGGTGCGTATGGGGCGTCGAAATCGGCGCTGCACATGCTGGTGAAATGCATGGGGATTGAGCTGGCGCCGTTTGGCGTGCGATGCAACATTGTCAGCCCGGGCTCCACGCGCACTGAGATGCAAATGCAATTGTGGAATGAACATTATGGCGAAGCCAATGCCATCGCCGGAGATGCGGGCAGTTATCGCCTCGGGATCCCGCTGCAGAAAATCGCAGAGCCGGCAGACATTGCCAAAACCATTCTGTTTCTGCTCTCGGATGCAGCCAATCACATCACCATGCACGATTTGCGCGTTGACGGCGGCGCAACGCTCGACAACTGAGGCCTTTCACTCCCAGAAGAAAATCCCGTACAGATAAGAAAACCCCGCATTCGCGGGGTTTTTGTTGTGCGTGAAACGGCCCAATCAGGCGACGGTGGAATAGCGCTGCGAGAGCACGCCATTCATTGCGTTCGCCAGCGTATCCAACAGTTGTACCGTGTTGTCCCAACTCAGGCATTCGTCGGTAATCGATAGCCCCGGCTCCAAGTCCCCGTTCCCCAAACTCTGATTGCCTTGTTTGAGAAAACTTTCGCACATCACGCCAGCAATGCAGGTTTCGCCCGCCAGTAACTGCTGCGCGATATCTTGCGCGACGCCGAGTTGATTGTGCGCTTTTTTCAGGCTGTTGCCGTGGCTACAATCAATGATCAAACGTGGATTGAGGCCGCTTTCTTCCAGTTGCTTCGACACCGACACCACGTCATCGCTGTGATAGTTGGGCACTTTGCCGCCGCGCAAAATCACATGTCCGTGTGGGTTGCCGTGTGTCATCACCAAGGCTGGCGCGCCTTGAGTGCCCGCGACGCTCATCACGTGCTCGGCCTGCGCGGCATGAATGGCATCAATCGCGATGGACACGTTGCCATCGGTGCCGTTTTTAAACCCAATCGGGCAGGGCAGTGCGGAGGCCATCTGGCGGTGAATTTGTGACTCGGTGGTTCGCGCGCCAATTGCGCCCCAGCAAATCAGATCGCTGATGTACGGATAAACGGTGGTGTCGAGAAACTCGGTCGCCGTCGCCAGCCCTAAGTCGGTCACGTCGCGTAAAAACGTGCGGGCCACACTCAGCCCTTTCGCCATGTTGTGCGCGCCATCGAGGTCGGGATCAACAATCAAGCCTTTCCAGCCAGTGCGCGTGCGCGGCTTTTCAAAATAGGTGCGCATCACAATCAGCAGTTGGTCGGCGTAATCGGCTTGCACTGCCGCGAGTTTGCGCGCGTATTCAAGCCCTTGCTGTGGATCGTGAATCGAGCATGGGCCGACAATCACCAGCAGGCGTGGGTCCTGGCCCTCCAGAATGGCGGCGATCGCTTGGCGGCGTTGGTGAATCAGCGCTTGCTGGGTGGCGTTGGTGGGAATTGAGCCAAGCAGTGTTTCGACAAACGGCAGTTGGCCGACAGTGGTTGAGCGCATGACGTTGTTGAGCATATGCATTCGTCCCCCTCAAGACGGGCAGTAAATATGGGCGGAATGGTCGTTATTATATTGTGAAAATGATAATTATTATCAACTTTGAATTTGGCGATTATCAACAACGCTTGGTTTTGTTGTCAAGCGGCGATTCACGCAGAAGTGTGATGTTGAGGCGAGAAAACAGGGGAAAGTGAATCAAGCGACTAAATTTTAACGCCATGATTTTAATGCCCTTTGTCGCTGTGGTGAGATGTTTTGTGTGGTTAATGTAAATGATAATTATTGTCATTATGTGTGTTTAATTGTAACAATAATGGTGAATTACGACGAACCCAAACACAACAAGAGGCGTGTTGAAAGCATCATGCACGAGATGACAACGTTACAGGCGGCCTATTGGGTCGGCAGGCAATCCACCACACCAAGGGCTGGCGATGCGGCCCATTTGTATGTCGAATTTGAGGGGCGGGGGATCGATGAGACGCGACTGGCTGCGGCGGTTCATACGCTCTTTGTTCGCCATGAAATGCTGCGCGTTACGGTCAGCGAGGACGGTCAATGGTCTGTCGGTGAACTCAATGAATTCCACGCATTGCAGGTACTGGATTGGCGCGCGCTCGACGCTGCCGATTGCGATGAAAAACTTCGCATCATGCGTGAGCGGAAAACCCATCAAAAGCTGGCACTCAATCAAGGGCAAGGCGCAGAGTTTGTTTTGACTCGGTTATCTGACGATCGCTTTCGTTTGCATGTGGATGTCGACATGATCGCCGCCGATGCGCAAAGTTTTCGCCTGATGATAGACGCGCTGGTCGCGGCTTATCATGGTGAACTGAGTGACGCTCGTAGCGCGCCATTTATTGCGTTTCAACGTCAAATGGCGACGGCTGCACAGCAGGCCTTAGTGGCGCGCGATCGCCGTTATTGGCAGGCATTGCAAAGCACGATTGCGCCCGCCCCCAAGTTACCCGAGCGTGAGCCAGTTCATTCAGATACGGCGGCGGTGCATACTGAGCGCTTGGCGTTTGAGCTGACGGCTCAGCAGCGCGCGCAACTCGAAGCGCTGGCCGCCCGACATCACCTCAGCCTGAGCGCTGTGTCGCTCGGCGCGTTCAATGTGCTGTTGACCGATGCCCTCAAGCAGCCAGCATTTCGAATCAACGTGCCGCTGTTTTATCGCCCGCAAGGCTTTGACAATACGATGGGAGATTTTGCCAATTTGACGCTATTTAGCGCCCATTGTGCGCCGAACGTGCCACTTTTAACGCTGTTTGAGCAAACCCAACATCAGTTGATGACGTGCTTGGAGCATCGTCATTACAGCGGCGTCAATGTCATGCGCGATCTGTCGCGCCAGCAGGGCGCCCTGCAAACTTCGCCAGTGGTGTTCACCTCGGGCTGGGACATCGGCGGCGATCTCTATGCTCAGCGGGTGCACGACACACTCGGCGACATGGTATGGGCCTGCTCTCAGGGCGCGCATGTGCTGCTGGACGCGCAGATTGTGCCTTACAAGCGCGGCGTTCTGATCAACTGGGATGTGCGCACGGACAGTGTGCCACGCGAATTCTATCAATCGCTGTTCACCCGTTATGTGGCGCTGTTGAGTGAGCTGGCTGAGCATCCTGAGCGTGTGTTGCAACCCGGCATCATTGAAGTGACAAGTATTGAGGGGACATGTATTGATGAGGGGACAAGTGTGAAGACGACAAGTGCCTCCAGCAGCGCGCAACGTCCTCACCAAATGCCACTGAACGGATTGCAACAGGCGTATCTGGTTGGGCGCAGTGAGCACTTACCTTTGGGTGGGGTGGCAATGCAGGATTTTCGCGTCTATCGCGGGACCGTCGACGCTGATCAGTTGCACGCGCGTTTGGTGGAACTGGTGGACACACTGCCCGTGCTGCGCACTCGCATCGACGACACCACGCTCACGCAATGGGTGAGCGATGAGCGAATCGTCAATTGGCAGCATTGCGACCTGCGTGATCGGAGTCGGCCGCAGGCATTAAGCCAAGCGGAGGCACTGATCGAGCAGGCCTCGCACAGTCGGCATGATTTATCGCGCTCACCGTGGAAAGTCTGGTTAGTGTCGCTACCTGAAGCTGAAGCTGAAGCGGACACGCTTGCCGCTGACGCTTTTCGCCATATCGTACTCACCAGTTTTGATGCGCTGATTTCCGATGGTCATTCCATCGCCTATCTATTGGCTCGCTTGTTGGAAAATCAACCCAAGCCGGTCGCAGCCCCCCCTGCGTTGGGTGCCACGAGCGAGGTGCCAGCGAAGCCTCTTTCTCAACAAAACATCACTCCGCAGCAAGAAGCCAACGCGCGCGAAATGGCGCAAGCCTACTGGCGCGAGAAGCTGGCCAGCGTGACCGAACCGATGGCGCTGCCGTGGCAAGCGCCGCTTGATACCCTCTACCAACCGCGTTACGCGCGAGAAAGCATCTCGCTGAGCCGCGACGAAACGCGCGCACTGTTGAAACTGGCAGCAAGTGAACGGCTGTTTCCAAATAGCGTGCTGACAACGCTGGTCATGCACACGCTGGCGAACTGGTGTCCAAACACACCTTTGTGCATCGGTTTGCCCGTTGCGCCGCCCCCGCAGGCCGGAGAGTTGACCAATCGCTCCAGCTTTATTGCGTTGACCTACGCGCTGGATGAAGCGGATTTCGCTACGCAAGCGCGGCGTGTGCAGCGCGATGTGGCCGAAGGCATGGCGCATCTGGCGTTTTCGGGCATTGAACTCAACCGTCAATTGATGAGCCAGTTACCGGCGCGCACCATGCCGCTGCCCGTGGTGATCACCAATGGATTGGGGTGGGAAACGCTGCGAGCCGACAATACGTTGCAGCAGCATGATGGGCTGACCCAAACGCCGCAGATCGCGCTCGATATTCGCCTCGCTTACGACGCAGATAAAAATCTGGTCATCAGCGCCGATTACGTCACACAAGCGCTGAGTCAGGCGCAGGTGGCCGCGTGGCTGACCAGTTGCAAGCGAGCGACGCAGAGCATGATTGAACGCCAGAGTTTGCAATGGGTGAGCCGCGAAGCGCTGGATTTAAGCCACTATCATCGTAATTCGCACCGCAACGCCGTCGACCACCGCAACACCGTTGACACGGATGACGGGACGGCGCCGTTTTTGGCCTCGCTGGCGGAGCGCCTGTGGGACACTCCGAGTCAGCGCACTGCGCTTTTCTGCGGTGAGCAGCGCTGGAGCTATCAGCAACTGGGAGAGCAGGTCGCGAACATGATGGCGCATCTGCAGGCGCGCGGCGTGAAAGCTGGCGACGTGGTGGCGATTTGTCTGCCTCGCAGCGCAGCACATGTCATCGCAACATTGAGCTGCGCGTTGTCGGGCGTCATTTGGGTGCCAATTGATGCCGCCAGCCCGCCAGAGCGTAAAGCGTATCTGCTGTCGCACTGCCGACCGGCGCTGGTGATCGTGACCAGCGACGATGTGGAAAATGCCGAACACCCGCATTGTGTCGCGATGCGCGAGTTGCTGCAGCCAGCGCTGAAAGCGGCACGCTTGCCAAGCCAAGAAGTGCTGCGCGCGCGCAGTCATAGTGAAGCGCCCGCCTATTATCTCTATACCTCTGGTACGACGGGGCAGCCCAAGTGTGTGGTGCTCAACAACCGCGCGACCGCCAATGTGCTGCATCACACGCTAGCGGCGTGGCAGGTGAATGAGCGTGACGTCATGCTCTCGGTGACGCCACTGCATCATGACATGTCGGTGTTTGATTTGCTGGGGTCGTTGTGTGCGGGTGCAGCCTTGGTTATTCCGGAACCTGAAGCCGAAAAAGATGCGCTGCACTGGAACAGCTTGGTCGAGCGGCACGGCGTCACGCTGTGGTGTTCCGTGCCCGCCATTTTGGAGATGCTGCTGGCCTGCCAGTTGACTTCGCAGGGGCAATCGCTGCGCTTGATTGCGCAGGGCGGCGATTACATCAAACCGCAGACCATTCAGACGCTGCGCGAACGTCTGCCCGACGCGCGCTTGTTCTCGCTCGGCGGGCCGACGGAAACCACCATCTGGAGCATTTGGCATGAGCTTGAACCCGAGGATGGCGCGGTGATTCCTTACGGCGCGCCGCTGCCGGGCACGCAATATTACGTGGTGAATGAGCAGCACCAACACTGCCCGCAAGGTGTGGTGGGGCGCATCGTCACGGCGGGCGTGAACCTGTCGCTGGGGTATTTGGTGGATGGCGAGGTGGTTCAAACCGATTTCATAACCATCGAGACGCCACATGGTGAGCGTGTACGCGCGTTTAAAACTGGTGATCTGGGCTACTATCGCGACGATGGGCGCCTCATCTTCGCTGGGCGCATCAACGGTTACGTCAAAGTGCGCGGTGTGCGCATTTCGCTGCCTGATGTGGAGAAAGTGCTGATGAATGTCGCGAACGTGCAGGATTTAGCAGTGATTGATTTTAACGATCCGATCACCGGCGATGTTGGTTTGGCGCTGTTTTATGTCTCTGGCGACGGCGCTGTGAAAAATGCGGCGCAGTGGCGTGACATCGTGGGGCAGCGGCTGCCCGCATCGCACCTGCCGCAGCGATTTGTGCCATTGGAGCGCTTTCCGCTCTCTGCCAATGGGAAGAAAGACAAACGCGCGCTTTTGGCCATGCTCACGGCAGCGAGTGAATCGCCGCGCACTGTGGCAGCTAACGTTACGGCGCCATTCGGGTCTTCCCGCGAGCCGCAAACCCCTTCGCTGACGCCAGAAAAAACGGCGCCTTGGCAATCCGTCGTTGATGTCTATCAGCAGGTGTTGGGGGAGCGCGCCGCCTCATTGACCGAGCATGCCGAGTTTATTCAGGCTGGTTTAATGCCGTCCCACGTGAAAGCTGTGGCGGAGAAACTCAGTCAAACCTTTGGCAAATCGGTGCAGCCGCGCCAGCTCTTGGGTTGCAAGAACGCCGGCCAGGTGTCGAAACTGCTCGAACTGAGTTGACGTGCTGTCCGGTGAGTTAACACCATGACTTCACCCTGTCGAAATAACAAAGCCGCTCATTGAAGCGGCTTTTTTGACGATGTATTGGTAACCGTGTTCGCGACCCTGTTCACGTAGGTGCTTAGGGCTTAGGCGTGATCAATCGCGTCATACAACGCGGAAATCGGTTGGTCGAGGTAGCGCTCGTCTAATACCTGCTGCATGAAGGTCATCACGCGCTGCGCGTGCTGATCAAACTCATCATGCGGGTGCGCGGCAGAATCGGCATCCAAGCTCAGCACCAAGCCATCGGCATTGGTTTGACCACGGAAGGTGAGGTTAAACCCGTCGGCCGGTCCGCTGGTGATGACATGATGTTTGACCTGGCAGCCAGCAAATTGCGGCGGATCGAATGGCAGCACGTTGACGAAAGGCGAGAAGAAGTAACGGCTGTTTTCCGTCACGCCTTGATCGCGGGCAATCTGCTCCACGCGATAGCGGCCGCGCGCGTAGAGTTGGCGCAGCGTTTTGCCGGTCTGGGTCAGGTAATCACGCAGCGATGTGTCCTCCGCCACCTGCACATACAGCGGCAGAATGTTGACCAGCAGGGCAGGCATGTAGGCGCCCACGCTGCCCCAACGGCTCATGAACGGAATCCACAATGGCATGGCGTTGCCTTGGCCCAAGTACGCGTCGGCCAAATAGCGATGCATGTAGAGGCCTGACAACGTCACCAATAAATCCGGCCAACCCATGGTGACTTGGTGCGCCAACTGGCGAATATCGTGGCTCATTGCAGGCGTCAGTTCATGGGCAACGTGCAGCGTTTCCTCACCGTAATCATCCTCCTTGTTGAGGACGGTCAGTTGTGCTGGGTTCGACAGGTAATCGCGCCAGAACGCTTTGTCTTGCTGATAGCGCGTACTGGCTTGATAGCTCTGCTCTTCATCCAAGAAACTGACGAACGCGTTAAACGGTTTGCCCGCATCGGTGCGCTCCAAATAGTGCTGATACAGCGTGGCGCAGCGCTGCTCAAACAGCGTCATGCCAAAGCCATCCATCACAATGTGATGGGCGCGAATGTACCACAGGTAATGATTGTCGCTCAGTTTGATCAGCCATTGCGCTGACAGCGGATCGCGCAGCAGGTTGAGGCGCGCATGGACATCGCCATCCATGAGCGCTTTGGCATCTACTAGTGGCTGCGAACTGCTGCGCAGATCTTTGATCTCCACCTGCGGTATGCGCGCCGGGTCGTGGGCTTGTAACGGCGTTTTGCCGTCGTCATCGAGTCGAAAACGCAGCGCCAGCACATCGGTTTCTTGCGCGGTTTGCGCAATGGCGCGGCACAGTGCCGCTTCATTCACCGTGCCTTTGAGTTCAATGTAGTGAGCGACGGTCGAGAGGGGCTCATCCGGGTGAAGGGAAAATTCTTCCCAGAAATCGAGTTGGGGCAGAGTAAGGGGCATCCAATGAAGAGCCGAACCAGTAACTGACATGTAAAAAGCCTTGAATTATTGTTGTGATAAGAAAAAGGCGCAAGCCGCGAAGCTTGTGCCTTTTCAAGAGGAGTTTGCGTGAGCGCCTGTTCCTTCAGGATTCTAGGGAGGCGAAAGAACAACCACTCACGCAAATTAGTTTAGCGTTAAATTTGATAATGGCAATTATTATCATTTGCATCAATGTCAAAATTTGACCCTATCAAAGTCCTAAGTGGTCGCGCAGTGTGCGCCCTTGGTAGTCGGAACGAAACAGGCCGGCTTGCGACAATCGTGGCATCAGTTGATCAAAGAACAGATCGACCGATTGCCATGAACCGCCGGGAACCGCAATAAAGCCATCCGCCGC
The DNA here is from genome assembly GCF_000176175.1 of Vibrio furnissii CIP 102972. Taxonomy (GTDB): domain Bacteria; phylum Pseudomonadota; class Gammaproteobacteria; order Enterobacterales; family Vibrionaceae; genus Vibrio; species Vibrio furnissii. The sequence goes on from NZ_ACZP01000013.1 coordinate 169,895, forward strand.
GCCCGCGTTCACGCGTTCTACGATGGCGTTAAACGCATCATCAACCGTGCCAATCACAATCCAGTGGGCAGAACCAATCACTTCTGGGCGCTCGAGCAGCGTGGCCACGGTGGGCGATTCGCGCTCAATCAAACGGCGTAACAAGTTAGAATGAGTTTGGCTGCGTACTTGATATTCGGGGTGGGGTAGCATATCGGCCGTGATGCGCTGCTCAAGGGCGAACTGGCTGAGGTCAAGACCGAGCGCTTCTTTGACGTAAGCAAACTTGCGTGTGTTATCGATATTGGCGTGCGTCTCGCGGTGCAGCGCCTGCGCTTCTTCCCGCGTGTCGGCCAGATAGAGTGACAACCCCGGCAGCACTTTCACCGCATGGGCTGGGCGACCGTGTGCCAACGCACGGCGACGCAGATCATTGCGCAGCTCAACGCCAGCATCGATATCGGGTGTGGCGGCAAAAATCGCATCGGCGATACTGGCGGCAAATTGGCGCCCGGATTCAGACGCACCCGCTTGAAACAGCGGTATGTCGCCGCCGGGACGCTTGGGCACGTTGAGCGGCCCTTGTACGTCGAAGTAGTCACCGTGATGGGCAATGGGCTGAATCTGGTCAATGTCTGCGTACTGACCACTCTGTTTATCGGCTTTGATCGCGCTGCCGGGGTAGCTGTTCCACAACTGAAGTACCACGTCGGTAAACTCGCGCGCTTTCTGGTAGCGTGCTTCGGAGGGCAACATGCTCTGCTGGCCAAAGTTCTGCTGGCCGTCAATTGCAGTGACGATATTCCACCCGGCGCGTCCTTGGGTCACCCAGTTGAGCGATTGTAACTGACGCGCCACCACATACGGTGGATTGAAGGTGGTGGAGGCGGTTGAAACTAAACCGATGTGGGTGGTTTCACGTGCCAATGTGGCCAGCAGCACCATCGGATCTAAGCTGCTAAAACCGGGTTCGGTGGCGACAGCGTGGGTCGCAAGAAACAGGGTGTCGGGGCGAAACAGGAAATCGAGCTTGGCGCGTTCGGCGCGTTGGGCCAGCTCGACGTATACATCGGTGTCATACATGCGCTCGACACCGCTGTCGTCGCGGCGCCAGCCGTTCTTGGTGAGCCAACTGATGGCTAAGGCCATGCCGATGCACAAAGGTTGGGGGGAACTCATCACGGGTCCTTCTAAATTGGGCTGTTGTTGCGAATGGATCGCGCTGGGGACAGATTGCTCAATCCAGCACCACTCAGTGTGATGCCGCGGATCATGCGTGGCGTTTTTCACGCTCACTTCTTGAACTTATGGGGAACTTGTGTGTAGCATGAGGGCTCACTCATGTGTGTCGGAACCGAATTGCGCACGCGTATGTCGGTCTCGTGTGAAAGATTCCCTTAGTCAGAGCCATCACCTCGCTCTGTGAAAATTCCCATAAATTTCAGGTATAAACGTCCTTTTACGCGATATTGTAGTTTATTAATGTAATGAGAATCACAATGATAATAAATATCATTAGAAAATTATTTTTGTCCACGCTCCTCGTCAGTAGTGCCGTACAGGCACAAGGTTGGCCGCGCACGTTCCTCAATGCTGACGGTTCCACTACCACCTTGAACGCGCCCGCGAAACGTATTCTTTCTACCTCCGTGTCCATTACCGGCACGCTATTGGCGGTCGATGCGCCGGTGATTGCCAGTGCCACCACGACCAATGGCGACTACTTTGCGCAGTGGCGCGCGGTCGCTGAGCAGCGCGGGGTTGAGCGCCTTTGGCCTGCGGGGAGTGTGGATCTGGAAATGGCGTATGCGTTTGAACCGGATTTGATCATCGTGTCGCTGGGCGGCGCGGATTCTGCGCTTGGTCAGTTGAATGAGCTGCGCCAAATCGCCCCGACGGTGGTGCTTGATTACGGCGGCCAAAACTGGCAGCAACTCGCAGCGAAAATTGGCGAAGTGGTAGGAATTGAGCAGCAAGTGGCGACTAAAATTGCTCAGTTTGATGATTATATCGCGCAAACTCGCGCGGCGCTGACGCTGCCGAAAGGGCAAGCGAACATCATCAGTTACAACGGCCCTGGGGTGACCAACCCCATCGCGACGCCACACGGTTCACACGGCATGCTGCTGAAATCACTCGGTTTCGATATCGAAGGCCCCAATCCCGCTTGGCAAACTGGGCCGAGCCGACTCAACGATTTTGTCCGCGCTCACTACGAACATCTGACTGAATTGACCGCGCCGACCACATTCTTGTTTAACGCCACCGATGCCAAAGTGCCGCAGTTTTTAAACGATCCGGTGCTCGCCAACTTGCCATCAGTAAAAACCGGTCAAGTGTATGGCTTGGGGGCGAATTCGTTTCGCATTGATTATTTCAGCGCGCACGAAATTGTGGACGGCATTCGCGCGCGCTTTGGAGCGCCCGTTACACCATGACCTCTTGTGCTGCTGAACGAATGAACCTTCGCCGCCACGACCGAGCCAAAATCTGGGGCATTGTGGGGCTGCTGCTGGCGTTGCTTGGCTGCGCCTGCCTGAGCGTGTTTATCGGCACGCGCTTTGTGGCGCCAGCAGTGACTTGGCAAGCGCTCACCGCCTTTGACCCGACCCAGAGCGAGCATCTACTCGTGCACTATTTACGCGTGCCCCGCACGCTGCTGGCGGTGGTGGTGGGCGGCGCGCTGGGTGTGGCGGGGGCGATGATGCAGGCACTGACGCGCAACCCATTGGCGGACCCGGGCATTCTTGGGGTGAACGCGGGTGCGACGGTAGCGATCGTCAGTGCGATTGCGCTATTTGGCATCACCGATGTGTTTGGTTACATGTGGTTTGGTTTGATTGGGGCCACCATTGCTGGTGGCGCAGTGTATTTACTGGCGGGGCTGCGCCGCGGCATCAATCCGGTGCGCGTGGTGCTCGCTGGCTCAGCGCTGTCGGTGGTGCTACTCGCGCTCACGCACATCATCACCGTCAACAGCGACCAAGAGGTGTTTAACCAGTTTCGCCACTGGGCGGTTGGGTCATTGCAAGGTCGTGGGTACGACGTGTTGTGGCCGGTCACTCTGTTGGTGGCGCTCGGACTGGCGCTGTCCATGGCGCTACGCCAAGCCCTGAATACTGTTTCATTGGGGCAAGATTTGGGGGAAGCGTTGGGCGCCAATCCGCAGCGAGTTTGGCTTCTGGCTTCCAGTGTGATTGTGGTGCTTTCAGGCGCGGCGACTTCGGCCGCTGGGCCGCTCAGTTTTGTCGGGTTGACGGCGCCGCATCTGGCGCGTTTTTGGGTTGGTCCGGATCACCGTTGGTTGCTGCCATATTCAATGCTGATCGCAGCGTTACTCAGCGTGGTGGCGGATATACTTGGCCGTGTGATCGGTTATCCGGATGAGATCAGTGTGGGCATTATGGTGGCGCTGATTGGTGGGCCATTCTTTGTGGTGTTGGTTCGAAAATGGAAGATCGCGCAGTTATGAATCGTTGTTCTCAACCGGTGTATCAAGTCTGGCGTCGTGGTGGCTGGTCGGTGCGTTATTCGGCGGCGTCGATGGGGTGGTTATTGCTGCTGACGGTGTTGGTGATAGGCCTTGCTGCCTACGCACTCACGATTGGTCGCTACACCATCTCGATGCCGGACTTATGGCAAGTACTCAATGGGCAAGGCAGTGCGGTGCAGGAGCGGATCGTTTGGAATATTCGTCTGCCGCGCATTGTCACCGCGGTGTTTGTGGGGGCGGCGCTTGGCGTTTCAGGCGGCATTTTTCAATCGGTATCGCGCAATGCGCTGGGTTCGCCAGATGTGATTGGTTTTACCACTGGCGCGGCGACTGGCGCGATTGCGCAGATTGTGCTGTTTGAGCAAGGGCCGGTGCAGGTGGCACTGGCGGCGATCCTCGGTGGGATTGTCACCGCGGTGATGGTGTATTTGCTGTCGCGCAAAGCTGGCGTGGTCGGCGGTTATCGTTTGATCTTGACCGGGATCGGCATTGGCGCGGTGCTCAGTGCGCTCAATGGGTTGATGTTGGTTAAAGGCAACATCGACAACGCCGTGACCGCTAATCTTTGGCTGGCGGGATCGCTGCACGCGCGTACGTGGTCGCACGCCATTCCGGTCATGGTCGGCGTCATCGTGTTGGTGCCGTTGATCATGCTGCTGGCAAGGCAGCTTTCCCTAATGGAAATGGGCGACGATCTGGCGACGCAGTTGGGCATTCGTGTTGAGCGGGTGCGCTTGGTGATGTTGTTGGCGGCGGTGATTTTGGCGGCGATTGCGACGGGGTCGGCAGGGCCAATTGCATTTATCGCCTTGGCTGCGCCGCAGTTGATCAGCCGCTTGTTACGCACCTCGCAACTGCCGGTGTATGGCTCGGCGGTGATGGGCGCGCTGCTGATGGTGGTGGCAGATCTCATCACGCAACTGCAACCGCTCAATCTGACACTGCCGATTGGTCGCATGACTGGCATTGTCGGGGGGTTGTACCTGATCTGGCTGCTCACACGTTCGCCCAAATTGTAGCGGTCGTTCAGCGATCCGCATGGCTTCGAGGCGTGGCCATCGGGAGAGCGTGTTGCGGCATAACAGCCTTAAGCTATTGATAATTGAGTTATTTAAAAGTTTCCATACTGATACATTGATGCGAGTAACAAAATAATGAAAATTATTATCAAATGTAAATGAGAATTCTTTACATTTGTATTTCTCGGTTCTACAGTAGGCCCCCTGTTTGATTTGGAATGTAGTCAAACAGACCAATCCACGTTGTGGGTTTGCAGGCGTTTTCTCCTCGCAGTGGGCTTAAATGGGATCTGTAACCGCGACGTGAGTGTGTGACGTTTATGCTGACGAAAGGAGAAAGAAATGACAGCATCACACCTTGTCCAACAAAACAAACCGACCACAACTCTCAATACAAAGGTTTGCATTTTGTCGGGCATGATCATGAGCCTTTGCCACGCCCCTTTGGCGTTGGCTGACAACACCGAATCGACTCAAACTTCTGCGGTATCGACCATCACCGTTTACGGCGAAAAAGTGGCCCGCTCGATGCAGGAAACCAGCGCTAGTGTCGAAGTGTATGATGACAGTAAAATCGACTCGATGCCGAACGCGACCGATGTGACCGACTTGCTGCAAAACACGCCAAACATTGTCGATGTGGGTGTCGGCAACGATGTGCCGGCGATTCGGGGTATTGACGGGTCAGGTGCGGCGCGCGGCGCGAACGCTTTCCTCAACGGCACGCGTCCACGTTTGAACGTGTCTCTTGATGGCCGCTCACTGACTTACAACGAACTGGCGTTTGGCCCGCAATCGCTGTGGGACTTGCAACAGGTTGAAGTGTATCGCGGCCCGCAAAGTTATATTCAAGGCCGAAACGCCATGGCGGGCGCTGTGGTGCTGCAATCGAAAGATCCAACCTACCAATGGGAAAGCTCCATTCGCGGTTCGTATGGCGAGCAGGGTTACTCTCAAACGGCGGCTGTCGTGTCTGGCCCGATCATCGACAATGAACTCGCGTTCCGTTTGTCGATTGACCGCCAAACTCGTGAAAGCTTCGTGGACATGCCATCGTACGATCCGGTTGGCGACCCGCGTGACGTCGAAACCATCACTGCACGCGGTAAGTTGCTGTACGAGCCTTCTGCGCTGCCCGGTCTCTCCACCAAGTTGACGATCAACCACTTCGACAGCAAAGCGCCGCAAAACGAAGCGTTGATCCCGTCGGCTGAACATCAAAGTGCGCGTTACGATGAGCGTCGCCCGGTGTTTGAAACCAAAAATACCAGCGGTATTTGGGATTTGGAGTATCAAACGGCAGGCAATCTGCGCTTTGAAAACCAAATTGCCTACACCGATTTCACCATCAATCGCCGCACAGCCACCACGTTGCCTTACGCCAATATTGACGGTGCGGAATTCCATGTTGAACCCGTACTGCACTTTGCCACCAACGATGAACAGTGGCGCGGTTTAGCGGGCTTGCGTTACTACCACTCCTCGCAAGACGAGTATGTTTACCTGTTTGGCGGCAGCACGTTTGATGACAAAACCGAAACTGGTTCTGCGTTTGCCGAAGTCACTTACGCGGTCTTGCCTGCGGTTGATTTGACGCTGGCGGGTCGTTTGGAAAGCGAACACCGCACCCGTAAGGGCGGCAGTTCAACGGTGGAAGTCGACTTTGATGAAACCTACAACGTGTTCCTGCCAAAAGCGGATGTGGCGTGGAAACTGAATCGCGACCATACGGTCGGTGTGATGGTTGCCAAAGGCTACAACGCAGGCGGCGCGGGGATGACTTTTGATACCCCTTACACGGCGTACACCTATGACGAAGAGTATGTTTGGAGTTATGAGATGTACACGCGCCACCGTTTGGCGGATGGCAAAGTCGAGCTGACATCCAACTTCTTCTACAACGATTACGATGATCTGCAACTGCCGTTCTACATCAGTGCGCGTACCACCAAAATCATCAACGCTGAGAAAGCGCAAACATATGGTGCGGAATTCAGCACACGTTGGTTGCCTATCTCAGATCTAGAACTGTCGGCAGCGGTGGGCTTGTTGAAAACCAAGATCAACAAGTTCAGCGGCAGCGAATACGAAGGCAATGAACTGCCTCGTGCGCCGTCTTACAGCATGAACTTTGGTGCGGACTACACCTTCTTTAACGACTTCGTGTTCAGCACCACGGTCAATTACACCGACAATTACTACTCATACTACGACAATGATGAGATGGGTAAGATTGATGCAGATTGGATCACCAATGTTCAGTTGGCGTACAACTTCAGCATGGGCCGCGCAACACTGTTTGCGACCAACCTGTTTGATTCTACGCAACCGACCATGATCACCGACAACGACGTCTACACAGCGGTGACGCAACAGCCACGTTTGGTGGGTGTGTCTCTGCAACTGGACTTTTGATGTCCCCGGTGCCCGGCAACGGGCACCGCTATTTTCCCTTGAATAAGCCTCGATGCCTTAGTTCACAACGAATGGGTCTACAACGAATGGGTTCATGGCTGATTCGAGGCTTTTTGCTAACCCCCATGGAGTACCCAATGGTCGATGCCAAGCAACTGGTGATCAACGAAGTGACTCAAGCGCTCGCGCTGCCTTCTCACGACTTCAATTTTGACACCAATCTGTACGAAATCGGTCTGCATTCGCTGTTGATTCTGCGTTTGAGCGAGCGCTTCAGCGCGGCGTGTGGCCATTACATTGGCTACTTGCCACTTGCATCACAGCCGACGTTGAACGAGTGGATTTCACTGGTTCAACATGCGCAGAACATCTCCTCCGATCCGCATGCGCCCGCTCAACCCACGCGCATCTCGCCACAAGGAATTCGTTCATGAATGAACACAACGCTTTTGCCACGCTGCCAGCAGAGGCTGGCACGTCTCATCCTGTCAGCGAATTTGAACAGCAAGTTTGGCTGCATCACGAACAGTGCGGCGACAGCACACATCAAGGGCTGAGCGCATTTCGGCTCCGATTGAATGCCAATCATGGTGATGGCCATGATGGCGATGTGAATCTCGCCGCGCTCTTGGATGCGCTGCATGCGCTGCTGCAATCTATGCCGAACCTTGATGCGCGCTATCAGCTCAATGATGAGTTTGAACTGGTCAAATCCCAGCATGCCTCGCTGCGTCAGCGGGTAAAGCTGGTGCAAGTGGCCTCACGAGCTGAAGCTCAGCAAATGCTACTCCATTGGCAAAATGAACGCATGGATCTGGCATCCGAGCCGCCGATGCAATGTCGTCTATTGCTGGGCGATGAACTGATTTTAGCCGTGCGTCACCATCGCATTCTGGCGCGTAGCATCAATTGGCAAACGCTATTGAGCGCGCTGAGCCATTTTTATCAGGGTGAACGTCATCAGGGTGCTCTCAACATCGACGAATGGGCGGCGCCTCTTCAAGCCGAGTTGCCGTTGGCGCATCCGCTCTATTCACGCGAACAGCCGTTGAACGCCGCCTATCACTGGCTGGCCGCGGGCGCGTGTTCGGCCCGCAGCCGCATCGAGTGGTTGGGAAGCGAGCGCGTCAACACCATCGAGCGCCGTGCTGAGAAAGTCCGCGTGTCGCTGCCGGTGCAGGCGTTGGCGCAACTGACGGCGCATCAGGGCGCGCAGGCGAGCTTGGATCACGGCGTGATGCTGTGCGCCGCTGTCACCGAGTTTGCGCGTTTTATCGCGCGCCTGAGTGGGCAAGCTCAGCAAACGGTGTTTGCGCCACAGCAGGTGGTTCAGCGTCATCACGAACTCAATGGCAGCGCGGTGCAAAGCGGCTTATTGCGCTTGGCCATCAATGCGGATCATCCGCATCAAGCGGCCTTGTTGGATGAGGTAACCCAGCAATGGCGACGCGCAGATTCGCACGCGAGCAGCCTCTCCAACCCTGATGATTTGGCGATTTTGGTGACTTGGAGCGTCGACCCTGCGGTGCATCTGCGCTTGCATCAGGTACAGGCGGATACCGTCCGTTTCGCGCCGCTGCATAGCGATTTTGATCTGATACTGGCGTTAGGGATTAGCTGCGACAACAAGTTGCTGCTGGAATTGACCACCGGCGAGCGTGTGTCGCCATACATCGCCGGTTGGTTGTTGGAACAATTCACCGCCTCGCTCGGCGATGATCGGGTGATGCCGTTCTCTGGGGCGCCGTCCACTGAGGCGCCCGTGATATCCGTGGCGGATGACGCCTATCCAACGCGCGGCGAACGTGAACGCATGGCGACGTTGATCGCCGACGCATTTGGCGCCGCACTCAACCACGCTGATTTTTCGATCCATGATGATTTCTTTGATTTTGGTGGCCACTCGCTGATTGCCACGCGTGTGATTGGTCAACTCAAAACTGAACATCAGGTTGAAGTGCACATCAACGATCTGTTCAGTCAACCGACGGCGTGGGGCTTGGCCGAACATGCGATTTCGCACAGCAACGAGCATCCGGTTACGGTGAAACAGGAAACGCAACCGATACGCCATCGCGCGCCGCTCTCGTTTGCGCAGGCCTCGTTGTGGAAGGCTTACGCGGCCTTTGGTTACAACGAACTGTTTAACATTCCGTTTGCGCTGCGCTTTTTAGATCCGGTGGATGAAACGCTGTTTGGTTTGGCGTTTGAAGATGTGATGCGCCGCCATTCAGTGCTGCGAACACGCTTTGTCACCGAGGGCGACATCGTTGAGCAACACGTGGTGCCGGAAGCGGAACTCAATCAATATCGCTGGTTCTGGCGCTCGGAAGAGACCGGGCCGGTGGAGCGACAAACTGCGCTGAATCAAGCAGCATCTCATGTCTTTGATCTGAGCCGTGAGCTGCCCGTTAGACTGCGTTTCGTGCGCGATGTAAGCTCGGGGCAGCAATATCTGTCATTCTTGTTTCATCACGTGGTGCTGGATGAGTGGTCGGTGAACGTGCTGATGGATGATTTGCGTGAAGCGTATCAAGCTCGCGCGTCAGGCACCTCGCCACAGTGGCGCGCGCAGCCGTTGCCGTTTAGTGAATACGCCGCTCGCCAGCATGAGCAGGGCTTTGATGCGTCGCATTTAGCCTATTGGCTGAAGCAGTTTGAGGGCGTGCCGTTGGATGCGCCGCTGCTGCCCGCGTTGCAAAATCAGCCGGATGCTGAACCGTCCGATGCCGGTGGCTGGGTCGAATTTAAACTCGAACCCGGTGTGGCTCAGGGGCTCAATCAGCTTGCTCGTCAGCAGGGTGCGTCGCTGTTTAACGTGGTGTATGCCGCGATTTCGCTGGCGCTGAAACAACTGGGCGCGCCAAGCAAACTGATTGTCGGCACGCCAGCCTCCGGGCGATTGGATGCGGCGTTTTTCGACACCGTGGGCTATTTCACCACGCTGGCGATGCATGTGGTGCATTTTGATCGCGCCGAATCGGTGGGCGAACTCATCGCGCAGGTGAAAAACACCATCAACGAATCGCTGGATTATTCTGACGTGCCGATTGATTGGGTTGAAGATGCGCTGCTTGGCGAGCGAACCGACAAACATCATCTGTTTGAGGTGATGATTCAACTGCACGCCAAAAACAAACTGCATGGTGAGTTGGTGAGCGCGCAGCAGGCGGTGCGTTTTGAGCAGGTCGACCCGGAAAAAAGTGAGTCGGCGCTCGGGCTGCAATTTGAGGTGATGGAAGAGCGCGTGGGCGGTGAAGACCGAGTGCGCGTGTTGATGAGTTATCGCAGCGATCAATATGGCGACGCGCAGGTGAACACCCTGACCGAGGCCACGCAACGTATGTTAGCTCGTTTTGCTGAGCCAAATGCCGAACACACCGCTTTGAGCGAACTCGTCAAGGAACACAACTGAATGGAGTACAAAGAAACCGACATGAATAGCGACGTTGAAGCGCGCCTGACGGGCCGCAACTTGCGTTTAGGTTATGAAGGGCACACCGTGTTTGATGGCATTGATGTGCGCATTCCCGATGGCAAATTTACCGTCATCGTCGGCCCCAATGGCTGCGGAAAATCGACCTTGCTGCGCACCTTATGCCGCTTGCTCAAACCCAAAGCCGGGCAGGTCTGCCTCGATGGGCACGATATTCATGAGCTGCCGACCAAAGCGCTGGCGCGTCAGTTAGGGCTGTTGCCGCAAAGCGCCACGGCGCCCGATGGTATTCGCGTGGTTGATTTGGTGGCGCGCGGGCGGTATCCGCATCAGGAACTGTTTCGTCAATGGAGCCTCGACGATGAACGCGCGGTGCGCGCGGCCATGCAGGTGACGGGCATTGATGCGCTGGCCGAGCGCCAAGTGGATGAACTTTCAGGCGGGCAGCGTCAGCGAGTGTGGATTGCCATGGTGCTCGCGCAGCAGACACCGCTGCTGCTGCTCGATGAGCCAACGACCTATCTCGACATCGCCCATCAAATTGAGCTGTTGGAGCTGTTTCGCGATCTCAATCTTACCAGCGGTCACACGCTGATCGCGGTGCTGCACGACCTCAATCAGGCGTGCCGTTATGCCGACCACATGATTGCGATGGCGCATGGCAAGATCATCGCGGAAGGCAACCCGAGCGAACTGATCAGCGCGGATTTGGTGCGTGAGGTGTTTGGTTTGGAAAGCGTGATCATTGAAGATCCGGTCAGCCACACGCCGCTGGTGATTCCACGGGGGCGCGCGTCGTGACTGAGTCTTTTCTCAGCGCGCCAATGCAACTGGCATTGGGCGGATACACCCTCCATGCACGTCAGTTTGAGGTGGCGCGTTATGTCGCGCCGCCGTCGGCATCGCATGAGCGCATGCCGTATGCGTTAACGCTGCCGGAGGATTTACAGCGCGCGGTCGCCAAGCGTCAAGCGGAGTTTCTCGCAGGCCGGGTGGCTGCGTGTGATGCGCTGCAAGCGGCGGGCGTGACGCCGCAGATGCTGGCGGTGGGCGAGCATCGCGCGCCGCGTTGGCCGCAAGGCGTGGTGGGTTCAATTTCACACAATGAACACCTCGCGCTGGCCGCAGTGCAGCGGGTCGAGAGCGGCGCAGACGCGCTGCTGCTTGGCGTGGATGTAGAAAGCCAGATTGACGAGCATTCACAGCTCGCCATTCAAACCACGATTGCGACGGCGCAGGAAGCTGTCATGCTTGCGGGGCTGTCGCTGCCAGCGGCGCAGCGTATCACCACGCTGTTTTCAGCCAAAGAGAGCTTGTTCAAAGCGCTGTATCCGCGCGTGGGGCAATACCTTGAGTTTCACGATTCGCGTTTGCTGGCATGGGATGAAGTGAATGAACGATTGACGCTGCAATTGGTGCAGCGCGCGGCAGAGCTGGTGGGCAAGGCGTGGGTGTTTGAGGTGCATTATCGCTGGGATGAACAGTGCGTCATCACGTTGGCGCAATGCCACGCGTCCGCTTGACGGACACAAAAAAGCGAGCAGGGCGCTCGCTTCGATTCATTCTTAAATTCTTAACTCACTCACTTTACCGCGCGGGTGGATTCGCGCTGAACCAATTCGCCGCAGTAGGTTTGATGCTGCGGCGCTTTGCTGTGTTTGTTGGCGAGGGCTATTGTCAGCGCGACCGCATCTTGCGTCAAGGTGGTGATGGGTAACGACACGGTCGACAAGCTAGGAATGGCGTACGCCGACGCCGGTTCGTTATCAATCCCAATCACTGACACATCGTGTGGCACCGACAGGCCCGCATCGTGCAGTGCGCGAATGGCGCCGATCGCCATGTCGTCATTACAGGCAAAAATAGCGCTAAACGTGTGGCCCTGCGCCAAGAGTTCTTGCGCTGCCTGATATCCGCGCTCGAGTGTATTGTTGCCTTCGGCCACCCATTCAGGGCGTGATTCAAGGTGATGTTGCATGAGCATGGCTTGATAGACGTCAAAACGTAGTCGGCCTGTTTCGCTATGCAGTGGCGAGGTGATACACGCGATGCGCTGGTGGCCCAATTGGATTAAATGCTGCATGGCGATGGTCGCCAACTGGCCTTGATCGAAGCCAAAACTGGGCACAGCGTCGAGGCTGAGTTCACGGTTAATCACCACCAATGGCACCGCTATCGTCCGTTGTAGTTGATCGAGATCCGCTTGTGACAGATGACGGCTGTAGAGCATGATGGCATCGCAGCGTTGGTTGGTCAGCGTGATGACTGCGTCGCGTTCGCCGTCTGCGGTATCTTTGCTGTTGACCACCAACAGTTTTTTGCCCGCTTGCTGCGCGCCTTGTTCAGCGTGATGCAGCACGCTGCCGAAATAGCTGCTTTGGAATTGCGGCAGGATAAGCCCCAGGGCGTGGGAGGTATTGGTAGCCAGTGCTTGGGCCAGCGCATTGGGTTGATAGCCCAAATCGGCCATCGCGTTCATCACGGCTTGGCGGGTGGCCTCTTTGACCTGTCCGCTGCCATTGATTACACGTGACACTGTCGCTTTTGACACGCCTGCAGCTTTGCAGACATCGTTGATTGTGGCCATCGTTGCTCCTTCATCCCATCATCCGGCGCGAGCGAGTGCTCAGGCCGGATGGCGAGTGTAGCGAACTTCGTCAGCAGATTGAAACAGTTATCTGCTGGGCGGCTCGTTATAGGCTGTCACCATTGGTGGCGATGACGTTCTGATACCAGTAGAAACTTTTCTTTTTCGAACGGCTCATGTCGCCGCTGCCATCATCATGACGGTTCACATAAATGAACCCGTAACGTTTTTTGTATTCGCCGGTGGTGAACGAGACACAGTCGATACAGCCCCAAGGCGTGTAGCCCATTACCTCGACCCCATCCTCGCAGATCGCTTGCTTCACTGCTTGAATGTGCGCGCCTAAGTAGTTGATGCGGTAGTCATCGTTGATGGCGCCATCGGACTCCACTTGATCGACCGCGCCAAGGCCATTTTCGACGATGAAGATCGGTTTTTGGTAACGCTCGTATAGCTCGGACAACGCAAAGCGCAGGCCATCCGGGTCAATTTGCCAACCCCAGTCTGACGCCGGTAGGTACGGGTTCAAACGGCTGCCTTCAAACAGCGAGGTGGTTTCACCGTCTTCATCTTTTTGCGCGGACACGATGTTGGTCATGTAGTAACTGATGGCCAGATAATCAGCGCAGCCGTCACGCAGAATCTGATCATCGCCGTCTTGCATCTCCACCTGAATGCCTTTGCGTTGCCACTCTTTCAGCAGGTAGCTTGGGTAGTAACCGCGCACTTGCACATCGCTGAACAGGTATTTCTCACGCATCAACGCTTGCGCCAGCAGCATGTCTTCCGGACGGCAGGTCGCCGGGTAGAGCGGCATCATGTGGATCATGCTGCCGATCTTAAAGTTCGGGTTGATCTCATGGCCCAGTTTGACCACTTTGGCGCTGGCCAGAAATTGGTGATGCAGCACTTGGTACATCACTTGTTCCGGATGTTCGTGGTCGGCGTAGATCATGCCCGAGTTGCAGTAGCCCCAAATCGGCAGTTTCCAGTTTCGCTGGTTGTTGATCTCATTGAAGGTGATCCAGTACTTCACTTTGTGCTGGTAACGCTGCATCACGGTTTGGCTGAACTTGACGAAGAAATCCATCACCTGACGGTTTTGCCAACTGCCGTATTGCTTGACCAGATGGTTGGGCATTTCAAAGTGCGACAGAGTGATCACCGGCTCGATGCCGTATTTCAGCAGTTCATCGAACAGGTCATCGTAGAATTGCAGGCCCGCTTCATTCGGCGTGTCTTCATCGCCGTTCGGGAAGATGCGCGTCCAGGCAATCGAAGTTCGAAAGCACTTAAAGCCCATCTCGGCAAACAGCGCCACATCGCCTTTGTAGTGACCGTAGAAATCCACCGCTTCGTGGTTTGGATAAAATTGGTCCGCTTTCACGGTGTTAGTGATCACGCGTGGTACTTCGTGGGCGCCTTTGGTCAGCACGTCAACGATGCTGACGCCTTTTCCGCCTTTGTTCCAGCCGCCTTCGACCTGATGCGCCGCAACTGCGCCGCCCCACAGAAAATCGCTTGGAAAACCTTGTTGTGACATGTCGTTACCCCTTTGTGTTGCGCCGAAAGGTCAATGCGTGACGGCAGATGAAAATCTGTCGCTGGCATCATGCGTTCACCCTTCACGGTGCGTCAATCTGATTCAAAACTCGTCAATTTAAACGCATTCTAGATCAGGAAATGCGAAAATGGAACCGGTTTCTGTAACCGGTTTCATTTTGATGTGGAGACATAGAAAAACGCCGCGAACTCAAAGTCCGCGGCGTATGGGGTGACGTTGCTCACGCGTTGCGTGCTGGTGCGCGCTTAGGGCAAATCGAACACCAAGGCTTTCACTGGCAAGTCACTGTCGTTGCGCAGTTCAAGTTGACTCTCTTTGGCGATTTTCGCGCCATCGCCCGGATTCAGTGTCACGTCATTGATGGCCAGTGTGCTGTCGATTTGGTGCACGTAAACGCGGCGACCTTGCGGCACATCGTAAGTCAGTACGCTATGAGGCGCCAAAATCAGTTGCAATAGGCGCGCATCTTGTTTGATGTGTAGCGTGCCATCTTCACCCGTTGGGGTGGCGATGGTGGTGAGGCCCGGCGCTTGACCAAAGTCTTTTTGCTGGTAACCCGGTTCGCCGCCAAAGCTGTTCGGCTGAATCCAGATTTGCAGAAAGCTCAGTGACTCGCTATCGGAGGCGTTGAACTCGCTGTGGTAAATGCCGCGACCGGCAGACATCAACTGGAACTCACCTGCGGGCAGGGTTTTGATGTTGCCCGCGCTGTCTTTGTGCGCAATGGTGCCGCTGAGCACATAGCTGATGATTTCCATGTCGCGGTGCCCGTGGGTTTCAAAACCGGCGCTGGGGGTGACTTTGTCGTCGTTGATCACGCGCAGTTCCGAAAATCCCATGTGTTTCGGGTCGTAGTAGCTACCAAATGAAAAGGTGTGTTTGCTATCCAACCAGCCAAAGTTTGCGCGGCCGCGTTGTTCTGCTTTTCTTACTTCGATCATGCTCTGCTCCTTCGACTTGGCGGACCAAATCGTATTTGGTGTTGGGGGAGGGAATGGTTCACTCCCTCAGGCTTGATACTCAGTCTAGTGCTTTCGAGCAGGCGTCAACAGCCGTGCAACTTGTTGTGGTCGTTCAAGAATTTCGAACAAGCGAATCCGGGCGATTTTGTTCGATTAGCAAACGTAGCTCGCGAGCGGCTTGTTGTGGGTCAGGCGCATGGCTAATCGCCGATACCAGCGCGATACCGTGCACGCCTGTTTGGGCGACCGCCGCGATATTGCTGGTGTTCAAGCCACCAATCGCCACCATGGGTAAACGGCTGCGCGCCATCGCCCAGTTCAGGCCATCCAACCCCCAATGTTTGACGGTATTGGTTTTGGTCGGCGTGGCAAAAATCGCACTGAGGCCGAGATAATCGACCGGAAGTGACTGCGCTTGTTCAAATTGTTGCTCGTTCTCAACCGACAGCCCAATCAGTTTATCCGGGCCAAGCAGTTGGCGCGCCAGCGTGGCGGGCATGTCGCTTTGCCCCAAGTGCACGCCATCGGCATCCACGGCCAAGGCCACGTCAACGCGATCATTGATGATCAAGGGCACGCCGCTGCCGCTCAGCACCGCTTTCACTGCCGCCGCACGTTCGATAAAAGTCCGTACGTCGCCCTGTTTTTCGCGCACTTGCACCAGTGAAACGCCGCCAGCGATGGCTTGTTTAACGACGCGGCATAGGGTGTTGAGGTCTTGCTGATCATCAGTGACCAAATAGAGGGTGTAGGGCGTCATGCGGTCGCCTCCGTGGTTTTGAGTTGGGCACTGCGCGGATCGTTGTACGCATCGTTGCCGCTGGCAGAACTGGCCAGCGTGAGAACCGTTGAGGTGTGACATTGAAGGTTTGAATGAGGCATTGGGGCTCCTAATCTTCGACGATCAGGAACCGGTTTAGCGCCACAACACGAGGGAAGGATTCGAGTGCTGGGCGGCTAAAGCCATACGCTGGGCGAGGCGCTCACATCATTGGGGCGCATTATATCGCGAAGCGTACATAGTTCCCTACGTCAGTGCGAACTGAATCAGGTTCTACGGGTCTTGCATCGCTGCCGCAAGGGCAGTGGGTGGCAATCTCAGCCCAAGTGGGCTCCCCGACTATCAGCGTCGATGATAGCAGATGTGTGGCGCGCGGAGCTAGGTTCGCGTGATGTTGCCGCTGAACATGCGGGAAGCTGAACGTGCAGGAATCAGCGGCAACGGGCAGGTTAGAGGCGAATGATCTGATGACAGGTTTTACTCAGCGCCACTTTGTCGTGACTGATCAACACCAGCGCGCAGCCCATTTCCTGTGTCAGCGCCGTCATGAGCTGCAACGTGCTGGCGGCTGTCACGGGGTCGAGGCGCGAAGTGGGTTCATCGGCAATCAAGAGTTTGGGTTTCATCAGCAACGCGCGCAAAATTGCAAAGCGTTGCAGCTCTCCCCCAGACACTTGAGTCACTTTGCGCCCGAGCAGTTGCATCGACAATTTGAGCTTGGTCATCAGCGGCTCAATACGGGCCGGGTCGATGGTGTGACGCTGACACAAATCGCTCAGCAGTGTGTGCAGCGTTGCACTTTTCGGCAGCGCACTTGGCGGATCTTGATACAGCTTGAGCACATCGCCTGTCGTAAATGGTGTGGTGTGCCGCAACGTGCCGCCGGTGGCGCGTTTGAGGCCGACCAGAATGTCCGCCAATGTGGATTTGCCACACCCGCTGTCTCCGCTGATGCCCAGAATTTCGCCCTGTGCGATGGAAAAATTAAGCTGTTCAAACAGCGTGCGATCGCCGTAATGCATACTCAGGTTTTCCACGTGCAGCACCGGCTGACCAACGGTCGGTAGCGATGCGCTTGGCCAGAAACGCGGGTCGGCGGCGATCAGCGCTTTGGCGTAGTCCGATTGCGGCGCGCTCAACACTTGTTGCGCAGGCCCTCGCTCTTGCACCACGCCTTTTTTCATCACGATGATTTCGCCGCCCAATTGCTGCGCGACTTCAATGTCGTGCGTGATGGTCAGCACCGCGCCGCGCTGTTTATGGCTGAGCAACTGCGCGATGATTTGGTCGCGGCGGCTGACGTCCAAGCCTTTGGTTGGCTCATCGGCAATCAGCAATTCGCCACCGGCTTGGGTCGCGCACAAATAGGCCACGCGCTGCGCCATTCCGCCGGATAATTGATGCGGGAATTTCGCCATGTCGTCACCCAGTTCAACGCCCTGAAATGCGGCTTGAGTATGGGTGTGCGCTTGCGTGGGATCGCCATTGACCACCTCGTGCACTTCGCGCACCTGCTCGCCCACTGCCATCAGCGGGCTTAGCGCGTACCACGGCTCTTGTGGCAAAACGGCCAGCTTTTTTCCCCACAGCTGTTGGCGCGCGTCGTGGCTAAGATCGCGCTGCGCGTCGCCAAATAGCGTCACGTCGCCTTGCATGGTCAACGTTTCCGGCAAGGTGCCGATAATGGCGTTGGCCATCAGGCTTTTGCCCGAACCGGTTTCGCCCAAAATCGTGACCGCTTCACCGCGACGAAGCTCAAATGACAGCGGCTCAACCAAGGTTTGCTCACCGGCTTGAATCGACAACTGCTCGACGTTCAATAACACACTCATGCCTGCTTTCCTCGTGCCAACAGGTGAAAACTCATCACTAACAAAAACACCACCACAATCGGTTGAACCAGCACCCACGGCGCCTGTTGGTAATAGCGGAACAGCTCGACCATCATCAAACCGAGTTCGGCCGCAGGCGGCTTAAGGCCAACGTACAAAAAGCCAATGGAGGCCAGCGCCAGAATGGCGTTGCCAGCACCAAAGCAGCCGAGGGTAAACAGGTCGGTGCGTAGCTCCGGCCACAGGTGGCGTTTGAACTGATACCAAACGCCAAAGCCGTACAAACGCGAGGCTTCGATTTCGGGCGACCGTAATAAGCTTAAGGTGCGGCTACGCACGACGCGGAAATATTCCACCCACAACATCAACGAGATGGCGAGATAGAGGATCAAAAACGAGCCCGGCACCATGGCGCCAAACAGCAGCACCAGAATCAGCCCCGGCATGGCGAGCAACATATTGACCAACCACGAGAGCGACTTATCCCACCAGCCGCCTTTCCACGCGGCGGTCACGCCAGCCAGCAAACCCAAAGCGGCCGAGGTGACCACGCTCACCACCGCCATCAGCAGGGAAGTGCTCACGGCGCTTGCTAAGCGGGCGTAGTTGCTGCGGCCATAATGATCGCGCCCCAGCGGCTCTTGCCATGAGGGCGAGGCAAAGGCTTGCGCCAAGGATTGCTGCGCGGGATCGCCGCGGTAAATCAGGGCTTCAAAGAGAGCAAAGACCACCAACGCGGCGAGAATGCTCATGCCGACCCATTGACTGCGCGAAAGCTGTTTCATGCCATCACCGCCTTGGTCGCCAAACGCTGACGTGGATCGAGCCAGTACTGCGCGACATCGACCAGCGTGTTGATGGCCACAAACAGCAGCCCCATCAACAGCGCCGCGCCTTGAATCATGGGAATATCACGACGAAAAATCGCGTGTGACAAGGCGTGGCCGATGCCCGGCCAAGAGAACAGCGATTCAATCATCACAATGCCTTCGACTAAACTGACGGCCTGAATGCCGACAAACGCCATCACTGGCAGCGCAATATTGAGCTGCGCGTGACGGGTAAACGCTTGCTGATGGTTCAGCCCTTTTAAGCGCGCGAACTGAAAATAAGGCGAGTTCAGGACCTGATGCGTCGCGTTGCGAATCATTCGACTCGACATCGCAGCCATGCTCAGCGCCAGCGCCATTGCAGGCAGCACCAGATATTCGACGCTGCCAAACCCGGCAACGGGGAACAGGTTGAAATGGAGCGCAAACACCAACACCAACAACAAACCAATCAGAAACACCGGCTGCGCTTTGATGATGATAGACCCAAACAGCGCCGCGTGATCGCTCCACTGATTGGCGCGGCGACCGCAATACAGCCCCACCGGAATGGCGATCAGCAGCGACAGCGCTGTCGCGGCCGCAGCCAGTAGCAAGGAATGCCCCAACTGGTGCGAGAGCGCAGCGATCACCGGCTCACCGCTGACCAGCGAATTCCCGAGATTAAAATGCAACAGATCCCATAACCAGTTGAAATACAGCTCAAATCCAGAGCGATCCAGCCCCAATTCTGCCTGCACCGCTTGCGCGGCTTCGGCATTCACGTAGTCATAGCCGTAACGCCCGGCAGCGATGCGGTAGGCGATGTCGCCCGGAATCAGTCGCATCAACACGAAGGTCAACGTGCCGACCGACCACGCCACAAACAGCGCTTGGTACAAACGAGATAGCAAAATCTTAGTCATGGAAACGCATCTCCGACACGCGGTAATTGATTTCAAACGGGTCGAATGAGAAGCCGTCGAGGTGGCGATTGACCGCGACAATCTGGCGGTAATAGGTCACCGGGATCAGCGGCATTTCGTCGGCCAGTACCGTGGCGGCTTGCTGTGCTAACTGGCGATACTGCGCCGGGTCGGCTTCGCCGGAGAGTTGTTCGAGCAACGCGCTAAAGGTGTTGGAGGACCAGTGCATTGGCCCCCAGTCGGCGCCTTTCTCGGTTGCAAAATCGTTCATCAGGAGCGGCAGGGGATCGGCCAACGTGCCGAAGTTGCGGGCGATGAGCGCCATCTCCAAGCTGTTGTCGTGGTGCTTGGCTGGAATGGCACTGGAGTTATCAATCGAGATCTGCACATCGATGCCCAGTGCGCGCCATTGGGCTTGCAGCGCGGTGGCGATGAGCGGCAGTTCTGGGCGGTCTGCGTAAGTCACCAACTGCACACGAAATACCTGGCCGTCGCGTTGCAACAGCCCTTGCGCATTGGCATGCCACCCTTGTGCGCTCAGCAACGCTTTGGCTTGTTGCAGCTTGTCTGCATGATGATTGTTCGCGAGCTGATCGTCCGCGCGCTGATTGTTGACGTGAGCGGTATCGGGTTGATGATCATGCTGCGCGATGTGCCACGCGCCCAGCGCGGGCGAAAACAGTTGGTATGCTTCAGAGCCAGGCAGGCGCAGCACCGATTGCGCGATGCCTTCGCGATCCAGAGCCAAACTCAGTGCTTGTCGCACGGTTTTGTCATTCAGAAACGGGTGCGCGTTGTTGAGTTTAACCAACACCGTGCGCGGCATCGATTCCACATGCAGGTCGATATTTTTTGCCGCTTGCAGTGTGCTGATGCTGATGGGATCAAGGGTGTAGACCAAATCCGCTTGACCGCTTTGCGCCAACAAGGCGCGGCTTTCTGAGCGATGACCGGCTAGGTATTCCACCGTCTCGATATGCGCGGGCGTGCCCCAATAGGCGTCAAAACGCGTCACTTTGGCCTTGTGCGGCGCTTGTAAGCTCGCAATCTGATACGGGCCAGTGCCTTGCAATTGAATCACTTTGCCGCTGGCGTCCATGGAGCTTGGCGCGATAATCGCGGTGGAGTAGTGCGCCAGCACCGAGGGCAGCGCGCGGTATGGGCGATCCAGCGTGATGACCACGCGATCGTTCAACGCGCTGATCGACTGAATCGGCACTTGGCGAATCACGCCCGGTTTGGCGAGCGCGAGATTGAGCGACTGCGCTGCCGCTTGCGCATTGAGCAGTGTGCCATCGTGAAACTGCACGTTCGGACGAAGGGTGAATGTCCAGCTCAGGCCGTCATCACTTTGTTGCCAGCTTTGCGCCAACAGCGGGTAAGGTTCGGCGTCATCGTTGATGCCAACCAGCGATTCCACCACTTGTAGACGGGAGAACACAAACCCGTCTTTCGACAGATCCTGACTGTTGAATTCAAACGGGCCAGAAATAGAGAGCGTGTCGTGCGTCGGGGCAGAAGGTTTCCAAAATAGAGTTGCGCCCACGCCCAACACCAGAGCGAGTATCAATAGCTTTTTCATAATTCCATGCTGAAATGTTATAACATAACAATATTGCAGCATGAGAATGGTTCTCATGTCTAGTGTAAATTGAATAATCGGAGAAAAAAACGGTCCGACCTGAGCGTGGCATCAGGTCGGTTTCAGATGAGACGATTAGGCGGCGTAGAGGACAAGAAAGGTATCAACCGCGCGTTGCGTGGCGGCTTTGAGTTCGCTGGCGCTGGGCGCATCGATGGCACCCAATGCGAAAGGCTCAATGTGTTCCGCCGACAGTAAGGCTTTGAATTGCATGGCCGCAAACCACGTATCACACCGCTTCAATAAGCCTTTTTTGACCTGACTGTCGATATAGTCGCTCAAATGGGTCCAACCGAGTTTAGGGCCATTTTCATAGAATTTACGTCCCACCGAAGAGCGGTCGGCTTCATGAATCGCCATGCGATAAATGGCCATGGCATCTGGGGTCATCACCGAGCTTAAAAAATTGTAACCAAATTCTAAAAGCGAGGTTTGCATGTCTCGTTTCGGGTCAAGGGCGAGGAAAGATTGCGCAATTTGCTCGGATGCGGACGATTTCATCACCGCAATAAAGATGGCTTCTTTTGAGCTGAAGTAGTTGTACAGCGTCGCTTTCGAACCGCCCAACTCTTTCGCAATATAGGACATGGACGTTTGCTCAAACCCTTGCTGTGTAAAGGAATTTTTCGCAATTTCCAAAATCGCCTGTCTTTTTTCTTCGCTTTTAACTCGCATGAACTCGTCTATTCCCAGGGAAAATTGTGGATAATTTTCTCTTGACGATCCCGTTCTGTCAAGAGTATAACCGTACGGTACGGTTTAGTTATAAGGTTTCAAAATGTGAAAAACAGTGCCAAACGCCAAGGGCTGCTGCAGAAAGCAGCGCCTTTTTTTTCAATGACTTTACTCAGCACGCTGATTTTAGCGGGCTGTTCAACGCCCAATCATAGCGATGAATTGGGTACGGTTGCGGATGCCCGTGACCTGCAATCGCAACAAACTTTTGCCAATCATGCCGCGATGGACTGGCCATCGGATCATTGGTGGGAACGCTATCAGGATGCGCAGCTCAATCAGCTGATTGACGAAGCGTTCGAACAATCACCGACGCTGCAAATCGCCATGGCACGCCTGAAAAATGCGCAAGGTCTTGCGCAGCAAGCGGGTGCGGCGCGTTCTCTGAATGTCGGACTGTCTGCCTCGGCGACCGAGAGCAAAGTCAGCTACCAATATCAGGCCGCGATGCCACCGCACGGTTGGAATGACTACGGTTCGCTCACGCTCAACTTCCAGTATGACTTTGACTTTTGGGGCAAGAACCGAGCGGCAGTGGTTGCCGCATCGTCTGAACTGGCGGCCGCTGAAGCCGAAGGGGTATCAGCACGGCTGATGCTTGCTACGTCGATTGCCAATGCGTATGCCGAGTTGGCGCGTCTGTATGCTAACCAACACACGGTGGACGCGGCGCTGGGCGTGCGTAACAAAACCGTCGAACTGCTGCAAAAACGCTATGACAACGGGCTGGAAACCTTAGGTTCGGTGAGTCAGGCCAGAGCAATTGCGGCCAGCGTAGAAGCGGAATTGCTCGGCTTGAATGAGTCGATTCAATTACAGAAAAACGCACTGGCGGCTTTAGCGGGGCAAGGGCCGGATCGCGCATTGACGATTCAGGAACCCCAAGTGGCACTGAATGCGCGTTACGGATTGCCCACCGATGCAGGTGTTGGTTTGCTTGGCCATCGCGCCGACATCACCGCTGCACGCTGGCGCGCCGAAGCGGCAGCGCAGCGTGTGGGCATTGCGGAAGCGCAATTCTATCCCGACGTGACGTTGTCTGCGTTTATCGGCTATCAGGCGTTTGGCCTTGATAACCTGTTTAACAGTGGCAACGACGCAGGCGGTATTGGCCCGGCGATTTACTTGCCGCTGTTTACCGGCGGTCGATTGGACGGCCAATTGACATCGGCGCAGGCGAGTTATCAAGAAGCGGTCGGCGGATACAACGCCACGCTCACCCAAGCGTTGCATGAAGTGGCTGACGTGGTCACCAGCACGCAGGCGCTGGACAAACGCATCGCCAAAACAGAGGAAGCGGTCGAGCAGGCGCAGCGCGCGTTGCAGATTGCCAGCAACCGGTATCAGGGCGGCCTTGCCACCTATCTGGACGTGCTGGTGGCCGAAGAGTCGCTATTGAATAACCAACGAGCGCTGGTGAACTTGCAGTCACGCGCGTTCAGCTTAGACCTCGCCCTGATCCATGCTTTGGGCGGCGGTTTTCAATCAACACAGTCTTGATTCGGTTTAAAAGGTTTCTATCCCATGAGTTCATCAGACAACATCCCATCAGAACCAACAGAATTTGATGCCGCGCGTGCCAAGCAATCGCGCAAAAAAGGTTTTTTCGCACTGGCGGCGGCCGTGATCCTCGCCGGAGGCAGTTACGGCGCCTACTGGCATTTCATCGGCTCACGCTATGTGTCGACCGACAACGCTTACGCAGCGGCTGAGATTGCCGAAGTGACCCCTGCGGTGGGCGGCATCATTGCCCGCGTGAGCGTGGTCGATACCCAATACGTCAACCAAGGCGACGTGCTGGTGCAAATCGACGATACCGATGCGCGGTTGGCGCTCAAGCAAGCGGCCGCAGATTTGGCGCTGGCCGAACGCCGCGTGCGCAGTTACCTCGCCAATGACGAAGGCTTAACCGCGATGGTTGAAGCGCAGGAAGCGAGCGAGCAACGCGCCGAAGCGCAACTCAAAGCTGCGCAGGCCGATTTTGCGCGCGCCAAAATTGACTTAACGCGCCGTGAAGATCTGGTGCGCAGCGGGTCGGTGTCCGGCGAAGAAGTGACCAACGCCAAAACTGGCTATCAACAAGCGCAAG
Organism: Vibrio furnissii CIP 102972; assembly: GCF_000176175.1. Lineage (GTDB taxonomy): Bacteria > Pseudomonadota > Gammaproteobacteria > Enterobacterales > Vibrionaceae > Vibrio > Vibrio furnissii. The sequence continues at coordinate 194,164 of NZ_ACZP01000013.1, forward strand.
CGAACTTAAATGCAGCCAAAGCGGCGATGGCACAAGCGCAAGCGACCAAGCTGTCGACCATCGGTTCGCAAAAAGCCAACGCGGCGTTGACGGACAACACCACGGTGGAAAACAACCCGGAAGTGCTACTGGCGAAAGCGCGTTTTGAGCAAGCCAAAGTGGATTTGGACCGCACCGTGATTCGCGCGCCGATCAGCGGCATCATCGCCAAACGTCAGGTGCAAGTAGGCCGCCGCGTGCAAGTGGGGATGCCGTTGATGACTGTGGTGCCTATCAACAGCATTTACGTGGATGCCAACTTCAAAGAAGTGGAACTGCGCAACGTGAAAGTGGGGCAGCCGGTGACACTCACCGCCGATATTTACGGTGACGATGTCACGTATCGCGGCGTGGTGGCTGGATTTTCAGGCGGCACGGGGTCGGCGTTCTCAATGATTCCGGCGCAAAACGCCACGGGGAACTGGATCAAAGTCGTGCAGCGTCTGCCGGTGCGTATTGAACTCGATCCAACCGATTTGCAGTCGCATCCGCTGCAAGTGGGGCTGTCGATGGTCGTTACCGTCGATACTTCCGCGGATAGCAACGAGCAGGTGATTGCGCAGTTTCGCGCCGCGAAAGTGTCAGAACAAGGCTAAGGTGAAGCCATGAGTCATACCTCTGACAATGACATCAAACCTTTGTCAGGTGGGGCGCTGTTTCTCGGCGCCCTCTGTCTGGCGATGGCAAACTTCTTTGCCATTTTGGATACCACGATTGCCAACGTGTCGGTCTCGAATATCGCAGGTGGGCTGGGCACGTCTTTAAGTCAAGGGACGTATGTGATTACGTCTTATGCGGTGGCGGAAGCGATTTCGGTTCCGTTAACCGGATGGCTTGCGCGGCGTTTTGGATCGATTCGCGTGTTCGTCACGTGTTTCTTCTTTTTCGGATTTTTCTCGCTGCTGTGTGGCTTATCAACAAGCCTCAACATGTTGGTGATGTGCCGCGTATTCCTTGGCTTTGCAGGTGGCCCGCTGATGCCGCTGTCACAAACGCTGATGATTCGTATCTTCCCGAAAGACAAGAGTCACGCGGCGATCGGTATCTGGTCGATGACTACCTTGGTGGCGCCGATCATGGGGCCGATTTTAGGCGGTATCTTGTGTGACCAATACAGTTGGCCGTTTATTTTCTTTGTGAACATTCCATTTGCCATTTTTGCCTCATTCGTCGGTTGGAAGATCCTGAAAAAATACGAAACCAAGAATGAACGTTTGCCGATCGATAAAATCGGCCTGCTGTTGCTGATTGTCTGGGTAGCAGCTTTGCAACTGATGTTGGACGAAGGCAAAGACCATGACTGGTTTGAATCGTCACGCATTGTAACGTTGGCGGTGATTGCCGCGATAGGCTTTGTCGCCTTCCTGATTTGGGAGCTGACCGAGCGCAATCCGGTGGTGGAGTTAAGAGTGTTCCGTCATCGTGGCTATGCGATGAGCATGGTCACGTTGTCGCTCGCCTTTGGCGCCTTTTTCGCCACGACGGTGTTAACCCCACTCTGGTTGCAGAACTTCATGGGCTACACCGCAACCATTTCGGGGTACGCGACGGCGACCATGGGCATACTGGCGGTGTTTCTTGCGCCGATTATCGCCAACTTGTCGTCGAAATATGACCCGCGGCCGTTTGTGTTTGTCGGCGTGATGTGGCTTGGGTTCTGGACCTTTATGCGCAGTTTCAACACCGTCGACATGACCTTTGAGCAGGTGAGTTGGCCAATGTTCGTGCAGGGGATTGGGATGCCGCTGTTCTTCGTGCCGCTAACGGCGATTGCGCTCGGCAGTGTTAAGCCCCATGAGATGGAATCGGCGGCGGGGCTGATGAACTTCATCCGCACCTTGTCCGGCGCGTTTGCCACCTCGATGATCAACACTTCGTGGGAGCACGAGTCGCGCTACGTGCATGCTGAATTGGCGGGCTTGACCGACAAAGCGGGCGTGGCGACGCAAGCGATGCAAAACGCGGGCATGAGCGCCGATCAAACCCGCTCGGCGCTGGACGGCATGCTGCAAGGGCAAAGTGTGATGGTCGCGACCAACCAACTGTTCTTGGTGATCGCGGTGATTTTTGCCGTGGCCGCGTGCATGATCTGGATGGCGCCGAAACCGAAACACGCGGTGGATGCGTCCGCGGCGCACTAAATAACATGCACTAAACAACACGCACTCAATAAACCGCACGAAACGAATTAATCCACGGGGCTGTTTGTCAGGAATTGGACTCTCGCTGACTTTCAGCCCCCTTTTTCGTCTTGCGTTTGCTGGCTCACTCACGGTTGTTGAGTTTTTAATTGATAACACTTCTCATTAACTCGTCATCTGTGCGACACTAAGCCCTCTATTTTCGAGGTGTTTTGCTGTCATGACTCGTCCTTCTTCATCGTTTAACCGCATTTGCAAACTGCTGGACTACATCCATGCGCATCTGGATCAGCCGTTGTCGCTGGATGATTTGGCGCAGCAAAGCTGTTGGTCACGCTGGCAATTACAGCGGGTATTTCAGAGTGAGACTGGCTTGACGGTCGCCAACTACGTGCGTGAACTCAAACTGAGCGAAGCCGCCGAAGCTCTGATTCATGGTTCGGCGCGGGTGATTGATATTGCGCTCGCCAACGGTTTCAGTTCTGAAATCAGCTTTAGCCGCGCGTTCCGGCAACATTTTGGCCTCAGCCCGCGTGATTATCGTAAGCTTGGTCGCCACACTGGGCTGCGCAAACCGCTGCAACTGGCGCAGCGCACGCCGCCAGTGAGCCAAACGCCGCAACTGATGCAAGTGCGGGTGGAATCGGCGGAATCGGAAACCTTTTACGGCCTTGCGACGCCGATTCGCGGCTTGCTCGCGGCAGCGCCTGATTTTGCTGAGCAGGTGCCAAGTGTGTGGGCGCAGTTTTCGCCGCTGATGGCGCATCAAACCCCGCAGCCACTGACCGGCGTGATTGACGTGACGGCCGCCGCTGACAATGACCATGCGTTGATCTATTGGGCGACCAGCACGCTTCCCGTGTCGGGCGCAGAATGCGTGACGGTGCCTGCGCAAACTTACGCGGTGGTGAAACATCGTGGCCCGATTGCCTTGCTGCCACAAACGCTGGCTTGGTTTATTTTCGATTGGTTGCCGCAATCGATCTATCGCGGCGTGGATGGGTTTGAATTGGAACGTTATCCCGCCGGATATGACGGCACGGCTGTGCATGCCGAGATGGATTATTGGTTGCCGATTGAGATCGCCTGAGCGGCGCAACATGCTCCAAATTGTTAACTTTTCACGCCGCGCTTTGCTTAGAATACAAATGATATTTATTCTCACAATAAGAAAAGCAGGGTAGTTAACCATCATGGATTTGAATCCGCATACCACATTGTCGCCGGTCGCGTTGGCGATCTTGGCACTTTTGATGCCCACCACCAGTGTTGCCGCCGATGAGTCCACAAGCGCAGACACAGAAACCGTGACCATTTTGGGTCAAACCTATCGCAACACCGCGACGAAAACGGCGCTGGCGCCGGAAGAAACGCCGCAAGGCATCACCGTGATTGACGGCGAACTGCTTGAGCAGCGCGGCGTGACGTCGGTTGGTCAAGCGCTGCGCTACGCACCGGGCGTGGTGACAGAAACCAAAGGCGGTTCCGTTACCATGTACGACAACTTCTACATTCGCGGTTTTCAGGTCGACCAAAGCTATTACGATGGCTTGGTGCTGCAATACCTCAAAGGCTGGAACTTGCAGCCACAGATTGATCCGATTGCGATGCAGCAACTGGAGGTCTTCAAAGGCCCAACATCGGTGTTGTATGGCGCGATGCCTCCGGGCGGCATGGTGAACGTGATAGCCAAAGCGCCGCAACAGCAGCGCAGCACCGAAGTGTCGGCCTCCACGGGTTCGCGCAATTTGCAGCAAGTGACGCTCGATACCACCGGGCCGCTCAGCGATGCGCTCTCTTACCGTTTGATTGCCAAAGCGCGCAAACAGGACGGCCAGGTTGATGGTACGGAGGAAGAGCGGTATTTGATTGCGCCGTCACTCGACTGGCAAGTCACCGACAAAACGCTGATCAATCTTAACCTCTATTATCAGAACGATCCGGCGATGGGCATGAACTCGGCTTTGCCTGCCTCAGGTACCGTGACCTCTAACGCCAACGGGTCAACGTCCTCCTCGACTTACGCGGGTGACACCAACTGGAGCAAATTCGAGCGTGAAATTCTGATGCTGGGTTATAAAGTGCAGCATCAGTTCACCGACAACTGGGCGTTCTTACAGAACCTGCGCTACACCGACGCATCATTGACCCAGAAAAACCTCTATCACAGCAGTGGTGGTTTTGATGAAACCACGGGCGTGCTGACGCGCAACATTTACAGCACCGATGAAAGTTACAACGGTTTGGTGGTGGATAACCAACTGTCCGGTGTGATCAATTGGGGCAGCGTGGAACACAACCTGCTATTTGGCGTGGATTACCAACGCCTGAAAGGGGACTCGTTGTACCAAACCTACACCACCACTGACAGCGATTTTGGCAGCTTTAACCTGTTCAACCCCAACAACAATTTGCTCGATAGCAGCACGGTGTCGGCGCAGTATGCGTACGACTACGATATCGAAATCAAACAGCTCGGCGGTTATGTTCAGGATCAACTGCGCTGGAACCGTTGGGTGTTGATTGCAGGCGGCCGCTTTGATCACTACACCAGCAACAGCGAAGTGTCGGGTTACGCCACCAAAGCGGATGACTCCGAGTTCTCGTATCGCGTCGGCGCGCTGTATCAGTTTGATTCTGGGATTGCGCCGTTTGCCAGCTACGCCACCAGTTTTTCACCGGTGGCAGGCACCGACAGTCAGTTTGGTCAGCCATTCAAGCCGGAAACTGGCGAGCAAGTGGAAGTGGGCGTGAAGTATCAGTCGGCGGATATGAGCAAGCAGGCCAGTGTGTCGCTGTATCACATTGTGAAAAACAATGTGGTGGTGACTGACCCAAGTTCGGCCAACTATCAGGATGATATTCAGGTGGGCGAAGTGCGCTCGCAAGGCGTAGAGGTCGAAGGTCGCTGGTGGCTGACGCCAAACTGGGACATCGCAGCAAGCTACACTTACGCGGATGTTGAAGTGACCAAAGACAGCGCCAATGGCTTGCAAGGCACCACGCCGATTTATGTGCCCAAGCACAGCGCCACACTGTGGAGCACGTACCAAGTGGATGACGGGGTGTTACGCGGCGGTCGCGTCAGCGGCGGCGCGCGTTATGTGGGCGAAATGTATATGGATGCGACCAATACGCAAGGCAAAGTGCCGGATTACACTGTGGTTGACTTGTCGCTTGGATACGATTTGGGCCAGATCAGCGACCGCCTGCAAGGCGCGCGTGCGGATGTGATCGCCAACAACCTGTTCGACCAAACGTACTACACCTGTTACAACAACATGAACTGCTGGTACGGTGCAGAGCGCACCATCGAATTGAAACTCGGCTATCAGTTCTGATTGACGCAGACGTCAAGCGCCCGGTTTCGACCGGGCGTTTTGCATTCGGTTAACCCACCCTTAACCCGCTTGACGTTACGCTTGAACACCTCGAAAAAAGTCGACGGTTTTGATCTGTGTTTTTGTTTGGCATCATCCAATGACGCTATGATAGACAACAGAATCAAGCACGACATACCGCGCGCAGCGCAGCGACGTTCGTCACGTCGACCATTTGCGCAGCCGCCGTATGCATTGCAGCACGGCTCCGCGACCACAGTAGGTGAAAGGAATGTTAAAGGCGTTATTGGTGGAAGATGATCTCGATCTGGCCACCGCTTTGGTTGACTACATGTCGTTGGAAGCGATCGACTGCGATTTTGCGGCCGACGGACAAGTGGGCTACAACCTGATCATGGCAAATCGCTACGACGTGATTGTGCTCGATCTCAACTTGCCCAAAATTGAAGGGCTGGTGGTGTGCGAGCGCATTCGTGAACGGGGGATTGAAACGCCGGTACTGATGCTCACGGCGCGCGATACGCTGGACGATAAACTGCAAGGCTTTAGCCACGGTGCGGATGATTACTTGGTGAAGCCGTTTGCAATGGAAGAGCTGATGGCGCGGGTGCAGGTGCTGGCGAAACGTCGCAGCGGCCAAGTGTCGAAATTGCGCGTGGCGGATTTGGTGCTGGATATAGCGCAGCGCAAAGTCACGCGCGCCGGGCAGGAGATCAAGCTGTCACCGATTGCGATTAAAATTCTCGAACTGCTGATGCGTGAATACCCGTCGGGTGTTTCACGGGAGAAAATTGTCCTCAATGTGTGGGGCGACGATCAACCCGACAGCAACAGCTTGAAAGTGCACATGTTCAACTTACGCAAACAGATCGACAAAGCGGGGCTAGAGCCTTTGATTCATACGTTACCGGGTTACGGATTTGCGATACAACGGCAGGGCAACGATGAAACTGCGTCGTAGCCTCAAAATCTTTTTTGCCTTTTCGGTGATGGCGATGGGCACCATCACGGTGCTGAGTTATTCCACATTGGCCGCCAATTACTTTGAGCAAGGGCTCGATGGCGGTATGCGTATGACCATGCTGGAAATTGGCCATCGCGCGGAGCTATTGGAAGGCAAACCGGAACGCATGCTCGGGTTTCAAGTGGCGCGTCGCTGGCAAGATGTGCAGCCGGAAATTCGCGCTGAGTTTGCCAAGCCCACCGAACACCTTGAACTGCTCAAACACATCGATCGTTCGAGTTGGTTCTCGACCCCCAAACGAGCGCTATTTCTGATGCGCTACGATCAAGACCGTGCCGAAACGCTCTACATTTCGCGTGTGGTGGATGACTTCAATCACCCTAAGTTTGAACGGGACATGCCCGCGGGCAAATGGCCACATGTCATCAAACTGTTGAGCTACGGTGCGCTGGGCATTGTCATTTTCGCGCTGTGCATGATGTTCTTGATGCAAATGGTCGCAAGGCCCATTGAACGGTTGTGGCAATGGGCGAAACACCTCACGCCGAATCAGTTAAATGAACCGCTGCCAGATTTTCAGTACAACGAACTGAACCGCTTGGCCGACGTGGTGCGCAGCAGCTTGTCAACAGTTGAAGATTCGCTGCGTCGCGAGCAAAAGTTCTTGGCGCATGCCAGCCATGAACTGCGCACACCCATCGCGGTGGTGCGCAGCAACGCCGAGTTACTGGCAAAGCTACTGGATAAGCCAGAGAGCTTGGAAAAACAGAAGCAGGTGGTGGAGCGGATTGTGCGCGCTGGCGTCACCATGACCGATCTAACTGAAACGCTGCTGTGGCTCAATCGTGGTAAAGAGAGCGAGCCGCCGCTGAGTGAAGTCAATTTGCAGGCTCTGATCGAGCAGATTTGTCAGGAGCTGCACTATTTGGTGCGCGACAAAGAGGTGACGGTAGACGTGCAGCTCTCTGCAGGACAATTTTTGCTGCCAAAAACGCTGTGTCATATCGTGTTGAGTAACCTCATTCGCAATGCGTACCAGCATACGCTGCTGGGCAAAGTGGTCATCACGCAGCGCGGGTCTCAAGTCACCATTGCCAATCATGATCACAGTGGCGCCAACGCACACGATACACTCGGTTTTGGCTTAGGGCTGGAGCTGACCAATCGTATTATTCGTCACTACGCATGGCCGTATCACACCATCGAACACGATCATGGCCGTGATGTGACCATTAACTTTCGTTGGCAATAACATAAAAATGCCCACTCCGTGGAGTGGGCAAATGCGTGAATGCAAGGGGGATGCATTACGCCGTGGCGCGAACGCCTTGTTTTGCTTTTTCACGCATGGCCAGCATCAGGGTCAGGCCAAACGCAACTGCAAACGAAATCACCATGCCCACCACGTAGTAACCGATTTTTTCTGGGTTGATGGAGATGATGCCCGGCAAACCTGCCGCGCCCAGTGCATGGGCTTTGACGTTAAACAGCGTAATGAACGCGCTCGCAATCGCAGAGCCGGTAATGGCGGCGATAAACGGGTAACGCAGTTTCAGGTTGACACCAAACATCGCCGGTTCTGTGATCCCTAGGAGCGCGGTGATGCCCGATGGCACAGCGATGCCTTTAAGCTTGATGTCTTTGGTGGTAAAACCGACCGCCAGCGCCGCAGCACCTTGCGCCACGTTCGACATGGCCGCAATCGGGAAAATGAACGTCCCGCCTGTGGTGACAATGTCGGCCAGCAATTGCGTTTCAATGGCGATAAAACTGTGGTGCATACCGGTAATCACGAAGGGCGCGTAGATAAACCCAAACAGTGCGCCGCCGATAAAGCCTGCCGAATCGTATAACCAGTTCAGGCCATCACCCAGCATAAAGCCAACATCACGCGTGATGGGGCCGACTAAGGTGAACGTGAGGAAACCGGTGATGAAAATCGCCAGCATCGGGGTGAGCAGGTTGTCGAGTACTGAGGGAATGACTTTGCGCAGCCCAAGCTCCACTTTGGCCAGAATAAACGCGGAAACCAACACCGGCAGCACCGAGCCTTGATAACCCACTTTCTGAATTTCCAGCCCGAGAATATTCCACGTCGGCACCGTGCCAGCCACGGTCGCGCTGCCAAAGCCCCAACCGTTTAGCAGATCCGGGTGCACCATCAGCATCCCCAGCGCTGCGCCAAGGAATGGGTTTCCGCCGAATTTGCGTGACGCAGAGAACGCCAGCAGAACCGGTAAGTAAACAAATGGGGCGTTGGCAAAGGTGTTGATCATGCTGGCTAGATCCGCCAGACCCGGATTGGCATCAATCAGCGATTGACCATCGATGAACAAGCCTTTCGCTGTCAAAACGTTGAACAAGCCCATGAGCAGGCCGCCCGCGACGATGGCGGGAATGATGGGCACGAAAATATCCGATAAACCTTTGACTGCGCGCTGCACGATATTTTGCTTCTGTGCGCCCGCACTGGCGACGTCGTTGGTCGACATGTCGGCCATGCCGGTCAGTTTCGCCATTTCGGCATACACTTGGTTCACGATGCCTGAGCCAAAAATGATCTGGTATTGGCCCGCGACCTTGAACTGGCCTTTGACGCCGTCTAGCGTTTCAATCGCGCTTTCATCAATTTGCGCTTCATCTTTCACGGCCAAACGTAGTCGTGTTGCGCAGTGTGCCAGCGCTTGGATGTTGGCTTTGCCACCCAAGTGCTCGAGAAGTTGTTTTGCTATGACTGGATAGTCCATAACTCACCCCGGTTCTTGTAACTTGTCAGTAGACCCATTCCGCTGAAAGTGGCGTGGTGTTGGCCGCTTCATGGCGTTTGGGTTCAGCGATGTACTGCTTTATGATTGTATTTTTGGGAACGTTTGCAAAATCGATTCTTGTCAATTAATGCGATTCGGTCAAAACAACATAGTGAATTCTGTGAGAGTGATCGCCAAAAGCAGGATCGAGAAACGACAAAACAAGGGTAAAATCACGCTTATGCCGCGGTTGAATCGCAGAGATTCTGCAATCAATCCCAATATGAAGGTGAATAGGATGCTTTATGGCAAGTTTGCATGACGTCGCTAGGCTGGCTGGCGTGTCAAAGTCGACCGTCTCTCGGGTGATTAATGATGAGTACGGCGTCAAAGAGTCGACAAAAATCAAAGTGTTAAAGGCTGTGTCTGAGTGTGGTTACGTCGTAAACCAAGTGGCGAAAGACCTTAAATCACAGAAAACCAATTTGATTGGCGTGATTGTACCGCGAGTGTCGTCCCACGCGACGGCGCAGGGCGTGGATGGCCTGACGTCGATTTTCGAACAAGCCGGAAAGCACGTGCTGCTTGCCAATACCCATCAAGTACACGCCAAAGAATTGGATTACATTCAAATCTTTAACCAAAAGCGGGTAGAAGGCATCGTCTTTTACGCCACGCATCTGGACGCGCCGCTCGTCAAAGCGATTCAACAATCAGCGGTCCCGGTGGTGCTGGTGGGGCAAGATGGCTCGCTACACAACATTCCTAGTGTGGTGCACGATGATACGCGCGTCGGTTTTGAAGCGGGTAATCGCTTGGTACAAGCGGGCTGCAAGCAGATCGGGTTTATCGGGGTGCAAAGTGATGACATTGCGGTGGATGTGCTGCGTTCACAAGGGCTGGCGCAGGCGTTGGCGTTTCACAATCAACCGCTGCTGTTTCATGTGCGCGGCGATTTTTCGATTGAATCGGGCTACCGTTTGGCGAAAGAACAGCTCAACGCGTACCCGCACATGGACGGCTTGTTCTGCGCAACCGACCGTTTAGCCGTTGGGGCGATCAAAGCGCTGCAAGAATCGGGTGTGCAGGTGGGTAAGCAGGTGAAATTGTTGGGCGTGGGCAATGATGAACTGGCCTATGTTAGCACGCCATCGCTGTCGACCTTTAACTATGCTTTTGATAAAGCGGGAGAAAATGCCGCGAAAATGTTGCTCGAACGCATCGCCGGACGCGGTCAGGAAATGAGTAAAGTGGTGCTCACGTTCCAGAATGTCGCCCGCGAAACCTGCTAAATCTTCCCTTCATCTCTCGCTCGATGGTGGCCGGGTTTCTGTGCCCGGCTTCACACTCAACCGGATTGCCCCTCACTTTATTGCGGAAAAACTTGCGGAATCGATGTTTGTTTTATATTTTTGAGAACGTTCCCGAAAATAATTTTAGGTAAGTTCATGTCACTACAGCGACTGATTGATCTCGCGGGCGGGGTCGATAACATTCAACGAATTTTGGCCCCGGTAGGGCGGGTGACGGTAGCGGTGCGTGATGCTGAGCGTGTGCAGCCCCTGCCGCACGATGTGAGCGGCGAATCGGTGCTGGGCGAATGGCAACTGAGCATGGCGCGCGATTTGGCAATCACGGATGCCGACCTTGCCGCGCTTGGCCGCACAATTGCCAGCGCGCAGCGTCAAGCTGCTGCGGCGTATTTGCAGCCCACCGCGTGTCCGTATCGTCCGCAATGGCACATCTCTCCACCGCAAGGGTTACTGAACGATCCGAACGGCTTTATCTATCACGACGGTGCGTACCATCTCTTCTATCAGTGGTATCCATTTGCCTGTGAACACAAAGACAAATACTGGGTGCACCTGAAAAGCCAAGACTTGGTTAATTGGACGTGGCAATCCATCGCGCTCACGCCTTCGGATTGGTTCGACAGTCACGGGGTCTTTTCCGGTCACGCCGTCAGTGACGGTGACGATTTGTGGTTGTTCTACACGGGCAACACGCGTCTTGGCCACGACCGCCAGCGCCAGACGATGCAATGTGCCGCGCGGCTTAATGAGCACAATCAGTTTGAAAAACTGGGCCCGCTGATCCGCACGTTGCCGCCGGGCGTGACTGAGCACATTCGTGACCCCAAAGTGGTGCACCGCCAAGGGCGTTGGCACATGTTGCTTGGTGCGCAGACGCAGGATCTGCAAGGTCGTCTGGCCGTTTACCATTCAACGGATTTGCAGCACTGGCAGTTTGACAAGCTCTATGGTGAAGAGTTGGCGCCTTACGGTTACATGTGGGAGTGCCCAGATTGGTTTGAGATGGCGGGCAAGCAATTTGTGGTCTTTGGCCCGCAGGGGATTCGTTCGCAGAATCCACATCACACCATCGTGCATCAAAATCGCATTTTCCATGTGGATCAAGATGAGCAGGGCGGATTTCACTTTCTGGAAGGATGGCAGCTGGACGCGGGGTTTGATTTCTATGCGCCGCAGTCGATGCAAACCGTTGATGGTCGCCGCGTGATGTGCGGCTGGATGGGATTGCCGGATGAGCTTGAACATCCTAGTTGCGATAATGGCTGGATTCATCAGTTTACGGCGTTGCGTGAACTGCGTTGGCACAATGGCAAAATCATCCAGCAGCCGAGCGCAGAACTGGCGCAATTGCGTGGCGAAGCGTGCGCAATCACGCTCAATGAGCAGCCGCAAGATCTGGGTACAAAGAGCTTCGATCTGGAAGTGACGTTGCCGTGGGACAGTGAACTGCACTTGCTGCACGATGATGCGCACGCGGTGGTGCTGACACTCGACCGCGCGCAAGGCGTGCTGCGGTTTGACCGCACCCACACCCAAATTCGCCAAGGCGATACCATTCGCGAGTTGCCTCTCACATCCAGCGAGGTGAAACTGCGCATTCTGGCAGATAACTCTTCGCTGGAAATTTTCATCAACGATGGTGAGCAGGTGATGACTGGGCGCGTGTTTACGCCGCCCAATGCGACCCATATTTCCCTTAAGCATGCGGTTGCTGACGCAACATTTGCCCCGCTCAATGCCATGCAATGGTCATTTGCCCCGCGTTAAACAGGGTGTTGGTGATCATCGCTTGTTCAAAAGCCACCCTTAGGGTGGCTTTTGTCGTTGCAGGCTAAGACTAAGATTGAGACCAGACCAGACCAAGACCAAGACCAAGCTTAAGGACAAGCTCAGCGCCAAGATCAACGGATAAAATTCACCGCAGGCAGGCATTCAAAACCAGGCTTGGCAAACAGATAACCTTGCATCAGGGCCACGCCCGCCTCCTTGAGCCATTGATATTCGGCCAGCGTTTCAATGCCTTCCGCCAGTGGCGTGATATGGAGTTCAGCAAACATCGCCAGACAATGGCGCACGATGGCTTGACGCGCCACATCGCTGTCGATGTTACGGATCAGCGCCATGTCGAGTTTGACGATGTTGGTTTGAAAATCGGCCAGCAAGCTCAGCCCCGAATATCCTGCCCCGAAGTCGTCTATCGCGGTTTTAAACCCGAGCGACTGATAGTATTCGATGATGCGTTTGACATGGCCACTGTCGACAATGTGTTCGCCTTCGGTGAACTCAAACATGATGTTCTGGGTGGGAAACTGGTGCGCTTTGGCGGTCTCTAAGGTAGTACGAATGCAGCGCTCTGGCTGATAGACGGCATTGGGTAAAAAGTTGATGCTCAACATGCCTTCGACGCCCAAACGGGCGGCGAGTGCAATGGCTTTCACGCGGCATTGCTGATCGAACAGGTAGCGATTTGCATCGGTCACTTGGGCAATCACCACAGGAGCAGGTTCATTGTGGAGGCCGCGCACCAGCGCCTCATAGCCGAAAACCTGCTGCGTTTGACAGTCAATGATGGGCTGAAACGCCATGGTGAAATCGAAGTCCAAGGAATGCGCTGCTGCGCAGTGTTGGCAGACCGCTCGTTCGCAATGTTCTGATTTTTCGCTCATTTCATCCGCCTTTTCCTGAACCTCACCTCAAGGTTAGTTGGCGCTTTTCGGCTCTGCAACTGGCTGCCCCCATTTTTGAACGCCACAAAAAACCCGGCCGAGGCCGGGTAGATAGAGGCAATGTGATATACGCTGGGCTAGAACCAAGTTTCCATTTGCAAGGCAAAGACGGTTTCGCCGCCATTGCCCATGGTGCTGGCATCGCTGTCGAGGCTCACGGCGTAATCATCCAGCGCACTGCTCCAGTCGACATAGCTCACGGCAAAGCGGATTTCTGGGCGGTCAAAGAAGCCCGCCGAGGTTGCCAGTTTGAAGGTCGGAGCAATCGTCGCTTTGTAGAAGCTGCCTTTGGCTTGGTCGACGCTGTTGTACAAATCCATGTATTGGTATGTGCCTTCGTATACCATTTCAAAGTTTTGGGTCAGCTCTTGTGCCAAACGCACGTTGACGGAGGCCCATTTGAATTCATCGTTGGTTTTGATGCGATCTTGGCTGTATTCCGCCATGACGGCTGGGGCGATGCGCCAGTTATCCGCAAAGCGGGTCACGCCGTAGCTGAACACACGCATGGCTTTGGCGTCCTCGTTGAGGTCGCCGTTGGAACCGATGCCTTTCAGTTCAGCGCCTAATCCCTGACCGACCAACACGCCTGATTTGGAAAAACCGTCACTCAGGCCATAGAAGCTTTGCCCATGATAGGCAAACAGTGCGTGCACACCGGTTTCTGCGCGTTTGGTTGGTGAGGCGCTGTCGGTGTCACGATTTTGGTTGTCGGATGAGGCCATGCCGCTGACCATCACTTGGAAGTTACCAAAACGGTTGTTCATGGTCGCAATGTAGTTTTCGACATCGGTGCTGGAGCTGTCGATTTCGCCAAAGTCGCGGCCATAGATAGAAAAGTTGGCTTTCCAGTGTTGGGTAAATTGCACATCATAAATCCCTGCGCCAGTGCCAGAAAGGAACACGATGTCCGAGTCAAAAAAGTGGATGTCAAAGTTATCGCGATCAAAGCGCTTACCGGCCCACAGCGTCGCGTGTTCAAACGGCCCCGAGAAAGAACTCAAGTTGCTCAGTTCAGCATACACCTGACGCACGTTGAGTTGGCTGTCGTCGGCCGTCCATTCGTTGTTGGTTTCAACGCTGTCGGCCAGCATGATGTGAAAGCGCGCGCTTGAACCGTCGTCCATGGTGCGATTGTGGATCAAGTTCGCTTCGAGATAGTTGTCATCTTCTAAACCAAGGCGGCCCACAGGCGCACCCAGCGCGCCAGCGGCGGTCATGTAAGGCCCAGTGCCGTTGGCGCCGTTGAGATCGTCGTTGACCAACAGGCCGGCGCGAGCGTAACCATGGAATTCAAACGAGGATGCCGTGTCTTGCGCTTGTTGCGCGGTTTGTTCCGTTTGTGCCAGGCGTGATTCCAGATCGTTGATACGCGCTTCCAGCGCAGACAGATCCGAATTCGCCCAAACCGCAGTGGCAGGGAAGAGGGCAGCGGCAACGGCCAGCGTCAATGCTTTAGTTTTCATTATTCTGTTTCTCCACATTGGATGATAAATTCGAGAGTTTTGCAAACGTTCCCAAATAATCGTGCAGCAGCGTGGGATTTTGAATCCCTTTACTCGGCTTTGTTGCACTATTGAAGTCGAACAAAGCCTTTTAAACGGACTCTTTGTGTGAAATGGACTATATCTAACTTTTAGGGAACGATCCCGAATTGTGTGTGAAAACTTTTAGCTGATTCACGATCTGAATGGAATTTGTGATCTGGCAATATGTGTTCAGTCACGTGCTATGGGCGATAAAAAGGCGAGCACGTGGCTCGCCTGATGGACAGATTCAGCGTGATTCGCTTAGGAAGTGTTGCAATGCCGCTAAATCGGGCAGGGCGGTCATTGCGCCTTTTTGCGTGGTGGCCAATGCGCCGCAACCGTGGGCCAAATGGATGGCTTGCGTGATCGCATCGTTTGATTGCCAGTGTTCACTGACGGAGAGTTGATACAGCAAACCACCCACAAAAGCATCGCCGGCGCCTGTGGTATCCACCGGTTTGACGACTTTGCCGCTGACCAACGTTTGGCTGCTGGAGGTCACCACCAGTGCCCCTTTGGCCCCTTGGGTGATCACCACCAGTGGCAAGGCGAGCGGCGCTAAGGCTTGCAGGCCAAGTTCGATGGATTGAGTACCGGTCAGTAACATCAACTCATCTTCGGAAAATTTCACCACATCTGCCAACGCGACCGCGCGCATCACCACATCGGTGAGTTGTTCGGGGTTGGCCCACACCTCTTCACGTAGATTGGGGTCAAAGCTGAAAAAGCCGCCCGCTTGTTTGATGCGTTGAATGGCCTCAAACGTACTGCTGCGGCTCGGTTCATTGGCTAGCGCAATGGAGCACACATGTAACCAGTCGCCGGCATGAAACGCAGGAATATCCGTGGGTTGTAGAAATTGGTCAGCGCTGGGTTTGACCATGAACGTAAAGCTGCGCTCACCGCGGTCATCTAAATCGACAATGACTGTCGACGTGCGTTGATCGTCGTCCAAGATCAGGTGTTGGCAATCCACGTGCTCTTGTCTCAGGGTGTGCTGCATAAAGCGGCCAAGGGGATCGTTCCCGACTCGGCCAAAAAAAGCGCTGTTGCCCCCCAGACGTGCAATTGCAACGGCGACATTGGCTGGCGCGCCGCCGGGACATTTCAGGTAGTGTGCGTCCCCATCCGGAATTAAGTCGACGACTGCGTCGCCGGTGACCCATACTTTGCTCATCGTATTTCTCCACAAAATTTGCCCCAGTGTAATCCAAGCGTTCGTGATGACCAGTGGCAAAGCCGCTTCGCCTGCTATTGTCATTCAGATTTGTGATCCATTAAGGAGAAATAAACCAATCCAGAGGCAATTTAATTTTATTTTCGGTATCGTTCCCAGTTTTGTTGTGGCCGCCTTTTGAATGATGCTGGTGAATCCGATTGACGACCTGCGCCACTCGGCGCACACTGCGCGCATTTTCGTGCGTGTTTTTTTGGAGTCTCTGCATGTTCGCTATTCCTCCGATGCTGATCACCATTGGCCTACTGCTGATCAGTAACGTTTTCATGACCTTTGCTTGGTATGCCCATTTACGTGAATTGGGACATAAACCGTGGATTGTCGCGGCGCTGCTCAGTTGGGGCATCGCGCTGTTTGAGTATCTGTTTCAGGTGCCAGCCAACCGCATTGGTTACACCGTCATGAACCTCGGCCAATTGAAGATTTTACAAGAAGTCATCACGTTGTCGGTGTTTGTGCCATTTGCCTTGATTTACATGAAAGAGCCGTTTCGAATGGACTTTGTCTGGGCAGGATTGTGTTTGCTCGGTGCCGTGTTCTTTATTTTCCGCCCGCAGATTTTAGAAATACTCAGCCGCGCGGTGGCTTAATATCGTCTTACTGACGACCTATTGAGACAAAAAAGCCGTCCAGAGGGACGGCTTTTGACCATTGGCGAGTGCGCTATCGGCGTTACTCAGCGTGGCGTTTAAAGATGATCGAGGTGTTGATGCCGCCAAACGCAAAGTTGTTGCTCATGACGTAATCGACGTTCATCTCGCGGCCGCTGCCGGTGATGTAGTCTAGATCGCCGCACTGCGGATCCAGATGGTCGAGGTTGAGCGTGGGGTGGAACCAACCCGTGTGCATCATCTCAAGGCTTAACCACGCTTCAATTGCGCCGCATGCGCCCAATGTGTGGCCAAAATAACTTTTCAATGAGCTGATGGGCACTTTACCCAGCGCGTTCGCGGTGGCGTTACTCTCGGCAATGTCACCGCGGTCAGTGGCCGTGCCGTGTGCCGACACATAACCGATTTTGGCCGGATCCAATTGCGCATCACGCAGCGCCATTTCCATGCAGATCTGCATAGTTTCCATTTGCGGCTGGGTGACATGCGCTGCATCGCAGTTGCTGGCAAAACCAATGATTTCGGCATAAATTTTTGCGCCGCGCGCTTTGGCGTGTTCGTACTCTTCCAGCACCAACGTACCAGCGCCTTCACCAATCACCAAGCCATCGCGTTCGCTGTCGTATGGGCGCGGTGTGGTTTTGGGGGCGTCATTGCGCAGGCTGGTCGCAAATAGGGTATCAAACACTGCCGACTCGGTTGGGCACAGCTCTTCGCCGCCGCCTGCGACCATCACGGTTTGGTAGCCATGTTTGATCGCTTCATACGCATAACCAATCGCCTGACTGCCGGAAGTACAAGCGCTGCTGGTGGGAATCACACGGCCACGCAGGCCGAAAAACAGGCCAACGTTCACCGCAGCCGTGTGCGGCATCATCTGCACGTACGTGGTGGCGGTAATCGCTTTGGTGGTTTTCTCGTTCAGCATCACCCCAAAGGCGCCAATGGCGTCGGTGCTGCCAGTAGAGGAGCCATAGGCGATGCCGGTTTCACCGTTGGTTAATACGTCGTGACCAATCAATCCAGCTTGCATCAGCGCGTTTTCAGTCGCGACGGTGGCCAGTTGCGAGACGCGGCCCATGCCACGTACCTGTTTGCGCTTGTAATGTTTGGGCAGTTCGAAGCCCATCACCGGCGCGGCCAGTTTGGTGTTCAACCCTTCATATTGTTCGTAGCTTGGCATGTACTGCGTGGCGTTTTGGCAATCACGCAGCTTGGGTTCAATGGTGTGCCAATCGTTCCCGAAAGCAGTAATACCGGACATCCCGGTGACAACAACGCGACGGCTCATAGCAGACCTCCATTGACTGAAATAACCTGACGGGTGACGTAACCCGCAATATCCGACATCAAGTAGCTCACCAAACCGGCCACTTCTTCGGGTTCACCCATGCGGCGCAGCGGTACTTGAGGTAGGGCGTGCTCTTTGACGTGATCGTCGATCATGCCGGTATCAATCAGGCCCGGCGCGACACAGTTGACGGTGATTTTACGCTTCGCCAGTTCCAATGCCAGCGCTTTGGTCGCGCCAATGACGCCCGCTTTTGCAGCGCTGTAGTTGGTTTGACCGCGGTTACCCATGATGCCGGATACGGAAGCCAGCGTGACGATCCGACCCCCTTTGCGCAGTTGCACCATCGGCATCACGCACGGGTGGAGCACGTTGTAGAAGCTGTCGAGGTTGGTGTGGATCACGCCATCCCATTCTTCTTCGGTCATGGCCGGGAAGGCGGTGTCCCGGGTGATGCCGGCATTGTTCACCACGCCGTAGTAGGCGCCGTGTTGTTCAATGTCGTGTTCAATTTTGTAGCGACACATGGCGCGATCACTGATATCAAATTGGATCAAACGGCCCTGTCCGCCGTTTTGAAAAATGGTGTCGAGCGTGTCTTGTGCGCCTTTTTCATCGCCCATGTAATGGACAACGATGGTAAAGCCATCCTCTGCCAACTGAATTGCAATGGCCTTGCCGATGCCTTTACTGGCGCCGGTGACGAGAACTTGTCGGGTCATGCGTGACTCCTGATTTTCATTTCTTGTAATTTTTCTTCTGATGGCACGTACACATTAAGCTGGCACTGTGCCACTAACTGACCCTGATACTCAAGACGAGCTGAGAACACGGCCATGCCGTGATCTTCCATGACTTGCTCGGCATGAATATCCAACGTTTGTCCCTGAGAAAAATGATCGCACTCTGCTTGGTAACGGCGACTGCCGAGCAGAAATCCGATCGGTGGTTCGGTTCCTTTTTCAAGGGCATGGAAACCGGACCACGCAGCGATGGATTGAGCCATAAACTCAATACCGACATAAGCTGGAATGGTTTGCGTCGCCTGATCAAAAAACATCAAGTGATCGCCGATGTCGACCTGACAATGAATCGACTCCGCACCGATGGTGAGCGCGCGATCGACCAGAATCATAGGTCTGGCGTGGGGAAGCAGTTGCTCTATGGCTGGGTATTCACGCATTGACGTATCCAAAAATCAAACTGATATTGTTGCCTCCAAAGGCAAACGAGTTACTTAAAATGGCTTTTCCTTGCAGCGTTTGGTCAGACTCCACCAAGGTGATGGCAATGTCTGGCGCTTTAT
Source organism: Vibrio furnissii CIP 102972 (assembly GCF_000176175.1). Lineage (GTDB taxonomy): Bacteria > Pseudomonadota > Gammaproteobacteria > Enterobacterales > Vibrionaceae > Vibrio > Vibrio furnissii. Next base: position 213,409 of record NZ_ACZP01000013.1, read on the forward strand.
TTTGGCAACGCTGTTTGGGGAGCGGCAAATCGTAACGCAAGATGTGCCAAGCAATGGCTGCTTCCGTTGCGCTGGCTGTGCCCAGCGTGTGGCCGGTGAGCGGCTTGGTGGAACTCACTGGCACGCCGTCGCCAAACAAACGGAATATCGCTTTGCTCTCCATGCTGTCGTTCAGCGGTGTCGCGGTGCCATGGGCGTTGATGTAACCAATGTCCTGTGGCGTTAAACCGGCATCGGTCAGCGCTTTTTGCATCGCCTCATACGCGCCAAGGCCTTCAGGGTGCGGCGCAGAAATATGGTGAGCGTCGGAGCTGTCGCCCACGCCAAGCAAGGCGATGTTGCTGGGCTCGCGGCTGAGCAGCATCAACGCGGCCGCTTCGCCGATGTTGATACCATTGCGCTCCGCGCTGAAGGGCTGGCAGAGTGTGTTCGATAAGGCTTCCAACCCGTTAAACCCGTTGAGCGTGAGTTTGCAGATGGTGTCGGCGCCACCGACAATCACCGCGTCAACCAAGCCGGCTTTGAGCATGCGCTTGGCGCTGATAAACACGCGGCCGCTGGAGGAACACGCGGTCGAAATGGCGTAACACGGGCCGGTAATTCCAAAGTAATCGGCAATAAAATCGCTGGTGTTGCCGAGTTCTTGTTTACGATAGTGATAATCAGCAGGGAAATCGCCTTGGTCGAGTTTCTGCGCGTAGGCGTGCTCGCCGTCTGAGATCCCTGAGGTGCTGGTGCCGACAATCACGGCAATGCGGTCGGCGCCAAAGCGCGCAATGGCATGGCGCACGCTGGCTTCAATTTGCTGTAACGCTGACAGCGCCAGTTGGTTATTGCGCGACGCGTGACGTGCCAATGTGGCGGGAATCTCGGGCAGAGATTCGGTCACGCGACCAATGATAGTGGCGGTACCAGTGTTGAGGATGGTGTCGTCGCGCAGCATGTGCGCGCCATGGCCACTGGCCAGCGTGCTGTGAATTTGTGCGGTTTCACATCCCATTGCGGAGTGAAAGCCACAGTCATGAATGAAAATTGGAAACGAAGCATGCGAATTCATCATGGCTTATCTACTGTTGTGCTGCGGTTGGTGTGGATTGAAGCGTCAGCGTCTGAATCGTGATGTCGTAATTCAGAGGCAGATTTTTAAACTGAATGTCACCACTGAGCGGTGTGTCGCCAGCGTAGGTGATGGCCAGAATGGTTTCACCGTGTTCATTGATGACGAGGCGCTGATTCGCCTCATCAATCATTCGCCACCTTACCTGATTTAACGGGGCTTCCCAAGCATTTCGCGGCCAGAGCGTGATCATCAGGTTAAATAGTACCTGTTCTGGCTTGGGCAGGCTATTTTCTAACCCAGAAAGGACTTGAGTTTGGATTTGATCCCCGTCGTAATCCAGCGAAAGAATACGCGTTCCCCACGATGAAAACCCCGCAAGCAATACCTGCTGATCGCTCACTTGCAGTTGTACGGGCAACTGTTGGCTTTGCACGTTGCCATGTTCATCCTGCCAGCGGGCAGAAATGAGTTGGCTGGCCGTCAACGATTGACCGAGTTGCGACGGCTTTGGCAGCGCCGCCCAGACATCAGGGCCGATTTCGACCTCAGTGGTGCGGGTGTGAGGCTGCAAACTGCAAGCCGTCAGCCATAGGCTGATGCACGCGGTGAAGAACCATTTCATGCGTCATGCTCCGATAAATGAGAGGGTTGAATCGCCAAAGGTGACAGCAACCAAGCCACAAAAATACCACTTAACGTCGTTACCCCAAAGCTGTGAATGGCGTGCGTCTGGCTCAGGGCCAGCAGGCCAAACGACAACAACGTGGTGGTGGCCGAGAGGGTGATCGCCAGTAACGTGCTGTGACTGCGCGCTTGCTCGGCAAAGAACAGCGTGTAGTCGATGCCGATACCAATCACCAACACCAAAGCCAGCAGGTTAAACAAGTTGAGCGCTGAACCGGTCATCACGGTCACGGCGAGGCCGACCATGCACGCAATCACGCACGGGAACAGAATTCGCAGTGCGTGTTGCCAGCGATAACGCCAGACCAACAGCAGTGCAATCCCCGCCAAGGCTGCCGCTAACAGTTCCATGACTTTACCGCGGTATTCGCCAAACAGTTGAGAAATTTCCGCCGCTTTGTCGAGGTAGGCGAGCTGCGCATCCTGGTTGGCAAATTGCTGAATCAGGTCGGCCTGCTCAACACCTTTGAGCATCACCACCGATGCCACCGCATCGCCCACACGGCCCAAGTAGAGAAACCGCACTGGTTCGGACACGCTGGCGTTGAGATAATCGTGCAACGACACGGGTTGCAATGGGTCGCTCAACGTCGGTTGATGCGCCAGTTTTAGGCGCTGAGTCAACTGCGGCGCATGATGCTGATAGAGCTGCTCCACCAAGGCGAAATCACTTTGCTGGCGCTGTTGTGACGCCACATAGTGATGCAGGCTTTGGTAGCCTTGTAACACTTGATCCTGCTGCCATGCGCGTAGGGTGGTGTCGAGTTGTTCGAGTTTTTGCATCAAGGCTTCGTCATCTGCCGCCGACACCACCAACATTCGCTGTGATGAATTCATGCCGGTGACTTGGCTGACCAAAGCCTCTTGCTGTTTGAGCGCTTGCGGCATCGCTTGCAGTTGGCGAATGTCGTCATCGTAGTGCACCTGAGTGAGCGCAATAGCACTAAGCACCAGCAGCGTTGATGGCAGCGCGATACGCAGCGAGCGATGTTGCCACCAATCGAGCCATCGACTCAGCAAGGCCAGCGCAGGCAGATGACGAGATGGCGTCGGTGCACGTGCCAGCAGTGGATACCAACTCACCACGGTGGCGTAGGCTGCCAATAACCCAATGGCAGAAAACAGCGCCAGTTGTTGCAGGCCGGGGAACGGCGCAACCAGTAAGCCTAAGTAGCCGATTAAACTGGTGATTAATCCCAACGTGATTGCGGCAAGAATGTGTTTGAGCCCCGCGACGCTGTCCCAGTGGCGGCCAGCCGCCAAGCGGTCGGTCAGATAATGGAACGCGTAGTCGATAGACACACCAATCAAACTCGCGCCAAACACCAAGCTAAACAGATGCACTTTGCCAAAGATCAACGTGGTGGTGGCCAGCGCAACCAATAACCCGACTGACACCGATAATAACGCCAGCAACAGTGGCGCAGCGCTGCGAAACACCAACATGACCAGCAGCACGATGCCGAGCAACGACACACTGCCGATGGTGCTGATTTCCGATTTGGCGCTGCGGGTGCCAAAGTCGGCGTAAAACACCACACCAGTGTACGCCATCTCGACGTTAAATTGCTGCGTGAGCGTTTGTTGCCATTGGTTGATTTGGCTCACCACTTGTTGCGCTTGCAGGCTGTAGGGGGAGTCGGTCAACGCGGCCGTCATCAGAATGTAGGTTTGCCCTGCGTTTTGGGTGGTAAGAAACCCTTGCTGCAACTGAAATTGGGTCGACAGCTGATTGAGATGACTCAGATAATCACGAAATAGCAAAAACGGATCGCTGGCAAGCTCTTGTCCGGTAACGCCTGAAAACGGGTTGTAGAGCGCCTGAATCACGTGTTGCACTTGCTGTTCAGGGGCATGGCGAAGACGTTCGCGCTGTGTATCCGTCAGAAACTGAAAGCGGTGTTGGAAATAATAGCGTCCCCACGCTTGCTGTTGAGTGGCATCAATTTGGCCAGTCACGTGGGTAAATTCGCGCGTTTGGTGTAGGTGACTTTCCAGCGTACGTGCTGCATCAAACAGGGCGGTGGTATCGGGGCCGGTAAGCACAAAGGCGACTTTATCGCTCATGCTGTCGGTGACTTTATCAAATGCCGCTTGCGCCAGTGGGTTCTGGCGCGATTGTGGCAGCAGTTTCATGATGTCGGTTTCAATCGGTGAGCTGGTCGAAAACGCCCATTGCTTGACGAGCAGCGCCATGGCCAGCAACACCAGCGCCAGCCATAACAAGGCAAGGCGCGATGAAGGAGCCGAACGAGAAGGAGACACGGTTGGCATGATTAAAACTCAAACTGCGCTTGTTCAGCGGGGCTTAATGTGGATGGTTCGTGGGTTTGAGCGCTGAACTGAATTTCCGTTTTGTCGCCGCGAACCTCTTGCAAGGACAACACATCGATATCGTCCTGACCTTGCAAGGTAATGTGTTGAAATACCGCGTTCAATGGCGCGCCTTTGGGCGTGAGCACCAGCGTCCAGTGGCCATTCTGCTCGGAAAAATCGAGTGCAAACTCGTTGGTAAGTTGCTCGGTATCGCCGTGAAACACGGACAGAAAAATATGGCTGAAATAGAACGCCATGGGATTTTCCTGCGCGGTGATGGTATGCGGCGTTTGACCGGCAAAGGTTTGACGCAATTTGTCTTGTGTCAGCACCAAATTGACCGGAAACGGCGTTGTTTGTTGCCACAGCAGACCGTGCGCTTTATCGAGCAGAAACGTCCCTTGCGACGACAGCGGCTCGGCAAACATGTCAATTTTTCGAGTTTGGGTGAAGTCGCCGCGCACGATGTCGAAGCGTTGCAACTGCGTTTGTAGCGACGCCAAATCGGTAACCTGCGCCATGGCAGGCGTGCATACGCTGATGATGCACAGCGCCAGCAACGCCCATAGGCGTTGCGCGAATCGAGTCATCATTGCAGACATTCTCCGGTTTGGTGCCAGTGCGTCACTTTGTCCGTGAAAATGGTCGGTGAAACAAAACACATGTCTTGCGTGTCTCGTTCCACCGCCACTTGCGTGGTGTGCGCTTTACACATGCGCTTGCCGCTTTGGGCATCGAAAATCACGTAATCAATCCGCAAGCGGTTTTCCCATTCGGTTAAGCGAGCATGAATGCGAATCGAGTGATTGAACGGAATGGCTTTGACGTACTTGACGTGCGCATCAATCACCGGCCACATGTAGCCGGAATCGTTCATCGCTAAATAACCATAGGCAATTTTGTCGAGCAGTTCGCGACGGGCTTCTTCGAAATAGCGGAAGTAGTTGCCGTGGTAGATCACGCCCATGGGATCCGCGTCCTGAAAGGAGGTGACTAACGTCACCTCAGTTTCCAGCGGGAAAGTGACATCACTCATACTTTCTCCTTCTCGATTAATACAAGGTCCAGTGTTGGGCCTGAATGCGTTCAATGAACAAACGGAGATCCGCTTCCAGTGGGCGATCTTCAACCACAAAATCGAACTCACTTTGCACCGCATCCACCATCTGCTTCAGGCTGTGGCTCATGTGCTGTTCATCCAGTTCGTTGTGGCGTTTGCGCAGCTCAATCGCTTGGGTTGCCGCCAGTAGTGAAGCCGCCGCCACTTGTTCGGTCAATTGCAGCACACGTAAACAGTCGCGCGCGGCGATGGTGCCCATACTCACTTTATCTTGGTTGTGGCACTCGGTGGAGCGGGAGAACACGCTGGCTGGCATGGTATGCTTCAATGCTTCTGCGGTCCAAGCCGAGATACCAATTTGCACCGCTTTAAAGCCGTGGTTAATCGGTTTGCGCGCGCCTTCTGCGCCCGTGAGGTTAAACGGCAGACCGTTGTTGAACTTGTAGTCCATCAATTGCGCCATTTGACGATCGAGCAGATCGGCCAAGTTCGCCACACCCGTTTTCAGTGTGTCCATCGCCATCGCAATGTGGCCGCCGTAGAAGTGACCGCCATGCAGCACACGTTCGTTATCGCCATCGATAATTGGGTTGTCGTTGGCGCTGTTGAGTTCATTTTCAATCAACTGACGCAGCCACGGCAGGGCATCTTGTACGGTGCCAATTACGTGTGGTGCGCAGCGCAGCGAGTAACGATCTTGCAAACGGTCGCTGTTACGTGGCGGACAATCGGCTTGCAAATCATCGCGCAACCATGCCGCGATTTGTTGCTGGCCTGGATGTGGTTTAACCGCAAACAGCGCTTCATCAAAGTGAAAGTCGTTGCCATGCATGCCCACCGACACCAAGGCGGTGATCTTGGTTGAGAGCTGCGCCAGATACTCGGCACGTTTGTAAGCCAAGCAAGCCAGCGCGGTCATCACCGACGTGCCGTTCATCAGGGCAAGGCCTTCTTTCGGTTTGAGCTGAATGGGCGTGATGCCCAGTTCGGCAAACACATCGCGCGTGTCGCGCAGTTGCCCTTTGTACAGCACTTCGCGCTCCCCAATCAGGGTGGCAGCGACGTAAGAGAGTGGCGTTAAATCGCCACTGGCACCGACCGAACCTTCTTGAGGAATGCGCGGTGCGATATCAAAATTAATTAAATTGATCAGTTGGTTAAGGACGTCGTGCGACACGCCCGACACACCTTGCGCCAGCGAACACAGGCGCGTCGCCAGCACGGCACGTGACTGTTCGTGGGTCAAGATGTCGCCCAAACCACACCCGTGGAAACGCGTCAGGTTTAGCGGCAAATCGTCCACCAAACTGGGTGGAATCGCCACGGTGCACGAATCGCCATAGCCAGTGGTGACGCCATAAATGACCCCTTCTTCCTTCAGCAAACGCTCAAGAAACGCGACACCGCGATCGATGCGTGCTTTATAAGCCTCTGAATCGTTCATTGCCGCCTGCGCGCCGTTGGCGATGGCGACCACATCTTCGATGGTCAGGCGCTCTGCGCCAAAGCGGATTTTATTGTTGTTGTTCATCGTCATGGTGTTGTGTGCTTAATGTCCAAAAGTTGAAAAAATTGTACCACTGTAGCGGTGCATTCAAAGTGTGGTGTTGCAGGCGTTCGGCATAGCGTTGTACCACGCCTTGCAGCGCGGCTTGGCGCTGCGCGCGGGGCAGTGCAATGCCGTCGCTAAAATGCTCGAAATAAACGTCAAAATGCGGCGTGGCTTGCGTGTCATCACGCAGACCAAACAGCAGATACACCGGTGCTTTCAACACCGAGGCCAGCATGAATGGTCCTTGTGGAAAGGGCGCCGGTTGACCGAGGAAATCCGCCCACACCACGCGATTCTCTTTGCTGGTGGAGGTGCGATCGCCCACAATCACCACCCATTCGCCTTGTTCGATTTTCTGTTGCAATAAAATCGCGGTGTCTGGGCCAAGTGTGGAGACTTGAATCAGGTTGAGCTCTGATTTGGGGTTGACCGCTTTCATCACTGCATTGAAGCGTTCGGCGTGTTCGGTAAACACCAACGCGTTGATTTTGATGTGAGCGTGACGACGGCCAAGCGCGCGGCACAATTCGATGTTGCCGAGATGCGAGCCCAGCAACAGCACGCCTTGTTTTTGTTCAACCATCGATTGAAACTGCTCCTGACCATGAATGGTCAGGTTATCGGCACTAAAGTCGCCACGCCACGCGGCTAATTTATCCAGCATGGTTTCGCCAAACGAAAGCAAATGGCGGTAGCTGGTCAGCTTGCTTGGCAGGGGAATGTGCTGACTCTTGGCGTATTCCGTCAGCTGCGCAAGGTAGTGCTCAGACGCGCTGCGCGCTTGTTTGCCAGTGAGGTAGTAATAGGCCATCACCACTTTGAGTATCAGTTGAAACGCGCGGCGGCCGAGTAGGCGATAAACCCACATCAACGTTTGAATGCCCAGCACCGTGCCGCGCTCCTGACGTTTTGACCAGTGCGCATCGCGGCGGGTTGGGTGGTGTCTTTTTCTCATCAGTAATGCCGGGATTCTTGGCAGCATGCCAAAGAACAATCGCGTGTGCATCCAACTGATTTTGACGTTGTCCCACAGCGCATCGAAGTGGGAAATGCCGCCTTCTGGGTAGATCACCCGGGTGTCGACGAAATCAATCTCAACCCCTTGCCAATACATGCGCACCAGAATTTCAATGTCGAAATCCATGCGACTGCCGATGTCAAAGCGGTTAAGTACCTCGACCGTTTTGGCGACCGGATAGGCACGGAAACCGCACATGCTGTCTTTGATGGCAAACGACAGCGTTTCTATCCATACCCAAATATGGGTGGCGTAGCGGCCATAAAGGCGCGCTTTGGGAACACTGTCGTCATACACCGGTTGGCCGGAGATGAGGTGTTGTGGGTTGGCTTGCGATGCGTTAATCAGTTTGGGCAGCGCATCGATGTCATGCTGGCCGTCGGCATCAATCTGAATCACGTGGCTAAAACCAAGCCAGTGGGCTTGGCGGATCCCCGCCATCACCGCGCCGCCTTTACCTTGATTGACTGGTAGCGTCAGCAGATGCACGTTGTCGCGCTGCGCGGCGTCATGCAGGGCCGCTTTGGTTTCCGCGTTGCTGCCGTCATCGACCAGCAGCACCGGGAAATCGAAAGGAGCAAGCGCATCGATCACGGCCGCCACAGTCGCGCCGTGGTTGTAGCAAGGAATCAAAAAGCACGGATGATAAGCCGTGGTCAGAGAAGGTTCAGTCACTGCGTTCTCCCAGTTTCATTTTGCCAGAGGCATGCACCACCGGGTTGCCATCGCGCTCGGAACGGTACTGAAACGCCAGCTTCTGTTTGTCAGCGTCCCAGTTGAGGACAAGCGCTACCGTCATGTCGGGTAAAATGGGTTCCTGAAACTTAATCACTTCCATGCCTTTAAATTGGGTGGGCGTGGCGAGGTATTGATTGGCGTAGCAAATCGCCCAATCGATTTGGGTGACGCCGGGCAGTAAGGCGAAGTTTGGAAAGTGCCCTGAAAAATCAAGAATATCGGCGTCCACTCGCAATGATAATGTTGCCTGCGAGGGGTGAATGTCGGTGGCCAGTAACGTCGGTTTTCTTTTGGTCATCATGATCGTGTTGAGTTCGTTAGTCGCTGATTGGCGTTGCGTGAAACAGGCGTTCGATTTCGGTATTTTGGCGTTTGCCCTGACTGTTGAGCGGAATTTCCGTGACGATGCGAAAACGGCGTGGCACCGCAATCGGCTCGAGCCATTGGCGCAGTTCGTTGCGTAGCTGTAGCCAAAATTTGCCTTTGCCTAGCGTTTCAACCTGCTGTTTGCCTTGCTCGGTCAATACAATGGCGGCCAACAACACGGTGCGATTGCCTTCAGTGGCGGGAATCACCGCACATTCTTCAATCTCGCTGAGCTGCTCGGCGCGCTTTTCCACTTCAACCAGTGAAACGCGTTTTTCTTCCACTTTAATGATGCGGTCGGTGCGGCCTTTGAGTACAAATCGGCGCTCGTCAACAAATTCGCATTCATCGGCGGTTTGATACCAGCCTTCGGGATCCACGTGAGCGGAACACAGGCGCAGGCAGTTCTCTTGGTTGAGCGTGGCTTGCACACGGGGGAAGAGTTGCCAAGGGGTCTGTGGCGTCACTTGTTGGCGATGGGCGATGCCGCCGGTTTCGGTACTGCCAAACACTTCGACTGGCAGCGAACCGAATAGGTCATTGGCATGCGCGGCAGCAGCGTGGGGCAGCGGCCCGCCAGACGAAAAAGCGAGACGCAGCGCTTTGGCCTGATGCTCTTCAGACAAGCGTTTGAGGAGTGCCGGGCTGCTGATGAGTGCCACATCGTCGCCTGCGTGAGCGCTCACTTGTTCGGGAAACTCCAGATTATGGCGCGCAAACGGACGCGCGGCGCTCAGCGGCCACAGCAAGCGAAACAGTAAGCCATAAATGTGCTGATGGGAGACGGTGGCTTCAATACGACAGCCTGTGAGCGCCTCGCCCCACAAGGATTGCAAAATACTGACTTCAACATCGAGTTGGCGCAGGGTTTTGCGAATGGCTTTGGGAACGCCGCTGGAACCTGATGTAAACAGGGTCACGCTGGTGGTCTCGAGTTCAAGTGGTGCAAAGTCGACCTGCGGCGCGGGTTGCATCGCCATGCCCAATTCGAGGTTGGGACAATCGGCAACCGCATCGAGCTCGCGGTCGTGCAACACTAGGTCGAAGTGGGTGCTTAATTCCGCTAACGCCTGCGGTTGATAGTTGCCCGGCAGTACGATTGATTTATCGCTGTGGCACAGGGCGAAAAATCCGACCGCAAACCAGTAACTGTCACGTGAGCACAGTGCAATGTTGTGTTGTGGGAGGCGTTTGAGGTGATGTGTGTAATCACTCACATCCTGCACAAACTGCGGCCAGTGAATGCATTCATCCCCTTGAAAAGCCACCACGTGATTGTCACGGGGCGCAAGTAGTAGATGCGACAGGGAGCAAAACGGCGTGTTGCTGTGATTCATGGTGTTTCAGTCCTTGCGAACAGTTCATCAGGCGAACGCTTGGCGCTCAATCGTGTTGGCGAACAGCGCGGCGAACCAGCCATTCAATGGCAAACAGCGCTCCGGCCAAGCAGTAACTGATTAGACCGTTGTACAGCGTCCACATTTCCATCGGCAGAAAGCAGGTATACAGCGCTGTGATGGCGTTGAACAGGAAAAACAGACACCAGACTTGTGTCACTTTTCGTGTGTAACGCACGCCGCTTTCCGGTAAATCCGGTTCGTGTAAACGGGCCAGACGTTCAATGAGGGTTTGGGGTTGTTTGAGGCTTGCCGCGAAAAACACCAACATGCAGGCGTTGACCGCCACCGGGTAGAACATCAGCCACCCTTCTTGGCGAAACACCATGCCCAACACAATCAATGTGATCCCAATCAGACCACTCATTGCGGCTAACTGTTTGAATTCTTTTAGTTTTGTTCGATTCGCTGTGATGATGCGTAGCGCAAACATCACAGCAAGTAACAGCCCAATGACACTTAAGCCGAATTTGTCGATGCCATAATAGACCGCGAACGGATAAGCGAGCAGAACAATTGCAGACAGGGCTGTCAGCAATTGGCGCATTAGGCGTCCTTCAGCAGTTCGCTGACCGCTTCCACCACGTCATCGACGGTGCGTACGGCTTTGAACTCTTCCGGTTTGATTTTTTTGCCGGTCACTTTTTGCAGATGAACCACTAAATCCACGGCATCAATGCTGTCCAGATCCAGGTCTTGATAAAGATGCGCGTCGGGTTGAATGTCGTCGGCGTCGATCTCAAACAGCTCTACCAGAGCCTCTTTTACCTGATCAAATACGTGTTGCTTATTTGTGTCTGTCATAGCGATGTCTATCAATTAGTTACTGGTTTGAGATGAGATGTATTGAGCCAGATTGGCGACGGATGAAAAATGTTGGCGAGTGTTGGTGTCGTCCGCGTCAATCACAATGTTGTATTTCTTTTTGATCGCCAAGCCAAGCTCAAGCGCATCAATCGAATCCAGACCTAAACCATCTCCAAAAAGGGGAGCTTCTGTATCAATATCATCAATGCTGATATCTTCCAGATTCAGTGCATCAATGATCAATTGTTTAATTTCGTTGTGTAGTGTTTCCACTGGGACCTACTTTTGTTGTTATTTATCGACTGGGAAAATCACTTCAGCTAAATGTCGATTTAATCGCCTAGCCGCCGAAGTTGGGTTATTAGTTTGCTCTATAAAGGGCGCGACCTCAACTTTATCCTTAACTTGTATCAGGAAAAACGGACGCGTGTCGGGAACTTGATACCACTTTTTCTCTTTGGTGAGAAAGCTCGGAACCACGCTGATGTGTACCACGCGCAAATCGCGTCCGGTGCGAATGGCGATCTGGGCTGCGCCGCGCTGCAACTTGGATTCGATGCCCGGAGTCGTGCGGGTGCCTTCGGGAAATACCAGTAGCACGTTGCCGCGTTCAAACCGATCTTCACACAAGCTCAGCAGATCATCCGGCGTTTCATTGGGAATGTAACCGGCGGCTTTGACGATGTGTTTCATGAACGGATTCGACCAAATGGCCGATTTCACCAAGCAGTCGCATTGCGGCAATTGCGACGTAATCAACACGTAATCAATGAGGCTGGGGTGATTGGCGACAATCAGGCAGTTTTTGTCTTGTTTGAGGCGTTCGGCCCCTTCAATTCGATAATCAATCGCGCGCGTGCAGCGCATGAGCTTACAAAAGAAGTTGAACGTGGCTTGTATGACGCGTTGGACTCGATATTCACGCTGGATCTGATCAGGCGTGGTGAGCCGAATCAGCGGAATGATGACAAAGCTGAGCACCAAGCCGCCCAAGCCAAACAGACCAAAGCAGAATCCGGTCGCCAGAATTCGGTAATATTGAAACAGTCGGTTCATGCGTGCTGCCATCGCCACGCATGGCGCTCACCTTGAATCAGCCAATCGGCATCTTGCTTGAGGTAGTGTTTCAGCACGCTGAGCCCATGGGGCAGGGCATCCACCTTGCCTGTGGCAGGCTGTTGCGTCACGCGCCATGTGTCGCCCGCTGTCAGCATCACACCAAAGGCGTAGCCGTGAAAGCATTTGTCTTCAAACGCTTGATAGGCTTCGGGTAAGGGCAGGTCAAAATCAACCAATAGCACTCGGTGATCCGGATGCTCGCTCAGATAAAGCCATGCGTCGGTCAGCGCGCTGTGGAAGGTGTTTTCCCCGGCGACAATTGAGGTCACGGGAATGGCTTGATGGCTGGCGATGGTGGATAAGCCTGCCGCTGTGTTATGCACCGACTGAGAGAAGCTCATCGGGGACGCTTCTTCACCGTTGAGAATGTCTTTAATGAGGTCGGCACTGCGATGCAGTTCGCCATGACGGCTGGCAAACACCAGATAATCGACACGGTGCGCATTCATCAACGTGAGGGCCGTTTGCACGGCAAGTTTGCTGAGCGGGCTCATGCGGCGACGCATCATCGCAGGAATCAGCCCCGCCTCGATGGCACCTTGTGGCCACACACCCGTCTGACTCCACGCTTTCCATTCATCACCGTGATGGATTCCGGCAGCGTTGGCGGACCAAGCGTCAATATTGAACGACATGAATTGCAATTGATTTGGCATAAACGATTGATTTGTTGTCGATGGGGTTAAATACTATGGCCAACACGATGACCTCATTCGGCATAAGGACTAGCGATGACCGCGATTAAATTAACCCTTTCTGTTCTCTTCACATTTTTATTGGTTGCTTGTGGCCGAGTCCAGCCAATCCTGAACGTGGAGAATACTCCAGTTGCGTATAATCTTCAAAGCGATCAGGTTAAATTAGCGATCACTCAAGCAGCCATTCAGCGGGGTTGGATCATCAGTGAAGTGGAACCCGGTGTGCTGGACGCCAAAATTACCGTCCGGAGTCACTTTGCTGAAATTCATATTCCTTACAATGAAAAATACTACGCCATTCTTTACGTTAGGTCAGAAAACCTCAAAGCGGACGGTGATAGCATTCACCGCAATTATAACCGTTGGGTGAACAACCTGAACGTGGATATCAAGAAACAGCTCGCTCAAATGGCGGCTGCGCAATAATTTCGTCGACCAAAGCTAGGTTTTCCCGTGATTGAACAACAAGACCCTTTTAATGCTTTAGCTGCAAAGACTGAAGCTCAGAAACTCTCTTTTGCGCCCATCGTATTTCACACCGCTCGCACACTGCGTGATCTCGGTATTCTTCAAGTGTTGGATGATGCCGGAGAGGCGGGGCTTTCGGCCCAAGAGATTCATACACAAACGAGCGTGTCGGAATACGGGGTGAAAGTCCTGCTGGACATGGCGATCAGTGCCAATATTGTGTTGTGGAACAAACCGAACTATCGCTTAGCCAATCTCGGTTTTTTCTTGCTTCACGATGGCATGACGCGTGCGAACATGGATTTTACCGCTGACGTCTGTTACGCCGCGATGATGCATTTGACACAAGCCATCGAAGAAGGCAAACCGGCGGGGCTAAAAGAGCTTGGCGATTGGGAGACCATTTACCAAGGGTTGTCGCGTCTTCCTGAACAAGCCAAGCAGAGCTGGTTCCAGTTCGACCACTTTTACTCCGATCGTTCATTCCCCGTGCTGTTGGAACGCGTGTTTGCCGACAAACCCAAGCATTTGGTCGATATTGGCGGGAACACGGGGAAATGGGCCATTCAATGTTGTCAGCATGATGCGGATGTGAATGTCACGATTGTGGATTTGCCGCAGCAATTGGAGATGGCGATGCGGAATGCCGCCGATCACGGCTTTGAGCAACGCATTCATCCTTATCCGGCCAACATGTTAGACAAAGCGCAAACGCTGCCGGAGAATGCCGACGTGTGGTGGATGAGCCAGTTCCTTGATTGCTTTTCTCCGATGGAAATTCTCAGTATCCTGCAACGCGTTCGCGCACAATTGACCGACGATTCGGTGATTTATGTGCTCGAGCTGTTCTGGGACGCACAAAAATACGATGCGGCTGCATATAGCCTCAACGCAACGTCGCTCTATTTTACTTGCCTTGCCAACGGCAACAGCCGTTTTTACCGCAGCGATGATTTTCTCGAAATCGTGGATGCCGCAGGGTTGATGGTGGAAGAGCGCACCGACAACATTGGCCTTGGCCATACCTTATTAAAACTCAAAGCAAAGTCAGAATGACAGAAAAAACAATGGATATTCAACAGCGCCAAGTGGTTATTATCGGCGCAGGACCGTCAGGATCGACGGCTGCTGCGCTGTTGCTCAAACAGGGCATTGATGTGCTGGTGGTGGAAAAATCGCTCTTCCCGCGTTTTTCTATCGGTGAAAGCCTGCTTCCCGCATGTATGGAAGTGATCGAAGAATCGGGCATGGCTGAAGCGGTGCAAGCGGCGGGCTTCCAATTCAAAAATGGGGCGGCCTTTCGCAAACAAGGGGTTTACACCGAATTCGATTTTACCGACAAATTTACCCCGGGGCCGGGCACCACGTTTCAGGTTCAACGCGCCAACTTTGATCAAGTGCTGGCCGACAGCGCTGCAGCGCAGGGCGTCGAGATTCGCTATCAGCATGAAGTGCTGGCGGTGACCTTTGAAGGGGCCAAATCGTCGCTGACTATCGCCGACGAACACGGAGTGTCCTATCAGGTTGAAGCCGATTACGTCCTTGATGCGAGTGGTTTTGGACGAGTGTTGCCCAAGCTACTGGCGCTGGAAGAACCCTCCTGCTTGCCGCCACGCAAAGCGATTTTTACCCACGTGGTGGATCACATTCAATCCGACATGCTGCCGTACGATCGCAACAAGATCCTGATTTCTGTTCATCCGGAAAACAGCGATGTGTGGTATTGGTTGATTCCGTTTTCCAACGGCACCTGCTCACTCGGCGTGGTGGGGGAACCGGCGTTTTTCGAGCGCTATTCAGAAGACAAAATGACGGCATTGCAACACTTGGTGAATGAAGAACCAGGACTTGCACAGTTGCTCAAGCAGGCGGAATACCCGAACGCTGCTAATGAACTGCGCGGTTATTCGGCAAACGTGAAACACTTGGCGACGTCGCATTATGCACTGCTGGGGAATGCGGGTGAGTTTTTGGATCCGGTGTTTTCTTCTGGCGTGACCATTGCCATGAAATCGGCGCAATTTGCGGTGCGCTGCGTGCAACGTCAATTGAACGGTGAAGCGGTTGATTGGCAGCAAGATTATGCTGATCCGCTGATGGTGGGTGTGAACACGTTCCGCACTTATGTGGAAGGGTGGTACGACGGTTCGCTGCAAGCGGTCATCTATTACGACAAACCCAACGCCCGTATTAAGCAGATGATCTGTTCGATTCTGGCCGGTTATGCGTGGGACACCAAAAATCCTTATGTGAAAGATTCTCGTCGCCGTTTAAGCAGCTTGGCTGAATTGATTCGCGACGCTCAATAACTCACGATCGCAGCGCTCATTCATCGTCAGTGAGCGCTGACTTCCTTCTTATTGCTGTTTTCCCTTTCTCCCTCTGGCCGTGCGGGCGATGTGCCGCAACTGTGCAGCGCTGACCATCCTAGTGCAACAGGTGATTGCCTTCACAAATCCTGTCATCTGACGAGTGGATCATCACTTTCAATTAGACGCCCATTACACTAAATGTTAAATTTTTGAGTAATTTCTAGCATAAGATTCTATAAATGCAATCTTAGTTAGATGAAATGGCACTTTGGTCTAAGCGTAAGTTGTTCTTTGTTCTAATAATCTGGCCAATAGAACAAGGTTGAAGTATTACGCTGATTATTGAAGTTGGCGCAGAAGATATTCAGTTTTTGCTACAAATTTATGGCAAATTACTTCGATGATTGCTAATGTGTGCCGCACTCTCTGTATGGGTTTAGGTTTTTTTAGTTTAGTTTTTGCACTAAGCAACCTAAGTGCTAGACGCTCCGTTCTAGAAGCTCTTCAGAGAAGTCATGGATGCAAAATGAAAACTTGGAGTTTATGCATGTATAAAAATAAGATCACACAAGCCCTTCTTCTAGGCGCTAGCCTTGCAGTGGCAACCACTTCTTTCTCAACTCTCGCTGCTGTCGTTCCAGCAGGCACTAAACTTGCCGATGTACAGGAATTCGTTCGTGGCAACGGTACTGAAGTGGCGTCTATCGATCCACACAAAACCGAAGGTGTGCCAGAGTCTCACGTGATTCGTGATCTGTTAGAAGGTCTGGTGAACCAGGATGCGAATGGTAATACCATTCCTGGTGTTGCTGAAAGTTGGGAAACGACAGACAACAAAACATTTATTTTCCACCTGCGTAAAAATGCGAAATGGTCGAACGGCGATCCTGTGACGGCGGAAGATTTCGTCTACAGTTTCAAACGTGCAGTCGATCCAGCAACGGCATCTCCGTACTCTTGGTACCTTGAGATGACCACGATGGTGAATGCAGCAGACATCATCGCAGGGAAAAAAGACAAAGAAACTCTGGGTGTGAAAGCATTGGATGCGAACACGCTAGAAGTGAAACTGGAAACGCCAGTACCATACTTTGTGAAAATGATGGGTCACACCACCGTGAAACCTGTTCACCGTGCAACGGTTGAAAAATGGGGCGATCAGTGGACCAAACCTGAACACTTTGTGGGCAACGGTGCTTATGTTGTCGACAAGTGGGTAGTGAACGAGCGACTGGAGCTGAAACGTAACCAGAACTACTGGGATAACGAACACACCGTCATCAACAAAGTGACTTACCTACCGATTGAAAACCAAGTTGCGGAAATGAACCGCTTCCTGTCTGGTGAAATTCAAATGACGTATGAATTGCCGCTTGAGCACTTCAAACGTCTGCAAAAAGAGTACCCAGAGTCAGTGAACGTGAAAGGCAACTTGTGTACCTACTACTACGGTTTCAACAACCAAAAAGCACCGTTTAACGATGTTCGTGTTCGTAAAGCGCTGTCTTACGCGATTGACCGTAACATCATCACCGATGCGATTCTTGCGCAAGGTCAGAAACCTGCGTACTTCATGACGCCTGAAATCACCGCAGGTTTCCACCCAGAAATGCCAGCTTACGGCAAGATGACTCAGAAAGAGCGTGTTGCTGAAGCGAAGAAACTGTTGGCGGAAGCGGGCTATGATAAATCAAACCCGCTGAACTTCACGCTGCTGTACAACACTTCAGAAAACCACAAGAAGATCGCCACGGCGATTCAATCGATGTGGAAAACAACACTGGGTGTCAACATCACGCTTGAAAACCAAGAGTGGAAAACCTTCCTAGATTCTCGTCGTCAAGGAAACTATGACGTCACGCGTGCTGGCTGGTGTGGTGACTACAACGAAGCATCAAGCTTCCTGTCACTGATGCAGTCAAACAACAGCTCAAACGACCAGAAATATCACAATGCAGAATACGATGCAGTGATGGAGAAAGCGTTGACAGCGAAGACGGATGAAGAGCGTGAAGCGTTGTACGTTCAAGCAGAGAAACTGCTGGCGCGTGATATGCCAATCGCACCTATCTATCAATACGTTACTTCTCGTTTGGTGTCACCAACACTTGGCGGTTACCCAGAGAACAACGCAGAAGATAAGATCTTCTCTAAAGATCTTTACATCAAAGCTCAGTAAATCCTGAGCAAATAAAACTATAAATATATAGACACTGTATGTGCAGCGCACATACAGCGTCTTTTCATTTCCTATTGTCACAGACTGAAAGAGTGAGTTTATGATTAAATTCATTGCAAAAAGGATATTTGAAGCGATTCCAACCCTGTTGGTGCTGATCACAATATCTTTCTTTCTGATGCGTTTTGCACCAGGTAACCCATTTTCTTCTGAGCGTCCTTTGCCGCCGGAAGTGATGGCCAACATCAACGCGAAGTACGGCTTGGACAAACCTGTGTCCGAACAGTACCTCACCTATTTGACCAACATCCTGCAAGGTGATTTTGGTCCATCGTTCAAATATAAAGACTATTCAGTGAACGAATTGATCGCCAGCGCACTGCCTGTGTCGGCGAAAGTTGGTTTTGCTGCGTTTGTCTTTACCGTCATCATGGGGGTCGGGGTCGGAACCATTGCCGCTCTGAAACACAATACCTGGGTCGACTACACGATCATGTCGACCGCCATGCTCGGGGTGGTGATGCCATCCTTTGTGTTGGCTCCCGTACTGATTTACATCTTCTCCATCAATCTCGGCTGGTTCCCCGCCGGTGGGTGGCAAGATGGCTCCTTCCAATACATGGCGTTGCCTGTGATTGGGATGTCACTGCTGTACGTTGCAACGTTTGCGCGTATTACCCGTGGTTCAATGATTGAAACCCTGAACAGTAACTTTATTCGTACCGCTCGTGCCAAAGGCTTGAGCTATAGCTACATCGTGATCCGACATGCGTTGAAGCCTGCGCTGCTGCCAGTTGTATCGTACATGGGCCCTGCGTTTGTCGGCATCATTACCGGTTCTGTGGTTATCGAGACGATTTTTGGTCTGCCAGGGATTGGTAAGCTGTTCGTTAACGCTGCATTTAACCGTGACTACTCACTGGTGATGGGTGTAACGATTCTTATCGGTTTCCTTTTCATTCTCTTCAATGCGGTTGTGGATATTCTGCTCGCGTATATCGACCCTAAAATTCGCTACTAATTGGACACGGATATTATGTTAACCAAAAAAGAAAACTTAGAAGCGATCGAAAAGTTCACGGAGAACTTGGAAATTGAAGGTCGCAGCTTATGGCAGGATGCGCGCATTCGTTTTATGCGCAACAAAGCAGCAATGGTTAGCTTGTTCATTCTGACATTAATTACATTGGCCGTGATTTTTGTGCCGATGTTCTCTGCTTACACTTATGAAGACACGGACTGGTACGCCATGCACGCGGCACCAACGGCTGAGCACTGGTTTGGTACCGACGCTTTGGGTCGTGACCTGTTAGTACGAACTCTGGTCGGTGGCCGTATCTCGCTGATGGTGGGGATCATGGGCGCGCTGGTTGCGGTGCTGATTGGTACGCTGTATGGCGCGGCATCGGGTTTCATCGGCGGCCGTACTGACCGCATCATGATGCGTGTGCTGGAAATCCTGTATGCGATTCCGTTTATGTTCCTGGTGATCGTGCTGGTGACTTTCTTCGGTCGTAACATCATTCTGATCTTCGTTGCCATTGGTGCGATTGCGTGGCTGGACATGGCGCGTATCGTGCGTGGTCAGACGCTGAGTTTGCGCAGCAAAGAGTTTATTGAAGCTGCCCACGTTTGTGGTGTGAGCAAATGGCGAATCATTACCCGTCACATCGTGCCAAACGTACTGGGCATCGTCGCAGTGTACTCCACGCTGCTGATCCCAAGCATGATTCTGACTGAATCTTTCCTCTCATTCCTTGGTCTGGGTGTTCAAGAACCGATGACGAGCTGGGGTGCACTGTTGCAAGAAGGTGCAAATACGATGGAAGTGGCCATTTGGCAGCTTCTATTCCCTGCCGCATTCATGATCATTACCCTGTTCTGTTTTAACTACGTCGGTGATGGCCTGCGCGACGCGCTCGATCCAAAAGACAGATAATCAGAAAATTATAAGATTAAGGAAGCAATGATGAGCTTATTAGATGTCAAAGATCTGCGCGTCGAGTTTACCACGCAAGATGGTACCGTCACCGCAGTCAACGATTTGAACTTCTCACTCAATCAAGGTGAGACATTGGGTATCGTGGGTGAATCCGGTTCAGGTAAATCACAAACGGTATTCGCAATCATGGGCCTATTGGCGAAAAACGGGATCATTTCCGGAAGCGCCAAGTTCGAAGGCAAAGAGATTTTGAATCTGCCTGAAAAAGAGCTGAACAAAGTCCGTTCTGAGCAGATTGCCATGATCTTCCAAGACCCTATGACGTCGCTGAACCCGTACATGAAAGTCAGCGATCAGTTGATGGAAGTATTGATGCTGCACAAAGGCATGGGCAAAGCACAAGCCTTTGAAGAGTCGGTCCGCATGTTGGAAGCGGTGAAAATTCCGGAAGCGCGCAAACGTATCACCATGTATCCGCACGAGTTCTCGGGCGGCATGCGTCAGCGTGTGATGATTGCGATGGCCTTGTTGTGCCGTCCGAAACTGCTGATTGCCGATGAACCAACCACCGCACTGGATGTGACCGTTCAAGCGCAGATCATGGATCTGCTGAACGAACTGAAGCGTGAATTCAACACCGCCATCATCATGATCACGCACGATCTGGGCGTGGTTGCGGGATCGTGCGACAAAGTGCTGGTGATGTACGCCGGTCGTACCATGGAGTACGGCAGTGTGAACGACATTTTCTACAACCCAAGTCATCCCTACGCGGAAGGCCTGCTGAAAGCGATTCCTCGATTGGATACCGAAGGCGAAATTTTGCCAACCATCCCGGGCAACCCGCCCAACTTACTGCGTCTGCCGGTGGGCTGCCCTTATCAAGAGCGCTGCCATCGTGTGATGGACCGTTGTAAGCGTGAAGCACCGATTCTGACGCCATTTGGTGACGCGCGTCAGCGTGCTTGTTTTTCTGATTGGGAGGCTTGGACAAAATGAGTGTCAATAAACCTGTATTGTTAGATGTCAAAAACCTCAAGGTTCACTTTAGTATCGCAGCGAAATCCGCGTGGCCATGGACAAAACCATCCACATTGAAAGCTGTTGATGGCGTCAATGTCCGTCTTTATGAAGGCGAAACATTGGGCGTGGTGGGGGAGTCTGGCTGTGGTAAGTCCACCTTTGCTCGCGCGATCATCGGTTTGGTGCAATCGACGGAAGGCGAAGTGGTGTGGCTGGGGCAAGATCTGACCCGCATGCATGAAGTCAAACGCCGCAATACGCGCAAAGAAATTCAGATGATTTTCCAAGATCCCTTGGCGTCACTGAACCCACGTATGACGGTGGGCGACATCATTGCTGAACCGCTGCAAACCTTCTACCCAGAGTTGTCGAAGCAGGAAGTCAAAGATCGCGTGAAAGAGATGATGGCCAAAGTGGGTCTGTTGCCGAACGTGATCAACCGTTATCCGCACGAGTTCTCTGGTGGCCAGTGTCAGCGTATCGGTATTGCGCGCGCGCTGATTTTGAAGCCAAAGATGATCATCTGTGACGAACCGGTCTCGGCACTGGACGTATCGATTCAGGCGCAGGTGGTTAACCTGCTCAAAGAGCTGCAAAAAGAGCTGGGCTTGAGCCTCGTGTTCATTGCGCACGATTTGTCGGTGGTCAAACACATTTCGGATCGTGTCTTGGTGATGTATTTGGGCAATGCGGTGGAATTGGGCGAAGCACACGAACTGTTTGCAAACCCGCTGCATCCGTACACCAAAGCCTTGATGTCGGCGGTGCCGATTCCGGATCCAAACTTAGAGCGCAACAAAACCATTCAGATGTTGGAAGGGGACTTGCCGTCACCGATTAATCCACCATCCGGTTGTGTTTTCCGTACGCGTTGCCCACAAGCGACGGCGGAATGTGCGCAAACCAAGCCACAAATCGAAGGCTCGGATACCCACTCGGTCTCTTGCCTGCACGTCAGTGCCTAAATTCAGCCTGTGACGGGCTTAAGCGCGGCTCTCTTGTGGGGTCGCGCTTTTTTTGTCTCTGTTCATCCTCATTTGGGGGTTAATCTCAGCTTACATTTGCCATTTCTTGAATATCAATAATACTCAGGTTATTGAAAATCATCATGAAAGGTAGATGTGATGCGGCGCAGTGCGTTGTGGCAAACTCTCATCATCAAGCTGACACTGTGGTCGCTGATCATTTTCAGTTTCAATGTGTTCATTCCCCGCAATCAGGTGCTGCTGATTTACGATTCCAAACGTCTGGTCGTCTGTTTGTTGATCATGCTGTTCGCCGTTGGGTTACTGTGTTCGGCACGATTACGGCAATCGGTCATTGCCCTGTATCGATCGCTTGAGCAACCGACTCGAACGTTCGCACTCGGTTTCATCGCATTGAGTCTCATCGCGACGTTACTCAGTGACTATCGCATCAGCGCGCTGACGCACTGGTTTTACCTCGTTGGGTTGTTTTTGCTCCTTAGCGTCTTTTTTGACTACTTTCGCGTGGCACGCGCGAACCTCATGGGCTTGGCGCTGCTGCTCAACGGCCTGCTTTTCTTCAGTGTCGCCAGTGCGTTTTGGTTGCTGCTTTATCATCGTGAGGCGGTCAGTAACTCCACGTTTTTTGGATTTGCCAATCCGCGCTTTATCAATCAAGTGCACGTTTGGCTGGTGCTGCCCATGGCGTATTTGGCCGTGCGCGCTCGCAGACGAAACCGGCGTGCGCTGCTCCCCCTAATATCCGTCGCGATGGCATTTTCAATTGGTTTTACCCTCAATGGTCGCGGGGTCACGCTGGCGCTTATCACCGGTTTTATTTTGATGGCGCTGGTGGACAGGACGTTATGGCGTCAGTGGCTCGCGACTTTGCTCATCACTGGGGGCTTGGGCGCATTGATCTCATTTGCGTTGTTTAATCCGTTGCCTTCTTATCTCTTGGGGATAGACAGCGACGCCATTGCGATTCGAACAACATCATCAGGCAGGTTAATTTTATGGTCACAATCGATCGAATTTGCTTCCTTTTGGGGACAAGGTGGCGGTGCATTCGCTTGTCAACCTTTTGCAAATGGTCGCCCGCATAACTCGGTGCTCAATGTGCTGGTGCATTGGGGATGGGGCGGTGTGCTTTGTTATGTGTCGCTTTGTTTGCTGCTGTTGTACAAGGTGGCCATCTCCAGATCTCGAATCACACAAGTCTTGGGGGCGAGTGTGTTGACTGGGCTGCTGTACAGCTTGGTCTCCGGTGTGCTGGATTCGCCGATGAGTCAACTGCTGGGCATCATGTCGCTGGCTGCTTTTTGGGCGTCGTTAAACCCTTTACGGCGTTCGGAGATGGGGTCATACCGTGTTGGCCTTGTCAGCCACGGCCTTGTCAGCCACGTAGTCGTGTGGATGCTGGCGCTGGGCGCCATCATGGCGTGTGGCTATCGAATTTACGAGCGTGTGTCACATTATCCTCAACAGTTCGATGAGATTGTCGATGTCAGAGCGCTGGGCATGAAAACCCAATTTTGGGTCGGGCACAATTGCTTAGAGAAACCGGAGATGCCTTAAGTGCACAATGTTGGCTAGTTCAAATTTTTCGAATAACTAAGCCAGAACTCTCCGGTTATATCCAATTTTTCAATATCTATAATGGACTTAAATACAGCATGATTTGAATAAAAACGAGGTGATTCATGGGTAAACTGGTCGAAGGCGTGTGGCAAAACGTTTGGTACGACACGAAAAGCAGCGGCGGACGCTTTGTGCGCGAAGATGCGGGCTTTCGAGGTTGGATCGACAATGATGCAGATGCTCAGTTTGCGCCTGAGCCGGGTCGTTATCATCTCTACGTGTCGTTGGCGTGCCCGTGGGCGCACCGCACCTTGATTTTTCGTGCGCTAAAGCAGCTTGAGGCGTACATCGACGTCACCATTGTGTGCCCGGATATGATGAGTGACGGTTGGCAGTTCGGTATTCCTGAGCCGCTGTTTGGCCATACGAAATTGCATCAAGTGTATACGCAAGCCAAAGCCGATTACACTGGTCGTGTGACGGTGCCTGTGCTGTGGGATAAGAAAACCGATACGATAGTCAGCAATGAATCGTCAGAAATTATTCGCATGTTTAACTCAGCGTTTAATGCACTCACGGGGAACGAGGAGGATTACTATCCTGAGCATCTTCGTGCGCTGATTGATGAGTGGAACGAATACATCTATCCCAATATCAATAACGGGGTTTACCGTTGTGGCTTCGCGACCACGCAGGAAGCGTATGAAGAAGCCTACGAATCCTTATTCGCGGCATTGGATAAAGTGGAAAGCCATCTTGCGACGCATCGATACTTGGCGGGCAATGTGATCACTGAAGCCGATTGGCGGTTGTTTACCACCTTGATTCGTTTTGACGCTGTGTATGTTGGTCACTTCAAATGCAATAAAAAACGCATCGCCGATTACCCGCATTTAAATGGCTATTTGAAAGAGCTGTATCAAGTACCGGGCGTGAAGGAGACCACCGACTTTTATCACATTAAACGTCACTACTATTTCAGTCACACCACCATTAACCCAACACAAATTGTGCCGGTTGGCCCAGATCTGGATTTGGAATCTGCGCATGGCCGAGACACACTGTAAGACTTGAACCAACACTCTATTGCAAAGCGCAGTCTGAGGCTGCGCTTTTTTGTGTGCTGATTGAATGCGCTGAAAAATAATCACAATTTCGCTCTGCTCACGGATTCATACGCCAATTCGCATACACTGAAATGAAGCGGGGTGGATGGGAGAGGGCGATGGATTTCAGTGACATCATGGCCGGCCAGAGCGTGATCTGGAATCTATTGGTGGCGCTGCTGTTGGGCGCCATTGTTGGCACGCAGCGCGGTTGGGTGAACCGCAATCATGTGGAAGGCAGCCGAGTGGCTGGCATTCGCACTTTCTCGCTGGTCGGCTTATACGGCGGCTTGTCTGCGGTACTGGCGACCCATTTTTCGCCGCTCATCCTTGGTTTTGCTTTGTTGGCGTTGGTCGCGCTGGCCAGCATTGCGTTCATCATGAAACAGCGAAACAGTCAGGACGTCAGTATTACCGGCGTGGTCAGTTTGTTGGTCACGTTTGTGATGGGCAGTTTGGCGGTTGCCGGAGAACCGGTATTGGCGGCTGCGTCTGCGGTGATCACCGCCGTGGTGCTGGATAACAAGAAAGAGCTTCATCAGGCCTTGCAGAAGTTGCAAGAGTACGAGCTGGATGCAGCGCTGCGGCTGATGTTGATTTCGATTGTGATGCTGCCTTTGTTGCCCAACCAAAGCTTTGGCCCATGGCAGGCATTAAACCCGTACGAAATTTGGTGGATGGTGGTGTTGATTGCCAGCATTTCGTTTTTGGGTTACTTCGCCATCAAGATTGGCGGTGCGAAGCGGGGTGTGCTGTTTACTTCGGTCTTTGCAGGGTTCAGTTCTTCGACGGCACTGACACTGCAATTTTCCAATCTGTCGCGTGAGCAGCCGTCGATCAGTCCGCTCCTGGCTTCTGGCATTCTGCTCTGTTGTGGCACCATGTTCCCCCGTTTGTTGATTGTTGCTTCTCTCATTAATACCGAGTTAACGCCAATTCTTTGGCCGGTGATTGGAGTGATGATGATTGGGCTCTATCTGCCGGCATGGTTTATCTGGCGTACCACCCAAGTTGATTTTACCGAGGAGCAGACGGGCAACCATAAAAACCCGTTGGCCTTGCAGTCGGCGCTCTGGTTTGGGGTGATTCTGGCAGTGATTATGCTGCTCTCTCATGCGTTGTCGGATTGGTTCGGCCAGGTGGGGACCTTGGTATTGTCGGCGATCTCTGGGATCACGGATGTGGATGCAATCACTTTGGCGTTGGGGCGACAAAGCACACACACCTTGGATGCTTATACAGCGGCGATGGGGATCATCATTGCCGCATCGGTGAACACGTTGGTCAAAATGGGCTTAGCTATGGGCATTGGTGGAAAAGCGCTGTGGATTCGCGTCGCGCCAGCGATGTTGCTGTCGGTGGTCGCGGGCTTGTTCACCCTGTGGTGGATGCATTAATTCAGTCACTTGTTTAGGCTGTATTTTCAAGCGATAAAACAGGATTCGGCGCCAATAAAAAAGCCTTCGGAATCCGAAGGCTTTTTGACTCGAACGAAGAGCGATTATTTTTGCTCTTGGTCTGCTTGAATCGCAGTCAGAGCGATGGTGTAGACGATGTCGTCAACCAGCGCGCCGCGAGACAGGTCGTTCACAGGTTTACGCATGCCTTGCAGCATTGGACCGATTGAAACCAAGTCTGCTGAACGTTGTACCGCTTTGTAAGTGGTGTTACCTGTGTTCAGGTCTGGGAATACGAATACAGTTGCTTTACCTGCAACTGGAGAGTTAGGTGCTTTAGAAGCTGCCACGTTCTCCATGATCGCTGCGTCGTATTGCAGTGGACCGTCGATGATCAGATCAGGACGTTTTTCTTGTGCGATACGTGTTGCTTCACGCACTTTATCAACGTCTGCACCTTTACCTGATGTACCGGTAGAGTATGAGATCATCGCTACGCGTGGGTCGATACCGAATGCCGCTGCAGAATCTGCAGATTGGATTGCGATTTCAGCCAGTTGCTCAGCTGTTGGATCTGGGTTGATTGCACAGTCACCGTAAACCAGAACTTGGTCAGGCAGCAGCATGAAGAATACAGACGATACGATCGATGCATTCGGTGCTGTTTTGATGATCTGGAATGGGGGAACGATGGTGTTTGCTGTGGTGTGAACCGCACCAGAAACCAGACCGTCCACTTCGTTCGCTTCCAGCATCATGGTGCCTAGGAAAACGGAGTCTTCCAGTTTTTCACGCGCCACAACCTCAGTCATGCCTTTCGCGCCACGTAGTTCAACTAGGCGAGCCACGTAGTTTTCACGAACTGAATCTGCATCGATGATTTCTACGCCAGCGCCCAGCTCAACACCTTGTTGCGCAGCAACACGGCGGATTTCATCTGGGTTACCTAGGAGCACACAAGTCGCGATACCGCGTTCAGCACAGATGGCTGCCGCTTTAACTGTACGTGGTTCGTCGCCTTCAGGCAGCACGATACGTTTGTTGGCACGACGTGCAAACTCAGTCAGTTGGTAACGGAATGCTGGTGGGCTCAGACGACGCGTACCTTGAGTACCTTCAGTCAGAGTTTCGATCCAAGCGCCTTCGATGTGGCTTGCAACGTGGTCACAAACAAATTCGATACGCTCTTTATCGTCAGCAGGCACTTCTAGGCTGAAGCTTTGCAGGTTCAGCGATGTTTGCCATGTGTTACCTTGTGCTTTGAAGATTGGCAGGCCAGTTTCAAACGCTGGTTTACACAGGCTCACGATTTCTTCTGGAATATCGTAGCCGCCAGTCAGCAGTACGGCACCGATTTCAACGCCGTTCATCGCAGCAAGAGATGCTGCCACGATCACGTCTGGGCGGTCTGCTGAAGTCACCAGCAGTGAACCTGGACGGAAGTGCTCAATCATGTGCGGGATTGAACGCGCACAGAATGTGATGCTCTTGATACGACGTGTGTTGATGTCGCCTTCGTTGACTACGTCAGCATTCAGGTGTTTTGCCATGTCGATCGCACGTGTTGCGATCAGGTCAACATTCCAAGGCACGCACCCCAGAACACGGATTGGGCTTGAGTTGAAGATCTGCATCACTTCGATGTTGGCTTGTTTTGCGCTGTCAGAATCGTCAAAGATTTCAGACAGGTCTGGACGGGTACGGCCAGCTTCATCAACCGGTGCGTTCAGTTTGTTGATGATCACACCAGAAATGTTCTTGTTCTTCGTACCGCCGAAGTTAGAGCATGCCACTTCGATACGCTCTTTCAGCTGCGCAGGGTTGTGCGTGCCAGGCGTTGCGACGAACACAATTTCAGCACCCAAAGTTTTTGCGATTTCCGCGTTCACTTGGTTGGCGAATGGGTGTTTACGAGTTGGAACTAGACCTTCAACCAGCGTCACTTCTGATGAGTTGATTTGGTTGTAACGTTCAACCACTGTTTCCAGCAGAACGTCCATTTTTTCGCCACCGATCAGCGCTTCAGCAGACGACATTGACATTGGCTCACCAATTTTCATGTCGCTGTTGTGACCGACGATCGTTGAAGTCAGGTCGGGTTGGTCGCCACCGCTGCGAGGCTGTGCGATTGGCTTATAGAAAGAAACGCTTACACCTTTACGCTCCATGGCGCGCAAAAGACCCATGCTCACGCTGGTCAAGCCAACGCCAGTACTGATAGGGATAAGCATAATAGTACGGGACATTCGTAAAGTACCTCAACACTATTGATACAATCTAAGGGGTTTAGATTGAAAGGAACAAAGCCCAACGGCGTATTCGAGAAGAATAGGAGTTGAGCCCCTATAAAACACTGGCTAACTTTGCAGTTAGCCAGATGAATTTGATTAGATGTTGGTTAGACGCGCTGTGTCTTCAGCGATAACCAATTCTTCGTTGGTTGAAATGGCCATCGCAGGAATGTTGCTGTCTGCTGAAGTGATCACACCTTCGCCGCCGAAGCGTGCTTTCAGGTTCGCATCGCTATCGACTTTGATACCGAAGATAGACAGACGGTTCAGCACCATTTCACGGATTGGTGCAGAGTTTTCGCCGATACCGCCTGTGAACACGATTGCGTCCAGACGACCGTCCATGCTGGCAGTGTAACCTGCAACATATTTTGCTAGACGGTGACAGAACACGTCCATTGCGCGAGTTGCTTCTTCTTTAGCACCGTAGTTGTCTTCAACGAAACGGCAGTCAGAAGTCACTTCAGTCAGACCCAGAAGGCCAGACTCTTTGGTCAGCATCTTGTTGATGTCTGCCACTGAGTAACCCAGAGTATCGTGCAGGTGGAATACCACAGCAGGATCGATGTCACCACAACGTGTACCCATCACCAGACCTTCAAGCGGTGTCAGACCCATTGATGTATCAACAGATTGGCCGTTCTTGATTGCACAAACCGATGCACCGTTGCCTAGGTGGCAGTTGATGATGTTCAGTTCGTTTGCTGGTTTGCCCAGGCGTTCAGCGGCTTCACGCGCGATGAACAGGTGAGACGTACCGTGTGCGCCGTAGCGACGAACACCGTGCTCTTTGTACAGTTTGTATGGCAGTGCGTACAGGTACGCTTCTTCTGGCATAGTTTGGTGGAAAGCGGTGTCGAATACGGCAACGTTCTGTAGCGCAGGGAATGCTTTTTGTGCTGCTTTAATTCCCACGATGTGCGCTGGGTTGTGCAGTGGTGCGAAGCTTGCTGCGTCTTCGATACCTTTCAGAACGGTTTCGTCGATCAGTGCTGATTGAGTGAACTGCTCACCGCCGTGTACAACACGGTGACCGATGGCTTTCAGTTGCTCTGCCAGTTCTGGCTTAGAAGCAAGAATAGTTTCAACGATAAAAGTTAACGCTTCATCGTGTGCAGCGCCTTCACCCAGTTGTGCTTCGTGCTTGCCATCAAGTTTCCACTTGATTCGTGCTTCTGGAAGGTGTAGACATTCAGCAAGACCTGAAAGAAATTCGTCGCCATTTTGTGCATCAACAATAGCGAACTTGAGTGAAGAACTACCGCAGTTTAAAACTAAAACTAGCTTAGACATGAGTAACTACCTGTAATAGTCGGTTAGGATAAAAATCAACCACAAGAATAGCCGAACTGCCAAAGAGTGCGTACTAATCTTGGTCAATAAAACTTTAATTTCCGTATCGTAAGACGTGACAGTGTTAGTGAAATCGTCGGTGCATTCCGTGCAGCATTCGCCTCGGAGTTGCCTAATTTGTAAATAACGGCAACAATGAGATTGAGAGTTCGCAAAGGATAGCGATAATGGGCCAATATAACAAAAAAAATTTGAAACAATATTAGCTTTTGTCAAATTTTTACGCCATTTGTTGAATCATTCAACTATTTTTTAGGATGAATGTTCGCCAGAGAGTGAGGGGAATGGTATGAGTAATAGAGCCGGAATCGTTCTTAGCTTAAAAGATGGCCAGAGATACATGGATACATGGCCAATGCGCAAAGAATTGAACCTTCTTTTCCCGGAACAGCGCATTATTAAAGCGACGCGCTTTGGGATCAAAGTGATGCCAGCCGTTGCCGCAATCAGCGTGCTGACCCAAATGACATTTCAGAATGTGCAGGCGATGCCTCAAACGATTATCATCGCATTATTCGCCATCAGCTTGCCGTTGCAAGGTATCTGGTGGTTAGGCAACCGCGCCAACACACAACTGCCGCCAGCATTGGCCAGTTGGTATCGCGAGTTGTATCAAAAAATTGTCGAGACTGGATTTGCCTTGGAACCGATCAAATCCAAGCCTCGCTATAAAGAGCTGGCGATGGTGCTTAACCGAGCGTTCCGTCAACTCGACAAAACCGCGCTGGAGCGCTGGTTTTAAACAGCATAAAAAGGCCGTTCTGAGTAGTTCAAGACGGCCTTTTCTTCAAGTGAAAAAGCGTAAATAGTGAACTCCTCTTGATTTTGCGCTAAGTACCATATTCCCATCTCTCTTTTTGTTACTTTCCTGTTAAATCTTGCTTCCCTTTCCCCAAACTTACTGGTAATAATGTCGTTAGCTGCACGTTCCGTGCGCAATAAAAACAAACAACACACAACATCAAAAATAATAATGCTTTAAATCAAGGAGTTAAGATGAAAGCAGGCAAAGCTATAGCTACCGCCGTTCTAGCCGGAGCTGCATTACTCTCTTCCCATACGGTGTTGGCAAATACTGCCAAAGTCGCCGTGTCACAAATCGTTGAACACCCTGCGTTGGATGCAACCCGTCAGGGACTTTTGGATGGCTTGAAAGCAAAAGGCTATGAAGAAGGTAAAAACCTTGAGTTTGATTTCAAAACCGCGCAAGGGAACCCAGCGATTGCAGTACAGATTGCACGTCAATTTGTCGGTGAAAACCCAGACGTATTGGTTGGCATTGCCACGCCAACTGCTCAGGCATTAGTTGCTGCGACCAAATCTATTCCCGTCGTTTTTACAGCAGTAACTGATCCGGTCGGCGCCAAACTGGTGAAGAAGATGGAGCAGCCGGGCAAAAACGTCACAGGCCTGTCCGATCTGTCTCCTGTTGAGCAACATGTTGAGCTGATCAAAGAGCTGATGCCAAACGCCAAATCGATCGGTGTGGTGTACAACCCAGGTGAAGCGAACGCTGTGAGCTTGATGGAACTGCTGAAAGTCTCCGCGAAGAAAAATGGCCTGCAGCTGGTGGAAGCCACGGCGCTGAAAAGTGCGGATGTGCAATCGGCGACTCAAGCGATTGCCGCGAAATCAGACATCATCTACGCACTGATCGATAACACAGTTGCCAGTGCGATTGAAGGCATGATTGTGGCAGCAAACCAAGCGAAAACGCCGGTGTTTGGCGCTGCGACGTCTTACGTTGAACGTGGTGCAGTGGCGAGCTTGGGCTTTGACTACTACCAAATTGGTGTGCAAACCGCAGATTACGTGGCTGCGATTCTTGATGGGGCCAAACCGGGTTCTCTGGACGTGAAAGTCGCGAAAGGGTCGGATTTGGTTATCAACAAAACTGCAGCGGACAAACTGGGTATGACGATTCCTCAATCCGTTTTGGATCGCGCAACCAGCGTAAAATAATAAGGGATTAATTATGCCGGTGTGATCTCGCGCCGGCGTATTTAAGCAGAAAGGGAGTTTGTATGTCTGCTTTTGCGTTTTTTGGGGCACTTGAAGTAGGTCTCATTTATGGGTTGGTCGCGTTGGGGGTTTACCTGACATTCCGCGTCCTTGATTTCCCCGATCTTAGTGTTGATGGTAGTTTCCCCATGGGCGCTGCTGTAGCGGCGACAGCCATTGTTGCCGGGATTAATCCATGGGTTGCGACAGGGATGGCCATTCTTGCGGGTGCTGCCACCGGCTGGGTGACGGCCTTTCTGACGGTACGTTGCGGTATTCTTCATCTTCTTGCGTCGATCTTGACCATGATTGCGGCGTTTTCTATCAATATCCGCATTATGGGGCGTCCTAACTTGGCGCTACTCGGCGAAGACACCATTCTGACCCCATTCGAAGCGATGGGCGATTCAATGTATGTTCGTCCGCTAGTCGTTGCGGTTCTGGTGCTACTCTCTGCGTGGTTTGTGATTCGTCTGCTGAACAGTGATTTTGGTTTGGGCTTGCGTGCGACAGGCGTCAATGCGCGCATGGTTGCGGCACAAGGTGCAAGCACCGCGTTTTACACCTATTTCTGTCTCGCCTTGTCAAATGGCTTCGTCGGCTTTGCGGGCGCACTGTTCGCACAAACCAACAGCTTTGCGGATGTTACCTCCGGTGTCGGCACCATCGTGGTGGGTCTGGCAGCGGTGATTTTGGGGCAAACCCTTATTCCCGGGCGAAAAATTTGGGTCGCCGTGACGGCAGTGATTGTCGGTTCAGTGTTGTACCGTTTAGCGGTCGCATTTGCGCTCAGTACGGGCATGTTTGGTCTGCAAGCGTCGGATCTCAACCTCGTGACGGCCGTGCTGGTGGCACTGGCGCTGATCATGCCGAAAATGAAAAGGAACCTAAAGTTAAAAAAGGGTAATGCACCTGCTCAGAAAACAGTGGTATCTCAGCAGGGGAGTGAAAAAAAGGATAAGCAACAGCGTCAGTCGTCAGGAGAAGCCGTATGATCCGTTTAGAAGATATTCAAGTTACGTTTAACCCTGGCACGATTCTGGAAAACCGAGCGCTGAAAAGCGTCTGTTTGGAAGTGCCGGAGCATCAATTCTTAACGGTGATTGGCTCGAACGGCGCGGGTAAATCGACTTTGCTGGGCGCGGTGACCGGTGAAACCCCAATGGTGGGCGGTCAAGTGCTGATTGATGACATCGACGTGACGCGCCAAAGTGTCGATCAGCGCGCCAATGTGTGTGCGCGCGTATTCCAAGACCCGCTGGCGGGCACGTGCGGTGCATTGACGATTGAAGAAAATATGGCGCTGGCGTACATGCGCGGCAAACGTCGCAGTTGGACGCATGCACTCTCTTCCAGCCGTCGTAAACTGTTTCAAGAGCGAATCAGCATCCTGGGACTTGGTTTAGAAGACCGTTTGGGCGATAACATCGGATTGCTATCTGGCGGTCAACGGCAGGCTGTGAGCTTGGTGATGGCGACCTTATCGGACAGCAAACTGTTGCTACTCGATGAACATACGGCGGCGCTGGATCCACGTATGGCCGCGTTTATCATTGACCTCACCAAAACGATCGTCAATGAATTCAATTTGACGGTCATGATGGTGACCCACTCGATGAAAGATGCGCTGGCATGTGGCGATCGCACTGTCATGTTGCACCAAGGGCAAATTGTTCTTGATGTCGCGGGTGAGCAGCGTGCGACCATGCAAGTGCCCGACTTGCTGGAAATGTTCTCTAAAGTGCGTGGTGAAGAATTAAGCGACGACAGTCTTTTGTTAAGTTAAGTCTGTATAAACGCTCTAAAACCTCCTGTTTGAAATTCAACCTACAGGAGGTTTTTTTATGTCTTTGGCTTTTGACTTTATCAATATCATGTCAACAAATCGTCGGTTTGGTTAGGATTTAGCGAAATCTAATGTACATAACGCAGTCAGGATTAGCTTGTGTTATGGATTTTTTGGCATAATCTTTCTGGTACACTCATACGCCTGCATATCACAAGGCGCAAAGTCACCTTAATTCACGTTGATACTGATTAATGAAAAAGCATTACAACACCAAAACGGTCTTTCTAGCCCCTTTGTTTGTTGCCCTCATTCTGCTGATCGCGATGATCTCTTCCTACATGCGGATCTTGAACAGTGATATCGATGATGAGTACCGTAACGCCAACACCATGATGATGCGTGCCGGCAAGATTGTGGTTGCACTCGATTACGGTTTCACCAATTACTTTGAATCACCATCCATCATGTCGACCGGGTTTGTAAAGTCAGTGGCAGACGGGTTATGTCGCATTGTGCCCAAAGAGTCGATGTTACTGACTAACAAGAAAGCCAGCTCTTCGCCGCCGATCAGCATCAGCTACATGATGGTGGGCGATGAGTCCCTGTGTGATGAAGCGCATCCACTGTATGACTTGATGCGCCGTAAAGTGTCGTTGGCCCCCATCATCTCGTTTCTCAATGATTTAGATAACTACATTATCGGTGTGCACTACATCGACAATGCGGGCTATATCATTTCTGCGCCCGATTCGGTGCTCAAAGACGTCACCAAAGAACGCTTGATGACGGTCAAGTTGCGAGAGTTTTGGCAAAAAGCCGCAGATAACCCAGACATTATTACCGTGACTGGCCCAAGCGCATTCAGCGAAGTCCTGCATCAAAAGAACACCATGACGTTGGCGATGCCGGTGTATATGGAATCGAATTTCATTGGCGTGGTGGCGCTGGATATTAGTGTTGATCGCTTGATTGATGATTCGTCACGCCTGACCGATAAAATTCGTCTGGTGCGTTCAGAAGAGCTACCAAAAGATGGCAGTGTGTACCGTCCGCACAAGTTGGATATCAGCTACACCAAAATGGATCACTACTTGTATTACCAATGGAACTGGGCCGCTGAAATCAGTCGCTTCGTCAAAGAGAAGCAAACCAGTGTGTATGCCTTGGTACTGGCTTATCTGGTCTCCGTGGTCGGTATGTTCTACTTCAACACCCGCATCGAAAAATCCTATTACGAAAACCTCGCGTCTCGAGATCCAATGACGGGCCTGCTCAATCGCCGAGGGATGGAAGAGTTTCTGCAAGTGAAGCAACACAGCCGCTATTTGTCGGTGGCGGTGTTAGATATTGATAACTTCAAGTCGATTAATGACACCTACGGGCATGATGTCGGGGATGACGTGATCTGCTATGTGGGCGATCAGATTGAATGCAATATCCGTGAAACCGATGCCGTCGCTCGCTTTGGTGGGGAAGAGTTCGTGGTGTATTTGACCAGCCCGGATCCGCTCCAAATCGAAGCGGTGATGCAACGGGTCAAAGAGGCCATTACGCGCGATTCAACCCGTGTGGTACCGAATGGCTTTACGATTTCTGGCGGTATTCAAGTGATTGAAAGCCATCAGGAATGGGACTTTGATAAGCAATTCAAACTGGCGGATGAAAAACTGTATCTCGCGAAAACAACTGGGAAAGATAAGCTGGTGTTTTAACACCAGCGCTTCACTTTAGGCTAGGGAATCGCGGTAGCGCTGAAAATGACTCACGATCGGGTCGACTTCCGTCATGGTACGAATCTCGCGGAACAGGTCGGCCGCTTGTGGATATGCTTGGCGTAAATACGCAAACCACTGTTTGACGCGGTTCGGGTAGTATTTACCTTTGTCACCGCGCACTTCATACGCTGAGTATTCCAGCAGCAAATCGACCACCTCATGCCAAGGCATGGCGCTGTGGTTGTGTTTGACGATATTGCCCAAGTTCGGCACATTCAATGCGCCGCGGCATACCATCAACGAGTCTATGCCCGTGGTATCGATACAGGCTTGCCCATCGGCATAATTCCAGATCTCGCCATTGGCAATCAGGGGAATGTGAGTCTTTTGGCGAATTTGGTTAATGTAATCCCATTTGATTTCACTGGCTTTGTAGCCGCCCGCTTTGGTGCGCGCGTGGACCGTTAATTCATCGGCACCGGCTTGCTGCACGGCATCGACAATTTCAAAACAGTCGTCGGGATTCTCCCACCCCAAGCGAATTTTGGCGCTGACCGGAATGTCTGCTGGCACCGCGTCGCGACACGCTTTGATCACCTGATAAATCAGCTCAGGATGTTGCAGCAGCGCCGCACCGCCTTTGCTTTGGTTCACCATTTTCGCCGGGCAACCAAAGTTGAGGTCGACACCGCATGCGCCCAGTTCTGCGGCGCGAACTGCATTCTCTGCCATCCAGTGCGGCTCTTGACCCAGCAACTGAACTTTCACCGGAACGCCAGCTTTGGTGCGCGAGCCTTGTTTCAGCTCCGGGCAAAGACGGTAAAACACATGGTCCGGAAGGGGCAAGTTGATCACACGGACAAACTCTGTCACACAGAAATCGTAATCGTTAATCTGTGTCAGCATCTCACGCATCAGGTGATCCAGCACGCCCTCCATCGGGCCTAAAATGACTCGCATACTCTGTTCTTGTCTTCGCCAAATAAAATTGAGGCGAGATTGTAGATGGAAGTCGGCGCGATGTCTCGAGGGCTTATTGCGCGAATGTCGGGCTTTCCGTGGTCACGCGAGTCTCACCGGTGAGCGGCGCGTAATAGAGGATGGGCAGCTTGTCTGTGGTGCTGTAACCGGCGGTGTAGTAGTAATAGCACTCGTTGCTGCTGGTGTACCAACTGACGATATCGCTCTCGGAAGGCAATACGTACCCGGTATCCATCTGCGATTGAATGGTGAGATCCGTCGTGAGAAGGGCTGGCCACAGCGCCACGCAGTCTTCACCGCGAATCGCGTTGCCGTCTTGATACGGGATTTGGTCGACCGACATCGGGTAACCTGCCGCCGACGGATAAATGTTCCCTTGTCCATAACCGACGGCTTGGGAAATCACCGGTTCGCCATCGACAAGCCAACGCGTGTTGTAGAGCGTCACCGCTGAGCGAAAACTTGCAAATGCCGCGGCAGCACGCTTTTCATGCGCATCGCGTTGAAGATTAAAAAAGCGAGGTGCAGCCGTAACGGCGAGAATGCCCAGAATAACGATGACGACAACTAACTCGATTAAAGTAAAGCCAAAGTTACGTTTCATAGTGATTATTCGTAGTGATGTGATTTTGGCTGAAATAATGCTCCAGTGAATAAGTTTTTTAAAGCGAAATCTATCACAGTTATGATTTTTGCCAGCAAACTCGCCAAATCGACAGGCTGGGGTATAATGGCCGGCTAATCTGTCGTATTGATAAAGAGATTTCATGAGTTACCCGCTAGTGAATTTGGCTCAGATTGAGTGCAATGAATCCCCGTTGTTTATCGAAGGTGCGGTATATGCCGCCAACTTGGCGACCCAACCTTTGGAACCCGAAGCGTGGATTTCAGAGGTGTTTGGCGAGCATGCAGCGGCGCTTGAGCCGTTGATCGTGGCTCAAATCCATGCGCAGTATCATCAACTCAAACGCAGCGAATATGCGTTGCTGGCACTGCTTGCTGAATCTTCCATGCCGCGCGAAGACGCGCTGGCCGATTTCGCCGAAGGTTTCATGAGTGTATGGCCGCAGGTAGAATCGCAGTGGCAGTCGGTGACACTTTCTGATGGCTCGATGCGAATGCTTCAAGCGTTGCTCACGACGTTGATGCTGGCGATTGATGAAGAACAAACGCATGCCCAAATGAAAGCGGCTGGATACGACGCTCTGCCAACACTGGCGGCGATGATTGACCAACTGGATCTGATGGTGCAAGAAGTGGCGCTGGCGGCCGATGAAGCAATGCTGGGTAACAAAGCGCAAAGCGTGAACCCGTTTAAAGACATTGGCCGCAATGACGCGTGCCCATGTGGCAGCGGCAAAAAGTTCAAACAGTGTTGCGGGCAGTAACTTTCGCGCCAAATTATCGAACTTTTCCCACACAGGATTGACACACTTAGGAAGTGAACAGCCTATAACTTCCTTAACCCCAATTGCTAGGAGCAGTAACAGAATGAAGAAATGGTTCGCACTGTTTTTTTGTAGCTTTTCCGTATTCGCGACGCCAAAAGAGACGCTGAGCGAACGTTTGGCGCTGACCGATGGTTTCAGCGCGAAGTTTGAGCAGCAAGTGATTAGCCCTGATGGCGATGTCGTCATGGAAGGCAATGGCGTGGTCGATATTGCTCGCCCGAGTCTGTTCCGCTGGGAGACACTGGCCCCAGATGAAAACCTGCTGGTGTCGGATGGTCAATCCCTGTGGTATTACAGCCCATTTATCGAACAAGTCACGATTTACAACCAAGAGCAAGCGACAGAGCAAACGCCGTTTGTCCTCCTGACTCGTAATCGCGCCAGTGACTGGGATGCCTACCAGGTTGAAGAGAAAGGCGATGTTTTTACTCTGACGCCAACAGCAGTCGATTCGAATCAGGGTCAGTTCCAGATCACCATCGACAGCAAAGGTGTGGTAAAAGGTTTTAATGTTATTGAGCAGGATGGACAGAAGAGTCTGTTCACGTTTAATGATGTGAAACAACAAAAGCCGCAGGCAAGCCGCTTTAAGTTCGATGTTCCTGACGGTGTGGAAGTCGACGACCAACGTAATTAAATCGGGTTACACATACCCGGTAAGTGAGTACCGTGAGCAACTACAGTTTTGATTTTGCCGGGGACGAAGATTTTCGTCCCCTTGCTGCGCGAATGCGCCCACAAACCGTTGAACAATATATTGGTCAGCAACACGTTCTTGGCCCGGGTAAACCGCTGCGCCGGGCGCTGGAAGCTGGTCACATTCATTCGATGATTCTGTGGGGCCCACCCGGCACCGGTAAAACCACACTGGCTGAAGTTGCCGCGAACTACGCCAATGCGGAAGTGGAGCGCGTCTCGGCAGTCACTTCAGGCGTGAAAGAGATACGCGCCGCGATAGAGAAAGCACGTGAAAACAAGCTTGCTGGCCGACGCACCATACTGTTTGTCGATGAGGTCCACCGCTTCAACAAATCGCAGCAGGATGCTTTTCTGCCACACATCGAAGACGGCACGGTGACCTTCATTGGTGCCACAACTGAAAACCCCTCTTTTGAACTCAATAACGCACTGCTGTCCCGTGCGCGCGTGTACAAACTGACGTCACTCAGCCAGACGGAAATTCGTCAGGCGTTGGATCAGGCCATTGAAGACACCGAGCGGGGTTTGGGTAAACAAGTCGCGCAGTTTCATGACAATGTTCTGGATCGCCTGTCCGAGTTGGTCAATGGTGATGCGCGCATGTCGCTCAACTATCTTGAACTGCTGTATGACATGGCAGAAGAGAACGAGCAGGGCGAAAAGCAGATTACGCTCAGCCTGCTGGCGGAAGTTGCGGGCGAAAAAGTGGCGCGTTTTGATAACAAAGGCGACATTTGGTACGACTTAATCTCAGCGGTACACAAATCGATTCGTGGTTCGAACCCGGATGGTGCACTGTATTGGGCCGCGCGCATGATCTCAGCGGGCTGCGATCCGCTCTATATCGCTCGTCGTCTGCTGGCGATTGCCTCTGAAGATGTCGGCAATGCCGATCCTCGCGCTATGCAGGTGGCGATGTCGGCGTGGGACTGTTTCACTCGGGTTGGTCCGGCAGAAGGCAATCGCGCGATTGCCCAGGCAATTGTCTATCTCGCTTGCGCGCCAAAAAGCAATGCGGTGTATACCGCTTGGAAGCAGGCATTGAGTGATGCACAGAATTTGCCCGAGTATGAAGTGCCCGTGCACCTGCGTAATGCGCCAACCAGTTTGATGAAAGATCTTGGCTATGGCGCAGAGTATCGTTATGCCCATGATGAACCCGGCGCGTATGCGGCGGGTGAACGCTATCTCCCACCTGAAATGACCGGAACTCGCTATTATCAGCCGACGAATCGGGGCTTAGAAACCAAGATTGGTGAAAAGTTAGATTATCTGGCGGATTTAGACGCAAAAAGCCCACAAAAGCGCTATGAAAATTAGCGGCTTTTCGTTATCGTTGACGGGTTAAATTTCTATACGCGTGGCTTTGATTAAAAAGGAAGCACACGCGTTTTTTCGCAACTCTTAAAGCATAGGATTAGCAATGCTGGATTCTAAATTACTTCGTACTGAGCTGGATGAAACAGCTGCAAAACTGGCGCGTCGCGGTTTTAAACTCGACGTGGACACAATTCGTACACTTGAAGAACAACGTAAGTCCATTCAAGTAGAAGTTGAAAATTTACAATCCACGCGTAACTCCATCTCCAAGCAAATTGGCCAACTGATGTCGAAAGGCGACAAAGAAGGCGCGGAAGAAGTGAAGAAGCAGATCGGTACTCTGGGTGACGATCTGGACGCGAAGAAAGTGGAACTGGATGCGATTCAAAGCCAGCTTGACGCGATCACTCAAAGCGTGCCAAACCTGCCTGACGATTCTGTGCCAGACGGTAAAGACGAAAACGACAACGTTGAAGTGTCTCGTTGGGGTACACCCAAAGAGTACGATTTCGATGTGAAAGATCACGTTGACCTGGGTGAAATGGGCGACGGTCTGGACTTTGCGAGTGCAACCAAAATTACTGGTGCACGTTTTGTGATCATGAAAGGTCAGTTCGCTCGTCTGCACCGTGCTATCGCGCAGTTCATGTTGGATCTGCATACTGAGCAACACGGTTACACTGAATTGTACGTGCCTTATCTGGTCAACTCAGACACGCTGTTTGGTACTGGCCAGCTACCAAAATTTGGTAAAGATCTGTTCCATACTGAACCTCTGGCAGAAAAAGCCAGCGATGAAGAACCTCGTCGTCTGTCTCTGATCCCAACTGCTGAAGTGCCGGTAACGAACCTGGTTCGTGACACCATCACGGAAGAAGCGGATTTGCCACTGAAAATGACCGCGCACACACCATGTTTCCGTTCTGAAGCGGGTTCATACGGTCGTGACACGCGTGGTTTGATTCGTATGCACCAGTTTGACAAAGTGGAATTGGTTCAGATCACTAAGCCTGAAGACTCAATGGCGGCACTGGAAGAACTGACGGGCCATGCTGAGAAAGTTCTTCAGCTGCTTGAGCTACCATACCGCAAAGTGGTTCTGTGTACTGGCGACATGGGCTTTGGCGCATGCAAGACTTACGACTTGGAAGTTTGGG
Organism: Vibrio furnissii CIP 102972; assembly: GCF_000176175.1. Lineage (GTDB taxonomy): Bacteria > Pseudomonadota > Gammaproteobacteria > Enterobacterales > Vibrionaceae > Vibrio > Vibrio furnissii. The sequence continues at coordinate 253,954 of NZ_ACZP01000013.1, forward strand.
TTCCGGCTCAGAAGACTTACCGTGAAATCTCTTCTTGTTCAAATATGTGGGATTTCCAGGCTCGTCGCATGCAAGCACGCTTCCGTCGTAAAGGCGAGAAAAAACCTGAACTGGTTCACACGCTGAACGGCTCTGGTCTGGCGGTTGGTCGTACCATGGTTGCGATTCTGGAAAACTACCAGCAAGCTGACGGTCGCATCGCAATCCCAGCGGTACTGCAAAAGTACATGGGCGGCGTGACTCACATCGGCTAAGCCAATCTGAGTGAACAGGTACAAAAAAACGGAGTGTGTAAACACTCCGTTTTTTTATGTGCTGAACACAGCAAGGCAACGTTACTTTCAGCCGCGTTGCCCAATCAATGGTCGGGCAGGCGGGGCAGAGAGCGCTTGTTAGCTCTCTGCTTTCACTGTGGCTTGTCGCGGCTGGTGTTTGAGGAACACGGCAACAATGGCAGCAATGGCCAGTGCAAAACAGTAGTACGAGTTTGCGACGATTTCCAGCGGTGACAGCTTAAACACAGAGCCAAGCAGCAGCACCTGAGCGCCATAAGGCAGAATGCCTTGTACCACGCACGAGAAGATATCCAACAAACTGGCAGAGCGGCGAGGTGAGACATTGTTCTCCTCAGCTAACTGACGAGCCACGCTGCCTGAGACAATAATCGCGACGGTATTGTTCGCGGTGCAGCCGTTCACCAGCGAAACCAGTCCGGCAATACCCAGTTCACTCGCACGGCTGTTCGCGTGTTTTGAGTGGCGTGAGCCAAAGGTATTGATCAAACGGCTGACCAGATTAGTCAGAAAAGCCAGTCCGCCTTGACGACGCATCAGTTCGCTCAATCCACCGATCAGCATAGACAGCAGGAAGATCTCCTGCATGTTGCCAAATCCGGCGTAGATATCCTGAGCCAGATTGGTGAGCGCGTAGCCATCGACCGACGCCAGACCCACACCGCCTGCAAGCAAAATACCGATAGTCAGGACCACAAAGACGTTCATCCCAGAGACAGCCAGCACCAGAATCGTGATGTACGGCAGCACTTTCAGCCACTCAATCGGGCCGGCTTGCGGCACTTGTGTCGCGGTGCTGTGGTAAGCGAACACGACCAAGGCAATCAGCGCGGCCGGCAATGCGATGCGAACGTTCTCTTTGAACTTGTCTTTCATTTCGCAGCCTTGCGAGCGCGTTGCCGCAATCGTGGTGTCCGAGATGATCGACAGGTTGTCACCAAACATCGCGCCGCTCAGGACGACGCCGGCAGTCAGTGGTAAGCTCATTCCGGCCGATTGCGCAATGCCGAGTGCGACCGGTGCCACCGCAGCGATGGTCCCCATCGAGGTACCCATTGAGGTGGCGATGAAGGCGGAGATCAGAAACAAACCAGGCAGAATCATGTTGGTTGGAATGGCTGACAAACCGAGGTTGACGGTCGCATCCACACCACCAGAAGCCTTAGCAACGGCGGCAAAGGCACCCGCCAGTAAATAGATCATGCACATCGCGATGATGTCTTGATGGCCGACGCCATGCATAAAGTGCTCGATAGAGCGGCTGAGCTTATCTTTGCTCAACAGAAAAGCGATGATGATAGCGGGCAGAATCGCAATCGGTGCAGGTAATTGATAAAAGGCGAACTCAACGCCTTGCAAGGACAAGTAAGTCCCTACACCAATAAACAGTGCAAGAAAGATAATCAGTGGGATCAGCGCGACCGCAGACGGTGCAACTGTTTTCGTAGTGTGCTGGGAACCGGACATGTAAACGACAAACTTAAAAATAGAAAGGCGTGAAGACTAATCGCCTCGCTGATGAATGTCAACGTCTAGACGTCTAAATGGCTGGTCAAGGTTTGTCCGTTGTTGTCAAACCTGTGGTTAGTTGGTTGCTCGAATTGGTGTTGAATTTCAGGGCAGTCTGCACTTCACTGGTGCAACGAAAACAGACGTATGTTGCTAACTTATTGAAAAATAAAAGCGCAAAAGTTGGTATAAGGTTTGCTCTGTCTATATCGATTAAAGATATTTGTTAATACCTAGGCAAAGGCGCCTTACTTCTCGGAAGTAAGGCGCTTTTTATTTGCCTTGAGCACAAGGAAGTGATGATGACTCAAGCCAATATTCTCACAACGTGTCCATACTGTGGCGTCGGGTGTGGCGTGTCAGCCAACCGCGAGACGATCGTTGGGGACAAAACACACCCGGCGAATCAGGGCGCGCTGTGTGTCAAAGGTTCTGCATTAGCTGAAAGCCTCAATATGCCCAGTCGTTTGCTGTATCCCAAACTCAGAGGCCAAGAAATCCAGTGGGATGCGGCAATTGACGATATTGCCACTCGTATTCATCAGGCAATTGAGCAGCACGGACCGGATTCGGTGGCGATGTATGTCTCAGGTCAGATCCTGACTGAGGATTACTACGTCGCCAACAAGCTGATGAAAGGCTACGTTGGCAGCGCCAACATCGATACCAACTCCCGCCTGTGCATGTCGTCGGCGGTGGCCGCGCATGTTCGCGCTTTTGGCGAAGATGTGGTTCCCGTTAATTACGATGACATCGATCAAACGGACCTACTGGTGCTGGTGGGCGCCAACACTGCCTGGACGCATCCGGTGCTGTTTCGTCGTATTCAGCAGGCCCGTGAACAAAACCCCAGACTCAAGCTGGTGGTGATTGACCCGCGGCGCACCGTCACCGCTGAGCAGGCCGATTTGCATCTGGCGATCGCAAATGATGGTGATGTCTTGCTGTATAACGGCCTGCTGCGCTTTATGAAAGACAGCGGCACACTTAATCAGACCTATATTGACGAGCACACGCAGGGTTTTGAGGCGTTATTGACGGAAATTTCCGATGAGCGTTACCAGCTCAGTCACGTCAGCCGAGCGCTGGATGTTGACGAAGAGGCGCTGCGCACGTTTTACCGCTGGTTTGCTTCAAGCCCGACGGCGTTGACGCTGTTTTGCCAAGGCGTGAACCAGTCTGTATCGGGGGTGGATAAAGGCAACGCTATCATCAACGCACATCTGGCGAGCGGTAAAATCGGTTGCAAAGGCTGCGGGCCATTCTCGCTCACTGGTCAGCCCAATGCGATGGGTGGACGCGAAGTCGGCGGGCTGGCGAATCAACTCGCTGTGCACCGCGGTTTTGATGACACCTCCTGCCAGCAAGTGCAGACGTTCTGGCAATCGCCAACCATTGCGGATAAACCGGGTCTGAAAGCTCTGGATCTGTTTGATGCCGTCGAAGCAGGGCACATTAAGGTGCTGTGGATCATGGCCACCAACCCGGTTGTCTCGTTGCCAGACAGCGATCGTATTCGCAATGCTTTGAAACACTGCGACTTTGTGATTGTTTCGGATATTACCGCCAGCAGCGATGTCGCCGAGTATGCGGATTTGTTGCTGCCTGCGGCAGGTTGGGGTGAAAAACAGGGCATGGTCACCAACTCAGAGCGCCGTTTGTCGCGTCAGCGCGCCTTTCTTACCGCGCCCGGAGAAGCCAAACCGGATTGGTGGGCGGTGAGCCAAGTCGGGAGCGCGTTATGTTCACGCCTGAACATCGCTGACGGGTTTGCGTTTCAAAGCGTAGCGGATGTGTTTCGCGAATACGCGGGGCTGACGGGCATCAACCGGGGTACGCCCTATCTGCTCGATCTGTCGATGTTTGCCACGATGAGTGACGATGAGTATGAGCGCTGGACGCCGGTGCAATGGCCGCTGACACGCAGTGCGCCATATCGCGACGGCCAGTTTTCAACCCCATCCGGACGTGCCAATTTTATCGCCGTTGAGCCTCATGAGGTGCCAAGCGGTGAGTGGTGGCTCAATACCGGGCGTCAGCGCGATCAATGGCACACCATGACCCGCACCGGACACATTGCCAAACTGGCAGCGGCAGAAGTCGAACCGACGCTCTACATCAACAAACTTGCGGGCCAGTCGATTGGCCTCAAGGAAGGGGAAATCGCCGCGCTGCGCAGTGACAGCCAAACTCAGTGCGTGTTCGCGCGCGTGGCGTTTGATGAGGGACTGAAAGGAAAGCAGCTGTTTATGTCCATGCACTGGGCCGGGCGTTACAGCGCGCACTCTCAGGTGAATCGTGCCGTGCTGCGCGCGGCCGATCCCATCTCCGGTCAGCCTGCGTTTAAGTCGGCTCACGTGCATCTTGCGCCCGTCACCATGCGAAGTTACGGCCTGTATGTCGGCGCGTCCCGCACGCTACCGGAGTGTGATTATGTCAGCTATCAGCAGGAAGAACGCCTGGGGGTGACGCGGTTTGCCTCACTGACAGAACTGGGCAAAGGTCAGTTTGAATTGCTCAGCGGCGAGCAGGTGCTGCGTTGGGATCTGCCGCAAGGCTGGATGATGGTCATCGGGCGCGCAAAAGCTGATACGCCTGCGATGGAAGTGACTGGCATTCTGATGGTCTCCGCCCAACCCGTCGAGCAGGACTACACCGCGATGGTGGCGCTGATTGGCAAGCCTCTGCAGCTGGGTTCAGTGCTTGCGCTTGCGGGGGAAACTGCGACCAGCCAGTTGGTGTGCAGCTGCTTTCGCGTCACGGACAAGCAGATTCAACACGCGATGGCGCAGGATGGCTGCGTGACGCTCAATCAGTTACAGAGCAAATTGAAGTGCGGCACGAACTGCGGTTCCTGCCTGCCGGAAGTCAACCAATTGCTGGCCAGCCGTTCTGTGCTGGTGATGGCGAAACCTTAATCTCAGGAGTCGAGCCATGAAAACCGATTCAACCCCACGATTTGCGCGCAGCATCCGCTCTGACGCGACCTCCTTTACGGCGCATGACCGCTTCTATCAGCACAGCCCAAGCGCGCCGAAGATAAGCCAACCTGAGAGCCAAAAAGGCTTTGTGTTTCTGGTCGGTGCGGGGCCGAGCGATCCGGATTTACTCACGGTCAAAGCCGTGAAAGTCCTGCAACACGCTGATGTGGTGGTCTATGATCGCTTGGTCGGCCGCGATATTCTCGAACTCGCCAATCCCGATGCGCAGATGGTGTATGTGGGCAAGCGTTGCGGACAGCCGAGTATGAAACAGGAAGCCATCAGCGCGCTGCTGGTCGATTTTGCTCAGCAAGGTAAACAGGTGGTGCGTCTGAAAGGCGGCGATCCGTTCATCTTTGGCCGCGGTGGTGAAGAGGCGCTGGCGCTGGTCAAACACAACATTGCTTATCAAGTGGTGCCGGGCATTACTGCCGCTATCGGTTGTGCGTCAAGCGCGTTGATTCCGCTGACACATCGAGAGCTCTCGCGCAGCGTGACGTTAATCACCGGCCAAGTCGTCACGGGGGCATTGCCTGCCTGGGCGGGTTTGGTGAGCAGCGGTCAGACGCTGGTGTTCTACATGGGGCTGGAAAAAGCAGACGCGATTGAACAGGGTTTAATGTCCGCGGGTCTCAGTGGTTCAACGCCGGTTGCTGTGGTCGGCCAAGGCTGTTCTGAGCAGCAAACGGTCGTGACCTTTGAGCTCAATCAGCTCACACAAACAGCAAATGCGCTCAAAGGTCTCAGTCCGGCATTGATCATTATGGGAGACGTGGTAAAACTTCGGGAGCAACTGATGCAAACGGCGCATGCGGTGACCCAGTCACATTCGCAACCTGCACGCGCCACGGCTTACTAAGAGGACTCAATGAGCACAATTCTGGACTGTATTCGTACTGTCGGCCGCGGTGAACGCGGCCGCAAACCGCTCTGTTTTGAGCAGGCATTTCAGGTAATGGATGACTACCTGAACGGAGACGTGGGCGATGATCAGATGGCGATGCTGCTGATGCTGATCCGAGTGCAAAACGAAACCAATGCTGAAATCGCCGGATTTGTGAAAGCGTTTCAGTCCCGTGTGCCGAGTATTGGCGCGGAAATTGACTGGCCGTGTTACGCTGGAAAACGTGCCGCAGCGGGTCAGCCCTGGCATCTGCTGGCTGCCAAAATCATGGCTGACAACGGACACAAAATACTGATGCACGGCTACAACGACAAACCCGCGTCACGTGAGCATGCAGAAGCTTATTTGGCCGCGTGTGAGGTTCCGCTTGCCAAGGATGCAGCGCAGGCCAAAGCGCTGCTGCAAGAAGGCAACATTGCGTATTTGCCGCTGCGTCATTTTGCGCCGCAGGCCGAGGTGATGATTGGCTGGAAAAACCGCTACGGCCTGCGCACACCGATCAACACGGTCGTGCGGGCGCTGAATCCTGGAGGCGGTGAAATTGGTCTGCGAGGCAGTTTCCATCCGGGTTTTCAACAACTGCACGCCGAAGTTGAGCACGTGATTGGCAAAACCGCCCATGCGGTGATCTCATTTAAAGGCCAGTCCGGCGAGTCGGAGTACAACCCGAAGGTGAGCCAGACAGTGTGGCTCAGCCAGACCGATGGCGTGCACTCTTACTACTGGCCTGAGCAGTTTGTCTCAGACATCGCGCAGCCTAACGCTTGCCCACTGGGTACGCCGCAAGAAGAGTGGGTCCAGATGGCGAACAGTGTCGTTGCGACCATGACCGCTGTCCTGTTTGCAAAAACGCTCGATCGCGATACCGCGATGGCGACGGCCTTTCGCTATTGGCAAGCCTATGTCGAGACGCACTGATTCACCCCCGCGTTTTTCTCCTCTGCCACATCAAACGGCGAATTGACGCAACCAAGCGACCAAGTCATTAAATATCACATCGTGAAGTCAACATGCGTCACCGTTCCTGAGCGCTCCTCTGCAATAAGAGGGCGCCGGGAAGGTCGTGAGCGCTTTTGGGTGCACCGACCAATCTAGCCCTAAAGAGTTATAAATTCACAAATATTGATTTTATCTTATTGTTTTTATTGAATTAAATTGCATATCTTCAACATGGCGCACTCTTTGCAAATTCATTCCATAGAGTTTGAACACAACAAGGAATGACTATGTCTCTCTCTCACTCTTCTCAATCCATTGTGGTGTGCTGTGACAGCGTCAGCGATCAGGCCGGGATCAGTGCCAAACTTGCGTTGCACTATGATCAGATCCTGCTCTGCCAACTGGCTCAGTTGGAGCGCATGATCGACAAAGAATCTTCACCCACTGTGGTGGTGTCGTGGCGCCAACCGAGTGCAGAGCTGCGGCTCATTGTCGAGTTTTGTTCCCAGCGTAAGGTGCCGCTTTTGGTGATTCTTAAACAGCTTCAGGTGAATGATATCAATCGCTTACCTCAACATCACGATTTCGTTTTATTGCCTTTTGACTCGGCGTTTGAGCTCAAGCCCTGGATTGATTATGCCAAGCAGGTGCGTGAGACAAGTATGGCGATGGTGCAGGAAATCGAGTCGTTGACGCAAAAACTGGAAGAGCGTAAATGGGTCGAAAAGGCCAAAGGGATACTGATGCGTCTGCATGGTTTGGATGAAGATAAAGCGTATCGCGCACTGCGCAGTAGCGCGATGCAATCGAGCCTGTCACTGGCACAGGTGGCGAAGAACGTGATCCACACTATGGAAGGTCTCGGCGTCTGATAATACTTTGGGGTTAGGTGCAAATCTTGCCACTGGTGCACTTTGCACATAAACAAAGCACGAAAACAGTAAATATCTCAGGTATTAAACTTAACTTATTGATAAATAATGATTATAAAAACTGGCATGTAACTTGGATTGTCATCTTCAGTAACGGAAATGAAGTACATCCGACAATTTGGAATAAGCCGCAAGGCTGCTGACCCACATCATCAACGGCGGTGATGACGGAAATAGCAAAGGCGCTACTGCTCTGAGAAGCAGTAGCGCCTTTTTTGTGGCTTTTTGAATCAAGCACGTTTTGGAATCAAACAGGATTGGTAATCAAGGAAAGGGAGTATTGCGATGCAATCGAAAACACCATGGATGCGCAGCTTACTGTTGAGCGCTTCACTGCTGAGCGCCGGAGCCTATGCTCAGGTGGGTGAGCCAGAGTTGGAAGATTTGAAGTTCGGCTTTATCAAACTGACGGATATGGCACCACTTGCCGTCGCTTATGAAAAAGGCTTTTTTGAAGACGAAGGACTGTACGTCACGCTCGAAGCACAGGCGAACTGGAAAGTGCTGCTTGATCGCGTGATTGACGGCGAGCTGGATGGCGCACATATGCTGGCGGGCCAGCCGCTGGGTGCGACGATTGGTATCGGCACCAAAGCAGAAGTCATCACGGCGTTCAGTATGGATCTTAACGGCAACGCCATCACCGTTTCCAATGATACCTGGGAGCAGATGAAGCCGTTTTTGAGCAAAGAGAGCGACGGCAAAATCGTTCACCCCATTAAAGCGGATGCTCTGAAACCTGTGGTGCAGAAATATCGCGACCAAGGCAAACCTTTCAACATGGGCATGGTGTTTCCGGTCTCGACGCACAACTACGAGCTGCGTTACTGGCTGGCGGCAGGCGGTATCAATCCGGGTTACTACGCACCGCAATCGGGGGACAACAGCGGCCAGTTGAAAGCCGACGTCCTGCTCAGCGTCACCCCACCACCACAAATGCCAGCGACCATGGAAGCGGGCACCATCAAAGGCTACTGCGTGGGTGAACCGTGGAACCAGCAGGCGGTGTTCAAAGGCATCGGCGTTCCGGTGGTCACGGATTACGAGATCTGGAAAAACAACCCGGAAAAAGTGTTTGGCGTATCAAAAGCGTGGGCGGAGAAATATCCGAATACGCACATTCGCGTGGTGAAAGCCTTGATTCGTGCTGCGCACTGGCTGGATGAAAACAACAACGCCAACCGCAGCGAAGCTGTCGCGATGCTGTCGAAAAGTCAGTATGTCGGTGCCGATAAAGAGGTGATTGCCAACTCCATGACAGGCACCTTTGAGTACGAAAAAGGTGACAAACGTGAGGTGCCGGATTTCAACGTGTTCTTCCGTCATAACGCAACCTATCCGTACTACAGCGATGCGATTTGGTATCTGACTCAGATGCGCCGCTGGGGGCAGATTGCGGATGCCAAATCGGACGACTGGTACATGAATATCGCCAAAGAGGTCTACCGTCCGGATATCTATCAGCAGGCGGCGGAATCTCTGATTGAAGACGGTGTGATGAGCGCAAAAGACTTTCCGGATTTCAACCATGAAGACGGTTTCCGTGCACCACAGAAACACTTCATCGATGACATCGTCTACGACGGCCATCAACCGAACGCTTACCTCAACAAGTTCGCTATCGGTCTGAAGGGTAACGACAAAGTATAAAACACGGGGTCTGGTGCTTTGGGTCAATGCCACACGGCTGCACCAGACCTGCCTTCACAGGGACGAGACGCAGTAGCGCAAGGAGTTTGCTATGTCGAGCAATGTAATTTCACTGATCCCCAGTCGCGAAAAAGTGGTCAGCCGCAGCAAAGTGATGCTGATGCCACTGATTGGAATCCTTATCTTTCTGATGTTCTGGCACCTCGCCGCCAGACAGGTCGAAACGTCACTCGGTACGCTGCCAGGACCAGTGCAGACGTTCGCCCAGTTCAGCAATTTGGTGAATGAACACTTCAAAGAGCGAGAAAAAGAGCACGCTTTTATTGAACGCCAAGAGAAGCGTAACGCTGCCAAACTGGCCAAAGACCCCAATGCGGATGTCCGCATTCGTCCGTACACCGGTAAACCGACATTCTTTGATCAGATCGGGACCAGCCTGGTCACGGTGGCGGCGGGGTTTGCGCTGGCGTCTTTGATTGCGATACCGCTCGGTATTGTTCTGGGGCTCAACCACGGACTGTATCAGGCATTCAACCCCATCATTCAACTGCTGAAACCGGTATCGCCACTGGCTTGGCTACCGATTGTCACCATGGTGGTGAGTGCGACTTACGTCAGCGATGACCCTATGTTTGCCAAATCGTTCGTCAACTCGCTGTTTACCGTGGCGCTGTGCAGCTTGTGGCCCACGCTGATCAATACTGCGGTTGGCGTCACCAGTGTGGATAAAGACCTGATTAACGTGAGCAAGGTACTGCGCCTGTCGTGGTGGCAACATATCCGCACCATCGTGTTGCCCTCAGCGATTCCGATGATCTTCACCGGGCTGCGGTTGTCGCTCGGGATTGCCTGGATGGTGCTGATTGCTGCAGAGATGCTGGCGCAGAACCCGGGCCTTGGCAAGTTCGTGTGGGATGAATTCCAGAATGGCAGCTCTGCGTCACTGGGGCGAATTATGGTGGCGGTGATTGCGATTGGCTTTATCGGGCTGCTGTTGGATCGCGGCATGCTGCAACTGCAAAAACATCTGTCTTGGAACAAACAGCAAGCGCTGCGTTAAGGAGAACGGCATATGTCCAAAGCATTTTTAGATTTAACCCAACTCGGCATGCGCTTTCCCACGCCACAAGGTGAGTTTGTCGCGCTGAAAAACGTCGACCTGCAGATCCAAAAAGGCGAGTTCATCTCACTGATTGGCCACTCAGGTTGCGGCAAGTCAACCGTGCTTAACCTGGTCGCGGGCCTTTACATGCCCACCGACGGCGGGGTGATTGTGGATGGACGCGAAGTCGATGGCCCTGGGCCAGAGCGCGCGGTGGTGTTTCAGAACCATTCACTGCTGCCGTGGCTGACGGTGTACCAAAACGTTGAACTGGCGGTGAAACAGGTCGCCAAAGGACAAAGCAAAGCCCAAATTAAACAACAGGTTGAACATTATCTCGACCTGATCCAGATGGCGCACGCCTCGGATAAGAAACCGGATGAGATCTCGGGTGGGATGAAGCAGCGCGTCGGTATTGCCCGCGCGCTGGCACTGCAACCGAAAGTGCTGCTGATGGATGAACCGTTCGGTGCGCTCGACGCCTTAACTCGTGCTCGCTTGCAGGATGCGCTGATGGAGATTCAGGCCGAGCTGAATAACACAGTCATCATGATCACCCATGACGTGGACGAAGCGGTACTGCTGTCGGACAAAATCGTCATGATGACCAACGGTCCGGCTGCGACGGTCGGCGAAGTGCTCAACATTGAACTGCCGCGCCCACGCAATCGCGTTCAACTGGCGGATGACCCGACGTATCAGAAATATCGTCAGTCGGTACTGCGCTTTTTGTATGAGAAACAATCGAAATCTGAAGGTCGTCAACCTGCCGCTGCAACGGTCGCCAAAACTGCATAAGGAAACGCAAAATGATGGAACATATTGTCATTATCGGCAACGGAATGGTCGGTCACCATCTGGTTGCTAAGCTGGTGGAAAAACAAGCCCACCTCGAAAAACGCATTACCGTGATTGGCGAAGAGCGTTTTATCGCTTACGACCGCGTACAACTGTCGTCGCTGTTCTCCGGTAAATCGCATGATGATCTGATGCTGAGCAGCGAAGAGTGGTATCAAAAACACGGGATCAATCTGATCCTGGGTAGCCAGGTCACGGCCATTAACCGAGTGCAGAAAAGCATCATTCTGGATGACGAAGATGTGCTGGGTTACGACTCCCTCGTGCTGGCAACCGGTTCTTATCCGTTTGTGCCACCCGTGCCGGGTTCAGAGCGTGACAACGTCTTTGTCTATCGTACTTTGGACGACCTCTCTGCGATTCGCAATGCGTGTGAGCATGCTCGCACGGGGGCGGTCATCGGTGGTGGTCTGCTGGGATTAGAAGCGGCCAACGCGCTGCGCCTGCTGGGATTAGAAACGCATGTGATCGAATTCGCGCCGCGACTCATGCCGGTTCAGCTCGATGATGGTGCGGGTGGTGTGCTGAAACAGAAAATTGAACAGCTTGGCCTGACGGTGCATACCTCAACGGGTACTGAGCGCATCATTGATGGCGAAAGCGCCAAGCATCGCATGGTATTCAAAGATGCAGAGCCGCTGGAAGTGGATGTGATTGTGTTTTCTGCCGGCATTCGCCCGCAGGATGCGTTGGCGCGTCAGTCCGGTTTAGCGGTGGGCGAACGTGGCGGCATTGTCATTTCCGACAGTTGCCAAACCAGCGACGAGAACATCTACGCCATTGGCGAATGTGCGCTGTGGCAACAACGGATTTTTGGCCTGGTAGCACCGGGTTACGCGATGGCGCGCGCCGTGGCTGACCAGTTGATGGGACACTGCGGCAGTTTCACGGGGGCGGACATGAGTACCAAACTCAAACTGTTGGGGGTGGATGTGGCATCGATTGGTGACGCGCAGATGCAAACCGCGGGCGCGCAGGAACTGGTGTTGCAGGACACGGTACAGGGAACCTACAAAAAACTGATAGTCGATGCGAGTGGCACCCGATTACTCGGCGCGATTCTGGTGGGTGACAACAGCGACTACGATGCGTTGCTGCAGGCGTATCTCAACCAAACCGTGCTGCCCGATCATCCGGCGCATCTGTTGTTTGATACGTCGATGCTGAGCGGTGAAGTGTCGGACGACACCATGATCTGTTCGTGCCACAACGTCACTAAAGGCGCACTGGTGGCTGCGATTCATGCTGGCGCGACCGAGCTGAATGAACTCAAATCCGTCACCAAAGCGGGCACGGGCTGTGGCGGCTGTTCCAGCATGGTGAAATCGGTGCTGGACGCTGAACTGGTGGCCATGGGCGTGGAAGTGACCAATCATATTTGTGAACACTTTGAGTACTCCCGTCAGGAGCTGTTCCACATTTGCCAGGTAGAAGAAATCAAAGACTTCGACACCTTGCTGGAGAAACACGGCCACGGCTTGGGTTGTGATTTGTGTAAACCGACCGCGGCTTCGGTCTTTGCCTCTTTGTGGAACGAGCACATTATGGAACCGAAGCTGAGTGCGCTGCAGGACTCTAACGATGCCTTTATGGCGAATCTGCAAAAAGACGGCTCTTATTCTGTGGTGCCACGCGTGCCGGGCGGCGAAATTACGCCGGACAAACTGATCGTGCTGGGGGAAGTGGCGAAGCAGTACGATCTGTACACCAAGATCACCGGTGGTCAGCGGGTCGACTTGTTCGGCGCGCAAATGGAGCAACTTCCTGAGATCTGGCGCACCTTGATTAACGCCGGCTTTGAGACCGGCCATGCGTACGGTAAATCGGTGCGAACGGTGAAATCGTGTGTCGGTTCAACCTGGTGCCGCTATGGCGTGGATGACTCGGTTGGGCTGGCGATTGAGCTGGAGAATCGCTACAAAGGTTTGCGCGCGCCGCACAAACTCAAGTTTGCCGTCTCGGGTTGTACACGCGAATGTGCTGAAGCGCAGAGCAAAGATATCGGTGTCATTGCGACCGAAAAGGGTTGGAACCTGTATGTGTGCGGTAATGGCGGCATGCGCCCCCGTCATGCCGACCTGCTGGCTGCTGATTTAACCAAGTCGCAGCTTATCCACTTGATTGATCGCGTGTTGATGTTCTATGTCCGCACCGCCGACAAGCTGCAACGTACATCGGTATGGCTCGACAATCTGGAAGGCGGTCTGGATTATCTCAAACAGGTGGTACTGGACGATTCGCTCGGACTGTGCGAGCAACTGGAAAGTCAGATGCAACGAGTGGTCGATACCTATCAATGCGAATGGAAAAGCACGCTTGAAAATGAGGACAAACTGCGGAAGTTCCGTCCGTTCATTAATCACGAACAGGGCAGCGTGAGCTTGCCATATCAGCGCCTGCGTGGGCAGCGTATTCCGGTTAGCGAGGAGGTCTCATCATGAAACAACGACTGTGTCATCTGAGTGAGCTGACGCCATTTCAAGGGTGTGGCGCGTGGATTGGCGATCAACAAGCGGCGCTATTCTATCTGCCCGGTGATGAGCCGCACGTGTATGCGCTGCAACACTGGGATCCTATTGGCAAGGCCTATGTGATGGCTCGCGGTATCGTCGGCGATGTAAAAGGAGAGCCGTGCGTTGCCTCGCCGCTCTACAAACAACATTTCAGTTTACTGACAGGGCAGTGTGTGGAAAAACCGGATGTGGCGCTGAAGACCTGGCGTGTGCTGGTGGAAGCCGAGCAAGTGTACGTGCTGCTAAGCGAAACGGCGCTCGCTTAACTCCGCCAATGACATCACTCAAAAACCTGGCCTCAGTCGCCAGGTTTTTGTTGTCTCTACGAATGACGGGACCTTTTTTCAATAACACGGCGCAAACGCGTCATTGAATCTGACTCAATCAGTTGGCATCACTCAAAAAGCATTCCGGGGATTGGAGCGCCGCTTCCACCGCTTGAATCAGTTGATCCAGATGCTGTGGCTCACTGATAAATGGCGGCATCATGTAAATCAAGCGACCAAATGGACGAATCCACACGCCATGCTGCACAAACAGCGCCTGAATCACTTCCATATTGACCGGTTGATGCGTCTCAACCACACCAATTGCCCCGAGCCAGCGCGTGGCTTTGACTTGCGGGTAGCGATTGAGCAGCGGCAAGCGCTCAGCAAAGCCCAACTCAATCTGCTTCACCTGTTGCTGCCAATGCCCTTCTTCAATCAAGCTCAGGCTGGCTGAGGCGACCGCACACGCCAGTGGGTTGCCCATAAAGGTTGGGCCATGCATAAAACAACCCGCTTCGCCGCCGCAGACCGTATCGGCAACTTCCTTGGTGGTCAGTGCGGCCGATAAGGTCATGTAGCCGCTGGTGAGTGCTTTCCCGACACACAAAATGTCCGGCTGAATGTTCGCATGTTCACACGCAAACAATTTGCCGGTGCGACCAAAACCCGTGGCGATCTCATCGAGGATCAGCAGCACGCCAAACTCATCACACAGCGCGCGTACCTGACGCAAAAACTCTGGGTGATAAATGCGCATACCACCCGCACCCTGCACAATCGGTTCAAGAATGACGGCTGCGATCTGGCGATGATTCTCGGTGAGTTGATGGCGAAAATCTGCGATATCGCGCTCATCCCACGCTTCCCAGAAGCCGGTATTGGGCGATTCGGCAAACAGATGCTCAGGTAGAAATCCTTTGTACAGCGTGTGCATTGAGTTATCCGGATCAGTGACCGACATCGCAGCAAAGGTATCCCCATGATAGCCGTGGCGCAGGGTGAGGAATTTCGGGCGCTGTTCGCCTTTGGCGTGCCAGTATTGCAGCGCCATTTTCAAACTCACTTCCACTGCCACGGAACCGGAATCGGCGAGAAACACATGTTCAAGATTATTCGGCACCAGAGAGAGCAAGCGCTGGCACACCTCAATGGCTGGCTGGTGGGTGATGCCGCCAAACATGACGTGAGACATCTTATCGATCTGCTGATGCGCTGCGGCATTCAGACGGGGATGATTGTATCCGTGAATGGCGGACCACCAAGAGGACATGCCATCGACCAGTGCTTTTCCATCTTCGAGATAGATGAAAACACCATCAGCATGCGTGACCGGATAGCAGGTCAGAGGTGTAAGGGTTGAAGTGTAGGGATGCCAGATGTGCTGGCGATCGAAGGCTAAATCCATGACAATTCCGCGATAAAAATAAGATTAAAAAATAACCAAGTGTAAACTTGTGATCGTTCTTGTTGTTGACAGTCTACCGTGTGTCAGTAGACTAGCCAAGCATAATCCCCATGTCACAGGGCGTTGCGAGGCATCGGCGACCTCGGTTCGCTGGCCTGAAACGCTCGGTCACTTGGGCATAAAACTAATAACGCCAACAAGGATTACACGTGGAAATTCGTCATAACTGGACAGTGGCTGAAGTCAAAGCACTGCTTGAAAAACCGTTTATGGATCTGCTGTTCGACGCTCAACTCGTCCACCGTCAGCATCATCCGCACAACCATGTTCAGGTGAGCACATTACTCTCCATCAAAACCGGCGCGTGTCCGGAAGATTGCAAATACTGCCCGCAGAGCGCGCACTACCGCACCGATGTCGATAAAGAGCGTCTGATGGAAGTGGAACGCGTGCTGGATGCTGCGCAAAAAGCCAAAAGTTCAGGCTCAACCCGTTTCTGCATGGGCGCGGCGTGGAAAAACCCGAAAGCGCGCGACATGCCGCTGCTCAAAGAGATGATTTCCGGCGTAAAAGGCATGGGGCTGGAAACTTGTATGACGCTGGGCATGTTGACTTCTGATCAGGCGCAAGAGCTAGCGGATGCGGGCCTCGATTACTACAACCATAACCTGGATACCTCGCCGGAGTTTTACGGCAACATCATCACCACGCGGACGTATCAGGATCGTCTCGATACGCTGTCTCATGTGCGTGATGCGGGCATGAAAATCTGTTCGGGCGGCATCATCGGTATGGGCGAAAGCACCAACGACCGGGCTGGTCTGTTGGTCGAGCTGGCGAACCTGTCTGTGCATCCAGAAAGCGTGCCGATCAACATGCTAGTGAAAGTCAAAGGCACGCCGCTGGAACAAGTGGACGATGTCGAACCGTTTGATTTTGTTCGCCTGATTGCCGTCGCACGCATCATGATGCCGCAGTCGGCGGTGCGCCTGTCTGCGGGTCGTGAAAAGATGAATGAACAGATGCAAGCGCTGTGTTTTATGGCGGGTGCGAACTCAATTTTCTACGGTTGCAAACTGCTGACGACGCCAAACCCGGCGGAAGACAGCGACATGCTGCTGTTCAAAAAACTGGGCATCAACAGCCAACAAGTGGCGCAAAAACCTGACGAAATTACTGAAAATGAACTGCTGGACCGCGTGGTCGAACGTGTGGCCGCGCGTCCAACAGCGGATGATATGTTCTACGATGCCAGCCTTTAATTCGCGCATTCATCAAGCCCTTGCTGACCGCGAACAGCAGGGGCTGCGTCGCTCGCTACAAGTGCTGGAGCGCAGCAATCAAACGCTGTTGGCGCAGCGCGGGCAACGATATATCAATTTTTCCAGTAACGACTATCTTGGGCTGGCGAGTGATACGGCCTTGGCTCACGCTTGGCAGCAAGGGCTTAGCCTGTATGGTTGCGGCAGTGGCGCGTCCCCCTTGGTGACTGGCTTTAGCGAGGCGCACCAAACTTTAGAGCGCACTTTGTGTGAGTGGCTGGGGTTTGAACGCGCGGTGCTGTTCAGCTCTGGATTCAGTGCCAACCAAGCGCTGCTGTTTACCCTGCTGCAAAAAGGCGATTTGCTGCTGCAAGATAAGCTCAATCACGCCTCGCTGATGGAAGCGGGCCTGTTGTCTTCGGCGCAGATGAAGCGTTTTCAGCATAATGATGTCGCTCATTTGGCCCGTTTGCTCGATGAGCAGGTCACCACATTGGTGGTCACCGAAGGTGTGTTCAGCATGGATGGCGATCAAGCGCCGCTGGCGGAGATTCAAGCCGCATTAGGCAGCAATGCTTGGCTTGCCGTGGATGATGCGCACGGTGTGGGGGTGTTGGGTGAGCGCGGTGCGGGCAGTTGTCAGGCGGCCGGAATCAAGCCGCAGGTGCTGGTGGTGACGTTTGGCAAAGCGTTTGGTTTGTCAGGCGCCGCGATTTTGAGCGACGCCGCACTGGGAGATTACCTCACTCAGTTTGCTCGTCATCATGTCTATTCCACGGCGATGCCTCCGGCGCAGGCGCATGCGTTAACGCACGCTGCAGGCATGATTCAAAGCGAGGCATGGCGGCGGGACAAACTGACCGAGCTGTCTGCGCTTTATCACGAATTGCTGTGCGACGTGCCGGGATTTGTCGCGACGCAAACGCCCATCAAACCGTTCGTGCTCGGTTCGGCGCAGCGTGCGTTGCATGTCGCCAGCGTGATGCGTGATGCGGGGTTATGGATGACGGCGATTCGGCCGCCCACGGTGCCAAGTGGCAGTGCGCGGCTGCGCATTACGCTGACAGCCCATCACACACTGCAACACATTCAGCAGATGGCCGACACCTTAAAGCAATGTGTGGAGGCATCTCATGAGTGAAATGGCGCAAGCCTTCAGCGCAGTCGTCAGTGACAAAGCCGCGATCGCTCAAGCCTTTGGCAAAGCGGCGCAAAGTTATGATCGCCACGCAGCATTTCAACGCGATGTTGCCCAGCGTCTGTTGGCAAAATTGCCGGATGATTTAAGCGGCTGGCACATTCTCGATTTGGGCTGCGGCACCGGCTATTGCTCGCAGGAGCTGCAACGCCGAGGCGCGCGAGTGACGTGCGCTGACCTGTCTCCGGCGATGTTAGCGCAAGCCAAACAGCGCTGCGGAAGCGACAACATGCGCTATGTCGAAGCGGATGCCGAGGCGCTGCCGTTTGCGGATGCAACGTTTGATTGCGTGTTTTCCAGCTTGGCATTGCAGTGGTGTGATGACCTCTCGTTACCACTAAAAGAGATGCGTCGTGTTTTAAAACCCAGTGCAAGTGCTTATTTTTCAACACTTCTTGATGGTTCTTTGTTTGAATTGCAGCGTGCATGGATGAAAATTGATGCACATCAACACGTCAACCGATTCATCACACTCAAACAGGTAAAAATTGCGTTAGCGCAAGCTCATTGTGGGAAACATCACATAGACTTACCCACGATAACAGTCTGGTATGACACGGCGTTCTCTTTAATGCGCGATCTCAAAGGGATTGGTGCGAATCATGTGAATGGTCGCTCGCAAGGGCTTACCAGCCGTCGAATACTCGCACAGGTTGAGCGGGAGTATCAGCTATTTCGCAACCATCAAGGTCTTCTGCCTGCAACGTATCAGGTTTGTTTAGGGGTTATACATCGATGATAGATGCTTTTTTTATTGCGGGTACGGATACCGATGTGGGCAAAACGGTCGCCTCAAAAGCGATCCTGCAAGCTTTAGCTGCCAAGGATGTGTCGACAATTGGTTACAAACCAGTTGCCGCGGGATGTGACAAAACCGAACACGGTTTTCGTAACTCGGATGCGCTGCACTTATTGCAAGCTGCAACCCAAAAAATGGATTATGAAGACATCAATCCATACGCGCTGGAGATGCCAGCGTCGCCGCACATTGCGGCGAAACATGAACATGTCACCATTGAATACAGTGTCCTGAGTGAAAAATTGGCGAAACTCAAAGCCAATGCAGACGTGGTGCTGGTTGAAGGTGCGGGCGGTTGGCGAGTCCCTGTGTCTGACGATGATTGTTTGTCAACATGGGTGAAACAAGAGCAACTGCCTGTGGTGTTAGTGGTGGGGATTAAGCTTGGGTGCCTCAGCCATGCGCAACTGACCGTTGAAAGCATTCGTGCCGATGGTCTGAATGTTGTGGGCTGGGTGGCGAACCGCATTAACCCGGGAACCGAACATTACGCCGATATTATTGAAATGTTGGAAGCGCGTATTGGCGCGCCGAAGTTGGGTGAAATTCCGTATATGCCAAGCGCGAAACGTCGCGAACTGGGTAAATACATTGACGTGACCCCTTTGATTGGGGAAGTCGTTCCGGCTTAATTGATCCGTTCATTTCGAACCAAGCAAAAGGGCTGCATTTCTGCAGCCCTTTTTTCATTCTCGCGATTAGTTCTCTCGGCCAATACCCATCAGCGATTGCTGAGTATCTGCGATCTGTTTTTGAATCACTTGTTCCGAACTGATACCCAGTTGCTTCTTAGCCTCTTCTTCGGTCAAACCTAAGTGACAGCAAAGTAAATCAATCGCCATTTGGTAGCTATGCGCTTCAGCCATGATGGTTTTCCTTTCATTGCACGTTGAATTCCTTCGACCCATGGAATGTAGATGCTTTAACGCGCTGCCTCAATAAGACCAAAGTCTAAAACGAGACTCATCGGATCTGTCGAATTTCAGGACATCACAACAGACATTAAATGTTTCAATTTACCGCTTAACCTTGAATATTAAATCTAAGACACTATGTATTAGAAAACCTTCGAAGCCATAGACGGTCGCGTTTAAAGGCTTCGAGATAACAAAAAAAGATTCCGATCGGAGAAAGGTAATGAAGCGAGTATTTTTATTCCTGGCAACCAACTTAGCCGTTGTGCTGGTGTTGAGTGTTGTTTTGAATATTGTGTATGCCGTGACAGGGATGCAGCCGGGCAGTTTGTCTGGTCTGCTGGTGATGGCGGCGGTGTTCGGTTTCGGCGGTTCATTCATTTCGCTTCTGATGTCGAAAGGCATGGCACTGCGCTCTGTGGGCGGTGTGGTGATTGAAAATCCGCGCAATGAAATGGAACATTGGTTGCTGCAAACAGTGAGCCGTCAAGCGCAGCAAGCAGGCATTGGCATGCCCACAGTGGCGATTTATGACTCACCGGACATGAACGCGTTTGCGACAGGTGCGAAGCGCGATGATTCATTGGTTGCGGTGTCAACGGGTCTGCTACACAACATGACACGTGATGAAGCGGAAGCTGTGCTGGCGCACGAAGTGAGCCACATTGCTAACGGTGACATGGTCACCATGACGCTGATGCAAGGCGTGGTAAACACCTTTGTTATCTTCCTGTCGCGTTTTATCGCCAACTTGGTGGCGTCTCGTGATTCTGAAGAGGGCGAAGGCAGCAACATGATGGTTTACTTTGGCGTGTCGATGGCGCTGGAACTGGTGTTTGGTTTCCTCGCCAGCTTTATCACCATGTGGTACAGCCGTCATCGTGAATTCCATGCCGATGCCGGTGCCGCGCAACTGGTTGGTAAGCACAAGATGATTGCAGCGCTAGAGCGATTGAAAATGAGCTACGAGCCACAACTGGAAGGTTCGATGATGGCATTCGGCATCAATGGTAAACGCACCATGACCGAGCTACTGATGAGCCACCCACCGCTGGACAAACGCATCGCAGCCCTGCGTAACGCTTAATCCAACCTATGATGTTGCCGAATTGATCAGTCATCAGTTTCGTCGATAAATGAAAAGCCAGCCTTCGAGCTGGCTTTTTTTGTGCCGATATCTCTTGCTTCCTCTCCTTCGATATTGATCGATTTTCCCGTCACGCGCGTAAACCATTTTTACCAAAGTTGTACAAAAATAATTTTGTACAACTTTTCAAAGTGCACTATCTTATGCTTAAAGTTGTACGAAAATATTTTTTGTACAATAACAATGAGGTCAACACATGGATGTACACACGGTTGCGCAGTTCTATTCCCAGCTCAACAAACACAATCTTGAAACGCTGCAGGAGATCTATCATCCGAATATCG
This sequence comes from Vibrio furnissii CIP 102972, assembly GCF_000176175.1. Lineage (GTDB taxonomy): Bacteria > Pseudomonadota > Gammaproteobacteria > Enterobacterales > Vibrionaceae > Vibrio > Vibrio furnissii. The sequence goes on from NZ_ACZP01000013.1 coordinate 274,913, forward strand.
TGTTTGAAGACGCAGCCCATCGTATCGAAGGGTTTGTGTCTCTGGCTGACTACTTTGCCAACCTCTATCAAAATGTCGACCGATGCGATTTCACCATTCATGAACAGCATCAAAATCAGAGCAATGCCTTTCTGACCTGGACGATGCATTTGCAGCATCCCAAGCTCGGCAATGGCAAATTGGTCAACGTGCAAGGTGTCAGTCATCTACGCTTTCACGAGGGCAAAGTGATTTATCATCGCGACTATTTTGATTTGGGCGAAATGTTGTACGAACAATTGCCGCTCCTGGGTAGCGTGATTCGTTCAATTAAGCGGAGGCTCGGGCAATGAACGGCGTGCTCATCACTGGCGCGACCTCCGGCATTGGCCGCCAGTTGGCGCAAGATTACGCTCGGCTCGGTTGGCAGGTGATTGCCTGTGGCCGCAATGAAACCGTGTTGCGTGAATTGAGTTCGCTGTATGCGTCGATTACGCCACGGCAATTTGATTTGACGGACTTGCAGGCCACAGTGGCGTCGCTCGAATCACTGCCTTTTACGCCGACATTGTGGATTTTGAATGCTGGTGATTGTGAGTACATCGACGACGGCAAGATGGATGCGACACTCATGGCGCGGGTGATGACAATTAACGTGGTGGGCATGGCCAACGCCATTGAGGCGATTCAACCGCACCTCGCTCACGGTCATCGGGTCGCGTTAGTCGGTTCGATTGCCAGCGAATTGGCCTTGCCGCGCGCTGAAGCGTACGGCGCTTCGAAAGCAGCCGTGGCGTATTTGGCGCGTGCGTTGCGACTGGATTGGGCCAGCCGGGGCATTGCGGTGAGTTGCGTATTTCCTGGTTTTGTTGCGACGCCACTGACGCAAAAAAATACCTTTGAGATGCCGATGATCATTTCCGTTGAACGGGCATCTCGTTCGATTCGCCAAGGGTTAGCGCAGGGCAAGGCGAATCTCTACTTTCCGGCTCGTTTTACTGGGTTGATTCGGGTGTTGGGCATGTTGCCTTACGCTTGGCAACACCACATTGTCAGCCGGCTTTTTCGCACAAAGAACGAGAAGGAACACTCATGAAAATTGCGATTATCGGAACGGGAATTTCGGGCCTGACGTGTGGCCATTATTTACATCAGCAGCATGACATCACGTTGTTTGAGGCCAACGATTATATTGGTGGTCACACCGCGACGGTGGACGTGGTGGTCGGCGGCAAATCGTATTCGGTCGACACGGGATTCATCGTGTACAACGACCGAACCTATCCCAACTTCATTCGCATGATGAACGAAATCGGCGTGAAAGGCATTCCGTCGCAAATGAGTTTTAGTGTTCGCAACGACGCCAATGGTTTGGAATATAACGGGCACACAGTGGCCACGTTGTTTGCTCAAAAACGGAATCTATTGAAGCCGAGTTTCTACCGCTTTATTCGCGAGATCCTGCGTTTCAATGCACTCGCCAAGGCGGAAGCCGACAACACGCAAGCCAGTGTGCAAACCTTGGGGCAGTTTCTCGCGCACCATCAGTTTTCCGATTATTTTTGCCATAACTACATTTTGCCGATGGGCGCGGCGATTTGGTCGTCGTCTTTGGCAGACATGCGCGCGTTTCCGCTGATGTTTTTCCTGCGCTTTTTCGTTAACCACGGTTTGCTGGATGTCACGGACAGGCCGCAATGGTACGTGATTGAAGGCGGTTCGCGGGCATACATTGAACCATTGACGCACGGGTATGCTGATCGCATTCGTCTCAACTCGCCAGTGAAACGTGTTACACGTTCTCTGTTTGGGGTGGATGTGGAAACGCCACACGGCATTGAAACATTTGATGAAGTCATTTTCGCCTGTCATAGCGACCAAGCGCTGGCCATGCTCGACGACCCAAGTCAGAGCGAAACGGCGGTGCTGTCGTCGATGGCTTATCAAGCCAACGAAGTCGTACTACATACCGACACGCGCGTATTGCCTAAACGTAAAGCGGCGTGGGCGTCGTGGAACTATTGGTTGAGTGGCCAAAGCGGTGAAGAGCTGAAGTTGCCGTCGCTGACTTACAACATGAATATTTTGCAGCACATCGACAGTGAGGAAACGTTTTGTGTGACGCTCAACAGTACGGAAAGCATCGACCCTGACAAGATTCTCCGTCGCTTTGTCTATCACCATCCGGTCTTTACTGAACAATCGATTCGCGCCCAGCAGCGCAAAGCGGAAATCAGCGGGGTGAATCACACTTGGTTTTGTGGCGCTTATTGGCACAACGGTTTCCATGAAGACGGCGTGAAAAGCGCGCTGGATGTGGTGACTCAGTTGCAGTCGAAAGCCGCTCGGGTCGACAAGGGCGTGGCATGATGGGCGCGCGCGCAAGGTTAGAAGGCAGTGCGCTGATGGTTGGGCGGGTTCGCCATCGCCGTTTTACGCCAGTAACACATGCGCTCGACTACCCTTTGTTTATGCCGTGTATTGATTTGGACGACTGGCCTGCGTTGCAAACACGGGTGTGGGGCTTGGGTGAGCGCTGGTGGCATTGGGCGCGCTTTCGCCGTGAGGATTATCTTGGTACCGGTGATTTGAAAACTGCGGTTCAGGACAAAGTGTTTGAGCTGACCGGCGAGCAGATAGGGGGCAGAGTGCAAGCTGTGGTGCATCTGCGTTATCTCGGCCTCTATTTCAGCCCGGTCAATTTCTACTATCTTTATGATCAGCAAGGCGTTTGGCGCTACCTGCTTGCGGAGGTCAGCAACACGCCCTGGAATGAGCGGCATTATTACGCCATTCCGGCAGAACGCGGTGATCAGGGATTGAACTGGACGCATGACAAAGCCTTTCATGTGTCACCGTTTAACCCGGTTGAGCAGGTGTATCAATGGAAGCTCAAACCGCTGACGGATGCGTTGATGGTGCATCTGGAGTGCCATCGCAATCAAAAGGAATTTGATGCCACGCTGGCGTTGAAAGCGCAGCCATTTACGTCACGAGGTCTGATTCGGTTGTTGATCCGAACCCCGATCATGACGGTAAAAGTGTTGACCGGGATCTATTGGCATGCGCTGAAGTTGTGGGTGAAAGGCGCACCATTCTATGCGCATCCCAAGTCTCGCCAGCATGAGGCAGAGAACAATAACAAGGAGAACTCTCAATGCTAAATTCGTCTTCATTAGAGATGCCCAAATCACTCACGGCATTGCAGAAGGGTGCGCGTGCCATGGCCTTCAAATCGTTGCAGCTTCTGCACATCGGGCACTTAACCATCGAAGAAGCTTACGACGACCAAGATAGCGTCATCGAACAGTTTGGTTTCGCCCATGAAGGGCAGCCTCAGGCGTACATTCGCATCACGCATCCGGGATTTTATGGCCGAGTGCTGAAAGGCGGCAGTATTGCCGCTGCTGAAGCGTACATGGATGGCTGGTGGGATAGCCCGAATTTGACTGCTGTGACGGAACTGATGGCGCGTAACTTGAGCGCGCTGGATCAGTTGGAAGCGCAAAGCAGCTGGATGACCCGAGCCATGAACAAAGTCGGCCATTGGCTCAAACGCAACTCCATCGTCCGTGCCAAGCAAAACATCGAAGCGCATTACGACTTAGGCAATGATCTGTACCAGACGTTTCTGGATGAACGCATGCTCTATTCTAGTGCTTTATATCTCAATACCAGTGATTCGTTAGAGCAGGCGCAGATTCAAAAGATGGACCGTTTGTGTCAGCAATTGCAGCTCACCGAACACGACCGGGTGATTGAAATCGGCACCGGGTGGGGCGCAATGGCGATCTATATGGCGCAGCACTATGGCTGCCATGTGACCACGACCACCATCTCTGAAGAGCAGTATGCGTATGCTCAAGCCGAGGTGGCCCGTTTAGGGCTTGAAGCGCGTATTACGTTACTCAAACAAGATTATCGCCTGCTGGATGGTCAGTTTGATAAATTGGTGTCGATCGAAATGATTGAAGCGGTGGGGAAGGCGTATTTGCCATCCTACATTGCCAAGTGCCAGTCGTTATTGAAACCGGGTGGCCTGATGGCGATTCAGGCGATCACCATCGCTGATCAGCGTTATGACTACTACAGCAACAACGTCGATTTCATTCAGAAATATATTTTCCCCGGCGGATTCTTGCCCTCGATTACTGTGCTGACGCAGATGGCGACGCGACACACCGATTTTATTGTGCGCGATGTGTTTGATCTCGGGATGGATTACGCCAAAACGCTCGCTGATTGGCGCTTGCGTTTTGAAGCGGCCATCAACACGGTTGAAGCGTTGGGCTACGATCAGCGCTTTGTCCGCATGTGGCGCTACTATTTGTGCTACTGCGAAGGTGGCTTCAATGCGCGCACCATCAGCACCATTCACATGACGTTGCAGCGAGGCCAATGATGCGTCGTTTCCTGCTGATTTCACTGTGGTTTGAGTTCATCTGGCTCCTGGCAGTGTTGGGGCAGGAGCGATTGGAGTGGGTGACGGTGGGCGTGGTTACTGCGACCTTGGCGTTGACTGCGTTGCGGCGACCCGTTGCCCTTGAACGCGTGATTCTGATTGCCGCTTGCGGCATTGCGCTTGATTACGCGAATCTGCACGTTGGGCTATTTTCCTTTACTTATCTGCACCTTCCGATTTGGTTGATGGGCTTGTGGTTCGCCTTTGCCTGGTTTGCCAGTTTTGCCGTTCCTGCAGTGAACCATTTGCCGCGATGGCTCGTACTCATCTGTACTGCATTGGGGGGCGCGCTAAGTTATTGGGCGGGTTATCGTTTTGGTGCAGTGCAATTTGGGTTGTCTGTTTTTTGGTCAGTGTTGGCACTGTTCTTGGAATGGTTTTTGTTGTCTTTGTTACTGATGAAGGTATTTAGGAATGAAAACATCACTCGTAACCGCTCAACTTTACCTGATGGCCGTCCTTTGGGCCGCGACCGCGAATAGTGCAGAAGTTCACGCCAAGTCGTCGGCGCAATGGACGGATTGGCCCGTGGTGGGGCAGGCGACCTTGTCTTGGTTTTGGCTCGATATCTACGCGTCGCAACTGCGCACGCCCGATGGGCACTATCAGCAAGACAGCGATGTGACCCCGCATCCGGTGGCACTGGAAATCAGATATTTGCGCGACATCAGCCGCGAGCAATTGCTGGAAGCGACGCAAGATCAATGGCACAAGCTGGGGTATGACGCATCTCGCAGTGAAGCATGGTTGGATGCATTGACTCGCATGATGCCGAATGTCAAAGCTGGTGAACGCTTGGTTTATGTGTCGGATGGCGTCACGGGGCAAATGTACTATTTCACGCAGCAGGGGAAACAGCGTTTGCTCGGTACGGTTGCAGATGAAGCGATGAATGACGCGTTCTTGTCCATTTGGTTGTCGCCGAAAACCGAATATCCCAAATTACGGAATCAGTTAATAGGAATGAATCGATGAGATACACGCTGAAAACGTGGTTGCTGGCGACGGTGCTGCTGCTTGCGGGTTGTTCGGCAGAGCTAAAAGAGTATCAGGCGACTCAGCCAGCGTTTGATCTGTTTGGCTATTTTCACGGTGAAACCCGTGCTTGGGGCATGGTGCAAGATTACAGCGACAAACAGACTCGGCGTTTTCAAGTCGTGATTCAAGGCCAAGTCGCCGATGATACGTTGACGTTGGTTGAGGATTTTGTGTTTGATGATGGCGAGCAGAGCCAACGCGTGTGGACGATTACGCGAACCGCTGACGGCCATTATCAAGGCACGGCAGATGATGTGATTGGCATTGCGACCGGACAAGAGATTGGCAATGCGCTGCAATGGCAATACGATTTTCTGCTCAAGACGGATGACAGCGAAGTGACGGTCAGCTTTGATGATTGGTTGTTCCGTCAAGATGACAAGCGTTTATTTAATGTCACCACCATTCGCAAATTTGGTCTGGAAGTGGGCAAAGTGACGCTGTTTTTTGAAAAAGATTAAACGCGATTTTTTAAAAAAGAGTAGACGCGAGTTTTTGAAAAAGAATCGATGTCAGCTGTGCGTTTAAGATTTGCCGTAAACAAAAAAGGGAGCGGAGGCTCCCTTTTCAATTTTTGGTGCTTTCACCGCGAAGGCATTACAGCTGATCAGTTAGCTCAATGGCGTAACCGATGTAGCTTGCTGGCGTCATCTCTTTCAGACGAGCTTTCTCGTCTTCAGGCAGTTCCAGACCATCGATGAAGTGACGCATCGCTTCGCCGTCGACACGTTTACCACGAGTCAGCTCTTTCAGCTTCTCATAAGGTTTCTCAATGCCGTAACGACGCATCACTGTTTGTACTGGCTCTGCCAGAACTTCCCAGTTTTTGTCTAGCTCAGCCAGCAGGGCATCACGGTTCACTTCCAGCTTGCTGATACCTTTCATGGTTGAAGCATAAGCGATGATGGCATAGCCCACGCCCACACCCAAGTTACGCAGAACGGTTGAATCCGTCAGGTCACGTTGCCAGCGAGAGATCGGCAGTTTTTGCGCCAAGTGACCAAAGACTGCGTTTGCCAGGCCCAAGTTACCTTCTGAGTTTTCGAAGTCGATTGGGTTTACTTTGTGCGGCATGGTTGAAGAACCGATTTCGCCAGCAATGGTTTTTTGCTTGAAGTGGCCCAGTGCGATGTAACCCCAAACGTCACGGTCGAAGTCGATCAGAATGGTGTTGAAACGAGCCACGGCATCAAACAGCTCAGCGATGTAATCGTGCGGTTCGATCTGCGTGGTGTATGGGTTCCAAGTGACGCCCAGAGATTCGGTCACGAACTCTTCGCTGAATGAGTGCCAATCCACGGTTGGGTACGCTGACAGGTGAGCGTTGTAGTTACCGACTGCGCCGTTGATTTTCGCCAGAATCTCAACGTTTTCGATTTGCTTGTACTGACGTTCCATGCGGTACGCCACGTTCGCCATCTCTTTACCCATGGTGGATGGGGACGCTGGCTGACCGTGAGTCCGTGATAGTAGTGGAATATCGCGGTATTCCACAGACAGCGCTTTGATCGCATCAATCAGGTTACGAATTTCTGGCAGAATTACGGTTTCGCGTGCTTCTTTTAGCATCAGCGCGTGAGAGGTGTTGTTGATGTCTTCAGACGTACACGCAAAGTGAATGAATTCGTTGACAGCGTGTAGTTCAGGAACGCCCGCAACTTTTTCTTTCAGGAAGTATTCAACCGCTTTCACGTCGTGGTTGGTGGTGCGTTCAATCTCTTTGATGCGCAGCGCATCTTCTTCACTGAAGTTGGCGGCGAGGTCGTCCAGGAACTGGTTTGCTTCTGCACTGAATGCTGGTACTTCCTTAATCGCATCGGTGGCTGCTAATTTTTGTAGCCAACGGATTTCAACGATAGAGCGGTACTTTAGTAGGCCAAACTCGCTAAAGATGCTGCGTAGTGCAATAGTTTTACTTCCGTAACGGCCGTCTACTGGTGAAACAGCAGTCAATGCTGACAGTTCCATGGTGTTCTCCTGAATTGAGTTTCTAAATTTCGTGTGCTTTATACCAATAACAGTGGCAATTGTCACGAATATTGCGCAAACGTTTGCGCTAACGTTGTTTGGGTCAAAGAATCAGAATTGGGCGCAAAAAAGTAGCTCGCGACGGATCGCGAGCTAACGAGGACTTGATTACAGTCTGGCTAACAGGATTTTCGCCTGTTCAATCATCTTTTTGCGACCAAAAATTAAGTGGCGTCGTTTGCCGCCAACCTGCCGCCACAGCACAGCACAGCGAATACCCGACAGCAGCAGTGCACGCACTTTTTGCTGGTTGGTGGTTTGCTGCAGGACTGCGGGCGTGCCCGTCACCTGAATGCGTGGGCCGATTGGGCTAATCACATCGAGGTAAACACTGGCGAGGTTGCTGATCATCTGATCATCAAACAGGTCGAAATGTTCGACCTGACGTTCAATCATTTGAATGCGATCGCCAAGCTGCGACATCGCGTCGCGACGGCCGGTAAGTTTACGTTCTAAAGCCATCAGGCTGATGATGTAGCGAGTCACTTCGCTGCCAGCCGGGGTACTGTCGATGCCATTGACCAAGCATTCGAGGCCCACTTTGAGGTTGGCCTCGCTGCCGAATACATTCAGCGTATTCGATGGATTTGTCGACAGAATTGCTTTTAGTGAAGTTTCAAACGCGTCTGAATCACAGTAACCGTTTTTCGCCACTTGCTGAACCAAAGCAACAGCTTGGCAGATCCCGGCGAAAGCGATGGTACGGTCATAGTTTGTGTTAGCCACGTATATACTCCTAAAATTGACGAGCTGAATCGACTTAAGAAAGTCGTTCTTCGATGATGCCGCCACCAAGACATACTTCGCCTTGATAGAATACGGCTGACTGACCTGGGGTCACCGCCACTTGTGGTTCATCAAACATCACTTTGATGGTGTTCTCATCCACAGGTGTCACGGTGCATTGGATGTCCGTTTGGCGATAACGTGTTTTCACCGTGCAACGCATCGGTTCTGTCATTGGCATGCGGTCAACCCAGTGCAACTGAGATGCGATCAGGCCATTGGATTTCAGCAATGGGTGATCGGCACCTTGCACGGCAATGAGCACGTTACGTTTCAGATCTTTCTCAGCCACGTACCATGGATCTTCCGAGCCGTCTTTCATCCCACCAATGTGCAGACCTTTACGCTGACCCAGCGTGTGATACATCAGACCCTGATGCTCACCAATGACTTTCCCTTCAGGTGTTTCGATTTTACCCGGTTGCGCTGGCAAATAGCGAGACAAGAAATCGGTAAATTTGCGCTCACCGATGAAACAAATCCCGGTCGAATCTTTTTTCTTCGCTGTGATAAGTCCTTGTTCTTCCGCAATTCGGCGGACTTCCGGTTTCTCAAGTTCACCCACAGGGAACAGGCTGCGAGCAACTTGCTCATGGCCCAGTGTATAAAGGAAGTAACTCTGATCTTTGTTGCCATCCAGACCACGTAGCATTTGCGGTTTTTCACCGTGTTCTGGAAACGTACGACGCACATAGTGACCCATGGCAATGTAGTCAGCATCGAGCACTTCATCAGCAAATTCGAGGAAGGCTTTGAACTTAATTTCTTTGTTACAAAGGATGTCTGGGTTTGGCGTACGACCGGCTTTGTATTCTGCGAGGAAATACTCGAACACGTTGTCCCAGTATTCTGCGGCAAAGTTGATGGTATGCAGATGGATACCCAGTTTGTCACAGACTGCCTGAGCATCGGCCAGATCTTCCGCTGCGGTGCAGTATTCTTCGTTGTCATCTTCTTCCCAGTTCTTCATGAACAGGCCTTCGACCTGATACCCCTGTTGCTGAAGAAGATAAGCTGAAACGGATGAATCAACGCCACCTGACATACCGACTATGACTTTCTTTTGGCTGTTTGCGTTGCGGTTCTCTGACATGACTAAACACCACTTGATTAACTAGGAGGCAGATTCTAACAGAAAGATTTTTTTGAGGACAGATCCGCGACCGCAATCACACTTCCTTGCCGTGTTATTTGCTGGAGTTTACGTCAGCGGTGAAATAATCAACAACCGTTGAGCAGAAATCACCGAAACAGGTGAGGGGGATGCTGAACCTTGAAATGATGCGATGTTGCAACGGTGAAAACTAAAGGGCAAATGAGGCCATATTAATAACGATGCATGATGTAATCGTTCTTATTTATCATGCTGATAAAAATATCCGCTTTGCAATCGTTTGCTATAATTGTGTGAGTTGCCGCCGTATAGGGTGCAAGGTAGAATCCCGCATCCTTTCATTCCAAGCCCAAATTGACGTTATGAAATTTCCTGGCCAACGCAAATCAAAGCACTATTTTCCTGTACACGCGCGTGACCCTCTTGTGATTCAAGCACAAGAAAGCAAAAAGATGTCGCGCACTCATATTATTGGTATCGACCAAACTTTGGTGGATATTGAAGCGAAAGTCGATACCGACTTGATTGAGCGTTATGGTTTGAGTAAAGGACATTCGCTGGTCATTAATGATGACGCCGCGGAAGCGTTATACAACGAATTAAAGTCTGAAAAACTGATCACCAATGAATATGCCGGTGGCACCATCGGAAACACGCTGCACAACTATTCGGTTCTGGCAGATGACCGTTCGACCTTATTAGGGGTGATGAGTCAGGACATTAAAATCGGCAGCTACGGTTACCGTTATCTGTGTAATACCTCCAGCCGTATGGATCTGAATTATCTGCAAGGTGTGGACGGTGCCATTGGCCGCTGTTTTGCATTGATCACTGAAGATGGCGAACGGACATTTGCGATTAGCGAAGGTCAGATGAACCAGCTAAGCCCGGAAAATATTCCTGAGAAGATTTTCCAAAGTGCCTCGGCTTTGGTGATCACCGCTTATTTAGTGCGTTGTAAAGCTGGCGACCCAATGCCGGATGCCACCATGCGCGCGATCGAATTTGCCAAGAAATACGATGTGCCTGTGGTGCTGACTTTGGGCACCAAGTTCGTGATTCAAGACGATCCAACTTTCTGGCAGGAATTCCTGCGTGACCATGTCACGGTTGTCGCAATGAACGAAGATGAAGCAGAAGCGTTAACCGGCGAGCGCGACCCACTGGCGGCGTCGAACAAAGCGTTGGATTGGGTGGACTTGGTGCTGTGTACTGCAGGTCCTGTGGGGCTGTTCATGGCCGGTTATACTGAAGATACCGTGAAACGTGAAACCTCTCTGCCGCTGCTACCGGGCTCGATTCCAGAATTCAACCGTTTTGAATTTAGCCGTCCGGCGAGCAAAGCGAGCTGCATCAACCCCGTGCGTGTGTATTCTCATATTGCGCCTTACATGGGCGGCCCTGAGAAGATTAAAAATACCAATGGTGCGGGCGATGCGGCTTTGTCGGCACTGTTGCACGATATGGCAGCGAATAAATACCACAAAGAAAACGTACCGAATTCCAGTAAACACCAGCACGAGTTTCTAACTTATTCTTCATTTTCTCAGGTTTGTAAATATTCAAACCGCGTGAGTTATGAGGTATTGGTTCAACATTCACCACGTTTGTCGCGTGGTTTGCCTGAGCGGGAAGACAGCTTGGAAGAAGCCTACTGGGAACGCTAATCAGTTGTTATTTAAAAACGTCACTCCAAAGGGTGGCGTTTTTTTATTGGCCAATGATTGGTAATAATTAGCGTATGCTATGCGTTGAAATTTGTTGATGTAGAAATTTACATATAGAAAATGTAGAAATGTGTCAGAATAATGCAACATGTAAGTCAGTATACACAATGAGATGATCATCAATTGGGAGTATATCGATTTGCTACAACATCCACGGTTATTTATTTCTGCGATTAATAAAAAAGGCTCCTTTCGGAGCCTTTTTTCATTCGTTTGCTTAACATGCGTTATAGCGCGAACTCTTCAAGAGATTTGCCTTCATCCAGTGCTTTTTGGATAACAGAAGGTGTACGACCTTGACCAGTCCAAGTTTTCTCTACACCGTTGTCCATGTATTTGTATTTCGCAGGACGAGGCGCGCGTTTGCCTTTTACTTTTGTTTTTGTTTCGCCAGCAAGGGCAGTAATCAGTGCATCAACGTCAATGCCGTCTTTTGCAATTTGTTCCGCGATCGCTGCTAATTTAGCTTCTTGCGCTTCGCGTTCTGCGCGCTCTTCTTCTTCAGATTCTTTACGTTCTTGAACAACGATTGTTAATTTATCCAGAGCTTCTTCTAGCTGCTCCAGAGTCAATTCGCGAGCATAAGCACGTAGGCTGCGAATATTCAACAGAGTTTTCGTAACTTCCGACATTACCGTTTCCTATAAAATAGAATAATTAACAGTTCAATACTAAACCCAGTAATTTATTCTGGCAACATTGAAAGTGAAATAATATTGAAAATATTCAATATAAGCGAATTAAATGACATTGGTTATTATTGTGTGACGAATTCATCCATAAGTTAATTATGGTTTTATTGGCCGTTTGGTTAAATTGATGCACGTTTGGTGTGTCTTTATATATGTTGTTCGTGATATTTATTGCATAGTTATATGAAATGAGTATCAATGCCTGCCTCTTCAGTGTGACCTTGTGTCGGCGAATTAAAGTAACAGGATATGTTGCATTGACAATCTCGATAAGTACAATAGCTCGCACCTAATGCGAAGTACGACGTGGGCATCAGCTGATTGCAGTCAGCCGTAGCGTATTGTCCTACTTTCGATGTAGAGGCGCGGTATCGAATAGTATTCATGGTTGGGGTGATGCCAATGAACCATGAAGAAAGGCTATATCGCCGAAGTCAGTTTGCACATCAAAGCGGCTGGCTGGGGTTGTTCGCGAATAGCGCCAACACTGCCATAGTCTATATTTTGTTAAACTATGGAGCGCTACTGTAGGGTTGGGTGAAGTGTTCGCTTCCCTTTCGCTTAGTTCAACATAAATTGCGTACTGCGTTGCGTGGTTTGTCTGCAGTAGATCTCTAGCCATTTATTACTGGTTTTTGAAGATCATGAATTTAATTGATTTTGCTTCCTCTCCTTTGTCTATCTTGCCGCCGTTGGTGGCTCTTAGCCTAGCGATTATTACCCGCAAAGTATTGGTATCCTTGGGTGTCGGTATTTTACTTGGTGCATTACTTCTTGCCGATTACTCCGTGGGTGGCGCATTAAGCTACGTCGGTACCAAAGTGTCGAATGTCTTTATTGAAGACGGTGGCCTGAACACGTGGAACATGAGTATCGTTGGCTTCCTGTTGCTCTTGGGCATGATGACCGCGCTGCTGACGCTATCAGGCGGTACGCGTGCTTTTGCCGAATGGGCGCAAGTTCGCGTGAAGAGCAAACGTGGCTCGAAGCTGCTGGCTGCTTTCCTTGGCGTATTCATCTTTGTTGACGATTACTTTAATAGCCTCGCCGTGGGTTCGATTGCCCGTCCTGTGACGGATCGCTTCTATGTCTCCCGTGCGAAACTGGCTTACATTCTGGATTCAACGGCTGCGCCAATGTGCGTGGTGATGCCAGCGTCTAGCTGGGGTGCCTACATTATGACCATTATCGGTGGCATTTTGGTGTCACACGGTATTACGGATTACTCGCCACTGGGCGCGTACCTGCGTTTGGTTCCGATGAACTTCTACGCTATTTTCGCTTTGTTGATGGTGTTTGCGGTTGTGTGGTTCCAAATGGACATTGGTCCAATGCGTCAACATGAAATCAACGCGTCTCAAGGCCGTGGCTTTGATGGCGACAACGATTCAGAAGTGGCTCACGATCTCAATGAAGAGTTGGATATTCGCGAAAGCGAGCACGGCAAAGTGTCGGACTTGATCCTGCCGATCGTCTTGTTGATTGTCGCAACCATTGGCGCGATGCTCTACACCGGTGGTCAATCGCTGGCTGATGATGGCATTGCGTTTAACCTGCTGGGTGCATTTGAAAATACCGACGTGGGTACATCCCTGATTTACGGTGGTCTGGTTGGCTTGGCGGTGGCGCTTTATACCGTACTGAAACAACGCATTGCGATGACAGAAATTGCAAAAACATTGTGGGTTGGCGCAAAATCCATGTTTGGCGCGATTCTGATTCTGGTCTTTGCGTGGACGATCGGTGCCGTGATTGGTGACATGAAAACGGGCGCATACCTTTCGTCGTTGGTGCAGGGCAGTATTAACCCGCACTGGTTACCTGTCATCCTCTTTGCACTGTCAGGGATTATGGCGTTCTCAACCGGTACCTCTTGGGGCACCTTCGGCATCATGCTGCCAATCGCTGGTGACATGGCCGGTGCGACTGATATCGCGCTGATGTTACCCATGCTGAGTGCTGTACTGGCGGGTTCTGTATTCGGCGACCACTGTTCACCTATCTCAGACACAACGATCCTGTCTTCTACTGGTGCGCGTTGTTGCCACATTGATCACGTATCGACACAGCTGCCATACTCTTTGGCGGTTGCGGGTGTATCTGCGATTGGTTTCGTGGTCCTAGGTATGACGGATTCTCTGGCGCTGTCATTCGCAGCGGCTACGGCGGCCTTTATTGCGGTATGTTTTGCTTTCATCAGCTTGTCAAAAGCGAAGATGTCAAAGTGCGAAACTGCTTAACGCCTTGATTGATTGACAAAGCTCCGCTTCGGCGGGGCTTTTTTATTTCTGCAAATCGTACTTTTTGAGCAATCGATATAAGGTGGTACGGGAAATACCCAAATAACGGGCTGCCGCACTCATGTTATGTTTATGCTCGCCAATCACCTGCAACAAATAATCTGAATCGATGGTGTCAAAGGCGGGAAGCATTTGCCGATCCGCCAGCTCCAACCCGAGGTCGGCAATGGCTATATTTTTGTCGCCACACATAATGATGGCTCGCTGAATCACGTTGCGCAGCTCACGTACGTTACCGGGCCATGAGTGGCGACTGAGATAATCCAACACCGGTTTGGTTAAGTGTTTCCTTTTACCGTCACTTAACACGTTGAGAAAGTAGTGAGCATACCCCGGAATATCGGTTTTTCGTTCGCGAAGCGGGGGAATAAATAGCGGTAAAATATTGAGGCGATAATACAAATCTTCCCGAAATCCGCCCTGAATAATGTCTTGTTTTAAGTCGACGTGGCTGGCTGCAATAATTCGGCAGTTGACGCTGACGCTGCTGTCGGAGCCCAAACGCTGCATCTTTTTCGATTCGAGAAAGTGCAACAGATGAATTTGCAGGTCGGTGGGCATATCACCAATTTCGTCGAGAAACAGCGTCCCCTGATTCGAGCGCTGAATATAACCGATGTGATCGGCGATTGCGCCCGTGAAGGCGCCTTTTTGGTGGCCGAATAATTCCGAGGCAATCAGGCCGCTGGCAATCGAGCCACAGTTGACTTCAATAAAGGGGGATTCTCGTCGTGAGGAGAGCTGATGAATCAGTTTGGCGCATAGCCCTTTGCCGACCCCGGTTTCTCCTTGAATGAGCACTTCAGCGTCGCTGCTTGCGTATTTGACTATCTTGTGACGGACGTCGGCCATGCTGGAACTTTCGCCAATTAACTCCAGCGTGTGGAAGGCCGAGGTGTCAACAGAATCGGCTTGAGGGTTCACGAGGTATACCAAGGCAACAGAATGACTCTTTAACCGTAGCGGTTCACAAACCCGTTGGGGGAATTGAGTTGTCTTATTTTTAAGAATGTCATCCGGATGGCGCATTTTTATGTGAAATTCATCACTGTGCATGTTGGTTTTTTAGCGTTCGCCGCGGATATCAACACGATGTATGAGGGGAGATCAGCAGGCAAAACAGAGGTCGGATTGGCGCGCTGAGTCATGATTGTGAATGCCCGAATACACGGGCGTTGGGCCACGAAAACAAAAGGTGAAAAAAAATTAAATTAGCGGTTGCAAATTTTCGTCAGCTTCGTTAGTGTTGAAAGCAATCCAGTTAACCAACGAAAAGTTGTTAAGTATGCGTAATTTTGTCATGAACATTCATCATCACCATCATCCCTAAGTTGTCTTTCGGGAGATGTACGCATACCCGGGAGGCAGGACTCTCCCGGTGGTTACATGAAAAGTATTTTAAGATTTCAGACCCTCGGGAGACCAATCTCTCGAGGGTTTTTTACTATTTGGTTTTCATAAATCTGAAATAAATTCAATAATTTGCAAAGGAAGAATGTAATGCAGACACAACGCCTAAGAATCGCAGTTCAAAAGAAAGGTCGCCTGAGTAAAGAGTGTCAGGAGCTTTTGAAAAAATGTGGTGTGAAATTCAATATCATGGGTGAACGATTGGTGGTTCATTCACTAAATATGCCAATTGACCTGTTGCTGGTTCGTGATGATGACATTCCAGGTTTGATCATGGATGGCGTTGTTGATTTAGGCTTTGTCGGCGAGAACGTGTTGGAAGAAGCACGTCTTGACCGTGTGGCGCTGAACCAAGCCAGTGAGTTTGTGTCGCTGCGTCGTATGGACTTTGGCGGATGCCGTCTCTCCATCGCGATCGATAAAGAAGAACGTTACAACGGCCCTCAAGATTTGCGCGGTAAGCGCATCGCAACCACGTATCCCCAACTGCTAAAAGCCTACATGGACGAACAAGGCATTGATTTCACCACCTGTATGCTCACCGGTTCGGTAGAAGTGGCGCCGCGCGCGGGCTTGGCGGATGCGATTGCTGACTTAGTTTCTACCGGCGCAACGCTAGAGGCCAATGGCCTGAAAGAAGTTGAAGTGATTTATCAATCAAAAGCGGTTTTGATTCAGCGTGGCGGCGATTTTGCAGCGGATAAAGTGGCCCTGATTGGCAAACTACTGGCACGTATGCAAGGTGTCCAACAAGCAAAAGAATCTAAATACATCATGCTGCACGCACCAGTGGATAAATTGGCACAAGTGAAGTCACTACTGCCGGGCGCTGAAGACCCAACGGTTCTGCCGCTTTCTGCGGATAAAACCAAAGTGGCCGTGCACATGGTGAGCTCAGAAAACTTGTTCTGGGAAACCATGGAACAACTGAAAGCATTGGGCGCGAGTTCTATTCTTGTTCTACCGATCGAAAAGATTATGGAGTAATCGCCATGAGAACTGTTGTTTGGCAATCATTGAGTGAGACACAGCAGGACTCCATTCTGGAACGTCCAGCGATTGCAGAGGGTGCCAATATTACTGCGGCGGTCTCGGAAGTGATTGCGAAAGTCCGTGCTGAAGGCGATGCCGCGTTATTGGCATTAACGGCGAAGTTTGACCGCGTGACGCCAGAATCGATTCGTGTCACTCAAGACGAAATTGATGCGGCGTCTGCACGGTTGAGCGACGAGATGAAGCAAGCGCTAGAGCAGGCTTACACCAACATCGCAAAATTCCACAAAGCGCAGAAACCGCAGCCGATCAAAGTTGAAACGATGCCGGGTGTGGTGTGTGAGCAAGTCACGCGCGCGATCAATAAAGTGGGCCTTTATATTCCCGGTGGCAGTGCGCCACTGCCATCGACGGTGTTGATGTTGGGTGTTCCTGCGCAAATTGCGGGCTGTCGCCAAGTGGTGTTGTGCTCGCCGCCACCGATTGCTGATGAAATTCTGTATGTGGCGAAGCTGTGTAAGATTGATGAAGTGTATAACGTTGGCGGTGGTCAGGCGATTGCTGCGATGGCGTACGGCACGGAAACCGTGGCGAAAGTGGATAAAATTTTCGGCCCGGGTAACGCTTACGTCACCGAAGCTAAACGTCAGGTGAGCAACGACTTTCGTGGCGCTGCGATTGATATGCCAGCTGGCCCATCAGAAGTGCTGGTCATTGCTGACGACACTGCGGACCCAGATTTTATTGCCGCAGATTTGCTCAGCCAAGCAGAACACGGCCCGGATTCTCAAGTAGTGTTAGTGACACCATCGCCGGTGATTGCAGACCAAGTCACCGACGCAGTGCAAAAACAGCTGAAAGCGCTGTCACGCGCGGGGATCGCTGAAAAAGCGTTGGCGTCGAGCCTGATTATTATTTCGGAATCGTTAACGCAGGCTGTCGCGATTTCGAACTATTACGGCCCTGAGCACCTGATTGTGCAAACCAAAAATCCACGTGAATTAGTGCCACTGCTCGATAATGCAGGATCCATCTTTTTGGGCGACTGGTCGCCAGAATCGGTGGGGGATTACGCGTCCGGCACCAACCACGTGCTGCCGACGTATGGGTACACCCGTACCTATTCCAGCTTAGGATTAGCAGATTTTAGCAAGCGAATGACGGTGCAAGAGTTGAGCGCAGAAGGGCTGCAAACCTTGGCGCCAACCGTTGTGGCAATGGCGAACGCCGAAGGTCTGGATGCGCATAAACGTGCGGTGACCATTCGGGTTGAAAAGTTACAGAAGGCTTAATCATCATGGAAAAACTCGCACGTAAACAAGTTCAAGGACTGACGCCTTATCTGTCTGCCCGCCGTATCGGTGGCAGTGGTGATGTGTGGTTGAATGCCAATGAATCACCGTTTGATAATGAATACAAAACGGACTTTACTCGCCTAAATCGTTACAGCGATTGCCAGCCCAAAGCGCTGATTCAAGCGTATGCTAGCTATGCCGGTGTGCAACCGGAGCAAGTGTTGACTTCACGTGGTGCGGACGAAGGGATTGAACTCTTAATTCGCGCTTTCTGTGAGCCGAATGAAGATGCGATTCTGTTCTGCCCGCCGACGTATGGCATGTACGCCATCAGTGCGGAAACCTTTGGGGTCGAACGCAAAAAAGTGCCACTCACCCAAGATTGGCAATTGGATCTACCAAGCATCGAAGCCAATCTCGACAACGTGAAATTGGTGTTTGTGTGCAGTCCAAACAACCCGACCGGAAATCTGGTGAAACGCGAAGATATCATCGCGTTATTGGAGATGACCAAAGACCGCGCCATTGTGGTGATGGATGAAGCGTACATCGACTTCTGCCCAGAGGCGTCCACCGTTGACTTACTGGCCAAATATTCGAACTTGGCGATTTTGCGCACACTGTCGAAAGCGTTTGCGCTGGCAGGATTGCGCTGTGGTTTCACGCTGGCAAACGACGATCTCATCAACGTTTTGCTGAAAGTGATTGCCCCTTATCCCGTGCCGGTGCCGGTGGCAGACATTGCGGTACAAGCGTTGTCTGAAGCCGGTTTGGCGCGAGCGAAATTCCAAGTGTTGGATCTCAATGCCAACCGCGCCTATCTGCAAGTCGGTTTGCAGATGATTGAAGGTCTGCAAGTGTTTGAAGGTTGGGGCAACTACTTATTGGTGAAATTCCCAGATGGCGATGCGTTGTTCAAAGCGGCGTGGGAACACGGCATTATTTTGCGTAATTCACCGATTGAAAACTGCGTACGAGTTTCTGTGGGCAACCGCGAAGAGTGCGAGAAAACCGTCGCGTTTATTCGTAACTATTACCAGTAATTACTGTGATGACAGGCAGCGCGAGCCGCTGCCTTAAGAAAAGGACATTCCCGTGAGCAACCAACAGAAAATTCTTTTTATCGACCGTGATGGCACCTTAATTGTTGAGCCGCCCGTCGATTTTCAAGTTGACCGTTTAGACAAACTCAAACTTGAACCGTATGTGATTCCGAGTCTTTTGACGCTGCAGGATGCGGGCTACCGTTTGGTCATGGTGACCAATCAAGACGGTTTGGGGACCGACAGCTACCCACAAGAAGACTTCGATGCGCCCCACAACATGATGATGGAGATTTTCGAATCTCAGGGCGTGAAATTTGATGACGTGCTGATCTGCCCACACTTTGAAAAAGACAACTGTTCATGCCGCAAACCTAAATTGGGCATGGTGAAAGCGTATCTGCAAGGCGGCAAAGTCGATTTCAAACACTCCGTGGTGATTGGCGATCGCATGACCGATCTGCAACTGGCCGAAAATATGGCGATTCGCGGCATTCAATATCATCCGCAAACCATGGGCTGGCGCGAGATTGTGAAAGATCTGACCGTCAAAGCGCGCACAGCAGAAGTAGTTCGTAAAACCAAAGAGACCGATATTCTGGTCGCGGTGAATTTGGATGAAACTGGTGGCAATCAAATCGAGACAGGTTTGGGCTTCTTTGACCACATGCTGGATCAAATCGCAACCCATGGCGGTTTCCAACTCAAACTGAAAGTCGTGGGCGATTTGCACATCGACGACCACCACACGGTAGAAGATACCGCATTGGCGCTGGGTCAAGCTCTGAAAGAAGCACTGGGTGACAAACGCGGCATCGGTCGCTTTGGCTTCACCCTGCCAATGGATGAATGTTTGGCGCAATGCGCGCTGGACTTATCGGGTCGCCCGTATCTGAAGTTCGACGCAGATTTCAGCCGCCCGCAAGTTGGCGATCTGTCGACGGAAATGGTGTATCACTTCTTCCGCTCTTTAACCGACACGCTGGCATGTACGCTGCACCTGTCGTCAGCGGGCGAGAACGATCACCACATCATCGAAAGCTTGTTTAAAGCCTTTGGCCGCACGCTGCGCCAAGCCATTCAGGTGCAGGGCAATGAACTGCCGAGCAGTAAAGGGGTGCTGTAATGAACCAGAAAGTTGTCATTATTGATACCGGTTGTGCCAATGTCTCTTCAGTGAAGTTTGCCATTGAACGTTTGGGCTACGACGTGTCGATTTCGAAAGACCCAGAAGTGGTACTCGCGGCAGACAAACTGTTCCTTCCCGGCGTCGGTACGGCCAGCGAAGCGATGAAAAACCTTGAGCAGCGCAACCTGATTGAGCTGGTCAAGAAAGTTGAAAAACCGATGCTGGGGATTTGTCTTGGCATGCAGCTGATGGGCAAACTGTCGGAAGAAAAAGGCCAGAAAGCCGATGAGATTGTCGACTGTCTTGGTCTTGTCAGTGGCGAAGTACGTCTGATGCAAACCGGTGACTTGCCGCTGCCGCACATGGGGTGGAATACCGTGTCGGCCAACGCTGGCAATCCGCTGTTCAAAGGCATCGAAGAGGGAGAGTATTTTTACTTTGTTCACAGCTTTGCCATGCCGGTTGGCGATTACACCATTGCGCAATGTGAATACGGTCAGCCCTTCAGCGCTGCGATTCAAAACGGCAACTACTACGGTGTGCAGTTTCACCCAGAGCGCTCTTCAAAAGCGGGCTCTCAACTGATTCGAAACTTTTTGGAACTGTAAGGATTGGCACCTGGCGACCTTGTCGTCAGGCCGGCATAAGGATTTAGAATGATCATTCCCGCATTAGATTTAATTGAAGGTCAGGTCGTCCGCCTTTATCAAGGCGATTATGGCCAAGTGACCGAATACAAAGTAGACCCGGCAGCGCAGTTCAACCTGTATCACCAAGCGGGGGCGAACTGGCTGCACTTGGTGGATTTAACGGGTGCGAAAGACACCTCTGCGCGCCAGCTGGACTTAATTGCCAAGCTCTTGGCGAGTACGCCAGCCAATATTCAAATTGGCGGCGGTGTGCGCAGCGAACAAGATGTGATTGACCTGCTGGAAGCAGGTGCGCAACGGGTGGTTGTCGGCTCCACAGCGGTTAAGCAGCCGGAGCTGGTGAAAGGCTGGATGAGCAAATACGGCGCGGAGAAAATCGTGCTCGCACTCGACATCAACATCGATGACAGCGGTGTCCGCAGAGTCGCTATCTCCGGTTGGCAGGAAGATTCAGGCGTGACCATTGAAGCGCTGATTGAGGACTACCTGACCGTTGGGCTCAAACACGTTCTGTGTACCGATATTTCACGCGACGGCACGTTGGCCGGTTCCAACGTGGACTTGTATGTCGACTTGTGCAAGCAGTACCCACAAGTGCAATTCCAGTCATCCGGTGGCATTGGCAGCTTAGCGGATATCGAAGCGTTAAAAGACACTGGCGTGGCAGGCGTTATTGTTGGCCGCGCGTTGCTGGATGGCAAATTCACTGCTGAGGAGGCATTCGCATGTTGGCAAAACGCATAATTCCGTGTCTTGATGTCCGTGATGGACAGGTGGTGAAGGGCGTTCAGTTTCGTAACCACGAAATCATCGGTGACATCGTACCGCTGGCAAAACGTTACGCAGAAGAAGGTGCTGATGAGCTGGTGTTTTACGATATCACCGCATCAAGCGATGGCCGAGTGGTGGATAAGAGCTGGGTGGCTCGCGTTGCAGAAGTGATCGATATTCCGTTCTGCGTGGCGGGTGGTATTAAATCCGCGGATGACGCGGCGCGCATTCTGGAGTTTGGTGCTGACAAAGTCTCCATCAACTCTCCCGCGCTGGCCAATCCGCAGCTCATTACTGATTTAGCGGATAAATTTGGTGTTCAATGTATTGTCGTCGGCATCGATTCCTATTACGACAAAGAGACGGGCAAATATCAGGTTTACCAGTTTACCGGTGATGAAGCGCGCACCAAAGCCACTCAATGGGAAACCAAAGATTGGGTGCAAGAAGTGCAAAAGCGTGGTGCAGGTGAAATCGTGCTAAATATGATGAACCAAGATGGCGTGCGAAATGGCTACGACTTAGAGCAGCTCAATATGGTGCGTGCAGTCTGTAAAGTGCCGCTGATTGCTTCGGGCGGTGCAGGCGCGATGGAACACTTTGCGGATGCGTTCAAGTTGGCGAATGTCGACGGCGCGCTAGCGGCATCGGTATTTCACAAGCAAATCATCAATATCGGTGAACTCAAACACTATCTAAAACAACAACAGATCGAGGTAAGAGGATGAGCCAAGCAGTAATGACAGCGCTCTCAGACCGCATTAATTGGGACAAGGTCGATGGTCTGGTACCGGCGATCGTTCAAGATTTCTCATCCAGCCAAGTGTTGATGATGGGCTACATGAACCAAGATGCGCTGGCGAAAACGATAGCAACCAATCAAGTGACGTTTTTCTCGCGCACCAAACAGCGCCTTTGGACCAAAGGCGAGACATCGGGCAATGTGCTTGAACTGAAAAACATCGCGCTTGATTGCGACCAAGATACGTTGCTGGTCAAAGTGAATCCAATTGGCCCAACGTGCCACACGGGGACAACGACGTGCTGGGATGGTGACGCACAAGAGGAGTCGCAAATGGTGTGGCTTCATCAACTTGAGCAGCTACTGGCTGCCCGCAAGAGTGCCGACCCAGAATCCTCTTACACCGCTAGCCTTTATGCGCGTGGCACCAAACGCATTTCGCAGAAAGTGGGCGAAGAAGGCGTTGAAGTCGCGCTTGCGGCGACGTCGGGCGATAAGGCGGAGTTGATTTGCGAATCGGCGGATTTGATCTATCACCTGTTGGTTTTACTACAAGACCAAGGGTTATCGATGAGCGATGTGATTGATAAGCTCAAAGAACGTCACAAGTAAACACAAAAAAACGCCCCGAATTGGGGCGTTTTTTATGAGACGTCGGACATTAAATCTCAATGTGTTTCCATTCTCCGGGCTGTAGATCGCCCAAAACAATGTCACCCATTGAATAACGAATCAGACGCAGGGTCGGGAAGCCGATATTGGCCGTCATACGGCGTACTTGGCGGTTGCGCCCTTCGATAATGGTAATGGCGAGCCAGGTGGTCGGAATAGCGGCGCGAAAGCGCACCGGTGGATGACGTTCCCACACCTCGGGTTCCGGCATGATTTCAACGATGGCAGGTAATGTTGGGCCGTCTTTCAATTCCACCCCGTTTCTGAGCTTGTCGAGATCGGCTTCCTGAGGCGCGCCTTCCACTTGCACCCAATAGGTTTTGGGTGATTTGGACTGCGGCTGGGTCAGCTTGGCTTGCAGAATGCCATCGTTGGTCAACACCATCAGGCCTTCACTGTCGCGATCGAGGCGGCCGGCGGCATACACCTCTTTGACTGGAATGAAGTCGGCCAGCGTTTTACGTCCATCCCCGTCGGTAAACTGACTCAGCGTGTCGAAGGGCTTGTTAAAAATCACCACTTGACGTTCTTGAGGTGACACTCTCGGTTTGTCAGTCCGTGAACGCGACGCGGATGTAGGCTGAGTTGAGTGTGCAGAACTTGGGCGTTTTGCCCGTTTAAAATGAGGTTTGCCTGCTGGACGAGGAGAAGAGGATGCAGCTCGCGGTGAGCGGGATGACATGTTAAGTACCTTGCAAAAATGTGAATGAGTTGTGTTTGAAAGTTTTCTGGCGAACGATTTTGGGCTATCATTTGCGCGCCCGAAAACAGGATTAACGAACAAGATGATAGACTATTATCTTGCTTTTGTTTAATTATAACTACCTTCACTCACGGACTAAACCGAACACAATGAATGTCGTTCGACCTGAGACTTGAAAGAGTGGGATTATCGTGCGCAAGTTTGAGGATGTAATACTTACTTGAGTACGGACATTCACACAGTGCCGTTTCATCCAATGGTGCTGTTAGAACACATAGGGAAAGTTCATGCCTACAGAAAAACCTACAATTATCTACACTATTACTGACGAAGCACCGGCACTGGCTACGTATTCATTGCTGCCAATCATTCAGTCTTTCACGGCATCGTCAGGCATCAACGTTGACACGCGTGACATTTCACTAGCAGGCCGCATTCTGGCCAACTTCCCTGAGCATTTGAAAGAAGAACAACGCATTGGTGACGCACTGGCTGAACTGGGCGAATTGGCTCAGACGCCAGAAGCAAACATCATCAAACTGCCAAACATTTCTGCCTCGATTCCTCAGCTGAAAGCTGCGATCAAAGAGCTGCAAGAGAAAGGCTACGCGCTACCTAACTACCCTGAAGAACCAAGTACGTACGAAGAAGAAGCGATCAAAGCAACGTACGACAAAATTAAAGGTAGCGCCGTAAACCCCGTGCTGCGTGAAGGGAACTCTGACCGTCGCGCGCCAGCATCAGTGAAGAACTATGCGAAGAAAAACCCGCACTCAATGGGTGCATGGTCCAAAGACTCTCAATCACATGTTTCAAGCATGGAAGATAAAGACTTCTTTGGCAGCGAAAAATCGGTGACGCTGAGCGGTGCAACGCAAGTTTCAATTGAGTTTGTTGGCAACGATGGCTCAACCAAAGTGCTGAAGAAACCATTTGCCCTGCAAGACAAAGAAATCATCGATACCAGCGTGCTCAGCAAAAAAGCACTGGTTGAATTCTTTGAAAAAGAAATCGCGGATGCGAAAGCGCAGAACGTTCTGCTGTCGCTGCACATGAAAGCGACCATGATGAAAGTGTCTGATCCAGTGATTTTTGGTCACGCGGTGAAGGTGTACTACAAAGACGTGTTTGCGAAATACGGTAAAGTATTTGAAGAGCTGGGCGTTGACGTGAACAACGGCTTGGGCGATGTGTACGCGAAAATTCAGACTCTGCCAGAAGCGCAGCGCACTGAAATTGAAGCGGCGATTCAAGCGGTTTACAACACTCAACCACCACTGGCGATGGTTGATTCTGACCGTGGCATCACCAACCTGCATGTCCCAAGTGACATTATCGTTGATGCGTCTATGCCTGCGATGATTCGTTCTTCTGGTCAAATGTGGGGCCCAGACGGTAAACAGAAAGATACGAAAGCGATGATCCCAGATCGTTGTTATTCAGGTGTTTACCAAGCGGTGATCGAATTCTGTAAAGAGAACGGCGCGTTTGACCCAACCACCATGGGCAGCGTACCGAACGTGGGTCTGATGGCTCAGAAAGCGGAAGAGTACGGCTCACACGATAAAACGTTCATCCTTGATGCAGACGGCGCTGTGCGTGTTGTCGATGCTGAAGGCAATGTTCTGCTTGAGCAAGCTGTGGAAGCAGGCGACATCTTCCGTATGTGTCAGGTGAAAGATGCGCCAATCCAAGATTGGGTGAAATTGGCGGTGACTCGCGCTCGCGCATCTGGCGCGCCAGCGGTATTCTGGCTGGACGAAGCTCGCGCGCACGATGCAGAGCTGATCAAGAAAGTGAACCAGTACCTGCCTGAGCACGACACAGCTGGTTTGGACATCAAGATCCTGTCTCCGGTTGAAGCGACGAAGTTCTCACTGGTTCGTATCAAGCAAGGTCTGGACACGATCTCCGTAACGGGTAACGTACTGCGTGACTACCTGACTGACTTGTTCCCAATTCTGGAACTGGGTACGTCAGCGAAAATGCTGTCTATCGTGCCACTGATGAATGGTGGTGGTCTGTTTGAGACTGGCGCAGGCGGCTCGGCTCCAAAACACGTTCAACAAGTTCAGAAAGAAAACCACCTGCGTTGGGACTCACTGGGTGAATTCCTGGCTCTGGCTGCTTCTCTGGAGCACCTGAGCGTGGTGACTGGCAATGCGAAAGCACAGGTTCTGGCGGACGCATTGGACAAAGCAACGGGCAAATTCCTTGATACCAACAAGTCACCATCACGTAAAGTGGGTGAACTGGACAACCGTGGCAGTCACTTCTATCTCGCGATGTATTGGGCGGAAGCTCTGGCAGAGCAGACGGCAGATGCGGATCTGGCTGCGGAATTTGCCCCAATCGCACAACAGCTGAAAACCAACGAAGCGACAATCGTTGCTGAATTGAATAGCGCGCAAGGCGTTGCGGGTGATTTGGGTGGGTATTACCTGCCAGTCTTTGAGAAAGTGGCGCCACTGATGCGCCCGAGTACTACGCTAAACCACATCGTGGATCGCGCGTAAGTCTCGTTTCTCGTCGACTCGAGCGAGCAATAAAAACGGCCCTGAGATGGGCCGTTTTTTTATGTCAGTTTTTGCGCAAAGGAGAGGGCGCGGAAGCGCGTGTTTTCGGCGCTATTTCATCTTCATCATCTTCATTACCCTCATCGTCTCCATCTTAGTTTTCATCGGCGGATTGCGGCGCTGGGGTTGAATCGCAATACCCGATGACTTTATTAAGCCATTCGAGGGTCATCTCTTCGCGCATAATAGCGTTTTCCAGAATGATGAAGTCACCAAATCGATCGCTGTCGAGAGCCGGAACATCCGGGTATTGCTCCAAGGTTTTTTTCAACGCATTGAGGCGCTTGGTGTGTTGCATCTTTTGGCTTTCGAGCAATTTAACGCGGCTAGTCAAATCGATGTTATTGGAAAAATACATCCGGACGCGAAACACATCCTTCGCGGTTTTCCCCATCATTTCATCTTTGTGTAACCAGCGAATGAGCTGATCCCGACCTTCTTCAGTAATGGTGTAGGACTTTTTCTCTAAAATATCGCCGCTGATCTCAATATCAAACGTCACCAATTTTTCCTGATGCAGCTTCTTCAGCTCGGTATAAATCTGGCTGTGGTTGGCGTGCCAAAACTCCGCTAATTCGTAATTGAACTCTTTTGCGATGTCATATCCGGTCATCGAATGACGGTTTAATAACCCCAGAATGGCATATTTGAGTAGTCTCATTCGTACGTTCTCGTCGATCAATTTTCATCAAATCATATCAAAGCGCCCAAAATCGAACAATAAACCTGATTTCGAACAAAGAATGAGTCAATACAAACATGTCAATATTTACATGTTTTCGAATAAATATGAATTTGAAGAGAGATTGGAGGGGTGAATGAACATGTACCGAGGCGACAGGATTCAGGGGAAGGCGTTATGACCGAAGCCTATACTCAAAAACGTTGGGCTATTTTAGTGGCCTGCTGTTTTATTAATTTATGCGTTGGATCGATGTACGCATGGAGCGTGTTTTCAACGCCCATGGCGCAATACTTGGGGGCGCTCAATGGCATCACGTTAACCGGGACAGACTTAGCCATTGTGTTTATTGTGTGTAACTCTGTCGGCCCCATTACCATGATTTCTGGCGGCAAAATTAACGACACATTTGGCCCGAAACTGGTGATTTTCATCGGTGGGTTGTTGTTTGGCGGCGGCATGTTCCTATCGGGTTATGCCACACAACTCAATCATTTGGTGTGGAGTTATGGCATTGTCACCGGGTTAGGACTCGGCATGGTGTACGGGGCAACCATCAGCACCAGCATCAAATTCTTCCCTGATCATCGTGGTCTTGTGGGCGGTTTAACCACCGCGTTGTTTGGCGTCAGTTCCGTCATCATTCCACCCATTGCCGCGGTCATCATTTCTTCGTTCGGCGTCATTGCCGCATTCAAAATCATTGGTGCCGTATTTACGGTGATTGTCTGCGCCAGCGGGTTAGTGATCACCAAATGTCCCGATGGATTCAAACCGGCGGGTTGGGCGCCAAAACACACAGCGAGTGCCCCTGCGATTGTCAACAAAGATTGGAAAGAGATGCTGGCCTCGCCAACTTTCTACGTGCTGATCTGCTTATTGATGTCTGGCGCAGTTGCCGGATTGATGTGCATACCGCTGGCTTACCCCATGGCACAAAACATGATTGGGATGGATGTTGCAGCCGCGACTGGCGCGGTCTCGACCTTGGCGTTTTTCAACGTGTCTGGTCGCGTGCTGGCTGGCGTGTTGTCTGACCGCATTGGCCGACTCAATACCTTAGCGTTGACCTGTTTACTCTCCATCATTGGCCTGTATCTGCTGTACATCGCCGGCCAAGGTGATGTGACAGAGTTCTACATCGGATTATCGATCGTGGGAATCTGTTTTGGCTCTTTTATGGGCGTTTTCCCTGGCCTGACTGCCGATCAATTTGGGCCCAAAAACAACAGCGTGAACTTTGGGATTATGTTTACCGGGTTTGCTGTCGCAGGTTTCTGTGGCCCAACCATTATGCGTAGCGTCTTTAACGCCACCCGCAGCTTTGACCACGCCTTCTTAATTGGTATCGCATTTAGTGTTCTTGGTCTGATTCTATCTTTCGTGTTTCGCATGGTGAACCAAGCTTCAAATCAAAAGCTTACTGTGCAAGCGCATCCAAAAAATTTGTAACGGGCATATCGCTATGAAAAGAAAATTTCCACACCTCAGCAAACCCATCAAAATTGGTAACGTGTACTTTAGAAACCGCATGTTTGGTGCGCCAATGGGCGGCACCGACATCACTGCAGATTGCACCATTGGCCCGGCATCAACCAAGTTTTATGAAAACCGAGCCAAAGGTGGCGTGTCGAGTGTCACCGTGAGTGAATTGGTGGTTCACCCAGAGACCGAAGGCTCGCACATGTACCACCTAGATTTACAAACACCGGGATCGCTTGCCAGCTTTACATACACAGCGGATGCGATTCGTCGCCATGGCGCGATTGCCAGCGTGGAGCTGTCTCACTCCGGCCAATACGCAGGGACGTACCTCACCGACAAGAGCAAAAAAGAAGGCTTGTGCCAATGGGGGCCAAGTAACACCACACGTCCTGATGGTCGTGAAGTGCGAGAGCTGACACAAGCGCTGATTGACGACATCGTTGCGGCCTACGGCGAAAAAGCTGCGCTCGCCAAACGCGCAGGTTTTGAAATGGTGATGGTGCATGGTGGCCATGGTTGGTTGATCAACCAGTTCCTGTCGCCTTACTTTAACAAACGTACCGACAAATACGGCGGTAGCATCGAAAACCGCGTGCGTTTTGCACAAGAAGTGTTAGACAGCGTGCGTAAGGCGGTTGGTCCGGGTTTCCCTATTGAGTTTCGCTTAAGTGGTTCAGAGCTATTTGAGGGGGGCTACGACTTAGCGGAAGGGATCGAAATTGCCAAGCTGATTGAAAGTCGTATCGATTTGCTACACGTGTCTGCAGGCACGTATCAACGTGGCTTTGGCGTGACTCACCCATCCATGTTCTTGCCACACGGCAGCAACGTGTATCTGGCGGAAGCCATCAAACAACAGGTGTCTGTGCCTGTGGCAACAATTGGTGGTTTGAACGATCCAGCACAAATGGAAGAGATCATCGCTTCCGGCAAAGCGGATATCGTAGAAATGGCGCGAGCGCTGTTGGCGGACCCAGAATTGCCGAAGAAAGTGATCACTAACCAAGATGACCGCATTGTGCGCTGTCTGCGTTGTTTCACTTGCATGGCCGAGCGCGCGCAAACCGCGACGCGTCGTTGTACCGTGAACCCAATTATCGGTCGTGAGTTGGATGGATTGGAAATTGTTCCAGCGGCAACGAAGAAAAAAGTGCTGGTGGTTGGTGGTGGTCCTGCGGGTCTGCAAGCCGCGCTAACCGCTGCGAAACGCGGTCATGACGTTATTTTGTGTGAAAAGGGCGATGAAGTGGGCGGCATCTTGATTGGTGAACAGGCCATTTCTTTCAAATACGAGATGTACCAGCTGGGTGTCACGTTGGGCAAACTGTGTGAAGACGCTGGCGTCGACATTCGTTTGAACACTATGGTGGATAAAGCCTATGCTGATGCGATTCAACCCGATCACATTATTCTGGCGGTCGGCTCCGCACCGTTTATGCCACCGATCAGTGGATTGAAAGAGAACGCTGTGTTGATTAATGACTACCATCATCACGTCAACGACATCAGTCACGACGTGATCGTGCTCGGTGGTGGCTTGGCGGGGTGTGAAGCTGCAATTCACTTAGCGCGTGAACACAAAAACGTGACATTGATTGAAATGAACAGCGAGTTGTCACCTGATGCGAATATCCGTCATCGTCCGTTGTTGCTGGCTGAAATTGAAAAATCTGGCATTACTGTGTTGAAAAATCACAAAGCCGTTGAAGTGCGTGCTGATGGTGTGGTGTGTGAAAATGCGGATGGCGAAACCGTGCATATCGATGGGTCCAGCGTGATCTGCGCGCTAGGTCAGCGTTCTCGCCGTGCGAGTGTGGATGAATTGTGGGATTGCGCACCGCTGGTAGCGCAAGTGGGCGACTGCGTGAAAGTCTCGACCATTACTACCGCGATTTACCAAGGGCATCATGCTGCGTTAGATATTTAACGCACGATCGCCTCGCGTTTCATTCAAAAACAAAGAGCCAACACCCAATTGACGAAAAGTGACCACTTGACGAATGGGGGTTGGCTCATGTTACTCCGGTACAAATACCGTTTTTTATTTACAACAATTGGCAGCGATTATTTTGCTAATTGACCTTCAATCGGTACGACGCTGCTTGCGTGGTAGCCTTTCGGTCCTTGTTCAACCTCATACGACACTTGCTGACCCGCCTTCAACGTGCGGTAGCCATCCATTTTGATCGTTGAGTAGTGCGCAAAAATGTCTCCATCTTCACCTTCCGGACAAATAAACCCAAATCCTTTGGCGTTGTTGAACCATTTTACTGTACCTGTAGCCATGCTATACATCCCTCATGCATTTATTTACTGATGTTGTTGAAGAAAACCCTCACTATTTTCCATCTTGGCGTTTTCTCAATCGTGAATAGCCATTCAGCCGCTGCCAAATTTTTAGTCACTAATTGACCAATGTAGTCAATGATTGAACACAGTCAATAGGAAAAACGTATAAAGGTACGGAGTTTTATAAGTAAATCACTATTGTTGTCTCTCTAACTGACGTTCCCATCGTTTAATTGCAACTTCGTTAACTTTCGCGTTGCTATCGTCGCATTTTGATAAAGATGACATTTGCAAATAGCGATGCATATTGTGAATGGGTTTGCATAATGATGGCGGATTTTTAAACGTTCGCTTGTGTGATGAGCCTGGATAGCAATGTTTTATTTGCAGCGATACAATTGCTGCATTAGTCTCTTAGTAAGGGTTGTTTTTCACCTGAACTGACAGCATGTTAGGTTATGAAACCGTGCTGATAGAAGAGACTGAAATGTCTAATTTGTATGAGAAACAGTCTGAAACACGGCCGTCATGAGTAGAAACTTTGAATGGGTGACTCCAGGCTCAGATTTACTGGAGCGAGAAGAAACAGCAATTAAGCCACCGGCGATGTATAACGTGGTGTTAAACAACGATGATTACACACCGATGGACTTTGTTATCGAAATCCTGGAGCGTTTTTTCTCGATGGATATAGAACGAGCGACTCAAGTGATGCTGAAGGTGCATTACGAAGGGAAAGCAATTTGTGGCACATTTACTGCAGAGGTTGCAGAGACGAAAGTCGCACAGGTGACAATGTACTCAAGGGAAAATGAGCATCCACTTCTGTGTACCATGGAGCGAGCTTAATAACTTGCGACGACAATGTGGTTGTTCCTTAAGGAGGCCTTATGCTTAACAAAGAACTAGAGTCGAGTCTAAACGGCGCGTTCGCTCGAGCGCGAGACAAAAGACATGAATTTATGACCGTCGAGCACCTCCTACTTGCATTGCTGGAAAACGATGCAGCGAAGGAAGCATTACTGGCCTGTCAAGCAGACATCGACATACTCCGTCGTGAACTTGACACGTTTATCGATCAAACAACCCCCCTGATTCCTGAAAACGATGAAACACGTGAAACCCAACCAACGTTGAGTTTTCAGCGTGTGCTTCAGCGTGCGGTGTTCCATGTTCAGTCTTCTGGCCGCAGTGAAGTGACTGGTGCAAACGTGCTGGTGGCGATTTTCAGTGAGCAGGAATCTCACGCAGCATATTTGCTGAAGAAAAACGATATCAGTCGTTTGGATATCGTGAACTACATTTCACACGGCATCACCAAAGCATCGAGCTCTGGCGATGAATCGTCACCGGATTCATTCGGTACGGAGAGCGGTGAAGAGATCAGTGCTGACGAACGTTTGGAAAGCTTTGCGACTAACTTGAACAATTTGGCGAAACAAGGTCAGATTGACCCGCTGATTGGTCGTGATAAAGAGCTGGAACGAACCATTCAGGTGCTGTGTCGCCGCCGTAAAAATAACCCGCTGTTAGTGGGTGAGGCGGGGGTCGGTAAAACGGCCATCGCGGAAGGCCTTGCATGGCGAATCGTGGAAGGCCAAGTGCCGGAAGTGATTCAAGACAGCGTGATTTACTCGCTGGACATCGGTTCGCTGCTGGCAGGCACCAAGTACCGTGGTGATTTTGAAAAACGTTTCAAATCGATTTTGAAACAGCTTGAAAAAGAAAAAGACGCCATTCTGTTCATTGATGAAATCCACACCATCATTGGTGCGGGTGCCGCTTCTGGCGGGCAAGTCGATGCGGCGAACCTCATCAAACCGTTGCTGAGCAGTGGTAAGTTGCGCTGTATTGGGTCGACCACCTATCAGGAATACAGCAACATTTTTGAAAAAGAGCGTGCGCTATCTCGCCGCTTCCAAAAAATCGACATTGTGGAACCATCACTTGATGACACCACGAAGATTCTGATGGGGCTGAAACCGAAATACGAAGCGCACCATGATGTGCGTTACACCAAAGAAGCACTGCGTGCTGCGGTGGAATTATCGGCGAAATACATCAACGAACGTCATCTGCCTGATAAAGCGATTGACGTGATTGACGAAGCGGGCGCGCGAGTTCGCTTGCTGCCAGCGAGTCGCCGTAAGAAAACCGTTGGTGTGGCGGATATCGAAGCCATGGTGGCTAAAATGGCGCGTATTCCCGAAAAATCAGTCTCTTCTTCGGATAAAGATATTCTGAAAAATCTTGATCAGAAAATGAAGATGCTGGTGTTCGGACAAGACAATGCTATTGATGTGCTGTCTGAATCCATCAAACTGACTCGTGCAGGATTGGGCTCGGATAATCGTCCGGTGGGGTCATTCTTGTTTGCTGGTCCAACGGGTGTGGGTAAAACCGAAGTCACTGTGCAGCTGTCGAAACTGCTGGGCATCGAACTGCTGCGCTTTGACATGTCGGAATACGGTGAACGTCATTCGGTCAGCCGTTTGATTGGTGCGCCTCCGGGCTACGTAGGTTTCGACCAAGGCGGCCTGTTGACCGATGCGGTGATCAAGCATCCTCATTCGGTGGTATTGCTAGATGAGATTGAGAAAGCGCACCCGGATATCTTCAACTTGCTATTGCAGGTCATGGATAACGGCACGCTAACGGATAACAACGGTCGTAAAGCCGACTTCCGTAATGTCATTTTGGTGATGACCACCAACGCGGGTGTGGCGGAAACTGTGAAGAAATCCATTGGTATGATTCAGCAGGACCACAGCCATGATGCGATGGCGGAAATCAAGAAAGTGTTCACTCCTGAGTTCCGTAACCGCCTTGACCACATCATCTGGTTTAACGCGCTGGACGAACGTGTGATTCATCAGGTGGTCGACAAGTTCATCGTCGAGCTGCAGGTCCAGTTGGATGCGCGCGGCGTGTCTCTGGAAGTTTCGGAAGACGCTCGTCACTGGTTGGCGGTCAGAGGTTATGACCGTGACATGGGCGCCCGTCCAATGGGACGTGTGATTCAGGAACAACTGAAGAAACCGTTGGCGAATGAGCTGCTGTTTGGCTCACTGGTTGATGGGGGCACGGTGAAGGTGGATCTGAACGATGACCAACTGACCTTTGAGTACATGGGAACCAAAGAAGAAGTGGTTCACTGATGGTGCGAAAGCATTTCGCTTAGGTTCATTCATCATCCATAAAAAAGCGCACTCTTTGTAGTGCGCTTTTTCTTTGTCGTTCTGTCTCTTAGGCAACAAAAACGGAGCTTATAGCTCCGTTTTTGTTGCATTCGAAAATCAGTGATTAACGAGCACGGAAGACGATGCGGCCTTTAGTCAGGTCGTACGGAGTCATCTCAACAGTCACTTTGTCACCAGTAAGGATACGGATGTAGTTCTTACGCATTTTACCAGAGATGTGAGCTGTCACTGTGTGACCGTTTTCTAGCTCAACACGGAACATTGTGTTTGGAAGAGTATCAAGGACAGTACCTTGCATCTCAATTACGTCTTCTTTAGCCATTTAATCCTCTTTAGAAATAGGCAAAAATTAACGGTCGCATTCTGCCGTTAATCGATCAATAAGTAAAGTTGGGGCGTATTCTACCCTTGCCAACGCTGATTTACTAGCCTTTGATGAGGTTGGAAGCGCACTTTGTAGTTCATGGCAGGGCATTCATCGATTTGATATCCCAAATAAAGCCACTGTTTGTTCATCTGGCGACACAGTTCCAACTGAATGAGGACCCCCAAGGTCCCGATGGACAAGGTCAGATCAGGATCAAAGAAAGTATAGAACGCGCTGGCGCAATGGGGCATAAAGTCGGTAATGGCAACGGCAATTAACTTATCGTTCTGATAAATATGAAGATAACGGGTTTCTAACCACAGCGAATGGGCAAATTTATCAAACTCATCTTTACGAGGCGGGTACATACTGCCGTCGCGATGACGGGCTTTGATATAACGGGCGTAGAGTGCGAACCACTCGCTATCCATGGTCTCTTTGAGCTCCCAACGCACATCATCCCGCGTCTTATTCAGCAGGCGTTTTTGACTTTTTGAGGGCGTAAAGTCAGCCACGGAAACGCGGAGCGCTTCACATGCGCTGCACGTATCGCAATGGGGTTTATAGATGGTGTCGCCGCTACGACGAAACCCGTTCGCCAGTAAAATTTCATAGTTCTCGGGGGTTTGCATCTGAGTGTCGATGGCCACTGCCACGCGCTCCATGCGGTCTTTAAGGTAGCTGCACGGGTGGTTGTTGGTGAGACCAATACGAATCTGTTGCAGATCGGAACTCATAATTACTCCTCAGCAGATGTTTCAACGGGGCACGAGAGCCACTGGGGTTGAAAACAACGTTCTGTGACATGCTGTTCTTTTAAAGATAGCAACGATTGCATAAAGTTGTCGCGGGATAATTCCTTAGCGCCCAATGATTTAAGGTGTGGGTTCATCACTTGGCAGTCAATCAGTTTGCCCTGATGAGTGCTGAAATGGTGGCAAAAATACCACAGGGCGATTTTAGAGGCGTTGGTCGCGGTGCTAAACATCGATTCGCCACAAAATAACTGACCCACTTCAATGCCATACAGCCCACCCACCAAGGTGTCGTGTTGCCACACCTCCACGGAATGGCATTTGCCTTCGCGAGCCAATTGCCCGTAAGCCTGGCGCATCGGTTCATTTAACCATGTCTCTTGTGGGGAGCGCACCGCGGCGCACATTTCGATGACATCCGTCGTGGCATGATTAATACTGACGGTATATTGATGCTTGCGCTGAAATTTTTTCACACTTTTTGCCGGTATGAAGGTCTTAGGATCAAACACGGCTCTTGGCGACGGGCTCCACCATAAAATGGGTTCACCGGGGCCAAACCACGGGAAGATGCCCTGCTGGTAACCCTGGTAAATACGCGTTGGATTCAGGTCCCCGCCAAAGGCCAGTAAACCATTGGGTTCTTTGAGTGCGGAATAGGGCGACGGAAAATCAAAATGTTCCAACGCCAGTTCGGTGAGATATATCGCCATTGCGTGATCGGTTTCCTAGTCGCTCAACATTGTCCCAATAACAGTCATCCCTCAAAGGAGATAAACATGAAACGCTGGTTATGGATCTTATTGATTTTTCCTCTGTTTGCCAATGCTGCCTATCAGCGAAATCAAGCACGCCCGGTGAACGACGTGGTGTTTGGTCAAATTGAAACCGTTCGCTACATCTCTCAGCAAGACATGGTGCACTCCAAAGCAAACGGCTGGGAAACTTTACTTGGTGCCGTTGTCGGCGGCTTGATTGGCAACCAGTTTGGCGATGGTCATGGCAGAGAGGTGGCCACTGCCATTGGCGCGGTGGCTGGCGCAGGTGTGGCGCGTGCCAACGCCAATCAAAGTTATCAGGTCGAATATCGCTTGGTGGAAGTTCTGATTAAAACCGCCGACGGCAAGTTAATCGATGTGATTCAAGATGTCGATCGTCATATGTTATTTAGCCCAGGCGATCGCGTTCGTATTCTCTATTTTAATGATGGCGTCCGCGTTGATAAGGAATTATAACCCTTACAACATGCAATTTTGCTGGCTGCGTGGGCCTTGCAAGAATTTCATTTTAAACCGCAGATTAGCACTGGCGCTCCTTTGGGAATTTGGTTAGTCTGCGGTTACGAAGAATTTTCACTGCCCTAAATAAAAACAGGAATAGTGGCGGTGCAAGGAACACAACTTTAATGGAAAGCCTCACGTTACAACCCATTTCAAAAATTGACGGAGAAGTGAACCTTCCGGGTTCTAAAAGTGTATCAAACCGCGCTTTATTACTTGCGGCACTCGCCAAAGGTACGACTCGTCTGACCAATCTACTCGACAGTGACGATATTCGCCACATGTTGAATGCGCTGAGCAAGCTGGGCGTGGTGTATCGCCTGTCAGAAGATAAAACTGAATGTGAAGTGGAAGGACTGGGTAAGCCGTTTACCGTGTCTGAACTTCAAGAGCTGTTCCTCGGCAATGCAGGCACCGCGATGCGCCCACTGGCGGCGGCGCTCTGTTTAGGCGAAGGCGAGTTCATCTTAACCGGTGAACCACGTATGAAAGAGCGCCCGATTGGCCATTTGGTCGACGCGCTGCGTCAAGCTGGCGCGCAAATCGAATATCTCGAAAATGAAAACTATCCACCATTACGCATCACCGGGACTGGGCTTGAATCAGGCACCGTGACGATCGATGGGTCGATTTCTAGCCAATTCTTAACGGCATTTTTGATGTCGGCGCCACTGGCCAAAGGTAAAGTGACCATTCAAATTGATGGTGAATTGGTTTCCAAACCGTACATTGATATCACATTGCACATCATGGAACAGTTCGGCGTTCAGGTGATCAACAACGATTACCAAGAATTTGTGATTCCGGCGGGTCAGTCTTATGTATCGCCTGGCAACTTTCTGGTTGAAGGGGATGCCTCTTCGGCGTCTTATTTCCTCGCCGCAGCGGCCATCAAAGGCGGTCAGGTGAAAGTGACCGGTATTGGGAAAAACAGCATTCAAGGTGACATTCAGTTTGCAGAAGCACTGGAAAAAATGGGCGCGCACATTGAGTGGGGCGAAGATTACGTCATTGCTCGCCGCGGCGAACTCAATGCGGTTGATTTGGATTTCAACCACATTCCGGATGCGGCGATGACCATTGCCACGGCCGCGCTGTTTGCCAACGGCACCACCGCCATTCGCAATGTGTATAACTGGCGTGTGAAAGAGACGGATCGTTTGGCGGCGATGGCAACTGAGCTACGAAAAGTGGGGGCGACGGTAGAAGAGGGTGAGGATTACATCATCATCACGCCACCTCAAAAGTTGATTCACGCAGCGATTGATACGTATGACGATCACCGCATGGCCATGTGCTTCTCGCTCGTTGCGTTGAGCGATACCCCCGTGACCATCAATGATCCGAAGTGTACATCAAAAACGTTCCCAGATTACTTTGATAAGTTTGCACAACTGAGTCATTAAAGTGATTGAAATAAAAGCCTCATAAAGAGGCTTTTATTATTTTTGCAGCGTAAACTCTTTTGAAAGCTGATGGGCGAGATATTTGAACATATTGAACACCGCCGTGGTTTTTGGCGTTGGTAGCCCTTTTTCATCGAGAAAGTAGTTGCCTTTAAACACCAGGACGCCGTCTTTCTCTTCCACACTGTCTGCACGCATGCCGTCCATGTAGTTTTCATGCTCCTGAATCAGTTGGTTGGCGATCAGCAGTAAATCAAATTCGCTGATGCTTGTCTTATCGCTCATAGTAGATCTCCTCAGGGTTGAACTGCCCACAGTTTAGGACTGTGACACGCAAAAACCATGATCAAAAACAGATAAAGTCACATTCTTGTTGATGATCAAACTGTGATTTGTTCCATATTTCACTCGTTTGCAGTCGCGCCTTCCGCAATGTCACTTTAGTATGTGCGGGTTTTCGATGCACCAATACGCTTTCGTCCAATTGTCGAGCAAATAAATGGTTTTTTAAAAAAACAAGTTGATCTTCTCTTTGTTCGGCTCGATAGTAAAAAAAGAAGCAATATTTTAGAACGTCAATGCGACGACTGTTCGCATAGTGATTAAGGACATTTGAGTCAAATTATGGGTAAATCACTCGTTATAGTGGAGTCGCCAGCCAAGGCCAAAACAATCAACAAATATCTTGGCAAAGACTTTATTGTGAAGTCTAGTGTCGGTCACGTCCGCGATCTGCCTACTGCCGGTCAGAGCAGTACGACTACGAAAAAAGCAGCACCTACGTCAACTAAGAATTTAAGTGTGGAAGAAAAAGCGCGCTTAAAGAAAGAGAAAGACAAGGCTGCACTGATCAAAAAAATGGGTGTCGACCCTTATCACGGTTGGGAAGCGAATTATCAAATCCTACCGGGGAAAGAAAAGGTCGTTGCCGAACTACAGAAACTAGCGAAAGACGCAGACAGCGTTTATCTCGCAACCGACTTGGACCGCGAGGGAGAAGCCATCGCTTGGCACCTTCGTGAGATCATCGGCGGCGATGAAGAGCGATATAAACGTGTTGTGTTTAACGAAATTACCAAAAACGCGATCCAACAAGCTTTCCAACAACCTGGTGAGCTGAACATGGATGGCGTGAATGCTCAGCAAGCGCGTCGTTTCATGGACCGCGTGGTGGGCTTTATGGTGTCGCCACTGTTGTGGAAAAAAGTGGCTCGTGGTCTGTCGGCTGGCCGTGTTCAGTCGGTTGCCGTGAAACTGCTGGTGGAACGTGAGCGCGAAATCAAAGCGTTTGTGCCGGAAGAGTTCTGGGATATTCACGCAGACACCAAAACACCGAGCAAAGAAGATTTCCGCCTGCTGGTGGCACAGAAAGATGGCGTTGCATTCAAACCTTCGAATGAAGCAGAAGCAATGGCTGCCATGTCTGTGCTGCAAAAAGCGGCTTATGAAGTGTGCAAACGCGAAGATAAGCCAACCAGCAGCAAGCCTTCGGCACCATTTATTACCTCGACACTGCAACAAGCGGCAAGTACCCGCTTAGGTTACGGTGTGAAGAAAACCATGATGTTGGCGCAACGTCTGTACGAAGCCGGTTACATTACCTACATGCGTACCGACTCGACCAACCTCAGTTCTGAAGCCGTTGATGCGGTTCGTCAGTACATTACGAGCGAATTCGGTGAGGCTTACCTGCCAGGTAAACCAAACGTGTACGGCAGCAAAGAAGGGGCGCAAGAGGCGCACGAAGCGATTCGTCCATCTGATGTGGCGGTGAAAGCCGATGCCTTGGAAGGTATGGAAGCTGACGCGCACAAACTGTATGCCCTGATTTGGAATCAATTTGTGTCGTGTCAAATGACGCCTGCAAAATACGATTCAACCACGGTGAGCGTGAAAGCGGCGGAATACACCCTGAAAGCAAAAGGTCGTATCCTGAAGTTTGATGGTTGGACACGTGTTCAGCGCCCACTGGGTAAGAACGAAGATCAGATCCTGCCAGCAGTTGAAGTGGGTGAGACACTGTCACTTGAGAAGTTGGATCCAAAACAGCACTTTACCAAGCCGCCCGCACGTTACACGGAAGCAGCACTGGTCAAAGAACTGGAAAAACGCGGTATCGGTCGTCCGTCGACTTACGCGTCCATCATTTCCACCATTCAAGACCGCGGTTATGTGAAAGTGGATCAGCGTCGTTTCTACGCTGAAAAGATGGGCGAGATCGTGACAGACCGTCTTGATGACAGCTTCGAAGATCTCATGAACTACGACTTCACCGCGCGTATGGAACAGAAACTGGACCAAATTGCCGAAGGTGAAACCAGCTGGAAAGGCGTGCTGGATAACTTCTTTGAAGACTTCAGCCACAACCTTGAAACAGCTGAGCAAGATGAAGATCACGGCGGTATGAAACCGAATCATATCGTGATGACCAATATTTTGTGTCCGACGTGCTCACGCCCAATGGGAATTCGCACGGCTTCAACTGGTGTGTTCCTTGGCTGTTCAGGGTATGCGTTGCCACCGAAAGAGCGTTGTAAAACCACCATCAACTTGGGTGATGAAGATGGCATTATCAACGTGCTGGAAGAGGACGTTGAAACCGCAGCGCTGCGCGCGAAGAAACGTTGTCCAATCTGTGAAACGGCAATGGACGCGTATCTGATTGACGATAAGCGTAAACTGCACGTTTGCGGTAACAACCCGAACTGCGAAGGCTACATCGTTGAGCAAGGCGAGTTCAAAGTAAAAGGCTACGATGGTCCGGTTGTCGAGTGTGACAAATGTGGTTCAGACATGGTGCTGAAAAACGGTCGCTTCGGTAAATACATGGACTGTACTAGCGAAACCTGTAAGAACACACGTAAGATTCTTCGTAACGGCGAAGTTGCGCCACCAAAAGAAGATCCCGTGCATTTCCCTGAATTGCCGTGTGAAAACTCAGATGCGTACTTTGTACTGCGTGACGGTGCTTCGGGTTTGTTCCTTGCTGCGAGCAACTTCCCTAAATCGCGTGAAACTCGCGCGCCATTGGTGGAAGAGTTGGCGAAATACAAAGATCGCCTGCCAGAAAAATACCAATATTTGGCCGATGCGCCTGCGCAAGATCCTGATGGTCTGAAAGCGGTGGTTCGCTTTAGCCGTAAGAGTAAAGAGCACTACGTTCGTACGGAAACGGATGGCAAACCATCCGGTTGGACGGCGCTTTACAACGATGGTCACTGGGACATCACAGACAAACGCAAAAAAGCGAAGTAAACCTCGTTTTCGCATTAAAGGCAGCCGAAGGGCTGCCTTTTTTATCGCCTCAAAACCATGATCCAGCTCTCTCTCTGATCAAAACGCAACTTTTAAGTGATATTTCTCATTTTAATTTTTTGAGAAAGTACCAACAGCTGTCTTTCTGAATCATCAATAAGCATGAATGGCTGGGTATGAAACTAAGGATGCGTATTTATTCCATCAACCTTATGTTGGCGTTGTGTATCAGCGTAGTGGGAACGTGCGCCGCGCGTTATCTTTTGCATCAGGTTGAAAGTGAATGGCTCGGACAAGCGGCGGGCATGCTGGCTCGTTACGACAGCCAGAAAGCGCTTCAGCCCATTTTGCACCAAGTCATGTTGACGCGGCGCTTGTCAAACGAACCCACGTTGCACATGTGGATACAGAACAGTGCCGATATGTCGTTGCAGCACCGTGTCTCAGACATCTTGCGTCGCTACCGCACGACGATGGGCGAAACGCGCCTGCATTTGGTCCTGGATGTGAACGCCCCCATTGAGACCGCATCCGTCAGCGATGTGATCGACTTTCAGTACGCGGCCTTGGCACCCACGGTCAATGGACAGCGCCAATTTGATGAGACAACCTCGGTCTCTATTCTGCACCCCGATGATGGTCATGAACCTTGGTTACAAGTGCGTACGCTCATGATCGCCAATCAGCAAATCTTAGGGTTTGTCGAAACCGAGACGAATCTTCGTGATTTGCCTTTGCCGCCCGCTGAGTCACAGACACAAGGCGTGTTGACGTTGCTGCTGAATGCCGATGGACAACCGTTGCTGACGCCGCATGCAGATGACGCATCTTCACCAGCCTCATTGAAGATGTCACAGCCGAGTGAATTGGACTGGAATCAGGTCAACGTGATGATGCAGCGGCAGCGAGCAGGGCAG
This sequence comes from Vibrio furnissii CIP 102972, assembly GCF_000176175.1. Classification (GTDB taxonomy): domain Bacteria; phylum Pseudomonadota; class Gammaproteobacteria; order Enterobacterales; family Vibrionaceae; genus Vibrio; species Vibrio furnissii. The sequence goes on from NZ_ACZP01000013.1 coordinate 316,659, forward strand.
GAGCCGTTATCCATTTTGATGCATCATGATGACGCATCATCGTTGGTTGCACTCAATTACCTGCCTGAGCTGGATTGGTTCGAACTCAATATTCTGCAGGCGAAGCACATGCCCGTTCTTCAGCACTTGAATGCGTTTTATTGGTTGTTGATGGCCATTATTTGGGGCATGAGTTTCCTGTGGGCGTTCACCATGGATACGGTGTTTATACACCCCATTCGGCGAATTCATCGAAAAATGTTCGGCTTTGTCCAATCACAAGCTTCCAGCCAGTTACCGCTGGTTTCCTGCCAGTCGACGAGCGAAATTAGGCAAATCATGACCATGACGGAGCATTGTCATCGCATGGTGTTTGAAGCGAAGCAACAGGTGGAAACGCAGGTTGCGGAGCGGACGTTAGCCTTGAACCGATTGTCCACCGTGGATCCGCTTACACAACTGTTGAACCGACGAGGCATGGATACCGAATTGCGGGCGGAATTGGCTCGTTGTCGACGAGAGTGTCGCGTATTTGGCTTGTTGTGGGTGGAAGTTGGCCAGTTTCAATCCATCCAAAGTTCGCTCGGGCGCGAAGCCGCAGAGTCTGTTCTGCATCATGTGGTTAACATCATTCAACTCAATATTCGGGAATATGACGCCGCGTGCCGGTGGGGAGACAACGAGTTTCAAATTTTGGTGCGAAACGACAGTGCGCAAAGTTTGCAATCGCTCGCGGAACGGCTGTGCAAGCAGTGTGAGGTTCCGGTGCATATTCCCGCGATCAACACATCCCTCATTGTACCGCTATCGGTTGGTGGCACATTGGTTTCGAATGAAAACGACATCAATGACGTACTCGCTAAAGCTGACAGTGCACTCTATTTTGCCAAGCAAGATGCACGACAAAATATTCACATTTGGCGCTCGGAAAGTACAGGCGCCGCATAAAATGCAACATCAGCCATTTTTTGTCACATTCAGTTACTACTATGTTGATGGTTTTCTCAATTTTTTGAGCAAAAACCGTGAAGGAATTGTTGGGATTTATGTGCAACGAAATCCTTGTTTTGTGAGCGGGATTAGGAGTTGGAAAGGTAATGCGCAATTCCATTAGAGAATGCTGATTCTGAAATTGTATTCCTACACGGTTTGGATAAAGTAATAGCCAACTGGTTGCACTTTCGGTACGAACTTTGTGCTTGCTGCATGCATGCTGCAACCAGCGACTTAGGATAAGTATTGCCACTCCCCCCAACCCTCACTGTGGCGAATGAAATAACACATAATGGAGAACAATAATGACTGGTGTATTAGGAATGATTTTGGCTGGCGGCGAAGGCTCTAGACTGATGCCACTGACAGCATCCAGAACCAAGCCGGCTGTTCCTTTTGGCGGAAGCTATCGACTGATCGATTTCGCGCTGAATAACTTTGTGAATGCTGATCTAATGCGTATTTATGTGTTGACTCAGTTTAAATCCCAGTCCCTATATATCCACATGAAAAAAGGTTGGAATGTCTCTGGCATTCGTGACCGTTTCATTGATTCTATTCCTGCTCAAATGCGTGACGGTAAACGTTGGTATGAAGGCACCGCAGATGCCATCTACCAGAACCTGAGATTTATCGAGACGTCTGAATCGGACCAAGTGTGTATTTTTGGTTCGGATCATATCTACAAGATGGATATTCGTCAGATGCTTGATTATCACCGTCAGAAAGAGGCGCGTTTAACCGTATCTGTATTGCGTATGCCTTTGTCACAGGCATCTCAATTCGGCGTCATCGAAGTGGACGATGAAGGCCGTATGATCGGCTTTGAAGAGAAACCGAAGAACCCGAAATCGATTCCGGGCGACCCAGAATGGGCGTTGGTCTCGATGGGGAACTACATCTTTGAAACCGAGACCCTGTGTGATGAACTGCGCGCGGATGCGGCCAAAGAAGGTTCCAGCCACGATTTCGGTAAGGACATCATTCCAAAGATGTTCCCCGAAGGTGGCGTGTACGTTTATGACTTTTCGACCAACAAGATCAAGGGAGAGAAAGACTCTTGCTACTGGCGTGATGTCGGTACGATTGAATCGTACTGGTCCGCGCACATGGACTTGTTGGAAAAAGAGCCGCCATTTTCTTTGTATAACCGCAGTTGGCCGCTGCACACCTACTACCCACCATTGCCACCCGCGACATTTATCGATGTCGAAGACAAAAAAGTCACGGTGACAGATAGCCTGATCTCGGGTGGTAGCTACATTCAGGGCGCAAAAATTTATAAGTCTGTTCTCGGATACCGCAGTAACATTGCTGCTGGCACTTACATTAGTGAATCTGTTATCTTGGGTGATGTGAAAATTGGTGCAGGATGCACAATTAAACGCGCTATTATCGACAAGAATGTTGAAATCGCCGCGGGTACCATCATCGGCGAAGATCTAGAACTAGACAGACAACGATTCCATGTGTCCGACGAAGGCATCGTTGTCATAGCAAAAGGAACAAAAGTTGGATTCTAACATTGAACATCTTAATGTTTGGTTTGTCGTTTCAGAAGCTGAAGGACTAGTAAAAAGCGGGGGCTTGGCGGATGTCGCCAAGGCTCTGCCCAAAGCGCTAGTTGAACTTGGTCATCAGGTAGCCCTTGTGCTACCTGGTTATCGTTCCATTGCAGATAAAGATGCTGCTCCTGTGATTCTGGAAACGGAACTGACTCACTGGCCCCATATTCGTTATCAAGTTCGTCAGCGCGACTTAGATGGCGTTCCAGTCTATTTGATTGACTGTGATCCGTATTTTGATCGTCCCGAACTGTACGCAGAAAGTAACCAAGCGTACCCAGACAACGGTGAACGTTTTGGTTTCTTCTCGGCCGCTTGCCTTGATGTGTTGCCAAAATTAAACATCAAGCCGGACATCATTCATGCCAACGACTGGCACACGGGCTTAGTCCCATTTCTGCTCAAAACACGTTACCGCGAAGATCCTTACTTTGATGGTGTGAAGAGCGTGATCACTATCCATAATGCTATGTTCAAAGGGATTTTCTCGTACCACCAGTTGGATGTGATCCCAGAACTCAACTTGTCTGGGATGGAGTTTCTGCAGTATGGCCACGATCACATTAGCATGCTGCGCGCCGGTATCGCGTTCGCCGATAAAATCAACGCGGTGAGCCCGAACTATGCCTCGGAACTATTAACGCCATTGGGCTCTCATGGGTTGGTGGACGATTTTGTTCGACGAGCGCGCGATCTGCACGGCATCATCAATGGATGTGACTACACCGAGTGGAATCCGAAAACGGACCGTTACTTGCCGGCAACTTACTCTGACGATGCAGCGTCGCTCAAGCAGGGAAAGATGGCGAGCAAAACGGCCTTGCAAGACGAGTTACAACTGCCTAAACGCGATGTCCCGCTGTTTGGCATGGTGTGTCGCCTGACCCATCAAAAAGGCTTCCATTACATTCTGCCGATTTTAGAACACTTCTTGCGCAATGACGTGCAACTGGTGATCGTCGGCACTGGCGAGCCAGAAGTGGCAGCGAAACTGCACAAGATCGCTGCGGCGCATGCTGACAAGTTTGCTTTCGTTGAAGCATACAGCAATCGCTTTGCACACTTAGTCGAAGCGGGTTCTGATTTCTTCCTCATGCCTTCCGAGTTTGAAGCGTGTGGTTTGAATCAGATCTATAGCATGGCCTATGGCACGTTGCCGATTGTGCGTGAAGTGGGGGGATTAAAAGATACGGTGCTGGATTACGATAAGTATCCCAACGAAGCCACCGGATTCGGTTTCCAAGAACCATCCCCTGAAGCGCTGCTTATCACCATGCAACGCGCTTTGCTGTTTTATCTGCAACATCCCGATGAAATGGTAAAAGTGCAGCAGCGCGCGATGCAGAAAGATTTCAGTTGGAAAGAATCGGCCCTTGATTATATCAAGATGTATCGGCTGGCGATTTTTGACTAACGACACACAACAGAGCGCCTTGGCGCTCTGTTTTTTTAGCGACGTAAACGATCCACCAAACAGATTTTTACATCTCCTGTGCAATTGAGGAGGCGCTTTGTGGTAGTCTTTGCGCCGTTAACAACTCGCATCTTCAGTGGTGTTCATGACTCACAGTTTGCTGTTTCACAAAACGTTCTTGCATCCGACCAGCCCAGAATGGGTGGTGTTTGTGCATGGCGCCGGAGGGAGTTCCTCCATCTGGTTCAAGCAGATCAAAGCGTATCGTCAGCATTTTAATTTGCTGTTGATTGACCTGCGCGGGCACGGACGTTCGGGTGAGTTATTCAAAGATCTGATGGCCAATCGCTACACCTTCCAAACGGTCACTCTTGATGTATTGCGCGTGCTGGATCATCTTAAGATTCAATCGGCGCATTTTGTCGGCATGTCGCTGGGCACCATCATCGTGCGCAATGTGGCCGAAATGGCGGCGGGGCGCGTGCGTTCTATGGTTTTGGGTGGGGCAGTGACTCGGCTCAATGTGCGCTCTCAGATGCTGGTGAAACTCGGCCATCTGAGTAAACACATCATTCCTTATATGTGGCTCTACCGATTATTCGCTTACATTGTGATGCCACAGCGTAGCCAAAAAGAATCGCGACACCTGTTTATTCGTGAAGCGAAGAACCTGTGTCAGAAAGAGTTTAAACGCTGGTTCACACTCACGGCTGAAGTGAACCCGTTGATGCGCTATTTCAAAGACCGCGAGCTGGCAATCCCAACGTTGTATTTGATGGGGGAGCGGGACTACATGTTTATTCAACCGGTCAAAGAGATGGTCGCGGCGCATCGCCAAAGTGAACTACATGAAATTCCGAACTGCGGCCACGTGTGCAACGTGGAACAGCCAGAGCTTTTTAATCAGGTGTCGATTCAGTTTATTCAGCAACAAGCTCGCCCGTCTGCGCATTGACACGGCTTTGCCGCGAGTTTTTCATACCGCGTCGTCATTGCTCATTCCGCGGGATCGTCGATATGGCCACATTGCCAGCAGATAGCAAACTGGCCTTCGTTGACCTCTCCGCAGTACGTGCAGCGCCAAGGCTGCGTGTCTTGCGCACTAAGTGGGCGTTGATAATCCGCAATGATGGCTTGCGCTTTGGCATATTGGGCTTCATCCAGCAGCCAGATATATGGCTCGGTATCCTCACTCAGGGGCAATTCTCCCCGCAGACCAAATAATCCTTCACCCCGCACTTCACACTGAATGTGCGCCTGTTTGAGCAGTTCACACAACAGATGCGCGTCAGTGGGATTGTGAGCAATGTAAATCTTCATCTCAGGCTACGTCATTTGTTGAGTGGCGCGTGATGCGGTTCATCACACATTTCATGAGCAATGGAAACAGCCCGAGCAACGCAAATGAGAGCAAAACGGCTGGTGAAATGATGCCAGAGAGTGAGTCGATCTGCGCTAGTTGTGTGCCAGCATTGATGTAGACCGCCGTGCCCGGCAACATGCCCAACTGACTGACCCAATAGTAGCGCGTTAGCGCAATCGGGCTTAATCCCATCAGCAGGTTGATCAGGAAAAATGGAAACACCGGGATAAGGCGCAGGGAGAGTAAGTAAAAGGCGCCGTCTCGAGCCATGCCTTGATTGACGGCATGGAGTTTGTCGCCAAATCGAGTTTGTACCCACTCTTTTAACAGATAGCGACTGCTCAGAAACGCCAGTGTGGCACCGATGGTGCTGGCAAATGAGACCAGTAACAAGCTGAGCCAAAAGCCGAATAATGCTGCGCCAAGCAAGGTCACAACGGCTGCACCGGGAATGGAGAACGCGGTGATGAAGACGTAACTGAGAAAGTAGATCAGCGCGGCAGTGACCACATGCTGATCAATATAGTCGGCCAGTAGTGCCTGCTGGGCTTTGGCATTGTCGAGTGTCAGGTATTGGCCAAACGTGGTTGCCAGCGCGACGATCACGGCGATTAAGATGAGGCCTAAAATCAGCTTTTTACTCATTGAAGATTCCCACGAGATGATGGTAATAGGTATACGTAACCAGACAGGGAAAAGCGATCTTTTCTTTCAAAGAAAAAGCATCCGCGAACGGATGCTTTTAGTGAAGTTGCTCTCAAAAAGGTTTACGACAAACGTTGTAACAACTCGTCGCGGCGAGTTTGAGGGATAACCGACCAGTGTTTCCCCTCAATTGCGCCTTCCAATGCCCATAGTAGTTCTAAGCCGACATCTGAAGAATGTGATTGTCGAACGGCTTTGTATGCTTCTACGGCACCTTTCTCCTGCAGCGCTTCCACCGTTTCGATGCCAGCTTTTTTCAGCATCCGTTCGGTCGCAAGGCGCAGGTTAGGGAGATCTTTCAAACGATCGGGTTTCGCCTGGGCTTGAGTCTCTCGCTCAGATTTTGCCACAGTGAGTGCCGATTTAGCGTCATCGAGAATACGGCCCGTGTCTGACCAGCAGTCTTCCGGCAAAGCGAAATACTTGGTCACTACGGGAAATCCGCGTTTTTTATAAACATAAGGCTCGTAGCCTTGTTGCTTGAATTTTGCGGTTGAAGCGTCGTCGGCGCGAATGTGGAGTCTGTCATTGACCACCAATGCGAACATTGTGTCATCGACAAAAATCCCAAAGCCACCAAACATTGAACGAGATTTAACGCGTCCAAGTTGCTCAAAGAGCCGCATCGAATCTTTTAGTATTGGTTTATCCATGCTGTAAGTCTCGGTGTATTAATTAATACGCCACCAAAGTCAGGTCCGAGAAAGTAGCAAAAGAATGCAATGAGTGTGTCAGTTAGGAGTCAACTTCTTAATATATGCATTTTTGCCATCGGTAACCCCGCTACCTACCCGAAATTGGGTTTAGGCCGGAGGCTTTGCGTCCCACCTTTTCAGATGGTTTGCCCTGTGCGTGACATTTCCTTTAGAAAAGGATAATCAAAAGTTTGAATAAGCATCACATTTACTTGATGTAAATGTGATGTCATTCAAATATATGTCTCTAACTATTGCAACTGAATTCACACGTTTTTTGTATGAGTATGCAACATTAGATAGACAGATTTTCGGCAAAGTTATTGTTTTGTCAAGTCTTTTACGGTGTCGCGTTCAACAATCTCAGGGTGCATCTCGAATATACGGCGTTCGTGCTCTTTATCCTTGATGCGTTCCAGCAAAATTTCGAAGGCGTTTTTACCCACACGGCGTTTCGGCTGGTGGATGGTGGTCAGCGGTGGTGAGAAGTATTCAGCCAGTTCAATGTTGTCGTAACCAATCACCGACATGTCATCCGGAACGCGAATACCACGTTGTTGCAAGCGGCTGATTAGGCCCAGCGCCATGGTGTCATTGAAACAGAATACTGCGGTCGGACGTTTGTCCATCGCGATGATTTTATCCGCTGCCAGGACAGCGGTATCACATTCAAAGTTGCCTTCCAAAATCCAGTCTTCACGCACGGGCAGATTTGCTTCTGCCATGGCACGGCGGAAACCGGCAATGCGTTCCTGACATGCAGCTTTCACGAAGTGGCCGCTTAGGCAGGCGATATCCGTATGACCGCGATCGGTCAGGTATTTCGTCGCCAGGTAACCCCCTTCTTCGGAGTTATCAATGATTTTGTCGGCTTGTGAGGTTTCTGGGCCCCAGTCCATGATCACTTTTGGAATGTCTGAGTGACTTTCCAGCATTTCCAACAGTTCTTCGGTCAGGTCAGAACACATCACCAGAATACCGTCCACACGCTTTTCTGCCAGCATGCGGATATAGTCGCGTTGCTTTTCGTAGATGCCGCCGGTGTTACATAGAATCAAGGTGTAGCCCTGACGGTAGCAGTAGCTTTCCACGCCATCGATCACTTCTGAGAAGAAGAGGTTGGTCGATTGTGTTACGAGCATGCCGATAGTGCGAGTGGTGTTGCATTTTAAGCTGCGAGCGACCGCGCTTGGCGCGTAGTTCAGCTCTTTTACCGCTTCCATCACTTTTTCTTGTGTGGTTTCTGCAACAAAACGAGTCTTGTTGATTACGTGAGATACGGTTGTTGTTGATACGCCAGCAAGGCGTGCAACGTCTTTAATCGTAGCCATAGGTTAGTCCTGTCGATGACTGCTGAATGCGAAAAAACTTCGCGCGATCAAGTCCAGCAGCGATTAGGCGGTACACAAAGTGAAGCCTATAAGTAGTAAAAACACAAAAACCGCTTCTAAACAGCGGTTTGCATCTTCAATTCATATTTTTATCGTTTGCGGTCAAGATTCTAGACTGCTACGCGTGAACTCGCAATGAAATTCATCGGATGAGATCAAATGATCATCACAAAGTTCACTGTATATTCGTCAATTTGTGAGCACGATAGCGAACTATTCGTCGGCTAAATAAGCCAAGTCGAGTTCGAGGAATGCCACCAACAGTTCGGTCACCGCAGCATAGAAACCGAATTGATCCAGTGACTGGCAGCGCGTGGCAAATTGGGGCACCCACCGCATTAAATGGGTTTGAATGAATGCGGCTTGTTCGGCGAATGCGCGCTCCATATGCGCCTCTTTTTCCAGCTCATTGCTGCGAATGATGAGGTGGCCTAAAAAGTCGAGTTCAATCGCCAAATGGTCGGCAGGCTCATTCAATGTTTCATGCGTGGTGACGCCGTGTTTCTTCAGCAGTTCAGCCATCGCTTGCGCTGGCGTGTCGTTGAGTAATCCAGTTTGGCCGATGTACACCGAGGCGTAAGGCAGCGCGGAATCTTTGTCTGACTTTAAAAACAGATCGCAAAAGTCAGCGGCAAGTTCGAGGCGTGCATCTTCACGGTCCATCAATCGGTTGAGGGCATCCACCAAATGTGTGACGGCAGCGTGCAGCCCGGCGTTTTCGCCCAGCCCGCCGAGGAAGGCGCGAATTTGAGGGGAATGATATTGTTCAATTTCTTTGTCACTGAGCTCTTTACTAAATAAGCTCGATAGCCACCAATAAATTTCGGCACGCTTTTCGTTAAAGACTTTGATTTCCTGCATGGGTCGACTCCGAATACTCTCTTCCTCTAAGTCTAAACAATAATTGTGAATAGCAATAACGCAATGCGTGAAAAAATATGAACAAATAAGTCGGTAAATTAACGGTTTGTCAGGAGATTGCTTTGAATCAATAAACTCTGATGTTTTTGGTTGAGATGCTAGAATTATGACTGTTTATGAATAGAATGACGGGTATTCATAGTGGACATAAAGTGGTGTCAATGAGCTATCACATTTTAGTTGTTGAAGACGACCTCGTGACCCGCAGCAAACTGGCTGGATACTTTCAAAAAGAAGGGTATCAAGTGACAGAAGCTGAGAATGGGGTGGCGATGCGTCAGGCGCTCAGTGAGCATGACATCGACCTGGTGATGTTAGACATCAACTTGCCGGGTGAAGATGGATTGCTGCTGACGCGAGAACTTCGCAGTCAATCAGATATAGGAATTATTCTGGTCACTGGACGCACGGATAGCATTGATCGAATCATTGGCCTCGAAATGGGTGCCGATGATTATGTCACCAAACCTCTTGAACTGCGTGAACTGTTGGTTCGCGTAAAAAATTTGCTGTGGCGCATCGCAATCGCGGGTCGCACATTGCCAGAACCGGAACCGGACAACGATAAATTGGTGCGTTTCGGGGAGTGGACGTTTGATATTCAGCGCCGCTCATTAACGCGCAATGGCGAGCCGGTTCGACTCACCAAAGCTGAGTATGAGCTATTGGTTGCGTTGTCGGCGTATCCCAATCAGGTGCTCAGTCGCGAGCGCATTTTGAATATGATCAGTCATCGAGTGGATGCGCCGAATGATCGCACTATTGATGTGTTGATCCGTCGCATGCGTGCGAAGATGGAATTTGATCCGAAGAACCCACAGATCTTTGTGACAGTTCACGGTGAAGGTTATATGTTCGCTGGCGACTAATGCCTGCGAAAAGTCGCCACCGATGCGCGTAAAGATGTACATAAAAAAGACCAGCAATTGCTGGTCTTTTTTTGTCGCTTGGCAGCATGCCAAAGTTAGGGCAGTGTGGTTTCTGCGTTGTTGATTGGCGCGGTTTGTTCATGACCGGCAACCCAATCACGCAGCGATTGCCAGAGCATGCCCATGCTTTCGTACCAGTAATGTTCCGTCTGTTCTAAGTACAGCGCTTTTGGCGTGTACTTATCCCACGGCTGGCTAATGCTGGCCTGCGCCAAGTAGTTGGTTGGCGCTGGGATCGGCTGTAAACCGGCGGAATGGAATTCATTTAGTGCGCGCTGCATGTGACTTGCTGACGTCACGAGCACCAAACGACGTTGTTGCACAAATGCTGCCGCTTGACGCGCCTCTTCCCACGTATCTTTGGCTGTTTCCAGCAAGATGATATCGGATTTGGCAACGCCCAGCGCCAATGCGACACGCGCTAACATGCGAGCATGACTGAACTCACTGCCACCGGCGTAGCCTGAGAGAATCAGTTTGGAACCTGGATACATGCGCATGACACGAATGCCTTCGGCAAGGCGCATTAACGCGGCACGACTTAACTCTGACGTGGGGGGGATCTGGTCATCGACGACATGACCATTGCCCAGCACCATGACGTAATCAATTGTGCCGTCAACCGGCAAAAAGGCGGAATACTGACGTTCTAACGGCATCAGCAAACGACTTGAGACGGGTTGGAATGAAATAAGGAAGATGCCAAACAGGGAAAACAAAACAACAAGGCATCCGGTTTTGCGTTTGGCCGTGAACATGATCAGCATCAGGCCCACAAAACCAATAATCAACAACGCCGGAAGAGGCATCAGTAAAGAAGAAACAATTTTTTTCAGCTCAAACATAAACAAATAGTCCGAAAAAACAGCACTTGATAATAAAAAGGGCTAAAGCCTCTTTATTCCTGCCATTCCTATGACAGAATAGCAGCACGATTGATTATCATAACTCAAGCCACTGTGACAGAAGATCGCAATTTCGACGATATTGCCCACAAATTTGCAAAAAATATATACGGCTCTGACAAAGGCGAGATCCGCCAAGTCATTGTTTGGGAAGATTTACTGCAATTGCTATCGCATTTTGACAAAGCTAGCGCCCCTTTGCACGTATTAGATGCAGGCGGGGGGCTTGCGCAAATGTCACAAAAACTCGCCAAGCTAGGCCACCGGGTCACCTTGTGTGATCTGTCTTCTGAAATGCTGCAACTGGCAGAGAAGGATATTGCAAATCACGGACTGCTTGCGCAGTATCGCTTGGTTCATTCACCGGTTCAGTCCATTCAGGACCACCTATCCGACCCGGTGGATATTGTCATGTTCCACGCCGTGATGGAATGGTTAGCGGAGCCAAAACCCGCGCTGGAGAATTTGCTGACGCAAGTCCGACCGGGCGGCATGGTGTCGGTGATGTTCTATAACTATCACGGTCTGGTTTATAAGAATGCGGTTTGCGGTAACATTCCTCACGTTTTGGAAGGCATGCCTCACCGCAAACGTTTTAAACTTCAACCGCAGAAAGGCTTAATCCCGACGGACGTCTATCAATGGATAGAAGACGCCGGTTTTGAAATTTGCGGTAAGTCCGGTATTCGTTGTTTCAGTGATTACATCGGTAACATGAAAAACATGGGCGAATACCAATATGAAGATGTACTGGCTTTAGAACGCAAGTTCTGTCGCCAAGAGCCGTACCGCTCATTAGGTCGCTACATTCATGTATGGGCCAAGAAGAAACAAGAACAGGAATAACAATGAGTGAGTTAACTCAGAACGCTGCAGAGCAGCCAATCGATGAATTGGTCAGCTGGGTCAAGCAGCATGATTTCTCATTGAACCTGACGCCTGAGCGACTTGCGTTTCTTATCGCTATCGCAGTGCTGAGCAACGAACGGTTCGATGAAGAGCTAGGTGAAGGAGAGTTGCACGATGCGTTTATCATCGTGACTCGTATGTTTGAAGACACGGGTGACGCGTCTGCATTCCGTGCCAATAACGCGATTAATGAACTGGTGAAACAGCGCTTGATTAGCCGCTTTACCAGTGAAGTGACCGACGGCGCCAGCATTTACCGCATGTCGCCGTTGGCAGTCGGTATTACCGATTACTACGTGCGTCATCGCGAATTTTCTAAGCTCAAGCTTTCTATTCAGCTCTCGATGGTCGCCGATGAAATGGCTAAAGCCGTGGAATCGGCGCAGCAGGGCGGCACCCCAGGCCATTGGAAGAAAAACGTCTATGGCGTTTTGAAATATTCCGTGGGCGAGATCTTTGATCGCATCGACCTCAACCAGCGGGTGATGGATGAGCAGCAACAGTCGGTGAAACAACAGATCGCGGATCTGCTGAACAAAGACTGGCGCGATGCAATCCACAACTGTGAAGATTTGCTGTCTGAAACGTCATCGACCTTACGTGAGCTGCAAGATACCTTGCAAGCGGCAGGGGATGAGCTGCAAACACAGATCCTCGATATTCAAGAAATTGTGTATGGCGATGTCGAACTGGACTTCATCGAAGAGACGCTGTTTGCGTTGCAGATGAAGCTCGACCGCATTACCAGTTGGGGCCAACAGGCGATTGACCTGTGGATTGGCTACGACCGCCACGTGCACAAATTTATTCGTACCGCCATCGACATGGACCAGAACCGCGCGTTCAGTCAGCGCCTGCGTCAATCGGTGAACGATTACTTCGAGCAACCTTGGTACCTGACCTTTGCCGATGCAGAACGCCTGAGCGATTTGCGCGACGAAGCCTTGGTGCTGCGTGATGATGAAGTGACGGGCCATGTGCCAGCCGAAGTCGAGTACGAAGAGTTTCAACAGGTCAATGATGAGCTGGCCGAGCGCATTGGTGACATGCTTAAACAGCATAAAGAGCAAGGACAAGCGATTGACCTTGGCGTTGTGCTGCGTGATTACCTCGCCATCCACCCACGAACTCATCATTTCGATTTAGCCCGAATCGTTGTCGACCAGGCCGTACGTCTGGGTTACTCCGACTCAGATTACCGAGCCATTCAGCCAGATTGGCAAGCAATTAACGATTTTGGTGCAAAGGTACAAGCAAATGTCATCGACCGATATTAATGAATACATGCCAGAGAATCTGGCCAAAGCGATTGCCAACCCGCTTTTCCCGGCGCTCGATAGCCTGTTGCGTGCAGGCCGTCATATCTCCAGTGACGACATGGACAATCATGCATTTTTGTCTGATTTTGAGCCGGAATTGGCGCTGTTTTATCAACGTTACAACACCGAATTGGTGCGCGCGCCAGAAGGTTTTTTCTACCTGCGTCCGCGTTCAACCTCGCTCATCCACCGCAGTGTCTTATCAGAACTCGACATGCTGGTGGGCAAAGTGCTGTGTTTCCTTTACCTGAGCCCAGAACGTCTGGCGCATGAAGGTATCTTTACCAATCAGGAGTTGTACGACGAACTGCTGACCTTGTCGGACGAGAAAAAGCTGATGAAGCTGGTGACCAACCGAGCCAGTGGATCAGACCTCGACAAAGAGAAATTGTTTGAAAAAGTACGGACGTCCCTGCGTCGCCTGCGCCGTCTTGGCATGGTGATCAACATTGGTGAAACGGCCAAATTCCGCATTACGGAAGCGGTGTTCCGCTTTGGCGCCGATGTGCGTGTGGGTGATGACGTACGCGAAGCGCAATTGCGTTTGATCCGCGACGGTGAAGCCGTGGTGCACGCGCAAGAGCCAAGCCAACAAAGCCTGCTCGATAACGATGAAGAAGCAGAACAACATGATGATGACGAGCAAACAGAGTTGGAAGGTGAAGCATGATTGAACGAGGTAAATATCAATCGCTGACCATGATCAATTGGAACGGCTTCTTTGCGCGTACTTTTGACATTGATAATTTGGTGACCACCCTGTCTGGCGGGAACGGTGCCGGTAAATCGACCACGATGGCGGCGTTTATTACTGCGCTGATCCCAGACCAAACCTTACTGCATTTCCGTAACACCACTGAAGCGGGCAGTTCGCAATCGTCTCGCGACAAAGGTTTATACGGTAAATTGCAACCGGGTGCGTGTTACGCAGCACTTGATGTGGTCAACTCCCGTAAGCAGCGTTTGCTGTTTGTGGTGAAGTTGCAACAAGTCGCGGGTCGTGACAAAAAAGTCGACATCAAACCCTTTGTGATTCAAGGCTTGCCAAGCCACATCAAACCAACAGATGTATTGATTGAAAGCGTTTCGGACAAACATGCCCGTGTGCGTCAAATCAACGAAGTGAAAGATTCCGTGGCCACCATTGAAGGCGCGCATTTTAAAGCGTTCCCGTCGATTGTGGATTACCACAGCCAAATGTTTGAATTCGGTGTGATTCCGAAGAAACTGCGCAACAGCAGTGACCGTTCAAAATTCTACCGTCTGATCGAAGCGTCGCTGTACGGCGGTATCTCCAGTGCCATCACCCGTTCATTGCGTGACTACCTGCTGCCACAAAATGGCGGCGTGAAGAAAGCGTTCCAAGATATGGAATCAGCGCTGCGTGAAAACCGCATGACGCTTGAAGCGATCAAAACCACGCAGGCGGATCGGGATCTGTTTAAACATCTGATCACCGAATCGACCAACTACGTGGCGGCGGATTACATGCGTCACGCCAACGATCGCCGCAATAAAATGGATCAAACGCTGGCACTACGTAGCGAGTTGTTCAGCGCGCGCGAAACCTTGATTGAACAAAACAGTTTGCTCAATCGGGTTCATGAAGAGCTGGAAATGCTGGTCGAGACCGAATCGGTACTGGAACAAGATTATCAAGGCGCGTCGGATCACCTGCAATTGGTGCAAAATGCACTGCGTCAGCAGGAGAAAATTGCGCGTTACCAAGATGACTTGGAAGAGCTGAGTGTTCGTCTCGAAGAGCAGCTGATGGTCGTCGAGGAAGCGCAAGAGCGCGTGATGATGGTCGAAGAGCAGGCCACGGTCGCAGAAGATGAAGTCGACAGCCTGAAGACGCAGTTGGCCGATTATCAGCAAGCGTTGGATGTGCAACAAACCCGTGCGCTGCAATACCAACAGGCGCTGAATGCGCTTACAAAAGCGCAGCAACTGCTGGGCGACGACACCCTCAGTGCCGACAGCGCGCAAGCGTTGGTGGCGCAACTGAAAGATCAGCAAGACGAACGTACATCAGAACTGCTGGCACTCAAACACAAGCTGGATATGTCCTCTGCGGCGGCTGAGCAATTCGACAACGCCTTTGCGTTGGTAAAAAGCGTGCTGGGTGATGTTGCGCGCAGCGATGCTGCCAGCAAAGCGCAGCAACTGATTCGTCAAGCGCGCGATGCCGAACAAATCACGCAAAACGAACACCAATGGTACGCGCAGCAGCGCGATCTGGAACGTCGCATCGAGCAGCAACGCAACGTGCGCCAACTGGCTGACAGCTACCAGAAGCAGCATCAGGTCACCTTGGCTGATGAAATCACGCTGGAACAAGAGCGTGAACGCCACGAAGCGTTGATTGAAAGCTTGGAATTTAGCCAGGAAGAGCTGCGTGAGAAACGCAGTCAGCAGCGCCGCAGTGAGCAAGATTACCAAGCGCAGATTTCGCGTTTAGAAGCGATTGCGCCAGCGTGGATCAAAGCCAACGATGCACTGGAAACGTTGCGTGAGCAAAGTGGTGCCGAATTGGCAGACAGCCAATCGATCATGGCGCACATGCAGCAGGTGCTGGAAGAAGAAAAAGCACAGTCGATTGCGAAAGATAAATTGGCGGAACGCCGCGCAACACTGGAAAGCGAGATTGAGCGTCTGGCGTCTCCGGGCGGTTCGAACGATCCGCGCCTCAAAGGCTTGGCAGATACGCTGGGCGGTGTGCTGCTGTCGGAAATCTACGATGACATCACCATCGACGATGCGCCGTATTTCAGTGCGATGTACGGCCCGGCTCGTCATGCGATTGTCGTGTCGGATCTGTCTGGCATCAAAGAGAAGCTGGTTGAACTGGACGACTGTCCGGAAGACTTGTACCTGATCGAAGGCGACATCGATGCGTTCGACGACAGCTCCATCAATGCTGAAGAGCTGGAAGGGGCGGTGTGCGTTCAACTCAACGATCGCCAAATGCGTTACTCCCGTTTCCCGAAAATCCCACTGTTTGGTCGCGCGGCGCGTGAACAACGTTTGGAGCTGTTGCGTGAAGAGCGTGACGATGTGGTGGAAGCGCATGCGAAAGCGGCGTTTGATTCACAGAAACTGCAACGTCTGTATAGCAACTTCAACCAGTTTGTGGCGCAGCATCTGCAAGTCGCGTTTGATGCTGATCCAGAACAAGCGCTGATGCAAGCCCGTGACAAACGCAATCAACTGAGCCGCATGTTGGCGGAGCTGGATGGTCAAGAGCAGCAACAACGCAGCCAATTGCAATTGAGCAAACAGGCGATTGCCGCCTTAGCGAAGATTGCACCGAACATGTTGTTGCTGGAAGACGATTCGCTTCAAGCGCGCTTTGAAGAAATTGAAACCAAGATTGCCCAACTGTCAGAAGCCAAGTCGTTCGTCGCGGCGCACGGTAAAGCCATTGCGCAGTTGGAAAAAATCGCCTCCGCCTTGGATGCCGACCCAGAGCAGTTTGATGCACTGGCAGCGCAATACCAACAAGCGGATACCGCGCTGCAACAACTCAAGAAACAGATTTTTGCCTTGTCGGATTTGGTTGAGCGTCGTCATCACTTCGCCTATGCCGATTCTGTCGATCTGCTGAGCAAGAGCAGTGAACTGAGCGAACAGCTCAAAGCGAAACTGGTGCAGGCGGAAAACCTACGTAACCGCAGCCGTGAAGAGCTCAAACAAGCTCAGGCGCAGATGAACCAATACAATCAAGTGTTGGCGTCGCTGAAGAGTTCACACCTAGCGAAGCTGGAAACGGTTCAAGAGTTCAAGCAAGAGCTGCAAGACTTTGGTGTTCACGCCGATGAAGGCGCGCTGGAGCGTGCCCAACGCCGCCGTGATGAACTGCAAGAGCGTTTGCATGCTTCTCGTGGCCGGAAGAGCGAGTACGAGCGTACCATCACCTCGACAGAGCTGGAGATGAAAGCGCTGGCGAAACGCATGAAGAAAGTCGAGAAAGACTACAAAGATCTGCGTACATTCGTGGTGAATGCGAAAGCGGGTTGGTGCTCGGTGCTGCGTTTGGCGCGTGAAAACGATGTTGAACGTCGCCTGCACAAACGTGAACTGGCGTATTTGTCGGCCGATGAACTGCGTTCTATGTCGGACAAATCGTTGGGTGCATTGCGTCTTGCGGTGGCCAACAACGAAGACTTGCGTGATTCACTGCGTCAGTCGGAAGACAACGCACGCCCTGAGCGCAAAGTGTTGTTCTACATTGCGGTGTATCAGCACCTGCGTGAACGCATTCGTCAGGACATCATTCGTACCGACGATCCGGTTGAAGCGATTGAAGAGATGGAAGTGGAGCTGGCGCGTCTGACGGAAGAGCTGACACAACGTGAGAACCGTTTGGCAATCAGTTCTGATTCAGTGGCGAGCATCATTCGCAAAACTATTCAGCGCGAGCAAAACCGCATTCGCATGT
Organism: Vibrio furnissii CIP 102972; assembly: GCF_000176175.1. Lineage (GTDB taxonomy): Bacteria > Pseudomonadota > Gammaproteobacteria > Enterobacterales > Vibrionaceae > Vibrio > Vibrio furnissii. Next base: position 334,188 of record NZ_ACZP01000013.1, read on the forward strand.
TGAACCAAGGCTTGTCGAACATCGCCTTTGGTCAGGTGAAAGGCGTGCGTCTGAACGTGAAAGTGCGTGAAAGCCACGAAATTTTGCTGGCAGGGCTGTCGGAGCATCAAGCGCAGCACAAAGATCTGTTTGAAAGCGCGCGCTACACCTTCTCCGAAGCGATGGCGAAGCTGTTCCAACGCGTGAACCCGCATATCGATATGGGGCAGCGTTCACCGCAAGTCCTTGGTGAAGAGCTGCTGGACTACCGTAACTACCTGGAACTGAGCGTGGAAGTGAACCGTGGCTCAGACGGTTGGTTGCAAGCGGAATCGGGCGCGTTGTCAACGGGTGAAGCGATTGGTACGGGTCAGTCAATTCTGCTGATGGTGGTGCAGAGCTGGGAAGAAGAGTCTCGTCGTCTGCGCAGTAAAGACATCATGCCATGTCGTCTGCTGTTCCTTGATGAAGCGGCGCGTCTGGATGCGAAATCTATCGCCACGCTGTTTGAGCTGTGTGAACGTCTGGATATGCAGCTTTTGATCGCGGCACCAGAGAACATCAGCCCAGAAAAAGGCACCACTTATAAACTGGTGCGTAAAGTGTTCAAAGACCACGAACACGTGCACGTGGTGGGTCTGCGTGGCTTTGGCCAGACGGAGAAACCCAAAACCGATGAGCAGCTACTGGCGGAAGAATTAAGCTAACGTCGACGCGCTTGACCTTGAATAAGGTCATTTAAACCCATGATCAAACGCCTTCCTTGTGAAGGCGTTTTTTTATGCCGGTCATTGGCTGGTCACTGGTTGGTCGATGACATCGGGCGCCACACGCTGAGCACGGGCTCGCAATGGTGGTGCTTTGTGTTCGGACTGATGCTGTTGAATGTGGCTTATTTACGGTTGTGGAATGCAGCGTGGGTGAAGTTGGATATGGCAGGGCAGTTCTGGACAGGCGCTCGTGCGCTGACACGGCCATCAGGCATGTGATTCAAGGTAAAAAAAACGGGGCACTTGCGCGCCCCGTTGAAGTCTCAGAGACCAAGTTGAAGTTTCAGATACCAAATTGTTTGACCGCGTAGGCAACGCGCTCAGCGGGCGTTGGCGCAATCAATGGTGAACCTAAACTCTCAATGTGATGCAGACGGGGCAACAATCCGGCGCCGTTGGCAATTTGAATTGCCAAGCCGGGGCGCGCATTCAGCTCCAGCACCATCGGGCCTTCTTCTTTGTCCAGCACCATATCGGTACCGATGTAGCCGAGTCCGGTCATTTCCCACGCACTGGCCGCGAGCGTCAATAAGCGCTCCCATTGTGGCACTTGCAATGTATGAAGCTCTTTGCCGGTATCTGGATGATGGGTGACCGGGCGGTTAAACTGCACGGCACGGACCGCTTTGCCGGTGGCGATGTCGACGCCCACACCGACCGCACCTTGGTGCAGGTTGGCCTTACCGTCTGAAGCCGACGTGGAAAGACGCATCATCGCCATGACCGGGTAGCCTTTAAAAACGATGATCCGGACATCAGGCACACCTTCGTAACTGAAGCCGTCAAAGCAGTCGTCAAACTTGATCAAGTTTTCTACCACCGCCACGTCGTTTTTCCCACCAAGAGAGAACAAACCCGCCAGCGCATTACTGATGTGGCGCTCGACGTCCTCTTTACTGATGGTTGAACCGGACGGCTTGGTGTACACGCCATCTTTGTGAGACACGATGACCAAAATACCTTTACCGCCACTGCCGCGAGCTGGCTTAATCACAAAGCCAGGCCACTCTTTGACCATGTCGTGAATGCGTTTCACATCCCCTTGGTTGCTGATCACGCCAATCAGTTTGGGCACCGTACAACCAGCACGCTGCGCAATCAGTTTGGTTTTGAGCTTGTCATCCACCAACGGGTATTTGGAACGATCATTGTAGCGCCCAATGTAGCTGTGGTTACGCTTGTTCATTCCCATGATCCCCTTCCGACGTAACTTGAAAGGGGAGGTGTATTCAGAAAGAGAGAAAAACATAATTAATCTCCGTCTGCGAGGGGTTTAAAGCGGCGCAGCTCAGTAATTCGGTAACCAGTGTACGTTCCCAACAGCAAAATAGCCGCTAGAACAATCAACTGAAGTCCGATGAAGTTAAAGGTCAGGTGCTGCACATATGAGTTGGTCATCGCCAGATAAATCAGCACAGCAGTCAGCAGCGAACCGCCACCTTGCATGATGACTTCTTTCGCGCCTTCTTCTTCCCACAGAATCGACATCCGTTCGATGGTCCACGACAAGATGATCATCGGGAAGAACGTAATGGTCAGGCCTTCCGTCAAACCGACTTTAAATGCGACTACGGTAAAGACGGAAATAATCAGGATGACCGAAATGATGACCGCGGAGATCCGTGCGACCAACAGCAAGTTCAATTTGGAGAGGTAACTTCGAATGATGAGGCCGGTGCCGACAATCAACAGGAAGCCGACGATACCGGTGGTCAGTTGCGTTTGTACGAAAGCGACGGCAATCAGAACCGGCATGAACGTACCGGAAGTTTTCAATCCAATGATCACGCGCAGGAAGACCACAATCAACGCCCCGATTGGAATCAACATGATGGTTTTGAACATCGCCTGTTCTTCCAGCGGCAGGCTGTGAATCGACAGGTTCAGCAAGCCGTCAGACTGCACTTTGCTGTCTGTGGCCTGTTGCGGAGACACGTCTTGCGCAATCATGCTAAACAGCACTTGGCTGTTTTGACCGCCCATCACATCCAGCAATGAGATGTTCGATTCGTCCCACACCAAGAGATTCGGGTGAGTCGGTTGCGTGCCGGTTTCTGGGTTAAACAGCACCCATTTTTTGCCATTCCACACTTCGTTCATGTGTTGAATCGCTTGGCGACGGCGACCATCTTCCAACTGAATAACGCCAACCACTTTGTTCGGCACTTGCGCGTACGACAACAGTTTCTGCGCGGTATCCACCTTGCTCATTTTGTTCAGCAGTAGGGCTGCGTTTTGGCTTTCGCTGTCGTTTAGCGTTTTGATGAGTTCGCGAGTGAAGGTGACATGATCGGCAGACAGGCGCGTGGCTTGGTCAATCACGGCAATTGCCGCTGCTTCTTCTGGGCCATCAAACGTTGGCTTCACGATTTCGCCTGTAGGGGGCACCGGAATCGTTTTCGCTTGTGGGTCGACCAGAAATTGCGTCTTGTAATAGATGGTTTGAGGGCCGGTTGCTTGGCGAATCGACCACTCAGCGCGGCGGCCGGAATCGGTGCTGACATATGAAATGCCGTAACCGGGTGAAGATGCGTTCTCGCCAACCAGTGTGTAGCCGTCTTGCGTGTGCGGTGCGGCAAGTGACACTTTGGCTTCTTTGCCCTGAGCTACAAACTCAACGCGGGCTTCAATATCCCATACTTGACGGGTTTCGCCTGGGGTCCACGGCACACCGTAGCTCTGATGACGAATGACACTTAACGTAATGCCGACCGCAACCAACAAAAGTATGGAGAGATAAAACGGAACTCGTGACGTCATAAGTGAGTGACCTTATTTATTTTATTTTGGTTTCTGTCTGAATATATTTACGACTTACATCCACTACTGCGATATCGCGAATGAACTCGCGACCAAGAAGGATAGGATGGCTCATCTGAGAACGGTCGGCCAGTGTGAACTGTGTTTTTTCGTGGATATCACCCAGTTTGACCCACAGTTCAACCACTGCACGGCGTTCACTTTGGTCGCTGGTGGATTGGCGAATACGGACATAACGTAAGATAGGCGCTTCAATCCAACCACTGTCATCTTTGGCACCGGTTTCATCAGAAAGATGGAAACGAACCCAATTTTTGCCATTTCGCTCAAACTCTTCCACATCCACAGCATTCAGAGACGACGTGGCGGCGCCTGTATCGATGCGTGCGTCGAAGTTTTTCTTCAGCGTATCAATGGTGACTTTTTCAATTTCACCCAACACTACTTCGTGACGCGGTTTGGTTTGCACAGCCATGGCCTGAACTTCGGCCGGTGGGGTCTCAATCACCGGATGGGTTTGTTCGGCAACCGATTTGAGTTCTTTCACTTCGGACTTGAGGGAAACGACCTGACTTTCGAGGCTATCGATGTAGTCCATTTGATTGCTGATGTGCAGCTCGAGGTTGGTCATTTTGTTGGAAAGCGTGGATTCGGACTGTTGAATCGCGTCCAGCGTAGCTTGGTGGTACTCGTCGCCCTTTAATAATGTGCAGCCAGAAAGCATGGTAAGTGCAACGACGGGTGCTATTCGCTTAAACATTTGCGACCTTATTCTTGATTATCGGTTGATGTATTTATAGCAGAGGATGCATCGCGCATCCCGTGCTAGGTTAGTCTTATCCATGAATTGACGAGTTAAACTGTGTCAATTATGGTTTCTTCGCCACCAAAATCGCGCGACGTGGCGCTGGGTAGCCTTCGACCGTTTTACTTGGATCGTTCGGATCGATGTAATCCGGCAGCGAATTGTGTGTCATCCATTCCGTTGTGCGCTGTTCACCCAGCGACGTGACGTTCTCGTCCACGATGCGCACATCTTCAAAACCGACTTTTTCCAGCCACACTTTCAGTGCCGGTGCTGATGGGAAAAAGTATACGTTGCGCATCTGTGCGTAGCGGTCGAACGGAACCAACACAGCGTTTTCGTCCCCTTCAATGACCAAGGTTTCCAAAATCAGTTCACCGCCGGAAATCAGCTGGTTTTTCAATTGGATCAGGTGATCGAGTGGGGAACGACGGTGATACAGTACGCCCATACTGAAGACAGTGTCAAAGGCTTCCAATTCAGGCAACTGTTCAATGCCCAGTGGGAGCAAGTGAATGTGCTGATTGTTGCCCATTAATTTGCGCACCGCTTCGAACTGGATCAAAAATAGCTCAGAAGGGTCGATGCCAATCACTTGATGCGCGCCTTCACCCAGCATGCGCCACATGTGATAGCCATTACCACAACCCACATCCAATACGCTGCGGCCTTTCAAAGGCGAAATGTGCGGCAACAGACGATCCCATTTCCAATCTGAGCGCCATTCGGTATCAATGTGGATGCCATGCAGATGGTATGGGCCTTTGCGCCACGGGTGGAACATTTTCAGCAAGCTTTCTAGCTTCTTCTGTTCACCGATGGGCAACGGTGATTGATTGCAGACACTCACCGAGTCTTTCAGGTCAATTGTGTCTGGTGTGAAGTCGGGAATCTTCTTCAAAGCACGCAACCAGCGATCAATATCCCCGTGGCCTTTTTCTTCCCAATCAGCCAATTGCTGTGGCAATACTTTGAGCCAAGGCTGCAGACGCGTGTCTTGCGCCAGCAGTGAATAAACGTTACCAAAGTCAAACATGGTGAGTTCCTAAATAGCGACATCATGCCCTGACATGATCAACAAAAAGCAAACCAGTTCCGTCAGGGCGAGGAACGCTTGCGAATTGATTTATTTAATAGCGAACATGGAGCCGAAGTTAAAGCATTGGAACCACACTTCGTAGCTCGAAAAGCCCAGCTGTTCAAAGCGTGCTTTATGCGTTTCGACAGAATCCGGACGCATCACGTGTTCAATCGCACTGCGTTTTTGGCTGATTTCCAGCTCGCTGTAGCCGTTTGCGCGTTTGAAGTCGTGGTGTAGGTCAATCAACAGTTCGTGAGCCGCCTGATTTTCGAAGATGAATTTTTCCGACAGGATCAAAATGCCGCCCGGGCGCAAGCCTGCGTAGATTTTCTCTAGCAGCGTGTAGCGGTCTTCTGGCGACAAGAATTGCAAGGTGAAGTTGAGCACCACCACTGATGCGTTGGTGATATCAATGTTGCGAATATCCGCTTCAATCACCTCGACGGGGGTGTCAGAACGGTACGCGTTGACGTGCAGTTTGCAGCGTTCCACCATGGCGGCCGAATTGTCGACGCCAATGATCTTGCAGCCTTCCTGTTTGATGTTGCGACGCATGGAGAGCGTGGCTGCACCGAGTGAACAACCCAAGTCATACAGGTTGCTGTGAGGCTTGGCAAAGCGTTCGGCCAGCATGCCAATCGCCGAAATAATATTGGCGTAGCCGGGGACCGATCGCTGAATCATATCTGGAAAGACTTCAACCACACGTTCATCGAACGTAAAGTCTCCGATCTTATCGATAGGGGCTGAAAAGATAGTGTCTTTGTTGCTCATGGTAACCTCACGGCAGCTCGCGTCAGCCTGAAGATCGCTTCAGGCTCAAGAAAAGGCGCGTATTTTATGAAAAATTTTGCCTGCTGTCATTAAGCGGGCGGTGTTTCTCATTAGCAAATGTCCTGCCATGAATTCAAGTGCAAGTGACGGGTTAGAACATCGCCAGTTGGTTGTTGCCATCTTGCGCTGGAAACGGTGCCAAGTCAGGCAGCGTCAAGGCTGCCTGCAATGAATGATAAAGTGTCGCTGCAAGCTCTGGCGCAAAATGATTGTCCGGCGTGTGAATCATCACATAAGGTTGTTTTCCGTCGCGGATCCACTGTGGTAACTTATGCAACCACGGTGCAAAGAAGGGCAGGTTTGCGTCATGCTCCGGGTGGCCGATGAATCGGATCATCGGTTTGCTGGCGGTCGCGATGGCATGTACGGGCACTTTGGGCTTCTTCATTTGCGCATCGATGATGACTTCGTTAGATGGCGGGGCGGCAAAAACGGGGCGACTGTCCATGATAATGCGGTCAATTTGCTCTTCCATCAGCCATTGATTGAGCGCGCGTTCAGCGTCGCCTTTGGCAAAATACGCCATATGACGGACTTCGACGCCCAGTGGAAATTCACGCGGGAAATAACGGCGAAACTTTTTCAGCTGGTCAAGGTGCTCGGGGCCAAATGCTGCGGGCAATTGAATCGTCCACATTCCGACCCGGTCGTGCAGCGGTTCCATCAGTGTCATGAAGGTTTTCAGTTCATCCTGACACCCCAGCAGCAGGTGCTGATGCGTGATGCTTTTAGGCAGTTTAAAGGTAAAGCGGAACGCATCGTGGGTGGCCGCTTTCCAGTTCTGTACCGTGGCCGGCGATGGGGACGCATAAAACGTGGTGTTGCCTTCGACGGTATGAAAAACCTGCGCGTATTTCGCCAAACGTTCAGCCGCTTGCGTGCCGCTGCCATAAAAGCCGCTCTGCCAAGCAGGGTGCGACCACATCGTCAGTCCGAGTCGAAGAGGAAGGTCATTCATGGTAATGGCTCAAATTCCGTTGCGGTTGGGCTGGTATGGGGCAGGATACGACAGATTGCGTCTTGACCCAAGTGACCTCGCATTTCGTCGACACTTGGGTATATAATCAGCGCCAATTTTACAGGGCGTCGATGCTTTAATCGCTGATTTGGCGGATTATTGTACTAAAAAACAGCGGCGCTTGATAAAACACAACAAATTGTATTCTGGAAGGTCGATCTTGATCGCCTTTCAGCGTATAAATGGAACTTTGCGCTGTGGCTTCAACGAGGAATCCACAGCTTAGAATTTGATGATTAATTAGAGATTGGGAATTTCATTATGCGTAGCCATTATTGTGGTCACCTGAACAAGTCCCTCGCAGGACAAACTGTTGAGCTTTGCGGTTGGGTTAACCGCCGTCGTGATTTAGGCGGACTGATCTTCATTGATATGCGAGATCGTGAAGGCGTCGTTCAGGTGGTTGTTGATCCCGATATGGCAGACGTTTTTGAAGTGGCAAACCAGCTTCGTAATGAATTCTGTATCAAACTGACTGGCGAAGTACACGCTCGTCCTGACAGCCAAGTGAACAAAGACATGGCGACAGGCGAAATCGAAGTCTTGGCGAAAGGCCTACAGATCATTAACCGTTCTGACGTTCTGCCACTCGACTTCAACCAGAAGAACTCGGAAGAGCAACGTCTGAAATACCGTTACCTAGACCTGCGTCGTCCTGAAATGAGCGATCGCATTAAACTGCGCGCGAAAGCATCAAGCTTTGTTCGCCGTTTCCTAGATACCAACGGTTTCCTCGACATCGAAACCCCAGTTTTGACTAAAGCAACGCCAGAAGGTGCACGTGACTACTTGGTACCAAGCCGTGTTCACAAAGGTAAATTCTACGCGCTGCCACAATCTCCTCAGCTCTTTAAACAGTTGCTGATGATGTCAGGCTTTGACCGTTACTACCAAATCGTTAAATGTTTCCGCGACGAAGATTTGCGTGCTGACCGTCAACCAGAATTCACTCAGATCGATATCGAAACGTCATTCATGACGGCGGATCAAGTGCGTGCTGTGACTGAAAAAATGATTCGCGAAATGTGGCTTGAGCTGCTGAACGTGGATCTGGGCGATTTCCCTGTTATGCCATACAGCGAAGCGATGCGTCGTTTCGGTAGTGACAAACCAGACCTTCGTAACCCGATGGAACTGGTGGATGTGGCTGATCTGCTGAAAGAGGTCGATTTCAAAGTCTTCTCTGGCCCTGCGAACGATGAAAAAGGCCGTGTTGCGGCACTGCGCGTACCAGGTGGTGCGGCGCTGTCTCGTAAACAAATTGATGAATACACGGCGTTTGTTGCGATTTACGGCGCGAAAGGTCTGGCATGGTTGAAAGTGAACGACCTAGCTGCAGGCATGGAAGGTATTCAATCGCCAGTAGCGAAATTCCTGAACGAAACGATCGTGTCGGCTATCCTTGAGCGCACTGGCGCACAAACTGGCGACATCATCCTGTTCGGTGCCGACAAAGCCAACGTGGTTTCTGAAGCACTGGGCGCGCTGCGTCTGAAAGTGGGTAAAGAGCTGAACATCACCAACGAATCTACTTGGGCACCACTGTGGGTGGTTGATTTCCCAATGTTTGAATCGGATGACGAAGGCAATGTGGCTGCAATGCACCACCCATTCACGTCACCACTGAACATGTCACCGGAAGAGCTGAAAGCAAATCCAGAAGGTGCGCTATCAAACGCGTACGACATGGTTCTAAACGGCTACGAAGTCGGCGGCGGTTCGGTACGTATTCACGATGCAACCATGCAAGCGGCGGTATTCGACCTGCTGGGCATTGATGCGGCAGAGCAACAACTGAAATTCGGCTTCCTGTTGGATGCACTGAAATTCGGTACGCCACCACATGCGGGTCTGGCGTTCGGTTTGGACCGTTTGGTGATGCTGCTGTGTGGTACCGAAAACATCCGTGATGTGATCGCGTTCCCTAAAACAACCGCAGCGGCGTGTCTCCTGACTGATGCACCGAGCCTTGCAAACCCAGCTGCGCTGGATGAGCTGGCGATTGCCGTGACTGCGGCGAAAGAAAAAGCAGAATAAGCATTTGATAGGGTGGCTTAGCCACCCTTTTTTATTGATGATCGCGCAAATGTGAAGCGAGTGATGGCCGTGATGCGGCCTGTTTGCTTATCATTGCGCGAATTTTAGTTTTAGACAGGAAACAGCACTTTGGCTCAGATGTATTTTTATTACTCGGCAATGAACGCGGGTAAGTCGACCACACTGCTTCAATCATCGTTTAACTATCAAGAACGCGGCATGACGCCCGTGATCTTCACCGCGGCGATCGATGATCGTTTTGGCGTGGGTAAAGTGAGTTCTCGAATCGGCTTAGAAGCGGATGCACATCTCTTTACCTCGGACACCAATCTGTTTGATGCCATCAAGCAACTGCATCAAAACGAAAAACGTCATTGTGTGTTGGTGGATGAGTGTCAGTTTCTGACCAAAGAGCAAGTTTATCAACTGACCGAAGTGGTGGATAAACTCGATATTCCCGTACTCTGCTACGGTTTGCGCACTGACTTTTTGGGGGAGCTGTTTGAAGGCAGTAAATACCTGTTGTCGTGGGCAGATAAACTGATTGAGCTGAAAACCATTTGTCATTGTGGGCGCAAAGCCAACATGGTGATCCGCACGGATGAGCATGGCAATGCGATTTCCGAAGGTGACCAAGTGGCGATTGGTGGTAACGACAAATACGTGTCGGTGTGTCGTCAGCATTATAAAGAAGCGTTGGGGCGCTAAGCTGCCATTGTCTTTCTCGATAAAAAGGATGGGGTGACCCATCCTTTTTTGCGTTTGGTCCCCGAACCACTGAATCTCTGAACCAGTGAACCGATGGCGGGTGACTTGGTTTACGCAACCAGCGGTTTGAGTGCCTGATAGGCTTGCATCACCGCTTCCGGGATCGGCTGCTCAATTTGATAGCCTTTTTCGGGGTAGTGCTGAATGCGTTCGAAATCGCCAATCATGGCGTAGAGCACGAAATCGAGCGTCAAATCTTCAGTCAGGTAGTCAAAGAAGGTGCCGCCCATGGAAGTGACTTGTAACGAATCAATCGCGTCAGGCCATTGCTTCATGAAGGTCGCGTAAGCGCGGCGTTCCATGTACGGTTTTTGCACCAGAATGATTTTACGAGGGTGAATGCCTTTTTTCTGCAGCAGTTCATGCGTGAAGCGCACGTTCTCGCCGCTGTTGGTTGAACGCGGTTCGAGTAACAAAGCGTCAGAAGGCACGCCGCAATCTTTCGCCACTTGGGCAAAGGTGACGGCTTCGCTGTGTTTAAAAATGCCATCGGTAAAACGACCGTGGCCGCCGGAGAACACAATCAGCGGCGCCAAGCCTTTGTGATAGGCGGCGGCTGCGATTTCAGCGACTCGGGTATCGTTGCTGCCCGGGACGAAAATGACATCGGCAGCGGTCAGCTGATGTCCCATTTGCATGTATTGCCAAAGCGTTTCGAGATGCTGATATAGATGTTTACTCATCGCCATTGAAGGCCTCCAGAGTGTGTGAATAGTGAAACTGATATCCCGCCTGAACCAATTTGTCGCTGACAATGTGTTTATCGGCAATCTGGACCACTGGCGGCAGTGCCTCGTTGGAAGCGGCGGCTTGCAACGCGGCTTGATAAAATTCTGCTTTGCTCACGGTATTGGGCGTCGTGGCATTGACCACCTCCCGAGACAGGTGTTCAACGGCAAAGGTCACGGCGCCGACAGCGTCGGTCAGATGCAACATGTTCGCTGGTGCTAATGCACTGACTTGCTTTAACCGGGCGGCAAAGCGAGCCGGGTGACGGCTTGGGCCAATCAGGCCGCTACAGCGGACAATCGCATAATCTAGCCCTGAGTCTATGATGCTTTGCTCGGCTTGCAACATCACTTTTGCGTTGGCTGAGAAATCTGGCTCAGAGAGTGCCAGCGCAAGCGTTGCTTTTGCTTCATTCATCGGTTCTGCTCGGTCTGGATAGACGGTGGTTGAGCTGACCATCACCAACTTTTTGCACTGCGCGACTTTGGCTGCATTGGCCAGGTCTTGCCACTGCTTGGCGTATTCTGCCCCTTGTCCGCGTCGAAATCCCGGAGGGAAACTACCCACCACAGTATCGCAACCCAATGACGCGATTATGTCAGCTAAATGATCCGATTGACTGAGATCGCAAATAAACCCGTGGATGCCGTGTTGTGTCAGTTCGTCAACGCCTTGTTGAGATGTGCGGCTCGCACTGACCTGATACCCAAGCGATTGAAGATGTTTCGCCAGTGGCAAACCCAGCCAGCCAGCACCGATGATGGCGATATGCGTCATTGTGATTGTCCTTTAAACAGTTGGCGCAGCAGTTCACGAGTGCGCTGATGAATGGAATCTTGAGCGTATTGATGATGTTGAATGACATCGACGTTGGTGTACCAAGCCAGTTGCTCAAAAGCGACCGGCACACGCACCAGCCGACCGACCTCGATTTCCGCTTGTGCAAGGTGCGTTGGAAGCAGGCACCAACCAAAACCATGAATCGCTAAGTCCAGCAACAAATAGTAGTTGTCAGCGTACCACACATCGGGACTGTGCGGCTGATGAAAACTGCTGGCGGTGTAGTTGCGCGAACGAACCGCCAATTGCCGGTGCAGGCGCAGTGTGTCGATGTGCGGGGCGACGGATTGGGCGAGGGCGTGTTGACTCGAAACGTAGACATCAAACTTAATCGAACCGATGGATTCAAAATCGATCGTCTCAGGCAGCGCTAACTCACTGAAAATTAATCCGCACGTGGCACGGCCACTTTCAATCATTTCAATCACGTCTTTACTCGAAGCACTTAAGCATTCCAGCTCTATCAAGGGAAATTCGGTTTCGAGTGCAGTCAGCAGTGAGGTGAGCCCCGACAGTAAAATGCCTTCATCGAGCGCCAACGTCAGTTGCTGGCTGCCTTGCAAAGACAGCCCCGTGGCTTGTTGGATCAGACGCTTGTGCTGCTGCACCGTCGCTTGGGCGTAGGGCAGTAGCTTATGCCCGGCAGGGGTGAGTACCGGATAACGTCCTTGGCGTTCAAACAGTTGGCTGTTGCAATCGATCTCCAAATTCATCACATGTTGACTGATGGCCGATTGCACTTTGCCCAGTTTACGTGCAGCGCTGGAAAAAGAGCCACACGCTGCGGTGGCGATGAACGCTTCAAGCTGCTCAATACTAAACATATCGCTTTTACCGATGGTATCTAACTTATATCTATCGCAATACTAGATGAAAATGACGTCGTGTCCACAGTCGGAGCGACGAATCATGTCTAACCAAGAGCGTTTATTTCACGCCATCAGCTTTGAGTTGATGGCTTTACTATTTGTCGTGCCATTGGGCGCGTTGTTATCGGGGAAAAGTGGCGGCAGCATGGCCGCGATTGGGATCGGGTTGAGTCTTTTTACCGTGGTTTGGAACTACCTTTATAACGTGGGGTTTGACCGCCTGTTTGGGGCTGATCGCACGCAGCGCAAAGCAAAGATTCGAGTGTGGCATGCGGTGGGCTTTGAAGGTAGCTTGGTGTTTGTCACGGTGCCTGTGATTGCGTGGTTCTTGCAAGTGTCGTGGTCGACCGCGCTGCTGCTGGAAGCCGGATTCCTGACGTTTTTCTTCTTCTATACGATTGCGTTCAACTGGGGTTACGACAAACTTCAACCTTATCAACGTTGGGTGGTTGCCACCAAAATGCAGTAGACACAAAAAGAGCGCCGATTGGCGCTCTTTCAGTTCGTTCGTGAGGTAATGAGATAGTTAGGCGCTCAGCACGCGCAACAATCGATCGGCCTGTTCGGCCATGGCAATTCCTTCGTTGGTGAGGTAGCCACCATCGGGTTGAGTACAAAGCTGCTTCTCGAACAAGCGCTGAGCGGCACTTTGCGCCGCATCGGAGGCGTCGGTGTGAACTTTGATTCCTGTCGCGGCACTGCCGATATCAAACTGAAGTAACAGGTTCAGTTCGTCGAGATGCTGTTGAGAAAATTTCATCGTGAGCCCTTCTTAATGATTGAATTAGGTTCACCATAGTCGTGTCATTTCGATCGCGCAATCACTCCGAAACAGAAGTGTTATATCGAACTGTTATGATGCTTTTTTCGTCAGGTATTTCGTCAGTTTTGTAATCAGTCTGCTCAATGATATGAATCATCGTCATATCGAAATATGTGGCAATGGGTTTGGCAAAATGTGAATTAAATTGTCTTGTTTATCAGTGTAATAAATTGATTTCTATCAAAGTCAGTTTGAATGAATAAGAAACTGAGGTGCTATGAAAAAATTTAATTGGTCTCACGATAAAAACAAATTGAGTAAACATGCAAAATAGCCCTTGAATAAAAGAGGAAATCGGGCGATTATCCGCCACTCTTCTGAATGTATCAAAATGTAACAACTATGAACCTCAACCAATTCGACTCTTTATTGCCGCCGCAAATGGCTGAACGTGCTGCAGATACGGGGGTGGGCAAAGCGACTAAAGCGGCCTACAAATCGTTCCTTCTCGCTATCTCCGCAGGTATTCATATCGGTATTGCTTTTGTCTTCTATACAGTCGTGACCACAGGCGCGCAGGACATGCCTTACGGCGTGACCAAGCTGCTGGGCGGACTGGCTTTCAGTTTAGGCCTGATTCTGGTTGTGATCACCGGTGGTGAACTGTTTACCAGTAGCGTGTTAACGCTGGTGGCCAAAGCGAGTGGTAAAATCTCGTGGATGCAGTTGGTTAAGAACTGGATCGTGGTTTACTTCGGTAACATGGCGGGCTCCATTCTGCTGGTGATTATCATGCTGGCAACCAAACAATACATGGAAGATGGCGGTTTGCTGGGGCTGAACGCGATGGCGATTTCCCAACATAAACTGCATCACACCTTTATTCAGGCGTTTTCTTTGGGCCTGATGTGTAACATTCTGGTGTGCCTGGCAGTTTGGATGACGTTCAGTGCGCGTTCCCTGACCGACAAAGTGATGGTGATGATTCTGCCTGTGGCGATGTTTGTGTCGTCCGGCTTTGAACACTGTATTGCGAACATGTTCCAAGTGCCTATGGCAATTGGCATTAAATACTTTGCGCCGGAAGCGTTCTGGCAAATGACGGGTGCTGACATTGCACAGTATGCCGACCTCAACTTTATGACGTTCTTCGTCAACAACCTGATTCCGGTGACGCTGGGTAACATCGTCGGCGGTGGGGTGTTTGTCGGTATGTGGTACTGGCTGATCTACTTGAAAGACTGATGCGATAATCGCGAGTTGATGATCAAATGAATGAAAAACGCCACTTTGTGGCGTTTTTTGTTTTTTACGGTTATCCACATTTTCTGTGGATAACTTGTTTTAAAGCAGGTGCGTAACCTTAAATGGATGATTTATGTTGCAAAAGCTGCACAAGGATTGTGCGTGATCTGCACTGGGTTGGCGCGTGTTGTGGCAGCCGTTCCCCTTGCATTTTATTCACTGTTTTCATCGGTAAAGCGCACTTTTACTCGTCCTTCTTTGCTCAATGCAACGCGTAGCGTGAGATGCACGGATAAAGTGAGCGAAATATTCAGCATCACGAAAATGGCGATCATGATCAGTAATTGGTACTTGATCGCGATGAGGGGGGATGTGCCGCCTAAAATTTGACCAGTCATCATGCCGGGGAGGGTGACCAACCCGGTTGCGGCCATCGACGCCAGCAGCGGCGCACTGGCTTTGCGCAGCGCGCTGCGTACAAAACCGCGTGATGCATAAATCGGAGATGCGCCTAATGATAACGCGCCTTCGTATTCCGCGCGCCGCTCTTGATATGCGGTAAATAGATTTTGCAGCGCAACGATGTTGCCACTGAGACTGTTGCCCAGCAGCATGCCTGCCAGCGGAATCATGTATTGCGCGCTGTACCAAGGCGTGGGTTGTACCACCGCCACACACAGCAAAATAATCAGAGGAAACAACCCGACTGCCAGCCCGATGACAATCGGCCCGATGAGCATGGTCACGGGCAGTTTGGCTTTGGAGACAATTGAACTGGCGCCCACCCCAATCATGACCATCAACCACGCCAAATTGACCCACAGGCTATTGTGCTCGAACAGGTATTCCAGATAGATCCCCACCAGAAGTAGCTGTAATGCCATGCGTCCAATCGACCACAACATCTCTTTGCCGATATCCAGTTGGTGGTAGGCGTTCACCGCGAGCGGAATCGCGAGCAAGGTGCTAAATAGCGCCAATTGCCACCACGAAATATCGACCACACCGTTCATTTTGTTCTCCTCTGTTTTTCTGCTTAATTTAGCAGGAAATGAGGACGTTTATCAGAAAGTTTTTAAAACATCACTGAAACAAAATAATAACTAATTCAATAAAATTGAAGTCGAAAAGAGAATGGTTTTGATGATTTTACGTCGCTCTGGAATACGGAAAGTTAAAAAACATGATGTATTTCCCTGCGATAATAACAATATTATTTTTTCATATCTGTTCATATTCTTTAACACGATTTTTTAATTCAACACATCTCCGTTCAAACTCAAAAAACTATTGAATAACAAGGGTTGAACGCAGTAATTCGATTGAACCTTACTAATTTTATGGTTTAGCATTTTGCCCAATAAATAACGAACAGGTGATGACTCAATTTGTCAGTTGTTCAAAATACCTTCAATTTAAATGGGCAATTGTATGCGTGATGTTAATAAAATTGAGGGCGGTGAAAAACGCTCTCTGGAGTGGAAGTCATTCCTCTTCATCACTGTCGTTCTGTTTCCGATTTTGAGTGTCGCGTTTGTCGGCGGATATGGATTCATCGTTTGGATGCTTCAAATGTTCGTCTTCGGACCTCCGGGCGTGCACGGCTAATGGTCGTTCACTTTTCCCTCTGCTCAACGACATTTTAAGAGAACGAAACATGAAATCTTTAATCGTAAAAATGTGGCGTACCATGACGCGACCAGCAGTACACATCAGTTTGGGTGTACTGACCATGGGTGGTTTTATTGCTGGGGTGATTTTCTGGGGTGGGTTCAACACCGCGCTGGAAGCCACCAACACCGAAGAGTTTTGCATTAGCTGCCATACCATGCGCGACAACGTGTATGTTGAGCTGCAAGAAACCGTGCACTGGAAGAACCATTCCGGCGTGCGAGCCACTTGTCCGGATTGTCACGTACCGCACGACTGGACCTCTAAAATCGCCCGCAAGATGCAGGCTTCGAAAGAGGTGTTTGCTCAAGTCTTTGGTGATCTGGGTACGCCTGAGAAATTCGAAGAGCGCCGCATTGAGCTAGCTAAGCATGAATGGGATCGCTTCTCCGCCAACAAATCCCTCGAATGTAAAAACTGTCACAACTACGACTCGATGGACTTTGAACAAATGTCGCCAACCGCGCGCATTCAGATGAAGCAAGCGGCCGAGCGAGATCAAAGCTGTATCGATTGTCACAAAGGCATCGCGCACAACCTGCCGAAAAATATGGACAGCTCTGGTGGCCTGATTGGTGAACTGGAAGGCATGGCATCGAACACCGATTATGCTGGCGGCGAGACGCTGGTCAGCGTGCGTCATCTGCCACTGTATGAAGATGCGCAAGCCCAAGTTGAAGCGGGGCTGCTCAACCCAGCATCGCAAGTCAAAGTGTTGTCTGAGAAGGGCGACATGATGCAAGTCGAAATCTCGGGCTGGCGTAAAGCGAAAGGCTTTGGCCGCGTGATTCAGGAAGATTTCGGTATGAATATCGCGGTGGGTTCACTACTGAAAGACGCCGCGCAATCCGATGCGATTGTGACTGTGGGCGAGAAGAAAGTCGATGATCTGACCGGACTGCCTTGGGAAGAAGTGACCGCCAAAGTGTGGATGAAGAAAGAAGCGATGCTCAATGATGTGCAACCGGTGTGGGAAAAAGCGCGTGAAGCATACAAAACCAACTGTTCGGTATGTCACACCCAACCGGATGAAGCGCACTTCGATGCCAACACTTGGCCGGGCATGTTCGACGGCATGCTGGCATTCGTGAACTTTGATACCGACAGTGAAGCGCTGGTTTTGAAGTACTTGCAAAAACACTCTTCAGATTTTGCTGAAGGTCACCATTAATCTGCGTCTTACGGAGTCAACCCATGGCGATTACACGAAGAAGTTTTCTAAAAGGTGTGGCAACCACCAGTGCGGCGTCGATTATTGGCCCAAGCTTGCTGGCACCGATTTCTGCTCAGGCCGCTGAAACCACCGGTTCCTGGAAAGTGTCGGGTTCACACTGGGGCGCGTTTCGCGCCCAGATCTACGGCGGCAAGGTTCAGGCCATTCAAGCGCTGGAAACCGACAAACACCCGACCGAGATGCTCAACGGCATCAAAGGTATTATCTACAGCCCATCGCGCGTGCGTTACCCCATGGTGCGCCTTGATTGGCTGAAAAAGCATAAATACAGCGCTGAAACGCGCGGCAATAACCGTTTTATCCGTGTGACGTGGGATGAAGCGATTGACCTGTTCTACCGCGAATTGGAACGTGTACAGAAGCAATACGGCCCTTGGGCACTGCACGCAGGTCAAACCGGCTGGAACCAAACCGGCGCATTCCACAACTGTACGGCGATGATGCAGCGCGCGGTAGGCATGCACGGCAACTACATCACCAAAGTGGGTGACTACTCGACGGGTGCCGGCCAAACCATCATGCCGTATGTGTTGGGTTCGACCGAAGTGTACGCACAAGGCACCTCATGGACGGAAATCCTTGAGCATTCCGACAACATCATTTTGTGGGCGAACGACCCGGTGAAAAACCTGCAAGTGGGTTGGAACTGCGAAACGCACCAATCCTTTGGTTATCTCGATCAACTGAAAGAGAAAATCGCCAAGGGCGAAGTGAATGTGGTTTCTGTCGATCCGGTGAAGAATAAAACGCAGCGTTTCCTGCAAAACGATCACCTGTACATCAACCCACAGACTGATGTGGCGTTTATGTTGGCGGTCGCGCATGTGCTGTACACCGAAGATCTCTACGACAAGAAGTTCATCAACACTTACTGTCTGGGTTTTGATGACTTCATTCAATACGTGTTGGGGAACACCAAAGATAAGATTGAACGCACGCCAGAATGGGCGGCGAAGATTTGTGGCGTGACGCCAGATTCCATTCGCGATTTTGCTCGTATGTTAGTGAAAGGTCGCACGCAGTTGCTGTTCGGCTGGTGTATTCAGCGTCAGGAACATGGTGAACAGCCGTATTGGATGGGTGCAGTCTTGGCGGCAATGATCGGTCAGATCGGTCTGCCGGGCGGCGGCATTTCGTACGGTCACCATTACTCGGGCATCGGTGTGCCTTCGACCGGTTTTGCAGGCCCGGGCGGTTTCCCGCGCAACTTGGATCAAGGCGCCAAACCGAAATGGGACAACACCAATTTCAACGGTTACAGCCGCACGATTCCGGTCGCGCGCTGGATTGATGCGATTCTCGAACCGGGTAAGAAAATCAATCACAACGGTAACACCGTGACGCTACCTGGCTTCAAAATGATGGTGATTTCGGGCAACAACCCGTGGCATCACCACCAAGATCGCAACAAGATGAAACGTGCGTTCCAGAAGCTGGAAACCGTGGTCACGATTGATTTCAACTGGACGGCGACTTGTCGCTTCTCCGACATCGTACTGCCAGCCTGTACGCAGTGGGAGCGAAACGACATTGACTCGTATGGTTCGTATTCCGGCAAAGGTTTGATTGCGATGCACCGTTTGGTGGATCCGATGTTCCAGTCGCGTACCGACTTTGAAATCATGACGGAGCTGACACGTCGTTTCGGCCGCCATGAAGAATTTACACGTGGTATGGACGAAATGCAGTGGGTACGCTCGCTCTACAATGACTGTAAAAAAGCCAACGAAGGCAAGTTTGAGATGCCCGAATTCGATGAGTTCTGGGAACAGAGCGTGCTGGAATTTGGCGAAGGCAAACCGTGGGTTCGTCATGCCGATTTCCGTAAAGACCCAGAGATCAACGCCTTGGGTACGCCGTCTGGTTTTATCGAAATCACCTCTCGCAAGATTGGTCGCTACGGCTACGAACATTGTCAGGAACACCCGATGTGGTTTGAGAAAACTGAACGTTCACACGGTGGTCCGGGATCAGACAAATATCCGTTCTGGCTGCAATCTTGCCACCCGGATAAACGCCTGCACTCACAGATGTGCGAATCCGAAGCGTTCCGTGCCACTTATGCGGTACAAGGTCGTGAGCCGGTTTACATCAACCCGATGGATGCCAAAGCCAAAGGCATCAAAGCCGGTGACTTGGTGCGCGTGTTCAATGGTCGCGGTCAGCTACTGGCGGGCGCGGTATTGTCAGACAGCTACCCACGTGGCGTGATTCGCATTGAAGAGGGCGCGTGGTACGGTCCGCTGTCTGAGAAAGAGGGCGCGATTTGTACTTACGGTGACCCGAATACGTTGACACTTGATCTGGGTACCTCAGAGTTGGCGCAGGCCACCTCAGCCAATACTTGTATCGTGGACTTTGAGAAGTTCACTGGTAAGGTGCCGCCTGTGACCTCTTTCGGTGGCCCGATCGAAGTCGCCTAGTGTTGCCGTATTCTTGATGATAAAAGCCAGCTCAGTGAGCTGGCTTTTTCTTGTTCGGCACGTCAGTGTCGTACTTATGCAAGATAGCTAAGTACGCACCGTTGGCTTGAATGGTTTTCAGCCCGCGGTTGAACGCATCCAGATACGTTTGGGCGTTGGGGTTGTCTCGGGCCACCATGATGTACAACGGGCTCAAAGACACTGGTGGCTGAATATAGTTGAAATCCTCGGGGGGAATATTATTTTCGGCCATGGTCCAGCGCGCCACACGTTCATCTTCAATAAAAAGATCGACCCGTCCGGTGTGAACTTTGCGAATGCTGGAGAGAAGGTCGCTCGACGGCACCCGCTTAAACCATGGACTGGCCATAAAATCATCGTCATACGCGTAGTTTTCGACAATCCCGACGGTTTTGTCTTTCAAATCTTCAAAGTTGCCGAAATAGACCTGTTGGTCTTTGCGTGCGATCAAATGGATTTCTGTGTAGAGGTAAGGATCGGAAAAGCGCAATTGAGGCTCGCGTTGCGCTGAATACCATGCCGCGATGACAATCTGGTCGCGACCATGTTGAACCTCTTTTAATGCGCGTGACCAAGGCTTGATGTCGAGTTCTAACTGATAACCTTGGCTGGCATAAGCTTGTTGAGCAATTTCAACCGAAATGCCCGGATAATCAGATGTATCAATGATATACGGTGGCCACGCATCTTGCACCGCATGAATGATGGGGGCTGACCATGCAGACGATGAACATGAGAGTAGCGCGCTGAGCAGAAAACAAAATCGGGGTCGCAAAACACATTCCTAGCCTGAGAATATGACGCTGAGTGTAGTTCATTTGTTCAGTCCTCGACGAGTTTGCATCGTCGATTGTGACTAGAATCACCGCTGGCTTTTTCGCCAAACGAACCAACGTTTTTGTATTTCGTGACGTTGATAACTTATAGCGTGGACCAATCACACGATACTCAATCGGTAAAGACCATGAATTTTGAGGATGATATGACTCGACTCACACTCGATAATTTACGTGAGGTGGCGATTTTGCAGCCGCTGGATGTGGGCGTTCATCGGCATCGCAATGAGCTTCACTTTGAGTATATTGGCCTGCATAACACACCGCTGAGTGCTCGCTACCCGCTGTGCAAAACGGTGCTTGATGTGGAATCGGACGCCAAGATTTTAGGCGACGGATTCCAAATGCTGGCGCAAACGGCTGGCACAGTGAGTCAAGTCGAAGATGTTGGCCGCTGCCCAGACAACAACCTCAGCTACCGTATTTATGCCGCCGATGCGCCGAAACGCTTTTACAACTATTTGGTGATTGAACACGCCAACGGCTACCTGCTGTTTGGCTTTACCTCGTGTCAGCGTTTTGCTGGGTATTTTGAGATTGAACCGCACCAAGGACAGTACGGCGTGACGGCGTATCTTGATGGCGAAGGCAGTGAACCGCAATCCTGGGCATCGAATCGGTTGGAATCGGTCGTCATGTTGGAAGGCGAATCACTGCCGCAGCTTTACCGTGACTATGTGCGTGATATTCATGCGCATCATCCGCCGCGACCGAATTGTCAATCCGATGCGCCTGTCGGATGGTGTTCGTGGTATGCCTATTATGCGGATGTGAATGAGCAGCACATTCGAGACAACGTTGACGCCATGCAAGGCGAGTTGGACGCATTGGAATGGGTGCTGCTGGATGATGGCTATCAAGCGTTTATGGGCGATTGGCTCACGCCATCGACTAAATTCAGTGCCGGTGTGAAACAAGTGGTAGCGTCTATTCGCCAACGCGGGAAAAAGCCCGCGATCTGGATGGCGCCTTTTATTGCTGAACCGAATTCAACGGTTTTTCGCGATCATCCGGAATGGTTTGTGCGTCATGCCGATGGCACGCTGTTGAAGGCTGAAGACGTGACCTATGGCGGCTGGCGCTGCACACCTTGGTATATTCTCGATGGTTCCAACCCGCACGTACAAGAACACCTGACGCAGGTGGTGCGCACGATGCGAGAAGAGTGGGGCATTGAGCTGTTCAAGCTGGATGCCAACTACTGGGGAACGTTGAAAGGTAAGCGGTATCAGGCAGGCGTCACAGGCGTAGAAGCCTATCGTATGGGGATGCAGGCGATCATTGACGGCGCACAAACGGCGTGGATTTTGGGGTGTAACGCCCCCATGTGGCCGTCGCTGGGGCTGGTGGATGCGATGCGCGTCTCGGATGACGTTGAGCGTCATCCGCATCGGTTCCATCAAATCGCCCGCGAAACGTTTTACCGCAGTTGGCAGCATCGCCAGTTGTGGCAAATTGATCCCGATTGCTTAACGCTCACGTCTCTACCTAATCAGGCGACCGATCGGAATGCCTATGAGTTTCATCGGAACGTCATACTCTCCGCCGGCGGTCTGCTGTTGTCCGGTGACCCACTGCCAGAGCTCACCGCATTTGCCAAAACCAGCCTGCAAAAGCTGATTGCACGTCATACGCAGACGCAGGATACGGCCAAAGTGACGTCGCTCTCGCTCAATCGCACGTTCTTAAAACTCAATGAAGTGAACGATCTGCATTGCTTGTTTAACTTTGGCGGGGATGCGTATGAATTTACGCTGATTGCCAGTCAGCCTGTGCATTGGTATGACTTTTGGAGTGGCGAATCGCTGAGTGATGAGGCGACGCAAGTCCTGCTGGTGACGCTGCCAAGTGGACTACACAGCCGAGCCATTGTCACCGCATGCTGAATGCAAAGGGAGCGTGGCTCCCTTTTTCTTTGTTTAGAGAACATCAGGTTTAGAGAAAATCAGGTATAGAGAAAATTAAGGCGCGAGAAAATCCCCCAGCTTGGCTGGGGGCGGTTTCAGAGTTCAAATAACCAGTAATAGCCGTAGCCGACCACAATGGCGGGAATGGCGGTGTAAAGCGTGGCAAAAAGCGCAGCTTTGGGCGCGAGTGCGATAGCGGGAAAGAGTGCATCGCCGTCGTTGGAAATCGCATTCGACAACTGCGTCGACAGCGGCACACTGCCCGCCAGATACAAACTGGTGATCAGAATTTGAGGGCCGCAGCCAGGCAACATACCCACTAAAATGCCGACTGCTGGCATCCAAACACCCCAATGTTGCCACTCTTGGCTCACTTCCCAACCGGTGAAATGGTGGGCCAATTCAAACGCAAGAAATGCCAGAATGACCCAAGCACTGACGAAGTTGGTGTCTTGCGCGGCCTTTTGTAGGGGATGCGCTTGGCGGGTTTTGCAATCTTCACTCACGGCATCTTGGTAGGTGTCGAGTTCGCGTGTCAGCGCCCACAGCAGCATACTCACCACTGCCAGCAGTGCGCCCAGCCATTCGATGGTCAACTCAGGAAAACCCAGCTGCGCATTGATATCGATTTGGAACGATTGTGCAAAGGCGACCAGAGAAGCGGGCACAAGCAACCATTTCCAGAACGCGCCTTGCAGATTGAGCGCGGTTTGCGCCAGCGGCGTTTCGGGGGCATGCGAGAGCGACTCCGGCAGCTTTTCTTGCTTGGGTCGCATGAAATCATCCCGATGCAGCGCGTTGACAACCAACCCCGTGACGCAACCGGTCACAATGCCGACGCCGATAACGCCCAGCCCGGTTAAGGGCTGACTGGCGAGCAGCAGAAACGCCGCATCGCCCATGGTGGCAGTGAGCACTGCGACCAGTGACCCAAAGCCCACTTTGCCGCTGACAAACTGTGTGGTGACGACAATGGCGCCGCCACACCCGGGCAGAGCGCCGAGCAATGAAGCGATGAGCACTTGCACCTGACGTGATTGATGAAAGGCAACCACAAAGCGGTTGGTTCCATTCACCCAACGGGATACATAGTGATAAATGGCTAATGTCAGGGCCACATAAGTGGACACGGCCCAGAACGAATCAGATAAAGTCTGCACCGCGAGTTCGCGCGTGTTGTGGCTGAGTAACAGCATCATCAATGCAACGGGCAGCAACAAGCGTTTGTATCCCAAATGGAGCGGAATGAGCTGCTGGGAGAGTGCGGAGAAGTTAGGCATTTTGATTGAGAACATAATGGCCACCACGAGAATGCGAATAATTCTCATTATATGCAAATGCGTTTAATTCGCAATAGCGTAAGTTGCGTCCAATATCGACTTTTTTTGATTTAGCTCCATGCACAAATCATTCAGTTGCGTACAGTGACAGCCTTTGTGAGTGATGCCCTCAAAACGGGAAAAGAATAGGAAAGACAATGATTTTAGTAGTAGGTCATAAAAACCCGGACAGTGACAGTATTTGCAGTGCGTTGGTTGCCGCTGAATTATTAAAAGCTCGTGGTTTGGAAGCAAAAGCGATTCGCCAAGGTGAAATCAACCGCGAAACCCAACACATTCTAGCGGCGGCGGGTGTGGAACAGCCAGAGCTGCGCACCAGCGTGGCGGGTGAGCAAGTGTGGTTGGTGGATTACACCGATTTAGCGCAAGCACCGGATGACTTAAATGACGCTGAAATTCTGGGCATTGTCGATCACCACCGTTTGGGTGATGTGATGACGGTGAACCCATTGGAAGCGTGGATCTGGCCTGTTGGCTGTACCAGCACCATTTTGTTTAACCTGTTTAAGATGGAAAATGCCACCATCAGCCAGCCAATGGCGACCCTAATGATGTCGGCGATTTTGTCTGACACGGTCGGTTTTGCATCCCCAACATGCACCCAAAAAGATAAAGATGCCGTGGCGGCGTTGGCACCGCTGGCGGGTGTGACGGATCTGGATGGTTTCATTCGCGCGCTGCTGATTGCAAAAACTGACATCGCAGGCTTGAGTGCGGCTGAACTGGTCGAGAAAGACCTGAAAGCTTATCCGTTTAACGGCCGTGAGCTGGTTGTGGGTCAAGTTGAATTGGCAACACTGGATCAAGTTAGCGACATGATTGATGCGCTGGACGCAGATCTGCAACGTCGTTGCGACGCTGACCAACTGGCGCTCGCGGCGTTGATGCTGACCGACATCACCACGGCGCAAACTCGTCTATTGTTTAAAGGCGAGTGGGCTGAAAAACTGGAAAAACACTGTGTCGATGGTGTGCTGATGATGGAAAACACCCTCAGCCGTAAGAAACAAGGTTGGCCTTGGCTACAGGGCGAACTGGCTTAATTGTTCAATTCGGGTATCATGCCCACGTAAATTGACGGTTTGAACGCTCGCAGCCTGTTGCTGTGAGCGTTTTTATTTGGAGACCAACATGGCCAATGCATTGAGCGCGGAACAAATCGCGACCATTAATCAGTACGACCAAGAGCAGCGCTTTACGTACTGCATCAAAGAAATCGTTGCCAATCAACAGGTGTGGATTCTGAAAGATGAACACGGTTGTGTGATGCTTAACACCGAAGATGATGACTGCGTCCCCGTATGGCCAAACCGTGAGTTTGCCGAAGCGTGGGCAACCGGTGACTGGGCGGAGTGTGAAGCGGAAGCGATTTCACTCAACAAATGGCGCAGCCGCTGGACCAGTGGTCTGGAGCAAGACGATCTGTCGGTGGTGGTGTTTCCAAACGACAATGAAGAAGGCGTGGTGCTGTTCCCTGATGAGTTTGATTTTGAACTGAACAAGCAAAACGCTCGCCGTTAATTACGGCAGCCAGTCATACAAATCTGACGAATGTGATATCTGGACGGCCTGCGCAAGCACGCCGTCTTTTTTATAGCGTTGAATCAGTGTTCGAAGAATCGGGCGAACTTGCTGCTCGCTCATGCCGGGTTTGAGTGCCGGTTCATACAACAGTTTGAGTAGAATCACGTCGAGTGGCGACAGCAGAGAGTCCGGAGTTTTATCGTTAAAAATCGAGGGGTAAGCTTGCTCTGAATCGTTCGGCAGCCCCATCACTTGAGTGACTTCTTCCACCACGCACGCCAGCAATTTACCGTGGCTACGCGCTTGATCGGCGGGAATCACCACCGCCGCCGAAACAATCTCATGTGTGTCGTTGCGCGTCCGATAATTCCCTAAGCACACGGCGCCATAGATGTGCTTGGCCGCAGCAGCGCCCATTTCACGCTGCACATCATTTTTCCAATGGGATTGCTGAGTGAAGACCCAAATCAGATTGGCGTCCCGACGATGGGCGACTTGGGTGATGGAATGACCCGTCACCCAAGCCAAATGTTTGAGCTGCGCTAGGGCCAACGCTTCATGCAGATCGCGATCGGCCACTTCGTGTTCGAACCAGACTTTGATGGGTTGATGCCATTTCACCAGCGGTTTAGCGCCCGCAGCGTATTCGTTGCGCAGCGCGACCTGAACAAACGCCTGTTCAATGAATGCTGGGTCTTCCCACGTATTGGCACTCCAGGCCAGCGGCGAAAAGAGCAGGGCAGTCACAACCGGCCAAATACGCATTACTTAAAGCACGGCGCCTTGTTGAAGTGGCTTTCCACCATCCGTTGTGTGATGGGGTGCTGCGGCTCGGAAAGGACTTCAAGCGTGTCACCAAATTCCACCACTTCGCCTTCATGCATCACCATCACTTTGTCGGTAATGTGTTTGATGACCCCAATGTGTTGCGACACATAGATAAACGACACGCCCATCTCTTCTTGCAGTTCTAGAAACAGGTTGATGATTTGCGAGCGCATCGCCATGTCCAAACCATTGAGCGCTTCATCCGCGACGATGATGGACGGTTGCAGGATCAGTGCGCGCGCCAAGCAGACACGCTGCTTTTGGCCAGTTGCCAGCATTTGTGGGTAGAAATACGCATGCTCCGGCAGCAAGCCGACACGTAGCAGCGTATCTTTGACTCGCTTCATGCGCGCTTCGGGTGTCATGTTGGTGTTTCGCTTCAACGGACCTTCCAGAATTCGACCGATCTGAATGCGCGGATTCAGCGAGGTGTTGGGATCTTGGAAAATCATGCGAATCAATTTACAGCGCGTTGAGTAATCTTCGTGCTCTAACAGCTCGCCGTTCACGCGGATTTCGCCGCTGGACGGTTCCACCACGCCAGCCAACATGCGCGCCAGTGTCGATTTCCCGGAACCGTTCTGGCCGATAAAGCCGATGGTTTGCCCCGCATCCAACGTGAAGCTCACCGGTTTGACGGCGTGATGCACTCTCTTGCGGAAGATGCCGGAGCGGGTAACGAAGTCTTTGGATAAATTACTGACTTCTAACAGTGAATCACTCATGTTACGGCTCCATGTTCAACGGAAAGTGGCAAGCAAACTTGTGGTTTTTCACCCAGCGCGTGTGCGGCACTTCAACACATTGACGCTGTGCGTACGGGCAACGTGGGCCCAAACGGCAACCAATGGGTAAGTGTTGCAGCGGGGGAATGGAGCCGGGCAGCGATTGCAATTTCTCTTTGTGGGGAATCCAGTCGCTGAAGTCAGGCATGGCGCGTAGCAGTGCAACCGTATACGGGTGTTTGGGTTCGGCCATGATCTTTTGCGTGTCGGCTGATTCCACCGATTGACCGCAATACATCACGGTGATGCGGTTCGCCCACTGCGTGATGGTGGTCAAGTCGTGCCCGATCAGCAGAATCGAGGTATTGTTGACCTGATTCATGCGGCTCAGCAAACGTAAAATCTGCGACTGCGTGATGGGATCAAGGTCGTTGGTTGGTTCATCGGCAATCAAGAGTTTTGGCTTGGCCGCAATGGCCATCGCAATCATGATTTTTTGACACTCACCATCCGTCAGTTCGTACGGATAACTGCCCATCACACGGCGGTGATCTTTAATGCCGACTTTATGCAGCAGGGCGATGGCTTGACGTTTACGCCAAGTAAATCGCTCCCACCAACGGCCTTCAAAGGTACGAGATGGAATCGACTCGATGAGCTGTTTGCCCACCTCTTCTGACGGGTCAAGACAGGTGGATGGTTCTTGGAAAATCATGGCAATGTCGCGCGCAATCACGCGGCGGCGTTCCCGAGGCGTGAGTTGCAGCAAATCAATATTGCCAAGGCGCATGCGGTCGGCAGTGATGCGCCAGTTCTCTTTGCCCACGCCAACGATGGCTTTGGCCACCAAACTTTTACCCGAGCCGGATTCACCCACCAAGCCACGGATTTCCCCTTCGTTCATGGTCATGCTCATGCGGTCAACCGCTTTCACAAGACCTTGCGGTGTATCTATCTCAATCGTGAGGTGACGAATATCAAGTAACGGCATCATTCGACTCCTGCATTCAGTGCTTGACGGACGCCTTCGCCCACCAAGTTAATCATGACCACGGTGTACATAATCGCAATCCCCGGCAGTGTGACCGTCCAAGGGGCCAGATAAATCAGCTCGACGGAATCGCCCAGAATCGCGCCCCATTCGGTGCTTGGGGCTTGCGCGCCCAAACCCAAAAAGCCCAGCGCCGTGATGTCTAAAATCGCAATCGACAACGCCATGGTGATGTCTGCGGCAATCACGGGCAGCACGTTGGGCAAAATGGAGTGCCACAACAGATACGAATCATTGGCACCATCGAGGCGTGCGGCCATCACGTAATCTTTCTCTACTTCATTATGTACGGCAATGTAGAGCGAACGGATGAATCGCGGGATCAAGGCCAAGCAAATGGCGAGCAGAATATTGAATTCACCAAAGCCAAGGAAAGCGACGAAGATGATCGCCAGCAGCAGCGACGGAATCGACATCACGGTATCCAGCAGGTGGTTCAATGTGCTCGACAGCAAACCGCGCGTCATGCCTGCCAAAATGCCGATGCCACAGCCAATCACGGTGGCGATGAGGGTAATGATGACCGCCGCACCAAAGGTGAGACGCGAGCCATCAATCAAGCGCGACAAAATATCGCGGCCTAAATCATCGGTGCCGAGGAAGTATTCAACGGTGCCGGCAGGATCCCATGAGGGCGGGATCAGTAACTCGCCCGATTGCATGTGTGGATCGTGCGGCGTAATCCAGTACGACGTCAGGGTGACGATGACAATCAACACCAAGCACCACAGGCCAAACATCGCCAAATTGTTCGCTTTATAGCTGCGCCAGAAGCGCTCGAACTGAGTCGGGATATGCTCTTCCTGATACACGCTATTTGTTAGCATACCATTCCTTCCTTACCAGCGGGTTGATCATCGCGCCAATCAGATCTGAGAGAATATTTGCGGTCAGCACCAAAGCGCCGACGGCAATCACGCCAGCTTGAATCGAAACATAATCGCGGTTTGACAAGGCATCCAACAACCAGCGGCCGATGCCCGGCCAGTTAAAAATCGACTCGGTGATGATCGCCAGCGTGAGCATGCTCGATAGCTGAACGCCGAATTTTGGAATGATGGGGGGAATCGCGTTGCGCAGCACATGCTGAATCACGATTTGGTAGTAAGACAAACCTTTGATCCGCGCTGCGCGAATGTAGTTTTGGCTCATGATGTCGGCAACGGACGAGCGCATCAGTCGAATGACCTGTGTCGTCGGGGCCAGTGCCAGCACCAAACATGGCAGAATCATATGCTCAATTACGCTTTGCAGCGCGTAGTTGCGATAGGCACCTTTGGCCAAAAACGCATCGATTACCGCAAAGCCCGTCACGTGTTCGACTTGGTAAAGCAGGTCATAACGCCCTGCAACCGGCAGCATTTCATATTGCAGCGAGAACACCATGATGAGCATCAGGGCGACCCAAAACAGCGGCGCAGAATACCCAGACATCGATGTGAACGAGATGAGGGTGTCGAGCCATTTCCCTTGCTTCATGCCAGCAATCGTGCCGATAGGAATCCCCACCAACAGCGACAGAATGAAGGCGATTAAACAGAGTTCCAATGTGGCGGGAAACACCAATGCCAGTTCTTCTATAATCGGCACGCCACTTTTGTTGACGCCAAAGTTCAGTTGCAGCAATTCAGAGATGTACTCTGACCAACCCGACCAAAAATCGGCAATGGCCCACGGCGATTGGGGATCAAGCCGCAGCAAGCTGTAGCCAACCAGCGTCAGGATCAGCAAGGTAATGACAAAGAGGTTAAAGCGGCGGACTGTGTAGTTGAACATTATTCCGTAACCCTCTCAACATGATTGAATGGTTCGACGTTGAAAGGGCTGAGACGAAAGCCCGTGAGCGTTTTGTTGTACGCTTTAAACTGCATACCGTGAGCCAAAGGAATCACAGGAAACTCCTGATTCAGAATATTTTGCGCCTGTTTGTAGAGGTTGAGGCGATAGCGCGGTCGTTCCACTTCCAGCGCTAAATCGAGTAAGAAGTCAAAGTCGCTGTTGCACCACATGGCCACGTTCAGCCCGGCGCGATTGGCATCACACGACAGCAAGGGGCGCAGGAAGTTGTCAGGGTCGCCCGTGACGCCAGTCCAGCCCGTCAGGAACAGATCGACATACGAACGCTCAGAGAGCTCAGTACGGTCGAGACGATCTTCCGGGATTAAATGCAGCGTCACACCAATATCGGCCAAGTTGGATTGAATCAGTTCGGCGGTTTTGCGTGGGCTTGGATTGTAGGCGCGCGGCTCCAGCGGCACCGACATGGTCAGTTCTAGCCCAGACTCAACCCCGGCATCACGCAGCAGCGCAATGGCGTAATTGCGATCGTAACGGACTTGCACGTTGTCTTTTTGATAGGCCCACGACGTCGGAGGAAGAATGTTGTACGCCATGCTGCCCGTTCCGTAGTACACCGAATCAAGGATGTTTTGGCGGTTGATCGCAAAGTTCAGCGCTTTGCGCACACGCACGTCGTTCAAGGCCGGATGAGAGGTGTTGACCGCAATAAAGGCCACGTTCATGGCCGGTTTTGAATTCAAC
This sequence comes from Vibrio furnissii CIP 102972, assembly GCF_000176175.1. Taxonomy (GTDB): domain Bacteria; phylum Pseudomonadota; class Gammaproteobacteria; order Enterobacterales; family Vibrionaceae; genus Vibrio; species Vibrio furnissii. Next base: position 364,787 of record NZ_ACZP01000013.1, read on the forward strand.
ACGATGTTGGATTGCTTTTCGATGATTGGAATTTGGCTCGAAATTGGTGAACTCAACACGTCACACTCATTGCGTAGCAATTTGGCCAAGGTACCGGTGCCGCGTTGAGAAATATCAAACACCACCTGTTCCATTTTGGCCGGGCCATTCCAGTATCCGTTATGGCGACGCAGGCGCACTAAATCGTGAATCTGATATTCATCCAAATAAAACGGGCCAGTACCAACCGGGTGACTATCGATCAACGATTTTTCATCACGCAGGGCGAGTTGCTGTGCGTATTCAGCAGATAGGATGACGGCATGCGTGGTGGAAATATTGGATAAGAAACTGTTGTCGGCGCGACTGAGCGTAAATTTTACGGTGTGATCGTCTAGTGCAATTACATCAATCAACAGATTAGAGAAATCGATGCCCACAAACCAAGGGTAGGTGCCGTGGCCGACGTAATGATAAGGATTGGTGGTATCAATGATGCGGCGAAAGCTAAACACCACATCTTCGGCATTCAGCGTTCGTGTTGGGGTAAACCATTGCGTGGTTTGGAACTGAACACCCGGACGCAGTTTGAAAACGTATTCGGTGCCGCTACTGTTGACGGTCCATTCGGTGGCCAGGTTGGCGATCGGCAAATGGGTTTCAGGGTCGAGTTTAAGCAGCGTGTCGTAAATCTGTGGGCTAAGTGCTTCAGAAGTGATACCGCTATCAACGAGTTGCGGGTTGAATGTACTCGGGCTTCCCTGACCGCAGTAGACGAATCCGCTCTGGCGAATTTTGCTATGGTCGATTTTCTCTCCACAACCTGCAAGCAGGCTGAGGCCGCATAATCCCAGCGTGAGTCGTAATAAAGTTTTCATATTGAAAATGAGTGTGAGAAACGAGGCAAAATTCAGCGCATTTGTGCCTCAAAATCCCGCTAATTTACCATTCTTTGACGTTTGAAACCAAGTGAAAAGGTTGATCTGTCTAGCTAAATCGCCAAGGAAGCTGCGCTTACTCCGACAGATCGCTCAGCAAGTCATATTTTCTGACCATGCCTCGAAATTGATGATAGCTCAATCCCAGCAGCTGTGCGGCTTGCCTTTGATTAAACTTGGCGCATTTAAGCGCATGATTCAACAGCGCCTTATCTTGATCTTCCTGCCACTGTTTGTAGTCCATCGGTAAAGTGAATTGTGCCGAACGAGTTACGTTGGGCTCGGCGCTCGAATCAAGAGCATCTTGGGTTTGAGGGTGCATTGTTGATTCGGAAAGTGTGGGGCGACCAAAAGGGTCAAACACCAGCTGTTCAATGGGATCGTCGCTTGCGCCATGTTGGTACACCGCACGTTCAATGACATTTTTCAGCTCACGCACATTCCCCGGCCAAGGGTAGTCGAGTAGGGATTGAACCGCGTGGTCGGTGAATCCCACAAACATGGGCAGCGACAATTCGCGGCACATGCGAATGGCAAAGTACTCGGCCAGCAGCACAATGTCGTCGCGGCGTTCACGTAGCGGCGGTAAATGAATGACATCAAACGCCAAGCGATCGAGCAAATCGGCACGAAACTCACCGCGCTGCGCCAGTTGGGGGAGATCGGCATTAGTGGCACACACCAAGCGTACGTTGGCGCTTAGCACCTGCGATCCGCCCACGCGCTCGTATTGGCCATATTCGATCACCCGCAATAATTTTTCCTGCACGGCGAATGGCGCGGTCGCCAGCTCATCAAGAAACAGGGTGCCGCCTTCAGCACGTTCAAAACGCCCTTGATGGCGACCTTTTGATCCAGTAAATGCGCCAGACTCGTGACCAAAAAGTTCAGAATCAATCAACCCTTCGCTCAGTGTTGAGCAGTTCAGCGCCACCAGCGGTTGGTCCCAGCGCTTGGATAAATAGTGCAGCCGTTGGGCAATCAACTCTTTGCCGGTGCCCCGTTCACCCATCACCAGCACCGGACGCTCAATGGGCGCGAGGCGCGACACTTTATCCAAAACAGCCAGAAACGCAGGGGATTCACCAATCAAGTTATGCTGCATGCTTCATTCCTCGCATCGATTCGTCAGGTTGGTTGAGCAGGTTGGCGAAATTTACCAATAGTTAGCCAAATTTCTATCAGCATAGTGGAGCAGCCGATATGAATCAACTTAAGTGACTGAAAAATAAAGATTGAAAACTTGGCATGGATATTGGAGTGGAGATAGGAAACGCTATGAAGATAGATGGGAAAGATTAGCAAAAGAGGCGGCAAAGCTGCCGTGACCACTTATTACGATTTCTCGGAGTTAGGCCTTGGGCGTGACCCCACAAGATTAAGGAGCACTATCATGGGTATTTTTTCTCGTTTTGCCGACATTGTGAATTCCAACATCAGCGCGCTACTCGATAAAGCGGAAGATCCGGAAAAAATGATTCGTCTCATCATTCAGGAGATGGAAGACACGCTGGTGGAAGTCCGCACCAACTCCGCTAAAGCGATTGCCGATAAGAAAGAGTTGGCACGTAAAGTCGACAGTATCGATCAGCAAATTGAAGATTGGCAAGCCAAAGCTACGTTGGCACTCAACAAACAGCGCGAGGACTTGGCGCGCGCGGCGTTGATTGAGAAACAAAAATTGCAAAAGGTACTCAAAGGTTTGCATACTGAGCAAACATTGGTTGAGGAAACCATTGATAAGCTAACGGGCGAAATTGCCAAACTGGAAAGCAAGATCACGGAAACGCGCGCGAAGCAGCAAGCGTTGGCGATTCGCAGCCAAGCCGCAAGCAATCGCCGTGATGTGCAGCGCCATTTGCACACCAATCGTACCGACGAAGCGATGGCGAAGTTTGAACAGTATTCTCGCAAGGTGGATGAACTGGAAGCCGAAGCCGATCTGTACGCGCAGTCAGGCCAGGGCAAGTCACTTGAGCAAGAGTTTGCTGAGCTGCAAGCACAAGATGAAATTGAACACGAGTTGGCAAAGCTCAAAGAACAGATGAAACAAGACTAATCAACACCAGTTCACGAATTTAGGAGCGAGCTATGGCCTCATTTTTCATTGCAGGACCTTTGGTTGTTTTTTTGATATTTGTAGCGCCACTTTGGCTGCTGCTGCATTACCGCAACAAACGTAAAATGGAAAACGGCTTGTCACAGGATGATTTCGATGCGCTGCAAGCGCTGTCGCAAAAAGCCAAAGGGCTGGAAGCGCGCATCGACACGCTCGAACGCATTTTGGATGCGGAAGCACCGAGCTGGAGGCGACATTATGAGTAGTCGTGAACTGTATCGCGACCCGTTTAACGGCAAGTTGACGGGCGTGTGCGCGGGCATTGCCAACTATTTCGGTTTGGAAGTGTGGCTGGTGCGAATTTTGGTGATTACAGTTGCGTTGCTGGGCGGTTTCGCGCTGGTGATCATTGCGTATCTGGCGTTGTCATTGATGCTGGAAAAACAGCCTGAACAATATCGTGATTCGCTGCGCAGTCAGCAATCGCACACGTTAAAGAGTAAACCTTGGGAGCAAGGACAAACCGCACAAGCGCTGCTGCAAACGCTCGAACAAGACTTGAACCAAGTGGAAAACCGCGTGCGTCATATGGAAGCGTATGTGACATCGGAAGCGTTTAAAGTGAACCGTGAGTTCAGCAAACTATAAGTCATCGGCTCCATCTGAGCGGTATTGGATGCCGCTCTCATTTCCCTGAATTTTCTGTGTGTTTGACGTAGCGATAACTCGCTGATTCACCTATGTTTGATCTATCAATCATCATGGGTGATGAATATGCGTAAAACGATAACTTTCCTAATGGTTTCTTCTGCGTTCCTCCACGGATGCAGCAGAGAACTTCCGCCAGTTCCAGAACCGGAATCTCGTCCCGCCAAGTTAACCACCGTCTCGGTGGGCAATAATGAATTTACCCGTCAATTTCCCGCGACCAGTGAAGCGGGTGATCGCGCCGTGTTGGCGTTTCGTGTGCCCGGTCAGTTGCAGTCGATCGATGTGAATGCAGGACAGGCGGTGAAAAAAGGTGATGTTCTGGCGACCGTGAATCCTGACGAATACGCCTTGTTGGAGAAACAGGCCAAAGCGAATTTCGTTTTGGCGGATGTGCAGTACAAGCGTTATCAAAAACTGCGTCAGGATAAAGTGGTTTCCGAACAAGATTTCGATCAGGCGCAAGCCAATCACAATTCAGCCAGAGCAACGTGGGAACAGGCAAAAGCCAATCTCAGTTACACCCAACTGCTCGCGCCGTATGACGGCACCATTTCAATCATTCCTGCTGAAAACTTTGAATACGTCGCCGCCAAGCAAGGGGTCATGAATATTCAGACCAACCAAATTCTCAAAGTGATTTTCTTACTGCCGGATCGTCTGCTTAATCGCTTTGCCAGCGGCGATGGCAGCGACGTGCAAGCCAGCATGGTCTTCGATTCATTTCCTGACATGACTTTTCCGCTCCAGTTTCAGGAAATCGATACCGAAGCGGATCCACAAACCGGCTCTTATAAAGTCACCATGGTCATGGAACGACCGACCGATGTGGGCATTTTGCCCGGCATGGCGGGCAGCGTCAAAGCATCGGTCGCCAAAGGCAGTGCATCCACCGTACCCGTGACGGCGCTGTTTGAGCAAGACGGCCAACAATTTGTTTGGCGCGTCGACAGTGATGGCGTGGTCAGCCAAGTGCCCGTCGAACTGAATGAGCAACGTCAGGTTCTGAACGGGTTGAACGATGGCGACCAAATCGTGATTTCGGGTGTCAGCAGCATTGAAGCGGGCATCAAAGTCCGCGAATGGGTGAAGGAACGGGGGCTATAACATGATGCAGTGGCAAACCTATCTATTGACCTCGCTGGTGGTGCTCGCCGGTTGTGGTCATCCCGACTCAACGCCGCGTGATATGACGCCAAAAGTCAAAGTGGCCAATTTAGGTAACAGTAGCAAAGACAGTCTTTATTTCCCTGCGGTCGCCAATGCTGCCGAGCGTTCGCACCTGAGTTTTCGGGTCAATGGCGAAGTTCGCAAAATCAATGTGAAAGAGGGTGACCGAGTCAATGCGGGCGACGTGATTGCCGAGCTGGATCCGACCGATTACCGACTCGATGTGGATAACGCGCAAGCACGCTATTCGGTGATCGATAGCCAGTATCGCCGTTCCAGCCCTTTGGTGGAAAAAGGCTTATTGGCGAAATCGCAGTTCGATGAAATTGCTGCGCAACGTCAAATTGCCATGGCGGAGCTGGATCTGGCGAAGTTGCGGTTGTCGTTTACCCAACTCAAAGCGCCTGTCGATGGGATCATCTCACGGGTGAATGTTGACCAATTCGAAAATTTGCAAGTGGGCCAGCGCGTGGTCAATATTCACAGCCTCGACGACATCGAAGTACTGATTCAATTGCCGGATCGCTTCCATGCCACGCAACCTACCACACAGGAACTCTCCAAAGTGCAGGCGCTGGTCAGAGTCCCAAGCGGTAACGAGTATGACGCGCGGGTCAAAGAATTCACCACCGAGCCTGATCCGGCCACGGGGACGTTTACCGTGACACTCACGCTACCGATGCCGGAGAAAGAGTTGATTCTCGATGGCATGGCAGTGGAAGTGACCGCCAAACAGGGCGTGGAGCATTTGAACCCAACCAGCACTGCGGTGGTGCCGGTGGAAGCCATTTTTAATGGAGATGGGGATGCGCTCGATCGCACGCAAAAATTTGTCTGGGTGCTGAATGCCGACAACAGTGTATCGAAGCATTTAGTACGCTTGGGTAACGCCTCGAAAACACGGGTGCAGATTGTTGAAGGGATTACGGCCGAGGATTCGGTAGTGGTGGCGGGGCTTTCCCGATTACGTGACGGCATGACAGTGAGTGTGGTGAAGGAGATGGCCCATGAGTGAGCAAAACAATCAGCCGCAGACCGATGACGAGATTCAAGGGGTGGCTGCTTACTTCATTCGCAACCGAGTGATCAGTTGGATGGTGTCGCTGATTTTTCTGATTGGCGGCACGGCTGCATTTTTCAATCTTGGCAGACTCGAAGACCCGGCATTCACCATCAAAGATGCGATGGTGGTGACATCGTATCCGGGGGCGACGCCACAGCAGGTTGAAGAAGAGGTCACTTATCCGCTAGAAAAAGCGATTCAGCAACTGACCTATGTGGATGAGGTGAATTCGATCTCCAGTCGCGGGCTGTCGCAAATTACGGTGAGCATGAAAAACAAATATGGCCCAGACGATTTACCCCAGATCTGGGATGAGCTGCGCCGCAAGGTCAATGACCTCAATGGAACGTTTCCGCCAGGGGTTAATTCGCCGCAAGTCATTGATGATTTTGGCGATGTGTACGGTATTTTGTTGGCGGTGACCGGTGATGGTTACAGTTACAAGGAGCTGCTGGACTACGTCGATTACCTGCGACGCGAATTGGAGCTGATTGACGGGGTGAGCAAAGTTTCGGTGTCCGGTCAGCAGCAACAGCAGGTGTTCATCGAAATCTCCATGAAACGCATCAGTGCGCTCGGGATTTCGCCCCAAACTGTCTTTAATTTGCTGTCGACACAGAACGTGGTGTCGGATGCCGGGGCCATTCGCATTGGCAGCGAGTACATTCGCATTCACCCGACCGGGGAATTTGACGACGTAGATAAACTCGGTGACTTGATCCTCAACGAAGGCGGCTCAACGGGGCTGATTTATTTACGCGACGTGGCGGAAGTGAAGCGTGGCTACGTGGAAGTGCCGAGCAACATTGTCAACTTCAATGGCAAACTGGCACTCAACGTCGGGGTGTCGTTTGCTCAAGGAGTCAACGTGGTTGAAGTGGGCGAGCGGTTTGACCGCCGCTTGGCTGAGTTGAAATATCAACAACCTGTGGGCATCGACATTTCAGAAATCTACAGCCAACCGAAAGAAGTGGATAAATCCGTGAGCGGCTTTGTGGTCAGCTTAGGCCAAGCGGTCGCCATCGTGATTATCGTCTTGCTGTTTTTCATGGGGCTGCGTTCTGGCCTCTTGATTGGGTTGATCTTGCTGCTGACAGTGCTGGGCACGTTCATCTTCATGCAGTATTTCAAAATCGACTTGCAACGCATTTCGTTGGGGGCGTTGGTTATCGCTCTCGGGATGTTGGTGGACAACGCGATTGTGGTAGTCGAAGGGATTTTGATTGGCACGCAGAAAGGGCGAACGCGATTGCAAGCTGCGACTGACATTGTCACGCAAACTAAATGGCCACTGCTAGGCGCGACGGTCATTGCGGTCACCGCGTTTGCTCCGATTGGTTTGTCGGAAGATTCCACCGGTGAATATTGTGGCACGTTATTCACTGTGTTGCTGATTTCGCTGATGTTGAGCTGGTTTACCGCGATCTCCCTGACCCCATTTTTTGCCGATATCTTTTTCCGTGGTCAGAAAGTCCCGCCAAGCGATGAAGAAAACGACCCGTACCAAGGGATGATTTTTGTGCTGTACAAATCGTTTCTTGAGTTCTGCATGAAACGCGCGTGGATGACGATGATTGTGTTGGTTGCGGGCATGCTTGTCAGCTTGTACGGGTTTACTTTGGTGAAGCAGGCGTTCTTTCCATCGTCAACCACACCGATGTTTATGGTGGATGTATGGATGCCGGAAGGCACCGACATTCGTGCCACCAACGAGACGTTGCAGAAACTGGAACATTGGTTGGCCGAACAAGATGAAGCGGAAGCGGTCACCACCACGGCGGGCAAAGGTTTGCAGCGTTTCATGTTGACTTACTCGCCGGAAAAAAGTTACGCCGCTTACGGTGAAATCACCACACGTGCAGCCAGCTACGACAGCTTGGCACCGCTGATGCAGCGGTTTCGCGCTCACCTTGATGCCAATTATCCGGAAATTAACTACAAGCTGAAACAGATTGAATTGGGGCCAGGGGGCGGCGCGAAGATTGAAGCGCGTTTGGTTGGCTCGGATCCCACCATCCTTCGTGGCATTGCCGCACAAGTGATGGACATCATGTATGCCGATTCGGGAGCCTACAACATTCGTCATGATTGGCGTGAACGCACCAAAGTGTTGGAGCCGCAATTTAACGAAAGCCAAGCACGACGTTACGGCATCACAAAATCGGATGTGGATGAATTCTTGGCCATGTCGTTTTCGGGCAAAACCATTGGGGTATATCGTGACGGCACCACCTTAATGCCGATTGTGGCGCGGCTGCCAGAAGCAGAACGGGTGGATATTCGCAACATCGAAGGGATGAAAATTTGGAGCCCTGCGCTGAGTGAATACATTCCGCTGCAACAAGTGACACTCGGGTATGAGATGTTGTGGGAAGATCCGCTGGTGGTGCGTAAAAATCGCAAGCGCATTTTGACGGTCATGGCGGATCCGGATCTGCTGGGGGAAGAGACGGCAGCAACGTTGCAAAAACGCCTTCAACCCCAAATCGAAGCGATTCAACTGCCGCCGGGCTATTCGTTGGAGTGGGGCGGGGAATATGAATCGTCTCACGATGCGCAGGAATCGCTATTCCAGACCATGCCGATGGGCTACCTGTTCATGTTCCTTATCACGGTTTTCTTGTTCAACTCCGTGAAAGAACCGCTGATTGTTTGGTTAACGGTCCCGCTGGCGGTGATTGGGGTGACGACGGGGTTATTGGCACTCAACACGCCGTTTGGTTTCATGGCGCTGCTCGGGTTTCTGAGTTTGTCGGGCATGCTGCTGAAAAACGGCATTGTGCTGCTGGATCAAATAGAGATCGAAATGCATTCAGGCAAAGACCCGTATTTGGCGGTCGTTGATGCATCGCTCAGTCGTGTACGCCCTGTGTGTATGGCGGCTATTACCACCATTTTGGGGATGATTCCTTTGTTGCCGGATATTTTCTTTCGTCCGATGGCAGTCACCATCATGTTTGGTCTCGGTTTCGCGACAGTGTTGACCTTAATTGTGGTGCCGGTGTTGTATAGATTGTTCCACCATGTCAAAGTACCTGATTAAATGAACAGGTATTTCAAGCGGCCTCTTTGAAGGCCGTTTGTGTCAGTGGCGAAAGGACAACAATGACAACACACGATACAACTTGCGCGTGGGCGATGAACCATCCATTGGAACGTGAATATCACGATGCAGAATGGGGAAAGCCAGTACACGACGATCAAACGCTGTTTGAATTTCTGACTTTGGAAGGCGCGCAAGCCGGGCTGAGTTGGATCACCATTTTGCGTAAACGAGAAGGTTATCGACAGGCGTTTGAAAATTACGACATTGCCAAGTTAGCGCAATATGATGAATCGCATGTCGAAGCGATCATTGCGGGTTACGATGTGGTGAAACACCGTGGCAAAATCGCTTCGGTTTTTTCCAATGCGCGAGCCACGTTAGCACTGCAAGCGGAGTTCGGTTCGTTGGATGCTGCACTCTGGCAGTTTGTGAACGGGCAGCCGCAAGTGAACCACTGGACGGAGATGAGTCAAGTACCGGTGTCGACCGAAGCGTCCAAAGCCATGAGCAAATTTCTGAAAAAACGTGGCTTTAAATTTGTGGGCGAAACGATCTGTTATTCGTTTATGCAAGCGATGGGATTGGTGAACGATCACTTGGACAATTGTCCGAAGAAATAGTGTGAACGATCGGCATTGAGAATCGACATTGAAAAAGGGAGCATTGCTCCCTTTTTTGCCTTCATCGGCGCTTGTTATCTCTGCGCCTACTTCTGAACCAGCTTATGCCGTCGCTTCATGTTCGAGAATTACGGCGTTGTAACGCGCCAGACCCGCTTCTAGATCCGCAATCAAATCATTCACATCTTCCAGCCCAATGTGTAGGCGAATCAAGGTGCCTTCAAAGTTTGGATTAGCGATAGTACGTAAGCTGTTGAAGCTCTTGGGTTCGTTGGCCAGAATCAGGCTTTCGAAACCGCCCCATGAATAGCCCATGCTAAAGTGCTGCATGCCATCCAGGAGCGCCGTTGTCGCTTTGGGATAACTGCTTTTTAGCACAAATGAGAACAAGCCATTGCCGCCAGTGAAATCACGTTTGAAGATGTCGTGCCCCGGACAACTTGGCAGCGCGGGGTGGCGCACATGATCTACTTCTGGACGCTCTGCCAGCCACTGCGCCACTTTCAAACTGTTTTCAGCGTGCTGACGCAGGCGGACGTCTAGCGTGCGAATGCCACGCAGCCCCAAATAAGCGTCATCGGGTGAAACGCATTGGCCCATCAGGTAGCTCTGCTCACGCAGTTGGTCCCAGTATTTCTCACTGGCGACTGCGGTGCCCAACATCACATCCGAGTGACCCACGATGTATTTGGTTGCCGCTTGAATTGAAATGTCCACGCCATGCTCAAAGGGGGAGAAGTTCACGCCTGCACCCCACGTGTTATCGAGCATCACAATGATGTCGTGTTCGTGAGCGATGCGTGCCAGCGTCGGAACATCTTGCACTTCCATGGTGATCGAGCCGGGTGATTCGGTGAACAACACTTTGGTGTTCGGCTGGATCAAAGTACGAATCTCTTCGCCAATCATTGGATCGTAATAGGTGGTTTCAACGCCGAATTTCTTCAGAATTTTGTCACAAAAATCGCGGGTGGGTTCATAACAGGTATCCACCATCAATAGATGATCGCCGGATTCTACAAACGAAAGAATCGCGTTGCTGATGGCTGCTGTGCCGCAAGGGTAGAGCGCGCACCCTGCGCCGCCTTCGATGTCGACCATCGCGTCTTGAAAGGCAAAATGAGTCGTGGTGCCGCGACGTCCGTAGAATAGAGTTTTGTTGGCGCGGTTAATGGTCGCGTGGTTTTTCTCTGCGACGGTATTAAATACGACGGTTGAAGCCCGTTGTACGGGCGGGTTGACCACGCCGTTCGTCCATTTTTTATTGCGGCCGGCGGTGATGAGTTTGGTCTTTTTGCCTTCTGACATTTGCGATCCTTGTCTGGAATTACGAATGTCCTATTTAAAGCATGGAGCTGCATTTAAATGCAACCCCATGGCACAAAAAGATTAAAGAAGCGGGTTGAAAAGGTAGAACAGGCGTTCTAAGAAGCGATGTCCCAGCGAGCGCGTCTCCCACGTCTCGTGATCAATGGCGCGTGATTGCTCGATATAGTTTTGCTGTTGCCAGTAAAGTTGTTGTGTGAACTCTTCGTCATCCACGGCCAGCGTCACTTCAAAGTTGAGCCATAAACTGCGCATGTCGAGGTTGACCGTACCAACCAGACAGAATTGACGATCAATGACCACCGATTTGGTGTGCAGCAGGCCGCCATGAAATTCATAAATTTTCACGCCCGCTTCCAGCAGTTCGCCATAGAAGGCGCGCGACGCCCATTGCACCATAAATGAATCGTTTTTTTGCGGAATGATCAGTTCAACATTGATACCGCGTTGTGCGGTCATTTTTAGTGTGGCCAGCAAGTCGGCGCTCGGGACGAAATATGGCGTGGTGATGCGTACGGAGGCATTGGCCTGATTGATGGCAAGGGTCAGCACCTGAGAAATCAGATTCTCTGGCATGCCAGGGCCGGAAGGCACAACTTGCACGGGGTGCTTGGGCATGCGTGGATCCAAACGGCATTCCGGCACGTTTGGCATTTGCCGCTCACCAGTTTCAAATTCCCAATCCCAACAATGGATGGCGGATAACACGTTCACCGACGGGCCGGTAATGCGCACCATAATATCAATCCACTGACCAACACCGGAATCTTGTTTGAAGTATGCCGGGTCGACCAAGTTCATTGAGCCGGTGTAGGCAATGGTGTCGTCGATGACGATAATTTTGCGATGTTGGCGAAGGTCGAGACGACGCAGGAAAATACGCCACGGGCTCACTTCCAAGGCTTGAATCACCTGAATGCCCGCATCTTGCATCATGCTGTACCAGTGGCTACGAAAGAACCTCGGACTGCCTGCTGAATCGAGTAGCAGTTTGACGTCGACGCCACGCTTCGACGCCTGGATCAGCGCAGAAGCCACGGAATCGGCAAGGCCGCCCGGGTGCCAGATGTAAAACACCATGCGAATACTTTGCTGCGCCTGTTCTATGTCTTCAATAATGGAATGCAGAATTTCGTTGGGCGAGTTTTGCAGTGACAGCGTGTTGCCGCTTAGTGCGGGAATGCCCATGCGATGGTTACACAGTTCATCAATTTTATAGATGTGCGCGCCCACGCCTTCCAGTGTGTGGGCTTGGCAATCGTTCAGTGAACGGAACCATGTTCCAAACGGCTTAAACATTTCTTTGGCACGTTCAGCGCGCTTGCGGCCTAAATTGAGTTCGCCAATGAGGAAATAACAAATCACGCCGACAATGGGCAGGATGTAGATCACCATCAACCAAGCCAGTGAAACACTCACTGCGCGTCGTTTTAATACGACACGAAGCGTGACCCCTGCGACCAAGAACCAATATATCGCGATGCCCGCGAGCGTTAAGAAGTGATAAATCTTATCCATGCGTCAACTTTTGTGAAAAACGTCTTCTGGGATAGTAAAGCGAAAGCATAAGGGAAGAAAGGAAACGACCGAAAATAATATGAAACAAATGCCACAGATTAGTTGCTAATTGTGTATCAATGCAGAGAGAAGTAATGGCAGGGCGTTTAAAAAAGCAACAGATAATCTATAAAAGGGCAGATATAGACGAAAAATAGACTGTTTGGACTTCCAATTTTATTCTTAAACTGGTCTACTTGCTACACCTCTGCTGTGAGTCGGATTTTTTGTGGTTGTACATTTTATTTTACACCCGTATTTGGCCGCACGCAGTACAACAAATTAGATTGGTAGTAAGTAGCATGGCGAGTAGTTCACGCGGTCAATTCACTTCACGATTTGGCTTCATTATGGCAGCAGCGGGTTCCGCTGTAGGTCTTGGTAACGTTTGGGGATTCCCAACACAGGCAGCAAGTAACGGCGGCGCAGTCTTTTTGATTGTGTACCTTTTGATGGTGTTCCTGTTGGCATTTCCCATGCTGGTCGCGGAACTGACCATTGGTCGTTACGGTCAATCCAACCCAATTCGTTCGTTCAATGCGGCATGGCCAAAAGGCAAAGCGGGCGCAATTCTGCTCGGCGTGATTGGCATGATTGTCGTGTCGCTCATTCTCAGCTTTTACGCGATCGTGGCCGGCTGGTTGGTCGGCTCATTCTTTAACAGCGGTTTGGATCTGTTTGGCCTCGATAGCGCAGGTCACTGGCTGACCACTTTTGGCACGGAACGTAACCTTGTGCTGATGATTGCCTTTATGGCACTCACCATGTTCGTGGTGCGCAACGGTGTGGCGAACGGGATTGAGAAGTGGTCAACGCGTTTGATGCCTTTGCTGTTCGTACTGTTTGGTCTGCTGACGATTTATATCTTCACGCAGGACGGCGCATGGGAAGGTCTGAAAATGTATCTGGTTCCAGATATCTCTCACTTCACGCCAAAACTGGTGGTGAGCGCGATGGGCCAGGCTTTCTTCTCGCTGTCTCTGGGTGTGTGTGTGATGACCACGTACGGTTCTTACTTGAAGAAAGACACCAACTTGCCAAAAACAGCAGCGCAAGTGGCGCTGATTGATACCGGCGTTGCGTTCATTGCGGGTCTGATGGTGTTGCCAGCGATGTTTGTGGCGAAACACAACGGCGTGCAGATTTTCTCGGACACGGGTGAGCTGCTGAACTCTGACACCTTGGTGTTTACGGTTCTGCCGGCCATGTTTGATACCATGGGTGTGATGGGCGCGGTGATTGGCTTGGTGTTCTTCTTGCTGATGATCATTGCTGCGTTAACTTCATCTATCTCGATGCTGGAAGTGCCGGTGGCGTGTGCGACGGAAGAATTGAAGCAGAGCCGCACGACCGCGGTGCTCTGGATCGGCGGTCTAGTGACCATCGTGTCTGCGGTCATCGTGATGAACTTCTCAAGCCTGTTTGGCTTGGTGATTCAGTTCACCACCGTTTACTCACAACCAATCATTGCACTGTTGATTACGCTGCTGGTGGGTTGGATTTGGAACCGTAACCAGATTCTAAATGAGCTGAAACAGGGCTATCCAGAGATTGAAAACAGCTGGTTCTGGAAAGTTTGGCCAATCTACGTACGCCTTGTTTGTCCGGTACTGATGCTGTTGGTGTTCTTCGCGTAAACACGACAAGATTGAAATGAAAGCCACTTGGGGAAAACCAGTGGCTTTTTTGTTTTCTATTCCGAGCCTTGTTTTATAGACCGAACTTGGTTTTACACACCGAATGCGCGCCGATTCGAAGTGCTTGCGCTTCCTTTTATTAAATGATAGCTATTATCATTAAATGGTAATAAGGCTTTCATGAGACGTTAAGGAGTCTGACATGACACGAGAATTTCGGACCGAAAAAGACAGCATGGGCGAAGTGCGAGTTCCCCAAGATGCCCTGTATCAGGCGCAAACGCAGCGCGCGGTGGATAACTTTTCCATCAGTCGTTACACCATGCCGCAGCCGTTTGTTCAGGCGCTGGCGTACATTAAGCAAGCTGCGGCGGTGACCAATGCGCAGTTAGGACTGCTGGAAGGGGACATTGCAGGGGCGATCGATGAAGCGGCGCAAAGTATCATTGATGGTCAGTACCTCGACCAGTTTCCCATCGATGTGTTCCAAACGGGTTCTGGCACCAGCTCGAATATGAATGCCAATGAAGTGATTGCGACGCTGGCCTCTCAGCATTTGCACAGTACGGTGAGTCCAAACGATCACGTTAACATGGGGCAAAGCAGCAACGATGTGGTGCCCACCGCCATTCAGGTGAGCTGCACGCTGGAAGTGGAGCAGCGCTTATTGCCTGCACTGACACATCTCAGTACGCAACTGGCCGCAAAAAAACAGAGTTTAGCGAACGTGGTGAAAACCGGGCGCACACACTTGATGGATGCCATGCCGATGACCTTTGAGCAAGAGCTGGGGGGATGGCAGGCGCAGATTGACCATGCGAGACACAACATTATCCACGCTATGACCGCCGTGAAAGCGCTCGCGCAAGGTGGCACAGCCGTGGGGACGGGGATCAATGCTGATCCGCGTTTCGCTGCAGCATTTGCGGATAATTTATCGCAGGCCACGCGTCTATCGTTTGTGCCAAGTGAGAACTTCTTTTTTAACCTCAGCAGTCAGGATGCGATTGTCGCGTTGTCTGGCCAATTGAAAACCACGGCGGTGGCGATGATGAAAATCGCCAACGATCTGCGCTGGATGAATTCAGGCCCGCTGGCGGGTATCGGCGACATTGAATTGCCAGCATTACAACCGGGCAGCTCCATCATGCCGGGGAAAGTCAACCCGGTGATCCCGGAAGCGGCCGCGATGGCGTGCGCACAGGTCATCGGCAATGACACCACTATCACCGTGGCTGGGCAGGCGGGGAATTTCCAGCTCAACGTGATGTTACCTGTGATTGCGCATAACATTCTGGAGAGCATTGAGCTGCTCGCCAACAGCGCTATTGCGTTGGCGGATAAAGCGATCGCGGGATTCACCGTCCGTGAAGATCATATCAATATTGCGCTGGGCAAGAATCCGATTCTGGTCACTGCGCTCAATCCGGTGATTGGTTATCTCAAAGCGGCAGAAATTGCCAAACAAGCCTACAAAGAAGGTCGGCCAATTATCGATGTTGCAGCGGAGAAAACGTCGCTGACTCGCCAAGAGCTCGAACACTTGCTTGACCCGGCGACGCTCGCCAAAGGTGGCATTGTCGAGTAACCGCAGCGGTTCAAATGTGGCTCTGACGATGGGCAGCGAAAAGCGCCCCCCGAATCGAGCCACGTTTGACGCGACTGATCTTCACCGCTTTCACGCGAGCCATTTCACGCTATCAATGCGTTACGCTACAAAATGGTGAATTGACCAGCAACCGAAACGGTTTGAACACGCTTTCAGCGCCCAGCGGTGGATGCATGGCTGACCTTTCACGCCAATTGAGTATAATGAGCGTCCATTTTTGCGAGGTCGTATGTTCGATATACTCTTAACCCACCCTGATTTTCTGCTGATCAACAAGCACCCCAATGTGTCCGTCCATAAAGACGATGGTGACACGATGTTGCTGCAGGAAGTGGCGAAACAAAGCGGTGATGCGCAGCTGTATCTGGTGCACCGATTAGACAAAATGACGTCGGGCATTTTGCTGCTCGCGCGCAATGCCAAAGCCGCCAGCGAGTTGTCGAAAGGCTTTGCTGAGCGTCAGGTTGAAAAGTTCTATTTGGCGCTGGGCAGCAAAAAGCCGAAAAAGAAGCAGGGCCTGATTAGCGGCGATATGGAGCGCTCACGCCGTGCGTCGTGGAAGCTGTTGACCTCACAAACCAATCCGGCAGTCACGCAGTTTTTCTCTTTGGCTGCCGAGCCGGGCGAGCGTCTATTTCTGTGTAAACCGTACACGGGTAAAACACATCAGATCCGTGTGGCGCTTAAATCTGTCGGCTCCGGTATTGTCGGTGATCCGATCTACAATGCGGGAAATCAGGCCGACCGTGGCTATTTGCACGCATTTGCGCTGCGCTTTTCGTATGCAGGCGAGACGTACCAGTGGGTATGCGATCCACGCCATCAACCGGCGCTGGGCGAAAAATGGAACAGCGATATTGTCAGTCAGGGCATTGAATCCTGGCTAGAACCCTGGTCACTTAGTTGGCCCTCAGTGAAAAAGTAAACATAGCTATGCAAGCATCTGCTTTATCTCAATTCTTTTCTGAAATGACGGCACAACTGGCGCAAGCGCCGAATGAAGTGCGTCGCCTGTTTCATGGTCGCGGCCAACGCTGGGAAGGTTTAGAGCACCTGACATGTGATTGGTTACAAGGGCAACTGATTGTCAGCGTGTTTAAAGAGGTCGACGAAGCCTTTTTGGCCCAACTGACCGACGGTTTACAGCAATTGGCGGTTTCCCCGTTGTGGGCCGAGAAAAACGGCCAGTGCATCGTATTGCAACACCGCTATGCCGATGGTGCACCATCAGAAGTGCTGGTGGGCGAGCTCAACGCACGCCCAGTGGTGGAAGAGAACGGTTTGAAGTTCCAACTCGATATCGGCAGAAACCAGAACTTTGGTCTGTTTCTGGACATGCGTTTGGGACGTGACTGGGTGCGTGAACACGCGGCGCACAAAAATGTGCTGAACTTGTTTGCTTACACGTGCGGCTTTTCAGTGGCTGCGATTGCCGGTGGCGCAGACCACGTGGTGAACGTCGATATGGCCAAAGCCTCGTTGTCGAAAGGGCGTGAGAACCATCTTCTGAACGATCACAACGTCAATCAAGTGAGTTTTCTGGGACATGACATCTTTAAATCGTGGGGCAAAATCAAGAAAGCGGGCCCATACGATTTGATCATCATCGACCCACCATCGTTCCAAAAAGGCAGTTTTGCACTGACCAAAGATTACGCCAGAATTTTGCGTCGTTTGCCGGATTTGTTGGCGCCGCAAGGTGAGGTGTTGGCGTGTGTGAACTCACCCATGGTCACCAGTGAATTTTTGATTGATGGCATGAAAGCCGAAGCGCCAGCGCTGAACTTCCAATATCGTCTGGACAATCCGCCAGAATTTGCCGATATCGACAACGAATCAGCATTGAAAGCGTTGGTGTTCAGTTAAGCCATCGACGTTTCGAATTCATCGCTAGGATTGAAGACGTAAAAAAGCCACGTAGACACGTGGCTTTTTTGTCTGCTGAAGACAGATGCGAAAAACAGATGCTGAAGACAAATGTTTACGACAGATGAAGCTGCTCGATCAGTGTTGCCAGTCGCGAGCGATCCTCGCCTTGAACCGACATGAGCGGCAATGGCAGGCAAGGCGTGTCGACCAAATTTAACAGCTCAGCACCTGCCGCGATGCAGCGCAGGCTGCCATTGTGACGGCCAAACATCGCCCACAAATCCTGCAAACGGCGGGAGAGCTGCTGCGCCTGGGCATGATTTCCAGATTGCGCAGCGCGGGTCAGTTCCAGCGCGGTGTTAGGAAACAGTCCTGCTATCACGGAATACCACACATCGCAGCCCGCACTCAGGCCTGTTGCCGCAAAGGCATCGCCACTGACGCCGATGGATACATGGCTTGGAATCAGCGCGCGCAAACGTTCGACGCGTGCTTTGGCTTCTTGTGGGTCGTTGGGTACACCGGGAATCTTAATCGAGGCGATATTAGGCAGCTCGGCAATCTGACCATGCAGTTCATCACTGAAGTGAAAGTGAGTGGTTCCTGGATTGTCATAGACACACAGGGGAACCGAAATCGCTTCGGCCACGGCTTTAAAATGTGCGAGCACTTCCGCATCGCTCAGTTTCTGATAAGACATCGGTGCCAGTAACAGCCCGCTGGCGCCAGCTTTTTGCGCGTCGTCTGCAAGGTTCAATAGATCTTTGGTTCTCAGTGCGCCAATGCCGACGATGACTGGCGTGTTTCCCGCATGCTCAACAGCAATCTTGGCCACACGCGCGCGTTCTTCACGCGTCAGATAGGCATAACTGCCGGTTGACCCGAGGGCGCCAATTGAATCGACACCTGCGGTGGTCAGACGCTCAATCAGGCCGACGAACGCGGCCTCATCAATGCGCGTTTCATTCATGGGGGTGAGTGGGAACGCGCTCAATCCTGAGAACATAAAGGAACTCCTTGTCGTATGGTCATTGTTTATGAAGGCTGGCTTTCTGCCTGATGCAGCGTGTGATATCCCGAATAGATGCGGGTCAGCGTGGTAAACCAACAGGCCGCGCCAAACAGATACGCAATTAGGCTAAAGTGCTGCGGTAGCAAGCAAATGAGCACGAAGCAGCCGATGGTTTCACTCCCTTCGGTCAGCCCGCTCATGTAATACAGCGATTTATGTTGATAGACCGGATTTTGAATGCCGCGTTTGCTCGCCATGACCGCGAATGCAAGAAAGCTACTGCCAGTGCCGATGAACGAAAAAATGAGAAATGCACCAGCCACGGCGTTCGTTTCTGGGTTAGCAACCACAAAGCCGAACGGGATCAGCGAGTAAAACAGAAAATCGAGGCTGATGTCGAGAAAGCCGCCAGCGTCGGTTAAGCCTTGAATGCGCGCCAGCGCGCCATCGAGGCCATCACATAGGCGGTTGATCGCAATCAGCAGTAAGGCGAGTAGGTATTGCTCCAACGCCAGTGCTGGAAACGCCAGGCAGCCCATGGCAAACCCAAACAGCGTCACTTGGTTGGCGCTGACGCCAATGGCATCAAGCACGTCGGCCGATTTTGACAGCGGCCAGCGAATGACGGGAATCACGTAACGATCAAGCATGAGAAATCTCCGTAGGCCAGTGAATAATACGTCCGCCTGGTGGCGCGTCGTCTTCATCGTGGGTGACCATTAACGTGGGGACACCCGCCTGAGCCAGTTGGCTGAACACCCAGTCACGAAACTGGCTGCGCAGCGATTTATCGAGCTTATTGAAGGGTTCATCCAATAAGGCCAGTTTGGGGCGCGCAAGAAGCATGCGGATCAAACTGATGCGCGCCCGTTGCCCACCAGAAATTTGATCGGGAAACGAATCGGCCAGTTCAGTCAGCGTGATTTGCTTGAGCGCCGTCAGCGCCGCGGTTTTTCGCGCCGCACCTTTGACCGTGTTGGGAAGGGCAAACGCGAGGTTTTCCCACACGGTCAAATGTGGAAACAACAAGTCATCTTGAAACAGCATGCCGACATGGCGTTGATGCGCTGCGATGCTACTCAGTGCATTGCCTTCTAATCTCATCTCGCCGCTGTGAGTAAATTCCGCATGAAGATGCCCGGCGATGGCGCTGAGCAGCGTGGATTTCCCACACCCACTCGGCCCCATTAACGTGACGATTTCCCCAGCGTGGGTGGCTAGGTTAAATCCCGTCAATAATGAATCGCCGTTGGTTTTACGGATGGTGAGGTTTTCGAGGCAGAAGGTCATGCAAAATCACTTGTGGTTGAACGCTGCGGTGGCGTCGGATTTGAACTCGACTTATCACGACCGCAAGGGAGAAGAAAATAAACGGCAACAAGGCTTGCCAAAGGGCATAAATGGCCATCACGCGGCGGTCATACCCACTGGATAATGCAACCGCTTCGGTGGTGATGGTCGCAATGCGCCCGCCGCCCAGCATCAAGGTCGGCAGGTATTGCGCCAAACTGACGCTGATGCCAACCGCCCACGCATACAGTAAGCCCGGCAGTAACATCGGTACTTTGATCTGCCAGAACAACTGCCAAGGTGTTTTACCCAAGCTGAGGGCGACGCGAGTGTAATTTGGGTTGTAACTTTTCCACGGCCCATCCAGCGCCAAATAAACCAATGGGAAGGCAAAAAAGACATGCGACCAGATCACCCACAAGGTGTAATGTTCGGCTGCGATAAAGAGCGTTGCGATTTGCAACCCAAACAGCAGCGAGATTTGCGGCAGCAACATCGGCAAGACGATCACCCACGCAGGCAGTGCGAGGCGGGAGCGGGTGCGAAACTCGTGAGCAATCACGCCCAGAAGTAGCGCCAATGTGCCGCTGAGCAGTGCAATCCACAAACTCTGCGACAGTGTGGGCAGCATGTTCGGCCATTCGCTGAGCCAAAACCGGTCGCTGAATTGGCTTGGCCATAGGCTTGGAAACCGCCACCGCTGGGCAACACTCCACACCAGCATGAGCGGAAAGATGATCGCCGCGCAGCTCAGCACAAGCGTCATCACCGATTTCCCCGGCAGTGACAGGCCATGCCGGCCGCTGGAGAGCCAGCCTCGGAAAACGCGCAGAATGAGCGCTTCGATAAGCACGACCGACAGTAACATCAGACCCGCCAAACCCAATAAGACGACGGCACCGGCAGCAGCGCGGGGTAACTGGTTTAAATCTGGATCGCTAAACCATTGCCAGACCAGAACGGCAAAGGTCGGTGGTGTTGTCGGGCCGAGGATCAAACTGACGTCGACCACCGACACGGAATAGGCGATGACAGCAAACAAGGCAAAGCGCATTTTGCGTAGCCATTGAGGCAGCACGAGTTTCCACCAACTCTGCATTGGCGAATAGCCGAGTGACGCACCACTGGTGAGTAGGGTTTGCACATGGAGTTGCTGTAAAACGGGAATACTCATCAGCAGCAAAAATGGGGTTTCTTTCAATGCCAGAGCAAGTGTCAGGCCGAATGCATGGGGATCGTGCACCAGCCAGGCTGAATCTTGGGTTGAGACTTGATAATCAAATAGCGCAACAAATGCGCGCGCCATCATGCCGGTGGGCGCGAAGAGAAACGCAAACCCAATTGCAAACGCAACGTGCGGCAGCGCCAATAACCCTGACAAACAGTGCTCGACCCAATGCCAGCGTTGACGACTCCAGAGCGTCATTAACACCGCGAAGCTGAGCAGCAGGGCGCCATACGTGCTGAGCAGCGCGGACCCGGCTGAAAGTAGCAGCGATTGGCCAACGCCCGTCCAGCGCCACACGTCCGAAAATCCTGCAACCGAGAACTCGTGCAAACCCACCGCAGGAATGTAACCCAGTGATGAGAGCATCACGCCCATCATGCCCGGCAGGATGGGGGCAATGCCAATGAGCAGCAGGAAGCAATAACCGAAACGAATCATGGCAAGCTCAACGGGTTATTTGGCCGCGCCATAACGTGTTTGCCATGCCGCCTCGAGCGCGGCTTGCCAGCTCGGGTGCGGTTCGGCAATTGATTTGAACAGTTTGGTGTTCGCTGCAGAACCGGTTAAAACGTCGTTTCTCAGCACCGATGGATCGCCCCACACATTCATGTCGCCCTTGCGTGATTGCGCCTCAGGACTCATCAGGAAATTAATGGCAACCAGCGCGCCTTCTTTGGCGGTGGCGTTCCATGGAATCGCCAGGAAATGAATATTCGATAGCGCGCCTGCTTGCATCGCGTGACTACGCGTGGTTTTGGCCAGCTTGCCAGACGCCTGTGCAGAATAGACCGCGTTTGGGTTAAATGTCAGCGCCAAATCGATTTGGTCATCATCCAATAATTGAATCATTTCAGACGAGCCAGACGGAAACTGCTTTCCCGCGCGCCATGCGACTGCATGCAATTCGTCGAGGTAGTGCCACAACGGCGCTGTAATCAGCGCAAAGGATTGGGCGTCAACCGGTTTGGACAATGCCGCATCGTTGTTTGTGAGTTCAATTAGCAGCGCCTTTAAAAAGCTGGTGCCGTGAAACTCAGGTGGGCGAGGGTAGGTGATCCGATTGGGAAATGCTTTGGCGTAACTCAGCAGTTCAGCAAACGATTGTGGGGGATTGTTGAGCTTTTGATGATCATAAATAAACACCAATTGGCCGACACCCCACGGCGCTTCTAGCCCATCGGTGGGTTCTGAAAAGTCACTGTCGATGGGCAACGATGCGTTGATGTATTGCCAGTTGGGTAAAGTCTCGACAAACGGCCCGTATAGTAGGTCGTTGTTTTTCATCGATTTAAAGTTTTCACCGTTGATCCACATTAGATCGACGCTGCCACCGCTCTCTTTACCTGCGGCCTTTTCGGCAATCAGTCGCGTCACGGTTTCTGCGGTGTCGGTGATTTTGACTTGCTTGAGCTCGACACCGTATTGCGTTTTCAACTGTTCACCTGCCCAACGGATGTACTGATTGATCTCTTGGCTTCCTCCCCAAGCGTGAAAATAGACTGTTTGCCCACGGGCTTTGTCACTGATGTCTTGCCAAGATTGAGCAGATGCCGACAGAGAAAGTACGCAGGCGCTAAAAAGGGTAAGCAGCTTTTTCATAATTGTCCTTTGAGATCGCTGATATCGGTTCGTATAAGGCTAGAGACCGGAACAGGTAGCGGTTTCATTCATTATGTATGAAAAAAGCCAAAAGATCTGATTCATAAGGAAAATGATTGGCAGAAATACGCAAAAGGCAGCCGATGGGCTGCCTTTGAATAGAATCGATTACTTGGTGGGGATTAGTTTACCCAGTCACGCAACGTAAATGTGAGCGTGTGAACATCGTTTTTCAGCGTCAACGCGTCTTTGGTGAGCGTTACGTCGTTCCAATCCATCAAAGATTGAGATACCGCTTGTTCCGTATCCATCACGTCGCCAATACACATCTTCATGGTCATGCCCATTTTTTCAATGCGCAGGCGGTTGTCTTTCAGCTCTGCTTGACCAAAGAAGTTGTTGCAGCCAGCGTTACCGCTTGCCATCATTTTTTCACCAATCTCAAGGCGAGGTGCATCGTAGTGTTCATTTTTTACGATGTCTTGGCCATCAATTTGAGTCAACTGCCAGTTATGATGTTGCAGATCCGCTGCGGTAATTTGCACATCGTCACCATTGCTTGCACAAGCCGCTAACAGAACAGGCATAGCCATTGCGGCAAGTAATGATTTTGAACTAAGCTTCATAGGATTCACTCCAAATGTGGAAAACGCGGTCAGTATAGTCAATAAACCCAGCATCATGTCAGCATAAGGTCATAGTTTAATATGCAACATGATGTAAAAATAAATGGAATTGTTATTGATAACAGTGGCTTATATTTCATGGCGCGCGGAGAGTGATTCGCAGTCGTGCCCCAAGTCGGATGGAAGGACAATCGCGTATTCATGGAACAACTCGAGTTTTTTCAAGTCCCAAGCCCATGTGTTGGCATTTGCACGGTGGATGAAAAAGGTTACTGCCGTGGCTGTATGCGTAAGAGGGAAGAGCGCTTTCGCTGGTTAGAGATGACGCCGGCGGAGCAGTTGCATGTGATTAAGTTATGTCGCCAGCGCTATTACCGAAAACGCATGGCCGAGCGAAAAGGTGCTGAACCTGCTGCGGAACCAAGCAGCCCGCAACAAGAGCTGTTTTAACGCTTAGGCTAGGGCTCTGGATGCACTAGCCTAAACATCATTCATCGCGGCTTATGACTTTAAACCCCAGTTGTCATCGACCCAGCCGCCTGCGTGCTCATCAAAGTGCACACCGCTGAAATTCCGTTTCGCTTCTGATTGAGGTTTAGCTTTCTTGGTGTCCGAGAGCATCGTTCGAATGTAGTTCGCCATTGGGTCAATACAGTCCGATTGCTTTCGAGTAGCAACCTCTTTGATCATTTGAAGACGAAAACTAGGGCTAGCGCGTTTCATTGGGGACCTCCACTTTATTATGACGACTAGTTTAAAAAGTTAGATCTTGGTCACTAATTCGTCAATAGGAGGCTTGCCATATATTTTCTAATGCATTTTGGTGCTCAATTAAACAGCAATCCCAGCCATTGGCTGGGATGATGTATTAGATGGCGATGATTCGTTTGCCGCGATAAAAGGACAAAATTGCATGGCACACTGGTGTCAGTCGAGGGACTTTTTAAAGCGCATCGAAGCAAAAAACAGACCAAAGAGGGTGAAGACACCAAGCCACAGCGTGTCTTTCCACAGATCCATCAAATCAGCGCCGCGCAGCACAATCCCGCGAATCAAGCGCATGAAGTGCGTGGCTGGCAACACTTCGGCAATCCACTGCGCCACCACAGGCATGCCTTCATACGGAAACATAAAACCCGACAGCAGAATTGAAGGCAACAGAATAAACACCGTCATCTGCATCGCTTGCAGTTGGGTTGACGCAACGGTGGAGATCATCAAACCCAGCGTCAAACTGGCAGAAATAAACAACAAGGTGCCAAACAGAATCTGACTCAGTGAACCGTTAATCGGCACATCGAAAATGGCGTGCCCCAATCCGAGAATAATGAACACTTGAATCAGCCCGACAAAGATATAAGGCACGATTTTGGCGATCATCAACTCAATCGAATGCACTGGCGTGGTGATCAGCAGTTCAAGGTTTCCCCGTTCCCGTTCGCGAACGATGGCCGCGCTGGTAAACAAGATCATCGTCATGGTCAGAATCACGCCCAGCAAACCGGGCACAATATTGACGGCCGCTCGTCGGCTCGGGTTGTAGAACAGGGTGACTTCAAACGTTGGTGTCGCGGCGGGTTTGATGTCGAAATCGAAGTCTTGCAGCGGCATATTTTTTAGCCCCGAAATCGCGCTGGTGATCATGGTGTCGGAGCCGTCTACAATCCACTGACCCAATTCGCGCCCATCTTGCACACGTCGGGTGAGGTCTTTGGGCAGAATCAACGCCGCGCGCACCTCGCCTTTGGCAATGGCTTGTTCCGCCTCGGCGGGTGTGGTGTAAGCATGAGTCAAGTCAACCACTTGGCTGACTTTGATCGATTCTGTCAGCAAGCGGCCAAACGTCGACTGGCTTTGATCAACCACGGCAACCGGAATGTTGCGCACATCGGTGTTGATGGCAAACCCAAACAGAATGAGCTGAATGAGTGGAATCATCACCACCATGCCGAAGGTAATGCGGTCGCGGGACAGCTGACGAAACTCTTTCACCATCACCGCTTTGATACGATAGAGAGAATTCATTGGCGGCCTTTTCCTGTCACGGTCACGAACACATCTTCCAAACTGGGGCGTGCAATCGCCATTTCCGCATGCGCCAATTCGGGCACGGTTTGGCGCAGCCACGCAATCGGGTCTTGCACCTGACGATGGATCAACACACGCAGGCGAATGCCCAGTTGCGCGGCGGAGCGAACTTCCGGTTTGGTGAGTAACATTTCTTTGAGCTTGCGCAGATGAGGCGCTTTCACTTCTACCACCGTCACGCCCATCTGTTGCATCAGTTTTTCGGGTTCATCGTCGGCGCGAATCTCGCCCGCTTCCATGATCGCAAGTCGATGGCAGCGCTCGGCTTCGTCCATGTAATGCGTGGTGACCAAAATGGTGGTGCCTTGCGAAGAGAGATCGAACAACTGTTCCCAAAATTCGCGCCGATTTTCCGGATCGACTGCGGAGGTGGGTTCATCCAAAAACAGCAATTCAGGACGGTGCATGGTGGCTGCCGCTAAGCCTAAACGCTGCTTTTGGCCGCCGCTCATGCCGCCCACGCGTTGTTTACGGCGTTCATCTAGCCCGTAGGTTTTCAGTTGTTCGTTGGTTCTGGCGCTGAGTGCTTTGCGGTTCATGCCAAAAATCTGGCCGATGAATTGCAGGTTCTCCTGAACGCTCAGGTCGTCATAGAGCGAAAATTTTTGCGTCATGTAACCAATCTTCAGCCGCAATGCTTCCGATTGACGTGGAATGTCGAGCCCTAACACGTTGACGTGGCCTTCGGTGGGGCTCAACAACCCAGTGAGGACGCGAATGGTGGTGGATTTGCCACAGCCGTTTGGGCCAAGAAAACCGTAAATGCTGCCTTTGGGCACACGAAGATTAATGCCTTCAATGGCGGTGAAATCACCGAATTTTTTCATCACGTCTTGAGCGTGAATGGCAAGATCGCTCATACCCACTCCTACGGTAAATCCACTTGGGCTGGAATGCCTGATGGCAACGATTGAGCCGACACGGGTAAATCGACTTCCGCAAGGTACATCAGGCGCGCGCGTTCGTTTTCGGTGAGGGCGTAATAGGGCGTAAACGAGGGTTCATTCGCGACCCAGCGTACGCTGCCTTGAAAGTCTTCGGCAACGCCATCGACATGCACGGTCACGGTTTTGCCGGCGGTCCATTGTGCGCGAAAACGCTCTGGAACGTACACGCGCGCGTAAGGCACGCTGTCGGCTTGCACCACGGCCACGATGCTGCCGACGGAAACCCGTTCGCCCAAGTTATACGGCAAGTTGTCGAGAATGCCGTTGCGGGTGGCGACCACGGTCAGCTCACTCAACTTCTGTTGCTGCAACGTCACATTGGCTTCAGCTGCCGCAAGTTCAGCTTTGGCTTGTTCAATCTCTTCAACACGCGCACCTGCGGTGAGTTTGGCAAACTCCTCTTTGGCGGAATCGAGTTCAGCGCGTGCAGAATCACGCACCGAGACGGCGCTGTCTTTTTCCGACTGACTGATCAAGCGTTTGGAGACCAGTTCCGAGATGCGGCGAAAGTTCTTCTCTGCTTCGGTGAGTTGCGCTGTTGCTCGTGAGACGCGTGCTTGTGCCACAGCAATGTCTTCCGGGCGTTCACCATTGGTGAGTTTGGCCAGCGACGCGGCGGCTTTGGCTCGCTGCGCAATGGCTTGTGCGAGCATGGCTTGCTGCGTGGCGTCATCGAGTTGAACCAACACATCGCCTACTTGGACTTCGCTGCCTTCTTTGACGGGCAGTTGGCGAATGATTTCGTTACTGGTCGCTGAGAGCGTCACGCGGTCGCGTTCCAGCGTCCCCAACGCTTGATTGTCGTTGTCTGGGCTGCAACCGGAGAGCAGCAGAATGAAAAGCGACAGCGTTAAACCTCGTTTCATGATCTGCTCCTTAGAAAAATAGTTATGGGGCACAAAGTGCAAAGGGATTCGTTTCATCGTTACAACAAGTTTATGTTAGATAAGCCATTTGTCGCATTCATTATTGGCGAACTCTGTGAATTACCAAACCAGATTTATTCATCAAAAACGTGTTGTTGTGGAATAGCGAGACGTGGGAGCGAAGGATGAAGCGAAGAGAGGGAGCGGTTTCGGCGTAATAAAACGTGAAACGGCCCACCGAGTGAGCCGTTTGAACAGAGGATTAGCGCGTCAGGCTGAACACCAGCGCGGAGACGGCCAATACACCGACGAATAGCACAAAGTAAGTGCTCAACCGTTGCTTGTAGGGGTGCAGGGCTTTCACGCGGTACACCGCAATCATCGGCATGATAAACAGAATCATCGCAATCACGGGGCCAGAGAGCGCCTCCATCATGCCAAGAATGCTTGGGTTCATGACGGCTGCAAACCAGATGGCGACAAACATAAACGCGATGCCCGCTTTATCGGCGGTACGAGCGGATAAGCGTGTGTGCTTGGTGATTAGACCATTGAGGCTTTCACGCGCACCCAAGAAATGACCAAGGAATGAGGAGGTGATCGCCACAAACGCCACCAAAGGCCCCAAGGTGGCAATGAATGGATTGTGCGTCGCGTTCGCCAGATAAGACAACACCGATACGTTTTGCGCTTTGGCTTCAATCAACTGCTGTGGGGACAAGGCCAGCACGCATGAGAAGACAAACAGCAGCACGAATGCAATCAACATGATGCTGGTGCGTTTGAGAATCTGCTCTGATTTGCTTACTGCGTCTGTTTTGTAGTGACGACGTTGAATGTTGGCAAAACTGGAAATGGCCGCGGCATGGCTAAAGGAAAACACCACCACTGGCACCGCAAGCCACACGGTTTGTGTGAAATCACTCAGCGGTGGCAGTGCCAACGAGGGCATGGTCCAGTAAGGCACGAGGTAAAACGACAGCGCCGCAAGAATGGCCGCCAGTGGATACACCATCGCCGCAAACGCGCGTAGCATGATCTTTTCGCCGCCCAGCATAATGGCGATCAGGCTAAACACCAAAACGCCTGACAGCAGTTCGCGCGGTGGCGGACTCATCTGCGCTTGGTTGACTAGAAAACTATCCACGGTGTTGGTGAGTCCGACACCATAAATCAGCAAAATCGGAAAAATCGACAAGAAGTAGAGCAGGGAGATTAAACGACCCGCTTTGGCGCCAAAGTGTTCTTCTACAACGTCGGTAAAATCGGCATCGGCCCGCTCAGAAGAGAGAACGAAACGCGCCAGTCCGCGGTGTGCCAGAAAGGTCATAGGAAAAGCCAGCACGGCCATGAGCACCAACGGCCAAAAACCACCGAGACCAATGTTGATTGGAAGGAAAAGAATGCCGGCGCCTACTGCGGTTCCGAACAGGCTCAGTAGCCAGTGTGTGTCGTGTTTATTCCAGGAGGATGTCGTTTTAGAAACACTAAAATCCAAAACGTCTTGAGATTCTTTCACTGAATGGAAGTCCATATAAGAATAATAATGTTGAGAATCCTACTCCTTTTAGTTGATGTGATCATATTGTGATTCTGGTCATATCCACTGGTGCAAAGGCGATGTGCTAATGTTTGAAACTATGAATTTTTCATAAAACCAGTATATAGTTCTGGTTTTTGGGGTTTAAACTAGAATTTAAATCTAAAAATTAACTATTTTTCAGATTGTCTGAGATGTTAACGCGTTGTGTCGTGAGAAGTTGATTGTTCTGTCGCCACGCTTTTCTAACGTGCAGAAATAAAAGCAATTTTACCTATGGAGTTGTTGTGCAATTTGCCGCACAATCGTGGTCTGCCTCATTTACAATTATAACAATTCACCATGTTTGCTAACCTGCGCGCCGAAATCATTCTCGTCTTGACCACACTGCTTGCCGCAGCCGGGTGGGTATTCTCTAAACAAGCCATTCAGGGGCTGCCTCCATTTGGCTTTATCGGGTTACGATTCGTGACCGCGTCACTTATTCTTTTGCCGTTCTGCCTGCCAGCGCTGCGCAGGGCGTCACTGGGCGATATTCTGCGTTCAATGGGGGTCGGCGTTTTTCTCGGCGGTTCGATCTTCTGTTGGATTTACGCCATCGCCATCAGTGACACACTCGGCGAAGGGGCCTTCATCATGAGCTTGTCGATGCTGTTTGTGCCGCTGGTGGCTTGGCCACTGTTTGGCAATAAACCGAGCCGCGCGTTCTGGACATCCTTGCCTATCGCGATTGTGGGGCTATTTTTGTTGGCATGGAACGGTGAATGGCGTGTTGCCGCTAGTCAGTTGTGGTTTTTGCTTGCTGCAGTTGGTTTGGCGATGCATTTCAATTTCAACAGTCAATATTCAGCCAAGCTGCCACCGATGTTGCTGACCACGTTGCAGCTGTTTACCACAGGTTGCTTGGGGTTGCTGCTCTCTTACGCGGTTGAAGATTGGCCGCAGGTGGTGAGCGGCGAAACCTGGAAATGGTTTGGCCTGAGCGTGCTGCTGGCGACCAGTTTGCGTTATCTGATGCAAACCGTCGGACAAAAGCACGCGAACCCAACCAACGCCGCAATCTTGATGCTGCTTGAACCGGTGTGGACGATGTTGCTCAGCGTTTGGATTTACAGTGAATCCATGCCGCTGAACAAAATCGTGGGTTGTGTACTGCTGCTGAGCTCGCTGTTGCTGTATCGCATCAGCAACTTGCGACGCTAATGGCTGAAAGGTATTGCCCATAACGGTATGACGCCGCTGTCACATCCGATGGGCTTATGATCCCCACACTTGATGTTCAATTTCTTTGAGGAAGCGAATCTTCGCCCATTGTTCCTCGGCGGTCAGTTTGTTGCCCTCTTCAGTCGAGGCAAATCCACATTGCGGGCTGATGCACAGGTTCTCCAGCGGCACGTAGCGTGTGGCTTCGTGAATGCGAGCTTTGATCTGCTCGGCCTGTTCTAATTCAGGAAACTTCGAGGTGATTAAGCCAAGGACAATCTGGCTGTTGGTGTTTGACCAATGGCGCAGCGGGGCGAAATCGCCTGAACGTTCAGAGTCGTATTCCAAAAAGAAACCATCATAGTGCGTGGCGAACAGGGCTTCGGCGACCGGTTCATAGCCACCGGAAAATAGCCAAGAGGAGGCATGGTTTCCGCGGCAAATGTGCGTCGTTACAATCAGATCGTTTGGTTTATCGCGCAGGGCATCATTAATGATGCGCGTGCAGATCTGCGCTATCTCATCGGGATTGATGCCTTTTGCTTCTAGGCTCTTGCGCTTGTCGGCATCAATCAGAAATGCCCAGTTGGTGTCGTCGAACTGTAAGTAACGGCAGCCATGCGTGTAGAACGCTTGAATCGCGTCACGGTAGGTTTGTGCGAGGTCTTGATAAAACAATGCCAGATCAGCGTAGATGTCATGAATGCGTGACGACCCATCGTTGGCCAGAATCTCTTGGCGCAAAATCATGGTTGGGCTTGGAATTGTCGCTTTGGCCAAGTTGCCTTCATCGTCACCAACGGCTTTGAGCAGAAAGTCGAAATGTGCGAGAAAGGGATGCTCAGGATTGAACGCGATTCGTGAGGTCGCGCGAATGTTATAAGCGGGCGCGGCTTTGCCATGAAAGGTTTGGTTGTAACCAGCATCAGGCGTGTAGCCTTCAATCCCATGCAAGTTTTCTAGAAAATCGATGTGCCAGAAACCTCGGCGGAACTCGCCATCGGTGATCGCCTGAATGCCCGCCGCTTTTTGTTGTTCAACCAGGTCTAGAATTGCTCGATCTTCAATTTGGGTGAGTTGTGTGCGGTCGATCATCCCTTGAGCGAAATCACGGCGTGCCTGATGGAGAAAAGCCGGACGCAGATAACTGCCGACGGTGTCAGTGCGAAAAGGGGGACGTGAAGCCATGATGGTTACCTCTAGTGTGTCGTATCAATGAGACTAGATTAATGGATGGCTAGACGTCTTGTTAATCCGTTTTTGTTCATGCACACCATGAAATAAATTCACCTTGCAGCACGAAGGGGATGCATATTTGGAAAATGGTGTTGTGTTTCTAAAGAGATGAATGTCATGCCATTCAATGACGAAGTCTGAAATTGGCGGTGGAACTCGTTGGGGAAAATAAAAGAAATGTTGGTGAGGTATGTACCTTCATTTCGAGCTCTCATACACCCTTTGGGCTGCTGTCTGATATGACGGAATCAGAGCGATGTGAGGAGCCAGAGTGGCGTGAGTTCGAAATGAAGGAGGGTGATTTGAACTGGTAATGATGTGAGGTTTCGGTATTACCAGTTCTCGAGTGCCTAACGGCGTTTAACTATGATTTTTTCTCTGCTTTGGTGTCTTTCCAGTACTGGATGCGAACACGATGCAGCTGAGCACGTCTCATTTTTTTCATAGTAATCTCCTTTATAAGTAACGCTCTTTTTGAGCTTATTGTTTAAGGTTTACTGATTTGCCCCCGTTTCTTTTTTCTGGGAGCGGCTTACATGTTATGGAATATCCATAACGGCTTGAGTGAGTTTATTTTGACTCACCAAATTTTGTTTCGATGACGTTTGTCTTCATTCGGGTTTACGTTACCCATGTCGTATGACAGAAAAATGTCAATCAAGTTCCGTGCCTACTTGTCACCGAATATTCATATTCTTACACCAAAGTGCGTACAAAAAGCAAGAAGTTGTTTCATGGCGGGTAGTTACGCCTAACATGCTTGCTACCGATTGTTAACGTTCACTTCAGTGAAAGCGCGTTCTCGCGTCTATATCACCGTTCGCCGCGCAAAAAAGGGCACAGAATTGCCGCTTGCTGTTCACCAATACGGTGCAGTGACACGCGAGGTCACGACGACGAACGTTGACGTGTGATAATCGTTTTCGCGTTTATAGCTCGAACAAATCATCGAATTTACGTTGCTCTAGAATATCCTCGATACGTTTTCGAGTTTGATGTTCCGTGAGCGTTTTTTTATCTTCCGGAAGTATCACTTTATCTTCCGCTTTCTTTTTTTCTTTCTTCGGCATAAGTTAATTTCTGTCTTGTTGAATAAATCGATTCTAGACGGTTAAATTCTAAAGGACAGAAAACTCGCCTAATTTGTGACCTTTGTTCGACAAGTATTTTTCAATTCTGATCGCCAACAAAAATCAACATTCTATTTTTATGTCCGGTCTTTAGAGTTTTTCAGACACGACAAAGTTCCGCGACAATTGTTTAATTGAAGACTTTCAATTGAATTGAATGTTTTCAAAGTTCCACGAAATATTATTTTATCGAGATGACATTCAGATGAATCAATCACCAGATCGCTTGTTCGCTCTTCGAACCTAAAAAAGGCAAGACGACAAGTGGGCTTTGGAATGTACGATCGAATAAAACGGGGTTAGAACGGAATTATCGTTGGACAGGTAGAGCCGGGGAAGGTGTAAACGTGAATCGCGTTTGGGTAGATAGCGTGGCGACAGGCGCCACGCTACTGGCACTTATAGTGCTACTACGTTTGCCGCTTGAGGGCCTTTTTTGCCCTGTTCAACGTCAAAGCTTACACGCTGGCCTTCAGCCAGAGTTTTGAAACCTTCAGAAACGATAGAAGCGAAGTGTACGAATACATCATTGCCACCGTTGTCTTGAGTGATGAAACCGAAACCTTTAGTTTCGTTGAACCATTTTACAGAACCAGTCATTTTGTTAGACATAGATACCTCTATATATATTTTAAATTGTTACAAAGTTTATATGCGCTGATAACAAAAGCTATTAAATGGACTATCTATTGGAGCTGTCGCAGGAGCTATACGAAGGGTATCGAAAGATGACTGAGAGAACTTTAAATGTATCACTAATAGCTCAGTGGTAAGAGCTGAGCGCTACTATACAGGTTAAACGCATAATGAACAGCATTATTTTCAATCGTTAGGTAAATATTTGTTACTCGGATGTAAGGGTGGGCTTTAAAAGCAGATAAAACGCCGATAAAACCAGTGCAATCTCAAGGTTCAACAGATGCAACAGTGAAGCAAAAGGGCGCCAATGTTGTAGCGGCATCATTCTGCGTGCCCTTGCGATTCGAAACAAAAAGCGCCGTCTGGACGGCGCGGATGTTGGCATGTTGGGATGATGGGACGGTTAGTTAGGGCAGGTACATGCCTAGAGACACCATCATGTCGTCCAGCTCTTCTTGATGCTGAACCGAGGTCTCAAGCAATTCGTTCAGTTCGTGTTCGGGTAAGGACGATCCAAAAATCATAAAGCAGCGCCACTGATTTTCCGGTTTGCTGAGCTGGGCAATGAAGTGCTCAAAACTCAATTCTCCTTCTTCGTACACCAAATAATAGGTGATGAGTGTGGTGAGGCGAGGAAGGCAAGCTTGTTGTGCGAGTGAGGAAGCCGCCAGCAATGTGGTCAAGCGCTCTCTAAGTTCAAGACGAATTTCATTGAGTGAGTAATCGATGATATCAGCCATAGCTCTTCTCCAAGCGAGGGGGTTCTTTGAACGTAGCGCAAATTGACGCGCGCGGATACGTTTAACGAAGACTGGTGATTCATTACTTAATATACACCACATTTTGCAGCGCTTCTTTTGGGTTGGATACAGGCTGAAATCCCCGTGGTGTGATAAGCGGTTGAAACATCGCCCAAGGAATGGTCATCGAATCTTCTCCAATCGGCCTTGCTCGCTCCCGTGTGAGTTCGGGGGGCGGTTTGGGTTTAATGTTTAGGACGCTTGGCGCTCTTGCGCAATGGTTGCCAATCCTTGTTCAAAACGTGTCACGGTAAATTCGGGGAAACGGCGCTTAAACTTGTCGGAAATAAACACGTTGTCGACGTGATAGCGAGGTAGCAGCTCAGCCGCGTCGCGCACGGTTGGGTTGAATTTCCCCGCGATCCAGAGCAGCCAAGGCTTGAGGACACGATAGTTTGGTTTGACGCCAAAGGTTTTCGCTGCCAACTGGACGAATTCTTGATACGTCAGGCGTTCATCATCGCAAGGTAGATGCCACGTTTGACCATACGTATCGGGCGTGTTGCCCAGTAGAGCCATCGCTCGGCTGGCATCTGGCGTGTAGATCAGGCTGCGTTTGACATCATCGCGAATAAATAGCTTGGCGGCTTTGCCTGCCAAGAGGTTATCGATGACGGTGCTGTTGGTGATGCTTTGTGTTTTCCCCGGGCCATAAAACTCCGGCGCGCGACAAATCATGGCGTCAAGTTGGCCTTGCTGCATGGCATCAAGCAAGAGGGTGGTGATCTGCGCCCGCACTTTGCCTTTGGCACCATAAGGTTCAAACGGTGCATCTTCTCGTTGCGGGGTGGCCGTTTGTGGGTACATGTATGTGTTGTCGAAGTAGACCAACTTCGCGCCGTGTTCGATGCACGCATCAATGACGTTGCGCATCAGTACCGGCCATTGTTCCACCCACAACTGCGTATCCATGGGGAGGCCAGCGGTGAGATAGACAATTTCAGAGCCCGCTACTGCTTGCGAAGTTTGTGCGCGATCCAGCAGGTCGGCAGCCATCAGTTGGTCTGAATCATTGACTTTTTGTGGGTGGCGGCTGACCAAACGAATCTCGCTGGTAAAGTCGCGTTTCAGGCTCAGTGCTAACTCACGGCCAATCTGACCGTTGGCGCCTAAGATGGTTTGCATACAGGATGTCCTCAATTACGCTGGGTGTGATGCTTATCCTAAGGTTAAAGTGAAGTTGAAGGTCAAGCGGCAATGTTTAAATTCCCTTGTCCCTAAAGCAAGATTAGATAAATTCCGCAGCACAAGAAGCAGTATTTTGCTTACGAGTGCTTTATAGTCGAGTCATTGCCGACTACGAGAAAGGAGCACGGGATGTCCATCAAACATTGGCTGGTCAGTTTTACCCTGCTAGTGCTGAGCGGCTGCAGTACTCACGTTATTCCTTATACGCCAGAGCCTGGGGCATTGACGGAGTCGCCGGATGTGATCATTGAAGAGGTCATCATGGCGCAGCCAGTCAACCTTCGCCCAGAAACCATCGTCGTGACAAACGAGTACCTGATGCTGGATGACGGTGTAGTGCGCGAAACGATCACAACATCCCACTCGACGTTTTCCGGCAGTGTGGCCGTCGGGGGCGTTGCGATTCGCGCCAAAGAGAGAAGCTTAAACGTGCATCTCTATTTCAATGCATTGCAGACGCCGATGCTGTACCGCCAAAACGAGTGGTACATCGTGCAGCTCAACAATGATTCAGGGCAGGTTGTGAAACGCTTTTACGTGCGTGATCAACGCAAAGCCGAAGTGTTGATTGATGCGATTACGATGAAAATTCAGCGGGCGCACGCCCTTGCCGAGCAAGCCGCCGACGAGTCATAAGGACCGGCAATCAAGACCATGAGGCAGGCGCGGGACCTGCGCATGGCGTCATCATGCGGTGTGAGGGGAAGCGCTATTTAAACTCAAGCGATGAAAAGGTACCGAAGAACTTGAACAAGCTTTCCAGCTCTTCGAAGTTATCATCGTTGCGCGACTCACGCTGAATCAAAAACAGCAGCAATTCAACGAACAAGAAGCCAATGGTTCGACTGTGGAAGATCGAATCGACGTCACTCGGCAACACATATTGCGCGTCGCTGTAGATGGCGTACGGGTTAGAATAGGTGTTGGTCACCACCGTGACGTAGGCTTTTTTACTGTGAAAGTATTTGGTGATATCCAGCACCACTGGGTTGAATCGGTAATACGAGAACGCCAGTAACACGTCATTTTCTTTAATACCCAGCAACGCCTTGGGCAGCTCACCTTTATCCAACGGCAGCAACACCACTTCCGAGCGATTGTATTTCAAGAGGGTGGAGAAATGGATGGCCAGCGCTCGCGATGATGCGGGCCCGACCACGTAAATGGTGCGGCGTTTGTCGGCAATGCGTTTGGCGAGCGCTTCCAACTCATCAATTTTCAATTCTGCGGTAAATTGATCGATCAGCAGACTCACGTTACCAATATAGCGCGACGCTTCTTCTTTGGTATCGGTGCCTTGAACCATCGCGCGTGCTTTATTGGCTTCGATAGGGGCGACGAAGGTTTGGGCGATCTGATCTTGCGTCAGGGCGCTTTTAAATGCGGCGTAGCCGGTGTATCTCACGCACACTAGGTGTCGAATAGGCGTTGTTCTTGCTCAAGCAACTTATCCTGCTCGTTGAGATCTCGCGCCAGATCGTCTGGTGATTGATAGCCATAATATTTCCACAGCCCATCTTGGGGTAAATGGTATCGGCTGACCATCTCATTGAGCCATTCCTTTCGGGTGTCCATCAACATCTGTTTCAGTTGTTGTAATAGTGCGTGCATCGCATACCTCCTGACCTGTTTGTGAGAGGTGCATTGTATGGCGCCATGCAACGGTGCAGGAGTTACATTCGTCTGATGATCAATACTTTTCGCTTATGTTTTGCTAACATCCGCTTCATTGTGGGTTAATCAATACTTTTTGAGTGATGTATGAAGGGGAAGTTAGAGCGCGTTCCACAGCGGATTGGTGTGTCATGGCGTTATCGAAAACTCCGTGAAGCGAGTAAAAGCTACGGGTGGCATTGTCACCATGAGTATGAAATTGCCATTCATCGCAACTTCATCGGACGATGTTTTGTCGGCAACTACGCCAGTGACGTTGACCACAATCACATGGTGCTGATTGGCCCAGGATTGCCGCACACCATTTATGCCGACGCACTGATTGATGCTCATGATTTGTGTGAAACTCACGTCATTTGGTTTCAAAAATCATGGGTGGAGGGGTTGATCGCCCAATGCCCCGAGTTGTCAGCGCTGAACGAGTTATTGGCAAATGCCCAGCAAGGCTTACAGTTTTCGCCGCAAACCGGGGAGCAGGTTTGTACTTTATTGGCCGATGTCCTGGAACTGCCGCCCGCTCGACAATTGGCACGGCTGATTGAGACGTTGTGTTTGATGTTGGAAGATGAGGAAACGATTCGATTAATCAATCCCATGGTGACGCATTCAGGCAAAGCGCAGAGCCGAACAAACAGCAACATTGAGAAAATCGAAACCTATTTAATGGCGCACTTTGGCGAAAATATTTCACTCAATGATTTGGCTGAGCATCTGTTTTTAAGTGAAAGCAGCATACGACGTTTATTTACGGATCATTTCAATGAAAGTTTCACGCAGCGACTCAAGAAGATTCGTTTGAATGTGGCCTGTGACATGCTCGCTCATACCGATGTTCCGGTGAATGTGATTCGCGATAAGGTGGGGTATACAAACCAAGCCAATTTCAATCGCCAGTTTAAAGCGTATAAACGCGTCAGCCCCAGTGAATACCGGTCGGCCATGAAGCGCTATCGTTAGAGAAAAAAGAAAGGGTCGTGAGAAAGGCGATGGGTTGGGTGAGGTGGGCTGTGTCTATTTGAGGAGCCCAGAAACGGTGAAAGCCCGATGTTGGTAGCATCGGGCTTTCGAATTTCTAGATTCTCGGATGGTAAGGCCGATCGTCTTATATATGCAAAAGGTTGGATTTAATCCAACTAATTCCTTGGTAGGGAATTAGATACGGATGAAGTCCATGTGTTCAACTTTTGGCTTGAACGCGTGACGTTGAACGTCTTGTGGCTTAACCTTAACTTCAGCGCCATCGATCACAAGAACGATTGCTTCGTAGAATTCAGGTTTGTCCATCTGGTTCACGATGTCATCGTGGTTCAGAGTGATTGATACTGGCGCAGCTTCACCACCGTAAACGATAGCAGGGAAGTTGCCAGTGTTACGTAGGCGGCGGCTCGCACCTTTACCTAGCTCAGTACGTACTACTGCTTCAAATTTCATAGTATTTACTCTCAAATTAGTAAATTAGTCATGTCACAGCGACAATGCGACCTTGTCACCGTGGTAAAGTTTCGATGTCAACAAAGCGTTAGCATCAAAACGAGCGCGGATACTACCATTCAAATGCGCTTCCGGCAATAGAAAAACATGGGCAAACACGCTGTTGGGCGTGGATTTAACCAATGTTTGCTGCTTTCACCACCTCACTTTGTTTCAAGGCGGCTTTTGGGGGGCGACAATCACGCCGCGCCTTTTGCCTTAAACAATCACGAGGATATGAGGGGCAGGGCGTTACAAAGTCGGTTGTTTGAGCCTTAAAACGGCGGACAATCCGCCCAGTTTGCTGCGTGAAAGGGTGAGCGCGCCCTGATAGCTGTGCGCCATTTCACTCACAATGTTCAAGCCCAATCCGGTGCCGGGCTGTGTTTCGTCGAGGCGCACGCCGCGTTTGACTGCGTCATGAAGTTTGCTGTCGTCAATGCCGGGGCCATCGTCCTCGATACAGATCTCAACCCATTTTTTATCGACGACGCGGCTGTGCACGCGAATCAGCGAATGCGCCCATTTATAGCTGTTTTCCAACAGGTTCCCCGCCATCTCATCAAAGTCGGTGGTGTCGACGGCGACTTCGACGTCAGAGTCGAGTTCGTTGACTAACACAATCTCTCGTTCTGCGTAGACTTTATCGAATGCCATGGCAATCCGATCGACCCGCTCGCCGGGGCAAGTTTTCACCGCCAGAATATTCGCCGAACCGGCCATGCGGGCGCGGCCAAGGTGGTAATCAATCTGGTTTTGAATCTGCGTAATCGGCTGTAGCAAGGTGTCGCGTTGCTCTGGCGGCAAGGACGCCACCTCGTTCTTTAACACCGACAGCGGCGTTTTTAGCGCGTGTGAGAGGTTGCCTGCATGATTGCGAGCGCGTTCAAGCAGCTCCTGATAATGAAACAGCAGGGCGTTGAGATCGTTCACCAACGGCGAAATCTCTTTCGGATAGGTTTCATCCAGCCCCGATTGTTCCCCTTTACGCAGCGCCACCAGCTCTTTTTGCATTTTACCTAATGGCCACAACGACCAAGAGATCTGCGCCGAAATTAACACCAAAACACCGATAAACAGCATGCCCAAAATCACCCATAACTGGCTCACAACTTGGTTTAGGGTCGCCATAATGGGGGCTTCATCAACACCGATCACAATTGAAATCGGGTTGGAAAACTCGGGCAAGTACACCGTGCGCGTTAAAATGACCAGCGGTTCATCTTTTGCGCCCAGATAGGTAGTTTTCAAGCCATGGTCGTGCTTGGTCAGCGCTTTATCCCATAACGAGCGAGAGCGCAATTCTTGGCTGCCGACACTAGCGGTCCAATACAGGCCGCTGTAGGGTTGATAAAACCGTGGGTCAGACAAACGAATCGCCAGGCTCAAACTGCCGCGATTGTTGGCTTCGAGGTTGGCGGTGATTTCGTCCATCGACAGGCGTAACTGGGTTTTGACATCCGACACCAGATAGTCTTTCACCAAGCTGGGAATGATGTAACCGGCAGATAGGATCATCGCGCTCAGCCACAACGTGGCCGCTAACAATAAGCGGCTTTTGAGGCTGAGACGCTTGAACGGCGACGTTCTATTCGGCATGCAGTTGATACCCTAAACCGCGCACGGTTTTGATGATGTTCGGCGCGATCTTTTTGCGGATTCGGCCGATAAACACTTCGATGGTGTTGGAGTCGCGATCAAAATCTTGCTTGTAAATGTGCTCCACCAACTCAGTGCGAGAAATGACTTTTTCGGGGTTATGCATAAAGTAGGCGACCACCTTGTATTCCAACGCGGTGAGGTTGATGGCTTGTCCACGCCACATCACTTTGGAGCTGCGCGTGTCGAGGCTCAAATCGCCAATTTGCATCACCGGTGAGGCGTTGCCTGATGCTCGGCGCAGTTGCGCACGAATGCGCGCGATGAGTTCCACCATTTCAAACGGTTTGGTGAGGTAATCGTCGGCCCCTGCGTTTAACCCTTCCACTCGCTGGGTTAAGGTGTCGCGCGCGCTGAGAATGACCACAGGCGTGTTAATGTTCTCATCACGAATGCCTTTCAAGACGGTCAACCCATCAAGTTTGGGTAGGCCAAGGTCGAGGACAATCACATCCCATTCTTCAGACGTGGCGCGGTAAAGCGCATCAATGCCGTCTTGCGACAATTCGGGCACCCAGCCGGTCTGTTCAAGCGATGCAATGATTTGTTCACCCAGGCGAGCGTCGTCTTCCACTACCAATATTTTCATGATGTGTCTCTATTTTTTGATGACGTCGAGGACGTTACGTCCACGAATAGACATTAGCTCAAGGGTGGCGGCGTTGTATTCCACACGAATCACTTTATTGTCATAAACCAGTTTCAGTTCATAAACCCATTCATCATCGTCTTCATCCAGTTCTACCTTAATAACGCGTCCATTTAACTGTTGGTCGATGGCGGCATACAACTCGGAGAACGGGCGAATTTTGCCTTGGCGAACGGCTTCAAACACTTCGTCTTGGTCTTCGTCGATTTTGACGCGCGCCCCTTCTTTGTAGGCGTCTTGGATAAATTCATGCGATACATCGTCGCCCGCGAAAGCTGGCAGAGAAAGGCTGCTGCAAAGAGCAAGGCATGCGAACGCTTTCATGTGTCGATTCAACATATTAGCTACCTGTTCAGTCACATGCCGTCAGTATATAAAAATGAAAATGAATAGAAAGTGAATCAACCGTGTTGCGGCGATTAACTCAGTTCATCTGCGAAGATTTTGTCACGCATTTTCCAGAAGCGCCCCGATTTACGGGCAATCACAAATTGGGGCGGGCGAAAGCGGTGTTGATTGTTGACCACTTTGCTGGGCGACGCTTCCTCGAACGGGCGGTGCTTGTCGGCCAAATGCGGACGCACAAAGCGCTCTTTGAATGTGGCTTTTTGTTTGGCGGTCGTGAGCGACCAAAACTCATGCACCTGCGCGTTGTTGTCTCCGCGGTAGGTCACTTTGAGTTGGGGCTTGCCTTTGTCGTCTTTCAACACGGACAAATCCATTTCAAGGCACTCAAATACCAGCGCATCTTTCAGATTCAGCGCTTCTTTGAGTTTTTTGTCGGGGTCTACCAGCGTCGCATCGCATTCATGACAAATTCGCGCTGCGATGTCGTTGTCTGCTCCGCATTCGCCGCAGTATTTGGCGCGAAAGCGGTAACCACAGTGTTCGCGTTCGCCAGTCTCTTCATCAGTAAAGTAGCCCTGACAGCGGCGGCCGTAGTGTTCTATCAAAAAACC
The DNA here is from genome assembly GCF_000176175.1 of Vibrio furnissii CIP 102972. Lineage (GTDB taxonomy): Bacteria > Pseudomonadota > Gammaproteobacteria > Enterobacterales > Vibrionaceae > Vibrio > Vibrio furnissii. The sequence continues at coordinate 406,171 of NZ_ACZP01000013.1, forward strand.
GTTACTGTCGAGCTTGCCCCAAAAGTTATTGTTAAAGCCACAAGCCGGGCAGGGAATGGTGATGATTTCACTGTCGGAATCGGGTTTGGGATCGCCAACTTCCGGCTGATATAAATCGTAGGTGTTGCCCGCATAATCAAGCACCAGACATTCGGTTTTCCCCGGCGAAAGGCGCAAACCCCGTCCGACGATTTGTTGATACAAGCTGACCGATTCGGTGGGGCGCAAAATGGCAATCAGATCCACGTGCGGCGCATCGAAACCGGTGGTCAGCACCGACACATTGACGAGAAATTTTAACTCCCGTTGCTTGAAGCGTTGAATGATCGCATCACGCTCGGGGGAGGGCGTATCGCCAATCACAATGTCGGATTCCGACTCTGGCAGCAAGCTGAGAATTTCCTGCGCGTGGCGCACGGTGGCGGCGAAGACCATCACGCCTTGTTTGTCGGCGGCGAGTTGAATGATTTGCGCGACAATTTGCGGTGTGGCGCGTTTTGACTGCTCGATCACCAAATCCATGTCGGATTCTTTGTAGCGACCGGTGTTGGCAGGTTTCAACTGCGAGAAATCATAGCTCAGTACGGGCGCGTCAATTAGCCGCGCTGGGGTAAGAAATCCTTCATCCAACAGATAACGAATCGGCAATTCAAAAATGCAGTCGCGGAAAAAGCGTGGCTCTTCGCTGCGTACCAAACCGCGCGTGTGGTACTGATAAATCCACCCCATGCCTAAACGATACGGCGTGGCGGTCAGGCCCAACACCTTCATGCCCGCATTGAGTTCCAGCAGGTGGGTGATAACTTTTTGATAGCTACTGCTTTTTTCGTCTGGCACGCGGTGGCATTCGTCGATCACCAACAGCGAAAACTGGTTTTTGAATGCGTCGAGGTTGCGTACCACCGATTGTACTGAGGCAAACACCACTTGTTGATCGGTCTCTTTGCGGCCGAGGCCTGCTGAGAAGATGGCGCCTTTGAGGCCATAGCCTTCGTACTTGGCGTGGTTTTGTTCCACCAACTCTTTCACGTGTGCTAGCACCAACACGCGACCTTTGGCTAAGCGCGCCAATTCGGCGATCACCAAACTTTTGCCAGCGCCGGTTGGTAGCACAATCACAGCGGGGGTTGCGTGTTGACGAAAGTAGTGGATCACTGCTTTCACGGAATCGGTTTGATAGGGGCGAAGTGTGTACATGCGGGCCAGCGATAATATCGGTGAAATAGTTCAACTATTTGGTGTCAGCCCGCTATAATACCCGACTTCAAGCAGATGAGGTATTCATGCGTTTAGATAAATTCTTGTGTGATGCGCTGGGCAGCACACGAAAAGAAGCCACTCAGATTCTAAAAAGTGGCGATGTAACCGTTGATGGTAAAGTTCAAAAAAGCGGTTCAGTCCAAGTGACGGAAGCATCCGTGGTGGCATGGCAAGAGCGCCAACTGTCTCTGACGGGGCCACGTTACATTATGTTGTATAAGCCGGAAGGGTTTGTTTGCTCGCATGAAGATGGCTTTAATCAAACAGCATTTGTTCTGCTCGATGAAGTGAATATGCGCGGCCTGCATTTTGCGGGTCGTTTGGATGTGGATACCACGGGCTTGGTGCTGATCACCGATGATGGCCAGTGGTCTCACCGGATTACGTCGCCGAAGCACAAGTGCGACAAAACGTACCGCGTGTGGTTGGCCGATGCGGTTCAAGCGGATTACGCTGAGAAATTGGCTCACGGGATTGAGCTGCGTAACGAGCGTGAATTGACGCTGCCTGCGCACATGGAATTGGTCAACGCTGACGAAAACGAAGTGTTGCTGACCATTCATGAAGGCAAGTACCATCAAGTGAAGCGCATGTTTGCGGCGCTCGGGAACAAAGTCGAAGCGCTGCACCGCGAGCGCGTGGGCGATATCGTGCTGGATGAATCCTTGGAACCGGGCGAATACCGTTACCTCACGGAAGCGGAAGTGGCGTCCATTTGGAAGTAACTGATGACTCTGTCAGGAAACAAAAGGTAAATTAGGAAATAGTTTGTTTCCTAATAAGAACTAGAAGTTTACGCGTATTTCCCTAATCTGTGACGCGTTTACTCAATGATCGAAGTGCGGCACCTTGTTGTCGCACTTCGTATTTTTATCAAAGTGGAGATTTATGACCTCGAATACTGCTTCCCCTCAGCATGATGCTTCGAAGCTCGGTTTTCTGTTGTTTGTGGTGCTTGGCGCGATTGGCGCGTTAACCCCATTGGCGATCGACATGTATCTACCCGCGATGCCGGCGATTGCTCGCGATCTCGGTGCCAGTGCCGGCGCGGTTCAAATTACGTTAACGGCCTATACGGCCGGGTTTGCTATCGGCCAACTTTTGCATGGCCCCCTTGCCGATAGTTACGGCCGTCGTCCGGTGATGCTGTGCGGCATTCTTCTGTTTGCCATCGCATCCATGGTGAGTGCGACCACCGATGGCATTGATGCGTTAACCATGATTCGTGCAGCGCAAGGGTTTGCTGGCGCGGCGGCGGCAGTGGTGATTCAGGCGGTGGTGCGTGATATGTTCGACCGCGAAGACTTTGCGCGTGCGATGTCGTTTGTGACGCTGGTGGTGACGTTAGCACCGCTGTTGGCGCCGATGATCGGCGGGCACTTAGCGGTTTGGTTTGGCTGGCGTTCAATTTTCTGGGCATTGGCGATTTTTTCTGCGGTGGTGATCGCGATGGTGTTCTGGAAAATTCCGGAGACGCTGTCGGCCGAAAATCGTCAGCCGCTGCATTTTAAAAGCACCATCAAAAACTACGTTCAACTGTGTCGCAATAGCGAAGCGATGGGGCTGATTTTCGCTGGTGCGTTTTCGTTCTCCGGTATGTTTGCCTTCTTAACAGCCGGTTCGTTTGTGTACATCGATATTTATGGCGTCACGCCGAATGAGTTTGGTTACTTGTTTGGCTTGAACATTGTCGCCATGATTGCGATGACCAGCCTCAATGGCCGCGTGGTGAAGAAAGTCGGTTCACATGCCATGCTGCGCTTTGGCTTGTTCGTACAGTTGCTGGCGGGGATTGGCTTGTTCGTCGGTTGGCTCATGGGCGTAGGATTGTGGGGCACGGTGCCGTTTGTGGTGCTGTTTGTCGGCTCCATTTCTACCATTGGTAGTAACTCCATGGGGCTATTATTAAGTGGTTACCCGCGCATGGCGGGAACGGCATCCTCTTTGGCTGGAACGTTGCGCTTTGGTACGGGGTCGCTGGTGGGTGCGCTGGTGGCAGCGATGCCCGGTGACGTGACGTGGCCAATGGTTTTCGTGATGGCCGGATGTTCGGTATTATCAGCAAGTTTTTATTGGATCTTAGGAAGAAAAGCGTAGTGGCAGATTACTACTTGGAAATTCAGAATGTCGTGAATACGGCATTGGCAGAGTTAGATGCTGAACATCGTTCAGGCAAGCTGGTGAATGCACCAGTGGCCAATAATCATTTTTTGGTGCATTGGGTAACCAAGGCGCTTAAAGGCCAACGTTTCCATCGTTGTGTGGTGGATGACCTCACGCGCTGGCAGAAAGCGGGGCGTTCTAAAGGCAATCAATCTGAATTGCTGTTTACCTTCAAACGTATTTCCGCATATTACGCGTCGTTTTTTAATGACGCGCGCGACAACACCATCACCGACAAGAAAATCGAGCAGTTCCTCGACACGATGGAGCAGGACGGTTGGGAAGTTTCGACCTCTGAGCCGCTGGTGAACTGTGGCAAAGTACAGATTTTCACGGATGGACAAAACTCACTGGCGCTGTGCGCTACGCAATGTGAGTCCTGTTTTGAAGGGGAACTGCTGACCAAACCCATGAGTTGGTTTGTCCGTGGTCATCATGCTGGGTTTGTTGAGAAAGCGGCAGCGGCCGGATTCATGCTGCACAAGCGCACCGATTATAAATCCAACGTGAAATATCACGGTGAATACCTTGTTTACCCGGGCAATATGGGGCTGCAGGTGGCGGAAATTCCGCTGTCATTCAAAGCGGACTGATGCTCAGCAAGCTGATGTTCGACACGGATTGACATGAACGGGGTCGATTGAAGGAACGCTTTGCGGCATTCCTCTAACATCAGATAAAAAGTAACATCGGACAAAAAGGCGCTGAGATTCAGCGCCTTTTTTGTTGTGCTTTTTTCACGATGGCTTTCACCATGCCGTTAAAAATAAACAGATGCGCGGGCATCATGGCAAACCAATACAACAAGCCCAGAAAACCTTGTGGATGCCACCACGCGGTGACGTTGAGCTCGCGTTTGCCGTTCACCTCTTTGATAGTAAATTCAAGGCGCCCCAGCCCCGGGCCTTTCATGCCAAAGAACAGCGACAAAAAGCGATTGGGTTCGCTGCGAATGACTTTCCATGAGTCGATAAAATCTCCTACCTGCAACTCTGGCCCCGGCGGACTGCGCCGCACTGGCTTGCCACCGCCGAAGAACAGATCGAGCCACTCGCGCGTGCGCCACAATACGTTGGCAAAGAAATATCCTTCTTCACGGCTACCGATGGTACGAATCACCGCCCATAATTGCTGCGCACTCACGTCGGTGGTGATGGTGGCTCCCGCTTGTTTGGGGTAGTAGCCAAAACCCGGTTGCCAACGGTTGAGGGCATTGGGATCAAAGCCCCACACTTCGGTGCGTACAAAGACCCCTTCCTGATCAATGGTGTGTTTGGCCGCGTCGTAATAACTGATCATCGGTTGCGGATAACGCTGCTGAATCTCTTCTGCATGGGCGACATAGTCGTGTGATAAGCCGTCGAGCAAGGCACGACCGATACTCGATGGCACTGAGGTAACCAATCCAAGCCAGTACGACGCCATGCGAGGCGTGAGGAGTGAGGTCGACCACAGGCGAAACGGCTTTTTCGCCAATTCGCAAATCACGCGAAATTGTTCGCGGTAGGTGAGGGTATCCGGGCCACCTGCTTCAAATAGCTGATGTGTGGTTGGCGTCTCTTTCGCCAGATTAAGAAGGTAATGATTGAGGTTTGCCAGCGCAATTGGGTTGGCTTTGGAATCCACCCATTTGGGCGCAATCAAAATCGGTAAGTTATAGACAAAATCGCGCATGATCTCGAACGCCGCCGAACCGGGGCCGATGATGACGCCGGCACGCAGCTCGGTCACAGGCACTTGACTTTGGCGCAAAATATCGCCGGTTTCACGCCGTGCTTGCAAGTGCTCGGAGTGGCCGGTGTGTGGTTGCAAGGCACTCAAATAGATGACGTGCTGAACCTTACTTTGATCGAGAGCGTGTTTAAAGTGATGCGCGAGTGAAAGTTCGTAATCGACAAAGTCATGGCCTTGTGCCATGCCATGGACCAAAAAAAACACCAAATCAAATTGTGGCACCAGCGCCAGCGTGGCTGCTTCATCGGCAAGATCCAATGGGGTGATGGTGAGCTGAGGATGGGGCGCAATACGCATGGTGAGATAGTCGGTGTGGCGTGACGCTGCAGTGACTTGGTACCCTTCTGCCAGTAGCAAGGGCAGCAGTTGAGAGCCAACATAGCCGGACGCACCCAGCACGAGAACTTTCTTCATTCGTCATCCTTTGAATGGAGTGGTGTGATTATGAGCATACGCGTATAATAGCTGCTCATTTTTCCCCTTGCTATCAAACTCTTGCCTTTGAGGTGTTCTGTTGTCTGTTATCTCTCAAGTTTTACATCACACTCGGGGTGATTTTTTCCGCCGTTTAGTGGCGATTGCGCTGCCCATCAGCCTGCAAAGCATCATGTTTTCGAGTCGTGGTCTGGTCGACGTATTAATGCTGGGCCAATTGGGAGAAGCAGAGATTGCCGCCGTGGGCGTGGCTGCGCGCGCGACGTTTGTCACCACCATTATGTTGGTGGGCGTGACCACCGGCGGCGCCTTATTGACGGCGCAGTATTGGGGCGCAGCGAACAAGCAAGGTGTGCGTGAAAGTACCGCACTGACTTGGTTGGTCTCGATGTTCTTTGCCCTGTTTACCGTGGCGCTGTTTTTAATCTTCCCCACTCAGATCATGGGGCTGACAACTGATTCGGCACGAGTCAACGAACTGGGCACGCAATACTTGGTGATCACGTCATTTAGTATGTTTGCGGTGGCGTGCGTCAGTAGTATGGCCGTTGGTTTGCGCGCAATGCACAAACCGGGCATCAGCACCTTCTTCAGCGGCATTGGGATTTTATCCAACGTCTTCCTGAACTGGATTTTGATTTTCGGGAAGTTCGGTTTTCCGGCAATGGGCATTCAGGGCGCGGCGATTGCAACGCTACTCAGTGGTTTGATTGAAGTCGCAACCTTGTATGGTTACCTCTACGGTAAACATCACTTGTTGGCCTTCCACCTTGGCGACATTCGCGCCGTGATAGTGTGGAAAACCATTGCTCGTTTTCTCAAGCTCTCGCTGCCGACCACCTTTAATTTCCTCGGCTGGGCCGGGGGCTTGTTCGCTTATCACGCCATCATGGGGCAAACCGGCGTGCAAGGACTAGCCGCGCTGTCGGTGATGACGCCCGTTGAATCTATTTCTCTGAGTTTGCTGATTGGCATGTCGAATGCGGCTGCGGTGCTGGTGGGAAACCAACTTGGCGCGAAGAATTTTGAGGCCGTTTATTATCAAGCGCTGGGGATCACCTTCCTCAGTTTGGGGGTGGGAATTGTGGTGGCAATGCTGCTGTTTGTTGTACAAATTCCGATCCTCAACTCGTTTAGTGCTCTAACGGTTGAAACCCGTGAGTTGGCTGAAGAATTCATCATGATCTTGAGTTTGGGCATTGTGCTGCGCTCAATTCCGATGACGATTATTGTGGGGGTACTGCGTGCGGGTGGGGATGTAAAATTCTGCCTCGGCCAAGACATGATCGCACAATGGGTGATCGGCATTCCTTTGGCGGCGTTTGCAGCAATTTATCTCCATGCGAAACCAGAATGGATCTATTTACTGTTTTTAACAGAAGAAGTGGTGAAATGGTTTGGGTCAATATGGCGCATGAAAAGCAAGAAGTGGATGCGCAATTTGATTGAAAACTAGACGTAAAACCATTTTGTAATGCATTTAAGTGCATATTTTGTGATCTGATATCCAAATTACTTCCTGTTGAAAGGGATTTAGTGTAGATTCTCAGTCCACTTTCCAATGACGACGAGCGATTTAATGTTACAGCTGATAGACCTGTCCAAAGGCTATGTGGATGGCGATGAATTCCACCCTGTATTGCAGGGAGCGCAGTTGACGTTAAATCAAGGCGATCAGTTGGCATTAATGGGCGAGAGCGGCTCGGGCAAGAGCACGCTACTCAACCTGATTGCCGGGCTGGATACCGCAGATTCTGGTGAGATTTGGTTTCCCGGGTTTGGCATGCATAATAATGCCGAACACAAGCGTACCGCCTTTCGTCGTAATAACATCGGTCACGTCTTTCAGCAGTTTAACTTGCTTCCCACACTGAACATTGCCGACAACATCCGATTCTGCCGTCAGCTCAAAGGCTTGCCGGAAGATCAGGGGTTGTGGCGTCAAATCCTGTCCGCGCTCGATCTCATGCCGTTGCTGGGACGTTATCCTGAAGAGGTGTCTGGTGGACAACAACAGCGTGCAGCCATTGCGCGCGCGCTGTATATGGAACCGACGCTCTTGCTTGCCGATGAACCGACCGGAAGTTTGGATGAGCGTAATGCAGAAGCGGTGATGCGTCTGTTAACCTCGTTGGCAAGGCAACTGGAGTGCACATTACTGTTGGTGACCCACAGTGAAAAAGTAGCGCAACACATGGAAGGTTGCATTCGTCTCCAGGGAGGACAACTTCATGTTATGGCCCGTAGTTAAAGCACTACTTGGGCATTACCGTCGCTACCCACTGCAGATCTTTCTTGTTTGGCTGGGCTTGACGCTCAGCGTTTCGTTATTGGTGGGTGTGACCGCTATTAACCAACATGCACGTCAAAGCTACGAGCATGGCGAAAAATTATTCTCCAATCCATTGCCTTATCGCGTTCGTACCAAACACGCGGCCAATAAAATTCCGCAAGGTTTCTACGTTCAATTACGCCGTGATGGCTTCATTCAATGTGCCCCGTTTGATAACTATCGTTTGACCACCAAATCCGGCGTGGACATGACCCTGATCGGCATCGATCCGGTGGCCATGTTGCCGCTTGGCAATGGCAAAACCCTGAGTGAAATGCACACACTGGCGTTGATGACGCCGCCGTATCCGATCATGGTCAGCAAAGATTTTGCCTCCATCCAAGGTTGGGCGAATGGTGACTTTATCAAGTTGGATGACGGCTCGAAACTCGGCCCCGTGTTGATTGACAGCAACAACCTGATCAACGGCACGCGCGTGATCGCCGACTTGTCGCTGGTGCGGATGTTGAAGAAAAGCGCAGGTCTATCGGTGATTGCGTGTAGCGACATGCCGCCAGAAAAACTAGAAGCGCTGAAAAATTCGCTGCCCAACGGCATGACATTGGTGCGCAGCACGCGCTCAGAGCTGGAATCACTCACTCGCGCGTTTCACATGAACCTGACTGCGATGGGCATGCTCTCCTTCTTGGTGGGGTTGTTTATTTTCTATCAAGCGATGTCACTTTCGTTGATTCAGCGTCAGCCGCTGGTGGGGATTTTGCGCCAAACTGGTGTGTCAGGTTGGCAATTAGCGAAAGCTTTGTCGATTGAGCTCTTTGGCCTCGTTGTTTTGAGCTGGGTGTGCGGGAACGTGTTTGGGCTGATTCTGGCCAATCAACTCATTCCATCCGTATCGGCGAGTTTGGCGAACCTGTATGAAGCGAACGTTGGGTTATCGATTCGTTGGGATTGGTCGTGGAGCAGTTACAGTCTATTCATGGCAATTTTCGGTGCATTTGCTTCGTGTGCTTGGCCGTTGATTCGCTTGTTGCGCTCACAGCCGGTGCGTTTGACGACGCGTCTTTCTCTGGTGCGTTTTGCTGGATCAGAGTTTACGTTGCAGGCTTTGGTGGCGTGCGGTTTGGGAATTGCTGCGTTCGCAGTCTACCAAGCGCCGAAAACCCAATCTTCGGGTTTTGCGATCATTGCCTTGATGCTGCTCAGTGCCGCGCTGGTCACGCCATTCTTGATCTGGAAAGTGTTCCTTAGTTTTTCCTACACGTTACGTTGGGTCAAAGTGCGTTGGTTCTTTGCTGATGCCGCGGCGAGTATGAGTTACCGCGGTGTGGCAACCATGGCATTCATGTTGGCGATGGCGGCGAATATTGGCGTCGAAACCATGGTCGGCAGTTTCCGCGACACCACCGAAAAATGGCTGACACAACGTTTGGCGGCGGATGTATATCTTTATCCAACCAACAGCTCGGCATCGCGCATGAGTGATTGGCTGATCAAGCAACCTGAAGTGCAAGATGTGTGGTGGCGCTGGGAAAAAGACTTCTCCACCGATAAAGGGGTATTGCAGGTGGTTAGTACCGGCGCTTCCGACGGTGAGCTGGATTCACTGACGGTGAAGTTGGGCGTGCCAAACTATTGGTATCATCTACACAATTCGCGGGGCGTGATGATCAGTGAATCGATGGCGATCAAACTGGGCATTCGCCCGGGCGATTACATCGATTTGTCGATGCCGTTGGGGCAGGGCTGGCTGGTTGTCGGCGTCTATTACGATTACGGCAACCCGTACAATCAGGTGCTGATGTCGCATCGCAACTGGCTGTACGCCTTTGCGGGCACAGGGAATGTCGCTTTGGCGGTCAAACTGCACGAAGGCATTCACGGCGAAGGACTGAAGAAACGTTTGGATACCGTCTTCCGCCTCGACTCGGAACGTATTTTTGATAACACCGGCATCCATCAACAGGCGATGCGCGTGTTTGATCGCACGTTTGCTATTGCCGGAACACTGGGTAACATCACGCTATTGATCGCTGTGTGCGGTATCTTCTTTGCTACCTTGGCGGGAGAAGTGTCTCGTCAGCGTCATATTTCGCTGCTGCGTTGTTTGGGCGTATCCGGCAAAGAGTTGGTGATCATCGGTGCGTTACAACTGTTTGTATTCGGCGCCATTGCGTTGCTGATTGCGATGCCGCTTGGGATCGCGTTAGCGAAACTGGTGGTTGACGTGGTCATTCGTCAGTCATTTGGATGGACCATGGAACTGCAACTGATCCAAGGCGCGTACGCGCGCACGGCCTTGTGGTCGATGTTGGCTTTGATTGTCGCAGGCGCACTGCCCGTGATTCGTTTGGTGAGGCAGTCAGCGATGAAGTCGTTAAGGGATGCGCTGTAATGAAGACGCTGAAGAAAAACATAAAGTTAGCGGCGGCAACGCTGGTGTGCTTGGGCATCATTGCATTGATCGGCTACCTGACGTACTTGCTGTTTTTTACTCAGAAACAGGAAAGTCACGGCGATGACCTTCATTCGACGCTCACTTCGCAGCGCCATCAGGTGTATGAACCGGTTTTACCGAATCATCCAGTGACGCTGCCTGGCGATTTTGCATTTCATCCCCAGTTTCAACATGAATGGTGGCATTTTTTCGCCAACGTGACGGACGAAAATGGCCAACATTACGGTGTGCAATGGAACTATTTCCGCATCGCCAATGACGACAGAAACACCATCGGTTGGCAAAGTCCTCAGCTTTATTTATCGCACACCGTGATTTCGACGCGTGACCACGTTTGGCGCGAACAGCGGATCGCGCGTGGTGGTATTGGCCAAGCGGGCATGAATAGCCAGCCGTTTCGTTTGTGGATCGATAACTGGAACTGGCGCTCGCTGGGCAATGGGCCGCTACCAGGGTTATTGAGTGTTAATACCGATTCCTTTGCACTGTTGCTGCAAATGACCGCGTCAGGTCCTTACGTGCTGCCGGGCGATAAAGGGTATCAAACCAAACACGATTTATTACCAGTGGCATCTTACAACATTCAAGCGCCTTTCATTCAAGTGCGTGGCAAACTCCAACTGAGTAAAAACACGCCGCCGGTGACGGTTGAAGGTACGGCGTGGGTGAGTAAAGAGTGGGGCAGTGGCCTGTTGGCTGAAGGGCAACAAGGTTGGGATTGGTTTGTGTTGGAACTTGATGACAGTACCACGTTGACCGTCAGCCGTTACCGCCATTCATTGCAACTGCCTTACGTGTTTGGCACGTTGTCGACCAAGGATGGCAAGGTGATTGCGCTGAAAGAGTCTGACATTCAGATCAAGCCTGTGCACTTAACGTCACTTGCGAATGGGAAATCGGTGCCGCTGCAATGGCATATTTCAATTCCAAGCCAGAACATCAACATCTCTACCAGCGTGCTCAATCAACATTTGTGGTTGCCGTTTGCACTGCCATATTGGGAAGGCCCGATTTACGCCGTGGGGTCACATCGCGCTAAAGGTTTCATGCAGTTAACCGGTTACTGAGCCATGTTTGCGAACGTGAGTCGCCATCAAACATGGGTTATATTTTATCGGGAACCACTCAGTGGTTCCCGTTTTGTTATGTACGCGTTCGAAAATGTAGCGTTTTATTTCCTATACTTATATTTCGATCTTTATTGACGGAATATACGTACCATTGGCTTTAATTGTTCGGTTTTTCCGATGCTAAGCTTCATTACAAGCGATTTTTCAACCAATCTGCGAGTGGCTACACTATTTGCCTATTCTTAAGTATCGTTTATTAACATAACAATAAGGACGATGAAATGACTGATATGATTCGTGACTTCTTTAAATTGGAGTCCGCCGGGGGAATTATCCTAGTGATTGCCGCAGTGGTCGCTATGACAATTGCCAACTCTCCTTTAAATGACGTTTACCAAGGCGTACTGCACAGTTACGTGATGGGTATGTCGGTATCTCACTGGATTAACGATGGCCTGATGGCGGTGTTCTTCCTGTTGATCGGCCTCGAAGTCAAACGTGAATTATTGGAAGGTGCATTAAAATCCCGTGAAACGGCGATTTTCCCAGCGATTGCTGCAGTGGGCGGTATGCTGGCACCGGCACTGATCTACGTTCTATTTAACGCAGGCGATCCAGAAGCGATCCAAGGTTGGGCAATCCCAGCGGCGACGGATATCGCATTCGCGCTTGGTATTATGGCATTGTTGGGTAAGCGTGTCCCTGTGAGCCTCAAAGTCTTCCTGCTGGCATTGGCCATCATTGATGACTTGGGTGTGGTTGTCATCATCGCGCTGTTCTACACCAGCGACCTGTCAACTATGGCGCTTGTGGTCGGATTTATCATGACAGCTGTGCTGTTTGTGATGAACGCAAAACACGTAACGAAGATCAGCTTATACACCGTTGTGGGTCTGATTCTGTGGGTAGCCGTACTGAAATCTGGCGTCCACGCAACACTTGCGGGTGTGGTTATCGGTTTCGCGATTCCACTGAAAGGCAAAGCCGGTGAGCATTCACCACTGAAACACATGGAACATGCGCTGCATCCGTACGTTGCATTCGCTATCCTGCCTCTGTTTGCCTTTGCAAACGCAGGTATCTCACTGGATGGTGTGTCGATGTCTGGTCTTGCGTCAACATTGCCTCTGGGCGTGGCGTTGGGTCTGTTGGTTGGTAAGCCTCTGGGTATCTTCAGCTTCAGTGTGGCTGCCGTGAAATTGGGTGTGGCTAAGTTGCCAGAAGGCATTAACTTCAAGCATATCTTTGCGGTGTCTATCCTGTGTGGTATTGGCTTTACGATGTCGATCTTTATCTCATCACTGGCATTTGGTAGTGCACATGCCGACTACGATACCTACGCACGTTTGGGTATTCTGATGGGCTCGACGACTGCCGCCATTCTTGGTTACGTCCTGCTGAGAATGTCTCTGCCAAAGACAGCCGCTCAGTAATTCGACCGGATGCATTGAATCAACAAAGGCCCCGATGTTCGGGGCCTTTTCTTTTTTAGAACCATTTTCTTATGTTGGAAAGACTACTTTTTCAAGGTCGAGAAAATCGTCCACTCTTCGACCACTTTCTCTTTCAGGCCAACCACGGTGGCTGTCACACGTCGGTTTACGGCGTGCGCAGAGTTGGTATCTCCGTCATCCAGCAGACGTGTTTCACCAAAACCGATGATGCGCACGCGTTTGGGCGAGATGCCATAAGAGAGTAGTTTCCTTTCCACCGCTTCAGCGCGTTTTTGTGAAAGTTCTTGATTGTATTCATTGGTCCCTACTTTACTGGTGTAACCCTGAATCTCAATGGAAGCACTCTGATAGGTTTTCAAAAATTCAGCCATGGCCTGAATTTGATCGGCAAACACGGGGTTTATCTCATACGAGTCATTGGCGAACAGGATGTGCAATTGACGCTTCGCCGAGTTTCGAATCACTTCGCCGCAGCCGTCGTTATCGATCTCTGCACCAGACGGTGTACCTGGGCAAATATCACGCGCATTGACGACACCATCGCTGTCATCATCTTGCAAATCAGCAATCTGATTCGCTTGCGGCGCCTCCATATAATCATACTCATCGTTGGCATACGCCGGAAAGGTCAACAGACTCGCCAGTATGGAGATTGAAAAGAGTTTAGTCGTCATATCAGTACTCCACTTTCTGTGTCCATTCTTCCGGAACATCCACCAACAGGGCATCGATCAACACACCGATGGCGTTCATCACGCGATATTTGGCGTATTGCTCGGCGTAGTTTGCGTCGAGATAGTCTTTACGAGCTTCAAACAGTTCGTTTTCGGTGTTGAGCAAATCCAGCAACGTACGTTGGCCGATTCGATACTGTTTCTCGTAGGCAATGACCGTCTGCGAGGCAGAATCGACATGGTCTGCAAGGAAGTTTTTCTGTTGCAGTGTTAAGTCGAGCGCACTCCAAGACAGACGCAAGCTCTCTTCGATTTCTCGGTAGGCGTTATCACGTAAATCTTTTGCTTTGTTGAGTTGGTATGCAGCACTTTCACTGCGGTCGCTATCGCTGCCACCGTTATACAGGTTGTATTTCAGACGCAGCATGGCCACCGTTTCACTGGCTCCACCTTCATAGCCGCCCGCATCGTCTCGCCATGTTTGACGGGCTTCAATAGAGAGCGTTGGGTAGTTCGTGCCTTTCGACTGCTTGTATTGAAAGCGTGCCGAGTCGACGTCTGCGGCTGCAATCTGAATGACAGGGTGGCTATCAAACGCTTCCACCAATGCATCAGACAAAGACAATGGGATTTTAGACACATCGGCGCGCGGATAGAGCAGGCCCAGCGGCTCTTGTCCCACTAAACGGCGGAACTGCGTGTGTGTGTCGAACAAGTTATTTTGCGCTGCAAGTAAGTTGCCTTGCGCTTTGGCGATCCGCGCTTCGACTTGCGTTAAGTCCGCCGTCGAGCCGACCCCCGAATCAACCCGTTTTTTGATGTCACGATAAATTCGTTTATGCACCGCCAGATTACTCTCTGACAGAGCCAAGACTTCCGTCGCTTTCACGGCATTGAGGTAGACTTTGGTGACTTCCAACGCCATGTTGGACGCATCATCAAGAAGTTGTAGACGAACGGATTCAGCTTCCGCTGCTGTGCGATCCATGTCGTTGAGCGTGGCGTTACCGTCCCACAAAAGTTGGTTGAGGATGATGCTGGCTTCCTTTCGAGTCAGATCCGTATCGTCTCGGCCCACCGTATAAGCAGGTCGAATGCCTTCGTAACCGATCCCGGCATCTAAATCGATCGTCGGTAAGTAGGCGCCACCAGAAGCATCGCTTTCTTTCACGCTACTGACGAACTGGTTGTAACTGGCTTTGATTTCAGGATTGTTTGCTAAAGCAAGCGCAACAGCCTGTTCTAACGTTTGGGCTGAAGCTTGAAGCGGCAAAAACAACAAACATCCTGAGAGAAGTGGAATGTTCCGTTTCACAGGGGTGCTCCTATGGTTTTTATGGGTCTGTTGCTTCTCGCGTTTCCGATCATCATGCGAAAGGTCAGCGTCGGAGCGTTCACAGGCAAACATAAGTTTACTGGAAGCTTAGTAGATAAATTATCAATATGAGATATTAGTTCAAAAAAGTACCAATGATTAATTCCCTTAGTTATTGACACCTTAGTGAATTTTTGAGTTTAAGCTCTACTTATTGAGTTGCGTGTCAATATTGGTCTCACTAACTTTAAATCATGAGAAATTGTGAACCGGGTGTTGGGTCAGTGGGGACGGACGCCTCATCACATGTATAAAGGACATACGCTCATGAGTACTCGAACCCTAACTCCATTTATGTTGGCTAACGTAACCTTAATCATTGATCGTCAGGGTCAGTTTCGGGAGCAAGCGGCTGGTGAACCTTTGAGACCGGGCGATGTCGTCGTGCAAGTGAGCGACGATCCATCACCGACCGTCACCGCAGAATTAGTCAATCCTGGCAATGCCGCGCCGACCAATTTGGATGGTGAAATTGCCCAGATCCTTCAACAAATTGAACTGGGTGTCGACCCAACACAGAACCCTGATTTGGCAACTGCTGCCGGGGGACAAAATGGGTCGAGTCCTACCGCATCGGGCACGGTGAACCGGACTGGCGATGAAGTGTTGGCGTCTACCAGTTTTGAAACCCAAGGATTAGAAAGCTTGGGTCTGTCATCAACCCAAAGTATTGCGCTGGTTGATCTGGTGAGTGATACCGTTACTGCCGTGATTGATACGCCACCAACATTTGACCCCAATGATCCCGACAATGACGCAGGACCGCGTTATAGCTTCAGTTACGATGAAAATCGCTCGGATAGCGACGTGATCGGGACGGTGCAAGCCACCGATGCAGAGGGGGAAAGCGTGACATACGCCATTACCACCAATGTGTTTGATTCCGACAATAATGCGCTGTTTGAGATTGATGCAGAGAGTGGTGAAATCAGTCTGACCGCTGCCGGTGTTGCTGCGTTTGCTAATGATTATGAAGAAACGCCTAACGTGCATGACATTATTGTCACCGCGACAGAAGTTGACGGATTAGGTGAGCAGAACACAACCAGTGTCCTTGTGGAACTGAGTGAACGAAATCTGGATGAGTTTGCGCCAGAGTTCGACCCGAACGATCCGGATAATCCAGATGGCCCACGTTACGTGTTCTCGTATGACGAAAACAGCAGTGATGCGTATGTGATTGGGACCGTTTCGGCGACCGACGGCGATGGCGAAGCGGTGACCTATTCGATCACCACCAACGTCTATAACGACGCCGATGAAGCGCTGTTTGAAATTGATACCAACAGCGGGGCGATCAGTTTAACGGCCGCAGGCGTAACGGCGTTCTCCAATGATTACGAGACCACGCCGAACATGCACGACCTCGTGGTGACTGCGACGGAAGTGGCGGGGTTGGGCGATCAAAAATCTACCGACATTTCTGTGCAGCTCAACGAACTGAACTTGGATGAGTTTGCCCCAGAATTTGACCCGAACGATCCGGACAACCCAGATGGCCCCCGTTACGTGTTCTCGTATGATGAAAACAGCAGTGATGCGGATGTGATTGGGACCGTTTCCGCGACCGACGGCGATGGCGAAGCGGTGACCTATTCGATCAGCACCAACGTCTATAACGACGCTGATGAAGCGCTGTTTGAAATTGATGTCAACAGCGGGGCAATCAGTTTAACGGCCGCTGGCGTGACGGCGTTCTCCAATGATTACGAGACCACGCCGAACATGCACGACCTCGTGGTGACCGCGACGGAAGTGGCGGGGTTGGGCGATCAGAAATCTACCGATATTCCCGTGCAGCTCAACGAGCTGAATTTGGACGAGTTTGCCCCAGAGTTCGACCCGAACGATCCGGACAACCCAGATGGTCCACGTTACGTCTTTTCGTATGATGAA
Source organism: Vibrio furnissii CIP 102972 (assembly GCF_000176175.1). Lineage (GTDB taxonomy): Bacteria > Pseudomonadota > Gammaproteobacteria > Enterobacterales > Vibrionaceae > Vibrio > Vibrio furnissii. The sequence goes on from NZ_ACZP01000013.1 coordinate 422,980, forward strand.
AACAGCAGTGATGCGGATGTGATTGGGACCGTTTCGGCGACTGACGGCGATGGCGAAGCGGTGACCTATTCGATCACTACCAACGTGTATAACGATGCTGATGAAGCGCTGTTTGAAATTGATGCCAACAGCGGGGCGATCAGTTTAACGGCCGCAGGCGTAACGGCGTTCTCCAATGATTACGAGACTACGCCGAACATGCACGATCTCGTGGTGACCGCGACGGAAGTGGCAGGATTGGGCGAGCAAAAATCTACCGACATTCCCGTGCAGCTCAACGAGCTGAATTTGGACGAGTTTGCCCCAGAGTTTGACCCGAACGATCCGGACAACCCAGATGGTCCCCGTTACGTGTTCTCGTATGATGAAAACAGCAGCGATGCGGATGTGATTGGGACTGTTTCGGCGACCGACGGCGATGGCGAAGCGGTGACCTATTCGATCACCACCAACGTGTATAACGACGCTGATGAAGCACTGTTTGAAATTGATGCCAACAGTGGGGCAATTAGTTTAACGGCCGCGGGCGTGACGGCGTTCTCCAATGATTACGAGACCACGCCGAACATGCATGACCTCGTGGTGACCGCCACAGAAGTGGCGGGGTTGGGCGATCAAAAATCTACTGACATTCCTGTACAGCTCAACGAACTGAACTTGGATGAGTTTGCCCCAGAGTTCGACCCGAACGATCCGGATAATCCAGATGGCCCACGTTACGTGTTCTCGTATGATGAAAACAGCAGTGATGCGGATGTGATTGGGACCGTTTCGGCGACCGACGGCGATGGCGAAGCGGTAACCTATTCGATCACCACCAACGTCTATAACGATGCCAATGAAGCGCTGTTTGAAATTGATACCAACAGCGGGGCGATCAGTTTAACGGCCGCAGGCGTGACGGCGTTCTCCAATGACTTTGAGAGCACGCCGAACATGCATGACCTCGTGGTGACTGCGACGGAAGTGGCGGGGTTGGGCGATCAAAAATCTACCGACATTCCTGTGCAGCTCAACGAACTGAATTTGGATGAGTTTGCGCCAGAGTTCGACCCGAACGATCCGGACAATCCGGATGGTCCACGTTACGTCTTTTCGTATGATGAAAACAGCAGCGATGCGGATGTGATTGGGACCGTTTCGGCGACCGACGGCGATGGCGAAGCGGTGACCTATTCGATCACCACCAACGTGTATAACGATGCCAATGAAGCGCTGTTTGAAATTGATACCAACAGCGGGGCGATCAGTCTTACGGCCGCAGGCGTGACGGCGTTCTCCAATGATTACGAGACTACGCCGAACATGCATGACCTCGTGGTGACGGCCACGGAAGTGGCAGGATTGGGCGAACAAAAATCCACCGACATTCCTGTACAGCTCAACGAACTGAACTTGGATGAGTTTGCGCCAGAGTTCGACCCGAACGATCCGGACAATCCGGATGGTCCCCGTTACGTCTTTTCGTATGATGAAAACAGCAGCGATGCGGATGTGATTGGGACTGTTTCGGCGACCGACGGCGATGGCGAAGCGGTGACCTACTCGATCACCACCAACGTGTATAACGATGCTGATGAAGCGCTGTTTGAAATTGATACCAACAGCGGGGCAATTAGTTTAACGGCCGCGGGCGTGACGGCGTTCTCCAATGACTTTGAGACCACGCCGAACATGCACGACCTCGTGGTGACGGCCACGGAAGTGGCGGGGTTGGGGGATCAAAAATCCACCGACATTCCCGTGCAGCTCAATGAGCTGAACTTGGATGAGTTTGCGCCAGAGTTCGACCCGAACGATCCGGACAACCCAGATGGCCCCCGTTACGTTTTCTCGTATGATGAAAACAGCAGCGATGCGGATGTGATTGGGACCGTTTCGGCGACCGACGGCGATGGCGAAGCGGTGACCTATTCGATCACCACCAACGTGTATAACGATGCTGATGAAGCGCTGTTTGAAATTGATACCAACAGCGGGGCAATCAGTTTAACGGCCGCAGGCGTGACGGCGTTCTCCAATGATTACGAGACCACGCCGAACATGCATGACCTCGTGGTGACTGCGACGGAAGTGGCAGGATTGGGGGATCAAAAATCCACCGACATTCCTGTACAGCTCAACGAGTTGAATCTGGATGATAACGCGCCAATTTTTGATGATGCCTATGTATTTACGTATCAAGAAGACAGTGACGAGACACATGTGATTGGCACAGTGTCAGCAACGGATGCTGACGGTGAAAATGTATCTTACAGCATTAAAACTAATGTTTACGATAGCGAAAATAGAGCGCTGTTTCGGATTAATTCAACGACGGGCGCTATCTATCTGACCTTAGATGGCGTGAACGCTTTTACCAATGACTATGAACTAGAATCCAATATTCACAATCTGGTCGTAACCGCGACTGAAGTGGCTGGGTTGGGTGATGTGAAATCCACCGATGTGGATGTCGTGCTTAAAGAGCTGAACCTGAACGAGCCACCAGTTGCAGAAGACTTCACTGTATTGCTGGGAGAGAGTTCTGAAACAACGATTGTGTTTGATTCTGACGTGGAAGCGGACGACCACATTTCCGACGTCGATGATGACTTTACCGACACGCAATTGAGCATCGTGATTACCTCACTACCAGACAGTGGGACCTTGTTGTATACCGATGAAAACGGCGTGACTCGAGAATTAACGGCTGCAGATGTTTATGTGGCAAATCAAGTCGGCGACCCAGTGCTGTTCAATCCTGACAACATAACTTTCGTTCCAGAAGGCAATGAAGTTGTCATTGGTTCAACAGAAGATGGCGAATTGGTTAAGGTTGATGACGATTATCAATTTGTTCTTGATAACGGCAATGTTATCTATATCTCTGCATACAAAACGATAGGGAATGACGAACAAGTCTCGCAACAAGTGACGTTGATCGACACAGTGCAACAAGGGACCGGGCTGTCGGTGGCATCGGGTAACGGGATCAACACGCAAGATACGTTGCATGTCGATTTGAATGAAAACCCGTTGTATACCATTACGTTTGGTGTCGATGGTTTGAATACCAATCATGCGGCCACGGTAACCTATTATCTCGCCAATGGAGACATCTATACGGAGACCTATCTGGGCGATGGCGAATACACTTATTCGGCGCCGTCAAATAGCCCCGTCGTTGGGTTGGACTTCACCGCTTCGGATAACGACGGTTCATCCGGTTCAAACTATGTGGTGACGCATTTGTCGGGTACCGAAACCGTGGTGGATAGCACCAGCTTCACGTATCAAGCCGTTGACTCGGACGGTGAGTTCAGTAATGAAGCGACAGTGACACTTGAGGCTGACAGTTCGACGCCGTCATACCACGTGTTCTCTGCGCAAGATGGCGAACCTGTGCTGAATGCCACAGCGGGCAATGATGTGCTGATTGGTGATGCGCAAGCCAACGTTTTCACTTGGTTGGATGACGCATTGGATAACAGCATTGATGTGGTGAAAAACTTTGAGTTGGGCACAGACAAACTTGATTTGTCGGCCGTACTGGATGGGGGCACTTTCGAAGATTTACTCGACCAAATTGAAGTGGTGGTCGGTGATGAAGATGTCACCTTACAGGTGTCCTACGATTCGGGACAAACGCAGTCGATTGTGATCGATAACGGGGTCGAAATCTTTGACATCACGGGGGCGTTATCTGACGCTGCTGCGGATACATTACTGAGTCAAATAGTTAAAAACGAAACCGTTTAACGGATGCAAATCATCAAGCCCTTATTCATGCGATAAGGGCTTGCTATTGGTTGGATTTTATAACGTTCTGAATAATAGATAACTGTGATATTTCCTGTTGAGTTAGTTGTTATTTGGTGGAGAAAAATGATTGCGGATGAGACACGTTTTGTGTTAACTTCCGCAGCAATCTCGGACAGTGCTTCCGAGGGATACGCGTAGTGACCATTCAGGCTGATTGGGACATTACGTAGGGTAGGTATCAGTAAGTCCTTTTACTGATAGACGGGATACTCTTGCTGTGGGAACAGCATGTGAATGGGATACCCAACATTGAACTCACTTAACTTACACACATTAATCAGCTTTGTACTTCCTCTATGCCCTGTTCGTCAGGACAGCAGCATAACCGAACCTTGATTCCTGTTTTTTTGTGATTTGTCATCAAGCTGATGACCTGCAGTATTTCCGAATTTGTCTGAGGACTCAGTCGGAACGTTTTGCTATTTGTCATTTCTCAAAAACAACGAACAGCCGAGAAATGAACAGCGGTTTAACCATTCAAGGGGACGAAGATGAGTACAGCCTTTGAAGTCGATAACACTATCGCAACCATGTTTACCAACCAAGTACCAGTTCTAGAAGGTACTTATGACCTTACTCCAGATGAAGTTTTGATTGAACAAGCAGAGCACGAATCTGAAGTACGTTCATACCCACGCCGTATACCTATCGCCATCAAACAAGCGTTTGGCTGTTTGGTTGAAGACACGCGCGGTCAGATCTTCCTAGACTGTCTGGCGGGCGCAGGTACTTTGGCACTGGGTTACAACCACCCAGAAATCAACCAAGCTCTGAAAGATCAACTGGATTCAGGTCTGCCTTACCAAACGCTGGATATTGCAACCAAAGCAAAAACCAACTTTATCAAAGCAGTAAAAGCATTCCTGCCGGAAGAGCTGGGTAATAACTGTGTGATTCAGTTTTGTGGTCCATCCGGCGCTGACGCCGTAGAAGCCGCAATCAAACTGGCAAAACAAACCACCGGTCGCAATACCATGTTTGCGTTCCGCGGTGCATACCACGGTATGACCAACGGTACGATGGGGATGATGGGTAACCTGAATACCAAAGCACGTCGTACTGGCCTGATGTCTGACGTTCACTTTATGCCATTCCCATACAACCTACGTTGTCCGTTTGGCCTAGGTGGTGATGAAGGCGCGAAAGCCAGCATCCGTTACATCGAGCGTCTACTGAACGACGACGAAGCAGGCATCATGAAACCAGCGGCGATCATCGTTGAACCGGTACAAGGTGAAGGCGGTGTTATTCCTGCGCCAGCATTCTTCCTGCGCGAACTTCGCCGCATCTGTGACGAATACGGCATCCTGCTGATTTTTGATGAAATCCAGTGTGGTGTGGGTAAATCTGGCTACAACTTCGCTTTCGAAGAAGCGGGTATCGTACCGGACGTACTGTGTTTGTCGAAAGCGATCGGCGGCGGCATGCCAATGTCTCTTCTTGTGATCAACAAGCAGCATGACACATGGCGTCCAGGTGAACACACGGGTACATTCCGTGGTAACCAGCTGGCAATGGTCTCGGGTGCCAAAGCACTGGAAATCATTGAGCGCGATAACCTGGTTGAACAGGCAAACATCAAAGGCCAATACCTACGTATGGGTCTGGAAAAAATTCAAAGCCGCGTGAACTGCATTGCAGAAGTACGTGGTAAAGGTTTGATGCTGGGTCTGGAAATTCAAGATCCAAGTGGCGAACTGAACAAATTTGGTGAGCCAAAATCGGCACCTCAACTGACTCTGGGCATTCAGCGTGCAGCGCTGGAGCGTGGTTTGATGGTTGAAAAAGGTGGCCGCGAAGGTTCTGTGATTCGTTTCCTTCCACCGTTGATCATCTCTTTTGAGCAGATCGACTTTGCCCTGCGCACACTGGAAGAAGCGATTCTTGCCGCTGGTGGCGGTCAGAAAGATCCAGAACAAGCAAACCAAGAGTGGAAAAAACACTTCATTCATACCGGTCACATGGGCAGCCAAGAGTTCTCACAAGTGATGAACCACACCACTGCTGCAATGAAAGCCGTATTTGAAGAAGTGAACGCGCCGTATTCAGGCATCGACCCGAAAGCGCTAGAAGAAGCGATTTACGCGGTTGATCTGGATAACAAAAACGCATCGCTGAAAGACGTGATCTCTGACACTGCGGAACTGGTTGCGAAGAACTCAATCATCGTTCAGCACCCAGACTGCATTGCGCACCTGCACACACCACCCCTGATGCCTTCTGTTGTTGCGGAAGCGATCATCGCATCGCTGAACCAATCCATGGATTCATGGGATCAGTCGTCTGCGGCAACGTTTGTTGAGCAGAAAGTGATTGACTGGATGTGTGAGAAGTACGAACTGGGCGCGCAAGCGGACGGTATCTTCACCAGCGGTGGTACGCAGAGCAACCAAATGGGCCTGATGTTGGCTCGCGACTGGATTGCGAATAAACTGAGCGGCCACTCGATTCAGAAACTGGGTCTGCCAGAGTACGCGGACAAACTGCGTATTGTATGCTCGAAGAAATCTCACTTCACTGTTCAGAAGTCTGCTTCTTGGATGGGTCTTGGTGAGAAAGCCATCTTGGCGGTTGACGCGCTACCAAACGGTACAATGGATGTGACGAAGCTGAACGCTGTTGTTGAACAAGCGAAAGCGGAAGGTCTGATCCCATTTGCGATCGTTGGTACGGCAGGTACAACGGACCACGGTGCAATCGACGACTTGGTGACCATCGCTGATGTTGCAGAGAAGCACGAGATGTGGATGCACGTTGACAGTGCCTACGGCGGCGCGCTGATTCTGAGCAGTCATAAAGCTCGTCTGAGCGGCATCGAACGTGCGCAATCAGTGAGCGTGGACTTCCACAAGCTGTTCTTCCAAACCATCAGCTGTGGCGCATTGCTGCTGAAAGATAAAAGTAACTTCAAGTTCCTGCTGCACCATGCAGATTACTTGAACCGCGAACACGATACACTGCCAAACCTGGTAGACAAGTCGATCGCGACCACAAAACGCTTTGACGCTCTGAAAGTGTTTATGACCATGCAAAACGTGGGTCCTAAACAAATGGGCGCAATGTACGACCACTTGCTTGACCAAACTCAACAAGTGGCCGAATTGGTTCGTCAGCATAAAGCCTTCGAGCTTTTGGCTGAACCATCTTTGTCTACTGTGTTGTTCCGCGCAGTAAACAGCCAAGCGTCTGATATGGATGAATTGAATAAAGTCGTTCGTATGCAGGCATTGGTACGTGGTGTCGCTGTACTTGGCGAAACCATTGTGGATGGCAAAACTGCCTTGAAATTCACAATCTTGAACCCATGCTTGAAGATTTCGGACTTCGAATCTTTACTGGCTAAAATTGAAACTCTAGCGGAAGAGCTAGCGAAATAAAGGTAAACGGATACTATGTCAATTCTACAGATTGGGGCGGGCGGCGTTGGCTGGGTTGTCGCACATAAAGCGGCACAAAACAACGACGTGCTGGGTGATATTACCATTGCTTCTCGTTCAGTTGAGAAGTGTGAGAAGATCATTGAATCAATCAAGGGCAAACAAAACTTGAAAGATTCTACTAAGAAGCTAGAAGCGCGAGCAGTAAATGCTGACGATGTTGACGCACTAGTAACGTTAATCGAAGCGGTCCAGCCTGATCTGGTGATCAACGCTGGCCCGCCTTGGGTTAACGTACCAATCATGGAAGCCTGTTACCGTGCAAAAGTGTCCTATTTGGACACTTCTGTTGCGGTGGATCTATGCTCTGAAGGCCAGCAAGTGCCAGAAGCGTACGATCCTCAGTGGGCATTCCGCGAAAAATTCAAACAAGCAGGCATCACCGCAATTTTGGGCGCTGGTTTTGATCCCGGTGTGGTGAGTGTGTTTGCAGCGTATGCCGCAAAACACCTGTTTGATGAGATTGATTCCATCGACGTGATGGACATCAACGCGGGCGACCACGGCAAGAAATTCGCGACGAACTTCGATCCTGAAACCAACATGTTGGAAATTCAGGGCGACTCTTTCTTCTGGGAAGAGGGAGAATGGAAGCGCGTACCATGCCACTCTCGTATGATGGAATTTGATTTTCCTCAATGTGGTCCTTTCAAAGTGTACTCAATGGCACACGATGAAGTTCGCTCACTGAAGGAATTTATTCCTGCAAAACGTATTGAGTTCTGGATGGGCTTCGGTGACCGTTACCTGAACTACTTCAACTGCATGCGTGACATTGGTCTGCTCAGTCCGGATCCGATTGCACTTCAGGATGGTACCGTGGTTCAACCACTGCACGTTCTGAAAGCACTGTTACCGGATCCGACCTCTTTGGCTCCAGGATACAGCGGTTTAACCTGTATCGGTACTTGGGTTCAAGGCAAGAAAAATGGTGAACAGCGTAGTGTATTCATTTACAACAACGCTGATCACGAAGTCGCTTACAAAGATGTTGAGCATCAGGCGATTGCATACACCACGGGTGTACCAGCAATCACAGCTGCGCTGCAATTCTTCCGTGGCGAATGGGCTGACGCTGGCGTGTTTAACATGGAGCAGCTCAACCCAGACCCGTTCCTCGAAACCATGCCGTCGATCGGCTTGAGCTGGAACGTGCAGGAATTACAACCGAGCCAACCGGTGATCAACATTCTTGATTGATCGAAGCGACTAAAAGGCATAACACCTTTTGGTTCTGAAACAAACAGCCGTCATTCGTGATGGCTGTTTTTTCCATTTTAAAGATTCAGAAACTGTTGCGATTAATGCGCAGCATTTAGGAACCGACACGATGCAAAAAAACGAACTCAAAACCCCATATTTCATGATTGACGAAGGCAAGCTGATTGCGAACCTCGAAATTGCGAAACGCTTGAAAGACATTTCCGGTGTAAAACTGGTACTGGCACTGAAGTGCTTCTCGACTTGGGGTGTTTTTGACATCATCAAACCGTACCTGGACGGTACAACCAGCTCTGGCCCATTTGAAGTCAAACTCGGCCACGACACCTTCGGCGGCGAAACACACGCCTACAGCGTGGGTTACAGCGAAGACGACGTCAAAGAAGTTGCCGACATCTGTGACAAAATGATTTTCAACTCACAGTCTCAACTGAGTGCGTACCGTCACTTGGTAGAAGGCAAAGCGTCATTGGGCTTGCGCTTGAACCCGGGCGTTAGCTATGCGGGTCAAGACTTGGCGAACCCAGCGCGTCAGTTTTCGCGTTTGGGCGTACAAGCCGATCACATTGATCCTGCGGTCTTTGAAACCATCAATGGCGTCATGTTCCACATGAACTGTGAGAACAAAGATGTGGATGCGTTTATCAACTTGCTTGATTCCATTTCAGAGCGTTTTGGCGCGTACCTCAATACATTGGATTGGGTGAGCCTCGGCGGCGGTGTCTTCTTCACTTGGCCAGGTTACGATGTGGAGAAACTGGGTCTTGCTCTGAAAGCCTTTGCTGAAAAGCACGGCGTTCAGCTTTACCTAGAACCGGGTGAAGCGGTGATCACCAAAACGACTGACCTGGTCGTGACGGTGGTGGACATCGTTGAAAACGGCATGAAAACCGCCATTGTTGACTCAGCGACCGAAGCGCACCGTTTGGATACGCTGATCTATAAAGAGCCAGCATCAGTATTAGAAGCGAGCGAGAGTGGCGAGCACGAGTACGTGATTGGCTCTTGTTCGTGTTTGGCGGGCGACCAATTCTGCGTTGCGAAGTTTGATGAGCCGCTCAAGGTCGGTCAAAAACTGCATATTCTCGACAGCGCAGGTTACACCATGGTGAAACTGAACTGGTTCAACGGCCTGAAAATGCCATCGGTTTACTGTGAACGCACCAATGGTGACATTCAGAAACTGAACGAATTTGGTTACGATGATTTTAAACGCTCACTTTCGTTGTGGTCGGTTAAATAAAATCGTTCGCTGATGAAAAAATCCACCGCATGCGGTGGATTTTTTGTTTGGGCATCTAAAGCTTAAAGTGCAACAACTTCTCATCGAGCTGGCGTGACAGGTCGGCGAGCTTTTCACTCTCTTCGGCTAAGTAATTGGCGGCTTGTGACATTTCTAATGCGGCGTCGTTAATGCCACTGACGTTGCGATTCATCTCTTCTGCCACTGCGCTTTGTTCTTCTGCTGCGGTCGCAATTTGAGTCGCTTTATCGCTGACGTGCTGAATGTGATTCACTATCAACGACAAATCGCTGCCTGCATTTTCAGCGCGTTCTACGCTGCTGTAGGCCAAATCCTGACTGGTTTGCATCGCACTCGCGGTGGTGACCGCCAATTGTTGTAGGCGATTGATGGTGGTTTGAATTTCATCGGTCGAATGGTGAGTGCGGCTTGCCAAATTGCGCACTTCGTCTGCGACGACGGCAAAGCCACGGCCTTGCTCGCCAGCTCGCGCAGCTTCAATTGCCGCGTTTAAGGCCAATAGGTTCGTTTGTTCGGAAATGCCGCTGATGACCGCGGTCACTTCGCTGATCTGCATGACGCCTTCTTTCAGTTTATTGACCTGTTCGGCCGCAATTTCCAATTCATTAGACAGCGATTTGATGCTGTCGACACTGGAATGCACATCTTTGTCGCCAAGGCCCGCTTCGTTACTGGCATCAAGCGTATCACGTGCTGTTTCTTCGGCGTGTCCGGCGACATCGGCCACGGTGGCGCTCATTTCATTCATGGCGGTGGCGAGTTGGCTGAGCTGATCACGTTGGCTGACGACGGCTTGGCTGGTCTCTTCCGCGGATGAGGAAATGCGAATCGCCGCTTCAGCAACTTCATTGGCCGAGTTCACCGACTCCAACAATGCCCCGCGCATGGCGGCCACGCTTTCGTTGATGCGTGTGGCGACGATACCAATCTCATCTTTGCCTTGCACGGGAATGGTGGCGGTTAAATCGCCTTGAGCCACTTTTTTCATCGAATCTTTGATCAGTTCCAACGGGCGCACAATGGCGCGGCTGATGACCACGCCGAACGCTGCCATCACGATAATCGCCACGAAGGTCGCAATCGCCATGGTCCAAAACTGGCGTTCGACCGCGTGCTCAATATCATCCAACAACATGCCGGAACCGAGCACCCAGCCCCAAGGTGCAAATCCATGCACCGCGGAGAGTTTGTCGGCCTCTTTACCGGCCGTGGTTTGCCAAGGGTAGGTGAGCACGCCGTGTTGACCGCCTTTCGCCAAATCCACCATGGTGTACCAGAACCCATCTTCACCGCTGCGTTGTTCGCCCATCTGCTGGCCAACCAAGTCTTGGCGCAGCGGATGCACAAGCATTTTTCGCGTTTCATCCAGCACAAACAGATAGTTATTACCATCGAAACGAATGGCATTGATCAATGCCTTGGCTTGTTTTTGCGCGTCGTCTTTGGGTAGGGATTGTTCTAGAAAGCTCACTTGGGACAAGGTGCTATTGATGACCGCGTATAGCCGAGCTTCTCGTTCTGCGATCAAATTGTGTTTGAGGGCGGTGGCTGCAATGAATAGCAGACTGATAAACCCAATGATGCTGACCAACAGAATAATTGCCAGCTTATAGCTGACCTTGATGTTTTTGAGCTTCAACATGATGTTTTCTACCTAGCCAAAGTTGTATGTGCTTTCTCGTTACAGAGTGCTGTTTATTAGAATAATGTTGGAATCGAGATCCCGAATTAAGCGTGGTAGAAAAGTGCGAGAATTCAAACGAATCGGACGAGAGTGTTATCTGGTTCAAGAAAATTAGGTGTCACTGATGAAAAAGGGAGGCCAAAGGCCTCCCGTCGAAACGATACATTCGTGTGTGTTGTTAGGCTTCGAGGATGACTCGGGTGTCTTCACTCAACGCTTCTAGCTCTTTGGCGACATCTTCGATGTCAATTTCTGGTGGTAAGCGAATCGCCATGTTGGCGGTAAATAGGCTGGAGCTGACGCCACCACCACCCGCAATAAAAACGCGTTGGCAGTCCATATCCAAAATGCTGATGCCTTGGCCATCCAACACATGAGTGATGTCGTTGACAATGCCGTAACGGTCATTGGCATCGAGGCGTAATTGGTAAATCGTATCTTCTTTGAGTGGTCGCGTATCGCAGTCGACGATATTCACCATCAAATCAGGGTAGGATTGGAATGCGTGTTTAACAACGTTTGCTTTGGCAAGCGGCATTTCAACCTTAATCACGGCTGCCACTTGATCTTCAATGAAATTTACTTTGCTGATTAACCACTTACCATCGTTCTCATGCGTAATGGCAGCCAGTTGTTTAATCGTGGACGGCGTGGCAGTTCCCACAAAGTTTACAATAAATGTACAAGTCATAATGGCCTCCGAACTTCACTTGGTCACTCTATCTTTGAGTTTAGGTGTTATGCGTCGATAAGGATTGACGAAAGTCAATTTTTTGGACGACAACGATGGGCAACTTTCAATACTTCAATCCTCTGCACAAATTTGACCTTGAGAGACAAAGGGTTATGTCATGTCGGTTACCAGAAATTATGCAATGTTGAGATTGTTGTTAATAATTGTTTAAAAGCTGTGATCGATCTCATGGACAATGAATGGTAGTTACCAGTAACATTCGCGATGCAAGTTACCGGTAACATAAAAATATAAACCGGTTTGTTACGTGAAACTCTTAAGGACGATTCAATGAAAACAATGACAAGAACACTGATCGCTGCGGCGGTCACGGGTTTGGTATCTATGTCTGCCATGGCGGCAGATTTCAAACTCAAGATTCAGTCTTCTGATCCCTCTGGTGACCGCAACTTCCAAATTCAGCAAAGCTGGGTGGATCGCGTCGAGAAAATGTCAGGTGGCCGCATCGACATTGACTTGCTGCCTGTTGGCGCGGTGGTGAAACACACTGAAACCCTGAGCGCGATTAAGATGGGTATTCTGGACGGTCATGTCACTGCGACAGAGTTTTTCTCGGGTCAAGATCCTGCATTTGGCCTGTTGGGTAACATGGTTGGTGCATGGTCTGACACCACTCAATTACTTCAATACATGAACTACGGCGGTGGGAACGAACTTTTAACCGAACTTTACAAACCATACGGCGTACATTTTGTTGGCGCTTCAACCACTGGCGTTGAATCTTTGGTATCGAAAAAACCGCTGGATGGGGTCGCGGATCTGAAAGGTCTGAAACTACGTGCGCCAGAAGGTTTGGTTCAACAAGTCTTTGCTGCTGCGGGAGCTACGCCCGTGAACTTGCCGGGTTCTGAAGTGTTTACGGGGTTAAGCAAAGGCGTGATTGACGCAGCCGACTACACCGTTTTCTCCACCAACCAAAAAGCGGGCATGAACGACGTCGCGGTGCATCCAGTTCAACCAGGGTTCCACTCGCTGCCGCTGATCGACATCTCTATCAGCCAGAAAAAATGGGACAAGATGCCTGCGGATCTGCAGCAGATTCTTGAAACCTCGGTTCGTGATTTCTCATATGACATCACCACGCAATTGAAGATTGCGGACCAAGCGGCGGTGAAAGAAGCCAGCGCGAATCCGAAAATCACCATTCACAACTGGTCTGACGAAGAGCGTAAGAAATTCCGTGAAATTGCACGCAGCCAATGGAAAGTGTTTGCTGAACGCTCACCCAATGCGCAAAAAGTGTATGACTCAGTGACCACCTTCCTAGAACAAAACGATCTACTGTAATCACGGTTATTCCTTTCTTTCCGAGAGGGCGCTTTGCCCTCTCATTTTAAACAAGAGTTCGTTATGAGCGAGAATAAGCTTCCTGCTGCGTCTATCCATGACGGGCAGCCGAAAAATGCGCTGGATCGCTGGATTCTGCGTCTGGGCAACGCGCTAAGCTTGCTGTTTCTGTTTACGGTTGCGATTTCCTTTTACGAAGTGGTGATGCGTTATGTGTTCAATGCGCCGACCACTTGGGTTCATGAAACGGCCGCGTTTGTCGGCGGCACACTGTTTGTGTTTGGTGGCGTTTATGCCATGGCGGCCGACAAACACGTGCGTGTGGTGTTGATTTACGATCACGTTTCGCAGCGCACCAAACATTACCTCAACATCGTCCATCACATAGTTGGCCTCGCGTTTGCGGGCATGATGGCTTATGCCTCTTACGTGACGGTGGAAGCCGCATGGTTCGCCCCTTGGGGGGAGTTTCGTTTGGAAACCTCGGGGTCTGCATTTAACCCGCCTTATCCGGCGCTGCTGAAAGCGGTTATTTTCATCACTTTAGTGATTCTGGTCGTGCAGTTCGTGCTGCATCTGATTCAAGAGATTCAAGCCCTGAGGAATAAACACGATGTTTGATCTGTCTTCGATAGGTATTGAGTGGGGCAGCGTATTGATGCTGGCGATGATGATCGGCCTGCTGCTCACGGGGATGCAACTGGCGTTCGTGACCGGTTTTGTCGCAATTTTCTTCACGCTAGGTTGGTTTGGGGTGGATGCGATTCCTCTGGTGACCAGCCGCATGTACAGCTTTGCGTCGGACTATATCTTCCTCGCGATTCCGATGTTTGTGTTGATGGCGGCAATGCTCGATCACTCGGGTATTGCCCGTGATTTGTTCGATGCGATGAAATCAGTTGGCCGTAAAGTACGCGGCGGCGTTGCGGTCCAAACGCTGTTGGTGGCGGTGCTGCTTGCATCGATGTCGGGTGTGATCGGTGGCGAAACCGTGCTGCTGGGTATTCTGGCGTTGCCACAAATGCTGCGCTTGGGCTACGACCGTAAACTGGCGATTGGTACCACGTGTGCCGGTGGTGCGTTGGGCACCATGCTGCCGCCAAGCATTGTCCTCATTATCTACGGTATGACGGCGAGCGTATCGATTGGCGATCTGTTTAAAGCTGCATTCATTCCGGCCTTTATTTTGGCGGCGTGTTACATCGCGTATGTTCTGATTCGTTGTTATATGAATCCGGCACTGGCACCAAGTTTTGAAGACGAGTTGGAAGATGAGACTCAAAGACCGAATTACTTCAAAGCCTTGTTCTTCCCCTTACTTTCGGTGGCGGTGGTGCTGGGCAGTATCTATACCGGTGTGGCCTCGGTGACTGAAGCCTCTGCACTGGGCGTGGTGGGGATCATGATTAGCGCCATCATCCGCCGTGAAATGAGCTGGAATATGCTCAAAGAGAGTGCCATCGCGACCATGCGGACTTGTGGGATGATCATCTGGATTGGCATTGGTGCGAGCGCGCTGGTTGGGGTTTATAACCTGATGGGCGGTATCGATTTCGTTGAAGAAACCATTTTGGCCCTGTCTGGCGGTAGCGCCATGGCCACACTGCTTATCATGATGGTGATTTTGTTGGTGCTGGGGATGTTCCTCGACTGGGTTGGGGTTGCGTTGCTGACCATGCCAATCTTTGTGCCGATTATCAGTAACTTGGGCTTTGACCCGATTTGGTTTGGTGTGGTGTTCTGCTTGAACATGCAGGTGTCATTCTTGTCACCGCCATTCGGCCCTGCGGCGTTTTACCTCAAGTCTGTGGCACCGAAAGACATCAGCTTGGGCCTGATTTTCACCTCGCTGATTCCATTTATTTTCATGCAGATTTTCGTCCTAGCGCTGGTCATTGCGTTCCCGCAATTGGCGATGTGGTGGCAATAAACCAACCGATAACGAGTTTAGAGTGGCTCCATGATGTGGAGCCTTAGGGAAGATGTGTCCTATGAAACCGAAAAAAATATTAGTGATGGGGGTTTCTGGCTGCGGAAAGAGCTCGATTGGCAGCAAAATTGCCGATGCGCTGGGCCTGAAATTCTTTGATGGGGATGATTATCATCCACAAGATAATGTCGACAAAATGCGTCAGGGCATTCCACTGACCGACGATGACCGCTTGGGTTGGCTGCAAACGCTCAATCGTTTGTTCATCGAACAAGCGGGGGCAGTGATTGCCTGCTCCGCGTTGAAACCGGCGTACCGCGACATCTTGCGCGCCGACAACGACGACTTGGTGATTGTGTATTTGCAGGGCGATTACGAGACCATTTGGTCGCGTTTGCAGCAGCGTTCGGATCATTACTTCCAGGGTGAAGCGATGCTGAAAAGTCAGTTCGACACGCTGGTCGAACCCGACGCCAATGAAGCCATTTTTGTCGATATCTCTCAATCATTGGATGGGGTGTTAACGCAAGCGCTGCAAGCTTTGGAGGCGCAATCATGAGTTGTCAGATTGCGATGATTGGGCTGGGTGTGATGGGCAAAAGCTTGGCATTGAATTTGGTGGATCACGGTTTCTCGGTCGCGGGATATGATCTCAACCAAGCCAACCGACTGCGAACCTTACAAGAAGCCGCCTCGTTGAGCACCATTGCGGGTAAAGGCACGTTTGCCGCCGCTGACGATTTGACTCATCTGCTGCGCTTGCTGAACACGCCGCGTGTGATTGCGTTGTCGGTTCCCGCCGGCGATGTAGTGGATGAGGTGATTGCACAATTGCTCGACGCGGGTTTGTCACCGCAAGATATTGTTATCGATACTGGTAACAGCTTGTGGACCGACTCCGAGCGTCGCGAAAAAGAATACACGGGCCGTTTACGTTTCTTCAGCACTGCCGTCTCTGGGGGAGAACAAGGTGCGCGTCACGGCCCGTCTCTCATGGCCAGTGGGGATCCGGAAGCCTGGACATTCGTGCAACCGCTGTGGCAAGCGATTGCTGCAAAAGTGGATGCGTCGGGTCAGCCGATTGATTCCCATCAACAAGGTGAATCGTGCGCGGCGTATCTTGGCCCTGCGGGTGCGGGCCATTACGTGAAAATGGTGCACAACGGCATTGAATACGCGGATATGCAGCTGATTTGCGAAGCCTATCAATACTTGCGTGATGTGATGACGCTCTCCGCGCCCGAGATTGGTCAGGTGTTCGAACGTTGGAACCAAGGCGTGCTTAATAGTTATTTGATGGAAATCAGCGCCGATATTTTGCAGCAGCACGACCCTGAAACCGGCGCGGCGTTGGTGGAGATGATCCTCGACACCGCGGAACAAAAAGGAACCGGATTGTGGACGGCGGTCAACAGCCTGCAAAGTGGCAGTCCGGCCCCGAGTTTGGCGCAGGCGGTATTTGCGCGCTCACTCAGCGCAAACAAGGCGCGTCGCATGACGGCCAGTAGACAGTTGCCCGCGCAGACGTTGATTGCAGAGCCGTGCTTGGATTCGACATTGCGCGATTTGGAATCGGCTTTGTATTGCGCCAAGTTGGTGGTGTATGCGCAGGGCTTTGACCTGATGAAAACCACGTCGGATTCCGAAGGTTGGCAACTGAATTTCACTGACATTGCTCGCATTTGGCGTTCGGGCTGCATTATCCGTGCGGGCTTCTTACACCAAATTGCGCAGGCGTATCAGCATCAGCCGCTGTTGGATCATCTGCTGCTGGCGCCTGAATTTGTGTCTGAACTCTCGAAACGACTGTTAGGTTGGCGGCACATTGCTGCGCAATCGATGCAAAGCGGTGTGCCGATGCCATGCCTGACGTCGGCGCTGAGTTACTACGATGCGCTACGTTGCGAGGTGTTGCCTGCCAATCTGCTCCAAGCACAGCGTGATTATTTCGGCGCGCATACCTACGCACGAGTGGATCATCCAGCGGATAAGAAATTCCATGTATTATGGGAAAAATCACAGCGTCAGCAGGTTGCGCGTTAAGTCGTCAAGATGTGACGAAGCGACAATGTGACAGGAAGGCCGTGACGGAAGATCGCGATAAAAAGCAAAAAGTAAAAAAACAAAAAGCGCCGAAGGGCGCTTTTTTACGTTGAATCGTGCAATTGTTGAATCAATAAATCGAGTCGTGGCAGGCGGGTCAGAATGTCACTTTAAAGGTTGCTCCCACAAACTGGGTGTCGTACGTGGCGCCGGAGTCGAGCGCAAATTTCGCCGCGTCTTGATTGCCAAACCACGGGTGACTTTCAAATTGAAATTCGGCAGAACCGCCCCAAGCATTGCTCACCCAGCCATGAATGTGGCCCACAGGGTTTAAGAAAAACAGCGTGAAGCTCCCCATGCGTTCAGAGCCCCAAACTTCACCCCCGTTATCGACAATGTTCTGCTCGGCTTCAAACATCATTTCGCCCACCACCGCACCGAAAAATGGTGTAATAAACAGATCTTGCCAAGAGGGGACTTCGGCAAAGGCTTCTACACCGTATTCCCAAAACAGGCCAGACATCGCGGCGGAGTAAAGGAAAGATTCAAACTCGTTAAACCCAGCATGACGTGCCGCCGTGTAATAAACACCGCCAAAATACGGGTGCATGACGTAGTTGAGGTAATGTTCGTCGCGGTCCCAAGTTGGGCCGGAGGAGACGTTGTCTTTCCATTTCTTACCCAGACCACTGAGGTTGCGATCTTCTTCATCCCATTGCGTTACCGACTCGGGCAATAAGGTCATCAAGCCCACTGTCGCAATACTTAAACCCAAAATGGTGTACGTTTGATCTTTCAGGTAATCCCAGTCTTTGGTGTCAGAAATGGTCAAGTAACGCGGTAAGGCGGGTTCATCCAAATGAAGTTCTGGCTCGCCAGCAAGATTCACCGCAAGGGGAGAACGCGCACGGTATGCCAACGGAGAGGCATCACTGCAATTGATGCTCTGACAGTTTGCTGAGTAAGAGAGTTCGATGTGAGGGCTTATCCCGTATGGCGCGGCACTGGCGCAAGCGGGGAGCGATAACATCAGCGCAGTGATGCTTTTAATTGACACAGTAGCTCCAAGACGTTGTTTTATAATGATCAGAATCACAATTATCTAGTAAAGTCCTAAGGATGAAAATAAGCAAATCGCTTATTGACATAAAACTGATGGAGATAGCAGGCCAATCAACGATATAGTGGCTTGATAGTAGCCTCAAAGAAGGCCCGGAGATAAGGTCATAGTTATGCTGAAAATCGCAATGCTCAGTACTGGTGAGGAAGTACTACACGGTGATATTACCGATACCAACGCCGCTTGGTTGGCGCGAGAATTTTTCGAACATGGATTCTCGTTGACGAAACGCTCTACCGTGGGTGATGAACAATCAGCGCTGGTTGAAGAGCTGATGATGTTAAGTTTTAACAGCGATGTGGTGGTCGTCAATGGTGGTTTGGGGCCAACAACGGATGATTTGAGTGCTGCAGCGGCGGCTCAGGCAGCCGAGCAGCCATTGGTGCTGTTTCCCGAATGGCTGAAAGTGCTGGAGACGTTTTTTGCGCAGCGCAAGACGAAGATGCCAGAAAGCAACATCAAACAAGCGATGTTGCCCGAACAGGCGACGATTTTGGATAACCCGATCGGCACCGCGTGCGGTTTCAAAATGCAGATCAATGAGTGTTGGTTCTATTTCACGCCGGGCGTACCCAAAGAGTTCAAACGCATGGTCACGGAACAGATTCTGCCCGATTTACATGCGCTGTTTCCCAATCAGGCTGGATTAGAATGTAGCCGCATATACACGTTTGGGACCTCTGAATCGGGTATTTCGGACAAGTTGGATAAGTTGCAGCTGCCGAAAGGGTACGTGTTGGGCTATCGCTCATATCTGCCATTCATTGAAGTGAAGTTGTTTGGCCCGCGCAAGGATTTAGAGACACGGGTGAAACTGCTACAACTGATTTATTCTCACCTTGAGCAACATGTGGTCAGCGTTGATGAGCCAATGTTGGCGCATATTGGGCACTTGATGGCCGAGAAAGGGTTGTCGCTGTCGATTGCCGAGCAAGCGACCAAAGGTTGGCTGTCTAATTGGTTGTTGAGTAATGAACAGATTGAACGCCTGAGTGGGCACAGCTGGATTTTGAGCCATCGCACCGATGCGGGGCTGGGAGAGAAAGATCCTCTCGCGGCCGTGTTTGCGTTAGCGGGGGCGACCAAAGATAAATGCAGTACTGATTTGGCGATTGTCACCGGTGCGTTGAGTGATGAGACCTTCAGCGTGGCGTTATCTGCGCCACAAGGCGAGTGGGGGCAACTGCTCAAATTTAACCGTGCGTATAGCGCACAAGAGCAAAAAGAGCTAATTGGTACCGTGGCTGCGGATATGCTGCGCCGTTACCTTGCTGGGAAACCGGTGTTGGCCAAATACGGCTCGGTCTCTACGGTGAAAGAGCTCTATTTGCCCGCCAATGTATTGAACGGTTAATCGGCGTTGTTATCGCTGAATTGCATATAAATAAAAACTGCATACGGTAAAAGGTAATAAGCAAATGATTTCGTTGCTTATTACCAAACCTCTTTTCTGCCTTCTTTTCTATTCGTAAATTGTCTAAATGATAAGCGCCTGATTTCTGAAGTGGTCCCGATTTTGTCTTAAAAATGAGCCGACTTTAGGACTTTTTTATTTGTACACTGAAATCTCGTTTGAACCATTACGTCGGCAGGAGGCTGGTATGTTCCATCAATCAAGAATTTTGGTTTGGTATGAGGTGGCAAGTCAAAAAGTGGTTTTGGGAGAAGCACTTGGCAGCGTTCATCGTGACGTGGTGTCGTTGTGGCTGCATGCCCCTGTAGACAATAACAACATCAGTTATCCGGGATACCGCTTGGCGTTGTATGATGATGATGGCCGCGAGATCGCCAATAAGTCCGTCTCCATGGGGACGGCAGACCAAATCTTATTTGGCGGCGTTGCCGAATGAATTGATTGTGTTGACCCTGCGTGCAAAACAGAAAAGCCAGAGCAATGCTCTGGCTTTTGACGTCATGGCTGATCAAGCGCGTTTGGCTTTCACTCGGTAGTTGACGTTCGTCAGCTCCAGTGCCGTTTTCGCTTTACAGATACACGGTAATATTTCATCACGTTGTGTAAATGCCATGGCAAAACCAACATATTCGACTTCGCCAGAGGCGAGGGTACAGCGGCACGCGCCACAATGGCCATCTCGGCAGTTGTACTCAGGTTCTAATCCGGCCTGCTCCATGGTTTCCAGCAGCGTATTGGACGGGTTCGACTCAATGTTGACGACTTTGTTGATTTTGATCGTTGCCATTACAGTTCGAAACCTTCGAAGTCGTCTGCACGAACTTCGTTGTCGATTTGGCCGACAAGGTATGAACTGATTTCCGCTTCTTGTGGCGCAACCTGTACGTTGTCTGACGACAACCAAGCGTTGATCCATGGAATTGGGTTGGTCGTTGCGCTTGGGTACGCAGCATCAAGACCGACCGCTTGCATGCGGATATTGGTGATGTATTCCACGTACTGGCACAGAATGTCTTTGTTCAGGCCGATCATTGAGCCATCTTTGAACAGGTATTCTGCCCACTCTTTTTCCTGCTCAGCAGCTTGCTTAAACAGGTCAAAACACTCTTGTTTGCACTCTTCAGCGATTTGCAGGAACTCAAAATCATCCATGCCGTTGCGCAGCAGGTTGATCATGTGCTGGGTACCGGTCAGGTGCAGCGCTTCATCACGTGCAATCAGTTTGATGATTTTCGCGTTACCTTCCATCAGCTCACGTTCTGCGAACGCAAATGAACACGCAAAGCTCACGTAGAAACGGATCGCTTCCAGTGCGTTCACGGACATCAAGCACAGGTACAGTTTCTTTTTCAGGCCTTTCAGGCTGACATGAACAGTTTCACCATTCAGTTCATGTGTGCCTTCACCGAAGCGATGGTAATCGTTCGTCATCTGAATCAGGTCATCATAGAAGTGAGCGATATCTTTCGCACGCTTAATGATGTGTTCGTTTTCAACGATGTCGTCAAACACGATCGCTGGATCATTCACGATGTTACGAATGATGTGTGTGTACGAACGTGAGTGAATCGTTTCAGAGAACGACCATGTTTCAATCCAAGTTTCGACTTCTGGCAGAGACACCAATGGCAGCAGCGCCACGTTCGGGCTACGGCCTTGGATTGAATCCAGCAGCGTTTGGTATTTTAGGTTTGAGATGAAAATGTGCTTTTCATGCTCGGGTAGTTTCGCGTAATCGATGCGGTCGCTGGACACGTCCACTTCTTCCGGACGCCAGAAGAACGACAGCTGTTTTTCGATCAGCTTTTCGAAAATTTCGTATTTTTGTTGGTCATAACGTGCCACGTTGACGGGCTGACCAAGAAACATCGGTTCTTTAAGTTGGTTATTCTTTTTCTGAGTAAAAGTACTGTAAGCCATTGTGCCTTCATCCGTTTGGCCCTTCGCCTTAGCGAAGGGCATGCAAATCATTAAGGGAAAGTTCGAATCTGATTAGATCTTACAAGCGCCGCCTGCACAATCGTCATCGGCAGGTTGCACCGCATCTTTCTGATCGTCTTTCGCACCATCACGAGTGTTATGGTAGTACAGTGTTTTCACACCAAACTTGTACGCGGTCAGCAAGTCTTGAAGCAGTTTCTTCATTGGGACTTTGCCTGAATCGTATTGGCTTGGGTCATAGTTGGTATTGGCGGAAATAGCCTGATCGACAAATTTCTGCATGATACCCACTAAGTGTAGATAACCATCGTTAGACCCGATGTTCCACAGCAGTTCGTAGTTCTCTTTCAGACGAGTGAACTCAGGCACAACCTGCTTCAAAATACCGTCTTTAGACGCTTTGACTGATACGTAGCCGCGAGGTGGCTCAATACCGTTGGTCGCGTTAGAGATCTGAGAAGATGTCTCAGAAGGCATCAGCGCGGTCAGTGTTGAGTTACGCAAACCATGTTCCATGATCTCTTCGCGCAGTGCATTCCAATCGTAATGCAGTGGTTCGTCGCACAATAGATCAAGGTCTTTCTTATACGTATCAATTGGCAGAAGGCCTTTCGCGTAGTTGGTTTCATCAAACGCAGGGCACTTGCCTTGTTCTTTCGCCAGATTCACAGACGCTTTCAACAGGTAGTACTGCATCGCTTCAAATGTGCGGTGCGTCAGGCCGTTTGCGCTGCCATCGGAGTATTTCACGCCATGACGAGCGAGGTAGTATGCGTAGTTGATGACGCCCACACCCAGAGTACGACGGTTCATGGTTGATTTACGTGCTGCTGGTAGCGGGTAATCTTGGTAATCCAATAGCGCATCCAGAGCGCGAACAACCAGCTCGGCCAGCTCTTCGAAATCATCCAGTTTTTCGATGGCACCCAAGTTGAATGCAGACAGCGTACACAGCGCGATTTCGCCGCTGTCGTCTTCGACGTTCACCAGCGGTTTGGTTGGCAGTGCGATTTCCAGACACAGGTTCGACTGACGGACTGGCGCAACACTCGCATCAAACGGGCTGTGCGTATTACAGTGGTCAACGTTCTGAATGTAGATACGACCTGTCGACGCGCGTTCTTGCATCAGCAGGGAGAAGATCTCGACTGCTTTCACTGTGCGTTTCTTGATTGATGGATCGTTTTCGTATTTCACGTACAGACGTTCAAATTCGTCTTGGTCTTGGAAGAACGCGTCGTACAGTCCAGGAACATCTGAAGGTGAAAACAGTGTGATGTTGCCACCTTCAACCAAGCGTTTGTACATCAGCTTGTTCAGCTGAACACCGTAGTCCATGTGGCGAACACGGTTTTCTTCAACGCCGCGGTTGTTTTTCAGCACCAACAGCGATTCGGCTTCGCCGTGCCACAATGGGTAGAATACCGTGGCTGCACCGCCACGAACGCCGCCTTGTGAGCAACATTTAACGGCAGTCTGGAAGTACTTGTAGAATGGGATACAACCAGTGTGGAATGCTTCGCCACCACGGATTTCTGAACCCAGCGCACGAATACGACCCGCGTTAATACCGATACCCGCACGTTGTGACACGTAACGAACGATCGAGCTAGCGGTCGCGTTGATAGAATCTAGGCTGTCACCACATTCAATCAGTACACAAGAGCTGAACTGACGAGTCGGCGTACGTACGCCAGACATGATTGGCGTTGGCAGCGAGATCTTGAATGTGGACGTCGCATCGTAGAAACGCTTCACGTAATCTAGACGTGTCGCTTTCGGGTATTTTGCAAACAGGCACGCCGCAACCAGAATGTACAGGAACTGTGCACTCTCGTAGATTTGACCGGTGACACGGTTTTGTACGAAGTATTTACCTTCCAGCTGTTTCACAGCGGCGTAGGAGAAGTCCAGATCGCGGCGGTGGTCGATAAAGCCATTCAGCAGTTCAAACTCTTCGCGAGTGTAATCTTCTAGCAGGTGTTTGTCGTACTTGCCTTTTTCCACCATCGCTGACACGTGGTCGAGCAGCGTTGGCGGTTCATATTGACCATAAGCCTTTTTGCGCAGGTGGAACACCGCAAGGCGCGCAGCCAGGTATTGGTAATCAGGGGTCTCTTCGGAGATCAGATCCGCGGCAGACTTGATAATGGTTTCGTGAATATCTGACGTGGTAATGCCATCGTAGAACTGGATGTGAGCGCGAAGTTCTACTTGCGATACAGAGACGTTATCGAGGCCTTCTGCAGCCCATGTGATTACGCGGTGTATCTTGTCTAAATCGATGTTTTCTTTGCGGCCATCACGCTTGGTGACAGTAAGTTGTTGGTTCATTCTGCTTTATTTCCCTAACAAAACTGATAAAAGCCGTGTTTTAGTGTAATTCTTGTAAAGTGAATCCCGGCTTTGTGATCAAGCTCGCCCTACATATAGTGTCATAAACACTATATGTAGGGGTGCATCAGTGTTCGCATTACAAGATAGTGCTATTGAGGGGGTATTGCAAGTTACAGATCGGGGACAGTTTGTGGATAACTAGCAAATTGAAAAAAAACAGTTAGTAGCCACTCACCGATGATCAAAGAGCAGAATTGATTGTAGAAAATCGTCATTTCAAGATTGGTTTTTTCATAACCACGATCGAAAAAAAATATCTTGATCTTTAGGTAAAAACTCTAGTGTGTTCCGGATTGATTAAAGTGGAATCTAGAGCACAAAAAACACGCTAAAAATCGATCGTAGAGTGTGCTATTTGACCATCGACTTTTAGCGTATAACACCCCTTAAATCAGGCGTGTATGGATGATGTAGTTGACGTCAACGTTTGCGCCTAAACGGTACGTGTCGGTCAGCGGGTTATAGAGTAATCCGGTGATGCCTTGCTCTTGTAAAGGTGTTGCATCGATCATCTTGAGCAGCTCAGAAGGACGAATGAATTTCTCATGGTCGTGCGTACCTTCCGGTACAATCTTGAGCAGCTTTTCCGCGCCGACAATCGCGAACAAGTATGACTTAAAGTTGCGATTGAGTGTAGAGAAGAACACATGGCCACCGGGTTTGACCAACGCTGCGCATGATTGAATCACGGACAGTGGGTCGGGCACGTGCTCAAGCATTTCCATGCAAGTCACGACGTCATAAGTCTGTGGGTTCTCTTGCGCGTGATCTTCAATGGTACTTTGGATGTAAGTTAGCTTCGTGCCCGTTTCAAGAGCGTGTAGACGAGCAACTTCTAATGGCTCTTTGCCCATATCCAAACCCGTCACGTGGGCACCTTCGCGGGCCATACTCTCCGCAAGAATACCACCACCACAGCCCACATCGAGCACCGTTTTACCAAACAGCCCGTCGGCGCGTTCTAGCACATAGTTCAGACGCAGTGGGTTAATCTGATGAAGGGGTTTGAATTCGCCTTCAAGATCCCACCAACGTGAGGCCATCTCTTCAAATTTCTTGATTTCATTGGGGTCGACGTTTTGCGGTTTGCTCATGCTACTCGTTGCCTGTGTTATGCATCCATGAATAAGGGGGCATTATAGCGCCGTTGTCATTTCGCACCACTTGTTATCTTTGATTCCCAAATGGATGAACAAAAAATAACCGCTTATCAGTTGGATATGGTAGGAATGTGTAAATTCTCAGCAGTTGATTCACAACAAAGGTCACAACCTGATAAAAGGGGAGGGAAAGTGATGCCGAAGCTTAGGAACTTGTGTTATATTTTTTCACCTTATAAGTATCAATAATATTCAGGTCTTTCTGCATTCAATGTTTCATGCTGAGATTGGCATGCGCTGAATGTTGTCTGGATATACCGATCAAACTATAGAGGGATAATGGCTCTATGAGCGATCTAGCTAAAGAGATCACGCCCGTAAACATTGAAGATGAGCTTCGAGGTTCATACCTAGACTACGCGATGTCAGTTATCGTCGGTCGTGCTCTTCCAGATGTGCGTGATGGCCTAAAACCAGTTCACCGTCGCGTTTTGTTCGCGATGAATGTTCTGGGGAACGATTGGAACAAAGCATATAAAAAATCTGCCCGTGTGGTTGGTGACGTTATCGGTAAATATCACCCGCACGGTGATAGCGCGGTATACGATACAATTGTACGTATGGCGCAGCCGTTCTCACTTCGCTACATGTTGGTCGATGGCCAAGGTAACTTCGGCTCGATCGATGGTGACTCAGCGGCGGCAATGCGTTACACCGAAGTACGTATGGCAAAAATTGCCCATGAGTTGCTGGCAGACCTTGATAAAGAAACCGTGGATTACGTACCAAACTATGATGGTACTGAACAGATCCCAGCGGTTCTTCCGACCAAAATTCCTAACTTGCTGGTCAACGGTGCCTCTGGTATCGCAGTAGGTATGGCAACCAACATCCCACCGCATAACTTGACGGAAGTGATTGATGGTTGCTTGGCATTCATTGACAACGAAAGCATCACCATTGATGAGTTGATGGATTACATTCCGGGCCCGGATTTCCCAACGGCAGCATTGATCAGTGGCCGCAAAGGCATCGTTGATGCATACAAAACCGGCCGCGGCAAAATTTACATGCGCTCAAAAGCTGAAATTGAGGCGGATAAGCACGGTAAAGAAACCATCATCGTGACCGAAATTCCTTATCAGGTGAACAAAGCTCGCCTGATCGAGAAAATTGCGGAACTGGTGAAAGACAAGAAAGTAGAAGGCATCAGTGCACTGCGCGACGAGTCAGATAAAGACGGTATGCGTATTGTGATTGAATGTAAGCGTGACGCGGTTGGCGAAGTGGTTCTGAACAACCTCTACGCGAACACTCAGCTACAAACCACTTTCGGTATCAACATGGTCGCGCTGGACAATGGTCAGCCGAAACTGTTTAACCTGAAAGAGATGCTGAAATGTTTCGTCGATCACCGCCGTGAAGTGGTGACACGTCGTACCATTTTTGAACTGCGTAAAGCGCGTGAACGTGCACATATCCTTGAAGGTTTGGCACTGGCGCTGGCCAACATCGACGACATCATCGACTTGATCCGTAAAGCATCGACGCCTGCTGAAGCGAAAGCAGGTTTGGTTGCACGTGGTTGGGCTTTGGGTAACGTTGCGGCGATGCTTGAGCGCGCGGGTACCGATGCAGCACGTCCTGAGTGGCTTGAGCTGCAATACGGTATTCGTGACGGTCAGTACTTCCTGACTGAACAGCAAGCGCAAGCGATTCTGGATCTGCGTCTACACAAACTGACCGGTCTGGAACACGAGAAGATTCTTGACGAATACAAACAGCTTCTGGAAGAGATCGCTGAACTGATGCACATTCTGGCTAGCACAGAACGTCTGATGGAAGTGATCCGCGAAGAACTGCAAGCTGTGCGTGATGGTTACGGTGACGCGCGTCGCA
Organism: Vibrio furnissii CIP 102972; assembly: GCF_000176175.1. Taxonomy (GTDB): domain Bacteria; phylum Pseudomonadota; class Gammaproteobacteria; order Enterobacterales; family Vibrionaceae; genus Vibrio; species Vibrio furnissii. The sequence goes on from NZ_ACZP01000013.1 coordinate 450,275, forward strand.
CTGAAATCACCGCAGCAAGCCATGACATTGATCTGGAAGAACTGATCGCGCGTGAAGACGTGGTGGTCACGTTGTCTCACGAAGGTTACGTGAAATACCAGTTACTGAGCGACTACGAAGCTCAGCGTCGTGGTGGTAAGGGTAAGAGTGCGACTCGCATGAAAGATGAAGACTACATTGAACGTCTTCTGGTTGCGAATACGCACGACAACATCCTGTGCTTCTCGACTCGCGGTAAGACCTACCGCATGAAAGTGTATCAATTGCCGCTGGCAAGCCGCACCGCGCGTGGTAAGCCAATCGTCAACTTGCTGCCGCTGGAAGATAACGAGCGCATTACTGCAATTCTGCCAGTGACAGAATTTAGCGATGATAAGTTCATCTTCATGGCAACGGGCGATGGTACAGTGAAGAAAACTTCGTTGGATCAGTTCTCAAACGTACGTTCGAACGGCCTTATCGCCGTGAACCTGCGTGACGACGATTCTCTGATTGGTGTCGATATCACCAACGGCGACAGCGAAATCATGCTGTTCTCGAAATCAGGTAAAGTGGTTCGCTTCAACGAAGATCAAGTTCGTGCCATGGGCCGTACTGCGTCAGGTGTTCGCGGTATGAAGCTGATGGAAGGCGACCAAGTGGTTTCACTGATCGTACCGAAGACTGATGGCGATATCCTGACTGTGACTGAAAATGGTTACGGTAAACGTACTGTTCTGGCGGAATACCCAGCGAAGAGCCGTGCAACACAGGGTGTGGTCTCGATTAAAGTCTCTGAGCGTAATGGCCGAGTTGTCGGTGCCGTTCAAGCGGACGAAGGCGACGAATTCATGATGATCACCAATGCGGGCACACTGGTACGTACTCGTGTGGCAGAGGTGAGTCAAGTGGGTCGTAACACCCAGGGTGTGACGCTCATTCGTACCTCTGAAGACGAACAAGTGGTTGGTCTGCAACGTATTGAAGAAATTGAAGAATCCGAACTTCTTGAAGGAGAAGAAGGTTCCGAGATGACGGAAAATGTTGATGCGGCGGAAGCGCCAGCAGCACCAGAAGCGCCAACAGAAGGTGATTCTGAAGCGTAACGCTTCACAAATTAAAAAGCCGGGCAAATTAGCCCGGCTTTTTTGTATCCTCAAGAAAGGCAATTAAATAGTTGAGTCACACACTGGGTTAATAAAACGGTTTTAATATAACTGGTGAACATTATTTAAAAATGCCGCTGTTAAAATTGACGATCATCAATTTTGTTCTTCGATCATACCGTTATGCCGTTTTAATTTGAGAATAAACGTTGGATGACGCTGGTCTCTCTTGGTGACAATTTCCCTTTAGGAATAGTAGGTTATCATCATTTCTTGACCTGTCGGTTTCCACGTTAGGTGCAGTAAATAACGGCAATCCAACGTCGATATATAATAAAACGATCGTTGAATTGTTGATCAAATATAAGTGAACGGATCGGCGAGTTTTATTTGCGTTCTTTTTAACTTTAGCGGAAATAATGTGACGATTATTCCAATATTTAAATTTACACAACACTGACAAAGAGAAAATGTTATTATTTCTTCAGTGCAAATAATAATCAGCAGGAAAAGGCAGTGGACTATTCAGTGATTACACAGTTGAAAAAAGACTTTTACGCGCAAATTAGCGCGCTGCAGTCGTGCACGCTGCCGCAGTCGAAACCAACGTTGTCGATTCTCACGCCAGAAGAGTTGAAAGAGCTAGAACAATTGTGGGTTGAATTGGCCGTATGGAAGAAAACCCAAAGTCACTAATGCTCTGAACACGCTGAATTTTTGCAAACCCAGTTTACTCGTAAAGAGGCTGGGTTTTTTGTTGCGCAAATTTCAAATTGTTATAATATAACATTTATAGTAGTTTTGTGATCTTTTCGTTGAAAAGTGGGGTATCAGACCCCATAGTAAAGTCACAAGTAAGGTATAAGAATGCATACAATAACCAGCATGCATCCAGTAATGAATCAGGTGAGTGCAGATATGGCGGAAGTAAGAGCCAGAGTTGATTTAAAAGTAGGTGCGAAAAGTAATATTGATGCAGAAATCCTGTCTTTCAGAGGATTGAAGACCGATAAAGAGCACGTTGCCGTCATTTTCAAGTCAGCAGATAAAACCCAAGAAGTTCCACTCGTGCGCATGCACTCTGAATGTCTCACTGGCGATGTATTCCATTCATCGCGTTGTGATTGTGGTGAGCAACTCGAAGAAACGATCGCGAAAATGGGCGAACATGGCGGGATCATTTTGTATCTGCGTCAAGAAGGTCGTGGTATCGGCCTTTACAATAAGATTGATGCTTACCGACTACAAAGTCAGGGCATGGATACGTATCAAGCCAACAATCATCTTGGTTTTAGCGATGATCTTCGTGATTTTGCTGAAGCCGCTCAGATGCTGAACGCACTGAACGTCAACAAAATTCGCTTAGTGACGAATAACCCGAAAAAAATTCGTGAACTGAAAGAGTATGGGATCGAGATCGTGGAAGTCGTCCACACTGCAGCACACATCAAGTCAGGTAACGAGAACTACTTGAAAGCTAAAGTGGCGCACGGTAAACATCAGCTCAAACTCTGAGCAATTTTCGCTAATCGTTGATAAAAGCCTCACTTCGGTGAGGTTTTTTTCGTTACAGCTTGCAAAAAAAATGTAAATTTGTATTATCGCGGCTAAAAGTGCAAATGATAATAATTAGCACTAGCAATGAATCATGCTCAACAAGGATGCTTAAATGAAAGTTAAGTCACTTTTAGTCCAATCTATCGCAGCATCTCTGGCACTGGCCAGCAGTGCTAGTTTTGCCGCTGTCACCCAGGATCAGGTGGTCGCTCATTACGCCGATATCGCGCACGCAGTCTTTTCTGACTCGCTCACCACGGCAAAGAATCTTGAGAAATCAATCGACTCGTTCCTTGCTGCACCTTCTGAAGCCAAACTTCAGCAAGTGAAACAAGCATGGATTACCGCACGCGTTCCTTACCAACAGTCTGAAGTTTTCCGTTTTGGTAACGCGGTCGTTGATGATTGGGAAGGCCAATTGAATGCATGGCCACTCGATGAAGGCCTGATTGATTATGTGTCCGACGATTACCAATATGAACTGGGTAATGAAGGCGCTAGCGCAAACATCGTCGGCAACGCGTCGATCACCATTGGTGCGACCACCATCGATGCTTCTAAAATTACACCGGAGCTGATTGCAAGCCTGAATGAGGTCGGTGGTTCTGAGGCTAACGTTGCGTCCGGATATCACGCCATTGAATTCCTGCTTTGGGGCCAAGATTTGCACGGCACTCAAGCGGGTGCGGGTGAACGCCCATACACCGACTATGCTCAAGGTGATGCTTGTACGCATGGCAATTGTGATCGCCGCGCTCAATACCTGAAAGCATCTGCACAACTGTTGGTGCAAGATCTTGAGTGGATGGAAAAGCAGTGGTCTGAAAAAGAGAAAGGCAATTACCGTGAAGCGCTGCTTACGGATTCATCAACGAATGGCTTGCGTAAAATGCTGTTTGGCATGGGGTCGCTGTCATTGGGTGAACTGGCTGGTGAGCGCATGAAAGTGGCTCTGGAAGCGAACTCCACTGAAGATGAGCACGATTGTTTCTCAGACAACACGCACAACTCTCACTTCTATGACGAGCAAGGCATCTACAACATCTACACCGGTACGTACACGCGTGCAGACGGCTCAACGCTAACAGGTGCTTCGATTTACGATTTGGTTGCACAGAAAGATGACGTGGCTGCGAAAGAAATCATGAAGCAATTCGATGCGGCGCGCGCTCAAGTGGGTGAGCTGGTGAATTCGGCAGAGAAAAACAATCAGCATTTCGACCAACTGATTGCGGCAGACAACAAAGCGGGTAACGCGCTGGTGAACAAAGCTATCATGGCTTTGGTGGCGCAGACGGCTTCAATTGAACGTGCTGCCAACGTGATTGGTATCGATAACCTGAACCCAGATACTGCGGATCACGAATTCTAAAAATCGATCGTAGGAGCCCGCGTCGCCGGGCTCTTTTTACCCAATCCTCAGCGTGTCAAAGAGCGTATTTTTGTCATGTATGGCGATTGGGTTTCTTGCTTTTTATTACACGAGAAGAATGGAATGAAGTTGTACTACTCCGCGCTCCTTCTTGGATTGATGTCGGCATCCGCGCTAGCGGGTGAACCCAAATCTGGCGGTGGTACGAGCACCACCAAATCAGGGCAGAATGCGTATTCAATGCCTGCCTCCAACTTACCACTGTCTAAGCGCCTCGATTTCAGTGTCGGCAACAGTTTCTTTCGCAATCCTTGGGTCGCAGCGCCGTCGTCAACGGAAGCCCGTGATGGCCTTGGCCCGCTGTTTAATACCAACGGGTGTCAAAACTGCCACATCAAAGATGGCCGGGGTCATCCCCCAGAAGAAAACGACACGCAAGCGGTCTCTATGCTGGTGCGCATGAGCATTCCCGCCACATCACCTGAAGACCATGCGCTATATGAAAAAGAGGGTGTGGTGCCTGAGCCTACGTATGGCGCTCAACTGCAAGATTTTGCCTTGCCGGGTAAAAAGCCGGAAGGGCAGATCCACATCACCTACGATGACGTGGTGGTGCACTTTGCCGATGGAACGCCGGTGATGCTTAGAAAACCGAATGTGTCTATTGTTGAATTAGCGTATGGTCCGCTGCATGCAGATACGCAGTTGTCTGCGCGTGTGGCGCCACCCATGATTGGTTTGGGATTGCTTGAAAGTATTCCGGAATCGACACTGCTTGAGTGGGCAGACGAACACGATCTCAACCGTGATGGGATTTCCGGCAAACTGAACCGCGTATGGGACGTTCAAGCTGAGAAAACCGTCATCGGTCGATTTGGCTGGAAAGCCGGTCAACCTTCGTTGATGCAACAAAATGCGGCGGCATTTAATGGTGACATTGGTTTAACCAGTCGGTTGTTTCCACACGAAAACTGTACAACGAAGCAAACACTGTGCGACAGTTTGCCCAACGGCGGTACGCCGGAAGTGAGCGATAATATTCTCGATTTCGTTGAGTTTTACTCGCAACATTTGGCGGTGCCGGTACGACGGAATCTTGATGATCCACAAGTCATGAAAGGTGAACAGTTGTTTCATGACAGCGGCTGTGTGGCATGCCACAAAACGCAGGTGGTGACGGCCAAACGCGCGCACCTTCCCGCGCTGTCAGAGCAGACGATCCATCCCTATACGGATCTACTGTTGCATGATATGGGCGAAGGGCTGAGCGATGGCCGACCAGAAGCATTGGCAAGTGCACAAGAGTGGCGAACGCCACCGCTGTGGGGCATCGGGTATACGCAGGAAGTCAACGGACATACCTATTATCTGCATGACGGACGTGCGCGAAATGTAATGGAAGCGGTGTTGTGGCATGGCGGTGAAGCGAAAGTGTCGCGTGATCGTGTGCTGCAATTTGATCAACAACAGCGTGAAGCGCTGATCGCATTTTTGAATTCTTTATAGGTGTGAGAATGACGTTTAAATCAATGACACCAGTGGCACTCGCGCTGGTTTTGTCTGCTTGTCAAAGCACAGGGATGCCAGATTCCAAAGCCGAGCAGACCCAACATGTCAGCCAGCCGGTGTACGTGCTGGAGTATCAATCCGCGGAACGCTTTAAAACAGAGGCGGACCAATTGGCTCAGGCGTTTGGCCGTTATTGTGAACAGGCCGATCTGGACACGGATACGTTGAAAACGCAGTGGCATCAAACCATGACGGCATGGATGGCACTGCAAGGGCAGGAGCGTGGCCCGGCAGCGGCACTGGAACAGAGCTGGAATGTGCAATTCTGGCCAGATAAAAAGAACACCACCGGTCGCAAGATGGCTGCGTTAGTGCATCAAGACCGCGCATGGAGTGCTGAGCAGATTGCGCAGCAGAGTGTGACCGTGCAAGGGTTGGGTGCGTTGGAATGGTTGCTGTACGATGCGACATCTCCGCTGACATCGGCACCTAAATCGGCGTTGGGGATTAGCCAAAACTTGGCCAATAAAGCCGATGTGATTGCGCAAGCGTGGCAGCAGAACCCTTGGAAAGCGATGGACGTCGCAACGTGGGAATCGGAATACATTGCGCTGCTATCGAATCAGTTGGAACATGCGATGTCGAAAATGACACGCCCACTGGCCAATGTTGGCAAACCGCGTCCCTATTTCTCGGAATCTTGGCGTTCGAAAACGTCTATGCTGAACCTGAAAGCAAACGTAGAAGCAATGCAGGCGCTTTATTTGGCAAGTCTGGATGGGCAACTTCGTGAGCGTAATCTGGTTGAACTGGCTGATCGCGTGAAAACTCAATACGCCAATCTGGTTGACACTTGGCCAGCGGAACCAAGCTTGTTTGATATGCTGCAAACCAAAGAAGGCTACCGCGACGCGTTGTCTCAGTACAACAAGTTGGATCAACTGAAATACCTGCTGCATGAAGAAGTGGCTGTGGCATTGGGTGTGGTGATCGGGTTTAACTCTAGCGATGGTGACTGATCAAACGCGTCGCTCGCTATTGAAAGCGGCATTGTTTGGCGCCTGTGCGCCGATGATGCCCTTTGGCTGCGCGAGCCAGCCTAACCAAACGCCTGCGCTGATTGGTTGCGCGATTAAAAATCGCAATCAGTTCAGTGCGGTCATTGCCAACAGCCAAGGTCAAGCCATTCACCAATTGCCGCTGCCTGGGCGCGGTCATGGTGTGGCGATTCACCCGACACTGACTCAAGCCGTGGCGTTTGGTCGCCGGCCGGGTGAGTTTCTGATGGTGTTTGATTATCAGACCCAAGCGATGATGCAACTGCGCCCAGCAGACGACAATCGTCACTATTATGGTCACGGTGTGTACTCAAACGATGGGCAATGGTTGTTTGCGACGAGGCACCAGCCGAGGCATCATTGGTGTGTATGATGTCGCGCATCACTACCAGAAAGTGGCGGAATTGACCGGTTTTGGTATTGGCCCACATGAAGTGATTGTGATGCCGGATGATACCTTGGTGATTGGTGTGGGCGGTGTTCATACCAACGGTCGTGAACCGCTTAACATTGCCACCATGAAACCAAGCCTGACTTATTTGTCTGCGGAAGGCGTGATTCTTGATCAGGTATCCTTGCCGGACCATCATCTCAGCATTCGTCATTTGGCGCATGATGGGAGTGAGACGGTGCTGTGTGGTCAGCAATATCGCGGTCAACCCGATGACTACCCATCGTTGGTCGCGATGCATACTCGAGGCGGTGACATGATTCCGCTGTTGGCGGAGCCGGAACAGTGGGCGCGGTTTAACCATTACATCGCGAGCATTGCTGCGACGGACAAATGGATTCTGGCAACGTCGCCTGTGGGCAACTGTTACGGCATTTGGTCAAAAGAGACGCGTGAATTGGTTGAGCTGTCGGCATTGCCAGATGCGTCCGGTGTCGTGGTTCATGGAGACCGTTTTCAGGTCAGCTCCGGTTCGGCCTTGGTCGTGACCAGTGAATATCCGCAACCAGCCCAACAAACGGTGACCAATGTGCAGTGGGACAACCACTGGTCGGCGATTCTCTGACGCAATTCGTGATCGCCTCAAGCGAAAGCACATTTCTGACACATTGATGAACTAACATATGCCCATTTCTTTTGCCATACTTGATGTATTGGCGAGTGATTTGGGCATTGTGATATGAAGCGTTGTTCATTTGTTGTTTTATTATTGATTTTCTTTAGTTTTCCTTCGGCTTCCTCACCTTACTTTGCCAATCTTGGCTGGGTCGACAGCCGCTCGTCGGTCACGCCTTTACTGCAATACCCGCAACAACTTGAACGCCTTTACCACGAAAACAACGACCAACTCATCTGGACGGATATGCTCACGATGCAGCATTTCGAGCAACAGCTGGATATGATTCGTCGCGCCAACATCAGCCCTTTGTTTGAACGCCAATACCACGCCTTGGTTCAGTATCGAGAAGCGGGCGAATGGTTTGAATATGACTTGCTCGCCACCGACACGTTATTGCTCTATCTCAGTTATGCCGAGCGAGCGCCGCAAGAGGGGATGACTTGGTTTTTTGAAGGCAATCTCAACCATTCGTTACCCTTGCCCAGTGAACAGGCGAGGCTGGCGCTGCATATCGCGGTGGGAATTCATGGCATCACAGATTTAATTGATGAGTATACACCGCAAGATGCGGCCTATCGTCAGTTGGTGAACGCCTATCGCTATTTGAGTCAGATTGAGCCGCAGATGCTGTCAGTGTACGTTCAGGCTCGCTTGAAGAGGCCGGGCGATAAGTTGGAAGACCGGCGCACGCTGATCCAGCGACTCTCTTTGGTCAACATTGATGTGGCTGGAATCAGTGACAATGTCACGTGGTATGACAACTCGCTGGTGGAACCGGTCAAACAGTTTCAAAAAATGCATGGCTTGAAGATAGATGGCATCATCGGCCCTGATACGCTGAAGTGGCTCAATATGAAAGTTCCTGAGCGTTTGGCTCTCTTGGCGTTAAACGCGGAGCGGATGCGGCTTTGGACCACTCAGGATGACACGGTGATTGTCGTTAATGTCCCAGGGTATAATCTCAAATATTGGTACTCGGGCAAGCCTGTGTTTGAATCCAAAGTCGTCGTTGGACGTGTTACTCGTCCAACACCCGTCATGTCGACCAAGTTGGATTCTTTGATTCTGAACCCGACGTGGAATGTACCGCACAAAATCATGGTGGAAGATATTCTGCCGATGACCAAGCGTGATGCTTCCTATTTAAGCCGTCATCACATCGACATCATCGAGAGCTGGAAATCAGACCAAACGCTTGATCCCGCGTTGATTGATTGGCAAAACGTCAATCCGAAAACCTTTCCTTACCGCATGCGGCAACAGGCTGGCAACCAAAATGCATTGGGGCTGTATAAATTCAACACGCCGAACAAACGGGCGATTTATTTACACGATACACCCAGTAAACATTTGTTTAATCACCCAACACGCGCATTCAGCTCCGGTTGTATTCGGGTGGAGCACGCCGATCAGTTTGCCACCACGTTGTTGGAGACGCAGGGCATCAATGACAGTGAATTGATTCCCAACCCTGACGCAGCCAATCGCGCCATTCCGCTGAAAAAGCGCATTCCCGTGCACATCATTTATCAAACGGTATGGTACGAAGGGGGGGAAGTGCACTATCGGGACGACATTTACCGCTTGGACCGAATCAAACCCAACCGTGGGTGATGCAGTTCAAAATTTACTAAAATATTACACAAGGAAAATTCCTTTACTGGTCAATTAGTAAGCTATTTGGCCGGTAAAATGTGACCGAATTAGCACAAATTATGCATTTGATCTTCGCGGAGGAGTCCGGTAGTTTGCCGGATTGTTAAGATCGAATTCCGTAGTTAAAGGTGCTGTTTTGAGTCTGTCACGTCGAGATTTTCTAAAGTTTGCTGGTTCTGGTTTGGTGGTCGCGACTTGTGTCCCGGGGATTGCCCATGCCTCGTATCCCGATAAACCTCGTGTTTTAGCCATGAACAACCTCCATACCGGTGAAACATTAGAAACCTGTTATTTTAATGGTCAGCGTTATGTACGTTCTGAATTACAACGTTTGAATCATATCTGTCGTGACTTTCGTCAGAATGAAGTCCATCAAATGGATAAAAAGCTGTTTGATCAGATTTCGCGCATTCAGGCGGTGTTGGGCACCGAAGCTGAAGTGCAGATCATTTCCGGTTACCGTTCACCGGCCACGAACGAAATGCTACGCGGGAAGTCATCTGGCGTGGCAAAGAAGAGCTTTCACATGTTAGGGCAGGCCATCGATTTCCGTTTGGATGGTGTGTCGCTCAAACAAATTCATGAAGCAGCGTTGAGCTTAAAAGCGGGCGGCGTGGGTTACTATCCCAAGAGTCAGTTTGTTCACATCGATACTGGCCCCGTTCGCCAGTGGCGTGGTGCCTAGCTTGTCAAATCAGAATGAGAGTGTCATAGTTCGAGCAAATTCGTTGTTCGAACAAGGTTTAGCATGTCTTTAAAATATCAAATTGTTCCCGTAACGCCGTTTGCGCAAAACTGCTCGATCGTCTGGTGTGATGAAACCATGGACGGTATCGTGGTGGATCCGGGCGGTGACGTGAAACAACTGAAAATGATGGTTGATGAGCTGGGTGTGAACGTGGTCAAACTGGTGCTCACACATGGTCACTTGGATCACGTCGGTGGCACAGAACCGCTGGCCGCGTTGCTTGGCGGCATTGATATCATTGGCCCCCATAAAGACGATAACTTCTGGTTGCAAGGTTTGGAAGGCCAGAGCCAGATGTTTGGGTTTCCGTTGACCGAGGCGTTTGAACCGACGGCGTGGCTAGACGAGGGCGATACCATCACGTTTGGTCATCAGACGCTGAATGTGTTGCACACACCAGGGCACACACCGGGTCACGTGGTACTGTTTAGCGACGAAGCGCGCTTAGCCTTTGTGGGTGACGTGCTGTTTAATGGTGCCATTGGTCGTACCGATTTCCCTCGGGGTGACTTCAATACCCTAATTACGTCGATTAAAACCAAACTATGGCCGTTGGGGAACGATGTGACGTTCATTCCGGGTCACGGCCCAACCTCGACCTTTGGTCGAGAGCGTGCAAGCAATCCGTTTGTTGCGGATGAAATGCCGCTTTACTGATTCAGTTCCGGCTCGGCCGCGGCAAGATAGCGCCGAGCCAATCCAACAAACTCCTCAGGACTGCGGTCGAGATCGCTGGCCGAAATAAACACATCATAATCATAATATTGGCGCTGATAACGCATTCGGTTGGCCAGCATGGCCATCAATCCTTTATACACTTTGCCTTGGTGGCGTTCGCAATAAGGCTCAGCGTCTAACACCATGTCTTCAAATGCGGATTCTTGATTTTTCTGCCGTGCGCCGAGATAAAGCAGCGCGCGTTGACTGAGCAGAATCTCGGTTGCGATGCGCGGGCAAATGCCATCGAGATAAGGCTCGTATTGCTTTAGCTTGATCCCAATCCAAGGCAAGGGCTGATACCAGCCTTCCTGCTCATAACTGCAAATGCCGATGCGGCTGATATTGTTCCATTTCACCACCCAACCGCCATGAAACAGATGTTGCTGAAAATGGGTCTGCGTGAGTGTGTAACCCACCCAGCTTTTGCGAATGAGCCAATAGCCCAAACCGCACAATGTTGTCATCGCCAAGAGGGAAATCAGCGCTTGCGGCCAGCTTGGTGACAGAATGACCAGAAACAGCGTGGCGACGATCGCGACAAAACCCACGACTTTGGCGTAAGGGGAGTTCAGGTCGAAGTGATGATTTGATAAATGAACAGTTTGCATACAGCTCGCTACAATGGTCTGAAATTTCTCTGTATTTATACCCAGTGGTGCGGCAAGTGATCACTTTACCTCATGGTTAAATTGTAGTCATCCATAACAGAAAAGCGTGTTTTTGCCCTCGATCTTGACCAACACCCTACAAAAGGCACTCGAATTTTGTTATAAAACGCGCTTCAAATTTTCACCACTGCGCCTTGTGCAGTGAAATGGAGACATACTCGATGAGACTTGCTCATAAGCGTAACGTGCAGGCTAAACTGCAAAAACGCATTAAAGCGATTGTAGCGAATCTGGCTCAAGCGCCTAAAACAGCAAAGCCTGTAACTGCGAAGCCTGTTGTTGAAAAGAAAGCGGCCGTGAAACCTGTCGCAGAAAAAGTTGCAGCAGCGACAAAAGTAGACGTAGCGTTAACTCCAAAGCAGCAACAGGTACTGGATATCGTTGTTGCGAATGCAGAAGGCATCAATCCTAAGTCGATTGGTCTGGCTGCTGGTCAAGAAGATGCAAAAGCTGCTTCTTGGGCCACCGGCGCTCTGAAAAAACTGCTGGATGAAAATCTTGTGGTGAAAGAGCAACTGGCAGGCAACAAAGTTATCTACAAAGCGAACTAAGTGTCCTTGCCGATAACGACAGTTTGTACGCAAAAAGCCTCGGTTTAGCCGAGGCTTTTTGTTGGGCGCGATTCGTCGTTCATCACAGTTTTGATCACTTTCTGTATCAAGTACGTGGCGAAAAACAACTACGTATTTCTATCCTATTCAATTCAACCTTCTCTTCATTAAATCTCAATTAATCAATCAATTATCATTGATTTTAGCGGATTAGCTACGTAGTTCTACCTACGACCTTGGTGGTATGCGCTGTTTTCGATGTTATCGGAATGCGTAATCACGCTCATTTCCTCTTGCGTTGAGTTCTTCCACAGTGACAACGAACCCATTGGCTCGCATGAGCTGAGGAACAATAACAAAAGGACGTGAATAATGAGTCTGATTCATCAATCTGTAAAACGTGTTGTCACCGGCCTCGCGGCGGTTGCGACATGCTTCGCTCTGTTTTCTGCCTCTGCAAACGCTGCGGAGAAAGTCTACCGTTTGAAACTGGCGGAAACGTGGGGGCCAAACTTTCCCATTTTCGGCGATGCAACAAAAAACATGGCTGAAATGGCGGAAAAAATGTCAAACGGCCGCCTGCAAATCCGCATTGATTCTGCCAACAAACACAAAGCGCCGCTGGGCGTGTTTGACATGGTGAAATCGGGTCAGTACGACATGGGCCATTCGGCCTCTTATTACTGGAAAGGCAAAGTTCCAAACACACTTTACTTCACTTCGATGCCTTTCGGGATGACGCCGCCAGAACAGTATGCATGGTTCTACTACGGTGGTGGTATGGAACTGATGGAGAAAGTGTATGAGCCGCACAATATGCTGTCTTTCCCCGGCGGGAACACAGACGTGCAGATGGGCGGCTGGTTCCAAAAAGAGATCAACACCGTCGACGACCTGAAAGGGCTGAAGATGCGTATTCCGGGGTTTGCGGGAGAAGTGCTAGCTGAAGTGGGCGCTAAACCGACCAACATCGCACCGGGTGAACTGTATACCTCGCTGGAACGTCGCACCATCGATGCGCTGGAATGGGTTGGCCCGTCACTTGACCTGCGCATGGGCTTCCACAAAATCGCACCGTATTACTACACCGGTTGGCATGAGCCAGCGACCGAGCTGCAATTTTTGGTGAACAAGCGTACTTGGGAGCGTTTGCCAGCGGACCTACAAGAGATTCTGCGTGTGGCAATGCGCACGGCAGCATACGACATGTACACCCAGTCGGTTCATGAAAGTGGCAAGAACTGGGCATCGATCACCACCGAATATCCGAACGTGAAAGTGAAAACTTTCCCACCGGCAGTGATTGATGCGCTCCGTGCTGCAAATGATCGTCTGCTAGCAGAACATGCAGCGGCAGACCCACAAGCCAAAGAGATTCAGGAATCTCAAGCGAGCTACATGAAACAGGTTCGTGCGTGGACGGATATTTCAACGCGCGCTTATCTCAATAGCGAGCAGTAAGACCGCTGGGAGCCAATCTCGCGCACAGATTAAAAACTATAACGACAAGCTCCGCGAACGCGTGCGTTACGCGGAGCACTTTTCCGTTTTCCAGGGAGTGAGGAATGAGAAGTCTCATTTATATCGAAAGGTTGATCAATCGTATCAGTGATTTCTGGGGTTGGGTCGCCAGTGTGCTGTTTATTTTGCTGGTGGCCAACGTGGTTTATGACGTCGTCATGCGTTATGTCTTCAACGATGTGTCGATTGCGTTTCAGGAGCTTGAATGGCACCTGTTTGCAGCGGTGTTTTTGTTGGGCATTCCATACACCATTAAAGCGGGCGGCCATGTGCGCGTCGACATCATTTATGAACGTCTGTCTTATAAAGCGCAAGCGATGGTCGATGTCGTCGGCACGTTGATTTTCCTCCTGCCGTTTTGTCTGCTCGTGATGTATTTCGGGATTGATTTCGCCAAAGAGAGTTTTGAACTGGGCGAGATGTCGGGCGATCCGGGCGGCTTGCCGCATCGCTGGCTGATCAAATCAGTGATTTCGTTGTCATTTTTCTTTATGGCGGTGAGTGGATTGGGGCTGTTGCTGCATTCCGTCAACAAAGTAGTGAATCCACGTCTGATGCATTCAGACCTCCATGATTCGAAGTAAAAGGATGACGCGATGATTGGTATTGTGATGTTTTTTGTGGCGTTGTTTGCGCTGCTATTAGGGTTTCCTGTCGCCTTTACGTTTGGCGGCATTGCGTTAATTTTTGGTGTGTGGGCGGAAGGGATCGAGATGTTTGCCTTCATGCCATATCGCATTCAATCCATTATGGAAAATACGGTCATGATGGCCGTGCCGCTGTTTGTGTTCATGGGCTTGGTGTTGCAAAAGACCAAACTGGCGGAACAACTACTCGAATCCATGGGGCGGTTGTTTGGCGGCGTGCGTGGCGGTATTGCGATTTCGACCGTCTTAGTGGGCGCGCTCTTAGCGGCGTCGACAGGCGTGGTTGGTGCTTCGGTGGTGGCGATGGGGCTGATTTCGCTGCCGGTGATGCTTAAATACAACTACGACAAAGGGTTAGCATGCGGCACCATTTGTGCCTCGGGCACCTTAGGACAAATTATTCCGCCGTCCATCGTGTTGATTTTGTTGGGGGATGTACTCGGCGTGCCCGTGGGCGACTTATTCCAAGCCGCCCTGTGGCCGGGATTAGTCTTGGTTGGCGCCTACATTCTCTACATTCTGATTTATGCCAAACTCAACCCGATGGCGGCGCAGCCGATTGAACGCGATGACAGTATGAGCCGCTCTCAAGAAGTGGTGCAGGCTTTGAAAGCGGTGATTCCACCCTTGGCGCTGATCATTGTGGTATTGGGTTCGATTTTTGCCGGTGTGGCGACGCCCACTGAATCGGCGGCGCTGGGCGGCGCGGGCGCGTTGCTGCTGGCAATCGCTTATCGTCAGTTCAGTTGGCGAATGGTGTACGATGCATCGAAAGAAACCGTGAAGGTCACGGCGATGGTGTTTGCGATTTTGCTGGGTGCGACGGCGTTTTCCATGGCGTTCACCTACACCGGGGGTGATTTGCTGGTGGAAGAGTGGATGCTCAGCATTCCGGGCGATAAATGGGGCTTTTTAATCGTCACCATGATTGTGATTCTGATCTTGGGCTTCTTCATCGATTTCGTCGAAATCTGTTTCATCATTGTGCCCATCATTGCGCCAGTCGCCAGTTTGTTGGACATCGACATGACGTGGTTTGCGATTTTGGTGGCGATGAACTTGCAAACGTCGTTCCTGACGCCGCCTTTTGGGTTTAGCTTGTTCTATCTCAAAGGGGTAGCGCCGAAATCGGTGACCACGATGGATGTGTATCGCGGCGTGATGCCATTCATCACCATTCAGATTCTGGTGCTGGCGTCACTCTTGGTATTCCCGAGTTTCTATGGAATGTGATCGAATTCGAGGTTGTCGACTTCGCATTTCTTAGTCTGCTGACAACTTGCTACAGTAAAACAGCTTACTGATGTTCAGTAAGCTGTTTTTTTATGGGGAAAGGAATGCCTCTTAAAGTCAAATTGATCCTGCTGACTTTGTTGCCGCTGCTGTTGGTGACGGCCAGTATCAGCTGGATATCCATCCATCAAGCCAAAAGCTTGGGGGAACGCGAAGTGGAAATTTTTCGCGCCAATCTGATCAAAGCTCGCGAAACGGCACTCAAAGACAGTGTGGATATGGCGTTGGATGCCATTGCACTCGTCTATAACGATCCCAACCTTTCCGATGATGAAGCGAAATCAAAAGTCAAAAAAGTCCTCACCAAGCTGCGTTACGGCTCTGACGGTTATTTCTTTGCTTATGATGCGAAAGGCATCAATTTGGTTCACCCCACACAACCTGAACTCATTGGCCGAGACTTGCTGAAACTGCAAGATCGCGAAGGTGATTATCTGATTGAAGCGTTACTGTTTCAGGCGCAATCCGGTGGTGGTTTCCATCAATATTTGTGGCAGAAACCCTCTTCTGGTGAAGTGGTGCCGAAACTCAGTTACGTGGAATGGTTAGACAAATGGGGCTGGATGGTTGGCACCGGCTTGTATATCGAAGATGTCAGTCAGGAAGTCGCGGCAATGCAGGCGACGATCAACAAAAACATCGACACGACCTTCTTTTCAGTGATGGTGATTCTGGCGGTGACCGTTGCGGTGATCATTGTCCTGACGCTGGCAATCAATCTGCATGAGCACCGCCTTGCGGATAAAAACCTCAAAGAATTAGCCCATAAAACGGTGATGTTTCAGGAAGATGAGAAGAAACATCTGGCGCGAGAGCTTCACGATGGCATCAATCAGTTATTGGTGTCGAGTAAATGTCATTTGGAGCTGTTAGGTCATAAGCTGAAAGACGACACGCTCTCGGGGCACGTGGATAAAGCGCAGCAGTCGCTGATCACGGCGATCAACGAGGTGCGACGAATTTCCCACAATTTGCGCCCCAGTGCGCTGGATGACATTGGTTTACAAGCGGCAATCGTCACGCTACTGGAGGATTTTCAGTCGCACTCCGGCATTTTGGCCGACACCCATTTTGATACACTGCCAAGCACGCGGCTGCAGTCTGATGTGGCGACGACGCTGTATCGGGTCGTACAAGAGTCGCTGAACAATATTGAGAAACACGCGCATGCCAAGCAAGTCAGTGTGATGATTCAGCAAATGGGCGGTCTGCTGCAATTGATGATTCGTGACGACGGTGTGGGCTTTTCAATCAAAGACGCACGTGTCAAACGCGGTATCGGGCTGCGCAATATGAGAGAGCGAGTCGAATTTTTAGGCGGTGAACTGGAGCTGATGAGCGAACCAGGATTTGGGACTGAAATCACCGTGCTGTTGAATCTGGATGGATTAGTGTATGGAAAAGCCAATTAGTGTGGTGATCGTCGACGATCACCGAGTGGTCCTGGAAGGGTTTATGGCCCGGTTGGAAATGGAGCCGGAAATCGAGGTCATTGCGACAGCCAGTAATGGTTTGGAAGCGATTGACGTGGTCAAGCAGCATCGTCCAGATGTCATTTTGATGGACGTCAGCATGCCCATTATGAATGGCATTGATGCGACGCGGTTGATCAAAGAAGAGGTACCCAATGCCAAAGTGTTGATGCTGACCATGCATGACAATCGGGAATACATCATGAAAGTCATGCAGGCGGGGCCGGTGGGGTACATGCTCAAGGAAATTTCAGCCGAAAACATGGTGCAGGCCATCAAAACGGTCAATTTAGGCTCAACCTATTTTTGCGAGTCCGTCACGCAAACGCTGTTTACGCAGGAGGTGATCCCTTCGGCGCAGAAACCAAACCCGCTCAGTCGCCGCGAAGAAGCCGTGCTGAAGCTGGTCGCACAAGGTCACAGCAGCAAGAAAATCGCCTCCCTGCTGAACATCAGTTATCGCACGGTGGAAACGCATCGCCAAAACATTAAACACAAGCTCGATATTCATTCGACTGCTGAGCTTGCGCACTATGCGAGCCAGCGAGGCTTGTTGGAATAAGCCGCTGATTGTGAATGCGCTGGTCGTGAGCCGAAACGAAAAAAGGTTGGGATAGCCCAACCTTTTCTATGTCCGCAAGGGAATGGTGTTGCTGCACTGTTTATTCAGGCTTGGTGATGCTGCCAATTTCCAGCATCGGTGCCACATCAATCTTCTCGGCATTCATCATGGCTGATAATCGCTGCACCGAAGAGAGGAGCAGTGACTGTTCCCAATCTTCCAACTGATGGAAACGTTCGACGAAATCTTCTTGCAGAGGCTGAGGTGCTTCAGCCAGCAACTTGCGGCCCGGCTCAGTCAGGTGCGCGTGCACTTTGCGTTTGTCAGTACTGCTGCGAATACGTTGGACGTAGCCGTTGCGCTCAAGGCGATCAAGAATCGTTGTTGCAGTCGCCTGACTCATGTTCGTGTGCTTTGAGAGCTCACGGATCGTCACTTCCCCCAAATCCTGAATTGAACGCATCAGAATTAATTGAGGCCCGGTTAATCCGGCGCTTTTGCTAAGCTTCTTAGAGTGTAGGTCAATGGCTCGGATGATCTGGCGAATTGCGACCAGTACTTCTTCATGTTTTTCCACAATGGTCATCCACAACGTAGAGGAGAATTTAGGCGCGACGATACATCACTTGAAGACGGATGAAAAGTGTTGACTTCATACTTTTTTATCGACGATTTGACGCTATTTTGTGGTGTGTCAAATGATGTGAAATGTTTTGTGTACGAATTAATTAGCTACTATATTTGTTTAATATATAAACGTTCGTTAGTGTTTTTAATAAAAATCAGGTCATAAATTCGCCTTGTAGTAGATCTTTACCGCTTGGTATGTAAAATGTAGGTCAACTTTGAGTGCGCTTGATAGTTATGAGTACGAAATATATTTACTGGTTTGAAAGTGAATTTATTTCGTTGTCATGGCTATAGAGTTCAATCTGGAATCAATAAAAGAGAGGACAAATGACGAAAGGTATCGATAAGTACAGTATCGACAGTACCGATTACACCGTCGGGCAGGACAATGTCCAAAAGTGGGGGTTTGACGTTCACAACCCTGTATTCGGTATCAGTGCGGGTTTGATTATGCTGTTTTTGCTCGCCACTTTGGTGGTCGATGCGGACACGGCGAAAACTGCGCTGGATGGCATTAAGTGGAAAATCATTGGCTCGTTTGACTGGCTGTTTATCTGGTCCGGTAACATTTTTGTGATTTTCTGTTTGGCGCTGGTGGTGTCACCCTACGGTAAGATTCGCTTAGGTGGTCAAGACGCAGTGGCTGATCACTCATTCATTTCATGGCTGTCGATGTTGTTTGCTGCTGGTATGGGTATCGGCTTGATGTTTTGGAGTGTGGCAGAACCGGTTGCTTACTTTACCGGTTGGTATGAAACGCCACTGGGCGTGGAAGCCAATTCACCAGAAGCGGCAAAATTGGCGCTGGGCGCGACCATGTTCCACTGGGGGCTTCACCCTTGGGCCATTTACGGCGTCGTGGCTTTGTCGTTGGCATTTTTCTGCTACAACAAAGGCTTGCCACTATCGATTCGTTCGATTTTCTATCCTATCCTAGGCGATCGCGCATGGGGTTGGGCGGGTCACATTGTGGATATTTTAGCCGTGCTGGCGACCTTGTTTGGCCTAGCGACATCGTTGGGCTTAGGGGCTCAGCAAGCGGCGAGTGGTATTCACCACGTCTTTGGTATTGATGCGGGCATTGGCCTTCAAGTGATCGTCATCATCGGCGTCACACTGTTGGCGACGTTTTCGGTTATTCGCGGCATTGATGGCGGGGTCAAAGTGATCTCCAACATCAACATGGTGGTGGCATTCTTGCTACTGATTCTGGTGGCGTTGATTGGTTATGCGGTCACGTTCGCGTCAATTCCAACCACACTGATGGCTTACATTGAAAATATCATTCCACTGAGTAACCCACATGGTCGTACCGACGAAGCGTGGTTCCAAGGTTGGACGGTATTCTACTGGGCTTGGTGGATTTCATGGTCGCCATTTGTGGGCATGTTCATTGCGCGTGTTTCGAAAGGTCGTACAGTGCGTGAATTCATTACCGCAGTGCTACTGGTCCCCACCGCTGTGACACTGATCTGGATGTCGGTCTTTGGTGGCTTGGCAGTGGATCAAGTGGTGAACCAAGTGGGTGAGCTGGGCACGAAAGGCCTAACGGATGTTTCGCTGGCGATGTTCCAAATGTTTGATGTGCTGCCTTACGGTACTATTTTGTCTGTGATTGCCGTGGTACTGGTTCTGGTGTTCTTTATTACCTCATCAGACTCGGGTTCATTGGTGATCGACAGCATTACCGCGGGGGGTAAGTTGGATGCGCCTGTTCTACAACGTATCTTCTGGGCATTGATGGAAGGTGCGATCGCGATTGCGCTCCTGTGGATCGGGGGAACAGAAGCGGTTCAAGCGCTGCAAGCTGGCGCCATTTCAACTGCGTTACCATTTACCATCGTGCTGCTGCTGATGTGTGTCAGCCTCATCTTAGGGATGCGAACCGAGCGGTTTGAACGTTAATCATCGAATGAATCAAAAGTCGGCTTAGGCCGGCTTTTTTTTGGTTTGTAAATTGACGTCTGTCAGCCTTTTGACGGGTTAAATATCTGTGAAAGCAAACACTTAATCGATTGTGAACGGATTTTTACTTAATGCGTGCAACGGCAATAAAATGTAGCTAATATCTGACACGAATTGTTCCGAATTCTTACAAGAAATTGCGATGAAACTGACATTAAAACAAAAACTCATCGGCGCAAGTCTGTCTGCAGTGGTCGTAATGGCTGGTGCATTGACGTGGTTGTCTGCCGATCAATTGAAAGAACAAACCAGTCGCGGTGTCCTAGACCGCGCTGTGGCCATCTCTGAAACAGCGTCCAAAGGGATTTCTGACTGGATTAGCATCCGTAAAGAAATTTCCTCTGCGTTCAATGATTACACGAACCAATCCGATGTTGTTCCGTTCCTCCAACAAGCACGTAAAGCGGGCGGATTTGACGACATCTTCTTTGGTACGCCAAAGGGGGAGATGTATCGTTCACACCCTGAACGTAATCGTGCGGACTACGATCCTCGCACGCGTCCTTGGTATAAAGATGCCAACAGCGCGGGCAAACAAATCATCACCACGGCTTACAAAGACGCGATCACCAATGCGTTGTTGGTGACTATTGCTGAACCAGTTCGTCAAAACGGCCAGTTTGCGGGCGTTGTGGGTGCAGATGTCTTGATCGACCAGTTGATCAACGACGTGTTGAGTATCGATGCGGGTGATAACGCGTACGCGATGCTGATTGACACGCAAGACGGCACGTTCCTGGCGCATCCCAACAAAGATCTGCTGCTGAAACCCGTGAACAGTTTTTCTAAATCGCTGACCATGGGCACGATTGAAAACGCCGCGGCCGCGCATCAACTGATCACGCTGACGCGTAAAGGCAATGACGAGTTTTTCTACTTCACGAAAGTACCGAACACCCCTTGGGTATTTGCAGTGCAGATGGACAAAGACACTGAGTTTGCATCGCACATGCAATTGTTGACCGGTCTGTTGGTGACAGCGGTCATCATCACCATCATTGTGGTGCTGATTGTTTCTTGGTTGGTGAGCTTCCTGTTCCGCGACTTGGGCCGCGTGTCGAAAGCACTGGCCGAGATTGCATCGGGCGAGGGTGATTTGACGCAACGTCTTGAACCACGCAGCGATGACGAAGTGGGCCAACTGGCGACCAACTTCAACACCTTTGTTGGTAACATGCACGCCATGGTGATGAAGCTGAGCCATGTCTCTCAATCGCTTTCGTCTCAGTCGCAAATGACCGCGGCGCACGCAGAAGAGCGTAGCGCACGGATTCGCATGCAGCAGGACGAAATCAACATGGTGGCGACCGCCATCAATGAAATGGCTGCGGCGACGCAAGAGATTGCAAACAACTCAGAGAACACCGCACAGAATTCGTCTGAAGCGGTCAGCGCCTGTGTTCATGGCGCGAAGCAGGTTTCTCAAACTCAAAACTCGATTCACTCCTTGGCACAAGAAGTTCAAGTTGCAACGGGTGTGATTCAAGAACTTGAAGTGCACGGCAATCAAATCAGCACCATCTTGTCGACCATTCAGGATATCGCAGAGCAGACCAACTTGTTGGCACTGAACGCGGCGATCGAAGCGGCGCGTGCGGGCGATCAAGGCCGTGGCTTTGCGGTGGTTGCAGATGAAGTTCGCGTGCTGAGCCAACGAACGCATGCCTCAACCAAAGAAATTCAAACCATGATTGAGACGCTGCAAGGCACAACGTCTAAAGCTGTCGGGATCATGAATGATAGCCGCATGCTAGCGGATACCAGTGTGGATGATTCAAACTCTGCAGCGGCAAGCCTGACGCAGATTCACAATGCCGTTGAAAACATCAGTGATATGGCGACTCAGATTGCATCGGCGGCTGAAGAACAAGCATCGGTCACTTCTGAGATCACGCGTAACACTGAAGGCATCCGTGATGTGTCAAACGATCTGGCTCAAGAAGCGCACGAAGCGGCTTCTCAAGCGGCTGAATTGTCTCAGCTCTCGTTTGAACTTGAACAAGAAATTCGTCGCTTCAAGCTGTAAGGTTGAAACGCGAATGAAGAAAAAGGAGCCCTTTGGCTCCTTTTTGTGTATTTGCACTTTGTCTATCGCATTGGGGGGGGGAAGGAGCGAACGGATGCGTTGTCGCATTTAGAGCCAAAAGTTGCGAATGAGCTGGTCAGGGGAATAGTGATGCGCGATTTGAGCTTGCAACAGTTCTGCGGTGGCAATGGCATCGGTCAACGCGTGGTGCGGCGTATAAGCGGGCAGCCCGTAGCGCATGCGTGATTGTCCCAGCCGTACCGATTCCGGTTTCTTGCCGCGCAGTCGGTTCCACAGCCCCGCCGTCAGGCGCTTTTGAATTAACGTCTCGATTTCCATCGTATCAATCACCGGAAATTCAATCCCTTCGCCGATACGGCGCTTGAGCGCTCGGTCAAGAAACTCACGTTCGATGCGGTGGTAATGGACCACCAATACACGCCCCGCCAAGTGTTCCAACACCTCTTCAAAAATGTCGCTCAGATCGGGGGCATCCATAATGTCATTGTGTGTAATCCCATGAATGACGATGGAATGTTCATCCAGCTTTTGACGTGGGCGCACGGTCCAGTGTTTGGCGCGATTGAGGTAAATGCGCTCCAAAGTGAAAGGGACCAAGCCAATCGTGATGATTTCGTCTTTGTCGACACTCAGGCCGGTTGTTTCAAAATCCATCGCCACGAATTCCACCTCGCTCAGTGGTGTGTTGCCATCGGGGAGGGTGGCTGCATAAAACCGTTGCAGACACGGGTGACTGACCACGTTCTGCTTGGCCCGGTATTTGTACGGCCAGTCGATGCTGGGCGCTTGAAAAAGTCTTTTCATGATCGCTGCCTATTTGAAACTGTTGCTTGCCTGATAGCGGTACTTCAGGAAGTTTTGCGCGTTACTGAGGATCTGAAACGCATCTTTCAAATTTCGACGTTCAAATTCCGACAAGTTTTCTGGCTCGATGTTGTTGTCTGGGTCAATGCCGTTTTCCACATCGATGGCTTGGTGACGAATACGTACCATGGAGATGAACTCCAAGGCATCCCGCAGATCTTGTCCACGGCCTTTGGGCAGTATTCCTGCGTCAATAATGTCATCTAGTCGTTCAAACGAGTTCTTCGCGCGCGAACCGACGGCGAGTGAATGTACACGAATCAAGTCGGCGAGCGGCGCGGTCCCACGGCGTTTGAGGTTGATGGAGTTGTTGTGGCGGCCATCTTTTTCCATCACGAAGTCTTTGAAAAAGCCCAGCGGCGGCGTGCGGTTGAGCGCGTTTCGAGCCAGACACGCCAAGAATCGATTGTTGCGACGGGCGCGGCGGACGATGAATCCGTTGAGTTGCTCTGCCCATTTCAAACGGCCATAGACGCCATCTAAATCAAAGAAGATGGAGGCGTTAAGCAGCGCTTTTGGATTAGGGTCATCAATCCAATCTGCAAAGCATGCTTCCCACTCTTGGCGGGTCATTCGCCACATTGGGTTGGTGGCCATGATGTCGCCGGTGCAGTAGCTATACCCGCATTGATCAAGGCCATCGCAAACGAACTTAGCTAACGCTGCGAAATAGTCGCCGTGTTCGCTTTCATCGTAGCTGTCATCGAGAATAATGGCGTTGTCTTGGTCGGTCACGATCAATTGCTCATCGCGCCCCATTGAGCCTAGCGCAAGGAAGCAGTAAGGAATCGGCGCAGTGCCTAAATGCTCCTCGGCGAGTTCAATAATGCGTTGCTTGAAGCTTCGACCAATCACCGACATTGCGGTGCCAACCATGTGGGAGTTCGCGTCTTCGTTGACCATGCGCACGAAGCTGTCTTTCACCTGCTTTGAAATTTGCGCCAAGTCGGCGATGGTGTTTTGTTGGAAAATGCTGCTCACCAGTAGCAGAGAGTTTTGCGATTCGTAACGTACGATGTCGGTTAAATCGATGATCCCAATTGGGGTCTGTTCTTTTAGTACCGGCAGGTGGTGAACGTTATAACGCAGCATGGTGAGCATGGCTTCGTACACATAGGCATTGTGATCGAGCGAGATCACTTCCGTGGTCATCACGGTGGTCACCGGCTCGTTGTGGTCGATGCCGGTTGCAATGACGCGGCGGCATAGGTCACGATCAGTCAAAATGCCCATCAGCGGGCGACTGTCATCTTCTTCGTCTTGCAAAATTTCCGGGTCGATGACCAAGACGGACGAGACGTTTTCTTCCGCCATTTTTACCGCTACTTCTTGGATCGTTGCCGTGTTATGCACATAGGGCGCATCGCCGGTAATCAAGCGTTTGACCTTTACCGTGGTGAGGTCGTTTTGCTCAGCAGTATTGGACACGGTTTGACGCAGGCGGGCGTTGTCTTGCACTTCAACATAATCGGCAAAGGCATCGTGCTCTTCATACAGCGATTGGAACATCGCTTCGGGAATGCAGTACACCAAGGTATCTTCAATGGCCGTCACTGGAAAGCGGACTTTGTTGTTGGTCAGCAGTCCCATTTGTCCAAACAACCCACCTTCGGTCAGGCGGTTATATAGCTCACCTTTGCGTCGGTAGACTTCCACCACACCGCTGCGCACCATGAACAAGTCTTCGATGTGATCACCAAAGCGAATGATGGGGGTGTCTTGACGGTAATAGGCGATTTCGACGCTATGGGCGATCGCTTCCAGCGTCTCCTCGGGGAGGTCGCTAAAAGGCGGGTATTGGGTGAGGAAGTTTTTTATTTCTAAAAGTTCGGCTTCCATCTTGGGCTCCTGTCGTTACGTCGTGCATGTTTCTCAAACAGACACAGCTTGGCGGTGTTGGAAACCATTAATTCTACACGAAATTTTGTCTTCCCGCAGAATTGCTCAAGATATCGCAGTCGCATAGCACGGTTTGGACTAAGATTGATCGAAGACGTTCGACACAAGGAGCCTGTGATGAGAAAACGTTGGGGAATCATGATGCTATTCGCTGTTGCATCAACCGTGTCTGCCCATCGCCTTAATGAACAATTGCCATTGCAATACGATTATCTGGATGCACACCTCAGTTCTGGGAGTGTCACGGGGTTGTATGCGAAGGGTGAAAGCGACAACGTGACGAGTGTGGGGCTTGGCGCCAGCTATAAATGGCAAGAGACCAATGGGTTGTTGGTTGGTGATTACAGCGCTCGGTTTTATCACCCGGATGACGATACCATTGAACGCTATCAATTGCGTTTTGGGGGCGGTTATCGCTGGTCATTGGCGAAGCAACTGGACTTGGTGACGCATGTGAAAGTTGGCGGGGTACGCATTCGAGTCGAACAGGGTGACAACGAAACTGATTTTGTATACAGCGCGGATATCGGTTTACGTTATGCCGTCACGCCCAAGTTTGAGATGAGCTTGACGGGGGAAGCCATTCGCAATCAGTGGCAGGATGAAAACATCGCGACGTTGCGCGCGGATTACGCCCTGTTTCGCCGTGTGGCCTTGGGCGGGTTTATTGCCTATCGTGATGGGGAAGGGCATTACATCAATGAAATGGCGCTGACGCTGCGTTTCAATTACTAAGTCACGCTGCAACACGCCGCAGAACCGATGATGCAAAAACAAAAAGCCGGCATTTGCCGGCTTTTACAGATGACCATCGCGGTGCTTATAAGACGGCTTTGATGCCTTCACACAGCGGTGCCATATTTGACTTCGTCATGCCTGCAACGCTGATACGGCCAGAGCCGACGATGTAAATCGCAAATTCATCTTTCAGGCGAGCCACTTGCTCTTTGCTCAGGCCAGAGAAAGAGAACATGCCGTTTTGACGTTCGATGAAGCTAAAGTCTGCGGTGACACCGATGTCTTTTAGCGTGGTCACGAACAGTTCACGCATCTCTTGAATGCGTTCACGCATTTCAGTGACTTCTGCTTCCCATTCTGCGCGCAGTGCGGCGTTGTTCAGAATGTGAGTGACCACCGCAGCACCGTGTGCAGGTGGGTTCGAGTAGATTGAACGGATGATTGCTTTCACTTGAGAGAATGCAGTCGTCGCCACGCCTTCAGATTCTGCAACGATGGTGAATGCACCAACGCGCTCGTTGTACAGACCGAAGTTTTTCGAGAATGAGCTCGCAACGAGAATTTCTTTGTTGTATTTCGCAAATGTACGCAGGCCAGCCGCGTCTTCTTCCACACCTTTTGCGAAGCCTTGGTACGCAAAGTCAAACATCGGCAGCAAGCCTTTGTCTGCCACCAACTTCGCCAGAACTTCCCACTCTTCTGCGGTTGGATCGATACCGGTTGGGTTATGGCAGCATCCGTGCAGGAGAACCACATCGCCTGCTGAGGCGTTTTCTAGATCTGCAACCATGGCTGCGAAGTCTTTGTCTTTCGCTGCTGCATTGTAGTAAGCGTATTGTACGGTTTCTAGACCCGCTGCGTTGAACACACCGTGGTGGTTTGCCCATGTCGGGTTACTGATCCACACCTTAACATCGCCGATTTGGCGTTTGATGAACTCGCCCGCAACACGCAGTGCACCGGTACCACCAGGCGCTTGAGCTGTTTTTGCCAGCTTTTGGGTCACGATGTCAGAGTCGGCACCAAAGAGCAGTTTTTGAACCGCTAGGCCGTATTCTGCAGTCCCTTCAATTGTGAGGTAAGATTTGGTCTTTTCTGACTCAAGCAGTGCTGCTTCTGCTTTTTTCACTGTCGCAAGAACTGGTGTTTCACCGGCTTCATTCTTGTAAATACCAACGCCTAGGTTGATTTTTTCTACACGAGGATCTTTTTTAAACTCTTCAGTGAGGCCAAGAATGGGGTCAGCCGGGGCCGCGACAACTTTTTCAAACATAATGCTCATCCATGTTAGTTAAGGAGGGGGGGAAATTTCATCGAAATTTATCGTATTTATACCTTTCTGAAATACCTGTGACAACTGCGCGTAACAGAAAAATTCAAAAAATTTTCATTTGGCGTTGAAGGTCAGAAAAAGCGATCGTTTTCGATGAAAAATCTGCGATAAAAAGCAGGGATTTTTAAATTTTATTGATGTGATGATGAAAAAGTGCGCAGCGTGCAAATGACGGAAATGCTCAGAAATACAGGTGTTGTGTCGAAAGATGCGTAAAGAAATTGTTATGCAATCGTTATCGTCGGCATTGGGCGGCCACTGTGCGTGATTTTTACACATTCATGGGCCAGAAACGGGCGCACTTTAGTGGATATAAGTGCCGCCCTGATTAAATTGTGCACTATCGCTTGAGGTTGAATTCAGATTCGTGTGCTTGCGTTTCAATGTCGCCATGTTTGGTGAACTGATCCGCTGCCCATTGATTGATGTGTTTGAGAATCGCGGCAATCGCGTGCTGTTTGGTCGCGGTTTGCCCGGGTTTGATGTCGAGTGGGGTTGGCGCTTTTTGTCCGGTGGTGTCTTCAGCAATGTGCAGCCAGTCGGGATGCCAATAGTAAGGTTGGCCGCTTGGGGCATTCCATTGATGAATCCCGTTTGTTTCGCCGCGATAATCCAATTTGTTCTCATCGATCGTTTTCATGCTCGCCTCTCTTCAGTGGCACGTACTCAGTCGTTTGAGCGCATCAAGGCGATGCGCTTTGCAATCGGAGTCATAATGTAGCAAACCGACATATGATATGTGTGACTTAAATCACATTAAGGCGGGAGGCTTTCATCGCAACGTGGCGGCTCATTCCGGAGTGACCATGATGGATGGTCATTCAGGTGTTGAATGTGCGGGCGATTCGTTCGGTTTGGGGCGCGATGTGGAGCAGGTATTGAGATGACATCAACTGTATCGCTTTTATCGTTGGGATCTGTTCTAGGCAGTTGAGAAGCGGCTGTGCTTCAATGGGTTAGGGTAGTTGCTAGCTTAGGAGCAAAGATGAAAAACAGATCGATTCGACCCGAAGTGAAGTTGATTGGCGTGGCAATTCTCAGTGCGCTGATCCTGATTTTCGCACACCTGATTTTAGCCAAGTCGTTTGCGGGATTGTTTTGGACCGAATACACCGCCGCGGCGATCCCATTTGTGATGTTGGCGATTTGCGTACTGAGCGTGCGCTACGCGGCCAAAATGGACATCGACTCATAGCCAAACGCAGATACAAAAAAGCCTCCGCATGCGGAGGCTTTTCTTTATTCAAACTAACTTCGATCTTGGTTAGAACCAAATTAGAAGTTTGCGCTACGTGGTGTACGTGGGAATGGAATCACGTCACGGACGTTGCCCATACCAGTCACGTAAGACACCAAACGCTCAAAGCCGAGACCAAAGCCTGCGTGCGGTACGGTGCCGTAACGACGCAGGTCGCGGTACCAGCTCATGTGCTCAGGATCGATGCCCATTTCAATCATACGTGCATCCAGAACGTCTAGACGCTCTTCACGTTGAGAGCCACCGATGATTTCACCGATGCCAGGGGCAAGTACGTCCATTGCTGCAACGGTTTTGCCGTCGTCGTTCAGACGCATGTAAAACGCTTTGATGTCTTTCGGGTAGTTCTTCACGATAACCGGCGCTTTGAAGTGCTCTTCAGCAAGGAAACGCTCGTGCTCAGAAGACATATCGATGCCCCATTCAACTGGGAATTCGAACTCACGACCAGAATCAAGCAGGATTTGGATCGCGTCGGTGTAGTCCACTTGTGCAAAATCAGAAGCAACGAATTGCTCCAGACGAGTGATCGCTTCTTTATCGATGCGTTGAGCGAAGAACTCAAGGTCATCACGACGCTCTTCCAGAACAGCTTTGAAGACGTACTTCAGCATGTCTTCTGCCAGTTTCGCCACGTCGTCTAGTTCAGCAAACGCCACTTCAGGCTCAACCATCCAGAATTCCGCAAGGTGGCGGCTGGTGTTTGAGTTTTCAGCACGGAACGTCGGACCGAAGGTGTAGACTTTGCTCAGTGCGCACGCGTAAGTTTCAGCGTTGAGCTGACCCGATACAGTCAAGAACGTTTCTTTACCAAAGAAGTCTTCGTTGTAGTCCACTTTGCCTGCGTCTGTGCGAGGGAGGTTTTCCATGTCTAGCGTTGATACGCGGAACATTTCGCCTGCACCTTCAGCGTCAGAAGCGGTGATCAGTGGCGCAGAGACCCAGAAGTAGCCTTGCTCGTGGTAGAAACGGTGAATCGCTTGTGACAGGCAGTTACGCACACGGGCCACAGCGCCGATCACGTTGGTACGTGGACGCAGGTGCGCCACTTCACGAAGGTATTCGATTGAGTGACGGGTTTTCGCCATTGGGTAAGTGTCTGCATCTTCGACCCAGCCAACCACTTTTACGTCGGTGGCTGCCAATTCGAATGCTTGACCGCTCGCTGGAGACTCAACAATCTTACCTGTTACTTCAACAGAGCAGCCAGTCGTTAGCTTTAGTACTTCGTTGTCGTAATTATTCAGATTATTTGGGACCACGGCCTGAATCGGGTCGAAACAAGAGCCGTCATAAATGGCAAGGAAAGAGATTCCAGCTTTGGAATCGCGACGCGAACGGATCCAGCCGCGAACAGTGACTTCACTGTCTACTGCCAGCTTACCGCTAAGTACGTCTTTTACAGGCGCGTAAGTCATGTTTGATATAGTCTCCATTGAGGTAAAAACTCCACCCACGGTTCTAAAATGTGCTTAATGTTTAAAAAATAAGCGAAACATTGGGTTGGATTGAATTCTACAGATTCAACGGGACATATTACCTGTCAATTCGCTGGCATCAACCATTAATGTGCTCTGAACGCTCATTTCTTATGCGAAAGCGTAAATTGATTGAGCAAAGATTCCAGGCGTTGCGACAACTGTTCGAGATCCAAGCTGATTTCACGTGTTTGTGTGGCCGATTGTGAGGTGTCATCGGCGTGACGGGTGATGACTTCGATCTTGCCCTGCACATCTTGGCTGACTCGCGTGGTGAGGCGCGTTTGCTCTTGAATACTGTGCGCGTGGGCCAGCACTTGTTGCATTTCCGACACCGCGTTGGTCATGGCCGCAGACAACTCTTCCACCTCGCCTGAACGTTGATGGGCTTGCGCGCACACCGTGTCGACCGACGAAAGCGATTGTTCACTGTCTTGCTGGAATTGAGCGATGATTTTTTCGATGTTGCCAGTGGCTTCGGCCGTACGCGAGGCGAGGTTGCGTACCTCATCTGCCACGACGGCGAATCCGCGTCCTTGTTCGCCCGCGCGGGCTTCTTCAATGGCGGCATTCAGTGCCAGCAGATTGGTCTGTTCAGCAATGCCTTTGATCACTTCCAAAATGGACGACACTTCACCCGTTTGATCATTGAGCTGGGAAATTTTATCTTTCACCGACTCAATGTCGCCAACCAAATGCTTGATGTCTTGACTGGCCACATGCGCTTGCTGTGCGCTTTGTTGTGCGACCGATGTGGTGTGATTGATGAGCGAAGATGCATCGACGGTGGCTTGTTCGACATCACTCTGTTTGGCTTGCATCTCTTCGATGTTGATCTGGACTTCGGCGGTTTCACGTTGCTGGTTATTGGCCGCTTGGTCAGTGACCTGCGCCACATCCGTGAGTCGGTTTGCCGAACTGGCGAGCGAATGAGACGTTTTCTGGACTTGTTCTAAGCTGTGAGACACCGTATCCATGAGCGAGTTGATGGCGGTGGCGAGTTGTCCCAATTCATCCTTCTTGCTGTGCTCAAGGCGTTGTGACAAGTTTTTGCTCTCGCTGACGCGGCTCATGAAGCTGGATGTACGCTGTAGCGGGCGGACGATGATGCGGCGAATCAGCATCATGGTGACCAAAAAGCCCACCAATGCGATGACGGCCATGATGCCGACACCAATGAGTGTGCGGTGGCTGATGAGTTTGTTGAGGTGGTTGAGATTGTATTCCAGACGAATCACACCGAGGACTTCACCTTCTGGCGCCATGTGGCAGGCGACACAGTTGGTACCGCGATAGCTTTCGCTCGATTTCATCGGCAGGGCAACCACAATGCCTTTGCCCCAGTTAGCCTCATAGGGCTCAAGGATGAATTCGCCGCCTAGCGCACGGCGATCAATCTCGTCGACTGGTTTTTGGTTTTCCTGTCCGGGGCCATACAACTTGCTGACAGCGTCAGCACGCAACACACGCACTTGTTCAATGCCATCTTGCGCTAGTGCCTTTTGGCGCAATGTTTCTTTTTGCGCCATGGTGCCGGTGAGCATCATCATATTGAGGCTGTCAAAATAGTTGCTCGCTTTATCGTGCAACTGTTCACTGAGGACGGAGTTGATCAGATCGCGCTGTTGCCAATATTGGTAGGCGGTTGAGCCAGCCAACACCATGGCGAAAACGGAAATTAGGGTCAACAAAAGCTTAGTTGTAATGGTTGAGCTCATGATTCGCTTATAGTTTTTAATGTAGGGTTGACGATGTGAATATAGCGTTAAAGTAAAGTAGTGCAAAAATGAAACTTAAGTTACTGTGACCACAAACAAAATATGGTTTTTAGAAATGTGACGCAGCAACATTGCGCTCAAAAATTTGACATCGGTGCCATATTTACGACGCTAATAAGAGCGCGATGCGTACTCGAAAGTGTGGAATTACTGATGGAGTGACTTGTCTCACAGAGCGAGATTCCGTAGTATTGCGTCTCTTTTGAAAGCCCGAGAACCAAGATGAAAACCGAGATTTACAAAGAGTTCATGTTTGAAGCAGCTCACCATTTACCACACGTGCCGGAAGGCCATAAATGTGGTCGCTTGCACGGACACTCTTTTTTGGTTCGCCTGTATGTTGCAGGTGACGTGGATCCTCATACGGGTTGGTTGGTCGACTTTGCTGAAATCAAGGCTGCGTTTAAGCCGATTTACGATCGTCTCGACCATTACTACCTGAATGACATTGACGGTTTGGAAAACCCAACCAGCGAAGTGCTGGCGAAATGGATTTGGCAACAGCTCAAGCCAAGCTTGCCGTTGCTGAGCAAAGTCGAAATTAAAGAAACCTGCACCGCAGGTTGTATCTACAGCGGCGACGCCTAAGCCCTGAGCAAATTGCGACGAAGCCAGTCTTTTAACGACTGGCTTTTTTTGTGTCTGCTTTTCTTATCCACTGGCATCAAGTGACTATCACGTGGCATTCAGTGACGGCAAAAGCGGGCTTCACGAATGAGGTGATGCCCTTAAAAGCAGGCATACGGGGAAAGAGTATAATCACATCCATGGCACAAGGTCTGAGAATTTTTTTCATCAATCCCATCGATTAATTCCGTTATACACGTAGGGGCTTTCGGCGCAGCATAAGCCCTGTCAAAACAACAACGACAACAAAAACAGATGTATTACGATTTAAGTGGAGATTTATGATGAACAACTCAGGCTACTTGGTTTTAAAAGATGGCACATCGCTTTACTACAAAGATTGGGGTGAAGGTCAACCGATTGTGTTTAGTCATGGCTGGCCGTTGAGCTCGGATGCATTTGAAGATCAAATGCTGTTTCTTGCACAACAGGGTTACCGCGTGATTGCGCATGACCGTCGTGGCCACGGCCGCTCGTCACAACCTTGGGAAGGTCACAATCTCGACCAATATGCAGATGACCTCGCTGAATTGATGGCGCATCTGGATATTAAAAATGCCATCCATGTGGGTCACTCCACTGGCGGCGGCGAAGTGGCGCGCTACATTGGACGTCATGGCACTGCACGTGTGGCCAAAGCGGTCTTAATTGGTGCGATTACCCCCATCATGCTGAAAACCGAATTCAATCCAAATGGTGTGCCACTTGAAGTGTTTGATGGCATTCGCCGCGGTGTCGAAGAAGACCGCTCACAGTTCTTCAGCGATCTGTCCGAAGCGTTTTTCGGTTACAACCGTCCGGGAGCTAAACCGTCGCAAGGTGTGAGAGACAGCTTCTGGCGTCAGGGCATGCAAGGGTCAATCAAAGCCTTGTATGACTGTGTGAAAGCATTTTCTGAAACGGATTTGCGTGAAGATTTGAAAGCGATGACTATTCCTACATTGGTGATTCATGGCGACGACGACCAAATCGTCCCGTTTGAAACCTGTGGTCAAGCGGCAGCTGCGCAGCTGCCTCATGCAGAGTTGAAAGTTTACCAAGGTGGCTCACACGGTATTTGTACCACCCATAAACACCAAATCAATCAAGACCTGTTGCGTTTCATCCAACAATAAGTCAATGAAGAAAGCCGCCCAATCGGGCGGCTTTTGCGTTTTATCGTTTATGTTGGCGTGTGGGGGGAATTATTCAAATGTATAAATTCCCGTCCACAGATCGCCGCCACTGGTTTCATCGGTGCCATCCAACTCAGTTGAGCGCGAGAGCACTTTCATTGAGAACTGAACGCCATCGGAATCGACGATACGGATATTATCAATGTAAGTTTGCCCATTGACGTTCAACGTGACAATTAACTCGCCCAACTCATCGTCAACGCTCCAGCTAAAGTTGAAGGATTCAGTGCCTTCACTGTAGGTGCCTGTTGCGCCATCCGCGTTGAAGGTATAGGACTCAACTTCGCCGTCATAAGTGGTGTTCATACTGCGTGGCAACTCTTCCATGAAGTCGCTGCTGAATGCGGCGTCAGAGCCTGTTGTTGCCAAGCAATCGTCCACGTACTGGGTGTATTCTGCATAGGTTGAGGTGGTGATTGGATCATCATTCTCATCGTAGTCAGAGTTACCCGTTGTGCACTCTTCAATGTCGGGATAGCCATCAATACTTGTGTATTGTGTGAGCCAGATTTCGCTGTCGTCCGGAGCAAACACGGCAAATTGGAGTTCATCGTTTTCTGGTTCATCCAGCAGTGCCAGGTATTGATCGATACCAGTGTCGGAATACCGAATTTCGATGAATCCCTCGTCATTGATCGACCAGGTTCGCGAACGTGCGACGCCATCTTTGTAGTACGTGGCGGCACCATCTGAAGCGAAGGTATAGAGTCGTGTTTCGCCATTGGACTTCACGCGATACAACTCAGCACCATCAAGGTCGGCTGTCGAAATACTTGGCAGCCCTTCGTGACACTGTTCATAGGCACTCAAGGTCGCAACAAAGTCGCTGTAGGTTTTCTCCAAACCCTCTTCAATCACGCAGCTTCCCACATCCACCAAGCTCACCGTGTCCGCCCAAATTTCAGTGATGGGTGTGGTGTCTTCGAGATAAGTCTCAAGGAATTTCAGTGACCAGTTGGTGTCGTTGTAATCGACCAGCGCCCAATACCAGCTCTCCTCGGTATTGCCTTCATACGTGATCTTGACGTAGTTGTTTTCGATGGTCCACAAGGCGGTGTACGACTCAACACTATCTTTGTAAACCGTCAGCGAACCATCGGCATTGAAGGTGTAATCACGCGTACTCCCGTCACCACGGATGCGATGGAAGTTCTGGCCGCTGACCATCTCAGTGGTGATTGGGCTCGCCCCGTAACAGCTTTCGATCGCGGCTTCAAATTCGGTCATTCCCACAGTGGTGGTACCGTCCGAATCGCCTTCGTTGCATTGTGTGAGTGGAATGTCGGCGGCGTTAACCAATGCTTCTTTCGCTGCTGCGCTGATCAGCACGATGTCTTCTTTCTCAAGCAAAACATCCGCTGTTTCGTGATTCCCGATGTAAACGGCGCCATCATACACGCTGACCAACATGTCCGCCGTTGGTTCATCGAAATCATCGCCAAACGCGGTGAGCGCAGCGCTCGGAACGCTAAACAGCAACAAGGATTCGGTGTTGACCGTTTCCAAAGACCAGGTGCCGGTCGCAACGAGTGTGGCAAAGCCTGAATCCCAATCGATGGTGTAGTATTGCGCGGTTTTGCTGCTGCTATCATCGACGAATTTCACCGCAATGTCCTCGCCGATACTCATGCCTTGGAACTCTCCGGTGGATACCGAGCTGGCCCCCAGCGTGTCAAATATCAACTCGCTCAGTGCTGTGATGTCATTGCGACTATCACTATTGAGGTTGTCATGCAAATACGGGGTCCAATCCCACAAGTAGTAAGTATCTTGTGTTGGCGTTAACCCCAGTTTGATCAGATAAGAATCGGCCGGGAAGGTGGCGCTCTCATCGGTATACTCATCCCAATCAAAGTCACTCTCTGCAATCACCTCATCGACCAGTGACGTAATACTGCCGCTGAGCGAATAACTCATGTCAGGATAATCGGTGGGATAAGCGACTAACAGATTGTTGGAAAAGTCGATGGTGTATTCACCACTTTGCGTCACCCAGCCTGACGATGTCAGCAACCAATCAGAGTTGCCAATATCGACGTCGACTTCGGTTTTGTTGGCTTTCACAACCGTCTGTGTGGTCATGGTCGCCATGGTGCCGCTGACATCGAGTTGCTCACTATAAACGCGCATCACGTCGTTGTCGTCTTCGTCTGCATACACGGCGTAGAGCGTTGTTTGCTCAGCCATGTAGGCAATGATCTGGCCAATATCACTGGCGCCAACGTCAGGATCCAAGGCGTCGCCGTCGATCACGTCAGGCACGCCATCACCGTCGTCATCGGTATCTGCTTCGTTACCAATGCCATCACCATCGGTATCGGTGGTTTCGCTGCTATCTAGTGGGAAGTCGTCTTCCGTATCGAGCACGCCATCGCCATCATCGTCGGTGTCAGCGTTGTTTCCGGTGCCATCGTCGTCGGTATCTAACCATTCAAGTGGGTTCGTTTGGAAATCATCGTCTTCGTTGAGGTAGCCATCGCCATCAATATCGGGGTCGGCGTTGTCACCAATACCATCACCATCAGTGTCTGTGGTTTCGTCCCCGTTGCGTGGGAAAGCATCGTCTGCATCGAGTACGCCATCGTCGTCATCATCGGTATCGGCATTGTCGCCCGTACCATCCTGATCGGTGTCGCGCCATTCCAGTGGATCGTCATCGAAATCGTCGTCGGCGTTTGGAAATCCATCACCGTCGGAGTCTTCGTCGAGATTACCGGCACTGTTGAGGTAAATGTTCTCCAACTCTTCTTCACTGCTTGACTCGACGGTGGTCTTAATCGTGGCTGATTTTTCTGCCGCGTTGTCGAGGACTTCATTGGTACCATCGGTGTCATTGGCGGCATCATTGAGTTCGCTGGGTGATTCTGGAATGGATTGCGATGACACCAAGTTACGCGCAGCGAAAGCCGCCGTTTTACTGCCGCTGTCGGTTCCATAATCAGACAGGACGTCGGCTTCGTTAATGCCAAGTTGATTGGCGATTTTGGTGGTTGCGGCGGCAATGTCGGCCGAGCCGCCGGATTTCACTTCAAGATGCACCAAGGTCGACAAGGGGGTGACTTGAGCGACACCGGCGGGGGCCGACATGGTAAAGCCTGTGACAATGGCGTTGCCCGTGTCTTCATCAATGGTTTCGTTGGCGATCGCCTGCACGACGACCGGATAAATCGAGGGATCTTCAATGCCGTCAACATCGAGTGTTGCGACCCCGCCTGCTTGGGAGGTCGCACTTGGCTCACCTTCATCCAGTTGGAAGTTTTCATTTAGGTCAAGCCAGACCAGAGCGCCGTTTAAGTAACCATCGATCGCTTTGACACTGTAACTGGTGGTGGATTCCTCTGAATCATCACTTCCACAACCGTACAGTGTGAGGCTACTGAACAGCCCCAATGCGATTACTGACGTTTTCATTCGCATAGACAATTCCTTAGTTCTGATGTGAATCGTTATTTTTGATATTTATTGGGTGAATATCACATCGAAAAATAATTTATGAACTGTATTTGTCAAATGACGAATCGTTGACGAATCAATGACGATGGTCGTTGAGTGTAAATAAAATGAACAGGATATATTCAGGTTATATGTCAATAAGGGGGAAGGGGAAAACGATAGGTGGGAGTAATCACGCCATAAAACAAGTGGCTACAGAGAAGAGACGTAAAATACAGAGATAATAATAATAATTGGGAACACTGTGACGCATCTCTCTTAATCATGTACTGAGTACCAAGCTTTTGAAATGATCATCGTGATCGGACAAAAGCGTTGGTACTCATACGTTAGGTGAGTTTTTATCAATCAATAACTCAACGAAAGAATGAATTATTCCTGAATAATATCCTCACCCCCTAAGCTCTGATAGACCGTTGCCATATTCACCAATTGGTTGTAACGGTTTTCCAATAACGAGGCTTTGGCGCTGCGTTCATTTTCCTGTGCATCGAGCAAGGTGGTGATCTCAATCGCGCCGTATTCATACTGACTTTGATAAATGCGGGCGGCCTCTGCTGCGGCGTCGTACTGTTTTTGCAGTTTCTCGGCCTGAAACGCGTAGTTTTCTTTGGCGGACAGCGCATTGTCGACATCTTGGAAAGCGGCATACAGTGTTTTGCGATAAGTGATGATGGCTGATTCATATTTCACTTGCGCAATGTCGCGATTGAGCTGCATTTCATTCCAATTCAGAAACGGCATGGTCAGGTCTGCGCCCAGTGAGCCAATGGGATCGCTCAGCAACTTACGCAGTTCGGTCGACGAGCCGCCCAACGCGCCCGTCAGCGTGAGCGATGGGAAGTAGTTGGTATCGCTGTAGTCTTTGGCGGCGAGTGTTGATTTCAGTTCGAACAAGGCTTGTTTGACATCGGGACGACGGCTCAAGACATCGGCAGGTACACCCGCTTCCACCGCAGGAACGGCGTAATCGGGTAGGGCAGGAATGCGTGATGCCAAGTCTTGCGGCGGCTGATCAAACAAAATCGCAAACGCGTTGACTGCTTCCGTGCGTTGTTGCAGGTAGTCGCGATGTGTTGCTTCAAGCCCGGCCAGTGTGCGCTGCGCTTCAAGCACGTTCAGGCGCGTGACCGACCCGTGACGATACTGACTTTCGGTCAGTGCGAGCGTCTCTTGGGCATCGTTGATGTCATTGTTGCTCAGTTCGACCCGTTGATTGAGATAACCAATCTGCCAATACAGCTGCGCAGTGGTTGCGACCAAACTTTGCGCTGTGGCTTCACGCTCTTGTTGTGTTGCTAGCGCTGTCCACATCGCCTCGTCTTTGGCGGCTGACAATTTGCCCCATAGATCCAACTCATAACTGACACTCAGACTGGCTTGATAACTCTTCGAACTGTCGCCACCATCGAGTGGCTTGGAGCGATCTGCTGACACGGTGCCAGAGACATCCGGATAAGTATCGCTGGTGGCTAAACCGGCTTCTAAGCGGGCTTGGCGCAGTGTGAGGGTGGCCAGCGCTAAATCACTGTTGGATGCGAGCACTTGGTCGATCCAGCCATCGAGTTGTGGATCGCCAAAGCTGGTCCACCAACGGCTTATGGCTTGTTCTTGAGGCTGTGACTGGCCGTTTTGCCATTGCGCTGGCACATCCAGCTGTTGCTCGGGGAGTTCGGAGCGCGCCACGCAGCCTGTTGCCAACAAGACGCACAAAGCGATGGTCGAATATTGATAGCGTTTCATGAAGGGTTACTCCCGTGCCAAGGCGTCAATTGGGTTCAGTTGCGCTGCATTTTTCGCAGGCAAATAACCAAACAAAACGCCGATCAGGGTGGAACACAAGAACGCAGACACAATGGATGTGGTTGAATAAATCATAGAAAAACTACTACCAAAGGTGGCAAACAGCGCACCAACTAAATAGGCGACCCCGATACCGATCGTCCCGCCACACAAACAAACCAAAACTGCTTCAATCAGGAACTGGCGCAAAATGTCGCTTTGTCTCGCACCCACCGCCATACGCACCCCAATTTCACGCGTCCGTTCTGTGACCGACACCAGCATGATGTTCATCACCCCAATACCGCCAACAATCAGGGAGATGACCGCAATGGCGGAGATAAGCAGCGTCATGGTCGCAGTGGTTTTCT
Source organism: Vibrio furnissii CIP 102972 (assembly GCF_000176175.1). GTDB lineage: Bacteria > Pseudomonadota > Gammaproteobacteria > Enterobacterales > Vibrionaceae > Vibrio > Vibrio furnissii. The sequence goes on from NZ_ACZP01000013.1 coordinate 489,162, forward strand.
GAATGTTTTGCTGAATGGTATCGGTGTTGATGGTAAAGAAATCCTGCGTGCCGTGGCGCATTTTCAGCAAGGAGATGATCGCCTGTTCAGCGGCATCGCTCGGCGTATGGTCATTCACGCGAACCGAAATACGATCCAGATAGTTCTGACCCATCATGCGCGCACTGACGGTGGTGTAGGGTACCCAGATGTTGAGCGAGTCGCTATTACCGAACGCACTTTCTTTGGCTTTCGTGACACCAATGATACGGACCGGCAAATTGCCTGCGAAAATCACTTCGCCAATCGGGTCTTGATTCGGGAACAAGGATTTCAGGGTGTTGTTGTCAATCACGGCTTCTTGCGCCATGGCTTGCACGCTCGATTGATCCCAGTATTGACCATCGCTTAGCTCATAGCCGCGCACGCGGAAAAAGTCTGGGCCAACCCCTTGCACCGTGGCGGTGACGGCTTGGTTACCGTATTTGATCGTCACGGACGTACTCAGCGTCGGCGTCACGCTGTCGACAAATGACAGATTGGATAGCGCATTTGCATCCGCCGCCGTTAAGGTGCGGACTCGCCCGGAGCGCCGGTCACCAAATCCGGTTCCGGGCATGATGTCGATGGTGTTGGTCCCCATGGAGGAGATACTGTCGAGAATGGATTTCTGTGAGCCGTTCCCGAGCGCCACCACCGACACCACGGAGGCGATACCGATGATGATGCCCAACATGGTTAAGAAGGTACGCAATCTGTGGTTTGACATGGCGAGCAGCGCCATTTTGAGCGCTTCCCAAAAATCATCCAGCAGTTTGCGGCTGCGAGAAAATGCCGTGTTGGCTTTGGGGTCTTTGACGGCGTCGAAGTTTGTCGCAGCTTGAGCTGGTTTGTTGACAGTGTCGCTGAGGATCTCACCATCCTTAATTTCGATGATGCGGTCGGCGTACTCGGCCACCTTCATATCGTGCGTCACGATGATGATGGTGTGACCCATTTGATGCAGCTCTTGCAGGAGCTGCATCATTTCTGAGCCGCTTTTGCTGTCGAGCGCGCCGGTGGGCTCATCAGCCAAAATGACATCGCCACCGTTGACCAATGCCCGTGCAACGGACACCCGTTGCTGTTGGCCGCCACTGAGTTGGTTCGGTTTGTGATCCAAGCGATCAGACAATCCCAAACGGCCGAGTAGGGACGTGGCGCGTTCTTGGCGCGATGTTTTGTCGTAACCAGCGTAAATGGCAGGAATTTCTACGTTGCCAAGGGCCGTCAAATCACCGAGCAGGTGATAGCGCTGAAAGATAAAGCCGAAGTATTCGCGGCGTAGGCGTGCCAGTTCGTCAGAATCGAGCGTCGACGTATCTTGGCCGTTGATCCAGTACTCGCCCGTGCTGGGCTGATCAAGACAACCCAGAATATTCATCAGGGTCGATTTACCGGAGCCGGATGCGCCGACGATCGCGACCATCTCACCGCGCTCAATCGTCAAGTTGACGTCTTTGAGTACGGTAAGCGTCTCGTCGCCTGCCGCAAAGTGGCGGTGAACGTGATTAATTTGAAGTAACGCTTGTGTCATCAGAAACGCATCCCCGGTGGGCCCATGCGACGATTCGATGAGGTGGCATTTTGACCCGGCATGCCCAAAATGATTTGATCGCCTTCATTCAAGCCAGACGTGATTTCGGCGTTGACCTTGTTATTAATGCCAACGGTCACATCACGCATCTCTTCCTTGCCATTGACTAGCACGGGTACTTGATAGCTCTGTTCACGCCCCGGTTGACGAATCAAGACTTGCGCAGGGACCAAGAGCGCGTCATCGGCTTTATCTAAAATCACAGAGACTTGCGCCGTCATGCCAATACGCAGCACGCGATCTGGGTTATCCACTTCAAACAGGCCGTGGTAGTAAATTGCTTCTGAATCACTCACGGATAGATCTTTATCATCCCCATCCATCAGGGTTGGGCCTGGTTCAATGGCGCGTAATGTGCCGTGATAACGCTTATTCGGTTTCCCCAAAATGGTGAAATAGACGGGCAGACCCGGCTTCACATTGACCACGTCGGCTTCTGAAATTTGCGCTTTGATGGTCATCTTGTCGAGCTGAGCCAGTTCGATGATGGTGGGGGTGGTTTGATTGGCGTTCACGGTTTGGCCTTCTTCGACGGCGCTGTAAACCACGGTGCCATTAAACGGCGCTTGAATGGTGGTGTAACCCAAATCCACTTTGGCGCTGTCCACGGTAATTTTGGCTTGCTCCAAATTGGCTTTCAGTTGTTCAAGCTCTGCTTTGTAAACTTCAAGTGATGCTTCCGCGGATTCATAGTCGGCTTTGGAGCTGGCTTTGTCTGCCAACATGCCTTTTTGACGATTGTATTCGGCTTGCGCTTGGCGAATTTGCGCCTGTTTGGCGCGGATTTGTGCGTTGATGCTATTGAGCGACGCATTGGCTTCTTTGAGTGAGTTTTGTTGGGTCAGGCTGTCAATTTGAGCCACCAAATCGCCTTGTTTGACTTCATCGCCCAGCGAAACGGCCAGTTTCTCAATTTGACCGGAGACCTGCGCACCCACAGCAACTAATTTGGACGCTTGCAGCATCCCGGTGGCCAGCACAGTATTTTCAATTTTGCCACGATAGACCGTTTCGGTCGCAAAACTCGGTGGCGTTTCCTTTGGATAGAAATAGTAGCCAGCTCCGGCTGCGAAAAGGCCAACTAATGCGATGGCAATGACTTTTTTCTTCATAAGACGTTTTGACATGAGACTAAAAACAAACCCATTTTTGCATGGTGATAATGATGACTATTTATAAGCGGATCGCGATTTGAAACAAGTCGTTAGTGAGTAAAACTAAGTAAAGATTCGTCAAGCAGGCACAAAAAAGCCCGATGACAGGGCATCGGGCTTGGTTTGTTCCGGTGGGGGATTAGCAGATCACTTTCACTGCCAGGCCGCCTGTAGACGTTTCGCGGTACTTCGCGTTCATGTCTTTACCGGTTTCCAGCATGGTCTCAATCACTTTATCCAGAGACACGCGCGGCGCAGAAGAGCGACGCAGTGCCATACGGGTCGAGTTGATTGCTTTCACTGCTGCAATACCGTTACGTTCGATACATGGCACCTGCACTTGACCGGCAACCGGGTCACACGTCAGGCCAAGGTTGTGTTCCATCGCGATTTCAGCCGCCATACACACTTGCTCAGGGCTACCACCCAGCAGTTCAGCCAGACCCGCAGCCGCCATTGAACAGGCAACGCCCACTTCACCCTGACAGCCCACTTCAGCGCCAGAGATGGATGCGTTTTGCTTGTACAGACCACCGATTGCGCCAGAAGCCGCAAAGTAACGGATGTAATCTTTTTCGGTCACGGTTTGGATGAACTTGTCGTAGTACGCTAAAACAGCAGGAATGATGCCACAAGCGCCGTTCGTTGGTGCTGTCACCACGCGGCCACCGGCAGCGTTTTCTTCGTTCACGGCAAAAGCGTACATGTTCACCCAGTCAACCACAGCCATTGGGTCGTTGGTGATTTTTTCAGACGTCAGCAGTTGTTGACGCAGTGCTGCCGCACGGCGAGGCACGCGCAGTGGCCCAGGCAGAATGCCTTCAGTGCTCATGCCGCGTTCCATACACTCACGCATGGTGCGCCAGATGTTGGCAAAATAAGTGCGTACTTCTTCATCCGAATGCAGCGCTTTTTCGTTTGCCATGACCAGTGTACTCATCGACAGGCCACTTTCTTTACACTGATGAACCAGTTCTTCAGCAGAGCTGAATGGGTAAGGCACTTGAACCGGAGATTCAATCGCTTTACCAAAGTTCTCTTCGTCAACAATGAAACCACCACCGATCGAGTAGTAAGTTTTCGAGTAAGCAACTTCATCGTCAATCCACGCGTGGATCTGCATGCCGTTTTCGTGCAGTGACAGATTCGATTTGTGGAAATTCATGCCGCCTTCGCGAGGGAAGGAGACCGTATGACAGTGCATGCCAACAGGAAGGCGTTCAGTTTCTTCAACGCGAGCCATGAAGCCCGGAATTGCATCGATATCCACTTTCTCTGGCGAGTTGCCTGCCAGGCCCATGATGATTGCGATATCAGTGTGGTGACCTTTCCCTGTCAGTGATAATGATCCATAAACGTCCACGGTGATTTTAGTGATGTCGCGCAATTTTCCCATTGCACGCAGGTCATCAATAAACTGCTTACCCGCTTTCATCGGTCCGACTGTATGTGAGCTCGAAGGACCGACACCGATTTTATAGATATCAAATACACTAATCATATTGATTACCTCAAAAGTAAGCCCCCCTTAGAAAAGGGAGGCTCTTTATTATCGTTATATTCTGTGCTTTAAACTCATGCGTGAGGCCGAGATTAAAGAGCGCCGTAGATTACAGAACTAATGGCAGCAAGACCACAAATAACTGTGAAAATTTGCACTGGTGTTGAAGTCTTGTACTTCGCCATCGCAGGCACTTTTTGCATTGCGAATACAGGCAGTAGGAACAAGATTGCAGCAATCATTGGTGCGCCCATGGTTTCAATCATGCCAAGGATACTTGGGTTAATAATCGCGACGATCCAAGTGGTGACGACGATGAATGCCAGAGAGACTTTCTCGATTTTGTTGACCGGCATTGCACTGCGAGATTTCACCAGACCAACCAGACCTTCGTGTGCACCCAAGAAGTGGCCAAAGTAACTTGATGTGATTGCCGCAAATGCCACGATTGGACCTAAGTAAGAGATCAGGGGTGATGCGTGGATGTTAGCCAAGTAAGACAGAACGCTGATGTTTTGCGCTTGTGCCATCGCTAGCTCTTCTGGCGACAGAGAAAGAACCACAGAGAAAACGAAGAACATCACAAAACCCATCAGCATCATCGCTGCGCCACCAGTGATCATGTCCGTTTTAACAACGGCATTTTCACCATGTTGCATGCGCTGTTCTTTGGTGAACTGGCTGATGATTGGGCTGTGGTTGAATGAGAACACGATGATTGGAATCGCAAGCCAAATGACTGCTGGCATAGCAGACCAATCAGGTGCCACTTGCATCATGGATGTGTTCCATTCTGGGATCAGGAAGACAGACAGCGCCAACAGGATGAATACCAGTGGGTAAACCATCGCAGAGGTTGCTTTCAGCATCAATTCCTTACCAAACACAACGCCCGCTGTCATGGCTGAAATCAGCGCAGCAGACAGTAGCCAGCGTGGAATGGATTCCATGCCGATTTGGTTAACCAAGAACGAATCCACCGTATTCGTGATACCAACACCGTAGATCAGCACGATAGGGTAAATCGCAAAAAAGTAAGCAAAGGTAATAAGGTTAGCGCCAGTTTTACCAAAGTGCTCTTCTACTGTGTCGGTGATGTCCGATTCAGGGTTTTTCGCAGACAAAACAAAACGGGCCAAGCTTTTGTGAGCGAACCACGTCATTGGAGCAGCGATAAGGGCTAAAATAACTAATGGCCAAAAACCGCCCGCACCTGCTTTGATAGGTAGGAACAGCACGCCTGCACCAACGGCGGTGCCGAATAGCGACAGAGACCATACGAAATCTTTATAGGTCCATTTACCAGCAGATTGTGTGGTAGACGAAACCGTAGTTGTTGTATTCATGTTGTTTTACTCATTTTGGGAACAGGAAATAAGTCGAGCGCAATTTTGCAGAATTTTCTCCTACGAAAAATAGATCTAAATCATGAATTATCTGCGCTTATTGAATGATATGTCAAAAACACATCGTGGATCACGAAAAAACTGTGCTACATGTAAAAAATGTTAACGGAATGGATTAGATAAAGTTATCCGAGTATGTCGAAGGATGAGAAAAACCCGAAGCAAACGATTGCGCAAGGGGTGTAAAATGTAGGCAACCTGTTAGTAAAAGGCTAATACCACTAGGTTGTTTGGGGTTACTGACCACCATTTATATGTTTTTGTAGGGATTGGATGATTTGTGCTGTCATACCCCATATAAAATGATGTTTATATGGGATGGCGAACACCCTGTGCGGGGTGTTTTTTATCTGAAAGGTATTACTGAACAGTTGTCGACGATCCAGTAGGAAGTCGGCCGGTACCTCGAATACTTCTTCCACTTCGTTCTTATCGATGCAGCTTCTATAATCTGGCGAAATGAATGCTAACACTGGCGTTACAGCGAATTTACTGACGGTGACCAGTTCAGGCAATTGCCCCAGAATCTGGATCTGATCTTCCGAAATCCCAATTTCTTCGCGCGCTTCGCGCATGGCGGTTTGATACAGCGTGCCGTCGCCTTCTTCATATTTCCCGCCGGGAAAACTGATTTGACCGGGGTGATGTTTCAAATGCGCGGCGCGTTTGGTCAGCACGACGTTTAACCCGGTCGGACGTTCCACAAAACCAATCAGAACGGATGCTTTTCGTAAGGAACGTGAGGCGAGGTGAGCGACGCGATGGAGCGATTCTGCGTGATAACCTACAGGCGTTTTCAACTGGAAACCCTGAATTAATTCGGCTTTGCTAATACGACGCAAAATGATTCTCTCCCTCGGTGATTTGAAAATCTAAACTTTATGAATCATGCTTTTATGAGCCTAGTTTAAGGATAGCTCAATAATATGAAAGGAATTATTTTTACTGAGTTTCTCGAGCTGGTTGAAGATAAATTTGGCTTAGCGGTATTAGACCAAGTTCTTGAACAAGCAAAAGATTCGGGTGTGTATACGTCGGTAGGCAGTTACGATCATCAAGCGTTAGTGAAACTCATTGTTGAGCTCAGTCAGGTGACGGGGATCGATGCCAATGAGCTGCAACGCGTGTTCGGCGCCAGTATTTTTCAGTCGCTGTATCGCACGGTACCTGCGTCGGCCAATCTGTCCCAGGTCAAAGGGTGCTTTGCGTTCATTCGCCACGTGGAGGACTACATACACGTGGAAGTGAAAAAGCTCTACCCCGATGCCAAACCACCTAAGTTTGAATTTATCGATGAATCATCCACCGCAGTGACGTTCGATTACCAGAGCGCACGGTGCATGTCCCATGTTTGCCTTGGGCTTTTGCAAGGCTGCGCGGATTACTTCGGTGAAAAAATCGATGTGGTGATGGAACCCCAAACCGACGACAACCGCTGTGTCAGGTTTACGGTCACGCAAATGGAATAGGTGAACGCATGAGTCCTGAGTCTCCGATGGAAAGGAAACTCAAACGGGAAATTGCTGCGCGAAAAGAAGCTGAGAAGTTGCTCGAACAGAAGAGTTATGAACTCTACCACGCCAACCAACAGTTGAACCTGGCTCTGAAGCAGTTGCAGAAACAGACATCGCAGGATTTGCATAAGTTTGAGTTTGAAGAGCACATCGACTCCACGCTGATTTATTTTGGGCGGGCGTTCTTGTCACGAACGTTAGATAGCGCGCTGTTGACGACGTTGCTTGAACGCTTGACGCAAAGCCCAGTGATTGAGCATGTGTTCCTGCAGTTGTCTCCCGATCAAGTCGATGGCTTAGTGGGCAATCAATTGGGCGTCTCGGAACTTGCGACCATTCAACCTTATGTGGAAGTGCCGCACTGGCAGCACGATCATTTGTGCCTGCCATTGATGGTCGAACGCCTTGCTGCGGGACATTTGGTGTTTGCCACTCATCCCGACAACATCGAGCGAGATTTCATTGTGAAGCAGTTGTCGCTGGTGGGCGAGTTGCTGTGCAGTGCATTGAGCCGCCAGTTGATCATGAAACGCCAAGATGAATCGCGTAAACGGGCGGAGGAGTCTGAAAAGGCGACCAAAGAGTTTGTCGCGATGATCAACCACGAGCTACGCACGCCTCTGAACGGATTGCTTGGCAGCGCCGAGCTGCTATCGGATACGTCGCTCGATCCAGAACAACTCAGCTATTTAACCAACCTTCAGCATTCGGGCGACATGCTGCGCGTGATCATCAACGATTTGCTGGATTTCAGCAAAATGAACGCTGGCATGATGCAACTCATCCTGACTCAGTTTCGCTGGCAAGATTTGGAACATACCCTCAACGGCATCTTTTCCCCCAAAGCGCGTGAGAAAAAGATCGAGTTTGTGGTCAACACGCGTGGTGAGTTTCCAACCTATTGGATTGGCGATGTTGAACGGATTAATCAGATTTTGGTCAATCTGGTCGGTAATGCGATCAAGTTTACCCATCGAGGCGCGGTGACGGTGGCAGCGCGCTGGGTGGATGAGCGACTGCTGCTGCGCATCAGCGATACCGGCATTGGCATTCCGCTGGCGGCTCATGACACCTTGTTTGACCCGTTTACCCAAGTTGATCGTTCATCAAGCCGTCAATACGAAGGCACGGGATTGGGGCTGGCCATTTGCAAAAATCTGGTAGAGCTGATGAACGGGAGCATCGATTTTTCCAGCGTCGAAGGGGAAGGTACCGAGTTTTTTGTCTCCATTCCACTGCAAGTCGGCACGCAAGATGCTCGCGTGCCGGTATACGAAGGCCGCCCATCGCGCTCGCAAAAGCCGCCGCTACCAGAGCGCGCCATTTTGGTGGTCGATGATATCCGCATGAATCAGTTGGTGATTAATCAGATGCTCAAAAAGGTGAATCTAACACCGGACAACTGCGAAAATGGCATTGAGGCAATCAAAGCGGTGGAAAGCAAACCGTATGACCTGATTTTTATGGATTGTCGTATGCCCGGGATGGATGGTTTTGATGCCACGGAAAGGTTGAGGGAAAGCGGCTTTGGGATGCCCATCATCGCGTTAACGGCGGCCACTACACTAGAAGAGCGCGCCCGTTGTATGGCGTGTGGCATGAATGACATCCTGACCAAGCCGTATACCGCGACCGAGCTGGATGCCATTCTCAATAAATGGTTAAGTTAATCGGCCAATACCGGAAGGATGCGGCTGAGTTTATCCAGCGTTTCCTGATATTCAGCTTCCCATTGGCTGTCGGCGACGAGACCACCGCCCGCCCATGCATATAACTGCTGCTTTTGCGCGACCAGCGTACGAATGGTGATGCTGGTGTCCATGCGGCCATGACGGCTGATGTAACCAATCGAACCGCAATAGGCGCTGCGGCGATGCGGTTCTAATTCCTCAATGATGGCCATGGCACGCACTTTAGGGGCGCCGGTGATGGAACCACCCGGAAAGCCTGCGCGCAGCAGGTCGGCGTAACTGTATTGTGCGTCCAGCTCGGCACGAATGGTACTCACCAAATGATGCACCGCCGGGAAGGTTTCGATGTCGAACAGCTTTGGCACATGCACAGAACCCGGTTTGGCCACGCGGCCAATGTCATTGCGTAGCAAATCGACAATCATCAGGTTTTCGGCCTGATCTTTTTCCGCCGCTGCCAGCGCTTTCGCATACTCAGCGTCGATGATGGGGTCATCGCTGCGTGGACGAGTGCCTTTGATTGGCTTGGTTTCGATTGCACGCTCGTGCGCCTGAAGAAAACGCTCTGGCGACACGCTTAAAATTGCGCCTTGTTCGGTACGAATGAAGGCCGAAAATGGCGCCAAGTTAAACTGTTCAAGCTTCAAATAGGCGTGCCATTCGCTGCCTTGGTAATGGGCTTGAAAACGCTGTGCTAGGTTGATTTGGTAACAGTCACCCGAGCGCAGATACTCTTGCACCTGAATGAATTTTTCTCGATAGCTATTCGGCGTCATGTTAGAGCGCCACGGTGACGTCAACGCAAAGGGATTGGCTTGGGTTGGCGTGGGCGCTTCAAGCAGCGCATCCGCACTCGCAATGTTTTGACCAATCACCCGCGCGGTTTGGGTGTGGTGGTCGACGACTACCGCCCATTCATACAAACCGATGGCCATATCCGGCACAGTCAGATCGTGCTCTGCCAGGGTGGGAATGCGCTCAACACGACGGCCCAAATCATAAGCAAAGTAACCTAATGCGCCGCCAATAAATGGCAGATCGTCGTCGTAGGGGAGTGCTGGCAAGTAATGCTGTTGCAGCGTTGCGATGAGATCGAACGGATCGTCTTGTGACAATGTCACGCCACTAGGTTCACGCACTTCGGTCTCTTCGCCAAATGTGGTCAGGGTGACGAGCGGGCGTGCGACCAAAATGTCGAAGCGACTGTCGATATGCGTCTCGGATGCAGAACGGAGTAACATCGCCCAAGGCTCATGTTCGACCTTAGAAAACAGCTGATTGGCAAGATCCGGTTGATAAGTGAGCGGCTTGGCTTGAATCGGGGATTTTTCGTTGTTATTCATTTGTGTAAATTGTGACAAAGAGACAGTTCACTGCGTAGCGTGTTGAGGAAAGCAAGAGTATCATAAAACTCCAACGAAAAGCTGCTACTTGATAGACGTGCTCATGTTCGGTCGAATTTCGCCTTCTGGCTCCGCGGACATGCCGCGCAATTCTCTCAAGCCTCAGCCCATGGAAGCATAATGATAACGAGGCATGCAATGACGGTAATACGCAAGCAGGATGTGATCAGCAGTGTCGCTGATGCACTTCAGTACATTTCTTACTACCACCCTCTGGACTTTGTCCAAGCCCTTGAAAAAGCCTACCACCGTGAAGAAAGTCAGGCCGCGAAAGACGCGATTGCCCAAATTCTGATTAACTCTCGTATGTCTGCAGAAGGCCATCGTCCTATCTGTCAGGATACCGGTATCGTGACCTGTTTCGTCAACATCGGTATGGGTGTTCAGTGGGACTCGACCGACATGACGGTTCAGCAGATGGTGGATGAAGGGGTTCGTCAGGCTTACACCAATCCGGATAACCCGTTGCGTGCATCGGTACTGATGGATCCTGCTGGCAAACGCATCAACACCAAAGACAACACACCAGCTGTGGTACACATCAACATGGTACCGGGCAACACCGTGGAAATTCAGATCGCAGCGAAAGGCGGCGGTAGTGAAAACAAAACCAAGATGGTGATGTTGAACCCGTCTGATGACATTGCTGAATGGGTGGAGAAAACGCTGCCAGCTATGGGCGCAGGTTGGTGTCCGCCGGGCATGTTGGGTATTGGTATCGGCGGTACGGCTGAGAAAGCGGCGGTACTGGCAAAAGAATCATTGATGGAACACATCGATATTCAAGAACTGATTGAACGCGGTCCACAAAACGCAGAAGAAGAGCTGCGTCTGGATATCTTCAACCGTGTGAACAAGCTGGGTATCGGCGCGCAAGGTCTGGGCGGCTTAACGACAGTCGTTGATGTGAAGATCAAAACCGCACCAACGCACGCGGCATCGAAGCCGGTGTGCTTGATTCCAAACTGTGCGGCAACGCGTCACGTGCACTTCACGCTCGACGGCACGGGTCCTGCGGATCTGCAGCCACCAAAACTGGAAGAGTGGCCACAAATTACGTGGGAAGCGGGCGCAAACACACGCCGCGTCAACCTAGATACGGTAACGGCTGAAGAAGCGCAACAATGGAAGACCGGCGAAACGTTGCTGCTGTCTGGTAAATTGCTGACGGGTCGCGATGCGGCGCACAAACGCATTCAAACCATGCTCGATAACGGTGAAGGTTTGCCAGAAGGCGTCGACTTCAAAGGTAAATTCATTTACTACGTGGGCCCCGTTGACGCGGTGGGTGACGAAGCGGTGGGTCCTGCTGGCCCAACGACCTCGACTCGTATGGATAAATTCACTGACATGATGCTTGATAAAACCGGCATCATGGGAATGATTGGTAAAGCAGAACGTGGCCCAGCAACGGTTGAATCCATCAAAAATCATAAAGCGGTTTACCTGATGGCTGTAGGCGGCGCAGCGTATCTCGTGTCGAAAGCGATCAAGAAAGCGCGCGTGGTTGCGTTTGAAGATCTGGGGATGGAAGCGATTTACGAATTTGAAGTTGAAGACATGCCTGTGACGGTTGCGGTCGATTCGCAAGGGGTCAACGCACACCAAGTGGGCCCAGATACGTGGAAAGTCAAAATTGCTGAAGCAGCAAAATAAGCGTTACAGCTCGGGTCTGTGATCCGAGTAATGCAACTCTTAGCAAATAAATGACAAAGGTGCAGCGTCCGCAGCACCTTTTTTCTATATACTCTTTCTCTATCATACTTAAGTCACTTATTAAAAACGTCAGGAGAGCAACATGCCTCGCTTTATTCGAATCCTGCAAATCGCGATTGCGGTTGTGGTGGGAGCTTTTCTTGGTTACGACCTGATTTTGCACGGGATCAGCATCTTTGATAATAACTACGTCACGATCACCTGTGTTCTGTTTGTCTTGCTGCAAATTTCGTTGTTTGTGATCTACAAGCTGATTGAAGAAGATTAGTCCGAATCAATCGCAACAAACGAATACTAAGCCTCTGATTTTATTCAGGGGCTTTTTTATTCATCTCGTATTAAGATTACAGCAGCTACCATGCTCGATATCAGTGATTGAATTCCAGTGGAGACCTTGAATGAAGCGAATTGGCCAAGAAGTATCGGACCTGATCCATCGCGGTTTAGATTCTCACGTGCGTTTGGCGGTGACGGGGCTATCTCGCGCCGGGAAAACGGCGTTTATCAGTTCTCTGGTTAATCAGCTTTTGCACACCTCAACGCACGACAACTTGCCGCTTCTGGCCGCCGCGCGTGACAAGCGCATCATTGGCGCCAAGCGAGTGCCGCAGACCAACTTAATGGTGCCGCGCTTTGGGTACGACGAAGCGATGGAACAGTTACACAGCCTGCCGCCGCAATGGCCGGTGCCGACCCGCGACGTCAGCGAAATCCGTTTGGCGATCAAGTATCAAAGTAAGCGCCGCACGCGCAAACTCATCAGCGCCACGTCGACGCTTTATCTCGACATCATCGACTATCCGGGCGAATGGCTATTGGACTTGCCGCTGCTTGAACTCGACTTCGCGACGTGGTCTGCGCAGCAGTTTAATGCGCTGCATGGCACGCGTGCTGAATTGGCGAAACCTTGGCTGGCGGCGCTGGAGACGCTCGATTTAGATCAGGAAGCGAACGAAAAGACGCTGGCGCAGATTGCTGAGCTGTACACCGATTACCTGCATCAGTGCAAAGATCAAGGGTTGCATTGGGTGCAACCTGGGCGTTTCGTGTTGCCCGGTGAGCTGGAAGGCGCGCCAGTGTTACAGTTCTTTCCGTGTCGCGACATCAGCAGTGACCGCAAAACAGTGAAGCACTCGATGCTTGCGCTGCTCAAACAGCGTTATGAAGAGTACCAAAACAAAGTGGTGAAGGCGTTTTACAAACATCATTTCGCCACCTTTGATCGTCAGATTGTGTTGGTGGATTGCTTGTCGCCGCTCAATGAAGGACATGAATCATTTATGGACATGCGCAGCGCCATTGAGCAGATCATGCAGAGTTTTCGCTACGGCCGCAGCGGCATGTTGAGCCGCATGTTTGCACCCAAAATCGATAAAGTCTTGTTTGCGGCGACCAAAGCCGACCACGTGACACCGGATCAGCACCCGAATATGGTGTCGCTGCTGCAACAGATGATTCATCCCGCGTGGCAACATGCCGCATATGAAAACATCGAGATGACCTGCATCAGCATGGCGTCGGTGCGCGCAACTCAATCGGGGTACATCGAGACGCCTCACGGAAAAGTCTCGGCGATTCAAGGGGTCACGTTGGGAGGGGACGCGCTCACCATTTATCCGGGTGACGTGCCGAAAAAACTGCCGAATCCGAACTATTGGCAACAGAGCCAGTTTGATTTCACGGCGTTTCGCCCGATGGACAACAGCAGCGATGAGCCTTGCAAACACATTCGTCTGGATAAAGCGTTAGACATTCTGATTGGAGACAAACTGAAATGAGCGAATTAAAAACGAAGCAAGTGTTCAGTCAGCCGCTGCAAGCAGATGAACCTCACGTCGAATTGAATGCGCAGCAACAGTTTGCTGCCACCGAGCGGTTTGTACCCACGGTGACGGAAGAGAGCGAAACTGCTGTGGAATCGCAGCTAGAACAAGTGATTCGCCCCAAACGGGGGCGCAAGTGGTTTGCCGTGACGCTGCTCAGTACATTTTCCGGCTTAGTGGCGTGGCAGGCCATCGATAATGTGGTGACGTCGATTCAAAGTGCCGATTGGCTCAGCTTGGGCTGGGCGGGCTTCATCTCCGTGTTGGCGGGGCTTGGCGTGAGCGCAATGGGGAAAGAGTTGTGGAAACTGCGCAAACTACGCCACCATTTCTCGGTGCAAGAACAGGCCGAGGCGCTGATCACCACCGATGCGGTGGGACATGGTCAGGCGTTCTGTGAACAGATTGCCAAAGCGAGCGGCATTCAAACCAAAAGCCCGGCCTATCAACGTTGGCAGAGCAGCCTCGACAGCAGTCACAGCGATGCTGAAGTGCTGGAGATGTACGACGCGATGGTATTGAGCGAACAAGACAAACAGGCGACCCAACTGGTGTCGCAACATGCCACCGAAGCGGCAGCGTTGGTGGCCATCAGCCCGTTGGCGATCGCCGATATGTTGCTGGTGGCGTGGCGCAATTTCAAAATGATTGACCAGCTCGCCGATTTGTATGGCGTCGAGCTGGGGTATTGGTCGCGTTTGAAATTGTTTAAAGCGGTGCTGGTGAACATGGCGGCGGCGGGTGCGAGTGAGCTGGCAATTGATGCCAGCATGGATCTGCTGTCGATGGATTTAGCTGGTAAAATTTCTGCGCGCGCAGGGCAGGGGTTGGGCGTGGGTATTTTGACTGCGCGGCTGGGCTTGAAAGCGATGTCGTTACTGCGCCCACTGCCGTGGCACAAAGAGCGCGCGGTTAAATTGAGCGCCATTCGCAAACAAATCGTGGCAAAAGTCACGGCGCTTACCGTCAAATAAGCGAAAGTGCGACCTGAAACAAGAGATTGCTTGACGCCCTAAAGGCCTTGATAGAAACTACTGTCAACTTTTCGTGACACTTTCTGATTAGGATACCATTCAGTGCGTCTTGAAGTCTCTTGTGAAGACAGGCTCGGGCTAACCCGAGAACTGCTCGATATTCTCGCTTCGAAAAACATCGATTTACGTGGAATTGAAATCGATGTGATCGGCATTATTTACCTCAACTGCCCTGACATTGATTTTGAAACCTTCAGCGAGCTGATGGCGGAAATTCGTCGTATTCCGGGTGTCAAAGATGTTCGTAAAATCCAGTTCATGCCCATTGAACGCCACAACACCGAACTGATTTCGCTACTCAACAATTTGCCGGATGCGGTGCTTGCTATCGATCTCAAAGGGTCGGTGGACATGGCGAACCACGCTGCGCTTTCATTGTTTAACAAAGAGTCGCAAGAGATGATCGGCGTTCATGCATCGACATTGCTGCCCGCATTTAACTTCGCCCGTTGGGTGGATGGCAGTAAAGCGCGCGTGCGTGAAGATGTGGTGCTGGACGGCTTGGATTACGTGATGGAACTGATGCCGGTCTACATTACCGGTGAGTCGAAAGAGTCAACGTTGGCGAGTTCGATGATGATCATTCGCCCGGCGTCAACGCATGTGGTGGCGAACGATCACTTGCCGCTGCACAACAACCTCGGTTTCGAACATTTTGTCGGCGTATCAAACCGCCACAAAGCGTTGATGAATCACGCAAAAAAACTTGCCATGCTCGATCAGCCGCTGTTGCTGGAAGGGGAAACTGGTACGGGCAAAGAAATGTTGGCGCGTGCGTGTCACAATCGCTCCAACCGCGCAGGCTTGCCATTTTTGGTGTTGAGCTGCGCGTCCATGCCGGATGATGTGGCAGAAACCGAACTGTTTGGCCACGCGCCCGGTTCGTTTAACCATCAGCAGGGCCACAAAGGTATCTTTGAGCAGGCCAATGGTGGCACCGTGTTCCTCGATGAAATCGGAGAAATGAGCCCCCACCTGCAAATCAAATTGTTGCGTTTCTTGCAAGACGGCACCTTCCGCCGTGTGGGAGAAGAGCACGAAGTGCACGTCGATGTGCGCGTGATTGCGTCAACACGTCACAATTTGGCGGAGCTGGCCGAATCCGGCAAATTCCGTGAAGACCTGTTTTATCGCCTGAACGTCCTGACGCTGCGCATTCCACCATTGCGTGAGCGCCCGAGCGACATTCAACCGCTGCTAGAACTGTTCATTGCCAAACATAGCAACAAATTGGGCATGATGAAGCCGAAGCTGGCTGACGATTTGCTCGATCAACTGGCGCAATACCAATGGCCGGGCAACATGCGTCAGTTGGACAACATGGTGCTGCGCGCGCTGACGGAAATGCCGGATGGTTTGCTGACGGTCGATTACTTCCATCTGCCACAGCTTGAAACGGTGGCAACGGGTACGGCTAACATCAATCTGGACGGCTCGCTCGACGACATCATGAAGGACTACGAAGCGCAGGTGCTGGATCGCCTGTATCAATCGTTCCCGTCGAGTCGTAAATTGGCGAAACGCCTCAATGTGTCGCACACGTCGGTGGCGAATAAACTGCGTGATTACGGGATTAAGAAACGCTAATGGATGGATACAACACCTCAGGTCATGTCTACAAAGTGGATGGTGAGATTATTTTGCGCACGGCGGATTTTGATGACGCTGCGCGCATCACGCACTATTTCATTACCAACCGTGACTACCTCCAACCTTGGGAGCCCAAGCGTGAAGAGGCGTTTTTCTCAGAGCTAGGCTGGCAGCAACGCCTGATTAAGCTGCGAGAATTGCACAAAATGGCGCTGGGGTTTTATCTGTTGATTATCGATGCCGAGAGCGATGACATGCTGGGCACGATATCGTTCAGTAACATTTCACGCTTTCCATTTTATGCGTGCAATGTGGGGTATTCGTTGGCTGAACACGCTCAGGGCAAACACATCATGACGCGCGCGCTGAAGATGGCGTGCGACTACATGTTCAATGAGCAAAAGATGCACCGGGTGATGGCGTCTTACATGCCGCACAACACACGCAGTGAAGCGGTCTTGCAGCGGCTCGGTTTTGTCATTGAAGGTCATGCCAAAGACTATCTGTTGATCGATGGTCAATGGCAGGATCACAACCTCACCGCTTTGGTGAACCCCAACTGGAATGAATAACATGCCGTCACGAATGCAGCAGCAGTTGAACTTAGTGCTGGAATTGGATCGTCTCAAAACGGTGTTGCGTCGTACACGCGTGAAAAGTGCCGATGGCCGATTGGAAAACAGTGCCGAACACAGCTGGCATGTGGCGATGATGGCGCTGTTGATGCAGGAACACGCCAACGCGCCCGTTGATATTCACCGCGTGATCAAGATGTTGTTGATGCACGACATGGTGGAGATTGATGCGGGCGACACCTTTGTTTACGATACCGCCGCGTCTGCACAACAAGCTGAAAAAGAACTCGCTGCCGCGCAGCGTCTGTTTGGTATGTTGCCTGCCGACCAAGGCGAAGAACTGTTTGGCTTGTGGCGTGAATTTGAAGCGGCACAATCGGCGGACGCCAAGTTTGCCAAAGCACTGGATCGCCTGATCCCGATGATGTTGAATTATCATAATCAGGGCCAGAGTTGGATCGAAAATGGCGTGTCTCGCCAACAAGCACTGACCGTGAACCGTCGCATTGACGAGGGTTCACATGCGCTGTGGGAATACGCACAGCAAATGATTGAACATGCCACCGAACAAGGTTGGCTTAAAGCCTGAAGGACATTTCATGTCGTATTTGCCTTTGGATCAGTACCAAAGAAAATGGATTTTTACTCATCAGTCTATGCCCGTTCCGGCGCAGGACCTCGAACAGATTAAACCCATGTCCCAGATGCGCGCCGCGCAGTTTTGGAAAGAAAACTTAAGCCCACAAAGTCCGGACGCAGAACGTTTTAGTTCGCAGGATTGGCCAAGCAAAGCCAGTAATTGGTGCGCGGAAGTGGATTGGATGAGCGAGTGGGAGAGTGATGACCCTGCGCTGCCCCAAGCTATTCTGGAGCACATGGATTGGCAAGATGACGTGACCGTGTATTTTTGCTATGAAAAATACAACGTGATTGAGACCAAATGGTCGGTCTTCAAACGTCATTGGAAAAACTTCCTGTTTTACGATGATGGCCCCATTCTGCTGGGGCGCCGCCGCCAACAAGCCTTGTGGTTTCATACCGATGGCACGGTCAAAATTGGCCAACACAACGATTAACAAAAAACCGGCTCGCGCCGGTTTTTTTATCGGGTTTAGAAGCGGTTGCAGGTTTTTGCAACCGCACGTTGTCACGATTATTCCTGCGTGATGACGACTTTTCTTTTTGTCGCAGAGAGCGTGCTGCCCATCGACGCGCTGATGATCAGCAAAATTGCTGCCCATTGCGACCAAGCAAGTGTTTCCCCCAGAATCACTAGGCCAGCCATAGCGGCAATCGCCGGTTCTAAACTCATCATCACGCTAAAATGCTGCGTCGATAAACGGCTCAGCGCCATCATCTCTAAGCTGTAAGGCAGGGCGCTCGACAGCACCGCGATGGTCAATGCCATGGGTAAAATCGACCACGTAAACAGCGGGCCAGTCGCTAAACTGGCGCCAATCGGAAAGTAAATCACGGCGGCAATGGACAAGCCAATCGCCACGGTTGCGCCGCCGGAACCCACCGAGCCCGCACGCTGACCAAACCAAATGTATCCCGCCCAGCACCCCCCGGCCGCCAGTGCCAGTGCCACACCAATCGGATCGAGCGCATCGACGCCAGACATGTCCGGCAGCAGCAACGCCAGCCCCGCCACAGCAAGGGCAATCCAAATGAAGTCGCGTTTTTGGCGGGACGACAGCAACGCAAGCATCAAGGGGCCGGTAAATTCGAGCGCGACGCCAATGCCCAATGGAATCCGTTCCAGTGCAAAGTAAAACGACATCTGCATGCCGCCCAAACTTAAACCGTACACCAACATGGCACGCCATTGCGGCACACTCAGGCGCAAACGCCAAGGCCGGAAAATCATCACCAGAATGAGCGCAGACAGCGCGATGCGCAGTGCAACCGTGCCGCCAACACCGACGACCGGGAAGAACTGTTTTGCAATCGACGCACCGGATTGAATGGTCACCATGGCGCACAACAGGCAACCAACAGCAAGCAACACCGGGGATTTGTTCAAAGACATAGACACCAAAAATAAATATGAAACAGGAGGCGCAGCGATTATGCCCCAAATTATGTGTGGTGAATAGAAGCCGCCGTTTCATTTATTTGACGGCCGCGAAAAGGGCGATATTTGCTAGCTGGAACGCACTTTTGAGCACTGCTTTTCAAAGTGCTGTTAATCATTGATCTAACGCCAAACTTTTGTTTTTTGCTGCCTGATAATGAATCCATTCGTTTGGAAAATCTGATTCAAGGCAGGGTGTTTTTTTCGCCGTGCTAAACCCTCAGGAAGAGAGCTTATGATTCGCCACTACCTCAAATACATTATCCCCATCATGGTGCCATTGTTGGTGTTAGCGTTGCCCCTCAGCGCGTTTCCGTTTGACGGGCTTACCATCATTCAGCAACGGGTGATTGCAATCTTCTTGCTGGCAGCCTTGCTGTGGGTGTTTGAGCCGATTCCGATTTATGCCACGTCGGTGGTGATCATTGTGCTTGAGTTATTGATGTTGTCGGACAAAGGCTTGGTGCTGTTTCGCTTGAATCAATCGGCGCCGGAATTTGGTGGCTTATTGCATTACAGCGACATCATGGCGACGTTCGCCAGCCCGATCATCATGCTGTTTTTGGGGGGATTCTTCTTAGCCATGGCGGCGACCAAATACCGCTTGGACGTCAACTTGGCGCGGGTGCTGCTCAAGCCGTTTGGTCAAAATCCTAAATACGTGATGCTCGGATTGATGCTGATCACCGGCGTGTTCTCGATGTTTATGTCGAATACGGCAACCACCGCCATGATGTTGTCAATCCTGACGCCGGTTATTGCAGTCTTTGGCCCTAAAGACCCAGGTCGCATTGCGTTTGCCTTATGTATTCCCGTGGCAGCCAACATTGGTGGGATTGGCACGCCAATCGGCACGCCGCCGAACGCCATTGCGCTGAAATATCTGGTGGGCGAAAACCTGATTACCTTTGGTCAATGGATGGCGTTTGGTGTGCCGTTTGTGATCATCTTGATGACGCTGGCGTGGTTCCTGATTGGCTTTATGTATAAAGCGGAGCAGACCCAAATTGAACTCAGCATCAAAGGCAAATTCCTGAAAACACCGAAAGCGCTCGTGGTGTACGCGACGTTTGCTGTCACCATCATCATGTGGCTGATGGGGTCGTTACACGGCATGAACTCGTATACGGTGGCGTTGATCCCGGTCGCAGTGTTCTCGGTGACCGGCATCATCAACAAAGAAGATTTGAAGAAAATTTCGTGGGATGTTCTGTGGCTGGTGTCCGGCGGGATCGCGCTCGGATTGGCGCTCGACAAAACAGGCCTTGCCGAATTGATGGTGAACAGCATTCCGTTTGATCAATTCTCGCCCTATGTGGTGCTGTTTGGGGCCGCGTTCTTGTGTTTGTTGATGGCCAACTTTATGTCACACACAGCGACTGCCAACTTGCTGATGCCAATCATGGCGGCACTCGGTGCATCGATGGCTTCATTGGTGCCGCTTGGCGGCGAAGTGACCTTGATCCTGGTTGTGACCTTTGCCGCATCATTGGGGATGTCACTGCCGATCAGTACGCCGCCTAACGCGCTGGCACACGCCACGGGTCATGTGCAGAGTAGCCAAATGGCACGCATTGGCGTGATCTTAGGGGTAGTCGGCGTGTTGCTGAGCTTTGTGATGGTGTGGCTGCTGCATGTGCTGGGCCACATTGGTTAACGATCGGTGGTGAACGCACCAGAGTGAAACGTCCGTGAAACACAGTCAGTGGTTAAGTGAATGAACACACAGATGCACGCATTGGTTTTGCGCTATTTCTCCAGCCCGGAACGCACGCTGCGCCTTGACAGTGGCGCAGTGGTGCTGGAACAAAACGGCTACAACGACCGCCTTTACTATGTGCGGTCGGGGGAGTTGACGGGCCATTATCAAGAGAAAGAGGGCAAGTCGATTCGCGTTTTTTCCGCGTCGCAAGGCGCGTTCATCGGGGTGCACAGTTTCTTTTCGGGCAACTGGTTGGCATCGTCAACGGTGGTGGCGCAAAGTGAGGTGGAACTTGGCTGGATCGATCGCCGCACGCCAGTGGTCGATGAAGCCGATTACGGCCCGCTCAGCACGCAATTCATGCCGGTGATGGTTGCTGAGCTGAATCGTCGTCAACGCCGTGCGATGCAGGAATCGGTCGCCAAAGAAAAAGCTTTGGAGCGCCTGCATACCGCCGAGCAGATGACGACTTTGGGTCAACTGGCTGCCGGGATTGCGCATGAATTGAATAACGCGATTGGCGTGGTGAGTAGCAAAACCGAACGCTTGGAAACCTTGTTTTTAGAGCTGTTGGAAGAAGTACACCCCGAAGCGAGCCAATTTTTTGATTTTGGCTTAATGCATGGGCAGAAAGTGTCATCCAGCGAAGCGCGCGAACGGGGCTTGCGTTTTGAGCAGCAATATCATTTGCCGCGCAATGTGGCGCGTGAATTGGCACGTGCGGTGCCAGAACAGGCGTTGTCATCCCATTGGTTGAAGAACCCGCACTTGGCGATTCGCTACTGGCAAATGGGGCGGGACTTGCACGACTTGCGTTTGGCTTCTAAACATACGGTAGGCATTGTGAAGTCGGTGAAGCAACTTGGCCGCACAGAAATCAATTTAGATGAAGACCTCGATCTGAACGATACGCTCAACCGAGCGTTGGCGCTGTTGCAAAGCGACTTACGCCGCGTGTCGGTGCGCATGCGTCCGGGGATTCTGTCGGTGATCAAAGGCTCGGTCACGGAGTGGGTTCAGGTGTGGGTGAACATCATCAAAAATGCCTGCGATGCCATGCAGACCACCGCTGATCCGGCCATCGATATTCATACCCGATACAGCAAACAGCGGCTCTTCATTACGGTCGCCAACAACGGCCCAGAAATTGACGAGGCAACTCGAAGAAAGATATTTCAACCCAGCTTTACCACCAAGAAAGACGGCTTGTCGTTTGGCTTGGGGCTGGGGCTCGCCATCGTGAAACGGATTGTCTCTAGTAACGGCGGCACGATTGTGGTGAAAAGCAATCACGACACCACCATTTTTAGGATCAAACTACCTGTCGAGGATGACTATGGAGAAGCTTAATATCATTTGCGTCGATGACCAGCGAGAAGTGCTGAGCGCGGTGTTACAAGATCTCGAACCGCTGGCAAACTGGCTGAACATTGAAGATTGTGAGTCGGCTTATGAAGTGCTCGATTTGATGGACGATCTCGATGCGCAGGGGGAACACATTGCGCTGATCATTTCTGACCACGTGATGCCGGGCAAAACGGGCGTTGATTTGCTCACGGAAGTCGCGCAAGACTCGCGTTTCAGAGGCACGAAAAAAGTATTGCTCACAGGGCAAGCGACGCACACCGACACGATCAATGCGATCAATACGGCTGGCATTGATCGCTATTTCGAAAAGCCTTGGCACGCCAAGACGCTGGTTGAGTGCGTGCGCAGCCTCGTGACCGAATATGTGTTTGAGCAAGGCATGGATTACACGGAATGGCATCACGAGCTGGACCAGAAAATCGTGCTGGCCCGTTTACGATGAGGCCCGCCGTTACATCACCTGACTGTAACGTTGGGAGATGATGTTTTTCACCTGACGCATGCGCTGTTCACATTTCGCCTGAAGGAATTGGTGCAGCGCGCGCGTCGCGTGATTGAGCAAGCGCTTGTCAGCGCAAACCAAGTAGACCGGACACGGTTCCGATTGCCAATCGGGCATCAGGGGCACCAGCCGACCATCAATGATGTCCTGACTCACATCCAACAAGGATTTGTACGCCACACCGCGACCATTGATCGCCCAGCGGCGCACCACATCGCCATCGTTCGCACTGCGTTTACTTTTCACCACCACCGTGTCTGTTTCCCCCTCTTTCCAAAACGTCCATCGGTTGTGATACGTGTCAGACAGCATAAAACAGAGGCAGTGATGCGCCAGTAAATCGCTGGGTTTGGCGATGGCAGGTTTGTTCGACACATAGTCGGGGCTGGCACAAACAATGCGCGTGTTGCACGTGCAAATGGGCAATGCGACAAAGTTGGAATCTGGCGGTGTGCCGTAGCGAATCGCCAAATCGATCGGGCGGTGATACAAGTTGGTGATGCCGTCGGAGAGATCCAAATTGATCGAAATGTTGGGGTACAGTTCGGCAAATTCATCCAGCCATGTCAGCAGTTGATTGCGGCCAAAATCGGACGGCGCGGAGAGGTTGAGCGTGCCGGAAATGTCTCCTTGCGCTTGCGCGATTTGATCGAGCCCTTCTTGAATGGTGCTGAGCGCAGTTTGGGTTTTTTGCAGCAGAATGTCGCCTTCATGGGTTAAGCGTAAGCTGCGCGTGGAGCGGACAAACAGCGCGAATCCCAACTGGGCTTCTAAACGTTTGATGGTGGCACTGATGGCTGCCGGCGTCACATCTAAACTGTGCGCGGCTTGAGAGAAACTGCCCTGACGAGCGGTTTCAACGAAAATATTGAGATCGTTTAACGCTTTCATATCGTGTCGCAAGTGGCGATAGCTGGGCGTATCACACCATAATTGATTGGCGATGAAAAGCGCCATTTCCGATGAGGGGATGAAAACGGCGCTTAGAGAATAGCGAGATTAAGCGAGGAACTTAAGCTGGCGCGGCTGCAAATATTCAATCCAGCCTTTGTCTTGGGTTAATGCCACGAAGTGCTGAAAATGCTCGGTTTGTTCGTGTTGAGCCAATGCCGCTTCAGAACACCAAATTTCCTGCATCACAAACAGACCAGGAATGGATTCATCTTGAAACAGTTCGTATTGGCAGCAGCCATCTTCATTGCGTGACGGTTCAAGCAGCGCGCGCAAGGCCTGCTCCAGATTTTCTTCTTGTCCGTGGTTGGCTTTGATTTCAGCCATCAAATGTATTGTTGCCATGTTAGCACTCCGTGATGATTTCAGTTTCTGGCCAGCGCGATTTTGGCAGCTTGGCATTAAAGTCGTCTTCTGCGCGGTAACCCAATGGCACCACCACCACGCTGGTCAAGCCTTTTTCACGCAGGCCAAATTCTTCATCCAGCACTTTAAAGTCGACCCCTTCGATAGGCACTGCGTCAATCCCCAAAGTGGACACGCCCAGCAGAACGGTTCCCACGTTCAGGTAAACTTGTTTTTCCATCCAGTGCTGTGCATCTTTCAGGTCAAAACGGTGCATGTTGACAAAGAACGAGCGGCCATTGTGCATGCCTTGTTTGGCGTCTGCGTTGGCAAAGCGGCCATCTTGGTCTTCCACTTCAAGAAGATTGAGCAAGTACTCTTCGTCGATGTTGGTTTTGGCACAGAACACCAACACGTGAGACGCATTCAAAATTTTGGCTTCGTTGAAGATGTAGCGATCGTGCGCAGATTTGGCGATACGTTGTTTGCCTTCTTCTGTGCTGGCAAGAATAAAGTGCCAAGGCTGTGAGTTGGTGCTGGATGGGCTAAAACGAATCAGCTCTTTAATCGCTTCAATGTGTTCATCGCTGATGCGCTTTGTGGCATCGAACGATTTCGTCGAATAACGAGATTTTGCGTGAGCAGTAATATTCATGGATTGTTCTCATTGGACAGTGATTGGCCCAAAAGATAACGTCTTGATGAATAGGGAAAAAGAGTGTTTAGCTTGAAGGACTTTCAAAAAATTTTTGAAAATCGAATCCGCGATGGACGTCAATCGTCGCCATCGCGGGGTTGTGTTAGGGTTTGTCGCTGGGTTCTTGGATCTGATACAGCTTCGATTGGTGCGCATCGCAGGTGGTGTCGCAATCGCACACTTTGTCGACACCAACGCTCGACAAGCCGCCGCAACTGCCTTGAATGGGTTTACGGCGCATCAATACGCCGATACTCATCAACACCACCAAGATGAGAAACAGACCAAAAGCGAGTAGGTAAGTCATCGATTGTCCTTAGCGGTGAATCTTTAGCACACGCTGTAATTTTTCTAAGGTACTCGGTTTGAGTTTAGTGACTGGCGCCGGTTTATGACAGCACGATCCCTGATGACCGCATCCTGAATGTCCTCCGCACGTCGATTTCGCTTTATTGATCGAAGGGCGCGCGTAACTCATGCTGGTCACGGGCGTGAGGCTGCGTTCCGTGAATTGGTCGAGGTCATTGAGGGCAGGGCTGGAAAACACAGCCATTTCTGACGCAAACAGATGGCGAAGCATCGATTCGCCAATGTTTCGCACCACCACCGCTTGCACGTGATGCTGTTGCAAGAGCGTGAGCAACGCGTTCTTTTTGCCACAAGACGTGTGGCGCTCATCGCGATCGAGCGTCGTCTCAATCAATTGTTTAGTCCCCGTTTCACTCTCAAACAGCAGAAACTGTGGGGCTTTAGAAAAATGGTTACTCAGACGTTGGTTTTGAACAGGCAGCGCGTACAGCATCTCTCAGCTCCTTAATGAATGAAGTGGTCTTTATCTTGCGCCAATAATTAGCATATGCCAATTATTATTTTTGCAAATTCATGTTGGCGCGCCAATTTTGTAATTGCAGCGTGACCGGATTCAACATGACCGCTGTATCCGCGCAAGAATTGGCAAAGTTGGTGATGAAGAGCAAAGATACAGTGACGTGAACTGTATTTGTTTTTGTGCCAGCGCTAGAGTGTTTTGTAAACGTTACCAAATAAACCGGCACTTCATGCTCAAACCAAATCGGACCGGTAATCAGACACAACAGGACCTTGAAGAATGAGAACTTTTGCTCAGGTTATCTCAGCGAGAGAGTGGGAAAATCAACACGTTACACACCATCATGTACTGAACGCCCATGCGCCATTGCATGCGTATCACAGCGAAGAGGCGGCGCGAACAAAGCAGCCATCTGCCAATCAGCGGGTGTTAAACGGCCTTTGGAAGTTTGCGTTGTACACCAATCCTGAAAGCGTTCCCTCAGCGGTGATTGAGACAAATTTCAACGATGTTGATTGGGCGAATATCGCCGTTCCGGGCAACTGGCAATGTCAGGGATTCGATAAACCGATATACACCAACATCAAATATCCGTTTGCAGATAACCCGCCGTATGTGCCGCAAGATAACCCAACCGGTATTTATCGCACCCAGTTTAGCCTGAATGAGCACAGCGAAGCATCGCGTTACGTTATCACGTTTGATGGGGTGAACTCAGCGTTTCATCTGTGGTGCAATGGCGAATGGGTAGGCTACTCACAAGACAGCCGTTTGCCCGCAGAATTTGATCTCTCCTCCTATGTGACGGAAGGGGATAACCAACTGACGGTGATGGTAATGCGTTGGTCAGATGGCTCGTATTTAGAAGATCAGGACATGTGGTGGCTGAGTGGCATTTTTCGCGACGTGACGCTCACCACCAAACCAAAGGTGTCAATTGCAGATGTCGAGATCAAGACTGAGTTGGACGCCTGTTTTCGTGACGCCTCATTCAACGTCACCACGTCGCTGAGTGAATGCACGTCGGCGTATCAAGTGGCCATTGAGCTATTTGATGCCCAAGGCCAGAGTGTGTTTGGCAAACGCCACGCGGCTACCGGACAACAGATCGTCGATGAAAAGGGCGCTTGGCAGGAACGCACCCAGCACCGAGTGCCGGTGGCGAATCCGCGTCAATGGAGCGCTGAAGATCCGTACCTCTACCGGCTGGTGGTGACGTTGCATGACAGCGCGGGTGATTGCGTGGATTGCGAAGGATACGACGTTGGGTTTCGTCAGGTCGATATCACCAACGGTGTCCTTCGCGTTAATGGTCAACCGCTGCTGATTCGGGGTGTGAACCGTCACGAACATCATCCGGAATTGGGCCATGTGATGACCCGTGACAGCATGATCCAAGACATCATTCTGATGAAGCAACATAACTTCAATGCAGTGCGCACCGCGCATTATCCCAACCACCCGATGTGGTATGAGTTGTGTGATGAATACGGGTTGTACGTGGTGGATGAAGCCAACATTGAAACCCATGGTCAGTTCCCGATGTGCCGTTTGGCCGATGATCTCACGTGGTTGAATGCCTTTTCGCGCCGCATGACCCGCATGGTCGAACGCGATAAAAACCACCCGTCGATCATCATTTGGTCGCTCGGCAATGAATCCGGAATTGGTGCCAATCATCACGCGCTGTACCAATGGACCAAACAACGCGATCCGTCGCGTCCGGTGCAATATGAGGGCGGTGGCTCCGACACCGCTGCGACGGACATCATTGCGCCGATGTATGCACGAGTGGACACCGATCAGCGACTGGCTTCTGATCCGGCGGTGACCCCCAAACTGGCGCTGAAAAAGTGGATTGGTATGCCGGGCGAGCAGCGCCCGCTGATTCTGTGCGAATACGCTCACGCCATGGGCAACAGTTTGGGTAATTTTCACCAGTATTGGGATGCTTTTCGCGAGTATCCGCGCTTGCAAGGTGGCTTTATCTGGGATTGGGTCGACCAAGGCTTAACCCGCACAGATGAGCACGGTCAGTCATACTGGGCGTACGGCGGTGATTTTGGCGACGAAATTAACGATCGCCAGTTTTGCATCAATGGATTGATTTTCCCTGACCGCAGCGTGCATCCAACCTTATATGAGGCCAAGCAAGCGCAGCAATTTCATCAGATTGAACTGGTCAGCACCGAGCCGCTCACCATTCGTGTGGCGAGTGAGAACCTGTTTACGACGCCCCAAGAGCGTTTGATATGGCACATTACGGAACAAGGCCATCCCATTGCTCACGGGGAGTGTGGCCTAGCGTTGGCGCCGCAAAGTCATGCGACGTTTGTACTGGCTGACACACTGCCGCCTGCCAACATCGGGCTGGATTATCACCTCAACGTGCGTGTCGAACTGGCGCACGATACCTTGTGGGCACCGCGCGGCCACGCGGTGTCGTGTCAGCAGTTTGAGCTGCCGGGTGTGTTTGGTTTGCCACTTGAACAGGGCAATTTATCGGGCGTACCGAAACTTGAAAATGCGCTGAACCGCCTGAAAATTCATGCCCTAACGCAAACCATTGAGTTTGACACGCAAACCGGTGAACTCGATGCGTGGTGGGTGAATGGTGAGCAGCAACTGACGCGTGGCCTGCGAGACAACTTTTATCGCGCGCCGCTGGATAACGACATTGGCACCAGTGAAGCCAATAAAGTGGATCCAAATTCTTGGATTGCGCGCTGGGATGCCATGGGTTTACCGCACTTGAAACGCGAGTGCGTGCAGTTTCGTCACCACCAGTTGAGTGATTGCTGTTGGATTGACGTGCGGTATGTCCACAGCTTTGAAGGCATGGCCGTGATTCACACCCAATGGCAGTACCACATTTATGCCGATGGGGAAGTGCGACTCAGCGTGGATGTGCAAACTGCGTCTGGATTGCCGTCATTACCACGTGTGGGGATTGAACTGGCGCTAGCCGATAAGATTGACGACATCCGTTGGTTTGGTAGAGGCCCGCATGAGAATTATCCGGATCGCAAAACATCGGCGCACATCGGCGCCTATCAAGCTTCGGTGGCCGAGATGCACACGCCCTATATTTTCCCAAGCGACAGTGGGTTGCGCTGCGATGTGAAAGAAAGTGTAGTAGGCGGCTTCACGGTGACTGGGCTGCACCATTTGTCGGTCAGCCGCTATGATGCACAGGGCGTTGCCAACGCGCGCCATACCCACGAGTTACACCCCAATGGCAAACTGTGGGTACGGTTGGATGCCGAGCACATGGGGGTTGGCGGCGACGACTCTTGGACGCCAAGTGTTCATCTGCAATATCAACTGCTCAAACGTCATTATCATTATCAATTCACCTTGGCATTTCGTTAAGCAGTGTCGCAAATTCAAGGGGAGCCGCTTGCTCCCCGAATGCACTCGCGCTACATTGTAAACGTTTACTCAATCCTGCCTCATGGCAGTCTCATTTCGTCTGCAAAATTCGATCATCACCCCCTGCGAAAAAGAGAACCGGATCTCGCTGTTACACTGTGTTACGTTGGCGGCTCTTATTTGTAATTAGCTTCAAAATATTTAAACAAAATTTTACATTTGGATGCGATTGCAACCAAAACATTAACTGCTTCACATTAATTGTCCTTTTGCTCACTATACTTGGCCAAGTAAACGTTTCCATGCAAGTTGCATTTCGATAACGTTTGTCCCCTACATCTATATAACAAAACAACAAATAGGACTTGTTCAATGAGAAAGTTAACTGTACTCGCGATGCTGACTGCCGGCATGGGCTTCGGTTCTCAAGCAATGGCTGACACCACCGTAGGTTTTACCATCTACAAATACGACGACAACTTCATGTCGGTCGTGCGTCAAGCGATTGAGAAAGAAGCAGCAGCAGATAGCAACACTCGCATCCTGATGAACGACTCTCAAAACAGCCAATCGATGCAGAACGACCAAATTGACGTCATGCTGGCTCGTGGTGTGCAAGCGCTAGCTGTCAACTTGGTTGACCCAGCGGCCGCGAAAACCATCATCCAAAAGGCGAAAATGGACGATGTACCCGTGGTGTTCTACAACAAAGAACCAAGCGCGGATGCGATGGCAAGTTACGACAAAGTATTCTACGTCGGCACGGACTCGAAAGAGTCTGGCATCATTCAAGGTGACTTGATTTCTCAGCAGTGGAAAGCAAATCCATCTTGGGACAAAAATGGTGACGGCGTGCTGCAATACGTGATGCTGAAAGGCGAACCAGGCCACCCAGACGCGGAAGCACGTACCACCTATTCTGTGAAAACCATCAACGAAAACGGCATCAAAACCGAACAATTGCACATGGATACCGGCATGTGGGATACCGCGATGGCAAAAGACAAGATGGATGCATGGTTGTCTGGCCCGAACGGTGCGAAGATTGAAGTGGTCATTGCGAACAACGACGGCATGGCGATGGGTGCAGTTGAAGCCCTGCGTGGCGCGGGTGCGAAAATCCCAGTCTTTGGTGTCGATGCGTTGAGCGAAGCGCTGGCGCTGGTGAAATCAGGCGACATGGCGGGTACGGTGCTAAATGACGCGGATTCACAAGCCAAAGCGACCTTTGAACTGGCGCGTAACCTGGCGGAAGGCAAAGAGCCAACCGCAGGCACCCAATGGCAAATGGTGAACAAAGTGGTTCGTGTACCTTACGTGGGCGTGGATAAATCGACCCTCGAATAATGCACGGATTTGGGGGAGGGCATGTGCGCTCCCCAATACCACTTTAACCAATCACCTTTACCCACGATGCAATCAAACGACACACAGATCATGCGCGATGGCATGAGGTCAGGTTTCGTTTGTTCATCGTCGGGAATATGTATCTAAGCGATATTTATTGGTTCTCGTTTAAAAACAGAAAAGTGATGCCATGGTCGATCAAACACATGAATTCCTGTTAGAAATGACAGGCGTGAGCAAATCATTTCCAGGCGTAAAAGCATTGGACCGCGTCAATTTAAAAGTGCGTCCGCATTCCGTCCATGCACTGATGGGCGAAAACGGTGCGGGTAAATCGACGCTGTTGAAATGTTTGTTTGGAATCTATGAAAAAGATGAAGGCGATATTCTTTTCTTAGGAAAGCATATTAATTTCTCATCATCAAAAGAGGCCCTGGAATCTGGCGTTTCCATGGTGCACCAAGAATTAAACCAAGTAAAACAGTGTTCAGTGATGGACAATATTTGGCTTGGCCGTTATCCGAAAAAAGGTTTATTTGTCGATCACGATAAAATGTATCGGGATACCAAAGCTATTTTCGAAGAACTCGATATTCATATCGACCCGAAAGTGAAAGTTGCCACGTTATCGGTTTCGCAAATGCAAATGCTGGAAATCGCCAAAGCATTCTCTTACGACGCGAAAGTGGTGATTATGGACGAACCCACGTCCTCACTGACGGAAAAAGAAGTCAATCACCTGTTCACCATCATCAACAAGCTGAAAGAGAAAGGCTGTGGCGTGGTGTACATCTCGCACAAGATGGAAGAGATCTTCTCCATTTGTGATGAAATCACGATCCTGCGTGATGGCCAGTGGGTGGAAACACGTCCGCTGAAAGGCCTCGATATGGATCAGATCATCGCGATGATGGTGGGCCGTGAACTGACGCACCGTTTCCCGGAAAAAACCAACACACCGAAAGATGTCATTCTGGAAGTGAAAAACCTGACTGCGTTGAATCAGCCGTCGATCAGCGACATTTCGTTTGACCTACGCGCTGGCGAAATTTTGGGCGTTGCGGGGCTGGTGGGATCGCGCCGAACCGACATTGTTGAAACCATTTTTGGCGTGCGCGAACGCAGTGAAGGGCATATTCAACTCCATGGCCGCGAGATGAAAAACCGCGATGCCCATGAAGCGATTCGCAACGGTTTTGCATTGGTGACAGAAGAGCGTCGCTCGACGGGCATCTACAGTAACTTGGACATTACGTTCAACTCACTGGTGGCCAACGTCGATGAGTACAAAACTCCTTATGGTCTGCTGAGCGACAAAAAAATGAAGAGCGATACGCAGTGGGTGATTGACTCCATGCGTGTGAAAACGCCATCGCATCAAACTTCGATCGGTTCTTTGTCGGGCGGCAACCAACAGAAAGTCATTATTGGTCGCTGGCTGTTAACCCAACCTGAAATATTAATGTTGGATGAACCGACTCGCGGCATTGATGTGGGCGCGAAGTTCGAAATTTACCAACTGATTCTGGAACTGGCGAAGAAAAATAAAGGCATCATTATTATTTCCTCTGAAATGCCAGAGTTATTAGGAATTACAGACCGTATTTTAGTGATGAGTAACGGTCGTGCCGCAGGTATTGTGAATACCAAAGAAACCACACAAAACGAAATATTAGAGCTAGCCTCTCGTTACCTCTAGGGAATGTATTATGGATGCAGTTAAATCTTTTGCACTAAAGCATTTAAAAGAAGGCGCGATCTACGCAGTATTATTTGTATTGCTCGCCGTGATCGTGATTCAGGAGCCTTCCTTCTTAAGTCTTCGTAACCTGAGTAATATTCTGACTCAGTCTTCCGTGCGCATTATTATCGCACTGGGTGTTGCGGGGTTGATCGTCACGCAGGGCACAGACCTTTCCGCCGGTCGTCAGGTGGGTTTGGCTGCGGTGATTTCCGCGACCTTGCTTCAATCCATCGACAATGTGAACAAGGTGTTCCCAAGTATTGGTGAAGTGCCCATCATTGCCGTCATCATCTGCGTGTGTCTGATCGGTGCCATCATTGGCTTGGTCAACGGTGTGATTGTCGCTTACCTCAAAGTGACGCCATTTATCGCCACATTGGGCACGATGATCATCGTGTACGGTATCAACTCGCTTTACTACGACGCGGTTGGTGCATCACCCATTGCTGGCTTTGATGACCGCTTCACGGCATTCACCCAAGGCTTTATTCGAATCGGCGGGTTCAGGTTCTCCTACATCACCTTCTACGCCATTATTGCGACGGTGTTCATGTGGATTCTGTGGAACAAAACCGTGTTCGGCAAAAACATTTTTGCGGTCGGGGGCAACCCTGAAGCGGCGAAAGTATCCGGTGTGAACGTGCCACTGACGTTGCTGAAAGTGTATGCATTGTCAGGTGTCTTCTATGCATTCGGGGGGATGCTGGAAGCGGGACGTATCGGTAGCGCAACCAACAACTTGGGCTTTTTATACGAGCTCGACGCCATTGCAGCGTGTGTGGTTGGTGGCGTGTCCTTCGCGGGCGGTGTGGGGAGCATCGCTGGCGTGGTAACGGGGGTTTTGATCTTCACCGTTATCAACTACGGTATGACGTACATTGGGGTCAGCCCTTACTGGCAATACATCATCAAGGGTTCCATCATCGTCTTCGCGGTGGCACTGGATTCCATGAAGTACGCCAATAAAAAGTAAAACTAACGACACAGTTGCTGCTGGTTCAAAACCGCTCCCTCGGGAGCGGTTTTTCTTTTTCTGTTTCTTTGGTTCGCGACATGATCGTCAAACCCATTGCATGACGTCTAAAACTGACTCAAATCCAAATCAACCGCATCACCCAGCCACGATGCGTACGTGGTGTGATCGGCCAAATCATCGCCGGTATCGGCATGCACCAACACACTCAATTCGCCGCGTTGCTGATCCAGCCACGGAATGAACTGATCGAAATCGTCATGGCTGAACAGGATTTGGTAGCTCCACATGGTATGCGGGCCAACGAGACGTTGATGCAGCCTGCCGAGTTGGAGCGGGAACGTTTGTCCGATGCGCTCATACAAGCGGGTCGCAAACGCCAATGTGTTGGCATCAAAGTACACATGCGCGTGGTACATCGCATGATCGTTCACGGGTCTTTTTTCTGTTTTCACGGCGTCACACTTCATTTGAATGGAGACACGCTGCCGGTCATGGGATTGATTTCCATGTATTTGGCAGGGCGCTTTTTTGATGCAAGGGAGGGTAACACACTCGGCGGGAAAGTCAGGGGAAACGTGAACAAGTTGCGTCGGCGGCAACGCTTTGTGTGTCACACGGCGAGACGAAAAAGCCCGACCAATTGGCCGGGCTGAATCACGTTCACGGAATTATTCGTGTGCTTTATTTGAATTACAGGATTTTGATGAGGTTGAATGGCCACGGACTTTGTTGACCACCATCATCACGATTGGGCTGGCCAGAATCACCACCGACAGGGCTGTAAACGCCAGCGTGATTGGACGCTCCCACAAGAAGCTCAGCTCGCCGTCGGTAATCATCAGCGCGCGGCGCAGGTTTTCTTCCATCAGGCCGCCAAGGATAAAGCCCAACAATAACGGCGCGAGCGGGAAGTTCGCCAAACGCAGCGCAATCGCGCCCATCGCGACAAGCAGCATGATGAAGACATCCATGGTGTTGAACGACACCAGATATACACCGGTGATAGAGAAAAACAGAATCATCGGCAGCAGCACGGTGCGAGGCACAGCCAGCAGCTTCGAAATGTACGGAATCAGCGGCAGGTTGAGGATCAACAGCACAATGTTCCCCACGTACATCGAGATGATGACGGACCAGAACACATCCGGGTGATCGACAAACAGACGTGGGCCGGGTTGGATGCCGTAAGCAAGCAGGGCGCCGAGCATGATCGCCGTGGTGCCTGAACCCGGAATCCCCAGCGTGAGTAGCGGAACAAATGAACCACTAGACGCTGCGTTGTTGGCGGATTCTGGCGCAACCAGACCGCGAATGGAGCCGTGACCAAACTCCTCGCGTTTGTCTTTCGGCGCCAGATTACGTTCCATGCCGTAGCTGAGGAAGGCGGCAATGGTTGCGCCTGCGCCCGGTAGTACGCCGGTAAAGAAGCCAAGGATAGAAGAACGAATCGACACGGGCGCCGCTTCACGCACTTCTTCTTTGGTGATCTTCATGCTGCCGATGTTGCTCAACTTGCTGTTTTCTTCATCGCGCGTGTCGGATTCAGGTTTCAAAATGCCCATCAAGGTTTCGCCTAAAGCAAAGGTCGCCATGGCGAGCAGCAGGAAGCTAAAGCCATCCATCAGGTCGGTCAGGCCGAAGGTGAAACGTTCCACACCTACGCCTTTATCGATACCCACTGTTGAGAGCATCAAACCCAAAATGGTCATCATCCACGCTTTGATTACCTGACCTTTCCCTGCGAACGCTGCCACGGCAGACAAGCCCAGCAGCATCAACGCAAAGTAGTCGGCTGACTGGAAACTCAGAGAAACCTGAGCCAGTGCAGGCGCTGCGACCAGCAGCATGATTGCCGACAGTGTCCCGCCCGTGAATGAGGCATATGCCGCCAGTGCCAAGGCTTTACCCGCTTGGCCTTTTTGCGCCATGGGGTAGCCGTCAAACGCGGTTACCACAGTCGATGAACAGCCCGGCGCGTTGATCAGAATTGATGACGTGGAGCCGCCAAAAATGGCGCCGTAGTACACGCCCGCCATCAGGATCAGGCCGGATGACGGTTCCAGACCGTAAGTAATCGGAATCATCAACGCGATGGCGGAGATAGGGCCAAGGCCCGGTAGCATCCCAATGAAGGTTCCCACGAAACAGCCGACGATCACCATCAGCAGGTTAAAAGGCATGACTGCAGTCGACAGTCCTTGCAAAATTCCGTCTAACATAATCCTTTCCTACCAAAGCGTGAAAATCAGACCCGGTTCCAGATACACATCCAAACCTTGAGTCAGCAGTAAATAAAAGGCGATCACAAACGGGAACGATGCACCGAATAGAATCGATTTACGGCGTTCACCCAGAATGTAGAAGCCTGCCATGAGGAAGAAACCGGTCGCCAGCACAAAGCCAAGATAGGTTAATCCTGCGCCGTAGAGCGCCATCAGCACCAAAAAGCCAATCAGCAGTTTCCAGTTGAACGACATCACTGCGCCGCTCTTTTTGTCCGGTTGACCAACCACTAATAACAGCAGTGACAAGCCGACACCGGCGTAAGTGAGCAGGGTCGGGAGGGTGCGCGCGGTAAACGGTTCGTACTCGTCGCCGGGAAACATAGGAATGAGTGTGCTTTGATAGCCGTAGCACAGGCTAAGGACAAGAAAGATCATCGCGCCGACGCGATCGCGGCACAGTAGATATTCCTTGCTGAATAATTTGGTTGGCAGATCCGACATATCCAACTCCATGACATCAGGTGGTGGTGAAGAAAAGGCCGCAGACAAGCGGAGTTAACGAAGGAATTAACTAAGGGTAAACGGATTGCTGCTAGTCAAAACATCTACCAAAACAAAGGAGTAATTTTTCGCTCGTCTGCGGCAAAGGTGCTGGAACGAGGCAACACTCGGTTGCCCGTTCCGTTGTTTGTGGAGAAAACGCAGCGTTATTTGAGGAAGCCCAGTTCACGCATCAGGTCGCCCATCTGCTTTTCCTGATCTTCGAGGAAAGCGAAGAACTCTTTATCCGCTTTGTAGCTGTCAATCCAGCCGTTGCGGTCACGAACCACTTTCCACTCATCTGTGTCGTACATTTTCTTCAGCGCGACGTTCCATTCATCAATCTTCTCTTGGCTGACACCCGGTGCGGCGAAGAAACCACGCCAGTTCGCAAACACAGTTGGGTTGTTGTATTCAGACAAGGTTGGAATGTTTGGCGCAACGTCCAAGCGTTTCGGGGCGGTGATTGCGAGGATCTTTACCTGACCGCTTTTCGACATTTCGAGCACTTCACCAAGGCCGGTGGACAGGACTTGTGTTTCGCCAGACAGCAATGCTGCCATCGCTTTACCGCCCGCATCGTAGGCGATGTAGCGCACTTCTTTTGGATCGAGCCCTTGGCCTTTGAATGCCGCTGCGGCGACAAGGTGGTCCATACTGCCGCGTGCAGAACCGCCCGCGATTTTCACTTTGCGTGGGTTGTCTTTAAAGTCGGCAACCACTTCTTCCCAGCTGTTGTATTTGGAATCACCCGCAACCACGAACGCGCCGTAATCGGACACGGTCGCTGCCACTGGGGTTAAATCACGGAACGATTGGGGGAAAACGCCGGAGAGCGAACGCACCACGATAGGCGTTGAGTTCACCATCAGGGTGTCTTCTTGACGATCAGCCGTCTCGATCAGGTGTGCAATGGCTTTACCGCCGCCGCCGCCCGAAAGGTTTTGATAGGAAACATTGTCGATCAGGTGTGTTTTCATCAGCACGTCACCGGTGCCACGGGCCGTCATGTCCCAGCCACCGCCTGCGCCGCCGGGGATCAGAAAGTGGATTTTTTCCAGATCCGCTGCCAGAGCAGAGAAAGAGAAGGTGGCGGCAAGCAGCGACGCTGCGAGGGTCGGTTTGAAATGCTTCAACATATTCACGTTCCTTATGTAGGTGCATCATCCAGAGGTATGACGCTTATCGTTATCATCGCGGTAGCAGGGCAGAAGTTTGCTACCGTGTTATTGTAGGTTAAGAATGTGTTAATGGTTTGTCTCTAAAGCGGCGATAAAAACATTATTGGGCATAAAGGGAGTTATGTTCATAAAGTTCACGGCACATTCGCCCGCATCGCCCTGCGCAATTTTGTTCAATATTCTCCCGTTTCCGCTGGTTACTATCACCCCGTGAAAACGCACGAAAGGACGGGATGATGGTTTCTTTATTAAGCGCAATGGCGCTGTTTGCTTTTGTTGGGGCGGTCTCTCCAGGGCCGGTGAATGTGATGGCGACTTACGCGGGCGCGCAGTTTGGCTGGCGCAAAGCGTCCATCCATGTGTTGGGTGCCTCCGTGGCTTACGTGTTGGTGGTGTTTATCTGTGGCGTGGCACTTGGTGAAATGAGCCAAGGCATCCCGCTGCTGGTGCCGGTTATGCGTTGGGTGGGCAGTTTGTATTTGCTCTATTTGGCCGTACGTATCCTGCTGGCTAAGGATTTGGGGCTCAACTCCAATCCGCAAATGGCGATGAAAGCGCTGTTTGTGCAAGGCAGTTTGATACAATTACTCAACCCAAAAGCGTGGATTTTTGCCAGTTCCGGGGTTAGCTTGTATGTTTTGAATCAGGTGAACACGCACTCGGCATTGGGATGGTTTTGCTCGCTGTCGCTGGTGATCTGTTTTATTGGCGTGGGGGTGTGGGCAGTGCTCGGCCAATCGGTCGCGCAATGGCTCAATTCACCACGGCGTCAACGCTGGTTTCAACTCATTTTGGCGGCGATGCTCTGTGGGTCGATGGTCATCATCTGGATGTGAGGATAGGGAATGTCAACATCGTTAAGCAGCAACATCATGCGCCCAACGGCGCTGCCGCAGGTCGAAGCGCGCATCGCCAAGTGGTCACATGTCTGTTATCAAAAGCATTCTCACGACGAATTTTCGTTTGGCATCATTGATAGCGGCAGAGCGCGCTACGACAATCACGTGCGCCAGCATCAAATCGGCGGTGGCGATGTGGTCACCATCAATCCTGCAGACATGCACTCGTGCAACCCACATGAGGGCGAATGGTCGTATCGAATGCTATTTGTCGACACATTATGGATGGGGCAGATGCAGCAAGAGGTATTAGGGCGCCGCCAGATGGATTACTACGCCTTTATTTCGGACTTTGAACGTCGCGCCGATTTCAGCCTTCAGTTTGAACAGTTATTTGCCGCACTCCTGCAAGAACAAGATGCTTTGTCTGCGCATACCTTGATGTATGAATTCATCGAACGATTGTATACGCCGTCGGCGGTGGTGACCGACGGCAGCCAGCTTGCCACCCAGCGCAAACGTGCCCCGGATTATCTGCTGCGCGCCCGTGAGCGCCTGTTTGATGAAATCGATCAGTCGATTGGTCTCGATGCGCTCGCCAATGAGGTGGGCGTCAGTCCGTATCATCTGATCCGCACGTTCAAGCAATACTTTGGCCTGTCGCCCCATGCGTACCTCATGGATGAACGCATCAAACGCGCCAAACAGTTACTGAAGCAGGGTGAAACAATTGTCGACACCTCACTTGCTTTAGGATTTGCTGATCAAGCTCACTTTCAACGTAGTTTTAAAAGTCGTATTGCACTGACACCTAAGAAATATCAGTCCTTCTTCACACTTTAAACCGCCTCAAATCTCCCTATCAGGTCTGCTTACGACCTTAGTCTAAATTGTCGACAATTTGCTTGATTGTCGACAATTTGATCGTCTATCTTAAGTTTAACCCTTTGGTAAGCCCTTCATCGTTGGATGACTTTTCTTGGCTTACCCACTTTGTAGAAGATGAGATGATGACGACTGAATTAAAGAAGCGCGCGGCAGGCGAGAAAGAACATACCAAATCAGAAAGCCTGACCGAATTTTTGATCGAAGCGATCGTAGAAGGGGGCATGGCGCCGGGCAGTAAAATCTCGGAACCCGAGCTGGCCAAGCGTTTCCAAGTGAGCCGCGGCCCGCTGCGTGAAGCGTTAATGCGTGTGGAAGGGTTGGGGTTGATCGAGCGCATTCCGCATGTCGGGGCGCGTGTGATTCAGTTCTCCACGGAAAAATTGTTGGAGCTGTACGCGGTTCGTGAAGCGCTGGAAGGCATGGCGGCACGCTTAGCGGCGCGCAATATTACTGAAATCGAACTGGCTGGGCTGGAAACGTTATTGTCGACACATTCGGCGCACATCGATCAAGTTGATGGCGCGTCGTATTTCCACCAGCAAGGAGATTTCGATTTCCATTACCGTATTATTAAAGCCAGCCGCAACACACAACTGGTGTCGCTATTGTGCGATGAGCTTTACCACTTGCTGCGCATGTACCGCTATCAATCGCCACGCGCTCATTCGCGTCCGATTGAAGCGTTGGAAGAACACAAATTCATTCTGCAAGCGATTCGCGATCGCGATGAAGAGCTGGCAGAAATGCTGATGCGTCGACACATTTCAGGTAGTCGTCGCCTAATCGAAAAACAGATACAAAACGAAGCCCAAGATTAAGGAGAATCCCATGAGCTTAAGTCCGGGTGCGAAGTTCAGGCTCGCTATTCAAACCAATCAGCCGTTGCAGATTGTTGGCACGATCAACCCTTACTGCGCCATGATGGCGAAGAAACTGGGGCATCAGGCGATTTATCTGTCGGGTGGTGGTATCGCTAACGCGTCTTATGGCTTGCCGGATCTCGGGATCACGACACTCAACGACGTGCTGGTGGACGTAGAACGCATCACCAACGCGTGTGATTTGCCTTTGTTGGTCGACATCGACACCGGTTTTGGCGGCGCATTTAACATTGCCCGTACCATCAAAGCGATGGAAAAAGCTGGCGCCGCAGCGGTGCACATGGAAGACCAAGTGGCGCAGAAACGCTGTGGTCACCGACCCAACAAAGCGATTGTCAGCCAGCAAGAGATGGTTGACCGCGTGAAAGCGGCGGTGGATGCGCGTGACAATCCGGAATTCGTCATCATGGCGCGTACCGATGCATTGGCAGTAGAAGGCATGGACAGTGCGATTGAGCGCGCGATTGCGTGTGTGGAAGCCGGCGCTGACATGATTTTCCCAGAAGCAATGACCGAACTGAAACAGTACGAGCAGTTCTCGACCGCGCTGCATTCGGCAACCGGTAAGCATGTGCCGATTCTGGCCAACATCACTGAGTTTGGTCAAACACCGCTCTACAACTGTGAAGATTTAGCCAAATCGAACGTGGATATGGTGCTTTACCCATTGAGTGCGTTCCGCGCGATGAACAAAGCGGCCGAGATGGTGTATCGCCACCTGCTGGAGATGGGCAATCAGGAAGCCTTGCTTGGTCAAATGCAGACGCGTAAAGAGCTGTATGAATACCTCAATTACCATGATTACGAAGACAAGCTGGATCAGCTGTTTTCGGAAGGAAAGTAGGCGACGTTGAACCTGGATTCGACGAGGTTCAGCGCGAAAGCCCATAGAAAAAGCGAAGCCCAAGAAAAATAAAATCGGAAAGAAAAATAGTATCGGAAAGAAACAGGCCCCGACCGGACCATGTGTCAGGCGGGGAACACCCAATAACGTGAAACCGCTGCGCCATCGAGCTTAAGCTGGCCCAATGAGGCCGATTCAACAGGATCCGAAGCGCGGCAAGAAAAGGAGTTCTACATGCCTCAGTCTTTGACAAAGAAAGCTGAATTAGGCGGAGCAGGCCTGCGTGGCCAAAGCGCTGGAAGCACAGCTCTATGTACGGTTGGTAAAACCGGAACCGGTCTAACCTACCGTGGTTATGACATCACGGATCTGGCAAATCATGCGCAATTTGAAGAAGTCGCGCATCTGCTGCTCGTCGGTCACTTGCCCACGCAAGCTGAACTGGATCAATACAAAACCCGCCTGATTGGCCTGCGTGGCCTGCCGCAAGCATTGAAAGAAGTGCTAGAGCGTATTCCTGCCGACGCGCACCCGATGGACGTGATGCGTACCGGGTGTTCCATGCTGGGGAACTTGGAAACTGAACACGATTTTTCACAGCAGCTCGCTGCGACAGAACGCATGCTGGCGCTCTTCCCAGCCATTATCTGTTATTGGTATCGCTTTAGCCATGATGGCGTGCGCATCGATACCGAAGACACCAGCGAATCTTGTATCGGTGGTTATTTCCTGAAAATGCTGACCGACCAAGCGCCGAGCGATCTGTTCAAGCAAGTGATGCACTGCTCGTTGATTCTTTACGCAGAGCACGAGTTCAACGCGTCTACCTTCACGGCTCGCGTGTGTGCGTCCACATTGTCTGACCTTCATTCGTGTGTGACTGGTGCAATTGGCACGCTGCGCGGACCGCTGCATGGCGGCGCCAACGAAGCGGCGATGGCGATGATTGAGAACTGGAAAACGCCGGATGAAGCGGAACAAAACATTCTGCGCATGCTGGAAAACAAAGACAAAATCATGGGCTTTGGTCATGCGATTTACCGTGAGAGCGATCCGCGTAATGCCCTGATCAAACGCTGGTCAAAAGAGCTGTCCGAAAAAGTAGGTGACACCCATTTGTATGCGGTTTCTGAACGCGTGGAAGCGGTGATGAAACGTGAGAAAGGCTTGTTCTGTAACGCCGATTTCTTCCATGCCTCGGCGTATCACTTCATGGGGATTCCAACCAAACTGTTCACGCCCATCTTTGTGATGAGTCGTTTGACGGGTTGGGCTGCCCATGTGTACGAGCAGCGTGCGAACAACCGCATCATTCGTCCAAGTGCGGACTATGTTGGCCCGGAACATCAGCAATGGTTGCCGATTGAAAAACGCGGTTAACTCGCTCAGCAATGACCGTGCGATTGAGCGCGGTCATCATGGATTTGCGATTCGCTGACGGGCGAATTTGCCTGCCACGGTTGTGACGCCCAAACAACTTAAAGCGCTTGCGACACGCTTGCTGCTTTAAGTGGCAAGGGAATAGTAATGAATCGGATGGATACTATGACCACTCAAAACGATATGAACAGCCAATACCGGAAACTGCTAGCCGGCACAAATATCAGTTATTTTGATGCCGAAGAAGCGGTCAACGCAATTGCGCCCGGTGCCTACGCGACGCTGCCTTATACCTCTCGCGTTCTGGCTGAAAACTTGGTTCGCCGCTGCGAACCCGAAGCACTGACAGACTCCCTGAAACAACTGATTGAACGCAAACGCGACCTTGATTTCCCTTGGTATCCGGCGCGCGTGGTGTGTCACGACATTCTTGGTCAAACCGCATTGGTTGATTTGGCTGGCCTGCGCGATGCGATTGCAGAGCAGGGCGGCGATCCGGCTAAAGTGAACCCGGTGGTGGAAACGCAGTTGATTGTCGACCACTCGCTTGCGGTCGAACACGCAGGGTTTGAACCGGATGCGTTTGAGAAAAACCGCGCGATTGAAGATCGCCGCAACGAAGACCGTTTTCACTTCATCGAATGGTGTAAAACCGCGTTTAAAAACGTCAGCGTGATTCCTGCCGGCAACGGCATCATGCACCAGATCAACCTGGAAAAAATGTCGCCCGTGGTGCAACTGAAAAACGGTGTGGCGTTTCCTGATACGTGTGTCGGCACCGACAGCCACACGCCGCACGTCGATTCTCTTGGCGTCATCGCGATTGGTGTCGGCGGTTTGGAAGCCGAAACCGTGATGCTTGGTCGCCCATCCATGATGCGCCTGCCGGACATTGTCGGCGTGAAACTGACCGGCAAACGCAAACCGGGCATTACCGCCACTGATATCGTTTTGGCAATCACTGAATTTCTACGCGGCGAACGCGTGGTGTCGTCTTATCTTGAATTTTTCGGTGAAGGGGCGAAACAGCTCACCATCGGCGACCGCGCGACCATTTCCAATATGACGCCGGAATATGGTGCCAGCGCGGGCATGTTCTACATCGATGAACAGACCATCAATTACCTGAAATTGACCGGCCGCGATGCTGAACAAGTGGCGTTGGTTGAACAGTACGCCAAACAAACCGGCCTGTGGGCGGATGCGCTGGAGACGGCGCAATACGAACGCGTATTGGAGTTTGATCTCTCCCAAGTAGAACGTAACTTGGCTGGGCCTTCGAACCCGCATCGCCGCTTGCCCACCTCGCAACTGGCTGAGCGCGGTATCGCCGGAAAATGGGAACAGAAAGCGGGCGAAATGCCCGATGGCGCTGTGATCATCGCCGCAATTACGTCGTGTACCAACACCAGTAACCCACGCAACGTGGTCGCGGCTGGCTTGGTGGCGAAAAAAGCCAATGAACTGGGCTTGGTGCGTAAACCGTGGGTGAAAACCTCGTTTGCGCCGGGCTCGAAAGTCGCCAAATTGTATCTTGAAGAAGCCAAGCTGCTGCCTGA
The DNA here is from genome assembly GCF_000176175.1 of Vibrio furnissii CIP 102972. Classification (GTDB taxonomy): domain Bacteria; phylum Pseudomonadota; class Gammaproteobacteria; order Enterobacterales; family Vibrionaceae; genus Vibrio; species Vibrio furnissii. Next base: position 532,431 of record NZ_ACZP01000013.1, read on the forward strand.
ATTGGAACAGTTGGGCTTTGGCATCGTGGCGTATGCGTGTACCACCTGTAACGGCATGAGTGGCGCGCTGGATCCGACCATCCAACAAGAGATCATCGATCGCGATCTGTACGCGACCGCAGTGCTTTCAGGCAACCGCAACTTTGATGGCCGGATTCACCCCTACGCCAAACAGGCGTTTCTGGCCTCGCCACCGCTGGTCGTCGCTTATGCGCTGGCGGGTACGATTCGCTTTGATATCGAGCGAGATGCGCTGGGACATGATGCCAACGGGAAGCCGATTTACCTCAACGACATCTGGCCAAGCGATGAAGAGATTGATGCGATTGTGAATCAGCACGTTAAACCGGAGCAGTTCAATCAAGTCTACATTCAGATGTTTAAACTCGATGACGCCGAGCAAAACAGCAATCCGCTGTACGACTGGCGCCCAATGAGTACCTACATTCGCCGTCCGCCGTATTGGGAAGGCGCACTGGCGGGTGAACGCACGCTCAAAGGCATGCGCCCATTGGCGGTGGTGGGTGACAACATCACCACCGACCATTTGTCGCCATCGAATGCGATTCTGGCCAGCAGCGCCGCTGGTGAATACCTGACTAAAATGGGCGTGCCGGAAGAGGACTTTAACTCCTACGCGACGCATCGCGGCGATCACCTGACGGCGCAGCGCGCAACGTTTGCCAACCCGAAACTGTTCAATGAAATGGTCAAAGAGAATGGCGACGTGGTGCAAGGCTCGCTTGCGCGTATTGAACCGGACGGCAAAGTGACGCGCATGTGGGAAGCGATTGAAACCTACATGCAGCGCAAACAGCCGCTGATCATTGTGGCGGGCGCCGACTACGGCCAAGGGTCTTCACGTGACTGGGCAGCCAAAGGCGTGCGCTTAGCGGGTGTGGAAGCAATTGTCGCCGAAGGCTTTGAGCGCATCCACCGTACCAATCTGGTCGGCATGGGTGTGTTGCCCCTGCAATTCAAAGAGGGCGTGAACCGCCTCACGCTGAGGCTCGATGGCACCGAACTGTACGACGTAGTGGGCGATATCAAACCGGGCTGCGATTTGGCGCTGGTGATCACGCGTCAAAGCGGCGAGAAGCTGGATGTCGCGGTGACGTGCCGTTTAGATACCGCCGATGAAGTGCATGTGTATAACGCAGGCGGTGTGCTGCAGCGTTTTGCGCAAGACTTTCTGGCCAACTGAGAAGGAGTGATGCAATGAGCAATGTCAGCACAACTTCTCCATGGACCACGGCTGAGATGCTGTCTCAGCCCCTATCTTTTCAAAACCGAGAGTCTTCTCAAACCCGAGTGCCTGCGACGTACATGCGTGGCGGCACCAGCAAAGGGGTGTTTTTCCGTCTGTGCGATCTGCCGCCTGCGGCACAGGTGGCGGGCGCGGCGCGCGATCGCTTACTCATGCGCGTGATTGGCAGCCCGGATCCGTACGGTAAACAGATTGACGGCATGGGCGGTGCAACCTCAAGCACCAGTAAAACCGTGATTGTGTCGCAAAGCACCCAAGCGGATCACGACGTCGATTATCTGTTTGGACAAGTGTCGATTGATAAAGCGTTTGTCGACTGGAGTGGTAACTGCGGCAATTTGTCGGCGGCGATTGGCCCGTTTGCGATTTACGCCGGATTCATTGCGCCCGAGCGCATTCCTCACAACGGTGTGGTTGCGGTGCGTGTGTGGCAGGTCAATATCAGCAAAACCATCGTGGTGCATGTGCCGATCAAAGATGGCTTGGTGCAGGAAACTGGCGAGTTTGAACTTGATGGTGTGACGTTCCCAGCGGCTGAAATTCAGGTCGATTTTATGGATCCGGCTGATGGGGAAGGTTCTATGTTCCCGACCGGAAATTTGGTCGATGATCTTGATGTTCCGGGCGTCGGCACATTGAACGCCACGCTCATCAACGCGGGAATTCCGACGATTTTTGTCGATGCTGCGTCGATTGGTTATCAGGGCACGGAGCTACAGGATGACATCAACAATGACAGCCAAGCGCTGGCAATGTTTGAAACCATTCGTGCTTACGGCGCGCTGAAAATGGGGCTGATTCAAGACCTCAGCGAAGCGCAAACCCGCCAGCATACGCCCAAAATTGCGTTTGTCTCCACACCGCAAACCTACACCGCATCCAGCGGCAAACCCGTTGTGGCCAGTGATGTCGATGTACTGGTGCGCGCGTTGTCGATGGGCAAATTACATCACGCCATGATGGGAACCGCTGCCGTTGCCATCGCTGCCGCGGCGTGTGTGCCAGGAACGTTGGTCAATTTGGCCGCCGGTGGCGGAGAGAAAACGTCGGTGACCTTTGGTCACCCTTCGGGAACATTAAAAGTTGGCGCCAGTGCAAGCGAAACGACGCAAGGTTGGGTGGTTAAAAAAGCCGTGATGGGTCGCAGCGCACGTATTTTGATGGAAGGTTGGGTGCGCGTGCCCGCAGAAACCATCAACCACGGCTAAGCCAGAACAATCAAGGAGAAGCACCATGTCTGCATATTTAAAGGAATATCAATGGGCTAAGGATGAGCCGCAAGCGTTCTGGAAAGCGCAAGCCCAAAACATCGACTGGTTTGAATTCCCTCAAACCATTTTGCAAAAAGACGAACACGGCATTGAACGCTGGTTCCCGGATGGTTTACTCAACACCTCGTGGTTGGCGTTGGATTACCACTGTGAGCAGGGTCGTGGCGATCAAACCGCGCTGATTTATGACTCGCCGGTGACGGGTAAAAAGCAGCGTTACAGCTACACCGCGCTGCGGGATTGTGTCGCGCGCGTGGCGGGTATGTTGGCCGCGCAGGGCGTCACCAAAGGCGATCGCGTGATTATCTACATGCCGATGATCCCCGAAGCGGCGATGGCGATGCTGGCGTGTGCGCGTTTGGGCGCTATTCACTCGGTGGTATTTGGTGGTTTTGCGCCAAACGAGCTGGCGGTGCGAATTGAAGACGCCGAACCCAAAGTCATTATGACGGCCTCTTGCGGCGTAGAAGTCAACAAAGTGATTCCTTATAAGCCCTTGGTGGATAAGGCGATCATGGATAGCCGCTGGAAACCTGAACACGTGTTGGTGTATCAACGTCCGGAATGCCCGGCCGATTTAACCAGCGAGCGCGATTTGGAATGGAACACGCTGATTCAAAGTGCGCTACCGCACGCGTGTGTGCCCGTGTTGGCGACCGACCCGCTATACATTCTGTACACCTCGGGCACGACCGGTAAACCGAAAGGCGTGGTGCGCGACAACGGCGGTCACGCGGTGGCGCTCAAGTACTCGATGAGCAGTATTTATGACATGCCACAAGATGGCGTGTTTTGGGCTGCATCTGACGTGGGTTGGGTGGTGGGGCACTCATACATTGTTTACGCACCGCTGCTGCACGGCTGTACGACCATTTTGTACGAAGGCAAACCGGTGCGCACACCGGATCCGGGTGCTTTCTGGCGTGTGTGTCAGGAATATAAAGTGACCGCGCTGTTCTCTGCACCAACGGCTTTCCGTGCCATCAAAAAAGAAGATCCGGAAGGGGAACACCTCAAAAAGTATGACTTGTCGAGCGTGAAAACCATCTTTATGGCGGGTGAACGTTTGGATCCGCCGACTTTAGAATGGGTGGAATCAAAAACCGATAAGCCGGTGATTGACCACTGGTGGCAAACCGAAACGGGCTGGGCGATTGCCGGTAATCCGACCGGCATTGAGCTGATGCCGATTAAAGCGGGTTCAGCGACCAAGCCGATTCCGGGGTATCAAGTGGAGATCCTCAATGAACTCGGCGAGGTGCTGCCACCCAATCAACAAGGCTTTGTGGCGTTAAAACGCCCGTTGCCGCCCAGCTGTTTGCCGACTGTGTGGCGCAACCACGACCGTTTTGAGACCGGTTATCTGTCGCAATTTCCGGGGTACTACGTCTCGGGTGACGGCGGTTATCTCGATGAAGACGGTTATCTGTTCATCATGGGCCGCATTGACGATGTGATTAACGTTGCTGGCCATCGCCTCTCGACGGGTGAGATGGAAGAGATCGTCGGCGCCCACCCTGCGGTGGCGGAATGCGCGGTAGTCGGCGTGCACGATGAACTGAAAGGGCAGTTGCCACTCGGACTTGTGGTGCTGAAAGATGGCGTGAAGATCGATGCGTTGGCGCTGGAAACCGAATTGGTCAGCAGCGTGCGCAGTCAAATTGGCGCGGTGGCGTGTTTTAAACACGCACTGGTGGTGGAGCGATTACCCAAAACCCGTTCAGGTAAGATTTTGCGCCGCATTATCCGCCAGATTGCGGATGGCGAAAGTTACACGGTTCCATCCACCATTGACGATCCAACCAGCCTCAACGAATTGGAAAAGGTGCTGCATCATTAAGGTGTAGCTTGTGCTCAAGCCGCGTGAGGACGTTCTGGCATGCGGCCTGAGGAAACTAGGGGAAACGCAGTTCATTTTGACCCTTTGTGCTCCGCGCTCGCGGAGCATTTTTTTACCTGCCGCATACGATTCATTCTATGTATTCAAAATATATATGGGTAATTGCCTGAAATTTATCAACTTATGCAAATACTCATTATTTATTTCAATTAGTAGGCTTTACATATAGTAAGTAAAGCTTACTATATGCTTAACTTGTTTCTAAATGTAACCATACATTGAGAAAGATGAATAACATAAATCAAAAGGCGAAGTTATGACGGCTCCATCCATTGGCTATTTACTGTGGGATGTTATGCGTCTGGTACGGAAACAGTATCAGGAAGAATCGGGGGCGAATTGCCTCACCATTGCACAAGCCAAAGCGCTGTCACAGATCGCCCGTTATCAGGGCATCAAGCAGGTGGAGCTGGCGGAACTTCTCGAAATCAAACCGATGAGCTTGGTACGAGTGATCGACTCGTTGGTCGAAGAAGGGTTGGTTGAACGTCGTCCTGATCCCAAAGACCGCCGTGCCCATCAAATTTATTTGTTGCCTGATGCTGAGGCGCAATTAGTGAAAATTAAAGCCGTGAGCAATCGTATTTGGGATGAAGCCTTGCAAGGTTTAACTCCAGAAGCGCGCGAGCAATTCATCAGTACGCTGGAACACATTCACAGCAATCTCTCCAAATAAACAATACGTATCAGGAATATCTTGTATGTCTCACGAACAATCACAGACGCCTTCCCAACCTGCATCCAAACCACGTCGTAAAACCAAGCGGACCGTACTGCTTTTTCTGGTGCCCATCATGGCGGTGGCGGGAAGCGTGGCAGTCTATCTGCATGGGGGCCGTTATGTGGAAACCGATAACGCGTATGTGAAAGCTGATAAAACGTCAATTACTGCGGAAGTCTCCGGGCGCATCATCAATGTTCCGGTGGAAGAGAACCAACATGTCAAAGCGGGCGAGTTGCTGCTGCAAATCGACCCAACCTCATACGACATCGCGGTGGCACAGGCGCGCGCCAATCTTAATGATGTCAGCACCTCACTGACTACTTTGAAGGCAGAATACCAGAGCAAACTGGCGAACATTGAGGTGTCTAAAAGTCAGCATGAATACCTCAATAAAGAGGAAGCGCGTCAGTTTAACTTGTTGAAGAAAAAATACATTTCTGAATCTCAGTTTGATTCGGCGCGCCAGAAAACCCTGGTTGTGGAACTTGAAGTCAACGCACTGAAAAAAGAACTTAAGCAAATTGAAGAGAGCTTAGGCGGCGATGTGACGGCGCCAGTGGAACTGCATCCGAAATATCGTGCGGCGTTGGCAGCTCTGGAAAAAGCGGAAAACGATCTGCAACACGTCAATGTGTACGCGCCCGCAGATGGTGTGGTCACCAAAGTGGTCGAGAAAGGGCAATACACGTCACCGGGCACATTGGCGATGATGCTGATTTCAGCCTCGGATATTTGGATTGAAGCGAATTTTACCGAAACCGAATTGACGCACGTTCAGGTTGGCCAGGACGTGGACATCAATGTCGACTACGCGCCGGATTTCAAATGGCATGGCGTGGTGGAAAGCCTAAGCCCAGCAACTGGATCCGAATTCTCAATCATTCCGGCGCAAAATGCGACGGGCAACTGGGTAAAAATTGCACAACGCTTGCCGATTCGTATCCGCATTGAGGCAAACCCAGAAGCGCCGCAACTGCGTGCAGGGTTAAGTGCCGTCGTGACGGTTGATACCAAACATCAACGTCATCTGTCGCTGTAAGGGTGAGGCGTTCAGATGGAAAGTCATGCGACATCTGTCGCGAGTGATGACAGCGGTAAACGCGGGTTTATTACGCTGTCGGTCATGCTTGCGACCATCATGCAGGCACTCGATACCACCATTGCAAACGTGGCGCTGCCGCACATGCAAGGTGCCATGAGTGCAACGCAGGATCAAATCTCATGGGTTCTGACGTCGTACATCGTCGCCGCCGCAATTGCGATGCCCCTGACGGGCTTTATCGCGGCGCGCATTGGGCGTAAGCGTCTGTTCCTCTATTCAGTGGTTGGATTTACGTTTGCGTCAGTGCTGTGTGGTGCGGCGCAATCGCTGGAACAAATCATCCTCTTTCGCTTGTTGCAAGGGATCTTCGGTGCTAGCTTGGTGCCGCTCTCCCAGTCGGTGCTGCTCGACACGTATCCCACTGAACAACATGGTTCGGCGATGGCGATGTGGGGCGTGGGTGTCATGGTTGGGCCGATTCTTGGCCCGTCATTGGGGGGCTGGCTCACCGAGTACTACAACTGGCGCTGGGTGTTTTACATCAACGTGCCGTTTGGGATCTTGGCGTGGCTTGGCATTGCGGCGTTTGTGAAAGAAACCAAGTTAGACCCCAGTCGGCGCTTTGATGTATTTGGCTTTGCGCTGCTCGGCCTTGCGATTGGGTGCTTGCAGATGTTTCTCGATCGCGGTGAATCGCAGAACTGGTTCTCTAGTATGGAGATCGTCATTGAAGCGGGCATTTCCGTGTTGGCGTTTTACATGTTCACCGTGCACATGTTTACTGCCAAAGCACCGTTTTTAGAGCCGGTCATGTTCAAAGACCGCAACTTTGTGGTCGGGCTGTTGTTTGGCTTCATGATGGGCGTGATTTTGCTCGCGACGATGGCGTTATTGCCGCCGTTCCTGCAAAACTTTATGGATTATCCGGTGTTGGATGTTGGCTTACTGCTCACGCCACGCGGTTTTGGCACCATGGTCGGCATGATGATCGTCGGGCGGTTATCGGGCAAAGTGGATTTGCGTTACCTGATCACCATTGGGTTATTGCTGATGATCTTCTCGTTGTGGGAAATGACGCACTTTTCAGTGTTCGTCACACGTTGGGAAATCATTCATACCGGGATTGTGCAGGGGCTGGGGCTGGGATTGGTCTTTGTGCCGCTGTCGACGCTCACGTTCTCCACATTGGAACCGCGCTATCGGAATGAAGGAACGGCGCTATTTAGCCTGATTCGTAACATTGGTAGCAGCATCGGTATTTCGATGGTGGTAACTTATCTTGCGCACCGCGCGCAGATTAACCATGCGGTCTATTCCGAGCACATCAATCTGTTCAATCCGGCGTTGCAAGAGGCGGTGCAGAAAGGGGTGTATGACATCTCGAGCACGGCGGGATTGGTTGAAGTCAACAGCATGGTCAGCAGCCAAGCCTATATTTTCGGCTATTTGCAGGATTTCCGTTTCATGATGTACGTCTGTGTGGTGATGATTCCGCTTTTGGTTTTGTTACGCAAGCCGGGGAAACGTTAAGTTTCTATTGAATAAAACGCCGCTCTGCGGCGTTTTTGTTTTATTTTCTCAAGTATTAATCTCAATACTTAGCTTTTTGCGATAAAAACTCACCACACCACGATGTTTTTTTCTCGGACGATCTTATAAAATCTCCTCAAGACTTCTTGATTAACTTCACAAAAATGTCATCAGTTTCGCTCCAAGCGGCCCAAATAGCAGATTTAGAAATTTTGAATCAATTGATGTTCGACCTACACGATGAACACCATCGCGCCTGCCCGGAATATTTCAAAACGGCAGAAGAGGTGGAGCAGGAAAAGAGTATCGCGCGCTATATTGAAAATCCGGATTGCTTGGTGCTGGTAGCGAAAGTCGATACCCAGATCGTCGGTTTCATTACGGGGTATTTTAGTGAATTAGTCTCATCGGTCAGTAAGCCTGTGCCGATGGGCAGTATTGATGAGCTCTATGTGATGCCGCAATACCGCCAACAAGGCATCGCACGCCAACTGTTTTCTCGTTTAGAGCAAACGTTTGTTGAGTATGGCGTGGCCGAGGTGTTTGTCGAAGTCTGGGATTTTAACAAGGAAGCACAATTATTTTATCAGGATGTCGGTTTTTCCCATCATATTCATTGGTTGAGAAAGTCAGTGCGTCGTTCTTAGGTGGCTGACCCTTTGTGATAATAGGTTATTAGTGTGTACAAGCGATTGTCAGTACTCGGCTTCAGTTTAGTGATTTCTCTCGCGGCGTCGTTTTTTACGTATGCCGCTCCCCAAGTCGCGCCCGAGCATTTAAGAGGGGCGCTGTGCCTTGTTCGAGCTGACGACAAAATTGTGTTGGTCGACGAGATCATTACCAAACAACTCTCCCTGCCTGGCGGTACCATTGAAGGCGGGGAATCACCAGAATTGACGGCACAACGTGAAACGTGGGAAGAAACAGGCTTGGTGGTAACGGTCGGCAAACTGCTGGGCTATACCGAAAGTGCCGCCGTTTATGATTGCGTCAGCGATTCAGACATCATCGTGTATCAATACATCAATCGCTGGGGCGGGTATGAATTGCCAGTGTGGTTTGCACCGCATTACGGCATTGAAGTGTCACAAGCGATGTTGGTGCATCCGAGCCGAATTGCAGACAGCCAATATCGTTTCCCCAAACAGTGGGCGCATATTCAAACGCTATTTAAGGACGCGACCAATCAGTCAACCAATGTGGTGCCTGAACTGATTAAAGCGGCCCCCGCGCTGCATCAAACCGAAATCGGTTGGATTGTGGCGCTGCAATACGCAGTGGCAAGTTTGCCGCACGTGGTTGAAATGGCGTTGAGCCAACTGATTTTGGTCAGCGGTGCGTTGGCATCACCAGTGCTGGGGCTGTTGCTGTTTCCGTTTTTTTATTGGCAAAGTGGCCGCGCGTTTTGCTACAAAGCTTTCTTTTCTGTCACGGTGATTTCGCTGGTGTGCTTGATCGCTCAGCAAGGGTTTGCCTTGCCGCGCCCACATGCGTACATGCCATCGATTCAACTGGTGAGCAGCTCGGGTCATGGCTTCCCTAGTTTACCGTTGGCGGTGTGGGTGTGTTTAGGCATTCTCTGGCTGCTGGAAAATGAAAAACTGGGTTGGAACAAAAGTACAGGCGCGCTGCTGGTCTCAGTGTTGTGGTTGTCGTTATCCAAGTTCTATTCAGGCAGCGCGTTTATCGTCGATATGTTGGTCGGTGCGGTGCTGGGTGCGTTGGTTGCATGGCACATTGTGCGTCTGGATGAAAAGGCGCAAATTCAGGTGGATCGCTTGCTGTGCTCAAGAGGGCCGTGGCTCACTTTGACGGCGATCGCCGCGGTGGTTACGTATTTGTGGCCGATGCCTGTGTTCACCTCTTGGCTGGTCGTGTTAGCGGTCATGACCGTGGTGGTGATGCTGACGCGAGATGCCAACACCCATGCGATGTCATTTCGACAACTGCTGTTTGTCATTATGGCCTTACTGCTCGCAAATGAGCTGGTGAGTTACGCTGCAACGTTCGTGTCATCCAGTGGCACATGGTCGTTGGCGTTGAGCACACTGCGCGAGCCGATTCTGATCATCTTGTTCGTGCTCATGGCACGGCTCGCAACGCGGCAGTCCGTCACGGAAGTGACTCCCTCATGCGATTGAACAAAGCCCGGTGATCTCACCGGGTTTTTTATTTCCTGTCCTTTGCTCATTACGCCCTTCGAATAATATTCTGTTATTTCAACAAATTGTTCGAGTATTCCTCTCATCAGTAAATTGGCCTGATTCGGCCGGTTTCTGCACCGACTTAATTTCACGCGAAATCATCATGTCATCTGAATATTTGGAAATGGCCGATTTCTTATTGCGATAACGTACTGATATATAATCAGTAAAAATTATTGTAAGAATTTATTTATTAAATATTAATATGAAACGCTTGTCATAAAATTACCGTAGTCATAGGATAGCTGAGAACACTTTTTGTACAGGATATGTGCAAAAGATTCGTCTGGTTTTGACAAAATTATCTATACGTTATGGTCATTCCATCTGAAATGACCTCATGGAGGATACAAGATGTGTAATGTTTTAGTGTCTTTTGCTGAACAGGTAAAAGCGGCCCCAAACAGCATCGCAGTGAGTCACGGTGATCGACATTTAACTTATCAGGAACTTGCCCACAGAAGTGACGCATTGTGTGGCGTTCTACAGCAAAACAACGTGCAGTCTGGCGACATTGTCCCTTTAATTGCACAGCGAACCCCGGAATTTATCATCGGCATCTTGGCCATTTTAAAAGCAGGGGCAAGTTACATTCCCGTCGATATTCATTACCCGCAAAAGCGCATTATTAACATTACCGAGCAAAGCCATGCACCGGTGATCCTCCTGAGTCACAACGCGTTTTCTTCCATCCTTGGCGACACCGACAAACGGGTGATTGCCATCGATCGCGAGACAGTAAGCAGCGCAAATACGTTCACGCCAGTGCCGATTGCCGCCGACAGTACCGCCTATGTGATCTTTACGTCGGGCACCACGGGCGTGCCCAAAGGCGTGATGGTGTCGCATGCATCCTTATACAACTTAGTGAAATGGCATAACGATGAATTCGACATGACGCCCGCCAGTCGTAGTTCCTTGATTGCGGGGATCAGTTTCGACGTCGCGCAATGGGAGGTTTGGTCGCCGCTGATGTGTGGGGCGCGATTGGTGTTGCCAGACAACGAAGAAACCCGCTTACAACCTGCCAGTTTGTTGAAGTTCTTTGCCAAAAACGACATCACACACGGTTTTGTGCCCACGGTGATGGTGGCTGAGTTGGTCGGTCAGCCGCAGCCCGATACGCTGGCGCTGCGTTACTTGTTCACCGCTGGTGAAAAACTCAGTCCGCTTAATTTGAGCCAAGTGCCTTACCAAGTGGTCGATTATTATGGGCCAACGGAAGCCACCATTTTTGCCACGTGCAACCCGGTGGAATGCGTTACCCACAATCCACAACCGAGCATTGGTTTCCCAATTGCAGGCGCCGAGGTGTTTATTTTAGATGAGCAGTTGCAGCGCGTGCCCAAAGGGGAGCCGGGGGAACTCTTTATTGCCGGACCTGGGCTTGCTAAAGGGTATCTTCACAATCCTGAGTTGACCGATCAAGCGTTTGTTACCGCGCCTTCGGTGCCGAATATGCGTTTGTATCGCAGTGGTGACCGCGCGCGTCAATTGGCAGATGGGCGGATTCAGTTCTTGGGGCGTTTGGATGATCAGGTGAAAATCCGTGGGAACCGAATTGAGTTGGGCGAAATTGAAAGCGTTCTGCTGCAAGTGAAAGGGGTAACTTCAGCCGTGGCTCTGGTCACCGATGAAGCGTCGTTGGGTGAGAAAAAAATCCTCGCCTTTGTGGCGGCAGACGGCGTGGAAACGGCGACGTTGCGCGACAAATTAGCAGAGTTGCTCCCGGACTATTTCATGCCTGCGGCGATTCGAATTCTACCGCGTTTGCCATTAACGCCGAATGGCAAAACTGACAAACCCGCGCTGCTGGCGAGTTACCGCGCCGAAGTGGCGCACGAATCCAATGCGGTCTTCCAAGGGCTTGAAGCGGTGTTGGCCGAAATCTGGAAAAGACTGTTGGGCATGACGATTGCGTCGGCGGATGACAATTTCTTTGACCTTGGTGGCCATTCGTTGATGGCGGCCAAACTCGCCACGGCCATCACCCAGAAAACGGGCACACGTGCTTACGTGCGTGATATTTACGACTCACCGACCATTCGCACGTTGGCACAGACATTAGAAGAGCGCAGCAAAGAAACACCACCGACTGCAGATAGCGAGCCGCTGCGTATTTTGCAAGACGATGTGTTTCTCTCGGATGACATCGTGTTCAACAACGATTGGCGTGCTGAACAGATCACCGCGCCACGCACGATTTTCCTCACCGGCGCCACCGGTTTTGTCGGCTCACAGCTGTTAGCGGATCTGTTAAAAACAACGTCGGCGCACATTTATTGCGTGGTTCGCAGCCACAGTGACGAACAAGCGCGCAAACGCATTGGCGACACCTTAGCGCGCCATGCCGTAGGGTTGTCGGCGGAGCAAGCGGAGCGAGTTCATCCGTTAGCCGGAGACTTGGCTGAGCCGAATTTCGCGCTGTCGCCAGAGGTGTACCAGCAATTGTGCCAAGACACCGACATTATTTATCACTCGGCTAGCGCAGTGAACTTCATTCAACCCTATTCGTGGATGAAGCGCGATAACGTGCAAGGGCTGCGCGAAGTCATTCGGTTTGCTGGCGCGACCCGCACCAAACCGCTGATGTTGCTGTCGACCATCTCCGTTTACAGTTGGGGACACCTGCATACAGGGAAAACGGTGATGCGCGAAGTTGACAGCATCGATCAGAACTTGCCTGCGGTGATCACCGATATCGGCTACGTGCGCAGTAAATGGGTGATGGAGAAAATTGCGGATCTGGCTGAATCACGCGGCTTGCCGTTGATGACGTTCCGCCTTGGTTACGCCACTTGCCACAGTCAATCGGGGGCGAGTGCGGATTATCAATGGTGGGGACGTTTGGTGAAAACCTGCTTGGAAAGCAAAACAATGCCGATCTTGCGCGATCTGCGAGAAGGGTTAACCACCGTCGATTACATGACGCAGTCGATTGCGGTCATCACCCGTAATCCAGAGGCGTTGGGGCACAAGTTCAACCTCATTCATGAGCAGAAAAATAACCTGACGTTGGAAGCCTTCTTCCAAAAACTGGAGCATGAGTTCAACCTACAATTTAAACGCATGCCATTCACAGACTGGCTCGCGCAGTGGGAAGAGGATGTCGATGCGCCATTGTATCCGCTGCTGAGTCTGTTTAAAGACAACATGACGGGCGGGCAATCAACCGTGCAGCTTTACCAAGACACATATATATGGGATTGCAGTAACGTGAAAGCGTTTTTGCAGGGCAGTGGTGTTGAGGAACCGATCTTTAACCGCGAGCTGCTAGAGCGCTACTTGCAACGCTCGATCGGTTATACGATTCCTCAATCCGCCAATGTGGCCGAGGAAATGTTGAGTTGAGCGTGACGCCGCTTCAATTCGAACGGTGATTCACCTTATTTGTCATTCACCTAATGGGTGATTCACTGTTTCATTTTATCGGTAGTTCATTTGATTGATAATGGAAAAAGGGCGTCTCAATTGAGTTTGAGACGCCCTTGTTTCTTAAGGTTGAAGTGTTTACCGATTAGCTTTCAAGGCTGAGGTAAGTTTCCAAGAATTGGCACACTTTTACCAAGTCATCGACGGCGATGTACTCTTCGGTGGTGTGTACTTTGGCCATCCCAGTCGAGATGTTCACCGTGGTCAAGCCTTTCTCATTGAAGTTGTTGGCATCGCTACCGCCACCGGTACGTTTGGTTTTCGCTTCAATACCCATGGCGTTAAACGCTGCTTTGAGTTCGCAAATCAGCGGATGCGCTTCGTCCAGCACAAAAGCGTTGTATGCACGAGTCGATTGAATCACCGCTTCTGCACCATGTTTTTTCGCCACGGTGTCAAACGTTGAAATCATGTGCTCGACTTGCGCCGCCAGCTTGTCATCATTCAACGAACGCGCTTCGGCGACGATGGTCAGCTCTGGCATCACGATGTTGGTCGCCTGACCGCCATTCACCATGCCGATGTTGGCAGTGGTTTCTTCATCAATGCGCAGCAGTTTCATTTGGGTAATCGCGTCGGCCGCTACGCTGATGGCACTGATGCCATCTTCTGGCACAAGGCCAGCGTGCGCAGGTTTGCCTTTGATGGTCACAGTGAGTTTCTGTTGACCCGGTGCCGCTTTGACAATAGTGCCAATTGGACCGCCGGTATCCAGTACCACCGCTTTGGTGGATTGAATGAAGTTCATGTCGAAGTTTTGTGAGCCTTTCAAGCCACCTTCTTCATGCACGGTGAACGTAATTTCAATGGTTTTGTGGGCACGGTTTTGTTCTTTCAGTGCGCGCACGGCTTCCAGAATCGCCGCGATACCGGACTTGTCATCGCCCCCTAAAATGGTGTTGCCTTTTGAGCGGATGATGCCATCTTCGATGATGGGTTCAATGCCGATGCCCGGTTTGACCGTGTCCATATGACAGCTCAATACCACGCTGTCCGCTAAGGTGCCGTCGAGGCGAGCATAAATGTTGAAGCCGTTGGAGACCGCTTCAGGAACCGGCAATTTGTGGACCGTAAAACCCAGTTCGCCCAATTGCTCACACAGGTGTTCGCCAATGGCTTTTTCGTTGCCAGATTCACTATCAATTTGAATGAGTTGCAGGAAGTTGTCGATCAGACGCTGCGAGTGGATGTGACTCATAATAATACCTCGTAGGGAACAGTGGTCATACGATGCATGGAATTGCTGCGAACTGTGCTGAGTTAAATCAATAAAGCACGTAAAAAAGGCCAGTGATCACACTGGCCTTTTATGACGGTTTAAGAACATGGCGGTTTAGACCACGCACTCACATTCGTCAGGGTCGTGCCGTAAACAGCAGGTGTCGAGTTCAAGCAGTGCATCCGAGAACGAGAGCGGCTTGGCATAATAATAGCCTTGTTGATACTGCACGCCTTTCTCTTTGAGATAACACGATTGCACTTTGGTCTCGACGCCTTCGGCGACAATTTCGACCTGTAGTTGATGGGACAGATCAATGATGGCGTTTAGCACCGGCGCATTGACCGACTCCACACCGATGGTATCGACGAAGCATTTGTCGATTTTAAGAAAATCGAACTCAATGTTCTGCAATACGGAAAGCGCGGTACGTCCGGTACCGAAATCGTCAATCGCAACGAGAATGCCGCTGTTGCGCAGTTCATGCAGCACTTGTTGGCCTTGCTCATCCAGCAACTGACGTTCGGTGATTTCGGCAATCAACTGCAGGTTAATGTCTTTGTATGCCTTTGCGTACTGCTTCAGTTTTTCGACGCACACCGGATCAAGCAAATAGGATGGGGGAATATTCACCCCCATGTGATGACATTCCATCAATTTCGCTTTGCTCCAATCACGGAGGACGCTATCCAACACATAGTCCGTCAGCTTATTGATGAGGCCGAACTCTTCTGCAATGGGAATAAAATTATCCGGGCCGACAAAGCCTAACTTCGGATTGACCCATCGCACTAACGCTTCAAACCCTTTGATTTCGCAGGGTTCACTTCGAACGACAGGTTGGTACGCCATAAACAGCTCGCGCCGTTCAAGCCCTTTCCGTAAGTCGTCCACCAAAGAGGAACGCCCACCGAAGAAAAACAGCAGAATGGTGATCAGTACGGAGATAGCGAATGACACCGGAAGCGCACCCAATAGGTAAAAGGTTAATCGCTCGGTGACATAAGGATCGCTGGCTTCCAGCATTAACAAAAAGCTGTATCGATCGGACTTGGCGACCACACTGCGATTGACGGTATTGAAACTGGCGTTATATGGGTACGTTGTGTCGTGAAGTTTAAAGGCTAGCTTCTTGATTCGGTTGTCGGTGTGATAACCCAAACGTCCGGCAATGTAGTTTTTTTCAACCACAGAGATCACGCCGTGGGTCGTGTCGTGCGCATCGGCATCAATAACCAACAGCGTCCGTTTTGCAGGATCGCCTTCCAAATCAAACAGCACCACATTCGATTTGATTTGACCGTTCGGATAATAGCGGCTGATGTCACGACTCAGCTCGCCACGCTTGGACGAGCAGGTGATCGTCCCATCATTGACGATCAACATTTCCCGCAAAATGCTCTCAAACAGCAGGTCGTCCTGCAATTTTTCGCAATTTCTCGGGTTATAAAGTGCTTTTTCGTTTTCGTTTCTCAGTTCATTGATAATGACTTCAATACGAGAAACGTATGAATTGGCCATGTTCGTTAAATTGCTGTCGACGCTTTCCATGCCTGCGCGATACGCCGCAGAAATGACAATGGGTAAAGGCAACAGGATGATGGCCAGAGCCCGTTTCATCCATTGAATTTGTTGTTTGGAAAGTCGTCTTAACATAAATGAAATTTGTCTTAAAAATGATACATGCAACCAAATGCTTGCGCAGTATAAGTGAACAACCTCAAATCACGAAGGGTTATATTTGAACATTGCGTAATTTTTACACTGTTAGAATTTTGTCTGTGCCTTGTTTTGCTTAACGATTTTGTAACGTCAAGATTACCCTGTACGCATTTGTGTACTGTTGAATGTTGCTGATATTTTGTTCGCCCCAATCACTTATTCAACAAAATTATTATTTTATATCAATGAGTAATTGAGCATTTTTACCACAGTTTTATTAATTTATACCTTTGATATTAGACGAAGGTAATGAATGTAATAAAAAAGTTACACTGCGTCTGGTCGACAGATGATGGGCAATGATTGGCTCCTCTATATCTTTTTAAAGCGCGCTCATTCAAATTTATAACAACTAATTAACATCAAAGAGACGATTGAACGGAAGGAGTAGAGCATGAGCGCCAACATCAACCCATTGGGTACCGATGGCTTTGAATTTGTCGAGTACACGGCCGCAGATCCCCAAGGTATTGACGATCTAAAGCAGCTGTTTTCTTCGTTAGGGTTTGCTGAAATTGCCAAACATCGTTCCAAAGAAGCGTGGTTGTATCGCCAAGGCGACATCAACTTTATCGTCAATGCGCAGCCGCGTAGCCAAGCCGAAGCGTTTGCCAAAATCCACGGCCCATCCGTTTGCGGCATGGCTTTTCGTGTCGAAGATGCCGCATCTGCGCTTAAACATGCGTTAAACAACGGCGCAGAGGAGTACAAAACTGAAATCGGCCCGATGGAACTGAGTATTCCAGCGATTTACGGCATTGGCGAAAGCTTGTTGTACTTTGTTGATCGTTATGGCGATCACAGCATTTACGATGTCGACTTCCACTTTTATGACGATGCTGCCGCGCGCATGCAGGAAGCCCAAGCGGGTTTGATGGTGATCGATCACCTCACGCACAACGTGAAACAAGGCCACATGGACACTTGGTCTGGCTTTTATGAGCGTATCGGCAATTTTCGCGAGATTCGCTACTTTGATATCGAAGGCAAACTCACCGGGTTGGTGAGCCGTGCAATGACCGCGCCGTGTGGCAAAATCCGCATTCCGATCAATGAATCCTCGGACGATAAATCACAGATTGAAGAGTTCATTCGTGAATATAACGGCGAAGGCATTCAGCACATTGCGCTGAGCACCGACGACATCTACCAAACCGTGCGCACGCTGCGTGAACGTGGCATGGACTTTATGCCAACGCCGGATACGTATTATGAGAAAGTCGATGCGCGTGTTGAAGGCCATACTGAGAATGTCGACGAGCTCAAAGCGTTGCGCATTCTGATTGACGGTGCACCGATGAAAGACGGCATTCTGCTGCAAATCTTTACTCAAACTGTGATTGGCCCAGTGTTCTTTGAAATCATTCAACGTAAAGGCAATGAAGGCTTCGGTGAAGGCAACTTCAAAGCGCTGTTTGAATCGATTGAAGAAGATCAGATTCGTCGAGGAGTATTGAGCGATGCATAAGTGGATGACCTTCCCGCACCGGGAAGGGGTATGCTCCAAACAGGCGCATGCCGATTTCCCGAGTGACGCAATTTATGAACGTGAAGCGGGCCGCAGCGGTTTCTTTGGCCCAGCGGCACACTTCCATCATCAACATGCCCCAACGGGTTGGAGCAAGTGGGAGGGCGAACTGCGCCCACGCGCGTTTAACTTCAATCACGTTACTGAAGCCTCGCAGCTTTCTCCTTGGTGTGTGCCGCACTTATTGCACAACCAGGACGTGAAGGTTCGCGTCTGGAAGCTGGCGCAGCCGATGGAGTGCCTAGTGCGCAACGCCGATGGCGACGACTTGCTGTTTGTTCATCAGGGCAAAGCGGATTTGTACTGCGATTACGGCCATATGCATATCAGCGAAGGGGATTACGTGTTGATCCCGCGCTCGACCAACTGGCGTTTAGAACCGCAAGAGCCGCTGTTTCTGCTGATGATTGAGAACACTGACGCGGCGTACACGCTGCCGGAGAAAGGTATTGTCGGCAATCATGCGGTATTTGATCCTGCCGTGTTGGAAGTGCCAAGCATCAATGACGCGTTCAAAGCGCAGTATTCCGAGCAGCAAACACAGGTTCAGGTCAAACGCCATGAGCAGGTGAGTGTGATTACCTATCCGTTTAACCCCCTAGATGCAATTGGCTGGCACGGTGATTTGGCGGTGGTCAAACTCAACTGGCGCGACATTCGCCCGTTGATGTCGCATCGTTATCATTTGCCACCGTCTGCACACACGACGTTTGTCGGTGCCGGTTTTGTGGTGTGTACGTTTGTGCCGCGTCCGATTGAAAGCGACCCGGGCGCGCTCAAAGTGCCGTTTTACCACAACAACGATGATTACGATGAAGTGCTGTTTTACCACGCTGGTGATTTTTTCAGCCGTGACAATATCGAAGCGGGTATGGTGACTTTCCACCCAGCCGGCTTTACCCACGGCCCGCATCCGAAAGCGTTTCAAGCTGGGATGGAATATAAGAAAAAATTCACCGATGAAGTGGCTGTGATGATCGATACGCGTCATGCACTACAGTTTGGTGAAGCGGCACAAAAGGTGGAAAACCGCGAGTACGTCTACAGTTGGAAAGCAGTCAAAGAATAAGGACAGACAATGAAGTTAGCGACGCTGAAAAATCATACCCGTGACGGGCTGCTTGTGGTCGTCAGCCGTGATTTAACCAAATGCATTGCCGTGCCGGAGATTGCGGAGAATCTGCAGCAAGCGCTGGACAACTGGAGCATGAACGAATCGATGCTCGATGAAGTGTATCAGGCGCTGAATGAGGGGGAGCTGTATAACGAAATGGAGTTTGACCCGACGCTGTGCGAATCGCCCTTACCACGCGCCTATCAATGGGCCGACGGTTCTGCGTACGTCAATCACGTGGAGCTGGTGCGTCAAGCGCGCGGTGCTGAAATGCCGCCAAGTTTCTGGACTGATCCGCTGATGTATCAAGGTGGCTCCGATACCTTCCTCGGCCCGAAAGACGATATCCTGATGGAAAGCGAAGCGTGGGGCATCGATTTTGAAGGTGAGGTGGCGGTGATCACCGACGATGTGCCGATGGGCGCAGATGCGGAACACGCGGCGCATGCGATTCGCCTGATCATGCTGGTTAATGATGTGTCTCTGCGCGGCCTGATTCCCGGCGAACTGGCCAAAGGGTTCGGCTTTTTCCAATCCAAACCGTCGTCGGCGTTTTCGCCAGTGGCTGTTACGCCCGATGAGCTGGGCGAACACTGGGATGGTGGCAAGGTGACGCTGCCGCTGCTGTCGACCTATAACGGTGTGCCGTTTGGTTGCCCGAATGCCGGCGTGGACATGACGTTTGCATTTCCACAACTCATCGCCCACGCGGCGAAAACCCGCCCGTTAGGTGCGGGCGCGATCATTGGTTCGGGCACCGTGTCGAATAAACAGGGCACCGATTTTGGTACTGCGATTGCTGAAGGGGGCGTCGGCTATTCCTGCATTGCAGAAGTGCGCATGATCGAAACCATTCGCGATGGTCAGCCAGCAACACCCTTCATGAAGTTTGATGACACCATCAAATTGGAGATGCTTGATCATCACGGACAAACGATCTTTGGCAGCATTGAACAACGTGTGGTGCAATATTTACCGCCCAAGCAGGTGATTTATGAGTGAACGTCAACTCTACGGCTACTGGCGATCATCGGCAGCGTATCGAGTGCGGATTGCGCTTCATCTCAAAGGGTTGGCATACACACACTGTCCGGTGCATCTGGTGAAAGAGGGCGGCGAACAGCACAGCGCTGCCTATCATCAATTAAACCCCAGTGAGTTAGTGCCGACCTTGGTTGATGGAAAAGTGACATTGTCACAGTCTTTGGCCATTATCGAATACTTGGATGATGTGTATCCGCAAATGCCCTTGATCCCAAGAAGTGGGCATAAGAAATATCAAGTGTTGTCGCTGGCGCACGATATTGCGATGGACATTCATCCCATCAACAACCTGCGCGTTCTACAGTATCTCAGCAGCGAACTTGCGGTGAACGATGCGCAAAAAGCCGAATGGTATCGCCATTGGGTGCAGGTCGGGTTTGCTGCATTTGAAGAGAAGCTCAACACGCGCGCTGGGGCATTTTGTGTCGGCGACGAACTGTCGCTGGCGGATGTGTGTTTGGTGCCGCAGGTTTATAATGCCGAGCGTTTTGGTGTCGATATGACGCCGTATCCACAAATTGCACGAATCAGTGAGTCCTTGCGTCATATTCCCGGCTTTATCAAAGCCGCGCCAGAGCGCCAGCCGGATTCTCAGTAGCGGGAAACTTTGTATCATTGGTTAGAAATAACCTTCGCGCTGATAAGGGTTTAGTTGCATTGCAGCACAATGGCTCCCATAATGTTCGCGTCATGTGTCGCAGGGTCACTACGGCCTTGCTGACACCCAAATATGGGGAATTAAGTGTGCTTACTGCCATTAAAACGCTGCACAGCAAAATGTTTGAATTGGAACAATGGCGCATAGGGATCGTGCATCAAAGCCTCAATGAGGTGCTTACCATGGGCGTTCAGCCGAACAATATGGAGTGGTTTCCAGTTCAGCACTACGATTTTGTTGCCGACCCGTTCTTATTTACACTCGATCATCAACAGTACCTTGCCTGCGAAGTCTTTGACTATCTGCGCGGTAAGGGCAAACTCAAATGTTTCGACTTATCCGGAAAAGAATACCCATTTTTTGATGCCATCAATGCCCTCGGTGGACATAAATCGTATCCGTTGGTGATGGAACATCAGGGCGATTATTACGCCATTCCGGAAACCAGCGATCGCCGTGAAGTGGCGCTGTATCGGTTTGACCGTGCGACCCAACAATTCGTTTGGCATCAGGCGTTGCTGTCTGGTGGCGATTATGTGGATACCTCCGTGGTGGAACATCAAGGATATTGGTATCTGTTTACCTCTGGCGCCAGCGATCCATTCACGCAGCATCTGTTTATTTCCGATGAGTTCGCCGGGCCGTATCAAGAGCACCCATTATCTCCCATTTGTCGTGATGTGTGTGGCGGTCGAAATGGTGGCGCTATCTTAAAACATGAAGGCGATCTGTATCGCTTTGGACAAAACTGCGATGGCGGTTATGGCAAAAGCTTATTGGTGATCCGAATCAACACGTTGACGCCGACAGACTATTCAGAGTCCTACGTCAATGAACTGCGTCCGGTCGCGCCTTACAGCGATGGAATTCATACCCTTGCTCATGACGGTGACACCATCATCATCGATGCTAAAATTCACACCTACTACCTCAAAAACCTGTTGAAGAAGACGATATTTAAAATCATGGAACGATTTGATATTGAACGCCCCTATGATTAAGTGCTATTAAGCGATAGCAGACTGAGAAAAGGGAGCGGCAAGCGCACATATGTCTTTAGAACAATTGATTTCGGATTATGGCTATTTTGCCATTGCGGCCGGGACCTTTTTTGAAGGGGAAACCATTCTGGTTTTAGGCGGCTTTGCTGCGCATCGGAGCTATTTAGAGCTGCCTTGGGTCATTGTGTGTGCGTTTGCAGGTACCTTGTTTGGCGATCAACTGTATTACTACATCGGCCGAATCAAGGGCAAACAAGCGTTGGCCAAACGGCCCCATTGGCAACAAAAATCTCAGCGTGTGTTTGAACTGCTGGATAAACACCAAATTCTACTGATCTTAGGATTTCGGTTTTTGTACGGTTTGCGCACGGTCACGCCGTTTTTGATTGGGGCAAGTAAAGTGCCACCGCTGCGTTTTCTGATTTTTAATGTCATTGGCGCGGCTTTCTGGGCGATTACTGTGGGTGTATTGGGCTATCTGTTTGGCAATACGCTGGAAATAGTGATTGGCAACATCAAGCATTATGAGATGCAGGCCTTCGCCGTCATTGCGCTCGTTGGCGTAGTCGCTTGGTTTCTACGTCATCGCAAGAAACGTTCACCATCAGATACTCAATAACATCATGACGCCCTTGGTTTTTCACCCAGGGCGTTTTATTTAACGGATTAATTTACTTAACGCATTCATTGATTTAGCGCGCTAATGCGGGGTAGGTAAAGAAAACCAGATGCGTGAGGTTAAAGGCGAAATGGAACAGGACCGCGACCCAGAGTCGGCCACTCCAGTGATACGCCAAACCATATCCCAAACCCGCCAATGCGGCGAACATGACCAAGAGCAATCCGCCAGCCACATGGGCTAAGCCAAACAGCAGACTTGCACTCAAAATGCCCACGATGGTGCCGCCCACACGTGTCAATGTTTGCTGAATCACACCGCGAAACAGTGCTTCTTCAACCACACACGTTAGCAACAGGTTGTTGAGCGCAAATAGCCACAACCAACCCGGCAGCGAAAACTCGGGTTTCAGCGCGCCTAAAAACCAAGCGACCAACAACAACCCGAGCAGTGGCGGTAAAACGCATAGCGTCTTTCGCCATTGAGGGGCCGCTTGCGTGCTCAGCAGCGCTGGAAATGCCAGCCAAAGCGCAAAGAAGACCAAAGGTTTGTCGATGTTGAGATAGAGCGAAAATGGCATACTCATCGGGCCGGAAATCACCTTATCGAGAACTTGCGTGTTGCCAAAACCGGGGAGGGCGTGAATCATCAATGCCACGCACCACAGCAGCAATCCGCACCAAGCCAGTGTGTGTTTATAGCCGGTGAGCTTGGGAATGACAGCGCCTAAGCCTAATCCAAGCAGGCTGATCAATAGCGCGAGAGTGGAGAGCTTATCGCCCAGCCACGCCCCCGCTAAAGTCACCGCCAATAAAGTCAGCACGGCCGGGCGTTGTTTGCACAGCGCGGCAAGAATCGCGAGGATCAGAGGGATCCAAATCCACAGCGAGCTAGTGATGTTCATGTTGTTTTCCACAGCGTTTATGGTGCTCATCGCACGAAAGGCGGCGATTCTATGCAACACGGCACAAGAAACAGATTCTACCAGTCAGTACAGAGTTCTAATTATTTGAAACAATGTTTTAAATTTCATTTTCCCTTACGGAATATGAGAGTAATATAGATGGCAGAAACGACAAATAAAGGACCATTCTTGTGTTTATTGGTAAGACTTCACAACTTGAATTTGCGCAATGTTTATCACCTAAGCTCCTTCCGTTGATTCGCGAAGCGCTGGCTAAATTGGCCGATGCAGAAAAAGAGGGCACGCCAATGGCAAGCGGCCGTCATGAGCTGGATGGCGAGCGCGCGTTTTTCTTCATCATGAACGACCACACGCAACATCTTGCGCAGCGTAAATCGGAGTGTCACCGCCGTTACTTAGACGTGCAGATTTTGCTGCAAGGCCGCGAAACCTTTGGTTATAGCCTCACGCCATTTGATGCGTTGGATGAAGACATGCTCGATGATCGTGACTTGGCATTCAGTGAACAACTGAATGATGAGCTGTTTGTCTCCATTCAAGCGGGCGATTTCATCGTATTTTACCCAGGTCAACCTCATCGTCCGTTGATTGCGACTGACGAAGAGCCGATGCCTGTACGCAAAATGGTGATTAAGGTCGATAAAGCGCTGTTTGCGTAATCAGCAACTCAATCTCGACTAATATCAGGTCCTACCCGTTAGGGCCTGATTCATCAATTAATATCGGAAATCGCAGTGTGATAATGCACAAAAACGTAAATGTGCTAACTGTTTTTCTTCTTGCCATTTAACGCCTATATATACTTAACCATCTAACTCCGTTCTCTATATGAAGGTTAACTGAATGAATCTGATAAAATTATTCGCATTTGTGTCGAGTGCTGCGTTACTGGGATGTGCGGACTCCCATTCCTTAAACGTAACGGATGCCAACTCAAATATTAAGTTGACGCCTGATACCGCTGTTTATATTTCTCTATCAAAGGATGGTGAATATGGGGATCATTATTATTCAGGTTCAGGTCAAATGGTGAGCCAGATCATTCAGGGAGAGTTAGTCACCAGACTGAACAACGTGGTGATTGCACAGAAACCAGAAAGCTATGCGTCTGCGCTACAATTTGCTAGTGAAAGAAAATTTGACTACCTGGTTTATCCAACGATTCTTCATTGGGAAGACCGTTCAACGGAATGGTCTGCGAAACCAGACAAAGTCAAAGTCAAAATATCCGTTATCGATGTAAAACAAAAGAGCACAATCAAAGCGGGAATCATTGACGGTAAAAGCGGTTTAGCGACGTTTGGTGGTGATAAACCGCAAGATCTATTACCTGAACCAACCAAAGAGTTCTTCTCTGATCTATTGTGAATCATGAAAACAACGCCCGCATAACGCGGGCGTTTTTGTATTCGATAGTGTGACCGTTAAATAAAGCGACTTGGCCAGTCGGAGAAAATGGCATCCACTTGATTGAGCAAGGGAAACTTGTCGCCATCGTTGACCGTGTAGCACCAGATTTGATAGCCGTCTTGGCGCAAGGTTTGCACGTGTTTTTCCGTCAACCAGCGGTAATTTAAGTTGGCACTGAATGCGTTCACTTCTTTGAGGACCGCTTTGTCTTTGGCAGACAATCGCTCGCTGAGCACGCCGAGTTTATAACCCGGGCAGTGCTGGTGGAGTTCACGAATGATGTCATGACTGAAACTCGACAGCAGAATCTTCTCTTGCGCCAACGGGCTTTGATCCAGTTGCGCTTTGAGTTGCGACGCCACTTGCGCCACATCGTGATTGTCGACTTTGACTTCGATGTTCAACCCTAAATCGTTGGCAGCCGCCAGTTCGAGCAGTTCTTGCAGCGTCATGATGGGTTCGCCGCTGAACTTGGCGTCAAACCAGCCGCCGAAGTCAAATTCGCGCAGTTCTTCCAACGTGTAGGCATCGACGCGGCCTTTGCCATTGCTGCAACGGTTGATGGTGTGATCGTGACATACGATCAGGACATGATCTTGGGTGGGCTGAACATCGATTTCGACCCACTTGAGTCCCATATCGATCGCAGCCTGTACGCTGACTCGGGTATTTTCCGGGAAAGTTCCGGCCACGCCTCGGTGACCCACAATAATCGGAGACATAACGCTTCCTTAAGCTTTGAGATTGGCGAACTACGCCACAACCATATCGACGTGATGATGCTGACACAATTGTGTCATCTCAGGTGTGGCGAGATCGACAAAGAGTCGTTGTATTTCAGACAGTTTACCGCTAACCACCGGAGCATAGCGCCCCAATTTGGTTTTGTCTGCAACTAACCAACATTGTTCGCTCTGTTCGATGATGGCGCGAGTCAGATGGGCTTCTTCTGGCGTGAAATCGAGCAACTGACCTTTGTCGTTCAAACCGCCCACACCGAAAATACCAATCTTGATGTTGAATTGGCGATAGAAGTGGGTGGTGGCTTCGCCAACCGTATCTTCATCCGACGGGCGAACCGCGCCGCCCGCGAGGTGAATCGCCATGTTGGGGTTGCGGCTTAAGGTTAATGCGGCGTTGATGTTGTTGGTGACCACGGTCAGCCCCGGGTGATCCAGCAGTGCGTGCGCCACATGTTTCGGCGTGGTGCCGATGCCCAGAAAAATACTGCTGCCTTCGGGCAATTGGTCCACCACGCGTTGCGCGATTTTCTGCTTCGCGGAGAGATTGATCAGCTCCCGATTGGTGAAGGAGAGATTGTCGTTAGCACTGGGGAGCGAAATCCCGCCATGCACGCGGCGCACCATGCCTTTGTCGCTCAAATCATTCATGTCTTTGCGAATGGTTTGCACCGAAACATCAAAGCGTTCAGACAACAGCGCGCTAGAGAGCACGCCGTGCGCCTGTTGCAAATACGCCAGAATCTGTTTTTGTCGGGTCGATAAACTCACACGTATCCTTACGCAATCGCGCGTTGAGCCAGAGAAACAGGGCAGAGTCGCTTGCCATGTTCATCAAACAGATGCAGGTTGTCGGGTGTCACCGACAGCGTGAGTGGATCGTGGATCTGCAGCGCCATTTCCGGCGTGACGGCAATGAAATCGCGCTCGCTTTCCAAGCCGATGATACGGCCATGCACCAGTTGGTTTGGCCCCAGCGGTTCGACGACGTTGATATCGAGTTCAAAGCACAGCGTGTGTTCGCTGCAATTGAGCTGCGCGTGCTCAGGACGAATGCCGAGCGTGATCGATTCGGCGTTCAAGCCATCATATTCGGGCAGATAACACTGTTGTCCGGCGACATGCAAGCGACCATTTTTCAGCGATGCAGGCAGAAAGTTCATCGCCGGGCTGCCGATAAAGCTGGCCACAAAGGTACTGGCTGGTTGGTGATACACTTCAGCGGGTGTGCCGACCTGTTCAATCTCACCTTGTTTGAGCACCACAATGCGATCGGCCAGCGTCATCGCTTCAACTTGGTCGTGGGTCACATACACACTGGTGACGCCCAATTCACGTTGCAGCTTTTTAATCTCCAAACGCATGTGCGCGCGCAGCGCGGCATCGAGGTTAGAGAGCGGTTCATCGAACAGAAACAGCTGCGGATCGCGCACAATCGCACGGCCCATCGCCACACGCTGGCGTTGACCGCCAGAGAGTTTCGACGGTTTGCGATCGAGGTATTCATCAATCTTGAGCGTTTTGGCGACTTTGCGAATTTTCTCATCGATGGTGTTTTTATCCACACCTCGATTTTTCAGCCCGTACGCCAAGTTATCGTACACGCTCATGTGCGGGTAGAGCGCGTAGTTCTGAAACACCATGGCGATGTCGCGCTTGGCGGGTTTCTCGTTATCAACACGGCGGCCGCCCAAATGAATTTCGCCGCTGCTGATCGACTCCAGCCCGGCAATGGAGCGCAGAATGGATGACTTGCCACAGCCAGATGGGCCAACCAGCACAATAAATTCACCTTGCTGAATCGACAAGTCGACCCCTTTGACTGCGCGGTGGCCGTTTTCGTAGGTTTTCACCAGTTGTTTGATATCGAGCATCACGTTGTCCTGCTCCTTGCGCGCTGCGCTGTGTACTAAATGCATCACGGAATTATTTTTCACTTTCGACAAGTCCTTTCACAAACCAACGCTGGAACACCACCACCACCAAAACCGGCGGCAGCATCGCAAGAATGACCATGGCGAAGGCGTAGTCATAGCGGGGCAGGTTGGTCTCATTAATGTTGTTCAGAATCTGTTTAATGCCCATCACGATGGTGTTGTAGTGCTCATCGGTGGTCATCATGATGGGCCATAAATATTGGTTCCAGCCGACGACAAACATGATGATAAAAATCGCCGCCATCATGGTTTTTGAGAGTGGAAACAGAATATCGATGAAGAATCGAATCGGCCCGGCGTTATCGAGTTGCGCCGCTTCCAGCAATTCGTCAGGAATGGTTTTAAAAAACTGACGAAAGAAGAAAGTCGCGGTTGCTGATGCAATCAACGGCAGAATTAATCCGGTGTAACTGTTGAGCATGCCAAGGCCGGACACCACTTCATAAGAGGGGATGATGCGGACTTCCAGCGGCAGCAGCAGCGTGACGAAAATCAGCCAGAACCACGCGCTGGCATACGGCAAACGAAAGTAAACCAGCGCGAACGCCGCCATCATCGAGATGATGATTTTGCCAATCGCAAAGCCAAGCCCCATCACCATCGAGTTAAAAATCATGGTGCTGGCGGTGACGTTACCGGCAAAGCCGAGGCTCTTATTCCACGCTTCGTCGTACACCGCCGACAGGTTGTCACCGATGCCCCATTGCAGACCTTCACTGATGATGGTGTTCGGATTGTGGGTCGAACTGGCGAAAATCAGCCAAATTGGCGCCAGCATAAAGAGTGCGCCGGCAATCAGGATCACGTGATCCGACAGTTTATTGCTTTTCATAGTCATTCCTTAAACATCGTGCCAATCAGTAGTGCACGCGCTTTTCAACAAAGCGGAACTGAATGAATGTCAGGCCGAGCACCAGCAGTAAAAGCACCACGGATTGCGCCGAGCTGCCGCCCAAATCAGCACCCACAAACCCGTCGCGATACACCTTGTACACCAGCGAAGTGGTGGTGCCGCCGGGGCCGCCGTTGGTCATGGTGTCAATCACGCCAAACGTTTCGAAGAAGGCGTATGTCAGGTTGATCACCAAGAGGAAAAATCCCGTTGGTGCCAACAGCGGAAAGGTAATTGTCCAGAAGCGTTTGCTGTCGCTAACGCAATCAAGCGTGGCCGCTTCTTTGACCGCGTAAGAAATCGACTGCAATCCAGCGAGAAAATAGACGAAGTTGACCGCGACCTGTTTCCACACCGACACCAAAACGAGCGCAAAAGTGGCATCGAATGGGTCGGTCTGAACGCTGAATGTCCAACCGACTTTAGCGAAGAAATCGGTCAGCACACCGATGTGTGGGTTAAACAAAAATCCGCCGATGATGCCCGCGACGGCTGGCGCGACGGCGTACACCCAAGTCAGCGTTACTTTGTACGAGCCTTGGCCGTGAATCACATTGTCGGCTTTGACGGCCAGCAGCAGCGCAATCGCCAGTGACAAAAACGAGACCAGTACCGAAAACAGCACGGTGAAACCGAGTGATTCCAAGTAATCGCTCGATTGAAACAGCATCTGGTAGTTTTCAAACCAGACAAATGTGGAGGACATGCCCCACGGGTCTTCCAGCATGAATGAGAGATAAACTGCTTTTGCCGCCGGATACACGAAGAAGATCGCGATGATCACGATTTGAGGCGCCAGCAAAACATAAGGCAGTGGTGAGTGAAAAAATTGTTGTCGACGTTCCACGACTCTTTCCAGTAATGCTTAACCCCGGCAATATCCAGTGAAGCGAACAACTTCACGGCATCTTGGGGTTGGGTTAGCTACTTTTCGCGCAAGCGAAAACAGCATCAAAAAGAAAGCCTGCTTACTCTGGCGAATAAGCAGGCGAGCGCGTTATTGCACGGTGCGTGCGAAGCGATTGAGCAGTTTTTCACTTTCGTCTTCGACTTTGTTCAGGCTCGCTTCAACCGAAGCACGACCTGCGAAAATGTTGTCGAATTCACGGTGCATCACTTCACGAATCTGCGGGTAGTAACCGAGGCGGTAGCCTTTGGTCCATTCACCCGATGCTAGGCTCAGCTGTTTCACGCCCACTTCCGCGTCCGGCTGTTTGGTGTAGTAACCGGAGGCTTTGGTCATGTCATAAGCCGCGTTGGTGACTGGCACGTAACCGGTGGTTTCGTGCCAGTACATTTGCACTTCCGGGCGAGTGAGATAAGCGAAGAAGGCCGCGACCGCTTTATCTTCCGCTTTCGGATGGCCATTAAGCGCAAACAGCGCCGCACCGCCGATGAAGGTGTGTGTGCCTTTGGCGTTCAGCGACTGCCAGTAAGGCAGGTATGTGGTGCCCAAATTGAAGGTCACGCGGTTACGCAGGCCGCCGAATGAACCTGAAGAGCCCATCCACATCGCCACTTCTTGACGTTCAAATGGCGTCTGGTTTGCATCCCAGTTGCTGCCGTAGTATTTGAAGTAACCTTTGTCCGACCACTCTTTGAGTTTTTTGAAATGCATCACCATGTCTTTGGTGTTGAACATCAGCTTAGAAGAGAGGGACTCGTAGCCGTTCTTGTGATCAGAAAGAGGCAGGTCATGGCGTGATTTGAAGTTCTCAAACATGATCCAAGGGGTGTGTGACTGCGAAAATGCCACGTAACCTTTGGATTTCAGCTTTGCCGCCAGTGCTTCAAGCTGCTCATACGTTTTTGGCGCTTCGCCATCCACAGTGCTCAGAATGTCTTTGTTGTAGTAGAGCACCGGTGTTGAAGAGTTGAATGGCATGCCCACCATTTTGCCGTTGTTGTCGGCATAGAAGTTACGCACGCCTGCCAGGTAATCTTTGGCGTTAAATGAATAGCCCGCATCGATCATGATGTCTTGTACAGGTTTTGCCACACCCGGTGCGTTCATGATGGTTGCTGCGCCGGCATCAAACACCTGAAGAATGTTTGGTGACTGGCCCGCGCGAAATGCCGCGATACCGGCCGTCAATGTTTCGGTGTATTCACCTTTATAAACGGGCGTGATTTTGTAGTCGTTTTGCGATGCATTGAAATCGGACGCAATCTTGTTCACGGTTTCGCCCAACTGACCGCCCATGGCGTGCCACCACGTGATTTCTGTTGCCGCTAAACTGGATCCTGAAAAGGTTGCTGACAGCAGACCCGCTAACCATAGCTTGTTCATTGTATTTTCCCTTGTTGAGTTTCGAACGAGACTGTTCTTGTTTCGTTTGACGCTATGGTGGCGAAGAAATATGTCACATCCGTGGACGTTAAATTTCATTCCGATGAAAGATTTATGGATCGCGTGCGCGGCATCACAGGCTGTGGTTCATCGGACGATTGCACAGTGATGGCGCATAAATACATATGAATGACCTAATAAGGCGCAATATCTCAGTTCAAAACGCCAGAATATGAGAAAAATACAAAATATAATTGGAACAAAGATTGCTAAGATTAGTAACATCACTGGACGTTATTGTCGTTTTTATCAGGGAAAGAAAATGAAAATAGGTGTGATTGGAGCAGGCGCTGTTGGGGTTGGAATCTGTAACTACTTGCTGACCTTAGGCAGTGTGAGTGAACTGATTTTATTGGATCGCGATGTGGCGCGCGCGGAAGGGGAAGTGTTCGATTTTCGCCACACGGCGGCGCTGACGTTTTCTAAAAATACCCGCATTGTGCCCACGGACGATTATCTGGAGCTGATTGGTGCCGACATCGTGGTGATCACCGCTGGCGCGCAAATTCAGCAAGGCCAGTCACGGATGGATCTGGCTGAAATCAATAGCAAAATTGGCGTAGATATCGCCAAGAAAATTGAGCGCGTTGCCCCGAAAGCGGTACTGATTGTCGTAACCAATCCTTGTGACATTGTCACGCATAGCATCGTCGCCAACACCGGCTACAGCCCAGGCCGAGTGATCTCGGCAGGTTGCGTGGTGGATACCGCACGTTTGATGACCATTGTTGCCCAGCGCGTCAATCTCGATCCGAAAAACGTGTTTGGTTACGTGCTGGGTGAACACGGTAGTCACTGTTTTACCCCGAAAAGCTTAATCAGTATCGCCGGACAAGCCGCAGACTATTACTGCGATGCGAACCATCTTGACCGGATTGACGCCGATGAGCTGTTGGAGTCTGTCAAACAGGCGGGTTATGAAATTTTCAAACGTAAAAACAACACCACGCACGGTATCGCGGCCAGTGTATTTCGTATTATTCAGGCGGTGACCATCAACGAACATTCTGTGCTCCCAGTGGGCACCTTGTTGCGAGGGGAATATGGCCTCAACGATGTGGTGCTGAGTTTGCCTGCGGTTGTAGGGCGAAATGGGGTGGAAAAAATCCTGATTCATCCATTTACAGATGCCGAAATGCAGACGTTGGTGTCGATTGCAGACAACTTACGAGAAAATATGATAAACGTCGCCAAATCGACGGGATTGAGCTACTAATTTGATCGGGCGAGTATTTTTGCTCGCCCATTGCGGTTTTTACGTGCCAGCGCCGCGAAGGCTGCTATGCTTACTCCATCCAAGGAATGGATAGAACAGCAAAGGAAACGCGTGAAATTACATACTCTTAAAGGCTACATTCAGAACATCTACCTCGCCGAATACCCCGATAAACTGCTGTTACTTGATGGTGCCAGCCGCGCCGACGTGCCGATGATTCAAGCTTTTATCGAAACGACGCTTGGGCGTCCACTGAGTGACCTCAAGGCCGTGGTCGTAACCCATATGCATCCGGATCACGCGGGCGGCGCGCACAAATTGCGCGAGTTGACGGGCTGCCACATCGTGTCGGCCAACAAGGCAACTCATTGGTATCAAGGTTGGGATGGTGTATTGATGTACCTGACCGATTTGGCGCTTGCGCACTGGATGGCGAATCGCCTGCGCAGCCCCAAGCGCCGCTTATGGTTTGCCCGTAAGTTACTGGCGGACGTTTGTTTGTCTGACGGTGACACCATCCCCGGGTTTGATGAGTGGCAGGTGTTAGAAACGCCAGGACACACTGACCGCGACTTGTCGGTGTATCACGCTGAGCAGGGCATCCTGTATGTGGCCGATTTGATTGTCGAAGTGAAGAAGCGGTTGATTTCTCCCTTTCCTATCTTCTATCCGAATCAGTATCGCCGCTCGGTCAAACGTGTTTTGGATCTTGCCCCCAACACTCTATTACTCGCGCATGGTCAGGACATTCCGTTTGATGAAGCGGCGTATCAGCACCTAATTGACACTGCGCCAGTTCGCCCGGCGACCCATTGGCGTGTCGCTAAGCTCAAAGCGAAAAGTGTGCTCAAATCGGTGTGGCTATTTGGCTTTCTGGAGCGGAAAAATCAGCTTTGAGGTATCAAAGCCCGCCGCCTGCGCTTTTTTGAGGGCGGCTTGTAATTCATTGTCGGCAATGGTCGGTGTGCGTGACAGCAGCCATAGATAGTCGGTGTTGTAGCCGCTGACCAGTGCCAACGAGTAATCATCTTTCAAATCAAACACCACGTAACTGCCATAAAACGGGCCAAAGAACGACACTTTCAAATGCGCGATGTCCGGTGAGGCGACAAACTTGGCTTTGCCTTCGGCTTCCTGCCATTGCTGCGCATGGTCATTCCAGCCCCGATTGATGACCTTGACGCTGCCGTCGTCATTGCGTGAATAAGTGGCGCTGATCTGGTTTAAACCCCGTTCAAAACTGTGGTCGAGTCGCGCAATTTCATACCACGTTCCTAAGTATCGATTGAGCTCAAAATGGCCGACCGGCGTCACTTTATCCGGCGTTCCGGTGCATCCCGCGAGCAACATCATCAGCACCACGAATAGATTAAATTTCAACAATTTCATAACACTATCCTTTTTATACATGTGAAAGGGCATACGGAAGATAACGCATAGACGATCATTATTCATCGCGTGATTGTCGCCAGCAGGAAAAGCGGATAGAATGGCAAACTTAGTTGATAATGAGAGCTTTTATCAATAACATATTCGCATTCTCACGCGGTAAATGATTACAATGATGAACCTTTTAAAACCTAGCCTAGTACTGCTTTCTGCAGCGACCATGCTTCCAGCTTATGCCAATACTCTGGACGATGCGAAAGCCATTCAGAACAAAACCAATGCAGCGTCTGCATCCAGCCAACGCGCAGTCGACAAAAGCTCGGCCGCCGCGATGGAACTGCAATCGGAAATCGAACAATTGAACGAAGAGGTGAAAAACCTCAGCGTTTACCGCGACCACTTGGCCTCATTGGTTGTGAGCCAAGACAGCGAAATCACCAGCCTTCAAGAGCAAATCGTCGAAATCAATCAAACTCGTCAAGGCATTGTGCCATTGATGTACCAAATGATTGATGGGCTGCAAACCAACCTGAGCGAAGATAAACCCATTCGCCTGACGGCTCGTGAAGACCGCATCGAAAAACTCAAAGCACTGATGCCACGTGCAGATGTCAGCGATGCAGAAAAATACCGTCGTATTTTAGAAGCCTACCAAATTGAGATGGATTACGGTTCGAAACTGGGCGTTTACCAAGACACCATTCAACTGGCTGAGAACGATGCCGTAAAAGCAGATATTCTTTACCTTGGCCGTGTGTCGCTGATTGCGCGTAACCTGAACGCCACGCAGTACTGGTCTTGGGATCAAACACAGAAACAGTGGTCTGCGGTGAGCGGCAGTAATAAAGCCGATCTCGATACGGCTTACAACTTGGCGAATCAACAAATTGCACCCACCTTGTTGACGCTTCCTGTATCGCTGACTCAAGCGGAGGCAAAATAATGACCTTGAATAAACTTGTCTCTGTGATGGGGCTGAGCCTGATTCTGACCGCGCCAACATTCGCCGCGACAGACTTAGTGCAACAAGCGAGAACGGAAAATCGCACAGAGCAAACACATAACGTGAAACGCGAAGCGGATTTCAAGAAAACCGAACAAGAACTGAAAGCAGAAAAAGCGGCGCTGATTGCCAAACGTAATGCGTTGCAAGCAGAAGCCGACAAACTGTCAGCTCAATTCAGCAAAAATGAAAACAGCCTCGCGCGTTTGGAAGAAAAACTGCGCTTAGAAACGGGCAGTTTAGGCGAAATTTTTGGCGTTGTGCGTCAAAACGCCAAAGAGATCAAAGCTGAGCTAGAACACTCCGTTACTGGCGTGGATCGTCAACAATACGCATCCGTCATTGATGACATTGTGGCGGCCAAATCACTGCCTTCGATGAAACAACTGGTCGGCTTGTGGCATGCGATGGATGAACAGATTGTCGCCAGTGGCGAGATCAGCACGCACGACATCAACTTCATTGATGGCGAAGGCCGCACGCACAGTGCGTCCGCAACACGAATTGGTGCGCTCGGTTTGGTAACAGACCAAGGTTACGTGAGTTGGAACAACGCACGTAAAGATGCCATCGCTTATCACAAACAGCCTGACAACGGCCCAACGTCGTCTTCACTCACGGCGATCGCACAAGGTGACACCGCGCCTGTGGTTCTTGACCCATCGCGTGGCACGTTGCTTGAACAACTGGCACAAGCACCGACGCTAAAACAACGCCTCGAAGCGGGTGGTGTGATCGGCAAGATCATTCTGGTGCTACTGGCCGTGGGCCTGATCATTGGTGTGTATCGCGGTGTGGTTCTGGCGATCGCACGTCAGAAAATCAAAGCGCAACTGAAAACGCCAAATCAACCGGGCAACAACCCGCTAGGTCGCATTCTTTCGGTCTACAACAAAGAGCAAAACCGCAGCGTGGAAGCGCTGGAACTGCGTTTGCTTGAAGCGGTCGTGGATGAGCAAACGGGGCTTGAAAAAGGGCTGTCGATGCTGAAACTGCTGGCTGCACTGGCACCGATGCTGGGTCTGCTCGGTACGGTGACCGGGATGATTGAGACCTTCCAAGTGATCACTCAGTTTGGTAACGGCGATCCAAAAGTGATGGCGGGCGGTATCTCGATGGCACTGGTCACCACGGTGCTTGGCCTTGTGGCGGCCATGCCACTGTTGCTGGCGCACAACATCCTCAGTACCCAAGCAGAAAATATCCGCAATATTCTGGAGAAACAGGGGATTGGTCTGGTCGCGGAAGAAGCGGAACGCGAATGTGGCGTGACGCCAGCTTCTAGCGTGGTTGGCAACGCAGCGTAAGGAATCAAGATGAACCAAGCAGACTGGTTGTTTTCACTGAAAAATCTGTTTTTGCCACTGTCAGAGTTTATGGCTCAGGGCGGAACAGTACTTTGGTGGCTGGCTGCGGTCGTCGCTTTATGTTGGCTGTTGGTGGTGGAGCGCGTGATTTATCTCGCCTTCACGTTTCCTAAACAACGTAAGCAGTGGGTTGAACAGTGGCATGCGCGTCGCGATCATCAATCGTGGCACGCACATGCCATTCGTGAAGGGTGGATTGGTCAGGCGCATATCGCACTGACACAAAACCTCAACGTCATCAAAGTACTGGTTGCCATTTGTCCGATGCTCGGACTGCTTGGCACCGTCACCGGGATGATCTCGGTGTTTGATGTGATGGCAACCCAAGGCAGCAGCAATCCAAAATTAATGGCGTCAGGCATCTCTCTTGCGACTCTGCCCACTATGGCAGGCATGGTCGCTGCGCTGGCCGGTATGTTCGTGCACGCGCGTTTGGCTAAAACCTGTCGCCTGTTTGAACTGAAATTAGAAAAATCGTTAAGGAGTCAGCGATGAGACTCGGTCGACGTCAGTCGAAACAAGAAGAGGCGCAAATCGACCTCACCTCAATGCTGGATATCGTATTCATCATGTTGATCTTCTTCATCGTGACCAGCTCGTTTGTGCGAGAGTCTGGTGTGGAAGTGAATCGTCCGTCTGCGGCCAATGTGGTGGCGCAGAAAGATGCGGGCATTTTCGTGGCCATTACTTCAGCCAACGATATTTATATTGATAAACGTCAGGTTGATGTGGAGCGCGTTCAAGCCACGTTGGAACATCTCTTACTGGAACAACCGGAAGCCTCTTTGGTGATTCAGGCGGATGAACATGCCTACAACGGCACGGTGGTTAAAGTGATGGATGCGGCGAAAGGCGCGGGCGTGAAGAGCATTGCCTTGGCTGCGGAGAAACGCTAATGGGGCGTCTATTGTTAGCCATGCCATTTGCCGCAAGCATCTCGATTGGGTTGTTTGCCTTTATGGCATGGATGGTCAACAACGACGGCATGCGAGCACCTAAGCAAGGCGAATCACTGAGCTTTAACATGGTGATGGTGGAGCAAGAGCAGGATGTGCAGCGCCGCCAACGCAGCGTTCCGGAGCAACCGAAAGCCCCGGAACAGCCGCCAGAAACACCGGTATCACAAAAACAGACAACGGCCAGCAACACCGTTTCGCCAACTAGCGTACCGTCATTGGGTTTGGATACGGCGATCAATGGCATAGAAATCAGCGCGCCAACCTTTGGTGACTTTGGTGTGAACCAACAAGCGCTGCCACTCTATCGTGTTGAGCCAAGTTATCCGCCGCGTGCGTTGAAACGGGGCGTTGAAGGCTATGTGGTGCTTAAATTTACCATTGACGAAACGGGTCGTCCGACCGACATCGAAGTGGTTGATGCCAATCCGCGTCGTATGTTTGAACGTGAGGCAATGCACGCGTTGAGAAACTGGAAATACCAACCCAAACTATTGGATGGCAGTGCCGTATCTCAGCCGGGTCAAACTGTAAAACTGGAGTTTAAATTAGCCAAATGATGAAACGATTAATCGTCTGTCTATTGCTGATGAGCTCGGCGTCACTTGCGACAGCGGCGGAACTGAGCCAATACGCGGCCAACAAAGCGATGCGCGCCAACCAACTTGCGCAAGATAACAAGTTAACAGACGCCATCAATACGTTGAAAACTTCCGAGGTGACGCGTGCTTACGACAAAGCGTACTTTGCGCGAATGTTGGGTGTGTTTTATTGGCAAAACAAGCAACTGAAACCGGCGATTCAATCGTTGAATGATGCGGTTTCAAGTGGTCAGCTGGTTGATGACCAAGGGTGGACGACGCGTCGCATGCTGGCCGATTTGCTGCTGATGAATCAGCAATACAAGCAAGCATTGCCGCACTACTATGAGCTGGTCAAGTCAGCACCGAAAGATCAAAAGGTGTATGAACTGTGGCTGCGCATCGGGCAAATTCATTATCAAGCGCAGCAGTGGCAAAAATCACTCAATGCGATTGCACGTTATGAAGGTTTTAAACGCCCAGACGAAGTGACGCCACTGTCGGTCAAACTGGGGGCTCAGCTTCAATTGGAGAAATGGAAAGATGCCATTCCCACCTTGAAGCGCCTCATTGCGCTGGAGCCGGAGAAAGGCAACTGGTGGCTGCAACTGGTCAGTTTAGAACTCCGTACCGGTCAGAAGAAAGACGCTCTCAGCAGCTTGGGTCTGGCTAAATTGCAAGGTGTGGCCTTAAGTCAACATGACCTGCGTTTGTTGGCGCAACTTTATGCGCAAAATGGTGTGCCTGAGCGCGCTGCACGTGTGATTGAGTTACTCGATGAGGCGGACTCAGACATTCAACTGATCACCGAGCGTGCCTTCTACTGGCAACGTGCCAAAGAGTGGGATCGCGCGATTGAAACTTGGACGTTGGCTGCCAAATTTGATCGTCGCTACCACTGGAACGTCGCCCAATTGCTCAATCAAAAAGGCGAGTACCGCTCTGCGTTGAGCGAACTCGACCACGTGAAAGAAAAAGATCGTCAGCCGCAAGTGGCTTTGGCACGAGCGCGGGCGCTGTACAAACTTAACCATTTGGAAGAGGCG
Source organism: Vibrio furnissii CIP 102972 (assembly GCF_000176175.1). Taxonomy (GTDB): domain Bacteria; phylum Pseudomonadota; class Gammaproteobacteria; order Enterobacterales; family Vibrionaceae; genus Vibrio; species Vibrio furnissii. The sequence goes on from NZ_ACZP01000013.1 coordinate 570,518, forward strand.
CTGATTCAAGCGAAGCGTTCAAACAATCTTGACCCATCAGATGAAGCGAAAGGTTGGATCAAATACCTCACGCAGTTGCGTCAAATTCAGACGCGCCAAACGTCGTAATACATCGCAACGCCATCTCGAAAAGACCTCCTTGTGAGGTCTTTTTTCGTTCTGAACACCTGTCGGGTATCGGCGTCGTTGAATGCTTGTTGGCCAATCAAGCGCTGGGCTAGGGCGAATCATGAAATCATAGCAACTTGCAAATGATATTGATTTGCAAACAAGAATAGTTCTTTGTATGCTTTACCCCATCATCGAGTTTCAGGATCATCCTTCGTCATAAATAAGGTCAGCACGCAGAGCCAAGCCGCCTTTGAATCGTTGTTTCACTATGCGCAACAACTTACGCCTTATCTGGATGGTCGTGTGGGTGTTGCCCAAGCGGGGGAAGAGGCGATTGCGCTGGAACGTCACAATGGCGACACGTTTGCCGCGATTTATGACGAGATCAAAGCCGCGTCTCCTGAAGCGGGGCAAGCTTACTGGCTCACTCGCACTTGGGGGCTGTTGTGCTGGCAACCGGTGTACCTGTCATTTCTCTCCGTTTACACACAAAAAGCATTGCCTGATTTTACTCGCATGACGCAATATCGCCGTCCGCTATTTGTGGCTGGATTCAGTTTTGAACCGCATGAATGGCAGCATGGCAATCGCACGCAGTTGATCCATCGCGTGGCCCATCAATTGACGACGCTGTTTGAGCAATATCGCGCTGAGATGAACGAGTTCGTGCGGATTCGTCCGGGGTTTACGCAGCATCTGTTGGCTGACATGCTATTGAGTTGTCTGGTGAAATTGCAGCAGCTTCGGCCGCACTATTCCAACGCGCAAATTCTGACGCAAGCACGCGTGTGGTTAGCGGCGTTTGATCTGCCAGACAAACACCTATCCAGCCTGAAATTGGATCAAAAATCCCAACAACTCACCTTGGTGCGTAGCAGTTGCTGCCTCGTCTACAAATGCAGCGGCCGCAAGGTGTGTCCGGATTGCCCCCGTGCAGCGGTCAATAAACAAGCGCAAGCGCTCGAGCTGACGCTTGTTCATTAAGTTACATATGCAATCCCTATTCGATTAATAACTAAAACCCATTTGGCGCTCGGCGTGCATAGGCTTATCCTGATCACAGATTAATGATAAGAGGAGCATGCAGATGGCAGAGACAACAGCACTGGTAGTAGAAGGCGGAGCAATGCGCGGCATATTTGCCAGCGGCGTGTTAGATTCCTTCATGGATTTTAACTACCGACCCTATGATTTCGTGATGGGTGTGTCTGCTGGGGCATCGAATCTTGTGGGTTACCTTTCCAATCAGCCACTGCGCAGTTATCAAGTCATCACCAAACTCGCGACCAGTAAAGAGTTTTACAATCCAGGTCGATTTCTTCGTGGTGGTAGCTTGGTGGACGTTCGCTGGTTAATTGATGAAGCCAACCGCATCTATCCTGTGGATGAAGAACGCTTGTTCTCATCGATTCCTTTCTATGCGGCGGCCACCAATGTCGACACGGGTAAAGCCGATTACTATCGCGTGACGCAAGACAACTTTGCCACCGCAATCGAAGCCACGTCGGCGCTGCCCCTAGTGTACAAACCCACGCCATGTTTTTCGGGTGGCTGTTACACCGATGGCGGTATTGCCGATTCAATTCCAGTGAAAGAAGCGTATCGCCGCGGCGCTCGTGACATCACCGTGATCTTATCGCATCCGCTGAGCTATCACATGGCGAAACCGAAAAGTGAATGGATGATGAAACGTCTGTTTTCAAAGCATCCTCATGTGGCGAACTCAATCATTCACCGCTTTGAGAAATACAACGGTTCGTTGGAATTCATTCACAATCCACCGAAAGATGCGACGATCCGCGTGATCGCACCGCCAGAAAACTTTGCCGTCAAGCGCTTAACCATGAAGAAACCGCTGCTTGATGTCGGTTACGACATGGGTGTGAAAGCGGGCAGAGCGTACATTCAGTCCCAAGGAGCCTTATGATGAATTTTATAGAGAAAATGGTCGTTTTCGTGTGTGAGATCGAGACGTATCAAGATGTGTTGGCTGGCCTTGCTAATACGTACGAAGAAGAAGTTTGAAACGGCTCGCGACTTGTCACGCAGGGCCATGGCGTTGGGGATGATAAAGCATGATGACTCTCGCATCGTCACACTCACGCTTTTGGCCTCATTCGATAACCTTTCCACAATAGAGCACATCCCTGACTCATCTGGACGTGCTCATGCAACTCAAACTCACTCTTATTGCTGCGGCGTTATTGACGGCGCAGCACGCGCCAGCCATTGCGAATCCACTGGCTTTTGTTCCTGTCGCCCAAGCAAATGAATACCACGATGGCATCAATATTTATGAATATTGGCAGAGTGAAAAACTCGATGGTATTCGTGCTATTTGGAATGGCAAACAGCTGTTGACCCGCAATGGCAATCGAATCTACGCGCCACATTGGTTTACCGACCCGCTACCGGATTATCCATTGGAAGGAGAGTTGTGGGCTGGACGAGGCCATTTCCCACTTGTGCAGCAGACGGTGCTCGATCACACTCCATCCGATGCGGCGTGGCGCAAGATTGATTTCATGCTGTTTGATATGCCGGAAGCAGCCGGCGATTACACCAAGCGTTATTACAACCTCAAATATTTAGTGGAACAGGCCGCCGCATCGCACATCAAATACATCGAGCACTCACCGGTGCTTTCTGAAGCGGAACTGTTGAACTATTTAGACACGTTAACCAACCAAAATGGCGAAGGTGTCATGTTACGCAAAGTGACGGCCAGTTATCAGGCAGGGCGCAGCAACGATCTGTTAAAGCTGAAAAAATATCAGGACGCTGAAGCGCGGGTCATGGGCTACAAATTTGGCAACGGCAAATACAAAGGCATGATGGGGTCGTTGCTGGTCCGCACTGACGAAGGCACCGAGTTTTACGTGGGAACCGGTTTTACTGACGAGCAGCGTCAGAATCCACCCGAAATTGGCAGCCTCATCACTTACCGCTATAACGGCTTAACGGCCGAAGGTAAACCGCGCTTCGCCCGCTTTGTTCGCTTTCGAACCGTATACTAAAGCTATGTCATCATTCAGATCGTAAACGATTCGGTTCATGACCTCACCTGATGGTGTTAACGACCCACCGTGACGGAGCAGCGCTTAAACAGAGCTTGCCAGTATTGCATGTGATGTTGGATCGCTTGGCGAAATGCTTGATGGCTCGGCACAATGGCAAAGGCGTAGTCGCTCAACGGTGTCGGTTCAAACGGCGTTAGATTGGGTGCCAATGTGAAGTAAATGCTGTCAATTTTAGCGAGGTAAGGTTGCAGCTTCTCCACATAAATAGATTGAAATACATTGCGTAGATAATTGAGTTTGGTTGGGTTACGGTTGGCACCACAAACAATGGTGGCATCGTGTTGAGTTAATTGCTGGGTGGCCGCACTCAGCCAGCGCGCCGAATTGTCGAGCGAGAATTTCAATTGACCGAGCAAGGGCTGCTTCTCCAACGCTTCTTGATAAGGCGTGACAATTGGCAATGCCACCGTCAGTTGTTGCTGCGCAATGGCCGCATGGATGGCGGAAAACGTGGTTAACGCCTCATTAATCTGTGCCGTATCCCAATGACCTTCGAGCCATTCATGGCTGGTGAGCTGCTGACGCATGGCTGTGCTGGTGTACAACAAGTTGTGCCACTGCGCCGGTAATTGGTCGATTTTCTCTGCTTCGATGTCACTTAATTGTTGGCGCAATTTCGGCGAAAGGTCGTTGTCGGTGATGCAGCGTGTGAGGCCGTGCAACAGTGCCAATTCATAATCAAAACGGCGAAATTCATCTTGAACTTTCCCCAGAACGGAATTGCGTTCTGCGATCAGCGAAAACAACGCACATTTGCGCAGTTCATAGCTGTCTAGTAAGCCAAGGGTGAGCGGGTCGATGGCGATGAGAAGATTGCGTTTATCCGGCAAGGTTTGATTTTTCGTCTCAGGAAAGGGAATGGCTGCGGCGTCCTGAACATTGGCAATGCGTTGAATGTAGTCGGCAAAATCACGCTCAATCGTAGGCCGCGCCAAGTCGCAACCTGTCATCCACAGCGCCATCAATCCAATCATCCAATAACGCACGCAACCTCCTTATGCTTCATTCCGTATACAAAAAGGCCAGCGTTCTGCTGGCCTTCAAACTCGTGGGTTTAGCGGGACGCAAAATGCATTTGCATGTCGTCGTCTTGTTTCTGCACCCAGTACAGACGCAGGCCGAGCATCAATGCCGCCGAACTTAAGCCGATGATGAAACCAATCCAGAAGCCTTGAGCGCCCATCGGTTCCACAATTAGATCCGTCATCCCCAAGATGTAACCGGATGGAAGGCCAAGAATCCAATACGCGATGAACGTGCGGTTGAAAATCGCCGCCATATCTTTGTAGCCGCGTAGGGCGCCTGCGGCGATAACCTGAATGGCATCAACCACTTGGTAGATGGCTGCAAACATCAACAATGTCATCGCTAGGCTGACAACCGCTGGGTTCTCGGTGTACAACAGTGATACGTGTTCACGGAACAAAACGGTCAATGTGGCGGTGATAACTGCAGTGCCAACCCCCACCATCAAACCGACGTTGGAGGAAATCGCCGCACCACGGAAATCTTTTTCACCCAGCGTATGGCCGACCCGGATCGAAACCGCTGCACCAATACTCATCGGTAACATGAACACCAACGATGAGAAGTTGAGCGCCACTTGGTGCGCTGCCACCACGAGGGAGCCTAATGGCGCCACCATCAGTGCAACCACGGCAAAGAGTGTCACTTCAAAGAACAGCGCCGCTGCGACCGGGAAGCCCAGACGGAACAGACGAATCTGCGCTTTCAGTTGGGGTTTGTGGAACGAATCAAACAGCTTAATGTGCGCCAAACGGTTGGATGTGATGACGTAAAATAGCAGCATGAAGAACATCATCCAGTAAACGATCATCGTGGCCACGCCACACCCAATGCCGCCCAGTGCTGGCGCGCCAAATTTGCCGTAAACAAAAATCCAGTTGAGAGGAATGTTAAACAACAGGCCAACAAAACCAATCACCATGGCTGGCTTGGTGAGAGACATGCCGTCGGTAAAGCTACGCAGCGTTTGGAACAATAAAAAGGCTGGTACCGCAAACACCATCGCGTGCATGTAACCGATGGATTTTTCCTGCATCATCGGTTCGACCTTCATCACGCCCAAAATGGCTTCGGTTTGCAGTAGCACGATGATGATCGGCACGGAAATCACCAGGGCTAAAACGCCGCCTTGATGAATTTCAAACGGAATTTTGTGCTGACGTCCGGAGCCATTGAGTTGTGCCACCACAGGAACCAGCGCCATAAGCAACCCAATGCCAAACAGAATGGAAGGCAACCAAATACTGGCCGCGATGGACACCGCCGCCATGTCGATAGCGCTTACGCCACCGGCCATAATGGTGTCAACAAAGCCCATTCCCGTCTGTGCGACAGATGCGATGAGAACTGGCGTCGCCAATTTAATTAAATTAGACGCCTCGATTTTATATTGATTACGGTGCACGAATTTCTCCGGAAGGAACGACTGCTAGAGCGCATCAAAAGCAAATTTTGATGCTGGAGTGAATGATAAAGAAATGTCACACTAAGCACCACGAAAAACTGTCGGAATCACAAAATGTTTACAGGTATTGTGCAAGGCACAGCAAAAGTTGTGACCATCGAAAAGAAAGAAAAATTCCAAACTCATGTGCTCGATTTACCGGCGGGACTGGGACAAGGCTTGGCGATTGGTGCGTCTGTCGCGCATAACGGTTGTTGTCTGACGGTGACGAAAATCGAAGGCACGGAAGTTTCGTTCGATTTGATGCAGGAAACCTTACGCCTCACTAACCTGGGTGAACTCGCCCCGGGAGCTTGGGTGAACATCGAGCGTGCCGCGAAATTTGGCGATGAAATTGGTGGCCACAACATGTCTGGGCACATCAGTGCAGTAGCGACGATCACCGAGGTGATCGATACACCCAATAATCGAACTATTTGGTTTGAACTGCCAGCCCAACACATGAAGTACGTATTGGCGAAAGGGTACATTGGACTCGACGGGTGCTCACTCACCATCGGTGAAGTCAAAGCGAACCGCTTTAATGTCCACTTGATCCCTGAAACCATGCAGCGCACGTTGTTTGGCCACAAGCAGGCTGGCGATCACGTCAACGTTGAGTTTGATCCCCAAACGCAAGCGATCGTCGATACGGTCGAACGCGTTCTCGCTGCCAAGCAGATGTAAAAAAGAGCGCTTAGGCGCTCTTTTTTGTCTCAGAAAATCTGTTCATCATCCGCATCGATATACAGCTCAATGGTGTCTTGTTGTTCATCCACCATCATGTTGAGGTGAATGGCATGACAACACGCGGGGCAGTCGTCATAAAATTCTTGGCTGCCATTTGAAGAGTCCAGGGTAATGCGGATGGCATGGCCACAATGCGGGCATTGAACCGTTTTTTCAGTGAATTCTCTCATCTCACTTTCCTTACATCTACGGGAGATGACTTAATAGTAAGCTGCGAAGTTAGTTAAAGAGAGAAATTAAGTACAAACTTTGAGGCAAGGCATAAAACCGATAAAGAACACCCGTTAGCGCATTCTTTATCGTCACAAAGTGTATCCGTGATGAGTGACTAACTGTTTAAAAAGTAAGAATTTTCTTAACCAGTTTGTCCGCCTCGGCAAGGTAATGACCACCAAAGTGGTTGTAGTGATTCAAGATGTGGTACAGGTTATAAATGTCTTTGCGTTCACCGTAATTAAAATCAAGCGGTAACACGCTTTCATACCCTTGGTAGAAATCAGGTTGGAACCCGCCAAACAGTTCCGTCATGGCGATATCGCACTCGCGGTCGCCCCAATAACACGCTGGATCGTAGCAGATCGGGCCAAATGCAGAGTTTGCCACGTTGCCATGCCATAAGTCGCCATGCAGTAACGACGGACGAGGCGAGTGGTTGGCCAAACGCTGTTTAACCAGTTCAACAAACTCATTGATGTTGACCAGTTCAATGCCTTTTTCTTTCAGCAATTGTAGTTGCCAGCCAACGCGCTGTTCGGCAAAAAAGAGGCTCCATTTCTTCGCCCATTGATTGGGCTGCACAATGTTGCCAATGAAATTATCGACATCAAAGCCATACTCTTTTTGATCGCCCCATTGATGAAGCTGCGCCAGTTGAACGCCAAACTTAAAACTGTTCGTCGCATCGTCCAGTGGTTTGGTGGGCAGGTAATTGAGGATGATAAACGCATGGCTTTTGCTGGTGCCAACCAACACCAACTCCGGCACGGAAACGGTCGAGCTTTCCCGCAAAACGCGTAGGTTTTCGGCTTCTAACTCGTATTGGGGCAAATGTTCACGTTGGTTGAGTTTGACAAAATAACGCTCACGGCCATCGGAGATCATGTAGCACTCATGCAGGTCTCCGCCGTTGATCTTGTCTTTTTCTGTGATGTCGAATTGGAACATCAAAGTGTCTGAGAGCTGTTGCGCGATCGCTTGCCACATAGTTTTGCTCCGTCCCGGTACGTCGTTGTTGTAAGACAGTTTAGGCGATCATTGACTATATTTCAGACAACGAATGCACATAATTTCATTCACTTACTGACTCCGTCCTATAAATGCATATAAATGTGACTGTTATCAAAAAACCGATAACCCATCATCGTAAGTTATCTCGGTTCACTCATGATCCAGTGCAATAATGTCGCCTTGTAATGCAATATTTAGCCAATCAACATACGACGTCGATTCATCATTTCAGCAAAATGTGTTCGTCTCTTGATATTGGGCAAGAATATGAGGGATTACCTCAGTGAGAAACTGTGAAAAAACGGACACATGGCTTAGTATTACACAAGGTAACGTCGTGTTTGGCATTAAGCGGTATAGCGGAGAAGAAAAGTGGTTGTAGAAACCGATGGTTATTTAGCGCTGATTGAACACCTGGCAATGAACATGGATATCTTTACACGTGAAGGTGACACTGGCGAAGAAAGTGTCGAAGACGTGGCTACGGATATGGTTGCCAGTAACATCATGGCTATTTTTGAACAAAACCCGGAACTCCATTCCAGCGTACGTTTTCAATTGCTGAAAGAAGCGGACTCCGTCGTCGACGATCTCGGCGAAGTGTTAGCGGGCGTGTGGGGTAAACCGGCAACCAACGAACAAATCATCTTCCTTGATGAGTATATTGCGTTGGTGAAAAACCTGTTTGATACAGCAGTCAGCCAATACGATTAATGGATCTCAGGCGGAGTCTCTATCCGCCTGAACTGCCAAAACTTGGAAGCCCAATACGGGTTATCTAACCTCGAAATCATCACACCTTGCGATGTTGAGGCATGCATAAATAGTTTGTTGCCCAGATAAACGCCCACATGCTGCGTGCTACGCGATGTCTTAAAGAACACCAAATCCCCATATTTTGCCTGATTGTATGCCACGGCATTGCCAACTTGGCTTTGTGACGTCGTGGTGCGCGGTAGGGGCTGTTGCCACGCATCGCGATACGCGATCTGCACGAATGCCGAACAATCGACGCCGCGTTTGGTATTGCCACCAAATTGATAAGGGACGCCTTGCCATTGGTTGTAAATATCAAAAAACGCAATCTCTTTGCGCGCTTCGAATGAATCGTCTGACATGGCATTGGCCGGCGACGATGGTACCGCAAGGCTATCCGATGCATGGTGGTCGGGGGGAACGGATGAACATCCCGCAAGTGCGAGGCATACCACCAGAAAGGGAATACGTTTTCTCATCATCTGTCACTTAAATGAAATTTGAATGAAATATTTCTGACACATTCGATTCCTACCATGGCGACGGATCTTTAAAAGTGGAATCGGACTCTCAACTTCCTATGACTCAGTCTAATCAGCCAGGCAAAGCGTTGTCTCTTATTCAAACGCTCACTGCCATCTTTATGTCGATCACACTACTCGTCATCGTTCTTTCTGTCACTAGTATCAAAGGCATTGAACGAGTGGGTGACCAATTCAATCACCTGTCAGAGCAAGCACTGCCTTTGGCGATGACCAATGCGTCGCTCACTCAAAATATTCTCGAACAAGTTAAATTTCTTGGTTATGGCACTCGCGCCAAAACTGCCGATGAGCTCACCACCATTCAGTCCAACATTTCTGAGCTCGAGACGCAAGCCCAGCAATCGCTGGAACATATGAAAACGATTTCGGCGCAGTTTGCCAACCTCATCGACGCCGACAAATTGCAAACGTTGATGGAGAACATTCACCAACTGAGCGCGTTGTCCAACACCATTCTCAATGCCCAGCAACAGCAATTGACTCAGCAAAAGACCATTGCCGATCAAGCGACCGGCTTCCGTTACGGATTAAGCTCGATTGGGCCGGAGATGAGCCGCATCGCGTCGTTTCTTTCGGTCGATAATCCTGAGTCGATGGACGCCGCCAACCGCTTTACGGCCTCAGCCAGCTCGATGGAAAGCACCTTTTTAATGTTGATGATGCAAGATGACCTCAACAACGCGCAAACGCAATACAAAGAGCTGAAAAATCGCCTTGCTGGTTTGGCATTGGCGTTTGATGATTTCAAAGAGTGGCACCCAGATGTCATGGATTTTGCCAGCTTGACTGCGCCGTATGACATGGTGCAAACCGGATTTAAGTCAGGCGGTATTCTTGACCAGATCATGGACAAGCTGCACACCTCACAGCAACAAAACCAACAGTTTGAACAAGCGGCGATCGTGGCTCAAGCGACAGTGAACACACTGAACGCGTTATCAAGCGATGCAAAAGCACTGATTAGCGCCAAAGAGCGCGAAGTGCAAAGCACCATGTTAAGCGTCACTTGGATTCAAGTGGTGAGTGGTGCCGTCTTGGTCGTGATGATTGTGCTGGCATGGTTTGGTTTACGTCGATGGGTCAACCATGGCATGCGAAATATCAGCAAGCACCTCACCTTGATGACCGAACATGATCTTGCTCATCAGGCGTCAATGACGGGGCCGAAAGAGTTTCACCACATTGCGACCCAACTGAATCAGGTGATTGACAGCACCCACGATTCGATTTCGACCGTGACACGCAACTGCGAAACCTTGTATCAAACCGCTGAGTTAAGTTACGACGCTGCTGATCAATCAAACAAAAGTTTGGCGTTACAGAATCAAGCATTGATGAACATGGTGACCACCATTAACCAGTTGGAAGCGTCGATTCGCGAAATTGCTGGCGTGACTAACGATTCTTACACCGATTCGCTGTCGGCAGCGAAGTATTCTGCGCATGGGGTGACCGTGGTGGAATTGAATCGTCAGCGTCTGCAGTCGTTGGACTCAACGCTCAACATCAACGAAGCCGCCATGTTGGAACTCGATACACGTGTGACCAAGATTCGTGAAATGGTCGATTTAATCAGCGGTATTGCCGACAGCACCAATTTGCTCGCACTAAACGCAGCCATTGAAGCCGCGCGTGCCGGTGAACAAGGGCGCGGTTTTGCGGTGGTTGCCGACGAAGTACGCAAGCTGGCCAGTGATACCACCACACAAACGGCAAATATTCGCGAAATGATGAATGAGTTGGTGCAAGCGGCTGGACGCTCGCGTCAGGCGGTGGAAGATTCAAGAGCGGAAATGGCGCATGCCCTGACGTCCAGCGAAGAGGTGAAAACCAGCTTTGCGGATATTGAGCAAGCGGTCACGCACATTCGCGCACGCGTCGAACAGATCTCAGTCGCCACCGAAGAGCAGGAGCGCGCGACGGCCGATGTCAGCCAATCAATCACACACATCTCGGAGCAGGGCGAACAGACCAAACTGCAATTGGAATCAATGGTCGAAAGCTCCGAACAGGTCGCGGAGATTGCCGGTCATCAACAAGCCATGCTGCACAAATACACGCTGAGTTAATGATCGCGAAATGGCTGGGTCAGCATTTTGTCCAGCCATTGTTCTCGGGGCTGCTGAAACAGCGGCAGTCCGATTTTCATGCCATCATGACCTTGTTCCGGCTGGGCGATATAGGTGTGGAACATTCGATCCCAAATCGACAGAAAGAAGCCAAAGTTGGAATGGGTTTCCCGTTCAATCACCGAGTGATGCACGCGATGCATGTCGGGCGTCACCACCACTAGACGCAACCATTGATCCACTTTGAGCGGTAAGCGCGCGTTACTATGATTGAACATCGCACTGGCATTGAGCAGAATTTCAAACACCACCACAGCCAGCGGAGAAACACCAATTAAGGTGACAGCACCCACTTTGATCCACATGGAAATGATGATTTCGACCGGATGAAAGCGCGTGCCGGTTGTGACATCAATGTCTTGGTCTGCATGGTGCATGCGATGCAGACGCCACAGGGTCGGCAGACGATGAAACAGCACGTGTTGAGCATAGATCACACCATCGAGCAGGATCACTGACAGCACGAAAGCAAGGGCAGGGGAAAGGTTGAGCCAATACAACACGCCAAACTGAGTGACTTCCGTCCAGTGAGCGGCAGAGACCGCTAAAATCGGCATGGCGAGGGTGAGCAGCACGCTGTTTAAGCCAACCAACCCAAGATTGTTAACCCAACGCAACCATTTTCGCTGCGTGAGGATTTTGCGTGGCTGATTCGATTCCCATAACGCACAGGCAACCAGCACCAAAGTAAAAAACAGCAATCGAACCGCTTCTGTATGTTGTAGCATCACGCCTCCAGCAAATGTCCATTTCGCTAAAAACTTTGCGTTAATTCCCACACAACACTGGCGAACTTGGGTGGCTAACAGTAAAATCGCTGCCTGTTTTCCCCCTCTGTCACAGCGTTTATGAGAATTCACGCCTTTCATCGTTTGTATCAGTATCGACTCGAACGATCAACCAAACCTTTTTTAGCACGCGGTTCGCGTATTCAACGCTGCCCGTATTGCCATGTGAGTTTGGCACACTGTTTGTGCGACCACCAGCCTGATACTGAAACACATCTGGCGGTGATGTTGATCGTGTCAGAAAATGAAGTCTTTAAGCCAAGCAACACCGGGCGTTTGATTGCCGATGTGGTCAAAGAAACCTATGTGTATCAATGGAGTCGCACCGAACCATCGCGTGAGATGTTGGCGATCCTCAACGATCCTGCTTATTTTCCAGTGGTTGTGTTTCCGGCGGAGCTTGATGAAGACAAACAACGGGTGTTAACAACGCTGCCAGAACGGATGGATTCGCGCACTCCGTTGCTCATTTTCCTCGATGGCAGTTGGCGCGAAGCGAAACGTATTTTCCGTAAATCGCCTTATCTTGCCGATTTACCCCTGATGTCCATCGAACCAGACACGTTATCACGTTATGTGATGCGCAAATCTGACAACGAACAACACCTTGCAACGGCGGAAGTGGCCAGTTTGGTGTTGGATAAATTTGGTGAGTTTCAAGCGGCAGAAACCCTGCGCTTGTGGTTTGACGCCTTTAAAGAAAGCTACCTGATGTGTAAATCCCGTCTCAAAATCGATGGGGACAAAGTGGCGTTGAAACGGTTTATTGAACATCGCGAAAGCGAGAAGTCACTCTAAACTCTGGCAATTTGCCGGGTGTGACCGCCGCGATTCGTGCAACAGGCAAAATAAACCCGCCCTTGGTCACGGACTGTGTCAGATGGTCTATGGATAATACTGCTGTTTAACTTTTGTTATTTTGACCCCAAGATTTGGGGTGTTTTACTAGGAGAGAATCGCATGTACTACGGCTTTGATGTCGGCGGAACAAAAATTGAGTTCGGTGCATTCAACGAAAAACTTGAGCGCGTCGCAACAGAGCGAGTGCCAACACCGACAGAGGATTACCAGTTACTGGTGGACACCATTGCCGGTTTGGTTGCGAAATACGACGATCAATTTGGTGTTCAAGGCACGATTGGTCTTGGTTTGCCGGGCATGGAAGATGCCGATGATGGCACTGTGTTGACTGTGAACGTTCCGTCAGCCAAAGGCAAACCTCTGCGCGCGGATCTGGAAGCTAAAATTGGCCGCAGCGTAAAAATTGAGAACGATGCGAACTGTTTCGCGCTGTCTGAAGCGTGGGATGATGAATTAAAAGATGCACCGTCGGTGATGGGGTTGATCCTTGGTACGGGTTTTGGTGGCGGTTTGGTTTACGAAGGTCGCATTTTCTCTGGCCGTAACCACGTTGCAGGTGAAATTGGTCACATGCGTCTGCCGATTGATGCGTGGTTCCACCTCGGCTCAGAAAAAGCGCCACTGCTGAGCTGCGGCTGCGGTAAAAAAGGCTGCATGGACAACTACTTGTCTGGTCGTGGTTTCGAGCTGATTTACGAACACTACTTCGGTGAGAAGAAGAAAGCGGTCGACATCATTAATGCGCATCAAGCCGGAGAGGCGAAAGCGGTTGAGCACGTTGAGCGTTTTATGGAATTGCTGGCCATCTGTTTTGGTAACATCTTCACCGCAAACGATCCGCACGTGGTTGTACTCGGTGGTGGTCTGTCAAACTTCGAACTCATCTACGAAGAAATGCCGAAACGTATACCGAAGCATCTGCTATCGGTAGCAAAATGTCCGAAAATCATCAAAGCCAAACATGGCGATTCGGGCGGCGTGCGCGGTGCTGCATTCTTGAATATCAAGTAATCGCACCTGATTGGGTCAAGAAACATACCGACTCAAGCAACACATTGAATGAAAGAAAAGGGCGCTGAAATCAGCGCCCTTTTTATCGTCATTTTTTCGGTTTCTTACCTACACCAAAGTTTTCTTTCGGTTGCATGGTAATGAGGCTAAATCCCAGTTTTCGGAAGTGATTGTCGCGGTAATTGCGAACCGCTTTGGTATCCGAAATCGCTTCGATTTGCTGTTCCATTTTCAGATAGTCCGTCAAATCGATGCCTTCTGCTTCCGCCACCGCTTCATGAATGTTGCGATGCTTCTCGTAAGAGAAGGTCAGCGTTTTTTCCTGATCTTTGTAGGTGTAAATGATGGTGCGAGCCATGTTTTCTCTCTCATACCCAATGAATGGGCTAGATTCTGCCTTGTAGTGGGAGGATTGTCACGCTTTCACCGACTTTTACTGTATCAATCGAAGGACTGATTTCAATCAGGCAGTTGGCTTCGCTCATGGAACGCAGAATGCCCGAGCCTTGTTTCCCGGTGGTTCTGACGGTCAGTTGCCCTTGTTCGTTGAGGCTATACACGCCGCGGCTGAATTCCGTGCGGCCTTGACGCGAACGCAGATCTTCTGTCGCAATCGCTTGGATTTTCAACGGTGACCAATGTGTTTCGCCTTGCATTTTCCGCAGCGCCGGTTCCACGAAGTTAATGAATGAGACCATCACAGCCACGGGATTGCCCGGTAAACCAAAGAAAGGCTTGTGGTGGATATGGCCGAACGCCAGCGGGCGTCCCGGACGCATGTTGATACGCCAGAAATCAATTTGTCCCAATTTCTCTAATGCCGATTTAATGAAGTCAGCATCACCAACCGACACACCGCCAGAGGTCATCACCACATCCGCGTTCGCCGCGGCATGTTGCAATGTGTCCATCATGCGCGCTTCGTCATCCTCAATAATGCCCAGATCGATGATCTCACACCCTAAATTGGTCAACAGCCCCATTAGGGTGAAACGGTTGGAGTCGTAAATGCAATGGTCGTTTTGGTCGCTGCCCGGCGCTTGTACCTCATCACCGGTGGAAAACAACGCGACTTTTAATTTGCGGTAGACGGGCAGTGATGCCAGCCCCAGTGAGGCGATCATACCCATTTCGGCGGCATGAACGCGCTGACCTTGTGTAAACACGTTTTGGCCCAGCGCTAAATCTTCGCCTGCTTGACGAACATTTTGGCCCGGTTTGATATGGGCATCGCCAAAGGAAACGTAGCGACCATCGGTGTGTGCTTGTTCCCGCATGACTACTGTATCGGCACCGTCTGGCACCGGCGCTCCGGTCATGATTTTTACCGTTTGCCCCGTATGCAGCGTCGCGTTGTAACCGTGTCCGGCCATCACTTCGGCCAACTGTTCAAATTGCGCTAAACCGATATCTTCGCTGCGGATGGCATATCCATCCATTGCGGAATTGCGATACGCAGGTACATTGATGGGCGAGGTGATCGTGTCGCACAGGACACGCTGATACCCCGCATTGACGGCGATGGTGTCTCGCTCACGCAACACGTTCACCGCATCAAGGATCGCCTGACGGCCTTGTTCGACCGACAAAAAGGCGGGAGAGAGCGTGTCGCAGCTGCCAGATTCCGCTTTCTGGATTGGTTTGGGTTGGCTAACGGTGTTGACATACGCCAAAACAAACTGAGCGATCGCATCTAAGTCATTGATATCCATCTGCGGCAAGGTGGTATCGACCTGCTCATCGGCAGCGATGGCAATGATGTTGTCATCGTTTGGATATAGCCATGGTTTGCCGACTTCAGCGCGGTGCAGTTCGATTTTCGGAAAGGCGATGTTTTTGCAGCCTTCCACCAAAATGACATCCAGTCGCTGCGCGTCGAAACGTTGCAGCAAATAATCAAATTCGGCTTCAGCGTCTGGTGTTTCAGTCATGAGCGCGTATCGGTTTCGTGACGCAATCAGCATCTGTGACGCGCCAGCTTTCCGCAAGCGATAGCTGTCTTTACCCGGTTTGTCGACATCAAAATTATGGTGCGCGTGCTTTAAAATCCCCAAACGCAATCCCGCTGCAGTCAATTTGGGCACCAGCAGTTCAAGGAGGGTAGTTTTCCCGGTGCCAGAGTACGCGGCAAAGCCAAGTAAAGGCAGTGAAGGACGTGAAGAATGATGTGAACTCATGGCTGAAGCGCTCCAAATTGAGCCAGCTCTTGTGGCGTATTTAAATTGAAAAAGCAGTCGGGTGAATCGCTGAAATCGACTTCTACCGTGTGGCATTCGTTGTAGAGTAAGATGATTTTTCGATCACCACGTTCAAGGAAGGCGGCCAGTCGAGGGAGAACGCGTTTGTGAAATAGGGTAAAAACAGGCTGTTGATGGTTGCCATCGGTGGCAACCACGATGTCGGTGTCTGGTGTCACGGCAGCACAAAAACGTTGCACCAAGTTCGTCGCGATCATCGGGCTGTCGCAAGGCACAAAACCAACCCAATCGGTGGTGGCCGCAGTCAGGCCAGCATGGATACCACCGAGAGGGCCCGGATAGCCAGCGAAATGGTCAGAAACCACGGGGGCAAATTGCTGATACCAATCTTGATGACGATTGGCGTTGATAAGAATCCGTTCCGCTTGGGGTTGCAGACGTTCCAAAACGTGCTGCACCAAGGGTTTATCGTTGAGTTTGATCAGTCCTTTGTCGTTTCCACCCATGCGGCTGGCCTGGCCACCCGCTAAAATCACCCAACTAGTTTGAGAGGGAAGTAACATAGGTTTTCTCTTGTTCTTCTTTGACGACATGAAGCAACGGCGATTCAACCAGTGTGAGGTCTTTTATCCACCACTGCTTTTTACACAATGTAGTGAGTGCGTTTGTCTGATGGCTTGTGATCACCAAACTGGAGCCTCGATCCAGTAAATCCTTGGCCATTATAACTAATCTGTCGATGGATTCCTGATCTAATGATGCACTTGGCTCATCCATTAGTAAAATCGATGGTTTCAAAATCCATGCGCGCGCCATGGCCACGCGCTGTTTTTCACCGCCCGAGAGCACCGAAACATGTTCGTCGGCAAGTGTTTCTAGCCCCACCATGCGCAGCGCGGTGATCACTTCCGACCGTTTATCTTGAGCCGACTGAGAGGAAAATCGAATACCATACACCACATTTTGGTACACGGTGTCGTCAAATAGATAAGGACTTTGATGAAGATAAATCACGTTGCGACGAGCGTTGGTGTGCCAGAGACGGCGCCACCATGTGTCTTGATTGAGCACTTGGCCCGTCGTTGGCGTCAGCAAGCCGGCCAAAATTTTGAGCAGAGTGGTTTTACCCACACCGTTGTCGCCCTTGAGATAAATCGCGTCGTTGGGACCAATGGAAAGTTGGGGAATGTGAAACAGAACGCGATCTTTAAAACGCATGGATAACTGCTGTGCGGTTAGCTTAATCGACATTCGACATCCTTATGTACGTAGATAGCCTTTGCCACGCATACTGGTAAGCAAAAAATTGAGAGCCAGTGCTAATGAGAGTAGCACCATTCCCAATGCAACACCTTGCGCAAACGCGCCTTTATGACTCTCCATGGCGATGGCGGTCGGAATGTTACGCGTTAATCCCATGATGTTGCCGCCCACCATCATGGAACAGCCAACCTCGGTCACGATGCGAGAAAAACCAGCGATTGTGGCTGCGCAGAGCGGGAAACGGGTTTCCCACATGATGGTGGCTGCGATGCGAGGCACGGATACGCCTAGCGTCATCGCGGTTTCAACCGAACGACGATCGCTTGATTGCAACGCGCCATGCATCATGGAAACCAAAATCGGAAAACAGATCAGCATCTGGCCCGCAATCATCGCTTTTTGCGTGAACAGCATCTGCCAATCGCCCAAAGGACCAGAGCGCGACAGCGTCATGTACAGCAATAAACCAATCACCACGGTCGGCACTGCTTGCAGGGTGTTGATCAATGAAAGCAGCAGCCACTTGCCTCGAAAATTGGTGTAAGCCAGCACAAAGGCGAGCAGCACGGAGGGCACCATCACCAAACTGATGGCCGCTAAAGAAACACTAAAGGAGACCGCAACGATCTCCCAGAGTTCGGAATCAAAGCTCACCAGTAAGGTGAGCGCATCCAATGTGGTTTGCCATAAGCTCATGAATGGCGATTACTCGTTCGCGTTTGCAACAAACAGCTGTTGTCCATTCAGTTTAAAGTCGTTAATCAACTTTTGGCCGTTGTCCGCAACCAACCAATCACTGAACGCTTTTGCGCCTTGGTAGTTGATGGTTGGGTAGCGTTCTGGGTTAATCAGAATCACTTGGTACGGGTTGAACAGCGCTTTATCGCCTTGGAACAGTACTTTGAGGTCCAGCTTGTTGGTGTACGCCAGCCATGTGCCGCGATCGGTCATGGTGTAGGCTTGCATCTCAGACGCCATGTTCAGCGTTGGTCCCATGCCTTGACCGACAGAGCGGTAGCCACCAAAGTTCGGTTCAATGTTGGTTTGCGCCCAAATGCCCAGCTCTTTCTTGTGTGTGCCGGAGTCATCACCGCGCGAGATGAAGCTGACACCGCTTGTGGCGATCTGCTTAAACACTTGCGCGACATCTTTCTGTTGCGCAATGTGCGCCGGATCGTTCTCAGGGCCAACAATAATGAAGTCGTTGTACATCAGTTTACGTGGCATCACACCGTAGCCATGCTCAACAAAGCTCGCTTCTGCTTTTGGTGCGTGCGTCATAACCAAGTCCACGTCACCGTTTTCACCCATTTTGAGCGCTTTCCCGGTGCCTGCGGCAATCACATCCACTTTGTAACCAGAATCGTGTTCAAACTTCGGCAACAGGTAATCCAGCAGGCCGGAATGGTATGTACTGGTGGTGGTCGCGAGGCGAATGCGTTGAACATCATCGGCACTGGATGCGGAATAACTGACGAGAAGCAAAGAAGAGGCTGTAAGGCTGAAGATCACTTTTTTCATTCTAATTTCCATTTGGCAGATAAGAGTCATTACAAAGGCATTGCAGCGCGCAGAAGCCGCACGAGCAATCCGCGTCTTCTTGCAATCTGGATGCCAAAACTAATAACTCAATTCACCATCAAAAAACAAAGGTTATTCGACAAATCCTGACTAAAATAAGTGTTAGTGCACATATGTTAGGACAAATTGTCCCATGTTAAGCGTATCGATAGTAAGGTTAATTGCGTCGATATGTCTCACTAGGTAATTAGAATCCATTATGTCTCAAACGTTTGATTTGCAACCGTCTCTGCAATACCAGGCCTTTTCTGTTCTCGTCGTGGATGATGAACCTGGCATGCAAGCCATCCTCAAAAAATCGCTCGGAAAATGGTTTTCCAAAGTCGACTGCAGCGGCAGCATCGAAGATGCCGAAGCCCTGCGTTGTGAACAACATTACGATCTGATTATTCTCGATATCAATCTTCCCGGCCGCTCCGGCATTGAATGGGAGGAAGCATTCAATGATGAATCCCGCCGTGCGGACGTGATTTTTATGACTGGTTACGCCGATCTCGAAACCGCCATCCGTGCGCTCAAGCTGGGGGCGTCGGACTTCATTCTCAAACCGTTTAACCTCGAACAGATGCTGCAAGCGGTCAAACGCTGCATGGATAAGCGCCTCAACGAGCGCATGCAGTACGCATTGCAGCGCGATTATCAACGCCATTGCGCCACTCAAATCATTGGTCAATCGCAGAAAACCGCACAACTGAAACAGTTGATCCTGCAATTTGCGCCGTCCCGCGCCTCCGTATTGATCGAAGGTGAGTCAGGCACCGGCAAAGAGTTGGTCGCCCGAGCGATTCATGAAGCCAGTGAGCGCCAAGGGCCGTTCGTGCCGGTGAACTGTGGCGCCATTGCGCCAGAACTGTTGGAAAGTGAACTGTTTGGTCATACGTCGGGCGCGTTTACCGGCGCCAAAAAAAGCCGTGAAGGACTGTTTCGTGTCGCCAATGGGGGCACGTTATTTCTGGACGAAATTGGCGAGATGCCTTTGGCCATGCAATCGGCGCTGCTACGCGTGTTAGAGCAGCGTGCCATTCGTCCGGTGGGTTCTGAAAAAGAGATCAGCATTGATGTGCGAGTTGTGGCAGCGACCAACCGAAATCTGATACAAGAAGTGGAACAGGGGCGGTTTCGCGGCGACCTGTTTTATCGCCTGAATGTGCTCAAAATCGATGTCAGCCCACTGCGTGAACGCAAAGCGGATCTCACCGATTTAGTGCCATTTTTTACCCAGAACCTGTGTGCAGAATTGAGTATGCCGCTGCCCAAATGGGCACATGAGGATGTTTCCGCGATTCAGGATTACGATTGGCCGGGCAACATTCGTGAGCTGAAAAACTTAATTGAACGTTGCATTTTACTCGGCAAACCACCGGCGCATTACTGGCGTGAGCTGCATGGTTACCCTGTGCTTGATGAGGTGACAACGTCACTAGAAAACTCCGCCAAACCAACCAGCCATACCGCACTCAGCGACAGTGCGATCGTCCTGCAGCCAGGCGAAACCGGGTATCCCAACCATTGGACGCTGAAAGAAGTGGAAAAAGCGCACATCATGCAGTTGGTTGATTTTTATGAAGGCAACAAATCGGCAGCGGCGCGCGACTTGGGCGTCGCCCGCAAAACCTTAGAGCGTAAATTCAAAGAGTGGGATGGCGATGAGCAAGAGAATCTTGGCTAAACTCCCGCTGTGGCAAACGTGGCACCAACGCGTCAAAACCATGGTGCGTTATCGGCTGCTGATACTGACATCCGTACCCATCGCGTTTACGTTGATTGCGCTGATTGTCATTTCCATCTATTGGTCGATTCACTACACCTGGCAAAGCGCCTTGGTGGATGTGTCGGAGCGTTTGGGCGTCGCCTACAACAGCATGACGCTGTTGCAACAAAAGCAGGCCAGTTATGTTCGTGCGATTGGCGATTCCTATGAGTTTCGAACCCGAATTCTCACATCCAACCACGATGAGACGCTCAATCAATGGATTGACGAGCAAAAGCAGCGCTTTGACCTCGACTTTCTGGTGTTTGAGCCCGTGGACACGCTGGAGCAGAAGTTTCGCTATCTCGATCTCACTCGCCGTGAATCGTTTTTTGATGTGCTGTCGTCACACGAATTAGCCAAACTCAGCTCGCAGTTGGCTAAACGAGCCGAGATTCCATTCGCTGATTTACCTCAAACCGCTGATTTACCGCAAACAGAAAAGCGCGGCCTCGTCAGCCGCACCGTGATTCCGGTGCTCAGCCAATATAACGACATCATCGGGTTTCTGGATGGCGGGTTGCTGCTCAACAACAGCAGTGTGTTGGTCGATCAAACGCGCGACCTGATTTATCCCATCAAACAGGACAAATTACGGCCCAACGGTACGCTGACGATTTTTCTCGATGACCTGCGGGTTAGCACCAACGTGCCGCTCGACAGTGATGAGAGCGCTGGCCGAGCGATTGGCACACGCGTTTCCAACGCGGTGCGCGATACAGTACTCAATCAGGGCAAAGAGTGGGTGGATAAAGCCTATGTCTATGATGCGTGGTACATCACCGCATATCGACCCATTCGAGACCAATACGACAACGTGGTCGGTATGCTGTATACCGGCTATTTGGCGTGGCCATTTGTCAAAGCGTATCTGACGAACATTGTTGAGATCGGCGTGGCGACGATTCTTTTGCTGCTGGCCTCCGGCGTGTTTGTTTACCGAGGTTCGCGCGATCTATTTCGCCCGATTGAGCGGATTCACCGCGTGGTCAAAATGGTTCAATTGGGTAAAAATCAGCGCATTGGTGCGATTGGTTTGGACGAACAACATGAACTGGCACAACTGGCCAAGCAATTTGACAACATGCTGGATCTATTGCAGCAGCGCAATGAGGAGATCCAACGTGCCGCGCATGAGCTGGAAGAAAAAGTGCTCGACCGCACCGCCAGCTTGCAAGAAAAAACCGAGCAGTTAGAGCATCACATTCAATTACTCAACCAAACCCGCGATAAGCTGATCGTCCATGAAAAACTCGCGGCGCTGGGCGAGCTAACGGCGGGCATTGCCCATGAGATCAACAACCCGACTGCGGTGATCTTAGGCAACACCGAACTGATTCGTTTTGAATTGGGCGAAGACGCCAATCGAGTGACAGAAGAAATCGACGCCATCATGTTGCAAATTGACCGCATTCGAAACATTACGCGCAGTTTGCTGCAATACAGTCGTCATGGCGGCGTGCAGGACGAAATCACTTGGCAGCATGTGAACCCAATCATTGATGAAAGCATGACGTTGGTTAAAACCGGCTCGAAGAAGCGCGACATTGAATTTGTGACCGATCTGCAAGCGCAAAGCTCAGTGGAGGTGAATCGTCATCAACTGCTCCAGATTTTGGTGAACCTGCAAATGAATGCGATTCATGCCATGAATGGCAAAGGGAAGCTGACCATTCGCAGTGAAGATTGGTGTGAATACGGCGACGTGTTGGGCGCCATCGTTCACATTGAAGATGAAGGCTGTGGCATCAAGCCGGAATACCTGAAACGCGTCTTTGATCCGTTTTATACCACCAAGCGCGATGGTACGGGGTTGGGCTTATCCGTCTCACAGAGTCTACTCAGCCAAACAGGCGGCGAAATTCGCGTTCAATCCGAATGGGGCAAAGGCAGTACGTTTAGCGTTTATCTGCCGAGCAAAGCCGATACGCATCTGCTCATCACCAAAGCGTCTTAAATCAGCGCGACACACCGTCATCCATCGTTAAAAAAAACGCCTCTCATCTTGAGAGGCGTTTTGACTGATTTACTCTGTTTACTGTAGTTACTCGCTAAAGCTTAAGGCGGGCTTGGCGCTTACTGCGCCTGCACCGCGATCTTCGGCGGTTTGATGTCGTGTTTTTTGAACTCTTTCATCACCCGCAAGGTAATGTCGGTTTCAAATAACTTTTCGTACGCGGTATCCACCACGTAAGCCTTACAGGTCAACTGTACCGCCAAGTAGTTATCCGTAATGGTTTGTTTCACCAACACGGTCACCGGTTTGGGCAGGTGAATATAACGGCTTGACGATGCGGCTTCTTGAATCAGGTTACGCGCTAATTCAATGTCTTCATCCATGCCAACATAGAAAGGGATCACCACCTGCATGTCCAACGCCCCGTAGTTCCCACTGATGGTTACTTCGTTGAGGAATTTGTTATTTGGAATGGTGATGATGTCGTCCGTTAACGTGCGCATGCGTACCGAACGCAAACCAATCGCAATAATATCGCCGTAGTTGCCTTCAAACGTGACGCGGTCACCCACTTGAAACGGGCGGTCAATCATCACGGTCATGCCCGCGATGAAAGAGGCGGCCAAGTCTTTTAATGCAAAACCCACCGACACTGCGAGCGTACCGCCAATCAGCGCGAGGATGTGGTCGTTGATGCGAAAGCTCAACATGAACACCACAATCCCCGCACTCATGTAGATAAAGAACTGCAAGAAGGAGTGACACTTGTGCAGCACCATTCGGTACTGCGCAAATTGAGAGCCGATGGCATCCACCAAGGAGGTCATAAATTTGAGCAACAACCACGTCGCCGCGATGATCAACATCGAGAAGAAGACGCCGCTCCAGCGGATCAAGCTGGCAAATTGTTGAAAATCTTCTAGGTTCGCCAAGTCGTCGGCCGCCCAAACCGGGCGAGCCAATACGAGTAGCAGTAGTGCTGCCCAGCGAAATGATTTGAATCGAGAGAGTGTATTCATTACTTCACCAGCAAATGTTGACGGTCGAGCACGTTGGTAATGGTGCGATACCAGTGGTCAGATACGCGGGTTTTATCTTCAGCCCATTCGATGTAACCGCGGCTTTCAAAGTAGCGCATGATGCCAATCACTTCAGGCACACTGAGCTGCGTACATTCCGATAATTCTTCCGGCGCGGCCACTTCGAGTTGAACAATCGAACGCAGCACCGCCAGCATCGGCTTGGGCATTTTTTCCAGCTCTTGAGATTCAGGAATGTGGAACAAGCGCACCACCACCTGCTGCGTTTCTTTATTGCGATTGAGCGAGCGGCGGAAGAAGCGCAACGCAAACGTCGGGTTACCATCGGCGTAATGCCACAAAATGCGATAGAAACCGCGACGAGCGCGCGTTTCATCACTGCTTTCTTCTTGGCCCCATTGTTTGGGAACGATCAAACCATCGAAAGAGACCGGATGTTCTACGTCGGGATTGATGCGACTGTCGAGCAGATCTTCGAACTGTTTTTCACTCCAGCGTGGCAGAATGCTCACCCAGTCAAACAGCAAACGTTCGCCTCGCGCGCGGTCTACAAAACGCCAGCTCGATTTTTCAATCGCCATCACCACGCGGTGGTTTTTCTTCGAGCGGCGCAACAAGTTGGTCAAGCGCATTAAACTGCTTAACCCGCCCACCATTGGTTTCACCAACCGCTGTGCGTTATCAACGGCAATCAGATAGGTTTGCTCGCTTTTACGCAGATACGCCAGAATCTGCACTTCGGTGGCGTCTTCATCCAAGCCTAGGCTCAACGCCAATAGCGACAACAGTTCGTTGTAGCCGGAATATGGGCAGTTGAGATACAACGGCTCGGCATTTTTCACCTTGTTGAGTAGGGTATACAGCAAGGTCGTGGTACCAATGCCACGTTCACCGCTTACCACACAAATGGCGGGGCTGTCAGTCAGCAGATAGCGCGAAAGCTGTTTGATTTCATCATGCGCATAATCAACCAGTGGGCTGTCGATGGTGCCAGGCAAGACGTAGTTAAACGTTTCGTCACCCCGAATGCGGACGTAGTTCTGATCGGCTGCAATGTTGGTGGTTTGCTTCGCCGCTTCAATCCGAAACAGGTACGCCAACGCTTGACTGAAAAAGGTGTAGTTCGACAACGCAGAGACCAAGCGGCGCTGCGTGCCATGTACCGAAATCCAGACCATGGCAACCAAAGTCGCCGCCACGCGAATCAAAAAGGTGTCTTTTTTACTGATGGCCCACAAAACCCACAGCGGCTTATCGGGTGTTTTCTCCACGATGGCAAAAATACGTTCACGCCATAAGTTGAGCACCGAAATAATCATCAACAAGAACCATGCGTACATGGTGTTGAGAATCCAGGTATAAATGGTGCCTTTGCCCAATGTGCGCATGGAGATTTGTAGCACAACGCCCGTCACAATGATGGTCCAGACAATGCGCCGAATGGTGCTCAGGCGCAGCGCGATCAACGCTTTGTTTGAGGTGTGGCTGGAACGATAGGTGAATTCCAATATCAGACTGACCGCAATCGAGCCTCCCCAAATCCACCAAATGAAGATTTCGAGAAACACCAAATGCTGCAAACTTTTAATGGCACTCAGCACCTGAAGCGAAAGGGTGATCGCAATCAACCAAGCAATGGCTTTGTTTGCACTGCTGATGTACCACACGAGGCGAGCCAACAATGACGGCGACTGTTTATCCTTGAGGTAATTTTGCCAAAACAAGTCAATCAGATGTTTGCTGTTTCTCAACCACCATACCAGCAAGACGTAGATGAACAGCACTTTGCACACCGACCAAATAAATGGCACCGGCGAGATCAGCAAGTCGTTGACCAACGATTGGAAACTGCGAATTTGAAACAGCAATAGGTATTCAAGATTGAGTTGAACCTGTTTCAGTTCGCGTTTGAATTGTGTGACGCCGCCGGGGCCAAAACCGGTGAGCTCTTCACGCGTGTATGCATCGGTGAGCGACAACAATTGCTGTTTTGAGTAGGAGAGGCTGGCGAGAGACAAATAGCTTTGTTGCAGATTGAACCAGTTGAGTTCATCGCTTTGATGGCGATAGTTATCAAGATAGTGTTCAAACTGCTCCACCGTATCGCGCTGCGATTTGATGGTTTCACGCAGCAACAAGTTCACTTTCTGCTGCTCGCTTCGGGACATAAACAACGGTTCCGGTAAAGCCGAGACCTGTTTTTCCAATTCAAGTGCGCTGTCCGACGCTTTGGGGATCAAATCAACGTGGTCGTATTCCCATTCCGCCAAGGCGGGAAACGCCACACACCAACATAACAAGAGTAAGACTCGAGACACTGCCTGCATAGAGGATTCGCTTAGTTAACTTATTGATTATGAGAATTTAGTGTAGTTGATACACAGCCAGAGTCGCGACTCAAGATTGGGATCGCGACTCCATATCGGCAGGCGAAATGACGGGGAGGAATGTGAACGTGGCGTGACAATGTCACACCGTAGGGAGCCTACTCGATGCGTTACGCATTCTCGTCGGCAAGGTGACCTTTAACATCAAAGGTTACCTTATCGACGCCACTGTATATTTGGAAACGCAACCCTTTTGCTCTGGCAATGGTGGTGATGCCGAACTGATGTGCCAGCTCCAACCCCATTTGTGTCACGCCAGAGCGGGATAACAACACGGGTATCCCCATCTGCGCGACTTTAATGACCATTTCCGACGTCAAGCGCCCTGTGGTGTAGAAAATTTTATCTTCACCGCGGACGCCATTCAGCCACATTTCCCCAGCAAGGGTGTCCACCGCGTTGTGACGGCCAACATCTTCTACGAAGGAAAGCACCTGATTTCCCTGACACACTGCACACCCATGTACAGCACCTGCTTTCTTATAGGTGTCATTGTAATGAGTCAGCGCTTCCAGTGCCGCATATATTTCAGATTGTTTCAGTAGAATTTGCGGAACTTGGTAATTTTCCAACAATTTCATGACATTCCCGTACATGGTGCCTTGGCCACAACCGGAGGTGACGGTCTTTTTCTTCAAGGCTGGCTCAAGATGATCCAAGTTTTCTCTGGTGACGACTGCCGCAGAGCTGGTTTCCCAATCAATGATCACCGAATCCAGTGCATCCGGATCGTTAATAAATCCCTGATTCTTCAAATACCCCAGCACTAACGCTTCCGGCCGAGAGCCTAACGTCATCAAGGTGACAATCTCTTTCCAGTTCAGCAATACCGTTAACGGACGTTCACAGGCAATGGACTTCACCAACTTGTCACCGTATTCGTCATACACCTCCACATCCATGGTTTGTAATGGGTTTTCACTGGTTTTAATGATCGAAAGTTTTGTCACTGCCAATTCCTGTTGTTTTGCACATCATGTCTTCACGGGTTCTGAAGCGCGCTATCGGATAAGGGGTGTCCTCAGCAAGGATTGTTCCAAATCTGACTTCAACACTAGCGAAAAAAGCCAAAACGGTCTAATCGTTAATCACACACATGTGGCGCGCCCCTCGTGATAGCGGACGACTGGCGCAATAATTGCTAATTCACGTGAATACGCCAACAAATATGATTGGGTTCTCGTGAGCAGCGACGTTGAGTCGCGACCACAATAGAACAGGCCAATCAAACCAAGAACGATTAGGTATCCCCATGTCAGACACACACTCCACCATTTTGGATACAGCGAAAACAGAGACCACCTGGCCACTCGGTTGCGAACTGGTGGCGCATGAAATCACGACGGGTATGTGGGTCACCACCCAATGGCAACTCAAAGGCTTTCAATTGCAGGCTGACGACGCGCCGTATCCGGCCATTCTTGAGCTGTATCGTGATGAACGCACCGATTACCGCTTTAACCTCAGCTCGCAACAGCCCAAACTCTTTCTGGTGCTGGAAAATCCCGAAGAAGACGCTCAACCCAATATCATTCGTTTGACCGCATCTCAGAGCGTGGCAGGCCAGTATATGGATGGCGATTACTTGGTTTTGTCGAATGAAATGCCGCTGCCTGTGCAGGCGTGGATGGAAGCCTTCATCGGCCGTCATGGCGAACTATTGGAAGTGAAACGTAAGAAGCGCAAAGGCGCGGGGAGAGCCAGTGGCCAGTGAATCGTTTTTATCCCGTTGGTCTCAGCGCAAACTGGAACCGCAAGAGGAATCAGCGTTAGTTGAGGCGCCCACTGCGAGTGTCGAAACGGATGTGGAGCATACCGAAGACGTTGAACTCACAGACGGCGTTGAACTTACAGAAGCACATACCGGTAGCGCTGAAGAGACGCCCCAAGACGCCAAAGCGCCTTCGATTGCGGCATTGCTGGCTTCAGAAGCAACTCAGCAGGTAAAAAAGGCCGCGCTGCGTAAACTGTTTTTGAGTGGTGAGTTCAGTGAAGTCGATCGCCTCAACGATTACGACCATGACTACACCGCAGTGAAATCTCTCAGCGCTGAAGTGGCACAGGGGGTACGAGATTGGATGAACAAAGCCGAAGAGGGTATTCAAACTACCGACGTGGACGAGAAACTTGATGGTGAAAGTAGTCACATCGACGCCATGCCAAGTGAATCTGAGCAAACCGCTGCGGTAGAACCGTCCCAAAACTCAGATTCCGATGCGACTACCCATGAGGTAAAGCAGGAGACAAAACATGAGACAAAAATTACCACATAAATCGTAGGTACATTTTGACCTATTGAATGAGAAACAGGGTGCGACAATTTGTCTCATCCTTTGTTTTTGTCGCAACTAGAACGTCGCGAAATCGGGTTAACGGGCTGAATTGGCGGTCAAAATCAGGTTGGAACACTAATTGCTATTTTCATCAAAAAAGGGCGAACACAAAAGATTCGCTTCAATCATGGAAACGAGCAATGTTAAAACAATTTCTGCAACAAGCGACGTCACCCAATGGCAGCGCGCGGTGGTTTGCCATTGAAAACACGGTGGAGCTGACCAACTTGATCCCACCGACCGTCAGCTACGAGAGCGGCGGTCATACATTGATTCTCGGCCCCACCAGTCTGATTGAACGCACCGCGCTGCAATTATCTCAAATGGCGTCCATCACGCTGCTGTCGGTTGATGGTGAGCAGGGAACGCATGAGCAGCTCTATTTTGCGGATACGGTTGAAATCAGCGGCTTTCTTGGGGCTTTTAACGTCACCGTCGAAAATCATGGCAAGCGTATGAATCTCGCCAATGCAGCACTTGATCTCGACTGCTTTGATATCGTGCTGGATATGTCGCTCAATGGCGTGATGAGTGAAGAAGTGCCCGTGCCGGGGTATTTCCCGGTTGGACGCGGGTTTCCGAAACTCTCCGATGCGCTGGAAGAAATTCCCGATTTGATGGGCACATTCGATAAACCCAAATACTTTCGTCTCGATACCGATTTGTGCGCGCATTCATCGCGTGGCGTCAAAGGGTGTGACCGATGTGTCGATGCGTGTCCAGCCGGCGCCTTATCCAGCGAAGGCTCCGAGCAGACGGGTCATCGCATTCAAATCAACCCGTATTTGTGTCAAGGCGTGGGCACTTGCGCCACATCGTGTCCAACCGAAGCCATTCACTACGCGCTGCCCAACCCGACCGAAACGCAGAAATTCATTGAGCGTTTGCTACATAACTATCATCAAGCGGGCGGCGAAAAGCCGATCGTGCTGATTTGTAGCTCGCGTCATGAGCAATACAACTTGATGGCGCTGCGAGTACTGCCTGACAACGTCATGCCAGTCACGGTCGAAGAGCTGCCTTCGGTGGGGATCGATACCTGGTTTGCCGCGCTGGTCAACGGCGCGACGCAAGTGTTGTTTGCTGCCAGTCGTCATATGCCGCCAACCATTCTGCGCATACTCAATCAAGAAGTAAGTCTGGCGCAAAGCTTTTTGACTCACCTTGGTATTCGCAAAGAAACCATCGACATACTTTATCTCGAATCGCTACGCGAAGCGGCACCAACCTTGTGTGATGAACCCCTTGGTTTGCACATTGGCGAGCTAGATGGCAAGAAACGCGATCGTTTATATGTCGCACTTGATGCGCTAGCAACAGCGCGTGGCACAGAATTGAACGCGCAGCCGCTGGCGGCCACAGCACCTTATGGCGCCATTGCATGTTCCACCACCGATTGCACCTTGTGCATGAGCTGTGTGGCGGTGTGTCCAACCCGTGCGCTGCATCATGAAGGGGACTTACCGTCGCTGAAATTCGTTGAGCAAGATTGCGTGCAATGTGGGTTGTGTGTGAAAGCCTGCCCTGAGAACGCGCTCACGGCAGTTCAACAACTCAACTGGAATGCTGCGCAGCGTCAATCGGTGGTGACCTTGCATCAAGAAGAGCCGGCGAAATGCCTGCGTTGTCACAAGCCGTTTGCGCCTCAATCGATGATCACCATGTTGCAAGATAAGTTACGTGGTCACTCCCATTTCTCCGATCAAGCGTCTCTGGATCGCATTGCGATGTGCGAAGACTGCCGCGTTGTCGATGTGTTTGAGTCGATGGCCAATGATCCCGAAAAACAACTGCGCTACTAAGGAGAACGAGAGATGCCACACGATCCATTGAACGACACCACCGCCTCGGACACCACCGCCTCGATGCGCTCAGACATCTATTTGTTGCTGGCGACGTTGCTGCGTGATGTGCCGTCACCGTCACTGGTCGAATTCCTTAGCCAGTTGGACTATGAAAACAACGGCACGCCGATGGCTGATGCGTGGCGCGCGTTAACACAAGCCGCACAAACCACGCCGCCAACGGAACTTGCGCAAGAGTATCAAGAACTATTCATCGGCATTGGCCGAGGCGAAGTGGTCCCGTTTGCATCATGGCATTTGACCGGTTCGCTGATGGAAAAACCGTTGGCGGAAATACGATTCCACCTCAATGAACTTGGGTTGGAGCGTGATGCGTCGGTGAAGGAGCCGGAAGATCACATGGCCGCCTTGTGCGAAACCATGGCCTATCTGTGCGACGCCAATGATGGCGCGCAACAGGCGTTCTTTAATCGCCATATTTCACCGTGGTTTGAAAAGCTGGTGGACCAAATTCAACAGGCGCAGCACGCGCAGTTTTATCTGTCCGTCGCTCAGTTACTGTTGGCGTTCCTGACACTGGAGAATATTGCGCTCACACAAGCGCCAGCAAGTCGCCGTAATACACACCGAATTGAGGTGAAAAACCTCACCGATAAAGCTCAGCAATGACGATAAGAAAAGCAGACGAACCAACCCGTGTTGGCACCGACGTGTTCAATCAAGGGAAAGGGAAAAGGAAGCAATGATGAAAGAAGATAAACCGATCAACGAAAGCAGACGTGAGCTGCTCAAAGGTCTCGGAACCGCCGCGGTCGCAGCCGCTGTCGTGACGGGCGTTTCTCAGCACGCAGTCGCGAGTGAAAAGCCCGTCGAAGCGAAAGATACGCTGAAAAAAGGGTATCACGAAACACAACACATTCGTGATTACTACGACACGCTATAGGAGCGCCGTGATGAGACTAACCAAACGTTCAGACAGCACGAGCAAGGAAAAGAATCAGCTTGGTATCAGCCGCCGTGCGTTCATGAAAAATACCTCGCTGGCCGCAGGGGGCGCCGCTGTCGGTGCAGCGTTGTTTGCGCCGGGCATGATTAAGAAAGCGCAAGCAAGCGACGTGGATCGCAGCGCAAAAACCGAAGTCAAACGCACCATTTGTTCTCACTGTTCAGTCGGGTGTGGCATTTACGCCGAAGTACAAAACGGCGTATGGACCGGCCAAGAGCCCGCATTTGACCACCCCTTTAACGCCGGCGGCCACTGCGCCAAAGGTGCCGCGCTGCGTGAGCACGGCCATGGTGAACGTCGCTTGAAATACCCCATGAAGTTGGAAGGCGGGAAGTGGAAAAAGATCTCGTGGGATCAAGCAATCACCGAGATCGGCGATGAAGCACTAAGAATTCGTCAAGAATCCGGCCCAGATTCAGTTTACTGGCTTGGCAGTGCGAAACACAGCAACGAGCAAGCGTATCTGTTTCGCAAAATGGCGTCGATTTGGGGCACCAACAATGTGGATCACCAAGCGCGGATTTGTCACTCCACCACGGTCGCTGGCGTCGCCAACACGTGGGGTTACGGCGCGATGACCAACTCGTTTAACGACATGCACAACTGTAAGTCGATCCTGTTCATTGGTTCTAACCCAGCCGAAGCGCACCCGGTGGCGATGCAGCACATCCTGATCGCGAAAGAGAAAAACAGCTGCAAAATCGTGGTTGCGGATCCTCGCCGTACCCGAACCGCCGCCAAAGCCGACTATTTTGTCTCGCTGCGTCCGGGCACCGACGTCGCGTTCATTTGGGGCATTTTATGGCATGTCTTCAAAAATCAGTGGGAAGACAAAGAGTTCATTCGCCAACGTGTGTTTGGCATGGACGAAATTCGTGAAGAAGTTGCGAAATGGAACCCAAAAGAAGTGGAGCGCGTGACGGGCATTTCGGAAGCCGAAGTGTATCAAACTGCGAAAATTCTGTCTGAGAACCGTCCCGGTTGCGTGGTGTGGTGTATGGGCGGTACCCAGCACACCACCGGCAACAACAACACCCGAGCGTATTGTGTGTTGGAACTGGCACTGGGTAATTTGGGCAAATCAGGCGGCGGCGCGAACATTTTCCGTGGTCACGATAACGTGCAGGGCGCGACCGACCTTGGCGTGTTGTCGCACACATTGCCGGGCTATTACGGCTTAGCCGACGGGGCGTGGAAACATTGGTGCCGCGTTTGGGATCTTGATTTTGCATGGCTTAAAGATCGTTTTGACCAAAACGAATATCGCGGTCAGAAACCGATGAACAACATGGGCATTCCGGTCTCTCGCTGGATTGATGGTGTGCTGGAAAACAAAGCGAACATCGAGCAGCGTGACAACATTCGCGCCATGTTCTACTGGGGCCATGCGGTGAACTCGCAAACCCGTGGTGTCGAAATGAAAAAAGCGATGCAAAAGCTCGACATGATGGTCATTGTTGACCCGTACCCAACGGTAGCGGCAGTCATGAACGACCGCACCGATGGCGTGTATCTGCTACCAGCAACGACGCAATTCGAGACTTACGGCAGCGTGACTGCATCGAACCGTTCGATTCAGTGGCGCGATCAAGTGATTCAGCCGCTGTTTGACGCCAAGCCCGACCACGAAATCATGTACTTGATGGCGAAGAAATTGGGCATCGCCGACCAGCTGTTCAAACACATTCGTGTCGAGAACAACCAACCGGTGATTGAAGACGTCACGCGTGAGTTCAACAAAGGCATGTGGACCGTCGGTTACAGCGGCCAAAGCCCAGAGCGCCTCAAAGCACACCAACAAAACTGGCATACCTTCCATAAAACCACCTTGGCAGCAGAAGGCGGCCCAGTACATGGTGAAACCTACGGTCTGCCTTGGCCTTGTTGGGGCACGCCAGAAATGAAGCACCCCGGAACGCACATTCTGTACGACACGTCAAAACCTGTGGCAGAAGGCGGCGGGACATTCCGCGCGCGTTATGGGGTCGAATTTGAAGGCAAGAGCTTATTGTCAGAAGACAGTTTCTCCAAAGGCAGTGAAATTGAAGACGGCTATCCAGAATTCAGCGATAAATTGCTGAAGCACCTTGGATGGTGGGACGATCTGACACCCGAAGAGAAAGCGGAAGCCGAAGGCAAAAACTGGAAAACAGACTTGTCCGGCGGCATTCAACGCGTTGCCATCAAACATGGCTGTATTCCGTTTGGCAACGCCAAAGCTCGCGCGATTGTCTGGACGTTCCCAGACCGCGTGCCTTTGCACCGCGAACCGCTCTATACGCCGCGTCGCGATCTGATTGCCGACTACCCAACGTGGGATGATGCCGAGTCAATCTATCGTTTGCCAACGCTGTATAAATCGATTCAGGACAAAGACGTCTCGAAAGAGTACCCCATCATTCTCACATCGGGTCGTTTGGTGGAATACGAAGGGGGCGGTGAAGAAACCCGTTCGAACCCTTGGCTGGCGGAACTTCAACAAGAGATGTTTGTGGAAGTGAACCCGAAAGATGCCAACGATCTCGGGTTCAAAGATGGCGAATACGTCTGGGTGGAAGGGGCTGAGAAAGGCCGCATCCATGTCAAAGCCATGGTCACACGCCGCGTGAAACCGGGCATGGCGTTCATTCCATTCCACTTCGGCGGTATTTATCAAGGCGAAGATTTACGCAGCAAGTATCCAGAAGGCACGCAACCTTACGTTGTCGGTGATTCCGCGAACATTGCGACCACCTACGGTTACGATCCAACCACTCAAATGCAGGAAACCAAAGTCACCCTGTGTAACATTCGTAAAGCGTAAGGAGCGCAATCATGGCCAGAATGAAATTTCTATGTGATACCAAACGCTGCATCGAGTGTAACGGTTGTGTCACGGCATGTAAGAACGAAAACGACGACGCACTAGAGTGGGGCATTCAGCGCCGCCGCGTGGTGACGTTAAACGATGGCGAACCGGGCGAAAACTCGATCTCGGTGGCGTGTATGCACTGTACCGACGCGCCGTGTATGGCGGTGTGTCCGGCGGACTGTTTTGTGCATACCGAAGACGGGATCGTGCTGCACAACAAAGATCTCTGCATCGGGTGTGGTTACTGCTTGTTTGCGTGTCCGTTTGGCGCGCCGCAGTTTCCAAAACAGTCGGCGTTTGGTGAACGCGGCAAGATGGACAAATGTACTTTCTGTGCTGGCGGCCCGGAAACCGAGCCGGGTTCGGAAGAAGAGCGCAAGAAATACGGCGCCAACCGGATTGCCGAAGGCAAACTGCCGATGTGTGCGTCACTGTGCTCAACCAAAGCACTGATGGCGGGTGATGCCGAAAAAGTGTCTGACATCTTCCGTCAGCGTGTGGTGGAACGTGGTGCCAAAGGTGCCGGTTGGACCGATGGTGAAGATCTCTCTTACGATGCAACAAGGAGCTAAGTGGTGATGCAACATATTTGGATGCGCGCCACTCGGTATGTGCTGCCGTTACTGGCAGCACTGATGTGCTTTGCTGTTCAACCTTCGTTTGCCGAAGAGAAAAGCAAACCGGATGTGGTGCAAAGAGAAATCACGCAACTGGCAGGCGCAGATTACTGGCGTCAAGTACGGCAGGGAGAGTCGGGCTATACCACATCTCAGTCCCCTGAACATGGCGTATTGATCAGTAAGCCCGGCGAAACCTGGTTCATCTTGAAAGAAAAATGGATGTCGCCCGCTGGCGCAGTCGCCATTTTTGGCAGTATCGCGATGGTGATTTTTGCTTATGTGGTCATGGGGCCGCTGATGCTGAGCAAGCCGAGAACTGGGCGAAAACTGAAACGTTGGTCGCGTTTGGACCGCGCGCTGCACTGGAGCATGGCGTTTACCTTTTTAACCCTGGCGTTCAGTGGCTTGATGCTGGTCTATGGCAAACACTTTTTGAAACCCTATGTACCGACGGATCTTTGGGGATTCATCGTGTATGCCGCCAAGCAGTACCATAACTACATGGGGCCGATATTTTTTGTGTTACTGGTGTTTATTCTGCTCAAGTGGTGGCGTAAATCACTGTTTAGCAAAGTGGATCTGCATTGGTTTATGAAGCTGGGCGGCATGGCAGGCAAACACAAAGGCAGCCACCCGTCGGCCGGTTTCTCCAACGGTGGTGAGAAAGCCATTTATTGGCTGCTGATCTTTTTTGGCGCGTTCGCAGCATTCAGTGGCTTGGTGTTGGATTTTCCCATCTTCGGCCAAACGCGCCGTGATATGGAACTGTCGAATTTGGTGCACATGATTTCCGCGTTGATTCTGATCTGCGGTTTCATCTTCCATATTTACATTGGTTTGTTCGGTATGGAGGGTGCATTAGAAGGGATGGTCACTGGCAAAGTTGATGAAACTTGGGCCAAAGAGCATCACGATCTTTGGTATGAAGAGATGAAGCAGCAAGGCCAAATCGAAGAAGCAGACGCCGCTGAAAAGACGCATCACGTTGTGACAGGAGAGCCTAAGCATGAAACCCGCTAGTCAAAACGGCGCCGTGTGGTTTGTTTATATTGCCAGCTTACTGACACCGTTCACCTGTTTGGTATCCGGCGTGATTGGGATCATTTACGCAGGCTATCGTCTGGACAAGAACGAAGATGGGGAGGTGGCGAATTCTCACTATTATGGGCTGATTCGCAGCTTCTTCTTGTTTCTGACTTTCTTTGTGGTCTTGCTTGTCACCGTTGCGACCTCCAACGGCTTGATTATTGGTGTGAACCGATACTGGTACGCCAATTCTTGGCTCAATAATGTGGGGTACGCCATTCCTTACATCGGCGCACTGATTGCGTGTTTTGCCATGCTGATCTGGATCGGACGCATGGTGCAGGGGATGAAGCAGTTGAAAAGCGATATTCCGCATAAGCCATCGAACGGCCCTAATCTCTGATTCACCACCCGGTTTTATACCGGGTGTTTTTTGCGCAACATTCCAGTGCGCATCAAAGTAGTGCCATTTCTCCATAATGGTGCATTGTCCGCACCAGCATAAACCAACTCATCCACCATGCCCCAACTCATCTTTTTACTTATTTAAATCATTTCAATCACTTATTGATTGCGTATCAGTCATTGATATAACGTTCAATCATTGGAACGTATCTTGCTCTATCAGTGAAAAAATAGAATAACCTCACCAACTTGGTGAAAATTTAAACGAGTAGCACAGGATTAGTGCACTACTTTACTTGGAGTAAATGAGAATGAGTGAAACCGTAAGTCAGGTACAAGGTGCCGTTCAAACCCTGACCCAAAGTTCAGATACTTTATTTTTGCTGCTTGGCGCCATTATGGTGTTTTTGATGCATGCAGGATTTGCATTTCTGGAAGTGGGAACCGTCCGAAAGAAAAACCAAGTCAATGCGCTGGTGAAAATTCTGGCCGATTTTGGCGTGTCCACCATTGCCTATTTCTTTATCGGGTATTGGATTGCCTACGGCGCCAACTTCTTTTCTGATGCCGCAACGTTGTCGCAGGGGAACGGCTATGAGTTGGTAAAATTCTTCTTTCTATTGACGTTTGCCGCAGCAATCCCCGCCATCGTATCGGGCGGCATTGCAGAGCGCGCCCGTTTCTACCCTATATTGATGGCGACATTTTTCACCGTCGGGATCGTGTATCCATTCTTTGAAGGCATCATTTGGAACGGAAATTACGGCATTCAAGCGTGGTTTGAATCTAGCTTCGGCGTCGGGTTTCATGACTTCGCAGGTTCCGTGGTTGTACATGGTGTCGGCGGTTGGATTGCGCTGATCGCAGTGATTTTTCTGGGCATGCGGAAAGGGCGCATTCGCGCTGGCAAACACACCAACTTCGCACCATCGAACATTCCGTTCTTAGCGCTTGGCGCGTGGATCCTCAGTGTGGGTTGGTTTGGGTTCAACGTTATGTCCGCGCAAACCCTCAACGGCATTAGCGGCTTGGTTGCGATGAACTCCTTGATGGCCATGGTTGGCGGGATTTTAGCCGCGTTAATTGCCGGCAAAAATGACCCCGGCTTCATTCACAATGGCCCGTTGGCAGGCTTAGTCGCAGTTTGTGCAGGGTCGGATTTAATGCATCCACTTGGCGCATTGGTGACGGGTGCGATCGCTGGCGCGTTGTTCGTGTGGCTGTTTACGCAGTTACAAAACAAAACCAAAATTGACGATGTGCTGGGCGTTTGGCCATTGCACGGCGTATGTGGCGCGTGGGGCGGCATTGCTGCGGGGATCTTCGGTCAAGCTGCATTGGGCGGCATGGGCGGTGTTAGTTTCGTCGTGCAAGTGCTGGGAACCGGATTGGGCATTGAGGTTGCGGTCGTTGGTGCGTTTGTCGTGTACGGCGCGCTGAATCGCGTTTCAGGCTTGCGTCTCTCGGAAGAAGATGAGTTTAACGGGGCTGATTTGGCGATCCATAAAATCTCTTCGGTGAACGAAGAGTAGTACGCCACACTCTAGGATGAAAGAGCAGGTGATGAACCTGCTCTTTTGCATTTGGGCTCACAGAAGAGGGCATTGTTGTTTCAATTAATACTATGGTCTAACCCGCAAAGCTAGGGATGTCGGGGCATCGGTGCTAAGCTAGCCGAAAAGCAAAATAAAAGGACGTTGTATGAATTTTCCGTATCGCAATGTTGTTGTACTGACGGGTGCAGGCATCTCGGCAGAATCCGGGATTCAAACTTTCCGAGCCCAAGACGGACTATGGGAAAATCACCGAATCGAAGATGTCGCGACACCGGAAGGGTTTGAGCGAGATCCGAATCTCGTCCAAGATTTCTACAATCAACGCCGCCGTAAACTCCAGTCTGAGAGTATCCAACCCAATGCTGCGCACATCGCGCTAGGTAAGTTAGAGAAAGCGCTCGAAGGCAGCGTCACCATCATCACCCAAAATATCGATAACCTGCACGAGCGTGGCGGCAGTCAAAACATCATCCATATGCACGGCGAGCTACTGAAAGCGCGCTGTAGCGTCTCCAATCAAGTGGTTGAGCATAAAGATGACATTCTCACTGGCGAGTTGTGTCATTGCTGCCAGATGCCTTCTCAGATGCGCCCACACATTGTGTGGTTTGGGGAAATGCCACTGCGCATGGGCGATATCTATGCTGCGCTGGAACAAGCGGATCTATTTATTTCGATTGGCACGTCCGGCGTGGTGTATCCAGCGGCTGGTTTTGTCCACGACGCGAAAATGCATGGCGCGCACACGATTGAAATTAACTTAGAGCCGAGTGCAGTAGAAAGTGAATTCGCCGAGAAACGCTACGGTAAAGCCAGCGTAGAAGTCCCACGTCTGGTCGAAGAAATTCTGGCATTACAAGAACCAACCATCAAGCACGCGTGACGATAACATCGCGCGCCAATAGGCGGTAGATACCGTGATGGAGAGACAGGGATAAAAAAGCGGCCAATGGCCGCTTTTTGCTTGGTTGCGAATTACTTTGAATTCACTTTAAGCTTTTGGAAGTACTCTTCGTACAGTGCGGCGGCTTCGCCGACTTCATCTTGCCAAACGCCACTGTCCATCACAGATTGAGGCGGGAAGACATTCGGATCATTTGCAAATTCAGCAGGCAGCAGGCTGTATGCGGTTTTTACTGGCGTTGGGTAGCCAATTTCCAGCGCAATTTTCGCTGCATTTTCAGGGCGTAGCAGGAAGTCGATCATTTTGTGCGCTGCTTCTACGTTTTTCGCACCGGCTGGAATCGCGATGCTGTCCATCCAGAAAATCGTGCCTTGCTCTGGCCAGATAATTTCAATTGGCGCGCCTTCTTCACGAGCCATGTATGCAGAACCATTCCACAACATGCCCAGAGAAACTTCACCCGCCAAATATGGGTTTGCTGGGAAATCCGAGTTAAAGACCAACACGTTTGGCATCAGCTTTCTCAGTTCGTGATAAGCCGCTTCGATTTCTTTGGGATCGGTGGTGTTGGGTGAGTAACCAAGCTTGCTGAGCGCGATGTGGAACACTTCACGAGCATCATCCATCATCATCAGCTGACCTTCCCACTTCGCGTCCCATAGGTCGCCCCAGTTTTTCACGGAAGATTTGTCCAGCATGTCAGTATTGATACCAATACCAGTTGCGCCCCAGATGTAAGGAATCGAGTACTTGTTGTCCGGATCGAAAGGCTTGTTCAAATAGTTAGGATCCAAATCCGAAAAATGACTCAATTTTGATTTATCGATTTCGCGCAACATACCTTCTTTGCGCATTTTTGAAACGAAATAGGTTGATGGCACAACCAAATCGTAACCCGAGCCTTGAGTTTTCAATTTCGCATACATGCTTTCATTGGACTCATAGGTCGAGTAGATGACTTTAATACCAGTTTCCTTAGTGAAATCTTCCAAGACTTCGTTAGGAATATATTCAGACCAGTTGTAGAAATACAGTTGTTGGTCGTCAGCAATTGCATTGGTAGTGAATAGAGTCGCAGCGCATAGTGCGCCAGCATACAGTTTACTTTTCATTACTTTTCCATGATGTAGTGCAAGAGCCTAGCCAGGCAGGAGCGTGTTCATTTGGGGGGAAGAGTATACCAGCTCAAAAAAAAATAGGCAGCCAAGGCTGCCTATTTCATTCATTTTCGGAGTTTACTGACCCGCTTTGAGCTTCATGAAGTAATCTTCGTACTTCACAGTTTTGTCGCCAACAGCCGCTTGCCATTCAACACGGTCCAGATCCTCTTGAGAAGGGAAGAGGGGTGCGATGTCTTGGAACTTGTCGTTCGATGCTTTCACGCCGGTGAGGTAACCCGTATCACGAGAGATTTGCTCTGCAATTTCAGGACGCAGCAAGAAGTCGATCATCTTGTGTGCCGCTTCTACGTTTTTCGCGCCAGATGCAATCGCAAAGTTATCAACCCAACCGATACCGCCTTCTTTCGGGAAAACCAGTTTCAGAGGAAGACCTTCTTTTTGCGCTGCTGCTGCTGAACCGTTCCACAACATGCCTAGGCCAACTTCACCAGACAGGTAAGGTGCTGCTGGGTTATCCGAGTTGAAAACCAAAACGTTTGGCATCAGTTTTTGTAGTTCAGCGTAAGCTTCGTCGATCTGTTTGTCGTCAGTGGTGTTACCTGAGTAACCCAGTTTACGTAGTGCGATATGGAACACTTCACGCGTGTCATCCATCAGCATCAACTGGCCGGCCAATTCCGGTTTCCACAGGTCGCCCCAGCTTTGGAAATCGTTTGGATCGTACATGTCGGTGTTCACTGCCAAACCGGTGATCGCAACAACGTGAGGAATCGAGTAATCGTTGTTTGGATCATAAGGTTTGTTCAGATAGTTTGGATCCAAATTTTTGAAGTTTGAAAGCTTAGATTTATCAATTTTCTGAAGCATACCCTCATCACGCATCTTAGAAACGAAGTAGGTTGATGGAACAACCAGATCGTAACCTTCGTTATGCGTTTTGAGCTTAGCGTAGAGTGTTTCATTCGACTCGTAAGTCGAGTAAATCACTTTGATGCCTGTTTCCTTAGTAAATTGTTCCAGAATGCCGCTGTTGATGTACGGTCCCCAGTTCATAAATACCAGTTCTTTATCTTCCGCTGCTGCTGTACCCGTAAACAGTGAAAGCGCACATGCACTACCAGCCAATAGAGTAGCCCATTTTTTCATTGACGTTAGCTCCAAACCAAACGTTGCCCATTCGGGCGTTAGATAGAAAAACAGAATGACGTAAGTCATTCTGTTTCGTGCTTTTTAAGAAATTGAATTCTACTTCACTTTTTCCCTTGCTAACAACTGTGAAGTGATAACAAGTACTAAAGAAATCACTAACATCACTGTAGCAAGTGCGTTGACTTCTGGCGAAATACCCACTTTAACCATCGAGTAAATCTTCAAAGGTAGAATTTCGTAGGTTGGTCCAGTCACAAATGAGCTGATAATCACGTCATCTAGCGATAGGGTGAAACTTAATAACCAACCCGCAGCAACCGCAGGTTTTGCCAAAGGCAGAATGATTTTTTTCAAAATCACCCATTCGCTGGCACCCAAATCTTTTGCGGCTTCCAACATTTTCACGTCAAACCCATTGAGGCGGCTGTAAACCGTCACCACCACAAATGGCAAACAGAATGTAATGTGTGCAATCAACAGGGTAAAGAAGCCCAGTTTTGCACCCAACACTAAGAATAGCGCAAGTAGAGAAATTGCCATGACAATATCTGGGGACATCATCACAACAAATAGCATCCCGTTAACCATGCCTTTGCCTTTGAACTGATAACGGAATAGGGCAACTGCTGTCAGGCTACCAATAATGGTTGCCGCCGTGGCAGAAAAAACCGCCACGTTCAAGGAGTGCCAAGCCGCTTGCATCAAGCTGTCATTGGCAACAAGAGCGTGGTACCACTTAACCGTAAATCCACCCCATTTAATGCCGAATTTGTTGTCATTAAACGAGTTGGCAATTAGCACGATGATTGGTAGGTACAAAAATAAGTACACTAAGCTCATAAAGCTAAATCTAACTGCTCTTCCCATTAGTCTAGCTCCACTTTTTTGTTCAACAGTTTACCCGCGCGGTAGTACGCATACAGCATGACCGCCATGGCCATCGTCAATGCAATACTGGTTGCAGCGCCAAACGGCCAGTCACGCGCGTTCAGCACTTGGCTCTTAATCACGTTACCAATGAGCAAGTTCTTCGCCCCGCCCAGCAGGTCAGCAATGTAGAACATGCCCAACGCCGGAAGCAGCACCAACAAACAACCGCCGATGATACCCGGCATCGTCAGTGGCAGGATCACTTTGGTGAGCGTTTGCAGTTTGTTAGCGCCCAAATCGCGCGCCGCTTCAATGTAAGTGCCGTCTAGTTTCTCAATCGCAGAGTAGAGCGGCAGAATCATAAATGGCAGCAGAATGTAAACCAGACCAATCATGACCGCAGTCTCGGTGTACATCAGACGAATCGGAGTATCAATCAAACCAATGCCCATCAGCGCTTGGTTCAAAATCCCTTGCGTCCCCAGAACAATCTTTAAGCCGTAAGTACGGATCAGAGAGTTAGTCCAAAACGGCACAATCACCAAAAACAGCATGATTGGGCGCCATTTCTCGGGCATTTTGGCCACGATGTAGGCAAATGGGTAACCGATAATCAAGCACAAAATAGTGGCCACAATCGCCATGTAGAACGAATGCAGCATGACTTTGGCATATAGCGGATCCAATAAACGCGCGTAGTTTTCAAGCGTGAATGTGAGGTCAATCAGATTGGCTTCATCACGCGTTAGAAAACTGGTCCCCACGATCATAAGGTTAGGGATCAGAACAAATAGAACCAACCAACCAACAATGAGGGTAATGATCGCGTTTTGAAGACTAAGCTTTTTGCTCATCATTGAGGACTACCTCCCAGCTTTCAACCCAAGTGATTGCGACTTTCTGGCCGATAGAGTGGTCCACATCCGGATCATCTTCGTTAAAGAATTCGCTAACCAGTACGCGCATACCAGAATCTTCTAGTTCAATGATCGATTCCAACGTCATGCCTTTATAGGTACGATCGGTCACTCGACCCAAAATACCGTTGGTTTCAGACTCTTTAATCTCTTCAATACGCAAATCTTCAGGACGAAGCAGAACTTGCAACTTATCACCCGAGTTAACGTCTTGATCGTAATAAACGACCGAATCAACGCCTTCGATTTCAACACGCACGCGTTTTTCATCCAGACGCTCTTGCATCACGGCGTTGAACACGTTGATTTCACCGATAAAGCGGGCAACAAACAGGTTCTTCGGTTCTTCGTAAATTTCACGTGGAGAGCCATCTTGTTCGATCACACCGTCACGCATCACGATGATACGGTCCGACATCGACAGGGCTTCTTCCTGATCGTGAGTTACGAAAATAAAGGTAATGCCTAATTGACGTTGCAGCTGTTTGAGCTCGATTTGCATCTGTTTACGTAATTTGTAATCCAGTGCAGACAGCGATTCATCCAGCAGCAATACTTTCGGTTTGTTGACAACAGCACGAGCAATCGCAATACGCTGTTGTTGGCCACCAGAAAGCTGATGCGGTTTGCGTTGAGCCATTTGCTCAAGACGTACCATCTTCAGTGCTTCTAGAACGCGAGGTTCGATCTCTGCCGTTGGCACTTTCTGCATACGCAGACCAAATGCAACGTTCTCGAATACCGTCATATGCGGAAAGAGTGCATAGCTTTGGAAGACAGTGTTGACGTGTCTTTGCTCAGCAGGAACGGAAGTAACATCTTGACTATCAAGAAGAATTTGACCTTCATCTGCCGTCTCAAAACCGGCGATCATTCTCAGGACGGTGGTTTTACCACAACCAGATGGCCCCAATATGGTTAGGAATTCACCGTGGTTTACATCAAGATCTAAGCGACTGATGATTTCCTTACCATCGAAACTTTTACTAATGCCAGAAAGACGAATAACTGGCTTTCCTACTGAATTTTGTTCGTTCAACGTCTGTTTTTCTCCCACCTTGGTCCGTAGATTCGCTCTACTGATTAGACCTGTAGCAATACACCAAGTAAGGCGCGAATCATAATCATCATGGAAACGAATTCAAAGTTTTTTCTTATTCTGAAACAGAAAAAATTTTGCACCTAAAAGTAAAGATTAATTACCATAGGCGTTTCGCTTAACTCTTAATGGTTTCAAGTGGTTAATTATCAACCATAGTTTCCAGAAAGCAAGACGAGTTTGGCACACAGAGTTTAGACTCGGTAGCATTTCAGTATAATGACCGAGTATTTTATCTGTCTTGTATAGGTCGCATTTTTGACAAGCCAACTTAGGGCACATTATGAATAACGATATCGAAAAAGATTTCAATTTGGGAGGAACGGTTGAGCGCGCTCTGTCGGGCCAGTATCAACTCAAGATTGGAGAGGTGTTTAAAGAAGCCTTTGACTGCACCATTAAACATTTTCTGTCCTTTTCTCCTGCCATTGTGATGCTCATTGTCGTTCAGGTTGCGATCTTCTTTATCGCACTCAAACTGCAACTTGGTGATCCATCGATTATTGTCTCTGCCATCGCTCAAGACGGCGTGTTCCCACAAGGGCTGGTGCAGGCAATATTTATCGCAAACTTCAGTTATGAAGTGGTCAGCGCGCCGATTTAT
Organism: Vibrio furnissii CIP 102972; assembly: GCF_000176175.1. Lineage (GTDB taxonomy): Bacteria > Pseudomonadota > Gammaproteobacteria > Enterobacterales > Vibrionaceae > Vibrio > Vibrio furnissii. Next base: position 614,688 of record NZ_ACZP01000013.1, read on the forward strand.
GCTGGTGTGTGTCTGATGGCAATGAGCCACGCAGCAGGGTTGAAGACCAAAACTGGCCATATCAGCAAAGGCCTGCAATACACCGTGCCGGTGATCATTGCCACACTATGTGGGTTAGTACTACAAGGCGTGGCGGGCATGCTGTTCCCGCTGTTGTCGATGTATCTTTCATTGGCGTTTAGCAACTCAGTGCTTCTGATTTGTGAAAAGCAAGTGACACCGATGCGTTCATTGCTACTTTCACTGCGCGCCGTCAACAAGAAAATTCTGCCGCTGGTCGTCATCTACATCGTCATGATGATGATGTTCGTCGCCGCTGCAATCTTTTATGGCATTGGCCTTATCTTTGTGCTGCCATTTTTCTTCCATGTCAAAGGCATTATTTACCGCAATATGTTTGGTATTCGCCTTAAGATCGTCACCACATCGTCAAACCATGACGACGATAACAATGATAATAACCAAGATTCACAGGTGTTTAATGCTTAATAAGAATAAGTATCTCGCTTTATCTGTCGTTGCTGTGATTGCTAGCTGCAGCGTGTACTATGTTAAACAACACTCGACCGACTCAATGTTGATTGAGATGAATGGTCAGGCTGTGTCTGATGCGCCAGATTTCGCCGCCATCAGCGATATTCCAGAGAAAAAGCATGCATTTTTCTCTTACCTGAAACCTGGGATTGCGCTGGAAAACGAGCGCGTCATGAAAGAGCGTAAAATTATCAAGCGCATCAAAGACAATTTTGAGAAAAATCGGGTGTCCGAAAAAGATCTCGATGATGCGAAACACTTAGCGCGTCTATACAATGTGGCGTTGACCGACAACCAAGTCGACGACAAATGGCTGGCCATCATGCTGCATCGTGTGGACGTCCTCCCAGAAGCGCTGGTATTGACTCAAGCGGCCAATGAATCGGCATGGGGTACATCACGCTTTGCCCGCGAAGCAAACAACTACTTTGGTCAGTGGTGTTACACTGAGGGCTGTGGTTTGGTGCCTCGGGCACGTGCCGAAGGCATGACTCATGAAGTGGCGAAATTTAGCTCGGTACAAGAATCGATTCATCGCTATTTCATGAACGTGAACCGCAACGCTGCGTATTACGACTTACGCAAAATTCGTTACGATCTACGCCAAGACCAAAACAACTTACTCAGTGTCGAGACTGCCGTTGAACTCACGAACGGTCTGCTGAAGTATTCAGAACGCGGCGCAGATTATGTGGCAGATCTTCAAACCATGATCCGTCACAACCAAAAATATTGGCTCAACTAAGCATGAAAAAAACACTGTCATCCTTAATGCTCGCGACACTTTGCGCGAGCTTCTCTGCGCCAACCTGGGCGCAAGAGTACATGTTTACCTATTCAAAACTGTACTCACAGATGAAAAACAACGTGAAAGACAACCATGAAGATGTCAAAGTTGGCTTTTTCTTTGTCGATGCCGACAACAAACAACTTTGTCACATTGAAAAAGCATGGATGGAGAAAGAGGAGCACTACGAAGCGCTGACGCCATCGGCGGGGCATGAGTTGATTGTGCCACTGGATAATAATCTTCGCCAAGCCAACCCGTTGGTGTTTGTTGATACGCCGAATGATCGCCGCTGCGATTTTTCCATGGTGGTCATGACAAAAGCGCCACTTGAAGGCAAAGTGACTTACGCGCAAGTTGAAACGTTGCTGCCACAGATGCAAAGCTTACTGGAAGATTTAGGCGGCATGTTTGCCAGTTGGTTTACACCGGCGGTGACGGGCGTGACGCTCGAATTTGCTAACGATCTGAATTCGACGATCGAACTCAGCAGCGGCGAAAGCATTCCCGTCATTCACGGGAAAGCACAGGTTGATTTGGCGCAAATCGGCCAAGACGGTTGGATGATGCTGCCTGAAACCACAACGCGCGTGTTGCCTTATCTGCCGAAAGGCAAAAAATAGCATTCGAAACGTTCATCCATCGATACAGAGATAAAACAAAGGCTGCATACGCAGCCTTTGTTTTTATTAGATATTCGTGACATCTAATTTTAAACTTGGGTCAAACTCCATCACCAAATCTTCGTCTTCAACCTGTTGGGTGGGCATCTCTTCTTTATCGAAGCCGATGTCACCACCGTTGATCACGCCAGAATCGCGGTCGATGGATTTGAAATCAAACAGTTCAAAGTCTGCCAAGTGGCTTGGTACCACGTTCTGCATCGCGCGGAACATAGACTCAATACGACCCGGGAACTGCTTGTCCCACGCATTGAGCATCTGTTTGATGTTTTGACGCTGCATGTTTGGTTGTGAACCACATAGGTTACAAGGAATGATCGGATAACCACGCATGTCAGCATACTTAATGATGTCTTTCTCACGGCAATAGGCCAATGGTCGAATCACCACGTGCTCACCGTTGTCAGAGACCAACTTTGGCGGCATGCCTTTCATTTTACCGCCGTAGAACATGTTCAAGAACAATGTCTCGATGATGTCATCGCGGTGATGGCCCAAAGCAATCTTTGTCGCACCTAACTCTTTTGCGGTGCGGTAAAGAATGCCACGGCGTAAACGAGAACACAGTGAACACGTCGTTTTACCTTCAGGAACTTTGTCCTGAACGATCGAGTAGGTGTCTTCTTCGACAATTTTGTATTCTACGCCAAGGCTAGCCAAATACTCAGGCAGAATGTGTTCAGGGAAGCCAGGCTGCTTCTGATCAAGGTTAACGGCAATCAGAGAAAACGAAATCGGTGCGCTTTTCTGTAAGCTCATCAAAATTTCGAGCATGGTAAAGCTGTCCTTACCGCCGGACAGACACACCATAATGCGGTCGCCATCTTCAATCATGTTGAAATCAGCGATAGCCTGACCAGTATTACGACGAATGCGCTTTTGCAGTTTATTGAAATTGTATTGTTGAGCTTTGGTCAACTCTTGTGTTTGCTCTGTCATCAGCCTGCAGTCTTACTTCTTCAAAACAAAATGAAGTGCGTATGATACGGATAAATTATCCAGATGCTAGTGCTATCCGTGCTAGAAAAGAAAAAATCCCCAGCACTCAGGCCGGGGATTCATCACCATGGTGATCAGGTTAGCTGGCTGTTTTGGGATCCAGCGGGCTAATGTAGCCAGGTGGTTTCAATGCCAACACGTCACAATTGATTTTATCAATCACATGTTCGGCGGTGTTCCCGATAAATACGGCAGATAACCCCGTGCGGCCCGTAGTTCCCAGGATCACCATCGCCGCGTTCAGTTTGGTGGCCGCTTCAGGAATGACATCTTCTGGCAACCCTTGTTCAACCATGGTTTGTGCTTCATCAATACCGTGTTTCTGACGCAGCGCTTTCATCGATGTTAAATGATGACCGCGTACCGCATCCGTGTAGGTGGTGGGGTCAAATTCCGGCAGCTCAATCGTAATATTGGCAGGGGTGACCGGGTAGGCGTTCACCAGATAAGGCGTAGCTCCCAAGCGTGACGTCAGGCACAGCAACTGTTCGACCATGATGTCGTTCAATTGCAGATGCGTTTCAACTTCTGAGCCGACATGGACAGACGCGACGATATTTGCATCTGCCGGCCATTCTGCGTTTTTGACCAACAGCACTGGCGTAGGGCATTTACGCAACAAGTGCCAATCCGTCGGTGTAAAAATCACCGACTCCAACACATCATGCTTACGCGTGCCTTTGATGAGAATATCGTGCTCACCGGCAAATACTTCGCCGATGATCGCTTCGTAAGGGCGATTGTGCCAAACCACTTTGACATCAAACATCACCGACTCATCAACATAAGATTCCGCGACTTTTCTCATCCACTGCTCACGCTGGTGAATTACGCCTCTGCGCATGGCGTCACGCTCATCAACAGAGAGCATGGATGTCATATCGTAAGAAAAATCATAGATAGACAGGAAAAACGTAATGCGGCTGGTTGATTTGCTTTTAGCAGCCAGTTGCATCGCACGGGCGAGGGCAGGTTGCTCATCATGATTGATGTCGGCAACAACTAAGATTTTGCTATAGATACTCATAACAAACTCCTTGTGAGTGGAGGAGATTTCTTACTTTTACTTTAGCGTAGTTAATCGAAGAGTTTTAGCTATTTAGGAAGGAAAATCGGAGAAGTATGAAGTAGCTCATTAATGAGCTACTTCATTGATGTTACTTGCTTTCTTGTGAGACGCCAGCCAATTCCATCAGCGCATCATGATCAAGAATGGTAATGTATTTACCTTTGACGCTCAGAATTTCTGACTTTTGGAAACGACCCAGTAGGCGACTGATGGTTTCAACCGTCAAGCCAAGGTAGTTACCAATATCACCACGTGTCATGGTCAGGCGGAATTCACGAGGGCTGAATCCACGCTGAGAGAAACGAGTTGAAAGGTTGTACAGGAACGCTGCCAGACGCTCTTCAGCGTTTTTCTTCGATAGCAGCAGAATCATTTCCTGGTCGCCTTTGATTTCATTACTCATCAGGCGCATAATTTGCTGACGCAGTTTAGGCATTTTGCCAGACAGGTCATCAAGAATTTCGTATGGAATCTCACACACCATAGATGTTTCAAGCGCTTGCGCGAAACTGGGGTGAGAATCACCGGTAATCGCATCAAAACCGACTAAGTCACCGGCAAGATGGAAAGCGGTAATCTGCTCGTCACCTTGTTCAGTAATGGTGTAGCTTTTGATGGTGCCTGAACGAATTGCGTACAGAGAGCGCAGATCATCACCAGCTTTAAACAGTTCCTGACCCTTCTGAATCGGCTTTTTACGCTCGATAATCTGATCAAGCTGATCCAACTCTGATTCATTCAGAGTAAACGGGATGCAAAGTTGGCTAATACTGCAGTCTTGACAATGAATTGCACAACCACCGGATTGAATGCGTTTTGCAGCAGGCTTTTCAGAAATCATAACAACCTTTCACTATTTGATATACATCAATATTTTAGCATCCCTTAACCCCAAAGGATAGCGAAAATAATTGTGCAAAGAATCAACTACCTAAACTAAGGTAATCAGCATGTTTACGGCTCCGACACCGGTATAAACGCCGTAAACGATAATAAATATTGCCGCTATATGACGAAATATTTTCGATTGTTGCAACTCTTTTATTTTTGTTGCCCCAAAACCGACCAACAGCATCGCGGGTAATGTACCTAAACCAAACGCCCCCATCACAAGTGCGCCTTGCAAAAAACCACCTGAAACCGCGGCCCAAGTCAAAATTGAATACACTAAGCCACATGGCAACCAGCCCCAAATGAAACCAAACGGCAGGGCATACCAACTCTTTTTCAAAGGCAACAGTGCTTTACCGGCAGGCGAAATGCGTTTCCAAAGACGTTGTCCTAACGCCTCGAGCTTGAGGACACCAAACCACCAACGTCCCACATACAAGCCAAGCCCAATCATTAGGATCGCGGCCAGCAATCGTAACCAAACCAAAAAATGGTTGAGATCCGCAACGGCAGAAAGAGAGGCGGTTAACCCGCCAACAATGGCCCCAAACACCATGTAACTGCCAAGACGGCCGATATTATAGAATAGCAGCGGCATAGCTGGATTCGTTTGATGATTTAAGGTGAGCAGCGACCCCAAACCGCCACACATCCCCATGCAGTGACCAGCACCCAATAAGCCAATCACAAAGGCGCCGATAAAATCGGGGCTCATTGTTTATCCTTACCGGATTGATCGGCGTGCTCATCATCTTCAAACAAAATGTTGTGCCCCTGACGCTCCAGATCCTCAAACTGCTCGCTTTTCACTGCCCACAAAAAAATGGCAACAGCGACACACACAAGCACAATCGCAATCGGGATCAGAATATAGAGGCTTTCCATTTACTTACCTTGTTCTTTCAACAAACGAAGAGAGTTGGATACTACTATAATTGAGCTGGCAGACATACCCACCACCGCCACATAGGGTGCAACTAATCCCGCCACCGCCAAAGGTAAAATCAGCAAGTTGTAGCCCAAAGACCACGCAAGATTTTCACGAATAATACGTCGAGTTTTCAGCGCTAACGTGCGAGCCTCTAACAATTTATCCAACCTATCACCAAGTAAAACCATGTCGGCCGACGCTTTCGCGACGTCAGTGCCGCCACCCATCGCCACAGAAATGTGCGCGCCAGCAAGCGTCGGCGCATCGTTAATGCCATCGCCAACCATCATGGTGATATCTTGGGTATTGATTTGATTCAAGTACGCCAGTTTATCTTCTGGTTTGGCCTGAGCAACCACATGATCAATGCCCATCTGACGAGCGACGGTTTGCGCGTTTACTTCAGAATCGCCGGTCAACAAGGTAATTTTGATGCCAGCATCGTGAAATTTGTCGATAAATGTTTTTGCTTCTTTTCGTATTGGGTCTTGGTAATGGAAGGTCGCAACATGGTCACCGTCAACCGCGAGATAAATGGCGTTCACTTCACCTTGGTGACTGTCATCCAATACAAATTGCGCGCTACCGATCTTCACGTCATGTGTTCCGTGTCGGCCCACAACACCAGAGCCAATCACGTTCCGTACTTGCTCTACAGCAAACGTTGTATCAGCATACGGTCTGAATGCCTTGGCAATGGGATGATTCGCGTGTTGTTCCAACGACGCTGCGAGCGCCAAACATTGTTTTTCCGTCCACGACGAATGAAGAACCACTTGGCCGATTTCGATATTACCATGCGTCAAGGTGCCCGTTTTATCGATCACCAAGTGATGGACCTTACACAACGTTTCAAACACGTGGCTCTTGCGAAGCAAAATCCCGAAGCTCCCCATGCGTGACGTGGCACACGTGAGCGCCGTCGGAGTGGCCAAAGAGAGTGCACAAGGGCAGGTGGCGACCAAAACAGACAACATGATCCAAAACGCATCATCTGGCTTTGCTTCATGCCAATAGAACCATGTCCCGGCGGCAATAATCAAAATGACTGCAACAAAATAACGCGCCACAACGTCTGCCACTTCAGCAATACGAGGTTTGGAGGACTGGGCATCATCTTGAAGACGTACGATATTGGAGATGACCGAATCGGCTTTCGATGCCGTCACTTCCAGCTCAAACGCCTCTTCTCCATTGAGGGTACCCGCAAATACCGCATCGCCAACACTTTTAACCACTGGTAGCGATTCACCCGTTAACATGGACTCATCGACATGGACGCGCCCCTGTCGAATATGACCATCAGCAGGAATATGTTCCCCAGGAAGCACTCGAATTCGATCGCCCAATTGCAGCGTTTTCACTGGCACTTGCTGACCATCGAGCGTGGTAGCAATCGCCGGGATCAGTTTGAGTAAATTACCGCTGGCCGCCGCCGCTTTACGGCGTGCTCGCATCTCAAGAAAACGTCCAACCAACAGGAAGAATGTGAACATGGAGATGGATTCGAAAAAGACTTCGCCTTGTTGGGTCACCGTTGCAACCAAACTCGCCACATAGGCAAAGATCAGCGCAATTGACACCGGAACGTCCATGCCAAGCGTTCGACCTTTAATACTGCGCCACGCGTTAAAGTAAAATGGCAATGCCGAGTAGAGCAGAACGGGGGTCGCGAAGATCAAACTGACCCAGCGAAAATAGTTTTTAAACTCCGTGTCCAAATCGCCGAAGGCTTCGAGATACAACGCGACAGCCAACATCATCACTTGCATTGTGGCAAGGCCCGCAATGCCGAGACGATAAAGGTATTGCTTCATCGTCTTGTGGTAAAACGCTTCATGTTGGTCTGCTTCAAATGGCGCAGCTTTGTATCCCAGTTTGTGGATTTGGCTGAGAATCTCGCTTAATTTGGCTTTGGATTTATCCCAACTCAGCAGCGCACGGTTGGTGGTGGTGTTAACACGAATCGAAAGCACGCCGGGTTCGTTAGCCAATTGCTTTTCAATGAGCCAAGCACACGCAGCACAAGACACGCCATCAAGTGACAATGTCACTTCACTGCAATCTCCTTGATTGCGCACAAACTCGGCTTGAACATCGGAATTGTCGTAATGAATGAGCGATTTCAGTTGCTCAGGTACCAACTCCACTTTTTCAGCGGGTGCCGTGCGAAATTGGTAGTAGGAGACAAGGCCGTTTTCAACGATGGTCTGCGCCACCGTCTGACATCCAGGACAACACATTTCTCGGTCTTCTCCGAGAATTTCGACTTTAAAATCCGTGTTGGCTGGGACATCTTCACCGCAGTGATAACACGCTGTCGTCATGGCATTAATCATTCATCAGGCGAGTTGGAGACTCAGAAGGGAACGTGACTCGGCCTTGAACCAACCATTCGCTATTGTGAGGCGTCAATTCAATAAACCAAGGGCCTTGAAGTTCGTTATCGCGCACAATTCGATAACGGCCTTTTGCATCCGCGGTTAATAGCATGGAGAAATCACGATCAGGGAGCGTGCGATGTGCAAACATGGCCTGAACGGCCGGGTAGTGCCCAAGCTTACCTTTATCCAACTCAATCACAATGTCATTCCCGTCAGAATAGACCGACGCGTTGAGACCGAGCTCTTTGGCCACATGAATTTTCGACAAATCGATATTAATGCCTTTGCCTTTTTTATAGTAATCCTCCGTCACCAAGGATACTGAGTTATTGGAAAACACGATGACAGTGATGATTGTCCAGACAACGACCGTAAGCGGAAGAATAATCAGAAACCACGGCCAGAATTGTTTATACCAAGGCTTTACCATAAAAAAGTTCTCTACAACAAATAAGAAGGCTCTAACTTAAGAGAAAGACAGCCCCTTTGAAAAGGGGCTGTTATTGGACTGTTACTTATTTTTCTGAATTGCTCAGGCTCCAGACATAAGCCGCAACCAGTTGCACCTTGTCTTCACCGAGGATATCAATCCATGCTGGCATCACACCTGAGCGGCCGTTCGATACAGTCTCAGTGACCGCAGCGCGTGAATCGCCAAACAGCCAGTCTTGGTCTGTCAGGTCTGGGGCACCCACAGCTGGGTTACCTTTACCGTCAGTACCGTGACACGCGGCACACACAACAAAGCGTGCTTTACCCGCTTCAGCTTCACGAGCGTTCACAGAACGACCCGATAAGCTCAGAGCATAGCTCACGACTTCCTGAACGCCTTGTTCACCCAGCGCATCTTTCCATGCAGGCATTTGACCAATACGTCCGTGACGAATTGTCGTCACGATAGCATCAGGTTCACCGCCATACAGCCACGCATTGTCAGTTAGGTTAGGGAACCCCTTCTGACCACGCGCATCTGAACCGTGACACTGAGAACAGTTTTGTAAGAACAAACGCTGTCCAACTTTTAGTGCATCGGAATCGGCTGCAATTTCAGGAATAGGGCGCAGATCTGAGCCGCCATCTTTGTAAGCCAGACGTTTGAATGCTTCACCAAAATAGGTGTCTGCATCGTCGAGTTCTTTCGCGTATTGCACCAGTGTTTTGTTATCCTGAGCAGCCGCAATCGAGGCTTTTGATTCTTCCAGTGAGCGAACTCGCTGGTCAGAACTTTGCCAACCCAACACGCCCTTAAAGTTACCCAGACCCGGGTAAAGGGTCAGGTAGACCGCCGCAAAAATGAATGTACTTACAAATAGATAAGTCCACCATTTTGGCAATGGGTTGTTGATTTCGCGAATACCATCGTACTCGTGGCCCATGTCTACGCCTTCTTCCACGCCCATTTTGTCTTTCAGACACCAAAAGAGCAGGAAAGCACAGCCGAACAGGGTTCCAAGTGTGATGACGGTAATCCATAGACTCCAGAATGTTGTCATTACTTAGTCACTCCTTGTTTTTTTGAGGGCGCTTGCTGTTCGTCAGCAAAAATCAAATTGGCAGCCTCATCAAAGCGAGCTTTACGTTTCTTGCCGTATGCCCACCAAACAACGCCAATAAAGCAGACGAAAAGCACTATGGTCCAAATACTGTGAATAGTACCGATATCCATAATTACCCCTGTTATTTCATTGCATGACCAATAGACTGAAGGTAAGAGATAATGGCATCCATCTCCGTTTTACCTTCCACATCTTTTGTCGCATTCGCGATTTGTTCATCAGTGTATGGCACACCAAATTTGTCACGGAACAGCTCAAGTTTTTGTTGAGTGTATTTTCCATCAAGGACATTTTCAGCGAGCCACGGGAAGCCTGGCATGTTTGATTCTGGAACCAGCTCACGAGGATTCATCAAGTGAACACGGTGCCATTCATCAGAATAACGGCCGCCAACACGAGCGAGATCCGGACCAGTACGCTTAGAACCCCATAAGAATGGGTGTTCCCACACACTTTCTCCGGCAACAGAGTAGTGACCATAACGTTCAGTTTCAGAACGGAATGGACGCACCATTTGGCTGTGACAGACGTTACATCCTTCGCGAATGTAGATATCACGACCTTCCAGTTGCAATGCCGTGTAAGGCTTCAGGTTTTCAACCGGCTCAGTTGTTTGCTTTTGGAAAATCAACGGTGTGATTTCAACCAACGCGCCCCAACTGATCGCAAAAACGATGAAAATAGCCAACAAACCGACATTACGCTCAATGATTTCGTGGCGATTATTAGAATTATTACTCATTCCTCAATCTCCTTAAGCCGGTTGTTGGATAGCTTTCAAGCTATGTTTTGGTGCAGCAATGGTCTTATACGCGTTGTATGCCATCAGGAACATGCCCGACAGGAAGATGAAACCACCGATGAAACGAACGGTATAGAACGGATAAGACGCCTGAACTGATTCGACAAAGCTGTAAGTCAATGTACCGTCAGAGTTTACGGCACGCCACATCAGGCCTTGCATCACACCAGAAATCCACATCGCAACGATGTACAGCACTGTACCGATGGTTGCCAACCAGAAATGGGCATTCACCAGACTCATGGAGTACATGCGCTCTTGACCAAAGAGGCGAGGAATTAGGTGGTAAACCGAACCGATAGAGACCATCGCAACCCAACCCAGCGCACCAGAGTGAACGTGACCAATCGTCCAGTCGGTGTAGTGAGAAAGTGCGTTCACTGTCTTGATCGACATCATCGGGCCTTCGAAGGTCGACATGCCGTAGAAAGACAGAGAAACGATCAGGAATCGAAGAATTGGGTCATAGCGCAGTTTGTGCCATGCACCTGATAGCGTCATGATACCGTTGATCATGCCACCCCAAGATGGTGCGAACAGAACCAAAGACATCACCATACCCAACGACTGAGTCCAGTCAGGTAGCGCTGTATAGTGAAGGTGGTGTGGACCCGCCCAAATATACAAAGAGATCAGTGCCCAGAAGTGAACGATTGACAGACGGTAAGAGTAAACTGGACGTTCAGCTTGCTTAGGGACGAAGTAGTACATCATACCTAGGAAGCCGGCGGTCAGAAGGAAACCAACTGCGTTATGGCCGTACCACCACTGAACCATGGCATCCACCGCACCAGAATAAATCGAGTACGATTTCCCCATAGAAACAGGGATTGCCATGCTGTTCACGATATGAAGAACTGCGACGGTGAGAATAAACGCACCGAAGAACCAGTTTGCTACATAAATATGAGACGTCTTACGTTTCACCAGCGTTCCAAAGAACACCACGGCGTAAGAAACCCATACAAGAGCAATCGCGATATCAATCGGCCATTCCAATTCCGCGTATTCTTTACCTGAGGTGTAACCCAAAGGCAGAGAAATAGCGGCAGAAACGATTATCGCTTGCCATCCCCAAAAGGTGAATGGGACGAGCGGGCCACCAAAGAGACGAGTTTGACAGGTACGCTGCACAACATAATAAGATGTTGCAAACAGTGCACTGGTACCAAACGCAAAAATTACCGCATTTGTATGCAGAGGACGTAAGCGACTATACGTCAGCCACGGCGTATCAAAGTTGAGCTGTGGCCATACTAATTGAGCGGCAATCAAAACACCAACACCCATACCGACAATACCCCAGAGAATAGTCACCAAGGTAAATTGACGGACGACTGTATAGTTATAGTTTTGTTCAAGCTGCTTTTCTTGGCTCATTTGCATGCTTCCAATGTCTAATTAACTACACTTTACTTCCAACACGACACATGTCGTAATGCCACCCAAGTTCACAATAAAAATTAATGTCTTTTCATAACGTTAATCCTATTGCTGACTTTATAAAAAAGTGGCATTTTCAGGCCACAACTATACTGCAATTAACAATTCAATGACAGTGTAGTAACCTTACTATCCATCTGGATTTGACCTTTTATTTCAAAACTTTGAAGTTTGTTACATGGGGAACACAAAGACATGGCGGCTGAAAAGCTAACCAAACATAGACTTGCTCAAATAATCATCACCTTAGCTGTGCTCGTGATCGCTTTTTTTTGGCGCACGATCACATATCGTGATGTACCAACACAGGAATGCATTCCACAACCAAAATGTTCTTTATTTGTGAATGGACAAAAATTAACTGTAACAAAAAGTGAAGAGTTCCCAGGCGTGTATATAATTCGTCCAATCCCCGTGGAATGGCGCTTAGAATCGGATGATGAATTGATTCGAGAAGGCGAAAGTGTGCAGCTCAAGGTGATTCGCAACAACTCAAAAACAAATAGCACGATTAATATTAATGACTCGGTAAACATTAATATTAATGATTAATAAGGTCGTATAATTTGCGAGACAGCGTTCATTAAGTTAAGAGAAAAAATTTAATATCGCCTCAAGTTAATGTATAAAGATTGAAGAATTTTTTTAACTTATATTCGCATATGCGATTGATAACGACTTTTACTCAATCTTCTGATCTCATCAATGCTATTCATCAACTGAGAGAGTCCCTAATATTAAAGGGGCTTTCTAGTGTTGTTCTCTATTATACTGACGAATATCCTATAGAGACATTATTCACGCTATTTAAGACAGCATTTCCTAATATTCCTTTTATTGGGTGTTCATCGTGTAAAGGCGTGATGACTGAAAAAGGTTATCATGCCGGCCCAGTCATCGCCGCCATGGGGATTTACGATTCAAACCAGAGCGCGTACGGAACCGGATTGATTGCATTGGATGAAGGCCAAGACTTTCGAAAATCCACTCGCAAAGCGATTCAACAAGCACTGCGTTCTGCAGGTAGAATTGGCGAAGTTCCAAGTCTGATTGTGCTTCATGCAACCCCCGGTCATGAAGAGCTGTTTATCGATGAAATTGACGATACGTTCGGGACTCAAATCCCCATCATCGGGGGCAGTGCAGCAGACAATTATATTCAAAAGCAGTGGTCAAGCATGACGGAGCAAGGCTGGATTCAACGTGGCATTGCGATTGAGCTCTTTTTCCCATCTAAGCCGCTGACCACTGGATTTAGCGCAGGCTATTCACCCACCGAATTTGTTGGCACAGTCACGAAAGCATCCGGACGTTTTATCCATGAAATCGATGGCGAGCCGGCTAAACAAATCTACAAAGAGTGGATCAGTGATCACTCCAGCGTCCAAATATCAGAACATTATCTCTTTCACCACGTCACTCGCTTTCCACTTGGCCGCGTTGCTGGGCACATTCATCAGCAGCCGTATTACAAACTATCTCATCCAGTGCGCATGACACGCAGCGGATCGATGGAGATGTTTACCGCTGCTGTTGAAGGCGAAACCGTCACGTTGATGACCGGATCCAGAGAGCAACTGATCAATCGAGCATCTCGAGTTGTAAAAGAGGCCAATACCCAGAATTATCATGAGTCACAACTACTTGGCTCAATCATCATCTATTGCGCCGGTTCAATGTTGCGCCTTGGCGAAGATATTCTCGAAGTGCAACGCCAATTAAAATCCCAAATGAACAATCAACCGTTTATTTGTCCCTTTACCTTCGGTGAACAAGGGCGTTTCATCGGTGGCGAGAACGCACACGGGAACTTGATGATCTCGTCAGTCCTATTCTATGAGTCTGAGTAACCATCTGATGGAACAAGAAAAGATAGAGCAGCTTAATGAAGCGTTATTGGAACTGGAACGCAGCAAAGAACGAGAACAGCGTCTGGCCGAAGAAAACCGGGTCATTTTGGCGGCGTTATCCGCGCTTAGTCACGCCGACAACAAATACCAAATTTTTGAAGAACTGAAAAAAGTCCTCAGTCGCTACATTCGGTTCGACGACTTCATCGTGATTTCAAAAGATAAAGAAAGCAGTATCTTTTCGACGTATCTAGCATCTAACTTAGCGTTTCAAGGCAAAGAGTGGTTCAACGGCGACAAGTTTCAACGTGTGTTGGATGGCGAATGCATCATTCTTTTCGAGCCCAGCAAACTCGATGAGTTTCAAAACTTAAATCACTTTCTAAAAGATCAGATCAACTCAGCACTCGTGACGGGGATTCGAGCGCAAACCAGTGACTCTGTTTTGCTATTACTGGGCACACGAAAAGGGCAGTTTAGCCTCGAAACTAAATCAACGCTGTCACGCTTTCGCCCATTACTTGAACGCGCGATCAACGACATTGAACACAAAGAAGCGCTGCAAAAACTGGTCGATTTAAAAACTCGAGAACTGAAAGTTGCTCAGCAACTGGCGGAGCAGGCGAACCAATCCAAGTCACAATTCCTTGCCATGATGAGTCACGAACTACGTACGCCACTTAATGCCGTGTTAGGGCTGATTGATTTACTGCGTGATGATTCAGATGCTTATCAGCAAGACATGCTAGAACAGATGGAAAATTCGGCTGAGTTACTTTTGGTCATCATCAACGATATCCTCGACCTCAGTCGCATCGAGTCAGGTCATTTTGAGTTACAACGTCACTGGATTAGTTTAAGCCGTAAGCTCCAACATGCACTCGAATACCATAGCCAAGTAGCGCAAGCCAAAGACATTACCTTCAACGTCAAAGCCTCCATTTGTGAGCAATTTGAATATTGGGTCGACTCAGTTCGTCTCACTCAAATCCTATTTAACATCATCGGCAATGCAATCAAATTTACCCATCACGGTTTTGTTGATGTATCACTGGTGACCGCACGGGATCGCCTAGAGATTGAAGTCAAAGATTCCGGCATTGGGATCGACAACGAGCGAATCGAACACCTGTTTTCACCCTTCATTCAAGCCGATACCTCGATTACGCGGAACTACGGCGGAACCGGGTTAGGGTTAGCCATCACCAAACATCTGGTTGAACTGATGGGGGGTAGCATTACCGTGAGTAGCAAACTAGGCGAGGGAAGTCTGTTTACGATTTCGATTCCTTTGCAATCGCGGAGTTCAGAAACGTCTCATCTCGATGAACTTCCGCTCTCTCATACCGCATCACATCGTGCGCTTGATGACACCAAACACATCCTCGTTGTCGAGGATACCAAGACAAACCAAATGGTCATCCAGCTCTTACTTAATCGAATGGGTTACAACGTAACACTTGCTAATAACGGACAACACGCCATCGAACTGGTTGAAAAAGATAGAACTTTTGACCTGATCTTCATGGATATTTCGATGCCAATCATGGATGGGATTCAAGCAACTCGCATTTTGCGTTCTCGAAAACTCGCCACACCGATCATTGCACTGACTGCACACGCCATGAATAGCGATCATGAAAACTGTTTGGCCGCAGGGATGAATGACATTGTGTTGAAGCCCATCCGAAGCAAAGAGCTACAACGAATCTCAGATCGCTACCTGAATCACCAGCGATAGGTGAGACCTATCTCTGTAATAGTTACAACCTGAGTGGTTGATATTGATTCTCATTTAAATGAGGAATATGTTGTCTATAGCAGATTTATTTCAGGCATGACAACTGATGAACACCACACTTTATTCGCCTAAACACGACCGATTCACTCAGCTTTCTTTTAAGTTTAAAAGCAAACTTCTGTTACTCGGACCAGCATTCATTGCCGCAATTGGTTACATTGACCCGGGTAACTTCGCTACCAACATCGAAGCCGGTTCAGCCTTTGGCTATCAACTTCTTTGGGTAGTACTGTGGGCAAACCTCATGGCGATGTTAATTCAATATCTATCCGCGAAACTTGGCATCGTGACCGGCAAAAACCTAGCGGAACATCTAAGAGAACGGTTGCCAAAATGGGCGATAGTGCCTTACTGGATCCAAGCAGAACTCATCGCCATTGCGACTGACCTAGCTGAATTTATTGGGGCTGCGGTCGGTTTTCAATTGTTGTTTGGTATTCGGTTGATTGATGGCGCCGCCATTACAGCCGTCGCGACCGTGGCCATATTGATGCTCAATAAGAAAGGGCAAAAACCGTTGGAAATGACGATTGGTGGGCTGCTACTGTTTGTCGCCATTGTCTACGTGGCAGAATTGCTGTTTGCACATCCATCGGGCTCAGACCTCACAACCGGCATCTTGGTCCCAACACTAAATAGTAGTCATCAAATCTACTTAGCAGCCGGTATCTTAGGGGCAACGGTTATGCCGCACGTCATCTACCTGCATTCCGCATTGTTTAAAAACACCTACAATCAAACCGTAGAAAAACGTCTGCGTTCAACCAAATTCGATGTATCCATCGCGATGATTATTGCCGGTTTCGTGAACATCGCGATTGTTGCAATGGCGGCGGCAGCATTTCACGCCAGCGGAAATCAACATGTGGCAGAAATCGAAACTGCATACAAAACGCTGGAACCGCTGGTTGGTAAGGCCGCATCCATCTTGTTTGGTATCTCACTGATAGCATCAGGTTTGTCATCCACGGTTGTTGGCACAATGGCAGGCCAAGTCGTTATGCAAGGGTTTGTCCGTATGAGCATTCCCATGTGGTTGAGAAGAACCATCACCATGGCGCCGTCGTTTGTGGTGATTGGGCTAGGCATTAACACCACACAAATATTGGTGATGAGCCAAGTCGCACTTAGCTTTGGTATCGCATTGGCGATCATTCCGCTGATTCTGTTTACCGCGAACTCAAGCATCATGGGGAAATACACCAACAGCAAAGCAGTCACATCGACTGGCGGTGTCATCATTGGTTTGGTGTTGTTATTGAATGCGTATCTGCTTACGACACTGATCTAAACAAAAGCAAGCCATCTTAATTACCATATTGATTACGCGTGGGAACGTGAATCAATATGGTAATTATATACTTTATGGTAAATCGTTTATGTTCAATGCCTTAAGTGGTTCTCAGCAAGAAAGAGGGCCAAATCAACATATCTCATGGTGCTCAATCGACATCATTTAACATAATATACATAATGCGCACTAAGAACAATGGATTTAACATCTGATAAAACCTGTCGGTTTTCATGACCTAAACCCCTGATACATGAGCCGTATTTCTAGTTAACTGAGTTTTTTTTCGTCGTTTGACGTTTGTTTTCGCTGAGTCGTCTTCATCGCGCTTTAATGATTCCAGCCTCACACCTTATCAAGATCATCTTGTCACACACATTGGTTAGAGTTCCCGTGCATCAATTTGAATTCTGATGAACCGTTCTGGGATTTGGTATTTGTATTTTTTGCCAACCTTGATGGCCTGTTTGACGCGTTTACAGAGTTGCGCGTCGCCAAGCGTTGAGACTTGTACGACCTTGGCGTACTGATTGTCGATGTGATTCATGTCGACAAATACATCGCAAAAACCTTTTGCAGACACATTCTGTTTGCTCAGCACTTTGAGCGTTTTGGCTTTGATGAGCCTTGCGACGTTGTTGATTTCTGTGTCGTCTGCCCATGCGTGCTGTGAACAAAGCCATATTGCGATGATGAGTAATTGTGGTTTCATTGTGTCACTCCAATAAAAAACGGCTGAATACTACATCTGGTATTCAGCCGTTTCAGCTTGAAGCGTTAAGATTTCGCTCTAGTTTGCACCTTGATGCAAACGTGTTGTCGCTAATGGCGCAATCCTAGTGAGTCTTTTTACTTTTATCACCGTTGCCTTTGAAGCCTTGGTGTGGAAATACGTTTCGAATGCGCTGTTGTACTTTCTTTGGCACCTGGTTCGAGAACACCAACTTCATATTGTGCCTTTGATGATAAACTTTGAGTTCACCATCAAATGGCGCATTTTCACCAATCTCAATGACATTATGTTTAAACGACGGCGGAAAATGACCTTTAACCTGTGTAATGACGCCATTTTTAAACTTAACTTTGAGTACAGGCCTGTCGGCCGCGACCAACCAAAAGATGACGATTGCAGCAATTAAAATCACATACAACATCTTGCTAACTCCTAATCAGACAGCAATTTACTTAAATCTTCTTTTAAACTCGAAACCGTGCGGCTCGCTTTCTCGCTCCGTGACGCTTCACTAAGCAGATACTCAATGGCATCGGATAACGTGCATCCCAGTTCGTTTGCTCGCACAGACAACTTTTCCCATACGCGATAATCTAAATCGATGGATTTTTTACGTGTATGTAACTGCTCTGCATTGAAATGACGCTTCCGTTTGGCACGAATGGCTTGTTTGAGCTTGTTGTCCAAATCTGGTGCCATATGCTGTTCGATCCATTCAAGCACCAAGGTTGGCTCATGTTCTAGAGATTTGAGTTCTTGAACAGCGGCATCTGCCTCACTACGATCGATATGACAAGTGATCGGTTCGCCATCTTTCCATTTTTTGATTAAGTACTGCCACTTCCAACCGCATTCCAGGTTTTCGAGTTGTTGATATTTCATGTCTGGCAAGCCTATTTAAAATTAGGGTGACAGCGTAACCCAAGTGACACAGTCGTTTCAATTATATCGATAAAAAACACGACCAAGATCATCACAAATATCAAAGCTATTCGCGCTTTGGGTTTTTCTATATAATTTGTCTCCTTTTCACGATTTCGACGATTCAATGACACAAGATATCTGGCGTTTAGTGACGCCTCAGTATGACCAGTTCAGCACTGAGTTATCTCAATACCCTAACCTGCCTTCTGTTTCTCTGTTTGGCACTCAAACCAGACTTTCACAAGCAATTGAAAGGTTCATTCACGTCAAAGGTTTTAGCCGCATTCTGTTAGTCAATGCGCCAGATAACTCAATCTACCGCGCTCTGATTAAAGAGCAGATGGAGAGTATGACGTCTTCAGTGCCCATTGTGGTGACTGAAACGTTAGATATGGGTGCAATTTTCGGACAAGTCAAAGCTGAAAATGGCCATATTGTCAGTGAAGTCAGCGGCCTATTAGACAAAGCTGATAACGGATATCTTGTCGTTTCTGCGAATTTACTACTCGCGAATCCGCGCTGTTGGCCAATGTTGAAATCTGCCGTGCTGGGCGACGCCATTTCACCGGTGAATTGTGACCCCAAGTCACCCATTCACTCATTGCCGACAAAAAGTTACAACGTCAAACTCGTTGTGGTTGGTGATAGAAACCAGTTAGGCGACATCGATTTTCTGGATGCAGATATTCACTCAGGGCTATGCCTGTTCAGTGAGTTGGAAGTGGATATCAAGCTTGATCAGGACTCCATTACGACTTATTTAGGCTACCTACTCTGGCTCACTGATCGCTATGAGTTGCCAATGCTGACGCACGATGCCGTTGAAGCAGTGATGACCGCTGGCGCTCGTTACACCGAAGATCAACATTACGCACCTCTATGTGTGATGTGGCATCGCGCGCTGCTCGAAGAAGCGGCACTTCTGGGTCATCAAGCGACAATCGGAAAAGAACACATTGAACAAGCACTGAATCAACGTTATTACCGTGAATCTTACTTACCTGAGCGTGCACTTGACGACATTCTTGATGGCCAAGTCATTATCGAAACTCAAGGTGAGCAAATCGGACAAGTCAACGGCCTGACTGTCATCGATATTGCTGGTCATCCAGTATCTTACGGCGAGCCAGCCCGTATTTCATGTGTGATTCATTTTGGTGATGGCGATATTTCTGATGTCGAACGGAAAGTTGAGCTGGGTGGCAATTTACACGCTAAGGGCATGATGATCATGCAAGCGTTTGTGAGCAGCGCGCTCAATCTGGACGTTCCGCTGCCATTCTCCGCTTCAGTCGTATTTGAACAGTCTTACAGTGAAGTGGATGGCGATAGCGCTTCGCTCGCTGAACTATGCTCATTAGTGAGCGCCCTATCCGAATATCCTATTGACCAACAAATTGCGGTCACAGGCGCCGTAGATCAGTTCGGTCGCGTCCAAGCAGTTGGTGGGCTCAACGAAAAAATTGAAGGTTTCTACCGGGTTTGCCAACATCAAGGTTTTACCGGTGAACAAGGCGTCATCCTGCCGAAAAGTAATCTGAAACACCTTGCGCTTCATCAATCTGTCGTCGAAAGTATTAAAAATGGGGAATTCAACATTTGGCCCGTCTCGAATGTTGATGAAGCTGTTCCTGTACTCATGAATAAACCATTCCGTGGTGATGATGAGGAAAGCGTGATCAGCCGAATCGCCGAACGAATTGAAAACTTTGAAAAACACATTCAGCCACAAGGATTTGTGGAACGCCTCAAAAACTGGTTCGTTTAGTACTGATCGGAGTTGTTTGGCGTACACGTGTTCACTAAGATGCACCGTATCAGAAATTGGAGTAATTGATAATGCACAACAAACGAGACTCTTATAACCGCGACGATCTTTTAGCTTCTAGCCGTGGCGAACTTTTTGGCCCTGGTTACCCTCAACTACCAGCACCAAACATGCTGATGATGGATCGAGTGACTAAGATGTCTGAAACTGAGGGTGATTTTGGTAAAGGCTTGATTCTGGCCGAACTCGACATCACTCCAGATCTTTGGTTCTTTGATTGTCACTTCCCTGGCGATCCAGTGATGCCTGGCTGTCTTGGCCTTGATGCAATGTGGCAACTGGTTGGTTTCTTCCTTGGCTGGGTTGGCGGAAAAGGCAAAGGTCGTGCATTGGGTGTTGGCGAAGTAAAATTCACTGGTCAAATCCTACCGACAGCGAAAAAAGTTACTTACGAAATCCACATGAAACGCGTTGTAAACCGTAAATTGGTGATGGGTCTTGCTGATGGCCGCGTATTGGTTGATGGCAAAGAAATCTATGTTGCGAAAGACTTAAAAGTTGGCCTGTTCCAAGACACTTCAGCATTTTAATTCGTTGTAATTGAATCTAGCCGCTCGATTGAGCGGCTTTTTTGTTGGTAGTACATTTAGTTATAGTGCATCAGGTGATTTAAAATCCAAATAAAAAGCCCCTTTCGGGGCTTAGATCCTGTGTTGTATGTGGAAATTATTTATAGAGACCAGTCAGTTTGTCTTCTCTAGCTTCACGCCAACCACCTAGCCAAAAGGATCGAGCTTCCATTTGTTGGTAGGGACATTCTTCTTGCGATCGGCCATTCAGGCCCGCTTTGTATCCCTGAGATTGCGCTCTTTCCAGGCGATCACGCTTTTGTCTCTTCATAGTGCAGTCCTCATACAGTAGCTTGTGTCTAAGTTACAACTATTAAAATCGTGTGGCGTTTCCATGACCACACCATTAAGAATTGCTCAAAAAACCACCTTCATCAAGCCAAAAAAAAGCACAAGTCCAGATCTGTGAACTTGTGCTTCGTTTGACAAAAATTTACTATTTTCTACGGAACCCGAGGAAACCTAGTACAGCCAGCATCCACAAACCAATACCTGCACCACTACGCTCAGTCGTTGTTTCATCTGTGCCACGGGCCGAAATGTCACTGCTCGTTACGCCTGGAATTGGCACCAGTTTGACGGCGACCGTTGTCTCATCTTGGTTGCCGTCGCCACACGTCGCGTTGTATGCGGTGGTGTCGTAGCCGTTCTCGCACTTCAACGCGGTTGCAGAAATCACACCTGCATCGTTGATGTCAGTGGCATCAATGATACGGTATTGGTTGTTGTGATCAGAATAGTCACCACCATTAGTGAGATTATCTAACCACCAACTTTTGTTGTTAAAAATACCTCGGCGTGTTTCATTGGTGCCATCAGCATCCAACGGGTAGATAAATGCACGCTTACGGCGCGGCTTACCATTCACTTCACGGGTAGATTCTGCATCGACTTGGCCAACAATTTCGTTGTAATTATTAATGCCTCCGGCTTTACCACCAGCGCCATCAAAGAACACGCCGTCACTTAAATAAGTGGCAGAGGGAGACGTCACATCTTTCACAACAAACACGCGATTCGAGGCCGCCCCTTTGTATGCACGATCGCCGCCCCGTTTCGCTTCACCAATCGCAACCAAATTCTCATTCACCGCCAGTCCGACCGAGTTACTATAAATATAGTCGCCGCTTGAAACACCATTTTCCCGCACAGTCGCATTCGCAATCGGTGTAGATGTCCAATTGCTGGCGGTCATAATATCCGAGCTTGTATCCACAGAATACACAACTGCATTCATGTAGTTGGTTGAGTTGGTTTCATAGGTGTTATAACCCACACCATACAGCGTGCCATCAACTTCAACGAAATCTCGCATACTGCCTTGAGCAAGACGATTGTTCTTCACGCTTGATACGCCAGAGCCAGAGCCCCAATTCAACGAAACAGACGTACCGCTTGCGTTCCACAATGCAGCCTTAGAAGTGTAGTAATCCCCCTGATCATTCGTGTAATCAGTTGAAATACTACCAACTGTATAAGTACCGTCCGTTTTCCATGCACGTGTCTGAAGGTTGTCAGTAAAGGTATCGCTTGTTGTACCAACAAACCCCAATACCGAATCACGGCGATAATCCGTCACAGTCCCCAGCGTTGAGGTGATCCCCACAACATCGCCATCAGAGGTCAAACTGTTCACAACCACGTTGTTGCCTTCATCGATTGCATCGCCGGTGGTTGATGCGCCTGTAAAAGCAATTGCATTCGGGGTTTGACTACCACTCACTTCACTTGCCCAAGGCGTCCACCGCACTGAAGCCCACGCATCACACGTCGCATATCGCAACTGGTTACTACAGTAGCTTTCAAAATCATCGAGGCTATCAATATAGACAAAGCGGCTGTCCATACCAAACGGCGCTTCTTCTCGGAAACTCAAACCGTCGACCGCCTCACCGGCGTTCACTTCAGACGAACGGGTTTCACCAGCCAAAATAAAACTGCTTCCATCACAGTTCGATGCGGCCGAATCAAAACATCCCAAATCAGCATCGCTTCCACCCGTCGCTGTGCCCGGTTGAATCGCAACACCAAAGCTACTCTTGTAAGAATACGTTGTACTTGGTGTCACTTCGACGACTTGATACAAAGCTGCGGACGCAGTGGTCGATGACACAATCGCGGCGGTGATGAAGGTCAGTTTAAAAGTGTTACTACTCATTGGTTTCATTAACTTTCCTGTTGCATTGCCTCGAGCTCTTCCCAGCGCTCAAATGCAATTTCAAGCTCCTGCTCAGTGGCAGCTAACTTGTCTAAAATGGGTTGTGTTGCCTCTACAGGCTGACCAAAGAAGTCAGGGCTGTTCACCTGTTCCTGCAGAGCGTCAATCTCAGCTTCTAATTCTTCGAGTTTCACAGGCAGAGTTTCTAGTTCGCGCTGCAGTTTATAAGATAACTTCTTAGACTTAGGCTTCGAAGGCGCGGTTTTGGGAGATTCCTCAACCACTTTCTCTGCTTTGATTACTTTTTCAGCGTTCCGGTACTGAAGAACTTGCTGTCGTTGTTGTTGAGCATCGTGATAGCCCCCAACAAACTCTTCAATGACACCATCGCCTTCAAAGATCCAACTCGACGTCACGGTATTATCAACAAACTCACGGTCGTGGCTGACTAACAATAACGTGCCTTGGTAATTGGCAAGCAAATCTTCCAAAAGTTCCAAGGTTTCGATATCTAAATCGTTCGTTGGTTCATCAAGCACCAATAAATTGTTCGACTTGAGGAAAATACGCGCTAACAGCAGGCGGTTTTTCTCACCACCGGACAGTGCTTTCACTGGTGTACGTGCACGCTTTGGTGCAAACAGAAAGTCTTGCAGGTAACTCAATGCATGGCGTTGACGCCCGCCCACAGTCACTTCTTGCTTCCCATCAGCTAGGTTATCAATCACCGATTTCTCTGGGTCCAGAACTTCGCGGTATTGGTCGAAATACGCGACTTCAAGCTTGGTACCGCAATGCAGACGACCTGAATCCGGCTGAAGTTCACCCAGCAGTAATTTCAGCAAGGTACTCTTACCGCACCCATTTGGACCGACAAGGGCGATGCGATCGCCACGCATGATGTTAAAGCTAAAGTCCTGAACGATGGACTGGCCGTCAATCGCGTACTGTAAATGTTCCGCCTCAAAGACAATCTTGCCTGAACGCGCCGCATCATCGATTTGTAGGTTCACCTTACCCTGCACTTCACGACGCTCACCGCGCTCTTCACGCAGCTTCTTCAGTGCTCTAACGCGACCTTCATTACGCGTACGACGCGCTTTGATGCCTTGACGAATCCATACCTCTTCCTGCGCCAGTTTCTTATCGAACTCCGCATTCTGCATCTCTTCAATTCGCAGCTGCTCTTCTTTTTCCACGAGGTATTTTTCGTAGTTCCCTGGGAACGAATTCAACTGACCGCGATCCAAATCCACAATACGTGTCGCCATGGATTTGATAAACGCACGGTCGTGGGAAATGAAGATGATTGAACCGCGGAAATCCTTCAGGAAACCTTCTAGCCACTCAATCGTTGTCACATCCAAATGGTTGGTCGGTTCGTCGAGTAGCAATACATCTGGGTCACAGACCAGCGCACGCGCCAATGCAGCTTTACGTTGCCAACCACCGGAAAGTTCGGTCAATTTCGTGTGACCATCAAGCTTCAGTGCACTCAGGACGTTCTTGATTCGGTCTTCAAATCGCCATGCGCCAGCATGCTCAAGCTGCTCTTGAATATTCGCGAGACGTTTAATGTTGGATTCCGTGGGTTCGACCGCCACCAGATCCAGCAGATCTTGATAGATCTTTAGTTGTTCACCGACCTCTTTCAAACCACCAGCAACGTAATCGTACACATTGCCTTCCTGATCGCGAGGTGGGTCTTGCTCAAGGCGAGAAACGACAACATCCTGCATCACCTGCATTTTGCCGTCATCCATCAGGGTTTCCCCTGCCAAGACTTTCATCAGTGTCGACTTACCGGCCCCGTTGCGGCCCACAAGACAGACACGTTCATTTTCTTGCAGTGCGAAATCTGCATGGTCCAGCAATGGGTGATCACCAAATGCCAGCAACCCGTTATGAATGGTAATTAATGCCATTATTTTCCAACCATTGAGTTAATTCGTTGATATCAAAAGGCCAATTCAGCTCTGAATTCTGATAGGAAAGTACGGGGATTGTGACCCCGTAACGAGAAAACAGTACATCGTCGAACGCAATGTCGACGATGTTAACCTGTTGAGTGAGCTGAACTTGTTTAAGCAAGTCATACGCCATTTCACATAAATGGCAGCCTTCCGTGCTATAGAGAGTTATCACATCCGTGCCCTGTTATTTTTTGTGCGTCACAAGCCAGCAGTTGTGAATATGTTTATTGCGCTCGAAATCCAATGGCAATGTTTGCGAGGAGATATTCTGCGCTTCAAGACCGAGCGCTTCCATCTGCTCCATATCCATCTTGAAGTGACGCTTGTTGTTGGAGAATACAATCGTGCCTTCTGGACGAAGAATACGTTTCAAATTCGTCATCAGCTGAATGTGGTCACGCTGAACGTCAAAAGACTGTTCCATGCGCTTCGAGTTCGAAAACGTCGGAGGGTCGATAAAGATCAAATCATACTGCCCAGTCGCTTTCTCCAACCATTGCAAGCAGTCCGCCTGAACATATTGATGCTGGCGACCTACTTGACCGTTCAGCGCCATGTTTTCTTTGGCCCAATCAAGGTACGTTTTGGACATATCGACGGTTGTGGTCGATTTCGCGCCACCACAGGCCGCATGCACGGTGGCAGAGCCGGTGTACGCAAACAAGTTGAGGAAATCCTGGCCTTTCGCCATTTGACCTAAGCGACGACGAGTCAGCTTGTGGTCAAGGAATAGACCGGTATCAAGGTAGTCATACAGGTTCACAATCAGTTTGACGCCGTATTCTTGAGCGTACATGGTTTCAGATTGCTGACTGAGTTTCTGATACTGCGACGTTCCTTTCTTCTTCTCGCGAACTTTCAGCACCACTTTGTTGGCATCAATTTCCGTGACCTGAATGGCAGCACGAATGATATCCGTCAGACGGCGTTTCGCAGTCTCTTCAGGAATGCTTTTCGGCGCCGCGTATTCCTGAATCACCAAATGATCCAAATAAACGTCAATCGCCACGTTGTATTCCGGCAGATCCGCATCATAAATGCGGTAACAGTCTAGCCCTTCACGTTTCGCCCATTTACCAATCTTACCGATGTTTTTCTTCAGGCGATTGGCGAAGTCTGGTGCAACCAGAGACGTTTGACGGCCTTCCGTCAATTCAGATTCCGCTCGTACCGCAATACTGTAGTTTTTTTGGTGACACGGTAACGCACCGTTGTTTAATTTGAACTGCTTTTCAGCACGCATACGCAAACAAGCGAGCAATTCATCCGAACTAGAGAAGATCGAAGCTTGGCAACCGCCAAACTGCGCTTTCAGTTGCGCGCCAAATGCGGTGTAGAGCGCAATCAGGCCAGGATGCGTTCCCAAACGTTCACCGTAAGGCGGGTTACAGATAATCACGCCATTCTCGAAACCAGCAGGACGCGTCAATTTAGCCGCATCGCCAACGTTAAATTCAATGAGGTCGCTCACACCAGCGCGGCGGGCGTTATCTTTAGCCACTTGGATCACGCGCGTGTCGTTATCAAAGCCATAAAACTTAGTGTCAACTTTCTTGGCGCCACGTTTTGCTTGTACGCTCGCTTCCGATTTAATGGTCGCCCACAGCTCGGCATCAAAGTCTTCAATCGCTTCAAAGCCCCACTTCTCACGCTTCAGTCCTGGCGCGATATTGGCTGCCATCATTGCCGCTTCAATCAGCAACGTTCCCGAACCACACATCGGGTCAAGTAACGGTTTTGATTCATTCCAACCACTACGCATCACAATGGCTGCCGCTAGCGTTTCACGAAGCGGTGCTTTACCCGATTCTGGGCGATAGCCACGCATGTGCAAGCCGCCGCCAACCATGTCAATGCCAAGCAGTGCTTTGTCATTGTGAAGGCGAACATGGATTCGAAGATCTGGACGATCTTTACTGATCGACGGACGTGGGAGATTTTTCTTTTCAAAACAGTCCACGACTGCATCTTTGACTTTCATCGCACCGTATTGACTGTTGCGAATTTCACGGTTGGTGCCGTTGAAATCAACCACAAACTTTCTAGAGCTATGGAAGTGATTGACCCAGTTGATCGCCGTGGTTGACAGATACAAGTCCATATCGTTCTGGCAGTTAAACTCCGCCACGACACGTACGAATCGAGAAGCAAGACGGCTCCATAAGCAACAACGGTAGATTTGCTCATTGGTTGCTTTGAATTTCACCCCTGCCTGAACAGGCTTGGCATCGGAAATTCCTAAATTTGTTAATTCTTCGACTAATAGGTTCTCAAGACCGTTAGAGGTAACCGCTAGATACTGATTCATAGTGTTCTTTGACTGGTAAAAATGGCTTCAGATTATAACTGACAATGCAGGCCATTCCTAAATCTAAACGAATCATTTCATTAAAAAGCCCGTTAAGTGGTGATTCATCCAACAACCAAGCTGCCACGTTCTCCCCAACCTCACTCCTTCATCATTAATACGGCTTCATCTGCGCTAGCGGCGAAGTGAGTATTTATTCATACTCAAATTGGACTATACCAGACTAACTTTTACACTGTAAATTTATTACAAAACCCACCAAAAGCGGAATATTTAAGGGGAATTCACCCCGAACACCGGTGAATGACTCGTCACTTTTGTCATAAAAAATATTCGATTCAGGGGTAAATCTCAGGTGTAAGACGACCCAACTTGGCAAGCAAGCTGTCCTTGGGAAGGAATTTGAGGCAAAAAAAATCGGCTTGCGCCGATGGGAAATGAAAAAAGAACGAAATTAACTTAGGGAAAGTTTAACCGACCAAAGCCATTGGCTCTGATACGAAAAGATGGTTGGCATTGGCCATACGGTCATGCATCACTTTAATGACCTGACCGAACTCAAGCGATTTAGAGCCGTTTAATACAAACGCTTGTAAATCGACCAATGCACATAAACTCGCGTTATCGCCCACTTCGAGCACGATAAAATAACCTTGATTGTACCCATTAACCAAACTGACCATGTCACCCTCTTCTGGTGCGACATCCCCACCCTGATAATCAAAGAACCAGCTCTTAGGCTGAACCGGCTTGTGGAAGCGCTTTGCTGCCACACAATACAGTGCCAGCTCGACACGGCGCGGTTCGCTCATTTCTAAGCAACTGATGCGTTCTTTGTAGGTTTGGTAATCCGAGGCATCGTCGACAGTAAAATGGTTTTCAGAAAAAGCGCAATCGACTAATAGGTTTCGGCTGAGATTCGTGCGGAACACCATCTCCTCGCCCAGGTCTAGCATCAAATAGCCTTCGCTATCTGAGTAGTACCAATTCCATTTGTCACTTGGTTTAAGCATTGTTCCGACTCTCAATTTACGAATTATCAAACGATTAGGTAAAACGCTTAATTACCTTTGCCAACGAATAGTTGTAATTCTAAGAACGGAAAATCAAAAAAAAAGAGGAAATGATTATCTCATTTCCTCTGTTTGTCACCTTGTCACTTTTGACAACGGGTGATGAACGTCAGTTGATTGTCGTCAATTACAGGTTTTTGACGATATCGCTGACCAATTTAGGGCCTTGGAAAATAAATCCACTGTAAACCTGAACCAGTTTCGCACCGGCCATCAGTTTTTCTTTTGCCGCGACATAAGAATCGATACCGCCTACCCCGATAATTGGAATGTCATCCCCCAGCTCTTGATACAAGCACTTGATCACTTCGGTACTGCGGGATTGCAAAGGACGACCACTTAACCCACCCGCTTCGGTGGCATTTTTCATGCCTTCAACCAAAGAACGGTCTAATGTGGTGTTGGTTGCGATGACGCCATCAATCTTGTTCTTCAGCAACGATTGGCAGATCTGTTTGATCTCATCATCACTCAGATCCGGCGCGATCTTCAGCGCCAGTGGAACGTACTTGCCATGTTTCTCGGCAAGTTCTGACTGTCGTTCTTTCAGTGCTGCCAATAGCTCATCCAATGCATCACCATACTGCAGCGTTCTAAGCCCTGGGGTGTTGGGGGATGAAATGTTGACCGCAATGTAACCAGCGTATGGATATACTTTGTCCATACAAATCAGGTAATCGTCAGCACCCTTTTCAATCGGCGTGTCTTTGTTCTTACCGATGTTGATGCCGATGATGCCGTCGTAATTTGCTTTTTTAACATTCTCAACAAGGTGATCCACACCTTCGTTGTTAAAGCCCATGCGGTTGATAATCCCTTCAGCCGGGATCAATCGGAACAGACGCGGTTTGTCATTGCCCGGTTGAGGACGTGGTGTCACTGTACCGACTTCGACAAAGCCAAAACCCATTGCACCAAACGCATCGATACATTCGCCGTTTTTGTCCAGACCAGCGGCCAAACCAACAGGGTTTTTGAATGTCAGTCCCATGCATTCTACAGGACGGTTTGGAAGGTGTTGACGATAGAAGAGATCGAGAGGAGTACCAGTGAAACGTTTGAAGTTTTGAATGGCGAGTTCATGCGCCTTTTCAGCATCCAGTTGAAAAAAGCCAGCTCTGGCTAAGCGGTAAAGCATTGTGCCTCCAAAAGAAAAAAGCCCCGAATAAACGGGGCGTTATTATTGACGTATTTATCTAACAATTCAATGCTTATTCCGCCGCCTGGCAGTTTAAGTTGAGGAGCATCAATTCTCGCATCGCAACCGAGAACTTCGCGAACTCATGAACCGTACCGACTTTGAATTCGTTAAGAATGTTTTCCCAACGATGCAGTGACACCTCGTTGTTTTCAATCCACTCTTCCAACGCTTTCATCACGTCCAATTTCTCTGGGTCACACGCACAGTTCAACACTTGTGCAGTCAACTGGCGTTGTTGCCAATCGAGATCTTCGCGGAATGCTGCGCGAGCCAAAGCTTGCCAGTTGTTATCGACCGCTTGACCATTGATCTGCTTCAGGAACCAGTGCAGTGATAAACGGTCGCCCAAGTTAAAGTACAGCTTGGCCGTTTGTTCCACCGATTTACCTTTTTCACGAGATACTGTGGATATATCCAGTACCGAGTACAAGCTCGACAAACGTGCTACATAATTAGCCAATTCTGCATCAATGCCCTGCTCAGCCCACACCTGCGCCATCGCTTTGTGTTCAGCCACTTCATCAACCACCAGCAATTGATCCAGATCTTTCGCAATGGCTTTCACATCCGATTGGTAGCTGTCGATGAGCGCTTGAACCGATTGTTTTCCTGTACGATTGCGCAGGAACCAGCGCGATAAACGGCGCAGTGTACGACGAACATGGAACATCACGTCGTATTGCGCGTGCGCTGTTGCTTTATTGTCGAGCGTACGCACTTGTTCAAGTACCGCACCCAAACCGTAAATTTCACGCGCCGCAGCGTAAGCATTCACGATATCAACGGCATTCGCGCCCGTTTCTTCTTGCAGACGCGTCACGAAGTTACAGCCCATTTCGTTAACCATCTGATTTGCAAGCGCTGTTGCGATGATTTCTTTACGCAGAGGGTGATTCTTCATTTGATCTGAGAAGTTACGACGTAACTCAGATGGGAAGTATTTCACCAATTGAGTGGCATGGAAGTCATCATTGGCGATGTCTTCACACGCCAAGTCTTCTTTCAAGACCATTTTGCCGTACGCGACCAAGACCGCGAGCTCAGGACGGGTTAATCCCATGCCCTGTTTTTCACGTTCCAGCAGTGTTTCATCATCAGGGATATATTCCAGAGCACGATCAAGATGTCCCGATTTCTCCATGTGATGGATAAAGCGAATCTGCTCTTTCACCACACCCACACCTTGCTGTTCGGTCACCGAGATTGATTCAGACTGGGTGTAAGCGTCTTCGAGAACAATGTCGCCCACTTCATCTTCCATCGATTCAAGGATCACATTGCGCTGTTTGATCGTCATGTCACCGTTGGCAACCAAACCATTGAGGAAGATCTTAATGTTCACTTCGTTATCAGAGCAGTCAACACCGCCCACGTTATCAACAAAGTCGGTGTTGACACGACCGCCGGTCAATGCGTATTCCACACGACCCAGTTGTGTCATACCGAGGTTACCGCCTTCACCGACAATCTTCGCGTTCAGCTCACGACCATCAATACGCAGCGCATCGTTGGCACGGTCGCCCACATCAGTGTGCGTTTCTGCAGAGGATTTCACGTACGTACCGATACCGCCGTTCCACAACAGATCCACATCCATTTTCAGGATCATCTTAATCAGATCGTTCGGTGCAACCGAGGCCTTTTTCGTCCCTAACATTTTCTGAATTTCAGGGCTTAGCGTGATGGATTTCGCTTTACGCGAGAAAATGCCGCCGCCTTTCGAAATCAGTTTCGCGTTGTAATCTTCCCAGCTTGAACGAGGCAAGTTGAACAAGCGTTGACGCTCTTCCCAACCGCTGGCAGCGTCTGGTGTTGGATCGATAAAGATGTGCAGGTGGTTGAATGCGGCTTGCAGACGAATATGTTTCGACAGCAACATACCGTTACCAAACACGTCGCCAGCCATATCACCGATACCAATCGCTGTGAAATCTGTGGTTTGACAATCAATCCCGATTTCACGGAAGTGACGTTTTACCGATTCCCAGCCACCTTTCGCGGTGATGCCCATCGCTTTGTGGTCATAGCCGTTTGAACCGCCAGATGCAAACGCATCGCCCAGCCAGAAGTTATATTCCGCCGAGACTGAGTTCGCCAAATCTGAGAACGTTGCCGTACCTTTATCTGCTGCAACCACCAAGTACGGATCATCTTCATCATGACGAACGACACTCTTCGGTGCAATCAATTCACCTTCAATGATATTGTCCGTGACATCTAACAGCGCGCGGATAAAGCGTTTGTAGCAGCGCTGACCTTCGGCGAAGATCTCATCACGCGTGGTGTACAGGTATTGTTTCTTACATACAAAGCCACCTTTCGCTCCCACAGGAACGATCACGGTGTTTTTCACTTGTTGTGCTTTCACCAAGCCCAGAATTTCGGTACGGAAGTCTTCTTGACGGTCAGACCAACGCAAACCACCACGCGCGACTTTCCCGCCACGCAAGTGCACCCCTTCGATATCCGGTGCGTACACGAAGATCTCAAACGCTGGCACGGGTGCCGGAATGTCTGGAATGTCGCTCGGTTTCATTTTGAGCGCCAACCAAGGTTTCGGCTGTTTGTCTTCATCGAGCTGGAAGTAGTTGGTACGCAGTGTGGCTGCGATCATTTCCATGTAACGACGCAAAATACGATCGTCATCGAGGCTTTCCACATGATCCAATTGCGCGGTCAGTTTGGTGACCAGATCCGTTTGACCTTTTTGTGCCCCTTTGAATTTCGGATCAAAACGACGAACAAACAGTTCCACCAGCCCTTTCGCCAGATCTGGATAATGGTTCAGTGTCTCTTCGATGTATTGTTGACTGAATGGGAAACCGACCTGACGCATATAACGGGCGTACGCACGTAGAATAGAGACTTCACGCCCCGTCAATGATGCGCCCAGTACCAGACGGTTGAAGCCGTCGTTTTCTAGGCCACCATTCCAGATTGCGGCAAACGCTTGTTGGAAACGATCGCGTGCTTCGCGAAGATCCACTTCTTTGTCGCTCTTATGCAGCATGGAGAAATCTAGGATCCAGTAGGTCTGGCCGTTAGATTTCACGACTTCGTATGGTGATTCACCAATGACACGCAGGCCGAGGTTTTCCAACATCGGCATCACATCCGACAAATGGATAGGCTCATCGCGGTGATATAGTTTCAGACGAACCGCTTTTGAGTCTTTCTTCTCTTCCTGCGGGCGGTAGAACAACATGCCCAGTTTGTTGTTTTCGTTCAACGCTTCTAGGCTTTCAATGTCAGAAACCGCAGAACCGGGCATCACATCTTCTTTATAAGAACGTGGGAAAGCATGCAGATACTCTTTTGAAAGCGGTAGACCTTTGCTTTCGCCAAAGTTTGCCACGATCGCTTCAGACAAACGATCATCCCAAGTTGTTGATGCTTCCATTAAGTTCTGCTCTATTTTCTTCACATCGACGTTCATGCTGTTGTTGTCCACACGAACAATGTAGTGCGTTCTGGCCAGCGGGCTTTCAGAGAAATACGTGGTGAATTCTACTTCTTGCTGACAGCCAAAATAATGCTTGAGAATGCGTTGTGTCTGGCGGCGCAGTTCTGTGTTGTAACGCTCTTTGGTCACATACACCATGCAGCTAAAGAAACGGCCAAACGGGTCTTTACGCACGAACAGACGGATCAGGTCACGATCCTGCATCTGTACCACGCCCATACCCACTTCCAGTAAGTCTTCTTCACGTGCTTGCAGTAGTTCATCACGCGGGTAGTTTTCCAGAATATTGTGCAGCGCTTTGTACGCGTATGAACCCACGCGGTAGCCGCTGGCATGCAGAATACGTTCTACTTTTTCGCGAATCAGCGGAATGCTTTCCACCGCTTGGTTATACACGGCCGACGTGTATAGGCCGGTAAAGCGGTGCTCACCAATCACTTTGCCGTTGTCATCAAACTTCTTGATGCCGATGTAGTCGGTATACGCCGGGCGGTGAATGCGAGACTGTTTGTTACCTTTGGTCAAAATCAGCAAGAATGGCTTTTTCGCTTCCAAACGCGCTGAATCAGGGAAGTTAGACAACTTCACATTGCGCACACGTTTCGCGTCAGAGAACAGGCCCATACCCGCTTCTTTCGTTGGGCGCAACTCGGTATCGCCTTCCACGTTAACCAAATCAAATTCTTTGTAGCCCATGAACGTAAAGTTATGATCCCCAAGCCAACGGAGGAACTTCAACGTTTCATCGTAACGATCCGCATCCACGGGGATACGATCTTTTTTCGCTTCCAGTTGTGCGATCACTTGATCCAACTGATTCGCCATCGGTTTCCAATCTTGAACCACCAGCGCGGTATCGCTCAGAATATCCAGCAACTCATCCTTCAGCGCGGTCATCTCTTCTTTGCTGTTGAGTCGGTCGACTTCCAAATGGAACAGAGACTGCAGCGGGCCTTCACCTTCGTTAATGCTTTTGATTGTACCATCGGCATGACGCGCGATTTGAGTCGGGCCATTGAGCATTAGGTGCGATGTCAGATCCAGACGGCTCAATGCCATCTTGATGGAGTCAACAAGGAACGGGCTATCCGGAACCACAATTTCGACGATGGTGTGGGTTGATTGCCAACCTTGTTTACTCACCGTTGGGTTAAACACTCGAACAGAGCGTTCTTCCGGTTTTTTCTCGTTGATGTGATGCCACAGACTGACGACGGCTCCGTATAGGTCGGATTCATTTCGTTCGATCAAATCGTCTTGTGCGACATTACTAAACAGGTGTTGTGCGAGTTGGGTGACGAGGGGTTGTTGAGCAAGCTCAAGTTTGTCTTGAATCAGTTGATACACTTTTTCAAGCAGAACCGGCATTAAACTTTCACGCGCGGTCATAGGCGACTCCAAAGATTAGAATTATGTGCTTTGTAGGGTATGCAGTAAGCATAGAGCTTACGCTTGGTAATGCAGAGCTATTGTAAAAGCTTTATTGACAAAAAGTTAATGGTTTTGCGGCTGGTAGGAGGTGAAATGTCTGAGAATGTGACTAAGGTACCTATTTAAATTACTGCAAAATCACGAACTCACAGAACTTCTAACTTTAGGAACTTATTGTTTTGGTCAGTTGTTAGACGAAATCGACCTTTTACACCAATTTGACTAAGAAATGGGCGGAATTTTGCGGCGGGTAATTGGAGGCGCAAGCCACTTTCTGTTAACACTAAAACGGTACTCGCGGCCCCAGAATAGTGCGACAAAAACGACTGGTAAGAGATGTTCAGAGAAAAGAAATAGTGATTCATGCTTTAAAAAATGGTGGTACCGAAGTACCACCTTGGTGTCCCTTAGTTTTCGAGCGCTTTGTTGACTTTCTCGAACAGGTCGCGAGCGAGGTTATCCATCGCTTTCAACCCTTCCAGTTCTGCTTTGATCATGGCTTGGCGCTCATCATCATACAGGCGGAATTTCAGCAGTGGATCAATCAAACGAGATGCCACTTGTGGGTTGCTGCTGTTCATCTCACGCAGGATCTCGCCTGCAAAGCGGTAACCCTCACCACTCTTGGCATGAAAACGAACTGGGTTAGCACTGAGGAATGAACCAATCAGGCTGCGAGTGCGGTTCGGGTTTTTCAGGCTGAATGCTTCATGGTTCATGGTTTGCTTGATCACGTCCAGCGCATTGTCTGCTGGGTTACACCCTTGCAGCGCGAACCATTTGTCCATCACCAAACCATCGTGTTTCCACTTCTCGCTGTAGTCTGCCATCAAGGCTTCGCGGCACGCAAGACCCGCCGAGTTCGCGGCAGACATCGCCGCAATGGTATCGGTCATGTTGTTTGCTTGAGTATACTGCGCGTTCACCAGCTCGTTGCCTTGGGTTGTGTAAGCCAAATAAGCCAAGCAGGTGTTGCGTAGTGCGCGGCGACCAATCGCGGCGTGTTCAGTGGTGTACTCGGCTTGTTTCAACGTGTGATAGGTGGCGCTCAGTTCATCTTGCAGTTCTGTCGCCAAAATCACTTTGATTGCTTTCAGCACCTGAGCAATGGCATCAACGTCGACACGTTTGTACCAACCCGACACTTCATTGTGACTCGGCAGCGACAACATTTCCGCCACAAACGCAGGCTCCAGAACATCACTCAGCAACACACCACGGAAGGCATCGACGACCGCTTCAGACAATGCCACGGGCTTACCCTGCTGCACGTTTTCAACGTTGGCACGAATGTATTTCGCCAGCAACATTTGCCCCGCATCCCAACGCGCAAATTCATTGGTTGCGTGAACCATCAGGAACGTCAGTTCTTCATCGCTGTAGTTGTATTCCAGT
The DNA here is from genome assembly GCF_000176175.1 of Vibrio furnissii CIP 102972. Classification (GTDB taxonomy): domain Bacteria; phylum Pseudomonadota; class Gammaproteobacteria; order Enterobacterales; family Vibrionaceae; genus Vibrio; species Vibrio furnissii. Next base: position 650,765 of record NZ_ACZP01000013.1, read on the forward strand.
TTGACTGGTGCTGAGAATTCACGCAGCAATGAAGGGATCGGCTGCTCAACCACGTTTTCAAACACAAACGTTTGTGTAGATTCTGTCACATTCAGGACATTCGCCACCGGCTTTCCGTGACACTGTAACGGAATAACGTCGCCCTTCTTGGTGTACAGTTCCACATCGAACGGAATGTGTAGTGGTTGTTTCTCTTTCTGTTCGTGTGTCGGTTCGGTGTGCTGTGCGATGGTCAGCGCGTAGGTCTGCGCATTTGCATCGTATTCACTGCTCACTTTCACCGTTGGTGTGCCCGATTGACTGTACCAAAGACGGAATTGTTTCAGAGAAACACCAGACGCATCTTCCATGGCTGAAACGAAATCTTCACACGTTGCCGCCGTACCATCATGACGTTCAAAGTAAAGCTTCATGCCCTTTTGGAAACCCGCTTCACCCAGCAAAGTATGCATCATGCGAATCACTTCACTGCCTTTTTCATATACGGTCAAGGTGTAGAAGTTATTCATCTCGATCACTTTATCCGGGCGAATCGGATGTGACATCGGGCTCGCATCTTCGGCAAATTGCGGGCCACGAATGATGCGGACATTGTTGATTCGGTTGACCGCGCGAGAGCCCAGATCTGAAGAGAATTCTTGATCGCGGAAGACGGTCAGCCCCTCTTTCAAACTCAGTTGGAACCAGTCGCGACAGGTCACGCGGTTCCCTGTCCAGTTGTGGAAGTATTCATGACCAATCACCGCTTCAATGCCGAGGTAGTCAGTGTCGGTGGCGGTTTGGTCGTTGGCTAGCACGTACTTGGAGTTAAAGATATTGAGACCTTTGTTTTCCATCGCGCCCATGTTGAAGAAATCAACGGCCACAACCATGTAGATATCCAAGTCGTATTCAAGATCGAAACGGGTTTCATCCCATTTCATCGCATTGATCAGCGATGCCATGGCGTGATGTGCGCGATCCAGATTGCCTTTGTCGACAAAAATTTCCAGATCTACATTGCGGCCTGATTGGGTCACAAACTTATCACGCAGTACATCAAAGTCGCCAGCCACTAAGGCAAACAGATATGCAGGTTTTGGATGTGGATCTTGCCATTTCACCCAGTGACGACCCTGTTCTGCTTCACCCTGTTCAACTTTGTTCCCGTTACTGAGCAAGAATGGGTATTGTGCTTTATCCGCAATAACGGTGGTGGTGTATTTCGCCAGAACGTCTGGGCGGTCGAGGTAGTAAGTAATGCGGCGGAAGCCTTCGGCTTCACACTGAGTACAGAATGCACCACCTGATTTGTATAAACCTTCCAGCGCGGTGTTCGCTTCTGGATTGATTAACGTGATGATAGTGAGTTCAAACACTTCTGGCAGCGCGCGAATTTCAATGCCCGCTTCCAGCAACGTGTAATCTTGCCAATCGGCGCCGTTGACTTGCAGCGCTTTTAATTCCAGCCCTTCACCATCCAGAGTCAGCGTTGCAGTTTCTCCTTGCTGCTTGACTTGAGACACAGCAGTCACGGTGGTCGCCGTGTCATGAAGATCGAAAGTGAGTTCAATATCTGAAATCAAATGGGAAGGCGCTTTATAATCTTTACGGTACTTGGCCTGTGGAGTTTGAGCCATTGTCGGAATCCTTTTGACGTAATGAAATGTGACGATATCCAATTACTTGGTGTTACAGATCTTAGGCTTGTTCGTGCCAATAACAACCCCTGAAAAGAAAAAACGAGGTATTTACGCGAAATACCTCGTTAAATGGCTAGGTAGAACAAATGAAATAACACAATTCCCTAGTTGATGTGGGCCTGACAGGCTTTCTGCCATCTGGCTAACGAATCCGATCCATCACCGCGAACATCGACCCGTCTTCCACTTCCAGCGTCAGTTGATTCTGGTTCAAGGTATAACGCGTATCGTGTTCACCATCTTCGTACATCAAAACCAAATGGTTCCCTTCGGTATAGTAAACACCACGATGAATCGCCTCGGTGCCATTGTCACCACTGGCTCGAAACAGAAACACAAAATCAGGCTGCAAGATCAAATCGACGCTTTGAATACTTTCTGCTGACAAGTCATTTCCCGACAACGAGGTACTCGACCAAATGCCCGCAAGCGCATTCGACAACGCTTTGGTAAACGTCACACCATTGAGGTGGAGTAAATTATGATTGCCTTTGTACTCGTAGACCTGCGGTTCATCCGAATTGAGGCCAAGAATAATCGTGTCGTTGTTGGCCGCAAACATCCCCTCCCAATGATCAACACTGTAATCTTTCTTTTGAATGTCGATGGCAAAAGTGTAATCCGACGAAAAATTGAGTTTGATCGCTAGAAAATTCTCTCGTGACTCTTCCGGGTTTGGGTTCACCAAGTACCAGTCACCGAGCAAAAACGGTTGATCAAATTGTGTTAAATCTTTGCTATTTGAATCCGTAACGCTAAACGCTGGGCTGGTAGAAACCAAGCTCAGACAAGCGAAAATCATCATGATCCATTTCATTGCGCTTCCCCTCACTTTTTTCTTTAAGCTTAGGACTTCCACGCTAATAACGCTAAATTATTTGAATTCAATCACAATAATCAGTCTTTTCAACGACTTTTTTGATAGTTACTCCTTGGCATTTCTTTCACCCTTCATCGTTAAAATGCATTGTTTCTCGCGGTGTTTTAAACGCAATGTGCTCATGCAAAACCTGTTAATGCAATGTTAAATCGACATTGTCTTATTGTCATCGTGTGAACTATAGTCAGAACACGTAATCTTCAAGGAGACGACAAACATGAGTCAGACAGCTTTAATTTCACGCTTAAATGAACTCCCTCGCATTCAAAGCCTGTTGCATGAGTTGTTAGAAATGGTCAACCAAGACGATGTCGACTTTCACGCATTGGCACACAAGATCGAAATGGATCAAGTGCTCAGTGCCCGATTGTTGCGCATGGCCAACTCGGCGCATTTCGGTGGCAATAAAACCGTCGCCACCGTCAACGATGCCTTGATTCGCGTCGGCACCGGGCCAGTCAGAACATTAGTGGTCGCATCGGTGTTATCGAGCGCCTTCCCCCACATCACGACTTTAGATATGGAAAAATACTGGACTGACACGTTTGAAGTCTCTGTCATTTCAAGCAAACTCGCGGCAGAAGTCGGCATGGACAGCAACGAAGTCTTCACCACCGGTATACTGCACAACATTGGTGAACTGATGATTCATACCTTGGTTCCGGAACACGCGGCGGCCATTAATCAGAAAATTGAAGCGGGCGGCGACCCTTTCGCCATTCAAGAAGAGATTTTGGATGTGTCCTCCCCGACTCTTGGCGCACGTTTGGCGCGCAGTTGGAATTTTCCAGAAGAAATGGCAGACGCCATTGAACATTTCAATGAGCCACGTGAAGCAGAAGTGTCTCCAAAACTCGCGACCATATTGCACTTCGCCCGCTCGATCAACGATCATTGGGATAGCTTTAGTGATGACATGAAGAAGTACGAATTTTTAGCGCAGCACCCAGACTCACGTCTTTTGAGTATTTCCGCCAAATTCTCCGGCACCATCGATCGCATCCGTGGCAACGGCCGCGACTTAGCGATACACATGGTGCAGGTATAGTTGAATCACGCGCATAAAAAAAAGCGGGCTCAACAGCCCGCTTTTTCATTTATGCTTATTTCGATTGTTTGATCATATCGACCATGATCGAAACCGACTCATCCAAATACGCATCGGGCGCTTCATAATCTTTCGGCACATCCGTCAACGCTTTGTACGTCTCTTTACCCATCGCTTTCTGACGAGTATTGATACGTGCTAAACGTTCCTGATCCGATTTATCACTCTGCTCTTTGCGTACTTTTTCGTTTAAAGATAAGAAGTTATCATCTTTTTCAGCTTTGTATTTCGCAATATCTTGCTGAATAAAACCAAACTCTCGATCTTTCGCGATACGCGCCTGATGTTCTGTATTCAACGTACTGATCAGCGTGTGGAAATCGTACAGCTTCTCATACTTGGCTTTGTCGATACTGTCCCAAGGCAGTGCATTCGGCTCCACACTCTCGCCCGTTTCCGCAGCATCAACTGCAGTTGGGAACGCAATGTCCGGAATCACACCTTTATTCTGTGTACTGCCGCCATCAATGCGGTAGAACTTTTGAATGGTGTATTGCACATAACCCAGTTCTTTATCGAACAGATCATAAATATGATTTAGTGAACGGTGCTGTTGCACGGTCCCTTTACCAAATGAGTTTTCACCCAGAATGATCGCACGACCGTAATCTTGCATGGCCGCAGCAAAAATTTCTGAAGCGGATGCACTGTATCGGTTCACCAACACGGTCATCGGACCGGTGTAGCTGATTTTGCCATCGGTATCGCTGTTGACATTCACTCGGCCGTAACTATCACGCACTTGCACCACTGGGCCGCTGGTAATAAACAGGCCAGATAATGCGGTGGCCTCTGTCAATGCGCCGCCGCCATTGTTGCGCAGGTCAACAATGATGCCATCCACGTTCTTCGCTTTCAGCTCGGTGATCAGCTTGTCGGTATCTTGCGATAAGCCAACGTAGAAACTCGGGACTTCAAGCACGCCGATTTTCTTGCCGTCTTTCTCAATCACTTCTGATTTGACAGCGCGGTCTTCAAGACGAATCTTATCTCGAACAATTGTGACAACGTGACTTTTTGCATCTTTGCCTTCAGGCAGAATCTGCAGCTTCACTTTGGTGCCTTTCGGACCTTTGATCAATTGCACGACATCGTCTAAACGCCAGCCGATCACATCAACAACATCTTCGCCGTCCTGACCCACACCGATAATGCGGTCGCCTTCGCCCAACTGTTTACTATTGGACGCCGGGCCACCAGCCACCAGCGAACGAATCACGGTGTAATCATCGGTCATTTGTAATACCGCACCGATCCCTTCCAGAGAAAGGTTCATCTCCGATTGGAATTGTTCAGCATTACGAGGGGACAAATAACTGGTGTGCGGATCGACTTGGCGCGCAAATGCGTTCATGTAAAGTTGGAACACATCTTCACTGTGCGTTTGCGTCAGACGTTTGATGGCGTTGTTGTAACGTTTGGCCAAGGTTTCTTTAATCTCTGGCCACTCTTTACCGGCTAACTTCAGGTTCAGCGCGTCATATTTCACACGCTTGCGCCATAACTCATTCACTTCCGCCTGATCTTTCGGCCAACTTGCCTTTGAGCGATCAAGCTCAATTGATTCGTCGGTATCAAACGTGATTTCGTGATCAAGCAGTGTGAGGGCGTATTGGAAACGGTCAAAACGCTTTTCCATCGATAGATTGTACAGATCGAAGGCGATTTGGTTGTTCCCGACCTTCAGTTGGTCATCCAACTGCATCGACCAATCTTTGAAAGAATCGATATCCGCTTGGGTAAACAGGTTACGGTTATAGTCCAGCATTTCGATGTAACGTTCGAAAATCGCTTGTGAGAATTGATCGTCGAGATTGAAATGTTTGTAATGAGAACGAGTAAAACGGGAAGTCACTCGTTTGCTCGCCGTTTCATGCTGAACTTCAGGAGCAAGAAGAGGAAGATCTTCTTTATGAATTGTGGCTTCGAGAGCCTGAGCTGAAAAGGCTGCTAGCCAAAGGCTAGCAGCAATCAGAGATATCTTTGAACGGCATTTCATGCGTAGGAATTTCTCCTTTATGCGCGCAGGTGCTCCGCTTTCACAACCATTTGCAGGCCGTTGCCGAGTTGAACACGCACATCTTCCTTATTGATTTCAACAATGGTCGCAGCCATGTTGCCTTTGCCCATGTTCACGTTCACTTCGTTGCCGACGTTTAGTTCGTCTGCAGTCAAAGCACGCGTTTCAACTGGCTTTTTATCCGCTTTAGGTGCTGATTTTTGTTGAGGACGACGAGCCTGAGGTTTTTTTGCTGCCTTTGGCTTCGCTTTCGCGTCTTCACGCACCTTTTTTCCTTGCTCTTTACGACGGGCTTCAACACGAGCTTTGCTCTCTGCCAACGCCGCTTTTGCGTGTTCTACATGTTGCTCTTCCAATACGCCACATGCATTACCATCTAGATCGACACGAACCGCACCAGCTTTAACGCCGTGCAGGTAACGCCAAGATGAGGTGTACTGTCTTAACGCTGCACGAAGTTGAGTTTTGCTTACTTTAGAGTCTTCATTAAGACGATCAGCAAGATCTTGAAAAATACCAATTTTTAGAGGCTTTGCCTCACCTTCTAAAGTAAAGCAGTTAGGGAAACATTCAGCAATGTACGCAATCACTTCTTTGCTGTTTTTTAACTTTTCAGTGTTTTCCATGAGGATTCCTGGTTGATGCGGCTGGTCCGCGAAGCATTAGTATAAATATGTTCGGTATTATAGTGACCTGACTACGAAAAACCACAGGCAAAGGCCAATTTATGCCTTGTTCGCCTGTGAATTAAGCAGCTTTTCTACTTCAGTCATCAAAAACGTGAGCCCTTCTTCATCAGTTTCTGAAAAACGGCCAACAGTTGGACTGTCAATATCCAACACGCCCATGACTTCGCCGTTGATCGAAAACGGAATAACAATCTCAGAATTGCTTGCCGCATCACAGGCAATATGTCCTTCAAACGCGTGAACATCATACACACGTTGTACAGAATTTGTGGCAACAGCCGTTCCACAGACACCACGTCCGACAGGAATACGCACACAGGCCGGCTTACCCTGGAACGGGCCCAGTACCAACTCACCGTCTCGCATCAGGTAGAAGCCGACCCAGTTCAGGTCTTCTAATTCCATGTTGAGCAGTGCGCTTAAGTTCGACAAGTTGGCGATCATGTCTGGTTCAGACTCCAATAACGCAACAGCTTGCTTGGTTAAGCGGTGGTAATGTTCTACTTTCATACTAACTTCCAATTGAAAAATAAAGACTTCACTAACGGTTCTACGTAAAATGGCACCCAGAAGTTAAATAGGATGCATTCTCATTATAATGACGTATACCAGTGACACTATTAGCCGTTCTTGGCTCATAACTCAAGTTAAAAAACATAAGTCTAAGTTGTTGTACGCGAATGCGATCGCGATCGTTACAACTTTAATCAGCGTACCGATCCCGCTGCTGATGCCACTCATGGTTGATGAAGTTCTCCTCAATCAACCCGGAACCGGCTTAGCGGTGATGAACCATTGGTTGCCAACCGCGTGGCAAACGCCAACTGGCTACATCATGTTTACCCTGCTGCTGGTGGTACTCATGCGTGCGGCCAGCCAACTGCTCAATATCGTGCAAAACCGCCAATTTACGCTGGTGTCAAAAACCATCACCTTCCAAATGCGCAGCAAGATGATTGATAAATTGGGGCGCATTAGCATAAAGCAATATGAAACCCGCGGCAGTGGCGGGATCAATGCGCATCTCATTACCGATATTGAAACGATTGATCAGTTTATTGGCACCACGCTGAGTAAATTCATCATCAGTTTCTTAACGGTGATTGGCACTGCGATTGTTTTGCTTTGGCTGGAATGGCGTTTAGGCCTGTTTATTTTGCTGGTCAACCCGATTGTGATTTATTTCTCGCGCAAGCTGGGCAGCAAAGTGAAACACCTCAAGAAACGTGAAAATCAAGCATTTGAGCGCTTCCAAAATCGCTTGGTTGAAACGCTGGACGGTATTTATCAGCTGCGCGCTGCCAACAAAGAGCGTGAGTTTCTCGCACAATTGACAGCCAACGCTGATGCGGTACGTCGTCATGCCGATAAGTACGCTTGGCAATCCGAAGCTGCCGGTCGTCTCTCGTTTCTCCTATTCTTATTAGGTTTCGAGCTCTTTCGCGCCGTTGCCATGCTGATGGTGGTATTTAGCGACCTGACCATTGGCCAGATTTTTGCCGTGTTTGGCTATCTGTGGTTCATGCTCAGCCCTGTGCAAGAGCTTTTGGGCATTCAGTTTTCGTGGTACAGCGCCAAAGCTGCCTTGAATCGCATCAACGATTTACTCCAACTAGAAGAAGAACATCGCCCACCAAGCAAGGTCAACCCCTTTACCGATGACCGTGAAGTGGATGTGTCGATTTCGCACGTCGATTTCTCTTACGATGGCGAACACAATGTATTGGACGATTTGTCACTGATCATACCCGCAGGTAAGAAAGTGGCCTTAGTCGGTGCCAGCGGTGGCGGGAAATCCACTTTAATCCAGCTGTTGATCGGCGTGTATCGCGCCAATTCTGGGGAAATTCGCTATAACGGCGAGACGTGCGACGACATCAGTTTTGATGTCATTCGCAGTCAGATCGCGGTTGTGCTGCAACAACCTGTACTTTTCAATGATACTTTGAGGCATAATCTCACCCTTGGTAGCGACTACGATGAACTGTCCTTGTGGCGCGCATTAGAGATCGCACAGATGCAGGATGTGATAAGCAAACTGAATCAGGGGCTCGACACTCAAATTGGGCGCAACGGCATCCGTTTGTCCGGCGGGCAACGCCAACGTTTGGCGATTGCTCGAATGGTGCTCAGTAATCCGAAATTTGTCATCTTGGATGAAGCGACCTCGGCACTCGATACCGCTACCGAAGCCGCGCTGCATAAAGCGCTAACGGAGTTCCTGCAAGGCAGAACCACACTGATTGTGGCGCACCGCCTCTCTGCAGTGAAGCAGGCCGATTTGATCTACGTGCTGGAAGACGGAAAAGTGAGTCAATCCGGTACACATGGAGAGCTGGTTGAACAAGAAGGTTTGTATCAGACATTGTACGGTTCCATTCAATCGCACGCCTAAAGGTGACGTTGTCACTCGCGTGAGTGTGGAACGAGCGCGATGAAAGTCAAAGCGTTACAGAAGCACCTGACAGAAAGCAGCTCGATTCGGCTGTGCCAAGGGTGCGAACTGCCTGTGGACGTGATTGACGTCGAACGGGGAAAAAGCGCTTATTGTCCACGCTGCGGTACGCAGTTGTATCGTGGCGGCAGTCCGTCACTGTCGGGTAATTTGGCCATCGCAATCACCTGTTTGCTGCTGTTTATTCCGTCGCAATTTTTCGATTTCATCAGCATACGCTTGGTCGGTGTGATGATCCCAGCCTCTCTGCCTGCGGGTATCCTGGCGATGAGCAACGAAGGCTACCTCGCGCTCGCCCTACTGGTGTTTTTCTGCAGCACGCTGGCACCATTTTTGGTATGTGGCTCAGTGGTGGTGGCGCACTTATCGCTGCACCACCACTGGTTTAAAGGCTTGCGTTATTCACTCACTTTGATTCAGAAACTCAAATCTTGGGCCATGATGGATGTGTTTCTGGTCAGCGTCGCCGTGTCGTGCTTCAAACTCAAAGACTACTCCGATATTTTTGTCGGCCCGGCGTTGTATAGCCTCGTGCTACTGCAACTCTTCACTGTGCTCCTGATCAGCCGCATCAGTGTGCGCCGCTATTGGGAAGCGTGGAAACCGGAGTGCGACTACGCCGCCGACAATAAACAAGTCCACTGTCACAACTGCCATTTGTCGCAGCCAGAAGCAGCGCGTTGTACACGTTGCCATCACAAACTGTATCACCGGAAACCGCAATCCATTGAACGCACGTGGGCATATGTCATTGCCGCCAGCGTCGCGATTTTCCCAGCCAATATCATTCCAATTTCGATTTTGATCACCAACGGTCAACGCTTAGAAGACACCATTTTTTCCGGCGTTGCTTCATTAGTGAACAGCGGCATGGTGGGGATTGCGATCATCATTTTTGTCGCCAGTATTGTTGTACCGGTCGCAAAAATTTTGGGGCTGATTTATTTATTGCTGGCGATCCGCTTTAAACGCAGCGTATACCACCACCAGCGAATGACGATTTTTTATGTGATTCGATGGATTGGCAAATGGTCCGTGATGGACCTGTTTGTGATTTCCATCATGCTAACCTTGGTCGATCGTGGCCAGATTCTTGATTTTACGCCCGGATATGGTGCGGTCGCTTTTGGTATGGTGGTCGTATTGACCATGTTGGCTGCAGAAAGCCTCGACCCCCGCCTGATATGGGACAACTATCCGAGCGCCGCTTCGAAGAATGAGTCGAATAATGAGTAATGAACCAACGAAACAAGCCGCCTATTCGCCCGATGTAAAGCGCAATAAAGGCATTTCCCCATTGTGGATTTTGCCGATCCTCACGATGATTCTTGCCGGTTGGCTAGTCGTCAAGGCCATTCACGATGCGGGCGAGCGTATTCAAATTTACTTCTCCGATGCACAAGGCTTGGTTGCCGGTCGTACCACCATCCGCTATCAAGGCTTGGAAGTGGGCATGGTTCGCGATATCAAGCTTTCTCCGGATCTCAACAGTATTTACGTTGAAGCCGATGTGTATCCAGAAGCCACTCGCCTACTCTCTTCGGAAACACGATTCTGGCTGGTCAAACCGACCGCAAGTTTATCCGGTGTTTCGGGGCTGGATGCGTTGGTCTCGGGCAACTATATCGCCATCCAGCCGGGCAGCGACGTGGATGACGACAACGATCATCCTGAACAATATCGCGCGTTGGATTCTGCACCGTCGGATCTGCTGGCCAACAGCGGTTTAACCATCTCGCTCAAAGCCAGCGATTTGGGTGGTATCTCGATTGGGTCGCAAATCGTCTACAAGAAAATTCCGATTGGTGAAGTCTACAGTTACAAGCTCAATGACGACGCCAAATCGGTCGTCATTCAGGCGTCTATTCGCAACGAATATCGCCACATTATTACCTCAGAAAGTCGTTTCTGGAACGTGAGCGGCATCGGCACCAGCATTGGTTTTGACGGCGTCGATGTACGACTGGAAAGCCTCAGCGCGCTGCTGGGCGGTTCGATCGCGGTCGATTCCCCAGATGGTGGTGAGCCTGTGGCGCAGAATACACAATTTCGCCTCTACAAAGATCTCAAAACTGCCGGGCGCGGTATTCCGGTGAAGATCGTGCTTCCAGACGACAACAACATCAATCCGTCGGGCGCACCAATCATCTATCGTGGCATTGAAATTGGTCAAATCACCAACTTGCAGCTGCAAAATGACCAAATCTTAGCATCGGCCGCCATTCAACCAGCGTTTAGCGATCTGCTCACATCGGGCAGCCACTTTGTGTTAGAAGAAGCAAAAGTCTCACTAACCGGCGTTGAAAACTTAGCCAACCTTGTCAAAGGTAACTTTCTCACACTGGTACCGGGTGACGGCAAACGCGCCAGACATTTTACTGCCGTGCGTAAAGTGGCATTCAACCAAGAGCAGTCACAATCTGTCCCCCTCACCCTGACCGCCGACAGTTCTTTTGGCTTGGATAAAGATGCGCAAATTCTCTATCGCGGCGTCGCCGTGGGCTCGGTCACCGCAGTGAAGCTCGCTGAAGATCATGTGGAGTTTGATGTACAAATCGACAAACAATACGCAGCGCTGGTGCGCTCTCAAAGTCGCTTCTACGTCACAGGAGCAGCAACAGCAGAGCTGACGGAAGCCGGCTTAAACGTCTCCATTCCTCCGGCCAAACAGCTCTTGACCGGCTCCATCAGTTTCGTCAGCGAAGGCAACGCCACGATGCAAGCAAACTACCGCTTGTATCAAAGCCAATCTCTGGCCGAAATTGCGAAATACAATCAATCGGGCTCGCAAACCTTGCAGCTATTTGCCGATGAGCTGCCACCTGTGAGTGCTGGCAGCCCACTGCTCTATCGCAATCTCAAAGTTGGTACCATCGCGAACTTCAAACTCACGCAGAGCGGCGTCCTGATCGAAGCGAAGATCGAAAACCAATACAAACATTTGATCACGCCACAAACAGTATTTTGGAACCGTTCCGGTGTTGAAGTGAATGCCTCATTGTCTGGTGTGAGTGTCAAAGCCGCACCGTTGCAGACGCTGATTCAAGGCGGCATCGCGTTTGACAACATCAATGGTGTTGAGAACAAACAGGGCAAGTTGTGGAAACTCTACCCCGATTACCAGCACGCGCAGAAATATGGCGAAGAGATTCTTCTTACCGCCAATGGCGATACCGGCATCACGCTCGGTACACCGATTAAATACAACGGCGTCCAAGTGGGCGAAATTACCGATGTGATGCCCGACTTTGGCTCTCCAAACGTGCGTTTTAAAGCCCGCATTCAGCCCGCTTACGCGCCTTATATTGCCAAAGCAGGGTCGGTATTCTGGTTGGCAGAAGCCAAAGTGGGTCTGCAAGGCATCGCCAACCTGCAAAATCTAATATCCAAGTCGATTGAAGTGAAACCGGGAAGCGGTCAAACCACCAAGCACTTTACGCTGGCCGATATGCCTTATCAGGAAAAAGGCGTTGTGTTTAGCTTGCAAAGCGAGACCCGTGGCTCCGTGAATGTGGGCACGCCGGTGTTGTATCGCGACATTGAAGTGGGACGCGTCACGGATGTTCAACTGGGTAGCTTTGCCGATCGCGTGATTTCCACCATTGAAATTGAACCGAACTATGCCTACCTCGTGCGTGAAAATAGCGTGTTCTGGAACACGTCAGGGCTGGATGTGTCGATTGGCCTGACAGGGGCGAATGTGAAGGCCGGAACATTGGATAGCTTAGTGCGCGGTGGCATTACCTTCGCCACCCCAGAGCAAAAGCAGTTGCTCGCGCCCGCAAAATCCGGGCAATCGTTCTACCTCTATCCTGCTGCGCAAGACGATTGGAAGAAATGGCGAACCGCTATTCCAAAATCTTAGCCCAAGCGAAGTCCTACATGGAACGCTATCCATACATCTAACCCTATCCATAAGGCAGCCAAACGGCTGCCTTATTACTTTACGTCACATGACAACTTCAAGAACCTCAGTGAAAGGTATATAATTCCGGCCCCCAATCCGAGACCGAGATACCATTTTGCATTCAAATATTTCTCTACCTGAAGCGTTTCTTTCCACCATGGCCGAAATCCTACCTTCGTCGTTGAATATGGATGATTTCATTGCCGCTTGTCAGCGCCCATTGCGTAAAAGCATTCGGGTCAACACGCTGAAGATCAGTGTGGAAGCATTTCTGTCGCGCGCCAAAGAGAAAGGTTGGATGTTAGAGGCGGTGCCTTGGTGTGACACCGGATTCTGGATTGATGCCGACGAGAGCGACGTGCCGTTAGGCAATACCGCAGAACACATGGCGGGACTATTCTACATTCAAGAAGCCAGCTCAATGATGCCCGTCTCGGCACTGTTTATGGATGCTAGCGAACGTTTTGATGCCGTATTGGATATGGCAGCAGCGCCGGGTTCGAAAACCACGCAAATCGCAGCACTGATGAATAATGCCGGCATTTTGGTCGCCAATGAATTCTCAGCCAGCCGTGTGAAAGTATTGCACGCTAACATCGAACGCTGTGGCATTCGCAATACCGCATTAAGCAACTTCGATGGTCGTGTATTTGGCGGCTGGTTACCCGAACAGTTCGATGCGGTGCTGATTGACGCGCCCTGCTCTGGCGAAGGCACCATTCGCAAAGATCCCGATGCGATGAAAAACTGGAGCAAAGCGTCTGTATTATCGATTGCGGATACACAAAAGGACTTAATTGAAAGCGCATTTCAAGCGCTGAAAGTCGGCGGTGTGTTGGTCTATTCAACCTGTACATTAAGCCGAGAAGAGAACCAACAGGTCTGTTGGCATCTGAAAAATACCTATGGCGATGCAGTGAGTTTTGAGCGCCTTGATAATTTGTTCGAACATGCAGACCAAGCGATTACCGAAGAAGGATTCTTGCATATTTTCCCTCAAGTTTATGACTGCGAAGGCTTCTTTGTAGCGCGGATTCGCAAACATGCCGCCGTTGAAACCCCTGCGGTGAAAAAACGCCTGGGCAAATTCCCGTTCGAAAAAGCGTCGAACAAAGTCCGCGCCGAGATTGAAAAACAACTGGATGGCGCATTGAGCATCCACCTACCACAAGACGCGGACATTTGGCTGCGCGACAACGATGTGTGGCTATTCCCGCATGCCCTTGAACCGATGCTCGGAGAACTACGTTTTTCACGCATGGGGATCAAAATTGCAGAAACCCATAAGAAAGGCTATCGCTGGCAACACCAAGTCGCGACGACGTTAGCAACTGGCCAAGAAGCCAATCGTGTTGAACTTTCGATTGATGATGCACGTGAATGGTACATGGGGCGAGATGTGCGTCCAGAAGGTCAAAGTGGCCAAGGCGAAGTGATTGTCTGTTATGGTAACGATGTGATTGGACTCGGGAAATGGGTGGGGAATCGCGTGAAAAATGGCCTTCCTCGCGAACTGGTTCGAGATAAAAACCTGTTCTAAACCGGTAAACGACAGCATGAAATGCTGTCGGCCTGTCGCGAAAAAATGAGTCTGTACTACACTTAATCTTAAGCAGTCTTAGACTCAGTTCCATTAGCGCAGGCTCTTTGGAGCCATTCCCCTAGGCCCTAAACGCCTTACGTTTTGGGCCTTTTTTTCTTAGGGAAAATACCTTATTCAGCGAGGCGAATACCGTCTTTTTCAATCAGGATCTTACCTTGCTTAAACAGGCCACCGATGGTCTTCTTGAAGGTGCCCTTACTGGTTCGGAAGGTCGCAAAAATCGCTTCCGGCGTCGACTTATCGCTCAGTGGCAAGAAGCCGCCTTTCTTCTGCAAAGTGTCCAGAATTTTCTCGCTCAGATCATCCATCTTCGCAATGCCCACTTTCTGCAGCGCCAGATCGATTTTGCCATCTTCACGAATATGCTTGATGTAACCTTTCAGCTTCTTACCGATAAAGAGCTTACCAAATACATCAGATGGGAAAATCATGCCCCAGTGTTGACCGTTGATGATCGCCTTATAGCCCAAGTCGGAGCGTTCTGCGATGATCAAATCAACCTGTTCATTTTGCGCGTACTTGGCTGGCGTTTTATCCAGCAGCTTGTTGAACTTCGTGGTGCCCACGATACGGCCCGAGGCTTTATCGGTGTAGACATAAACCAAGATATTTTGGCCAGCAGTAAAGCGCGCACGTTGCTCACTGTAGGGCACAAGCAAATCTTTGTCTTTGATTCCCCAGTTGACGAAAGCACCGGTCGTGTTGACGCCTTCAATCTTCATCAGGCCCCATTCACCCACTTTGGCGATTGGTGTTTCTGTGGTCGCCGCCAGTTGGTTTTCTGAATCAAAGTACAGGAACACATCAATAAAGTGTCCCAATTCCACACCTTCAGGTGCGAATCGTTTTGGCAGCAACGTCGTCCCGAATTCCCCGGCGTCCAGGAAGACACCAAAATCGGTAATTTTTACGACTTCTAGATTGTTAATCTGACCAACGTTAATCATTTAAAACTGTCTCACATCAAATTTGCAGAGATTATACGTGATCTCTGTTATGCTTTCCCCCATTCAACAGAGAAAATTAAGCAATTTTTTCAGGAGTTTTCGTTGATCACTGTCGATAAGCAAGATGCCGTCACCCTAAAGATTTCATCGGAGATGTCCGATAGCAAAAAACTCGATCTTGATATGTATCTGTTTATCCCCGGAGAGCTCGGCCTCACTCCGGAAATGATGTCAGAGACGGAGTTTTTTTACAGTTCCATCCACCAAAAACGGTCCTATTACAGTGATCAGATCCTGCTGCCCTTGGTGCACAGCCGTCTGGCACAACGGGGGCGCTTATCGTCGACTCAGTACCGTGTCAGCTTGAGTTTGTTTGCTTATCAGTATGTGATTGCACTCGATAAAGCCGTTAACCAGTTGAATGATACAAGTGACAGCGTCACGTCAGATGAAGTGGATACCGTGATTGAGTTGTCACTCGACATCCTTAAACGACTGCGTCGAACCATTCCCTACGAAGAAAGCCTCAAGCGCTATTACGCCAACATCGATAACTATTTGTCGTGGTACACCGAGCAAAAGTTTCTGTCGATGGTGTCGCACCTCACCCGCGACAACGAATACAAAACCATCAAAGAACGCTTGATCACGCTGGTCGAGAAAGAACAAGCGCACCGTGCGCTAAACCATTACAACTCCGATAAAGCCGACAAAGACATCACGCGCCTCAGTAACAAAATGCGCCTGCTGCGCCGTTTGATTGAGCACCCCATCATTCTCAACGAGAAAGTCACGTCGCTTGGCAAGAACATGAAGCGTGCGGTCAAAGGCATTGCCACAGGCTTGGTGATGGTGGTGGTGACCATTACCGCGATTACGGCTCGTGATTATTGGGGAGAGATCACCGCATCTTTCATCATTGCGATGTCGTTCATCTACGCCTTGCGAGAGATCTTTAAAGATGACCTGCGTGACATCCTGTGGCGCTGGATTCGCAAAGGCAAACCCAAATGGCGTCGCCGCTACTTCGACCCAAGCACCGGGAAACAGGTCGGTCAAAAGGACGAATGGTTGGATTACAAAAGTTTGAGTAGCTTGCCAGATAGCATTCAAAACATTCGTAAGAAACGGGTTGTGCAGCGTGAAGAGCAAATTCTGCATTACCGCTCAGAGACCGAGATGACCACATCCCGATTCATGAGCGGTTACGAAGCCACACGAGAAAGTGTGCTGGTGGATTTACGAGCATTAACGCGTTTAATGGATAAAGGATCGAACCGCATTTATCAACTGAGCAATGGCCAAGTGAGTAAAGAGTCGGTCGAGAAGCGTCATTTGATTAACTTGATCGTCAAAGAGAAAGACCACAAAAACAAGCCACGTTATTACCGTTGGAAAATCGTGCTCAACCGAAGCAAAATTGTGGACATTGAATCGATTGAACTGGATTAACGTCGATTTACGCGCTTGAGTGACAGGGTTAACCAGAATTCCGCCATCGGCTCATCACCATGCAGTGAGGGGCAAGTGGCGGTAATTTTAACGGCCTTATTCACACGCTCACCGGTTTCGATGGTTTCATCCAACATGGCGTCAATCGCGTCGCCTTCATCACAATGAAAATACACATCCGCTTCCGGCCGTTTTAAAAACTCCCCTTTCACCGCTTTAAATGCCAGCGAAACAGTTTCACCGCGTTGCTGTGCTTTTTGCATCGCCATAAAGCCCCCCGCCACGTCTGCACCGACTGCGAGAACGCCAAAATACATGCTATTGAGGTGATTTTTATTGCGACGCTTTAGCGGTATACGCACCACCACCGATTGGTCGTTCAGCGTGATGAGCTTTGGCCGGCAATACCAGATGAGCGGAACTTTCATCAAGCCAAAGTAATTGAGGTAAAAATTTGCTTTTGTGAGTGCGGAGAGCATAGGTCAGACCTTCTTTTATAGTTGTCAGACCAGTTGACTAGACCGCATTTGAATTGTCAATGAGATGTTACAAAAAACAAGAAGCCAGCCTGCTTAATGGCTGGCTTGTCGCATCAAATTCACTTAGAAATTGAAGATGGCTTCCGCTTGCGCATTCTCCAACAAGTAATTTTGAAGTTTCGGATACGATGCCAACGACTGCGTGACAACCAACACGGGCTTTTTCGCCTGATGGGCAGCTTTTATCGCAATGTCTACCAGTTGCGTAATCGACTCGCTGTCTGGGTTATACAAGTACGCCAACGACTCATTGAGCTTGTCGATGCCAAGCGTAAATTGCGCCAGCGATTCCCAATCCAACACCACACCATCAAAGTAATGCAGCAAACGATCTGCCACCATCACGCTGGAAGGCACATTACACACGTACAGCACTTTCAAGCCGTTCAGACCGCGAGGCAAGCCCTGCTCCGCCAGTCGATCAATGATGGTCGCTGCATCGCTCAGCGTGCGCACAAACGGCACAACAATTTCGACGTTGTGATGATTTTTGCGCAATTGCTTAATCACATCACATTCCATCGCAAACGCTGCGCTATAGTCTGACGAAGCAAAACGCGCCACACCACGTACGCCCATGACCGGATTGATTTCATCGTGTTCCAATGAACCACCCAAGAGCGCTTGAAACGCATAGCTGTCGGCCGCACTCAAACAGACACGAATCGTGTCATGATGCGCTTCGATGTTGTTTTCAATCTGCGTGACTAATGTCTCGACAAAATGATGAGCCAACGGCTTCCCGTCGAGCATCGCGTCCAGTGAGCTTTTCTCCAACGCAGTGAGGTTTTCCACGCCGCTCACTAAGGCAGGATGATAAAATACGCTTTCAGCAATGAGTTCAGACAAAGAGACAAACAGATGAGAACTCGGTACTTGTACATTGGCTTTTGGCAAGGTGTTCCCCAGAGCGAGTTGCTCATGAAGGGTGGCATGGTGTTCTAAACTCATTACAGCTCCGTTTATCATGATGATGTTCAAGTCGAAAATACCTAGAGATGCAAAGAAAAACAAGTCCACAAATCAATATTTATTGAATTATTTTGCATAACTTTTCACTTTACGCGCGGTAAGAAATTCCTTTTTTGCGTAACGGTTTATTCTGATACTTAAATTCGTTATCTTTAGGGCCTCGCAATAAAAGGACAGGCTATCCTATGCCACTAAAAACTGATGAATTAAGAACCCAAGCACTGGGCCCCATGCCCACACCGGCAGAACTTAGCCACGCCCATCCCATCACGGATGAAGTAGCAGAACGCATCGCCAATTCTCGACGCCAAATCGAGCGCATTCTTACCGGAGAAGATGATCGCCTGTTAGTGATTGTCGGCCCATGCTCTGTTCACGACACCGAAGCTGCGATGGATTACGCGCGCCGCCTAAGTACTATTCAAGATCAATACGCCAACGAACTGTTTGTTGTGATGCGTACCTATTTCGAAAAGCCACGCACTGTCGTTGGCTGGAAAGGCCTGATCACCGATCCGAACCTCGATGGTTCCTACGCACTGGAAACGGGTTTGAACAAAGCTCGTCAACTGCTACTGGACATCAACAAACTGGGTCTGGCAACTGCCACTGAATTCCTCGATATGATCACCGGCCAGTACATTGCAGACCTGATCACTTGGGGCGCAATTGGCGCACGAACGACTGAATCTCAAATTCACCGCGAAATGGCTTCGGCACTGTCGTGCCCAGTTGGCTTTAAAAATGGCACCAACGGCAATGTGAAGATTGCGATTGATGCGATTCGCGCTGCGCAATCCGGCCACTATTTCTACTCGCCAGATAAAAATGGTCGCATGACGGTCTACCGCACCAGTGGGAACCCGTTTGGTCATATCATTCTGCGTGGTGGCGACAACGGCACCAACTTTGATGCCGCTTCTGTTGATGCCGCATGTACGAAGCTGGCGGAATTTGGTCTTCCTGAACGTTTGGTGGTGGATTTTAGCCACGCCAACTGTCAGAAACAGCATCGCAAGCAGATCGATGTAGCAAAAGACATTTGTCAACAGATCGAATCAGGCAGCCATAAAGTGGCGGGCGTAATGGCTGAGAGCTTTATTCTTGAAGGCAACCAACCGATGCACGATCTGGACAACCTGACTTATGGTCAATCGATCACCGATCCGTGTCTGAGTTGGGAAGATACAGCAACAATGCTTGCTATGCTGGCTCAATCGATTAAAGTACGCCGCGCAAGTTAACCATAAGGAAAACATTAAGATGCCTTCTTTTGATATTGTTTCTGAAATCGATGTTGTTGAAGTTCGTAACGCTGTTGATAACTCCAACCGTGAGTTGGCAACCCGTTTTGATTTTCGTAACGTAGACGCCAGTTTTGAACTGAAAGAAGAGACAGTGAAATTGGCTGCTGAAGGTGACTTCCAACTGCAACAGCTGATGGACATTCTGCGTAACAACCTGGCTAAACGTGGCGTTGACCCACGTTCAATGGATGTGAAAGCATCGGTACACTCAGGTAAGAACTGGTACAAAGATGTCGTGTTCGTCCAAGGTATTGAAACGAACCTCGCGAAGAAAGTCGTAAAAATGATCAAAGATGCCAAGCTGAAAGTGCAAGCATCCATTCAAGGCGACAAAGTGCGAGTCACCGGCAAGAAACGTGATGATCTGCAATCGGTCATTGCCCTGCTACGCGATAGCGAACTGGAACAACCATTCCAGTACAACAACTTCCGCGACTAATGCGTTGCAATGAAGTCTAAAAAAATCCAGCCTCAAGGCTGGATTTTTTCTCCGCGAAAAACGTTAACGGTCTTGCTCTTTCTCAATCGCAACCGAATTCACACAGTACCGTAATCCACTCGGCGGTGGCCCGTCAGGGAAAACATGGCCTAAATGGGCATCGCAACTATTACAGCGGACTTCCACTCTCGGCGTCGCCAGTTTGGTATCCATATGGTAGGAAATTGCGTTCGGTTTGACTGGCTGAGAAAACGACGGCCATCCCGTGCGAGAATCGTATTTCGTGTTGGAATCAAACAGCACCGTTTTACAGCAAACACAGTGGTAGATCCCCGCTTCAAACACGCTGCACATTTCCGAAGAAAACGGCCTTTCCGTGCCATGGTCGCGCGTGACGTGATACTGCACTTCCGTCAGCAATTCTCGCCATTCCTGCGCAGATTTATCAACACGGCGCGTTGGGGTCAGATTGCCATGATTGGCAAACTCCAGAACATCTTTCCAACTCAGCATAATCACTCGCTTATCACGGTTATCTCTATCTACACGACCTGAAAACCACACGAAAACTTTCACATCCTCGTATTGAGGATAAAAAAATAGCTCATCTGAGATGAGCTATTGCATATTTACAGGCCGATTTCTTCGGACAACGCTTTGATTTGTTCCAAATCCATTTTATGGACTCGTATCATCTGATCCAATTGGCTAATCCGAGAATTGGCCTCATCTTGCTTGTCACAAGAATCCGATTTGGCATCCCATGATTTGCCTTCCAAATAGGCATCGCACTCTTTCTTCAGGTCTTTCAACGCAGGAACCAATGCATCACGTTCTTTCTGCATCGCTTCCATTTCTTGCTTGATCTTAAGCTCTTTCTGGAAAAGCTCGCGAGAACGTTCAAACATGGTGGCTTGCATGTCCGCCTGACGGTTCAGTTTGTTATTTTTCGCATCAGAAGCCGCCAACGCATTTTTCTGTGCGGACAGTTCGTTTTCTAATGTCGAGTTCACTTTCTCAAGCTCGGAGACTTGTTTTTCAAGCTTGTTGACGTTTGCTTGATGTTGTTTGGTTTGTTCATCTAACGCCGCTTGCAGCTTGGCTTCCCACTCACTGTTCATTGCCGCTGTTTTTTGTTCGGTGTCAGCCTTTTGTTGGGTATCATCGCTTTTCGAACGCTGAAACTGCGCTTCCAATGTGTGATAAGCACTTTCCCACTTCGCTGCCGTAAGCGACGAGCCAACCAGCCCACCCAGCGCTAAGCCCAGCACTGCGGCGATACCAATATAGAGATAACTGCGCTTATCACGCTCTTC
This sequence comes from Vibrio furnissii CIP 102972, assembly GCF_000176175.1. Lineage (GTDB taxonomy): Bacteria > Pseudomonadota > Gammaproteobacteria > Enterobacterales > Vibrionaceae > Vibrio > Vibrio furnissii. The sequence continues at coordinate 672,081 of NZ_ACZP01000013.1, forward strand.
AATGACAACTACATCTTCGTTATCGTCTAAATGTTTCTGGTTCAAGTTTTACTCCTAAATCAACATCAGCGGATTAATTCAGCAACGACCACGGAGACGGTATAAATCACGAATGCCGCCCCTAAAGTAATAACCACACCTTTCTGAAGTTTCTCACTGGTTCGATAGCGGATCAGAAAGTATGCCAGCACAATCAATAATCCTATGGTTATCAGTCTGATCATGGCTCGCTCCCTTTGTAATTCTCTATTTTATACCACTTATACCGCATGAAAGGTCAGAGAAAAGTTTATTCCACCACATCTTAGACAAGATTTCTGTATTCGATGAATTTTGTAGATGACATCACACTTTGTTTTGGTTAGTATCATCGAGCAAGTTACCTATCTCTATAGGTAATTGTTCCGTTGAAGACTGCAGGAGAGAGGTTGTTAACCTATTTTTAACAAAATAGGCAAACATACCCGCCGAAGAAGTAAATCTTTCAGGTGCTTTATTCTTCCCCAAGAAGAATGTGCGAGGACTGTAGTTGGAGGAACCTCTGGAGAGAACCGTTCAATCGGTCGCCGAAGGAGCAAGTTCTGCTTATCCACTAAGCGGAGTGAAACTCTCAGGCAAAAGGACAGAGGAGTGAAAGGTTACCCGTATTGTAGCTGGCCATTGGCCTGTTACTGTTTGATCCATTTTTCGATCCGCCCTTTCCCTCTTCTCCTTAGATGTTGTTTATTAAGGGGAAAACATGACTAATCTACTTTCACTATTACATACAATTGATAGCTTTGTGTGGGGCCCACCACTACTTATTTTGCTCGTCGGTACTGGCGTGTACTTCACTTTTCGTTTGGGTCTATTGCAATTTCGTCACCTGCCAACAGCACTAAAAATGGTGTTCAGCCGAGACAAATCTTCCGATAAACAAGGGGACGTTTCGAGCTTTGCCGCGCTGTGTACGGCACTATCTGCCACCATCGGTACGGGGAACATTGTCGGCGTCGCAACTGCCATTAAACTCGGTGGTCCTGGTGCACTTTTCTGGATGTGGCTGGCTGCGCTGTTTGGTATGGCAACCAAATACGCTGAATGCCTACTGGCGGTGAAATACCGTAAAGTCGACGACAATGGTCAAATGGTCGGCGGCCCAATGTACTACCTGCAATATGGCGTGGGTTCGAAAGCGTTGGCAATCATGTTTGCCATCTTCGCGCTCGGCGTTGCCTGTTTTGGTATCGGTACTTTCCCGCAAGTGAATGCAATTCTCGATGCGACTGAAATTTCCTTTGGTGTGTCGCGTGAAGCATCCGCAGTTGTGCTGACGCTACTGGTCGCATTCGTCACCATCGGTGGCATTCAGTCAATTGCTAAAGTGGCCGGTAAAGTTGTTCCCGCCATGGCTCTATTTTATATCGTCGCGTGTTTGAGCGTGATCGTCACCAATGCTGATCAACTGATGAGCGCGGTGGAACTGGTTCTCACCTCTGCCTTTAGTTCTTCAGCAGCAACAGGTGGTTTCTTGGGTGCGAGCATCATGCTGGCGATTCAATCGGGTATTGCACGCGGTGTGTTCTCTAATGAATCGGGCTTAGGTAGCGCACCAATGGCTGCTGCGGCCGCGAAGACCGACTCTTGTGTCAAACAAGGTCTCATTTCGATGACAGGGACTTTCTTCGATACCATCATCATCTGTACGATGACTGGCTTGGCATTAATTCTGACTGGCGCATGGCAAAGTGATTTTTCAGGCGCTGCGATGACCACTTACGCATTTGCAGTGGGCTTGAACGCTGAAACGATTGGCCCAATGCTGGTTTCTATTGGTCTGATGTTCTTCGCATTTACAACGATTCTTGGCTGGAACTACTACGGTGAACGCTGCATCGTATTCTTGTTCGGTACCAAAGCGGTGCTGCCCTACAAAATCGTATTCATTGCACTGGTAGCCTCAGGCGCATTCCTAAAATTGGATATGATCTGGGTGATTGCCGACATCGTGAATGGTTTGATGGCCATTCCGAACTTGATAGGTCTGATTGCGCTGCGTCATATTGTGGTCGAGGAAACCAAGCGTTTCTTTGCCAATGCAATGAACGAAACGCAGCCAGCGTTCAAAGCTCAGCAAACACGATAAGAAAAAAGCGCCCAATGGGCGCTTTTTTCTTAAACCGTATCTTTTTCGAGTAAGAGCTTCAAACCCAACGCGACTAAAACAAAACCGGTTGTCCCTTCCATCCAACGCATAAAAGATGCGTTCTTCAACAAGTTTTTTGCAGAGCTCAATGCTCCCGCCAGGCCACACTGCCAAACCATCGCAATCACAAAATGAATACCTGCCATCAATAACGACTGAAGCAACGGTGAATGTTCAGGATTAATAAACTGAGGCAAGAACGCAAGGTAAAAAACCGCCGTTTTCGGGTTAAGAACATTAGATAGAAAACCTTCACGTAGAGAACGCTTAACGCTGAGCTGTGAATGAGACAAGGTTGCCACGTTCATGCCCTGTCCAGTTTTCAACAAGGTACGCAAACTAGAGATCCCCAACCAAATCAGATACGCCGCACCAATCATTTTCATGAAGTGGAACAGATCAGCCGACTGAGTCAGGATCGCAGAAATACCAATCGCGGAAAAAGTTGCGTGCACGAATAAGCCAGCACAAATCCCAAGGCTGGTCACACAGCCATCCACCATCCCCGCTCGGGAGGTGTTGCGAATCACCAGCGCAGTATCAAGACCGGGCGTTAAAGTGAGAATAGTAATGGCGATAAGAAACGCTTCAATGTTCTGTATGTACATATCAATCCCTGAAAAATCACAAGTGATTAACTTATACCGTAAAGTGTGATTTGTGTCTCTAACAGATTATCGTCAGATAAGAAAACGCCCAGCAGTAAGCTGGGCGTTTTCTTTAAATTTTTATTAATGGCTAGCACTCAGAGCTTCATCTAAAGTCTTTACTTTTTCTAAAGTATAAACTTTGTTCACCTTATCCCATGGAATCGGATCAGTCGACACACCTTCATCTTCAGCTCTTTTTTTAACATCAGTAAAATATGAGCCTTTCTTATAATCCTCGATAAGTTTCCGATTGCTATCATTATCAATAATTCTGTCTGGTGGTAGCTCTTTAACATAAATCATTTCATCACATCCTTTGAGCCAGACTTTTGCATTTCCATTCGGTAGTAAACCAAAAACTAACTCCGTACGGAAACAATCATGAATAACAAAGCCACTTTCAAGCGTATAACTAAGGTTGATAGACATCAGCCGTTTAACTGACTCGTCAAGTTCATATTTGGTTACGTAAAACTTAGGATTTACCAAAGATGCCCAATAAATATAAATGTAGTCTGGTAAATGAGTTGTACCACCGATTTGGTCGCGTCGTACTATGCTTATTGAATGCAACGGTAGTCCGTATCCGTCATAGTCTGGTAGTTTTTTCCGCGCATTACTTAATTCGCTTCTCGTCATAAACTGCGTAAAATTATGCAGTAATGAAGTCCAATCTTCCTCCTCATTCACACCATAAGCCTGAGTGACATTTACCGGATAGAATGAAGGCATAACAACGCCAACTTGCCACTTTTTCCCAGGTACTGGCGAAGCGTCCGAAGCGCAAGCAATCAATAGAAGCGATATTACAGATGCAATTATATATTTATAATTCAAATCATTTCCCCTTTTCACATTCATAACTGGCCCGTCTGTAACAATTCTGTTTTTCATCCCAGAGGGGTTCCATACCAATATCGCCGCCCGATGAATGATGATACAAGCCCATTTTCATGAATGCATCTTTAAGTTTTTTGTCACTCAGCCTTTTGGACAAAGAGTCATAATCTCCACATTTGGCTGATTCTAATATTTCGTCATTAAATTTTCTGAAACCAATCGTATCAATATCTTGCACCTTATATTGACTTTTTTTAAGCAGTGAATCAGACCAAACTCTTCCATTTTCATCATTAAATGGAACACCATGAAATTCTGATAATCCGTACATCAAGCGAAGATAAAGCCTAGACAGATCACCTGAAACCAAACGTTTAATATAGAGACGCCCAATGACCGTTCCACTATCCCTGTCGTTTCCTCTATTTCTTACCTCAAATTCTGGTTCAGAATAGTCGCTCTCATTCCATCCAGTTAACCGATCTCTTTCCTTATATTCCATCAACTTAGATTTTATATATTTCTTAGCTCGTTCTTTCTCCCATTCACCAGAAAAAGATCTGCTGATTTTCTTTACCAACTTATTCTCAAACATTGGAAGTAAAAAATCTTTTTGGATATAACTTTGCCGAGAATGATAGCCACCACCTATATCTGAGTGTGCACCTGGTAACACAAATTCATAAAAGTGTTGTTCATCTCTCGAGTTGAGATGATTCAAACTAAAGTTGTTCCGACATTCAATGGTTGGGTCAGCGGTTAGGTGTACAACGCGCCGTACACGTTCAGGATCGAGCCAAAGTCGCACGTCTCCATTGTCTGTGTGTGTTGAAAAATCAAAAGACAAAAGATCGACAACAGAAGCAACAGTGTCGAATAACCCTGCAAAGCTAATTTCACAACTTGCCTTGCCTTCATCTTTCTCGTCCCAATCAAATCCGAACTTCAAAGGTAATCCTGCATTGGCACATGCCTTTGAAAATACAGGTACAAACTCACCATGTTTACCATCCAATACCACATTTACAAAATGCCTAGCAGCAGCAGCCCCTCGACTGAAACCAAAAACATCGAATTGTAACTTACTAATGCCATCTATATCTGAACCAACTTGGTTACGAATGTCGGAAGCCACGTATTCCATACTTTTTGAAAGTTGATCAATACCTGTGGAGACCTTAGCCGTTACGCCATACTTGCCTGTTCCAAGTCCTTGCCCAATCAGAGATTCATCTGCTGGAGATATATTTGTGCTGTTGCCTGTTCCAATTCCTGTTACATATTGCGCATGAGAAAACGTCTTGATTTCTTCAAAATATGTATTATCGGAATATAAATCATACAGTTTCTGAACATTAGTCAGCTCATTGGTTGCACTACCTTCCACGGTTTCGATTTCCCCGTCATCGTTTTTAAACAATGAGATAAAGAAGTTATCTTTCTTAGGATACGCAAAACAGTCATCAGAAAGCAGCACTTCTGGTATAGCATTTTTAGGGTAACCGGTTTTTCTGGAAAGAATGTCGCAGTCAGCTTCGTATTTTACCTTCCAAGTGGAATAGTATTTTTCCAGTTCCTGCTTACCCCATTTCGCACCATAGGTATTGTTGGCAGTGCCATCGAAGAACATGCCGACACGCAAGGTGATAAACTTGTATGCTCTGACCTGAAGAACATACGTTTTATCGACGATCAATTTAACTGCATCACCTTTCCCTTTCTGATGGTAAGTCGGCAGTGTTACTTTCTCGGGTAACAGCGTGAGATCGCCAGTGGTGATTTCTGCATATTTCACGAGGCCACCATTGTGACCGCTATAACCAGCAGCAAAGTCTTTGGTCGGCTTATCCGTGCTATTTCTCGGATGAGTTTCAGCTTGAGCTTCGAGAATCCATGGCTCTGCGTCTAAAACCAGTTGTACCGGGCCGGGCGGTAGCTGCTCAATCAAAATGGGGGCATCACTCAGTTCGACAGGATGTTCAACTTGATTGGAGTCAACCAGTACACCAGTCACCCCCGAGAATGGTTGATTATTTTCATCTCGAACAAGAATTTCTATCCAGTGAGTTAACTGTTGGCATGGTAAGCAATAAGCGTTGGTTCCTGTACTGCTCATACAAATTTCTCCTGAATATTCAATAACTGTTCTTGTTCTGGATTAGATAAGTGAAAAGCGAGGCATACTTCCGTCATCGATACCGGAGTCCGTTGAACCAGCATGTTCAACACTGCCAGTTCCCCTTGTTCTGGGTTAAATCCTTGCGATTGCGCCTGAACCAAAGTCTGTTTGATGATCCCCACGGGTTGCTCAAGCGCTTCCATCGATTCGGGCAACACTTCCCAGAACCGTTTTTCTAAAATCACGGCATGAGTTTGGGTGGAGTACAGAGGCTTAAGATGTGCCTCTTTCATTCGCCACCAAGGTGCTGATTGCAGTTCGAACGGCGTCACTCGGGTTGACGACCAGGTTTGCAATTGGTCTGTTTCGGTACAAAAAGCAGTCAATTCCTTGATGTTGCCGAATAGCGCGTTGAGATCGCTCTCGTCCATTACCATAAGCATTGGCAGTAACACTTTCGGATCGTAAAAGCGAAAGACTACTTCTTCACCATCCAACCCTGCGGTCAACAAACTACGCAAATGGTCAGTCAGATCCTGTAGATCTGCCGACGATGTGAAGAACAATCCCTGCTGCAACGTCGCTTGAGAAACCGCAGCCAAGGATTCATCGGCAGGCACCAACCAAGGTGACAATGGCATCGCATTGGCAAACATGTCCCCATAAAAAAGTGGGATGGAATGCTCGAACGCAAAACCGCCATTTTCGCTTGCGGCTTGTTTAAAAGGGTCTGCTTTGGCAAGCCAAAAGACGGGCAAGCTTTGTGTATCTAGCCACTCAGAAATCATGAATTACTCTCCGCGAGTGTACAAGGTTTCACTGCAGGCACATTGGCTTCCTCTGCCTGCAACAAAGCTTGGTAAGAAACCGTTTTCGGAGCATCCAGTGGCGGCGCATCGTCCAAATTGCCCGGCAGTGTGGCAGCTTGGCCACTGAAACCACTGCCACTGCCCGGGCTACCGCCCGAGTTCAGGTTCACACCTGCACCTGAAAGATGAACCCCTGCCGGGTCGACTTTCACAAAGCTGCCGCCCGCTTTCACGGTGATTTCGGAGCCAGCTTCAATGACGACCTTTTGGCCCGCTTTAATATGGACTTCAGTACCCGATTCATTCACCCAAACACTGCCGGTTTTCACATGCAATGAACCTTCAACCATCAGAGTTCGATTTCCGGTCACCGATTCACGGCTTTCGCCGCCCACCGTCAGATGCTGATTGTTTTTGATCTGAGTAAAACGGTCGTTCTCCACCGTGAGGTGTTTGTCGTGTTGAATGACACTGGTGTGGTCATTTTCAATCAGGCTGTCAAAGTCTTTCTGCGCGTGCAGGTAAATTTGCTCACTACCCGCTTGGTCTTCAAAACTGAGTTCGTTATAACCCTGCCCCTGATGGGTTTCGGTGCGCAGCACAGTTTTGGTTTTGTTATCCGGTAGCGTATATGGCGCGGTGTTGGTGGCGTGATAGGTACGGCCGGTGACAATCGGTTGATCGGGGTCGCCATTGAGAAACGACACAATCACTTCATGACCGATGCGCGGTATAGCGATCATGCCATATTGGCTGCCCGCCCAACCTTGCGAGACACGCACCCAGCAGGAGCTGTGCTCATCACCGTTGGAATAGCGATCCCACGGGAAATGCAGTTTTACGCGGCCGTGTTCATCACAGAATATCTCTTCGCCTTCTGGGCCTACGACTGTGGCGATCATCGGGCCATCAAGCTGAGGTTTGGCTTGCGGCGTGGCGCGCCAAGTGCGATGCGCGGGGATGAGCGAGAATTGGTTCGCGTAGGTGGTCGCGCCATGGCCGCCAGCTTCTTCCAGCGCCTGAGGCTGAGTGCCTTGGCTGGTGACACGCACCACCAACCAGTCTCGGTTTAAGGTGTCGTCGAGGTGCTCTTGCAGGTCAAACTTCACGCCCGGACGCAGCATCGGTTGGTTGCTTTTGCCGGTTGCGGTGTGCGCGTTGCGGCGCAAATAATCAAGGCGGATCTGGCTAAACGCTTTACCGCTGACATCGTCTTTATAGCGCCCCGGCGCATCGAAATGTTCGTAGTCTGGCTGCTGGTAGTCCATTTCGATCCCGACCGCTTGCTGGGCAAAGGAGTATGTCGGCTTTTTGAAACTGTAATCCTGCAGCGCCGTCTGGCTCACCTCCGATTGGGTGTGCACGCTCAGCGCCGAGATGTACGGCGATTCAATCATGCCGCCCGCCAGCGTGTTGTACGGGATTGGCTCACCGAGTTTCGGCAGGCTGTCGGAGGCGTCGCTGAATATCAGCGTGTGCTTGCCTTCTTCATGAATGAAGCTGTACACCAGCCCTTCTTCGGCCGCTAAGCGATGGAGAAAATCTAAGTCGGTTTCACGGTACTGAACGCAGAATTCACGTTGCGCGCAGTCGCGAGTCAACGCAAAGGCATAGTCGTTGATGCCCATTTCCTGCAGCAGGATGGAGAGGATTTCCGGCACGGTGTTGAGTTGGAAGATGCGACTGTTGTGGCGCAGAGACAAACGCTCTAAAGCAGGGACTAACGTGAGTGAATAGAAGGTGTGGTGGTGGCCGGTATCGCCCTGTGTAAAGCAGCGCACAATGCCGTTTACACGTTGAACCAGCATATCGTCGCGATAGAGCGTCAGCTCCGCGACTTTATCTACCACCATCTCCGGCGTTAAATTGGCAAGCCGACTGGCCAATTCCAGTTCATAACGAAACCCGTGGCACAGTTGTTCATTTAAGAACTGCCCATTCATGCGTTCGCTGGATAGGGTTTCCTGCCCGTCGAACCCACGCACCACCAGCGTGTCGTCCTCCAGACCTTCCACATGAAACTGATACTTTAACGTCGCCATCCTGCCATTCCTTCATACTCAGTAAAAATGGTGAAACCTTAAGCGCAAAACACCCGAAACCGAGCGGATGCTAGGGTGCGGGTTGGATGCTTTGTGCTTAAGGTTCACAAGGTTGCCCGCCTGAAGACGGGCAACGCAGCTCGCGCGTAAATTACGCTTCGACTGGTTTACGCCAATCGTCTGAGCCTGAAGTACCCGCATTCACGTGATCCCACGTGATTTTGCGGTAAGACATTGAAACAGTCAGGTTCTGAGTGAAATCAGATTTTGCTGGGTCTTGGCAGTGTGGCATTTCACATTGAATATCCACGATAGACGCGTTTTCCAGCTTGGTGGTGAAGAAGTTTTCTTGTTTGCCTTCGATAGACGTGCGGTACCATTTCAGTTCAACAGTCGTCATCTTCTCGCCTGAAGCCAGTGCGTTGTACAGCAAAGGAACGGCTTTGTTCAGAGACACGGTGAATTTGAATGGTTTGTGCACACGTTGACCTGAAGGCTGGCCTGATTGTGGGTCAGTTGGTACGGTAACGATATGGTCGAACTGCTGAACCAGCATTTCGTCTTCATGACCTTCAACGAATGAATCGCCGATAGAATCCGCAGTACAAGCGCCTGCAGTGATAAGACCCTGAGTTTGACCTTCGATAGAGATATAACATGGAGTTGGCATTGCTCATTCCTTTCTAACTGGTTGTTTATCAGGCAACGGGTTAAGACAACCTTTGCCATTCGATAAAACGTTCGTGATGTAAGTGCGCTCAGCGCGAATTCAGTGAGTAAGGGAGCAAAGTCGATGCCACTTTGGCATTCCATTAAAATCAACCAGTTATATTTAAATTATTGCCATTAGAGCAACAAACTGCCTTTGTTCAAGCAAGATCTTGCTTGTCGGGCAAGGTTCACGTCGCTGGGTCAGGTCACCAAAACACCGATTCAGGTCACTTGTTAATTTGTAGCACGTTGGTACACTTCTCTCTCATTTTTCGTCAAGGAAGGCTATTCTCATGAGTGCATTCGATAAATTAGTTAAACACTCTAAAAAGGTTTCTCACTTCAATCATTTGTCTGCCATCTGCGGTTGGGATCAAGCGGCGGTGATGCCGACGGGTGGCGCTCAAGCGCGTTCAGAAGCAATGGCTGAACTCTCTGTTCATATTCATGGTTTGATGACGCAGCCGCAACTTGGTGATTGGTTTGCCGAAGCAGAAGCGGAAAGTCTCAATAGCGAACAAACCGCTGTCCTGCGCGAGATGAAACGCCATTGGCAACAAGCCAACGTATTGCCTGAATCTTTGGTGGAAGCCAAATCACTGGCTGGCTCAAAGTGTGAACATGCCTGGCGCTCTCAGCGCAAAGCAAACGACTGGGCCGGGTTTGAAAAGAACTGGGCTGAAGTGGTGAAGTTATCTCAAGAAGAAGCACAAATCCGTGCTGAAGCGACGGGCGCCACGCCTTACGATGCGATGCTGGAACTCTATGAACCCGGCACGACGACAGAATCTTTGAACCGCGTGTTCAGCGATGTAAAAAGTTGGCTCCCAGAGATGATCGATCAAGCGATTGAGAAGCAGCGTTCTGAATCGGTGTTAGAGCCGAAAGGCTACTACCCAACACATAATCAAAAAGCGCTCGGCCTTGACGTCATGAAACTGCTTCAGTTCGATTTCGATCATGGTCGTTTGGATGAAAGTGTCCATCCATTCTGCGGCGGCGTGCCTAGCGATGTGCGAATCACAACGCGTTACAACGATAATGAATTCGTGCAATCGCTGATGGGGATCGTGCATGAAACAGGTCACGCACGCTACGAGCAAGGATTGCCAAAGCATCTGACGGGAACCCCAGCAGGTGAAGCGCGTTCGATGGGCATTCATGAATCACAATCCCTGTTCTTTGAAATGCAGTTGGGTCGTAGCCCTGCATTTATCGATCATTTGGCGCGTTTGTCTGCGGATCACTTTGGCGCTCACAATGACAAAGTGTTTCAAATCGACAACATTCAAAAGCTGTATACACGAGTGAAGAAAGACTTTATTCGTGTGGATGCCGATGAGCTCACCTACCCTGCACACGTTATTCTGCGTTATGAAATTGAGCGTGATCTGATGAACGGCGCGATCAAACATACAGACGTCCCTGAGCTATGGGACGAGAAAATGAGCGCGTCTTTAGGCCTGAGCACCAAAGGTAACTATCAGAATGGATGTATGCAGGACATTCATTGGACCGACGGTAGTTTCGGCTATTTCCCAAGCTACACCTTGGGTGCGATGTACGCGGCGCAATTTATGGCCACCATGAAACAGAGTGTTGATGTGGATGCGGTGATTCGCAGCGGCGACTTATCTCCGATTTTTGCTTGGCTACACAGTAATATTTGGAGCAAAGGTAGCCTATTCACAACAGATGAACTCGTGAAACACGCGACGGGTGAAACACTCAACGCCAAGCATTTCAAAGCGCATCTAGAAGATCGTTATTTGAAATAAACGTGACATCATCACAACCGAAAAGAAAGAGCCGCGAATGCGGCTCTTTTTGTCAACGAGGATTACCACGAATACTGCAATGCGGCATTCAATGAACGCCCCGGGTTGTAGTAATTCGCCGTCCCAGAGCCAACGACATACTGTTTATCCGTCAAGTTATGTACGTTGAGCGAGAAACTCGCAGCTTTGTTGATTCGGTAGGTAAATGCAGCATCCAAGAGCGTGGCGGCTTCGCTTTTGCTGGTGTTCGCCGCATCGAAATAGTAGCTGCCGACATAACGCGCGCCTAAACCAACATCCATCGAGTTCACTGGCAACGTGTAATATCCCCAAAGCGATGCGGTATGATTCGGCGCACTGGCAAACTCGTTACCTTCCAACGAATCCCCGGTTCGCGTGCTGCCCCGCACCACGTCCGATTTCATGTATGAGTAGCCGCCAGTGACGTTAAAGTTGTCTGCCACTTCCGCTTTCACTTCAAGGTCAAAACCTTTAACGCGCGTTTCACCGACCGTCTCACGTTCAATCGTGCCGTTATCTTGCACAATGGCCATGGTGACATCTTTCTTCTTAAGGTCATACACCGCCGCTGAAATCAGCGCATTGATTGCCGTCGGCGCGTACTTCACCCCCAACTCAATTTGTTCACCGCGTTCCGGTTTCACGCCGATTGACGGTGGCGCTACTGATTCCACTTGGCTGATATACGTCGACCACTCTTGAGACACCTTATACGTCAGCGCGGCACGCAGGGATGTTTCAGAGAAATCATCGCTCGTTTCCACATCATTGATGTCGCGATTCGATAAATCGAGATAATCATGACGAGCGCCCACGGTTAGAATATAACGGTCATCCAGCGAGAGGTTTTGCTGCACAAAAATGGATTTTGTCGTGTAGTCTTGATCGTTCTGACTGTATGGTGCACTAATGGTTGGAGCCCCGCTGTAAACTGGGTTCTCAATATTAATGCTGCTCGCTAAACCGTACACCGATGAGTCTTGACTCGATGCGTCACGATATTCCAATCCGACCAATGTGCTGCTATCGACGCGCGCAAAACTCACGTCGTACTGCAAAATGGTGTTCCCAATCAACTCTTTTGAAGTGGTGTCGGTGCCAAAGTAATAACGCGAGAGATCACTCCCCGAGCGCCCTTCAAAGTCATACAAATACACGTAGCCAAAATTGTCTTTTAAGTGGCTATAACGCAAGTTCCCGCTGAGTTTCAGACCATTCGCGAAGTAATGAGCAATTTGTGCGGTGACATTGGTGCGTTCCACATCATGTTTGTTGTAATCCGGTTCGCCAAAAAATCGGCTGCGATCGTACTCTTTATCGAGCGGGTAACCACCGCTGTTGGGTGTGGAATCGCGCCCTAGGTAATCCAACATCAATGTGGCAGTGGTATCAATAGAAGGCTGCCACGTGATGCCGCCCATCACAAACTGCGAATTATCTTTGGAATGATCATACTCTAGGTCGCCGTCTTTCAATTTCGTGGTCACGCGATATGCTAACGTTTGGTCATCATTGAGCGTGTCGCCGAAATCAACGCCAATTTCTTTGTTGTCATACGAACCGTAAGAGACATAACTGTTGCCAAAGCGCTCAAATTTAGGACGTTTGCTCACGAAGTTAACCGAACCGCCCGGATCCGCTGGGCCAAACAGTGTTGAGTTGGCACCGCGAATCACTTCCACACGCTCATACGCGTAAGGATCTTCACGCACACCGCGCATGGATCCTAACGTTAATCCGTCTCGATACGTGGTGGCTTGAAAGCCGCGAATTTTGAAATAATCGTTTCTGTCGTCCGATCCATAGTAATCGGTAATTAATCCCGGAGAGTATTGCAACACCTCTTCCGTTGTGGTCGCTTGGCGCTGGTTGATCTCTTTGTCTGTGATCACAGACACCATGGCGGGCGTATCCAACACGCTGGTCGCCACCTTGCCCCCCACCCATAGCTCTTTCGATACCGTGGTTTCACTATCATCAGAGAGCGACTGCCCATATACAGTGATGGTATTGACACGATAGGCGTCAGTGTCGGTATCACTTGATTGAGTTTGCGCGTAAACCATTCCAGAGCACGCCAAAGCTGGCGCATAACACAACATCAAGTATTTAGAATATTGGCCTGATTTGGGCGAAAAAGTACCACTACGATTGTCCATTGATTTAATCCTACTCGACAACTTTCTTTTTATTAATGCAAATGACAATACTTACTATTTGCAATTAAATAAATTAATATATCGTTATCGATTGATGCCTAGAGAGAAATAAAGCGAGTGGAATTACGTCATCTGAAATACTTTTTGGCGGTCGCTGAAACACAGAATATTCGTTCAGCCGCGCAAAAGGTTCACGTCACTCAACCAGCCATATCGAGAAAAATTAAAGAATTGGAATCTGAACTGGGCGTGCAGTTGTTTGATCGTCTGCCGAAAGGATTACGTTTAAATCGTGCCGGCAAGGTCTACCAAAAAGAATTAGGCGCCGTCATGCGTCAAATTGACGATGCCAACGAGAGAATACGCCAGTTTGCGCACAACGAATATGGTTCGCTTGCATTAGGCGCGCCTGATTTCGTGTTGTGGGAAGGCGAAATCACTCAGTGTGTGAATCACTTTCGCCATGACAATGCTGAAGTCGAATTGGAAGTGTATTCGGACACGCCCATGGTACTACTCAAACGTTTGGAACTGGACCAAATTGATGGTGCATTTCTCTATCATTTCTCTGACTTATCTTCGGAATACATCGTTCAACCGGTATCACAAGACCGATTGGTGCTTGCCTATCCAACCAGTTGGACAACGGACATCTCCCCTGCCATATCGATTGCATCACTCAACGGGCTCCCTACTGTTCGCTTGCCAAGAAGCGCCGATCCGTTTTATCACGATTGGCAAGAAGCGTTATTTCAAGAACTGGGTTGGAAGCCGGCAGTGACCCAGTGGGCGCATGGCGAAAGCACCATGTTAGGACTGGTGGCTTCAGGTAATGGCGTGGCAATCGTCAATGAACGACATTTCAGCCGCTCATCGAAGCGGATCAAGTACACACCGTTGGATTGCATCCCACAAACGACGCCGCTCAATTTTGTGTACAAGAAAACCTCCGACAATCCGTCACTGAAGTCATTTTTAGCCGTATTAAATAGCGAATGAACAGCGCCTTCGCGAATGCGAAGGGCTGGTCAGACAAATAAGCGAGCATGGAAGGCGATCTAGGTTTGGGAGTGAAGCTTGTGTCGCCCGATCGGAATCATCATGGGAATCTGAGAAATAGGGTCAATGATCACGCGATTGTTCAAGCCAAACACCGTGTGTATCATCGCTTCGGTGAGCACATTGTGCGGTGCGCCGTGACGATGAACTTGCCCCTGTTTCATGGCCAATAAGTCATCGGAATAACGCGCCGCCAAATTGAGATCATGCAACACCATCACCACGGTAATGCCTCGTTGAAGATTCAAATCAACCAATAGATCCAACACCTCAATTTGATGGGTCACATCCAGATAGGTCGTCGGTTCATCCAGCAGCAAAATATCGGTTTGTTGCGCAAGCGCCATGGCAATCCACACACGCTGTCGCTGCCCGCCAGAAAGCTGGTCAACATCACGGTCAATCAGCGCTTCGGTTTTGGTCATGGCTAACGCATCGGCCACCGCTTGATCGTCTTTTTCACTCCAGCGAGACATAAAATGATGGTGCGGGTGTCGGCCTCGGCTGACAAGATCCCCCACGGTAATACCTTCCGGCGCAATGGGTGTCTGAGGCAACAAACCCAGCGTTTTTGCCAGTGTCCGCGTCGGACTGTGATGCACTGACTTTCCATCGAGCAGGACATGCCCTTGCGTGGGCGACAACAGGCGCGCCAACGTACGTAGCAGCGTCGATTTGCCACACGCATTCGCCCCAACAATGGACGTAATTTTTCCCGGCATGATGTCCAAATTGACATCATTTAAGATAGTTTTTTCGCCATATCCAGCAGACAACTGCTCAATCACCAGCTTGTGAGCTATTGTCACAACCCGCCTCCTTTGCGATTCACACGTACGATAAGATAGATTAAATAAGGCGCGCCTAACGCCCCGGTGACGACACCAACCGGATACCGGTTTGGCAATAAAAACTGGCCGATGTAATCACCTGAGAGAACCAAACACGCCCCCACGAAAGCAGAAGGGAGCAACAGCGAGCCATTGGTTTTTATGAGACGTGCAGCGATTGGCCCTGACAGAAAAGCGACAAACGCGATCGGCCCAGTCACCGCCGTGGCGACCGCAATTAAACCCACCGCACACACCATCACCACCAAGCGCGTTTGGGCAATTTTGATCCCCAGCGCTGCGGCGGTGTCTTCGCCCATGCGCAGCGCTTCAATGTCTTTGCTGCGAACAAGCAACACCCCACCAAAAACCAACAAGGACAACGTTAACGGCACCGTTTGATGCATCTGTACAGCATTGATGCTGCCCGCAAGCCAGCGCATCGCTTCTTGTAAATTCCACGCACTGGCCTGAGACAAAAGATAACTGATAAAACTTTCAATCATCGCCGACACCCCGATTCCAATCAGAATCAACCGAGTTCCGGCAACGCCATTGTGATAGGAAAGCCCATACACCAGCAGCGCGACCGCCAGCCCCGCGACAATCGAAAACAGCGCGACCGACATGCCATCCATATTGAGCACGACGATAGCCAATACCGCCGCGGCACTTGAACCCGAGGAGACGCCCACAATGTCTGGGCTTGCCAGCGGATTGCGCAGCATGGTCTGAAACGCCACACCAGCCATGCCAAAGCTCATCCCCACCAACAGAGCGACCAGCGCACGAGGCAAACGAAGATACCCGACGGTAAAGCTGGCACCGGGCACGTGCTGCCCCAATAAAACCTGCCACACTACCGATGGCGGCGTATACGATTGACCGAGTAGCAACGTCAGCCACCACAAACCGATGCTCAAGATCACCAACGCGCCCACAATCCACATCCAGCGCCGGGAGCGCAGCATACGAGCCGCTTTCACCTGCGCGAGGATATTGATATTGTTCGATGATTCCATCACAGTTCCCTCACGCGCTGACGACGAACGACCCAGATAAAAAATGGCGCGCCAATAAACGCGGTCACCACACCAACGGCCAATTCACTTGGCCGTGAGATCAATCGCCCTAACACATCCGACAGCACCAACAAGCTAGCACCGCCCAGAGCGGAGAATGGCAGTAGCCAACGGTGATCAACGCCCACCAATAATCGGCAAAAATGTGGGACAACTAAGCCAACAAAACCGATAGGACCACATATTGCCGTTGATGCGCCGCACAGCAATATTGCGCCGAGTCCAGACAGGCCTCTGGCTAACACGACGTTTTCGCCCAAGCCTGCGGCAAGCTCGTCTCCCAGCGCTAACGTATTGAGTTTTCGCGCCGTCACGATGGTAATCAACAGTCCTACGAGGATAAATGGCAGCACATAATGCATCGCTTCGAACGTAGCACCGCCCACGCCACCGACCTGCCACGACCGTACACCACCAGCAATATCGTTACGCGGTAACACAACTGCAAGCGTAAAACAGGAAAGCGCTGCCGAAGTCGCGGCACCGGCCAACGTTAATTTCAACGGGGTCGCACCGCCGCGCCCCATGGCACCAATGGTATAGACAAACAGCGCCGTCACCGCAGAGCCGAGGATCGCCATCCAGACGTAACTCTCCAGCTCGTCGATACCAAACCACGCTAAACCGATCACCACAAAAAATGCCGCGCCAATATTGACGCCAAAGATGCCCGGATCCGCCAGTGGATTCCGCGTAATGCCTTGCATTACCGCGCCCGCCAATCCTAAAGATGCACCAACAATAGCGGCCAACACCGTGCGAGGAATGCGCATCGCGACCGCTGCTTCCCCCACCGTACGCGTGTGCCCTTGCAGTGCGCCAGTCACGTCAGCCCACGACACATCACGCGTACCAAAAGCGACAGACAATAAACACAACCCACACACCACCATCAACAACGTGATAAAAGCAAACACGCGATTAAACCGTGAGTCGGCGTGAACCGCCGGTTTTGAAGCCGTTCGCATCATTGAACCTTCCGTGCGGCCGCAGCAAGCGCTTCCAGATAGTCATCCAACACCCAAGAAATGGAAAGCGGTGTTGGGTTTGCAGCCGTCGCCATCGGACCGCTGCCGAGCATGACCATTGCGCCCTGCTCGACCGCTTTCATTTTCGCCATCAGCGGATTGGCAGACAGCGGGGCCAACAGCGCTTGACCGCCGTAAGTCACAAACAGGTTCACATCGTCAAACGCGTCGACCTTTTCGATGCTGGCTTCACCGGAAAACTGCCCAGAGCGGCTCAACTCTTCAACACTACGGGGCGAAACCAATCCTAAATCAGTGAAAAATTTCACCCGTGTGTCGTTGGCGGTATAAAAACGCAGCACGCTCAGATCCGTTGGGTCAACATGCGTAATAAACATCGCGGTTTTGTTGTGCAGCTCTGGATAATGGGCAACCCGCTGCGCAATATCCGCTTCAATCGTTTGGATCAACGCCTCACCTTCACTCGCCATGCCAAGCCCCAAACTGTTGATACGAATCATGCTGCGCCAATCGGTTGCCCAAGGCGCATTGGGGTACGCCACCACAGGGGCAATCATGCTCAGCGTGTCATAGTCAGCGCGACTTAACCCAGAATAGGCGGCAAGAATCACATCCGGACGTGTAG
This sequence comes from Vibrio furnissii CIP 102972, assembly GCF_000176175.1. Taxonomy (GTDB): domain Bacteria; phylum Pseudomonadota; class Gammaproteobacteria; order Enterobacterales; family Vibrionaceae; genus Vibrio; species Vibrio furnissii. The sequence goes on from NZ_ACZP01000013.1 coordinate 689,980, forward strand.
CGGCAACCGCTTCAAAATCAATGCCGTCACCTTCATCGAACAACGTCGGAACAGGCGCGTGCAGTGCATCTAACTTTGCTTTCACCCAAGGTAAAACGCCATCACCATCGTCATCGCCAAATTGAGCGGCCGCAAACCCGACCGGCACAATGCCCAACGCGAGCGGCACTTCGTGGTTGGCCCACGCCACTGTCGCGACGCGTGTCGGCTTATGGGAAATGATGGTGGTCCCAAAGGCATGGGAAATACGTAATGGATAGTGCGTTGTTTCATCTGCCCAACAAACGCTGCTGGTCAGTGCAAATGTCAGGGTGGTGACGATCGCTTTAATCATAAACATCGGTTTGACTTCTATTTAATGAATTCAGGAATTGATTGCAGAAAAGGCTTTTCGCTCGGTATGATGACTTCGATTATGATAATAGAAACCATTAACTGATAGAAGTAACTATCATTTACAAATAGTTCACGACCGATAACAAAAGAGAAAGCATGCGATGAGTCAAATCACGACACTGGAACAATTAAGAGCGTTATATCACCTACCGGCGCCTCTGGCTGTGGCCAAGGATCTGCACCATATCGATCAACACACGCAAACCTTTATTGAAAACAGCACGCTGTTTTTTCTGGCGACAAAAAGTGCCGATGGTTTGTTGGATGTATCACCGCGAGGTGGCGAAGCGGGATTCGTGAAAGTATTGGATGATCAAACACTTGGATTTCCGGACAGCCCCGGTAACAACCGGTTAGACACCCTCACCAACTTGCTAACCCATCCGGAAGTTGGCTTACTATTTGTGGTGCCCGGCATCGAAGATGTGGTTCGAATCAAAGGTACGGCTTCCATTCATGTGGATGAGGCCATTCGCGAACATTGTTTAGATGGCAAAACCATCCCGAAATTAGTCATTAAAGTGGCCGTCGAGACCTTATTATTCCACTGCCCGAAAGCATTCATGAAATCGGCAATTTGGAAGGCTGAATCTCACCAAACCCGCGATCTATTACCGTCGCTGTTAAATATCATTAAAGATCAGCAAAAAGAAAAAGCGCAGCGAAGCTAACGTTTATTTTGTGGCTTCATGTTGACCACTGAAAAAATGGAAAAATATAAATTCCACTGACCATGAATGGCTCATTTTCGTGTATTTGGGCGGCATTGAATACGCGATATATATCGACCCACCTGACTCTTCGGCTCCCCCATACAAAAAAGAAAAGGCGTGGGTAGATTCGTTCTACTCACGCCTTTAATTGAACGGCGGTCATTCACAACAGCGCCACTGCAACTCAGAGTGCTGACTGCGGATTAGTCTTCGTCGACATCGCAACCCGTGCAGCTTTGCAGTGCGATTTCGTGTTCAAATACCACCGTGTCGTTGCCTTCTGCGGTCAGTTCAGCGATTTCGTCTGCCACTTCTTGTGCATCATCCGCTTCTACTTGGCCTGCCAATTCTTCTTCAGCGTAACCGTAGAAGTTCAGCAGCAAGTAATCGCGTGCTTCTTCTTTCGAACACGTCACGTTCACCGCGATATCTGGCTCAAGGTTATCTTGCGCGACAATCGCAGCCACTTGTTCGAGAACCTCATCTTTCATCGCAGCAGTTAACCAACCCAAGTCGGTGCTGACTGTGGTCTTTTTGCAGTTAAAACAAGGCAGTTGATGAAAGTAATATTGAAAATCAGCCATAGGTCATTTCTTCTTTGAGTGTTGAATAGGTGGATTATGCGCGTTTTCTCGCAAAATACTATCTTATTAGTCGGCGCAGAGACAATTGCCGCGCTGAATATAGTCAAGTGCCGCATACGCCGTATCACCCGCATCCTTTCGCAGCATGCAAGATCGATTAACGTAAGCCATCCCAAAGAATTACTCGCCCACTTCCTTTATGCTGGTCACGCATGATAAGAACAATCTCTGGTATCCCATGACACAACCATCAGCCGACTACAAAACCGTGCGCGGTCTCACGCGTGGCCTTTATTTGCTCAACGTGCTCAATCGCCTAGACGGCGGCGCAACGGTGCGCCAACTGTCTGAATTAACTGGCATTCACCGTACCACGGTCAAACGATTATTAGAAACGCTGAAAGGCGAAGGCTACGTACGATACAGCCTGTCTGATGACAGCTTCCGTCTCACTATGAAAGTGCGTGAATTGAGTGAAGGATTTCGCGACGAACAGTGGATCTCCGCGCTGGCTGCGCCTTTGCTTGGCGGCCTGTTGGAAAACGTGGTGTGGCCAACCGACATCACCACCTTGGACGTTGATGCCATGGTGGTTCGTGAAACCACCCACCGGTTCAGCCGATTGTCGTTTCACCGCGCCATGGTCGGACGCCGACTCCCCATTTTGCTGACCGCGTGCGGCCTCACCTATCTCGCCTTCTGCCCAGAAAATGAACGCGACAACATTATCGCGCTGCTCGCCCAGCGGGACGACGCAGCCTATCAACTGGCGCGCGAACCCGAAAAACTGGCCAAGCTTTTACAAACGATTCGCGACAAAGGGTACGGCGAGAATAATCAGAGCTGGCAGCAAGAGAACAAAATTGCCGCCATTGCAGTGCCAATCAACGATGAAGACCGCATCATCGGCTGCCTCAATCTGGTGTACATCGCCAAAGCGATGACCATTGAACAAGCCGCAGAACGCTATTTGCCAGCTTTACAAAGTGTCGCCAAACAGATCGAATCGGGCGTGGCGGAAAACACCATTCGCTTTGGTCACCCGCATATTCACTGAAGCTTTGTCTACCAACACATCAGCACAATCACGCTTCCTCTGTTTTGGCGCTGATGATGTCAATCAAATCGTGCAGCGCCGGGTTTTCGTTCTCTCGGCTCCACGCCATGATGAGGTCAAACGTCGGCGCCTCTCCCGCTAACGGACGAAATACCACATTACCCGAGTTAAACTTCTCCATGTAACTGGGAATAATGGAGATGCCCAACCCCATGCCGACCAAATTCATCGTCACCAAAATATTACTCGCCGCCTGAACGATGTTGGGTTGACACGCAGCCACCGTCAAATAGTCCTCGACAATCGCCGATAGCGACCCGGAGTATTGGGGGTCGGTTGACACAAAATCTTGACCGTTGAGCATCTGAGGCGCAATCACTCGTTCTTTGGCCAGCGGGTGCTGCGCAGGCAAAATCGCCACCAACGGTTCATGAAACAAAATCACATGATCAATGTTGGAACTCGTGACGGGGTAACGCATAAATCCCACATCCAATTGACCATCCAGAATCTTCGCTTCCTGCTCGGTCGTAATCACACTGCTGAGCTCAATTTGAGTATTGGGCTGCTTGATCCGCAGCAACGGTAACACGCTCGGTAACACGTTCACTTCCGCTGATGGCACAAACCCAATCGTCAGCGAATTGTTGGCGATCATGGCCTGTCTTGCTTTGATCTTCGCTCTTTCGGCCATGTCGAGGATGGCAATCGCTTCATCAAGAAACAGCTCTCCAGCGGGCGTCATGGTCACTTTTCGGCGGTTACGGTTGAGCAACGGCACGCCGACGCACTGCTCCAAATCCTTGATCTGGCTGCTCAGCGACGGCTGTGATGTATGGAGCTTTTCTGCGGCACGCGTAAAGTTTAACTCTTGGGCTACCGCAACAAAGTACCGTAAGTGCCTTAATTCCATGACAAATTTCCTGTTATTTGAAAAACCACTTAGCTGATAGAAAGTAAATATTTCACATTTCGCACACCAATTCGCAACATGATTATGAACGAGACATCGAAGGTCAATAACTCTGTTACCCGAGGATTTTAATAATATGACCACACACACAAAACTGGATATTTACAGCCTAATCGACAGCAAAAACGGTCGTGTCACGCCCAACATTTACACCGACAATGAAATCTATCAACTTGAATTAGAAAGAATTTTTGGTCGATGCTGGCTCTTTTTGGCCCACGAAAGCCAAATCCCCAAACCCGGCGATTTCTTCAACACTTACATGGGCGAAGACGCCGTGGTGGTGGTGCGCCAGAAAGACGGTTCAATCAAAGCATTCCTCAACCAATGTCGTCACCGCGCCATGCGCGTGAGCAACGGCGACTGCGGTAATACACGTGCGTTCACCTGCCCATATCACGGTTGGTCCTACGGCATTGACGGAAACTTGATTGATGTGCCATTAGAACCGCGCGCTTACCCACAAGGCCTGTGCAAATCGCAATGGGGCCTGAATGAAGTGCCGTGCGTTGAAAGCTACAAAGGATTGATTTTTGGCAACTGGGACACCAGTGCGCCCACGCTAACCGATTATTTGGGCGACATTGCATGGTACCTTGATGGCGTGCTTGACCGCCGTGAAGGCGGCACCGAAATCGTCGGTGGCGTTCAAAAATGGGTCATCAATTGTAACTGGAAATTCCCGGCAGAGCAGTTTGCGAGCGACCAATACCACGCCCTCTTCTCTCATGCCTCTGCGGTTCAAGTGCTGGGCGCCAAAGACGGGGACGACGACAAAAAACTCGGCGCAGATCAAACCGCTCGCCCCGTGTGGGAAACCGCCAAAGATGCCTTGCAGTTTGGCCAAGAAGGCCACGGCAGCGGGTTCTTCTTCACCGAAAAACCGGATGCCAACGTATGGGTCGATGGCGAAGTCGCGCGTTACTATCGTGACACTTACGAAGAAGCCCATGAACGCTTGGGCGAAGTGCGCGCGCTGCGCCTTGCTGGACACAACAATATCTTCCCTACCTTGTCGTGGTTAAACGGCACGGCAACCCTGCGTGTTTGGCACCCCAAAGGCCCCGATCAAGTGGAAGTGTGGGCATTTTGCATCACCGACAAAGCCGCGTCCGACGAAGTCAAAGCCGCATTTGAAAACAGCGCCACGCGCGCGTTTGGCCCGGCCGGATTCTTAGAACAAGACGACTCCGAAAACTGGTGTGAAATTCAAAAACTGCTCAAAGGATATCGTGCCCGCAACAGCAAGCTGTGTTTGGAAATGGGTTTGGGCCAGGAGAAGCGACGCGAAGATGGAATCCCCGGCACCACCAATTACATTTTCTCCGAAACGGCTGCGCGCGGCATGTACCAACGTTGGGCGGATTTACTCACCAGCGACTCTTGGGACGACATCCATCGTAAAACCGCTGCGTACCAACAGGAGGTCCTGAAATGAAACTTGTCTCCCTGCAACTTCATCATGAGATCAGTCAGTTCCTCGCTCACGAGGCGGCATTGCTCGATGATTGGAAATTCCGCGATTGGCTTGATCTTCTCGACGAGACGCTGGCTTACACCATGCGCACCACCGTCAATGCGCAAACCCGCGACCGTCGAAAAGGCAAACAGCCGCCGACCACGTGGATATTTAACGACACCAAGTCTCAGCTTGAGCGCCGCATCGCTCGCTTAGAAACCGGCATGGCTTGGGCGGAAGAGCCCCCGTCGCGCACGCGCCATTTGATCACAAACTGTCAGGTGGAAGAGACCGAACAGGTCGGCGTGTTTGCCGTGCGTGTGAACTACATTCTGTATCGCGCACAGAAAGAACGGGACGAGAGTTTCTACGTCGGCACGCGTTTTGACCTCGTCAAACAAGCCGATAACGCCACGGGCTGGCGCTTACTCAAACGCGAAATCGTGCTCGACCAAGCGACCATTACGTCCCATAACCTGAGTGTGTTGTTCTGATGAATCGAATTAAAGCTTGCCTCGTAGATGATTTGCCGGAAGGTGAGGCACTCCGGATTGACGCCAACCCAGTCATTGCCCTGTTTCATGTTGGCGGCGAATTTTTTGCCATGAATGATCGTTGCAGCCATGGCAATGCGTCCATGTCGGAAGGGTATGTCGAAGAGGACGCAACCGTCGAATGCCCACTGCATGCTGCCAGTTTTTGCCTGAAAACCGGCAAAGCGTTGTGTTTACCCGCCACCGATGCCATCGCGACCTACCCGGTCAGCGTCGAAGGCGACACCGTCTACGTTGATCTACCGGAGGCCTCATGAGCGATCTTCAGCAAGAAGTCATTCTGATCACTGGCGGCGGCTCCGGGTTGGGGTTGGCACTCGTCCATCGCTTTCTGGAAGAAGGCGCGCACGTCGCGGTACTCGACATCTCACAGGCCAAAGTAGATGCGCTGAACCACCGATACGGCGAACGCGTGCTCGCCGTTCAGGGGGATGTCACCAGTGTGGCGGATAACGAACGAGCGGTTGCCGACACGTTGGCGCGCTTTGGAAAGTTGGACTGCTTTATTGGCAATGCAGGCATTTGGGATCACAACGCTTCGCTGGTCAATACGCCAGCCGAACAGCTCAAACAAGGGTTTGACGAACTGCTTAAAATCAACGTGCTCGGCTACCTGCTGGGGGCCAAAGCCGCCACCCCTGCACTGCTGGCCAGCCAAGGCAGCATGATCTTTACGTTGTCCAATGCCGCGTGGTATCCGGGCGGCGGCGGCCCGTTGTACACCGCCAGCAAACACGCGGCGGTGGGTTTGATTCGCCAACTCGCGTATGAGCTGGCACCCAAAATTCGCGTCAATGGCGTTGGCCCCTGTGGCATGGCGACCGATTTGCGCGGCCCGCAATCGCTGAATCAGCATGATCGCACCATTACGGCCTCGCTCAGCCCAGAAAAAATCGCCGCGATTTTGCCGTTGCAATACATGCCCGAAACCGAAGAGTTTACCGGCCCTTACGTCATGCTCGCCTCGCGCCGTAACAATCGCACGCTGACCGGCGTGATGATCAATGCAGACGCAGGATTAGGCATTCGCGGCATTCGTCATGTCGCGGCAGGCCTCGATTTATAAGGAGTGGAGATGGACAACCGATTTGTGATTTTAGGCGGCGGTCAGGCGGGAGCGACCGCAGCTGCCCTGCTGCGCCAAAAAGGATTTACGGGGCAGATCACCCTGCTGTGTGATGAAGCCGATTTCCCCTACGAACGCCCGCCGCTGTCGAAAGCGATGCTGCTTGATGAGCATCCGGCGCTGCAACCCATCTTGCCCCCATCATGGTGGCAGGAGCAACGCGTCGAGGTGCAATTCAACAGCCAGATCGTCGCATTGAAACCCGACACGCGGCAACTTGAACGCCACGATGGTAGCGTTATTGCGTTTGATAAACTGCTGATCGCCACCGGCGCACGAGCGCGAAAACTACCGCTGTTGGATGCCTTAGGCGCTCGCGCCACCACGCTGCGTCATGCAGGCGATGCGCACCAGTTGCGGACGCAACTGCGCAGTGGGCAACATTTGATCGTGGTTGGCGCAGGCACGATCGGGCTGGAAGTGGCCGCCACCGCGCGTCAATGCGGCTGTGAAGTCACGGTGATCGAAGCGGCGCCCGTGTTGATGGGGCGAAATACGCCGCCCCCGATTCAATCGTATTTGCTCGATTACCATCGCCAACGCGGCGTCACGTTCCATTTCAATAGCCAAATTGAATGCGCGAGCGCCGACGATGGCGTGACCCTCACCCTCCAACAGGGCGAGCAAATTCACGGCGATCACGTCGTTTATGGCATCGGTATTGAACCCAACGATCAACTGGCACAAGCAGCCGGGTTGGCCACGCACAATGGCATTATCATTGATGCATTGTGCCGAACATCGCACCCGGATATTTTTGCGGCGGGTGATGTGTGCTTGCAACGCCACCCAGATGGCAGTTTGGTTCGATTGGAAACCTGGGAGAACGCCAATCGGCAGGCGGACATCGCCACCGCAGCGATGCTCAATCAAGCGCCGCCGGTGCATGGCGCGCCGTGGTTTTGGACCGATCAATACGATCTTAACCTGCAATTTATCGGCAACACACGCAGTGACCATTGGCTCTGTCGTGGCGACGCAAATCAACGGATCTGGTTGAGTTTGAACGGCGATCAACTAAGCGGGGCAATCACCCTCAACCAAGGCCGCGAAGTGCGTGTGCTGCGCAAATTAATCGACAGTGGCAAAGCGCTCGATGCGGCGCAACTCACCGATACCAGCGTGGCATTAAAATCGTTGTTGAAGTAACTCGGGAGACCTCGCGCGGAAATAACACAAAAGCCAGTCCGAAGACTGGCTTTCATTGTAAGTACATCATCAACCGTTTGATATGTGGCTAATTATTTACCCATCACCGGCGCCGTGTTGGCTTTTTCTTCCGCCTTCACCAGAGCCGTCTCTTTCGATTTATAGACCCCAAATGCCGTGACAGCACACAGCACACAGAACAGCGCAGCGATGTACTGGGTGTTGGTGCCGCCTCCTGCCTGATTCAACAACGCTTGCGCGATAATGGGCGTAAAGCCCGCGCCAATTAATGAGGTAAGCTGGTAGGTCAATGACAAACCGGTGTATCGGGTTCGTGTGGTGAACTTTTCACTGATAAACGCGCCCATCGGGCCATACATCACCGCCTGAATAATGGGGTTTCCGATAATAAAGCCGAGCAACATCATCCATGGGCTACCGTGACTGATTAAGCTAAACATTGGCCAAATCAGAATCATGCCCACCACCGTGCCCGTCAACATCACCGGGCGACGTCCATATCGATCTGACACGGCCGCCATCAATGGAATGGTAAAAATGTGCAACGTATTGGCGATAGTCAGCATCAATAAGGCGTCACTGCGGCTGTGGCCAATCGACACCGCGTACGTCAGTGCAAATGTCGCCAACAGCGATTGAATGAACAGCGGTGCGATCCCCGACAACGTGCCCAAGCCAATCTCTTTGGACGAGGTACGAAACAGTTCCACCAGCGGCACGCCTGTATGCGCCTCTTCTTGCTCCTGCTTGGCTTTGGCCGCTTCGAAATCAGGAGATTCGGTGACGCGATGACGCATGTACAAACCGATGATCACCAACAGCGCCGAAAGCAAAAATGGCACCCGCCAGCCCCAATCCATAAACGCTTCTTCCGGCATGAGGGAGAATGCGCCCAGCACCAAGGTGGCCAATACCGCGCCAGAAGGTCCGCCGGACACCGCAATACTGGCGCCAAGTCCTTTCGATTTTTTGCTCGAATGTTCCATCGCCATCAAGGTGGCACCCGCCCATTCACCGCCAACGGCCAAGCCCTGCAACACACGCAGCACCAGCAAGGCAATCGGCGCCGCAATGCCGATGCTTTCATAGGTTGGCAACATGCCGATCAGAATCGACACCAAGCCCATCACCATCAAGGTGACGAACAAAATCTGCTTACGGCCATATTTGTCACCAAAGTGACCAAACAACAAACCGCCGATGGGACGGGCGATGTAACCGGTCGCCAGGGTCAGAAACGACAGGATGATCCCAAGCCCCGGGTCCAGATCGCTAAAAAACAGCGCAGGAAACACAAGGCTCGCCGCACTGCCATAGAGAAGAAAGTCATAATATTCGACCGTCGATCCCAGATAACTGGAAATCACGGCGCGGCGACTCTCGCGCTTTTTTTGCTTCTGTTCAGCTTCACGTATTGGATTAGACATATTCCTCACTCCATATCGGAATGACCGGCTTCTCGAAAGAATGCCGGTCTTTTTATTATTATTTAATGAGTTCCAGTTTATCGGCGCTGCAGCAGGTCGAGTGCCACGTCGACGATCATGTCTTCCTGACCGCCAACCATGTCGCGTTTACCCAGTTCCACCAAGATATCCACGGCTTTCAGGTTGTAGCGTTCTGCTGCGCGTTCTGCATGGCGAAGGAAGCTGGAGTAAACCCCGGCATAACCCAGCGCCAATGTTTCTCGGTCCACACGAACCGGGCGATCTTGCAGTGGACGAACGATTTCGTCGGCTGCATCCATCAGCGCATACAAATCGGTGCCGTGGTTCCAGCCCAGTTTGTCTGCCGCCGCGATGAAGACTTCTAACGGCGCGTTACCCGCACCCGCGCCCATGCCGGAAAGGCTGGCGTCAATGCGGTTACACCCTTCTTCTACCGCCACGATGCTGTTTGCCACGCCCAAGCTCAGGTTGTGGTGCGCGTGAATCCCCGTTTGTGTTTCAGGATTCAGCACGTCTTTCAGCGCGCGGAAACGGTCGCGAATATCGTTCATGGTCATGGCACCGCCAGAATCCACCACGTAGATACAGGTCGCGCCGTAGCTCTCCATCTTCTTCGCTTCCAGCGCGAGATTTTGTGGCGTGGTCATGTGGCTCATCATCAAAAAGCCCACGGTATCCATGCCCAGATGACGCGCGTGTTCAATGTGCTGTTTCGACACATCCGCTTCAGTACAATGCGTGGCCACACGAACGATGCGTGCGCCCGCTTGATACGCGTTTTCCAAATCATGCACGCTGCCGATCCCCGGCAACAAAAGCGTCGCCACTTTGGCATGATTCAGCTCTTCGGCCACCGCCGCGATCCACGCTAAATCGGTGTGCGCACCGAACCCATAGTTGAAGCTTGACCCTTGCAGGCCATCACCGTGAGCAACTTCGATGGAATCGACTTTGGCGTTATCCAGCGCGCGAGCGATCTGCTTGACTTGTTCAATCGAATATTGGTGACGCACAGCGTGCATACCATCGCGCAATGTCACGTCTGAGATATAAAGTTTTTGTCCATTCATGAGTGACGCTCCTTATTGATTGAGTCGCGATTGAGCCATACGCTCAGCCGTCGCCATGGCAGCACAAGTCATAATATCGAGGTTGCCCGCGTACGCTGGCAGGTAATGAGCTGCGCCTTCAACTTCAATAAATACCGACACTTTCAGGCCGCTGAATTTGCCGTAGCCTGGCAACGTGAGCGGCGCATCTTTCTCGATCACTTCAAACTGCACGTCTTGCTTCATGCGATAACCCGGCACGTAGCTTTGTACCGCGCTCACCATCTCTTCAATTGAGGCTCTCACCTTGGCTTGATCGTTTGAATCACACAGCACATGTACGGTATCGCGCATCATGAGCGGTGGCTCTGCTGGGTTAAGAATGATGATCGCTTTCCCTTTTTTCGCCCCACCGACCGTTTCAATCGCTTGCGATGTGGTTTCGGTAAACTCATCAATGTTGGCGCGTGTGCCTGGGCCTGCTGATTTACTGCTGATCGACGCAATGATCTCGGCATAATGGACAGTGGCCACTTGCGAAACCGCCGCAACGACCGGAATCGTCGCCTGCCCACCACACGTCACCATGTTGACGTTGTTCTGCGCGAGGTTCTGCTCTAGGTTCACCACAGGGACACAATAGGGGCCGATGGCGGCTGGCGTCAGGTCGATGAGTTTGATGCCGGGCTTCACATGGCGAAGCGCTGCATCATTTTTGATGTGCGCGTTCGCAGATGTTGCATCAAATACAATGTCGATGTGCTCAAATTCAGCCATCGCAATCAGACCGTCCACACCTTCGTGTGTGGTTGCTACGCCCATACGGCGTGCGCGTGCCAGGCCATCGGATTCTGGGTCAATCCCGACCATGACGCTCATGTTCAGGTATTGGCTATTTCGAAGGACTTTGATCATCAGATCCGTCCCGATGTTACCGGAACCAATGATCGCTACATTCAGCTTGTTCATTATTCGCTCTCCTTACCTAAATCAAAGGACACAGCCACGCGGCCCACGCCTGAGATTTCGGCTTCAAATACATCGCCCGGTTGAACCACGGCCATGGGGCCAAGCGCGCCCGTCAGCACAACGTCGCCAGCGCGCAAAGGTTCACCAAACTGACTCATGATGCGAGCCAGCCAAACTGCGGCATTGAGGGGGTTCCCCAAGCATTCTGCGCCATCACCAGACGAGACCACTTCGTTGTTGCGCGTCATCGTCATCTTGGCGCCACGAAAATCGACGCCGTCCGCACGTAAGGCGGGGCCACCCAATACAAACAGGCCGCTGGAGGCGTTGTCGGCGACGGTATCGGCGAACTGAATGTTCCAATCAGCAATGCGGCTTCCAACGATTTCTAATGAAGGCACAACCCAACCGATGGCGTCCATCACGTCTGCAATTGTGGTGTCAGTATTGGGAAGGTCTTTGTTGAGGATCAGCGCGATTTCCGCTTCAATTTTTGGCTGCATCACGGCATCAAACGGCACCACTTCGTTATCGCCGTAACACATGTCGGCAAACAGGGTTCCGAAATCCGGTTGATCCACGCCCAGCTGCGCTTGCACTTTCGGGTTGGTCAGGCCGATTTTACGACCAACAATACGGCGGCCATTGGCGACCCCCACAGCGACATTGAGGCGCTGAATGGCGTAGGCTTCTTGCGGGTTATCGTTACCGATGATTTCACGCAATGGTTTGATGGCTTTGCCGCTGGCTTCCGCGTGACGAAGCTGCTCCGCCAATTGTTCTACGATTTCTGACATCTTCAATTCCTCAGTGCTTTAGGAAGTCCACAACCAAACGGTTGAACGTTTCAGCATGTTCCCACTGCGCCCAGTGACCACATTGGTTAAACACATGCAGCTGAGCTTGAGGAATACCGGCCATCAAACGCAGGCTGGTATCAAATGGCACAAAGCGGTCTTGGCGTCCCCAGACGATCAAGGTGTCAGCTTTGATTTCGCCCAAACGCGGCGAGAAATCAGGGAACTGTTTTGGATTGGCTTCCAAACTCTTCACGAAGTTATCGAGGTGATCTTGGCGCGCAAGAATGTTGTTCAGGCGTGTTTGGAACAACTCTTCCGTTAAATCGCTGGTGTCGTAGACGAAGATGTCCATCATCGCTTTCAAGTTGTCGATGTTGGGTTGACGGTAGAGTTGGTTCAAACGCTTGATGCCTTCAGCCGGCATTGGCGTAAACAGGCTTGCACCGCCCGTGCCGCCGCCCATCAGCACCAGTTTGCCCACGCGCTCAGGGTAACGCAGCGTGAATGCAACCGACGTGTGGCCGCCCATGGAGTTACCCAGCAGATGCACGCGTTCGATATCCAGCGCATCAAGCGCACCTTTCAGCGCTGTGGCGTTGAGATCTGAGCGCGAAACAGTCGAAACAATAGAGTCACTTTTACCCCATCCAGGACAATCAAGCAGAATCACGCGATAGCCGGCCTCAACCAGCGGCTCGATATTGCGGTTAAAGTTTGCCCAGCCCGTCGCACCCGGGCCAGAGCCGTGCAGCATGACAACGACTTCATCACCTTCACCACAATCGTTGTAATGCAGGTTCAGATCCAATTCGCCTTCTTGAATATGAACGAATTGACTCGTCTCTTGCTCACTATGGATGTAATTAGACATTCCGTTACTCCTTGTTATAAAGCTTTATGGTTTTAATGCTTGGCAGCGGTTGCGCTGATCGAGCCGAAACCGGCGATCCATTCGGGAATTTCCCGGTAATAGCGCCCTTCTGTTTGATAAGGTCCAAAGGCTGACATGGCGGCAAAAGCTGCCACCCAAGTTTTCACTTCGTGGGTCGATTTGCCCGCAATGTCAGACAGATCTTGGTTATTCATGGCATCGAGTTTCTGAATGTCGCCATTGGCTAGATCGGTCATGAAAGACTGATCCCATTCAGGATTGAGTGGATGCAGCGTGGTTTGGTCTTGAACGAAATCCACCGCGGCATCGACCACGCGTTGAGTACGCGCATGACGTTCGTTGTCTGGCAGCTCACGGCCACTGCCTTTTAAGCGATCCGCCATGTGCTCGTTGGCCGTCGCCAATTCAGGCACTGGCGGCTGATGCGACAAACCGCCGGATGCGAGGATCAACACGCGTTTGTTGAGGTTGGCGGCAAATTCGCCGATGGCTTCACCCAGCAGACGCGCCCGTTGAAAACTGGGCAGCGGCTTGGCAACGCCATTCACAAACACAGGAATGACGGGAATGCTGTCTAAGTCGCCAATCAGAAACTCCAGCGGCTGCGCAAAGCCGTGGTCTACTTGCATGGTGTAAGACACCGCAGCGTCTACACCTTTCGAAAGCACATAGGTGGCGCACTCTTCGGCAAGCGCTTTTGGCACATTGAGTGGCCCGGCCAGCGTTCCGAAATCACCGATGGCATGCGCCGCCATGCCGATACAAAATGAAGGCATGATGTCGTAGAAGAAGCCGTTGTAATGGTCGGGAGAGAATAAAATGATCAACTCCGGATCAAACGCTTCGATTCGCTGGCGCGCTTGTTGAATCACGCCGTTCACTTCATCCAAGACACTCTGTTCTGGGTCGACATAGCCCACCAAGGGGCTATGTGACAGACAATGCATATATACTGAGGCCATATCACGCTACCTTTTTGCTAGACGAGGTCGAAGACACCGGCTCCAAGACGGTAAGTGCGAACAACTTATGACGGACCTGCTGACACAAGTTCTGCAAGGTTTGCGGAATCGCAATGCCTGCGACGAAACGGTCTGGTCGAAGCAACGCAACCGATGCAGGATAACGGCCAAACCACTCTTTCAGCGCGCCCGTCTCGTCACCAATGCACACTACATCCGGGTGGCATTTCAGATCGCCTTTCAATTGCACCGAAGGAACCACCTGAATAAACTGCGTGCCGAGATGTTGCCAATGCTTGATTTCGCTCTCGCTGAGGCCTTGCATTGGGTCTGTGCCCCAACTCACGATGGCAAAACGTTGACCAATCACATCATCCAATTTGACGATGTCGTCACCCACGCGCACCGACGGTTGAATGAACAATTTGCCAACCGGCGACGATTTCAGCGCAGGCGTGGCTTCCACCACCACACCGTGGTCATATTTCGGCATCGGTTTGAAACGCATTTCAAGGAAATAACGTTTGATTGGTGGCAAGTAATTCAGCAGCCAAGACACGCCATCGCGCAGCGTCGCTTGCCATTTTTTAGGTGGCGCGAGCACATGACCAGCAGTCACTGACAAATCAATCATCGCTTTTGCGTGGTCACGACGCTCTTGTTGGTACGTGTCCAGCAGTTGCGGATCCGCCAAGCCTTGCACAACCAACGCCAGTTTCCATGCCAAGTTGTTGGCATCACGCATGCCCGAGTTATAGCCTTGACCTTGCCAAACCGGCATGATGTGCGCGGCATCACCGGCAAGCAGGATGCGATGTTCGCGGAACTTGCCCGCCAGACGTGCGTTGTGTGTGTAAACGCGCTGGCGAATGAACTCGACGTTCTCCGTAGAAGGCAACACTTTGCGCAGCAGGCGCTCCATGTTCTCTGGTTTGCTCAGCTCTTCTTCGGTTTCACCCGGCATCACCATAAATTCAAAACGGCGAATGCCTTGTGGTAGTGCAGCCGACACGTAAGGACGTTCTGCATCGCAGCACATGTAGATGTTTGGGGTGCCCAATGGATCATTTTTCAGGTCCATCACGATCCATTGGTTTGGCGCAGTTTCGCCATCAAATGAGATGTTGAGCGAGCGGCGAACCAAACTGTTCCCGCCATCACACGCCACCATGTAACGTGCCGTGATCTGCTCAGTTTCGCCCTGCTCATTGGTGAGGGTTGCCCATACTTTTTCTGAGTCCTGACCAAATTCCGTCATTTCGCGTGAGAACAGCACTTGCACATTCGAAAAACGGTCGAGGCCGTCATACAGGGCTTTGTCCGCCATCGGCTGGATAAACGCGTTACGACGCGGCCAACCAAACTCGTCGGTCATGGGCTGAATATCGGCAAAACAGCGACCTTTCGGAGTCAGGAAACGCATGGCATGTAGGGGTGTGGTATACGGCAAGACCTCATTGGCGAGATCAATCGCTTGGAAAGCGCGCAGGCTTTCATCGTCAAGGCCAATCGCACGGGGGTAATCGATCAGGGTCGGCAGTTTTTCAACAACCGTGACGTTGACGCCTTGCCCACCCAGATAGTTAGCAATCATCAAACCGACCGGACCAGCGCCCACGATCATGACATCAGTGTCTATGTTCGTACGAGCGTCCGTCGTTTTAGTAATGGATACAGTCACTTTCATTACTCCAAGTTCGTTCACGTAGGGACACCCTTGTGTGCAAAGTATTCGGTGTTGCCACAAGGGAAAGTTTTTAATAACCACACAATTAATGTGAATATTTATTTTTAAACTTGTTATAGATGTTTTTATTTTGTTACTAGCGAGTATATGAAGGGCTAAGTTTTCCTCAATCAGAAACGACTCAAATGTGCACATAGTGCACTTGGTTGTTTTAATTGATGTTTATTACAAAATGGCACGACACCAACGCTATTGAGGAAATACGTTTTAGCGAGAGAAGTGAGACTTAGATCGAACAATTCAGGCCGATAAAATCGCGAAATTTCGAAGGATGTGAGTAGAAAGTTGCAAAATGAGGCGTAAAAACCCACGGTCACAGACCGTGTGTTTAAGAGTAAAAAAACAAAAAACCAGCCGTTCGGCTGGTTTTTCAATGGCGGTTTAACGTCGACTTAGAGGAAGTGGAACGTTGCGTTCAGGCTGAACGTGTCGATGCTGTCTTTATCCAGATCGTATTTGTGGTAGCTTGCGCCCACAGAGAATGGACCCATGATGAAGTATTCTGCGCCGATACCGTACATGATATCGATGTCGTCATCTTTGTTGCCATTCACTTCTGTTTTCCATGAATGCAGACCGCCGCGTGCATACACATGCAGTGGGCCAAAATCGATGCTTGGTTTCAACGCAAAGTAAACGGTGGATGCAGAGATGTCTGTACCATTGTCGCTGAAATCACCAAAATCGGTGTAACCCGCTTCCACACCGATGAATGGCAGAATGCCAGTCCCTGCGTGAACTGTGTAAGACGTGCTGGTGTCACCTTTGTAGTCCGCTTGACCAATCGAGGCACCACCGTAGATCCAAGAATCAGCCAGCGCTGTTGAAGATACACCGATCAAAGCCAGTGCCAGTAAAGTCTTTTTCATGTTTAACCTTCTCATCGTTATGAGGCAATGCTCCCTGCGGCCATTCATTGCCATGTTGCGCCAAATTATAGTGATATTGATAAGCTATGCAATTCCTGTACCCGGGTTGGTGTCAAAAACCCGGGTCAGTGGTTAACAGGCATCAATCGCGTTCTTCACGCGCTTATCGGATACCGGATACGGTGTGCCCAACTGCTGCGCGAAAAAGCTGACGCGCAACTCTTCCAGCATCCAGCGGATCTCTTTCACATTCTCCGGTACAACCATGCCTTTCGGAATCTTGTTCAGCAGCTCTTGATAATCTTTCGCGACCGATTCAATCTTCAACATGTGTAAACGGTCTTTATTCGGGTCAATCGGCAGTTTTTCCATGCGGCGTTCAATGGCCTTCATGTAACGCAGAATGTCCGGCAGACGTTTCCAACCACACTCCGTGGCGAATCCTTTAAAGATAAGCCCTTCGATTTGCGCTTTGATGTCGGAGAGCGCAAACGCCATGGTGAAGTCGATTTTCCCTTTTAAGCGTTTGTTAATGTTATAGGCGGTCGTGAGGATGGTTTCCACTTGCTTGGCAATATCCACCACAGTATCTCCCAATTCTGCGCGCACGAACTCTTTTAGCGCTTCAAACGCTTCCGGTTCCCACGCCATACCGCCATGCTGCTCAATCAGCTTATCGATGCCACACGCAATGCAGTCATCAATCAGATCCATCACTTTGCCGTACGGGTTGAAATACAATCCTAGTTTCGACTTGTTCGGCAAATTGCTGTGTAAGTACTTAATAGGCGACGGTACATTGAGCAGAATTAAGCGGCGCTGACCTTCACGCATCGCATTGTTTTGCTCTTGCTCAGTCTCAAACAGTTTGATTTCCACACTGTCTTTGTTATCCACCAACGCCGGAAACGCTTTAACTTCAAAGCCACCCCGTTTTTGCTGGTAAACGCGCGGCAGTTCGCCAAATGACCATGTGTGCAAATCTTTCTGTTCGATGTCGTCATCGGCCACTTTTGACAACGTTTCCTGAACTTTCTCTTTCAGGCTCTCTTTCAGCGCGTGCAGATCTTTGTTTTCGTTCAGCTTGCGGTTGCGATGATCCACCGCACGGAACGTCACTTTCAAATGATCTGGTACTTGTTCCCATTTCCAATCATCACGCAGCACTTCCACGCCTGTCATGCGGCGCAGCTCTTTTTCCAGTGCATCCAACAGCGGCGCTTCCATTGGCTTCACTCGAGCAAGGAAGGCATCGGCATAGTTCGGCGCTGGAACAAAGTTTTTGCGCAGCGTTTTGGGCAACGATTTGATCAGGCTGACCACCAGCTCATGGCGCAGACCGGGGATCTGCCAATCAAAACCTTGCGGCTCAATCTGGTTGAGAATCGGCAGCGGCAGATGAACCGTGACACCGTCACTATCATCCCCCGGTTCAAACTGATAACTCAGCTTGAGCTTAATGCCATTTTGATACCAAAAGTTCGGGTAATCTAAATCCGTGATGTGGCTGGCATCGCCCTTAAACAGCATCTCTTTTTCAAAGTTCAGCAGTTCTGGATTGGCTTTGCTTGCCCCTTTCCACCAGCTGTCAAAATGACGGCCTGAAACTACGTCGGTGCCGACACGTTGATCGTAGAAGTGGAATAGCTCGTCGTCGTCCACCAGAATATCGCGGCGACGAGATTTGTGTTCCAGCTCTTCCACTTCTTGCAACAGTGCGCGGTTTTGTTTGAAGAATGCGTGTTTGGTTTCCCATTCCCCTTCCACCAGCGCGCTGCGAATGAAGATCTCGCGGCTGAGCGTCGCATCAATGTTGCCGTAGTTCACCAAACGCTTCGGCACAATTGGCACGCCGTACAGCATTACTTTTTCGTACGCCATCACCGCCGCACGTTTTTTCGACCAATGCGGCTCACTGTAACTGCGTTTGATTAGGTGTTTGGCAAGCGGTTCAATCCATTCCGGTTGAATCTTCGCTACCATGCGCGCCCACAACTTCGAGGTTTCTACCAGTTCTGCGGCCATCACCCACTTCGGCTGTTTCTTAAACAAACCAGACGCAGGGAAGATGTTAAAGCGCGCATTGCGAGCGCCGTGATAGTCGTTTTTCTCCTGATCCTTCGCCCCGATATGCGACAGCAGACCAACCAAAATCGCGCTATGTACGGCTTGGTAACTGCCCGGTTCATCGTTCAGCTTGTATTCCATTTCTCGCATCGACTGATGCAATTGGAAATACACATCTTGCCACTCACGAATGCGCAGGTAGTTGAGGTAATCTTGTTTACACTGGCGGCGGAATTGGTTGCTGCTCAGTGCTTTTTGCTGCTCTTTGACGTAATTCCACACATTCACCAATGTGAGGAAATCGGACTCTTCATCGAAGAAACGGCGATGTTTGTCATCCGACGATTGTTGTTTGTCGCTCGGACGTTCACGCGGATCCTGAATCGACAACCCTGCGGCAATCACCATCACTTCTTTTAAACAGCCATAACGCGGCGCTTCCAACACCATTCGCGCCAAACGTGGGTCAATCGGCAAACGAGCCAACTTGCGACCCACTTCGGTTAAGCGTTTCTTCGGATCGCTGGCATCGGCATTAATGGCACCCAACTCTTCCAGCAAGCGCACACCATCTTGAATGTTGCGTTTGTCCGGAGCTTCCACAAACGGGAACGCTTCAATGTCACCTAAACCCAACGCGGTCATTTGCAAAATAACCGAGGCCAAGTTGGTGCGCAGAATTTCAGGATCGGTAAACTCTGGGCGCGAGAGGAAATCGTCCTCAGAGTACAAACGAATACAGATCCCCTCTTCCACACGGCCACAGCGACCTTTACGCTGGTTAGCACTTGCTTGTGAAATCGGTTCAATCGGCAGACGTTGCACCTTGGTGCGGTAGCTGTAACGGCTAATCCGCGCCGTACCCGGGTCAATCACGTATTTAATGCCCGGCACGGTCAGCGACGTTTCCGCCACGTTGGTGGCCAGAACAATGCGTCGGCCCGCGTGGGGTTGGAAAATCTTATTCTGCTCTCCGGCCGACAAACGGGCGTACAGCGGCACAATTTCCGTGTCACGCAACTTGCGCTTAGCCAGCGCGTCCGCCGTGTCACGAATTTCACGTTCACCGTTCATGAAGATCAGAATGTCGCCCAATCCTTCATCACACAGTTCATCCACCGCCTCGAAGATGCCTTCAAGCTGGTCGTGATCACTCTCATCTTCACCTGCCAGCGGGCGATAACGCGTTTCCACGGGGTAAGTCCGGCCCGACACTTCAATGATCGGCGCGCCATTAAAATGATTTGAAAAGCGCTCAGGGTCGATGGTCGCAGAGGTGATGATAATTTTCAGATCCGGACGACGCGGCAACAGCTCTTTCAGATAACCCAAAATGAAATCGATGTTGAGGCTGCGCTCGTGCGCTTCATCGATAATGATGGTGTCGTATTGATTGAGATAACGGTCGTGTTGAATCTCCGCCAGCAAAATACCGTCGGTCATCAGTTTGATTTGAGTTTGATCTGAAATTTGGTCGTTAAAACGCACCTTATAACCGACAAAACCGCCGAGTTCAGTTTCCATCTCATCCGCAATGCGGTTGGCGACCGACCGAGCCGCCAGACGACGGGGCTGAGTATGACCAATCAGGCCAAACTTACCGCGCCCAAGCTCGGCACAAATTTTAGGGAGCTGCGTGGTTTTACCCGACCCCGTTTCCCCCGCCACAATCACCACTTGGTGCGCTTGAATCGCTCTGGCGATGTCGTCACGCTTTTGGCTAACGGGCAGCAGATCGGGATAGTCGATTTTGATTTTCTGAGCCATGCGCTGCTCCACGGTCATCATGGACTGCGCAATCTCAAGGGCGATTTCGTCAAACACAGCATGGCGCGCTTGTTCATTTTTGATTTTGCTAGCGCCACTGATTCGCTTGTTAAAACGAAAACGGTCTTTAATCAGACACTGTTTCAGTGCCTTCTTCAGCGATTCCGCGCTGTTTGCTTTCGCAACCGCTGACTTTTCTTTTTGGGGCTGTGACTGAGTCAAAGCATTTCCTATTCTTTTTAATCAACAAAACTGCGCGGATTGTATCACAGTCTTGACGCTGCGGAGGAATTTGCACTTGTTCGATTTTTTTGAATGAGTTCAGCAAATCTGCCTACTTATCTTGTGCGCTGGCTCTCACTAATATGACCCCATCGACGTGATAACCACAGTAAAGGAACATTATATGTCTCGTGTACTCGCTCTTAAATCAAGCATCCTGGGTGACTATTCTCAATCAAGCAAACTGCTTGATGCCTATCTGACTAAGTTCAACCAAGACGAACTGAACGTGCGCGATTTGGCGGCTGATCCCCTGCCAGTTCTGGACTTTTCTGTCGCGACTGCACTGCGTGCCACTGAAGATCTTTCTGAAGATCAACAAAAAGTTGTCGCACTGTCTGACACCCTGATTGCTGAAATCAAAGCAGCAGATACGCTGGTTATCGCAGCACCTATGTACAACTTCACCATTCCAACGCAGTTGAAAAACTGGTTCGATTTGATTGCACGTGCGGGCGTCACCTTCAAATACACTGAAGCGGGCGTAAAAGGCCTGATCGAAGGGAAAAAAGCAGTGGTGATCACCACGCGTGGTGGTATCCACAAAGATGCTGCAACAGATAACGTGGCGCCTTACCTCAAAACCATTCTGGGTTTCGTGGGCATCACAGATGTTGAATTTGTTTACGCTGAAGCGCTGAACATGGGTGAAGAGCCTGCCGCAAAAGGCATCGAGTCTGCGAAATCGCAACTAGAAGCCATTGCGCTGTAATTCTTAAGGGTGCGAAGCGCCCTTTTGAACCGGGGAAGCGAACGGAATGACTTCTCCTATTTGTCCTAAATAAAAGTCCTAAGCCTTTGCAGCTCCTTAAAAGAGCTGCTTTTTTTTATCTTGCGTTGGCGGCTCCAACCGCGCGTCGTCGTTTCATGCACCCGACCTGAAGACGAAATACTCGCCAGTCTGGCCGCCGAAAGCAGCGCATTGCGTTGATATTCAATCGGCTCAAAGTGCATATCATAGCACAAAAAACGCCACCCGAAGGTGGCGCTGCGCTAGAAAGTAAACTGCACATAGACGGTGTTGTAGTTGCTGCCGCCTTTAATGCGTCCATATTGTGACGATTTCTCGAAAATTGCCGAGCGGTGATGTAGCGAATACCCCAACCACACTTGCTTCCACGTCGGTTGATTGAACAGGTCACCCATGTTGACATCAAACGAGAAGTCGAGGTAGTTGAGCAGGTGACTGGCGGTGTAGCCCTTGCGATCCATTTCTGTCTTTTCGATGTAGGTGATGTGGTCAATGTACGACATCCCTTCCGCCACACCAAAACGCCACTGTGTCGGCCAATCAAAGGTGTAATACGCTTTGATGGCGGCAACATATTCCGTGCTGCTGGTTTGCACATCCGAGTGCCAGTGGTGCACCAAACCCGGCGTAAAGTAAATGTCCAGCGGCAATCCAAACAACTCATCCGTTAATGGATGGCCGTAGAACACTGATGTCATCTGGTTGTTATTGGGATCGTTTTCGCGGTTGAAACTGAAAATCTCACCAATGTTTGAGGTGGTGCCCCAGCCGTGCGCGATGCGCAGATACCGTTTGTTATTGAGTGACGAGCGTAGCGGCTTGGATTTGTCGTTAAAGAAGCCAAAACCAAAATACACTTCGCCTTGATAACGCTCATTCACCGCATCGCTGTGGTAGGCGTTGTCATCCAGACGCGTCGCACTGATTTCGCCCAGCAAGTACAAATTCGACACCACGTGGTAACGCGTTCCGATCCCCAATTTGGCATCAACGCCAGCGCCAATATTCTCACTCGACGACTCAGCAAACGCGAAATAGGCACTGTTAAAATCAGCATCTTTGTAGCGCAGCGTCAGTGACGGGCGGAATTCCCAATCATCAGCTTCAAAATAACCATTGAGGCGCAAGTTGGCGTGAAAACGCAACTCCGAATCGGTCATCAGTTCAGTATCGACCGACCAGCGATCATCAATGTGGTACTTCAACTGACCACCAAAGTCGGCGGTGTCGCCTTCCATTGCATTTTGATAACTGGCTGGCACATCGATAAAGCGCATGCGCGATAGCGCGTTGAGTTCAAGACGATCATCAAAACGATGCAGAAACACGCCGCCTTCCAACCCGCGAACAAACACATGTTCATTTTCAAAAAACATCATCGGCACAAATGTGGAGACCGACTGATCGTTCGATGGCGTATCAAACGGGATTGAAGCCACACGATACACGGCTGCAATTCCCCATTGCTGCTCGCTTTCCGCCGCGACTTGGCAAGAGGTGAATAAAGTGAGGGCCGCGCCACCAAAACGTATCCAAAACCTGTTTTTGTTCATACTTTCTGCTTATGGTCCGGATTGATCACTCATTTATTGAGCAATCAACCAAAAGAACTCTTAGTTTTCAATCGAATTGGCCGCTAAAATAACACACATACACCTCTTTAATTGACAGAACTGTGAAAGCATCCGAACTCAAAGCACTTTTAAATTCATTGCCTGATGATTGCGACCCCGATGTCGTGATGGGCGAAGCGTGGTTGCCTGAACAACTGGTCGCTGCGCAGCTCGACGACAAGCTGCTGTTTCTCGAGTTCGACAATGCGCCAGAAGAAGACGCTGGCGACGAAGAAGGTCGCGGTTTTGTAGAGCATGAAATCGACCTGATTCGTCAACAGGTGACGCAGATTTTACAAGATGATTGCGCAACGCGAGCCAAAGCTGAGGCATTATTAACCTTGTTAGTGGTTGCGCACGAACGCACCAGCTCAGAATTCATTGAAATGCTGGGCACGCTGGAAGAGGACAACTAGGGAGCCATTTTGACGCACTATCAAACCACCTCACTGCCATTTTTGCTGGCCGGGCCCATCGTCAGAAAAAGCTCCGCCAAAGCGTTGGTGATTTGGTTTGCCACGTCCGAAGCGCCGCAAGGTCAGTTGGAACTGTTTGCCTCCGATGCCGCGTCCCCTTTGCTGAGTTATCCCTTGTCTGAGGCGCAGAGTTACCCCATTGGCGAGCGCGCTTGGGTCACGCTCGTTCACATAAAACACGACTTCCCCTTAGAAACGCTTTACCAGTACGAACTGGTGACGCAATACGGCGCGCTCAGTGAACGCCACCCTGAGTTGCGTTACAAGGATGAAACTCGTTTCTCGTTGTGGCTGACCGGCAAGGCTGATCACGTGTTGCATGGCTCATGTCGGAATCCACACCATGTTGCGCAAGATGCGTTGGTGACAGCCGATGAACACATCGCACGTTTGCCGGCCACCGAGCGCCCCGATCTATTGATGATGAGCGGCGATCAGATTTACGCCGACCATGTGGCTGGGCCAACACTGTTCGCCATTCATAGCGTGATTGAACGTTTGGGGCTTTATGGCGAAACGTTTGAGCAATCGCCCGTCGCCAACAGCGAGGCTTTGTCTCAGCATGCATACTGTTTTTATGGCCGTGACCAACTGCTGCCCCACACCATTGGTGAACAGCGCATGTTTGATCGCCTGTTGCCACGCAAACCCACACCGATATTTAGTTCTACCGACAATGACAATCATCTGATTTCATTGGCTGAATTCTTTGCCATGTATCTGCTGATGTGGTCACCCGCACTGTGGCAAAACATCCACTTTGATGACAGCGATACGCTGCAACTGGCCAACACAACCCATCGCATTCCGCCCGAAAAACTCTCGGAATGGCAAAGCGAGCTGCAAAACATTCGCGTGTTTGTTCAAGGGCTCAGCCAAGTACAGCGCCTGCTGGCTCACTTACCCACGTACATGATCTTTGACGATCACGATGTCACCGACGATTGGAACCTCACGGTGGGATGGGAACAAGCCGCCTATAGCAATGCGTTTTCCAAACGCATCATTGGGAATGCGCTGATCAGCTATTGGCTGTTTCAAGGCTGGGGCAACGAACCCGACAGCTTCGACGATACGTTTCATCAACTCGCCAAAGCTTATTGCCACGCGCCCAATGCCGCCACACAGGATGCGTGGATATCGCATTTATATCCGTTTGAACAATGGCACTACACCACCGACACTTCCCCCAAGATGGTGGTGCTAGACACGCGAACGCGGCGCTGGCGCTCAGAGTCACGCATGAACAAACCGTCAGGCTTGATGGATTGGGAAGCGATGATGGAATTTCAGCACGCGTTGATGAACGAAGACAAAGTGATCATTGTGTCTGCCGCGCCAATGTTTGGGGTCAAATTCATCGAAGCGTTACAACGCATGATGACTTGGCTGGGTAAACCTTTGGTGATTGATGCCGAAAACTGGATGGCGCATCCCGGCAGTGCCAACACGTTGGTGAGTATTTTTACGCATACCAAAACGCCATCCAACTACGTCATTTTGTCGGGCGATGTGCACTATTCGTTTGCCTACGACATTCAACTGCGCTCAAGAAAGTCGAGCCCCAATATTTTTCAGATCACGTGCAGCGGCATCAAAAATCAGTTTCCTGAGCCCCTGCTCTCCTTTTGCGACACCATGGACCGCATGCTCTACAGCCCCGGCTCACCCTTAAACTGGCTCACCAAACGCAAGCGGTTAAAAATCCGTAAACGCGCGCCCAGCTCAGAAAAATTGAAACGATTAGTGAACTGTGCGGCGATTGGCGAACTCAAACTAGATAAGAGTGGCAAACCGAGCACGGTGGCGATCCTCACCAGTGACGGGCGGCGCATTACATTTGCGCCGACGCAACAGCGTGCCCACGGGGCCGATTAGTCCGTTTGGGTTGTGAAATACCTCGCGCGTCGCCATCTATACTTAAACCAACGATTTTTTTGAAAAGGCATCACTATGTTCAATGCGATTACCTCACTGTTTAAACAATTGCTCGACGGGCAAGATCTGAGTCAACAGAAGCAGAGCCCGAATCTCGCGATCGCATGCTTGCTCAGTGAAGTCGCAGGCGCGGATCATCAAATTGATGACAAAGAGCAGCAGGCCAAGCTGACGCTACTGCAACGCTTGTTAGGTTTAGAAGCGCAAGAAGCCAACGCCCTGATCGACAGCGCGGATGAGCAGATTCGCCGTTCGGCGTCACTGTATGATTTCACCTCCCAACTGCGTGAACTCACTCAGGAAACGCGCTTTGAACTGATCAAAGCCATGTGGGAAGTGGCGCATGCCGATGGTGAAATCGACCCATTGGAAGATGCGGTGATTCGTAAAGCCGCTGAACTCTTGTATGTGGATCACAGCCAGTTTATTCGTGCCAAATTGATGGTGACCAACGGCAAATAATGCCGCACGGCTCTCTTCGCCCACCCGCTAAAAGATAGCCCCAATTTCAGTTTCAGGCCCCGCTGAATAAAGTCAGCTGAATGAAGTCAGTTGAATGCAAATACGAGACGGTTGAGGTTACAAATTTGAGGCAAAGAAAAAGCGCAGTGACCACTGCGCTTTTTTGATGGGTTATTTTTATGACTGTTTGCCGCGACGTTGTTAGCATCATTTCCCGATTTGCTGAGGGAAAGCGTACATGCCGAGTATGACGGCGAGATGACCGCAGTTTGACCACGCGGTTACAGCATCGTCAGCGCCAATTTCGCGAGGTTGTAAGCATCCACATAACCGGAGTGCTGACGACCTTCCCACTCGATGCCTTTGGCTTCTTGCGCCGCTCGGTGACCAATCCGTTTATCTTTCAGACGATGCTGAATGCGATACAAGGTCGCCAAGTTAATAAACTCTTTAAAAGGCATGTCGATACCTTTGGCCTGACACTCTTTCATCAGGATCTGATCATCGCGTCCCCACGACGCATAAATCTTTTGTGAACCACCGAAGTTTTTCACCATCGATTGAATCACGGCAGCCAATGGGCGACCCTGTTTTTCAATCTTCCGCGGTGTGATCCCCGTCAGTTCGACGCAGAACAGCGACACTTCATCGTGTTCCGGTTTCACGTAATACTGAGCGCGCTTGACGATTTCGCCCGCCGTCAGATCGATTTCAGCCAGACCGACTTCAATGATCTCACCGATGGTGCCCACTCCGTTTTCATTCCAACAGCACATTTCCAAATCGAAGCACACGACCCGGTTATAGTTCATTGCCAAATCCAGTCCTCTGTCGAAAAACTCAAAGCGCGTTATGTTACCCAACTCTTTGGCAAAACTCGACGTCCAATCGGTACTTTAGTCAGCAATTGAGACCTGATTTCGTCCTTTTGCTTTACTTTCGTACAGCATGGTATCCGCGCGCTGCAGCAATTCTTGCTCAGAATAGCCATGATTCACCGCCGCACCGATACTAAGCGAGACCGAAATCAGTTGGTAACCTGTATCGAACTGACTCTGCTCAACGGTGCGTCGAATCTTCTCCAAATAGCGCATCAAGGGTTCACGTTCGGTGACATGACACAGTATAGAAAATTCATCCCCGCCGGTGCGCACAAAAATATCATTGCCTTCGAGCACTTTTTCGATGGTTTTGGTCACCGCCACTAGGATTTGATCGCCCGCAAGATGGCTGTAGCGATCGTTGATCGACTTAAAATTATCAATATCAAAACTGACCAGCGTGAAAACCTTATCATCACGCATGTAGACATCCAAAATGCGATTAAATGCACGGCGGTTGAAAATACCGGTCAAGCTGTCGTGCTCGACCATAAAGCGCAGCTCTTTAGTGCGCTCTTCCAATTTGAGATTCAATGTCTCTTTCTCGCGCATCAGCAGGTAGCTCACAAAGCCCAGCAGCAACGAGATAATGGTGCCACCAGCGCCCAAGCCGATGAGCACCCACTGATCGTTTTGCGTCAACGGTACCGATAAACGAAAATCCACCAACCATTCACGATTGGGTAATTCCACTTTGCGGCTCACTTCCAGCCCTTGCGCGGCGTCCCAACGATCGCTTTGATACAGCACCGGATCATCTTCCGAATCAAACCCCGTATCGACAACACGCATCGCCATTTGGTGCTCCGCCGCCGTTTTCAACATCATGTCATCAAAATAGGCCGAGAGGCGAATCACGCCGACCATCACGCCCAGCAAATGGTGACGATATTGGTTAAACACCGGGTGGTAGATCAGCAATCCATCTTTACTGATGGAATCATCGCGGCCATCTTGCAACAAACGGATTTTGTCCGACACGTAGGGATGGGTGGAACTCGAAAAGTAGTCTAATACGTGGGCAAAACGGTCGCGCGATGAATAAAATCCCAACAGCTGAATGTTGGTTGGCGTGCGCGGAACAATGTCAGAAACCGCAAAAATCGGCTGACCGTTGAGTTGATACCCCTTTTCGATTTGGCCGCCCTCCCGCACGGTATAAATCGAAAAACCGGGATAGCGCCTGGCCATTTTGTATTCATAAGTGGGGATATTTTTGACGTCGATGCGCTGCAACCATTGCAGGCCAATCAAGCTGTTTGAACCTTTAAGCAAATCACTGGCGTAGATACGAAACCGGCTCCAGTTCATCGGGCTGATGCTGTGAAAGAAATTCGCTCCGGAACCAATGAAATGAATATCACTGTTGAGATACTGCTGCAACGACTGAACCTGTCGGTCAGCTAAATTTTCAAACAGGGTTCGCGTGTAGCGTTGCTGAACAATGTGCGCGGCAGAAACAATCGCGATGGTGAACATTAACGCAATGCAAGTAATGCTCACTGGCACAAAGTTTTTGAAACGTTTCGGCATAAAAATCTAAACTTGTCGGGATATAGTGTGTGTTTACCCTTTACAATCTGGCACGTCAATCACCCTTTATACAAAGAATTGATATGACTCAAAATACATAAAAATTATCACGCCCGTCTGACACCCTACACCCCTTAAATCAGTAGGACTTTTCCTACATTTGTATTTTCTGCTTAAAAGTTCGACTATCAGACCCATAACAAAGTGAGAATCTGCCATTTCTACAAGCCTTATCCCTTGAATATGGTAATATTCGCCCTTATTTTTTGCTAAATTCTGACTATTCGGTGCAGCGGATTTTACATCCATTCGTTGCCTTCCTACATCTACAGAGATTTCATCATGAACTTCGATTTACAAATGATTCCAACGACCTTCGATATGCTTCATGCCGGTTTAGCTGCATCCAGCGTCCTTTTGCTGATCCTTGCGGTCTCACGCAAATCAAAAGTCATCGAAAAAGTTATCGAAAAGCCGGTTGAAAAAATCGTCGAAGTCGAAAAGCCGGTCGAGAAAATCGTCGAAGTGGAAAAAGTGGTTGAAGTAGAAAAAGTCATCGAGAAAGTGGTGGAAGTTGAATCGAAACTGGCCACTGCTTCTACCGATTCGGCGATGCAACTGCTTTCCCTATTCCAACAAGAAGCTCGCCTGATCGACTTCCTGAAAGAAGACGTCACCAGTTTCTCCGATGAAGAAGTGGGCGCCGCGGCACGTGTCATTCACTCTGGCGGCCAAAAAGTGCTGAAAGAGTACGTGGCGCTGACACCAGTTCGCAGCGAAGACGAAGAATCTCGCATTACCATCGCCGAAGGGTTTAACCCTCAAGAAGTTCGCCTGACAGGCAACGTGACGGGCCATGCGCCGTTTACGGGCACGCTGATCCACAAAGGTTGGAAAGCTGAATCCATGACGCTGCCAAAACTGGCTGAAAACTACGATGCTTCTATTATCGCCCCTGCTGAGGTCGAGCTGTAATGGACCAAAATATGTCTCACACTGAACACTCAGATACTGCCGCGAAATACAGCGTTGGTATCGACTTAGGTACCACCCACTGCGTGCTGTCATTCGTTGACACGCAAACCGAAGACGCCCGCGTTGAAGTGATGGCCATTCCACAAATGACTGCGCCCGGTACGGTTGAAGACCGCATGCAATTGGGCTCATTTTTGTATCAGCCCCACGAACATGAAATGTCTGCTGGCTCTCGTCGCCTGCCTTGGACGGACGAACCTAAAGCGCTGGTTGGTGCCATTGCACGTAACTTAGGCGCCAAAACACCCATTCGTTTGGTAGCGAGTGCAAAATCTTGGCTGTGCCACGGTGGAGTCAATCGCCGCGATGCGTTCTTGCCACAAGGCAGCCCGGAAGATGTTGCGAAGGTTTCACCCCTGCGCGCGACGGAATTGTATCTGGACCATTTGAAAGATGCGTGGAATCATGCCCATCCGCAGCACCCGCTGGCGGATCAAGAGGTGACGATTACCGTTCCGGCATCGTTTGACCCGGCTGCGCGCGATCTCACCGCAGAAGCCGCCCGTAACGTAGGCTTTACCCACCTAACGCTGCTCGAAGAGCCGCAAGCGGCGCTGTATAGCTGGGTCGACAACAGCAACGACGAATGGCGCAATGAAGTCAACGTGGGTGATGTTGTGCTGGTCGTCGATATCGGCGGCGGCACCACCGACTTATCGCTGGTGGAAGTCACTGAAGACGACGGCAACCTTACACTCAATCGTATTGCGGTGGGCGAACACATCCTTTTGGGCGGCGACAACATGGATTTGGCACTGGCGTACCGTTTGAAGATGAAACTGGCGCAAGAAGGCAAAGAGCTGCAACCTTGGCAAGTTCAAGCCATGACGCACGCCTGTCGTGATGCCAAAGAAGCGCTGCTCAGTGATGCTGAACTGCAATCCGTGCCGATCGTGGTGCCAAGCCGCGGTTCTAAACTGCTGGGCGCCACACTGAAAACAGAACTGACTAAGCAAGAAGTGCAGCAAACCTTGGTTGAAGGTTTCTTCCCACAAGTGGCCATCACAGAACATCCCGTTCAAAAACCGCGCGGCGCCCTGACACAAATGGGCCTGCCTTATGCACAAGATGCAGGCATCACCCGCCACATTGCCGCCTTCTTGGCTAAACAAGCCAACGCGCAAGGTCAGGCGGATGCCGCACCATTTAACATGGCTGGCATTCCGGGCATGCCGGCACCAAGTATTGAATTTATCAAGCCAACTGCGATTTTGTTTAACGGTGGCGTGCTGAAATCTGATCTGCTGGCGAATCGCCTGTTTAGTACCATTAACCAATGGCTGACCAGCGCAGACAGCCCGGTGGCAAAACGCCTGACCGGTTTGGATTTGGATCTCGCGGTTGCCAGCGGCGCGGCCTATTACGGCTCCGTTCGTCGTGGTCAAGGCGTGCGCATTCGCGGCGGGATTGCCTCAGCGTACTACGTGGGCATCGAGAGCGCGATGCCTGCCATTCCGGGCATGGCACCGCCAATGGAAGCCTTGTGTGTGGCACCGTTTGGGATGGAAGAAGGTTCCAGCGTGAACGTTCCTAGCCAAGAATTTGGTTTGGTCATTGGCCAGCCGGTGCACTTCCAGTTCTTTGGATCAACCGTTCGCCGCGATGATGTTGCGGGAACGCACCTTGATTACTGGGCACCAGACGAGCTAGAAGAGCTGCCAGAAATTCAGGTCACGCTCCCAGTTTCCGAAGGTCGCCGCGAAGGTGAAGTGGTGCCGGTCACGCTGGCGTCACGCGTCACTGAATTAGGCACCTTGTATCTTGAAGCCATCGCCTCGGATAACGGCCAAAAATGGCACGTGGAGTTCGATGTGCGAGAAGGCAATCAAGAGCAGCCGACTCAAGAACACCATCACTAAGTAAAACGGCACCTTTCGGGGTGCCGTTCCTCTATCTTGAAATCGAGGTTACCTATGACAACACCGCGCTTTCTGGTCGGGATCGATTTAGGAACGACCAACACCGTCGTTGCATTCTGTGAACTGAGCGATGATCTCGAAAACGCTCCGGTTGAGCTGTTTCCCATCGACCAATTGATTGGTCCGGGTGAAGTGGTTCGCAAACCACTCCTGCCCTCTTTCCGTTACCATCCTGCAGTTGGCCAAATTGCCGACAGCGATCTCACATTACCTTGGGAACCTCAACCCGTTGCAGGCGATCTGCCCCAAGTGATCGTCGGCCAATGGGCGCGCGATTTAGGCGCAAAAGTCGAAGGCCGCCAAGTCTCCAGTGCCAAAAGCTGGCTCTCCCATCAAGGCGTGGATCGCGAACAGCCGATTTTGCCTTGGGCCGGTGCTGCTGATGTCGAGAAAGTCTCGCCAGTGATTGCCAGCGCCAGCTATCTCAATCACATTCGCCAGGCATGGAACTATCGCCATCCGGGCAACCGACTGGAAGATCAAGACGTGGTGGTCACCGTACCAGCCTCGTTTGACGAAACCGCGCGTAAGCTCACCCTAGAAGCCGCACGTCTCGCGGGCTTGAGCCGCATTGTGCTGCTCGAAGAGCCGCAAGCGGTGTGTTACGACTGGTACGCTCGCCACAAAGCAACCGCCGCCGAACAACTGGCTAACTTGCCACTGATTTTGGTGTGCGATGTTGGCGGCGGAACCACCGACCTGAGCTTAATTGAAGCCAAATTCGAACACGATCAATTGGCGTTGAATCGTATCGGGGTTGGCGAACACTTGATGCTCGGCGGTGATAACCTCGATCTCGCCTTAGCGCACTTGGCCGAATCGCGTTTCAATCAGGGCAAGAAGCTGACGGCGTCCGGCTTAACCAAGTTGATTCAGCAAACGCGCCAAGCCAAAGAGAATTTGTTGTCGGCTCATGCCCCAGAGACGGTGAAAATCACCATGCTGGGCAGTGGCTCTAAACTGCTGGGCGGTACGAAAAGCATTCACCTCAGTAAAGAAGAAGTCCACCAAATCGCCTTGGATGGCTTTTTCCCGATTTCCGATTTCGATCAATTGCCCGATCAGCGCCGCAGCGCAGTGGTAGAATTTGGCCTGCCCTATGTCGCCGATCCTGCCGTCAGTAAACACGTGGCGGAGTTTTTGACTCAGCACCAACAGGTCTCGCACGCCGCACTGCAATTGGAAGATTCAAGCCAGCCTGCGATCCCGGTCGGCATCTTGCTCAACGGTGGCGTATTCAACAGCGACCTCATCACCGATCGCATGTTGTCGCTGCTTGAACATTGGCGCGGTGACGCGGTCACTCAGCTCGATAACCCGCATCCAGATTGGTCGGTGGCACTTGGCGCCGTGGCCTTTGGTAAAGCGCGCCGAGGAGCGCAACTTAAAATTGGCGGCGGCGCTGCCCGCTCCTACTTCCTGCATCTGCAAGAAAAGAATCGCATGGGCAAAGCCCTATGTCTGCTAGCGAAAGGCACGGAAGAAGGCCAAGAAATTCGACTCACCAGTCGCCGCTTTTCGCTCACATTGGGCGAGCCGGTTCGCTTTAACTTACTGACCTCGACCCACGATTCGCTCACCGATCATATCGCGGTGCAAAATGGGGTGTTGGTTGACATCGATGCTGACAAATTTCAGCCGCTGCCGCCATACATCACCACACTGCAAGGCGATGATTCGGTGCAGTTACACGCTAACCAAAAGCAACGCGTCGAAGTGCAGCTGGCTTGCCAGTTAACCGAAGTGGGCACGCTAAAAATCGAATGTGTCTCTGTAGACGACGAACACAAACGCTGGCTGATGGAATTTGAAGTTCGCCACGATGCCCGCTCATCAAGCGACGGCGATGCAGCGGAACACAAAACCGATCCGCGTTTAGAGCAGGCGAAAGAGCTCATCATCAAAACCTACAGTGGCAACAAAGCGAGCGCGGAAGCCGGCGCAGTCAAAACGCTGAGCAAAGATCTCGACAAATTGTTGGGGAAACGCGACGAATGGGACTTTTTAACGCTACGCAGCCTATTTGATTGCTTTGCTCAAGGACGCAAACGTCGTCGCCGCTCAGAACAACACGAGAAAAACTGGCTGCGCCTCGCGGGCTATACGCTGCGCCCGGGCTTTGGTGATGCCACCGACAGTTGGCGCATTGAGCAAATGTGGCCCCTTTACCAACAAGGGATTCAGTTCCAAAATCATCAAGGTTGGACGGACTGGTGGGTTTTCTGGCGCCGTGTAGCGGGCGGATTGAACCAAGAGCAACAAGAAGCCATTCTGGCAGACATCGCCAAGTACCTGCACCCGGGCGCATCACGGAACCCGAAATCGGTGAAAGAAGCGCAAGACAAAGGGTACGAAGCCATGGTGCGTTTGGCCGCATCATTGGAACATCTGGATGTGGAAGATAAAGTGTTGCTGACCAGTTGGTTCATCAGCAAAGCGATTCACCAAAACCAGTTTGAGCAAGCGCACTGGTGGGCCGTTGGTCGCCTTGCCGCTCGCACGCCGCTCTATGGCAGCGCGCACAACGTGATCCCTCGCGAACAAGTTCAACAATGGCTGCCAAAACTGATGACTGAGAATTGGGCGAAAGAGCCGATGATCGCGTTTGCCGCAGTGATGATTTGCCGTAAAACGGGTGACCGCGCGTTGGATATTTCGGACGATTTGCGTACTCAAGTTCTCGATAAACTTAAGCAGAGTAAAGTGCCGGATTCTTGGGTCACTTTGGTGGCAGAAGTCGCCGAATTAACGGAAAGCGAATCGAAGCGCGTATTTGGTGATGCCCTGCCAAGCGGCCTGATGCTGCTGCCGCATTAAACGCAAAAGAGCCAGCAACGCTGGCTCTTATTTTTTCAATGGCAACACAACACGAAAGGTCTGGGACAAAGTCCATCACACCAGCGAGACCAAGCGATTTCGCCCTTTGCCTTTCGCATCGTATAACGCGATGTCGGCCTGCTTGAGAGCCTGATGCAAATGCTGTTCGGACGCCACCGACGCCATGCCAATACTTACCGTCAGATCGACATGATGACCGTAGATTTCCATCGCATGATTCGCAACCTCGTGGTTAAAGCGTTCCAGTTTAAATCGGGTTTCTTCAATACTGCCCGCCAACAACACCACGAACTCTTCGCCGCCATACCGAGCCACCAAATCGTGACGAAACTGGCGATGCATGAGCTGTGCAATCGCTTCAAGCGCGCGATCGCCCACATCATGTCCAAAGCTGTCGTTCACCTGTTTGAAATGGTCCACATCAATAATCGCGATCGTGTAGTGCGCTTTGGCCTGCTTAAGTCGTCGTTCGGCCTGTTCCATAAAGTAACGACGATTAAATATCCCCGTTAACTCATCGTGAATTGCGCGATGATAGTGCCATTCGATTTCATCGTAGAAGAATAGAGACAACATCGCCCCTAAGCTCACGATAGTCAGCAGGTTTTGCCCCACCACCACGCCACTTAAGAAGTAGACTTTTGAGTGAAACTGGTGAAAGAGAAACATCGGTAAGAAGACAAACAGGCTCGACAACAGCAAGCAGGTCGCGAGTAATTTTTCGCCGCTACTGTTTTTTTTCATGAAGCGGAATGTTAGCCACACGCTGGTCAGGTGCACCGCAGAATAACTGACGGCTGCAAGATTGATCCGCCAATCAAAATGCTCGGGGAACTGTTGCAGCAACCAAAGTTGCACGCAGGTATAAGCAATGATATGTGTTGCTGCGAAGCTCATGAGTCGTGGCGTAATTGGCCGTTTAAACCAACTCATCACACCAAAAAGCAACATATAGGTGACGGTTTGGTAGAGGAAGTTGTTACTCACAACGACCAGCTCAATCGGTACCCATCCGCGCATCGTTGTGGTCGCAAACGCTAACGAAAACAACAAAAAATAGGCGGCAAACCAACCCGCCGCAGAGACTTTATGGTGCGTCAGTTTGCGTCTGAGTAACCAGAGGAAGATGCAAGCAATGATACTGCAGATAACGTTATTGAGTATCGTTGCAAACTTTAGAACATCAATATCAAGCAAAATAGTTTACTTCCAATCAATCTTTCGAGACGCATCTCGTTGTTATCGTTTTTTGTGGATTTTAATGCGCTTTGACCACGTCCGTCAGCACTGATCACAAGAAAGTACCAACGAACTATTGATGTCACCAATAGTAGCGCTGAACGACCTGTTATTACCAAGACTTTCTCATTACGACGAAAAAATGTTCGATTTATGCTCGCAATGTTGCGTGAAAGCAGGATAGAATACGCGCCCTCGCTCAATTATTGATAATAATGACTACAATAACGTCAGAGCGGCGGTATATTGCATACCGATCACAACGTCTTCGCTGGAAAAACAATCAACGGCTTTGTCTTAGCTCAAGTCACTTGAGCAAAAAACGTTTTAATTTCGTATTCGATTTTCGAATCACTCGTTGGGTTATTGCAGTCAATGAATCAAGACAAATTTATGCACATTTATCGTTTGCCGGGTTCAATCCAGATTCGCATTGGAAAATGGCAAGCGACATTTCGTGGCACCTCTGATTTGGTGTTGCATGATGCGTTGGTGCTGCGCAATCAGCGGTATCAAAAAGCCGACTTTCTGCCACGTGGATGGTGTCTAACACCGTTTTCGGAGGATGACATTTCGATCACGCATCATGGCAGCTATCTTCAAACGACAATCTTAACCATGCTCGATCGAAAAGTTGCCTATAAACGAGTTTACCTGTCGCGTATCCCGCTGGAACAAGCGGAGCCAGCAATCCGCGCGTTTAAGGTGGAATGGATGCGCAAATACAATCGCGTGGCGAAAAAGTACAACCAGATCAAGAAAAAAGAGCTGTTGCGTTTTGCGCGCGAAGAAGAGGAAACGCTCTATCCGTCGATTCCTAAAGGGGAATTTGATAAAGCCTTATGGAATCGCTTAGTCGTCTCTGAGTTGGGGCCTGCCAAGAAATTCAACAATCCTTACTTCGTGGGTAAAGCGGATTTCTGATCATCCCAACTTCGAGCTGTCTTCATCACAGCCCTGATGAAGAAGTGGACAAAAAAAACGGTTGCCCTCCGCACTTTTGGCCTTGTACATCGCTTCATCGGCCAAGCGTAACAAGGCCACCATATCCTGACTCTGGTCGGGATACAGGCTGATACCAATACTGACACCGACGCTCACCGGCTCTCCGCACACCTCCATCGGCTGGCTTAATTGCTCAATCAACCGTTCTGTTTTCGCCGTTATCCCTTCAAAGTCTTTGATCAGATTCAGACACACCACAAACTCGTCACCGCCAAAGCGGCCACAAAAGTCCGATTCACGAATGTTCTGCTCTAACCTTGCCCCAATCTGCATCAGCACTTCATCTCCCACATCATGGCCTTTGCTGTCATTGATCGCTTTAAATTTGTCTAAGTCGATAAACAACAGCGCGAGCTTCACACCAGTGCGGTTGGCATGCACGATGGCATCGTGCAAGTGTTCTTTGAACGCGCGGCGATTGAGCATGCCCGTCAACGGATCTTTTTCCGACAGAAATCTTAACTGCTCTTTTTGCTGCTCTAGTTTGGCCGTCTGCCTAGCGACCTCGTGTTGCAACTCTTCGCGCGTCACAATCGAGCTTTGCAGCGACTCTTTCATGCGATTGAAGAACTGCGCCAAGGTGACAAACTCAGAATCTTGTTGATGAATCGACAAACGACTACTTAAGTCCCCCTGCGCCAGCTCAGCAATCCCCTGCTTTAACGTCGCAAACCCATGACGCACACGTTTTAAAATCATAAATGCAATCACGGACACAATGACCGAAAAGACCAGAAGGTGCAGCGCACTGGTCATCAACGCCGAACGTTGGCTTTCCGCGCTCTTTTCTAACACCACTTTTTGCAGGTACAACAACTCTTCCGTCATATTCTGCACCAACATGTTGTAGCGTGAATGCAGCAGTTCACTGGCGCCGACAAAGTCACTTGATGAGGTGCGACGGTCATAATCAAGTTCTCGTTCCTGACGCAGTAACGCCGCCAAGCTGCCATTCATTCGCGCTAGGTTTTGAATGTTGTTTTCAAACTCTGGATTTTTCGACAGCTTGGCCGAGAGATTTTGCTGCGCGATATACACCTGATCGAGGCTGTTGGCATCGTCATACTGCAGGAAGATCCACAATTGACTGCGCAGCATGTCGACACTGCGTTGAATCTGCATGATTTGCGTCAGTTCGCTCTGAGTACGCTTTTGTTCTTGCGATAAATCCCACAGCGAATACGCGATTAAAATGGCCAACATTGATGTCGCAACAAATAGCAGCGTCAATTTACGTGAAACAGAGTGAATCATTTGAATGACACCTCCGTTTGCAACACTTGCTCCAGCGGCTCGGAGACAAAGTAACGCCGATAATCAGGTAACGAGCCATCAACAAGGTTATTCTCAATCGCCCAACGCGCTTGAAGTTGAATGTTCGACAGCAGCGCATTCCCCAGCGACAAGCGAAAGGCGTAATCTTGCCACGACCATTCCAATTGATGTTCACGAATGTTGAGTGAATTGGCCACCCAGTAGCGCGCTTGATCCGGGTTGTCGTTCATCCAAGCAATCGCCTGTTTAAGCGCTTCAAGCAGCCGAATCGATTCATCATCACTTTGTTCAACGCGGTCTTTCATCGTCATTAAGTTAAACGACAGATTGTAAATGCCAACCAAGCCCAGATTGATCACCTTGGAGGACGACGTCATCTCGGTACGGTAACCCCAAGGCTCCCACACCGAAATCGCATCCACCTTAAACCCATACAATGCCTGATTGAGCTGATCCGGTGTCAGATAGACCTTTTCCAAATCCAAATGCTTCAAGTTATTGGCGATCAACACAGAATCAAAATAAAACTCACTGGAACTGGCTTTAATCACGCCAACTTTCTTACCTTTCAAATCTTGAATGCCATTGATGTCTCGGTTTTCTAACGTCAACAGTTTGAGATCGTTATCTGAGCTGACAAAGCTGGCGAGCAATACGAAATCTTGGCGTTCAAAACTCTTGAACATCGCCACCGATTCCGATGCCGTGGCGTAATCAACATCCGCACGGAACAAAGATTCCGCGCACGCCACGCCGCCGCTACATGGGACTAGCTCAACATGAAGCCCTTGGCGTTGGAACAATTTCAGTTGTGAGGCAATAAAGAAAGGCGATGACAGCGGGGTTTGTGAAACGGCAATGCGAATATGAGGTTGATTGGTTGAAGGTTTCGCAGCTTCACCTCGCCAGTAGAAATAAGCAGATGCAATCACCGAGAGCGCAACGCATGCACCCACGACCATATATCGTCTCAAGCCTTTAGACTTGCTCTCCATTCGAGCCCCTGACGGTTGTGTCCACTGTAGTATTACTTAGCAGTTTAGTCGGTTATTTGTGCCCTGCATGCAACAATAAGCATTCATTCACTTAAGTGTTTAAAACCATTGATCTTAAATTAGACAAAATTATTCATCGTCTTGAAGTGCAACCGAAAAAAGCCCCATTTACAGAATGGGGCTCCTTAACGTTAATGTTGAGTATCTGAAGGATTGTGTCCGAAATCCGCTTGTTTGTAGATGTCTGCTAACGATTTCGGTTTAGATGAATGAGATTTACGATGGCGTTTAGGTTCGAACTCTTGTTCGACGTGTTTCAATGTTTCTTCATGCTCTCTAGCAGATTGAATGAACTCCGGGTTAGACATCGCCTCTTGGCGCAGGCGGTTAACGCGTTCTAGTGTATCCCACAACATAGAAGACCTCCTTTACCACTGTTTATGTATACAGCATAGTAAAGTGGCATAGGAAGTCAAGAAAAACACTGTGTACTTAACCAGTGCTTCTTCGGTTTATGAGAAGGATCAACGATAGAAGAAAAAGAACAAGCGAAGTAAATTATCTTCTGCTACAGTTAGTTAGATCACTACACTGCAACATCGTCGTATAACGGGATGTGCGTCAGCGCAGTGACTTCATCGATGTACTGTCGCACTCGTGCTGGAAACTCGATGCCTTTCACGACCGTTAAATTGCGCAGCGTCGGATACATGTTCACATCATCATAGTTCAGTGTGTGGCCTCGCTCTGAAGGCAGAACTAGCCAATCCAGTTGCGCCAATAACGCGTTCATGGGCGCTAGAAATTCCGCGCTCTTTGCATACGCATCGTCGAAACTCATGCCAATCATGGCCGATTTATTTTTGGTATACCACGCTTTCGCTTCGGGTTGTTGAAACTCAGGCAACTCAATCATCATCCAACGCGGGTGAACCAATGGGCCATTAAACGGCGTAATTTGACGTTGCCACTCTGCAATTTTTTCCCCCTGCTGTGCAACAGCCAATCTCGGCTGGCCATCAAACGCATCCAAATACGCCGCGATATCTAAACTCTCGGCCATGTAGCTGCCATCCGGCTTTTGCAGAATCGGAACCATGTTGGCGCCCACTTTTTCAATGCGAGCATCAACATCATGGTTTTGTAGATAGACCCACTCGACATCAACGTTCTTATAAGCCGCCACCATCATGGCTTTAATGCAGTACGGGCAATGTTGAAAAACAAACAGTTTCATAATCGATCCTTAGCCAGTTGAATTGCTTTCAGTCTAACGACTCAAGGGGAAAACTCAACATAACATGATGATTGATAAATCAATTCGCCATGTTAGTAAAGCAATCCACCCAGCATCGGCGGAAGCAGAACTCCGCCGCACCGATGCCGTTGGCTCGTCCCAGTTTATCGAGAAATAATTCACAGAGAATTAATTCACAACGAAATGAGCGATGCGACGTGACGCAAGCATTGTCTCGCCGCCGGGCTGATGCCTGCGAGTTGGAAAAATCCGTGGATCACCCCCAAATAGCGCTGACAATGAACCTCGACACCTTTACGACTCAGTAAACCGTAGAGCTGCTCGCCTTCGTCGCGCAGCGGATCGCATTCCGCGGTCAAGATGTGCGTGGTCGGCAGGCCAGCCAGATCATCACATTTCAGCAGATTGAGCTCATCTCGGTTCATCTGCTGACCTGCGTAAAGCTCAAAGCCCGACATAAGCATGGCTTTGGTGATGACATAGTCTTCGCCAAAGGTTTGATAACTGCCTGAACTGCCCGTCGGATCCAGCATCGGATAAATCAAGATTTGCTGCTTTGGCAGCCACTGCCCTTGGCGTTTTAAACGCAGACTCGTCGCCAAAGCCAAATATCCGCCAGCACTGTCGCCCAAAAGCGTGATGCTTTGCGCGTCCCCACCCAGCAGCGCCGCGTTGTGATAAACCCACTGCGCAGCTTCATACGCATCATCGTGCGCGGCAGGATAAGGATGCTCAGGCGCCAAACGATAACTCACCGCCACCACAATCGACCCGCTGAGCATCGCCAACGTTGCCAGTTGTTGGTGATGCGTCGCAAAGCCACCACTGACAAAGCAGCCCCCATGATAATAAAGCGCAATGGCAGAATTCAGTTGCGTTGCCCGACGATAAATCCGCAGTGTGAGGTCACCAACTTGGCGCTCTTCCACACGGATGCCGGCAGGCACATCGCCAGCCAGCACCGCACTGGCTTCATACCCTGCTCGACGCTCAGCAACCGACGGTAAAGGTGCATGTTTCACTCTGTTGGCGAGAAATTCCTCAACCAATGTGGCGATGCCACGCTCTAAATTTGGTGTTGACGTTGATGTCATCCTTCGTGTTCTCTGTCGCAAAATTTTGGTTATTGTACGCAAAGACAAACAACTGTATAAATATACAGATCACAATTTTTCAGCACGAATTGGCAAAACCAAGAAAAGAAATCGTCTAGAAACAAAAAAGGCTGACAAGCGGCCATGCATTGTCAGCCCGAATTTCACCGTTGAACACCGCCACAAGCGAGACTAGAACGCTAATCCTAATGCATGCAAACGCGCACGCGCATCTTGAGCGGTCGCAAACTGGAAGGCGTGAAATCCCTGCTCAATCGCGCCTTGCACATTGGCGGGCATGTCATCCATAAATACTGACTCATGCGGAATAATGTTTTGGCTTTGCGCTAAATGTTGATAGATGCGCGGATCTGGCTTGAGCAATCCACATTCGCTGGAGACCACTGCACCGGTAAATTTCGGCCAGAAGTCATACGTGGTTTTCAGGTGTGCCACAATCTCATTCACATTATCTGTCAGCGCATACAAGGTGTAACCTGCACTCAGTAAGTCATCCATCAAAACCTGGGTGCCATCAATCAGCTGTTGTGTCGCTTTAATGTAGTGAAACAGGGTCTCGAGCTCCGTAGGCTCAATGCCAAGCGTGTGGTGAAACTTCACCTGCGCTTGTTGCTCGGTGTAATGACCTTTATTGAGGTCTCGCCAAATTTCGCTATGGAACAATAATTTAGCTCGTTCTTTCGCCTGCTCTGTTTCGCCAAAGGTTAACGCAGAAATTTCTGCAGGTGCCCATTTTACAATGACGTTTCCAATATCAAACACCACATTTTTTATCGCCATATACGCCTCCTGATTTAGCGTCGAGTCTAGCGCAGATTGATGACCAGATGTTGAAGACTCGCTCGCATTTGGGGATTTGACACAAGCAAAAAACCGCTCCGAAGAGCGGTTTGATGACCGTAAAGAAAAACTACGCGCCTTGTGGCGGTGTGAATGCTGTCAGCGGTAGCGCTTCACCTTGCCATTTTTCGATTTTAACCAGTGACGAGTTACCCGCACAGCCATTCGCCAAACGAGAAGACGGAATGTCTGCCGTCAACACGTTACAACCGCCGTTCTTACAGATACCGTGTGGTTTATCAAAATCAGGCCATGCGCCTTCGTGGATACACACCGAACCTTGCTTGATGCCATCTGTAATGAGCGCGCCCACCAAGACTTGGCCACGATCGTTAAACGCTCGCACCAAATCGCCATCCGCAATGCCACGTGC
Organism: Vibrio furnissii CIP 102972; assembly: GCF_000176175.1. GTDB lineage: Bacteria > Pseudomonadota > Gammaproteobacteria > Enterobacterales > Vibrionaceae > Vibrio > Vibrio furnissii. The sequence goes on from NZ_ACZP01000013.1 coordinate 732,410, forward strand.
TTTCGCGTCGTCTGGATGGATCCAAATCGGCTCGCGGTTGGCAACGGCATACAGTTCACGCAGCTTAGCGTAGTTGAGCTGGCTATGAAGACGGTGCGCTGCGTGTGAGGTCATCAGTTGCAGCTCGCCATCTTTGGCATTCCCCACCCACTCGGTTGGCGGTAGCCACGTTGGATGAGGAGGGCAATCTTTGTAGCCAAAGCTTTCAATGGTTTTCGAGAAGATTTCGATCTTGCCGCTTGGCGTACCCAGCGGATTGAGGATCGGATTTTCGCGGAAGTCTTTATAACGCACGAACTTCGCGTTCTCTTCGTTCCATTTCATTTCAATCAGTTGGTTCTGTTTCCAGAAGTAGCTGAAGTTAGGCATTGCCACACGGTTTGCTCGACCAATTTTCTGTGCGTCTTTGTAGAAACCGGCCAACCATTCCATCTCCGATTTGCCTTCCATGTACACATCTCGACCGCCCGGTTTGAGCAGCTCGGCCATGTCAGCAAACACATCCAAATCGCTTCGCGCTTCGAATTGCGGCTCAATCACCTGCTTCATTGGCACCAAGTGTTGGTTACTGTAGTCGCCGGTCATAGTGAGGTCGTTGCGCTCAAATGACGTCGTGATGGGCAATACGATATCGGCATGTTTTGCTGCCGCCGTCCAATACGGTTCAGAGATAACAATCAGCTCCGGCTTTTGCCACGCTTTGATCAGACGGTTGGTGTCTTGGTGGTGAGTAAAGTTGGCACCGCCCGCCCACCAGATCATTTTCACTTCAGGGAACGTGCGCTCATGGCCGTTGTGTTGATATTTTCCGCCTGGATTTTCCAGCGCTTCCACGATACGTGCAACCGGGAACGCATTGACTGCGCCCGAAACGGCCCAATCGTTCCCCGCCGAAGATGACCCTGAAATTTCAGCAGAAATCGCCGGTAACACACCAGCGTTGCGTGTTGGGTTACCGCCATTAGAATAATGGTAAGAGAAACCAAAACCACCGCCCGGCAAGCCAATTTGACCCAACATCGCCGCCAATGTAACCAGCATCCAGTGTTTCTGTTCACCGTATTGCTGGCGTTGAATGCCCCAACCGGACATGATCATGGTGCGGTTTTGACTGAAAATATCCCCCAACAACTCAAGCTGTTTCGCGGGCACGCCACAAATGCTTTCTGCCCACTGCGGTGTTTTCTCAACGCCATCGGATTGACCCAGCAGGTACGCTTCAAACTTGTCGTAACCTGAGGTGTATTTGCTCAAAAACTCCACATCATGTTGTTTCTTCGCCACCAATGAATGTGCCACACCCAACAGCATCGCCACGTCCGTGCCCGGATGTGGTGCCAACCATTGCACTTTGTCGCCAAAGAATTCAATAGTTTCAGAGCGCATTGGATCAATCGCAATAATCGTTTTGTTGGATTTTTGCAGTTGATGGAAGAACTCAAGGCCAGCACCATCGGTACTCAGCCAAGAGATTTTGAGTGTGTTGATTGGGTTGAGTCCCCAAAGCACGACGACATCCGAATGTTCCATGATCATCGGGTACGTGGTTTGTTGCTCATAAACTTCAATCGAACCCACAACATGCGGCATGATGACTTGCGCGGCGCCCGTTGAGTAGTCACCCAAGTGACCCGAATAACCGCCCGCCATACTCATGTAACGTTGCAGCAAAGTTTGCGCTTTGTGCAAAATGCCACTCGAACGCCAACCGTAAGATCCTGCAAACACTGACTCCGCACCATACTGCTTACGAATGCGCATTTGCTGCTTATGGATCAATTGATACACCTGCTCCCAAGTTACGCGGACAAACTCATCGTCGCCACGAGTGCCTTGCGGTTTAGATGGGTTTGCGAGGTATCCTTTACGAACCATTGGGTATTTGACGCGAGCCTGCGTGTGCGCTTGATCCGGCGCAGACGATTGCAGGCTGTTTTCCACGGTTTGTGGCAGTGCGTTGGTCGATGACACGATTTTGCCATCTTTCACTTCAACCAACATGGCGCCCCAGCGACCCGCTGTTAATACAGCCGAACCACTGCGCTCGTTCGCGAAAACAGGCATCGGTGCAACAGAAGAGATAGCAAAAGCGCCCGCTGTCATACCTGCACCTTTCAGAAAACTTCGACGTGTGATAGTTGTCATCACTGAATCCTTATACTGGTTATTGAGCGGCATCTTTTGCGTTGTATTGGAAGTACTTAGTCAGAATCTCTAAGTCTTCTTTGCTGATCGATGTGCGATCACCCATGCTCTTCGCAACCGCAGGCCATGCGTTGACAGTAAAGTGTTCACTTGGGATTTTGGCGTGACACGTTGAACAGTACACATTGTCTAGCTGCTCTGCGTAAGACCATAGAGAATCCACTTTCGCCAACACTGGCGTTTCGATGTCGCCTTGCAACTCAACTTGGCGCCATTGATTACCGTAATCGTCTTCTTTGTACTCACCTGTCTTCAACGCTTTTTGACCCGCGTCTGTCAAGATCGCGACCACAGCACGTTTGCCTTGGCCCATATACAGAACCTGCTCAGCCCCTTGCATTTGGTAAGCCTGCATCGTTACGGTACGTTTGCCATCGTGATCGCTCACCACCGCCAGTTTGGTCGCCGGATTGATGGTGCCCAAATCGCCAATTGGCGTGACTTGAAGGGTGAAGACTTCTTTTGCCGTGGTTGGCGTGAGTTTGGCTTCATCCACCAAATGCGCCAGTGCTTGGCTGTCCATTTTCACTTCAGGAAGAATGTGCGCGACCCCTTTGTGACAATCAATACAGGTTTGATTATTTTCAATCCCATATTGGTGCATTTTCTGCGCTTCAGGTGACTGGTCGTAAGTTTCCATCGCGTCTTCAGTGTGACAAGAACGGCACGTCACAGAGTCATTCGCTTTTAACTGCGCCCAGACCATCTCCGCCATTTCTGCGCGATGTGCCTCGTATTTTTCATCGGTACTGATCTTTTTGGTGATGAATTCGTGGTAGATATCTTTGGATGCGCGAATTTTGGTGATTAAGTAATCGATGGTATCGGTCGGAATATGACAGTCTGCACATTCAGCGCGAATACCCTTCGCATTGGTGAAATGAACCGAACCTTGATATTCCTTATAAGGTGTATCCATAGTGTGACAAGAAACACAAAACTCGGTACTCGACGTTTTTTCTAAGATGGCATGCGTTACGCCAAGTGATAGCCAACCAATGACAACACCAATGACGAGAACAAGCACTATAGCGCCTTTTTTTATACTCATTTTTCCTCACAAATCTGTGGTGGGGATGATTTCCAGTGAAGCCTAATTCGATGATCTGAACAGAGTTGCGAGTGCGACCCTACCCCTTAGGGTTAGGCTTTCTAATAGTAGTCAATCGATAGCATAGGTGAATGTGATTCACATCACTTTTTGTACCAGAATCAAATTATCGCAAAACAATTTGCGCTGATTTCTCAGTTCTTATACGAATAAATCGGGTTACAGAAGAGAATTTGAGAGAAATAGGTAGAGAAATGAAAGGTATAGCGGTAATCGAAATGAAGAAAATAACGATAAAAAAATGCAGCGATAGTGCGCGAATGCAATCGCCACTATCACTGCATCAAGTCAATCTGTCTTAGCAAAAATTATTGGTTTTGTTTTGCAACCAATGCAGCCATCACGGCTTCACGATGTTCCAAATAATCATTTAAGCCGACTTTGCGTAGATGACACGACGGGCAATCGCCACAGCCATCCCCCATGATGCCGTTGTAACACGTCAGTGTTTCATGACGCACCAGCTCCAGCGCGCCATTTTGATCCGCCATAGCCCAGGTTTCAGCTTTATTTAACCACATCAACGGCGTGCAAATCTCCAGTTCACGATCCATCCCCAAGACCAACGCACTGTTCATCGCTTTGACAAAGTCATTGCGGCAATCGGGATAGCCCGAAAAATCGGTTTCACACACACCCGTGATCACGGTTTGCGCGCCGATTTGGTAAGCATAAATGCCCGCCAGCGTCAGAAACAGAATGTTGCGGCCTGGGACAAATGAGTTAGGCAGGCCATTTTCTTGCAGTTCGTTGGACACCGGAATGTCATCGCGCGTCAGTGAGCTGATCGCCAATTCGTTCAACAGCCCCACATCCATCACTTTGTGCGCTTTCACACCGAGTTTTTTCGCCAGCGTTTGAGCCACTTCGATTTCCAATTTATGGCGCTGCCCGTAATCAAACGTAATCGCATGCACTTCATCAAACTCTTTCAACGCTTGAACCAGACAGGTGGTTGAGTCCTGACCGCCGCTAAAGACGACAACTGCTTTTTTCATTCTACGATTCCTTTACGCAATACTGAGATATTTGTGGGTTTGGATCGACAAGCGCCAGTTACGCGCGATGCAGGTATCAATACACAATTGCGTTGCACGTGGCTTTTGGCTAATCGGTTGAAGCGCGACCACCGTCGTTGCCGGCACACCCGCGCGCGCTAAAAGTTGGTCTAAGTTATCGATGTCTTTCTCTGTTGCCACAGGGTGCTTGATCTCGTTGGCGCGTTGCAGCGCCACATCCACCACAGGCAGTTTGCCTTTCATGGCCACTTTTGGTGACACTGTCACCCAAGTGTTTTCCGTTGCTTGTACCGCAAATGTGCCGCTGGTTTCGATCTGACAACGGCAACCGATCGCTTCAAACGCTTGGGTCAATGGCACGAGATCATAGATACAAGGTTCGCCACCTGTGATCACGATATGTTTGGCCGTATAACCTTGAGCACGATATCGTTCGATGATCTGCTGCGCAGATGCCGAACACCAGTTCGGATTGTCTTCTGTCTTGACCAGAATTTCATCAAATGAACGCTCATCAGCGGGCGCCGCATCCCACGTTTGTTTGGTATCGCACCACGCACAACCGACAGGACATTCTTGCAGACGAACAAAAACCGCAGGCACGCCGGTAAACACGCCCTCGCCCTGAATCGTCTCAAACATTTCGTTTACTTTATACAAGGTAAAATTGCCTAACTTGTTATCCAAAAATTGCAGGTCGCTGACCTTAAAGGATGCGTTCGTGAAGGTCAATTTAAAACCGACGTGACTCGCATAAAAAGCGCCGATAGATCCTTCAAACCTGACTCAAACATAGCGCTATCCAGCGCATACTTATGCCCATTCATTGAACATCACTTTCATCAAAAACGCGCATCCTGTCATATTTTAGGTATAATCTTGACTTCCGTTTCGCGCAGACTTTTTAGGTAAAACATGTACAAACTGATCGCTCTTGATATGGATGGCACCCTTTTAAACAGCCAAAAGCAGATTTCACCACGGACTAAACTGGCGATTGCTGAGGCACGTGAACAAGGCATTCAAGTGGTGTTGGCCTCCGGCCGCCCGATTGATGGCATGCGCAGTAAGCTTGAAGAACTGAACATCCAATCCAACGACGATTACGTGCTTTACTACAACGGGTCAATGGTCGCCAATGTCGGCACAGGCGAAATCATCTATCAACAGATTTTGGATGGTCGTAGTGCAAAAATGGTAGCGCGTTTGGCAAACGAGATGGGCGTCAATACCCATGCATTTAGCCAAATTCACGGCTTGATCACACCAAAGATCAGCCAATTTACCGAAGTCGAAGCGCAGATTAACGGCCTGACGATCACGGAAATGGACTTCGAACTGCTCGAAGACGATCACCCGATTATCAAAGCCATGATTGTTGCCGAACCTGAGCTGCTCACTCGCACGATTGAAAGCCTACCCGCGGAACTGCATGAACAATACACCATTGTGCAAAGTGCCCCATTCTTCCTTGAATTCCTCAACACGAAAAGTAATAAAGGCGTCGGTGTCAAAGCGATTGCTGACCACCTCAACATTCCGGCCAGTCAGGTGATATGTATGGGCGATGCTGAAAACGATCACCACATGCTGAACTATGCTGGCCTAGGCATTGCGATGGCAAATGCGATGGAAGAAACCAAGCGCATTGCCGATTACATTACGTTGAGCAACGATGAAGATGGTGTTGCTGTAGCCATCGAAAAGTTTGCGCTCAACAAAACACCCTGTGACGCGTAAACACATAGACTTCAGATCAAAAAGGCGGCCTATGGCCGCCTTTTTACTTGGATTCATTTCTGACTTGATTGGATGTCCAAAGCGCGACGCGGCTATTTCTCGTAGCCTTGTCCCAGCACACGTTGTTGCGCTTGCAGCAACGCGTACTCTTGGGTGCCTTGAGGGATCAAAACGCACACGCGAAGCTGCGCTTGACTCGCTTGCTGTAGGCGTTCACTCAATTCGGCGGCACTGGAAAAGTGTTCACGTTCTGCGTCGCGACGGCACAAATCAATAAATTCAAACGGGCATGAACGCGCATGCAAGACCAGTTCGGCCTGTTGCATGTAACGCAGTGCTTTCAGCGGCAGAAGCTCAACATCCTGGCCAAATTCAACCCACGTCACTTCACCACGTTCATCCAACGGCTTATCGAGCGCTTTAATATAAATCTTCTCGAGGCTTTCACGATCTTTGGCATTTTTAACTTCGGTTTCTGCGAAAAACAGCTCCCAAAATTTGCGACGTAGATCAACTGTCGGCAAAAATTCTTTAATTGAGTTGCGTTTTGACGCTCCGAAATCAGCCAATAATCCTAGGTTTTGTGGCAGGACCGCTTCCAAGGTTTCACGGACGTTGCGAATCAGTACCGGAGACGCGCCACCACTGGAGATCGCCAGTTGAATTCGACCTCGTTCAATCATCGAAGGCGTGATGAAATCACAGTAAGGTTGGTCGTCCACCACATTGACTAAAATACCAAGTTTTTTTGCATCCTTATGCACTTGATGATTGAGTTCAGGATTGTCGGTTGTCGCCCAGACTTGCAAGTACTCCTTTGTGAGCAATTGCGAGGAGTAAAAGTTCTGTATCCATTGGCATTTGCGGTCATCCACATAGGATTGAAGAGTCGAGGCAATTTGTGGTGATACAATGGTCACTTTCGCACCAGCACGCAGCAGCGCATCAATCTTGCGGCACGCTACCTCTCCTCCGCCAACAACGAGCACAGGTTTATTTGTTAAATCCAGAAACAGAGGAAAGTATCGCATTTTATTTTGTTCACAATCTAAATAACTATGCGTTTCATGCTACCAAAAAAGGTGCAATGAAATCACTAGCTAAGGTGGATGAAATAATTAATCACCGAATTTAAGCGGATGATCAGCATTTTATATTGAATTACCATGCCGACACCAAGTGTTAATATTAAGTTAACAGTCAATAGTACTTCGACCGTTCTGTTGCACTATTCGTGTGCCTAGTTGCACTATTTACAATCGCGTAACATTTGGCCATTCTAACAACAGCTTAGGTTTGGCTTCTCAAACGAAAATCTTTTTAAATTATATATTTGAGAAAACTTTAATCCTTTCCTACGCTTATAAACGGTTGATTTGTAAACGTGCGATTGAGCCCAAATACAACCGAAACTAATAATAAAACACAACATTTTCTGAACCTTGGATCAGGCATCACTGATCAAATATGGATCATACAGGAAGGATACAAATGGCAAATAAACTAACACTTCTTGCTTCCGTCGTAGCGGCATCGACTGCCCTGATGGCAAACTCAGCATCTGCTGCGGATAGCACCCTAGACAAAGTGTTGTCACAAGGTTTTCTGACTTGTGGCGTGAGTACTGGTCTACCGGGCTTCTCGAACCCGAACGCAAAAGGCGAATGGGAAGGGATTGATGTGGAATATTGCCAAGCGCTCGCGGCTGCAGTTCTTGGTGACAAAACTAAAGTGAAATACGTACCTCTCACCGCGAAAGAACGCTTTACTGCCCTGCAGTCAGGCGAAATTGATGTGTTGTCTCGTAACACCACTTGGACACTCCACCGCGACAGCGCGCTGGGTCTGAACTTCGTTGGTGTGAACTACTACGACGGCCAGGGCTTCATGGTTAAGAAAGATCTTGGCATTTCAAGTGCGAAAGAACTGGATGGCGCATCCGTATGTGTTCAATCGGGCACCACCACTGAGCTCAACCTTGCAGACTACTTCCGTAACAATGGCATGAGCTACAAGCCGGTCGTATTCGATACTGCGGCGCAAACATCGAAAGGTTTCGATGCAGGTCGTTGTGATGTGCTGACCACGGACCAATCGGGTCTTTACGCGCTGCGTCTGAACTTGGAAAAACCAGATTCAGCAGTCGTACTACCAGAAATCATCTCAAAAGAACCGCTTGGCCCGGTTGTTCGCCAGGACGACGACAAGTGGTTTAACGTCGCGAAATGGACTCTATTTGCGATGGTCAACGCAGAAGAGTATGGCATCACGTCGAAGAATGCTGACGAAATGCTGAAATCAGACAACCCAGAAGTGAAGCGTATCCTTGGTGTTGACGGTCCAAAGGGCAAAGGCCTTGGCATTCGTGACGATTGGGGCTACCAAATCGTGAAACAAGTGGGTAACTACGGTGAAAGCTTTGAGCGTACCGTTGGTAAAGGTTCGCCTCTGCAAATTTCTCGTGGCGTGAACGCGCTGTGGAATGCGGGCGGCTTTATGTACGCTCCACCTATCCGTTAATAAAGACTGATAAAAATGGGCGGTTTCGGCCGCCCTTTGTCAAAAATGGATAAGAGGTTATCGCTGTATGAAACCTACGAATACTGCTGTGCAAAAGACCGCGAGCGCTGCTCCGTCGAAAGGCACAAGTTTATTTTACAATCCCACCTTTCGTTCAGTTGTCTTTCAGCTGATCGCTATTGCCGCTCTGGTTTTTTTCTTCTACACCATCATTAATAACGCCCTGACAAATCTGGAATCGCGAGGTATCGCGACCGGTTTTGATTTCCTCGATCAACCTGCCGGTTTTGGGATTGGCCTGACCTTGATCGACTACAACGAAACGTACTCTTACGGGCGAACGTTCGTTGTCGGCTTACTGAACACCGCTTTGGTGTCAGTCTTGGGCATTATTTTGGCGACGATGATCGGCTTCGTGCTGGGCATTGCACGCCTATCATCTAACTGGTTAGTTAGCCGTCTCGCGGCGGTGTATATCGAAACGTTCCGTAATATCCCACTTCTGCTTCAGATCTTCTTCTGGTACTTCGCCGTGCTACAAGCGCTGCCGTCACCACGTGAGAGTATGAGCTTAGGCGAAGCGGTCTTTTTGAACGTTCGTGGTTTGTTCTTCCCGGCGCCGGTCTTCGAACCTGGATCCAGTGTGGTTCTAATTGCTTTCGTGGCAGGCGTTATCGCCTCGATCGTGATCAATATCTGGGCCAATAACAAGCAACGCCTCACCGGTCAACAAACGCCGATGGGACGTATTGTTCTGGTGCTGTGTGTGGGTCTACCGCTGATTGTCTATTTCATCATGGGGATGCCGATTTCGGCGCAATACCCCGAGTTGAAAGGTTTCAACTTCCGCGGTGGTATCAGCATCATTCCTGAACTGGCGGCCCTGCTGCTCGCGTTGAGTGTCTACACGGCCGCCTTCATCGCAGAGATTGTTCGTTCCGGGATCAATGCCGTAAGCCATGGTCAGACAGAAGCGGCGATGTCGCTTGGCCTGCCGCGCTCGAAAACATTGAAGCTGGTGGTCATTCCTCAAGCGCTGCGCATCATCATTCCGCCATTGACCAGTCAATACCTGAACCTGACCAAAAACTCATCGCTTGCGATGGCCATTGGTTATCCGGATCTGGTGTCGGTCTTCGCGGGAACCACGCTGAACCAAACGGGTCAGGCAATCGAAATCATTGCCATGACCATGGGGGTTTATCTGGCTCTGAGTTTGATTACCTCAGCATTGATGAACCTGTATAACCGTAAAGTTGCATTGGTGGAGAGATAAGATGAAAACGCATCAGTTTCAACCCAGTCTGCCGCCACCAGCAAACACAACCGGCGTGGTCGGCTGGCTCCGTAAAAATCTGTTTAACAGCCCTTTAAACTCTGTCGTAACATTGATCTTGGCCTACATTGCCTTTTCAGCCATCTGGCATGTGCTGGACTGGGCCATCATCAAAGCAGACTGGGTGGGGGCCACTCGTGATGCCTGTACTCGTGATGGTGCTTGTTGGGTCTTTATCAGCGTGCGTTGGGAACAGTTCATGTACGGCTTCTACCCACAAGCTGAGTTATGGCGCCCTCGCATCTTCTTTGCCACATTGGCGATTTTCATTGCGCTCTTGGCGTATGAACGCACGCCAAAACGCACGTGGATCTGGCTGTTCTTTGTCAACATCTATCCGTTCCTGATGGCAGGCCTGCTGTATGGCGGCGTGTTTGGACTGGAGGTGGTGTCTACCCATAAATGGGGTGGCTTGTTGGTGACATTGATCATCGCGCTGGTCGGTATTGTGGTTTCGCTGCCGATTGGGGTCGCACTGGCATTGGGCCGTCGTTCAGACATGCCTGTCATTCGCAGCCTCTGTACCGTGTACATTGAAGTGTGGCGTGGCGTGCCTTTGATTACCGTGCTGTTCATGGCGTCGGTGATGTTGCCGCTGTTTCTCTCCGAAGGTTCAGAAACCGATAAGCTACTGCGCGCCCTGATTGGTGTGGTGATGTTCAGTGCCGCTTATATGGCGGAGGTGATTCGTGGTGGTTTGCAAGCCATTCCGAAAGGTCAGTACGAAGCTGCCGATGCGCTTGGCCTGAGCTATTGGAAGAAAATGGGGCTGATCATTCTGCCTCAAGCGCTAAAAATCACGATTCCGTCTATCGTGAACACCTTCATTGGTCTGTTTAAAGATACCAGCTTGGTGCTCATCATCGGTATGTTTGATGTGTTGGGTATCGGCCAGGCTGCAAACACCGACCCGGAATGGTTAGGGTTTGCAACCGAGAGTTATGTATTTGTCGCGTTAGTGTTCTGGGTGTTCTGTTTCGGCATGTCGAGATATTCGATCTGGCTTGAACGCAAACTCCACACCGGCCACAAACGATAAGCAATCTTTCAAGGAACGTATTATGACGCAACAAAATTCAAGCGAACTCATGATTCAGATTAAGGACATGAACAAGTGGTACGGTGAGTTTCACGTACTAAAAAACATCAATCTAGACGTCAAAAAAGGTGAGCGAATCGTTATCTGTGGCCCATCCGGTTCGGGTAAATCCACCATGATTCGCTGCATCAACCGTCTGGAAGAGCATCAAAAAGGCCAGATCGTCGTGTCAGGCAATGAACTGACGGAAGATCTGAAAAACATCGAAGCCGTTCGCCGTGAAGTGGGGATGTGTTTTCAGCACTTTAACCTCTTCCCTCACCTAACGGTTTTGGAAAACTGCACACTGGCACCGATTTGGGTGAAAAAGATGCCGAAAGAGGAAGCCGAAGCGATTGCTATGAAGTACCTGCAACGCGTGAAGATTCCTGATCAGGCAGACAAATACCCAGGTCAGTTGTCCGGTGGTCAGCAACAACGTGTGGCGATTGCGCGTTCATTGTGCATGAACCCGCAGGTCATGTTGTTTGATGAACCGACTTCAGCGCTCGACCCAGAAATGGTGCGTGAAGTGCTTGATGTAATGGTCGAGTTGGCGGAAGAAGGCATGACCATGTTGTGTGTGACGCACGAAATGGGCTTTGCCAAAGAGGTGGCTGACCGGGTGATCTTCATGGATGCCGGGGAAATTATCGAGGAGAACAATCCAAAAGATTTCTTCGAAAACCCGCAGTCTGACCGCACTCAGGCCTTTTTGGCGCAGATTCTGCACCACTAATGCAGGCCAATTCACTCATCAAAGAGGCGATTTATCGCCTCTTTTCTTTTGCAGAACGCTTGAAAAGCGCCCAATCGCTTGGGCATTCATCACCTTTATGCACATGGATTTAAACAAATATTTCCGCTTAACTTCAAAAAGCTTAGAATATTCATACAATTAGTGTGTTAGCATTCACCAAAACGGAAATATTGTGTTACAACTTGCTCACACATGAGCGACCATTTTTTGATTATTATTTCCAGTAATTGGTATTGGAAGAGGCTTGAAATAAGGAACTTTTGGCCTCATAAATGTCCATATAACTATCAACACCTTTCTATGAGGAAGAGTATGAACAGTCCTATGTATTCACGCACCTCGTCTTATGACAGTGCTCTACAAACAAACAAAGTGCTGCGTAACACGTATGCACTGCTTTCAATGACACTGCTTTGGTCTGCGGTTGTGGCTGGTATCTCGATGGCGATGAACCTTCCTCGTCCGGGCCTGATCATCATGCTGGTAGGTTTCTACGGTCTGCTATTTTTGACTGAAAAGAACCGTAACAACAGCATGGGCCTTGTCTTTACGTTCCTGTTTACCGGTTTCTTGGGTTACACCATTGGTCCAATCCTCAACATGTACATCGGTGCAGGGATGGGTGATGTGGTACTAACCGCGCTTGGCGGTACGGCTCTGGCGTTCATGGGTGCATCCGCATACGCACTGACCACAAAACGTGACCTGTCATTCCTAGGTGGTCTGCTGATGGCAGGCTTTGTGGTTCTGCTGATCGGTATGGTGGCGAACATCTTCCTGCAAATGCCAATGCTGTACTTGGCAATGAGCGGTATGTTCGTGCTGTTCTCAACTGGCGCAATCTTGCTGACTACTCAGCAAATTGTTCGCGGTGGTGAAACCAACTACATCTCGGCAACCATCACACTGTACGTGTCTATCTACAACCTGTTCATCAGCCTGCTGAGCATTCTCGGCGTGATGCGCGACGATTAATTCGCTCGCTTCAGGTGACGATTCTAAGCCCGAAAGCCTCGCTTTCGGGCTTTTTCGTTGTTGCGACACACGCAATACTCCTTGAGCAAACGCCAGAGCTTCGCTACCCTTAGCGCAAACTGACGATTGGACAATAAAGATGTTTGAATACAACGGCAAATCGATTGAAACCGACGCACAAGGCTACTTGTTGGACTACACCTTGTGGGAAGAAGGAATGATTGACATGCTTGCCAAGGAAGAAGGCCTGACTCTAACGGATGCTCACTTGGAAGTGGTGCTTTTCGTGCGTAACTTCTACGAAGAATTTAAAACGTCACCGGCGATTCGCATGCTTGTGAAAGCCATGGAAAAAGAGCACGGTCCAGAAAAAGGCAACAGCAAATACCTGTTTAAACTGTTCCCGAAAGGCCCAGCGAAACAAGCCACCAAGCTGGCAGGCCTGCCAAAACCGGCCAAGTGCCTATAACGCTTTACTCGTCATCCTGTAAGCGTCCAGCTTACAGGATTTCAAACCTGCGATAATGCTTGTTGGTGATACATTCCAAACGTTCCACGTGATTGACCGATGCCGTTCTTGGCCCCTCTTTGAGCCATTCATGCAGCGCGTCGACTTGGTCGGGTTCCCCGCATGCAATTACTTCCACATCGCCGCTCGACAAGTTTTTTGCATACCCCGTTAAGCTCAGCGTTAATCCTTGATGCGCCGTGTGATAACGAAACCCCACCCCTTGCACCACGCCCGACACAATAAACTTATCGCATTTGATCGACATCTCATTCCCTTCCTGTTCCGATGTTGAAGCCTCATGGTGATTCGACAACAACCATTTCCTGAGTTCCCTAAACATATGCGCACCACTTGCTCGCCTTGACCCTAAATCACCTTTACCAAGGATAGACAATTTTCACATCAAGCACTGTGAGCGCAAGACCAAGACTATTTTCCCGCGGCGTTTGCTTTTCTGGCTGAGTTCCATGAAAATACCCGCCCATTTCTATTAATCATTTGAGTAACGCAATGACTCCTGCAATCTATCTGGTCAAAGGTCGTGAGAAATCTTTACGCCGCAAACATCCTTGGGTGTTTTCTCGTGGTATCGGCAAAATCGAAGGCGAACCCAACTTAGGTGACACCGTTGATGTATATACCCACGATGGCCAATGGCTTGCGAAAGCGGCATACTCACCGCATTCTCAAATTCGTGCGCGAGTATGGAGCTTTGAAAAAGAAGCCATCGACACCGCGTTCTTCGTGAAACGTATTCAACAAGCGCAACTACTCCGCGACGATCTGATTGTACGTGACGGGCTAACGGGTTACCGCTTGATCGCCGCAGAATCTGACGGCCTGCCGGGCATTACGATCGACAAATACCAAGATTTTCTGGTGTGTCAATTGCTGAGCGCAGGTGCTGAATGCCAAAAAGACGTGCTGGTTGAAGCACTGAAACAATGTTTCCCAACATGCAGCATCTACGAACGTTCTGATGTTGCCGTCCGTAAAAAAGAAGGGTTGGAAGAGCGCGTTGGCGTTCTGCATGGCGAAGCGCCACCAAAATCAGTCGTGATTGAAGAAAATGGCGTAAAAATCAGTGTCGATATCGTGGGCGGCCACAAAACCGGTTTCTACCTCGACCAACGCGACAGCCGTTTCCAGTCGATGAAATACGTGAAAGATAAAGACGTATTGAACTGCTTCTCATACACCGGCGGTTTTGGCCTGTACGCCCTCAAAGGCGGCGCAAAACGAGTCATCAACGCAGATGTCTCACAACCCGCGCTGGATACTGCGAAGTTCAACGCAGAACTGAACGAATTCGATATTTCGAAAAAACGCGCCGTGTTTCTCAATGCAGACGTATTCAAACTGCTGCGTGAATACCGCGACCAAGGCACCAAGTTTGATGTGGTGATCATGGATCCACCCAAGTTCGCAGAGTCGAAAGCGCAGCTTAATGGTGCATGCCGAGGCTACAAAGACATCAACATGCTGGCGATGCAAATCCTCAATCCCGGTGGCACGCTGCTGACCTATTCATGTTCAGGTTTGATGGATCAAGTGTTGTTCCAGAAAATCATTGCCGATGCAGCGCTGGACGCGGGCCGCGATGTGAAATTCGTGGAACGTTTTGAACAAGCAGCCGATCACCCGACAGACACGGCATATCCAGAAGGGTTTTACCTCAAAGGTTTCGCTTGTAAAGTGCTGTAATCATTTTTCAAAAGGCTTCCCCAAGGGAAGCCTTTTTTCTTTCACGAATGCATGTAACCGCATGTGCAATCAAGCGCATTTTTAGTGCAGTAACTCCAAAATAGTGCATTGAAAACAAACATTTTTGTGCAGCCAGTCCCCGACTTTCGCTTTCCATGACACTTTTATGACAACCCTGTTCACGTGCCAGACCAGATGTAACAAGGTGTGACCTCGAGAGCACACGCAAAATGAGTATCTGCTGATAAATATGGCATAAAGCTTGCGATTTGAATGATGATTTCTTACAACGAAAAGGATCATTCAATGAGAAAAACAGTACTAGGCGCGTTATTTATCAGCGGCTTAATCTTCCTTCCAACCGCAAACGCAGCCACACAATTTAAACCCGAACACGTTTCCGTCGAGAAAGAAATTAAACCGGGACCGAACGTGTTTGTGATCGATCAAAGCTGGGCGGGCTCCAGCACCATCACCGTGCTCGGCGCCGACAATTTTGGCGTCAAAGGGAACATCTCCACCGGTTTGATTGCCCAGTTTGGCCTGTCAAAGGACAAAAAATCGCTCTATACCGCGTCGGTCTATCCCAAACGAATCGTATGGGGCGACATCGATGCGGTGGTGCAAAAATTCACGGTCAACTCGCTGAGTTTAGAAAAAGAGCTCACCTCATCTCCAAAAATGGCGCAATCCGCCGCATACGTGAACTCATTCCAAACCTCAGCCAGCGACAAATACGCCTTTGTCCAAAATGCAACGCCCGCGGCTTCAGTGTCTATCGTTGATATCGCCAGTGGGAAAGAACTCCTAGAAATTCCGACACCGGGTTGCTGGGGGATCTACGCCTCGCAAGAGGACAACAAGTTCAGCGCCGCTTGTGGCGACGGCACTTTTTCCACGTACGTCATTGCCAAAGATGGCAAGAACTACACCGCGCATAAAAGTGAAAAGATTTTCGATACCGATGACGATGCGCTATTCATCACCGCACAACGCGACGGTAGCAAGCTGATGTTCACCTCGTTCAAAGGCAACATGTACGTGCTCAGCGACAGCGGCGACACAGTGAAACTTGAAGATAAGTTCAGCTTTACCAAAGACATCGACGGCGGCTGGCTACCTGGCGGCTACGAAGTGATGGGCTACAACCAACCCAACAAATTGATGTTCGTGGCCATGCACCCGAACGGTAAAGAAGGTAGCCACAAAGACGGTGCGCAAGAGATCTGGGGCGTCAACATGGACACACACCAAGTGGTGACGCGTATTGAAGCGGAAGAACCGATTTCGTTGGCAGTCTCTCAAACCCAAACGCCAGACGTATTTGCGCTGACCGATTTCGGCACCGTGGTCAAATACACCTTCAACGGCAGCACGTTTGAAGGCAGCAAAGTCGATGAAGTCGAAGAGATGGGCAGTTTCACACAAATGCTGATGGTGGATTACTGAGATGAGCACATCCTGGATAACCCAATATCACTTGACCCTCATGACCTTCTTCGTGTTGGTGTTTATTCAGGCCGCACTGCACAAGGGATCGGATTTGCGTCGTTTCTCGGGGTACATCAGCCAGTATTCACGCCACTTTGAGCCACGCGCTTACCCGCTTGCCGTACTGCTGTTGGTGTGTGAAATCGCGGCGGTCGCTCTAAGCATCACACCGGCAACCAATGCCGTGGGCGAAGGGTTGATGTTACTGCTGCTCATCGGCTATACGCTCGCCATGAGCCTTCAGCTTAGAAGTGGTCAACGAGAAATCGACTGCGGCTGCGGCGGCACACCGATTGTGGTGTCGCGCCGGACATTGATGCGTAATGCCACCCTCATTGTGCTGGCCGGTTCGATGTTGTTGACGGCCAATCAACCAATCACCAGCTTGAGTCTGGCCTTGGCGATTGGCGGTGGCGTGTTGCTCTGGTTTGGGTATTACCTGCTGGAACAACTGATGCACAACCATGATTTGATTCTGAAGATTGCTCAACACGATCAGGAAAAGGACGTCTAATGAATACTGTATTACTGTTTGCAGTCGGCTTTCTCGCTGTACTTGTCGCACTGCTGTTTATCGCGTTTATCGCGCTCTCTCGCCAAGTTGGGATTCTGTTTGAGCGAATTTCACCGGTCGGGGCCATGATCAACAACAACGGGCCGCAACTGGGTGAAACGCCCAAACCCATGACACTTATATCGCTCAACCAAGGCGAAATCACCTTGGGCGGCGCACAGGCAAAAAGTACGCTGGTGCTGTTTGTCTCGCCCTCCTGCCCGATTTGTAAAGTGCTGCTGCCTCTCATCAACAGCCTACAAAAAGCCGAAACGCGCTGGCTCAATGTGGTGCTGGCCAGTGATGGCGATGAAGCGGCACAACGCGCACTGATTGCCCAACACAAATTGGATGCGATTCCATACGTGCTCTCCCAAGAGTTGGGTGTGGCGTATCGCGTCGCCAAACTGCCCTTCTCTGTTCTCATGGATGAACAAGGACAGATCGTGTCAAAAGGCCTGATCAACAGCCGAGAACAGTTGGAAAGCCTGTTCAACGCCAAAGAGAGCGGCTTTGAATCACTACAAGATTTTTCACAAAAACAGACCATGACGGTTAATCACTAAGCAGGAGACAGTAACAATGAAAAAATTCAGCGACATGTTATTGAATGCCATGGACAGGCTCTCAGAGAAAACCGTCCGTCATTCCGCACGCCAAATTGGCCGCCGTAACTTCCTCGCCAAAGCGGGTGTATTTATCGTCGGGACCGGCATGATGCCATTGCTGCCCTTCGACCGCTCAGCGGGCAAAGTGTTTGCAGCCGAAGGCCCCGGCGATGACGTGAACAGTTGTGACTACTGGCGCCATTGTGCGCTTGATGGCAACTTGTGTTCCTCATCCGGGGGGAGCGAAACCACCTGTCCTCCGGGTTCTGAAGCGTCCAAAGTGGCGTGGGTAGGCACCTGTCTCAACCCGAACGACAACAAAAACTATCTGGTCTCGTACAACGACTGCTGTGGTAAAGCCACGGTGAACAGTTCGGTGGCGTGTCTGAATAGCGAACGAGAGCGCCCGGGGTATCGCATGGGTCTGCACAATGACATCAACTGGTGCATGGCCAACACCAACAAAGGCTATCACTGCACCGTGGCCGCATTGGTGGGGTTGGCGAATGAATAAACGCGCCGCTTCTCTGTTATTTGCATGTATGGCGCTTGGCACTCACTATTCGGTGAGTGCCGAATCGGGTCAGGATAAGTTTGTCACCAACTGTTCTGGCTGCCATGGAATGGACGCCAAAGGCATCATCGGTCTCGCTCCGCCACTGGAAAATCCGGAACTCTGGAATCGTTTGGGCGACAAACGCGATCAATACATCGCGGGGGTCGTCACCGGTGGAATGAGTGGCAAGATTGAGTCTTTAGGCAACAGCTATCAAGGATTCGCTATGCCTCCACAAAGTTTTCTCGATACTGCGGATCTCGTCGACATCACGCACTACGTGCTGAATGACATCAACCACCTGACTGGCGGTCCGAATGCCACCCTGATCGACCAATACAAAGAGAATCCACTCTCGCATCAGGATCTGCATCAACTGCGTGACGGAGATTAAGGAATGAAGACTACGCTTGACCGTCGTTGGGTACGAAGCGTTTTCCTAACCTTCGCCCTGTTGAACGGAGCGGCGTATGCCGTGCCTAATACGCCTCAACAGAACTACATCCTCAAATGTTCCGGCTGCCATGACATGGATGGCTCTGGCTCCGAACCCGGAGGCATCCCGCCACTGCCCGGCTACCTCGGTGCATTTATGGATGATGAACAAGGCCGAGTCTATTTAATGAACGTCCCCGGCGTGATTGCTTCCGGACTCAACAATCACGACCTTGCGGTATTGATGAATTACCTCAATGACAAATGGGGCGACAAAGCCAATGCCAGACCTTACTCTGCCGAAGAGATTGCGCAGATTCGTGCTGCGCCACTGGAAGATGTGGTGAAATATCGCCGAGAAATCGTCAAGCGCTTCAATGAGCAAGGCATCGCAACAGGGTCATACCCTTGGCCTTAACCCACAAAGCCCGCATTATGCGGGCTTTATTATTCATGTTTACGGACAGAAAGCTGCGACGACCGGCTGTGTTCGTCGTTACTTGGCCGGAATCTCCAATTGCCAATAACCGACGGAAAGCCAACGCTCAAATTTATATCCGACCTGACTGAACTCGCCCACTTTGCGAAAGCCAAGGCTTTCGTGCAGACCGATACTCGCCCCATTGGGTAAAGCGATAACGCCCAAAACATTGCGGATCCCGAGGTCTTTTAGCTTACTGAGCAACATCTGATAAATCGCTCGCCCCCACCCTTGCCCCTTGGCTTGTGGTGAAAGATAGATGGAAGGTTCGACGGTAAAGCGATAAGCGCTGCGGGTGTTCCATTGTCCGGCATAAGCGTAGCCAACTACCGTACCTTCGTGTGCAACGACCAACCATGGCAATCCGGCCGCGCGAATTTTATTCACCCTTTCGCCCATATCACTCACGCTGATCGGATCTTCTTCAAAGGTTATTGTCGTCTGTTCGATGTAACGATTATAAATCTCGGTAATTGTTACGATATCAACGTCCTGAATGTCGCGTATTTCCATCGCCTTTCCTTTGCTTTATCAATGCAATCTGATGACTGCCTTTGTCAATCTAACGTAACCGTGCGCAAAGAGTAAACAATACAGCGTTGAACTGATAAAAAAATCCCCCGGGCTAGCCGAGGGATTGGGTCATATCATCCTATGGACTTAGATAAGGTCAAAACGGTCTGCGTTCATCACCTTGGTCCAAGCAGCCACGAAGTCTTTCACAAACTTCTCTTGGTTGTCGTCCTGTGCGTACACTTCCGCGTATGAGCGCAGGATGGAGTTCGAACCGAACACCAAGTCAACACGAGTGGCTGTCCACTTGGTCGCACCGCTGTGGCGGTCAACAATATCGTACTTGTTGCGACCTGTTGGCTTCCAGCTGTACGCCATGTCCGTTAGGTTGACGAAGAAATCATTGGTCAGCGCGCCAACGCGGTCGGTAAAGACGCCGTGTGCACTGTCGCCGTGGTTGGTCCCAAGGACACGCAAACCACCCACCAATACCGTCATTTCAGGTGCAGTCAGGCCCATCAGTTGAGCACGATCCAACATCATCTCTTCCGGTTTCACCACGTAGTCTTTTTTCTGCCAGTTGCGGAAGCCATCAGCCAGAGGTTCCAGCACCTCAAACGACTCTACATCCGTCATCGCTGCCGTTGCATCACCGCGACCTGCGCTAAATGGAACGGTTACGTTGAAACCAGCCGCTTGAATGGCTTGTTCAACACCGACGTTACCGGCCAGTACAATGGTGTCGGCGACGCTGATACCCGCGTCAGCGGCAATCTTCTCAAGCACAGCAAGCACTTTCGCAAGTTTCGCAGGCTCGTTCCCTTCCCAATCTTTTTGCGGCGCCAAACGAATACGAGCACCGTTTGCACCACCACGATTGTCGGAACCACGGAATGTCCGTGCGCTGTCCCATGCCGTTGACACCATCTCACTGATGCTCAGGCCGCTGGCTGCGATTGCCGCTTTCACTGCATCCACATCGTAATCACTGCGACCCGCAGGAATTGGATCTTGCCAAATCAAATCTTCAGCTGGCACATCTGGGCCCACGTAACGTGCTTTCGGACCTAAGTCACGGTGAGTCAGTTTGAACCATGCACGGGCGAAGACTTCTTCGAAGTAAGCTTGGTCTTTGTAGAAACGCTCGGAGATCTTGCGGTATTCAGGATCCACTTTCAGCGCCATATCCGCATCAGTCATCATTGGGTTGTAACGGGTTTTACCGTCTTCAACGTCAACCGGTTTGTCTTCTTCTGCGATATCGACTGGTTCCCACTGCCATGCGCCTGCTGGGCTCTTGGTCAGTGCCCATTCGTGCTCAAGCAGCATCTTGAAGAAACCGTTATCCCACTGTGTTGGATGCGTCGTCCACGCACCTTCCAAGCCACTGGTTACAGTGTTACGACCGATACCGCGTGATTTGTGGTTAATCCAACCTAGGCCTTGCTCTTCAACGTCTGCGCCTTCTGGATCAGGACCAAGCTCTGCCGCGTTGCCGTTACCGTGCGTTTTACCCACCGTGTGGCCACCAGCAGTCAGTGCAACCGTTTCTTCATCATTCATCGCCATACGAGCGAACGTCACGCGCATGTCGTGTGCCGTTTTCAGTGGATCTGGGTTGCCATCTACGCCCTCTGGGTTCACGTAAATCAAGCCCATCATCACGGCTGCGAGTGGGTTTTCCAAGTCACGTTCACCGGAGTAACGTGTGCCTGCGCTGCCACTTGGTGCCAACCACTCTTTTTCAGAACCCCAGTACGTGTCTTTCTCTGGGTGCCAAATATCTTCGCGGCCAAAGCCGAAACCGAAGGTTTTCAGGCCCATGGATTCATACGCCATGTTACCAGCCAGCAGGATCAAATCCGCCCAGCTAATTTTGTTGCCGTATTTTTTCTTGAGTGGCCAAAGCAGACGACGTGCTTTGTCGAGGTTGGCGTTATCTGGCCAAGAGTTGAGTGGTGCGAAACGCTGGTTACCCGTTGCGCCGCCCCCGCGACCGTCAGTGGTACGGTAGCTACCTGCAGAGTGCCACGCCATACGAATCATCAGACCGCCGTAGTGACCCCAGTCTGCTGGCCACCATTCTTGGCTGTCGGTCATCAGTGCTTTCAGGTCTTTTTTCAGTGCGTCAACGTCGAGCGTCTTCAGCGCTTCACGGTAATTGAAGTCGGCACCGTAGGGATTGGTCTTGCTGTCATGTTGGTGCAGGATGTCGAGGTTTAGTGCGTTCGGCCACCAATCCATGTTGGAGGTACCCGCGGAAGTCATGCCGCCATGCATCACTGGGCATTTGCCTGAAGCGCTACTATCATGATTTGCCATAAAATGTCCCTTTACCTATTTTTGGTTCGAGTTGAATGAATTCGTTGATCCAAATTTGCTAATACGATGAGTTGCTTAGCAAAATATAGTGTGAATTAATGTCTACGAAAGTGAGTCTAGTCGCGAAGTAACAAATGTTCACATTATTTGTAACGATTATTTCAATAGAAAAAACCTATTAAACAAACTTTCGATGTTTCAGTCTGACCCATTGAATGATTAAATAAGTATTTAGCTTTATTAATAGTCCGTTTTACTGAACCACCTTAAAATAAAACCTCAACGCAATGCATCCCTTTCAAAACATACCAAGACAAATTGGATCAATTACTTACATTAAATAAGCTTGAAGGATGGCAATTCTGTTTGTGTCATAAAGTTGTCACCATTTAATTATACTTTCAACAAAATCATTTTTTGAATATATCCAAAATAACAATTATTAGAATGATATTTGCAACATATTTAAAACCAAAGAGCAACCCAGAAATAATACCTAAATACAACCCAACGAGCGCGCCTCATCGCGACAAAT
The DNA here is from genome assembly GCF_000176175.1 of Vibrio furnissii CIP 102972. GTDB lineage: Bacteria > Pseudomonadota > Gammaproteobacteria > Enterobacterales > Vibrionaceae > Vibrio > Vibrio furnissii. The sequence continues at coordinate 754,863 of NZ_ACZP01000013.1, forward strand.
AATAACCTGCCCATGCGCGCAGGATTGAAATACATGCCTTGCGTGCAGCAAGAACACGCCATGTCCAGCATCAATGAATGTCACAAGCAGTTAAGCTTCTGAACACATCAACTGAGAGCCTGATTTAAAGCACAAAAAAGCCAGCATATCGCTGGCTTTGGATGGATAGTTTCTCGCGCTATCAGGCGGCGTGAGGTGTTTCGCCTTGTCCCTTAGGAAGGGTAACACTGACCGTTAATTCCAGCGGCTGAGGCTGGTGAAACGCCAACGTGTAACCGTGTTGCTTACAGATGTTGCTGATGATCGAAAGACCGAGCCCAAACCGTTCATCGCTGGTCCGCGAGGCATCAATCTGAAACAGAGGTAACGTGAGTTTCGCTAGCTGCTCTTGCGTGATCGGGTGCATCAATGCATTGCTGATGGTGAGTTGAAACGCCGACGGCGACTCAGTCCACCCAACCGCCACAACGCTCTCTTGCGGGCTGTAAAACATCGCGTTATCGAGCAAGTTCTTCAAAATGGTTTCGATGCTAAACCGGTCGGCGACGAAACACTCCTCACCGTCACAATGCACCGATAGACGTGCATCAATTTGCGGGTATTTGAACGTCAAGTCATGCTTCACTTGACCAAACACCCCTCGAATCGACAACGCCTGTTGCTCGGTATTGATCGATAATGACGACGTTTTTTGCAGCAGCAGCAAATTTTCCACAATCGCTTTCATGCGTTTGGCAATCGCCAGCATGTCATGTTGATAGGTTTTGCTAATGCGCTCATCTTGCGGATAACGAATGTAGACTTCGCTGAGGGTAATCATCTCCGCCAGCGGCGTTTTTAATTCATGCGCAATGTCGGCGGTAATGCGCTTCTCATTGTTGATCAAGGTACGATTGCTGCGGATGTAGCGGTTCAGCTCTTTGCGAATCGGCTCAATCTCTTCCACAGTGCGCTCAGGAATGGCCAACTCTTCCGCCAAATGTTCACTGCTGTGCAACGTTTTCAAATCTTGGTTGAGCTTTTCCAGCGGCTCCAAGCCTCGGCTAATAATGGTTTTGGTGACATAACGAATGATCATCATCGCCAAAATAAAACTGCCCACCAGCAGGCCATCAACCACCCACACCAAGCGTTCCAAGCCGCCAGACGACTCATAAATGGTGAGCGTGACCGGTAAAATTTCATGATCGTCACTCTCGGGCACAAAGTGAGATAACGTCGCTCGGCCAAACTTACCGTTGGGCATCACGGTATCAATAATGCGGTCACGGCCCAGTTTGACATCCGGCTTAATCAAATCCACGCCCGGATAAGCTTCGAGTGATTTCGAGCGTTTAAGCACCGTATCACCACGCCACAACTGAAAGAAATGTGCATCTTCATGGATGTCGTACTCTGGCATAAACCCTTCATCTGCCAGAAATTCCACGTGGTGCTCCGTCGCTCGAATCTGTGACTTCAGGTAGTTTGCTTTGTTGAGCATCGCTTGATCGAACTGCTCTTCAACCCACCCATCCAGACCAAGGTCGACCGACAAAAACACCACAAACAAGAATGCCCCGAAAACAAAGGTCACGGAGTTAATCAGGTTGCGTTCCATGGACGCAAACTGGTTGTCTTTACACAATGAACGCACCCAAGATTTCATCGTCTTCCTCCTACTGTGGCCGCTATTTTTGCGCCACATAACCAAATCCGCGCTTATTCTTCACCGGCAGTGTGCCGCCCGCGTCACGCACTTTTTTACGAATCGCAGACAGGTGCGCTTCGATGGTATTTTTCGCCACATAATCAAAGTGCCCCACCACGGCTTCGCTGATCTGCTCGACGCTCATCACACGATTGGGCGCGGCAAATAAACACTGCAATATTTTGAATTCATTGGGGGTCAAGTCGACCGTCTGCTGCTCAAAATGAAAGGTCTTGTCGACCAGATTCAAGCTGTATTCGTCCACCGTCAAAGTTTGATCGACCTGTTCCAAACTCCCGCGGCGCATAATGGTTAAGATGCGTGCGTGCAGCTCTTCAAACGAAAACGGTTTGGTGAGGTAATCATCCGCCCCTTGCAACAAGCCTTCGACCCGATCTTGCGTCTCGGTTTTGGCTGACAGAATCAGCACACGTGTCTGCTTTTTATGTTTTCGCAGCGCCTTGAGAATTTCCAACCCACTCAGGCCAGGCAGCATCAAATCAAGAATGATCACATCATATGTATTGTTGAGCGCCATGCTGAGGGCTTCCTGCCCATCGCCGGTATCATCCGTCGCAAATCCAAGGTGATTCAAGCCAACAATTAAGCTGCGGCGCAGGGTTTCGGAGTCTTCGATAATGAGTAATTTCACGGCAGGTTCTGATTTTCAGGAAAGTATGGTGACAAGCATACGTGAAATCCGCGCCAATGTGCACCCAAACGGCGCGAGCGATGCTGCGGTGGCGTGTTTCGCGCGCATAAAAAACGCCCACCGAAGTGAGCGTTTTTTCGCGATTTCGTGTGCACCGATTCGGTGGTATTAACCAATCATACGTTCGCTGTTTTCAGCCAACTCATTGAACACCACTGTCTGCGCACGTTTGAAGAAGTTGAAGTCGGTCGCTGTTGCGCTGGTATACGCGCCCATCATGCGGCCAACAATCAAATCACCGTTGTCCAGTTTTGGCAGCAGAATGTCTTCTGCAATCACGTCAATGCTGTCACACGTCGGGCCTGCCAGAACACTCGGGACGCGTTCGCCTTCTTGTTTCAACGTCACCAATGGGTATTGCGCGTCATCAAAGATCAAACCGCTGAATGAACCGTACACGCCATCATCCAAGTAGTACCACATTTGGCCGTCACGCTCAGCTTGGCCCATCACCGACGCCACACTCATCATGCACTGCGCCACAATAAAGCGGCCCGGTTCAGCAATCACTTGTACGGTTTCTGGCAATTCCGCCAACGCTTCGTTGATAGGCAGGCAGAACTGATCAATTGGCATCACTTGTTTGGTGTAGTTCACTGGGAAACCGCCACCGATGTCGAGTGTGCTCAACGCAGGCAAGCCACGCGCCACCACCTCTTCCATCACGCCTTTGCAGGTGCGAATCGCTTCCACGTATTTCTGTGGATTGGTGGTTTGAGAGCCCACGTGGAATGACAACCCTTTGATACGGATATTCCACTCTTTTGCCATTTCGATGATGTTCACCGCTTGCTCAGGAGAACAGCCGAATTTTTTCGACAGATCAGCAAACGCTTCAGAGTTACGGAAACTCAAGCGAACCAACAATTCAACCTCATCGCGGTATGCTTTGAACTTGGCTAATTCATTCAGGTTGTCCACCACAAACACGTTGCAACCGTATGCCAGTGCGTCACGAATATCGGCATCGCGTTTGATTGGGTGAGTATGAATCGTGCGCTCTGCTGGAACGCCTTCTTGTGCCACCAATTCCACTTCGCCAGTGGTTGCCAAGTCAAAGCTTGCGCCTTCTTGCAGCAACGTTCTGACCACCACTGGGTGTGGCAGCGGTTTCAAAGCAAAGTGCAGTGTCACGTTTGGCAGCGCTGCGCTCAACGCACGGTATTGCTGGCGAACGATGTCGCAATCGAGCAGCAACAAAGGCGCGCCAAACTGTTCAACGGATGATTCGATCAAATGAACGTCATCAGCAGACAGTGCTTGAGAAGTGAAAGATTGAAAATTCAGAACTGAACGAGCAGCAGCCATGGCAAACCTCCAAATATAGTGTGCACTTTTCATTGGCGTGATTTCATTCGCTGGAGATGAAAAGTGGAGCGTCAATAAAAGCGCAAACGCGCTGTCAAAGTCACTCTTGGATAGTTGCTCTATCGCCTTGCCACAAGACCTGCTGTGATGTACTCGGATTGGCTATCATCAAGAAGCGAGGCGATAGTAAGGTCATCGTTTCACGAGCGCAATAAAAAATGTGGCACTTAAAAGCAAAAGATTTTTGTGGTGAAGATTGCATTTGATGATGGATTTTTGAGGCGTTGCGACACAAGCGATCTCACTGTTGGCAAAGGAAAAACAGGCGATTTTCGACCCGCTTTTCCATCTGATTTAGACGTTTTTCTTAACGCCCTTCCGACCACACGGCGAACTCATTGCCGCTGGGCTCTTTAAAGTGAAAACGGCAGCCGCCCGGAAACTCAAAAATGGGTCGCACAATCTCACCGCCGTGTTGCGTCACTTTCGCCTGCGTCGCTTCAATCTCGCTGCTGTAAAACACCAACAACGCGCCACCGGTTTCGGTTTGGCTGCACATCGGCGCGGCAAAAAAGCCACCATCCAATCCTTGCCCAGAAAACGCGGTGTACCCTTCCCCGTAATCGACAAATGTCCAGCCAAATGCGCAGCTGAAAAATGCCTTGGTGGCCGCTAAATCGCGCGCCGCAAATTCAACGTAATTGAGTTTTTCATGTTGATTCATTGTCTGCTCCTACTTGGCATATTTTCCTGATGGCCGATCAATGGAGAACCGATCGGCGCAACGTCATCCGCGGACTGAAACGAGGCGGCGTTGACGAGAGGATTGTAGCGACGCGTGATGCATATTGCCGTGATAAGGCGCTAATCATCCAATCCCATACGGTGATTCAGCTTCCAAAGCGCGACTTTTCCATACAACCATGGGCGACATGAAGGCGATTTGAGTTACATGGCCGCGTCAATGACCACGACTGACTGGCTACGACTTACTGGCTACGACGTAGCATATTGCCCGCCATCGGAGTACAGTCAATGTATTCGTAACTTCGCTCGCTACCCCACACGGCATGCGAGCCTGCATTACAAGAGAGAATTCGTATGTTAGTGACCTTTCGCTGTAAAGCGTCCGCCAACGTCACCATGTTTGGCGACATTGCTGTACGCCTGTTGAACATGATGGGACACAGCGGCACGGTGCCCGGTGCCGTTGTTGCCAAAGATGTGCCGCATGCACTGGCGTTATTAACCACCGCGATTGAGGCGGAAAAGAAAAAAGCACAACCACAGATTGAAGAAGACGATGATGAAACCGTGGCCGAGGTTCCGGTCAGCATTGCAAATCGCGCAATTCCGCTGATTGCATTGCTAACTGCGGCGGCCAAAGAAGCGTGTGACGTGATGTGGGAAGAAGGCTGCTAACCCAACCGGGCTGATGCCAGCTCATACCCCATTAGCTCACTGCCCATTAGCTCGCTGCCCATTAGCTCGCTGCCCGCCAGCTCATCACCCACGATGAAACTGACACAAAAAAGCCCCGTCAATGCGGGGCTGATAAATAATATCGTTCGAAATCAAGCTGCGTGACGAAACCGCCAGCGCGCTTTATTTTTGGATAGTTTGAGACACCGAAATTTGCTCTTGCTGAGACATGGTGATGTGCAAATCGCGTTGCGGGAATGGAATTGACAGGCCCGCCTCTTCAATCTTGCCTTTCAACTGACGCTGAATGCTCCAGTACGTTTCCCAGTACTTGTCACTCGGACACCACGCACGCAGCTGCAGATTCACCGAGCTATCAGCCAGCATCTGCACCATCACTTGCGGCTGCGGATCGCGCATGATCGCCTCATGGCTGAGCGCCAATGCTTTCAACACTTCCAAACCGACGTCCACCGAATCGTTGTACGAAATGCCCACGGTCACTTCCATACGACGGCGATTATTGCGGCTGAAGTTCTTGATGGTCGCGCCCCACACCGTGCGGTTCGGGCTGGAGATGTACAAGCCATCGGACGTTTCGAAGACCGAGGTAAACAGGCCGATATCTCTCACGCTACCGGTGTACCCCGCAAACTCAACAAACTCGCCTTTTTTGATCGGTTTGAGGAACAAAATCATGATGCCAGCGGCAATGTTGCTGAGCGTATCTTTCAATGCCAAACCAATCGCTAAGCCCGCCGCACCGACCAAAGCGACTAAGCTGGCCGTATTCACCCCAAACAAGTCAAGGATGATCACCAAGGCCAACAAATACACCGAGTACGCCGCCACTTTCGACAGCAAACGTGCGACGATTTCATCGCTGCTGCCGACTTTCATCACGCCTTTGAACACGGCTTTACGCACAATTTTCGAGGCAATCGACGCCACCACGACGATAAAAATCGTCAGCAAGGTGTTTTTGGCAATATCTACAAGCAACGTCTGATGCGTATTGTAGAAATCGACTAATGAATCCATGAAGGTCTCCGTAATTATTTTTATAGTGAATCGTTGAGCATTTGAGCCAGTGGGAATTAACCCAAGCTGCCCATGATTAAATACAGGTTATAAGCCAGATAGAACAATACAAAAACCGCCCCTTCTTTGCGTGTGATGGTTCTTGCTTTGCCAAACTTCAGCGCCATGATCAACAACATCGCGGTGATCACCAACATCGCTGTCCAATCACGCCAGAAGATTTCAGCGCCGATATTGTTGATCGGCTCAATCACGCCAGCAATACCAATCACCGCCAACGAGTTAAACATGTTCGACCCGACCACGTTACCCACGGCGATGTCATGCTCACCTTTACGTGCCGCAGAAATCGAGGCCGCCAACTCAGGCAACGATGTTCCCAGCGCCACAATGGTCAAGCCAATCAGCAGATCACTCACGCCCAGTTGCTGCGCAATCTCGACTGCGCCCCACACCAAAATGCGCGAACTCGCCACCAGTAGCAGCAAACCGACGATCAACCAGAACGCCGCTTTGCCTTTGGTCAAGGCTGGCATTTGCACGGCTTGCTCACACTCGGATTGCAGCGCATCGCGTTTGGCTTTTAACGCACTCCAAATCGACCAGCCAATCAACCCCATGAAACCCACTAACAAAATGCTCGCTTCGATGAAGCTGACATCGTGGTTCCATAGCATGCCGCCGAGCACCAAGGTGATGATCAGAAGAATGGGTAATTCTTTACGAATGATATTGGAATGCACCGCAATCGGCGCAATCAACGCCGTAACACCCAAGATCAAGCTGATATTGACGATGTTGGAGCCCAGAGCGTTCCCCAGCGCCAACGCCGGATTGCCATCCAGCGCCGCCATAGCAGACACCACCATTTCAGGTGCGGAGGTACCAAAACCGACCACCAACATCCCAATCAGTAATGGCGGCATCCCTGCATAATTTGCACTGGCTGCAGCCCCATCAACAAACCTATCTGCACTCCAGACTAACAGACCAAAACCGACAATAATTGCCACAATCGCTAACAACATAGCTCGTTTCCTACTTTCAAACACGCTTAAAAAATGAGTCGCAACCAAGCGGCGCTATAAAAAGCCTTTGTGTTTGTTGGAAAATATTGCCTGTTGTGTGGTGAGGCTTGTGAATTCAGTATAACGCTCAATTACGCACACAGTGCGCTTGTGACCTATTTCTTCATAAACGAATTTCTTCACAAACGAATTTTTTCACAAACGAAGCACAATGAGATTGAATGTTCTGAAAGGCAGACATTTAAGATTGGTTAGCAGCGCATAAAAACTCCTGTGGTCGACAGGCAAATACACGTAAGCAAAGATCGAGGCCTGTCGTACCCAAACTTTGCTTAAGTCTTGCCAGAACACAGGAACGTGAATACCACAAGCATGAGGCTTGGAGACTGTTGATATTCACTCTTCATCACGATGAAGAAGGCTACTCCCTTAAACGCGCGCATTTAACTACGTCACCGGGGATAATGCAAGTGCTTGTTGATGGCAGCCGATAAAGCTCGGGGGGCATCACACATTGCGCAGCCAAATCAACATAGGCAGATCGGGCAAAGTAAACAGGGAACACCGACGACGATGTTCCCTGCCAAATGTTCGCAATGATCGCTTATAGTTTTTGGTTGAACTGACTGATTGCATCGACCACTTTTTGTGCGCCGCGCTGAATATCGCCCATCACCTGACCCGCTTCCGTCGACAGTTCCAACGCATCCCCCGCTTGGCTCTGACACGCGGCAATCAAATCCACCGCATCTTTGGTGCGTTTCAGGTTTTCACTCACCACCGCCACGATCTCTTCCGTGGTTTTGTTGGTGCGTGATGCCAATTGGCGCACTTCATCGGCGACCACCGCAAAGCCGCGCCCTTGCTCACCGGCTCGCGCCGCTTCAATGGCCGCATTCAATGCCAACAAGTTGGTTTGATCCGCAATGCCGCTGATGCTGTTCACCAAATCACTGATTTTCTTCGAATGCTCACTCAATGCTTCAATACCCACACTGGCCTGCTGCATTTGTTTGGCCAATCGTTCCATGGTCTCAATCGTGGTGCTCACCACTTGCTGACCTTGCGAGGTTTGTTGCCCCGTCACTTCCGACACATCAAACGCAATCTTAGCGGCATCGGCCACGGCCAATTCCTGATTCACTTGATCGGTAATCACCGTCGCGAACTTAACCACTTTATACAGCTCTCCCAAATCGTTATGAATCGGGTTGTAAGAAGCTTCCAGCCACACAATTTGGCCATAACTGTCAACACGCTTAAATCGTTCCGAAACGAACTGACCGCTGGCCAGTTTTCGCCAAAATGCTTTGTAATCCGGTGAATTCACCTCTTCCGCTTCACAAAAAATTCGGTGATGCTTGCCCGCAATTTGTTCGTTATTCGAATATCCCATGGTGCTCAGAAAGTTTTTGTTCGCACGTAAAATCGTGCCATCGAGGCTAAACTCGATCACCGCCGTCGAACGGTTCAGCGCTTTGAGCATGTCTTCATGCTCACGTGATGTGGTGATGGTGCGTGTCAACTCCGTCGCGTAAACGCTGATGCGCAGCAGCTCATTTTTGCTGTTTTTGACCGGTTGAATAATGGTGCGCAACCACGCTTCTTTATTGCCACCTTTCTTGATTTGCAGCGCGCCATTCCAGTGTTCTGCACGCGCCAGCGCTTCTTTCATGCGATGAAAATGCTCAGTATCGCGCGCTTTCTCCGGCACCAGCTCCGTGAGGTGCTTCCCCTCAACCGACTCTTTGGCCAAGCCCAGTTCCTTGTGGAAACGCGCATTGACTGACTGCACCACGCCTTTCGCATTAAGCGTGATTCTCAACATGTCTTGTTCAAGACTTTCCCGAACCTGAACCAGAGAATAAAGCTCTTCTTTAAGCTGCTGATTTTCTTTTTGAAGTGACTGATTAAAAAACATAGCTGCCCTGTGTTTATTATTGTGTGTTTAGGAAACGGAGGTGTAACGTGCCCTCACCGCTTTCGCCACGCCCTTTACCCATTATCGACCAATGCGCCTTTTGTTTGAATTTTTATTGACGCATGCGTTCGGTATATGCACGCATGACCTTATTATTGCTGAGATCCGCTCCCTTCGCTGACACAAGTTTGTGAGCGTCGATCAAAATCCGTCATTGCTTCGTGCTGAGCAAATTTTTGCCTAGGTAATTTTGCGATTATGATATGGGCATAAAAGTATAAACGTCAGAGAGTGCCCTTAATCCCATGTTCGATAAACAAAAAATCTACAAGTGTCCGGTTGGTGAAAATCCGGAAATAGGAAAGTGCGCGTCTTGTGTGATGGAAAGAGAGTTAGCGAAATCAGCTGCACTTTTGAAAACCGCCGAAGCAAAAAATGTATCCAGCGGAACTGCATTTTCCGATTTGAAGCCACAACGTGAATCCGAAGTGACAAAGATGTCTACGAAAGAGCGTCTTGCAATGCAAAGGCAGCAGAACATTGAAGCCAACGATCAAGCGTATGAAATGGTTCAGGCGAGACAAAAAGTTTCCCCCCAGAACATGTACTGGCCACCATATAACCCCACCGCGCCTGAAGGTGAAAAATATATCGATGTTGAATACGTCGAGCCTATTGTCAGCATTGCCGTATTGTCTCTAGAGGAAGCTCAAGAATTTTACCAGAGCCTAGGCGGCAAAGAGACCATCGGCAATGTTCGGAGTTATAGTGATTTAACTAAAGGTGGTGCAGAAGCTTACGCCACTGCAAAGGGCTTGGGTGGTTTGGGCGTTAAAGCATCGACGAAAAGTATCAATGGGAAAGACTGGGTGATCATCCGTGATTTTCGCAAACACCAACAGACATTAATGAAAGGCAATAAATGGGGAGCGAACAACCCTAAAGTTATCCAAGCCGGCTTGGGATTGAACGATCTAAAGGGCGTAACCAGATATGTAAAATTCAATGCCGGTATTGAAATTGCGTTTGCTATTGGAATCAATGCTACCGACTACATATTGCGTGATGAAGCTACCTTAGCAGAACTTGGCGTAAACACAGCGGGGGATTTGGCAAAAGGCTTTATATCGCTGGTAGGGGCTGCGCTATTCACTGCCGTTGTAGTGCCAACAACTGTTGGTGTTCTGTTCAGTGGAATGACGTTCGCTGCGGCGTCATTTATACTTGGTAACGCATTAGATGCAGTTGACGAAAACAACGGATATTCAGAAACAATGACAGAAGCAGTTAAGGAATATTTTCAATGAACTACTTAAGACTCGTTTTTTTGGGTCTCTTGGGGTTTTTGGCATATTGGCAGGTTGCAGGACAAATAGGTTCGGCATTTTCAACCAATACTGTGATAAAAGCGGACGGTTTATTAAACATTTGGGCGAGCTATAGCGGTTTGCTGATATGTACCTACCTCTCCATTTATTACTTAAAAGACATACTTAATCTTTCAATAAATATTGGCAATGTCAACAAAGTGGGAATATTGATGTTTGTTGTCATTGCCCCCCTGCTCGCGATCGCAACATTCGGTCAAACCAAGTCCAATGTTTCGGGTTATGTTGAATGCAAGCACGAGCGCAAAGTCTCCAGTCGATACTCTAGTCGTACGTATGCCATCAATGACGAAATTTGTGCCTCGCTGAAAGACAACAAGTAAACATAAACAGATGAAAGCCAATGCTCATTGGCTTTCTTCAAATGACAAAACTCGCTTAAATCGGAGTTTAGACTTACAAGAGCGGATCATCTAACATTTTTCCTGAAGCTTAGACATAACTGTTTTCAGAGAAGGGTAATTCCCTTGTTTTACCTTGCTCACCCAAACCTCACATTGTCCATAATCACCCCTGTACTCCCAAGTTCCTTTAAAATCGCCAGCACCTTCAATCATGCTTCTTGCTTCAGATTTGCTTTTGTTGTTAAGAGACAAACATTGTGTTGGCCCACATCCCCAATATCGTATGTTTCCAGAAGAATCTCGAAAACTCTTGATAAACATTAAACCGCCGTTTGTATAATATTCGAACGAGTATGCTGAAGTGGAAATAAGTACCGCTGATGCGAACAATGTACTTAATATATGTTTGTTTAACTTCATTGCAATTCCCCTCTTAATCAGGTTAGTAAATCGTTACCACCGAGTGAAAATAAAGCGTAGCAAACTAATGTTTACCTGCTCACCAAACGACGAATCTGAAATTAAAAGTTGCTACATATGTGACACCAATCACTGAAACTGCGTTTAAGTTGCGGACAGGCTTTAAGAACACCACACTGGGAATTGTGGCCAATGAAACCCGCAACCAAGCAGACCAAAACCTATATTGACAATCAGAGCTGTGGCCTGTCGGCTCACAAACCTAACAATCCCTATTCGTCAATCAAGAGCCAAACATGGGACAGCCAATCGGAAATCGCACTGACGATTCAATCAGACAAATCAGTGACCGTGGGTAAGACAAAATGCGAGAAAGGAACCTCCCCTCATCTGGATGTCGGGAACTTAGGTTGGCGCGACTAAAAACACACCAGAGGGAACATGTGGACACCAATAAAAACAAATCTGTAGTTTTTAATTAGTGCAGAAACGACAAAACCCGCTAAAAAGCGGGTTTTGTGTGAATTTATGGTGCGTCCGAGTGGACTCGAACCACCGACCCCCGCCATGTCAAGGCGATACTCTAACCAGCTGAGCTACGGACGCACACTGCAATTTTAGACACTTGCTAAGTGTTTTCTCATGGTGCGTCCGAGTGGACTCGAACCACCGACCCCCGCCATGTCAAGGCGATACTCTAACCAGCTGAGCTACGGACGCTTTCCTTGAGAACGGGGAGGATATTAACGACAGAATTTCACGCGTGCAAGTCAAATTTCTTTGTTTTTGAATCAATTGGCTTTTCTATCGACAGTTTGCTGCTTTTTTATGCCATGTCACGTCAATTAACTGAGTTACATCACAATTAATCATCCGCCACTAATTAGAACTATCTCTCCTTTTGTGACTCGTATTCAAAAATAATATTGATTGCTCAAACTAAAGGGGTAGTATAGCGCTTCATTGGCTAGGAAATATGCAATCGAGACGTGAGAACATGGATGCAAAGTTGTTTGACAATTCGCATACTCTGAGAGCGTCAGTTTTGGCGGGGCTCAGTTTGTTCCTGACCGCGATTGCCCTGTTCTTCACCATCTTCAACATTTCCTACAATGAAGCTTATTTACTGGCTGGGCTGGAGTTCCTCTTCGCCTTCTACTCCGGTTACATCTATCGACTCGCCACCGCGCACAAGCACACGCATCGACACGTTCAATATTACGTCTACTTTCTGATTAGCATCATCGGCGTGGGTAGCTTTATGCAACCTCTGGGAAATGGGTTGTTCCTGTGGACGATCTTCTGCCCGATTTTGCTGTATGTCTTACTTGGGCAATCGCATGGCCGCCTGATGACCGGAGTGGTGCTGATCATTCAAATTTTCAACGTCTACCACAATTCCAGCCAAGTTGCCGCGTTTGATACCGTAGCGACATTGGTTAATTTGATTCTGTGTTATGTGGGCGTTTGGACGGTCTCTCATATCTATGAAACCAACCGTCACAACATCGAAAACTCGCTCAGTTATCTCGCCTCGCGCGACTCACTGACGGGCGCTCACAATCGTTTGTCCCTCTCTTCCGCCTTCAACCATTTTGAACAACATAAAGACGACAATTCGTCGTTGTGTTTGTTGATTATCGATTTGGATTACTTCAAACAGGTCAACGATGAGTTTGGCCACGATACCGGCGATAAAGTGTTGATTGAAACCACGCAACTTTTGGCGCAAGTGGTTGGGGATGAAAATCTGTTTCGCATTGGCGGTGAAGAGTTTTGTGTCACGTTGTTTGATCAGGGATTGACGCAAGCAGAGCGCGTTGGCGAACGTCTGCGTGGCATCGTCGGGCAGCACCTGTACAACTATCGCAACCAACGCATCGCATTAACGCTCAGCGTCGGCATTTGTGAGTACCGCGACGGCGACAACCTCAGTGACTTACTGAAATTGGCCGATGTGGAGTTATACCGCGCGAAAAAAAACGGACGCAATCAGGTCCGTTTATGTCAGGTGGCCGACAAACGCGAACACACCATGCAAACCGAATCAGCTTAACGAGTCGTTGTCGTTGGCCTCGTTCTCTTCATCCAGTTCATAGACCACATTGTAATTTTCGGTATACGTGCAGTGCGGTTGACGACTGCATGTAAAGAAGCGGCGACCTTTAAAATCGCCCTGGCTGGCGACTTTAATCACCATCGGGCTGCCACAGCGCTTACAAAAGCGCACTTCCCTGTCCGTTTCAATCAAATCGATGTGTGCCGCCAGTAAGCGACGCAGCTTGCCCACTTGATAACTGTATTTGATGTTGGCGCCAATCAAAGGAATGTTGGCGGTTTTGCACACGTGCATCAGCAACTTTTCGCGATCCACTTTCGCTTTATTCAGCTCTTTGCCGTCATCCAGCTCCACCACCACACGCGGCTCGAGCGTACGTGCATCGCACACCACAAAGTTAAAATAGCTGCGAGCAATGCGATTACTGGCAATAAACCACTGCTTTTTGTTCTGCAATTTTGCGGGCGCCACCACTTGCGCCATGCTGACTTTGGTTAGCACCACGCCATGTTCGCCCACCGCGGTTTTGAGCGCATTGTAAAAGGCACTTTCGGCCATGTTGAGTACGGGCCCTTTGCGTTTATAGGCGTAATCTTTGCTGTCATCATGACGAATCACAAATTTCTGAATCACCACGAAAAAAATAACCAGCAATGCAACGATGATAAAAATGTTAGTCATGGGACTCCATCGGTTTTCCTTACAGCGCTCAACCCTGTATGACTGCCCGTCGTCAAGCGCTAACAATTTGAGACGTAACGCTTTCATTGATAACTGAAGTTTTGCGGAAAGGCCAGTTTATTCCTTCCATTTTGAGGATTGCACAGCGCGCTGGCTTCACATCGCCCTAGTTTACGCCAACGCGTCCCACACTCAAGGCGAGCAACATCCCGTGCAAAGGTTTCTCAAGTGCGACACCTTTCACCCCAACGCCATCGCTTTATAAACAAAACAGTAAACAACACCGCAAACAACACACCGATGTACAGAAAACGTCATCATCGTTTTGCGCCCATTCAAGGAGCGAATTCGTGCGACGATTTGGCCCCCTTTTGGCGAGAAATCATCAATTTCTGCAACGATTTGAAGATTCGCATTCGCACCGCTACTGAATCATGATGTAGATCAGCGAGTCGTGTCAGCATTCATATATTATTTTAAAAATTAAAATTTTTTAGTAACCGAACATGAGCATTGATTATGAACGAAGATTCGATTCGCTTGACTGAATACAGTCATGGCGCGGGCTGCGGCTGCAAAATATCCCCTGAAGTGCTTGCCACCATTCTCGCCTCTCAACAACCCAGTTTCGTAGACCCAAATCTGTTAGTCGGCAACCAAAGCTGCGATGACGCCGCCGTTTACAAACTCAATGACGAAGTCGGCATCATCAGCACCACCGATTTCTTTATGCCCATCGTGGACGACCCGTTTACCTTTGGCCGTATTGCCGCAACCAACGCCATCAGCGACATTTACGCCATGGGTGGCAAGCCAATTATGGCGATTGCCATTCTAGGCTGGCCCATCAATAAACTGTCGGCCGACGTGGCGCAGCAAGTGGTTGATGGCGGCCGTCAAGCGTGTGCCGATGCGGGTATCTGTTTGGCAGGCGGCCACAGCATCGATTCACCTGAGCCCATTTTTGGATTGGCGGTGACCGGGCAAGTGGCATTGGACCGCATTAAACGCAACGATACTGCGCGCGAAGGCGACCTCATTTACCTCACCAAACCACTGGGGATTGGCATTCTGACCACCGCGCAGAAACAGAAAAAAATTGCCGAAGGCGACACCGACATCGCAGTCAACGCCATGTGCCAACTGAACAAAATTGGTGAACCGATCGCAACCCTTGACGGGGTGCACGCCATGACGGACGTGACCGGGTTTGGCCTCGCTGGACACCTGCTTGAAATGTGCCGCGGTGCCAACCTCAACGCCACCATTCATACCGAACAATTGCCATTGCTGCCGAAAGTGGATGTGTATCTGGCGCAAGGTTGTGTCCCGGGCGGCACCCACCGCAACTTCGCCAGCTACGGCGACAGCTTGCCAAAAATGACCGCCGAGCAAAAAACCATTGTGTGCGATCCACAAACCAGTGGCGGCCTGATGATTGCCGTTGATCCGCAACACGCGGAACACTTAGAAGCACTGCTGGCCGAGCATCACCAGCCGCTGTTTAAAGTTGGGCAATTCTCAGCGCACAACGATGAGGCATGCCGCATTCAATTCCTCTAATTCCTGCGCCCAAATAAACCAAGAGGCGGCGAGATGAAATCAACTTCCATCTCGCCGCCTCTTTATTTGCTTTTATCTCTCTCGCTGATGGCGCAACAATCGATGCGATTCACCGCGACAGTGAGGGCTTATTTCCCAGCCCATTGATACCAACCGCCGTCATAGACGCTGATATTTTCCCAGCCCATCACGTACGCATAAAAAAAGACTTCCGAAGCGCGCCAGCCGGTTCCGCAGAAAAACGACACTTGTTGCTCTGGCTCGATGTTGGCTGCATGCCAGAACTGCGTGATTTCCTCGGCGCTGCGCATGGTTTGGTCTGGGTTACGGAAATCTTCCAGATGGTACGCATCGCTGCCCGCATGGCCCCATTTCGCACCCGGAATGTGACCTTTGGATTGAATGTAATCGTAGCCGCTGGTTTCGCCGTTAAATTCGGCCAATGTACGAATACTCACCAGCGATTGCTGATCTTGTGGCAACGTCAACAAGGCTTTCGCTTCTGGCAGATCAATGATGTAGTTTGGATTGGCAGGAATGGTTTTACCAAAAGCGGTGGTCGCCGACACCTCAGGTGAGGTCATGGCTGTTTGGTAACCGCCATCTTCCCATGATTGCCAGCCGCCATTAAGCAAACGGACATCTTGCACACCCGCATACATCAAAATGTTCGCAAGGCGCGCTGCCGCCATGTTTTCACGGCCGTATAAAATCACCGTGGTGTCGTATTTGATGCCAAGGTTGTGAACCAACACTTCCAGCTGCTCGTCAGAGACACGGTTCCACCACGGTTTCGATTCGATATCATTGGTGTTCACGTACTGAGCGCCCGGAATGTGCGCCCACAGGTATTTGGTTGCCGGGCCCCAAGCCACTTCCAGCACTTTGTAATCGGCGCTTGGTGCATGTTGCACGGTCTCACCTTTAATCACGTCATTCACCCACCACGCGGGCACCAAGTTTTGATAACGCGGCAATGCCACCAAATCGCCTTGGTATTGTTCCAGCGGCTGCTCAATCACGTCCACAGATTGAAAACCCTGCTTCACCAATGTTTTTTTCAATTGCGTCGCGCTGTCCATGGCGCAGTAAAGAAACGTCGGATGATCTTTAACCAGCGACTTATTCTCGATCATGTGTTTCAGTTCATCGGCTGACATCATTTCGACCCAGCGCGCATCAAAGTTCACCGCCCCCGGAATATGACCGCCAGTCGCTTGGCCCATTTCTGGCCAGCCGTTGTAGAAGTTACTGTCGCGACAATCGACAATTTGCACCTCATAGGGTTGCGCTTGTTGGCTCTCCAAGACATCGGAGAAGGTAGCCGCGGCAGCGATGGAGCTCAGGCCGCAGCCGCAGAGAAGAAGAGATGCTTGACTTAAACGCATAATCGAACCTTTTAACGAACGTTGATTTGAATGCACATGATGGGCGGAGTCGCCCATCATTTAGAACTACATGGCGATGACTTTGTCGGCCCACAGGACCCATTGGCTGAGATCCGCCATGGTGCCAATGGCCACATCATCAATCACTTGCGACATGGCGACGCCACGTGCAGAAATGCAGGTTTTACACAGCAGCACACTGACCTTTTGCGCCAGCAAGACCTCTAACATTTGGCCAATGTTGTAACTGAAATCAGGTGTGACCTGCCCTTTCAGCGCGCCAAAGACGCTGTCCGACATCAGGAACAGCTTCAGGTTCACGGTATGGTCGTCTTGCTCTTTGAGCGCAATGGCCAAACGCAGCGCATTAAATAGCGCTTCCGAACCATACGGGCTGCCCGACAATGTCATCACGATATTTTGAGATTGCATGAGTTTCACCTTTCTAAACAATGAACATCGAACACACGACTTAACAAGTCACTGCTGCGCGCTGCTCGGTCAGCCAATTGAGCCAAGCGTCGAACCCTTCGCCAGTGGTCGCCGATAACTGAATCACTTGAATCGCTGGGTTCACTTTTTTAGCGTTGTGAATGCAGTTCGCCACGTCGAAGTTCACGTAAGGCAGCAAATCCGTTTTGTTGATGATCATCAGTTCAGATTCAGCAAACATATTGGGATATTTCAGCGGTTTGTCTTCCCCTTCGGTGACCGACAAAATCGCGACTTTGCAACGCTCGCCAAGATCAAAGCTGGCAGGACACACCAAGTTACCCACGTTTTCGATAAACAGCACACCGGCTTCATCAAACGCCAATTGATGGTACGCGTGGTGAATCATGTCGGCATCCAAATGGCAGCCTTTACCGGTATTGACTTGCAAGGCAGGCACTTGTGTCGCGCGAATGCGATCGGCATCGTTGCTGGTCTGTTGGTCCCCTTCAATCACCGCACATGGCAAGCGATCTTTCAGGCGATTTAAAGTTTCAACCAACAAGGTGGTTTTGCCTGAACCCGGGCTGGAAACGAGGTTAAGCACCAACTGACCGGCGGCAATGAAATGCGCGCGGTTGTGTTCTGCCACTTCGTTGTTTTTGCCCAGAATGTCTTGTTCCAGTGTCAGCAATTGACGTTGCGACACGCCCGCCACATGCACTTGCGCTTCGCCGCGACCAAAATGCATATCGCCATTGTCATGGGTCTGCGCGTGATGTTCGGCGTGGTCGTGATCGCCTGCATGGCTGTGTTCATGGTGCGCATGTTCAGAGTGACTATGTTCATGATGACTATGTTCATGGTGACTATGTTCATGAGGTGCATGGTCAGGCTGGACGTGCTGCGGCGCTGATGCCGGCGTAAAGCCATGATAATGAACGTGATGATGAACATCGCCTTGGTGGTAGTAATGGTGATGAATCACCAGCGGCTGTTCGCTGGCGTGAGCGTGATGCTCACCGTGGTCGTGTGCATGGTCATGGTCATGGTCATGGTCATGGTCATGGTCATGAGAATGCGCGTGCTCATGTGAATGTCCATGAGAATGGGGATGATCATGCTGATGATCGTGCTCAATTTGGCTATCACCGCAGCCACAAACAGTACACATATTATTCAACCTCGATGTGTTTAACTTGAAGTTCCTCGCCTTGCTGCACAGTCAATTGATAACTGTGGCACTGCGGGCAACTGTCTTGATAATTCTCAATGGCAAACTGGTGACGACACCCTTGGCACACAGCAATTGCTGGCAGAGTTTCTATCACCACTTCGGCGTCTTGGGCGATCGTTTCGCGGCTGGCCATTTCTAACCCAGTTCGCAACGCTTCTGGCTCAATGCACGACAACACCCCAACGCTGAGGGTAATTTTGGTGACCTTACGGTAGTGGTGCTTTTGAGCTTGCTCGACAACCAAATCAATGGTTTTCAAGCTAATGGAAAGTTCATGCATGGCGCTTCTCAACAAATTCGTGGCAGCAACTCGCCCGCAGGAAAATCGAGGTAACGACGACTTCCCCAAGGATTGCATAAAATAGGGCGCGCTGGCGTTCCGGCTTGCACGGTGCCAATACACGCCGCGTTAGGGTGATGTTGACGCAGCGCGGCCAGCGCGGTGTCGCTGTCTTTGGCAGGCACGGCCAGCACAAAAGTGCCTTCATTGGCCAAATCGTAAGGTTCGAAGCCAAACAGTTCACACAACCCGCGCACGGCGTCGGTCACCGGCACACTTTGCTCATCAATCACCAACTGCACTTGGCTGGTTTGACACCATTCGTTGAGCACCGCAGACAAACCGCCGCGCGTGGCATCACGCATGGCGTGAATCTCGATGTCGGCGTGCAAAAGTGCGTCTACCGCCGGCCATAACAGATCACAATCGCTCTCGATTTGCGTTTCTAGCGCCATCGACTCTCGCTGCGCCAGCACACATGCGCCGTGACAGCCAATATCGCGCGACACCAAAATGCAATCGCCCGCTTGCAGGTGATGCGCCGACACGCCCTCACGCTGGATGGCGCCGATGCCAGTGGTGTTGATAAACACTTTATCGACACTGCCTTTGGGCACCACTTTGGTATCGCCACACACAATCTGCGCGCCAATACGGCTCAGCTCTTTGGCCATGGTATCGACAATCTCGGTCAGCTCACTCAGCGCCAGCCCCTCTTCAATCATGAAACCGCAGCTCAAGTACGTCGGTTTCGCCGCAGCCATGGCGAGGTCATTGCAGGTGCCCGCAATCGCCAGCGAGCCGATGTTGCCGCCAGGGAAAAACAGCGGTGAAACAGTGAAGCTGTCGGTGGTCATCGCAATTGGGCCGCTGATCGACAAGCTCGCCGCGTCTTCGTCGCGGCTCAGAATTTCATTGCCGAAGCGCGAGAAAAATAGCTGGCGAATAAACTGGCCCATCTCCTGACCGCCACCGCCATGACTGATTTGTACGTGAGTCATCTCACTCATTTTCGTTTCCCCCGGTCAACGACACCGATTCAATGGCGCCGTAGCGATAATACGCATTGCAAGCCCCTTCAGAACTCACCATGCAACTGCCCATTGGGCGCGTTGGCTTGCACGCGCGGCCAAACACTTTGCAGTCTGGTGGCGTGGCTAAACCGCGTAGAATATCGCCGCAGCGACACGCTTTATGATCGTCTTGATGATCGTGTGGCAGATGCGCCGCAAAACGTAATTCCGCATCGCGATGCGCGTAAGCATCGCGCAGTTGCAATGCCGAGTGTGGAATGTTGCCTAATCCACGCCACGCAAAGGTGTCACGCACCGCAAACACGTTGTCGACAAACGCTTGCGCCGCCGTATTCCCCGCCGACGTCACGACGCGAGAATATTGCGTTTCCAGTGCCGCCTGATGCGACAGCGCTTGCTCAACCAGCATCAAAACCGACTCCAGAACATCGACCGGCTCAAAGCCTGCCACCACCACCGGCACCTGGTGTTGTTCGACAATCGGTTGATAGATATGTGACCCGGTCACCGCACTCACGTGTGACGGACCAATGAAAGCGTTCACTGGGGTGCGTTCGTCGGCCATCACCGCATTCATCGCGGGCGGCACCAACACATGGTTGATGTGAAAGTAGAGATTGTTGATCTGCTGGCGCTCGGCCAAATCGACCAACACGGCGGTCATCGGCGTGGTGGTTTCAAAACCAATCGCAAAATAGACCACCTGCTTGGTGGGGTTCTCTTTGGCGATCTTCAACACGTCCATCGGATCGTAAATCGGCACCACATGCCCGCCTTCGGCTCGGCATTGCGCCAGAGACAATCGCGACCCCGGCACACGAATCATGTCACCCAAACAGACCAGCATCACATCCGGCAATTGCGCCAATGCAATCGCGTGGTCGATGCGTTCTTTGGGCATCACACACACCGGGCAACCCGGGCCATGCACAAAACTGAGTGATTCTGGCAGCAACTGTTTTAAGCCATATTTCATGATGGTGTGAGTATGTCCACCGCACACTTCCATGATGTATAACGGCTCGCTTAGCTGCGCGGCGCGCTGGCGGATTTTGTCTGCCAAGGCTTTCACCACATCCGGACGCCGATAGGTTTGATAGAGGTTGGCTGCGACACTCATGAGAGCAACACCGCGACGTCTTCACGTTCCATCTCAGCCAACAACGCTTCATACGTCGCGAGGTTGGTTTCCGCTTCCTGCTGATTAATTTTGCTGATGGCGAAACCCACGTGAACCAGCAGATGGTCGCCGACGGCAATGGAATCACTGATGAGGTGGGTGCTGATCTCTTTGCACACGCCCAAGGTGTCCACTTTGGCAGTCATCGCGTCTTCATCGACAGACAGTACGCGGGAAGGAATACATAAACACATGGTGTTCTCACTTCTTGATCATGAAGCCATGACGGCATGCGTCGCCATGGCGTTATTCGTTAAGTTCGACTAAAGGTCATACGCCAGTTGATGCCAAAGCTGACCTGCGGCGATGCCGGAGTCATTGACCGGAATGTGGCTGCCCGTGATAAACGGACAGGCTGAATCGGGATACATCGCATCAATGGCATCAAGCAAGCAGCGGTTTTGGAACACGCCGCCACTCAGTACCAACGGCAAGTTGGCATGTTGCTGCGCAATATCGATCACCGCTTTGGCCAGTGCACCGATAAAGGCATCGCTGCACACACATGCCCAGCGTTTTGCCGAGATATCATCGGACGCCAAGCCGCGCTCCAGCGATTGTTGCAGCGCTGGCGCCCAGTCGAGTTGCTGGTCGCGCCAAGGCAGCGACAACGCAACTTGGTGCTCGCCCGCTTGACGCGCGGCGTTTTCCATTTGCAGACCGCTCTCACCTTCGTAATCCGGTGTTGTCACGAATCCCAACAGGCACGCCCACGCATCAAATAAACGGCCGACTGAGCTACACAGCGGCGAACGTTCTGCGTTCCGCCACAGGTGAAACAGGTTTTGGAAACGCGAATCCGACCACGCGGCAAATGCAGGCAGATGGAGTTGCTGGATCTCTGCTGGCGTCATGAGTTCAAGCAACAAGGCATAGAGCACTCGCTCTGGCTCACGAATCGCTTGCTCACCGCCAATCAGGCGAAATGGTCGAAGGTGCGCGATGCGCTGATAACCAAGGCGGTCGGCGATCATCACCTCGCCGCCCCATACCGTGCCGTCATCACCCGCGCCGGTGCCATCAAAACTCACCCCCAAAACGGGGCCATTGAGCTGCGATTCAGCCATCACCGACAAAATATGCGCGTAATGGTGCTGCACGTGCAGCGCAGACGACGTTTGTTCGTTCACCCACTGGGTTGAGAAATAGCCCGGATGGGCATCCGCGACCCAACGCTCGGTCGATGCTTGGTAAAGATGAGGAAAATAGTGTGTCGCATCGACAAACCGCTGCTGTGTATCGAGATCAGTCAAGTCGCCCAAATAGGGTGATAAAAACCATTGATTGCGCACCGCAAATGCAACCGTGGATTTTTGCTGCGCGCCCACAGCGAGCGTGGCTGGCGCACGATTAGCCAGCGGAAAACTGAGCGGCGCATAACCGCGCGCCATCCGCAACACACGCATACTGCCCGCAGCAAGCTGCACTAAGCTGTCGTCACAGGCATGGACGATCGGGCGATTGTGATCGAGCACGCTGTCGAGGGAGGCCCCGAACATGGCAAACACCTGCTGCGCCTCGGTCGCCAACGGCAAGCCTGACACATTGGCACTGGTCATCACCAAGGGCGCAAAACAGCCACGTTGTTGCAGCGCGTCAATCAATAACAGGTGCAGCGGCGTATAAGCCAGCATCACCCCCAAACAATCGACATCGGGCGCGACGTTGTCCGCGACAGGCGCGCGCCCCGCATCGGTGTGTTCGGCTTTGTGCATCAAAACAATGGGGCTGGCTTGCGATTTCAGCGTTTGCCATTCCAGCGCTTCCCCCTGCACATAGTGTTTAGCTTGCGCGACATCACTCACCATCACGGCCAACGGCTTTCTGGCGCGATGTTTTAACTCACGCAAACGCGCCACCGCTTGAAGCGAAGTGGCATCACACACCAAATGAAATCCGCCAAGGCCTTTGAGCGCAATCACGCCGCCCGCAATCAGTTGCTCGGCTGCGCGTTCAATCGCTGCATGTGCTTTCGCAATGCACGTTTGTTGCGGGCTGAGCAGCGTCACCGACGGGCCGCAATGCGCGCAACTCACTGGCTGAGCATGGTAGCGACGATCCATCGGATTTTGATACGCACGCGCACATGCTGGGCACAGCTTGAAATCAGCCATCGAAGTTTGATGGCGGTCATATGGCAAAGCTTTGATGATGGTGAAACGTGGGCCACAATTGGTGCAGTTGATGAACGGGTAATGATAAAAGCGCGAATTCGGATCAAACAGCTCGCGGCGGCAATCCATGCAGATGGCCTGATCGGGCGGCACGCTGACACTGATCTCCGCGTCATCGCTGCTGGATAAAATCTGAAACGCCGCAAAATCGGTCGGATCCAGCGGACGCAACGCCACGTTGTCCACTCGGGCCAACGGTGGCGTTTGAATGAGGAGTTCACGATAAAACGCGTCAAATTGGCGCTGCTCACCTTGGACGTCAATCCGTACGCCCCGGGCATCATTGATCACCCAGCCTTTCAACTGGTGTTCAATGGCCAGACGGTACACAAAGGGCCGAAAACCGACCCCTTGTACCTGTCCTTTAATTTCAATCAGACAACGCATCATCGCTTCGGTCCGTTATGAAAACAGGAATGAGCCACCCAGCAGCGCGATTGCCGCACCTGCCAGTTTGGTCAGACGTTTGCTGGCTGCAAAACGCATTACCATTTCGCCCAGAGCGATACCAGCAATGTGCAGACCCGCTGTCGCAACAATAAAGCCAGAGAAGTAGCTGATCGCTTGACCGTTGATTGGCATTTCTGCGCCATGCGCCATACCGTGGAATACCGCAAACGCCATGATCAATGTGGTCGCCATTTTTTGTGGCATGTTCGCACCGCGAAGCAGCATCACACCCATCATCACGACGCTGAGCGCGATGAAGGTTTCAACCCCAGGCACCACAAGGCTAGAAATCCCCATCACACCACCAATCACCATGAAAGCGATAAAGCTCAGTGGCATCGTCCAGCGATTTTTACCACCAAACAGTGATGCGAGCAGGCCCACGCCAATCATCACGCTCATGTGATCCAAACCCGTCAGCGGGTGCATAAAACCGCTTTCCAATCCATGACTACCAATGTGGCCCGGGTGAGCAAACACCATCGGTGAGAAAAGAAGGCATAGACTGACGATTGCTGTATTTTTTGTACTCATAACGAAAAGCTCTTAAAAAATGAACGAGAAAATAAAAACTAAAAAAAGAAGACTCATGACTCCCGATATGCTGGAAACCCAGCAGCCATGAGCCTTACGACTAATCAACGCGATTAACTAACATCCCGTTGAACAGTATCCTGATAACGCACGCGCTCAGGGTGCGCGTAAATATTGAGGCGACCTTCACGGCAATAGCCGCATAACGTCACATTAAGACGTTCCGCCAATTCGACCGCCATCGAGGTGGGGCCGGAGAGCGCGAGCAAAATTTCAAAGCCGCACGCGGCCACTTTTTGCACCATTTCAAAGCTGGCACGACTGGTGACCAATACTGCCCCGCCTTTGACTTGCTGGCGGCTCGCCCAGCCAAGCAATTTATCCAGCGCAATATGGCGGCCGACATCTTCAAACAGCGCTTGCACCTCGCCCTGCTCGTCCAAATAAGCGGCGGCGTGCGTGGTACCTGTGAGTTGATTCAAACGTTGGTGCTGCTCCAGCGACGCGAGCGAATGATCGAGAAAGTCAAAGCAAAACTGCGCGGTGGTAGGCAGTGGCATCAGACAACGCGCCACCTGACTGAGTTGTTCCGTGCCGCAGATCCCGCATCCGGTCACACCGGCCATTGAACGGCGACGCGCTTTCAAGCGGGCAACGCAGCGATTGGCTAATTCAATCGATACCGTGCAGCCTTGCGCGTTGTGGGTTACGTCAATGTCGTGCACATCGCGGGGATGGTCGATGATGCCTTCGCTGAGCGAGAACCCCAGCGCGAAAGCTTCTAAATCTCGTGGCGTGCCCATCATGACGGTGTAAGCGATGCCGTTATATTCCAAGGCAATCGGCGTCTCTTCGATCAAAATGTCATCTTGGCTCCACTGTCCGCGAGTGCGCTGACATTTGATGATGCTGCGTGTTGTCACTTCGGGATGACAGACCGTCTGTTGTTCTTCGTACACCGTTGATACCTTTGTTTATTGTCTGTCGAGCGAACCATCCGCAATCCAAGCGGCTTAGCGTTCGACAAGATAATCCTTACTGCTAATCTCCATTTTTTGCATGCGTGACAACAGCGTTGTCCGTTTCAATCCCAGTTTCACGGCCGCGCCTCTTGGCCCAGCCACAATGCCATTGCTCTCTTTCAACGCCTGAATGATCGCCTCGCGAGAAATCGTGTCCTCGCTGGTGTTGGCACAGCTCGCGTTGGCAGCCAGCGCAGGTGCAGGGCTCGACACGGGTTGTCCCATGCCAACCAGTTCATGCACAGGCACATTCAGCACTTCGCCACGCGTTAAAATCACCGCGCGCTCGATGAAGTTTTTCAACTGACGCACATTGCCCGGCCAAGCATATTCCGTCATGCAGCGCATGGATTCTTGGCTGATGGCACGAATGTTTTTGCCCATCTTTTTCGAAATTAGACGCGCAAAATGTTTCACCAGCAGCGGAATGTCTTCAGCCCGTTCGCGCAGCGGCGGCAATCGAATCGGGAAGATATTCATGCGGTAATACAGATCGCTACGAAACTGCTTCTCTTCCACTCGCGCGAGTAAATCGACATTGGTGGCCACCACCAAACGCACATCCACGTGAATCAACTGGTTGTGGCCCACGCGTTCGATCTCATGTTCTTGCAACACCCGCAGCAGCTTGGGTTGCAGTTCCAGCGACAAATCGCCAATTTCATCCAAAAACAGCGTGCTTTGGTCGGCCAATTCAAAACGGCCCACGCGATTTTTGATTGCGCCCGTAAACGCGCCGCGTTCATGACCAAACAGCTCACTTTCAAACAAACCATCTGGGATCGCCGCACAGTTCATTTTGATCATTTGGCGATTACAACGGCGGCTCATTTTGTGAATCGCTTGGGCAATCAGCTCTTTACCGGTGCCGGTTTCCCCTTCGATCAACACGGTACTGTCACAGCTCGCGACCATCGCAACCTGATCCAATACTTGGCTCATCACTTCACTTTGGCTGATGATGTCGTCAAAGATTTGGTAATGCTCGTACGTTTCATCGATAAGGATGTCGGTGCTTTTGGGCAGCGACTGCGCACTGTGCTGGCTTTCACGCAAACTGTGCATGCTGAGCGCCACGCGCGCCGCGATCTGTTGCAGCAGCGCAACATCGATCTCTTGCAACTGCGAGGCATCGCGCAGCATATAAGCAATTTTGCCCACCAATTCCCGACGGAAAATCAACGGGACTAAAATTAAACATTCAATATCATTCTCAATATTGAAATCGCTATGTTCCGCGCGCAATTGATCGAGATCATTGCCCGTAACAATCATGGTCTCTGGATAATAAATATCCAGGACACTTCCAGAAATATCATTAAAGAAAAAACACTGCGTTTGAATATCATTCCCAACAATTCGTCCATCCCGCTGAATACAGCGACCGTTGTCCATATCAATAATCGACAACTCTTTGATTTTAAAATAAGGATGTAAACAGTTGAGTAATGATGTTAATAGATTTTCTTTACTGCTCTGACTAATAACGGCATTGGTGACATCTACCAGAATATGGTAATTGTCTCTTTCATCACTAATATGTCGTGTTAACGTATTTGCATGTTGATGATCCAACACATGCGTAATAAACGACACCAACATACTGTTAAATAAATTAAATTGATTTTCTCCCCCATCCAATTGGTCAAATTTGGGGTTAATCAGCTCAATCGCACCGAGGTGTTTGTCCAAGGTATCCAGCGGGATCTTATAGTAACTACGCACGTTCTGGTAAGCCGGATGCTGTGCCAGCTTCGGATGTGAGTAGTAAAAATCGACGCCGTCAAGTTGATACACCTGTTCTTCGTAACGTTGATGATAATTATCAATATTATGATGAAATATCACATCGCTTTGGATTTGCTGATTTGCATCAAGAAAATAAACGATCGCTTCACCCAATCGCTCATCATTTAGAATGATATTGATTCTCTCGACGTGTAAAAATTCACACTCTTCGCTGTGAAGAAATGTGAGCAGATCAGACATCCCATGAATTAGCAGCATCGCTTTGGAAAATGCGGTTAATTCTTTCGCTGTTTTATTCATAATAATAACAATAAATTATAGCCCTTCGTATTTGTCATCATTATAAACGCATACGAAGAGCTATTGATTACCGAATTAAGCAAACTCAACTTGCGACTTTAATCGCGCTTTCATGTTGCTATATTCAGTTTGTACATAATTTTCAGCCCACGGTTGATCGTCAATTTTCTCAACTTTCACGGCGCAATATTTAAATTCCGGCGTGCTTGAGATTGGATCCACGTGTTCAATCGTCAGCTCGTTACAGGCACCAATCCACCATTGGTAGGTCATGTACACCACACCTTTGTTGGTTCGTTCACTACAACTTGCACGAGAAATGACTTTACCGCGGCGCGATGAAATCCAAACAAGTTGTTGATCTTTAATGCCAAGTTTCTCTGCATCGGCTGGGTTCATCTGAACATATCCAGGTTCATCTGCCAAAGCAGACAAGGCTGAACAGTTACCGGTCATTGAACGGCACGAGTAGTGGCCCACTTCACGCACGGTAGACAGCACCAATGGGTACTCTTCATCCGGTTGTTCCAGTGGCGCACGCCAGTCGGCTGCAATGAACTTCGCTTTGCCTGATGGTGTCGAGAACTTATTGCCTTCAAACAAGAACGAGGTCCCTGGGTGATCTTCAGTTGGACAAGGCCATTGTACTGATTTCAGATCCGCCATTTTCTCGTAGGTTGCACCCGCGTAAAGCGGTGCCAATGAACGCAACTCATCCCAAATTTCTTGGGTGTTGTTGTAGTGCATTGGGTAACCCATGCGTGTTGCCAACAGGCTGAAGATTTCCCAGTCCGGTTTCACGCCTTCTGGCGGAGTGACGGCTTTGTAGAAACGTTGGAAACCACGGTCAGCACTGGAGTACACGCCTTCATGTTCGCCCCAACTGGTCGCTGGGAAGACCACGTCGGCCATTTCAACCGTTTTGGTCATGAAGATGTCTTGTGCAATCACCAGTTCCATCTTGCGCAGCGTATTACGCATCGCGTTCAAGTCCGCTTCTGTCTGCGCTGGGTCTTCACCAAAGATGTAGAAAGCTTTACATTCGCCGTCTGCCACTTTGTGACCAACTTCAGTCAGGCGGTAACCTGGTTTAGGTGACAATGACACGCCCCACGCTTTTTCAAATTTCGCGCGAATAGCATCATCGGTCACGTCTTGGTAACCCGGATATTGGTGAGGCAACATCCCTAAGTCACAAGTACCTTGTACGTTGTTCTGACCACGAACTGGACCACAACCCACACCACGACGACCCCAGTTACCGGTTAAGGTAGCCAGACCTGCCAAGCCGCGAACCACGTCAACCGCTTGACCATATTGGGTCACGCCCATGCCCCAAAGGATCATGGCTTCTGGCGCTGCTGCATAAGTGCGAGCCGCTAAACGAATCGATGCTGCGTCAAGGCCAGTAATCGTTTCCACGGTTTCTGGTGCGTAGTTCTTCACGATGTCGTAGAACGCATCAAACCCTTCGGTGTACTGCTCAACAAAGGCTTTGTCGTACAGGTTTTCTTCGATGATGGTATAAGCCAGTGCGTTCACCAGCGCCATGTTCGAACCGTTGTTCAGTGGCAACCACTGATCCGCAATACGCGCAGATTCAATCTTACGCGGATCACACACGATGACTTTGGCACCATTCGCACGTGCTTTGATAATATGTCTTGCTACAACTGGGTGAGAATCCGCTGCGTTGTAACCGAAAATGAGCAAACATTTTGTTTCTTGAATTTCGGGAATGGCATTGCTCATTGCACCATTACCTACTGTTGACTCCAGACCGGAGACTGATGGCGCGTGTCACACCCTAGCGCAGTGATCGACGTTGTTGGTCCCAATGACCGCACGTGCCAGTTTTTGCATCACAAAGTTCGCTTCGTTACCTGGGCCACGAGCCGAACCGGTTGTCATAATGGCGTCTGGGCCATATTTGCTTTTGATTTCCATCAGCTTTTCAGCGGCGAAATCTAACGCTTCATCCCAAGAGACGGCTTCCAATTTCGCGTCTTTTGTACGACGGATCATTGGTTTTTTAAGACGAGGAGTCAGCAAGTTAGTATCGTTTAGGAAATCCCAACCATAATAACCTTTCAGGCACAGTTGACCTTCGTTGGTCCGACCGTCGGCCGGTTCTGCACCCACTACTTTGTTGTTCTCAACAAGTAGCTTTAGTTTGCACCCCGTACCGCAGTACGGACAAACTACAATGGATTTTTTCATAGTTACCTTCTTCACTATTTCAAGAAATCAGACAGTGACAATCGCGATACGGCTGGCAGCCGCTTCACGTTTGCTCTGACTGGTTTGATGAATTTCCTCTGGTTCAATCAGAGAAATCGCACCTGTTGGGCAAACTTCCATACACGCAGGGCCGTTGGTACGGTGAGAACATAAATCACACTTAATCGCTTGTGATTTAGGCACTTTTCGTGCGAACAAAGCACTACGTGACGTGTCTTCAATCATGGTTGTCACGACATTCATTGCGCCGTAAGGGCAAGCAATGGCGCAGGTTTTACAGCCAATACACCGTGATTGAATCACTTTAATGTAACCGTCCTCGTGGACAATCGCGTTGTTAGGACACACTTGAGCACACGGTGCATCGTCGCATTGACGACACATCACCGGCGTGGTGACGTGAGCATTTTTAATGACCTCTAATCGAGGTAGAAAACTCTCACGATCTTGCAGTGTCCCGATACCTTCATCTTGATGTGAAATCGCGCAAGCCACTTCACACGTGCGACAGCCAATACATTTATTAGCGTCAGCAAAGACAAATCGATTCATGGGATATCCTTCTGTGTCGATAGAACCGAGTCAACCACTCGGCTCCTTATAAGCACAAGGTGTGCCAATATTGAAATATCAACAAAAATAATTTTAACTCATTGATTTTGAATCATTAAAAATCCAAAACTCGTGAGAAAATATCGAATCATTCCCGGAGTGAAGCTGAGTGCGCAATGGCATCGACACAAGTGTCGATGATTTTCGGCACAAGTGTCGACACTCAGCAAAATCTCGGGTTAACAGCTCTCGTAACCGCCGTGGCCTTCCCATTCAGGAAGGCGGCGATGCAGCTCGGTCACAGCCTCGGTGACCATCTCGGTCATCGGGAACGAAAACGCCACAATCGCTGGCTGAATGCCGACAAATGTGACTTCCGGAACGAACGTTTTTAGCTCATCAATCAGGAAATTGAGCGGTAAGCTGTGCGTAGACACCATGAACATGTCTGCGATGGTATCGGACTCGATAATGCGCACTTCCCCCGCCTTTTCGCCAAAGTCAGCGGCATCCACAACCAACACGCGTCGCGGCTGAATTTTGCGGATCAGATGCAAACTATCTTCCGGCATGGTGCCGCCTTCGATCACGCTCCATCCGACCGGATGATCACGACACAGTTGCGCCAGCAGCGGACCTGCGCCGTCATCGCCCATCATGTTGTTGCCAACCGTTAACAGTAAATCTTGGCTCATGCCCCACCCCGAATCATCAAGTACATGGTCGGCTCGTTGTAGATCGCGTTCAAAATGGCGATCATACCTTTCGTCAACTGTTGGCTTTTTTCTGATTGCGTGGTGCTATCGATGCGATCCAGCGCCAGGGCTAGCATGTGAATGTGCTCTGGGAATACCGTGATCTCACCAAACATCAGAAAACCTTTCAGCTTGCGATAGGCTTCGCTGTGTTCATCAAGGCCGGAAATCCAAGCCAGGTACTCGTGACCTGAGCACTGCATTTCAGACTTCAGACAATCGACAATGCCGAGGTGGTGGCCGATGGTCAGGCTGTAATACATGATCTGCTTCGCTTCTTCGGGCACATCGTATTTGTTGTCGACAAATTTACGGCTCAAGCGGTAGAAGTAGACCTGCCCTTCCAAATGGCGTGATTCACTGACAGCCATGGCAAGCCCCTTTCGGTTGATCGCCACCGGTGATTTGACGCATCACCGAACGCATCACGCTGTTCACGATGTCGCTCAGGCGTGGGTCGTCGCGCTCACTCAAGTAGCGGATAACGTTGCTGTCCACGGTATCACTTGTACTGTTCGCCAGTACAACCAGCAGTTCGTTGGCGATGCGTTTACCTTGGCGGTAACCCGCCAGCAGACGGGTTTCACGTTCCACCATCACGCGGATATCCATCGGAATACCGGTATGGCGCAATGTGGCCGGCGTGGATTCAACATCATGTTGTTTGGCATGCATTTTTTGTTCAAGCAGGCCGAGTGCGACTGCAAAGCCGTATAATGTCGCAGCGGGTGTTGGTGGGCAGCCCGGAATGTAAACATCCACCGGAACGATTTTGTCGGTACCACCCCAGACACAATACAAGTCGTGGAAAATACCGCCGTCGCAACCGCACGCGCCGTAAGAGACTACGATTTTTGGATCCGGCGCCGCTTCATACGCACGCAGCGCTGGCGCGCGCATGGCACGGGTGACCGCACCCGTGAACAGCAGAATGTCGGCATGGCGTGGTGATGCGACCACTTTGATCCCAAATCGTTCTGTATCGTAAACCGGCGTTGTGGCGGCGAAGATTTCGATTTCGCACGCGTTGCAACCGCCGCAGTCGACGCGGTAAACGTAAGCAGAGCGTTTGATTTGCTTGATCAGCGCCTGTTTCAGTTTCTCATGCTGTGGAGAGACTTCGACCGGCACGGCGGTGGTGTGTTGTTCACCAGACAGTTGCTTGATACCTTTCACATCTCCTCCGACGTCATCAGGATTAAATCATTAGGACTGGTCATAAAACGGTGGGTCGCCAAGTTGGTGCCATCGAGCATGTTGTCTGCGCGGCGACATGCCGGACAGGTTTCCAGCTGGCGGCGACGTGTGGCGAGCGCTTCACCGCTCAAGCCCGCTTGTTCCAGTGAATCCACCACGTAGTTGAGCAGTTTTTTCGCCACAAACGGACGCTGGCAGCAGGTGCAGTTGGCCAATTCGAATTCTGCACTTTCGTACAAATCTTCTTTTTTGGTCACGGCCAATTCAAACGCTTTGGAGAGTTCAATCGCGTGGGTTGGGCACACCTCTTCGCAGCGACCGCAGTAAATACAGCGCGCCAGTGAGAGTTCCCAACGACGCGTACCGTTCTGTTCATCCGTTTCCATGATCAAGGCATTGGCCGGACAAGCGCGTGTACACGCACCGCACGAAATGCATTGGCTCGCATTCAACTCCGGTTTACCGCGAAAATCCTCGGCAACCTCAAACGGCGCAAACGGGTATTTCGCCGTCACGTCACCAGTTTTGAGAATGGTTTTGAGTAGTTTAATCATGACAGCCTCACAGTCCTTTCAGCGGTGAGTTTTTACGGCTCACGCTGTATTGTTCGATGGCTTTGTAGGACACGGTTTGGCTACGTTTTTTCTTGGTGTCCACGATGGTCACGCGGTCAGTACAAGAGTAACAAGGGTCCAAACTACCGATGATGAGCGGCGCATCAGCCACGGTATTGCCACGCAGCATGTAACGCAGGGTTGGCCAGTTGGCGTAAGTGGCCGCGCGGCAACGCCAGCGGAACAGTTTTTGGTTGTCGCCCGTCATACTCCAGTGCACGTTTTCACCCCGTGGCGCTTCGGTAAAGCCCAGGGCAAATTTGTGCGGTGTGTATTCGAAATCTTCGGTCAAAATGGCGCCTGCTGGCAGGTTATCCAAACCGTATTCAATAATGTTAAGAGAATCCAACACTTCGCGGATACGTACGATGACGCGAGATTGCACGTCGCCGTTGCCCATGTGTTGCAGTTCAATCGGCACGTTCGCATATGCTTCTAGCGATTGACCATGCACCACACGCACATCACGCTCAAAACCGCTACCGCGGATCAGCGGGCCAACCGGACTGAAGTCGCGCGCGATGTCTTTTGCCAACACACCCACGCCGACCAAACGGCTGTCGATGTTGGGTGTAGAAAGCAGCACTTCCACCAACTCTTGGAAGGAGTGACGTACTTCACGCACCATCGCGATGCCTTTCTCACGTTGCGCTTTCAAGAAATCGCGACGCACACCCCCAATCAGGTTCATGCCGTAAGTTTTACGAGCACCGGTCAGCAGCTCAGCCAGTTCCATGGTTTTTTCACGCACGCGGAAAAATTGCATGAAGCCGGAGTCAAAGCCCACAAAGTGGCTCGACAAACCAATGTTAAGCAAGTGACTGTGCAGACGTTCCACTTCAAGCAAAATGGTACGAATCATTTTCGCACGCAGTGGTACTTGGACATTGAGTGAGTTCTCAACGGTGTTGGCGTAACCCACGCTGTGGGTGAAACCACAAATGCCGCACACGCGGTCGGCCAAAAAGCCCACTTCGTGATAGCCCATGCGTGTTTCTGCCAATTTTTCCATGCCACGGTGTACGTAGAACATGCGGTAATCGGCATCCACGATATCTTCACCATCTACGAACAGACGGAAGTGGCCCGGTTCATCGGAGGTGATGTGCATAGGGCCGACAGGCACGATGCGGTTGGAATCGTCACCACGTTCGTTGATGAACGGGTACGTTTCTGTGTCCGTGGTCGGTTGTGGACGTTGGCGATAATCCATCGCATCTTTACGCAATGGGTGCAGATTTTCTGGCCAGTCATCCGGTAGGATTAAACGGCGTTCGTCAGGCAGGCCCACAGGGCGCAGACCAAACATGTCGCGAATTTCGCGCTCGCCCCAAACCGCTGCGGGAATGGTTGGCGTGATAGAGATGAACTCTTGGCTGTTGGCATCCACCAGCACTTTGACGGTGATCCAGCATTTTTCAACGCCTTCCATCGACAAGGCGTGGTACACCGCGAAGTGACCGTTGATGCTGCGTTCGTCGTTACCAAACGACACCGTCAGCCAGCCGCCTTGATCGTAGTAAAGCCATTGCATCACTTCGACCAGCGAGGTCATTTTCACGGTGATGGTGACTTGGGTGTTGGTCTGCCACTCTTCTTCAAGGATGGCACTCGGGAATTTTTGAACCAACCCCGCCAGATAGTGTTTGCCTGTTTTTGCTAAGGCATCGTTTTGTGTATTCATTGTCATCATCTGTTACCAACCAAAAATAAAAAAGACCAACGCGAGCACAGTGCCGCCAATCATGGGGAACACCGTGCGATGCATGTTGAGAAAGCGAATACGCGCCATGCAGTTTTCAACGATGCCAGCCAACAAGAACACGACGAACAGTTTCACCAACAGGCACAACGCGGCGCTGCCCAGCTCTGCGCCGCTCAAATTCGCTGCGCGGCCCCAAGGAATGAAAATGGCCAAAAAGAGCTGTGCCACAACCAGTTGTTTCAAGCCCAAGCCGAGTTTCACCATCGCCAGACCCGCACCGGAATACTCTGTTGCTGGGCCTTCTTGCAGCTCTTGTTCTGCTTCGGCGCTGTCAAACGGCAGTTTGCCCATTTCAACGAACACAGCAAAAGCACACGCAATGCCTGCAAACAAGTAAGTCACCGGACGCACCCACTCGCCGCTTTGCACGGTGTGGCTGATCACGCCAAGGTCAGTTGACCCCGCGCCCAGCGCCATGATGAAAATCGCGAGGATAAAGATAGGTTCAATCAAGATACCCAGCGTCAACTCGCGGCTGCTGCCCATACCGGCAAACATGCTGTTCGAATCAATTCCCGACAAGGAGAAGAAGAAACGGCCAATCGCTAACAGGTAGATGTCGGTGATCAAATCGCCCGACACCGGAAATGGCGACATGTTGGTGAAAGTTGGTAGCGACATGCTGATCAGCAGCAAGCTGGTCAGCAGCACCCAAGGCATCATCCAAAACACAAAGCTGGCATTGGCTGGTGCCACCGATTGGCGGCGCAACAACTTACCGATATCGCGGTAATCCTGCAGAATGCCAGGACCACGGCGAGAGTGAATTCTGGCTCGAATGACACGAGAAAAACCGGTCGCCAGCGGTGCCAGACATAACATCAGCAACGCTTGGAATACCGCAAAGATCACCCAGTTTAAGCTGGGCATTTCTAGTGAATACATTTACATAACTCCAGAAATCAACGGGAAAAAGATCGTGCAAAGCACCACAAGGCCAATCCAGAACGCCATGGTTCTGCGGTAAGCCCAACGCGAGATTTCTTGCCCCGCAGCCGGTTGAGACAGTAAGAAGCGCTCTGTCCACGTGCGGTGAGGTCGAGATTGATAGATATAGCGGAACATGTGACGCATCGGCTGGGTGATCCCACCAGCAGACACTGTCATTTTTTGCTCATACTGGTAGCCGCACGCCCAAGGGTCGCCTTGGTGACGGTTCGCTAAACGTTGACGTTTGTGGAAGGCCAGAATCGCCATGGGTACTAACAGCAGCAGAGCCAGTGCACACAAGATGAGTGGCGTCGATAGCAGCGCCTGCATGTTGCTGGCAGGGAACAACGACATGCCTTGTGCCACAGTGACCGCGCCAGTTTGCAGCGTTGCGCTGGCAATATCGGCGATGTACGGTGCAATCCATGGTGATGCAATGCCCAGCACCACACACAGCACAGACAAACCGATCGTCGCATTCACCATCGCGTTGCCCACTTCAGTGGCGTTTTCCGCGGCATCAGATTTCGCCGCGCCACCAAAACAGATGCCGTACACTTTGACAAAACACATGCACGCCAGCGCGCCGGTCAAAGCCAGCATCACCGCGCCAAATGGGCCAAAGACAAGGTGCGCAACACTGCCGGTTTGGCTGATAGAAAACAGCGATTGGTAAATAAACCATTCACTCACAAAGCCGTTCAGCGGTGGCAGCGCAGAAATCGCCATGCTACCAATCAAGAAAGTCAGCGCAGTTTTTGGCATACGTTTCGCCAAACCGCCCATTTTTTCCATGTCTTTGGTGTGTAGGCGGTAAACCAGCGAGCCGGAACCCAAACACAACAACCCTTTAAACACAGCGTGGTTGAGCAAGTGATACAACGCGCCCAGCAAACCCAGTACTGCAATCACCATGTGATCGGTCGCGATGCCCATCATGCTCACGCCCACACCCATCAAGATGATCCCGATGTTTTCCACTGAGTGGTAAGCCAGCAGTTGCTTGATGTTGTGTTCTGCCAGCGCAAACATGACGCCCAGCACAGACGACAGCGCACCGAAAATCAGCACCACCAAACCCCACCACCATTGGGTCGCACCAAGAAACACAATGGCGACTTTCAGCAAACCGTATACGCCCAGTTTCACCATCACACACGACATCAAGGTCGCACAGTGTGACGGCGCCAATGGGTACGCTCTCGGCAGCCATTCGTGGAAGAAAATACCGGCAGACTTAATGCCAAAACCAATCAGCGCCAATACAAAGGTCAGCGACGCCAATTCACCTTGCGGCGGGGTCGCAATCCAATCACTGAACATCAGGCTGTTGGCGTGATAGGCCAAAATCGCAAAGGTAGCGACGATAAACACGTTCGCCACATGGTCCATCACCAAGTAATGTAAACCTGCTTTACGGTGTGCAGCGGTGTTTCCTTGAATCACCAAAGCAAACGAGCTGAGTGAGATGATTTCCACAATGATTAAGAACGCGATCGCCTGATTGGCTGCCACTAACGCAGTCATCGCACCAGCGAACAGGTTAAATAAAACCGTAATGGAACGGGCGCCCTTGCCCAGGTACTCATCAAGATAATTCATCGCGTATCCCGCAGCGGCAATCGCAACAATCGCAATCACCAACAGCAACAACGCGGATAATTTATCCAGCACAAACACATCGTAAAACAAGCTAAATTGCAGCGTATATCCAATCGGATGAACGATCACAGCCACAGCAGAAATCAGGCTCAAAATGCCCGCAAACATACTGATCACGCTGGATAAACGCAGGTTTTCCCACTCATGATGACGAGAGAACATGGCCACAAACGCCGCAGCGAGATAACCACACAGGGATAACGCGGTAAGCACAAGAGGATTCATGGTTACGACTCCATATTGACAACAGCGGAGACGCTCGACGCCGCTTCACGTTTTGCATCACGCGCTTGCAAAGCACTCGCTTCGTCCACCAGCACAATCGCACCCGTTGGACACACTTCCATACAGGCCGGACCTTGGTCGCGGAATCCGCACAGGTCGCATTTCACGGCAATGCTTTTCACGCCCGGCTCCCACGCCAACAGATCGTGGCCAAAACTTTTCGGATTCGACGTACAAGGATTACTAGAACGCGGCGTTGAAGGGATAAAGGTGTCGTAGCTATGAGACATCGCAACAGGACGGCTGCCATCCAGCGCGATCGCACCAAAAGGACACGCCACAGCACATAAGGTACAACCTATGCACAATGTTTCTTGTAAGAGAATGCGATCCTCTTCTTTTTTGATCGCGTGAACCGGACAAACCGTCGCACAAGGTGCGTCTTCACAATGTCGACACATAATCGGCGCGGTCGCGTCGTTATGCTTGACTACGGTTAAGCGAGGATGACTTTGCAACCCTTGTTTCTTATGCACATCGGAACATGCTGCCATGCATGTTTGACAGCCAATGCATTTTGTTGGGTCGGCAACCACAAAGCTTTTCATAGTATACCCTGGTTGTTAATAGTGCCCTTTAAGAGCATAAACCGTGCCAGAACGTAAACTTTAATTTAAATCATTAAAAAACAATAAGTTAAATTAAAATCCATTCCAAAATTGTTCCATATTTAGACACGTCATTGTGTGTCGACATTCCCCTCGACACACCCCGTCGACACTTGTGACGACACTCACATTTTCCCGCTTAAAAAACAAAACGGCAGAGGGAGTTCCCTCTGCCGTTTTACTGTCCATGATGCTGTGATTTTGCGGTGACATTTGGCCTATTCGCTGGCCGATTTGAGGATGATTCGAACCTCTTCATCGCGGCGTAACCAGCCATCTTTTTCCATTCGATTGACAAACGGAATGAGGTATTTTCGGCTCAAATCCACCCGCTGTTTTATCTCTTGCAAAGTGACCCGATCATGAGGTTGGTTCTCGCCAATCGCTTGATGGACCAGTGCCTGATACACCCCCATATCGAAGTAAATTTGCTCATCAATCGCGGTGATGTATTTCTGATGCGCGAGCTGACGAAGCCATTTTTTATCTTGGCCAAGGGACACTTTATTGAGCTCTAAACCCGCTGCGCCCGCTTCACGCGCAAGGCGTAAAATGGTCTGCGCCACCTCAGGCAATTCATCTTCACTTTGTCCGCTGCCCAACTGCCATTTCGCGTAGCTATAAAAAATACGATCTTGCTGTTTGAGTTGTTGTGTCAGCACTTGCACGATGTCTGACTCCATTTGCAGCGAACTCGACAGTTCACCCGGCCCCATCGCGCGACCTTCAGACAACTGTTGAATGATGCGCGCTTGCGCCTCAGCCAACCATTGCGGATCAAAGACATATTGGCCTTCAACCACGCCTTGCGTCGCCGGTTCGCCACACAGTAACGCCACCGAATAGTAGCCTTGCAGTTGCAGCAGCATGTCCAACTGCGCATTCGCCGTCAGTCCTTGTGGCAAATCAGACAACGCTTGATAGATGGCACGCTTCCGCGCTTTGGCGATGAACGATGTCCACACCACATCCGCTTGGGCCAGCAATCCATGACCGCTGCTTTGAATGATCGCCAATCGCTGACCAAAAAACATCGGACGTGGCTGACGAAACAGCAAGCGTGCCAAGCGAGTGTTGGGCAGTGGAATACACTGCGCCAAACCGTGCCAAGTACCCACGGCCACTTCCACTTCCGTCGAACGGGTTAAACTTGCATCGCTGTAGCGATCATCAAGGCGCACAATGCAACTGTCCGTCATCGTCACCGGTGCCGACGGCGCGCACAGCAAATCGCCACGTTGTACCTGTTTTCGGCTTAACCCTTTGATGTTGAGCGCCACACGGCAGGTGGCTGTCACGTCATGCACTTGTTGGTGATAACACTGAATGGAACGAACCGCACCCGTTGTGCCACCGTTCGGGCTGAACAGTTTATCGCCGACACTCACGGTGCCTTGGGCCAGCGTTCCGGTCACAATGGTGCCCACACCATTGGCCACAAACACGCGGTCCACGTACAACAATGGCGTACTCGTATCGCCCGGCATCACATCGCTCGGTTCAACTCGCGCAACCATGTCCAGCAAGGTTTGACGCAACGTCTCAATATTGTGTCCCGTAAGCGCGCTGACGCACACCACTTCGGGCACAATGCCGGTGACGTCCATGATGCTTTCCAAGGCCGATTCTTCAACGTCGGCCAGCACTTGCTCACTGACGAGGTCGCTTTTGTTGATGCACACCACGATGTCTTTGACGCCCATCGCACGCGCCAAGCGCATGTGGGCAAAGGTCATGGGCATGCACCCTTCGGTGGCGGAAATGACTAACAACAGAATATTGATGTGCCACACGCCGGCCACCATGTTACGCACGTAACGCTCATGCCCCGGTACATCAATGATGCCGATGGTGCGGCCCTGTTCGTCCTCGAAATGGGCAAAGCCCAAATCTTGCGTCATGCCCAGCGCTTGTTCATGCGGACGGGCGGTCATCATGCCTGTCAGCGCTTTCACTAGCGTGGTTTTACCGTGGTCAACGTGACCTGCGAGGCCAATGACCGTCTGAGGTGAGGTATCGATGCCGATCATGCGTGTTCACCGCTGTCGAGCTGTTGAAAAAAAGCATCCAAGCGTTCGACAAAAGCGGCCTGATCCGCCTCTAGCACCGTGGTGAGATTCAACACCACTTGATTGTTGTGCAGATAACCAAAGATGGCTGGCGTGCCAAGACGCAAGTGATCCAGCAGCGCTTGAGGTTTCAGCGGCGTATTCAGCACTAAGCCGCAGCCGGGATACGTTTGCGCGGGCATAGTGCCACCACCCACTTGGGTTGACAGTGCCACAAACGCCACCCAATGAGGCCAACGCTGCGCTAGGGATTCACACCATTGACGTGCCTGTGGCAGGTGCGCCAATGTCCGTTCAGCAATGCCCTGCCCGGCCGTGTCTTGGTTGAGTTTGCGAACCAGCAGCTCTTCCATCAGTGACAGAATGATGCGTCCGCAACGAAAAGCACGCATCATGGGGTTGCGACCCAAGCGTTGAATGAGGTCATCACGACCTGCGATCAAACCCGCTTGTGGGCCACCCAGAATTTTGTCGCCCGAGAAACAGACCAAATCCGCGCCCATGTCTAAATAGGTCGCCAATTGGGTTTCGTCTGGCGCAAAGCTTTCGGTCGACATGCCGGATCCCTGATCAATCACCAGATTGACATGGCTTGGCAAACGACGCTTCACGTCGCGAATATCGGGGGATTCAGTAAATCCGCCGATGAAGAAATTGGATTGATGCACCATCAACACCAGCGCGGTGTCGTCGGTAATCGCGTTGATGTAATCGTCCGCAGTGGTGACGTTGGTGGTGCCCACTTCAACCAGTTTGCAGCCCGACAATGCCAAAATATCGGGAATGCGAAAGCCGCCACCGATTTGAATTTGTTCGCCGCGAGACACAATTACTTCTTTGCCTTTGGCAAGTTCCAGCAACACCAGATACACCGAGGCGGCGTTGTTGTTCACCAACAGGACGTTCTCTGCGCCCAGCCAGCTTCTCACCAAGGTCGGTAGCAGCCCATTGCGGCCACCCCGTTTGCCGTTTTCCAGCGTAATTTCCAAATTAGTATAACCGGTGTTCACCTCTGAGATCGCATCCCACACCTCTTGGTGCAGCGGAGAGCGCCCCAAATTGGTGTGTAGCGCGATGCCAGTCGCATTGATGACTCGATGTTGGCGTTGCAGCATCAAGCGCTCACAGCGCTGTACAATGCGTTGATTGACATCGATGTGTTGCGTGCCTTCGGTTTTAAAGGTCTCCGACTGACGAATGCTCGCGAGTTCAGCGCGAATCAGGTCGGTAACCACAGGGCGGCTCAGTTGACTGATAAAAGGGGCAAGTAGAGTGAGTTGCAGTAACTGTTCGACCTGAGGAAGACGGTAATTGATGCGAGCAGTACTCGCCTCTGAAAGCTGAGGGGATTTTGAGTTCAAAATGATTCCTTGTTATCTGGTCAATACAACAAGGTCACTACGGAGGCGATTGATATAGTGACAGAATTGGCGGAAGAGGCAGGAATCGAACCTACCAAAGCCTGTGCGGCTCACTTTGGTTTTGAAGACCAAGAGGGCCACCAGACCCCATCTCATTCCACAACGTGTTCAACGGTAAGTAAATTCTTACATCAGTTTCTTGATATAAATCACTGTTCCATCGAATGAACTCAAATTATTTTGAATTCTTCAATTATTTTTACATCAAATGCAACAAATTGAACATTCGGAAAACAATCTAAAAACCTCAGTGATGAATCGTCCCCCTTCTATAGAAGGATCAATGCGGCGTTATCGTCGCCTGTGTTGAGGTGATGGGACGCTTGTTCTAGATATCAAAAGCACAGCTCAGAAAGCCACGTATCACAAGGCACCGATCAGAAAGCTCGTCTCAAAAAGTACGTCTCAGAAAGCACGCATCAAAAAGCGGAGCTCGTAGGCTCCGCTTGCTTGATTCAACATCATGCTCAGTCACATCGCGCGACTCAGCTAAAAATGTAGTTGTCCATCATACTGACCAGTTTGCCGATTTCCGGCTTGGTGATGGTGTCATTGGCACCCAGCGACATTGCTTTGTGGCGGTTATCTTCACTCATCAACGACGAGAACATCACGATTGGTGTTTTGGCGTACGCTTCACAATCACGCAGACGTTTAACCAAGTGCATGCCATCCATTCGTGGCATTTCTACGTCAGTCACGATGGCATCAATCAGTTCGCTCACCGGCAGGTTCTCTTCTTTGGCAATGCGCTGAATGTCCATCATTTTCTCGTACGCTTCACCGCCGTCTTTACACGCAATCACGTTGTAACCAGACGTGCTAAGCGTGTCTTGAATCAGGCTACGAATGAACGCTGAGTCATCAACCACCATGACGGTTTTCGCGTTGCGCTTGCCAATCATTTTGTGGTTGAGATCCACGGAACGGTCGACTTTTACATCGTATTTTTCCATGCTCAATTCTGGGTTGATGTCGGCAATGATCTTTTCGAAATCGAGGATCATGATCAGTTTGCCGTCTTTGCGTACCACCGCGACCACGCAATCTTGTTCGCCCGATTCCAGAAACTGACTGGGTGATTCCACATCATTCCACGAAATGCGGTGAATGCGGCTGATGCTGTCGATCAAAAAGCCATTTGTCATGCGGTTGAAATCGGTCACGATCACGAACTTATTGTCGATTTCTTTACGCGTCGGCACGCCCAACCAGCCCGCCAAATCAACCAGCGGCGTCAGAATTTCTCGTGATGAAAACACACCAATCATGTGTGGCTGTGCATTCGGGTAATCCGTGGTGTCCGGCACACGAATCACCTCGCGGACTTTCGCCACGTTGATGCCGTAATAACACGTTTTGGTTTCACCGCTAGGCAGCAGCTTCTCCAAATGGAACTCGATTATCTCTAACTCGTTCGTGCCGCTTTCTAATAAGATAGTACTGCTTGGATTGCTCATATTGGTCACATCTTTAAGGCCAGTCATCGATACTTGTTTAAGATGGCTTGATACCGATTCACACCATCTTCGTCGGTGGTATTCTTAATTGTATCAATACCTTTTTGTAAGTCGTTCAACAAGCTTTGATTCACGTTTTTGTTAAACGCATAATACAACAAACCTTCTTTCAACACATAAACCGTTTCAAACTCATTTACATTATAACCCGCCTGTTTGATCCACCACTGTGCGGCACGTTCGTCATACGCGATCAGATCGATGCGTTTTTTTAGCAATTGCTCGGCCAGCACGCTGACATACCCCGCTTCCTGCATCGATTCACGCGGCACACCAAACTGCAACAGCATCTGTTCGCCCACATCGTCACGAATCACGCCAATCCGATACGACGCCATCTCCAGCGGCTCCGCGATTTTGATCTGGCTGTCTTTGCGCGCAATGATGGTGACTTTGATGTCGTCAATTGGCCCGACCCAATGAAACAGGTCTTCGCGATGCTGAGTGCGTGTGGTGGAAAACAGCACCGAATCCGGGCGCAAAATGGTGGAACGATAAGAACGAGCCCAAGGCTGCAACACAATGTGATCGCTGGGCAGTTGAACCCCGGCCACTTGCGCAGCCTGCTTGAGCAGGTCGACCGAAATCCCAGTGACCTGTCCGTTTTGATTGAAATTAAAAGGCGGATACTCTTCGGTGTAATACGTCAGAGAATCCAAGGTTGCTCCCATGGCAAAGGAACACGAGCATACCCAAACAAAAGCCGCTTTACCGAATGTGTTACCTATCGTCATAACACCCTACCTATGTTCAGACTACGTCTGCATTTAACTGTAGATAGGGATAGAAAGTTCGTCTAGCGCAGGGGCGCGGGCTTCGATGGCAGTAATTTAATGACGTAGCACTTTTTTGTAGCTGCGCTCTGGGCGGCCAACGCTGCCGTAGCGCACGTCGGCTTCAAGTTCTCCCGAACCAATCAAATACTCCAAATAGCGACGTGCGGTGGTTCGGCTGGCTCCAATGCGTTCCCCCGCTTCATCCGCCGTTAAGCACACGGGTTGACGAAACAAATGACGAATTTTATCCAGCGTCACAGCATCAATGCCTTTCGGCAGACGTTGTAAATTTGCTTCGGATTGTGCGTGCGCGGTGAGCATTTTGTCCACCAAGCCTTGGTCGAGATCCGCCACTTGGCCAAGCTCCACCTGACGCGCCTGATATTTCTTCAGCGCCGCTTCCAGACGCGGGAACATCACCGGTTTGAGCAAGTAATCCACCACACCGCCACGCATGGCTTGCTGCAACGTCTCAACATCACGCGCAGCGGTGATCAAAATAACATCGCAACAGGCGTTGCGCCCGCGTACCCATTGAAGAATGTCGAGCCCCGTGCCATCAGGCAGGTACACGTCCAGCAGCACCAAATCCGGTTTCAGCACCTCAAGCTGCATCTCGGCTTCCGCTTGCGAAGTCGCAATGCCCACCACATCAAACCCACCCATTTGGTTGAGGTACTTGTGATGTAACTGAGCAATCGCTACGTCATCTTCAATGATTAAAACCCGAGTACTCATTGCAATTCTTCCTTCGGTAAATAAACCGTCATACGTGTTCCAAATTCTTGGTTGCTGGCCATGTCCAAATGGCCTTGATAGCGATCCGAAAGCTGTTTCACCAAATAGAGTCCCACACCGCGGTTCTGTTTGGCTTTGCTGGAGATACCTTTGTGCAGCAAGGTGTTCGGATCCACATCATGCGGCAGCCCGCAGCCTT
This sequence comes from Vibrio furnissii CIP 102972, assembly GCF_000176175.1. GTDB lineage: Bacteria > Pseudomonadota > Gammaproteobacteria > Enterobacterales > Vibrionaceae > Vibrio > Vibrio furnissii. Next base: position 799,552 of record NZ_ACZP01000013.1, read on the forward strand.
GGTCTTCGACTTCCAAAATAATGTCATGCCCATAATCGCTCACCGATACATCAATGATACGTCGATCCTGCGGAATCAGTTGTTCACTGCGAATCACGCTCAGCGCGGCATCAAAGGCGTTATCAATCAGATTGCCCAAAATCGTCACCACATCTTCAGCCTTGATTCGCGGTGGCAAGACATCTAGGTGCGACCCTTCATCCACTCGCAGTTCCAAGCCGATCTCGCGCGCGCGTTCGGTTTTGCCCAGCAACATGCCTGCGATGAGCGGATCTTTCACGGTTTCGCGCAAAAACTCGATCAAGCTTTGATAATGTTCAGTTTCTTGGCCAATCAACTGTTGCACCGCCTCAAGTTCACCCATCTGCACTAAGCCGCTGATGGTATTGAGTTTGTTGCGATGTTCATGGGTTTGTGAGCGCAGCATCTCCGCGTACTCTTTGGTTTGCGACAATTGCTCGGTCAGCTCATTGAGTTCATCACGCAAGCGGAAACTCGACACCGCGCCGACCACTTTACCTTCAACAATCAGCGGGCTGCGGTTGGCAATCAAACGCTGTTTATTGAGGTAGAGTTCAATGTCGTGGTCAATGTCGCCCGATTCCAACACGGTGTACAAGTCGCTGTCCGGCAGCGAATCGGTCAGCAGCCGATTGAGCGCTTTATCGCGGTCAATGCCGAGAATTTCGCACGCGCTCTTGTTGATCGACCGCAACACACCTTGGTCATCGATGCTCAGAATGCCCTCTTTGATGGTGCTCATGGTGACATCGAGTTCCACATACAACCGCCCAATCTCTTCCGGTTCAAAGCCCAAAATCGCTTTTTGAAAACGGCGGGAGACATAGCTGGAAACCACGCCGTTGGCCGCCACCACCAGAAACGTAATGCCAATCAAATAGATTAAATAGGGTTCGATACGATCTTGCAGGCGTTCCAACAAATAGCCGACGGACACCACGCCGATGATGTTGCCCTGCGCATCCAGCACCGCCGATTTGCCGCGCACAGACTTACCGAGCGAGCCTTGGGCAAACGACACATACGCTTCACCGTTGATCAAGGCGCGCTCGTTGTCGCCCCCCACCATCGGCTTGCCAATTCGACGTTCAAGCGGATGCACAATGCGAATGCCCTTCTCATCGCCAATCACAATAAACGCCGCGCCAATCAGTTGGGTCAGATCGCGAAACCGCGCCTGCTGCGCGTCGGACGCATCGCCGGCTTGAATTAAATCGATGACCGCAGGAGAACTGGCCAGAAACGACGCCACACCGAGCGCTTTCAGCCCCATTTCTTCTTCCTGTGCGTGCTTGATGTATACGAACCCGGCCGCCACCAGCACCAGCAGTTCTATCAACCCGGATAAAGTCATTATGATCAGCATTCGTTTGCGAAAGCTGATGCTGTTCCATGTCATCGAAGTCTCCTTATTGCCAACAAAACTAACATTGAATTAACAACAGCGCGAAACGCGGAGCTGAGAACTGTGAGCCCTGTGATAGTCCCCAACTGATTCATTTCGATAACAAAAATCACTGACTAAAAAACCAACTCAAAGCGTCCAATAAATCATCAAAAAAACAAAACCATTTACACCCTTAAAACATGGCATAGATCACATCATATTTAGGTTATTTTTAGTTCGTTTGGGTGAATAGCCGATATACTCAATGGGCAGTGAGCACTGAAGGAAGCGTTGTAATGACAATCACGACTTTTAAATAACTATTCAAACGTGATTGCGGCTTAACGAATACAACTACATTGTCAGAAGGAAACTCACCATGGAAAGAGATGCATTTGGAATATGTTTGTCGCATGACATGCTATTCGAGAATTTGCACGGCACATTTACGCATGTTCGGGCTTATGAGCTAGAATCGGAAGATGATGACCACCTACGTGTGCTGCTGGCATTCCCACAAATGTCTGGTAAAGATGTCTTGGTGACCATGCAAGGCACCAAAAAACTTATCTGGCGCGCTGATTTTTTGTGCCCCTCTCATTCTCAGATCTAATTGTTCGCTGACTTCGTAAACCGGGTCAGCGTGCTCTCGCATGCGTTGCACTTTCTTGTATACTGCTGATGGCTTTTAAAATTCTGTCACGTCAGGCAGAAAATCGATAATATAGAGCATTAACTCTAAAAACCAAATTCTGAGCTTAAGCATGAAAGTGAAAACCATCAGTATGCTGATGTGTTCACTGTTAGGAATCTCGTCAGTGTCTGCTGCGCCCATCTCTTTCCAGCAAGCCTGGGAAATATTGCAGCAAAACAATAATTCTTTAGCCGCTGAACGAGCCAACGTTGAACACTACGAACACCTGCAAGACGCGACGTGGAACCTGAACCTGCCGTCGGTCACGGTCGGCGCCAACTACACCCGTCTTGATCAAGACGTCACCTTATCTCTGAAGCAGATCGCCGATAGTGCGGGAGGCGTGAGTATTCCGGCCTCTTTGGCTGCTTATGCCCCACTCTTTGCGTCACTCGGCTCCCTCACCTCTACCATCACCGAGCGCGATGTGTTCACATCCTCCATTCGCGCCATGTGGCCTATTTTTACGGGTGGACGCATCACCGCTGCGCAAGATGCCGCGGAAGGTAAAAAAGAAGAAGCGCAAAGCAAACTGGCGATGGAAACCCAAGCCCGTTATGAAGATCTCGCCAAATACTACTTCAGCGTGGTACTGGCAAAGGAGGTCGTGCAAACGCGCATCGCGGTTGAGCAAGGGTTAACCAAACACCGTGATAACGCGATCAAGCTGGAAAAACAGGGGCAAATCGCCCACGTAGAACGCTTGCAAGCCGACGCTTCATTAGATAAGGCGACGGTGGAGCGCAAAAAAGCGCAGAAAGATCTCGATATTGCGCAAAGCGCACTGACGCAGATTCTCAGTCAAGAGTCGGTTGTCGAACCGAGCGGCGGCCTGTTCATCAATCAGAGCTTGCCGCCCATGAGTGCCTTCATCGATCAAACCTTGGCGACGTATCCGGGGCTAGCCATACTGGCTGCGAAAGAGAAGCAGGCATCGAGCCTCATCAAAGCGGAGAAAGGCAAATATTACCCAGAAGTCTACCTATACGGCAGCTACAACCTGTATGAAGACGACTCGCTTGCCAGCCAATTGGCCCCCGATTGGATGGTTGGCGTTGGCGTCAACGTCCCGCTGATTGAAAACACGGGTCGTTCGTCTCAAGTCAAAGCCGCCAGCAGCACCGTCAATCAGGTGAAATTTTTAACCGCGCAAGCCAAACAAGATCTCAGCGTGTTGGTGCAAAAAACCTACAAAGAAGCCGAACAAGCCTTAGAAGAAGTACAAGGCTTGAATTCGAGCTTAAAACTGGCGCAAGAGAACCTGATGCTGCGCCAGAAAGCGTTCAGCCAAGGGCTGTCGACCTCTTTGGATGTGGTGGATGCCGAATTGTATCTCGCCAGCATTCGCACGCAGCAAGCCGCGGCAGGGTTTAATTATCTGATTTCACTGACCAAACTATTGGCAATTTCCAGTGAAATGACCACCTTCCCGCAATACACTCAGAGCGCTATTCCTCTGGTGACACACCCTTCCGACAACCAATTCAACACGCAAAAGGATCCTTCATGAAAGCGGCAAAATCGTCTCTTCTTGCTGTCACTGTCTTAGCAGCCGCGGGCTGGATTGGTTACAGCTTTTATCAGGCCTATCAACCCGCCCCCGTGCGCCTGCAAGGCCAAATTGAATCGCAGCAATACAGCATCTCTTCCAAAGTGCCGGGTCGAATTGATCAGGTCTATGTGCGCAAAGGGGATGACGTCAAAAAGGGCCAGCTGATTTTCACCCTGCACAGCCCAGAAATTGAAGCCAAGTTGGAACAGGCCATCGCCGGTCAGAAAGCCGCGGGCGCGCTGGCACAAGAAGCAGAAAACGGCGCGCGTGAACAGCAAATTCGCGCAGCCAAAGACCAATGGATGAAAGCCAAAGCTGCGGCGGAACTGGCAGAAAAGACTTACCTACGCGTTAACAATCTGTATAACGACGGCGTGGTCGCCGAACAAAAACGCGACGAAGCCAATACCCAATGGCAAGCTGCGAAATATACCGAAAGCGCCGCATTCCAAATGTATGAAATGGCCCGTGAAGGTGCGCGTGCCGAAACCAAACAAGCGGCTCAGGAAAAAGCACGCATGGCCGCAGGTGCCGTGGCAGAAGTGGAAGCGTACGCCGCCGATACCAAGATCGAAAGCTGGTTTGATGGCGAAGTGTCGCAGGTGCTGATGCAAAGCGGTGAACTGGCTCCGCAAGGCTTCCCGGTGGTGACGGTGATTGATCGCGAAGACTCATGGGCGGTGCTCAATGTGCGTGAAGATCTGCTTAGCTATTTTGAAAAAGGCGCAACATTTACCGCTTATTTGCCCGCACTCAATCAATCGCTGGAATTTAAAGTGACGCACGTTGCGGTGATGGGTGATTTCGCTACTTGGCGCTCAACTGACTCAGCGCAAGGCTTTGACTTGCGTACCTTTGAAATCGAAGCTCGCCCAACCGCGCCAGAAGCAAAACTGCGCATGGGCATGAGCGTGGTCGTTGAGTTGTAAGTGATGCGCCGCGCTCTTCCTTCTCAATGGCAACTGCTGCGCCACGACCATTGGTTACTGGCCTGTCTGACGTGGGTTCCCCTGCTGCTGGCCGGTTCCATCTGGTGGATTTTCTCGGCGGGCATCGCGCAGAACCTGCCGATTGGCGTGGTGGATTTGTCGCACAGTCAGCTTTCTCGCCAGTTGGTGCGTGATCTTGACGCGACATCGACGCTAGCGGTCACCCGCCACTATCAAAACGTAGCCCAAGCCAAAGATGATTTGGTGACCAGTGACATCTACGCTTACGTGGTCATTCCGTATCAGTTTGATAAAGCGATTTATCGCGGCGAGCAACCACGCGTCACAACCTTTTACAACAGCCAGTACATTCTGGTGGGCCGCCTGATCAACTCCGCCGTGGTGCAAGTTCAAGGCACACTCAACGCAAAAATTGATGTGGTGAAAACACTCGCTTCTGGCGACCAAACCACACTCAGTGCGATGGGGCGTTCAGTGCCCGTGCGCACGCAAATTACAGCGCTGTTTAACAAAAACACCAACTACGCCCAGTTTTTGGTGTCGGCCATTGTGCCTGCGTTGTGGCAGATCGTGGTGGTGGTGAGCACCATTTTGATCCTGACGGCCAACTATCGCGAATACGGACTCAACGCATGGTTGGGTAACCGCCCCTTGCGCAATTTAACGCGCACGCTAGCGCCCTACTACCCCATTTTCGTGCTGCAAGGCGGCGCATTTCTGGTGTGGTTTTACACGGTGCTGGAGTGGCCAATGCATGGCAGCATGATGGTGATGCTGGTCGCACAGCTGCTGACGGCGATCGCCTGCATGATCATGGGCGCCGCGTTCTACTTCCTCACTTTGGATCCCGCGCGAGCCATGAGCTTTGCAGGCGCCTTTACCGCGCCGAGCTTTGCGTTTATGGGCATTACCTTTCCAACATCGGATATGGGATCACTGGCGCAAGCGTGGCGTAGCCTGCTGCCTATCAGCCACTACATTGAAGTGCAAGTGAGCCAAGTCAGTTATGGGCTAAACGCGGCGAAATCGCTCGCCCACTTGTGGCCGATGGCGGGATACATTCTTCCGCTGCTGCTAACCGTGGCGCTAATTCGCAAACACCAACGCAAAGAACAGGCTGTAAGGAGTGCCCATGACCCTGCTTGAACTGTTTAAAGCCGAACTGAAAGCACTTTTCACCAATCCGGTCGTCATGTTGACCATGATTGGCGGCGTGGTGTTCTATTCGTTCCTTTATCCACTGCCCTACAGTCACCAGACGCCACGTGAGCAAACCATCAGCGTGGTGAACCTTGATAAAAGTCAGGCCAGCTACCAACTAGAACGCATGGTAGATGCGACACCGCAAGTACACGTCGTTCAGCGCGATCATTCGATTGAAGACGCCAAACAGGCGTTTCTGGATGGCAAAGTAAGTGGGATCTTGGTGATCCCAGAGCATTTTTACAAAGACTTGCTGCTGGGGAAAAGCCCAACCTTAGCGTACGCCGGTGACGCGTCTTACTTTCTGGTTTACGGCACCATTGTGGAAGGTTTGGCGCAGGTGGGCGGCACGGTTTCAGCCAAAGCCAAAGTCTCTCGCTTGGTGATGGAAGGCGAACCGATGGCGCTAGCCACGCATCACTATGCCGCAACACAATCAAACCTCAAACCGACGTTTAACGCGCGCATGGGTTACGTTGACTACGTGGTGCCTGCGGTGTTTGTGCTGATCCTGCAACAAACGCTGGCGATGTCGTCGGGGTTGATGGTTGGCACACAAAAGCAAGGACGCGGCTATTGGAGCCGAGTGTCGCCGCTGCGGTTGGTTTTGGTGCGAACATGCATCATCGTCGCCTGCTACTACCTGCTCAGCATGTATTACTTCGGCGCCAGTTTCACCTCTCACGGCGTGAACACACTGGCCAGCGCAGGACAACTGCTCACACTGCTGCTGCCCTTTTTGCTCAGTGCCTGCTTTATCGGTATTTGGCTTGGCGCCATCACGCCACGTCGTGAACTGGTGACCTTGGTGGTGCTGATCAGCTCGATGCCGCTGGTCTTTTCTGCGGGCTTTATCTGGCCGATTGAAGCGATTCCCACGCCGTTGGTTTGGATGTCGAAGCTATTTCCGAGTACACCGGGGATTCAGGGCTTTTTGGCATTGAACCAGATGGGCGCAGAATGGCGGCAGATCGCGCCACAATGGACGCTGTTATGGCTTCAAACCATCGGTTGGGGTGTTTTGGCATGGTGGCAGTTTCAACGCACAGGTCAAGGTGAGTTAGCGCATCGCGATTAAGCGCTTTATGCCTGCCATTGCTGACGCATGCGTTCAATGGTGGCGGGGTCAACACCATGAATATTCTGGAAATTCCCCCGACAGACTTGAATGACCAATTTGGCGCGATATGTTCGCGCCAGTTTTTTATAGGCACTCATTTCCCAATGACGAACGAACGTGTTCGCCACCACCACGCTATTTCCTTGCGCCAACTCGCGTTCACATGCCTGCTGACACCATTCATGCGCTTTGCCAATCCACTCAGGGCGATAATGGTATTCCCCCTGCGCATTGACAAAAAACATATCCGCTTCCAAATGCACGCCCGGCAAGGTTTTCGCCAGTGTGGATTTACCGGAACCGGGCAAACCGCGAATCAAGGTTAAGGTGAGCGTCATGGTGTGTTTTGAGTAGGAAAATCGTAGCTTTTATACTAACTTAATTTGGCGTTCGCTGCATTTTGCTATCGACAACTTCCAGGAGTTAGGTTATAAGTCTAGAAGTATAGACGTCCAAATGTAACGCTTAGGGAGAAAGCTGTGCCGATTAAGATCCCCGATCAATTGCCTGCAACTGATGTTCTACGCAAAGAAAACATCTTCGTAATGCCTGAATCTCGGGCATCCACGCAAGAAATTCGTCCGCTGAAAGTGCTGATCTTAAATCTGATGCCCAAGAAGATTGAGACAGAAACGCAGTTCTTGCGTCTGTTGTCCAATTCACCGCTTCAGGTGGACATTGAATTGCTGCGCATCGACGATCGCCCAAGCAAAAACACTCCAGAAGAGCATCTAAACGAGTTCTATCGCCAATTTGAAATCATTAGTCATCGTAACTTCGATGGCCTGATCATTACTGGCGCGCCTTTAGGTTTAGTGCAATTTGAGGATGTGGTGTATTGGGATCATTTGCAACGCATCATGGAATGGGCCAAAGAGCATGTCACCTCCACACTGTATGTGTGTTGGGCAGCGCAAGCTGGCCTAAAACTGTTGTATAACCTGCCAAAACGCACTCGAGAAGAGAAGTTGTCTGGCGTGTATCACCACGAAACGCTTCAGCCGTTCCATCCGCTGACACGCGGGTTTGATGATACATTCCTTGCACCTCACTCACGCTACGCCGATTTTGAGCCCGGATTTCTGGATACACATACCGATCTGGATATTCTGGCGACATCAGACGAAGCGGGGGTGTATCTGGCATCCACCAAAGACAAACGCAACGTGTTCGTGACCGGGCATCCAGAATACGATTCCCTCACGCTGCACAATGAATACGTTCGTGATGTGGGTGAAGGGCTTGACCCCATGATTCCGGTCAATTACTACCGAAATGATGACCCTTCACAAACACCGCGCGCCAGTTGGCGCAGCCACGGGCATTTGCTGTTTGCAAACTGGCTCAACTACTGCGTTTACCAACAAACGCCGTACGATCTGGAACATTTCAGCGAAGATCGCTTCACCAAAGACGATTAATCAATATTGCCCCGCTCAGGCCGCTCACGCGGCCTTTTTTATGCGCGGTTGGGCGGTTTTATCTCGCTCGCAATCTGCACACCTTGAGCCGTATGTTTGCCAACTGACTCGCAATGTTTCCCCGCGCAACTGGGCGAAGCGCCTGTCGTGCTTATCATTGTGCCGCAAGCGAAGGAGAGTGCGAATGAAATACCAATGGATGTTGCTAGGCGCAATCAGCCTCACGGGGTGCGTGACGATTACCGAATCAGACAACCACGATGTGAAAAGCGATCCGGTCGAAATGGCGGAATCACGCATTGCGCTGGGGCTGGGGTATCTAGATAACGGCCGAATGATCAAAGCGCGGGAAAACCTCGAAAAAGCGCTGCAACACGCCCCTCATTATTACCGCGCGCAACTCTCGATGGCCCACTACTTTGAAATCGTCGACGAAACGGATGCCGCTCGCCAAGCATACCGCGCGGCGCTGCGCGATCATCCGAAGAACGGGAATGTGCTCAATAATTACGGGACATTTCTGTGCAAGCATGGCGAGTATCAACAAGCCGACACCTACTTCAACCGCGCTGTCGAACAGCCCTACTACTATCTGATTTCTGCCAGCTATGAGAACGCCGCGTTTTGCGCGCTCAAATCCGGCGACAAATCGAAAGCCGCTTATTATTTTAAACGCGCCATCGACCACGATCCGACTCGCGTTCGCTCCGTGTTACAGCTGTCAAAACTGGAGATCGAACAAGGTGACTTCACCCAAGCTCGAATTAAATTGATGGCATTTCATCAGCGCTATGGCTATCAAAAAGCCTCATTAGAATTGTTGGTGGAACTGGAAAAACAGGCGGGCAATACCGCATTGGAGAAAAAGTATCAGCACATTCTTCTGACACTTTCTCCCTCATGATCAGCGCCGCTTGCCGATGTTGGTTGGGCGGCCATCTTTACCGCCTTTGCGGTCGCGGTAATGGGTTCGACGTAAACGTCGAACCTTTTTAGAACGCTGAATCTTCAGATATTCGCGATATAAGATACGAATAAACAGCACAAGACCGATCAGTAAGATAATCGAGAATACAGAAAGAAACGGTACACATAGCCAATCAGGCTGACATGGTGAATAGATTTCAAAGTCCATGGCCAACCTCCTCTGCTGTTATCTTGTGAATTAGTTTAGCATTTTTCGCTCAGCCACCGCTTGCGTTGTTCGGCATTTTGAAACGTCCATGCCACAAAGCGACTGACTTTCTGTCCTTGTTGCATCTCTATTACTTTTATCGACTGAACGCCAACTTTCTCCAGTTGTTTTTTCAACCAGCGTACATTATCGCTTTTCGAAATCAGGGTCGTGAACCACAAAACCTGTTGCGCAAACAGCTTGCTTTCTACCGCCATGGTTTTCACAAACGCCGCTTCGCCGCCAGGACACCACAACTCAGCTTTCTGACCGCCAAAGTTCAATGTTGGCGCGTGCGCACTTGCTTTCGCCGAGACCTCTTGCGCAACCCCTTTCTTACGTTGATTGTCCCGCAAGTTGCGAATTTTGCGTTCTGTGCCTTGCTGCGCTTCCGCCAAAGAAGCATGGAACGGCGGGTTACAGGTGGTCACGTCATAGCGTTCATCTTTGCCAATCACGCCACTGAAAATCGCTTTGCTGTTTTTCTGCAGGCGACATTCAATGCGCCCTTTGAGCACCGCGTTCCCCTGCGCAATCAGATTGGCTTGCTTGACCGAAATGGGATCCACATCACTGCCGGTATAGTGCCAGCCGTATTCTGTCACGCCAACAATGGGGTAAATGCAGTTCGCCCCGACGCCAATATCTAGCGCTTTGACGCGATGGTGTACAAGCGCCGGACATTCCTCAGCCAATAAATCAGCCACACGATGAATATAGTCAGCGCGGCCCGGAATCGGCGGACAAAGATAACCGGCCGGAAGATCCCAAAACGTGACACCGTAATGATGCGCCAGTAACGCTTTGTTCAACAGCTTCACGGCCACCGGGTCAGAAAATGGAATGCTCCATTCCCCTTTCGGGTTCTTAATGAGGTGGCGTTCTAGCTCTGGCAAAGCTTTACACAATGCTGGGAAATCGTAATTGCCTTTGTGTTGATTTCGCGGATGCAACCCCGCTTTGCCTTTGAGCGGCGTGGGCGCTTTTTTCTTCGCGCTCGGCGCATTCACCGACTGGCCGCCAGATTGAGGTTTCACGGTTGGTTTTGCGCGGCGCTCAGATGGGCGCACAAACGGACGTGTTGATTTCGACATCGAGTTATTTTCCCGCCTTCAGTTCAAGCACCATCATGTATAAACGAGCATCAAGCTCCAACTGATGATAGTTCGGCTCCATGTGACAGCACAGCTGATAAAAGGCTTTGTTGTGTTCTTTTTCGCGTAAATGCGCCAGTTCGTGAACCACCAGCATGCGCAGTAACGGCTCTGGGGCATTTTTGAATGCACTGGCGATACGAATTTCGTTTTTGGCTTTGATTTTGTTGCCGTGTACGCGAGAAACGTAAGTGTGCAATCCCAACGCATTATTGATGAGATGGATTTTACCGTCGTACACCACTTTGCTCAGCGGCGCGGTCTTTTTCATGTACTGATTCTTGATATCCATCGTGTAGTTGAACAGCGCTTTTTCACTTTGAATGTCATGACGCTGCGGGTAACGCTGCTCAAACCAAGCCACCAACTTGCCAGACTCGACCAAGCGTTGAACCGGTTCTAGAATGTGAGCAGGATAACCGTGAATGTATTTCAGTACCGAATGCATAACAGGACCACTTTGACAGGCCAAAAATTTAAGGTCGCAAAGTGTAACCGAAACCCGGCTGTGAATCATCCTGCCAATTTGCATCCACTGCCGTTCGCCGTTACACTCTGCGCCTTTCCACACTTCGCGAGCGCCCCATGAAACGAGTTGTTTTGTACGTTAAAGATAAATGCCCACACTGCAAAGATGCCCAGCGCTATCTGGATGCTAAAGGGGTGAAATACCGCCTGTGCAACGCCAAAATGGAACGTGGCCGCAAAGAACTCGATGCGATGGGTGCGCGTAGTGTGCCCGTATTGAAGATTGGCGATCGCATGATGATCGGCTGGAACCCAACCAATTTCGACCGCATTTACAACAGTAAATAATCCTAAACGTACTGTTTGACGAACTCGATGAAGGTGCGATCGGCATTCGATAAATAGCCATCCTTGCGCCAAGCCAGCGCCAAATCGAGCCACACCGGCGGTTCAAACGGAATCGCGGTGACCTCGGGTTCGTTATCGGTCACCAATTCCAACAATGCCGTGATCGCGTATTCATGTTTCACTATGCTGAGGATCATCGGCAGCAAGTTGGTTTCAAACGAGAAATTGGCATTGAATTTGTGCTCTTTGCACACTTTATCGATGAACTCTCGGTGAAAATACCCCGGCTTGAACATCACCAGTTCATGTTCAAAAAACTCATCAAAACGAATCTGCGTGCGCTGCGCCAATTCATGTTCGTTCCCCACCACCGCCACCATTTGCGATGACAACAACGGGTCAATTTCCAGATCCGGAGGGAGATCGTGGTTGAGAATCACGCCAATATCCAACTCGCCCGACAGCAACATGTGACGAATCGACTGTGACCCCGCTTCGATGATCGTCATCTTGAGGTTCGGGAAATGACTTTTAAATGCCATTACGATTTGTGGAAAGAAGTAAGACCCCATCATGCTCGGCGCACCCAACCGCACTTCGCCTTTGACCAAGCCTTTGAGTTCATCCATCGCCAATTGTGCATCTTCAATTTGCTGCAAGATGCGCGTGGCGTGCTCAAGCAACACCATCCCTTCATGAGTGAGCGTGACTTTGCGCTCGTCGCGCTTAAACAGCACTACGCCCAGTTGCTGCTCAAACTTCTTGATTGAAATACTCAGCGCCGGCTGTGCAATGTGCAACGCTTTCGCTGCCTGAGTAAAACTCTCGTTGCGTGCAACCGAAACAAAATGTTTGAGATGACGTGTGTCCATAAGGCTCCAACCTCGTTGTTTAGCCCACTGCTCGGCGTGAACTTCCCCATATATAATTTATATGAGGTCAATATTTTTAATATATTTTATTAATTCACTCGCTGCTGATACTTTGGTCACATCGTTGTATGAGCCGAGTTGAGTTGTCGCCATGATTGAATTAAGCAGCCCCCAATATCGCAAAGTGACCTTTGCCCTCGCCTTCGGGTCATTTTTGGTTTTCTGCAACCTCTATTTGTTCCAGCCGATGCTGCCTTACATGGCGAAACACTTTGCGGTGTCGGAAACACAGATCAACTGGCTGTTCGCAGCATCCACATTGGCCTTGTCGGTCAGTTTGGTGCCTTGGGCGATCAGCTCTGAAGCCATTGGGCGTCGCCGCGTGATGCTGCTCGGCCTGTTTGCCATGCCGATGATCGGCGTGATGATGCTGATCAGCGGCGAATTTTGGGTATTGGTGTTGGCGCGCGCATTCATGGGCGTGGCGCTCGCCGCGTTTGCATCCGTGGCAGTAGCCTATATGGTGGAAGAGCTGTCACCACAAGCCTTTAGTAAAGCGATTGGCGGCTATATCGCGGCCAACTCACTGGGCGGGATCAGCGGCCGTATTTTTGGTGGGTTACTAACCGATGCATTGGGGTGGCAGCAAGCGGTGATCGCCATGGCTGGTTTCACCTTCATTGGTGCACTCGTGGTGCTGGCGTGTTTGCCCGCTCAAATCAACTTTAAACCGCAACGCGGCATGTTCTTTCATCACAATCGCGCGCTGGTGAAACACCTGTCCAACCGCACCATATGGCTTGCGATGTTGATCGGCGGCGCCAACTTTGCGCTGTTTGTGAACCTCTACTCGGTCATGGGCTTTCGCTTGGTCGCAGAACCTTATTCAATGCCGATTGGCCTCGCATCACTGATTTTCCTGTGCTATCTGGCGGGCACATTGAGTTCAAAATTGACCGCCAACTGGACCAAACGCTACCCACCAATCACTGGCATGGTCGTCGGCGGTGTGCTGAGTATGGCGGGCATGTTGATTGCGTTGGTCGAATCAATCCCGTTCATGATGCTAGGCTTGATGCTGATTAGCTTTGGCGCCTTTTTTACTCACACATTGGCCTATGCCTGGGTCAGCCAGAAAGCCACCGAAGCCAAAGCAACGGCCACTGCGCTCTATTTAGTGCACTATTATGTGGGCGGCAGCTTGGGCGGTTTCTATCTGCTCTACTGCTGGCAACATGGCGGTTGGCACATGGTCACCGCGGGCGGCCTCGTCGTATATGCCGTGCTTTTTACCTTATGCTGGCGATTAAGCCTGCGCCACAAAAGCACCGCCGCCAACAGCACGACCACGGTTTTAAAATCTTCTCATTAAGTTGTGGTATTCTTGCCGCGAAATAGACAACAACGACGACAAGAATATGAGCTCAACGACCAACAATCAGGCCATCGCCGCCAGCGTTAATCAATGGTTAGACGACGTGGTGATCGGCCTGAACCTGTGCCCTTTTGCGGCCAAACCTCAGCGCAATCAGCAGATTAAAATTTATGTCAGCAACGCCACTCGCGAAGAAGAACTGCTGCAAGACATTCTGGATCAGTTGCTGGAACTCGATACCAAAGCACCGCAAGAACTGGAAACCACACTCGTTGTTGTGCCAGATATGCTGCACGATTTCACCGACTACAACTTCTTCATTGATTGGGTGGAAGCGCTCATTCGCCAGCAAGATTGGGAGGGCGTATTCCAAGTTGCGACATTCCACCCCAATTACTACTTTGCCGGAACAGAGCCGGACGATGCTGAAAACCTCACCAATCGCGCGCCGTATCCGATCTTCCATTTGATCCGCGAAGAGAGCATGGAAAAAGTGCTCAAGCATTACCCGAATCCGGAAGCGATTCCTGACACAAATATCCAGCGTGTCTCGAGCCTCAGCGACGCAGAACGTCAGGCGCTGTTCCCGTACCTGTTTCGCAAATAAATGACAGCAGCACACGGGGAGAAAAGTCGCGGATGGCCTAAATCTTAATGGGATTTAACCGTTGAAAATGCTACCCTTACGCCATCATTCTTAGTGAGAGAATAAAATGAGCAAATTAACGACAGATATTCAAGCTAACCTTGAATTGTTCATCAAAGAGTCCCAAGAAAACAACCTTGTTTGGGGCCTGCGTAATGAAGAAGGCTGGTTGTCTTGTGAATCGACGGAATTTGAAGAGAGCGAAGTGATGCCATTTTGGTCATCGAAAGAAGACGCGCAATTTCATAACGTCGAAGAGTGGGCCGATTTCGAAGTACTGGAAATCCCGCTGGATATCTTCGTTGAAGATTGGCTGATCACGCTGGACGAAGACGGCGTGCTGGTTGGCATCAACTGGAACGCGAATCTCGATGGGAAAGAACTTGAACCATCAGAACTCGCCAAGCTGTATCTGTAATCGTACCCAATAAGGCGCTCGCAACAGCGCCTTCTTTATTTTCTAACGAATCATCTCCTATTTTTAGCCATCGGACTGAAAGCATGCATTTATCTAAGCTGACGCAAGACATTTACGATCACCTTTACCGCGACATCACTGAGTTTCGTAGTACGTTTGACCTACCAGTAGCCGCGCCTGCGAGCTTGGATGGTAAAGCCGATACCCTGCACACGTCGCTGGCCATTGAAGAGTTGACCGAACTTGCCGAAGCAGACAACAAAACTGAACAAGCCGATGCGATCGTCGATAGCGTTTACGTGTTAATGGGCCGTTTGGTACACCTCGGCGACACAAATGTCAGCGACAACCTCGCGATCAGCTACCTGATTGATCTGCTGCTGAACGTGGCTGTCAACCGCGGCATTGATTTCCTTCCTTGCTGGGATGAAGTACACAGCTCAAACATGAGTAAAGTGTGCCGCAACGAGCAAGAATACGCGGAAACCGAAGCGTTCTACGCCAAGCAAGGCATTCAGTTGATGGCGGTACAAAAAGGCGATTACATCATCGCAAAATGTGCGCAGGATTTTGTCTCTGAAGGCAAAACCATCCGTCAGGGCAAAGTGCTGAAATCAGTTTACTACCGCCCAGCAGACCTGGCGAAACTGACGCAATAAGCGCCGCACAATAAAAAATATCAAGACGCCAAAAAGCCAGAGCAGACTCTGGCTTTTTTGTGGGCGATGGTTCGGGTGTGTCACGTCAAGATGGTTTGGATGTATCACGTCAAGAAGCAACGACCTGCGTTTCGAAACGACGGTCTTTGTAATAGAACTCTCGGTCGCGCTCGTTAATCTCTCTCACCACGCGGCATGGGTTTCCGACCGCCACGACATTGCTTGGAATGTCTTTGGTCACCACACTACCCGCGCCAATGACCGAGTTCTCCCCAATCGTCACGCCAGGCAAAACCACCGAGTTTGCACCAATCCAAACATTGCGACCAATGTGAATGGGAATATTAAATTGTGCGACCTTCTCTCGATACTCTGGCGCAACGGGATGTCCTGCGGTCGCCAACGTCACGTTAGGACCAAACATCACATAATCACCAATGTAGATATCAGTATCGTCGACTAACGTCAGATTGAAGTTGGCATACACATGATGGCCCAAGTGAGTATGCCGCCCCCAATTAGCATGCAGCGGTGGTTCGATGTAGCAATCCTCACCCATTTCGGCAAAAAAACGGCGCAAGATCGTTTGCCTTAGCGCCTGCTGCGTTGGCCGCGTGTGATTAAAATCATACAACACATCCAAACATCGCTGTTGTTCCTGCGCCAATCCTTCATCGTTGCAGTAGTAAACCTGTTGGCTGTGCATTTTGTGTTTAATATTCATAACACTCCTCATGATCGTCATGGGTCGCAATGCCCTCCGATATTTTCAGCGTGAAGAACATGCCACCACCAGACGATTTGCCCCTAAACTTTGAACGCCTGCAGTCGGTCCGTCAATTGGGCCGACGCCTGATCGATGCGCTGATTGATTGCCGAAATCGCCGCCGCACATTGAGAAATATCATCACTTAACCGATTGGTCTGCGAGACATGCCCATTCAACTCGCGCATCAAGATGCCTTGTTGCTGCGAGGACGATGAAATCATCGTGTTGATCGAAATAATTCGCTCCACAGCGTCCTGCATCTTTTGCATTTGCACAACCACTTGCTTTGTAACGTTTCGACATGCATCACTACTTTCACGCGTTTCAAAGAAATAGACTTCATGTGACCGACCCAATAAAAAAGCCCCTAAAATGTCAACGTCGTCATAGTTGTTATCCCCCGATAAACCAGACTCATTTTAGGAGCAAATAATCATGTAATGAATAGAACAACCCACAGGTTGGAACGTTCATTCCAACCCGTGTATTGCTATGCGGCGTTACCACCAAGCTTCGATTTGAACACCGTAGTTGATCGTGTCGTCACTCTTGCCGCTGTTAAACGTATTGTCGTTTTCATTGTCTTTGAAGTAGCTGGCAAAGAAGCGAATTTCTGGTCGAGCAAAGAAGGACTCACCCGCAGAGATGGCATGCGCGATGGTAAATTTGGTCCCACCAGATTTCTCTTCTGAGCCTGAATCCCAAGTTTTCTTCTGATCAAAATAGCCAACTTCGACCATGGTTTTGTTGTAAGGCGACCAGTTGTAGGTCGGACGGGCAACAAATGAGAACAGGTCTTCTTTGTCCAGCCAATCACCGTGATCTTGTGCATGGCCGTACGTCAGCACATGGTTGATCATGAAGTTGTCGGTGATTTTCACTTCACCCGTATTGATAAAGCGGAAGCCTTTCGCATCGCTCACATCGCCACTCCAAATATCATACCAACCACCCCCTTGAGAAATGGCGTTCTGCGCTAAGCCTTTGTCCATGTATTGCAACACAACCTTGTTCCAACCCAAGGAGAAGCTTTGGCTTAGTTCTGCGGTTAACATCAGGCCATTCTTGAAGTCGTCCGTCAGCGACTCTTGATCATCGCTTGGGTTGACCACTGCGTAATCCAGACCAAACTCCGTCCACGCGCCTTCCCATGGGCTAAACCCGGCATAGCGTAAATCAAGGAAGTAGGTGTTCAGATCGCCGTAGCTGGTTTCATTGCCGCTGCTGTCCCAAGTCGAGAGCTCATTGTCAGCGCGCACGACCGCGGCTGAAATGGCGCCAGTGCTGAGTTTAATATTCTCAATCCCCACACCGTAACCTGAAATATTCCAGTATTTGGTGTCAATGATGTGCAGATCGTGACGTTGGTAAAAACGTTTACCCGCCCAAATCACAGCATCTGGCGAGGCTGGAATATAACCTTTCGCCTGAATATTCAGCTGTTTGATGGCGAAATTGGCGCTGTCATCTTTCGATGTTTCAGATTCCAGATTTCCATCGGACGACATTTCAAACATACTTTCAAAGTACATCGAACGACCTTCCGCGTTGAATAACTCTTGTCCAAGTCCAATTTCAGAATAGGTATCGTACTCGTTACCCAGGCGACCTAGTTTTGTTTTGTTAAACTCATCGCCACCTTCAGTGCCACCGCCATCGGCACTTGCACCCAGACCTGCTCGGACATATCCGTGAAAATCAACAGCAGAAACTTGAGTAGCCAGTAAGGAGCCTAAAATTGCGACTGCCAATGTTGTCTTTTTCATTTTATTTCCCTTTTGTTTTTCGAGTTATTGGTTTGGGTAAATATGCCTGAGTACGGGATTCAGGCATGACTTACCCGTGAGACAAAAATTTGTCTCATTGCCTTTTAAATCACTTCATGAATTTAAAATTTATTATTTACTTTTTATTTTTAATAACAGCGACCTGATATTCACTCAAAATAATTTCATGACCTATCGTTTCACCATTATTCATATTCACCCATTGTCCTTTTGGTGATTGAATGACCCGTTGATCCGATAATAAATTCATCATAAATAGATATTGATAATCATCATCCTCTCTTGTTGTCACCGAAACACCATACGGAATGACGTCCAATGGCGCTTGAATATGATGCTGCGCCACCAAAGCTCGATAAAACGCGCGGTTAAATTCAACCTCCGTTCGCGCAGCAATATAATAGGCGCAGCCTTTCCCGTGCGTGTTTCGCGTCAGCATTGGTTTGCCAGTAAACATATCCGATGTGAAATGCGCTAAAACGTCCGCCGTTTCTGCATGGATATGCTCCATCAAATGCTTGGCCGTAAACTCGCCATCCAATTGGAACTGGGGTGTGGAAGACGCCGCAAAAGCGACTCGCTCTTCATCGTAAAGTGAATCAATCTCTTCCGCCCAGATACCCAGCGTACGACGCAGTGGACTGTGTTCACCGCCCGGGAAACCACCTAAGAAGCAGAGATCGTTTTCATCTACAATGCCACTCCAGTAAGTTGCGACCAAGGTACCACCTTGTTCAACAAACGCTTCTAGACGTTCCGCCACCCCCGGTTTTACGAGATACAGCATTGGCGCCACCACCACTTGATAGGGCGAGAAATCACTCAGTTGCTCAATGATGTCGCAGTTGATGCCTTGTTCCCAGAACCCGCGATAGTGATCGCATACGGTTTGTTCATAATGCATGCCCTGATTACGCGGGCCGGAAGCATCATCCAGCGCCCAGCGGTTTTCCCAATCAAAAATGATGGCAACGTCCGCTTTCGTCCCTGTGCCTGCAACGTCATTGATGCGCATCAGGTACTCACCGACTGCCGTCACTTCTTTGCCAGTACGGGTGTCGGCATGCCCCACATGGTCGATGACCGCACCATGGAATTTTTCGACTGAACCCCGGCTCTTTCGCCATTGAAAGTACTGCACTGAATCAGAACCATGCGCGACCGCTTGCAGCGATGACAACAGGTGCATGCCATTCCGTTTGAGCTTGGTGATCGGCTGCCAGTTGGTTTGACTGGGTGTCGATTCCATTAACAGAAATGGCTGCTGCTTCAAGGTGCGCATCAAGTCGTGGTACATCGCGGTATAACACGCCAGCGCCACCTCATCGTGGTCGCGATGCCACAGCGGATAGCTGTCCCAAGAGATCACATCAATCGCTTTGGCGAGCTCCCAGTAGTTGTAGTCATAGAAGTATTCCATGAAGTTGGCAGTGGTCGGCAACGCCGGATTCACAGCTTTTAATGGCGCAATTTCATGTTGGCAGAAGTTCGACACGCGATCGGTACAGAAACGCTTCCAATCGAGCTTCAAACCATGCACCGAGTTTTCACCAATCGGTGATGGCGACTCAATCTGCTCCCAACTTGAATAGTTGTGGCTCCAAAATGTGCTCCACCACTGCTTGTTCAACTTGTCCAGCGATTGATATTTGGCTTTGAGCCATACACGGAATGCGTCTTGGCAATAGTGACAATGGCAATCTCCTCCGTACTCGTTTGAGACGTGCCAACCAATCACCGCCGGATGATGACTGTAACGTTCCGCCAGCTTGGTGTTGATGATCGCCACTTTATTGCGATAGTTCGGCGAGCTGTAACAGTGGTTATGACGTTCACCATGCAACTGCTTCACTCGCTGACTGTTCACGCGTAGCACGTCTGGATAACGTTGCGACAACCAGGCGGGACGAGCGCCACTTGGGGTGGCCAGAAAGACCGAGATGTCATTCTCTGCCAAGCGGTCAAGGACGTTATCCAACCATTCAAACTGGAACTCTCCCTCCGTCGGTTCCAGTGCAGACCAACTGAAAATACCGACCGACATAACATTGCAGCGGGTTTGCTTCATCAATTCGATGTCTTTGGCCAGAATGTCAGGTCGATCTAACCATTGTTCAGGGTTGTAATCTGCACCATGCAGCAGCCCTTTTATCTTGGGAATCACAAAATTTTTATTAGTCATTATTTGCCTTTAAATACTTTCAGTGACGGTAAAGCGTTACCTTCAAAATCAAACAGCGCCTGGTTTTCCCATGAGTTCCCCATGTCCCATTTATCGCCGCTGTAGTCCATCCCCGCTTCAGTCGACCATGTGGCGCCATCAATCGGTAACCAAGCGGGCTCCCAGTAGTAGATTCCCAAACCTTTTTGATCAGGCAGAGCATTCATCAATGTCATGATGTCTGAAAGGTAATGCGCCTGACCGTTCACGCTAACCTCGTAGCCTTCAATTGGCCCGGATTCTGAGTAACCATTTGGCAATGCGTCGCCATTTTTGCTGGTGAACGGAAACGAGGTTTCAACCAACACAATCGGTTTGTGATAACGATTGATGACATCGTTCATGTTGGCTTTCACTTTGGCGATCGGCCCGTGCCACCATGGGTAGTACGACATGCCAATCACATCAAATGCCACGTCGCGTTTGGTGATTTCATCAAACCACCAGCGGAATAAACCGTTGTCGCCCGCTTCTGCTAAATGCAGCATGATCTGAATATCTTTACCGCCGGCGTTGTCATGCACGGCTTGAATGCCAGACTTGAGCAATACCGCGAGACGATCGAACTCTTTCCCATCTTGGCCCCAACTTTTACCATCGGGCCACAACATGCCGCCATTGAGCTCATTGCCCACCTGCACCATGTCTGGCACGACTCCCGCTTTGAGATGCGCTTGCATGACAGCGGCCGTGTAGTCATATACTTTTTGGTTCAGCGCATCAAAACTGAGGTTTTCCCACGCTTTGGGCTTTTGCTGTTTCTTCGGATCGGCCCAAAAATCGCTGTAATGAATGTCGAGCAAGAACGTCATGCCATTTTCCTGAGCGCGTTTGCCCAGCTCAATCGAACGCTCAAGCGTATTATTACCGCCGCCGTAAACTTGGCCATCAACTGAAGCAGGATCAACCCACACGCGTGCACGAATCGAATTCACGCCGTTGTCTTTTAGAATTTGAACCAAATCTTCTTGCGTGCCATTTTGATAATATTTACCGCCCAACTTTTCAATTTCAGGCAACATGGAAATATCCATACCGCGAATAAAGTCGGCGCGTAATTCAGGTGCAGTCATCTCCACAGTCGATTGCGTTGACGAGCTATTTGGCGTCGTCGTCATGGATTGATTGGCGGTTTGACAGCCAGCAAGCGCCACTGCCGCACTGATCAGTGCAACCTTAAATTTGATAGTCATCGTGTTCCCTCTTCGATTAGCCTTTGGTACTACCGGCAGTTAGGCCAGACACAAAATATTTTTGTAGCGATAAATAGAGCAACGCGACAGGAATGGAGATCAGCACCGCACCCGCTGCGTAAGTGGTATAACTTGCGCCCATTTTCTCTACCACCAAGTTATATAAACCGATCGGTAAGGTGTAATTTTCTGGTGTTCTTAATATCGTGGTTGCCAGAATAAAATCCCCCAATGGACCGGTGAAAGAAAATAAAGCAACCACCGCGATAATTGGCTTGGAAATTGGCAATATAATTTCAAGAAAAATTCGAATATTACTGGCGCCATCCATTTTCGCTGATTCATCCAGATCTTTCGGAATCGCATCCAGATAACCTTTCATCAAATAGGTATTCATCGGAATCATGCCGCCGACATACACCAACACCAACGCAAGATGGCTGTTGATGAGGCCCAGCATCTGCGCCAGGACAAAAATGGCAATCAATGCGGAAAATTGTGGAATCATCTGTAACAACAGGAACAGCATCAACCCATTCTTACGCCCTTTAAAGCGAAAACGTGAGAACGCATACGAGGTACATGACACACTGACCAGCGTTAACACCATAGTTAAAAAACTGATTTTTAAGCTGTTCCAAAACCAAGTCAGATACGCCACTTTGTCATTGGCAAACAGTGTTGCGTAGTGGCTCCACGTCGGGTTGTCTGGGAAAATCGATTCACCCATGATGCTGTTGCCCGGATAGAACGATGCACCAACCGTCCACACCAACGGATAGATAATGATGACGGAGACCGCGGCGATCAGCAGGTAACTGAGCGTCAGACGAATGCGATTACTGCGCTTAATACTCATCATTTATCTCGTCTCCTCTTTGAATGACTTCGTCATGCGGAATTGCCACAGAGCGATCCCCACCACGAAGATAGACAACAGCAGTGTAATCGCCGAGGCGATGCCATATTGCGACGAAGACATGGTCAGTTTGTATATCCATGACACCAGAATATCCGTGCCCCCGGCGTTACTGCCAATCACTGCAGGGCCACCGTTATTAAACAGATAAATGATATTGAAGTTATTGAAATTAAAGGTGTATTGCGTGATCAATATCGGCGCAATCGAGTACAACACCAGCGGCAACGTAATGGTTTTGAGTTGCTGAAATTTACTTGCGCCATCCATAGTCGCCGCTTCATACAAATCATTTGGAATGGCTTGCAGTACTCCTGTGGTCATTGCAAATACAAACGGGAAACCCAACCAAGTTTGAATCGCGATCAACGCCACTTTGGTCCAGAACGGATCGGTGAGCCATGCTTTGGGTTCGATACCAAAGAAATCCAAAATCACGTTGTTGATCACACCAAAACTGTCGTTGAACATCCCGGTAAAAATCAGAATGGTCACAAAGCCAGGAACCGCCCATGGAAGAATGAAAATCGTACGAATCAACGGTTTGAATTTGAGGTCCTTTTGATTCACTAAAATCGCGAGTAACACGCCAACGGTGCACTGCAACGTTGAAGCCAATAACGTCCACACAATGGTCCACTGCAGCACATCAAAGAACGTGTTGCGCCATAGGTTGATCTGGAAAATATTAAAGAAATTCTTCAACCCAACCCAATCGACCAGTTTTGCTGGCGGGGAGTTGTACAAGTTGTAATTGGTAAACCCAATGGCAAAGCCAAAAATAATCGGAAAAACAACGACAAAGACCAACAAAATAAACCCGGGGCTAATCATCAAATAAGGAAAGCCCGCGTTGATCACGTTGCGATATTGAACACGTAGAGAGTTCAGTGGCTTGCCTTCATCCAGTAATTTCCCGTTTTGAAACGCGTCGTTCATACTCAATGCGTAGACGACGAGCCCAAAGCACATCACTAATAATGCAATCACCCCTTCCGCCAATAAAAAGACCGAATTGTCTTGCGGAAGGTTTTCCCCCAGAGTGCGAATTCCCCACATGCCGTGGGCAATAAAATCGCGGCTAACGCCATAAAAACTTACTAAAAGAACAAAAAACAGAGCACCTTTCACGAACTGACGGTTATAAAACTGACCAAAGCCAGGAATTATCGCCAGTACCAAGGCGGTAAACCGATGAGAACGGTAGAACGCGGTATCGGGCTCCATGTGTTCACTCATGTCAGACATCACTTACAACTCCATATCGGAAACCATCTTGTTTGATGCTCCTGCTCCATGGACGAAGCAGGAGAACGTCATCAAACGCGATGTATCATTCACGCCATCGAATTATTGACCCATCATTGCGTGGTTGGCTTCAATTTGCATGTTGATGCTCTCGACTGCGGCATCCAACGCGCCTTTTGGATCTTGTTTATTGGTCGCGATAAGTTGCAGCGCACTGTTCGCAGGGCCCCAAACTTCGTTCATTTCAGGAATAGAAGGCATCGATGTGGAGTGAATAGATTGCATCGCGACTGCGCGCGCACCTGGGTCATTTTTAATCACCGGATCATCCACCAGCTTGGTCACGGCCGGTACTTCACCCGTTAATTCAAAGCGGTGTTTCGCGTTGTCGTAGTTATTGATGAATTCAATAAACTCCTGGGCCAATGCTTTGTTTTTAGAGAAGGTCGAGATGCTATAACTCTTCACCCCCATAAACGATCCCATCGGCTCACCCGACGGCAGTTTAGGCAGTGGTGCAACACCGTAGTTGATGCCGGCTTCTTTATAAGGTTGCAGTGACCAAGGACCCGTTTGAACGATGGCCGCTTTATTAGAGGTAAACAAGGAATCAATCGCGTTCAGACCATTGTTGCCAATAATGCCGGTTGGAAACACTTTCGATTGATAGAATTTTTGAATGTATGACGCACCTTCAACGGCGCCAGGGTTGTTGAGCAGCACTCGATTTGAATCATATGAGCCGTCTGCTTTCTTCGCAAAAACGTCACCGCCCATGCCGTTTAAAATACCGTAGGTGTAATACAGCTCATCCCATTTTGCTAATAAGCCATATTTACCCTCTTCTCGAAATTTCTTCGACAATTCGAATATTTCATCGAGCGTGTCGGGCAACTCTGGAATAAGGTCTTTGTTATAGACCATAAATACAGTTTCCACAGATTTAGGTAAACCATACAACACACCATTATAAGTCAACGCATCAATCGAAGACTGGCTGAATGTATTGATAACTTCAGGTTTAGATTGAATTGGCGCAAGTAATCCTTGAATCACAGCACCGCCAATTTGGTCATGTGGAATCAGAATAACATCCGGCCCCGTACCTGCTGGGCCATCCATGCGCAGGGATTCAACTTGGCCACCATAAGGCATTTCAAGCACTTGCACCTTCACATCATGTTGTTTTTCGAATGCGGCAACCGCATCAGCGTTCCCAAACGCTTTTTGAATATCTTCCCAAACTAATAAGGATTGCTGAGCGAATGCCAGTGGAGAACATAGCAATGCAGTCGTCGCAGCAAGGATATTTATATTTTTACTAAATTTTTTACTGTCCATAAATTTTCTCGCCTTATTTTTATTAGTAGAAATAAAATTTATGGTGCAAATATGCTTTATTGTGTTATTTTTTCCCATACAGGTGATTCATTGATGTGATTTAAATCACTAACCGTGACAAGCATTGTGATTAATCAAACATGTGAAAAATAAAATTTACTAAATAAAAACGAATTTGATCACATCATCTTATTTAATTTTTATCCAATTATAAGGAATTCAACATGTCTTCTATTCTGCTATCCAATGTCGTTAAGCGTTTTGGCAATGTCCAAACCATCCATGATGTGAATCTTTCTATTGATGAAGGCGAATTTGTGGTGTTTGTCGGCCCATCGGGCTGTGGGAAATCTACGTTGCTAAGAATGATCGCTGGCTTGGAAGATATCAGCGGTGGTGATATTTCTATTGCTGGCAATATCGTCAACGATACACCACCTTCAGAACGAGGCGTCGCCATGGTGTTTCAATCCTACGCACTCTACCCGCACATGACGGTGGCGGAAAACATGGGGTATTCACTGAAAGTAAACAAAGTTCCGAAAGAAGAGCGCGAGAAAAAAGTCCAACTGGTAAGCAAAGCATTACAGTTAGAAAGCTTGCTCGATCGTAAGCCCGCTCAACTCTCGGGTGGCCAGCGTCAGCGCGTTGCGATTGGTCGTGCGATCGTTCGCGACCCGAAGGTGTTTCTGTTTGACGAACCGTTGTCCAACCTCGACGCGGAACTGCGTGTCGATATGCGCCTACACATTGCCAAACTTCATCAAGAGCTGAAATCGACCATGGTGTACGTCACACACGATCAAGTCGAAGCGATGACGTTGGCTGATAAAATTGTCGTGCTTCGTGATGGCCAAGTCGAGCAAGTGGGGTCACCCATGGATCTCTATCATCGCCCGAAAAACAAATTCGTCGCGGGCTTCATTGGCTCTCCTAAAATGAACTTCTTGCCTTGCACCGTGGTGGCGCAAGATGATATCAGCTTAACCGTTAAACTGGCGTTGGGTCAGCAGTTGACCCTGCCAATTGCCACCGCCCGCCTACCACACGGCGCTGAATTAACCTTAGGGGTCAGACCGGAGCACCTCTCCACCGAACCCGATGCCGTCCAGCTTGATTTCCAGTGTGAAGTGGTTGAACGATTGGGGGGCATGACTTACGTATTTGGTCAATGTGGTGGCGTGGATGATTTTAAATATTTGCTGCATGGTGACACGCAAACTAAGCCACGCGAAGCGGTATCCTTGTACACGTCTGTAACGTGTTTGCATATTTTTGAACCGGATGGAAATGCCATTCAATTCAATGCGGTAGACTCTACGCATTAAAGAATCGTTGACCAAGGAACGCCGGAGCGTTCCTTGGTCTTCCCTCTTGCAGTCAAATAAAGCAGGTGATCACCTTGGCGACTCTGAAAGATATCGCACAACGCGCTAACATATCGACGTCTACTATATCTCGCTTCTTAAATGACGATCCGACGTTATCCGTCAGTGACAAGAAAAAACAGGCCATACTCGAAGCCGTCGAAGCCTTGGGTTATACATCGCCGAAACGCAGTAAAAAACAATTCGACCATAAACCGGTGGCCGCAGAAACATTCGACCGCGCCATGAGCCACGAAGTGCTCATGATTAATTTTCTGACCCCGACCCAAGAAATCGATGATCCATATTTCACGTCGATTCGAGCCGGTATTCAAAACCGATGTTTGGAAAAGGGCGTGACATTGCGAACGCTGCATCTTCATCAAGTGGATGCCAATTTAACCTTGATGAAAAATGCCGAAGCGGTCATTGCGGTCGGCCATTTTTCACCAAGTGAAACCGAGTATCTCTATCGCAATAACAAAAATCTTATTTTCGTGGATTCTAATCCGTTGGGGTTGAAAACCGATGCCGTGCTGATCGACCGAATGGCACTGGCGACAGACGTCATGGCGTACATTTTGAAAAGCGATTGCAAACGCCCGGCCTTTATTGGCAATAACGAAGCACGCTTACACGCCTTTCGCGAAGTAACGCGTTCACGGGGGTTATATCAGGAAAATTTTTGCAAAGTGAGCAAAGAGTACTGCATTGAATCTGGCTATCAGGCCATGAAAGACATGCTGCGCTACGACGAATTACCCGATGTCGTGTATGCCGCTACCGATATGGTTGCTGTCGGCGTCTATCGCGCCATTTATGAGCACGAACTGTCGATACCCGATGATATTCAAGTGATCGGCACCAATGACATCTCATCAGCTCGACACATGAGCCCAAGCCTCACCACCATGCGCTTATTCCCATTTGAAATGGGCGAAGCGGCCATTGATATGTTTATTGAAAAAACACAAGGCAGAAAATATAAGAAAAACATTTTCTTTAACCACGAATTTGTGTGGCGAGATAGTTTTAAAATTAATTAACCTTAACCGTGATTTCGTATTCACGATAATACGAAATCACGATTCCCATCTCAAATAGAAATATAATTAAATCGTTGAATGTTGACACCCATAACGATTTATTAAGTAAATTTACTAATTCAAGTATTCTCGCTATCAAACGGGAATTCCCATTCTCTTATTTATACACTTTCTTATTTATTATCCGCGGAACAATCACCAGCTCACTCGATCCGCTGATGATCGCCGTGCTGCGCCATCACATCAGGCTTTTGGAGGTTGGCGCAGTACTTGCCAAACCATTGAAACCACCGATGGATGCCGCGTTAACCACCAGTTAATTGATGAATGGGGATTGTTTCAACTTCGCGATTTCGGTTTCAATGCAACTATCTTTTATCTAATTTTTGTTTGAGTCTTTGTTATGTGACTGTGGCGGACGATTTTTATCGTGCAACCCTTTACAATCCATATGCACTCCGTGCGATAAAATAAAAAGGGAAAAACATGAAAACGCTTATCTACGAAGCTTTGATTAGCCTTGCTAGCCAAGAACCGGAACAACACGCCCAGATTCGCCAAGATCTTTACGAGCAATTGGATTTGCCGTTTGATAAGCAACTGGCGCTGTATTCATGTGCTCTTGGTCCTGCTAGCTCAGGAAAACTTGAGAGTCCTGAAGGCATCAATAACGCTGTGGATCGCGCGGTTAAACTCCTGGAAACACCAGAGCACTAATCGAGTCCACCTCTCATTCACGGCCCAATCCCCCAGGGCCGTTTTTGTATCTGACGTTTCACAATGTCATAAGCTCAATGGTTCGAAACCGAATATCACCCGCGTCCAGCAACAACCCTCTTCCCGTTAAAACTTCCAGCGCAAACTCAAGTTATACACCGCTTTTGAAAACCGCCCATCATGCTCCAGTAAGGGAGTCGCGTAGTCAAAGACAAGATGTAAATGTTGGCGATACCCCGTTTCAAAGCCGATTGCGGCGGAAGAAGTATCAGCATAAGGCAATACCAAACGCACCTGTTCCGCATAAGCGTAATCAACCAGTACAAAGGGATTAAAGTAGATATTTTTTCGTCGGCTTTTGTACATGAATTTGAGTTCTGCCCCATAGCCGCGATCGCCTTCTAACGTGCCTTCTGAATAGGCACGACCGTAATTCACGCCGCCAAAGTTCACCCGCTGCGATGGCACAATGGGGTCATTGGCATACAAGCCATTCGCGCGTAATGACAGTACATAGCGCATTGCCATCGTGTACGAAGCAGCAACATCGAGGTTGTAGAACATCATCCCTTCATCGTAAATCGTCTGTTGGCCTAAATCACTTTCATAGTGAAATGCGCCATTAATACTTCGATTCACGCCAATACCAAAGGCAAACGCTAAGTCGTCTGTAACGCGTTGCGCATTGACGTGCAATCGAGCAATTAGATAACGAAGCGAATCTTCCAACGCGCCAAGATAGGTGTCATTCAATGACAACCCATATTCTCTGTCTTCAGTTTCGTAAAGTAGCCCTAACTCCGCTGTCACCCGATTATTTTTATTCAATACAAACGGATACGCCAATCCATAGTTTGCCGACTGACGTTCAATTCGATTGGCAATATTCACTTCGTTCCCGCCCACGACAAGGCCCGTGTCATCCTTATCTTGGTAATAGGACAAATTCAACCGGCTGGTCCATCCGTCGTAACCTAGCGCATGGGTCAATGCAGCGGCGTAGTATTGTTGGTCGCCGCCATCAATCGGGATCAGTCCAGTCAATTGGATCGTCTCTAGAGATGCTTGATTGACATTGGCTTTGAGCCCTACCGACATATTTTTATCGCCGCGTTGCTGCATCGAATAACCGACAAACGGCTCGAAGATTTCTCGATTTTTTTGTTCAACACGTAATGAGGTGGCGCCCGAGCGTGTTTTTGGCCGGGGCAAGGCCATTGAAAATTGATAACCAGGAATGGCATGAATCAACGCGATCGCCCGTTCCAATGACGCCTGCTGCGCAGGTTTTTGATTTACCACCGATGCGAGAATCGATTGAATACGCTGTTTGACAGCCTCATCATCGACCACCACTTCACTGCGAATGATGTAACCTTCCACCACAGTGATCGTCAGCTTGCCGTCCGAAAAACCATGTTGACCGACCGTCGCAAATGCAAGCGGAAAGCCTGAAGCGTGAAAGCGTTCGGAAACGCGACTAATCGCAATTTGCACCAAATCCGTCGAATAAGGTTGTCCAATCAGAAACTCCACGTCTTGTGCCAACAGATTTAAATCCAACGACGTGCCACCAGAAAAATGGATGGTTTGAATGATCTCGGCGCTCTGTGCATCAACGTCGCCCACCATACTTTCTACCGCGGAAGTGTCGATCGGTTCCGACTCGATATCAAGAATGCCTTTGGGTGTCACCAGCAACGGTGGCTCATTGGCTTCAATGACAAATGAAAAACACAAGAAAATGAAGGAAATGAAGAGAACAGCCGGCTTTTTTCCCATAGACAAACTCCTGCGGGGCTATGATTCGCCCCGCTTTTTTTTGTGAACAAGCTTATTGCCCCAAGACCGGGGTCAAAACGTTCGCACTGAGATAGTTCAACAATTGACTGGTTTCTGTTGAATCGGATACCGACAGCGTATCGTCAGCCAATAGAGAACCCGACACACTGCTCAGCGATACGGTCTCGACGGTCATCCCCGTTAACGAGCCGACCAACGTCGTCAGACTTTGAGCTGTCGAACCGAGCAAATCTTTCAATGGCATGGATGTCGCGTCCAAGTCGCTCAAGTTCAACAGCGTGCTATCGAGTTCAAGAGAAGCCAATAACCCCGTATCAAGACTCAGCACGTCGCCGAGGCTTTGAGTGACCACCGTCAGATTCCCTTGCACATCCGTGTAAAGGCCACCACCGAGATCAAGATCGCCCACGCCAGCCAGTTGTTTACCGTTTAACGTGTCTTGCAGCTGTTCTTTCAAGGCTGACAATGACGCGTCTTGCTGGCTCAACTCGTTGAATAGCAACGCCGTCATTCCGTGCTCACCCACAAATACCGTCCCCAGATTGTTCACCGTCCCATCCGCATTCATGAGTAAAGCGGTCGTGCCTTGTTTGAGAGATGTAGAAGAGAGATAGACCAAACTAGGGACAGCCGTTTGCATCTCACCCAGATCGTTGACCAAAATCAGAGCATGACCTTTCAGATCAATCATGTCCCCAGCTTGAACCAGAATCGGAGCGGTCATGACCGAAACACTTTCAGTCAACCCATAAATGCCGCCCTGATCAGACGTGTGAAACGCCAGCCATTGGCCCACATTTTCCACCTTCCCGCCTAGATCAGACACCGTTTCGCCAGTAAACGTTAACACGCCCGTTTGATTGTTGAGTTGGACAAATACCGGTAATGCATCAAGATTTGCAATGGTATCGCCAGCAGACACTACGGTTGTCCCTAATTGGGTGGTGGCGCTGCTCGCACCTTGCGCGGTGGTTGATAGGTAGTCTTGATTCACGTCGAGCGAACGAGCGGTGAGCGGTAACCCTTCACCCAGCGCTGTCACTACTTCGCCCAAGTTCACCAACACCTCTCCGGAACCCGTCGTAATCGTATCTAGCGTTTCCGTTAACTCACTCTGTGAGATTGCGCCGCCCGTTTCAGACACCACATTTTTTGCCGATTGTGTGCTGACAACATCTTCGCTGGTGACTGAGGATGAACCTTCTGAGTCATTCGACGCCACCGAACCGGTGCCGCTACATGCCACAAGAAAACATCCGGCCACCAAGGCCATTAATGAATGTTGATTTAAAATGGTCATCGTATCCTCCTTGATTCAGATACTGCCCGTTTTACATGGATTAGAACGCGGCTCTGGAATGCGTCCAGCCGCCGCAATAAGCTCATGGAGATTGCGATGGGTCAGCGGGAAAGGCCGCCCCATCGCGATAAATTGGCTAAGCATGGCACTATAAGTTGGCACCGTGGGCACATGCACATGACGAATGCTTCGATCGGAAAACTCCGTGAATCGGTCCATTTTCTGTGTCACAAACGCCATTGCATGGACGTATTTTGACTCCGACGCCAAGTCAAAGCCTTGAAAAACGAGGGCTGGATTATTGTATTGATCGAGGTCGGTGTTTAACTTCGACAGAGACGTTTCGATATAACTAAACATTTCAAGGACATCGTGAACAAAATGGGTCAACTGTTCATTGTCATCCTCAAAATAAATGTAGTTGCGTCGGCACTCCCAATCGAGTGCCCAATCATTACCAGAAACAACCGATTCAAGAATAAAATCTGAATCGACATGAGAAGGAGTTTTTAGGCGTTTATGGATATCACACAAGAGGATCACCACGATCCTTTGAAAGGTATTCAAAATCATAACCAACGACCTCATCACTTTCTTGTAATTATTATCTTTTTATTAATCATGAATGCAATAACACGCTATTCGATATAAATCATGGTGAGTAAATAAATAAAAATCCAGTGACTAAAAAAGATCGTACAAACTACTTAGTGATAAATATAACAACACAATAACAATGGGTATTTTAATTAACTTATTCATTCGAATACCTTTTCGAACATCGTCAGCTCAATGTTTGCACACAAAACTCAAAAAACGTTGTTTCAATGCCACTCGTTTCATTTATTTTTTATGACATTCGTCACATAAAAATACTATCTTTTACTGTCAACCCACCTACGATTAAATTTGAATGAGCACCACAAAAAGTCTCAATTTGTGGAAACTTATTAAATGATTTCATTGAAATTTGACTATTATAACCCTTACGTCAGAGGCAATTAATATGAATACTTTCAATTACCTAGCAACAAAGTCGTGGTGCATCGTGAGCGCTTTCCTAAGTGATACCAAAGGGGCATCGGGGATTGAGTACGCCATCATCGCCACGATTGCCGCCATTGCAATCGCCCTATTTTCAACTGGAGATGACACCATTGCGGATCGCATTGAAGCGGTGCTGACCGGCGTGCGTGATGCACTCCCTACCACCGCTGATGACGTTTAAGGTTTGAGTATACGTTTCAATGGGAATCAGCCTCACTTATTTAGGGCTTTTATTCACGGCAAGTATTTTTGATATTAAAACCATGCGGGTGCCCAACATCATCAGTTATTTATTAATGTTGTGCCCTCCTGTTTTTATCGCGATGATTCATCCCAACGTCGGTCTGGCGATTGAATATAAGTCGATTTTGTTAACACTTGCCTTAACCTTGCCTGGATTGATGAAAGGCGTTTTCGGTGCAGCCGATATTAAAATATTAATCGGCATTGCATCTATTTTTCCTTTTGATGTCATGGCGATATATCTATTTATTACATTTTCGATTTTTATTGTGTACAGCACATTTAAATATAGCGACAGAAATGAAGCACCTTTTGTTCCAGCGGTGTTCGTCAGTACCAGTTTATTTGGATTGATTGGGTGGGTGTCAATATGATGATGAAACCAGAGTTTCTAACCTATCGATTGATTCGGCAGCGCGGGTCCGTGGCTATCGAAACCGTATGCTTGATGCCTGTGATCATTATTTTGTTGTTTGCGGTCATTCATTATTCGATGATTTTCTTTGCCGCAAACCTTTTTGATTACGCCGCCAAAGAGAGCATTCGCCAATCCATCGCCTACGTCGACGAAGCGTGTTATTTCGACTACGCAAGCAGTGATTGTAGTGATACTCAAGTGCTCAACAACGTATCAGGTGTCATTCGTGACAACGCGATTGGCGTGATTCAAGGCGTAACGCATGGAAAAGGCGCCAGCCTCGGCTCATTGTTTGGCGTCACACTCCCCGACTCGTTGATCACGATATCAGCCATCGAGAGTGGCGGCTGTTGCGAAGTGACGATCTCGTTACCGAATTACCAAGAGACACCGTTTTTACCCACGGGCATGATTGACGGTTTGCTGCCTGGTGACGGCTCGGTTTTTCCAACAGAAATTACCGCATCAGCGGTACTCAAACTGAATTAGGAGCGCGCCATGACTTATCCCTTAAACAAAGCGAAAGCGCTCAAACTCTCCGCCATGATCTTATTTGCGATTGCCGTTGTATTTTTAGTCTCCGGTATGTTGACAGCTAACCCATCCCCTCCCAAAAACGCGGCCGTCAGCAAGCCCATTGAGCAGTATGATGCGTGGGTGGTGGTCGATGACTTAACCCAAGGCACACTCATCACACGCGACATGATGAAACCCACTCGAGTCACTCAACTAGGCGATTCATTGATCCAAAACCCCGACGTCGCCCTTGGTCGCCGCGTGAAACAAGACGTCATTGCAGGCGCCTACCTCACTTCAAAAATGTTGGTGCCAAATCGCCCAGTCATCGATGACCTACCCGAAAACTATCGCGCTATCGCCATTCGAGCCGGTGAAGTGCTCACCGTCGGTGGGTATTTGCAACCCGGCGATCATGTCGATGTGATGCTGTTGCTCAAGCCCAATAAAGAATCCGGCGCCATCACCAGCGCACGCCGAATTGCTTCCGATTTAATGGTATTGGCGATAGGCCAACAGCAAAATGGCACGGACAAATTTGAACGGGAAGCGCAAGCCAAATCGGTCGTCTTAGCCGTCCATGAATCGTTGGCCCCCGTTCTCCTGCTCGCAGATGCTTCAGGAGAAATTCGCTTGGCCGCGGTGGGCAGCAAAGAGTTAGCGGCAGGCACTTATGAGCCATCACTCACGCTGCCCGCCATGCTGCTTCAAACCGCATCCTTGAGCACACCCCAAGTCGCTGAACGGCATGCCGCTTCCATGGCTGGCGTCGTAGAGCTGAGACAATTTAACCCGCAGCCGAAGCCCACTTCAAAACCGATCGTGCGTTCGAGCAATCCCGTCAAGCGTAGCCATCCGGCGGTCAACTACGTTGAAGTGATTCAAGGTCGTGAACGTACCGTCGTCAAAGCAAACAATTAATGGAGGCCAGCATGCAAATCCAACATCGAAATCTTGTCGGCCTTTTGGCGTTACTGCTCTCTTGGGTGGTGCATGCAGCCGAGCCAATCACCCTGAGCGAAAATGCTCAGACAAGTTTGTCGGTGGGGGAACAACAAATTACTCGCGTTGCGGTTGCCGACCCGAATGTTGCGACCATTGATGTTCTGAACAAAAACACCTTGCTCATTAACAGCCACAACGGGGGGAGCACGTCGTTATTGGTGTGGCTCAAAAACAGTCCATCGCCCAAAGCGTACCAACTCCACGTCGTGCCTTCGCTCGTCAGCACCACCAATGTCCAAGTACAGACCGACATTAAGGTGGTGGAAGTCAGTAAATCCGCGCTAAAAGAAGCGGGATTCTTTTTCGGCAAACAGTCTGGCAATACCACGTTTGGCATCGGCAACAATGCCGCCCTGAACGGCGGTAATTTTGCGGGCGAATTACTGTCAGGCAACAGCTTCTTGCCGCTGTCGAATGCGTTTAACGTCGTCATTGGTGATATGTCACGCGGCATTCTCAGCACCATCAGTGCGCTCAATGCCAATGGGTTTGCGTACACATTGGCAGAGCCGAGTCTCGTCACCATGTCTGGGCACACCGCCACCTTCTTAGCGGGCGGTGAATTCCCGTATCCCAAAGCGTCCAGCGATGGCGACATCACGATTGAGTTTAAAGAGTTTGGTGTTCGGTTGAACTTGTCACCAACGGTGATGAAAGATAACCGCATCATGCTGAAAGTCGCCCCCGAAGTCAGTGAGCTGAACTACAACAATGCGGTCAGCACCGGTGGCGTTTTAGTGCCCGGAATGAGCGTTCGACGCACCGACACCACGGTACAACTGGGAGATGGCGAAACCTTTGTCATCAGCGGACTCATCAGCAGCAGCACCATGAATAACTCCGACCGTTTTCCCGGCCTGGGTGACATTCCCATTCTTGGCGCTTTTTTCAGCTCTACACGGTTCGAAAAAAATGACAAAGAACTCATGATGGTTGTCACGCCTCACTTGGTCAAACCGATTGCGAAAGGTGCGACGTTACCGCCGCTTCCCGGAGAAATTTATCGCAATTATCGTCCGGATTTTTTTGAGTTGGTCTTTCTTCAAACCGAACCCGAAGATTTACCTGAAGACATCGGATTTTCCGATTAGAACGGAGGTTTCACCATGAAAGCCATGGACTGGTTAACGTCAATCAAAGAAACGAGCTATGAGCCGCTGAGCTTGGAACTCAAAGCCGAATTGCATCGCTTCGTTTTAGAGCGCATGGAAGATGACGGCTTGATCTTTGACATGTCATCGTCAGAACGCGCGAACTTGATGTTGCCGATTAGCCACTATATTGAGCACTATCTGGCCGCTGAACGAATCGAAAACCCACCGCCTCTCGACGTGCTCACCGCCGAACTTGTGGATGAAATGATGGGATACGGCCCCATTGAAAACTTACTGAAAGACAGCAGCATCAACGACATTTTAATCAATGGTCCCAAACACGTATTCGTGGAACGCAATGGCATTCTCGAACAAGTGAACCACCATTTTCTAAACGATGAACATGTGATTCGAGTCATTCGCCGCATGATATCGCCGCTAGGTCGGCGTATTGATGAGTCCAATCCCATGGTTGATGCTAGGTTACCCGATGGCAGCCGTATCAATGCCATTATTCCACCACTGGCTTTGGATGGTGCCTGTCTATCTGTGCGCAAATTCAAGCAGGATATTCTTTCCGAAGAATTTCTGATTGCAAACGGTACATTGTCAGCGGAGATGCTGACATTTTTGAAGCGCTGCGTTCACTCCCGTTTGAATATTCTGATCAGTGGCGCGACCGGCTCCGGTAAAACCACGTTGCTCAACGTGCTCAGCCAATACATCAACGACCACGAACGCGTTGTGACGATAGAAGATGCCGCGGAATTACAACTGCGTAATGGCCACGTGGTTCGCTTGGAAACTCGCCCACCCAATTCAGAGGGCGCTGGCGAAGTCACCGCACGTGAACTGCTCAAAAATGCGTTACGTATGCGCCCAGACCGAATCATCTTAGGGGAAAGTCGCGGAGGGGAAGTGCTCGACATGCTGCAAGCCATGAACACAGGCCACTTGGGTTCCATGAGCACGTTGCACGCCAACTCCCCCAAAGACGCCCTGCTGCGACTGGAAATGATGGTGACGCTCACTGGCTTTCGTTCCAGTGAAACCTTCATTCGTAAAGTCGTCTCATCGGCCATTGATATGATTGTTCAAGTCAGCCGTTTGCCCAGTGGCAAACGCGTCATTTCTGAAATTGTGGAAGTCGCGGATGTACAAGCCTCGCAAATCGAGACCAACACCCTCTATCAATTTATTCCTGCTCAACGTCAGTTCAAAGCGCTGAAAATGCCATCAGAAGAGCTGAATTTAAAAATTGAGGAGCAAATATGGTGAACAGTTATCTGCTCCTCGCCTGCGCATTTCTAGTCCCCGCTTACCTCTGTTTTGTCTGGTCGAAAAAAGTCTCGGCGCAACAGGCAGAATCGGCGCCATCGACGCTGTTACGCACCATCAGAACACACAAAACCGCGCAACATCACCCCATCACCGAACGCATGCTGCAACTCGGATTCAGCCGCTCACCACTCAAAAATACGCTACTATTAGGCGGCATTGTGTTACTGAGCGCGATGCTGGCCTCGCGATTTGGCCCCGTGGCATTTCCCGTCACATTGGTTCTGAGTGTGTTGATTGTCTTTGCAACCGCACAAATTCGCCGCAATAACATCAAGCTTCAACTGGTTCAGCAATTGCCGTCATTCGTTGAACAGGTCAATCGACGCATCAAAGTTGGTTTAAGTATTGCTCAAGCAGTTGAACAATCAGCCAGCGCCACCAACGCCCCTTTGAAAGATGTACTGCAACGTGTGATTCATCGCAAAGCGGTTGGCGTGGAACTCCAAGATGCATTTGAGAAAGAAAGCGTCGTCACGGGCGTGGTCGCATTTCATCTGTTGGGGTCCATTTTTAGCATCAACACACGCTACGGCGGCAGTATTACCGACTCATTAGAGAGTTTAGTCAAACTGTTACGCCAACAAGATCTCAGCCGTCGCGAACTCAAATCCATTACGGGGGAAACACGAATCACGGCGTGGGTGATTGGCAGCGCTCCATTGCTGGTGAGCGCCTACATGCTGACTCAAAACCCAGAGTTGCTGATCAACATGTGGTATTCCGAAGGCGGTCGACAAGCACTGATTCTGGGGATTTCGCTTCAGTTGCTGGGCATCATTCTGATCTGGCGAATGTTTCGCAGCTTGTGACCGGAGGCATGATGAACCCAATTTATCTATTTTTATTGTCTTTCGTGAGTTTGATTGGCGCGACTATTTGTTATGCGCTGTCTCTGAAATCGGTTGGCCATTCAGTCACCCCGTCAAGCGCGAGCAAATTGTTCTCTTATTCCAAAGAAAGTGTCCTGCGCCATTCACAGAAATGGTGGGGAAAATCGAAGCAAGATCATCACAAAACGTTGTCACAAGTTGTGTTGAATATGCGTCAAGCAGGCTACATCAGCGGCCGCCAGCAAATCTTATGTCTGTTTAAAATGTTTCTTGTTTGGAGTGGCCTGTTCCTTATTTTGACCGGCCAGCAGTATCTATTTTCCAGCTCCATAGAACGTACATTTCTTTACTATGCGCTGTTTATGGCCATCGGAGCCTTGGTGTCCATACGTTGGATCCGCATGCAGGCCAATCGACGAGCCAAAATTATCGATGAAGAGATGCTGACCGCCGTGCACATGATGGCAATTTTGTGGCAAGTCGGACTATCCCTTGAACGCCTGCTCAAAACCTACCACCAAGAAGCCAGCGATCTCACGCCGGAGATGAACAAAGACATTGCGTTGATCATCGCCAGAATCGACGCCGGACAAAACCGTGAATGGGTCTTTCGCGATATGGCGACATTGACGCTCTCCACCGGTTTTCAAGATTTGCTTTCCATGCTGTCCCAAGGGTCTGAAACCGGCGGCGGATTGAAGAAATCGTTTCAATCATTGGCGGATCTATTGTACGAACGCAAACGCGTCGCGCTACAGGAAAAAGTGACCAAAATGTCGGGGAAAATATCGGTAACCATGATGGCATTGATGTTCCCTGCTCTGTTTATCATTCTAGGCGGCCCGGCGGCATTGGCTTTAATGGCCGCCTTTGGAGGTTAAATGAAACTCTGGCTATCCCCTTTGATAGTGATGCTTTCCGCGTGTTCCTCCCCGCCGAAAGATGTCAATTACGCCCAAGCCCCCGGTTTATGTGATGAGCAATTTTCACAATCCGTTGGTATGCAAATCTCGATGGCGCAACAAGCCTTCGCTAATCAAAACTATTACTCCTCACTTGCCATGCTGCAAAAAATTGAAGGGACGTACATCACCAAAACCGCCTTGGAAGCCAAGGCACTGCTCAAAACCAATCAATGGGATGAAGCAAACAAGAAGTTTACCGGGCTGCTCAATACGTGCTTAAAGGGCCAAGCTGCCCACGGTTTAGGCCTGCTGACGGCCTACCAGAAAAAATACAAAGAAGCAGGCCATTGGTTGAGATTCGCTGTCGACATGGAACCCGCAGATTCGAATATTCGCAACGACTACGGCTTTTACATGTTGCTGGTCGATGAAGTTGAGGTGGCCAAAAAAGAGTTTCTCACCGCATTGGAACTCAACCCCAATAATCATCGGGCAGCCAAGAACCTCTGGCTGGCACTGGCCCGCAATAACGATTTAAGAGCCGCAGAAAGCCTCACCCGACGTTATGGTTGGGATCATCTTGAAAGCCAGAAACTGGCCAATGCCCTCAACAACTTCAATCCCATTCAAAGCATGGAGAACGACGAATGAACACACCCGCGATCTTAGTCGTCACGCTACTCTGTTCCACCACAGTGTACGCCAATCCCAAAAATCCAGAAAAGGCGGAATTTAAGCTGCCCGAAGTTCAGGAAACCCAAATCTGGCTCAAGATTCAGCGTGAGAACATGATGGCCACCCGCTATCAAGACACCCTCTCTCCCGAAGCTGCACAGGCTGCCCAGCAACGTGTTTTGAAAAGTTATTCACATCCGTTACCCGATAAATTTATTCAAAGTAACTTCGGTGAAAAATAATGGGGCGCAAGCATCGAGCGAAAGGCGCGGTCACCCTCTGGTTGGCGGCGTCATTGCTGAGCCTTGTCATCTTTGCTTCCGTTGCGCTAGACACCGCACGGTTGGTCTATCAGCGCCAGCAGCTACAATCTGTGGCGGATCTGGCCGCCACTGAAGTCGGCTTACAAAACCCCTATTACCTCGATGACCGCCAAAAAGAAGCGATCCTTGACCGCTTAACCGCACGGTTTTCAGGAAAAGTTGATACATTAACCATCGATTATGGCACAGCGAAAATTATCAATAAGATGTGGGTCGTGGATACCGGCTCAACACCAGACAATGGCTACCCTGCAGCCAAAGTCACCGTGACGAAAACCGTGCCTCAAAGTTTGGTTGCCGGCGGCTTGTTTAATTCAAACAGCATGACACTATATGCGGAAGCCGCCATTCAGAAAGCAGGCACGATTAGATTTGGCCTCGGTTCACGTACCTTAAGTACCGCGGAGGATGCGGGCTTTCTTAACAGCATATTCAACGCCACATTGGGCACGTCGTTGGCTTTAGATATCGCCAGCTACAATGGTTTGGCAAACAGCTCGATTGAACTCGGGAGGTTGCTCAATGTTCTGGCGGTTGATTTGGGCGTGGGTTCCAACGAGGAAGTGCTTGAAAGCAACATCTCTTTGCTCGATTTACTCAAGACCTACTTAAATGTGCTAAGCAATAATGATGCTTTCCCCGATGGGCTCAACATGATCATCAATGAGCTTTCGGTGGCAGAGACAGTGCCCGACATCAGGCTCGCCGATATTCTTCGCTTGTCTGAAAGCAATACTGATGGCGCAGCACTGGAAACCTCATTGAATGCGCTGACGTTAATTAAGTCCTCGATTTATGCATCCAACAACAATCATTTTGTTCACGTGCCAACCTCAAGCCTCGACATCCCAAACATCACGAGCCTCAGCTTCGAGACCAATATCATCTCCCCACCGTCTTTCACGATCGCGACGCTCCCAGTTGTTGAAGGGCATGAACCGACCGCCACCACGTCCCAAGTGGCGTTGCAACTTTCAGCAGAGATCCTCACTGACAGCGTTTTAGATCCCGTACTCGGTGTACTGGATAACCCACTACTCGGGCTGACACTCAGTATTGAACCCGTGAGCATCAATGTTGAAGTTGCCAAAGCAAGTGCGACTCTCACCGACGTGATGAGAACGAGTGATGGCATGACTGGGATCGTGACGGCCGATAGCCCATTGATTGGCATTCAGGTAGCGCCATTGCAGATCCAAGTCAATTTAACCGTACTGGGCATCCCTACCACGCTCGGACTTGAAGCAACCGTCACCATCGAAAATACGACCCAAGATCCGCCAGCCTATTCGATTGTCATCCCCAGCAAGGATAAGACGGTCATCGATAATAATCCGCAGTTTACGACGGATGTTGAGGTCGGATTACAGACAGGAGTTGTAGACGTTTCGATTCTTAACCCGCTCTTGAGCACGTTATCTACTGCTCTTGACCCGATCGTTTCAGCGCTCCTATCAGACGCGGTATTACCTATTTTGGACAACTTAGATATTCATGTCGGCGGTGCGGATCTTTGGGTGGAGAGCATCCAATCTTCCTCGTCCGGGTTGATTCTATAACGGCTAGCCTTATCTCAATACGTTTGTAAACACAATGAGAGAATGATAAGTATTTTCAACTGTGCTACATTAGCGGCACGGGCATGGAAACGAACAGAAAGAATCAATGAATAGCAAGAAAGCACTGAAAAAATTAAAAAAAGCCGTCATCAACGGTCAGCTGACCGGCTCCAAAAAACAACTCCGCGCATTGGAGAAGCAGCCTGGCGCTCATCGCCCGTCGACACAACATGCCACATCAGGCAACCAACCGAGGCTCACGGAAGAAGTCAAAACGGTTGCAAACCAAGCACTGATGCAAGCGGCGAATGAACTCATCGCGCCGCTCAACCCGCTACTTTCTTGGTTTGGCGGCATTAACGTGAGTGGCGGCGTGACATCGGCATCGCCTCGCAGCAACGTGTCTGCTATCAAACAATCGGCAAATGATGCGTCCCCCATCTTTGCAATCAAATCAGTCGGCCATTTGCCGCTTAAATCCCCGCCATGCAAGCGCTGCCCGGCACTCTCAAACGGCATCTGTAAGTGCGCCGCGAAAAAATTTAGTCTCAGTGCGTAAACGATTCAAACTTTCTCCGCTCGATCAAAAAAGGCCCAACCAATATCGGTTGGGCCTTTTTGTGTCCGCTCGGCACGCGTCACGCTAAATTCATCACGGTTCGACTAATCGTCGGCCCCACTAAGCGCGTCAACGCGATGCCCGTTAATCCTTTCACTAAACTCT
Organism: Vibrio furnissii CIP 102972; assembly: GCF_000176175.1. Classification (GTDB taxonomy): domain Bacteria; phylum Pseudomonadota; class Gammaproteobacteria; order Enterobacterales; family Vibrionaceae; genus Vibrio; species Vibrio furnissii. The sequence continues at coordinate 841,405 of NZ_ACZP01000013.1, forward strand.
TTGTGCCCGTCACCATCGCTTTTTCAATAAACGAGGGAGTCTCACTACTTTGTGTCCAATGATGGCTTTCTAATATTTCTAATAGGCTTTCACAATCAAGCTCTGCATGATCAAAACAGATCGCAACAGAACCCGCATATTTTTGATGTTTAATTGAGCGAATCGCGTCAATATCTTTCAACTGATCAATCAACTCGCCCACTTCGTTTGGATTATTTTTAATGTAGTCAGAACGAACCCTAAGCCTCTGATTTGTTTTATGAATATAAGTGTTCATATTAACGCCAATCCAAATGATAACAATTATTATTTTCAACGTTAGCATCAAAATTGATTTAGCGCAAAGCATTTGTAGTTAATTGCCCCTCGCTGCGAATTGTTCGCTGAGATAACAAGAAGTTACCTTATAATTTTTTTATGAAATCGTACGTTGATCAGGCCTTAAAACTAAGAAAATGGGTATCGATTGGCCACCATATCCCAGGAAGAGTAAGACTCAAATACAAGCTTGGTATTGTGGCGCATCTGGCGAAGTTCCGTGCTGGCGACATCGAACAAGCCATCGCTTCGATTCCAGCGTTTAAGCACTATCAGTTGAACAATGTGACGGGCAGTATCCTCATTGAATACGATGCTGCAACCATCAACCCTCAGTCCATTGAGGCATTGTTTTCGGAGTCTGACCAAGTCGCAGAACAGGCGTGTTACGCCATCGCTGAGCAATTAGACCTAAATGGAGAACGGTCATGAGTGACTCATTGAACAATGCAAATCCATACGAAGCCTATGTGAGGGCAATGATGGCGATGCAGCAGGAGATGATGAATGCGTATATGACAAGCATTCAAAACGGCGAGCAGCCCCCGATGATGCCGCCTCAAATGAACATGATGCCCGCGTTCCCCCATCCTGCATTTTGTCATCCTTATCAAATGCCACCGATGGGCACGCCATTTCCCCCGCACATGATGCCGCCACCGCCAAGCTGGCCACATCCGGGCATGACACAATCCCCTTCTCAACCTCAACACCCACCACAACCGCCTGAAACATCAGAAAGCGATCCATTATTCGAGCAGGCACAAGCGATGCTCGACGGCGCTCTCGGTGAAGAAGCGGGTATGTTTAAAGAGATATTAGGAACTTTCGGTATGAACGATAAAGAGTTTTGGAAAGGCGCTATGGTCGGCGCAGCGGCTGCACTTCTATTAAGCAATGAGAACGTGCGTGGCAAACTCATGGGTTTAGTCTCCGGCGCGGGAGACCTACTTAAATCTGGCGGTTCGAGCGTCAAAGAAGGCGCGGTGCATACAGCAAGCGCGGTGAAAGACAATGTGTCGACAGGCAGCGAGATTTTCAAAGACACCTATGCGGCGGGTAAACAAGGCTTCAAAGAGTCCGTGAAGCGACATCAAACCGAGACACACGCCGAGGATGCACCGGGAGAAGATACCCAAGGTGACGACAGCCAACGCACGCTCAAAGAACATGAGTAACTCAGCCAATAAACTCAGTTCTGCCAATCGCGCCATGATCGTTGGTGCGATTGCAGGGGGTAGCGCCACCATCGCCAGCCAGTGGAAAGAGCACAAAGCGGGCCATATCGAGACTCAGGATATGGCCGCGAATGCAGCGAAATCAGCGCTAAAAACGGCGGCCATTGCGGGCGTCACCACCTATGTCGCAGAACAAATGGCCGGACGCCCTGCGCTTTCTCTGCTGACCATTCTCAGCGTCGGCGCAGCGGGTCTTTACCTGATGGATCAAGTTTCGGAATCTAAAGATGAACAATAACAACCCCTATTACGGTTACCCTTATTACGGCTATCCTCAACAACCCAACCCAGCGGCCGATCCACAGCAACCGCAACAGACAGCAGAACAGCCCTACCAAAAGCAAAACACCAAAACCCATTTTATGATGGGCTTGGCAGCCGGTGCCGCCGTCGCTTATTTGTTGACCAATAAGAAATTTCAACAAAGTGTTGCGACCACAGGTGAAAAAGCGTGGTCAGCTGTTCGAGGTGAAGTTGAAGAGCTAAAAGAGCGCTTGGAAGATACACAAGCCGAGCTAGAATACTACCGTAACTTATGTAAAGGCGAAGAATGATCGCGATTCTGGTCAAGCACCATTTCCCTGGCCGGATCCGTTTCAAAGCACCTGCGCTGAGACATCATCAAGATGTGGGGACTTGGATTGAATCCAGCCTCATGGCTATTCAAGGCATCAGCGCGGTGCGCGTCAACGAATCGGCTCAGTCGGTTGTGGTGGAATATGACACCCAATTGCTGCAAGCAAACATCGTGGAAGCGCGTTTAAACCAACTTGACTTGAACGAAGCGACACAAGAAAAGACCGAACACAAATTTACCCGTGGCGATGTCGCATTAAACGTCATCGGCACCATCGCGGCAGCATTATTGCCCAATAAATGGGGCGCGCTGTCCACGGCAACCTTGATTGCGCCGACCCTGTTTGAAGGCATCAACGATCTCCGAGACAAAACGGTTTCGGTCGAAGTGTTAGATGCAATTGCCGTGGGGCTATCAGCCTGGCGCGGGGATTATCGTACGGCGATGATGACGCAAAGTCTCATCAGCTTAGGCGAATATATGGAGCAAAAAACTTGCCGAAATAGCGATCAACTGTTGGCTGATTTAATGCGGCCTCAAGAATCGATCGTATGGCGAGTGGATGGCACAGAGCGCACACAAGTCAATTCATCAACCTTAACCGTTGGCGATATCATTGAGCTCGCTCCCGGCGTCTCGATTCCGGTCGACGGCACCATCGTCAAAGGTGCAGCGCTGATTAATCAATCCTCATTGACTGGGGAAAACGTCCCAGTCCGTCGTGAACAAAGCGCTGTCGTGTACTCTGGGACCAGTGTGCATGAAGGCACCATTCAGGTTCGTGTCGACAAAGTGGGTAGCGAAGCCACCACGGCAAAAATTGCCAAGCTGATTTATGACTCGCTCAGTGAAAAGAGTGAAATTCAACAAGTCACGCAAGACATGGCGAACCGCCGCGTAAAAATCACCTTGGGTATTGGGGCGGCCGTATTTGCCTTAACACAAGACTTAAACCGCGTTGCCTCGGTGTTCTTGGTTGACTACTCATGTGCATTAAAACTCAGCACACCGGTCACATTCAAATCCATCATGTACCGTGCAGCCCAGCAAGGAATCTTGTTTAAGGGCGGCAGTGCGATAGAGAAACTCGTCAACGTCGATACCTGCGTCTTTGACAAAACGGGAACCCTGACGCACGGAGATATGCAAGTCACTGATGTGATTCCATTGTGTGACACCAACTCTGCACGCGACTTACTCGCCATTGCCGCGTCTGTCGAAGAGCACAGCAACCATCCCTTGTCTCAAGCGGTGGTCAACGCAGCGAAACACAACCAACTGCCACATATCGAGCACGGCGAAGTTGAGTACGTGATTGCCCATGGTCTCAAGAGCACCATGAACAATCACGAACTGGTGATGGGCAGCCGACACTTCTTAGAAGTGCACGAGCAGGTCGATTTCACGCCCTTTGAGACGGTGATCGAAAGCTACGAGGCACAAGGGCGCCATTTGGTGTTCATCTCGCATCAAAACCGACTGATTGGCATGATTGGCTTGCGCGATCACCTGCGGGAAGATGCGCGGGACACCTTAAACGCCCTGCGCCAATTTGGGGTCAAAGAGCTGATCATGATCACCGGAGACAGCCAATATAAGGCCAATATTCTCGCAGATGAGTTGAAGTTAGACCGCGTCTTTGCCGAAGCCGTGCCTGCCGAGAAATCCACCATCGTCGAAGCGCTTCAATCCGAGGGGCGTACCGTGATGTTTGTGGGGGATGGTGTGAATGATGCGCCCGCACTGACCATTGCAGACGTTGGCATTGCGATGGGGCGCGGCACCGAATTGGCTCGCCAAGTCGCCGATGTCGTGCTCTTGCGCGATCAACTCTACGGGCTTGCCGAAGCGCGAGAGCTGGCCAATATTGCGATGAGCGTGATTAACTCCAACATCAAAATTGCGGAATACGTCAATAGCGGCATCATGTTGGCAGCTGCGCTGGGGTGGCTCAACCCAACGATGAGCGCCCTTCTCCATAACGGGACGACGCTCTCCATTCTCAGCCGTTCTGCGCGCCTCAAGTACAAGTAAGCGCCGCTCGCTCAGTTGACGACTCAGCTGATTCGACAACACGTTCGATGGCGATTTAGAAAAAAAAAGGCCACCTTGGGAGCAAGGTGGCTAAGGAGACTATAAAAAGCCTAACAAGAACGAGAATGTATCGATCTTATTAATGCCATTTGCGTGCCAACTTTTGAAATTAATTTAAGTTATTGATTTTAAATATAAACAACTTTTCAACGCAAAATAGAGTGATGACTCCAAAGGGGTAGCCGACCCAAAATTGTGCTCTATGCACCAAAATTAGTCGAAAATTAGGTAAGGTTTACCTTCAACTTCGACGCGCTTCACAGAAGTTTCAAACACTTGAGCCAGATGTTGCTCCGTGAGCACGTTTTGTGGCGTGTCGACGCAGTGCACGATGCCTTGACTCAGCAACAATACTTGATCGGCATGACGCAGAGAACGGTTGAGATCGTGATTGGCCATGATCACCGTGATGCCCTGCTTGGACACCTGCTGAATCAACGCATACAACAGCCCTTCTTGCGCGATATCTAACGGCGCAGCCGGTTCATCGAGAATCAGCAGTTTGGCGTAAGGGTTGAGCGATGGCCAAATTTGCAAACAACTGCCCGCAAGACGCACGCGTTGCCATTCGCCGCCCGATAAATGATGGATGGGACGATGCAGCTTGTCTTTAATGTTGAGCAGCGTGGTGATTTGGCGGATGGCCTGATTGACCTCATCCCCCTTTTCTGCCGCGCAGGCTGGCAACGACAACGCGAGATATTGAAACACATCCAGATTGAATGCGGGCTTTTCGCTCTGCGACAAATAAGCACGATGCAGCGCCAACTCACTCAACGTGGCAGTACGCACATCCACGTCGCCGATCTGAATGTCGCCCTCACTATCTAAAACGCCCGAAAGCGCGGCCAGTAAGGTGCTTTTGCCACTGCCATTTGGACCAACCACATGCAAGATTTCGCCCGGCTTGCAGGTGAACGACAATGGCAATAGGCGTGATTCGACACGCAAGCTGTTAATGCGAATCATGGCTCTTTACCAACATCCAGATGAAAATAGGCGCGCCGAGCGTGGTGGTCACCACCCCCAGTGGCAGCTCTGCTGAATCCAACGCGAGCCGCGCAATGGTATCGGCAAAAACCAAGAGCAGTGCGCCACAAATGGCAGACAGTGGCAGCAACATGCGGTTTTCTGTCCCCAGAGCCAAGCGCAGCAAATGTGGTACTACCAAGCCGACAAAACCAATCACGCCGCCCAGCGCCACAGCCGCACCTACCAGCACCGACACCGCGAGGATCAGTTTCCAGCGCAGGGCGATCACATCCACCCCCAGCTGTTTGGCGTGGGTTTCACCGAGCATTAATTTATCCAGTGTTCTGCCTTGCATCACCAGCCACACCATCACGGGAATGGCGACAAGCGACAACGTGTGTTGATACCAACTTGCCCCGCCGATACTGCCCATCAGCCAATACATCAGTTGGCGCAAGCTCAAATCATCACTGAAATAGAATGCCCACGTCACGACCGACCCAGACAAGATCCCCAGCGCCACTCCCACCAATAACAAGCGCGTGGTCGTCAGGTGCATCGCTTTGGCAATTGAAACCAGCAGCAACGTAAATACCAGCGATCCGGCAATCGCCGAGAGCATAAACCCGACTGGGGTCGCGGCGGCTGGAAAGAAAAACAGCAAAATCACCATCGCCACACTAGCCCCACCGGAAATGCCGATGATTCCGGGCTCTGCAAGCACGTTCCCAAGCAAGACTTGCAGCGTTGCGCCAGACACCGCCAGCGCGGCACCAATCACAATCGCGGCGAACAAACGAGGCAAACGTAGTTCGACCACCAATTGCTGTTCGAGCGGAGAAAGGGGTGAAAAAGGCGAGATAAAGATTTCACCGACCATCACATAGGCGGCACTGGCTACCCCAAGTAAAACCAACATGATGAGCGCAGCACGCTGCCAACGGCGCTGTTTTTGTAATAGAAGCTGACTAAAATCCATGCAGTACTCAGGTTAATGATCGGCGCCAGAAAGAAGATTGGCCTAACCATAACGTTAAGCCAATCAAATAGAAAGTGTTAGTTGCCCCGCATCATTGGGGTTGCGCAGACCTTAATCGTAGACCAGTTGATCGTCTTCGTAGCGTGTATCCACGGTGCAGACCATCAACGCTGCGCGCTGGCCAATGGCGACATGTCGATTCGGAAACACAATCGCCTCGCCTTCATTTTTCGCCATCAACGGCTTGTCGCCATCGTGACCAAACACTTCACCATGCATAAACGAAGTGAAGTTTTCGACGTCGTCGCCAAAGCGGAAATCAAAATCGTCATGTAAACGCACAATGGTGCGACTGACGCGATACATAATGGTTTTTTTCGACAGGTGTTCACAGGCACTGCGCGCGACCAGATTGTGCAGCGCCAAATCAAATGCCACCAGACGTTTGAGGTTGTTTTCACCCAGACGAGCCACCTGCCCCAGCTCCATCGTTAACGCTTGGGCACCAAAGTGCTCTGCGCTATACCAACTAAACGTGCTCGAAGGCGCATTGGACAACATCACCGCTTCCACGTGTGCCGCTTCAACAAAATCCATCAGCGCGTGGCTGCGCACAGCGTGACGCGCTTTAGGGCTGACGGCGAATGAATAATGTTTGGATTGGCGAATCGCGCAATGCAGATCCAGATGCCAACGCGACAACATCGGCGTTTCTGCATAGAAGTCTTGCACATGAATTTTAAGCCGGTCGGCAATCGCCAGCTCTTCACTCGAATCGTGCGGCTTGTCATCAAACAGGCGATTCAGGTTCACATCGATAAAGCGGGTATGTTGATTGGTCGCTTTCGGATGCGCAATGATCAGCAGCAAGCGTTCTTGAACCGGTTGGAAGCCAGAAATGATGTCATCCACCAGCTTATCCACCAACTCCATCGGCGCCGTTTCGTCACCATGAATACCACAAGAAATGACAATATGACGGGTTGATTTGTCCTGCGAAGCTGGCAGCACTTCTAACACACCGCGATCGTGCAATTTCAGTGTGATACCCGCTGCGGTTTGTATTTCTCCGCGCGTCACAGATTGCTCGAGATCTAAACTGTCAAAAAGAAAAGATTGGCGAAAGAGGGACTTCGTCATGCGCTACTCCTTTATTGCACAGCGGCTATGTTAAAGAATTGTACTGCCAAATTATGTTGGAACGATCCCACTTATCAAGACCGGTCCAACCCAACTCACAAGGGAAATATTTGCCGTACGACACCCTTTAACTCACGCGCCCACCATCATGTTTAAGTACTGATGTTTCAAGTACTGATGGATGAATCGATAACTAACGGCGGATTCTACCACTAACCACTTCAGATACTCTATATTCAATTAGTTCAGTGGCTTATCTTTGAGTTCAATTCCGATGTTCCTCACACTCACAAACGGCGTCGGCGCGGGGAAGATGTCCAATTGCGTCAACGTTTGATTGCCAATGGCCAACGACGAATACCAACGCGGATTGCGCCAATCGGTGTGCAGCACATGCGCCAGTAACAAACGAATCGTGCCGCCATGCGTGATGATCAAAGTGTTGTCCGGGCATGACGGCAACCTGCGCTGCCACGCTTGCGTGACGCGCCGATAGCAATCCGCCAACCGTTCTGCGCCGGGCAATGGCTGTTCTGCCGGAGACTGCCAAAATGCTTCAAGCATCGCCCAATGAGGCGCCAACGCGTCAAAGGGTTGTCCGTCGAACTCGCCAAAATGCATTTCACGAAAATCGGATTCAATGGCCACCGTCAGCGATGGGTTGAGCGCTTGCAGTTTGTGCGCTAAATCGGCGCAGCGACGCAGCGGTGAGGTGATGATGTGCGTAAAGCCGTGCGAGTTGAGCAACTGCGCCAGTTCATCTTGCACTTCATCAGCCACTGCAATATCGGTTGAACCGTTGAGCGCGGCCGGCCCCAGCGTTTTGGCGTGCCGCAACAAAAAGACGCGCTTCATCGTTGTCTCTTGACTCATCGCTGGCTCTTGATTCATGGGCTCCTCTTGATTCATAGATTCCCCTTGAGCGCCAGCGGCAAGCCCGCCGCAATGAGCGTCACGCTGTCGGCGTGTCGTGCAATCGCTTGATTCATCCACCCTGCGTGATCAACAAACAAACGCGACACTTCCCCCATCGGCACCACCCCAAGGCCAACTTCGTTTGAGACGAGCAGCACCGTGGCTTGCGTTTCAACCAATGCGTCTGTCAGCGCGGTAACGCGTGCTTCAATCGCCTGCGCATCAAGCGTTTCGCCATGGTTATAAATCACGTTGTTGAGCCACAACGTGAGGCAATCAACCAACACCACATCGCGACGTGTGAATTGAGCCAAGGTTTCCGCCAGCGCGATGGGCGCTTCGTGTTCACACCACGCATCGCCGCGCTGCGCCTGATGATGCAAAATGCGCTGCTGCATTTCGTCATCAAACGCAATCGCCGTCGCAACATAATGGCGTTGACTCTCGCCAAACGCAGCAAACTGCTTCGCTTTTTGTTCCGCAAAACTCGATTTACCGCTGCGCGCGCCCCCCAAGATCAGGTGAATGGTCATCCCACCAGCCCTCCGCTAACCGCAATGCCAGTGTGCAAGTACGCCAGCAACAACAAGTAGAGACTCAGTTCGATAATTTGTTGCGTGCCGCCCAAACAATCGCCAGTAAAACCGCCCAAGCGTTTCATCAGCCACTGTTTGAGCGCAACGCGAATGACCACGCACAGCGCAATGGCGCCCACCCAAACGTAGGCACTGAACCAAAGACAAGGAATTAGCCCCGTCACCAATAAGATCAGTAATTCATGGCGGCTTTGACGACTCGCCAGCGGCTTGGACTTGCTGCTATCGGGGTCAGAAACATAAGGCATGTCATAAATCAGTGAAGCTGCGACCGCGCGGCTTAGGGTATAACCCAGCAACCAAACGCTCACAAGCGACATCTGCTCCGCCAATGCACTCAAAAACAGAAATTTACCCAGCAGCGCCATCACCAGTGCCGACGCACCATACGTACCAATGCGGCTGTCTTTCATGATGATCAAGCGGCGCTCGACGGTCATGCCACCGCCGATGCCATCTGCCATGTCCGTTAAGCCATCTTCATGAAACGCTCCAGTCAGCAGCAAGCTCACGACCATGGTCAAAAAAACGCTGATCGCCGGCGAAAACAGATGACTCAGCAGCACGTACACCAGCGCACAAATGCCGCCCAATAACACGCCCACCAGCGCAAAATAACGGCCCGCTTGATTCATACGTTCACTGCTATAAGGCAATGACGCCGGTACCGGCAAGCGTGAGAAAAAGCTCACCGCCAGTAAAAAGAGTTGCCATTGATACAAAAGCGCCGCAGGCATTACACCGTCACTCCCGCTTCGGCAAAACTTGCCATGGTGTTATAAAACTCCGCCGCAGCGCGCAGCAGCGGGACGGCCAAGACCGCGCCGGTTCCTTCGCCAAGGCGCAATCCCAAATCCAGCAGCGGCTCGGCATCTAACAAATCCAGAACTGCGCGATGACCCGATTCGTGTGAGCGATGCGCAAAAATCATGACATCACGCGCCTTCGGCTCCAGCAACGTGGCCACATACGCGGCGACCGTCACGATAAAACCATCGACCAGCACAGGCGTATTGCGGCGTGATGCGCCCAAGAACGCACCCACCATTTGGACGATTTCAAAGCCGCCCACTTCCGCCAATATAGCTTCCACATCAAGGCCGTCGCAGCGCGCAACCGCCTGCGCCACCAACTGACGCTTTTTCTCAAACTGCTGCTCAGAAATCCCGGTGCCCATCCCCACACATTGCTCAGCAGACAACCCACTCAGCGCCGCCAGCAACGCCGCCGCACTGCTGGTATTGGCAATGCCCATCTCACCAAACATCACCAGATTGGACCCGCCATCAATGACGCGTTCGGTCAGATCCTGCCCCAGCGCCAACCCTTGCGTGACCTGCTCAGCGCTCATTGCCGCCTGATGAGCAAAGTTTTCGGTGCGCTCCCCTAAACGCTGCACCACGAAGTCCGGATGTTGCGCGTCGATGGGCAGCAGAATACCGGTATCCACTACTTTCATTGCCACTTGGTTGGCACGACAAAAACAGTTGATGGCGGCACCACCAGCGAGGAAATTGAGCACCATTTGCTGCGTCACCGCACTCGGCGCAATGCTGACGCCTTCATCGGCGATGCCATGATCGCCCGCAAACACCAACACCGTTGGTTGCTCTATCGCAATGTGCGTGACGGCGCTGCTTTGGCCTTGGCTTTGAATCAAGGCCAATTGATAAGCCACCTGCTCCAGTTGTCCTAAAGCACCAAGCGGCTTGGTTTTTTGGTCGATACGCTGCGTGATGGCATCGTGGAATGAACGGTCTAACATGAAAATGTCCTGATTAGTGTGGGCGTTGAATGGTAAAAGTTTTTTCGAGCGTGGCGTATTCGCCGCCGCCAAGACGAGACAGCGGATCCAGCGTCAACGCATCCACTGTCAGGCGATCGTCCTGCACGTTGAGGATGCGGTCATCGAGATACACCTGTTCGACCTTAGCAAACAGCAGCGTTTGTGGGGTCGCGCCTATCTCCTGCATTTCATAAAGTGTGCAGCCAAATGCCACCGGACATGCTGTGACGCGCGGAAGCGGAAAACCGTCGAAATCACTCAGTTCAATCCCGTTCGCCGTCACTTCCGATTCACCGTGGTCAAGTGTCGCAGCCGTTTGAGTGACGGCTTCCGCGAGGCCAACATCCGCAATGTGAATCACCAATTGGCCTCTTGCTTTGGCGTTGCGTGCGGTGTCTTTCACCTCGCCAGACGGCTTTTTGCCAATCGAAATCATCAGCAGCGGCGGATGACTCGACACCGCGGTAAAGTAAGAAAAAGGGGCAAGATTGAAGTTTTGGTCGGCCGATTCGGTCAACACCCAAGCGATGGGACGAGGAACGACCGTTTGTGTCATCAGATGGTAGATCGCCGAAGGATCCCACTGGCTGAAATCAATATACATGAGCTAGTCCGTAAGCTGGCAATGAGAGGAACGTGAATTCGTTTTGCAGTCTACCCGCAAACGATCTTGGATACCAAACTTTGCCGCTGCGTTGCGTGCATTTGCCGAAATGACGCTCAATAGATTGGCAAGTGCAGGTAAGCCATTGATCAATTTATACACTATACTTTTGGTACAGATGATGCAGGGCTGCACTATCATCCGCGATAACTCACAGCAAAGGAGACGTTATGTTTGCTAATCAACGATCGCCAAAACAGAAACCGGCAAAATCGTCGGGAAACAAAAAGCACAATCAAATCCCATTGTCGCTCACCTGATGTATCATTCACCGAACAAGACCTCGCTTCGCGGGGTCTTTTTACGACAATATTGAATAAGACGATAGCGAATAAGACGATAGCGAAAGAATAGCATGACAACTTCCTCCTCCACCCACGTGATCATCGCCGGTGCCAGCGGCCTTGTCGGTTCATGTGCACTCCACCAGTTATTGGCAACGCCTGCGATTGATGGCGTGTACGCGCTCACGCGAAAACCCTTAGCGAGCCATGAAAAACTCACCGCAATATGCGATAGCGAACTTGGCATCAAGCAGTGGGATGAGCAGCACATTGCGCCCAATTATGGCGTGATTGCGCTGGGCACAACACGCAAACAAGCAGGTTCTCAAGCCGGATTAGAAGCGGTCGATTACCACTTGGTTTGCCAGGTTGCTCAAACCATGAAAACCATCGGTGTAAAACGTTTGGCGGTGGTGTCGAGCTATGGCGCGCACCCACGCTCGCGATCTCATTACCTACGCTGCAAGGGCAAGATGGAAGAAGCCATTCGCCAAATGGGCTTTGAACACGTCACGTTTGTTCGCCCCGGCCCGTTGGTGGGTGAACGTCAGGTCGTCAGACCCGATGAAATTTGGTTGCAACGCGTGATGAAAATCGGGCAATACCTACTGTGGGGCACACTGAAAAACCTGATCCCGATTCGCGCCGAAGCGGTCGCCCAAGCGCTGCTCTACAATGTATTTGATCGCCGCGCTCCGGCCGTATCCGTTTTGCACACCACCGACATGCAGCGTCTGCTGAAGAATTATCACTGAAACGAATATTTCACCATCGAATCGACAATAATTTGTACAACACCCTGCATTCATAACGTTTCGTTCTAAATAATGCTGTTTTTATATTTTCTATTCAGCATATGAAACGTTATGGTGCTCCCTAGATATATTCCTACTTTTTCGATATCGCGGACGGTTTCCCGCCAAGTCGATATCCACCCGTTTTAAGGATTCTCAATTATGTCAGTTGCAGCTATCGCATCGATTGCGGTATTTGTCGGCATTCTGTTCTTCTTATTTGGACAACAGAAAAAAGCCTACACCCTTTCTCGTCTTGTGTTGCTCGGTTTAGTGCTGGGCAGTGCGTTCGGTTTAGCACTTCAGCTTATCTTTGGTGAAGGCAGCTATGTCATCGGTGAAACCCTATCTTGGGTCGCGATTGTCGGCAATGGTTACGTTGGCCTGCTGAAAATGGTTATCATGCCGTTGGTCTTGGTGTCGATGATTTCTGCCGTGGTGAAGCTGGATAAAAACGGGTCACTGGGTAAAATTTCCGGCCTAACGATTGCCATTTTGCTGTTGACCACCGCCATTGCAGCGCTGATCGGTATTCTGGTCACCCAAGCATTTGGCCTAACGTCTGCGGGCCTGACGGAAGGTGCGCGTGAAACCGCTCGCATTGCCGTGCTGCAAAGCCGCGCGTCTACCGTCGCTGACCTGACCATTCCGCAAATGCTGCTGAGCTTTATTCCTACTAACCCATTTGCAGATTTGACCGGTTCACGTTCAACATCAATCATCGCCGTGGTGATCTTCGGCGTGCTCGTTGGCATTGCTGCTCGCAAAGTGATGATTGAAAAAGAGCAACTAGAAGCACCTATCCGCACGTTTGTCGACGCGATTCAATCGATCGTCATGCGTTTGGTGAAAATGATCATGGCGCTGACGCCTTACGGTATCGCTGCGCTGATGGCAAAAGTGGTCGCAACCTCAAGCGCTGCTGACATCCTGAACCTGCTGGGCTTTATCGTGGCGTCGTACGTTGCCATCGCCCTGATGTTTGTCGTTCACGGCGTACTGGTGTCATTTGTGGGCGTGAATCCAAAAACTTACTTCCAGAAAGTTTGGCCTGTACTGACGTTCGCGTTCACCTCGCGCAGCTCAGCGGCAACCATTCCACTGAACGTGGAAGCGCAAATCACCAAACTGAACGTGTCACCAGCGATCGCGAACCTGTCAGCATCCTTTGGTGCAACGATTGGTCAGAACGGTTGTGCAGGCATCTACCCTGCGATGCTGGCTGTGATGGTTGCACCCACCATGGGCATCAACCCGCTGGACATTCAGTTCATTCTGTCACTGATTGCCATCATCGCGATCAGCTCATTTGGTATCGCGGGTGTCGGCGGTGGCGCTACTTTCGCAGCTCTGATTGTGCTGCCAGCCATGGGCCTACCGGTCACGATTGCTGCGCTGCTCATCTCGATCGAGCCATTGATTGATATGGCACGTACCGCGCTCAACGTGTCCGGTTCAATGACTGCAGGCACCATCACCAGCCGCATTTTGAACCAAACTGCCGAGAATTCAGCAGACGCAGAAGCCGCGCAAGAAGCAACGGCCTAAGCCGCCATCATGAATCATCCAAAGCCGACGCTCAAACGTCGGCTTTTTTGTTGCATCACTGACCGAACATAGCCTGCCGCCGGGTTTCGAGATTGCCATGTCCAGTGCGGAATGTTCTAATAACCGTTCAATAATTTTTAAATCAGCGACTTGGTAAACAAACATGCAGCAACAGCAGCCCACTTATTTTTTCTTTGACTATGAGACGTGGGGCACCAGCCCGGCCAAAGACCGTCCGAGTCAGTTTGCTGGTGTGCGCACAGACATGGAGTTCAATATCATCGGTGAGCCGTTGGTGATTTACTGCCAATTGCCATCGGATTACCTGCCGGCGCCAGAAGCCGCGCTGATTACTGGCATCATTCCGCAAAAAGCAATGGCGCAAGGGCTGCCTGAGCCCGAATTCATCGCCAAAATTCACGCCGAGTTATCGACACCAAACACCACAAGCCTTGGGTACAACAGCATTCGTTTTGATGATGAAGTCACCCGCTACACCTGTTATCGCAACTTCCTTGACCCGTATGCTTGGAGCTGGCAAAACGGCAACTCCCGCTGGGATTTACTGGATGTGATGCGAGCATGCCACGCATTGCGCCCGGAAGGTGTGGTGTGGCCAGAAAACGACGAAGGGTTTACCAGCTTCAAACTGGAGCATTTGTCAAAAGCCAACGGCATTGAGCACGAAAATGCGCACGATGCGATGGCCGATGTGATTGCGACGATTGAACTGGCGAAAAAAGTCAAAGCCGCGCAACCCAAGCTGTTTGAGTATTTCTTCTCGATGCGTCATAAACGCAAGCTCAATGAGCTGATTGATATTGTCAACATGACGCCGCTGATGCATGTCTCTGGCATGCTGGGCCGTGAATGCCAATACACCAGTTGGATTGTGCCGATTGCTTGGCACCCGACCAACCAAAACGCGGTCATTGTGGTGGATTTAGCCAAAGACCCGCAGCCGCTGCTCGATTTGGATGTGGAATCACTGCACGCGCGTTTATACACTCGTCATGACGATTTAGCGCCGGATGAATTGCCTGTGCCCGTCAAGCTGGTTCATCTCAACAAGTGTCCGATTCTGGCTCCAGCAAAAACGCTCACCGCCGAAAATGCCGCCACCATCGGCATCGACCGCGAACTGTGCTTGGCCAACTTGGCACGCATTCGTCAGTCTCCCGATATTCGCGAAAAACTGGCGGCGCTGTTTAGCATTGAGCGCGAATTTGAAGCCTCGAATGATGTGGATACGCAGCTCTATGACGGATTCTTCTCCCCTGCAGATAAAGCTGCGATGGAAATTATTCGTTCTACGAACCCTGAACTGCTCGGTGAGTTGGATATCACGTTCAGCGACAAACGCATTGACCCCCTGCTGTTTCGTTACCGCGCGCGCAACTTCCCGTGGACGCTCGACGACGAAGAGCAACGCCGCTGGGCGAACCATTGTCGCGATTACTACGAAACACATCTGCCCGATTACATGTTGAACCTGGAAAATCTGGTGCATGAACATGAAAGTGATGAAAAGAAAATCGCGATTCTCAAATCCGTTTACCAATACGTAGAGAAGCTAGCCTCTTAGTTTCTGAGTTTATTTGATTGCAATTACGGCTGACATTCTCATGGTAAAAACCATCGCACAATATGTGGTCTCAATCGGGTTGATCTTCCTGTGCCTGCTGGCCGGTGTGAACCTGCAAAGCTGGCTCGGCGTGTCCGTTCCTGGCAGCATCATCGGCATGCTGATTCTGTTCTCCTTGTTGGCAAGTGGCCTCGTTCCCGTGGAATGGGTCAAGCCCGGAGCCAATCTGTTCATTCGCTACATGGTGCTGCTGTTTGTGCCGGTCAGTGTGGGCTTGATGGCACATTTTGATATGTTGGTCGCCAATGCGTGGACCATCATTGCCAGCGCCATTGGCGGCACCACTTTGGTGATTGTCACGCTTGGTGTCTGCTTGGATCGTTTTCTCAAGCGAGGTAAGAAATCATGTGGTTGATTGTCACCCTCATCGTCTTTTTCTTCGCTCGTTGGGTGGCGAAGAAAGGCAATTCACCGTTCTTGAATCCTTTGCTGATTTGTATCGCGATCATCATTCCGGTGCTGATGTACCTGAAGGTGCCGTTTGAAACCTACTATGCCGACAACAAATGGTTGAGCGACTTGCTACAACCCGCCGTGGTGGCACTCGCCTATCCACTGTATGAGCAACTGCCTCAGATCCGTGCCAACTGGCGTTTGGTGATGTTGGCCTGTGGCGTGGGCAGTGTGATGTCGATGTTGACCGCCAGCTTGATCGCGGTGAGCATGAAAGCTGAAATCAGCTTGATCGCCGCCTTGATGGGCAAATCCGTCACCACACCGATTGCCATGGAAGTCGCCAGTAACCTTGGCGGTGAGCCAGCGGTGGCCGCCATTCTGGTACTCATGGTTGGTTTGTTTGGCGCGATTCTCGCCTACCCCATTTACAAAGTGCTCAACGTGACACACCCGATTGCTCGCGGCCTGACGATGGGCACCGTGTCCCACGCATTAGGCACCGCCAGCTGCACAGAAAGAGACCCGCGCGATGCGGCCTTCAGTTCTCTGGCGCTGGTGCTGTGCGGCGTCATCACCTCGATTCTCGCACCAAGCCTATTTGGATTCGCGATCTGGCTCTCCGCCCTCTAAACTCATGGAAACTTTGTGGCCTCTGTCGATGATCGTGACGCGATCATCGACGGACTTCACTCTTTCGCCTTGTGCAATCGATGACATGTGTGACATCACTCTAATTATGAAAACTGAAATGTCGTTGCATTCATTTATGTGACAAAAATCTCAGTAAAGCTGCATCGGTTGCCTAAAATGAAGTTCAATACATTATTAAGGATTCTTTATGAAAAGCCGTATTGAACAGGCGCTAGCGGGCATGCCGAAGCCAATCGCAGAGTTTCTGACTCCGATCACCTTGGCTGATGATTTTGACGCTACCCTTTCTCCCGACCAGTTCAACCAACTGCTTTCCATTTCGGAAATGAGTGATGCTGATCTGCGTGTGACTTTGCTTCCTTTGGCAGCGGCCTACGCCTATGTGCCTATCTCCAAGTTTTATGTCGGCGCCATCGTGCGTGGCCTGTCGGGTCGCCTCTACTTCGGCGGCAACATGGAGTTTTCTGGGGTGCAACTGGGTCAAACCATTCACGCTGAACAAGCGGCCATCAGCCATGCTTGGATGAAGGGCGAAGAAGGTTTGGCGGATATTACCGTTAACTACAGCCCATGTGGTCACTGCCGTCAGTTCATGAATGAATTGAACACATCGAAAACGCTGTCAATTCAACTGCCACAACGTGAAGAAAAGTCGTTGCAATACTACCTGCCAGAATCGTTTGGCCCAGCAGATTTAGGCATTGAATCGGCGCTGATGGCCAACGTCAATCATGGCAAAACCAGCGACGATGAAGAACCATTGGTGCAGCAAGCACTAGTTGCCCTGAACCGCAGCCACGCGCCATACACCGCCAACCTGAGCGGCGTAGCGCTGCAAACCACCAGCGGTCAGCAATATCTGGGTGCGTACGCAGAAAATGCGGCGTTCAACCCAAGCTTGCCCCCATTGCAAGTGGCTTTGATTCAATTGCGCATGGCGGGTGAAACATTCGACACCATCGAAAGTGCCGCGCTGGCTGAAATGGCCGAAGGCAGCATCAGTCACTTGGCCGATACCCAATCCACACTGGAAGCCATTAATCCGGACATTCCACTGTCGTATCTGTCACTGTAACGCTCGGTGCCTCAAAGAATGATCTCCACGAAAAAGCCAGACGCAGTCTGGCTTTTTCTTTTCGCTCTTACCTTTTTGCCGACGTTTCTTCGCCATTTCCCATCAACGTTCCCTCTTTCAATGACGAAACGTTTCCAGCGCCAGCGCTGCATCCATCGGTTTGTAGAAGTAATAGCCTTGAATTTCATCCACGTTCCACACGTTGAGCTTTCTCAGCTGTGACGCGTTCTCAACCCCTTCGGCCACCGTGGTTAAGCCGAGTTCTTGTGACATGTTGATGATATTGCGAATCAGCGATTTGGCTTTCTCATTGGTGTCTAAACCATCGATGTACGACTTATCCAGTTTGACAATATCCAGTGGAAAATTACACAACGAACTGAACGATGAGTAACCCGTACCAAAATCATCCAGCGCCAATTGAACGCCAAGCGCTTTAATGGCGTCCATGCGCTGCTGCGTCTCTTCTTCAACCCCCATCAGAATGCTTTCCGTCAGCTCTAGCACCAATTGACCGGCTTCAAGTTGATACTGCGCGATCACGTTGCGCAGCGTATCAACCAAACTGCTGTGGTAAAAATGCGGGCTGGAGATGTTGACGTGAATACTCACCATCTGTTTGTTATGGCCTTGCGCTTGTTGAAACGTTTGCAAAAATGCACACGCTTGGTCAAGTATTTGCTCGCCGAGTTCCACTATCAGTTTTCGCTGTTCGGCCAGTGGCACAAACACAGCAGGCGACACCATCCCAAATTGCGAATGTTTCCAGCGCGCCAAGGCTTCAAAGCCAACTAACTGGCCGGATGCGGCTTTCACAATCGGTTGATAATGAGCAATGATTTCGCGATTTTTCAGCGCAGCCACGATGTCGCGATTGAGGATCTGCACTTCTTGGGTTTGCTCAAACTGTTCTGGCGTCACGACGTTCAACGAATGTGTCACCGACGACGAGCGATTCATGACGGTGTAGTAACCACAATGGACGATATTTTCAAAGTTCTCAAAATCGATGGAAGACGTCAGCAACGCGCCTTTGAGCCCAAGGTCGAGCTCCATCTCCGCCAAACTGATCTTCGCGCGATACGCTGACAGAATGTGGCTGCCCATCGACTCCACGCGATTCAGCGGGCCAGTGCAGCAGACGATAAACTCATGTTCACTGATCCGCCCTACATCTTCACGGCTGAAATAACGCTTCAAACTGTCGGCGATGTGGCGCACACACGCATCGTAGAGTTCATGACCATACACTTCATCAATCTCTTTGAGCCGGGTCGCGTTAAAGTAGATGACTGAAAATTCAAGCCCTTCGGACTGATGACGAAACAGGCGGCGAACACAATGAATGAGTGTGGGACGATTGAGTAAGCCGGAAATTGGATCGTATTGCGTCAGCGTTTGAATCAATTCCGCCTGCTGCTTTTGCTCACTGATATCTTGCACTGCCAACATCACCGAAGACGTGTCGCCATCTTGCAGAATCGTGGCTTCTATCGAGCAGGCAATTTCTGTCATGTCAGATCGCAGCATCATGGCTTCGAATGTGTTTTGCCCCTTGTCGAGCATCGCGAAAAACTGCTCCACCGCGCAATCGGCATTGCTGGTGCCGCAAATCGCCTCCAGCGTTTTGCCAATCAAGGTGTCACGTGAGTAGCCGAGTAACTCCAATGTGGCCGGATTGACATCCACTATGACTTTTTCATTCAGCAAAATCATGCCCACCGACTGGCCATGATAAAGCGCTTCAAACTTTTGCAACGTCGCCTTCAACTGATCTTGCGCTTGATTGGACGAACGCGCCAGCGACTCTACCAACTGAGTAATGCGTTCAAACTCATCTTGGCGAGTGTCCGATTGCAATGGCACGCTGCCGAGCAGCGCCTCGATATTTTGTTCAAAATGGGTAAAGCGTTTGCCTACTTTGTCTTTAAACAACCAATACACGACCGCCGAAATCAACGATGTCACTACCAATAGGCGGAGGATCATATAGAAAAAAACATATTCACCTTTCTGGTAGTACAAGCGCGGCTCCCACGTTTTGAGGATCGCCACTTCGCTGCCACTCAAATCTCGAATCGACGCGTAGTGAACCAATTCGTCATCGGTTCTAAGTATCGAATGGGGGTTGTCGTCGACCCCAAAGGCTTCATGCACGCCAGAGATGACGTTGGGATCGGTCAGCAGTTGGCTCTGTGCCATCAATAATTCTTGATACAACGCGGGGAAAGAACGCGTGAACAGTTGTCCCCAGAGCATCCAACCCACGGTCTCAGATTCGCCATTGCTGTCACGAACGGGGGTGATGGTGATGATCCAGACTTGTTGGTTCACTTTGACCAGCCCCGCTTCGCTGCGTTTTTGGCTGTCTAAGCGTGTCGACATATGCTGCAGAAACGCATGCAAACTTGGTGTGGCAAGCAGAGCGGGCACATCGACGTGCTCATCGTCGCTGCGACGCAATGTGGCAACGGATGTGTAATCGGGCCGCATAAAGACCATCAGATCGATGGTCAACGCATCGAGCGATTCCTGCGATAAATTTCGATCAATATACTCGGGATTGTCATCAATCAGCAGACGGTAGGTTTCGTCCCAGTAAGCCCAATCATACGAGTTCTTTTCTTGACGACTCACCAACGACTGAATCACCGCCTGCGCTTGGTCGCTGGCGCGGTGAATCTCCATATCTTCAAGTTCATTGAGACTAAACAGGAAAAAGTAACGGGTGACAAATAGGCAGCTCAATAGGACGGCCATGATACCCAATGAGAACAGCAGCACCGTTTTCGTGTGCAGTTTGACTAAGCGAAAGCGAGACATCTCAGTCCTCTGAATGTTAGCAATGGCTAAATGTTAGTAATGGCTAAAATTCTAATCGTTAATATATCGAATTGAAATGATTCACGCCGCGTTTCTATTGTTCGAGCATCAAAACGCGATGAGATGCGCTGCTCATCCGATTCAAATGCTGTCTTGGCGTGCTTTCGCGACATATGGCAGCACAGCCCACCACGCACCGTGGGCTACGCAGATTAAAAACCGTATAAAAAGTTGAGGTTGATTGAACGAAGCTCCATGTCGATGCCATCAAACGTGTCGTCGTAGAACATGCGGTACTCCACATCCAAAATGAACGGCGTGCGGTTTTTGATACGCATGCCCACGCCGTAGGTAAAGTCCGTGCCGTGTTCGTCAAACCCATCTTTGGCAAGCAAACTCAGCCCTGCCACCGCGTAAAAGTTGAAGTATTCATGAATGGGTAAGATACCGCGCGCCAACAACGACGCTTGCGTATCGTAGAGATCATCGTGTCGAGAGACGCGAAACAGTTCACGCCCTTCAATGGCAAAATATTTGATCGGTTGATAACCGAACACTAACCCGAGTGAGGTCACGTCCGCTTTGTCTTCCGAGACAATGTCGTAACTCTCACTTTCCAATTCGGTAAAACTCGCGCCAAGCCCGATGTAAAACCGATCAAAGTTATCGGTGCTGGCCACACTGCCACTGCTGACGACAACAAGCCCTAATCCGATTGCTACGAAGGATGATTTCATACGCTGATTCCTTATTGTTGTAGTAATCAAAAGCTTAGTTGAGCGACACCGTTAATCGACTTCTTATCCCTGACTTTGATTGCACTTTTTGGCGATAGCCCATGGTTGCCAACGACACGCCTCGGCGCCACACGCTGCACGAATCCCCCATCGAATCCGTGACGCTGGTGAAAAACCCTGCTAATTTGAACACCTTATGTGGCGTAACTTAGGTAAGGACACCGATGTTTGAACAGGTCGTGAGTATTCTTTTTCCCGTGATGGCTCTGGTGTGCGTGGGTTATGCGATTGGGCGTTGGCTCAAACCCGATTTTCGCCCTATCAACCGCATCAACATGGATACGTTTCTGCCCGCCTTGGTGTTCTCTTCACTGGCGACCATGCCATTAGACACTGCGCAACTGCCGCTGATTTACGCTTCACTCATTGCAGTGTTGGTGCCCGGATTACTGATGATCCCACTGTGTAAAATCGGCGGCTGGAACTTTAAAGCATGGGCGCCGCTGCATATGTTTCGCAACAGCGGTAACCTCGCCATTCCGCTGTTTACTTATACATTTGGGGAAACCGCGCTCGCTTCGGCGGTGTTGCTGTTTGTGGTTTCCGCGTGCTTGCACATCAGCTTGGGGCTTGCGCTGCTCAGTAAAGGCGGGTCATTTCGTCAGATTTTCACTGCGCCTGTATTCATCGCGACCGTGATTGCCATGCTGTTTAACTTATCAGGCACGCCCGTATGGACGCCACTTTACGAAGCAACCACCCTGCTGGGCCAAGCGGCGGTTCCCGTGATGCTGCTGTCGTTGGGCGCTCAGATGACCAACATGCGACTGTCGGGTTTACGGGTTGGCTTGATCTCAACTGCGCAATCACTCGCCACCGGCGCCGTCGCATTTACCCTCATCTACATCTTGATTCCTTTGCCCACCATGCAGTTGCAAATGATGGTGCTGTTTACCATGTTGCCTCCTGCGGTCATGAACTATCTGTTCGCCGAACGGTTTCATATTGAGCCAACCAATGTGGCGTCCATGGTGCTGTTTGGCAACTTCTTGTGCGTTGTGACCCTCCCCCTGCTGCTGATCTTTGCGCTGTCGCTGGAAAGCGGTGTTATGTAAAGATAAGTCAACCCAAGTAAAACAAGATAAAGTCGATTCCGTCTTTTCATTGACCGATCTAATCTATACCCACAACAAATGAAAGGACTTAGATCATGAAAACAATTGCGTTCATTATCAGTTTGTTATGGATACCCAATGTCTTGTTCACCTGGGATCCAGAGGCAAACTTTTTCTATTGGCGTCACCAACTAATCCTGCTGACTGGTGCGATCGGGTTTGCCTACATGGCCGTTGCGATGGTGTTGGCGATGCGGTTGCCCAAAGTGGAAGAGTTTGTCAACGGACTCGACAAAGGCTACGCCATTCATAAACAGATGGGGATCGGCGCGCTCGTGGCCCTAGTAGCGCACTGGATCATGATTGAATCTCCTAAGTGGCTCATCAGCCTTGGCCTGTTAGCCGCACCGCAACGTCGTGCACGGTTAGGGCAAGCCATCGAGGGCATTAACTGGATGCATTGGGGGAAAGTCGTCGGCGAATACAGCTTTTATGTGTTCGTTATCTTCGTCGCGATTAGCCTATTTCAAGCCATCAGTTACCGCCGTTTTCGTTTCACTCACAAACTAGCAGGCGCGATTTTCCTCGCCGGTGCATTCCACTCGGTGGCCGTGCTGGATTATCAATGGAGTGCCGCGACCTTAAACACGCTGGTTTGGGTTTGCGCGGCAGTCGGTTCACTGTGCGCCGTGCTGTCACTCAGCGGCCAAATTGGTCGCCGTCGCAAAGTGAATGGGCGGGTGTCATTGGTGCAACACGTGGTGGATGACAGCAATGATTATCGCGTGCTGCATATTGGCATCACGTTGGATAAGCCGTTGGATTACCGTGCAGGTCAATTCGCTTACCTCGACTTTCACGATGGCGAAGCGCCTCACCCCTTCTCTATCTTGAAGTACGATGCGTTCACCCAACACGTTGAATTTGCGATGAAAGATCTGGGCGATTATACCCATCACCTGTTCACCACCCTGCAACAAGGGCATGCGGTCACCGTCGAAGGGGGTTACGGACGCTTCCAAGTCCCTGCCGACGTGCAACAAGTGTGGGTGGGTGCCGGAATCGGGATTGTGCCGTTTGTCGCGTGGTTACAACACCTGACACAACAACCGCATTCATCAGGACGTCATATTGAATTGTTCTACTGCCGTGATAACAACAAACAGCAGTATTTCGTCAAACTCTTGGAGCGCTTCGTCAGCAACTTGCCGAACGTGAACCTGCACGTCTACACCTCGGCCAACAACGAACGATTGTGTGCCGAACGCGTGGCAGAGCACCTCAACCTCACACAGGCGAGTGTCAGTTTCTGTGGCCCAGCAGGCTTTGCTTCCAGCTTGAAAAATCAATTGATTGGCATGGGGTTACCGCAACAAAACTTTCATTCCGAACGGTTTGCGATGCGTTAATTTTGCTCACGACGCGCCTAGCGCAAACGTTTGCTTTTTTAGCAAATTCCAGTATGATTGCCGCTGTTTTTACTCAGGGTATTCCCAGTATCGCTGTGATACTGGGAATCGATGCATGACTATAAGGATTTTCGCTCTATGTTGGGGACTGCGACTCGAAACAGTGCTAAACGCGTGCTGTTGCTTGGCTCTGGTGAACTTGGTAAAGAAGTGGCGATTGAGTGCCAACGTTTAGGCTTGGAAGTGATTGCCTGCGATCGTTATGAACATGCGCCAGCGATGCAAGTCGCGCACCGCAGCCATGTATTCGATATGCTCGATGCAAACGCATTGCAACAGGTGATTGATTTAGAAAAACCGCATTACGTGGTACCTGAAATTGAAGCGATCGCCACCAGCAAACTGGTGGAGCTGGAAGCGCAAGGGTTGAACGTGGTTCCCACGGCAAACGCGACGCGTCTCACCATGAACCGTGAAGGCATCCGTCGCCTCGCGTCTGAAGAACTTTCTCTGCCGACGTCCCCATATCAGTTTGCTGACAACTATGACGATTTCGTCGCGGCGGTTGAATTCGTCGGGATTCCTTGTGTATGTAAGCCGGTCATGAGCTCATCGGGCAAAGGCCAGAGCGTGATCAAGACCGCGGAAGATGTAGAAAAAGCGTGGCAATACGCGCAAGAAGGTGGCCGCACAGGCGCTGGCCGTGTGATTGTTGAAGGCTTTATCGATTTTGATTACGAAATTACGCTGCTGACCGTGCGCGCGGTCGATGGCGTTCATTTCTGCGCGCCAATCGGACACCGTCAAGAAGACGGGGATTACCGTGAATCTTGGCAGCCACAAGCGATGTCAGAAAATGCACTCAAAGCAGCGGAATACGTGGCAGAACAAATCGTCAACGCACTGGGCGGCTATGGTTTGTTTGGTGTTGAGCTGTTTGTTAAAGGCGACCAAGTGATCTTCAACGAAGTCTCCCCTCGCCCTCACGACACCGGCATGGTGACGTTGGTCTCTCAAGATGTATCAGAGTTCGCACTGCATGTGCGTGCATTTAGCGGCTTACCGATTGGCGAAATCACGCAATACGGCCCTGCTGCGTCCGCGGCGATTCTTGGTCAAGGCACCTCAAGCGATATTCAGTTCTCCGGTTTAGACGATGCGTTGTGTGTCCCGAACTCGCAAATCCGCCTGTTCGGCAAACCCGAAATCAACGGTCGCCGCCGCCTAGGTGTGGCGCTGTCTCGAGGGAAAACCACCACTGAAGCAACAACTCGCGCGATTGAATGCGCCAAAGCAGTGAAGATCCACTACTGAGTGTCCGTGGTATCAGAAAACACAAAGCGCGCCATTGAGCGCGCTTTTTTGTCACGTGATGAAGCGATCAGTCGTTGACGAGTTGACTCACAGTATCCGCAACATTCTGCGCACCGTGTCGAATCTCGTCGATGAGCGCTTGGGTCGCTTGCAATTGTTGATTGCATTCAATGACCTTGCGCTGAATTTCCGTCATGGTTTGCTCTGACACTTGGGTCAATTCGCTGTTCCGTTTCACGATGTTGCCAATTTCATCCGTCGCGTGCGATGTGTTCGCCGCCAGTTTACGCACTTCATCGGCCACCACTGCAAACCCACGGCCATATTCACCGGCTCTTGCCGCTTCAATCGCAGCGTTTAATGCCAACAAATTGGTTTGGTCAGCAATGGTCGAAATGGTGGTGACGATTTGCGATATTTGCTGTGACTGTTCGGTCAGTTTCTCCATCAACGACGACGCTTGCTCTACCGAGCCGTCAATCTGGTTCGCCACATCCGCGGCGACATCTAAGGTTTTCGCGCCATCATTGGCAATGTCCAACGTTTCAAGCGACGTGCGCTGCGCCACCTTCGACGCCTGTTGAATCGCCTGTAAATGATGAATACGTGCTGTGATTTCACTAGCGAATTTCACCACCCGCACCACATTGCCCTGCTGATCTTTGATCGGGTTGTAGGTGGCTTCCAACCAAATCACATCACCATTCCGATTGCGACGTTCAAACAGTCCGGATTTAAATTCACCACGAGCCAATGATGGCCAAAAATCGGGATTGTTCTGCATGAACGCCTCACTGCAAAATAGGCGATGGTGCTGGCCTTGAATCTCACGCAGTGAGTACCCCACGCAGCGACAGAAATTATCATTGGCATTGAGGATCTGCCCCTGCGGGGTGAATTCGATGTACGCCAACGACGTTTTTAGTGCTTCAAAAATGGCGGCTTGGCTATCGAGCTGCAATTTTTCTTCGGTGACATCGCTGGCCACTTTGACCACTTTCACCACGCGGCCCTGTTCATCGACCACCGGCACGTACGTGGCTTCAATCCAGATGTCTTGACCATCTTTACGCACGCGGCGAAACGTCCCGTGTTGCGGGTTGCCCTGCGCCAATTCACGCCAAAAATTCTGATACGATGCCGATGAGGTCAGTTGCTTATCACAAAAAAGACGGTGGTGCTGGCCTTGCACTTCGTCAAGCGAGTATCCCATCGCGCTGAGAAACAGTTCGTTGGCCGTGAGAATACGGCCATCACTGGAAAATTCGATATACGGTACGCGATGTTTAATCGCATTGAGCACCATACTGGCAGAGCGCATGGCGTCGAGTTGAGCTTGGTGATTCTGTTCTTGTTTACGGCTGCTAAAAAGAAACATACTAGGACCTCATGGTATTGCGGGAGAGCCCGCCACAATCGGAAAATTTGAGATGATTTGCAGCATTCTTCATGCACTGCTTATTTTTCAACCTAGCGAAAAGGTGCCATATCGTACAGCATCTTGGCACCTTTACAATCTTTGATTAGACCTTTTACTCCATTCGTGAGCCACAGGTTCAGCTTTCAATCAACCAAACTTCTTCGGCAAAACGACTGAGGCCTTTTTTGGCGCGTTTCGGATGCTGTGCGTTGGCTTCATCACGCAGTAAACGACGCACCGAAAACCCACTAAACAAGCGCTTCACTTCCTCTTCATTCACACTAAACGGTGGGCCACTCAGCTCTTGCTGATCGTAATCGAGGGTGACCAAAAGAATCCGTGCACCCGGATTGAGCAGAGATTTCAGACGAGCCACGTAATCCGCGCGCATCCCTTCCGGCAAGGCAATCAGTGCCGCGCGATCATAAACAATGTCGACCGGTTGCAGCGGCGCCGTGAAGTAATCCCCGGTGTAAATTGACAGCTCATCGAACTGATACAGCTCATGCAGGCCGTTAATCTGCGTCACAATTGGAGTATAGAAGTGTTCCGCAAAAAAGGCGCGCACCGCAATCGGGCTGAGTTCCACCCCTTGCACATCGTCATGTTTTTCCGCCAACCAAATGAGGTCTTCGCTTTTACCACACAACGGCACCAAAACGCGTTCATCGCGTTTTGGCTGTGTTTCGTGCCAGTGATCGCTGAGCAATGTGTTCACATCGGTCAAGTGAAAGCCAATTTGGTTTGAGGCCCATTTCGCGTGCCAAAATTCTGGATCGTTCATTCGTCATCTCTGAAGTCATGGAAGCGCGATAGGGTAACGAATTCTGGTTAAATTCGGTAGCCAGTTTTTAACACTCGGTCAGCGTTTTGTGAAAGACACACTTCCTTACACTCTCAAAAGGAACTGTTTATTCGGCTAATAGTCTGAATAACCGAGCATTGTCATGTGACAGACCACACACTCTGCACATTTGTCGTTGGGATGCGATTGAGTTTAACGTTTTCAACCCAACATCTTTATTGAAGAGAATGCTTCGTTTGCACACTGTTATGGCCCTTCTGATTGCCAATTTTGACCTAACAGCGCAAGCTAAGGAGAGTGAATGAGCCTATTCTTACGAACGACGGCACTGATGCTTCTGGTTCTGAGCCGAGCGCCTGCTTTTGCGGCCGCTCTGCCTTTTGATACCACGTCGGAAGACAACCGAGGTGAATCGCAAAATCAAGTCAGTTCAAAGCTTTTCAAACATAGCCTCAGCGGCCTTTACGGCATTCAAACCACGCAAAACAGCGTTCTGCAGCCTTATCAGGATTTCGACATCCTCTACAGCAAGGCGCATCAAGCCCAGTGTGAACTGGAAACTTTGTGCAAAAGTACCGCACTACTCACATCCACCCACGCCTACTTTTCTGGCGTAAAATCACACCACCGCGCCTTGGAAAAAATCGAATTGGAATTGAATGGTCAACCGGAACGCATTACCGATTTAGCGCGCGCCACGATCATCGCCGACGATGTGCCGAGCTTGGTTGACGCCTATGAGGCCCTGAGCCGCGAAGCGACGGTGATGAAGGTGAAAAACCGCTTTAAATCACCAGCGGAATCAGGTTATCGCGACTTGAACGTGCTGGTTCAATTGCCAAAAACCGGCATCATTGCCGAAGTACAATTTCACTTGAAAGCGATTGCCGATGTGAAAAGTGGCCCAGAGCATGACCTTTATAAACAGATTCAGAACATTGAGCGCACCGCAGGTCGTGACCAGCGCGCACTCAACGATTGGGAGATGGCTAAAATTCAGAAGATTCGCCGCGAGTCACAAGATCTCTACCAGCAGGCATGGCAGCCTTACATCACCACACACATTCAAGCCGCATAAGCCAGATATGAAAAGACCACGCGAAAGCGTGGTCTAATGCTCGGTCTTTTTACGACTTTTTAATGTTCTCGACTCGGGCTTTTAGTTTTTGCCCTGGGCGGAACGTTACGACACGTCGAGCGGTGATCGGAATATCTTCACCCGTTTTTGGATTTCGACCCGGACGTTCGTTTTTGTCTCGCAGATCAAAATTACCAAAACCGGAGAGTTTTACCTGTTCGCCACCTTCGAGTGCTTTGCGAATTTCTTCAAAAAACACTTCAACCGTTTCCTTGGCATCCCGTTTACTAAACCCTAGTTTTTCAAACAGGTTCTCAGCCAAATCGGCCTTTGTGAGCGCCATAAAACTTCCCTCAAAGCTATGTTAAACCTTGCTGTGCAACGACAGCACCAAAGCAATTTTTGCTTAGCCAATCAAAGACATAATTGGCATCACCTGAAAAGTGTATGCCAAGCTTATGATTTTCGCCAACTTTTTTATTGAGACCAACCAAAATCTCACCACAAAAAGAGACGTTCATCGCGCGCTTAGCCGCAAAACTTGTCTTCACATTTAAAGAAAAACTACTGATATTTTAGTTACTTATACTAATTCACCCAAAATATTTAGAGCTTCTCTCTAATTACAGCGTAGGAAAAAATTTTCGTTACGCCAAAAAATTTTTTTAAATTTATCTGTAAATCAGGTGGTTGCTCCAAATGATGCGCCAACCGATGGGGCAAATGCAAGTCATTCGGAATAAAAAAAGCAGGCTCTCGAGCCTGCTTTTTCACACAATTTGCAACCATTAGTCGCGCAGTGTGGCACCAAATTTCGCGGAGACATGAGCCACAATGGCTTCAACCGCACCGGCGATATCAGCATCTTCCAGCGTACGTTCAGCGGATTGTAGCGTCAGAGCAATTGCCAAGCTCTTCTTACCATCCTCAACGCCTTTGCCCACGTAAACGTCAAACAGTTTGGCGTCTTTTAGGAATTCGCCGCCCTGCTCCAGACACGCTTTCACGATGTCACCAGATGCCACCGCGTCGTCAACCACAACCGCGATATCGCGACGGTTTGATGGGAACTTAGACAGTGCAACCGCTTCTGGGATCACTTTGGTGTTGATCGCCGACCATTCGATTTCAAACACGATGGTACGACCGTTCAGACCAAATTTACGCTCAAGCTCTGGGTGAACCGTACCGATCACACCGATCGTTTTGCCATCCAGAACAATCGCAGCGGATTGGCCTGGGTGCAGCGCTGGGTGTTTTGCCGCAGCGAAGCTGTATGCTTTGCCGTTCGCAGTCAGTTCCAGAATCGCTTCCACGTCGCCTTTCAAGTCAAAGAAATCAACGGTTGCGGT
Organism: Vibrio furnissii CIP 102972; assembly: GCF_000176175.1. Taxonomy (GTDB): domain Bacteria; phylum Pseudomonadota; class Gammaproteobacteria; order Enterobacterales; family Vibrionaceae; genus Vibrio; species Vibrio furnissii. The sequence goes on from NZ_ACZP01000013.1 coordinate 871,130, forward strand.
TTCCAGGTTCCAGTGCTCTTCACCACGAGTTCCTGAAATCACGCCCGCCAACATCGGCTCTTGGCGCATGCCGTTTTCAGCCGCTTGATCCGGAATGAAACGCAGACCTTGTTCGAACAGACGCACGCGTGGTTGCTGACGTTTTTGGTTGTGAACCACTGTGTTCAGCAGACCTTGAATCAGGCTCAAACGCATCGCAGACATGTCTGCTGAAATTGGGTTTGGCAGAATCAAAGGCTCAACATCTGGCACGATCAGTTTTTGCTGTTCTGGCTCTACGAAGCTGTATGTGATGGCTTCGTGGTAACCACGGTCAACCAGCAGATCACGAACGCGTTTCAGAGGCAGGTTTGCTTCTTTGTGCAGGTTCATGTTCAGTGCAGCCGCCGGCGCTTGGTTTGGAATGTTGTCGTAACCGTAGATACGGCCAACTTCTTCCACCAAATCTTGCTCGATAGCGATATCAAAACGCCAAGTTGGCGCTGTCGCTGTCCAGCCTTCCGCTGTGGTTTCAACGCTCATGCCTAGACGTTGCAGGATTTCAACCACGTCCGCATCCGCGATGTGGTGACCCAGCAGGTTGTCTAGTTTCGTGCGGCGCAGAGCCACGGTGTTTGGTTTTGGCAGATCCGCATCAGATTCAGCCGCCACAACTGGTGCAACGTCACCACCACAAATATCAACCAGCAGTTGTGTTGCACGTTCCATCGCAGCGTGTTGCAGTGCGTAATCCACACCACGTTCGTAACGCATGGAAGAATCGGTGTGCAGACCGTAGCTGCGTGCGCGGCCACGGATATGGTCCGGAGCGAAGAATGCACATTCCAACAGCACGTCTTTGGTTTCAGTGCTCACACCTGAGTGCTCGCCACCAAAGATGCCCGCAATCGCCAGCGCTTTGTTGTGGTCAGCAATGATCAGTGTGTCGGCATTGAGTTCCGCTTCGTTGCCGTCTAGCAGCGTCAGTTTCTCGCCTTGCTCTGCCAGACGCACCACGATGCCGCCTTCGATCTTCGCCAGATCAAATGCGTGCATTGGCTGGCCTTGCTCAAGCATCACGTAGTTGGTGATGTCAACGATTGGGTCGATGGAACGAATGCCACAACGACGCAGTTTTTCTTGCATCCACAATGGCGTTTGCGCTTGAACATTGACGTTCTTCACAATGCGACCCAAGTAGCGAGGACACGCCGCTGGTGCTTTCACTTCAATCGAAATGTTCGCATCAATCGTGGGTGCAACAGGTGAAACGGCAGGCTCAGCCACATCCGCGCGGTTGAGTACGCCCACTTCACGCGCCATACCACGCAGGCTGAAACAGTCGGCGCGGTTTGAGGTTAGGTCAACATCGATGGTGACGTCATTCAACGCCAGGAATTCACGGAAGTCAGTACCGATCACGGCATCTTCCGCGAGTTCCATGATGCCGTTGGATTCAACATCAATACCCAGTTCAGAGAAAGAACACAGCATGCCGTGAGAAGGCTGGCCACGTAGTTTCGCTTTTTTGATTTTGAAATCGCCTGGCAGTACAGCGCCAACCGTCGCAACCGCGACTTTGAGGCCCTGACGGCAGTTTGGCGCGCCACACACGATGTCGAGCAGTTCTTCTTCGCCCACATCCACTTTGGTTACACGCAGTTTGTCGGCATCTGGGTGCTGACCACATTCCACAACGTGGCCCACTTTCACGCCAGTAAAAGTGCCCGCAACCGGAAGGACATCGTCAACTTCCAAGCCGGCCATCGTAATTTGGTGAGTAAGCTCGTCCGTGGTAACCGCAGGGTTAACCCACTCACGAAGCCAAGATTCGCTGAATTTCATTGTGATTAAACCTCTGGATTACTTGAACTGTTTTAGGAAACGAAGGTCGTTTTCGAAGAACGCACGCAAGTCGTTCACACCGTAACGAAGCATGGTCAGACGCTCAACGCCCATACCGAATGCGAAACCAGAGTATTTTTCAGGGTCGATACCCACACTGCGCAGTACATTTGGATGCACCATACCGCAGCCCAGTACTTCCAGCCATTTACCGTTCTTACCTTTCACATCCACTTCTGCTGAAGGCTCAGTGAATGGGAAGTAAGATGGACGGAAACGCACTTCCAGATCTTCTTCAAAGAAGTTGCAAAGGAAGTCGTGCAGGATGCCTTTTAGCTGTGCGAAGTTGACGTTTTCGTCAACCAGCATGCCTTCCACTTGGTGGAACATTGGCGTGTGTGTTTGGTCGTAGTCGTTACGGTAAACACGGCCAGGTGCGATGAAACGCAGCGGCGGCTGGTTCTCTTCCATGGTACGGATCTGTACGCCAGACGTGTGAGTACGCAGCATCAACTTTGGATTAAAGAAGAAGGTATCGTGGTCAGTACGTGCTGGATGATCGTCAGCGATGTTCAACGCATCGAAGTTATGGAAATCATCTTCGATTTCAGGACCAGACTCAACGGTAAAGCCCAGTTCGCCAAAGAAGCTTTCAATACGCTCGATCGTACGGGTGACTGGGTGCAGACCACCGTTCTCGATACGACGACCAGGCAGGGTCACGTCGATGGTTTCTGCCGCCAGCTTCGCTTCCAGCTCTGCACGTTGCAGGCTGTCTTTACGCGCAGCAATGGCTTTTTGAACCGTTTCTTTTGCGACGTTGATTTCCTGACCAGCAGTGCGGCGCTCTTCTGGTGGAAGTTTGCCTAGGCTTTGCAGCTGAGCCGTCAGCTCACCTTTTTTGCCCAGGTACTGAACACGCACTTCATCCAGTGCGACTAACGACTCTGCAGCATTAATGGCTGCGGTCGCGTTAGCAATAATCTCTTGTAGATGTTGCATCGTTTCCTCGTCTGCTGATGAGCAGTTTCCTTAAGGAGCCCAAAAGGGTGACCTTGGTGCCCTTTTGGGGTACCGATAGGCTGACCATAAGGGATTCTTGGGGTTTTTCAAATAGCTGTACATAGTAACGAAAGCTGCTGTCAAAGCCAAATTGAAATCGGCCTGAATCACACTTTCAACCGCAGGAAAAGGCGCTTTCGTTTATTTGTTAAACAGCCGAATTTGACCCTCCGATTATTTTTCGCCAGCTATCACTTTTGGTTATGGTGATTAGTGAATATTTTGATTTCTGTTTATACTCATCCCCACGTAAGGTGACGACTCCATCTTCATCATTTCTCGAGGTCGACATGAACACACACATCCAGCCCATCTGCGCAGACGACGATCCCATCATCTGCACGATCATCAAAAGCGTCGGCGCTGAATTTGGCGCAATTGGCGACGGTTTCGGCCCATCCGATGATGAAGTACTGGCAATGAGCCAGCATTATGTGGCCCAAAATCGCAGTGGCTATTGGGTTGCAACGCTGGGCGGCAAGATCGTCGGCGGTGGCGGCATCGCGCCATTCAACGGTAGTGATTCCGTCTGCGAACTCAAAAAGCTATTCCTGCTGCCGGAAAGTCGTGGTCATGGTTTGGGCAAGACGCTGGCCACACAATGCCTCGCCTTTGCCAAGCACCAAGGGTTTACGCACTGTTACCTCGATACACTGTCGAATATGAGTACCGCAGTGCGTTTGTATGAGAGTTTGGGGTTTGAGCATTTACCCTCGGCGATGCCCGGCACCGAACACAACGGCTGCGATGTGTGGATGCTGAAAACGCTGTAAGGACACGGATGAACAACTACAAACTGCTGCCTGCGCTGATGGCGCTGCTTGAAACTCGCAATCTCACGGATGCCGCGCGCCGCCTGAACGTGACTCAACCGGCTATGAGTAAGGCGCTGCGCTTGATTCGCGACGAGTTTCAGGATCCGATTCTCATCCGTGATGGCCAGCAGTTTACGTTGACACAGCGGGGCGAACAGCTCAAAGAGCGCCTGCCCGCGTTGCTGTTTCAGCTCGATCAATTGTATTTACCGCCGCAAGCCAATATTCAACATTGCGACCGCTCTTTCCGACTCGCGTTCAACAGTTTCATTTCCATGGATATTCTGCCTGCGCTCTGTGCTGAACTGTATGAGAAGGCCCCGCAAGCGGGCATTCAAACCTCGCTGTGGCAGAATGCACCGCTGAGTGAATTGGGTGAAACCAACTTTGACTTGCTGGGCACATTGGCGGTCACGGTGCCAGAGAATTTGTACGGTAAACGCCTGGCCAGTGACCATTATGTCATTTGCTGCTGTCAGACGAATGAGATCGCCACACACGGCATGTCGATGGAGCACTATTTCTCCGCGCGGCATATTCTGGTCAGTGACTTACATGAAGAGACGCGACAGGTGGATAACTTGTTTCGTCAGCACAAGAAACAACGCCGCATTTTCGCGACGCTCCCTTCCCTTCGCTTGGCTTTGGAGACCGTCATTGGGACACACTGCTTGGTCACGGTGCCGCTGCATATCGCTGCGCAATACGCCAAGCGTTACCCGTTGGCGGTACTGAGTGCGCCGTTTGAATTGGCCACGCACAATTACTACTTATTGTGGCATGCAAAATTCCAAAATGACGATGAGCATCGTTGGTTTCGCGAACTCTGTTTTGCCCATCTGCAACGTGATTTTCAAGCCAAGTTGGCCTTGGGCTCTGCGCTCATCACTTCTTCAAATTGAGCCACACAAACGCGGTTTTTGCCCGCCTTTTTAGCGCGATAAACCGCCGTATCGGCGAGCTTAATCAACGCATGGTGATCGTTCATAAACCCATGGGATTCCGCCACGCCGACACTGATGCTCCCCCGCCAAGGCTCCATGCCCGTAGGCACCAACAGGTTGTTGACTTGCTGACGCGTCAGCTCTGCAATGTGCACGCCGCCATCGAGATCGGTATTAGGACAAATCACCAAAAACTCATCGCCCCCAAGCCGGCACACTAAGTCATCGCTACGAAACGCATGTTTTAACGTATGCGCTAGCGCCATCAACACGCGATCGCCTGCATCATGACCACAACTGTCGTTTACCTGTTTGAAGTAGTCTGCATCAATCATGATGCACACCAGCGGCAACCCTTGCTGCTGTGATTCGTTCCAATACGCTTCCAACTGGCGCATCGCTTTGCGGCGATTGGGTAACGCGGTCAAACTGTCAGTCATCGACAACGCTTCAAGCTGCCGATTCGCTTGCATCAACTGTTGTGTGCGTTCATGCACCTTTTCTTCCAGCGATTGGTTGACGCGAATCAGCTCGCGGTTTCGCTCCGACACCTGTTCAAACAAACCATTTAACGCATTGAGTAACGGCTCCGTCGCGCTGTCTCGTTGCCGTTCTTCTTGCTCATACGCGTGTTGCGCCGAGAGGCCCTGCTCAATCGCTTTGACCTGCCGCGCCATGTTCTGATCGATGCCGAGAATGTGGTAAGCGAGCCAGTGGATCAGGAACTCCAACAATTGCACCGCAGGCCGCTCATCGCTTTCACTGAGGAATGCCTGCATGCTGAAAATCTCCGACATAAAGGTACGATGAACATCAATATGCTCACTCAGGTGCGCCTCAGCGATGCCAACATCACGCATTAACTGCTCTTCTTCTTTGAAATGAAATTCGGCATAGCGCGAGAGTTCAAACAACGCCATACGCACGTCTTGCAATGAGACGTTGTTTTCCGACAGTAACTCGCCATATCGATTAATGAACCCCACCAAATATTGATGCTGTTCATCGACATCATCGATGCCCGTTTCAAAATACCGATCCCATTGGAATGACTTCATATCAAGCAGAGGCTCCGTCGCGTAAAGAATTCACCATCAATGCATAAAACCACAATAAGTGTAATGACTATGCCATAGAAACCACCAATAGGTTGTGAGATAAAGCAGAAAATATGGACGCTTCACTGCGCCAAAGTGAAATAGCCGCCGCCAAAACGGCCTCTCAACATGAAATAAATTACTTTAAAAACAGATAGATAACAAATTTTCATGAAAAATCAACGCCATTGCCCGCGCAGAGGACTCGACCAAAGTATAACGCGCGACAACACATGACATGACGTGTCACACCTAACGAATAAACGATCGTTCAACAGCGTCAACCATCCCTGAACACAAACGAATAGGCCGTGAAAGGCTGCTAAACTCTCTCTATCGCCAACGTGAAGGATGAGGATATGGTGCGTCGACTGTGCATATTAATGTGGCTTTGCAGTTTCAACGCGGCTGCGTGGGAAGCCGAGAAAGTGATGAGTGGCCTGTTGGTGCCTTGGGGAATGAGTTTTGTCTCCAACGATCAACTGCTGGTGACGGAAAGAAATGGCGATATTGTACTGGTGGACCTCAAAACGCAGACCAAAACCTCTCTGCTTCATGTGGCCTCGGTAGCCGCAAACGGCCAAGGCGGCTTGCTCGATGTGGCACTCTCTCCTCATGACCCCACCGTGTTCTACTTCACCTACAGTAAACAACACGATTCCGGCATCGATACCACGCTTGCCATGGCGAATTGGGACGGAAAAACTGTCACGGCGTGGCGAGACGTATTGATCACTGTGTCCAATTCCACCACAACGCGTCACTTCGGTAGCCGCATTGCCTTTGACGCGACCCACCTTTATTTCACTATTGGCGATCGCGGTATGCGCCCGAACGGGCAAGATCGCCGAACCCATGCAGGCAGCGTGTTGCGTTTAAACCTTGATGGGACGACGCCCGATGACAACCCGTTCGCTGGCAATCCCAACGCACAAGCACAGATCTGGAGCTACGGCCATCGCAACCCGCAAGGGTTGTATTACGATGCTCCCAGCCAAACCTTGTGGGAAATTGAACACGGCCCGCGAGGCGGCGATGAAATCAATCTGATTCGTAAAGGCGCCAACTACGGCTGGCCAACCACATCGTATGGTAAAGAATACTGGGGGCCGGTGTCTGTCGGCGACAGTGAAGAAGCGGACGGCATCGACTCCCCAAGGAAAGTGTACATTCCTTCAATCGCCCCCAGCGGCTTATTGCTCTACCGCGGTCAACGCTACCCACAACTCAATGGTAAATTGCTGACGGGCGCCCTCAAGCTCACCCACATCAACGTGATCACGTTGGATGACAACCAGAGCGCCATAGAAGAGACGCGATTGCTAGAGTCACTGAACGAGCGCATTCGCGATATTCGCCGTTCACCCGATGACTGGATCTACTTCTCCACCGACAGCGGTAATATTTATCGCCTCAAGCCGTAAAGTTACAATGCGTAGAAAGCCATATCAGATAATAAATTCCAGATAACAAAAAGCCCGACCATTTCTGACCGGGCTTTCTTTGTTTGGAACGACGCGACCAGCTTGGGCACGAGGTTCGCCCTCTTCGCATGTGCCGGATAACAAAAAACCCGACCATTTCTGATCGGGCTTTTCTTGTTTGGAGCGACGCGACCAGCTTGGGCACGAGGTTCGCCCTCTTCGCATATGCCAGATAGCAAAAAACCCGACCATTTCTGATCGGGCTTTCTTTGTTTGGAGCGACGCGACCAGCTTGGGCACGAGGTTCGCCCTCTTCGCATATGCCAGATAGCAAAAAGCCCGACCCTGTTTGATCGGGCTTTTCTTGTTTGGAGCGACGCGACCAGCTTGGGCACGAGGTTCGCCCTCTTCGCATATGCCAGATAGCAAAAAACCCGACCATTTCTGATCGGGCTTTCTTTGTTTGGAACGACGCGACCAGCTTGGGCACGAGGTTCGCCCTCTTCGCATGTGCCGGATAACAAAAAACCCGACCATTTCTGATCGGGCTTTCTTTGTTTGGAACGACGCGACCAGCTTGGGCACGAGGTTCGCCCTCTTCGCATGTGCCGGATAACAAAAAACCCAACCCTGTTTGATCAAGCTTTTCTTGTTTGGAGCGACGCGACCAGCTTGGGCACGAGGTTCGCCCTCTTCGCATACGCCAGATAGCAAAAAACCCGACCATTTCTGATCGGGCTTTTCTTGTTTGGAGCGACACACGAGGTTCGAACTCGTGACCTCAACCTTGGCAAGGTTGCGCTCTACCAACTGAGCTAGTGTCGCATAAACTATATATTGTAGAGAGATGGTGCCCCGGGCCGGACTTGAACCGGCACGACTCGAAAGTCGAGGGATTTTAAATCCCTTGTGTCTACCAATTTCACCACCAGGGCACGCAAAATTGTTGCGATGGTAACACCATCTAAGCATCGATTAACGATACTCAAATCGAAGTAACACGACCGATTGTCGGTCCTATCACTGTAATTTGGAGCGACACACGAGGTTCGAACTCGTGACCTCAACCTTGGCAAGGTTGCGCTCTACCAACTGAGCTAGTGTCGCAAATGGAGGCGCGTCCCGGAGTCGAACCGAGGTCCACGGATTTGCAATCCGCTGCATGGCCACTCTGCCAACGCGCCTCTGACACTCTTCAAGGCTCACCGCATTGCGGCATTCCTCTGGAGTACGGGATGCATTCTACGGATTCGATGAAATGAGTCAACACAATTTTTTTGATTTTAAATCGTTTGTCTATTTTGCATTCAAAAAGCATTGATTTGCTCAGTTTACTAGCAAAAAAGCTCGATATTTCCACAAGATAACCGAACTCAGACCGTGTATTTCATGGCGAAATACTCGCTTAACCTAAAACAAAAATCGAGAGACAAAAAAACGGGCTTTCGCCCGCTTTTCTATTGATGTTCTTCGCTGAGTAGATCGTCTTTGGCGGCCGCCAAATATTGCACCATTGACCAGTAGGTCAAAATGGTCGCCACGTAAATCGCAGCGTAACCCAGCCAAACCATCCAGTCGTCGTAGCGCCAAATCAGCACCCACAATGCAAACATTTGGGTCAAGGTTTTCACTTTACCGATCCAAGACACAGCAACACTGGCGCGTTTGCCAATTTCCGCCATCCACTCGCGCAGTGCAGAGATGATGATCTCGCGCGCAATCATGGTAACCGCAGGAATGGTGATCCAAATGTTGTGGTAGTACTCAGTAATCAGAATCAGCGCAGTGGCGACCAACACTTTATCGGCAACCGGGTCGATAAACGCACCAAAACGCGACGTCTGCCCGAGTTTTCGCGCCAACATCCCATCCAACCAATCGGTGAACCCTGCAACCCAGAACACCATCGCTGCTGCAAATGGAGCCCAGTGGTAAGGTAAGTAGAAACACACGACAAAGACTGGAATCAGAAAAAGTCGTACTAAAGACAGAATATTGGGAATGTTAAAACGCATATTTTTAGGCTCTTATCGACTGCGCGTTTATGGTGCGGTATTTTTCTTATTGTTTCAATGTTTGATAAATGATTTCTGCTAAAGAATGACTGATGCCCGGCACTTTGGCGATTTCTTCAACAGTTGCACGTTTGAGCTCTTGCAAACCACCCATGTATTTGAGTAACGCCTGACGACGTTTGGGTCCAACCCCTTCAATGCCTTCCAGTGCACTGGTGCGACGCGTTTTACCCCTTTTGGCTCGGTGACCAGCAATCGCGTGGTTATGGCTTTCATCACGAATGTGTTGAATCAAGTGCAGCGCAGGTGCATCACTTGGCAAATGAAATTCATCGCCATCGGTGGTGATCAGCGTTTCCAGACCCGGTTTGCGCGTGACCCCTTTGGCAATACCAATCAGCCGCGGACGCTTCGGCCAATCTTGCCAACACTGCGTCATGATTTCATGTGCGCGGTTCAACTGCCCTTTGCCGCCATCGATAAAGATGATGTCTGGAATTTTGTCGACATCTAACTGCTTGCCGTAACGGCGCTCGAGCACTTGCCCCATCGCCGCATAGTCATCACCACCGGTAATGCCCGTGATGTTGTAGCGACGATATTCCTGCTTGAGCGGGCCTTCTTGGTTAAACACCACGCATGAGGCGATGGTACTCTCCCCCATGGTGTGCGAAATATCGAAACACTCCATGCGAGTAATGTTGTCGATCCCCAACTCATCTTGCAGCGCTTTGAAACGCTGGTTGATGGTCATCTTATGGTTGATCTTGGTGGTGATCGCCGTCAGCGCGTTGGTGTTCGACAGCTTCAAATAGCGCCCACGCGTGCCCGTTGGATTGACGTGGAAGGTGACTTTGCGGCCCGCCAATTGCGTTAAGGCATCCTGCATTGGTTTAGCATCCACCAGCAATCCATCATTCAACAAGATACGGCTTGGCATTGTCCGCGCTTCATTGTGGCTGAGGTAATACTGGCTCAGGAAGCTCTCAAACACCTCTTCTTGCGACGTGTTGTGTGGAATTTTCGGAAAGTGGCTGCGACTGCCAAGGACTTTGCCCTGACGAATCATCAAAATATGGATACAGGCAATGCCCTTTTCCTGCGCAAAACCGAGCACGTCCATGTCGTCCATGCTGTCTTCAGACACGAATTGCTGCTCTTGCACTCGGCGAATGGCATGAATCTGGTCGCGAAACTTCGCCGCATCTTCAAAGCGCAATCCCATGCTGGCTTTTTCCATCTTATCGATGAGGATTTCTAGCACTTGCTTGTCTTTGCCTTGCAAAAACAGGCGCACGTAGTTCACCAGTTCGGCGTATTCGTCATCAGAAATAATGCTGCTGACACAAGGCCCTGCACAACGGCCAATCTGATACATCAGGCACGGGCGTGTTCGGTTGCTGTAAACCGTATCTTCGCATTGACGCACCGGAAAGATCTTCTGAATCAGGTGTAGCGTTTCACGCACCGCCCCGGAATCCGGATACGGGCCGAAGTATTCGCCTTTACGTTTCTTGGCACCACGATGCATCGACAGCCTCGGATGACGATGACCGCTGATGAAAATATACGGGTAGGATTTATCATCCCGCAGTAGCACGTTGTACTTTGGCAGGTACTGCTTGATGTAGTTGTGCTCAAGGATCAGCGCTTCCGTTTCGGTATGCGTGATCGTCACATCGATTTTCTCGATGTGCGTCACCAACGCCCGTGTTTTTTCGCTGTCTATCTTCTTGCGAAAGTAACTGGAAAGACGCTTTTTGAGATCTTTGGCTTTACCGACATAAATAACCTCAGCCTCGGCATTGTACATGCGGTACACGCCGGGCTGATTGGTTACTGTTTTCAGAAAGGAGGTCGAATCAAATGAAGACACTTATAACTTCTCAGTGTCGAGCATTCCGTGTCGAATCGCCAAATGCGTCAGTTCCACATCACCACTGATGTCGAGCTTCGCAAATAGTCGATAACGATAACTGTTGACCGTCTTCGGACTTAAATTCAATTGTTCCGAAATATCAGTCACTTTCTGTCCTTTGGTGATCATCAGCATGATCTGAAGTTCACGTTCGGACAAATCGGCAAATGGGTTTTCGGAGGCGGGTGAAAACTGACTTAACGCCATTTGCTGGGCAATTTCCGGAGAAATATAACGTTGACCACTGTGCACCACACGAATGGCGTTTACCATTTCGTCAGGTGCTGCACCTTTGGTCAAATAGCCCGCGGCTCCGGCTTGCATCACTTTAGTCGGGAACGGGTTCTCTGTATGAACGGTTAAAACGATGATCTTGACGTCAGGATTGAAGCGCAGGATCTTCTTTGTGGCTTCTAAGCCACCAATACCCGGCATGTTCATATCCATCAGTACGACGTCAGCATGTTGGCTACGACACCACTTCACTGCTTCTTCACCGCTATCAGCTTCCCCTGCTACGTTCATTCCACGGACGTCTTCAATAATACGTCGTATCCCTGTGCGAACCAGCTCGTGATCATCTACAAGGAAAACACTTATCAAACTTGTATCTCCACACTTATTAATTGGCTCTGCACCCACTGAGATAGTGGATAGCAGCTTGGCTGCCTTAGTCTAACTTAAATTCGGAATATTTTCTTACTCTGAATATGTGCTCAAACGCAAAGTTTAGCAAGCACTTATTTTTGCTCACCATCACGGATTGAGAATCGATTATTAAATCAACAAGTTAAGAATTATATCAAACCGTTTGCGTCATTTTTATCGCCATCATTCAATAGTTTGAACGGGATCCGGTAACGAATAAAAATTGACTCATTCTCAGCCACTTGGTGAATATTATTCCGGTTAAAAAGCGCGCCAATATGACGAATTATCATGCTGACAAGGCAGATATTCCTGCCATTAATCTCCCCACTTTCAGAATTTTGATATAGTCTCTGCTCAATCAAACAGAATGTTATTAATATCAATACCGGAATAGCGATTTGAGTATTCAGCAAGGCTTCTTATTAACTCGACAAGCGCGTGATATCCAAGGCCAAACCCAGATTGAACTCTGGCTCGCCACCGACCAAGGCCCCACGCAGTTGATCATTCGTGGTGAGCAACCGGTGTTCTTTATTCGCCAGCAGGACATCGATGCAGCGCAGGCGATCGCCCAGCAGCATCAGATCACCGTGGAGATTCGCCCGCTGCCACTGAAATCATTCGACCAAGAACCGCTGGCCGCGTGTTACTGCATTCAAATTCAGCACGCGCAATCTTTGGCCCACCAGTTGGAACAAGCGCAACTGCTGACGCTGGAAGCAGACATTCGCCTTGCCGATCGCTATTTAATGGAGCGCTTTGTCAAAGGCAGCGTCGAATTTACCGGCCACATCACACCTCATGCCGATTACCGTCAAGTGCGCCAGGCGAAATGCCGTCAGGGCGATTACCTGCCCGCGCTGAGCGTGGTGTCATTGGATTTGGAATGTTCCGAGAAAGGTATTCTCTACTCCATCGGGCTCGACAGCCCGCTCGATAGCCGCGTGATCATGATTGGGGAACCGCAAGAAGCCGACACACCGATTCAATGGGTTGCCGATGAATACGCCCTATTGCAGGCGCTGATTGAGTGGTTTGAGCGTTTCGATCCCGACGTGATTATCGGCTGGAATGTGATTGATTTTGACTTTCGCTTGCTGCACAAACGCGCTGAATGGCACAAGATGAAGCTGATGTTGGGGCGCGCCAAACAACCGAGTTTCTTTCGCAGTGCCAGCCAAACGCAACAAGGCTTCATCACCATTCCCGGTCGCGTGGTGCTCGATGGCATCGACACGCTGAAAACCGCCACGTATCACTTCCGTTCTTGGTCACTGGAATCGGTGTCGCAAGAATTACTCGGCGAAGGCAAAGAGATTCACAACGTGCATGACCGAATGGATGAAATCAACCGCATGTACCGTGAAGACAAACCCTCGCTGGCGAAATATAACCTGCAAGATTGCGTGCTGGTGAATAAGATTTTTACCCAGACGCACCTGTTGGATTTCGCCATTGAGCGCTCGCGCCTGACGGGGGTGGAATTGGACCGCATTGGCGGCTCCGTTGCAGCGTTCACCAACCTTTACTTGCCCCAGTTACATCGAGCGGGTTACATAGCACCGAATCTGCACTCCGAAGATTGGCTCGCCAGCCCCGGCGGCTATGTGATGGATTCCATTCCCGGCTTGTACGACTCGGTGTTGGTCCTAGATTTTAAGAGCCTGTATCCGTCGATTATTCGCTCATTTTTGATTGACCCAATGGGGTTGATTGAAGGATTACAACAGCCGCTGGGCAACGCACCCGATCAAGCCGTTCCCGGCTTTCGCGGCGGTCAGTTTCACCGCAGCAAACATTTCCTGCCGCAGATGATCGAAACCTTGTGGGCGGCGCGCGATGTGGCGAAAAAGAACAATGAAAAAGCGTTCTCGCAGGCAATCAAAATCATCATGAACTCGTTTTACGGCGTGCTCGGTTCGTCGGGTTGCCGCTTCTTTGATACCCGTTTGGCCTCCAGTATCACCATGCGCGGACACGAAATCATGAAGCAAACCAAGCAACTGATTGAAGCGCAAGGTTACCAAGTGATTTACGGCGACACCGACTCAACGTTTGTCTCGCTGGGTCGTGAACATGCCCAGCACGATGCCGATGCCATTGGCCAAGGTTTGGTTCAGCACATCAACCAATGGTGGACGAATCACCTGCAGCAGGAATACGCGTTAACCTCAATTTTGGAGCTTGAATATGAAACTCACTATCGCAAGTTTCTGATGCCGACCATCCGCGGCGCAGAAACCGGATCGAAGAAGCGCTACGCGGGTTTGATTGGAGAAGGCGACAAAGAACGCATGGTGTTTAAAGGACTCGAAAGTGCGCGCACCGACTGGACGCCACTGGCACAGCGTTTTCAACACCAACTTTACTGGATGATTTTCCATGGCGAAGCGCCAGATGACTACATTCGTACCACGGTGGAAGCGACGCTGGCTGGCGAATACGACAACGAGTTGGTGTATCAAAAACGCCTGCGCCGCAAACTGCACGAATACCAAAAAAATGTGCCGCCGCAAGTCCGCGCGGCGCGCATGGCCGATGACATTAACGCGCGTCTTGGCCGCCCACTGCAATACCAGAATCGTGGCCTGATTGAGTACTGTATCACCGTGAATGGCCCCGAACCGAAAGAGTACATGAACAGCCCGATGGATTATCAACACTACATCGATAAACAGCTCAAACCGGTTGCCGATGCCATTTTACCGTTCATCGGTCGTCAGTTTGAACAGATCAGCGCGCCTCAGCTCGGCTTGTTCTGAGTAAACCCGCTCGGTTAACCGATACGAAATTCTGTTTTCTCGTACTGTTTCACCAGCCACGGGCCAAAACTATCGAGCAGGCCAATGACCGAGCGTTTGGGAATGACGCGGCCGCTGAGCAGAATCGTCAGCCGTTCCACGTCTTGTTGTTTTTCAGGATGGTAACGTAAAAAGTGCGCGCCACACGCCGCCGGATCGTCAAACCACTGCTTGTCGCGATACATGATCAGCGAATAACTGGCCCGCAGCAGCTTTTTCGCAATCGTCTTTTGTGCCGCGCTCTGCTCGGCCGCATTGCCTGCTTTGGCGATTTTATCGCGGTAGAAGGTTAGCCAGTCGCCCACATCTTGGTTCCAGTGCTTGGCGATTTCCCAGCTCGGTTCGTAATGACCAAAACATTCAGCCAGATCGTCACCGTAGACACAGACGCAGCAGTGGCGCAACATAAATCCCCACGAGAAAATGCTGTCGAGCGTCGCGACATCACTCACCAAGGCCGTTTTGACGGACACATCGGTAATAAAAGGAAAGCTTTTTTGAAAACGCCAACGAATGGTGTTGAGCAGCGTGGTTTTGTTGTCGTCAAAGCCGCGCTTGGTGATCACCACCACATCGAGGTTAGATTCGCCCGGCCGCGCGGTTTTGCGCGCCACGCTGCCATACAAGTAGATACTGTGTAGACGTTCGCCAAGCCCGGCACGCAGAAACTTCACCAAATCGGCAATCGCCGGTTGGTACTCTGGCTGAAAAGGCTGTTGGGGATCGATCACCGGCAAACTCATGGTCAAAAACAATATCCGTTCATGGGGAGACAGCGTTATGTTCGCCCAAGGCTACCGTTGAATCAATACCTTGCCGAATCCGTTGCTGAAGAATTACACATTAAGCGAAAGAACAGCGAGTTTAGTCTCATCTCAGATATTCCTTTTCCCCCACTGCTTTAGTTATAATGCGCCGAATTTAAGAACGAAGGAAATTATTCCATGCCAAAGGCAAGTGAACTGAAAAAAGGTTTTGCGATCGTATCTAACGGCAAAACACTACTGATCAAAGATATCGAAGTGACCACTCCAGGTGGCCGTGGTGGTTCTAAAATCTACAAACTGCGTTGTACTGACCTAACCACAGGTGCACGTGTAGATGAGCGCTACAAATCGGACGATTTCCTGGATACCGTAGACATGAACAAACGCAACATTTCGTTCTCTTACGTAGACGGTGATGAGTGCATCTTCATGGATAACGAAGATTACTCTCAATTCACATTCAAACAAGCTGACATCGAAGACGAGCTGCTGTTCATCACTGAAGAAATTCAAGGTATGCAAGTGGTTCTGGTTGACGGTAAAGCAGTTGCAATCGAACTGCCATCATCGGTAGAAATGGTGATCGAAGAAACTGACCCATCAATCAAAGGCGCGTCAGCTTCTGCACGTACTAAACCAGCTCGTTTCGCAACTGGTCTTGTTGTGCAAGTTCCTGAATACATCGCAACGGGTGAACGCGTGATCGTGAACACCACTGAACGTAAATTCATGAGCCGAGCGTAATTGCATGTCTGATTTAATTTCTTACGACGACGCAATCGACGCCGCTTACGATATTTTCCTCGAAATGGCACCCGACAACCTAGAGCCAGCCGACGTGATTCTGTTCACCGCGCAATTTGATGACCGCGGTGCCGCAGAAATCGTTGAAGTGGGCGATGACTGGGATGAACAGGTTGGTTTTGAAGTCGATAAGGAAGTGTTCACGGAAGTACGCATCGGCCTTGTCAACGAAGAGAACGACGTATTAGATGATGTGTTCGCACGAATGCTCATCAGCCGCGACCCGGATCAGAAAGCTTGCCACATGATGTGGAAACGCGATTAATCTGCTTCAAAAACGCCAGCATCACGCTGGCGTTTTCATTTTCGGTCGGTTACTCAACCCAGGCTATTCCACCAACTGGTACGTAATCACATACAGCTCTTCGATGCCCGGGTAAATATCGCTGATCACTTGCTTTAGTTCATCCAGCATCATGTTCTCCTGCTCAGCGTGATATGCCGTCAACGCCGAGAACTGAACCGGTTCCACACTCTCAATATGCAGGCGGCAGAACCAACGTCCTTCCTCCAGCGTACTCACATCCACTACCGTGCCCGGCTGATAATCTTTTTCACTGGCATCACGAATCGTGATCACTTTCTTGCCCGCCAGAATGTCGCGCTCAAATCGGGCGAAAAACGTCATGGTTGTTGGAGCTGTCATAACACACCTTTTATTCAAATCAATCACACACTGTGGTCGACACAGCGCTGCACCCTCAATTTGCGTAGATACAAATATCGAATACCGCAGCGATTATGCGAGATCGCAGGGGGAAAATCACCAGATTCAACGGCCATATTTCACGATCATGCCTGATTTATCCCCTCCGACGTGCTGATTTCACCACACGTTGACGAAAGCGCGCCCTCAAAAATCAGACCTTGCTAACACCCTGAAGCAAAAACCTCCAGCAGCAATTGCAATTTGTCTTGCAGTTTTAGATTATTTGTATATTCAAATTAATCACGCAGAACACAATGTCCGAATCTCCCCTTTATTTACAGATCAAACACTTCATTCTGGATAACATTGAATCCGGTCGCTGGCCCGTCGGCCATCGCATCGCGACAGAAATGGCATTGACGGAACAGTTCAATGTCAGCCGAATGACGGTCAATAAAGCGATTCGCGACTTGGTGACGGAAGGTAAATTGCAGCGCCGTCCGCGTTTGGGGACCTTCGTTTGCGCGCCGGAAGAGAAAGCTGAATCCCCGCTACTCGATATTCGCAACATCGCCGATGAAGTGGTCAGCCGGGGGAAGCGCTACCACAGTAAAGTGATACAGCAGCAACAGATGATTGCCGACGAAAGCGTCGCGACCAAGTTGGGGGTGATGCTCGGCACGCCGGTGTTTTACAGCGAAATTCTTCATTACGCCAACGATGCGCCGCTGCAACTGGAAGTGCGCTGGGTCAACGCCCGTTATGCGCCCCATTATCTCCAGCAAGATTTCTCGCGCATCACGCCCAATCAATACCTCTCAGAAAACTGTCCGCTCAGCGCGATAGAACACACCGTTGAAGCCATCGTGCCCGATAGCCACATCAAAGCCACGCTGGCGCTCAATCCAAACGAGCCATGCCTGCTGCTCAACCGCCGCACGTGGAGTGGCGATAAGCTGGTCAGCTCTGCCCTGCTCTATCATCCGGGTTCTAAATACAAGCTCACGTCCAAAGTATTGTTGGACGACAATTAAACCTGAAGACCGAAAGCTGATCACATTTTTGCAACATCAACCTTGCCGATGCCCCTCGTTTCCACTATTAATTGTATATACATTTAAATAGACAAATACACTTCACGCTGAAGTGCTCATTGAGTCATGACCGATGCATGACTGACCGAGGGAAACATGGAACTGATTCTGACCAACGCACGCATTGTCAGCATGCAAGCCGGAAGCGCTGGCTACCAACCCAGCGAGCCGATGAACGTGTTGATCCAAAACGGTCAAATGACTGCCATCAGCGCAAAGGCCATCGACGCCGATGCCAAGCGCATTGATTGCAGTGGCAAACTGGTCACGCCTGGACTGATTGATTGCCACACCCACCTGATTTACGCCGGTAACCGTGCGAATGAGTTTGAAATGCGCTTGCAAGGCGTACCGTATCAAACCATCGCGGCGCAAGGGGGCGGCATTATCTCTACGGTCAAAGCGACACGTCGTGCCAGCTTGGATGAGCTGGTTGAATTGGCCCTGCCACGTCTCGATGGCCTGCTAAAAAGCGGCGTGACGTCGGTCGAAGTCAAATCCGGTTACGGCCTGACGCTCAATGACGAAGTGAAAATGCTGCGCGCAGCGAAAGCGCTGGAAAATCACCGCCGGGTCAAAATCACCACGACGCTGCTGGCCGCCCATGCGCTACCACCGGAATACATCGGCCGCGCGGACGACTACATTGCGCACGTCTGTCAAACCATCATTCCGCAAGTTGCGGAAGAAAAACTGGCCACCAGCGTGGACGTCTTCTGTGAATCGGTTGGGTTTAATCTCGCGCAAACTGAGCGTGTCTTTCAGTGCGCCCAAGCACATGGTTTGCAGATCAAAGGTCATACCGAGCAACTGTCGAATCTGGGTGGCACGGCCTTAACCGCCCGTTATCAAGGCTTGTCAGCGGATCATATTGAATACCTCGACGAAGACGGCGTCAAAGCGCTGGCTGAAGCCGGAACTGTCGCCACACTGCTACCGGGTGCGTTTTATTTCCTGCGTGAAACGCAAAAGCCACCGGTTGCGACATTGCGCGCGTATCAGGTGCCGATGGCACTGGCGACCGACATTAACCCGGGCACATCGCCGTTTGCCGACCTAACCTTAATGATGAACATGGGCTGCACACTGTTCGGCCTGACCCCAGAAGAAACTCTGCGTGGCGTTACCGTTCACGCAGCCAAAGCACTGGGCTTTGCAGAAACACGAGGTCAAGTTGCAACAGGCTTTGATGCCGACCTTGCGATTTGGAACATCGACCACCCGGCGGATCTCAGCTATCAGGTTGGCGTTCCTCGTTTACATGCACGAATTGTGGATGGAGCTTTCTGTCATGACTGATTTTCCTCAAACTTCCCATCACTACCAATGGCTTGGTCGTCACGACGCTGAAGATGGCCAACTGGGCACACGGGTTCACCATGTGATGCAATGCCTGCAAGCCAGTGAACTCAGCGGCGAGCAACATGCTGTCTCTCTGGTCGGTTTTGAATGCGATGCCGGTGTAGCGCGCAACAAAGGACGCGTTGGCGCCAGCCAGTCGCCAAACCTGATAAGACAGGCGCTGGCCAACATGGCATGGCATCGCAGCTCAGCGCTCTATGATCTGGGCAACATTCATTGTGACAATGACGCATTGGAACACGCTCAATCGCGCTGCGCACACGTGGTTGCGAAAGCGCTGTCTCATACGCCAGTAATCGTGTTAGGCGGTGGTCACGAAGTCGCATGGGCGACATTTCAAGGCTTGGCTCAGCATCTGCATGCGCAAGGCATCACCCAGCCACGCATCGGCATCATCAACTTCGATGCGCACTTTGACCTGCGTGCCTTTGAATCGGCGCTGGCCCCGGTCAAACCGAGTTCAGGCACACCAT
Source organism: Vibrio furnissii CIP 102972 (assembly GCF_000176175.1). GTDB lineage: Bacteria > Pseudomonadota > Gammaproteobacteria > Enterobacterales > Vibrionaceae > Vibrio > Vibrio furnissii. The sequence continues at coordinate 890,830 of NZ_ACZP01000013.1, forward strand.
TTAATCAGATTCAGCACTACTGCGCCGAGCACAACTGGTGTTTTCACTATGCCTGTCTGGGTGTCAGCCGCGCGAGCAATACCGCCGCCCTGTTTGAACGCGCCGATGAACTGGGCGTGTGGTATGTGGAAGATCGCGCGCTGTCGCAAGCCAACCACATCTATCACATGACGCAGCTGCAACACTTCATCGATGACTGCGATTATCTCTATCTCACCATCGATTTGGACGTGTTCCCCGCCGCGACTGCGCCAGGCGTGAGTGCACCCGCGGCGCGCGGCGTGAGTTTAGAAACGCTGACGCCATATCTCGACCGGATTCTGCACTACAAAAACAAACTCATGATTGCCGATATTGCGGAATACAACCCGACTTACGATATCGACCATCAGACTGCCCGCCTCGCGGCCAGATTGTGTTGGGATATCGCCAACACCATGGCCGAGAAAAATGTGCGCTGATAGTTAGCCACGGGCCAGCCAACGCGAAACAACAAACCCGAAAACGCTCAACGGAAAACGAGCCAAACAAATGAAACACGGCGAATCCTTACCCGACACAACGGGGTTCGCCAACCCAAACATAAAGGAGTCGTAACATGACGCAGCACCACGCTCACGGTACCCGTCTGGACACAAGCCGCACCATTCGTGCACCCCACGGAACCACACTACGCGCCAAATCTTGGCTGACGGAAGCACCATTACGTATGCTGATGAACAACCTTGACCCGGACGTTGCCGAACACCCGCATTCACTGGTGGTGTATGGCGGTATCGGCCGCGCGGCGCGTAACTGGGAATGTTACGACAAAATCGTCGAAGTGCTGGAGCGTCTGGAAGACGACCAAACGCTGGTGGTTCAATCCGGTAAGCCCGTCGGCGTGTTCCCAACACACAAAAACGCCCCCCGCGTGCTGATTGCGAACTCCAACCTGGTTCCCCACTGGGCAAACTGGGAACACTTCAACGAGCTGGATAAACAAGGCCTGATGATGTACGGCCAGATGACGGCGGGCTCTTGGATCTACATCGGTTCTCAGGGCATCGTTCAGGGTACTTACGAAACGTTCGTTGCCGTCGCGAAGAAGCATTTCGACGGCAACGCGAAAGGTCGCTGGGTACTGACCGGCGGTTTGGGCGGCATGGGTGGCGCACAGCCGCTGGCCGCGACCATGGCCGGATTCTCGATGATTGCGGTGGAATGTGACGAGTCACGTATCGACTACCGCCTGCGCACCGGTTACGTAGATAAGAAAGCCACCAGCTTGGATGAAGCACTGGCGATCATTTACGAATCCGATGAGCCAGTCTCAGTTGGCCTGCTGGGCAACGCCGCAGACATTTTCCCCCAACTGATTGAACGCAACATCATTCCTGATGTGGTCACTGACCAAACTTCGGCGCACGATCCGCTGAACGGTTATCTGCCACTGGGCTGGAGCATGGAACACGCAGCAGAAATGCGCAAAGTTGACGAAGCGAAAGTCGTCAAAGCAGCGAAAGCGTCGATGGCGATTCAAGTTCGCGCCATGCTCGAACTGCAAGACCGCGGCGCCGCTACCCTCGACTACGGCAACAACATTCGTCAGATGGCGCTGGAAGAAGGCGTTGAGAATGCCTTTGATTTCCCAGGCTTTGTACCGGCGTACATTCGCCCACTCTTCTGTGAAGGCATCGGTCCTTTCCGCTGGGCGGCCCTATCTGGCGATCCAGAGGATATCTACAAAACGGATCAAAAAGTGAAAGAGCTGATCCCGGATAACCCGCATCTGCACAACTGGCTGGACATGGCGCGCGAACGCATTCACTTCCAAGGTCTACCGGCACGCATCTGTTGGGTCGGTCTGAAAGATCGTGAACGTTTGGGTCAGGCATTCAACGAAATGGTCAAAAATGGCGAACTGAAAGCGCCCATCGTCATCGGTCGAGATCACTTGGACTCCGGCTCCGTCGCCAGCCCGAACCGTGAAACCGAAGGCATGATGGACGGTTCAGACGCCGTGTCTGACTGGCCACTACTGAACGCGCTGCTCAATACCGCAGGCGGTGCGACCTGGGTGTCGTTGCATCACGGTGGCGGCGTCGGCATGGGCTTCTCCCAACACTCCGGTATGGTGATTTGCTGTGACGGCAGTGATGATGCATCACAACGCATTGCACGTGTCTTGCACAACGATCCAGCCACAGGCGTGATGCGTCATGCGGATGCAGGCTACGACATCGCAAAACGCTGTGCCAAAGAACAAAAGCTCGATCTGCCGATGCTGAACGACGAGCTGGCTCAACTGAAGTAAGGACAATGGACATGTTGAATTTAGTCATTAAACCGGGTTCGCTCACGCTGAACCAACTGCGTCAAATCAGCCGCTCACCTGTGACACTGTCACTCGATTCAGCCGCGATTCCTGCCATTGAACAGAGCACGCAGGTTGTCGAGCAAGTGATTGCGGAAGGTCGTACCGTGTACGGCATCAACACCGGTTTTGGATTGTTGGCAAACACCAAGATTGCACCCGAGGATCTGGAAATCCTACAACGCAGTATCGTGTTGTCACACGCTGCCGGTATTGGTGAATTCATGGCCGACGAAACTGTTCGTCTGATGATGGTGCTGAAAATCAACAGTCTGGCCCGCGGCTTCTCAGGCATTCGCTTGGAAGTGCTGGAAGCGCTGATGGCACTGGTTAACAGCGAAGTGTACCCGTGCGTCCCTCAAAAAGGGTCGGTAGGTGCATCAGGTGACTTGGCGCCACTGGCTCACATGAGCACCGTACTACTGGGCGAAGGTCAAGCGCGCCACAAAGGTGAAATTGTTTCAGGCTTACAGGCACTCAAAATCGCCGGTCTAGAACCTGTCACGCTGGCGCCCAAAGAAGGCTTGGCATTGCTAAACGGCACGCAGGCATCGACGGCATTCGCCCTCGAAGGCTTGTTTATGGCGGAAGATTTGTTTGCATCAGCGACCGTGTGCGGCGCCATGTCGGTGGAAGCTGCATTGGGCAGCCGCCGCCCGTTTGATCCGCGTATTCATCGCGTGCGCGGCCATCGCAGCCAAATGGATGCTGCCGCGGCCTATCGTCACCTGCTAGACAGCCAGAGCGAGATTGGCAATTCGCACCAAGGGTGTGAAAAAGTGCAGGATCCTTATTCACTACGCTGCCAACCTCAAGTCATGGGCGCGTGTCTGCAACAAATCCGCAATGCGGCCGAGACTCTGGAAGTCGAAGCCAACTCGGTATCGGACAACCCATTGGTGTTTGCCGACGATGGCGACATCATCTCCGGCGGTAACTTCCATGCCGAACCGGTTGCGATGGCGGCGGACAACCTGGCGCTGGCGATTGCCGAAATCGGCAGCCTGTCTGAGCGTCGTATGGCGCTACTAATCGACAGCGCGCTGAGCAAACTGCCCCCATTCCTGGTTGACAACGGCGGCGTGAACTCCGGTTTTATGATTGCGCAGGTCACTTCAGCGGCGCTGGCGAGCGAAAACAAAACGCTGGCGCACCCCGCGTCAGTGGATAGCCTGCCCACATCCGCCAACCAAGAAGACCACGTTTCCATGGCGACCTTTGCAGGGCGTCGTCTGCGTGAAATGAGCGAAAACACTCGCGGCATTTTGGCGGTGGAATACCTCGCGTCGGCTCAGGGTCTGGACTTCCGTGCGCCAAATAAATCGTCCGCGCGCGTGGAAGAAGCGAAGCAAATTCTGCGCAGTAAAGTGCCGTTCTACGACAAAGACCGCTACTTTGCGCCAGACATCGCCGATGCCAACGAACTGCTGAAGCAGGCGGTGCATAACCACCTGATGCCAGAGCAGATTCTGCCAAGCTTTCAGTAGGTAAGATCTTGCAGTAAGTCACTTCTTACAGTAAGTCGCATCTTGCGTATCCATCAGAGCCCTGCGGGGCTCTTTTTTGTGCGTTTATGTAGCGCGTTTATTTTGCGCATTGACTACGCCGACAGCGCTGCGAACAATACTTCACCTCATCCCAGCAACGTGCCCATTTTTTGCGCCATTGAAATGGCCGCGCGCAAACGATGCAAACTTTAGACGGTAAATGCGCTTTGTGATGACCCGCCATCATGGCCGCCTCCGCGTGGACTTTTCAAGAAATACGCAGATGACACAAGCACGATCAATGTCATTTGTCTCTCTTTTGCGCTCAAAGCTAAGATTTCACAATAAGTTGGCACTCATTGGACCATTAAAACTTTTGATGCGGCTATAATCCGAGGCAGTTTTGACGAAATAGCGTAAATTATGTTTCTAGCTCCGTACTTCTCATCTCAAGAACATCAGTTCCAATTCACCCGCGAACAGGCAAGTCACTTTGCCAAGAAAGTGGCGGGCGACTTCAACCCTATCCACGACGAAGACAGCAAACGCTTCTGTGTGCCGGGCGATCTTCTGTTTGCGGTTCTGCTGCAAAAAGAGGGCATTAGCCAGAAAATGCACTTCAACTTCTCCGGGATGGTGAGCGACGGAACAGCGCTTCACATTGAGAACAAGTGCAGCAAAGAAAGCGCCGTCATCGATGCGGCTGGTAAAGAGTACCTGCACATGCGCCATGAAGGCGATGTGAGCCACAACGCCGCATTCATTGAACACGTGGTGACCAACTACGTGCAGTTTTCAGGCATGAACTTCCCACACATCATGGTGCCGCTGATGGAAGAGAAGCAGATGATGATCAACTGCCAACGCCCCTTGGTGATTTACGAAAGCATGGAAGTGGAATTCGACCACCTCGACCTCACCCATCCAGAAGTTGCATTTACTGGTGCCACTTTTGATGTTGATGGTAAGCGTGGTCTCGTGACCTTAAACTTCGCCTTTAAAGAAGAAGGCCGTGTGGTCGGTAAAGGCGTGAAACGGATGGTGGCTAGCGGCCTGAAGCCCTACAGCCAAGAAGACATTGACGATTTGGTCAATCGCTTCAACGAGCGAAAGGATGCCTTCCTAGCAAAGTTCGCTAAAGCAGCCTAACGGTTGCTCACATGACATAAAGAGAAAAAGCTCCCTTGGGAGCTTTTTTCATATCCAGCGGCGCACACGCGCTTTGTAATCGGTGTAAGCCCGGCCGAACAATCGCGTCAGCACTCGCTCTTCGGGTTGAATCTGAAACCGGTTCATATAAATCACAAACAGCCCCACCACCAGCAAGCTGACCACATTTTGATGCCAGTATGCAAAACCCAGCAGAAGCAATAGCAACGCCAGATACATCGGATTGCGGCTGTAATGGAAAATGCCGCTATCGACGACCGTCGACGCTTCATGCGGTTTGGTCGGATTCACCGTGGTCTTCGCGCGGCGAAATTGCACCACACCGGCGATCCCAATCACGCCCGACAACACAAAGCACACCGCAAACACCCCGTACTTATAAGGCAACATCACATCCGCAAATCGACACGCTTGAGCCAGACGATTCACCATCACCAGCGCAATCAGAAACAGCGCCACTGGTGGTATTTTTAACTCCAAATATCGCATAACCGCTCCTTTCGATGTCGCTTTCAGTATACGCAAAACACGCCAGCGTGCTGCCAACTCTACCGCAATTCGCAGCAGCAGAGACAAGAAAGCCCGGCAATACCGGGCTTTCGATTACAGTAGCGTCAGCAGCGCTTGCAGTGGATGCTTCGGCTTCACCTGCTCAAAGCGCTTCACCTGACTGCGGCACGAATAACCGGTGATCAAACAACGCTCTTTAGGCAACTTGTCTAAGCTGGGTTTCCAGCTCAAGCCATAAATGTCTTTCGACATCTGCAGCTTATCCACTTCGTGACCAAACGTCCCCGCCATGCCACAACACCCAACGGGCACGGTTTGCAGCGTCGCGCCAAAGTGCGCAAAGATAGCGCCCCACTCTTTCTCCGCGTTTGGCATTTTGGTTTTCTCGGTGCAGTGCGCCAGCAAATACCACGGCTCTTCATGGCCGGCATCACGCGCTTCAAACTCACGCAGACGCGGCTGCAACCATTCGTGTACGGTCAGCACCTGATAATCACCGCGCTCAGCGCCCAGCACTTCCACGTATTCATCGCGGTAACACAGCACCAATGCCGGATCGACACCCACCAGAGGAATGTTGAGATCCGCGACTTGAGAGAGAAACGCCGACGTATTGGCCGCCGTGGTGCGAAACTGTTGCAAGAACCCTTTGATGTGCTGCGCTTTCCCGTTCGGTTTAAACGGCAGCAGAATCGGTTTTTTACCCAGTTTGACCGCCAAGGCGATGAAATCTTCCACCACATCCGCATCGTAGTAACTGGTGAACGGGTCTTGCACGATGATCACATGTTGATCGCGATCGGCTTGCGACAAAGAGGCCAAACGCTGCATGTCAAAGTGCGCCACCGGATGACGACGCGTACGCTGTGCCAGCGTCGGCACCGACAGCAGCGGCGCATCAACGTAACCCACCGTCGACGCCGTCAGGCTTTGTACCCATTTCTGCGCGATCACGCCATTGACCAATCTCGGCGCTTTGCCCATCACCGGCAGCATGCTTTCAATGTTCGCCACCAAGTAATCCTTCACCGGACGTTGGTAACGGGAGTGATAAATATTGAGGAAGCGCGAACGGAAACTCGGTACATCGACTTTAATCGGACACTGGCTGGCACACGCTTTACACGCCAAACAACCATTCATCGCTTCATACACTTCATGCGAGAAGTCGTATTCGTGACGCTTGTTCATGCGGTTACGCACGCGCTCGATCATGGTTTTGATGGTCGGCGCGGTTTCCAGCGTCTGTTTTTCCAGATCGAGAATATCGATGCCCTGCTCAGTTAATTGGCGCAGCCATTCACGCACCAGACCCGCGCGGCCTTTGGGTGAGTGGCGGCGATCTGCGGTCACTTTCATTGATGGGCACATTGGCGAGCTGGTGTCGTAGTTAAAGCACAAGCCGTTGCCGTTACACTCCATCGCTTGCTTGAAGCTGTCGCGCACTTGCACGTCGATTTGGCGATCAAAGTAACCACGCTTGGTATCAGACACTTTGACCAATTCAAAGTTGGTGTCGAGCGGCGTACAAATTTTGCCCGGGTTCATCTTGTTGTGCGGGTCAAATGCGGCTTTTACACGGCGCAGTTCAGTAAACAGTTCATCACCGAAAAACTCAGGGCCGTATTCAGAACGGTACCCTTTACCGTGCTCACCCCACATCAAACCGCCGTATTTCGCGACCAGTTTGACCACTTCATCCGAGACTTCATGCATCATCAGCTCTTGCTTGGGATCGCACATGTCCAGCGCTGGGCGCACATGCAACACGCCAGCATCCACGTGACCAAACATGCCGTAAGCCAAGCCTTTGGAATCAAGCAACTGGCGGAACTCTGCAATAAAGTCAGCCAAATTTTCCGGCGGCACGCAGGTGTCTTCGGTAAACGGAACCGGTTTTGCACGGCCTTTCGCCGCGCCCAGCAAGCCCACCGCTTTTTTCCGCATGTTGTAGATACGGTTGATGCTCGGCAGATCGTCGCACACCTGAAAACCGATAATGCCCGCTTCCTGATTCGCGACCATTTGCTCTAAGCGAGCGGTCAAAGCCGCCACTTGGGATGCCACCAGTGCGTCATCTTGGTCAGCGAATTCGACAATGTTGATGCCCTGCATCGTTTTGCCTGGTACGTCAGTGATCAAGTCGCTCACGCTGTGCCAAACGATGTCTTCTTTTGCAAGATTCAACACTTTCGAATCCACGGTTTCTACCGACAACGCATTCGCTTCCACCATCACCGGCGCGTTGCGCAGTGCCGAGTCAAAGCTGTCGTATTTGATGTTCACCAACGTGCGCGCTTTCGGAATGCGCGTCAGGTTCAGTTTGGCTTCAGTAATGAACGCCAAAGACCCTTCAGCACCACACAACACGCGGGTGATATTAAATTGATCGGTTGCTTCATCAATCGCATTTTTCAGATCGTAGCCGGTCAGAAAACGGTTCAGCGGCGGGAATTTCTCCACAATTTGGGCGCGTTTTTCGCGGCACACCGTTTCGGTCACTTGCATCGCCACGGCAGCATATTCTCCCGCATTCGGCAAACCGCGTGATAAATCGGTTTCCAGCATCGAACCGTCGGCAAACACCGCTTGCAACGACAGCACGTGATCGGAAGTTTTCCCGTATTTCAGCGAGCCCTGCCCTGACGCATCGGTATTGATCATGCCGCCGAGCGTGGCGCGGTTACTGGTGGACAAATCGGGTGAGAAGAAGAACCCATATGGACGAACAGCATCGTTGAGTTGATCTTTGATCACGCCCGCCTGCACACGCACCCAACCCTCTTCGGCATTCACTTCAAGAATTTGGTTCATGTGACGCGACAGATCCACCACCACGCCTTTGGTCAGCGACTGGCCGTTGGTGCCTGTGCCGCCGCCACGCGCTGAAAATGTCACGCGCTCGAATTCCGGTTTAGTGCTAAGTTTACCGATAAGGGTGACGTCGTGAGTCGATTTGGGGTGAATCACCGCTTGCGGCAGCTGTTGATACACGCTGTTATCGGTGGACACAGCCAAACGGCTTGAATATTGCGTTTCAATGTCGCCGCTAAAACCTGCTGCTTCCAGTTCATGCAAAAAGGTTAAAACAACGGGGTCGACATCGGATTGGAGATGAAGTCTTGGTAACATTTGCTTCCTGCCCGTACTGCGCTGATCCGATCAGCTCTGGGTTGAGAGTTAATTTTGGAATTAATCTTTGAATCAGGTCACTTTACAACATTTAAAAAGGTGATCAAATCAGAATCTCAATGCCAGAATGAATTGAAAGGGAATTTATTGTGGGCGACACGCCAAATCGGTCAAGTTGCAGCCAAAACACACATAAATGTGGGTCAAAGCACATACGCAATCGTTTAGCTGAGGGATTTTATCTTCGCGATTGAAGGTTTGAATGGAGGGGAATGTGCACATTGCACTACTCCTTTTCGACCGATAAGGATACGCTGCTTATTCCGCTTTTCGTCTTATTAGCATCTACGGACAAATACATGAAAAAAAATAAAATCGTGACCACCGAAGACATTTTGTTGAAGCTGTGCCAATCAGTTTCAAGCGTGCTTACTTCAGCCACAGGTTCAACCATTTCTTATTCTGCGATGGTGCAGAAGATCAACAAAACCTCATTGAAACCTGATTTTGGTTGCTTCGTTCTGTTCGACGGCGGGTTCACTGGCTTGGTCGTGATTAACTTTACGGCGAAAGCCGCTCTGGAAGTCTACGCGAACTACATGCGTAACATGGGCATGCCGGAAGAAGAACTGGCCGTTCTGCACACCTCCGATGAAGTGGGCGACGTCTTGGGAGAACTGATGAACCAGTTGGTCGGCGATTTCACCAAGAAAGTACGCAAAGAGCTGCAAACCAACATCACGCAAAACCAACCTAAAATGCTGTCGCTGAACAAGCAGGTCATTCTGTCGGTCGACACTAACCTCGATCGCCCGCAAGCACGTCGCGTCACCTTCTCCACCGAAAACAACAACATCTTCTACCTTGAGCTGGCAATGGATAAAACCGAATTCATCCAGTTGGAAGAGTTTGAAGTGCAGGAAGACGAAAGCCCAGATTCGATTCTTGAAGCCACCCAACAGAAAATGGCCACCAAGAAAGAACCGGCAAAAAGCAACGACGTTGACCCTTCTGACCTACTCGACGAACTGGGTTTGTAATCCATTGACGCGCCAATCTTTGAGGAGATTCTTTGAGGAGATTGGCGCTCCGCCTTTAAATTCCATGACAGAAACGTTAAAATAGCCAACTTTTCTTAATGCCGTAGAAACGTTTTTCGCATGTCGATGGATAAACAAAAAGCCCTCAAAAAAATCGCGAAATGCCTAGAGTTAGGCAATTCAGCCAACGTGAACGAAGCTGCGAACGCCATCAAGATGGCGCACCGCCTGATGCTCAAGTATGGCTTGGACAAAGATGACATTGAGTTTATCAAAATGGGGAAAACGCAGTCGACGCACTTGTTGCCGGCTTCGATTTCATCTGCCATTTTGCGTGTCATTCGCGGTATCAACACCAAGTTTGGCGTTGAAGCGGTGCTGCTCAATCACAAAGGCCTGAAACGCGTGGAATTCATCGGCGAAGCGGACCGCGCCATCTTTGCGGCGTTTGCGTTTGATATCGTCTATCGCGAGATGAACGAACAGACCGGTCAATTCCGCAACAGCTTTGCTGGCAGCGGCACATCGAACCCAGAAGTACAGCGTCGCGTGAACTCATTCCTCTCGGGTTGGGTCGAAGGCGCACTGGAAAAATTGCCGATCATTACGCCAGATGAAGAATCTGCAAATAAAATCAATAGTTATATTGATAAAGAATTCAAAAACATAGACCGCGAAACCTTTAAGCAGCAATTGCGTGAAGCGATGAAAAACCTCACCGCCGATTACGAAGTTGGGCTGAAAAAAGGTCGTCGAATTTCGGTCAGCCGCCCCATTGATGGCGCTCAAGCGCCTAAGTTATTGAAGTAAATCCTTCGTCAAACCTGAGTAAAATCGTCTAAGCTTGCATTGACGACAAGGCTGTTTTTTCGTTTATTGCATGCGGAAAAAATAATGACTCATGGAGATGACGTTTTGAAAAAAATAACTCTGGCATTGGCCGTGTTGATCGCACTTTCTGGCTGTGCAGCAACACAGCGACAGAACGCAACTACCGGTGAAACCGAGACAAACTCAGCCACCAAAGGCGCATTGCTCGGCGCACTGGCGGGTGCTGCGGTGGGCCTTGCAAGTGGTGATGATGCCAAAGAGCGTCGTCAGCGTGCCCTCATCGGCGCCGCGGGGGGTGCTGCAGTGGGCGGTGGCGTCGGCTACTACTTTGACCAACAAGAAGCTGCGCTTCGTCAAGAGCTGCTGAACTCCGGCGTTCAAGTCGAACGTGTGGGCGAAAACCAATTGGTGCTGCGGATGCAAAACGGCATCGGCTTCCAAACCAACTCATACCAGCTCGACTCGTCTATCCACAACACGCTGCGTGGTGTGGCAAAAATTCTGGTCGAATACCCAGACACCAGCCTTGTGATTGACGGTCACACCGACAGCACAGGCAGCGACACCACCAACCAAATTTTGTCTGAACGTCGCGCGGAATCCGTTCGTTCGTTCTTGCTGTCTCAAGGTGTTGCCGCAGGCCGTGCCATTGCGCGTGGCAATGGTGAACGTTACCCACTGTGCACCAACAGCACCGCGGATGGCCGTTCATGTAACCGCCGCGTTGAGATTCAAATTCTCCCGCTAAAATGATTTAATGAGCCAGCCACCATGATGGGATGTGTCTGAACATCAATGACTTAAGCCTGGCATAACGCCGGGCTTTTTTAATAAGGATCGTGATCGGGTATGCGCCACTTCGTTCGAGGATTGCTCGTTGCTCTTACTGCTCTGCTGACATTCAGCGCACAAGCCGACATTTCAGATTTGATCACCTTGGCCAATCAGGGCGATCGTAACGCGCAGTATCAGCTTGCCGTTGATTATCAACGTGGCCATAACACGCCTGTCAGTCAGGACGATGCATTCTATTGGTTTCAACAAGCCGCAGAAGCCGGCCACACGCCCGCAATGGTTCAACTTGCCAACGCCTACGTCGCCGGCACAGGCACAGATAAAGACATCCACAAAGCACTCTTTTGGTTGATCAAATCCTTGGTGGACGGCAATCAGAGCGCTGCTGTGCATATCGGGCAGCTATATCAAAGCTTAACGCAATCACCGAGCCCAGACGCGATGGCGGAGATTTGGTATCACAGCGCCGCCGAACACAACCCACAAGCGGAGCAATTGTACGCGCAATTACTGGAGCAGAAATTCAACCAGCAGCGTGCGCGGCAGGTGTCGTCCATCGAACAATTGGAAAGTGCCATCGACGCCTCCACCGCCCAACCCACACCCGTGGTGACCACCACGACGCAACACCAAACCGAAAGCCTGATGAGCGATTACCTGTTCATCGTTCTGGTGGTGTTGGTGATCGTCTGTTTGCTGTCGGCTTATCGCTATGTCAAACAGGCCAAACGTCGCCAATCCACGCACGAGCAGGAAGACTATGCCACCAAACATGCCGCCAAACTCAACGCGCAATCCGGCATCGTTAAACAACAAAAGCGCCAGTTAGAAACCCTCTATCGCGAACTGAAATCTCTGCAAAACGCGCAAGCCAATCAAAATCAGGATCATAAGTTATCACTGGCCTGTGCGATGTTTGGTTTTCATCCCAGCCAGCTTCCCGATGAACGCAGCATCAAAGTGCGATACAAACAACTGTCGAAAATCTACCATCCCGACATGAAGGGCAGCGAAGAGGAAATGAAGCGTCTGAACGGCGCCTTAAAGATTATTATTAATCATGTTAATAAATAGTTAATTCAACATTCATTATTCTGATATTGTTTTTCCATGATTGCTCGCAGCCCTTATAGCGCAATCGATTACTCTCGCAAGATCCATAACAAACACTTAACTTCCCCCAGTTGACTATGCGATAATTCGCCGCGAATTAAACACCTGAATCAGGTGGGGAGAAAACATGTTCACAATCGAAGGCATTTGCGACTGGTGTAAACAACCCAGCCTGCTGACTAAACACGAATATATCGACGGTAAATCACACTACTCTTGTGCTAAATGCAATGAATTTGCGCGTATGGATGTACGACAATTTAATATTGCCGAGCAAGCGTTGCGAGAACGTCGAGCCCAGCAGACCGCATTCAGACCTTAACCCGAGAAAAGAGCGCCAGGATGGCGCTTTTTTGATCGCCGTCCTTCCGTATATCTTCTTGTCTTCTTTTTTCTTCTCTTCTTTTGTCTCTGTTGATCTCCGTCGTCAAACACGCGCAATGAAGCCTCGTCTCCGTTTTCCTTTGGATTTCTATACAGGGGTTTGCCTGTTGTACAGGTCGTTGAACAGTATTCGCGTCACCATAAAGCACCACCGCGATCACAAAACATCGCACTTGGCGAACAAAAAACACACAACCAAATTCAATAAAATAATAAATATAATCAATAGGATAAGTTAAAAACCACGCATCACTGATTTGAATTCGTGCATTCCATAAGCGAATTATCACTTGATCAGTACCGCATTTGATAATACTGTATACACATACAGCATGTATGAAAGGACAGTATTATGCTTCACGCAGATTTCAAGACCACACGTTTTGTAAACCACACTTACAACACCACCCGTTACACCCCACAAGGGGCTAACACCGGCATGATGTCTCGCCTGGCTAATTTATCGCAGCAGCAACAGTGGATTCTTTACACTGCCCAGTGCCCGCGTCCTCAATACGATGAGCTCAATGCGCATCACGTACAGTGCGGAAAAATTATTCATATGAAACCTTCTCAGTCTCACTCCGAAATCGAAATCGTGATGAAAGCGATTCAATCCGGCAACGCCAGTGCGATTGTGGCCTCGGGCAACATCGACATCGTCAGCCAAAAATTGCTGGCACAATTGGCGGCTGAACATCACTGTGAAGTCTTCTTCCTCTCCGGCATCCCGACCGCTTTCCATTAATTGTGCTTTTCCATTAAGGATGATTATCACTGTCTTTTCCCTCCGTTTCGGCGGAGGGCTTTTCTGCCGTGCTCACGGATTCCCCCTGATCTTCACATTCCCCCACTGTAAAATAGAGTGACCAGACAAAGCACTGAGTTATTTAAGCAAACGTTTGCTTTTTCTCTGGCGACAGAAAATAGTTCTGGTATGATGCGCTCAGTATTTGATATCTCATCCCGTTTTTACGCTACGGATATCTTCTCTCAACGACGTTTGAAATAAGATAGGAATGTCTAAATGAGCCTTGCTGACCAAGTTCTTGCCGTCAATGACGACCTCCCCATCCGCACCAACCAACCTGTTCACAGCGGCAAAGTCCGCTCGGTATACTGGCTAACTGAAGACGACAGCCGTCGCCTGATCAAAGAAAAAGGCTACAACGTTGCCGAAGATGCGCCACTGGCCATCATGGTGATCAGTGACCGAATTTCTGCTTTTGACTGTATCTGGCACGCCGAAGGCGGCGTCAACGGGGTTCCGGGCAAAGGTGCGGCACTGAACGCGATTTCAAACCACTGGTTTAAGCTATTTCAAGAAAATGGCCTAGCCGACAGCCATATTCTGGACATCCCTCACCCGTTTGTGTGGATCGTACAAAAAGCCAAACCAATCAAGATTGAAGCGATTTGCCGCCAGTACATCACCGGTTCGATGTGGCGAGCGTACTCAAAAGGCGAACGCGAATTCTGTGGTATTGCGCTGCCAGAAGGTCTGGAAAAAGATAAAGCGCTGCCAGAACTGCTGATGACGCCATCAACCAAAGGCATTCTGAAAGGCATTCCCGGCGTACCGGAAGCGGACGACGTCAATATCACACGTCAGAACATTGAAGATAACTTTGCAGCATTCAACTTCAGCAAAGCGTCAGACATCGCGCTGTATGAAAAACTGCTGAAAGAAGGCTTTGGCGTGATCAGCGATGCGCTGAAAGCAATTGGTCAGATTTTCGTCGACACCAAGTTTGAATTTGGCTACGTGACCGATGCCAATGGCGTTGAAAAACTGATCTATATGGATGAAGTGGGTACGCCTGACTCATCTCGTATTTGGGATGCGCAGGAATACCAAGCAGGTAAGATTGTCGAAAACTCAAAAGAAGGGTTCCGTCAGTTCCTGTTGAACTACTTCCCAGATCCAGACATTCTGCTCAACAAAGAGCGCATGCCTGAGCGTGAAGCTCTCGCACGTGATAACGCGTTGCCTCTAGAATCACTGATGGACATCTCACGTACTTACCTTGGCATTGCCGAGAAAATCGTCGGCCATCCGATTGAGCTAAGCACGAATCCAAAACAGGAAATCATCGACGTACTGGCAAAAGAGTACGGTTTGATCGATTAAGTGTTTCATCCCGCATGAAATAGAAAAACGGTCCCGCTGATTCAGCCGGACCGTTTTTGTTGGTGTCGAGGCCAAGCGAGCGCGATGGAAACCCACCCATCGCGTTCTTCTGATCATCAGGCCATATCTGCAAACAGCCTGAATGAAATCAACATCGGTTAGATGAGTGTGCTCAGCGCTTGCTTGACTTTGTCTAGGCCTTCACGCAGGACGTCCGCCTCAATCGTCAGTGGTGGCAGGAAGCGAATCACGTTGCCTTTCACGCCACACGAAAGCAGGATCACGCCCTGTTCGCGCGCCGCAGCCACCAACGATTTCGTCAGTTCGGCCATCGGTTTGCCATCGTTCGGGTCAATAAACTCCATCGCGATCATCGCGCCCAAATGACGCACATCCCCGATTTGTGGCCAGCGTTGCTGCCACGATTTCAGTTCGGTTGTCATCACTTCACCGATATCCAGCGCTTTTTCACACAGACGCTCTTCTTCGATGATCTTGAGCACTTCCAGCCCCGCCACACAACCGAGCGGAGAACCCGCATAGGTGCCGCCCAAGCCACCCGGCGCTGCCGAATCCATCACTTGGGCTTTCCCCACCACAGCTGAAATCGGGAATCCGCCTGCAATGCCTTTGGCCATGGTCATCAGATCCGGTTCAACACCCAGATATTCGGTGGCAAACAGTTTACCGGTGCGCGCAAAACCCGTCTGAATTTCGTCGGCGATCAGCATGATGCCGTGACGATTACACAACTCGCGCAGTGCATGAGCAAACGCTGGGGGAGCGGCGTAGAAGCCGCCCTCTCCCTGCACAGGTTCAAAGATGATCGCGGCCACACGTGAGGGCTCGATATCACACGCGAACAGATCATCCAGCGCCTGTAAACTTTGCTCAATAGAAATACCGTGCACATCATTTGGGTACGGCACGTGGAAAATTTCGCCCGGGAACGGACCAAAGCTGCTCTTGTAGGGCGCTACTTTGCCCGTCAGTCCCATGGTCATGTTCGTGCGGCCGTGGAAGCCGCCTTTAAATGCAATCACGCCCGGTCGGCCAGTATGAGCACGCGCGATTTTCACGGCGTTTTCCACCGCTTCAGCGCCAGTGGTCAGAAAGATCGCTTTCTTCTCTGAAGGGCCCGGCGCGCGGCGGGTCAGCGCCTCAGCCAGCTCAATGAATGACGCATACGGCGTCACCATCGAACAGGTGTGGGAGAAACGCTGCAATTGCGCGGTCACGGCAGCCACAATGCGCGGGTGCGAGTGGCCGGTGTTGTTGACCGCAATCCCCGCAGCGAAATCGATGTAACGATTGCCTTCGATGTCCCACAACTGCGCGTTATTCGCTTTTTCTACGTAAATCGGACTCAGGTTCGCCATACCATTGGCGATCACCTGCTGCTTTCTTTCCTGCCATTGAGAGTTATTCATCGCTATGTTCCTTATCCTTTGAGTCCGCCAAAGCAGAGGTATTTGATGTCCAGATATTCGTCGATGCCTTGTTTGGCACCTTCCCGGCCGATGCCGGATTGTTTGACGCCGCCAAATGGCGCGACTTCCGTTGAAATCATGCCGTCGTTGATGCCGACCATGCCGTATTCAAGTGCTTCTGCGACCTGCCAAATGCGAGCAATGTTCTGGCTGTAGAAGTACGCCGCCAAGCCGTAAATGGTGTCGTTGGCCATCTCAATCAGTTCAGCGTCGCTGTGGAAACGAATCACCGGCGCAACCGGACCGAAGATCTCTTCCTGCACGATGTCCATATCGTGGCGGACATCCGTCAGAATGCACGGCTGAATAAACAGACCATCCAGCGACGCTTTGCCCGTCAATTGGGTCGCACCCTGCTCGACCGCAGTTTCGATCAGCGCCAGAATGTTCTCTTTGGCCTTTTGCTCAATGACCGGGCCGACCGTCACGCCATCATCCAAGCCATTGCCCACGACGAGCTTTTCCACTTCTTGTTTGAAACGATTGACGAACGCGTCGTAGACGGAATCATGCACGTAGAAACGGTTTGCACACACGCAGGTTTGCCCGGCATTACGAAACTTCGATGCCATCGCGCCTTTGACCGCCAGCTCAATGTCCGCATCATCAAACACGATGAACGGCGCATTGCCGCCAAGTTCCATCGACATGCGTTTCACGCTGCTTGCGCACTGCGCCATCAGCAGTCGGCCGACATGCGTCGATCCGGTGAATGACAACTTGCGAATCAGCGGGCTGGTGGTAAACAGCTCACCAATCATGGACGACGATTCATTGACCACCAGCTGCAACACATCGCGCGGTACACCCGCCTGATACGCTAGCTCTGCAACTGCAAATGCCGACAGCGGCGTCTGGTTGGCCGGCTTACAGATGAACGCGCACCCGGCCGCCAGTGCTGGCGCCGCTTTGCGGGTGATCATCGCAATCGGGAAATTCCACGGCGTGATGGCGCAAGCCACACCGATCGGCTGTTTGATGGTGACGATGCGTTTGTCGTTGGCCGGTGTGGGAATCGACTCGCCGTACGTACGCTTGCCCTCTTCAGCAAACCATTGAATGAAACTGGCACCGTACGCCACTTCGCCTTTGGCTTCCGCCAGCGGCTTGCCCTGCTCCAGCGTCATCAGGCGACCGAGGTCATCCTGATTGGCCATGATCAAGTCATACCAACGTTCAAGAATGGCGCCGCGCTCTTTTGCAGTACGCGTTTGCCATGCTTTTTGTGCCAAATGTGCGCGTTCAATTGCATCCAGAATTTCGCCTTCACTTTGGGTCGGAAGGTAACCTAAAACATCGCCGGTCGCCGGATTTGAGACGGCCAACTCCATGCCGCAGGGTTCACCAAGGAACGCCAGCAGCGCTTTATTTTTTATCTGTTCCATTTTGTTTACCTGAGTGACGTATTAACGAGCGGCGGGAATCTGCTGGGTAATACAGTGTATGTTGCCGCCACCGAGCAGGATTTCTCGCGTGGCGACGCCAATGATCTCGTAATCGGGCAGCGCGGTTTGCAGTACCGCGATCGCTTGCTTGTCCATCGTGTCATCCAGCAGCGGCAGAAAAATGCTCTGGTTACACATCAGAAAATTCGCGTATGAGCCGCCGAGTCGTTCACCCGCCGCGCGCTTCATCCCTTGTGAAGCTGCAATGCCCGCAGCTTCATGTTCATCCAGGTAGAGCGGCCCGGGAATCGGCAACTTGTGCACCACAATGCGCCGGCCCTCTGCATCGGTTTCACGCTTGAGCACATCGTATGCTTGGCGCGAAATCGCATACTGCGGGTCAGATTCATCGTCGCACCAACTGAGCACCACTTCACCCGGCGCAATCACGTGCATCAGGTTGTCGACATGGCCGTCGGTTTCGTCGTTAAACAGACCGCGCGGCAGCCAAATCACTTTGCGAATGCCCAGATATTGCGCCAGTTGCGCTTCAATCGCTTCACGGCTGAGGTGCGGGTTGCGCCCCGGAGAGAGTAAACACTCTTCCGTGGTATACAGCGTGCCTTCGCCATCGGTGTGAATCGCGCCGCCTTCCAGCACAAACGGCGCTTGGTAGTGGTCGACATTCAGTTGATTGCAGATCTGCCCCGCGACTTGGTCGTCTTCACGCCAGTGTGCATACAAGCCATTGTATTCACCGCCCCACGCATTGAATTGCCAACTGATGCCGCGGCGTTCGCCGTCAGCATTCACCACCATCGTCGGGCCGATATCACGCATCCACGCATCGTTGTATGCCATTTCCACCACCGAAATCGGCTCAGGTAGCAAGGCACGCGCCGCCTCAAGATAGTCCGCGGTGACCGCGACGGTGACTTTGGCTTTGCGGCTGATCGCCATCGCGACATCCGCAAAAGCGCGCTGCGCAGGCTCGCCGTTGTCGCGCCAGTTGTCCGGGCGAAACGGCCACGCCATCCACACTTGCTCCTGCGGCGCGAATTCGGCCGGGAAGTAAAATCCGTTCTGTTTGGGTGTGCCGGTAAGTTCCATATCCGACCTCCGCGTTATTGTCCGGTCAGCGACTGAATCGCGCCGTAAAGATCCGGACGACGGTCGCGGAACAAGCCCCAGCTATGACGCGCTTGAGCCGTCTGCTCAAGGTCGATGGTCGCATAGAGGATGGTCTCTTCATGGCGCTCCGCTTCCGCCAGTTTCTTCCCGGTGTGGTCGGTAATAAATGACGAGCCGTAGAAGGTGGTTTCGATGCCATCATCGGTTTCAACGCCGGTGCGGTTAGACGCAATCACCGGCACCAAATTCGCCGCCGAATGGCCTTGCATGGTGCGCTGCCAATGGTCGCGTGAATCCAGCGTGGGATCTTGTGGCTCCGAGCCAATCGCAGTCGGGTAGAAAATGGCTTCTGCGCCCGCGAGCGCCAAGCTGCGCGCCAACTCAGGGAACCATTGATCCCAACAGATGCCAACACCAAAGCGACCAAAACGGGTATCCCATACTTTGAAACCCGTATCGCCGGGGCTGAAGTAGAATTTTTCACTGTAACCCGGCCCATCCGGAATGTGCGATTTGCGGTAGTTGTCCAGCACGGTGCCGTCCGCATCCACCATCACCAGTGAGTTGAAAAAGCTGTTGCCCGCTTTTTCAAAGTAAGACACCGGAATCACCACATTGAACTCTTTCGCCAACAGGCTCATCTCTTTAATCAGGCGGCACTGGTCGGTTTCTTCGGCCAGCGAGAAATATTTCGCTTCCTGCTTTTTGCAGAAATACGGTGCGGCAATCAGTTCCTGCAGCACCACCACATTCGCACCATGTGACGCAGCTTCTGCCACCGCTAGACGGATCTTGTTGAGGTTCTGTTCCACATCCCAAGAGATCGCCAATTGAACACACGCAAAGGTTACGTTTCTAGACATCGGATTGTTCCTTTTACTCGCAGGCTGATTAAATCGCTAATTTGTCGCGCAGGTTGTAGTACGCCGCGCCGAGCGCAGTGAATGGCACTTGGAAGTGGCGACCACCCGGGAAGGCGTAATGTTTGAGCGATGCAAAGGCATCGAAACGTTCCGCGTGACCAGTCAATGCTTCTGCCAGCAATTTGCCCGCTAGATGCGTGCACGTCACACCATGGCCACTGTAGCCTTGCAGGTAATAGATGTTATCGGCAAAGGCGCCGAACTGCGGCATGCGCGAGTACGTGAGCAGGAAGTTGCCCGTCCAAGCAAAATCGATTTTCTTGCCTTTGAGTTGTGGGAACACGGTTTCCATCTTCGGACGAATCAGTTTTTCGATGTCGTTTGGATCGCGCGCGCCGTACACCACACCACCCCCAAACAGCATGCGGTTGTCGGCCGTGAGGCGGAAATAGTCCAGCAGATAGTTACAATCTTCGACACAGTAACGCTGTGGTAGCAGCTCGCTTGCCAATTCATCACTCAGCACTTCGGTAGTCACAATCTGAGTGCCGCACGGAATCGCCTTGTTGCTGATATTGGGCGCCAAACCGCCGAGATACGCGTTGCCGGCCAACACCAGATATTTGGCTTTGACCGACCCATTCGCCGTGTGCGCGACAGGGTTCGCCCCTTTTTCGATGCGCGTGACTGCCGACTGTTCAAAGATCTGCCCCCCAAGAGACAAAATCACTTCAGCTTCACCCAGCGCCAGTTTCAACGGATGAATGTGACCGCCACGCATATCAAGCAAGCCGCCTTCGTAGGCGTCGGTGCCGATCATGGTTTGCAGCTCTTGTTTGTCCAGCAGTGTCAGATCGTGGTTGCCGTAGCGTTCCCAATGATGTTTGTGCGCGGCCAGCCCAGCTTGTTGCTTCTTGTTGACCGAAGTAAACAGGCCGCCCTGACGGTAATCACAATCGATGTTATGGTCTTTGATCAGGCCGCGAATGATGTCGCCGCCTTCGAAAATCATGTTGCACAGTGATTGCGCCACATCCGGTGAGTACCGTTTTTCAATCACGTCGACATCACGGCTGTAGCTGTTCACAATTTGGCCGCCGTTGCGACCGGTGGCGCCAAAGCCCACTTTGGCACTTTCCAGCACCACGACTTTGAAACCTTTCTGCGCCAGATGCAGCGCTGAAGAGAGGCCACTGAATCCAGCGCCAACAATACAGATATCGCACTCCATGTCGCCTTCAAGCACAGGGAAATCACGATGGTAATTCGCCGTTGCGGCGTAATATGAACTGGTATGATTAATCACAGCTAACTCCTTTTAGTACGAGCCCAGACGTAGCCAGGTCGTCTTCACTTCCGTAAATTTTTCCAATGCGTGCAGCGATTTGTCGCGTCCGTTGCCACTCTGTTTGAACCCACCGAATGGCACCGTCATGTCGCCTTCGTTGTAGTTGTTGATCCACACCGAACCGGCCTCTAGTTTGCGCGCCACGCGGTGAGCGCGGTCGAGATCAGAAGTCCACAATGCTGCGCCCAATCCGTATGGGGAGTCATTGGCAATCTGAATCGCTTCTTCTTCGGTTGAGAATGGAATCACACACAACACCGGGCCAAAAATCTCTTCCTGCGCCACGGTCATGTCGTTGGTGACATTGTCGAGAATGACTGGTGACACAAACGCGCCTTTGCATTGCACGCTGCCGCCGCATAATTGAGTTGCGCCCTCGTCCACGCCCTGACGAATGTAGCTCAGCACTTTGTTCTTGTGCTCTTGGTCAATCAGCGCGCCCATGCTGCTGCTTGGGTCGAGTGGATCTTTCGGGGTGAAAGCTTCGCTGGCGGCAATCACTTTGCGGACAAACTCATCTTTGATGCTCTCGTGCACCAGCAAGCGGGTCGCCGCAACGCAGACTTCTCCTTGGTTGTAGAAACAGCCAGCAGCCGTTTCTTGCGCTGCTTTATCTAAGTTTTTGTAGTCAGCGAACACGATATTGGCGTTCTTACCGCCCGCTTCTGCCCACACGCGCTTCATGTTGGACTCGCCTGAGCAGATCATCAGTTGGCGCGCAATGCGAGTGGAACCGGTGAACGCAATACAATCGACGTCATGGTGACGCGCCAGCGCATCGCCCACTTCGTGGCCAAAGCCCGGCAAGACTTGGAAGACGCCGTTCGGCAGCCCGGCTTGTTGCGCCAGTTGACCAAGGAAAATTGCAGTCAGCGGGGATTTTTCGGACGGTTTGAGGATCACGCTATTGCCTGCCGCCAATGCCGGAGCAATTTTCCAGCACGCGAGCCACAACGGGAAGTTCCAAGGCACGATGGCGGTCACAACACCGACCGCCTGATGTGTAATGTAGGCGTGAACATTGTGTTCGGTGGTCGCGACTTCGCCATACACTTTGTCGATGGCCTCCGCATACCAACGGAGGCAGGCAGCCGCGCCTGGAATGTCAGTCTGATAGCTGTGACTGATGGGTTTTCCTGTGTCTAAGGTCTCCAGCAGCGCCAGAGTCTCTCTCTCCTGTTCAATCAGATCGGCCAGTTTCAGCAGAACTTCTTTTCTCGCGGCCGGTGACTGACCGGCCCATTCTCCGCTTCGGAAAGCGCCCTTTGCATACTCAACTGCGGCTATCGCATCCTGATCATTGCATCGTGCCACGTAGGCGATGACTTCTTCAGTGGCGGGGTTGATGACTTCAAACGTCTCGCCGCTGAGTGAATCCTGATATTGACCATTGATGAAGGCTCGTCCTTCAATATTGTGTTGCTGCCGCAAATCCATCCATTGCTGTTGAGTTTTCATCACGCTTCCTTAACAAAGAAAACGTCTAGAAGCTTGGCGGCGTATGAGCACTAATGATCCGGCAAACTCTATCCGTTTTATTGGTAAATTTATGAGGCACGTTGGTATCGAAGAGGTAACACTCACCCTCGCGAATCACATAAGTTTTATCGCCCAGAGTCAGTTCAATTTCACCTTCGAGTACCGTTCCGCTCTCCTCGCCTTCGTGTTTAATACTGATCACACCGGTATCGGTATGAGGTTGAAAACACTCAATCAAGAAACCCATTCGGCGTTTATCACGCCCATCACACACCAATCGCATCGATACCCGTTCGTTACCGATCTCAATTAACTGTTCCGGCGCGATCACCACAGGGCGATCATCTATCTCTTGATCCTGAGTAAAGAACTCGGACAGAGACAGATTGAATACTTTCACAATCTTGTGCAGCGAACTGACAGAAGGACTCACTTTGTTGTTCTCAATCGACGAGATGGCGCTGTGAGTTATATTGGCTTTTTCCGCCAGTTCACGTTGAGATAATTTGTGTTCCTTACGCAGTTGCGCAATTTTTTGACCAATTGAATCCGTTTCCATTTATAAGACTCCGACGTTCCGAAGCGGCTATGATAAACCGATCGAATAGAATTCTGGAAAAGATCCTTTGACGAGATTGCCATTCTGGGTGCCATTGCACACCAATGAAGTACGGATGACCCTTGAGGCTAAAGGCTTCAACCAATCCATCCGGTGCTTCGGCCTCTTTCGTCAAACGCGGCGCTAATTGATTGACCCCTTGACCATGCAGCGAATTGACGTCGATTTCCTGCGTGGCATTCAGCCAATGTGCAAAGCTGCCGTTGGAAGATATTTTTACCGTATGCACGTCAGCATATTTTTCATTGAAATCCGAACTCGCGCTTTCGCGGTGATCCATAAAGCCGTCGGTCTCGTGCACTTTCGGGTGCAGTGTGCCGCCCAAAGCCACATTCATTTCCTGAAAACCGCGGCAGATCCCCAGCAGCGGAATCTCTTGTTCGATGCAGTGATCAATGAGTGAAAACGACAACGCATCACGAGACTCATCTGTTTTCGGTTCATCGTGCGTGGCCGCATAACGATGCGGGGCGACGTTCGAGTGACTGCCGGTGAGTAGCACGCCATCCAGCATGGTCAGCAGTTGTTTGAGCTCTTGCGCATCCGCGCCTGCTGGCAGCAGTAGTGGCGAAGCTCCGGCATCACGAACCGCATTCAGATACAACTCATTCACGCTCTGTACGTCATACCCTTCCACTTGCTTACGACAACAAATCACGCCAATCACGGGCTTCGTCATTCCGTTCTCTTTATTCATCGCGACGTCCTACTCGCTTGTTCAATATATTTACCAAACTAAAACCCAAAAACCAAAAGCACAACCTGAAATTAACAAAAAAGACACAAAATATGATCTTCGTTAAAAATTTCTACCAAAAAGGCATTAATTATTGCCAAAAACACAAAGCTTGTTAAATATAAGTTACATATCAGCCATACGGAGTGTCTGAAAATGGACGGATTCACACAAGAAGTTAAAAATTTTAAACAAGAATGGCCCGAGATTCGTTTCATCGATCTCATTTTTCCCGACATCAATGCGCGACCACGCGGCAAACGCATCCCCATTGAAGCGCTCGATAAAGTGGACAAAGGCGTCTATCTGCCACTCTCCACGCTGTCATTGAGTGTGCATGGCAAGGTGGTGGAAGAAGCGGGATTGGGAGAAGCGATTGGCGAACCGGATCATATTTGTTATCCGATTGCAGGCACCTTAACCCCAACCTTTAACCCCGAAGTCGGCCAGATCATGCTCAATATGATGGACCGCAAAGGGGAAAAAGAGACACTGATGTCACCGCGTGTGGTGCTGTCTCAGATGATGGAACGCTTACACGCAAACAACCTCTTCCCAGTGACCGCGATTGAACTTGAGTTCTACCTCATCGATAAAAACCGCAACGACAAAGGCGAAATCCAACCTCCCGTCAACCCGATTCATCAGGGACGCGAATTCAAATCGGATGTGTACAACATCGAAAATCTGGACGATTACGCCGACTTCCTCAGTGACCTCAACATCGCCGCACAAGCTCAGGGCCTCAATACATCCGGCGCACTGTCTGAATCGGCTCCGGGCCAATTCGAAATCAACTTCAACCATCAAGCCGACGTCATCAATGCCTGCGATCAGGTGATTTATGCCAAGCGTCTGATCCGCCAAGTAGCGCTCAAACATGGGTTTGATGTGACCTTTATGGCGAAGCCGTTCGCCGACGAAGCGGGTAATGGCATGCATATTCACCTGAGTGTATTAGACGAACACGGCCAGAATCGTTTCTCAGACACCCAAGGTGATTGCAGCCCGTTTTTTTACAAAACATTAACCGCAATGCTTGCCATGATGCCGGAATCTATGGCACTACTTTGTCCGAATGTGAACTCCTACCGACGCTTCTGCCCGATGATGTACACCCCAACCCGAGCAGACTGGGCAGAAAACCATCGTGGTGTGGCCCTTCGAATCCCGATGAGTGATAGCAAAAACCGCCGCATCGAGCACCGGATTGCCGGCGCGGACGTGAACCCTTATCTGCTCGCAGCCGTCGTACTGAGCGGCCTGCTCGCCAGCCAACAATTCGTTCCAGAGCAATGCCCTCCCGCTCTGGATGAACACGCAGCCTCTTTGCCAACGCGCATGGCGGATGCACTCAGAACACTGAGTTCCAGTGAACTGATTGGCATGTATTTGCCACAAGACTTTGTTTCGCTTTATACCGCATGTAAAGACACGGAGCTGAGGGAGTTTGAACAAGCAGTAACGCCACTGGAAGTGGAATGGATGCTTCATTCAGCCTAATTGAGAAAGGATCTCTATTTATGACGACTAAAAACCCAGCAATTAAGATGCAACCCGCATTCGACTTTAAAAGTCTGATTGCGGTCCTTGGTATCGCAGTGCTCATTGGCATTTTTGCGACCATCGGAACCCACCATCAGCCTGATACAGAATATGGCTGGTACAGCATACTGCCTACGGTCTTCGTTCTGGCCTTCGCCCTGCTAACCCACCGCACGGTGGAAGCGCTATTCAGTGGTGCGATTGTCGGCTTGATCATGCTTAACCCGACTGAAGTGGTTGGTGGCGTGGTCGACATGTCGATGTCGGTGATGATGGATGAAACCATCGCATGGCTGATTTTGGTGTGTGGCCTGATGGGCGGCCTGATCACGATTCTGGAGAAAGGCGGCAGCATTCTCAGTTTCAGTGAAGTATTGGTGACGAAAGTAAAAAGCAAGCGTCAGTCCATGCTGCTCACTTTCGTGCTGGGTATTTTGGTCTTCATCGACGATTATCTCAATGCAATCGCGATTTCATCGTCCATGAAGCGCATCACCGACAGCTACCAGATTTCCCGCGAAAAGTTAGCCTATTTGGTTGATTCAACCGCAGCGCCGGTGTGTATTCTGATCCCTATCTCGACCTGGGCGATTTTCTTCGGTTCGTTGCTCGAGGCCAATAATGTGGCAGAGACCGGAAAAGGCGTTCAAGCGTACATCGAAGCGATTCCTTACATGGCCTACGGCTGGGTAACGCTGCTGGTGGTGTTCTTGGTGGCGATGAACAAAATTCCAGACCTTGGCCAAATGAAAATTGCCGAGCAGCGCGCACAAGCGGGTCAAGTTCAGCCGGACGGTGGCGTGGATATTTCGATTGGTGAAGATGTCACGGCGCATCCAAACTCAACCATGGGCGTGATGAACTTCGCGCTGCCGATGGTCGTGTTGGTTGGCGCAAGCTGGTACTTCGACATCGATCTGCTGGCTGGGGTATTTGTGGCGATTATTTTCACCATCTTCCTGTACGGCGTACAACGCCTGATGCCAGTGAACTCAATGTTCGAAGCGATTTACGATGGCATCAAGATCATGATGCTGCCGCTGGCCACGGTGATCGGCGGTTTCATGCTGAAAAACGTCAACGATCAACTGGGCCTGACTTCTTACGTGATTGAAACCGTAACGCCTTGGATGTCGCCTTCGCTATTCCCAGCGATCATCTTCTTGGTGATGACTGGCCTGGTGTTTGCCACCGCATCGTCTTGGGGTCTGTTTGCGGTTGCAATGCCCATCGTGTTCCCATTGGGCGAGCAAATGGGCGTGCCTGTGGCCCTGACCATCGGTGCATTGCTCTCGGCATCGGCAGCAGGCAGCCACTCATGTTTCTTTAGTGATTCAACCGTGCTGTCGGCACAAGGCAGTGGCTGTACATCAATGCAACACGCCATCACGCAGTTCCCATATGCGCTGATTGGTATTGTCGCAACCACCCTGTTCTTCCTGTTTATCTGATCCCATCGGTCACCCAAAAGCGAGGCTTCGGCTTCGCTTTTTTGTTTTCACACCCTGAATATACCCAATCAAGCGTGCGTTCCATTTTTTGGGCAGTAGCGTTCCAGTTATTTTTCTCGCCACAAAGCGTACTCACCAGTACAGTTTCTCCATCTTTTCTCCCTTTTTAAACGAGTGACACGATGAAGAAATCAATCATTGCATTGGCAGCGCTGGGCACCTTAGCGCTTGGCGGCTGGAAATACTGGCAGCAACAACAATGGGTCACCACCGACAACGCGTATGTCAAAGCCGACGTGACACTGGTCTCCCCCGAAGTCAGCGGCCGTGTCACCCACCTGTTTGTGCGCGACAACCAGTGGGTCAAAGCGGGCGATCCGCTGTTCCAAATTGATGATCAGGACTATCAAGCGAACGTCAACATCTCTCAGGCGGCCATTGCGGTAGCGCAATCAGCATTGGCCAATAACGCTTCACGCATGCAGTTGCAGCAGGTCAGCATTGAACAGGCGAAAACGGCAATCGAAGGCGCGAGCGCCAATGCGCAATTTCAGCAATCCGAACGCCAGCGTTTTCAACAGCTGCTGAAGTCAGCTTCAGTGAGCCAAACCGCATTCGATCATCAGAACACCCAAGCGATCAACGCCAAGGCCAGCCTGAAAAATGCACGTTTAGCATTAGATGCCGCCCATCAACAGCTCAATACGCTGACGGCTGAACGCGAACAACTGAATGCCCAGCTCAAACAAGCGCAGTCCAAATTGGCGCTGAATACCATTGCGTTACAACGCACCCTGGTCAAAGCACCGGTAGATGGCTTTATCGCCAATCGTCAGGTGCAAGAAGGGAAATTTGTCCAGCCCGGCATGGGCACGATCACGCTCATCCCCGAAACCGTGTGGCTGAATGCCAATTTCAAAGAAACCCAGCTCAGCCATTTGATCGCTGGCCAAGCGGTGGATGTGCGATTGGATATGTATCCAGATACCGTGATTGCTGGCTTGATTGATTCAATCACGCCCGCGACTGGCGCGCAGTTCAGTATGATTCCGCCGCAAAACGCCACCGGTAACTTTGTCAAAGTGGTCCAGCGCGTGCCGGTAAAAATCACCCTGACCCTGCCCGATTCGCTCAAAGGCCGCGTCTATCCGGGTCTATCCGCCGTGGTCAGTATCGCGCTCCAGCCTTAAAGGAGAGCTGCAATGCAACGTAAAGCTTGGTTAGCCGCGCTGATTCTCGCGGCGATGTTACCGGTTGGCATCACATCAGCACTGTTTAAAGCGTTGGCCGCTGAAATGGCTGCCAGCAACGGCGTGTCGAGTGATGAACTGAGTTACCTCAACATTGCCTTTTCGGCCGCGCAGTTAATTGCGCTGTTAGCGGCCCCTTTTATTGTGCGCTCTGTCAGCGTCATGCGCACGCTGCGCGTCAGCTTAATCATGGCCGCATTGTGCCAGGTGGTGTTCGCTTGCGCGCACCAATCCCCGGAGTTGCATGGCGCAGCGTGGGTGGTCGTCGGCGTGTGTGTCAGCCTCATCACGTTGAGTATCAACCTGCTGATTTTGGATCAATGCAGCTATCGAGCGATGACGTTGTTTGCTGCGCTGGTGCTCATCTGTTCCACACTGCTGCCGATGGGCGGCTACCCGTGGTTTTTGACATGGCTCGTCACCCACGTGGAATGGCAATGGCTCACTTATCCACTGGCCGGTTCGTGGCTGTTTGCAGCCGCAATCAGCTATCACTTGACGCTGTGCCAGCCCTTTGCGCGCACGCAAAAGTCGCACGTTCTGGCTTACGTCCTGAGCGCCATCGCCTTAGTCGGATTGGTCTATTTGATGATGCGTGGCAGCTACTACAACTGGTTTGATGATCCTCGGTTTGACTATGCCATGCTGGGGGTGGTAGTGGTTGCGCTGCTCGCGATGGGATGTATGCAAGCCAGCCAGAAAAACGGCCCGACCAGCAGCCGCACGTTGCTGACCAACCTGCACAACAATGTCTTTATGTACAACGGCTTTCTCGCGGGATTCGGCGTGACCGCCAGCGGCGCGCTGATGACGCTGTTTCTCACCAGTGTACTCAACTATAGCCATGAAACAGCAGGGTTCGTTCAGCTACCAGCATTGCTTGCCATGGTGGTGGGGATGATCATCAGCGTAGCGGCCAGCAATCAAGATCGCTTTCCCAGTGACATCATTACCCCCATCGGGGTCGTGATGCTGGTCATTTCAGTGGTGATGTTCAGTCGCTTACCTGCGTATGTGGGGCCGGATGATGTCTTGCTGCCAATTTGCCTGCGCGGCTTGGGGGTTGGCTTACTCAATGTGTCGGTCACCATCGCCATGTTGGCTCATTTTCGTCACGATCAGCGCCCGGAAGGCATCAGCATATTTTATGTGTGTCGCACGCTGGGCGGCGTGCTCGGTTCGGCGCTGTTTACCCGTTTGTTGCAAGTCACGCGCACTGAATCGATGACCGATCTGACGCGCGAGCTCGGTGCGGATCCGGCGGCATTCTACACGCAATCGACACAGCAGTTACTGCTGGCTCAAGGCCATTTGCCATCAGGAACCCTCAACGCCACGTTGATGCAACAAACCGTCAGCCAACAAGTGATTGTCTCGGCGCTGGGCAATACCTTTCTCTGGTTTGTCATCGCCATCGCGTTCATGGCACCAATCATTTTGGTTGGGAAGAAGATGGTCAAAAAACGGGCGAATGCCAACGCGTCACACAACTAATCCGCTCTGGCTCCGCTCGCTTTTGCGGCTGGTCGAAGGATCAGAACAGCAAGTGCTTTTCTGCCTCACGCGCAAAGTGCTGACTGAGGTAATCAATCAATAACCGCACGCGACGCGGAATGTGTTGACGATCGTGATAGACCAAATTGATGGGCACACGGCGGCGGTGTTGCTGGTTAAACAGCGGCACCAACTGCTTTTCTTTAATCGCTTGCGCCAATTGAATGTCCGGCAATAGCGCAATGCCAAAACCTTGGGTGGCGAGCGTGAATGTCATCTCCGGCGAATCAACAATCGTCATGTTGGCTCGCCCAAGGTCGAGCTTGCGCGTCGGCGATTCAAACCACCAGAACTTATGCTCGTCTTGCGACATTTCACGGAAGATCAAACGATGTTGCAGCAGATCTTCCGGCAATTTGGGCGTGCCAAATTCAGCCAAATAAGCCGGGCTGGCGTAGTAGTCGGCGTACATCGCGCCAATTTGCTGCGCCACCAAATTACTGATCACCGGCTGCCCGAGCTGCACCAGCAAATCAAAGCGCCGTTTAGGAATGGTGCGCTCCACCACTTCCTGAGCGTGCAGTTCCAACTGAATATGAGGATATGCTTTGCAAAATTCTCGCAGCAATTCCCCCAAACATTTGATCATCGGTGAGACGCACAACAGGCGAATTTTCCCACTCATTTCCTGCCCGTACGCAGCCATTTCCTGCTCCAACACATCGACGTGCGTCAACACATCACGGCTGTGAGCATGAAAGATTTCCCCCGCTTCAGTCAGGGTAAAATGGCGAGCACTGCGATTGATCAACTTAACGTTGTAATGATCTTCCAGTTCTTTGATTTTACGGCTGACACTGGATTTGGGCAGCGAGAGAAAATCGGCGGCTTGCGTGATGCCCCCCAATTGCACCACATGTTGAAACAGCGTCAATGCCTCTAGTTTTAGCATGAAGTCACTCCTGATTCGTGGCTGATTGGCGCCAGGTCATAACCTTGAAGAAACTGGTCCACCACACGGTGAACATGTTGGCGCAGGTGCGCTGTGTCAGGTACTGGGCATCCCAACAACGCTTGATAGAAATAACGCTCGCGCAGCAGCGATAACAGGTCCTGCGCCGCTTGCTCGGCATCGGAAAACACATCCGCTTTAGGATAGGTTTGACGCAAATAATCGGCCAGTTGTTGATGCTTGGCGACGGGGCCATGGCTGAGAAAGAATGCCGGAATGTCTGGGTGATGATGAAAATCGCCAACCACAATGCGAAACAGCCCGAGCAGTGGATTAGAACAGAGGCGTTGAACGTACTGCTCACCAAAAGCCAATAAGCCAGCCCTTAACGAGGTCTGCGACGCTGCAGAGAAATCAAACAATGCCTCCAGCGATTCGAGGTGATACGCCAGCACGGCCTTAAACATCCCCTCTTTGTTGCCAAAATAACGATAGAGCGTCTGCTTTGAGCCGCCGCATTGCAACACGATCTGATCCAACGTGGTGTTGGTATACCCCTGTTCGATCAGCAACGCCGTCGCGGCTTGCAGTAAATTGGTCTGTTTTTGAACCGTGGAAGGTCGCATCAAGGTCACTCTCAAACTGTACTCATGGGTACGATTTTCAAAGTATACCGCCAACACACGGGAAAATCTGCGAAAAAAAAGGACGCCTTGAGCGTCCTGATGCGATTACAACGTGATAATAAATTCTTCCGGTGCACACACCTTGATTTGCGCGTCACCACGCGTTTGAATGGCGGCGATTTGCTCCGGATCCAACGAATACGGCATCACCAATTTCAGTTCTTCAATCCCTTCTAGCTTGGCCAGTTTCACCAGCGTCACCAGATTGGACTCATCACTTCTGCGGCTGGACAGTCGCTGCAACGCCATGTCCCACAGCCTCTCTTCATGACTTTTGCCATCTTTCACTGTGTCATGCCACACCGTTCCGAAAACAGGGGCAAATGAAACGAGCGCATCTGAAAAAGTCCATTTTTTTGTACAAGAGGTGCCTAAGAAGCTGGTGTAATCAAACACGACAGAGATTCGTTCGGTTTTTTCCATGTGTCCTCCGACATCAGTGGTCTCGTTTGATACCCATATTATGCAGGAATTCTTATATAGCAATACGATATATAAAAAGATTCTTTTATGCCCCACATTCCAACCAATGGGGTATATAAAAATCAAACTGGTAACAAATATTGATCAAAGACAAAAAATATTGTGTGTGGCGAATTAATATTTCGCGCCTTAAACAAAACTATTCGTCGTTTATTCACGATTTACAGAATATCCACGATTCGACTCGCCTTTTTGAACTGGATTTTGTAACCACTCCAGCGCGGCAATTCCCAACGTTTCGGCAGTGTTTTGCGTAACCCGCTTTTGTACACCACCTGAACCAGCTTGCGTTTGATGTGGTACTCGACCGTCAGTTGCAAATCGCCCAATGCCAGCTCAAACGGATACGCCTCAGCAAAGTCGTCAAGTTCCCAGTACGGAATGCCATCGAACGGCAAATCGCTGGCCTCGAACATCGCCAGGTCATCCAACGATTCGACGCCCAATGCCTGCAACTGCTGCTCAAACCAGCGGTCGAATGTGAGGTCATCGTGTTGCTGCGTTTTGGCATCCAGCCCCAACGCCACGTACAACTTCCACCAAGCAATTTCACGCTGGCGTTGCTCGGCAAAGCCCGGTAAACAGGCATTGGTTTTCACAGCGTCCACCAGCGGTTTCAGCGCCAACGCGCCGCTGGCTTGTACGGTGTTGCTTGCCACCACACGGCCAGCATAATGCAGCGTGAGCACGGTACTGAGCGCGCCGTCGTACTGCACGGTTTCGCCTTGTTGCCATTCCCCCAGCGCCAGCGTTTCAATCAGCGACAGTGGCACTGGCATCATTACGGTGGCGAGGGTCAGGGTTTGTTTGACGCCTCGACCGGGCAAGCTGTGTTGATCCAGCACCAACGCGGCTTCTGTTCGTTCTGGGAAGCGGCTATGGCGCCCGGTTAACACTTCCATACGCCCATTGCCAAGCGCTTCTCTGCGTCGCTCACGGCGTACAAACAGCAGCTCAGGATGCAAACGCGCAATCGCTTCAGCCAAAGCCGCATGTTGATAACGCGAAGCCACTTCCAATTCCGGCAGTTCATAAATATCGCGCATCTGCTCGGATAACCCGCGCGCTTCCCGCAGCGCTTCGTCATCGACCGTGACGCCAGAAAAGGTTTGTCCACGCACCAACTGAATCAGCAATTGCGCGTCGCACCCCAGCGGCTCTTCCTGCTGCAATTGTTCCAGTCGCTCTGCATTCGACGAGAGCGAATAAAGGCTCGCAGGCACCGCGAGCGCCGCCGTGAGATCGATCATTGCCTCTTTGAGTGCCTTGGGCGTGATGCGCGCCACCAAATCGGCGTAGAGCGCATCAACCGGCAGCGGTGCAATGCGGCGACCGTGCTCTGTCAGGTTAAGCTGCTCATCCAACGCGCCAATGCCTTGGAGCATCTCCGCGGCTTGCGCCAGCGTTTTCTCGGGCAACGTTTCAAGGAAGGTCAAGGCGTGCAATGGCGAACCACAACTGCCCGCCGCTAACATCGGTTCGACCAAATCTTCACGCTGCAATTGTGGCGGCGTCACGGCATCCAACGCGGCATGTTGACCATACAAACGCACCGCCACGCCATTCATCACGCGACCAGCACGGCCAGCGCGCTGCTTGGCGCTCGCTTTGGAAATATGTTTGAGAATGAGGGCGGTGCGGCCATTGCGCTGTTCGTTGCGACGCTCTAAACCGCTGTCGATCACCCAAGCGATGTTGGGAATGGTGAGTGAGGTTTCCGCGACATTGGTCGCCAGCACCACTTTTTGTTGCGCCTGCGGGTTGAGTGCAAGTGTGCGCTCACCTTCGCTGACAGAAGCGTGCAGCGGCACCACCAACAAAGCGTCGATCCCATTGAGCAGTTGCTGACATTGCTGAATCTCTTTTCGCCCCGGCAGAAAGATCAATATATCGTCCTTCGTGGCGAGCATCGCCTGCTGCACTTCGGCTTTAACACGTTCGGCAAGCGAACGTCCATCGGGCAACTGGCGACTATCTGACGCGCGGTATTCCACCTTCACGTCGTACATACGCCCGCTCGCTTGCAGGCGCTTGGCCTGTAAATAGGTCGCCAAACGCTCACCTTCCAGCGTCGCAGAGGTCACGACTAAGCGATGACGCTGGCGCGCTTTGAGCAGTGCCACCAGCAAATCAGTGTCCCAGCGGCGTTCGTGAAATTCATCCACCATGATGACATCGAATGATTTGAGTCCATCTTCGGCAAACCAACGCAGCGCCACCCCGGGGGTCACAAACACCACCTGTGATTGTTCCGAAGAACGGTTTTCCAATTTGATGGCGTACCCAATGTGTTGGCCCACCGCTTCTTGACGCTGCTGCGCAAGAAATTCAGCCAGCGACGTGCAAGCAATTCGGCGCGGTTCGATGACCAGCACTCGCCCTTGCTCTGCCGCCCAGCACGGCAGGCAAGTTGACTTCCCGGAACCGGTTTCGGCTTCCACAATCACGTGATCATGTTGCAAAGCCTTTAAAAATGTATCTTTGAGGGGCTGAATTGGAAGTAACTGCATATTTTTTAAAAGAAAACTCTAAAGATAAATTCGATAAATAGTAAATCAAAATGGTATTGATTTGACAAAAAACAGCTAAGTTTAGGAAATGTTACTGACTTTAGGCAGAATAATCTCCTGAAGGTTAAGGGTTCTCTATTTACAACCTAGCTGATAAGCCGTTATCATTTTTAGGTTTCCCTTCCACCCTACAAAGGCCGAAAATGAATAACGACAAACGTCCGCTTTATATTCCTTACGCTGGTCCAGCTCTACTCAGTACCCCTCTTCTTAACAAAGGCAGTGCATTCTCCGCTGAAGAGCGTGCATCATTCAACCTGGAAGGTTTATTACCTGAAGCCACGGAAACAATACAGGAACAAGTAGTTCGTGCCTACCAGCAATATCGCAGCTTCGAAAGCGATATGGACAAGCACATTTACCTGCGCAACATGCAAGACACCAACGAGACGCTGTTCTACCGTCTGGTGCAAAACCATATTTCTGAGATGATGCCAATCATCTACACGCCAACGGTTGGTGCCGCGTGTGAAAACTTCTCGAACATCTACCGCCGTGGTCGCGGTCTGTTCATCTCTTACGCCAACCGCGATCGCATTGACGATCTGCTGAACAACGCCGCCAACCACAACGTGAAAGTGATCGTGGTGACAGATGGCGAACGTATTCTTGGTCTGGGTGACCAAGGCATCGGCGGCATGGGCATTCCAATCGGTAAGTTGTCTCTGTACACCGCATGTGGCGGTATCAGCCCAGCTTACACTCTGCCTATCGTGCTCGATGTCGGTACCAACAACCCACAACGTCTGGCTGACCCAATGTACATGGGCTGGCGTCATCCGCGCATCACTGGCGCAGAATACGATGCATTCGTCGAAGAAGTGATTCAAGCCATTCAACGCCGCTGGCCTGAAGCGCTGGTACAGTTCGAAGACTTCGCACAGAAAAACGCGATGCCGCTGCTTGAGCGCTACAAAAAC
Organism: Vibrio furnissii CIP 102972; assembly: GCF_000176175.1. Taxonomy (GTDB): domain Bacteria; phylum Pseudomonadota; class Gammaproteobacteria; order Enterobacterales; family Vibrionaceae; genus Vibrio; species Vibrio furnissii. The sequence goes on from NZ_ACZP01000013.1 coordinate 926,181, forward strand.
CGCATCTGCTGCTTCAACGATGACATTCAAGGCACTGCTGCAGTGACCGTGGGTTCGCTACTGGCCGCGTGTAAAGCTGCAGGCAGCAAACTGTCTGAACAGCGCATCACCTTCCTGGGCGCAGGTTCTGCAGGTTGTGGGATCGCAGAAGCGATCATCGCGCAAATGGTTTCAGAAGGCATTTCAGACGAGAAAGCCCGTTCACAAGTGTACATGGTGGATCGCTGGGGTCTGCTGGAAGAAGGCATGCCGAACCTGCTCGACTTCCAACAACGTCTGGTGCAGAAGAAAACCAACACCAAGAAATGGACTACCGAAGGCAACGGTTACTCGCTGCACGATGTCGTTCGCCAAGCGAAACCAACCGTGTTGATCGGTGTTTCTGGCGCTCCGGGCCTATTCAGTGAAGACGTCATCAAAGAGATGCACCAGCACTGCCCTCGTCCGATTATATTCCCACTGTCGAACCCAACCAGCCGCGTGGAAGCAACGCCAAGCGACATCATTCGTTGGACCAACGGTGAAGCGCTAGTCGCAACTGGCAGCCCGTTCGATCCAGTGATCAACGAAGGTAAAACCTACCCAATCGCACAGTGCAACAACAGCTACATCTTCCCGGGCATTGGCTTGGGCGTTCTGGCCGTTGGCGCAAAACGCGTGACTGACGACATGCTGATGGAATCAAGCCGCGCCTTGGCCGAGTGTTCTCCACTGGCGATCAACGGCCACGGCCCACTGCTGCCGCCATTGGAATCGATCCACTCAGTATCAAAGAAAATTGCGTATGCCGTTGCGAAAAAAGCGATTGAGCAAGGCGTCGCGCTGGAAATTACCGATGAAGCGCTGGACGTTGCCATTGATCAACACTTCTGGCAACCGGTATACCGCCGCTACAAACGTACATCGTTCTAAGCAATTGAATAGATTAAGCCCCTGTACAGGGGCTTTTTTATGCGCGACGAAAAATACGCCCGCGTTCCGTGCGGATGATATGGTGCGTGCAATCCGTACACATCCTTAACAGCCGCGCGCCACATACCCCACGGCGTAAAGATCACCTTGTATCGGGCTACGGTGATCAATCTGGCTGAGCCACGTGACACCCAGCGTTTGCCAGGTCGTCACGTTGACGCCGCGAACATCAGCGTCCTGCAGCGCTGTGTGTTCGATACAGGCAAACACCACGTTTTCATCTGGAGCGTTTGGAACCTCATCAACAAACCAGACCTGCACCGCCGGGCGACCAAATTGCTCACACAAGCCGTTAAATCCATCACTGTTTAAGAACGCGCGCATTGAGCCGTGATCGCGCCAAACGTAAAACGGCGCGTAACTGTTCACGTCGTTGTGGTACGTCGTGGCATCTATGCGCGAATAGAGATACGCCTTAAACAGCAAACCGGGATAACCATCCAACAGATGCCCTTTCTCGCGGATTCGGTTTTCAATGCGCTCCATTGGGTAGTCGGCGGGCAGAACCATTTTGTATTGCATCGCGATCATTGTATGTCTTCTCCATGTCGTTTTTAGAGCCAGCATAAGTTGATCTTTTCATACAAAAAATCAAAACTATTGAAAGTAACTATTTTGATTTTCAGGACGATGAACGATGCGAACACTGGATTTGGATGCATTGCGATGTTTTGTATTGGGCATTGAGCTCGGCAGTTTCGCGCTGGCCGCCGAGCGACTCAATCGCTCCCCTTCGGCCGCCAGTGCCCAATTGAAAAAGCTGGAGCAGCAATGCAATACGGCGTTGGTGACCAAATCTGGCCGCCATCTGCAACCAACCGAGGCAGGTGAAATGGTCCTGTCTTATGCCCGACGACTGTTGCAGCTTAATGATGAAGCCTTGCAACGGCTACAAGGCAATGCGCTGGAAGGCAAAGTGAGTTTCGGCATGCAGGAAGATTTTAGTGAAGCACTGCTGCCCCAAGTGCTCGGTTCTTTTTCGCGCGCTCACCCGCAAGTGCAGTTGCAATCGGTGGTCGGCCGCCATAAAGAACTGCTTGAGGGAATTCAATCTGACGACATTGATTTTTCCTTGGGGTGGGAAGGCCCGAAAGCCGCTCCCTATAGTGAACGTTTGGCAGAACTTCCCTTGCACTGGTTTGGCCCTGCCAACGCGCACTTAAGCGACACCATTCAAGCTACGCAGCCTCTCCCTTTGGTGATGTTGGATGGCGCTTGTGCGATTCGCCAGCAAGCCACCGAAGCGTTAGATGCTGCGGGTATTCCGTGGAAAATTAACTTTATCGGTCGCAGCTTGAGTAGCCTGTGGAAAGCGGTGGAAGCGGGCTTGGGCGTCACTGTGCGCTCGGCATTTGGCCAGCCAGATTGTGTGACAAAATTAACCGACCTGCCCGCTTTAGGCAGCCTGACCGTTTGCCTGGATCGCAGCCAGAATCAACTGGATGGGGTACAACAGCAACTGTACAACGCGCTAAAACAGCAGCTTCAACAGCACCTTGCCCAATAACCCTGCCGCGCACGACGCTCAAGCCAACTGTGCGCGCCGCCACTCACACTGCGTATTCAACGATCCTTCCTTCACATTTCGCTGCGCAGCGAAGTATCCGTTTTTCAACCGATTATGATGGGCTTCATCCATGAGCCACATGCCAAAAGGAAACATCATGATCGCGGTTCTATTTGAAGCTCACGCAGCGTCAGACAAAAAAGAGCGTTACTTCGAGCTGGCAGCCACCCTCAAACCGCTGCTCAGTGAGATTGAAGGCTTTATTTCCATTGAGCGTTTTCAAAGTACCACGGACCCCGACAAATTTATCTCCTTGTCGTGGTGGGAAAACGAAGCGGCCATTCAGCACTGGAAGCACAACGTCCACCACCAGATGGCACAGGATGAAGGGAAACGTGACCTTTTCTCTTCCTACACAATCAATGTACTCACCTCGGTTCGCGAATACCGTTCCCACTAAGTAAAGAACAAGCAAAGGAAAAGCAGATGCAAAACATTCACGTTATTTTCGTTCACACGCCCGGCGAACTCGCCCGTTTTGGCCAAGTGTTAGGCGCTAATGGTGTCGGACTGGAAGGAGGCGGCGTATTTACGGTCGGTGACTGTGCGCACGCCCACTTTCTGGTTGAGGACGGCGAGAAAGCTCAAGCTGTATTGATTGAACATGGCTTTGACGTCCAAAGTGTCACCCGACCATTGATCCGCAAACTGAAACAAGAGCAGCCGGGCGAACTCGGCGCCATTGCCCAAGCGCTGGCGGCTGAAGGCATCAACATTCTCGTCCAATACAGTGATCACGCTAACCAATTGATACTGGTGACCGATAACGATACATTGGCGAAAGACGCGACGCGAAACTGGGCAATTTAAACGTGAGCACACACCATTCGTCTGCCGAGCAGAGTGCAGATTTCAATCAGGAAGTGGATATGGCAGCCTTGGCGGTTGCTCTGTCTGATGCTTCGCGCATGAAAATTCTCTGTGCGCTGATGGATGGGCGCGCTTGGACGGCCACGGAACTGAGTGCGGTGGCCGATGTTTCCGCGTCCACCACCAGCGCTCATCTTTCACGTTTGCTGAACGCCAAGCTGGTGACGTGTTTATCACAAGGACGCCATCGCTACTTTCGTCTTTACAGTACCCACATCGCAGCGCTGCTTGAACAGATGATGGGCATTACGTATCAGGCCAATCACACGGTTCGCGCCACGGTGCCAAAAAACTTGCGCAAGGCCCGCACCTGCTACGACCATTTGGCCGGAGAAATGGCGGTCAAGCTCTACGACTCACTCATTGCACACGATTGGCTGACGCAAGATGGTTCTGGCCTGACACCACAAGGGAAAGAGAAGTTTTTGCAGTTGGGTATCGACATCGATGCCAAAACCAAGCGCAAAGCGTGTTGTCCGTGTCTGGACTGGAGTGAACGTCAATTCCATCTAGGCGGACAGGCAGGCGCGGCGCTGCTCCACTTTTTTGAGCAGCAGCGTTGGATTGAACGTGTGGTCGGTTATCGCGAAGTCACCATCACCGCCAAGGGTAACCACGCGCTGAAAACGCATTTTCATGTCGAATAATGATGACTGTTTACCGCACTGCGCGCCCGTCATCGCAAGACAATCCCCCAACCGAATCAATCGCGGCTTACCTTAGCGAAAAACGTTTCATGTTTTCGGTATGGTCCGGTGTTGTTCTCGGGCTCAAACGCTTTTAAACCATCAGCGTCATGCAACGCGTCCACCATTTGGCGATTAAAATAGGCATTGTTGTCATCACTTAAAAACGAAGGCACATCAAGCCACTTCGCCTCGGCAATTTCGTCGGTATCGTGAATATTGATCGCATCCGACAGCGCCGTGAGCTTACACACCAAGTACATGTTGGTCTTGCCGAACTGAAACGGATGACGCGTGGTGAACCCCAGAATGGAATCAAATTCAGTTTCAACGCCCGTTTCTTCCAATACCTCGCGAATGATGGCCGTTTCGATCTTCTCTCCCAACTCGATATGGCCGCCCGGCAATTTGTAGCCTTTCATGCCATGTTCTTTGATCACCAACAGTTGTCCGAGACTGTTTTTGACTATCGCGCCAGCTCCCAACGTATGCGTGGGGATAAACGGAATAAACGTGGTCGACGGCGCTTTGTGAATCAGAGTGATTTCGTCCTCAAGGCAATTGTGAAACACAAACCCGAGTTCGGTGGCAATCGGCACCAAGTGTGATAAACCAATCGGCAGCGTCAGCCAAATGATGTTCTTTGCTTCAGCGTGGGCAAACGCCACAATGTCTGCCAGTTGTGCGTGAAATGTATCAACATCAGTCGGCACATCTTCCCGGCCGATAATGATGCCGTTGAACTTATCCAACTCGAACTTCAAGGTGATCTCCTTAGTGGTGCTTCATTAGGCCGTCTTAACCACAAGACAACGAGGCAACCATCTTAACCACCTTTTCTCGCTCAGTGACAGAACAAATTCGCCTTCTCTTTAGCGAACAAGATATTACGCTGCGGTGACCGCCAGATCTGGAGTTTTGTTTAAACGCATCATGGTCAAGACTGCCAACACCATGACCGCCGCGGCGAAGAAGAATCCCCACTGAGTCAGGCCATAGTGACTCAGCAACGCAATCGACACATAGCTGAGACTCTGCACCAAAGTTGCGAACATTTGCAGCCCACCATCTGCGCGACCACGTTGGTGGATAGGAATGCTGTGATGCATCCAGTTGGTTCGAGCAATACGATTCAAGGCGTTAAATGTGCCAAAGAAGAAGGTAAACACCAGTAACCAGAGTGGCGTCGGCGCAACACTCATGCCCACCAGCATGATGGCCGCAAGCCCCATGGCCCCGATCATCATATTGGGATGAGAACTCAGCCCCAACAGGCGGCTCACGAGCAGCCCTGTGACCAATGACCCCATGCCAAAAGCGATGTTGTAACCGGCAAACCAATCACCCGACACCCCCGTTTCGGAAAACCAAATCGGCACCAGCTTGGTCAAAAACGTCAGGATGGGATAGCTCAGCGCCGAGAGCATTAAAAATGCATAAAACTGGGGTCTTAATGTCAATATCTCCCGACTCTCTTTCATCTGGTCAATAAACGAAACCGACGTTGCGTGGCGCAACTGGCGGCGGTACGGCGTCATCAGATAACTGACACACGCGATCGCCGAGGCGATGGCCGCAAAGCTGGCGAATTCAAACATGCCCCACATTTCCAGCAACACCACACCGAGCGCGCCAGAACCCAGCGTGGTGCCCTGCATGATCACTTCCTGCTTGCCGGATATCGCCGCATATTCGTGCTGATGAAAATTCTCCTGCGTAAAGGCGTTGTTGGTCGCCCAAGCCAAGTTACTGGACGTCCAGAACAGCAATTGCGCCACTGCCAGCAGCCCATTCGACTCATACCCAGCCCAATAGACCAAAGCCACCACCCCTGCGGTACTGGCCTGAAGCCATTGCACCAAGACCAGTAAGCGTTTGCGCGAAAATCGGTCGATCAAGGTCGAGAAAAACGGCGTCAGCAAAAAAGACGCGGCGGTACATGCCAGCGCCACCATCGCCACAAAAGCGCCCATATTGGGTGTCGACAGCATGGCCCACGGCAGAGCCATCATAAACAGCCCGGAAGAGATGCCGTCAAAGAAGCGCCCGGTCAGATAGGCGCGCGTGCGAGTTTTATTATTCCATTCCATATTAGTATTCCATATCAAGCCAACTTGATGTTACGGTAATACCTCAAGTTAACTTTAGGTAAAGCGCTTTTTTATCATTCATCAGAAAAGCGTCGCTGAGCAGGAGTCCGGACGATGGAAATGACCGTTGGTGAAGTGGCCCAACGCGCAGGAGTGAAGGTATCCACCCTACACTTTTACGAGCAGAAAGGATTAATTCATAGTTGGCGTAATGCTGGTAATCAGCGTCGTTACCATCGCAATGTGCTACGTCGGATTGCGGTGATCAAAGCCGCGCAAATGGTCGGACTCACCTTAGACGAGGTGGCCGAATCGTTGGCGGATTTACCCAAGCATCAAGCGCCTAGCCGACAAGAATGGGAGCAGATGGCATCCAACTGGAACGCCATGCTGGAGCATCGCATTGCGCAGCTCAAAGCACTGCAAAGCGATCTCGGCGGCTGTATTGGCTGCGGCTGCTTGTCGATGGAATCTTGCGCCATTTACAACCCGCAAGATATTCGAGCGCAGACCTTTAGCGAAAAAACACGCCTGACACATCCAGAAGAGTGGTGAAATAACCACCATGCTCACTGCCATGCCGAGTGATGGACGCTGAGTGATGGGCCTCGCCGCGCTCATAAAAACACCTCACCCTGTCACGTGAAAATAGGCACATATGCGGACACAATGGCGGGCAGACAAGCCATCGCTGCCCGGAACCTCAACGCCTTTGAGCAGTCACCATCCCCCAATGAGCGTACGTTAAGGCTGAACCGCCTTAAAACATTCTGCCTCGTCTTCGGTTAAGAGCTTGATAGTTCACCGCAATATCACTTATTATTTTTGCCACTGACACGTTCACGCCGTTTGTTGGCGTTCTACTGATAGATCACGGATATGATGAGCTTTTTTGCCCCAGCGGGACATTACATCGCCCCTTACCTCAGCGAAATTTCCACTGCATTGATCGCCTGTTTGCTGGTGATGCTGGGTGGAGAGATCAATGCGCTGCTGCGTCGCTTAATGCGCGATCAACATTTTCTTTTGCGCACCATCGCCTTTATCTTGGTCAATGCGTTTGGTTACGGATTAATCATAATTAAAGCAAGCCCTTACCTCACTCGGACACTCTCCCATTTAGAGCAAGGCATGATGTTTAGTATTGTTTTTATCAGCTTTATTGTGATTGGCCTATGGGCGCAAAGAAACCGTCAAATCTAAATCTCAGAGTGATGTTCACTCGTCTGAAATCCCGGCTTCGACGTCTGAAGCTGGGGCTTTGGCTGCGTCGAATGTCACTGACGCTGCTTGCCTGCATCGCAGGCATTTACGGCATTGATCGTTGGGTGAGCTGGCAAACCCAAGATCACATCATCAGCAACATTTACAACGTGCCAAAGTTTCAAGTTGCAGTGGTGCTGGGCACCAGTAAGTACCTTGGCCGCACGCTGAATGATTACTACATTCACCGCATCAACGCCGCGATTGATCTATTTGAGCAAGGCAAGGTCAATGGCTTTCTGCTCAGCGGAGACAACGCCCATCGTTCTTACAATGAACCGTGGACGATGAAGCGTGATTTGCTCAAAGCGGGCGTTCCCAACGAACAGATCTATCTTGATTATGCAGGGTTTCGCACCCTCGATTCGATCGTGCGTGCCAAGCGGATTTTCGATACCGATAATTTTCTGATCATCACCCAACGCTTCCACTGTGAGCGCGCGCTGTTTATCGCCAATCATCACGACATCAACGCCACGTGCCTCGCGGTTCCAGGGCCGACCAACCATTCCGGTTTTCAAGTCCGCCTGCGCGAAGTGTTTGCACGCACCAAAGCGTTTTTCGATCTCTATATCTTTGATACTCAGCCGAAATTCCTTGGCCCGAAAGAACCCATTATCTTCGACAAGGCTTCATCAACCGAGATTGCCGATGCCAGCGTGAGCGACTCCGATGCGCTGACGCCCAATGAATCCGCTGCAACACCAACGAACGAATAACCAACAAACAGCGCCATGTGGTCGGCTTGGCGCCCTTTCTGCTTTTCTTTTCTGTTAAACTCACACCAAACAATAAAACCATAGAGTAATGTCATGTCGATCATCGCAACAGGCGTGCTGGATAAAATGCGCGCCAATTTGGAAGGAACCGTCGCTTACCGACTGCCAGTCGGTGAGGACGAAATCGATCTCAACCCACTGATGGGTCACACCATCACGCTGAAACATACAGGCAATATCTATTGCTGTTCATGCGGCAAGAAAACCAAGAAGAGCTATTCACAGGGCCACTGTTTTGTGTGCATGAAGAAACTCGCCAGCTGCGACATGTGCATCATGAAGCCGGAAACCTGCCACTTTGATCAGGGTACCTGCCGTGAACCCGATTGGGCACAAACGCACTGCATGGTGGATCACTACGTGTACCTCTCCAACACATCGAGCCTGAAAGTGGGCATCACCCGCCACACGCAAATTCCAACCCGTTGGATTGACCAAGGCGCGACTCAAGGTTTGCCCATCTACAAAGTGAAGACACGTCAGATCTCAGGCTTGGTTGAAGTGGAATTGGCCAAACACATCGCCGACAAAACCAACTGGCGCGAACTGCTCAAAGGCGACGGCGAACCGATGTCATTGGAAGAACGCGCGGCCGAGCTTAAACCATTGTTGGCCAACAAAATTGCCGAGATCAAACAACAATTTGGTGACGATGCGGTCATCGAAGTGAGCGAGCAAACCACGCAGCTTGCCTACCCAGTCGAGGTGCATCCGAAGAAAATCACCTCGCACAACTTTGATAAAAACCCGGAAGTGACAGGTGTACTGCAAGGGATCAAAGGCCAGTACCTGATCCTCGACAGCGGCGTGATCAACATTCGCAAGTTCACGTCATACGAAGTGGAAGTGAGCACCGACTAAACGTCGAACGCCTCGGCATACACTCGCCAACGCATAGAAAAAGCCCGCATCACGCGGGCTTTTTTTGTTGGTAAATCGAGCGATATTACAAACGCTGTAACGCGTCAAACAGCGCATCTATTTCCTCCGTGGTGTTGTAGTGCATGCACCCAATACGCACCACGCCACCTTTGTCAGCCAAATCCAGTTGGCGAACCAACCCCAACGCGTAGAAATGACCATTCCAGACGCAGATGTTCTGCTCACCCAGTGCTCTGGCGACCAATTCGGGATGAAAATCATCCAACCGAATGGCAAATGTCGGCGTGCGATTTTCGCTCTGATAATCGTCACGGCCATAAAGTGTGACGCCTTTTAACTCGGCGAGTCTGGTTAGGAAATGTTTGCTCAGCGTCTGTTCATGTTCATTGAACTGGGCAAAGCTTTGTTCCAGCCGCTCCCGCAGGCTCAGCCCCGCCTCACCCCACTGCGCGAGATAGTCAATGGCCGCAATGACGCCGGCCAGCCCTTCGAAACTCTGTGTGCCGGTTTCAAAACGGCCCGGGCCAATATTGGTCGCCGGTTCAACTTTATAAGGCTTGAGCGCATGCAGCCATTGCGATGAAACGTAGGCAATCCCCACATGCGGGCCAAAGAATTTGTACGCCGAACACGCGAGAAAATCACACCCGAGTTCCTGCACATCAATCAGATGATGTGGCGCGTAATGCACCGCATCCACGTAAACTATCGCCCCCGCTTGATGCGCCGCTTCGACGATGCGCTTCACATTGACGATCGACCCCGTGGTGTTGGAGGCGTAAGTGAGCGCCACCAGCTTGGTGTTCGGATTGATGAGTGAAATCAGATGCTCTTCATCCAGCGTGCAATCGGCCGGATTAATACGCGCCTGATGCACCATCGCCCCTTTGTCTTCGGCGGCTTGCTGCCAGCTCGAGACATTGGAATAGTGGTCGAGCGCAGTGACGATCACTTCATCGCCCACCTGCCAATCACGGCTGATTGCGCGGCTGAGCGAAAACGTCAGCGAGGTCATGTTCGCGCCGAAGATAATGTTGCCGGAAGACTAAGCATTCAACAGCGCCTGCGCATGTTCACGCGCCTGCTGCATCACATCCGTGGTGATCTGGCTGGAGAAATAGTGTCCGCCAAGGTTGGCGTTGTAATGGCCCAAGTAAGCGGTCATTTTCTCCAGCACTGATTGGGGCACTTGCGATCCCCCCGGGCCGTCGAGGAACACCACCGGCTTATCGTGAACACGTTGATGGAGCGCGGAGAACTGCGCGCGCGCTTGATCAGGAGTGAAGCTCATGAGCATTGCCTTTTGCTGTCAGGACAAACAAGTCCATATAACCTTGTTCATTGCCGCTCAGTGAGCGAATCGGACGGGCGTTATGCCACAACTGGTTGTCTGCCAACATCGCCACTTCCCCATTCCCCAGCGCTTTACGGAAAAACGGGTCGTCATGGCAATCTTGATAGAGCAGAATTTCACCGCCCTCAATGTTATGGCGGCCAATGCCCACAATGGCGATGTGATCAAAGCCATCCTGATGCACCCCTTCCGGCGCCACTTGCGTTTCATCGAACACGGTGGCGATACGAATCTGATGAATTTCGATTTCCTGACCGTTTGGTAGGCGGTTGGTTTCCACGAAGAGCTTGCACAGTTCACGCATGCCATCGCTTTGCAGCGTCGACTTTAAAATGGGTTCAAACTGACGCACGACATTGCCCTGAAAATGGTTGAAGTGATCGGTTTGCATGAATTCGTTTTTGCCTGTTTCCAGCACAATTCCGTCCTGAAATTGAACCACCGAGTAGCGGCGTAAACGGTACTGGCCATCGGCGTGTTCCGTGTGTGGCAGGTCGACAAACGACGGCGCGAGCTGGTTGATCGCCTGAAGACTCAGTTGAGTGATATGTAGGGTATTTTGGTGTGCGTGTAACATCATCGACTCCTTAATGAAGACACATTAATTATCAGTTTTATTAACAAATAATTTACACACAGAATACGCAATTATTTTGTCAGATCAAATTTTCACCATAAATAAATCCAACAAATATAAATAAACAACATATATATCCAATAATTTGTAATTTGTTAGTCGTTACGACCAAATCTAACATTGCAGGCATTCAAAAATTGAACAGTTTCACTAGCAAATGAAATAACCGATATAAATCAGTCAATTATATGAAACACCTATCATTAAGCGTGGAAAGAAACGGCTTGATCTCGGCTAAAGAGATTGTAGTGAATCATGCTGCCAATCTAGCGCGATGCCAGCGTCTTGAAATCACCAACCCCGCGTCATCGCAGGCAAAGAAAACCCGGCAGATCGCCGGGTGAGATAAGGAGAAAAGAGACGGCCGAACGGCGTTATGGGTGCTGATCATGACGCATTGGATAAAGCCTTCAACGCGTTGAACGCATCATGGGCACGCAGCGTTGGCACAAAAATGTGGTCATGGTAATAAGCAGCAATCACGTTGGCGCTGATCCCCTGCTGCGCCAGTGCAGCAGACACCGCAGCGGTCAAGCCGACCGCTTCTAGGCTTGAGTGGACATTCAGCGTGATCTGTTGAAAACTGCCATCAAACGCCAAGCCGTGCGCTTGCGCTGTGATTTTCGATAGCACCAACGTCAGCCCTTCCCGCTCGTGAAACATCGCCAGCGGCGTTAGCGCGAGATAATCTTGCAAGTCGCCGCTGACACTGCAAAACACCACCTCTTCATCGTGCAGTTCCGGCTGCATACTGCGCAGCAACACTGGTAACTCGGTCATGCCTGTCATTGGGTTTCCTCTCCGTTTGAAGCGATGTCCTTTCTCGGCGGGAAAGCCTAAAACGCCATCGCTTTTACCGCTTGTTCGACCGTTGGGAAGTAAATTTTCGTTACGCACACCTGCGCCGCGGCAAATTCATGCGCTTGAATCAGTTGGCTCACCTCGGCAGCGCTATACCATTGATGATCCGCCACCAAGGTCAGCGTATTGGCGGCACGATGAATGTGATACCGCTGCCCTTGGCAGTCAATCACATGATCCGCAGCGCCCAAGATCATGTCGTCGCACTCATGATGAAATTGTATTTCGGAGGCGAGATAAAGCAGTTCGTCGTCACCATCGAGTTTCAGTAATGCAGGCCAATTCACCATGATTCTTTCCAACTACATTGATAAGCAAAGCGATAACATACGCCTGAATGAAAACCCTTCGCAACCCCAAACTTTTTGTGGTGGGAATCCAACACGTTGTCGCGAAACTTCGGCGACGCTTTGTTCAATTCTAAGAATTGGAGATGAATTCCTTTATATTCAAAGGGATTTATTGACACGCTAAGTTCTAACTAATAACGAATAATTACAGTTTCTGCGCGCGTTTAGGCTTTAATTGCCCGACTATATTCCCTACAATCGATCCCATTTACTGAGCACATTGAACGTGGAGCAATCATGAGCGACGTTAAACATTGCAAACTTCTTATTCTAGGTTCGGGCCCGGCTGGCTACACTGCCGCCGTGTACGCAGCACGCGCGAACTTAAATCCTGTTCTAGTGACAGGGATGCAACAAGGTGGTCAGCTGACCACAACCACAGAAGTGGAAAACTGGCCGGGTGATGCAGAAGGGCTGACTGGTCCTGCGCTGATGGAGCGTATGAAAGAGCACGCCGAGCGTTTCGAAACTGAAATCGTGTTTGATCACATCAACCAAGTTGATTTTTCTCAGCGCCCTTACCGCCTGAAAGGCGACAGCGGCGAATACACCTGTGATGCCCTGATCATCACAACCGGTGCCTCAGCGAAATACTTGGGCCTAGACTCGGAAGAAGCATTCAAAGGTCGCGGCGTCTCTGCGTGTGCAACCTGTGACGGTTTCTTCTATCGCAATCAAAAAGTTGCGGTTGTGGGTGGCGGTAACACCGCGGTTGAAGAAGCGCTGTACCTCTCGAACATTGCCGCTGAAGTGCACCTGATCCACCGTCGTGACAGCTTCCGTGCCGAGAAGATTCTGATCAACCGCCTGATGGACAAAGTTGAAAACGGCAACATCGTCCTGCATACCGATCGCACTCTGGACGAAGTACTGGGCGACGAGATGGGTGTGACGGGCGTACGTCTGAAAGATACCCAATCCGGTGAGACGGAAGAATTCGACGTGATGGGCGTGTTTATTGCCATCGGCCACCAGCCAAACACCGCGATTTTCGAAGGTCAACTGGACATGAAAGATGGCTATATCATCGTGAAATCCGGTTTGGAAGGTAACGCGACACAAACCAGCATTGAAGGCATCTTCGCTGCGGGTGATGTGATGGACCATAACTACCGTCAAGCCATCACTTCGGCGGGAACGGGTTGTATGGCCGCGCTAGACGCAGAACGTTTCCTTGATGCGCTGAATGACAAATAACCGTCGCCACTGCCACATGATGCAGTGAGCAACAGACTTGCAACGTTGCGAGCATGCCGCGTACAAGTTTATTTTTCATTTTTGACAAGACAGCAACAAACCCGGCGGTATATCCGCCGGGTTTTCTTTTGTATACTAACGCCTTTCCAAAAACATAATAATTCTCAATAAGCCTTCAACATGGATAAGAAAAAGCAACGTAGCTTGAATATTTGGCTCAAGCAGCAAAGCAAACTCGCCAAGCGTTGGCTGATGCTTGCTGTAGGGCTCGGTGTGTTATCAAGCGTGTTTCTACTCGCCCAAGCCGCCCTTCTCGCCTCGATTCTGCATCAGCTCATTATTGAGCATGTCGACAAACACGAACTGATCCCATATTTCATCGGATTGGTGGTCACCATCGCCATTCGCGCAGGCTGTTCTTGGGCCCGTGAACTGGCTGGTTTTCGCGCCGGTCAGCAAATTCGAATCTACATTCGCCAGCTCATTTTCGACAAACTGCGCGCACTAGGCCCAGCCTACATCAAAGGCAAACCAGCGGGTGCATGGGCCACATTGACGCTGGAGCAGGTCGAGAATATGCACGACTTCTTCGCGCGTTACCTGCCGCAAATGTCGCTTTCAGTGCTGATCCCGTTTGTCATTCTTATTGTCGTATTCCCGGTCAACTGGGCTGCGGGTTTGATTTTCCTCATCACTGCACCGCTGGTTCCGCTTTTCATGGCCTTAGTCGGCATTAAAGCCGCTGATGCTGGGCGCAAAAACTTCAAAGCGCTGCAACGCTTATCCGGCCACTTCTACGACCGCCTGCAATCGATGACCACCATTCGTCTGTTTGACCGCACCGGTGCGGAAACGGAGCAGATGAAAGGCGCATCCGAAGTGTTTCGTAAACGCACCATGGATGTCCTGCGCATTGCGTTCTTGTCATCTGCTGTGTTGGAATTTTTCACTTCAATCTCGATTGCAATTACCGCGGTGTACTTCGGCTTTAGCTTTATCGGCGAACTGAATTTCGGCGGCTATGGCGCCAGTGTCACGCTATTTGCTGGTATTTTTGTGCTGGTGCTTGCGCCTGAGTTCTATCAGCCATTGCGCGATCTAGGCACTTTCTACCATGCGAAGCAGCAAGCCGTCGGCGCTGCCGAAAGCATTGTTGAGTTTTTGAATATCGATGTCAGTCAGGTGCAGTCGGGTTCACAAACCCTGCCGGAGATGCAAGGCGTCGAAATTGTTGCGCGCGATCTGGAAGTGTTCAGCCCAGAAGGCAAACGCCTTGTCGGCCCACTGACCTTTACGCTGAACAGCCAGCAGACGACCGCACTGGTCGGCCCAAGCGGCGCAGGCAAAACCAGTTTGATCAATGCCATTCTGGGTTTCATGCCTTACCGCGGTAGCTTGAGCATGAACGGCATCGAACTGAGTGAACTGGATCATGCGCACTGGCGCAAACAGATCAGTTGGGTGGGACAAAACCCATTGTTGGTGCACGGCACCATTCGTGACAACGTCACCCTGGGTAAATCCAATATCGCGGATGCGCAAGTACAAGCAGTCCTGGACAGCTCCTTTGCAGCTGAGTTTGTCAGCAAGCATGGCCTGGATTACCCAATCAGCGATCGCTCCGGCGGTTTGTCGGTAGGTCAGGCGCAGCGCCTTGCGCTGGCGCGCGCGATGTTGCAAAACGGCCAATTCTGGCTGTTGGATGAACCGACCGCCAGTTTGGATGCCCGCAGCGAACAACTGGTAATGCAAGGCCTCAATCAACAAATCACGCACAAGACGGCGCTGCTGGTGACGCACCAACTGCTGCCACTCAAGTCTGTGAATCAAATCTTGGTGATGCAAGAGGGTCAGTTGGTTCAAGCGGGCGATTTTGCCACGCTCAGCCAACAAGAGGGCTTGTTTGCCACCATGTTAGCGTCCAACCAAGCCCTTCAAGAAGCCAATAAGGGGAACCTCGATGCGTGATTTACTGCCTTATCTGAAACTGTATAAAAAGCATTGGTTCGGCCTAACGCTGGGTATGCTGCTGGCGTTTGTCACGCTGTGCGCCTCGATTGGTTTGTTAACGCTGTCCGGCTGGTTCTTGTCTGCCGCAGCGGTGGCCGGGCTAAGCATCGCCCGTGAAACATTCAACTACATGTTGCCGGGCGCGTTTGTGCGCGGCTTTGCGATGGGGCGTACCGCTGGTCGTTGGGGCGAACGTGTGGTGAGCCACAACGCAACGTTCAAACTGCTGACCGACCTGCGTATCTTCTTCTTTGAAAAGCTGGCACCGATGATTCCGGGCCGCGTGTCGAACCTGCGCGATGCTGATCTGCTCAACCGTTTGGTGGCAGACATCGATGCGATGGACCACGTTTACCTGCGCCTCATTAGCCCAGTGACGGTGGGCGTCTTAGGCATTGCAGCGCTTACGGCGCTCTTGTGCTGGTTTGATATGGCGTTGGGTTTGACGCTCGGTGGCGTGTTACTGGTACTCCTCTTGGTGTGGCCGGTGATGTTCTACAAGCTGGGGAAACGCAACGGCGCAGAGCTGACACAGCACAAAGCCGAGATGCGCGTTGCCACACTCGACTGGCTGCAAGGCTACAGCGAGCTGACCATTTTTGGCGCGGAGTCTCGCTATCGTGACGCGATTTACGCGGCGCAGGAAAAACTGCTGGCAAACCAAAAAGTTAACGCAAGCTTTACCGGCCTTGCCTCTGCCCTGCTTCTGCTCGCGAACGGCTGGACCTTGGTGCTCATGCTGTGGCTGGCGGCCGATGGCGTCAATGGCCAAGCGCCAGATCCGATGATTGCTCTGGTGGTGTTTGCCACCATGGCCAGTGTTGAACTGCTGATGCCAATCGCGGGCGCGTTCCAACATCTGGGTCAAACGCTGACTTCAGCACGTCGCCTGAATGAGATCATCCTTTCTGAGCCGGATGTAAAATTCCCTAGCGAAGAAACACGTCATTCGGGTCAATTTGATATCACCTTTGAGCACCTGACGTTCAACTACAGCGGCGGCGAACAGCCAGCCTTGAAAGACGTCAGCCTGACCGTTCCAGCAGGCCACAAAGTGGCGATTGTTGGCCAAACGGGTTCAGGTAAATCGACGCTAATTCAACTGCTGTGCCGCTACTGGGATGCACAACAAGGCGACATCCGTATTGCGGGCACGCGCCTGCAAGAGTGGAAAGAGAGCGATCTGCGTGCGGCAATCAGTGTGGTGAGCCAGCGCGTTGATATTCTCAACGGCAGCCTGCGAGACAACCTCAGCATGGCAAAACCTCATGCTGATGACAGCGAACTGAGCGCGATGCTAGAACGCGTGGGTCTGGGTAAGCTCCTCGAAGCGCCGGGGCTAGATACATGGCTCGGTGACGGTGGCCGCCAACTTTCAGGTGGTGAAAAACGCCGTATTGGCATTGCCCGCGCCCTACTACACGATGGCCCAATCCTGCTACTAGATGAACCAACTGAAGGTTTGGATAAACAGACTGAGCAACAAATCATGGCGCTGTTTCAATCCCATTTCGAGAACAAGACGGTCATTTTCATTACCCACCGCCTAGTCGAACTGGAGACGATGGATGCCGTTTGCCTAATTGAGCAAGGTGAAATCGTCGAGCACGGCAGCCACCAAGCACTGTTGGCACAGCAAGGTCGCTACTTCCAGCTCAATCAAACACTGTGATGTGATGATCATTAAGATAGCAAAAGCCCCGTCGCCATTTGGCCCGGGGCTTTTCTTTGTCTAGTGTGGGAGAGGAATCTAGTTTCGAGTGGGTTGTCTTGACCATCTAATGGAATACGTTGCTGGTTTAGTTTGGTTTGCTTTGCTTTGGTTTGTTGCGCTTTGGATTGAACGAACCACGTGGCTTTGGTTAAAGCGCACCAGATACTCTTTGCTGGCACAAAGAGTATCCAGAAAGTGCCTTTTGCTTCGTGATCGTCGGCCGGGACGGTTTTAGGCGTTCCCGACGCCGAAAACCTAAAAACTCATCCATGAATTTTTCCCTGTTTGTAAGGTACAAATCTAACTCGTCACTGGATAGAATCTTGTTAGCGATACTTCTAAATTAGTATTTAACGGATTATCTTAGGTATCGAAAAACTCTAATCTAGTGACTAAATTCACTGCCTCACAATATTTCTAAATTCGTTTACATAAATCGAACTGTAAAATGGTTCCTAGTTTTATATAGGCTGACTCTTTCGGATAATTTTCGGCAAGGCAAACGTACAATAACAATTTGCAAATAAAATTACAGGCTGAAAAGGAACGGCATATTTGTTTTAATCCAATATAAGTAATTTCCCAAACGTGCTTAAGAAAACATCCAATTATGAGGTAGATGATCACACCTGATTCTTTGTAGACAGCAATGGATTTGATTTTATACCTATTAACTCAAAGTGGGCATGGCGTAACGTTCGTTTATTTACACAACATTTTTTAAACTTTATCCCACTTCCACAAAAACAATGATCGTTCGGAGATAAGTCGATATATTTTTCATTTGGTTTGTCAAACTCAATTCTAAGTATGCTTTTGAACCCTAAAGGACTTACCTTGTTTTCGATGATATACCCAACGATATTTTTCAAAACAGACATTCCTGCCTGCCCATCGTCTGGATTTAACACACAACGTTTATCGCTTGGATTTTCAACGATTGCAACGTGATCTAACTCTTTGAAGTTCCTTATGATAGCGTATGCTAACTCACCGTCATACAATTCCCCCTTTAAATGTTTGCAATCAAGAGAGTCCATATCATTACCACATATACTACACTCATATTGTTCAACGACAGCACCGATGCTTGAAAATAATTTGTATGGGTAGACTTGTTCAATGGATAAAAGTTGTTTCTCAAAAAAAGATACTGTGTCGCATTGACCGTAATAAAAACGCTTTATCAACCTCAAACCGTCAAGAGAGTCTTGCAATTTACACCAGGCGTCATAGAAACGGTGCTGCAAGACTAGACTCCAGAAGCTAGAAATGTTTTTTAACGCTCTGAACAAGCATGTTTCGATATATACTTTATTTTTATCTTCTAAAAGCACATTACGCTTGAGTAACTCAAGTTCAGTTATCGCACGCTCAGCGGTGTCACTGGCATCTTCAAAAAAATTCAAGTCGATAAGCTTTATAATTTTTAAAGCATAATGCTCAGTGTCGATGCTATTGTTCCACTCGTTAAATAAACTAAGCAAATTTAATCCTTAAAGAATTCATTCAAATCAAAGTTGTTAACCTTTTCTCTATAAAGTGACTCAGAACCCTTGAATTCAAAAAGTTTTTCAGTACCTGTCTGACTATCTTTGATACGGCATCGGACACTAACTTCATTCTTGTCTGTCGCTAAATCTCCACGGAATTTGAAGTTTAGATACTCAACCGTAAGGTTAAGGTAATTTAATAAATCAGGTTCACTGATTAACGTCACCAGTGGCAGAATTAGGGAGCTGTCGTTAAGTTTTAGCTTAGGCTGATTAGCAGGGAGTTTTACTTCAATTGATGGCTGATGTTGGTTAATCCATTTACAAAACAACCCCGCTTCAGATGCTATCGAGCCATTTTCAATATTTACTTCTAAGTACATAAAAATCATCCCTCAAGTCTAGAAGTGAATTGTCTCACAAATAGTTAGATACTTTGTAGCATAAGAAAAAATAAGGCAATTAATAAAAAAGAAATGTGTCCCAAGTCTTCTGCTGACAAACTTTGGGGCATAAACACTTTTGAAAGGCAGCGTACCGATGTGATCGCTGCTTTTCTTTTGCTACTCATTGTTTGGGCTGCGATTTCACGCCGTTTTCCGGGCATAAAAAATCCCGGGACAAGCCCGGGATTTTTATACGTTCTGGCGGCGAAAGATTAACGACCTTTACGCGGCGAGCTGTTATTGCCCGCTTTTTGGCGAGATGCTGCGTCTTTGCGACGAGAGCTACCGCTGCGGCCAGCCGGAGCCGTGACACGTTCTTCGTGACGGCGCACTGCACGACGGATTTTCTGGCTGCGTGAACGCTCACGTTTACGTGATGTGTTGTCTTTTGACACGTCCAGCATGGTGGTTTTCTCTGGCTTCAGTTCAACCAGCTCACGCAGGTAGTTCACATCTTTCAGGTCCAGTTCCATCCAACCGCCACGAGGCAGTTTCTTATCGAGGAAGATGTCACCGTAACGCACACGTTTCAGACGGCTTACTGTGGTTTCTTGCGATTCCCACAGACGACGAACTTCACGGTTACGACCTTCGTTGATCACCACGTAGAACGTATGGTTCATGCCTTCACCGCCTGCGTAGACTACGTCTTCAAAGCGAGCCAGACCATCTTCCAGTTGCACACCGCGAACCAGATTGCGGATTTTATCTTCGGTCACATCACCGAAGACACGCACAAGGTATTCACGTTCAACTTGACGGCTTGGGTGCATCAGGCGGTTCGCCAGTTCACCATCAGTTGTAAACAGCAGCAGACCTGAAGTGTTGGCATCCAGACGACCCACCGAAATCCAGCGAGAACCACGAATCTTGGGTAGACGGTCAAATACTGTACGACGACCTTCAGGATCGTGACGAGTACACAGTTCACCTTCTGGCTTGTAGTACGCCAGTACGCGGCAAATGACTTCTTCTTGTGCTTTTGCAGACACAGCATGTCCGTCAATACGCACTACGGCGTTTTCATCTTCCAGGCGTTCGCCCAGTACAGCTACCTTGCCATTAACACTTACGCGCCCAGCTCGAATCAGAGCTTCTAGCTCACGACGAGAACCATGACCAGCACGTGCTAAAACCTTTTGTAACTTTTCGCTCATTTATCTACCTAATTGTGTCGTCTTCTCAGACGTCGAATAACAAGATGCGACCTCAAAATCGCGGTCGCGTAGTATCGCAAATTCTCTCGCAAAAAGCACCCGTTTTATCAGGGGCTTTCACCCACGCGGCTTTTCCCGCAACCGGATTATTGGAATGGGGTTGGATCACCGGCGCCAAAACGAACAACTTGCATCTCATCGTCACTGAAATCGACAACGGTCGTTGGCTGCTCGCCCAAGTAACCCCCGTTCAAAATCACGTCAACCGCATGCTCTAGGCGGTCGCGGATCTCTTCTGGATCCGATTCTGTGGTTTCGTTGCCTGGCAAGATCAATGACGTCGACATCAACGGTTCGCCCATCGCTTCCAATAAATCCAGTGCAATTTGATTGTTCGGCACACGAATACCGATGGTTTTACGCTTTGCATTCATCAAACGGCGCGGCACTTCTTTGGTCCCTTTAAAAATAAAGGTGTATGGCCCCGGCGTGTTGTTCTTCAACAAACGAAACGCGGTGTTATCCACGCGCGCGTACAGCGAGAGTTCAGACAAATCGCGGCACATCAACGTGAAGTTGTGCTTGTCGTCTAAACGTCGAATTTGGCAAATACGCTCCAACGCGTGTTTGTTTTCCAATTGGCAGCCCAGCGCGTAGCCGGAATCGGTCGGGTAAACCACCACACCACCGTTACGAATGATAGCCACCGCTTGGGTGATCAAGCGCGCCTGCGGGTTTTCAGGATGCACATAAAAAAACTGGCTCATTGTCATTCCTCACTTTCGAGTTGGCAGGCTTTTAACGTCGTCCAACCCTGTATATTTTGCAATCAATAGTTTAGATATAGAATAACACGGCACAATAAACTCTGTCCTATTTCATTGGCACTGACATACATTCAAGCGATTTAAAATGGATAGCGATGACTGGACATGGTCGGCACTGAGTGGAACCCATCAAGATGGATGAGGATGACGAAAAGGACTTTGCGCGGCTCGCCCCATAGTAACTTAACGATATCAAGACGAAGCCCCTTGAATCACCGCCCCTGATCGACCATCAGAAAGGCGGTGTTCCATGATTAGAGAAGGGTATCGAGTAGCTGCTTTGTCGGTGTCACAATAGCGACGATGGTTTCATCAAAAATAATAGCATTGTCGTTGAGGATTCTTTGATACGCTTCCACGTCAGATTCAGCCAGTGCATTGCCACGTTTCGCTGTATCAATCAAAATCAGCCCCAATTCAGCTACTTTGATTGCCGCTTCTGCAACTGGCACAGTTTCTACCGACGCCACATTGGCCGCGAAAATAGGTTTGGCTTGCTGCGCCGCTAACTTAACGCTTTGATAATGCATTGCTAACGCATCCAACGCTGTTTTATCACCTTGAGCATAAGTCGCGACCAAATCGTTCATCTCATACACTGTTAAGCTTTCTACTGGCAATGCATCCGCAAAGCGATTTAATCGTTCGTACTGGTTGTATAAATCGCCTTTGTTTGGCGTCGCGATCCACTTTTCCCAATGACGAGCGTAGTATTGAGCTGGCTCGATGTACTTGGCTAGCATTTGTAGTGGCGTTTCGTCTGCGCCATTTGCAAGACGTTTGAACATCATGTTTGCATCCGCATGATGACGCATCCCAAGCGAAATCTCAGACCATGAATCCATCGCTTTCATACGCTTGTACATACTGCGCTCATCGGTCAAATCTTGACGAGACCAAAGCCGCTCGGCAATCGCGTAGCTTCTTGGCCATAAACGGTGCTCGATGGTCATTGAATTGAGGTTCTCCCCCCAAATGGTGATTTCCCCACCCAAGATTAACTGCTGTTCTTCTTCGGTCAGCTCAGCCGGATAGCCGCCATTCGGCTCAGGAATCATGCTCCCTTCCCTATCACTGCTCGCCACCAGCTCTCCAGTCGTCGGCCAACGAACATTGCCAATCAACTGGTAACTATTGTCTTTCAACTTGCCATCCGAAAAATCATAGTTGAATTCGGTGTAAGACATAAAGTTATCAAAGTGCCCTCTAAACTTCACACCCGGTACGTACTCGATGATAAATACCTCTTCACGAGACTTACCATTGTAATCCGTAAATGCGCGATAGCTGCCGTCAGTCGCTTCTATAATCGTTAAATTGCCAGTACGAGGCCCACCTTTGCTGCGTGGTTTCACCCATTTGTAAGTCGCAAATGTCTCGCCTTGATGGCGCTTGTCATCAACTGTAATCCCTTTCGGCATCGGGTCATTCCGATAGTGGTAACTGGTCGGTTGCGGTTGATCTAAATAATAGCCCGTTGAAAGAATACCTTGATAACCCTCTTTTGCCGCACGACCAATACTGTCATGTCCTTGCCAGCTTTGAATCACGATCGAAGTCGGCAGATCGTTGTGCCAGATTTCATCCCACCCCGTCATCTTCTTGCCGCGCTTCTTGAGCACGTGTTCAACTTGAGTGTTTAGGTATGATTGCAGGCCCCGTTCACCATTCAGATGGTTGTCATGGATAAATTGCTGAATCTTCGGGTTGTCTTTCCATTGTTGGTAATTCGGCTCATCGCCCCCGATATGAACATACTCATCAGGAAACAACTCAACCACTTCGTCAAACACGCTCGCCAGTAGCTTGTAAAGTTCAGGATTGGTTGGATCCATCAAAGGCTCGAAAACACCCCAACCGCGTTGACGCGGATAAGATTGGTCCCCCATACCAGACATCAGTTCAGGATACGCATGTGCTACCGCTGAAGCATGTCCCGGCAAAGAAATTTCAGGAATCACTCTAATGCCAAGGTTACGCGCGTAATCCACCACATCACGGATTTCGTCTTTGGTGTAGTAATCACCATCGGCCGTCTCTTGCCATAACTTTTGGTAGTTATCGAGCTGGATACGAATCGCTTGATCGTCCCAAAGATGCCAATGGAAAACATTCATTTTTGCAGATGCCATCGCATCAAGCTGACGAAGAATGACATTGAGTTCAATGAAGTGACGCGACGTATCATAGGAGACACCACGCCAAGGGAAACGCGGTTCGTCTTGAATGAACACCGCGGGTACAAAATATCCAGCCGCATCCGTCGTCACAAGTTGCAAAAAGGTTTCTAAACCATGGAACGCACCGTAAGGGCGTTCAGAGCGAATGATGATCTGACCATGACGCGAATCAAGTCGGTACGATTCATCGCTGTTGATGTCCTGTACTTCGGATTTCGGCGCATGACGAATATCAATCACTAAAGTTGCGTCTTTTTCCGACTGGGCATGCCAGTTCAGCATGGGCAATCCCGTTTGTCGATACAAACGGGACATGGTGCGTTTTGCATTGAACTGCACGCGTGGAGAATCATAGCCTTTGATATAAATGCTAAAGGATTTATCCAGTGTGATTTTACCTTGCCCTAACTCTACATTGTGTGGGTAGGGCATCAGGTTCAGATCGGTGTTGGGAGTCATCGCCATCGTTGCCGTTGGAATTGTGATTAAGCCTGAAATGAGTAGTGCTAATGTTCCTTTGTTCATTCGCGCCATCCTATCGTTGTAATTCAACCTGAGTCATGCGGTTTCAAAGCGTCATGTGACTCAGTCAAAAGACTTTGCTTGCGTTATGCGACAAGCGCCACCGCTTCACGAACTAGCTCGCCAATTTTGTCCCACTGTTCGCTTTCAATTAAGCTCGGTGCAACCATCCACGTGCCGCCGCAACAAACCACACGGTCGATGGCGAGATACTCATTGATGTTGCTTTTACCAATACCGCCCGTCGGCATCAGGCTCACATCGACGTAGGGCGCCAATAGAGACTTCACCATTGCGATTCCCCCACTCGCTTCTGCTGGGAAGAATTTGAGGAAGTTCAAACCCAGCTCAAGTGCTTGTTCAACCTGACTTGGGTTATTCACACCCGGAACGATTGGCATGTTGATTTCTTGGCAAAGACGAATGGTATTTGGGTTCAACCCCGGCGCGACAATAAACTCTGCGCCAGCCTCTTTCGCTTGGGAAATTTGCTCTGGCGTTAGCACGGTGCCAGCACCGATACACATTTGCGGATACGCATCGCGCATGGCTTTAATCGCATCGGCAGCTGCTGCTGTTCGAAACGTCACTTCCGCGACTGGCAGACCGTTTTCGACTAACACTTTCGCCAGTGGAATTGCGTGCTCAACCTTGTTAATTTGAATCACTGGGATAATTTTAAATTGCTGAAGTTGCTTAATCATGACTTGAGACATAATCGGTTCTCGGAAATTATCGAATAAGATGAATCATGGCTTCGTTTGGAATAATCGCGCCAGGATATTGAATGACGGTCGCCGCTAACGCGTGCCCCTTTTGTGCGGACGCTTCGCAGCTTTGTCCGGTTAATCGCCCTGCAAGGTAACCAGCGGCAAATGAATCCCCAGCAGCACACGTGTCGATCACGTTGGCGACGCTCTCTGCTGCCACATGAGCAAGTTTGTATTCACCATCTTGCTGCCAAATCAATTTGCATGGTTCGCGGCCTCGTTTAATTACGATTTCTTGGCAGCCAAATCGAAGACAACGCTGCGCCACACTTTCCTCTTCTCCCCACACCAATACGTCGTCATCTTCCGTGATAAGCGCAATGTCAACGAATGGTAGAATTTGGCTGTACCAATACTGAGCGTGAGCCGCAGACCAAAGTTGGGGACGAAAGTTATTGTCGAAAACCACCGTTCCCCCAGCGTCTGAGAATTGCTTCAGCGCTGTGCTCAGCCTGATTTTGCTCTCGTCATCTAGAATCGCGATGCTGATCCCGCTTAGATACAAATAATCCAATGCTTTGTTCAAAATAGCGGTTTCTAGCTTATTGAGTGAAGATGTTGAAAAATAGCTTTTCACAGCGGCCTTATCGCGCCAATAGAGAAAGCTGCGCTCACCTGCTTGATCGGTTTGTACCATGTACAACCCAGGGAGCTTCGCTGGGAAAATCTCGATGAAATCAGTCGCAATGCCTTCGTGTTGCCAACGCTCGGTGAGCTCTCGAGAAAGTACGTCATCACCAAGACCCGTCGCATAGAAGACTTGCACAGGATATGAGGCTGTGAGTCGAGAGACATATAGTGCGGTATTGAGCGTATCACCACCAAAACCTTTATGGATTGGATCGCCGCTCAGTTCAATCATGCATTCACCAAAGAAAGCAATCTTAGTTTGGGATGAATTAGTCATCGTTCACCTACTCTGGGTCGCTTTGAATGGTGGCTCAAAAGAGCCACCAGTTTGTCAGGCGCTTATTGCGGTTCCTTTTCTCTGTTGAAAGAAACTCATTATTAAGCGTTTTGATTGGCCAATTTACGGTTCTTTATGGCCACGCCACCGTCTAGGAGATCTTCATCAGACCGCTTCATTTCCATCAGCGCACGTTCGTCATCTAAAATCATTTTCGCGGTATCTGGAGAGACTTGGTTCGCCGGAGTCATCAGACTCACTGCCACACCGGCCGTAAGAGCAAACAAGCAAGATGGAATCACTGGATTACCCCAAAAATCCGTCAAGTCAGGGCTCATCATGACCGCAAATGAAGCAAGAGAAGCACCTGCCAATGTTGCCAATGCACCTTGCCAGTTGTAACGCTTCCAGAAGCGACCCAACATGCCGCACACGAACATACCTGACATCACTGTCGAAATCATTTTCGTGATATAGCTGATAATGTCGTTGGATGTCAGCGCAAACAGCAACGCACAACCGATCACGACAACCAAAGCCCAACGCGAATAGCTCAACATGGATTCTTTATTGGGAACACGTCCGGTGAACATGACGTACACGTCACGCAGTAGAATAGAAACACCAGCAATCGCATCTGAGCTGGCACTTGACATTGTCGCCGAGAGGCCTGCAATCAGCACGATAAGGCCAATCCCCACTGGCAGTATCGTTGCCGCGATGTACGGGAAAGCAAAGTTTGCGTTGTTCAATTCAGGGTCAATCGCATGTGCAGCCATACCGATCACGGCCGGAATGATTGAGAAGAACAGATACAGAACACCGGAACCGACAAATGAGCGGCGGATGGTTGATACATCTTTGCCAGAGTAGATACGTTGACGGAATGAAGGCGTTGCCAAAACACCAACACCGATCACCACTGCCAGTGAAATTGCCGGAATCAAACCAAGCTTATCAATCGCAAGGAAGCTAATCGCTTCAGGCTCCATCGCAGAGTAAAGGTTATCTAAACCGCCGATGTGCTGTACAGAAAGCACCGCCATAAGAATAAAACCAACAAAAAGAATGATGGCTTGAATCGTATCGGTCCACACCACTGCGGTATAACCACCGATCACCACATAGATTGTAAATGCTGCCGCGATGATCATTTTCGCAGTACTAAGCTCGATATCCGCAATCCAAGCGAGGTACATACCACCACCAAGAATATGTGCGCCCAGCCACCCGATCGATGCAATAAAAATAAGCAGGCCAACGACGTTTTTAACGGCACGATTTGCACCCACGTAATAGGCGAGCTCTTCACTCATCGTCATGAAGTTAAGTTTACGAACAGGCGCAAACCAGAGTGCCAACAGCAAGATACCGATGGCACCACCAATGCCATAAAGCGCACCCGCCCAACCGTTGGAGTACCCAAAGCCAACCGCCCCCATACTTGAACCCGTACCAACCATGGTTGCAACCGTGGTACCCAAAACGAGAAATAGCGGTAAACCTCGCCCCCCGAGTAAAAAGTCTTCACCTGATTTTTGGTTGCGAGAAACAAACCATCCCAACCAAATTAAAAATAAGACATACGCACCAAATCCAGTAAGAAAAAGTGTACTGTTCATTGAACACCTCTATATTAAAATCCATTTTTAGAAATATAATCCCAACAGCAATATTAGATTCAGTTCCAAATTCTCTAATTTTATTGTTATGTTAATCGCCCAATATACAAGGCACAGCTGTATTATGGAATTATATTTATGTAGGGAGTGAGAGTGCCAAATAGATAATGGCAGGAAAGTTATTATTCGACACTCTCATTGATTTAAAGAAGTAAAAAGTGATGTCTATCGACGATCTTCTCGGTAGCAAGTCACATCGACTTCAACTTTCACATCGACGACAAGGTCACATACCATGCAAATACGTGCAGGTGGGTGATCACCGAAAAACTCTCTGAACACTTTATTAAACGATTGGAAATAACGAGAATCCGTTAACACCACTTTCACGTGTACCACGTCAGCAAGCGTGTAACCTGCTTCTTCCATGATATCCACACAGTTTTGAATCGCTAAGCGAGATTGCTCAATGATGCCGCCTTCCACCACTTCACCATCAGTCATTGGCGTTTGACCCGATACATATAGGAAGCCCCCGGCCTCTGTTGCGCGTGCAAATGGTAAATGTTGACCGCCTGTACCTACGCCGCCTTCTACGCCATAACGTTTAATTGACATAATATTCTCCAGTGATAATGCTATATAGCATATTTAATCGAATTAATAGGTTATTAATGGGTATTATTTCTATATATAAATACGCCATTTCTATTTTCTGTGACGCGACCTTTAAAATAAGATGGCGCACCATTTACAAATACATATTCAATACCTTGCGCAACAGAAATTGGATGTTCAAATGTCGCAGTATCTTTAATTGTATTTGGGTTAAATAAAACTAGATCAGCGTATGCGCCTACTTTTATTTCACCCCGATCTTTTAATTGATAACGCGTTGCTGACATCCCCGTCATCTTGTGAATTGCTTCTGCCAATGAGAAAAGTTGTTCTTCTCGGCAATAATGACCTAAAACTTTCGGAAATGTGCCCCACAAACGCGGATGTGGATGTGGGTCATTTGGTAAACCGTCAGATCCCACCATGGTCAACTTGTATTTCAGTACACGTTTAACATCGCTTTCATCCATACAGTGATACACAGCACCGGCTGGTTGCAACGCTTTCGCTGCCTCCATCAGAGGGAGTTGCATCTCTTGAGCAATGCTTTTCAGCATCTTGCCAGCATGTTCTGGCTTACTTTCAGACCAGGTAATGAAGATGTCGATGTCTTCAGTCACCTGATTTAAGTCCAACGTTGAAGAACTCGCAGAATAGGGGTAACAGTCACAAGATACGTCTTGATGTTCAGAGACCTTATCCATCAAATCCAGCACTTCTACCGTGCGCCCCCAGTTGCCCGCACCTGCACATTTTAAATGGGATATCACCACGGGCACTTTGGCGTGCTGACCCGTTTCAAATGCTTCTTCCATGGCGCTGATAATTTCTTCGAACTCACTACGCATATGTGTGGTATAGATGCCGCCATGATGACCCAGAATTTCAGCCAACCGCATCACTTCACTCGCGTTCGCTTGTTTGGCACTCGCATAAGCAAGGCCGGAACTCAACCCCAATGCCCCCTCTGCCATAGCTTGCGCGAGCGTCTGACGCATTTGTTCAATTTCGCTGTCTGTCGCCGTACGCAACAAATCGTCCATGACGTTATTGCGTAACGTCGTATGACCAACCAACGCCGCGACATTGACCGCCGGGTTTGCCGCTTGAACCGCTTTGGCGTATGCGGCAAACGTGGGGTATTTAAAATCTTCAAGCTTACCCAATAGGTTCATCGGGTCTGGCGGTGTATCAGTCAGTACCGCGGGGCTTGCACTGATACCGCAATTGCCTACGATGACCGTCGTCACGCCTTGACTAATCTTGGGTAGGCAATCGGGATGACGAATTACATTCGTGTCATCGTGCGTGTGCACATCAATAAATCCCGGCGCCAAAGCAAGACCCTGACCATTGATAACTTTCTTTGCAGACAGCTCGTCAAGCTGCCCGACTTGCTCAATTCGATTTTGACGAATCGCAACATCAGCAATGAATGGTGCTGCCCCCGTACCATCAAATACCTCTACGCTTTTGATCATGGTATCGAACAACATACTTCACTCTCTCTGCCCGTCTTTAACATGATTCCATCTTAATAATTCTTGGCATTTAAACAGTGAAGAAACACACAAAAACAACAGCAATGTTTGATAGTTTCTAACATTTTGCTTATGGTAATTAAGAACAAGTAATTAATATCAACCACTTAAAGCATGTTACAAATAGGATGGCTATGAACAATCATCGACAAATTTTTGATAGAAACTATCATAATGAGTACGTCACAACGCCAGGTTATGGAGAAAAGTCTCAACCTGTTGCACGTCATTCGAACGGACGATACAGCTTGATCCATGAAGAGATCACGTTGCCCGCAGCAGTGATCAAAGCTTCTGCATTAAAAAACAACCTTGATTGGATGCAACGTTTTGCTAACCAGCATCATGTGAAACTGTCTCCTCATGGTAAAACCACCATGACACCCGATTTTTTCAAACAGCAATTAAAACATGGGGCTTGGGGAATCACCGTCGCCACACCAGCACAGGCAGAAGTTGCCGTACTCGCCGGGGCTGAAAATATCATCATGGCCAATCAATTAGTGGGGCGAGCGAACATGAACATCATCGCCAACTTAATTGAAGCACACGGCATCAACTTCTATTGCTGTGTCGATTCAAGCCGCAATATCAACGCCCTAGAACGCGTGTTCGCCGAACGTCAGTTATCTCTCAATGTATTCATTGAGTTTGGCGTCGAAGGTGGCCGCTGTGGCTGCCGAAGTCAGAAGGACATTGTGGAGCTCGCAACGCTCATCCACCAACAAACTCACCTCTCTTTAAAAGGGATTGAAGTCTATGAAGGCGTGATCCATGGTGACAATGCAGAACAAGATATTCGCAACTTCCTCAACAGCACATTAGAGCTCGCGGCGCTGTTACAAAAGAACCAGTTAATTGAGGCAAAACCAATTGTTACCGGAGCTGGTTCTGCTTGGTATGACGTCGTTTCTGAATGCTTTGCCGACCTGAAAGAGTTTGATGCCATCATTCGCCCTGGCTGCTACGCAATTCATGACACCGGCATCTACCTAGATGCACAAAACAAAGTGATGCAGCGAGCAGAAAGTAACCGCGGTGCAGCATGTGGATTAGGAGGGGATTTGGAATCAGCACTAGAACTGTGGGCCTATGTCATTTCTCGCCCTGAACCCACCAAGCTGGTGGTTGGCTTTGGCAAGCGCGACGTTGCCTTTGATGCTGGCTTGCCAACGCCTGAGCGCGCGTACCGCGATGGCGAAGCAATCACGATTGAAAGTGCCGTGACGACCGCAGTGATGGATCAGCACGCATTCATCGAAGTCAACGAAAATAGTGATCTGCAAGTCGGTGATATGATTGCCTTCTCCACCTCTCATCCGTGCTTAACCTTTGATAAGTGGCGCGCAGTGGCCGTTTGTGATGATGAATATCAAGTCACACATTGGGTCAAAACTCGTTTCTGATGATGAGCTTAGGAAAGCTTTTCGTTATACTTCATGCCAAACCTTTGGAGGCGCAGTCATCGCCTCCATGTAAAACATAGGAAGACAGCTTGAGCTTAGAAGTCGATATTATTTCTCAAATCACGGAACGTTTTAGTGCTTTACGCGATGCCGAAAAGAAAGTCGCAAAGTTGATCATGGACGACATTCAAGCCGCCGCCAATGCCAGCATTACAGAACTGGCAGAAAACGCAGAAGTGAGTGAAGCCACCATCACACGTTTTGCGAAAGCAATTGGCTGCAAAAATGTGCGTGAAATGAAGATCAAACTGGCGCAAACCTTAACAGTAGGACAACGATTCATCCTTGAGCCACCGGATCAAAGTGGCTACCAAGGAATTTATGAGTCGATCAAACAAACCCTCGATATCAATCGAAGTTTGATTGTTGAAGAGGATATCGAGAGCGCCGTGAGTTGGCTGCATGAGGCGAGACAAGTCATTTGTGTCGGCATGGGCGGCGGTTCAACAATTGCTGCCCAAGAAATGCAGCATCGGTTGTTCCGTTTGGGTTACCCAGTTGTTGCCTATAACGATGGATTACTGTCGCGAATGATTGCTGCAACCGCGGATATCAATGATGTTTTGGTGATGATGTCAGCGACAGGCTATACCCCGGCCATCATCGAAACAGCACAGTTGGCAAAGCAATACGGTGTGAAAATTATCGTCATTACTCCCAAAAACACACCACTGACTGAACATGCTGACCTCGTTTTGCCTATCGAGCATCAAGAGACTGATTTCATTTACAAACCATCAGCTTCCCGTTACGCAATGCTGGCTTTAGTGGATGTGCTGTCGATGGCATTGGCAGTCAATCACAAACGGCGTTCGAGAGATAAACTACGTCGACTCAAAGTTGCGCTCGATTCCTATCGTGGTGGTTTAGAAAGACAGCCTCTAGGGGATTAATATCTAAAAACCGTCAATCCATCCCAAACATTATTCAGCTTGTTTCTGCAGATCCCAGTCTTTCCAAACAGGTTCTACGCCAGCAGGCAGCCAAAGATTACGCCCCAATTCCATCCACGGAGACGGGTAATGAAAGTCGCTGCCTTGAGAAGCTAATAGGTTGTATTGTATCGCATAATCGGCCAAGTTGCGTTTTTCTTGTGGCGCTTGCTGCGGCTGTGCGACTTCCATGGCATCACCGCCCGCGTCTACAAACGCTGCAATGAGGCGCTTTAGCCATTTGGTCGTCAAGTCATATCGGCCGGGATGAGCCAATACCGCCTGACCGCCCGCAGCATGAATCGCGGCAATCGCTTCTTGCATGGTGCACCAGTTCGGTGGCACATAGCCGGGATGATTGCGCGTCAGGTACTTCTTAAAGACCTGCTGCATATTCTTCACATACCCAGCGTCCACCAGCCATTTGGCAAAGTGCGCACGCGTGATCGGCGCATCGCCAGCAATCGCTTTCACTTCCTCAAGCACGCCCTCACGCGTCGCCTTTTGCAAACGCTCAGCAATCATCTCAGCGCGAACCATGCGGTGTTGCTTTTGCTGGTCAATAAGCGCACTCAGCTCAGGATGATTCGGGTCGATATTCAAGCCAACAATGTGGATGTCTTTGTTCTGCCACACGGTAGAGATTTCAATGCCGTTGATCAGCGTGAGCGAATAGCCGCGCTCGGCAATGTATGCACGCGCCGGCGCCAAGGCATCCACGGTGTCGTGATCGGTAATCGCCAGTGCATCTAGATTAAATTCAACTGCTCGGTCAATGAGTTGGTCGACGTTCAGACGGCCATCGGATGCAGTTGTGTGACTGTGTAGGTCAATTTTTAGCATTTTTTTGAATTTGCCTGTTTTTAAGGCTTGACTTTCGCACCTCGCACTAGTTTACTAGTACACAAATACGAGAGCACATGAATAAGGCTTCCTATGTTACAAGAATTTAACCCAAACCATAATGCAAATTTAAGCGCAGCATCTGCTGAGCTGAGCTGGTGGCGCACTTGGGCAAGTTCTTGGTGGGCTCACGTGTACTCTTAAGAAAGGATACGCCTGAAAAAGCCCGCTCACCAGCGGGCTTTTTTTTCAGCCATTTTTATACGAAATTCACCGGCTCGGTTCATCATACAAATTACGCATTCAACATCGATACTGAACAAGAGCCGCGACGTAAACCGTTTAAAACAGATAAGGAGGTCTTGTGAACAAGGCCATTGAAATCAAAAATCTAGCACAACTTGAAGTGCTCAACGCAACGCTACCATACACGCAAGACCCAACGGCGCTGTTTCACGCTCTGTGTGAAGGAAAGACCGATTGCTTGCTGCTGGAATCGGCAGAAATCGATTCGAAACAGAATCTGAAAAGCCTACTGCTGATCGACGCCGCGGTGCGCATTATCTGTTTCGGTCACCAAGTGACGTTTCAGGCGCTGAGCGACAACGGCCGCGCGCTGATTGAAGTCCTTGCACACAATGTGGTGGCCAATATTCCCGCAACGCGCAGCGACGACGCGCTCACGCTGACGTTCACCACACCATGCGATACGTTGGATGAAGATTCTCGCCTGCGTGAAGCCTCATCGTTTGATGCGTTGCGTTTGGTGCAACACAGCTTTGATTTGTCGGGCCACGACAAACACGCGATTTTCCTCGGCGGCCTATTCGCTTACGACATGGTGGCCAACTTCGAACCGCTGGGTGATGCCACCGCGATCAATCAATGTCCAGATTACGTGTTTTACGTCTCTGAGAACCTGATGATTGTCGATCACCAGAGTGAAAGCTGCCTGCTTCAAGCCACCGCCTTTACCGCCGACAGCGCGGTTAAAGCGACACTGCGTCAGCGTCAGGAAGCAATTCGCGCGCAGGCTTCACAAACTTTGACTCAGCCGCAAGCGACAAAATTGGCTGAAGTCACCGTCGAAACCAACATCAGCGATGCAGATTTCTGCGACATCGTCAGCGATTTAAAACAGTACGTGGTGAAAGGCGATATTTTCCAAGTGGTACCATCACGCCGCTTCATGCTGCCATGCCCTTCCCCATTAGCAGCTTACCAACGCCTAAAAGAGAGCAACCCAAGCCCTTACATGTTCTACATGCAAGACGAACGCTTTACGCTGTTTGGCGCGTCGCCAGAAAGCGCACTGAAATACGCGACCGATACCAACCAAATTGAAATTTACCCAATTGCGGGTACCCGTCGCCGTGGCAAAAATGCTGATGGTTCAATCAACTTCGATCTCGACAGCCGCCTCGAGCTGGAACTGCGCTGCGATAAAAAAGAGAACGCCGAGCACATGATGCTGGTTGATCTGGCGCGCAACGACGTAGCGCGCATTGCCCAAGCAGGCAGCCGCCATGTGGCGGACTTGCTGAAAGTCGACCGCTATAGCCATGTGATGCATTTGGTGTCCCGCGTGGTGGGTCAACTGCGTGACGATTTGGATGCGCTGCACGCTTATCAAGCCTGTATGAATATGGGCACCCTGACCGGCGCACCCAAAATCCGCGCGATGCAACTGATTCGTGATGTGGAAAAAGAGCGTCGTGGTAGCTACGGTGGCGCCGTTGGTTACTTAACTGGCGAAGGCGATTTAGACACCTGTATTGTGATTCGCTCTGCGTATGTTGAAAACGGCATCGCCCAAGTTCAAGCCGGTGCGGGTGTGGTGTACGACTCCGACCCACAAGCCGAAGCCGATGAAACTCGCGGCAAAGCACAAGCGGTTATTTCCGCAATTCAATTTGCTCATCAGGCGTAAGGAATTTCATCATGACACACTCAGCAAATATTGTTTTCATCGATAACTTCGATTCCTTCACTTACAACTTGGTGGACCAATTCCGCTCGTTAGGTCACCGCGTCACGGTATACCGTAACCACATCGCCGCCGATGTGATTGAACACGCCGTGTCACAACTAGACAACCCAGTCGTCATTTTGTCACCCGGCCCGGGCGTGCCGTCTGAAGCAGGTTCGATGCCAGAAATCCTGCAACGCCTGAAAGGCAAAGTACCGATGATTGGCATTTGCCTTGGCCATCAAGCCATGGTGGAAGCCTACGGCGGCACCGTGGCTGGCGCCGGTGAAATTGTCCACGGCAAAGTGTCGATGATGGAACACGACAACCATCCCATTTACGAGGGCCTGCCTTCTCCGCTGGCGATTGCGCGCTATCACTCACTGGTTGCGACCTCAGTGCCTGACAGCCTGAAGGTGACTGCCGAAGTCGATGGTTTGGTGATGTCGATTGTCCATGACGAAGACAAACTGTGCGGGTTCCAGTTCCACCCCGAATCCATCATGACCACCTACGGGGCGACGCTACTGGCGAACGCAATTAACTGGGCGTTGGCGCGATAACAGCACACAGCACAACCAAATAGACGAACACACCGGATTCGCAAACACAACGATTAGAGCGGGTCATTCGGGATACGGAGAAAGCATCATGCAACACATCATCACCAAACTTTACGCGCAAGACGCACTGACCCAAGCCGAAAGTCAGGCCTTGTTTGACTACATCATTCGCGGCGAATGTGAACAGCCACTGATGGCTGCAGCGCTGACGGCACTGAAAATCAAAGGCGAAACCCCCGACGAAATCGTGGGTGCCGTGCGCGCTTTACTCGCCAACGCCAGTCCATTCCCACGTCCAGATTACGATTTTGCGGACATCGTCGGCACGGGCGGCGACGGTGCCAACACCATTAACATTTCAACCACGTCGGCGTTTGTCGCTGCGGCGTGCGGCGTCAAAGTGGCCAAACACGGTAACCGCGGCGTATCGAGCAAATCCGGATCGTCTGATGTATTAGATGCGTTTGGCATCAACATGACCATGAGCGCTGAACAATCCCGTCAAGCACTGGACGACTTGGGCGTCGCCTTCCTATTCGCTCCGCAATATCACGGCGGCTTTCGCCATGCGATGCCGGTGCGTCAAAGTTTGAAAACTCGTACGATTTTCAACATTTTAGGTCCACTGATTAACCCAGCGCGTCCCAATATCGAACTGATGGGCGTGTACAGCCAAGATTTGGTTCGTCCTATCGCAGAAACCATGGTACAAATGGGTTTGAAACGAGCCGCTGTGGTTCATGGTTCAGGATTGGACGAAGTGGCAATTCATGGTGTGACCCATGTTGCCGAAATCAAAGATGGCGAAATTACCGAATACACCTTAACGCCGCAGGACTTTGGTTTGGAAACCTACCCGCTGGAAGCGATTAAAGGTGGCGAGCCTCAGGAAAATCGCGCCATCA
Organism: Vibrio furnissii CIP 102972; assembly: GCF_000176175.1. Classification (GTDB taxonomy): domain Bacteria; phylum Pseudomonadota; class Gammaproteobacteria; order Enterobacterales; family Vibrionaceae; genus Vibrio; species Vibrio furnissii. The sequence continues at coordinate 962,174 of NZ_ACZP01000013.1, forward strand.
TCGAAAATATTCTGACTGGCAAGGGAACGCCTGCTCAAGTCGCCGCAGTTGCGGTTAACGTTGCCCTGTTGTTGCGCCTATTTGGCTTTGAAGATTTAAAAGCCAACGCACAACGCGCCATTGATGTCATGAACTCAGGCAAAGCGTTTGATCTGGTAAAACAACTAGCAGAGCGAGGTTAAGCCCCTGATGTCTGAAATGAACGTGTCTGAACAAAACGACCAGCTGTCTGAACACATCTCCGTGAAGAATGCGCAGATGGCCGAAGTCTTGGCAAAAATCGTCAACGATAAAATCACTTGGGTTGCAGCGCGCAAGTTGGCGCAACCGGTCGATACCTTTAAACCGCTGTTGACCCCATCAGATCGCGACTTTTACGCCGCGCTAGACAGTGGCAAAACCGCTTTCATCCTTGAGTGCAAAAAGGCGTCACCATCGAAAGGTCTGATTCGTCAGCAGTTTGATCTGGATTACATCGCATCGGTCTACAACCAGTACGCCAGCGCGATCTCAGTGCTGACCGATGAGAAATACTTTCAAGGCAGTTTCGATTTTCTGCCGCGCGTGCGTGCTCAAGTGACTCAACCCATCTTGTGCAAAGATTTCATGATCGATACGTATCAGGTTTACCTCGCCCGTCATTACGGCGCGGATGCGATTCTGCTGATGCTGTCGGTATTAGATGATGACACATACCGCGAGTTGGCCAATGTGGCGCATGAGCTGGGCATGGGAATTCTGACCGAAGTCAGCAACGAAGAAGAACTCGAACGCGCCGTGGCACTACAAGCTCGCGTGGTTGGGATCAACAACCGCAACCTGCGCGATCTCACCACCGATCTGAATCGCACCAAGCAACTGGCTCCTAAACTGCCGCAAGGCACCACGATCATTTCCGAATCGGGCATTTACACCCACCAGCAAGTGCGCGACCTCGCCCGCTTTGCCAAGGGCTTCCTGATTGGTAGCTCCCTGATGAGCCAAGACAACGTGGAACTGGCGGTTCGCAAAGTCGTGCTGGGCGAAAACAAAGTGTGTGGCTTGACGCACCCCGACGATGCCGTGAAAGCCTATCAATCCGGCGCGGTGTTTGGCGGGTTAATTTTTGCGCAGCACTCCAAACGCTGCGTGGATCTTGAAACCGCTCGCCTCACGATGAGCGGCGCGCCCCTGCAATACGTTGGCGTGTTTCAAAACGACAGCATCGACACCATCGCTCACGCGGTCGAAGAACTGGGATTGTTTGCGGTGCAACTGCACGGTAATGAAAGCCAAGCAGACATTGATGCGCTCAAAGCACGTTTACCTGAATCGGTTGAAATCTGGAAAGCTTACGGCGTCACCGATCGCATGCCGGCCCTACTCAACCAAATCGACCGTCACTTATTGGATGCCAAAGTCGGCAATCAAAGCGGCGGCACAGGGACGGTGTTCGACTGGTCGCTGATTGAATCGCCCGAGCGCATCATGCTGGCTGGCGGTCTCAACCCAGACAACGTTCAGCAAGCGGCCAAATTAGGCTGTCTTGGCTTGGATCTCAACTCTGGGGTGGAAAGCGAACCGGGTAAAAAAGACATCACCAAACTCCGTCAAGCATTCAACGAAATTCGTAATTATTAATCACTCGTACTCCCCCTTTGAGTCGCTCACGCGAGCTGTTTTCACGCCAAAGGGGACGTACATCGGTTATGGAAGGATAGGACATCATGGCAAAACTTAACGCCTACTTTGGCGAATACGGTGGTCAATTCGTACCACAAATTCTGGTTCCGGCGCTGGATCAACTTGAACAAGCGTTTATTGATGCGCAAGACGATCCGCAATTTCGTGCGGAATTCATGACGCTACTGCAAGAGTACGCCGGTCGCCCAACAGCGCTGACACTGACGCGCAATATCGTCAAAGGCACCAAAACCAAGCTGTACTTGAAACGTGAAGATCTGCTGCACGGTGGCGCGCACAAAACCAACCAAGTACTCGGTCAAGCGCTACTGGCGTTGCGCATGGGCAAAAGCGAAATCATCGCCGAAACAGGTGCCGGTCAACACGGCGTGGCCACCGCACTGGCGTGTGCGCTGCTCGGCCTGAAATGCCGCGTGTACATGGGCGCTAAAGACGTGGAACGTCAAAGCCCGAACGTTTTCCGAATGCGCTTGATGGGCGCGGAAGTGATTCCGGTTCATTCCGGCTCTGCAACGCTCAAAGATGCATGTAACGAAGCGCTGCGTGACTGGTCTGGTAGCTACGAAACGGCGCACTACCTGCTCGGTACAGCAGCAGGCCCTCACCCCTTCCCAACCATTGTGCGCGAATTCCAACGCATCATTGGTGAAGAAACCAAAAACCAAATTCTGGCTCGCGAAGGTCGCCTGCCTGACGCGGTCGTGGCGTGTGTTGGCGGTGGCTCGAACGCCATTGGCATGTTTGCAGACTTTATTGAAGAAGAATCGGTGCGTTTGATTGGTGTCGAACCGGCAGGCAAAGGCATTGATACCGATATGCACGGCGCGCCACTCAAACACGGCAAAACCGGCATCTACTTCGGCATGAAATCACCGATGATGCAAGATGAGCACGGCCAGATTGAAGAGTCTTACTCCATTTCTGCCGGTCTTGATTTCCCATCCGTGGGTCCTCAGCACGCACACCTGCATGCCATTGGCCGCGCAGAATATGAAAGCATTACCGATGACGAGGCGTTGGACGCGTTCCAAAAACTGGCACGCACCGAAGGGATCATTCCGGCTTTGGAATCGGCCCACGCACTAGCCCACGCGGTGAAAATGGCGTACGCCGAGCCGGAAAAAGAGCAGTTGCTGGTCGTGAACCTATCCGGTCGCGGTGACAAAGATATCTTTACCGTGCATAAGATTTTAGAAGAAAAAGGAGTGCTGTAATGGACCGCTATCAATCGCTTTTTCAGCGTCTGGCTGACAACAACCAAGGTGCCTTCGTGCCATTCGTCACCATGGGCGATCCAAACCCTGAGCAGTCTCTGCGCATCATGCAGACGTTGGTGGAAGCTGGCGCCGATGCACTGGAACTTGGCATTCCGTTCTCGGATCCATTGGCTGACGGACCAACCATTCAAGGGGCGAACCTGCGTGCGCTGAACTCAAAAACGACGCCTGACGTCTGCTTCGAGTTGATCGGCCAGATTCGCGCGCAATATCCTGATTTGCCGATCGGTTTGCTGATGTACGCCAACTTGGTTTACTCACGCGGCGTCGAAAACTTCTACCAACGCTGCCAACAGGCGGGTGTCGATTCCGTGCTGGTTGCCGATGTCCCAACCAACGAAAGTGAAGAATTCGTGGCTGCGGCACGTAAATTTGGCATCAAGCCTATCTTCATCGCCCCGCCAACCGCTAGCGATGAAACGATGAAAGCAGTGGCCGAACTGGGTGGGGGTTACACATATCTACTCTCACGTGCAGGCGTAACCGGTACTGAAACGAAAGCCAACATGCCCGTTCACGCGCAGCTCGACAAGCTGACGCAATACAATGCGCCGCCATCACTGCTGGGTTTTGGGATCTCTGAACCGGCGCAAGTGAAGGAAGCCATCGCATCGGGTGCAGCAGGGGCAATTTCTGGCTCTGCCGTCGTCAAAATCATCGAATCCAACCTCGATAACTTTGACGAAATGTTAAATAAACTCGCTCAATTCACGCAAAACATGAAAGCAGCCACCCACAAATAATCATGCAATTTATGTGTTCGGTTTCTTAACTCATTTAGAAACCGAACATTTTCGCAACAATTCATTTCTTTCGTCATTCATTTATCTTCCACGAAAAATCCGCGCTTCACATTACCAAAATCAATAGCAAACGTTTTCTTTTGGACAAAAAACCATCTTACGTCAATGAATTCGCTTTTCTACTGACAATTCACTCGATGCACATATTGCCAATTGTGAAAGTTACGTGTAAAAAGTCAGGGCAATATAATTACCCGCCGAACAACTCATGTTCAGTAAGTATCACTGGAAGTTTACATTTAATTAGCACAGAGGTTATGGAAGTGTTAAAAGAAAAGAATTTACTAAGCAACATCGGCGTACAAGTCGTGATTGCCATGATTGTTGGTACTGCCGTTGGTGCCAGCATGGGCCATGATGCAGCGATGTTCGCCCCACTTGGCGCCATCTTCATCAATTTAATTAAAATGCTCGTGATTCCACTGGTTGCCGTGGCACTGATTTCCGGAGCTGCAGGCCTCGGTGATAGCCACTCTGCCGGTAAAGTCGGTTTCGTCACGCTGGGCTATTTCGCCGTTACATCCGCGCTCGCCGTAGCGCTGGCCTTGGTGATGGGCGCTGTGTTCCAACCAGGCATGGGTATCGATGTTTCTGGTGTCGAAGGCATGTTCTCATCGGAATACGCATCAAAAGGTGAACTACCAACTTTCTGGGCGACCATCATTGGTATGATCCCAACTAACGTTTTCCAGTCCCTGAACGATGCGAACATCCTGCAAATTCTGGTGTTCTGCCTATTCCTTGGCGTTGCCATTTCGAAGCAACCTAAAGACAAACGTGATCCTGTCATCAACGGCGTCAACACCATCGTGGATTCTATGGTGTGGATGATCAACAAAGTGATGATCATTGCGCCAATCGGTGTTTTTGGTCTGATGGCAGAAGCCGTGGGCACGTTCGGTTTCGGTGCCCTGATGGTGGTCTTCAAACTATTTTTGGTGTACGTGGCAGCGATTCTGATTTTCGGTTTCGTGGCTTACCCACTGATGATCCAAATCTTCACCAAGACCTCGGCGAAGAAATTTATTATGGCGATGAAAAAGCCGCAAGCCGTGGCGCTGTCGACCGCGTCATCCATGGCTACGCTGCCGGTCACCATGGACACCGTTGAACACGAGCTGGGCGTTCGTAACTCGACTGCATCGTTTGTTCTGCCGCTGGGTGCGACCATCAACATGTCGGGCAACGCGATTTACTACGGTTTGGTGGCGATTTTCTTCGCGCAACTGTTCAACATCGACCTCAGCATGGGCGCTTACGCCGCGATCATCGTGACTGCAACGCTGGGCGCCGTGGGTCAAGCCGGTGTGCCTGGACCATCATTCCTAGTCGTTGCCGTGCTGCTGGCGGCAGGGATTCCAATTGAAGGTCTGCCACTGCTGTTCGCTCTGGACCGTATCTTTGACATGATTCGTACTGCGCTAAACATCACCGGCGATGCGGCGTGTGCCGTGATTGTCGATGCGCTGATCAAAGAAGAAGCGGCTGAGACTGAATACAACAATCAGCAAGCTTAACGCTGAATCTCATGCTCAAACCGCCCAAAAGGGCGGTTTTTTTTATCGCCAATATCTGCCCCGCGTGAACAAGGCTCATCACGGGTCATGAAACGCCATCACAGCGCTCAGAATGCAACACTGCACTGGATAAATTTGTTTCAAAATATCATTTACTGTTTAGCTGACCGCCGTATTTCGTTAGACTGTCAACAAGCTATTAATTGGACGTATCCATACAATGAAACAACTGCTCGACTTCATTCCCCTGATTATTTTCTTCGCGTTATTCAAGTTCTACGATATTTACGTTGCGACCGGCGCCTTGATTGCCGCAACAGCGGTTCAAGTGGCGGTCACGTACTTCATGTTCAAGAAAGTCGAAAAAATGCAGCTCATCACATTTGCATTGGTGGCGGTGTTTGGTGGCATGACCATTTTCCTTCACGACGACAACTTCATTAAATGGAAAGTGACCATTGTGTACGTCATTTTCGCGCTGGGCTTGGCCATCAGCCACTTGATGGGTAAATCTGCGATTAAAGGCATGCTGGGGAAAGAAATCACGCTGCCAGAAGCCGTATGGGCCAAAGTGAACTGGGCATGGGTGGCGTTTTTCTCGGTCTGCGCGGTGCTCAATATCTACATTGCTTACCAGCTACCGCTCGATGTTTGGGTGAACTTCAAGGTGTTTGGCCTGCTTGCCGCAACCTTCACTTATACCCTGCTCACCGGGATCTACATTTACAAACATTTGCCGAAAGAACAAAAAAATTCCGGCGAATAAGCCCTCATCCGAGCACTCAAGGATGAACTGGTGACAGAATTATTGTTATAATTCGACCTCTTTTTTGCAGCGACCACTTTGGTCGCTGTTTTGTTTGTTGTGGATGTCAAAACATGAATCAGGACGTAAACTCACCGCGCGGCCAACTCTTGCTGCGCACGCTGGCGATGCCGGCAGATACCAACGCCAATGGCGATATCTTTGGTGGCTGGATTATGTCTCAGCTCGACTTAGCCGGTGGGATTCTGGCGAAAGAGATTTCTTGCGGCCGAATTGTGACGGTTTCCGTTTCCAGCATCACGTTTAAAAAACCCGTGAAAGTGGGTGACGTGGTGTGCTGCTATGGCGAATGTACAAAAATTGGCCGCACGTCGATGTCAATCAATCTCGAAGTGTGGGTCAAACCGATCAAAGAAGACGGCATTTTAGACCGTTTCCAAGTGTGTGAAGCCACCTTCAACTATGTCGCCATTGATGCCGACGGTCGTCCAAGACCGATCAAGCAAGGAAACTGATCACAGAAATATGTGCTTTGTGCTTTAAAAGTCGCTCTGTTTCAGTACATTAAAGCCTACACTTACCGTTACGAAATTTATAAGGATATCCATATGTGGTACGTCATCTTTTCTCAGGATGTTGAAAACTCACTTGAAAAACGCATGAGTGTTCGCCCAGCGCACCTTGAGCGCCTGCAAGCGCTGCATGATGAAGGCCGCCTGTTGACCGCCGGCCCCATGCCCGCGATTGATGCAGAGAACCCGGGCGAAGCGGGCTTTACCGGTTCAACTGTGATTGCAGAATTCGACACTCTGGAAGATGCCCAAGCATGGGCAGATGCGGACCCTTATGTGGGCGCAGGCGTCTATGCCAACGTGATTGTTAAACCGTTCAAGAAAGTATTCTGATATGAAAAAATCATCTTTGGGTCTGGCACTGCTTTCTCTTGCAGTACTCGCGGGCTGTAGTTCCAATGGCGAGCGTGAGAAGAATCTGGAGCTATTGGCTGCCAACCGTGCCAGCATTCTGGGGACCGAACTTCCGCTGGAATATGGCCCACTCAACATTATGCGCGTGAATGCCAAAGGCAGCACGATTGAGATGATGATGGTTTACAACACCGATCATCCCGGCGCAAAACCGATTGACCAAGTGTTGCAAAGCAGCATTCATTCGTTCTGCAATAACTCGGACATTCGCGCCAACCTCGATGTGGGCATCGGCTACCGAATTAAAATGCGCAACAGTCGTGGCCAACTGATGGTGGACCAGCTGGTGACCAAAGAGAACTGCAAAAAATAACCTTGGCCGGCCTTAACCGCCTTGCCTCGTTACACAGCGGTTAAGGTAGAAAAGGAAACAGGAGGCATTGCCTCCTGTTTTGTCTTTCCCGTTCACTCACAATTTAAAGCGACTGACACTCGACACAATCCGCTGGTTGACTTGCGTAATGTCGCCCATACCTTGTGACGTTCGTGAGCCGATGTCGTCCAATTCAGACACGATGAGATTCAACTCGTTCATGCTCTGACTGACCCCATGGGTGACACTGCTCTGCTCTTCGGCGGCGGTCGCAATCTGCGTGCTGAGATCGTTGATCTCGTTGATGAAATTGACCATGTTTTCCAAGCTTTCCGAAACATTTTTCGAGCTGCTGGCGGTGTCATGACAGCGCTGTTTGGTTTTGCCCATGGAATCGACCACCACCTGATTGCCTTGCAGCAATTTGCCAATCGCGTTTTCAATTTCTTGTGTGCTGTCTTTGGTTCGGTTCGCGAGGTTGCGCACTTCATCAGCGACAACCGCAAAGCCCCGCCCCTGCTCACCCGCACGCGCCGCCTCAATCGCCGCATTCAGCGCCAATAAGTTCGTTTGCTCCGCAATTTCACTGATGACCGTCAGCACTGAATGAATGTTTTGTGTCTCGTCGCTCATGCTCTGCACGTTCGATACCGTCGTATCCACATCTTGAATCAGCGCATCCACCGTCGCCAGCGAGCGCGCCATGATATTGCGTGATTCCACACTGGTGTGATTGGCTTGCTGAGTCAGATTTGACGTGTTCGAAGCATCTGAGGCCGTTGAACTCGCGGTCGCATTCATCTCCTCCAGTGCCGTCACAATTTGCTCGGTTTCCACCACATGATGACGCAGTTTCTCCGCGTTCAGTTGAGACAACTGCTCCACCTCCGCAACATTGGCTTGCAACGTGTCAGAAGCTTGTTTGATGTCCAGCAACATGGTTTGCAAATGGCCGATGAACTGATTCACCCCCTGCGCAATCTGCCCCAAGTCATCTTGCGATTTGACTTCCAGCCGCTGGGTTAAATCGCCGTCGCCGTTGGACAAGCTGATGATGGTCTGTTTCAACGACAAGATGGGGCGATACAGCACTTGAATCACAAAGAAGGCCACCAGCACACTAAGCACCACCGCAATCACACCAATCAAGATTGCCGAGGTTTTGGATGCAGTAAGCGCGGCGAACGCCATGGCTTTATTTTGGTCGATGACAAAGTACCAAGTTTTATCTGCAACCGGAATTTCGTGAGAAAACAGGATTTTGTCTTCACCATTCACGCTGTAGTTTAAGGTCGCCATCGGGGTCGAGGTGATGGTATTCGCAGTGGCTTTAAACCACGCGGGCTCTTTGCTATTTTCGCCCGGTTTGAGCACGCTGTTTTTTGAGGCCGCCAGCACGGTACCGTCGTGATTGAGAATCATCGCCGATGATCCAGTCAACGCTGTCGCCTTTTCCACCAGCTTGTTCAAAAAGCCCAAGCGCATGTCCACCCCCAACATGCCGTCATGGGTTTTCTGCACAATGCTGATCCAGTAGATATCCGCGGTAGCACCATCAGAATACGGATCGGTCACCGCCGGTGTCACCGCCTTGCGACCATCTTGGTAGTAACTCATGGTTCGAATGTCGCCGTTGAACTTGTGATTCGGCCACGCATCGCTGGTCTGGTTCCAGAAGGCATCCCCGTTGGATTCGAAGCCGATGAATGAACTGCCAGTCGCCAACGAGGTCGCCAGCAGCTCGGCAAACGCGACGTAGTCTTGTGCTGAACTGCCCGGAAAAGACTGGTTTTGGTACAGCGCACCAATGCCTTTCACCCCTTCAATTTTTTCCTGCAAAAACGTCTGCACCAGTTCCGCTTTATCGGCGGTGTAGAGCGCCCCAGATTTGGTGATCATCGCGCTGATGACTTCAGATTCTTTGACGTACGACACGTAGCTGGAAATGGCAACCGATGCGCCCACCAGCACCATCACCGAGATCAGTAACAGTTGTTTGAGTCCGAGTGTTTTCTTCATATGGGTACTTATCCCTCAGTCTGATGAACGGGCTAGACGACCGATGCTCCCAATTGGAGCGTCCATCCCGGCTCCCCCGCCGACGCCACATTGGCGATGAATGAACCTATTGAGAATAGCACTCGTGTGTGACGGTAAAAGAAAATAAGGCCTCTTAATGAGACCTTATTGATAATTTTAATCGTTATTCTGCGCTCGGCTGCCATTCGTTGCGCAGCGCTTTGGCCGCCAGCACCATGTGGGTCAGTGCCGCTTCCACTTCGGGCCAGTTACGCGTTTTCAAGCCGCAATCGGGATTCACCCACAGGCGCTGTGCCGGAATTTTCTCCGCCGCTTTACGCAGCAAATCCTCAATCCATTCTTGCGCCGGAATGTTGGGCGAGTGAATGTCATACACGCCCGGGCCAATCGCGTTCGGGTAATTAAACGCTTCGAAGGCTTTCAACAATTCCATGTTTGAGCGCGACGTTTCAATGGTAATCACATCCGCATCCAACGCAGCGACTGAATCAATGATTTCGTTGAACTCGCTGTAACACATGTGGGTGTGAATTTGCGTTTCCGGGCGCGCACTGGCAGCCGAAATCTTAAACGCTTCCACAGCCCAATTGAGATAAGTTTGGTGGTCGCGTTTTTTCAGTGGCAACCCTTCACGAATCGCCGGTTCATCAATCTGAATGATGTTGATGCCTGCATCTTGCAGATCCGCCACTTCATCCCGCAGTCCCAATGCCAATTGCTGCGCAATCTGTTTGCGGGAAATATCTTCGCGTGGGAAGGTCCAGCACAGAATCGTCACCGGCCCCGTCAGCATGCCTTTCATCTGTTTTGACGTCAGCGACTGCGCATAGGTTGACCACGCCACCGTGATGGGCTGCTCGCGTTCAATATCGGCCACCACAATCGCAGGTTTCACGCAGCGTGAACCGTAACTCTGCACCCAACCAAACTGCGTGGTTTGAAACCCTGCCAGATGCTCTGCAAAGTACTCCACCATGTCGTTGCGCTCCGCTTCACCATGCACCAGCACGTCCAGATCCAACGCTTCCTGACGTTTCACCGCATCGGCAATATGACCTTTCAGCGCGGCGGTGTATTCCGCTTGCGACAAATGTCCCTGACGATAAGCGCTGCGCTGAGTGCGAATTTCACCCGTTTGCGGGAAAGAGCCGATGGTCGTGGTCGGTAAGAAAGGCAGACCCAACACTTCCGCTTGATGGTGCGCACGCTCAGCGTATGGCGCGCTGCGCTGTGCCCACGCTGCCGTGACCTGATTGAGCCTCGTTTGTACTTGTGGCTTATTCACGTGCGTCGCGGTTTTACGCGCTGCAATCGGCTGGCTGTAAGTATCACACGCCAGAATCGCCGCCGGATCGCCATCCAACGCGCGGCCAAGCAGTGCCACTTCCGTCACTTTTTGTTTGGCAAATGCAAACCAGCTACGCACCTCTTCCGACAGGTTTTGCTCCAATTCGAGATCAACCGGACTGTGCAGCAACGAACACGAACTTGCCACCCACAAACGCTCACCCAGCGTCGCTTTGACCGGTTCCAATGTGTGCAGCAGCGTACTTAAGTCCGCACGCCAAACGTTTCGGCCGTTAACCACCCCCGCCGATAACACCCAGTTGCTTGGCAGTTTGGCGAGCACCTCGTCCAGTTGCGCTGGCGCTGCCGACAAGTCAATATGCAAACCATTCACCGGCAAGTCGATGATCTTGTCTAGCGTGTCGTGCACTGAATCAAAATAGGTGGTCAGCAGCAGTTTGACATCGCCCTGAATCACTTGGTACGCCAGCTTGAACGCATCCTGCCATGGCTGTTCCAGTTCGAGCGACAGAATCGGCTCGTCGATTTGCACCCAAGTCACGCCCTGCTTGGCGAGTTTCGCCAGAATCGCCTGATACGCCGTAAGAACGCGAGGCAGCAATGTGAGGCGATCAAACCCCGCTTCAACTTCCTTGCCTAAATACAGGTAGCTCACAGGGCCAAGCAGCACAGGTTTGACATCAAACCCCGCCTTGGTCGCGTCATTGATCTCTTCAAACAGTTGCGGCCAACTGACGTCAAAGCTGTCGTCGCGGCTAAATTCCGGCACAATGTAGTGATAGTTGGTATTGAACCACTTGGTCATGTCCGATGCAGCGCTGCCGCTACAACCACAATGGGTTTGCGACTGACCGCGCCCCACACGAAACAGCGTGTCCAGATCAGGAAACCCGTGACGATGACGCTTTGGCACATGTCCCAACAACAGCGTTGTGGTCAACACATGGTCGTACCATGCAAAGTCGCCAGCGGTGGCAAAGCTCAGCCCCGCCTCTTTTTGCAACGTCCAGTTGCGCTGACGAATGTCGCGACCGACGGTCTGAAGTTCTGCTTGATTGATTTCGCCGCGCCAGTATTTTTCCAACGCAAATTTCAGTTCGCGTTTTTCGCCGATACGTGGGTAGCCGAGGATGTGTGTGGTAGTCGCCATCGCTGAAGTCCTTCTGATCATGGATTAGGGCAGACATCCGTGTCTTGTGATTTACCAAGATGTCTGGATGGCTAAACTATCTCGCTCGACGGGGTTGAACTCAACGTCCAAATATTCAACTTGTTTATTAAAAATATTCATGCTGATGGCGAGTTGGATGAGCAGAAATAAAAAAGCCGCCTGTGAAGGCGGCTTGAACATCACGATTAATATTGTGCGGCAACCGAGAACATGGCCAGCAAAATACTGCCCCATAAGGGCGCAACCAAATGGCTGTCTTGACGCGTGCTGAGCGTTCCTTTGGGAAAATTCACCACCACGCGCACGATAAAGTAGTTGTAGCAGAGCAGCAGCATGCCCAGGATAAAGTTGATGATTTCATCCGGGACTGGCATCAACAGGTAGCCAAAGGTCAGCACGAAGTTGATCAGCGTTAACCAAGCCACCCAGCGGCGTTTGTGTTTAATCATAACGTTGGATTCATCCCTTCATGGCGACGCCGTAGCGACACGTCGTTGGGTGGCTGATTCGCCGCGGCCGCACGTCGTGCCTGCTCTTTGCTGTCTTGCACTTTAGACATCGATACTTGGTCGTTGCTCATCTCACTCGGTGTCGCTAGCCCTCGATACACGGCGCTCAGTTGACGCTGTGCGTCGGAGGTCAGCAGAAAAATCTCAATGCGACGGTTCTGACCGCTTTTCGGGTTCTCTGGCAGCAAAGGCGCCGATTCCGCCATGCCCGACACTTGGAAAATCTGTGCTCTCGGCACGCCGCCACTATTGAGGAAATATCGAGCCGAGTTGGCTCGGTTGGACGACAGCTCCCAGTTGGTCATACTCGTACCACGAAAGCGCGACGCATCGGTGTGGCCGGTCACAATGATCGCATTTTCCACACGGCTAAACACGGGCGCCAGATTCAACAGCAGGTCTTGATAATACGGCGTCATCGACGAACCGCCGCGATTAAACATCGGTCCTTTATCGGAATCACTGATGATGATTTTCAGGCCTTGCGGTGTGATCTGTACATTGACACTGCCCGCGCCGTCCAATTCATTCACCTGATCTTCAATCAGGCGACTGAACAGTTCCAACTCTTGGTGTGTATCCACTTCGCCCTCAATCAACGACGCATCACGTATGCGATCAAATTCTGCATCAATGTGAGCAGTGGCGATTTGAGGCAATTTAATCGGGCTGATACTGTTGCCCAGCGCATCCACTGATAACGTGTGCGCCTGCACTTCCCCCGTTTGGAAATATTGAATCAGTTGGCTCCCTTCTTCATCGTCCATCATCGTCAATAGCCACAGGATCAAAAACAGCGCGAACATCGAAATCATCAGGTCGGCCATGGCAACTTTCCAGCCGCCACCATGCCCACCACCGTGTCCGCCACGCTTTTTCTTTTTGATAATGGTAACGCCATCCTGACTCATGATTAGCTCCGCAAACTGTCGATCACTTGCTCAAGCTCAGTGAAGGTTGGCTTGTGATGCAGCTCGATTTGACGTCGCCCCGCATTCACGCACATATGGGGTGAAAGGTTCTGGCAGTAAGCGGAAATGATGCAGCGCACGCATTGCAGTGGCGCAATTTGTTCTTCAGCGACTTCCTGAATCGCTTGCGACAACGGGCCAAATAGACAGTAGCATCCAAAAATACCGGTAAACGTCCCTACCAGCGCGCCAGCGATACTTTGACCAATCACGCTCACTTCCGCATCGAGATATTGCATGGTTAAAATGATGCCCATCACCGCAGCCAAGATACCGATCCCCGGCATCGCTTCCGCCATGGCGTGCATTTTTTCGGACGGCTTTTTGTACTCTTCCAGCAGCTTCTCGATCTCTTCTTCCAGCGCGGCTTCGACATCATGCGCCGACATTTTGGAGCTGATGATTTGACGGAACGAGTCGACAATAAACTTCAGCGTGTTTTCATCACGCGTGATGGACGGATACTTTGCAAAGATATTGCTGCTTTCCGGATTCTCCACATGCGCATCAAGCGCCTTGAGGTTTTGCATTTTCGCCACATTGATCAGTTCAAACATCAAAGACAACAAGTCCTGATAATACTGACGATCGTATGTGCTCTTACTCAGGCTGATCTTCACCTGTTGTAACATCAACTTGAGCGTGGCGGTCTTGCTAGCGATGATCATGCCGCAAATGGCACACCCAAAAATGATCGCAATTTCAGCCACGCTGATCAGCGCGCCCAATCGGCCGCCATGCAAAACAAATGACACAGCAATAATAATCAGTATGACGACAAACGAAACAATCTGTTTCATATTAATGACCACCTAAACGTGAACGTATTATTTCAATTCCTTTGTGTTTTATTCTGTGAACTTTCATTTCGCTGATCTCGAGAACCTGCGCTGTTTCTTGCGTGCTCAGACCCATCACATAAATAAAATAGAGGACTTTTTGTATACTTGGTGCTAATTGTTTCAGCTCTTTTTCGAGCATAAGGGAAATAAATTCCTTCTGAGAATCCTCTGCGTGATTCACCAACTCAAATAATTCCACATCATCCGACATGGTGAGATCGATGATCGCATTCATATACTCTTCAGAAGAGATATTTAACTGTGAACAAATATCAGCTTGTGTTGGCGAACGCCCATATTTCGCCATGAATTTTCGTTCTGTGTCTTTAATTTTATTCGAGAGACTGCGTTGCTCACGGCTTAAATAATCACGCGCGCGAAGTTCATCAATAATGGCACCCTTCAACCGCACCGTGACTGATTTTAAGAAATCATCGTTGATGACGTGATCAAACTTTCTCAGCTCCAAAATAAATGCCATCAGGGCAATTTGTCGCAAGTCGTCCAACGTATCCGGATCGACCACACCACGATATTTATTGAGCGAACGCTGAATCAAATACAGATGCGATTCTAACGCCTGCTGCTCCAACACGTTGCGTTGCGTGGCGCTGCTGATGGGCGTTTTTTGATACGCTTGTCTGGAGAGAAACATTATTGATACACCGCTTTGGTGATCAACACTTCGTTCACTCGCCACTGACGCTCGTCTTTAAACAGATCACGCAAATCTTCTTGAATGTTCCACACAAACGCTTCGTCGCGATAATACTCGATCGGTTTAACACTGAAGGTTTTGAGGATCAGGTTCTTGATTTTCGGCGTTTCTTTGCGCAGCATTTTTTCGTTTTCTTCTGCCGTGTACAGGTAGAAATCCAGCATCAGCAGGCTTTGTCGTCTGCCGGTATTGACCGGAATGATCAGCCCCTGCATGGGCACCTGAACGTTGGTTTCCGATAAGGTCGAAATGCGCTGTGCCTGAGTCAACATCACCTGTTCAATCGAGTGCGGCTTTTCAACGCTCAACAACCCGACCACATCCACCCCCGCGTAACGCAGGCCAAACAAAATGGCTAACGTCGCGGTCACCGACGCAAAAACAGTAATTGCAGTTTTCTTCATGTTAAATTCTCGCAAGCTCGCTCAAAGTCTGTGTCACGTCTGCCTTCTCCTGCTCTTCCGATACCAGGTTAGATGCCACGATCAGGTCGTTGTTGTAGTTCAGTTCTTGATGCGGATCGTGCTGCGTGTGTTCATCAAAACTTTGCACATCCACATCAATAAAGTTTTGGTTTAGCAGTTCGTCACGCAGTCGATCGGACGTCAGTTGCAACGACTCACGCGTCATGTGCGAGGACGCCTGCACCTGAATCTGCACTTTCCCCCCATCCACGCGAACCAACAGATCAATCTTGCCCAGATCGGGGGGATCCAAACGAATGGTCGCGGCAGAGGCTTTGGCGTTGTATTGAACCGCCACTTTATCGGCCACCAATGCGCTCAGTTTCTAGCCCATTTGTTCGGCAGTGAGATGCTTATCCACCGCAGCCTTAAACACCCAGCCGCGTGCGGCATCTTTGAGCTCTGTGGGTGCAGCAGTTTGGAGCAACGTACTCATCTCCACCGTCGGAGCAGATGACTCCGCAGCTCGAACCTCCGCGCCCGCCACCATCACCATCGGCATGGCTGATGCACGTGTATGGCTCACAGACGCAGCCTGCGTTTCCAGCGGCGACAACACGCGGATCGATTCTGGGCCTAACGCCTCAGAAGTTGACTGGGCAGAGCTTGGCTGGACAGTCGTTGACAGAGCAAGGTTCTGAACGCTGTCTTGGCGCACCGAGTCAGGCATCGTGGGGCTGGCTAAACGCTCCGTCACCGTTTCAGGGGTAGCCTGATCCGCGATGTCTGATGTCGACACCGTGTCGATCAATGGCTGAAAGCGATCTGCGCTCAGTTCACTGGCTGCGGCCTGAAAGCCCGGCGTGATCGTGGCCGACACACTCGTTTTGGCGTCCGTCGGGTTGAATTTGGAAAGTGTTATGCTGGCGTTCATAGGGTCTGATTTAACTGCGTCTTCTTGTAAGCGAGATCCCTCACTTTATTGTGTTCAGCGTCATGAAGTTGTGAATGTAAAACGGCGATGTCTTTTTTGATGGTGGCCATCGCCAAGCGATGGACGGATTTCAGTTGCATCAGCAGTTTTTGATGGTTCGGATGACTGCGGTCGATGGCATGAATTTTTTCCGGCAGCAACTGAACAATTCTTTCGATCGCATCAATATTGTGGGTTGTCACGGCTTTCTGATAAATCGCAATCAACCGAGCCAGTTCGTGTTCATTCATGAGTAAGTTCTTATTGCTGAGTGAATGCCTATTGCTGATTCATCAAACCTTGCCAGCCTTCTTTGAGGTCAGCCAATGGTTGTTTTAATTCCAATAAATAACTGACATCCAGATCTTTAGAGGCCTTAAATATTTCGCGAATGCTGTATTCATATAAATTATGAATATTGTTAATCAGCTCATTGGAATTATTGAGATCCAGTGATGAATCCAGAGCGGTAAGAATATCGATCGCTTTTTGAGCCGCCAGCGACTTTTTTTCCAGATCATGGTTTTCAATCGCAAAAATCATCACATCGATTTCTTGATCCAAGCGCTCATGCAGCATGAAAATTAATTCAAAGCTGTTCGAGACAGAGGCATTTGCCTGGACTTGTACATTGCTGTACGCCATCTGTTGTTGATTACCCAGTAACATCAAATATTCCTACGAATTAAAATAACGTGTTGATTGAATCCATCGAGGCCATGATGGAGTTCAAACGAGTGTATTGCGCCAGGTAGCGTGAGTAGATGACCTGGTATTTATCTTCGAGCTTGTCCAACGCCTCATTGATGCGTTTTTGTTGCAACTCAATGGTTTCTTTCTTGCGTGTCAACGAACCGTCGGCAAAGTCGGTATAGTCATTGACGGACTTTTGCAAGGTAGTGAATAGGCCGCCCTCGGCACGGAACACTTGTTCCATGTCCACACTCTTGGACGCTTCACGAAACTTGTCTTCATCGAGCTCCAATTTGCCCGATTTGTCTAATGAGAGCCCCACCTCACTCAAGCTGACGCCGTTGTAGCTGTCCCGCATGAGGCCTTTCAGTTGTTGTTCGAGGCTCTTGAACGACGAGTCGGTGGAAAACACGCCGCGTTCACTGCTCTCACCGCTCGATTTGGTCGCCTCGGCAATCACTGACATCATGTCGTTGTAAGCGGTGACAAACTCTTTGAGCAACGTCATGGTGGCATCAGCGTCTGGCCCCACGGTGATGTTGGTGGCGATACCGCCCATTTCGTGGGCCTTTTTCAGTTCCACATCAACACCATTCACGATGTTTTCAAACGTGTTGGAACTGTTCGTCAGTTGAACGCCGCTGCCGTAATCCCCCAGCCACACAATCGCGTCGGTGCCGGTTTTGATCGGGTTATCATTCGCCGTGGAAAATGCGTCGCTTAGCCCAGAGTCATCGGAGGCGGAAATCTGAAATTGGTTGTCTTGACCGGTCTCATTCGAGGTAAACAGCATCTTCATTTCGTTCCCCGAGCGCACCATGGTCGCCGTCACTCGGCCGTCCATCACGCGGTTAAAATGGCTGATGAACTCTTGATACGACACCGTGCCATCACCGTTACTTTCTGCATCCGCGAGTTGAATCGTGATGGTCTCGCCGCCATGCTGCACTTCGATACTGCCCGTGGCCGGTGAGAATTCGTCATTGACGTTCATTGCCGACGTGTTCACCACCACCTGATGGGATGACGCCAACTGTTCCACGTAGAGATCCATGTTGACGCTGCTGGCATTGCCCGACGTGGTCACGTTGACATGGTCTTCCGACGACAACGAGGTCGTGTTTTGCACAAACGATGCGCCGGGTTTGGTGAACTTGTAGATCACCGAATCCAAACTGCTCATGGACGAGGTAATTTTGCTCAGCATCGACGATTGGTTTTGAAAAATCTTCAATCGGCTGTTGTAGCGCGTTTCCGCTGGCGAGACATCGTAAATCGCCATTTGAGACGCCATACTGGCTGCATCAATGTACATTTATATTCCTTACCCCATAAATCGCCGCCTGATCAGACGGTTTCACTAATACATAATATGATGAAAAAAGGGCGGGCAAACGCCCGCCCCGACTGAAGCGTTTGTAGGAATTAGCCCAACATTGACATCGCCAGCTGTGGCATCATCTTGGTTGCACTCAGCATTTGCGCGCCTGCTTGCATCAGCATTTGGTTTTTCGACATCACGCCAGACTCTTTAGCAAAGTCGGTGTCCATGATGCGGCCCTTCGAGGCATCCACGTTTTCCACCATGTTGGCGAGGTTGTTGATGTTGTGCTCTAGGTTATTGATTTGTGCACCGAATGCAGAACGCGCTGAACCCAACTCGCCGATAAATGAATCTAGATCGCCCATAATCTCGCCAGAATCTGTACCCAATGTTACCGAAGCAAAGCCGGTAATAGACTCAGACAACGCTTCAAGGGATTCGGATACATCAACCTCTAGAACATCAGTTGAGCTCGAACCAATTTGGAATGTGACCTTATCGGAAAAAGACCCGTCTTCTCCCAGCAACTGTTGACCACCAAAGTTGGTGCTGGTTTGCATTTTGCCCAGTTGGCCAGCCAGCGCGTCGAATTCTGACTGCATCGCTGCGATATCTTCAGCACTGTTGGTGCCGTTCGCCGCTTGCGTGGCCAAATCTTTCATGCGGTACGCCATGTTGGTCATTTCGTCCATGGAGCCTTCAGCAGTTTGCATCATCGAGATAGCGTCTTGTGAGTTACGCATCCCCACTGACATGCCGCGCGACTGCGCTTCCAGACGGTTAGCAATTTGCAGGCCTGCCGCATCATCTGCTGCAGAGTTAATGCGTAGACCCGTCGACAAACGCTCCATCGAGGTGGTCAGCGCTTTGTTCACCGAGTTCAGGTTGTTTTGTGTCACCAGGTTGGCGTAGTTCGTGTGTAAAGAAATGGCCATAATCAAGTTCCTTGTTAGCCGCTCATTATCGTGAGCTAAAAATCAGTGTGCGATGTTATCGCGTGTCTAATCAGGCTTTACGGCAACTTGGCACATTCTATTTCACTCATTTCGAAAATATTTATAACCTACTGTTTTTATTGCAAATAAAATCATCATTAGCTCATTCATGCCACTCAAACGATGTAGTCAATCATTACGCGATAGCAGAATCGTCTGACACGCATTTGACCCCAAAGCGCACAATGCCCCGCCCGTCATGACACAGGAAAAAACGTGTACGCCCGAGGAAGATGCGCACGAGGTTGAGCACATAAAAAAGGCGAGCCCATGCTCGCCTTGAAAAAGTGGTGTTGAGATTAACCCAGCATCGACATCGCCAGCTGTGGCATCATCTTGGTTGCACTCAGCATTTGCGCGCCTGCTTGCATCAGCATTTGGTTTTTCGACATCACGCCAGACTCTTTGGCAAAGTCGGTGTCCATGATGCGACCTTTTGAAGCATCCACGTTTTCCACCATGTTGGCGAGGTTGTTGATGTTGTGCTCTAGGTTATTGATTTGTGCACCGAATGCTGAACGCGCGGCACCGAGATCACCGATAAAGCTATCCAGAGCTTCCATCGCCCCTTTAGCATCAGTCGCAATGCTCATCGGTGCAGGTGACGTTCCGCTAGTGCGGGTGCTTCCTTCACCTTCACCCTCTCCATCTTCGTCACCGCCGCCAATATCAGGCACATTAATGCCTACAAAGGCTCCGACGGCCTTTTCCAACTTATTCATCGACGCAGAAACGTTCACGTCTAACACATCGCCCGAACCAGCACCAATTTGGAAGGTAATGCCATTTTCGTTCCCAAAAGCGCCATCTGCCCCCAGAAGTTGCTTGCCACCAAAGCTGGTGCTGGTTTGCATTTTGTGTAATTGTCCAGCCAGCGCGCTGAATTCCGACTGCATCGCCGCCAGATCTTCATCGCTGTTGGTGCCGTTCGCCGCTTGCGTGGCGAGGTCTTTCATGCGGTACGCCATGTTGGTCATTTCGTCCATGGAGCCTTCAGCAGTTTGCATCATCGAGATGGCGTCTTGTGAATTGCGCATACCGACTGACATGCCGCGTGATTGCGCTTCCAGACGGTTAGCAATTTGCAGGCCCGCCGCATCATCCGCTGCAGAGTTAATGCGCAGACCGGTCGACAAACGCTCCATCGAGGTGGTCAGCGCTTTGTTCACTGAGTTCAGGTTGTTTTGTGTCACCAGGTTGGCGTAGTTAGTGTGTAAAGAAATTGCCATTTTAGAGTTCCTTGTTATTCGCACCCCGTCGTTATCGTCGACACCATGGTGCGAGGCTATGGGTTTCAACCATGCTTTACGGCAACACTGAAGAATTTATTTCACGGACATTGAATTTTTTTTCGTTTTTTTTTTTTTTGAGGTTGGCGTGGATACACGCCCCATCGACACCACACGCGCTCACGCCATCCGCACCAGCATTCGATAGCAAAAAGGCGAGCCCATGCTCGCCTTGAAAAAGTGGTGTTGAGATTAACCCAGCATCGACATCGCCAGCTGTGGCATCATCTTGGTTGCACTCAGCATTTGCGCGCCTGCTTGCATCAACATTTGGTTTTTCGACATCACGCCAGACTCTTTGGCAAAGTCGGTGTCCATGATGCGACCTTTTGAAGCATCTACGTTTTCCACCATGTTGGCGAGGTTGTTGATGTTGTGCTCTAGGTTATTGATTTGCGCACCGAATGCAGAACGCGCGGCACCCAACTCACCGATAAAGGAATCCAATGCATCCATGGTTGTTGCTGCATTTGTACTCAGCAGGTCAGCAGCCTGGAAATCACCTACAGCAGTTTCAAGATCAGCAAGTTCAGTTGCAACATTCACTGTCAAGGTATCGGCTGATGAAGAACCAATTTGAAACGTAACATCACCCGCCCCAAAAGCCCCAGTAGAACCCAGAAGTTGCTTGCCACCAAAGCTAGTGCTGGTTTGCATTTTTTCTAGTTGTCCAGCCAGCGCACTGAATTCTGACTGCATCGCGGCGATATCTTCATCGCTGTTGGTGCCGTTCGCCGCTTGCGTGGCCAAATCTTTCATGCGGTACGCCATGTTGGTCATTTCATCCATCGAACCTTCGGCAGTTTGCATCATCGAGATGGCGTCTTGTGAGTTGCGCATACCGACTGACATGCCGCGTGATTGCGCTTCCAGACGGTTAGCAATTTGCAGGCCCGCGGCATCATCCGCTGCAGAGTTAATGCGCAGACCGGTCGACAAACGCTCCATCGAGGTGGTCAGCGCTTTGTTCACTGAGTTCAGGTTGTTTTGTGTCACCAGGTTGGCGTAGTTCGTGTGTAGAGAAATGGCCATAATCAAGTTCCTTGTTGTCCACTCACATTGTGAGTCAAAATTAGTGATGCGATACGCTCGCGTCTTCAACTCTGCTTTACGACAACACAAAAATTTCCATTTCAATAATTTTGAAATTACTTATAACTCATTGTATTTAAATGCAAAATAACCCTCCCATCCCCACTGAAAATATGTAGTGTTTTTCCACATCGCTATCAGACTATTCCTATGCGTGATTATTCAAGTTGGCTCTAAAATAGCGCCCTCTTAATCCGGCTGATGAATCATAAGCATCACCCGGTATCACGTAACAATGAAGACCGCACGCAATGATAAAGGGTTTGAAGATATTCAATTCCAAACTGGCCATTCCAGTTGTTCTCCTGATGGTATTAGCAATGGTGATCCTGCCATTGCCCGCAATTCTGCTGGATGCCTTTTTCACCTTTAACATCATGCTCGCCATTGTGGTGCTGCTGGTCAGTAGCACGGTCAAGCGCGTGCTGGACTTCTCCGTTTTTCCGTCGCTCTTGCTGATTGCCACCTTGCTGCGTTTAACCCTCAACGTTGCATCAACACGTATCGTCCTGCTGGAAGGTCACAACGGGGGCGACGCCGCCGGTAAAGTAATTCAGTCGTTTGGTGAAGTGGTGATTGGCGGCAGCTATGTGGTCGGTATCGTGGTGTTTGTCATTCTGATGATCATCAACTTTGTCGTGATCACCAAAGGTGGCGAACGGATCTCAGAAGTGTCGGCGCGCTTTACGCTGGATGCCTTGCCAGGAAAACAGATGGCGATCGATGCCGATCTCAACTCAGGCAACATTACGCAAGAACAAGCACGTACCCGCCGCAAAGAAGTGGGCGACGAGGCCGAATTCTACGGTGCGATGGACGGTGCCAGTAAGTTCGTGCGCGGCGATGCGGTCGCCGGCTTGCTGGTTTTGTTCATCAACTTAGCGGGCGGTGTGATGATCGGGATGTTTGAGCACCAATTGCCCTTTGGAGACGCATTTCAAACCTACGCGCTGCTGACCATTGGTGACGGTCTGGTTGCGCAAATTCCGTCGCTGCTGCTGGCAACCTCGGCCGCGATCATCGTGACGCGCATTAGCGACAACGACAACGACATCGCCCAAACCGTGCATCGACAAATTCTGGCCACGCCGTCAATTTTGTACATGACGTCTGCCGTGATGTTCATCATTGGTAGCGTGCCCAACATGCCACATCTCGCCTTCTACAGCTTTAGCTGTGTGGTGGGATTTGTGGCGTGGCGCCAGAGCAAACGCGACACCACACCAAGCGATGAAGCCGCCCCAATTGAAGCGCCGATGGAGCAAATCTCCTACAAAGATCAGCCCTTAGATTGGTCGCTGATCCCAAGCGTGGACACCATCGCACTGCGCCTTGGATTTAAGTTGGTGCCTTTGGTCACCAAACAAGAGCAAAACGCCTTGCTGAAAAGCATTCGCGGCTGTCGTAAAACCCTCAGCGAGCAGATTGGATTTTTGATCCCCGAAGTGGTGGTCCGAGACGACTTGGCGCTGAAACCATCGGAATACGCCATTTATATTGATGGCGACGAAATCGAACGTGGCGATGTCTATCCCGACATGTTGATGGTGGTTGGCCCCGGCGTCACGGCAGCCAATATTGATGGCACCATCGGGGTGGATCCAGCCTATCGCTTGCCCGCCTTATGGGTTCACAAAGATCACAAAAGCAAAGCCATCAACATGGGCTTTCAGGTGATTGATATTCACGACGTCATTGCCACACATGTGAGCAAAGTGTGCGCCGAACATTTGGAAGGCATTTTTAACTATGATGATGTGAAAGCGCTGAATGAACGACTGGCGTACCACCATCCGGAGCTAGCGGAGACGTTGTCGACCACCATCACCCCCAACTTACAGATGATGGTGATTCGCAAGCTCTTGGCAGAACAGGTGCCCATCATCAACGTGCGCACCATCGCCAACACCTTGATTGAAAGCGCCGATAAGATCAAAGACCCGATTTTGCTGGCTTCCAATATTCGAGTTGCATTGAAACGCACCATTGCCGGTTTGGTCGCACCCAACTCACGCGCCATTCATGCCTTCACCATCGGCAGTAAAATGGAGCAAGAGATCAAAGCGGCGATCACGTTAACGCAGCAAAGCGATCCGAATGCGCCGCTGGATGGCATTCCGCTCGCCGCTGAGATCCTGCAAACGTTCCAAAATAAAATGCCGTCGATCATGCAGACCATGCAAACACAAGGCATGACACCGGTGTTGTTGGTCACGCCGCTGGCAAGGCCCATCCTGAGCAAATTGGCGCACACCTTCGCCAAAGGATTGATTGTGTTGTCGTTCAATGAAATCCCGAACGACTACCAAATCACCCCACTGGGTCAAATTGATTCCTGATTTTCAGGCCTCACGTCACATCGTGAGGCCTGCCTTTGTGCGATTCGCACCGCTCATCCTCCCGCCCTGCCACCGCCTCAAATTCAACGCAAAAAAAAGCCTAAGAGAAAACCTCTTAGGCAAAAAACAAGCACATTCACTGTGAATGTTAGGGGATACACTTATCAGTAACATCGAATACCAATAGCGGAGGAGATGATATGCCTTGGTGTCAGGTGCAGCAACCGCTTGGCGCGACAATCAGATTTAACTGACGCCTAGAGTTCACCATGCCGAAACCGCGAGCTTAAAACTGTTCCACTTCCCCATCACCCACCACTTTCACCGACAACAATCGGCCAGAATCGCGGCTGCGAACCCAAATGGTGTCGCCAATCAACCCGTTGCTTTCTGCCGTCGCGACCGTCTCTAAGGTGAAGCCTGCGGTGCGGTAACGCAAGGTCACACTATGCCCCTGCAACACCACATAATTTTGCTCTAAATGGGCACTGGTGATGAGATGAGATGCGCGAATGGGACGCCGCAATTTGCTGCCGATGACCTGCTCACGCTCACGATAGACCGCGCTTTTGCTGCTGAGCGTCACCCGGCTTGGCGCCACATCCTCCCCTTGCAGGCGATGGCCTTTTTTCAACGGGCGCGTGGCCGTCAGCGCTTCAATATCAATGCTGCTCACACTGGTGGCTTTGATTTTCCACTGTGTCGGACACGATACCCACCAAGATTCCGTGCCCAGTACGTCGGGGGATTTTTTATCAGCATGGAGCGAGGTCGCGCACGGCGCAAGGTGCTGCGCGGCAGGTGCGAGGCGAATGTTGATTTTCGGGTTTTCAAACGCAGAAAACTGCCCATAAAGAGCAGTTTCGATGACAGACGTCAGGTAGGATTCGATTTGCGTGGCCGCACTTATCGTTTGCGCGCGACTTGAGGTGAACGGCTGCAGGCTCAACACGCCCACCGCCAACGCACAGAACGCGCGATTACGCATGCACCTGAATCCTGAGTGATTCGGTTGCCTGCTGGACGATGTGTTGCTGCTGCACCATCAGTTGGATGTGGCGCTCTGCCTTGTCTTGGCAGGCCGCAATGGCATCGTGCAATGCATCCGATGCGGCTTTGAGTTTCTCGCCGGTCGGGCCGCCCACGCGATGCACCAGCTCGGCGGCATACCGGCGTTGGGTACACCCGAGCTGAACCGCCAGCGCTTTGCGTTCTTGATGCAACTGCGCAATCGCGTCACTGACGATCGCCGCTTGTTGGTTGCATGCGGTCACGTTGTCGTGGTCAAATTTCAGGCTGTATTGGCGAATCAAATCCAGCTGTTCTGACAACTGGCGCGCCAAACGCGCACTTTCTACCGTTTTTTGGTAGTACAGTTTAAACCGTTGTTTATTATCCATCAGTTTGAGTTCACTAACGCGTTAGCCAACTCCCTCATGTCGAAGTTGATCTCGCCATTGAGCATCTGTTGACGAATGCTGGCGACATCAACCGCGCGGTTTGTCTCCAATGCCTTGAGTTTTGCACTGCCTTCTGCAATCAGCGTTTGTTCATGCGTGCTCACCGCCACTTCTGGGCTTGACGCCGGTTTCGACAGGGTCGATGGGCTGTCATTCACCGCTTTGGCTTGGGTTTGCTGAACAGAGAAGTAGGCGTTGCTGGCATCAATTTTCATTACGTTATCCTGATGTATCGGTCACTGCGACACAGTTACATTACGACGACTTTTTTAAATTCATTTCACTTTTTTATCAACGAAACGACATTTTCTCGGTTTGGGCCCACGTAGTGGCGATGAATGCTGTTCATCGCGGCGCGTTGATCCTGTGCAAACAGCGTTTTGATCGTCTGTCCTAAGTCTTCGGCCGCCGAGTGGCAAAATTCAAGCATTTTCTCGGAGCGAAAACGCTGCGCATCCAACACCGCTTTGCAATGCTGATGCATGGCATTGACCCGCTCAACCACGCTCTCTATCGCACTTAGCGCATCGGCTGCATGCACATCCACCATGGTGATGCGCTCGACGGTCGCCTGTTCAGACTGTACCGCGACGGTAATTGGCACATCCTGCGGATAGCGGCCGCCTTGGCCGGAGATATACGCCTGCAAATCCCACAACCGCCACTGCGCATCGGGCATCGCGACCACCAGCTTGTTGTGGTCGTCTAAACGCAGCCGCATGCGGGCAAAGCCAAACGTCAACGCAAATTGCTGAAATAGCGCGTGATCACTGGCTACGCGATCAAAGGCGAGTGGAATCATTTTGTTGTTGATGTACAGCGTCACGATCTCATTTGTCAGGCGTTCACGCACCAAATCCAACCCCGGCACCTGAAACTCAATGTCAGCGCCCGTTTCGGTGCACGGCGCAAACGACGAATCGAGAATGTAGCGGCCAAACAACTGCGTGTTCACCGCCGAGGCGATGTCACGTTTGTGCACATCAATTTGGTTAAACCGCTCCGGCGTGTAGTCGCCAGCACGCACCAGATTGCGAATGCTGATCGACGCTTTCGCGATGCGCTTGAGCAGCTCGGCCGCCAACATCAAACTGCTGACCGCGCGATGCGAGTCCGCCAGTTCAGCGATAAGTCGTGGACGCTCTTTCAATCGATTGAGCGCCTGACGCGAAAGTTGCTGCGTCAGTTGAACCGACTGCACCGACGCGGTTTTTTGTGTTTGCTCTGTGCGCGCACTGGCAACATGAGCGGCGTGCGCCCCGCGCAAGCGCCCGGCAGAACGGTCGATAGACCCCGATTTCACGCGCGCCCCCTTACGTCAAACGCAGTTCATTGGACAAACTGAGTTGAATCGTGCCCTCTTTTTGCAAGCGACGAACAATCTCCAGAATTTCTTTTCTGGCGCCTTCCACTTGGCTGACTGGCACCGCGCCTGAGCGCTCAATGTTTTCGCGCAATTGCGTCGCCAATCGGGTTGGCATGGTGCTGAAAATGACCTGGCGGTTCTCATCCGGCAAGCCTTTCATCGCCATCGCCCATTGCTCGGTCGTCACCTCATTGTTGATGACATCGATGGTCTCCGAGCTTTGCGTAAACAGGGTGTAGAAATCAAACATCGCTTCTTGAATTTCCGTCGCGGTTTTTTCATCGCGCTCGGTCAGGTACGCAAAGATCGACGTTTTATCGCCTTGGAAGCGGTTGATAATGTCGGCCACCACTTTGGTCCCTTTAAGGGTTTGTGGCGCGCCATTGTTGTAGTGATCTTTGCAGCGTTGAATCAAATCTTTCAGGGTTTCAGCGATGGCCGCGGTAAGCACCTGCGTTTTGGTGATTTGATAAATCAGCTCGTTGCATTCATCAATGCTGTATTGCTCCAACACCTTCGCCGTGTAATCGACCGGCAAATGGGCGATGAGCAGCGCTTGCATCATGATGTGCTCTTTGCGCAAATCGTCAGCCAAAATATCGGCCGGAATCCACACCAGTTGCTCCGCGTAAGAGCGAATTTCATCGCCGTAAATCTCAGAAACCAAGTCTTTTGCCAAGTTCCCGTTTAGGGTTTTTTCCAACACGTTGGTCAGGTATTGGCGCGTGCCGCCGATGATCCCGGAGTGTTTACGAAAATCATCAAAAAAGCCGATGATTGACTTCAAGGCGTCATCCGCTTTGATGTCTTTCATCTTGCTCATCGCATGGGCGAGCTTTTTGATCTCATCGTGAGAGAATCCTTTCAGAACTTCCGCACTGATGTCTTCCCCCAATGTGAGGATCAGCAAGGCGACCCCTTCAACATTTTGGTAGACGTTCAACGGTGGATTGGGAGTACTGTTCATGCGTTCATCCAAGTTCTTAGAATTTCGGTCACTCGTTGTGGATCATTCTGAGCAATGGTTTTGAGATGCTGAATTTGGATTTCCAGCGGGCTGTCCGATTCCGGCAAGGTATCGTGCAGCGCTTTAATGCCAGCCGCATCCAACGACAACGTATCCAGCTCTTGCGGGCTGTGGTTTGGCAACGACGGCGCTTGACCCGCTTGGCTTGCCAACAGCGCTTCATCGCCCGCAGTGCCCATCGCACTCTCAGCCGACAGCTCGTTCAGCGCTTTCGCATCGCTGCTCTCGTCATTGTCTGGCTTGGTCAGGAACTGCGCCAACGGACGCAGCACCAACACAATCAGCAGCACCGACATCAAGACACCAAATCCATATTTCGCCGCTTGGAACACGCTTGGGTCTTTATACCAAGCCAGCGGTTCGACTTCTTTCATCGCCGACACCACAAACGGGAAACTGGACACGTAGATCTGATCGCCGCGCACCGCGTCGTACCCGACTGCGTTTTGAATCACGTTGGTGATGCGCGCAAGGCTCTCATCCGACCAACCTTCTGACGTGGCGCTGTGTTCATTGACGATGACGGAAATGGTCAGTTTCTCCAGCACACCTTGTTGATGCTGCACGTGCACCACGCGCCCGCCCACGGCGTACTCGCGTTTGGCTTCATTGCGCACATTGCGCGATTCCGGCGTCGCATTGGTGTCCCCGTCGGTCACCGGTGGCGTATTGCTCAACGCGCCCGGAATACCGAGTGCCATTGAACCCGAATTTTCGTCATTGAAGATGGTTTCTGAGCGCATCACTGGCGCGCCGTAACTCTCTTCCGTTTCCTGACGTTTCGAGAAATCAACTTTGGCAGCCACTTGAACGCGGAAGTTCGCCGCGCCTAGAATCGGCGTCAGCATGTCCGACGCTTGGCTCACCAAACGGGTTTCCAGCGTGCGGCGAAAATCGTTTTGGCGATCGCCCGAATGGCTGATGTCACCCATCGACCCATCTTTGGACAGCAATCTTCCGTATTGGTCAATCACACGGACGTTTTCCGGTTTCAAACCGATGATCGCACCAGACACCAAGTTCACAATCGATGTGACCTGCGCCGATTTAAGATCCATACCGTCAATCAGTTGGACCATCACCGAAGCTTGTGCTTGTTCTTGGTCTTTGCGTTTGAACAGCGAGGTTTTCGGAATCGCCAAATGCACCCGGGCCAACGCAATGGACTCCATGGTGACGATACTGCGAGCCAGCTCGCCTTCTAAGGCATGGCGATAGCGCGCCGATTCCATGAACTGACTTTCGCCCAGCGCGCCTTTACTTTCCAAAGCGTCAAAACCGCTTGGCAGTTGCTGCTTCAAGCCTTTCGCTGCCAGCATCATGCGCGTGGTGGCCACATCTTTGGCTGGCACCATGATCTGCCCGCTGTCTTTATTCAGCTCATATTTCAGGCCAGATTGATCGAGCAGTTGCAGCACTTGGCTGGAGTCATAGTTGGAAGAGTTACTGTAAAGCGGACGATAATCTTCTGACGATGCCCAAAGCATAATCACAATGATCGCGGCTGAGATCATTGAGAAAATGGTAATAATGACAACGTTGCGTTGAGAACTGCTCCAGAACGATTTCGCGTTCTCCAATGCAGCTTGCAACTTGCCAGAAGTGGCAGAGGTCACGATCGTCACCTCTTTTTCATTCGCCATATATTAATGCCTATATCTTGTTCTAAATTTGCATCTTTATGATGTCATTGAAGTTCGAAACCATCTTGTTCCGAACTTGCATCAACGCCGAAAACGATAGCTGCGCTTTCTGCGCGGCTACCGTGGCACCAATCAAATCATCGCTTTGGCCCAGCTCGACTGCCGTAATTTTGGCTTCTGCCAGTTTTTGGTGGGCGTCAACAGTATCAAAGATTTGCTTGAATGTGCTGCCGACACGCAGATCTGAGTCTTTTCCTACGTGGTTACCGGAAACCGCGTTCACCGACTCAAACGTCGGGTTGGTGATCACGCGGCTGCTGTTCAAACGCTCGAGCATCGCGTGCTCAAGTGGACTGATTGCGGGGAATTCCATGGTTTATCTCCTGCTGAGTAAAGCGGTCATTAACGTCTGACCAATTCAATTTCAACGCGTCGGTTGGCCAATCGCCCCTCTTCGGTTGCATTGTTGGCCACCGGGTAGCGCCCGCCCTGCCCGCGAATTTCCATCATCTCGGTGGGCACGCCCGCCATCATCATCCAATAGGCAACATCGTCCGCGCGGCGACGGGACACGCTCAGGTTCACCACCGTATCGCCATGACTGTCGCTATGGCCGGTGATGCGCACGGTTTTGATTTTCGGATCAAACAGCACCAATTCGCTGATGGCTTCCAATTGGCTGCGCTGGTTTTGGGTCAGCGCCAGAACGCCTGATTGGAAATTGAAGATGGTGGTCTTCGCTTGGCGATAACTGATCGGGGGCAATGCACTGGTACAGGTCTGAAATGCATCCAACGCCGGACGCATGTTCACGGTGGGAAAAGTGACGCTGTGAAAATCGTCACGCACCGTCAGCCACGCGCCAGCGACAATGTCGCGGTAGATAAAGTCTGCACCTTGCGCCACGGTGATGAGCTTAGGCGTGCGCGTAAACTCATTCACCAAGGTTTCTTCGTAGTCGTGGCTGCCCCATCGAGGCATCTCACTTTGCACAATCAGCCCCTGATTAAATGACGCAACGCTGCGCCCAGACAGCGACAGCGCGAGCGGCTTCCCGCCTGCGCTTTCAAACCGCACGTTGACACCAGAATAGCGGTCTTCCACCGTGAGTTCGCAGCCATCATCGGCTTTTTTGCCGTGCCACTGAATCTCGTCAAACGGCACCACATAATCGGCAGCACCAACACAAAAGGCAGCACTCGACAGTGCTGCTATCACAAGAGAACGAGAGGTCATCGGCGTTACATTAAATCAAACAGCGTTGGGCTGTTCATGACCGTCATGAACGTGGACTGCGCCGCTTTGAGCGTCAGCATGCTTTGTTCCAGTCGCACCGAGGCTTCCACGTAATCCAGCTCTTGAATGCTGCTGTGCAGCGTGGTCGCGTAGTGTTCGGTGTCAATGCTATTTTGCAGCATGCGATCCAGCGTGCTGTCATTGGCGCCCAGCACGGCCACCGAGTTCATCACATCGCGCTGCGTGGACTGGGCCACATCAATCGCGGACGCTAATGTTTGGGTGTAATCGCCGGTCGGATTTTTGATTTCCGCAATCGCAGCATCAATGGCATTGAAAAATTCACTGCTGCCCGCAAGCATGTCCTGCGCGGTCACGTTGTTGGCGATGGTGGTGTCGGCATCGACTTTGGTAAAACGCTGCTCATCGTTTCCTAAAAACGCATAAGGCGGCGTGGTTTCAATCGCCGGCGTGTTCACATCGGTGCCGGAGAACAGATACACGCCATCACTTTGCTTATTCAGCAGCGACAACGCTTCGTTTTTCAACGCTTCCAGTTCGGTGACGATGCCTGCCATCGCCTCTGGGTCGAGGGTGCTGTTTTGTGCTTGCAGCAGCAGATCCGATACGTCCATGGCCACGTCGTTGAAACTGGTCATGTAGGTTTCGTACTGCGCATACCCCGACTGCACACTGGCGATGTTTTTCTGGGATTGCAACGCGCTGGCGATGGTTTTCTCCAGCCCTTGTAACTTGTATGACGCAATCGGATCATCAGATAAATGATTGATTTTATTTCCGGTTGCGATCTGTTCGGCCACTTTGTTGATGCTGACATTGTTGTCCATCATCGCGCGGCTCATCATTGAATTGAACTGAGTATCAGTGACTCGCATAAAAATATTCCTGATTAAAACGAATTCAGAACGGTGTCGAACATTTGATTGGCGGTCGCAATCACTTTCATGTTGGCCGAATAGGCGTTCATGTACATCATCAGGTTGGCCGCTTCTTCATTGGAGCTGACCGCGCTGATGCTGTCGCGCGCCGATTGCGCTTCGGTCAAGCCGATCATCGCCGCTTTGTAATCGCCTTGCGCTTTTTGCGACACCACGCCGACCGTGCCGAGCATTTGCGCGTACACGTCGTAGATGTTCACTTGTTCACCGTTGATATCGATCGGTTGATTGGCAAGCTTTGCCAGCTCGGTCGCAATGTCGGCATTGCCCACGCTGCCATTGGATGAAAACGCCAGCTCAGCCGCCGTGATGTTGGACACCGACAAGGTCGACGCCGGATTAGCCGGATCGTAGGTAAAGAGCGGCTGACCCGGATTGCCATTGAGATCAGTCCCCGTCATCAGCAGCGCATTCACGGCATCGGCAAACCCAGCCGCCATATCATTAAGCTGCGCCATGATCGGCAGATACTGCTCATTTTTGAGTGTGTCGATCGCGCCCAGCTCGCCGCCTTTGGGATCTTTAAACGCAAACGACTCGCCATTAAAACGGACGGTGATCTCTGTGCTGTATTTGTCGCCTGAAGACGTATCAACGGACAATTGCGCCACATGCGAGCCCACCACCAGCGGTTGGCCTGACTGCGTTGCCAGCTCAACGGTGCCATCTTGGTTGTAGAGCACGTTGATCCCCATCGATTGAGACACCAAGCTCAGCTCGGTATCGAGGGCGTCTTGATAGGCTGAAATGTCGTGCCCTTTGGCGCTCGCCAAACGGATCTGCTCATTGAGCGTCGCCACGTTTTGCAGTTGGCTGTTCACCTGCGTCAACGTGGTCGATTGCTGCTGAATCGCGGTATTCAGATGGTTGGACAGTTGATTCATGGTGCCGTTGAAACGGGCGCTCAAGCTCTTGGCATTCGCCAGCACTTGGGTGCGATACACCAAAGATTCGGGGCTTAGGGTGGATTCTTCCAACGCGGCAAAAAAGTCGTTCAGCCCTAAGCTAACGTTGAGGCCTTCCATCCCCAGCACGCTTTCGATGTTTTTCATGCCCGACATGAACGCCAGATGGTGTTGCAGCTCTGTGTTGGCTGAGCGCAGACGCTCGACCGCCGCTTGGTCTGACACGCGGCGAATGCTGGTCACCGACACGCCGCTACCCGCACTATTGGGGCCGGCATTGCCGTAAATCACCGCACTTTGATCGACCACTTTGCGGCTATAGCCTGCCGAGTTGATGTTGGCGGTGTTTTGCGCCGTCACATTCATGGCCACCTGGTTGGCCATGGCGCCGGATAAAGCAATATTGTACATACTCATGGGTTATACATTCCTCATGTGCTGGCCTGAGAGTTGTTGGTAGAGCATCTCTGCAAGGCCAAACGAGCGTTGCTGCGTGACCGACATCGCCAGTTGGTTATCTAACATGCTCTGAAACATCGAGTTTGAATTGTTGGACAGGGGGTTCTCTTCATCGCCCAGCGCTTCAGTTGCCGAGCGCATGCGTTTGAACAGCTCTTGAACAAACAGCGCTTCAAACTGACGCGACACTTCGCGCAGCGCGGCATCTTGGTCCGCGTCATACTTGATGGAGGCCAACGCCTGCGGATCGAGATAGAACGCGTTGTTTTGGCCTGCCACCAATTTCCCCTCAAGGCGTGATGCCACCGCCGCCACATCGTCAAACGCTGCCAGCTGCTGCCACGCCATATCGGCTGTGGCGCCGGTTTCTGGTGAGACAGTGTTCGCTGCGGGAGTGTTACTCGCGGAAGTGCTGATCGCGAAAGTGTCACTCGGCGCTGGCCGATGTGCCGCACTCACGTTCGGCGCCGCCGTAGACGGCGTTGACGCCAATGAATCAGAATGAAGCGGAACATAACATTGCTCCGCCACCCACTGTATCGGGTTGGATCGCACCGGCGCGTCAGTTAATTCTGGTTTCGACGCCGACTCGATACCAAAGATACGTAGAAAATCAGCAAACATCAGATCACCACCAAATTGGCATTGATGGCACCCACTTCGTCCAGCGCCTGCAGAATCTGCATCAAGGTCATCGGCGAGGCGCCAATGTGGTTGATTGCATCCACGATATCCTGCAGTTGCGTGCCTTCCGGCCACACCATGGCGCCGTTGTTCACTTCCTCAATGTTGATGTTGGAATCGGCAATCACGGTTGTCTGGCCCGGTGCATTGATCGAACCGCTGCTGTTGGGTTGTGACACCAGTTTGTTCTCTTGAATGCGAACGGTTAAACCGCCTTGCGACACAATCGCCTGCCCCACCGTCACGCCTTGGCTCATCACCACGGTGCCGGTTCTAGAGTTAAACACGATGCGTGGCGGCTCGGCGCCAATATCCACATCCAGCGTTTCAACCATCGACAAAAACATCGAGCGATCTTCACTGTCGAGCGGCGCGGCAATTTCTACCGTGCCTTTGTTGATCACTTTGGCCACGCCACGCCCAAACGTGCGGTTAATGGCTTTGGAAATATTGAGCGCGGTTTGGTAGTTCGGTCGCTTCAGTTGCAGCATCACCATCGGCTCTTCGTCGACGCCTTGGGTGAACGGCACTTCGACAGTTGCGCCGTTGGGAATGCGCGCCACGGTCGGCGTATTGTGTGTCACGCTGGAGCCGTCATTGGCGTCGATGCGAAATCCGCCCACCACCAAATGTCCTTGCGCCACCGCATAAACGTTGCCATCAATGCCGCGCAGCTCGGTGATCAGCAGCGTGCCGCCGCGTAAACTTTTGGCATCGCCGATTGACGCCACCGTCACATCCAGCGTTTGCCCCGGACCTTTGTGTGCATCCACTGTCGCCGTCACACTCACGGCTGCGACGTTTTTCAGTTTCGGCTTGCCGCTTTCTTGTAGCTGAACGCCAAACTGCTGCACCATGTTGACGATCGATTGCTGGGTGAATTTCACCTGCGATTTATCGCCGGTGCCATCCAGCCCGACCACGACGCCGTAGCCAATCAACTGGTTGTGGCGATCGCCATACACATCGGTGATGTGCGAAATCGGTACCGCCCAGCTCAGCGGACTCACCGCCACGCACAACACGCCCAAAAGCCAGGCAAAAAAACGTTGGTTTCGCATCAGAATGGCATCCATGGTGAATTGAAGAACTGGGTTAACCAGCCCGCCGTGTTGGTATCGGCAAAGCTGCCACGACCCGCGTAAGTAATGCGCGCGTCGGCAATGCGTTGGGACGACAGCGTGTTATCGGCACTGATGTCACTGGCCCTGACGTTGCCCGTCAAACGAATGAATTCATCGCCCTGATTGAGCTTGAGCCATTTTTCGCCGCGCACTCGCAGCACGCCGTTGGGCAACACTTGATACACGGTCACGGTGATCGAACCACTCAGGCTATTGCCCTGTTTCGAGGCAGCGCTGCCAGCAAAGTCGCGGTTGCCGCTGGCACTGGCGGACAGGTTATCGAACACATGCGTGCCCAAGGTTGGCACATTGAGTGACGCGTTGGAGTTCTTGCCATATTTGGTGGTGGCGCTTTTGTCTGACTCGGTTTTTTCATTCAGCAACACGGTCAAAATATCGCCAACGCGGTAGGCACGGCGATCCTGAAACAGCGTCATGGCGGCATTGCCCGTGTAGAGGCTGCCTTTGCTCACGCGCGCCACGTCGTAGTTGATTTCCGGCGGCGCGAAATCCGCATCATCCGGACAGGGCGGCACGAAGTCAGAGGTGCGCCCCGCGCACCCCACCAACGTCATGCTCACCAGCGCCAGTACCACGTACCGCTGGTTAAATCGCCGCCAAGCGCTCGCCATCACGTTCACGCTACGCATCATGTGTTATTGGCGATGTATTGCAGCATCTGGTCGGCGGCGCTGACCATTTTGGCACTCATCTCATACGCGCGCTGTGTGGAGATCATATCGACCATCTCTTCCACCACTTGTACGTTCGAGGTTTCCAGCGCGCCTTGTTTGATCACGCCCGCGCCATCGGTGCCAGCCACCAGTTCCATCGCTTCACCCGACGCTTCGGTTTCCGCCAGCAGGTTGGCACCTTTCGCCGTCAGACCCGATGGGTTCATGAACTTCACCAGTGTGATTTCACCCAATTGCTCTGGCTCGACTTGGCCTGAAACCACCGCCGACACCTGACCATCCTCAGTAATCGTTACCAACGTGGCGTTATCCGGCACGTTGATTTCCGGTTGCAGCAGGTAACCTTGCGTGTTGACGATGGCGCCATCCGCGTTCAGATGAAACTGACCGTTGCGGGTATACAACACTTCCCCTTCCGGGCCTTCGATTTGGAAGAAACCGTCGCCGACGATCGCCAAATCAAACTGCTGGCTGGTGTTGTTGATGTTGCCCTGCGTGAACACTTTTTCTGTGCCCGCCACTCGCACACCATTGCCAAGCTGTACGCCGGTCGGGTGTATATTTAAATCGTTGGTGCCCGTACCGGCCTGCTTCTCGACCGAATAGAACAAGTCTTCAAACACCACGCGATCGCGCTTAAAGCCAACGGTATTCACGTTGGCCAAGTTGTTGGAAATTGCCGTCATTTTGGCGTCCTGCGCCGCCATGCCGGTTTTGGAAATCATTAATGCGTTATGCATACGTCACATCTCATTGATTTAGGCTCTCAGCAGTTGATTGCCCATTTTTTCTATTTCACTGGCCGACGCCATGGCTTTCACCTGCATCTCATATTGGCGGGTCAGCGCCATCATGCTCACCAGCTCATCAAGGCTTGATACGTTACTGCCTTCTAGGTAGCCCGAACGCACCGCTACCTCGGGATCAAACGCCAACGTCTCACCCTGCTTTGGCACAAACAGGCCGGAGGTGTGCAGCGTCATCTCGGCATATTCCGGGTTGACGAGCTTGAGCAGACCAATTTGCATTTCTGCGCCGCCCCCTGGTGGCGTGATGCTGATGGCACCATCGCTGGCGATGTTGATGGCCTGAAATTCCGGCACTTCAATCGGACCGTCTTCGCCCAGCACTTGGCGATCGCCCAGCAGCAATAAACCGTCACTGCTTAAGCGAAAGTTGCCCGCGCGGCTGTAGAGTTCTTCTGGCTCACCCGCTTGGCCTGCCACGGAAAAGAAACCGCGCCCGGGGATCTGTACATCCAGATCGCGCCCAGTACGTACTTCTGCGCCGGGGGTAAAATTGGTGGACGCCGAGTTGGTTCGCGTGGTGACCGAGGATTGAAATCCCGAGCCTGCCACCGCCATCGCATCAGAGTGTTCCATCAACGACTTGAAACCGACGGTGTTGGCATGTGCAAGGTTATTGGCGCGCACTTCCTGAGCCAACATGACTCGCTCCGCACCTTTCGCGGCCGTGAATAGAATCGGATTCATGATTAAACCGCGTTAAACAGCGACATCATCAATTGATCCGCTGTGGTAATGGTTTTGGTGTTCGCTTGATAGTTGCGCTGCGCGCTCATCAAATGCACCAGTTCAGACGTGAGGTCGACGTTTGAGCCTTCCAGCACACCCGAGGCCAATTCACCAAACTGGCCAGAGCCTGGAATGCCATACACCGGCTGACCAGAGCCGTAAGTCTGCGTCCAAGCGGTGTTGCTGGTTTGCATCAATTCTTGTGGCGCGTTGAAGTTCGCCAGCACCAATTGCCCTTGCAGCAGCGACTGACCGTTGCTGTAAGTGGCGTACACCATGCCGTTGGCTTCCACACGAATGTCGGTGAAACTGCCGGAGGTATAACCGTTTGGATTGTTCTTTGAGACGACAAAATCACTGCCATATTGGCTCAGGTTCGTCATGTCAACGGTGATGTTCAGGGTATCGGCACCCGCTGCTGACGCGCTGATGGTGTACGCCGTTGCTGAGGTCAAGTTGCCCTTGGAGTCGAATGTCGCTGGCGTAGTCGTCAAGGTACTGGTGTCACCATCGACAATGGAGTGAATTTCCCACGTGTTGTCACCCGTTTTGACGAAGTACTGCGTCAAGGTGTGTTCGTTCCCTTTGGAATCGTAGACCGGTGTGGTGTACGAGTTGTTGTACGAATCCACATTCTTCGGGTCAAACGGATTCTCCTTGGTATCAATCGCATCCACACGGTCGTCGAGGTTGGCGGCGAAGTCGACTTTATTGGTCGCTTTCGCTTCTAGAGACGACATGTCCACCTTGAGCGGCCCCATGGAGCCTGCCAACAAGTTGTTGTTGCCATCCACGGTGTAGCCTTGCAGACTGCCGCCAGTATTGGAAATCACGTTGCCTTGTGAATCGAGGCCAAACACGCCCGAACGGGTGTAACTCAGTTGGCCGTTTTTATCTTGCACGACAAAAAAGCCTGAACCCGTCAGCGCCATGTCCAGTGAGCGTCCAGTGGCCGACATGGATCCGGTCGCTTCGAAGTTCTGGCTAATGCCCATCACCTGCACACCGCCAGCTTGCTGGCCGTTGTATACCGAACCAAATTCCGTGCGTGATTCTTTGAATCCAGTCGTGGATACGTTCGCAATGTTGTTCGAAATCGTATTCAGTTCCTGATTCGATGCATTTAAGCCACTCAGGGCGATGTTAAAACTCATACATCATTCTCTTGATTAGTCTCTTCGCTTTTCTTGCCAAAAGAGGAAATTTCATAAAATGGAATGTCACCGACACCATGAATGGTGAGCACACTCGCGCCGCCGGTTGAAGGCACCGTGACTTTCTGTACTGTGCCTTCCAAAGTGATCGCAGGCTTGTAGTTCTGACCCTCATCAACCACCACGGTCATCTCGTATTTGCCTTTCAAGCCCAGCTTTTCGGCATCAATCGAGAAATCCACTTTGCCTTCTGGCTGAGCGCCCAGTGGAATACGCGTGACATTGCCCGCTTCATCCACCAGCTCCAGCGTCACCGTGTTGGAGGATGACGTCAGCTCAATGGAGCCGTTGTAAGTGCCCTCGCCATCGGCGTGCAGCGTATCGGTTCTGACAGACACGCTCTGCCCCACCAAGCCTGCCGTAGTCAGCACTTGCAAGTTGTCCATCATGATCGCGTTGTTGTTGAGGATCGACACCATGTTGTCCGTGCTTTGCACCTGCGCAAACTGCGCCAGTTGCGTGACGTATTGCGTGCCATCGGTGGGGTTCAACGGATCTTGGTTTTGCACCTGCGCCACCATTAAGGTGATGAATTCGTTGTATAAAGAGCTCGTACTGTTTGCATTGGTGGTGGTTTTGGTCGATGCAGACTGCACCGTCACACGCGTATCCACTCCCGCGACGACTGAAGTCGTTGCCATTTAGAGCTCCCAGATTCGCATCAATGACTGTTGCATTGATTTCACGTTATTGAGCACTTCCACGTTGGCTTCAAAGCTGCGTGTGGAAGACATCATGTCGGCCATTTCATTCACAACGTTGATGCCCGAGTGGTACACGTAACCTTCGTTGTTCGCCAAAGGGTGACCCGGTTCATAGCGACTTTCTGACATGCCCGACACTTCGATTACATCGGCGATGCGCACGGGCACCGAGCCGGATGCAGACTGCGCCGACAGCGAATTAAACACCGACGTAAACACCGGCTTGAGCGGCTTGTAGACATCATTCGGGTTCGACGCAACAGAATCTGCGTTGGCCAAGTTACTGGAGATCGTGTTGAGCCGAATCGTCTGAGCCATCATGGCCGACCCCGACGTTTCATAAATACCGTTAAACGACATAGCGCCTCTTCATTGATTTATTGCCCTTCGATAGCCCGTTTCAAGCCCGAAATTTTTGACTTCAGAAACTGCAAGCTCTGCTGGTATTCCATGTTGTTCTGCGCAAATCGGGCTTGTTCCGATTGCAGTTCCACGGTGTTCCCGTCTCGTGAACGTTGCACCGGAATGCGATACAACGATTCGGTTTGAATACCGATGGCGCTGGTCTCTTTCATCAAACCGGTCATCACGACGTTAAAGCTCACGTCTTTGGCTTTGTAATTGGGGGTATCGGCGTTGGCGATGTTCGAAGCCAGCACAGAGGTTCGCTCTGTTCTGAACTGCAGCATCATCGGATGCACACCCAAGGCCTCATCTAAATTAATCATGTTCTAAACCGTAACAATTGAATTTCAGAACCAATAATTAAAAAGTGTCGGACTGAAAATGGGTCAGCATTATAATTAATATCGATTAAACCAAATGTAAGAATAATCCGTTCGGGACGAAAGACGAGGCGTATTGCGGGGTAAAAAATTTATCTTACAATATTCTGACTAATTAAAATTTGAACCCAAAGTTCTCTTATGTATAATGCGCCGCCTTATTATATTTATGTGTTTTGGAACATCATATGAAACTAATTTCTATTGTGGAGATAGGCAATCATAAGAGCCTTTTAACGAAACGCGTAATCGATTTCATACAAGCGCAACAAATCCAGATTAAAACGCTTTTTGAGAAATCATTATCCATTAAAAACATAGAGTTAGAAACTTCAGAAGCCGAAGAAGTGCCCGCATCGCTGTACACCTGTCACTTTTCAATCGGCGAACTTGGCACCCTCAGTGCCTCATTATCATGCCGAGGCATCGATAATATTTTTTGCCGACATCTGAATATTCCTACATGGGTGTCAGACGATATTTTAAATTATGAAAAACTCACGTTTTCGCACGTTAATTTCTTTCATCGGCAGGTCATGAGTCTTTTAGAGATCTTATTTCCAAAAATAAAAGTCGACCTATTAAAAAGCGAAACAACTCAGCAAACTTCCATTGACATTAATTTGTCTTTGGTCGCGAACGAATGTCAAGAAGAACTATACATCAGCTTTAGTAACGAGCTACTGGATTATTTCTCGGATGGATTAAAGAAACAAAAAGATTTCAATGTTCACGACGTTCAACACCAGCTGAATGACATACCGTTTAACATTAACGTCGTCCTGATGAAAAGCGAACTTTCCATCAATGATGTCAATGCGATTGCGGTCGGCGACTTCATTGAATTGCAGAAATACGATCTGCTGGACGTGAATGTCGAAAACCAAACTCTGTTCAAAGGCCAACTGATTGTTGGCGAAAATGCTCAATTAGGAGTGAAGTATGCGTGATGATTTAGACGCTTTTGATGAACCGATGGATGACTTAGATCTGCTCGGTGATGATCTGGATTTTGACGGCCCAGCCATGGCCGATGAACTGTCTTCACTCCCCCAAGACACGGCGCTGCCTACAGGCAATAAATCCAACATGGGGCTGATTCGTGATATTCCGGTCGAAGTCACCGTGGAAGTGTCTCGCCGCCGCTTACCACTCAAAGAGATCATGAGTATCGAACCGGCTTCGGTCATCATGCTCGACAAGCAAGAAGGTGAACCGGTCGATATCAAAATCAACGGTGTGTTGTTTGGCACCGGGAACATTATCATCCAAGACGGCAAATACGGTGTACAGGTGCTGGCGCTGGTCAACAATGAACACCATGAATAAACGCTGGGCAGGATGGCTAGTCGCCATCCTCTTGGTCGGGCTACCGTCTTGGGCATCTGCGCAAGACATCAGCCTGTTCACGATTCACGATGCGTCGGGAACCAGTGAATACTCCGCCAAGCTGCAAATTTTAATCATGATGACGATGCTGAGTTTTGTGCCAGCATTCATCATCATGTGTACCTGTTTTACGCGCATTATCATTGTGTTATCGATTTTGCGCCAAGCACTCGGCTTGCAACAATCGCCCCCCAACCAAGTGTTGGTCGGCTTGGCCTTGGTCTTCACGCTGCTGATCATGCGCCCAGTGTGGACCGAAATTTACGCCGACGCGTACCAGCCATACATGCAAGAGAAGATCACCTTGAGCGAGGCCATCAGTACCGGGGCCAAACCGCTGCATCACTACATGCTGGCGCAAACGCAAGTTCAGACGCTGGAACAAGTAACCAAAATCGCGGGTGAATCACTGGCGGAAAATGACGATGACATTCCGTTTTTGATCCTGTTGCCGGCGTACGTGTTGAGTGAGCTGAAAATCGCCTTTCAAATTGGCTTTATGGTGTTTCTGCCGTTTCTGGTGATCGACCTGGTGGTGGCGTCAGTGCTGATGTCGATGGGGATGATGATGCTGTCACCGCTGATCGTGTCACTGCCGTTTAAACTGCTGGTGTTTGTGGTGGTCGATGGCTGGGGCATGCTGGTGAGTAGCCTATCGCAAAGTTTTTGGATGGGAGGCTAAGATGACGCCCGAAATGTCCGTCACGCTGGTTGCTCATGCGTTGTGGGTGATCATCGCCATGGTGTCGGTGTTGATCGTGCCCAGCCTGCTGGTTGGCCTCATCGTCGCGGTGTTCCAAGCCGTGACGCAAATCAACGAACAAACGCTCAGTTTTCTGCCTCGTTTGCTGGTGACCATGGTGTCGATCATCGTGACGGGCCATTGGCTGTTGATGAAGCTGACCACGTTGTTTGAGACCATTTTTCACAGCGTTCCTAGCCTGTCCCAATGATGGATGTCACGTTCACGCAACTGACCGAATGGTTGGGCATTTTGTGGTGGCCTTTCGTTCGCTTTAGCGGTTTCTTTTTGGTCGCGCCGGTGTTTGGCGACAGCAAAGTGCCGCTGATGACCAAAGTGCTGCTGGCCCTGTGCTTTTCGCTGCTGTGCGCGGGCATGGTGACGAACGTGCCGAGCTTTAATCCGTTCTCCCTGCAAGCGGTGCTGTTTGGCCTCTACCAATTCAGCTTCGGACTGATTTTTGGGCTTGCGGTGCAGATGTTCATCACCATCTTCACGCTCGCCGGGCAAGCGCTGTCGATGCAAATGGGCTTATCGATGGCGATGATGAACGACCCCAACAGCGGCTCCAGTGTCGCCATTACCGGGCAAATTTTCTCGCTCACCGCGATGCTTCTGTTTTTGTCGATGGATGGGCATTTGATTGTGCTGGATGTATTTGTCGACAGTTTTACCCTGTGGCCCATGAATCAGCCCTACCCGTTTGAGAGCATCAAGCACCTGATTTCCCTATTCAGCTGGATGTTTTCATCCGCGCTGATCATTTCGATTCCGGCCATCATTACCATGCTGCTCAGTAACGTCACCTTTGGGTTTATGAGCCGCATTGCGCCGTCGCTCAACGTGTTTGTGCTCGGCTTCCCGATGACCATGTTTTTGGGGCTGTTCGCGTTGCTGATTTCGATTTATGGCATCGGCGACATCTTTTTCAATCTGCTCACCGAACTGCACGAGCACTTAAACATCATGTTGAGGATGTCATGAGTAGCGGCGATAAAACCGAACAGGCCAGTAGTCAGAAGCTGGATAAAGCCCGCAAACAGGGGCAAATTGCGCGCTCCAAAGAGTTCTCCAGTGCGATCATGTTGATGGTGTGTATCGGCTACTTTTATGCCAATGCCGATAGTTTGTCTGGTCACCTCATGCAGCTGTTTGAAGTGTCGTTTCGCTTTACGGCCGAATCGCAAAGCGATCACGACCACATTCTGCATTTGATCACGCAAAGCTTGTATTTGATGATCAAAGTGTTTGCGCCACTGATCATCTTTCAGTTCATCGCATCGGCGATTGCCACCTGCTTGTTGGGCGGTTTTCATTTCAACCTCAGCTTGCTGGCACCGAAGTTTTCCAAAATTAACCCACTCAGCGGGATCAAACGTATCTTCTCGAAGCAGACGCTGGTTGAGTTTCTTAAAAACGTGGCCAAGATCAGCCTGATTTTCGCGTTGCTGTATTACATGATCAGCACCAACTTTCACATGATCGGTAGCTTGGTGCGCGCGTCGTTTCAAACCACCATTCACTTCTCATTGCAGTATGTGTTGGAATTGCTGGGCATGCTGATTTTGATTGCGATTCTGTTTGGCGTCATCGACATTCCGTACCAAAAAATGACGTTTGGCACACAGATGAAGATGACCAAACAGGAAGTCAAACAAGAGCACAAAGAGCAAGAAGGCCGCCCAGAAATCAAAAGCCGCATTCGTCAGATTCAGATGCAAAATGCGCGCCGCTCAGCCAGCCAAACGGTGCCCACTGCCGACGTGGTTTTGATGAACCCGACGCATTTTGCCGTGGCACTCAAGTACGATTTAACCAAAGCGGAAGCGCCGTTTGTGGTCGCCAAAGGTAAAAACGAGGTCGCCTTTTACATTCGTACGCTCGCCGAACAACATCAGGTGGAGGTGCTGGTGGTGCCAGAAATCACCCGTTCGATTTATCACACCACACAATTGAACCAGATGATTCCCAACCAGTTGTTTCTCGCAGTGGCGCAGATTCTAAAATACGTGCAACAGCTCAAATCGTGGAAAACCGGTCAACAAGGCAAACCGGCCAAACTGCCGGCCTTCGTGATCCCAGACAACCTGCGCTACTGAGCGTTGACGTGAAAGGGTCGAATGGCATCGACCCAGCAAAATGCGAGGGACATGACATAGAAAGCTGCGTAGAAAGCTGCGGCGAAGAACATTGCGAAGGAAATCCCCGCGACAGCGATAAAAGCCGACAAAAATAACCGATAAAAAAA
The DNA here is from genome assembly GCF_000176175.1 of Vibrio furnissii CIP 102972. GTDB lineage: Bacteria > Pseudomonadota > Gammaproteobacteria > Enterobacterales > Vibrionaceae > Vibrio > Vibrio furnissii. Next base: position 1,006,362 of record NZ_ACZP01000013.1, read on the forward strand.
CCAGCGATATCGCTGGTTTTTTCTTTAGAACACGCCTTTTTGGCGAATCTTTTGCACCCGCTCTAATCGAGCTTCTACCGGTTCAGCACTGGCATCATTGGAGCTTTCCTGCCCCACCACGGCGCCTTGTTTTAAGCTGCCGATCAACTGGTTAATGAGCTGACTTTGTTTGACGATCAGGCGTTTGAGTTCCTGCACCTGCTCACCTTCTGCCGAGCTTGCCGGGGTGGTATGCGAGGTCAGCGTCTCTTCCAATCGCTGTACCTGAGCCAGCACGCTAGCCACGCTGTCGGACATCGCAGACGCATCCGATGGCGCTGCCGCGCTGAGCTGCGCCTGCACCGATGCGGCCACTTTATCCGCCAACGTTTGACACATCACCTCATCCAGCCCCGCAGCCGACTGCGGTTCGATTTGATGCAACTTGAGCATATCGAGCAGGGACTGCGTGTTGATCGACTCTGTCGACAACGCCGATGCCAAGCTCATCGCCAATTCCGGTTTCAGGCTGTGCAGGTACAACCCGCTCAAATAGATGTGCTTGTGAATGTGCACCAGTTGATGCAACTCCATGGCTGCCGTGGCATCGGCAGCCAGTTCCTGACGCTTCTTCGACCAACCCAACATGGTGTTGAAGGCGAAGTTATCCGCGCTGGATTGTTTGGGATCCAGATAGAGAGCAAAAGAGACGCGCTTAAAGCGGTTACTCATCGCTCATCTCCTCGGCCAGCGGCAGATCGCTCATCTCGGTTTCCGGTTGGTCCGCATGATACAAGCAGATCTCCTGTGCCAGTGCTGACTGAGCGTTTTCAATCAGAATCACTCGCTCACCCAGTGACGGATACGCCGCACACACCGCCGGATAAATCAGTGACGCACCGCCCCCCACCAAGTAGATGCGATTCGGGTTTTTGGCGAATTTCTTCGCTTCAGTCACAACTTGCTTGCCCAGCTCATGGATCTTGGCTTCCATTTTTTCGCGCACCATGTCGATTTGCGCTTCGTCATTGATCACTTCCGACACAAATTCATCGTCATTGCGACGGCGGATCAATTCATTCGCCACCAAGTAGCTCGAATCGCTATCGGCGAACGCCAATGCTTTGCGCACAGTGTTGGTCACCATCGACACACCGATTTCATTGTTGCCGTAAACCGCCGAGACTTCGTCAAATTCCCCCACCACGATGCCCATGTCTAAGGTGGTACCGCCAAGGTCAATCACCAGCGAGCGCGTGAATTCATTGCAGTTGGAGTTCACCAGCGTCGACAGCACCGCAGGCAAGCTTTCCGGCATCACCTCCACGTCCACAATGTCAAAGGTCTGGCCTTTGTTGAGGGTGATTTGGCGCATCAAATTGTGGCGCTTACGTGCGATGTTCTTTTCGTTCTTCTGGCAATCTTCAAATCGGTAATATTCGGTGATCGGCAAGGTCACCACCAACGCCACCGGGCAAGGTTCAATGCCGGTTTGCAGCAACGCGTGATGGACGGCCAGCAGGTTCAAATCGTCGTATTGATAGTCGACGTGCGTGGTTTCCAACGCTTTATCCGACGTGGCATCGTAGGTGTACTTAAAGCCATCGATGGTGTAGTTGTAGACTTGTTTGTCCTTTCTTAAGGCCGCACTTTTCCAATCTTTGCGAAAGGAATTGGGCGAGACTAGGCTCCTAATCTTACCGCCATCCAACCAGCTCACTTTGACGTTTGTGGAACCATCATCGACGGCGAATTTCATTAAAGCTTGAGTCATGTAAATCTAAACCTACTAAGAAAGATGATTAAAATAGAGCCGCGGATCATATCTCAGTCTGGGTCAGTCCCCTAACTTCCCTCACAACAATAAAAACAATACTATCAAAATAACCAATTGTTATTTATAAACAAATAATCTCTCAGTAACGGACTGACATCACGACCGGAATTGCCCTACAGCGAATGTACGCCGCGAAAAACGGCTTCGTCTCTTCGCCCTCGCAAATCCAACACCGCTCGCCGACTCGACGCGAAACGATCAACAGAACACCGAATCGATGCCATTGCATTCTCAACAAATAGACGTCTAGATGTTTACAGCTCCAAAAAATCGGCGTAGTTTAAATAAAAATTCATGTTGATCTAGGGAAAGATGAGGAGAACTCATGATCGAGCTCAAACACTTACGCACGTTAGTTTCACTGCGCGACACCGGTTCGCTGACCGCCACCGCCACCGCATTGCACTTGACTCAGTCAGCACTCTCCCATCAGATCAAAGATTTAGAAGCGCGAATTGGCGGGCAACTGTTTTTGCGTAAAACCCGTCCGGTGCGTTTTACCTCGGAAGGTGAGATCTTGCTGAAACTGGCGGATGACATTTTGCCAAAGCTTGCCAAAGCAGAGAACGAACTGGCCAGCCTCAAAGAAGATGTGAATGGCCGCTTGCACATGGCCATTGAGTGCCACTCCTGTTTTCAGTGGCTGATGCCCGCTCTGCGGGAATACCAAATTTCCTGGCCAAGTGTGGCGCTGGATTTTTCTTCAGGGTTCGGCTTTGAGCCCCTACCGGCCTTGCTGGCAGGTGAGCTGGATTTGGTGATCACCTCCGACATTTTGCCGCGCTCTGAAGTGCACTATGAACCGCTATTCGATTTTGAGATGCGCCTGATCACCGCGACCAATCACCCCTTGGCCGAAAAAGCCGTGATTGCGCCGCAGGATTTGGCGGATCAAACCATGTTGAGTTATCCGGTGCAGAAACAGCGCCTCGATGTGGTCAAACACTTCCTGCAACCCGCAGGCGTTGAACCCGCGAAATGGAAACAAGCAGACAATACCTTGATGTTGGTGCAAATGGTGTCGGCGGGGCTCGGTGTGGCCGCTCTGCCAAACTGGGCCATCAGTGAATTCTCCCGTCAGGGACTCATCACCAGCAAACCGTTGGGGAAAGGATTATGGCGCCGCCTGTTTGCGGCAACCCGCAACAGCGAAAAAGACAAACGCTACTTGCAAGCCTTCTTCGCCACAGCGCGCCAACAATGCAAAAGCCACCTCGATGGCATCAAGATGGCTTAAGCGTTGAATGAACAAAATGGGTTAATCAAATGACGGGATTGAACGCTTTCGTTTAGCGTTCAACCGCTTTGAACTGGTTGGTCAGCGGGTCATAGCGGAAGCCCAGCCCGCTTAGCTTATCGACCACATTGTTCATGTCCATTTCGTAAGTGGTCACCAGCTCATCAAAGCTGTCGCATTCCAAACGCAATTTCTCGTTCACAATCCCCAGCAAAATGACACTGTCTAATTTACCGACGTTACTCAGATCCATCTTGGTGCTCCTGTTTCGAAACGCTTTCTCTAAGCTTAGTTCGAAATTTGCCGTAGAACCGTGATTTTGCTCTAGGCAAAGAAAAACGGCGCAAGCGCCGTTTTATCAGGTAGGAAATCACCAAATGGATCACATCAGATACAAGCCGTGAAACCCCGTGGCCGCCACCAGCATCAAGAGCTGCGCAACGGTCAATTGCACTTTACTCACCGGTTTCGACATCATGATGTGCCAGCTCCACACAATAATCGCGGTCACCATCAGCGCAAAGCTGATCAACAGTGGTTGTGTCAGCGTCGCCAGCACCTCAGCGTCCACGCGATACGCATACGGCACCACGCACAGCGTGGTTAACATGGCCGACAAAATGCCCACCACCGGCAAAATACGGTGAAACGCTTGCAAGCGCGTGCGCGCAATCGTCAGCAGCAGATGCGCAAACATTGCGCCCAACATCGCCACCATCGCGAAAATCGAGAGCGCTGCTGGCCAGCTTGGCGCTTCTCCCATCAAAATAGCGACATACGCGATCGACAAACCGTTGGCCAGATACAGCACCCACAGCGGCCCTTCATCACGCGTCTTCTTGGTTTGCACCTGCGAATAGAAATAGAACACGGCAGCCACAATCATAAAGGCTTCGATTTTCACCGAAGCGACGGCCAGCCACAGCACTGCGATCGCAGGCAGCACTTTGTGAATCCGGCCACGTTGGCCCGGACAGATCTCCCCTTTCACCAAAACGAGGGTCAGGATGATTTGTGCGCCCAGCAACATCGGCGCAAACACGGAAAGTAATGAATACAGCATAAATCCAACAATCAATGGCGATTAAACTGGCGCGATGATAGCAAACTCCGCCCGCGCATGCCTAGAGTCGGTTGACGCGCGCGGTTGAATGTTCACAATTCATCATTTAAAAACACAAATTGATAACAAACGCCATGCATATTCTTGGGTCGCACGCATTTTTCAATCAAATTGATTTTTGATGTTTAATAAATTCGCTGGATACGTATATAGTGACGCCAAAACAAGAACAGAGGTTGTTATGATATACCGTTATTTGGCAGGAATTTTTGCTCTATTATTAGTAGGTTGTGCTGCTCAGCCCACATCTACCCCCTTCAAACCGAGTCAGGCTTGGGTCTCCCAAACCCTCGACAATGGGCTCACCTATCACCTGCGTCCCGACCAAAACGAAGCGGTGTCGATCCGCTTGTACGTGCACGCGGGATCGTTTCAGGAAACGCTGCGCCAAGCCGGTTACGCACATTATGTGGAACACATGGCCTTCAACGGCAGCGTGCATTACGAACACAACGCCGTGATTGATATGGTGGCGAAAAGTGGTGGCCAGTTTGGGGCTGACCTCAACGCTTACACCAATTACTCGCAAACGGTGTATCAATTGGATTTGCCAGATAATCAGCACATGGATGATGCGCTGCTGTGGATGCGCGACATCGCCGATGGCTTGACGTTTGATCCACAAGAAGTGGAAAAAGAGAAAGGGGTAATTCTGGGCGAGTTTCGTTTTCGTCGTTCAGAGCCGGACATGCTGTATGAGCATTTCACCGAAGGCACCGATTACCTCACCTACGATCCACTCGGCAATCGCAGCAATGTGCAGATGGCGACCGCAGACGGACTTCGTGAGTTCTACCAAACGTGGTATCAGCCGCAACTTACCGAAGTGATCATCACCGGTAACATCACTTTGGAACAAGGCGAGCAATGGGTGCGTCAGTATTTCTCTGACTGGCAGAAAGGCACCACGCCGCGCCCAGCGCGTCCTGCGTTATCACAACAAAATACCAGCGATTTGATTTACACCGCATCACCGGGTGATTCGCCGCGTCTCTCCCTGTTTTACCCGCAGGGTGAAATCCGCATTGCGGATCATGAAGCATTGCTCAACTACCGTTTGAATGAGATCGCCACCCGCTTGATGGAACACCGCTTGCAGAACGCGTTTTACAACGCTGCACTGCCGACGCAAGACTTGGCGGCGTTCAGCTACAATACCGACGACCTGCGCTACACCGAGTTGACGATTGCGTTTCCGGTCGAGCAGCGCGCGGCATCGCAATCGCTGTTTCTCAACACGCTGGCCTCGCTGCGTGATCACGGCGCCACCCCGCAAGAGCTGGAAATGGTATTGCAAAGCTACCGTGACGATCTGGAAAACTTCGATTGGTATCGTTCGCAACTAACGTCAAACACCTTGGCCGATGACCGTGTGTATGCCATCAGCTACGACGAAGTTCTGCCATCGGATTTGGAGTACAAAAAGGCACTGAAAGCCCTACTTTCCGCCGCCACGCTCACACGCGTCAATCAGCATCTCAACGCATTTTTGCAAGTGGATCCGATGATTGAGCTTGTCGCCGCCGAGAGCGAAGATCTCAACGCGTTGCAGCGTTCAACCGACCATTTACGTCACACACTCAATCAGCCGGGTATCAGCCAGCGCATCAGCCAAGTGGAAACGCCATTTCTGCCACCTGCTGCGCCAGGAGACATCCTCCGGAGCCAAAGCTTCGATGACCAACCGGAGTTAACCCAGTGGACACTCTCCAACGGCGTTGAGGTTTACTACTTGCGCAGTGAGCATGCCGGTGACGACGTTTACCTTCATTACAGCAGCATCGGCGGCGCCGTGGCTCTGCCGCGTGCGCTTTATCCGGCGGGCCAATTGGCTGTGAATGTCGCCAGCCGCAGCGGTTTGGGCCAATTGTCTAATGTGCAACTCAACAACTACCTCAAAGAGAAAAACATCTACTTCGCGCCCTACATTGATCTCACCTCGCACGGCGTGATGATGCGGGCCAATCAGAAGAACATGGAAGCGCTCTTTGCACTGCTGAATCAAATGACGCGTGACATTCGTGTCGATGACAACCAACTGGCTTCAATTCAATCTGAGACTGTGCAAGCGATTGATGAAGGCCAAGCGTCATCGGACGGTCAATTGGGTCAGGCGATCAACCACGCCACTTACATCGAAGATTCGGTCCATTGGTTGTTTGATAAAGCTGACTACCAACAAGTCACGCGCGATCAGATTTATCAGGTGCATCACGAACTGTTTCAAAAGCAGCGCAATAACACGCTCGTGATTGTGGCCAACACATCGCCGCTGGGGCTACAAGCCTTGCTGCGCCAATACGTGGCCAATTTGGCCTTCGACAAGGGCAACACCCCTGATTTTCAGGTTGCCTATCGCCAGCCGATCCAACCTCGCATTGAACTGCCGGTCAACACCAAGCCAAACACGCAGTACTACATCCGCATCGTGGCGCCCATCAGCACACCGGATGCCAAAACCGTGTTTATGGATGATTTGTTAACGCGCATTGCCAACCACCGTTTGACGGCCGTGGTGCGTGAACATCAGAGCCTAGATTACTCACCGTTTGCGTTGGCATTGAACATGGACAGTGAACGCAGCGTGGATTGGATGTTGGGCGCGGTGGTTGAACCGGAAGATGCTCAAAAAGTGGAAGCGGCGTTTGATGAGGTGGTCAGCAGCATGGCGACCTCAATCAGCGCTGAAGAAACGCAGGTGGTGGCGAAACAGTTGTTGACCGACCTCAACAACATGAAGAAGAACGCGTCAAGCATGGCTTGGTACATCAATCGCTACGTGATTCATCACTTTGGTCTGGAAGCGGCATTGAATATGGAAGCGACCCTGCGCAGCATCAGCGCAGACGACCTGACACAGCGCGCGCGCCAGATCTTTGGCGAATCATCCATGAAACAAAAGATCCTAATGACGCCAATGCCAGAAACGCACTAAACGCAGAACGAGACGTCATAAAAAAGCGGTGTTAAACACCGCTTTTTTCGTTTTCATCTCCGTTAATAGCGTCCCATACCATGGAACATGCCACCAAAAATCGCCCCCAAGATCGTAAAAAGAACGCCGAGAATGATCATCGCAGGGATCGACGCAATGGCAAATTTGACCATAAAAATCACCATCGACATAAACGGCATTTTAATGTCGACTACCGTCACTTCTTGTTTGTTGTTATCCATATCAGACATCAGTTTCTCCTAGCACAACGTGAATTATTTTTGCGGCCACCTATTTGGCATCTTCCCAACGCAATGCTTCAACCACCGCATCTTTGGTTAGCGGCCATTCGAGCAAACTTTGTTGGTACTCACCCGCCTTCCCTTCTAGCGCCACGCCGTAGCTTTGCAGGCGAAACGCCAACACCGCATAAAACGTATCCACCACGCCCGCCTCTTCAAACATAAACGGCAGTTGCGCCTGAGCAAACACCGCAGTCGCACGGGCAATGTCAGCTTCCAGCTCCGGCGTCGGCTCGGTGAGGGGCTCAACCGGTTCGAGGCTAAACGGGCACAAGCGACGCAACGCCATAAACCCCGAGTGCATTTCAGCGCACAAACTGCGTGCGACCGCCCGTTGCAGTGCATCACGCGGATAGAGCGCGCCATCAGCCAGCTCATTGAAGTATTCGGCAATCGCCAAGGAGTCGTGAATCACAGCACCATCCACAGTCAACGCCGGTACTAATCCAGACGGTGACTGCACCGAAAGCTGCTTTTTGTAATCCGAGCCCGACAAATCGATCACGCTCACATCCAGCTCAACCTTTGCCAAACGGCTGCACATCCACGCGCGCAGCGACCATGTTGACCCCGTACCCACTAACATTTCCATTTGATTTCCTTATGTTCTGGTCAATTTCCACTCACTCAACATACGAGATAAATGGCTTAAAATCCATCGCTTCGCGCTCACCCATCCGCGTCATCGCCATCGCGATTGATTACGATTTACAACGCAGCCATAACGCGCGATGATGCTACGCAGTTTTTAATTCGTTTTGATGACGTTATCGATTGAACCGAGAGAAGATTCGTCATGAAGATGACCTCGACAGACTTTACTTCGATCACACTTTTTGTGATGAGCGCGCTCTGTAGCACGGAGAACGCACGGAATCAGTTACAGTATGAGTACTTGGGTTGTTTTTCGCGTCCACGCTGTTAAGGAATGAAAAATTTTGTTCAACACGTCTTCAACCAATTATCGCCAGTCCCGATTACACAAAGCGCGTTGGTACACGGGCCTGCTGTTTATCGTTTTGGCGCTCAGTTCGGTGCTGCTGGCTTATCAGTTGGTGGCGCGCCAAATTGCAGTGCAGGCACGAGACGAAGCGACCAATGTGTTGGAGCAACTGGATCATCTGTTTAGCCAACTCGATAGTGCAACGCAACATTTGGTGCCCAACCTCAACGATTCGTGCCAATCGCTCAAGCCGTTGTTGATGGAAGAAATCTTAAAGATCCCCGGCGGCCTCACAGCGACCAAACCGCTCCATCTTGGTTACTGCAATTCACTACGCGGTTTTATGGATCGACTGCCGGTAACCGTGAACGGCCCCTCCGTCAGCCTTGATACCGGCGTGATTGAACCCGTGTCAGTGTACTATCGCAGCCAATCCTTGGTGTATGAGCTGTCGATGAACTACTTTCTGTATCAGCTCAAAATCAACCCCGAATTTATTAAACCGACCCTGCTGCTGGCCGACAAAGAACTCACCACCGGCTACTCGCAATCGCGCCTGATCAAAGGCGAACTCTTCCCCTCGCCCAAATACAATTACGCCATGCGCATTCAGTATGATCAAACCATGTATTTTTGGGAACTGTTGCAGCGCGTGGTGTATTACTTGGTGATTCCGTTCACGCTCTATCTGTTTGCTTGCTATCAGTTTTATCGCTTTCTCTGTCAACCAGACCGCTTGGCGAGTGAGCTCGCGCGCGGCTTGGCCCACCAGCAATTTAAACCGTATATTCAGCCGATTTTTGATTGTGGCGGCAGCTTAGTTGGCGGTGAAATATTGGTGCGCTGGCATCACCCCACCCGCGGTGTCATTGGCCCGTATGAATTTATTTCCATTCTTGAACGCGGCGGTTTATCCCACAGACTGACCGAGTCATTGATGGAACAAACCGCCTTGCAACTGGCACCGTACACCAAAGCGCTGCCGGATGGCTTTCACCTCTCGTTTAACATCAGTGCCGAGCAGCTCACCGACAGTAAAATTGTCCAATGCTGTCACCGTTTTCGTCAGGTGGTGGACACGCACCACATGCAGCTCATTTTGGAGCTGACTGAACGCGAACAGGCGATTGAAGCGGTGGAGTTGATGGACACCTATCAAGCCTTGAAAGCCGAGAACGTGCTGATTTCCATTGATGATTTTGGCACCGGCCATTCGAGCCTGATCTACTTTCAAATGTTTAAAGCCGACTACCTGAAGATTGATAAGAGCTTTGTCGATTTAATTGGCGAGAATGAACTGTCGAATCACATCGTAAACAACGTGCTCGATCTAGCGCGTCGCTTAAACATTCCGACGGTCGCCGAAGGGGTTGAACGCCCAGAGCAGTTGCAATACCTGACCGTACACGGCGTTGATTTTTTCCAGGGGTATCTGTTTAGCACGCCCATCACCTTGGATGATTTTATTGAAGATTACTGCCAGCCCGACTCCTTCGCTTCGGCAAAACGTTTCCCTGATTTTGAGATTTAAAAAAAGGCGCATCATGCGCCTTTTTGCTGGGTTCATACGCCATTAGACTAAGCGAAATTGCCCGACCAGTTTGTCCAACTGCGACGACAGTTTCTGCAGGCTCGCGCTGGATTGATTGAGCTGACCCGCAATGTCCGTGGTTTGCATCGTCAGTTGGTTGATGTCTTCCACGTTGCGGTTAATGTCTTCCACCACACTGGCCTGCTCTTCTGTGGCGGTTGCCACCTGAATATTCTGATCACTGATTTGATCAATATGTCCGTTGATTTGCTCGAGTGAATCATTGGCTTTGTTGGCGTACTCGACCACCTGCACGCTTTTTTCTCGGCCTTTTTCCATCACGGTCACAGCCCGTTTCGATTCCGCCTGCAATTTGTCGATCACTTCTTGAATCTCTTCCGTCGATGCCGCCGAACGGCTCGCCAGCGTGCGCACTTCGTCAGCAACCACCGCAAAACCGCGCCCTTGCTCACCGGCACGCGCCGCTTCAATCGCCGCATTCAGCGCCAGCAAATTGGTTTGGTCAGAAATACTGCGAATGGTATCGAGCGTTGAACTGATCGCATTGATTTGACTCGCCAGCGCTTCGACCACGCCGGTGGCTTGTTGCAGCTCATTCGACAGCTCAGTAATACGCAGCTGCGCTTGGTTCACCACGTCACGACCATCTGCCGAGCGATGGGTCGCTTCACGCGCCACTTCCGCCGCTTGCGCAGCGTTTGAGGCAATTTCGTTTACCGTCGCGCCCAACTCATGAATGGCGGTAGCGACTTGCACGGTGCGATCTCGCTGCGCAACGCAGTTATTTTGCGTATGATGCGCCTGATCCGCCACGTTATCCGACATGGTGGCCAAGTCACGTGCGCTCTTCGCCACTTGGTCAATCGAGGCGTGTACTTTCTCAATAAACTGGTTAAAGCTCACACCAATGTCAGTCAGCTCATCCTTACCGTCCATGTTGATGCGCGTATTGAGCGACAAATTTTTCGCCGCCTCGCCGATGGTTTCGCGCAGAAACGTGACGCGGTTACGCAGGTTGGCCACGATGAACCAAGAGGTCAAAATCGAAATCACAATCGACCCGATGATGATCATGATGCTGCTGTTCTGCCCAGCTTTAAAGCTGATCACACTGTTGTCGTTGCGGCGTTCCGCCTGAGCCAACAGCGCATCCAAAATATCATTAGCCCCTTTACGCATCACACCGTAAGTCTTGGCGTATTGATCGCGATAAATGCGTTGTGCGCTGGCCATATCGCCGCGATCAAACGCGTCCAACATGGGATTGAGATCGGTTTTCACCATGGTTTCGAATTGATCGAGCAACCGCTGCGCCTGCTGTTTCATTTCGGGATTGAGCTGTGCTTCCACCGCCATTTTCATGGTTTGACGCATTTCGGGAATATCTTCGTTGCGCGCTTCCTGCACGCGGGTTTTCACCCCTTTTTCATCACGCAGCGGCGTCTCTTGCAGCAGCATCATGTCGATGCCTACCCGCATACGTGGAATGCGTGAAGCCGCTTCGGCCATCGCGCGCAGCGGGGCTGCGGTATTGAGGTACAATTTCTGCGATTGAAACTGCATGCTCGACATCGTATTGAGGCTGGTCAATCCGGTGAACACCAACGCGAGGCACGGAATGGCCACCGCGACGATGAGCCGGGTTTTCAGGGTCAGGTTATTGATGAACATAGTGCGTTCCTTTTGTGCAGGCTGATTTTTTTGCTCATCCTCAAATGCAGGAGATGGCTGTTATGGATTGTCTAGGCGACCCGATTGAATCAACGCTTGAGTTCAATCCCGTGAACGAAATAACATTGATTCAAACTGAGAGAGCGGTTCCAACACCCCATGAAAACATGGGCATGACCGACAATCGAGGCAGCGACACACCTGACCAGCAGATGGCCTGCCAACCTTTCAAGAATAGACCTGAGTGAGCGTCACGTCGCCCCGACGCAAAAAAACGCGCAGCAAACGTGAGCTAGAGAAGATTTTAGCGGTCGTAACCTTCGCCTTATGGGGGCGGCATGGGCCTAAATAGCGCGTCCAACTGGCGTGAACGCGTGGTTCATCGACCTGATTCTGAGGATGGCTCGGACGCCTGCGCCTCTCGTTTCGGTTTACGAGGCATAAAGAAGCCACACGCAACACGCTTAGCTTGCGTGGGTTGTTCCCAAGCACCACACATATCCTGCGGATTATTGGCCGTGCGGGTAAACTGACGGCATTGACCACAATATTCACTCATCCTTGATTCTCCTGATTCGATGTCCAAGTGCGGCGATGCGCCACCCAACGTGGCCATCGCTTATCCGCACACCCTTTGATATAGCACGCTGCCCACGCAACGATCTTGTTCTGCATCAGGGATTTAGCAGTTGTGCCGACGGGGGGGTACACTCGCATGCCATCGTTTCAGAAGGGACTTCCTAAAGATGAGAACCACGCACACGGCAGTTGCTACTTATTGGACTTCGTGACCGACAGAGCCGCCTCGCAACATCCATTCTTGCTGTTGGGCCATTACGTCGATCACTATGTGCGCATCCACGGAGAATGGCGCATTGCCCACACCGCGTTGGATGTCGTGTGGCCGCAAGAATCTCATTAATTTGTTTCACGTGCGCTCATCGCTTGCTGCATCAAGCGAACATCCCCTATCGATGCGCGGTGAGGAATACAGCAAACGCGTGACTTTCCAGTGTGTTTTGGGGCGATTTCAGTTAAGGTGTGGCACCGAAAATCCCACCGCTTAACCCCATAAGGGAATCGCATGAAACAATCGATTATTCACATCAGCTTAGTGGTTCGTGATTACGACGAAGCACTGGATTTCTACCTCAATAAGCTCAAGTTCGAATTGGTGGAGGATACCTATCAACCGGAACAAGACAAACGTTGGGTCGTGGTGTCGCCTCCGGGTTCACAAGGTGCCACGTTGCTGCTGGCCAAAGCGTCGAAACCAGAGCAGCTGCCTTCGATCGGCAACCAAACTGGCGGGCGCGTTTTTCTGTTCCTCAATACCGATGACTTCTGGCGCGATTACCATCGCATGGTCGAAGATGGCATTCAGTTCGTTCGCCCTCCGATGGAAGCCGACTACGGCACCGTGGCGGTGTTTGAAGATTTGTACGGGAATCTATGGGACCTGCTGCAAATGAACGACACGCATCCGATGGCGAAACGTTCTCACTGATTGAAGCGCGTATCGCGACTTACCCATTTGCGCCCTGCGTAAATGGAGAGAGTGCTCGTCCTACACTAGACTTACTCCCGATACTCCGTATTTGTCACGGTTAACCTTACAGGCAACCCGGCGCCATGATGCGGAGTGCAGACTTGTTGTTCCATCGTCTCATCGCCGCAGTCACATCACATCAGTCACTTCGCACCGGTGTGCAGTGACTGTGGCTATCAGGAGTTCCTATGACCCAATACAAAATCGGCTATTTCGTCGGGAGTTTGTCGTCGACCTCCATCAATCGCAAACTGGCGCATGCACTCGCCAAGTTGGCGCCCCCCGAGCTCGACTTGGTGGAAATTCCCATCAAAGATTTGCCGTTATATAGCCAAGATTACGATGCCAATTATCCAGACGTGGCCCAAGCCTTCAAACAGGCGATTGCCGATTGCGACGGCTTATTGTTTGTGACCCCCGAGTTCAACCGCTCGATTCCCGGATGCTTGAAAAATGCCATCGACTGGGCAAGCCGCCCGTGGGGGCAAAACTCATTTGCCAGCAAACCTTCCGGCGTTATCGGCACCTCGCCCGGCGCGATTGGCACCGCCGTAGCTCAAAGCCAGCTGCGCAGCGTGCTCTGTTTTTGCAATTCTCCGTTGATGAATACCGTTGAAGCCTATCTGCAATATCACGATGGCATGATCGACGACGATGACAATGTCACCACCGAGCGAACCAAAGCGTTTTTGGAAAACTACATGAACGAACTGCACCAATTTGTGGTGCGCGTGCTCACGGTGTTGCCTCGCCAAAAGGGATAGCAAAATCACCGCCCATCCCCAATGCGTGAACGTAATCACCATCGAGCTTGCAGGCCGATTCACGTTAAGTTGAACGATCGTGGGTGATGTTAATCACAAAAACTGTTATCATGCGCGGCTTTGAAAGTTGGCCTCGGCCAACTTTTTACTTATTGACGATGCCCACTCGACCTTGAAGCCATGCCGACTGCCCCGCAGCCGCAGGATCACTTCACGTCGGAACGGGCAGACCAACAACTTGGAATGCCTTGTGTTAACGACTGCAAACATCACCATGCAATTTGGCGATAAGCCATTGTTTGAAAACATCTCGATTAAATTTGGTAATGGCAACCGTTACGGCCTGATTGGTGCCAACGGTTGTGGTAAATCCACATTTATGAAAATTCTTAGCGGCGAACTGGAGCCATCAGCAGGCTCGGTTTCAACCGATCCAAACGAGCGCATGGCTAAACTGGGTCAGGATCAGTTCGCGTTTGAAGAGTTCACGGTGGTGGACACAGTGATCATGGGTCACAAAGAGTTGTGGAAGGTCAAAGAAGAACGTGACCGTATTTACGCGCTGCCAGAAATGACCGACGAAGACGGCATGCGTGTTGGCGACTTGGAAACTGAATTCGCAGAAATGGACGGCTACTCCGCCGAAGCGCGCGCGGGTGAACTGTTGCTGGGCTTGGGCATTCCTGAAGCGCAACATTTCGGCCTGATGAGCGAAATCGCACCGGGTCTGAAACTGCGTGTATTGCTGGCACAGGTGCTGTTCGCAGAACCAGAAATCATGCTGCTCGACGAACCAACCAACAACCTGGACATGCACACCATCGCATGGCTGGAGCAAACGTTGCTGGCACGTAACTGCACCATGATCATCATCTCGCACGACCGTCACTTCCTGAACACCGTATGTACCCACATGGCGGATTTGGATTACGGTGAACTGCGTCTGTTCCACGGTAACTACGACGAATACATGATCGCAGCTGAACAAGCGCGTGACCGTCTGCAAGCCGACAACGCGAAGAAGAAAGCTCAAATTGCTGAGCTGCAAACCTTCGTTAGCCGCTTCTCTGCAAACGCATCGAAAGCCAAACAGGCCACTTCTCGTCAGAAACAGCTGGATAAAATCCAACTCGAAGAAGTGAAACCGTCAAGCCGTCAGTCACCATTCATCCGTTTCGATCAGAAGAAAGAGCTGTTCCGTAACGCGCTGGAAGTGGAAGGTTTGAAACAAGGTTACGGCGAAAACATTCTAATCAACAACGTCAACCTGATGGTTGAAGTGGGTGAACGCATCGCGATCATCGGTGAGAACGGTATCGGTAAATCCACCACGCTCAACACGCTGGCAGGTGTGATGGAACCGATGGCGGGCATGATCAAATGGTCTGAAAACAACAACATCGGTTTCTACGCTCAGGATCACGCGCATGATTTCGCAGAAGACATGTCGCTGCTAGATTGGATGAGCCAGTGGAAAAACGAAGGCGAAGACGAGCAAACCGTGCGCGGTATTCTGGGTCGTATGCTGTTCTCACAAAACGACATCAAGAAATCGGTCAAAGTGATTTCGGGTGGTGAGCAAGGTCGTATGCTGTTTGGTAAGCTGATCATGCAAAAACCAAACATCTTGCTGATGGACGAACCAACCAACCACATGGATATGGAATCGATCGAAGCCTTGAACTTGGCGCTGGAAAACTACAAAGGCACGCTGCTGTTTGTATCTCACGACCGTCAGTTCGTCTCATCGATTGCGACACGCATCATCGAAATCACCAAAGATGGTGTGAACGACTTCCACGGCACTTACGATGAGTACCTGGCGAAACAAGGCCTGATTGGCTAATTCGCCACTCGGTTTTAAGCCAAAACGCTTGCTCAAAAGCCATCGCCTTTGCGATGGCTTTTTTATGTGCACCAACCGGTGAGAGCCTTCTCCCCCCAACGCGATATTCAACGCGGACGCCCACTCAACCACGCCGTAAAGTTTTTGGTGATCCATCACAGAAATTGAGCGACACCGCCGAGAACGTGATACACTCCACCGCTATTTTGTTTGGCTGCTTTTTTCACCTAGTATTACAGCAGGCAGAAAGGTCGCACAACGACGGTCAACGGTGATGGAAGGCATCATCGAAGCCAACAAAACGGAGCGGAAAACGGAAGTTGGACGCTCGTCATACGCGTAAATAACGCCAGCGGGAAGCGACAAGCGTGAGGCGAACCTGAGTGATGAAGATCAGGAAGACTCTAGCGCGCAAGCATATCGGGTGTTGAGTGAAAGACCGCACAACAGAAGCCGGGCGTCAGCCTAGGCGAAATAATAATGGTTCGAACGCCACTCAGCCCCTTCAGTAAAGTGAGCACCTTTTTAAACTTATGAATACACCAAAGATTAACGAATACAAGAAATACTGGGCCGAGTGTTTTGGCACTGCCCCATTCCTGCCAACATCGCGTCAAGAGATGCAGGCGCTGGGCTGGGACAGCTGCGACATCATCATCGTCACAGGCGATGCGTATGTCGATCACCCGAGCTTCGGTATGGCGATCATTGGCCGTTTGCTGGAGTCGCAAGGATTCCGCGTCGGCATCATCGCGCAGCCGGAATGGAACAGCAAAGAGGCGTTTACGACTTTAGGGAAACCGAATCTGTTCTTTGGCGTCACCGCTGGCAACATGGACTCCATGATCAACCGTTACACGTCTGATAAAAAGCTGCGCCACGATGATGCGTACACGCCCAACAACGAAGGCGGTAAACGTCCGGATCGTGCCACGCTGGTGTATTCACAACGCTGCCGCGAAGCATACAAAGACGTGCCGATTGTGCTAGGTGGCATTGAAGCCAGCCTGCGTCGCGTCGCGCACTACGATTACTGGTCAGACAAAGTTCGCCGTTCCGTGCTGTTTGATGCCAAAGCCGACATCCTGCTGTTTGGTAACGCCGAGCGCGCACTGGTGGAAGTGGCGCATCGCCTCGCCAACGGGGAAAGCATCAGCGAGATGACCAACGTGCGCGGCACGGCTGTTAACCTGCCTGCGGCGCCAGAAAGCTTCACCATCATCGACTCGTCACGTATTGATAAGCCGAGCAAACCGTTCGTCCCTACCAACCCGTACGAAGTGGAAACTCAGTGCGAAACCGGTAAAAAAGACGAAGCAGAAGCCAAACCGATCACCATTCGTCCTTCTCGCCACGATGCCAAGACGACCGCGGTACGTCTGCCCTCTTACGAGAAGCTGCAAAACGACCGGATTCTGTATGCACACGCCAGCCGTGTGTTGCACCTAGAAACCAACCCGTATTCTGGCCGCGCGCTAATTCAAAGCCACGGCAACCGTGAATTGTGGGTAAACCAAGCACCGATTCCACTCTCCACTGAAGAGATGGATTTCGTGTTCGATTTGCCTTACGCCCGTGTACCACACCCGATGTATGGCAAAGCGAAAATTCCGGCTTACGACATGATCAAGACCTCGGTCAACATCATGCGTGGCTGTTTTGGTGGCTGCTCTTTCTGTTCGATCACCGAACACGAAGGCCGCATCATTCAAAACCGTTCGAAAGAGTCGATCATCAACGAACTGAAAGAGATTCGTGACAAGGTTCCGGGCTTTACCGGCACCATTTCAGATTTGGGTGGCCCAACGGCCAACATGTACCGCCTTGGCTGTTCAGATCCGAAAGCGGAAGCGAACTGTCGCCGTCCGTCGTGCGTGTTCCCGGGCATCTGTCATAAGCTCAATACCGATCACAAGCACACCATCGACCTGTATCGTGATGCACGTAAAGTCGACGGTATTAAGAAGATCATGATTGCCTCAGGCGTGCGTTACGATCTGGCCATTGAGTCTCCGGAATACATCAAAGAACTGGTCACGCACCACGTGGGTGGTTACCTGAAGATTGCACCGGAACATACCGAGAAATCGCCGCTGGATCTGATGATGAAACCGGGCATGGGAACCTACGATCGCTTCAAAGAGCTGTTTGAGAAATACAGCGCCGAAGCGGGTAAGAAACAGTACCTGATCCCGTACTTCATCTCCGCGCACCCGGGCACAGAAGATGAAGACATGCTCAATCTGGCGCTGTGGCTCAAGAAGAACAACTACGAGTGTGACCAAGTTCAGAACTTCTACCCATCACCGATGTGTAACGCGACCGCGATGTATCACTCCGAAGTGAACCCGCTGAAACGCGTGAAGTACAAAAAACGTGAAGACGTCGCGGTGCCTAAAGGCGACCGTCAGCGCCGCCTGCACAAAGCACTGCTGCGTTACCACGATCCAGCCAACTGGCCGTTGATCCGCGAAGCGCTGATCAACATGGGTAAAAAGCACCTGATCGGCGACAAACCGGGCTGTTTGGTGCCATCAGAAGATGGTGAAAAACTGACGCCGGCCCAACGCCGTAAATCGGGTCGCCATGGTTCGAACCGTTTTGCAACCAAGCATACGATGTCACAGCCGGGCTTTGATGCGCTACGTAGTGGTAAATCCAATGGCCAACGCTCTGGCCAAGGCAAATCCAATGGTCAATCTGGCGGACAAGCCAAGCCGGGAGCGCATGGAAAACCCGCAAGCAACCCAAACAAGCCAGGCCAAAACGGGAAACCGAATGGCAATGGCCGCCCCAACACCTCAGGACAAGGACAAAATCGCACTCGTCCCGGAGGCAAAGGGAAAGCGCAAGGTCGTCATAGCCAACGCGCATCATGAGATGAAAAAAACCGCCAACACTGGCGGTTTTTTTATCACTATCATTTCTTAATTCAGCACCCTAAATTAAAAACCATAAATTGAACCTATATTTCAAATTGAATTCGTCAGATTTTCATTAAAATTTAAATATGTGACATTGTACGTACGATTGATACTCCCGCCCAGAAAAACACAAAATCTCTCTATAGACCATGGATAATATCGCTACCAGCTTAGCGACAGCCTCAAACCCATGAAGCGCTGGAATAACAACCAAACATAACCAGTTTCGCTAAAGACATGTACAAATCTGCTGGATAATTCTTTTCATGAGAACTCTAACAGCGACCGAAGATGAATCACTTTAAGGTAATTCACAGTTGTTCATCGACGGAAGAGAATACAATGTATAAATATAAGCTGCCTGTATTAGAGAAAGTGGGGTTCGGGGCCGGTGATATGGCCGTTAACGTCGTAATTTCCTCTATGATGTTAATTATTACCTTCTTTTACACCGATATCTTTGGCATCAAACCGCAAGATCTCGCGATGTTGTTCATTGTCGTGCGTCTAATCGATGCGGTGACCGATCCATTGATGGGTATGCTGACTGATAAAATCAAAACGCGTTGGGGACGCTACCGCCCTTACATGCTGTTTTTGGCTGTGCCATTTGGCTTGTCAGTTTACTTGGCGTTCAGCACGCCAGACGCCGACTACAACAGCAAACTGATCTACGCCTACGCGACTTACATTCTGGTCACCATCATGTTTACCGCGGTGACTATTCCGTACATCTCGCTCATCAGCGTGTTGACCGATGACCCGAAAGAACGCTTGTCTGCCAATGGCTACCGCTTGTTCTTCGCCAAGATCGCCGCGTTTCTGGTCACCATCATTGTGCCGCAACTGTCTGCGTATTGGGGCCAAGACAACATTCAGTTAGGTTACCAATACTCCATGGGACTGATGGGCCTCATGGGCACGCTGTTATTCCTGTTCTGCTTTGCGACCACCAAAGAGCGCATCGAACACAAAGTCGAGCAAACCAATTTTGCTCAGCAAGTGAAACTGTTAGTCAAAAATGACCAATGGTTGATCCTGTGTGCGGTGTGTGTCACCGGTACAGTCGGCTACGTGATTCGTGGTTCAGTGGCCGCTTATTACGCCAAATACTATCTTGGCGGTGACGCTGGCACCATCTCAGCCTTCTTGGCGACCGGTGTGGTGGCTGCGATTCTGGCAATGGTTGCATCCACGTGGATCACCAAGTTCTACTGTAAAGTTAAACTGTTCCGCTACAGCCAAATTGCGGTGCTATTTCTGAGCGCACTACTTTATCTGACTGTCGGTCGTGGCGACTTTGCGTTGGCCTTCATCCTCTATTTCTTGGTGTCATTTGTGGTGGACTTGCATGCCCCTGTGTTTTGGTCAGCCATTGCCGAAGCCGTCGATTACGGCACCTACAAAACTGGCCAACGTGTTTCTGGCCTCGCCTTTGGTGGCATCTCTTTCTGCCAAAAATTTGGGATGGGGATCGCGGGGGCGATTGTGGGCTGGCTACTCACCACCTTCGAATACGTACCCAACCAAGATCAATCTGATTTCACACTGACCGGTATCGCGCTGATGTTGACGGTGATCCCGGGCTTGTTCCACTTCCTGATGGGCGCTTTCATGTTCAAGTACAAAGTGACGGACCGTTACTACCACTCCATCACCGCGACCAACATTCTTGAACAAGAAGAAAACCTCAGCGAAGTGAAGACTCATATACCTGTTAAAGGCCAGGCAAATTAAGGTTAAGTAAGATGCAAGAACTCATCAATCCAATTATTGAACAGCGTGCTGATCCACATATCACCAAGCACAGTGATGGCTACTATTACTTCACGGCGTCTGTCCCCGAGTATGACCGCATTGAAATTCGCCGTGCCAAATCCATTGCTGAGCTGCGTACGACCAGTGAACTCATTAACGCTTGGTACAAACCAGACACAGGCCCATACAGCGACCTCATTTGGGCGCCGGAATTACATTTCATTGATGGGGCTTGGTATGTGTACTTTGCCGCAGCACCGTCTCGAGCGATCGTTGACGGATTGTTTCAGCACCGCATGTATGCCATCTCCAACCACAACGCCAACCCCATCACCGACAACTGGGTGTTTGAAGGGCAAATCGACACCGGCATGGACACATTCTGTCTGGATGCCACGTCGTTTAGCCATCAAGGGCGAAACTACTACGTTTGGGCGCAAAAAGAGAACGGCATTCGAGGCAACTCCAACCTTTACATTGCCGAGTTGGAAACGCCAACACAGCTGAGAACCCAACCGCAACGATTAACCATTCCCGAATTCGATTGGGAACAACGCGGGTTCTGGGTCAATGAAGGGCCGTCGATATTGCATCGTCATGGCAAGTTCTGGATGACATATTCCGCCAGTGCGACCGATGAAAACTACTGCATGGGCTTACTCTGGGCCGATGAGAACAGCGACTTGCTCAACCCAGCAAGCTGGCATAAATCTGATCATCCCGTCTTTGCGACCAACTGGGAGAAAAAGGTGTACGGCCCGGGTCACAACAGCTTTACACAAGATGAAAACGGTCACGACTTGTTGGTTTACCACGCGCGTGATTATACCGAAATTGAAGGCGATCCACTGTGGGATCCAAACCGTCACACCCGCATCAAAGTGCTGACGTGGAAAGATGGCTTCCCACAATTTGGCGACGCCATCTAACCGACCGGGCAGAGGCCGCGTTTTACGCGCCCTCTGCTTTTCGGTTCAACATATTTCCAACCATCAAGCAAACCATTGGATGAACAACATGAGTGCCCTTACCGATATGCGCGCTGGCGAGCGCTACTGGATTAACGACCCAGAACTGATCGAAATTCGAGATACAACGCGAGATTTGGCGGCTGAATACAATCAGTTGCCTCGACGAGACCGCGACCAACAACGTGCGATTTTGACCCAAATGTTTGCGGCGGTTGGTGAAGATGTCCACATCGAAAAACAGATCAACATCGACTACGGCATCAACACCACTTTGGGAAGCCACGTGTTCATCAACTTCAACTTCACCCTACTCGACTGCGCGCCAGTCACCATTGGCAACCACGTGTTTATCGGCCCCAATGTGCAGGTCTACACCGCGCATCATCCGCTCGATTTTACGACCCGAGATGAACACATCGGTTGGGCAGAACCTGTTACGATTGGCAATCATGTGTGGATTGGCGGCAACTGTACCATCATGCCTGGCGTCACTATCGGCAACGGCGCAGTCATTGGTGCCGGCAGCGTTGTCACCAAAGATGTCCCGCCCAATAGCCTAGCGTTCGGTCATCCATGCCGAGTCCACAAAACGCTCGGACAAGCACAACGCGAAGCAAACCATTAAACGAAAGCCACCCATGCGGTGGCTTTCGTTTGTTTAACTACATGCAACGCAGATGGCCCGGCTAGGCAAATGTCATCACACGAACTCAATCAGCGGCGATCCATCATGTCACACGTGCGCCGCGGTTGGATTCACCAATGCTTGAGCGCCGTTCAGGCACTGCAAAGCACACGCCCGCATTTCCGCTAGCGAATAGGGATTCTCCATCTGCATCGGCACTTCCAACCCCATCGGAACGCCTTTTGGCATCGCATCAAGAATCGCTTGTAACGGAATCTGTCCTTGTCCCGGTGGCAATCGATCTTCGCGCGCGGTATGCAGTAATGCCTCGTGTTCGTAATGTTCGAGCCTTAACGCGTCACACAAATGCATAAACGGCAGCTTGTGCACCGGAATCGTGGCAAGTTGTTGCAACGAACTGTTAGAACGATCAAAATGCAGCGTGTCCACCAAAATCCCGACCGAATCGCCAGCGTCTTTTGTCACGGCGTACGCTGTGGCTAAATCAGGCACGTTGGTCCACGGGAAAAACTCAAGCACAACATTTAAATCATAGCTCGATGCTTTCTCCCCCAAATGCGCTAGTGAGTCCGCCAATCTCGAGAGATTTGGATCGTAAGGTGCCGTGATGATCTGCTTTGCACCCAATTGCGCACCAGCTTCGAGAAAAGGTTCCAAATCCTTGATGTCAAAGTTGGGCGTCATGCGAACAAACTCAATGTCATGAACGCCAATGCCCGTATTGGCCAACGCCGCTTGCGTCGCTCTCATCATTCGCTTGTCCTCCATCAATGGATAGCCAGGCGAGTTATCGGTCACTTTTATGAGCCGCAGCCCCACAGCGTCGTAGCCAATATCGGCAGCCATTTCAATCATTTGATCCGGTGTAAGATGAATCACCGTGAGGTGTGCCAATGAAAACATCAGATTTTCTCCCTTAAATCCACTTCCCATGCCTTGATACCCGCCGCGTGACGCGCGGCCAAATAACCAAAAGTCAATGCCGGACCAAGGTTGATTCCACCCGCCGGATACTGCCCACCCATGACACTTGCCAAGTCACTACCCGCAGCATAAAGCCCAGGGATGATGTGCCCGTGAGCATCAATCACACAGCCGTCGCCATTACTTTTTAACCCGGCAAAAGTTCCGAAACTGCCTGCGATCACTCGCACCGCATAGAATGGCCCTAGCTCAATGGGCGCAATACAGGGATTAGGATGATGATTCGCATCCCCTTGCAATCGTGTATACGGCGTTTCTCCGCGATGAAAATGAGGGTCAACCCCCTGCTTGGCGTGTTGATTCCATTCGGCAATGGTGCGTTCCAATCCTATCGCATCAATACCTGCTTTGTGTGCCAATTCAGCAATACTGTCAGCTTGAATCAAATAACCATTTTTCACGTATTTTCCGACAGGCAACGGCGCTGGACGCGCAATACCCAAGCCATATCGACGCTGAAAGTGATGGTCACAAATCAACCAAGACTGTACCGCCTGCCCTTCTGGCGTGTTATCCATCATCTGCTTAACGTAGTCGTAATACCCCATCCCTTCGTTACAAAATCGGCGACCATCTTGCAAGACACCGATCAGCCCAGGTTTACCGCGATCAATAATGTGGGGGAACACACCTAACGACTCAGTCTTTGGCACCTGAGATACGGGGCACCATGCCCCCGCAGACGGATAATTGGCTTCTACCACTCCCCCTGCTTGTTCACCCAAGTTCAACCCATCTCCTGAGGCGGAAGGCACAGCTAACGATTGATGTTCAATGGCGTTTGGAAACAACTGTGCGATGCGTTGTGGATCATGAGCAAAGCCGCCGGTTGCCAGCACCACACCTTTGCGCGAAGTACAAACCATCCGCGTCCCCTGTGCGGTCACAAACTCAACCCCAGTGACTCGGCCATTGTGTTGAGTCAACGTCATGTCACGACAATCTGTGCGAAACGTCACCCCAAGATCCAGCGCAGAACGTAGTAAACGGGCAGCCAGAGAGAGTCCATTACGCAGTTGCATGCCTCGTCGGTAACACAGGAGATCCAGTAAATGTTTGCTCACGCGTCGACTGACATAGATGAAGCTAGTCAATTGGCGGGTCACATTCATAAAATGCTTCAGATCGGTACCAGCTTGAATGGTCAAACCGTGAAACGTGGTCTCAGCCAGTGGCTGACGCAGGCGACGAATCCAGCGTCCGAGCCGACGACCATCGTAAGGTAATGCGATCACGGATCGCCCCCCTGTTCCCGCGCCCTCCTCCGAGCTATAGGTATCAGGGATATGTAACCCTGGCTCAAATTTCAACGCCGTTTTATGATGAAAAAATGCCACCATTTGTGGCGCCCCATGCAAAAAGGCACTCACTCGCTCTTGGTTGAACTGACCTTGAATCACGTTGCGTAAATAGGTTTCAACTTGCGCGTAGGAATAGCGAATACCATGCTCTGCGGCTAAATGGTTGCGTGGTGCCCAGATCCAGCCCCCTGACCATGCGGTTGTGCCACCAATCACATCGGCTTTTTCTACCACCAGCACATGGAGACCGTGATACGCGGCCGTCACCGCCGCCGACAAACCTGCCGCACCAGATCCCAATACAATCAGATCGTAGTTATGTTTCTGCGTCATTCCTCATTCCTCCACCAGCGTTTACGCTGCGATACAGGTGCATGAGGAGTACGGGACTGAGCAGCATCACATACCGCCTCCCTGAATACTCTTATTTTCACCACTCTTCCTTGAATTGCGATTGCTATGACCGTGTTCGTCTTACGATGAAATGTTAGTGATTCGCACCCAGTGCGCTCACAGTGCATTTTCACTATAAAGGCAACGCAATCACCGCCACCAATTCAAAATCTGGCCATGCTATTGATTTTTGAGAACAACAGAAAAACAAAAAAGCCCAGTGTCGCCACTGAGCTTTTGCATTGTGATGGGTGAGTTGTGCTTGAGAATTACGCGTATTGCGCTTCGAACTCTTTCATGAAATCAACCAACGCTTGAACGCCTTCCAGCGGCATTGCGTTGTAGATTGAAGCACGCATTCCCCCTACGACGCGGTGACCTTTTAGCGAAGTCAAACCACGGGCTTCTGCCAATTCGAGGAAAGTGCCATCCAGTTCTGGTTTTGCCAATTGGAACGGAACATTCATCAGCGAACGGTTATCCGCGTGAATTTCGTTGCGGTAGAAGTCAGAAGAATCGATGTAACCGTACAGCAGCGCAGCTTTCTCGCGGTTCACGGCTTCAATCGCTTTAACACCACCTTGCGCTTTCAGCCATTTGAACACGAGACCAGACAAGTACCACGCGAACGTTGGTGGGGTGTTAAACATCGAATCTTGTTCAGCCAAGATTTTGTAGTTCAGAATGCTAGGAATGACATCGTTGGCTAAGCCCAACAGATCGTCACGTACGATAGCAATACAGATGCCCGCAGGACCAATGTTTTTCTGAGCGCCCGCGTAAATCACGCCGTATTTCGATACGTCGATTTCGCGCGAAAGAATCGTAGAAGACATATCAGCAACGATTGGCTTGTCAGTCACTGGCAGGTCGTTGATTTCAATCCCGTCGATGGTTTCGTTTGGACAGAAGTGAACGTAAGCGGAGCCCGCATCAATTTTCCATTCGCTCGCTGGCAGTACGGCCGTTTTGCCGTCTTTGTTGATTTTCGCGTCAAATACATCCGTAGTGCAGTATTTTTTCGCTTCTTTCACAGCGCTTGCTGCCCAGTAACCTGCGTCGATGTACGTCGCCTGAGTTTTGTCGCCCAGTAAGTTCAATGGCACGGCCGCGAATTGTGCGCGCGCACCACCTTGGCAGAACAGAACTTTGTAGTTATCTGGAATATTGAGAAGATCGCGTAAGTCTTGCTCCGCTTCTTTCGCAACTTGAATGAAAGGTTTGCTACGGTGACTGATTTCCATCACTGAAACGCCCAGATCGTTCCAGTTTACAAATTCAGCCTGTGCTTGTTGCATCACTGCTTTTGGCAACGCTGCGGGACCAGCACTAAAGTTAAAAACAGTGTCCGTATTCGGCTCCATGTGTTCTTTGCTCCTGCTATCGTAAATTAGTGTGATTAATACCACTTTTTTGACGGGATAAAAAGTGAGAAAAGAGGTCTGAAGACCTCTTTTCTTGAATAACTGATCAATTGAGCAGATTAATAACCTTGTTGCATCATTAACGGCATCAACAGCGCCACCAAGGGGATCTGCTGACCGTTGGCAAACACGAGATTGCCATCCTTCACATCCGCTTTGAGGTGATAGCCCTTTTCATCCTGTGTCGCCATATCCATCATCACCAGCTCGTCCACGCCTTGTTGCACAAACGGGTAATCGGCCGCCAATTGGGACGACACAAACGTGTTCAAATGACCCGTCAGCGCCGACAAAATCACGCTTGGGTCTTGCAGCACGTCATGAGTCCCCTCAGGGATCGCAAGCGCCCAGTTCGAGTCAAACTCACCGTCCCCCACATTGAGCGCCATCTTGTTCATGCTGAGCTTAAACCCTTTGGCGAACAGTGTGTCGACGTACGGCAGTGCTTCTGAAATGGCTTGCTGTGACATGTCTGGATGGTTTTGATAGATATTGGACAGTTTTTCAAACGACAAACTGTCGACATCCCCCAAAGTGAAATCAATTTGCAGGTTGTTGACCGTACCGCTGTCGTTGACGAGCTGGCCAGCCATCACCCGATGTTGGCTACTGAAACGCTGCTCGAGCTCATCCAAAGTTGAGGTAAAATCGTAACTCACGTTGTCCGCAGAAAGCGGCGATGCCCCTTGCGTGTCACGTGTGTCCAATTTTTCGAGCGTCAGTTTTTGCTGACCAATCCAAAATCCATTGACTTGTTTGCCATGGCCTTCACCAGCAAAATTGCTCATCTGCACCTTTTCACCCGTCGAGAAGTCCATGTCGATCGATGGAATAGAGGCCGAATAAGTGATTTCACCCAGTGTCGTAGCCGTGCCGCTCAACGTCATCGGCGTGACCGACAACGTAAACGGCGTTTCGCCTTGGTTGACGTAATGCCACGCTTCGGTTGTCGCTGTGTACTCGGTATTGCCGTTCAGACGCGTGGTGCTGTTGATCACCATCGGGAAATCGGGGAACTGCGGGAACGTGGAGACAGACGTCAAGCTCAGCAACCCGTGGTGCACATCGCTATCCATGACGATTTCAGTCGGAAAACCTTCCGCTTCCATCTGTTGCTTCATTTTTGGATCCACGACCGTGTAACGGGTTTGTACCTTTGAGGACAAATAGCCGCGATCGTAACTGACTAACTCAGCCGTCACTTTATCGTTGCTGACGTGCGCCACGCCGTCGGTGATCACGCTCTGGCCGATTTGTCCAACGGCCAACGGCCAACACAGCGCCAACGCAATAGCCCCACCCACTGCACCAATTCGTTTAATAGTTTGCATAATAAAAGGATTTCCTGATTGTTTGGCTCAGTCTACCGTAGTTATTCAACTGAGCTCAAGAGACGAGAGTCTAAACGATGATTGTCCGAGATTAATGAGGAAAGTATGAGTTAAATCAGAGTATTGACGCCTGCATTGTCAAAGTTTGGTGTCTTCAAACCTAGCTCTCAAATCCGCCAAGCGAAGCTTGTTACAGTAATGCTGCCGATCCGTAACCGACAACGAGACTGACGTGAACCGATATGCCCTGCTCTGTTTAGACAATAATCCCATCAGTGTGGAACAGTGGCGCCACGAATTAAGCCCGTTTGCCACCAAGTTCGATCTGCATACGGCCGACTCCGTTGACGATGCACAGCAAACACTGGAATACCTCGAACAGCAAAATCAAACCGTCGCGCTGGTGATTGCCAGCCATCACGAAGCATTGAACGGCGCGGATTTCCTCATTCATCTCGATAAGCTGCCTCATACGCGCAACGCGCGTAAAGTGCTGGTCAGTTGCGGCCAAGACATTCAAGCCATTCTCAATGCGGTGAACGAAGGGCGATTGGACTACTGCCTGACCAAACCGCTGCAAGATCACGTGCTGCGCAAAACCGCGCAACAGGAATTGACGACCTTCATCCTCGAACACGATAAAGACAATATCCTCAGCTACAGCACGCAACTCGATCAACAGCGTATTTTACGCGCCCACATCGACAATAAAATGCGCTCTTTTCGCGATGGCTTTATCACCGATTACCACCGCCTGTCAGACACGGAATTGGCCGAACAAGTCATCGGCGCGCTGTACCTGTTTTTCGAAAAAGAGGATGAAACCCGAGCTTGCCGCACCTATTCAGCCGAACACCTGCTCACCAAAGAAGGCGAAGAAAATCGCTTTTTGTGGTTTATCACGGAAGGCGAAGTGGCGCTGTATAAAAAAGATGATTTGGGACAGCAACGCGAAGTGGTACGCCATAAGAAAGGCAATATCGTCGGTGGGATGTCGTTTGTGACCGGAGAACCCTCCTTCTCCACCGCCATCACCTTAACCAAAACGGAAGTGATTAAACTCGATCGCGATGTGTTTGCCAAAGTGATGCATTCCGACAGTAGCTTGTTGCCGCTGTTTACCAACTTGTTACTGCGCCATTTCAACCGTCGTTTACAGCGCAGCATCAACACAAAAATCAAACTGCAAAAGACGCTCGAATCCTTAGAATCCGCCCATCAACAGCTGATTGAGCGTGAAAAAATGGCCATGTTGGGTCAATTGGTGGCCGGGGTCGCTCACGAACTCAATAACCCAGTCGCCGCCATTTTACGCGGAACGGAAACACTCAGCCGAAACATCGAAACCATTGTTGACAGTTGCAATGCGCCAGCCCCAGCACAGGCCACGCAAGGCGCCCAATTGCTGCGCAGCGCACTGCTGGCCAAACCGATGTCGACATCGGAAGAGCGCGCTCGCGCCAAGCAGTTGGAACAGCAAACGCAGCATCGATTGGTGGCCAAAAAAATGGTCAAACTCGGGTTAGAACAAGACACTGAATTGATCGCACTGGCACGGCGCAATCCCGAACACGTGCTGGCCCAAATCGAGACATTGGAATCGTATCATCTGGCGGGCAGCAACTTGCGCTCGATTCATGTCTGCGCGCAACGCATTGCCGATATGGTCAAAAGCCTCAAAGGTTATGCGCGCCCCGATGACGAAACTTTCCATCGTGTCGATATTCACGAAGGGATTGAAGACACCTTGGTGATCTTCGAAAACCGTCTCAAACTGCACCGAGTAGAAAAGGAATACGCCAGCATTCCACCGATTGATTGTTTGCCGATTGCGCTACAGCAGGTGTGGACCAATTTAATTTCGAACGCCATTGATGCCTTCCCCGAACGCGGCGTACTTCACATTCGAACACGAATAGAGGAGAAAAATAATCAAACCTATGCTGTCATAAGCTTCACCGATAACGGTTGTGGGATTCCTGATGAGCTCAAAGCGCAGATTTTTGCACTCAACTACACCACCAAACGTGAAGGCAATTTCGGATTAGGGATTGGCCTTTCCGTCTGCCAACAAATTGTGTTGCAGCACCAAGGTTGGATAGCCGTCGACAGTCAACCGCATCAATACACCACCATGAGCGTTTGGTTGCCGCTCTCACCTCGCTCAATCGATTAGGAGACAAGCATGAATAAATACATGATTTTATGTGTCGATGATGAAAGAGAAGTGCTTGATAGCGTGGTTCAAGACTTGGATTGCTTTGAAGAACATTTCGTGATCGAAGCCGCCGAATCGGTGGCCGAAGCCAAAGAGGTGATTGATGACTATCGCCAAC
This sequence comes from Vibrio furnissii CIP 102972, assembly GCF_000176175.1. GTDB lineage: Bacteria > Pseudomonadota > Gammaproteobacteria > Enterobacterales > Vibrionaceae > Vibrio > Vibrio furnissii. Next base: position 1,036,168 of record NZ_ACZP01000013.1, read on the forward strand.
AAGGCATTTCACTGGCGCTGATTTTGTGTGACCACATCATGCCAGAGCAAACGGGAATCAGCTTTTTGATCGAACTCAATGACGATGAAGAGACCGCCAAGACACGTAAAGTCCTGCTGACCGGACAAGCGGGCCTTGAAGATACGGTACAAGCCATCAATCACGCCAGTTTGCACTTTTATGTGGCCAAACCGTGGCGTGGCGACGCATTGCGTGAAACGGTGAAAGATCAATTGACCCAGTATGTTATCGATAACGACGACAACCTGATGCCTTGGATTCAAGTGCTCGACGCCGAGAAAATACTCAATGCCATTGCGGCAAAACGCATGAGTTTCGGTGAATAATGGACACTCAAAAAATCACAAAGGCTTCATCTATTTGGCACCTAAATTGCTTAATATCACCTTAGACGACAAAACAATGACATTTTTTGGTGGAGCCTGACTGCACCGATGAATTATGATGTCGACACTTTTGAAGCCTGGTTATCTTTCAAGGCTTTACGTCTTAGCGGATATTCCGCTTTCGACCATGGAATTAATCATAAAGATATAGGTTTATCGTGACTATGCGTAAAACAATCATTGCAACAGCACTTCTTCTTGCTTCAGCGCAATCAATGGCTGCAGTTGACCGTAACAGCCCTTCCGTAATGAGCAACTTCAACTACGACTACATTGAAGCTCGCATCGGCGTAAGCCCTGTCACCTACGGTGCTGCTGTCAGTAAATCTATTCACCCGAACGCGCACGTGATTGCACGTGTCGACTCTGAATTTGAGAGCGACTATGACGTCGCGACTGGCTTTGGGTTCCACGCGCCAGTCAATAACTGGGCAGACTTTACCGGCGAGATGCTGTTCCGTCTGCAAGACAAAAAGAACAATGGCAGCGCAGACACCGGGATGGAATTGAACCTTGGCGTGCGCCAATGGTTGGGGCCTCAATTGGAAGTCGGTGGTAAAGGCGGTTACGTTTCCATTGACAACGATGATCACTGGATTGGTTCTGTGTACGCCCGTTTCCACTCAACAGAGCTGTTCTCTTTGGGTGCAGAAGCGCGCATCAACGACACTTATGATGACCAACTGATGTTCACGGCTCGCTTTAAATACTAAGTGTTCACATCCCGCAGCCGCGATCGTTCATCGAGGCTGCGACTTGCACAAAAAAACCGAGGCCAAAGCCTCGGTTTTTTATTGCCTTTCCCAACAACAGTGTCCATCTCCCCCCACTGCGTCCGCTGTCCTTAACGCGCGTGACAGCTTTCTAACAATTGACGCTTGCGCGGCTCTTGCAGCAGTTTCCAATGGATTCCTTCAATCGCACCCGCGAATTTCCACAGCAATTTCACATCCAAATCACTACCGTAAATGCGACGAACTTTATTGAACACTTCCGGCGCACCCAAACGCATGAAGGTGTCCACGTCTTCAACGCCCGCCTTCTTCACCATACGTTCCAGCGTTAACTGCATATTAGGCAAATCCCTCAGCCGGCGATTCGCATGCGATTTCTGAAAGTACCGTTGTTCAATCGAATACAAGATAGCGCGTTCGATAATTGAATCTAAATCCGAATAATTTTGTTCAAATAGCTGTGTAATATCGTAATAGTTAACCGTTGCGGTTGTTTGCTTCTTCACATGGCGATATTTCTCACACCCCAGATCCGTCAAAATTTTATCGAGGTCTTCACCACCTCGAATAAAGATGCAGTCATCGGTTAGCAAGGCATACATCGCCTCTTGTTGAAACAAACCAATACCACCAAACATAGAGCGTTTTTGGTAGGCACCAAACTTAATTGCATAATCGAAAAATCTATGCTCACACATATCCATTGATCCTTTAATCACGTCCCCGATTAAGAAAGATCACCAGATAGCAGCAAATTTTTAGCGAATAAAATGAATAGGTTAAATAGTAAGCTTTATTTGTATACAGAATGCTTACTTATAAGTTTTATACATCATAGTTAACGAAACGAAATAAGTCTGGGCTTAATTCACATCAACACATTGATTATTTACCAATAATGAGAGCAGCGTCACAAGGCCATCATTTCCATGCGCTTAAATAAACGAACAGGTACGCAAAATGTCTCACAGATCATCGAAATGTAAAGAAATTGACGCTTTCTGCAGGTTTGTGGTTGCTTCTATTTATTAGCGATCGGTAGAATGACACGGAACGAAAACTATCAATAATAAAAAATGAATCATTTATCTTTCTTTTGGCTTCCAGAAAACCGACACAAACTCATTGAAGGGCTAGAGAGTGAGTTTGCTCAGTTGGTTAAAACTTCCATCAGCACCGGCAAAATCTCTCTGCCGCCGATTCCTGACGTCGTGCTCAAAATTCAACGTTTGTGCACACTCGAATCGACGGGTGTTTCCGACATTGCCGACTGCCTCACCGACGATCCCGGCCTCGCCGCGATCGTTATTCGTGTGGCGAACTCCGTGGTCTTCAATCGCCGCAACATTACCTGTACCGATTTGATGACCGCAGTGTCTCGTTTGGGCATCGTGCGCGTGCGTGACATCGTCACCGCTCAAGCGATCGAGCAGCTCAAAAACTCCATCAACCTCAGCAAAGAATGCAACAAGATACTGATCAACAGTGCTTCGGTGTCTCGCGAGCTGGGGGCCACAATGGTGCTTGTCGCTCAGTCGTTCAAAAAGCTTGAGCCGGACAACTACCTGCACCTTGAACAAGACAAAGCCCTGCTGGTTGGCCTGTTGGCTGACATCGGATTGTTCTGTTTGGTCAACGAATACTACCTTTACCTCGAAAACGGTAACTACCTCGATCAAGACATTGCGCTGCAAATTTTCCAATCCAATTGTTCCAGTACCAGTCAACTGGTGTTGAAACATTGGGGCTTCGATCAAGATTTCCTTGAAGTCGCTTGCAATGAAGAATTAGTAGAACATTGTCAGGAAGTCAGCTACCTTGATGTGGCACGAATTGCACATCACTTACTTATGTATAGAAAACAAGACGATGCGATAGAAGAGCACGAGGTCGAAATCAACGCGACGGGCGCCGAAGTGCTTTACGATCTTAGCAATCTCAGTGATGTGGAATTCAAAACCCAACTCAGCGCGGTGATCAACGCGAGCGGTTTCTAAATCACTTTTCGAGGAATGTATGTTATCAGGGATGATGTTTATCTTTGCCCCACTGGTGGTGGGGTATCTGTTTGCGATTCAAAATAAAGCGTGGCTTGCCCAACTCAACCGAGCCACCGCCTCTCTGGTTTATGTCATTCTATTTTTAATGGGCTTGAGCCTTGCCGCATTGGATAACTTGGGCGACAACCTACAACTAATCCTCAAATATGTGGGCGTGTTCTTTGCACTGCTTGGTGCCTGTAACCTGCTTGCCTTGCCGCTGGTTGACCGCTTTCTCCCGTTGGAAACGGACACCAGCCACACCAAATTGCCGCTGTCGAGTATGGCATTGGAGTCAGTCAAACTGATTCTGGTCGTCGGGGGTGGTTTGCTCGTGGGCGTGCTGTTCAATTTAGACCTCTCTTGGGTCGATACCGCCAGCGAGTGGATTCTTTTCTTATTGCTGTTTTTTATCGGTATTCAACTGCGCAACAGCGGCCTGACGTTAGGTCAAATCCTGCTGAATAAACATGGCATGATCATCGCCGCAGTGGTGATGGTCACCAGTTGGATTGGGGGCGCGATTGCCGCATTGGTGCTCGACATTCCGGTATACAAAGGGCTGGCGATGGCGTCCGGCTTCGGTTGGTATTCATTGGCGGGGATTCTGATGGGCGATGCCTTTGGGCCAGTTTACGGTGGGGCGTCATTTATGATTGAGCTGCTGCGCGAGCTGATCTCACTGGTGCTGATCCCGATGTTCATCAGTCGCAAACCCTGCACCTCGATTGGCTACGCGGGCGCCACAGCGATGGACTTCACGCTGCCCGTCATTCAAACCACCGGCGGTGTGCGTTGTGTGCCCGTGGCGATCGTCAGTGGGTTTATTCTCAGCCTGTTAGTCCCTGTTTTGATGTTATTCTTTGTGTCTCTTGCAGGCTAGATCTCAGGAATCATGTTACACATCCTTTAAAATAGCGTACTTGGCATGTAACCGATTGGTTGCATGCATCAAATCAAGCCCAACTGGAAGTCTATAAAAACCCCAACCAAGGGGTTACGATAAAAATCGCAAAAGGAACGATTATGAAACGCTTTATTGTCACCATGCTCTTATCGGCCACCTCGATGACCGCAGCAGCCGCCGACAATCAATGTTTTGCGAAAAAATACGATGCCTACATTGATGCTTCTTTGGCGTGGTACCAAGACCTTGCCGAGATGACCACCGAGAAATATCCCGAGCTTGCGAGTGTCAGCCAATGGTTCCTTGAAGGTCGCCAGCACCACTTCGAACTGAGCCGTGCGGCAGTGCACTACTACCTTGAGCACGATGCTTCTAAAGTGGCGACCGCACAACCCGTGGAAGCCTGGTTAAAACTCGAACAGCACGACATTAAAGTACTTGCATCGCGCAGCGATGAACTCGGGAAAATCGCCAAAACCACCTTCGATGATCGTCAAGCCAAACCGCATGAAAAAAACTATGAGTTGCGCTCAGCGTTTGCTGAATTGCTGAGCCACCCAAAACAGATTGAAGGCGCGCTGAACAAGTACAACGAAGCGATTGCGAAAACCGAAAAAATCGTGTGTCGCTAAGCGCTGCTCTTGCGCGTTTAGCGCATCAAGCACCGCCCTTTCCACTGGGTAGCAGTCCGAATTAAGGCGGGACTTTGGTCCCGTTTTCGTTTAGATTGTCTCGCCTGAAATGTTAGATTAAACCGATAACGACGCTGTATGGTATCTGAACACAAAACCGCGGATGCGAACTTTGACACTCTGCTTCGTATATTCACCGTACCCGAAGGGCCAGACTCAACACTGACCCGAATCGAAGAAGAGCTCTCTCGCAACCTGAATAAGTTTCTGCGCGAACACATCGTGGCAGAAGAGAAGCCATTGAAAGAGATCGAAAAAGATTTCTCCGATGCCCGCATTCCTGATGAGCCGGAATTTGTTTCTGACCATACGCAACATCTGCTCGACACCTTAGTCGCCCAATCAGTGCATACCGCATCCCCCAGTTTTATCGGCCACATGACCTCAGCGCTGCCCTACTTTTTGATGCCGCTGTCAAAAATCATGATCGCCCTGAATCAAAACTTGGTCAAAATCGAAACGTCAAAAGCATTTACACCGCTAGAACGTCAAGTATTGGGAATGCTGCACCGCTTGATCTACGGGCAGGATGATGCTTTCTATCAGCAATGGATGCACAGCGCAGAGCACTCATTGGGTGCATTCTGCTCTGGCGGAACCATTGCCAACATCACGGCCTTATGGGTTGCCCGTAACAACGCATTGAAAGCCGATGGTGATTTCCACGGCGTGGAGAAAGAAGGTCTGTTCAAAGCCATGCGCCACTACGGTTATGACGGTTTGGCGATTCTGGTTTCCGAGCGCGGCCACTACTCGCTGAAGAAAGCCGCTGATGTTCTGGGCATTGGTCAAGAAGGCTTGGTTTCGGTCAAAACCGATGAGAACAACCGCATCTGTCCAGATGATCTTCAACGCAAAATTACCGAACTCAAAGCCAACAACATCAAACCATTTGCAGTCGTTGGTGTGGCAGGCACCACGGAAACAGGCAACGTTGACCCGCTGCGGGTAATGGCGGAAATCTCACATCAAGAAGGCTGCCATTTCCATGTCGATGCCGCTTGGGGCGGTGCAACCTTGATGTCGAATCACCATCGCCATGTGTTAGATGGCGTCGAGCTTGCCGATTCAGTCACCATTGATGCCCACAAACAGCTCTACATTCCAATGGGCGCAGGCATGGTGCTGTTTAAAGACCCAAGTGCCATGAATTCGATTGAGCACCATGCGCAGTACATTTTACGCAAAGGCTCAAAAGATCTAGGTAGCCATACGTTAGAAGGCTCCCGCTCCGGCATGGCCATGTTAGTCTATGCCAGCATGCACATCATCAGTCGCGCCGGTTACGAACTGCTCATCGACCAAAGCATTGCCAAAGCGCGTTACTTTGCCGATCTGATAGAAGCGCAAGATGACTTCGAGTTGGTCTCTCAACCGGAGTTATGCCTGCTCACGTACCGTTATTTGCCGCAAAATGCTCGCCAAGCGCTGCAACAAGCCAACGCCGACGAGCAAGCACTACTCAATGAATTATTGAATGAACTGACCAAGTTTATTCAGAAGAAACAACGGGAAACCGGTAAATCGTTTGTTTCACGGACACGGCTCAACCCGATGGTTTGGAACAAATTGGATACCCTCGTTTTTCGCGTCGTTCTGGCGAACCCGCTAACAACCCATGATATCCTTCAATCGGTGCTGGACGAGCAACGCCAAATTGCCACGTTAGCCCCGAATTTGATGGGCAGAATTGAACATTTAGCACAACAAATACTGGCATAAACCGCCCGGAAAAAGTTACAGCGAACTGAAAATTTATTTCTTTTTGCTGTAACTTACACATCAAGTCGATGCATCAGAATTCCTTTTACTGACAAATCTGCGGCTAAAACTGTAGTTTTTATGAAATTTAGTTTGAGGCTTGTCATATTCTCATCATTCGATACGTCGTTTCATTTCTGAAATATCGGTGCTTAGGTTTATACTCATTTAATGGCGTTGGTGAATGTACCTTTTGGAAATGATTTATTTCCCTCCCCTGAAATGGTTACATCGCTTTACCAACGAGTTGTTCTCTATGCCCGCGTGAACACTATGAATACATTAGAAAAAATTCAAAAGAACCTAGAAAACTTTAGCAAGTCGGAACGTAAGGTTGCCGAAGTAATCATGGCGTCGCCGCAAACTGCCATTCACTCGAGCATTGCGACTCTTGCCAAGATGGCTGATGTCAGCGAGCCAACGGTGAACCGCTTCTGTCGTCGCTTGGATACAAAAGGTTTCCCCGATTTTAAACTGCACTTGGCCCAAAGTTTGGCGAACGGTACACCTTATGTGAACCGTAACGTCGAAGAAGATGACGGCCCGGATGCGTATACACACAAGATTTTCGAATCGACCATGGCGTGCCTGGACGTAGCGAAAAACAGCTTAGACCCGATGCAAGTCAACCGTGCGGTTGATCTGCTGACGCAAGCCAAACGAATTTCGTTCTTTGGTTTGGGGGCCTCCTCGGCGGTCGCGCGCGATGCACAAAACAAGTTCATTCGTTTCAACATTCCGATTGCTTGTTTTGAAGACATTGTGATGCAACGTATGAGCTGTATTAACTGCACCGACAACGATGTGATTGTGCTGATCTCACACACTGGTCGCACGAAGAGCCAAGTCGAAATCGCGAATCTGGCCCGCGAAAACGGTGCGACCGTCATTGCGATTACCGCCAAAGACTCCCCGCTGGATAAAGCAGCATCACTGTCGATTTGTCTGGACGCCCCAGAAGACACCGACGTGTACATGCCTATGGCAAGCCGCGTCGTTCAGATGACGGTGATTGATGTACTGGCGACCGGCTTTACACTGCGCCGTGGCTCAGGTTTCAGAGAGAACCTCAAACGCGTGAAAGAGGTCTTGAAAGACTCACGCTACGACAAGCTGTCGCATTTCTAACACTGATTAAAAAAACGGAGCCACACGGCTCCGTTTTTCTATACGCTTGATTCATTCACTCAGTGAACTACGCGCTTCCTGCAGCGCATCATGCACCACAAGCACTTGACCTTTCACGTGCGCTTCATGGTCACTGTCTGCCTCAGCGCAGACGCCACGACACGAACAGACCTGTTCAAGAATATAAATCAGCCGCTCGTAGGTCAAAGGAATGGGATTGCCTTTGATGGCATTGGATTTAAGGGCATCCTGCGCTACCTGATCAAATGACGTACTGCACACACCAAACTCACTAAGCTTGGGGAGCGCCAACTGATCCAACATCATTTGAACCCACAACACCCCATCCTCAACATTGGCGTTTTTACGCCCAGTGAGCAGATGCGATAAACGTTGATAGCGCGACAAAATATCCGGCCTGCCCACCAACTGCGCGGCATGAATGTTTTCTCGCATCACAAATGGCGCGAGCCTTGCCGTGATCACGCTGTGCGGCGCATCCAACTTGCCGCCTAATGCCGAAGCCAAACCGTGCGCGGCGCCAAGTTTAGCATTGGTGATCGCCATGCCACCCAACATGGCCGCAAACGACAAATCGGAACGCGCCTGATGATCATCGCGTTCACACGCAGCCATGACTGAACGCGCGATACGCCGTACGCCTTCTTCACAAATCATATCGGTGAGCGAGTTCGGTTCACCGCACACATAGGCTTCCATCAAGTGAGTAAACGCATCCATCGCGCCGCGAGCGGAAGTTAAACGATCGGTGCCATACGTTAATGTCGGATCGACAATCGCCACATCGGCCAGCATCTCTGGGCTGCGTAAACTGACTTTGACTTGATCTTGCCCGGATCGCAACACGGCATTGCGAGTGACTTCGGAGCCCGTACTGGCGGTGGTTGGAATGGCGATGAAAGGGAGTGGTTTGGCTTTGAGCGGCACGTTGCGTCCAACGACTTCAACGTAATCATACACGTTGCCTTGATTTGGAATGATGGCGGCTAAGGCTTTCCCCATGTCGAGTACGCTGCCACCGCCCATTGCCACCACCACATCCGGTTGAAAGCGCCGCCCGCCAATGGCCGCTTCTTCGACCATGGTGATGTTGGGTTCACCGCTGACCGCGACATGCTGATAGCGTAGATGTTGTTGCTGAAGATACTCAATCACATGGCTTGCCCGTTCAATTCGCTTCCCTGACACCAACAATACGCTGTAACCATATTGACTGATGACCGATAACGAACTGTCCAGCGCACCTTCGCCGAAGATGATTCGACTTGATGTCATGAACTGAAACATGATCTCTCCCGACCCGAACTCGTTACACTGTGAAACAGCTTGCGCGTATTGCACAAAAAAATGTTTGATGCAGTGCAACTTGCCGCCAATAACCCCAATAAAAATATGAGATTATGGCGAACGTCACAGCCAAGGAATGCAAACATCACGCTTTCAATACCTTGCTGCTGGGTCGGTAGCTTAACGATTCAACCGCGACTGAAGTAAATTTGAGCGATAGTTTTTACCTATTGAACGAACAGGTACTTGCCACTTTATTTTCTACTTGGGATCGGGCATAGTGGCACAAACTCAAATAAAGGAGAAAGTTATGTTCGTAGTGATTTTTGGCCGCCCTGGTTGCCCTTACTGTGTTCGTGCAAAAGAGCACGCGGAAACGTTGAAAGCAAAACGTGACGACTTCAACTACCGTTATGTCGATATTCACGCAGAAGGTATCTCAAAAGCTGACCTTGAAAAAACCGTTGGCAAACCGGTTGAAACTGTGCCACAAATCTTCCTCGATCAACAACACATTGGCGGCTGCACCGAGTTTGAAGCGTACGCCAAAGAGCACCTAGGTCTGTTTGACGAGTAAGCACCCGAATACATTAGAACCCGCTGATATTTGGCGGGTTTTTTATTTGCGGTTTTCCTTCAGAGAAATGTCAAACCACAAAAAATTTCACTTATCTTTTTGCATATTTACGATACAATCCTCACACTTTAACTATTCTATTGTTGCGCGCTTGAATCGAGCTAAATTGTGAATATCGACGTCGTACTTTTGCTAGACCAAAACCCCATCCTGCTGATTTTTGTTGTGCTGGCTATCGGGCTTGCTTTCGGAAAAATCCGTTTTGGCAGCCTGCAGTTGGGCAATTCTATTGGCGTGCTTATCACGTCTCTCATCATGGGGCACCTTGGCTTTTCGTTTAATGCGGAAGCCTTAACCATCGGCTTCATGCTGTTCATCTATTGTGTGGGCATCGAAGCGGGACCCAACTTCTTCGGTATTTTCTTTCGCGACGGCAAACACTATCTGATCCTCAGTTTGGTGGTGTTGGTGACGGCGACCACGCTGACCTACTTATCCAGCCATTACTTCAATCTCGATTTTGGTTTGGCGGCCGGTATGATGGCAGGCGCCTTGACCTCGACCCCAGTGTTGGTTGGTGCACAGGATGCATTGAACTCCGGCCTGTCGTCCGTACCACGCAACATGGACTTATCACTGGTGCTGGAAAATGTTTCCGTCGGTTATGCCATGGCCTATCTGATTGGTCTCATCAGCATGATCATGTTCGCCAAACTGCTGCCCAAAATTCAAAAGCAAAACCTGTCGGATTCAGCGCAGCAGATCGCGCAAGAACGCGGCTTGGGGGGCAGCAGTCAACGCAAAGTGTATCTCCCCATTATTCGCGCCTACCGTGTTGGCCCGGAGCTGATTAACTGGGTGGACGGACGAAACCTACGCGAACTAGGCATTTACCGCCAAACTGGTTGTTACATCGAACGTATTCGTCGCAACGGCATTCTCGCCCATCCTGATGGGGACGCGATTTTGCAAGAAGGCGATGAAATTGCGTTGGTGGGTTTCCCAGATAGCCACGCGCGTTTAGACCCAAGCATTCGTAACGGCAAAGAAGTGTTTGACCGTAACTTGCTCGATTTGCGGATTTCGGAAGAAGAGATCGTCGTTAAGAGTGACAGCATCGCGGGCAAGCGCCTGTCGGATCTAAATCTGTCAGAATACGGCTGTTTCCTCAACCGCGTGGTACGCGCACAAATTGAAATGCCGATGGATCTCGACATTGTGCTGGCCAAGGGCGACGTGCTGCAAGTCAGTGGCGAGAAAAGCCGCGTGAAAGGACTGGCCGAGAAAATCGGTTTCATCTCAATTCACAGCCAAATGGCTGACCTGTTGGCGTTTTGTAGCTTCTTTATTTTGGGCATTCTGTTTGGTCTGGTCACCATGACCTTCGGTCAGGTGTCGTTTAGCCTCGGCAACGCCGTCGGCCTGCTGTTGTCTGGCATCACGCTCGGTTTCTTGCGTGCCAACCACCCGACTTTCGGGTATGTGCCGCAAGGCGCATTGAATATGGTCAAAGACCTTGGTTTGATGTTCTTTATGGTCGGCATCGGCCTGAGTGCTGGTGGCAAGATGTTTGAGCACCTATCCGAAGTCGGCCCACAAGTGATTGGCTTGGCGTTTATTGTCAGTGTGGTGCCCGTGGTGTTTGCGTATCTGGTTGGCGCACACATTCTGAAAATGAACCGTGCCCTGCTGTTTGGTGCCATCATCGGTGCTCGGACGTGCGCGCCCGCGATGGACATTGTAAACGAATACGCTAAATCAACCATCCCTGCATTGGGTTACGCCGGTACATACGCTATCGCCAACATTTTGATGACGCTTGCAGGTACGATTTTGATACTGCTGAGCTAATCAAGCAGCGCCGTTCACGCTGCGCTGAATTATCGCTTGGCGAGAGTGCAGATGAGCCAATCATCCATCACGGATAAAAATAAAGGGTATGAAAAAAGGCGCTGAAATCAGCGCCTTTTTTTGTCTCTCAATCGAATTAGATATCGATCACGTCAAACTCAACCGCAGGGTTCACGTCTGCTTCGTAATCCACACCTTCGATACCGAAACCGAACAGTTTCAAGAACTCTTCTTTGTACAGCGCGTAGTCTGTCAGCTCTTTCAGGTTCTCAGTCGTGATTTGTGGCCACAGATCACGGCAGTGCTGTTGAATGTCTTCACGCAGTTCCCAATCATCCAAACGCAGACGGTTCTTGTCGTCTGTTTCTGGCGCGCTGCCATCTTGCTTGTAAAGACGCTCGTTGAACAGACGGAAGATCTGTTCCATACAGCCTTCGTGAATGCCTTCTTCACGCATTTTCTTGAATACCATCGCAATATACAACGGCATCACTGGAATCGCAGAACTTGCTTGAGTCACCACGGATTTCAGCACCGCAACGTTCGCTGAGCCGCCTTTGGCTGCTAGCTTCGCGTTCAATGCAGCAGAAGCGCGGTCTAGGTCCATTTTTGCACGACCTAACGCACCATCCCAGTAGATAGGCCAAGTCAGTTCAGTACCGATGTAGCTGTAAGCCACGGTTTTGCAACCGTCAGCAAGAACACCAGCGTCTTCTAACGCTTGCATCCACAGTTCCCAGTCCTGACCGCCCATCACGGTGATGGTATCTTCGATTTCTTGCTCGGTGGCCGGCTCAACGCTGGCTTCGATGATCACATCTTTATTGGTATCAACCGCTGTAGATGTGTAAGTCTCACCGATAGGTTTCAGTGCTGAACGAATCAGCTCACCGGTTTCCGGCATTTTACGCACTGGAGATGCCAGTGAGTAAACCACCAGGTCAATCTGACCCAGATCTTGTTTAATCAGTTCAATCGCTTTCTGTTTGGCTTCGTTTGAGAACGCATCACCATTGAGGCTTTTCGCGTACAAACCTTCTTCGTGCGCCAGTTTGTCGAACGCTGCTGCGTTGTAGAAACCAGCTGTGCCAGGCTTCTTGTCTGTGCCTGGTTTTTCAAAGAAGACACCGATAGTCGCTGCGCCGCCGCCAAACGCTGCCGCGATGCGAGAAGACAGACCATATCCACTAGAAGAGCCGACAACAAGCACACGCTTAGGCGCGTTCTTGATTGGACCTTGTGCTTTGGTGTAAGCAATTTGTTCTTTTACATTAGCTTCACAACCCACTGGGTGCGTTGTTGTACAGATAAATCCGCGAATTTTAGGTTTGATGATCATATTCAACTTCCTTCAAAAATCTTCGCTAGGATAAAAGGTTCGCCCGCGGTTCGCATCCTATTTCTGTAAAAATGCCTTCATTTTGCAAGTGGTTGGAGCACTCAACACCTAAATTGGCGGCAAGTTAGGTCATTTTAAGGGGGTGCGCTACATCTCTCACTCGGGTGTCTGCCTGTGTTCGTCACGAGCTTCATCGCAAGATGAATCACGACAGAGACGAAGAACACACGAACCTTCCAACATTTCTAACGATTCCAACGACGTTTCAACGATTCCAACGAAAAGAAGGCTTCGATCAGGAAGCCTTCTTGGATAAACGGGAGCGAATCAATTAAGCCACGTTATTGAGCTTAGGTTTACTCTCTTTATTGGTCAAAACTTCGGAGAAATCATGACTAAAATGGTCAACCTGAATGGCTTTATAACGCAGTTTGTCGGCGGCTAAAATCGCCTCTACTTCTTCAGCGTTCAGTACACCTGCCGCTTTGGCTTGTTCCAAGCGCTCAGTCAGCACACCTTTACGCGCCACTTTGCCCTCTTTCACGCCTTTGTTGAGTTTGCGTTCTAAACCTTTCACGCCATACATCGCAAGGAATGCTTTTTCCATCAACCCAACGCTGTCATTTTCATCTTTACCGATGTAGCACAAGTGCGTCAGACGATCGCGATGTGCACCCGGCGTCATGATGCTTTCCGCAATGTTGACCGTCAACGTATCGCTTGGTGCGTCAAAATGGTTGCCCAATGGGAACAGCAGACCTTTCAGCAACTTGCCGACCGATTTGATCGGGTAGTTGCGATACGCTTCGTTGAGCGACTTCGCCGCATGGTGCAAACAGTACTGCATCGAGTAATGAACAAAGTTCAAATCCGCTTGCTGGCGCCCTTCATCTTCATAGCGTTTCAAGACTGCCGATGCCATGTACAAGTAGCTCAAACCATCGCCCAAACGCGCGGAAATCATCTCTTTGCGTTTCAGTTCACCGCCCAACGTCAGCATGGCGAAATCCGCACTCACTGCCAATGCGCGGCTCAAACGCGTCATCTGTTGATAATAAGGTTTAGTCGGCCCGCTCATGTCGGTTTTGATAAAGCGAGAGCCCGTCAACGCCGCCCCTAACGCGCCAAAGGTGTTTTTGGTCGCATGAGCGATGTGTTTAAACAGCAGTTCATCGAACGCTTTCGCCGCTTGTTTTTCATCCGGGTTCGCCGCAGCTTCCATCTCTTTCAATACGTATGGATGGCAACGCGTCGCGCCCTGACCGAAGATCATCAGGTTACGCGTCAGGATATTCGCCCCTTCAACCGTAATGGCCACCGGCACACCCAAGTAATGGGTTGAAAGGTAATTCATCGGGCCATCTTGGATCGCACGGCCGGAGTGAATATCCATCGCATCATCCAAAATGGTGCGCGCAATTTCAGTCATGTGATACTTGGCGATCGCTGTAACAATCCCCGGTTTCTCTTTGAGATCGAGCGAGGTTGTGGTCAGCGTGCGCGTAGCTTCAAGCAGATAAGTCAGGCCACCGATGCGCCCCATCGCTTCCGCCACACCTTCAAATTTACCGATCGACATGCCAAACTGTTTACGCACATAACCGTAAGCACCCGTGGTGCGTGCTGTCAGGTGACCAATGGCCGTACCCAATGCCGGCAGGGAAATACCGCGACCTGCAGATAGACACTCCACCAGCATGCGCCAGCCTTTACCAGCGTAATCCACGCCGCCAATCAGCCATTCCATGGGGATGAACACCTCATGGCCACGGGTTGGACCGTTCATGAATGCCAGCCCCAGTGGGTCGTGACGTTCACCGATTTCCACCCCGTCGTGATCTGCTGGGATCAGCGCACAGGTAATGCCGATGTCGACTTTATCACCCAGAAGTTGGTCTGGATCGCTCATTTTGAACGCTAAACCCAACACCGTGGCGACCGGCGCCAGCGTAATGTAACGCTTGTTCCAGTTCAGGCGCACACCCAGCACTTCCTTGCCTTCGTGCATGCCGTAACACACCACGCCTTGGTCCGGAATCCCGCCCGCATCAGAACCCGCTTCGGGGCCTGTCAATGCAAAACATGGAATGTCTGTGCCGTCTGCCAAACGCGGCAGCCAGTAATCTTTTTGCGCCTGAGTCCCATAGTGAGACAACAGCTCACCCGGGCCCAATGAGTTGGGTACCATCACCGTTACCGCAGCGCTGATACTGCGCGTTGCGATTCGAGTCACGATGGTGGAGTTCGCCAGCGCAGAAAATTGGCGACCACCGTACTCTTTGGCAATGATCAGAGAGAAGAAACGCTCTTTGCGTAGATAGTCCCAAACTTCTTTGGGCAAATCACGGTCGTGTTTGATGATCTTATGTTCATCTAACATCGACAGCAGCGTATCCAACTCATTGTCGATGAAAGATTGCTCTTCCGCGGTCAGAGTTGGTTTTGGATAGTGGTGTAGCTTTTTAAAGTCTGGCTTGCCAGAGAACAGCTCACCATCCCACCACACGCTTCCTGCTTCCATCGCTTCCTTTTCAGTGTCAGAAAGCGGCGGAAGTACCTGTTTGAACAGTTTGAAAGCCGGGTCACTAATCCATTTTCTTCGTAGAGAGCACATATTCAGATCCTTTTGTTCACTGGTCTTTATACTTATTGTCTTAATTTTAGTGTGCAGCCACGCCGGCTGCTAAGTATGGAATAATCTGGTCAACGACCGCTTTTGCATCGACCTTATTTCCAAAATCGTTTTCAGCAATTTGTGCCAAAGCCTGACTCGAAGACATCGTGAAGACACACGTTCCGAGCGTAAAGTGCAGTCGCCAGAATAAGGTTTCACGAGTCAAATCCGGATTGGCTTTCATCACCGATTCAATAAACAGAGACAACGCATCGTTATACCGAGTGGTGATAAACCAACGCAGGTGTCCTTGCACATCGGTATAGCCGCGTCCAATCAACAACATAAAGCGGCTGGTGCCGTTCGGACGAACATCATTGAGTGCTCGCAGCGGGCCGCGCAGCGATTCAAACACATCCGCCACGGTGTATTCGTCACGTAAATTCAGGTTGATCAGCGCATCGTGGACTGCAGGCATAAATGCCTCTAGGTAACGATTAAGCACTGCACGCACCAATGTTTTTTTGTCTCCAAAGTGGTAATTCACCGACGCTAAGTTCACGTTCGCCTTGCTGGTAATGGTTCGTAACGAGGTATCGTTAAACCCATGTTCCGCAAATAATCCCTCAGCGACGTCCAGTATCTTTTCCTTAGTACTACTTCTCGGTGCCATTTTAATCACTCGTATCAAACATCTGTTTGAAATATACCGTTGACACAGATCATTAACAAGCAATTAACATCACACTTTTCACTCTTGGTCTGACCAGAATGTATTTTGTACAACTAACAGCTTGATCCAGCTCTAATTCTGAAAAATGTGAATTTTTTTTATCTTTTCTGGGAACTCTTTCTGTGCGGCCCGGTCTGAATTATCGTAGTTGCCAGAGCTTTAAGAGTTTTACAGGCCGTCGAACGTTCTTCTTTCTGCCAACTGACATTTACGCTGCTTTTTCTTATTAACTCCTATGTTTGTATCAGCCCAGATCGTCTTTGTTCTGGGCTTTTTTTCGTCTGCCGTTCAAGGCACACTATGCGTCATCGCCTTTACATATCGCTTAACATGAAGCTTGCCCATAGCCCGATCACTCCACATCATTTTTCCGGCCACGCGTTTTATCTCAAACGGGATGACTGGTTACATCCGCAATTTAGCGGCAACAAAGCGCGCAAATTGATGAGCTTGCTGACGGGGCATTATCCCAACATCACCACCTTGATCAGCTACGGTTCAGCGCAGGCCAATTCGCTCTACTCGTTGGCTGCGCTTGCACACTTACGCGGTTGGCAACTTGAGTTCTACGTTGATCACCTGCCTGCGTGGCTGCAAGCCACGCCCATTGGCAACTATCGGGCAGCATTGGCATTGGGGGCTCGCCTCATTGAAACTCGGCCACTGGGTTTCGCTCATCCGCGTGATTACATTGCACAGGTTCGCCAACCCGATGACGCCTGTTTGTCGGTGGAAGAAGGCGGCCGCAGTGTTCTCGCTGAGCAGGGGGTCACTCAGCTCGCCGAAGAGTTATTGGCATGGATAGCAACGCAACCGGAACACCCCTGGCGTGTGGCGCTCCCGGCCGGCACGGGTACAACCGCGTTGTATTTGCATAAAGCGCTCTCTTCACATCATATCGAGGTGGTCACTTGTCCTTGCGTGGGGGGCGAGACTTATCTGACGCAGCAATTTCTGGCATTGGGTGAAACGGCCCATCCCACCATCATTTCGCCTTCATCCAAGCATCATTTTGGTCGCCTTGATCCACAAGACTATGCGATTTGGCAAGCGCTCCATGCACAGACGGGGGTGGAATTTGAGTTACTTTACGATCCGTTGATGTGGCGTTGTCTGATAGAATGGTTACCCACTCAACCTGCTAAATCGATGATTTACATTCATCAAGGGGGACTGCTCGGCAATGAGAGTATGCTCCCACGCTATCGGCGCCTCTTGGGTGAGCCGAAGCTGCAACCTTAATCTGGGCGCAAAAGGAGTCCATGTATGATTAAACCCCTCAGCGTATGGGCCGCAATGGCGCTGACCGCCAGTGTGCACGCCGCCAGTATGCACACCAACACCGCGTCCACATCCAACCAACACAATACCCTGTTGATGGATGGAAACCTTGGCAAGCGCGTCTGTTATTACGACGATAAAGCGTATTCCGAAGGGTCGGTCTTGCAGATCGGGGCCGTGTATATGATTTGTCAGCGAGCCAATGATTTTGAAACCAATGGCCCGCTGAAATGGGTGCTGTTACAACAAGAGCAACCTAAAACGCCTTAAACCCAGGCGTGCGTGATGAGTTAGTTCAAGCCGCCCATTAAGGTGTATTTCACTTCTAGGTATTCTTCCAGTCCGTGCTTGGCACCTTCGCGTCCCAAGCCGGACTCTTTCACACCACCAAACGGGGCCAACGTGGTGGAGATCAGCCCTTCATTGATTCCAACAATGCCACTTTCTAATGCTTCACTCATTCGCCATGCACGCGCCAACGATTGGGTATAGCAATACGCGGCCAAGCCGAAATCGGTGGCATTGGCACGCGCCACCACTTCCTCTTCCGAACTAAACCGAAACAGTGCCGCCAGCGGGCCAAAGGTTTCTTCGTGAGCCACCAGCATGTCATCGCTCATGTCGGTCAAGACATGGGGAACCAGCAAGCGGCTGCCATGTTGAGGCAATGTCCCAAACGCCACTTTGGCGCCCTTCTCCACCGCATCACTGATGTGACTCAGTACTTTCGATGCCGCCGCATCGTTAATCAGCGGGCCGATGTGTGTTCCGGCGTCTAATCCGTTGCCCACCTTCAGTTTGCGCACGCGATCCACCAATTTGGCGGTAAATTGCTCATACACGCTGTCGTGCACGTAGATGCGGTTGGCACACACACACGTTTGACCCGCGTTGCGGAATTTGGCGATCATCGCCCCGTCGACCGCCGCATTGATGTCGGCATCATCAAACACGATGAATGGCGCATTGCCCCCCAGCTCCAGCGACAACTTTTTCACGTTGGATGCCGATTGTTCCATCAAGATTTTACCCACGCGCGTTGAACCCGTGAACGACAACTTGCGCACCGTTTTACTTTTGGTCAGCACTTCACCAATTGAAATCGCATCGCCCGTTACCACTTGCAGTAAACCATCCGGCAAACCGGCACGTTTGGCGAGTTCGGCTAACGCAAGCGCAGTGAATGGCGTATCGGGCGCCGGTTTGAGCACCACCGCGCAACCAGCAGCAAACGCAGGCGCCGCTTTGCGCGTGATCATCGCAGCAGGAAAGTTCCACGGTGTAATGGCGGCCACAACCCCCACCGGTTCGCGAGACACCAAAATGCGTGCATCGGCTTTGTGTGTGGGAATCATTTCCCCGTACGCACGTTTGGCTTCTTCGGCATACCATTCCACAAAGCTCGCGGCGTAGCCGATTTCACCTTTGGCTTCGGACAGCGCTTTGCCCTGTTCACAAGTCATCAGGTAAGCCAAATCATCTTGATGTTGCTCAATCAGATTGAACCAA
This sequence comes from Vibrio furnissii CIP 102972, assembly GCF_000176175.1. Classification (GTDB taxonomy): domain Bacteria; phylum Pseudomonadota; class Gammaproteobacteria; order Enterobacterales; family Vibrionaceae; genus Vibrio; species Vibrio furnissii. The sequence continues at coordinate 1,055,048 of NZ_ACZP01000013.1, forward strand.
CGACGCAACACACCAGAACGCGTGGCAGCCGTCTCTTTTGCCCACGCACGCTGCGCGATCTGCGCAGATGCAATCGCACGTTTCACCTGTGCCGCAGTCAATTCAGGCACTGTACCAATAACCGAATCATCAAATGGATTGGTCACGGTCGCGGTTTGACCATCGTCACTGGACACCCAATGGCCATCAATAAAACATTGCTGTTGGAATAGTGCGGAATCGGATAATTGCATACCTATCTCCTGAATCGTGAGTCGAGCGGGCTGAAAGTATTTTTCAGTGTATGACATCAGTTATATCACTAAACCGGAACGTCGTCTGAATGAAGTGGGTGATTGACGTGTAAGAGCGCAAAGGTGCAGCAGTTTGGGCGTGATCGTCCCCCAATTCGCCTCTCAATGCAGAAGTGAAATGCAAAAGGTCAAGCAGCAGGCTAATACAGAAGGCTCATACTGAAGGCAAGGCAAGAGACATGCCCGCGCGTTTAGTCGCGCAGCAAGGACGGATAAAAAAATCCCCGAGGAAGCCCCGGGGATTTGCAGACAGGATTGGGCCAATTACGCCAATTTTTCAATCACACGCATCAGCAGGCGAATGCGTGGCTCAATCGATGCCAGCAACAAGTACTCTTGATCGCTGTGGAAACCGGCGCCAATCGGGCCAAGGCCATCGAGAGTCGGTACACCAAGAATGGCGGTATTGTTGGCATCAGAGCCCCCACCAACCGCTTTCCAATTGATGTCAATCGCCAGCTCGCTTGCCGCAGCTTCCACCAGCTGCATCAAACCTTCAGTTTGCGCGCTTGGCATCATCGATGGTTTGTACGCTTCGCGTTCAAGCGTCACGTGAACATCCGCGGTAAATGGCGCGCTTGCCAAACCATTCAGTTTGGTGTCGACGTCATCGTACTCGTCGTTGCTCCAGAAACGAACGTCGACAATGGCTTCTGCATGATCAGGAACGATGTTCGCGCCATCGCCACCCGATACAATCCCAACGTTCAATGTGGTGCCGGATTCAAAATTAGTCATCGCATTGATGGCCAGAATCCAGTGCGCCATTTCGGTAATCGCACTACGACCATTCTCCGGATCGTTCCCCGCGTGGGCAGCGACGCCATTAAAGGTGATTTTGTAGCGTGCCATGCCTTTTCGCGCTTTCACCAAACCGCCGTCTGCACGCGCCGCTTCTGCCACCAACACATGCTGGGCGTGTTTGGCCACCGATTGAATCCAATCGACCGAATCCAGCGAGCCCGTTTCTTCATCCGGGTTCATGCAGATGCAAACCGACAGGTTGTCCAGCACTGCTGGATCTAGATGACGCATCGCATACACGATGTTCAGCAGGCCAGATTTCATGTCCGACACACCCGGACCATACGCTTTCTCGCCATCCGTCGACATCGGGCGCTGCGCGGCCGTCCCAACTGGGAATACGGTGTCCATATGGCCAATCAGCATGACGTCGATATGCGCTGCCTCGGGCTGATTACGGATTTCTAGACCGACACCCGCTTTACCGCAATCGATACGTTTAACTGTCCAACCCGGCAGGGCTTGGAACTTGGCTTCAAACTGCGCCGCAACCACTTCGATGCCGTCGGTGGTGTACGTCCCACAATCGACATTGATCAGCGGACGCAATTCTTCGAGGTATTCGTTAAGAGAAAATTGCATGATGAACTCCTAGACAAACAAATTCATGACCAGCATGGCGCCAAATGCGTTGATAATCGAAATGATGATCATCACTGGAATGTAGCGACCTTCAGTCCCGATAGGGCCCATGATGCGACCCATGTACTGAACCTGAGACCCCATCAGATAGATAGCAGGTGCCAAAATCGCGATGTGAGTACCGTTCAAAATGCCTTGGTCGAACAGCGTGATCACCACGCCCACAGCGCCGCCCATCGACATCCACGCGCCGATCAATACCGCAGCAGCTTCACCCGGCAAACCAAAGACCGCCATGATTGGAGAAAACACCGTGCCCATCAGATCCAGCGCACCGGTGATTTGTAGTGCAGCGATAATCACAAACGCCATCAGCACGTTTGGCACTGTTGACGTGGTTGCGATCACCCAACCTTTCTTAGCGCCTTCGACGAAAATATCCGTCACCATTGGCTTACTTGCTTTTGGGTTACTCATTGTGCCGCTTCCTCTGTCAAATGCTTCGCGTCTTTCTTACCTTGTTTGTCTTCTTTGCCTTCCGTGATGTTGAGGTACACACGGAACAGGTTCGCACCCACGATCTTAAAGGCAAACATCACCACCACTGCCAGACCAATCGACGACGACACCGCCAAAGAGCCATCTGCCATGGTGAGCGTAAACAGCACAGCACCAGAAGAGAAAAAGTTCACAATGGCCGCACCGGCGGTGAATTGGAACATCGTAAACACGTCGGTTTCGCGTTTGGTGAGATGCCCTTCATCTTTCAGTTGGCGAGTCATGGCTGCGCCAGCATCCGTACTTTGCAGCGATGCGATCAGCGCCAAACCGGTATTCCCAGGAATCCCCATGATTGGGCGTAGTAAAGGCGTCAGTAGCTTACGAGCCGCTTCAAGTGCGCCGTAATGCTCTAGCACATTGATCATGCCAAGTGCGAACATCACCGTTGGGATCAGGGTGAGTGCAAAGATAAAGCCATCGCGTGCGCCGCTACCGCCCGTACCACGGAAAGACGTGGTGGCGGCTTGGACGACGCCATCGGCCGTGGTCGTGACGCCGTGCGCCACCTTACCGAAAGAGCCATTTAATGTGGTGAAGTCGAATACGCCATACCACGCATTGGATTGCATTAAACCAGAGAAGAACACCACGGCAAACGCCAGTGCGATATAGCACCCAAACGTCACCTTGCGTTCAGTTGGAACAGGAGTTGTCATAAAATAACCTACACATGAGGAACAGGGCACACATGCTCCTCCTAATATAAAACGGGAAAAATGATCAAAATCAAATCGCTCGTTAAACAGGTTATTCCCTACAATTATGAATTTTTATTTTATGATTTCAATCACACTCGAAATATAATAAGAATTGCGTTAATAATATCGACACATCGCACTAAATGAATCATTCCCGCATAAACAATTCATATTAAAGATGACTTAATGAAATAACACTGACATCGAATTTGTGATTCATTTCTTATTTTGTGCAGCGCAAACCCACTGATAAATCAGCAACATGAATAGATACAACCCAGCGCATTCAAAGCAGGTTGTATTGATAGGATTTTATTTGAAGTCCTCCCAAATGATGCGATTCCAAATCATGGGGTGATTCATCTCCTGCACACCCATGTGTTTGTTCTGGGATTGGTCGAAATAAAAATAGAAGAACATTAAAACCACTCATCCGGTCATTGTTTAAATGAACGGCCACGCGTTCAGCTTATTTATAGCCTTGTTATCGACTGCCACTAAAATATTTAGGACGCGCGCATAATGGCGTAATAATATTGATAAAAACAATGACAAGTCACCGTGATGATTCAAGGAATGAAGGCACGCTCGCGTGATCAGAAACGATCGCTGACTCTGGTAAGCACCGATGCCATGACAACACAGCATCGGCTAAACGGAGACGACGAAGCGTCGCGGCTACGACTCTTTTAATTGCAACTGTGGCTTAATCAAATCGTATACGTAATCAAATTCATCCGCGAGTTGATACATGTGGTTGATGATCCCACCCGCCATGTGAGGGTGACCACCACCAAAGCCGATACCGCTGTCGTTCAAGGCTTTGCGCACAATGCGCGCCACGTTGTTGTGTTGGCATTCTGAGCGGAGTGAAAGAAAGGTTTTCTCTTTGCTTCTGGCACTCAAGACCACCATGTCGATCTCATCGACACCCAGCAGGAAATCCCCCAGTACACCCAGCATGTTTTTGCTGCACCCTTCCGGCAACACCGCGAACGCGCAGTTCTTTTCTCGCTTCATGGACGCAAGCAAGGTGTCGAACAGTTTAAGTTCGTGAAACTCAATTTGATTACGGCAAATGCGATTGACCATCGCCATGTCGGCCTTGGATTGCAGTTGCAGCAAGGCATGAATATCTGCAGGCCCAACAGCGCGCGTAAAATTCGCGGTATCAAATGTGAGTCCCACCAGCAACGCGGTGGCGATTTTAGCTGGGATGTCGACGTCACACTGATTGTAATACTCAACCATCATGGTCGCCGTTGAGCCGTAATCAGGACGAATATCGGCATACCACACAAAGTCAGGAGCGCTGACTTGATGGTGATCGATCACGCCCACTTCCAAACCCGGGAAATCCGTCACGTTCTTTTCACCAATACAGCCATCGACCACAATGATTTTGTCATCGGGCGTCAACCCCAGTTGATGCGGTTTGACGATGGGAATGTGCAACCATTCAATCAGGTTGCGTAGCGAAATGCGGTCGATAAAACCGTGGTAAGTGATGAATGGCTTGAAGCCGAGCTTGCGTAGAAGATAAGCCAACGCAAAGGCCGAGCCTAAAGCGTCGTGGTCTGGAAAATCATGGGCTTGAACGATGATGCGTTCACACTGTTTCAAGCTAGCAAGAAACGTTTCAAAATCGTGGTATTTCATGGAATAGACGTTGTACCGAGATGAAAAGCGGGCGCAAGCGACAAAGAAAACGGGGCTGGCCAATGCAGTTCATTCATTGTTGTTATTGATGAGCCTTCGATTAAACGCTCAAGCCACCAAAAGTACAACACTCAGTCCAAATTCAGACACATTTAATTGACAAGAGTCTCATGTCTACATTTTCTCGCGCTGCAGGGAGACCGTTGCACGCAGCGTCGGTGGCCACAAAAAAAGGGCACTGTCACCAGTGCCCGACTCATACTTAGAGCGTTAGGGGGAAGTATGAGTGAAACACTCAGCGAGACGACAACTGACCTTCACTGCCGCACAGACGGATTTTATCCATGACCACTCGCTTCATGGCCGCTTTCCCTGGTGTGATGTATTTCCTTGGGTCGTTGGCATCAGGATGTTCGGAGAAATGCGTTTTGACCGCGTTAGAAAACGCGATTTTGAGTTCGGTCGCCACGTTCACTTTGCACACGCCAAGCGCAATCGCGCGTCTCACCATGTCGTCCGGCACGCCCGATGCGCCATGCAGAACCAGTGGAATGTCCACCACCGACTGGATTTTTTCCAAGCGGTCAAAATCGAGGTGAGGTTCTGCTTTATACAAACCATGTGCCGTGCCAATGGCCACCGCCAATGAATCAATGCCAGTTCGACGCACAAATTCAGCCGCAGAAGCGGGATCCGTCATCAATGAATCGGCGCTGTCGACGATCAAATCATCTTCCTGCCCGCCCAAACGCCCCAACTCAGCTTCCACGCTGGCATCAAAGCGGTTACAAAACGCCACCACCGATTTCACCACCTCAATATTTTGTTCAAACGCGTAATGTGAACCATCGATCATCACCGAACGAATGCCGTGTTCCACTTTGCTGCGAATGTCTGGCAGTGTTTCGTGGTGATCCAAATGCAGCACCAACGGAATGGCATGCTTGTGCGCCGCTTCCTTACAAATGCTGATGAGATAATCGGTCCCTGCATATTCGTAAGTACCCGGCGTCCCTGCGAGGATCACGGGCGACCCCATTTCAGACGCGGTTTCGACGACCACTTGCACCGTCTCGAGGTTATGGATATTGAATGCGGGCACCGCGTAACCGCCCTGTTGAGCGCGCTTTAACATTTCACGAGAAGAAATTAGATACATAGAGCCTCCTGACGGGGTGAGGCCACGGCATCAAAGACCAGACGCCCTTTCACCCACGTTTTTTCAATTGAGAAATCAGAACTGACAGCAACCATGGAAGCGAATTTCCCCACTTCCAAGCTCCCCAGCTGATGTTGAATGCCTAACGATTCGGCGGGCGTATACGACGCCATCAGCCACGCTTGCTCAATCGGCACATTGAGCCAACGGTGAATGTTCTTGACGCCACGAAGCAATGTTAATGTGCTGCCGGCCAATCCTCCCGAGGAAGTCATGACTACCCCTTGCTTCATGTCGACTTGGTATTCGCCCAAGGTGTATTGCCCATCTGGCATGCCAGTCGCGCGCATGGCATCGGTGATCAATGTCATGCGCGAGCCACAGCAGCGATGAGCAACATCAATCGCGGCAGGATGCACATGGTGACCATCAGCAATCATTTCCACAAAGCAGTGCGGATGTAGCAACCCCGCGCCCACCACGCCCGGATCGCGATGATGCAGACCGCGCATTCCGTTGTAGCAATGCACAATCCCTTTTGCGCCCGCCGCCAACGCCGCCTTCACTTGCTCGTAACTGGCGTCGCTGTGGCCCAACATGACGTGAATGCCATGCGCATCGAGATAACGAATGGCGTCCAGCGCGCCAGTTTTTTCCGGCGCTAAGGCCACTTTGAGCAGTTGGTTGTCGCTGTAAGAGATCCAATCTTCCAGCTCTTCTACGGCCAACTCACGAAACCATTGGGTCGGGTGCGCGCCTTTGTTTTTTTCGGTGAAATAGGGCCCTTCCAAATACGCGCCAAGAATCTCAGCCCCCTCGACGCCGTCGTGCTTACTTTTGGCCACTTGTGCCAGTGCCGCTCGAATTTTGGCCACAGGCGCCGTCACGGTTGTTGCGACAAACGCGGTCACTCCCAAAGTGGCGAAATAGCGCGACATGGTATTGAGGCTGTCGTGCGTCGCATCCATGACATCGCACCCTTGGCTGCCGTGCACATGGCTATCGATCAGCCCCGGCATCAAATCCACAGGGCCAAGAGGAATCGCATCGGCATGACGCTGACCGTCATACGGTTCGATGGCGCTGATCGTTCCGTTTTCATCGACCGTCACCACGGCGTCTTGCAGCCATTGCTTACCATGCAGCACTCGCTGAGCGCGAAAACAGTGTGCGTGCGATTTAGATTCCATCGTCTGCTACCATTGTGCTAAGCGGGGCTTTCGCCGCCATTTCTACGGCCAAACAGGTGATGCCACGATGACCGCATTCCAATGCGAGATTGCGAAACTCAAGCAGTGACAGCGCATCCCTTTCGAGCAACATTTCCGCCGTCATCTGCATGTTGGTTCCCGTGATCACTTCAATATCTTGGCGTGCTTGGCTCAGCAGCGATGCGGTGCGAAAGGGCGTCCCGCCAAGTAAATCGGTCAGAAAGACAATGCCTTCGCCACTGTCGATCTCTTTCATAGCTTGGCGCATTGCTGCCTCCAACTGTGGCGTGGTCATCTGCTCAGGAAAATCAATGAATCGAAACTGATCTTGCTCACCAATCACCTGATGCACCGCCTGCGCCATGCCCGAAGCAAACGCGCCATGACCTGATAGTATTACCGCTAACATAGAGGTCTCCTTGATTGGGGCTGACACCTCAGCCCCGTTGCTGTGTGCGATTCGATGTTACAGAACGCCCATAAATCGCCCGGCCACACCCAAAACCATGGTGATGATGATGAGCTTTAACGGACTCCAGCCACGTTTCACCAAGGCATACATCAACAAGGTGTACACCAAGGGCAAGAAGGCAGGCATCAACTTATCAATCACATCGGCTTGCAGTTTAACTACCGCGTCCCCGGCTGTAATTTCAGCGGTGGTCGCAAGGCGAACGTATGTCGCGACCAGTGCACCAATGACGGTCATCCCCACCATCGACGCGGCATGACCAACTTTTTTGGTGTTGGCTTTGATCATTGGAATAGCGGCAACCCCCATGCGATAGGCGTAGTGCGCCAAACCAAAGCGCAAGCCAAAATGCACCGCGTTAAATAACACAAAGAAGAACACCGCCCCCATGATGGAACCTTGCAGCGCAAGGTCCGCACCGATACCGCCGCAGATGGGTAGCAGTGTCAGCCAGAACATGGCATCCCCAATGCCGCCCATCGGCGCACCGACAGCAATTTTGGTGCTCTGAATACTGTTGATGTTCTGTTTAGAGCGTTCCATCGCCAGCACAATACCCATCACGAACGTGACCAAAAATGGGTGAGTATTGAAGAACCCCATGTGTCCTTGCATTGCTTTGGATAGATCCGCTTGATTGGTATGAATCTTTTTCAGTGCCGGAAGCAATCCGTAAAGCCAACCTGAGGCTTGCATACGTTCGTAGTTGAAGGACGCTTGCAAAAGCAGCGAACGCCAAGCCATTTTGTTGATATCGGCTTTAGTGAGCTCGGCCCCAATCGCTTTGTTCTCATATTCGTCGGCAGAAACGCTTGGCGCAGGCTGAACGGAGGTCTGACTCTGCGGCACCGCTTGGTTGATTACATTAGATTCCATCTTCAAGATCCTCGGCTGAAGCGTTAACAGGCGTTGGTTCTGACTTGCGCATAAAATCGATGATGGCCATCGCAGTGGCGGCGCAAGCAATTGCCAAAATGGGTAGTTGAAGCCAAGCGGCGGCGACAAACCCTAAGATGAAGTACGGAATATAGGCATTCTTCATCATGATTTTCATCAGCACGGCAAACCCAATCGCCGGCATAATGCCCCCCGCAACCCCTAGGCCATCAATCAATGCTTTCGGGAGCGCCGCAACCATCGCACCTGCATGGTCAGCCCCCAGATAGATGGGCAAAAAAGCACACAAGAAGTAAAAACTCCCCAACACCGCCAGCGCGAAATAGTTCACTCGTTCAATGCCACGAGTATCGGCATTCTTGGCGTATTCATCGCACTTCGACATCACCGCTGACATAGCGGAGAACAGCAAGGTGATGCCCATCTGAACCGCGACCGCAAAGGGAACGGCAACCCCAACTGCAACGTTTGGTTCCACGTTGGTCGTGATAGCGAAAGTGGTGCCCACGATGGTGCCAATGATGACATTGGGCGGCTGCGCGCCAGCCAGTGGCACAAGCCCCATCCAGATCAGTTCTAACGTTCCGCCGACCAAAATCCCGGTGTGTAAATCACCGAGAATCAGACCAACCAACGGTCCTAAGACCACCGGCCGGTGAAAGTGAGTCAGGCCATTGAAAAGGTCAAGACCGGCCAAGAAGGCCAGTATGCCCAACATCAACGCCTGAAAAAGTCCTATTTCCATAGTGAATATCCTTAATCAGAGTAGAGTGAAGAGGTCTGTTGCACTTTCTGTTGGGACGCCCTGAATGGTGCAGCGTACGCCGAGTGCTTTGAGTTGTTGAAAATCCGCCACGTCTTCGGCATCCACCGAAACCGTTTTAGAAATTTGTGTTTTGCCATCGATGTAATGCATGTTGCCCACGTTGATCGCGGCAATCGGAACCCCACCTTCCACCAAGCGGCGAAAGTCGTGCGGAGTCTTACACACCAACAAGATGCGCTGACGGTCCGACGCTTTATGGATGGTGTCGATGGTCTTTTGTACCGTCCAAAAACGAATGGCGATTCCGTCTGCCAGCACCATCTCCATCAGGTTCTGCTGAATGGTGTCTTCGGCCACCTCATCATTGGCCACCACCACAATGTTGGCGTCGGCAAATCCCACCCATTGCACGCCCACTTGGCCATGCACCAAACGTTCATCAATTCGGCTGAGTACAATATTTGGCATGATCCGGTCCTTACTGATTCACATCAGGTTGCGGTGAATAGGGATAAATGGTGACGCCTTGCACAACGCGATTCACTTCGCCGGTCGGGCACGGATTGTCTGGCCCCAATCCCAGTTGAAGCGATTTTTCAAACGCCAACATTTGGCAAAACAGGATGTATGGGAAGCAGAGCCAGCGGTCACCAAGGTTCAAACGACCCAACTCAAAAACGTCTTCTTCATCAAGAGGCGCTTCAGTCAGCGCCACATGACGCAGCGCCTGATTATCACGGCGAATTTCACGCAGCAGATCCACATCGTATTGACGCGTGTAGTCATCGCTCGACAGCAGTTGAATCACCAAAGCTTGGTGGTTGATGGTAAATTTAGGCCCGTGGCGAAAACCCAATGAAGAGTCAAACGCCGTCATTACGTGGCCTGCACTCAGCTCTAATGACTTGAGCGACGCTTCACGGGCAAGGCCAGAAAATCCGCCACTGCCCAGCACAATCAAGCGCTCGTAAGGCAGAGCAGCCAGTTGTTTGACGGCGCTTTGCCACTCCGCCAATTTGCGTTCACACAACTCGGCAGTGGCACGCACTGCCGCCATTGATGAAGCGCCCAGCAGTGCCAGCGTGGCCATTAACATGCAACTAAAGCTGGAAGTCATGGCAAAGCTTTTGTCGTTTGAACCTTCTGGCATCAATACGCACAACGCATTCGGAGCGTGTTCGGCGTAACGAGAAAGTTCACCATCGCCATTGCACGTGAGAAACAGGTGATAGCACTCGTTGACTCGCTGATCCGCCAGCTCAACCGCAGCAACACTTTCCGGGCTGTTGCCAGAACGCGCATAGGAAACCAGCAACGTCGGACTGGCGGCATCCAGATACTGCTCCGGGTTAGACACTAGGTCCGTGGTTGGAATTGACGCCACTTGAAATTTCAATTCCGGCTGCAAAAACGGCGCCGCGGCATCCCCAACAAACGCAGATGTGCCCGCACCCGTCAAAATAATTCGTAGGTCGTCACGCTGTAACAGTGGCGTAAGAAAGCCGTCGATGCGTTCAGCTTGCAGCGCCAAACTTTGCGCCAACGCGCGCCACAACGCAGGCTGATGCGAGATCTCTTGAGCCGTATGAATCGCGCGATGTTCGGCAAGCCAAGCGGATGAATAACCTAAATAAGCTGTCATTAAATCGTCTCCTGATACTCAGCCTCATTGCGATAACAAGCATCGGCATACCGCTGAGTCACTTCCATGATTTTGTGAATGATGATCTCCGCGGGATGATTGGCAATCTGTTGCTGCGCAATCGCTCGAGCCTGATTAGGCAAGTATTGGCTTAATAACGTCGTCGGTAAGGGGTTATCAATAAGGTTGGTCAACTGGATCTGCTGCGCTGCTTGCACGTCCGAATGCGCCCAGTAATAACGAATGCGGTCACTCAGGCTGTAGGTGCAATCTAAGAATTGCTGATGCCCTTTGCTTTGATAATGAGAACGCCAGTGATTGGGCTGTTCATGCATCACTTGTTCGATGGTGTCGCGCAGGTGGGAGGCGTGATGCGCGCCCAACCACTCTTTCTCTGCCGCATCTAACGCAAAGAGTGCTTCACGCAATGCAAACGTCAGCGCAGGCCCCACTTTCAAAATCGCAAAATGGTCACGCACGAGCGCATGATAAGCCGAAGGGTTTTGGTAATCGGTCGAGTGGGCTTCAAACACCAAGTGTGGCTGGTGCTCAATCATTTGACTCAGTGGTTGTGCTTTTTGGCTTTGATAGTGATGCACATCATGGTGATCAAACTCCACGCCAGGCTGCACCACCAAGCCAATCACGCGCGGCCAGACATACGCCAACCCTAAATCACTGAATGCTTGATGATGCGCATTCAACGTCGCAATGGCTTGCGCTGGCTGCGTCACTTGCATGTCATGCTCATGCAACGATTCAAGCGCGCCCCCCGGAATTGGCACTTCTGTGCCAATCACATACAACGGCGCTTCGCCACCCCGGCTTTTCCACGCTTGCTCGGCGACCATACACAGCTGCGCCGCACGCTCGGCCATCACAGCTTCACTGAGCGGCATGTCGTCTCCATCGCAAGCCATCGAACAATCGAGATGAATTTTATTGAAACCGGCGGTGACGTAGTCGTGAATCAGCTGTGCGGAATACTCCATCGCTTGTCGTGCAGGCAAATGCTGCCAGCAGTTTGGACCAAGGTGATCGCCGCCCAAAACCAAGCGCTTTTTCGGAAAATTCAAGCGCGCCGCCAAAGCAACCACATCATCGGCAAACGCGCGCGGGGTTAGGCCGGTGTAGCCGCCAAACTGGTTCACTTGGTTGGATGTCGCTTCGATCAACACCAGTTGATCATCGCGCGCCGCTTGTTTGATCGCAGCTTCCAACACCAGAGGATGCGCAGAACACACGGAGTAGATCCCCTTAGCTTGTCCTTGTTTATGTTGCTGAATTAACGAGAGTAGCGTTTTCATGGTTTGTCCTAGTTCAACTTAAGGTGTGAGGAAATGTGGTCTGCGATGATGACGTCCACCCCCATCTCCAGCAGCGCTTGATGCGTGGCGTGTGGAATGAGGCTGTCGGTCACCAGCACATCGATCTGGTTGGCTGCGCGGATCAGGCAAAAGCTTTTACGGCCAAACTTGCTTGAATCCGTCACCGCAATCACTTGCCTCGCCACATCGCACATGGCGCGATTCACTTGTGCTTCATGGCTATCGGGCGTCGTAATACCAGCGTGTAAATCAAATCCATCCACCCCTAAAAACAACTTGTCGAACAAGTAGGAACGAATGTGTTGTTCGCCATGGTGGCCCGTTAGAGAACAAGATGCGCGGCGCAAACTGCCGCCAATAACATGCAGCTCCACATTGTCGTTGTGGCTCAATTGGTACGCGGTGTTGAGTGCATTCGTCATCACGACTAATTTTTTCTGGGTCAGATGCTGAGGCATCAACGCGATGGTTGAGCCGGAGTCGAGAATGACGGCTTCGCCATCGCTAATTAACTGCGCGGCTGCCAAAGCAATCATCTGTTTGGTCGTGCGATTTAGTTGATCTTTTCGATGTAGCGGTTGGTCAAACGCGAAATTGGGATTGAGGTTTGCGCCGCCGTAACAGCGAAAAACACAGCCTTCTTTTTCAAGCACATTGAGGTCATGGCGAATCGTGACGGCAGAGACATTAAAGGTCAGCGCGAAATCATCCACTTTGCCCGAGCCGTGTTGCTGAATGTGAGTCATGATTCGTTGTCGACGTTCTGCGCTGGTCATCATTGTTCTCCCCTTTCGTTGCCTTTCAGTTGACTTTCCACAGCTTTCGCTTCGTTGTGTTTTTATTTAATCAGGGGCTGTTTGAGAAAAATGAAAGCCAGATCACAGCGGAAAACCTTTCGATTTAACGACAAAAAACCTTTCACTTCGCAAAAAGTGAAAGGTTAATCTTTCGATAATTCGACAGTCAAACGAGGGTTAACCGCAGAAATTCAAGGAAATAAGGGAAGTGAAAGTGAAAGGGAAAGCAGTGGTTAAAAAAGCGGCGCAATTTCACATCATGACCTGCGTGAGATCACACTTTGCGAAAGTCAGCTTAAAATTCAGCGGTCACCCTTTGGGGCACATGGTGAAAAGGAGGCAATCATCAGGCCGTTGGCAGCAGGTCCACCAAACGCACATCTACCCCCATCGCCACCAATTCACGGTGATAATCGTCAGGAATGCCACTATCGGTAATCAGCATGTCCAACTGTTCTGGACGCGCGATTAAACAGAAACTTTGCCGGTTAAATTTCGAAGAGTCCGCCACGGCGATCACCATCTGAGCCGCTGCCACCATGCTGCGATTGATGTTGGCCTCGCCCGAATGGGGCGTGGTGATCCCCGCAGACTTATCAAAACCATCCACACCCAAAAACAGTTTATTGAAGCGAAACTGGCCGAGCAGCGCTTCGCCGGACTCGCCATGCAATGAATACGAATTTTTGCGCATCACCCCTCCCGTCACAATCACTTCAATGTCTTCGTGATTAGCCAAGTGGTACGCAATGTTGATGGCATTCGTCATCACCTTCAGTTGCTTTTTATGCGTCAAATGAAATGCAATGTGCTCTGTGGTCGAGCCGGAGTCGAGAATTAAGGTGTCACCGTCTTCCACCAGCGAGGCAGCATACGCACCGAGCTGGCTTTTGATGTCCTGATTTAACTGCTTTTTATCGTGCAATGGCTGGTCAAATGCAAATTGCGCGTTGATCAGCGCGCCGCCATAGCAACGCGTCACACAACCTTGTCGTTCAAGGATGTTCAGATCGTGGCGGATGGTGACTTCGGACACTTGATAGCGCTTTGAAAAATAGCGAACCGTGCCACGCTGATGAAGTTGGATATAACTGAGAATTTCAGCTCTGCGCTCTTTCGACGTCATCAATACATTCTTAGAAAACAATGAGGTAGCTTTCAGTCTAACCCATATGCATCGAGGCTTCCTATGAAACTACTCATAATTTTGGACTTGTCGGCGTTAAACGTGGCGTCACGCCAAAACGCATCTAGTTGAGATTGCAGAAACGAAAAAGCCCCAGCATTTCTGCTGGGGCTTAGAATTTGGCGGTGAGCAAGAGATTCGAACTCTCGATACGTAAAGCTACGCTTTCACCATCACCTAACGGCGATGTGCCGTATATAGGTCAATGACTTATCTTCAGTAAGATAGCAAACCCACTGTTGATTGTGTGCGTTTGTGTGGGCTGATTTTACACGATTTTACTTTTTCGATACAGCATATCTCTGCATCCTAATGTAATATTCGTTACTTAACTTTTAATACACAAGGCAGTGGAAAGTTAATAGATGCGCGCTGAAGAGGTTTAGAGCGTCCATTGCTTCCTTAATCGAATACTAAGGAGGCCTAAAATGGTCAATCAGTTTTCTATAACGAAAACCATCATTGAATCGAATCTAAAGCAAGCGCACGGAATCACAGCCACTGAAAAGTGCGTTTTGATTACACTTTCTAGTTACTTCGGTAATCAAGAAAACCCTTCCGTGTTCACATGCTACCCAAGCCAAAATCGTATCGCTAGAGAAGTAGGTTGTACTCGTCCAACCGTGAACAGCGCACTTCAAAAGTTTGAGCGATTAGGGTTCTTGAGGGCGAACTACCGCAGCACACCTGAAGGTGGCAACACTTCAAAACTCTATACATGGCTTGGTATTCCAACAACAGAAGAACTGGAAAGCGAAAGCTCTGACGAGCCAAGCGAGTCTGACGTTGTGGAAACTAGAACGGAAGTAGAAGAAGCACTTACTGAAACGCCAGTAGTCGTGGAGTCTACACCTTCCCTTCAGCCTGAAAGTAGACATGAATCAGTGCCTACTTCAGGCTGGTGGGCCGATGAAGATGAATCACCGTTCTGAGATGGCCCCTTTGGGGGCTTTCTTCTCTCTTTGACAGAGTATGTAGCATCAGAATACTACCCCTATCCAATCTCGCTACAGGCCTTGTAGCATAAAGCTTCACCCCATGTTAATCGAGTAGACACAAACATACTAAGGAACAGACTAGTTAATCTACTATTTATCCTACCAATTAATAAGTACGCTGAAAGAAAAAGAGAGAAATCACAAATAGACTTCCCCCCTTTCAGTGTCAATACATGTGGCCGTTCGGTGCATACATTAAACCGCTGATTCAATACCATATGTATACCTATCGACTAAACCCTACCAACGGCATGACCTTTCAAATGACAACTCAGTAATTCTGCAAAATAAGTGTTGACTCTCAGTCCACCCTACACTATTCTAAAAATGTGCAGACGAAACCGTCTGTAACGCTCTTTCAAAATACCTAAGTATTCGTGATTAGTTAATTGGCTTAACCGCCGTTCATTTGTTTACTCAAAATGGACTATGTTTTCAGCCCACATACGAATTTATCTTCTTATCGGGATATCTCGTATCGCATCGTTGAATAATGATGTTGGCGGCAGGAAATACCAGAGTATTTGCTCTGGAGGTGTTGGTTGGTTTGTTTACTGTGTTTCTATTCGGTCACGATGTGCAATTGCGGCAGGGTACATCCGTATCCGATTAGGCAACAATTCAACTAAAGGTATTATTTATGAAATTGAAAGAAACTCTCACGTCGCTAAAAGCGGCAAGAGAAAAATGCGTTAACACAGTAGACAAGGGCACACTGGACAAAATTGATGGAGCAATTCGTCAACTTGAGTCTTTAGAGAAAGTAGAATCAAAACCAAATAAGATGCAGTGGCTTGCAGGTGCAGTAAGGGTATTAACTCTTCTAAAACTACTGGTCGGTGACATTGATTTAGGATGATAGATGCTTTTCGAATGTGCAACCGACCAAATAAATCCTCCCTTCAACAAAGAGCGAACCAGTTATGTTACCTATCGGACAAACCATAAAAGAGCTGAGACTACTTAAGGGACTATCCTTAAGCCAAGTCGCACAGCTATCCGACATGGACAAATCGTACCTATCAAAGATAGAGAACGACAAAAGAGACCCTTCGATAACCTCCCTAGAAAAAATATGTGCCGCAATAGAGATTCCGCTTAGCATATTGATACTAATGTGCGATGAAAATGAAGATGGGCCATTCAGCGTACTAACCGATGAATTAAAAGAGTTGGCAAGAGAAATAATTAGTGCATAACCTTTCTCCAGTTTATAAGCAAAAACCTATCAGCAGCATAGATGCACTTTGCCGACTACTTCAAGTAGAGCAAAGAGACTTACTTTCATTGGCGGAAAAATCCAACTCTCATTATTTTAAAAAAACAGTGGAAAAGAGTGGCTCTAAACCAAGGGTTACTTACAAAGCATCCCCCAAGCTTCGCCCTATATTAGACTCACTAAAAGATAGAGTGTTCTCTTGTGTGAGCTTCCCTGCTTACATTGCTGCTGGTCAGCTAGGTAAGAGTTACGTGGCTAATGCAGAGTCCCATATTGGTGCAAAAATGTTAATGTCCGAAGACATTAAAGACTTCTTTCCATCGATTACGCAGTCCCAAGTCGAAAACGTATACAAACATTTCTTCAAATTTGCCCCTGATGTATCCCTGTTACTTTCAGAGCTTTGCACAAAGGATGGTAAGCTAGTACAAGGTAGTCCACTAAGTGGTTATCTTGCTAACCTAGTTTTCTTTAGAGAAGAACACTCCATTGTTGCATCGTGTATCGAGCATGGGCTGCATTACACACGCTACTACGACGACATTCACATTAGTTCGTGCCAACCATTCTATGAAGAAGTGCACGACTTAAAGCAACAGTTATACGGAATGATGGGTCGTGTTGGAGTTAGCCCGCATCGCTCCCCTAAGAAATGCAATATCAAGCTATCTAACACTAGACTTGATGTTCACGACGTTACCATTAACTCTCATAAAACTTCCCCATCAAGAAAGAGAGTCTCTAAAGTCCGCAACTTATTGTTTAACTTCAATAATTGTGTATCTTCGGGCTGTAACATCGAAACCTTAGTAAAACAATATCGAAGCATCTTAGGGCATATAAACACGCTACAACAGCAAGGTTATAGCAAAAGTAAGACTCTCAAAAAAGAACTCCGTGAGGCCGTTCATCACATTGATGAAAAAAGCGCTAAAAAATACGCTAGAGGCTATAGAAAAGTAAAAAACAGTAAAGAGTTCAAAGCATTTAGCCTTAAAGCTTCCATACTCAAACGCATCAACGGAAGAGTGGCGTCTGTTATTAATGCTGAACACGATGCTGCGAAGAAGAAGCTGGAAAGAAATAAGGCTAGTCGCAAGCCAACGAGCTAAAGAGCCCCTCTCGCACGAAACTATCGTCATGCTTTAATGCTAACATTTGCATGGCGTTGTGTTTATTTCTGTAACTAAAGCCTGATAAATACACCTTACCAGTGGTTAATTTACCTACGCTGTGCCCCAAAAGAGCACCAATCAATTCTTCTTTTACTCCTTGATTGAAGAGTTCTGTTACCACATAGTGACGCAGAGAATGGAACGTTACATTGTAGATATCTAATTGCTTCAGCAGTTGGGAAAAGAACTTACTAGGCTTGCCAACATAACCGTTGTATTTACTGTAAGGCAGCTCAAAAAGTCGCTCATCACCCCCTCGACCTTCCACCAGTTCAACGAACAACTTATTTAACTCGTTGGTTATTGGAATCTCACGTTCACTGGCTGAGTTCTTGAGTTTCTTATCAATATGAGAATCATTGATACTCAAACTTGGTTGCTTACCTAAGTCAATATCGCCAACTCTTAGTTGAGCTAACTCATTGAGCCTACAACCTGTTAGAGCTGCAATACGAGGTAGATAGTACTTCCATCTATCCACTTCATTCTTGTATCTCTCTGTGGCTTGTAGGAGCATTTTAAGCTCGCTTTCAGCAATAGCTCTAGTTGGTCGAACTGGCTTCTTCTCTACACTGATTTTGAACCATTCAGTTTCAACCTTATGCCCTAGGCGATTGAAACAGCTAGAGAGTAAACGGAGTTTTTTCTTCATAGTAGTAGCGCTACAGGTCTGTGTTTGCTTCCACTTTTCAATGTGAGCACTCCTCACGCTATCTAGTGTCGTTGAAGGAGCAAGACAATTAACAAAACCATTCCAACAGTTGCGGTATTCTGTCTGACTTTTTGCACTCAAGTCTTGAAGAAAGTCCACGATATCAATGGAAGATAACAACAAGCTTTGTTTCTTCTGCCTTCCTGAAAAGTCACTGTAAATAGATTTGATTTCATCAACGGTAGGGTTTGAAAGCAGAAGGATTCGACTTGCTAGGTCGGAGGCAAAGCGAACAGCCGTCATGTAATCTCTGGTTTTTAAACTCAAGCTTGGCTGGTGGTGCTTCCCATTGACCCTAACATTCCATCGAAAGGCATAAACACCTGTTCGACTAGTAAAAAGGTAAAGCGTTTTGCGTGATGTTAGGCGTTGATTAGATAACATTGTGTGAGCTCCAGTGTGGGCTCTTGCTATCTTTAAAACCTTCAGATATGAAAAAAGGCCTGATAAATCAGACCTTTAAGAATGTGGCGAGCAAGGGCTTCTACCAGGGCACTTAATTGATTGTTTTTATTTAAAAATATCCAACACTTATTTCAAATGCATTTCAAAAAGCATTACTTTAGGCAACTGCTTAGTATTTCCACATTTGCCAGCTAAACAACAAGCAATTCCATTCAACAAACAGATTCAAACTGCTTTATGGAGTCACAGTGACACTATGTCGGATTCCTATTTCATCCACTACACTGACATCCGAACTCTGTTCAATAAACTAGCTTCCACCAATTGGACAATATCACCACATAGGGTGAATAAGGCAACAGCCATGAACACATACGTTTCGTTACAGGAATGGGCAGACAAGAAGTTTGGTCATGTTCCAACATCAGCAACTCTTTCACGTTATGCCAAGAACGGCCAGATATACCCTAAGCCCGTTAAGTTCGGCGGTCGGTGGCGAGTTGATCCGGAGGCTCAATTTCTGGAACTGCAACCGGCAAATCATGACACATCAAATCCATTGCTAAAGAAAATCTTAAGCGGAGGCTAAAACACGCTCCAACGCATGTTAACGACTCCCGCTACAGCTGTTCTTAACTGGTTGATTTTCTTCCAAGGGACAATTTTGTCCCTTGCTCTTATGCTGCTTTGCTTGATAACTGTTTCAACAAGCCTTGATGAAAGAACACACCAGCCAAGAAGAATTCTGTAAGCTGGATTGCATTTCTAACCTTACCCTCTGAACACTTAACCCGATCGGCTATGGTTGCCAGTCGCGCGATTTCGCTCTTATTTAGCCCGTAGACATAATAAAGCACCAGGAAAGCCATAGCCTGAGAATCATGGTTTTGAAGTAAGTTAGCGATCGCTTTATCGATAACACCGGCTTGTTCGTCAGTGATAGAGATATGATTGCGTGTTGGCTTAGGAGCCACAGAAGCAAGGTATGGAGCTTCTCGATACCAATCGGTGAAAGTGTTGTTGTTAGACCAATTGCCCCACGCATGTAGTAGGTCTCTCGTTCCTGAAAGGTCTAATACACCATTGCCACCAGTAACCCTTCCGTCATGTTTACTCAGTCTAAGATTTCCCATTTGAAAGCCTCCGCGCAATTATTGACCTGTATTTAAACACAGTAGTTAGGTTTCATAAATGTAAATCTCAATGTCAGGTTTTTCCTGGGAGTAAATGAAGCGGAAGTGCCTGTTTTTAAATATGTGTGGATATTTGTTGAACAATAATGCTATTACTTCCATGGTAAATTTTTGTTGGCTTACCACCTCCAATTGTAGGTTCCTCAGATTGAGTTACCGAAACCAAAGACAAATCCCACAAGCTTTCTATTGTCCTTCTAACGTTGCCACGATACTCGTATTCTGAACCGTCCAAATTTGGGCGGTAAATTCTGGTGATAGTTGGGCCACGACGATGTAACTATCACTCTTGTTTACATTGTATACAGTGAGTGGCCTTCCTCCTTGTGCGTTGGGTTTTCCTGCATTGTAGTAAAACCTATTACACCTGATTTCTTCCTCATCCGTCTTTGCATTCTCCTGACTTTTCGGGAGATTAAATTTTAACCAGAATATTTCTAATGTCGGTTAAAACATGGTCGTGGCGTTTTCTAACCTCGCCCTAACCTCGCCCTTTTGGGATAGTTAATAGAGATAACTCAAAGCAGAGATCTAATCCTGATAATTCATGAGCCAGGCGGCGTCCCTAGACAACATGAGCTTACTGGACTCTCTGTTTGATCTTATGCCAACACATTCAACGCTGGCGGCACTCTGTATGCGCTGCTCCATTAGTTCGGCTATCCTTGCCCTTACAATAGGATTCCGCATAAGTCGCCACGCTTGCTGCTTGGCATATTTGTGGGAATAACAACCGGTGCGCCTAACTGCTTTGGTAGGGTTCAAATCGATAAGCATCTCATGGCAAAACCTATCGTATCTATCCGTGATTCGATATGAACTCGCTAAAAAAAGGTCTACATTTGTCATCGATCAACCTCCATTAAAGTTTGCCTTTTAATACTAACATTCACTAGCACCCTGCATGCTACAAACAGCCACCATTTCATCCAATAACTTTGACAGTCCATAGTAAAATTTAGTCAGTGAAATGACTTGCAATGCTTGCTGCACAAAGCTTCAAGGATATTTAGCTGGCATATTGATAACATCAAAACGTCAAGGACAGTCAAAAAAATTAGTCGCGATTATAGTCTTCCATGTATTGCCAAAATTTCTCACCGAAACGCATCTCAGGCCACTCATGGGCGCCATAGGCAAGCCTGAGCCTTACTATTGGGTTTAAAACGCTGTGAGGCTCTCCTAGCTCGTCATCAACATAGATGCAAAGTAATCGACAATCATTGTCACTCACTCCATTAGGTAGCATTTCATCAATAGCCCATTCCATTGCTTCGATATCTTCTTGGCTTGGTCGTGATGGAAATCTTCCCACCTGGTACACGTCTCTCACATGAGCACGAATTGCTTTCCAGAATGCAATGATCTCATCAGACAAATTTTCGTGCGTAACTTTTTTACGCACCCCTGTTCCCCCTGTATTTACGTTTTCTATTACGTTCTCATTTGCGTTCTTGTAGGCAAATACTGCCCCACCATCAGGCAAATATTGCCTGTACGGGGGGCAAATACTGCCCTTACAAATCTCATGTTGTGGTTCTTCAGTCGTATTCGCCGTGACATCATCTTCTTTGTTGGGACAAAGATTACTCCTACCAAGTTGAGATATGCGCTCAAGATTCAATGCATAAATACTGGATGAATCCTTTCTTAACTGCTTTGTGATTAACCCCATGTCAGACAGCGCCTTAGTGGCGTTTTTCACTGACCTTTCAGACACACAAAGGATCCTCGCCATTTCTGACACGCTACGCCAAGATGAGTAATTTTTTTTGGGATTAGCCTTGCGGCACAAAAAGTTTAATACAGACTTCTCACTGCCTTTCATGCCACCGATATTATCAACCAAATCCCAATATTCATTTGGGATTGCCATGACTACAAACCTCTCATTTAACCTTTCCGCTCATCATCAACATAGACCGAGTATTTAGCTTCCCCACGCTCCACCGATGCCCATGCTAAATGTTCGATTCTGTCCAGCAACGCAGACTGAAGCTTCCTATCAGCATCATCACTAGTTAATGTTTGAGCAGCCATGGCTAGCGCTTCGATTTTCTTCATAATAAGAAGCAAGTCTATTGCAAGTGGGACGGCGTTCTTTATTCTCAGCTTTTCACGCTCTCTACTATCGATACTGTTTCGATCAGTAACCACTACTCCACGACTCATACTATTCATGATCGGCCCCCTTGCCTCTGCTAGATTTAATATCCTTAACAAGCTCCTTGAACTCACCTTCAATTCGCTCCAATTGCTCACTGATTAGCCAGAGAGACCCAGAAATAACCTCATCACTTGATGCTTCTACATTTTCTGGTGAGCCAATAACTGATAGGGCAGAGCGAGCCTGAGTCAACCAGCGAGAGACGTTGTCTACTTGGGTGCTATTTTTCGGAGCCATTCCCTTTCTCCCTATTGGCGTTGTTATCATCAACCAACTCAACAAGTTTTATACTTGCGCGATCAATCTGCTCAATAACGAGCCACAATGCATTGGACATATCAAGTACTGTTGAGCGTCCTATATTTTCCTCATCCCCAATCATCAAAGTGATAGAGCGGGTTTGCCCCAACAGTCGTTGGATATCATTAACAATATCGAGGTTCATGCTGCCACCTCCACAGCCCGTCCGGGCATTCGGGAGATAAACACGAGGGGTAAACCGGTTAACTGCTTACGAGCCCGCAACTCAGACGGAGCCACAACAGAGATGGTGCGAATACGCTTGAAACCTGACAGCGTGCGAACGCCACCAGCGATAATAAATGTGTAGATCATTGCTGTGGATACAGCTTGGGTAGGGGTAGTAGTCATGATGACCGCCTCCTTAGTGTGAACATTGAATCCATCACCAAAGAGAC
Organism: Vibrio furnissii CIP 102972; assembly: GCF_000176175.1. Classification (GTDB taxonomy): domain Bacteria; phylum Pseudomonadota; class Gammaproteobacteria; order Enterobacterales; family Vibrionaceae; genus Vibrio; species Vibrio furnissii. Next base: position 1,077,670 of record NZ_ACZP01000013.1, read on the forward strand.
CAATCTTATGGAGATGGACTGATCAAGGTTGGTCTTACCGCCACTAAGGTTACGGCGCGCCGAAGCGCCCTCAATCAGCCCACCATAATTTGAATACAAGTACACCTTGTGTACTTCAAAATAGATGTGTGCAAATTGTACGCATAAAAAAACCAGCAAGAAAGCTGGCGACATGCGCCTTAGTGATTAACAGGAGACCAATCCTGATTGCAGATTTTGCTGCAATACGGACACTGTATCGTACTTTTGGGGCAGTCATCAACTAGATTTCTGTTGATGGTTATCACATTTCACGTGTAGGCCGAAGCCTTAACCTTTAGGTCCGATTAATTAACCGTCATTGTATCTATTGGCAAAACACTAATGAAAGAGAGCTATTTAATAGGATTAGCGTGAATAATGAAGTAAGTCAGAGCATCAATAAACGCCTCCGCTTTTTGCTCATCCCGGGTGTAGAACCGTTTTAGTCTTCTTCCTTTGTCATCGACAACTTGAATAGTGTACCAGTCGCGTTTAACGAAAAGCTCAGGGGCACCGAGGGAGTTAAAGTAAAGCCGAGAGTTGATCGCCTTTCCCTTGGTTCTCGATGAGCCAATGCCGATAACCGCATTTGAGCCTAACCTTGTTCCGCTGGCCAGTCCCGTGCTTTTCTCTGAGTATCCCTCGCCAAACGCTAGGTAGTCATCAGTGACAAGCACACTTTCAGGCCGGTGTTTTGCAGACTGCTCCATAATCACTTGCTCAATGATTCGCTCTGAATCTTCTCGGTTCGTCATTGGCTCTGGTGAATACTGAACTTGCGTAGCTGTGCATCCAGTGAGTAGCAGAATAGACAATAGGTGCCAAATCTTCATTTTATCATCCGTGTTTTTTATATTGGGTGAAAATGATATCGTAGAAATCAGTTTCACATAACCGGAACGAGGATATTAAAATGATCTATCTAGCCGCAATTATGGTTGTATTTTTTGCTCATCGACTCCTGACAAGTAAGTAATAATGTCAGTCATCATAATGGTGGACTGACTTTTTGTCGGTTATGATAATGCCAACCGCCACATCTTCTGGAACTCCAGTTCTGACAAGCCTTTTTATTTTTACGTCATCAGAGATTAAATCATCTTCAAGCTGACTCAATTGCATATTAATAGTTTTACATTCCCCCTCCAGTCGCTTTACCTCCCGTTCTAGAACATAAACCCTATCTTCGATTTCTATGCGCATTTTCTCGCCTATTTCATTGGCCCTCCACCTGCCATAGAAATCCAAAATAAGGTAAAAAATCAAGAATGCAACAATGCCATTAAGAGAGAAATTTTCAAAAATCCAGTCAGTCATAAGCCACACCAATTTGCTTTTGGAAAAATATTACCAAAATAATTGGAGCGACTTCTATGCTACTGATCTTGATTTTCGGCGGACAATTCATTCACGGCATTATCTAGTCCGATAAGCGCCTGGTTATATTCCGGCGTGTACGGCCTTGATTGCTTGATCTTGCGAAGTGCGTTTCTAAGTTTGCGAGATTCAAGTAATCGCCCGGCCGTACCAAGAGTAATAGCTCCAGCAGTAGCAACACCGCCAGTACCGGCAATGTCGGCAACAGGGGCCATACTGATAAGGGTCATGATTTGCTGTCCGTTCTGGTTGTAGATGCCAGATTGCGCCGCTTGCTTGGTCTGCTTTAGATAGGACAGAAGATCAAGATATGTCTGCTTCTGTTCGCCCTTCATGAAAACATCCATCTGGTTTTCAAGCTTCTTAGCTCGCTGCAGGAATCGCTCTGGACTTTCGTTGTCCTCGAAAGCCTTAGCCAACTCATTAACCAGCATTCCCCGCGCATTATCTCGCCCCTGACTATCCAGCTCTCGATATAGCTTGACGTTTTCTGAGCGATCGTTGCTCATTAGCATCTTGCTCACTTCTTCTGGCTTCACATCACCTTTGCTCAGAACATTTTTCAGCTTGGTCTTTTTCGCTTCGTTGTATTGCTTCGCCAACCTTGCGTCTACCGCTTTCAGTTTTTGAACAGCTTGAGGCCCAGCGACAGAATCAACAGCGGAGTGAATATCATCAGTCATTGCCTTGTACACTCTGTCGATGACGCGATCAGACTGGGTTTTTGCTGTTTCACTCTTCAGAGATTCACGAACGTACGTCCGGTTGTTTCTCATCGTGTTGTAATCAACATCTCCGCTAGAAATCTGCTCTTTCAGCGTGTTCAGTTGAGAAAGAAGCGCATCATCAGCGATAACACCAGGCTTGGTCATTCTTTCGATTTCAGAATCGATGGCAGCAATGGTTTTTGTTGCCGGCACCGGAGCGTCACCCATCTTATTGCCGATCTCTTCGTAACGCTTACTCATCGCCTTCGATACCTTGTCCTGAGAGCGAGCAAGTGAGTTGTACAGGTCTTGATCGGTTACTTGATTGAAACCTTCCGTAAAGCCTGAGATTGCAGCTTGCCTTGCTTCTTGTTGCTTCGCTCTCATTCCGCCAGTGCCAACAAACGGAACCTTCTCCGCCGCTCCGCGCACAGCTTTGCCAGCAAATGTAGATGGCGGAGCAACATCACTCGCGAACAGTGGTGCTCTGTTCTGTTCTGCGAATCTCTCCGCTCTGGCGATCTGTTCTGGAACCACAACTTTGCCAGGCTGGCGTCCAATGCGTACACGTCCGGCATTAGGAAGCCCGGTCGCCACGGGTGGAAGCGACTGAGTAGCCTCGCCAATGGCGCGCACTTGCGCCTGCCCTGCTTCTGTCTTTGGTTCATAGGTAAACATCGCCGCAGTGCGCTGCTGAAGCGCCTGAGCTTCTTCTGGCGTGAGAATGCCTGCAAGGTCACCAATTGCGCCTGCAAGCCCTCCAAGGGCGCCAGCAGCCATGCCAGTAGTACCACCAGTTATGGTGCTCAACGCAGTCTCACCTGCGCCAATAGCATTCTCAGCGGCAGTGAAATCACTAATGCCTTTTCTACCGCCCGGTACCTCTGGTACAGGTTGAGAGTAACCTTCCTCAGTCGGAAGGAAATACGGATCTTCTTGGCTTACTGGTTGCGTGGTTCCTGCCTGTGGTTGTTCTGCTGGTGGTTGCTCTTGCATTGGCTGAGTTTGAAAGTCCGCTTGAGTTGCTAACCCTGCTGAAATCGCCTTTTGCATGATCTGTTCTTTGGGTGTGCCTTCTGGTACGCCCTTGATCACCTTTCCGTTCGGCAGTCTTACATCCATCACAAATCACTCCATTCAACGACATCTTGCGGCTTCGCTTGCGCATCACCAAACAATGGGTTTTGATCTGCGAACTGTTGGAACTGAGCCTCAAACTCGCCTTGGTCAAAATAGCCTTTGTCTTTGCGGAACTGCTGCGCCTGTTTGGCGTAGTCTTTCTGCCTGTTAAGCAGTGCTTTGTTGTAATCAAACACCTGCTTACGGCCTTCTCGCGTATTTGATAGGTTTGGCACCGTGTTCTGCAGGAATGCCATATCACCTTCGGATAGCGCGCCAGACATTTGCTGAGACTTATCAAGAACAAGTTCATTGGATACAGCACGGAAAGCCTCTGACTCTGGCATTCCTGAAATGTCGATGCCCAAGTTTTTAGCCAGCGCACCAACGGCAAGCTTCGCATTCGCGCCGGGGCCAGAAAACGCCTTTTCGTTTAGCTTGATAAGGCGATCAACCTTGTTCTCTTCGGCTCGTACTTGCTTTTGCTGTTGCTGGATGTCGGTGTATGCCTTTGCATTTAGCTTTCCGATCTCTTCATCAAACTTGCTCTGATTACCACCAACGTTAACCACTGTCTGCGGTTTCTGTTCGCCGCGCACAAACCCGCCTTGGATTGGCTCAAATTGCCCTGTTCTCTTATTTAGGCCAAAAGGTCGCCCTTCTTGGTCAAACTGTACGTTGGAATATTGCGGCGCCTGCTGCTGAATCTGAGTTGACATGTATGAGCGATAACGCTCTGGATAGCTCGCAGCAAACACACCCTCAGTGGTCTTGAGGAAGTTCGCTGGATTGTCCTTGTACATTTGCAGCCTGCCGACAGTGTCGGACGGATCAGCGCCGATGCTTTTTAAATAGTCGATGCGTTGATTTAGGTACTTCTCTGTATTCTCCGGATCGGAAAGAATTCGTGATGTGGTATCCACGAAGTTTTTCTCAGTCGCATCATTTTTGAACTCAAATCCAGATCGAATGGCTTGAGACATTTTAGGGTACTTGATAGAAACCTGAGCGATCTGGTTAGGATCGCCAGACTGCAACGCAGAGTTAATCTCCGATTGCATTTGCTCTTGCTTTGTAACTGCCTGGCTTTTCGCACGGCTTTGATCGATAGCTTGTCCGGCTAGTCCTCCAAATTGTCCAAGAGCTTGTGACATCTGGGAGTTTGCGGACAGAAGCCCGCTCCAGTCTGGGTTATACCCTTGCATAATCAACCACCTTGTAACCAGATTTATCCGTTGAAACAGCGTCAGGGGTAACCTGCTCTGCATGGTCGGCGATTACGCCGCGACTTGAACCAACAAGGCCGAGTTTTTCAGCTTTCTCGTTCCAATCCCAAGTGTAAATCTCGTTTCCGCGATCAGTGTATTCACCAGTCGCCTTAATATTTTTCTTGAGTCTGATGTCAGAGAATGCCGCTAGAAGACCGCCAGCAGCAGAAAGAAGACCCGCTTTATTCTGTTGCTGCATCGCCGCAGAGTTTAACGCCCCTGTACCTATACCTGACATTGTTCCTGTCATTCCGCTAAGGGTGTCGCCGCCAAATGACCCAAGACCTTGTGAGCCTTGAAGACCGCGGCCAGAAAGAGCGCCAAGAGCATTGAAGTAATCGTATTGCCCTTGATATTCACGAGCAAAGTTTTGATTGGCGAGATTACTCAACAGAGAGGCTGAGCTTGCTCCAAGCGCATTGCCTGTTGCTGTCGAACCTAGCCCCCCAGTTGCTTCTGCAGCATTCAATAGCGAGTATTGAGCTTCTTTGTTCATGGTTTTGAATTCAGGCGATGAGACTGCGGCTGCATAATCCGGTCCAGAAGTAGCCATGTTTTGCAGCGTACTAAGCAATCCCTCTTGTTTCCCGAGCGCTCTCTGGCCAGCATTTGAATATGGTTCAAACTGGTTTTTGATGTAGTTTAACCAATCCTGCTGCATCCCTAACGTTTTATAGCCAAGATCTGCAGAAGTAGCAGCTGCTTTCGCGGCGGCTTGCCCGCCCATAAGATCACCCGGGTCGAGAATGCTCATCAATCCACCATCAGCACCAAGAAAGCTACCTCCACTACCCAAAGCCCCACCAAGAAGACCTCCTGATACAGGTTCTCCTGTTATTAAACCTCCGCCCAATACTCCGCCTAATGCATTTCCCATATCTCAATACCTCTTCATTAGAATTGTTTCGTCAATGGAGCCATCGAATAGAAGCGCATGTCCGCGCCACGTCTCAATGAATCCAAATTTTTTAGCTAAGTTACAAACATGCTTTCTCGTTACACTTATTAGGGCCCAAACTTCTCTGTTCCCAATAAGATTCAAAATATCGGCAACGGCTTCACGGCACCGGTAACGCTCTCCTATCTTCATTGCCATGTGTAATTCAACGTATTTACCACGCTCAATTACTACGAAAACCCCTGAATCGTTCCAAAGGTAATAATTACCTTTGACCAGCGGCCATGCATGAACACCCCAGAGATGCATTAATTGAGAACCTGTGTACCCGTCTATTCGGTTAAGTACTTTCATAGAGCAACTTCTGTTTTCACTGTCATGTACTCAAAGTTCTAAATAAATACATGGTATTGTTATAAAGAAGTTCAGAAACTGAACTAAGTAAATCGCCTCATGGGTTCAGAAACTGAACCGACAGAACTCACAATTCACCTGCTTTTTGCCTCGCTTGGTCCAGAAACTGAACCGAACCTAGTTCAGAAACTGAACTGAGCGTTTTGTTACCATTCAGTCCGTAAAGGCGTTCTAGTTGGCCCAATCTCTAACTCCTTTCCTAAACACTCATCCACAGGTAACCAAGTCAGCGCATACAAAGCACAGCGTCCACCTGGATTCGTGAACTTACCTTGCCTAGTCATCGAAATAAGCCGTCTCATCTGTAACTCCTTCAACGCTTTAACTAACGTTTGTTTTCCGCCAATACCCCAACTTTGGGCTAATGTATGAGTTGCAGCCAAATCACCGTTGTTCTTGCCCTTGTACTGATAAGACATCCACAACAACAGACGCACAGCATTTCCAGACAAACTCCTAAAATCCTCGCTCTCCATTACTCTTCTTGGAATGCCAGCAAAGCTCGTTCTTACACTCTGGCGCCCTTTGGCTCGCTCTCTTGTTTTTGCCATAAATCATTAGTCCGCCACCTTATTAGTGAAGAGCTTTAAGCTGCGCTGGAGTCAGTTGGCTGGTGGTATAAAGCCCATCCCAGTCCTTACGCATCGGCAATTTGTCTTTCCGATACAATCGATACAAAAGCTCAGCACCTTTTGGAGTCACAAGCGTCTTATAGCTACGCTTCCCGGGTTGGTATTCATATGAACTACACGTAAACGATGTATTTCTATAAGCTGACGACGGCCTAAAACCATGTCTCTCAGCGATCAGAACACCAATAGACGCCAAAGAACTTTGGACATCTTGGGTGTTAACTCCATTGAGCTGCATACAGAACGAAGGAATCGTTACCCCAGTGGCAAGCTGCGCAGAAAGATCTTCAATCGCACTTGATAGTCGAGCGTTCTCTTGCTCTTTCTCCTGGATAGCGCTTTGGGCCACCAGCAATGCTTTTGCCATTAGTTCTTCCGGTGATAACTCACTCTGGCCATGTGTATAACCTCCATGCTTTCGGATAGACGGTAATACTTCACTTGTTACCCAGCGCTTAAACGCTTTAGCCTTAGGTAGCTTTGAAGAAAAGATAAGAGCGTATAAACCAGATTCGTTAATCGTGGTTACTTCCTGCTCACCTCCAAGGGTGTCGTGATTCGCGACGCCCTTGTCCTCAATATCAACATGCTTAGCTAATGCGTCTCGTGGATTTTTGTAGCCCAACGTCTTAGCGACTTCTCCACCAATAAACCAAGGCTGACAATCAACATCAGTGACAACCTTTAACTCTCCGAACTGGGCGTTTGTGAATACCTTCAGTGAGCGATCAGTGTTATAATCTTTCTCGGAAACTAAGTTAGATTGCGCCCTATCATGGGCGTTTTCTTTTTTCATAGCTCAGCGTCCTTTCCCGCATAGCAGTCGATGGCACAATCTAACGTGCCTTGTTCTGTTTGGAGTGACTTAGCCGGCCTTGAGTGTCCATCCACATTAGCCGCAGGGTGAACAAGGGTTAATACTCTTTTGTTACCGTTTTCGTTAGTTTCCATCATGCGGCAACCTCACGGTTACTGATTAAATGACCTTTCCAGGCATCACATTCAGATTTCAGCCAGCCAATAGAATTCGGGCCAATTTTGATAGGTTTGGGAAATGTGCCTCTTTCCATCCAGTTGTAGATGGTTTGTCGAGAGCGCGCTCCAGTTAAAGCTAAAACTTCTGGAAAGCGTAAGACGGGGTCAATGTTTAAGGCTTGGTTGGTTTCGAATTGAGTCATGGTCACCTCTTGTCGCTTGTTTGTTCCTTTGGACAAGAGGTAATTTACGGCACTGTATAAAATGACAGTAGAAAGTTAAGGTAACTTTCAGGAAAGTTAACTATTTTAAGGCTTGTATTGTGCCTTAGCTATCCAGTTTCTGTAATTATTTTCACCTAAATTCAATGGCTTAAGATCTTTATTAATCAAATAACTATCCATAATATTTGGAGCTAGACTTGGGTTACTTTCTAGCTCTTCATTGAGATCGGGCAAACAAGCTAGCAGAGCTTTTATCATATCGCTTTGGGCTCTTTCAGTACGAGGTTTCCTTTGCTTCCCTTCCTGTACCTCCTGCTCTTTAAGTTGTTGCCTTATATCTTCGCTGTTATATCGATTGGGGAGAGCCTCATCGGAATATATCGCCCTATACAATTTTTCAATATCTCTACGCAATATATAGTGTGTTTTATTCTCAATATGATCACTGTCAACTGATATTAACCGTACTGTAGCTCCGGTAAACTCTTGTTCTCCTGGCTCTACAATCATTTCGTCGATAGGATATAACGAACTCTCTCCTGCAAATTTACGTTCATTAAAGAACCAGAACCCATCAGCTATAGCTTGGTAACTTAGAGATATACCTTGTGCTAACACATCGCAAATACTAAGACCTGATAACTCTTGTAAATGCTCAATGTTATACGGGCCAATTCCTATGACGAATCCCATAGAAGACGAGAAGTTAGCCCCCTCAACTATCTTGTCTATTTCAGCAACAAGATTTTTATCATGTTGATTTAGATTGCTTTTCCAATGAATCAATGCTTCACATATGCAATCATCTAGTTTGACTGCCAGATTTATCGCACCAATTTCACACCAGTGATAAATGTCCTCAACTTCAACTCGTAACATTCTGGAAGCGCGTTCGATGGAGCAATATTCTAGCGGTAGCAGCACTGGGGCCCCATTAATAGCACTTGTCTTATCATCATCTTTCTTACCATAAGTCATATCTACACCACCTTAAACTGACGTAACCCGGTAACAGACATAGAGCCATAACTAGCCTGTTCTATGCGATCGCTCCACCATGCCATTAACGGCCTGCGCTGCTCCAGGTAACTGGTACGGTTGTAGGCTTTGCGAATAGCGTTCTTGTCTGTGTGAGCAAGTGCTGCCTCGATCACATCAGCATTAAAACCCTGCTCATTCAGCGTTGTTGAGGCGAGAGAGCGCAATCCGTGGGCTGTTGTCCTGCCTTTGAACCCAACACGACTGAGTGCTTTATTGATACTCTCTGTATCTGTGGGCTTCTTAGGATCACGTATTGAAGGGAACACATACTCTCTATGCCCACTTATAGGTCTAACAGCTTCAAGAATGGCCAGTGTCTGTGTCGTAAGTGGAATTTGATGTTCTTTATTCATCTTCATGCGATCGGCCGGAATGGTCCACACTGCACTTTCAATATCGATTTCACACCATCGGGCGCCGGCGGCTTCGTTTGGGCGGGTCATGGTATGAAGTTGCCACTCGATCAAGCTTTTCGTTGTCACTGCCATATTCGCCCGGGCGACGGTTTGCACCAGTTCCGGCAGTTCGTGAGGAAGCAGAGCCAACATGTGCTGGACTTTCGGTTTCCGGAATACTTCCCTGATGCCGCTAAGAGGGTTAGCGTGTATCATCCCGGCATTCACGGCATAAGTCATTACTTCATTGATAAGTTGCGCGGTTCGTTTAACAGTTTCAAGCTGGCCTTTCTTCTCAATTGGTTTGAGTGCCGCAATGGCCATAGGCGCCGATAGCATAGAAACAGGAATCGAGCCGATTTCAGGGAAAGCATAAAGCTCAAGTTTGCGCCAATTGCCTTCTATCGTTTTTTCTTTGATGCGGTTTCGCTTGGTATCCATCCAGAGAGTTGCTACAGCTTTAAACGTGTTGTTTTGTTCACTGGTGGTCTTCGCTTTCTGTTCCGCTTTGACGAGTTGCGGATCAATTCCGTCACTCACCAACTTTCTAACCTCAGTTGCTTTTAACCTGGCATCAGCCAATGACACGTCAGGGAAAGAACCAATTCCTGTATACGTTGGTTTACCTGTAGCCGGCTTAACGTAACGACACTCCCATGATTTAGTCCCACTTTTACGAACGTATAGAAATAGCCCGCCACCATCTCCAAGACGATATGGTTTTTCTCTAGGTTTTGCGCTAGAGACTTCACGTGCAGTTAGCTTTGCCATGTTGGCCCCCGAAAGTAATGCTTCTTTTGGGTCAGTCCTGCTCCTCGATTGTCGAGTAATGCTTTTAGCAGTAATTATAGATATCAACTGGTTGCAAAGTTTTGAAGCGGTTATAGCCCAAAACTTTCAGCTCCAAGTAATGCCGATTTTTTTCCCAAAAGTAATGCTGAATTTCTATACAGTATAAAAGCATTACTTGAGGCATTACAGAAAAAAATGGTTTGGAATTGACGCGGTTATACCGGAATGGACGCTAACTATTTGATTTTTGGGAATGTTAGAAATGAAAAAAGACGTCCTTGGACGTCTCTTTACATGAAATTGGCGGTGAGCAAGAGATTCGAACTCTCGATACGTTGCCGTATACACACTTTCCAGGCGTGCTCCTTAAGCCACTCGGACAACTCACCGTTGTGTTAACCTTATCGGCTAACGAGGCGCTAATTTAATGATTCTGCTGAAGATGGTCAAGAGCAAAACCTAAAAAAAGCGGACAATGTGGTTTGTTTGCTTACTAATTGGCTAATTCGCACAAAATCACCGCGTTCAGATGTTTTGATAGTAACCTGGCACTTTAAACCAACGGCGACACATGTCGAGGAAGTAACCATACAGCACGCCCATGCCACAAGACACCAATGCGTTACTGGCCACCGCGGTGATGATCTGTTCGCTTGACGCGCCAACGGTGTACAAAATCGCCGCGTAAACCGGTGACTGGAACAAGACATACGCCACCAAATCCGAGATGTTCTTCATCACGCTCCCGGTCGACAGTTTTCGACCTTGACGCAACACGAAATCTCGAAAGACGCCATACGGCCATGCAATGGCGATGTTGACCGGAATCGAGAGCGTACGCGAAGCCAGCGACTGCTCAAACGTCATACCTGAAATAAAGATCTCGATGATCATTCCAGCGACAAAACAGAACACGACCATGGCAAATGTATCCGCGGCTGCGTGTCTGATACAAAACGGACCACGTGGTTTCATTTACACCCTCATCAATGAAATATTTAACTGCAATTTAAATGATTTAATAAAACAGATGACTGGATATTACATTTCATCCAGATTATGGCGCTATTAAATCACACAAATATTAGTTTTAGGTTCCGTTTTTCGTTTCAAATGGTAAATAAACTACCAAAAAGTGAGAGAAAAGTAGCCACTCCCGCTAAATTTACAACTACTTAACAAGACAATCGTTTAACTTTGCGCTCTATTTGTAATTTAATTACAGAATTCAGTCAGTAAGACCGTTAAAAGATCGATCTGATCGTGTGAGGGAACGCGCCCTCTTCTTAACGATTCAAGGGTCTGTTCCAGAACGTGGACAATCTGGTGATCGGCAGGAAGTGGAAGGGTTTGTTGCAATGATTCGGTGATTTCCAGCGCGTCATCAACGGCTTGATTATCCAAAGCAATATAGAGTTTGACCAACAGTTCTTCGGTTGAACCGGAGAACACGGGCTTTCGCTGATGCGTCTGAAATTGATACAGGGCATTGGCATGACGATATAACGCATCGTCTAGTTCATTCTCGTCAATCGGTTTGGCAATAATAAAATCGGCGCCCGCATGGAGCATCTGCTCGCGCGTTTCTTTAAAAACATCTGCGGTGCAGCCAAAGATGAGCACTTTGGCTTTGTCGCTCTCCAAGCGTCGAATGCCATCAATCGCTTCAACGCCATCTTTAACTGGCATGTGGTTATCCATCAAGATGAGGTCGTAATGACCATCTTTGACGGCTTTGATCGCTAAAGCGCCATTTTCGACACACGAGCACTCAAACCCTTTGTTTTTCATGAAAGTTTCCAGAATGACGCTGTTGGTGCGATTGTCTTCGACGATCAGCACCCGCAATCCTGTGTAACTGACGTGACGCAGTGGTTTCGTGGTGGTGGTTTGTGACTCCGTCGCATCAATGGCCACGCGAATGGTAAAACTGGTTCCAATGCCCACTTCACTCACCACGTTGACAGAACCGCGCATCAATTCGGTGATCTGCTTGACGATGGCCAGCCCCAACCCAGTGCCGCCAAAACGACGTGTGGTAGACGATTCCGCCTGCTCAAACGGTTTGAAGATTTTGTTTTGCGCGTCTTTGGGAATGCCGATGCCAGTGTCACGCACTTGAATGATGAGATACAACTGCTCGCCAACGGTTTCTTCTTCAAGAATCACCTCGACCAACCCACGATAGGTGAACTTAACCGCATTGTTGAGTAGGTTGAATAGGATTTGGCGCAAGCGTGCTTTATCCGAGTAATACCAACGGTTCTCTTCAATTTGTGAATAGACTTTAAATTGCAGCCCTTTTTCGTTGCACAACGTGGAGTAAACGCTGGTGACGCTACCAATGATGGAATCCAGCGGAAAACTGCTGCGATCGAGCTCCAAATGGCCCTGCTCTATTTTGGAAAAGTCGAGGATTTCATTCAGCAGCGTCATCATGTGTTCACCGGACTCGTAGAGGCTCTTCATCTGCTGACGTTGTCGCGGTTTGAGGTCGCTTTTTAACAGAATTTGCGCGGTTCCCAACACACCATTCATCGGTGTACGAATCTCATGAGACAAGGTCGCTAAGAACGCACTCTTGGCTTTGGTTGAAGCCTGGGCTTTGACTTTCTCCGCTTCGAGATACACGGTTTTTTGATTGAAGGTATCGATAAGGTAACGGATTTCATCTTGGCTGTGGTACGGCACATCGATGATCCCGCCTTCCATCGACTCATCCACTTTTTGTGCAATCACCACAATCGGCTTAATCAAGTAGCGATTAAGCAGGTAATAACCGAACATGACGCACAGCAATAACAAGGGAATTAGCCCGCGCTCCACGCCCGAGATCAACTCATACACTTGCTCGTTGACCAATCGACGCGCATTGACCACTTCCAACTGCCAATGAAAATCGCCAAACGGGTATCGGCTGACATACGCGCCGCGGCGTAAATGAAAATTGTGCTCACTGATGATCGAGCCATAGGCATCATGCAGTTTGATCCCAAGGCCATATTCCTCTGCGTGATCAGCAATAAAATCCACAAAGCCTTCGAGCGACAAATCCACCGTAGCCACACCCGCAAAATGTCCATCCACGTAATACGGTGCGGAGGCGGTGATCATCTGCACTTGGGTGTAAGAGTCCACATAGACCGGCGACCACGTTACGCTGCCTTTGGGTTCATCCACCGCCGACAGATACCACGCTTCACGGTCATAACCACCGGCCGCCGGATTGTTCCAAGAGATCAATTGATCAACCTTGCCATCACTGGCGCGGTTGAAGAACAGGCTGGTGTACTGACGATCAGGCACAATGCTGTTGGGCGTTGGCCACAATCCGCCGCTAATCACCACACCGTCAAGAATGGAGAAAAGCGACCGCAGCATTCGGCTTTGCTCCGTCTGCCCTTGCCCACTTTGGCCGATGCTCACAATGCTCTGTAACACGCCGATGGAGCTGTTCAGTGGCTCCCGCACTTGTGTCGCTAACAGCGTCGCGCGCAAATCCAGATTCTGCTGTACCTCTTGGCGAAAAGGAGCCTCCACCACCCAATAGGTCACCGTTCCTATCGTCGCGAGGAAGAAAAACAGGTACACGCCCAGAGCGAGCATACTTTTGCGTTTCAGTGAGGAACGTATTTCCATAAGCCTTTGAAATTTTTCCGTTTGTACAAGTATAGTGAATAAGTTATTGAGTAAAATGTTTTATTCATTGATTTCGTGATTCAGACACCGCTCTCTTTTGCTCGCAAAGCATTCGGTTTTGATGCAACTAATTCGCCTTTGAGGTGCGTTTGAGGGTAAGATGGACGCTTATTTTCCCCAGATAAGTATGGAACTCTATTTTGACGTTACACGATATTCTTGCCTTACCTGAGTTAGAAGACCGACTGCTAAACGAAGCGAAGACCCGTGGTTTTGTGACAGCGATGGCTTCCGCGCCCAACATTCTGCCACCCGAAGAGTGGCTGCCATTCTTATGGGGCGGAGAAGAAGTTGCGCCATTTACCGACGCCGAAGTGATGGAAAGCTATTTTCAACACATCATCGACATGTGGAACGTCTATCGCCCAGCGCTGTTAAATGGCAGTTGGGCATGGCCAGAAGGCTGTGAACTGGATGAAGAAGAGATCATCAATCAAGCCGCACGCGATTTTTGTGAAGGCACACTGCAAGGCTGGCAGCTCGCGCGCGATGACTGGGAAGTGCTGATGCCGCAAGAGAGCCAGGACAACGCACTGCTCGGTGGTGTGTTGCTCTCGCTGAGCATGCTCTATGATCCGGAAACCTCGCTCGCAACCTTGGCTGAACAAGGTTTAGAAGGCCTTGATCAGTTTGAAGAGATTTACAATGCGATTCCAGTGATGCTATGTGGCCTGACCCAACGTGGGGTGGCACTGGCTGAGCAGCAGTGATCGATATGATGTAAAAAAGCCCGTCCAATGGACGGGCTTTTTCGATGGATTTGCGGTCAATGAAAACTCGCTGACGGCTTACGCGTTGCCTTTGACTTGCATGTTCAGTTGTTCAGCAAAATCCAGCATGCGATTAAGTGGGATCAGTGATTTCACACGGAGCACTTCATCCACAAAGATTTCATGCGCTTCACCGCCATCACGCAAGGCCTGTTCAATCGCCTTCAAACCGTTCATCGCCATCCACGGGCAGTGAGCGCAGCTACGACAGGTTGCACCAGCACCAGCGGTTGGCGCTTCGATCAACTCTTTTTCTGGCACCATTTGCTGCATCTTGAAGAAGATGCCTTTGTCCGTCGCCACAATCATTTTTTTCTGTGGCAGCGATTTGGCCGCTTTGATCAGTTGGCTGGTTGAACCGACAGCATCTGCCAGTTCCACCACGCTGGAAGGTGATTCTGGATGCACCAAAATGGCAGCATCAGGATACAGCGACTTCATTTTTTTCAGCGCATCGGCAGAGAACTCATCGTGTACGACGCATTCGCCTTGCCACAACAGCATGTCTGCGCCCGTTTTATTGGCGATGTATGAACCTAAATGGCGATCCGGTCCCCAGATGATTTTTTTATCATCGGCATCCAGATGTTCCACAATTTCCAAGGCAATGCTAGAGGTGACAACCCAGTCTGCCCGTGCTTTGACCGCCGCGGACGTATTGGCATACACCACCACCGTGTGGTCTGGGTGCGCATCGCAAAATTCTGTGAATTTGTCTGCTGGGCAGCCCAAATCAAGCGAACATTCCGCTTCCAGTGTTGGCATCAAAATGCGTTTTTCGGGCGTAAGGATTTTGGCAGATTCCCCCATGAAGCGCACACCAGCAATAATCAGCGTGCTGGCAGGATGGCGGTTACCAAACTTAGCCATTTCAAGGGAATCACCCACAAAGCCGCCCGTTTGTTCAGCCAATGCCTGAATTTCAGGATCGGTGTAATAGTGGGCAATCAACACTGCATCTTTGTCTTTCAGCAGTTGTTTGATACTTGCGATGTACGTTTGTTTTTCTTGTTCTGTTAACGGAATCGGTTTGGGAGGGAACGGGTAAACCGTGTCTATCTTATCCAGTATATGACTCATTGCTCTTGCTCTACGCAACTTCCTTAATCCGGGCATTGTACACTGTAACCTCAGCGATAGGCAAAAGTGATTGGTGCCAGAACGTGGTATCCAAACCGTCCATTATCGCAACACACCAGAGACAAAAAAGGCCGCAGCATGCGACCTTTTGACTACTTGAGATTTTCTTTTGCCACTTTGGCAGATGCACTGTCTGGATATTCATCCACAACTTGCTGATAGTATTTCTTTGCCTGTGCAGCGTTGTTATTACGCTTGGCGATATCGCCAAGTTTGACCATCGCATCCGCACGCTTGTTGGAATCTTTGTATGCCAACACAGCCGCGAAGCTCTTCACCGCTTCTGGATCTTGCTTCTTCGCAAAATAGAGCTGGCCTAGCCAGTAATGCGAATTCGAGGCGAAATTTGAATTAGGGTAGTCTTTCTGAAACTGTTGAAACGCAGCGATTGCGCCAGCGTAATCACGTTTTTTCAAGATCAGATCGACGGCATTTTCATAGGCAGCTTGTTCGTCAGCATCACTGCTGAATGTACCAGCCGGAATCTCTTCACTTTGACTGGTATCTGCCACGGCAGCCGCAGCCGGACGTTTTTTCATGTCACTACGAACGTTATCCAGCTCGACAAACAATTCGCGCTGACGCTCCAGCATTTGCTGCATGTCGTAGTTGTTTCGTTCTATCTGCCCACGTAATTCATTAATTTCCAAGGACATATCGTCCAGTTGCTTTTGCATTTGCAACTGCATGCGATTACGGTTTTCCAGCAAGCGTTCGAGACGTGCCACCTCACCTTCTGGCGCACCAGAACGTGTCGCAGACGCGGAATTGTTGCTGTTACTCAGGTCAGATACTGGAGCTGGTGCAGCGAACGAAACGCTCGCTGCACTTGCCAGTAACGTAAGCGTAAACACGCGCTTTAGGTTACTGAACATGAGGTTCATCCTCAATTAGTATACTAGAACAGCACGGCGGTTCTTCGCGTATACTTCTTCAGTTTGACCTAGAAGTAGCGGCTTCTCTTCACCGTAGCTTACGATAGCGATTTGGTCAGCTTGAACACCCAGTGCTTCTAGGTATTTAGCAACAGCTTGCGCACGACGCTCACCCAGTGCGATGTTGTACTCTGGAGTACCACGCTCGTCTGCGTGACCTTCGATAGTCACTTTCAGGCTTGGGTTCTTAGTCAGGTATACAGCGTGCGCTGCTAGCATTTCTTCGTAATCGCTTGCGATTGTTGCGTTGTCGAATGCGAAGTAGATGGTTTGAGTTTCACGAAGCGCTTGTTCTTTCAACTCTTGTTCAGAAAGTTGTGCATTCTCGTCCATTGGCGAAACAACGGTCGTATCCACGTTGCCTGCTGTACCTGACGTAGTTTGGTTAGTTTCAGAACCAGAAGCGTTTGCCGCTTCGTCGCTTGAACTACATGCAGTCACTGCTAGTACTGGTAGCGCAATCAGTAGCCCTTTAAGAACTTTGTTAAGTTGCATCTTATTTTCCTTACTATGTAATAGTTAGTTGCTATAAAAACGGAGACCAAGCAGGTGCTCTAACGCGCCCATTAGTTGCCGGTAATCTAGCTTTAAATCGTCCATCTATCGACACCATAGACAATACGTTTGCCTTGTTATAGATAGAACTGTAAATGACCATACCACCATTCGGTGCAATACTTGGAGACTCATCAAGCAAAGTCTTCGTCAGAATTTGCACAGAACCGGTTTCCAAGTCTTGTTTTGCCAAGTTAAAACCAGAGTTACTGCGATTCACCATCACGAGGAATCGGCCATCCGGCGTAATTTGACCACCTAAATTTTGGCTACCTTGCCAGGTCAGACGTTTGGTCGCACCGTCTGTCAAATTTACTTGATATATCTGTGGTTTACCACCCCGATCCGATGTAAATATCAGGGATTTACCATCAGGATTCCAGAAAGGTTCTGTGTTATTTGACCGACCACTCGTAATTTGCGTCAGCTTGCGGCTGGTCAGATCCAGGGTGTAGACCTGCAAACTACCGGTTTTTGATAAAACCAAGGCCAGCGTTTTTCCATCCGGAGAGAATCTTGGCGCCCCATTGTGACGTGGGTATGACGTCACTTTTTCACGCTCACCGGTATAAATGTTCATGATGTAAATTTCTGCCTGACCGTTTTGAAAGCTCACATAGGCAAGTTTCTTACCGTCCGGAGACCAAGCAGGCGACATCAACGGTTGTTTCGAGCGCAACACCAAACGTTCGTTGTAACCGTCGTAGTCGGCCACACGCAGCTGATAAGGGTAAGCGTCTTTATCGTTCACCACCACATAAGCAATGCGCGTTAAGAAAGCGCCACGTTCGCCAGTGAGTTCTTCGTACACCAAATCGGCAATACGGTGCGCGTATTCACGCATGCGCTTGGCCGGAACCGTCGCCACTTTATTAAACAGCACATGATCTTTCGACAAGACCAGTTGACCATCAGAACTTAACGCACGGCTTTGGCCTTGGGTTAACTGACCTCGCACCACATCGACCAATTGATAGTTGATGACGTAGTTGCCATCGGCATTTTGGGTAATGCTACCGGTCAGTAGCGCATCGACACCAATACTGGTCCATGCGTCGAATTTGACGTCGGCTTCGTTGTATGGCGTTTGAGGCATTTTGCTGGTTGGAATGGGGCTAAATTTACCACTGCGCTGAAGATCCGAGGCAATCACGCCAGAGACATCTTGTGGCAGTTTGGTTTTTCCTTCCCATTTGAAAGGAACAATCGCAATTGGACGCGCGGAGTTGATACCGTCGGTGATCACCAGCTCCAACGCCGCATTGGCAAATTGCACGCTGCTTGATACCACAAGCAGGCATCCTAACATTAATCGCTTTAACACAAGCTTTTCCTTTTTACTCTGGTACTACGGTTAAATTGATGTTCTTTAGCTTTTCGATGACGTCAGATTCATCTTTCTTCGGCAGTGGGAAGGTCCCCACTTGCGCCACCGCACGTTTGGTGGCCGCACACAGTCGGCTGTCACCATCAAGAATACGAAGATCGCCAACAATCGCGCCTGTTCCAGTAGGGATGAGGCGCAGATTCACCCTACACTGCTTTCCCTTGAAACTATCTTCCAGTAACAAGTTTTGTTGAATCAGTTGCGTGTAGATCGCGCCCCAACGTTGCGCTTCACTGGTAACGTGCTGAGAGCGTGCCGCTGAGTTGTTTTGCGATTCCGTTTCCAAGCCGGCGAAGATATTGTTCAACGCGGCTTCTTGTTCTTTGCGTTCTCGCTCAGCTTGCTGCGCGCGCTCTTTTTCGATACGAGCTTTTTCAGCCGCAGCTTTGGCTGCCTTTTCTTTCGCAATACGTTCTTGTTCCGCTTTGGCAGCCGCTTCGCGCTCTTTACGCGCCTTTTCTTGTGCTTCTTGAGCCGCTTTCTCACGTGCGACTCGCTCTTGTTCTGCTTTCGCTGCCGCCGCGGCTTTAGCTGCTCGTTCTGCTTCAGCTTTCTTCGCAGCTTCTTCTTTCAGCTTACGTTCGGCTTCAGCTTTAGCAGCGCGTGCTTGTTCCTGTTTCGCTTTTTCTGCGGCAACTTTTTGCTCTTGTTCTTTCTGTTGGCGAGCCTTTTCAGCTTCTCGAGCCGCTTTCGCGTCTTTCGCTTGTTGTTCTTTCAACTGGCGAATACGCTCTTCAGCCTCTTTGCGGTTCTTTTCCAACTGCTCGCTTTCGCGGCGCAACTTATCCAGCCGCTCCTGCTCTTGCTTTGCGGCGGCTTCCCGTTGGCTGCGAATCTGCTGTGCCTGCTGCTTGACCAAATTCGGGTCAATCACCACAGCTTCCACCATCCGACCACTGACTTCGGGTTTGGACATCGTAAAGTCCGTGCCCCATAGCAAGGCCACCACCAGCACCACGTGTAAAGCAACCGAGATGACAAGCGGCTTTTTGTAATCGTTTTTCTTCGACTTCTGATCTTTCATGAACAGTATTAAGCCTATTCCTTGATATCCGTTAATAAGCCAACTTTAGGAATACCTGCTCGGCTCAGTTCGTCCAATACCAGCACCACATCCGCATACGGTGTGGCTCGGTCGCCGCCCACCGCCACAGGGGAATCGGGCTTTAGCGATAATTCCGCTTTGATGCGAACAATCACGTCCTGTAGCGACAGGCCGCGCTGTACTTCTTCATCGTTCACGCTCAAACCGAGGTTCCCCTCTTTATCGATTTCAACGATGATAAAGCTGGCGTCGCTTTCTCCCGCCATATCAGACATCGATTTGGCCGTGGTCGTTTGAGGAAGCTCCACATCCACACCTTGTGTCACAAAAGGCGACGTCACCATAAAGATGATTAACAGTACCAACATGACATCGATGTAAGGTACGACGTTAATCTCAGCCGTCATCTTCCGCTTTTTCGGTTGATAACCTGCCATACGTTATTCCCTACCTGCCATCGCCTGACGATGGAGAATACTGTGAAACTCTTCAGAGAAGGTGGCGTAACCGTGTTCCAGCTTACTGACTTTGTTGCTCAGACGGTTATATGCCATCACCGCAGGAATCGCGGCAAACAGACCCATCGCGGTCGCGACCAGCGCTTCTGCGATACCTGGGGCAACCATTGCCAGTGTCGCTTGTTTCACCTGCCCCAACGCGATGAAAGCGTGCATGATCCCCCAAACGGTACCAAACAGGCCGATGTAAGGGCTGATTGAGCCAACCGTTGCCAGAAATGGCAAGTTGGTTTCTAAATCATCAACTTCACGCGCCACAGACACGCGCATCGCACGGCCAGTGCCTTCCATGACGTAGTCTGGAGAAGCCGCATTGGTTTTGCGTAGGCGGGCAAACTCTGTAAAGCCAGAATAGAAAATCTCTTCTGTGCCGGCGATTTCGTCCTTGCGCTTTTTGACATCTTGATACAGCACCGACAGATCTGTTCCTGACCAGAACTTATCTTCAAATGCTTCCGCACTACGTGCAGCTTGAGACAGCACTTTACTGCGCTTGATGATCATCGCCCACGAGACAATCGACATCCCCAAAAGAATCAGCATCACCACCTTAACGAGGAAGCTGGCTTGCAAAAATAAATCGAGAATAGAAATATCAGCAGTCACTATGGGTAAACTCCAAAAAAATTGATTGAGGCATCGCCTTGGGTTTCATTTTCTCATTGTCGATACATGCTACCTTAACCATTGCTTTACACAATAGTCGCCCATCAGGATTTACCAGCTCCTGACAGAAGGTTAACGACGCCTTTTTAAGCTCTGCGATTGAGGTCACGACCGTCAGTTGATCGTCAAGACGAGCCCCTTGCAAAAAATCGATGTCAGCATGTCGGACAACAAAGCCGATGCTTTGTTCCAGCAACACTTGTTGCGACACACCGATAGAACGCAGCATTTCTGTCCGCGCACGTTCGAAAAATTTGAGGTAATTGGAATGGTAGACCACGCCACCGGCGTCTGTGTCTTCGTAGTAAATGGTAATTGGCCAGTTAAAAACTTGCATGATAGTGACGTAACCGTCTCACTAGATGGCTGAATGAGTGGGTTACTATAACGCATCTCATTGATGTTAGTACAAGGTGTCGCAAAGATTTCGCCTGCGACTGATAAAAAATTAGCGCTGCCTCAAAGAGACAGCGCTAATTCGAATAAATCATCATCAATGATGCTGCTTTGTTATCCGATCACGCGGATCGCCAACAAACAAAGCAGAATCGGCAGTGAGATGTAAGGGCTGAATACCAGTTGCCAAATCCATTTACGTGGTTTGAAGCCGACACCGTATACCATGCTTGAGCAAATCGCCCAAATCAGTAACGGCGCCACCACTGCATTAAAACCACCAATGCTCGCGCTGTACGCTTCGGGATCCCACATCACCATTGCAACGTGGTAGAAACCGAGAATCAGGGATAGAACCTTCAATAAGGTTCTATCCATTGGCGCATGTAAATTGGCAATCTGATCAGACCAATTACTCACTATCTTTGTCCATCATTTCTGAGTGCTCTAACCAAAGAGCGTTGATGATGCCGAATGCACAGGCGAGCAATACGCCAAGAATCCACGCAAAATACCACATAGTCTGAGCTCCTTAGTACAGTGAGTTTTTGTTGTCTTCGATGAACTTGTCATCCAAGCGGCCGAACATTTTGTAGTAACACCAAGTGGTGTAACCCAGAATGATTGGCACCATGACAAACGCCACACCCGTCATCAGGTTCAGGGTCAGCTCACTTGAGGTTGCATCCCACATGGTCAAGCTGTGGCTAGGCATCAGGCTTGATGGCATCACGAATGGGAACATGGCAAAACCCGCAGTGAAGATAACGCCCGCGTTACCCAAGCTTGAAGCAAGGAACGCAATGCCACCTTTCTCAACGCGAGAAGCGAGCACCGCCAGCAGCGGCATGACAACACCCAAGGCTGGCGCAGCCCAAAGCAGAGGGTACTGCTCAAAGTTATGCATCCAAGCGCCGGCTTCGCGTGCCACTTCTTTGTTCAGTGGGTTCGATGGGCCCATGGTATCAATCGCACTGGTAATCACGTAGCCATCGATGTTTTGTACCCAGAAGCCTGCTGCAACAAACAAAATCACAGTCAGCAAACCAGTCAGTTGAGCAATGTTGCGAGCGCGAACATGTACATCACCGGTGGTTTTCATTTGCAGCCATGTTGCACCCTGCATCAGGATCATAAACAGGCTAACTAGGCCACAGACCAAACCAAATGGGTTGAGCAGACCAAAGAACGAACCGTGATAAGTCGGCATTGCGAACTCGCTCAATTGGAACGGTACGCCTTGCAGCAAGTTACCAAACGCCACACCAAAAATGATTGGCGGCACAAAACCACTGATCGAAATACAGATGTCCCAAGCATTACGCCATTTTGGGTTTTCCAATTTCGAGCGGTAATCCAAGCCAATCGGACGCAGCCACAAGGCAGCCAGAGTCACGATCATCGCCAGGTAGAACCCTGAGAATGACGTTGCGTACACCAGAGGCCATGCCGCAAACAGCGCACCACCTGCGGTGATCAACCAAACTTGGTTGCCATCCCAGTGAGGCGCAATCGAGTTAATCATCACACGGCGTTCGTTGTCGTTTTTACCGATAATCGGCACCAACGCACCAACGCCCATATCGAAACCATCAGTGATGGCAAAGCCCACCAGCAGTACGCCAATCAGTACCCACCAAATGAGTCGTAGGATTTCGTAATCAAACATAATCTTCTCTCCCTGCCTTACGCTTCGACCTGACGACTAACTCTGTCTTCCACAGTGTTGCCGTTTTGCTCAAAGTGGTAGCGACCTGTTTTCAGGCTGCTTGGACCTTTGCGAGCAAATTTCACCATCAGATACACTTCAGCAATCAAGAATGCGGTGTACAGCGCAAGAATCGCAAACAGTGATGTCCAGATTTCACCAGCGCTCAGCGCCGATGCTGCAGTATGCACTGGCAGGATTTCACCAACCGCCCATGGCTGACGACCAAACTCAGCAACGAACCAACCCGTTTCAACGGCAATCCATGGTAGTGGAATGCTAAACAGTGCGGCTTTGAGGATCCAACGTTTCTGTTCGATCTTCTGACGACATGTTTGCACGAATGCTGCACCAAAAACGAATAGCATGATGAAACCACACGCAACCATGATGCGGAAAGACCAGAACAGCGGCCATACCGTCGGAATAGAATCATCCGCCGCCGCTTGAATTTGATCTTCAGTCGCGTCAGTCACTTTGTCTGTGTAGCGTTTTAGCAACAGGCCGTAACCAAGGTCATTTTTCACTTCGTCAAATGCTGCAACGTTCTCTGCAGATTTATCACCCGCACGTAGTTTTTCCAGCAATTCGTAAGCGTACATACCGTTACGGATACGGTCGACGTGTTCTTCGCGCAGGTCGCGCAGACCGGTCACTGGCGTATCAAGAGAACGAGTGGCGATGATGCCCATCACATACGGAATCTTGATTGCGAAATCAGTATTCATGGTTTCCTGATTCGGTAAACCAAACAGCGTAAAGGCCGCAGGAGCAGGCTCGGTGTGCCACTCGGCTTCAATCGCAGCCAGTTTCACTTTTTGCACTTCGCCCACTTCGTAACCAGATTCGTCACCCAGCACGATCACAGACAGAACTGCTGCCATACCGAAAGATGCTGCGATAGCAAAAGAGCGACGTGCAAACGCAATATCGCGACCTTTCAACAGGTAGTATGAGCTGATGCCTAGAATGAACATTGCACCTGTTGTGTAACCGGCAGCGACCGTGTGTACGAATTTAACCTGAGCCACTGGGTTGAACACCACTTCCGCAAAGCTCACCATTTCCATACGCATGGTTTCGAAGTTGAAATCAGCGCCCACTGGGTTTTGCATCCAGCCGTTTGCGATCAAGATCCACAACGCCGAGAAGTTAGAACCCAAAGCCACCAGCCAGGTCACGGCTAAGTGTTGACGTTTTGACAATCGATCCCAGCCAAAGAAGAACAAACCGACAAAGGTGGATTCCAAAAAGAAGGCCACGAGTGCTTCGATAGCGAGAGGGGCGCCAAAAATATCGCCTACATAATGAGAATAGTATGACCAGTTGGTACCAAACTGGAACTCCATGGTCAGGCCGGTCGCCACGCCCAGAGCAAAGTTAATACCGAAAAGCTTACCCCAGAACTTGGTCATGTCCTTATAGATTTGCTTATCAGTCATTACGTATAAAGACTCCATGATGGCAAGCAAGAACGCCATGCCTAGAGTCAATGGAACGAACAAGAAGTGATACATCGCTGTCATTGCGAACTGCAATCGCGATAGATCAACTACGTCAATCATGGTAACTCCTTTGTGTCGGCTGAATGACACTTTCGACATAAATCAACAGAAAAAAGACAGGTTAACAATAACGTTAATTTGTTAGTTTACCGCTATAACTTGTTGCAATTATGTACCATTGTGGTTAGTTAATTGTTAAGCATCAGCTAATATAGCTGGAACTAATACTACTGCCAAAAACCAGATGTTTCAAAAGGTTTATAGGAGAAAACCGCCTTGATTTACATCAAATTATGCTGTCCAAAAATGTATAAAAAAACCACAAAATGATACAGATCAACGAAAGATAAACTTTCTTGTTAGCATTAGGTAAAAAACACAATTAGATACGAGAAAAGGCGTACAAAGGGTTAACAATTCATCGAAATTAGCTAACCCTTTCAGCGTAAGAGAATTTCAAAAAGTGTGATTTAGATCCACAAAAACACTTTTTTATTTGAAGGGAGAATTAATTGTAACGTTATTTTTCTAAACCAAAATGCAAGTAGGCGCGATCGGTCGCAATCCGGCCGCGAGGCGTTCGTTGCAAATAACCCTGCTGAATGAGAAACGGTTCGATCACATCTTCAATCGTATCTTTCTCTTCACCAATCGCAGCAGCCAAGTTATCGAGGCCAACCGGTCCCCCACCAAATTTCTCCATAATGGCCAGTAGCAACTTACGGTCCATGTAATCAAACCCTTGATGGTCCACATCCAGCATATTAAGCGCTTTATCTGCGATGTCAGCACAAATATGACCATTGCCCTTCACTTCTGCAAAATCACGCACTCGGCGCAGCAGACGGTTGGCAATACGGGGTGTACCGCGAGCACGACGCGCCACTTCCAGCGCCCCTTCAGCATCCATAGAGAGGCCAAGGCAGTCCGCACTGCGCTGCACAATGTGTTGCAGGTCAGCCACTTTATAGTATTCAAGACGCTGCACAATGCCGAAACGATCGCGCAGCGGTGAGGTTAACGACCCAGCGCGGGTTGTGGCCCCAATCAAGGTAAAGGGTGGCAAATCAATTTTGATGGAACGCGCAGCTGGTCCTTCACCAATCATAATGTCCAGCTGATAATCTTCCATCGCCGGATAGAGGACCTCTTCCACCATAGGGCTGAGACGGTGAATTTCATCGATGAACAGCACATCGTTCTCTTCCAGGTTGGTCAACAGCGCAGCGAGATCGCCCGCTTTTTCCAACACTGGGCCTGACGTGGTGCGAATGCTCACTTCCATCTCATTGGCAACAATATTAGCGAGGGTGGTTTTCCCCAACCCCGGCGGCCCAAAGATCAGCAAATGGTCGAGTGCTTCGCTGCGTTTTTGCGCCGCTTGAATAAAAATTTCCATCTGATCACGGACGTGATCCTGACCTCGGTAATCGGCCAGCTTCTTCGGACGAATCGCACGATCGATCACCTCTTCATCTTTAAATGAAGGGTTGGTCGGAGCAATAAGGCGATCGGCTTCAATCATTCAACAATTCCTGTTCGTTAGCAGGGAGACTATAGGGGTAACAACGCTGTGTGGGCAGCAAAACCAATCAACACAATAAGCACCGCATCCATTGGCTTGAGAAAAAAACAGACGGCTAAAGTGAGCCGTCTGTTGAGTTTAAACCATCGACTTCAACGCTTCGCGAATCAATTGTTCGCTGGTCATATCCGGTTGCGCCACTTGAGACACCGCTTTAGACGCCTGCGCTGGTTTATAACCAAGCGCCAGCAGTGCGCTCACTGCTTCCTCTTCGGCGTTTTGGTCATGGATCGCGCCCATCGCATCGAGCGGTGCAGCGTCGGTTGCCGGAGTAAACAAATCACCAGCCCCCCACCCTTTGAGGCGGTCTTTCATTTCCACCACCAAACGCTCTGCGGTCTTTTTACCCACACCGGGTAACTTCACCAACGTTGAAATGTCTTCTCGTTCTACACAAGCAACAAATTGGCTCGCCGTCATACCAGACAGAATGGCCAAGCCCATTTTCGGCCCAACACCATTGGCTTTAATGACTTCACGGAACAACGCACGTTCGTTCACGGTATTAAACCCGTACAACAATTGTGCATCTTCACGCACCACAAAGTGAGTGTAAATAATAGCTTCATCGCCGATATTCGCGAGTTCATAAAAACAGCTCATCGGCATTTGTACTTCATAACCGATGCCGCCGACTTCAATCAGAACTTGTGGAGGTTGCTTTTCAATCAGTGTGCCGCGAAGACGTCCAATCACTGGGAATCCTTGGTTTTGATGAGTTTAGAATGCTCAAGATGATAATCAATAACTGGATGGATAGCCAGTAAAAGATAGGTCAAACAGGAGGCAGAAAGCCTCCCGAACGTTGCGTTAGCGATAGCGGCCGCGTCGGGCACTGGTCGCTTGCCCAGCCAAGGCAATCAGGGTTTTGTTGGTGTTGGCATGACAAATGGCCACGCCAAGCGCATCCGCCGCATCCGCTTGCGGTTTGGCTGGCAGTTTTAACATTTGCTGCACCATGTGCTGCACCTGTGCTTTTTCCGCGCCGCCATTCCCCACCACCGCTTGCTTAATCAGACGCGCCGCGTATTCAAATACCGGCAGATCGGCATTCACGGCGGCCACAATAGCACTTCCGCGAGCTTGGCCAAGTTTCAGCGCGGAGTCGGCATTTTTCGCCATAAACACCTGCTCAATCGCAAACACTTCCGGTTGAAACTGCGTGATGATTTCGCTCACACCGGCATAAATCTGTTTCAGACGCAGCGGCAGATCTTTTTCCGATGTACGAATACATCCACTGCCCAAATATTGCAAATGGCGACCTTGCTGGCGAATCACGCCATATCCGGTGATACGAGAGCCCGGGTCAATACCCAGAATAATAGACATGAGAGTTCCTCATTGTTGATAAGGAATAAATAGCAATCACGTGTCGCGCTCACCACAAGGCCTCACACAGACACAAAAAGAAAGTGGGCGATGTCGCCCACTTTACACAATCGTTATTTACGACGCCATGTCGTACCACTTGGACCATCTTCCAGCACGATCCCCATCTCGTTCAGCTTGTCGCGCGCCATGTCCGCATTCGCCCAATCTTTAGAAGCGCGAGAGTCGTTGCGCAGTTTGATCAGCGCTTCGATTTCAGCAACTTCGTCATCGTTGCCCGCATCGCCTTTCAAAAACGCTTCCGGATCCTGATACAAAATGCCAATCACATCCGCCAATTCACGCATCAGCGCGCCCAAAGCACTCGCTTTATCGGTGTCTTCCGTTTTCAGGCGGTTCACTTCACGCGCCATATCAAACAGAACCGAATACGCTTCTGGCGTGTTGAAATCGTCATTCATCGCGGTTGTAAAACGAGTTAGGTATTCTTCGCCACCCGCTGCTGGGACGGTCATGTCTAGACCACGCAGTGATGTGTACAGACGTTCCAAAGACGCGCGAGCTTGATTCAAGTTTTCTTCACTGTAGTTTAGTTGGCTACGGTAGTGGCCAGACATCAGGAAGTAACGCACGGTTTCTGCATCGTAGTGATTCAACACATCACGAATGGTGAAGAAGTTGCCCAGTGACTTCGACATTTTTTCTTTGTCGACCATCACCATACCGCTGTGCATCCACGTGTTCACGTACTGCGTATCATGCGCGCAGCAAGATTGAGCGATTTCATTTTCATGGTGTGGAAACTGCAGATCAGAACCCCCACCGTGAATATCAAAATGGTTGCCCAAAATCGATGAGTTCATCGCAGAACATTCAATGTGCCAGCCAGGACGACCCGGTCCCCATGGTGATTCCCATGTCGGTTCACCAGGTTTAGACATTTTCCACAGCACGAAATCCAATGGACTGCGTTTCGCCATGTCGATGTCAACGCGCGCACCCGCTTGCAACTGATCCAAGTCTTGCTTCGACAGTTTGCCGTAATCATCAAACTTGTTGACTTCAAACATCACATCGCCGTTGTCTGCTACATAAGCAAAACCACGGTCAATCAGACGCTGAACCAATTCAATTATCTCTTGAATATACGCCGTTGCGCGAGGTTCAACATCCGGGCGCTTGATGTTCAGTGCATCAAAATCAGCATACATTTCTTGAATCAAACGCTCCGTCAAGGATTCACAAGATTCCTGATTTTCGGCGGCGCGTTTGATGATTTTGTCATCAATGTCAGTGATATTGCGTACGAAGGTTAAATCGTAACCAAGGTAGCGCAGGTAACGGGCCACGACATCAAACGACACAAAGGTGCGACCGTGGCCGATGTGACAGAGATCGTAAATTGTGACTCCACAGACATACATGCCAACTTTACCGGCAGTGATGGGTTTGAATTCCTCTTTTTGTCTTGTAAGTGAGTTATAAATCTTCAACATGATCTCTATCTAATTACCGTTAAAACCAAAATAGTGGCACAGTATAACAACTCTGTTATCGCTAGGTCATCCATTTGATGTTTTGAATGAACAAAAAGTTAGGCTAAAATTCGGTATTCATACAAAACAAAGCAAAGGTAATGCACATGATCACCCTTCACACAAATTTTGGTGACATTAAAATTCAACTGAACGAAGAGAAAGCGCCAGAAACAAGCGCAAACTTCCTACAGTACTGCCGTGACGGTTTCTACGACAACACACTGTTCCACCGTGTTATCGATGGCTTCATGATTCAAGGTGGCGGCATGACGTCTGGCCTGCGTGAAAAAGCAACTCGCTCTCCAATTCGTAACGAAGCGAACAACGGTCTGAGCAACAAAGTCGGTTCAATCGCGATGGCGCGTACCATGGAGCCGCATTCAGCAAGCTCTCAGTTCTTCATCAACGTCAACAACAACACCTTCCTGGACTTCCGTTCAGAAAACCGTGACGGTTGGGGTTACTGTGTATTCGGCGAAGTGGTCGAAGGCATGGACATCGTGAATAAGATCAAAGGCGTAAGCACCGGTTCTTACGGCATGCACCAGGACGTACCACTAGACGAAGTGGTCATCACTGGCACCACCATCGAAGAGTAATCGATCAAAGGAGCGCGTTATCGCGCTCCTTATTTCTGAACCTATGCATACACTATTTATCTCTGATCTCCACCTGACCCCAAGTCGCCCCGATATCACTCATTGTTTCACTCAATTCATGCGCAACGAAGCGATCCACGCCGATGCCTTGTATGTGTTGGGCGATTTGTTTGATTTTTGGATTGGCGATGACGACCCGACCCCGTTCGCCAAACAAATTCAGCAAGAATTTAAACACCTAACCGCGCAAGGGGTGCCTTGTTACTTTACTCAAGGGAACCGTGATTTTCTGGTGGGCCGCCGTTTCGCAAAACAAACGGGCGTCACGTTACTGCCCGACGAAACGGTGATTGACCTGTACGGCACTTCGGCTGTTATTTTGCACGGCGACACTTTGTGTACCCAAGACGTACGCTATTTGGCGTTTCGCGCAAAAGTGCACCAGCCTTGGTTGCAATGGCTCTTTAACCGCCTGCCGTTCTTCATCAAACAACGCATCGTGGCCAAAATTCAAACCGACATTCGCTCAGATAAAAGCCAAAAAGCGATGGAAATTATGGATGTGACGCCGGACGAAGTAGTTCATGTGATGGACAAATATCAGGTCCCGCTGATGATTCATGGCCACACCCATCGCCCTGCCATTCATCACATCAGTGACGCCCCGCAAAAAACGCGGATTGTTCTGGGCGACTGGTATACCCAAGGCTCGGTATTGGTCTATTCTGAAAGCGGTTATTCATTGGAAAAGCGACGTTTCGAATCGCAATTATGATTTAAATCGCAATCTACCACGCAAACTTTTGCGATGATGCTAAGCAATGAATATGTGTACTGATATTATTCACAATACGAAGCAACCACGATAAGAATCAATCAGCCTTGACGTACTCTTATATTGCACGACAGCCCATTTTAGACAGCGACCGAAAAACCGTGGGTTATGAGTTGCTGTTTCGGGATGGGCCTAAAAATACCTTCCCTGAGATTGACCCAGATCTGGCAACCAGCCGGTTGCTGTCTGATCATTTTCTGTCGACGCATCACAACATGCTCGGGAATCATTTGGGCTTTGTGAATTTTCCCTATCAAAGTTTGATCAACATGATCCCGACCCTGTTTCCCACCAACAGTTTGGTGGTCGAGGTATTGGAAGATTGCGAACCGACCGGGGAGTTGCTTCAGGCAGTGCGAAAAATGGCTCACATGGGGTATAAAATCGCGCTGGATGACTTCGTACCTAGCCCAGAGTGGAAGGCATTTTTGCCGTATGTGTCGATCATTAAGTTCGACATTCGCATCATTCCTATCGAAAAAGCTCGCCTGTTCATCAACAAACTCAAAGGCTCTAAAATTATCTTCCTCGCTGAAAAAGTGGAAACATACGAAGAGTTCGAACAAGCGAAGGCCGCTGGGTTTCGTTACTTTCAAGGGTATTTCTTCAGCAAACCTGAGATTATTCAGCGTAAATCGCTCGAACCAGCATTTCTGACCGTCGTCCAACTGTGTAAAGAGATTGCCAAAGACGAGATCGACTACAAAGAACTCGAAGCCTTAATCGCCAAAGACGTCACCTTATCGTACAAGCTGCTGACGTTTGTCAATTCATCGGCGGTGGTCAGCTCGAAAATTCAGTCATTCAAACAAGCGTTGGTGTATCTGGGCGAGGAACGACTGCGTAAATTCGTGTCGCTGGTTGCGATTGCTTCCACACACAGCGATAAACCCGATTACCTCTATGGCTTGTCGATTCAACGGGCCCGTTACTGCGAACTGGTGTACTCACGTCTGAGTGAAAACAGCGACATGGGCAATGCCTTTTTGACGGGCATGTTCTCGCTGCTTGATAGCCTGCTGGATCAATCACTTGAATCGATCATCAACGAAATGCCTGTCGAAGAGAGCGTCAAACAAGCTTTGGTTGCTGAAAGCGGCACTCTGGGCGATATATTGTCGCTGACAAAAGCCTACGAACAGGCCGATTGGGAGAAAGTATCGACCATTGCCACGCGGCTCAACATTAGCGATGAGGTCCTTAGCAGCTGTTATGATGAAGCGGTGAGCTGGACAGCAGACCTGCTCAATCTCAACACCTAAGCAAACCTCTCCAACACTCGACACGCTGCGTGCATGCCCATAAACTATGGGCGTTTTTATCAGCGTATCCGAGACAACACCATGACCCCTTGTTATTGTGGCAGCGGCGCAGCCTATGCCAACTGCTGTCAACCTATTCATCAGGATCACAAGCACGCACTCACTCCCGAACAACTGATGCGCGCACGCTACAGTGCACACGTCCTCGGGTTGGTCGACTTTGTGGTTGCAACCTATCACCCATCGTGTCATGCCGAATCGCAACGCGACGCCATTGCAGAGTCCGTCCATAGTGACTGGCAACGATTAGACGTTATCAGCGCTTCAGCGGGTTCACACGATCAAGAGGGTTTCGTGCATTTCAAAGCATACCTGTGCGATCAACAGCAGGAATTGTGCTTAGAAGAGCGCTCGCGATTTTTACGTGAAGAAGGTCTGTGGTACTACGTGGATGGTGAGTTTTCGCAACAGGCACCGGCACTCAAAGTCGGCCGCAACGACCCTTGCCCTTGCGGTAGTGGAAAGAAATTTAAGAAGTGTTGTGGTTGAATTTAAAAAGCCAAGTGACGATAGCTTGGCTTTTTGATCCGATACGACAGAGTTTTAATCCTGATCAACAACCCACTGACGAAACGCTTCGCGCTCCTCCACGCTTGCTTTGGTGTACCACAACTTCAACTGCGCGACGTTTTCAGTGTCCGTCAACTCTCGTTGCTGCGCATTGACAGGCAAGGTTTTTGCGTAGGTAAAGCCAGCCACTGGAATCGACGCCACACCACCCTTTTGGTTGTAATCTAAAACGTCCTGAATATAGTTGCGCCCCAACTGAACACCATTTGAGTCCAACGTGTCACTGACGAGATCAATCGATTTCCCTGACGCATCTTTCAATGCCCACTCGAAGGTTTTGATGTCTTTACGAGCTTGACTCAGTCGGCGATATTTAGGCAGTTCAAAAGTCAGTGATGTATCCGCAGTGGCGAATTTGGTGACCACAACATCGCTATAGACGCGGCGCATACCATCATTATCTTCAACCATAGGTTCAAACTTAAAAACAATTTGGTTTGTTCCATCAGGTAACGTGACGCTTCTGCTGTCGGTGTATGCTTTATCGATAACAGGCTTCATTCCGTTGACAGCGATAAGATCAATAAACTCTGGTAGTTCGAGTTTGACATCAGCGTGAGCTGCAACACTGAATGCACTGATACCCAAAATCAGGCAAGACTTCAAAACTTTCATAAATTTACCTTAAAAAAAACCCGGTCTAGACCGGGTTTATAATAACTTAGGTAATCAAAATTACCAGTATACGCGCATACCCAGAGAGTAGTTGAATTCAGAGTCAACTTGAGTTGGGTCAACAGTGATGTCAGACTCGTTGGTGAAGCCAAGAGTTGTACCATCTGCGTAGTTCGCTTCAGCAAATAGGCGAGCCCATGATGCGAATTTGTATTCTAGACCAACAAAGATGTTAGTACCGTCTTCGTCTTTGTCGTTGTAGATGTTTTTAGCATCTTGTTGAACGAATTCGTAACCACCGTATAGAGAAGTTTTCTCTACGAATGTCCAGTAAGCGCCCAGAGAGTAACCGTTTTGAGTGATTTTCTCGTTGCCAGATTCGTTTTTCAGTTGAGAACCATAGTAAGTACCGCTCAGCTCTAGAGCATCTGTTGCAGTAAATACAGCAGTCAATTCGTAGTAAGTGTTAGACAGGCCGTCTACTTGGTCTTTACCACCACCAACGTGAATTGCTACAGGACCGAAAGAAGAACCAACGAACGCTTCAGCCAGATCGTGACCGTCAGCACCGTCGCCACCAGCAACGCCTACGCTTGCTTTAACCCACAGGTTATCAAGGTCTAGAGCGTATTTGATTTGAGATTCATGCAGCGCACCGTTTAGAGTGCTGTACATGTTAGCAGAGCCACCATATACGTAAGAGTAGTCAGTACCGCCGATGTCATCTGAAGTTGTCCAGTCACGACCAACACGGATTGTGCCGTAGTCAGTTGCAAAACCAACCATGTGAACACGAACATTCATATCAGTGCTTGAGTTAGCTGGTACACCAAACTCAATCTTACCCAGTGCTTTCACGCTGTCGTTCACTGCGTAAGAAGCATCTACGCCTAGACGAGAAGAACCTGTAGTCAGGTTTGCATCGTAATCAGCGTCATCACGGAAATCTACGCGAGTACGTAGTTGACCGTAAAAATCTACTGAGCCGTCATCAGTCTTCAGAATTTCTGCTGCGTTTACAGAGCTTGCTGCTGAAATAACAGCTAGAGCTAGTAGCGTCTTTTTCATATTAATCCACTGCCTTTTCTTAAATGGGAAGTCCGTTTCGATTCCCTTTTGTTTTTTAGATGACGGTCTCCTAACTCTGCGGTTAGTTACCGTCGACCACTTAATTCGAGGTTTAGATTGCAAAAGATTATGCTGCGTGTCAAATGTGAAAAAAAATATTTCTAAACAACACATAAATCATTTTAAATCATAGTCTTACATATAAATTTCACAATATCTCGGCGAAGTTCTAATCAAAAAAATAAGAATAGGTAAATGTTAAATGTTTTAACATAATAGTCTTTCGTGTTGTTAATACTCAAAAAAACAAAATCAAACAGCATTTAATTCAGCAAAACACCCACAAATGGAGTTTTATATTTTTTATCATTCAAATTAAATTTAAGTGTATGAAGGTTCAGTTTTTTTTTGTGAAGGAGATCTAGATTTGTTCTAAAAGCACACGATTTCGTGAACTACGTATCGCTTAGTAAACTGTGCTAACATCCGGGACCCGATACGCAGGTCACATTATGCTTACTACCAAAATTCAACAGTCCATACGCAACAGCTATCAAAACCTTCAAAACCAGCTCGATAACTTTGTTCCTCGTCGAGCTCAAAATTATCTTGTTGCAGAAATTGCAAAAACGCTTTGTGGTAGCTATCACAAGTCTACTCGTATGCTGGTCGCAGAAGCGGGGACCGGAATCGGCAAGTCGTTATCTTATTTAATGGGCGTGATTCCTGTTGCGGTGAGCAACAATCGAAAAATCGTCATTTCTACGGCGACCGTGGCGCTTCAAGAACAGCTTGTGCACAAAGATCTGCCACTGTTTCGCCGCATCACAGACCAAAAATTCTCTTTTATACTCGCGAAAGGTCGACAACGTTATTGTTGCACCGAAAAACTGGCCGCGGCCTCCGGCGCTGATGGCGGACAAATGGCCATGTTTGAGTCCAAACCTGCAGAAAAGGATATACAACAGCTTCAGCAGCTCTACACCGAATTGTCTCAAGGTAAGTGGGATGGTGACCGTGATTCATGGCCAGAGCCTATCTCTGAGACGGTCTGGAACAGTATCGTCAGCGACAAACACAGCTGTAATGGCAGCTTTTCAGCCCATCGTCAGTGCCCGTTTCAAAAGGCGCGCTCTGAGCTTGATAAAGCGGACATCATCATTGCCAACCATAGCTTAGTCATGGCTGATGCCGATCTTGGTGGTGGTGTGATCCTTCCTGAACCAGAAAATACGATTTACGTATTCGATGAAGCACATCATTTACCTCATGTGGCGCGCGAGCACGCCTCCGCGGCAGCGACCATGAAGGGCGCAGCAGCTTGGTTAGAAAAACTCAATCAATCTTTATCTAAGCTCGCAAATCTGGCCGACGAGAAACGTGTCTCCCGCTTTCGAAATGAAGCGCAAGATGCAATACAAGCGCTGATACCGAGCTTGAGCCAACTCCCCAAACAGTTTGATGCCAGCGCATTTGAAGAAAAACGTTATCGATTCGAACACGGCGATTTGCCGACATGGCTTGAAGAACAAGCAAAAGACCTGAAACGACAAAGTCAGAAAGCCAATCAAGCCGTGGCAAAAATCGCCGACTTAATTGGTGAACGGGTTAAAGATGGTGAACTGGCACCACGCCTTGCTGAGCCTGCCTTGGCCGAACTTGGTTTCTTCATCCAACGTTTGGAAAATTTGGCGCAGGTATGGCACTTGATGGCGGAACCCAAGCGCGAAAAAGGAGCCCCGCTCGCTCGCTGGTTGGAGCTCAGCCCAGAACGTGAGGGGGATTACGTCGTGAACGTATCGCCACTTGAAATCGGTTGGCAACTCGATCAACAGATCTGGAGTCGTTGCGTCGGCGCCATTTTGGTCTCGGCAACCATGCGCGCGCTCAACTCATTCAATTTTTTCTGCCGCCAAGCCGGCATCAGCGAAAAAGCCGAGGACGGCGTTCAATTTTTAGCCCTTGCTTCACCATTTGATTATCAAAATCAGGCTGAATTGCTGATTCCTAAGATGCAATACGAACCTCAGGCTCCCGAATACACCGATTATCTGGCCGATAAAGTGGCCGATTACATCCAAGACGGCAAAGCAAACCTCGTTTTATTTGCGTCTTATTGGCAAATGAAAGAAGTTGCGGAGAAATTATCTAAATTATTTATAAAAAAAGGTTGGGCGCTGCAAGTTCAAGGCGAAAAATCCAGAAAAGAAATTCTAAATAAACATAAAACCCTAGTCCAATGCGGAAAAACCAGTGTGTTGTTTGGTACAGGAAGCTTTTCAGAAGGACTCGACTTACCCGGAGAATTACTGGAAAACCTTATCATCACCAAGATTCCGTTTGCCGTACCAACCTCACCCGTAGAGCAGGCACATGCTGAATACATTCAACATCGTGGCGGCAATCCGTTTCTACAAATCACCGTCCCGGAAGCCAGTAAGAAATTGATTCAATCAGCAGGCCGTTTACTGAGGAAAGAGCGCGATTGTGGTAGAGTCGTGATACTTGACCGCCGCGTGGTGTCAAAACGCTATGGCAAAGCCTTATTGGATTCGCTGCCACCGTTTAAACGCACCATTGAATACTGAGTTTTCTGGACCGTAGAAACATGAGTGATTTATCGAGACTAAACTCGCTATTGGATGAACTAAAGCACCACGCCGCACAAGTCGACCGTGTTCGTGGAGAGCATCATCAGCCCCTGTTTGATGATGTTCTGTTTCACTGTCGCGGGAAGTTGCTCACACCGTGCGTGCAGGAAGCAGAAAGCACACTAAATGCAATTACGCGTGAACAACATGCGGGGAAGCTGACGCAACACCGAGCCGAGTACCTCACCGAACGGTTGCTGGCGCAAGTCGGGGCGATTCAACGTGAATTGTCCACACAATCCATCCGCAAAAATGAACCGAAACACAGTAGCTATTACCGCAAACCCATCAGCGATTTGTATCAAGATCTCGCGCAGCATCAAGATTGGGAACGTCGCTTGATGGAAATGGTGCTCGATAAACAGCAGGCACTTGAACAGGCCTCGGTGTATCACAAACAAGCGGCGCAGCAGGCATTGCTGGCCGTTGAGCAACGCCTGAAACGCTGCCAAGATGCCAAAGCCAAAATTGAAAGACAAATCACCTACCGAGAGAAGCACCAGTAATGACGCAACCATCTGTCCCCCTCAGCGACGCGCCTGATGAAATCAAATTGGCCGTTGATCTGATCTACCTGCTAGAAAGCAACGGCGTTGATCCCAAAGTTGCCTTGGCAGCACTGGCGATCGTCAAAGCCGACCTTCAACAAAAGCTCGACAACCACTGATATAGCATCGCCATCGCATGGGCGAAAATTTCAGTGAAAAAAAGAGCGCCACTGCGCTCTTGTTTCGATTTAGACTTTAAACTGTGACACCAGCCGTTGTTGTTCTTGGCTCAGCTCGCTGATCTGCGTTCCGACCGCTTCCGATTCCCCGGCTTGCTCTAGGATTTGCGCGCTGAGATCTCGAATGTTGGCCACACTTTGATTGACTTCTGCCGACACCGTTTGCTGCTCCTCCGCCGCTTTCACAATCTGCGAATTCATGTCATTGATCGAGGCGATGGCATCAAACACCTGTCCCAGTTCAGCCACAGCGTTTTGAACTTGTTGCGCAGTCCCATTGGCCAGTTGATTACTGTCTTGAATTGCGGCAACCACATCTCGCGTGCCTTTGTGAACTTGCTCAATCACCAAACGAATTTCGCCGACGGAATCTTGTGTTCGGCTGGCCAAATTACGCACTTCATCTGCGACCACCGCAAATCCTCGTCCTTGCTCCCCTGCCCGTGCAGCTTCAATTGCCGCATTCAGGGCCAACAAGTTGGTCTGCTCTGAGATACCTTCGATGACTTCCAGAATTTCCGTGATATTCGCGTTGTTCTGCGCCAATTCTTCCACCACCGGC
The DNA here is from genome assembly GCF_000176175.1 of Vibrio furnissii CIP 102972. Taxonomy (GTDB): domain Bacteria; phylum Pseudomonadota; class Gammaproteobacteria; order Enterobacterales; family Vibrionaceae; genus Vibrio; species Vibrio furnissii. The sequence continues at coordinate 1,115,261 of NZ_ACZP01000013.1, forward strand.
ACGGCTTCGCTCATTTTCTGCACCAGTTTGAGCATTTCTTGCTCAGATGCTTCGATAACATTTTGCCCCAACTGCGCCGAATGATTCGCTTGCTCTGCCGCCTTCACCGCGTTTTCAGCATTATGAACCACCAGACTTGCCGTCTGGGTCATCTCTTCCGACGCCGTCGCCACCAAGTCAACCTCTTTGAACTGCGATTCACTACGCAAGCGAGTTTGTGCGGCCGCCACTTTGGATTGCTCAGAAGTCGCCGCCACGGAATGGGTCGCATCCACCACCTGACGAATGGTCGACTGCAACTTATCCAGAAATTGGTTGAATCCCAATGCCAGTTGGCCGACTTCATCTTGGGAAGCCACCGCCAAACGCTGCGTCAAATCCCCTTCACCTGAAGCAATGTCTTTCAAACGAACCACGACGGCCCGAATCGGTTTCACAATGCGCGACGCTGTCAGAGCAATAATCAGCAGACCGAGTACAACAAACAACAAGCCGGCAATAAGCTCTGCTTTCACCCCGTTTTCCACTTGTGTGGAAATCACGCTATCGAGTTCATTGGCATCTGCCAACACACTGCTGCGTGGCATCTCAAAGATCACGCCCCACGTTTGATTGGCTACATGAATCGGTGCAAACACCGTTAGCCACGCACGATCATCCGTCCATTGTGTTTTGACTTCATTGCCAAACAACAGATCCGTCACTTGATCGCCGCTTAGAGTCGAACCTGAAAACGGCTGACCGATCGGTAATGCGTTGTCATCACTTGCGATCAACGTCCCATCCAAACTAATGATAAACACTCGGCCATTGCCACCGAACAGGCTGCGATCCGAATCTTGAGCAATTTTCAGCAGCGGATTGAGTTTTAGATCAATCCCGTAAAAACCAACCGCAACATCATCAATTTTGATTGGCACGGAAATCGATGTCGCCAAGAGTCCGCCATTGTCTTGTTCAATCAAACGCGGCGTGGTGACACACGCTTCACCGCTACTGAGCGGACAATAAAATCGCTCGCTGTTGGCTGAATCGGCCAGCGATTTTTCACTCAGCACATTCGCCACCACATTTTCACCATTGGCAGTCGTCATCCAGTAAGGTGCAAAACGACCTTTTTCATTCGAGCCAACGTAATCCGCATTGATGTAGTTGTCGTCCTCGCTGTCGAGCATGTTGGGTTTGAAAACCAGATACGCCCCATCGATGGTCGCAAAGTTCAGCACCGATTTGCGCACCATGTCGTCCAGCGATGTGCGCAGTTCTTCGCTGTCGCCGAAATTTTCTTCAGCATTGGTTTTTAAGAACAGCGCGTTGGACGCGAGCATTTCCGCTCGATAAATGGCTTCATTGAGGAATTCAGAAATTTCAGTCGCATTTAACTGAGCACGTGTCTGCAGCAGTTGCTGAGATTTGTTGATCACCGAAGCAGCACTTTGCTGTTTGATGATTTTTTGATTATTGACTGCGTTATAAACCGAAAAGCCAATAAGAGAAAGTGACGTCACGAGAAGGCAGATTCCCGCCATCAGCGTAATTTTCCACTGAACTGATAGTGTTCGCATACAACATCCTTATGCTTGCGCCATTTGCCCTTTAATCGAACAAGGAAGCTTGAAATTAGACCACAATCTATCGATTTATCAACTGAAAGTTTACACCGTTTTTACAACTTCCTGACTCAGACAGTATTGCAGAGGTTTTTCGTCTTGTGATCACTTTTGAAGCTGGTAACATCGTTGATTAAAACCATAAGAAAGGACAAACCATGAAAGTCATCAGCTTTAATATCAACGGCTTGCGTGCTCGACTACACCAACTTCAAGCAGTCATTGATAAACATCAGCCTGACGTAATTGGCCTACAGGAAATCAAAGTTCATGATGAAGCGTTTCCACTCGAAGACGTGGAAGCGATGGGCTACAAGGTTTACTTCCACGGTCAAAAAGCGCATTACGGCGTCGCTATGCTGTGCAAGCAAACGCCCTTGGAAGTCCGCAAAGGCTTCCCAACCGACAATGATGATCATCAAAAACGTATGATCATGGCGACCTTCCTCAATGAACAAGGCCAAAAAGTCACGGTCATGAACGGGTACTTCCCTCAGGGCGACAACATCAGTCATGAGACGAAATTTCCCTATAAGCGCCAGTTCTACGCGGATCTGATGACCTATCTGAATGACTACCACACGAAAGACGATCAACTGATTGTGATGGGCGACATCAACATCAGCCCAATTGACTTGGATATCGGCATTGGTGAGCCGAACCGTCAACGCTGGCTAAAAACGGGCAAATGTTCATTCCAACCTGAAGAGCGTCAGTGGTTAAAAACCCTGCTAGATTGGGGCTTTGAAGATACATTCCGTAAACTGCATCCGGCGGTTAACGATCAGTTTTCGTGGTTCGATTACCGCTCAAAAGGGTTCGATGACAACCGCGGCCTGCGCATTGATGTGATTCTGGCCACGCCATCGTTGGCCGCAACATGTGTCGAAGCTGGAATCGACTACGAACTACGCGGCATTGAGAAACCTTCTGACCACGCACCGATTTGGTCGGTCTTTTCAAATTAAACTGCACCTGCGATAGATCAAAAAGCCCCGAATTCGGGGCTATTCTCATTGCGTTGTCGCTCCGTCGAGGCGTTCGCCTCAAGACGTTAACTCAGAGGACGTAGATACGCGAGGAAGCGTTTCTCTGCTTTTTTGAAGCAGAAGATAATGATAAACGTGAGCGACATGTAAAACAGACCAGCGGTAAGGAATGACTCAAATGGCGCGTAGTAGCGCGAGTTGACCAAGCGCGCTGCCCCCGTCAAATCCATGATGGTGACGATCCCCGCCACAGCGCTGCCGTGTAACATGAAGATCACTTCATTACTGTAGGCCGGCAATGCACGACGCAATGCGCTTGGCAACACCACTCGGCGATAGGTTTTCCATGTGCTCATGCCATACGCTTTGGCCGCTTCCACTTCACCTTTGGGTAACCCGTTGATGGCGCCACGAATGATTTCAGCGGTGTAAGCCGATGTATTGAGCACGAACGAGACCAACGCACAAAACCATGCATTTTCCCACAAAGTGTCTTTCACTGGGAAAAACTGATCCATGCCGTAATAAATGAGATACAACTGAACCAGCAGCGGCGTTCCACGGAAAAAGTAGATATATGCCCACGCCGGCGTGCTAATCGCATAATTGCGACTGTTGCGCGCAATCGCCAATGGAATCGCAATGCTGAGCCCGATGACCAGTGCAACCCCCACCAGCCAAACCGTCGTCCACAGGCCACTGAAATAGATAGGCAAACTTCCGATAATGAGAGAAAAATCCATAGTCGTTTACCTCGTGTGAATACTGAATTTTCGTTCAACGATCTTCAACAGACCGGTGGAAACACTGGTAAATAGAAGAAAGATGATCGAGACCGCCATGTAGAACGTAAATGGCATTTTAGTGGAACCTGCTGCCAGCGAACTCATCCGCACCATATCTTCCAAACCGATGATCGACACCAACGCCGTGGTTTTCAGCAGCACCAGCCAGTTGTTGCCAAAACCGGGCAACGCGTGACGAATCATTTGCGGTAAGAGAATGCGACGAAACGCGAGTGCGGCACTCATGCCATAAGCTTTTGCAGCTTCAAGTTCGCCTTTGTCGACTGCCATAATGGCGCCGCGAAAGGTTTCTGCCATGTACGCGCCGAAGATAAAACCGATGGTCAGCACCCCCGCGATAAACGGGCTGACATCAATGTAATCCGGTAGATAAGAGACCCATTCGTGGTTCGGGTCGCTAGACATAAACCAGTTGTTCAACCATTCGTTGATGGCATACAAACTGTTGTTGAGAAGAATTTGGCCACCAAAGAAAATGAGCATCATCAGAACCAAGTCCGGAATACCGCGAATGATGGTGGTATAAACGGTCGCAATGGCTCTCGCCCAACGGTACGGTGCGAGTTTGGCCAACGCACCTAACATGCCTAACAGCATCGCTAGCAGCAGTGAAAGCACGGCAACTTCGATGGTCAGCACGGCTCCTTTGAAAATGGAGGCTTCGTATCCCTGTAAATCCAGCATAACAATGTTCCTAGTCCCTGAAAGCCTGGTTGCTGGGTACTGCTACGAACTAGGAACCAGCAACCAGGAATGCCTTTTATTATCTCAACACGAACGGTCGCGTTGTGTTCGGCTGATTATTCGCCGTAAACATCATATTTGAAGTATTTCGCGGCGATTTGTTGGTATTCGCCTTTCGCACGTAGGGCATCGATCGCAGCATTTAGTTTCTCTGTCAGATCTTTGTCTTGTTTACGTGTTGCGATACCAAAGCCGTCACCGAACCATTTCGGATCAGTCAATGAAGGACCCACGAATTCGTAGCCTTCACCACCCGGTTTGTTTAGCACGCCATCTTCCAGTGCCGACGCATCACCCAGAACGGCTGCGATACGGCCATTCGCCAGATCTAAATACGCTTCATCAAATGAACCATAACGCACGATCTCAACCGCATCGCCATAGTTGTCAGTCAGGTATTTATCGTGTGTAGTGGCACGTTGAACACCAATTTTCACCCCTTTCAGACCTTCTTTCGTGAAGTCGAGCTGTGCGCCTTTTTTCGCGATAAATTTATTAGGGATCAGCGCGTATTTGTTGGTGAAATCGACTTTTTTCTTACGCTCTTCGGTAATAGACATCGCCGCGATGATGGCATCATATTTACGTGCCAACAGCGATGGAATGATGCCATCCCAATCCTGTGGAACGATCTTACATTGCACCTGCATCTCTTTACACAAAGCGTTGGCCATATCCACGTCAAAGCCTTTCAGAGAGCCATCTGCTTCTGTCCAGCTAAACGGAGGGTACGCGCCTTCAATGCCGAAGCGAACGGTTTTCCATTCTTTCGCTTGGGCGACGCCCGTTGCTGCTGTTGCTGCCAAAGCCGCCACTAATAACCACTTTTTCATTTCCATACTCCTGTGATTGTATTGTTGTGTTTGTTGTTGCTCTACGCTGCGAGTTCATACTTCGGTGCCACCGCGGCATTCCGACGACAAACCTTGGGCATAAAAATCAATAAATTGATGAAATAAACTGTTTCAGACGTTCTGAATCTGGGTCACTGAACAACTTGGCCGGATTCCCCTGCTCTTCGACACGCCCTTGATGCAAGAACATCACGTGGTTAGAGACATCACGCGCAAACGCCATTTCGTGGGTTACCACCAACATGGTGCGTCCTTCTTCAGCCAGATCACGCATCACGCCAAGCACTTCGCCAACCAATTCAGGGTCAAGCGCGGATGTTGGTTCATCGAACAGCATCACTTCCGGATCCACTGCCAGCGCGCGAGCAATCGCCGCACGTTGTTGCTGACCACCAGATAAGTGACCTGGGTAGTAATCGCGACGCTCGTAAAGACCAACTTTTTTGAGCAGGATCTCTGCGTTCTCGATCGCCTGAGCTTTGGGGACGCCAAGGACGTGCACGGGAGCCTCAATGACATTTTCCAGCACGGTCATGTGCGACCATAAGTTGAAACCTTGAAAAACCATCGCCAGACGCGAACGGATGCGTTGGACTTGCTTTTCATTGGCTGGAGACGATTCCCCCTGTCGGTTTTTCTTCATTTGGATCAGTTCACCTTTGACCCAAATTTCACCTGCAGTGGGTGTTTCCAATAAGTTGATGCATCGAAGAAAGGTACTTTTGCCAGAACCCGATGAACCGATGATCGAAATCACGTCACCTTTGTGAGCCTGAAGTGAAATGCCCTTCAGAACCTCGTTCTGGCCAAACGTTTTGTGCAGGTTTTTGATATCCAGCGCGGCTACATCAGTCATGCGCTCTAACTCCCTGTATTTTTTATCACTGCCGAGCATTCCAGCTCAATTTCGGATACAAACTAGCACTCTCCCCAATAACATGCAACAAATCATTAACCTAAAAAATCAGTATATTTAGTTATTTAATCTGACTAGTAATTCAAGTTTTAGCCAATTCTTCTCCAAACACCGCATAGAATCACACGAAACCAGAAGAAAAATTTACTGACATTTATTAACATTTTTATAAAAGTAAGACCTGCCGCAAGATTTCTGGGCAACATTTGTCACCAAGTGATACATCTCTCAAACTGAACAAATTTTTGGAAAGAATACTTACAATTTGAAATTAAATTTCACACTTAATCGCCAGTATGTGACTGATTTCATTCGTGTAATGTAGCTTAATTTCATATCTATTCTTAAAGTGATCAAGATCAATCACCCTAAGGGGTTAGCACGCTAAACTCGCCAACAAATAAAAGAGTAAATAAAAACTCTGTATTCAATCAGTTGGTTATGCATAGTCATTGCAAAAATGAACACTTATGCAGTTTAAACCGTTTCGCTTCGGCAATTTATTTAGAATTCAATTAAGAATTACTTACTTTTAACATATGAGGAATCTATGTCAGACGTAGTCAATCAAGAGCGCTCAGACATCGACACAAAGAGCTATAAAGAGCTCCACCGTCCAGCATCTGAGTTTGCAAGCCGCTCCGATTACCTAGACCACGAACTGCAGATCATGAAGCCACGTCGCTTCGGCCTGAACCTGCCTGGTCGTGACTTCCGTTTTGAACTTGAAGACTTAGTGCCAGCACTTGCTGGTACCATCGGCATTATCGCGATGTACTCTGCCGTCATGATGTCTTGGGCTGAGGGGCTGACCCAAGCTTGGGATCATGTCTCGCTTGGTAAAGACTTTGCGATTGAAGTGGCACGTGTAGAAATGCTGATCCCAGCACTGCTGTTCTGTATCATTTCTTCAGGCTTTCTCAACCCACGCGCAAACCTTGCGGGGAACCATGGTCCAATGATCCCATTGATCGGAACGATCGCTCTGGCGGGTGCTCACCCACTGGCACTGGCGATTCTGATCGGTGTGTTTGGCCTGATTCTGAGCTTCTTAAAAGGTGGTTCAAAACTGGTGAACCTCACCTCGGAAGGAACCGCCGGTGGCTTGCTCATCTTCTTAGGATTGACCGGCACCATGAGTCAGATCACCTCCATCCAAGAGTGGGCCGTTGGTCTGCAATCGGCGAGCGTTGAAGCGGGCAGCATGGGTTATGTGGGCTTGATTGTTCTGGGTGTGACTGTCGCTATTTATGCGTACCTTGCCAAAGTGAACAAACGCTGGCTGGCCATCCCGGTGTGTGCCTTTACCGGTCTGGCGATTGCGCTGGTTCTGGGTGCAGGTTTTGACATCAAGTTTGAAACCCAAATGGGCTTACCAAACCTTAACCCAGTTTACTGGTGGGGCAGCACTGAACAAGGTTGGATGCTGGGTCTGCCGAACGTAGAACACTTTATTGCTTCACTACCGTTCGCGATTCTTGCCGTTGCCATGTGGTCACCTGACTTCCTCGGCCACCGCATCTTCCAAGAGCTGAACTACCCGCGCAAAACTGAGAAAGTGCTGATGGATGTCGATGACACCATGACCATGTGTTCTGTACGCCAGATGGTGGGGACTGCCGTTGGTGGCGGTAACATTACGTCGTCTTGGGGGACATACATGATTCCAGCGGCGATCGCGAAGCGTCCGATCCCAGCTGGTGCCATCCTACTTGGTTCATTCTGTATCATTGTTGCGATTCTTGGTTTCCCAATGGACGTAGCGGTATGGCCGCCAGTGATGCGTGTGGCACTATTAGTTGGTGTCTCCCTACCGCTACTTGAAGCGGGTATGCAAATGGTCCGTGACACGAAAGATTCACAAGCAGCTGGTATTTGTATCTTTGCTTCTATTGTTACGAACCCAGTTTTAGCATGGGCGCTGACCATGTTCTTGGATAACAATGGTTTGATTGGTGACAAAGAGCGTGCATCACGCCTGTCATTCGCCGATAAAATCATTATTCCAGTCGGCGTGTTTATTATCTGTTTAGTTGCTATGCTTGCTGTGGGTATGCTGGAAAGCCAATATGGCCTCAAGGCTTGGCTGTAAAGCGGCAACTCGGGATTCAACAATACTTTGGGTAGTGCTTAGCACTACCCAAACTTTATTTGAAATTTTTAACTTTTATTGATTTAGTTTAAGGTTTACGAGTTTTTTTTAGCTTACATTGCCAATCAAGGGGAACAAATAACAATATCTATATTCAAACAGATGAGTATAATTTTTGCGTATAGATTGAATATAGATATTGTTATTCAATGAGTGTACTGCCTCCCGCATTACATGCAGGATAGCTGGCTCAACGGCGAAACAGTACGTGTTTTTTCTACTAAAAAGGTAGGTATGTCATGGCAGAGCAATTTGCTAAAGCTTGGGAAGGTTTTGCAGCAGGTGACTGGCAAAACGAAGTCAATGTTCGTGATTTTATTCAAAAGAACTACACTCCTTACGAGGGTGACGAATCTTTCCTAGTTTCTGAAGGCACCGAAGCAACTAACAAGCTTTGGGCACAAGTAATGGAAGGTATCAAACAAGAAAACTCAACTCACGCTCCTGTTGATTTCGATACTTCTGTTATCTCTACCATCACAGCTCACGATGCGGGCTACATCAATAAAGACCTAGAAACAATCGTTGGTCTTCAAACCGAAAAACCTCTGAAACGTGCTCTTATCCCTAACGGTGGTATCCGCATGGTTGAGAGTTCTTGCCACGCTTACGGCCGTGAACTAGACCCTGAAGTTAAAAAAATCTACACCGAGTACCGTAAAACTCACAACCAAGGTGTATTTGACATCTACACACCAGCAATTCTTGCTTGTCGTAAATCAGGCGTACTGACTGGTCTTCCAGACGCATACGGCCGCGGTCGTATCATCGGTGACTACCGTCGTATCGCACTTTACGGTATCGACTTCCTGATGGCTGACAAATTCGCTCAATTCACTTCTCTACAAGAGCAGTTTGAAAACGGCGAAGATCTGCAAATGACCATGCAACTGCGTGAAGAAATCGCAGAGCAACACCGTGCTCTTGGCCAAATCAAAAAAATGGCTGCGAAATACGGTTTTGACATCGGTCGCCCAGCAGAAACTGCACAAGAAGCAATCCAATGGACTTACTTCGGCTACCTAGCTGCAGTTAAATCACAAAACGGTGCTGCAATGTCTCTAGGTCGTACTTCGACTTTCCTAGACGTGTACATCGAACGTGACCTGAAAGCAGGCACAATCACTGAAGAACAAGCGCAAGAAATGATCGACCATTTCGTGATGAAACTGCGTATGGTTCGTTTCCTACGTACTCCTGAGTACGATGAACTGTTCTCTGGCGACCCAATCTGGGCAACTGAATCTATCGGTGGTATGGGTCTTGACGGCCGTACTCTAGTTAGCAAAACTAACTTCCGCTTCCTGAACAGCCTATACACCATGGGTCCTTCTCCAGAGCCAAACATCACTGTACTTTGGTCTGAAAAACTGCCAGAAGGCTTCAAAAAATTCTGTGCAAAAGTTTCAATCGACACGTCTTCTATCCAATACGAAAACGACGATTTGATGCGCCCAGACTTCGATTCTGACGACTACGCGATCGCATGTTGTGTATCTCCAATGGTTATTGGTAAACAAATGCAGTTCTTCGGTGCTCGTGCAAACTTGGCGAAAACTATGCTTTACACCATCAACGGTGGTGTGGATGAAAAATCTAAAGCACAAGTTGGTCCTAAAATGCCAAAAATCACTTCAGAAGTTCTGGATTTCGATGAAGTATGGGACAAAATGGACCACTTCATGGACTGGTTGGCAAAACAATACGTCACTGCATTGAACGCTATCCACTTCATGCACGACAAATACAGCTACGAAGCGTCACTGATGGCACTGCACGATCGTGATGTGAAACGTACAATGGCTTGTGGTATCGCTGGTCTGTCTGTTGCTGCTGACTCTCTGTCTGCAATCAAATACGCAACTGTTAAACCAATCCGTGACGAAGATGGCGTTGCAGTCGATTTCGAAATCGAAGGCGATTACCCTAAATTCGGTAACAACGATGCACGTGTTGATGACATCGCATGTCAACTAGTTGAAGTATTCATGAACAAGATTCGTGAACTGAAAACTTACCGCAACGCGATTCCTACTCAGTCTATCCTGACTATCACTTCAAACGTGGTATACGGTAAAAAAACTGGTAACACACCTGACGGTCGTCGTGCTGGCGCTCCATTCGGTCCTGGTGCAAACCCAATGCACGGCCGTGATGAGAAAGGTGCTGTTGCATCACTGACTTCAGTAGGTAAACTACCATTTGCACACGCTAAAGACGGTATCTCTTACACCTTCTCTATCGTGCCAAACGCACTGGGTAAAGAAGAAGGCTCACAACGCGCTAACCTTGCTGGTCTGATGGATGGTTACTTCCACCATGAATCTGGCATCGAAGGTGGTCAGCACCTAAACGTGAACGTACTGAACCGTGAAACTCTGCTAGACGCAGTGAAACACCCAGAGAAGTACCCACAACTGACTATCCGTGTATCTGGTTACGCAGTACGCTTTAACTCTCTGACTACTGAACAGCAGCAAGACGTTATCGCTCGTACTTTCACTGAATCACTATAAGTTTCAGTCTCGACATAGTCGATGATCAATCCCCGCTCATTGAGCGGGGATTTTCTTTTATTTCAATCTAAAAATCAGTTAAATAAACAAGTTGCATATTAATGTAACCCACACCTCAATTTCACTGCATCAAATCCGCTTTATTCATACTTGAATCGACTTTTACGCTACCATCATCACTCTCTGACGGAATGATGTAGCCTTCTATGAAGTTATTGCGCCTATTACCTCTTACTTTGCTTTGCGGGCCAGCATTGGCTGCCACGCAAGCCACCTTGTCGATGCACTTGGACAATGACGGCATTTTTGGGGTTGATGAAGATTACACCAACGGTATTTTTTTCACCTATACCTCTCAAGGCATTCGCCCCCCTTGGTGGGCAAAGCCCTTAAGCGTATCCGCTTGGGGAGCCAGCAGCCTCGATAAATGGGAAATCAGCGTGGGCCACAAAATGTGGACTCCAGCCGACATTACCTTGGAAAAACCGCAAGCCAACGAACGTCCTTATGCAGGTTATTTGCATGCGGAGTTCAACTACCTCAGCCTTCACTCGCAACAAGCGCAGCGCTTTAACCTGACGATCGGTACCACAGGCGACAGCTCGCTCTCGGAGCGCGCACAAACCCTAGTACATAGCATCACCAACTCCGACGATCCCAACGGTTGGGATTATCAAGTGGAAGATAAAGTCGCAGGCAGCGTCGGCTATCTCGGCCATTTTAATTGGATGCGTTCACGGACTTGGCAAGGCTTGGAGTGGGACGTCTCCAACGTGTCGGAAGTGAATGTGGGTAACTTTCGTAGCGACATCGCCACTGGCATCATGCTGCGCTGGGGACAAGATCTCGCAGGCAACTTTGGCAGCGCGCAAATCTCCGCAGAAAAGCCATTTTTACCCGGCATGATTGGCGCATCCAGCCAAGGGTGGTTTGTTTACACGGGTATTGAAGCACGATATCGCTTTAACGATTTAACCATTGAAGGGCACCGACCGCTGAACGACTTAGACCACGAACCCAGTTACTACGAAGTCACTGTCGAACCGGTTCAAGCGACAGCCGTCTTTGGCGCCGCTTGGTACGGTTCACGAATGGGGGCGAGCCTTGCGGTTGCTGCCAACAGCGCGGAATATAAAGAGAGCCGGGACGCTCTACACAGTACCGGCTCTTTTACACTCTATGGCTTTTTCTGATCGACGATTGCATCGGTGATTCAATTGCTCGGGTGATTCAATTGCTCGCCAGTGAAATCGTATCGGCCGTTAAACCGTTCAGTTAAATCGTAAAGCGCTGACAATCGCTGTTTAGACTGGTCGAACGCTGGTCCACAATCTGGCTGGTTGAACGCAACTGATCGTTGTTTTCTTCCAGCTGTTTCATCGCACTGGAAATCTGCGTCATGCTGTCGGCCATCGATTGACTGGTGGTGGCCAGCTCTTTCATCGATGCAAAAATCACTTCTGTTTGATGGGCCGCTTGTTCCGCCTTTTCAGTAATGTGCGTCAGCGCTTCCATCGCTTCCATCCCGCGCTCTTGGCCGGTCTTCATGCTGTGCTCGGACTGACCAATGTACTGAATCACCTCAGCGCTCTCTTTTTTCATCGTTTCAATGGTGCCTGAAATCTCGGTCACCGCATCAACCGTGCGCACCGCTAAGCTACGAACTTCATCAGCCACCACGGCAAAACCTCTTCCCTGCTCGCCAGCCCGGGCTGCTTCAATCGCCGCGTTGAGCGCCAACAAGTTGGTTTGCTCAGCAATGCCATTGATGATTTCCATTACGGAATCAACTTTCGACGACGCTTGTTCAAGCTGCTGAATGTGCCCTGCTGCCGAGCTCAAAATTTTGCCCACATCTTCCAACGAACCAATCGCCGCGGCGATAACCTTTGAGCCATCTTCTGCCGCTTGGGTCGAGGATTTACTCACATCCGACACAAACTCCAGTGAATTCGACACTTCTTGCGTGGTGACACTCACCTCTTCCGTGGCGGACGCTAACAATTGTGTTTGCCCCAAGATATCCGACTGACTGCGCGCCAAGTTGTCCACCCCGGCATTGAGCTCAGCCGCATCACCGGACAACGCTTGGCTGCGATCTTGCACCGCTTTGACCAACTCACCCAGGTTCTCACAGCTTTGGTTGATCGCCACCGCCAGTTGATTAAATTCATCGTTGGCATTGCGCGTAATGGTCAAACGTTGCGACAAATCGCCGCCGGATAAACGTTCCAAAATCGCTTTGGTTTGCAACAACGAACGCGACAACGAAAGACTGAGCATCACAAAAATGGATATGGTGATCACCGCCAACACCGCACAGGCCACCAGCACCGACCACAACGTATTGCTACCCGCTCGGTCTGCCGCGCTTTGATAGCGGCCACTCATGGTTTCGAGTTTTTCAGAAATCGATTCAATGAGCGACTGCGCTTGCGTTTCACTGTTCACCAATGCCGCTTCCTGCACTTTCACCTGCTGAGACAACTCACTGACGCGCGCGAACGTCGCTTTGAACTGCTCAACCTCTTTTTCATACAGCTCTAGCATGGCGTAGGTATTCGACATGTTGACGAACCCTGCCATGGCGCGGTTAAACAACTTGAGGTTTTGATCGTTGGGTTGCAACAAGTAATTTTGTTGCGCTTTGATCATCGCTTGAAAGTCCGAGTTCAACGTCACCATGCCGGTTTCTGCAATTTTCTTTTCAATGGTTCCGGCCAATGACTTCAGTTCCCCGAGTTTGCCTTCTTCAACATTAAAGCCCAGCTCCCCTTTGATGTTCATCCAAGGGCGCAGCGCATCACCAAATTCCTGAGTGGCTTGGCCGAGTTGATTGGCTTCATCATTCAAACCGCTCGATTGTAGAAACTGTACATCGTTGGCCACTTCCGACAGCAATTCACTGAGCTGAGTGGTGGTCTCGCTCACTTGGGCAGCGCTGAGATCATCACGCTCGGCAGCCAACGTCAGCAATTTAGCTTGAGTGGCGTGGATAGCGACCGCGCCGGTGGTGATTTTTCGGCTTTGTTGATACTGCGCGCTCATGCTCGACAAGCTGCTGGCGGTGTAAACCCCCAACGCACTAAACCCGATACAAAGAATCACGATAAACGCGATGATTTTCTGTTTTTGAGAGAGATTAAATACTTCCATGCATTCATTCCTTACCACGGTGCAAATGACTGACGACATCAAGGAAAACGTAAATCTTGTGTTTGCTTTTCTTATAATTAATAACAAGTTTATAACATAATTTTATCTATAATCGATTATTTTTATGCCCAGCGTTCGTCGCCAACAGATTGGACAAGGAAAACCTATTTAAACCCTACCTTTTGTAATAAAATAACGAACACATTCAGCAAACGAGAGCAGCTTATGTCTACTACTGGTCGTATCCATTCATTTGAATCTTGCGGCACTGTTGATGGCCCCGGCATTCGATTCATTATTTTTCTGCAAGGTTGCTTATTCCGTTGTAAGTACTGCCACAACCGAGACACTTGGGATACCCACACAGGTAAAGAAGTGTCTGTTGAAGAAATCATCGCAGAAGCGAAGTCTTATCGTCACTTTATGAACGCATCTGGCGGCGGCGTGACGTGTTCGGGCGGTGAATCGATGCTGCAACCGGAATTCGTGCGCGACTTTTTCCGCGCTGCACAAGCTGAAGGGATTCATACCTGTCTTGACACCAATGGCTACATTCGTAAATACACCCCTGTAATCGATGAAGTCTTGGACGTGACCGATTTGGTGATGCTTGATATCAAACAGATGCAAGACGAAATTCACCAAGATCTGATTGGCGTATCGAACAAACGCACACTGGATTTTGCCCGCTATCTGCAAAAGATGGGCAAGAAGACGTGGATTCGTTACGTGGTCGTTCCTGGCTACACGGACGATGAAGAATCGGCGCACCTGCTGGGTCAATTTATTCAGGACATGGACAACGTCGAAAAAATCGAATTGTTGCCATACCACAAATTGGGCGCTCACAAATGGGAAGCGATGGGTGAAACGTATCCACTGGAAGGTGTGAACCCACCGAGCAAAGAAACCATGGATAAAATCGTGTCAATCCTTGAGCAGTATCACTCAAACGTAAAATACTGATTCAATCCCACGAGCGAATCGTAAAAAATACCAGCCATAGCGCTGGTATTTTTATGGAAAGGAGTTCGCGTGCAACTGGAAGAATTGGCCTCGCTGGTCGTGATCCTACTGTTTATTGTGGGGACTGCACGTGATGTCCGGACTTCGTTCTGGCCCAAATTCACGCATGAGAAAACATTTCAGCACCTCACCTACTTCGTGATGTTTGCCCTGTTTTTGCTTTGGTCCGCGCAAGCCAGCGTCAAAGAAGGGTTACACATTCACTTCCTTGCCCTCACCACCCTGACGATGATGTATGGCTGGCGCTGCGCATTCCTACTCACCATTCCTGTCACCGCCGCACTGGTCGTGGTGGGGAAACTGGGTGTGTATGACGTGCCCGAATATTTGCTACTTTCTGCGCTGCTGCCCATTCTCATCAGCTACGCAATTTTCGCACTTAGTTATCACTACTTGCCCCGTAACATCTTTGTGTTCATCTTCGTTGCGGGCTTTTTTAATGGCGGTATGACCGGCAGTTTGCATTTACTGCTGAACACGCTCTACCAACTGGCATTGGGCGTGCACGATTGGCAAACCATCTACAGCAATTATCTGATTCTTGTGCCGTTATTGGCGTTTCCTGAAGGCCTGCTCAACGGCATGGCACTGGCGATTCTTTGTGTGTTTAAGCCCGAATGGTTACGCGTCTTTTCCGATCGAGATTACATCTACAATCACTATCACAAGTAAGGCTCGCAGGCCATCACCGATAACACGCTGCGCACCGAGCACTGCCTCAACGAAAACGATAAAAGATGCAGATATTTTGTACTTTCTCCATTAAATCCGTGTTGAGATCATGTTTCAGGCCTACCCGTACTGTTAACCTTAACTCAGAAAAAATGACACAGTTTAACTTTTAGTGAGGCCAGCTATGGAAATGACAAACGCACAACGTCTGATCCTGTCTAACCAATACACATTAATGTCTCAGCTTGATCCGCAGAACGCTGCCAAATACAAACGTCTGCAAACCATCGTTGAACGTGGTTACGAGTTGCAGATGTGCGAACTGAATAAAGAGTTTGGCTGCATCTCTGAAGCGCAATGCCGCGAAGTGATCGACATCATGGAGATGTACCACGCGATGCAAGAGTCGTTCAACATGTTGGAAGAGGATGAGCGCAAAGATGTGGATGTTCGTCGCCTGAACTACCTTGGCTACGACATTGCGTCGGAAGCACAATTGGTGAATTACGTTCGCTTCCTTGTGAACGCTGAAGGCCTCTACCCGCAATTCGACAAAGGCGATCACCACTTCAACAGCCAAATGCCAATGCAGGAGAAATATCGCCGCATGTTGACCACGTGGCGCAACTGCCCACGTCAATACCACTTGTCTGCCAGTGAACTGAGACAGATTTTTAACGCATAAGCGGAACGAAAAAGGCTGGGAATCCCAGCCTTTTGTCATGATTCAAACCTCATCGTGAGCATGCAACGATGTCATCGCCTTTGCTCACCCGTCATTAGAACACGTAAGCGATGCCCAAAGTGCCCATCACGCTGGTATCGCGGCCAACCACGGGGCTGTCGGACAAATCACTGTCGAGGTTCGAGTAACGAATGCCGCCATTGACACGCACGCTGCGCGTAATCGACCAGTAGGCTGACGCACCAATAAAGTACTGCCCATCCCATCCGGCATCATATTCTTGCAAACCGCTGCGTGCCGATTCACTGGCCGAGACACCGTACAAGTGGTTGTTGAGTTTGTCGGAGTTGTATGAATAACCGATCGCCGGCGTAATGCCCCAGTTCGAGAAACGCAGCGGCAAACGCCAAGCAATTTCACCGTACATCCCGTTGTGACGACCAGCCACATCGGCGCCCACCGAGGCTTCCCACATGCCCACCAAGGTACGGAGCTGATAACTCACACCACCGAGTACCGTCGACTTGCGCTTATCCAACAACCGGATTTGCGGGTCATCCGAATCTTCTGGTTTGAGTGTGCGTGGGTCGTAGGCCAAACGAAACACAATGTTCTGTTCAGAGCCGATCGGCATCAAACGATAACCGGCGGTAAAACCACGCAAAAATAGGTGTTCACCTTCATAGCCAATCACAGGAATGACCGTACGGTTTGACGACGTATCTTTATACACCGCAGGTGAGTATGCCGCAGCAACCCCGACTGACCATTGGTTCATTTCTGCGTGTGCAAAGGATGAAGCCGCGAGAGCCGAAACCGCCCAAGCCGCTTTGAAAATTGGATAGCGCATACTGACCTTGTGAAATTGTTGTATAAAAAGGATGAGAGACAAATGATACGACGTGTCCCCCCAGCACACAATCTTTGACCGGAAATTCGCCAATTTTCAGTCAGCGAAGTGCCAATTTCAGCGAAAACGCCTCGCATTCTCCTGCAAAATCAATTGAACATTTCGCTCGCATTCATCGTAAAAATAGATAATAGAAAAGACGTCATTCCAGTCACGAATTTGAAATAAATACATAATCTCTAAGCAAAATCGACAATTGCGAACTAGGCTTAATTTGTTAGGGATTTGTGTTTTTAAGCGGTTGTATGTCATCACGACATTTTCAGAGGGGAATCACTATGAGTATTTTTGACCACTTTCAGGCACGCTATGAAGCAGCCAAGGACGAAGAGCTTTCCATTCAGGAGTTTCTAGCTCTGTGTAAAGAAGACAAAAGTGCTTACGCCAATGCAGCGGAGCGCTTGCTAATGGCCATCGGCGAACCTGAGTTTGTCGATACATCGAAACACCCACGACTTAGCCGAATCTTTTCAAACCGTGTGATTTCTCGCTACAAAACGTTCGAAGACTTCTACGGGATGGAAGACGCTATCGAACAAATCGTTTCTTACCTCAAACACGCGGCCCAAGGATTGGAAGAGCGGAAACAAATTTTGTACTTACTCGGCCCAGTGGGCGGGGGTAAATCATCACTGGCTGAAAAACTCAAAGCCTTGATGCAACAAATGCCGATTTATGTGTTGTCCGTCAACGGGGAGCGCAGCCCGGTGAATGACCACCCATTTTGCCTGTTTGACGTCACCGAAGACGGTGACCTATTGAAACAGGAATATGGTATTGAAAAACGCTATCTGCGTTCAATCATGTCGCCTTGGGCAGCCAAACGCCTACACGAATTCGGTGGCGACATCACCAAATTTAAAGTCGTCAAAGTGCGCCCTTCGATTCTCGACCAAATTGCGGTCGCCAAAACCGAACCGGGCGACGAAAACAACCAAGATATTTCATCACTGGTCGGTAAAGTCGACATTCGTAAACTCGAGCACTTCTCACAAGATGATCCAGACGCCTACAGCTACTCCGGCGCATTGTGTCGAGCTAACCAAGGTTTGATGGAATTCGTTGAGATGTTTAAAGCACCGATCAAAGTGCTGCATCCCCTATTGACTGCCACGCAGGAAGGCAACTACAACGGGACCGAAGGCCTCTCTGCCCTGCCGTTTGACGGCATGATTCTGGCGCACTCGAACGAGTCCGAATGGCAAACCTTCCGTAACAACAAAAACAACGAGGCGTTCCTCGACCGTGTGTACATCGTCAAAGTGCCTTACTGTCTGCGTGTGTCGGAAGAAGTCAAAATCTACCAAAAACTGCTGGATCACAGTGAGTTGTCGCAAGCCCCTTGCGCGCCAAGCACCTTGGATCTGCTGGCCCAATTCAGCGTACTGTCACGCCTAAAAACCCCCGAGAACTCGTCTGTGTTCTCGAAAATGCGGGTCTACGATGGTGAAACGCTCAAAGACACCGACCCGAAAGCGAAAAGCTATCAGGAATATCGTGATTACGCCGGCGTCGATGAAGGGATGTCGGGTCTGTCGACCCGTTTCGCGTTCAAAATTTTGTCTCGCGTGTTTAACTTCGATCACAGTGAAGTTGCCGCCAACCCAGTGCATCTGTTCTACGTCATTGAGCAACAAGTCGAGCGCGAACAGTTCCCACAAGAAACCGCAGAACGCTATCTAGAATTCCTCAAAGGGTATCTGGTACCGCGTTATGTTGAATTCATCGGCAAAGAAATTCAGACCGCTTATCTTGAGTCTTACTCTGAATACGGTCAGAACATCTTTGATCGCTACGTCACCTACGCTGACTTCTGGATTCAAGACCAAGAATACCGCGATCCAGAAACCGGTCAGTTGTTTGACCGTTCGGCACTCAACAGCGAACTGGAAAAAATCGAGAAAACTGCCGGCATCAGTAACCCGAAAGATTTCCGTAACGAAATCGTCAACTTCGTGTTGCGTGCGCGTGCCAACAACAACGGTCAAAACCCGGTTTGGACCAGTTACGAAAAACTACGCACCGTGATCGAGAAAAAAATGTTCTCGAATACCGAAGAGTTACTTCCTGTTATCTCCTTCAATGCGAAAACCTCTTCTGACGATCAGAAGAAACACGACGACTTTGTCGCCCGTATGATGGAGAAGGGCTATACAGAGAAGCAAGTCCGATTGCTGTCTGAGTGGTATTTACGCGTACGTAAATCCTCTTAACAGTCAATCAGCCCAGGCCTCAGTTGCGGTGGCATTCGGATAGGATGCCACTTCTGCTGGTCTAACACACAGGGCAGGCCCGAAGTCGTTTGAGCGAACAACGCTCACTGGGGGACGTATACAGGGAGAATCTCATGGCGCAATTTATCGACAGAAGGTTGAACGGCAAGAACAAGAGCGCAGTCAACAGACAGCGTTTCTTACGCCGTTACAAAGAGCAGATCAAGGAATCGGTCGCTGATGCCGTCAATCGTCGTTCCATCACCAACACGGAAACCGGCGAAGACGTTTCTATTCCGCATCGTGACATCAAAGAGCCCGTTTTCCATCAAGGTAAAGGCGGCCTGCGTGAACGCGTGCACCCGGGAAATGATCAATTCATTCGCGGCGACAAAATCGAACGGCCGAAAGGTGGCCAAGGGGGCGGCTCAGGTGAAGGGGAAGCCAGCCCGGATGGTGAAGGCGAAGACGATTTTGTATTCCAAATTTCCAAAGACGAATATTTAGATATTCTGTTTGAGGATCTGGAACTGCCAAACCTCAAGAAGAATCAAGTCAACAAAATTACGGAATGGAAAACCCACCGTTCCGGCTTCCAAACAGCCGGGATTCCAGCCAACATTTCCGTGGTGCGTTCATTGCAACAATCCTTGGCTCGTCGCACGGCAATGACCGCAGGTAAACGCCGCTTAATGAACGAACTGGAAGCCGAACTGGAGCGAATTCAGCACGCCGAACCTGCGCAGCTGCTGGAAGAACGTCGCCTCAAACAGGAAATTGAAGCGTTACGCGCCAAAATTGATAGCGTGCCGTTTATCGATACATTCGATTTACGATTCAAGAACTATGAAAAGAGACCCGTCCCTTCCAGCCAAGCCGTGATGTTCTGCTTGATGGACGTATCTGGCTCGATGGATCAAGCCACCAAAGATATCGCCAAACGGTTTTATGTGTTGTTGTATCTGTTCCTCACGCGAACGTACGAGAACGTGGAAGTGGTCTTCATTCGTCACCATACCCAAGCCAAAGAAGTCGATGAACATGAGTTCTTCTATTCACAAGAAACCGGGGGCACCATCGTCTCCAGTGCTTTGAAGTTGATGAACGAAATTATTGAAGCACGATACCCACTCGGGGAATGGAACATTTACGGCGCACAAGCATCTGATGGCGACAACTGGGCCGATGATTCCCCCCGCTGTAAAGAGCTGCTCACCAACAAGCTCTTACCGTATTGTCAGTACTACGCGTACATCGAGATCACGCGACGTTCGCACCAAACTCTGTGGCACGAATATGAAAAACTGCAGCCTTCATTTGACAACTTCGCGATGAAGAATATTCGCAATGTGGAAGACATTTTCCCTGTGTTCAGGGAGCTATTCCACAAGGAAACAGCATAGGGAGCGCGCACATGACGACAAAGACCAAAGCGACCTCAAAGCGCAAAACCAAAAGCAATATGTTGCCCGATGGACCGGATTGGACGTTCGACCTGCTCGAGCAGTATCACGTTGAAATTAAACGGGTTGCTGAACATTACAAACTCGACACTTACCAGAATCAGATTGAGGTGATCACCGCAGAACAGATGATGGATGCCTACTCCAGCATTGGGATGCCGATTAACTATAACCACTGGTCATTCGGTAAAAAATTCATTCAAACAGAGCAGAACTACAAGCACGGCCAAATGGGCCTTGCCTATGAAATTGTCATCAACTCCGACCCATGTATTGCCTATTTGATGGAGGAAAACACCGTCACCATGCAAGCGTTGGTGATGGCCCATGCGTGCTACGGACACAACTCGTTTTTTAAAGGCAACTACCTGTTCCAAACGTGGACGGATGCCAGCTCGATCATCGACTACTTGTTGTTTGCCAAGAACTACATTAGCCAGTGTGAAGAGAGGTACGGCGTCGCCGAAGTGGAACAGTTACTCGACTCCTGCCACGCTTTAATGAACTACGGTGTGGATCGCTACAAACGCCCCGAAAAAATATCCATTGCGGAAGAGAAAGCTCGCCAGGAAGAACGCGAAGCCTATCTGCAATCGCAGGTGAACGAACTGTGGCGTACCGTGCCGAAAAAAACAGCGGAAACCGAAAATCAGCACCGTTTCCCAAGCGAACCCCAAGAGAACATTCTCTACTTCATTGAAAAGCACGCCCCCCTGCTTGAACCGTGGCAGCGCGAAATTGTGCGTATTGTGCGTAAAGTGAGTCAGTACTTCTATCCGCAAAAGCAAACGCAAGTGATGAATGAAGGCTGGGCGACCTTCTGGCACTACACCATTCTCAATCATCTGTATGATGAAGGATTGGTGTCTGACAAATTCATTCTTGAGTTTTTGCATAGCCACACCAGCGTTGTGGCACAACCGTCCTACAACAGTCAGTACTACAGTGGCATTAACCCCTATGCGTTAGGCTTTGCCATGTTCCGCGACATCAAACGTATCTGTGAAGAGCCGACAGATGAAGACCGCGAATGGTTCCCTGAATTGGCGGGATCCGACTGGTTGGAAGCGCTCCACTTCGCGATGCATAACTTCAAAGACGAGAGCTTCATTAGCCAATACCTGTCACCGAAGATCATTCGTGACTTTAAACTGTTCGCTATCTCCGATGATGACCACAAAAACTTTATCGAAGTGAGCGCAATCCATGATGACTTGGGCTACCGCCAAATCCGGGAGAAATTGGCCGCTCAATACAACCTCAGCAACTTAGAACCGAATATTCAGGTCTACAGCGTCGACGTGCGTGGCGATCGTTCCATCACGCTGCAATACGTGCCGCATGATCGTATTCCTTTAGATCCAAGCTACGAGGAGGTGCTGAAACACATGCATCGCCTGTGGGGTTTTGAAGTCAAACTAGAGGAGGTCAAGGAGACAGGAAGAAGAGAGATCCTCGCAACCTGCCCGAAGAGGAATGACTTCGAGAGTCATAATTAAACGGGCAAAACACAACATCTAACATGCAATTTGTAATCAAAAGCCCCGCGATTGCGGGGCTTTTCTTATTTGGTTCGTGCGATGAACTCACACAATTAACCCACGATGCGACGCACCGCTTCTAAATCTTCTGGCGTGTCTACACCCGCTGGCGGCGCTTCAAGCGCAACGGCCACGTGGATTTTCTCGCCGTACCACAGCACGCGCAGCTGTTCGAGGCTTTCAATTTTTTCCAACTGACTTGGCTGCCAATGGATATAAGTATTGATGAAACCGGCGCGATACGCGTAGATCCCAATATGACGCATCAAGGGTTGAACGATGGTTTTATCGTTGGCAAAGTTGTCGCGATCCCATGGAATCGAAGCGCGGCTAAAATACAGCGCATACCCGTCTTTGTCGGTCACCACTTTCACCGCATTGGGGTTAAACACCTCTTCGGCATCGCTAATTTCAACCGCTAGGGTTGCCATCGGCGCTTGGCTCGCGGCCAGATTATCGGCCACTTGACGAATAATACTCGGCGGGATCAGCGGTTCATCACCTTGCACATTGACGATGATGTGGTCATCTTCGATGCCCATTCGTTTCACCACTTCGGCCAAGCGTTCAGTACCTGACTGGTGGTCCGGCGATGTCATGCATACCGTGCCGCCAAAGGCGTTCACGGCCTGTTCTACTCGCGCATCATCTGTCGCGACAATGACGCGATCCGCGCCCGCTTGCATCGCTTGTTCATAGACCCATTGCACCATTGGCTTGCCTGCGATATCCGCCAGCGGTTTGCCCGGTAAACGCGTCGACTGGTAGCGCGCAGGAATGACAACCGTAAACGACATTAGCGTCCCTCATCCATCGACATGGTGCGAGCTTCGTTTTCCAGCAGCACTGGAATCCCTTCTTTAATCGGGTAAGCGAGGCGATCCAATTTACAAATCAGCTCTTGGTGATCTTTATCGTACGTCAGTTTGCCTTTACAGACTGGGCAAGCCACGATTTCAAGCAGACGGTGATCCATACTGTTCCATTACCTCTTTAATTGTTTCCAGAATGCACTGTTTATCTTCGGCGGCAATTTCCGCTGAAACAGGTAAATACCACCAGTTGTTCTCGGCAAAGCCGGTGCATTTGACGGCATCTTTTTCTGTCATGATGACATGGTCTCCGCGACTGGCTAATACGCGCAGTTCAGAGACATCAAATTCTTTATGGTCTGCAAACCCATGCGTCACCACTGGGGTTGCGCCGAGCTGTTCTAATGTGTTGAAAAAGCGAGGTGGGTGTCCAATCCCCGCCCAAGCGACCAGATTGGTCAGTTCACTGACCGACACTTTCTCACCCGTAACCAAATTGACAGCCCGCTCAGGTTGAAGGCGCATGGCAATTTCGCCATCTTGAGCCACACCACCGTTGGTCATGATGAAGTCAACCTCTTTGAGCCGAGCAATCGGTTCACGCAGTGGACCAAGGGGGATCATCTGTTCATTTCCAAAACGACGAACGCCATCGATCACGACAAATTCAATATCGCGCTCTAACGCGTAGTGCTGAAGGCCATCGTCGGTGATCACGACATCGATCGCCTGCGCCAAAAGCGCCTTCACGGCATTAGCACGAATTGGATCGACTGCCACGGGCGCCCCTGTACGCTGATGAATCAGCTTCGGTTCATCGCCACAATGGGCTGCTGGCGTTTGCGCATCAACCACCAGCGGGTAAGACGGCGCTTTGGCTCCATAACCGCGAGACACCACCCCCGGCTTGTAACCCAACGCTTGCAAGGTTTCCACCAGCCACACCACCACAGGCGTTTTACCGTTGCCTCCGGCGGTGATATTCCCCACCACAAGAACGGGAACTGGCGCTTTGTAACTCGGTTTCAGTCCACGTTGATAACGGTGTCTGCGCGAGCGACTCACCGCAGCGAAGAGCACACTCAGTGGCCACAACAGTGGCCACAGCAGATAAGACATCCAGTGACGCTGAAACCAGATCTTTTCAATCACGAATTATTCACCGAACTGAATGCGGTGCAATTGCGCGTAAGCACCATCTTTAGCCAGCAATTCAGCGTGCTTACCGCGTTCGATAATTTCGCCCTCATCAACCACCAGAATCTCATCGGCTTGTTCGATCGTCGACAGGCGGTGCGCAATCACCAGCACTGTTTTGTTCTTCTGCAGCTCATCGAGAGCCGCTTGAATCGCACGTTCCGATTCGGTATCCAGTGCAGATGTCGCTTCATCAAGAATCAAGACCGGCGCATCGCGCAGCAAAGCTCGCGCAATCGCAATGCGTTGACGCTGACCACCAGACAGGCTCGCACCATTTTCACCAATCATGGTATCCAAGCCGTCATCCATGTTCTGCACGAAGTCCATCGCATGCGCCAAACGCGCCGCTTCTTCAATCTGTTCACGCGTGTAGTTGCCTTCCGCCGCATACGCAATGTTGTTGGCAATGGTGTCGTTGAACAGGTGAACGTTTTGCGAAACCAAAGCAAAATGCTGGCGCAGGTTGGTCAGTTTGTAATCGCGAATGTCATGTTCATCAAGCGTGATCGAGCCAGAATCCACATCATAAAAGCGTGTAAACAGATTGGCGATGGTCGACTTACCCGACCCAGAACGGCCAACCAGTGCCACGGTTTTGCCTTGTGGAATGGTAAAACTCACATGCGACAACGCGGGCTTTTCTTTGCCTTGGTAAGTGAACGTCACATCTTTCACCGCAATGTCACCGCGCACTTTATCGGTTTCAAATTTACCGGTGTCGTTTTCGGTTTCTAGCGCCATCAGTTGGAACAACGTTTGGCTTGCAGCCATACCGCGTTGGAAATCAGAAGTCACGTTGGTCAATGCTTTGAGTGGACGCATCAAGCCAAACATGGCCGAGAAAATCACCGTGAACGTCCCCGGAGTCAGTTGGTCACGAATGGAATCAAAGCTTGCTAAGTACAGCACTGCCACCAGCGCCATTGATGCAATCATTTGAATCACTGGGTTGGCAATGGACTGCGCAGAAACCAGCTTCATGGTTTGCTGGCGCATCTTATTACTCACAGTTTCAAAACGCTTTGTTTCCACGTTTTGGCCACCGTAACTCAGCACCACTTTGTGGCCTTTCAACATCTGCTCGGCAGAAGACGTCACATGACCCATCGTGGTTTGCATGCTTTTGGAAATCTTACGAAAGCGCTTCGACACGACGCTGATCCCCATCGCCACGACAGGCGCGACCACCAAGAGCACCAGCGACAACTGCCAGCTGTTCCAAAACATCAACACGAGGAGGCCGACAATGCTCGCACCTTCACGTACGATACTCACCAGCGCTTTACTGGTTGCGCCCGCGACTTGTTCGGTATCGTAGGTAATGCGTGAGAGCAATCCGCCCGTAGACTCGCGGTCAAAGAAGCTGACCGGCATGTGCATGAACTGATTGAAAATACGGCGACGCATCAACATCACCACATTCCCCGACACCCAACTGAGGCAATAGGAAGAGACAAAGCTACTGATGCCGCGCACCATCATCAACCCCAGAATGATGAACGGCAGCGTTTTCAGAAAATTGGACTCCGCTTGGCCAAAACCTTCATCCAGCAAAGGTTTCAACAACGAAATCATATAAGTATCAGAAACAGCGTTCACCACCAGTGCGATTACTGCAACCACCAAGCCCGCTTTGTAAAGGCGAATATAGGTCCACAAGCGTTTAAAAGTTTGCCAAGTGGTTTCGTCAGAATTCAGTGACATAGATAAGCTTTATTTTGATGACAATATTGCGGTCATTCTACCCCTTTACGTAGCATCTGCCTATACCAAGGGGGATATCCTGACTGGCGCAATGTTGATAATAGACGAGTTTCTGCGCGATAGCTGAGGGTGATTTGCCCCGCCTCCCCCGTATCCAGCCACTTTGCCCCAGTCGCTTGATAGCGTTGAACCACGTCTTGAGCGGGCAGATGCCATTGATTGCCTTTGGCCAACGAGGCGATTGCCACCTGCGGCGCCACGTGTTCGATAAAGCGAGCGGTCGAGGAAGTTTTGCTACCATGATGCGGCACAATCATGATATCGCTCTTGATATCTTTGGCTTGGCGACTGAGTAACCACTCACCGACTGCCGTCACATCGCCAGCCAACAACACGGAATGACCATATTCAGGATCGCTGAGCCTCAGCACGCAGGAGTGCACATTGTGCGCGCGCGAGACCGTTTTCGGCGGCCACAACGCCTGTAATCTCAGCCCCTGCCAATCCCATTGTTGCCCTGCAACACACGTTCGCCATTGGGGTTGACGTTGACTGGCCAATACCCATGACGGAGACAACCATTGCTGCGCATCCGCCAAACCGCCTGCATGATCGCTATCCATATGACTGATAATCAAGCCATCCAGTTGATGCACGCCACGTTGATGGAGCAGTGGCACCACCAGTGAGCGCACGTAACTGCCATCAGGCCAACCACTGCCGGTGTCATAGAGCAACACGCGCTGCTGGCGCTCAATCAGCACCGCCAGACCATGGCCAACATCAAGCACATCAATGCGCCAGCGATCCTTGGGCGAATTGAACTCCCACATGCCAAGCGCGAGTAGTGCCACAGCGATTCGGGCATCGCGACTCAGCAATGGACGCAGCACCCAACCGATCCCGCCAGCGCACAACACGAACGTGGTGGCATGACTGACTGCCACCCAACTGGATTCAGAGAGTGTTAATGCCTGACTCAAAGGCCAAAAGCTGAGATCAATCAGCGTCCATATCCAATCGACTTGCTCAAACAGCGACGTCAAGACCAACCCCAAGAACAGCAGCGGCACAATCACCACACTGAACCACGGAATAAACACCAAGTTGTAGAGCGCCGACGATAGGCTAAAACCAGAGAAAAACATCGCAGAGATCGGCGTCATCAATAGAACCAACGTACACTGCGTCATGACAAGCTGTCGCCATCCACGTTGCGTCGATGAACGACTCGCAAGTTGATACAGCACGACCGCGACGGCCAAGAACGACAACCAAAAACTCATCGACAGCGGCGCAAATGGCGACACCAGCAGCAACGCGCCCAGTGTCAACAGAATGCGCTGCACAGCCGTGATGCGCCACCCGCTCATCGTCAATAGTACATTCAGCGTACACATGAGCAACGCGCGCTGTGTCGGCAAGGTAAATCCAGCCAACCACGCGTACACCGTGGCCATCAGCAGACCGACGATCCATGGCAGCCACAGCGCGTTCACGTGGATGCGCATTAACGCGCTTCCCAACAAATAACCCACAGCGAAAGCCATGCCGATGTGCAATCCAGATATCGCAACCAAATGGATTAATCCGCTGTCGCGAAGCGCGCGCCAGTCATCTTCCTGAATGCCATTGCGGTCGCCAAACGTCAGCGCCAAAATCATGCCTTGTGCTTGGAGATGTTGCGTAGCAACTTGGATTTTTTGGTGCAAAGTGTCCCGCCAGCTGGGTCGAGAGACGACCGAAAACGCCGACTGCGGTTTGACGGTCGCGCGAGCAACCCAACCTTGGCTGAGATAGTATGCTTCTATATCAAATCCGGTTTCATTGAGGCGTCCATAAATCGGTTTCACCGTGACTGAAAACGTCACCTGATCGCCGATATGGAGTGCAATGGGCGCGACTAATCGGACAATCGGCTGACGAAAGGTGGGCAATTGTTGACCGTTAATTGATCTCACCACGATACTGCCTTCATTCCCGTAACTTATTTGCTTAAAAAAGCTGTCAACCTCTCCTTTTATGGTAATATCCTGCCCTGCTTGAAAAATAGTGTTGGATTGAGATCTCATTACGTTGCCATGTGTTACTATCACTAACACGGCAAACGCGATCCCGCCCCATCCTCTGAGCCGAGTGACTAATACGGTGCCCATCAGAGCGACAAGGCAAATGAATGCAAAACCCCAACTTGGCATCCGCGGCCAATAGGGTGCAGACAAGACGGTGAGCGAGAACGAAATGAGCATCCAATAATTCGAATAGAGAGTCATGTTCCCCTATGCCAAGAAAATTCATTAAGCGGTTTATGCCTGACCACGACGTCATCAAACGTCAAAAGGCATTAAAAGTTTTTGGCAATGTGCTTTATAACCCAAACTTGTGGTGTCTCAATCGACGCTCTGCTGCCGGTGCGTTTGCTGTTGGTCTATTCATGGCATTTGTGCCACTGCCAAGCCAAATGATCATGGCTGCCGGTCTCGCGATTCTGTTCGGTGTCAACTTGCCTTTATCCATCGCCTTGGTCTGGATTACCAATCCCATCACGATGCCCGTAATTTTCTACTTCTGTTACAAAGTCGGTGCCTTGCTGATGAACGTGCCGCCTCAACCGTTTCATTTTGAGGCGACGTGGGACTTCATCATGCAGCAAATGAGCACCATCGGCCCTCCGTTCTTACTTGGGTGTGCCGTCTGCGGTGTAACCGCTTCGCTACTGGGCTATTTTGGTATTCGCGGTCTATGGCGTTATTCGGTGGTGCGCAGTTGGAAAAAACGTCGTACCAGTAAAGTGGCATCTAAGATAATCTGAACACGTCGGCATGAAGTAAGCTTTGTGTAACGCTGAGAGCGATAAAGAATTCTGGTCTGCAATTCGTTGTAGACTCAGTATGAAAAAAGGACCCGACGGGTCCTTTTTTATTGCGTTAGCGTTTACTTCATCGCGGCTACTTGCTGCTCAGGACACGCGCCGGATTCAGTTTGCTGGCGCGCGCAGCGGGATACCATGTTGCAAGTAGGCTCAAGATAATCGCCGTGCCCGACACCAGCAGGACATCCCCACTGTCGACCTGCGACGGCAGAAAATCGACAAAGTAGATATCCCCCGATAAGAAATGGTGGCCAATCAGCGTTTCCAACCCTTTGACCAATGGCGTCAGGTTAAATGCCACCACAACACCAAACACGCTACCGACAATACTACCCAGTACGCCAGAGAACACACCCTGCCAAACAAAAATTCGTTTCACCAATCCATCCGTCGCGCCCATGGTGCGCAGAATAGCGATTTCCGCGGCGCGGTCTTTCACCGCCATCATCAGCGTGGAAACAATGTTAAAGCTCGCCACCCCAATCACGAGCACCATCACCAAATACATGATGGTGCGCACCATCTGAATGTCGCGATAGAGAAAACCAAATTTCTGCTGCCAGCTGCGCAGGTACACGTACTCGTTCAATGTATTGCCAACAGAACGTACGATCTGATTGGCACGCAGCACATCTGACACTTTGATCGACACGCCAGTCACCGCGTGATCCAAGCGCGCGTATTGCTGCGCATCTTCCAAGGGCAACAGGGCCAAGCTGTGGTCTATCTGACCATTGAGCGCAAGCAAACCCGTGATCTGCACGCGAATGCGGCGCGGCGCCTGAACGCGCGACGAACCATCGGCGGTAGGGATCATTAACGTGACATAGTCACCGACTTTGGCGCCCAGTTGATCGGCCACACCTTTGCCCAGAATCACTTGTTGCTCGCCAGGCACAAACCGGGACCATGCCTCATCCGTCACAAACTGCGACAAACGCGACACCGCTTGTTCCATGCTTGGATCAACCCCACGCACTTCAATCGCTTTGAGTTGTGTGCCTCGCTCAGCCAGCGCGGTAAATTTCACGTATGGCGCAGCCGCTAACACTTCAGGATCCTGGGTCGCCTGCGCCACGACGGCTTGCCAGTTTTGCACCGGGCCGCGCACCCCTTCAAACTCCCCATGCGGGATGACCGACAACACGCGATTTTGCAGCTCACGTTCAAACCCATTCATGGCCGATAAGCCAATGATGATCACCGCCACACCGACAGCAATGCCAATGGTTGACGAGAGGGAAATAAACGACACCATTTTGTTGCGCTGTTTCGCGCGACTAAAACGACTGCCGATGAACAGCGACAGAGAAGCCAACACTTACGCTTCCCCCACATTCAGTAGCAGACCATCTTGCATGTGCAATTGACGATCCATTTTCGCCGCCAATTCACCATCATGCGTCACCACCAAAAAGGCCGTGCCAGACTCACGATTGAGCTCTCGCATTAAATCGTAAATGGACAAGGCGGTGTTGTGGTCAAGGTTGCCCGTCGGTTCATCCGCCAGTACCAAATCCGGCTTATTCACCAACGCTCGCGCAATCGCCACACGCTGACGTTCACCACCAGACAGTTCAGCAGGTCGATGTTCCAGACGATGCGACAATCCAACTCGCGCCAGCAGTGCTGCCGCTTCTTGTTTCGCCTGAGCCACTTTTTGACCGCTAATCAGCAACGGCATCGCCACGTTTTCCAGCGCACTAAAGTCCGCCAGCAAGTGGTGGAACTGGTACACAAAACCCAAATGCTGATTACGAATTTTGGCTTGCTTGTTTGAGCTGAGTGAACTGAGTTGCTGGCCTAAGAACTCCACATGGCCTTCAGACGCATCATCTAGCGCCCCAAGAATGTGCAGCAACGTACTTTTGCCCGACCCCGACGTACCAATGATCGATGCGAGTTCGCCTTGTTGCAATTCAAAGCTCACCCCTTTCAACACCTGCGTCTGAAGATCGCCTTCTTGATAAGTTTTACAAACGTGGTGACAACGTAAAAGGTTATTCATAACGGAGAGCCTCAGCGGGTTTGACAGAAGATGCGCGGTAAGAAGGAAACAACGTTGCCAGTAAGCTCAGCACAATCGCTAACAGCACGACAACACAAATTTGTAGCGGATTAATCAGCACCGGCAGCTCACCGCCCATCGGAAACAGCGCCACACCAAGTGTCGCCATCAAGGTATTGAGATACTTTGCCACAAGCACCCCCAACGCGCCGCCGACCATCGCGCCGATCACCCCACTACTGGCACCCTGAACCATGAAAATCGCCAGCACTTGGCGGTCGGTCATGCCTTGGGTTTTCAAAATTGCGACTTCCGCCTGCTTCTCCATCACCACCATGATCAGCGCCGAAATAATATTGAACGCCGCCACACCAACGATAAGCCCCAACATCAAACCCATCATGTTCTTTTCCATACGCACGGCTTGAAACAGTTCACCGCGTTGATCGCGCCAGTCGCTCCATTGCCACCCATCAGGCAGGGCCGTTTTCGATAATTCCCCCACCACAAACGGATCGTTAAAGAACAAGCGCCAACCCGAGACCGTTTGATCGTCAAAGCGCAGCAGTTTGCCCGCATCATGAATGTGCGTAATCATTAACTGACCATCCACATCGGAACCGGTGTTGAAAATGCCAGCGACAGTGAAATTGCGCTGACTGGGAATGCGACCCAGCGGTGTAAATTGGCTCGCACTGGTGACCATCAAACGCACTTTGTCGCCCACCGACACATTCAGATTGCGCGCCAGCGTATGGCCGAGAAAGACGCGATATTCCCCTTCCATTAACGATGCCAAACGCCCTGCAATCAAATAGTCGCCAATCGGGTCATGTTGGTTCGGCGCGATGCCGACCATCAATCCGGCCGAAAGTTGAGAGGCACTTTGAATCACAGCTTCACTGCGAACAATGGGTTCGGGTTCACGTTGCGTGGAGAGTGCGCGGATGAAGGCTGGCGCGGTATCGGTCAGCGCCGTTTTGTCCTGCGCTTGGGAAATCACCGCTTGTGGCAATACGCCAAGGATGCGGCTTTTGAGCTGCGCTTCAAAGCCATTCATCACGGAGAGTACCGTGACCAACGCCATCACACCGATGGTGATACCGGCGGTGGACATATAAGACACGAATCGACTGAACCGGTCACCGGAACGTCCGCGCAGATAGCGTAGCCCGATGAAGGTAGAAATCGGATGAAACATAATGAAAACCAATCAAATAGGATAGCGCTACTGTAACGAGAATCCAGCCAAGGTTGTAGTTTTTCTTTGCTAAATCTCTGTAAGAGGCGCTTTAATTCACACCAATAACAATGACATACCTTGATTACTTGGTCCGTATGACGATAATCAACACAGAGGTGAGAAGGAACACACTATGATTGACCAAGAATATTTCACGGTGCATCACGCACTGAACATCAATGTTGAGCCGATGCCGGCCGACTTTCTGCTGCCTTCTCCACTGGATTTTGAAGCTGAAATTCCGGCGCCTTTCGTCGTGGCGAGCGAATTCAGCCAACTGGATCAACTCAACGATGCCGCCAGACTTGAACTCAAAAGCAGCGATTTCAAACATGTTATTCAGCTCTTGGAAACGCAAAACTCCAAGCTGAATTTGCTCCTGAGCTTTATGCTGTCGCAGCAAGACGATCCGGCCTATCGCACCTTCACGATCAGCTTCGGCGCCAGCCAGTTTACCTACCGCGCCAAATACGCGGTGCAAGCCGGACAACAAATGCGCGCCAAACTGTTCTTGGAACACCCAGCCGCAGCGATTTACTGCTATGGCCAAGTAACGGCTTGCGAAGCTGAAGACAATCAGTTTATCGTGACGGTACGTTACGAACTACTGCGCGATGCCGATCAAGATCTATTGATTAAAGCCGCGCTCTACCAACAGCAAAAGCTGCTACGTCAACGCTCTTTAGACCGAGACAAATCATAAGCGTTACCATGACAACACAAACTTTATTCTCTCTGCCTGCCGCCTCTGGTGCGGGAGACAAAAAACACGTTGGTAATCTTCATGGCGCCAGTTTGGCGTTAGCCATTGCCGAGTTGGCCAATCAACATCAAGGCCACACACTGCTTGCCGTGCCGGATCCACAAACGGCGCTTAAACTGTTGCAGGAAATTGAACAGTTCAGTCAAGCAAACGTCGCCCTGTTCCCCGATTGGGAAACATTGCCGTACGATAATTTCTCACCGCATCAAGAGATCATTTCTGAGCGTATTTCGCGCCTGTATCAACTGCCGTCGCTGTCGCAAGGCATTACCATTGTGCCAGTGAGCACATTACTGCAACGTCAAACGCCGCGTGATTATCTGCTGCAACATACCTTGATGGTTAACCGAGGCGATCGGTTCTCATTAGATAAATTACGCGTGCAACTTGAAAATTCTGGCTATCGTCATGTCGACCAAGTTTTTGGCCCGGGTGAATATGCCAGCCGTGGGTCGATTCTGGATCTGTTCCCCATGGGCAGTGCGGATCCGTATCGCATCGACTTCTTCGATGATGAAATCGACACCATTCGCACCTTTGATCCCGAGAATCAACGTTCCATTGACGAGATCGACGCGATCCGCCTGCTGCCTGCGCATGAATTCCCCACCACCGAACAGGCGATTGAGGAATTCCGTACCCGCTGGCGCGGCCGATTTGAAGCGCGTCGCGAGCCAGAATCTGTCTACATGCAAGTGTCCAAAGGCACTTGGCCGGCGGGGATTGAATATTGGCAACCGCTGTTTTTTGACCACACCGAAACTCTTTTTGATTACCTGCCCGCTGGCAGTCAACTGCTGAGTGTCGGCCAGTTAGAGAACGCGATCGACAACTTCCTCAGCGATGTCGACTACCGCTACGATCAACGCAAAATTGATCCGCTGCGTCCGCTGTTGCCGCCCGATGAATTGTGGTTGAAAAAAGATGAGCTGTTTGCGCGCTTTAAAACGCTGCCGCAAATCCAACTCAGCTTAGCGCCGGTAGAAGAGAAAGCCGGACGCGTGAATCCTAGCGTACAGCCCCTGCCCGATCTTGCGGTGCAGCATCAGAACAAAGAACCTCTGGCCGCCCTGCGCCAATTTAGCGAAAGCTTTCCCGGTAAAGTGATTTTCTCGGTTGAATCGGAAGGTCGCCGTGAAGCCCTGCTTGAACTGCTGCAACGCATCAAGCTGCGCCCGCAAAGCAAAGCTGATTTTATGCAAGCCTATCAGAGCGACGATAAGTTCTCGCTGATCTTGGGCTCTGCCGAACACGGTTTTATCTTCGGTGATCAGCAACTGGCGCTGATTTGCGAAAGCGATTTGTTGGGCGATCGCGTCATTCAGCGACGCAAGAAAGAACGCAAAGTCACCAACAGCGATGCTGTGATTCGTAATCTGGCAGAGCTGAAACCTGGTCAACCGGTGGTGCATATCGATCACGGCATCGGCCGCTACGTGGGTTTGCAAACCCTTGAAGCGGGCGGCATGACCACCGAATATGTCACGCTGGAATATCAAAATGACGCCAAGCTCTACGTGCCGGTTTCGTCGCTAAACCTCATCAGCCGCTACTCTGGCGGCGCCGAAGAAAGCGCGCCGCTGCATAAATTGGGCGGTGAAGCTTGGGTGAAAGCGCGCCGTAAAGCCGCCGAAAAAGTGCGAGATGTGGCCGCGGAGCTGCTGGATGTATACGCCAAACGTGAACTCAAACCGGGTTATAAATTCCAGCTCGATCGCGACCAGTACGCCACGTTTAAATCGGGTTTCCCATTTGAAGAAACCGACGATCAAGCAATGGCGATTAACGCCGTGATGTCGGACATGTGTCAACCCAAAGCGATGGATCGTTTGGTGTGTGGTGACGTGGGCTTTGGGAAAACCGAAGTCGCAATGCGCGCTGCGTTTGTTGCCACCGATAACGGAAAACAAGTGGCGGTGTTGGTCCCGACGACCCTGCTTGCCCAGCAACATTTCGAAAACTTCCGCGACCGTTTTGCCAACCTGCCCATTCGTGTGGAAGTGCTATCGCGCTTTAAATCGGCCAAAGAACAGAAAGCCATTTTGCAAGACGTGGCCGACGGTAAAGTAGACATTGTCGTCGGTACCCACAAACTGCTTTCAAGCGACATCAAGTTTGCTGATTTGGGTTTACTAGTTGTCGATGAAGAACACCGTTTTGGTGTGCGCCAGAAAGAGAAAGTCAAAGCGATGCGTGCGGACGTCGACATTCTCACCCTCACGGCCACACCGATTCCGCGAACGCTAAACATGGCCATGAGTGGCATGCGCGATCTGTCGATCATCGCCACACCACCCGCGCGCCGCATGGCGATCAAAACCTTTGTTCGTCAAAGCGAAGACAGCGTGATCCGCGAAGCCGTACTGCGTGAGATCATGCGGGGTGGTCAAGTGTACTTCCTGCACAACCAAGTCGAAAGCATCGACAAAGTCGCTGCAGATCTGGAGAAACTGATCCCAGAGGCTCGCATCACGGTGGCCCATGGGCAGATGCGTGAGCGCGAATTGGAACGCGTGATGAACGACTTCTACCACCAGCGTTTTAACCTGTTGGTGTGCACCACCATCATTGAAACCGGAATCGACGTACCAACCGCCAACACCATCATCATGGATCGCGCTGACTCTTTGGGCTTAGCGCAGTTGCACCAGTTGCGTGGGCGCGTGGGTCGTTCGCACCATCAAGCATACGCCTACTTGCTGACGCCGCATCCGAAAGCGATGACCAAAGATGCGGTGAAACGCCTTGAAGCAATCGCCTCCCTGGAAGACCTCGGCGCGGGCTTTACTCTCGCGACTCACGATTTGGAAATTCGCGGCGCAGGTGAACTGCTGGGCGATGAGCAAAGCGGTCAGATTCAGTCGATTGGTTTTACGCTCTATATGGAGATGCTGGAACAAGCGGTTGAGGCATTGAAGTCCGGCAAAGAGCCATCGCTAGACGACCTGCTGCGCGAGCAAACGGAAGTGGAACTGCGAATTCCTGCGCTGCTGCCAGATGATTACATTCCAGACATCAACACGCGTTTGTCGATGTACAAGCAGATTGCCAGCGTCGCTGACAGCGACGAGCTCACCGAACTGAAAGTTGAGCTCATTGACCGCTTTGGTAAACTGCCGGATGCGGCGCTGAACTTACTGGCCATCGCCGATCTCAAGCTCGATGCGGCGCGTTTGAAAATTCGCAAAATTGAAGCGCATGAGAAAGGGGGTTACATTGAGTTCTATCCAAATGCTGACATTAACCCGATGTTTTTGGTTAAACTACTGCAATCGCAGCCGAAGAAATTCGCAATGGAAGGGCCGACCAAGTTCAAATTTGCCTTACCTCTGGTCGATCGCAGAGAAAGAATTCAATTTGTTGCAGACATGCTGAATGAATTCCAGCAAAATCTACTTCCAGCAGCCTAAGAGCGTGACGCTCTTTTGATATACCTGGCTGACTCAGCGTGGCCTCAGGCGCCAAGCTCTGTTCAACAGGGACAAGAAGACCGTGCTGTGGCACGAATTACGGAGTCATAATGAAAAAGCTGATCCCACTATTACTTTTGCTGGTGTCCATGCCAAGCTTGGCGCAGCGACAGTTCGATATTGAAGTGATCCTCTTCAAACGCGCAGTGGATGCAGAAAAAGTGAGTGAATCATGGCCAAACAGCCTGCCAGAAATCAACGTCTCGCGCGCGGGCAGCTTCGGTGATACCAGCTACCGTCAATCAAAAGGCGTGCAAATGCTGGCTTACTCTCAATATCAGTTGAACGACGAAGTCCAAAAACTGAAAAACCATGCCGGCTTCCAAGTGTTGTTGCACACCGCATGGCGTCAAGGTGACCAAGGCCGAGCCTCTGCACCCATCTTCCATATTCAAGCGGGCAAAGACTATTCGCAGCAGTTTAACCCTGACGGCAGCGAAGTGGGCAAACAGGCAACCACGGATACGCCCGTTAGCGGCGTGGTGGAAGAGAGCATCGCCAAGCCCCTGTATGAACTTGACGGCACACTACAAATTTACGTTCAACACTACTTATATGCCGAAGCCATGCTCGATTTGAAAGAGCCAAGCGTGCGTGATGTGGTGATGCAAGAT
Source organism: Vibrio furnissii CIP 102972 (assembly GCF_000176175.1). Lineage (GTDB taxonomy): Bacteria > Pseudomonadota > Gammaproteobacteria > Enterobacterales > Vibrionaceae > Vibrio > Vibrio furnissii. Next base: position 1,152,200 of record NZ_ACZP01000013.1, read on the forward strand.
GCGCAACTCAACCTGAATGTCGCGCCAGACGATCAAAACGCCACCGTGCAAGCCGGCAACTTGGAGTCGGTATCGCCAACGGTGGATGTGGAATCCTTCCTCAAGAGCTACCGCATGGATCAAAAGCGTCGCATGCGCAGTGGTGAAACGCACTACTTGGATCACCCACTGATGGGCATGATCATTCAAGTTCGCCGCGTCAATCCGAACTAAATCAATCGAAAAAGAAGCGCCCCTTGTGGGCGTTTCTTTTATACCGACAGGTTCTCTATACTTAAGCCAGTCCATCGCCTATCCGTCGAGACTTATGAGCCCTGATTTTCAGATCATCACACAGCGCCTACAATTACGCTTGATCAGCCTCGATGAAGCCACGGAGCTGAGACGCTGTGTCTGTCACTCCCCTTCCCTTCATCAATGGATTGATTGGTGCTCCGCGCAATTTTCCCTGCAAGAGGCCGAACGCTTTATTCTCGCCACGCGTCTGAACTGGGTCAAAGCCGACGCCTACGGATTCGGGGTGTTTGATAAAAAGCAGCAGACACTGATTGGCATGGTCGCCATCAACGAGTTTTACCACACGTTTAATATGGCCAGCCTCGGCTATTGGATCGCCGATGCATATCAGCATCACGGCATGGGAAAAGAAGCGCTTGATGCGCTGATTGAGTTCTGTTTTAGTCGCCTTGAATTGACGCGGCTGGAGATCGTGTGCGATCCGCTCAACGCAGCCAGTCAGCGCCTTGCCATCACCTGTGGCGCCGAGCAAGAGAGCATCGCTCGAAATCGTTTTCTGTTCGATGGTGAGCCCAGAGACGGCATTGTCTATTCGCTGATCCCGGAATAATAAAAAAGCCCCGAAAGGGGCTTTTTAGAAGCCATTCATGCGAAAGCTTAGTGCAATTTCAAGTTTGGACGCAACACGCGGTTAATTCGTCCAACCAACATCATCAAACCCGTTTTGAAGATGCCATGCAGCGCCACTTGGTGCATGCGATAGAGTGAAATGTACACCACGCGCGCGATACGACCTTCCACCATCATCGACCCTTTGGTCAGGTTGCCCATCAGGCTACCCACGGTTGAAAAGCGACTCAGCGACACCAACGACCCGTGATCTTTGTAGACATACGGTTTCATTTCACGTCCAATCAGCTTCGCCACGATGTTCTTAAACGCGAGGCTTGCCATCTGGTGCGCAGCCTGAGCGCGCGGCGGAACAAATGAACCATCCGCTTGTGTGCATTGTGCCAAATCACCAATCACGAAGATGTTCTCATCACGTGTGGTTTGCAGTGTCTCTTTGACCACCAACTGGTTAATGCGGTTGGTTTCCAAACCCGCAATGTCTTTCATGAAATCAGGCGCTTTGATACCTGCAGCCCAAACCATGATTTGTGCGGGAATTTTTTCACCATCTTTGGTAGTCAGGCCATCGGCGTCCGCTTGAGTCACCATGGTCGCAGTGCGAACGTGTACGCCCAACTTGGTGAGTTCACTGTGCGCCGCGGCAGAAATGCGTGGTGGCAGAGCAGGTAGAATGCGTTCACCCGCTTCAATCAGGTTCACGTTCAGCTTGCTTGAATCCAGGTCGCCAAAGCCATACGCATGCAGCTCTTTCACGGCATTGTGCAGCTCTGCTGACAACTCAACGCCGGTCGCACCAGCACCCACAATTGCGATGTCCACGGTACCGTTGCCATTTTTGGCATGCAGTTTCAGGAACTCGTTATTCATTTCAGTGCGGAAGCGATTGGCCTGTTCAGGGCTATCTAGGAAGATACAGTGTTCGCGAACGCCAGGGGTATTGAAATCGTTAGACGTAGAACCAATCGCCAGTACCAGAAGGTCGTATGGCAGCTCACGTTTTGGCATCAACAATTCGCCCTGCTCGTCTTTGAGTTCGCTCAACGTAATGGTTTTGTTGTCGCGATCAATCGACTCAAGGCTACCCAATTGAAACTCAAAGCTGTGGTTTTTGGCGTGGGCACGGTAACTCAGCGCATCCACCCCTTCATCCAAAGAGCCGGTTGCCACTTCGTGCAACAGCGGTTTCCATAGGTGGGAAGATTTACGGTCTACCAGTGTAATGTCTGCGCGGTTTTTGCGGCCCAGTGTGCGGCCCAGTTTGGTCGCAAGTTCAAGACCACCAGCGCCGCCGCCTACTACAATAATGCGTGTCACAACAACAATCCTCAAAACAAATATCAATAACTATGGCTCGGCACGATGACTCGCACCGAAAGAATTCTTTGTAAACTGTCGTCTGGGTATCGATGTCAGTTTTAACTTTTGTTGTTTTTATTTATCGACACGTCAATTGGGCTAAAGCGTGGTTAACGCAAAAATTCGGGCAAGTTTTCTTGCTTGCTCTTTCTGTTTTTTTGATATCTATCAAATTATTTTGTGCGAAAGCACATTATATAGAGGTAAATTCCCGGCGCAACCTAAGAATTCTCTGAATTCGGTACTTTTTTTGCGAAAAAAAACGACCCCAATCAGGGGCCGTTAAAACGTTGATTATTTGTACCGTTTACGCATTTTTGAACGCTTTCATGGTCTGCAAATGCTGTGAAATCTTCTTAAACTTGTGCGATTGCGCTTCATCCCAAACGATCTCGTAGTAGTCTTGAAGTTCGTTCGCCGTGTCCTGATTGTTGAGGAATTCATCCTCACGCGACAAAATCACCAAGCAGCGACCTTTATTCTTCACTCGGTACTGTTCCACACATTTCGTGGCGATGTCGTCGTATTCTTCTGGGCGGTCAATTCGGCCAACCATGTTACGTTCCGGATGCAGGTTCGGATTGAAAATCACCTGCTTGATACCACATAGAAATCCGATTCGCTCAGACCAGTAGCCCCCCAATCCAACGCCACACACAATAGGATGCGGATCATTCGACTGTTCAATCGCTTTATGCACTTCTTTCAATAAGTGTTGCATGTCGTGTTTAGGGTGCAGCGTGCTGTAGTTGATGAAGCGCACATCGTCGTCGATGAATTGAAGCTGCAAGACTTTCTCGTGGTTCCCTGGGCTGGTTGAGTCAAACCCGTGCAAATAAATAATCATAATATCCCCCGATTCCCTTGGATTTCTAATCTACCACGAACCGCATGGTTTTTACGGCTTAGCATTTAATTTACCGCAACAAAGCGTGCAAACAGTGATCCTAACTACAGAATGTATCTTTAATATGCAACGCCTGCTGGTAATAGCTTTCATCGCCCCACAACTGATACGCCAACAAGTACCACAGCATCGCCATCATAGTGGTGCGCGGTAACCACGCTTTCACACCATCGACCCACACATCGACATCATCGATGTCTCGCAACTGGCAGTAGCGAAAAACCGAATCCAGTATTTTTTCGCCCGCGACATTGATACTCAGCGCCAAATCCATCCGCGGATCGGCGATGGCGGCATACTCCCAATCGATCACTTTATTGCCGTGCTCCGTCTTCACCATGTTGTAACCCGCCAAATCGAAATGGCACAGCGCATAAGGTACGTCTTCAATGTTGGGCGGATGACGCCAATCGCGATAGAGCTTTTCGATTTCATCCGTTTTCAATTCGGCTTTGAGTTGCATCCAATAATGGTCGACCCGTGCAGTGAAGCTAAACGGCGCCACGGGAATGCGTGAGATGGTGAGCTCGTGAATGCGAATCTGCGTACGCAGCAAAGCATCAAATGGCAAGTGATGGGTCAGCGATTCCCCTTCAATCCATTCCACCAATAACCCTTGATCATTAATGGTGACAGGCGCTGGGCCAATCTGGGTGGATTCAATCGATTTGAGGATCTGAAATTCTTGAAAGCGGGAAATAGAAAAGGCTTTTGTGATGGCCGTGGCGGGACGCCACACGTAAGCCAGGCCATGCTGGCACATCACTTTCCAGCACCGATTGGTGAGCCCTCCCGTCAGCGTTTGTGCGTATTCAGGAGGGTACGCAAAGAAATGAGTTAAGGACTGCAGCGTCGGATCGAGCTGACACGCTTCTCGCCATGACATTCTCGCCATAACTCACCTCTTATCGTGGCTGTTTACATTCCAAAGAAACTTTTAGACTGCTGTTTGCGGATTTCAGTTTCATCGGCCCATTCAATGAGACCGGTTTTTAGATCCATCAAACGCATGGTCATTTTGTAATACACGTCAGTGTTGCTGCCCGCATTTTTCACGATGCTCGACAAGTTGCCATACAACATGTATTCCGCGCCTACCATTTTACCAAACTGAATCGCAGTGCTTTGGTTCACAAGCTCGTCGTTGTTCTGGAACTTCAACTGATCGCGAACCGCTTCAACGCGGTCCATATCGACGAAACGGAATTTACCAGAGTTCAGCATTTTGGTACTGATGGTATCCGTGATGGATTCGGTATCGATGTGTTCACTGGTTTTATTCTTGATGCGCTCAACAAAGACGATCGGGCGAGAATCGCGAGTGATCGCCGACACGGAGCCAGACATCATCATGCTGTCGATCATATCCGCAGCGATTTTCTGCAAGTCGGTCGAACCGAAATCCACCGTGACTGTTTCAACCGCTTGTGCATCACCATAACTGACTTTGTTTGAACAACCGCCAAGGATCACGGCTAGACCCAACAATGCAATAATACTTTTTTTCATTTCAAATCCTCTAAACTTACACAGCTCAATCATTTGATGCACGAATCTGAACACGGAACTGAGTTCCATTCGGATTCACAGAAACTTCAGACAGGGACACGGTCTCTTCGCCACGAATAATCACTTGCTTCCATGGGCTTGGCTGTGTGTTCACTTCGAGCCCTTCATCGTCATACCAATAAAAACGGTATTGCAGATGTTGGTCGCCACGGTAGTTACTCAGCAGGCGCACCACACCACGCGTATGGCCATCAAAGGCCGTGGTCGCGATATCTTCAATCTGCAAACGCCCTGCCAGCACATTATCGCCAATCAGAACCCGTTGCGTGTTGCCATCGACTCTCAAGCCGGCGGTATTGTCTGCACACCCCATTAATGCAAGCGCCGTCAATACACTCACGAACCATTTTTTCATCACAATCTTCCCAACTGTTTGTGCCATAACGTAGCATGGTTGCCCTGACGTGATAACCACACCAGAGTTGTGCCGCGTGACGGCACGGAAAACGTATAAGTTTGACCACCAACCTGCAGGCTTTGTTCACCGGCTGTCACCACCGTGCTGGTTGCACTCACGGCGCCCGGCAGCGTTAACCAACTTCGCGTGTCCGGTTGCTCAGTCAACGTATTAAAGATATTGAAGATCAAGCTCCCCACATCATCGCCTTTGGTCGCTTCTTTACGCAATTGATCTTTCGCCACCACACGCAGTGCTTGGCGTATCACGATCGTCGGCATACGTTCACGCAAATCGCGCTGCGCCATCAAATCGACATCGGTCAGGCGATCACTCGCCAGTGATTCGCCATTGAGTACCAAGGCGGAAAACCGCGGCGCACTCTGCGTGCCGTAATAAGGCAGCGCCAAAGAATACAATGCCGTATTCCCACGGCTGTCAAAAAGCGGTAAAGAAAGTCGCCAGCTTTCCAGCGCTTGCACGACACCTTGCTCATCGAGCACAATCACGCGCCCTTGTTGATCACTCAACGATTGGCTTTGACCATAGCGCTGGGTTAACTGTGCTAAGTCCTCACGCATGCCAAGCCGCTGAGCCACACGAATCGTGCCGTCTATCACCGCACGGTTATCCGGCGCAACAGCCAGTGCTCGGCGATAATCCACGTAGGCACTGTTTAAGTCGTTCGAGGCTTCATACAACAACGCGGAAAGATACAACAAATACCCGTTTTGGACGGCCTGTAAGGTTTTCCCCGCATCGGGATAGCGTGCCAGCACGCTGCCCAAATTCGGTGTCACCCCTTTAGACTGCATCTCTTGCTGCGCCCGTTCCAACTCAGCCTCGCGCGATTTTCTCGCTTGCTCTTGCACCTGATTTGCTCGGCGCATTTCCACCAGCGCACCTTCTAAACTATTGTTTTGAAGATAGTTCAAACCGAGGTAAAGATGCAAAAATCCCAACTCGTAATCGGCAGGTGTGTATTCATTGAGGTTGTCGTTCACCGCCAAGGCGCCAACGCTGCTTGCGGTTGAACTGAGGGAGATCACGGCTTGATCCTGTTGACGACGAATTGCTGTGTCAGACAGCTCAAACGCCGATTTGCTCTCGGGGTATTGGCGATTTAGAAAATAGACGCGCCCTTTTTCCAGATTATCCAGAATATCTCCGGCCACGTAATCGGAAAACTCGTCGGTCGCCTGCTGATAGTCCCCCGACTTGACCGACTGGTACAAATCAGCGTTCTGCGCACTGTAGTGGCTAAACAGATTTCCGGCGGTAAAATTGGCGCAGGCGCTCAGCCAGACACACGTAAGCGAAATGGTCAGGTGTCGTATATGAAACTTCACTACAAACTCCGCTGAACGGCGATGACAACACAGCCCGGCGTCAACCGAGCTGTGTTAGAAATTAACTCATTAATAGCGGGCCAAGCGGACGGCCGCCGACGAGGTGCATGTGAATGTGGTACACTTCTTGGCCGCCATGCGAGTTGCAGTTCACCAACAAACGGTATCCATCTTCTGCAATGCCTTCCTGCTCAGCGATTTTCTTCGCCACAGTAAACATACGACCCAACGCCAATTCATCTGCTTCTTCAACATCGTTCACGGTAGGGATCAACTTGTTCGGAATGATCAAGACATGACTTGGCGCACGAGGATTGATGTCACGAAATGCGGTGACTAAGTCATCTTGATACAGAATATCAGCAGAGATTTCTTTACGGATAATTTTGCTAAAAATGGTTTCTTCAGACATGAAGGGCTCCATCAGACGTGTTTTGAAATATCGTAGTTTGAGTGAGTATGCGACAAGGCGTATGAAAGCTCAATAAAAAACACTGTTCACTTAACAGAAACCCACTTTGGCCACCCACAAAAAAATAGTTTTGCCGTATACGTCATAAAATGTGCTTCTCGTGCTCCATACAATAATGATTCTTTTGTTAATTTTTTACGAAAATTTTGTCACCATTATTTTTATATTTGTCATTACTATTCTTATAAAAGAACGATTGTATCAAGGGAGAGAACTATGCAAGGTTCTGTAATCAGGCGCATGTACGCCGGCTTTGCGCTGATCATCATTATGTTTGTCGTCACTGTGGCAACCATGATGCAAGGCATGAGCCAGATCCATTCCAATTTCGAAGGCGTCTCCAACACCGCCTTACCACTCGTCTCACTATCCAACAAAACCAGCGTTCAACTGCTTTCCGCAGACAAATCATTTAAGGACTTTTTGACCACGCAGAACCGTGAACGCATGACCGTCACCCGCAATGAATTTGCCCAAGCCAAGGACGATTTCAGTGCGGTGTTAAACGAACTGGCCAAAGCCAGCACCAGCCATTCCGATTTACAAGAGCGTATCGAGGCGCTCAAGCAACTGGAAGCTCGCTACTTTGATGAAGCCAACGAAGCCATGAACAACTATCAAGCGATGTTCTCGGCGCAAGATCAGGTGCAAAAATCAACCCGTGAATTCCAGCGTTTGCACTCTGAGCTAAGTGTTGGCATGAAAGAGTACGTCGACGATCAAAGCAGCATCTCGGTCAAAGTCATGGCCAAGAGCTACTTCATTAAATTGAAAGATGCCGAAGTGATCACGTCCGATGCACTGGCAAGCTCGGATATGGACTTCGTTGAAAAAGCAGTGTTGAAAAACAAAAAAGCGGTGACGCATCTGAACTACGCTTACCGCGGCCTGACAACGCAATTGCCGGCACTGAAAAAAGTGTTTGATGAATCGGTCGAAAAATTCACGCAAGACATTGGCCAGAAAGGCGGCGTACTCGATCAGCACAACGAGTACCTTAAAGCCCGCAACGCTCTGTACGACAACATCGCCAACCTCGCCGCGGAAGTCGACAATGCGATGACGATTTTGGACTCGTTCAACCAAACCGCCACCCAAGATTTGGATAACTCGCTGGCGGAAGCTGGCAATGTGTATCAGCAAGGGGTTTATAAAGCCATTGGCATTAGCTTGGTGGTGGTCTTGCTTGCGGCGGGGATCGGGTACCACATCGCCCATAGTGTTCGTTCACCACTCAAGTCGATCTTAACGACCTTAGAAAGCCTGACACAAGGTGACATGACGCAGCGCATTCAGATTACACATCAAAACGAGTTTTCCCGCCTCAGCGGCCACATCAATTCTCTGGCGGATAACCTGCACGACATCCTACGCCAGCTCAATCAAGCATCCGATGATTTGACGGACACCGCGAATCAGAACCAATCGACCTCGCAAGGCGCGCAATCCCAACTGAGTACGCAACGCGAGCAAACCGCCAGCGTGGCCACCGCCATGACGGAGATGGCGCACTCGGTGCAGGAAGTTGCGCACAGCGCGCAAAACTCACTGGAAATGGTTCAACAGGTGGAAAGTGCGTCTGAATCCGGTCGCCAGATCATGAGCAACAACATCAGCACCATTAACCAATTGGAAACTCGCCTCAATGACTCTGTGGATGCAGTCAGCCAGTTGCGCCGAATGAGCAGCCAAATTGGATCGATTTTGGATGTGATTCGTAACATCGCTGAACAAACCAACCTGTTGGCCCTCAATGCGGCCATCGAAGCAGCGCGTGCCGGTGAACAAGGGCGTGGCTTTGCCGTGGTCGCCGATGAAGTGCGCGTGTTGGCGCAGCGGACCACGGAGTCAACATCTGAAATCGAAACCATGATCAGCAACCTGCAAACCAGCTCCAGCTCGGCCAGCAAAGTGATTGAAAGCTGTATGCAGGACATGGAACAGTCGGTTGAACAAGCGTCGCAAGCCAACAGTGCCATGGAAGAGATTCAAGCGTTGATCATTGAGATCAGTCAGATGAGTACGCACATTTCTCAAGCCGCAGCTGAACAAAGTGAAACCACCACCGCCATTGCGCAAAGCATTGAAGACATTAACCTGATTGCCGACAAGAGCTATCAAGCGATGAGCGAAATTGCACAAACCAGCAGTAACCTGACACAACTGGCGAACCAGCAAAGTCATTTGGTTCACCGATTTAAACTCTAACAGAGATTCGTCTCACACCGCCTGCTGTGTTAGCGCGGTGTCAAATATTGACCTTGGGCGACTTTTATTCGGAGTCGCCCTTGTTTTTTGTGCGCTGCGTCGTTATATGAGTAATACGGCTTGCAACACAACTTCTCCAAACATCTCAATTTTTGCAAGCCAAACATGAGGATAACGTATGGCCGTTCATGTTGGCATCATTGACCAGGATCCGGTTCGCTTGGTCACTCCACTACTGGATAACCGAACCATCAGTCGCCACATTGTGTTCATTGGCGACAGCTCGCAAGAAACGATGTACACCCGTTTGCACACGGTACTCAATGAGCGTGATATTACCTCTGAATTTTTCGAAATTCCTTCCGGCTCGAACATTGCCGACATCAAAGCCTCAATCCGCGAACTCGCAGAAGATCTGAAGCAACGCAACATGGACGTCAAACTCAACGCAAGTTGTGGTCTTCGTCACCGTTTGTTGTCGGTCTATGAAGTTTTTCGGACGTACCATTGGCCTATTTTTGTCGTCGAGCCAAACAGCGATCGTTTATGCTGGCTCTATCCTGATGGCAATAAAGACACGCAAGTGCAAGACCGCATCACCATTTCCGATTATCTCACCATCTTTGGCGCACGCGGCGAGTTCAACCAACAAAGCCTGCCACCACAACTCGATCAAAAATTGTATGAATTGGGTGAACGTTGGGCGAGTAACGCGTTGGAACTTGGCCCAGGCCTTGCCACACTGAACTACTTGGCGACCACTTGCCGCAAAGAGCAGCGACTGGACGTTGAATTGTCAGACAAACAACAAGGCTACCGTGAACTCAACTTGCTACTGAGCGATTTGGTGGAAGCGAACATCGCCACCTATGACAAAGGCATTTTGACCTTCGCGAATGAAGATGCAAGACGCTTCTCAAACGGTGAATGGCTTGAAACGCTGGTGCACAGCACCGTACGTCAGATCCAAGACGATATGCCCACCATTCAAGACCGTTCGCTGAACGTGCAAGTGTATCGCCAGTTGGGCGATCGCGAAGTGCGCAACGAACTTGACGTGGCCACCGTGGTGAACAACAAACTGCACATCATTGAATGTAAAACCAAAGGCATGCGAGATGACGGCGATGACACGCTGTATAAGCTGGAGTCCTTGCGTGATTTACTGGGTGGCCTTCAAGCGCGTGCCATGCTCGTCAGCTTCCGTCCACTGCGCCACAACGACATCACTCGCGCAGAAGACCTTGGACTGGCCTTGATTGGCCCTGATGAGCTCAAAGATTTGAAAACGCATCTGAAAAACTGGTTTGCCGCTGCCGGTGGTAGCGAAGAAATCTAACCCATGAAAAAAGCCCGCTAAGCGGGCTTTTTAGTATTCGGCGGTAACGATTTAGCAATCGTCTTCAGTGAAGTTCGAAGGCAACGTCGTTTTCATCTGGTTCCAGATGTGCGCACTGGCAATACCATATTGGCGAATGACTGCCGGAATTTGTTCACGGTCGCCGGTAGAACAGATGTCCAACAACTCACGATAAAACTTCATCGCGAGTTGGCGCGCTTCTGGGTTGGAGAAGTAGTAGCTTCCCACGCGATCGTACAGCTTTCTCAGACCATTAAAGATCAAACCATAGATTTGGTTACCAGAATGGAACGCCAAACGTTGGAATAGCATGTAATCGTAGAAATTGAAGGTTTTAGCCAACAACAACTGCTGACGCTTCGCTTCGTCTTTCTCACCATCATCTTTCACGTGTTGCACAATTTTCTCAGCGTATGGCGATGACGCAATAAATTCATCCCAAGACGTCGCTTCCATCAGTGATTCACACGATTCAATCACGTTCGAAATAGTGCGTTCGCTGTTCTCTTTGTTCACCTTAAATGCATAACGCATAAAGATAGGACTGATGTTGGTACGCGCAGCCAAAAGATCCTCAACAATGCTGGTTGCATTTTCTGCATCCAACGTCATCAACGTATCCAAAATATGTAAACCGGAGGTTTCCATAAACTGGTTCACTTTCGTTGGCTTACCATGTTGAATGGTTAACCACCCATCACGTGCTAAGCGTTGTAAGACTTCGCGAAGCGTTGTACGTGTTACACCAATCAGTTCGGAGAGCTCTCGTTCGGCAGGGAGAATGGAGCCTGGTGGAAAACGGCCATTCCAAATGCTTTCAATAATGTATTTTTCTGCAAAACCTGCTGGACTTTTTGCCTTGATGACCATTAAGTACTTTTCCAGTTTTCTATTTTTTTGGGTCGAATGGTACTCATCATACCACTAGTTTTCATTCAGCGGAAACAAACCATTGGTAAACTGGTAACAACCACTCAATTAGAGTTTTAGCTCTATATGAAATTTATTTCTTTGTATTAAGGCTGTTTTATTGTGAAATAAACGTTTCAATATGTTTCAAAGTATTTCAAAATAAATATTCCAGCCATAATAAAACCCAAGATAAAGAGAGATTGCTCACATTATTATTTTGATAAATTTCAAACTTAACTTACCAGAAAGTCATATTTTTCATCGTTAAACTTTCCTTTACTGACAATGTCATTCCCTATCACCTTCCAAATGAATTTTTTATAAGTTTTATGGTATGCTGGCGCCACTTTGATCGCGTTTCTTCACGAAAAACCGGTGAGTGGTTTGTCAATTGATGCTTCGTTATTGACTAAATCACGTCTCACTGTATTGTTGCGGTCAAAGCACGGAGTGCTTGTTTTTCTCAGGGAGTGACTCAGTAAATCGGTCGGATAACATCCACTTGTTGATTTTCTAAGTCATTGTTGGAAAAGATTTTTGTATAGACGTCCGTCTAATTTCTTGAATTAGATCCAAAACGGGCACATAACTTAGTCTATTAATAACTAAAGTAAGAGTAATCACCATGCCGATGTCGCTAGGAAGCGCATTTATCAAAAACTTCTTAGGTAAAGCGCCAGATTGGTACAAAGTTGCCATTATTGCCTTCCTTATTATCAACCCGATTGTGTTCTTTTTTATTAATCCGTTTGTCGCTGGATGGCTATTAGTCGTTGAATTTATTTTCACGTTGGCTATGGCATTAAAATGTTACCCGCTACAACCTGGTGGTTTATTAGCAATTGAAGCAATCGCAATTGGAATGACTAGTCCTGCGCAAGTTAAGCATGAATTAGTCGCCAACATTGAAGTGTTATTACTGCTGGTTTTTATGGTGGCAGGCATCTACTTCATGAAGCATCTGCTGCTATTTATTTTTACCAAAATTTTACTTGGCATCCGCTCAAAAGCGCTGCTTTCCGTAGCGTTTTGTGTCGCAGCAGCCTTTCTTTCCGCTTTTTTGGATGCATTGACGGTCATCGCGGTCATCATTAGCGTTGCAGTTGGCTTTTACTCGATTTACCACAAAGTTGCCTCAGGACAGTCGTTTCACTCTGCGCACGACCACACGCAGGATGAGCATATTCCTGAACTCACACGTGATGACTTAGAGAACTACCGCGCCTTCTTGCGCTCACTGTTAATGCATGCCGGTGTGGGGACAGCACTTGGTGGGGTGACCACCATGGTGGGTGAACCACAAAACCTGATCATTGCAGACCAAGCAGGCTGGTTCTTTGGTGAATTCTTGATCCGCATGGCGCCGGTGACCCTGCCCGTATTCCTGTGCGGTATCGTCACCTGTGTGTTGGTCGAGAAGTTTAAAGTCTTCGGTTATGGCGCTCGTCTGCCAGCCAACGTACGTCAGATTCTGATCGACTTTGATACCGAAGAACGCAAAACCCGAACCAACCAAGACGTTGCAAAGCTGTGGATTCAAGGCGCCATCGCGGTCTGGTTGATTGTCGGCTTGGCGATGCATTTGGCCGCTGTTGGTCTGATTGGTTTGTCGGTCATTATTCTTGCGACCGCCTTTACCGGGGTGATTGAAGAGCATTCAATGGGCAAAGCGTTTGAAGAAGCGCTACCGTTTACAGCCCTACTGGCCGTCTTTTTCTCGATTGTTGCGGTGATCATCGACCAAGAGCTGTTTAAGCCCATCATTGATGCGGTATTGCACATTGAAGATAGCGAAACGCAGCTTGCCTTGTTCTACATTGCCAATGGCGTGCTGTCGATGGTTTCGGATAACGTCTTTGTCGGCACCGTTTACATCAACGAAGTCAAAACGGCCATGATGGAAGGCATCATCACACGCGATCAGTTCGACCTACTGGCCGTGGCGATTAACACCGGCACCAACCTTCCTTCGGTCGCGACACCGAACGGTCAAGCGGCCTTCTTATTCCTGCTGACGTCGGCGCTGGCGCCACTGATTCGTTTGTCATACGGTCGCATGGTTGTGATGGCTCTGCCATACACCGTGGTTCTGACACTGGTTGGCTTGGCGGGCATCGTATTTTTTGTTGACCCAATGACCAGCTATTTCTACGACATGGGGTGGATCACACACCACAGTGTACCCGCGATGGGAACGGTCGTGTCTGGCGGTCACTAAAAATGTGTTGAACCGGAAACTTTTCCGAGATAAAAAGCTCTGAGTTATCAGAGCTTTTTTTATGTTGAACCACTAAGGATTGTTACGTGAACTTTCTATCCGGCCTTAACTCTTTTTCTCGATCTCGTCTTTCTTGGGCCTTGCTTCTGGCTTTCGTGGTGTTCTTTGAAGCCTGTGCCTTGTTCTTTCAGCACGTCATGATGCTGGCGCCCTGCGTCATGTGTATCTATGAACGCATTGCGATGCTGGGCATCGGCGGAGCCGCCGTACTGGGCTTGATTGCGCCACACAACCCACTGTTTCGTTGGCTTGGACTGGCCGCATGGGCTGGCAGCGCTTATAAAGGCTTAACGCTGGCAATGCAGCATGTCGAGTACCAATTTCATCCGTCTCCATTTGCAACGTGTGACCTGTTTGTCATGCTTCCCAGTTGGGCGCCATTGAACCAGTGGTTCCCTTGGATGTTTGAAGCGTATGGTGATTGCAGTAAAGTGGTGTGGCAGTTTTTGAATTTGTCCATGCCCCAATGGTTGGTGGTGATTTTTGCCGCCAACTTGATTGCTCTGGCAGTCATTGTGATTGCGCAGTTTGTTCATGCGAAACGTGCATAAGTCTCGAGCATTCCATCACCCGACCTCAACGTGTCAACTTGATTGAGGCCGGTACAAACCTTATTTAGGACAGTACAACGGTTAGAAAAAAGGCGCCTGATGGCGCCTTTTCTTTGGATGTCAGATTAATCTCTTACCGGAGCGGGCGCGAGCACCTCACGGTTACCGTTGTGTCCAGGGGCGCTGACAATGCCCTGAGCTTCGAGCTGCTCCACAATGCGAGCGGCACGGTTATAACCAATCTTAAAGCGGCGTTGGACACCAGAAACCGAACCACGGCGGCTTTCAACCACATGCTCCACCACTTGGTCAAACAGTGGATCCATCTCTTCATCACTTTCCATCTTCTCTCCCGGCAACAAAGCATCTGGGCCTTGATCACCGTTGGTGATTTCTGTGATGTAATTCGGTTTACCGCGCGCTTTCCAGTTGTTCACCACCGCATGCACGTCATCATCGGATGCAAATGCACCGTGAACGCGAATGGTATGACTGGAGCCCGGTGGCAGATACAACATATCCCCCATGCCCAGCAGCGATTCAGCGCCGCCTTGGTCAAGGATGGTGCGTGAATCCGTTTTGGTTGACACCGTAAACGCGACACGCGTTGGAATGTTCGCCTTGATCAGGCCGGTAATCACATCAACGGATGGGCGTTGTGTCGCCAGAATCAGGTGAATCCCCGCAGCACGCGCTTTTTGCGCCAAACGCGCAATCAGCTCTTCGACTTTCTTACCGACCACCATCATCAGGTCAGCGAATTCATCGACCACCACCACGATATAAGGCAGTTTTTCCAACAGCGGTGGTTCAGGATCCATACTGTCCCCTTCTTGCCACAATGGGTCATGAATGGGGTGCCCAGCTTCTGCGGCCATTTTTAGCTTGTCGTTGAAGCCTTTGATATTCCGTACACCCAAGACGGACATCAATTTGTAGCGACGTTCCATCTCGCCCACACACCAACGCAGGGCATTCGAGGCATCTTTCATGTCCGTCACGACTTCAGACAATAAGTGAGGAATGCCTTCGTATACCGAAAGCTCCAACATTTTCGGGTCAATCATGATGAATCGAACATCTTCCGGCGTCGACTTGTACAACATACTCAGAATCATCACGTTCACGCCCACGGATTTACCTGAACCCGTAGTACCCGCCACCAACACGTGCGGCATTTTCGACAAATCAGCCACCACGGCGTCGCCCGCAATGTCCTGCCCCAACACCACGGTGGTCGGTGATTTCGATTCTTTAAACTGCGTGCTGCTGATGACATCAGACAAGTAAACCGTCTGGCGACTCATGTTTGGCAGTTCCAGGCCCACATAAGGTTTACCCGGAATCACTTCAACCACACGCACGGCCATCGCAGACAGAGAACGCGCCAAGTCCATCGACAAGCTAGAAATACGGCTCACTTTAACGCCCGGCGCCAAATCAAGTTCAAAACGCGTAATGACAGGCCCAGGGAAGATATCCACCACCTGTGCCTGAATCTTGTAATCGGCCAATTTAGATTCAACCAAACGAGCGATCTGCTCTAACGCATCACGGTCAATGAAGTTTTCACGTTTTTCAGGATGGTACAGCAGCTCCAGTGTGGGCATCGGCTCTGCCGGTTTGGGCAGGTTCACATTTTGCTGCACCAAGAACGGGTTCTGTTTCGCAGCCATATTCGCTTGCGCTTCCGACACCAAATTCTGGAATGCAGCCACATCCTGATCGCTGTCACCCTCATCATCTTCGTCTGCGTCATCGACAGGTTCAACAGAATAGTGTGGCGCATCGTCTATCGCCTCACTCACCGCCGCAGGCACATTCAAGGCAGGCTCTTCTTCCTCATCCAGAATGTCGAAATTGGAAATCGTCGGCTCAATGTGTGAGTGATCGTCTTCCACGTCATCAATGGTCTGTGTCAACACCACTGGATCCACTCGCGGTGGCAGAGGTTCGGAAATCGATGGTTCAGGTTCAAACACCGGTGTTTGCGGTACTTGTGGCGATTCTTCCCATGGTAGCGCATCAGCGAAGTCATCTTCTTCTCGCGCGACCATTTCTAACTCTTCAATGGTTGCACCAAGCTGGCGACTTCTCGAATGCTCAAGGTCATCGTCATCTTCTTCCGTGTAAGTGTACAGGGGTGCGGTGTTGACCACTGGCTCTGGCTCAACCTGTGGTGGCGTCGTGTGAATCGGCTCTTGGCGCTCTGGGATGTGAATGTTAAAGCGACGCTCTTCAGGCTCAATAGCGGCCTCAAACGCAGGTTGAGGCGCAATCGGTTCCATATCAACCGACGAGTTCAGCACCGGCTCACTCTCTTGCGAAACCTTCGGCTCAGCAACCACAGGGGTCACCAATTGCGGCGCGACAACTTCCTCTTTTTCACCACGCAGGCGATTGATCAGCCAATGGAAGCCACGGATACTGTTTTCACCGAGGCGCTCCACCATGCTCAGCCAAGAGATCCCCGTCAACAGCGTGAAACCAGCGCCCCACAAAAACAGCAGCACTAAGGTGGTTCCCAAGACGTTCAGCGTCGGCAAAGCCAAGCTAGTGAGGACATCCCCAACCACACCACCGGATGAAAAGTACCAAATATCATCGAAGTTGATGTCGGCTAAACCGCAGCTTGTTAGCAGCAGTACCACCAAACCCAGTAGACGAGTCCCCCACAACATGAGGTCAATCGACTCATCTTCATCACGATGACGCAGCAGGATCCACGCAGTTGCGGTCAAGATGATCGGCAAAGGATAAGCCAGCGACCCAAACACAAAAAACAGCGTGTCGGCCACCCAAGCGCCAACAATACCGCCTGCATTTTGAATATCAGATCCCCAAGCCGTTTGCGACCAAGACGGATCGGCGGGATTGAAGGTGAGTAAAGCGACTGCCAGTAGAATGGATGCAAGCACAGCCAGAATAAGACCGCACTCACGGAGACGTTGAGCACCATTCAAACGAGGAGACTGAGGCTCTTCACTCGTTTTGATAATGGTTTCGACTTTATTGTTGTTCTCTTTGAACATAAACCAACTTGATTATGATTATGGCCAATGTGACTCACACTATACGCACATTGGTGGGGTGAAAACAGTCCGAGCGGCAAAAGCCGCTCGGTTTGTTCGAAGATTTAACCATATCAAGGTCAAAAACCCAATTAGCGAAAGTCAGAATGTGGAAAGAAGTACCACTATTCTGACAGATTCTAATTAACGTGTTTTGATCACTAGCTGGTTGGTCTGCTTCACTTCTTCCATTACCACGTAAGTTCGAGTGTCATTCACGCCTGGCAGGCGCAGTAATGTATCACCGAGTAGTTTACGATAGGCACCCATGTCGGATACGCGAGTTTTGAGAAGATAGTCGAAATCACCTGATACCAGATGACATTCTTGGATATCATCCAGTTTCTGAACCGCGGTATTAAACTGTTCAAACACATCAGGAGCACCACGGTTAAGCGTGATTTCCACAAACACCAAAAGCGAAGCGTCAAGATATTGCGGGTTCAACAACGCGGTATACCCCGTGATATAACCCTGACGTTCTAATCGACGAACACGTTCCAAACATGGGGTTGGAGAGAGTCCCACACGCTTAGACAATTCTACGTTCGAAATACGACCGTCTTTCTGCAACTCATTCAAAATGTTGCGGTCGATACGGTCTAAATCCTTGGACGGCCTTTTATAGTTGTCTGCCATTTTTTATTCCACCTTATTACTTCCTTGCAAAAAAATATACTACAACTTTTTAATATTCAGTATCAAATTACTTATTACACTAACTATACTAGCCATAAATTCGATACAAAAACCCTACAATAGTCAATACAACCACACAAACATAAGGAGTCAGGATGATCATTGGCGTACCAAAGGAAATCAAAAACCACGAATACCGTGTGGGTATGATTCCAGCAAGCGTGAGAGAGCTTGCCTCACATGGGCACCAAGTCTTTGTTGAAACAAATGCCGGTGCCGGCATCGGCTTTTCAGACGATGATTACATCGCTGTAGGCGCATCCATTCTTCCTACTGCTGCAGACGTATTTGCGAAAGCAGACATGATTGTAAAGGTTAAGGAACCTCAAGCTGTCGAACGAGCTATGCTCCGAGAGGGGCAAATTTTATTTACGTATTTACACCTCGCTCCAGATTTTCCACAAACTGAAGAGCTAATCAAGAGCAAAGCTGTCTGCATAGCCTATGAGACTGTAACAGATAATATGGGTCGCTTGCCACTATTAGCACCAATGTCTGAAGTCGCGGGCCGAATGTCGATTCAAGCCGGCGCCCTAACACTGGAAAAATCGCATGGTGGCAGTGGCTTATTACTCGGTGGCGTTCCCGGTGTCGCACCAGCAAAAGTGGCGATCATCGGTGGTGGCATGGTGGGAGCCAATGCCGCTCGCATGGCGATTGGCTTACGTGCCGATGTCACCATTCTTGATCGTAACATTGATACGCTGCGCAGACTGGATGAAGAATTCCAAGGTCGTGCCAACGTGGTGTATTCCACCGAAGATGCGATTGAACACTACGTGTTGGATGCCGATTTAGTGATTGGCGCCGTATTAATCCCAGGCGCGGCTGCGCCGAAATTGGTCACCAAAGCGCACATTTGTCGCATGAAACCCGGTTCTGCAGTCGTGGATGTGGCGATTGACCAAGGAGGCTGTTTTGAAACCTCGCACGCCACCACACATGCCGACCCGACATATATCGTCGACGATGTGGTGCATTACTGTGTTGCCAATATGCCCGGCGCGGTGGCTCGAACTTCAACCTTTGCACTCAACAACGCGACCTTGCCTTACATTGTTAAATTGGCAAATAAAGGTTATCAAGCCGCGTTAACATCCGATCCCGGCTTTATGAAAGGACTGAATGTCATTCACGGCAAAGTAACATGTAAAGAAGTCGCCGAGAATTTCAATTTGGCGTATGTCGATCCGGCCGAAGCCATCGCGATGTTCAACTAAATCAGACCGCGTGCAATAGCCGGGCGAATGCCCGGTTATCATGCCTGCCAAGCGTGGATGAGTATATTTCTTGGCGTCACTGCTCGTTCACAAAACTCCGACACTTCAACCTGATAGCCCCGCTCTTGCAAATACATGGCTTTATCCAATACCAGCCACATTTCGATCAGACGCAGAAACCCCAATTGCACTAAGCTGAGTCGCTCCATTTCCCAAAAACGTTGCTCGCCTTGGTATTGATAATGGGCAAAATCGACCGTCGGCAACGCGATTCCTTTGTGTTGCGCAGCCCAATGGCAGAATGCTGTAAATCCATCACTCAATTGCGATTTTTTAATACTTGGCACGGGTTGATAGGCGGTAATGCCCAATTCCGCTTTCAGCAATGCATCAAAGCCGAGCCGATAGCTCATCTCTTCAAATCGGTGCCGCCGCACACGCTCACCGCCCGTGACCGTTTCTTGTAATGGAATTCTCAACTCTTGGCGAGTCAACGACAGAGAAGACGTTTGCGCGAGCTGCGATAAGCATTGATAGTGCGACGACTGGGTGAGATGGTAACAGCAGGGAGAAAAGCTGATCGCTTGCAATGACGCATCGGTCGCGTACTGCATCAAACGCACATGCAAGTCGCCGCACGCATGCAGTGCTACTGCATGCTGCTGCGCAGAAAAACACGCTCGGCTTTGTTCATCAAACGCATCTCCCTGCACAAAGCGCATCGGTAAATGCAACGCGTCGGCGTCTTGCTGCCCTCGTTCACATAGCTCGGTTTGATATTCAAAACTGGTGACGTGTTGCCTGGTTTTACTCGCCAACACGCGCCCTAAATAACCTTTGCCCGAGCACCACTCCAACCACGCCTGCCCGCGATGCAAGCTCACGACCGCACCACCGAGTCGGCGAATCTGCTCCAACTTTCGCCCCGGGATCCCGCTTTCAATCGCGCTCGTCTGGCAATCCATCAAAGGGGCTGGCGGTAATTGAATACGCTGCCACGTTTCTGCCAAACCGTCGACCAAAGGCGACAGACTCGCTAACAACTCAGATGGAGAGTTTTTTAGCTGCTCGATCGTTGGCTCGTCTAAACCATGCAGCCACTGCTCAAGTAAAGGATAGGCCTGAGCCCAAGGCGCACAGGCTTGCGCGCTTGCATGAAACGACTCAAACCGCCACAACGGCTGCGTGTGAGTCAGAAAGTGATCCAGATGTAGAAAAAGTTCGCGCATGCGGCCCCCGAGTTGAAGACGCTATTGTAGAGCCAACACGAGGAAGATCAATGCGACAAATCAGCGCACCGGCAACTCGATATCGCGAAACATTTCTTCAATTTCATGGTTAGATTTCAACGAGATCGCGCGTTCAACCACCGGACGCGTTAAGTGCGGCGCAAAACGTTCCATGAAATCATACATATAAGTGCGCAGGAATGTCCCCCGACGAAAACCAATGCTGGTTGTGCTGGCCCCAAAGATATGACTGGCATTGATGGCCACCAGATCGCTGTCTTGAATTGCATCCATCGCCATGCTGGCAATCAAGCCGACCCCAATCCCCATGCGAACATACGTCTTAATCACGTCAGCGTCCGTGGCGGTAAAGACCACGCGCGGCGTCAACCCCACTTGGTGAAACGCAGCGTCCAATTCTGAACGGCCAGAAAAACCAAAGACGTAAGTCACCAATGGGTAATTCGCCAGCTCTTCAACACTGATGTGATCTTTCTTTGCTAAGGGGTGATCTTTCGGCACCACAATGGCTCGGTTCCAGTGATAACACGGCAGCATAATCGCGTCGTGATAGAGATGCAGCGCTTCAGTGGCGATGGCAAAGCTCGCCGATCCTTTGGCAATCGATTCTGACATCTGAGCCGGCGTCCCTTGATGCATGTGCAAAGAGACTTTCGGATAACGCGCCGTGAAACCTTTGATCACCTCGGGTAGCGCGTATCGCGCCTGCGTGTGCGTGGTTGAGATATTCAGCATCCCCATTTCAGGATGCGTATGTTCCCCCGCGACCGACTTGATGCTTTCGACCCGCGACAAAATCTCAGTTGCAATGCGAACAATGTCTTCGCCAGCTTGCGTCACCTGCGTTAAGTGCTTCCCACTGCGTTCAAATATCTGAATGCCCAGTTCATCTTCCAGCAAACGAACCTGCTTACTGATGCCGGGTTGTGAGGTATAAAGACTTTCAGCGGTGGCAGAGACGTTTAAGTTGTGATTGACCACTTCAACGATGTATTTCAGCTGCTGCAACTTCATAATTGACCTGTGTATCCTTACGGAGTGCTACATCACGTGTTTATAGTTTATAATTATTAGTTATAACGCGTCGAGAACATAATTCAAAGCACAACCCCGAAATTGTTTTTGAATGTATTCACCTTTTTGCGTATTGAACAAAAAATTGCCACCGAGCACCCAAACTCAGCATTCTGTTGCAGTTTTTTGGTGGTAAAACAGGAATAATGAAAATTATAAAATAGTAGGTGTAGTGAAAAGTTAGGATAGTGTATCCTTCATCATTAGGCCTTGGGAAATGTAGACACGGATTATATGAATATCGGTTTAATTATCGCTCTGATTGCCATTCTGCTGGTTTTGATTCTGGGTTATAACATTATGCTCCAGTATAAAGTCAAAGTAGAAACCGCTAAGAAGCAGGAATCTTCGCGTTACCTGACGATTATTGATGCCACTGAAGATCTGATTGGCAATGCGCATCACATGCCCTTTAGTAAAGATCTCTTGGTGTGTCTGAACAATCGCATTTTGGACGCGCTACAAAGCATGTACGAGCTGGATCCGAAGAACAAGCAGTTGGCGCAGCGTATCGAAAATATGGCCGCGCAAATCAAAAACCTGCAAGACAACCATCCGGGTAATGAAAGCACCACGTTTAAAGTTCCAAGCAGTGATAAACAAGCGATCGTGATGTTGAAGTTGGTGAAGCGCCTACGCGATACCATTCGCAGTGAGCACAACAAAGGCCGCTTTGATACGCAAGCCTACGTCACAGAAAATGCGCGCTTAGAAACCATTCAAATTCGCATCAACATCGAAAACGTCATTAAGCGTTCAAATGATGCCATTGTGCGTGGCCAACCGGGCACCGCCGTGCAGCTTCTGCGCAAAGGGCTGGAAGTGTTAAGCACCAAAAATGACACCTACTCCAACCAAGCACGAGAAAAGCTACAAGGCATGTACGATGAATTACAGCAACGTCGTCAATCCAAAAGTGCGGCAGAACTGCAACAAATCGAAGAGAAAGAGCGTAATAGCGATATGGAAGCGCTCTTTGGTGAAAAGAAAAAATGGTAATATACTCGCACTAAGAGTACCGATTCATTGAAACAAAGGTCGCCAATGCGGCCTTTTTTATTAATAAGATCATGACGAATACCCCAGCAATTCAACAACTTCTAGAACCGATTAACCAGTTCTTGCACTGCGAAACACCGGACGCGTGGATCGAAGAAGCACGCCAGCCACACAACTTACCAACGTTGCTGTTGGATCACCTACTGTGCGAGCTCAAGGCTGGCCAATCCGCCATGTACCTGATCCGCAAATATGCCGTGGATAAAGAGAGTCAACACTCGCTGTTGGAATGGTTTAAACCCTACGAAGATTTTGCGTATCGCAACACGGGGTCCATTGAAACGCTGAAAGGCAAAAGCCAGATTTCTAAAGCGATCATGGCGAAGTCTGCATCCCCTTACAGCCAAGACTTAATCGACAAGATGGTGTTGTTGATCAAAGAGGAGTTGCATCACTTCTATCAAGTGTTGGAAATCATGGACAGCCGTGGCATCGCTTATGAATCGATTCCTGCCAGCCGTTATGCTAAAGGCTTGCTGTCACACATGAAAACTCATGAGCCACAAACCTTGATCGACAAACTGATCATCGGCGCTTACATCGAAGCCCGTTCTTGTGAACGCTTTGCGCGTCTCGCACCTCATCTTGATGACGACATCGCCAAATTTTATGTGTCCTTATTACGCTCTGAAGCGCGCCACTATCAAGACTATTTGGCCTTAGCGGAGCAAATTGCCGGTTGTGATATCAGCGTACGCATTGCCTACTTTGGCCAACTCGAAGCGAGTTTAATCCTGTCAGACGATGAGGATTTCAAATTCCACAGCGGTGTTCCTACTCACCGAACCGAATAGAAAAAGGTCAGCATGTGCTGACCTTTTTGATTATGACGGTCTGGAACGTCCAAACGTTATAGCAATGATGCGTTAATCGCCGCCAGCACCTTGGCAGGCTCCGCAGCTTGCGTGATTGGGCGGCCAATTACCAAATAGTCGGAACCAGCCTGAATCGCCTCATACGGCGTCATAATGCGGCGTTGGTCGCCGACATCAGAACCAGCAGGACGAATCCCTGGCGTCACCAGCTTAAACGCCTGCCCGAGCGACTGTTTGAGCATGGCCGCTTCCTGCGCCGAACACACCACGCCATCCAAACCTGAGTTTTTGGTCAAGGTAGCCAGTCGCATCACTTGTTGTTGCGGCGCTACATCTAGGCCAATACCAGCCAGATCAGGCTGTTCCATGCTGGTCAGCACCGTCACACCGATCAGTAACGGGCGATCATTGCCATAAGGCTCAAGGATTTCACGAGATGCAGCCATCATGCGTTCACCACCACTGGCATGCACGTTCACCATCCAAACGCCAAGCTCTGCAGCTGCGCGAACAGCTTTAGAACAGGTGTTCGGAATGTCGTGGAACTTGAGGTCAAGAAAAACGGAAAACCCGCGTTTGTGCAGCTCGCGTACAAACTCTGGACCAAACAAGGTAAACATCTCTTTGCCCACTTTCAATCGACAGCTTGCAGGATCGATTTTATCGACAAATGCCAGCGCATCCGCTTGATTGTCATAATCCAGTGCCACGATCACTTTTTGGTCGTTCATTTCTACTCCTAAGATACGCGTTGAGCCTAAAAAAATGCAGCCTCTACAGCTGCATGTCTTATCAAACCGGCGGTTAGCCAATTCTTTGATTATTCTCCGTCCAAACCACGAATCGGTTTGATCGAGCCCCATCCTTTACAAGATGGACAATGCCAATACAGGGAATGGGTGGAAAACCCACATCGACGACAACGATAGTGTGGTTTTGCTTTCAACTGCTCACCCACGAGCTTTTGCAGCGTCGACAAACTGGCCTTTGCCCGTCCCTCTTCCGCTTCAGCAATATGGTAGTCAATCAGGCGATAGAAGCCTTTCATGGTCGGGTTCTTCACCAACTGGCGAGTCAGTAATTCTTGCGCCGATGCCACCCCTTCATGCTGTGCCACCAATTGAGCCAGCATCAGCTCAGCCGATACACCAGCTTTATCGGAGATACATTGGCGAAGAAACTGCACCAACTCCTGCTCTTGTCCAAGATGGTGGTAACACTCCGCCAACGTTGGCAGCACTTCGCCGATAAAGTCGATGTCTTGATCCAATACCATTTCCATGTATTGAATCGTTTTTTTGTAGTCTTCGCTTTCTAGGTACAACTTACCCAATGAAATGCTGGCACGAACGCACTTCGGGTCTTCCTGAAGTGCCTTCTTAAAAAGTTGGATCGCTTTGTTATCGTGGCCGTCGGCTTTTTCTTGCATCGCCAATTCACACCAGAAGTGGGCAATGCTCGCTTTCATGCGTTTACGGCCCATTTTGACCAATGCATGGGCGCAATCAATGGCTTTATGCCACTCACGAGTTTGCTGATAAATTGCAGTCAATTGTTGCAGAGCCGATTCGCGGTGCTCAGGTTCATCGACCAATTGTTCGAAAATGCGTTCAGCGCGATCGAGGAAACCGGAGACCATGTAGTCTTTCGCCAACTGTTGCAGCGCTAAGTTTTTCTGTTCGATGGTTAAACCCGAACGAGAGATCAGGTTTTGGTGGATACGAATTGCGCGGTCAACCTCGCCGCGAGAGCGAAACAGGTTGCCCAATGCCAAGTGGGTATCGATGGTCTCGTTATCCACTTGCAATAGTTCAATGAAGTGATCAACCGCTTTGTCTGATTGATCAGACAAAAGCAAGTTCAACCCCGTCACGTACTGACGGGAGATCTGATGGGAATGTTTCTGCTTGTCTTGCTGGGCACTACGATTACCCATATACCACCCGTAAGCGGCGGCGATTGGCAATAACAAGAAGAGAATTTCTAACATCTAAAAACGACCTTACCCGATATTCGCTTTTTGCTCTGACACATCGTGAGACGACGTTTGTTTTTTCAGTTTTCGGTTCAGCTTGCGAATCTCAAGTTTGGATTTTAGGTGCATACTACCAAAAATGATCCAAGCGATCAGAAAGCCGATCACAAAGACCGATCCGAGCAGCGTTGACAGATGGAATTCACCCTGCGCCAACAGATAATTGAACGTCACGATCTCCTGATTTTGAGATCCTAACGCCAACGCGATCAGAAAGAGAGCAAGTAACACCACGATTTTTATTATTTTCATAATCTATTACCTATTCACGAATTGGCTACCTGATTATGCAGGAAAACCGCCCGACAAACCATGGCTATCGAGCACACACCCGCAAAAAAGCGGCACGCTAAATCAGCATGCCGCTTTATCCAAGAATCTTTACGTAAATCAGATATTTTCGTTTACACGTTCACGGAGTTCTTTGCCTGGTTTGAAGTGTGGAACGAATTTACCTTCCAACTCTACTTTCTCACCAGTTTTCGGGTTGCGCCCGACTCTTGGCTCACGATAGTGCAGGGAAAAACTGCCGAATCCACGAATTTCGATACGGTCTCCTGCCTCTAGGGTGTTTGCCATGTGCTCAAGAATATCTTTTACCGCGTCTTCGATCTCTTTTGCAGACAAATGTGTTTGCTCAGCACAGAGTCTTTCAATCAATTCAGACTTAGTCATAGTTTCCCTCATCGAGTTTTTATCCTGATTATAGTCAGTAATATCAATTCCAACAAACACTTGCTTAATATTGTAGAAAATTTCTACGGCTTAGCTAAATCTTTTTTTTTGCTTACAAGATTTATTTTACTTGGCAGTTCGAAATTACAAGTCAGAGGAAAGATAAGAGAGGTGTTGAATGAAACATAAAAAAAGGAGCCTCACGGCTCCTTTTTAATTAGCGATACGGAATTATTCGCCTTTAGCAGCTTTGAAAGCGTCTGCCATTGCGTTACCGAATGCAGCGTCATCTTGTTTGTTGATAGATGCCATTGCTTCTTGCTCTTCAGCTTCGTCTTTCGCTTTGATAGACAGGTTGATTACGCGGTTTTTACGGTCAACGCCAGTAAATTTCGCTTCAACTTTGTCGCCAACGCTCAGGATTAGAGAAGCGTCTTCTACGCGGTCACGAGAAACTTCAGAAGCGCGGATGTAACCTTCAACGCCATCTTCTAGCTCGATAGTTGCGCCTTTCGCGTCAACTGCAGTTACAGTACCGTTTACTAGAACGCCTTTCTTGTTGTCTGCAACGTAAGCATTGAATGGGTCATTTTCCATTTGCTTAACGCCTAGAGAAATACGCTCACGCTCTGCGTCTACTGCTAGAACTACTGCAGAGATCTCGTCGCCTTTTTTGTACTCACGTACAGCTTCTTCGCCTGGAACGTTCCAAGAGATGTCAGACAGGTGAACAAGACCATCGATGCCGCCTTCTAGACCGATGAAGATACCGAAGTCAGTGATTGACTTGATCTTACCAGTAACTTTGTCGCCTTTAGCTTGCGCTTCAGCGAATGACTGCCATGGGTTAGCTTTACACTGTTTCAGGCCTAGAGAGATACGACGACGTTCTTCGTCGATATCAAGAACCATAACCTCAACTTCGTCGCCAACATTAACAACTTTAGATGGGTGGATGTTCTTGTTAGTCCAATCCATTTCTGAAACGTGTACCAGACCTTCAACGCCTTCTTCGATTTCAACGAAGCAGCCGTAATCAGTCAGGTTAGTTACACGACCAGTCAGTTTGTGACCTTCTGGGTAACGTTTAGCGATTGCTACCCATGGATCTTCGCCAAGCTGTTTCAGACCTAGTGATACGCGAGTGCGGTCACGGTCGAACTTAAGAACTTTAACTAGGATCTCGTCACCAACGTTCACGATCTCAGATGGGTGTTTAACACGTTTCCACGCCATATCAGTGATGTGCAGAAGACCGTCAACACCGCCAAGATCAACGAATGCACCGTAGTCAGTAAGGTTCTTAACGATACCTTTAACTTCAGTACCTTCTTGTAGAGTCTCAAGAAGTTCGTCACGCTCAACGCTGCTTTCTGATTCGATAACAGCACGACGAGAAACAACAACGTTGTTACGTTTCTGGTCTAGCTTGATTACTTTGAACTCTAGCTCTTTGTTTTCTAGGTGAGCTGTGTCACGGATAGGACGTACGTCAACCAGTGAACCAGGTAGGAACGCACGGATGCCGTTCAGTTCAACAGTGAAACCGCCTTTAACTTTACCGTTGATGATACCAACAACAGTCTCAGCTTCTTCGTAAGCTTTCTCAAGAACGATCCAAGCTTCGTGACGTTTCGCTTTCTCACGAGAAAGTTGAGTTTCACCGAAACCGTCTTCTACAGCGTCTAGAGCTACGTCAACTTCTGAACCAACTTCAACTTCAAGTTCGCCAGCAGCGTTCTTGAACTGTTCAGCAGGGATAGCAGACTCAGACTTAAGACCAGCATCAACAAGAACGTAACCGTTCTCGATCGCTACTACAGTACCTTTAACGATAGTACCTTGTTGGAATTCAGTCTCGTTTAGAAACTCTTCAAAGAGTTGAGCAAAAGATTCAGTCATTTAATTAATCTTCAATAAGTAAACGTCCACGGGTGTCCTACCACATGGGGTTATTAAATTCGCCAGTCATCTTCCTTGCGACCGACGCTCTTAACTGACGTGGTTTATTCCGCCAGCTTCGATTCGATATATTGTAGTGCTTTTACCACCACTTCGTCGATAGACATTTCAGTGGAATCCAGCAACAGCGCATCCTCAGCAGGGCGTAGTGGCGCCACTGGGCGGTTACGATCGCGATCGTCACGCTCTTGGATTTCGCTCAAAAGGGCGTCAAATTTAACATCAAGCCCCTTGAGTTGCAACTGCTTGAAACGACGACGGGCGCGTTCCTCCGCACTTGCATCGAGGAAAATTTTGGCTTCAGCCTGAGGGAAGACCACGGTTCCCATATCACGGCCATCGGCAACCAAGCCTTTGCCGTCGGCAAATGCGCGTTGTCTGCGCAGCAGCGCTTCACGAACACGGGGTAGAGCAGCCACTTTCGACGCAGCCATGCCGGTTTCTTCTTTGCGCAGCTCTTTCGAGACATCTTCGCCTTCCAGAATGACTTTCACCAAGTCACCCTCAGCGATGAACTGAACATCCAGATGCGTCGCTAGCGGCACAAGTGCGTCTTCGGATTCGGTGTCGACACCATGATGAATTGCAGCAAGCGCAAGCACACGGTAGATGGCTCCAGAATCTAAAAGATGAAAACCGAGTTTGTTAGCCAACAGCATGCAAAGTGTGCCTTTACCCGCTCCGCTTGGTCCATCAACGGTAATCACCGGTGTATGAGAGGACATGTTTTACTCCACTTTATTTTTGTTCGCGACTGACGTTGTCTGCGATTTACCGGCGGCAAATTATAAAGGGATTCGAGGTCAGGCGCTAGGATGGATGTAAAAAAGGACGCATTTTTAAGCAAAAACTACGTAAGAAAAACTCAGATCGAAGACCTGAGTTTTTGACGGTGATAACGGCAACTTATAACAGAATGCGGTCGTCATTTTTGGCCACTATCGAAGGGCCGATACCTTTTACCTGAGTCAATTCCTGTTTGGATTGAAAAGCGCCATTCGCTTCACGGTACTCGACGATGGCCTGTGCTTTTTTCAATCCAATGCCTTTGAGTAAGGTTGCCAACTCTTCGGCAGGGGCGGTGTTGATGTTGACCGTAATTTCAATTTCATCACTCACCTGCGCGCTATCAGCGGCCATCGCATGCGTGACGGGCCAGCAAATCGCCAGCAGAAAGGCCAGCCAATATGTGTTGAACTTCATCTCATGTGCTCCTTGCAAATCATCAGAGCAGCGATGATAGAGCAAGCGCTTTCATTCAGCACAGAGGGTTTAAACAGAAATGAAATGGGCTGCAAACGCAGCCCATTTTGTCAAACATATCAATTACACTCAGAGCAATTACTGGCTCACAGCGTAATATTTGATATCCGCATTTTGGCGCAATACGCTGAGCACACCCGCCAGATCTTGTTGAACGCCCATTCGTGCCAATTGCGCACCAATCTGCTCGTTGTATTGTGGATTCACTTTCGCTTCCACTTTATCCAACTCAACCACCACGATGTTGCCATCAAAGTCTTTCGCCTGCGCGTAAGTCACGGCACCATCAGCAGGTTTAGCCATCGCATACACCGTACCAGCCAGTGGAGAACTGCGGTCGATCATGTTCAGTTCACCGAACGCCAGTTGATGTTGTTCAAGTAATGACAGATCACCTTTTTTCAGACCATCCACCAATTGATTTGCCAACGCCAAAGCTTGTTGTTCACCTTTCAATTTCGACAGCTGCGCAACCACTTGGTCTTTCACTTCGTTCAGTGGCAATACCATTTCAGGACGAGACTCTTCAACACGAACCACAACCACGTGTTCAGGCGCCACTTCAATGGCTTCGGAGTTAAGGCCGTCTTCTTTCACTTCTGGTGACTGAATCGCTTTCAATACATCTGCGTTGTTAAGCGCTTTCGGTAGCTGCTGTTCAGAGACGAAGTCCGTGCTGACGATATGCGCAGAAATCGCTTTGGCTGCATCGTCCAGCGAATCTGGAGATTCAAACGCCACTTTTTCTAGTTCGGTCTGTAGCTCATAGAACTTGTCGATCGCCTGTTGGTCTTTTAGCTCAGATTTGATGTCTGCTGCAACCTCTGCATACGGCTTCGCAACGGGCGCTTTCACATCGTCTAGTTTGATGATGTGGTACCCGAAATCTGATTTGACCAAACCACTCACGTCACCCGCTTTCTTGAGTGCAAACGCTGCGCTTTCAAACGCAGGATCCATGGTGTCATGCTCAATCCAACCTAATGAGCCGCCCTCTTCTGCACTGCCGATGTCTTGCGATTTTTCTTTCGCGAGTGTTGCGAAGTCTGCACCTGCATTCAACTCATCAAGAATGGCTTGCGCGGCTTTCTCATCATCACCCTGAATCAGGATGTGGCTCACTTGACGTTGCTCTGCTGATGAGTACTTGTCCATGTGGCTTTCGTAGTACTGCTTGGCTTGCTCATCACTAATGGTGATCGCGTTCTTCAGCTGTTCAGCCGACAATTCGATGTAAGACAGTTTGACCTGTTCTGGACGCGTGTAACGTTCAGAATTTTGTTTGTAGTACTGCTCGATTTCGTCATCGCTCAGTTCAATACTTTTTGCAAACTCTGCCGGTGACAGCGTGATGGTGCGAATGTCACGCGTTTGTGTGATCAATTCACCTTGCGCTTCCACTTCACCTTTCAGTGTAAATTCGCTGCCTTGCAATGCAGACAGAAGCTGGTTACGCACGAGGTCACGACGCATGTATTCAGCGAACGAGTCAGGTGAGAAGCCAGCACGGCGTAATGCAGATTGATAGATCTCTTGATCAAATTTGCCATCGGTTTGGAACTGCGGCATATCCAGAATCATTTGGCGAATTTGGGTATCGCTCACACGTAGACCCAGCGCTTGCGCGTGTTGGTCCAGTAGCAAATCGTTGATCATGCGATCCAGTACAGATTTACGGAAAGATGCGACGTATTCAGGATCTGCCAATAAATTAGAGAAGTAATCGCCCAGTTGCGATTGCATGCGATTGCGTTCGTTCTGGTAGGCTTGTTCGAATTCACCACGGCCAATTTCTGTGCCGCCGACTTTGGCTGCTGCGTTATTGCTGCCGCTGATCAGGTAGTTACCTACCCCTGCGAAGATAAAAGAAAGGATGATTAGTCCTAGGATAATTTTTACCGCGATGCTGTTCACGCCTTCGCGTAATCGATCCATCATAGTTTTACTGCTCTCCGGGTTTGAAGTGACACACTTCAGCCAAAATTGAATAGCGCGATAATATCAGAAAAAGAAATGCGCATCAGTATGATGCGCATAATTTCAAAAGGTTCGAATTAATTTTGCCTCAAAGCGGCAAAACCATAATTCTAATTAGTTGCAAGCGTCTTTAAGTGCTTTGCCTGCTTTGAACGCAGGAACTTTAGCTTCTGCGATTTGGATTTCTTCACCAGTCTTCGGGTTACGACCTGTGCGAGCAGCGCGAGTACGGACTGCAAATGTACCAAAGCCAACAAGAGCCACCTGATCGCCAGATTGAAGCGTGTCGCTTACGGCTTCAATGAATGCATCAAGTGCACGGCCAGCTGAAGCTTTAGAGATGTCAGCGTTCGCTGCGATTTGTTCTACTAATTGTGTTTTATTCACTGTGAATTCCCCTTCGGTCACCAATTATTATTTTATTCGGCGCCTATTTCGTTCCATTAATGTTAAAAACTGGCCTAAAGCCTTGTTACAACTGGGCTGGAGGCCTAGTGAGTAACGTTAGCGCCCAAAAAAAACGCTGACAAGCCTTTTTCAGCCTATCAGCGTAAACTTTTACTTATTTTTGCTGCACATCACTATTTTTTAGCGTCAAACTCGACACCAGTCGGGTCATTTTCAAGTGCAACCTTCAACACTTCGTCGATCCAGCGTACTGGGATCACCTTCAGATCAGCGATGACATTGTCCGGAATCTCTTCCAGATCACGTTCATTGTCTTTCGGAATCAGAACCGTTTTGATGCCACCACGGTGTGCGGCCAACAGTTTTTCTTTCAGACCACCAATAGGCAAGACTTCACCACGCAGGGTAATTTCGCCGGTCATCGCCACTTCCGCTTTTACCGGATTCCCCGTTAAACATGAAACCAAAGCGGTACACATCGCGGTACCGGCACTTGGGCCATCTTTTGGTGTTGCTCCTTCCGGCACGTGTACGTGAATATCGCGTTTTTCGTAGAAATCGGGGTTGATACCCAGTTTGTCTGCGCGAGAACGTACCACGGTCATTGCCGCCTGAATCGATTCCTGCATGACATCGCCCAGCGAACCGGTTTGCGTCAGCTTCCCTTTACCCAGCATTGACTGCGTTTCAATGGTCAGCAGATCGCCCCCAACTTCGGTCCAGGCCAAGCCAGTGACCTGACCGATGCGGTTGAATTCATCCGCTTTACCAAAGTCGAAACGCTGCACGCCAAGGAACTCTTTCAAGTTCTCTTGATTCACGGTGACCGTTTTCACGCCACCATTGAGCAGAATTTTCTTCACGGCCTTGCGACAGATCTTAGAAATCTCACGCTCTAGGCTACGCACACCCGCTTCGCGTGTGTAGTAACGAATGATGCCAATGATCGCTGAATCTTCAATCACGATTTCGCTAGGTTTCAAACCGTTACGTTCGATCTGTTTGTTCACCAAGTGGCGCTTCGCGATATTCAGTTTCTCATCTTCGGTGTAACCCGACAAACGAATCACTTCCATACGGTCGAGCAAAGGACCTGGAATGTTCATTGAGTTTGAGGTCGCAACAAACATCACATCCGACAAATCGTAGTCCACTTCAAGGTAGTGGTCGTTAAACGAGTTATTCTGTTCCGGGTCAAGCACTTCCAACAGCGCAGAAGCAGGGTCGCCGCGCATATCAGACGACATCTTGTCGATTTCATCCAACAGGAACAGTGGGTTTTTTACCCCAACTTTAGCCATTTTCTGAATCAATTTACCCGGCAGTGAGCCGATGTATGTACGACGGTGACCACGGATTTCCGCTTCATCACGAACACCACCCAGCGCCATGCGAACGTATTTACGCCCCGTGGCTGCTGCAATTGAGCGACCCAGCGAGGTTTTACCCACACCTGGAGGCCCAACAAGGCACAAGATCGGGCCTTTCAGCTTGTTGATGCGGCTTTGTACCGCGAGGTATTCCAGAATACGTTCTTTCACGCGCTCTAGGCCGTAGTGATCAGCGTTCAAAATCTCTTCTGCTTTCGAGAGATCTTTTTTCACTTTGGAACGTTTGTTCCAAGGCACGCTCACCATCCAATCAATGTAACTGCGCACAACTGTCGCTTCGGCTGACATCGGAGACATCATTTTCAGCTTTTGCAGTTCCTGCTCAGTTTTCTCGCGTGCCTCTTTTGGCATCTTCGATTCATCGATTTTCTGTTTCAGCGCTTCGAATTCATCTGGCGCGTCATCCATCTCACCCAGCTCTTTCTGAATCGCCTTCATTTGCTCATTCAGATAGTATTCACGCTGAGATTTCTCCATCTGCTTTTTCACGCGGTTGCGAATGCGCTTTTCAACTTGCAGCAGATCGATTTCAGATTCCATTTGACCCATCAAGAATTCCAAACGCTCAGAGACGTCCAAAATTTCCAGCACTTTTTGCTTATCGATGAGTTTCAAAGGCATGTGTGCTGCGATGGTATCGGCAAGGCGCGCCGCCTCATCGATGCCGTTCAGAGACGTCAGCACTTCCGGTGGAATTTTTTTGTTCAGCTTGATGAAGCCTTCGAACTGATTGATCGCACTGCGAACGATCACTTCTTGCTCTTTGTCATCAAGTTCTGGGGTGAGCATGTACTCAGCTTCTGCCGAGAAGAACTCACCCTCTTGGATTTGGGTGATTTTCGCGCGCTGCTGACCTTCCACAAGCACTTTCACAGTGCCATCTGGCAGTTTCAGTAGCTGGAGAATGGTTGCAACTGTACCGACATCAAATAGATCGGTGATTTTCGGTTCGTCGGTTTCCGGCTGTTTTTGCGCGACCAGAAGAACCTGTTTGTTGTTGTCCATCGCTGCTTCTAGGCATTGAATCGACTTTTCACGACCAACAAACAGAGGAATTACCATATGTGGATACACCACCACATCGCGCAGAGGTAGTACAGGGATCTCGATACGCTCGGAACGTTCCAAGTTCATATTTATCTCTCTTCCGCTTTTCTATATATCGCAGTATATGGGGGCTAACTAACTGGATTCAATGACAGAATAAAAAAAAGGAGGTATTAAATACCTCCTTTGATGTTTTAACGTTCTGTTTTACTCAGCGCCAGCGGCCTGACTTTCGCTTCCGGTGTAAATCAGCAGCGGCTCAGACTCACCGTTAATCACGGATTCGTCAATCACCACTTTCTCTACTTCGGTCATCGAAGGCAGTTCATACATGGTCTCAAGCAAAACGTTCTCAAGAATAGAACGCAGGCCACGAGCCCCTGTTTTACGCTTCATTGCACGAGCGGCAATGGCGCGAAGTGCATCTTCGCGGAACTCCAGATTCACATTTTCCAACTCAAACAGAGCAGCATATTGCTTGGTCAATGCGTTCTTGGGTTCACACAGAATTTGAATCAGTGCTTCTTGATCCAATTCTGTCAATGTTGCGGTCACAGGCAGACGACCGATGAATTCTGGAATCAAACCATATTTCACCAAATCTTCCGGTTCCACTTGAGTAAACAGCTCACTCAGTGATTTACTTTCATCTTTAGAACGAACTTCAGCACCGAAACCGATACCGGTTCCCGTTGCCACACGTTGTTCAATCACTTTATCTAGGCCAGCGAATGCACCGCCACAGATAAAGAGGATCTTCGAAGTATCTACCTGCAGAAACTCTTGTTGAGGGTGCTTACGACCACCTTGAGGTGGTACAGAAGCGACTGTGCCTTCAACCAGTTTCAAAAGCGCTTGCTGAACCCCTTCACCAGACACGTCACGCGTAATCGATGGGTTTTCAGCTTTACGTGAAATCTTGTCGATTTCATCGATGTAGACGATACCGCGTTCAGCTTTAGCAACGTCGTAATCACATTTCTGGAGCAGTTTCTGGATGATGTTTTCTACATCTTCACCCACGTAACCAGCTTCCGTCAGTGTGGTCGCGTCCGCCATAGTGAACGGTACGTCTAGGAAACGAGCCAGTGTTTCCGCCAGCAGTGTTTTACCACTACCAGTTGGACCGATAAGAAGAATGTTACTCTTACCCAGTTCCACACCTTCACTCGTTGTATCACCGTTACGTAAACGCTTGTAGTGGTTATAAACTGCAACCGCGAGCACTTTTTTCGCGTGTTCTTGGCCAATCACATAGTCATCTAGATGCTCACGAATCTCACGAGGAGTCGGCAGTGCTGAAGATTCTTTCTTCGGCAACACATCTTTGATTTCTTCACGGATAATGTCGTTACATAAGTCGACACATTCGTCACAAATGTAAACAGATGGACCTGCGATTAGCTTGCGAACTTCGTGCTGGCTTTTGCCACAGAAAGAGCAGTACAGCAGTTTACTACTACCACCCTCTTTGCTTTTGTCTGTCATTCGCTAACCTCTTAGCCTTTACTCGTTATGGTTTGAGTGTATAACAATTTGAACCAAATTGCGTTAAACAATTCCCGGAACTGTTACTCGCCGCGATGGGTCAAAAGTGCGTCAACCAAACCATAGTCTACTGCTTGTTGCGCCGACATGAAGTTGTCACGGTCGGTGTCACGTTCGATCACTTCAAGTGGCTGACCGGTGTGGTCTGCCAACAAGCGGTTCAGCTTGTTCTTGATGGTCAGGATTTCCTGAGCGTGGATCTGAATGTCTGAAGCCTGGCCTTGGAAACCACCCAAAGGCTGGTGAATCATCACACGTGAATTCGGCAGCACATAACGCTTACCTGGTGCACCACCAGCCAGCAGGAATGCGCCCATTGAACAAGCTTGTCCGATACACAGCGTGCTCACGTTTGGCTTAATAAACTGCATGGTGTCGTAAATCGACATACCCGCAGTCACGCTACCGCCCGGAGAGTTGATGTATAGGAAAATATCTTTATCAGGGTTTTCAGATTCTAAGAAAAGCAGTTGAGCCACGACAAGGTTTGCCATGTGATCTTCCACTTGACCCGTTAAGAAAATCACGCGGTCTTTTAACAAGCGAGAATAAATGTCGTATGAACGCTCTCCACGAGACGTCTGTTCCACCACCATGGGTACTAGCGCGTCAATAATTGGCGACATTACATTTTTTTCTTGGTAGCTCATAGTCTTATGTCCCTAAAATAAATGGCCCGGATGATGGGTATCACACGGACCATTGTTAGCAGAATAGGCGACGTGTCGTCAACCTTTCTACGTGACAACTTGCTTATTACGCAGCAACTTGTGGGTTCATTAGCTCGTTGAAGCTAATCGCTTTCTCAGTTACTTGTGCTTTAGCAATGATAGCGTCGATCGCTTGCTCTTCAAGAGCAACGTTACGCATGTTGTTCATCATTTGCTCGTTTTGCTCGTAGTAAGCAATCACTTCAGTTGGATCTTCGTAAGCAGTCGCCATCTCTTCGATCAGCGCTTTCACTTTCTCTTCGTCTGCTTTCAGCTCTTCAGCTTTGATCACTTCACCCAGCAGAAGGCCGACAACAACGCGGCGTTTTGCTTGTTCTTCGAACAGTTCACGTGGCAGCTGGCTAGCCGCTTCCATGTTACCGCCGAAACGTTGTGCAGCTTGCTGACGCAGTACGTTGATCTCTTGGTCAATCAGTGCAGAAGGAACGTCGATGTCGTTCTCTTTGACTAGACCTTCAATCGCTTGCTCTTTGATGCGCGCTTTGATCGCTTGTTTCAGTTCGCGATCCATGTTCTTACGAACTTCTGCTTTCAGTGCGTCAACGCCGCCGTCAGCAACACCAAATTTAGCAACGAATTCGTCGTTCATTTCTGGCAGTTCACGTGCTTCAACTTTGTTCACTTTGATCGCGAACTTCGCTGCTTTACCTTTCAGGTTTTCAGCGTGGTAATCTTCTGGGAAAGTCACGTCGATTTCGAATTCCATACCTTTGGTTTTACCCGCGATACCGTCTTCAAAACCTGGGATCATGCGGCCTGCGCCCATTTCCAGAGGGAAGTTTTCAGCTTTACCGCCTTCGAATTCAACGCCGTCGATTGAACCAACGAAGTCGATAGAAACGCGTTTGCCTTCTTCTGCAGCTTCGTCAACTTCTTTCCAAGTTGCTTGTTGCTTACGCAGTGTTTCCAGCATTTCAGCCACATCAGCTTCAGTGATTTCTGCAGCTGGTTTTTCAACAGTGATGTTTTCCAGACCTTTCAGTTCAACTTCTGGGTAAACTTCGAAAGTTGCTGTAAAGACTAGATCTGCGCCTTCTTTCGCTTCCACTGGAGCAAATGTTGGTGCGCCAGCTGGGTTGATCTTTTCTTTTACGATCGCTTCGATGAAGTGGCGTTGCATCACTTCACCAAGAACGTCTTGACGTACTGCTTTGCCGTACATCTTAGCAACCATCTTCATTGGCACTTTGCCTTTACGGAAACCATCGAAACGACGGTTTTTCGCGATGTTGCGTAGTTCAGCTGACACTGCATCTTCGATGTTTGCAGCTGGAACAGTAATATTCAGACGGCGCTCTAGGCCTTCTAGCGTTTCAACAGTAACTTGCATTGTTTATAAACCTCAAAACTGGCTCAGGGCTCCTGAGCGTCATGAGCCAAAACTACGTTTCGGCTGCATCCTTGTGTTGCACTCCTAAGAGCACTTTTAACTGTAAATATTGAGCATCGATATTCAAAAGCTCAGTCAGCCTGAATACCGGACTAATGAGTGATATCTTTGTCGATTCACGTCGAATAAAGGTATCTCTGATTAGTCTCAGGACAAAAATTTAGACGCGACATTCTACCGACCTCAAGTTTAGCTGTCGAGCTAATCCCCCGTCAGGGAAAGGTCAATGTCCTAAAAACTCAGCCAAGTGCTAAAAATTCCACCAGATAGAAAGTGTGGATGGCTCTGAAATGGGGACAATAAAGGCTTTTTCAAGGGAATCGAGGCTTTTTTTTCCTCAAAAGCTTAAAAAGAGATCTTGCTCTTGTTTTGCACTCTCATTTTGCCATCTTTTTGAGCACGGCAGCGACAACACCCAGTATCATGAATCC
Organism: Vibrio furnissii CIP 102972; assembly: GCF_000176175.1. Taxonomy (GTDB): domain Bacteria; phylum Pseudomonadota; class Gammaproteobacteria; order Enterobacterales; family Vibrionaceae; genus Vibrio; species Vibrio furnissii. Next base: position 1,190,475 of record NZ_ACZP01000013.1, read on the forward strand.
TTCAGAAGGATTGTAAATATTGGACACTCAGGATGTTGTCGATTCGTAGGCTTAGCCTGCTGTTTTTTATTGTCTTTATCACGGTAACGGCCATTGCCACGCATTTGGTTTGGCGTTATCAGTACCAGACGTTGCTGCTTGACCATCAATCACAGTTGGATAAATTCTCCAGCTTGATCACCGCCAAGTTGGACAAATACGCCCACATTCCGCGCTTACTGTCCAAAGATAAGGAACTGGTGGATGCGCTCATGCACCCCACCAACACCGCTCAAATTGAAGTCACCAATCGGTATCTGGAACAGGTCAACGACGTGATTCAAGCCGCGGACACCTATCTGCTCGATCAATATGGCAACACGCTTGCCGCCAGCAACTGGAACTTGGATCGCTCGTTTATCGGCCGTAATTTCGCTTGGCGTCCCTATTTCTATCAATCCATTGCGGGGGCGGACAGCCAATATTTTGCACTAGGATCCACATCCGGGCAGCGCGGCTACTACTATGCCTACCCGGTGGTTTATGCCGCAGAAATACTCGGTGTGGTGGTGGTCAAAATGGATCTATCTGCCATCGAAGAGAACTGGCAAAACCAGCGCAGTTATTTTGTGGCCACCGACCCCAATCAAGTGGTGTTCATGTCCAGTCAGCCAGAATGGCTGTTTAAAAGCGTGGAAGACTTAAACAACGCGACACGCGATCGCATTCGCAGCAGTCGCCAATACCTCGACAAACCGATCGCCTCGTTAGGCTTAAACGGCGACTTTACCGCGCAAGAAACGGAGTGGTTCAACTATCGACAAGGTTGGATCAAAGGTGACTTTATCGTCTCCAGCCGCAGCTTGAGTAACCCCGATCTCACCATTCGCGTCCTCTCGCCTAAGATGAATGTATTCTGGGATGTGTTTGGCTTTGTGATGATTCTGACGATGGTGTTTGCGATTGTCTATCTCGCGCTGTTGCTTGCGCATCATCGTCAGGTGCGCCAACGCCAAATTGAGCAATTACAGGTGGAAGCCAAACAGAAGCTGGAGTTTTTGGTGATGGAACGCACCGCCAAACTGCACGCTGAAATCGACGAACGCATTCGAACCGAACAAGCACTACGTCAAACGCAAAACGAGCTGATTCAAGCGGCCAAATTGGCGGTACTCGGTCAAATGTCAGCCAGTATCAGTCACGAGCTGAATAACCCATTGGCCGCGATTCGTAGCTTTGCCGATAATGGCCGTCGTTTTCTCGCCAGCGGCAAGTCAGAGCGTACCGATGAAAACCTCGCGCGTATTTCTGGCCTCACCGAACGCATGGCGAAAATCAGTGAACAGTTGAAATCTTTTGCACGCAAAAGTAGCAGCGATGACACCGCGGACGTTCAGCTCTACCCGATTGTGGTGTATGCCAAAGAGCTGATGCAGCCCCAGTTCAAATCGCACTATATCGACCTCAACATTCAGACGCCGCAAGCGCCCGTGTGGGCCAGCGTCAATCCGATTCAGTTGGAACAGGTTCTCATCAACCTGCTGACCAACGCCATGCAGGCTTTGGACGGGCAAGAATCTCGCTGCGTCGCCATCACGCTGCTGAGCGAAGAGGACGGCACGCTGATTCATGTCGATGACAACGGCCCCGGCCTTGGTCAAGACAAAATTGAGCATCTGTTCGAACCGTTTTTTACCACCAAACAGAATGGGTTGGGGCTGGGTTTGTCGATTTCCCAGCAAATTATGCAAAGCATGAATGGCAACCTCACCGCATCAACTTCGCCCCTTGGCGGCGCGCGCTTCACCATTCATTTGCCTGCATTGGCCGCCCCCACCACAGAATCAACGCAAGGAACGTAATATGTGCGACGTATTTTTTATCGACGATGAAACCGATATTCGCATCGCCATTGAGCAGAGTTTTGAACTGGCAGATATTCGCGCGCGTTTTTTTGCCAGCGCCGAAGAAGCGCTGCTGGCCATCAAACAAGCGGGGTTACCATTGGTGGTGGTGACCGATATTTGTTTACCGGGATTGAGCGGCCAAAACCTGCTGGCTACCATTCGTCATCAAGACGCGGACGTGCCCGTGATTTTAATTACCGGGCACGGCGATATTTCGATGGCAGTACAAGCGATGCACGACGGCGCCTACGACTTCATCGAGAAACCCTTCGCCCCCGAGCGCTTGATGGAAACCGTCAGCCGCGCGATGGAAAAACGCAAACTGACGCTCGAAAACCAACAGCTCAAACGTAGCCTGAAAGCCAGCCAAACACTTGGCCCGCGAATCATCGGCGAAACCGCTAGCATTCAAGAACTGCGCGAGACCATTGCGCATATCGCTGATACCGATGCCGACATTTTGCTGTTTGGCGAAACCGGCACAGGGAAAGAACTCATTGCCCGTTCGCTGCATGAACAGAGCTCGCGCCGCGAGCAGAATTTCGTCGCGGTCAACTGCGGCGCAGTGCCGGAAAATCTGATTGAAAGTGAGCTGTACGGCCACGAAAAAGGTGCGTTTACTGGCGCCGATGCCAAACGCATCGGTAAGTTTGAACACGCACAAGGCGGCACCCTGTTTCTAGATGAAATTGAATCCATGCCGATGCAGGCGCAAATCCGTTTGCTGCGTGTGCTGCAAGAGCGCGTGATTGAACGGGTCGGTTCGAACGCGCTCATCCCTCTGAATATTCGGGTGATTGCCGCCACCAAAGTCGATCTGCGACAAGCCGCGATGGAAGGGACATTTCGCCAAGATCTTTACTATCGACTCAACATTGTCACGCTTGATTTACCGCCGCTTCGCGAGCGCAAAGAAGACATTCCAACCCTGTTTCACCATTTTCTGCTCGTTGCCGCTGCACGCTATGGCAAAGCCGCAACGGCGCTCGCCAGCCAAGATCTACAACATTTGATGAATCACGACTGGCCCGGCAATGTGCGAGAGCTGCGCAATGTGGCCGAGCGATTTGTGCTGCTGGGTAAGCTGGCACAATTGGATGGCGCACCGACCACCACCACCCTCAGCCTAACCGACCAAGTGGCCGAATTTGAAAAAGTCGCCATCGAAAAAGCGCTGGTTGAGTGCAACGGCAGCATCAAACACACCATGGAAGTGCTGGCGATTCCGCGTAAAACCCTATACGACAAAATGCAGAAATATCGCATTGATAAAGAGATGTACAAAGCCTGAGCAGGCTTGGCGAACGAAGAACAGGCTTTGCGCCCTCGCGAAAGAGGTCGCACAAGCCTGTAAACAAGGAAGTCTGACTTTTCTAAATCATGAACGGCACGGGATTACTTGGTGATAATTTCCGGTCCCATCAGCATGGTCGGTAACCACGTCGAAACCCAAGGCACGTACGTGACGATGAGCAGGAACAAGAACATCACACCAACCCACGGCAGTGCCGCCTTGACCACATTCATCATCATCGACATTTTCGCCACCCCGGCGGTGACAAATAAGTTGAGCCCGACCGGCGGCGTGATCATGCCGATTTCCATGTTCACCACCATCATGATGCCAAGGTGAATCGGGTCGATACCCAATGCAATCGCAATAGGAAACACCAGTGGCGCCACGATGATCAGCAGACCGGATGGCTCCATAAACTGACCGCCAATCAGCAGCAACACGTTGACCACAATCAGGAAAGTGATTGGGCCTAAGCCTGCCGACAGCATTGATTCGGTGATCATTTGCGGTACACGTTCTTCTGTGAGCACGTGTTTCAGAATCAGCGCATTGGCGATGATGAACAGCAACATGATGGTCAATTTACCAGCATCAAATAGCGTGGCTTTGGTGTCTTTATGAATGAGCGACTCAAACACTTTGACGATCGCCGGTTTGGTGTTGGTCTTGTCGGCGAACGGTCCCATGTCGCGGTAGATAAAGTTGGCGATCAGAAATGAGTATACTGCCGCAACCGCCGCCGCTTCAGTGGGCGTGAAAATCCCCCCGTAAATTCCCCCCAGAATGATGACCACCAGCAGCAAACCCCAGCTCGCATCTTTCGCGGCCGCTATCGCCTCTTTCCAACCAACAAACGGCTGTTTAGGCAGATTTTTCACACGCGCCGTGATGTAAATCGCGATGATCAGCATCAAACCCGCCAGCAGGCCCGGAATCACGCCACCCAGGAACATACGGCCAACTGATACGTTGGTCGCCGCCGAGTACACCACCATCACAATCGAGGGCGGGATCAAAATGCCCAACGTACCCGCGTTACAAATCACGCCAGCGGCGAATTCTTTGGTGTAACCATTTTTCACCATCCCCGCAATCACGATACTACCGATCGCCACCACGGTAGCCGGTGACGAACCCGACAGTGCCGCGAACATCATACACGCCACCACGGAAGCGACCGCCAAACCACCACGGAACCAACCCACCATCGCAATCGCAAAGCGAATAATCCGTTTTGCCACACCACCGGTCGACATGAAACTGGATGCCAAAATAAAGAACGGAATCGCCAGCAAGGTGTAGTGCCCTTCAAAGGCGTTAAACAACGTTTGTGCCACCGACGCGAGGGACGCTTCAGAGTGCCACATCAAAAACAGAATACTGGACAACCCCAGTGAAACCGCGATCGGCACGCCTGCAAGCATGAAGCCAACCACCATCAAAAATAACAGCAAAATCGCCATGGTTTACTTCTCCTTCCCATTGTCGCGCGATTCAGGCGTCGCCATCATGGCTTCCCCTGCACCTTTCAGCTCTTCCTTCAGCGCTTCAAGATCTTCTTCTGCTTCGTGACCCGCAATGATGCGATCCAACTCGCCCGTCAGCACCTGATAACCCACTTGCAGAAAACGGAACGTCAGCAGCGCCATGCCCAACGGCAACGCCATGTAAGGAATAAAGCGCGGCATTTTCTCGTACGCTTCGCCTTCGTTTAACCAATCCGCTAAAAACTGCAGCATGTCTGGCATCGGAATATCGTCCGTTTCATACCAAGCGCGCTCAGAAACAAACGGATACCAATAGTTCCAAGACCCAATCAACAGCAGAATGGAGAAAGCAAGACAGCAACCGACTGCAAACAGGGCCATCAGCTTGCGCCCGCTCTCTGGGACAAGGTTGATCATCACATCAACGCCGATGTGGAAGTGCTTTTTCACGCCATAGGAAGCGCCCACCAGCACCATCCATGCGAACATGAAAACGGTAAGCTCAAGGGCCCAAAGAATATTGTCGTTGAATAGATAACGCATAATAACGTTGACGAAAGTTAACAACGTCATGGCACCGAGGAAGAAGGCGATTAACGTCTCTTCGACCTTATCGGTTATATTGCCGACTTTAGAAAAGAATGACTGTTCCATGTGATACATCGCTCTATAAGGCTTTCATTATGGTGAGAAATGGCCTCATTGCCCGATACAATGAGGCCCACTTCTATTACTTGTTGTTCGAAGCTAGAGCGGCTTCGATCAAGTCTGAACCGATGTCTTTCTCGAATTTCTTCCACACCGGTTTCAGCGCATCAACCCAAAGCTGGCGCTGCTCTGGCGTCAGTTCACGCACTTTGCCACCCGCTTCGATGACGTATTGCTTGTTCTGCTGTTCCACTTTGTTGGATTCTGCGTTTCGTGTTTGGCTCACTTCTTTCAGAATGGTGGTCAGTTGGTCACGGACGTCTGTTGGTAGGCCGTCCCACCACTTGGTTGACGTCACCACCAGGTAATCCAGAATGCCGTGATTGGTTTCCGTAATGCCGTCCTGTACTTCAAAGAACTTCTGGCCGTAGATGTTCGACCACGTGTTTTCCTGTCCATCAATCACTTTGGTCTGCAGGCCGCCATAGACTTCGGCAAACGACATTTTCTGAGGGTTGGCACCCAACTGTTCGAACTGAGCCACCAGCACATCAGACGCCTGAACGCGGAACTTCAGACCTTTCGCGTCAGCTGGCACCAGAATGGGTTTGTTGGCGGAAATCTGCTTCATGCCGTTGTGCCAGAATTCCAGCCCTTTCACGCCACGACGGTTCATCGCATTTTTCAGCTTTTCACCCGCATCCGAGTTTTGGAAACGGTCGACGGCATCAACATCATCAAAAAGGAACGGAAGGTCGAAAAGGCGGAACTTTTTGGTGAATTTTTCAAATTTAGACAGGGATGGCGCAGCCAGTTGAACATCCCCGTTCAACAGCGCTTCCAGTACTTTGTCATCATCGTATAGCGTTGAGTTCGGGAACACCTGCATACAGGCTTTACCGTTCATCTCTTCGTTAACGCGTTTTTCTAGCAGTGAGGCAGCAATCCCTTTCGGGTGTTTGTCTGTGTTGGTCACGTGGCTGAACTTGATCACGATTTCACCTGGATCACAACTGTTCGCAGCAGCATTGAAGCTTGTGACAGCAAGAATAGAGGCAGTTAACAGGGTAAGCGGCTTTAACATTATAATTCTCCTTGGTTGGATGCATCAGTCCCATCTATGGGTACTGCATGTTTCCTAAAGAGCAATTACTAAGCCAAGTGGTTACAAATTGTTAACAGTCCTTATTTAACAGTAAGTTAGAATTATCCATGAGACAAATGAGTTATCCACGATGAATTCAAGCGACTCAAAATGGGTGGAAAATGACCCATCAAAAATCGGGTGTTGGGTCAATTTCCGCCAAAAATGAATATTGTTTATTGATGAACGATTTATTAATGCACGAGTTATTGATGAACGATAGGGTCTGGGTTGCCATCGGGATCGCCCTCGGCATAACCGGACATGCTCGGCTGACCGCGCGTGACAAGCAGTACGCCGCACATGTGTGGTGCCGCCATGGACGTTCCATTGTAAGTGACTGTTCCGCCCCCCGCTTTGGTTGATAGCACCGACACCCCAGGCGCGGCATACTCGACGTCAGATCCATAGTTCGAGAAGTACGCAAAGTTGTCGTTATTATCGATGGCCGATACTGTATACACATTGGGATGAACCGTGCTCGCAGGCGTATACAACGAGGCGTCATCTGCTGAATTCCCTGCGGCAATTGAAAACAAGATCCCGGCATCCGCGGCGGTTTTGATCGCGGTATCCAACGCTTGCGAATAGCCTTTCGCGCCCAAGCTTAAGTTGGCACAATCCCCTGAGGCGGCGGCCTCCGCAACGTAATCCACACCAGCAATCACTCCAGAAATCGTTCCGCTACCAGCATTGTCGAGCACTCGGACGGGCACCACCGTGACGCCCGCAGCCACCCCCACAACATCCATTGCATTGTTGATCGCCCCGACGGTTCCAGCGACATGGGTGCCATGGCCATTTCCATCCGACGTTTGATTGGGCTTGCCGCGTGAGAAATTTCTCCCAGAGCGAGCATCCACATTCAAATCCGGATGTTTATCGTCAATGCCGGTATCGATGATCCACGCTCGGGCATCGTCACCACTCATGTCTACAAAACCGCCCACACGCTTAATACCCCAGGGCGTGGTTTGTGGCGGCTCAGTCGACGTTCCGCTATCGCCATTGTTCGGTTTATTGCCCCCACGCGGCATCGCCTGCACGGCCAGATCCGGCTCGATGTAATCAATGTCAGGGAAACGGTGTTGAAGTCCTTGTAGCGCCGTCAGTGGCATCTGCACCGCAAACCCTTGCAGGGTATGTTGATAGCGAAACAGCACCGCTCCGCGCTGGTTTTCAATCGCGGCCAGCACCTGTTGTGCGGCATTGGGTGAAGCATCCTTCTTCAGCACCACGATGTAGCGGTCCGTCAGATCCACGCCGGGATGGACAACCGCCCATGACGCAGATGACACAAGCAGAGAGGCCAGTGTGAGAGAAATCGTAGTTCGGCGCATAACGTCTTTCCATGTGTGATCACAACATGGTTCAATTATAGCCACTAATGATAGAAATGTTATTTAACGAACCATTCGAAAAGATCAGTGCATTCGAAGAGGTAAGTGCACCCTCCGTCTGAGCCATGCATTGACCCAGCCGCACCCCCGTGCTGGTTGCCCAGACCTCCCCCGAGTCCCTGAGCAGCAGTGGAGAGTGCACTTAAAGCGTTGAAATCATGAGGCATTGGAAACCGAAAGTCCCCGATATGTTCACGATGATTGGTATACAGTCACACAATATTAGACCAAAAACCACGGACCAGTTGTAACAATTTGTCTGCATGGTTTGACGTCCATCATGGCATACGGCAATCCATGGACATCAAACCCAGACGTGGTTTACCTCGCCGCTTTGACGGCTTTGGCCAGTCGCTGCGCCGCCTCACGCGGATCGGCCGTGCGGTCTGCCGCAAAGTTGCTGACCACATCAAAAATAGCGGCCTGCACATAGTTGGTGGTCGCCATGTCATGGGCAACACTTGGCACCAGCGATGCGGTTTTTGCCGAGGATTTAAACTCACGCATCGAATCCACGGCACACTGATCAAAGGACGACATATCCATGTCCGTGCGTACCGGAATCGAACCTTTGTTCAAGTTAAACACCTTTTGAAATTCCGGATCCAGAATGGTTTTCGCCAACACCTGCTGCGCTTGAATACTGTCGTGATCGTTCAGTTCAAAAAAGACGAAACTATCCACGTTGTAGATAAACGCCCCTGCCGTGCCTAACGCGGGCAAGCAAACATAATCTTTGCCCGGTTGTTTGCCCGCAGCCGAAAACTCGCCTTTGGCCCAGTCCCCCATGATCTGCATCGCCGCTTCCCCTTTGATCACCATCGAGGTCGCCACGTTCCAATCTCGTCCCGGCGCGCCGCCGTCAACGTACCGATGCAACCGCTGAAACTGCGTAAACACCTCAACCATTTGCGTGCTGGACAAGGTCTTCATGTCTAAGTCGACAAACGCCTTGACGTACCCTTGCGCGCCGAGCATATCCAGTGCCAACGTTTCAAACACCGTCACATCCTGCCAAGGCTGTCCCCCATACGCGAGCGGAATATACCCGGCGGCCTGAATTTGATCGGCCGCGACAAAGAACTCATCCAAGTTAGTAGGGATCTTGGCGCCAGCCTGTTGAAACACCTTAGGATTGGCCCAGATCCAGTTCACGCGGTGCACATTCACCGGCACCGCCACGTAATCTTGGTGATATTTCATGACATCGGTGATCATCGGCGGAATGAAGGAATCCCACCCTTCAGTTGTTGCCACCTCGTTTAAGTTGGTCAGAAAGCCCAAACTCGCCCATTCCTGAATATCGTGGCCTTTAATTTGGGCCGCAGCTGGCGGATTGCCCGACACAGCCCGCGTTTTCAGCACAGTCATCGCACTTTCTCCGCCCCCGCCCGCGACCGCAAAATCATTCCACGTGTAGCCCTGCTGCTCGAGCATCTCTTTCAACACAGTGATGGATTTCGCCTCGCCGCCGGAAGTCCACCAGTGCAGCACTTCCACTTCGCCAGCCGAAGCATGAGAGACCGCCAGCCAGAGTGCCGCGGTGAGTAAACATTTTAGTCGATTCATGATGAGCATCCGTTGCGTCACACGTCGATGGTCGGCGGAATAAACACTTGTACCAATAGCCCCCCTTGGAGCGAATTACTGATGATCAAGTCGCCGCCGTGCCCGTGCAGAATATTACGACAAATTCCCAGCCCCAAACCGTGTCCTTCCCCATCCTCTGACAGACGGAAATAGGGTTCAAAGACGGCGTCCAATTGGCTCTCCGGAATCCCCGGGCCTTGGTCATGAATCGAGATCACCACCCATTCCGGCGTTTCATGGATGCTGACGGTCACGTCATCACCATACTTAACCCCGTTGCCAATCAAATTGGTGAGTACACGTTTCATCGCCAGCGGCTTCGCGACCAAAGGTTCCATCTCAACCGGTTTGAAATGCACCGTTTCACGCGCAAAGTTATACCCTTCAGCAATGTTCAAAATCAGTTCGTTCAGGTCGATGTAATCATTGTTTTCGTGCAGTTCGGTGTCGCGCACACATTGCAGCGCGCCTTTGACCATCATTTCCAGCTCATCGAGATCGCGGTTAAACTTCTCGCGTTTGACGTCACTTTCCAACAGCTCGGCACGCAATCGCAGACGCGTGATTGGGGTTTTCAGATCGTGTGAAATGGCAGCAAAGAGATGCTCGCGATCCGACACATACCGACGAATGCGCTGCTGCATGCGGTTAAATGCTCGAGTCGCCGTCACCAACTCGCTCGCCCCTTCTTCGCGTAATGGCCGCTGGGCGATATCGAGGCTGAGATCGTTCGCCGCCCGTGCCAGATTTTTCAGCGGCCGGACCTGACGTCGCATCAGCAAATAAGTCAGCAACAGCAAAATCGTCGTCGAGAAGAACAGGAACAGAATCTGCTCACGCCCGAGAATGTTGTCATCGAGTTTGACATACGGCGCGGGCAGCAAAGCCGCGACGTAAATCCATTCGTGTTCACCGAGTTCAATCTGCACCACCAGCACCGGCGGATTCAGCGGCTCCAGCGTTAAGGTGTGATACGCCCACGATTTCGGCAGATCGCTGAGTAGAATATCGTTTTTCAGCAAACGCAGTTTTTCCGGCCGGGTGAAATCCACCAGAATATTGCCAACGTGCGTTAGTTTCTGATGCAAGACGTCCTGCACGGCCTCAACCGACGCCAACTTGAGACTGGTGTCTTCAATGGGCTCGACGATGAGCTGCTCTTTATTAAACGAAACAAAAAAGCGCGTGCCGCCCATATTGCGGATCTGATCGAGGACAATGTGACGATACTTGACGGGCAGAGACTGGAAAAAAGTCACGGTTGACGCAAACATGCCCGCCATACTGGCGGAAGCCGAACGAATGCCTTCCAACTCATTGGCTTTGGATTGACTGTACCAAATCGATGTGGCGACGCCCTGTGCCAACATCACGGCCAACAAGGTCAACAATAAGGTTCGCGCCACCAGCGACGTGGGTTTGATGCGTGTCCATACGCGGTGTATCGGCATGTCAGTACTCGCGTTGAACCGGTACCGACAGGATGTAGCCATTCCCGCGCATGGTTTTGATGTAGTTCGGGAATTGGGTACTCTCGCCCAGCCGTTGACGCAAACGGCTCAATTGCACGTCAATGCCACGTTCAAAAGGCAGTGCTTCACGTCCACGGGTGGCAAACGAGATCGTATCGCGATCAATGACTTCATTCGGACGATTGAGAAACAGCATCAACAGCAGGTAATCACTGCCCGACAATTCATGCGCGTCTTCTCGTTTCAGATGAACGATGCGATGGGTCAGCGTATCCAGTCGCCAATCACCAAACACAATATGAGACGGCGTGGGTTCTTCCGGCTTCTCCTCATTGACCTGCACGCGGCGCAGCAGCGCTTTGATTCGTGCCATCAACTGGCGGGGGCTAAATGGTTTGGCGATATAATCGTCGGCACCGATGTCCAAACCGATGATTTGATCGGTCTCGTCCGAAACCGCCGTTAACATGATGATCGGCACATTAGAATCGCGTCGTATCTTTTGACACAAGGTAAAGCCATCCTCACCCGGCAGCATGACATCCAATAACACCAAATCTGGATAGCCATGATCCGTCAAGTATTGTGCCAACGCACGACCATCGGAAACCGTGGCTACGCTGAAACCAGATTTGCTCAGATATTCATCCAACAGTTCACAGATTTCGATGTCATCATCAACGACTAAAATATGCGTGTTTTCCATTCCCCACCCACTGAAAGCACGATTTGGCACAGTGTAACAATCCAGTTCACTATTCATCATTGATATTTATGTAAAGTTTGAATCCATCCAAGATGGCGATCACATTTTGATGGTGTCTTGAACACGCCGTCTGTTCTGCGATGTTTCGCGCCGTGCAGCGCCCGTGGCACACATCGCGCTTTCCCTCGCATCGACCGCCGCTCAGTCTGCGGGTCATGTGCTGGGCCAACCCGTAAGAAGCGCATGGGATAAAAAACCCGGCTCAGGCCGGGTTCTCTCAAGACAATATATTGCGGTGAAAGCGTGTTTAAGACGAACAGCTGATTTCGAGCTTCTTGCCCCACTCGGGCGGCAGTTTGGCGTACGCTTCAGCGTCCGGTTGTTCATCAAAAGGATGCTTCAACACCTGCGCCAATCGCAACACTTCGCTGTCGTCGCCCTGCTCCGCTTTGTCGATCGCAATCTGCGCCAAGTAATTACGCAGAATATATTTCGGGTTCACTTGACGCATTTTGGCGCAGCGCTCATGGGCGCTCACAACCTGACCTTGCTCATCGCGCTCCAATGCACAACGGTTCAAATAGCGCGTGAGCCACGCCAGTGCCGCGTCACGGTCAAGACACAAATCCGCCACATGCTGCGCAGGCTGAGTATCCAGAGCAGACAACTGACGCATAAAGCGCGTGTAATCTACGTGGTGTGTTTCGAGCAGTTCAAACAGATCATGAAACAGCTCACCGTCTCCCTCTAGCCGAGTCGTTAACCCTAATTTGTCGCGCATCAAGCCGCTAAAATAGCCGTTGAGCTGCGTTTCATAGGCACTCAATGCTGCTTCTAAAGCCTCGCGTTCAATCAACGGCGACAGCGCATGCGCCAGCGCCGATAAATTCCACAACGCAACGCGCGGTTGCTGATCGAACGCGTAACGTCCTTGGTAATCGGAGTGATTGCAGATATAACCAGGCTCGTAATCGTCTAAAAAGCCGTACGGGCCGTAATCAAACGTCTGACCGAGGATCGACATGTTGTCGGTATTCATCACCCCATGCGCAAACCCAACCGCCTGCCACTGGGCAATCATCTTCGCCGTGCGATCCACGATGTGGTCAAACATCGCCGCATACGGCTGTGCGGTCTTCGCACAGTGCGGGAGATACCATTCGATGACTTTGTCCGCCAACAATTTAAGTTCGTCATGCTGCTCGGTATAAAACAGGTATTCAAAGTGCCCAAAGCGAATGTGACTTTGCGCCACACGCACCAGCAACGCGCCGCGCTCTTGCTTTTCGCGATACACCGGCGTGTCACTGCGCATCAGGGCCAACGCGCGGGTGGTGGCAATGCCCAGCCCAGCCATCGCTTCGCTGCACAAATATTCTCGGATCGACGAACGCAATACCGCGCGACCATCGCCCATTCGCGAATATGGCGTCAGACCCGCGCCTTTCAGATGGATGTCGAACACCTCGCCTTGCCGCGTCGCCATTTCCGCCAGCAATAAACCGCGGCCATCCCCGAGATCCGGATTGTAGACCCCAAACTGGTGACCAGCGTATTTCATCGCTAATGGTGAAAATGCGGCGGGTAACTGCGCGCCGGACAAGCTGTGCAGTAATTCATCATTGGGGGTATGAGGCAGGCCAAATTGGTGCGCCAAATCGTGATTCCACGCGACCCAGCGAACATGGCTGAGCGGTTGCGGTTGCACCGGCGTGAAAAACGCATCAGGTAATGTGCTGAAGCGGGTTGTTAATGTGACGCTGTCCCAAACCGACATAACACTATCTCTTGTTCAACTATTTGCGTGCAAGTTAGCAAATACCCGAGTGGAATACTAGGTTTTAACTGAAGCGCCTGCTCGAAGCGAAAGGGAATTTAAACGGCAGTAAAAACCCCAGCAGCAAGCTGGGGTTCTCTTCATTACACTTTTCTTCACTAGACTTTTCTTCACTAGACTAAGAAAAATACGCCGACGACCGTGACCAGGGAGAACACGAGCGTTCTGCCTATCACTCCCAATACACTCGGTTGAATCATTTCTACGTGCATTTGTCTCTCCCCTTTGAATGTGACACTGTTATGACAATATGATGAAGTTTCATCCAATTCTCAAGCGCCAACAATATTAATTTTTTGTTACATCGCAGATGACAAAAGGCAACCAAGACAAAGGTTAACGTCTACGCTTTAAAGGCGCACAATAGCGTTTTGAGGCTGAATACCACGACAGGTGACCGTATGTTATCGATCTTCGATATTTTTAAAATTGGCGTAGGCCCATCCAGTTCACACACGAATGGACCCATGATCGCAGGCTTTCAATTTCTGTCTGTCATACCCGATATCCAGCAGGTTTCGCGTATCCAAATCGACCTGTTTGGGTCGCTGTCTCTGACGGGCAAAGGCCACCACACTGACCGAGCCGTGATCCTCGGCTTGCTCGGGAACCAACCAGACACGATCAAAATGACCAGTGCCACGCAGGCCATGCAACGCGCGATGGACGATGCTGTGCTGCATTTGGGTGCTCAAAAAGAGATTCCATTTCACTACACCAGCGACCTGCTGTTCCACAGTGAAAATTTACCGCTGCACGAAAACGGCATGACGCTGTCCGCGTTTGATGCCCAAGGCGTCATCGTCGCCTTTGAAACCTACTACTCGATTGGTGGCGGCTTCATCGCCACTGCAAAAGAGCTCGAACACGGTACACCGGAATCAGCCATCCATGTCGAGTTTCCGTTCAAATCAGCCGAAGAGCTGTTGAAAAAGGCTGAGCGCAATGGCTTGAGCCTTGGCGGGTTGGTGCTGCGCAACGAATCGGCATGGCGCGACATCGACACCATCGACCAAAAGACCGAACAGATTTGGAAAGTGATGTCGCTGTGCATGCAGCGCGGTTTTGATACCGAAGGCATTTTGGAAGGCGGCCTCAACGTGACTCGCCGCGCGCCTGCGCTACTCAAAAAGCTGGAAGCCAATGCGGCCATTGAGAACGACCCCATGGAAATCATGGATTGGATTAACTTGTTTGCGTTCGCCGTGAGCGAAGAAAATGCTGCTGGCGGGCAAGTCGTGACCTCACCGACCAATGGCGCAGCGGGCGTAATTCCCGCCGTGTTGATGTACTATCACCGCTTTATTCGTCCACTCGACACCAAACAGCTCAAAGATTTTCTCGCCGTCGCAGGCGCGATTGGTATTTTGTACAAAACCAACGCCTCCATTTCCGGTGCCGAAGTGGGCTGTCAGGGGGAAATCGGCGTGTCTTCGTCCATGGCAGCGGCAGGATTGACCTCTTTGCGCGGTGGCAGTAATGAACAGATGTGTATCGCGGCAGAAATTGCGATGGAACACTCGCTGGGCATGACCTGTGACCCCATCGGCGGCTTGGTACAAGTACCATGTATTGAACGCAATGCGATGGGCGCGATGAAGGCGATTAATGCGTCACGCATGGCGTTAAAACGCACCAGCAAATGCTTAATTTCTCTCGATAAAGTGATCGATACGATGTATCAGACGGGGAAAGACATGAATAAAAAATACCGGGAAACGTCGCTGGGCGGGCTGGCACTGATTCATCTCGCGCCGCCCTGTGAGTAAACGCCGGCTTCGCGCGCAACCTAGAAAACAATCCTGAACGCTTCATGACGCGAACAACCTCGCGTCGACCCTGAAACCATTGGCCTGGCGATAACGTCAGGCCAGCAAATTCAAATGCGATTGCTGCAGCAGTTTATCTATGGTTTGACGCTGCACAATCCACTGATAACTCAACGATAAAATACAAATTTCATACATCCAAGCCACATAAGACAAGACGCCAAATCCCAGCGCCAAAAGCCAGTTGCCGTCGGCCGGAACATTCGAGAACAGAAGGCCCGAACTCATCGGAATGAGGCCCGTTAACACGAACAGAGATCGCTTGTGCTCCTGCGATAAGCGCCACGCAAACCGCAAACCGCGCGGCTCATCATCAATCGCCGTCGCTGGAATGACTAACCCGCAGCGGGAAATCAGCCACACCATCATCAGCACTGTCACTGCCGTGATCAGCATCTGCGTCCAGAATCCACTCTCTTCATGAATTAGCCCAATCGCGCCGCTGACCGACACCCAACTGAGCATCACCACCAACAGCGTCACGCACATCAACAACCAATACCCGATGATCCGCAGCTCGCGCATACCGGGCACTGGCGCCACGTCGTTTGCCGCGCTTGAACGGGTCAACAGAATGTCGCGATGCAAGCGTACCGTCGCCCACGCCATAGCCACCAAAAACACCAATCCAAACAGGATCTGCATCGGTAATGCATCTGTCTCAAAGCCATACACGGGAGCCATTTGCGACACCAGAGTGACGGCCAGATAAGGCCAAGTGCAGCGCACAAAGATCCGCCAACGGTCTCTCATCAAGTGAGCCGAAGTGACTAACGTATACAAAATCGGTAAGGGGTAATGTTTCATGATCCATGCTCGGCGCTTCGCGTCCTTACAATATGACTCAAATTGCCTAGCTTTACAGTGCAAACTGCGTGACGTGACTCAAGGGAACAACACGAGTTACTAATACAATAATGACTAATGCACGGCGAGCCCGCGAATGAAAACAAGCGGTTAAATCTTAGCCCAAACCTTGAATTGACCGCACAAGTTGTCCAGTATGGATCCATGAAGGAAGCCACTGAGGACAGTAAGTGTATGAGTAGTGATACACCGCGTTTGACACTACGTGTGATAGAAAAAAGTGATTATCCCGAATTAGCAGCACTCATGGATCTGGTTTTTCACGATGTGGGCGGCGCTTGGCCACGCATGACCATCATGGATTTAATTCACCAGTTCCCCGACGGCCAGATCTGCATTGAAGACAATGGCAAAATCGTCGGCGCCGCGCTCACCATCAAAGTCGACTACAACCGTTTTTCCCTCCCCCACGTCTACACCGACATCATCAACGAACACAACGTCATTCAACACAAAGCCAACGGCGATGCCTTGTATGGGCTCGATGTGTTCGTCCACCCCGATTATCGCGGGTTACGCTTAGGGCGACGCCTGTATGCCGCGCGCAAAGAGCTGTGTCGTAGCGATAACCTCAAAGCGATTTTGGCCGGTGGCCGCATTCCCGGTTTTGGTCGTTACGCTGACACCATGGACGTGCCGGAATACATTGAAAAGATCAAGCGCCGCGAGCTGTACGATCCGATCTTGTCGTTCCAACTCTCCAACGACTTCGACGTCAAACGTATCATGCGTCATTATTTGCCCGAAGATGACAGTTCGCGCGGTTACGCCACCTTGCTCGAATGGGACAATTTCTTTTATGAGGAAGACATCCACTCGATTCATGACGTGGAAAAAACCTTAGTGCGCATTGGCATTGTGCAGTGGCAGATGCGCGCCATGCTGAGCGTGGAAGATCTGATTGAACAGGCAGAGTTTTTTGTCGATTCGCTCTCCAACTATCAGGCCGATTTTGCGTTGTTCCCCGAGTTCTTTAACGCGCCGTTGATGGGCTTGAAAAAAGACCAAAATACGGTTGAAGCGATTCGCTTTCTGGCGTCATTCAGTGAAGAAATTAAGCTGCGATTCTCCAAACTGGCCGTGACGTACAACATCAATATCATCGCGGGCAGCATGCCGGTGTTGGAAGATGGCCAGTTGTACAACGTGGCCTATTTGCTTCACCGGGATGGCACCATTGATGAACAGTACAAAATTCACATCACACCGCACGAAAAACGCGATTGGGTGATTGATGGCGGCAATCAAGTTCAAGTGTTTGAGACCGATGCCGGACGTGTGGGCATTTTGATTTGTTACGACAGTGAATTCCCTGAACTGGGGCGGATGCTGGCCGAGCAAGGCGTGCAGATCATCTTCGTGCCGTTCTGGACCGACACCAAAAACGGCTACCAACGCGTGCGTTTGTGCTCGCAAGCACGTGCCATCGAAAACGAATGTTACGTCGCCATTGGCGGCAGTGTCGGCAACTTGCCGCGCGTCGATAACGTTGATATTCAGTACGCGCAATCTGCGGTGTTCTCGCCGTCAGACGTCTTTTTCCCGCACGATGCCACCATCGCAGAAGCCAGTCCCAACACCGAAATGATCATCTTTGCCGATGTGGATCTCGATAAGTTAAAGCAATTGAATACTGAGGGTTCGGTGACCAACTTGCGTCACAGGCGCATGGATTTATATGGCGGTTTCACCCACACCAAGTGATGAAACTTGTTGAGAGCCGTCACAATAACTAGTCTGACCAGCATGCGCTCCCCATTTTTGGCGGAGCGCATGCTTTTTCAATTTGGTAATCACGCCACTTTTCCGATCAGCGAGTTACCCCTTCCCACGTCTCGTGTGCAACAAGCGTCGCATTTTGCAAATCAACAACCCTTTAAATTTCAATCAATTAACACTCATACTCCTTTAGTATAAGTGGCTTATGCCCCCTCTTGCACTTCGTGCATAAACTTTTTATACCTATAGAGAACTCGCACGTTTTTGCGAGCAATATCCCACTTTATGCCCTAATTACTGGTGAGGACTACGCCATGTTAAACGCCCTTGTTTCCCGTCAATCCGCTGTGTTGCTTCTGTGGTTTACCTCTCTGGCGGCTTTCGCCAGCAGCGATGCGATCCTCACCGTCGACAATCAAGGTCAGAAAGCGTATTTCAGCCTTGAGCAGTTGCTCACGCATGCCGACAAAGAGATCGTCACCAACACGCCATGGACGGACGATTCCACCAAATTCGTTGGCGTTTCAGCCAAAGCGTTACTGCATATGATTGGCGTCGAAAAGGCCGATCTCAAAGTGACAGCACTCAACAACTATTGGTCGACGATTCCCTATGACGACATCGAAAAATACAACCCGCTGTTTGCCGTCAAAAAGAACGATGACGTGATGAGTGTGCGTGACAAAGGGCCGATCTGGGTCATTTACCCGCTCACCGAGTTCAATGAACTCAACAACGAAGTGCTGCATAGCCGTATGGTGTGGCAAGTGAGCCAAATCGAAACGTTGCGTTAACCGCAACCAACTGAGTGTGCAGGTGCCCTATGAGTCGCAGCGTCGCTTTCTTCATCTTATGTGTGTTCGGACTGTTCATCTTCTCCATCTGGACGTTGGTGAAGTTCAACGACACCTATAACATGCTGACGAAGCACACTCAGTTGTCGGCGTGGGCTCTGGCACAGCTCGAAATCGAAACGCTGGAGTTTTCCTCACAGCTCGACACCTATCTGGTCAATGACACGCGTTCATCCAGCAAACTCAATTTAAAATACGACATTTTGTGGAACCGTTACGACACCTTCCTCAACAGTGATGAGACGCGAGAAATTCGCTCACAATTTGGCTCTGGCGAAGTGGTTGCCGCTGCGTTTAACGTGCTGCGTCGGTATGAAAATGCGGTACTGAAATCCGACTTAACCGCACTGAAAGACTTTTCTGCAGAACTGAAAACGTTGATGCCGGGCATTCGCAACCTCATGATTGTGAATTTCACCGGCGAAGAATCCGCGCGCAATCGCGCCGTCATTGCTCAAAACAAACAAACCGTGCTGTACGACATGCTGCTGATCCTGTTTGTGCTGGCGTACATTTCCTTGCGGGTTTATAGCGATGCGAAGTATCAACAATTTATGGCATGGCACGATCCGCTGACCAAATTGAAGAACCGCAACTACCTGCTCAAACAGATTGAAGTGTTGAGCAAACGCAACCATCACTACGCGCTGATCTTAGTCGACATCAGCCACTTCAAAGAGATCAACGACATCGTCAGCTATGAATATGGCGATAAAATTCTGATGGAAATCAGCGAGCGTATTCAAGACAAGTGTGACAAGTTTTCCTTTCTGTGCGCGCGAGTCGGCGCGGATGAATTTGCGATTCTGATTAACCGCAGCGAGTTCAACTTTGAGTTTTTCGTCAAGTCACTGCTGAGCGATTTAACCACGGTACTTCACCGACTCGACCCTTCGAAGCGCATGACGCTCTCAACCGGGATCGCGCTGAGCCATGAGATGAGCGAGCACACCAAACGCTACCTGAAAAAGTCTTCCGTGATTCTCAACAACGCCGATCTGGCACTCCATATCGCCAAGCGCCACCCCACAGAATCGGTGGTGTATTACAGCAAAGAGATGGAGATTGAGCATCGCAAGAAACGGAAACTGTCAGAAGAATTGGAAGTTCTGCTCAAAACCAGCCATCAAAAGCAGCTGTACATGGCCTTTCAACCCATCATCCTACGTCAAAGCGAACGCTTAGGCTGCGAAGCGTTGATCCGCTGGAATCACCCCACTCATGGTTTTATCAATCCGGAATACCTGATTGCGATTGCCGAAGAGTCGGGGCTTGCTAAAGCGCTGGGTCGCTGGATCATGCAGCAAGTTTATCAAGCGCTGTCGGTCGATTGGCTTGCGTTTAATTCGCGCATTGAAGTGGCCATCAACTTGTCCGATTCGCTGTTCGATGAAGAGTTACCGGCGTTGGTGTCCGATATTTTTGCCTCCAACATCAACTATCTCGACGCCATCGTGTTGGAAATCACCGAGACCATGACGCTCGACGAAATCGATCGCAGTGTGAGCATTATTCGTCAGTTGGAAGACATCAACATTCGCTTGTCCCTCGACGACTTTGGAACTGGCTGGTCATCGCTGTACAACCTCAACCATCTGCGGTTTAACAAACTGAAAATCGACAAATCGTTTGTGCGCGACCTCAATAGTTTGGAGCGCCAGAAGTTCTTCATTTCGGCCATTGTGACCCTGTCGCATCAATTGGGCATCAAAGTGGTTGCTGAAGGCGTCGAGGATGAAACGCAGCTTCATCGTCTACAAGAATTAGGCGTCGATGAGTTTCAGGGCTACTACTTTTCTAAACCGGTCACCAAAGAAGAATTTGCCCGCTTTAGCGATCAATATTTCGCGCGTGCCCAGCCGGTTCTGAGCGCTGCTGAATGAGACGGGTCACGTGGGATCGCCAATCGTGTTAGCTGCTCCCAGAACTGGCGTGACCACGCTTCAAAAATACACCAATCCATGTTAATACATCGCCTCTTATAAAACTTGTTTAATAATTAATCTATCAAAAATAACCAATCACACGTCAGAGGCTTTATGACTACCCCAACACCGGAAGAGGCGAACCGTCGACCGCTCGCTGTCCGAGAACTCAAACTCACCAAACGCATCGCCATCTGGCTGAGCCAGAAACAGGTGACGCCCAATCAAATCTCATTACTCAGCATCGTATTCGCGCTGGTGGGTTTTATCAGTTTGATGCTACATCATTTCTATCCGTCTGCGCTGTTATTGCTCTTGGCCGCAGGCTGTATTCAACTGCGCTTACTGTGCAATTTGTTTGATGGCATGGTCGCCGTTGAAGGCGGCAAAAAAACACCCGCTGGCGAACTGTTTAATGATGTCCCCGACCGCATTGCCGATCCGCTGTTTATCGTCGGAGCAGGCTTTGCCACACACTCACTGTTCGGCATGGATCTGGCTTGGATCTGCGCCATTCTCGCGGTCCTCACGGCGTATGTACGCGTGCTGGGCGTCAGCATGAACGGCCCAGCCGATTTCTGCGGCCCGATGGCCAAACAGCATCGCATGGCATTGCTGACCGCATCTCTGGTGATTTTGTGCGTCTATCAAGGGCTGCACCTACCGCTGCATTTCCTCAGCTACACCCTCGATTTCGCGCTGGCGCTGATGTTGTGCGGCTTGGTGATCACCACGTGGCGCCGCTTGGAGCACATCTACCATTTCCATCACGCGCAATTTGCAAAGCAGGACGCCCAGCCACATGTTTAATCTTCCCGTTCACGCTCAACACGTCATGCTGGCGATCGTCGCCGTACTGCTCGTCGGCACGGTCTGCTATTTGTGGTTGTCACGTCGTCATCGGGATCGCGATTATCTCGAGCTGAAACTGCGCATTCGCTCTTGGTGGTGGATGGTGGCTATCGCGTTTGTGGTGTTGGCACTGCCGCTCAACTACACGCTGTTTTTCATGGGATTTTTGAGCTTTTTGGCGCTGAAAGAGTTCCTGTCGATCGTCCCAACTCGCATGACCGACCGCCGCGTCATTTTCTGGGCTTACCTTTCCATTCCGTTCCAATTTTACTGGTTGTCGATTGGTTGGTACGGCATGTTCATCATCTTCATTCCGGTGTACATCTTTTTGTACCTGCCGATGGTGATGGTGTTGATTGGCGATACCAAAGGGTTTATT
This sequence comes from Vibrio furnissii CIP 102972, assembly GCF_000176175.1. Taxonomy (GTDB): domain Bacteria; phylum Pseudomonadota; class Gammaproteobacteria; order Enterobacterales; family Vibrionaceae; genus Vibrio; species Vibrio furnissii. The sequence goes on from NZ_ACZP01000013.1 coordinate 1,212,367, forward strand.
CGCTCGGCCGGTATCATTCACTGGGCCATGATGCTGACGGTATTCTGCATCAGCCACATGGCGTATCTGCTGGTGCTGCCGAGCCTGAATCCAAATGCAGGGTCATTAGGCATGTTGCTGTTTTTGCTGGTGATGACTCAGTTTAACGACGTGTGTCAGTACGTGTGGGGCAAGAGCTTTGGCAAACACAAAATCGTGCCGAAAGTCAGTCCGAACAAAACCTGGCAAGGGTTTATCGGGGGCAGTGCGACGGTGATTGTGGTGTCCTATTTCGCCGCCCCGTACCTGACGCCGCTGACTCCGATGCAAGGCTTGGTGGCCGGCATGATCATTGCGTTTAGCGGCTTCATTGGCGATTTGGTGATTTCATCGGTTAAGCGCGATCTGCGTATCAAAGACACCAGCCAGTTTATTCCGGGGCACGGCGGCATTTTGGATCGCATTGATAGCCTGATGTTCACGGCGCCGCTGTTCTTCCACTACATCTACTATCTCTATTACTGAGGCCCTCATGGCAAGACTACTCAAACTGCTGTTTGTGCTGCTGATCGTCAAGCCGCTGGTGTTTATTGGTTTGGGGCTCAACATCATACAGCGACACAATCTCCCCGAACAGGGGCCGATGATCATCGCCGCCAATCACAACAGTCATCTCGATACCTTGGTATTGCTGGCGCTGTTTCCGATTCATATGGTGCATCGCGTGCGCCCAGTGGCGGCTGCCGATTACTTTCTCGCCAATCGCTTTGTGGCGTGGTTGTCCCTGAATGTGATTGGCATCATTCCGATTCGCCGCGCGCCATCCGCTTCCCAGCGCGACGCCGTTTTTGACGCTTGTCATGCGGCATTAAATAACGATGAAATTCTGATTATTTTCCCCGAGGGCAGCCGCGGTGAGCCGGAGATCATGAGCGGCTTGAAAAAAGGCATTTATCATTTAGTGCGCGAGCACTCCGGCGTCGCGGTGCTTCCGGTGGTGATGCGAGGTCTTGGGCGCTCACTGCCCAAAGGAACTGCGATGCTGGTGCCGTTTAACTGCGATGTGGTGATCGGTGAGCCGCAAACCGGATTTACCAGCGCGCAGCACTTTATCGACGCCATGCAAACCCAATATCAGCAACTCGCACAGCACTGCATCACGCAGACAGGCAGCGCCGATGCGCTCGATGGGGAAGCGGGATAAGCAGGAAACACAGTAAAATGGTAAAACGCGGCAATGGCCGCGTTTTTCTTTACCAGTAACGTTCGTGAATGTAGTTCCCACCCGTCGCCTGACGAAATGGCGGCAACCCTTTGTCGCGCAAGGTACTGGCGGTGTCTTTGATCATCTCCGGATTACCACACATCATCACAAAGCTGCGTTCTGGCGCCAACTCTAACTCACTTACGGTTTGCAGCTCACCTGAATCAATCAGGGCCGGAATACGTCCGCTCATCGCATCGTCTACCGCTTCACGGCTCACCACGCTGTGATAACGCAACCGCCCCTGATACTGTTCCACCAGCGTTTGAATCGCTTCGCGATATACGCGGTCACGGTCATAACGCACGCCGTGCACCAATACGATATTCGGTTGGGTCAGGCGCTGATCCGCGAGCAGCGACAGAAATGGGCCAATCCCCGTCCCGGTTGCCAATAACCATAGATCTTGTGTGAACTCAGGAATCGACGGCTGAATCAGATCGCCGTAGGCCGAATCGCCCATCCATACGGTGTCACCGGCGCGCAGTGATTGCAGGCGCGGCGAGAGCTTGCCTTGTGGATGCGCCACAATCAAAAATTCATGTTCATCCGTTTGAGCCTCTGGCGCATTCACCAACGAATAGGCGCGACTCACGAGGTTTCCCTCCTCATCACTTAACCCCAATTTGGTAAATTGCCCTGCAGCAAATGGCAACGCAGCGCCGCGAACGCGCAACGAAAACTGCTCTGGCGTCCAGTCGATACGTTCGATCACGTGTACGGGGTTAAACCCTGCGAATTGACTCATGACGTTTCTCCTCACCGATTATCTTTGAGTGACGTTACGCCCCTTCACTCATTAAGTAAAGTTTTTGCCTTACTTATTAAGTTAATATTTTGTTAACGCACTCACCGACAACTCTATGCGATGACAGCTAGAATAATTAGTCTAATCACAGCCCAAACAAGGAATAAAAGAAGATGGAAAACTTACTGCAGGACTTTCCAGTCGTGACCGAAATCCCGGTGGCATGGGGCGAAATGGATGCCTTACAGCACGTCAATAACGTGGTCTATTTCCGTTATTTTGAAACCGCGCGCATCGATTATTTTCGTCATATTCAGTTGATGGAAGACATCGCAATCACGCAAATAGGGCCCGTGCTGAGCGAAACACAATGTCGCTACAAAATCCCGGTGACTTTTCCTGACACGCTGCTGGTCGGCTCACGGGTGAGCAATGTGCAGGCGGACCGTTTCTCGATGGAATACCAAGTCGTGAGTAAAAAGCTCGGCAAAGTGACCACCACCGGCAGTGCCACCGTGGTGATGTTTGATTTTAAAAACGGCACCAAAGCCAAACTGTCAGAGCGTATTCTCGACGCCATTCAAACCCTTCAGGATCTGCCTTCCTGATACGGTTCGACACCTACCTGCAGGCTGCTAGCCACAAGGCAGCCTGAAATACTGCATTCGTGCCGATGTGAGCCATGGCGGCATATACCCAAACAACTTGGAGTTGCAGGTAGGCGGCAAATGAGTGAGTCCCCATGAGCATAGATACGCTATGTGATTGGGGTGAATGAATGCAGCCAACACCGCTGCAGCTTCAAGTAGGAAGGGTATAGTGACTATAACTAAATCTCATGTTGCCAGCGTGTGAATCGTATTGCGCATTCGCGCGGCTGCGCTTATTGTTTGGCCTTTGTCGTCCTCTTTTCATTTGGAGCCCTTCATGAACACCGCACTTCTGGGCATGTTTATTCCCACCTTCTTTTTGGTCTCAATCACGCCGGGCATGTGCATGACACTGGCCCTGACTCTTGGCATGAGTATCGGCTACAAACGCACGCTATGGATGATGATTGGCGAGTTGATTGGCGTAGCATTGGTTGCCGTCGCGGCTGTGGTGGGAATTGCAGCCGTCATGCTCAATTACCCGTGGCTGTTTACGGCCTTTAAAACCGTCGGTGCCTGCTATCTGTTTTACCTCGGTGTACAAATGTGGCGCTCAAAAGGCAAATTGGCGCTCACTTCCGAGTCCGACACGCACTATCAGGGCAGCGATTGGGGCTTAATTGTTCAGGGCTTTGTCACCGCGATCGCCAACCCGAAAGGCTGGGCGTTTATGATCTCGTTGCTACCGCCATTTATCGACCAATCGACCAGCCTGACACCACAATTAATTTTCCTGGTGTCGATCATCATGGTGTCCGAATTTGTGTGTATGACGCTCTACGCCACTGGCGGTAAAGGGTTAAAACGCGCCTTGGGCAAATCGCAAAATGTTCGCGTGATGAATCGCGTTTCCGGTTCCCTGATGATGGCCGTAGGCATTTGGCTGTTTGTCAGCTAAACGTTGTGAGTTAAACAGCCTTTATAATTTATGACCTATCGAAGCGGCCTTGCGCCGCTTTCTTTACATGACTTTACACATCAAAAATACTCATTAAATTCAATCATTAATGTAAAAGTTAGCACTCGAGAGAAAACCCTATTGGTTCATTTGGTGTTTACAGCGGAATTCAAGCGCGTATATTTATGAGCTATAACATCAAATAAACCAAAAGGTAATGAAATGACTATCTATACCTACTCGCGCTTCTCGCCACGCAACCCAGATTTCCAGCAAGATATGGAAGCGCTCAAAGCGGCCTTCCCCGACGCCACACACATTGAAGATTCCGCTCGCGGCCGTATGCCAGCCATGGAACGCCCAGACTTTGTTGCCTTAGTCGACACACTGCAAAGCGGCGACACACTGGCCGTCAACTGGCTGAGCAGCATCAGCAAAGATTTCCAGCAGTGCCAACACGTATTGCAACTGCTGATGGAGAAAAACATCACGCTCAAAACTACCAAACCCGCCATGACGGTGGCTCCGGGCAGCGAAACCGCCGCCGCGATTGCACTGGTGCTGGAAGGGTATGGACAAGCGGACACGCGCCATCGCTTACACGCCGCAGAAATGGGCCGCCGCGCCCTGCGCGAAGATGACCGCGCGTGGAAAGAGAAATTCCGCGGCCGCCCGGCCAACAAAGAGAAACACATGAAAATCGCAGGCCTGCTGCTAGAAGGCAAAACACTGGAAGAAGTCGCACAAATCTGCGATTGCAGCCTGTCGACCGTGAAACGCGTCAAAAGCCGCGTCAGCGAACACGATGACGAAGGCGCACTGCGTCGCCGCGGTCATGGCCGCCACGCCCACCACCGTCATGTGATGCATCGCGGCGATCACCGTGGCGAAGGTCGTGGTGAAGGTCGTCGACACCGAGGCCGCCCAACGGACAGCGAAACATAAGATCCCGACAAACGTCAGGAAACCAAACGGCGCCTGATGGTGCCGTTTTTTATTTGAATCAAATCATTCGAAGATGGTACACGAACTCATCCGCAGCGACGCAGTTGCGGTGAACGTTGCCGCGTCGAGTTGCGCTGCGGTAAAGGGAATGTCGTGCAGTTGTTTATGGGCAAACTGCTGCAACTGCGTTGTTCTGCCCAGAGATTCAACGCCATCCCGCTGGCCGTGGCTGAGGATGCCTTGGACGGTGATACCCTGCTCATCCCACGTCGCCAACTGGATATACGCACTGCCAAACAAAATATGCGGAAAACCGTTTTTATCGAGCGGTGCGGGCATTTCGCCATTGAGGAGCCCTTCTTGATACGAGCCGCCATGCAAGGCGATTTTGGAGTTATCCGCCGTCTCAAACAGCGCCTCGCCCCACGCGGTATCGAGCACAAATCCCAACGTGTTCAGCTCATCAACGGCATCGGCCAACGCCTGTGTGATGACCGGTCCATTCGCCTCACGGGTATCCAGTTGAGAGCCCAGTGTCGGATCGCCACTGTTGGGGACGTTCAACACATTGAGTTGCACCATACGGTTCCAGAATAGATGGAATAACAGCGCGCCTTGGCTGGTCGCATTGTTTTTGCGATCCCATCGACTCAGCACTTCGCACGCTTGGCACACCGTGGCGGAAGCAGAAACGCGCCCAACGCTTAAGATCAGATCAAGAAACGTTTCTGCGGCGTAGTTGCGGTTATCAAAGATGATCGGCAACACCTTGTCTGGCGTGATGGAACCTTCGGCCGTAAGTTCATCCAGTCGGCGCGTTGACATGATCAACCTTGGGTCATAACGCAGCCCGGCGGCAATGTGTTTACCCACTTGATACGCCGCTTTATGCTGGCCAAATACCGACGGAAAGTCCGGTTGAACTGTCCCGTATTCAGAAAACTTATAGCTGTTGTTGGTGTTTTGAATGATACCGCGCGAGATAACCATCGGGTAAAACGACGCTGGCGCCAGCAATGGTCGGCCATCGCTGCCACGCAAAAAAGCATCGGAGCGCGTACCATCCAGCACATTAAACGCCGATTCCGCATCGCCAACATGGCGCTGGGCCATGGCATCATCATTCAGCGGCGGCACGTTACCCGCGACCACATAAGCCACCTCGCCGTGGCGGTCGGCCACCACCAACTGGCACAAAATCCCCCGCTGCGATTCGATGGCCGCAACAAAGTCTCGGGTCGACGTGGTTTTCGCCGCTGCCAGAAACTGATCCAGCCCGCGCGCATTCTGCTCTCCGGGGTTGGTGATGGCATACCAACCTTGCGGTTTACCCGCGCGAGTCGGCAGGTGATAGAGCACACCCAGTTCTGATTCAAGGAACTCATAATGGCGTGTCGCGATCTCGCCAGAGGCTTCGAGCACCTCAACCGCCACGGCGCGAATCGATAATAGACGGTTTTCACCATCGACTCGATAGCTCAGTGTATTGCCTGACGTGTGAATCGCCATTTTCTGCAGCACAAACGGCGTCACCGATGCCGCATCTAAAATGCTCCACGCCACATCGGCGTTATAGCCAGTCATCGGGAGCGGGAAACCAAGAAATGACGTGCCTGCGACGTCTAGCTCGCCGGGAATGGTCAAATGGTATTGATGCATGTAAATGCGTTGCTGATGCGGCGTTCTTTTCCAGGCCGAATGGGGGTTACCAAGCAATATAGCACTGTCTCCGGCGACAACATCGCCACCAAATGCCCAGGCGTTACTGCCAAATCCACCCTCCACTTCAACCGGTGTCGCATGCGGTGAATCAGCCGTGTCAGGTGCAGATTCCGCACGCCATTGCTGCGCCGACGAAACAAGGTGCGGGCCAATTTCCACCAGCTCTTTCATAATGCCAAAACGCATCGCAGCCCTCACCACGTCTTGCTCGGTAAAGGTCACCAGTGGCTCATCGGCGTGCCAACGCTGTTTCTCCTCTGCTGGCATCTGATCCACATAGTGATTCAATCCGCGCACGTAGCCCTGCACGTACTCACGCGTTTGCGGGCCGAGTTTTGCCAGTTCATTTTCGACCCACTCAGGCGGCAGACGTAAACGAAACATCAGGTCGGAATTCAAGTTGGTGGTTTTGAGAAAACCGATGGTGGAGAAACGCTCTGCACCATAATGTTTTGAGCGCTCCCCCCGCAAGGTGATCACCTGCCCGGAGAGCTCACACAAGCGGTCGCGCGCATGCACGTAACCGTAACCAAAACCCAAACTTGCGTAATTCTGCGCTTCGATGTGCGGAACATCATGATCCGTCCAACGAATATTGACCTGATCCCATTCGTGTTGATTCATACCGTTAAAGCCTGCCTGTCGTATCACATTGTCTTAGAAAATTTAACGAGAATGATAACACATATCATTTGCACAAATTCCCCTGTGCAGATCAACTTTAAGTGCTTTGTGGGCGGCTTTTCGTTCCAAGGATCGCTTGATGCACGCCATTAGACTCAGCGGTCAGACTCAACCAGAGATGCCAAATAACGCTTACGGTACTGCAACGGTGTGTCGCCCAAACAATGACGAAAGGAACTGATGAAATAGGTATTGCTGGAAAAACCGATGTTGACAGCGATCGCATCGATAAATGCAAAAGTCTTTGAAGTCAATGGAGAGGAGGTGACTATTTGGCATGTGGTTGAAGTACATGTGAGGGAATACGAAAGGCAGATATTAGGATAGGCTACAACTTATCGTTGTAGCCTTGCCCATGCTTAATGAAACCCTTCAATAAATGTCGCAGCGAAGCCCTTTAGCCTCTCTGCGATCCTTGGCAAAATCGTTCTGCGAGTTCTAAACGTCATCTTCTCTGTCGTTAGCTGTGCAATGTCATCTGACTTCAAGCTGTCTACGCTTAAACCATTCTCGATGCTCGTCACCATTTCGCTGAACTTTTCGACATCAAGCTTCTCTTCTTGCACGATTTGGCTCAGTTTCTTTTGCTTCTGCGCTTCGATGTACTCATCGAACTCAGAACCTTGCACTAAGCCTTGCATGCTCTTCTCGATAAAATCTTCAATGAGTGAACGCTTGCTATACAACGTCGGCTCCGTCGCTAACAAGTTTGCGATAACTTGGCGCTTCTTCTCTTTCGCTTCTTCACTAGATTCTTCGAACATTGTCATCAATAAGTGACGAATATAGCTAACGTTGACTTCATCTCGCTGAAGTAGCTCTAGCTCGAAGTCGATGTCCGCTAAGATAGATGCTTTATCTACCGGACCTTTCTTGAGCTCTCGGGCTAAATCGCTGTATTTCGAGGCGTAGTCAACGAACTCTTGCTCAGACATGCCAAGCGCTTCAATGTCGAAGTCGCTAAATGTCTCTAGCTGGTTCTTTAAGCGCATCAAGATACGGAATTGCTTAATAAAGCCCGCTTGCATGTCCTCGTCAGGCAAGTCATCGACACTTTGAACATCAGGCGCGATTGCTTTTAACGCGTCCAATGCTTTCGCAAAGTCTTTTGTTAAACCGTTGAGGTCTGGTATTTCAATGAACTCGATTGGCTGCTTGTTTGAGAACAGCGTAAACGCCTCGTCTGCTTGCGGTTTGAGGTTGCGGTAACACATCACATTACCATGCGATTTCACCGTGCCATTTAAGCGGTTGGTGCGGGAGAACGCTTGTACTAGCCCGTGATACTGAAGGTTTTTATCGACATAGATGGTGTTCAAGCCGGGGGCGTCGAAGCCTGTCAGGAACATATTCACCACCAGCAAGATATCAACTTCACCGTTCTTCGTGCGGTTAGAGAGATCTTTGTAGTAGTTGTAGAAACTGTCGGTATCTTGGGTCGAATAGCTCGTACCAAACTGCTGGTTATAGTCTTCGATGTAAGCGTCCAACTTGTCTCGGCTATGCACCTTGGCATTCGCTTCCGCTAAGCCCTTCACATTGACCTCGCCTTCGAACTCTTCTTCCTCATTGACGCCATAGCTAAAGATCGTACCAATGTTGAGCTTATGCTTGCCCTCTTCTTTAAGGGTTTTGAAGGTGTCGTAGTAGGTGATGAGATCAGGCACACTCGCCACACATAGCATGGCGTTAAACTTACGTTTGGTTTTATGACCATGGATACCAATGATGTGCTCACACACTTGTTGAATACGCTGTGGAGAGCTAAAGAACTCCGCAACATCAATACTGCTGACATCGACATCCATGCCGTTGTTTTTATGTTTCAGCTTACCGTAATACTCAATGGCAAATGGCAGCACGTTGTCGTCCTTGATGGCATCAACAATCACATAGCTATGAAGCCGTTCACCAAACAGATCCTTGGTCGTTCGCTTTTGTGTTCCCTTGCCTTCCACTTTCTTAGCGGTCGCATTTTTGGCAAAGATCGGGGTTCCGGTAAAACCAAATAGTTGCGCTTTTTCAAAGAACTCGACGATGTTCTGGTGCGTTTCGCCAAATTGGCTGCGGTGGCATTCATCAAAGATAAATACCACTCGTTCTTGACGTAAGTGTTCAACCTGATTTTTGAAACGAGGCTTAGTAATCAAGTTATTCAGCTTTTGAATCGTCGTGATGGTCAGCTTATTGATTCGATTCACTTTATTGCTATAGATCGGCGCATACTCTGCAACTTGCGGCAGCGCTTCACCATCATTGGCGCTATGACCTGTAGCGCTCGCCACTTTTTTCGGTACAGGTCGTAAACCGAGGAACTGATTCAGTAGGCTTTTGGTATTCCCCGTGCTGTCGACACTGCCTCTTAAAAATGCATCAAACTCTTTGGCAGTTTGGTAATCGAGGTCTTTACGGTCAACGACAAATACCACTCTATCCACATCTTCAAGCGTAGAGAGGATCTGAGCCGTTTTGAAACTGGTCAATGTCTTACCACTGCCGGTGGTGTGCCAAATGTAACCGTGATTATTGTTGGTCTTTACCTGATGAATGATCGCTTCTACCGCATAGAATTGGTACGGGCGCAGCACCATCAAAAACTTACCTGACTCGTTCTGTACGATGTAGCGACTCAGCATTTTAGTCAGGTGTGGCTGATTTAAGAAAGCGTCCGCAAACTGAGGCAGTGCGCTAATCTTGTTGTTTTCAACATCCGTCCAGTGGAAGGTTTGCTTAAACGAAAACTCACGGTTATTCGAAAAGTATTTGGTGTTGACACCATTGGAGATAACAAACAACTGCACATAATTGAACAGCGCACCTTGCGCGCCATAGCTGTGCTTATCGTAGCGCTTGATCTGGTTGAAGGCTTCCGCCAGTTCAACGCCTCGGCGTTTGAGTTCAATTTGAACCAGTGGTAAACCATTGACTAGGATGGTGACGTCGTAGCGGTTCTCGTACTTACCTTGAATGGTGATTTGATTGGTGACTTGGAAGCGGTTTTTGCTTGCATCATCAAACAACAACGTCAGGTAATCGGTGGTGCCATCTTCACGAGTGACGTCCACCTTGCCTTTCAAACGCTTGGATTTATCGAAAATGTTACCCTTTTCAAGCTTGATGAGCACACTGTCAAACTCACGTTCGGTGAGCATTACGCCGTTGGCTTTCTCAAGCTGAGTTTTGAGGTTTGCTTTTAGCGCCTCAGCGTTGCCAATATCGACAGGTTTGAAATCGGCAGCGACAAGCTGATCGATTAGCTCTTTTTCAAGTTGTGCTTCTGATTGTGTGCTCATCATTCTTCTATTTATCAATCCAACTAACGATTACCTACTTTTTAACGCAGATAATTGGGCTGTCAACAAGGCAGCAATTGAGCGAAGCCCTAGGAGCATAGCTTGCCTATGTGACTAGGGTGAGTTAACGCCGCTGACAGTTCAATTAGCAAAGTTAAACGAACATTTGTTGTAATAAGCCCCTCTTCCACTCTTTGGCTTTTTCAAGCTCTGAGTTGGCTAGATCGATTTTCTGGTCGATTGCGGATAAAAACTTCACGATCTTTTTCTGTTCTTTAAGTGATGGGTTGTCGAACACAGCACTCATAATGATGTTGTTATAAAGCCTTTGTATCGTTCCACCTTCAGACTGATACTTAACTATCTGATATACGTAAAAAAGGAACTCGTTAGTTGTAAAGCTGCCGTCATTCTCTATCCAGACAATATTGGAGTCCTGAAAGTATGCAGGGCTACCATCATAAACAACCGTTCTACCGAGAGTACCAGATGCCGACATCAAAATATCACCAACATTTGGAAATGAGAATTTGTGACGATATTCGTCATATAGCTCTTGCGATATGAATGCATCTGGCTCTCTACCGAAGGTGCCTATTTTGAAAAAGGGGATGTCCCCATTCTCTGATGTTTGGTTTGCCATGATGCGTTTACACATTTTAACTTTACCGATGTCTCCCAATGTACTTTTCGTCCAATCAGGAAATTCGCTACCGTCATCTGCCTTAAAACGCAGTGTCGGTGGGATAAAGATTAGCTGCCCGTCTTGTTCATCCCACTTGCCATTGAACAACTGCTGCATCACACCTTTCTTGTACTCGGTGAGTTTGGCTTTCTTCTCGGTGAGTAGCGTGATTTTCTCATCGACCTTTGATAAGAATGAGGCGATTTTTTGTTGTTCTGGGAGATTTGGGTAATTGTGTATGAGCTTTTTAATTTCCTTGAGAGAAAAGAAAGGCTGCGCCCCTCCCGATGTCAAACGATGAAATAGCCTAGCCGTCGACTTTCGTTGGATTTGCTCAAGAAAATAAGGGTCTATTATCTCCCTATCAGGCTTTATCAGAGCGACATTTTTCATACTGAACTCAGCGTCATATGTGTTGATTGCACATGTCGCAGTACCAGCTCCAATATTGACTAACAACAGATCCCCCTTTTCAGGGTTACAACGCTTATATATAGCTTGATGAACTTCAGGGGTTACGTAGTAGCAATTATCAAAGTCAATAGACCCATCTTTAACATGTATTGCCGTGATATAAGGCATACCACTTTCTACAGGTTTTGGGGTGTCGTGCGTACCATCTGTAACTTTCGTAGCGACTTCCGTAATACTTTTTTGTTCCCAAGTATCACTAAAGCAGCCAAACCTCAGCTTCGGTACATTCATTTGTGCTGTCATAATCACCTTCCCCTTAAAAAGGAGCCTTGATGTTGAGCTGAGAGCAGAAGTCAGCAATATCAGCATCCACTGAGTGCATCTTCGTTTCTAGCAGAGCAAGGTCAGACGCCACCGCATCCAGATCAACAGGCTCTTCTTCTTCAAATGTGTCCACGTAACGCGGAATATTGAGGTTGTAGTCGTTCTCGGCAATCTCATATAGTTTGGCAACATGAGCAAATTTTTCGACGGATTCACGCTTGCTGTAGGCTTCAACGATGCGCTCGACGTCTGCATCACGCATAAAGTTTTGCGCTTTACCTTTTTCGAAGTGGTTAGAGGCGTCGATAAATAGCACATTGTCAGCATGCTTTCTGTTTTTCTTGAAAACAAGAATACACGTTGGGATACCTGTGCCGAAGAAGATACCCGCAGGTAAGCCAATCACGGCATCGAGGTAGTTCTTTTTCTCAATCAGGTGCTGACGGATGTGCCCTTCTGCTGCGCCACGGAAAAGGATACCATGAGGAACAACCACGGCTAGTGTGCCCGTTTCATTCAATTGATGGATCATATGCAGAACAAAAGCAAAATCCGCTTTGGTCTTAGGCGCAAGTTTGCCGTAATCGGCGAAGCGTTCACTGTTTAGGTGCAGCTCGTTGGCACTCCAGTTGGCTGAAAATGGCGGGTTTGCGACTACTGCATCAAACCGCTTCTCTAGGTGCATTGGGTGCTCTAGGGTGTCATCGTTTTTGATGTCGAACTTATCGTAACGCACACCGTGCATCAGCATGTTCATACGTGCGAGGTTATAAGTGCTTGGGTTCTGCTCCTGACCACAAAACTCAAGGTTGTGGCTACCCACTTCACGCGCAACACGCAGTAGCAGTGAGCCTGAGCCACAAGTCGGGTCGTATACCGATTTCACATTCCCATCGAGGCTAACAAGCTTCGCGAGAATCTTACTCACCTGTTGCGGCGTGTAGAACTCACCCGCCTTTTTACCCGCACCAGAAGCAAACTGACCGATGAGGTATTCATAAGCATCACCCAGCAAATCAATCTCGGTGTTTTCTAGGTGGAAGTCGATGTTATCGAGGTGAACCAAGACCTGACTGATGAGCTTATTCCGTGCATCTGGGTTTTTACCTAATTTGCTTGAGTTAAGGTCTAACTCTTCAAACAAACCATTGAAGTCGTCAGCAGAGTCCGCTGTTGTGGTAGATTGCTCAATATCTGCAAGGACACGGTCAAGCTCATCAATAATGAACTCCTGTTTTTGACCGCGCGCCGCGAGGCTTGAGAAAAGCTGCTTAGGCGCAATAAAGTACCCCAGGTTCTCGACACACTCTTCTCGCAATTCATGGATCAGCTCTTGATCATCAGCAGCGCCAACAAAGGTAACGCCATCTTCGGCAAGTAGCTCATCACAGTAACGGTTTAGCTTATCTGATAGGTACTTGTAGAAGATCAGCCCCAGAATATAGTCACGAAAGTCATCTGCCGACATATTGCCACGCAGCGTGTTGGCAATGTTCCAGAGCTGTTTTTGCAGTGCTTGTTGGTGTTGTTGAACCATGGTTTACCTGTGAAATAAGTACAAACGTAAATTAGCAGCATTATATCAGAGGGTTATTGGCTTAACTTGAAGTAATTGCATAAACGGTCAATGAGCCACGATGACCTATCTACCTACCCGTTCATGTTGGCCATTACTTTGTCATCGCGCTGTTCATCTTTGGTTTTCAAACGAATAATTGGTTCAATACAGACAAAGCCTGACATTGCTGTGATGAGAAAACTGCTCATTGCACGCGGTGGCTGGTTTGCGTTTTAAGGCTCAAAGATCTGGCGGCGAAAAGAGGCTACGTTTTGTATTCATTACAGATGATGACATTCAGCGACAAGCTTAACCAACGGTTAAGCCGACAATACATACCTAAAACGAAATACCCAAAACGACAAAGGCCTGACAACTTGATAAGCTGTCAGGCCTTATAGAATAAATGGCACGCCCTGTAGGATTCGAACCTACGACCACATCCTTAGAAGGGACGTGCTCTATCCAGCTGAGCTAAGGGCGCGCTACAGGGACAGGATTATACGAGTTAGAAAGGTGAAATCAACGGCTTTGTCTAACATTATGTTTCAAATGAGCAAAATTTTGTCACTCAATCAATATGTGCTGAAAAACAGAACAAAGCAAACGTTTGCTTATAGATGTTCTTCAAAATATCTGCGACAATGCGCGCAAAAATTTTCACTACGAATGTGTAAGGAAAGTCATGACTGCTCAAAATATTGATGGAACACTCATTTCACAGACAGTACGTTCCGAAGTTGCGGCCCGTGTTAAGGCGCGCACTCAAGCAGGGCTGCGTGCGCCTGGTCTGGCTGTGGTTTTAGTGGGTGAAGACCCCGCGTCTCAAGTGTATGTAGGCAGCAAACGCCGCGCTTGTGAGGAAGTCGGATTTGTGTCGAAGTCGTTTGACTTACCCGCTACTGCAACCGAAGAAGAACTGTTAACGCTGGTCGAACAGTTGAACAATGATCCTGAAATCGACGGCATTCTGGTTCAGTTGCCGCTGCCTGCGGGCATCGATTCAACACACGTGTTAGAGCGCATCATTCCCGAAAAAGACGTCGACGGTTTCCACCCATACAACGTGGGTCGTTTGGCGCAGCGCATTCCCAAACTGCGCTCTTGCACACCGAAAGGCATCATCACGCTGCTGGATCGTTACAACATTCCACTACGCGGCAAACACGCAGTCATCGTGGGTGCGTCCAACATTGTCGGTCGCCCGATGACACTGGAACTGTTACTGGCCGGTTGTACCACCACCACCTGTCACCGTTTCACCAAAGATCTCGAACACCACGTTCGTCAAGCCGATGTGCTGGTGGTTGCAGTGGGTAAACCGAACTTCATTCCTGGCGCGTGGATTAAAGAAGGCGCCGTGGTGATCGATGTCGGCATCAACCGCCTCGATACCGGTAAACTGATTGGTGATGTGGAATACGATGTAGCGCGCACGCGCGCCAGCTTCATCACCCCGGTTCCGGGTGGTGTTGGCCCAATGACCGTTGCCAGCCTGATCGAAAACACCATGCTGGCCTGCGAGCAGTACCACACCAATAAGTGATGCTGTTTAACAAGTTCCAAAAACAAAACCCCAGCCAAGGCTGGGGTTCTTTTTTATCGGACGTCGAATAACGCTTGCGATTACAGCGACAAAATCACACCAGCAATCGACGCACTCATCAGGTTGGCCAGAACGCCAGCGGCAATGGCACGAAAACCGTATTTTGAGATAAAGCTGCGGCGCTCAGGCACCAAGCTGCCCAGACCACCAATCAGAATCGCCATGCTGGAAATGTTGGCAAAGCCACACAAGGCAAAAGTGACGATCGCTTGCGAGTGAGCGCTCAATTGCGATTTCACGTCCATCAGTTGGATGAAGGCCACAAACTCGTTGACCACGATCTTATTGCCGATCAGCGACCCTGCGGTGATGGCTTCGTTCCATGGAATACCAATCAGCCACGCCAGTGGGGCGAACAGGTAACCTAAAATCAGTTGGAAGCTCAGTTCGATACCAAACAGGCCACCGACCCAACCCAGCATACCGTTAAGCAGCGCAATCACACTGACAAACGCCAGCAGCGTTCCGCCCACGGCAACCGCGATACGAACACCCGACATCGCACCATCAGCCACGGCTTCCACCACGTTGGTCGCTTTTGGCAGATCCAGCTCGTTGGTATCCACGTGCACATCAACAGTGCCTTGCTCTGGTACCAGCAACTTGGCCATCAATAAACCCGCAGGCGCAGACATAAACGCCGCCGCGATCAGGTAGCTCAAATCCACACCCAGTGAGGCATAGCCCACCAACGTACCGCCCGCAACCGATGCCAAACCACAGGTCATCACTGCGAAGAATTGTGAATCACTCATCTGCTTCAGGTACGGTTTAACCACCAGCGGCGCTTCGACCATGCCTACAAAGATGTTGGCAGTTGCAGACAGCGACTCCGCACGGCCAGTGCCCAGCAGCTTTTGAATGCCACCGCCGATCAGGTTGATCACTTTCGGCATCAAGCCAATGTGGTACAAGCCCGAGATCAGGGCGGAGAAGAACACGATGATGCCCAGCACGTTCACGGCGAACACAAAACCGACGCTGCCGGTCGCAAGGCCACCAAAAATAAACGCAATGCCTTCCTGGCCGTAGTTGATCAGATTCGACACACTTTCCGTCACGGTATGCAGTACTTCTTTGCCCGCTGGCACGTACAGCACCAACAGCGCAAAAATCACTTGCAGCGCAAATGCACCCGCAACCGTACGCAGATTAATATTTTTTCTATCTGTAGAAAGTAGCCAAGCAATCACCAAGATTGCCACAACACCAATGAGAGAAGACATAACGCCATCCAAATAAAAGGGAAACCGGAAAGGCGTCGGATTGTATAGCAGGAAAACGTGTGCGCAACTCGAGTTTGTTAATTGCGTGTGTTCAGAAAAGAGGAGAAATGAGCGTGAAGATTAACTCATTGATTTTACGTTTATTAAACGTTTGCTTTTGTCTTGTTTTTCCATATAGAAAAAATGTTTTGAGACCGAGAAATAATCGCTCACAACATCGGCAAGCGAACATACGGTTCCAGTTTCGTATCCCAATAACACGGTTCGCCAATTTTCTGCTTGAGGAATTCAATCACCGCTGAGGTTTTCTTCGGGAGATGCTGCCGACTTGGATACACCGCATAAAATGGCATGTTTTGACTCGCTTGCCAGTCCGGCAACAGCTGAATTAGTTTGCCCGTGCGAAATTCATCGCGGATGAGGTAAGTCGCCAAATACGCAATCCCCCACCCAGACACCGCCGCATCGCGCACCGCTTCAGCCAAATCGACCGAATAGTTGCCGGAAACTTTGATGCTCAACTGCTGCTCACGGTTACGAAATGCCCAGCGTGTGTAGTCTCGATCCCAACTGCGATAGATCAAACAATTGTGATCCAACAGATCGTTGGGTAATTGCGGCGTCGAATGATGCAGTAGGTAATCTGGCGACGCCGCCACGACAAATTTGCACTCCGCAAGGCGCTGAGCAATATAACCTTCCGGCAGGTGTTCATTGCTGGTGATCCACAAATCGAGCCCTTCGCTCAACATGTCAATCTTGTAGTCGAACAGGTGCACTTCAACCTGCAAATTCGGATACTGCTGACGCAGCTCTTCCAGTGCAGGCAGCACATGCAGCGAGCCAAATGATTGAGACAAGCCCAGCCGCAGCAGCCCCGAAACTTCTTCGCGCTGGTTCACCAGTTCGTTGTCCGCATCGCTCACCAGCGCTACCAACTGCTCACAATGGCGGTAGAAAGACTCCCCCGCTTCGGTGATGGTAAAACTGCGCGTGGTACGCTGCACCAGTTTAATCCCCACCGAGGCTTCCAGTTGCGCCAGTTGCTTACTGACATGCGACACCGACACGCCCAAATTGCGCGCCGCAGCCGTAAAGCTCTGATGTTTGATTAACGCGGCGAACATCACCATCTGACTGGCTCGGTCGGCTAACACGGCAACTCCTGTTGTGGCTTGCAACATCGAACAGCGCGATGTTGGGGATGGGCTGAAAGCGAGACGCAATCAGTCATAAGTAATCTGTCATAACTAATCAGCGATAAGTAATCGGTAATTAGCAATAAGGGCTCTCGCGAGCCCTTTGAGGTTAAAACTTGATGCGGTCCGCTAAATGGCTCACCGCGAGCGCAAAGTAATACGAGCGGTTCCACTTCATCAGAACATTGTAGTTGTTGTACACCAGATAAATACGACCACTTTCATCATCCGGCATGATCAGCCACGCTTTCACGTCTTCATCGAGTTTCGGCAGCGGCTGACCGTCATAACGTGTGATGCCCAGTTTGCTCCACTCTTGCAAGTACTTGCCTTTTTCAGCCTGACGGCCTTCCAGTGCGTGATCAAACCCTTTGGGAATCTTCACCTGGCGTCCCCACGTGTACTTATCATCCCAGCCAGATTGGCTGAGGTAGTTCGCGGTTGACGCAAAAACGTCTTCTTTGCTGCCCCAGATATCTTTCTTGCCATCGCCATCACCATCGGCGGCGAACGCCAAAAACGAGCTCGGCATGAATTGACATTGCCCCATCGCGCCAGCCCATGAGCCTTTCATGTCCTCGGCATTGATGTGGCCTTGTTGCAGAATTTGCAAAGCAGCCATGGTTTCTTTGCGGAAGAACTCTTCACGGCGACCTTCATACGCCATGGTCGACAAGGCATCAATCACCTTGTAACGCCCCATGTGCGCACCAAAGTTACTTTCTACCCCCCACAGCGCGACAATAAAGCGCGGCTGCACGCCGTACGCTTTGCCAATGCGTTGCAGTTCATCGTAATGCTTTTCGTACAGTGCTTGCGCTTGGTTCACTTTCCACGCGGGCACAGCACGTGGAATGTATTCATCCAAGGTCAGCTTTTTCTCTGGCTGATTGCGGTCAGCCACCACCGCACGAGGTTTAAATTGCACATCGTGAAACGCGTCACTCAATATTTGCTCAGAAATGCCTTCCTGACGCGCTTGCTGTTTGAGGCCTTCGACGTATTGTTCGAAGCTTAAATCGTTCGCCAATACCGGTGCGGAAAGTGTGAATCCCAGAATCACTGACAATAATTTTTTCAAGATACCCTCCCCGAGTCATCCTTGCTCAGGATTTGCGCTGAGCCTTTTCTTCTTTGTATTTTTCTAACAAATTCTCTGGTGGTGGTGGCAGTTGCAAGAAGAAGCCTTGCTCTTGCAGCGACGCTTTCACTTTATCCACATTCACCTGCGCGAGCTGACGTTTTTCGAGGTTCACCAGCATCACGAACACAGGTTTACCGAACATCTGCATCAGAGTGTCAGGGACCTGTGAAAAATCGTCGCGTTTCGGGATGTAGAGATAGGTACCGTCTTTCTTAGAACTTTTGTAGATAGAACAAAGCATGAGAAGCCTTTTGTTGTCTTGAACCCGCGTCGCGGCTGAATTTGTCTATAAATGATCAACTTTTGATAAAATTGAGTCTAAATCACTCATTTGACCGCAAGATGACTTGCTGCGTCTAGGCGCTGAATATAACATGACTTCCCTAGTCTCGGGCAACGCTCTTTCCTATGTAGCCAAGAGTTTATTGAGGTCAACGTTACGATGTCTAATACACCTGACCTAAAAGGTAGTAGCTTTACTTTGTCAGTTTTGCACCTTTCTGACAACCAAATCGCCAACACGGTCGAATTTCTGAAACAGAAAGTGGCGCAAGCCCCGGCGTTCTTCGCCAACGCACCGGTGGTGATCAATATTTCGAAAGTGGATGGCGACATCGACTTTCTCGCCCTCAAACATGGCATTAGCGACGCGGGTTTGATCCCGGTCGGTGTCACGGGCTGCAAAGATAAACGCTGTCAGTCGTTGGCGTCGGAAGCCGGTTTTGCCGTGATGACCGCCAGCAACAACCCAGCGAAAGCGCCGGCAAAGATGGCGCCAACCACCATCGTCCGTACGCCCATTCGCTCCGGACAGCAGGTGTACGCCAAAGATGGCGATTTAGTGATCCTCAATCACGTGAGCCCCGGTGCTGAAGTGATTGCCGATGGCTCGATTCATATTCATGGCACACTGCGCGGCCGAGCAATTGCCGGCGCCAGTGGTCAAAAAGAAGCAAGAATTATCTGTCATGATTTACAAGCTGAGCTGGTGTCCATCGCGGGTAACTACTGGCTGAGTGAACAGATTGAAAGTGAGTTCTGGCAGAAGAAAGTGATGCTCAGCATGACTGAAGAGTCACTCCATTTTGAACTACTCACCATTTAAAATTCGAAAGGAAATTATTAAATGACACGCATCATTGTCGTTACGTCAGGAAAAGGCGGCGTCGGTAAAACGACCTCCAGCGCAGCCATTGCGTCAGGCTTAGCACTCAAGGGCAAGAAAACTGCGGTGATCGATTTCGATATCGGTCTGCGTAACTTGGATCTCATCATGGGCTGTGAACGCCGCGTGGTGTATGACTTCGTCAACGTTATCAACGGTGAAGCCACCTTAAACCAAGCGCTGATCAAAGATAAACGCAACGAAAACCTGTTCATTCTTCCCGCCTCTCAGACCCGCGACAAAGACGCGCTGACCAAAGATGGCGTGCAGCGTGTGCTCAATGAACTCAAAGCGATGGACTTTGAATTCATCATCTGCGATTCACCTGCAGGCATCGAGCAAGGTGCACTGATGGCGCTGTACTACGCCGATGAAGCGATTGTGACCACCAACCCTGAAGTCTCTTCTGTGCGCGACTCTGACCGCATTCTGGGCATTCTGGATTCGAAATCACTGCGTGCGGAACAAGGGTTAGAGCCGGTCAAACAGCACCTACTGCTGACACGTTACAGCCCAGCGCGTGTGACACAAGGTGACATGCTGAGCGTGGAAGACGTCGAAGAAATTCTGCACGTGCCACTGTTGGGTGTGATTCCAGAAAGCCAAGCGGTGCTGAATGCGTCGAACAAAGGCGTGCCGGTGATCTTTGACGACCAATCCGATGCAGGCCAAGCTTACGACGACACGGTCGAGCGTTTGCTGGGTCAAACTGTTGAGTTTCGTTTCCTGACCGAAGTGAAGAAAGGCATCTTTAAACGACTTTTTGGGGGCTAAAGCACAATGTCATTACTTGAATTTTTCCGACCACAAAAGAAAACTTCAGCCAGTCTTGCCAAAGAGCGTTTGCAAATCATTGTCGCTGAACGTCGTAGCCAGAACGATCCAGCGCCGACGTATCTGCCTCAGTTGAAAGAAGACATTCTGAAAGTGATCGCCAAATATGTCGCGATTGATCCGAGCATGGTTGAGCTCTCCTTTGAACACAAAGATGACGACATCTCTGTGCTGGAGCTGAACGTCAAGCTACCGGATGACGAAAAGTAAAAAAAGAGCCGACTGAGTCGGCTCTTTTTCATTGTGAGACGGCGTCATTTCGTTAACAGCCGTAGTGCTCAGCAATATATGACTCAAACTGCGCGCACATCTGTTCGTCGGACACCACGTTACTCGCAAGCTCTTGCGCGCCATCCACGACGCGAATTGTCGCATTGAGTGACGCGACAGGGGCCTGCTGGCGCGCAGACAACCCTTCAATTTTCTTGAGCTGACTTTGCCACGCCTGCTCGGCAGATTGGTTACACATGTCGGCCAGATACTTGGCGTTAAAGCCTTCCCCAGTAAGACGAATGATCGTCTCGTTGTGCGACACTTGGTTACCATCATGCCAATAGTGCTGCGCCAATAGCGGCCCGATATGCGGGTTGTCGGTCAAGTAACCAAACTGCTCCAAGAAATACGCGCGGGTCTGGTAAACCGCCATGTGTGCCAACAAGTAGCCGTGATACGCACATGCCGATTCGTCCGACAACAAGTGGGGAATCGCCAGCAGCGGACGCGGACTGCACGCCAAACCAATAATGCGCTGCTCCGTCTCGCGCATCAGCGCCGTAATGCGCGCTGGCGTCAGCGCCTCATCCGGCAATTGATACAGCGCGCGTTCAAAGTACGGCACCAACAAAATACTGCGCTCTTCGTACGCCTTAAATGGCTGACGGCTGTAGACCATGGCTTTGATGACTTCATCCGGCACCACTTCACCTTGGGCATTGAAGGCATAGGTTTTCAGCCAATCTGCATCGGTGAGCAAGCTGTCGCAGAACATCGACTGCGTTTCGGCATACGCCATTGACGTCGGGGCAAACTCCTGCGAAAAACACGGTGCGTTCAATTTCACGTTGGCGAAATGCGCCGCGTGGCCCCCTTCGTGAAACAGCGTATTGATACCATCGTAACCGCTGCCAACTTGGTCCGGTTTAGCGTTGCTGGTGAAGTTGACTTTCGCCGCCACCCATTGACCTTGGTCGTAAAACGACGGGATCGGGCCGTGGCAGAAACCATTTGGGTATTTGCCTTTTCGATCAAGCAGATCCAAAGTGAGTTCTGCGCCAGAATAGTCGATATTCAAGCGGCCAAACGACTCAACCCAACGGCGCAGCGAACGAGAAAATGGCACATACGGGTCCAAATCGCGCATCACATCACCCGCAAATGAGAAGATGAAATTGTAACCGGTCAGCGCGCTTTCGCCTTTTTCTGCGGCCAATGCGCTCAAGCTGCGCTGATGACTGTCGCGAGTGCGCACTTCAAAGTCATCCAAAATGGCAAACAGCGCATCGCTGGTCATTTTCTCTTTCTTGGCCACCGAATAATCAAAGAAAGTGCGGTAGCCCAGCGTCCGCGCAAATTCGTTGCGCATCTTCACCAGTTCGATAAAGCCGTTTTGCAGCAGCCACTGCTCCAGCTCAAGCAGCGCTTGATGCACGCTTTGACGCACCGCTTCCACATCACTGGTGCGGATGGTCGCCGCCAGCGTCACCAGAGAGGCTTCGATCGCTTCACCTTGTTCATTGGTGTAATACAGCGGGTGCTTCTGTTTTTTCTCAAACAGATCCGCTTCAAACTGAATCAGCTTGGCTTTCAGTTGCTGCGCGGCTTCCGATTCCAGCGCATGCGACTCAAACATCGCCAGCCAACCTTCCAATCCGGCCAGCGTGCTGCGCTTTTCCTGCGCGTCCGGAATGGCCTGCGCGGCGTCGATTTGGTCACGAATGGCCTGAATCTGTTCCCCAGCACTGAGAAATTGTGTCCACGCTGTCTGTGCCTGAGTCGAGCCGTCATGGTCATCACTGATGCCCATGTACGTGTCCCAGAAAAAGTCTTCTTTCACGCGATGAAGATGAAGATAACGATGGTTCAAATCGTTGAGATATTGCGTCGCTGTCATGGGATTCCTTATGTGACGTTGTCCATACCAGTCACGAGTATGGCATGCCTTGTTTGCGGCCAAAAATATTCAACCCGAGTCCGATTCAACACGAATGTAAACTCACATGTACTGTGATGTTTCGGCGGGAAAAAAGACAAAACCGGCCCAAGGCCGGTTTCGCAATTACACTAATTTTTCGAGCTTTTCACCGAGCAGAGGCAAACGCCAGTTTTGCATCACATCGGGTAGTTTTTCCGGATCTTTGTCTTTATTCCACACCCAGCTCAGCAGTTGGTTCAGCTGCTTTTTCGAAGCCAAAAACTCGGTCGCCAAACCTGACGATTGCGAGACATTCTTCACTTCGTCTTTGAGCTTTTTGAACAGCTGTTTGTACCCTGGGTAATCCATCAGTGGCACAATTTTTTCGGGGTAGTGTTCAGCCGGAGTTTGCAACGCGGCTTTGACGATGTTGATCATCTTGGTGCTGTGGCGGCGAATCGCATGTGGGTCGATGCCTTCTTCTTCCATGCGTTTCGGGCTGCGCAGCGCCAAACGGGCAATGGTCAGCAGATCGTTTTCACGAATCACAAAGTTGAGGGCCAAATCGCGGTTCATGGCTTCTTGATAACGCCACGTCGCCAGCGGTTTGAGGATCGCAAGCTCTTTCGGTTTCAGTTGCCACGCACCTTTGATGTCGAGATAAACCATCTCCGGATCGGTGGTGCGCGTACGTTTCTCGACTTGCAGCTCCGATTCCTGCTGCGCTGCCTCCCACCAGCCCGCTTGCGTGACTTTTTCCAGCAGTTGCTCATACATGGGCATCAGATAGAACACGTCAGCAGCAGCGTATTCAAGCTGCTTTTGCGACAGCGGACGCGCTAACCAATCGGTGCGCGACTCGCTCTTGTCCAGCTCGACATTGAGCAGATCGTGCGCCAATGCCGCAAAGCCAGTCGACAGGCCGTAGCCCAGAAATGCCGCCATGATCTGGGTGTCGACCATTGGAAATGGCACACAACCAAAACTGGTTTTGAACACTTCAATGTCTTCCCCACACGCGTGCAACACTTTCAGCACCGAGGTGTCTTGCAGCAACTCGACAAACGGCGTCATCTCGTCCATGGCAAGCGGGTCGATCAGGGACAGGTTTTCACCATCAAACAACTGGATCAAGCCAAGCTGCGGGTAAAACGTTCGGGTGCGGACAAATTCGGTGTCCAGCATAACTACGTCTGCGTCTCGCGCTAGGCTACACACACGTTCTAAATCGTTGAGTTGATCAATTATCTGATAATTCACAAAAGGCTCGCTTTGTATCTCCCTGATGGGCATTAACAACCCGGGGGAATAAAAAATGCCGACGGTTAAGGTCGGCATTGTAGCATCATTTTTTAGGGAAGTGCGTTACGCGCTTTTCTTCTGCTCAGCCAAAGCCGCATCATTCTCTTCGCGCAGCACGCGACGCAGAATTTTACCGACGTTGGTTTTTGGCAGGTCTTCGCGGAACTCAATCAGTTTCGGTACTTTGTAACCGGTCAGATGTTTACGACAATGCGTGATCACTTCTTCTTTCGTCAGGCTCGGGTCGCGTTTCACGATGTAGATTTTCACCACTTCGCCCGACACTTCATGCGACTGACCAATCGCGGCCACTTCCAGCACTTTGCCGTGCAGCGCCACCACGTCTTCAATCTCATTCGGGTACACGTTAAAGCCCGACACCAGAATCATGTCTTTCTTACGGTCGACGATGTAGATCATACCGTCTTCGTCAAAGCGCACGATGTCCCCAGTCGACAACCAACCGTCTTCGTTGATGACTTCTTTCGTCGCTTCCGGACGTTGCCAGTAGCCTTGCATCACCTGCGGGCCGCGCACTTGCAATTCGCCCGTTTGGTCGAAATTCAGCACATGGCCTTCATCATCGACGATACGCACTTCAGTCGATGGTACTGGCAAACCAATCGCGCCAGAGTAGTCGGCCAAATCGTATGGGTTACCCGTCACCAGCGGCGAACATTCGGTCAAACCGTAGCCTTCGAGCAAATGGATACCGGTGATCTTTTTCCATTTCTCCGCGACTGCACGTTGCACCGCCATACCACCGCCCACCGACAATGTCATTTTGGAGAAGTCCAGTTCGTGGAAATCTTCGTTGTTCACCAGCGCGTTAAACAACGTATTCACCCCCGTAATGGCGGTAAACTGATGTTTTTGCAGCTCTTTGATAAAACCTGGAATATCGCGCGGGTTGGTAATCAACAGGTTGCTGCCGCCCATTTCGATAAACAGCAAGCAGTTCACGGTCAGTGCAAAGACGTGATACAGCGGTAACGCAGTCACCACCAATTCGCGACCTTCACGCAAAACTGCGCCGTACGCCCCTTTGGCTTGTAGTACGTTCGAAACCATGTTGCGGTGCGTGAGGATGGCCCCTTTCGCGACACCTGTCGTCCCGCCGGTGTATTGCAGGAAGGCGATATCTTCACCCGACATAAACGGTTTCACGTATTGCAGGCGGCGGCCTTTGTGCAGCGCTTTACGCATGGAAATCGCACCCGGCAGGTCATATTTCGGCACCATGCCTTTGACGTATTTCACCACGAAATCCACCAGCGTACCTTTCGCACGTGGCAACATTTGGCCCAAACTGGTGAGCACCACGTGCTTCACTTGGGTATTGGCGACAATCTGTTCCAAGGTGTTGGCGAAGTTGGACACAATCACGATGGCACGCACATCGGCATCATTGAGCTGATGTTCCAATTCGCGAGGCGTGTAGAGCGGGTTCACGTTAACCGCGATCATGCCCGCACGCAGGATGCCAAACAGCGCCACAGGGTATTGCAGCAGGTTTGGCATCATCAGTGCGACGCGATCGCCTTTTTTCAGTTTCAGTTCATTCTGCAGGTAAGCCGCAAACGCTCGGCTCCGCTCCTCCAGTTTACGAAACGTCATCACCGAGCCCATATTGATGAAGGCCGGTTGGTCGGCAAATTTGTGTACAGACTGTTCGAACATTTCAACCAATGACAGGTATTGGTCAGGATTAATGGTTTCCGGTACATCGCTTGGATAACGTGAGAGCCAAGGTTTATCCACGGTAATACTCCTCGTAATTGGCTGGCGTATTTTTTATCGTTATGAGTATGAACGCTATTACAGCACAGCCGACGTGCTTGAGCACGAAAGACTCAAACACTTGTTTAAATTTTGTTAACTAAGCCAAAAATTAGTTCTGCGACGCATGAAGGTTGTTCGAGGTGGCAGTGATGGCCACCTCGAATGGTAAACATCTCTAGACGATCGTTCGGCGAAATGCGGCGATCGTGCTGCAAATGTTGAAAACCTTGATCCCCCAAGATAATCCGCTGCGGGCAACGTATTTCTGCCAACACGGCTTGGGCGTGTTCCCACGACATGCGATATAACGAGTCACTCTTGAGTTTGCTGTCGTGTCGCCAGCGCCATTGATCCCCCACCAACGCGATGCCGCGCTCGACGATGGGAGCAAGCAGTTCGGCCGCAATTTGATTGGCCGCGACACGGCGCTCAAGCGCTTGTTCCAAGCTGGCGTAACCCCGTTCGGGTTTGCGTCGAATGCGTTGACGACTCATCACGCCGTGACGTAATCGTTGAACGCTGAGGGCTGGAGATTCCGCGAGTGGGCCGAAGCCTTCGATCTGAACTAATCCTGCGACTTGGTCAGGAAAGGCGGCACTATAGCAACTTGCGATCAAAGCACCAAGAGAGTGGCCGACTAACACCCGTCTGTTTGACGAAAAGTTAACCAAAAGCTGGTAAATATCGTCAATATAGTCATGAAATGGGTAAAAACTGTGGCCAGATTTGTGGTCGGAGTGACCATGACCCGGTAAATCGATTGCGCACAGATGCCAATCGGGATTCAGGCGATGAAGCTCGCGCATCACCGTTTGAAAACTCGCGGCATTATCAAGCCAACCATGGACAAAAATTAATGACGTCTCGGCGGTTTCGGCGCTGCCCATCTCCAAGGCGGCGAGACGGCCTTCCGCGATACGATAACTACGAGCTTGAAGCATTAGTTGACTTCTTGGATCACTCGGCCATTGCGAGGGTAATCATCAAAATGGCGACAATAGAAATTGCGGCATGGGAAAAGATAAGGGCCGGTGTCATCAATGACGACGCGTTCCGTCACGCGCCATAAATAATGGCCGTGCGCATTCATCACCGGAAATAACTGTTCGAAATCGCCCACTTTACCCCGTTCAGGCTCGCCGGTGGTGCCCACCAGCGTGATCAGACGTCCCTCACCGTAAGTGACCGGATCGAGAAAGCCCTTCACATAAGCGACAAAGCGGCCTTGAGGCTCACTGGTTAAGCTCGGACGACCTGCGTTATCGACGGGTAAATTCACCACTTCCACACGGGTTTGATGGGCCAGATTAGTCACCTTGGCGATCACGCCGCCCAAACGTACTTCATGGTGTTGCGCCGGGTCGAGTTGAGTCCAGGCGGCATAGTCGGTCACCACGGCGTCACTGGTGGCTGTTAATTCCTCAGGCAGGGACGCACAGGCCGACAGCAGTAAGGCTGTGAGCGCGACAAAAACCAGTTGGATTGGAGAAGTGTTCATCGTTACGTCCCATTCGATCAGATATAAATATCGACCCCAAGCATCTGAGCAAGTTCCTCTTTTCGCGCTCGGTTCATCACGTCCATGTACTCTTCGAGTGCTTTGCGTGACCGGCCTTCCGGCAGGTCGTACTGCAATTGCGCTCGATTGATGTCCGCCGGGTCGACGTGACGAATCGAATTGGAAACAGCGGTCGCAACTTTGGTGGTTTGCGCCACCTCACTCGATCCCTTGCTTACCTCATTTTTCTTTTTCGCTTTGGAAGCCCGATGGGTATTGGGGATTCGCGAAGGAGGCAGTCCGTTAATTGAAACCATGCTGTTCCTGCTCATTGAAGGCAAGCCTTAACGCCTGCCTTTGCCTAAGATCGCCGGGATTATTCGCGGCCCGGCAGTTTTTTCCATGCCACGGTGTCACGCAAATACACCGGGCTGGCATTTTCCGCCGCCAAAGTCTCGCCATTGGCCAACGCTTGCGCCGCAAGGACAACCATATCCTGCGCTTGCGGATACAACACGCCGCTGTCTTGACGCGTCAAAGGCAGCGCTGCCAGCGCATCGCTGTATGCATCCCAGCCAGTCCCTGCCGTGCCCCACGGGGTGCTGTCGGCATCGATTTTTTCACATAGCACATCTGGCGCAATCACACACTCGTCATCAATGGTCAACCACGTGCCATCCGCCTGACGCTCGAATCGGCCCCAGTACACTTCGCTCATGCGTGCATCAATCGCGGTTGCGACGCGCGTCATGCCGTGTTCACGGTAGGCGCCTTGCGCCATTGCCGCCAATGTCGAGACACCAATCATGGGTAAATCGGCACCAAACGCTAAACCTTGTGCAATTCCGATGCCAATGCGCACACCGGTGAAGCTGCCCGGTCCGCGACCAAAGGCCAACGCATCCAATTCTTGCAGCGTAACACCCGCTTCTTTCAACACCTCATCCACCATCGGCAGAATTTTCTTGGTGTGGTCGCGTGGCGCCACTTCACTGCGGCTGTATAGTGTGTCGCCCACCATTAAAGCAACCGAACAGACTTCTGTTGCGGTATCTAAGGCAAGAATTTTTGCGCTCATGAATATCTCTAATTTATTGCAGTTTCTGATAAATGTTGCAGAAAGTCTTTCACCACCGTCAGATCCCGCGTGCGCGGAATCGGCGGTAGACTGGCGAGGAAAATGCCGCCATAGTCACGTGTCACCAAGCGGTTATCGCAGATGATCAACGCCCCTTTGTCTTTCTGATCTCGAATAAGTCGTCCCACACCCTGTTTCAAGGTGATCACCGCTTCAGGCAGTTGCACCTGAGCAAACGGATCGCCACCTCGCAACTTACAGTCTTCGATGCGTGCTTTGAGCAGCGGATCATCGGGGGCGGTAAACGGAAGTTTGTCGATGATAACACAGCTTAACGTGTCGCCTCTAACATCGATGCCTTCCCAGAAGGCGCCCGTGGCCACCAGCAGCGCGTTGCCCAGCTCCATAAACTCAGCCAAGGTCTTCTGTTTGCTGGTTTCCCCTTGCATCAGCACTGGCAGCGTCAATTGCTCGCGAAAGCGTTCGCCAAGCTCACGCATCATGCTGTGCGAGGTGCAGAGAAAGAAACAGCGCCCTTGGTTTTGTTCAATCACCGGTGCCAGCATACGCACCAGTTTGTCCGCCAGCCCCGGGCTATTGGGCTCTGGAAGATACCGCGGCACGCATAATTTGGCCTGCTGCTCATAATCGAACGGGCTTGGCAGAGAAAACTGCGCGACGGGTTTGAGCCCCAAGCGATGGGTAAAGTGGCCAAAGTCATCATTTACCGCCAGTGTGGCCGAGGTGAAGATCCACGCGCCCTGCTTCATTTCTATCTGTTCATGGAATTTATCCGCCACGGTGAGCGGCGTGATGTGCAAGCTGAAATGGCGCGGCGTGGTGTCATACCAGTAGGAATAACCAGTGATCGACACATCGCACACGCGCTCGATGCGCCCTTTAATAAGATTGGCTCGTTCAAACGCAGTATCCAGCAGTTGGCTGCGCCCCAGCGCCAGCTTGAGCACCTCAATGGCAAAATTGAGGCTATCCAGCACGCGTTCGATCTCACGCGAAATCGAGGGCGATTGCAGCGCTTCGCGCCAGTTTCCGCGATACCCCGGCTCTCCCAGCACGATGCGCAGATCCATGGCCGACTGCACCAGTTTGTCGCCGACTTTCTGCAATTGACGCATGTCTTTGGCTTCGGTGCGGTAACCAATCTCGATGTCTTTCGCCAGTTCTTGGATCTGGCGGCTGGACACCGACTGGCCAAAATATTGGCTGGCGATATCCGGCAACTGGTGCGCTTCATCGAAAATGAACACATCCGCTTCCGGAATTAACTCGCCAAAACCGGTTTCTTTGATGGCTAAATCGGCCAAAAACAGGTGATGGTTGACCACCACGACGTCAGCATCCATCGCTTTGCGGCGCGCTTTCGAGACGAAACAGTCCTGATAACTCGGACACTCTTTGCCCAAGCAGTTGTCGTTGGTTGAGGTGATGGTCGGAATGACCAAGCTGTCTTCGGGCAAGTCATCGCATTCACCCAAATCGCCGGTTTTGGTTTCCGACGCCCAACTGCGCACTTTGACCAATTGCGTCAACAGCGTCGGGTCCGCTTCGTTGGTATGGCTTTCCACCATTTGGCGACTGAGGCGATCCAAGCACAAGTAGTTAGCACGCCCTTTGAGTAGGGCCACGTTACCATGAAACCCCAGCGCACCAACCATCAAGGGTAAATCGCGATGAAATAGCTGCTCTTGCAGGTTCTTGGAACCGGTACTGATAATCACTTTTTTACCGCTCAACAGTGCAGGCACCAGATAGGCAAAGGTTTTACCCGTTCCGGTTCCGGCTTCCACCACCAGTTGAGAGCTTTGCTTGATGGCGTTGGCGACGGCTTCGGCCATGTCAATTTGTGCCTGACGAGCTTGAAAGCCCGGTATGGCTTTCCCGAGCGCGCCTTGCTGAGAGAACGTTTTTGCAATCATCGAAAGAGCTGACGAAGAATAGAATGACGCGATTATGGCAGGTTTCTGCACAAGGCGCGAATCGGATTACGCACGCGCCGATATGCAGCAATACATCGAAGAAAAACCAATCTAGTGCACGAAGCCAAGATAACGTCACCCGGTTAACGAAGCCAGATTCACGAAGCTAGGTTCATGAAGCTAGGTTCATGAAGAGCTAGGTTCACGAAGACAGGTTCACAAAGACAGATTCACAAAGACAAGTTAACGCCGGTTCAGATAACGCGCCATCCACGGCGGGGCATCGTAGCCGGTGCCCATCTGGGACATCACGCGTGCCGCTTCCGCGGGCGAGGCCTTGTTGTCCCATAACGTATCGAGCAACGCTTGATTGATGGGTTGATCGCCCATCAGTTCAGAAACGCGTTCAACATACAACTTACGCGCAAGCAGTTCTTTATCCATAAACACCACCTTGAAAGCACACAAAAAGCCGGGGTTAAACCACCGTCAACCCGCAGCACCCCTGATAGTTGTTGAAACCGATGTGAGAATAGATTAATTATAGACGCTATATTTTGGGCTGCCCGACCGTTCTGAGTCGCCCATCTTGTTATGCATCCCAGCGCACTGGACAAATAAACGCCGACAACTTGGGGTTACTGCGCTCAGCGCACCAACCCAAGAGCACGAGAAGTAGCGTGTCTGGTTGACGAGGGATTTCAGAATAAAAGAAATGCACGGAAGTTGTATTAATGGAAAAGAAAACGCTCCTCACGCATTGTACAGATGCCCCAGGTTTGATCGCTAAAATCACCAATATTTGTTACAAGCACCAACTCAACATCATTCACAACAGCGAGTATGTGGATAACACCAGCGGCCATTTTTTCATGCGCACCGAGCTGGAAGGTTACTTCAACGATGAAACGCTGCTGGCCGATTTAGACCAAGCGCTGCCGCAAGGTGCGAAGCGTAAACTTATCGACTCCAGCCGCAAACGTATCGTGATTCTGGTGACCAAAGAAGCACATTGCCTAGGCGACATTCTGATGAAGAACTTTGACGGCAGTCTGGATGTAGACATCGCCGCGGTCGCGGGGAACTACGACACCCTGCAAGGGCTGACGGAGAAGTTTGATATTCCGTATCATTGCGTGTCGCATGAAGGGCTCAACCGCCAAGAGCATGAGCAAAACATGCTGGAAGTGATTGACCAGTACCAACCGGATTACGTGGTGCTGGCGAAGTACATGCGCGTGTTAACGCCGGGCTTTGTGGAAAAATACCACCACAAAATCATCAACATTCACCACAGCTTCCTGCCGGCATTTATTGGGGCAAAACCATACCAACAAGCGTATGAACGCGGCGTGAAGATCATCGGCGCGACAGCCCACTTCGTGACCAACGATCTCGATGAAGGGCCGATCATCAAACAAGACGTGATTCCCGTCGATCACACGTTCAGTGCACAAGACATGGCGCAAGCAGGCCGCGATGTAGAAAAGAGCGTGCTGAGCAAAGCGCTGGGCAAAGTGCTCAACGACCATGTGATTGTCTACGGCAACAAGACCGTCATCCTGTAACTGCAAGGTTGAGGTATAAAAAAGGCGCTCAAGGCGCCTTTTTGTCATGCTCAGTCGTGCTCTACGCTCGTCCGTTTACAGTTTGATGGCTAACGTCACCCCTTGGCGAATCGCACGTACCGCATCCAACTCACCGGCATGCTCGGCTCCCCCAATCACGTGCAGTTTATCGCCCAGTTGCGCCCATTGGTCTTCAAATGGACGAACCGACTCTTGACCGGCACAGATCACCACGGTATCGACTTCCAATAAGCGTTGCTGCTCATCAATGGCAATGTGCAACCCGTGCGGGTCAATCTTGTCATAACGCACGCCACCGACTAAATGCACGCCGCGTTTTTCCAACGTCCGTTTGTGAATCCAACCGGTGGTTTTGCCCGGGCCACGACCCACGCGACCTTTGCGGCGTTGCAGCAGCCACACTTCTTTGTCGCTGACCGAATCCGGGTGAGGATACAACCCGCCGGGGTGCGCAATGTCGGTATCAATGCCCCATTCATGCAACCAATCGTCTAGATGGTGCCCTTGAGGTTCGGTGATCATGGTCGCCACATCCACGCCAATGCCACCAGCACCAACGATAGCGACTTTTTCGCCGACCGGTGTTTTTTCGCGAATCAGCGTTTGGTAATCGACCACTTTCTCGGGGTTATCCACGCCCTCAATATTCACTTTGCGCGGCGCCACGCCAGACGCCATCACGACCTCGTCGTATCCCGCCAGCATGTCATACGTCACTTCGGTATCGAGGTGCAAACGCACGCCCGTTTCATCCAAACGGTTGGCGAAATAGCGAATGGTTTCACGAAATTCTTCCTTGCCCGGGATCTGCATCGCCAAGCGGAATTGGCCGCCAATGCGGTCATTGCGCTCAAACAAATCAACCTCATGCCCCCGCTCTGCAAGCGTCGTTGCACTGGCAAGACCGGCAGGGCCGGCGCCAATCACCGCAACTTTCTTCTTCACGCTCGCCGGTTGCACCACAATTTCAGTTTCATAACAGGCACGCGGGTTGACCATGCAGCTTGCCCGTTTACCACGGAAAATGTTGTCGAGACACGCTTGGTTACAGCCAATACACGTGTTGATCAGCGCCGATTTGCCCTGCTCCGCTTTCGCAACAAATTCTGGGTCGGCCAAGAACGGACGCGCCATCGACACCAGATCTGCCTGCCCGCTGGCGACAATTTTCTCTGCTTCTTCCGGCGTATTGATGCGGTTACACGTCACGACGGGCACGTTCAGGTGCGGTTTGATTTTCTCCGTCACCCACGTGAATGCGGCGCGCGGCACTTGCGTCGCGATGGTCGGAATACGCGCTTCATGCCAGCCAATGCCCGTATTGATGATGGTGACGCCAGCCGCTTCCAGCGCTTTCGCCAGCATCAGTACTTCTTCAAACGTACTGCCTTCTTCGACCAAATCGAGCATCGACAAGCGGAAGATAATGATGAATTCTTTGCCGACGGCTTCGCGAATCGCGCGCACCACTTCGAGGGGGAATCGAATGCGGTTTTCGTAGCTGCCGCCCCAGTCGTCGTAGCGCATGTTGGTGCGCTTACAGATAAATTGGTTGAGCAAATACCCTTCCGAGCCCATCACTTCGACGCCATCGTAGCCCGCCAGTTGGGCCAGTTCCGCGCTGTTGGCAAACGCGTCGATGGTTTTGCGAATCTGACGTGGGCTCATTTCACTTGGTGCAAACTTGGCGATCGGCGCTTTGATGGACGACGCGCTTTGAGAAAATGGGTGCATGGCATAGCGCCCTGCATGCAGCAATTGCAGCGCAATTTTACCGCCGTGACGATGAACCGCTTCTGTTACCACCTTGTGCGCTTTGGCATGTTTGGTTTTACTAAATTCGGCACTGAATGGGTGCAGGCGCCCACGCAAATTGGGCGAGAAACCACCGGTCACGATAAGCCCAACGCCACCTTTGGCGCGCTCTTCGTAAAAGGCAGCGAGTTTGTGGAGTCCTTCCTTGTGTTCTTCAAGACCGGTATGCATCGATCCCATCAAGACGCGGTTGCGCAGTTGAGTGAATCCTAAGTCTAAAGGCTTTAGCAGATGTGGGTACATGGCGACATCACTTTTATCGTTATCCTTATTGGTCTGACCAGAATATTCTCAGCCCAACGAAAAATCAAACAAGCGTTTACATTTTTGTAACACCGATCAATCTTGCAGTTGTTTGGGTATGATGAATAACGTAGGATGTAACTCATTCATATCTCTCGGGAACTTATCCGAGCTATCCTCAACAAGTCACTCACTTGTTGCATTGGAGACACAATGAAACAACTATTCCGATTTATTGGGCTGATTTTTAAAGGTATTTGGAAGGTCATTACTTTTATTCGTCTTGCCCTCACCAACCTGATATTCCTGCTCAGCATCGCCATCATTTACTTCATCTATATTCATGCTGAGTCGCCTACCCCCACCGTCGATAAAGCCTCTGCATTGGTGCTAAATTTATCCGGTCCGATTGTCGAACAACGAACCTACGTGAACCCCATGGACTCGTTTGCTGGCTCGGTACTGGGGCAGGATTTACCTAAAGAAAACGTCTTGTTTGATATCGTCGATACGCTGCGTTATGCCAAAGATGATAAGCAAGTGACGGGGTTGGTGTTGGCGCTGCGCGATCTGCCTGAAACCAATTTGACCAAACTGCGTTACATCGCCAAAGCGATCAACGAGTTCAAAGCGTCCGGGAAACCGGTCTATGCGGTGGGTGATTTCTACAATCAAAGTCAGTATTACCTTGCCAGCTACGCCGACAAAATTTTTCTTTCGCCCGATGGTGCGGTGATGCTGCGCGGCTACAGTGCTTACAATCTGTATTA
This sequence comes from Vibrio furnissii CIP 102972, assembly GCF_000176175.1. GTDB lineage: Bacteria > Pseudomonadota > Gammaproteobacteria > Enterobacterales > Vibrionaceae > Vibrio > Vibrio furnissii. Next base: position 1,246,850 of record NZ_ACZP01000013.1, read on the forward strand.
CAAAACGCTGTTGGAAAAACTTGACGTCAACACGCACGTGTTCCGCGTCGGCACTTATAAATCAGCCATTGAACCGTTCATCCGTGACGACATGTCCGATGCCGCGCGCGAATCCGCGTCTCGCTGGTTGACCCAACTGTGGGGAGCGTATGTGGATGACGTGGCAACCAACCGTCAGATCGATGCGAAAACGCTCACGCCGAGTATGGATGAATTTTTGGCACTGCTGAAACAGTCATCAGGCAACCTGGCGGATTTGTCACTCAAAGCCGGTTTAGTCGATGAACTCGCCACACGACAACAAGTGCGTGCCGAGCTAACCGACGTGTTTGGCAGTGACGGCGACGACAGCTACAACGCCATGAGCTATTACGATTACCGCGCGACCGTGTCACCAACCTTTGACATGGCCGCAGACGACATCGCGGTGGTGGTTGCCAGCGGCGCCATCATGGACGGTGTTCAACCACGGGGTACCGTAGGCGGCGATACACTGGCATCCTTGCTGCGTCAGGCGCGAAACGATGACAAAGTGAAAGCCGTCGTGCTGCGTGTCGACAGCCCGGGGGGCAGCGCGTTTGCCTCTGAAGTGATTCGTAATGAAATCGAGGCGATCAAAGCGGCCGGTAAACCGGTGGTGATTTCTATGTCGAGCTTAGCCGCCTCTGGCGGGTACTGGATCTCGATGAGCGGCGATCAAATCGTTGCGCAGCCCACCACGCTGACTGGCTCCATTGGCATTTTCAGCGTCATTACCACGTTTGAAAAAGGGTTGAATAAACTGGGGATCTACACCGACGGCGTGGGCACGTCACCGTTCTCCGGCGTGGGGGTCACCACCGGCCTGAGCGATGGGATCAAAGATGCGCTGCAAATGGGCATTGAACACGGCTACCACCGCTTCATTTCTCTGGTGGCTGAACACCGCCACATGTCAGAACAAGAGGTCGATAAAGTGGCGCAAGGCCGCGTGTGGACCGCGCAAGATGCGCAAAAATTGGGGTTGGTCGATAAGCTCGGCGACTTCGATGATGCCGTCGCACTGGCAGCCAGCCTCGCGAAACTGGACACATACAACCTGTATTGGGTAGAGGAACCCTTGAGCCCGGCGCAGCAATTCTTGCAAGATCTGTTTGGTCAGGTGCGCGTTGGGCTTGGGCTTGATGTCTCCAGCTTGATGCCAGACGCACTTAAACCGGCGACAAAACAGCTGGTTTCTGATGCCAACCTGCTGAGCAGCTTCAACGATCCAAAAGGGTATTACGCGTTTTGTCTCACCTGTCAGGTGGAATAACAGCGGCAAGCCTTATCCCCACTGCTCTTACCAGCAGGTTCCTAAGCGGCGCTTTGTTAGAAGCGCCTCTTTTTATTGCAGTGGTTTTCGCTATAATCCGCGTTCTGTTCCCCTACAATAAGTGATTTATCCCATGACAAGAAAGCATATCTATATCGCCTACACTGGCGGCACCATCGGTATGAAAAAATCCGATCATGGTTATGTACCTGTCGAAGGCTTTATGGAAAAGCAGTTGGCCAGTATGCCGGAATTCCACCGTGCAGAAATGCCACAGTTCACCATTCACGAATACGAGCCGCTGATCGACTCTTCAGACATGACGCCTGAAGATTGGCAGAAGATTGCCGATGACATTCGCGATAATTACGACAAATACGATGGCTTTGTGATCCTGCATGGCACTGACACCATGGCCTACACCGCCTCGGCGTTGTCTTTCATGCTGGAAAATCTCGGCAAACCTGTGATTGTGACCGGTTCACAAATTCCACTGGCTGAACTACGTTCAGACGGTCAGGCGAACCTGTTAAACGCCCTGCACATTGCGGCCAATTACCCGATCAACGAAGTGACTTTATTCTTCAACAATCAGTTGATGCGCGGCAACCGCAGTACCAAATCACATGCGGACGGCTTTAACGCGTTCACCTCCCCCAACCTGCCTCCTCTGCTGGAAGCGGGCATCAACATTCAAGTGAGTGGCAACGTCAAGCTTGGTGTACAACCGGAAGGCGAATTCCGCGTTCAAAACATCACGCCGCAGCCAATCGGGGTGATCACCATGTACCCGGGCATTTCACACGAAGTGATTCGTAACACCTTATTGCAGCCCGTCAACGCTATGATTTTGCTGACCTTCGGTGTCGGCAATGCACCGCAAAACCCAGAACTATTAGCCCAATTGCATGATGCCTCTGAACGTGGCGTGATCGTGATGAACCTGACGCAATGTTTGGCCGGTAAAGTGAACATGGGTGGCTACGCCACAGGCTGCGCGCTGGCGGATGCTGGCGTGATCAGTGGTTACGACATGACGCCGGAAGCGGCGCTAGCAAAATTGCACTATTTACTGAGCCAGAATTTGTCTTACGAAGAAGTGAAAGTGCGCATGCAGCAAGTGCTGCGTGGCGAAATGAGCCTGTAACGCATTCTGTAGACACACAAAACCCCGCCGATGCGGGGTTTTTTATGCCATGTGAGACCAGGATAAACCGACCACTTACTCTTGGTTCGGATTCACTCGCATGATGTCGTCTTGCCCTGCCTGAAAACGCTTTTTCAGCTCCGCTTTTGACTTAAACACCACATCGCCCCCAACGCCCACCGTCATGTGGTCAGCGTTCAGATTGTGCTTGGATTGATACAACATCACAGCTTGCATACAGTAATCTCGCTGCTCCTGAGAAAGTAGTGTACCCTCAGGCCACTTACCCGTTTCTACCGCGAACACCAAACGATCATACGCTTCCGGTGTAATAGCATCGATTAATTGATTTGCATCCATGATTGTTTCCTAATAAACGCTTATAAAAACAGTTCGCGTCACCTTAACTGGCTGGCATTTCGAGTCAAGACCAGCTAAATAAATAAGTGTATCGGATCACAAGCTAACATGATGAACAGCGTAAAAACCTTACTAATTTTGTCTCTGCCACTGCTGCTCAGTGGCTGTTTTGAGAATCGCAAGAATACGGAGAAGCTGTGCGCAGACAATCCAAATTTGCGCTGTGAGCAGCTCAATATGGACGACGGCCAATGCCGTATTCCACGCACCGATCTGATCTGGCACCGTTATGCGGTACTCAAAAATCCGACGGTCGATAACAAGATTCAAGAATACACCTTGGTGAGTGCCTACCGAAAATGCCTTGAATTGGCTTCGCAAATTCAACCGATTGATCAAACGGCGCTCAAACAAAAACGCTTTGATGCGCTGATCAACTCAGGCAAAGAACAAGAACGATTGGTGAAAGAGCTGCATCAGATGCGTACGCCGCAATCGCTCTATTTCCTGTGGAGCCAAACCGGTGATAACCAAGCACGACGTGAATTTTTGCAGATGGAAGGAACACCAGAACTAGACACCGCCGAGATGCAATTCGCACTCGCCACCTTTTATACCTCGCGCAACCGTGAAAAAACCATTCAGCTGCTGAACCGAGCGTTAGAGCTGAGTGACGCTCAATCGGTCAATATCGAGATTTTCAAATCGCTGGCGAGTACGTATCAAGTCCTCAACGACAAAGAACATGCCTATGTATGGGCCATGGTCGGCAAAGCGTTTGGCGTGCCCTTAGCCACACCGGCCGAACTGGAACGCCTTTACGGCTTTAGCCAAGAAAAGTTCGCTCGTTTACAATCTCTGGCCGATGACGTCACCAAAGCGATCAAATCAGGGCAGTATTCCCGCCGTTTAGTGCCTACCGTTATCGAATGATGTAAAGATTAAACAATAAGCGATGAAAATTTCAGCGCTTATTGTTATTTTTGTTGAAAATTAACGACACTGAATTGACACAATAACGTTCCCCGGTTGTCACAGGACCATCGGGAAAAACGTGCCCTAAGTGGCAATCACACGCCGCGCAGCGAATCTCCGTACGCACCATTCCGTGACTGCGATCATCTAAATAGCGAATCGCCTCTGGGCTCACAGGGGCATCAAAACTTGGCCAACCACAGCCCGAATCATACTTGTTTTCTGAACGGAAAAGGGGCGCTTCACAGCAAGTGCAGTAGTAAATCCCGTCCGCTTTGTTGTGCAACAGTTTGCCACTGAATGGTGCCTCTGTACCTTGCTCGCGACACACACGAAATGCTTCATCACTGAGTCGCTCACGCCAGTATTCATCAGGCTTCGTTACTTTATCTACTTTCTGAACCACGGTACTTCATTTCCTTTTTTACAGCGTATTGATGCGCTTTTTTTGTATAAAAACTTGCGCGTTTTGCGCTTTGTAGCACATACTTTCTCACCATGATGCGGTGGACTTTCGCTTTCTAATTTACCTAAGATAACTCGGGTATTTTACGTCAATTGGTAGAGATAATAAGCAGGCTCGAGTTTAAAAACTAACCGTTTGCAACTGAATGTTAAAAAAAGCGACGCTTTTTTTTGACTTTAAACAAGTTAAGTCCGATTATCTGTTGCAGACTTTTACTGGAATCTGTAATTTTACTACCAGTTATCTTTAATCAGAAATTAAGTTGTGGAGCAACTATAATGACTATCAAAGTAGGTATTAACGGTTTTGGCCGTATCGGTCGTTTCGTATTCCGTGCAGCGCAAGAGCGCAATGACATCGAAGTTGTAGGTATCAACGACCTGATCGACGTAGATTACATGGCATACATGCTGAAATACGACTCAACTCACGGCCGTTTCAACGGTACTGTTGAAGTTGAAGGCGGTAACCTGATCGTTAACGGCAAAACTGTACGTGTAACTGCAGAACGCAACCCAGCGGACCTGAAATGGAACGAAATCGGTGTTGACGTTGTAGCAGAAGCAACTGGTCTATTCCTGACTGACGAAACTGCTCGTAAACACATCGAAGCTGGCGCGAAAAAAGTTGTTCTGACTGGTCCTTCAAAAGACAAAACTCCAATGTTCGTAATGGGTGTTAACCACACTACTTACGCAGGTCAAGACATCGTTTCTAACGCTTCTTGTACTACTAACTGTCTGGCTCCTATCGCTAAAGTTCTTAACGACAACTTCGGCATCGAGTCTGGTCTGATGACTACAGTTCACGCAACAACTGCAACTCAAAAAACTGTTGACGGTCCTTCTGCGAAAGACTGGCGCGGTGGTCGTGGTGCTGCTCAAAACATCATCCCATCTTCAACTGGTGCAGCTAAAGCAGTAGGCGTTGTTCTTCCAGAACTAAACGGCAAACTGACTGGTATGGCTTTCCGCGTACCAACTGCAAACGTATCTGTAGTTGACCTGACTGTTAACCTAGAAAAAGCAGCATCTTACGATGACATCAAAGCAGCAATGAAAGCAGCTTCTGAAGGCGAACTTGCTGGCGTACTAGGCTACACTGAAGATGCAGTAGTATCTACTGACTTCAACGGCGACACTCGCACTTCAATCTTTGATGCTGCAGCAGGTATCGCACTGACTGACAAATTCGTTAAAGTTGTATCTTGGTACGACAACGAAATCGGTTACTCAAACAAAGTTCTAGACCTGATCGCTCACATCTCTAAATAATGTAAGCATTCAGCGAAGCTTATCATTTAGATAAAGCGCAGAATGAAAAAGGCGGCTCTCGAGTCGCCTTTTTAGTATCTGAATTTTGATCGGCGGATTCGATACCGTCGATTGACCCAAGCGTTCCCCGCTTACCCACGGCGAATAGGTTGAGCCACTCGTCCACTGACTAGACGAAGCCTTGAAAGGCACGCCCGACAAGGTCTTGGAGACGGTAGCCACTCGGTATGCTGGTCCGGAGCGCATTACTCAGGAGCGTTAGATATGGATTTACACTCTCTTCCTGCACTGACTGTATTGTCAGATTGCGTGACCGTCGTTGAACACGACCAAGTCAAAATTGTTCGCGTGATACATGACAAAGCCACTGCGGGTATCGCGCTGCACGGCGGTCATGTGGTGTCGTTTCAACCTGCAGGTCAACCCGATCTGATCTGGATGAGCGACGCTGCAGTGTTTGACGGCAAAGCAGCACTGCGCGGCGGTATTCCCGTGTGCTGGCCTTGGTTCGGACGCTTGGCCAATCCAGGGCATGGCTTTGCCCGCACCAGCGAATGGCAATTGATTGAACATCGTGAAAACGAGCACGGCGTCATCGTGACTCTCGGTTTAGCGCACAACGATGCAACGATGGCGATCTGGCCTTATCACTTCTCTGTGCGTTTGCATGTTGAAGTTTCCGAGCAATTGACCGTTTCGTTGGAAATCTCCAATACCGATGAGAAAGCTTGGGTCTTCTCTGGCGCCTTACACACCTACCTCAACGTGGCCGACATCACCCAAGTCACCACCACCGGGATGGGCTCCGAATACATCGACAGCTTGCAAGACGCCAAAGTCTGCCACGGTGGCGAGACGTTGGTACTGACCGACACCATTGATCGCGTTTACACACAACCCGAAGCACAAGTGCACGTGCAAGATCCCGTGCTGCAACGTACGCTCATCGTTGAAAACAGCGGCCATAACGCTGCGGTATTGTGGAACCCTTGGGCGCAAGGTGCGGCATCCTTGAGTGACATGACTGACGAGGGTTACAAAACCATGCTGTGTGTGGAATCCACCCTGCATGCCCCATGTCTAGCCGCGGGTAAAACGCTACAACCCGGCGAACAGCATGTTCTGGCGACCACCTTGTCCATGAAATAATGCGCAGGACAGCTTCGGCTGTCCTTTTTATTTTGTGAGCTTGCCGCTAAACTGACGCCTTAATTTTTTACGCGAGATCACCATGTCTTATCAGTGCCCTTTATGTCAGCATCCCTTAACGTTAACCGGTCAGACTTACACCTGCGAAAACCGTCATCAGTTTGATGTCGCCAAAGAAGGCTACGTCAACCTGATGCCTGCGCATCACAAGCGCTCCAAAGATCCCGGTGACAATAAAGAGATGATGCAGGCGCGTCGCCGTTTTCTCGAAGGCGGGCACTATGACCCCATGCGCGATCAAGTGGCCACCCTGTGCGCCAAGGCGCTAGAAGGCACAGAACATCAGCTACTCGACATTGGCTGCGGCGAAGGCTACTACACCACTTATGTGGCGAAAGCACTGCAAGCGCAACATGCCCAGGCCCAAACGTACGGTTTAGACATCTCAAAGGTTGCCGTGCGCTACGCGGCCAAACGCTACACCAATTGCGAATTCACGGTGGCCTCGAGTCATCGTCTGCCGTTTGCTGATCACGCGTTAGATGGCATTTTACGGATTTACGCACCATGCAAAGCAGAAGAGCTGCAACGGTGTGTTCGTGACCATGGCGTGGTGATCACGGTCACTCCTGCGGCACGCCACCTCTATCAGTTTAAACAAGGCATTTATCAAGACGTTCGTCTGCACGAAGAGCAGCCTGAACACATTGAGGGCTTTGCGCTGGAAACCGAGCAAAAAATCAACTATATGATGACATTACCCGGTGAAGTGGCCTTTGATCTGTTACAAATGACTCCGTTCGCATGGCGAGCCAGCGACGCATTTAAAGCGCAGATTCGCGCATCCGAACAGTTTGAATGTGAAGCTGACTTTATGTTGCGTGTTTATCGCAAGCTGAGTGCCAACGAATAAACGATAATAATTCTCATTTTATTTGCAACTCCAAAGGCACTCCATTACCATGAGCCGGTTTTCAATGGAGGCCTTTATGCGATTTGCCCTACCCCTACTGCTTTCCGCTGCCCTTATGGGCTGCGCTGCGACACCCCCAGTCTCGACCTATTACGACTATCAACTCGCGACGCCGACGGGCGAAGTGCGCTCACTTACGCAATTTCGTCATGCGATTCGCCATGCTGATGTCATTCTGGTTGGGGAATGGCACACTCACACTGGTATTCATCGCTTTCAAACCGATTTATTGCAAACACTCAGCCAAGAAGAGCGCCCGGTTGCACTCTCTATGGAGCAGTTTTCTCGCGACAAGCAAGCGTTGCTCAATGACTATCTGCAAGGCACGATTGGCGAACAGTACCTGATTCAGCAAGCAAACGCATGGCCAAATTACGAGAGTGACTACCGCCCCTTGGTGGAATTGGCAAAGCAACAACAACTGGATGTGATTGCCGCCAACGCGCCCAAACCGATTGTGCGCTGTATTGGCCGACAAGGACTCAGTTATCTTTCTCAGTTGGATGCAGCCAACCGTTCGTTCGTCGCCCAACAGATCAACACCAACGACTCTCCATACAAACAACAGTTTATGGCCTCCATGCATCACGGCACACCAGAGCAAACGGAAAACCAATTTGCCGCGCAAGTGACTTGGGATGAAACCATGGCTGAAAGCATCGTCAACTACCTCACAAAGCACCCTGAGGCACGCGTAATGCACATTGCAGGTTTGTTCCATACGCAAAATGGGCTCGGGACGGCCGCCGCCATTTTGCGCCGTAACCCAGCGCTCAACGTTGTGGTCGTCACCCCAGTGGCAGAGTGGCAATCCCAAAGCCAAGATTACCAACTGCGTGTCCTGCCGCCACCGGTTCGCTACGTGCAACCTGAGCACCAGATGGCAGCGTTTCGCCAATTGAAACATCGCAACGCCGATCTCACCTGCGACACCACCGCACATCAGGAATGAGGTTATCTCTCAGAAAATCTAAAAACAGGCACAATGTTTGCTTGACGAATTAGCACACAAAATGTGTAAAAATCGCACAAGTTTTTCACCCCCCTGTCGATATAGTGACTGAGAGACAATTTAGGAGAGATGTATGAACCCAGTAGGCGTAGGATCAGCACAGCTGTATTCCCCCCAAACGGTGAGATCTCAGGCGACGGCAAACAATGACGCCAAGTCAGAATCGGCGCCCCTCAAGGTTGAGCAAAATAAGGTCACCCTCTCTGAAGAAGGCAAAGCATTGCTGGCCGCACTCAAGGAAATTGAAGAGGGGAAAACCCCCAATATTCAAGATAAAAGCTTAGGGGATAAGGTCGAAGCCTTCACCTATGGCGCCTTGGGCATGGGCCATCCAGATGATGTGAAGAAGGAAGATGATTCGTCGTATTCGGCGGGGCAATATCTTTCCGCTGCGGCAACCGTCGGCAGTATTTTGTTACTGCTTTAACCGTTGATGGTCTTTCCGTGGCTCACATAGCAAAAAGCCAACCGGGCATGCGTATCGCATCAGACGGTTGGCTTTTTTGATCCGAGCAGCTTACAGGCTATCTCGTCCGGGATGGTTCAAAATGTGGTCTTCCCAGTCGATAACATCAATTTCATACACCACTTTATTACGCACGCTTTCTTGAGCTGCGTGCATCGCTTCTTTTGAACCGGTGATCAACGGGTGCCATGGTGGCAAAGTATCGCCTGCCGCCAACAAGCGGTAGGCACAAGTATCCGGCAGCCAGTTGAACTCATCAATTTTATCGCGAGTCAGTTTCAGGCACTCTTCACCAGAAGTGAAACGATTTGGGTAATCTTTACAAGCGCAGGTTTCGCTGTTCAGCCAGCTACAGGCGACGTTGGTGTAATACACCTCATCGGAGTCTTCATCCATTAGCTTGTGCAGGCAGCATTTGCCACAGCCGTCACACAGAGATTCCCACTCTGCTTCTGTCATCTGATCCAGCGTTTTACTTTGCCAAAATGGAGTACTCATCACTTCTGTTTTCCTGTCTTGTTTCAGGGGGACGATTTATACCTTCCTCCCCCACAAAGTTCAAGGATAAATATTCTGCGATTTCGCTGTGATGATCCGATATTTCTGTTAGGATCGGCGGCCTTATTGAGCGGATACACAAATACGAGGTCATGATGGATTGTCGATTAGGTTGCGGCGCCTGCTGCATTGCTCCAAGCATCTCTTCCCCGATCCCGGGCATGCCCAATGGCAAGCCGGCCGGAACACGTTGTATTCAGCTCAACGAGAATAATCTGTGTCAGTTATTCGGCAAACCAGAGCGCCCCGCTGTGTGCCACCATTTCAAACCCTGCCCAGTGGTTTGCGGCAAAACCAACCAAGAAGCATTGGCTAATCTCACGGAATTGGAACAACTGACATAAACAACCAGTTTCACAATCTTTGTTTTTGCTAAACGACCTTAGTATTTGCAATATCCTGACTTTGGCTTATTCAATTCGCAGTATTTTCCTACCGAATTTTGGGACTTCCCATACACTTTGTAAGGTTAAAACTCATGAATAAGTATATTGCCGAAATGTTCGGCACCTTTTGGTTGGTTCTCGGTGGTTGTGGTAGCGCTGTATTGGCTGCAGGATTTCCGGATGTCGGCATTGGCTTGCTCGGTGTGGCACTCGCATTTGGTTTAACCGTTTTGACAATGGCATTCGCCATTGGTCACATCTCAGGTTGTCACCTCAACCCAGCCGTGACTGTTGGCCTGTGGGTTGGCGGCCGTTTCTCAACAAAAGACGTGATCCCTTACATCGTATTCCAAGTGATTGGTGGTGTGATTGCGGCAGCGATTCTATATGTCATTGCATCAGGTCAAGCTGGTTTTGATGTGGCTGCATCAGGTTTTGCTGCGAATGGTTTTGGTGAACACTCACCTGGCGGTTACTCTTTGACCGCCGCTTGGGTTTGTGAAGTCGTCATGACGGCCATGTTCCTGTTGGTCATCATGGGCGCCACTGACCGCCGTGCACCACAAGGTTTTGCGCCTATCGCAATCGGCCTGTGCTTGACACTGATCCACCTCATCAGCATTCCTGTAACCAACACATCTGTGAACCCAGCGCGTAGTACTGCGGTTGCATTGTTTGTGGGTGACTGGGCGATTTCTCAATTGTGGCTATTCTGGTTGGCACCAATTGTTGGTGGTGCGCTGGGCGCGTTGATTTACCGTTCACTGCTGGCAGAAAAAGTCACTGCTTAAGTGATTGAATGACACTCTGCTTTATAAAAAACCGCGCTTTCAAGCGCGGTTTTTTTACAACTTTTGTCGGCCGAGTAATGAGTGAGACAGCGTGGTGCCATCCACCAATTCCAGCTCGCCGCCGACCGGGACGCCGTGAGCGATTCGGCTGGCTGACACGTCATGTTCGCGGCACAACTCTGCAATGTAATGTGCGGTTGCTTCGCCTTCCACCGTCGGGTTTGTGGCCAGAATCACTTCGGAAATTCCGCCGCGTTGAAGACGAAAATCCAGCACATCCAAGCCAATGTCACTCGGTCCAATCCCATCCAGTGGTGACAGGTGCCCCATCAACACAAAGTAACGTCCGGAGTACTGGCCGGTTGCTTCCACCGCAGCGATATCCGCTGGGCTTTCCACCACACAAAGTTGACCGTTTTCCTGACGTTTCGGGTTTTGACAGATGTGACACACCTCTTCTTCAGTGAAGGTGCGACATTCGCTGCAATGGCCGATTTCCACCATCGCCTGACTCAGAGCATCTGCCAGTTGCAAGCCACCTTTGCGGTCTCGTTGCAACAAATGAAAGGCCATACGCTGCGCTGACTTGGGGCCAACCCCAGGTAGACAACGTAAGGCCTCCATCAAATGCTCCAGCATATGACTGGTACGCATTAAATTAACTCGTCGTTAGAACGGCATTTTCATGCCTGGTGGTAGTTGCATACCGCCAGTCACGCCCGCCATTTTTTCTTTCTGAGCTTCTTCAACACGGCGCGCAGCGTCGTTAAACGCAGCAGCAATCAGGTCTTCCAGCATCTCTTTGTCGTCTTCCATCAGACTCTCGTCGATGTCAACACGGCGTACGCTGTGGCTACCAGTGATTGTCACTTTGACCAGACCAGCACCAGATTCACCGGTGATTTCCATGTTTGCGATTTCTTCTTGAAGCTTTTGCATGCGTTCTTGCATTTGTTGGGCTTGCTTCATTAGGTTGCCCATACCGCCTTTACCAAACATCTTTGTCTCTCTGGTTTGTCTTGATTGTTTTACATACTGTGGGGTTGATTGGTGTAAATCTCAAGCCCACAGTTGCCGTTAAATCGGTCTAACGCTGTCTTTATCAAGTTCAGCGCTAAAACGTCGCTCAATAAATTGTACCGTAGGATCAGCCACCAAATGGCCGATGGCTTGTGAGAGTTTGCCTTGGTACAGGCGCTCTCGCAGCTCAAGAGGCGTTTCACCGTCGTCACCAATCGTGACGGACAAATGGCAATCCTCTTGTAATTGGTCATTCAACGCTTGCAGAAGTTCACTCTGCGCTTTATCCGTATTGAGGTGCGCGTGCGAGGGACGCAATGTCAGCTCAATCGACGCGCCACTCTTCTTATACGTTGAGTTCAATGCGAGCTGTTCCACCAGCTTCGCCGTATGCAAACGCTGGACAATGTTCGCCCACTCATCCAATTCAATCGCTTCATGAATCAGTTTCGCGGTCATTTCCGGCGTTTTTTCGTGTTCTAACGCGCGTTTGATCTGCGTTGGGGTTAACTCGCTTTTTTCCTGCGTGGGAGTCGGCAAGTTTTGCGTTGGTCGCCACTGATACGCTTCATCATCCGGTGTGTCGTCAACAGACGGCGCAGAATAAGGCGACATCTGCGCGGCATGTTGACCACGCTGGGCTACACGCTCAAGAACCGAGACCGGTTTAGCAGATGCCGCTTCAGGCTTTTTTGGATCCGTACCTTTCTGAGCCAAGCCTTGACGTTGAGAACGCAGTTGATGACGCAATCCCACCATCGGTGATGGCTTATTGTCACGCTCCGCCGTTTGTTGTGGCGTCGGTTGCACAGGAGTATCAGCGTGTGACGCTCTGACTGGTTGCGACTGCGGCTCTAGCTGTTGCATTGACGCAGGCTGCTGCATCGGCTCTGGCGCACTCGCGGCAGGATGAACCGGCGCCGAAGGCTGTGGTTTGCTTGGCATGGGTTGCGATGCTTGCGCAGCAGGCGTCGCCACGGGATGACTCACTTGAGGCTGGCTTGGTGCCACTGCTGCCGACTGAGTCGAAATCACATGCGTGATCGATGCTTGAGACGGTCGAAACGCCATCATTCGCAAGGTAATCATTTCGATCCCGATGCGCGGCGTTGGCGACAACGACAAATCGTCACGCCCTTTCAATGCGATTTGGTAGTAAAGCTGAACATCTTGCGGCGTCAACGCCTTGGCCAGCCATTCAATGATTTCGGCATCAGGCTGCGCTTTATCAATGCTCGAGGGCAATGCTTGATACATAGCAATGCGGTGCAACTGAGTGGCCAATTGCTGTAGCAATCCATCCCATTCCACTCCGTTTTGCGCCAAGGCTTCGATGCAATCCATCACCGCTTGCGGTTGCTTATTGCTCATCGCTTTCAGCAGGTGCAGCGCCTGATCGGTGTCGAGTGTCCCCAACATGTGAGACACCACATCCGGCTGCACTTGACCATTCCCCAGCGCAATCGCTTGGTCGGTTAAGCTCAGCGCATCTCGCATACTGCCGTCGGCCGCATGCGCAATCATCGCCAGTGCTTTGTTATCGCTGTTGACCTGTTCGGCAGCCAGAATGTGTGCCAATTGATGCTGAATGTTTTCAACACTAATCGGTTTGAGATGGAATTGCAGACAGCGCGACAAAATCGTCACAGGCAGTTTCTGCGGATCCGTCGTTGCCAGCAGGAATTTCACGTACTCCGGTGGCTCTTCCAAGGTTTTGAGCAGCGCATTGAAGCTGTGACGAGACAGCATGTGCACTTCATCTATCAGGTAAACCTTGAAGCGGCCGCGTGCCGGTTTGTACTGAACGTTATCCAGCAGTTCACGCGTATCTTCAACTTTGGTTCGTGAGGCCGCATCGATCTCCAGCAGGTCGACAAAGCGTCCCTGATCGATCTCTTTACACGTCGCACATTCACCACACGGTGTCGCGGTGATGCCGGTCTCACAGTTCAGCCCTTTGGCAAACAAGCGACCAATGGTCGTTTTACCGACACCGCGCGTCCCGCTAAACAGGTACGCATGGTGCAATCGGTTTTGCGCCAGAGCATTTTCTAAAGCCGTTAATACATGTGCCTGACCCACCACTTCATTAAATTTGGTGGGTCGCCATTTTCGCGCTAAGGCAAGATAACTCATGAAACCTTCCGATATGGGTGCTTAGTGACCTTCAAATTCACAGATGCTGTAAACGTTCAAGCCTAACCCTTCAAGACGCTTGTCACCACCAATTTCTGGCAGGTTAATCACAAATGCCGCGTGCTCCACTTCACCGCCCAACTGACGGATCAGTTTGGTTGTGGCTTCAATCGTGCCACCCGTTGCCAGCAGATCATCAACCACGAGAACTTTGTCGCCCGGTTGAATAGCATCAACGTGAATTTCTAGCGTATCCGTGCCGTATTCTAGGTCGTAGGTTTGCGCAATGGTTTTACGTGGCAGTTTGCCTGGCTTACGCACAGGGACAAAACCCACACCCATTTCCAGCGCCAGTGGTGCACCAAATAGGAAACCACGAGCTTCAGTCCCCACAACTTTCGTGAAACCCATCTCTTTGTAACGATCCAAAAAGAGTTGAATCGTCGCCTGATAGGCTTTGGCATCTTCAAGCAGACTGGTCACGTCACGGAACAGGATGCCTGGTTTTGGATAGTCTTGAATGCTTTTGATGCTTGATTTGATCAGTGAAAGAGTTTCGGTTGTCATACTAATTTAACTTCGATTGGCCCGATGCGGTCTACGACCGAATCCGGTATTAAGGGTTCCGCCGGTCAATTTTTACCCTGCAGAAAAAACAAACGCCCACTCGAAGAGCGGGCACACTTCCACATAATGCTAGTGATTTTCTTGTTGGTTAGCAACCAGCTCGTGAGTTGGAAGTCGCAGAAAGCAGGTGATCAACACCACAAGGCCGACAAACAGCAGAGCTTTCAACCACAAATGAGGAACCACACTAATGGAAAATGCGAAACTGAGCAAAATCACGATGCAACCACGTTGCTTCACCCTTTTGGAGACGGCTTTGTGTTGCTGCCAGTTGGTTAATATGGGCCCAAACACGCGATGTTGATGCAGCCAACGATGAAATTTAGGGCTGCTGCGCATAAAGCATGCACTGGCCAATAACAGAAATGGGGTGGTGGGAAGAAGAGGAAGGACGATGCCTAGAATGCCTAAGCCAACACTGAGACCACCAACAATATTTAACAACAGGTGACGAATATTGATGGTGAACCTCACTTAAGCCAAACCCAACGTCGCACACGTGTCGACACTTGGGTTTGTGACTTGATTAAAAACCTGCGTAACCGTTCACAACGCGAATCCACGTCAGGGTCGCTGGAAGGGTTGGGATCAACAAGGCTGCAATAAAACCTAAAAAGTACAGCGCATTGTAAGGTTCTTTAAACTCTTTGTCTGCCATGATTCGCTTCTCTCGTGTAGGTGAGGCTTACTTTCAGTCCGGCTCTGAATACAGAGACGCGGATTCATTATTGTTTTGAGGCGCTGATGATACCTTAAACAATTTGCCACAAATACGGACAAAGAATGAGGTTATTCGAGGGGAGTTAAACCGCTCACACTCTGTAGGCAAGTGTGAGCGATACGACGCTACGTGGAAGCACCTTGATAGATATCGAGGATAAAGCTACTTGCTCCCAAACAGCTAACCGACAACTGGCAAGCATTGTGAATCAGCAAGTCTTTGGTGATGAAGTTTTTCATGCAATTCTCACCCAGTTTTACGCCTGCGGCAATGTGCTGCGTCATGTAACCATTCGACCATTGGCTATCGAGCCCAGCGGGCAAAATCGACAACGTCCCGTCACTCAAATTAGCGAGGCCAAACACCGCAGCTACCGGCTCCGCGCAATCGGAACACTCAATCGCCCGTTCAACGATCTCCGCCAGATCTTTTAAATCAGCGTTGAAGCTGCGCAAGTTGCGCAGGTAATCGTGAAACAGTGCGCGCACCAACAGAGTGCTCGCGACGCCTTTGTCGTCATCACTGGCAGAATCAACAATGTAGAATGCAAATTGCCCATTCATGAGCCACGCGTAATCAAACACCAAGGGCATGACATCGGTCGATTGCAGCAAACGGTAGCTGCATTTCCACGCGCCTTGCGTCGTGTCTTTCTCCGGCAACAATGCATGCAGCAAATCTCGCGCCGCGCTGGGATTATCCCGCAGATATTCTAAGTGCCAATGCAGCTCCTGCTCTTCGGGTATGTCTCCCCCCCCGTCGACTCGGAACCATTGGCTTGAGAAGTCACGCTGATCCGTGATGTGATGCGAGGCATCTTCCAACGTGCTTTCAATGGCGCAACCTAAGTGTTCGTGATTTCCAATCGGTTTGGCGAGAAAATCTTTGATGCCGTAGCGCAGCGCCTTGGCGACATCCGACATTTCGTCAGTGCCAGACACCACAATCATGGGTAAGGAGGGGTACTCCAAACTCACTTCTTCTACGAATTCAATGCCATCAAGCACCGGCATCGACAGATCGCACAGCACCAAATCGGGCGCTGCGTGTCTCAACTTTCTCAGCCCATCCAGACCGTCTTCCGCCTCCATCACCTTGTAGCCTTGCGCTGACAAGTAGCCGCTGGTGATCCGCCTGAAGATCGGATCATCATCCACCAACATAATCAGCTTTTCAGGCAGGGATTCTGGAGCCGAGAATTCTTTAGCCCTGATGTGAGTTTTATACATAGCTTCTACCTCACTATGCTCTTCCTGTTCACAATCTATTTTATTGTTATAAGATGGTTTCATACGTTACTTAAAAAGTAGTCATGAAATAAGATTTATACAAATATTCCACTTTGCACTGCAGTTGCATACTATATGTATGGAATATCACGAATCGGCCAACAAGTTGACGTGACTCAATCTTTAACAGCTGATATCCGTATAAATTACTCAAATTCGTAAAATAATGTGTCAGGAACAATGAAATTAGATGACCTAAACCTCTTTCGACTGGTTGTCGAAAATGGAAGCTACACCGCCACTTCCCGCAAGACGATGATTCCTGTAGCGACCATCACCCGACGCATTCAAGCGCTTGAAGATTCACTGAATCTACGACTTTTGAATCGCCACGCTCGCAAGCTATCACTGACGGAAGCCGGAGAACGTTTTTTTAGTGACTGTTCACCGTTATTGCAACGTCTGGCTTCAATGGCCGAAGAAATTACCGACGAATGTCGCGGTGCATCTGGCAAAATCAAAATCTCGTCACCGTATAATTTGACGAAGCGCATGATGATGCCGATGTTCAATGAGTTTATGAAGCAATACCCAGAAATCAACATTGAACTCACCACCAGCAACCACGCGGATCAACTGGACCCAACCGAATGGGATGTCATTTTTCGCGTCGGCCCACAACGCGATTCCAGCCTGATTGCGAGAAAAATCAGTGAAGTCAAAGACATCCTTGTCGCAAGCCCTGACTACCTCACCAAACACCCTGCCCCAACGCACGCTGAAGAACTGAGTAGACATTCCCTGTTAAAGGGCTATCCATTGCTGAAATGGCAATTGAGCAATTCCAAAGGGGAAACAGTCATCAACGGTGACAAAGGCCGTTTTCAAGCCAATGCGCTGAACGTGGTTCGAAGTGCTTGTTCGGAAGGTTTGGGCATTACGCTGATGCCGGATGTGATGCTGCGTGAATTCATTGCAGATGGCAGTTTGGTTAGAGTCCTGAGTGATTGGAGCGCCAACCCGCGCGACATTTACATGCTCTACAACCACAAAGATCATCTGCCTGAGAAAGTGCGCCTGTTTATCGACTTCGTGATTGCTTACCACATTCACTAAGTCATCGTGACTCAGCAGAGAGTCACGAAGAAAACAAACCGATAGAAAAGAGGGCCACAAGGCCCTCTCTGTTTAATATCGACTGCAGTCAGTGAGACCGCCTGTTAGAACGCGCGTAGTATTGCAGTGCTGCGGTTAGAGAAACTCCACAAATTGGCTCAGTTCGCGTTCTGGTACTTTCATCGGCGTCATCGTTGGCGTGCCTAAATAGAGAAAACCGACGATTTGATCGTCACCTTCCAGCCCAAATGCCTGATGCACTTGTGGGTGGAACATCCAGTTTCCAGAGCGCCAGATGCCTTGATACCCTTGCGCAATCGCAGCCATCTGCATCGCCTGCACCGCACAACCAGCCGATAAATGCTGCTCAAACGCGGGCACCTTCTCATGCGGCGTGACTTTCGCAATCACAGTAATGACCATGGGCGCGCGAAACGGCGCATTCTTCACTTTGGTCACCACCGCATCATCGCTCTGATCGCTTAAGGCCGCATTGACCAAAATATTCGACAGCTTCTGCAAACCGCTTCCTTGAGCGATCACAAATCGCCAAGGCATTAAGTTGGCGTGGTCAGGCGCACGCAGCCCCGCACGAATGATGTTTTCCAAAACCTTTCCTTCCGGCGCAGGCGCCTCAAGTTTGGCAACTGAGCGACGGTGTAACAGCAGTTCAAGCGCATCCATGTTGAATCCTTCTTACTTCTTGATATTGCAAATTATGCTAGCACACTCCGCGACAAGACACGCAAGACCAATGTGCAAGACGGTGATAAAAAAACGGGGCCAATGCCCCGTTATTTGTCGATGCGCTCACTGCGTGGTTTAGGCTGGATAGAAACGCTCATCCAAGCCCGCACGGGTCAACAAGCCATCGCACGGCGCAAAACGATCGCCATATTTCTCGGCATGTTGGTTCATCAGCTCGACCAGCTTTTTCATGCCAATGTGGTCCATGTAACGGAACGGGCCACCGAGAAACGGCGGGAAACCGATGCCGAAAATCGCCCCAATATCACCATCACGCGGGCTGCGAATAATGCCTTCGTCCAAGCAGCGCACCGCTTCATTGAGCATCGGCAAAATGCAGCGCAGCGCAATGTCTTGGTCGCTGAACTTCGATTCCGGTGTCAATTTCAGCAATTTATAAACGGATTTGTCGACTTCCTTCTTCTTACTGCCTTTGTAACTGTAGAAGCCTTTGCCTGATTTGCGCCCTTTGCGGCCATCGTTGAGCAACGTATCGAACACATCTGGCCCTTGGAAACGTGGCCCCAGTTCGTTGACCAAAATCGGCATGATCTTCGCGCCAATATCAACGCCCACTTCATCGAGCAGCGTAATCGGCCCGACCGGGAAGCCGAAGTCAAGCAGCGCACGGTCTAGGTTTTCAATCGGTTCACCCGCCATCAGGATCTGCGCCGATTCATTCATGTAGGGCGCCAGAATGCGGTTGACGTAAAAACCCGCGCAGTCTTTGACCACGATGGGCGTTTTCCCTTGTTTGCGCGCCAAAGCCACCACGGTCGAGATGGTTTCATCTGACGTGGTATCGTGCGGAATCACTTCCACCAGCGGCATTTTCTCCACCGGGCTGAAGTAATGTAGGCCGACGATATTCTCAGGACGCGCGGCTTTCGCGGCAATGTGATGAATCGGCAGCGACGACGTGTTCGTCGCAAAAATGGTGCTCGCTTTCGCGTTGGCTTCAATATCCGCCACCATGCTCTGTTTCAGAGCCAGATCTTCAAACACCGCTTCGATGACCACATCGGTGTGATTGAAGCTGGTGAAATCGATACCGCCAGACAGCTGGCTCATTTGTGCCTGCAATTGCGCTTTGCTAAGAATGCGACGCTTGCGCTGCTTATCAAACAGTTTGTAGTTGTAATTCAGTGCATTGAGAATACCATCGTTGGACACATCTTTAATACGCACCGGCACTTTGGCTTTTGCTACGCTGACATGGCTAATCCCCGCGCCCATCAATCCACCGCCCAGCACGCCAATACGATTGACGGTCAGCGGGGTCGCATCGGTGCCGTTCTCTTTCTTCATCTCGGTGGTCGCAAAGAAAATCGACCGCAGCGCTTTCGATTCCGGTGTCATCACCAGTTCGCCAAAACGTTTGGCTTCCAGCTCTAGCCCGGCGTTCATGCCCTTCTCAAGGCCATGTTGAATCACTTCCAAAATCGCTTTTGCCGCTGGGTAATTTCCGCGCGTCTTTTGTTCCGTTTTCTTACTCGCTTGATCAAAGATCACTTTGCGGCCAAACCCGGTCTGAGACATCAGTTTTTCTTTGGTCGTCAGTTTGACTTTGCCTTTCTTCTTGCCGTTTTCGTCGATGAAACGTTTGGCCACATCAAGCAACACGGTATGTGGTACACACGCATCCACCACGCCCAGTTTCTTGGCCTTTTTGGCGCGCAACTGCTTGCCCGTCAAAATCAAATCCAGTGAAGGCAACAAACCAATCAGGCGCGGCAGACGTTGCGTCCCACCAGAGCCTGGCAGTAGACCCAACATCACTTCCGGCAAACCGAGACGCGTTTTATCGTGATCGGTACACACGCGATAATCACAGGCCAATGCCAATTCCAGACCGCCGCCCAAACAAGGACCATGAATCGCGGCCACCACGGGGAATGGTAGATCGGACAACTGCTGGAACATCGCTTGGCCTTGCGTGGCCAACGCTTGAGCTTCCGGTGCAGACGTACACGCTTCCAGCATGCGCACGTCAGCGCCCGCAATGAAGTTGTCGGGTTTGAGCGAATGCACAATCAACCCTTTGAGCTGACTTTTTTGCGCGTCGAGCTGTTTGAACACGGCCTGCATGTCGTCGGCAAATGCCGCCTGCAAGGTATTCATTTTTTCTCCCGGCACATCAATGGCCAGCCACGCAATGTTCTGCTCATCCACACTCAGATGAAATGCTTTCGATTGGCTCATTACTCCACCTCCAGAATCATTGCTGCGCCCAATCCACCCGCGGCACACGCGGTATTCAAGGCCAAACCGCCACCACGACGTTTCAATTCACGCAATGTTTGCGTGATCATGCGCGCGCCTGTTGCCGCAAAGGGATGGCCATACGCCAGCGACCCACCCAACACATTAAATTTATCCATATCCACTTCGCCAATCGCTTGGCTGCGACCCAAACACGCCTGCGCAAATTTGTCGCTGGCAAACATTTTCAGGTTGGCCAACGTCTGCGCGGCAAACGCTTCATGCATGTCAATCAGCGTCAGGTCGGCAAGCGTAATGCCAGCGCGATCCAGCGCCAGAGGCGTGGCGTAAGACGGCCCCATCAGCATGTCTTTTTCTACACCGATGGCAGAGAATGCATACGAGCGAATGTACCCAAGGATCTCAAGCCCCAGCTCTTTCGCACGCCCTTCGCGCATCAACATGATGGCCGCAGCACCATCGGTCAGCGGCGTACTGTTTGCAGCCGTCACGCTACCGTATTGGCGATCAAACGCCGGACGCAATTTGGCGTAGCCTTCTAGCGTGGAATCCTGACGAATGTTGTTGTCGGTATCGATCCATTTTTTGTACGGTTCTGGGAAAGCGGTCATCACTTCATCGCGAATCTTACCGTCTTTCCAAGCTTGCGCCGCCAGTGTGTGCGACCGATGCGCCAAGGCATCTTGATCCTGACGCGAAATACCATGCGATTTCGCCATTTGTTCAGCCGTTTGGCCCATGGATAAACCGGTGGAATACTCGGCCACCGCAGGCGGCACTGGCATCAAGTCTTTGAGTGACAAGGATTTCAGCACACTCAATTTCTGGCCCAAGGTTTTGGTTTTGCTCAACGCCAGCAAGCTCGACGCCAATTTCTTAGACACACCAATGGGTAAAACAGAGGAAGAATCCGCACCACCTGCGATGCCGATATCAATGGTACCGGCCATGATGCTTTCTGCGACGTTCACCGCCGACTGAAAACTGGTGGCACAAGCACGAGTGACACTGTACGCATCAGTATGAATGCTCATCCCAGTACCCAGTACAATTTCACGCGCAATGTTCGGCGCTTCGGGCATCTGTACCACCTGACCAAACACCACTTGTTCAATCAACGCGGGATCGATATCCGTTCTCGCCAGCATTTCGCTCACGACCATTTTGCCCAAATCAACAGCTGGCACCTGGCCAAATTCTGTACTTTGACGCGCAAAGGGAGTTCGTAGACCCGCTACGATCGCCACACGTTCACCGGAGCGTGTTCTCACTTCCTGTTTGCCCATTGTTTCTCCTTAGAATAAGAGGTCTGACCTGACGCATTGTAACGAGATTGTTAAGACAATCAAACAACTGTTTAAATAAACGTGATATTTGCAGCGAATCACTTGTTAAGTGTAGAAGAATCAAAGAGTTTATGGGTTTGGCTTTTGTCAAAGTAGGTGGAGGGTGTGGGAAACAAAAATCGGAGGCAAAAAAAAACCACACAAAGTTGTGTGGTCGGAATGTTTTTAAAGCAATTAACTTGCGCCAATTGAAAATAATCAGTTTCCTGATTAGGAGAAAGTAAAGTCAGCCTTCAAAAGGAAGTGTCATCTTGCTCAACACGTTAGCCGCAAAGACTAACTAGATGACAGGAGCTACTATAACCATATCAAGGCATGAGATTTTGGCTTAGATCAATTTTATCGTGGTTTTGTAACCCCAACGCCGCCTAAACTTGATTCAAAACAATCTCTGAGCACATTTCGAAACTGAATAGTATTTGTGCATTCCTCATTCTGAACGGATCTGGCGTGATCAACTGGAGACTTTTGTGTCGCTACTCAAATTATTTGGAAAGAAAAGTTCCAACCGTCCGGTCAATAGCGGTATGGACAGACAAAGAAAATATGAAGCACTGGTTCGTGCTTACCACCGCGATCTCTATCGCTACGCTTACTGGCTGTGTAAAGACCAAAGCGTAGCGCAAGATCTGGTGCAAGAAACCTGCTTAAGGGCGTGGAAATCGCTCGACAGTTTACAAGATGAGAAAGCCGCAAAGTCGTGGCTGATTACCATATTGCGGCGCGAAAACGCACGGCGGTTTGAACGCAAACAGTTTGACTTGGTGGACATCGATGACCACAGCAACGAAGCCAACGTTTCAGATGATGCACATCATCAACAGGAATGGCTGCACGCACAAATCATGAAACTGGATGTGGATTACCGAGAGCCGCTGTTTTTGCAAGTGATTGGGGGCTTTAGTGGCGAGGAGATTGCTGAGATACTGGAGCTGAATAAAAACACCGTGATGACCCGACTATTTCGGGCACGCAACCAACTCAAAGAGATGTTAGATTCTTCAGAGAATTACAGGGGGCAGCAAAATGGATGATTTAGAATTTCGCCGCCGCATGTTGTCGGATCCAAAGCATCGCGACAAAGCGATGCAAGAGGCCATTGCTGCGCATGAAGCAAACAGCAAATTTGCCGACGACGTGTTGAACCTGGATGCAAGAATTGCTGAAGCAATGCGAGTCGAGGTGCCCGATGGTTTGGCAGATCGTATCTTGTTCAGCCACAGTTCGGCTGCCGATAACGTTGTGCGTCCGCGCTTTGTACGCCGAGCCATGGCGATGGCTGCATCCGTGGCGTTTGTCGTCGGTTTAGCGGTAGGACAAGTCAATTGGGGCAACCTGCTCGTGACGCCAGCACAGGCGAGTCTTGCAGATATCGCCGTTAAGCACGTTTTAGACGAAGAAGTGTTTGTTTCTGTATTAGATGAAGCGGTTAGCTCCCGCCAAATTAATGCGAAGATGCAACCTTTCGCCTATCACCTCAACGGGACCTTCCCGTATCACGTGTACTACCTCAACCATTGCGGATTTGGTCATGCCAATGCTGTTCACATGGTTTTTCAAGGTGAAAAAGGCAAAGTCACGCTGTTTTTGACCGCCATGGCCAGTGAGCAAAATGTCCAGTTCGATAAGGCTGGCATGTCCGGTATCATTGAGCCCATCGGCCACATGAGTTTGATACTCGTCGGTAATCAAGGCGAAAATGTTGCGAAAATAGCCGAACATCTGATGCCGATGATAAAACCAGCAAAATAACCCCAACCCGCTCCATGAGCGGGTTTTTTAATTGTTAAAATAGAGTTAAAACTCTAAAAAATCACATATCCGAGCATTTTCATGCCAAATGGTCATCATTTCTATAACTTTATCATCCAATTAGACAATGGTCGGATTTCTATACTCTATACTTGCGTCTAGTATCAGCCACCAACTGAGCAATTGCTCAAAACAAACGCCCAAAGAGGCGAATAATAAGGAAAAGTCCAAATGAACAAGACGCGTCTGTTTAAACAGTCACTCTTAGCAGTGACCGTCTCTCTCGCTACGCAGCAAGCAATGGCTGCGGGCTTCCAGCTCAACGCTCAATCTGCTACTGGCCTTGGCCGTGCATTCGCCGGTGATGCCGTTATCGCAGATAACGCAGCGGTGATGTCACGTAACGCCGCTGCCATGGCTCTATTTGACAAAACATCGATGTCTTTGGGTTTTGAAACCATTACTACAAAGATTAAAGTCAAAGATGCTACGTACACCTCAGGTGCATACGTACCTGCGACGGGTACTGTTGCTGGCGCTAGCTCTTCTAGCGCAGATTATGATGATGCAGGCAGCACTTCTGTCGCTCCAAACCTCCATATTATCGTTCCGGTAAACGATCAATTTGCATGGGGTGTCAGCGCGTATTCAAACTTTGGTACAAAAACTGATTTCGACAGCGACTACGCTGCAACTGAGTACGGCGGTCTGACCGACGTGAAAAGTTTCAACCTTGGTCTGGCTGGTTCATACCGTCTCAACGAGCAACTGAGCTTCGGTGCAGGTCTGGATATTATTTATGGTAAGGGTACGATGAAACGTGCCGTACCGGGATCAAGCAGTACTTACCTACTGAACGTTGATGGCGCAGACGGCTGGGCCGTAGGCTTCAACGTGGGCACAGTATATGAACTAGATAAGAACAACCGTTTTGGTCTGGCATATCGTTACAGCCCAGAGTTCAAAGCAAAAGATGGTGATGGACAGGAAATCACATTACCTCTACCTGACATCGCAGAATTCTCTGGCTACCACAAAATTGAGAATACCAATTTTGCGGTTCACTATAGTGTGCAATGGATCGGTTGGTCATCATTCGATCAAATCGATTTCGACAATCTGACTGCGAGCCAATCTGCTCTAGCAGCATCTAGCACTAGCTATGCTAAACAGTACGAATGGAAAGATGGTTGGCACTACTCTATCGGTGGTACTTACTACCTGAACAAAGACTGGACACTACGTGCTGGTTACATGTACGACACCAGCGCACAAGATTCAGTAACATCCATTTCTGTACCTGACTCGGATCGTCAATGGTTCTCGACTGGTTTCACCTACCAAATCGATGAGCAATCTAACTTTGACTTTGGCTTCACCTACCTGATGGGTAAAGATACTGACGTTTCAGAATCTCTAGTTCTGCCTTCATCTTCAAGTCCAACTGGTTACGCTTACACTTCTGTAAATGGTACAACTCGCGCTGATGCAATCCTATTGGGCTTACAATACAGCCGTACATTCTAAGCAAAATAGTCGATAGACAACTCACTTTAAGGGCTGGATTTCCAGCCCTTTTTATTTCTGAAATGCTTTCACCCGATTGAATTTTGGCGAACACTTGTGTCCCCAAAGGCGCCCCCCGCCCTACAGTTGTACGCCGAAAGAAGAATAACCGTACGGTTTAAATCAGTTACTTTCGCTATTTATCCATCAATTAGCAGATTTTATATCCAAACAAGTCCAATACAGTGTTTTTTATTGTTAAAGCAAAAGCTCTAGTTTTAGACTTTACGGTCATCCATTCAGATAAATTCAGCGAACAATATAATGAAAACCAATAAGAAATTTCTTTCTATTGCAGTAGCATGTGGTCTAGCAAGTGTCTCAACTCTCTCTCAAGCAGCTGGTTTCCAGTTAGCAGAATACTCTGCAACCGGTCTTGGCCGAGCGTACGCTGGTGAAGCAGCCATGGCTGACAACGCAGGCGCACAATGGCGTAACCCTGCCATGCTTACTTATCTGAAAGGCACCCAATTTTCAGCAGGCGCACTGTACGTGAACCCCAATGTGGACGTCGAAGGCGATGTGAACTTTTACGGCAACACCTCAAGCGCCAGCTCTTCTGATTACGCCAATGATGCTGTCATTCCAAACTTTTATCTGTCTCACCAACTGAGTGACACACTGGCTGTTGGCCTGGCATTTGGCACCAACTACGGCATGGAAACCGAATTAGATTCAGGGTTCGCCGCGAGCCATTTTGGTAATGAAGCCATGGTGAAAACCATGGAAGCCAACGCCAACATCGCCTACAAACTGACAGAAACCGTTAGCGTGGGTGGTGGTGTTCGTTTTGTGAAAGGTGAAGGCCACTTTGGCGCCAAATCACCCAAACAAACTGAAGCGCTTGGCCTTGCTCAAGGCACAACGTTGAAATACATGGAAGGCGATGACACCAGCTGGGGCTGGCAAGCAGGCGCTGCATGGCAAGTGACGCCGAGCAACCGCATTGGCTTTGCGTATAAATCTGAAGTCGATTTGAAACTGACAGGCTCAGCAAACATGTATGTTCAAGCATACAATGCCGTGCTGTCTGATACCGGCCATATGATGCTGACACTACCTGCAACGGCTGAGCTGTCAACCTACCACCAAATCACCGATCAGTTTGCGCTGCATACCAGCATCAACTGGACGGACTGGAGCAGCTTTGAAAAGCTGCAAGCAGAACTCGATACCATGGGTTCGGTGATGGTGAAAGAAGAAAACTGGAAAGACAACTACCGCTTTGCCGTTGGTGCGACCTATCAACTCGATCCGAAACTGGCGCTACGCACGGGTGTCGCCTACGACACCGCCGCGGTGAGCACTAAAAACCGTACAATCACGATTCCAGAAACTGATCGCATTTGGTTAAGTATCGGTGCAGGTTACGACATCACCGAACAGCTCACTCTAGACGCTGCGTTTACCTACATTTTCGCTAAAGATGCCGACATTTTGGAATCTCGTGGCTATGCTTCCGATGACAAAGCCGAGGCGGTGGGTGGCCAATTTGACGGTCAAATGAGCGGCAACGTATGGATTGCCGGTATCCAAGCCAGCTACCGTTTCTAATTATCCTTGATACCCAAAAGGCCAGTGTTCAACACTGGCCTTTTTGTTTGAGTTGAAAAAGCAATTGCTCGGACGCTTCTTCAATCAGATCCAACACCAATTCAAAACCGTGCTCTCCGCCGTAATAAGGATCGGGAATTTCATCGTATTCCGAATGGCCAAAACTCAAGAATAGCGCCAATTTATGTTGATATTCAGATGGACAGCGTTGTTTTAAATCCGATAAGTTGTCGCGATCTGCAGCCAAAATCAAGTCAAAACGAGCAAAGTCCTCATTCGTTACTTGACGAGCGTGCATTCCAGAAAATGAATAACCACGTTTTTCTCCCGCCGCTCTTGCGCGTGCATCGGGCAGGTTCCCTTGATGATAGCCAATGGTCCCCGCAGAATTGACGTCGATCTCAAGCCCCAATTGCTGCGCTTTGTGTTTCAGCACCGCTTCTCCCGTTGGAGAACGACAAATATTTCCCATACACACAACCAATATGGCAGTTTTACGTTTCATCCACTCATTCCAGTTTGTTTTTAAAAAGTGTACGCGCCATCTGATCGTATTGCAGTAAAAGCTGCATTAACTCATTCACTTTGCTTTGCCAAGTCGGCCACTGGTGGCGGTAGTAGGCTCGGCGCTCCTGTTTATACGCCTCACAACGTTCTCCAGAAGCCAAACTGTCCGCCTCCACCAGCGCATTGATCAAATAGACACGCGTAAACGTCGGGAATGCCTGTCGACGCCCCACACGTGACATCAATTCGGCATGGCCGCCTCGTGTCAGCGCAAAACCATCAACAAGAACAGGGATCAGGGATCGGAAAGAAGGAGCAAGGACACGATCCAAGTGTTGCTGTTGCCACTGGGCATCAATAGCATCAAACAGACGGCGACGGCATACGTCTTGCGTCGCGGTATGGTCAAGATAAACGTAGCTGAGCCAATCTGCCAAGCATTGCGATTCTCGTGCCACGCGCTCAACCGCCAAGTGGGTGCGTTGTGTCCGCGCTTCACACTCCATCATCACGCCATCCGTGTCGGCGCGGGGAAAGCGTGGGTTTGTCTGCACTGCACATTCCATTCTCGTTCTCCATCGGTGTAGATGAATCCGCAGTATAAAAGATACCTGTATATAATTACAGTATAAATTCACACACTGATGCTATGAACGAATCACACAACTTGATGGGTGAATGCATCACACAAAAAGAAAGGGCTAAGCAACAGCTCAGCCCTTTAAGCAAGCGAAGTGTATCGTGGAGATATTGTCATTGGTTTCATGACTGACTATAGATGGCTCGTGGCAAATGAGTGACCCGTTGGACAAAAAACGCGCAATATTGCCAGCAACTTCAAATAAATTTGTGTAATTGACAGACTTATCACGTTGAGTAAATGCGATTCATACAACACATGACAGGTGACTCAATCTGGCGTTGATATCGCATCCCTCCGAATTTGAACTAAACTCATTGCATATCAAAAGAATAAGATCACAGAATCCATGCCATCATACATTCGAGTTGCAGTTGATGTTGTTGAAACGCATGTTGAATACATCGGCTCACACACTTCCGCCAAAAAGCGGTCCATGCGGCTTGTAATCATCCGCTATTACGACTAAATAACTGATGGTTTGACCTAGTTTTATTTGTTGAGGGAATGACATGTTTGGGTCCAAGAAAACTCGCCACACCATGGAAGCATTGCAACAAGAACGGTTTCAGTTCGAATGCTTTAAAAACGCCATCAGAGACCAAGTACCGTACATCGAATTTACGCCTGACGGCCACATCCGCTTTGCCAACGCACTCTTTTTGAGTGTGGTCGGATATACCCTAGAGGAGGTTCAAGGCAAACATCACAGCATACTTTGCTTTCCTGAAGACACCGCCAAAGCGGACTATCAACAGTTATGGCACGACTTAAAAAGCGGCCATCCCGTTCGAGGTCGATTCATTCGCAAAGACCGCCACGACAACGCCGTTTGGGTGGCTGCGACGTACTTTCCGGTACTTGAGCATGGCCACGTCGCCTACGTGGCCAAAGTGGCGTCGAACGTCACTCAAGAGCAAGTGGAATTAGAGCGAAATCAGGCACTGCTCAAAGCAATGGACAAGTCACTGGCGGTGATTGATTTTACGCCCGATGGCACGGTTCTCAGCGCCAACCGAAACTTTCTCGCCTGTTTGGATTATCAGCTCAACGACATTGTCGGTCAGCATCATCGCCTATTTTGCGAAGATGAATTTTACCAAAACAATCCCAATTTCTGGGCCGATCTCGCCAGCGGAAAAATTCAATCTGGTCTGTTTAAACGTCGGGACAAGCACGGGCGCGTGATCTGGTTGGAAGCCACCTACAACCCCATTTTCAATCACGAAAACAAGGTGGTTAAGATCATCAAGTTGGCGAGCGACATCACCGAACGGGTTGAGCAAGCCATGGTCGTACGCGATGCCGCGAAAAAGTCTTGTCAAATTGCCGAAGACACCGTCTCCATTGCACGTCAGGGGCAAGGCTCTATTGCATCGATGTTGTCGAATTCCAAAGAGATCAATGCCGCGGTCGATGTCGTCAGTGGGTTGATTGAAGAACTCAATCGCCAATCGAAGAACGTCGAGGCCATCGTTTCCACCATCAGCGACATCGCCGAACAGACCAACTTGTTGGCACTCAATGCGGCGATTGAAGCGGCGCGAGCAGGCGATCAAGGACGCGGATTTGCCGTGGTCGCCGACGAAGTCCGTAAACTGGCCTCTCGCACCTCAGCATCCACGTCTGAAATCGCATCCGTGATCGACAAAAACTCGCAAATCATTGGCAATATCGATCACACCATCAAAGTCGTGTTTGATAAAGCCTCACACGGCGAGAATCAAGCCAACACCGTCTCACGTGTAATTGAAGAGATCATCTACGACGCAGATCTGGTGTCGGAAACCGTGCAAAAGCTCTCCATTTAGCGCTCGGCAGGCTGCGCCGCCACCGGTTAGCAGCCTTCACCCGCGTCAACACACTTATCTTGCCGGTATCTCCATGCTTTTCGTTGGTGTTTGCCATTCACGAGTTGGGCTATCATAGCGGGAATATCACGACAACAAGGATTGCGCATGTCCAGCGAAGAAATCAAACAAGAACGCCATCAAGCACGACAGCAGAAAGTCAAAGAACAAGTTGATGCGCGCGTTGCAGCCGCACAGGAAGTGAAAGGCTTATTGCTGATCATCACCGGCAACGGCAAAGGAAAATCCACCTCAGGTTTTGGCACCGTTGCGCGTGCAGTGGGCCACGGTAAACAGTGTGCCGTGGCACAATTTATTAAAGGCACTTGGGACAACGGTGAACGCAACCTGCTGGAAAAACTCGGCGTTGAATTTCAGGTCATGGCAACGGGCTTTACTTGGGAAACACAAAATAAAGAGAGCGACACGGCAGCCGCACAGCTGGTGTGGCAAGAGTGCAAACGCATGCTGCAAGATGAGTCACTGGATGTGGTGCTGTTTGACGAACTGACTTACATGGTGAGTTACGGCTACATCGACCTCGATGAAGTGGTTGAGGCGCTCAAGAATCGCCCGTACATGCAATCGGTCATCATCACAGGCCGTGGCGCCCATCGTACGCTGATTGACATGGCAGATACCGTGTCTGAAGTGAAAAACGTGAAGCACGCGTTCGAGTCCGGCGTGAAAGCGTTACAAGGCGTGGATTGGTAAACCCGCACTGCGCGTCTCACCTCTCATCACCACCATAAAAAAGGGCTGGATATGCCAGCCCTAGATTGGTTCAGTACGTCAACTGATTGAGGTGTCGAACACTTATTTGAACAGCCCTTTGAGTAAGCCATCCACCGCTTTCTTGGTATTCTCGTCTTTGATCTTGTCGTTGAGTTTCTCAAGGCCACGATCTATCTCTTTTTGTGCTTTCTGTTTCAGCACATCATCAAATACCAGTTTGAATTTCGGATCTGCCCATTGACCAGAGATGTTGATTGGAATGGTCACGTCGCGAAGTTCATCAATGTTCTTGCCTCCCTGCCCTTCCAAGGTTCCGACGATTGAGGTACGCACCAGAAAATCGACAGTTTCCTGCAGATAGTTCGCTTTGCCTTCACCATGAATGCGCAGCAAAGGCGATTGCATGTTGAGGTTATCGGTGGTCATTTCGCCTTTGTTCAGCTTCAGGGTCGCGGTCATCGCGCTGAAATCGGTTTTCTGCACGGAATCGACTTCCGTCACGGTCTGGCCTTTGATCTTGGCGTAATTGGTACGAATGAGCTGCGCCACGTTGATCCCGTTGACGGCCCCATCGGCAAAATTAATCGCCACCGTACCCGCAAGATTCTGTTTGATCCCCGTTGGCGTCAGACTTTTCCCTTGCACGTTGACATCGATGTTCCCGGTGCCTTCCAATTTGTCGTTACCCAACACATCTTTCAGCAGCGGCTGAACCTTGATGCCAATAGCAGTTTTCTTCACGGTGTATGTGGCTGGTGTTTTGCGCGCGTCAATCTGCGCGGTTGCTTTTACACTGCCGTCATACAGGTTGGCGGTAAACGATTTGAGATCGATCACGCCCCGGTTCACCGTAAAGCTGGTTTTCACGTTCTGCATTTTTGCGTTGCTGGCTTTAAATTTATCGATGGCGATATCACCCGCGACATCCAACGTTTTCAGTGCCGACAAATCCGGTTCAACCTCAGCTTTGTCTGAAGAACTCTTGCCTGCAGAACCACCAGCGGCTGGCTTGCTTTCAGCGGTTGCAGTTGACTGATTGAGCCCGAGGAATTCATCCAAATCGATATCTGGGCTGTGCAGATTAAAGCGGACTTTGGGAATATCCCCCAACACCACGTTGGCTTTTCCATCGAACTGCAATGCGTTGGCGGTGAGTTTATCTAAAACCACACTCAGCGCATTTTTGGTCATATCAAACGCGACTGAAGATTGCATGGTCACCTTCATCGGCGATTGTGGCAACGCCGCACCATCAAGGTTGGCGGTTAAATCCAGCTTCTCAACGCTCACGTGACTGATTGCCTGATCAACGGTCACCGAGGCACTGCCGTTGGCGTCCAGTTTCATCTGCGAGGCGGTGCCTTTGGCAGAGAATGTCAGCGCGTTGGCTTTATCAAACTCAAAGGTTGCCAAAGTCAGTTTGGCTGAATCAATACGCGTGCTTGGATCGCTGAAATTCGCATCAAGCGTGATATTGCGCAGCGCATATTGTTTGAAATCTTTCGACAGCTTGATTTCCGCGTTACCACTGGCACCAAACTGCTGTTGGTTGTTGCTGCCTTTGGCGGCAAAATCCACACGAGTCCAAGCGTCGGCAGCAAATTCAGACACTTGCAACTGCACATCGTACAACTTGGTTTGTGTACCCGCTTTGCGATCCTGTATTTCGAGCAACGCATTGTTGATGGAAACACCAGCGAGGTTGATTGACCAATCCTGCGCCGCAGAAGCCGAGTCATTGGCGGTCGGTGTTTCTGCTGCCGGAGCGGTCTCTTTCGCATCGTTCGATTGGGTCGAGGCCTGCGCTTTGGTCAGGCTGTCTAAGTTCGAGCGGCCATCTTTGAGCGTTTCCAGATGCACTTCGGCACCGTCTAGGCGGATATTGCCGATCTGCAACTGTTTATCAAACAGCGGCATCACCGACACATCAATCCCGACGCTGTCGACTTTAAATAGATTCGGGCTACTAAAGCCTGACGGGTTTTTCAGTTCGGTTTTGCCCAACTCAAACCCAATGGAGGGAAAGAATTGCCAACCGATATCGCCTTCGATCACCAGATCAAGGCCAGTTTGCTTCTTGGTTTGCTCAACCAACAAGGGCTTAAACTGGTTGGGATTGACCAAAATAACGAGGGCTGCGATCGCGCCTAGCACGACGATCAACAATGCAGCAACGAACAGGAACAGTTTTTTCATCTGCTTTTTTCCTTGCTTGACGGATAAAGAAAGTGGCACCTAAAGTGCCACT
This sequence comes from Vibrio furnissii CIP 102972, assembly GCF_000176175.1. Lineage (GTDB taxonomy): Bacteria > Pseudomonadota > Gammaproteobacteria > Enterobacterales > Vibrionaceae > Vibrio > Vibrio furnissii. Next base: position 1,279,718 of record NZ_ACZP01000013.1, read on the forward strand.
TATACGAAGAAAAATAAAGACAGCTAATGCTAAGCATTGGTTAAATTTACGATTTTAGCAACTTCGCAATATGCGCTTTTAACACGTCAATCGCGATGCGGTTTTTACCGCCACGCGGCACGATGATGTCTGCGTACTGTTTAGACGGTTCAATAAACTGCATGAACATAGGGCGTACCGTCTTTTGGTACTGAGCCAACACCGATTCCATAGTACGACCCCGCTCTTCTACATCGCGTTTCACGCGGCGCAGCAGGCAGATGTCCAGTGGGGTGTCCATAAAGATGCTTGCGTGCATCAAATCACGCAGACGCGGATCCGTCAGCAGCAGAATGCCTTCTAAAATGATCACCTTCTTTGGTGTCATCGTGGCCGTATTTGAGGTGCGAGTATGTTCGGTGTAGCTGTATTCAGGGACGTCAACCGCTTCACCACGGGTCAGCTTTTGCAGGTGTTCACAAAGCAGATCGTGGTCTAGCGCACTCGGGTGGTCATAATTGGTTTTGACACGTTCTTCCATGCTCAGATGGCTTTGGTCTTTGTAATAGCAATCTTCCGTGATCACACCAATTTGATGGTCGCCTACTTTCGCACGCAGTTCATTGTAAATGGTACTGGCGATGAGGCTTTTCCCAGAAGCAGAAGCGCCAGCGATACCGACGATGACGCATTGATTATTATCAGACATGTATGTGCACCCGATACGTGAAGATGAGGAAACTAAGATAAACCGCCTGATTATAGGGAGTTCACAAGGTAGATACCAGTTTGCAGTGGAGCAAAGTATCAATAATTTCCCTGATCGAACAACATTAAAACAGAGCAAACGATTACATTCACTCTGCAAATATTTGTGATCTAGATTACTCTACCAAAGTGAAGCTGATCGGGTCCGGTTTCGCTTTGCCTTGCCAATATAACTGGGCGCAAATTCGCTCCGCCAAATCCAAATACAGCGCGGTATGTTCACTGTCTGGATGTGCCACGACGGTTGGATTGCCCGCATCAATATCTTCACGCATCTGAATGTGCAGCGGAATTTGCGCCAATAGCGACAAACCATATTCCGCCGCTAGCGTCTGCGCGCCACCGACACCAAAAATGTGCTCTTTTTCGCCACAATGGCTGCAAATGTGGTAGCTCATGTTCTCAACCAGCCCCACCACCGGCACATCGACTTTTTCGAACATCGCCGCGCCTTTACGAGCATCCGCCAGTGCCAAGTCTTGTGGAGTGGTCACAATCACCGCGCCCGTCACCGGAATTTGCTGCGCCAACGTCAATTGGATGTCGCCCGTGCCCGGTGGCATGTCGAGCACCAGATAATCCAAATCGGGCCATTCGGTTTCATTGAGCAACTGGGCTAACGCTTTGGATGCCATCGGGCCACGCCAAATCGTTGCATCGGATTTATCCACCAGATACCCAATCGATTGAGTGGCAATGCCATGAGCCATTACCGGCTGCATCCATTTGTTGTCGCGCACCGTTGGTTTGGCATCCGGCTGACCAAACATCATGGGCACAGATGGCCCATAAATGTCGGCATCCAAAATCCCGACTTTGGCTCCGCAAGCGGCAATCGCCAAGGCTAAGTTCCCGGCGGTGGTTGATTTACCCACCCCGCCCTTAGCTGAGGTGACCGCAATGATGTTCTTCACCCCTTTCAGCGGATGAGTGACCTGCGTTTCCAGCGCTTTGGGTTTGACTTGAATCGCGTATTCAAACGGCGCAACCGCGTGTGACGCTTGTTGTGTGGTCAGCCACTCGGTAAGCGCTGCGACAACACCGCGGCAGGCAAATGGCAGTTCAATCACAAACGCGCCCGTCGGGGCCACAGACACAATACCAGCGGTTGATGCCCAATCGGCCACCAAATTCGGATGGGTAAATTGACTTAACCAGGAACAGAAATCCTGTTTGGACGTAAACGTAAGCATAAGTCCTCCTTTTGAGGTCATGCTATCACTCTCATGCATCAGACAGAACCCTTAAAAAGTTAAGGCTTTGCCCCTACTCACGCCTTGGCGTTAACAGCGTCATCAGGTAGTATTATCTATCACATTAAATACCTATCAAACAAAGCGAATAATTAAGTATGGCAACTGAACCAAGAAAACTTTTGGTAACTTGTGCCCTTCCGTACGCTAACGGTTCGATCCACTTAGGTCATATGCTTGAGCATATCCAAGCGGATATTTGGGTTCGTTACCAGCGCCTACGCGGCAATATTGTAAACTTCATCTGTGCTGACGATGCTCACGGCACGCCAATCATGCTTAAAGCGCAACAGATGGGTATGACTCCGGAAGAGATGATTGCTGCGGTCAGTGAAGAGCACCAAAAAGACTTCGCAGGTTTTGATATCAGCTTTGATAACTACCACAGCACACACAGTGAAGAAAACCGGGAACTGGCTTCGCACATTTATCTGGAACTGAAAAAGAACGGCTTTATTTCAAGCCGCACCATTTCTCAGCTGTTTGACCCTGAGAAAGAGATGTTCCTGCCAGACCGTTTTGTGAAAGGCACCTGCCCGAAATGTAAATCAGAAAACCAATACGGCGACAACTGTGATGCCTGTGGCGAGACGTACAGCCCAACTGAACTGATCAATCCAAAATCAGCGGTTTCTGGCGCGACACCAATCATGAAAGATTCTGAGCACTTCTTCTTCGATCTGCCTCAGTTTGAAAGCATGCTGAAAGAGTGGACACGTTCTGGCTCACTGCAATCTGAAACAGCCAACAAAATGCAGGAGTGGTTTGAATCTGGCCTGCAACAGTGGGACATTTCCCGCGATGCGCCTTACTTCGGTTTTGAAATCCCGGGCGAGAAGAACAAATTCTTCTACGTGTGGCTGGATGCGCCTGTCGGCTACATGGCGTCTTTCAAAAACCTATGTAATAAGACAGACGGTCTAGACTTCGATGAGTACTGGAAGAAAGACAGTACCGCAGAGCTGTATCACTTCATCGGTAAAGACATCGTTTACTTCCACAGCTTGTTCTGGCCAGCGATGCTGGAAGGCAGCGGCTTCCGCAAACCTAACAACGTGTTTGTGCATGGCTACGTGACGGTAAACGGCGCGAAGATGTCGAAGTCGAAAGGGACGTTCGTGAAAGCGAGCACTTACCTAAACCATTTGGATCCAGAGTGTCTGCGTTACTACTATGCAGCAAAACTAAACAGTCGTATTGATGACTTGGATCTGAACCTGGAAGACTTCACGCAACGTGTCAACGCAGACGTCGTGAACAAGATTGTCAACCTGGCATCACGTAACGCAGGCTTCATCACCAAACGTTTCGACGGCAAACTGTCTGACAGCTTCGCCGAGCCTGAGCTGTACAACGAATTTGTCGCAGCAGCCGATCGCATCGCTGAGCTGTATGAAGCGCGTGAATTCGGTCGCGCCATTCGTGAAATCACAGCGCTGGCAGACAAAGCCAACCAATACGTTGATGAAAAAGCACCTTGGGTGGTCGCAAAACAGGAAGGACAAGATCAAGCGCTGCAGGATATCTGTACCGTGGGCATCAACCTGTTCCGCGTGCTGCTGACTTACCTGAAACCTGTGATGCCGGGCCTTGCCGCGCGCACAGAAGCTTTCCTGAACCAAGAACTGACTTGGGACGGCGTGGCTCAACCGCTCACTGGTCACACCATCAGCGCGTTCAAAGCCCTGTTCAACCGTATCGATCCAAAACACATCGAAGCGATGATTGAAGCGTCACGCGAAGAAGCGGCTGCCGAGAAAGCCGCCGCAGAAGCAGCAGCGCCAAAAGCACAAGAAACTGAACTGAGCAAAGACCCGATCGCAGCAGAAATCGAGTTTGATGATTTCGCGAAAGTGGATCTGCGTATTGCCAAGATCGTGTCGTGTGAATCGGTACCGAAAGCAGACAAACTGCTGAAATTCCAATTGGATATCGGTGGCGAAATGCGTCAAGTGTTCTCAGGCATCAAAGCGGCGTACAACCCAGAAGATCTGGTGGGCAAATACACCGTAGTCGTTGCCAACTTGAAACCACGTAAGATGAAGTTCGGCATGTCTGAAGGCATGATCCTCGCCGCAGGCCCAGGTGGCAGCGAGTTGTGGATCCTTGAACCCCACGACGGTGCACAGCCGGGTATGCGTGTGATGTAATCATCCCATCCGCGAACACCATCTGACCATCAAAAGCTCTCGGCGCTCACCTGCCCGAGGGCTTTTTTATTGAACCAGCTCACACTTTTAGTTCACATTGCACAATTCGAGTGCAAAACATTTGTTTTATTTTTGTTAACTAATTGATTTATAAAAATAAAAAACTTGGCATCAAGACTGCTAACTCATTCGTAGTATAAACACTAACAAGGAGTTGGTTATGTTTGTCTTTATCTCGATGCTCATTTCAATCGGCATACTGTGCCTGATGTTCTTCTTTGCCAAACAAAGAGAATCGACCCTTCAACGCAAATACGAACTGCTCGTCGACCTGCGCCAGTTGCTCTATTTATGTCGCCAACACCGCAGTGCAACGCATCATGCACTGATGTTTGGTGAACACCGCGAGACGGAACTGAATCACCTGCACGACTTGATGCACGAAAAATCCAACCATTTGATCGCCACGGCTCACTTTGACAACAAACCCATGTATCGCATTTTACAGTTGAAGCTCAAAGCATTGATGAAAGAATGGTCTGATCGCACCATTGCGCGCAACCAAATGATCCACGGCAAAGCAATTCGTCACTGCATGTTCTTGATGGATGAAGTCATGCTGGCGTGGCTAGTGGAATCTAGCCGTGAAGATTTGAGCGATGAGTACCACATGAACTGGCAGCAAGTCATCGACACCATGGACGCCCTGACGCAACTGCGCATCTGCATTGAAGACATGCACACGCACGACGGCCGTTCACGTATGCAACACTACTGCGATTTGGTCCGCCGTAAACTGAACCAATTGGCGCTGATCAGCCCGCTGTCGATCGCCTCACCAGCGTGCTCCAAAGCCATGCACACACTGGCCGAATTGCATGACAATCCGATGTATGACATCGATGCCGAACAGGTCTATCAATTGACGTCCGATGTATCGCTGAGCATTGCCCATGTATATGACCAGATGCTGGCTGATTTAACTGAAAGCCTGTATCTACCGCTCCCCAAGCTGGTGATTGCGTAAAGGCCAAACGCCAGACATAAAAAAACGCCACCCGAAGGTGGCGTTTTTGATGAAATTTGATGAAGCTTATTTCAGCATTTTACGTGCAGCTTCAACCACAACTTTGATAGAGCGCGCTTCGGTTTCTTTCAGCGTTGAATGGTCTGGGATCTCTTTCTGCGTGCGGTTGATGATCACACCCGCCACACAACCCGCTTTCAGACCTGAACTTGCACACATGGTCAGCAGCGTGGCTGATTCCATTTCAAAGTTCAGCACGCCCATTTCTTGCCACTCTTTCATCGAGCCTTGGAAACGACGTACCACACGACCTGTGAACGTGTCGTAACGCTCTTGGCCTGGGTAGAACGTATCGCTGGATGCAGTCACGCCCATGTGAACGGTCGCACCGCTCTCTTCTGACGCCTGTTTCATCGCAGTTGCCACTTCAAAGTCAGGCACTGCAGGGAACTCCATTGGCGCAAAGTGCAGGCTTGCACCGTCAAGACGTACAGAGCCCGTAGTCACAATCATGTCACCCACGTTCACGTGAGGCTGAATCGCACCAGTGGTGCCCACACGAAGGAATGTACGAACACCCAGTTGCGCCAGTTCTTCAACCGCAATCGAAGTTGATGGGCCACCGATACCTGTTGAACACACCACAACGGATTGACCATCTAGCTCAGCGCGGTACAGCGTGTATTCACGATGGCTTGCCAGGAACACAGGGTTTTCCATCAGTTCCGCGATCTTTTGCACGCGTGCAGGGTCACCCGGAATGATCGCCAATGTTGCACCATTCAGATCGGCTTCAGTAACACCAAGGTGGAATACGGCTTGAGACATAAGTTACTCCTTCATTGTGGCTTATTCAGCTCATAAATATGTTTGGGTACCGTGCTACTTTAACGGAGCCGACCCAAACAGTAAGTGATAGCAATCACAAGATTTAACGCAATAAATAGTTACATTTCAATAAAAATAGATCTTAATCACATAAAAGCATGATTCTGATGCAACTATGCGCAATATCACTACCAACGCTGAATACCGTGACATGGCAAGGCCCACCCTTGCCATGAGTCAGTATAGACACAAACATTGCTACTTCTTGAACTTTAACAACCGCAGCGCATTTAATGTCACCAGCGCTGTCGCGCCACTGTCAGCAAGGACCGCCACCCACAATCCCGTCACGCCCAGTAAACTGGTGACTAAGAAAATGCCCTTTAGTCCCAATGCAATGGTGACGTTTTGACGAATGTTGCTCAAGGTCGCTCGGGAGAGCGCAATCATACTGGCCAGTTCGGTCAACCGGTTGTGCGTAATCGCTGCGTCTGCGGTTTCCAGCGCGACATCCGTTCCGCCGCCCATCGCAATGCCAATATTCGCTTCTTTCATTGCGGGCGCATCGTTGATGCCATCGCCCACCATCGCGACGTGATGCTGCTGCGCCAGTTGGCGCACAAACTCCACTTTGTCTTCCGGCATCAAGCTGGCCTCAAAATCCATATTGAGCTGGCTGGCGATCGCCGCGGCACTGCGCGGGTTATCCCCGGTCAACATGGTGGTCGTAATGCCCATGCGATGCAGATCCGCGATGGCTTGCTGCGCGTCGTCTCGCAACGTATCTTGCCAAGCCACCAAGCCAATCACGCGCTCGTCCTCAAACGCAACGACCACGGTTTTTCCCTGCGCTTCGAGCGTGGCAATGGATTGGGTCACCGAAGCTTCCAGCGTGATATCGACCTTGCTGGGCGCCAACACACGATACTGCTGCTCACCAATACGCCCGCTCACACCGCGGCCAACCAAGGCTTGTTTATCCTCCGCAGGCGGTAACACAACGCCGCGGTGCTGCGCGGTGTCCACCAGCGACATCGCCAACGGATGACGAGAGCCCTGCTCGATGGCCGCAGTCACCGTCAACAATCGCGCTTCCGACCAACCGGAAAATGCAACAAGGTCGGTCACCTGTGGTTTGCCTTGGGTCAACGTGCCGGTTTTATCAAACGCCACGGTTTGAATACGGCCGAGTTGCTCCAGCGCCGCGCCGCCTTTAATCAGCGCGCCACGACGCGCCCCCGCAGCCAGACCCGATGTAATCGCCGCCGGTGTGGAAATGACCAGCGCACACGGACACGCAATCAGCAGCATGGCTAAGCCACGATAGACCCACGTTTCCCAAGGCTGGGCAAATAACAGTGGCGGCACCGTGACCACCAACAGCGCCACGACCATCATCAGCGGCGTGTACCAACGGCTGAATTGGTCTAAGAAACGCTCCATCGGGGCTTTGCGGGCATCCGCCTCTTCGATCAGATGCAGAATGCGGTCAATCGCATTCTCGCCCTGACGGGAGGTAATTTTCAGTTGGATGACTCGGTCAACCACCACGGCACCTGCGACCAACTGATCGCCTTGATGATGGTCAACTGGCAGAGATTCACCGGTCAGCGCACTTTCATCCAGACTGGCTGCGCGCTCGAGCAGCACGCCATCAGCGGGCAAACGACCACCGGGGGCCACTTCCACAATATCGCCCGGGTTCAACGTGCTGACCGGGACTTCCACTCGCTGGCCTGAGACCAAACGAACGGCCGTTTCCGGCACCAGTTCCATCAACGATTGCACGCCGCTGCGCGCTTTTGAGGCGGCAAAGGCTTCCAAACGTTCACCGATCAAAAACAGCAGCAAGACCATCGCCGCTTCAACGGTTTCACCCAAGTACAATGCGCCCAATGCGGCCACCGTCATCAGGGTTTCGATGGCAAACGGTGTGCCTGATTTTGCCAATTTCCACGCTTTGCTGGCAATGGGTATCAAACCAGCCAGACAGCTCACGACGAAAATCCAATGCCCACTTTCTGCAGACCATAAGCTCACCAAGGCACCCACCGCCATCAGGGCGGCCAGCACGATGATGCGTAGCGTTTCGGTTTCAAGCAGTGGGTGACGCGGCGAGGTTTGCTCGGCAGTTGATGCCGCTTGATCGCTGTAAATCTTAAAGCCTGTATTGGTCACGGCCTGCTCGATCGCAGTTGCCGTGGCAGCGCTGTTAAACTGCACCACCAACTTCTCGGTCGCAAACAACACCCGCGCATCAACGATATCGCTCAATTGATTCACTGCGGTTTCGATTTTACGCGCGCACGATGGGCAATCCATGCCGGCCACGCGCCAGCTCTGTTTGAATGTTGAGGTGCCCTTGGCGGGGTCGTCTTCGTCAGGGCCATCGGGGCCGCTGCCTGTATCAGACGAGCAACAGCTTCCTTCGGGGGCGCGCACGCCCGCGGGATGAATAGATTGGATTTTTGGACTTGCCGCGCAGCAAGACACAGATTGGATCGCTGGCGCTGCTGATTTTTCTGAGCGACAACCTTCATGTTTGGTACACATAACCGATCTCCTTTTATCAGGCTTGGCTCAATGCTACACCTTGGAGTCTACTCCAAGGTCAAGCGTTATTTCGCATTCTCGCGCTCGGACGCTGAAACAACCGCAGAAACAACAAAAGGCACCGCAGTGCCCTTTGTCCCACATTGTCGCCGTCGCTTAAACCGGATGCTGAAAACACGCGGAGAGGTATTTCCCAATCGCCTGAAGCACGTCACGTCGCGTAATGATGCCCACCAGCTTGCCTTCATCCACCACGGGGTACACCTTCGGTTTGCCCACTTTCATCATTTCGGCCAACTCGATGATCGACATTTCCGGCGAGACCGACAGCACCTCTTGATGCATGCAATCGCTGACAATATGAGTGTCCTGACAGTGGTAACTCACTTTGATCAGCTTTTCCAACAAGTCCTGTTCAGACAAAAAGCCAATCACGCGTTCTTGATCATCAATCACCGGGCCGCCCAAGTGGTTAGAATTCATCACCCGTTCCAACGCTGCCGACATCGACATATCGGGTTTGAAGGTCACGGCTTTCACGGTCATGTAGTCTCTTACTTTCAACGAATCCATCGCGCATCTCCTTAATCGCTCGCAAACTCATGTTGCGTATTTAGTAAGTGTTGACTAATTTCTTGATTTTACTAAATGGAAAACCCCAATTTTGTTGATAGTTTTTTTCGATGAATCCCCGTCCCTTGCACACCACTCGCCTCACGTTTTAACGTCAACACGATAAAATCCGTCTTATTTTTTGTTCCTGCGTGACGAAGCAAGCTTTTCCCTGCGTTTTCATCTATATGTTAATTATTGACTCAACCATCAATAGAGCCAGCTATGGTGAATTCTGTCTTCTACTCAGTGATTACGGCCAACCCGGATCTACTGCATGTGGTGTTTGAAGCCTTGCCCGAGCCCACATTTTTGATAAACCATGACGGCGTGTATGTCGAAGCATGGGGCGGTACCGACACCCAACGTCACCATGACCCCACCAGCATTATCGGCATGAATCAGCACCAAGTGCTCCCACCGGATAAAGCCGCTTGGTTTACACAAGTGATCGCACACGCCATTCACAGCGGTGAAGCGACCGAGCTGGAATACGATTTAGATCCCAAACAGATGCCGTGCTTTGAAGGGTTAGAAGGCCCGACAGACGTGCAGTTTTTTACCGCACTTGTGGTGCCGTTGCCAAACACCGAATACGTGCTTTGGATTGTTCGCAACATCACGGAATACAAGCGAACGGTCGATAAGCTGGCGCGTCACCAACTGGAGTTGGAACACCTGACGCACATCGACCATTTAACGCAGGTGTACAACCGTTACGCCATGGATTCGCTGTTACCACAGGCGCTCGATGTCGCCAAGCTCGAACAGGTGTCCAGCGCGCTGTTTATGATTGATATTGACTGTTTTAAGGAGTTCAACGATCGCTACGGACACCTGCAAGGCGATGAAGCCCTCAAGCAAGTGAGCCAAGCGTTGAATCATTGGAAGCGAAAAGGCGATCTCTGTTTTCGCTATGGCGGAGACGAATTTTTGTTGTTTATTCCTGACATCAGCATCGAACAGTGCGAACACAAAGCACGTCAACTGTTGCAAGACATTCAAGCCTTGCATATTCCCCACCACGCCTCGCGAGTCGGTGACGTGCTGTCGGTGACCATCGGCATTCAGCACTGCCTGCGGCTCGAACCCAACATGACGGCTGAAAAGCTGGTCGCGATTGCCGACAAAGCACTGTTTCATGCCAAACACCAGCAGCGCGGCACACTGCACATTTACTGACGCAGGCAGAATCAAAAAAGCAGAGCCATTCGACTCTGCTTTTGGGTTCATCAGTGGCTTATTGCTGCCAACGTTCTGCTGCTTTGGCGTCCGACTCACGGGAATCGACCCAACGCGTGGCTTCGGTCGTGCGTTCTTTCTTCCAGAACGGCGCTTTGGTTTTGAGGTAATCCATCACAAACTCGCACGCTTCAAACGAAGCACTGCGATGCGCACTGCTCACGCCCACAAACACAATTTGATCGCCAATGTCCATGTCACCAACACGGTGAATAACACGCACATTCTGCAATGGCCAGCGGCGCGCCGCTTCATCACAAATCTCAAGCAAGGCTTTTTCGGTCATGCCCGGGTAGTGCTCCAAATGCAATCCCGCCACATTGTCGCCAAGGTTCATGTCGCGCACTTTTCCGACAAAGGTCACCACTGCACCGGCTTGTGTACCCGCAGAAAGTTGCGCGTACTCATCGGCAACGGAAAAATCCTGTGTTTGAACAGAAACTCGATTGTCCATATTAACCTCCGGTCACAGGGGGGAAGAACGCCACTTCATCGCCATCATTCAGCGCGAAGTCCATCGGCACGATCGCCTGATTCACGGCCGCCAACAGCTTGCCGGGTTCCAGTGCCAGCGACCACTTCCCTGGCTGCGCAGCCAAATGCGCACGCAAGGCTTCAACGGTGGCAAATGACGCGTCCAACGTCAGCGCGTCGCAGCCGACCAACTCGCGGGTTTGCGCGAAAAACAGTACTTTGATCATGCATCCACCTTAAAGTGACCCGATTTGCCGCCGGTTTTTTCCAACAGACGAACCTGTTCAATCACCATGTCTTTTTGCACGGCTTTACACATGTCGTAAATGGTCAATGCAGCAACGGAAGCAGCGGTCAGCGCCTCCATTTCCACGCCGGTTTTTCCCGCCAATTTGCACACAGATTCAATACGCACGCGGTTTTCCGCTTCAATTGCTTCCAATTGCACTTCGACTTTTGACAGCAGCAGTGGATGGCACAGTGGAATCAACTCCCAAGTGCGTTTCGCCGCTTGAATCCCCGCGATACGAGCCGTCGCAAAGACGTCCCCTTTGTGATGTTGTCCCGAGAGGATCAGTTGCAACGTTTCCGGTGCCATCTGCACAAAAGCTTCAGCACGCGCTTCACGAACGGTGTCGCTTTTCGCGGAAACATCCACCATGTTCGCTTCACCGGACGCGTTGATGTGGGTCAGTTGACTCATGACGCCCCCTTACACCGACAGGTGCGGCATAAAGTTACATGGGCGATGGCTGGCATCCATTTGTTGGCGAATGATCTTCGTCCAACCAGTGCGACACGCGCCGGTTGAACCCGGCATCGCGAAAATCACTGTGTGGTTGGCAAAACCGGCAACTGCGCGAGACTGAATGGTCGAGGTGCCAATTTCTTCATAAGACACCATGCGGAACAACTCGCCAAAGCCTTCCACTTCTTTATCAAACAGCGGTTTCAGCGCTTCTGGCGTGCTGTCACGTGATGTAAAGCCAGTACCGCCTGTGATCATAATCGCTTGCACGTTTTCATCGGCGATCCACTGAGACACCACCGCGCGAATTTTGTACATGTCATCGATCACGATTTGTTTGTCGATCAAGCGATGACCGGCTTCCTGAAGTTGTTCGGCGAGGTAACGACCAGATGTGTCGTTCTCTTCTGTGCGCGTGTCAGATACCGTCAGAACGGCAATATTAGCAGGCTGAAATTTGCTTTCTGCGTGACCCATGAGTCCACCTTTATCAATAATCGTTGAATGTGCTGTCGGCCAGGCCCGTAAGCCCAGCAGAAAAAGAGAGTTAACCGCCAATTGACGCCAAATGCGGCGTCATTCCGGTATTGCCATCATGCAGGAAGTGGCTGACCGATTTGGTTTGCAGTTGGGCTTGAATGCGCTCAATCAAGGCTTGGTTTTGTCCGTCCTCTTGCATGAGATCGCGCAGCTCAACACCGTGCTCGCCAAACAGACACAGGTGCAGCTTACCAAGCGCAGAGATGCGCAGGCGATTACAACTGGTACAGAAGTTTTTCTCGTACGGCATGATGAGGCCAATTTCACCTTGGTAATCGGCATGTACAAACACTTGCGCCGGACCATCGTTGTTGGCGCGCGCTTTGAGGATCCACCCATCAGCAATCAGTTGATTGCGAATCGCCGTGCCTGACACGTGATGGCGGTTGAACAGATCGTCCATTTCGCCGGTCTGCATTAATTCGATAAAACGCAGTTGAATCGGACGATGTTTAATCCAGTTGAGAAATTGAGGCAGTTCCAACGCGTTCAGGTCCTTCATCAACACCACGTTGACTTTGACCTGCTCATAGCCGACTTCAAATGCACGGTCGATGCCTTGCATCACCTGATGAAAACGGTTTTCGCCGGTAATTTGGTGAAACATGCGCGGGTCTAAGCTGTCGACACTGACATTGATATGGGTTAAGCCCGCCGCTTGCCACTCTTCAACACTTTTCGCCATGCGATAACCGTTGGTGGTCGTCGCCACTTTTTGAATGCCCGGGGTCGATGCCACCGTATGAATAATGTCAGTAAAGTCTTTGCGTAGAGAGGGCTCACCGCCCGTAATGCGCACTTTGGAGGTCCCGCACGTGGCAAACGCATTCACAACACGTTTGATCTCCGGCAGGGTTAAAAAAGAGGAATTCTTATTCCCCGACGGGTGATACCCATCAGGTAAGCAATAAGTGCATTTAAAGTTACAGACATCTGTAACCGATAAGCGTAAGTAGTAGAACTTACGCTGAAAACTATCTTCAAATTGTTGCGCCACGTCACACCTTTCCAAACACGGGAGGCATAACCATTTCCAACTATGCCCTTGTGGCTCGAGACCACTGGCTTATTCACCATATCCTACCGCAGGACTTAGCTGAATAAGCTCGGAGTAATGGCAACTAATGCGCCCACGTTATGGGTTACTCATTAGCAGCTGCTTGGTAAAATACTTAAAAAGAGTGCGGGATTCCAGTGTAAACGCGAAAAAAACTTGCGTGTTACTCAAATTACCCCGAAATCATTATGAGATATAAATCGTATCCTCTAAATTGTAGCGGATTGTAAAAATATAAGAAGAAGAGAGATGACTCTGTATCAAAACAAAAAAGTGGTCGCAATTGGCGGTGGCCACGGTTTAGGACGCATGTTGGCTGCGTTAAAAGTGTTTGGGGCCAATGCCACAGGCATCGTCACCACCACCGACAACGGCGGATCCACCGGGCGCATTCGTCATTGCCAAGGCGGTATTGCGTGGGGCGACACCCGTAACTGCATTAATCAGCTCATCACCGAACCGTCGATCAGTTCGATGATGTTCGAATATCGCTTCAAAGGCGCCGGCGAGCTGGATGGCCATAATCTGGGCAACTTGATGCTCACGGCGTTGGATCATCTGTCCGTTCGCCCGCTGGAAGCGATCAATTTGATCCGCAGCATGCTGAAAGTGGATGTGAATATCGTCCCGATGTCCGAGCACCCGTCTGATCTCAAAGCGCTGTCGATGGATGGCAAATGGGTGACCGGCGAAACCAGCGTGGATGAAATGCAGCAGGATTTACGTCGTCTGGATCTTGAACCTGAAGTTCCGGCCACACGTGAAGGGGTCGTCGCGCTGTCTGAAGCTGATGCGATCATTCTGGGCCCTGGTAGTTTTCTCACCAGTATTATGCCGCCGCTGCTGCTCCCTGAACTCGGTCAGGCCATCGAAAACAATCGCCACGCGAAACTAATTTTCGTGGAAAACTTATCGCCCGAATATGGCCCCGCAGGTCGCATGACGCTGCGCCAAAAGCTCGAGTGGTGCGAGCGCGCCTGTCATGGTCGAAAAATTGATGTGGTTCTGGGGGATGAAGCGCATGCGGATTTAGACAGTGACTGGAATTGCGTCACCCGTGATTTAGCATCACCCAACCGCGACTGGCGTCACGACCGGGTGAAATTGCGTAAAGCCATTGAAGAGCAGTTAAGCAATTAACTGCGCATAGCTCTGACGTGTATGCTGGATAAGGTCAATCATCATGGCCGTATCCAGCGTTGCATCAATGGTACTTCCCAGCTTCGCGCGACTGTCAATGTCAATCGCTTTCGCACACAATTGATCCGCACCAAAACTGGCGGCACTGCTTTTCAGGGCGTGGCTAATTTCTTTGAGGTATTCCAGCTTATCGCCAAAGGTGACATCACTGAGATTGTTGCGATAAGTATCGAGTTCACCTAAGAAAATCTCCACCAATACCGGGACGTTTTCTTCACCAATTTCTTGGGCCAGATTATCAATTTTGCTGAGATTCATCAGTTCCATGTGCGCTTACTTTTCCTTTTCCTGCACCTTTTCATTCCAGGTTTGCAGCTTGCGGTAGATGGTGGATGGACTGACATCCAAATAGCCCGCAGCACGCGGAATATTGCCATCACAGGCCTCGATTGCTTTTTCGATCGCCTGCTTTTCTGTCATCCATAACGGGAAAATTTCATGCACCGACACCGGCGCTGGGCTGGCTTTCGGGACATTGATGCGTGAGTCACTCAATTGGTTCAGCGGTGGCGGCAGCATTGTCAGCGCAATTTCACGCCCTTCATTAAGCACCACCACGTTGCGCAGCACGTTCTGCAGCTGGCGCACGTTCCCCGGCCATTCGTACTGTTTGAAGCGCTCTACGACATCTGGCGCCAAACGCACAAAGCCTTTGCCTTCTTCTTTCGACATGTACCCCAGTAGTGAATACGCGATTTCAATCACATCATCGCCGCGCTCACGCAAAGGGGGCAGATGCAACGGAATCACGTACAGACGGTAATACAAGTCTTCACGAAAACGCCCTTCTTGCACTTCTTTCCAAGGGTCACGGTTGGTCGCACACACAAAACGCACGTCCACACTCTTCATTTTAGACGATCCGACTTTCTGGAAGGTCCCGGTCTGAATAAAACGCAGCAGCTTGGTTTGCAGATCCAAATCCATTTCACACAGCTCGTCCAAGAACAAGGTGCCGCCATCGGCCAGTTCTGCCGCGCCCTGACGATCCGTCGCCGCGCCAGTAAACGCACCTTTGACGTGACCGAACAACTCACTTTCAATCAGATCTTTGGGAATGGCCGCACAGTTAATAGCAATGAACGGCTTGTCGCCGCGCTTGCTGGCTGCATGGATGGCTTCGGCGCACACCTCTTTGCCGGTACCACTTTCGCCGGTAATGAAAATACTCGCTTTACTGGTGGCCGCAGAGTCGATGGTGCGATACACCGCCAACATGGTCTGGCTGCTGCCAATGAACCCTTGGTAATTCTGATTACCCGGATTGTCGGTCTCGTTTTTGAGTTTGTTTGCCTTGCGAATGGCGTTGTTGACCGTCACACGCAAACGGTCGGCTTCGCACGGTTTGATGAGGAAATCTTGCGCGCCGTGGCGCATGGCTTCGACGGCGGTATCAATGGAGCCATGCGCCGTCATAAAAATCACCGGCACATCCGGTGAACGCTGTTTCACCGCATGCAAGACGTCCATACCCGTCATGTCCGGCAGGCGCAGATCGAGGAGGATCAGATCCGGCTCGCGATGGGCGATACTCTCGATCGCTTCACGTCCCGTTCCGACAATGTTGATATCGATCTCGAGCGGTGTCAGGTACGAACGATACAACGCCGCAACCGACGCCGTGTCTTCGACCATCAGCAAATATTTCGCTTTATGATGAATATCATTTAATTGCATAGCCTAGCCATTTATCGTTTGCATTTTGCTTAATAGTCGCATTTGAAGTTGCATTTTGCAAATTCAAAGCCATATTACCGTAAAAATAATGTCAGAATTTTCTTAGAATCACACAGATACAAACTGGCACAGAATATGCTTTTATTGAATTGACCCGAGAGGGTCACCTAGCCAACTGACGTTGTTAGTGAATATGATATTCACGATATAACAGCCAATAGAACCGTTTCTATTGGCTATTTTTTTAGCTGTTGACGATGAACTGCTGGCGCAATGCCTCAAGTTGGTCACGTTTTTCCGCTGCCAATTCAAACTCCAAATCCTGTGCATGTTTGTACATCTGAGCTTCGAGTTTGTTGATCTCTTTTTCCAACTGCTGTGGTGTCATAGTATCGTAGCTGGCTGACGTTTCCGCAACTTTCGCCAATGGCACAACTTTGCTGGTGCGCTGTTTACGCGATTTCGTGATATCTCCCAACTCCATGATATCTTTCACATTACGTTTCAATGCTTGGGGTTGAATGCCCATGGCTTCATTGTACGCTTGTTGTTTTTCACGACGGCGGTTGGTCTCATCCATCGCTTTTTTCATCGACTTGGTGATGTTGTCCGCGTACAGAATCGCTCGACCTTCCAGGTTACGTGCTGCGCGGCCGATGGTCTGAATCAATGACCGCTCCGAACGCAAGAAACCCTCTTTATCGGCATCCAGAATCGCCACCAGCGACACTTCCGGCATATCCAGACCTTCACGCAGTAAGTTAATGCCCACTAACACGTCAAACAGCCCTAAACGGAGGTCACGAATAATTTCCACCCGCTCCACAGTATCGATGTCTGAGTGTAGGTAACGTACTTTCACATCGTGTTCATGTAGGTATTCGGTTAAATCTTCCGCCATGCGTTTGGTCAGCGTCGTCACCAGCACTCGCTCATCTTTCGCGGCGCGAATACGAATCTCAGACAACAGATCGTCAACCTGAGTCGCCACTGGGCGAACTTCCAATTCAGGGTCAAGCAAACCGGTCGGACGCACCACTTGATCGGCGATGTCGTTGCCCGATTTTTCCAACTCGTAATTGCCTGGCGTCGCCGAGACAAAAATGGTTTGCGGCGCCAATGCCTCGAACTCTTCAAATTTCAGGGGGCGGTTGTCCAGTGCCGATGGCAGACGAAAACCATATTCCACCAACGTCTCTTTCCGGGAACGGTCACCTTTATACATCGCGCCAATTTGTGGCACCGTCACGTGAGATTCATCGATCACCAATAACCCATCGTGAGGCAGGTAATCAAATAGGGTCGGAGGCGGCTCGCCTTCCGAACGGCCACTGAGATATCGCGAGTAGTTTTCAATCCCCGAGCAGAAACCCAGCTCGTTCATCATTTCGATATCAAACTGAGTGCGTTGCGAAATACGTTGCTCTTCCAACAGCTTATTATTGTCGAGCAAGTATTGGCGACGTGACGCCAGCTCCACTTTGATGTGCTCGATCGCCTCAAGAATACGCTCGCGCGGGGTGACATAGTGGGTTTTAGGATAGACCGTAAAACGAGGCAAATCGCGCTGCTTAATCGCCCCCGTCAGCGGGTCAAAAATACTGATGCACTCCACTTCATCATCAAACATCTCCACGCGCACGGCATCTTGGTCTGACTCTGCCGGAAAGATGTCTATCACTTCGCCGCGTACACGGAACTGACCGCGTTCAAATGCCACATCGTTGCGTGAATACTGCAACTCCGCCAGCCGACGCAGCATGTCACGCTGATTAATCACATCACCACGGCGCAAATGCAACATCATTTTCAGATAAGAATCCGGGTCACCCAGACCATAAATCGCCGACACTGACGCCACGATAATCGCATCTTTCCGTTCTAACAGTGCTTTGGTGGCCGACAGACGCATCTGCTCAATGTGGGCGTTGACCGCCGCATCTTTCTCGATAAAGGTATCGGTAGTGGGCACATACGCTTCAGGCTGGTAATAGTCGTAATAAGAGACGAAATACTCCACCGCATTGTTCGGAAAGAAACTTTTCATCTCGCCATACAACTGGGCAGCCAAGGTTTTATTCGGTGCCAGCAAAATCGTCGGACGCTGCGCTTTCGCGATCACATTCGCTAAGGTAAATGTTTTCCCTGAACCCGTTACCCCAAGTAGCGTCTGGTGAGCCAAACCCGCATCGACACCGTCTAACAGTTGTCGAATGGCTTCGGGCTGATCACCAGAAGGTTGATACTCGGAGACCAATTCAAATGCTTTGCTCATGTCGTCCTCATTATGCCTGGGTATCTATACAGTTTATTGTCGCTTTACGTCCCCACCAAAGGCAAGCAAATATTCCGCTTGTGGCGACGAATCGACCAATCCTCAATGCCTTCATCAACATACGGTCAGCTTGTGCTTTCGATCGCGTAAAAAATTGAAATAGTATTGGCTTCTAAAAAATGACTTTGGTATTATTCTCAGCCCTATCTGCCGTCCGGCACCTTTTCTCCTAAAAAATAATCCACGGGTTTTCCCCAGTTTTTCTAAATTTAACCTCAATTTAACATCCATTACCATTCAATTACTCAGTTAGATCTTCTGTGGATAATTAAGAAAAAACCAATAAAACCAACCCAATAGCCATAAATGGAAATCGATTGCATCGTGCAATTTAGTCACACGTGGTCTAGAAAATATAATTGCTCAAGATTCATTAACACACTTATCCACAAATTTAGTGGATAAGTAAATCAAGCGCATACCCTGTAAGGGGTACAGAAAAGTAAAGCGTTTCGAAGAAATTTTTTTCGCCGATTTTTCAGCCGCAAAGGTTGACACACCAATCTCAGCTCGCTACCATCCGCCCCGCATTCAGCAATTCCCCCTTAGTTCAGTCGGTAGAACGGCGGACTGTTAATCCGTATGTCGCAAGTTCAAGTCTTGCAGGGGGAGCCAAATTCGAAAGCCCAGCGAATCAATCGCTGGGCTTTTTTCGTTTTATCTCGTCGAAAATAGAGAGCATATCTCGATGACATTTTCCGCCCCTGAGTCAACCCCGGCTGAATCCCGCTGACACTAACCATACGGCCGTGTGCCCTGCTCTCACCTATCGCGCCTTGTCTTGTCATCCAGTCATCCAGTCATCCAGTCATCCAGTCATCCAGTCATCCAGTCATCCAGTCATCCAGTCATCCAGTCATCATTTTTTGTATAAAAACGACTATAGCCATCTGTTTTTAAAATTAATGCACAAAAATCATTTAAAAAATGAAAAGCATTCATTTTACTCATACAGATTAAATCCATACGATTTCAGTGGTTAAGAATGGTTCCGTCCACTCGTCGCCTCCATTCTATTTATCAATAACTTAGGGATTTATTTATGACTATTCCGACCACTGATATGCTCGACGCATGGGCTGGGTTTACTGCCGGTGAATGGCAGCACTCGGTCAATACCCGTGATTTCATTCAGAGCAACTACACCCCGTACGAAGGAGACGAGTCCTTCTTGGCTGATGTGAGCCACTCAACCTCAACACTCTGGAACCAAGTCCTCGAAGGCATCAAAGAAGAAAGCCGAACGCACGCGCCAATCGATTTCGATACGGATCTACCGTCAACCATCACCTCTCACGACGCCGGTTATATCAATAAAGCGCTCGAAAAAATTGTCGGCTTGCAAACCGACCAACCGCTCAAACGCGCCATCATTGCCAATGGTGGTATTCGTATGGTGAAAAAATCGTGCGAAGTGTATGGCCGTGAACTGGATCCGACCGTTGAGAAAATCTTTACCGACTATCGCAAAACGCACAACACCGCCTGTTTCGATTTGTATACCAAAGACATTCTCGCTTGCCGTAAATCTGGCATCATCACGGGCCTGCCCGATGCCTATGGTCGTGGCCGCATCATTGGTGACTACCGCCGCCTTGCTTTGTACGGTATCGACTTCCTAAAAGCCGACAAGAAAGCGCAGTTCGATTCCACACAAACGTTTCTTGAACACAGTGCTGATTTAGAAAAAATGTTGCGTTTGCGCGAAGAACTTGCCGACCAAATTCATGCGTTGGAAGACATTCGCCAGATGGGGCTGAAATACGGCATCGACATGTCTTTGCCAGCTAAAAACGCGCAACAAGCCATTCAGTTTACCTATTTTGGTTACCTCGCCGCCGTGAAATCACAAAATGGCGCGGCGATGTCTCTGGGACGGACATCCACATTCTTAGACGTCTATGTGGAACGCGATTTGGCGTCAGGGGTGATCACAGAAGCACAAGCGCAAGAACTGATTGACCACTTTATTATGAAGTTGCGCATGGTGCGTTTCTTACGGACGCCAGAATATGATTCCCTTTTCTCAGGCGATCCGATTTGGGCGACAGAAGCCATGGCGGGAATGGGCGTTGATGGCCGTACACTGGTGACAAAAACGACATTCCGTTACCTGCATACGCTGCACACCATGGGGCCTGCACCTGAACCCAACATGACGATTTTGTGGTCAGAGCAACTACCAGCGGCATTCAAACATTACGCGGCCAAGATTTCGATTGAGACCTCTTCTGTTCAATACGAAAACGACGATTTAATGCGACCTGATTTTAACAACGATGATTACGCCATCGCCTGTTGCGTCAGCCCGCAAATCGTGGGCAAGCACATGCAATTCTTTGGCGCTCGTGCAAACCTTGCCAAAGCACTGCTGTACACCATCAACGGCGGTGTGGATGAGAAATCTAAAGCACAAGTCGCGCCAGCCACCGAGAAAATGCTAGACGCCACGTTAGATTTTGATGCAGTGATGACTCGCTTCGACAGCACATTGGATTGGCTCGCCACCCAATACGTCACCGCCTTAAACATCATTCACTATTCCCACGACCGCTACAGCTACGAAGCCTCTCTCATGGCACTGATGGATCGCGATGTGTATCGCACCATGGCCTGTGGCATTGCCGGGCTCTCCGTTGTGGCGGACTCTCTCGCGGCCATCAAGTACGCCACCGTGACGCCGATTCGTGATGAAGAAGGTATTGCGGTCGATTTCGACATCCAAGGCGACTATCCAAAATTTGGCAACAACGACGCACGTGTCGATGACATCGCATGCGACTTGGTGGAACGCTTTATGAAAAAAATTCAGCGGATGCACACCTATCGCGAAGCCGTTCCGACCCAATCGATACTGACCATCACGTCCAACGTCGTCTACGGTAAAAAAACCGGCAACACACCGGATGGCCGCCGTGCAGGCATGCCGTTTGGCCCCGGTGCTAACCCAATGCATGGTCGAGATGAAAAAGGCGCGGTCGCGTCATTGAGCTCGGTGGCGAAGCTGCCATTTGCTTACGCAAAAGATGGTATTTCCTACACCTTCTCCATTGTGCCCAATGCGCTTGGCAAACATGAAGCCGCGCAGAAGCAGAACTTAGCGGCATTGATGGATGGCTACTTCCACCACGAAGCCCATGGTGACGCTGCGATGGTAGAAGGCGGACAACACCTGAATGTCAACGTCATGAATCGCGAGATGCTGTTGGATGCGGTTGAACACCCAGACAAATACCCGCAGTTAACCATCCGCGTGTCAGGGTATGCCGTGCGTTTCAACTCACTAACCCGTGAACAACAACAAGACGTCATCACTCGAACGTTCACGAACAAGCTTTAATCGCCTGTTCGCGATCGGCCACACACATCACGGATAACAAGGCCGATCGTTAAACGCTTTGCTCGCATCCCTGTCCTACCTGGCGGATGCGAGCTTTTTTGCATTGCCACATAACCTCATCGCCACAAACAGCCCTCCAGCGCTTCCTTCAGCCCCGCTCAAATCACAATATCAACGGGTCGACATTCGACGACGATACGCGCCAAAACCGATGTTTTTCGTCGGTGAAGCTAAAACCACACCGTTCACTGGTTGTTATTGGTGTCACAAAACACGATAATATCGGGATCGGATTTTAAGAACGTAATAACTATGACCGAATATCTTTTGTTGTTGGTCGGCACCGTGCTAGTCAACAACTTTGTACTGGTAAAGTTTCTGGGCTTGTGTCCTTTCATGGGCGTCTCAAAGAAGCTGGAAACTGCAATTGGCATGGGGTTAGCAACGACTTTCGTTCTAACGCTCGCGTCTGTGTGCGCGTATCTGGTTGAAAGCTATATCCTTCGCCCTCTCGGCATTGAATACTTGCGCACCATGAGCTTCATCCTCGTGATCGCGGTGGTCGTTCAATTCACCGAAATGGTGGTGCATAAAACCAGCCCAACGCTGTATCGCTTACTCGGTATCTTCTTGCCCCTCATCACCACCAACTGTGCCGTGTTGGGTGTGGCGCTGCTGAACATCAACGAAAACCACAACTTTATTCAGTCGATCATCTATGGTTTCGGCGCCGCCGTGGGCTTCTCTCTGGTTCTGATTCTCTTCGCGTCGATGCGTGAACGCATTCACGTTGCTGATGTGCCTGCGCCGTTCAAAGGCGCTTCGATTGCGATGATCACCGCAGGTCTGATGTCGCTGGCCTTTATGGGCTTTACCGGTCTGGTGAAACTGTAATGAGTACGATTTTAATCGCCGTCCTCGTGTTGGCTGCACTGGCTGCCGTCTTTGGTGCCATACTCGGTTTCGCGTCCATTCGCTTTAAAGTGGAAGCGGATCCCATCGTCGATCAAATTGATTCCATTTTGCCACAAACCCAATGCGGTCAGTGTGGTTACCCAGGTTGTCGCCCATACGCCGAAGCGATTGCCAATGGCGACGCCATCAATAAATGCCCGCCCGGTGGCCAAGCGACCATCGAAAAACTGGCGGATTTGATGGGCGTTGAGGTTCAAGAATCGGCGCACGATCTGGACGACAACGTCAAAACCGTGGCCTTTATTCATGAAGACATGTGCATCGGCTGCACCAAATGTATTCAGGCCTGTCCGGTCGACGCCATTGTCGGCGGCAACAAAGCACTGCATACCGTCATTAAGGATGAATGTACCGGTTGCGATTTGTGTGTGGCACCGTGCCCGACCGACTGTATTGAAATGATTCCCGTAAAAACCACGACGGATACCTGGAAGTGGCAAATGAACGCGATTCCTGTTGTTGATGTTACCCATTCTTCATCGGCCAATGCCGAGACTTCTCAGAAGAGTGCGAGTTAAGGACTGGTATGTTGTCATTAATCGATAAAATTCGAACCGGCTATCTCTGGGACTTCCCGGGAGGCATTCATCCGCCGGAAAATAAAGTTCAGTCGACTCAAACGCCGCTCGTCGAAGCCCGCTTAGCGCATGAGTATGTACTGCCACTGAAACAACACATCGGTAAATCGGGTGATTTGTTGGTGCAGGTCGGCGACAACGTGCTGAAAGGTCAACCCCTGACCTCATTCTCAACCACATTCATGCTGCCGGTGCATGCGCCCACGTCTGGCGTCGTCAGCGCGATTGAACCTCGCACCGTCGCGCACCCATCTGGGTTAAGCGAGCTGTGCGTGGTGATCACTCCAGATGGCAAAGACCAATGGTGTGAGCGCCATCCGGTTGCCGACTACACCCAAACCCAACCCGAAGAGCTGATCGACATCATCCGCAATGCGGGGATCGCGGGCCTCGGCGGAGCGGGTTTCCCCACGGCAAAGAAGATTCAGTCTGGCCTCTCCCGCGTTGAGATTTTTATCGTCAACGCCGCAGAGTGTGAACCGTACATTACCGCCGATGACGCGCTGATGCGCGAACACGCGCAAGAGATTATCGATGGCATCGGGATTGTCGAACACATTCTGCAACCGAAGCTGACCGTCATTGGCGTTGAGGACAACAAACCGGAAGCCATTCGAGCGTTGCAACTGGCCGCGGAAGGCAAAGATATTGTGATTCGCGCCATTCCGACCAAGTATCCGTCCGGCGGTGCGAAACAACTGATTAAACTGCTGACCGATCTGGAAGTGCCCGCCGGTAAGCACTCCGCCGACATTGGTGTCATTGTGCAAAACGTCGGCTCCATTCAGGCCATCAAACGTGCTGTGGTCGACGGTGAACCGTTGATTCGCCGCGTGGTAACGCTGACAGGAAAGACCTTCACTCAACCACGGAACGTTTGGGTTCGCCTCGGCACGCCCGTGCAATCGCTGCTCGATGAATTTGGTTATCAAGCGGACAAAAAGTTACCGCGTTTGATCCTTGGCGGTTCGATGATGGGCTTTACGCTGCCCCACGCCAACGTGCCGATCGTGAAGATTGCCAACTGCATTCTGGCGCCAAGCCGCAACGAAATTCCGCAGCACGATTACGAGATGGCCTGCATTCGCTGCGGCCAATGCGCGGACGCTTGTCCGGCGTCTCTGCTGCCGCAGCAGTTGTACTGGCATTCAAAGGCCGAAGAATATGACAAGTGCGAAGAGCTCAACCTCAAAGATTGCATAGAGTGTGGCGCTTGCGCTTACGTGTGTCCAAGTGAAATTCCACTGGTTCAGTACTACCGTCAATCCAAAGCAGAAATCAAAAACCGTCAATGGGAAGCGGAAGCCGCTGAACGGGCCAAACTGCGCTTTGAAGAGAAAAAAGCGCGCATGGAACGTGAAAAAGCCGAACGTGAAAACCGCTTTAAGAAAGCCGCAGACGATCGCCGCAAAGAGATGCAACAAAGTGGTGGCGAAGACGCAATTGCCGCCGCCATTGCCCGCGTCAAAGCGCAAAAAGCACAAAACGAAACCAGCGATGCGCCCGTCAAACCTGCGGTAGCCGCAGCGATTGCCAAAGCCAAAGCCAAACAGGCTGAAGCGGCGAAGGCTGGCGCAACTGAACCCGACAATAGCGACATGGCGAAGCTGCGTGAAGAACGCAAACGTCAGGCGCGTGAACGGAAAGCAGAAAAAGCCGACTCCGGTGATGTGACAAGCTCGGGCGACGAGAAAAAAGCCGCTGTATCCGCCGCGATTGCTCGTGCCAAAGCGCGCAAAGCTGCTCAGCCTGAGGCCAGCGACAAGCCTTCGGTTGACAATGCGCCAGCGACTGAAGAACCTACCGGCGATCCAAAGAAAGCTGCCGTGGCCGCTGCCATTGCTCGCGCTAAAGCGCGCAAAGCCGCGCAGCCTGAGTCCAGTGAGACGCCGATGACGCAAGACCCAGCGACTAACGAACCGGCAGACGATCCAAAGAAAGCCGCCGTAGCCGCTGCCATTGCTCGCGCCAAAGCGCGCAAATCCGCCCAGCAAGAGACCAGCGACAAGCCTGCGGTTGACAATGCGCCCGCTGAAGCGCCAGCGGTTGAAGAACCTACCGGCGATCCAAAGAAAGCCGCCGTGGCCGCTGCCATTGCTCGCGCCAAAGCGCGCAAAGCCGCGCAGCCTGAGGCCAGCGACAAGCCTGAGGTTGACAATGCGCCCGCTGAAGCGCCAGCGGTTGAAGAACCTACCGGCGATCCAAAGAAAGCCGCCGTGGCCGCTGCCATTGCTCGCGCCAAAGCGCGCAAAGCTGCCCAGCAAGAGACCAGCGACAAGCCTGCGGTTGACAACGCGCCCGTTGAAGCGCCAGCGGCTGAAGAACCTATCGGCGATCCAAAGAAAGCCGCCGTGGCCGCTGCCATTGCTCGTGCCAAAGCGCGCAAAGCTGCGCAGCAAGAGGCCAACGACAAGCCTGAGGTTGACCACGCGCCCGTTGAAGCGCCAGCGGTTGAAGAACCTACCGGCGATCCGAAGAAAGCCGCCGTAGCCGCTGCCATTGCTCGCGCCAAAGCGCGCAAAGCCGCGCAGCAAGCCGAGAATCAAACCCCAAATAACGTTGAGGAGAACGACTAGTGGCGTTTTTCATTGCCAGCTCCCCACATGCGCGGACGAAACGCAGTACTGCCGATATGATGAAATGGGTCGCAATCTGCGCCCTGCCCGGTCTGTTGGCCCAAAGTTATTTCTTTGGTTTTGGTACCTTGATTCAATTACTCTTGGCGATTGTGGTCGCCATGGCGTTTGAAGCAGGCGTCATGCTCTTGCGCCGCCGACCGGTGCGTTTTGCGCTGCGTGATTACAGCGCGATTGTGACAGCCTGGCTGTTGGCTGTCGCGATTCCACCACTTTCACCGTGGTGGGTCGTGGTGATTGGGTTGATTTTTGCGATTTTAATCGCCAAACACCTCTACGGCGGTTTGGGACAAAACCCGTTTAACCCGGCGATGATTGCTTATGTGGTGTTGCTGATCTCCTTCCCAGTGCAGATGACCAGCTGGATTGCACCGTCGGAATTGGCACCGGAGCCCATTTCATTGGTGGACTCATTTTCACTGATCTTCACTGGGTTTAATGTTGATGGTTTGTCCTTGCAACAAATTCGGACTGGCATCGATGGCATGACCATGGCAACGCCATTGGATTCGATTAAAACGTCACTGCGTGCCGGACACACGATGTCTGAAGCCATGGCGAAACCACAATTCAGCGGCATTGCCGGTCTGGGTTGGGAGTGGGTGAACTTGGCGTATTTAGTCGGTGGTCTAATTCTGGTTAAACTGCGCGTGATCAACTGGCACATTCCTGCCGCATTTTTGGGCGGCTTGGTGGTGACCAGCCTGCTCATGGCGTTGTTTGCGCCCGGCACCACCGCTTCGCCACTCATGCACCTGTTGTCAGGCGCAACCATGTTAGGCGCATTCTTCATTGCCACCGACCCGGTCACCGCATCGACCACCACCAAAGGACGCCTGATTTACGGCGCATTTATTGGTGCCATGGTGTTTATTATTCGCAGTTGGGGCGGCTTCCCTGATGGCGTCGCGTTTGCGGTGCTGCTCGCGAACATGTGCGTTCCACTGATCGACTACTACACCAAACCTCGTACTTACGGACACTAAGGAGCATTATGTTAGCCGCTATTCGAAAAAACGGTCTGGTCCTTGCTGTGTTTGCCTGTGCGTCCACCGGCGTGGTTGCGCTCACGCACTACCTGACCGAAAGTCAGATCAAAGTGCAAGAAAATAAACAGCTATTGTCGGTGCTCAATCAGGTCGTTCCGCCGAAGCTGCATGACAATGCCCTGTCTCAAACGTGTACACTGGTGAGTGATCCGTTGCTCGGCAGCAACAAACCCATGCCGGTGTATCTCGGCACGCTGGGCGGTGAACCCAACGTATTAGCCATTGAATCCATCGCACCGGATGGCTACAACGGCGCGATTAAGATCATCGTCGGGATTCGCAACGACGGCACGATTACGGGAACGCGCGTGCTCGCGCATCAGGAAACACCGGGATTGGGTGACAAAATCGACTTGCGAATTACCAACTGGATTCTCGGTTTTACTGGCAAACAAGTGACAGAAGATAATGAAGGTCAATGGCGTGTACGCAAAGACGGCGGCCAATTCGACCAATTCACTGGGGCGACGATCACCCCGCGTGCCGTGGTGAAAGCTGTGAAGCAGACCACGCAGTACGTGAACCAGCACCGTGACGACATCTTCAAGCAACCATTAAACTGCGGAGGTGAACACAATGAGTGATCATAAAACGCTGATTAAAAATGGCATGTGGAATAACAACCCGGCGTTGGTACAGCTGTTGGGCTTGTGTCCGCTGCTCGCCGTCTCCTCTACCGTGACCAACGCACTCGGTTTAGGAATCGCGACCCTGTTGGTTTTGGTCAGCTCCAACGTGACCGTTTCTCTGGTGCGCGACTACGTCCCCAAAGAGGTGCGTATTCCAGTCTTTGTGATGATCATTGCGGCACTGGTGACCTGCGTACAATTGTTGATGAACGCTTACGCCTACGGTTTGTACTTGTCCCTGGGTATCTTCATTCCGCTGATTGTTACCAACTGCATCATCATTGGCCGCGCTGAAGCGTATGCGTCGAAAAACGACGTCCTACCCTCTGCGCAAGATGGCTTTTGGATGGGCCTTGGCATGACTTCCGTGTTGGTCGTTTTAGGATCACTCCGTGAAGTGATCGGTAATGGTACCCTGTTTGACGGCGCAGATTTGCTCCTCGGAGATTGGGCGAAAGTGCTGCGAATCGAGATTTTTCACTTTGATAACAGCTTCCTGCTGGCACTGCTGCCACCGGGTGCCTTCATCGGTGTCGGCTTTTTGATTGCCGCCAAAAACATCATTGATAAACAGCTAGCATCTCGCCAGCCAAAACAAGAAAAGCCCGCGATCGAACGGGTGCGCGTGACCAACGTATAAAAAAGCCAACAGCCGCAGCATTCCCTGCGGCTGCGGTTTCAAGGAAGTAATGAATCACCATGAATAACAGCAAGCGTGTCGAAATACTGCAGCGATTAAGGGAAAACAATCCCCATCCGCAGACCGAGCTCAACTGGAACACACCGTTTGAACTGCTGATTGCGGTGTTGCTGTCAGCGCAGGCCACCGATGTCAGCGTCAATAAAGCCACCGACAAACTTTATGCCGTCGCCAACACCCCCCAAGCGATGTGGGATTTGGGCGTTGACGGCGTCAAGGAATACATCAAAACCATCGGTTTGTTTAACTCCAAAGCAGAGAACGTCATCAAAACCTGCCGCATTCTGCTCGACCAACACCAAGGCGAAGTACCGGAAAACCGCGAAGCGCTAGAAGCTCTGCCCGGCGTGGGACGCAAAACCGCCAACGTGGTACTCAACACCGCCTTTGGCTGGCCAACCATTGCCGTCGATACACATATTTTTCGCGTGTCCAATCGCACCAAGTTTGCGGTCGGAAAAAACGTCGATGAAGTGGAAGCGAAGCTGCTGAAAGTGGTTCCGAAAGAGTTCAAACTCGATGTCCATCACTGGTTAATTCTGCATGGCCGTTATACCTGCGTGGCACGTAAGCCTCGTTGTGGCAGCTGCATTATTGAAGACCTGTGCGAATTTAAAGAGAAAGTTTACCCGGAAAGCTAGGAGTCCATTATGTCAAACAATCGTATTCTTCATACCATGCTGCGCGTTGGCGACCTTGACCGTTCGATCGCGTTCTACACACAAGTGATGGGCATGAAATTGCTACGTCAAAACGAAAATGCCGAATACAAATACACACTGGCATTTTTGGGCTACGGTGACGAATCAGAAGCAGCCGTGATCGAGCTGACGTATAACTGGGGCGTTGAAAGCTACGACCTCGGCAACGCGTATGGCCATATCGCCATCGGTGCAGACGACATTTACGCCACTTGCGAGGCCATCAAAGCCGCCGGTGGTAACGTGACGCGTGAACCGGGCCCAGTCAAAGGCGGTTCGACACACATCGCGTTTGTAAAAGATCCTGACGGTTACATGATTGAGCTGATCCAAAACAAACAAGCCAACGCGGGCCTAGAGGGTTAATTCTCCCTACGCGTACACCTTTCAAAACCGCCGCTCTGGCGGTTTTGTTGTATTTCCCCGCAATTCACATGGTTTACATGATAATAATTATCATTTAAATTGAGCTTATTCAGGCGTATGAGGATTGACCGATGACCATCAAAGAGTGGGAAAAACACACCTTATTAGCAGATATCGCGATGCAACAAGCGGATCATCTGCGTAGCATTCTCCATTACCAACAAGCCCTGACACTGAGCGATCGCATTGGCGTGGCGGAAGAGATTGAGCTGGAAGACCGACTGATGATCTCGGTGATTTCGTGCCATAACATGGCCGGATTCTGGCGCACAATCGGCGATGACCAATACGAGTTGAAATACCTCGAACTGGCGTCGGAACGTATCCTGACGTTGATCCCGCAATGTGGTAACCCGAGCTGTGAAGCGTTTGTGGATTCACTTGGCTGCTGCAAGAAAGCGCTGGTTGAATTTATGAAACGTCACCCGAATCCCGAGCTGGCCAGGCTGGTGAAAGACATCGACTCCGCCTCGACCTGCAACTTGATTGCCAAGTTTCGCTTGCACTAAGGCAGTGTCATCCCCCGATTCACGGGGGATGTACCACACGGTTTAGACTTGTGTGCGACCGAGGGAAATCACCACGCGGCGGTTCTTGTCTTTACCGATAGGCGATGCGTTGTCGGCAATCGGGCGGCGCTTGCCATACCCTTGCACTTGAATGCGATCAGACGGCAATCCGAGCGATTCAAAATACTTCTGCAATGACTCTGCACGTTTGTCAGATAAACTCTGACTCTCATTTCTGCCATCCGTCGAATCGGTATAGGTTGATACCAAGACCAAATCGATATCTGGGTTATAACGAATGTATTCGGCAATCTGCGCTAAACGTTTTTGTGATGCTTTGTTGAGCTCCACGCTGTCGCCGCGATCGTAATGTAAAATAGTGAATGAAATATCTTCAAAGCTGTAGGGCAGCAGGCTCGCCACACAATCGCTGAACGCATTGTATTGCGGCTGAAACAGCACCGCAGACAGCGCCACTTCAATACGCTGATCACGGCTTTGCCAATCCTGATAACTGAACGTCGGGTAACGTCCTTGCTCCAACTCACTCAGCAAAGCCCACGCCGTTTGACCACCGACATAACCATCAAACTGTTTAAAGAACTGGATGTTGGTGATTCGATCGGCGCTTTCACCCGGTCGCCATACAGGCGGCATCGACACCAAACTCACATTGCGGGTTTCCCCCATCGGGCGACGCATTTTGAGTTCGAAATCGAGGTTAATTTTTTTGCTGGCGTGCGAGGTAAACACCGCCTCACCATAATTTGGAATGGGATGCACCAGTCGGCATTCGAGCGGCGTATTGGTCGCCATTTGCCAACTTGACTGTTGTGGTGTTGCCACGTAGCGCTTTTCCAGTGCCGAAGCGGCAAATGAGGAACAGGCACTCAGTACAACAAAACTGCTTACAACCCATTTATTCATAAGGATTTACTTCTCTTTACGCGTTCAGCGGCAATGACGATATTTTGCCGCCTTATTGATTTCTAACTCGAAGATGCAAAAACCTCGCCAAGGCGACATCCATCGCGGCACACCCCGTGCATTTCCACTCGATAGTACGCTGATTTTCTGTCAAATCAGAGACGTGCCCCCTGCGTTTCCCGCCCTTTCTCATTCAACGCATAAATCCGCACGAAATATGAATGAATCGGCTTGAATATCACCCGTCAAAGCACAAATTTAATTGCGCTTTAATCCACCTATTTGGTTTTGCTCACGATGAGAATCTGCAATAATGCTGCCCCTATCACATAAGCTAGGGATCACATGACAGACATTAATGAAGCTCTGACTCTGAAAAAGCGCTTTCGCGGCTATTTTCCAGTCGTAATCGATGTAGAAACCGCAGGATTCAACCCTCAAACTGATGCTCTGCTCGAAATTTGCGCAGTGACATTGGCCATGGATGAAAATGGCGATTTACACCCTGCTTCGACAATTCACTTTCATGTCGAACCTTTCGAAGGCGCCAACCTTGAAAAAGCGGCGCTGGAATTCAACGGCATTTATGATCCTTTCAGCCCGCTACGCGGCGCCGTCAGCGAAGAACACGCCCTGAAAGAGATCTATAAACAAGTTCGTAAAGAACAGAAGGCCGCCGATTGTAGCCGTGCCATTATTGTGGCGCACAACGCAGCGTTCGACCATGGGTTTGTGATGGCCGCCAGCGAACGTTGTAAACTCAAACGAGTCCCTTTCCATCCATTTGCTACTTTTGATACCGCAACTTTGAGCGGCCTTGCTTATGGTCAGACCGTACTGGCTAAAGCCTGCAAAGCAGCAGGGATGGCGTTCGACAATCGTGAAGCCCATTCTGCACTTTACGATACTCAGCAAACCGCAGAGCTGTTCTGCGGCATCGTCAATCAATGGAAAGCTCTTGGCGGCTGGCCATTGGCCGACGACCATAACCTTAATAATAAGTAAACACAACTGACCGAGAAGTATATGAACCCTGTAGTCATTTCTGTCTGTGTCATGCTGGTCCTGGCCCTGATGCGCGTAAACGTCGTCGTTGCACTGACGTTTAGTGCCATCGTTGGGGGTCTGGTTGCTGGTATGAGCCTCAACGACACCGTTGCCGCATTTGAAAGTGGTTTAGGTGGTGGTGCAACCATCGCACTAAGCTACGCAATGCTAGGTACTTTTGCTGTGGCCATCTCAAAATCGGGTGTCACCGATTTGCTGGCTCAAAGCGTCATTAAACGCATTCATGGCCGACACAGTGCGGCAGCCTCAACCGGAATGAAATACGTTGTGATCGTGGCTTTGCTGCTGATGGCGATGTCTTCCCAAAACATTATTCCGGTCCACATTGCCTTCATTCCGATTCTGATCCCGCCACTGCTGAGCGTGTTTGCTCGTCTGGGCATTGACCGTCGTATGATCGCCTGTGTACTGACCTTTGGTTTGATCACCCCATACATGGTGTTACCCGTGGGTTTCGGCGGCATTTTCTTAAACAACATTTTGCTGAAAAACCTACGCGACAACGGCCTAGAAAGCGTCACCGCGAGCCAAGTTCCGATGGCGATGCTGCTGCCGGGCTTGGGCATGGTATTTGGCCTGCTCGTGGCGGTCTTTTTCTCTTACCGCAAACCACGCGTATACAAAGAGACCGAGCTAACCGTTGTCAATGAATCAACCACGGCGATCAACAAGAAGCACATCCTCGTTGCTGGCCTAGGTATTTTGGCGGCACTGGCCGTGCAGTTGACCACCGGCTCGATGATCATCGGTGCGCTGGCCGGTTTCATGGTGTTTACGTTTGGTGGCGTGATTGCTTGGAAAGAAACGCACGACGTCTTTACCAAAGGCGTACACATGATGGCGATGATCGGCTTCATCATGATTTCAGCCGCAGGGTTTGCGGCAGTCATGAAACAGACTGGCGGCGTGGAAACCTTGGTGTCGTCTCTGTCCACCAGCATTGGGGATAACAAGCCACTGGCGGCGCTGCTGATGCTGGTTGTTGGCCTGTTGGTGACCATGGGGATTGGTTCGTCATTCTCGACCATTCCAATTATCGCGACTATTTACGTCCCGCTGTGTCTGGCATTTGGTTTCTCACCGATGGCGACCATCGCCTTGGTTGGTACCGCCGCTGCACTCGGTGATGCGGGCTCGCCAGCATCGGATTCCACCCTCGGTCCAACGTCGGGCTTGAATGCCGACGGGCAACACGAGCACATATGGGAAACCGTGGTTCCGACCTTTATTCACTACAACTTGCCATTAATCGCATTTGGCTGGTTGGCCGCCATGGTGCTGTAGTTTCCAGCGAACCATGAGATACAAAAAAGGCTTCCCTCGGGAAGCCTTTTTCATGTTCAAAACGAATGTTAAGCAGACAACGAATTACGCGCCTTCGTTGTGCAATTCGAGGTTAGCCAGCTCTTGCTGAATTTCACGTTCCGTCTTCGCGTCATCGCTGCGCATTGACTCGAGGAAGTCCAGATATTGCTGATCGATGTCGCCCGTCACGTACTCGCCGTTAAACACCGAAGTTTCAAACTTGGCGATGTCCTGATTGCCTGCGCGCACAGCGTCAACCAAATCATCTAGCGTTTGGAAGATCAGTGCATCCGCACCGATTTGTTTACAGATGGCTTCGTTGTCACGACCGTGTGCAATCAGTTCGTTCGCACTTGGCATGTCGATACCGTAAACGTTCGGGAAGCGAATCTCAGGCGCCGCAGACACCATGTACACTTTCTTCGCACCGGCATCACGCGCCATCTCAATGATCTGCTCTGAGGTTGTGCCGCGAACAATCGAGTCATCCACCAGCAGAACGTTTTTGTCTTTAAACTCTGAACGAATGGTGTTGAGTTTACGACGCACTGATTTCTTACGCTGTTGTTGGCCCGGCATGATAAACGTACGACCCACGTAACGGTTCTTCACGTAACCTTGGCGGTAGGGCTTATCCAGCGCCTGAGCGATTTGCAGCGCGATATCGCATGATGTTTCTGGAATTGGAATCACCACATCGATGTCGAGTTCTGGGAAGTTGGCTTTGATGCGCTCGCCAAGCTTCTTACCCATTTCAACACGCGCGCTGTAGACCGAAATTTTGTCAATGAACGAATCAGGACGCGCGAAGTAAACGAATTCAAAAATACATGGATTCAGCACGGGGTGGTCCGCACACTGCTTGGTAAACAGTTCACCGTCAAACGTCGCGTACACGGCTTCACCCGGCGCAACATCACGCATGAAATCAAAACCAACGGCATCGAGTGCTACCGATTCAGAAGCAACCATGTACTCCGTACGGCCGTTGATTTCACGTTTACCTAGGCAGAGCGGGCGAATACCGTGTGGGTCGCGAAATGCAATCATGCCGTGGCCGATGATCATCGCAGTCACCGCGTAAGCACCACGAATCGCACGGTGTACATTGGCCACCGCGCGGAAGACGTCTTCTGCTGTCACGTTGCCTTTCACGGTGTCAATCTCGTGCGCCAAGACGTTCAGCAGCACTTCTGAGTCAGAAGTCGTGTTGACGTGGCGACGGTCTTTTTCAAACAGTTTCTGGCGAACTTCGTTGGCATTGGTGAGGTTGCCGTTGTGAGCGAGGGTGATACCAAATGGCGAGTTGACGTAGAAAGGTTGAGCTTCTGAGGCGCTTGAGCTGCCTGCGGTTGGGTAACGAACGTGTCCGATCCCGACGGAGCCCTGAAGGCGCTGCATGTGTTTCGCTTCAAAGACATCCTTCACTAAACCGTTCGCTTTACGCAGACGGAAACGATTGCTTTCTATGGTACAAATACCAGCGGCATCTTGGCCACGATGCTGCAATACCGTTAACGCGTCATAAATTGACTGGTTTACAGGCGTTGTACCCACGATTCCAACAATACCACACATGTCCTAATCCTCGATTTGCGACAATAGCTGGCGCTTAAATCGCGCCAGACAGAAAACTTGATGTTGCTTGTAAGTGCTCGAAGAACGGCGCAATGATTCGGCTAAATTCCGGTACCAATTGCGAACTCTTCCACCACTCAGAGCTTGGGAATGCGGTAAACGCATCCATAAAAAATAAGGCCGCTGCCACAATCAGAACCCCACGCAGTGCGCCAAAGACGACGCCGAGAATTCTGTCTGTACCTGATAGCCCGGTTTTCTGCACCAACTGCGAAATCACGTAGTTCACGATCGCGCCCACAATCAATGTTGCGACAAACAGCGCGGCAATCGCCGTTCCGTTGCGAAACATGTCATCCTTAATGTTAGTAAAGTATACCGCCAGCTTGGCGTAGTATTCCGAAGCGATGTAAAACGCTCCAAACCATATCACTAAGGACAAGGCTTCTTTCGCAAAGCCACGAACCAGACTGATCAGTGCAGACAAACCAATCACACTTAAAATGACAATATCTAACCAATTCATGAGTTCTTACATTCTAAGTTGGCGCGCATTTTAACAGAAAAATACGCGACGCAAACGTTTTCTTAAGGGTTTAGTGGTTTAAATTTGAGCAATTGACCTTTCGCGCCGGTAATTTTCTCTAATTCCAGTAACTGTTTTTCCAGCTTACTTTTCGAAACGTCCGGACCGATAATCACTCGAGTAAAACCATTTTCTTGTTTGGTATGAGCCTGATAGCCCCGCTTTTGCAGATCGGCCACCACATTCTTCGCATTCTCAGAATTTTTCAGTGCCATGAGCTGAATAATCCACGCGCTGTCCTGATAATCATTTTTTTCAGGGACATTTCGCACCGCAGTCGCCAGCGGTTTGCTCGGTTGTGGTGTCGTTGACGACGCAGGATTCGCTGGCGCGGTATCCACCGCAGTCACCGGCGAATCCGGCAAGGCGACTTGATCTTCCACCGGGTCCAACACTTCAAATTTTTCCACTTCGCTCTCAAGCTCAGGCTTGATCGGAATACTGGCCATTTCTTCTTTGTAGTGTAGTTTTTTACCATCCAGCACATCCGGTAGCACGATGACCCCGATGGCAACAAGAATGATGGTACCAACCAAACGGCTTTGAAATTTACTCGCCATTGATACTCCCTAGGATTTAAGACGGATTGCTGTTTTGCCAATGCTCCAACACTTCACCCACCGTGTGGAAAGAGCCGGCCACGACTATGACATCGTCCGCTTGCGCTTGTGTCAACGCCGCTTCAAATGCCGCAACCGGATTGGCGTAGCGCATTTGCGACGCCTCAAGGTATTGGCATAACTCCTCGGCGCTGGCGGCACGCGGGCCACTCAGGGAGGCGGGATACCATTGTTTGACCACGGGCTTCAAAATCGCAAGGGTCGACTTCACGTCTTTGTCATGCAACATGCCGACCACCAAATGCACGCTTTGGCCGGGGAAACGCAGCTTGAGCTGAGACACCAGGTATTCAGCCGAATGTGGGTTGTGGGCAACATCCAGTAAAATGGTGGGCGCATCGCTGATTTTCTGCATGCGTCCTGCCAGCGTCGCTTTTTTCAGCCCATCAACAATATTGACGTCACTGATTTCAAGCCCAGAACAGCCCAGCGCCATCAATGCCGTCGCTGCGTTTGGCAGCGGCAAGGTGGGCAACGGCAGATCCGTCAGTTCAAACGAGCCTCTGCGCCATTGCCAGCGCGTCTCGCTCACTTTGTCATACGTAAATTGAATACCGACTTGATGGAATTCCGCGCCGATGTCATCGGCATGCGCTGCCACAGTGGCTGGCGGTTTCGGTTGACCACAGATCGCCGGTTTCCCCGAACGATAGATACCGGCTTTCTCAAAGCCAATGACATTGATGTCACTGCCCAACCAGTCGACGTGATCTATGGCCAAGCTGGTAATCACAGAAACATCGTGATCAACCACGTTGGTTGCATCGAGGCGACCGCCAAGGCCGACTTCCAGCAGCACCACATCGACCTGCTCGGTTTGGAAAATGCGCAGGGCCGCTAAGGTCCCAAACTCAAAGAGACTCAGTGTGATATCGCCACGTTGCTGCTCGACAAAATCAAACGCTTGCGTGTGTTGCTCATCCGGTACATCTTGGCCGTTGATACGCACTCGCTCATTGTAGCGAATCAGGTGAGGCGAACTGTACACACCCACCGAATAGCCTGCTTCGAGCAGAATGGCTTCCATGAGCGCGCAAGTGGAGCCTTTACCATTGGTGCCGGCTACCGTAATCACGGTCGGTGCGGGTTTGGTTAGGTTGGCTTTTTGAGCGACCGCTTGAACGCGATCAAGACCGAGGTCGATGGCAGAGGAATGAATATGGGTTAAATAATCAAGCCACACCGAAAGAGGCGATGTGGCTTGAGGAATTGGGTTTTGACTCATCTAACGTAGAACCATTATTTTGCTTGGTTTAGTTAGAGCCTACTTTACCCTTTTTTGTTCGCTTCTGGTACAGAATATGCGGCTTCATTTGGCGCATCGTTCACAGAAACCACCAGCGGCGACTCCTGACGTGTCATTTTCGCCAGCAGGCCAGCCACACGCTGACGCATTTCACGACGGTCAACGATCATATCAATCGCACCGTGCTCCAGCAGGAATTCGCTGCGTTGGAAACCTTCCGGCAACTCTTCGCGCACGGTCTGCTCGATCACGCGACGACCCGCGAAACCGATCAGTGCTTTCGGCTCACCGATGTTGATGTCACCTAGCATTGCCAGACTCGCAGACACCCCACCCATGGTTGGGTCTGTCATCACGGAGATAAACGGGAGACCTTTCGCCGTCAGACGTTCCAGCGCTGCACTAGTTTTGGCCATCTGCATCAGCGACATCAGCGCTTCTTGCATACGGGCACCGCCACTGGCAGAGAAACAGACTAGACCACAGTTCGCTTCAATCGCCGCTTCAACTGCACGTACGAAACGCGCACCGACAACCGACCCCATTGAACCGCCCATGAACGAGAATTCAAACGCACACGCCACGACTGGAATCGTCATCAACTCGCCTTTCATCACAATCAGCGCATCTTTTTCGCCACTGCTCTTCTGCGCAGTCGCAAGACGCTCTTTGTAACGTTTGGAGTCTTTAAATTTCAGTTTATCTTGCGGTTCGAGTTCGTCCGCGATTTCGTAACGGTTTGCTTCGTCCAAGAACGTTTCAAGACGACGGCGCGCCTTCATACGCATGTGATGATTACACTTCGGACAAACTTCAAGATTGCGCTCTAGTTCAGCGTAATAAAGCACCTGTTCACATGATGTACATTTGGTCCAAACCCCTTCAGGGATAGACGCTTTACGTGAACTTCCGATGTTGCTTTTTTCTAAAATCTTCTCAAGCCAGCTCATGCAAGACCTTTTACTCTCTCATCTGCCGCTGTATTGCGACAGATTCTAATTCGACATTAACGCGTGTGGATTAAAGCATAGAAAATGCCAACTGTGGACAAAAAACTGGTTGTACCTATTTCTTGTACGGGCATCCCACGCACAATATTGTTCATTTTTGAACCGATTACTGCCAATTAGTTCAAATTCTCAGGTAAGAATAGCGGACCAAGCGGCGCTTTGGGTAAATCAAACACTGCTGGGTAGTCCACATCAACCAGATATAAGCCTTCTGCCTTGGCTGTCGCCCCCGCCAGTTTGCGGTCTTTGGCTTCCAGCAGCCACTGAATCCACTCGGGCTCCTGCTCACCACGACCCACGGCAATTAAACTGCCGGTAATATTACGCACCATATGGTGGACAAACGCATTCGCTTTAATATCAATCACAACGTAGCGCTCGTGGCGAGTTACATTTAAGTGCATTATGTTACGCCAAGGACTACGTGACTGACAATGCACGGCACGAAATGACGTGAAGTCATTCTCACCCAGCAAGAATTGACCCGCTTGATGCATGCGTGCCACATCAAGCTCACCGTGATAATGGCTGACACCGGTGGCCAGAATTCCCGGACGGAACATGTGATTGTAGATCACGTAGCGATACCGGCGTGCCGTGGCACTAAAACGAGCATGAAACTCATCCGGCACTTCTTTTGCCCAGCGCACCGCAATATTTTTCGGCAAATTGGCATTGGCACCCATTGTCCACGCGATCATTTTACGCGTTGCCGTCGTGTCAAAATGAACCACTTGTCCGGTTCCGTGCACACCCGCATCAGTGCGACCAGCACACTGGACTTCAACCGGATGGTTTGCGATAACCGACAAGGCTTTTTCCAGTTCTTCCTGGACACTATTGACTTCGCGTTGGCGCTGCCAGCCATAATATTGAGTGCCGTCATACTCGATACCCAGAGCGATTCTCATGTTCTCTTTCTCTTAAAAACGAAGGCGTTGAAAATGGGTCGGGCAGTATAAACCCTAACGGGGTTAATTTCTAATGGGGTAAAAAAAGAGGTAACTCAGTTACCTCTTCTTGTTACCACGATGTGCTTATACGCGTCCGTTAATCACATCAATCAAGCGTTTGGCTTGTTGACGAATGTCGTCGCTGCCATCCACGATGGCTTCTTCCAGCAACTTAACCGCACCTTTCTCATCGTTCATTTCCATATAGATTTTGGCCAGATCCAACTTGCCTGCGGCTTCGGAGTTGTTATCCACATCCACATCCGAGATATCACCGATCACATCAGGAAACTCGTTGAGCCCCACATCCAGCTTCAACGCTTCATCATCAGGGTTAAACGCCGGATCGTCGCGTTCCACTTGCGCCATCAGCTCGTCAATGGTCATAAACTGGTTCTGTGTCGGATCGAAATCAGCGATATCTTCCTGCGTTCCCCAGTTTTCGGTTTCCACTTCCGGCTGCTGATTTTGAATGTCCTGTTGCCATACCGCTTGCTCATCTTCCGGCACTTCATCGGGAATGATCGCTTGTTGATCCGGTGTCAAACTGAAGCCGTTCCAATCTTCGCCACCCATTTGCAACATGGCATCAATGTCCATGCCTGCGCTATCAATGGTTTTCGCGTCCATCGGTTGGTCAAAGGCGAATCCATCAGCGGATTCATTGTCATTCAGCAGTGAGTCGAGGGCTTGCTCATCAAATTCTTGATGCGCCATCGATTCAAAATCAATGCCCTGCTCTGCTTTCGGCTCAATCGCTTCACTCACTTCGTCCGCTTGCGACGAAGCCGTTGAGGCTTCTGACACCTCCGGTTCGGCGATGGCATCAGCTAAGGCGTCCGCTTCGTTGTACTCCGGCAGCTCGACATCATCAAACTCAAACTCGTCGTCAGCTTCAGCTTGTGGCGACTCAATCTCTGCATCGTCTTGAACTGGTTCTGCCAGTTCACCCGATATATCCGGTTCAGCAATCGCATCGGCTAAGGCGTCCGCTTCGCTGTACTCCGGCAATTCGACATCATCGAAATCAAACTCGTCGTCAGCTTCAGCTTGTGGCGACTCAAGCTCTGAATTGTCTTGAATGAATGCTTCCGGTTCACCCGATACATTCGGTTCAGCAATCGCATCAGCTAAGGCGTCCGCTTCGTTGTACTCCGGCAATTCGATATCATCGAACTCAAACTCGTCGTCAGCTTCTGCTTGTGGCGGCTCAATTTCTGCGTCGTCTTGAACTGGTTCTGCCGGTTCTCCCGATACCTCCGGTTCCGCAATCGCATCGGCTAAGGCGTCCGATTCGCTGTACTCCGGCAATTCGAGATCATCGAACTCAAACTCGTCGTCAGTTTCAGCTTGTGGCGGATCAATCTCTGCATCGTCTTGAACGAATACTTCCGGTTCACCCGATACCTCCGGTTCAGCAATCGCATCAGCTAGAGCGTCCGCTTCGCTGTACTCCGGCAGCTCGAGATCATCGAACTCAAACTCGTCGTCAGCTTCAGCTTGTGGCAGCTCAATCTCTACATCGTCTTGAGCTGGTTCTTCCGATTCACCCGATACCTCCGGTTCAGCAATCGCATCGGCTAAGGCGTCCGCTTCGCTGTACTCCGGCAGCTCGAGATCATCGAACTCAAACTCGTCGTCAGCTTCAGCTTGTGGCAGCTCAATCTCTACATCGTCTTGAGCTGGTTCTTCCGGTTCACCCGATACCTCCGGCTCAGCAATCGCATCGGCTAAGGCGTCCGCTTCGTTGTATTCCGGCAACTCAACATCATCGAACTCAAACTCGTCGTCAGTTTCAGCTTGTGGTGGCTCAATATCTGAATCGTCTTGAACTGGCGCTTCGAGTTCACCCGATACTTCCGGTTCAGCAATCGCATCGGCTAAGGCGTCCGCTTCGCTGTACTCCGGTAGATCGAGATCATCGAACTCAAACTCGTCGTCAGCTTCTGCTTGTGGTGGTTCAATGTCTGAATCGTCTTGAACTGGCGCTTCGAGTTCACCCGACACATCAGGCTCGGCCATGGCATACGCGAGTGCATCAGCTTCGCTGTACTCCGGCAGCTCGAGATCATCGAACTCAAACTCGTCGTCAGCCGTAACTGGCTGCTCTACAGCATTGTCTTGCTCCGGCGCTTCCAGTTCACCCGAGACATTTGGTTCGGCCATGGCATCCGCGAGTGCATCAGCTTCGCTGTATTCTGGCAACGCCGCGTCATCGAAGCCAAACTCATCTTCTGCTTCTGCATCTAAAAATTCAGCAGCCAGTGCGTCTTCGCTCACATCCGTTTCAGCCGGTAATTCGGCTTCGGCCATCGCGTCAGCAAAAGCAGCTGCGTCGGTTTCTTTTGGCTGTTCAATATCGTTGAAACCAAATGCTTCTTCGGCCTCAGCGTCTAAGAATTCCGCCGCCAATGCGTCTTCACTCGCCTCAACATCCGCTAACGGTTCCGATTCAAGCTGCGCTTCAGCGATCATGTCATCGATGGCGTTCTCTTCTGGCAATGACGGTTCATCCGCCGTGTCTTGAACGCGATCCTGAGATACCGACTCCTGAGTCTCATCCAGTTCCGCCATAAAATCAGCTGAGGAAAGCGGCGCATCGTCCGCCATGGATGATGCTGGAGGCAATTCGCTTTCGGCAGACTGTTCCATTGCGTCGTCGAGCAACCAATCGTCATCTTGAGGCACGCCAAATTCATTGGCGACTTCAGTCGACTTGTCTTCCGGCTTCGACGTCACGTCGGGCTCGCTTTGCGGCTCTGGCTCTGGCGTCGTGTCTAAACCTTCGATTTCTGGATTAAAGTCAAATTCATCGTCGTCAAATGACAACGCATCATCGTCATCGAGTTTAAACTCATCCAGTAAAGGATCGTGTTCTGGTGCTGAACTCAGCAGATCATCTTTAAAGTTTGCACTATTAAATTCTTCGGCAGGCTCCTGCGCTTGCTGTTCGATCTCCAGCAGCTCGTCCAGGAATCCAGTCCCATCATCCAGCGATGAAGCCTCGACCTCGTCTTCGTCGGTCGCCGCATCACTCGGTTGATTTTCTTGCTCAACCCACTCATCCAGTAAGGTCGCGCTGTCGTGATCAAACGCGTCCTCGTCTGGGGTTGCAGATTCCTCCAACAGCTCATTGAGGAACTTGTCACTTTCCGCATCGAAGTCATCATCCAGATGAATGCTGTCCTCGTCCGCTTCGGAAAGTAACTCGTCGAGCAAATCCGTGCTGTCGCTGTCAAACGACACGTCGTCGTCATCTAGCAATTCATCCAACAAGGCGGTTTCTTCGTCATTGTCGGCTTGCGCTTCAAGCTCATCCAAATCGGCTTGAGATTCAATTGAGTTAAACAGGTTTTCAAGATCTTCGTCGGACGTCATTTTAACGTCAGATGCTGCCTGTTCACCCGTGTTCGACATCAACTCATCGAGGTTGTCATCCAACAACGTATCAAAGTCGAGATCATCCGCCTCGTCGTCATCTAAACCGCCTAACAGCTCGTCCAGCATGGATTGATCGATAGCCTCGGATTCCAGATCTTCCGCTTCACCATCACTAGCAAGCAGGGACTCAATCTCTTCCTGCGACATGTCACCATCATCAGACAGATCAAACGCCGTTTCGTCATCATCGTCAGAGTCATGCGTTGCTTCGTCCAACGCGCGTTCCATCTCTTCCAGACCCAGCGCTTTCTCATCGCCGCTGACGCTGATGCCACTGTTGCTGCCAAAGTCAGTGTCGAGATCGCCGTCGTCATCAATGCCAGCAAACGGATCTTGACCATCTTCCCCTTCGAGGTTGAAATCGAGATCGCTTTCGTCCAAGTCGGCGAAGATGTCGGCTTCATCCTTACTGTCCATTTCATCGCTGAACAGTTTCTCACTGTCATCGCTATCGCCGAACAAGTCATCGTCGAGCAGCAATTCATCGTCCAGACCATCAATTTCTGGCTCACCCACCGTGATCGGTGCCACGGTGGTTTCCGGCGTGGCCGTCTGGGTTTGTGATTCAGCTTGCTGCGCGTCCGACGCTTTGGAGCGACGGTTGAGCAACATCAAGACCAGCGCACCAATGAGTAATCCCGGGATCAGCGCTAACAATCCGACCATCCAACCGTTGGATAGCCAATCGTCAGCCGGCGCCATTTTCGCGGCTTCTTCGCGTTTCACGCGCTCTTCTTGCAACAGCTTTTCAACTTCTGAGCGAATACGATTCTCATCACCCAGTTCGTGCTTGAGGTTATCGACTTCAGACTGCATCTGCGCAACCATCAGGCGCAAACGGTGGTTTTTCTCTTCCAACGCGTCCAGTTCGGTATCGGATGCTGTCAGTTGTTTCTCAACTTTGGCCACATCCGCTTGAACTGGCGCAACCACAGGCGCGGGCGGAGCGGCTTCTTCGACCACGCTTGGTGCTGGCTTTTTCACCTCAACAACAGGTTGTGGCTTCGCGGGCTGACTCGGTGTTGTGACTGGGGTTTGATTGAGGCGCGCTTGATGCGCCGCCATGACATTCACCGCTTCTTGGGTAGAGACACGGCTTACTTGTGCCAGTGACGGCACCCGCAGCGTACTACCCGGCATCAAACTGTGAATATTTTGGTTTTCAAAAGCCTGCGGATTCAGGCGATAAATGGCAAGCAAGGTTTGTTGAACAGAGACATTCGCGGAAGGCTTAAGGCGCGTTGCAATCGACCATAAGGTATCTTGCTCGGTTGTCGGACCGAAGAATGTGGAAGGCTCGCTATTGGCAGAAGGGGTTGGCGTGTTGCGTACAACCTCACTGCTAAACTGCGGTGATGATTGTACTTCTCCGCCAGGGCCGATAAGGCGAATGCCCTCTGCATGAACGATAGAAGTCTGAGACACGGCGGCCACTGCCAGAGGCAACAGCAATCGCTTGAAAAATTGACGCATAAAAGGCTCAGCTGAATGCTTTATCTAAAGGAATACGATGAT
This sequence comes from Vibrio furnissii CIP 102972, assembly GCF_000176175.1. Lineage (GTDB taxonomy): Bacteria > Pseudomonadota > Gammaproteobacteria > Enterobacterales > Vibrionaceae > Vibrio > Vibrio furnissii. The sequence goes on from NZ_ACZP01000013.1 coordinate 1,323,953, forward strand.
CTGTTAAATATATCGGATCAGATGAGCAAAACTATAGGCTATAAGGCAAAAAATGTGTCTCGACCACAATAATCGCAGGAATCTCACACAAAATTTGCCACCTAACGCAAGTCCGCTCATGTCATTGGGTATCATTGATAAAAATAAAGCCAGCTGAATGCTGGCTCTATTTCTTCGTTCGACAAGGCGAAACGCTTATTCAGCTTCGATTTTTGCCCAAGTATCACGTAGGCCAACCGTGCGGTTGAATACCAATGCTTCAGGCTTAGAATCTTTACCGTCGGCACAGAAGTAGCCCATGCGCTCGAACTGGTAACCAAATTCAGCCTCAGCAGACACCAAACTTGGTTCGATAAAGCCGTTGAGCTTCACCAGCGAATCTGGGTTGATGGTTGCTGCGAAGTTTTCCGCCGCCGCTGGGTTTGGCACAGTGAATAGACGATCGTACAAACGGAATTCCGCAGGCACGCCTTTGTCTGCTGAAACCCAGTGAATCACGCCTTTGACTTTACGGCCATCGGCAGGGTTCTTGCCCAGTGTGTCCGCATCGTAAGTACAGTAGATCGTGGTGATATTGCCTTGCTCATCTTTTTCGATGCGCTCGGCTTTGATCACGTACGCGCCACGCAAACGCACTTCTTTACCCAAAACAAGACGCTTGTACTTTTTGTTGCCTTCTTCACGGAAGTCTTCACGTTCAATCCATAGCTCACGCGTAAATGGCACTTCGCGTTCGCCCATTTCTGGTTTGTTAGGATGATTTGCCACGTTCAACAGCTCCACGCTGTCTGCCGCAAAGTTTTCGATCACAACTTTCACAGGATCCAGAACGGCCATCGCACGCGGCGCGTTTTCGTTCAAATCGTCGCGAATGCAAGATTCCAGCACACCAAATTCGATCAAGTTATCTTGCTTGGTGACACCGATGCGTTTGCAGAATTCGCGGATAGAACCGGGTGTAAAGCCGCGGCGACGCAGGCCTGAAATAGTTGGCATGCGTGGGTCGTCCCAGCCTTCTACCAATTTTTCAGTCACCAGTTGGTTCAGCTTACGCTTAGACATCACGGTGTATTCAAGATTCAGGCGACTGAATTCGTACTGACGTGGGTGACACGCGATGGTAATGTTGTCCAGAACCCAGTCGTACAGACGGCGGTTGTCTTGGAATTCCAGTGTGCACAGTGAGTGTGTAATGCCTTCCAGCGCATCTGAAATGCAGTGCGTGAAGTCGTACATTGGGTAAATGCACCACTTGTCACCCGTTTGATGGTGCTCAGCAAAACGCACGCGGTACAGTACCGGATCGCGCAACACAATGAACGACGATGCCATGTCGATCTTCGCGCGCAAGCACGCTGTGCCTTCTTTGAACTCACCAGCACGCATTTTTTCAAACAGCGCCAAGTTCTCTTCCACGCTACGATCACGGTACGGGCTGTGTTTGCCCGGTTCAGTCAACGTACCACGATATTCGCGGATCTGCTCAGGACTTAGCTCTTCAACGTACGCTAAGCCTTTATTGATCAGTTCCACCGCATATTCATAAAGCTTGTCGAAGTAATCCGATGAGTAACATACGTCGCCAGACCATTCGAAGCCTAACCAGTTCACATCTTTCTTAATCGACTCAACGTATTCGAGATCTTCTTTTTCTGGGTTTGTGTCGTCAAAACGTAAGTTACACTGACCCTGATAGTCCTGAGCAATACCAAAGTTCAAACAGATCGACTTCGCGTGCCCGATATGCAGATAACCGTTGGGTTCTGGTGGGAAACGAGTATGCACGCTAGTGTGTTTACCATCCGCTAAATCTTTATCAATGATTTGGCGAATGAAGTTCGATGGACGAGCCTCAGCTTCACTCATCTATAGCACCTCAAGTTTATTTAGTATTGTCAGAAAAGTTTTTCTGCATTTAAAAGCTACAAAAGCCCGGCAGAGCAGAAATTATTGTCGGCCATGATCCACAATTCTGAACGAATTCACAATAAAAACTGCCGTTTTCTTGTGATTATTTCTGGTGTACGGCGGATATATCGCCAAACCGATCAGACGAAAAAGCCTTCGCACTAGGCGAAGGCTTTGGTAAGGACTCGCGTTTGAAGCGGCTTATGACTGTTTTGCTTCTGTCACGTGCTCTTCAGTGCGAATGTTCTTCATTTGACCCGCGATGATTTCGGCCAGTGGGCCAAGGATAACTTGAAGGTTGTTTGAACCCAGTTTCACAACACCCATTGCGCCCAGCGCTTTCAGCTCTTTCTCATCGATGATAGACATGTCTTTCACGGTCAGACGAAGACGAGTGATACACGCGTCGATGTTAGACAGGTTGTCGTGACCACCCAGAACTTGCAGGTATTGTTTAGCCAGTTCAGACGACTCAGTCGAACCTTTTGTCGCAGACGTTGTTTCTTCATCATCTTCACGACCCGGTGTTTTCAGACCGAATTTCACGATAACGGTACGGAAAATCACGTAGTACAGAGTAAAGAACACCAGACCTTGAACAATCAGCATGTACCAGTTCACCGCCAGTGGGTTACGTGATGACAGTACCATATCCACAAGACCAGCTGAGAAACCGAAACCTGCAATCCAGTGCATTGATGCAGCGATGAATACAGAGATACCAGTCAGCAATGCGTGCAGAACGTAAAGCATTGGCGCTAGGAACATGAATGAGAATTCTAGCGGTTCAGTCACACCGGTAAAGAACGCAGCGAATGCAGCAGCGATCATGATACCAGCAACTTTCTCTTTGTTCTTCGCTGTTGATGTGTGGTACATCGCTAGCGCAGCGCCTGGCAGACCAAACATCATGATTGGGAAGAAGCCCGCTTGGTACATCCCCGTCACACCGACAATACCAGTACCTTCTGCGATAGATTTAGCACCACCGAGGAAGTTCGGAATATCGTTAATGCCCGCCACGTCGAACCAGAATACTGAGTTCAGTGCGTGGTGTAGGCCAACAGGAATCAATAGGCGGTTAAAGAATGCGTAGATACCTGCACCGGTTGCGCCCATGCCTTGAATTGATTCACCAAAGTGCACCAGACCACCGTAGATTGCTGGCCAGATGTACATCAGTACAAAAGACAGCACGATACCGACGAATGATGTCAAAATCGGAACCAAACGTTTACCCGAGAAGAACGCCAATGCTTTGTGCAGTTCAACGGCAGAGTAACGGTTGTAAATTTCAGCAGAGATGATACCGACAAGGATACCAACAAACTGGTTTTGAATTTTGCTAAATGCTGCTGGAACTTCAGAGGCGGCGATACCTTGAATTTGAGCAACCGCGCCAGGTGACAGTAGCGTTGTCACAACATACATACATACGAGACCAGCCAGTGCCGCTGCGCCGTCTTTGTCTTTCGACATACCGTACGCGACACCCACTGCAAACAACCATGACATGTTGTCGATAATTGCTGCACCCGCTTTAATCAGGAAGCCTGCTAATGCAGAGTTTGCACCCCAACCATTCGGGTCAATCCAGTAGCCGACACCCATAAGAATGGCCGCGGCAGGCAAAGTAGCAACAGGCACCATCAGGGCCTTACCTACTTTTTGAAAATATCCAAGAATATTCACCTTAAGTTCCCCCTATAGGATTTTGGTATTATTGGACTGGACGACTTATTTTAGTCGCTCAATTTAGTCAGGCTCAGTTTATGATATTAATTTTGCTCCGCAAATTAAAAGCTTATCAATTGTGATCATAATCACCAGAAACGGCCAAAAAACGACTATTTTGCTAGCGAGATCATAAAACTTATTTTACAATATAAAAAAACGAAAATTTAACGATACTATCTTCAGCATTGTTACTCTAAAGATTGAAACGCTCAATCGATGCTCAGTTGTCATTTTGAACGTGCTCGCAGTTGAAAGCCATTGAGTAATAATGCTGTTTAACACTTATTTTTAGCCACGACATTTGTGGACGTTGGCCCGAAAGATAATTCGCGACCTAATTGAAGTCAGCAAAGTAAGTTCTGCCCAATCACTGCTTCGCTGCCAAACCGTCGCCAAGTAAATTGATAAAATCTCGATAGATAAGGATTCGCTGATATGTACGCGCTAACTAACTGCAAAATCTACACAGGTAACGACGTGTTAAGTGGACATGCTGTCATTGTGGATGGCGACTTGATTCAAGCTGTGTGCCCCATCGAGCAACTGCCGGAAAATGTGAAAACCGTTGACCTGAATGGCGCGAACGTGAGCCCAGGTTTTATCGACGTGCAATTGAATGGCTGTGGTGGCGTCATGTTTAATGATGAAATTACCGCAGACACGATTCAAATCATGCATGAAGCGAACCTTAAATCAGGCTGCACCAGCTTCCTTCCAACGCTGATCACCTCATCTGACGAAAACATGCGTCAAGCGATCGCCGCCCAACGTGAATATCAGCAAAAATACAACAACCAATCCTTGGGTCTGCACCTGGAAGGTCCTTATCTGAACGTGATGAAAAAGGGCATCCATTGTGTCGACTTCATCCGCACTTCTGACGATGCCATGATCGATTTCATTTGTGACAACAGTGATGTGGTCACCAAAGTGACACTGGCACCAGAGAACAACAAAGCAGAACACATCGCGAAATTGGCAAAGGCTGGCATCATTGTCTCGATCGGACACACCAACGCGACCTACGCCGAAGCGCGCCAAGGTTTCGAAGCGGGCATCACCTTCGCAACGCACCTCTTCAACGCAATGACCCCAATGGTTGGCCGTGAGCCGGGCGTCGTGGGTGCTATTTACGATACGCAAGATGTCTACACCGGTGTGATTGCTGATGGCTTCCACGTGGATTACGCCAACATTCGAATCGCGCACAAAATTAAGGGCGAAAAGCTCGTATTAGTGACCGATGCCACAGCTCCTGCAGGTGCTGAAATGGATTACTTTATTTTTGTCGGTAAGAAAGTATATTACCGAGATGGCAAATGTGTCGACGAAAATGGCACACTTGGCGGCTCAGCCCTTACCATGATTGAAGCAGTTCAAAACACGGTTGAGCATGTCGGCATCGCTTTAGATGAAGCTCTACGGATGGCTACTCTGTATCCAGCGAAAGCAATTGGGGTTGATCACAAACTCGGTCGTGTCAAACAAGGCATGGTCGCCAACCTGACTGTTTTTGACCGTGACTTCAACGTGAAAGCGACTGTGGTTAACGGACAATACGAGCAAAAGTAAGAATGAATGGCGGACAAATAGGTAACGTAGATCTAGTTAAACAGCTAAATAGCGCAGCGGTTTATCGATTAATTGACCAACAAGGGCCAATTTCTCGAATCCAAGTTGCCGATGTGAGTCAGCTTGCGCCAGCCAGCGTGACCAAAATTACCCGCCAACTTCTGGAACGCGGCCTCATTAAAGAGGTCGCGCAACAAGCTTCTACGGGAGGACGCCGTGCGATCTCCCTGACGACGGAAGTGGAACCCTTTCACTCCGTCGCCGTACGTTTAGGGCGCGACTACATTCAGCTCAGCCTCTACAATTTGGGTGGCAAAGAGCTGGCTTCAGCGTCACACGAATTTCATTACACCCACCAGCCACAACTAATTGAAGGGCTGGTCACTCACCTAAAAGATTTCATTGAGCAGCAAAGCCAACTGATCGATCAACTGATCGCCATTGGTGTTGCGCTGCCCGGTCTGGTCAACCCAGAAAATGGCGTGGTGGAATACATTCCAAACGTCGACGTCGATGCCTTGGCACTGGGTGACATCATTCGCGATCACTTCCATGTGGAATGTTTCGTCGGCAACGACGTGCGCGGCATGGCACTCGCTGAACACTATTTTGGTGCCAGCCAAGACTGCCAAGACTCCATTTTGGTCAGCGTCCACCGCGGGACGGGGGCTGGGATCATCGTCAATGGCCAAGTGTTTCTAGGCTCCAACCGCAACGTTGGCGAAATCGGCCACATTCAAATCGATCCACTGGGCGAACAATGTCAATGCGGTAACTTTGGCTGTTTAGAAACAGTCGCCACCAACCCCGCCATCGTTGCGCGCGTCAAAAAGCTGATCGCCCAAGGATATGAATCCAGCCTTGCTGATTTAAAGACCATCACCATCGACGACATTTGCCAGCACGCCAATGCCGGCGATGAGCTGGCGAAGCAAGCCTTAGTGCGTGTGGGCAATCAACTCGGTAAAGCCATTGCCATCACCATTAACCTGTTTAACCCACAGAAAGTCGTGATTGCCGGTGAAGTCACCGAGTCACCAGACATCATTTTCCCGGCAATTTTGCGTAACGTGGAAAACCAATCGCTCAAAACATTCCATCGTCAATTGCCTATTGTGACCTCTCAAATCGACAAGCAACCGACCCTTGGTGCGTTTGCGATGATCAAGCGGGCGATGCTAAATGGCGTACTGTTGCAAAAATTGCTTGAAGATTAACCAAGCGAATGTTCTATAATATTGGGCCGTATCTCACTGATGATACGGCCCTTTTTTATTACATCAATTATAAGAAATATTATGGATTTGATTCTTATCTCTGCAGCGTTCATCGTCGGCTTTGTGGCGCTGAAATGCCACCTCCCCCCCCTCGTCGGTTTCCTCATCGCAGGTTTTGGACTAAACCTGTATGGCTTCGAATCCAACGAGACCATCGCCCTGCTGGCCGATCTCGGCGTCACCCTGATGCTGTTTACCATCGGCCTGAAATTGGATGTAAAAACTCTGCTTGAGAAAGAGATTTGGGCTGGCGCCACCCTGCACAACATCGTCTCAACCGCTATCTTTACGCTGGCGTTACTCGCCTTCAAGTTCCTGGGCTTGGATAGCCTGGCATCCGTACCATTAAGCAGTTTATTGCTCTTGGGGTTTGCGCTCTCCTTCTCCAGTACCGTGTTTGCCGTGAAGTCATTGCAAGAAAAGGGCGAAATGAACTCCACCTACGGCACGTTGGCCATCGGTATTTTGGTGATGCAGGACATCTTTGCAGTGGTTTTCTTAACTGCTTCAACTGGCAAGCTCCCTGAGTGGTACGCGATTGGCTTGTTTATCCTGCCATTTTTGCGCCCACTCTTCTTTGAATTGCTTGATTGGGTTGGCCATGGCGAAATGCTGATTCTGTTTGGCATTTTCCTCGCGTTGGTCGTCGGCGCAGGCTCCTTTGAACTGGTCGGAATGAAACCGGATCTGGGCGCCTTGATCCTTGGTATGATGCTGGCGAAGCATCGCAAGTCTTCTGAGCTATCAAAAGCACTCTTCAATCTCAAAGAACTCTTTCTGGTGTGCTTTTTCCTCAATATTGGCCTGTCCGAAGAGCCGACCGCAACTGGGTTTATGCTGGCGCTGTTGCTGCTGATTTTGCTCCCCATCAAGGGCGCGATCTATTTCTGGGTGATCAACAAATTCCATTTTCGCGTACGCACCTCGCTACTTGCATCATTGTCGCTGTTTAACTTCAGCGAATTTGGCCTCATCGTCGGTGGGCTGGCATTTAAGATGGGTTGGATCCCCGGTGACATATTGGTTGCTTTGGCGATTTCCGTACCCCTGTCGTTTATTTTGGCCGCCCCGCTGGGCCGTAAAGGCCACGCGATTTATCAGCACTCCTCTCAATGGTTCCAAGAACAGCTGCCAGAAGAACTCAATCAGCGCGACAAACTGATCAATCCAGGCAACGCCCAAGTGTTGATTTTAGGCATGGGGCGTATCGGGACGGGCGCCTATGAAGAACTACGTCATCGCTATGGTCATATTTGTCTTGGCATTGAACTGCGAGAAGAGGCTGCCAGCGGCCATCGCGATGAAGGCCGCAACGTGATCAGCGGCGATGCCACAGATCCAGATTTTTGGGAACGCATTTTAGATACCGGACAGGTCAAAATGATTCTGCTCGCCATGCCGCACCACCAAGCCAACCAGATCGCCTTGTCCTTGGTGAAAAAGCGCCAGTTTAAAGGCCAAATTGCAGCCATTGCTGAATATCCGGATCAAATGGACAACTTAATTGAAGAAGGCGCTCATGCCGCGTTCAACATTTATAGTGAGGCGGGCACGGGCTTCGCACGCCACGTCTGTGAACAGCTTAAACCCACCTTTATTCGCTATTAATCAAACACAAACAGGGGCTTCGGCCTCTGTTCTTCTTTGTCTTTCGCTTACATTTACGCCAGAAATTAGAAAACATTCACTCATTTGCCGTTATTTTTAAATGATGTTTAATAGACAACGATTTCTTTAAATTTTTTAATAGTTATGGGTTGCCTTTTTTAATCAAAATGGCAAATTGGAGTCATCTGATTAAAACTCGTCTAATTAAGGAAAGTTGTATGTGTTCTATCTTTGGCATTTTAGACATTAAAAGTGACGCCGCCGCACTTCGCCCTGTGGCTTTGGAAATGTCTAAAAAACTTCGTCACCGTGGCCCGGACTGGTCAGGTATCTACACATCAGACCGCGCGATTCTTGCTCACGAACGTCTGGCTATCGTAGGCCTGAATAGCGGCGCGCAGCCTCTGTACAGCCCAGATAGAAAACTCATCCTTGCTGTGAATGGCGAGATTTACAACCACAAAGAGATTCGTGCACGTTACGCGGGCAAATACGAGTTCCAAACCGATTCAGACTGTGAAGTGATTCTGGCCCTGTATCAAGATAAAGGTGCTGACCTTTTAGAAGAGTTGAACGGTATTTTCGCTTTCGTTCTCTACGATGAAGAAAAAGACGAGTATCTGATCGGCCGCGACCACATTGGGATTATCCCGCTGTACCAAGGCCACGACGAGCACGGTAACTACTACGTCGCATCCGAGATGAAAGCACTGGTTCCGGTTTGTAAAACCATCAGCGAATTTCCTCCAGGTTGTTCATTCAGTTCGAAAGATGCAGAACCAACACGTTACTACACCCGTGATTGGTACGAATTCGATGCGGTGAAAGACAACGTCACCAGCAAAGAAGATCTGACCAAAGCATTGGAAGATGCGGTGAAACGTCAATTGATGACCGACGTACCTTACGGTGTTTTGCTGTCAGGTGGCTTGGACTCATCCATTACCTCTGCGATTGCAAAACGCTTTGCGGCGATGCGTATTGAAGATGACGAGAAATCAGCGGCCTGGTGGCCACAATTGCACTCGTTTGCCATTGGCTTGGAAGGCGCACCCGATCTGAAAGCGGCACGTGAAGTCGCAGACAAACTGGGCACGGTTCACCACGAGATGACCTACACCGTGCAAGAAGGTCTGGATGCGATTCGCGACGTGATTTATCACATCGAGACGTACGACGTGACCACGATTCGCGCATCCACACCCATGTTCCTGATGGGGCGTAAAATCAAAGCGATGGGGATCAAAATGGTTCTCTCTGGCGAAGGCGCGGATGAAATCTTCGGGGGTTACCTGTACTTCCACAAAGCACCAAACGCAAAAGAGTTCCACGAAGAGACAGTACGTAAGCTGTTGGCTTTGAACATGTTCGACTGTGCTCGTGCGAACAAATCTCTCGCAGCTTGGGGCGTTGAAGGTCGCGTCCCATTCCTTGACAAAGAGTTCATTGATGTCGCAATGCGTCTCAACCCAGCAGACAAAATGTGCGGTAACGGGAAGATGGAAAAACACGTGCTGCGTGAATGCTTCCAACACTACCTACCAGATTCCATCGCATGGCGTCAAAAAGAGCAGTTCTCTGACGGCGTTGGCTACAACTGGATTGACACACTAAAAGCAACTGCAGAAGCGAAAGTCACTGACCAGCAGATGGAAACGGCGAAATTCCGTTTCCCTTACAACACGCCAACCACCAAAGAAGGTTACGTGTACCGTGAGATTTTTGAAGAGCTATTCCCGCTGGAATCTGCAGCGCGCTGTGTCCCTGGCGGCCCTTCAGTGGCTTGCTCGTCCGCAAAAGCCATTGAGTGGGATGAATCATTCAAAAACTGCATCGACCCATCAGGCCGCGCAGTCAAAGCGGTTCACAACGAAGCTTACTAACTGAACACAAAACCATCACAAAAAAGGCGCATCAAGCGCCTTTTTTCATATTTTTCATATGCCATGATCGTGCGCAGCAAGCGCACTGAACCTACGTTTCAATCATTGAGATCCAAGTGCTTATTCTCAATACTCATCGGAACAGATTGGCTGAGCATTTTCACCAGCATAATCGAACGCGTTTCGCCATCAGGCTGTTGATAAATCGCCTTCAAACCACAAAACTGGCCACTCTTGACTTCGATTTCCTGACCGCGAACCGGCATTTTCGCATCAGAGACGTCATCAAGATGTGTACTGAGCTGTTTCAGCTCGTAAATCAAATCCCCTTGCAACTCCTTCGGCTCGGCACCAAAACGGATGAAGTCGGTCACACCTCGTGTCGAGCGCACCGTGGTAAAAGTCGGCCCCTGATTAAAATCAAAACGCACAAACATATAAGAGGGAAACAACGGTTCTTTGACCATTTGGCGTTTTCCGCGCAATATCTTTTCCACCTCAATTTCAGGATAAAAGCATTCAACCCCTTGATTTTCAAGGTGTGCTTTCGCTCTGCGTTGTTCTCCTCGTTTACAATACAGCAAATACCAACGTTTCATTTTCCATCAACTCTTTTCTAATCCAGCAGCCATTCTTGGGCAAAATGAGCTGCATAAAATCCACTTTGAGATCTGTAACATGCATAACGCAAATTGTAACCAATTATGAAAAATTAGATTTCACAAACAATTAACGCATTTCCATTTGGTCAATGTCTTGTTTTTCAATCAGTTATAACAATAAGTTTAATAAACAACCAAATCGTCCTATTGCAGGCTTATCACCTTGGATGTATACGTAACTGCCGAATAAAAAACCTTAATGCATTGCATTAACCAAAATAATACTCTTAACGAGAATTTATAACATACAACCCGACCTCGTCAGGCACATCGTATTCAATCGCGGTCAACAGATCCGAACGTCACGCCGACACGGGTTAGATTACAGGAAGCTCTTTATGTCAGACTTGAATATATTCAAGCAACCTAAATCATTCTATCTGATTTTCTCTATCGAATTCTGGGAACGTTTCGGTTTTTACGGGATGCAAGCCATTCTGACCGTTTACCTCGTAAAAATCTTGGGAATGGATGAGTCGTCATCGTTTGTGCTGTTTGGTGCTTTTTCTGCGCTTGTGTATGGCTTCGTTGCAGCAGGCGGCTGGATTGGTGACAAAGTCATTGGGACCAAGCGTGCCATTACTTTAGGCGCCATTATCCTGATGGTTGGCTACGTGCTACTGGGCATTTCCACCTCTGGGGCGCATCTGGGCGGAAAAACGCTGATTTATGTCGCAATGGGCTTTATCACCGTGGGTAACGGCCTATTTAAAGCAAACCCATCGAGCTTACTGGCTAAAGTTTACCCTGAGAACGACCCTCGCCTTGATGGTGCCTTCACCATGTACTACATGGCCGTCAACCTCGGATCATTCTTCTCGATGATCATCACCCCGATTGTGGCTGAGCGTGCGGGTTACGGTTTGGCGTTTGGCGTCAGTGCGATTGGTCTCGCCATTACTGTGGTGAACTTCATGATCTGCCAACGCATGTTGAAAAATGTCGGCTCACCGGCTGACCTGAAACCGGTCAACAAAGGTTACCTGCTGGCGGTTACAGTGGGTTCCGTGATTGTGAGCTTTGTCTGTAGCTACCTACTACAAAACTTGATGCTGGCACACGCCATTCTGGTTGTGGCAGGTCTTATCATTGTGAGCTTCTACTTTAAAGAAGCGTTCTCGATTAGCGGCATCGAACGTCAGAAGATGTTGGTGGCCTTTATCCTGATGCTGCAAGGGATTGTGTTCTTCGTCCTGTACTTCCAAATGCCAACCTCACTGAACTTCTTTGCGATTCACAACGTGAGCCATGACATTTTCGGCATCAACGTTGAACCCGAGCAGTTCCAAGCGCTGAACCCATTCTGGATCATGCTGGCCAGCCCAGTATTGGCGATGGTGTACGGCCGATTGGGCGAACGCCTAGCAATGCCGTTCAAGTTCGCCATCGGTATGGGCCTGTGTGCGCTGTCATTCCTGATCCTGTCTTGGGGCGCCAACTTTGCCAATGCCGAAGGCATCATCAGTTCAAACTGGCTGATCCTGTGCTACGCCTTCCAATCTATCGGCGAGCTGCTGGTTTCTGGTTTGGGCCTAGCCATGGTTGCTCAACTGGTTCCACAACGCATGATGGGCTTCGCGATGGGGATGTGGTTCCTGACTTCAGCCACTGCAGCGGTTATCGCAGGCTGGGTTGCAAGTTTGACGTCCGTACCGTCACACATTGCTTCATCAACAGAGTCACTGGCCATTTACAGTGACGTGTTTGGTAAGATTGGTTACGCAACAGCGATCATTACCGTGCTGACCTTCATCATTGCGCCAAAACTGACCAAGATTTGTCGCGGTGAAAACAGTGACGCGGTACTGGAAACAGCGCAAGCGTAATTGGCAATAAGACATGACGAAAAAGCCTCAGCAATCGCTGAGGCTTTTTTATGGGTCGAGAACCGCGTGATGCGATGCTAAAGCATCTCTTCCACCAGAGCCGCCATCATCTGAATGTGGCTTGCAGAATCGTTCAGACATTCGATGTAATGAAACGCTTCACCCCCAGCATGCAGGAAGATCTCCTGATTTTGTTCCGAAATTTCTTCGAGCGTTTCTAAACAATCGACAGAGAATGCCGGGCAGAGAATATCGAGTTTTTTGATCCCTTTCGCCGGTAAAGCTGCCATGGTTTTGTCCGTGTACGGCTGTAACCACTCTTCTTTCCCAAATTGAGATTGATAGGTCATCATCACCTGTTCGTCGCTCAGCCCCAACTCTGCGGCCAGCAGGCGCGTGGTCTCTGCACAGTGCTGCGGATACACATCGCCATTCTCAGCATAACGTTGAGGAATGCCGTGATAAGAACACACTAACAAGTCGCCCTGCCCGTTTTGCTGCCATGAATGACGAACTTTTTCTGCCAACGCTTGGATGTACAGTGGATGATTATGGTAATCACGCACAAAATGCAATTCAGGCACCAAAGCAACGCGCTTCATTGCTTTGGCCAAACCATCAAACACCGCCGCGGTCGTGGTGCCGGAATACTGCGGATAGAGCGGTAATACAATGATCGATTCCACGCCCTGTTGTTGTAGTCGTTCAATGCCCTGTTGCAGGCTCGGCTCACCATAAGTCATCCCCAATTCAACCGGCTGATTGAGCAGTTGCGCCAATCCGGCTTGTTGCCGTTTGGAATACACCATCAACGGCGATCCCTCATCCATCCAAATGCTTTGGTACAGTTTGGCGACTTTGGGCGAACGAATGGGCAGAATGATGCCATGCAGAATTGGACACCATAACCAACGGCTCATGTCGACCACACGCGGGTCGTGAAGAAATTCACCAAGAAAGCGTTTAACCGCTGGCGCCGTCGGCGCGTCTGGGGTGCCGAGGTTGGCTAACAAGACACCGTATTTTTTGTTTTTTTGCATAGTTTCCTGTCGGATTGTTGTCATCGGCTGCGAGAGCATGCAGCAAAGAGGCGCGCGGCTGAATCAGGCCGCGCATCACCTCATCATCAAAGGATGGTTCTTTTACGCGAACATCACGGAAAAAATTCATAAAAAAAGCGACCTTACGGTCGCTTCACTATAACAAAATTATTGAAAATTTTGATAATAGGTATTGTCTATTATGCTAATGCCTTCTCGATATCAGCACTCACTTCAGCCACCTGTTTGGTGCCGTCAAATTTCAGGTAAGTCGTGTGACCTGCTGCCGCTTCTTTACCGTAGTATTCGATCAGCGGTGCAGTTTGAGTGTGGTAAACGTCCAGACGAGCACGAACCGTTTCTTCTTTGTCGTCATCACGAACCACAAGGTCTTCACCCGTGATATCGTCTTTACCTTCCACTTTTGGCGGGTTGTAAACCACGTGGTAAGTACGACCTGAGGCTAGGTGAGCACGACGGCCAGCCATGCGCTCAACGATCACATCGTCAGCCACATCGAATTCGATCACGTAGTCCACGTTGACACCCATTTCTTTCAGGCCATCCGCTTGTGGGATTGTGCGAGGGAAACCATCCAATAGGAAACCCTGTTTGCAATCTTCTTCAGCAATACGCTCTTTGATCAGGCCCAGAATGATTTCATCTGAAACAAGCTGACCCGCGTCGATAACAGCTTTAGCTTGTTTGCCTAGTTCTGTACCCGCTTTGATCGCCGCACGCAGCATGTCACCAGTAGAGATTTGCGGAATACCGTATTTCTCCATGATGAATTGAGCTTGTGTGCCTTTACCTGCACCTGGAGCACCTAGAAGAATGATGCGCATGTTTAATCCTCTTTAGAAATGATATTTATACCGAAGCTCACAGTTTCCCTCTGCTTCGAGACGGTAAGTTTCGGTATAAGGAGACCAATACAGTTTGCGCCGGCAAACTGGCGTGCAAAAATACACGGGTTGGTAGTGACATTCAAGTTTGCGATTCTATCATAGAAAATCGCCGTTCCGACGAAACTAAGACTAAAGAATGCCCACCTGAGCGAAATTTCTCAGCATTTGCACGAAAGAACGCGTCAGTTCACATCGTGCAAAACAAAGCCCAAGAAAAAAGCTCGCATGATGCGAGCTTTTTCATCGTGTTATTCCACCTTGGTCAAAAGCTGGTTGATGGCAGTAACAAACTGCGATGGATCTTCCATCGAGCCGCGTTCCGCCAACATTGCCTGACCGAGTAAAACTTCAACCCAACGACCAAACGCCGCTTGATCCGGCTCATCAGCCATGTGTTTGACCATCGCGTGTTCTGGGTTAATTTCCAGAATGTACTTCACTTCCGGTACCGCCTGACCCGCTGCCGCCAGCAGTTTGGCCATTTGCGTCCCCATTTCAAAATCATCGGTGACCACAACGGCCGGCGTTGAAGCCAACTTGAATGTGGTGCGCACATCTTTAACCCGCTCGCCGAGATACTCTTTCACGCGTTCAACAACGGATTTAAATTCCTGTTCGGTTTCTTTGTGTTTCTCTTTTTCCGCTTCGTCTTCAAACTTGCTCAGATCCAAGCCCGCTTTGGTGATGGACTGGAACTGTTTGCCATCAAACTCGGTCAGGTAGTTCATCAACCACTCATCGATGCGATCGTACATCAGGATCACTTCAATGCCTTTGGCTTTAAACTGCTCCAAGTGCGGGCTGTTTTTCGCCGCGTTGTAGCTGTCGGCAGTGAGATAGTAAATTTTCTCTTGGCCTTCTTTCATGCGCTCAATATACGCACTCAAGCTCACATTTTGTTCGGCAGCATCGTTGTGGGTTGATGCAAAACGCAGCAAACCTGCGACTTTCTCACGATTGGCAAAATCTTCCGCCGGGCCTTCTTTTAGCACCATGCCGAACTCTTTCCAAAAGCCCAGATATTTCTCGGCATCGTTCGAGGCCATGCGTTCAAGCATGGTCAATACACGCTTGGTGCACGCATTGCGCAGCGATTGCGTGATCTTGTTGTCTTGCAGAATTTCACGTGACACGTTGAGCGGCAAATCGTTCGAATCGATCAAGCCACGCACGAAACGCAGGTAAGACGGCATAAACTGTTCCGCGTCATCCATGATGAACACACGTTGCACATACAGTTTCAAACCATGTTTATGATCGCGGTTGTACATGTCCCACGGCGCTTTGGCTGGAATGTACAACAAGCTGGTGTAATCGTTTTTACCTTCGACTTTGTTGTGGCTCCACGCCAGTGGCTCTGCAAAGTCATGCGACACGTGTTTGTAGAACTCTTGGTACTCTTCATCGGTGATGTCAGATTTCGAACGCGTCCACAATGCCTGTGCTTTGTTGATCTGCTCCCATCGGGTCTCACCGGTCTCTTTCCCTTCGTCATCCAATACGTTGGATTGAATGTAAACCGGGATCCCGATGTGATCGGAGTACTTTGAAATCACATCACGTAAACGCCATTCGGACAGGAATTCTTTGCCTTCTTCACGCAGGTGCAAAATGATATCAGTCCCGCGTGATGCCTTAGAAATGGTCTCAATCGTGTACTCCCCTTCACCTTGAGAGAACCATTGCACGGCTTCATCGGTTGCTAAACCTGCGGCACGCGTGCGCACGGTGACGGCATCAGCCACGATAAATGCCGAGTAAAAACCCACCCCGAACTGACCGATCAGTTGCGAATCTTTAGATTGTTCTTCGGACAATTTTGAGAAAAATTCAGCCGTCCCCGACTTCGCAATTGTCCCCAGATGCTCAATGACATCGTCTCGGCTCATTCCGATACCGTTGTCAGAAATGGTGAGGGTGTTGGCTTCGGCATCAAACGACAGTTTCACGCCCAAATCGGCATCACCGTCATACAATTCAGGGGCCGACAACGCTTGAAAACGCAGCTTGTCCGCCGCGTCTGAGGCGTTAGATATCAACTCGCGCAGAAAGATTTCTTTGTTGGAATACAGCGAGTGAATCATCAGATGAAGTAGTTGCTTAACTTCAGATTGAAAACCACGCGTTTCTTTGTTTGTCATTGCAGTTTCGCTCATATTAGCTCCATAACATCAATTCAGTTCCCCATGTCAAACAACAAAAGGGGTTTGAGGAATATCGATTTGGTATTAACATGAGGTTCATGAATGTAAATTCAAGGTCAAAAACCATAAAAACACTGTTTTTTGTGTTTTTTTTGATTATCCTCTATCCGTATTTTTATCAAGGAAGATAAAAGCCCGTCAGTTCGAATCGTTTTTTAATTTGTCAACAAGGAAGATAATCTGGGTAGTTGATAGTCCAAGCGCTAATACTAATTAAAAAAGAAGATATCGATGAGTAACACAGGCACAAAGTTTATTCTTGCTGATAGATTTACTTTCGACCCAACGAGCAATTCGCTAGTAGACAAAGACGCTGATAACGAGAACGTTCGTCTTGGAAGTAATGAAAGCCGCATTCTATTAATGCTTTCTCAACGTCCAAATGAAGTCATTACTCGCAATGAACTTCACGATTTCGTGTGGCGTGAACAAGGCTTTGAAGTGGATGATTCCAGCCTCACTCAAGCCATTTCCACCCTGCGTAAAATGCTAAAAGATTCCACCAAGTCGCCTCAGTTCGTGAAAACGGTGCCAAAACGCGGCTATCAATTGATCGCCAAAGTGGAAGTTGTACAGCCGGACATCAGCAAAGACGCTGATCTCGAACCACAGCTGGCGGACGCAAACACGGTAACTACCCCGTCAGGTGACCAAAGCGCCATGATGTCGGATTTTATCATTCAACCGACCGCGACCGTCGCAGCGCCAGAAGCAACACCGGAGGCTCCCAAAACCAAGTTCGATTTGTACACCAAATTGATTTTACTGGTTGCGGTTATACTCCCCATTTGTGTCATTTTGTTTACCACGCCATCGCAATCGACATTTCGTCGTCTGGCGGTCTTTGACAATGTGGTGGTCAGCACCCCCATTAACCACCCAGACTTAACGTCTTGGTTGCCGCTCATTGAAAGCTGCGTGAAGAAATATGGCGAAATGCACACGGGCGAACTGGCTCCCAAGGAAGTCATCGCCACCGGTGGCCACAACGCCCAATTGGTGCTGAATTACATTCATGCTCCTCAATTCTCGGGTGAAAACATCACATTGAGAATCTTTGCTAACCAAGAAGACATCGCTAAGATCTGTCAATGAGGAACTCAACCATGACCCGTAAATTTGCCAGCATTTTGTTGCTCATTTCTGTTGCCTTCAGCGCTTGGTTCTACTGGGGCAGCGACATCAAACTGGAACAAGTTCTCTCGTCACGAGAATGGCAATCCAAGATGGTCACGCTGATTGAAAGCAAACATCAGAACCAATCGGTCGGCCCATTGCGCCGTGTTGATGTGGCGTCAAACGTCAAGTATTTGCCCAACGGCACGTACCTGCGTGTTTCCGTCGTGAAGCTGTACGCGGTGGATAAAACCGTCCCCGAAAATGTCATCAACATTTCCGAGTCTGGAGACTGGGACGTGAGTGCGAATTACCTGCTGGTCTCGCCAACCGAATTTAAAGATGTCTCTTCTGCGCAGAGCAAAGATTTTACGCAAGAGCAGCTCGATTTGATTACACAACTGTTTAAGATGGACTCCGAGCAGAGCCGCCGTGTCGACATCGTCAACGACAAGACATTGCTGCTGACCAGTTTGAATCACGGTTCAACAGTCCTGTTTGGAAATGGCTAAATAAAGGGGTCTGGTTCTCGCGATGAACTGACAGCCTCTTTCTTTAGCCAAACCGTAACATAGGGAAATGAATCCATGGAAAAAGCGCAAATTGACATCTACTACTGTCGTCAATGCAATTGGATGCTGCGTTCAACTTGGCTGACGCAAGAACTACTGCATACGTTCAGCGAAGAGCTCGAGACCGTCACGTTGCACCCGGACACCGGTGGACGCTTTGAGATCTGGTGCAATGGCATACAAATTTGGGAACGCAAACACGATGGCGGTTTTCCGGAGGCCAAAGAACTCAAACAGCGCGTGCGTGATCTGATTGACCCTGAGCGCGATCTGGGTCATGTCGACCGTTAATCACGACCAAACAAAAGGGCACAGTCAAGTGCCCTTTTGCGTCTCTTTTCGATGCTCGAACACGACGTTACTCGTGGATCGCCACGCCAGCAATCACATCCCCAGCAAAACTGCAGACTTCAAGTTTCCCTTGATGAAAACGACCAAAACTGGCGACAAATCCATCACGCGGGAACGTCACAGAGCCCGGATTAAATAGATAATTATGCGTGTGTTTTTCCGCCACCGGAATATGCGTATGCCCATGGACCAACACATCCCCTTCACGCAGCGGTGGTTGCTGATTTTGATGATACAGATGCCCATGCGTCAGAAACATGCGTTGGCCGGATTCCAGTAACACCCAAGCGTAATCAGCCATCATCGGAAACGACAACAACATCTGATCCACTTCACTGTCACAGTTGCCTCGCACCGCAATGATGCGATCGGCGAATTCATTGAGTCGCGCCGCAACCGCCGGCGGATTGTACCCTTCAGGAATCGGGTTTCTCGGCCCATGATTCAAGATGTCACCAAGTAACACCAGCGTCTCAGCACCCGATTGCTGATACGCCTGCAAAACGCGTTCGGTGGCTGGCAGTGAACCGTGTAAATCTGAAGCAAAAAATAATTCCATTGCACACCTCTTGAATTAAACCCTCAGATTGTACGGTTTCTGCGGTTAATCGTCATCTCTTGCCATGCCGTTAATCACGATGTTGTTGTAGCTCACCATGCCAATCACGTTGCCCGCTTCAATGACCGGAGCGCGGCTGATGCCAAAACGCTCAAACAGGCGGGCACAGTATTTGACATTCATCTCCGGCGACACGGTTAACGCAGGCTTGGTCATGATCTCGTAGATGTTGGTGCGTTTGGGCGACCGGTTCTTGGCCAGTACTTTTTTAGCGATGTCATTCATGAGGACGATGCCAAATTCATCGTCCTCGTGCCGTTTGTTCACAATCAAAGCTTTAACGTCGTGTTTTTTCGCCAAGCAAATGCCTTCATGCACCGTGGTTAACCCATCGACCATGACGTAAGTGTTGGCCATTACATCGCGCACGTGGATTTTGTCATCTCGGTTCATAGATTGTCCTCCACCACTTTGGTTAACGTCGCCACTTGATGAGCCACGCCCACCGCATCTTCAATATCTATCTGAATCGCAATCCCCTGCCCGGATTCCTGATCAAATTCACCCACCTCACAAATGGTTTCTAAAATATGTCGAGACAAATGCTCTTCCACCATCAGCAACACCACGTCTTTTTGCACATCGAGTGTCAAGCCGAAAAACGTGCGTTTTTTATTCAACCCTTCCCCACGAGCATTGTTGATCACGGTCGCGCCCGTCGCCCCGGCATCACGAGCGGCATCGAGTACGAGATCGGTTTTGCTGTCTTCCACAAACGCGAGTATCAGTTTAAACCTCATCATCTTGCTCCTTCAGATTGGCTTTTTGAGTCAGCCAGTGAGTGATTTGTGCATACCCCATGACCGACATCATGGGAAACAAGCTGGCAAAGGCAATTAAGCCAAAGCCATCGATCATCGGATTTCGTCCCGGTACCGTCGAGGCCAGCCCCAGCCCTAGCGCTGCAACGATGGGCACCGTCACGGTGGACGTGGTTACGCCGCCGGAATCATAGGCTAGCGGCACAATGAATTTTGGGGTGTAAAATGTTTGAATCACCACCACCACGTACCCGGCAATGATGTAGTAATGAATCGGGTCACCCACCACAATGCGGTAACTGCCCAGCGCGATGCCACAAGCCACGCCCAAGGCGACCGCAATGCGCAGACCATGCACGCTAATGCTTCCCCCCGACACCTGATTGGCTTTGATCGCCACCGCAATCAAGGAGGGTTCTGCCACCGTGGTGCTAAATCCGATCAGAAACGCGAACAAGTAGACCCAGTAATAATCTATCCATTCGAGGCTTTGGCCGATGCTCAAACGAAATTCCGCTAAAAATTGCGGATCCGTCAATTGACGCGCCATGGTTTTCCCCAGCGGAAACAGCGCCAATTCCAATCCAAGTAGAAACAGCGATAAACCCAGAATCACATACCCGAACCCCATCACGATCTTGACCGGATGCGTCAGCGGTTTTCGCAATACCGCGAACTGAAAACCGAAGATGATGACTGCGATCGGAAACACATCCAGAACCGTCGACACGAGGGTATTGAAAAAATCAACGCTGCTGATCATGCCACCACCATGCCAAAGACCATGACAAACATCATCGGTAACAACGAAGCAAAGGCGATCAAGCCAAATCCATCCAACATCGGATTGCGCCCTTTAATCGACGAGGCTAACCCCACCCCCAAGGCCGTGACCAATGGCACAGTGATGGTGGATGTTGTGACGCCCCCCGAATCGTAAGCGATGCCAATAATCGAAGCTGGCGCAAACGCCGTCAGGATCACAACGCCCACGTACCCAAACGCGATCATGTAATGCATTGGCCAGCCGCGCAGAATGCGCAGCACGCCAATGACAATCGCGAACCCGACCGACAACGCCACCGTCAGGCGTAACCCCTGCGCATAATCGTGCCGAGCATTGAGGGAATCGGCAATCATGCCGCCTTGTGCCGCCACATTGGCCGCTTCCTCTGCCACAGCAGTGAGTGCAGGCTCGGCAATGGTGGTTCCAAAGCCGAGGCAAAACGCAAACACCAACAACCAAAACAGGCTGCCTTTGCGAGCAAACGCCTGCGCCATGGATTCCCCAATCGGGAACAGGCCCATTTCCAAACCAAAAATAAAAAACGTCAACCCCAAGACCACCAGCACTAATCCGCTCAACACATTCAGCAGATGGGGCAAAGGTTCTTGCAGAACACACAGCTGAAAGAATGCAATGACCAACACGATCGGCATCAAATCGCGCAAACTGTTCAACATCGCTTTGAGTAACGCCAACGCTCCGGCCATAGTTGCTCCGATACATTTCCTTACACTTATCATGGCAAAGGATAATCAGGCGTGATGTGACGTGGTTTACGAGGTGGGCAAAAAGTCATCAAAGGTTAAAAAACAGAATGTTGGCAGTTGTCGTAGATTCCCTTAAGCTGAACGGCAGACCACGGCGGCTATACTTAAGCCAAGTAAGGAGGCGGCATGAAAATATTGATCACGGGTGGAACTGGCTTTATCGGGCGTGAGCTGATCAAGTTACTGATGACGCATGATTTGGTCGTCTTGACTCGCAATCGCGCTCAAGCCAAGGCAACGCTGGCACATGTGCACAATGAGAAGTTGGCGTTTATCGACACGCTGGATGATCTGCATGATCTCAACCCTTATGATGCGGTGATTAACTTGGCGGGCGAACCCATTGCCGACAAACGCTGGACGTCACGTCAAAAGCAACGCATCTGCGATAGCCGCTGGATCCTCACCGAACGACTGGTAGAACTGATTCACGCCAGCACTGAACCGCCTCACGTGTTGATCAGCGGTTCCGCGGTCGGTTATTACGGCGATCAGCAAGACCACCCATTTGATGAAAGCTTGCAGGTGAAATCGAGCCGATTTTCTCATCACGTCTGTGAAACTTGGGAGCAAATCGCCCTGCGAGCCCAATCCGATCGCACGCGCGTGTGCTTATTGCGTACAGGGGTGGTACTTGCGCCAGAAGGTGGCGCATTGAAAAAGATGTTACCGCCCTACCGCCTGGGTTTGGGGGGGCCAATCGGAACCGGCGATCAATACATGCCTTGGATACACATGAACGACATGGTGAAAGGCATTGTCTATGTGTTGGAAACGGAACATGCGCAAGGGCCATTTAATCTGTGTGCGCCGCACCCCGTGACCAATCGAGTTTTCAGCCGCAGCTTAGCGGCAACGCTCAAAAAACCACACCTATTGACCACGCCGAAGTGGGCCATCACGCTATTGATGGGGGAAGCCAGTGAACTGCTGTTTGACAGCATGCGCGCCAAACCCAAAAAGCTGACCGAATTGGGTTTTCAATTCTCCTATTCACGCATCGAACCCGCCCTCCGGCACTTACTACAACATCAGGCTTAACGCTGTTCACTTGGATATATGATGACGCACTCAATTTTGATCACCGGCTGCTCTTCCGGCATTGGTTATATGGCGGCCACCAAGCTGCACCAACGTGGCTATCAGGTCATCGCCTCTTGCCGCAAAGCAGAAGACGTTGCTCGCCTTCAAGCGCAAGGGCTGACGTGCATTCAACTCGATTTAAACGATGAACACAGCATTCGTGAAGGCGTTCAACAGGCACTAGAACTCTCTCATCATCAACTCTACGCCGTATTCAATAATGGCGCTTATGGGCAACCTGGCGCCTTGGAAGATTTACCCACCGATGCGTTACGTGCGCAGTTTGAAACCAACTTCTTTGGCTGGCACACCTTAACAACCGCCCTCTTGCCGCATTTTCGCCAGCAAGGTCATGGTCGCATCATCCAAAACAGTTCCATCCTAGGGTTTGCCGCCATGAAATACCGCGGTGCGTATAATGCCTCCAAGTTCGCGCTTGAAGGTTGGACGGACACCGTGCGCCTCGAACTCAAAGACAGCGGCATACACATCAGTTTGATTGAACCCGGCCCCATCGAAACACGATTTCGCGCCAATGCACTGGCTGCATTTCAGCGCTGGATCCCCATTGAACACTCCGTGCATAGTGCGCAGTATCGCGCGCAATTGGCGCGATTGGGCAACGAGAAATCCGGTAACGCATTTGTGTTACCGGCAGAAGCCTGCCTCGCTCCCCTGCTGCATGCACTGGAATCGCCACGGCCTCGACTACGCTATCGCGTCACAACGCCGACCAAAGTGTTTGCGGTGCTCAAGCGGCTCCTTCCGGGTCGAACCTTGGACAAACTGCTCAACAAAGCAGCATAAATTTATAATTTTGTCATTAATGCGTAACAATTCGATGCCATGCTTCAACTCACAGTGAAACCATTCACGACAAACGACTTTGGCATTGCATTGGGTACCACCGTTATGACATTAAACCAATGGAATTGGCTCAGTGTTAGCGTAACGCTGACGCTCTTGATCCTTTTATAGCATCTTTGCTTGCTGGCTCTTCGGAGCACTCAAAAGCCGCCACTAGGCGGCTTTTGGGTTTTCTGGCTTTGACGGGCGTCCACGCCTTGTGTTTTGAAATCATGCCCCCATTTATGAGGAAAAGCGCAAGCGTAAAAGGAATCATCATGCAATCACCTCATATGACTGACGTCACCCAACACAACTTTCGCGAAGTTCTTGAACGTTCGGCCTCCACACCGATCCTGTTCTATTTCTGGGCTCCCATGAGTGAAGAAAGTGCTCAAATGATCCCAGCACTGCAACAACTCACTCAGCAATATGAGGGGGCGTTTCAGTTGGCACAATTGAATTGCCAAGAAGAACAAGCCATTGCGGGTCAATTTGGTATTCAAGCACTGCCCACCATCGCCCTGTTCATCAACGGTCAGCCGGTCGACGGTTTGGGCGGCCCACAACCCATTGCTGCCATTCAGGCCATGCTGGATCGTCATTTGCCCAGTCAAGATGAGCGCACATTGCAACACGCCTTACTGCTGGTTCAAAACCAGCAACACGCAGAAGCCTTGCCGCTGCTGTTATCGCTCAGTGAGGAGTGGAAACGAAAAGGGGACGCCAAACTGGCGCTGGCCGATTGCTTCCTTGCCACACAGCAGTTTGATGCCGCCAAAGTGGAACTGTCTGCTATTCCACTGGAATACCAAGATAGCTACTACAAGAGCCTGATGGCGAAACTGGAACTGCATGAACAAGCGGCCGACAGCCCTGAAATTCAAGCCTTAGAAACCGCATTTGCCCAAAACGGCAGTGACGCGAAAGTGGCAGTGGAACTCGCCACACAATATCATCAAGTCCAGCGCGATGAAGAAGCACTGGAGCTGCTGTGGTCGTTCCTTAAACGCGACCTGAATACACTCGATGGCGACATGAAAAAAATCTTCATGGATATTCTCAATGCGCTTGGCCAAGGCAACAGCATCGCGAGCCGCTACCGCCGCCAATTGTATTCACTCCTCTACTGATAAATTTATCTTAAACATCATATTCTTAAGGCAGGTATTTCCTGCCTTATTTTTTGCGACAACTCCAATCATTCATCACAATACGTTGTGAGTCTTGCGGTTATCATTCACACTTTAGCCATTCATCAACACTCAGAAAGGAAACGTCATGGCCGTAGATTCATTCGTCGCAATCGGTATTTTTGTCTTCGTGGTGATCGCGTTCATCGCCTCCGCCGTGAAGACCGTCCCCCAAGGAAACAACTGGACCGTGGAGCGATTTGGACGCTACACCCACTCACTCAAGCCGGGCCTGAATGTCATCATGCCGTTTATCGATCGCGTCGGTAAAAAGATCAACATGATGGAACGTGTCCTCGACATTCCCGCTCAAGAAGTCATCAGTAAAGACAATGCCAATGTGGTCATCGATGCAGTCTGTTTTGTGCAAGTGATTGATGCCGCCAAAGCCGCATATGAAGTGAACGATTTGGAAAACGCCATTCGTAATCTGACCTTGACCAACATGCGGACCGTTTTGGGGTCCATGGAGCTTGATGAGATGCTCAGCCAGCGTGACATGATCAATACCAAGCTTCTATCGATTGTCGACCAAGCGACCAACCCTTGGGGAGTCAAAGTCACTCGGATTGAAATCAAAGATGTACAGCCCCCCGCAGACCTCACCTCCGCCATGAATGCCCAAATGAAAGCCGAACGTGAAAAACGCGCCTCAATCTTGGCCGCAGAAGGGGTTCGCCAAGCAGAAATTCTCCGTGCCGAGGGACAAAAGCAGTCAGAAATCCTGCGTGCTGAAGGTGAAAAACAAGCCGCAATTTTGCAAGCTGAAGCGCGCGAACGTGCCGCCGAAGCGGAAGCCAAGGCGACAGAGATGGTGTCCAATGCCATCGCCAAAGGTGACATGCAAGCCGTGAATTACTTTATTGCTCAAGGTTACACCGATGCGTTGAAGTCCATCGGGCAGGCAGAAAATGGAAAAATCATCATGCTCCCGTTAGAAGCCACCGGATTAATGGGATCGGTTGCCGGGATTGCAGAAATGTTTAAACAAACCAACACGAAGAAGGTGGACCATTGATCGACTGGATATTGGCATTAAACCACTGGCATTGGCTCGCGCTGGGGCTCGTACTACTTGCCGCAGAGCTACTGGGCACGGCAGGTTACTGCTTATGGCTTGGGCTTTCCGCCCTGCTGGTGAGTGCACTTTTAATTTGGATTCCGATCAGTTGGCAGCTGCAATGGTCGGCGTTTGCCGCATTCTCGCTGATCACCACTTGGCTTTGGTGGCGCCGTCAACTCAGCCGCGATACACAAGGAGATGCGCAGCGAAACTTAAATCAAAAGCAAAAGCAACTGATCGGTCAAAGTGCAACCGTCTCCGATGCTGTGCCAGCCGGTCAATTTCGCCTGCCATTGGGCGATACCACGTGGATTGCTGAATGTGAACAGGCCCTTGAAGCCGGCCAGCGTGTGGTGGTGGTCGATGTGGATGGCACGATTCTTAAGGTCGAACCGAAATAGAAGCACCAATGCTCGACGTTGTACAGAGACGAGTCAACACGCAAAAAACAAAAGGCCCGCTGGGCCTTTTGTCATGAATGGTGGCAACAGTGCCCTTTCAAATCATCAATGATCGGACATTCACTATTTTCATCACCAGGGCATTCTCGAATCCACGCTTCCAGTTGCTCTTTAATCAGCGTTAATTCCTGCAATTTGAGTGTCACTTGCTTCAATTTCACCTGCGCTCGCTCTTTGACTGCCGAGCTACTGCGCTCCGGATCATTGGCCAATGCCAACATCGCTTTGCACTCATCGAGCGTAAAACCAACACGCTTGCAGCGAGCAATCAATAACAAATCATCGACATGACTCTGACCATAGTTGCGGTAACCATTCTCTGAACGCAGCGGCGGTTGTATCAATCCCTTCTCTTCATAAAGACGGACCGATTTCGCTGTCAATCCAGTGCGTTTGGCCACTTCACTAATGTTCATCATTGCTTTCTCTCGACAATAAAAAAGGCATGGTCAACACCATGCCTCTTCTTGACTTCGTTGGCAATTATTCTTGACTGATCAACCAAGACAAAATACCCGCTTTCTGGGTTTTATCCGCTTTTTCGTACCAATAAGCCATCATCTCCAACGCTTTGCTTTCGCTATTCATGGCTTGCTTCACTTCAGCACGGTTGCTAAACGCCCAGTCGGCAAACTGCTTGCGTTCTGCATCGGAGCCTTCATTGAACCAGTATTGCACCATTTCTTCTGGCTTGCTGACTGGTGCTGCCACGACCACAGGGGCAGGTGTAGCGACTTGCACGCTAGCTTGTGGCGCCACTTGGTTTAACGAGCCTTGCAGCTGTGCTTCACGCTGCACGGCATTCACATATCCAGACGCGATCGTAAAACCCGTCACGACGCGAGAGGCGCCTGAGCGCAGTTCGAATTGCAGATCAGCGCTGGTTGCAAGATCATCATTGGAAATAGGGAAGCTGATATATTGCGTCACCACGCAGTGCTCAGAGCACATACTTTTGGAAGGTTGGTCCACGCGCAGCTTTTGCGTTTGGCCATTGAACAATACGGACGCGTATTCATCGTATGATTCAAACGTCGTGACTTCGACATAAACAAACGTCTCAGGCGCCTTTTGCTCAAGACGTGGGTAATTTGCCACGATAGCGACCGACGCCTGAACCACATCCGGTCCTTTAATCGCCTGTGTCGCTGGTGTGTATGATTTACTTTTAACCTGAACAAAATTGTATCGCTGATTCACCGAATCAACGACATCATCAAAATTGCTGCTGGAATCCAAAGCTGAACAGGCCGAAAGAATGAATGGAGCAGCGACAAGTAATAATTTACGCATAATTATCTACAACCTTATGTTTAGTCAGCACTGAATTAAAATTTTTGTGATGAAAACGCTGGCATGAGCCAGCGTTTTATCAGTGTGAGACAAAATACGAATTAGAAACCGTACTCTAGACCTACGCGAGTCACGATATCAGTGTCTTTGTCTGAAGTGAAGTCAGAGCGAGCGGCAACACGTACGTAAGGAACGAAACCGTTAATCACACCCATCACCTGACCAGACAGAATGTTGTTTGCATCATCCTGTTTTACGCCATCGATTTTAGAATCTAGGTTCGCGGCATAACCGATTTTGATCCCAAGAGGACCATTCCAGTATTGACCCACGATAGAGAATGAATCTTGCTTGTGCTTACGAATGCCGTTGTCTAGTTCTTCACCTTTAAATGCCGCTGCCAGACCAAAGCCTGCAGGTAGGCTCGCTTCAAAACCAACTAGGTAAGCAAAGGTGTCGTCATCGTAACCGGCAACAACTGGGTTTTGAACGGCAGTCCCTGTATTATCAAGTTCCCAGTCACCACCTGTCTCTGCAACCACACGCGTACCGGATTCAACTGCACCCAAAAGCGTGATTTTTTCGAAGCTGTAACGAGCATTGGCACCAAAGAAGTTTGCATCACGAGTTGCTGCACCGCCGCCGTTGTCATTGTCATCACGACCAACCGATGCCGCAAATGAGAAGCCACCAAATTTAGGTGAATCGTAGCGAATTTGGTTTGATTGACGATCGTAGTGAGCGTTGATACCGCCCCAGTCAAAGGCTGCACCCAGACCTGGGTTAGAGAAAGGCCAGTCAACGATTTCGTATAAAGGAGTCAGAACACGACCAACACGAACGTTACCCCAATCGCCTGAAGCGCCGATGTAAGTATCACGGAAACCTAGCACACCGCCAGATACGCCGCCGTGGCCCCAGTCAGTACTATCAACATAACCAGATTCGATCTGCATGGTTACTGTAAAGTTTTCAAACATCTCTTTGTGTGCACGGAAACCGATACGAGATTCGTTTTCTAACACATAACCTGAACTATCATCACGATTGTCTGTTGTGTTGTAGTTCACAACCGACATTGCTGCCACACCGTAAACATCAACGTTAAAGTCAGAGTTCACACCAACTTCTTTAGCCATCAGACCAGTAGAAGCAAGAGCAACTGCCGCACCGATTACAGTGCGTTTAAACATTTTGTCCATGGAAAACTCCTAAAAAATAGATATAGCTGTTTTGTCATTTTCTCCCCCAAAGTTGGCCGCCGAGGGGAAGTCAAATTTCCTTACCAGAGTCTCAATCCGAGTCTCTCAAGTATCTGCATACACTGGGTGTATCCATGGTGATAAGACTAACTTCACCGAGTAAAACATCAACGAGAACTTAATTTTCGACTAAAAAAATATGAGCCACGACAAACTTTGCTCCAGTAAGTGATCAAGATCTAAATCTTATTTTTATTTTTACGAATGAAAACAAATCAAGTTAAATCAATGGCTTAAATTTTTAGAAAAGTTAATTTTATTGAAGTGCGTCGCATTGATGCGACAATGAAGATGACAAGACGAGAGATTGCTGCATTCAGGTGTAGGAAAAATGAATCAAATTCATTCGATATAGATTAGTTATTTCTCCTTAATAAAAAACCCCAAGCCTCACGACCTGGGGTTCATATAATGATGTAAAATTGTTCAGCGGATCATCGCGATCAAATCTTGTTCGTCGCGAATTTCAATCCCCAGCTCTTGCGCTTTAGCGAGTTTCGAGCCAGCAGCTTCCCCCGCAAACAAAATGTCCGTATTTTTGGAAACGCTGCCAGTCACTTTGGCACCCAGTGCTTGTAACGCAGCCTTCGCATCACTCCGTGAAAGCTGAGACAACGTTCCGGTCAACACCACGACTTTCCCCGCCAGTGGTTGTGGTTCATCGTCTGTTTTAGGCGCAATCGCCTGCCAGTGAATTCCCAGAGCGATCAGCTCTTCGACAACTTTTTGGTTCCGTTCTTGCGTAAAAAAAGCATGAACATGACTGGCCACGATGGTGCCCACGTCTGGCACTTCTATCAGTTGTTCAATCGTCGCTTCGCGAATGGCATCCAGCGTTAGAAAATGGTGTGCTAAGTTCATCGCCGTGGCTTCCCCAACCTCACGAATCCCCAAAGAATATAAGAATCGCGGCAATGTGGTGGCTTTTGCAGTGTTTAACGCATTAACAATATTCTGCGCCGATTTCGGCCCCATACGCTCCAGAATAGTCAGCTCACCAGCACGTAATCGGAACAAATCCGCCGGCGTCGACACCATCTCTTTGTCCACCAGTTGTTCAATCACTTTGTCTCCCAACCCATCTACATCCAGGGCTTTTCGAGAAACAAAATGCTTCAGGGCTTCTTTGCGCTGCGCCTGACACACCAATCCGCCACTACAACGCGCGACAGCTTCGCCTTCGACCCGTTCAACATCCGATTGGCAAACTGGGCACTGTGCTGGGAAAAGAATCTCACGCGCGGTCTCCGGGCGCAGTTCATTAACGACAGAAACGATCTGCGGAATGACATCACCAGCACGGCGGATCACCACCGTATCACCGATTTTTACGCCTAAACGCTCAATTTCATCCGCATTGTGCAGTGTCGCATTGCTGACGGTGACCCCACCAACAAACACGGGTTCGAGTTTGGCCACCGGCGTGATGGCGCCAGTACGACCCACCTGAAATTCCACATCGTTGAGCACCGTCATCTCTTCTTGTGCGGGGAATTTGTAAGCGATTGCCCAACGCGGCGCACGCGCCACAAAGCCCAGTTGTTCCTGCAGCGCAATGTCATCCACTTTGATCACCACGCCATCAATTTCATACGGCAGTTCGCTGCGACGCGTCATGATGTCTTGGTAATACGCTTTTACCTCGTCTAGAGATTCAACGCGTTTTGTCTCTGGACTCATCGGAAGCCCCCAGCCTTTCAGCTGTAAGAAACGCTCATAATGGCTATCGACCAGCGTGCCGCCTTGAATCACCCCCACGCTGTAGGCATAGAAAGCTAACGGGCGTTTCGCAGTGATACGAGAATCCAACTGGCGCAGGCTGCCTGCCGCGGCATTTCGTGGGTTCACAAACACTTTTTCGCCTTTTTTGAGCGCTTCCGCATTCATTTTCTCAAACCCAGCTTTGGGCATGAAAACTTCACCACGCACTTCAATACGCGTCGGCCAACCGGTACCTTGCAACCGCAACGGAATCGATTTGATGGTACGCACGTTCTCAGTAATATTTTCACCCGTGGTGCCATCGCCACGTGTTGCCGCCTGCACAAGGACACCATCCACATACAGTAAGCTGACCGCGAGACCATCCAATTTCGGCTCACAGCAAAACTTAGCCGTTTTCGCCGCCAAAACGCGATCGCCCATGCGGCGATGGAAGCTGTTCAATTCATCATCATCAAACGCGTTGTCCAGGGACAACATGGGGATTTCATGCGTCACTTGTTCGAAACCGGCCAGCGGTGCACCGCCGACGCGCTGGCTTGGTGAGTCCGGCGTCACCAGCTCTGGATGTTGCGCTTCTAAGTCCAGTAATTCACGCATCAAACGGTCATATTCCGCATCAGGAATCGTGGGGTCGTCTTCGACGTAGTAACGTATCGCATGGTAATGCAGTGTATCTTTGAGTTCGGTTAATCGTTGCTCTACGTTTTGCATGGTTGGTGTATCTCTCGAATCAAGAAAAAAGGCTCCGACATGGAGCCTTTGTTAAATCAATTTTATTACGCGTGTGCTTTTTTGGCGCGAAAATCGGTGATCTGCTTTCGGTATGCCGCAAGGCGATCAGGCGTCATCAAGTTACGTGCATCATCCAGCACATTGGCCCCTAAATCGTCAGCCACTTGCTGAGCGGTTCTGAGCATCATCTTGAAGTTCTGATCGGGTTCACCGAAACATGGCAAAGTCATAAAGAAAGAAATGCCTTTGGTGGTGAAGTCTGCCGGATCGTCGTGCTTTAACGTCCCCGGATGCATCATATTCGCCACACTGAACAACACTTTGCCAGTGCCCGATAGATCCGAATGACGATGGAAGATATCCATTTCACCGTACAGCAAGCCGTTTTGTTGCAAGCTATCAAATAACTTCGTGCCCACAAACGGCTCATTGCCAGCGCAGTGCACATTGAGCACAATCACCTGCATTTCATCTTCTGCTGGCTCTGGCTCT
>NZ_ACZP01000012.1 GCF_000176175.1 Vibrio furnissii CIP 102972
CCACCACGGTAAGCACCACAACACTTACGTTGTTAAGCTGAACGGTCTGATCCCAGGTACTGAGTTTGAAGGTAAAACTCTGGAAGAGATCATCAAGACTTCAACTGGCGGTGTATTCAACAACGCAGCGCAAATCTGGAACCACACGTTCTACTGGCACTGTCTGTCTCCAAATGGCGGCGGCGAACCAACTGGCGCAGTAGCGGATGCAATCAACGCAGCATTCGGTTCTTTCGAAGAGTTCAAAGCTAAATTCACTGATTCAGCAATCAACAACTTCGGTTCATCTTGGACTTGGCTTGTGAAGAAAGCAGATGGCTCTTTGGCTATCACGAACACTTCTAACGCAGCGACGCCTCTGACTGAAGAAGGCGTAACACCACTGCTGACTGTTGACCTGTGGGAACACGCGTACTACATCGATTACCGTAACGTACGTCCAGATTACATGAACGGTTTCTGGGCTCTGGTTAACTGGGAATTCGTTGCAGCGAACCTAGCTAAATAATCCTGTATAGGATAAAAAGCAATTGAGACTAAGCCTGCATTTTTGCAGGCTTTTTTGTCCTTTCAATGTATCGCACTGCTTGACCGGCGTTTGAGCTTGTAACCAATGTCTGAGATGGCAGTAACACGCTCGCCTTTTATCGCATGAATCAGCTTTTCAGCAGCTTTCAATCCCATCCGCTCGTAGTCAATCTCTGCGCAAGTTAGGCTTGGATAGGCATATTCAGCCATCGAGGAACCTTCAAGGCAAACAATAGCGATATCTGTCGGCACTTTCAGCACGCGTCGATGGCATTCAAATAGAGCCCCAATTGCGATCTCTTCATGAGTACACACCAACGCATCTAACGAAGCGTCTCGAAGCAACAACTTCGCAAGCCCTTCTGCACCTAATTGTGATGATGGTGCCTCATGAGTAGTCAGAAAATGATCGGGCGTCAGGTAATGCTCAATCATCGCACTCTGCCAACCATGTAATTTACGTTGCAGCGTCGCGTGATTACCACGAGCACCGATAAAACCAACATTTTTACATCCTTGATCGAGCAGGTGACGCGTAGCTTCTTTCGCGACATCGAAATGATCCACTCCAATATTCAGATACCTCGCATCTTTGTTCAACTCTGCGAACTCCAATACAGGCATATTGGCAGTAGACAATAACTGATGTGTACGATCGCTATGTTCTCGGCCAAATAGAACGACCCCGGCCGGACGGCTTTCGAGAAAAGTAGAGAGTAGGTTTTCTTCTTGTTCAGAAGAATAGTCACTGTACCCCAAAATTAACTGATAGCCCGCTTTGTTCAGCGTCTGCTGAAAACTGGGTAAAAATAGCGCACAGGATTTATCCAATAGAGACGGTAAAATTAGTGCAATAGAGTAACTTTGTGCGGAGGCTAAAGCACCAGCGGCTTTATTGGGAATATAACCAAGATCCTCAATTACTTTTTGAATTTTGTCTCTTAACTTGTCTGAAACCAGTTCTGGTGTACGAAGAGCCCGTGACACAGTCATAGTGCCAACACCAGCTTGTTTGGCCACATCCGTCAGTGTTACTTGCCCAGTACTTCGTCTTTTACGAGGTTCGCTCATTGTCTCTTTATCATTCTTTTTTGTTTGCTACGACATCTTATCACAGCGATTTAGCAGACTTTATTTTAGCGTATCAGATGTTGATCAAGGCCATTACAAATCGCATTGGTACATCAATTTGATAGCGCTATCACAAATTATGGTAGCGCTATCTGATAGCGCTACCATTTGTGACCAACTCCTATTTTTTTTGACAATTTGATCGATAAAGTAACAGCCATATAACCATCACTAAGTGAATAATTTCATGCTAAATGAACTGATTACTGCCGACGTAATACGATTACATCGTGACGCAGAGGATTGGAAAGATGCCATCCAAAAATCCTGCCAAGCACTCATAGAGAATGGTGCAATTAACACCAGTTATGTAGATGCGATTTATCATTCCCATGAAAACCTTGGCCCCTATTACGTTGTCGGCCCAGGTATAGCGATGCCTCACGCTAGACCAGAGGACGGTGTAAATCGTCTCGCTTTGGGCGTGACTATCATACAGAACGGGGTCAACTTCGACTCAGAGGGAAATGACCCCGTAAAACTTTTGGTCACTCTTGCCGCAACAGATAGCAATAGCCATGTCCAAGCCATTGCTCAGCTGGCGGAGCTCTTTATGAACGACGAAGATGTACAGCGCCTCTGCAACGCACAAACAATAGATGATGTCCTCGATATCATTGGGCATTACTAAATACACCTCCTGCACCCTCTACGAAAAACAAAAGGTATAAATGATGAAAATTATGGTTGTCTGCGGTCATGGTCTCGGAACGAGTCTGATGATGGAAATGAGCATCAAGAACATTATCAATGATCTTGGTATCCAAGCTGAAGTGGATCATATCGATCTTGGCTCAGCAAAAGGCGTTGAGTGTAATATTTTTGTTGCAACCAATGATATTGCAGAACAATTGCGAGCGCTCGCAGTCACTCCGACTATCGTGGCGTTAGACAATATGATCGACAAAATTGCCATGAAAGAACGTTTGTCCGCGGCGTTACAAACGCTAAACGCGCTCTAAGGTGGCAACATGGAATTTTTCAGTTTTCTAATGAACGATGTGCTGTCAGAACCTGCGGTTCTGGTGGGATTAATCGCTTTAATCGGATTGATTGCACAGAAAAAGCCAGTCACAGAGTGCATCAAAGGCACGGTAAAAACTATTCTCGGCTTTGTGATTCTAGGGGCTGGGGCTGGCTTGGTTGTCGGCTCACTTGGTGATTTTGCGACCATCTTTCAACACGCATTTGGGATCACCGGTGTCGTCCCCAATAACGAAGCTATCGTTTCTATTGCACAAGAAGCATTTGGCAAAGAAATGGCAATGATTATGTTCTTCGCTATGTTAGTCAATATTCTGATTGCTCGTTTCACACCTTGGAAGTTTATCTTTCTAACCGGCCATCACACATTATTTATGTCAATGATGGTAGCTGCCATTCTATCTTCGAGTGGCATGAGCGGCGTTTCGTTAATTGCCCTTGGCTCAATCGTTGTCGGATCGGTGATGGTTTTTTTCCCAGCGATCGCTCATCGATACATGAAGCAGGTCACAGGCTCCGATGACGTCGCAATCGGTCACTTTTCGACGCTCTCTTATGTGCTTGCTGGCTTTATTGGCAGCAAATTGGGGAATAAAGCTCACTCTACGGAAGAAATGAATGTTCCCAAAAGTCTGCTGTTTCTGCGTGACACACCCGTAGCGATCTCTTTTACAATGGGCATTATTTTCATGGTGACCTGTATATTTGCAGGTGGTGATTTTGTCCGAGAAGTGAGTGGTGGTAAGCATTGGTTCA
The DNA here is from genome assembly GCF_000176175.1 of Vibrio furnissii CIP 102972. Classification (GTDB taxonomy): domain Bacteria; phylum Pseudomonadota; class Gammaproteobacteria; order Enterobacterales; family Vibrionaceae; genus Vibrio; species Vibrio furnissii. The sequence goes on from NZ_ACZP01000012.1 coordinate 3,400, forward strand.
TGTTTGCTCTGATGCAATCCATTACCTTTGCTGGTGGTGTGTACGTCATTTTGCAAGGTGTTCGCATGGTCATCGCAGAAATCGTGCCGGCTTTCAAAGGCATTTCAGACAAATTGGTTCCTAATGCTAAACCTGCGCTCGATTGTCCTGTCGTATTCCCTTACGCGCCAAATGCTGTACTGGTTGGATTTCTGTCTAGCTTCTCTGCTGGCCTCGTGGGCATGCTCCTACTTTATTTGATGGGACTCACGGTCATTATTCCTGGTGTCGTTCCGCATTTCTTCGTCGGGGCAGCTGCGGGTGTATTTGGGAATGCAACCGGTGGGCGCAGAGGTGCCATCCTTGGAGCATTCGCTCAGGGATTATTGATTACCTTCCTACCCGTCTTTTTAATGCCAGTTCTCGGCGATCTAGGATTTGCTAACACGACATTCAGTGATGCTGATTTTGGTGCGGTCGGTATTTTGCTCGGGCTTATTGTACGCTAGCTAACCGAGAACGTTCGATATGACTAAGCCTGCATTTTTGCAGGCTTTTTTGTCATTTTTCTCCGGGAAATCCCTAAAGTTTTAGGCTTGTTGGCCGTTACAAGGGCATCAAACGGAGAACATCATGCACGTACATACTTTAGATAAAGCAGGCTTGATCAACGAACTGCAGATCGGCACTGGCATCAGCCAGGCGGTTTTGCATGGGCGTCGTGCCGACTTTTCTTTGATGTTGGCGCTGTTCTCTAACGATGTACGCGATACGACACCAGTTGAAGCCATCGAGCAGGTGGAGACGACGGAAGATGTGCTGCGTCAGCGTTTTGAATTGCAAGCACCTCAGACGCTGCGCAGTGACCAAAGTTCTTACCAGATTTCAGCCAGACAAGCTGACCTGTTTCATCAAGGTGGCTTGGCGAGCGCCAAACTGTCACACTACCTTACCCCTGAAGTTTTGGCTTATCTCCCTGAAGATACGCAAGATTTGCCGGAAGAGGTTTACCTAAACCTGTCGGGGCATGAGCGTCGTCACTTAGCGCAGAAAACGCCAAAAACACTCCTACCATCAGATCTTTATCCTCAATTGAACATGGCTTGGCGTCACGATCAACTGCGTGCACAGGCATAATCACTGTCGACATTTGCGACGGTTTACCTTCGATTTCGCCAGAGTGTGAAATAGCGCAAAAAAATCATACCCACCTTGGCCATCAAACCAAGTTATTTGAAGTTATTCACATCGTACTCACAGCTAATCAACCATCCTATGCTGACCTGTTTCATAATGAAATGACATAATAAACACAAGAAGGCAGGCACACGATGAATATAGAAAGTGCACTTGTTTTGATTACTTCAGCAAGCTCAATATTAGGCAGTACACTGGCCATTCACTTTGCGCGTTTAGGGGCAAAGGTGGTGTTGTGTGATACCAACCAGCAAGGTCTGCTTGAAACTTTTACCCGTTGTCGGCATATTTCCCAAGACGTGGAACACTATCACCTGAGCGATTATTCGCTCAATAGCATTCACGGTATGCTCGACGAGATCGAGAGGCGCTACCAAGGTGTTCCGGATGTTCTGATCAACAACTGGCCCAACGCGCCGCTCCCTTCCGTGGTGGATGATCGCCCCGCAGAGCTGTTCATTCAGAAACTGGCGTTAATGGCCTCGTCACTGTTTACCTTCGGTCAAGCTTGCTCGGAACGCATGCGCCATCGCTCCACCAAAGGGGTGATCGTCAATGTGTTGTCTTACAACTCTCCACAAGATAAGCCGGGGATTGAAAACGCTACGTCGATGGTCTCGGGCTTTACCCAGAGCTGGGCGAAAGAGCTGACGCCGTTTAATATTCGCGTCGGAGGCGTGGTGCCGATCATCTCAGCCAATGACGAGCACGAGCATTGGGCAGCCGTGAATGATGAACTGATTCGCAACACAGAATACATTGTGTCGAATGAGTACTTTAGTGGGCGGGTGATGTCGGCTTAACCGTGGTTAAGCCGAGCATGGATTAGAAACCTTCTTCCAAGTAGTCGTCGAGGTAATCTTCCTCGGCAGCGTTGTAGTCTTGTTTCTCAATTTCTGCTTTGAAGTCCTGACGCTGCAAGTAGACCTCTCGCGTCAGCGCGTAAGGGTCCGGCGAGTTGTCCAGCATCGCTTCTTGTGGCACCAACGCCGCGCGAGTTTCCATACCTTCGAACGCCCATTTACCAATGCTCGCCCAAATGTTTAGGTATGAAAGTGGCGCATACAAACCGTCCACCACGTCAGTGGTTTCTCTGACCGTAAACGGCCCATATCCCGGTACCATCACGTAAGGGCCATTCCCGACGCCATGATGCCCAGCAGCATCACTGAATGCTTTCTCATCGTGTTTGGTGATCCCCGCTTCTGACGCAATGTCGATTAAACCAAGTAAACCGAGCGTGCTGTTAATCCAAAATCGGTTGAAGTGATCGACCGCTTTACTCCCATTGCCCATCAAAAGGTTGTTGACCATGCTGGAGGGTTCATCCAGGTTGGACAAAAAGTTGGCAATGCCACGGCGTACTGGCGATGGCACGTAATCGACGTATGCCAGCGAAACTGGGCGAACAAGGTAAGGATCCAGATAGTCGTAGTTAAGCGACCACATGGTACGGTTGAAACCTTCCAGCGGATCATTCACGCTGGCATCTGCGTTGGCTGTATCGTCTGGTGCAGAGCTACACCCGACCAAGACCAGCATCATACAAAGAGATAGAATCCGTGCTAAGCGGCTCGTCATTATTATAATCCATAGACAAAGGCCGATATATTCATCGGCCTTTGGTTTTATTGAAAGAAACAGTTGGAGGGTTATTAATACTGTTTATCAATCACAACTTCAACTGATTCACCTAATTTAACCGCCTGACTTTCACCATACCAATCGCCGTCTTTCGTCGACACATTGCCATCGGTATCGATGCGAACACGCACCATCAAGGCATCCAGACTCGACAGTTTACGGCCTTGCATCATACTGTTGGTATCATCCAACACCACAGTGCGAGGGAAACTACTCAGCGGGTAACGCGCGGCTGCTACAGGCATCGGTGCGCCATCCGCCGTGTGAATCGAGACGATCAGAACGGCATTTTTCGGCAACGTCACGTTGCTGGCTAATGAAATGGTGACTGGTACCGATTGACCGTCAACAACCACCTCGCCCATCTTACGTTTGGCGCTCTCAATACTGCGCGTCAGCATCTCATAACGGCCATCGTTCGGACCGATCATTTGCTGCATCATGCCCCAATATTGGATGGCGGATGGGTAATCAGCACGCTCAAATGCATCAAATGCCAATAGCGAGTAGACACGCAAGTCAACATAGTCGCGCTGAGACAAACGTTTCAAAATGGCGCGCGCCTGATTTTGGTCCATCTCATCATCAGACAACATCAGCGCCTGCGCGTAGCCAAGTTGAATGTCGCCATCCTGTGGCTCCAGCGCGTACGCATGTTTCATGGCACCAATGGCCGTTTGCATGTCACGATTGGCCATCGCAATGCGGCCCAACAACAACCAACCGGTTGAATCTTCGGGTTGATAATACAAGCGGGTACGCAGCGACAATGTTAGATCTTGCATCTCCTGATCCGACAGCTCGACCCCCTGACCTTGCGGCGCCATTAACTTACGGGTGAGTTCCGGTAAGTTAGCACTCACCTGTTGCCACTGTTCCACTTTAGTATAGTTGCCAAACTTAGCGTACAGACCGTAACTCAACAAAACCACCAGCGCGATCGATGGGATGAGTACCCCCATGGTTGAAATCGAGCTCTGCTGTTTCGCCTGTTCTTGTGCCGGAATGTCATCCAGAAGCGACTGTTTGAGGTCTGCGATCAAATCTTGTTCATTGTCCACCAAACCCTCTTCGGTCTCTTCTTGGAGCTCATTCAAACGGTCTTTGTAGAACGCTTTATTCAGCTCGTCACGCAGCACCGTGTCGTTGTTGGCTTTTTTCTGAATCAACGGAATGGCAACGAAAACGCAGGTAATCGCGACCAAAATCAGCGTTGAGATCCAAAATAACGTCATGATTGCTGATCTCCGTCTTTGTCTTCATCCAGTAACGCTTTCAAACGCGCCTCTTTGTCGGTGTCCCATTGGGTCGGCGTACTGGCCGTTGCCGCTTTACTGCGACGACTACGAATCACAATCACGCCAAAGCCAATCAGCAATACGGACAGCGGAGCCAACCACAAAATTGCTGTACTGAGCGTAAACGGCGGATTGTAAGTCACAAAGTTGCCGTAACGCGCAATCATGTAATCAACGATTTCGCTTTTCGATTTGCCTTCTTTGGTCATCTCATACACTTTGTGTCGCAAATCTTTAGCCAGTTCGGCATTCGAATCCGCAATGGAGTTGTTCTGACATTTCGGGCAACGCAAGGTGTTGCTGAGTTCTTGAAACTGAGTTTCCTGCTCTGGCGACTCAAAATCGTACACATCAATGGCGGCCATGGCGGTGAAAGAAACCATCAACGCGGCAGCCGCAGCGAGTATCCAACGCTTCATTGTTTGGCCTCCTGCAACAATTGGTTATAGAGCGGCTCGAGCGTGTCTTGCCAGTTGCGAGGGTTGACGTCCCCCACATGACGATAACGAATCACGCCATTGGCATCGATGAGGAAAGTTTCCGGCGCGCCGTAAACCCCGAGATCTAATCCCAGCATACCGTTTCCATCGAACAGACTAATCAAGTATGGGTTCCCCAAATCGTTGAGCCATGTCACCGCTTTATCACGCTGATCTTTGTAGTTCATACCAATGATTTTGACGCCTTTACCCGCCAATTGATTGAGGTATTGGTGCTCGGCATAACACGTCGGACACCAAGTGGCCCAAACGTTCAACAGCAGCGGTTCGCCTTTGAAAATCGACTGGTCATAAAGTTTGCCGGGTTCGACTAAATCTTCTAGGCGAAACTGCGGCACGGCCTGACCGACCAGTACTGATTCCAGTTTGGTTGGATCATCCCCTTCGGAGTTTTTGACCAGTTGGGTGGCAAACACTGCAACTAACGCCAGAAACGCCGCCAGCGGAATAAACAAAATCTTCTTATTCATCAATCAAGCCTCCTGCTGCGCGTTTTTTCTGAAACGGTAACGCTTATCACTGATCGCCAACGCGCCACCAATGGCCATCAACAGTGCGCCAGCCCAAATCCAACGAACAAACGGTTTGTAGTAAATTCGAACCGCCCACGCATTGTTGTCATCGAGGCGCTCTCCCATCGCAATGTAGAGATCGCGCGTCAAACCGCGATCAATCGCCGCTTCGGTCATCATCGAACGTGCCGTGCGATAGAAGCGTTTCTCCGCGTGCAAGGTGTTGAGGTATTTGCCGTGGTGTGTAATTTCAAAATCCGCGATATAGCCGTCGTAGTTCGGGCCATCTTTGTCACGTAATCCTTTGAAGTAAAACTCGTACTGCTGCATCTTGAAGTGCTCACCCGGCGCTAAACGTACGTCACGTTCAATGCTGTAGTTTTGCACCATCGCAATACCGATGATGGTCACAGCCAAGCCCATGTGGCCCAGCATCATAGACCAATGACTGCGTTGCAGCTTTCCGATGCCTTCGAAGAACGTATGGCGATGCGTGGCACGCTCATACAGCTCCACGCCATGCAGGCAAACAATCCACAACGCCATCACCCAGCCCATGTAGGCCATGGCACTGAAATGTTCGGTGGTCAGTTGCACAATCAGCGCGCCGAGCAGCAGGGAGATCACGCCAGAAATCAGCATCGGTTTAATCAATTTTGACAGGTTATCGCGCTTCCAACGGATCAGCGGTCCAATCCCCAACAAGAAAGCAAACGGCACCATTAACCACGCAAACAGCGTGTTAAAGAAGGGGGCGCCAATCGAGACAGAACCCAAGCCCAACTGTTTATGCACCAAGGGTAACAGCGTACCAATCAGCACGACGACCAGCGCAGCAATCAACAACACGTTGTTTGCCAGCAGCGCGTTTTCACGCGACACCAATTCAAAGTTGCCACGCACACGCACAGACGATCCTTTCAGCGCAAACAGCAGCAGCGAACCGCCGATCACAAACACCAAAAACGCCAGAATGAACATGCCGCGCGCCGGGTCCGACGCAAACGCGTGAACAGACACCAAAATGCCAGAACGCACAAGGAATGTGCCCAGTAAGCTCAAGGAGAACGCCGAAATCGCCAGCAGAACGGTCCACGCTTTGAAGGTGCCGCGTTTTTCAGTCACCGCCAGCGAGTGCATCAACGCGGTGCCCGCCAACCAAGGCATGAATGACGCGTTTTCGACCGGATCCCAGAACCACCAGCCGCCCCAGCCTAGTTCGTAGTATGCCCACCAAGAGCCCAATGCGATCCCCAGTGTCAGAAATAGCCACGCGGCGGTGGTCCATGGACGTGACCAACGCGCCCACGCCGTGTCCAAACGGCCAGTCATCAACGACGCAATCGCAAATGAGAATGCCACCGAGAAACCCACATAACCCATGTAGAGCATTGGCGGGTGAATGATTAAGCCTGGGTCTTGCAGCAATGGGTTCAAATCGCGGCCATCAACCGGGAAGTACGGTAAGGTACGTGTGAATGGGTTTGACGTGACGATGATAAACAGCAGGAAGCCCACGCTAATCAAGCCCATCACGGCCAACACGCGCGCCACGGACTCTTGCGGCATGCCACGGCTCAATGTCGCCACCGCAAGTGTCCAAGCCGCTTGAATCAACACCCAAAGCAGCAAGGAGCCTTCGTGCGCGCCCCATACAGCCGTCAGGCGATAATACCAAGGTAATTGACTGTTGGAGTTACTGGCAACGTATTGCAGCGTGAAGTCGTTGGTGTAAAACGCCCACAGCAGAATGCCAAACGACAGTGCCAACATCAGGAACATGCCGATCGACAGCGGACGCGCCGCATTCATCAACACGTGGTTATTTTTCGACGCGCCCACCAGCGGCAAAACACTCAGCAAGACTGCCAGTGCCAGCGACAAAATCAGCGCAAAGTGACCGATTTCCGCAATCATTTCGCACTTCCTTGCATTTGGTCTTGTGAATAGCTCATGGGTGAATGATTTTTCTCCATCGCCTCTGCAATCTCAGGGGGCATGTACTCTTCATCATGCTTCGCCAAGACTTCAAACGCTTCCACGGTGGTGGCATCTTTCAGCACACCTTGCGCCACAATGCCCTGCCCTTCACGGAATAGGTCAGGAAGAATGCCTTCGTATGTCACGGTTACCGAAGGGCCCGTGTCATGCAGCAGAAAGCTCACTTTCAGAGAATTCGGGTCACGTTTCACAGAACCCACTTCCACCATGCCGCCAATGCGCAAACGCTGACCGACTTCCGGTTTCTGGCCATTCTTGCCGTTCACCAGTTCAGTGGGGGTATAAAACAGATCCATGTTTTGATTGAGTGCGTACAGAACGAGACCAATGGTGGCACCTAAGCCGATGAAAATCGCCAGCACAATACCGAGGCGCTTCTTGCGTCTTGGATTCATAGTGTGTTCTCCATATTTTTTGCTGCATCGATTCGTGCCTGACGCGCTACCTTAGCCTGGACTTCAGTCAGTAGCGTTTGACCGCGGCGAACACTCGCCACCCACAAAATCAACATTGATAAGAAAGTAATACCAAAGGAGCTCCACACATACGCCGCGTAGCCTCCCATTGCCCAGAAATCGCTCATCGATTCAAAGTGCATCTTATTTCCCTCTTCGCGTGCTAGCCAATTGAATCACCCACGGGCGGTGACTCTCTTTACTGATGATTTCATTGCGCAAACGGATCATCGTCAGTGCGCCAAAGAAGAAGGCAAAACCGAAAATGTTCAGTAACAGCGGCCACAGCATATCGCTTGAAATCGAAGGTTTATCGAATTTAGTGATGGTTGCGCCCTGATGTAGAGTGTTCCACCACTCCACAGAATAGTGAATGATTGGTAGGTTAATCACGCCAACAATCGCCAGAATGCCCGCGGCTTTCGCAGCGGTTTTTTGATCGTCAAACGCATGATAAAGGGCAATCACACCGAGATAGAGGAAAAGAAGAATGAGCTCGGAAGTCAAACGGGCGTCCCACACCCACCACGTGCCCCACATGGGCTTGCCCCATACTGCCCCTGTAATCAACGCGATAAACGTGTAGACCGCACCAATAGGCGCCATGGCTGACGCCGCCATATCCGACAATTTGACTTGCCATACCAAGCCAATGAACGCGGCGATAGCCATCGACATATACACCCCCATCGACCAAATCGCGGCGGGCACATGGATGTAGATTATACGAAAACTATCTCCCTGTTGATAATCAGATGGCGCGTAGGCAAGGCCCCAGACCGTACCTGCGGATAAACACAACAAAGCTAGAATCGCAAACCAAGGCAGAAACTTACCGCACAGGCGATAGGCCGACTCTGGTTTGGCATAGGGATGAAGCCATTTCCACATTGTTTACTCTCACTTTTACTTCAAGTACCGAATCTCGATTGTTCGGTTTGCAATTTATCTAACCAGATTTTTTCGTGCTTGATCGAACACAATTAATTGACACTTACGCGCAACGCTGCAGCAATCGCAAACGGTGTTAGGGTCAATGCCCCCATAAACATCGCAGCCAAAATCGCCAATTGCCCGTTGTACGCCATGCCTAACGATGCCGCATCAATCGCCGAAGTCGCAAAGATCAAAATGGGGATGTAGAGCGGCAGCACCAGCAAACTGAGCAGCACGCCACCTTTTTGCAACCCCACCGTCAGGGCAACACCAATAGCACCGATAAAGCTTAATGTGGGCGTGCCAAGTAGTAGTGTCAGCACCACCGACAACCAAGTGTTCATGTCCAAAGACAATAAAATCGCCAGCAGAGGACTAATCAGGATCAGTGGCACACCCGTGAGTAGCCAATGCGCCAATACTTTTGAGATCACCACCACCGGTAACGGCACGGGCATCAACATCATTTGTTCTAGCGAACCGTCCTGATAGTCATCACGAAACAGACGCTCTAAAGACAGCAATGCCGACAAAAGCGCTGCCACCCAGACAATGCCAGGCGCAATGCGCGACAATAAACTCGGATCCGGGCCAATGCTGAGGGGGAAAAGGGTGATCACGATAATGAAAAACCACAGCGGGTTGAAAATGTCGGCCTGACGACGAAACGCAATCAGCAGTTCACGACGAATGATGGTGCTCATGGTTGAAAGCATCAAGCGTCTCCCAACTTAATCTTGCGCAGTTTTGGGTTGTCCGCAAACATGTCCTGATGCGTGGTCAGCACCACGATGCCGCCTTGGTCCGCATGTTTTAGAAACAGCGCTTCCAATACTTTCACCCCTTGCTTGTCAATAGCCGTGAGCGGCTCATCTAAAATCCACAGTTTTTGCCGACTGAGCCACAAACGGGCGAGCGCAACTCGGCGTTGCTGACCCGCAGACAACTGACCCACCGGCACATCTTCACGTCCGGCCAAGCCCACCTGAGTCAACGCTTGATACAAGGTCTCTTGGTCACAGCCCGTCGTATGAATTGATTGATAAAAACGCAAGTTTTCCAATGCCGTCAGTTCCCGTTTGATGCCGGTCTGATGGCCAAGAAACAGAAGATCGTGGTGATAACTGTCGCGGTCCGCTTCGATGTTCACCCCGTTCCAGTGAATCTCACCGTCATCACGGTCACCCAGCCCAGTCACAATGCGTAAAAGCGTTGTCTTGCCGGTGCCGTTTCGTCCTTCGATTTGAACCAGTTCCCCCGATTGAATGTTGAAAGATAACGCTTCAAATAACACTCTTTCATCACGAATCGCAGTGAGATTTTTTACTTCCAGCATGAGCTTCTGTATCAATAATTTGGGGCGCTTATATTACCACACCCTAGAAGAGACTAAATAGAGTAAGGGTATTACGAGTCACGAAACTAAGTAAGAAACTGTTAATTTTTAATTATATTCTGAAGCAACTACCCCTTTTTGGTTACATTCATTCATAACCTACACGCATAAAAAAAGGAAGCACATTGGCTTCCTTTTTCACAAATGAAAATCGATTAACGTGACGGTTTTCTCACCGGCCTTTTCGCCCCAGCAGCCGCAGCGGCTTTTCGCTCGGGATGGCTCGTCAGTGGCGGAATCGCCTCTTTACCGGACAGTTTTTTCTGTAGCGATAGCATGAGCTCGGCTTCCGCTTTCGGTAATTCGCACTCTTCAATCAATTCATTGATGTCGGCACCCAGTTTCACCATCTTCGAGGCTCGGCTGTACAAACGGCCATCAGTATCGGCATTTTCCAGCTCTTTCAAACGCTCGTTGAGGTGCAAAATAATGTCTTGTTGCTCCGACACTTTTTGCCCCAATCCGACCATCACAGAGCGAACTTCCAACACCTGTTTATTGGCTTTTTGCAGTTCTTTGTCGAGATGACGAACCTGCTGACGAAAATAATCGGTCTGCTTTGACTGACTGCGGCGCAGACGAAACAACGCCAACAACAGCAGCAAGACAACCAGTGCACTGCCCCCTGCAATCACAGGCGGCGTTAGCCAAAGAATGTCACCCATTACAGATGAGCCATTTCATCCCATTCTTCATCGGTCAGCAGCTTGTTCAGGTCAACCAGAATCAGTAGTTTGCCATCGCGGTTGCTCACGCCCTGAATGAATTTCGAGCTTTCATCGGTGCCCACGCTTGGTGTGGTATCGATTTCAGAAGAACGCAGGTAAACCACTTCCGCGACGCTGTCGACCAGAATACCGATCACTTGGCGTTCTGACTCAATCACGATGATACGGGTGTTATCGGTGATCTCACCTTGCATCAAACCAAAACGAGAACGCGTGTCGATCACGGTAACCACGTTACCACGTAGGTTGATGATCCCCAGCACGTAGTCTGGCGCACCGGGAACTGGTGCAATTTCAGTGTAACGCAGCACTTCACGCACTTGCATCACGTTGATGCCGTACGTTTCTTCTTCTAGTTGGAACGTCACCCACTGAAGCACTTCGTCGTTAGAGTGTTCTTTTCTCACTTCAACTTCGTTCGCTTGAGACATACCTTTTCCTCTCTAAGTCGTATCCGACAAAAAATGTGTTATTTATCGAGTGCTTTTACATCAAGACCTGCGTTAAGCATAGCTATCAATGCTTGAACATGGATCAATGCGCACATTTTTTCTTTAACCATTCCGGCCAGCCATGGGCGTTTACCCACCTGCTCACGCCAGCGAACTTTTTCACTATTGAGCAGCTCCGTGCCCAGCAGCTTGGTACACGCCAAGCCCCATAAACTTTCGCCTAACATGACGATGTATTGATAATCGTCTTTGTAGCTCTCGTCACGCAGCTTTTCAGCCATCACCCATTTGGCAGTATCCACCACATCCAACTGCGCGTCGCGGTTGGTTTGTAAGCCTAAATACCACCCCGGGCGACCAATCAGGTGATTGAGGCTGCTCTTACGATGAATTCCACCCAGTTCGTCCAATGGCACAGCAAAGGTCACGCCATTGACATCAAAGTAGAGCACTTGAAAGGCTTCATTGCGAACCGAATTGTCCCAATGTCCTAGGTCAAAACCACCGGTTTGCGTTTGAGGAGCTTGCTCAACTTCAGGCTCAGCAACCCCTTCATCCAACGTGGGTTCCAACGTCACCACGTCCGGTTCAACCCGTTCAACGGTGTCGGCGAGCGGCTCATCTGCAACGACGTCTGTCATCACCTCAGCAACAGGCTCAATATCCCATTCCTGAATTTCGTCCACGACGTCGGCCACATCCAGATGCTGTGCAATCTCGATGGTGTTTTGTTCCATCACCTCTTCGAGATCCAGCTCCGCCACTGGGTTGCTGTTTTCCAGCTGGCTCAGCAAACGCTGAACGTCATCCAGATTCGGCAGTTCAATCTCGTCGAGTTCTTGTTCGAAATAACTCTTTTCTGGCACCGATTGCAACATCGGTTCCAGTGCAGGCTCTGACTCGGGCTGTGGTTGCGGCGCAAGCTCCTCTTCACCCAGCTCCTCATCAAGCAGAGCGGTGAAGTAATCATCTAGCGCTTGTTCACTCGACAGCAACGGGCTACTCATTGATAGCAAGCCTCTCTAAAAACAGCAGTAATTGCTTATACGCAAACACACCCCGGCTACCTTCCGCAAAATGGGATGCAGGTAAACGTTTCAAACTCGCGTCCCGGAATTTGGTATCAATCGGCACCGCCGAGGTCCATACCTGCTCCGGATAATCTTTCTTCAACTGATTTAATGTCTGCAATGATGCGCGAGTTCGTTTATCGTACATCGTCGGGACAATGGTGACCTTGAATTCTCGGTTGCGCGATTTCTGCATAATGGCCAACGTACGCACCATGCGCTCCAAGCCTTTCATCGCCAGAAACTCGGTTTGTACAGGAATCAAAATACGGTCACTCGCGGCGAGCGCATTCACCATCATCACACCAAGAATCGGCGGGCAGTCAATCAACACGTAATCGTAGCGCTGACGCAAAGCCAGCAACGCGCGTTTGAGGATCAACCCCATGCCGCTGCGGTTGCCCATCACGCGATCCAACGTTGCCAACGACATGTGCGCTGGAATCAGGTCAATGCCTTCCACATCGGTACGCAGAATCAGAGGCTCCACCGTGTGTTCGGTATATTCACGCAGTTGAAACAGATCAAACAGGCTCGCAGGCACACTATCGGAGTCATACCCCAGATAGGTGGTCAGCGACGCATGGGGATCGGTGTCCACCAACAACACACGCTTGCCTTGCTTACTCAACAAGCCCGCCAATGTGATGGTGGTTGTGGTTTTACCGACGCCGCCTTTTTGGTTGGCTACACTCCAAACAATCATAGCGCTCCTCAGGCCAAGCCCACTTCGACCAACATGCGCTCAGCGATGCGGTCCAACGGTAAATCTTCGCTTGAGATGCCGGCTTTCGCGACCGCTTGTGGCATGCCATACACCACACAACTGTCTTCGTCTTGGGCCCAAATCGTGGCGCCTGCATTTTTCAGCATACGCGCGCCTTCACGGCCATCGGCACCCATACCGGTCAACACCATCGATAGTACTTTGTCGCCGTAAATTTTTGATGCCGAACCAAAGGTCACATCCACGCACGGTTTGTAGTTCATGCGTTCGCCGCCATCGATAATGCGCAGCTTCGCCGCACCAGGGCGACCTTCCAACATCATTTGCTTGCCACCCGGCGCAAGATACGCCACGCCCGGACGCAACACGTCACCGTCTTCAGCTTCTTTCACTTGGATCTTACACAGCGAATTCAAACGGCTGGCAAACGCGGCCGTAAATGTCGCTGGCATATGCTGAATCAGCACGATCGGGTGAGGATAATTGGCCGGCAACTTGGTCAGAATTTTTTGCAGCGCCACCGGGCCACCGGTTGAGGTACCAATTGCCGTCAATTGATACTTCTTACCACTGGCTTTAAAACGAGCCGATGCCACGACGGGGCGACTTTGAGTCAACGACGACGTGGATGAAGACGTGCGGTTAAGCAAGCTCGATGGCGATGCTGGCGTTGGTGATGAGGTCGCCGGACGTGAGACGACCGGCCGACGCATAAACGCTTTCTTTGACGCGATTTGAATGACACGTTGTTGCAGCAGCGACACCGCTTCATCGCGGTTACGAGCAATGTCTTCAAATTTTTTCGGTAAGAAATCCAGCGCACCAGCGTCCAACGCATCCAGGGTCGCTTTCGCGCCATCGTGCGTCAGGGATGAGAACATCAAAATTGGCGTCGGATTGGCGGCCATGATTTCACGAACGGCGCTAATGCCGTCCATCACAGGCATCTCAATATCCATCGTAATGACATCGGGTTTGAGGCGCTGGGCTTTATCCACCGCCTCTCTGCCGTTAGTCGCGACATCAATCACTTCTAAACGCGATTCGGAGTTAATGATTTCACTCACACGGCGTCTGAAGAAGCTTGAATCATCAACAACTAATACTTTAATCGCCATAGTTATCCTTATCTTGGGTGGTCAACTAGATTCGCGATGCCGCAGCGTACTGCTTGAGCAAATCCGGCACATCCAGAATGAGTGCGATATGACCATCACTGGTAATGGTTGCGCCCGCCATACCTGGCGTGCCTTGCAGCAGTTTGTCCAGCGGCTTGATCACCACCTCTTCCTGACCAATCAGTGCATCAACCACGAAACCGACACGTTGGCTACCGATCTGTACGATAACCACGTGGCCATGACCTTTACGCGCTTCCACTCGACCTGCCTGTGGCGCGAGCCAGTTTTGCAGATAGAATAGCGGAATCGATTTGTCACGAACGATGATCGTTAGCTGACCATCCACCACGTTGGTGCGGCTCAAATCCAAATGGAAAATTTCGTTCACGCTTGCCAATGGCAGCGCAAATGGGTGACCGGCAACGCCCACCATCAAGGTTGGCAGAATGGCCAGTGTCAACGGCACTTTAATCGTGATCTTGGTGCCTTTCCCTAATTCAGAGTCGATATCAATCGAACCGTTGAGCGTGTTGATCGCGGTTTTCACCACGTCCATGCCCACACCACGACCCGAGATATCCGAGATTTTTTCTTTACTGGAGAAACCCGGCGCAAAGATAAGGTTGAAACACTCTTTGTCAGACAGACGCGCTGCCGCATCTTCATCCATCATGCCGCGTTTCACCGCAATACCACGCAGCTTATTCGGATCCATACCGCCGCCATCATCGACGATCGCCAGTTCGATATGATCCCCTTCCTGCGACGCAGAAAGAATCACTTTACCGGTACGCGGTTTACCCGCTTTGACGCGGTCATCCGGCATTTCAATACCGTGGTCGACTGAGTTACGCACCAAGTGGATCAATGGATCCGCCAGCGCCTCAACCAAGTTTTTATCTAGGTCGGTTTCTTCACCGCGCATTTCCAGCACGATGTCTTTTTTCAGGTTACGCGCCAAGTCACGAACCACGCGCGGGAAACGACCAAACACTTTCTTGATCGGTTGCATGCGGGTTTTCATCACCGCGCCTTGCAAGTCCGCCGTGACCACATCCAAGTTTGCAACCGCTTTTGACATTTCTTCGTCGTTGCTGTTGAGGCCCAAGCTCAACAGTCGGTTACGCACCAGAACCAGCTCACCCACCATGTTCATGATGGTATCCAGCGTTGAGGTGTCCACACGTACGGTGGCTTCCGCTTGCGGTTTTTTCGCACCACCAGCCGCTGCCACTTCACGTTTTTCTGCAGGCTCGTCCACCACTTTCGGTGTGGGCGCTGCTTTCGCGGGTGCAACTTTAGGGGTGCTTTGTGCTGCAGGTTTTGCCGCAGGTGCTTTCGGTGCAGATGCTTTTGGCGCTGGCGCTGAAGCCGGGTTCTCGCTGACTGGGCGAGTCGCCATGTCCAGCTCTTCCGGAGAAGGACCTTTACCCGCACCGTGCAGTTCATCAAGCAGTTTTTCAAACTCTTCGTCGGTCATCAAATCGCTGTCTGAACCGGCAGAAGGTGCTTTGGCTGCAGGTGCTTTCGGTGTTGGCGCTTGAGGCGTTGGCGGTGTCTCCGGCGCATTCAGTGACGGCCCTTTGCCTTTGCCATGCAGCTCATCCAGAAGACGTTCGAACTCGTCATCAGTAATGTCGCCGCTTGCATCGCTACTTGCCGGTGCTGGCGTCGGTTGTGTTGGCGCAGCGGGTGCTGCCGCTTGAGCATCTGCGCCCGGAGCGCGGCCTTTGCCATGCAGCTCGTCGAGCAGTTTCTCAAACTCGTCTTCGGTAATGTCGTCGATCGAATCGGCCTCAACGGCGCTGACTGGTTCGGCAGGGGCAATATCAGCCAATTCAGACTCAACTTCTTCAATCACGTCTTCGATCACCATCTCTTCAACGGCTTCTTCAACGTCATCGTTGTCTTCAGATTCAGGTCGGCACAGTTGATGAAGCTCTTCAAGCAACTCGGGATCTGCCGCTTCAAGCGGTTCATGCTCTTGGACTGCACGGAACTGTTCGTTGACGGTATCCAGCGCACGCAGCATGGTATCCATCAAACGAGGAGACACGCTGCGTTGACCGTTTCGCAAAATATCGAACACGTTCTCGGCACCGTGACACGTTTCTACCAGTTCAGTCAGAGATAAGAAACCCGCACCGCCTTTCACGGTATGAAAACCGCGAAAAATCGCGTTTAAAAGGTCTCGGTCTTCTGGATTATTCTCTAACTCGACTAGCTGTTCAGACAGCAGTTCGAGAATTTCACCCGCTTCAACCAAAAAGTCCTGAAGAATGTCTTCGTCTAAATCGTAGCTCATACGTTACCCCTAAAATCCAAGACTCGATAGCAAGTCGTCTACTTCGTCTTGAGATGAAACCGCGTCACTGCGTTCATGAGGATTCAAAATTGGCCCCTCTGGATCAGTCGATGCTTTTTTGGCTTTGTCTTGTTGTTCTATGTGATTGCTGCCAAAGACTGTCAAAATATCGACCAGACGTTTTTCAACTTCATTCACGAGTGTAATCACGCGACGAATAATCTGCCCAGTCAGGTCTTGGAAGTCTTGAGCCATCAGAATTTCGGTCAATTGCCCGCGCAATTCACTGCTGTCACCTTCTATTTGAGAAAGAATGTTGTCGATTCGGTGACACAATGCTTTGAACTCACTCAGTTCAATTTTGCCATGCATCAGTTCGTTCCATTGAGGACGAACCAACAGTAAGCTCTCGTGCAAACTGTCTGCTATCGGCATACAACGATCCACGGCGTCCATGGTCTTGTTGGCAGCAATTTCTGTTTTTTCAATGACGTACTGTAATCTGTCTCGCGCATCAGGTATTTCGTCATTGGCGATCTCGCTCATGCGATCATCGATATGGAACTGCTTCAGCGAATCATGCAGTTCGCGCGTCAGTTCACCAATCTCCTGCAGCATCGGATTGCGTTCCGATTCGTACATCTGCTTGAGTAAAAGATTGGCGCTGTCTTGCTGTCCATTCTCGAGTAATTGAACGAGTTCTTTGGCTTGTTCTAATGAAATCATCCGGTAATTAACCTTTCACGCGTTTGAATAGAGCAAACTTTTGTTCTCACGAAAGTTCTTAGAGACGCTCGAAGATTTTTTCTAGTTTTTCTTTCAGCGTCGCCGCGGTGAATGGTTTAACGATGTAGCCGTTAACGCCAGCTTGAGCCGCTTCGATAATCTGTTCGCGTTTTGCTTCGGCAGTGATCATCAGTACCGGCAGGTGTTTCAATTCGTCGTCCGCGCGAATGTTTCTCAGAAGATCAATGCCTTGCATGCCTGGCATGTTCCAATCTGTGACCACGAAATCAAATTCACCCTTTTTAAGCATCGGCAATGCCGTCAAGCCATCGTCCGCTTCTTGAGTGTTATTGAAACCCAGATCGCGGAGTAGGTTTTTTACAATACGGCGCATTGTTGAAAAATCGTCAACAATAAGGATCTTCATGTTTTTATTCAAAGTTGCCTCCACTGAGTTCGAAATCAGTGATATTTAGTCGTTTTGTGTCCAAGAGCTCAATTTGGTTCTCAGACGTTGCATTGCTTGGCTCAGTATTTGGCTCACGCGGGACTCACTCACGCCAAGTACTTCACCAATTTCTTTCAAGTTTAGCTCTTCATCATAATAGAGCGAAAGTACTAAAGCTTCACGCTCAGGAAGTGATTTTATTGACTCAACCAATGCTTTGCGGAACGATTCGTCTGCCACACCTTTAAAGGGTGAATTGTCTTCATCGTCATCCACTGGCGAAATGGCATCGTCTGTCACACCTAAGTCTTCAATTCCGACAATTCGTGAACAGTTTATGTCGGTTAACACGCTATGATATTGATCTAACGACATACCCAGATGTTTTGCGACTTCACTGTCGGTCGGATCGCGATTCAGCTCTCCTTCCAACACTGCAATTGCCTGACCGATTTCACGATTGTGCTTGTGCACCGATCGTGGCACCCAGTCACCACGTCGAATATCGTCGAGCATTGCGCCCCGAATACGAATTCCGGCGTAGGTTTCAAAACTCGCACCTTTACTTCCGTCGTAGTTCTTCTGTGCTTCAAGCAAGCCGACCATGCCGGCTTGTATTAAATCTTCAATAAGGACACTGGGAGGTAAACGCCCGATTAAATGATGAGCTATACGCTTAACCAGCACGGAATATTTATCCAGAAACAATTTCTGGCTATTCATATTGCCGTACTGATCATAAGTAAGCGCTTTATTCACCGAATGGTTCCCCTACTATTTCTGACCGATTAAGTAGCCTTTCCACAAAGAATTCTAAATGCCCACTTGGGGTTCTTGGGATCGGCCAAGTTAAGGCCTTGTTCGCCAGCGAGCTAATCGCTAACGCTGCGGGTGAACGCGGGAAGGCATCCACCACAATTTTTTGTCTTTTGACTGCCTGACGTACATTATCGTCCAAAGGAATACAGGCGACGAGTTCGAGGCTAACATTCAGGAAGCGCTCTGTGACTAACGTCAACTTCGCGAACAACTCCCTGCCTTCACGATAGCTCCTGACCATGTTCGCAACAATCTTAAATCGCTGAACTTGGTGTTCTCTGCTCAAAAGTTTGATCAATGCATATGCATCCGTGATAGAAGTCGGTTCATCGCACACTACCACCACGACATCTTGCGCGGCTCGTGAAAAGCTGACCACCATGTCGGAGATACCGGCTGCGGTATCCACCAACAAAATGTCCATCTCATCTTCGAGCGAGCCAAATGCGCGAATCAACCCCACATGTTGCGCGTGGGACAGTTCGGTCATCGACTGCGTTCCAGACGTGGCGGGAATGATACGGATACCGTGCGGACCGTCAACGATCGCATCTTTGAGTTCGCATTCCCCGGCGAGAACATGACCTAAATTGCGTTTGGGGCGAATGCCAAGCATCACGTCCACATTCGCTAATCCTAGGTCAGCATCCAGCACCATGACTTTTTTTCCCTGGCGAGCCATGCAAATGGCCATACCCAGAGTCACATTTGATTTACCCACGCCCCCTTTACCACCAGTCACCGCGATGACTTTGGTTACAGAAGGCTGGGTTAAACGACGTAAGCCGCTTGCTTGGTCATATATCATTTTGTTCGTCATAATCTGTCCGCCGCCTAGAATCTCTCTGAATCACTGTTCCAGTAATGAGGTTCATCTTCTGTCGACTTCTCTAGCAACTCGTTTGCCTTCGCTACCATGTATTTGGGCTGAGCAATCACTATGTCTTCGGGTACCCGCTGACCATTGGCGATGTACGCCACTGGCAACGAATTTTGAACTACAACACTGACAAATTCGCCTAAGCTCAAACACTCATCGAGCTTAGTCATAATGCACCCAGAAAGAGGAATTCTTCTGAAGTGCTCAATGGTTTCCTGCAACACTTTGCGTTGTGCGGTTGCCGGCAACACCAGATAACTGTGAATGATTTCACCACTCTCTTGCATGAGGGTGTCGAGCTGCTCTGACAGGCGCACATCGCGCTGCCCCATACCCGCTGTATCCACCAAAATCAGGCGACGATTACGTAGCTGGTATATTACATCGGCTAACTCATTGGAATCTTTAGCAACTCTTACAGGGCATCCCATAATTCGTCCGTAAATGGACAATTGTTCATGGGCACCGATACGGTAGGTGTCGGTGGTCACCAGGGCGACATTGTCGGAGCCGTACTCCATCGCTGCACGTGCAGCCAGCTTCGCCACCGTGGTGGTTTTACCCACGCCCGTTGGCCCTAGCAACGCAACCACGCCACCGCGTTTGAGAATGTCTTGTTTCACCACTGGAATTTGGTCGGAGACCAAACCTAGTAACGCTTTCCACGCTTTTTGCGGTTGCGTATCTTCGGGAATATAACAGGCCAGTTGGTCCGCCAAATCCAATGACACACCCATGCGTTCAAGACGTTTGATCAACATTGCGCGCAGCGGTTCACGGCGTTCCACTTCCTGCCACATCAAACCGGATACTTGATGCTCCAGCAAACGACGAATCGACGTCATTTCTTCGCGCATGTTCTCCAGTTCATTGGGATTGGCAGGCGCTTCTTCTTCACGTTGACGTTCGTAGCGAGATGGATCCAAACGTGGACGACCACGCGATTCAGAACGTTCTTCCGCCAACAATTTGGCCAGTGGCGATTCATTGCTGAGCTGTCGTGCGAGCGGTGAACGATTGTCTGATGTGCGATTGTCTGATGTGCGATTATCAGCCAAACGGTTATCGGCCAAACGCTTATCGGCACCATAGTTGTCCGATTGGCGTTTCAGCAGCGCAGACAGTGAATCTTCGTTTTCTGCACGATGCGATGGCTCATCCTCTTGCGCGCCATTGCTGTACTGCTTGAGCATGTTGGCAAAGCGTTGCGTCATCGAATTGCCGTTCCCTGCGCCGTTAAGGCTCACGCGGTCATCTTGCAATTCTCGACGCGTCGCTGTGTTTTTCAGTGCGGGCGATGCCTGAGTGCCGACGTGTCTTGGTTGTGAACTGTACTGTTTCGGTGCTACCGGTGCGACGGATGCACTTTCACCGTCAACGGCCGCCACGATTTCGACGCCACCCGCGACTTTTTTGTTTGACATGATCACCGCCTCTGCGCCGAGCTCTTCTTTCACTTGAAGCAGCGCTGTTCTCATGTCTTTGGCAAAAAATCGTTTAATTTTCAAAGCAGCTATCCATTATTAAGTGAGGACGTTCAGTTGCCGACCGCCTGCACAATGCGAATTTGTTTTTCGTCTGGTATCTCTTGATACGACAGCACTCTTAGGTTCGGAATCGTATTTTTGACGAATTTAGCCAAGGTAGAACGTAGGACACCGGATGTCAGTAGTACCGCCGGTTCGCCTTTCAGTTCCTGCTCTTGCGTTGCTTGGCTTAATGCCATCTGCAAGCGCTCCGCCAAGCCAGGTTCAATCCCTGCCGATTCTCCGCCTGAAGCCTGCATAGTTTGATGCAAGATTTGTTCCAGTTCAGGAATCAACGTAATGACCGGAAGCTCTGGTTCTATGCCATTGATTTCTTGAACGATTAGGCGTTTCAGCGCAATACGAACCGCCGCAGTCAGGATGTCGGGTTCTTGACTCTTACTTGAATATTCAGACAAGGTTTGCACGATGGTTCGAATATCGCGAATCGGAATCGCTTCATGCAGCAAGTTTTGCAGCACTTTGACCACCACGCCCAATGCCAATTGATCCGGCACAAATCCATCCACCAAACGCGGCGCCGAACGGCCGAGCATTTCCAGCAAGTTCTGTACTTCTTCGTGACCAATCAGTTGCGCGGCGTTGTTGGTCAGCAGTTGGCTCAAATGCGTCGCCAACACGGTGGATGAGTCGACCACGGTGTAGCCCAGCGCCTGAGCGTGTTCCCGCTGCTCTTCGCGAATCCACACCGCCTCCAGACCAAACGCCGGGTCATAGGTGTGTTCGCCATCAATCATGCCATACACTTGGCCGGGGTTGATGGCCAGTTCTTGATCGGGGCGAATCTCTGCTTCCCCTACAGCCACGCCCATCAGCGTGATGCGGTAGCTGTTTGGCGTCAGTTCGAGGTTATCGCGAATGTGCACCGGCGGAATGAGGAAACCAAAATCTTGCGATAGTTTCTTGCGCACCCCTTTGACGCGCTCCAACAACTCGCCGCCTTGGTCGCGGTCTACCAATGGGATCAGGCGATAACCCACTTCCAAACCAATCACATCGACGGGCTGAACATCGTCCCAAGACAGCTCACGTTGGGTGGGCGCATCGCCCTCCACTTTGGCTGGTAACTGGGCATCGCTTTCGGCTTTTTTCTGTTTCCGTTGAATCAGATACGCACCACCACCCGCCAAAATCGCTAAACTCAAGAACGAGAAATGCGGCATGCCCGGCACGATACCCATCACCCCAAGAATCGCCGCAGTGATCATCAGCGCTTTCGGGTTATCGAACAGTTGGAAGATAACCTGTTGACCCATGTCTTCATCGGTATTTTGACGCGTCACCATGATCGCAGCGCCGATTGACAGCAACAACGACGGGATCTGAGCCACCAGACCGTCACCAATGGTCAGCAGGGTATAAATTTGGATGGCTTCGCTAAAGCCAAGGTCGTATTGAATCATCCCGATGGTCAGACCGCCGAGGATGTTGATAAACAGGATCAGGATACCGGCAATCGCATCCCCTTTCACAAACTTGGACGCACCGTCCATTGAGCCGTAAAAGTCCGCCTCTTTGGTGACTTCAAAACGGCGTGTGCGCGCCTGCTCTTGATCGATCAAACCGGCATTCAAGTCGGCATCAATCGCCATCTGTTTGCCCGGCAACGCATCCAAGGTAAAGCGTGCGCTCACCTCTGAAATCCGGCCCGCACCTTTGGTGACGACCATGAAGTTGATGATCATCAGAATGAGGAACACCACCAAACCGACGGCGTAGTTCCCGCCAATCACGACGTTACCAAACGCTTCGATCACGTTACCCGCAGAGCCCGGCCCTTCATGACCGTACAGTAAAACCACCCGCGTCGAGGCCACATTCAGCGCCAAGCGAAGCAAGGTCGCAATCAAAAGCACGGTAGGGAATGCGGCGAAATCCAGAGGTCGCCGGGTATACACGGTCACCAACAACACCACCATCGACAAAGCAATGTTGAAGGTAAAAAACAAGTCAAGCAGGAAGGCGGGCATCGGCAGCACGACCATCGCCAACGTAGCCAATACCATGATCGGCGCACCGATCGCAGGCATGCTACGTTGAGGGATGTTGGGCAATTTGTCCGCAAATGGCAGAGTAAACTTCATAGGCTGCTAGCAATTAGTGGTTGAAAATTAAGAGACGTAACAAGACGTTGGCGTTGTGATGCAAGTTTTAGTCCATACCAAGTGTCAAAAACTTGGCAAGGCGTTCTCCCATTTGGCTTGGCGAGAAAAACATGTCCCATTAAAAAAGGTTGCCCGCAGACAACCTTTTTCTCGCGTCCTTCCCTTACGGGTGGACGTTCCAAGCCACTTTGCCCTGGCGGGTGTGGGGATCGTAGTCAATGCACATCAAGCCCGAGGTCGGGAACATCGGCGGCACCATATCCGCCACAAACTCGGAAGCCAGATAGCCCACCAACGGCAGATGTGACACCAACAGCAGCGAGTCGAGCGTTTCCAACTCAACCAACGCCGCTAAATATTCAAACACACTCTCAGCCTGACCATAAGGCGTAATGTCGTCACAAATCTGCACGTGGCGAGCAGAAAAATAACGTGACACTTCCTGCCACGTTTGCTGCGCACGAAGATAAGGGCTGACCAAAACTTTATCGATAGTATGCAGATCTTGTTGTTCGATACAGGCACGGGCAACCGCGACTGATTCGCTGCGACCTCTGTCTGTCAAAGCTCGCTCTGCGTCGCTGGCTGCATAGTGATGCGCTTCACCATGACGCATGATAAATATTTTCATTAGGTATACCTATTTGCTCTTCTACACACAGGCAGTCTGATGCTGCTTTGTCGCCGATTATAGCAATCCCTAAAGTAAAGACTTAGACCGGGGTAACAGTCTATTAAAAAGTCAGCTTTAGGACTAGAATGACATTCTGCTCAAAAAATCACAGGCTTGAATTTGCGCCGTTTCGTTTCAACGCCATACTTAAAAAATCAAAGCCCTATCGGAGAACTTCTGTGCACATTAGCCCAAATGATTCAAATAGCTACCGACATCTGACTCTGTCCAATTCGTTGCGTGTGCTGTTGATCCACAATGAAAGTGCTCAGAAGTCTGCCGCCGCGTTAGCCGTTAAGGTTGGCCACTTCGACGATCCTAAAGAACGCGAAGGGTTAGCCCATTATCTGGAACATATGCTGTTTTTAGGTACGCGAAAATACCCTAAAGTGGGCGAATTTCAAAGCGTAATTAATCAGCACGGCGGAACCAATAATGCGTGGACTGGAACGGAACACACGTGTTTCTTCTTCGATGTATCACCGAACGTGTTTGAAAAAGCGCTCGATCGTTTCAGCCAATTTTTCAACGCGCCGCTGTTTAATGCCGAAGCCTTAGACAAAGAGCGCCAAGCGGTCGACTCCGAATACAAACTCAAACTGAGCGATGATTCTCGCCGTCTCTATCAAGTGCAAAAAGCCACCATTAACCCGGCGCACCCGTTTGCGAAGTTCTCGGTTGGCAACCTTGAGACACTCGGCGACCGTGACGGCAGCAACATTCGTGACGAAATCATCGCGTTTCACGAACAACACTATTCTGCCGATTTGATGACGCTGGTCATCATGGGGCCGCAAAGCCTTGATGAGCTCGAACATTGGACGCGCGACACATTCAGCGCGATTGAAAACCGTCATTTGGCAGACAAAGTCATTGATGAACCCTTTGTCACGCCGGAACAAACGGGGTTGATGATTCAGGTTGAGCCACTCAAAGAAATTCGCAAACTCATCATGAGTTTTCCGATGCCCAGCACCGATGCCTATTATCAGCGTAAGCCGCTGTCCTACTTTGCCCATTTGATTGGTTATGAAGGCGAAGGCAGCCTGCTGCTTGCCCTAAAAGAGAAAGGATGGATCACATCGCTGTCTGCCGGTGGTGGTGCCAGCGGCAGCAATTACCGTGAGTTTTCCGTCAGTTGTGCCTTAACCCCGCTGGGGCTTGAGCACGTCGATGACATCATTCAAGCCTTGTTTGAGACCTTAACGTTGATTCGCGAAAACGGGTTGAACGCATGGCGCTACACCGAAAAACGCGCGGTGCTGGAATCAGCCTTTCGTTTTCAGGAAACCTCACGCCCGCTGGATATCGTCAGTCATTTGGTGATCAACATGCAGCATTATGCCGCTGAAGACATCATCTACGGCGATTACATGATGCAAACCTATGACGAAGCGCTGCTGCGTGAAATTTTGACCTATCTGGTGCCAGAAAATCTGCGTGCAACGCTGATTGCACAAGGGCTGGACTACGACCGTGAAGCCGATTGGTATTTCACACCGTATTCCGTACGCCCTTTCAGCGCCCAACAAATGGCCCAATTCCACCACCACAGCATGTCGCTGCCACTTGAACTGCCGGGAGAAAACCCGTTTATTTGCGATCAGCTTGACCCGCGCCCATTGGAAGACGACACCCAAACCCTGCCGCAAGTGGTACAGGATCTCCCGGGCTTTCGTCTGTGGCATCAGCAAGATACCGAATTCCACGTGCCGAAAGGCGTGATTTACATTGCCATCGATAGCCCACATTCCGTGGCGAGCACGCGCAATATCGTCATCACGCGACTGTGCGTCGAGATGTTCCTCGACACGCTGGCCAAAGAAACGTATCAAGCAGAGATTGCCGGCATGGGTTACAACATGTACGCCCACCAAGGCGGCGTGACACTGACTATTTCCGGATTCAGCCAGAAACAGCCACAGCTGATGAAGATGATTCTCGATAAATTTGCTCGACGAGAATTCAGCGAACAACGGTTTGACACCATCAAACAACAGTTGCTACGTAACTGGCGCAACGCCGCCCATGACCGCCCAATTTCACAGCTGTTCAATGCCATGACCGGCTTACTGCAACCCAATAACCCGCCCTACGGCCAATTGTTGGAAGCACTGGAAACGATCCACGTCGGTGAACTGCCCGAATTCGTAGAGAAGATCCTCGCGCAACTGCACATCGAAATGTTCGTGTATGGCGATTGGCAGCAACACGATGCGATAGCCATGGCAGAAGTGCTCAAAGATGCACTGCGCGTCAAAAACCAGACTTACGAAGAGTCGCTGCGCCCGCTGGTGATGTTGGGCGACAATGGTACTTTCCAGCGTGAAGTGAATTGCGATCAAGATGATTCCGCGATCGTGGTCTACTACCAATCGAAAGATACCGAACCACGCAGCATTGCGCTGTATTCGCTGGCAAATCATCTGATGTCAGCCACCTTTTTCCACGAAATCCGCACCAAGCAGCAACTGGGTTATATGGTGGGCACAGGCAATATGCCACTCAATCGCCATCCGGGCATGGTGTTGTACGTTCAATCCCCCAATGCTGCCCCGGCGGAACTGATTCGCTCCATCGACGAGTTCCTCAATGCGTTTTACATGGTGCTACTGGAGCTCAACGAATATCAATGGCACAGCAGTAAGCGCGGGTTGTGGAATCAGATTGCTACACCGGATCCAACACTGCGCACACGAGCGCAGCGTTTGTGGGTCGCCATCGGCAATAAAGACTGGACGTTCGATCAACGAGAAGTGGTTTTAGAAGAGCTGAAACAGCTCAGCCGTTCCGACATGATTCGCTTTGTGGTGAATGAGCTGAAACCGCGCACCGCCAACCGACTCATTATGCACACGCAGGGCAATGCGCACGAAGATGCAGAACAGCTGAGTTTAGGCCAAGAAATCGGCTCAATTGAAGAGTTTCAACTGCGACCAAAAGCGTACGATCTCGGTTAACGCTCCGATGCCACAATGGTTTTCAGGGTGTGTGGATGCAGTTTGATGCACACGCCCTGCCATTTAAACGCCACCGTTGGGTTGTTCAACCGCTCCCCTTCACCTTTCGGGCTCGACAATTTGGTTTTCACGCCCAATTCTGCCAACTTCGGCCATTGCTGCGCGAAGGCTGGAAAGCGCTGTAACAACTCATGGAGAAAGTCATCGGCGGTTTGCGCTTGTGATGGAATCACAAACTCCACATGTTCCCAGCTTTGCTGCGGATACGTTTTTCCCGGCGCGGGATACGGCAACTCTAAACACTCAATGCGCCACGGTTCAGCGACCAAAGGCTGATGAAATGCCATCACAATGATCGGGCGACCATTAATCTGCGCGCAGGAGATTTCTTCTGCTTCATCCAACCATGCCACATGAGCGGCTTTCGCCAATTCCAAATCATTGATTCTGAGTGCAATGTGGTCCAGCGTATGGGTGGATAAATCCATATGTAAAAGCTCGGATAATTGCTGAATTTTATGCATAAATTCTGCGAGTTTGTCTTTCATTTGAACAGGATGAAGGCCTGATTCCATCAGCGACTGAAGCATTTTAACTACTCAAAATAATGATTTGTCGTCGATGTTACCAAGATTCAACCGAAAAGTAGAAAATTTCGTAATTTTGTCCCTATAAGCTCTGTCATAAAATTGCTATCATGTGCGCCAATTTATGAACAAAATCGAGATATGCATTCACGACTGCCAAGTGAATAAAATGCATATCCAACCAATTCCCAGAATTGAAGGACACGCGTGTGAATATCCAAGCACTGATTAATGACAAAGTATCTCAGGCTCTTGAAGCCGCTGGCGCACCTACAGGCAGCCCTGCAGCCGTTCGCCAATCCGCAAAACCACAGTTTGGTGATTACCAAGCCAACGGCGTTATGGGCGTTGCAAAGCAGTTAGGTACAAATCCGCGAGAATTCGCGCAAAAAGTCATCGATGTGCTTGATTTAGACGGTATCGCGAGCAAAACCGAAATCGCTGGCCCAGGGTTCATCAACATTTTCCTAAGCGAAGAATTCTTAGCAAAACAAGCGGATGCAGCACTGGCTGACGAGCGTCTGGGTGTGGCGAAAGAAGCACAACAAACGATCGTGGCTGACTACTCAGCGCCAAACGTTGCCAAAGAAATGCACGTGGGGCACCTGCGTTCAACCATCATCGGCGATGCTGTGGTTCGCACACTAGAATTCCTCGGCCACAAAGTGATTCGCGCCAACCACATTGGCGACTGGGGCACACAGTTCGGGATGCTGATTGCCAACCTTGAGCGCGTGCAGCAAGAATCTGGCGAAGTGTCGATGGAACTGTCTGACCTCGAAGCCTTCTACCGTGAATCGAAAAAGCTGTACGATGAAGATGCAGAATTTGCGGAAAGAGCACGTAACTACGTGGTGAAACTACAAGGTGGCGACGCATTCTGTCTCGACATGTGGAAGAAACTGGTCGACGTGACCATGATTCAAAACCAACGCAACTACGACCGCCTGAACGTATCACTGACGCGTGACGACGTGATGGGCGAAAGCATGTACAACGACATGCTGCCAGGCATCGTGGCAGACCTGAAAGAGAAAGGTCTGGCTCAAGAAGATGACGGCGCGCAAGTAGTCTTCCTCGAAGAGTTCAAAAACAAAGACGGCGAGCCAATGGGTGTGATCATCCAAAAACGCGACGGCGGCTTCCTGTACACCACCACAGACATCGCGTGTGCGAAATACCGTTACGAAACACTGGGCGCAGATCGCGTGCTGTACTTCATCGACTCTCGTCAGCATCAACACCTGATGCAAGCGTGGACCATCGTACGCAAAGCGGGTTACGTGCCAGAAGAAGTGACTCTGGAACACCATGCATTTGGTATGATGCTGGGCAAAGACGGTCGTCCATTCAAGACGCGTGCTGGCGGCACTGTGCGTCTGGCCGATCTGCTGGATGAAGCCGAAGAACGTGCAAAAGCCCTGATCGAATCGAAAAACCCAGATCTAGGCGCTGACGAGAAAGCGGATATCGCGACCACTGTGGCAATGGCTGCTGTGAAATACGCAGACCTGTCAAAACACCGTACCACTGACTACGTGTTTGATTGGGACAACATGCTGGCATTTGAAGGCAACACCGCACCTTACATGCAGTACGCGTACACACGTGTTGCGTCTATCTTCGCAAAAGCAGGCGTTTCACCAGACAACCTGACGGGCGACATCAAGATCACCGAAGAGAAAGAGAAAGCACTGATCGCCAAACTGCTGCAATTTGAAGAAGCGGTTCAATCGGTGTCTCGTGAAGGTCAGCCGCATATTCTATGTAGCTACCTGTTCGAACTGGCGGGTCAATTCTCAAGCTTCTATGAAGCCTGCCCAATCCTGATTGCTGAAGACGAAAGCGTGAAACAAAGCCGCCTCAAACTGGCCGCGCTAACCGCGAAGACCATCAAACAAGGTCTGTCGCTGTTGGGTATCAAAACGCTAGAACGTATGTAATCAATAAATTGAGACGATTCAAAGGCTGGCACATGGTGTCAGCCTTTTTTATTGGCGTATAATGGTGACTTCTGTCGCATTCCGACGGCATCAACCATAACGGACAACACCATGAGTTTCGAACTTCATCCTCAGTTAGCAAAAGATACCGATGTCATTGGCCATTTCCCATTATGTGTCGCGCTGCTGCACAAAGACGCTGCCGTGCCTTGGGTCATTCTGGTTCCGAAAAAAGCGAATCTGAAGGAACTTCATCACTTGCCAATGCATGAACAGCAGCAATTTCTGCTCGAATCCCAAGCGATCAATCAGGCGCTGGAAGCCTTGTTCCAACCGGACAAACTCAATTTGGGTGCGCTAGGCAATATGGTTCCTCAGCTGCATATCCATCACATCGCTCGTTTTGAACACGATGTCGCTTGGCCAGGTCCCGTGTGGGGCAACACCCCGGGCGAACGTCGCAGCGAAGCCGACCAAGACACCATGTTGACTAAACTGCGCAATGTCCTTTCCTTGAGCTCGTTGTTTGTGGCCGTTTAAACGCCGTAAAAAAAGCCGCTTAACGCGGCTTTTTTCGTTCCGATTACATCGTGACCGTCACAGACAATCCTTGGTCCCGATTGAGGGAGTAACGCACTCGCGTGACACGATGCGCTGCATTGGTATCAATAAAGCGTGAAATAACGCCTTTCTTAATCCACACCGCCAACATCGCATCCACGCCATCTTCACTGAGCGCAAACCGCTTCGCGAGCTCTTTGCGCGAAATCCCGCCTTGCGCTGCAATCGCTTGTTTTAGCTCAGTTAAAATCATGCAATTTGCACCTCAAGACGTTGTTGTTTGCGACCTGCTCGTTTGAGTAAATGAAAGACCAGCGCGCAGCCCAACACAATACCGACGATCCAACTGGCACTCTTCATCGGTGCGTCACTGAAATGTGCCGCTTGATTGAACAATGCTGCCGACGCATAGGCCAAGCCCATCGTCCACACCGCAATAAAGCGCGCATAGCGAGTACCGAATTCACGCACGTACGCCCCCATCGCGGCCACACAGGGTGTGTAAAGCAAAATGAAAATCAGGTAAGAGAACGCAGCATAACTGGTCACAAAGTGGCTGTTCAGGTTGCCAAAAATCGAGGCATCGACATCTTGATCTTGCGCCACCGATGCGCTGTCAGACAAATCGCCCACTTCAATGCCCAGCGGATCTGAGAAGTTTAGTCCCATCAGGTTTTCAGGAATCGACATCACCGCATCTTTCAGGCTGCCCATCAGATCGTACTCAGCATCGTCGCCTTCTGCAGAGGTGTACAGGTTGTTTAACGTCCCGACCACCGCTTCTTTGGCAAAGATACCCGTGATGATACCAACCGTCGCTTGCCAGTTATCTTGCTTGATCCCAATCGGTTCAAAGACCGGCGTCACCACCTGCGCCGCTTTGGACAAGACCGAGTTGTCACTGTCTTCGTTGCCAAATGAGCCGTCGGTACCGACCGAGTTCAAGAAGCTCAGCACCGCCACCACAATCACGATGGTTTTACCGGCACCCAACACAAAGCGTTTCAGCTTCTGCCACGTTTTGATCAGTACGTTTTGCAGCGTGGGGACTTCGTAGTCTGGCATTTCCATCACTAGGTTGTCACTTGAGCCCGGATACAAAGTCTTCTTCAATACCCAACCGGTAAATACCGCCGCAATGATGCCCAGTAAGTACAACGCAAACACCACATTTTGGCCACTTTCCGGAAAGAATGCCGCCGCAAACAGGGCATACACTGGCAAACGCGCACCACACGACATAAATGGTGCCATGGATGCGGCTAATTTGCGCTCACGCTCTTGATCAAGGGTTCGCGTTGCCATGATCGCAGGCACGTTACAGCCAAAACCAAGTACCAGCGGGACAAATGCTTTACCCGGCAGGCCAATTTTCTGCATCACTTTATCCAGAACAAATGCCGCGCGAGACATGTAACCTGAACTTTCTAACACCGCCAGGAACAGGTACAAACACGCAATCACTGGAATAAAGGTCGCTACTGTCTGAATACCGCCGCCAAGGCCATCGGCCAGCACCGTCACTAACCAAACCGGCAAATGTCCGTCCAACACATAGTGGCCACCATCAACCAACAAAGCGCCCACACCGATATCAAAGAAATCGATAAATGCGCTCCCGATGTTAATGGAGAACATAAACATCAGGTACATCACCACAAAGAAGAACGGCACACCGATCCACTTGTTCAGTACCAAACGGTCTGCTTTTTCCGTGAAGCTGTGACTCAATTTGCCTTCACTGCGGCGCACTTTCTGACACAACTGATGCAGATACGTGTATTTGCAATCCGCAACCAGCAGATCGATGTCGGTGGCACACAAGCGCTGCTCGTGCGCAATCTGCTCGCGATGAGATTCGGCTAAGCCATTGATCACCAGCAAGTCATTTTCTAGTGCGCGAATCGCCAGTGCGCGTGCAGCCACTTCTTGATTTGAAAACAGCGGCATCAAACGCGCAATCGACGCTTCAAATTCAGTGCCATAGTCCAAATCAAGCTGTTTCAGTGCGACGCCTTTCACCAACAATTCGTGTAATTTGTCTTTAAATCGGCGAACTTGACTCTTGTCGTGTGCCGACAACGTCAACACCGGGCAACCCAGCGCTTTTTCTAGTTTCTTCACATCAATGGTTTGACGTTCACGTTTTAACGCGTCCATCTTATTGAGCACCACCACCATCGGGCGCGCCAATTCACGCAGTTGCAGCGTCATATATAAGCTGCGTTCCAAACAGGTCACGTCAACCACGTTAATAATCAGGTCGGCCGGATGGGTGAGCACCGCACGTGATGCGATAGACTCATCAATGCTGTTGCTGTCATTCCCGCTGTCGAGCGCATAAATGCCCGGTAGATCCGTTAATCGACATTCGTCACCACCATGTTGATAACGACCCGTCTTTTTCTCGACAGTCACCCCGGCCCAGTTGCCCACTTGTTGTTTGGCACCCGTCAGGCCGTTGAAGAGTGTTGTTTTACCGCTGTTGGGGTTACCGACCGTTAGAACGTTATAATGCATTACGCTTTCTCCACATCAATCGCTGCGGCAATACTTTCCCGTACTGCAATAGACACACCACGAACTTCAACTTGCAAAGGATCACCCATCGGCGCACGACGAATTAAAGTGACCTGCGTGTTTGGTAACAACCCCATCACCATGAGTTTTTTTCGAACATCGGTCGACAGACCATTCAACGCCAGAATCTGGCCGGATTCACCCGCTTTTAAATCAGATAATTTCATCGTAGCCACACGCAATCGTATTGTTAATGAGAAATATTATTATTAATAATGTGAATCATACTCTTCCACCCCAGCTATGTAATTGTGTGAAATCAAAGATTGCACCAATTGAACCGTCATTTTTGTTAATTATCCGCCCGTCAAAAACGTTAATCTCGCTTTAAGTATTTTCTTACGCCTCCGCGGTGTGATCCACCTCAAACCGAGAAAAACATAAATACCTAATAAATCAAACGCTTAAATATAAAACGAAGATTGGCGGATTTCTCCTGTTACGTTGGCGTTAATTTTATAAGTAAAAAAAGCCGCGGCCGATATAGTGACTCTCGTCGACAGGGAATTCTCCCTGAGATAGAAATTCCAGAGGTGCATATGGCTTAGTCCATATCACTCCGGCAGCAAGCGAAGGTGTCGTTGACGCCCGTGGTATAGTCCCCCCGGCTATACCACGACATTTTTTTTCTACTGCATTTCCCTTTATTCGTTCCCACATCCATTCGTCCGACACAACCCCATCATGCGCTCATCATCACTCATCATCGAATACTAACGCCTGTGGGCATGCTCACGCTCAAACGCCCTGTTTCCTCATAACCTTGTTTTCCTCATAACCTTGTATCCTCGCGCCTGTGCCGACACAACACCGCTTAGCGCTAGACACGAGCACACCCGGGATTTTGGCATTTAGGAAAAGCCATGCTCAATGCACCACGCCGCGATTTATTGACTAGGGTCATGCACGAGGATGAACGTCGACCGCGGTCACGACGCGGTCAGCAGATGATTGAATGGTGTCAAAAAGAAACGCGCGACAAGCATGCCGCGCGTCATCGTTAGTCCATCAATTCTTTGTCTTCGATGAACTGAGTCGGCGAGACACCAAAGTGGTGCTTAAAACGTTGACTAAAATAAGACGGGTCATTGAAACCGCAGCAAAATGCAACTTGCGCGACTTTCTGGCCCTCCAGTAACACCTGACAAGCTTTTTCCAGTCGGTATTCGGTGAGGTATTCTTTGAAGGTTTTATGTGTGGCGGTTTTAAATCGGCGTTGCAGACTGCGCTCAGATACAAACAGCAACTTCGCGGCTTCTGACGTGCTAAATTCCGCGTCAGAGTAGTGCTCACGCACCAAGTGGTCGACTTTATTGAGCCACGCACGTTCTTCGTCATCTGACGACACCGCGAGCCTTGTCCCCCAGTCCGCGTCCTGCGCCATCATGTCTTGACTTACTTGCGGCCACGACAGCTCCACCAGATTCCGCTCCGATGACGTATAGACCGCGATATCGCCACCCGACAATTCCACCAGTTGACTAAGTAACGTGCTGTGATTATCGCCGGAAGTCACCAGCAATAATGGCAAATCTTCACAGGACTCACCGCAATCAATCCATGTCATCACGATGCGCTCGTCACGCAAACTGCATTGAATCGTCAGACGTTGATTGCGATACATCCGTTTAAGCGCTTGGGCGAGCAATGCATTGAACACCACGTCAATGCCCCAGTGCTTGAGCTCAGCTTCTGGAAGTCGTTCCAAACACTGACGCTCGATCTTGATACCCGCTGCCGAAAATTCGGTGCTCCACCCCGCGATCACGGTGTCAATCACATCAATAATGTCGTGTTGAGTCACCTGTGCGTCGCCATTGCCATCAAGCGCTTGGAACTGCTCAAATTCCGTCAGTAGTGACTCTGCCGTTTGTCGCACCTCATCAATTTGCTCGTAACGTGCCTGTTGCGCCAGCTTCACCAACGAAGGCCGCATACCGCTCAGCAGTTTATCTAGCCACAAATGGCGCACTTGAATCTGCTTACGCAACTGTTGGTTGTTACTCAACACCGCTTTGCTTTGGTGACGCATTTGGTTGGTTTTCAGCACCACTTGCTCTTTAAGCTCACGGTTCATCGCTGACACCATGCGCGAGCGCCACCAGCTCACCAAGAGCACCGTCGCGATAAAGGCCAAAGCATAAAGCGTCACCGCCAAATTTGAGAGGTACCACGGTTTGAGCACCGTGAAAGTCACTTGGTTGCTGACCTGCTGAAACGCTTGTGGACTGATGCTGCGAACCGTCAACACATACTCGCCCGGCATCAAATGATTGAGCGTCAGTTGCGCGCCTTCAAGCGGTTGCCATTGTTCTTGATTGAGACGAAATTCCAATTGTTGGCCGCGCGCTTCAGGCAAGGTGCCAAATTGAAAACTCGCCGGGCTACCGTACGCCAGACGCAATCGCTGACTGCGGCTGCCGACGAGCACTGGCGTATAGTCCACACTGATTTGACTAAAGATAATTGGCGATGGCGGCAAAGTTGCTTGCGCCAACGCGGGTGAAGAGACTTTGACCAGCCCCATGGTGGACGCAAACAACAGCGATTCACCTTGCGCCGACTCCCCAACGGCGCAGATGCCAGTACGCAGCTCATCATTGATTAAGCCGTGGGGCGAACCAAAGTGATTCAAAATTTGGCCATCGGTGTTATACAGCGTCATGCCGCGTGACGACCCGAGCCACATGCCTTGTTGCGTGTTCAACAGGCATTTTAAGCGAATGTTGTCTTCTATGAGTGTGACCGGTTCAATCACCGACTCCGGGAGAAAATCTTGGCGTTTGAACACGCCATAGCTGCTCACAAACCACAATTGACCAGCGGCATTTTCTGCAATATCAATACTGGCACCAAAGCGCGCACTCTCTTTGTCGTAGCGAATTTGATGATTCCGCAAGCCATAGATCCCGTGGTCAGTCCCAATCAATAATCCTGAATGGGTCGTCATTTTCAATGTCGTGACTTTGGATGATGGCGTCGCCAACGACATCCAGCCGCTCCCGTAATCCGTCACCTCGTGCGTATCAGGATTCAATGACCACAAACGATTTCGGCTGGTCCCCCAAATTTTCCCTTCCGCATCGATTTCGAGATGCTGTACCGGCTGTCGCAGTACGTCATCTTTGAGGGGTTGAGGACCTTGATGTTGATGAAGACGATACGTCAACAAGCCGCGATTGGTCGTCAACCACAGCACATCACCTCGTTGCACCACGTCATGGACAACAGCATCAAAAATACGCTGCTTACGAAAGCCTTTAAAAAAATGAATCAGATACAAGCCGTCATTGCGGCTCATTAAATACTGGCGACCTTGATTGACGGAAAACAGATGTGCCACAGAGGCTCGCGGTGTGAACGCGTTCAGATCGTCCATCAACACACGCGTAAATTTTTGGCTAAACCGAGAAAAATACCGAATCCCTTTGTCGGTCGCGATCCAAATACCACCTTGTTGGTCATTGATCAGGGCGTAGATTTTTCCATGGGACAAGCCGTAATGCTCTGGATTACTGCCTTCCAATTTCACCGTGGTGCCGGTATCGACCGAATACACCAGCAACCCACTGTCCGTTCCAATCCAATATTCGTTCTCTGTTTCAACCATCGACAACACGGGCGCATTGCCGACGTGTTGCGGCTCTTGCTCTGGTTGATTGATATCAATTAACAGCGCACCATGCAGGGTTCCCACCACCAATTGATCCCGTTGTCGCGACATCAATAAGGTTTCAACGTAATCTTTGCCCGAACGTTGCACATGGGTGAACCCTTGCCCCTCAGACAGATACACCCCAGCATTCGTCGCCAGTACCCATTTGGTGTGCACCATCTTGGCGTCATTGACGACGACTTTGCTGGCTTGATTGAGCTGGTAGAGCGTCATCAATGAATAGGTTTGAAAATCACCGCTCGCGATATGGTAGGTGTAAAAGTGTGTCTCGTCGGTCAGCCAGATATAACCAGCAGAAGCGCCAATCTTCTCAATCACGGTTCCCGGCGTGAGACTGAACACCAACTCCGGTTCGCCCGGCGGAATCGTACGATACAATTCGTTATCGATGAAGGTCCAAAATGCGTTCTGTGCATACGCCAGTTGCTGAACATCACCGTCAAGTAGCGATCCTCGACGCGGCAGCACATTTTGCCCATCAAAAAACACCACGCGACCGTGCACATCGTGAATCCAAATGCCGCCTTCATCCCCCAGATATAGGTGCTGAGCAATAAATACTTTCCCCTGCGCTTGGGTAGGCAAGGGGTAAAACACGGATGGGCTTTTATCCAGTGCATTGGCGGTTGAAGAAAGCAATCCTAAGACGAGACTGAGGATCAAAAAGAGTCGGGACAAAGCGGTTCCTTTAGCAACAAAAAAAGAAATGCCTGACGCCTTATCATGAATGGGTTATTTTGCGGCGCTAATTATAGAGTATTCTATCTATTCAGCGCCGCTTGTGTAGCTTGGTTGTTGCATGGTCGCAATTAAAACTTGGTTTTTTAGCTTAGATCACAGGAACCCAAGCTAAAGAACATCGATCAGTCGACTGACTGTGACAAACATTGATGGTAACTGTCGCTCAGCTGATGCAAAAAGGCAAAGTAACTGCCGGCTTTGACTGCAACATCAGTGCCCAACGGGTCCAAAATACCAATGTGCGCCTGGCTGCCACGCACCACGGTTTCAATCACTGCTGGCTGGAACTGCGGTTCAGAAAACACGCATTTCGCTTGATTTTGCGCGAGAGATCGACGAATTGCGATCAAGGTTTTTGCGCCCGGTTTGCGATCTGGGCTGACCGTAAAGTGGCCAAGATTGTTCAGCCCGTAGCGCTGCTCAAAATACGCATACGCATCATGGAAGACATAGTACGGCGCAGACGTCACATCCGCCAGTTGAGCGCGGATCGCGGCATCAGTCTCATCAGCCTGCGCAAGGAAACGTTGCAGGTTAGCAGCGTACACCTTTGCATGTTGCGCGTCGTTTTCAGTTAAACGGGCAGCAATCGCCACCGCCACTTGTTTGGCTTGCTCAATCCCCAACCAGAAATGCGGGTCATGCGTCCCATGGTGGTGATGACCATCGTCATGTCCGTGCTCCAACTCTTCGGCACTGTAAGCTCGCAATTGAAGCTCCGGGACTGCGCTCAAAGTCAGCACATTTTTGTGGCTGCTTAAGACTTTTTCCAAAAACGGTTCTAAGTCTGGACCAAACCAGATCACCAGTGACGCCTGATGAATACGCTTTACATCTGATGGACGAAGCGCATAATCGTGCGGCGAAGCATTCGCAGACAAGAGTACATCAGGCTCCGATACCCCAGCGGTTAACTCATGGGTAATCATCTGAATCGGTTTTATACTGGTTAGAATATCATTCGCCCACGCCGAGCAAGACGCTGTGACGAGGGCTGTCATAAGGGCAAATCTGGATAACATGATGGAATTTTCTCAAGCTGTAGCGTTCATCGTTCCGAAATGTTACATTATAACATTACTAAATTGCAAATGAGTTCATTTCATGTCACCGCTTATTGAATTGCATGACATCTGCGTTGAGTTCGACCAGCGCCGAGTCTTGGATAATGTCAGCTTGTCGATTGTTCGAGGCAAGATCACAACGCTGATTGGCCCAAATGGAGCGGGTAAATCGACACTGGTTCGCGTTTTACTGGGTTTACACACTCAAAACACGGGGACCATCAAACGCGCCAAAAATCTTAAAATTGGCTATGTGCCGCAGAAGCTGAAACTCAACGATACCCTACCGCTGACCGTGAAACGTTTCTTGCAGTTGGCTGGCAAATACAGCAAGCAAGAACTCAATGACGCGCTACGTCTGGTGGGTGCCGAGCATCTGCTTGATTTTGACATGCACAAACTCTCCGGCGGCGAAAATCAACGCATTCTCATCGCTCGCGCATTATTGCAACGCCCTGACCTGCTGGTGCTGGATGAACCGGCGCAAGGCGTCGACGTACAAGGGCAAATTGATCTCTACGATTTGATCGACACCATTCGTCTGCGTTTTGGTTGCGCGGTCTTTATGGTCTCTCATGACCTGCATTTGGTGATGGCGAAAACCGATGAAGTGATCTGTTTGCATCATCACATTTGCTGTTCTGGTGCTCCGGCAGACATTACGCAACACCCAAGTTACATCGCCCTGTTTGGCCATCGCAGCCGTGAAACGCTGGCGTTTTATCACCACCAGCACGATCACCATCATCACGATCTCGCGGGTCAACCGGTCACCGGCGACGCGCAACAATGTTCCCATCATTCACATGGTCACCATCAACATGATTGAGTTTTTACTACCCTCGGTGCTGGCCGGCATCGGCATCGCTTTGATTGCAGGCCCATTGGGGTCATTTGTCGTTTGGCGTCGTATGGCCTACTTCGGCGACACTTTGGCGCACGCATCACTTTTGGGCTTGGCTCTCGGCTTTTTGCTCGACATTAACCTTTATTTCGCCTTGCTGGTGTGCTGCTTGGGATTAGCGGTGATCTTAGTCACCATGCAGCGCCAACAACTGGTGGCAACCGACACGCTGTTGGGTATTCTGGCCCACAGCTCGTTATCTCTTGGCCTGATTGCAGTGAGTTTCCTCGACAATGTGCGTATCGACCTGATGAGCTATCTGTTTGGTGACTTGCTGGCGGTGAGCCCAAGCGATTTGGTGTTTATCTGGAGTGGCGTGATTGCAGTCGGGATCGCTGTGTACCTGTTCTGGCGGCCGCTCCTTTCAACCAGCGTCAATGAAGAACTGGCACAAGTCGAAGGCATCAATACGGATTTAATGCGTTTAATTTTGATGCTGTTGATCGGTTTGGTCATTGCCGTGGGTATGAAGTTCGTGGGTGCACTCATCATGACATCATTGATGATCATCCCCGCAGCGACGGCGCGCCGCTTAGCCAGAACACCGGAACAAATGGCGCTGTTTGCATCCAGCATTGGTATGGTTTGTGTGTTATCTGGCCTGTCACTGTCTTGGCAGTTCGACACACCAGCAGGCCCATCGGTGGTGGTCAGCGCGACAGCCCTGTTTATGCTCAGTCATTTCGTGAAACGTGCTTAGCCAAATCAGCGCAGATTGAATGCCATAAAAAAACCCGGGCTTGCCCGGGTTTTTACTCATTCGCTGCGCTTACCAGCCTGTCACTTCACGGAGTGCAGAACCGATCTCCGCCAAGCTTTTCACAGTTTTCACGCCCGCTGACTCCAGCGCCGCAAATTTCTCGTCAGCAGTACCTTTACCGCCCGAAATGATTGCGCCCGCGTGGCCCATGCGTTTACCTGGAGGCGCCGTAACACCCGCAATGTAAGACACCACTGGCTTGGTCACGTTCGCTTTGATGAACGCTGCCGCTTCTTCTTCCGCTGTACCACCGATTTCACCGATCATCACGATCGCTTCTGTCTCAGGGTCTTCTTGGAACAGTTTTAGGATATCAATGAAGTTTGAACCTGGGATTGGGTCACCACCAATACCAACACACGTTGATTGGCCGAAACCTTCGTCGGTGGTCTGTTTCACCGCTTCGTACGTCAGCGTACCAGAGCGAGACACGATACCCACTTTCCCTTTCTTGTGAATGTGACCCGGCATAATACCGATCTTACATTCATCAGGCGTAATCACACCCGGGCAGTTCGGACCGATCATGCGAACGCCAGTTTCTTCCAGCTTCACTTTCACATCGATCATGTCTGTCGTTGGGATGCCTTCAGTGATCGTCACGATCAGTTGAATGCCCGCATCGATCGCTTCCAGAATGGCATCTTTACAGAAAGGTGCTGGAACGTAGATAACTGTGGCAGTCGCGCCAGTCGCTTCTACTGCTTCACGCACGGTATTGAATACTGGTAGGCCAAGATGCGTTTGACCGCCTTTACCTGGAGAAACACCACCAACCATTTGCGTGCCGTAAGCGATCGCTTGCTCAGAGTGGAATGTGCCTTGACCACCGGTGAAACCTTGACAGATTACTTTGGTGTCTTTGTTAATTAGTACAGACATTATTTGCCCTCCGCAGCAGCAACAACTTTCTGAGCTGCGTCAGTGAGCGACTCAGCTGCAATGATATCCAAACCTGACTTAGCCAGTACGTCGCGACCGAGGTCAGCGTTAGTACCTTCAAGACGAACAACAACAGGTACCGTGACACCGACTTCTTTCACTGCGCCGATGATACCTTCTGCGATCATGTCACAACGTACAATCCCACCGAAGATGTTAACCAATACCGCTTTCACATTGTCATCAGACAGGATGATCTTGAATGCTTCTGCAACGCGCTCTTTTGTTGCGCCGCC
The DNA here is from genome assembly GCF_000176175.1 of Vibrio furnissii CIP 102972. Lineage (GTDB taxonomy): Bacteria > Pseudomonadota > Gammaproteobacteria > Enterobacterales > Vibrionaceae > Vibrio > Vibrio furnissii. The sequence continues at coordinate 43,873 of NZ_ACZP01000012.1, forward strand.
ACCAACATCGAGGAAGTTTGCGGGTTTGCCACCGTGTAGGTTCACGATGTCCATCGTACCCATCGCCAGACCAGCACCATTGACCATACAACCAACGTTGCCATCGAGTGCAACGTAGTTCAGTTCCCACTGAGCTGCGTGTGCTTCACGCGCATCTTCTTGCGAAGGATCGTGCATTTCGCGCAGTTTAGGCTGACGGTACAACGCGTTTGAGTCGATGTTGATTTTGCCGTCTAGGCACAACAAGTTGCCTTCGCCAGTCACAACCAGCGGGTTGATTTCTAGCAGAGCCAGGTCGTATTGAGCAAACATTTGGCCCAGACCCATAAAAATTTTCACGAACTGTTTGATCTGGTCACCTTGCAGGCCCAGTTTGAATGCCAGCTCACGGCCTTGGTATGCCTGAGGGCCCACCAATGGATCGATCGCTGCTTTGTGAATCAGTTCTGGTGTTTCTTCCGCCACTTTCTCAATTTCCACGCCACCTTCAGTGGATGCCATGAAAACGATACGACGTGTTGCACGGTCAACAACCGCACCTAGGTACAGTTCGTTAGCGATATTTGATGCTTCTTCAACCAAGATTTTTGTCACTGGCTGACCATTTGCATCCGTTTGGTAAGTCACTAGGTTTTTACCCAGCCACTTTTGTGCGAATTCTTTGACGCCTTCTTTGGTGTCGTGCAGTTCTACACCGCCCGCTTTACCGCGGCCACCAGCGTGAACCTGACATTTGACAACTTTCTTCGCGGTGCTGATGCGACCAGCTGCTTCGAACGCTTCTTGTGGCGTATCACATGCGTAGCCTTCTGGTACAGGCAAACCGAATTCTGCAAACAGCTGTTTGGCTTGGTATTCATGCAAATTCATTGTTTTATTCCGTTTGTATATTTTTATTCCATAGAGCCCATTGAATGGCTGAGCTTTACGTCTGTAGGGTTACTCTTGAGCGAGCAGCCAATTGGCTTAAATCGGGCCGAATGTTGAGCGAATCCGGCCCGCCGCACAGGCGCTTAGTCCACTAAGCACCTTTGCGATTACACGTCTAGCAGTAGACGTGTTGGATCTTCAAGCAGTTCTTTCACTGTCACCAGGAAGCCAACTGACTCACGACCATCAATCAAACGGTGGTCGTAAGACAGAGCAAGGTACATCATTGGCAGGATTTCAATCTTGCCATCAACAACCATTGCGCGGTCCTGAATCTTGTGCATGCCAAGAATCGCTGCTTGTGGTGGGTTGATGATTGGCGTCGACATCAGCGAGCCAAACACACCACCATTCGTGATAGTGAAGTTACCACCGGTCAGCTCTTCAACTGTCAGCTTACCGTCACGACCTTTGATCGCCAGATCCTTGATGCCTTTTTCGATCTGAGCCATGCCCAGCGTATCGGAATCTTTCAGGACGGGTGTCACCAGACCGCGTGGTGTAGACACCGCGATGCTGATATCAAAGAAGTTGTGGTACACGATGTCGCTGCCATCGATGGAAGCGTTCACTTCTGGATAACGTTTCAGCGCTTCCGTCACCGCTTTCACGTAGAACGACATAAAGCCAAGGCGGATGCCGTGTTTCTTCTCAAACACGTCTTGGTACTGCTTACGCAGATCCATGATTGGCTTCATGTTGACTTCGTTAAACGTTGTCAGCATTGCTGTGCTGTTTTTCGCTTCCAGCAGACGCTCTGCCACACGCTTACGCAGGCGAGTCATCGGGACGCGTTTTTCGCTGCGAGCTGCAATCGGTGCTGGCGCAGCAACGTCTTGTGCTGCCGCTGGCGCTGATTTATCCGCAGCAAGGTACGCTTCGATGTCTTCACGCGTAATACGGCCACCAACACCCGTGCCTTTCACTTGTTCCGCTTGCAGATTATGTTCTGCCAGTAAGCGGCGAACGGCTGGGCTGAGCGCGTCGTTTGTTTCTTCAGTCAGCGTCGCTTTGTGGCGTTTGTCTGGAGAAGATGCAGTCGCACTCGTGGTATCGGTTGTTGGTTCACCCGCAACCGCACCCGGTTTCAGACGCGCCAGCAACTGTTTCGACAGTACAGTGGCGCCTTCTTCTTCCAGAATCGCTTCCAACACACCTTCTTCTGGTGCTGGTACTTCCAACACCACTTTGTCGGTTTCGATTTCAACGATTACTTCGTCACGTGCAACAACGTCACCTGGTTGTTTATGCCATGTCGCTACGGTTGCGTCTGCTACTGATTCAGGTAAATCTGGAACCAGAATTTCAACTGTCATATCTGTGTCTTCCTTTTAGTTCTAGTTCTTAAGCTAGGGTCAGAGCGTCTTCAACCAACGCTTTCTGTTGTTTCAAGTGTACCGACATATAACCGACTGCTGGTGAAGCAGAAGCCGGGCGGCCCGCATATTTCAGTTCTGCACCCGCTGGGATAGCGGCACGGAAGTTGTGCTGGCTACAGTACCAAGCGCCTTGGTTTTGAGGCTCTTCTTGACACCAAACGTAGTCAACAGCGTTCGTGTATTGTGCAATCGCAGCTTGGACTTCATCCATCGGGAATGGATACAGCTGCTCGACGCGGACAATCGCAACGTCATCTTGTTCATTGCTGCGACGCTGTTCCAGCAGGTCGTAGTAAACCTTGCCTGAACAGAACACAACACGTTTCACTTTCGCCGGATCGAGGTTATCCACTTCAGGAATCGCTGGCTGGAAGGTACCTTCGGCCAAATCTTCCAAAGTCGACACACACAACGGGTGACGAAGCAGTGATTTCGGAGACATTACGATCATTGGGCGACGCATCTTACGAACCACCTGACGACGCAGCATGTGATATACCTGCGCTGGGGTCGATGGAACAATCACTTGCATGTTTTGCTCTGCGCAAAGCTGCAGGTAACGTTCGAGACGTGCCGATGAGTGTTCAGGACCTTGACCTTCGTAACCGTGAGGTAACAGCATTGTCAGACCACACAAACGTGCCCATTTTTGCTCACCAGAAGAGATGAACTGGTCAATGACCACTTGAGCGCCGTTGGCAAAATCACCAAACTGAGCTTCCCAAATTGTCAGACCACCTGGCTCCGCTGTTGCGTAGCCGTATTCAAACGCCAGAACCGCTTCTTCAGACAACACCGAGTCGATCACTTCGAATGGACCTTGGTTGTCATGAATGTTGCTCAGCGGGATGTAAGTGCTCGCATCGCTCTGGTTGTGCAGAACCGAGTGACGGTGGAAGAACGTGCCTCGGCCAGAATCCTGACCCGAGATACGAATGCGCTGACTGTCGTCAACCAACGTTGCATAAGCCAACGTCTCCGCCATCCCCCAGTCAAGCAACTTCTCACCCGAAATCATTGCAATACGGTCGTTGTAGATTTTCTCTACACGACTTTGCAGTTTGTGACTTTCAGGGTACTGGCACAAACGCTGGCCCAGTTCTTTCAGGCGCTCAATTGGGTATTGGCTCTGCCACTCTTCATTCCAGTCATGGCCCAAATAAGGTGACCAATCCACAGAGTGCATCGCCATTGGGCGCCACTCTTTCACCACGACTTCGCCGCGATCCAGTGCGTCACGATATTCGTTCACCAATTGCGTCGCAGTTTCAATATCACTTTCGTTGCGATCAATCAGCACATCGGCATACAACTTACGCGGGGTTGGATGCTTTTTAATTTTCTGATACATCAACGGCTGAGTCGCATTCGGCTCATCCGCTTCGTTGTGACCATGACGGCGGTAACACACCAGATCAATCACCACATCGCGTTTGAACTCATTGCGGTAATCCAGTGCCAGACGCGTCACAAACGCAACCGCTTCTGGATCATCAGAGTTGACGTGGAAAATCGGCGCCTGAACCATCTTCGCAATGTCGGTACAGTACATGGTTGAACGTGTGTCACGTGGGTTTGATGTCGTAAAGCCAACTTGGTTGTTGACCACAATACGCACCGTACCACCAACACAGTAACCACGCGCCAGCGACATGTTGAAGGTTTCCGCAACCACACCTTGACCGGCAACGGCTGAGTCACCGTGAATGGTAATTGGCAGGACTTTGCTTCCCTCTTCATCGCCCAAGCGATCTTGACGAGCACGAACCGAGCCCATGACAACCGGGTTCACGATTTCCAGGTGAGATGGGTTGAATGCCAGTGCTAAATGCACATCACCACCCGGGGTTGCGAAGTCAGCAGAGAAACCTTGGTGATATTTCACGTCCCCCGTGCCCCACGTTTCATCGTGTTTGCCGGCAAATTCGTCAAACAGATCTTGTGGTTTCTTGCCGAGAACGTTGACCAGCATGTTCAGACGACCACGGTGAGCCATACCGATAACGACTTCACGCATGCCCGTTTTACCAGCATGGCGAATCAGCTCTTTGGTCATTGGAATCATGGCGTCGCCACCTTCCAGTGAGAAGCGTTTTGCACCGGGGAATTTCGCGCCGAGGTAGCGTTCCAGACCTTCTGCTGCAGTCAGTTCTTCGAGGAAAGTGCGTTTTTCATCTAGGGTAAAGGATGGCTGGCCTACCACGGGCTCCAGACGTTGTTGAATCCAACGCTTTTGCTCGGTGTCGGTCATGTGCATGTACTCTGCACCGATCGATCCACAATAGATGTTATTGAGGGATTGATAGATGTCTTTCAACTTCATGGTTTCGGTGCCAATGGCAAACGAACCAACGTTGAAAGTCTCTTCCATGTCATCTTCGGTGAGATTGTGGAATGAAGGGTCCAATTCCGCCACGGTCGGGCGTTTCCACAAACCTAGAGGGTCCAATTGCGCAGCTTCGTGACCGCGGAAGCGGTACGCGTTGATCAGCTGCAATACTTTTACTTGTTTAGCATCGACTTCAGGATCACTAACTTGGACATTGTAATGCTTAGTCTCTTGAGCGAGTCGTCGGAAGTAGTCACGGACACGTGAGTGCGGTTGTTCAACCACATTGTCAGGTTGCGCAGGCAGCCCTTCAAAAACACGTTTCCACTCCTCACTTACCAGATCGGGATCACTTAGATACAGTTCGTAGAGATCTTCTACATAATTTGCATTGGCGCCAGCCAAGTGTGAAGACTCGAGCCATGCCTTCATCACGCCGTTGTGCATTATTTTCCCTTAACCAGTAGTTTTCACGTTTGCTTCGGTCTATGCCGAGCTATAAAAGGCAGGCCCGAAGGCCTGCGATTCTTATCTATTAAACCGAGCGATTCACCAGCATCGACTTGATGTGGCCAATAGCTTTTGTCGGGTTTAATCCTTTAGGACAAACACTTACACAATTCATAATGCCATGGCAACGAAAAACGCTAAATGCATCATCAAGATTTGATAAGCGCTCATCTGTTGCGGTATCGCGGCTATCAATTAGCCAACGGTAAGCCGCGAGCAGACCAGCAGGACCGATAAATTTGTCAGGGTTCCACCAGAATGATGGACACGAGGTTGTACAACATGCACACATGATACATTCGTACAAACCATCCAGATGCGCTCGTTCTTCAGGAGACTGCAGATTCTCGCGTGATGGTGGCAGCGCATCATCGGCGATCAAGAACGGTTTCACTTTCGCATAGTTGTCGTAGAACTGCGTCATGTCGACGATCAGGTCACGCACAACAGGCAAACCAGGCAACGGACGAATCACGATGTTGCCTTTCATGGCTGACAACGGTGTGATACACGCCAAGCCATTTTTACCGTTCATGTTCAAGCCATCCGAACCACACACACCTTCACGGCATGAGCGGCGGAACGCGATGGTTGGATCCTGCTCTTTCAGAAGAATGAGCGCGTCAAGAACCATCATATCTGAGCCTTCTTCCACTTCAAGCACATAGTCTTTCATGTAAGGCTTTTTATCTACATCCGGATTGTAGCGGTACAGAGAGAAATTCAGTTTCATCGTTCAGTCCTCCCTTAGTAAGTACGTACTTTTGGTGGAAATGCTTCGCGATAAACTGGCGCCATGTTCACATCACGCTTGCTCATCTGCTCTGTTTCCGGATTGTAGATTGAGTGGCACAGCCAGTTGGCATCGTCACGATCGGGGAAATCGAAACGAGCGTGGGCGCCACGACTTTCTGTACGGTAGTTTGCCGCGACAGCCGTGGAGAATGCGGTTTCCATCAGGTTATCCAACTCCAGACATTCCACACGTTGCGTGTTGAATTCTTGAGATTTGTCAGCCAAATGGGCATCTTTCAGACGTTCACGAATCACTTTCAGCTCTTCCAGACCCGTTGCCATGGCGTCACCTTCACGGAATACCGAGAAGCTGTTTTGCATGCAGCGTTGTAGGTCTTTACGGATTTGAACTGGATCTTCACCGCCTTTGCTGTTTTCCCAGCGCATGGTACGAGCCAGCGACGCTTCGATATCCGATGCAGTGGCAGGACGCGCTTCCGCTTGTGCAGCCAGAGTTTCACCCAGATGCAGACCTGTGGCACGACCAAACACCACCAAGTCGAGTAGCGAGTTGCCGCCCAGACGGTTTGCACCGTGTACTGATACCGATGCGATTTCACCACACGCGAACAGACCTTGAACTTCAACGTCCTGACCTGCTGCAGTTTGTTTGATCGCTTGACCAGAAACCTGGGTTGGCACGCCACCCATCATGTAGTGACAGGTTGGAATGACTGGAATTGGCTCTTTCACTGGATCGACGTGTGCAAATGTACGCGACAGTTCACAAATACCAGGCAGACGCGATTCAAGTACATCTTTACCTAGGTGATCCAGTTTCAGTTTGATGTGCGGCCCCCATGGACCATCACAGCCGCGGCCTTCGCGGATTTCAATCATCATTGAACGCGCAACCACGTCACGACCCGCAAGGTCTTTCGCGTTTGGCGCATAACGTTCCATGAAACGTTCGCCATCTTTGTTCAGAAGGTAACCCCCTTCACCACGACAGCCTTCGGTGACCAGTACACCCGCACCAGCAATACCAGTTGGGTGGAATTGCCACATTTCCATGTCTTGCATCGGCACACCTGAACGCAGCGCCATCCCCACACCATCACCCGTGTTGATGTGTGCGTTGGTAGTCGATGCGTAGATACGACCGGCACCGCCAGTCGCTAGCACGGTGGCTTTGGCTTTGAAATAGCAGATCTCGCCAGTTTCGATGCAAAGCGCGGTACATCCCATGACGGCGCCGTCTTGGTTTTTCACCAAATCGAGGGCATACCATTCAGAGAAGATGGTGGTTTTGTGTTTCACGTTTTGTTGGTACAGCGTATGAAGCAGAGCGTGACCGGTACGGTCAGCTGCCGCCGCAGTACGTGCCGCTTGCTCACCACCGAACTCTTTTGACTGACCACCAAATGGACGCTGATAAATGGTACCGTTGTCGAAACGAGAGAATGGCAGGCCCATTTTCTCTAATTCAATGACCGACTCAGGGCCATTTTTACACATGTATTCGATCGCGTTTTGGTCACCGATGTAGTCCGAACCTTTAACGGTATCGTACATGTGCCATTGCCAGTTATCTTTATGAGAGTTACCCAGCGCAACCGTGATACCACCCTGCGCCGATACCGTGTGTGAACGAGTAGGAAAAACTTTTGAAAGCAGGGCGCACGACAAGCCTTGCTCAGAGATTTGTAGTGCAGCACGCATGCCTGCACCGCCAGCGCCGATTACTACGGCATCGAATTCACGAACTGGAATAGTCACTTACGCACCCCACAATACAAATAGGCCAGAGAAAAAGTATCCGAACAGCACTGCGATTACGACGAGCTGAAGTCCGCCACGCAGTTTTGAACACTTCACGTAGTCAGTCAGTACCTGCCATAGGCCAATCCAGCCATGAATCAGGATGCAAACTAACGCCAACATTGTGAAGACTTTGGTGAAGGTACCACCAAAGAATTGAGTCCAAGAGACATAAGAAATATCAGTGAAAGCACAGAAGCTAACAATATAAATGGTGTAAAGCGTCATGATGATCGCACTGGCGCGAATCAATAGGAAATCATGAACCCCATTACGACCAAATGAGGAAACGTTCTTTACCATACCCAAACCCCCGCCAATAGAGATAGAACCGCTGTTACGCCGAACGCAACTTTTGCACTCATTGCACCTGTGTCCAACTCTTCAAAGTGGCCAAGGTCCATAAGCAGGTGACGAATACCACCAACAATGTGGTAAGACAGTGCGGTCAAAATACCCCACAGAATAAATTTCACGAAGAAACCGTTGACGATGTCACTCGCCTCCATGAAACCTACTGGAGAGGATAATGAGATGGATAATAACCAAAGCAAAATGCCGACCGCCACAAACGTAATAACCCCCGCCACGCGGTGAAGGATAGAAGCGATTGCAGTGATCGGAAAGCTAATGGTCTGCAGATCTAAATTAACAGGTCTTGACTTTCTTTCTTTCACGGGCTTGCTCACTCAGCTCCATTGAGCATTTATAGTTATGGATGAAATTTGGCCGCAAACCTACAAAAGTTAACATTTATTCAACAAATTCTCGGCGAATATCGAAACGAAATTGTAAAATAGTTGTTAACAGCAGGAATGAAAACATCACTAAAAATTTATTTTCAGCCTTGTATTTATAAGGTTTTCACCAAATTTTGCTACGCCAATATACGGCTAGCAACATTGTACAACAATTGATGTAACAATTTTTGCTACACAGAACAGATTTTTAACTTTATATGTATAAAAAATCAAAGTAAGTGCACACATCAGAGGAGAAGAATTGACTTTGATTAAGATCGGACGTACAAGAATGTCACACAAACATCCTGGACGGATTAAATAATAAACAAAGGAGATTGTTATGGCAGATAAGAAAGCGACCCTTCATATCGAAGGCAAAGCGCCAATCGAACTGCCGATTATGGATGGGACAATTGGTCCTCAAGTAATCGACGTTCGTAAACTTGGCTCAAATGGCTACTTTACGTTTGACCCGGGTTTTCTTGCCACTGCATCTTGTGAATCTCAAATCACTTACATCGACGGCGCCAAAGGTGTTCTGCTACACCGCGGTTTCCCAATCGATCAGTTAGCCAATAACGCCGATTACTTGGAAGTGTGTTACATCCTACTTTACGGTGAAGCCCCTAATCGCAAACAGTATGAAGAGTTTAAAAAGACTGTAACTCGTCACACGATGGTTCATGAGCAAATCGCGAGCTTCTTCCACGGTTTCCGTCGTGATGCTCACCCGATGGCTGTAATGTGTGGTGTAGTAGGTGCGCTAGCGGCCTTCTACCACGATTCACTCGACATTAATAATGACGTGCACCGCGAGATCGCGGCTTATCGTCTTCTGTCTAAAATGCCAACACTGGCAGCAATGTGTTATAAATACTCTGTAGGTCAACCATTTATTTACCCTCGTAATGACTTGGGCTATGCAGAGAACTTCCTACACATGATGTTCGCAACACCATGTGAAGAGTACGATGTCAACCCGGTGGTTGCGCGTGCGATGGATAAAATTTTCACCCTACACGCAGACCACGAACAAAACGCGTCGACGTCAACAGTACGTCTAGCGGGTTCTTCTGGTGCCAACCCATTTGCATGTATTGCAGCGGGTATCGCGTCTCTGTGGGGCCCGGCACACGGTGGTGCAAACGAAGCATGTCTACGCATGTTGGAAGAGATTGGCAGTGTTGATCAAATTCCTGAATTCGTCGAACGTGCCAAAGATAAAGATGACCCATTCCGTCTGATGGGCTTTGGTCACCGCGTGTACAAAAACTATGACCCTCGCGCAACAGTTATGCGCGAAGCATGTCATGAAGTCCTGAAAGAGCTCAACATTCAAGATCCACTGCTAGACGTTGCAATGGAACTGGAACGCATCGCTCTGTCTGACGACTACTTTATTGAGAAGAAACTGTACCCGAACGTGGATTTCTACTCAGGTATCATTCTGAAAGCGATTGGTATTCCTGTGTCAATGTTCACGGTTATCTTCGCAATGTCTCGTACGATCGGTTGGATTGCGCACTGGAACGAAATGCATAGTGACCCAAGCAACCGCATCGGTCGTCCTCGTCAGCTTTACACGGGTGAGAAGATGCGTGATTTCGTGCCGCTATACGAGCGCGAATAACACCCCAGATGTTTTGTGTATAAACAAAAAGAGCGAGGCAACCCTCGCTCTTTTTTATGGCTGACCTCCCCGCTTATACAGGGTTATCAATATCGATAAACGTCACGTCAAACCCGTGTTCTTTTGCCAACCATTCACCCAGTGCTTTCACGCCATAGCGTTCTGTTGCGTGATGCCCTGCAGAGAAGTAGTGAATGTTGAGCTCACGCGCTGAATACGTTGTCCGCTCAGAGATCTCACCAGAAATAAACGCATCCATCCCCTGCGCTGCTGCGAGCTCGATATAATCTTGCCCACCGCCAGTACACCAACCCACTTTTTTGATCAATTTATCTTTTAATTCTGGCGCAATATGCAGCGGCTGACGCTTTAGCACATCGGCAATACGCTGAGCCAATGCTTCTCCCGTCATCGCGTCAGCGAAAGAGCCGTACATGGCGACCGATTGAGGATGTCCTTCGAGGCCGCCTTCAACCTCGATCCCGAGTCGCTTAGCCAACTGCGCGTTGTTGCCCAGTTGCGGATGAATATCGAGCGGAAGATGGTAGGCCAATAAATTGATGTCGTGTTTAATCAGCTGACGTATCCGGTCGCCTTTCATGCCACGAATCGCTTCGCTTTCCCCTTTCCAGAAATAGCCATGATGAACCAACAGCGCATCAGCGTTGTGTTCGATGGCTTGCTCAATCAGGGCTTTCGACGCGGTCACGCCGGTGATGATTTTCTTGATTTCCGAACGCCCCTCCACCTGAAGGCCGTTGGGACAGTAATCTTTGATCAATTGTGGAGACAACGTCTCATTGAGCAATGCTTCAAACTGTAAATTATTCATCTTCTCGTCCATTGCATGATAATCATGGCGAGGTTATAACAATTTAAGACTAAAATGTCGAAGACGATGCCAATGGGATAACGAGAATATGGACTTAAAACAACTGACGGAATGGGTCGCATCAACGCCCTCGCTTTTTCAACCCTCCCCTCCCATTGCGGGGAAAACGCCATTCATTCACTACATTCCGACGGAATGGCCGATGTATCAAGGCAATCAACGTTTAGGATTTCTCTACCAGTATTTGTGTCAACAGCTGTTTACCGCCACACCCCGCTACAATGCGGTGTCGGAAGAAATTCAGCTCAATCAAGCAGGTCGCACTTTGGGGTCGCTTGATTTCATCGTGAAAAATCGCCGCACAGAGCAGTATGAACACTGGGAAGTGGCGGTGAAGTTTTATCTGCTGCATCAAGGGCTTTGGTATGGCCCCAACGCGCAAGACCGTCTCGATCTCAAACTGGCTCACATGCTCGAACATCAGTTACCGCTGTCTGCCAGCGACGCGTTTATGAACACCTACCCCTTATGGGCAAACGCACAACAAAACCTGTTGATGCAGGGGCGCTTATACATGAATCCGTTTGAACCGGAAAATGTACCGAGCGAATGCCTCGGCTTTGCATTGAATACCTCGCAAATCAACGGTTACTGGTGCTATCAGGATCAGCAAGCGCAGATTGAAGAGCCGCTGTATACACTCACCAAAGCGCAATGGCTCACGGGACGAACCGAGGATTCAGCACTGTATGATGGCGGCGAATCAGGCTTTGTGCATTGCCAGACCCCATCCGGACGTTTTTGGTTCATCGTGCCAAGGCATTGGCCACACAGCGAACCACAATCCAGCGCTCTCGAATAAAAACCGCATAAAAAAGGCGACCCGAAGGTCGCCTTTCTATGTCATGCGGCTTACAAGCCCGCGTCTTTAAACACCTGATTGACGATCTCTTGCGCTTCCGCTTCAATCTGTTTCAAGTGCTGCTCGCCTTTAAAGCTTTCGCAGTAGATTTTGTAGATGTCTTCCGTGCCCGATGGGCGCGCCGCAAACCAGCCAAAATCGGTGGTCACTTTCAGGCCGCCAATCGCAGCGCCGTTGCCTGGTGCATGCGTCAGACGCGCTGTGATGGGGTCACCAGCTAACGTTTGCGCAGAGACCATCTCGGCAGAGAGTTTTTTCAACACATCTTTTTGCGGGCCATTCGCCACAGCCTGAATTCGGTTGTACTGCGATTCACCGTGTTTAGCAGCCAGTTCATCGTAATATTGCTGCGGGTTCTTGCCGGTTACCGCCGTGATTTCGGCTGCAAGCAGACACAAGATGATACCGTCTTTGTCGGTTGACCAAGGCGTGCCATCTTTACGCAGGAACGATGCCCCGGCACTCTCTTCACCGCCAAAGCCGAATTTGCCGCTGTACAATCCTTCCACGAACCATTTAAAGCCCACAGGTACTTCGCACAATTCACGGCCAAGATCAGCCACCACTTTGTCGATCATCGCACTTGAGACCAGCGTCTTACCCACGGCGACATCCTGACCCCATCCATTACGGTGACGGTACAAGTAATCGATACACACCGCGAGAAAATGGTTTGGATTCATCAAGCCTTTGGGCGTCACGATGCCATGACGGTCGTAGTCTGGGTCGTTACCAAATGCCAGATCGTACTCATCTTTCAGTGCCAACAGACCCGCCATTGCATAGGGAGATGAACAGTCCATGCGCACCACACCATCTTTGTCTAAAGACATAAATTGGAAGGTTGGATCGATGGCTTCGCTCACCAATGTCAGGTTCAGGTTGTACGCCTGACCAATTTGACGCCAGTAATCGATGCCGCTGCCACCCAGTGGATCCACACCCAATTTCAGATTGGCTTTTTGAATCGCCGCCATGTCCACCACATTCACCAAGTCATCGACGTATGGTTTTACCAAATCAACTTGTTTGAACAGCGGTGATGCTTTGGCCTCCGTGATCGACACACGTTTGACGCCGCTCAAGCCTTCTGCAATCAGTTGGTTGGCGCGGTTTTCAATCGCTTGTGTCAACTCACCTTCGGCCGGGCCACCGTGCGTCGGGTTGTACTTGATACCACCATCTTGCGGTGGGTTGTGCGATGGCGTGATCACGATGCCGTCCGCTTTTTCTGCATGTTTCAGGTTATGCGTCAAAATCGCGTGAGAGATACCCGGCGTCGGCGTGTAGCCGTTGTCTTGCTGCACAATCACTTCAATACCGTTGGCCACCAGCACTTCAACAACACTGCTAAATGCTGGTTCAGACAACGCGTGAGTATCTTTACCCACAAAGATTGGGCCTGCAGTGCCTTGCGCTGCACGCACTTCAACAATCGCTTGTGCGATGGCCAGAATATGATTTTCGTTGAAGGTCGCTTTATCAGCGGAGCCGCGATGGCCCGACGTTCCAAATTCCACTTTGTGTTTTGGATTACTCGGGTCCGGCTGAAGAAGGTAGTAGTTTGCTACTAGTGCTGGAATATTATGCAGGTCTTGCTGTTGCGCTTTTTGTCCTGCACGTGGGTGCATTGCCATAAAGACATCCTTTCAAAATATAACGACAAATAAAAAACCTCATAATACGCAGTTTGGTTTGCATATTATGAGGTTCAAATCAGACTTTTCGTGCTCGATCGTTACAAATCAAATCGATTGAGTAACTTTTTCAATAATGTCCGCTGGGAAATTCATGCGAATCATCACTTGCTCAATCATCTGCTGTTTGCGGCTGGTGTTATTGTTCGTGATCACCCAAAACGGCGTATTTGGAATCGCCTTTGGCTTCGTCGTTTGACCATTTGCCAGCAGGGTTTGCTCATTGTCAGCAAAGTAAACGCGCTTACGACCTTTCACCAACATCGCTTCAGAAAAAGCGGCTGGATCGATGCGATGAAGGGTAGAAAGCACCAGCATAAAACGATCAACCGCTTTTTTCAGACCGGCAAATTCGTCTGAAATCAGAAGAGAGCGCATTTCTTTCACGCAATCCAGTTTCGTTTCCTGACCAGCATCTTTACTCACCACTATACCTTTAGGTGCCGCGGCCGCTTTAGGCGCCACTGGAGTGCTTTGACCATCCACGTTCAACAGGCGGCGCAGAATGTCCGATGCGCTCTCACCAATGTGAAGGGTTTGGCCTGCAATGTAACGGTATAGATCCTCATCAACCTCAATTGTTTTCATTCGCTTTTCACAATCTCAATGTTTAAACTCTGGGGGATTATAGCGAGATCTTCGCTGAGACTCTACGTTAAACCCATTACTAATAAGATAAAATGTCAGCACTTCTGAATTACAAACTTGAAGGTGAGGGTCACACCGTTGTTTTGATCCATGGTCTGTTTGGTAGTCTGGATAACCTTGGGCTACTGGCTCGCGATCTAAAAAACGATCATCAAGTTCTGAGTATCGACCTGCGCAATCACGGTCACTCATTCCACTCTGACGCGCACAATTATGCGCTGATGGCCGCCGATGTAGATCAGCTATTGACCCACCTCAACATTCAACAAGCGACCATTATCGGTCACTCCATGGGTGGCAAAGTGGCGATGAAACTCGCCGATATAGCGGCAGAAAAAGTGGCGCAACTGGTGATTCTGGACATGGCGCCCGTCGCATACACCGAACGCCGCCACGAAAATGTGATTGCCGGATTGGAAGCCGTCTTGGAGCAAAAGCCGTCATCACGCAGCGAAGCCATGGCGATTTTAGCCAAACACGTTGAAATCGACGGAGTGCGCCAGTTTTTGGGTAAATCGATGATGAACCAAGACAGCGTGATGGTGTGGCGTTTTAACGTCGCGGCACTGAAAGCCAACTACGCATCAATCATGGGCTGGGAACCGATCGCACGCTGCGACATACCCACCCTGTTTATCAAAGGTGGCGACTCCAATTATCTGACCGCCGAACATCAAGCGCAGGTGCAAGCCCAGTTCAGTCATGCCAAAGCGCATGTCATTGCCAATACGGGCCACTGGCTACATGCGGAAAAACCGGCGGAAGTACTGCGCGCGATACGTAAATTTATCCTGTGAGGCAGCCCGCTTCACCACGCAACATCCACGATGTTCTCTTCATACAAGTGTGAAATCGATTCTCATCCGCGCATTAACTTTGCCGTATAACAATGGTATAGTGCGCGCAAGCAAATTGGCATAAAGGATAACCATGCTGTACGACTATATGAACATGATCGAATCGATAGGACTTGATCTCCTGTTTGCGTCTATTTTCTTCCTCATCGGGATGGCAATTAAAGACGTATTGAAACAAGGTAATGTTCCGGTATTTGGCCGTCGTATTGTGTGGCTTGTTCTGTT
Organism: Vibrio furnissii CIP 102972; assembly: GCF_000176175.1. GTDB lineage: Bacteria > Pseudomonadota > Gammaproteobacteria > Enterobacterales > Vibrionaceae > Vibrio > Vibrio furnissii. The sequence goes on from NZ_ACZP01000012.1 coordinate 59,131, forward strand.
TTTAGGTTGTGCTGGCTTTATTGCCAAAGGCATTATCCAACTTAGTTGGGAAGGGACTGGCTTGGGCTGATGCCTGAGCGTTCAACCATCCGCCACCCCATTACAATTTAAAGGTAAAGACTCTATGGCAAGTGTAGGTATCTTTTTTGGTAGCGATACAGGTAACACCGAAGCTATTGCAAAGATGATTCAAAAACAACTCGGTAAACAACTTGTTCACGTTCAAGATATCGCAAAAAGCAGCAAAGAAGACATCGACAACTTCGATCTGCTACTGCTTGGTATCCCGACTTGGTATTACGGTGAAGCGCAATGTGACTGGGACGACTTTTTCCCAGAACTAGAAGCGATTGACTTCTCAACCAAGCTGGTTGCTATCTTTGGTTGTGGTGACCAAGAAGATTACGCGGAATACTTCTGTGATGCGATGGGCACTGTGCGTGACATCGTAGAAGCCAAAGGCGCCACAGTTGTGGGTCACTGGTCAACTGAAGGTTACGAGTTTGAAGCGTCAAAAGCGCTGGTTGATGAGAACCACTTCGTGGGTCTGTGTATTGATGAAGATCGCCAACCTGAACTGACTGAAGAACGCGTGACCAAATGGGTCAAACAAGTTTACGACGAAATGTGTCTGGCTGAACTTGAAGACTAATCCATAAAAAATCCCCAGCCAAGGCTGGGGATTTTTTTATCCATGAAGAACACATGACCACGAAGAACACATTACCAAAGAATGCTTCCCAGTAGCGGTGCAATCAGCACAGTGACCATCCCTGCAATCATCATCACCACACTCGAGACTACCCCTTCTGAATTGCCGATTTGATAAGCCTTAGCGGTACCCGCACCGTGCGCCGATGCGCCCAAGCTAGCACCTTTGCCGAGGCGAGAACGAATCGACAATACGGTCAACACGACTTCGCCCACAGCCATACCAATCACCCCAGTCAACACCACAAACAGCGCGGTTAGGTCGCTCTGACCCCCGATCGATTTGGTGGCTTCTACGGCAAACGGTGTGGTAATGGAGCGCATCGCGAGACTACGCTGCAATAATTCTGGCAAGTTTAACCAACGCGCCAACAGCACGGTGGAGCCGACCGCCACAATCACCGACACCAGCACGCCAACCGACAACGACAACCAGTGGCGCTGAATCAAATGGCGGTTGTCATACACCGGAATCGCAAATGCCACCGTTGCCGGGCCAAGCATCCACAACAGCCAATGTGATTCAGCCATGTAATCCTGATAAGGAATGTGAAAGCCCATGACCACTGCGACTAACAGCAATGGCGCCAGTAGTAAGGGCATCAAAAAGATGGAGCGTTTGCGACGATAAAGTGATTTGCTGCCGTAGTAAAATGCCAAGGTCAGCACCAGACACAACACGCCCAAGAGTGAATCATTCAAGCTCATCGCTTAAGCTCTCCGCAATTGATTGCTTTTACGACGTGCCAATTTGAGTTCAAACCGATACAGTTTATCCACCACCCAAGCTGTCGATGCGATCACCACAATCGTGCTCACAATCAGCACCACCATAATACGCAGCCCTTCTTGAATCATCAGATCCTGATAGTTCACGACCGCCACCACCGCAGGGACAAAAAATAGCAGCATTTCCGCCAATAACCATGTCGCGCCGCGGCGCAACCAATCCACCTTCACGATGTTGCTAAACACCAAGGCCAGCAACAGCAGCATCCCGGTGAGGTTGGCAGGGATGGGTAAATGAAACTCACGCACCAGAAAGTCTGCGATAAACCAAATCAACGCCAGTACCGCAATCTGGCTCAGCGTCATTAAGCTATTTCCTACCCGTTTCATGCTTGCTCTTCGCTTGTTTTGTGAAATTAGTCACAGTATAAGCAAGCTTAAAACCGTCACAAAATGACTTTTTATTATCAAATTTATGCCAAAATGGAATAGTTTAATTCAACGGGCACAATCATGGACATCAAAGCACTGCGTTATTTTGTCGAGTTGGTGAATGAACAAAGCTTTACCCGCGCTTCAGAAAAATTGTTTGTCACGCAACCCACCATCAGCAAGATGATTCGCAGCTTAGAACAAGATGTCGGGCAACCACTTTTGCATCGCGAAGGCCGACGCTTTTGGTTAACCGACGCTGGCGACATCGTGTTTCAGCGCGCGCAAGAGATCCTCGCGCAGATGTCGCAGCTCGAAGCGGAACTCATCGATTTGAATGAGCTACAACGCGGACATTTACGCTTGGGGATCCCGCCGATGGTCGGCCATGTCTACGCCGGCCTAATTCGCCGCTACCGCCAAACATACCCAAACGTCGAAATGACCATCGTCGAATATGGCGGGCGAAAAATTGAGCAAGCGGTATCTGAGGGCGATCTCGATGTGGCGGTGACGATGTTATCTTTAAATGCGGCGCAGAACCTCAACACCTTGGAACTCGACAGCTATCCGATTCGTGCAGTGTTGCCCGATACCGCGCCTTGGCGCGATCTCGAGACCGTTCATTGGCAGGATCTAAAAGACGAACCGTTCTATGTTTACACGCAAGAATTCACGCTCAGCGAATACATCGACACCTTGTGCCAACAAGAGGGCTTTGCGCCGCAAGTGGCCGCTCGCAGCAGCCAATGGGATTTCTTGGTCGCGTTGGTCAAAAGTGGGGTTGGTGTGGCCTTCTTACCCGAACCGCTGTGTCACCGCATACAGGGAGAAGGCGTGGTGGTCAAAACCATGACGCCTTCCATTGACTGGCAACTCGGCGTCATCTGGCATTCAGAGCGTTATGTGTCACGCACCGCCGACGCGTGGATCAGCCTGTGCCGTGACTATCGAGATCAAAAGTATCCCCAACCTTGAATGTCCTTTAGGACAGTGTCTGGGAATCAGCCAATTCGCGCTCCTGCGTCGGGTCGTCCGCATCTTCGCGGTATTTCGGTTTCTTCCGCACATACAGTTTGCGATGCACTTCAGACACTACTTCGCCATGCGCATTTTTAACGTGGATGATAAATTCGGGGAAACATTTATCACCGCAGGCCGTGGCACTTAAAATCGCATCCAGTTGCTGCTGAGGGATCAAAAACTCCGCGTACAAATCGGTATGACCCGGCTTAATAAAGTTGATGCTGGCTTCTTTGTCCCACACATAATATTGATCGCCTAAAATGCCCATCAACATCAGCGAGTAAACTGGGTCTGTGAGCGAAAAAATGCTGCCACCGTATTGGGAGCGATTAGCGTTTTTGTTCCACCAACGCAATTTCAGCCGCATGCGGGCTTCGCGAAAATCGTCACTGATGGATTCAATTTTTATCCCCGCGCCCCAGAATGGCGGCCAGCTATTCAGCGCCCATTTGACAATATTTGGTTTATATAGCTTTGCGAGAGTTTTATTCATGCTTTCCGTGCCTTAGACTCGATTTCGACCGCCTACATCAGTGCTTAAATCGACAGGGTCTATTAATCACGACGTAGACTTAACGCTCAGTTAATGTTAAACAATTGTAACTGGTCAGAGCACTTTTAGCAGTGATATCACGCGGCTTTACGAAAAAATAGTAGTAACCCTTTGAAGTTCGTGGTTTATTGTTCGCTGTGACTAACCTATAATGTTGGACAACATTGACTTCTGTTCATTACTGCAGATCATCAACGGGAAAGTATATGTCAGACAATAACCAAGCGCTAAAGGATGCTGGTCTTAAAGTAACCCTTCCACGGCTAAAGATTTTAGAAGTACTACAACAGCCTGAGTGCCAACATATTAGTGCTGAAGAGCTGTACAAGAAGCTGATTGATCTCGGTGAAGAGATCGGCCTTGCGACAGTTTATCGAGTACTAAACCAATTTGATGATGCAGGCATCGTGACACGCCATCACTTTGAAGGCGGCAAATCAGTATTTGAACTGTCGACTCAGCATCACCATGATCACCTAGTGTGCCTCGACTGTGGGGAAGTAATTGAGTTTTCGGACGAATTGATTGAACAACGTCAGAAAGAGATTGCTTCACAGTACAACGTACAACTGACTAACCACAGTTTGTACCTGTACGGCAAATGTGCAGACGGGAGTTGTAAAGACAACCCAGACGCACACAAAGCGAAAAAGTAACCATAAAAAAACCACCGCAAGCGGTGGTTTTTTTTCATGTCGGCGAAACCGAATCAGAAGTAGTCACGTACCAACACTTCCGCAATTTGCACCGCGTTAGTCGCTGCGCCTTTACGAACGTTGTCCGCCACAACCCACAAGTTCACGCCGCTGTGATGACTGATGTCATTGCGAATACGGCCGACCATCACATGATCTTTTCCGCCAGCATCACGCACTTGCGTTGGGAAGTCTTCCCCTTGGAACACTTCCACACCATCCGTTTGTGACAATAGCTCAATCACCTGCTCGGCATCGATTGGCGCACTGGTTTCCACGTGTAGCGCTTCCGCATGACCATAAAACACGGGCACACGAACACAAGTTGGGTTCACCATGATCGACGGATCATTGAAAATCTTTTGCGTTTCCCACACCATTTTCATCTCTTCTTTGGTGTAGCCATTGTCCATAAACACATCGATTTGTGGAATGCAGTTAAACGCAATTTGTTGGCTGAATGCTTTGTTCTCCGCAGGAATCCCGTTGAGCAGCTTCGCCGTTTGGCCAGCCAATTCATCGATGCCCGCTTTCCCCGCCCCTGAAACCGACTGGTATGTCGTCACGTTGATGCGTTCAATGCCCACCGCGTCGTAAATCGGCTTCAGCGCCACCAGCATTTGAATGGTAGAGCAGTTAGGGTTGGCAATGATGTTGCGGTTACGAAACTCTGCAATCGCTTCAGGGTTGACTTCAGGCACAACCAACGGGATATCGTAGTCGTAGCGGAAGTGCGACGTGTTGTCGATCACAACCACACCCGCATCCGCAGCAATCGGCGCCCACTGTGCAGACAGATCACCACCGGCAGAAAACAGCGCAATGTGCACTTGTGACCAATCAAACTCTTCCACGTTCTGGACGCGGACTGTTTTGCCGTTGAAACGGTAGGTTTTCCCTTCGCTACGCTCACTTGCGAGCAGGTACAGTTCGCCGACAGGAAACTTACGTTCCTGCAGCACTTCTAACATGGTTTCGCCTACGGCGCCTGTTGCGCCAAAGATGGCAACATTAAATTCTTGGCTCATTCGTTACCTCAATTTTAAAACCTAATTTCGCCAGTGGCTCCAGATGACAAGTCGCCTCTCCAACGAGTGTGATCGCGCTATACTCACGTCTGTCCCAATATTGTTTACGCATTTGGTCAAACGCGCCAGGTTTGTGTATTTCGCGACGGAACAGGGCGTCATCACGACGCACATCGTAAATCAGTTGTGTGAGTGTCAGCAGCGTCGCTTCATCCCATGCACGATCTAACGTGACTTCTGGGATTGGCGCCACAGGCAACAAGGTTGAAGGGTTCGCCCACAACGCGTTCCCAAGAAACTCACAGTAACTGTTAAAAATCATCGTTGTGCCACGCGCTTTACCTTCAAGGCCATATCCGGCCACGTGCGGTGTAGCAAACGCCAGCAGCGGCAGCAATGCCATATCCACTTGCGGTTCAAATTCAAATACATCCAACGCCGCGGTAAAACCATCACCCTGTTGCAGGCGCGCTTTGAGCGCGTCGTTGTCGACCACTGGACCACGCGCAGCGTTGATCAGAATCTGATCGCTGCGCAGGTTCTCCAACACCGTGCTGTCAATCAAATGATGGGTAGGCCATTCCCCCTCGGTGGTGATCGGCGTGTGCAGCGTGATCACATCCGACTGGCTCAACAGTACGTCCAGCGGTGTGAATTCACGGCTGTCCCCTTGTGCCTGTTTCGGTGGATCGTTCAACAGCACGTTGATCCCCATCCCCATCAAACACTCAGACAAATACGTCCCCACCTGACCGGCACCAATGATACCGACGGTTTTATCAAATACCGAGAATCCCTGTTGCTGTGAAAGCACCATCAGCACGCTGAACACGTACTCCGCCACGCCCACTTTGTTACAGCCTGGCGCCGCGGTAAAGAAAATGCCACGCTCTGCCAGCAGTGCTTGGTCCACATGGTCCATGCCTGCCGTGGCAGTGCCGACGAATTTTAACTTGTTGGCTTTGCTAATCAGCGCTTCATTCACCTTCGTTACAGAACGAATCATCAGCGCATCCACATCCACCAAGTCGTCTGCCGTCAATGTACGGCCCGGTTTCAGAACCACTTCGCCAAGCTGACTAAACAGCTCTGCGGCGTAAGGCATATTTTCGTCGATCACAATTTTCATAACAGAGTTCACACTATTTGAATTGACTGGTTGTTGTGTTGGAAAGTTTGCAAGGCATTGTGCAGAAAAGCACTGCCGGTGTCGAGGACTAAAGGGGCACGAATAAAAATGCCCGATGGCAAATTCGCCACCGGGCAACATCCAGAACAAAAGGATCCTATCCCGCTCTCCATGGGACAGAGTCTGCGTCTGTTCGATCAGCGAAGCCGATCAGTTCTGGAAACCTTTTACCTAAAGGTATGAGGTGCTTAACCTTGGTATTTTTTGATCACGAGCGTTGCGTTCGTGCCACCAAAACCAAAGCTATTCGACATCACTGTCGTTAATTCTTGTTCACGCGTCTCTGTCACAATGTCCAGACCTTGCGCCGCTTCATCCAAATTTTCAACGTTGATACTTGGCGCAATGAAGCCGTGATGCAGCATCAGCGTTGAGTAAATCGCTTCGTGTACACCTGCAGCACCCAGCGCGTGACCTGTCATCGCTTTGGTTGCCGAAATCGCAGGGCTGTTGCCACCGAAGATTTGTTGAATCGCGCCCAGCTCTTTCACATCACCTACTGGTGTTGATGTGCCGTGCGTGTTCACGTAATCCACTGCGTCTACGTTTTGCATCGCCATCTTCATGCAGCGCACTGCGCCTTCACCCGATGGTGCAACCATGTCGTAACCGTCTGAGGTTGCGCCGTAGCCCACGATCTCACCGTAGATTTTCGCACCACGCGCCAATGCGTGTTCTAACTCTTCCACCACGACCATACCGCCGCCGCCAGAGATCACGAAACCGTCGCGGTCTGCATCGTACGTACGAGACGCTTTTTGTGGTGTGTCGTTGTATTTGGTTGACAGCGCACCCATCGCATCAAACATCATGGTCAGTGACCAATCGAGTTCTTCACCGCCGCCGGCGAATACGATGTCTTGCTTGCCAAGCTGAATCAATTCCATGGCGTTACCGATACAGTGTGCAGATGTCGCACAAGCTGAGCTGATCGAGTAGTTCACACCACGGATTTTAAATGGAGTCGCCAAACAAGCAGAAACCGTTGAAGACATCGTGCGCGGCACCATGTAAGGACCAACACGTTTCACGCCTTTCTCACGCAACGTATCAACTGCCGTGACCTGGTTCATTGAAGACGCACCGCCTGAACCCGCGATGATACCAGTACGATCGTTTGACACTTGCTCCGGAGACAGACCAGAATCCGCAATTGCTTGTTCCAGAGATAGGTATGCATACGCCGCCGCATCACCCATAAAACGCATTTGTTTACGGTCGATGTGCTCAGCAGGGTTAATTTTCAGATCACCCCAAACTTGCGAGCGAAGACCGTTCTCTTTGAATTGCTCAGAAGCATTGATGCCTGACTTACCTGCTTTAAGAGACGCTAAAACTTCTTCGACGTTGTTACCGATACTTGAAACAATACCCATACCGGTGATTACGACTCGTTTCATGTGACATTCCTATAATTCAAAATTCCGCTAAATAATAACGAAGAAGGACAACAAAAGTGGTCAGCTTTCCCATAAATCCGTACAATCTCAGCCCATATTTCCGCCAGATTTCATAGAATCCATTCATAATGACTTCCATTACTCACGCGCAGCTCGGCTGGAACCATGTCGGCACACCGGTTTCAGACCAATTTGACGATGTCTATTTCTCGAACGTCAATGGCTTGGAAGAAACCCGCTACGTGTTTCTGACTCAAAATCATCTCCCACAAAGATGGCATGAATATGACCAACGTCGTTTTGTGGTGGCTGAAACGGGCTTTGGGACCGGCCTCAACTTCCTCGCCCTATGGCAATGGTTTGACAAGTTTAGACACCAAAACCCGCAAGCGACACTAAAATCGTTGCATTTCATCAGTTTTGAGAAATATCCGCTCAATAAAGACGATTTAATCAAAGCGCACGAGTCCTGGCCTGAACTGGCCGACTACGCCAAACAACTGCACGAACACTACCCGATTGCGGTGCCGGAATGCCATCGCATCGTGTTGGCAGACGGCGCCGTGACGCTCGATCTGTGGTTTGGCGACATCAAAGATTGCATGCCAAACGTTCCGGTTCCCGCCCAAGGTTTAGTGGACGCTTGGTTCCTTGACGGCTTTGCGCCCAGCAAAAATCCGGAAATGTGGAATCAAAATCTGTTCAACGGCATGGCAAAACTGGCCAAACAAGATTGCACCTGCGCCACCTTCACTTCAGCCGGCTTTGTTCGCCGTGGCTTAATTGAAGCCGGGTTCGCGATGAAAAAAGTCAAAGGCTTTGGCACCAAACGGGAAATGATCGTGGGGTCCCTCACCGAGAAACATCCTGACAGTAACATTAAACCGTGGTACAAGCTCAACTCCCTAGAGAACGTTCATGATGTGGCCATCATTGGTGGTGGTATCGCCAGTGCAGCGCTGGCGAAATCGCTGAGCGAGCGCGGTGTGACCGTCACCTTGTATTGTGAAGATGATGCCCCCGCACAAGGTGCTTCCGGCAATCGTCAGGGCGCGGTTTACCCGCTGTTGAATGGTGAGCACGTGGGGGTATCCCGTGTGTTTGCGCCTGCATTTCTCTATGCTCGTCAATTTGCCGAACGCGCAGCAAAGCACATCGACTTCGATCATGATTGGTGTGGCGTCACCCAACTGATGTGGGATGACAAATCGGCCGTCAAACTCAATAAAATGATCGACGGTGAGTTTTCAACGCAATTGGTGACCCAACTCGATGCAGAGCAAACATCCGCCATGATGGGGCTGCCCGTCTCGGTGCCGAGCGTTCATTACCCGCTCGGAGGCTGGCTGTGTCCGGCGCAGCTCACCACCGGGTTGCTCACAAAACTCAGTGAGGAAGGCAAATTAACCGCGCATTTCAATCACCGCGTGACGGCCTTGAATTGGGATGCAGCCAACCAAGTGTGGCACCTCAACGTTGCAGAGCGCCAAGCCGAGCACCAATGTGTGATCGTCGCCAACGGCCATCAGTTTGATGCCTTTGAGCAGACTCAATCGCTGCCACTCGGCAAAGTCAAAGGTCAGGTCAGTCACATTCCGACCAATGACACGCTCCAACAACTGCGCACCGTGCTGTGCTATGACGGGTACATGACCCCCAATAACCCAGCCTCAGGCACCCATTGCATCGGCGCCAGCTATGATCGCACGCACCTCGATTGCGAATTCGACCCTGCCGCGCAAATCGAAAACGGTGCCCGCCTGACAAAATGTATTGCCGACCAACACTGGCCAACATTGGTCGATACCCGCGACAACGCCTCTCGCCAAGGCATTCGTTGTGTTAGCCGCGATCACTTGCCGTTTGTGGGAAGTATCGGCAACCTAGATGCGATTTTGCGTCAGTATCATGACCTCGTCCATCAAGATGAGCAGCATGCCGAACCAGTCGCGCACTACCCGCACTTGTATGGCTTGCTAGGATTGGGCTCGCGCGGCCTCAGCTCCGCGCCATTGCTGGCGGAAGTGTTGGCCTCCATCATTTGTGGCGATCCGCTGCCGCTGCCCGTCGATGTGATGGAGACACTGCACCCAAGCCGCATGTGGGTACGCCGCTTGCGCAAAGGCAAAGCGCTCAGCGAACAATAATCGCGCCCATCCGCCAAAATACAAATCAGTAGACACACAAGTCAGCAGACACAAAAAAGCCTCGCAATGCGAGGCTTTTTCTTGATGAAAACTGTGCAAATTATGCCAGTGTTGCCACCGCTTGTTGAATTTCAGTGGCGATGGCTTCGTTGGTCACTTGACCGCTTGCGAGATCAAAGTTGTCGTAGAAGCTCGGTACTGAAACCGACGCTTTGACATTGCCACCAAAGAATGGCGCTGAACCTTTTGCCGCCGCCAAGACCGATTGTGCGCCGCCAGGGCCCGGTGAGGTTGCAAGGTAAACGGCCGGTTTGTTTTTAAACATTTCACGATCGATACGTGAGGCCCAGTCAAACAAGTTTTTGTATGCCGCTGGGTAGTGGCCGTTGTGCTCAGCAAAAGAGATCACAAACGCATCAGCTTGCGCCAAATCGCGTAGGAAGCCTTGTGCACCTTCAGCTTGGCCAATCTCTTTTTCAAGATCTTCACTGAACATCGGAACGTTGTAGTTGTTGATGTCCAGAACCTGAACGTCAGCGCCATCGATGAGATTCGCTGCATAGGTTGCCAAAGCTTTGTTGATTGATGTTGAGCTAGTGCTAGCCCCAAATGCGATAACTTTCATGCTGATATCCTTAAGTGCTCATTTGATGAAACTAGATTAAACATTCAGCACGCCAGCCACAACCGTAAAAATTGTAAGGAGTTATTCGAATAAATTGAATGACCCAGACGCAACCTGCCACGTCGGTCAATTACACCAACGCCACCAGTTCACGCCACAGATCCGAGACAATCACGCGGTCGGCCGGATTGAGCTCTGAACGCGCCGCATCCAAGCTCTGTTCAATGCGATTTTTCAGCTCTTCCACATCCTGCACACCGTCGTCTTCGCACGCCGCCGCCGATAACGAGATATGACCACGCAGATACCCTCCCGCAAACAATTCATCAGGGGAAGCGGTTTCGATGCGGGTGTCGATCAGCTCAAGGAGTTTTTCTTCAAATTCAATAATCATATTTATCTCGTTACTTCACTAAAAATTGGTCTGCGGTTAAAGGTGCGATGTGGTAAAAAGCGCGCAGTGCCTCCGACAACATCTTCACTCGCTGCGGCAATCCATCGGCTAAAATACGCAGCACTTCTTGATGCACCGTGTGCATAAACGCCAGTCGATCAGGCTCAAAATCGCCGTTGAGGTTGTCACAACTGACGGTAAAAGGAAACCCTGCACTCCGTGACAAAATCCATTCGTATGCCTGCGGGCGCACTTCCACTTTCTCAAACGCCGCTTGAACCGCCTCCGTGCGGCCATCCGGTTCATACCAATAGCCAAAGTCTTCCAATAGACGGCGCTCTGGCCCCGCCACGCACCAATGGGCGATTTCATGCAACGCAGAGGCATAGAACCCGCGCGCGAAGATGATGCGGTGATAAGCCACGCTATCATCGGCAGGTAAATAGATCGGTTCATCGCCTCCAAGTTCCAACTGAGTGTTGAATGAGGCAAAGAACGTCTCATTAAAAATGGTGATCAAATCTGTGTAGTGATGAGTCATAACATTACGGCTAACGATCCTCGACGCGGTGCATTCTGGCGATTTTTTTGTTCCGGGTAAAGATTTGCAACAAAGTTCATTAGTTTTAGTAATCCGGCAAACGGTTTCTTTGCACAAAATCTCATTCGTCAACGACGCGCTTTCCCTCTACACTTGCGCCTTTTATGGCGCATACGATTCATAGGGTCTTTTTCGATGCTTTTGAGTGTTTTATATATTATCGGGATTACCGCAGAAGCCATGACAGGCGCATTGAGCGCAGGCCGACGCAAAATGGATTGGTTTGGTGTCATGCTGGTTGCCAGTGCAACCGCCATTGGCGGGGGCACGGTGCGCGATATTCTGTTGGGTCACTACCCGTTGGGTTGGGTGAAACATCCAGAATACTTGGCCATTACTTGCTTAGCAGGGGTTCTGACCACCGGCATTTACCAATGGGTAATCAAACTCAAAGGACTGTTTATTCGCTTGGATGCGCTGGGGCTGATTGTGTTTAGCATCATCGGGACCAAAGTTGCGATGGGCATGGGCCATCATGCGATGATCTGCATGGTTGCGGCGCTGGTCACAGGCGTATTTGGTGGCCTGCTGCGCGATTTGATCTGTCGTCAGCAACCTTTGGTGCTACACGATGAGCTTTACGCCTCGGTCACCTTGGTCGCCTCCGGTTTGTACTTGGGCATGCTAGAGCTGGGCATCAACGACGTCACCACCACCATCGTCACCTTGGTGGTCGGTTATACGCTGCGCATGGCGGCTGTCCGCTTTAAATGGCGCTTGCCGTCATTCCATCTGGAAACGGAAAACTCATTGCACTGATGCAGTGCAATGAGCATTGATACATAAAAAAACGCCCCTATCATTGGGGCGTTTTTGTTTGATGTTTGTGGTGCGATTAAATCATCGGCGTTTCCGTGTGCACGCCGTGGTTTTGACCACGGTGACGCAACAGATGATCCATCAACACAATCGCCAGCATTGCTTCAGCAATAGGCACTGCGCGAATGCCCACACATGGATCATGACGACCTTTGGTGATGAGCTGCGTTGCTTCACCCGTGCGCGTGATGGTGTCGCCCGGAACCGTGATACTTGATGTGGGTTTCAGGGCAATGTTTGCCACCACATCCTGACCGGTTGAAATGCCGCCAAGAATGCCGCCCGCATGGTTGCTTGCAAACCCTTCAGGCGTCAGCGGATCACGATGTTGGCTGCCTTTTTGCTTCACCACATCAAACCCGTCACCGATTTCTACGCCTTTCACCGCGTTGATGCTCATCAGCGCGTGAGCAATATCGGCATCCAAGCGATCAAACACTGGTTCACCAAGGCCCACTGGCAGATTGGTGGCTACAACCTGAATCTTGGCACCAATCGAATCGCCCTCTTTTTTCAGATCACGGATCAGTTGATCAAACGCATCCACTTTGTCGACATCCGGACAGAAGAACGCGTTGTTGTCGATTTCATTCCAGTCCACTTTGTCGATCGACACATCCCCCATCTGTGACAGGTAGGCGCGAATCTCAACGCCGAATTCCTGCTTGAGGTACTTCTTGGCAATGCCACCTGCCGCCACACGCATCGCGGTTTCACGTGCCGACGAACGGCCGCCGCCACGGTAATCTCGAATGCCGTATTTCTGATGGTAGGTGTAATCCGCATGACCCGGACGGAACTTGTCTTTAATGTCGGAATAATCTTTGGAGCGTTGATCGGTGTTTTCAATCAGCAGTCCAATCGAGGTGCCGGTGGTTTTGCCTTCAAACACCCCCGAAAGGATTTTCACTTCATCCGGTTCACGACGCTGTGTGGTATAGCGCGATGTGCCCGGACGGCGACGATCCAAATCCACCTGTAAATCTGCTTCACTGATCTCTAAGCCCGGAGGGCAACCGTCAACGATACATCCCAGTGCGATACCGTGACTTTCCCCGAATGTCGTCACTCGGAAATGTTGTCCGATACTGTTTCCTGCCATTACTTCCTCAAATTAGCTTTCCGCAAGCCTGAACGTTTGGCTCGCGGCACACATTACAATTCTTCGTGGATTCATAGTCGCTTGATTACGAAATGATGTAAAGCCCCAAAATCGAACAATTTTGCGAGGCACAAAAAAGCCGGCGCAATGGCCGGCTTAGGTCGTTAATATGGCTAATTTGAGCGGCTTAGTCGCGGTAAAGCGAGAAATCGCTCGCGCATTCCACCAGTTGTTCACGGGTCAGCAGGAACACGCCGTGACCGCCGTTTTCAAACTCCAACCAGGTAAACGGAATGTGCGGATATTGATCCATCAAGTGCACCATGGAGTTACCCACTTCACACACCAGAATGCCGTTGTCTGTCAGGTAGTTTGGTGCATTCGCCATAATGCGGCGCACCAGTTTCAGGCCGTCAGTTCCGGCAGCCAAGCCAAGTTCTGGTTCATGTTTGAACTCATCAGGCAGACTGTTCATGTCTTCCTGATCCACATACGGTGGATTGGTGACAATGATGTCGTACGGTGCTTGCGGCAAGTCACGGAACAGATCCGAGCGAATCGGGAACACTTGTTGCTCCAAACCGTGATCTTGAATGTTTTGCTCAGCCACTTGCAGCGCATCGGCTGAAATATCAATCGCATCCACTTCGGCATCTGGGAACGCATGCGCACACGCAATCGCGATACAGCCACTGCCAGTACACAAGTCCATAATACGAGTCGGTTCATTGATCAGCCACGGTTCAAACTGGGCTTGAATCAACTCACCAATCGGTGAACGTGGCACGAGCACGCGCTCATCGACGAAAAATTCTAAACCACAGAACCACGCTTTATTCGTCAGGTAAGCGACTGGGGTACGGTCTTTGATTCGTTTGATGACACGTTCAACCACGCGCAGACGTTCACTGCTGGTCAAACGCGAGTTCAACACGTGAGGAGGCACATCAATCGGCAAATACAGCGTTGGCAGAATCAACTGAACCGCTTCATCCCATGCGTTATCGGTGCCGTGACCGTAAAATAAATTCGCAGCATTAAAGCGGCTCACTGTCCAACGAATCATATCTTGAAGCGTATGCAGTTCAGAAACCGCTTCATCCACAAAAATCTTATCCAAAATTGCCTCCGAAAAGCGCTACAATACTGCTAATTCCGATTAACCACAGAATATTTATTCCCTAATGAGCAAAAAAGACACCGATTTCAACGACGATCATGATTTCGATGCTGATGATGATTTCGCTTTATTTCAGGATGCAGTAAAGGGCGTTAAAAAGTTTTCGCAGGATACCATAATCCAGCAGCCAAACAGAAACCCCAAACAAAAAGAAATCCGCCGTAGCGCACGCGAAGCGCGAGACAACGACTTCTATTTTTCCGATGAGTTTGTCCCCATGCTGAGCGAAGAAGGCCCGATGCGTTATGCCCGTAGCGATGTCTCAAAGTACGAAGTCAAACGCCTGCGACGCGGCGTCTACGTGCCAGATGTATTTCTTGATATGCATGGCATGACACAACAAGAAGCCAAACGCGAATTGGGTGCGATGGTCGCGTACTGCATTAAAGAAGGCGTCCATTGTGCTTGTGTGCAGCACGGGATTGGCAAACACATTCTGAAACAGAAAGTGCCCTTGTGGCTGGCGCAGCATCCCGAAGTGTTGGCGTTTCACCAAGCGCCACTCGAATTTGGTGGCAATGGCGCATTGTTGGTGCTGCTGTCGGTGCCGGAGAAATAACACAACGCCCCAATCTTTGGGGCGTTGTTGTTGATGGGGTCAGTAGCGCATGTCCGGCGGAATCGGCATGTTCTCGTCTTTCAATTGTGGGCGCTGGCCGCCCTTGCGTCGGTATTGTTTGAGCTGGAATACGTACGCCAACACCTGCGCGACCGCCACGAACAAGCCATCCGGAATTTCTTGCTCCAATTCAGTGGTGTGGTACAGCGCACGCGCCAAAGGCGGCGCGGGAATAATCATGATGTCATGCTCGCGGGCCACTTCCCGAATCTTCAAGGCCAAATGGTCGATCCCCTTGGCGACCACCACCGGCGCTCTATCGGTATTTTGCTTGTAACGCAGCGCCACCGAGAAGTGATCCGGGTTGGTGATGATGACATCGGCCTGCGGCACATCGGCCATCATCCGTCGCTGGGCGGCTTCCCGTTGCAGCATACGAATTCGACCCTTCACTTCCGGTTTACCTTCCGTGTCTTTGTATTCGTCTTTCACTTCCTGCTTGGTCATTTTCAGTTGGTTGGCGTGTTGCCAAATCTGAAACGGCACATCAATCGCCACCACCACCAGCAACGAACAGCTGATCAGCAACACGAAGTTGAGCAGAATATCCAACGCATGGAAAATGTTTTGCGGAAAAGTATCAAGGCTAAGCTGAAACAGATCCTGCTTTGACGCTTCAATCAAATAGAAGGCGACACCGGCCACCAGCAAGACTTTCAGAATGGATTTGAGCAACTCGACCCAACTTTGCAGGCCAAACATACGTTTCAAACCGCTCAGTGGATTCATTTTCGAGAATTTTGGCATCGCTGCTTCGGCTGAGAAGTTAATGCCCCCCACCCCAGCGGCGCCAATCAGTGCCGCGACAAACAGCGTGATGAGAATCAGCAGCAGCGGCAGGATCAAATTGACCATCGCACCCGAGACGATATCAAACAGCTTGTTGACGTCGAAAATCTCTTCGCGGCTCAGATTGAACAAGCGCCCCATGGCAGCATACAACCCGCGTGCGAGCGCATCACCGAACCACATCAGTGATAATGCGCCCACCACCAGCACGGAAACCGACGCCAACTCCTTCGAACGCGCAACCTGGCCCTTTTCTCGAGCCTGTTGCAACCTTCGGGGCGTGGCCTCTTCGGTCCTTTCTTGTCCGTCTGATTCTGCCAATTCAGCCTCCTAAACGGGTCAACACGCGAGACGAATCAGGCGACAGACTTGCTGCTCGCCCTCCGCCCAGAACAGTTCATAATGCGAGAAAAGTCCGCTGAGGATGTACCAACACAGCAGCAAACCGACCAACAGCGCAAACGCAAAACCGAGTGAGAAAATGTTCAACTGCGGGGCCGCCCGCGTCATGACACCAAACGACAAGTTCACAGTCAGCAGCGCAACAATGCCCGATAGCGACATACTCAGCGCCACTTTGAACATGGTGCCAAGCCATAGCGCCAACTCACGAAAATCAACCGCGGTTAACGAATGGGTACCAATCGGTAAGCTCTTAAAGCTGAGCACCACCAGGTGAATCATTTTTAAGTGCCCGTCGCTGACCAAAAAGAACAGCGTGGCCAGAAACATGAACAATTGACCGAGCAGCGGCGTGTTCTGGCCGTTGGCCGGATCCACCATCGATGCAAACCCCAAGCTCGATTGCATGCCGAGGATTTGCCCCAACATCACGAAAGTTTGAATCATAAACTGCGTCACCATGCCCATCGCCACCCCAATGATGATCTGATTCAGCGTGGTCAAAAAGCCATTAAACGACAACAACTCAAGGTCGGAAGGCACTGCAGGAATCGCCGGCATGACTGCAAACGTGATCGCAAGCCCAAGGTAGAGACGAATACGGGTGGAAACAAAACGCGCCCCGGTCACCGTCATCACCATCAACATCGCGGAGATACGGGCGTAGGGCCAAAAGTAGTTGGCAATAAACTCAAGGATGACGCTGGTTGGGTACTCCATAAGCCGCCCTAATACAGCACCTGAGGCAAGCGCTCAATCATGGCGAAGAAGAACTCCATCATCATCTGCGTCATCCAGTGGGCAAACAACATCAGCGCCAACAAGGTCACAATCAGACGCGGCAAAAAGCTCAGCGTCTGTTCGTTAATCGAGGTGGCGGCTTGGAACACCGCCACCACCAAACCAATCAGCAAGCTTGGCACAATGATCGCACACACCATGATCAGCACCATCCACAGCGCATCACGGAACATTTCGACAAAGACTTCAGGTGTCATGATCGTCCCCCGCTACATGGCAAAACTGCCGGCCAGCGTCGAGAGGATAAGGTTCCACCCATCCACCAACACAAACAGCATCAGTTTAAACGGCAATGAGACAATCATGGGCGACAGCATCATCATACCCATAGCCATCAGCACCGAGGCGACCACCAAGTCGATGATCAAGAATGGCAAAAACAGCATGAAACCAATCTGGAACGCGGTTTTCAGCTCCGACGTGATGAACGCCGGGATCAGCACCGCCATCGATACATCTTCCGGGTTTTGCACTTCTGCGCCCGCAATATTGACGAACGTTTCCAAATCTTTGACGCGCGTTTGCTTGAGCATGAAGGCTTTCATCGGCTCCTGAGCGCGATCAAACGCCTGGCGCGCCGAAATTTGCTCATTGAGATACGGCTGAATGGCCTGATCATTAATCTTGTTCAGCACCGGCGACATGATGAAAAAGGTCAAGAAGATAGCAATGCCGACGATAACTTGGTTAGATGGCGTCTGTTGCAAACCCATGGCTTGGCGCAGAATCGACATCACTACCACAATCCGGGTGAACGAGGTCATCAAAATCACCATCGCAGGCAAGAAGCCCAGCATGGTCATCAGCGCCAGAATTTGCAGGTTGACCGAATAGTCTTCGCTACCATCCGGGTTGGTGGTCATGGTGAACGCAGGAATGCCGCCGCTGCCACTCGCGCTGCCCAGCGCCATGGTGCGGGAATTGCCCTGCTCTCTTTCCATCGCAGACACCGTCACGCTGCTCGCTCCGGCGGCCGTGGCCGGAATCGGCGTCTCTAACTCCTGCTGCGCACTGGCGAGCGGCGCAAACAGCAGCGCGCTCAACCACATCACCATCGCCACACGGTGCGTGAGCACCGACAGCACATTACTCAGACGTTTTCTTATCATGCTTTTTCAGTAGCTGAGTCAATTGGTTCGAGAAAGGCGTTGACTCCAGCTCCTCCTGCTTGAGTGGCGTTTCCAATTTTGAAATCAGTTGAATCGACTGCGATGTTACGCCGATCAGAAATTGTGCGTCACCGGCCTGCACAATCATCACCCGCTCTTTGGTACCGACGGGCAACTGGCGAACCACGCTCAGCCCCTTTTGCTGGCCAAATGCAGGCACGCGCATGCGTTTCAACAGCCAAGCCATAAAAAGGATCAGCGCAATAACGAACAAAAGCGACCCGAACGTGGTCGCTAAATCCAGTGATGTGTTTTCGGCCGCCAACGCAGGCGCCGAAAACAATCCTAAGCTTATGAACTTTTTCATAAGCTATCTCAGTTTCTTAATGCGTTCAGTCTGGCTGATCACGTCGGTGAGACGAATACCAAATTTGTCGTTGACCACCACGACTTCGCCATGGGCAATCAAAGTGCCGTTCACCATCACATCCAGCGATTCACCCGCAATGCGATCCAGCTCAACCACGGATCCTTGGTTCAATTGCAGCAGGTTACGAATACTGATTTTTGAACGCCCAACTTCCATAGAAATGGTCACCGGAATGTCCATGATGGTGTCGAGCTTACGACGTTCATCATCGGAAATTGGCGAGGTGGTGTCTTTGAGTTCATCCAGAGGTGCCGCGAGCACTTCATCGACATCGATGTCTGGCGCGGAAGGATCTTCGCCCAGCGCCGCTGCCCACTCATCTGCCAGCTTTTGATCATCTGATTTTGACATCTTTGTTACCTATTGTTTTATTCTACCGTTTCTTCATCTTCATCCTCGTCGTTCTCCAGCTCAGCAATAATATCTTTGCCTAAGAACGCAAGGTCGGTTTTCACCACATCCGGGCGACGGATTTTTTCGGAGACCTGGACCGCCAGCTTCTCTCCCGAACGCCCCATTTTCACGCGATACGTCGGTAATTCTTCGACGAACATGGTCGCATGTTCGGGCATTTTAATGGGAATGATGTCGCCGACTTGCAGCTCCATCAGATCGCGAAGGGCCAAATCTTGTTCCAGTAGATTCACACGAAAATTCACCGGCACATCCATGATTTCTTCCCGCAGCGCAGAACTCCAGCGCACGTCGGTTTCCATCTTGTCCGATTGAACACCGGCATCAAGCAGCTCGCGAATCGGCTCCACCATGGAGTACGGCATCACGATGTGGAAATCGCCGCCTCCGCCATCGACTTCGATATGGAATGAACTGACGACGATCACTTCAGTCGGACTGACGATGTTCGCCATGCTGGGGTTCACTTCGGAATCGAGGTACTCAAATTCAACCCCCATCACTGGCGCCCAAGCGTCTTTGTAATCACCAAATACGATTTTGAGCAGCAGCTGAATAACGCGACGTTCAGTCGGCGTGAATTCACGCCCTTCAATCCGCGCGTGATAGCGTCCATCACCGCCAAAAAAGTTCTCCACTAAGATGAACACCAAGCGCGCTTCCATGGTCACCAAGGCCGTCCCTTTTAACGGACGAAAACGCACCATGTTCAAACTGGTCGGGACATACAGCGTGTTTTGGTATTCGCCAAATTTCATCATCTGCACGCCATTGATGGAGACTTCGGCGGTTTTGCGCAGCATGTTAAATAAGCTAATGCGCATGTGACGAGCAAAACGTTCGTTGATCAGCTCCAGCGTCGGCATTCGACCACGCACGATCCGATCTTGCGACGAGAAGTCAAACGAGACCGCACTGGCGTCCGAGGTGTCTAACTCTTCTTCGGCTTCATCGACGCTGTCTACCCCGTGGAGCAGCGCATCGATTTCGTCTTGGCTTAATAAATCAGTCACAAGTCACCTACTGCATTACAAAGTCAGTAAACAGAACGCGTTCAATCACCGGTTGACCAACCACTTTGGTCATCGCCGCTTTAATGTCATCGGTCGCTTTGTCACGCAATTCCACACGTCCAGTTGCGCTGCGCAATTGCTCCACAGTGGCAGATGCAAACGTTGCCAACAACGTACTTTCGACCAACGGCGAGTGGTAACGCGCCAAGCCTTCATTTTTGCTGCCGCGCACCATCAACTGCACTTTGATCTGCACCATGCGATCGCGCGTGTCGCCGCTGACATTAAACACGAACGGCTGAGCGATGTTGACGTAAGACACCGGGTCTACGGGAGCTGCCGCTTCTTGGGTTGTTTCCGCTTTCGCGTCAGCACCGCTGTCTGAGCCCATGAGGAAGAAAGCAGCACCGCCCCCGCCAAGCAGCAGCACAACGGCCGCCACAATGATGATCAGCAGTTTCTTTTTGCTCTTCGGGGCGTCTTGTGGGAGTTCTTCAACAGCCATAACCTACTCTATGTCGTTATTTTCTATTTAGTTTAAGCGTAATAACTGATTCCATCACGCTTTGATGCCACATTCAAATCAAGTTTGACGTCTGTATCAATATTTTCTTCACCGCCAAAGTGCTCATTGCCTGCCGATTGACCAGACTGGCCGCCGCTTCCCGCCGCATAGCGCTGTTGCTGCCCCGAGTTCTGTTGCTGCACCGACGTATCCGCCAGTTGCACGCCTTGCTGGGCAAGCATCTCTCTCAACCTTGGCATCGAGTGTTCTAGCACATCACGCGCCTGTTGGTTTGAGACGGTAAATTGCACGTTTGCACCATCGCCATGCATGTTCAGGCGAATGTGCAAGCGGCCCAATTCGGGGGGATCAAGACGAATGTCAACATGCTTTAAGTTTTTCGACATCATGACCTGCACGCGCTCGGCCATTTCATCGGCTGTCATTTCTTTGCTCAGTTGCATCGGCACCGATTGCGGCTGCTGCACTTGCTCACCGCGCAGGTTCTGCGTCACGTTTAAGCCTTGCTGACCCGCCGCAGCGGCCACTTGATGGGCGAAATGGCCATCACTACCGGTGCTGCCCTTCACATCCTCAATGCCACCCAGCCCTTTGGTTTGCAGCGCCGCTTTCAGCATCGCTGGGGTAAGAGACTCTGCTTTGCCCGCGAGCTCAGCATGCAGCATGGGAACGGCGTGGCTTGCCCCTGGCGCGGGATGCGCTGAAGGATGGGCAGCATCGGCTTGCGCTGCGGGCTGACCTTGCGCCGCTAACGCGTGTTGGGTCTGCTGTAATGAAGACTGCGCTTGCTGCTGTTGAGCCGGTGTTGCATGCTGCGCTCCCGACGCGAGGTGCGCTGACATTGCTGATTTGGCTTTCGTACCATCCTCATCGCTCACGTCATCTAACGGCGCATGATGCGCCTGATCGGCATTGGCTTTTGCCCACGGCATTGCCGCGGCTTCCATCGGTGACAGTGGCTGACTGTTTGGATCCGTTGCGCCATCTGTCGGTCCGGTTTGGGTCTGAACGGCCATGAGCGCCGCCATGTCACTGTCGCTCAATGCATGGGTATTTTTGTTCGCTTTGGCTGCTTTCAACTCGGGTGACACGTCATCTTCTGCGACCGAATTAGAGACCTGAAGGCGCTGCGCTTGCAACGCCTGAAGTTCATCCTCACTCAACGATTCAAGTGCGGGATCTTGCTTGGCTTGAAGCTGCGCTAACGCATCATCAGTTATCGCATCGGCCTGCACCTTGCCACCACTGCTGGCTTGTTCAGTGGCAACCGAGGCGGCCAGCTCACTTGTAGGAACCGTCTGAGGCAAACTCTTGCCGTTGTGCTGAGACAAAGCTTGATTCGCTTGTTGCAGCCGACCGAGCAACGCGCCACCGTCGCTCATCGCCTGAGCCGTTTGGGCGGACGTTGCAGCGTTAGCTTTGTTCGCATCGCTGGCGACAAAACGTTGTAAATTCTTTGGAATTTCAGCACGTTGCTTTGACGCATTCGCACTGTTGGGTTGATTTTGATTGGCTTTGCTACTGTCGGCAGGCTTGCCTTGTTTGAGCACGGCATCGGTGCTGGTCGCAGCTGTATTTTTGGCGGCTGCACTTTTCGCGGGATCAGCACCGGGGGTGGCAACTGGCGTCACTTGACCCGCACTCACTGATGGCGTGCCCACCTTGGTGTTTGCATTCGCGTTTGCGTTTCCAGTGCCAACACGCTGACCTTCCGCATTAGGTGTCGCGCCAAAGAAAAACGCAGACAACTGATCCAAAAAGCTCCCGTTGTCTCCGGCGTCACCCTCTTTAACGCTTTGTCCAGCAACGCCTTTAGTCACCGCGGTGACTTTCGCATTATCAACTGAAGAGGTGGAATTGACGTTCATATTCACTTAGCTCGCATTTCGTACTGCATCAAACGCTACCGCAAGACCGGCTGTCAGTAGCACAGAGTTTTCAAACTTATTGCGTATCGTTTTGCAAAAAACACGCCAATTCCATCTAATCCATAAGGAAATTAGCGAAAGTTGGAATCAGTACGACGTCGGTTAAAGCTGAGTGTTGAAAATTCATCCATCAGCTTCTGTTCACGTTTTTCTTGCAGGCGAGCTTTTTCCGTGTGCTTCTTCTCAATCAGCCATTCGTAGGAGCGGCGCTGCTTGCGCACTTCCATCCAATGCTGTTCACAGTTCTCGACCTGAGTTTTGAAGTGCTGCTCGGCATTGCGCTGTTTGGCCAGTGTTTCATCGAGCTGCGTTAAAAAGCGGTTCAAGTGGCCATATTGGCTAGCGGTTAACCCGGCTTGACCGCGCTCCACCAGTTGCTGGCAATATTCAAGTCGATATTGCTCAATCTGCTTTAACTGATGGTAGTAACCATCTAGCTCACTGCGCGCTTTACCAAGCGCCATCACAGCTTTGTCTTCGTTGTCTCGTGCTTGATCAAGCAAAAACTCCAGCGCGTTATCCATTCACTTACCCCAAACTCAAGACGTTTTTCAGCATGCTTACGCACATCTCATACGGCACGGAATCTTTCATGCCCTGTTGCAGGTAGTTGTCCAACTTTGGTTTCAAGGTAAAGGCACTGTCGATGGCCTGATCGGTGCCCGGCTTGTACGCGCCAATCGACACCAGATCTTGGTTCTTGCGGCAAATAGACAGAATCTGACGCACGGCTTTTGACATCAGAACATGTTCATCGGTGGTGATTTGCGGCATGACCCGGCTGACGGATTTCTCGACGTCAATCGCAGGGTAATGACCAGCATCGGCCATTTCACGCGAAAGCACGATGTGACCATCGAGGATCGCTCGCGACGCATCGGCAATCGGATCTTGCAAATCATCGCCTTCGGTCAGCACGGTAAAAAATGCGGTAATTGAGCCTTGATGCGGGCCACCGTTACCGGCACGTTCCACCAGCGCAGGCAGTTTCGCAAACACCGATGGCGGATACCCTTTGGTCGCGGGCGGTTCACCGACCGACAGCGCGATTTCACGCTGAGCCTGAGCGAAACGGGTCAACGAGTCCATCAGCAGCAACACATCCAAACCTTGATCGCGGAAATACTCCGCAATGGTCAGGGCCGTTTGGCACCCTTTCAAGCGCATCAGCGGTGACGCATCGGCAGGCGCCGCAACCACAACAGAACGTTGCCGGCCATCGACGCCTAAAATTTCTTCAATAAATTCTTTTACTTCGCGGCCACGTTCACCAATCAGCCCGACCACCACCACTTGCGCTGTGGTGCCACGCGTCATCATGCCCAGCGTGACCGATTTACCCACACCGGAACCGGCAAACAGCCCGATACGTTGGCCTTTGCCAACGGTCAGCAGCCCATTGATCGCTTTGATGCCCACATCGAGCGGCTCGCTGATCGGTTTACGGGCCAGCGGGTTAATCGGCTGCGCATTGAACGAGGCGCGTTGGTCGGTATAAATCGGCCCCAGCCCATCAAGTGGATTGCCCACGCCATCAATCACGCGCCCGAGCAGTTCCATGCCCACCGACAAACCTGCTTCTTCAGTGAGCGGTGTCACTTTTGCACCGGGCAGGACACCCGTGATCTGTTCACTCGGCATCAAAAACAGACTGTCCCCAGAAAAGCCCACCACCTCCGCTTCCATTTCACCGGACATGGTTTGCACTTTGCACAGCGAACCTATCGGCGCTCGACAGCCAGTGGCTTCAAGCGTCAGCCCCACCACGCGAATTAACTTACCGGACGCCACTGGGCGACTGGTGAGTCCTTCGGTTTTGTACTGCGCTAAACGATCCGCCAGTGCCAGCATTATTCATTACCTTGTTGATGACGATTGGTGCCACAAAAACTGTGTAGCACGTTGCGAATGCGCTCTTCCATGCGGTAGTTCACACTCGATTCCGCCGCTTCAATTTGCACATCGCCTCGGTTGAGCGCGGGCTCATTGACCAACGTCCAGTGACGCTGCTCCAGCTCTTGCTCGCCGTACGCTTGCTTGATGATGTCGCCATCGTCTGGATTGAGTTTGAGCGTGATGGCGTGGCCTGCAATCGGCAGCGCTTCAACAGAAGCTTTGACGGTGTCGAGGATGACTTGCGGATTGGTCTGCACTTCAACGTGCACCACTTCTTTCACCAGCGTCAGTACCATGTCCACCAGCTGTTTTTCCACCTGCGCGTTCATCAGCTCCAGTGGCTGCGCAAACTGATTGGCTAGACCGACGAAGGTATGTACATGCTCTTCAATCACCGATTGACCCGCTTGCAGCCCTTCGTCTTTCCCGGCAACCAGTCCTTCTTCATGGCCAGTCTGAAAACCGGCCTCTTTGCCTTGTTCGAATCCTTGCTGATAGCCTTCGGCTTGTCCCTGCTCAAGACCTTCCTGATGGGCAAGCTGCTTGATCAGTTCGATGTCTTGCTCAGTCAGTTGAACCGGCTCTTCATTCTCCGGTTCATCAAAACTCGGCATCCAGCTGGGATCGTAGTTCATCGCCGTTTCACGAGCGTGTTTATGCGTTTCCGCGCCATAGTCTGGCAGCCCCCACTTTTTCGGAGGCTCCACTGTGTTATCCGACCCTAAACGAATAAAACCGCGTTTTCTATCACCTGACATGGTTCACATCCTACCCAAAGATAAAAAGGGCCCGCTGATTCAGCTGGCCCTTGGCATTACAAGAATTCGTCTGCCCCGCCAGACAACATGAGTTCTCCGTTGTCGGCCATTCGGCGGGCAATCGCCAAAATTTCTTTCTGCGCCGCTTCCACATCGGAGACCTTGATGGGCGGCATCGCCTCGAGGTCGTCTTTCATCAGTTCAGCAGCACGTTTCGACATGTTCTTGAAGATCTTGTCGCGCAGCGTATCGTCGGCGCCTTTGAGTGCTTTTTGCAGCACATCTTGAGGCACATCGCGTAGCAGTTTCTGAATCCCTTGATCGTCGACTTCGACCAAGTTCTCGAATACAAACATCAGATCCTGAATCTGCGTTGCCAAGTCTTCGTCTTGGTCGCGCATCTGGTCCATCAACACACCTTCGATGTTGTTGTCCAGGTAGTTCATGATATCTGCGGCTGCTTTCAGGCCGCCAATTTTCGCAGCTTGCGCGCCCGCTTGACCAGCGAACTGTTTCTCCATGATTTCGTTCAACTCCGCCAATGCCGATGGTTGAACTTCTTCCAAGTTGGCAATTCGCATCATCAAATCAAGGCGATCCCGTTCAGAGAACTGCGCCAGAATCTCGGCGGATTGATCCGGTTCGAGGTACGACAACACGATGGTTTGAATTTGCGGGTGCTCGTTGACGATGATACTCGCCACCTGACGGGGATCCATCCACTTGAGCGAGTCCAGACCTTTTGAGCCGGTACCGAGCAGAATTTGATCCACCAAGTTATTGGCTTTGTCTTCACCCAGAGCGGCGATCAACGCATTACGCATGAAATCTTCGCTGCCCATACCGATATTGGTGTACTTCTGAATATCTTCCAAAAACGCGCGGTGCACGGCACTCACTTTGTCTTGGCTTAAATCTTTGGCGCGGGCCATGGCACTACCCACGCGCTGAACCTGTTTCGGTTCTAAATGACGAATAATACCCGCGGCATCTTCTTCATTGAGGCTGAGCAGCAAAATGGCAGCCCGCTCTTCGCCGGGAATATTGGAAATATCAACCGATGATTCGACCACTTCACCACCATCTTTTTTTACGATTTCGTTAGGCATTTTGCATCCAGTTCTTCACAACTTGAGCCGCCAATTCAGGCTCGTTGGCCACCAGAGCACGTACTGCTTTCAGCACATCCTCATCCTTGTGTAGATTTGGCAGGTCGATGCCTGAACCAAATTCGAACAGCTCGCCACCTTCAATGTCTGAGCCAATCAGGCTGGTTTCACCATCCGCACCGATAGGCAACCCATCCGGTCCGTACAGTTGTTCGTCGTCTTCTGCCGCTGGGTTGAGCAGTTTCTTCAATGCTGGACGCACCAGCACCAACACCACCACAATAATCACCAACGCACTTGCCAACCAACGAATCCAATCGCTGAAGTTCGGGTTATCCCAAATCGGCACATCCGCCAATTGGTCCATCTCCGGCTCAGCAAACTGCATGCTCAGCACATTCAGCAAGTCGCCACGATTTTCATTGTAGCCAACGGTGCCGATCAGCACCTGACGAATCGAGTTCAGTTCACTCTCGCTCAGTGGCGTATAAGTCACTTCACCGGTATCAGCGTTAACGCTAGAACGGTTCTTCACCGCGACCGCCACGGTTTGACGGTTAATCACCCCGGTTTGTTTGCGTTCATGACTGATGGTGGTATCCAGCTCAAAGTTACGCGTGGCTTCTTTGTGCACGGAGCCTTGCCCCATCACCGAACCATCTTTCATCTGCGCCACATCTTGCGGAATCGACGCATCTGCCGGCGGTTGGTTACTTAGCGCACCCGGCACGCCAGCAACCACGTTACCGTTGTTGTAATCTTCCAGTGTGTATTCACTACGAGTGGCAGGTGTGTTCGGATCGAAGCGCTTGCGTGTTTGTTCAATCGCACTGAAGTCGAGTTCAATGTCCACCTGCGCGGTGTAGTTGCCTAACCCCAAAATCGGAATGAGGACTGAATCAATTTTGTCACGCAGGTTTTGCTCTTGTTTGCGCTCCAGCTCTTGCTCTTTGCGACGAGCAGCCGAGACCGGATCTTGCGAGCCTGAGCTCAGCAGACGGCCGTGTTGATCGGTGACTGTGACACGCGTCGGCGTCATGCCCGGTACGGCACTCGCCACCATATCAACGATCGAATCGACTTCTTCTTGTTTGAGGTTAGAGCCTGTGCGCAGGGTTAAGAAGACCGACGCGGAGGCTTCTTGATTATGACGCACAAACACGCTCTGTTTTGGCAACGCCAACAACACACGTGCTTTGTTCACTTGACGCATCTCTTCAATGGCTTTGCCGAGCTGACGCTCGCGGCTCAGTTTGAGACGCTCTTGCTCAAGGCGTTGAGACACACCAAAGCCCATGTCTTGCAGCAGAATGTCATCTCCCGCTTGACGAGACTGGTTAAGCCCGGCGCGAACCATGTTGAGTTTGATGCTGTTGTAATCGCTGTTCGGCACCAGAATGGTATTGCCGTCCAGTTTGTAGGTCTGTTTCTGTTGGTCGAGATAATCCAACACTGGGATCAGTTCTTCGGTTTCATAGGCGCCTAGGGGACGCATTTCTGGCTCTTTGACCCAGAAAAAGAGCATCACAATCAAAGCCACACAGATCGAAATCGACAGCACCAGCACGATCTGACGCAGCAGGTCGAGATCGCCCATGGCAAAATCAAGTTTGGAGGAGCTTTTTTCGTCTAAATCCGGGTTTTGCGCACCACCGTCAAGGTCGGTGCTGGACACCAATCCATGTTCACCGCCGTTAGACAGTGCCAGATCCGTCGTTTGCTTATCGTCAGCCACAGTTCACACCCTACACTTACACTGGCATGTTCATCAGTTCTTTGTACGCTTCAACAAGCTTGTTGCGTACTTGAATCGTGGCTTCAAAGGCCACACTCGACTTGTTGCGGGCGATCATGACGTCCGACAGGGAAACCCCTTCGTCCCCACGGTCAAAACGCATCTGTAAATCGCTGGAAGTTTTTTGCAGTCCGTTCACATTATTGATGGCTTGAGTGAGCATATCGCCAAAGTCAGCGCCAACTTTTTGTCCTGTTGCTGCCGGACGACTGTTGGCCGCTTCCACCATCATCGCCTGCATTTCGCTTTGTATGCCGTCTAGTCTCATCATTACCTCTGATGCCAATTCTTTGACTCAAACCATTCTCTGTGTATGAATGCAGCAATTACTGTGCCACACTCCGTACGACTGCCGTTAACCCGGAATATCGATTCCCGCATCGCGCATTTTAGCTAGTTTGTAGCGCAATGTGCGAGGACTAATCCCCAGCTTTTCAGCCATTTCTTTGCGGCGGCCGTGACATTCCACCAAGGTTTCCATGATGATGGCGTATTCCTGATCGCGCAGCTCACCCCCCAGGCCCGCGCCCGTGTTGATGGATTTGGCAAAATCAACGTCCGCCACCGGTTTGATTTCTGGCGTGGCAACGTCTCCCGTTTCCACCACCCGTTGCAAACTTGACGCATCCTGCCAATCAAGCCCTTCCAACAGAATGTGCTCTTGGTCGATGTTGTCTTGTTCACTCAAAATCAGCGCGCGCTGAATCACGTTGTCGAGTTCACGCACGTTGCCCGGCCAGTTGTAGCTCAGCAGTTTGGCAATCGCTTGAGGCGACACGGTAGGCACCGCCAACCCCAGTTTCTTACAGTGACGTTCCACCAGATGATTGGCCAGCGGCTCGATGTCCCCTTTGCGCTCACACAATGCAGGCCAAGCGATGGGGAACACGTTCAAGCGGTAGTATAAGTCTTCACGGAATTTATTTTCTTGCACATACGCTTTGAGATCGCGGTTACTGGTCGCCAGCACACGCACATCCAGCTTGATGCTCTTGCGGCTTCCTAGGCGTTCCACTTCGCGCTCTTGCAGCACACGCAGCAATTTGGCTTGCAGGTTTAAGTCCATTTCGCTGATTTCATCGAGCAAAATCGTCCCGCCCTGCGCCTGTTCAAATTTGCCCGGACAAGCTTGCACCGCGCCAGTAAACGCGCCTTTTTCGTAACCAAACAGCGTGGCTTCGAGCATGTTGTCTGGAATCGCCGCACAGTTGATGGCGACAAACGGGCCATCTTTGCGTGGTGACGCGTTGTGAATGTAGCGAGACATCACCTCTTTGCCTGAACCACTTGGGCCCAGCACCATCACGTTGGCATCGGTTTTGGCCACTTTGTCGGCCAGCAGCAGTAACTTTTGGCTTTTCTCATCCGCCACCACCGCATCGCCGTTGTCGTCGGATTTCACCGGCGCGTAGCGACTAACCATGTTCAGCAGCACTTCTGGCGCAAACGGCTTGGCCATGTAATCAATTGCGCCCTCTTTCATCGCCGAGACCGCATCTTCAATGTTGGCGTAAGCGGTCATCAGCAACACTGGCAAATTAGGCCAATGCTGTTTGATGTTGCGCAGCAGCGCCAAACCACCCATACCCGCCATCTGCACATCAGACACCACGATATCCACTGGATAAGTTTTCAGTTTCACCAAAGCGTCTTCGGCGCAATCGGCTTCCAGCCATTCATAGCCAGCCAGTGCCAAGGTATCGACCAGAGCTTCGCGTAAACCTTCGTCATCTTCAACGATCAGGACTTTGCTTTGAGCCATCATCATTCTCCAGTGTCTGATTGAGAAATAGGTGATTGACGTTCCAGAGGCAGACACATGGTGAAACATGCGCCATCCCCCGGTTCAGAAATCAATTCGAGGCGGCCGTCGTGTGCACGACAGACCATTTGTACCACGGCCAGACCAAGTCCCGTGCCCTGAGAGCGGGTGGTAAAGAATGGCTCCATGATTTTTTGTTGGAGCTCTTTCGCCACGCCGGGGCCGTTGTCCTGCACCGAAATTTTGAGTTCGCCGTTGACCGGACGGAAAAACACGTCGATTTGCGCGCCCTTGCCAACGATTTGGATCGCGTTCATGACGAGGTTACTCAACGCGGAGGCAATCGCATTGACGTTGCCCAACAAAAGCGTCTCTTCCTGCTCCACTTCTTGACCATAATCGATGTGGCTGTTTTTCACCGCCGTTTCGATCATCGGCATGAATTCGGTCACCAAATCTGCGATCGTAAACGGCTTAATTACTTTGTTGTCACCACCTTTGGCAAACAACAGCATGTCATTGACCTGCTTTTCCAAGTCATGCAGACGGTCGAGCAATTTGGTCTGAAAGCGATCGCGCGTCGGCTGCGGCAAATTCGGAGTCGATAAGTTGGCGGCGTAGAGCATCGCACTCGACAGCGGGGTACGCACCTGATGCGCCAAAGACGCCACCATACGACCCAGCGATGACAAGCGTTGCAGATCGCTGATGCGCGATTGCAGCAGACGCGTTTCGGTCAGGTCCGTAATCAAGATCAGTTGTCCGGTCGCCGAGGCTGAAATCGCCAAACGCACTTTGCGTCCGTTACGCAGTGAGATTTCATGCCCGTCATCTTCACGCGGCGCAAATGCCGCTTGAATCACGGTGTACCAACGTTCGCCGACCAGTGGCACTTCCAATAAACGGCGTGCTTCCGGGTTGGCTTCGCGCACAATGCCTTGCGTATCTAGCAAAATCACGCCCGCGGGCATCACATCCAGCACTTGTTGGTAGCGCTCGACCTGATGTTCTAATGAGTCTAAATGTGAATGCTGCTCTTGCGCTGCGTCTTCCATCGTCGAAAATCTGCCTTTAAATACAACAATAGCCTGACACGCAAGATACATGCCAGGCTATTTCTATTTATTTTCAATTACTTATCGCAATGACAATAAATTGACTCACCAATTGTGAGGTTTAAATCAACGTTGCATGTTGTATTTGCGCATTTTTTCAACCAGTGTCGTGCGGCGCATACCCAGCATGTCTGCGGCGCGAGCGACGACACCGCCTTGCGCTTCTAACGCCTGATTAATCAGGTTCACTTCCAAGTCAGCCAACAGCTCTTTCAGGTTGACCCCTTCCGGTGGTAACGACTGCGGCGCATCCAAACGACCATTGAGTTCTTCTTCCTGATCGAAACTGAATTCTTCCGAGAAGATATCCGACAGCACGTCGCGTTCTTGCTCTTCAACGGAGCTGAAACGGCTCGGCTCGGGTTGGAATTCGGGAATGTCGCTGTAACGGTACTTGGTTGGCAGATGGTTCACATCGACCAAGCTGTTCGGATACAAGATCACCATGCGCTCGACAAGGTTTGCCAATTCACGCACATTACCCGGCCAATCATGTTCCATCAACGAGTTAATCGAACGTGGCGTAAAGCAAATCGGCAACCCGCCTTCCGCTTCCAAGCGCGTCATCAGCTCTTGCAGCAACAACGGAATGTCTTCTTTACGCTCTTTCAGCGCTGGCATTTCAATTGGGAACACATTGAGGCGGTAGTAGAGATCTTCGCGGAAACGTTGGTCTTCGATCATGGTTTCCAGATGGCGGTGCGTCGCGGCAATCACGCGGACATTGGCTTTGATGGTGGTGTTGCCACCGACACGCTCAAAGCAACGCTCTTGCAGTACTCGCAGCAGTTTGACCTGCATGCTCATCGGCATGTCACCGATTTCATCCAAAAACAGCGTGCCACCCTCAGCCAGTTCAAACCGACCTTTGCGTGACGTGATCGCGCCCGTAAACGCGCCTTTTTCGTGTCCAAACAGCTCGCTTTCTAGTAGCTCGGCCGGAATCGCGCCACAGTTGATCGGCACAAATGGCCCATTACGACGAGAAGAGTGATAGTGAATATTGCGCGCAACGACTTCTTTACCCGTGCCCGATTCACCCAGAATCAGCACGTTCGCTTCCGTCCCGGACACTTGTTCAATCAAATGACGCACTTCTTGAATGCCGTGGCTCTGACCGACCAGACTACGAAATAAGGTGTTTTTGCGGGCGGTTGCCAGCACGTGAATGCCTTTACGCCCTAAGAATTCTTTGCAGTGTCTCAATGCTTCGCTCAGCTGCGGGTAATTGAGCGGAAAATCCAACTCACCCACAAACTGCGGGAATTCTTCCAGAGAGTATGGCTGCTTATTCGCCATTAAAAGTGGAATGTGATTGGCCTTTGAAAGAGACTCAGATAGTGATTCAGGCAACGCCTGAGATTGAATCGAACCAAGAATGCATCCAGCCCACACAGCAGACCAGTCAATCTGATCCAACTGAGAAGACTCAATCACCTCACATTGCTCTCCTACAAATTCTAATATGGTACTGAGACTCAGACGAATAGACGGATCGTCCTCGCTCACAAGTAGTTTTGCTAAACCTTGCATAGGTGAGAATATTTGCCTTAATTCTGGGATGTTGTGGTTGCACCTTTGAAAATCATCGACAGGCCTTTGATATTTTAATATTCGCCTGACTAAACGATAGACAATCTGTGGAATTCAGCAACAAAAAAGCCACTCGGCTAGTTAGTGGCTTCTATTCTATTTAATTAAAAAAATAAGGCAACCAAGCAATTAGCTGGTGTGATGTTAGTTATAAGTTTCAGAAATATCTCACAGTCCCACTTCTGAAGCGGTCAAATTGTGATACTCCGCCGGGATCTGATCCCAAGCCGACTTAATCTCACGAATAATGTCGATCACATCATCCAATAGCTGCGGTTCATTCTGATGGTTTGCTGCCGTGATCTGCGTGATCATGAACTCGTACAACTGATCGAGATTTTGCGCGATATCGCCGCCATCATCCATCGAAAGGCAGCTACGTAGGCTGATAATGATATCTAACGCCTTACCAAGACGTTCACCTTTCGCCGGGATGTTGCCCTGCATCATGGCCGCTTTACCCTGAATCAAACGCTCGATAGCACCGGCCATCAGCATTTGCACGATTTTATGCGGTGAGGCCGCACTGAGCTGGCTATCCACTGATACTTTTTTGTACGCCTGTAAAGAACCACGCATAGTCTTCCTCTTTATAAAAACTTTTTGTATTGCTGAACTGATTTATTACCGTGGCGATATTTATGAAGCGTTTTGCCTATCGCGGCGGTTTTTAACTGCATCAATTCAACAAGATGTTGTGTATCTTGAACGGCATCACGCCACTCATTGGAACGCGCAAAGCCCGGATGCTCTGACACGTAGGTCAGAAGCTCCTGCAATAACTGTTCTCTTTTATCGACCAGCGCGGTAATTTCTTCACTGTTTATGTCATCAACTGCAAGCTTTTCTTTCATTTGGTGATTCAAATCACACAATGCTTGAAGTGTATTCATCATCTTACTGGCCCAATGCGTTCATCATGCTCGCCAGTTGCGACTGCATTTTGCCGGTGGCATCCTGCATGGCCGAAAATTTGGCATGGGTCCGTTTTTCCAACGTGTCCATGCGGCGGTCAAGCGCCAGTTGGTCGTCCGATAAACGGCGTGTCTGATCACCCAAACTTTTTTCACGCGTGCGAATCGAACCGGTCACGCCCGTCATACTCTGAATCGCATCTTCAACACGTTTGGCAAAGCCGCGATTGCCGCCAAAGAAATCACCCAGCTTGGTGAAGTTATTATTCAGCTGGCGATTGAGCATATCATAATTGATTTCCAGCGTCCCTTGACGGGTTGTGGTGATGCCAAACTCAGTCAGGCTTTTGATCTCGTCCGGCGCTTGCTCGATCGCCGATGAAAAGACCGCTTTCAAACGCGAATCGGCACTACGCACAATGCTGTCACCCGCCAGCGGGCCAGCGGCACCGGTGCGCGGATCCACGCTGCTCAGTTGTTTGCTGATTTGGAAGAACTGGTTATAGGCCGCGACAAACTGTTCGATGTCGTCACGCACGCCATCGCGATCGTATTCAATCCCAATTTCTGCTGGGCGTTCACCGGTGTTGGTTTTGCTTTTGAGGGTCAAATCGACGCCGTCAATCGCATCTTCAATCACGTTGTTCTCGCTGGAAAGTTTTGCCACACCGTCGAGCAAGACCAGTGAATCTTGCCCCGCTTGCACTTGCGTCATCCCTTGATACGTATCAAACGATTCCTGCGCAGCTTTCAGTTTGGCTTGCACCGCTTCCGCTTTCTCAATCGCTTCGCGCTCTTGCGGCGACATCTTCGCACGTTCAGCCTGCTTAGCCTCTTCCGGCGTCATTTTGCCGCTTTTCACCGCTGCATCAATCGCCGCTTTCTCTTTGGCCAATTGTGCATCCAGCTTCGCCTGTGCCTCTTTGGGCGTGACATACGAATCGGTCAGCGTACCGGAAGCCGTATTGTTCCAACCGGGAACATCTGGCGCTTTTTCGCGCGCTTTGGCATCCAGTTCGGGTTCCGGCTCTGAATAAGAATCGAGCAAAGTGCCGGAGGCGGTTTCTGTCCAGCCGGGAATGCGATCTTCGGGTTTAAGGTATCGATTGACCTGAGACCCCGCCACCGCGGCTGCTTTCAGCGCAGCATCGGGTAATTCGCCCGGGCTGCCTTCGGGTTTTGGTTCGCCATCGGCTGCATTTTGCGCGGCCTGGTCGATGTGCTCCGCCACAGATTGATCCACCTCACGGGCGGCATCGCCGATCTTCTCTGCCACTTTAGCGGCAATTTTTTGCTGCTCCGGCGTGAGAGGGGCAAGGAGTTGCTGCGCTTCCGCGCGTGCTTTTTCTAAATCTTTGACTCGGTCTTCGAGCGTTTTGTATTCCAGACGTTTTAATGCATCACCGGGCTGAGCTTCTGCGCGCAGACCAATGCGATGTTCTTGTCCGGATAAATTGGAAGCCACAATCAGACGCGGGCCGTCAACGTCGTTGATGACGGAGGCGCGCACACCTGGGTTGGCTTTTTCGCCGTTGATGCCGCGAACGATATCAATCAGCTTGGAATTGGCATGTACATCGACATGAAAGGATTTGTTGCCTAGCGAAATATGCAGCTTACCCGGCCCAAATTGAGCGTCTTCCGGAAACACCTCAGACGCCAACTTATGGCTCTGAGCAAGCTGCAACACATCGACGGCGTATTTGCCCGCAATGGCATCGGTGGTCGCGGTCGCTGAGACGGCCTTGTCGTCAGAAGTATCGACTTTGCGCGCAGCAAACGCCTTCTCCTGACGAAAGTTCGTCATCAGATTTTTCATCGTATCCAGCGACTCTCTGAGTCTGCCGTAGGCACTGATGCTCGAATCAATTTCGGTTCGCTTATTGTCAATGCTTTGCTGCTTAGGCACACGCTCCGCATTCACAATTTTGCTGACCATTGAATTGATATCAAAGCCAGTGTTCATCCCCATTGGGCCTAAACTCATCCAATCACCTCAAAAAATACGATTACGCCTTCACCACTAACAGGCCCGATTTATGGTTCTGTTCCTTGGCGAGACGCCGCAATACTTCAAGCATTTCCTCTTCTGGGATCTGACGAATGATGTCGCCGGTTTTGGCTTCATAAATCGTCACCACTTCGCGTCCAGATTCTTCATCTACTCTGAACGCCAGCCCCTTGTTGATCGAATTGACGAAGTCGTTCATTCGCTCAACAATTTTCGCGCGTTGCTCCTCGTTGACCCGTTCCCGCTCGCGAGATTGTTCAACGGCAGCTTCCAGCATTTGGTTCTGGCTGCGTTTCAGCTGTTCAGTCGCGTGCTCCGACGTTTTTTCTGTGCGTCGCACGGGACGGTAGTCTTCCCTTGAATCAGAAGCGCTTTTCACGCTTTCGTTTTCTGAAGCAAGTTTAATGCCACTTTGCGAGCCGTAAGGCTGGATGTTCGATGTGTAGGATGGTACTTCCATAACAATCTCCCTTCCACCTTATAGGTAGTTTCATACCACGTCAAAACTACCCATGAAGCTCATTCAACCCGAGGGATTAACCCAACAGGCTCAGAGCTGCAGATGGTGACTGCTTCGCTTGTGCCAACACAGAGGTACTCGCTTGCTGCAGAATCTGTGACTTGGTCATCGCCGTTGTTTCACGCGCGTAGTCGGTATCTTTGATACGGCTGCGAGACGCGTTCACGTTTTCGTTGATGTTATCCAAGTTGCTGATCGCGTGACCAAAACGGTTCTGGAAAGCACCCAGAGACGCACGTTGGCTATCCACAGATTTCAGCGCGCCGTCCAGAACGGCAACCGCTTCTTGTGAACCGGCAACGCTGGTCACATCGATGTCTTTCACGGTCACTTCTTGAGCCGCGCCAAAGCCGATCTCAGAACCCAGATCACCACCAATGGTCACATCGCCAGTCACTTTTTGTGAGGATGCGAACAGTTGCAGTTTTCCGTCTTCACCGACAGACGCTTTCACGTCGTCGCTTTGACCGTTGATGTAAGTCGCGACTTCTTCCAGATCATCACCACTTTTCGCGGTAATGGTCAGTTCACGGGCTTCGCCCTGTTTGTCAGTATAATTCAGGGTTAGGTCTTTCGCGTCGCCAACCGTCCAGTCAGCTGCTTTGCCTTCCTGAGCACGGTAAGATTTACCGCCCATCGCTGCGTTGTCTGAACGCATGTTCCCCATGGTTAGGTTCACTGCTTCGCCAGAATCCGCACCGATTTGGAATGATTTGCTACCGAACGTGCCGTTCAGCAGTTTGTTACCACCGAAAGAGGTTGTTTCTGCGATACGGTTCAGTTCGTCGTTTAGCGCAGACACTTCTTCTTGAATCGCAACACGCTCAGAACGTGAGTTTGAGCCGTTAGACGATTGCAGTGCCAAGTCACGCATACGTTGCAGAATGTTGGTGCTCTCATTCATTGCACCCTCAGCGGTTTGTGCAATAGAGATACCATCATTCGCGTTACGTACCGCCATGTCCAGACCGCGACTTTGTGACGTCAGTCGGTTTGAAATTTGCAGGCCGGCTGCGTCGTCTTTCGCGCTGTTAATACGGTAGCCCGAAGACAGACGTTCCATAGATTTCTGAACACCGTCAGCTGCACCGTTCAGGTAACGCTGGGCGGTCATCGCCGAAACGTTAGTACTTACGTTGATTGCCATATTGTTGATCTCCTTAGGCGGATAGTTAGTGTGCCTTCGAGTCTCTCACCTCTCGTCAGCACACCTCATTTCTCTCGTATCCTTTAACGGCCCGAGATTCATATCCTTTAGGAAAAAATTTAGCTTTTTTTAAAATAATTTCGAATCGCTTAAAAAACGTGATGATGAACACATAATCGCAGGCATAAAAAAATCCAGCCGAAGCTGGATTTTTCTGTGATGCTTGGGGATTAACCCAGCAGGCTCAATGCCGCTTGTGGCGCTTGTTTTGCTTGCGCAAGTACAGAGCTTGAAGCCTGAGAAAGAATTTGTGACTTGGTCAGTGCAGTCGTTTCTTTCGCGAAATCAGTATCTTTGATACGGCTCTTAGACGCATTCACGTTTTCGTTAATGTTGTCCAAGTTGCTGATTGCGTGGTTGAAACGGTTCTGGAATGCACCCAGTTCTGCGCGGTGGCTGTCTACGTATTTCAGTGCAGCATCCACAATCGCGACGGACTCTTGAGCACCACCGACGCTGGTGACGTCGATTTTATCAACCGTCACTTCTTTGCCTTCTTTCATGCCCAGCTCACCGGCCAGACCGCCGCTAAACGAAACTTCGCCAGACACTTTGTTGTTTCCTGCGAACACTTGCAGTTGGCCTTTTTCGTTCACAGACGCTTTCACCATGTCGGTTTGACCGTTGATGTAAGTCGCCAGCTCTTCGATGTCGTCGCCCGCTTTCGCGTTGATGTTGATCGACTGCTCGTTGCCTTTGTCATCGTTCAGTGTGATGGTCAGGTCGTTTTTACCCTGTTCAACGCTCCAGTTTTTGTCTTTCGCGTTTTCAGCTTGGTAGCTTGAACCACCCATCATACGGTTGTCGCTGCGCATGTCTTTCAGAGACAGCATGACCGCTTCACCGTTGTCCGCACCAATCTGGAATGATTTGGTTTGGAATGTGCCGTTAAGCAGTTTGTTACCACCAAATGATGTGGTTTCTGCGATACGGTTCAGTTCATCGTTCAGTGCAGTCACTTCTTCTTGAATCGCCACACGCTCTGCTTTTGAGTTTGAGCCGTTAGACGATTGCAGTGACAAGTCACGCATACGTTGCAGAATGTTGGTGGTTTCGTTCATCGCACCTTCTGCGGTTTGCGCAATTGAAATACCGTCGTTTGCGTTGCGTACTGCGACGTCCAGACCACGGCTTTGCACGTTTAGGCGGTTCGAGATTTGCAGACCCGCTGCGTCATCTTTCGCGCTGTTGATTTTGAAGCCAGATGACAGACGTTCCATTGAGGTTTGCTGAGCGTTGCTCGCGCTGTTCAAGTAACGTTGTGCTGTCATTGCTGATACGTTGGTATTTACATTCACTGCCATGGTGATTTCTCCAATTGATTTTCCGATGTTTCCGGTTTCCGACGTCTCGGAAAACCAAGTAGTTCTCTCAAAGTTACTTTCTTTAACGGCGCCCCCCGAAAAAGCTTTAGGAAGTTTTTAAGATTTTTTTGAAAAAACTTCCGTTGGTAGGGCAAACGTGATGAACAAAGAAAAATATGCAAAAAAGTGTTTTTTATCGCTAAAGCTTTTCAGGTGCGCGTCGATACAACTCAGTTTCACTTAGCTGCTAAGCAGCGTCAGCGCTACGTTTGGTTGATTTTTCGCCTGTGCCAATATAGAAGTGCCCACTTGTTGCAGGATCTGCTGTTTGATCATTTGTGTGGTTTCTTTGGCGTAATCCGTATCTTTGATTCGGCTTTTCGACGCGGCGAGATTTTCATGCACGTTATCGAGGTTACTCACGGCATGACCAAAGCGGTTCTGAAGCGCCCCCAGCTCCGCGCGATGGCTATCGACGTATTTCAGCGCCGTATCCAACACCGAGACGGCACGCTGCGCGCCGCCAACGGAGGTAATGTCGAGGTTGTCGACCGCTTCATACCCTTTCAAATTCATCTGCAACTCATCAGCTAAATTGCCGCTAAACGACAAAGTACCTGCGGTTTCTTTGCCGGCCATATAGAGTTGCAATTGGCCTTTGTCATTGACCGACGCAGAGACTTTGTCGGTCTGACCATTAATGTAAGTGGCAAGCTGCTCAATATCGTCCCCTTGCTTGGCATGAATGTGGATCTGCTCATCCTCGCCCTGCGCGTTGGTAAACGATATTGTGAGTTGATTCCGCCCAGCCCCCACCTGCCACTGGCTGTTGGCTTCGCCAGCCGCCACATAGCTGAACCCGCCCATATTGAGGTCATCAGAGCGCATGTTCTTGAGCGACACCTGCACCGCTTCTCCCGATGACGCGCCAATTTGGAACGACGTTTGACCAAACGAACCATTGAGCAATTTTCGACCACCAAAAGAGGTCGTTTCAGCGATTCGGTTCATTTCATCATTCAAAGCGCTCATTTCTTCCTGTAAGGCAACGCGCTCCGCTTTGCTGTTCGAGCCATTGGCCGATTGCAACGACAAGTCGCGCATGCGTTGCAGCAAACTGGTGGTTTCTTGCATCGCGCCTTCAGCGGTTTGCATGATGGAGATGCCATCGTTGGCGTTGCGTACAGCGACATCTAAGCCGCGCATTTGGGATTCAAGGCGATTGGAAATCTGCAACCCTGCCGCATCATCTTTCGCACTGTTGATCCGGTTGCCGGACGAGAGGCGTTCTAATGATTGATTGAGCAGATCGGTCGCGGTGTTTAAATGTCGTTGAGCGACCAACGCCGAAACATTTGTATTAACCGTGATAGCCATGCGGGTGACAGAGTCCTTGGATTGAATGCTTTACCTGTATGACTATCGACTGAAGCGGGGAAATCTTTAGCACAAAAAAGCCAGGCAGAACGCCTGGCTGTTTGATTCGACACGGGATTTAGGCTTTCAGGCTGAGCGCCTGCAGCATCTCTTGCGATGGCGCAAAGAAATACGCCCCGGTCACCGCTTGCGTAAAGCGCAAGAGTTGGTCAACTTTACCATCGGTCACACCGTACATGCTTTCCATCATGGTTTTGATGTTGTGCAGCGTGTGGCAGTAAGCAATAAACAGTAGGCCATGGTCGCCACTGGCGGTGCCATACGGCAAGCTGTGACGCACGATCTTCAGGCCTTTGCCTTCCTCTTTAATGTCCACGCGGCCCACGTGAGACGCAGCAGGTACATTGTCGAGTTCAATCGAATCCGGTTTGGTACGGCCAATCACTTTTTCTTGAGCCGACAGATTGAGGCGGTTCCATGCAGGCAAATTGTGTACAAAACGCTGCACCATCACGTAACTGCCACCGGCGAATTCGCCATCCGCCACCACCGCCACTTCGCGACGTTTTTCGTCTTTCGGGTTCTCCGTGCCATCAATGAAACCCGTCATGTCACGAGCATCCAGGTAGCGGAAACCGTAAGTTTCATCGACCACATCAACGTCTTCGGCAATGTCGGTTAAACATTTACGCATCACGTAAAACAGTAAGTCGTGGCGTTTTGCATGGCAGTGGATCAGCACATCGACATCCGTGCTTGGCGCCATGGTGCTGCCTTCGCCCAACACTGGAAAGTCAATCAACTCTTCTGGCATCGGCGCTTCAAAACGCTGCCAAAAGGCTTTGGTAAAGGCTATGGAGAGCGTCAGCTCTGCGCCCGGTTGATTGGCATTCACTTCGTCCACCAAGGCAGGCAAGGCTTGCAGCTGGGCAAGTACCTGCGCGTGGTTGTGTTTGATTTTTAATATGCTGTACAGAGCAAATGGCTCCGCTTCTGGCAAAATAGCCGACTGTGGCGTTGACATGTTGTCCTCACTTTTTCTTTTTTGCTCAGTGTGTACCCAATACGGTCAAAGGGTATGCTTCAAATTCATAGTCTGTGTTGATACTGATCATGGCTTGGCCATCAACGGCGACAAAAAACAGTCACGCACGCTGCGACTACGATAAACGTATAAAATTAACCAGAGTAGAATCAACAAAGTAAGTGCATTTGTCCAGTGGAAGGCACCGTGTTGTAAGTAGACATGATAGCCCGTCTGAAGAAACTGCGCGACCGCGGTCAGCAGTGTCACCCAGCGTCCGATATGGCACAGCGCATTGACCCAGCGTCGCTCCGGATGGCGCAAACTGATAAGCCACATCAAGGCGATGCTTGGCACGCCCGCGGCCAAGCCGAGATAGAGCGCCGTGTTGCCCGGATAGACAAAGCTCAGGATCTGCGATCCGCTGTCGCGGCTGACACCCGCCACGACAAACACAATCCAAGCCCGAGCCAAAAACAGCCATCCCAGCCACAACCAAATCGGGGCTTTCAGAAAGCCATGGGTATCATATTGTTCTATCGCGTAACGCACGTTGTTTCATCGTTGGTGGTGATTGCCCTTCACTTTAGCGCAATGATTTCAAATAGCTATATCTCAAGGTCAGTTTTTGGTGACAATCAAGCGTCGTGATACTCTAACCAAAACATAAGGGACACTCACGATGACCAATAAAATTGTTCCATCCCCACAAACGCAACAAGAAGCGATGAAAGTGGCAAAAGCAACACAGAAACCCGGACAAACCAAAGAACAAACCAAGCTGATCGCGCAGGGCATCGAAAAAGGCATTGCGCTCTATAAAAAGCAGCAAAAAGAAAAAAGCCGTCAAGCAGACCGCGCACGTAAAAAAGCGATTCGCAGCAAACCGTCTGTCACAGCTGATGCGGGCGATGTTGACCCGTCGTTTGACACCGAAACCACCCCCACCGCCACTCGGTCATGGCTGCCATGGGCGCTGCTGGCCGCCAGCTGGCTCGGGTTCATTCTGGTTTGGATGCAAAACGCCGCATAACCGCCGCCGTATCATCCCCGCAATATAGTTCAGTTGACGCGTGAATATGCAGCTTGATGGCAGGCTGTGTATTCCACGTTAAAACTGTAAACGATTCCACACCATCTGTTACTTTCTTCCCACTCTGACTCATCACCCCATGATATGAATTGGGTAATTAACTCGCCAAAATTCAATAGATACGTTGAATAACTAAGCAAAAACAACTCAAAACAAATGATTTTTAGTAAATTCATTTGGCAAAGTGTGACAAAGTTAGCACCGATTAAAAGTGGAAACGTTTACATTAACGCCCATCACGGAAACTAACTTTAGGAACAAAACATGTCTCACATTCAAAATGGTCTGAGCTTTATAGACATCATGGTGTTTGTTGCTTACGTTGCGATTATCATTGCGGTTGGGCTGTGGGTCTCGCGCGATAAGAAAGGCGTCAAGAAAAGCACCGAAGATTATTTCCTTGCAGGTAAATCCCTGCCTTGGTGGGCCGTGGGTGCCTCACTGATTGCTGCCAACATTTCTGCTGAGCAGTTCATCGGGATGTCAGGTTCGGGCTACTCGATTGGCTTGGCGATTGCGTCCTACGAATGGATGGCGGCCCTGACATTGATCATTGTCGGTAAATACTTTCTGCCGATCTTCATTGAGAAAGGCATCTACACCATTCCCGAATTTGTTGAACAACGGTTTAATAAAAATCTAAAAACCATTCTGGCCGTGTTCTGGATTGCACTCTACGTCTTCGTGAACCTGACATCCGTGCTCTATCTGGGTGGTCTGGCGCTAGAAACCATTCTCGGTATTCCATTGATGTACGCCATCATTGGTTTGGCACTGTTTGCACTGGTTTACTCCATCTACGGCGGCCTGTCTGCGGTGGTATGGACCGACGTCATTCAAGTGTTCTTCCTTGTCCTGGGTGGCCTGTTAACCACATACATGGCGGTGGGCTTCATTGGTGGCGACAACGGTTGGTTCAGTGGCCTATCGACCATGGTTGAGGCTGCGCCAGAACACTTTGAAATGATTTTGGATCAAAGCAACCCACAATACATGAACCTGCCGGGCATCGCGGTGCTGATTGGTGGTCTATGGGTGGCAAACCTGTACTACTGGGGC
Organism: Vibrio furnissii CIP 102972; assembly: GCF_000176175.1. Taxonomy (GTDB): domain Bacteria; phylum Pseudomonadota; class Gammaproteobacteria; order Enterobacterales; family Vibrionaceae; genus Vibrio; species Vibrio furnissii. The sequence goes on from NZ_ACZP01000012.1 coordinate 102,330, forward strand.
TTCAACCAATACATCATTCAACGCACACTAGCCGCGAAATCAGTTCCTGAAGCACAAAAAGGGATTTTGTTTGCCGCGTTCCTCAAACTGATCGTGCCATTTTTGGTGGTCATTCCGGGGATTGCTGCGTACGTGATCACCAGCTCTCCAGAACTGATGGCGAGCATGGGCGACTTAGCGACACAAAACATGCCAAACGCCGCGCACGCCGACAAAGCGTACCCATGGCTGACACAGTTCCTGCCGGTCGGGATTAAAGGTGTGGTATTTGCCGCCTTGGCTGCCGCAATCGTGTCATCACTGGCATCGATGCTGAACTCCACCGCCACCATCTTCACCATGGACATCTACAAAGCGTACATCGCACCACAAACTGGCGATCACAAACTGGTGAACGTGGGTCGAATCACCGCGATTGTGGCCTTGGTTGTGGCATGTTTGATTGCCCCAATGTTGGGTGGCATTGGTCAGGCATTCCAATACATTCAAGAGTACACTGGCCTCGTGAGCCCAGGTATCTTGGCGGTCTTCCTGCTAGGTCTGTTCTGGAAAAAAACCACCAGCAAAGGCGCCATCACCGGTGTGGTTCTGTCGATTCCGTTTGCGCTGTTCCTGAAATTCATGCCACTGAACATGCCGTTCATGGATCAGATGCTTTACACCTTGTTGTTTACAATGGTCATCATCGCCTTTACCAGCCTGAGCACATCGGTCAACGACGATGATCCAAAAGCCATTACGCTGACTTCCGCCATGTTCGCGACTGGCAAGAACTTCAATATTGCCGCGTACGCCATCATGATTGCATTGGCAGCGTTGTATACTGTGTTCTGGTAACGAGCTCGGGCCGCTGCGCCCTGAGGTCTTCGCTCCAAGCCCTGTCATGTTGGCAGGGCTTGATCACTTTGTTCTCCACAAATCACGAGCGGGTTCAACATGCATCAAGAGTTACTTCCCAACATCGTCTCCTTCCTTCAAACCATGTCGCCGTTTGATCAACTCAACGCAGACACGTTAAATGCCATCGCCGGATCCATCGAAATCCTCTACCTCGGCCAGCACCAACACCTCGAGCCCCTGACTGCGCCGCCACAGCATTTCTTATACATCGTTCGCACCGGTGTCATTGAACAGCGTTACCACGACGGCTCCTTGCGTTCGCGCCTTGGGGCTGATGATATTTTTGGGTTCAGTCAACACGATGGTGCCGCGCTCGATTACCAAGTGGTGGCGATTGAGAATTCGCTGCTCTACCGCATCGATTACCCCACTTTGCTGACGTTGGTGGACCCGTACCCAGACGTCATTGCGCAGCTCGCCCCCAGCATTTCAACACGCCTGATTCACTCCGTCAGTTTGCCGCATCCCGCGCAAACGGAGAGCATTTTTCTTCAACCGGTACGCAAGCTTGCCAGCCAAAATCTGGTGATGGTCACACCCGACACTCCCATTCAGCAGGCGGCCGATAGGATGAGCCGCGAGCCCAACAGCTCGTGTGCGGCCATCGTCGATCAGCAGCAGCGTTTAATCGGCTTGGTCACCGACAAAGACATGACCAAACGTGTGATTGCACACGGGCTGGATGTACAGCCGCCCATCGCCACCATCATGACGCATCAATTGCACACGGTGTCGGTCGATGATTTGGTGATGAAAGCCTCCGAAATCATGATCCAGCATCACATTCAAAACGTGCCCATTGTCGATGACAACTTCACTCTGCAAGGCATCATTACGCCGCAGCAATTGATTCAACAAAACAGCATTCAAGCCATCTTCCTGAGTGAAAAGATAAGCCAAGCGCCTTCGTTGCCCGCGCTGGTCGCGCTCGCGGCAGAGCGCAACGCCATCTTCAGTGTGTTGGTTGAAAACGGCGTCTCTAGCGATGTGATCGGCAAAGTGATGTCATTGATTTACGATGCATTTACCTGCCGCTTGCTGGCGCTAGCGGAGCAGCATCTCGGCGCGGCGCCTTGCGAGTATTGCTGGATTGCCGCCGGTTCTCACGCGCGCAACGAAGTGCATTTGGGCTCCGATCAAGACAACGCATTGATTCTTGACGATGGCGCCACCGAATCAGACAAAGTTTATTTCAGCCACTTGGCAATGTATCTGTGCAAAGGCTTGGATCAATGCGGCTATGCGCTGTGCAGCGGCCGTTTTATGGCGGCGACGCGGCGATGGTGCCAACCGCTACACGTGTGGGTGGAATACTACCGCAAGTGGGCACGCGCGCCGGAATACGAACACCTGCTCAACCTGAATGTCTTCATCGAAATTCGCTATATCGCAGGCAATAAATCCCTGTTTGATGCGCTCAATGACGTGCGATTGCAGCAAATCACCCACAATCCGAAATTGATTGCCGCGCTGGTGACCAACGCCCTGCGCACGCGTCCGCCGCTGGGTATTTTCAATAATCTGGTGTTGAAAAAAGATGGCGACAGCGGAGAGAAAACACTCGACATTAAACACGCAGCGTTAAGTAGTTTGGTGGACATGGCGCGCATCTACACACTCAGCGAAGGCGGAGCGATGCAAGAGACGCTCTCGCGTTTGCTGTTTGTCGAACAAAAAGGGCTGATGAGCCATTCGTCGTATCTCGATTGTTTGGGGATTTATCACTTTGTGACTGGATTGCGAAACAAGCACCAAGTGGAAGCGCTGCAGCAGGGCAAACCGATTGATAACCTACTGCAACCGACGCGCTTTGGTAGTTTTGAACGGCAGCACCTCAAAGATGCATTTCGCATTGTCTCCGGATTACAAGAGGCACTTCGCATTAAGTTTGGTCAATAGTATGTTACATAAGTTAGGTCGGTTATCCCCGCTCAGAAAACTAGAACAACACCGCTTGCAGATGCGCGAACACCACCTGCCTCTGCCAGCGTTCGTGCAGGCCATTTTGGAAACACCGCTGCCACAAGCTGATTTTGATGTTCGCCAACAACCGTTATTGAGTTTGGATATCGAAACGTCCGGGTTGGATGCCGAACACGACCACATCGTCAGCATCGGCTGGGTACCGATCGTGAATCAGGTGATCCGTTTAGCCGAGGCGCGCTATTTTTTAATCACGCCATCGGGCCAGAATGACCCACAACAAGTGGTGCTACACCACATAATGCCGCAAATGCAGCGGCAAGGCATACCCTTGGCACAGGCAATTGAGTTACTATTTACCCAATTGAAAGGCAAAGTATTATTGGCACATGGCAGTGTTGTCGAACGGCAATTTATTCACCATTTTATGCAGCAACACGGATGGCCCGATTTACCCATTGTGTGGCTGGATACGTTGAAAATAGAACAGGCATACGCGCAGTACGCCCCCTACAACATGCCCCATTCGAATGCGAACGATTGGCGCCTGAGTACCGTGCGAAAACGCTATCACTTGCCTGCGTATCAAGCGCACCACGCGTTGTCGGATGCCATTGCCACGGCTGAACTTTACCTCGCACAGCAAAATAGGCTATTTGCCAAAGCGTATGTTCCGTTAGAATTGCTGATGAAAGCCTCTGTGTAACAAACACATAACCGCCGAACGGCAAACAGAATTGAAAAGGTTAACCCCATGACAACTATTAAAGATGTCGCCAAGTCCGCAGGTGTCTCCGTGGCCACTGTGTCTCGCGTCATCAATAAATCGCCCAAAGCCAGTCAAGCATCGATTCATGCGGTCACGCAAGCGATGCAAGCTCTGGGCTATCGCCCGAATGCCGCGGCGCGTGCGCTGGTTAGCCAAAGCACCAACACCATGGGCGTGTTGGTGTCCGATGTTTCCGACCCATTTTTTGGCACCCTCGTCAAAGCCGTTGATACCGTGGCGCGCCACAATGGCAAGCACCTGTTGGTCGGCAATGGTTACCACAATGAAGAAGACGAACGCCGCTCGATTGAATTGCTGATCAACAACCGCTGTGACGCCCTGGTGATTCACGCCAAAGCGTTGTCCGATGAAGAGCTGATCGCGTTTTCCAAAGAGGCCAAAAGCATGGTGGTGATCAACCGCCATATTCCGGGGCTAGAAGATCGCTGTATTTCGCTCGACAATCACAAAGGCGCATTCATGGCGACGGAGTACCTGATTCGTCAAGGGCACAAAAAAATCGCCTGCATTGTTTCCAACCACGCGATTGCCGATGCCGTTGAACGTGAAACGGGCTATCAAGATGCGCTCGAAGCCCATCACATTACATTACCAGACACCTACATTGCGTATGGCGAACCCAGCAGTGAAGGCGGCGAGCAAGCGATGTTGTCGCTACTCACCAAAGGCATCGACATCACCGCGATTGTGGCCTACAACGACAACATGGCCGCGGGCGCGCTGTCGGTGATGGAAGAGAATGGTATTGAATCGCCGGGGCAAATCTCGATCATCGGTTTTGATGACGGCTTGATTGCTCGCTATGTGAAACCTCATCTGACAACTGTTCGTTACCCCATTCAGATGATGGCCGAAACCGCCGCGCAGCTTGCGCTGGACTTGTCAAAAGATGACACCTTAAATGACGGCAGCCCGAAACGTTATTCACCGACCATGGTGAAACGCGATTCGGTGAAGTCACTCAACGACTGACACGCCCCACCCGCACCGCCATGGCGGCGTGACGAGAACACAAAGCGAACACAAAAAAGGCTTACCGCGCGGTAAGCCTTTTGTCATTACCTTTGACTATCGTCCGTTCACTTGCCCGCACTACGGGAAAAGATCCCCATAGGCAACACGAAAGCCGCACCGAAATATCACTCCCCCAAGCATAAATCGGCTTGAGCATTCTGGCGGAGTCCTTGACCAGCCGCTCACCTCTGACACTTTCGATTGCCATGGGAAAATGGCATCGTGCCGCGCGCATCAATCAATGCCCGCAGACTTCTCACGATCGCCATTCAAGTGAGACTCACTCGAATGCGTTGACGAGTCCAGCGCCATCTTTGGCCTGACACACGTAAATGGTTTCTTTGAGTCCGGTCGCCGCTTGATACTGCTGCTCAATCGCAGCGGTCACAGGCGCCACTAAAGCAGGCGGCATCAAGGCGACCACACAGCCACCAAAACCGCCGCCAGTCATGCGCACGCCGCCTTGATCACCAATCACCTGTTTGACGATATCGACCAAGGTATCAATCTCTTTGACCGTAATCTCAAAGTCATCACGCATGGACGCGTGAGACGCCGCCATCAACTGACCCAAGGTCGTCATGTCGTTGGCTCGCAGCGCTTGTGCCGCAGCTAACGTCCGGTCATTTTCCGTGATCACGTGGCGCGCCCGTTTGGCCACCAACTCGGGCAATTCCGCTTGGCGACGTTCAAACGTCTCGATCGTCACATCACGAAGCGCTTTCACGCCAAAAATCTGCGCCGCTTCTTCACACTGCTGACGACGGGTGTTGTATTCGCTGTCCACCAACCCGCGTTTTTTGTTCGAGTTGATGATGACAATCGCCATGTCTTCGGGCATGGAGACGGCTTGTGTTTCGAGGCTACGACAGTCGATCAACAGCGCATGATTCGCCTGCCCTTCGGCAGAAATCAGTTGATCCATGATGCCACAGTTGCACCCCACAAATTGGTTCTCAGCCTGCTGCCCATTGAGGGCAATTTCAGCTTGGCTGATCGCAAGCGAAAACAGCGCTTTGAATGTCTGACCGATGACCACTTCCAACGCTGCTGATGAACTCAGGCCAGCGCCTTGCGGTACGTTACCGCTCACCGCGATGTTTGCGCCGCCCAGCGTGTAACCGCGCTCAAGCAAAAACTTCACCACGCCGCGAATGTAGTTGGCCCACATTTTATCGGCTTGAAACTCAATCGGTGCATCGAGCGAAAATTCGTCCTGCGCGTTAGCGTAATCAACGGCAATGATGCGCACGCGATTGTCATCGCGTTTCGACGCGGCCACCACGGTTTGATAGTTAATCGCACACGGCAACACAAAGCCGTCGTTGTAATCGGTGTGCTCACCAATCAGGTTAACGCGACCCGGCGCTTGAATGACATGGCTCGGTGCAAACCCCAGCACTTGTTCAAATGAATGAATCACGTGTTGAATTAGATCAGACATAGGACTTCCCATCATATTTTTTGAAAGGTGCCAATGCATCGGCACCCTTCTTGTTATTGGTGATAGCTGTTATTAGTGATCAGCGATGATTGATGATTCGCGTTTATTGGTCATCTGCACGTTCTTTGTAGTGAACATCGCTCAGTTCACGCAGACGTTGCGCCGCCTGCTCCGGCGTTAAATCGCGCTGGGTTTCGGCCAGCATCTCATAGCCCACCATAAACTTGCGCACGCTTGCGCTACGTAGCAACGGCGGATAGAACAGCGCGTGCAGTTGCCAATGGTCAATGTCGCGCCCATCGTCAAAGAACGGCGCGTAATGCCAACCCATGGAATATGGGAACGAGCACTGGAACAAGTTATCGTAACGACTGGTCAGTTTTTTGATCGCCAAGGCCAAGTCGTCACGCTGTGCGTCACTGAGCTCGCTCATGCGGCGAATGTGTGTTTTGGGCAGTAGCATGGTTTCAAAGGGCCACGCAGCCCAGTACGGCACCACGGCCAACCAATGCTCGGTTTCAACCACGGTGCGTGCCCCATCGGCCAGTTCCGCCTGCACATAATCCACCAGCAGGTTGCTACCTTGCTGATCAAAATACGCTTTTAAATGTTTATTTTTGCGTTCAATTTCGTTGGGTAGAAAGCTATTGGCCCAAATTTGACCATGCGGGTGCGGCTGAGAGCAGCCCATGGTTTCGCCTTTATTTTCGAACGCTTGCACCCAAACGTACTCTTGGCCCAGCGCTTCAATCTGTTCATTCCACGTGTCAATCACGCCCCGAATGTTGGCGACTGGCAGCTCAGGCAAGGTTTTGCTGTGATCCGGTGAAAAACAGATCACTCGGCTCAACCCGCGCACGCCCTGAATTTTAAACAGCGGATTAGTGGAGGGCGGCGCATCAGGTGAATCGGCCATCAATGCCGCAAAATCGTTGTTAAACACATAGGTGCCGGTGTAGTTCGGGTTCACATCGCCAGATACGCGCGTGTTTCCCGGACACAAGAAGCAGTGTGGTTCATAGCTCGGCAGTTGGGCGGTCGACGGCGTTTCATCCTGACCACTCCAAGGGCGTTTTGCACGATGCGGTGACACCAGCACCCATTGGTCGGTCAGTGGGTTATAACGGCGGTGGGGATGATCCACCGGATTAAATTCAATCGTTGCCATGGGGTTACCTCGTTTACTCGTCATAGCCCAGTGGGTTGTGGGATTGCCAACGCCACGTGTCGGCGGTCATGTCCGCCAAGCTCCGTTTGGCTTGCCAGCCCAATTCACGTTGGGCTTTTTCGGTGCTGGCCCAGCACTCGGCGATGTCCCCCGGACGACGAGGACAGATATCGTACGCGATCGGTTTGCCACACGCATCGCTGAACGCGTGAACCATATCCAGCACGCTTGAGCCTTTGCCCGTGCCCAAATTGTAGATGTGCAGCCCGGCTTTCTCTCCCACCGCTTGCAGTGCGGCGATGTGACCGTCGGCCAAATCCATTACATGAACGTAATCGCGGACGCCCGTGCCATCCGGCGTTGGGTAGTCGTTGCCAAAGACCGCCAGTTTTTCCCGGCGACCAACCGCCACTTGGGCAATAAACGGCATCAGGTTATTAGGAATGCCTTGGGGATCTTCGCCCATGGTGCCCGACGGATGCGCGCCAACCGGGTTGAAGTAGCGCAGCAGCGTGATGCTCCATTCAGGTGCTGCAACCACTAAATCCGACAAGCACTGCTCCACCATATATTTGCTGCGACCGTACGGGTTGGTGGTCGCGCCCGTTGGAGAGGTTTCGGTAATCGGCACCGTTTGTGGGTCGCCATACACGGTCGCCGATGAACTGAACACCAAACTTTTCACGCCCGCTTTGCGCATGCTGCGCACCAGCACCAAGGTGCCGTTGACGTTGTTGTCGTAGTACTCAATCGGTTTGCTGACCGACTCGCCCACCGCTTTGAGACCGGCGAAATGAATCACGGCTTGGACGTGATGCTGTGCAAACACGCTATCGAGAAATGCTTCATCACGAATGTCACCTTGATAAAACGCCGGACGCACGCCCGTGAGCGCTTCAATACGATTGAGCACTTCGGCTTTCGCATTGCACAAGTTGTCGACCATGATCGGGGTCATCCCCGCTGCAATCATCTGCACACATGTGTGGCTACCGATGTAACCCATACCGCCAGTGATCAAAATCTCCACCTGTCATCACCTCTCCGCTGATTTGATTTGCAATGAGTCTATCAGCAGCCCAAGGCTCACTTCTGTGACTACACTCTCAAAGTGAAAACGTTTCCACAACTTATCGCCACAGTAAAACTCCGTCATGACTGACCAAATAATTTAAGCCACGATAAAGAAAATGAATTAGGGTAAACGTTTCCAATTACAATCAAACGCAACGATCACCCAGCAAGAGCAGCCGATTCGCTGACGAATCGGCAGGAAAAACGAAGAAAAAAGGATGGCCGTAAGAGACACGATCACCACCTTCAGAGAAGGTGGTTCATAGAAGAGAAAAAAGCCAGCACAGGCTGGCTTGGTTATGCACTAAATCCTAGACTTGCCGCGATATCACCTTTGCGGTCAAGTACCCATTGACTGTCAAACGGCCCCCAGTCTGATAACTGGTAGTAGCCATCGTTATGGCGGCGGCCATCCTGAACAAACATCAGTTCAATACCGATGCCCGGCAGGGCTTTGAGAACGTCCTGAATAGTACGACGAGGCCAGCCCGTTTTCTCGATTAACTTGGGAACATTGGGGCGTTCCAGACTTTCAACAAGCAAGGCTAAATAAAGGCGCCTTGCAAAAACAGGACTCAATTCCATTGATTACCTCCTAATCTGTGCAAGGCTCATTATTTCTGTTTTGCCAGTAAGTTTGTTGAGTTCGATCAATAACTCTCTAATCCTAGTCAACCGCAGAAGTTTTTTTTTATTCAGTAAAATATCCGCATCACACTTTTGTCAGATGAGAGGCTTCCTGTTAGGATTTGGCAAACACCAAAATAAGCAGCATTTAAAGGATTTTTATGACCATCACCCTCTACGGCATCCCCAACTGCGACACGATGAAAAAAGCCCGCAAGTGGCTGGAAGCGCAAGGCGTTGATTACCAGTTTCACGACTACCGCAAAGACGGCGTCGATGCCACGCTGGTGAGCGAATTTTGCCAGGCCTTAGGGTGGGAAAATGTGCTCAATAAACGGGGCACCACATTCCGCCAATTGACTCAAGCGCAGAAAGACAGCCTCAATGGCGACACCGCCATCACGCTGCTGGTTGAGCAACCGGCGATGATCAAACGCCCCGTGCTGCGCGTGAACGGCGAGCTTCATTTGGGCTTTAAAGCCGAGCAATACGCTGCTCTTTTCTCTTAATAGACGTTTCTCTGACTACAAGGATTTCAAGGATGACAGACAGCCCTGTACTGGCTCTCGCAAAAGATTTAATCAGCCGCCAATCAGTGACACCGGTCGATGCCGGTTGCCAAGACTTGATGATTGAGCGTCTCCAAGCGCTTGGATTTGAAATCGAAATGATGGTGTTTGAAGACACCACCAACTTCTGGGCGCGTCGTGGCACACAAGCACCGCTGTTTGCATTTGCCGGTCATACCGATGTGGTGCCTGCAGGCCCGCTCACCCAATGGCACACCCCCCCGTTTGAACCGACGGTGATTGATGATCATTTGCATGGTCGCGGCGCGGCCGACATGAAAGGCTCGCTGGCGTGTATGGTGGTTGCGGTAGAACGCTTTATTGCCGAGTATCCGAACCACACGGGCTCGATTGCCTTTTTGATTACTTCCGATGAGGAAGGCCCATTTATCAACGGCACCACACGCGTGGTGGACACGCTGATGGCACGCAATGAGATCATCGACATGTGTGTGGTGGGCGAACCGTCCAGCACTCGCGCAGTCGGCGATGTGGTGAAAAATGGTCGTCGCGGCTCCATCACCGGTGATTTGACGGTGAAAGGCGTGCAAGGTCACGTGGCTTACCCGCATCTCGCCAACAACCCAGTGCATCAAGCCCTGCCTGCATTGGCTGAACTTGCGTCCACCACATGGGATGAAGGCAACGAATATTTTCCGCCAACCAGTTTTCAGATCCCGAATCTGCAAGCTGGCACGGGCGCGTCTAACGTGATTCCAGGCGAGTTTCATGTGCAGTTTAACTTCCGTTTCAGCACCGAGCTGACCGATGAAGACATCAAACGCCGCGTGCACTCCACGCTGGATGCGCATGGTCTGGAATACGATCTGAAATGGACGCTCAGCGGCCATCCTTTCCTCACCGACACTGGCGCGCTGCTTGATGCGGTGGTGAAAGCCGTGGGTGAAGTGAATCACCAAGAGCCACAACTGCTGACCACCGGCGGCACGTCTGACGGGCGCTTTATCGCGCAAATGGGAGCGCAAGTGGTTGAGCTGGGGCCGGTCAACGCCACCATTCACAAAGTGAACGAGTGCGTGAATATTGCCGACCTAGAAAAACTGACCGACATGTACCAAAAAACGCTGGAGAATTTACTCGTCCAATGATGACACCCGAGCAGCTGACCGGACAAACCGAGTCGCATCTTGTTGAAGTGATGGTGGGCCAGAAAGCCTTTCTGGTCCACCCACAGGTCACCGCCGATTTGCTGGCCCTAAAACAGGCCGCGGATGCGGCCGGTTTTGTGTTCAACATTGCCAGCGGCTTTCGTCCGTTCGAACGCCAACTGGCGATTTGGAATCGAAAGATGGCGGGCGAAACCGCGATTTTGGATGCCAACAGTCAGCCGCTCGACACCACGCATTGGTCCGAAGCCGACAAAGTGCACGCGATTTTGCGCTGGTCTGCACTGCCCGGTGGCAGCCGCCATCATTGGGGTACCGACTTTGACGTCTTTGATCGCAGCGTGTTGCCGCCCGACCAAGGGTTGCAATTGGAACCATGGGAGTATCTTGAGGCGCATCAACGCCCATTCTATGAATGGTTGAAAGCCAACCTCGCCCGCTTTGGGTTCTTCTTCCCGTATCAGTCAACCGGTTCTGGCGTGGCCTTTGAACCGTGGCACATCAGCCATCGTGCCACCAGCGAGCAATGCCTGACTGAACTGACGTTGCCAATATTGGCCCAGCAATTGGCATCCGCGCCGTTGTTAGGAAAGCCGACGGTGAAGCGAGAATTGCGCCAGATCTACACACATTACATGACTCAGATCAGCCGAGGAGACCGCGTATGATCGATTTTCTGTTTAACCCATGGGTGATCACCCTCATCATCGTGTGTGTGTTTGTCGGCAACATTGCCGCATTGAAACACACCGCCACCATGAAACTGGGAATGAAAGGGAAAAAGAGCGATCTCGATAAGCTTAACGAGCTGGATCAAAAGCACCGTTCGTCAGCTGCGGAAGAAGAGACAAACAAAAAGGGACGCTAAGCGTCCCTTTTTTCTGTGCAAGCCGACTCGCTTATTGCTGAGTCGGTGTGCGCTCATCCACGATAGCGGCCAATACAGGCACCATCTCTTTCAGTAGCTCTTCCTCAACTGGTTTACCCGCTGAGTTGGTGACGTTGATTGATGTCCGGTTCCCCAAATCACCAAACAGGAAGGTGTAGGTTCCTGAATTCAGGTTCATCGGTTTCACGCCAATCTCATTCCAGAATTCGTCATCCGGTGAAGCGTACTTGGCTTTCATGGTGCCTTGCGACTGGTTACGTTCTTCAATCTTGAAGCCCATCTTCGGCAGCAGGTCTGGCAGACGTTGCCACAGAATGTCGTATGGCGTCCGCGCGATGATCACCGGGAAGCCGCTGCGGTCAGAGCCCATCGTAATTGGAATCTGTTTCACCAGCTCTTGCGCTTTACGCGCCGCTTCTGCTCGCACATCTTGATCGTAGCGAGCCGTCACCAAGTTGGTCATAAACGCGTTGTAACGCTCTTTGTTGGTCGCGGTCACCGGCTTTTGTTTGCCGCCTTCACGCCAATCAATCAACGAGATCTTAAATCCGTAACGGTTGTTGGCTTCCACGCGACTCAATTCGTAGCGGCTGCCAATTTCCATATCTTCATCTTCCGACACCCAAGTCACCCAGTCGGTTTCGACGTGGTTGGCATTAGATTGCACGGCTTTGATGTTGCGCTCTTGCATCATGGTGTTGGCGATTTGCCACACTTTGTCTGCTTCGTCTTTACGGATCATCCACAAAGTGACTTCGCCATTTTGACGTTCAGCGCGCGCGCCCGGGATCAGCTCCAGCACTTGCTGCGGCGGACGAATGTCAACCACTGGGCCGATGCCACCGTTAAAATCACCTTGGGGAATATCGTAATCAGGATAAAACTGCGGGGTGGCGTCTTGCGGCAAAACCCACGGTTTAAAATCTTTTGTATCCAGGTAGTTAAAATCATTTTTGGCTTGGCGGCGTTGCGTCGGAGAGCTTGAACAGGCACTCAAAACCAAAACAGCCAGTGATCCAACCACTAGCTGGCGCGATAACTTCATTGAAACTCCTAAAATTTGCCGAGGCATGAAAACCTCGGCATTGTAATGGATAGCGCCTTATAAAATACAGGCTTCTGTCATTGCTTGGGCAACAAGTGGGCGCGCTTGTTCAGAGAGTTCCGTTAAAGGTAGACGTAGATCACCTTCTGCAATCAGACCCAGCTTATGCGCCGCCCATTTCACAGGAATAGGGCTCGACTCAATAAACAAGCCTTTGTGCAGTGGCATCAGGCGTTGGTTGATGATTTCCGCTTCCTCAAATTTGCCAGCCAGTGCTAAGTGCATCATGTTGGCCATATCGGCAGCGGCCACGTTGTTCGTGACTGAAATCACCCCTTGACCACCCAACTTCACAAATTCCAGACCGGTGGCATCATCGCCACTCAGCAGCACAAAGTCGTTGCCACACAGTTCACGGTGCAGCGCTACACGGCTCAAATCACCGGTTGCATCTTTGAGTGCCACAATGCTTTTAAGTTCCGCCAAACGTGCAACCGTTTCTGGATGCAGGTCAACCGCCGTGCGGCCGGGTACGTTGTAAAGGATCACAGGGATGTCGGTTTCTTGCGAAATCGCTTTGTAGTGCTGGAACAAACCTTCTTGTGTCGGCTTGTTGTAGTAAGGCGTCACGCTGAGGTAACCAGCGATACCTGTGTTGTTCAGCAGACGGCTGAACGTCACGGATTCATGAGTCGCATTGGCGCCGGTACCGGCGATCACAGGAATACGGCCGTCCGAAAATTCAAGCGTCTTTTCAACGACTTTGACATGCTCTTCGATAGTGAGTGTGGATGACTCACCGGTTGTTCCTACCGAAACAATGGCGTCAGTACCGGCTTCGATGTGGTAGTCTACCAGCTTCTTCAGGCTAAGATAGTCAACCTCACCGTCATGGTTGAAAGGTGTAATTAACGCGACGATACTTCCTGAAAACATGTCTATCTCCCTAGATTGATAACTTTTGCATGGTACTGCATGGGGCTTGAAAAACACAAGGGGGGAAATTCGCTTAAACAGCCCTTATGAGTGAATATTTATCAGATGTTAGACGTTAGGCCTACTCTGCCTTTTCTCACTGGGTTATACACCCCTGTCAAATCCCCTTGTCAACAATACGTGATTTTGTGAAAACACAGGCATAAAAAGACGTTTTCTCGCGCTTTCTCTATACTTCAACTGTGTTAACATGCCGAAAAACACTAAGCGAAGCGACTCTATGACTCAACATTTGGTGATCACCGCCGTGGGTACTGACCGGCCAGGGATTTGCAATCAGGTTGTCAAACTGGTGACGCAAGCAGGCTGTAATATCATCGACAGCCGTATTGCGCTATTTGGAAATGAATTCACGCTGATCATGCTGGTCTCTGGCAATGCCAACAGCATCACCCGCGTGGAAACGCTGCTGCCACTCTTGGGGCAAGAGCAAGATCTGATCACCATGATGAAGCGCACGTCCCCACACGCTCAACAAGCCAACGCCTATACCGTGGAAGTGTATGTCGAATCGGATGACAAACCGGGCCTGACCGAAAAGTTCACCCAGTTCTTTGCCGCTCGCAACATCGGCATGGCCTCCCTCAGCGCGCAAACCATCGACAAGCAAAAACTGGAGCGGGAAACCAACCAGTTCCAAATCGCGATCACCGCACACGTCGATGGCGATTACAATCTGATGCAGCTGCAAGAAGAGTTTGATGCGATGTGTCAGGAGCACGACGTACATGGGTCGCTTAACTTCATTAAAAACAGTCAATAAAACAGAAAGGAAGGACCATGAATACACTCAAGGCAGGTTCGCCAGCTCCGGCATTTTCTCTTCTCGATCAAGACGGCAAGACCGTGTCTCTGTCTGATTTCGCCGGCAAAAAAATCCTGTTTTACTTTTACCCCAAAGCGATGACGCCGGGCTGCACTGTGCAAGCCCAAGGCATGCGCGACGTGAAAGGTGAATTGGATGCGCACAACGTGGTGGTCTTGGGCGTGAGCATCGACCCGGTCAAACGTTTGGGCAAATTCATTGAACGGGACAACCTGAACTTTACCCTGCTGTCAGACGAAGACCACGCGGTCGCTGAACAGTTTGGTGTGTGGGGCGAGAAAAAGTTCATGGGTAAAGTGTACGATGGCCTGCACCGCATCAGTTTCCTGATTAACGAAAACGGGGTGATTGAACACGTCTTCGATAAATTCAAAACCAAAGATCACCACGAAGTGGTGCTGGATTACCTCAACAGCAAGTGATCATGGCCGCGAGAATCGGCGAGATGGCTGGCCTGATTCATTTGCATTCCATGATTAATTTGCATAAATAGTCAAAAAGGCCAGTCGCAATGACTGGCCTTTTTTGTTACAAGCTCACCGAATTAGACCACGAATTTGTTGAGAATCGCATCTTGCTCACGCACGTTTTCTGTTTGAACTTGCATCGCAATGTTGGCTTCTTCCGCAGATTCTGACACCTGAGTCGACAGATCTTTGATCTTCACCGTGTTGTTGTTGATCTCTTCTGCCACCAAGCTTTGCTCTTCCGCCGCCGAGGCAATCTGCATATTCATATCACTGATTTGTTGAATTGCATTGCGGATCCGTTGCAGCGCGGCATCCGCCAGTTGCGATTTCTCAACCGCATCTTCGGCAGTCGATTTACTTTCGTTCATCGCGACCGACACCGAGCTTGCGCCCGCTTGCAGTTGCTCAATCATGTTACGAATTTCGGTGGTCGATTGTTGCGTGCGCTGGGCCAGCGTGCGCACTTCATCGGCTACCACAGCAAAGCCACGACCCGATTCGCCCGCACGTGCCGCTTCAATCGCCGCATTCAGTGCCAGCAAGTTGGTTTGGTCGGCGATGTCGTTGATCACTTTCAAAATGGTTTCGATGTTGGCGGTGGCCAATTCCAAGCCACGCACTTCTTCGACGGCCATTTCGATGTGTGCCGACAAACGGTCAATCGACGCCGTGGTGTCACTCACCACGCGTGACCCTTCGACGGTGGCATCATCTGCCTCTTTAGCCGCCGACGCCGCGCCTTGGGCATTGTTCGCTACTTCTGTCGCCGTCACCGACATTTCGTGCATCGCCGTTGCCAGTTGTTCCAGCTCTTGCAACTGCGCGCGCATCGCTTCGGCAGAGCCGTGCACGGTGCCCATGGTTTGCTCAGCGCCACGCATGATCTCTTCACCGATGGCTTTCGACTGTTTGATCTGATGCTGCAAGGTTTCCGTGAAACTGTTAAACCCTTTTGCCAATTCAGCAAACTCTTTGTCGGTATTGGTGTTGAGTCGCTTGGTCAAATCGCCCTGACCAGACGCCACATCTTGAATCGCTTCATTCAGCGCGCCCAGTGGGCGCATCAGCACTTTGATCAGCACGCTCAAGCCAATCACACTCAGTACCAACCCAATCACGGTGTAGAGAATCGAGCTGTTGCGCAAGTCAGACACCGCAGCAAACGCAATCGACTCATCGATGATGGCGCCGATGTACCAGTTCTCACTCGGCACTAGCGTAAAGTTGACCATAAACGGACTGCCATCGATGTCGATGCGCTGTGTGCCCTCTTTGAGTTGTACTTGGGGCAGATAGGTCGCGAGCTTCTGACCGTTGTTTTTGGTATCTGGGTGCGCGATGGTGGTGCCATCGGCAGTCACGATAAACAGATAACCAGCATCAAACAGGTTGATGGAGTTCACCAACTCCGCCAATTTGGTCAGCTCCAAGTCGTAGAACATCGCCGCTTTGAATTGGCCATTTTCATACACGGGCGTACCAATCGAAATGATGGTTTTCTTGGTTGAAACGTCCACGTACGGGTCGGTCACAGTCAGCTTGCCGACGCGTTTCGCATCCACAAACCAAGGTCGTTTACGCGGGTCGTAATCGGCGCCCGGCTCCCAACCGTCATCATTTTCGACCACGGTGCCATTTGAGTCATACCCTAACCCCACCGCAAGGAAACTGCTTTTGAGCTTGGGTTTCTCAAGCACGTTTTTCACGTAGGTGCGGTTTTCCGGATCCAGCTCCAGCACCTCAGTCATCGACTGAGCCAGTGCTTTCTTACTGGTCATTTCGGATGTGATGGTATTTTTCACCCCGGCCACCATCTCTTTCAGACTACTGTTGACCAGAGATTCCACTTCCGAGCGCACGGTGCTCAGTTGTTGAATAGATAATAGTAAAATCACAATTAGTAGTAGCGCAGATGATGCAGCCACAATCTTTTGGCTAAATCTCATAATTTCCCTCGACTCGCAAACTCTCAGCACATTTGATTTTTTTATACTTATTCCTTGTTGTATCGACTAGCCAGATTGGAACTTGAGAGGTCTTAGCCCCTAAACTACATTTTAATCAATAATTTTGAACTCGCTTCATAAATGCACAAAAAAAAGCCCCATCACAACGTGACAGGGCAATTCGATTCAATTTTTGTGCGCTCACGCGCTGGTTTGTGGCGGCTCTTCGTCAATGCTCGGTAGTGCTTTCCACACGGCTTTGACCAAAGTGGCCAACGGAATGGCAAAGAACACGCCCCAAAATCCCCACAGGCCACCAAACACCAGCACCGCCACGATGATCGCCACGGGGTGAAGGTTCACCGCTTCCGAGAACAGCACCGGCACCAACACGTTACCATCTAGTGCCTGAATGATGCCGTACGCAATCAGCAAGTAGTAAAACTCGGGCGTCACGCCCCATTGGAACAGCGCCACAATGGCCACAGGCACCGTCACCACGGCCGCCCCAATGTATGGAATCAAGACAGAGAAGCCGACCGCAACAGCCAGCAGCACCGAGTAACGTAACTCCAGCACAGCGAAAGTGACGTAACTCACGCCCCCGACAATTAAAATCTCCAACACTTTGCCGCGAATGTAATTCGAGATTTGCTGATTCATTTCATGCCACACTTCGGTCGCCAGTTTGCGATTGCGTGGCAATACACCGCGTACAATGCGCAGCATCTCCTGCTTATCTTTAAGCAAGAAGAACACCAGCAGCGGCACCAGAATCAGATACACCGCTAAGGTCGCAATGCTCACCAGTGAGGCCAACGACCCTTTCACCACCGATTCCCCCATACTCAGCGCCTTGTTCTTGGCATTGTTCATGATGGGTTCCACGATTTCGAGGCTTGCCAATTCCGGGTAGCGATCGGGCAAGGTTGCGATGAATTTTTGCAATCCGGTGTACATGTTGGGAATGTCGTTAATCAAGTTGACGATTTGCTGCCAAATGGTCGGCACCAACCCAAACACCGCAAACAGCATCACGCCGATAAACGCCACAATGACCAAAATCACCGCGAAGGTCCGAGAAATTTTCCAACGGCACAGTTGCACCACTGGCCATTCCAGCAGGTATGCCAACACAATGGCCACCAGCAACGGGGCAATTAGGTGACCGAAAAAGTAGATGGTAATGAAACCAAAAAACAGAATAGCGACAAGGCTGACTGCATGGGGATCGGAGAAACGTCGTTTATACCAACGACTCACCATTTCAAACATGGGGCGATGTCTCCTTTAAGACATGAAGAGAGAAATGATCATTGAACGTCTTACACTGAAAGGCAAACTGCTTTCGCAGCAAATAAGACTCGATATCGCGCATGGCACTGGGATCGACAATCAAAATGGTCATGGATTCGCCATTCTGCAACCGCTCGGTGTGACGTTTCGCAAGTAATAACGCCATCGGGCAACGCTGCTGACGCAAATCGAGAATATTCGGTTCCATTCTGCGGCTCAATCCTTAATATAGGTGGAACATTGTATCGCCTTTTCCGCTGGGTGCCAGTATTTGGCTTCGGCTAAAAATCGTTACAATTCATTGCTTACTTATACCTGGGCGTCTGTTCGGTGATCGGGAAACCAATCCAGTCAGGTAATGTCTTATACCTTAACAGTCGAACGGATGCGTTGACCAATCAAAGTTGATGGCCTCGCCAATCACGCTCGATTACAAGGTAAAGTAGAAGATGATTTTGGAGTCTCACCTCAAACCATGATAATTAAACGTACTCGTTCATTCGTGAGCCTTTGTTTGGCTGCGGTACTTGCGACCCCGCCCTTGGCTTACGCCGACAACAGCATCGAGTTGCCCAGCATTGGTACCGTCGCAGGTTCCACACTGACCATCGATCAGGAACTCATCTATGGCGATGCGTACATGCGCATGCTGCGCAACAGTCGCCCTGTTATCAATGACCCGGTACTCAACGAATACATCGATTCTTTGGGGCATCGTTTGGTGGCTTATGCCGACGATGTCAAAACCCCGTTTACCTTCTTTATGATTCGCGACCGCGACATCAACGCCTTTGCCTTCTTTGGCGGATATGTCGCGCTGCACTCCGGGCTGTTTTTGCATGCGCAATCGGAAAGTGAACTGGCCTCGGTTCTGGCGCACGAAATCGCGCACGTGACCCAGCGCCACCTCGCGCGCAGTATGGAAGATCAAGCGCGTCGCTCACCAGCGACGATCGCAGCGCTGGCCGGGTCACTGTTGCTGGCTATTGCCGCCCCGGAAGCGGGGATTGCCGCCATTACCGCCACCACCGCGGGGAACATTCAAAGCCAAATCAACTACACGCGTGCCAATGAAAAAGAAGCCGACCGATTTGGGATTGCCACGCTGGCCAAAGCGGGATTTGACGTCAACGCCATGCCGCGCTTTTTTGGCCGCTTGGCCGATGAATACCGTTACGCCAGTAAGCCGCCACCGATGTTGCTGACGCACCCATTGCCCGAAGATCGCATCACCGACAGTCGCCAGCGCGCGCAGCAGTACACGCCCGTTCGTTTGCAACCGTCGCTCAACTACCATTTGGCACGCGCACGCATCGTGGCGCGTTATGCGGGCATCGACAGCGATGCAGCGCTTGACTGGTTCAACCGCACGCAGAAAAAAGCCGAACCGTCACTGCATCCAGCGTTTGAATATGGCAAAGCCTTGGTCTACATCGACAGCAAACAGTACGATAAAGCTGAGCCACTGTTGAATGCGCTGCTCAAAAGCGATCCGGTCAACGGCTTCTATCTCGATGCGGTGTCTGACCTTTATTTGGCCACCGACCGTCCACAAAAAGCGCAAGCGCTGTTGAGCGCAGCGCTGAAACAGAAACCCAATAACGCGGTACTGACCATCAACTACGCCAACGCGATGATGAAGGAAGAAAAGTACAGCGACGCGATTCGTATTCTGCAACGCTACACCCACGATAACCCCAACGACACCAACGGCTGGCAGCTCTTATCTGAAGCCAACATTCGTTTGGGGAACAGCGCGGAAGATTTGGCGGCGCGCGCCGAAATTTTTGCGCTACGGGCCAACTGGAACAAAGCCATTCAGTTTTACACCCAAGCCAGCGAGTTAGCTAAACTGGGCAGTTTAGAACAGGCACGTTATGACGCTCGCATCGACCAATTGATGGTGCAGCGTGAACGTTTCCTATCACTCCAATAACAAAATAATGATGAAGGAAGAATTATGTCAGTCGTGATTTATCACAACCCTCGATGCTCAAAAAGCCGCGAAACGCTGGCCTTACTGGAAGAGAAAAACATTCAACCACAGGTCGTCAAATACCTTGAAGAGCCGCTGAGCGTGGCGCAACTGAAAGAACTCTATGCACAGTTGGGTCTAACGCAAGTGCGCGACATGATGCGCACCAAAGAAGACATCTACAAAACGCTCAACCTGGCGGATATCAGCCTGTCTGACGATGCGCTGTTTGAAGCCATGGTGGCCAATCCAAAACTGATTGAACGCCCTATCGTTGTGGCAAACGGCAAAGCGCGTCACGGCCGTCCACCGGAGCAAGTGCTGGATATTCTATGAGTTGTCGTTTGGTGGTGCTGTATTACAGTCGCCATGGTGGCACCCAAGCCTTGGCGCGTCAAATTGCGCGCGGCATTGAGTCGGTACCGGGTTGCGAAGCGTTGCTGCGCACCGTGCCGGAATTGACCGAACAGGCAGGATTGGCCGACGACCCCCTGCTGACGCTGACAGAACTGCGTCAGTGTGATGGGTTAGCAATGGGCAGTCCGGTGTGGTTTGGCAATATGGCCGCGCCGTTGAAACACTTTTGGGATCAAACCACGCCGTTGTGGCTCAGTGGCGATCTGATCGATAAACCCGCATGTGTATTTACCACCTCATCCACACTGCACGGCGGTCAGGAAACCACACAGCAAACCATGATGATGCCGCTGTTACACCACGGCATGCTGGTGCTGGGGATCCCCTACTCGGAACCGGCGTTACACACCACCACCTCAGGCGGCACGCCGTATGGGGCCAGTCATGTGTCTGGACACAACGATCGCATCACCGGTGACGAAAGCACACTGGCACAAAGTTTAGGAAAACGACTTGCCCGCGTGGCAAGCCAATTGAAGGAAAAATCATGAGCGTCGATATGTCGCCGCGCACCACGCTGTTTCGTTGGCTTGCGCTGGGCGGGAACTTGTCTCTCTTGGGCTGGATTGCCCTGTGGCAACTGGAACTGTCACCCCATCCACACATTAACCCACTCACGTTGACCATTGCGTGGCTCATTCCGCTGCTGCTCCCGCTGCCGGGAATTTTAGCTGGCAAACCGTATACGCATGCATGGGCCAATTTCATTTTGATGTTCTATTTTCTTCACGCCTTGACCCTCTTGTACATTGATGATGGTGAGCGCGTGTTGGCCGCGGTTGAGCTATTGCTGACACTGGCGGCATTTATGGGCAACATTCTTTATGCTCGTCATCGCGGGAAAGAGCTGGGATTGAAACTGACCAAGTTGTCGGAAGTGGAAAAGCAGGAACGCGCTCGGTTTGACAACAAGTTGTAACCGCGTTTTCTCGCCACTCACTCGTACAAAAAAAGCGCCATAACGGCGCTTTTTTCATGTTGCAGGGTTTATGTTGCAAGAATCGATTTACCCTTGCCACTGAAAGTAGAGCGTGTTGATCGCGGGTTCAGCAGGCATCACCGGCTGCGCATCAACGCTTGGCTCGGTAGCCAACACCGGTTGCACATCAATCGCCGACGTCGATGACGCGGCATCCGCTTGTGCAGGAACAGCGGCAGCCCCTTCGCTATCAATGGCATTCGTTTCGACACCATCTGTCTCTACACCGTCCGTTTCAACGCCATCCACGCCAACAGCATGCGTTTCCGCCGCGGGCATCAGCGATGGTTCTCGTTGTAACTGCGGCGCTGGCGCTTCGCGAGTCACCACGCGGCCCATGCGCAGCACTTCTTGCTGAAACTGGCTTTCGCTCGCCAGCAAGTGCACTTTGAAAATCACTTCATTGCCTTGAATTTTAAGAATATCCAACGATGCAACCGAGCTTAACCGTTTGAGGCGATCTTCCAGCGTAAAGAATGACACCGCGCCGTTGACCGGCGTAAACGACGCCAGCACCGCTTCCGAGGATTCGCTGTTGACCATCACCGCGCCTTTCTGCGCGTAGTAATCACTCAGTTCATCCACCATGTCTGCAGCCGCATTTTGCCCCGACGCCTTACCGCTCATCGGCGTTTTAGGCGCCGAAATCATGTTGCCAGCATTTTGATCGTACAGTGTCCAGCGCAGATTCGAGCCTTGCGCACGCACCACTAACACCGCATCGGTTGGGTAACGTTGGCTGGCCAAACTGATCGGCTGCGCAAAGCCGCCCCACAGATCGGAAATTTGCACCCCAGTGATGTCATCAAAATCACCGACAGGCACAATAAGCGGCAGACCACGTAATTGAGCGCTGGCTTTGAGCTGGCGCAGTAGGGGCGTATTGGCGTGCTCCCACGTGATGCTGCGATCATAATTGGACTCTTCCACCAGCCAAACCAACAGGTTGGCGCGGTTTTCAGGCCAAAATGGCAACTGTGCCTGAGTCAGCAGCGAACGGATATGTTGGCCACTAAATCCCATTCGCAGGGTTTTCGCATCGCCTTGCTGCGCATAGCTGATCTGATTCAAGTACTGCGAATTCTGACGCAGCGCTTTTTGAATGACCTCGTTGTTGACCGACTCTCTATCGCCGGTCGCTCGCACAATCACTTGTTGCATCCCCGCAATGCGGGCCGCGGCGTCAGCATTGTCCTGCTGCTCATCGATCACGACTTCTGTTTGGTACAAATTGACTTTCGTCAGCGCAAGCGCCGGCAGACTCATCAGCCCGGCCATCAACAATGCTAAATAACGCATAGTGTTCCTAGGTCCTCAATTGTGAAGGTTGATGATAAGCAACTATCCGATTTCGGGCAAGAAAACGCCGCCAGTATCGCGTCAAAAAATCCCCAATTCGTGGCTGGCTATTTCGTCCCTGTAAACTAAAAATAATCCATTTTTTGATCCAGTTTAAATGGCAAACGTTTGCAAAAGTGATAGAATCCCGCGAATTTTGTTCAGTATCAGGGAAAATACAATGAAAAATGCCATTCAAGGCGCACAGATGCTTTTCGTCGCATTTGGTGCTCTGGTTCTTGTACCGTTGTTAACCGGTCTTGATCCCAACGTCGCACTTTTCGGTGCTGGTGCCGGCACCCTCCTCTTCCAAATCATCACCCGTCGCTCCGTTCCAATCTTTCTTGCTTCTTCTTTCGCTTTCATCGCTCCCATTATGTACGGTATCCAAGCTTGGGGTATTCCGGCAACCATGGGTGGTTTGATGGCAGCCGGTGCGGTTTACATCCTTATGGGTGCGGTGATTAAAGTGCGCGGTGTGGAAATCATCCACAAACTGCTGCCGCCTGTGGTGGTAGGGCCGGTGATCATGGTGATCGGCTTGGGCCTTGCGCCAGCCGCAGTCAACATGGCACTGGGTAAAACCGGTGACGGTTCGGTGCAACTGGTCGCGGGCGATGCGGCCCTGTGGATTTCATGCGTTTCACTGCTGGTCACCATCGTGATGAGTGTGTTCTCCAAAGGCTTCTTTAAGCTGGTTCCCATTTGTGGTGGGATTGCATCGGGCTACGCTTTGTCGCTTTACTTTGGTGTGGTGAGCTTTGCGCCAGTACAACAAGCGGCATGGTTTGCACTGCCAAACTTTACTTTCCCAGAATTCAACATCAACGCCATTCTGTTCATGATTCCGGTTGCCATTGCACCCGCTGTTGAACACGTGGGCGATATGCTGGCGATCTCGAATGTGACCGGCAAAGACTACATCAAAAAACCAGGCCTGCACCGCACCATCACCGGTGACGGGGTTGCCACCATGGCGGCAACATTCCTTGGCGCGCCACCAAACACCACCTACAGTGAAGTGACCGGTGCCGTCATGCTGACCAAAGCATTCAACCCAGCAATCATGACATGGGCGGCAGTGACTGCCATTGTGCTGGCACTGGTGGGTAAACTGGGCGCGCTGCTACAAACCATTCCTGTGCCTGTCATGGGCGGCATCATGATTCTGCTGTTTGGTTCGATTGCAACCGTGGGCCTTAACACACTGATCAAAAACAACGTCGACCTACACAAATCACGTAACCTCGTGATCGTGGCAGTGACGCTGGTATTTGGTATCGGCGGCATGGCTTTCGGTATTGGCGAATTCAGCCTGCAAGGCGTGAGCCTATGCGGTATTGTCGCGATTATTCTTAACCTGGTCTTGCCAAATGATTTGGGCGAAAACCACATCGTGGATAACGCGCAGATGGAAGAAGGCAAACACTGATTCGTTCGCGAATAACGGATTCGTTCTTGAAGATCAAAACGGCCTCTGATGAGGCCGTTTTTTTATGTGGGGTGTTTGCGCCTGCGCGTTAGGCGTCTTGGCACAAATCGACAAACTGCGCGCGCGTGAGCATGGCTAAATCCTTGGGTGCCAGCTCGATTTCCAGCCCGCGTTTACCGGCGCTCACACACAGCGTTGGCAGTTCCAACGCACTAAGGTGAATGAAGGTTGGCAGCGCTTTTTTCTGCCCCAGTGGGCTGATGCCACCCACCACATACCCCGTGGTTTTCTGCGCGATCTCAGGGTTTGCCATGTCTGCCTTTTTGGCATGCGCCGCTTTGGCTGCCAGTTTCAAATTCAATTTGTGATCCACCGGAATCACCGCGACCGCCAGATTCTTCTCTTCTCCATTGAGGCAAAACAGCAAGGTTTTGAATACGGTTTTCGGATCTTGGCCGAGTGCCTGAGCGGCTTCTAAGCCGTAGCTGCTGTGGCTCGGATCGTGTTCGTATTGATGGATGGTGTGGGAAACTTTCTTTTTCTTCGCAAGGTTAATCGCTGGAGTCATGGTGAATCGGTCCTTTATACCAATCAGGATAAACCCGGGCGGGCTTATAGTGATTCGTACCATTGAGATAAAAAAAACAGGCGATGCGCCATCGCGCATCGCCTGATAGTTAAAGGGATTCAACCTATTGAGTCAATCCTTTCCTGTCCTCATTCCTGATAAACGATTTCACCCGATGGCGCGAAACGGTTCACATCCACCGGACTGTTCGCTTCCAGATAATCTTTCAGCACTTCAGCGTCGACAAAACCGGTGTTGACGTAACCTGCGTGATCAGAAATCTTCGGATAACCGTCACCGCCCGCCGCGTTAAAGCTTGGCACGGTAAAGCGGTAATTCTCATCCAGACGCAGCTGTTTACCTCCAATGAAGACGTTCGACACTTTGCCGTTGGCGACCGTCATGGTAATCCCCGCAAATTGCGCGTAAGCACCGGAATCAATCGGCTTGGTTGCCACCACGTTGAGGTAATCCAACACTTCCTGACCATTCATGTCGACGTAGCTCACGATGTTGCCAAATGGCTGCACTTGCAGCACATCTTTATAGGTCACATCACCGGCAGGAATGGAGTCACGCACGCCGCCTGAGTTCATCACACCAAAGTCGGCTTTCGCGCGCTGCATGTGCGCGGTCGCAATCAAACGACCCAGATTGGTTTGTTGGTAGCGCACCACATCGCGGTCACCTTCCAATTTACCGTTGGTTTCGGCGATCTTAACGTTCAGCTGCGCTGCACCTTTTTCCTGATACGGACGCAGGAAATCGAGCATCGCTGGGTCTTCTTTAATTTCGGTGGTGGCAAACACACGTTGGCTTTCGCCGTTCACCTTCACTTTTTTCTTCAAGTTCACCGGAATGAGGTTGTAGCTGACCATGTTCAGCTCACCGTTACGGAATTCGTAATCCGCACGACCGACATATTTCCCCCATTCGTACGCTTGAACGATGTACGTTCCATTTTGAATGTCCGGTTTGCACTCATCGCCCGGTACAAAGTTTTTCTTCACCAGATTCGGGCCTTCCATACAAACCGGCTCTTGGGAGTGACCACCGACGATCATGTCGAGTTCACCTTTCGGCAGGAAGCGCGCCAGTGCCACATCGCCCGGCGCGTTAATGCCGTGCTGACCATTCTGGTAGTGGCCCATGTGTGTCACAGCGATGATCAGATCCGGGTGTTCGGTTTTTTTCAGTTCTTGGATCACCTGTTTCGCTTCCGCTTTGGGATCGCGAAAATCAATGCCACCGATGTATTCCGGATTACCAATCTTGGCGGTGTCTTCTGTGGTTAGGCCGATCACCGCAATCTTAATGCCCTGCTTGTCGAAGATGTGGTACGGCTGGAACAGACGTTTGCCAGTCGCTTTGTCATAAATGTTGGCCGACAGCATCGGGAAGTTGGCCCACTCTTCCTGTTGGAACAGCACTTCGAGCGGGTTATCGAATTCGTGGTTGCCAATGGCCATCGCATCATAACCAATGTGGCTCATGCCTTTGAAATCCGGTTCAGCATTCTGCAAATCAGATTCTGGTACCCCGGTGTTGATGTCACCGCCAGACAACAACAGCACGCTGCCGCCCTGCGCTTCTACATCCGCACGGATCTGGTCAATCAGCGTTTTGCGCGCGGCCATGCCGTATTCACCATAGTTATTCTGCCAAAAACGGCCGTGATGGTCGTTGGTGTGCAAAATGGTCAACTTGTAGGTGGTGTCTTGTTGCCATTCGTGTGCGGGTTGCGAAGCACAGCCAGCCAGCGACGCAATAATTGCGGCGCTTAACACGGATTTGAGGAGTAAGCCTTGTTTCATTGTCGTACCTTTCAACTGATGGGGGTCCACTACTTTTCTTTTCAAAGTGTAGTCAGTCAATGCGCTCTTCTTTGAGAGTGATCGCGCCAACTGACTGATAAAACATGAACTAATTTAAAATAAGCCAAATGATGTAACAGCTTTGTTGCATCACTCTGTGAAATTCATCACTAAAAATAGCCACAGGGCGTGGCGAAGCGTATCGAGAAATGGCAAATGGTGTTGTGAAGCGCCGAGACTATTTCACCCGTTATCCGCACGCCATCTGCAAAAATGCGTGCGCAAGCGTTTACGTCACCGCCGAAGCACAGCGACAAAAAAGCCGCCCGAAGGCGGCTTCTGCAATCGATTAGCGAATGTCGATCGGCGCGAAGCTTTTCACCAAATCGTCCAGCGCTTTCATTTGCGCCAAGAACGGCTCCAGCTTGTCGAGCGGCAGTGCCGATGGGCCATCGCATCGCGCTTGATCTGGATTCGGGTGCGCTTCAATGAACAAGCCCGCGATGCCCGTTGCCAGACCCGCTTTCGCCAGTTCCACAGTTTGCTCACGACGACCGCCCGAGGCAGCGCCCGATGGGTCACGCATTTGCAGGGAGTGCGTCACGTCAAAAATGATAGGGCTGCCGTTCGACGCTTTCTTCATCACGCCAAATCCCAGCATATCAACAACCAAGTTGTCGTAACCATGGCATGAGCCGCGCTCACACAGGATCACTTTCTCATTGCCACACTCTGCGAATTTTTCCACGATGTTGCCCACTTGACCTGGGCTCATGAATTGCGGTTTTTTCACGTTGATCACCGCGCCTGTCTTCGCCATGGCTTCAACAAGGTCGGTTTGACGCGCCAAAAACGCGGGCAACTGAATTACATCCACCACATCCGCAACCGGCTGTGCTTGTGCTTCGGTGTGCACGTCAGTGATGATTTTCACGCCGAACGTGTCTTTCAGTTCTTGGAAGATTTTCATGCCCTCTTCCAAACCAGGACCACGGTACGAGTGCACTGAGCTGCGGTTCGCTTTATCAAACGAAGCTTTGAATACGTAAGGGATGCCTAATTTGTCAGTCACTTTGACGTAGTGCTCACAGATTTGCATCGCCATATCGCGCGACTCCAGAACGTTCATGCCTGCAAACAGGGTAAACGGCTTGTCGTTGGCAACCGGAATATCACCGACGTGAACAATTTTCTGTTCCATTCTCTTTTCTCTTCGTTGTGATTAATGCAGCGTCACGTGGTTGTGACTGAGTGCATTGAGTTGAGTTTTCAATAATTCTGCGGCCGGATCGTCCGGGCACTGCTCAATAAAATATTGATAATCCGTCAGCGCCACCTGATGGCAATCCAACTGTTGATAGATAAAGCCGCGATCGCGAATTTCATACGGATCATCAGGCACAAACGTCAGTGCCAGATCAGTGCATCTCAGCGCTAGAGTATAGCGCTCTTCACGCAGCAGAGCACTTTTCAGCAAGGCCAACCAACGCCCAATGATGGTTGGGTGATCGGCAGGCTTCAAATGGTCGGCTTTGAGTTTGGTCAACGGGCCTTTGTGGCCAATCAGCCACGCTTGCAAGGTATGACGCGACACATATTCACCGGAAAACGGGTTCAGGTACAAAGGCGCTTCTCCCGGCCAGCGCAGTTCTAACAAGAACTGCGTCGGAAAGGTGATGCCTTGCAGCGGAAAGCCCAATTGGCGACCAAAAAACAGCAGCAACGCGCCCAAACTGACAGGAATACCTTTGCGGCGTTCCAGCACTTTATCGATGAACGCGTTGTGGGAATCGTAGTAGGCCTCGTGGTCACCACAAAATCCCCACTCAAAATAGAATAAGCGTAGAAACGATTCAAAACGCTGCTTTTCATCGCGTTCATGGACCAGACTTTGCTCAGCGTCGTCCAGTAATCGTTTCAATTCGATGCGCGCCCAGTCGACCTGGGTGTCCGGATTGATGGCTTTATTCAGCGCAAGGGCACCTTCCACCAGCTCCATCGCATCGAAATCTTCATCAAACAAATCCAGCATCACACTACTCTATCTGTGAATCTAATACGGACAGCAACAGCCAGTGCGGCTTAGCCAAAGAACATCGGGATTTTGGTTACGGCAATTTTGCCGGCAATCGCCAGCCAGCCCAGCGCGCCAAAAAACGCGAATGTGCGCAGCAGCTTGTTGCGACCCAATTTCAGGGCAAAGAAACCCAGTGCGATGTAAGCCAGCACGCTGGTCAGTTTGTCGGTCATCCAAGGCGCGGCTGCGGTAAATGGCACAAATCCGGTGACAAAAATCAGGCCGATCCCGGAGAGCAGCAGGCAGGTGTCCACAATATGAGGAAACACTTTGAGGAATTTATGTTGGCGCAGTTCTGAATCCATCATCATCAGTACGTAACGTACCGAGAGCAGCAGCGCGCTCAGCCCGATGGTCAGCAAGTGAAAATGTTTTAATCCTTCGTACATTGTCTTCCTCGTTCGTCGTTATATTGGCCCAGCGTCACGCGATCATGACCGGCATAATCCTGCTCGGTGATCACGTGCTGATAGCCCAGCGCTTGCATGATGGTTCTCACGCTCGCACCCTGATCGTAACCGTGTTCAAACGCCAACCAGCCGCCGCTTTGCAGATAATCACGGCCAGCGTCGCTGATATATTTGATGTCGGCTAACCCGTTATCGGCGGCAACCAGCGCACTTTTCGGTTCAAAGCGCACATCGCCCTGAGCCAAATGCGGATCGTTTTCTTCGATGTATGGCGGGTTGGAGACTATCAAAGCAAACTTTGTACCGTGTGATAAGGGTTCAAACCAACTGCCCTGCAAAAACGTGACATTGGTTAAGTGCAAACGGTTTGCATTGTCGCTGGCCAATTGCTGCGCTTCGTCACGCAGGTCGATCCCAACCACGCGACGTTGTGGCAGTTCAGAGGCAAGCGCCAAGGCAATCGCACCTGTGCCCGTCCCCAAATCGAGAATATCACCATCCAGCGTCTGCGCTTTCTCCAGCGCCACTTCCACCAAGCGTTCCGTGTCGGGACGCGGAATTAAGGTGGATGGCGAGACTTTCAGCGGCAGCGACCAGAATTCACGCTCCCCGATGATGTACGCAACCGGCTCGCCAGTCAGGCGACGGGCAAGCAATGCATCAAATGCTGCGTGCGTGGTGTCATCGAGAATTTTATCGGGCCAAGTCAGCAAGTAGGAGCGCGGTTTATCCAGTGCATGGCAAAGCAGCACGGCGGCATCGAGTGACGGCGAATCACTGCCGCTGTGCGTTAATTGCAAAGTCGCCGCCTTGAGGGCGGCTTCTATGGTCAGTGGCGAAGTCATTGACATCAAATCAGTTGAGCTCAGCAAGCGCGGCCAGCTGATCCGCTTGGTGCTCTTGAATCACGGGATCCACCAGCGATTGCAGATCGCCTTCCATCACTTCACTCAAACGGTAAACCGTCAGGTTAATGCGGTGATCAGACACGCGGCCTTGCGGGTAGTTGTAAGTCCGAATGCGGTCACTGCGATCGCCCGAACCCAGCAGGTTACGACGCGTGTCGGAGATTGCCGCCGCACGTTTTTCTTCTTCCGCTTTGGCAATGCGCGCGGCCAGTACCGACATCGCTTTGGCTTTGTTTTTGTGTTGTGAACGCTCGTCCTGACACTCCACCACAATGCCAGTTGGCAAGTGGGTAATACGAATTGCAGAATCGGTGGTGTTGACGTGCTGACCACCCGCACCAGACGAGCGGAAGGTATCAATTTTCAGATCCGCAGTGCGGATTTCTGGAATTTCGGCTTCTGGCACTTCAGCCATGACCGCCACGGTACACGCAGAGGTGTGCACACGGCCTTGCGATTCGGTCGCAGGAACACGTTGCACGCGGTGGCCGCCGGATTCAAATTTCAGAACACCGTACGCGCCATCGCCGCTCACTTTGGCAATCATTTCTTTGTAGCCGCCATGCTCTGCTTCGTTGGATGACATCACTTCGATGCGCCAACCGCGTTTTTCAGCAAAACGGCTGTACATGCGGAACAGGTCGCCGGCAAAAATGCCCGCTTCATCACCGCCCGCACCAGCGCGGATTTCCAAGAAACAGTTGCGGTCATCGTTGGGATCTTTAGGCAGCAGCAAAATTTGCAGCTCGTCGCTCAGGCGCTCAATCTCGGCTTTCGCGACCTTGATTTCGTCTTGCGCCATTTCACGCATCTCTGCGTCGTCTTCTTTGGCCATCTCTTCCGCCGCGCTCAGATCGTCCTGCGCTTGCTGATAAGCCTGAAAACAGTGAGTGATCTCCTCAAGCTGTGAGTACTCTTTTGACAGAGCACGGAACTTGTCCTGATCTCCGATAACTGCGGGGTCGCCCAGCAGGTGTTGAACCTCTTCATAACGCTCAACCAGGGATTCAAGCTTTACTAAAATCGACGCTTTCATAGTTTCTTCTTTAAACGAATAAGGAGTAAGTGTTTATTGTGGGTCATCAAGACCCAGACTTTGTCTGATAATGGCCAGTTTGGCTGGCTCTCCCTGCTCCGCGGCGGTTTGCAACGCACGCGTCGGGGTGTGGATCAGTTTGTTGGTGAGTTTGTTGCTCAGTTCAATCAGCAGTTTTTCCGGATCGCCGCCAGCCGCCAACGCTTGCAAGCTTTTGCTCAGCAAATCCTCACGAATGTCATTGGCCGCTTTGCGGTAGTCGCGAATACTGTCGACCGCTTGTAGCGAGCGCATCCAAGTCATGAACGCGGCACTTTCTTCGCTGACAATCGCTTCGGCCTGAATCGCTTCGACCTTACGCTGCTCAATATTACTATCGACGATAGACTGCAAATCATCCACTGAATAGAGGTACGCGTCGTTCAAATCGCCAACTTGTGATTCAATGTCGCGCGGCACCGCGATATCCACCAGCAACATCGGCTGATAACGACGCGCTTTCAGAGCGGTTTCGACCATGCCTTTACCAATGATTGGCAGCGGACTGGCGGTTGAACTGATGACGATATCGGCATGCGCCAGATAATCGGGAATTTCATTCAGTGCAATCACTTCGGCGTTGAACTGCTCGGCCAAATTCATGGCACGCTCACGTGTGCGGTTGGCCACGATCATGCGTTTACAGTTGTGGCTGGCCAAGTGCTTGGCCACCAACTCGATGGTTTCACCGGCCCCAACCAAGAGCACCGTCGCATCCGAAAGTGATTCAAAAATGTGTTTTGCCAGTGTGCAAGCGGCATACGCCACCGACACTGCACTGCCGCCGATTTCGGTTTCAGTACGAACCCGTTTGGCCACAGAAAACGCTTTTTGGAATAACTTTTCCATCGACGAATCGACTGAACGACTTTCGCGAGAATCGGCGTAGGCCTGTTTGACCTGTCCCAGAATTTGCGGCTCCCCCAACACCAGAGAATCCAAGCCACATGAAACGCGCATCAAGTGGCGAATCGCCGCCTGCTCTTCATGCACATAAAGGCTCGGTTTGAGATCTTCAGCATTCACCTGATGGAACTGCGACAACCATTCGATCACCTTGTTCTTGCACGATGACTTCACATCACAGTAAATCTCGGTGCGGTTACACGTCGACAGGATCACGCTCCCGTTGACAAATGAACTGTCCGATAGCTGCGCCAAGGCGTCAGACAACTTGTCTGGACCAAACGCAACTTTTTCTCGCAATTCAACCGAAGCCGTATTGTGATTGATTCCAATAGCAAGCAAGGACATCTATCGAGGGTTCTCTGGTAAGAAATGGGCTAGGCGCAGAATTTTACTTGATGACCCTGTTTATTGAAAGGGTCAACGGGATTTGTTTTCCCGAGTTCGTGATATCAATGATATAGTGAAAGCCGTTTGACCGTTTTGACTGGATAAATAACGAGCACTTTTTATGACTCATAAGCCACGTATTTACCTGATCGTGATGCTGCTGATGACCCTATTTGGCTGTAGCAGCGTGCCGGAACCCATTACCGATGTGCAATGGCAATCCCATCAAGCTCGACTGACGAGCATCGCGCAATTTAAACTGGCCGGAAAAATCGGTTACATCTCACCTGAGCAGCGCCAATCTCTCAACTTTCAATGGCAAAAATCCAACCAAAATAGTCAGTTACGCCTGACTAACTTTCTCGGCCAGACGGTGCTCAACCTGACCATGACCGCGCAAGGCGCGCGCGTGGAAACGTATGATAACCAAGTTTATACCGCCCCCAACGCACAGCTTTTGGTACGCCAACTGACCGGGCTCGATATCCCGGTGGATCTGCTGCAAGACTGGATCCTCGGCCTGCCGTCCCAAGCCGATGCGTACGCGCTGAACGAGAACAACACCCTCGCGACCTTAGACAAGCGCGCGGGCAGCACCAACTGGCATGTGGATTACGGCCGCTATCGTGAATACCCATGGCAACAAACCCAACTGCCATTGCCGGATAAGCTCAAACTGACTCAAAACCAAACCTCGATTAACCTCGTGATTTCCAATTGGACACTGACGCCATGATTCCAGGCCCGATACTGAATACGCCGACCACTTGGCCTTCTCCGGCCAAACTCAATCTGTTTCTGTACATCACTGGTCGCCGCGCCGATGGCTACCATGAACTGCAAACCCTGTTTCAGTTCCTTGACCACAGCGACACACTCACCATCACCGCCCACACCAACAGCGAGATTGTGCTGACGCCGCAATTGCCGGGCGTGGCCACCGAAGACAATTTGATCTGGAAAGCGGCCACCGCGCTGCAACGCGCCAGCGGTTGTTCGCTTGGTGCCAAGATTGAACTCAACAAAGTGCTGCCGATGGGCGGCGGGATTGGCGGCGGATCATCCAATGCGGCCACCGTACTGGTAGCGCTCAATCACCTGTGGCAAACCCATCTCAGTGATGATGAACTGGCCCAAATTGGACTCGCGCTTGGCGCCGACGTGCCGGTGTTTGTGCGTGGATTTGCCGCATTTGCCGAAGGCGTGGGTGAACGCCTGTCGCACGTCGACGTGGATGAAAAATGGTATTTGGTGGTACGCCCGAACGTGGCGATTGCGACCAAAGATATCTTCACCCATCCGCAACTGACAAGAAGCACAGCGAAGCGAGATCTGGCAACGCTTCTTGACACTTGTTACGAAAACGATTGCGAAAAAATTGTCCGAATGCTTTACCCAGAGGTTGATAAGCAACTTTCTTGGCTGCTACAATACGCGCCGTCAAGATTGACCGGGACGGGATCTTGCGTTTTTGCTGAATTTTTGAGCAAGAAAGAAGCGGAAGCTGTCCTTGCCGAACTCCCTGACAACGTCTCTGCGTTTGTCGCCCATGGGCGCAATGTTTCACCGCTCAAAGAGACGCTGGCTGATTACCAATCGGCCCACACCCAATCTATTTAAAAACTGGACGCAACCCTGAGGTTTCCACCGTGCCTGATATGAAGCTATTTGCTGGTAACGCCACACCCGAACTAGCCCAACGTATTGCTGAACGTCTCTACATTTCTCTTGGTGATGCGACTGTTTCCCGTTTCTCTGACGGCGAAGTCGCAGTACAAATCAATGAAAATGTTCGTGGTAGCGATGTATTCATTATTCAATCAACTTGTGCACCAACCAACGACAACCTGATGGAGTTGGTGGTTATGATTGATGCGATGCGCCGTGCTTCAGCAGGCCGTATTACTGCTGTTATCCCTTACTTTGGTTATGCTCGTCAAGATCGCCGTGTGCGCTCGTCCCGTGTGCCAATCACTGCAAAAGTTGTTGCAGATTTCCTTTCAAACGTCGGCGTTGACCGCGTTCTCACTATCGACCTGCACGCAGAGCAAATTCAAGGCTTCTTCGACGTACCAGTAGATAACATTTTCGGTACGCCAGTTCTACTGGAAGACATGAAAGCACGTAATCTGGAAGATCCAGTGGTGGTTTCTCCGGATCTGGGTGGTGTTGTTCGTGCACGCGCAACTGCAAAAGCGCTGGGCGATATCGACATTGCTATCGTCGACAAACGTCGTCCCCGTGCAAACGTGTCTGAAGTGATGAACCTGATCGGTGACGTCGAAGGCCGCGACTGCGTGATCGTCGACGACATGATCGACA
The DNA here is from genome assembly GCF_000176175.1 of Vibrio furnissii CIP 102972. Taxonomy (GTDB): domain Bacteria; phylum Pseudomonadota; class Gammaproteobacteria; order Enterobacterales; family Vibrionaceae; genus Vibrio; species Vibrio furnissii. The sequence continues at coordinate 137,045 of NZ_ACZP01000012.1, forward strand.
CCGGTGGTACACTGTGTAAAGCCGCAGAAGCGCTGAAAGAACGTGGCGCAAAACGCGTTTTTGCTTACGCGACTCACGCGGTATTCTCTGGTAACGCAGCGAAAAACATCAAGAGCTCTGTGCTAGACCAAGTGATTGTCACTGACTCAATCACCTTGTCTAAAGAGATGGCAGCGACTGGCAAAGTTTCTCAACTGACGTTGTCGACCATGCTGGCTGAAGCGATTCGTCGTATCAGCAACGAAGAATCTATCTCTGCAATGTTCAACTAATTCGTTTGTTCAGAGACCGCTTCTGATTGGGCGCTTCATCTTCGGATGAGGCGCTTTTTATTTCTCAGCGCACGAGAAAAGCAGAGTCTCGCCCCGCGCGTCTTTTCTGTGCTATCATACCGCGCTTTTTCGTTTCCGAAGGGATCCTAGCCTTGAGTCAACCCATTAAATTACTTGTCGGTCTGGCCAACCCGGGCCCGGAATACGCCAAAACACGACACAATGCTGGTGCATGGGTCGTAGAAGAACTGGCTCGCATCCACAACGTGGTGCTGAAAAATGAGCCAAAGTTCTTTGGTTTAACCGGTCGTATCATGGTCAACGGCGACGATCTGCGTTTGCTGATCCCCACCACGTTTATGAATTTATCCGGTAAAGCCGTTGGCGCATTGGCCAAGTTTTACCAGATCAATCCCGAAGAGATCATGATCGCTCACGATGAGCTGGATCTCCCTCCGGGGGTGGCTAAGTTTAAAAAAGGTGGCGGTCACGGGGGTCACAATGGCCTCAAAGACACCATCAGCAAACTGGGCAACAACAAAGAATTTTACCGTCTGCGGATTGGCATCGGCCATCCGGGACACAAAGATAAAGTAGCAGGCTATGTGTTAGGCAAAGCTCCCGCCAAAGAGCAGGAGTGTCTGGATGCCGTGGTAGATGAATCCGTTCGCTGCCTCGACATCTTATTTAAAGATGGCCTCACCAAAGCGCAAAACCGCTTACACACGTTCAAAGCTGAATAAGGTTACAGTCATGGGTTTTAAATGTGGCATCGTTGGTCTTCCAAACGTTGGCAAATCAACACTTTTTAATGCACTCACTAAAGCAGGTATCGAAGCGGCAAACTTCCCGTTTTGTACTATCGAACCAAACACTGGTGTCGTACCAGTGCCGGATCTGCGTTTGGACGCACTGGCAAACATCGTCAATCCTGAGCGCGTTCTGCCAACCACGATGGAATTCGTGGATATCGCAGGCTTGGTTGCTGGCGCATCAAAAGGTGAAGGCCTAGGCAACAAATTCCTGGCGAACATTCGTGAAACCGATGCAATTGGTCACGTCGTGCGTTGTTTTGAAAACGAAAACATCGTGCACGTTGCCGGTAAAGTCTCCCCGATTGAAGACATCGAAGTGATCAACCTGGAGCTGGCTCTGGCTGACCTTGATAGCTGTGAACGCGCCATTCAACGCCAAGCAAAACGCGCAAAAGGCGGCGATAAAGACGCAAAATTTGAACTGACCGTGCTAGAAAAATTGCTGCCCGTACTCACGGAAGGTGGTTCTGCACGTACTGTGAATTTGTCGAAAGAAGAACTGGCAGCAGTTGGCTACCTGAACTTCCTGACGCTCAAACCAACCATGTACATTGCAAACGTGGCCGAAGATGGTTTTGACGACAACCCATACCTCGATGCAGTACGCGAGTTCGCAGCAAAAGAGAACAACGTGGTTGTTCCTGTGTGCGCCGCGATTGAATCTGAACTGTCTGAACTTGAAGAAGACGAGCGCGATGAGTTCTTGGCCGATCTGGGCATCGAAGAACCGGGCCTGAACCGCGTGATCCGTTCTGGCTACGATCTGCTGAGCCTGCACACTTACTTCACCGCAGGTGTTAAAGAAGTACGTGCATGGACCATTCCAATAGGTGCAACCGCGCCGCAATCGGCTGGTAAAATCCACACCGACTTCGAACGCGGCTTCATCCGTGCCGAAGTGATCGGTTACGACGATTTCATTCAGTACAACGGTGAAAGTGGCGCGAAAGAAGCTGGTAAATGGCGTCTTGAAGGCAAAGATTACATCGTAAAAGATGGCGATGTGATTCACTTCCGTTTCAACGTTTAAGTCTGTTCTGATTCGATTGTTCAAAAGCCAACCTCAGGGTTGGCTTTTGTTGTTTTCAAATGCGAGAAATTTGCATAATCAACACCGGATAAAGGTAATGAATCTGTTGTTTTGGTAGCGGTTTTGGATCACAAACACGCCTCTTTGTTTAAAAAAAAGTCGAACGGTCAGTTTCGGGGAATTTATTCAAAAAAACTGTTGACGCTCCTAAGCCATATCCGCATAATGCGCACCGTTCTCGGCGATAAGGCAACTTTGAAGCGAGCAACAAAAATTGTTGGCTACGTAGCTCAGCTGGTTAGAGCACATCACTCATAATGATGGGGTCACAGGTTCGAATCCCGTCGTAGCCACCATTTCCTAAGTACTTTTACATGGCAACATGACAGAGTCTTTAGGAAACAACGCGGAAGTGGCGAAATTGGTAGACGCACCAGATTTAGGTTCTGGCGCCGCAAGGTGTGAGAGTTCAAGTCTCTCCTTCCGCACCATATTTAGATAACGAAAGTTATCGCTGTAGGTCTATCGCCAAGCGGTAAGGCAGCGGCTTTTGATGCCGCCATTCCCTGGTTCGAATCCAGGTAGACCTGCCATATTACACCTTGTCTGAGGTTATCAGACACATACTGAATTTGCGGTGGTGGCGGAATTGGTAGACGCGCTAGCTTCAGGTGCTAGTGTCCGTTAGGACGTGAGGGTTCAAGTCCCTCCCTCCGCACCAAATTCAGTAGATTTGTAGGTCTATCGCCAAGCGGTAAGGCAGCGGCTTTTGATGCCGCCATTCCCTGGTTCGAATCCAGGTAGACCTGCCATAATTCTTTAAGTTTCAATATGATGTAAAAACTATTGGAACTGCAGACGAGATTGTATTATAGTTTCTCGCTCTGAAAAGATGGCTACGTAGCTCAGCTGGTTAGAGCACATCACTCATAATGATGGGGTCACAGGTTCGAATCCCGTCGTAGCCACCACTTATTTCAAGTTAACAAGTGATGTTGTGACTTTGAATACCGGGACGCGGAAGTGGCGAAATTGGTAGACGCACCAGATTTAGGTTCTGGCGCCGTAAGGTGTGAGAGTTCAAGTCTCTCCTTCCGCACCATCATCCCGATATTCTAAATACTATTTCTGCGGAAGTGGCGAAATTGGTAGACGCACCAGATTTAGGTTCTGGCGCCGCAAGGTGTAAGAGTTCAAGTCTCTTCTTCCGCACCATATTTAGATAACGAAAGTTATCGCTGTAGGTCTATCGCCAAGCGGTAAGGCAGCGGCTTTTGATGCCGCCATTCCCTGGTTCGAATCCAGGTAGACCTGCCATATTACACCTTGTCTGAGGTTATCAGACACATACTGAATTTGCGGTGGTGGCGGAATTGGTAGACGCGCTAGCTTCAGGTGCTAGTGTCCGTTAGGACGTGAGGGTTCAAGTCCCTCCCTCCGCACCAAATTCAGTAGATTTGTAGGTCTATCGCCAAGCGGTAAGGCAGCGGCTTTTGATGCCGCCATTCCCTGGTTCGAATCCAGGTAGACCTGCCATTACAACGATGATTCGATATACCAAATCGGGTTATCTATAAAATATGATGCGGAAGTGGCGAAATTGGTAGACGCACCAGATTTAGGTTCTGGCGCCGCAAGGTGTGAGAGTTCAAGTCTCTCCTTCCGCACCATCTATTCCCTCGTTGAATCAACGAAAGAATAGAAATGGCTACGTAGCTCAGCTGGTTAGAGCACATCACTCATAATGATGGGGTCACAGGTTCGAATCCCGTCGTAGCCACCATTTCCTAAGTACTTTTGCATGTCAACATGACAGAGTCTTTAGGAAACAACGCGGAAGTGGCGAAATTGGTAGACGCACCAGATTTAGGTTCTGGCGCCGCAAGGTGTGAGAGTTCAAGTCTCTCCTTCCGCACCATATTTGATGATGAGCTAAGTTTTCTTAGCATAATCAAAAAGCTGTATGACAATGTTGCCTGTTGTGGTTATAATCCAGCACGACTTGTCAGTAAAGATAGCTGAAAAGACAAATAACTGAATTTGCGGTGGTGGCGGAATTGGTAGACGCGCTAGCTTCAGGTGCTAGTGTCCGTTAGGACGTGAGGGTTCAAGTCCCTCCCTCCGCACCAAATTCAGTATCTTGTAGGTCTATCGCCAAGCGGTAAGGCAGCGGCTTTTGATGCCGCCATTCCCTGGTTCGAATCCAGGTAGACCTGCCATTACAACGATGATTCGATATACCAAGTCGGGTTATCCACAAAACATGCGGAAGTGGCGAAATTGGTAGACGCACCAGATTTAGGTTCTGGCGCCGCAAGGTGTAAGAGTTCAAGTCTCTTCTTCCGCACCATATAGACAAACCCAGCTTCGGCTGGGTTTTGTTTTATCTGGCTATTGCGTTTCTGACGCAAATCGCCAGTTCCCTCTGTTGTTTTGCCCCTTCTTGACCTTGATTTATAAAACAGACGGTTACGATCCAACGCATAAAAAAATCCAGCCGAAGCTGGATTTTTGCACGTCATGCTGATTTGTATTCGCTTAACCAAGCAGAGCGAGTGCCGCCTGAGGCGCCTGTTTCGCTTGTGCCAAGACAGAGCTAGAAGCTTGACCCAAGATCTGAGACTTGGTCAGTGCCGTTGTTTCTTTCGCAAAGTCGGTATCTTTGATACGGCTCTTCGACGCATTCACGTTTTCGTTGATGTTGTCTAAGTTGTTGACCGCGTGGTTGAAACGGTTTTGGAATGCACCCAATTCCGCACGGTGGCTATCAACGAACTTCAGCGCGGCATCGACCACAGCAACAGATTGTTGCGCGCCACCCACAGAAGTGACGTCAATGGTATCGACCGTTACGCCTTTGCCTTCCTGAATGCCCAGCTCACCGGCCAAGCTACCGCCAAACGACACCTCACCATCGACTTTGTTGTTGTCGGTGAACAGTTGCAGTTTGCCTTCTTGATCCACAGAGGCTTTGATCATATCGGTTTGACCATTGATGTAAGTGGCCAGCTCTTCGATATCATCGCCTGCTTTCGCATTGATTTGAATCGTTTTTTCGCCATCAAGCTTGTCATTGAGCGTAATGGTCAGATCGTTTGCGCCAGATTGAACGCTCCAATCTTTATCTTTCCCATTTTCCGCTTTGTAGCTAGTGCCGCCCATCATGCGGTTGTCGCTGCGCATGTTGTTGAGGCTCAGCATCACCGCTTCACCGTTGTCCGCACCGATCTGGAACGATTTGGTTGCGAACGTACCGTTCAACAGCTTATTGCCACCAAATGACGTGGTTTCTGCGATACGATTCAATTCATCGTTCAATGCAGTCACTTCTTCCTGAATCGCAACACGTTCCGCTTTTGAGTTCGAACCGTTAGACGATTGCAGTGACAAGTCACGCATACGTTGCAGAATGTTGGTGGTTTCATTCATTGCACCTTCCGCAGTTTGAGCGATAGAGATACCGTCATTTGCGTTGCGTACAGCGACATCCAGACCACGGCTTTGCACGTTCAGTCGGTTGGAGATTTGCAGACCCGCTGCATCATCTTTTGCACTGTTGATACGAAAACCTGAGGACAAGCGTTCCATCGACGATTGTTGCGCGCCGGTAGCACTATTCAGGTAACGTTGGGCTGTCATTGCTGACACGTTGGTATTTACATTAACCGCCATAATGGTGTCTCCTATTTGATTTTCAGACGTAGCGGAACTTCACGAACGGCTTCCGACGTCTCGGAAAACCAAGTAGTTCTCTCAAAGTTATCTCTATTAGCGACTTGCTGAGCTATTCCTTTAGAGAAAAAATGGTTTTCTGTAGAAAAAGACGCCATTGAGGCGAAGTTTGAGATTGAAGGCGCAAAACATCATGAAATACGAAAAAAGCGCTAAAGAATTCACCACTCCGGACGAGTGCAATCGACTGCGTATCAATCCCCCCGACGACCATCGTCGATCAGAGAGAAAGAAAAGATGAAAATGCCACAGGAAACGAACCCGAGAATCGGAAAGGAGATGGGTTAAGGAAAGCTTTAATGCATACGTTACTCTTGTCTTAGAATGGATTGAATATCGCGCAGTTTCTTGGAAAGTCACACAACACTCAAGTTTATCGTTCTCTGAACTTTCGTTGGAATTTTGTGTAAGTGAAATCAACATTGATTTATATGAGACTCAGTTAAAATTAGATTACTGATCAATAACCCAAATAGATCTAAGTACAAACAGCAACACACAACCCGTTAGCGATAACATCCAAAAAAGACATTAATTTAAATTAGAAACATTTAAATTAAACTCTGTTTATATACTGATATAACATTTTCAAATATATTACTTTGATAAAATACGAACAATAAAAACCCTAGATATGTCGAATTAAATACCATCCTAAATTGCGCATGCCAAATAAAGTAATTTTTCCTTACATAAAAACCATTGATACACATCAAAAAAACATAGTGAACCGAAAGCTAGTATGCTATTTCTTATCATCAATATATCTTTAGAAAGCAATGAAACACATTCGTTTTAAACCTTCAATACTACTTGCAATTGCAGCAGTTACCGTCAGTGGTTGCAGCTCTGCGCCAATGAGAATTACAAATCTAGAAACACAAGTCCCAGATGGCTATGAAGCTCTGCCTATCGCCAAAAAATCATCCTATCATTTCACGCTTTTAGACATCATACCAATAGGCCACACAAGTAGAGAAAGAAAAGCTAGAGCGGCACTGCTAAAAGAAACCGGTGCAGATGACATTATTAATCCAGAAATATCATCTGGTTTTTTTTGGACACCTATTGGCCCCTTTGAACGCATAACTTTACAAGGCACACCGATTAGAAAAAAATCAAACGCCCCAGCATTGCTAACCGTTAATTAGTCAACATATAGGGAGTGCATTAATATGCATATCTGCGATATGAACATTTACACTCCAGATTGAAACGTTTTACTTTTATTTATTACACTTAACTTAGCGTGTCTCAACAAAGAATAATTTATTATTTACTAGGTGATTGCATTTAATTAATATTCATTATCAACTCATATATACCGGATTTCTTTATGTTATATACAATCCGGTATATTCACGTCTACGTTATATCAGCGTAAGGACTACAATCGATGAGAACCAATCAGCACACAAAATTAATCAAATATTATCGATACAAAAAATGATGTTATTGATGTGAGAGATATAGGAGATGAATGGGAAATGGCAGGCAAAAGAAAAGCCCCTTTCCTTTGAGAGAACCGGGGCTAGGTAGTAGCCATCGCCAATGTGGAGATCACGAGAAATGAACACAAGTGGCTGACCATATGAGCATGACCATTCAGAATCAAAAAGCAGGGTTAGTTTGAGAGAGCTTTTTGATCATCAACAATCATACTTTGCCAAGGTACCTTCACTATATACTCACGTCTGAGCTGATTAATGAAGGACCCCAGGACTACTGCAATAGTGAAATTGCAGAGTTTGGCAACTGTTTTGCTTGGGCAAGAATCGATGTCCCTGCCTGTTGCAGAATTTGTGACTTCGTCAACTGTGTGGTTTCTTTCGCAAAGTCTGTATCTTTGATACGGCTCTTCGATGATTCCACGTTTTCTTGGATGTTCGCCAAGTTGCTGATGCTGTGGCTCAAACGGTTTTGTTTCGCACCCAGATCTGCACGTTGTGAATCCACGTATTTCAATGCAGCGTCGATGATGCCGACCGCATTTTGTGAACCACCCACGGTATTGACATCAATATCTTGAACGGTGGTGTATTGACCGTTGTCCGTATTGAGGCCCAGTTGAGATGCCAACCCGCCGGAGATGCTGAAATCTTCTGCCAGCTCAGGTTGTGCAATGAAAATCTGTAGCTTGCCATCTTGATCCACAGACGCTTTAAAGATGTCTGTTTGACCATTGATGTACGTCGCCAACTCTTCGATGTCGTCGCCAGTTTTCGCGTTGATATTCAGCGTGACTGGCTCGCCATCTTTGCCGGTGAATTCAAACTTCAGGTCGCGCGCATTGTCTGGCACACCCCAGTTTTTATCTTTACCTTGCTCAGACACGAAAGACATGCCGCCCATGCGATGGTCATCCGCACGAATGCTGGTCAGGCCCATGATGATCGCTTCACCTGAACTCGCACCGATTTGGAATGACGCTTCACCGAATGAGCCGTTCAGTAGCTTACGACCACCAAATGATGTGGTTTCAGCGATACGGTTCAGTTCATCTTGCAGCGCGGTCACTTCTTCGTTCAGGGCTTTACGCTCTGATGCTGAGTTGGTGCCGTTCGCTGATTGCAGTGACAAGTCACGCATACGTTGCAGAATGCTGGTCGACTCGTTCATCGCCCCTTCCGCAGTCTGCGCAATCGAAATACCATCGTTGGCGTTTCGCATGGCCACATCCAGGCCGCGAGATTGCGCGGTCAGACGGTTTGAGATCTGAAGGCCTGCCGCATCATCTTTCGCACTGTTAATGCGGTTACCTGAAGACAGACGTTCCATCGAGGTGTTTAGCTCGTTAGATGCCTTGTTCAGATAACGTTGAGCGGTCATTGCCGACACGTTGGTATTTACGTTAATGGTCATAGTTTGCTCTCCTATCGAGTTCGCAAGCTTTTTGCGAAGCGGTCAGCTTTACTCTCTCTTGGAAGCACTGACCGTGAATAACTTGCTAAACACGCCACCTGGCGTCTTTAAAACTGGGTTGTATCAACTCTGATATTATCAATTCAATTAGTGTGCCAACTTTATAAAAACCGCTTCTAAAAATTTTATATGCTAATTTTCAATCAGTTAGCTTATTCAACATTTCTCCTGAACCGCTTCATCATCAGAGAAAATATCAGCGGCAATCGGCATTTGCCGCGCTTTTGCCGCTTCGTCGAAGGTCATCGGCGGTTAAAATGCCGCCATCATTCGACGAAAAACCGTCCAACCAAAACTCCCTTCGCACTTATGGCATGGCACATAAGGCGTTGAAGGTTAGATGTAGTTGAACAGGGTTAAATCTTTGGTTTTACCAAATGCTTGCTGGGATGCCTGCAGCGCACGCGAGTTCTCATTGAACTCAATCACCGCTTCGGCATAATCCAGATCTTCAAACTGGCTTTTCGATTTGGCCAGGCTGATTTTGAAATCTGCATGTTGCTCTTCTTGAATATCGAGCGTACTCAAACGCGCACCGATATCCGTACGCGCTTTGTTCATATGAATAAAGGCGGTATGGAATTCTTGCGTCATCTGTTGCAACTTCGCCGTTGCCGAAGCATCCGAAACAGAAGCCTTGGAAAAATTGATCGCGTCTTTAAAGGTATCGAACACGCTGAACGACTGACGTGGCGTCAGTGAAATCGCATCGCCCGCGGTCAATTGCCCTTTAACATGAATGGTCAAATCTTCATATTGAATGCCGGTTTTCGGATTGAATTCATCCGTGTCCACCACGCGCCCATTGCGCTCCAATTGATAGCCAAACTTACCGTTGGTCATGTCGACAAAGGTGACTTTGTACTCACCATCATCGTCAGGATTGCTGTTATTGGCTTTCTCAAGTAGCAGCTCTGAACCTTCACGCAACTGGTAATTCGGTTCGTAGTCGCCAAATGGGTTTTCGATTTCCATAAACAGTTTGCTGCCCGGCGTGTTGAACGGCATTTCCAAACTGTTGGAGATTTTCATCTTGCGTTGGTAATCATCACCGCCGTACGAGACATTGCCCGCGTTATCACGAAAGAACGGCTGTGTGGTCGGTTTGGTGCCGGCAAAAATATAGTTGCCCGACTCATCTTGCACATTAGCCAGGTTGAGAAAGTTATTGGCAATCTCTTCTAGTTCACGCGCGCGAGCGGCGCGATCTTCTGGCGACAATGAACCGTTGATCATTTCCATGACGTTGCGTTTGGCTTTGTCGGTAAAATCTTCGGCGCTCGACACAATCACTTCTTGGTGTTCCAGACGGTTACGCACCAGCACGATGGCATCCATATATTGACGCAGTTGCTCTTGCTGCTGAGACACATTTTGAATGTAATGCGTCGCCAACGGGTTATCCGCCGCCGACAATAATTTCTTACCTGACGCCAATTGCGCCTGGTTGTGGTGAATTTTCGATTCCTGACGGCGCAAATCATTTTGCACAGCCTGATAGTTATGGAAGCTAGAAATACGATTAAACATTTATCGGCCTCCCCTATCGCAATGCCAGAATGGTATTAAAGGTATCGTTCGCCGCTTGAATGATGCGCGACGAAGCCATGTACGCTTGCTGGAATTTCATCATATTCGCCGCTTCTTCATCGAGGTTCACCCCAGACACCGACGCGATACGAGATTCAGCCGACTCTTTCTCCAAACGCGCCACATCCGTCAAACGCGATGCGGTGGAGAGCTTCAAACCAAAGTCCGTGTTCAAGTTGTGATACAGCTCGATGATGGTCGATTTCTTGTCATCGACCGTCTTATTGCTTTGTACATTGATCATTTTGCGCAAGTTGCCGTTGTCACCGTCAGAGGGGACAAGGTTTGCCGTGAACTTATCATCGGCAATCGCACCACGCGACAAGGTAAAAATGGTCGATTTGCCGTCGCTGTCCTGCTTAGGAATTTCTAGCGTCAGCTCTTCTTGATTGTCCTCAAACGCGTAAGGTTGCGTGAGCAGCACTTTGCCGCTTTTATCTTGCACGCGAACCTGCATGTTGCCGGTTGGATTGCCGTCGCTGTCTTTCACCGGCACCACGTAGGCTTCAAACTCTTTCACATCGCCCGCTTGGTCGATGTGGAATGTGGCACTGCCTTGGGCAAATGCAGTGGATGCTTCGTAACTCTGGGCGGCAATTTTTGACGCATCATCAATCGCCATGCGCATGTTGGCCGCTCCATCACGCGTTGGGCGAATGATCACGCGCTCACCAGATCGCGGCTCGTTATTGATTTGGATGCGCATGCCATCGATGTCGATGTGACCACGCACCACCGACACTTTGCTTTGCTCGCCGTTCGGCATGGTCATGATGTAGTCGTCGCCATTATAGGTCAGTGAATACTCACCCCCTTTCAGCTGGCTGACGTCTTGAATATAAACCGCCAAATCCGCGTCAGAATTGCTTGCCGTCACCACGCGAGAGCGTGCCACACGCTCTGAGTTCACGTCGGTAAAAATATCCGCACCAATGTCCCCGCGCAGATCAAGCCCTTGGTGTTGCAACCGGTTGACTTCATACGAGAACGAGGTGGCCAAGCGGCCGATTTCGTCCAGCAATCCGGGAATGTGTTTGTCACGCATGTCCATCAAGGCACCAATTTTGCCGCCAATATCGCGCGCGGTAATCGGTTTTAATGCTTTGCCTTCCACCATCGCCAGACGGCGTTGATGCACATCTGGATAACCGTCGATCATTTTCAGTTGGCTGGCTTCAGTGCCAGACACCAAGGTGTGACCGTTTCCGATGTGAATGTTGAAGCCTTCGGCGTTTTTACGCGGCGTGACCGTCACTTTGGTGTATTGAGACAGCTCAGCCACCAGCTTTTCGTGCTGGTCCATTAAATCGTTGTGTGGGCCTGGGGTGCGCATCATCAAGCGCTGCAAGTCACGAATTTCAACCGCCAATTGGTTGATGCGTTCAATGCCGACATCGAGACCTTTGTTGGTCACATCAAACTGACGGCGCACGGTTTCGTGAAAATCGTTCATGTTCTGGCTAATCAGCCCCGCTTTTTCCAACACGACTTTACGCGCACCGACATCATTGGGCGTGTCGGCCAGCGTTTTCACTGAATCGAACCATTCATTGAGGTTCTCTGGAATCTTTTTCGAGGCCACCGACGACAGCAGTTTTGACAGCATGTCGAGGTTTTCTTCGTTATCGCGCTTGAACGAATAATCGGTGGTGGCAAGGTTCAGCTCTTTAACGGCAAACTGGTCCCACGAGCGGCGAACATTTTCCACATGTACGCCCATGCCGTAGGTTTCGCCACCGTATTGGCGAGGCATATTGGTCCCTTGGATCACAGACTGACGGCTGTAACCCTCTGTATTAACATTAGAAATGTTATGACCAGTGGTGTTGAGTTGTCTCTGAGCCGTCAATACGCTTTGCGCACCAACATTCAGAAGATCAGACGCCATAATGCCCCCAAAAACCGAGTAAATCGCCGATAAAACCGGCCCCTAGGTTCAATAAAGCAATATGTGTGCCAAATAAGAATTTACGTTGTAAGGTGAGGAAAATTAAGGAAGTTCGTGCTGAAAGGAAAACCAATCAGCCGACCACAAGGGTCGACTGAGGCAAGGGATTACAGTTCGTCCATCTGTTCGATTTGGGCTTTCACCCGTAGGACTTTGTCGGCGTATTGTGGGTCGGTCGCATAACCGGCCTGATGAATGCCGCGAATGAAATCTTCATCACTGCCGTTATGACGCAGTGCAGTGGTATAACGCGGATTGCTCGACAGGAAGCGCACATAGTCGTTAAAGCTGTCCTGATAATTGGTGTAAGAGCGGAACGCTGCTTTTTCCATGACCGGTGTCTGATCTTGGTATTCCAGCGTTTGCGTCGCCACTTTTGCGCCATGCCAGCTGCGATCGGCCTTGATGTTAAACAGGTTATTGCTGCTGCCGCGCGCGTTTTTCACCACTTTCTGTCCCCAGCCGGTTTCCAGTGCCGCTTGCGCAAGCAACAAGGTGGAGTCGACACCCAGCGCTTTTGCCGCTTTATCGGCAAACGGTTTGAGTGAGGCGACAAAAGAGCGTGGCGATTCAAACGAGCCGCTTGCCACTGGCGCCTCAACGGCATTTGCAGCATTGACCATTGGCGTTGCCGCATCCGTTGCCGGTTGATTTGCCGCGACGTCACGAGAACGTTCCACACGGCGCATCGCTTCTTGGAAGTTATCTTCACCCGTCGTGTTGGACTGCTCTGCTGCTGACAGCTGCGCCACAATCATATCGGCCAAACCGAGGGAGCCCGACGCACTGAGTTGACTGGTCATTTGCTCATCAAGCATCTGACGATAGAAATCTTCATTTTGGCTATTGAACATGTCGGACTTAAAGCTCGCGTTCGCATCACGCATCGATTTCAACATCATGGTGGTGAAGATCGACTCAAACTGACGCGCTGCCGCCGTCAAAGCTTCTTTTTCTGACTTTTCATCCCCAGTGACCGCCTGCTTACGCAGCGAATCAAGGCTGGCAATGTCGTGAATAAAGCCAATATCGTTGGGATTATTAACCATGCCGCACTCCTTAGATGATGATCAGTTGGCCTTCGATGGCGCCCGCTTGCTTCAGTGCTTGCAAAATTGCCATCAGGTCCGATGGGGCGGCGCCCACTTCATTAACTGCGCGAACCAGATCATCAAGCGTGACCCCCGGTTCCAGTTTGAACATCTTGCCTTTCTTCTCCGTCACTTCAATGCTGGAGTCTGGCACGATGGCAGTCTGACCGCCCGAAAACGCGTTCGGTTGGCTGACATTTAGGTTTTCTTTGATGGCCACCGTCATGCCGCCATGCGTGACCGCCGCGGGTTTCAGGCGCACATGTTGGCCAACCACAATGGTACCGGTGCGTGAATTGACGATGATTTTGGCTGCGCCATCAGCGGGGTCAAATTCGAGGTTTTCAATCGCCGACAGGAATGCCACACGTTGGCCAACATCACGCGGCGCACGCACGCGCACAGACGTCGCATCGACTGCAGAGGCCATTTGTGGCCCCAAGAATTGGTTGACCGCATCGGCCATGCGCTGCGCGGTGGTGAAATCTGATTCCAGCAAGTTGAACGTGATGAAATCGCCACGACCAAACGGCGTTGGCACTTCACGTTCCACAATTGCCCCGGCAGAGATCATCCCCACCGTTGGGTTGTTGCCGACAATTTTAGAGCCATCTGCACCGCTGGCACTAAAGCCGCTCACCACGAGGTTGCCCTGCGCCACAGCGTACACTTGACCATCCAGACCTTTTAAGAATGTTTGCATCAGCGTGCCGCCGCGCAGGCTCTTGGCAGAACCAATTGATGATACCGTGACATCCACTGTTTGGCCTTGCTTGGAGAAAGCGGGCAAGTCGGCGGTGACGATCACCGCGGCAACGTTTTTCGTTTTGGGTTTGGTGCCCTGCGGCAATTGAATGCCGAAGCTTTGCAGCATGGCATTAAAACTCTGGTCGGTGAACGGTGTGGATTCGCCTGTTCCCGGCAAACCGGTGACCAAACCGTAACCCACAAGTTGGTTACTACGCACACCTGCTACCTGAGAAACATCTTTGATGCGCGCGGCCTGAGCGGAGACTGCGACGAACATCATCAATAACAAAGTGAGTCTTTTCATGTGGATTACCTATCTAAAAAACGAAGGGGCCAATCAGGCCCCTTCGATACTTATGCTGTCAATATTTCGACCATCGGGTGCGAGCTATAAAGACACATTAAAAAATCGTGCCAAGAATCCAGGTTCTTGCATATCTTGGTTGGTTCCGGTGCCAGAATATTGAATTCGAGCGTTGGAAATGCGGTTGGATGCAATGGTGTTATCGAAGTCGATGTCATCCGGACGAATGGTGCCGCTTAAGCGAATGTACTCATCACCGGTGTTCAAACTCAGCCATTTTTCCCCACGAATCACTAAGTTACCGTTGGACAGGATGTCAATCACTTCCACCGTAATCGACCCCGACAGGCTGTTGCTCTGGTTAGCCTGCGCGCTGCCGGAAAACTTGTTGTCGTTTTTCAGTGCGTAAGAAAAATTATATTCGCCTAAATTGAGTTCTTGGCCGCCGACACTCAGCGGGTCCATGGAGGCGTCATTTTTCTTTTTCAGATCCGCATCGGCACTTTTAGCCGCTTTGGTACTTTCATTGAGCGTCACGGTAATGATGTCGCCAATGCCACGGGGTTTTGAATCATCATACAAACTGTTCGCACGAGACAGGTTAAACAACGAACCGGTTTCTGCCGCGTAGTGCTCTGGCTTATCTTTCGGATAAATCGGCGCCCAAGCGGGATCGCCAGCCACCGGGTCGGTGCGGTTACGCAGGGTATCCACCAGACCCGTGCTGCTGTCTGACGATTTATCACCTTCGACCGCATCCACAACCGTGGTGCCTTGCGTCACATCGGCCGTTTCAATCGGCTCCGGCAACAAGCTGCACCCCGACAGGAGTGAAATGAGCATCAAGCTGAGTATACGTTTCATCGCGGCATTCTCTTGCTAATTAAGGCTTAAAGCTGTTGGTTCACAAAGCTCATCATTTTATCGACGGCCGAGATCACTTTAGAGTTCATCTCGTACACGCGCTGCGCTTCAATCATGTTGACCAACTCTTCGGTCACGTTCACGTTGGAGCTTTCCAGCATCGATTGACGCACGTTGCCTAAACCGTCTAATCCCGGCACGCCTTCTTGTGGGTCGCCACTGGCGCCAGTCGGCAAGTAAAGGTTTTGACCAATCGGTTCTAGGCCGCCTGGGTTAATGAAATCGACCGTGGTGATTTGCCCCAGAACTTGGTTATCTTGCTGGCCGCGTACGCGCACGGAAACTTCACCATCGTTGCCGACCGTAATGGAGATCGCATCATCTGGGATCACAATCTCAGGTTGTAACGGGTAGCCCGAGCCGGAGGTCACAATCACGCCTTCATCGTTCAAGGTGAACTGACCGTTGCGGCTGTAGCCGATGTTGCCGTCTGGCATCAGGATCTGGAAGAATCCATCCCCTTCAATCATCATGTCCAGGCTGTTGGTGGTGGTTTGCGCGTTGCCGTGCGTGTGCACTTTTTGCGTCGCCACGACTTTCGAACCGGCACCAAGCATCAAGCCACTTGGCAATTCAGTGTTCTGCGACGACTGACCGCCAGGCTGGTTAATGTTCTGGTAGAACAAATCTTCAAACACCGCACGGCTTTTCTTAAAGCCGACGGTGGAGGCGTTGGCCAGGTTGTTCGAGATCGTCGCAATGTTGGTTTGCTGCGCGTCTAGGCCAGTTTTACTTACCCATAATGCTGGTTGCATCGTTATCTCCTAGTCGGTTAGCTCATACGAAGCAGAGAATCGGACGACTTGTCCATGTCTTCTGCGGTGCTCATCATTTTGACTTGCATCTCAAACTGACGTTGCAGGTCAATCAGGCTGGTCATTTCGCCAACGGCGTTAACGTTGCTGCCTTCTACTGCGCCGGTGAGAATCTTCACATTGGCGTTTGCATCGTATGCTGCGTTTGGATCTTTCGAACGGAACAGACCGTTCACATCTTTAAACAACGATTGGTTATCCAGACGAACCAGCTTAATGCGGTCCACCACTTCCATGGCATCGGCAGGCGCCCCCTGAGGACGAACCGAGATGGTGCCATCGTTGCCGATTTCTACTTTGGCCAGCGGCACCGGCAAGGTGATTGGCGCGCCAGTTTCACCCAGTACCGGATGACCATTGCCGTTCAACAGCAGGCCATTGGCATCAATATTGAGGTTGCCGTTACGGGTCAGCCCTTCTTTGCCGGTTTTATCCATCACGGCAATCCAGCCATCACCTTGAACGGTCACGTCCAAATCACGGCCCGTGGTGATCACACTGCCCTGCTGAAAATTGTGTCCAGGACGTTCGGTCATGCTGAACACACGGCTTGGCAGGCCATCACCGTACGCTTGCATCGAGCGCGCCTGTTCCAAGTCGGCACGAAAACCCGTGGTGCTGACGTTGGCCAGGTTGTTTGCTCGTAGCTGCATCGCTTGCATATTTTGTTTTGCGCCACTCATGGCAAGAAACAATGCACGGTCCATAATTTGCTCCAGAAATCGTTGTTAAGAGCAATAAAGCAATTGGCGTGCCAATATTAAAATATGTTTTTAATCAAAGAGTTTGATAAGGATAGAGCGAGGAAGAGGGTATTTTTGCCGCGGCAAGGTGGCAAACTGGCAATCCCATCAAACCGACGTTGCCGCCGGTTTGACAGACCAGATGTTCGAATTATCGAATCTGTAGGATGTTTTGTTGCAGTTGGTTGTGAACTTCAAGCGCACGTGAGTTGGCTTGGAAGTTACGCTGCGCGGAGATGAGATCCACCAGCTCTTGCGTCATGTCGATGTTTGACTGTTCCAGCGTACCGTTGTTGATGGTACCGAAAGACCCTTTGTTTGATTCACCCCAGATCTTGTCACCCGAGAACTGAGTTGAATCCCACTGTGTACCGCCTTTCTTATCCAGACCTTGCTCGTTTGGCACACGCACCAGCGCCACACGACCCAGCGTGATGTTCTCGCCGTTCGAGTAAGTGCCAAGCACGCTACCGTTTTCGTCAAAATCGATTTTCGTCAGGAAGCCTGTTGTAGCACCGTCTTCATCAAACTTCGTCAATTCAAATGGCGCTGCAAACTGAGTGGCCGCATCCAGACCGAACGACAGCACCTGATTCACATCAGCGCCGTTTAAGTTCACCGGATTCGTACCGCCGCCCAGAGGTTCAGAAACGATAGGCTGCCCGTTGTTCAGGCTTGCCAACGTACCGTCATTGTTGAATTTCATGGTGTGACCCACTTGGCCTGATGCAGTTGTCGCGTCACCACCGGTAATGTTCAGGGGTTTCTCGCCTTCTTTATCAGTCACGGTGTAGTAGGTTTGCCATGTGTTTGGCTGAGTCTGATCTTTCAAGTAGTACGTCGTCAGTTTGTACGCCTGCCCCATCGAGTCATAAATGGTCGATGATGTTGAGCGGTTGTACGTGTCTGGATCCGTAAAATCAAACAACGTTGGATCTTTCAGATCGCCATTGGCAGGTAGGTTTACACCCACTTCAATGTTTGACGTCTGTTTTGGCTTACCAAACTCAGCTGGAATGTTCAGTGGTGCTGGCTCATAAGAAAGCACATCACCAGTATCTGGGTTGACCTGGTAGCCCAACAAGTATTCGTCGTTTGAGGTCACCATGTAGTTGTTTTTGTCGAGGTGGAACGCACCGTTACGTGTCAGCTCATTTTGTTGAGGGACTAAACGATCTTTCGCCACGGCAAAGAAACCAGTGCCTGAAATACGCAGATCCATTGGGTTGTTGGTATAAATACTTGAACCTTCGTGGAATTGTTGCGCCACTTTGTTCGCCTGAACACCGCCACCCGGGGTGGTTTTTGCGTTCGTAAACAAAGAGTTCGAATACACATCACCAAATTCAGCACGCGATTCTTTAAAACCAAACGTGTTGGCGTTCGCAATGTTGTTACTGGTGGTGTTCAAATCTAATTGAGCTGCGGACAAACCGCTAAGAGATACATATGACATTCCAAATTCTCCTATCTAGCTAGCATGATTATGCTTTGCCAACTTCTAGTACTTCAGCAAGTCGAACTGGCGATTCAAAACCAGCCAGATTGAGCAGTACGTTACCATCACCTTTACCCAG
This sequence comes from Vibrio furnissii CIP 102972, assembly GCF_000176175.1. Lineage (GTDB taxonomy): Bacteria > Pseudomonadota > Gammaproteobacteria > Enterobacterales > Vibrionaceae > Vibrio > Vibrio furnissii. The sequence goes on from NZ_ACZP01000012.1 coordinate 155,558, forward strand.
AAGAACGCTGTTGACGTTTGCATAGGTCGATACCGCAAAGTCTTTACTTTCTCCATCCAGCAAACCCGAAGCTCTCACTTTGTATTTGCCGCCCGGCAATGGATTACCGTTTTGATCGTTGCCGTCCCATTCGACACGGCTATCACCGCTTGGCTTGGCACCAACCTCAAAGGTTCGAACCAATTGGCCCGCTTCGTTTTCGATACGGACAAACAAGTTGTCGACCGATTGAGGAAGCTTCACCATCGCCGCCAATCCGGCGTCATCCTTTTTCACACCCGCAGAACCTGGTACCAATACATCACGACCGACCAGTGATGATGCCTGCAGTGCTTGATTCGATGTCATGGACGAGTTGAGATTCTCAAACTGAGAATTCATCTTGCCAATGCCATCTACCGTCGCAAATGACGCCATTTGCGCGATCATCTGGTCATTGCTAACCGGCTTGAAAGGATCTTGTTGAGCAAGTTGCTTCGTGAGCAACGACAGGAAATCTTCTTGTTTCAGATCCTGCTTACCCGTTGTCTCGGTTGGCTTATTCTTCTCTTGAAGAGCTTTCAGCTGATCAACATAGGACAAGCCGCTTTGACCAACGTTATTAATTCCGGCCATTCGCTACCTCCTTATCCTTACTGACCCATCTGCAGCGTACGCAGCAGCATTTGTTTACTCGCATCCGCCACCTGGACGTTCGTCTGGTATGAACGAGATGCCGAGATCATATTGGCCATTTCTTCCATCACGTTGACGTTTGGCTTGTAGATATAGCCTTCGTCATTCGCAAGGGGGTGATCTGGGTTAAATTCCGCATTAAGCGGTTTATCGCTTTCTACAATCCCCAATACTTTCACCGGCACATTCGGGTCGCGGTTATAACGTGCCTTACTTAACTCTGCGCCGAACACGGCATGACGCGCTTTGTAAGTATCTTTCGCAGAGCTGCTGACACTGTCGGCGTTGGCCAGGTTACTTGAGGTCGTATTTAGACGAACAGATTCAGCACTCATGGCAGAACCAGTCACATTGAATACATTAAATAAGCTCATCTAATTATTCCCCTTTAATCGCTTTCGTTAAGTTCTTGAATTTACTTCCGAGGAAGTCGAGTGACGCTTGGTGACGCAGTTGGTTTTGCATAAACAAGTTACGCTCCAAATCCACGTCAACCGTGTTGCCGTCACCGGTATCAGGTTGCGTAGGGACGCGGTAAAGCATTTCCCCTGTCACCGTCGTTGAGGCAGGAATATGCCGACCGTCCGTCCGGCTAAGACCAATGCTTGCCCCCGAACTTGCCGCCTGCAATGCCTTCTGGAAATCCATTCCTTTCGCTTTGAACCCAGGCGTGTTCGCTTGTGCAATGTTGCTCGCAATGACTTCAGCATTGCGTTCGCGAACACCCACCGTGTACTGGTGTATGCCGAGTGCGTTGTCAAAAGAAATAGCCATGTTTTGCCTCTTCGATAAGAACTGACCGTTACTAATGATTTAAAAGCAATTAGCGTACCAACTTTTTCATTCATCCGCTGATTACGCGTCATCACGAGTCAGCTTGCAAAGAACAAGCCGAATCACTGAGTTTGGAATGTCTCACTTCAGGTATAGCGTATCGAGGCTGGCAAAGAAAGGTGGGAACACTGGCGCGCAGGCGGCAAGTAAGGAAAAACATCCGTCAGGCAGCCCCGGCAAAGCGGCAAAAACAAAAAGCCCGGCATTGCCGGGCCTTGAAGCGAGTCTCGCTTATTTCAACTTGTAGATGATGCCAGGGTTGCAGCGCACCATTTCAAACCGGTCGGTTAACCCCGTCAATGATTCCGATGCGCCCAGCAGCAAGTAACCACCGGGGTTTAAACTGTTCGCCATCTGGTTCAAGACTTTAGACTTCATCTCTGGCGAGAAGTAAATCAACACGTTACGACAAAAGATGATGTCAAACTTACCCAGCAGCGCATAACTTTCCATCAAGTTCTGCGGACGAAAGTTCACCAAACGCTTCACGTTGTCTTTGACTTTCATGCGGCCATCGCCGGCATCTTCAAAGAAAATGCGGCGACGTTCTGGAGATAACCCACGGCCAAGCGCGAGGTTGTCATACACACCGGCACGACACATGTCGAGCATGCTGGCAGAAATATCGGTTGCCGTAATCGCCACGCTAGGCAGTAATCCCGGGCGGCGCTGCTGCACTTCCAAAATGGTCATGGCCATCGAGTAAGGTTCTTGGCCCGATGAACTTGCCGCCGACCAAATTTTCAGCGGGCGTTTGTTCTTCGCCAATTCCGGCAATAAGCGGTCAGCCAGCACAGCAAAAGGATACGTATCTCGGAACCACAACGTCTCGTTGGTCGTCATGGCGTCCACGGCTGCCACACGCAATTCGCGATTTCTGCCAGTCACGACGTCACGCAACAAGTCAGAGAGCGACGCCAACTTGTATTTGGTCACGAGCGGACTGAGGCGACTTCTCACCAAGTATTGTTTGCTGTCGCCCAGTACGATGCCGCACTGAGACTCCAGAAACCGGCAGAAGTCACGATATTCTTGATCGCTTATAGTAATCGCAGTCATTCAGTTCTCTTTATTCTACTAGCGCAGCTTTCACCGCATTACCAAGCTCGTCGGGGTTAAATTTCGCGATAAAGGAGTTGGCTCCCACTCGCTCAACCATGGCTTGGTTAAACACGCCACTCAACGAAGAGTGAAGAATGACGTACAAATCTTTCAAGGCACTGTTGCGGCGAATCTCCGCCGTCAAAGTGTAACCATCCATCTCTGGCATTTCGATATCTGAAATCACCAGCGAGATCTGGTCATAAATGCTGCCTTCTTTGGCCATGCTAAGCAATTTTTCATACGCATCTTTGCCGTCTTTGGTCAGCACGACTTCAAAACCAATCGACTCAATCGCACGCTGAACCTGCTTACGTGCCACACTCGAGTCGTCCGCAATCAAGATACGACGAACAATTTGCTTTTCCTGCTCGGCATGGGCAATTTCCTGGCCAATGCTCGCATCCATCGACTCATCAACAGGTGCAATCTCGGCCAGAATTTTCTCGACGTCGAGAATCTCAACCAATTCATTATCAATGTTGGTGACTGCCGTCAGGTAGTTGGCTTTGCCAGCCCCTTCCGGCGGCGGCAAAATGGCTTCCCAACGCATGTTGATAATGCGTTCAACCGAACTCACCAGAAACGCTTGAATCGTACGGTTAAATTCTGCGATCACCACAAAACTTTTCTCGACATCCGTCGTGGGACGTCCCCCGATTGCCAAACTCAGATCAATCACCGACACCGTCTGTCCACGGATATGAGCAACCCCTTTTACAAGACGATGCAAATTCGGCATGGCGGTAAGCTTCGGGCACTGGAGAACTTCTTTCACCTTAAATACGTTAATACCATAACGTTGGCGTCCATTAAGACGGAAGGTTAACAATTCCAGTCGGTTTTGACCGACGAGTTGCGTACGCTGATTCACAGAATCAAGAATACCCGTCATAAGCTTATCTCCATCTCAAACTTTTAAACGAAAAAAGTGATAGTCTACTCAAGGCTATGAAGAAACCAGAGAAACGAACAATGCTTTCGAATACCCGTGTATGTCCACATACCAAATGTAAGTGTAGAGCTTTCTACCGCTTTTTTTATAACTCTATCGGCTTTTTATTGTTTTTCTTTAGCCTTTCTGTGCACTCTGCAACGCCAGAGCAGATCGTAAAGATTCAAGAGGCAGCACAAAGCCATGTGCTGAGCACAGTCGATAAACCAGTCGGCGGTGAATTAGTGGTCAATGCGGCAAATATCGACGAGCGAATTTTTGCCACTGACTGCCCCGAACCCTTGAGTACTTCGTCGTCCTCAAGCAACGGTTCTGCCAGTGCCATCACCGTGTTGGTCGAGTGTTCAGCCGACAACTGGAAAGTCTATGTGCCAGTTCGTCTGACCCTGACCGTCCCCATGGTGACTGCGTTAACACCCATCACGCGCGGTCAAATTATCACGGCGAATGATGTGACTATCAGTATGGTAGATCTGCTGCGCTTCAGACGGCAAGGTTTTTCCTCGCAAGATCTAGTGGTCGGAGCAAAAACGAAAAAAAACCTCAAGTTAGGTGATGTTATCGAACAAAACGACGTTTGTGTTGTTTGTCGCAATGAGAGTGTGATGATTCGCGCAATCAGCGCAGGAATGAGCATCACCACGAAAGGCACCGCCTTGTCTGATGGTACACTGGGCGACCAGATAAAAGTGAAAAATGATAAATCTAACCGTATAATAGATGGAAAAGTCAGCGGAATCGGTGAAGTCACGGTGCAATTTTAATGGTTCCATCGCCGCAGGTTGAGGGTTTCAACTTCCCGTTGATTGGTTTTCTCACGACTGCGCGTAGGAATTATTTACGCATTGGTGAAATAAAACGCTAAAGTTCGTCGTTGTTCAGTCGATATTGACGATACAAGTTCAAAGTTTTTAAAAGGCTCAATTATGGCAGGCATTGATAACATTCGTTCAGGCAACTCGTTAGCGACGACTAACCGCGCGCCTGCACGTTCAGAATCGAATGCATCTTCATCATCGACATCCGGCGCAGTGAGACAAAGCGCAGGGCCGCAACACGATGCGGTATCGCTCAGCTCACAAGGGCGAGCCATTGGTGAAATGCACACAGAAATGGCAAGCAAACCCAGCTTCGATAGCGCAAAAGTCGCGGCGATCAAAGAAGCGATCGCGAACGGCTCCTATGTTGTGGATCCAGACAAACTGGCCGACAACATGATCAAGTTTGAAAAAGAACTGGGCGGATTTTAATTCCCCGGTTTGAGCATAAGGCGATTGAGTAATGGCAGCACTGAAAGACTTAGTCGAGTTCCAGCTAAAAAATGCACAAGATTTATCGGCGTTGCTGGAGCAGGAAAAAATTGCGATCACCAGCCGCATTTCGGCGGAGATCGAAGCGCTTGCCAAACAAAAAATCACACTGGTGAATCAACTGCAGCAAACGGATCAACGTATTTCTAATCACCCTCATGTCTCGAGCCTGTCTGAGGATGAACATTTAGATACCATCGTCAAACAAATCCGTTCTATCGTGTTTGATTGCCAGCAAGCCAATGCCGTCAATGGGGAAGCCTTGGCGCGCGCGCAATTAAGTTTCAACAAGCTCAATAACCTGATGCAGCAAAGCCACGGCAAAGTGGGCATGACCTATAACGCCACCGGCCAAACGCATACCGTGTCTACACTCGGCACCAATATCAAAGCCTAAGTATCAAAATCGAAGTGACTCCATGAACATAAAAAAAGCGGCAATGATTGCCGCTTTTTTGCTATCTGGAGAGAGAAGAGTTTAGAACAAGGTTTGCTGACGCTTTTCGGGAACCTGCTGCACTTCACCGTAGTCGCGCAAACGGTCCATTTTACGAATGTCCAGACGCAGCTCGGTCACATAGCTGTCACCCACTTTGTAGCTGCGCACCACTTCCGCACCGCGAATCACCCCATCCACCGCACCAGAGGTGAGCTCAGTCCCCAAACGTTGATCTTGCAGCTCCGCACGGCCGCTCACACGCATGCCATACACTTGCTCAGCAAGCTCACGATACGCATCGATTTTCGACGCACGCATCGCACGCACTTGCTTCTCTTCGTCATCACGTCCTTTCTGCTCGCTGATGCTCGCATAGCCCACCGCCGTCAACCAGTCATCGGGGCGCATCGTTTGTAACGGCTGACAACCCGACATCACCAGGGCGGCCACAAGCAGGAATAACCACTGTTTCATCATCGACTCCTATGGACGCAAAATTACGGTGTAGGGCTGAGTGATGGTGGGGTCTGAACGAATCAGCACACCATCTTGCGTGCGAATACTGTTGAGCGTATCCAAATCACGGCCAATGCGATCCGCCGGCAAGAACCCTTGCGCGGTCGCAACCACCACACGCGACTGCATGCCAACCACACGAGCATTGACTAACACCCCGCCTTCTTGACGCAACATGGTACCTGTCAGCACGTATTGAATCTCTTGTTGCTGGGCAAGATCTTTCCAATCACGACTGAAAGCAAAATCACCTTGCTGAGTCACTTGAATTGACCCAGTGGTTTTGTAGTCCACCACCTTAAAACCACGGCGTTGGAACTGATAAATAAAGCCTTCTGAAACCGAATTGCCCAGCCAGTTGGTGGTATCCATATTTTGCAGATCCACAAACGAGGTCACCGCGATCGGCGTACGCGCCGTGACACTGGTGTTGGACTGAACCAAATCTTCGGTCAGGCTGTCGACAAAGAAATCCAACGTGTGACGCGGACTCTCCATCAACATAAACTGTGAACCATTGTATGGCTCTTTACCGTTATAAATCGGGGCATAGGCACATGCAGTTAAAAACACCGCGGGCACTAAAGAAAGCCATTTTTTCATTCTCTTCATCTCCAGATATACTAAGGCAATTCGCTCAATCTCACTCTCTCGGATGAAACTGGAACATTCTTTGCTTTTCTAAACCTGCGACAACTCAGAAATGCAAATGCCTACATCAGCTAAGATTTTAAAAGCAAAATTTATACCTAACTGGTAAATCATGATGAAAAAAAATATTTCTTCTTTAGTTTCAATGCTTTTCTTAAGCCTTTGGATGCCGACCGCTCAAGCAGCGTGGTATGAAGTCACCGGGACTGCCACCATTGTGTCATCGGAAGAAGCGGCGCGCCTGCATGCATTGGAAGATGCCATCTATAAGGCGGTAAATTTTGCCGGAGCAGATATCGGCAGCATCAGTAACCTCATGCCCCTGCTGGAAACAGACCGCAAAGAGTACCTGTTTACCAACCACGAAGTGCGCTACATCCTGATTGAAGATCGAAAGGTCAGAGGCAATGTCATGCAGGTTCGCGCGCGGATCGACCTCTACCCATCGGCAACAGCTTGCCACATTGATCAGTACAAAAAGACTTTTTTGGTCGGCAACATCGATGTGGCATCGCCGCAGCAAGCGGTGATGGGTCAGATTTATGACGTCGGCGATGACTTCGCCCATGTGATTGATCGTCAAATCGCGCAGGAATCTCACAGTTTCGTCTCCGTTGGCACCACCAATTACGACATTGATGCTCGCAACCCTGAGCGGATCAAAATGATCGCGCAAGATTCTGGCGCGCAGTACATCATCGGCGGCGTGATCACCGATCTCACCGCGACCATCGAACAAAAACTACTAAAAGACGATGTGATCAACCGTCAGTTTGCGTTGGAAATGCGCGTATTCGACGGCAAGACCGGCAATGAAGTGTTCAAACACAACTATCGTGAAGTGGCAAGCTGGCCATTTGCCAAAACCAGCCAAGTGGATACCCGCAGCGCACGTTTCTGGGCCTCCACCTATGGCCAGATGCTGCTGCGCGTGAGTCGCAACGTGATGCTCGATTTAGAAGCTGAAATTTCATGCAAGATCACGCTGCCGGAAGTGGTGGCCAAGTTTGGCAACACCATCACCATGGATCTGGGGCGCATTCACGGCGTGAAAACGGGCGACAAACTGCAACTTTGGCACACAGGCGCCTTTATCGATCAACGCGGCTTGCCACGCAATAAAGTCAGCCAAAGTGACATCACGCTCACCGTGACCCGCGTGTACGAGAGCGATGCCGAGCTAACCGTTGACCAACCAGAACTGGCTTCAAGCATTCAAATTGGCGACGTAATGCACAAACAGCTCTAGTGAGGGCTGCAAGCGATTAACTTATTCAAAGAATTAGGTAAGATAAGCATCTCAGCTCCCGTGGCACAGCTGGATAGCGCGGCCCCCTCCTAAGGGGCAGGTCTCAGGTTCGAATCCTGTCGGGAGCGCCAAATATTAAGCCCTGATGAATCTACGTTCATCAGGGCTTTTTTATCACCCAGCATCGCGTTACCAAATCAGCACGGTGTGCCGCCCGTCAACGGGTTCTCACCTGCAATTTAAAGCCACCCGTTGCATCACCTTCATTCGCTTCTCGAGCCTTTCCCGGCTTAAGTTTCGCACAAATCTGACATGCTTCTGATGTTGGCTTCCATGAATCCTCTAATCTGTGGCTACTATTCTTACGATTTTCTTCTACTATTACTATTAACAAAATTATCTATAGCCACATGTATGACAAAGAGTAACCTGGAAACCAATACTGGTCACCGCTTTATCTCGAAAGCCAAAACGGCCTATAAGATCCATATTCATACACCCGATGACAAAGTGCTGCATCGGTCGGTCGGCTACATCCGTATCGGTGAGCGCAAAGGGTTAAAGAAAGCCATTAAACTGCGCAATGAACTGGGACGGGAAATGTGGGGACGCCACTGGCGACGGATTTTAAAAGATCCGTACCTGATGACACGTTTGCCACACAGCTTAGAGCCGAAGATCATCTACAAACCCAGACCCACGCTGGACAACCCCGATTGCCGGGACGCCTGCTACATTGCCGCTTGGCGTAATTACGATGAGAAAGGACATTGCACCTTTAAAAGTGTGGTGTGTTCCATCAACAAACACGGCAAACTCGCGGCATACTCCAAAACCAAAAAGGCTCTGTTGGATGCGCACAAAGATTGCCTGGATATTCTGATTTACATGGGCCGACTCAACAGCATCGATTTGAAATAACCCTCTCCACATCAAATGTAAATAGCGCCAAGTATCAAACACAAAAAAGCCCACCATTTGGTGGGCTTTGTCATGAGGTTGTCATTACTCTTCGACTTGGTACTCAAACGAAGGGATCACAATCTCAACACGGCGGTTTTGTTCACGGCCAGCCGCTGTCGCATTAGATGCGATTGGGTTGCTTTCCCCTTCGCCTTTGGCGGTAATACGCGCAGCATCAATGCCTTGTTCTTGCAGCGCATCCGACACGCCTTGCGCACGCTTCTCAGACAGTTTCTGGTTGTACGCTTCCGCACCAGTCGAATCGGTGTGACCCGTGATTTCAACATTCGCTTGCGGATGCTCATTCAAAAACGCGACCAGATCGCCTAGCTGAGCTTTGCCTTCCTCACTCATTTTCGCGCTGTTGTGAGCAAAGCTCTTGCTGTCGAGTTTTTGGAACGCCACCGTTTTGGTCACCATTTTCGGCGCCGCAGCGACGGGTTCCTGCACTGGCGCTTGTTCCACAACCGGTTGTGGCTCAGCCACAGGTTGCTCTTCCGCCATCACAGGGGCCGGTTGGTTATCGTTGCCGCCAAAACGGTACACCAAACCCAACGTGGTGGTGTGCGCTTTGGCACGAACCACATCATTGTTCATATCGCTCAGGTATTGGTACTCAACACGCACACCCAGATTGCGGGTCGCTGCGTATTCCACGCCTGCCGCACCAAGGTATGAGTAATCCGATGCATCACCGTAACGAACACGCGCAGCACCCACTTTCCCGTAAAGGTCCCACTGTTCAGTCAATGCATAGCTGAGCTTCGGAGCCAATGTATACGCCTGAATCGTGTCACGGTCCAAACCCGCACCATTGAACTTGCCTAGGTAATCGTAGCCCCCTTCCAGAGCCAACCAATCGTTGAAATTGTAGCCCAACAGCGCACCCGCGGTTGTGCCGTCTAAATCGCACGACTCGGTGTTGTTACAGGCATCATCCAGCCAGGTTTTCCCCACTTTTGCACCAACGTACACATCGGCCATTGCTACAGACGAGGCAACCAGCAACGATGCTGAAACCATAGCGGCTAACTTTTTCATAAAACTTCCTTCCGATCATTATTGTGATTGTATGGTGTGTGAACAACGCAACGCCTTATGGCGTCTGGTGTCCACGTGCCCGATATGAATTCAGGCCACCATGGATAACTATAATGAATGAAGCAAAAAGTTTCACATCTACACTGTTAATCTTTTGTCACGTAACTGCGAAATTTCGTCAAAACACTGGCTACAATTCGTTGATATATGAGTCATTTGGATAAAAAAAAGCCGCAACATTCACGTTGCGGCTTTTCTGTTCAGTTCGAAACGATTATTGCGCGTTTGCTTCGCGCGCTTCGATAAACGCTAGTGCCATCTGAATACGCGCAATCACACGATCTTTGCCAATCAGGTTCATCACGGCATCAACCGATGGTGATTGACCACCGCCAGTCACAGCAACGCGCAGTGGCATACCGATTTTGCCCATGCCGATTTCAAGCTCAGCACACACGTCTGCAATCACTTGATGCAGCGCTTCAGTGTTCCACTCTGTCAGAGCTTCGATTTTGCTCAGAGCCAACGCCAATGGCTCTTTGGCCACACCGCGTAGGTGTTTCTTCGCCGCATCTGCATCGAACTCAGTAAAGTCTTCGTAGAAGTAGCGAGACTGTTGCGCCAGTTCAACCAGCGTATGACAACGCTCACCCACCAGCTTCACGATGTCAGCCAGCGCTGGGCCATTCGCTTTGTTGATGCCTTGATGGTCAAAATGCCATTCCAGGTGTTTCGCAACGTACTCAGGTTCAGACGTTTTGATGTAGTGGTTGTTCAGCCACAACAGTTTGTCGGTGTTGAATGCAGACGCTGATTTTGAAATCGCGTTCAGGCTGAACAGTTCAATCATCTCTTCGCGAGAGAAGATTTCCTGATCGCCATGACCCCAACCCAGACGAACCAAGTAGTTGATCAGCGCTTCTGGCAGGTAACCTTCATCGCGGTATTGCATAACGGACACGGCGCCGTGGCGTTTAGACAGTTTCGCACCATCGTCACCTAGAATCATAGCGCAGTGTGCGAACGTTGGAATGGTTGCGCCCATCGCTTTGTAGATGTTGATTTGGCGTGGCGTGTTGTTGATGTGGTCTTCACCACGGATCACGTGAGTGATGCCCATATCCACGTCATCCACCACCACACAGAAGTTGTAGGTTGGTGAACCGTCGGTACGACGAATGATCAGATCATCCATTTGGTCGTTGCGGATCTCGATGCGGCCACGAATTTGGTCATCAAAAACCACGCTGCCTTCTTTTGGATTGCGGAAACGGATACAGCAAGGGTCACCCTCTTTTGCCGCTTCGTTGACCGCTTTAATTTTTGGATGATCCGCATCGTAGCGAGGCATCTCTTTGTTCGCTTCCTGCTCAGCACGAATTTCGTCTAGCAGGTCTTTTGGTGCGTAACATTTGTAGGCTTTGTCTTCCGCCAGCAACTGTTCCACCACTTCGTTATAACGATCAAAACGTTTTGTTTGGTAGTAAGGACCTTCATCCCAGTCCAGACCCAGCCAAGTCATCCCTTCCAGGATGGCATCCACTGCAGCCTGAGTTGAACGCTCTAGGTCAGTGTCTTCGATACGTAGTACAAATTCACCGCCCTGGCTTTTCGCATACAGCCATGAGTACAGTGCGGTACGAGCGCCGCCTACGTGAAGATAGCCAGTTGGGCTAGGAGCAAAACGAGTTTTAACCGTCATTATGATTTACCTTTATCAGAAACGTCTGCCGAGAGTTCAGCATGAGCGAAATTTTGGGCAGTATTCTAGCACCCACTTCTCCCATATCACAACGTTGATTCCACATATTCCCCCCACCTTTTCCGGCAAGGCATAGCAAGAAATTCTGTAATCGCCGCAGAAGGCTTGACCTTGCCGCAAGGGGAAGGTTTATCCTTGCGAACATAACGTCTTGGAGGAAAGATACATGAGCCACTTTGCTTTACCTTTGTCCGGGTTACATTGCATGGGCTGCGCGCGTAAACTCGAGCGCCAACTCAACGCGGACTTTACGGTTGAGATTCAAGACCTGTCCCCCACTTTTATCGAATTTGACGTAGATGCGCCACTCGATAGCGTGCTCGATAGTGTTGAATCCTTAGGTTATGAAGCCGGTCAATTGCTGCAATTTGATTTGCAAGGGCTGAGCTGCGGCGGTTGCGTCAACAAACTGACCCAACATCTGGCACAGTCGGCGCAGATTGCGCGTCTGTCCGTCAGCAAAACCACGCTGTCGCTACGCACCTCACTCAGTGCCGATGCCATCATCGCGCAAGTGGTCGAAGTCGGTTATCAGGCCACGCTGCACAGCGATGCCCCGCTTCAGAGCGAGGTTGAAATGCCAGACGCCGCTAAGCCATTCGCCGACGAAGCACCTGCACCGACCATTCCAGCACCGAGCATTGCGTCATCAACCATTCCTTCATCGACCACAGAAACCGCTGCGCCAGCGGTCGATGAGGCTCAAGTGAGTACGCACTTACTGATCAAAGGCATGACCTGCGCCAGCTGTGTCTCTTCGGTCGAAAAAGCGCTCCGCTCTGTGGCGGGCGTGCGCAAAGCCCAAGTCAATTTGGCCGAACAAAGTGCATGGGTCATGGCTGACCATGCCGTAAATGCCGAGCTGGTCAAGGCGGTCAAACACGCTGGGTATCAGGCCGAGCCGGTCGATGACCCAGCCGAGCAGCAACAAAAACAACAAGCGCAGCTCGAACAGGTGCAAAAAGAGCACAAACGCAGCGCCCTCATGGGCCTGATTCTGGGTGTCCCATTGATGGCTTGGGGTGTGTTTGGCGGCAACATGATGATTCGTGCCACCAGCGATCAAATCGCTTGGGGCGCCATCGGTGTGCTGTGTCTGATCTTACTCGCCACCGCAGGGCGCAGCTTCTTTGCCAACGCTTGGCAAGCGCTCACTCACGGCCGCGCCACCATGGATACCTTGGTGGCCCTTGGCACCGGTGCCGCGTGGTTCTATTCCATGCTGGTGGTGGTGTTCCCCGCTTGGTTCCCAGACGCAGCGCGTCATGTTTACTTCGAAGCGTCTGCGATGATCATCGGTTTGATTTCGCTTGGCCATTACATTGAAGCCAAAGCCAAAGCGCGAACCACACAATCGCTGCAAGCGTTGATCAACCTGCAACCCCAACACGCCACACAGGTTACTGACGATGGCGATCAAATCATCGCGGTGGCGCAAATCACGCAGGGGATGCGGTTAAGAGTCAAACCCGGCGAGAAATCGCCCGTCGATGGCAACGTACTGCAGGGTGAGTCGTACGTCGATGAATCGATGCTGACCGGCGAACCGATTCCGGTACACAAAGCGCCCGGCGATTCCGTGTCGGCGGGCACCATCAACCAAGATGGCAGCCTATTGATTGAAGCAACCGGCATTGGCTCTCAAACCATGTTGGCGCGTATTATTCAAATGGTGCGTCAAGCGCAAAGCAGCAAACCGGCGATTGCCAAAATGGCCGACCAAATTTCCGCCGTTTTCGTGCCCACCGTGGTTGCAATCGCCATCATTGCTGCCGCCGTATGGTTCTGGGTTGGCCCGGATCCGAAAGCAAGCTATATGCTGGTCATTGCCACCACCGTGTTGATCATCGCCTGCCCTTGTGCGCTGGGTTTAGCAACGCCATTATCCGTCACCGTCGGGGTGGGCAAAGCCGCAGAAATGGGCATTTTGATTCGTGATGCGAACGTGCTGCAAACCGCGAGCAAAATTGACACCGTTGTGTTTGATAAAACCGGCACCCTGACCGAAGGCAAGCCCGTCGTGCAGCAAGTGGTCACCTATGGCATTGATGAAGCGGAACTACTGAGCCTGACTGTGGCGCTGGAGCAACACTCCGAGCACCCACTGGCCAAAGCCATCATTCAGCATGCCCGTGAATTGTCGATCGCACCAGTTGCGGTCACCCAGTTCGAAAACCTGCGCGGCAAAGGGCTGCAAGCGCACTATTTAGAGCATGTCATTCAAATTGGTTCGCTGGATCACATCACGCATCTTGGCATTAATCTGCAAGGGGCGGAAACCGACATGCAACGCTTTGCCGCGCAAGCATGGACACCGGTTGCTGTCGCCCGTGATGGACGCCTGATCGGCTTGATTGGCATTGCCGATCCCGTAAAAGAGAGCGCCATTCAAGCCGTACAGGCATTGAATGACTCGGGGATTCGCACCGTGATGCTCACCGGCGACCACCAAAGCGTCGCCGATGCAATCGCCAAACAGTTGGGCATTCAACAGGTCATCGCGCAAGTGCTGCCCGATGAAAAAGCGCAACATATTGACACCTTGCAAAGCCAAGGGCGCCGCGTGGCGATGATCGGTGATGGCATCAACGATGCACCCGCGCTGGCACAAGCCGACATTGGCATTGCCATGGGCAGCGGCAGTGATGTGGCGATTGAAAGCGCGCAGATGACGCTACTCAACTCTTCGCCGCTTGCCGTCGTCAGCGCGATTGAGTTGTCGAAAGCAACCGTGAAAAACATGAAACAGAATCTGTTGGGTGCCTTTATTTACAATACGTTAGGCATTCCAATTGCCGCTGGCGTGCTCTACCCAGCGTTTGGATTCTTACTCAGTCCGGTGGTTGCGGGAGCGGCGATGGCGCTGTCATCGATTACCGTGGTCAGCAATGCCAACCGACTGCGTTTGGTGAAAACACGTTTTCACTCCTAAAGTTGACCGAACACGCCAATGTATTAGATGACCGATGTATTGCATGACCAATATATTGGATGAGCGATACGTTGGCGTTGCTTCACCTATTCCGCGAAATGAAGAGGCTTATTATGAAGACATCATCTCTCAGCCTAGTGCTGCTTGCCCTTATGTCAGGGCAAGCACTGGCGACCGATGTGATTAACCACAAATCCCCCTATTGCGGTTGCTGCGGCGAATGGGGTAAACACATGCAAGCGCAAGGGTTTACCATAAAAGAAGTGCTGCATGACGACATGAACAGCATCAAGCAGAAGCTGGGCATCACCCCGGAATTGGCCTCGTGTCATACCGCTGAAATCAACGGTTATGTGTTTGAAGGCCACATTCCGGCCGACGATATTAAAGCGTTTCTCGCCAATCCACCGAAAAACGCCATTGGCTTAGCGGTCCCCGGCATGCCGATGGGTTCGCCGGGCATGGAATATGGCGATCAAAAAGATGCGTATGTGGTGTATGCGTTGAATGACAAAGGTCAGGTCTTTCAGTACCGTCAGCACCCTGGCAATCAGTAATCGTTTTGCCGTGCCAATGAAAAAGGCCTCCCAATGGGAGGCCTTTGCATATTCAATACCGAATTAGTTCAGTGTGGTCACGCGGCTTGCACGTTCACCGCTTGCCGACAGAGAACGAATCCAAACCGTGCCCGTCACTTCTGGCGCGTTCGCAGCATCGTAGTTCAGCCACTGCTCACCATCCAGCGAGTACTGCAGGGTCACACCAGGGAATTGAACGTTCATCGCTAAATGTCCGTTCTCGATGGTGGCACCCGGTACTGGTAGACGGTAATCAATGCCGGCTTTTTCCATCTTCGCCAGTTCACGTTGGCCCAGAACGTTCGCAAAACGGTTCCAGTCCGCGTTCAACGCACTCTGATTCACCAATTGTGTCTCTTGAGAGTATTCCACGCCCACTTTGTAGTCGTTCTCCCATGAAGCGCGGTGCCATGCACGCTCTGCGGCAGCAAGAACGCGTGGGAACACCATGTACTCATATTGCTCGTCAGTACGGACCACTTCAGACCACAGTTGCGCTGACAGGCCCAAGAACGGTTTGCCGTTGAATTCACCTTTGCCGGTGAAGCCGTTGCCATCACGGTCAACCGAAGTTTCTGCGTTCTGAGGCAAGTTTTCTGGCGCAAAACCAAACATCTTACGGGTATCCGTTGCACGTGTTGCCCAGTAGTAACCGCTCTCTTTCGGATCCACTTCGTATGGCATGTCCATGTAGACGTAGTCTGGGTTAGAGACAATCACATCGTAGCCTTTCTGCGCAAATTCATACGCAGAGGAAGTGCCGCCCCAGTACAGAACATCCCAGAAGTTCACGCGCGTCGATTCAGTTGCGAATGACTGCGCACTGTCGCTGTACTTCAAGCCATCTTGCCATGCTTGGAAGTGCGGAATGCCATGGTTCTTCACTTGCTTCGACACTTGCTCTGCAAAGTGGCTTGGTAGGTGAGCAAAGTCGCTCACTTCACCGCTGGCAATCAGCGCCTGACACTGCGGTGATTTCGCAAATGGCTTGTCTTGTTGTGACAGGTCAATCGAACCTTTCCAGCTCACCGGTTCCGCAGTGTTGATGTCTTGGTAACCCGCAGCCAGCTTGATGTTTTTCGCTTCATCACCACCAAAATGCCACGTGGTCAACGGTGTGCCCGCTTCTTTGTGCATGGCCGCCACTTCAGCGATCACTTTGTCTACAAAGCGCTCAGAAGAGTCCAGACATGGGTTGATGAAGCTTTGACGGTTGTAGAACTGCACCGTGGTGACGTTCGACGTGTCGTTTGGATCCATCAGGCGGTATTCATTCGCCGCCACTTCGTTACCTTCATTCATCAGACGTTGGTAACGCGCTTCCATCGAGACCACCGCCGCGCGTGCGTGCGCTGGCATGTCAATTTCTGGAATCACTTCAATATGACGCGCTTTCGCGTATTTCAAAATTTCCACGTAATCCGCTTTGCTGAAGTAACCCGAACCGAAGTTATTGGTGTCTGGACCCGAACCCAGTTGTGGCAGCAAACAGGTGGTTTCCGTCAGATCCAGACAACGCTGTGAACCGATGTCGGTCAGCTCTGGTAGACCCGGAATTTCAAGACGCCAACCTTCATCATCCGTCAGGTGAAGATGCAGTTTGTTCATCTTGTACGCGGCCATTTGATCCAGTGTTGCCAGAATCGCTTGCTTGGAATGGAAGTTACGTGCCACGTCGACCATGATGCCACGGTAGTCAAAGCGCGGTGCATCTTCCACCGTCACGAGCGGCAGGTGATCCGCGTTGGCGATATCCACCAAACCCAGAACCGATTGCATCGCGTAGAACGCGCCCGCTTCATCGAAGGCACGAATGGTGATGCCATTGGCTGTCACTTGCAGCGTGTAAGCGCCCGATTTCGCCATGTCGCCACTAAACGCAGTCGGTTCAATGCGAACGTCTGTCGCCAGCGAACCGTTGAGATTCACGCCCAGCAGGCTTGCGCGCTCGGCCAGTGCCGCATTTTGTGCCGAATCCAGCACTTGGCTGTTCCAAGCAATGCCTTGCGCAATTGACACCACGCCCGTTTGCGCCGTGATGTGTGTTGGTGTTGGGATCAACGCAGACGACACGTCTTGTAGCGTCACATCTTGGTTTTTCGCAAAACGAGTCGCTGCAGTTGCGAAAATATTGTTGTCGTCCGGCGTACGTTTCAAGTTGTCGCCTTCAAGGCCACGAACAAACTGAGCCACGTCTTCGGTATCAAGGGATACAATACGCTTCGGTTCAGCGTTCGGCGCCGTCACAAACGCGCCCGGAATGAAGTCGGTTTCAAACAGTTGCCAGAATTCGCCAATCAGCGGAACCACCACGGTTTCGTTTGCTGCGAAGCCGTCAAATTTGTCAGTCGGTTCAAGTTTGTGTAGGTCACCCGTCAGGCGAGTGATTTTGAACTGATCATTACCCACATCCAGAATCATGCGAATGCTGTGGAAGTAGATCGCCCAATCTTTGGAATCGATGGCTTGACCTTGGTTCACCAGCGTCATATTGACTTTGTTACACGACGCCCATTCCGCGCCCAGCTCCTGACAACCAAGGCCATCATCGGCGCCATGGTTCGTCAGAACGGTGTAGTGAATATCTAAATTGTTCGCGAGTGAATTCACAACCGACTGAGTCGACGAATTCGTCATTGAACATCCTGCTAACGTGGCAACAACCGCACCCGCAATTATACTTTTCTTCAACATGATAACTTACCTTACTTTCTCGAAACGAAACGCACAGCCGATAAGAAACCAATCCGGGTGCTCTATTTCCTTTCTCAAAACGACATCGGCCAATGGCCCTACTTAATGAACACCGCCACCATAACGCGAGTTATTTTTCAGCGTAAAATTATTCATTAACGGCAGTGATCCTGTTCAAGTTTTAGATTTATAGATAAATATAAAAACTTAAATATCAAACACTTAAAAACAACGTCAAAATCAACATTTCTAAATTGACGAGAATATCGCGACAAAACTCACAGCTTCCCGTGCATTTCAGTGAGTTCAATCACACCGTTTTGACAAACAATCGCCCCCGCAACAGAAACTCAAAAAGAAATCTGTGAAGCGCATCAAATGGTTTTATTTGTCAAATCTGTTTAAATGCAGGGAAAGCAACGTATTTAACGTCGACGTTTCGCAACGAAAAGGATGATACATGCATCGCATCTCCCGCTGGGTTTTCTGTGTTCTCTGGCTGTTCGCTCCCGCCCTACATGCCGAGCCTCTATATTGGCAAGCGACCAAGGGCTCGTTAACCATCACGTTACTCGGCTCGATTCACGTCGGGGCACCGTCGATGTATCCACTGCCAACCCCCATTTATCAGGCACTCAATCAGGCTGATGGCTTGATCATTGAAGCCGATGTCAGAAAGAATCAGGACCTTGTGTACCCACATAACCAACCGAGCAGCGAACAAGTTTTGACGAAAGAGCAATTGTTCATGCTGGACCAAATTGCCCACGATCTCGAACTCACCCCTCCCACCCTGCGCCAAGCGCCGCCATGGCAATCAGCACTATCGATTCAGTTTCGTCAGTTGCTTCAACTTGGGTTTCATCCGGGAGAAGGGGTTGATCTTAGTCTGATGACCAAAGCCACCGCCAATGACATCGCCGTGCTGCCACTGGAAACGGTGCAGTTTCAAATTGATGCGCTCACGCGTCAGCCCGATGCGGGCAAAGAGATGCTGACAGCACTCATCGACGATTGGGAAAAAAGCGACGCCATGACGCGCTGCATGATTGATAGCTGGGTGGCTGGAGATCAAGCCAACCTAGAAAATATGATGAAACTGAATGAATTTTCGAGTGAATTGGAAAGCACTCTCGTGACCAACCGCAATCACGATTGGGTGAACAAACTCACGTCCGGTAACTTTCTACCCAATCCCCAAGGCCAATACTTGATGGTGGTGGGCGCGCTGCATCTTATCGGTCACGACAATGTGCTGGCATTATTGAGTCAAAACGGCTTTACCGTCACCCGCCTCAACCAATCGACCAAGGCTGGTTGTCAGTTCTACTAACAGTTCCACCACCAAATCCTCGGTACACGCTGCGGGTTTGGTACAAGAATAAACACCAAATACGAAAAAGCCCCAGCATTACTGCTGAGGCTTTCAATAGGGTCGGTGAAGCGGGATTCGATCGGACTGGCGCTCCAGCCCACGACCCAAGACGCTGCCCCGCCAAACGGAAACGCCAGAAACGAAAAAGCCCCAGCATTGCTGCTAAGGCTTTCAATAGGGTCGGTGAAGCGGGATTTGATCGGACTGGCGCTCCAGACCACGATCCAAGTCGCTGCCCCGCCAAACGGAAACGCCAAATACGAAAAAGCCCCAGCATTGCTGCTGAGGCCTTAAATATGGTCGGTGAAGAGGGATTCGAACCCCCGACCCTCTGGTCCCAAACCAGATGCGCTACCAAACTGCGCTATTCACCGAGAACGCTGGGTATATTACGGATTCTGTTTCGTGACGCAAGTCCTTTCCATGAAATTTTTTCGAAACACTGCTCGTTCGCCTAAAACTCAATCAACCCCGTAAAAAATGTGACTAAATACACAACCATGTAAACATTTTAGCAACCTATGAAACACAATTGATCCAGATCAGTGTCGCGATGCTTTGCAGCTTTTACCTTAGCCCTGTCTTCGAACGCTTTGGAGGAAACATGGACTTTTGGCTGGATCTCCTATTTGGTAATGCTGTGGGACTATCTTCCATGATAGTAATTTTTGGCGCTTTAGGTCTGATGCTGTTTTACGGCGGTTTCTTCGTCTACAAAGTCATGAACGACAAATCTCCTCACTAGATCGCTTAGCCTCTATTGAACAATAGAGTGACGCTATGCACCGGAGTAGATTGCTTGTCTACTCCGGTTTTTTATTGCCTGCAATTGATCATATTGCCCATTCGGTTGGTATAATTCCCGCATTCCACACTGATTTCGAGATGCCATTATGTCTCAGGATGATTTCGAGCTGTTTCAGCAGATGATGGGCGATGTCAAACCGCTTAAAAACGACACGGCCGAACTCAAGAAACACCACACCGTCAGCGATGCTCAACTGGCCAAACGCGAAGCGGCAGTTAGCCTCTCCGATGGCGACCCCGATTTTCTTTCGATTGATCACGCCCCGATGATCAAACCGGACGATTTGATTGAATTCAAACGCGACGGCGTGCAGGACGGTGTGTATCGCAAACTGCGTTTGGGGAAATACCCCATTCAAGCCCGTTTGGATCTACACCGTAAAACCCTGAAAGAAGGCCGCGATGAGGTGGTCTCTTTCTTAAAACAGTGCATGCGCTTGGACATTCGCACCGTCGTCATCGTGCATGGCCGCGGTGAACGGTCGACCCCACCAGCATTAATGAAAAGTTTTGTCGCCCATTGGCTGAGCCAGATTCAGGATGTGCAATGTGCTCACAGCGCGCAACGCTTTCATGGCGGCAGCGGCGCCGTATACGTTTTGCTGAAAAAAAGCGTCGACAAGAAAAGTGAAAACCGCGAACGTCATCAGAAACGACTTGGCTGAAGCCTGTGAGCTGGTACAATGCCGCTCTTTTGACAGCATTGCTGTTGATAAATTAACCATTCCGTTGTGAAACGTCAGGAGATCCTATGTCGACACCAACCGAAAAACGTTTGAACAAATACATCAGTGAAACTGGCTTTTGTTCTCGCCGCGAAGCAGACAAATTGATTGAACAAGGCCGTGTCACCATCAATGGCCAACTGCCAGAAATGGGCACCAAAGTCAGCGATGACGACGAGGTGTGCATTGACGACAAGCCGCTGCGCAGCAAAGAAAAACCCGTATACATTGCGCTCAATAAACCGACCGGCATTACCTGTACGACTGAACGTGACGTTCCGGGGAACATCGTCGACTTCATTGGTCACCACAAACGGATTTTCCCTATTGGCCGCTTGGATAAACCATCCGATGGTTTGATTTTTCTGACCAATGATGGCGACATCGTCAACAAGATCCTGCGCGCTGGCAACAACCATGAAAAAGAGTATGTGGTGCGTGTGGACAAAGCGATCACAGCCGATTTCATCAAACAGATGTCATCTGGCGTGCGAATTCTTGATACGGTCACCTTGCCATGTAAAGTGACACAAGAAACCAAATTCTCATTTCGAATTGTACTCACTCAGGGACTCAACCGTCAGATTCGCCGTATGTGTGAAGCGCTGGGTTATGAGGTCTTCAAACTGCGTCGAGTGCGCATCATGAACATTTCGCTCGATGGCATTCCAAACGGTAAATGGCGCTACCTGACCGAGGCGGAAGTGGCTGAAATTCTGGCGATGTGTGAAGCATCCAGCGGCACAGAAGAGGCATCACGCGTGGATAGCCAAGGCCAACGCATTCGCAAAGCGACCGATGCCAAGCTGTTTGATAGCCGTGAAGAAAACCAGCCGTCGAAAGCGCGCCGCAATCCGAAAACGTTCCGCGGCCACAATGCCGATGAGTTTCGTCACGCGCCAAATTCGAAAAAAGGCAAAACACGCTCGGAACGCCCAGACAGCAGCCGAGCCGACAACCGAGCGGATCGCAAACCGAAAAGCACAGGTTTCCATCACTCAGGTAAACCCGCGTCCGCCGGCAAACCTGCCGCAGCACGCCAAGGTGGCACGTTGCGTCTGAAAAAATAAATTGCAGATAAAGAAAAAGGGAGCGCAGGCTCCCTTTTTGATCTGTTTCGCGAAGTATTCGTGGCTTACTTCGTACCGAAGATTTTGTCACCTGCATCGCCAAGACCCGGAACGATGTAACCTTTGTCGTTCAGTTTCTTATCGATAGCTGCCGTGTATAGTTCAACGTCTGGGTGGGCTTTTTCCAGCGCTTCAATCCCTTCTGGAGCCGCAACGAGAACCAAAATCTTAAATTGGTTACAGCCTTTCTCTTTCAGCAGATCGATGGTCGCAATCATAGAACCACCTGTGGCTAGCATTGGGTCAACCACCAGCGCGATACGCTCTTCAATGTTTGATGCAAGCTTGTTGAAGTAAGGAACAGGTTCCAAGGTTTCTTCATCACGGTAGATCCCCACCACACTGATGCGCGCACTTGGAATGTGCTCCAGAACGCCGTCCATCATGCCTAAACCCGCACGAAGAATCGGCACCACAGTCACTTTCTTCCCTTTGATCTGGTCAACTTCAACCGGACCATTCCAACCTTCGATGGTGACTTTCTCTGTTTCAAAGTCCGCAGTCGCTTCATAAGTCAACAGGCTACCGACTTCGGTCGCTAGCTCACGAAAACGTTTTGTGCTGATATCACCTTCTCGCATCAGGCCAATTTTATGTTTCACTAGAGGGTGCTTAACTTCAACAACTTTCATTTCCATCTCCGGCATAATTTAAACAAACCTTCGGATTATACACTGATTTACTAGGCATGTTGACGTTTCTCCATGTTTTTTAGCGGGTCAATGTCGTCATGGCCTTGCCTCGTCAATATGTAGCACGTTGGCATCGTCAAACAAAACGCGCCACCCGCTCAAATGAACGCCATCGACGGAAGTAAAACGCAAACGTTCAGTCAAGGCTTTTGCGCTAAAAAAGAGTGCAAAAAAACTGACGCAAACGTTTTCCTTTTTGATTTAAGCCCTGTAGAATAGCGCCGTTTTCATATCCAACTAGATCGAGGACTTTCCCCGTGAGCGGCAACAACACTTCTCTTAGCTACAAAGATGCAGGCGTAGATATCGATGCAGGCAATGCGCTTGTTGAACGAATTAAAGGTGCAGTAAAGCGTACTCGTCGCCCTGAAGTAATGGGTGGCATTGGTGGCTTTGGTGCATTGTGTGAACTCCCAACAAAATACAAACAGCCTGTACTGGTTTCTGGTACAGACGGTGTGGGCACGAAACTGCGTCTTGCTTTGGATATGAAAAAGCACGACACCATCGGTATCGACTTGGTCGCGATGTGTGTGAACGATTTGATCGTTCAAGGTGCAGAACCATTGTTCTTCCTTGACTACTACGCCACTGGCAAACTGGACGTAGACACGGCAGCAGATGTAGTATCTGGCATCGCTGACGGCTGTGTGCAAGCCGGCTGTGCGCTGATTGGCGGCGAAACCGCTGAAATGCCGGGCATGTACGAAGGTGAAGATTACGACGTGGCCGGTTTCTGTGTCGGCGTGGTCGAAAAAGAAGACATCATCGACGGCAGCAAAGTGGCTGCGGGTGATGCACTGATCGCCGTCGGTTCAAGCGGTCCACACTCCAACGGTTACTCTCTGGTTCGTAAGATTCTAGAAGTATCGGGCGCAGATAAAAACGAAATGCTGGAAGGGAAAACCATCGGTGAACACCTTCTGCAACCAACCAAAATTTACATCCAATCAGGTTTAAAACTGATTGCTGAGCATGACATTCATGCGATTTCTCACATCACTGGCGGTGGCTTCTGGGAAAACATCCCTCGCGTTCTGCCACAAGGCACCAAAGCTGTAATCGACGGTAGCAGCTGGGAATGGCCGGTGATCTTCCAATGGCTGCAAGAGAAAGGCAACGTCAACACACACGAAATGTACCGTACATTCAACTGTGGTGTTGGCCTTGTGATTGCGCTGCCAAAAGATCAAGCACAAGCAGCGGTAGCGCTTTTGAAACAAGAAGGCGAAAACGCATGGGTGATCGGTGAAATCGCAACAGCTCAGGACCATGAAGAACAAGTAGAGATCAAATAATCCATGAAGAGTATTGTTGTTTTAGTTTCAGGAAATGGTTCCAATTTACAAGCGATCATCGATGCTTGTGAAACAAGTATTCGCGATGGCAAAGTAACGGCTGTTTTTTCAAACAAAGCAACTGCTTATGGCTTAGAACGAGCTAAAAAAGCAGGGGCGGCTGCCATCTTTATCGATCCAAAAGCGTTTGAGACTCGTGATGCTTTTGATTACGCGTTGATGCAACAGATCGATGAATATCAGCCGGACCTGATTGTCCTTGCCGGTTACATGCGTATTCTGAGCAACGAATTTGTACGCCATTACCTTGGCCGTATGATTAACCTGCACCCGTCATTGCTCCCGAAATATCCGGGCCTGAACACGTACCAACGTGCGATTCACGCCGGTGACGAAGAGCATGGCACCAGTGTTCACTTCGTCACCGAGCAACTCGATGGTGGCCCGGTCATTCTGCAAGCGCGCGTGCCTATTTTTGATGAAGACACGGTCGAAACACTGACCAAGCGTGTGCAATCACAAGAGTACCGCATTTACCCGTTGGTCACACAATGGTTCGTCGAAGGTCGCCTTGAGATGAAAGAAGGCAAAGCCTTCTTAGACGGGCAACCGCTCGGCATGCATGGTTACGCCGACGAGTAAGGTCGCTAACCACTCGGTTGAAAAAAGAAAAAGGGTTGATCGTGGATCAACCCTTTTTTATGTCCGTTTGATTGCTTAACGCGTCTATTCCAGCGGCGATTTCGGCGACTGATCGCCAGGGCGACCAGCCACATACGCGACGTCGCTGAGCATCCCCACGTTACTGTCGATCAGCTCCCCAAAATGAAACAGGTTATATTCTCCTGGTTTCATCTTCTGCCACACTTCGTTGCCCGTCAGCGGCTGAGTCGCAATCACCGACACCACATCATTGGGCGTGGTTTCTTCCTGAAAGTTAATCTCGACGTCTTCATCGAGCAAGGTGGCATGACCAAACGGCGCGCGACGTGTGATCCAATAGAGATGATTGGTGCAATAGCTCATCACGTATTCACCGTCGGACAGCAGCATGTTGAACACGCCCTTCTCACGCAGTTGATCGCACAATCGAGCCACGAATGCGAACACACCCGCCATGTCCTGTGGAATATCCGGATAGTGTTTTTCCAGTTCATCCAGCAGCCAGCAGAATGCAGCTTCACTGTCTGTCTGACCCACCGGGCGATGACGCCCAGACGGCAAATCTTGGTAATCGGCGAGTTGCCCATTGTGCGCGAACGTCCAGTAACGTCCCCATAATTCACGAGTAAATGGATGGGTATTTTCCAAATTGACGCCCCCACGATTCGCTTGACGAATGTGGCTGATCACCGCGCAACTTTTGATGGGGTAATTCTGCACCAGCTCCGCAATTTTCGATTGGCAGCTTGGACTTGGATCTTTGAAGGTGCGAAAGCCTTTGCCTTCGTAAAAGGTAATGCCCCAGCCATCACGATGCGGGCCCGTGCGGCCACCGCGCTGCATCAAGCCAGTGAAACTGAAACAAATATCGGTGGGTACATTGGCGCTCATGCCGAGCAATTCACACATGGTTTAAACTACTCCTTCTTTAAACCACTTCATTCACGGTAGCGGTCATTCGCGCCCCAGCCTGCATGCCGGGGCACTTTGATTATGCCATCTCTTTTTCAATCAACTGAATCACGATGTGGATAATCTTAATGTGGATTTCTTGAATGCGGTCGGCGTAGCCAAAATGAGGCACTCGAATTTCAACATCCGCCAGACCCGCCATTTTACCACCGTCTTTCCCTGTCAGGGCGATGGTTTTCATGCCTTTCGCTTTGGCCGCTTCAATCGCTTTCAGGATGTTGCCGGAGTTCCCCGAGGTCGACAAACCGAACAACACATCACCTTTTGCGCCCACGGCTTCCACATAACGAGAGAAGACGAAATCGTAGCCAAAATCGTTGCTCACACAAGACAGGTGGCTTGGGTCAGAAATGGCGATACCAGGGTAGCCCGGACGGTTTTCACGGTAACGGCCTGTTAACTCTTCGGCGAAATGCATCGCATCACAGTGAGAACCACCATTACCACAAGAGAGTACTTTACCGCCCTGCTTGAACGAGTCAGCAATCACTTTTGCTGCCGCTTCAATTTGCGCGATGTTGTGATCATCGCTCAGAAACTTGTTCAGAACGTCGGCAGCTTCGGTTAATTCACTTTTAATCAGATCCTGGTACATAGGTTTTTTCTCTTTATTAATCTGCTGGCAGACAAACTCACGTAGAAAACGAGAGTTTCGTTAACCTGAGTTTACCCAAACGATTTTCTCTGTCGATAGTCAGCGTCCAAGATTTGCAAGATTCGAACGCGGATCGAAGGGAAAAACTCTCGTTGAGAGCACAAATTAGAATTTTTGCTCTATTCAGATCACTTTTTAAACACAGCAAGGTTTTACATTTCATTAATACTTTGATTACACTCTAACTGGTAAGACCACCAAATATGTAAACCAAATTCCGGTCTGCACAAAGGATAAAAATATGGACATCTTGCTCTCAATCTTAGGGTTCGTGGTCGTGTTAAGCGGCTGCCTGTACCACAGAACCTCATTAATGACTGCCTTAGCCGCACTGACCGTGACCATGTTGGTCCTGTCGTTGTTTGGCCCAGCGGGTATCATCAGCTGGGCGCTGTACTTAGCCGCTATCGCGGTATTGGCAGTCCCGTCAATCCGTCAAAGTCTCATCAGCGGTAAGACACTAAAGGTATTCAAAAAAGTACTGCCTGCGATGTCGCAGACAGAAAAAGAAGCGCTTGATGCTGGCACCGTGTGGTGGGAAGCCGAACTGTTCAAAGGCAAACCGGACTGGCAACAGCTGAGCCATATCAAAGCACCCGCACTTTCTGCCGAAGAACAAGCGTTCCTGGATGGCCCAGTGAACGAAGTGTGCGCTATGGTGAACGACTATCAGGTGACTCACGAATTGGCGGATTTGCCTCCGGAAGTGTGGCAATACCTGAAAGACCACAAATTCTTCGCCATGATCATTAAGAAGCAGTACGGCGGCTTGGAATTTTCCGCGTACGCGCAATCGCTGGTGCTGCAAAAGCTGACGGGCGTATCGGGCGTGCTCTCTTCCACCGTCGGCGTGCCGAACTCTCTCGGCCCGGGCGAACTGCTGCAACATTACGGCACCGACGATCAGAAAGATTACTACCTCCCTCGTTTGGCGGAAGGCAAAGAGATTCCATGTTTCGCACTGACCAGCCCAGAAGCGGGCTCTGATGCGGGCTCGATTCCAGATTACGGCATCGTGTGCAAAGGCGAATGGGAAGGCAAAGAAGTGCTGGGCATGCGCCTGACATGGAACAAACGCTACATCACGCTGGCGCCAGTTGCGACGGTTCTTGGTTTGGCCTTTAAACTGCGCGACCCTGACGGGCTATTGGGCGACCAAAAAGAGATTGGCATCACGTGTGCTCTGATCCCGACACACCTCAAAGGGGTAGAAATCGGCAATCGTCACTTCCCATTGAACGTGCCGTTCCAAAACGGCCCGACGCGCGCGAACGATCTATTTGTGCCGCTGGACTTCATCATCGGTGGTCCATCGATGGCCGGCCAAGGTTGGCGCATGCTGGTGGAATGTTTATCAGTGGGTCGCGGTATTACTCTGCCATCGAACTCGACTGGCGGCATCAAAGCGGCGGCAATGGCAACGGGCGCTTATGCGCGCATTCGTCGTCAGTTCAAGCAACCCATTGGCCATATGGAAGGGATTGAAGAACCTTTGGCGCGCCTTGCAGGGAACGCTTACGTGATGGATGCAGCGAGCAACCTCACCGTCGCGGGGATTGATGCTGGCGAAAAACCATCGGTTATTTCTGCGATTGTGAAGTATCACTGTACCCACCGCGGCCAGCGTTCAATCATCGATGCAATGGACATCGTCGGCGGCAAAGGCATCTGTTTGGGCCCATCGAACTTCCTTGCGCGAGGTTACCAAGGTTCCCCTATCGCGATCACCGTGGAAGGCGCCAACATTCTGACCCGCTCCATGATCATCTTTGGTCAGGGTGCTATTCGCTGCCATCCGTACGTCTTGAAAGAGATGGAAGCAGCGTATTCAGACAGCGCCAATGCGGTCGAACAATTTGACGCCGCGCTGGCTGGCCATGTCAGCTTTACCATGAGTAACTTGGTGCGCAGCATCTGGTTTGGCCTGACCGACGGGTTCGGCTCTGCAGCGCCAACCAAAGACGCCACCAAACGTTACTATCAGCAACTCAACCGTTACAGTGCAAACCTTGCCCTGCTGGCCGATATTTCCATGGCTGTACTGGGTGGTTCCCTGAAACGTAAAGAGCGCCTGTCCGCGCGTTTGGGTGATATTTTAAGCCAACTTTATCTCAGCTCAGCAACGCTGAAGCGCTTTGAGAATGATGGTCGCCCAGCGGAAGATTTGGCCTTGGTGCACTGGGGGCTGCAAGACAGCTTGAAACAGACCGAAGTGGCGATTGATGAGTTCTTGGCGAACTTCCCGAACAAGGTGATCGGCAAAGCCCTGCGTGTCTTGATCATGCCCTTTGGCCGCGTGCGCAAAGCACCAAACGACAAGCTCGACAGCAAAGTGGCGCAGATCATTCAAACGCCAAGTGCGACCCGCTCACGCATCGGTCGTCATCAGTACCTCGAACCAACTGCACATAACGCGGTCGGCAAGATTGAACTGGCGTTGAATGTGATTCTGCAAGCAGAACCGGTGTTCGACAAGGTATGCAAAGCACTGAACGAGCGTCGCCCATTCACGCAATTGGATCAAGTGGCACAACGTGGCCTTGAGCAAAAGCTGATCACCGAGCAAGAAGCCGAACTGCTGATCGAAGCCGAGCAGCACCGCTTATACACCATCAATGTGGATGACTTTGCGCCGCAGGAGTTAGCAGCAAAAAAGTCACAACCCAAGCTGGTCGAGGTCGCGTGACCACGCGCAAGAAGACGAGCCAGCCAGCGAGTAAATAAGCGCCGCTGAGCAACAAAAAAAGGAGGCTGAATGCCTCCTTTTCTTTTTATCTCTAAATACTCAAGCCATTATTTCTTCGGCATGTTGAGCTGCATCTCTGGCGTGGCTTCTTTGCTGGCACGCAGTTTACGGCTCACCAGCCATCCCACCAACACCAGAACAATCACCACCACATTGCCCACGGCGATATACATGATGTTGCGTTGACGCGCCTCTTCGCGCATCTGAATGATCAGTTTTTCCTGCGCAATCTTACGTTGCTTGGCCGCTTCTTCTTCCTGCATTCGGCGCGTGGTTTCGAGGTCAATGTCCCCGACCACACTGTAGGTGTGCTCTTTGATTGGGAAATAGAGCGGACGCTGGGTGGCCAAGTCGGTCGCATACAACTTGCCATGCCAAGCATAATTGCCAAAGTTGCCTGAATACGGAATGGTCAACGAGACTTTAAGCGCATCTTTATCCGATTGCCCCTGTGTGACGATCACCGCTTTATCCGGATTGCTGTGTTCAACGTGCGCCGCCATCGAGCCGGGTTGAATCATGCCCTGCTCGCCACTGAACACGATCAGGTGCGGCTGATCATTTTCCCGGGATTGAATAAAGGTGGTGGAGATAGGGCTTGGGTACACCAACACTTCTTGCTCTTGCGCGCGTAAAAAGACCCCGTTTCCGGAGGTAATGCGCACACGATATTTCCCCGGCTCGGGTGAAATGGGGAGCGCCACGGTAAACACACCATCGCCCGGTTTTTCATCCAGTCCCTGCCCGTCATCGGCAAATTCACCAATCACGGTGGGTACGGGGCGTGCCTCTTTGACCAATTGGTCTTCATTTTCGATGTACTTGGTGAACGTCACCTTCAGGTTGACACGATCGAGGAAGTCACGCAGCAGCAGCGGCTTACCGTCAGACGTCAAACGAGCGGTGTATTTGAGTTGTTCACCTTGATAAAGGCGGTTTGGCAGCGCATCGGCGGCCAGTTGCAAATGCGAAATCAGTTTGATGTTGTTCTTGGGCGACACTTTTCCCACGGCTTGCCACGGGCCCGGCATCGGGTTATCGATGGAAATGATGTCCATCGACGGCTCTTCATACCAACGCACGTTGTCTGGGCTGCGCCATGCGTAATACTTTTTGCCATCCGGGCGCACCAGCACCACCGGTTGAGAGTTGTTCTCCCGGTAGACGACGAACGTAATCTGAGTGATGGTCGGGTCGACGCGGAACCGATTGTCCAACAAGGACATACTTGACTCATTGCTGGCAAATACGCTCGCGCTGAGCAGCAATGCCCATAAAGCCAATCCCATCCTCAACATAGCTTCTCCTACTGACGCCAAAGGCAAGTGCCACTTTTTTCTACGATATCCAGGCGATCCTGGTGTGCTTGTATTTCATCGGCCGTTGCGCGCAAAACCTTTAGCGCTTTTCGTCCTTCGGCGACGCGTTTTATTGCCCCCGCTCCCATTCCGTTCTCTTGCGAACTCCCTGAAAATTGCAGTGACGTCTGGCCACCGGTCATCAACAGATACACATCCGCCAGAATTTCCGCATCGAGCAATGCCCCGTGGAGCGTACGATGCGAGTTATCAATGCCGTAGCGATCACACAAGACGTCGAGATTGTTCCGTTTGCCCGGGAAGATTTTCTTCGCCATGGCCAACGTATCGGTCACCTTACACAGTTCATCGGTTTTCGCCGTCGGAATGCTCAGCTTGCTGAATTCATAATCCATGAAGCCGACGTCGAAGGGCGCGTTATGCGCGACCAATTCAGCGCCGCGAATGAAGTCCAAAAACTCCTCATGCACATCTTTATATTCCGGTTTATCGACCAGAAATTCATCCGTAATCCCGTGTACTTCAATCGCTTCGTCTTGAATGGCACGGTCTGGCTTGAGGTAGACGTGAAAATGACGCCCAGTCAGCTTCCGGTTGATGATTTCGACGGCACCGATCTCAATGATACGGTGGCCTTCGTAGTGTGGGCCGCCTTCGAGGTTCATACCTGTGGTTTCGGTATCGAGAACCACAATGCGACTGTATTCAGAATTGTTGCTAGTATTCATGAGGATATGTGTGTCAGACTATGCCAATTGTGTGCGAAACCCAATAGTATCAAATAATCATGAAGAAACAGGTGGAAATTTTCACTGATGGTTCCTGTTTAGGCAACCCGGGGCCGGGGGGCTATGGCGTCGTCATGCGCTATAAACAAGTCGAGAAAACCCTCGCCAAAGGCTATCGCCTGACCACAAACAACCGCATGGAAATGATGGCGGCCGTCGTGGCCTTAAAAACGCTCAAAGAGCCGTGCCACGTGAGTTTAACCACCGACAGTCAATATGTGCGCCAAGGCATCACGCAGTGGATCCACAATTGGAAAAAACGCGGCTGGAAAACGGCGGACAAAAAACCGGTAAAAAATGCCGATTTATGGCAAGCCTTAGACGCCGAAACCGCCCGTCATCAGGTGGAATGGCATTGGGTCAAAGGCCATGCTGGCCATCGTGAAAACGAAATGTGTGACGAACTGGCACGCAGCGCGGCAGAAAATCCAACCGAAGACGACGTCGGCTACCAACCAGAGAAGTGAGTTCACTCACTTCTTTTTTTATTGCGAATCCGATTTAACTCGGTAGTTGACCCCAACAGGTGACAAACGTCGTTTCAGACGCCAATGGGGTTTAATCGGCTTGAGCGGATAGGTGCGTTTGCGGGCGACGATAAAATACAGGCTGCCAAACGGCGCGCCGCAATCCCCGAAACTGTTTTCCAGCCACGTCCACAGCGGGCGATATTTTTGCATCGGAAACAGCGCGTATTGGTCGCATTCAATCACTTGATAATTCAACACACTCAGCCAGTCTTTGATGCGGTTTGGGGTGAACATTCGCCCACTCCATGGCAAATTGTGCTTGCGCCACGGCATCAAACTCGCGAGCCCAGTTAAACTCAGCGGATTAAATCCGGTCAAAATAATGTAACCATCGTCGATGAGCACGCGGTCGACTTCCCGTAAGATGCTGTGCGGATCGTTACAATAGTCCAACTGATGCGCGACAATCACCGCATCAATGCTCTTTTCCAGAAACGGCAAATCGTACGCATCGGCAATCACGTTGTGCAAAGGGTTCTGGATATCGAGTTGAACTTGGTGTTGAATATTACAATTACAACTCACGAGCTCGCAGCTCAGGCCACCCAGTTTTAGCATGTGGTAACCGAAGAGTTTCGGGCACCATTCATCGAGCCGAGTTTGAATCGACTCACTCACCCATTGGCCGTTCTTCAATTGAGACCAAGAATGGGGTTTCTCAAGATTTTTTTCGCTGCGCGCTGGTTTCATTGCTAACTCGCTTCACCACGGTGACTGGAGATAACTCATGTTACATATCAAAAGCATACCCGCATTTAATGATAATTACATCTGGCTGATACAAAATAGCGATCGCCGTTGTGCCGTGGTCGATCCGGGCGATGCTGCGCCGGTCTTAGCGTACTTGTCTCAGCACGATTTAACCTTAGAAGCGATTCTGATCACCCACCATCATCACGACCACATCGGGGGAGTGCCGGAGTTGGTGCGTCAGTACCCAAACGTGGATGTGGTGGGCCCATCGCAAGAGCCCATTCCCACTCTGACCCACCCAGTCGACGCAGGCGATCAAATCGAGCTGTTTGATGAGCGCTTTATGGTGTTGGGGCTACCCGGTCACACACTCGGCCACATCGGTTACGTTGGCGATGGCAAGCTCTTTTGTGGGGATGTGCTGTTTTCGGCTGGCTGCGGCCGCGTGTTTGAGGGCACCATGGAACAGATGTTCACCTCACTCAGCAAATTGGTCGCGCTGCCCGAAGAAACCGAGGTGTACTGCGCCCATGAATACACCGCCAGCAACGTGGCGTTTGCGATGGCAGTGGAGCCAGACAATGAACAATTACAGATCTATCGCGATGAAGTCATTCGCCTGCGTGGGCAAGGCTATGCCACCTTGCCCAGCACCGTGCGCCGCGAAAAATGGATTAACCCATTTTTGAGAACACAAGAACCAAGTGTGATGAAGTCGGTAGCCAACCGCACGCCACAAACCGATGCACTCTCAATATTTACCGCATTACGTGAGTGGAAGAACGAATTTTGACGTTTTCTTGCTTGTCAGGCCATTCATCCCGAAAGTATTATCAGCAGCCAAGAATTAAAAAGGCTGTCTTACATGCGAGTACAATTCAGCTGGGTAATTGCACTACTATTAGCCGGATGCCAACTTACCCAGCCCTTGAGTCAAAATACATCAGAGACCAACGAGGAAAACACGCCAGCATCTCAGGTCACACCACCCACCAAACCTAAAAAAACACCGGTGGTTGTCGCGCCTAAAGTGCTGACGCCTCAGGAGCAGGACGACGTGTGGCAGCGCATTGCCATGCAACTCCAGCTCCCCATTCCGGACGACAAAACCGTCGACTACTACCGGACATGGTATATCAAACACCCCGGCCATTTAGAGATCGTCGCCAAGCGCGCCGAGCCCTTTCTGTACCTCATCACTGAGAAAATCGAACAACGCAATTTGCCGCTTGAACTCGCGCTGTTGCCGATCGTTGAAAGCTCTTTCGATGCCTTTGCATACTCCCACGGCAGCGCTGCCGGGTTATGGCAGTTTGTGCCGGGCACCGGCAAAATGTACGGGCTTGAGCAAAAC
Source organism: Vibrio furnissii CIP 102972 (assembly GCF_000176175.1). GTDB lineage: Bacteria > Pseudomonadota > Gammaproteobacteria > Enterobacterales > Vibrionaceae > Vibrio > Vibrio furnissii. The sequence goes on from NZ_ACZP01000012.1 coordinate 189,005, forward strand.
TTCTGGTATGACGGTCGCCGCGATGTCGATGCTGCTACCGATGCTGCACTCGATTACCTCACTTACTTAAGCAATCGTTTTAACGGCGATTGGTACAACGCCATTGCGGCCTATAACAGTGGCGGCGGACGTGTCTCCAGCGCCATTCGTAAAAACACCAATTTGGGTAAACCGACCGACTTCTTCTCACTCGATTTACCCAAAGAGACCAGTGGCTACGTGCCGAAATTACTCGCACTGGCAGACATCATTGCCAATCAAGAACGATACGGCGTCTCGCTGCGCGCGATTGCCAACAAACCCGTGTTGAAATTGGTGGATCCAGAAGAGCAGCTTGATTTAGCGATTGCCGCCAATTATGCCGGCATCAGCGTCAAAGAGCTGCAAAGCTATAACCCGGCCTATAACCAATGGGCGACAGCACCGGATGGACCATTCCAACTGTTACTGCCAATCGATACGGTGGCGCGTTTCCAACAAAATGTCGAAGAAAATCGCGGCAAAGGCATGAAATTGGTGCGCTACAAAGTGAAAAGTGGCGACACACTCAGCGTGATCGCGACCAAACACAGCACCACCACCAAAGTGATTCAAACGGCGAACAATTTGTCCGGCACCTCCATCCGTGTCGGCCAGTATTTGATGATCCCCACCTCGGTCAAAGATGAGAAAGCGTACGCGCTCAGTGCGAGCAATCGTCTGGCTAAAACGCAATCGCTGGCAAGAGGCAAATACAAATTAACCCACACCGTACGCTCAGGCGACAGCCTGTGGACCATTGCTCGTGCCAATAACGTCTCTCACCAAGCGTTGGCGAAATGGAACGGCATGGGCCCGCGCGATACATTACGCGTGGGGCAAAAGCTGGTGATTTGGAAAGACAGTACCGATGGCGCCATCATTCGAACCGTGTTCTATCAAGTTCGTAATGGCGACACGCTGAGTGACATTGCGGCGCGTTTTAGTGTCAAAACACACGACATCGTCAAGTGGAACGATTTGGCCAACCAGAAGTACCTGAAACCAGGTCAAAAATTGAAACTGTACGTGGACGTCACGAAGGTGAGTGTATGAAACCCTCTGCAAACCCACTCATCATGTTAGTGGACATTTTCCGTTCCCCCAGCGACTGCTTTGCTGCGCTCTACCAGCGCGGCATGTGGGGATGGCAAACCTACATTGTCTTGATGATCACACCGTTCCTGTTCTGGGGGGCCTACTTTGACAATGTCAATTTTGAGTGGCTCAAACAGGGACTGGCCGCGCAACTGGCAAGCACGAACCCCGCGCAGTTGGACTTGCTTGAAGCCAACACATTGATGGCAAGTGAGATCATCAGCGACATCGTTAGCCGCACCTTGACCATTTTTGTCTTGGCTTTGTGGTTTCGTTTGGCAACCAAGCCCGTGCAGCCGACGATGGGATTCTGGAAATGGTTTGCTGCCAGCACGGTTGTGATCTTTCCGGCCGTACTCGGCGATCTGGCCAGCTATGCCAGCTTGATCCTCAAACATGGCCATGTGATGAGCTACGCGGCGGATCTCAACAGCCTCAACGGCTTATTGAAACTGCCATTGACCAGCGATTGGTCACAATTTGCCAGCGCATTCCCGATTTTGCTGCCATGGTACATTGTGCTGGGTTATGCGGCCGTCGGCACTTGGACCCCGTTAGAGCGCGGCCAAGCATTGGTGATTGCCACCCTGCCATGGATTGCGTTCTACCTTATCTGGGCGCTGTATATCCTGATAAGCTGAATTCAAGTAACAATGGGTTATGATCAGAAGCGTCCGATTCGGGCGCTTTTGCTTTTTTCAGCGTCAGTTGTTTATAAAACACATGATCGAGTGGTAAGCCATTAATAAAACGAGCTCGGTTATCCGGACTGAAGGTCGCTTCCTGCATCCCGAGGGCGCTCAGCGCATCGCGCAACACTTGGGTCCGCTTTTCACTCCAACTGTTAAAGTCACCGGCCACGAGGATCGGCCCTTTATGCTGGCGCAGCTCTTGAATCAGCGCCGTGAGTTGTTCGCGATACTCCTGCGTACCATATGAAAAGTTCACCGCGTGCAGATTCACCACCGCCAGCACTTGACCATTGCTCAGCGGATACAAGGCGTAGATGCCGGATTTAGGCAGGCGCAACCACGGCTCCATTTCCGTGTAGCCACACGCCAGTTGCGGCATGTGACGCGATAAATTCAACACGCCCGCCGACTCACCCAGCACCTGAAATGCGTTGACTCGCGTGCCCCCCCAATGGTGTTCGGAGATCCAGCGCTGCAAGGCAGGGGTCATGCTCGCTTCTTGCAGCAAGACCAATTGCGCATCGTGACTAAAGCGATTGAGCTCCGCCTGCCAAGTGTCGCGGTTTTGCTTGTAGATATTCCACACCACCAGCTTCAGCGTCCCGTTGTCATCCAATGCCTCAGCATCGGGATCGTGGTAACACACCAAGGGCTGACCACGCTCATTTTTTCCGATCGTGAACAATTGGGGTTCAGCGGGAACGGTAAACACCAGCGAAAAACCAATCAGCGCCAAAATCACCCCAATCGGCAGCACTAACCACAGAAGACGTTTTTTCATCAGCAATCCAACTTACACAACATGGCACGACCTCACCTTTGCACTATCGAGCCATTCACTGTCGAGGCATGCGCTATAAAACCATGCCCTATCGAGCCACAGCACCGACAAACCATAGCACTCGTCAAAGTGAGCGCTCAAGTGAAAACGGCCACAACAGGTTTTACACCCGCAAAAAAAATAAGGAGCCGAAGCTCCTTATTTTTATGACATCTTTGGCTTAAATCGCATCTTCATCTTCTTCGCCCGTGCGAATACGAATGACACGTTCAACATTGGTGATGAAAATCTTACCGTCACCAATCTTACCGGTTTGCGCGGTTTCGATAATGGTATCGACGCATTGATCAGCCACATCTTCAGTCACGACGATTTCCAGTTTCACTTTAGGCAGGAAGTCGACCATGTATTCCGCGCCGCGATACAGCTCCGTATGGCCTTTCTGGCGACCGAATCCTTTCACTTCGGATACCGTCATCCCGGTAATTCCCACTTCCGCCAACGCTTCACGGACATCATCGAGTTTAAATGGCTTGATAATGGCTTCGATTTTTTTCATGTTCATCCCTTAAACTTCGTTTCGTTGCTGGCATTATCTGCTAGCCGTTGTAAACAATCAATAAAAAGCCCAAGCAAGGCTTGGGCTGTCTCACAAACTCAAGGAGGCGATCACTTCAGGCTTGCAAAGTACGCCGCAAGGTTGGCAATGTCATCATCGCTCAGCATCGATGCCTGCGCTTGCATCACGACCGCTAAACCACCGGTACGCTCTTTGTTTTTGTAGGCCTTAATGGAAGTCACGATGTACTGCTCATTCTGGCCCTTGAGGTTTGGATACCCCGGGATCACCGCGATCCCATCTGCGCCATGACAAGCGGCACAGACCGCTGCTTTGGCTTTCCCTGCCGCCGCATCACCAGCCACTGCATTGCCAGCCAACAGCGATAAACCCAACATCATTCCCATTGCGACTTTATTCATTGCTCACCCTTATTTGTCCATAGTGATTATACGTATTTATGAATGCAATTTTGGCACGAAAAAACATCACTTGTCCCAGATGAGTTCACAATCTTGCCCGCTGAAGTCACGATCCACGAACAAATTTGCTACCGCCACCACGTTCTGGTGATGCATCACGATCGGCATACGGCGTCTTAGCCAGCTAGGCACTTGATATTCCTGAAAGAGTTTTTTTAATTTACGCGTTCCCACTCGGCCTACGGGACAAGCTGACAGACCTTCAGGATTAAACGTGACCCACAAATGTTCGGGGTCTGAAGGACAACGCAGTGTCCCTTGCTCGCTTTTAGCAAGAGTCAACTGCCCGAGGTGATCCGGCAAAGCCAACGCACAGCCAAACACCAAGGGCTGCTGCCAAGCCGACACATCTTGCACCAATGGCACGCAATACAAGCGCTGCTGAAAACGGCGAATCTCGCACTCCCCCAGCTTGAGTTTCGGGTTGGCATCCGCCTCTGCCAATGCCACTTCGCGCCACAACACGTCTAACTGTACGCGGCTGGGCATCGCAAGTCCTTGCGCAGCCAACCAATAACGCAACAATTGGCGACGTAGTACATCGCTGTGCGACGTCAATACGGCGACCGACAAGCTGCCATCCCCTTGGGTCGCCGCGTGCAGCGCATCGCGCAGCAGTTCTGCCAGCAATTCGTCTTGCTCGGCACAGAGCTGTGCGCTGCGCTGAACCGCCTGACGAATGCTTGGCCAGCGCTCACTCAATATCGGTGTCACGCGATGACGCAAAAAATTCCGCTCATAGCGCTCATCCTGATTGCTTTCATCTTCGACCCATTGCAGATGATGCTGCAGGGCAAAATGCTCGATCTGCGCACGGGAGACACTCAGCAATGGACGCAATAATTGACCACAAGAAAACGGGGCTTGCTGCGCCATGGAGGCCAACCCTTTCGGCCCGCTGCCACGTTTCAACGCTAACAAAAACGTTTCCAGTTGATCATCGGCATGCTGACCCAGCAAAAGCGTGCTGCCAGGGTGCATGTGTGTCGCCAACGCAGCATAACGCGCCTCACGCGCCAACTTTTCAATGCTTTCGCCACTGGCAGTCGCCAAACTGACGCGTTCAATGGCGAGTGGCACGTGAGCGGCTTGGCACCAGTGCTGGCAGCGCTGTGCCCACTCATCGGCATTCACACTCAACCCATGGTGAACATGCACCGCTTGCACGCTGATGTCACGCTCTTGACGATAACGCGCGATCAACGCAAGTAACACACGCGAATCGACGCCGCCACTGAAGGCGAGCACAAAATAGCGTGAGGGCTGTGCATCAAGTAACTGACGAGTATGGGCGTACAAATCCATGGCAATGTCGATTGAGTCAAAAGAACCGCTTGAGTATACCGTAAAGCGCTGACGCAGGCAGCGGGCTGAATGGGGTCTCATGCGGAAAAACAAAAAGGCCGGACAATGTCCGACCTTTTTCCATCCAATTGCAAGCAGTGCTTAGCAGTAACCGTAGCTCATCAAGCGTTGGTAACGGCGTTCAAGCAGCGATTCGTGGTCTAGTTGTTCCAGATCCGCCAACTGACGCAGTAGCGTTGCTTTCATGTTCTCTGCCATTTGCACGTGATCGCGGTGCGCGCCACCCAGTGGCTCTTCAATCACTTCGTCGATCAGTTCCAGCTCTTTCAGGCGCGGCGCAATCAGGCCCATCGCTTCTGCAGCTTGTGGTGCTTTATCCGCATCACGCCACAGAATCGACGCACACCCTTCAGGTGAAATCACCGAGTAAGTCGAGTATTGCAGCATGTTGACATAGTCACCCACACCAATTGCCAGTGCGCCACCAGAGCCGCCTTCACCGACCACGTTACAGATCACTGGCACGGTCAGGCCAGCCATCACTTTCAGGTTTTTCGCGATCGCTTCTGATTGACCACGCTCTTCTGCGCCAACACCTGGGTAGGCACCCGCCGTGTCGATGAAGGTAATGATTGGCATGTTGAAACGCTCAGCCATTTCCATCAAACGCAGGGCTTTACGGTAACCTTCTGGCTTTGGCATCCCAAAGTTACGTTTTACTTTTTCACGGGTTTCACGGCCTTTCTGATGACCAATCACCATCACAGGGCGACCATCTAAGCGAGCCATGCCGCCCACGATCGCTTTGTCGTCAGCAAATGCACGGTCACCGGCCAGTTCATCGAACTCCGTAAACATGTTGTTGATGTAATCTAAGGTGTAAGGACGTTGTGGATGGCGAGCCATCTGTGCCACTTGCCATGCCCCTAAATCACCGAAAATTTTCTTTTTAAGCTCTAGGCTTTTCTTTTCTAGCTGTTCGATCTCTTTTTCAAGATCTACGGAAGTTCCACCGCCATGACGAGACACGTCACGAAGCGCCTGAATTTTAGCTTCCAGTTCTACAATAGGTTTTTCAAATTCTAGAAAATTTAGGCTCATCTACCGATCCTTTTTTACTCAGCTCACCATCGCGCAGCTGAATTTTAGTTAAATTCAAGTTCTACCTGGTCATTGCCAAGTAGCTGTTTTAATTCGTCTAACAATGTATCGCTTGGAGTCACACGCCATTCAGTGCCTAACGTCAGGCGCGCGCGCGCATCGGGGCGCTGGTAGTATACATTGACAGGGACAGTCCCTGCTCGGTGAGGCTCTAAGATCTGACTAAAGCGCTCAAAAAACTGTTCATCAACCTGTGACTGTTCAATCGAGATCGATAAACCACGGGCATATTTTTCACGCGCGCTGCCCAAGTCCATGACTTCGCGCGCCGACATTTTAAGGCCACCATTGAAGTCATCAAAGCTGACCTGTCCGGAAATCACCAGAATTTTATCTTTTTCTAACAATTCTGCATACCGATCCAGCGCATCAGAAAACAGCATCACTTCCATTCGGCCGCTGCGGTCATCCAGCGTCATCAACCCGATGCGGTTCCCCCGCTTGGTGGTCATCACGCGGGCGGCAATCACCAACCCAGCCACAGTCAGCGATTGATCGCGACGCGTCGGCATGGCTTCATTCAATCGACAACTGGTGTACTTATTGAGTTCCTTGAGATAGGCGTTAATCGGGTGCCCGGTCAAATAAAGGCCGAGCGTTTCGCGCTCCCCTTCCAACCAGACCTTCTCCGGCCACTCAGGAACCTGAATGTATTTTCGTTCAACTTCTTCCGGCGCATCGGTCAACACGCCAAACATGTCTGCTTGACCAAACGCTTCCGCCTGATGGTGCTGACTGGCAGCTTTCACCGCATCATCAAGTGACGCCATCATCGCCGCACGGTGCGGCCCCAAGCGATCCAGTGCGCCAGCTAAAATCAGCTTTTCAATCACACGTTTGTTGACTTTCTTAATGTCAATGCGCGCGCAGAAATCAAACAGGTCTTTGAAGTAGCCGCCTTTGTTGCGCGCTTCAAGAATCACTTCAATCGGGCCTTCACCCACCCCTTTGATCGCACCGATCCCGTACACAATGGCGCCCGTGTCATCGACGTTAAATCGGTACAGTCCCGAGTTAATATCCGGCGGCAACACTGTCAGCCCCATGCGCATGCATTCATCGACAAGGCCCACCACTTTCTCGGTGTTGTCCATATCCGCCGTCATCACCGCCGCCATGAATTCCGCCGGGAAGTGCGTTTTCAGCCACAGGGTTTGGTACGATACTAAAGCATAGGCTGCTGAGTGCGATTTGTTAAAGCCATATCCAGCAAATTTCTCTACCAGATCGAAGATTTTCATCGCCAGTTCGCCGTCAACACCGTTGTTTTCGGCACCAGACTGGAAGACGGCACGCTGCTTGGCCATCTCTTCTGGTTTTTTCTTACCCATCGCACGACGCAGCATGTCCGCTCCACCGAGCGTATAGCCCGCCAGCACCTGAGCAATCTGCATAACCTGTTCCTGATAGAGAATGATGCCGTAGGTCGGCTCCAAAATCTCTTTCAGTGACTCGTGCTGCCACTTTTCATCCGGGTAAGAAATCGCTTCTCGGCCGTGTTTACGGTCGATAAAGTTGTCCACCATGCCCGATTGCAGCGGGCCCGGACGGAACAGGGCCACCAAGGCGATGATGTCTTCAAAACAGTCGGGTTGCAGACGTTTGATCAACTCTTTCATGCCGCGCGATTCAAGCTGGAACACCGCGGTGGTTTCCGAGTTTTGCAGCATGCGGAATGAGGCCGGATCCACTAAAGGAATCGATTCAATTCGCACGGGCGGTTCACCGGCTTTTTCACGGCGCGGGTTAATCAAGCCCAATGCCCAGTCGATGATGGTCAGCGTTCGCAGCCCCAAGAAGTCAAACTTCACCAGACCAGCGTATTCCACGTCGTTCTTATCGAACTGCGTCACCGGATGGTGGCCTTCGGAGTCACAGTAGATGGGCGCAAAATCGGTGATCGCCGTTGGCGAGATCACCACCCCACCCGCGTGCTTACCGGCGTTTCGCGTACACCCTTCCAGAATACGACACATGTCGATCAGTTCTTTCACTTCTTCGTCTGCGTCGTACAGTTCTTGTAGCGCTGGTTCCGCTTTGAACGCTTTTTCCAGTGTCATACCCGGATCGGGGGGAATCATTTTCGAGATCCGGTCGACGAAACCAAAGGGATGCCCCAACACACGGCCCACGTCACGAATGACGGCTTTGGCCGCCATGGTACCGAATGTGATGATCTGCGATACCGCGTCGCGGCCATACATCTCCGCCACGTGATCAATCACCTGATCGCGTTTATCCATACAGAAGTCGACGTCGAAATCGGGCATCGATACCCGTTCCGGGTTAAGGAAACGTTCGAATAGCAGATCGTATTCCAGCGGATCAAGGTCGGTGATTTTCAGCGCGTACGCAACCAAGGAACCCGCACCTGACCCCCGGCCAGGCCCTACGGGAATGTCGTTATCTTTGGACCACTGAATGAACTCCATGACGATCAGGAAGTAACCCGGAAAGCCCATCTGGTTGATCACTTTGAGCTCAATTTCCAGACGCTCATCGTAAGCCGGGCGACGCTCAGCGCGCACCGCCGGATCGGGGAACAAAAATTCTAGGCGCTCTTCTAAGCCTTCGTGAGATTTCTTGACCAGAAACTCGGTTTCTTCCATCCCTTCAGTTGGGAACGCGGGCAGGAAGTATTCACCCAAACGCACAGTCACGTTACACCGCTTCGCGATCTCGACGCTGTTTTCGAGTGCTTCCGGAATATCGTCAAACAGCTCGCACATTTCCTCTTCGCTACGAAGGTACTGCTGCGCGCTGTAGTTTTTCGGACGACGCGGATCTTCCAGCGTGTAACCGTCGTGAATGGCGACGCGAATTTCGTGCGCATCAAATTGGTCGGGGTCAATAAAGACCACATCGTTGGTCGCGACCACCGGCAATTCGGCTTGTTCAGCCAGCTCTAAAGCAAAGTGCAGGTAATTCTCTTCGTCGGCGCGGCCAGTACGAACCAATTCAAGGTAAAAGTTGTCGGTGAAATGGGTTTGGTAGAACGCCACGCATTTTTCCACCAGCGCTTGGTTGCCTTTGAGCAACGCACGGCCAATGTCGCCGCCTTTGGCGCCGGACAGGAGAATCAAACCTTCGGCGTATTTAATCAACCACTCTTTGTCGATCACAGGTTGGTTCTGCACGTGCCCACGCAGGTAGGCATCTGAAATCAGCAACGTGAGATTTTTGTACCCAACATTGTCTTTCGCCAACACGGTGAGCCGAGTCAACTCATCGCCAAACTCTTCCGAACGCACAAGAAAGTCAGCGCCAACAATCGGCTTAACGCCGCAGCCGTGTGCCGTGCCGTAGAACTTCACCAAGCCACAGAGGTTGGTAAAATCTGTCAGCGCCATTGCTGGCATGCCCATCGCGGCCACTTTCTTCACCAGTGGCGGCACTTTTGACAAGCCGTCAACCATGGAAAAATCACTGTGAATGCGTAAGTGGATAAACTTCGGGTCTGACATTCAATTCTGTCCTGGAGTATCTGAGATTGGAGACTGGCGGTTATTCTACGTGAATCTGGGCGGAGTTACAGAGCTTATTCCAGCCCAAGTACCCGTTTTACGGGCCCAAAACTACGGCGGTGCTGATCAATGACACCATGTTGTTCAATCGCCTCAAAATGCGCTTTGGTTGGGTAGCCTTTGTGTTTGGCAAACCCAAACTGCGGATAGGCTTTGTCGAGTTCTTCCATTTCCTGATCGCGCACGACTTTGGCAATGATGGAAGCGGCGCTAATTTGAGCCACGCGCAAGTCGCCTTTCACCACGGCCTGGGCATCCATCGGCAATGATGGAATCTTATTGCCATCCACCAACACAAGGTCGGGTTTGATGGCCAGCCCGTCGACCGCTCGCTGCATCGCCAACATAGTCGCTTGAAAAATGTTGAGCTCATCAATTTCTTGCGGGCTGCAACGCCCAACCGACCACGCCAGTGCTTTTTGCTGAATTTCTGGCAGCAGCGCCAGGCGTTTTTTCTCGGACAATTTTTTCGAATCGTTCAAACCTTCAATCGGATGATTCGGATCCAAGATCACCGCTGCGGTGACCACATCCCCCACCAAGGGGCCACGGCCCACTTCGTCGACACCGGCAATCAAGTGATAACCGCTAGGGATCTCAAACGGAGGCAGTTCTTTTTCAGGTTTCTTCGCCATGGGAGTCTATCCGAATCAATGTTGAATTAAATGAAGCACCGCGTTCGCGGCTTGGTCATCCGCGCCTTTGCGGATCCAATGATGCATTTCGTCAAACTTCGCCAGCATCTCACGGTTGTCGTTATCCAGCAGACGACACACTTCGTGATACAGATTCTCGACCGTGCAATCTTCCTGCAATAGCTCTTTCACCAGCGCTTGGTCAGCCAGAATGTTCGGCAGCGACACATACGGTGTTTTCAGCAGACGCTTGGCTAAAAAGGCGGTGATCGCATTGACGCGGTAGCCAACCACCATCGGGCGTTTGAGCAGCATACATTCCAGTGCCACCGTGCCCGACGCCAGCATCACTGCATTCGACGCTGTAATCACATTACGCGCAGTATCGTCCACCAAGACGAAATTCAGTTGCGGCGCGTATTGTTGCCAAGCGGCTTCGAACTGTTCACGGCGCTTTTGATTGACCAGTGCCACCACAAACCCTAGGTCTGGATAGCGCTGTTGCAAACGCTGACACGTTTCGATAAACGGCTGCGCCAGCATCTTCATTTCCCCTCCGCGACTGCCCGGCAATACGGCCAACCAGCGCTGATTGGGGTCAAGGCCCAGCAAGTCTTGCGCCGCACGTCGGTCGGATTCAAATGGAATCGCATCCGCCAGCGTGTGGCCAATAAACTCACATGGCACGTTGAATTTGTCGTAGAAAGCTTTTTCGAACGGCAAGAACGCTAGCACCAGATTGGTCGCGGCTTCAATTTTGAAGATGCGTTTTTGACGCCACGCCCACACCGATGGGCTGACGTAGTGAACGGTTTTGATGCCCGCCTGTTTGAGATCGTGCTCTAAGCGCAAATTGAAATCCGGCGCGTCGATACCAACAAATACATCCGGCGGATTGGTGGTGAAGTACTTCACCAGTTCCGCTTTCACTTTCAGCAGACGCGGCAGACGGCCCAGCACTTCCACCAGCCCCATCACAGCCAGCTCTTCCATATCAAACAGTGATTGGCAACCTTGCGCGATCATTTTTGGCCCACCAATCCCGACAAACTCAGCATCGGGATAGCGTGCTTTCACCGCGTTGATGAAGCCTTCGCCCAATGTGTCACCGGATAATTCGCCTGCGACGATGCCAATGCGTAATGGTCTCTCCACGCTAAACGTCCTCTTTAAGCCTTGATGAGTGTTATGGACAATCCCTTGAAAAAAGAGACTGTCCATAAAACACAAAAGATCGCCCGCTGCCGGGCGATCTTTTCATGATGTGAATTCAGCAAAGCTTAGCGAATGATGCCACGCTCTGATGTCTCCAGTAACGTGATGAAACGCTGAATCGATGGCCATTGTTCGGCCATTTCTTTCAGGACCGGCAGTGCTTCAGCCTGAGTTTTACCCGAACGATAAATCTCTTTGTATGCTTTTTGCAGTGCGCGAATTTCATCTTTCTCGAAACCGTTGCGCTTCAGGCCCACCAAGTTCAAGCCAAATGGTGTCGCGTGGTTGCCTTGCGCCAGAACGTACGCAGGTACGTCTTGCACGACCGCAGAACACCCACCGATGTAGGCGTAAGCGCCGACGGTGCAGAACGGGTGAATGGCCGATAGCGCCATCACGCCTGCGTGGTCTTCCACGGTCACGTGGCCACCCAGAATGGCGTTGTTACCGATGTGCGTGTTATTGCCCACAATCACGTCGTGTGCAATGTGCGCATTCACACACAGCAGGTTGTCATCGCCCACCACAGTAGCCGCTTTATCTTGCACTGTGCCACGGTGGATTTGCACCGCTTCGCGAATCACGTTGCGATCGCCGACCACCACGCGTGTATCTTCACCACCGTATTTCTTATCTTGGTTTTCTTCACCAATCACAGCGTGCGGGAAAATACGGTTCTCTTTACCAATCACAGTGTTGCCTTTGATGACAACATGCGACATCACTTCAGTGCCTTCACCGATGGTGACACCCGACGTGATGTAGGTAAACGGCCCAACCGTTACGTTAGCGCCAATCACTGCGCCTTCTTCGACCACCGCCATTGGGTGGATTTGTGCCGTTTCGTGGATCATATTAAAACTCTCTACGTGCGCATTTCAGTTCAGCAGAGCACACCACATCGCCATCAACTTTAGCGACGCCGTTAAACAGTGCAATGCCACGACGCTCTTTCAAAAATTCCACTTCGATGATCAGTTGATCACCCGGGCCCACAGGCTTACGGAATTTTGCGTTATCGATGCTAGCGAAGTAATACAGTTCATTTTCTTTTGGCGCACCAAACGTTTTGAATGCCAGCAGGCCCGTTGCCTGAGCCATGGCTTCAAGAATCAGTACCCCTGGGAAAACAGGAAGCTGTGGGAAATGACCGGTAAACTGAGGTTCATTCACTGAAACATTTTTCAAACCAATCAGGTATTTACCTTCTTCAAAATCAGTCACGCGATCAATCAGCAAGAATGGATAACGGTGAGGAAGAAGCTCCTGAATTTCAGTGATATTCATCATTTTCTTTTCAGTAGTCAAAGTCATATTCCTATTTATAAATACATAAAATTGTTTACGGCATTATAGACGAAAAAGACTCGCACATTGCGAGCCTTTTCAGCAAAAACACGTAATTAAGCGTCCGATTTCTGCTCAAGCAGCTTTTCGACCGCTTTCAAACGCTTATTCATGTCATCAATTCGATGCACACGCGCGGCTGTCTTACGCCATTCTTTATTGGTTTGCAGCGGAATACCGGACGAATACATGCCCTTCTCCTCAATGCTGCGCATGACCATCCCCATACCGGTAATGGTGACACCATCGGCAATTTGGATATGACCATTCAAAACAGAAGCGCCACCAATGATGCAGTATTTACCAATCGTGGTACTGCCAGCAACGATAGTACCACCGGCCATCGCCGTACCATATCCGATGTGCACGTTATGGGCGATTTGCAGTTGGTTATCAAGAATCACGTTGTCTTCGATCACCGTGTCATCGAGCGCACCGCGGTCAATCGTCGTACACGCACCGATTTCCACACGATTGCCGATACGCACCGAGCCTAGCTGCGGAATTTTAATCCACTCACCACGCTCGTTGGCATAGCCAAAACCGTCAGAACCGATCACGGTGCTCGACTGAACCAAACAATGCTCGCCCAGCACCACGTTGTGGTAAATGCTGACATTGGCCCACAGTTTGGTGTGATTGCCGATTTTTGCGTTCTTTCCGATAAAGCAGCCCGCACCAATGATCACGTGATCGCCCAGCTCAACGCCGGATTCGATCACGGCATTGGCGCCGATGGACACGTTTTCACCTAACTTAGCGTCGTCAGCCACGACCGCGCTCGGCGCAATGCCACCCGAAGCAGGCGCTGGCGTGGTATCCAGCGCCTGCGTCACTTTCGCGAACGCCACATACGGGTCGGCGACGACCAAGGCGTTTGATGGACACAATTCTCGCTCAGTTGCCTTCACCATGATGACGGTCGCTTTACATGATGCGAGATGTTTACTGTATTTTGGGTTCGACAGGAAGGTGATATCGCCTTCCTGCGCACGATCCATCGGGGCTAACCCACGCACCACAGCTTGGCTATCGCCATGCAGTTCGCCCCCAGTAATCGTTGCCAATTCGGCTAAAGTTAGTGTTGTCATAATGCTTTAATTATTTGATTGCTTTGATTACTTTTTCTGAAATGTTGTACTCCGCCTTGCCGTATTGCATGGCGCTGATATCAACAATCATATCGTAGCCTTCTTTTTCAGCGACTTTCTTGACCGCATCTTGAATCACTTTAAACAGTTTCTGCTTCTCTTCCGCTTCGCGGCGAGCTGATGCCTGTTCTAGAGCTTGTGCTTTGATCTTGTAAGCGCTGTCCAGTTGACCGATTTCGATACGCAGTTTTTCCACGTCATCCTGGCTCATCAGCTCAGAATCACGTTTCAGTTTTTCAATTTTAGTCTTAGCGTCTGCTTTGATGCTTTGTAACTCAGCAGCTTTATCTTTGAACTCTTCCTGCATTTGTTGCAGAACCACTTCACGTTGTGGCAGAGCTTGGAACACTTGTGCGGTGTTAATGAATCCCACTTTTTGCGCCGCTTCAGCAGCCTGAGCAAAAAACGATGAGCTAAGAACAATAAGGCTAACACCTGCTGCTTTGATGATGTGTTTCAAAATAGTTTCCTCTATTAGAAGGTTCGTCCGATAGTGAAAGTGAAGAATTCTTCGTCGTCACCTTCGTATTTCTTAATAGGTTTCGCCAGCGAGAAGACCAGAGGTCCCATCGGCGACATCCATTGCAATGCCACACCGTATGATGAACGGTAGTTGGTTGGATCCGAGTAATCGTAGTAGTAATTGTTGCCATAATCGGCACCGCTACTGCGGTAATCAAATTCGGTATCCCACACACTGGCCATGTCGTAGAAGATACTGGTTCGCACTTGGCTGCGAGCTTCATCTGAAGCAAACGGCGTCGGTACAATCAGCTCAATACTGGCCAGCGCAATGGCGTTACCACCGACGGAGTTGTCGGTTGCGGTATCGCTACCATTGTTGGAGCCCGAGTAATCACGATACACCGCTTTCGGACCCGCTGTGTTAGAGCCAAATCCGCGCAATGTTGTAAAACCACCCGCATAGAAGTTTTCATAGAATGGATACAGGTTATCGTTACCATCCGTTTGACCGTAGCCGTTACCGTACCCTAAGCGGCCACGCAGTAACAGCGTAAACTCATGCTTTTTGGTGAGCGGCACATACTGACGCACATCGTATTGCAGTTTGAAATACTTGGCATCCGACCCCGGCACCGTAATTTTACCCGACGCACGCTGGTAGTTACCGGCGGTTGGGAAGTAACCTTTGTTGAGGTTGTTACGCGTCCACGCAACGTTGACATCGAAGTCATCGGTGATCAAGTTATCTGGACTACAATCCCCTAAGTTACACAGGAACTGCTCCACCTGCAGATAAGGCGTTAGGTTGCCGATCTTGTTGTGGGTGTAGCCGACACCAAATTCAAAGCGGTTGAGTTCATCAAATGGGAAACCCCACGTCAGACTGGTACCATAACTTTCGTTGGTATAGTCAACGATACCGGCTTCTGACGCTTCAAACTGGTTATAGAACACTTTACCGCCCAAGCTGACACCATCGAGGTTCCAGTACGGGTCACGATATTCCAACGTGACGTTCTTCTGGTAGTCGTTGGTGGTGGCGTTAATGCCCACACGGTTCCCCGTTCCCAAGAAGTTGTCCTGAGTCAGGCCCACCGTAAAGCTCACGCCTGATTCCGTGCCGTAACCGACACCGAAGTTCACGCTGCCCGAGTTAGCCTCTTTCACGGTGTACACCAGATCCACTTGATCTTCGGTCCCCGGAACACGAACAGTCTGTACATCAACGGTTTCGAAGAAACCCAAACGGTTCAGACGCGCTTTACCGGTATCAATCGATTTCGAGTTCAACCAAGCGCCTTCCATCTGACGCATTTCACGACGCAGCACTTCATCACGGGTTGCGTTGTTGCCGACAAAACGAATGTCACGCACGTACATCCGTTTACCGGTTTCAACGTGCACCACCAGCGACACTTGCTGAGTTTCATCGTCAAATTCTGGAATGGTACGCACTTGTGGGTAAGCGTAACCCGCTTCGCCCAGCACGCGCTTCACGCTTTCTTCCAATTGTGTGACCGACGAACCGCGGTAGGTTTCCCCCATTTCAAACGGGATCAGTGATTTGAATTCGTCTTCTTTACCAATCAACTCACCACGGAACTGTACATCTTTGACCGTGTACGGTTTACCCTCATCGAGGTTCATGGTGATGTAAACGCCTTTCTTATCCGGCGAAATAGACACTTGCGTGGAATCGACTTGGAATTTCAGGTAGCCGCGATCCAAATAGAACGTGCGCAGCGCTTCAATATCACCCGCCAACACCTGTTTCTGGTATTTGTCATCAGACAGGAAGTTCCACCACGCAACATCCACTTTCAGGTTGAAGCGTGACAGCAATTCTTTGTCAGAAAAGACTTCGTTGCCGATGAAGTTGATTTGTTGGATTTTGGCCGAGACACCTTCAGTAAAAACAAACTTCAGGTCCGCACGGTTACGGGGCAGTGGCGTCACCACCGCTTTTACTGTCGCGTTGTATTTACCTACGCTGTAGTAAAAGTCTTCCAGACCTTTTTCGATGTTGCTTAGCTTGGTGCGATCCAGCGCTTCACCCACACGAATACCGGAAGCATCGAGGTTTTGTTGCAGCTGTTCTTCTTTGATCGCTTTGTTGCCCGAGAAAGAAACACTCGCAATGGTCGGACGCTCTTTAACTTCAACCACCAACGCATTACCATCGCGCAGCACTTTGACGTTTTCAAAGTTGCCCGAGGCATACAACGCTTTGATGATGGCAGCAACGTCCTGAGAATCCACCGTATCGCCAATACGTACCGGCATTTTCAATAATGCAGCACCCAGAGCGACACGTTGCAACCCCTGAATTTGAATGTCCTGCACCACAAAATTTTCGGCACTATTCGCCGACACGCTTGTTGCGAGCAGTGTCGCGAAAAGGATTTTTTTCATTGCCATATTTGTTCTAGTTATTCCTTACTACAACCTTTGCCTAATGCTTATCAATCACAGGCGAGTAAAATCGTTAAATATTGCCACGGCCATTAGAGAGAAGATGATCACACCGCCAATGCGATAGCCCATTTCCTGCACTTTTTCCGGAACCGGACGACGAGTAATGGCTTCAATTGCAAAAAACAACAGGTGCCCCCCATCGAGCATCGGCAGCGGCACCAAGTTGATGATGCCCAAGTTGACACTGATCAGCGCCAAAAAGCCAAGGAAGTAAACCAAGCCGTAGTCGGCGGTTGCTCCCGCGCCTTTCGCGATAGAAATTGGGCCACTGAGATTGTTCAGCCCAACATCGCCCACCACCAGCTTCTTCAGCATGCTGATGGTCAGGTCAATCACCTGGCCGGTTTTCTCAAATGCTTTACCGAACGATTCAAATACACCAAATTGCAGCTCAAATCGATAACTTTGCGGCCAATCTGCGACTTTAGGTGCGATTCCCGCAAAACCAATGACTTTTCCTTGAGATAGCGTTCGCGCATCTGGAGTGAGCGACAACGACAGCGACTCGTGCTGACGTTCGATATCAATCACTAATGCTTGGTTCGGATGGGTTTGAATCGCATCAATCACTTGTTGCCAATCGGTGATTGGTTGACCATTAATATGCGTCAACACATCGCCTTCTAATAACCCAGCACGTGCACCGGCGCCGTCTTGCGATACGCTGGTCAGCTCCGAAGAGATTTCCGGCGTATACGGCTTAAAGCCAAGCGCTCCCATAGCAGACTCTGTTTCAGGATCAAAGTTCCACCCGTTCAGGTCAAAAGTTTTGATTTCGTCGACGCCGACACCATTCGGCGAAGAAACCGTCAACGTCATGCGTTGATCCCCGATGTGAGAGATCAGCCCCATGTTGACGGATTCCCAATCTGGTGTTTGTGTCCCTGAAACGGCTTTGATTTCCATACCCGATTCAAGGCCCGCATTGGCGGCAATCGAATATGGCGCAACGTGGCCCACCACGGGTTTAACCGCGGGCACGCCAATCATAAACACCAGCCAGTACGCAAACACTGCAAAGAAGAAGTTAAACGCAGGCCCTGCACTGACAATCGCAGCTCGTTTCCACAGCGGCTTTTTATCAAATGCGAAGGCTTGTTGATCCGGTGTCACGTCGTCGACTCGGCCATCCAGCATTTTGACGTAGCCGCCGAGGGGAATCACCGAGATGCTGTATTCGGTGCCATCTTTTCCAACCCGTTTCCACAGCGACTTACCAAAGCCAATCGAAAACTTTTCAACCTTGACGCCACACTTTCTCGCCACCCAGAAATGGCCAAATTCGTGCACGGCGACCAGAATCCCCAGTGCAACAATAAATGACACGAGGTTCCATAAAATGCCACTCATAACAATCGCTCTTTCAACTCTTGAGATGCCAAACTACGCGCCATTGTATCGAGCTCAATCAGGCTTTCCAAGGTATAGGAATGTAACGGACTATTTGTCCCACACACGTTAGACAACACGCGTTCATTGATGGTTGCAATGTCAGTAAAGCGAATCTGACCACGCAAAAAGGCTTGTACCGCGATTTCATTCGCCGCGTTCAAAGACGTGGTCGCATGCTGCCCTTCGTAGCAGGCATCAATGGCCAACTTCAAGCACGGGTAGCGCGCGTAATCCACCTCAAGGAAGGTCAACTCACTCAAGCGCGTAAAATCAAGCGCTTTCACACCAGACACCACACGCTGCGGGTAAGCCATAGTGAGCGAAATCGGCGTCGCCATGTCTTGCTCACCCAGTTGAGCAATCACCGAGCCATCCAAATACTGCACCATGGAGTGAATCACCGACTGCGGATGAATCAGCACTTTCAATTGCTCTGGCGCGGCATTAAACAGCCACTTGGCTTCGATAAACTCGAGGCCTTTATTCATCATCGTCGCCGAATCGACTGAAATTTTTGGCCCCATCGACCAGTTCGGGTGGGCAATGGCCTGTTCAGGTGTCACGTCTTTGAGTGAGTTGATGTCACTGTAACGGAACGGACCACCCGAGCCAGTCAATAGAATGTGAGAAATGCCGCCTTGTTTGAGATCGCAGCGCCCCAGACGGGTTTGAATCTCCGCCGGCAGACATTGGAAAATTGCGTTGTGTTCGCTATCAACCGGCATCAGTTCTGCGCCGTACTGTTCCACGGCATCGATAAACAGTTGGCCAGACATCACCAAGGCTTCTTTATTCGCCAGCAGCACACGCTTGCCCGCTTTCACCGCCGCCATGGTGGGCAGTAAACCCGCCGCACCAACGATCGCCGCCATCACGGTATCGACCTCATCACACGCTGCCACTTGGCACATGGCCTCTTCGCCATACAGCACTTCGGTTGGCAATCTGAGGGCGCGCAGTTCGTCGGCTAAACGCAATGCGGCGTCTGATGTGGCCATGACCGCGTATTTCGGTCGCCAACGAGCGCACAGCTCGCGCATTTTATCTACATTGCCACCTGCCGCGAGCGCGACCACAGTAAATTGTTCAGGATTCTCTGCAACTACTTTAAGCGTACTGGCTCCAATTGAACCTGTCGCTCCCAGAATCGTTAATTTACGCATAGCAAAAACCGTCGTGGTTGAGTGTGAGCAGCCCCTTGGGCTGCCCAGACGTTAGAACAAGAAATAGAGAAGAGCGAACACAGGGAACGCAGCAGTCAGGCTATCGACGCGGTCAAGAATGCCGCCGTGACCAGGAATAATGTTGCTGCTGTCTTTGATGCCAGAGACACGTTTGAACATGCTTTCCACCAAATCGCCCAACACCGAAATCACAACGGTCAGCAAAATAGTGATAAACATTGCACCCAGCGATGAAAACTCAATCGCAAACCAATCGGCGAACAACCAACCCACCACCATGGCGGCAATCACACCGCCAATCAGGCCTTCAACGGTTTTGTTCGGACTGACCGCAGGGGCCATTTTGTGTTTCCCTAGGCTCTTACCGGTAAAGTACGCACCACTATCTGCAGCCCATACGATGAAGCAAACAAACATCACCAGCTTCGCACCGTGAAAGAAATCGCCCTCAATGCCTTCTGCACGCAGGAAGATCACACTCCAGAAAAAGGGTAATAGCGTCAGTAAACCAAACAGATGGCGCGCAGGATTAGACGATTCCCACCAGCGGCGTGAACGAGGAAAGGTGATAGCGAGAAAACTGGAATATAGCCACCAAAGTGTACCGAGCGCGAGCACCACATAATGAATGCCCGTGATCTGACTCAGCGACTCCGTCCAAGGGGAAATCAGGAGAAAGCTTGCCCCACCGACCACAACAGCAGGCAGTAAGGCCACATAACGCGATGAGTCATTAACAAACTGGGTCCATTCCCAAAATCCCAATAGAGTCACAACGCCCAAGGCGAGAATGAACCAAGGCAATGGCAAGAAAAAAATGCCTAAAATGACCAAAGGTGCAAGTATGAGCGCTGTAATAATTCGTTGCTTCAAACTTAGAAATCCTATTTTATGATTCCATCAATGCCTTAACTTGCTCACCGGTACAACCAAATCGGCGCTCACGATTCACAAACCAAGTCACTGCTTCAATTAAACTGTCTTCACCGAATTCTGGCCAGTACACGGGCGTAAAATACATTTCTGCGTAAGCCAGTTGCCACAACATAAAGTTGCTAATGCGGCATTCACCACTGGTGCGGATCAGCAGATCGACTTCCGGAATATCCGCCATGGTGAGGTGTTCGGTGATCAACGCTTCGTCGATATCAGTTGGGCTAATTTCACCACGCGCCACTTTAACCGCAATGTCACGGGCTGCCTGCGTAATGTCCCATTTTCCACCATAGTTCGCGGCGATGTTCACCACGAGACCGGTGTTGTTGGCCGTCAATGCTTCCGCATGAGCGATCTTAGCTTGTAAACGCTCACTGAAACGGCTCTTATCACCAATAATACGAAGACGTAGGTTGTTCTTGTGCAATTTTTTGACTTCGGTCGAAAGAACTGTGATAAACAGCTCCATTAACACACCGACTTCTTCTTCAGGACGACGCCAATTCTCACTGCTAAAGGCAAACAGTGTGACAGCTTTGATCCCTAATTTCGCAGCGGTAGAGATGGTTTTTCGGACAGCGGCAACGCCATTTTTATGGCCGAAGACTCGGGGTTTGCCTTGTGCTTTCGCCCAGCGGCCATTGCCATCCATAATGATTGCAATGTGCTGAGGTAAAACATCTGAAGAGAGTTGCGAATTTTGCATAGAAACGTAATGACGACAAAAAGATGACGAAGAGTAGCATAAAAAAACGCTGTGCTGCGAGCACAGCGTTTTTTACACTGGCGAGAGGAGGGAATTAAACTTCCATCAGCTCTTTTTCTTTAGCAGCAAGCACATCATCGATACGCTTCACTGCGATATCGGTCAGCTTTTGAATTTCTTCTTGAGCTTTACGATCATCATCTTCAGAGATTTCTTTGTCTTTCAGCAGCGCTTTCAGATCGCTGTTCGCATCACGACGAATGTTACGAACCGCAACACGGCCGCCTTCAGCTTCGCCACGTACGATTTTAACAAGGTCTTTACGACGCTCTTCCGTCAGCGGTGGCAGTGGCACGCGAATTACTGTACCTGCAGACATTGGGTTCAGGCCCAGATCTGACATCAGAATTGCTTTTTCAACTTTTGGTGTCAGTTCTTTATCAAACACGGTGATCGCAAGAGTACGAGCATCTTCAGCCACTACGTTCGCGATTTGGTTAAGAGGTGTTGCAGCACCGTAGTACTCAACAGAGAGGCCAGATAGCAGGCTTGGGTGCGCACGACCAGTACGAACCTTTTGCAGGTTGTTCTTCAGTGCTTCAACACTTTTGTCCATACGCTCTTGAGCGTCTTTTTTGATCTCATTAATCACAATTTCACCTTAATTCTTATTTCATCTTGAGAGTGATTATACTGCGGAGCTAATCAACGTGCCTTCCGCTTCACCCATCACCACGCGACGTAGTGCGCCTGGTTTGTTCATGTTGAAGACACGGATTGGCATTTTGTGGTCACGAGCCAGCGTGAACGCTGCCAAATCCATCACTTTCAATTCTTTATCAAGTACATCGTTGTATGCGAGCTTATCATACAGTTGTGCGTCAGGGTTGGCTACCGGGTCAGCACTGTAAACGCCGTCTACTTTTGTCGCTTTGAGAACTACGTCCGCTTCAATTTCGATACCGCGCAGACAAGCTGCTGAATCGGTTGTAAAGAATGGGTTGCCTGTACCCGCCGAGAAAATGACCACACGGCCTTGGCGTAGTTGGCTAATCGCATCGGCCCAATTGTAATCGTCACACACACCTTTGAGAGGAATGGCAGACATCACACGTGCGTTCACGTAAGCACGGTGCAGTGCATCACGCATTGCCAAGCCATTCATTACTGTTGCCAACATCCCCATGTGGTCACCCACAACACGGTTCATACCAGCAGCAGCTAGGCCTGCGCCACGGAACAAGTTACCACCACCGATAACAACGCCCACCTGAACACCCAGTTCCACCAGTTCTTTCACTTCTTGAGCCATACGGTCAAGTACGGCTGGATCAATACCAAAACCTTCTTCACCTTGAAGCGCTTCACCGCTCAGTTTTAACAGGATACGTTGATATGCGGGTTTAGGGTTCGTTGTCATGGACTTTTACCTTCACAAAGAGAGTTGTTGATTAACAGTCATGGATGCACTCAAAGTGTGAGCACATTCATCACGACTAATCTCGCCTTGGTCGTAAAAAGACCGTAGCCATGGCCACGGTCTTTTTCTGAGCCTTCTCGCTAAGGATTAACCTTTTTGAGCTAGAGCTACTTCTTCAGCGAAGCTTAGGCCTTCAGCTTTCTCGATACCTTCACCCACTTCTAGGCGAACGAATGTAGAAACTGACGCACCTTTTTCTTTCAGGACTTCGCCAACAGATTTCTTAGGTTCCATCACGAAAGGCTGACCAGTCAGAGAAACTTCACCGGTGAATTTCTTCATGCGGCCTTCAACCATTTTCTCTGCGATTTCTTTAGGCTTGCCTTCGTTCATCGCGATTTCAACTTGAACTTCACGCTCTTTTGCTACAACGTCAGCTGGTACGTCTTCTGGGTTTACGTACTCAGGACGTGATGCTGCAACGTGCATTGCGATGTGTTTCAGAGTTTCTGCGTCGCCTTCACCAGCAACCACTACACCGATTTTCTCGCCGTGACGGTAAGAAGCCAGAGCAGTACCTTCAACGTATTGTACGCGACGGATAGTTACGTTTTCGCCGATTTTTGCTACTAGAGCAACGCGAGTCTCTTCGAACTTAGCTTGCAGTTCTTCAACTGTTGCTTTAGTTGCCAGAGCTTCTTCAGCTACTTGGTTAACGAATGCAGTAAAGTTACCGTCTTTAGCAACGAAGTCTGTTTGGCAGTTCACTTCAAGAAGTACAGCTACACCGTTAGCGTCTTTAATTGCGATTGTACCTTCAGCAGCAACGTTACCTGCTTTTTTAGCAGCTTTTGCAGCGCCAGATTTACGCATGTTTTCGATCGCTAGCTCGATGTCACCGTCAGTTTCAACAAGTGCTTTCTTACATTCCATCATACCTGCGCCAGTACGTTCGCGCAGTTCTTTTACTAGAGCAGCAGTAACAGCCATTCTCTATTCCTCAGTTTGATTCTGGATATGGTAAAAATTAGGGGCCTACATTTTCGGCCCCCAATGCTAACTATAACTTAGCTTATGCTTCAACGTTGTGGCACATAGAGCTAAGTGTAACTCAGAGCCGCTATTATTCAGCTTCTACGAAACCGTCTTTGTCAGCAACTGCTGCAACGTCTTTGTTGCGGCCTTCGTTTACTGATTCAGCAACTGCGTTCAGGTATAGTTGAACTGCACGGATTGCGTCGTCGTTACCTGGGATAACGAAATCAACGCCGTCTGGGTTAGAGTTAGTATCAACAACCGCAAACACTGGAATGCCCAGGTTGTTAGCTTCTTTGATAGCGATGTGCTCGTGATCAGCGTCGATTACGAATAGAGCGTCTGGTAGGCCGCCCATATCTTTAATACCACCAAGAGATTTCTCTAGCTTCTCCATTTCACGAGTGCGCATTAGAGCTTCTTTCTTAGTCAGCTTGTCGAAAGTACCGTCAGTAGACTGAGTCTCTAGATCTTTCAGACGCTTGATTGATTGACGAACAGTTTTCCAGTTAGTCAGCATACCGCCCAACCAGCGGTTGTTTACGTAGTACTGGTTGCTTGCAATAGCAGCTTCTTTAACAGCTTCAGACGCAGCGCGCTTAGTACCAACGAAAAGAACTTTACCTTTTTTCTCGCCAACTTTAGCCAGCTCAGCTAGTGCTTCGTTGAACATTGGTACAGTTTTTTCTAGGTTGATGATATGAACTTTGTTACGAGCGCCAAAGATGAATGGCTTCATTTTTGGGTTCCAGTAACGAGTCTGGTGACCGAAGTGAACACCAGCTTTCAGCATATCGCGCATTGATACAGTTGCCATTATATAATCCTCTATGGGGTTAGGCCTCCACATCCCCCATGTCTCCGACTTCTCAGCCTTGCTGGAAGCACCCCGGAACACGTGTCGGAATGTGTGTGATTTAAAGTTAAATGTTAGTGGACTCGACACTGCTTCGCCATAATGAAGAAAACAGACCGAGATTCCGGCGCGCTTTATATCATATTTGCCCCTTCAGTGGCTAGAAAAAAATGCCTTTTAATTGGCAAAACGCCCTGTTCTACCCCGCGCTTTTCGAG
Source organism: Vibrio furnissii CIP 102972 (assembly GCF_000176175.1). Taxonomy (GTDB): domain Bacteria; phylum Pseudomonadota; class Gammaproteobacteria; order Enterobacterales; family Vibrionaceae; genus Vibrio; species Vibrio furnissii. The sequence continues at coordinate 213,660 of NZ_ACZP01000012.1, forward strand.
CCTGAATCACGCCCAAATCCGCCTGTTCGTTCCCTAAGTGAAGCGACTCTAATTCTCATTCTTACTCGCCTCACTTCTTGCGCTTCCCTCTTCCACTGTTACAATAACGCCATTAGCACACCCTGTGCCTAGCGTTAATAGAGAAAGCCGATGTCTGTAAAAATTAAGAATGCTGAAGAAATTGAAAAGATGCGCGTAGCGGGCCGTTTGGCGGCTGAGGTTCTAGAAATGATCGAACCTCATGTGAAAGCGGGCGTCACGACCGAAGAACTGGACCAGATCTGTCATCAGTACATCACCGACGTTCAAGGCGCAATTCCAGCACCTCTCAACTACCACGGTTTTCCGAAATCAATTTGTACCTCAATCAACCACATCGTGTGCCACGGCATTCCAGCCACAGACGATAGTCACTTCGGTCAATTGCTGCGTCCGGGCGTTCTGAAGGATGGTGACATCCTGAACATCGACATCACCGTTATCAAAGATGGCTACCACGGTGACACATCGAAAATGTTCCAAGTGGGCGAAGTGGCGCCAGCAGACAAGCGTCTGTGCTTGGTGGCACAAGAGTGTCTGTACCTGTCACTGAAAAAAGTGAAGCCGGGTGTCCAACTGGGTGAAATCGGCACCACGATTGAAAAACACATCAAGACCAACAACAAGAACAACCCACGTGCGAAATTCTCGATCGTGCGCGATTACTGTGGCCACGGTATCGGTGCCGAATTCCATGAAGAACCGCAAGTGGTACACTACAAAAATAGCGACCGCACAGTGCTGCGTGAAGGCATGATTTTCACCATCGAACCGATGATCAACGCCGGCAAATTCGGCTGTCGTTTGGACGATGAAGATGGGTGGACCGTCTACACCGCCGATGGCAAAAACTCTGCGCAATGGGAACACACCATTCTGGTGACCAAAGACGGCTGTGAAATCCTCACCCTACGCAAAGAGGAAAGCATTCCTCGCGTGTTCCACAACGCATAACCCACATACTCATCCCTGCTTCGGCAGGGATTTTTTTTATCCACTTTCTCCAGCCAGCCAATTGCAGCAACGCTGCTTGAGCCGCCTTGGGGTTATCTGATAGATTCAATCTCATTATTGTATGAAAGACTTGCACGGACCGCATTGTATGCCCTATTTATCGCCGCTGAGTTTCAACGAAGAACAACTGACCATCAGTGAGCTGAAACAACAGCTTGAACACTTCGCTCAATATCAGAGAGACGAATTCCTCAACCATAATCCGGTCACCGATTTGGTGCTTGGTCGCGCAGAGTACATGGATCTGTTACTGCGTCGTCTGTGGCAACATTTTGGCTTTGCCGAGATACACGATTTGAGCTTGGTCGCGGTGGGGGGCTACGGCCGTGGTGAACTGCACCCACTGTCGGATATCGACATTCTGGTGGTGTCACACAACAAACTAGACGACGAGATCGCCGCAAAGATCAGTCAATTCATTACCTTTTTATGGGATTTACGCTTGGAAGTCGGCCACGCCGTGCGCACTGTCGCCGAGTGTGCCGATATTGGGCGAGAAGATTTAACGGTCGCCACCAACCTACAAGAAGCGCGCCTCTTGTGCGGCAGTGAAGAAACCTTCCACCGCCTGAAACTGGTGATTCATTCCGAAAGCTTCTGGCCGAGCGAAACCTTTTATCGCGCCAAGATTCAAGAGCAGCGAGAACGACACGCCCGCTATCACGACACCACTTACAATCTCGAACCGGACATCAAATCCACGCCGGGTGGCCTGCGAGACATTCACACCCTCGGTTGGGTCGCGCGACGCCATTTTGGTGCCACCACATTGTATGAAATGAGCCGTTATGGCTTTTTAACCGATGCCGAATTTCGCGAGTTGGTTGAGTGTCAGGACTTTTTATGGCGCGTGCGCTTTGCGTTGCATTTAGAGCTCAAACGATACGACAACCGTCTGACGTTTGCTCACCAAGCGCAAGTGGCCGAAAACCTTGGCTTTACTGGCGAGGGCAACCGCCCCGTTGAAATGATGATGAAGGAGTTCTACCGCACGCTGCGCCGCGTGGCCGAACTCAACAAAATGCTGCTCAAACTGTTTGATCAGGCGATTTTAAATAACGGCGAAGAGAGCGAGCCCGACATCATCGACGAGGATTTCCAGCGTCGTGGCAACTTGATTGAAGCGCGCAAACCGGCGCTGTTTCAGGCGCGTCCGGAAACCATTCTCGATATGTTTTTGCACATGGCGAACGATTCCACCATCGAAGGGGTATCGCCATCAACCATGCGTCAATTACGCACCGCTCGCCGCCGCCTCAACAAATTCCTGCACACCATTCCGGCAGCGCGCGAGAAGTTCATGGAACTGGTTCGCCATCCCAATGCGCTACATAAAGCCTTCAGTCAGATGCACAAACTCGGCGTATTGGCAGCCTATCTGCCCCAATGGAGTCACATTGTCGGCCAGATGCAATTCGACCTGTTCCATGTCTACACCGTCGATGAACACAGCATTCGTTTGTTAAAACACATTCATGTTTTTTCGGACATGAAAAACCATGAAAAACACCCAATTTGCTGCGAAGTCTACCCAAAAATTCAGAAAAAAGAACTACTCATCCTCGCGGCCATCTTCCACGACATCGGCAAAGGTCGCGGCGGCGATCACTCCGAAATTGGTGCGGTGGAAGCCTATGATTTCTGCATCGAACACGGCTTATCCAAACCCGAAGCCAAACTGGTGGCTTGGTTGGTGCAAAACCACCTCCTGATGTCGGTCACCGCGCAGCGCCGGGATATTTACGACCCGGATGTCATCATTGAGTTCGCGAAAAAAGTACGCGACGAGGAGTACCTCGAATACTTGGTGTGTTTGACCGTCGCCGACATTTGCGCGACCAACCCGGAGTTGTGGAACAGCTGGAAACGCACGCTGCTGGCCGAACTGTTTTACTCAACGCAACGCGCGCTGCGCCGCGGGCTGGAAAACCCGGTTGATGTGCGCGATCGCATTCGTCACAACCAGCAACTCGCCTCCGCTCTGCTGCGCAAAGAGGGCTTTAGCAGCCGCGAAATCGAACTGCTGTGGCAACGCTTTAAAGCCGATTACTTCCTGCGTCATACGCACAAACAGATCGCGTGGCACTGCACACACTTGCTACGCCATGAAGACCCGACCCAACCCTTGGTGATGGTGAGCAAAAAAGCCACTCGCGGCGGCACTGAAATTTTTGTCTACACCAAGGACCAACCGGCGCTGTTTGCCACCGTGGTGGCGGAGCTTGACCGCCGCAACCTCAACGTTCACGACGCGCAGATCATGACCAGCAAAGATGGCTACGTGCTCGATACCTTTATGGTGCTGGATCAAAACGGTCAAGCGATAGAAGAATCGCGTCACAAAGCACTCAGTAAACATCTGGTGCATGTACTGGAAGATGGCCGCCCAACCAAGATTAAAACCCGTCGCATCCCGCGTAACCTACAACACTTTAAGGTTAAAACTCAAGTCGACTTTCTGCCGACCAAGAGCAAGAAACGCACACTGATGGAGTTCGTCGCCTTGGATACGCCGGGGCTTCTGGCCACCGTTGGCGCGACATTTGCTGAGCTGCATCTCGACTTACATGCAGCGAAAATCACCACCATCGGCGAGCGCGCAGAAGACTTGTTCATCCTGACTGGCGCACACGGTGCCCGCTTGAATGAGGAAGAAGAGTTGGCATTGCGCGAAAGGCTGATTGAAAACGTGTCTGAATTAGCGCCAAGCTAAGTGGCACAAAGGAATAGCGATCTTGTCCACAACTTAAGCGTATGGGTAGCAACTAAGCTATCTACCACAGGATTAGACTGCTACATTGAATTCAGGTCATTGATGTAACAAAAATAATATAGAGGTCGCTTATGTTTCCACACCTCACGGGTTTAGGGATTACAGATCCAACGCAGATTGAACGCTATTCATTGCGTCAGGAAGCGCACAAAGATGTCTTAAAAATCTATTTCAAAAAGCAGAAAGGTGAACTGTTTGCCAAGAGTGTGAAGTTTAAATACCCAAGGCAAGTGAAGAATGTGTTGGTTGACAGTGGCAGTCATCAATACAAAGAGGTCACGGAAATCAATCGCAATCTGACGTTGATCATCGATGAGCTGAACAAAATCACCAAAAACGTGCAGATTTCTCAAGTCGATGTGAAGCAGAAAATCCTCAGCGACTTGCGCCATCTTGAAAAAGTGGTGGCGAGTAAAATCGCGGAAATTGAATCCGATCTCGAGAAGCTTTAACTCCCGATTCAATTGAAAAAGGTTCCCCACGGGGAACCTTTTTTGTTAGCTGAGCCAGCCCGCCCAATGGCCGATGGCAGCGAGGACAATGGCAGACATCACACCTGCGACCAAATCATCAATCATGATGCCGAGCCCGCCGTGCACACGTTTATCGAGCCAGCCAATCGGCCACGGCTTCACCATGTCAAAAAAGCGGAACAGCACAAACCCCGTCACGACCCATTTCCAGTCAAAGACCGGCAGTTGCAACGCGGGCACAATCAACATGGTGATCCAAAAGCCCGCGAATTCATCCCACACAATTGAACCGTGATCGTGCACTTGCATGTCATTCGAGGTGACCTGACAGATCTTAATGCCAATCAAGCTGGCCGCGATCACCACCACCACATAAGCCGTCAACGGCAAATGCGCCAACAGCAGATACACCGGCACAGAGGCGAGCGTGCCCATGGTGCCCGGCACAACCGGTGATAAGCCACTACCAAATCCAGTGGCCAACAGGTGCCATGGGTTGGTCATCGAGAGTCGAGATTTTGGATTGGTCATATCGTGTCCTTAAAGTGATCGTAACCGCGCAGATCCCAATCCAACGTTTCGCCTTGGTTATGTAGCTCAAACGTTCCCTGGGGCCGAATCTGACCAATGCAGGTGACCTTGGTTCCACAATGAGCCAATGCACTGTCGAGTGAGCCTTTGTTCTGCTCTGAGACGGTAAAGCACAGTTCATACTCTTCACCGCTGGTCAGCGCGTATTGTTGCGCAAGCTGAATGTGACCGGTGAACTGGCGCAGCGCTTGTGACATCGGCAACGCACTCACATCCAAACTCACACCCACCTGAGACTGATGCAGAATGTGGCCGAGATCTGAAATCAAGCCATCCGAAATATCGATCGCTGAAGAAGCCAAATTGAGCAAGGCCTGACCTGCGAGAATTCGAGGCGTGGACAAGTAATGGCGTTTTTCCAGCTCGTCTGCAAACGGCTCATGACGTTTGGCGTCATCGAGAATCACGTCCAGACCAGCTTTGCTATCTCCCAACTCACCCGTCACGTAGACCCAATCCCCCACTTTGGCGGTACTACGCAGCAGCACTTTGTCTTGTGGCACAAAGCCTTGGACGGTCAACGTGATGCTGAGCGGGCCTTTGGTGGTATCGCCCCCAATGAGCTGAATGTTGTAATAATTGGCCAAGTCAAAGAAGGCGGTACAAAACGGTTCGAGCCAGGTTTCATCGATTTCAGGCAACGTCAGTGCCATCGATACCCAAGCGGGCGTCGCGCCCATGGCGGCCAAGTCGCTGAGATTGGACACCAGCGCTTTGTGCGCGACCCAAGCAGGGTTGGCGTGAGGAAGAAAATGAATCCCCGCCACCATCGTGTCGGTGCTGATCGCGATGCGCACATTGTCGGGCGCTTTGACGACCGCGCAATCATCGCCCAAGGCAAGATGCACGTCTTTACGTTGTGGTTGGCGTGAAGAAAAGTATTTATCGATTAGGTTAAATTCACCAAACATCGGAAATTCCAAGTCTTTCTGAACAGAAAAGAGTGTAGCAGCGAAATAAAAAAGGTCAGCTGATGCTGACCTCTTTATTGTAAAGCGAATTACGATTTTTTGCGTACATGAGGTGCGGCTTTATCCAGTACCCCGTTCACAAATTTGTGGCTATCTTCTGCAGCGAAAACTTTAGCCAGTTCAATCGCTTCGTTAATCACAACTTTGTATGGTACGTCTTCACGACGTGTCATTTCGTACATCGCAAGACGAAGCAGAGCAAGCTCCATCATGTCGAGATCTTGCATTGGACGAGACACGAACGGACGTAATTTACTGTCTAGCTCTGTGTGGTTAAGCACAACACCCGCTAAAAGATCACGGAAGTATGCAACGTCAGTCTCTGGAGCAGCAAGTGCTGGTTCAGACGCATGATGCTCTTCTTCATCATACTTACCACCGGATAAGAATTGCTCTTCAATAGTCGCAACATTATCTTTAGTAATTTGCCACGAATAAATAGCTTGTAGCGCAAATTGACGTGCATTACGACGTGCGGCTGGTTTCACACTGGCCCCCATTAGGAATCAATTTCAGAAAGAACGTTAATCATCTCAAGTGCGCTCAGTGCAGCTTCTGCACCTTTATTACCAGCCTTGGTTCCTGCGCGTTCAATAGCTTGATCGATTGTATCGACAGTCAGAACACCAAATGCCACTGGAATACTGAATTCCATCGACACTTGTGCCAGACCTTTATTCATTTCACTACAAACATAGTCAAAGTGAGGCGTACCACCACGGATTACTGAACCTAGCGACACGATCGCGTCGAATTTACCGGTTTTCGCAACACGTTGTGCAGTTAGCGGCAGCTCGACTGCACCTGGGCAACGAACGACAGTAATGTTCTCGTCGCTAACTTGGCCGTGACGTTTCAGAGTGTCGATGGCACCAGACAGCAGACTTTCGTTAATAAAACTGTTGAAACGAGAAATCACAATCGCAACTTTTGCATTTGGTGCTGGGAAACCACCTTCGATCACTTTCATAAGCTTTCCTTTAACTCTGTTCATCAAGTGAGAATCGCCGGATTCTAGCACAAATTTGTGAGCGATATCTAATGGTAATTTGACACGCGATATGCCGAGCAACGAACGGCACCACCTGAGAACGGGATTGAATCTGAATTATTAATAAAGCACAGCGACTTGCCGCTCATGCGAGCGGCAGCCTGTTTCGAGTTATTCGCAGACGTATTCGACCACATTGAGGCCGAAACCGCCCAGCGCATGATATTTCTTGTTCGCTGATGACAGCAAACGCATGTCACTGATGCCCAGATCCGCCAGAATTTGCGAACCAACCCCGACGCGGCGGGATGTACCTTGCTTTTTCGCAAGCGTTGGTGCATCGCCTTTGTCTTGTTGTTCAAACATTTTCACGCGATGCAGCAGCAGTTCAGAGGACTCTTCATTGCCCAGAATCACCAGCACGCCCCCTTCTTGCCCAATGCGTTGCATCGCTTTGTCGAGCGTCCAACTGCGTTCCGCGTTGCGGTCGCTGCGCAGCAAATCGGTAAAGGTGTCTTGCAGATGCACACGCACCAGCGGCACTTGATCGGTGGCGGTCTCTTTTTTCAGCGCAAAGTGAATCTGATTATCGATCACATCGCGGAACGTCACCAAGTCAAACTCACCGTATTCCGTCGGCAATTTGCACTGCGCTACACGTTCAATGGTGGTTTCGGTGTTGTTGCGGTATTCAATCAAATCAGCAATGGTGCCCAGTTTGATATCGTGTTTTTCCGCAAACAGTTCCAGATCCGGACGACGCGCCATGGTGCCATCTTCATTGAGGATCTCAACAATCACCGACGCTGGCTCCAACCCCGCCAAACGCGCCAAGTCACAACCTGCTTCGGTGTGTCCTGCGCGGATCAGCACGCCGCCGTCTTGCGCGGCCAACGGAAAAATGTGGCCCGGTTGAACCAGATCCGACGCTTTGGCATCTTTCGCCACAGCCGCTTGCACGGTGCGCGCACGGTCAGCCGCTGAAATGCCGGTGGTCACGCCTTCTGCCGCTTCAATCGACACCGTGAAGTTGGTGGTGTATTGCGCATTGTTGTCCTGCACCATCGGAGGCAGGCCCAAACTATGGCAACGCGCTTTGGTCATGGTGAGACAAATCAAACCACGACCATGAGTCGCCATAAAGTTAATCGCTGCCGGCGTAATATGCTCGGCCGCCATGATCAGGTCGCCTTCGTTTTCACGGTCTTCATCATCCATCAGAATGACCATTTTACCCAGGCGAATATCGTCGATAATTTCTTGAGGCGTACTAATTGGCATGATTCTCGTCCTATTGTCAGGTGCGCAATCGGAAACCCGAATTACGCGAAACCATTTTGTTGTAAGAATTCCATTGTAATGCGCGATTCTGCTGGCTGTTCTTCACGGCCGCCATGCAGCAAACGCTCCAGATAGCGAGCAAGAACATCCACTTCCAGATTCACTTTACGACCGACCTGGAAGTGATCAATCGTGGTCTCTTGCGTGGTGTGTGGCACGATGGTCAGCTTGAACGCATTTTTGCGTAAGTCATTGACCGTCAGGCTGATGCCATCCACCGTCATCGACCCTTTCTCCGCGACGTATTTGCTCAGCTCCGCGGGCATGGCAACCCAAAATTCAATGGCGCGGCCGACTCGGTTGCGCTCAACGATTTCGCCCACCCCATCCACGTGACCCGACACAATGTGACCACCAAAACGCGTGGTCGGTAACATCGCTTTTTCTAGGTTCACTTTATCGCCCACTTTGTAGTCAGCAAAGCCGGATTTTTTCAGTGTTTCCAGCGATAAATCAGCGCTATAGCTGTGCGAGTCAAACGCCACGACGGTCAAACACACGCCGTTGGTCGCAATGCTGTCACCCAGTTTGACATCGCTCATATCCAGTTTGCCCGCATTCACCGAGATGGTGATGTCTTCGCCTTTGGGCGTAATCGCAGTCAGCGTACCAACTGCTTCGACAATTCCAGTAAACATAATCAGTTATCTTTCCGTTCAAGCGTCGCCACGACGCGAATATCCGGGCCGACCATTCGGCAATCTTGAATGTTCAACGCCAAAACCTGCTGCATATCCGTCAGTCCCAACGCCCCAAACAGGCCGCGTCCGTCGCTGCCCATGATTTTGGGTGCCAGGTACACAACCAGTTCATCCACCAAGTCTTGTTCCAGCAGCGATTTCGCCAAAGTGGCGCCGGCTTCGACCCAAATATGGTTGATATTGTGGTGTTTGGCTAACGCTCCCAAGACTTCGCGCAAATTCAACTGGCCATGTTCATCAAGCGCAACACACACATCGGCATCCTGATTCGCCACACGGAGCACAGCACTGTCCGTTGCATACAGGGCCAGTTCGCGGTGCAATTGATGCTGACGATCGAGAATGGCGCGCACCGGTTGGCGCAGATGTTGTTCAGCGTATGTTGCTTGAACATGTGCAGGTAAGTCCTGCCAACGCACCGTCAAAGAGGCGTTGTCGGCTAACACGGTTTGGCTGGTTGATAGCACCGCGCCAGCTTGCGCGCGATAAGCCTGCACATCTTGGCGCGCCTGTGGTGATGTAATCCATTGGCTGCGACCATTGGCCAATGCCGTTTGACCATCAAGACTTGCCGCCATTTTCAGTTGCACCCATGGCATGCCGGTTTTCATGCGTTTGATAAACGCCGGATTCAGTGCCAGCGCATCAGCTTCCAATAAACCAACCTGCACCTCAATGCCCGCTTCGCGCAGCATGTCAATGCCCCGCCCGGCCACCTGCGGATTTGGGTCTTGCATCGCGCAGATCACGCGCGCGACACCGGCTTTAATCAAGCCTTCAGCACACGGCGGGGTACGCCCGTAATGAGAGCACGGCTCAAGCGTCACATATGCGGTGGCGCCCACCGATTGCTCGCCCGCCATACGTAAGGCATGTACTTCTGCATGCGGTTCGCCAGCGCGAAAGTGAAACCCTTCCCCGACAATGGACTCGCCTTGCGTGATCACGCAACCGACATTGGGATTGGGGGCAGTGGTAAAACGTCCACGCTGCGCCAGTTTGATCGCACGGGACATCATTTGATAATCAAAAGAGGTAAATGTAGGCATAGTCTGGAAATGCTCAGTCTTCGAGTTTAGCAATCTCTTCGCCAAATTCCCGCACATCTTCAAAGCTGCGGTACACCGAGGCGAAACGAATATAAGCGACTTTATCCAACTCTTTGAGCTGTTCCATCACTAAATTACCGATCAATTTGCTTGGGACTTCACGTTCCCCCGTCGCACGCAACTTCGATTTGATGGTACTGATTGCCAATTCAATGGCATCGGCACTGACTGGGCGCTTCTCTAGTGCGCGTTGCAACCCACCCACCATTTTGTCTTCATCAAACGGTTCACGGTTGCCATTGGATTTGATCACCCGAGGCATCACCAGTTCGGCGGTCTCAAAGGTGGTAAAGCGCTCATTACAAGCCAGACATTGGCGGCGGCGGCGCACTTGATGGCCATCGGCTACCAAACGTGAGTCGATCACTTTTGTATCGTTCTCAGAACAAAAAGGACAATGCATATCACCTCCATAACAAGGCTTTCAGTGTACCGGAATTAGTTTGGCGAAGAAAAGGAAAAGGGGCGAAATCGCCCCTTTTGTCTACAACTTACGCTTATTTTGTTAACTACGTGACAAGTAGTTCGCTTTGCCCACCCACTTGTAGCTGGTGAGCTCTTCCAAGCCCATTGGACCGCGCGCGTGCAGTTTCTGAGTGGAGACCGCCACTTCCGCGCCCAACCCAAATTGCGCACCATCCGTAAAGCGGGTTGACGCATTGACATACACCGCAGCCGAACCCGCAGCATTGATGAACAGCTCCGCGTTGCACAAGCTGTTGGTCATGATGGCATCCGAGTGGCTCGCGTTGTGCTCACGCATGTGATCAATCGCTTCATGAACATCTCGCACCACTTTCACGCCCAGTGTGTAGCTCAGCCATTCGGTGTCAAAATCGCCCGCTTGCGCGTCACGAAGCTGTGTTGCCGAACTCATCAGCGCTTTGGCTTTGGGTTCCGCGACAAACGTCACTTTGTCATTCAGTTTTGCAACCAGTTTTTCCAGCAGAGGCTGCGCAATGGCTTCATGCACCAGTAAGGTATCAAGCGAGTTACACGCTGATGGACGCTGCACTTTGGCGTTTTCAATCACATCCACCGATTTATCCAAATCGGCACTGTCATCGACAAAAATATGGCTGATACCAAACCCGCCAATGATGACCGGAATCGTACTGTTTTCTTTACACATTTTGTGCAAGCCCGCGCCGCCACGCGGAATAATCATGTCCACGTAATCGTCAAGTTTGAGCAGTTGAGTCACCAGTTCACGGTCTGGTTTTTCAATGTATTGCACAGAAGCAGCAGGCAGCTGCGCTTTTTCCAGCGCAGACTGAATCACTTTGACCAGCTCCACATTGGAGAAAAACGTCTCTTTGCCGCCACGCAGAATCGAGGCGTTACCGGTCTTTAGACACAGCGCAGCGATATCGATGGTCACATTCGGGCGCGCTTCATAAATCACCCCGACGACGCCCAGAGGCACGCGACGACGCGACAACGACATGCCATTTTCGAGCACTTTGCTGTCGATTTCGCTGCCCACCGGATCATGAAGGCTGATCACGTTACGCACGTCATTGGCAATCGCATTCAGGCGCGATTCATTCAGCAGCAAGCGATCCAACAGCGCATCACTTAAACCTGCATCGCGGCCCAATTGGATATCTTTGGCATTGGCCGCGAGAATTTGCGCCGCATTGGCTTCCAGTTCATCAGCAATGATGGCCAGTGCCTGATTTTTTTGTGCCGTCGAGGCGGTGGCGAGTTGAAACGACGCGTCTTTGGCCGCTTTCCCCATGAGTGTTAAGTCCACTGTCTCTCTCCCTATTCCTGAATCACGACCATGTCGTCGCGGTGAATCACTTCTGAGCCATAATCATAGCCGAGTGTTTCGATAATCATTTTACTGTGTTTGCCGGCAATTTTTGCCATGTCGCGGCTGGAGTATTTCGCGATGCCACGCGCCACCAAATGGCCATGGCCGTTGGTCACCCGTACCACTTCGCCACGCGAGAATTCACCTTGAACGCGCACCACACCTTTCGCCAGCAAGCTGCTGCCTTTGTTCAAGACTGCGCGCACTGCGCCATCATCGATGAAGATGTCACCGGATGCAGCTGGCCCAGCCAAAATCCAGCGTTTGCGGTTTTCGAGCGCTTCTTCCAACGGTAGGAAGCGCGTACCTTGCGGCGCGTCGCTCAGGGAATCGAAAATGACGTTCGGCGCACGACCAGCCGCAATAATCACCTCAATGCCCGCACGGCGAGCAATATCTGCCGCTTGCAGTTTGGTCGCCATACCGCCAGTGCCCAAGGTGGTGCCACTGCCGCCTGCGATTTTACGCAGCGTGTCGTCAATGGTTTTGACTTCTTTGATCAGCTCGGCATTGGGGTCTTTGCGCGGGTCGGCGGTGAATAGCCCTTTTTGGTCAGTCAGCAGCAGCAATTTATCAGCGCCGCACAAAATACCGACCAACGCTGACAGGTTGTCGTTATCGCCCACTTTGATTTCGTTGGTCGCCACCGCATCGTTTTCGTTGACGATCGGAATGATGTCGTGGGCCACCAACGCGTTGATGGTGTCACGAGCGTTGAGGAAACGTTCACGGTCGTCAAGATCGGCACGCGTCAGCAGAATCTGGCCGATTTTGATGCCATAAATCGAAAATAGAGATTCCCAAGCTTGAATCAACTGACTCTGTCCCACCGCGGCCAGCAACTGTTTGCTTGAGATCGCGTTGGGCAGTGCGGGGTAACCAAGATGTTCACGGCCTGCTGCAATTGCACCAGACGACACGATCACGACTGAGTGACCTTGTTTTTTCAGTTCAGCACATTGACGCGCCAATTCGACCATATGCGCACGGTCGAGCGCCAACGTACCACCGGTCAGAACACTGGTTCCTAGTTTCACGATGACAGTTTGTGAAACATTTCCGCTTTGATGATTCGTTTTCATGATTTCTTCTGTAATGAAAAACATTTAAGAGAAGATGTTTTAGCAATCAACAGCGGAATGCACAAGCAGAAAAGGTGCTAAAAAGCACCTTTTTGATTGACAGATATGTCAGACGGGTAAAACTAAACGAATTCAGTTGATTGCTCATGCAAAGATAGCGTGAGCGCGAAACGTTCTTGTAACGTTTTCTCTAACTTTTGATGAAAGTCTTCCTGCGTGCGATTCACCTCTGGCAATGCCGTTTTCGGCACCGCATCGGCGTGCCATTCACCCGCCAGATTGTAACGCCCGATATGATATTTCGCTTCAAACCCGTCGGACGTTGGGCTCAGTTCCATCCACCACCCCCAAAATTCACGTTTCTCTGGGGACTTTTTATCGTTGACACAAAACGCTAAACAATCAAACAGATAGAAACCATCTTTGCACTGTCCTTCGCGCAAATAAGGACCAATGGCTTTCAGTGCCGCCAACAAACGATAATGGGTCGGACTCTTCGTCACCTCTGACATATTGACTCTCCGTTGCAATGTTAAGAATGACCTTTAATATTTGATAATTATATATTTAAGCAATATATATTCATCACTCTTAACTAATTTAGGGCAAAAGTCATCTGTTGAGTTCGTCTTCCAGCCAATTTATCGCTAAATCGAGGGATTGCTCATATCCTTGTGTAATTGTCTTACTTTTTATTTGCTTAGCTTTACCACCTTGACTAAAGAGCGCCACCAACTGGTTATCGCTGTACGGTGATACCGGATCGCCTTCCAACCCCATGGCGAGAATCGGCACTTTGGTACGACGACTGCTAAGGAAGCCTTGCATTTTCAACGACCACGCCATCAACTGCCCAGACAAGCTGTCGATATCCACCGCCGATTTGCCCAAACGTGATGCCAGCACATCCAAGTACATCTTGGTCATCATCTTCATTTTTTTCGGCGAGACCAACACATCGTGAATCGGCGCGCCGAGAGAGACACACGCTTTCACACGCTCTGGCTCAAGGAACGACAGGCGCACCATCGCATTGCCGCCAAAGCGGAATCCAACGAGGCCGACACGGAAGTGATCCACCCAAGGCAGCGTATCCAGTTGGTTGAGCACAGCCTGATGCAAGCATGACGAATCTTCTGTGAGCGCCCAGTGCGAACTGTGGCCCACCGAAGGCATGTCGATGGTCAACATCGCGATATCCCGCTTGACCAAAAAGTCACGGAACAAACGCCACATGTCCGTTTGTAAGCTATCAAGCCCGGCACTGACGATCACCACCGGCTGCGGTTTTTCAGTATTGGAGAGATGCAGGTGGCCGACGATTTTTTTGTTTTTGTATGGGAACTCTAAGCGCTTCACCACGTATTTGGTGAGGTTGGCCGCTTCCATGTAAGCGTTGTTGGCCAGAATTTGCGCTTGCAGCGCGAGGTTATCGTTTCTCAGATGTGGGTAACCGGCAATGCTGAAGCAGAGCGACGCGGCAAACATTTCATCAGCGGCTTTTTCGCCGGCTTTTGACCCGGCGCGCGCCTGATGCTGCATGCCCAGCTTGGTCCATTCATAGGCCCAGTTGCCACCACGATACCCCATCACCGTATCCAGCCAGCGATCTTCGGTACGGGAATGTTTGGATGAGGCGATACGCGCTAGTACTTCTTCTTGTTCAACCGGATCGATACCCTGCCAAGCCCACTGCAAACGACGCAGGTTTCGGTACCAAGCGTTGTCCTCTTGCTCTTTTTTCTGTTCAAGAAATTGTTGGCTACTTGGCATGTACTGAATAAGAGAGGACGTTTCTTTGGCTTGTTTATGCTTTTGGAACAAAGTCTCAGAAAGGTTTTTGCTGATTTCTTCGGACATAACGCGTCTCTGTTGAGAATAGTGGCCTAATAGTAATAAAAAAAATGGCCCTAAACAGGGCCATTATCAAATAAAGTTGAGAATCACAGTTTATTTTTGTTTACGGTTTACCGGTTCAACAAACGACAAAACCATGTCCCAAGGCTGTTCAATCCACGTGTCTTGTGGAATGTCCACCACGTATTGATCCACCAATTCACGACCTGCAGGCTTCGCGCATACAGTCACAAATTTCGCTTTTGGATACATTTCACGGATCTTACGCGCTGTATCGCCACTGTCGACTAGGTCATCAACAATCAGGAAACCTTCGCCATCGTGATCGGGTGCTTTTAGCACGCTCATGTCACGTTGGTGATCGTGGTCGTAGCTCGAGATACATACGGTATCGACATAACGAATACCCAGTTCGCGAGCCAGGATAGCTGCTGGTACCAAGCCACCACGGCTTACACCCAGGATACCTTTCCATTGTTCTGCAGGCATTTGAAGTTCAGCCAGTTCACGGCAGTACTTCTGCATATTGTCCCAAGTGATAACGAATTTTCTACTCATTGTTATTGACCTAAAGTTTGGAAATGTTTTGCCGCGCTTACGCAGCAAGAATGTATTTGACAGCAAAGATGATCGCCATCACCCAGACACTGAGTGACACGCTGCGGCCTTTCCCACTCAACAGCTTAATCAGCGCGTACGCGATAAAGCCCATTGAAATACCTTCTGCAATTGAGAAAGTCAGTGGCATCAAAAGACAGGTCACCACGGTTGGCGCCGCTTCGGTCAGATCGCGCCAGTCAATGCTTACCAGTCCTGAAAGCATCAGAATAGCAACGTAAAACAGCGCACCTGACGTCGCGTAGGCTGGGATCATACCCGCTAATGGCGAGAAGAATAATGCAAGTAGGAACAAAATACCAACGACAACTGCGGTCAGACCGGTACGGCCACCTGCTGCAACACCCGAGACACTCTCGACAAAAGAAGTGGTATTAGACGTCCCCAGCAGCGCACCCACTGATGTGGCCGTTGAGTCCGCCAGCAGCGCGCGATTCAGACGAGGAATCTTGCCGTCGTCACCAATCAGGCCCGCTTTGGTCGCAACGCCAACCAATGTGCCCGCAGTGTCGAACAGGTCGACAAACAGGAATGCAAACACAACCGAGATCATGCCCACTTCAAAAACGTGTGAGAAGTCGAGTTGCATGAAGGTTGGTGCCAAGCTTGGTGGCGCAGACATCACGCCGCCCCACTGCACATCACCGAAGATCAGACCCAAGACGGTGATGGATAAAATCGCAATCATCACGGCACCTTTCACACCACGGTGAACCAGTGCGATGGTGAAGAAGAAACCGAGCGCGCCGAGTACTGCAGGCAGCGACGTGATGGCTCCCATAGAAACCAGTGTTGCTGGGTTATCAACCACGATACCGGCATTTTTCAGCGCAATGAACGCCAAAAACAGACCAATACCCGCCGAGATACCGGTTCGCAGTGACATCGGAATCGAGTTGATGATCCACTCTCGAATCTTAAACAAGCTCAGCAGAATAAACAGCACGCCTGAACAGAACACGGCTGCAAGCGCAACCTGCCAAGAGTAACCCATACCCAGCACGACCACGTACGTAAAGAACGCGTTCAGGCCCATGCCCGGAGCTTGTGCAATCGGGTAGTTCGCGACGAGACCCATGATGAAACAGCCAACCGCCGCCGCCAGACAGGTAGCAACAAAAACGGCACCACGATCCATTCCGGCATCTGAAAGAATCGCTGGGTTCACGAAGATAATGTATGCCATGGTCAGGAAGGTGGTGACCCCTGCAATGATCTCAGTGCGCACGTTTGTGCCATGTTCACTGAGTTTAAATAGCCTTTCCAGCATGTTCGAGTCCTAATAAAGGTAAAAAGTAAACGGTTGCGTAATCGATTGGGCGCAGATTATAAAGTTATCAAATCACAAATTCCAGACGGAATTTGCATCGATTTTTTAGAAACTCAGAAACATTTATGCACAGCTACACATAAACAGCAGGCTTTTCGGCCAAAAAATCATCACCAGAATGGCAGGTCAGAAATGAGAACAACCTCTCCCTTTTGCTTGACTGCACATCAGAGAGAGGTTGTGAATATCAGCAGCATCCACCCGATGGGATTAGGAATTCATCACCTTGTTCGGCAACCAAGTAACGAGGTCTGGAAACAGCATGCAGATCACCAGCACCACAAACTGCACCAGAATGAATGGCGTGACCGATTTGTACAGATCCATCATGGTCACCCCTTTCGGCGCAATGCCTTTGAGGTAGAACAGTGCAAACCCATACGGCGGCGTCTGCACCGCAATCACAATGTTGAGAATCATCAACACGCCAAACCAAATCGGGTCATATCCAAGTGCCACGGCAACTGGAGTAAATATCGGCGCGCACATCAACACAATGATAAATTCATCAATGATGAAACCGAGCAGCAACATGATGACTTGAAACATCATGATGATGACAATCGGCGGCAGGTCGAGATTTTGAGTAAAGCCTGCCACCATGCCTTGAATTCCCATCAGCAGATGGAAGTTACTAAACACCGACGCGCCGAGAATAATCCACATCGCGACACTGACCAGCATCGCGGTTTGCATGCCCGAACGCATCAAGAGTTCCGGTTTAAACCGCTTGAACAGAATCGAGAGCAGAATCGCGCCCATCACGCCCAGCGCGCCCGATTCCGTTGGCGTCGCAATCCCGGCAATGATGCTACCAAGGACAACCACAATCAGCGCAAATGAGGAAGCGCCGTCACGAATGGTTTTAAACAGCTCATAGCCTTTGGGAATTTCGATGTCGTTGTCGATGTCCATCGGCGCACGTTCTGGACGCATTTTACAGCTGATCACCACGTAGCTGATGAGCAGTACAATCGTGATCAGCGCAGGGACCATCGCGCCAAGAAACATCTTGCCGACCGAGTTCTGAGTCGAGGATGCGAACATGATCATCGGAATGCTCGGCGGAATCAGAATGCCCAGCGAACCGCCTGCCATAATCACCCCAAGTGCCAGCTTCTTGTCGTAGCCGCGCTCAAGCATCGGTTTGAGCGCAATCGAACTGGAGGTCATGATGCCGGCGCCGATGATCCCCACCATCGCGCCGATCATTGAACAAACGCCGATCACGCTGATCGCCAGCGATCCGCGCACACGGCCGATCGCCAGTTGGCTGGCGTTAAACATCGCATCGCCGATCCCAGAGCGCGTCAGGATCTGCCCCATGTAGATGTACAGCGGAATCGCCAGCAGAATAAAGTTGAAGAAGGTGCTTTCGACCGTGGTCGGAATGATGTTAAACAGCGACTCGCCCCACACCAGATACCCAACGCCCATCGCGATTCCACCGAGCGCCAGCCCCACTTGCGCGCCAAGAACGAACGCGGTCAGAATACAACCCAACAACACCAGGGTTAACATCTCAATTCCCATTTGGGCTCTCCTTGTCAAAAACGGAATCCAACTGGTCGTTATCGACCTTAAATGGCTGCTCATCCAGATTGACGTGCTGATGAACCTCACCATTCAATTCGCGGCCTTTGATCAAAAAGAACAGATTGGCAATCAACTCCGTCGAGTATTCGGCGATGAACACGCCTGCCGAAACCGTCATCATCAACCAGAAGTGATGCATGGCGGGTGCCCATTCACTCTGAGTTTTGTAATTGAATTCGAGACTTTCGATAAACATACCACCGCAGGTTTTGACCATGACCGCCAGAAACCCCATCGCCAAAATCCCCGTCAGCACATCAAACAGGCGTCTGGTTTTTTCCGACACTTTGGCGTGAATGATATCGACGTTGATGTGCGCTTCGCGTTGCTGAGCATACGCGCCGCCTAATGCCGCAATGTAGCCAAACAAAAATAAGGACGTGTCGTAACCCCAAATGGTTGGGCGGTTCAACACGTAACGAGCAAACACCTCGTAAAACACAATCACGGCAAGTACGGGAAGCAAGTACGACACTGAGCGTCCAATCAGACTGACGACGTATTTCGTGAACTGGCAATACCTCAGTAAAATGACTTCAAGCATAGAAATCTCCCTATAAAAAACAGGCGAACCCAAACGGGTTCACCTGCGTCGTCCATTATTGTTGCTCAAGAATATCTACCAGCTGCTTGGAATACTTGTCTTCCGCGGCATACTCTTTTGCCAGCGACATCCCCGCGTCTTTCCACGCTTTCAGATCCGCCTCTGAAGGCTGCGGGCTCCATTGCAGGCCTTTGGCTTCCATATCGGCTACCGCTTGCGATTCCCACAGTTTGGATTTCGACATCTGTTCCTGCGCGTGCGCTGCCGTTGCCGCTTTCACAATCGCCTGCAAATCAGCCGGTAGTTTGTTCCACGCTTTCTGATTGACGACGATGGGGAGCACTTGCGCGCCCGCCAGTGGCACGGGGTACATGTATTTCGCCACTTCAACGTGGTTGCCATCGCGGTGATCAATCATGTTTGAGCCGATCGAGCCGTCGATCACACCCGTTGCCAGCGAGGTGTAGATTTCGCTCCATGCCAGAGAAACCGGCGAAGCGCCCAAATTACGCAGGAACTTGCCGTACGCACCTGGCGCACGAATCTTCAAGCCTTTGAAATCGGCAATCGAATTGATGGGCTGTTTGGTGATGATGTACACCGGTGGTTGAATGTAAGGATCGAGCCATTCCAAGCCTTGCGAACCGTACGCTTGTTTAAGAATTTTGCCCCAACCTTTGTCATGGAACAGCGTGGTCAGTGCCGCGACATCCGACGTGCCCCCCGGCAAGCCCACTTCCACGACGCCCGCCGGGAATTCCCCAGCATGCATCGGTTGAAAGGGTGCGCCCATGGTGATCAAACCCGATTTCACCGCACTCAGAATGCCGCTGGTTCCAACGCCCTCACCGGAGTAAAGCACTTGCACGGCGATGCGACCATTCGACATGGTTTCGATGTTCTTGGCCAGGTCTTCATACACCTCGCCAAACGCAGTGCCACGGCCGTATAAGTTCGCAAAACGCCAGTTGTACTGCGCCGCTAGGGTTGCGGTCGAACACATCAAAGCACTCACCCCAACCGCCGCGGCCAGAACAGCTTTCGCCAGCTTGGTTCCCTTTACACTTAACATAGAAATTCCTCTTCCTGCATCGTTACACTTTTGTTATTGATTTGTTTCCCAACTCAATATGAAGAACGGAAAAGGAATGCGATAGAGCCAGTGGCGAAGTTGTTATGGTACCAGCCAGGCTTGCCGTTCTGGTACCAACGTTTGTGAGCAACTGGTACTCAGTACGCACCGCGTTTTGTGTCTAACATGCCATCATCAGCCTACAAAAGAGATACAAATATGGAGCACATTGTTAACAAGACGCTACTGAATGCGACCTGCGCCGCCAGTGACGACGCGATTGCGGTTCTCAACCCCGCCACCGATGACATTCTGGCCTACATTCCATCTGTCGATACGCAAACCATCCACACGCTGATCGCCCGTTCAAAACAGGCGCAGCAGCGCTGGCAAGACAAAACTGCCGCCGAGCGCGCTGTGATTCTTAAGCGTTGGTACGATTTGATGGTAGAAAACGCCGACGACCTCGCGCGCATCATGACCTTGGAACAGGGCAAACCACTGGCCGAAGCCAAAGGGGAAGTGATGTACGGCGCATCCTTCATTCAATGGTTCGCCGAAGAAGGCAAACGCACCTATGGCGAAACCATTCCGTCACCGGCAGGCAACAAACGTCTGATGACGGTCAAGCAGCCGATTGGCGTTGCCGCCGCCATCACGCCTTGGAATTTTCCGATTGCGATGATCACGCGCAAAGCCGCACCTGCGCTGGCTGCCGGTTGTAGCTTCATCGTTAAACCCGCCAACCAAACGCCGCTGTCGGCGTATGCCACGGCGGAGCTGGCCTATCAGGCGGGTCTGCCTCAAGACTTGTTGATTGTGCTCAACAACCATTCATCGGTCGCCGTGGGCGATATTTTCTGTACTCACGAGGACATCAAAAAGCTGTCATTCACTGGGTCGACTCAAGTGGGTCGTCACCTGATTACCCAATGTGCAGGCACCATCAAACGGACATCGATGGAACTGGGCGGCAACGCGCCGTTTATCGTGTTTGATGACGCCGACATCGATGCCGCGGTGCAAGGCGCCATTGCCTCGAAATTCCGCAACGCCGGTCAAACCTGCGTGTGCGCCAACCGCTTCTATGTGCAGGATGCAGTGTATGACGAGTTCGTGACGAAATTTGTCGCGGCCGTGGCAGAGCTGACAATGGGCAACGGTCTTGATGCGGGTGTCAACATCGGTCCGCTGATTGATATCAAAGCGAAAAACAGCGTGCTCAGCTACATCGATACGGCGGTCGAACAAGGTGCCAGCATTGCGCTGGGCGGTCAGTCTGCGGGCGGGCTGTTTATCGAACCGACCGTATTGACCAACGTGACACAAGCGATGGACATCGTGCAAACCGAACTGTTTGGCCCGGTCGCGCCGATCGTGCGTTTCTCCCACGACGACGAACTGGTGCGCAGCGCCAACGACACCATTTACGGCCTCGCCAGCTACTTCTACACCACCAATATTCACCGCGCGTTCCACATCGCCGAAAAGCTGGAATACGGCATGGTGGGCATTAACGAAGGACTGATTTCCAATGAAGTCGCGCCCTTTGGCGGCGTGAAACAATCCGGCTTTGGCCGCGAAGGCGCCAAACAGGGCATCGACGAATACCTCAATATCAAATACCTCTGCTTCGGTGGCTTTTAAGCCGCTGAACATCATCACAAGGACACGCAAACATGACAAATACGGAATGGCAAACTCGCAAGGAAAAAGTCGTCGCGAAAGGCATGGCGAACCTCGCCCCCATTTACGCAGCGAAAGCAGAAAACGCGCTGATCACCGATATTGAGGGCAAGCAGTACATCGATTTCGCCGCAGGTATCGCGGTGAATAACACCGGTCACTCACACCCACGCATCGTCGCGGCAGTCAAAGAGCAGCTCGATCAATTCAGCCACACCTGTTCCATGGTGACGCCTTACACCAGCTTTGTTGAACTGGCCGAGCGCGTGGTCGACATCGCGCCGGGAGAGTTCGACAAGAAAGCTGCATTTGTCACCACAGGCGCAGAAGCGGTCGAAAACGCGATTAAGTTTGCGCGCGCATACACTGGCCGTAGCGGCGTGATTGCCTTTAAAGGCGGTTTCCATGGCCGTACCAACCTGTGTATGGGACTGACTGGCAAAGTGGCCCCATACAAAACTGGCTTTGGTCCGTTCCCGAACGACATCTACCACGTCCCTTACCCAAATGCGTATCACGGCGTCAGCGAAGTGCAGAGCCTTAGCGCAATTCAGGATCTGTTTGCCTGCGATATCGAACCATCACGCGTTGCCGCGATCATTTTTGAACCGATTCAAGGTGAAGGCGGTTTCTACCAAGCGCCAAACGCTTGGGTCAGCGCGATCCGCGACCTGTGTGACCAACATGGCATCGTGATGATCTGTGATGAAATTCAAACTGGGTTTGCCCGCACCGGTAAACTGTTTGCGTGTGAATACTTCGATGCCAAACCGGATCTGATCACCATGGCGAAAGGCATTGCTGGCGGCTTCCCGCTGTCGGGTGTGGTCGGCAAAGCGGAGATCATGGACGCCGCCACGCCGGGCGGCATAGGGGGCACATATGCCGGGTCGCCACTGGCCTGCCGCGCTGCGCTGGAAGTCATTCAGATCATCAAAGATGAAAACCTGTGTGAGCGTGCGCAGCACGTCGGTCTGCAATTTCAAGAAAGCTTGCTCGAAATGCAGAAAACGATTCCGCACATCGGGGATATTCGTCAGGTCGGCGCCATGATTGCGATGGAACTCAATGATCCAACCACTGGCTTGCCACTTGCAGACCTGACCAAACAATTGGTATTAAAGTGTCATCACCAAGGCGTGATCTTGCTCTCGTGTGGGGTGAAGGCAAACGTGATTCGTTTCCTTCCGCCACTGACCATCGAGTCAGCGCTGATCACCCAAGGCTTGGATATTATAAAAACGGAACTGCAGTCGTTAATCTGACCGTCAACGAGACCTCAAACAGATGCGCAGCCATGCGCGTCTGTTTTCTCTCCCCTTCGTTGATACGCGTCACACGCACTGCTTGATGTGCAGGAAAGCTATGCTGTATCAATTGATTCATATCGACCCCCAAGATTCGCGCACGCTACAAGATCAAATCAAAAGCGACATCGCGAAAGCCATCTTTGCTGGATTTGTGCCCAAGCAAACCAGCATCATGTCATCCCGCCGTTTGGCGGAAAAACTCAACGTATCGCGCAATACTATTTTGCGGGTCTACGAACAGCTCGCCGAAGAGGGCGTGTTGGTGCCGATTGAACGCAAAGGCTATTACGTCAATCCGCAGTTAGAATTGAGCGCGCCAGCGCCCCACCCAGACACCCCAGCCCCAGCCACCAGCGCGGGTTTGGATTGGTTTAATTACCTCAATGCCGAACACACCCGTGCGGATGTCGAGGCGAACGATCTCAACGATTATCCGTATGTATTCGTCAATGGACTCGTCGATGAAGACCTATTTCCGGTGTCGGAATGGCGTAAGTGCAGCATTCAATCACTCAACAAAAGCAACCACCGCAGTTGGACGTCCAATGATCACGACTATGAAGAACTGATCGAACAAATCCGCACTCGCGTGCTGACCAAGCGCGGCATTTTTGTCGCCAAAGACAACATCGCCATTACGCTAGGCAGCCAAAACAGCCTCTATTATTTGAGTAAATTGCTGGTCAGCAAACAGAGTACGGTGGCGATGGAAAACCCCGGCTACCCAGAAGCGCGCCATCAATTTCAGGCACGACGTGCCCATGTATTGCCGATCGAAGTCGACTCGCACGGTTTGGTTGTTGATGAACGTCTAGCCGATTGCCACCTGGTGTACACCACACCGAGTAACCAATTTCCAACCACCGTGCGTATGTCGCCCGAACGGCGCCAAGCGTTGATGACACAAGCGGATCGGCACGATTTTCTGATCATTGAAGATGATTTTGAGCATGATGTCAGCTTTATGGAGAACAGTTGTCCACCGCTGCGCTGCGAATACCACAGCGAACGCATCATCTATATCTCCAGTTTTACGGCCAGCATCGCGCCGGGGCTGCGCATCGGTTTCATCGTCGCCGCCGAGCCGCTCATCGCACAAATCAAATCGCTTCAGGTGCGCACCCACAGTCTGCCGCCGAAAAGCAACTGTCAAACGCTGGCACTGTTTCTCAGCCTCGGCTACTACGATGTGTTGGCACAAAAGCTGCTCAAGCGCTACCGCGACAAGTGGCTGACGATGGAAAAAGCGATGAACTATTATTTCCCGCAATCGGGGGCGGTGGCTTCATTGGCAGGCACGGCATTTTGGATCGAATACAAACAGGGCTTTGATGCAGAACGCTTTGAACGGCTGGCCGAGGCGCAAGGTATTCTGATCAACAATGGCGCCAAGTATTACTGCTGCGACCACAAGAACAACAGTTTTCGGCTTAGCTTTCAGTCGATTCGCACCGAGAACATTCGCGAGGGCATCCAACAACTGGCGCGTATCGCCAAACAGATCTTACCCAACGAACGCTTGGCAGATTGTGAATCCCCGCCGCTCACCAGCCAACAAATTCGCGCGCTGTTGACCCAAAAAACATTGCTCACCAAAGATTGCTTCAACATCCCCTATCGCATCACACTGCAAGCTGATGGCAAGTTGATTGGCATTTCCGAACGTCCGAACGACGTGGATGAAGGCTACTGGTGGGTTGAGAACGACAAATTTGTCTATCAGTGGCGTAACTGGCAATTTTCGGACATCCGTTACATCACGATCGTGTGCGAACACGGTGAGATCAAACGGTTTGATGAAGACGGCTACTTTATTGGTGAGGCGACGATCAGCGCTTGATCATCGCAATTGGCCGGATCGCAGGCATAAAAAAACGCCACCTGATCGCAGGTGGCGGTGAATCATATTAACCAAATTTGATTAAAAATAAATTCTAATATAGGGGTGAACAAAACTGTTCGAGTTGCAAGCTATCGCTTAGTAGCCAAAGCTTGACGGGTATGTAAAGCTGCCGGTAAACACAGATTTGTTTTTCCAGAACATTACAGAAGATAAACCTTTATTCATAACTATCACCATTAAAACCATACATTCTTGATTGATTTCTCGGTTCCTTGGAGGCGACAAATCGGACTCATCCTTTGAGCATTTTGTCTTCGTTTCCGAAGTTGGTTACAAATATACCACCAAGAAATTTTATTACAATACTTTTGGTGACAAAAATCACATAAATTCGATTAATTGATCTACGTCATGCATATTTGGTAATTTAATTACAAAAACCTCATTTTGTTTTTTAATAAAATTACCAATAGAGCGCAATCAATTGCATTTCATCACATTCGTATTCCTGCCACCATCACCAAAGTGTGACCGATAAAAAACAATCGATCCGCAATTGCGCTACTCCCGATCCGCGCATAGTGGTATGCTGTTGGTCGTCACTATGTCGCAGCCCGATTCCAGTCTATTTGTCTAAAAATAGCGTCAAAAACCTATCAATGATCGGGAAAATTTACACAAAAGGAGTTATCTGTGTCTGAATTCCATTCTGAAATCAGCAAGTTATCACCTGCCCCTGTATGGCAGTTTTTCGATAAGATTTGCTCAATTCCTCACCCGTCAAAACATGAAGAAGCGCTGGCGCAATACATCATTGGCTGGGCCAAAGGACAAGGTCTGGACGTGCGTCGCGATCCAACAGGCAACGTCTTCATTAAGAAACCAGCCACTGCGGGGATGGAACATAAAAAAGCGGTCGTGCTGCAAGCGCACATCGACATGGTTCCCCAAAAGAACGAAGACACCGATCATGACTTCGCCAACGATCCGATCCAACCTTATGTCGATGGCGAGTGGGTCACCGCAAAAGGCACCACATTGGGCGCAGACAACGGCATCGGCATGGCAACATGTTTAGCCGTCTTGGCATCGACAACGATCAAACACGGCCCACTGGAAGTGCTGCTAACCATCGATGAAGAAGCGGGCATGACGGGTGCGTTCGGCCTAGAAGCGGGTTGGTTGGAGGGAGAGATCCTGCTCAACACCGATTCCGAACAAGAAGGCGAAGTGTACATGGGCTGCGCAGGTGGCGTGGACGGTGCATTGAGCTTTGATATTCAACGCGACGCGCTGCCAGCAGGTTACGTGACTCGTCAATTAACCCTGAAAGGGCTCAAGGGCGGCCACTCTGGTTGTGATATTCACACCGGTCGCGGCAACGCCAACAAACTGATTGCCCGTTTTCTTGCCGGCCACGCACAAGCATTGGATCTGCGTTTGATCGAATTTCGTGGCGGTAGCCTGCGCAACGCCATTCCTCGTGAAGCGTTTGTGACTGTCGCCGTACCTGCAGAGAATCAAAGCAAGCTTGACGCACTGTTCACCACCTACACCGACTTACTGAAGGAAGAACTCGGCCGTATCGAAACCGGCATCGTGACCTTCAACGAAGCGAAAGACGTGGCCCAAGGTGTCTTTACGCTCGCGGATCAACAACGCGTGATCGCAGCGCTAAATGCATGTCCGAACGGCGTGATTCGCATGAGCGATGACATCGAAGGCGTGGTTGAAACCTCACTCAATGTCGGCGTCGTCACCACTGAAGGCGACCAAGTGAAAGTATTGTGCCTGATCCGCTCATTGATCGACTCAGGCCGCAGCCAAGTCGAAAGCATGTTGACTTCCGTGGCAGAACTCGCCGGTGCAAACATTGCGTTCTCTGGTGCTTACCCGGGCTGGAAACCGGATGCTGATTCCGAAATCATGCACATCTTCCGTGACATGTATGAAGGTATTTACGGCCATAAACCGAATATCATGGTGATCCACGCAGGTCTTGAATGTGGCCTGTTTAAGAAACCGTATCCAACGATGGACATGGTGTCGTTCGGTCCAACCATCAAATTCCCACACTCTCCTGATGAGAAAGTGAAGATCGACACAGTCGGCCTGTTCTGGGAACAAATGATTGCTTTGTTGGAAAATATTCCAGCCAAAGCCTAACCAGAAAGCCGGGGTCAAAAACCCCGGCTTTGTTTTGGTAAACTATCAATAATTTTTGTCGACACGAAAAATTTAATTCATTAGATTGAATTTATTGTTCGCTGCTAGAGTTCGCGTCCTTGAAGTTCCCAGAGTTATTCACCAAACTCTATTCAAGCGATAACTCCATTATGAAGTTGTATCGGGGATGCTGCTTAACCCCCACACTTTCGGGTAAATTCCTGAGCAGTATCTGAAATTCTCAAACTAATGACATTGCGATGAAAGAAAAAATGATTGTCGGATGGCGAGAAACACTCAGCCTTCCAGGGTTAGGTATTGATCAAATTAATGCAAAAATCGATACCGGAGCCCGCACGTCTTGCTTACACGCATTCAAGGTCGAGAGCTTTATGAAAGATGAAGCGCTCTGGGTTCGTTTTTGGATCCATCCCTTGCAACATAATGAAGAAGAAGTCACTGTGTGTGAAGCAGAAGTGGTGGACGAGCGCACGGTACGCGATTCCGGTGGCCATGAAGAGACGCGATTCGTGATCCGATCCGATCTGTCTCTTGGTGGTGAAACCTGGCCCGCCGAGATCACGCTCACCAACCGTGAAAATATGGCGTTTCGTATGCTATTAGGCCGAACAGCCATGCACCACAGAATTGTTGTCGACCCAACTGAGTCGTTTTTAATCCCTTTCGAGGAGCCTAGATAATGAAAATTGGTATTCTGTCGCGTAATTCGTCGCTGTATTCAACCAAGCGTTTGATTGAAGCATGCAAGCAACGCGGCCACGAAGTCAAAGTGATCGATGCATTGCGCTGCTATATGAATATCAATTCGGAAAAGCCCGAGATTCATTTTAAAGGTGAAGAACTGTCGGGCTTTGACGCCGTGATCCCGCGTATCGGAGCTTCGGTGACGTTTTACGGCACCGCCGTGCTGCGTCAGTTCGAAATGATGGGCGTGTATCCAGTCAACGAATCCGTGGCAATTAGCCGCTCACGTGACAAACTTCGTTCTATGCAATTGTTGTCACGCAAAGGCATCGGCATGCCGATCACCGGATTTGCCAGTAAACCTGACGATGTCAAAGACTTACTCGACATGGTGGGCGGCGCACCGGTGGTGATTAAATTGCTTGAAGGCACCCAAGGCATCGGTGTAGTGTTAGCGGAAACCCGCAAAGCAGCGGAAAGCGTCATCGAAGCGTTTATGGGCCTGAAAGCCAACATCATGGTTCAGGAATACATCAAAGAAGCGGGCGGCGCAGACATTCGCTGTTTTGTGATTGGTGATAAAGTGATTGCCGCGATGAAACGTCAAGGCGCTGAAGGCGAATTCCGTTCGAACCTTCACCGTGGCGGAACAGCCTCGCTGGTAAAAATTACTCCACAAGAACGCAAAACTGCAATCGACGCTGCCAAGATCATGGGCTTGAATGTCGCAGGGGTTGACCTGCTGCGTTCAGAACGTGGCCCGCTGGTGATGGAAGTCAACTCCTCACCGGGTTTAGAAGGTATCGAGGCAGCGACCGGTAAAGACATCGCTGGAATGATTGTCGAATTTATTGAGAAGAATGCGGCAAGTAAAAGGACTCGAACCCGTGGCAAAGGTTAATAGAAGAAATAAACCGTATCAGTTTCTGGGGGAGTCCATTCCCCCAGGAAGTAAACAAGTCATTGAGCTGGAAGCTGCGAAACTTTACACCCACTCCCCGCTTTCGATTCCCGTTGAAATCATTCATGGTGCCGCTCCCGGCCCGGTTTTAATGGTCAATGCCGCCATTCATGGCGACGAACTCAACGGCGTCGAAATCGTTCGCCAACTCATCAACGCCATTGACCCAACTAAACTGAAAGGCACCTTAATCGCCGTCCCGATCGTCAACGTGTTCGGCTTCATTCATAAATCTCGTTATCTCCCTGACCGTCGCGATCTCAACCGCTGTTTTCCCGGCAGTGAAAAAGGCTCGCTGGCCTCGCGCATGGCGCACACCTTTTTCTCCCAAGTGGCACAGAACTGCGACTACATCATCGATCTACACACCGGCGCGATTCATCGCACCAACTTGCCTCAGATCCGCGCCGATTTAAGCAACCCAGAAACCCTGCGGATTGCTCAAGCGTTTGCAACCCCGGTGATCCTTGATTCGCCCCTGCGCAACGGATCGCTGCGCAGTGAAGCGGAAAAATCTGGCATTACCGTGCTGACGTACGAAGCGGGCGAAGCATTGCGCTTTGAGCCAATCGCCATCAGTGCTGGCATTGTCGGCATTAAACGCGTGATGCAAGCCGTTGGCATGATGCGCATGAGCCGTAAAAAATTACCCACCTCGGTGATTGCCAAATCCACCAGCTGGCTACGTGCCGAAGCGGATGGCATTTTACGTACCGTGGTGTCCCTGGGCGATCGCGTTGAACGCGGCCAAGTGCTGGCCTACATCAACTCGCCGCTGGGCAATGTTGAAGTAGAGATCAAAGCCAATAAAGGCGGCATTGTGATTGGCCAACAAACGTTGCCATTGGTAAACGAAGGGGATGCGGTGTTCCATCTGGCTTATTTCACTCAGCGTGATCACATGGTGGAACAGGTAGTGGGCGATTTTATTGAAGAGGTCATCGACACCGATCTTGAACCGCTGACGACCGGCCAGTTGATGCCACCATCCCCCGCTTAGCCCGGTTGCCCGATAGCAAAAAGCCCCGATTCATCGGGGCTTTTTTGTGTCACGAACTGAACTGACGCTTAACCAACTGACGCTTAACCAAATGAAGCCCAGATCACTGCGGCCACCAACAATGGGCACACGAAGCGCACATACCAAGGCCACACTTTACCAAACAGACTCTGGGTGAATTCCGGGAAACCTTGCTCCAGCTCTTTAAACTTGGCATTGCGATTCCATACCCACCCCCCAAACAGACAGAACATCAGTGCAGCAGTCGGTTGTAGGTATTGCGTGGCTGTGGTGGCCACCAAGCCAAACAGCGCGCCAAAGTTATACACGATCACGACACTAAATAGCGCCAAAATACCACCCAGCACCCAACTGGTTGGGGTGCGCTTGGTGTTAAAGCGCTCACCGACCAAGGCCACCGGACACTCCAACATCGAAATCGATGAGGTCAGCGCGGCAATGGTCAGTAGCAGGAAGAACACAATCGCAAACAGTTGACCAAACAGGCCCAAGCTATCAAACATCAATGGCAGCACGGTAAACACCAGCGTGTCAGAGCTTAGCAATGAACCATCTTCGGCATAGATTTGTACGCCTTTGTGCATCGCGACAAACATCGCAGGCATCACCACTAAACCAGCAATGAACGCGACGCCGGTATCCACCAAAGTGACGTTCATCGCCATCTTGGGCAGGTTCTCTTTCTTGCTCAAGTACGAACCATAGATCAGCATCGAACAGCCGCCAATCGTCAGCGAGAAGAAGCCTTGCCCCATGGCCGCCAAAATCAGTTTACGGTCCCACACTTTTTCAAAGTCAGGAATCAGGTAGTGTTGCAAGCCTTCCATCGCGCCTTGTTGCATCATGATGTAAACAAACAGCACCGCAAACAGCACAAACAGAGCAGGCATCAAACGCGTGGACCACTTTTCGATGCCCTGTTTCACGCCGCCTTGCACGATGAGGATCGTCAGAACGTAAAAAATGAGAGTACCAAGAAGGTTACGTTCAACTGAAAAGCCTTTTAACCACGCTGTCGCCGTTTCCATCCCGAGAATATCGGTCACCGCTCCCAGCATGAAACAGATGATCCAGCCACCCACAATGCTGTAAAACGCAAGTACGGCACTTGGTACGCTCAGGCCAACCCAGCCCACCAAACCACCGACACGCTTCGCCAACGGGTTCCCCGTCAGTGAACGCATACTATCCACCGGGTTTGCCTGACCATAACGGCCGATCGCCATTTCGACCACCAGCATAGGAAACGCAACCACAAAGATCAGAACCAGATAGACCAACAGGAACGCGCCACCACCATTGCTGGCCGCTTGTGTTGGAAAGCCCCAGATGTTACCAAGGCCAACTGCCGCACCCGCTGCGGCTAAAATGAACCCAAGGCGAGATCCAAACGTTTCACGGGAATTATTCTGTGCCATTACCACTCACACATACATCATCAAACTAGTTGACTAGTACACTAATACAAACCGACAAAATACTCAATCAGTAATAGAATTGTTTGCTAGGTAAATTACACAATCTGTCGCACTTATTTTGTAAATTTTGACTGCTACGGTTGAATTGTTCATTTATTCAGCAAATGTCTTTCACAACCGACTGGCTGCGACCTTGATCTTTGGCTTGATACAAGGCTTGATCCGCTTCATGGAACAGTACCTGATATTGGTCGCGATTCGGCTCAAAGATACGCACCCCGCCAATACTGATACTCAAATGGCCCTTCACGGGCGATGCCTCGTGCTCAATCGCAAGCGCAGCCACTTGATTTAGCATTTGATGCGCAAAGTGACCGGGCTCCAATTCCGTATCGCTTGCAAGGACGACACAAAACTCTTCTCCGCCAAAGCGTGCCACGACTTTCGCGCCATCAAACGGAATCTTCTCCAACGCATGCGCGATCTGTTTGAGCGCGTTGTCCCCTTGCAAATGACCGTAGCGATCATTGTAGAGCTTGAAATAATCTACATCGATGAGGTAGAGCAGCACCCAAGGATAGCGTTGTTCGCAGATGAAACTCGTCAGCTCGCGTTCTAATTTGCGGCGATTCGAAATGCGCGTCAGCGGATCGTGTTCTGACTGCCAGCGCAACTCTTCGCGGCTTTTGTCGAGTTCATTGAAAATCTGATTGATGGTGCGCGCAAACGCTTTCATTTCACGCGAAACAAAAAAGCTTTCATCGGGGATCTTGCCCCCTTTGGACTTAAACCGCTCCAGCACGCGATTGGCGTTCGTGATGGGCCGCACCAGTGAATCGACCACCAACAGGTTGATGAAATACATCAGCACCGAGAATGCCATCAGCGCGACGATTTCATCATTGCGGATAAACGTCGGCAGCTTCACCTGATGCGTGAGTTTGATCACCACGCTGGAATTGCCGCTGAAATCGAGTTTCTCCAAATAGCTCACATTGGGTTGTGCTTTGGGCATCTCGGCATACGGCGCGCGGCTCAACACATCAATATCAATCCCCGTGGCTAGCTCGATCACGTTTGCAAACTGGCTGCGCACTTTCTTCACAAAGATCAGATAACCTTTGTCACATGCAGTGCCTTCGCTGTTGCACACACGGGACGTGGCCGCCAAAAACGGCTCTTGCCCCACCACCACAAAGCGCACTTTCGCTTCAACGTAGTCACGGCTGGCACGTTTGGGTTCACTGAGAATGATCGGGAAATAGGGCAAAAACGATTGATAGTCACCAACTTTGCGTTGCTCAAAATCGTATTTCATCCCCCACACCAGTTGTTCATCCGGCGTGAAAATGAAGATGCCATCCAACGCTTTCGACTGAAACGCATGAATCCCGATGCTGTCTTCGATGAATTCGGGATCGGGATCGGCGATGTATTCCGCCAGATCGTTCCAAGCCGCATAGTCGGCCATGGACGCTCCCATTTCCTGTTTCTCCAGCGCAATGATGGTTTGGACGCGAGTGGTTTCAGCTTGTTGCAGTTGGCGGGCATGCTCCAGCTCGCGGTCAAACGACCAAAAGTATTTGAACGCGAGATAAAAAAGGACAAAACACGCCACCACCGCCAATGCTGTCAGTGCAGTTAACGAACGTAGACTGATATTGCTCAGAGTCATGGCACCTTATTTGTTTTGAGAGAGGATGAAAAAGAGCGCCTTAGCGCTCTTTTCAGTTTAGATGGTAAAAACTTGGTAGTTCTTTAGTTCAGGTATTTTTTGATGCAGTTGCTGCTCTTGTTCAACCACATCGTCGAGTGAATCACACAATTCACGTCGCTCTTTTTCGATCGTCTGGGAATGCTCATTAAAGCGCTGTTCTAGGCGCGCTTTCAAGTCTGCCATGGTATTTCCCAGCTCCGTCAGATTGATGCCGCCATCTTGCTTCATTTTGCTCGCGATCGCGTCAAAGGCGCCGGTTAGAAACTCTTGGGTAAATAGCGCTCGCGCTTTGTCGAAATCTTGCTGCCATTGTTGGCTCATTGACTCAAACGTATCGGCAGGCAACACCCAGTCGCCATCTTTGTTGTAGCGCGCTTCAATATCATCCACAAACGCTTTCATCGATTGCTTCACGTTATTGAACGCTTCTGGCGCATCGATACTATTCGCCACGTCATCTAAAATATCATTCGCCATCGCAAGGCCATCACTGGCCACTTGGCGCGCCTTCGGTAGCGCGTTGGCAATGCTTTCACGATAGGATTCCACAGCCTGTTGCTGTTGCGGCGTCAGCGACTGCTTCTCTCCCGCCAAATACAGATTATTGTTGTGGTCCATCACCGCGGTCTGACCGCTGGCAGTATGGATTTCCACATCCTTGCCACTGAGATGAACTTCATTCTTCACGTCCACCTGATGGCATTGTGCGGCCCATAACGACGTGCTGCACAGTAAAGAGGTTACTAATACTATTTTTTTCATCATCATTCCGGTCTGTGATATGGCGCTTGCACCAAACCAAGTCGCACATGTGGTCAAGCGTTGAGTTCATTCGCGCCGCTGTTACCCATCGACAGTAACATGGCGGCCCTATCCGATTGTACGCATGGACGGGCTAACCATACCCAAAACTGCACGTCCATCGGTTAGCGGTTTGTCAGTTATTGATGGTTCAGCGACCATTTAGCCGATGGATGCGCAGAATAGGGGGAGAACGCTCAGATCGCAAGTGTTTAGAAAAAGCTCAACTGTCGAATCTGCGCTTCGGGCTTTAGCATCACATTGAGGCCAAGCAGGCGAATTTCCCGTCCTTTCTGGCGTTTCAGCACTTCGGCCAACAAGGTTTTGAAATCTTCCAGTTCTAACTCGGGATGAATATGTTCAATCGTGGTTTGCTGAAAATCGGCAAATTTCACTTTAATCCCCTGTTTGATGATCGCACGTTCCGGCGAAGCGCGCGTTAAGCGTTCATCCAATTCAGGGTAAAGACGCTGCTCGATCACTTGCCAACATTCATCATAGGTGACGATGTTTTCGCTGAAAGTGCGTTCGACCCCGACCGATTTACGTTCGCGTTCCGTGATCACCTCTCGAGGATCAATGCCATGGCTTTTCTTCCACAACGATGCGCCCAAACGGCCAAAGCGGCGCAGTAGCTCGCGATAGTCGCTGTTTTTGATGTCTTCGCATACAAAGAACCCTGCTTGATTGAGCTTTTCGAGGCTGACTTTGCCAACACCAGGAATTTTCCCTAACGGTAATTTGTCGACCACGCCCTGCACTTCCTCGGGGGTAACCACATACATGCCATTGGGTTTATTGACATCAGAGGCCACCTTGGCGAGAAACTTGACCGGCGCCACACCGGCCGACGCGGTTAAATGCAGTTCATGCCAGATGTCGCGGCGAATCGCCTCTGCAATCAGTGTCGCACTGCCATGACACGCGGTCGCTTCGGTGACATCGAGAAAGGCTTCGTCCAGCGATAGCGGCTCAATGATGTCGGTGTAGCGCTGGAAAATAACGTGGATCTGACGTGATATAGATTTATAAACAGACATCCGGCCCGGCACAACCAGCAAGTTGGGGCACAATTTGATGGCTTGCGCGGTTGGCATGGCCGAATGAATCCCAAACTTGCGCGCCTCGTAGTTGCACGTGCTGAGCACGCCACGTTGTTTTTCATGTCCCCCAACCGCCAACGGTCGGTTGCGATATTCGGGATGATCGCGCATCTCTACGGCCGCATAAAAGCAGTCCATATCAATATGGATAATCTTTCTGATCGGCTCTGACATCGCTGCCACTCAACTACTGTTTAAAAAAACAGTATATAAGCGAATCGCGATTTTGCAAAGTCCTGCCGGACGAGGCTACTTGCGCAGCATGGCATCGAGCTGATCCACCAGCTCCGCCCAATCTGCATCGTCTTCAATCGCTTGACGCAGAAAACTCGCCTGCGCTTTGTTCCAAAAGCTGGCTTTATGCAGCGGGGTGGTGTCGCGATGATGACGATGGGATTGAATGAAGTGCTCAATATCGTGTGATGAACTGCCGAGTCCCAGCTGCTCAAATAACTCCGTCATCCCATGTTGATGAAGTTCCATGCTGCCTCCTGATGTCGCTACGCTCTTTTGAGTATAGCCCCTCAGCGTTCTCGTCACGTTCAATCTGACAGGAAAAAAAATAACCCAGCCGAAGCTGGGTTATGTCAATTCAAATGGGTGAGATTACGCGATGCGATCTTTTTCCCACGCAGCGAGACGTTCAGCACGTGCCGCTTCTCGCGCTTCACGTTTTTTACGTGCATCGCACGGTTCTGGGCAGTTGCACACTTTTTCAATGCCAACGGCACCTAAGCCGCCACAGCTGCCTTTGACCACTTTTTTCTGGAAGATATAACCGACTGCCATTGCAGCGATAACCACCAGAAATACACCGAAAGTAATCAGAAAAGTATTCATAATTCCAAGCTCACTCAGTTATTTATCGGTTGAGATAAGGCTTAAACGCACTTGATGCGATCTCTTTGAATCCGTCATCGGTTTTCACGATCATGAACACCGGAATATGATTCTGCTCCGCAATCTCAATCCCTTTTTCATCGCCCAAGACCATCAGGCCCGTTGCTAAGCCATCAGCCGTCATGCACGATTTATCCAGTACCGTTACCGATACTACACGGTTATGGATGGGACGCCCAGTCTGAGGGTTAATAATGTGCGAATAACGAACACCATCTCGCTCAAAGTAATTGCGGTAATCTCCCGAGGTAGCGATCGCCATGTCACCCGGTTCAATGATTTCCTGAATGCTACGCTCATCAACCGTGGGCTTCTCAACCGCAATACGCCAAGGCACGTTGTCGCGGTTCAGCCCCTTCAAACGAATCTCGCCGCCCACTTCCACCATGTAGTTGTGAATGCCTTGCGATTCGATGTAGTTCGCCACCACGTCCACACCCCATCCTTTTGCAATAGTCGATAAGTCGACGTACAGATGCGGCAGATCTTTGCTCAGTGAGTTACCATTAACGGTCAGGTGATGAATCCCTGTGTTGGCTTTACGATCCGCTAGCTCGGCATCGGTTGGCACCACTTCAGGACGCGCCTCAGGGCCAAAGCCCCATAGGTTGACCAACGGGCCGACGGTGACATCTAACGCGCCTTCAGTCAGTGTGCTCAAACGCATGGCTTCTTTCACCACCGTTGCGGTCTGAGTCGACACTTCAAATGCGTCAGTGCCCTGATATTGGTTGAAACGGCTCAGCTCTGAATCTTGACGGTAAGTCGACATCTGGTCGTTCACTTCTTCCAGCAAACGGTCGATCTCTTTGTGGAGATCGTCAGACGATGGCAAGCCATCTTGTTGAATGTATTTGATGTTGTAGCTCGTGCCCATGGTTGGGCCACTCAAATGCACTTGCTGTGGGGGTTGTTCACAACCGGCCAACAACAGTAAAGAAGCTAACGCAACAAGCCAAGTTCTCACTTGTTTACTCCTCAGACAATGGAAATAGATATAGGGAAATCCGAATCCTGACGGCTAAAAGGCTCCTCGCCCTATTTACCTATAGCTACTCTCACTTGAAAAAAAGAATGGCTGACTCGAATGAGCCAGCCATAGATTTAGCAAATTATCGTGGATTAACCACCGAAGTCATCCAGCAGGATGTTTTCGTCTTCAACACCGAGGTTATGAAGCATGTTGATAACCGATGCGTTCATGATCGGTGGACCACACATGTAGTATTCACAATCTTCTGGCGCGTCATGATCACGAAGGTAGTTTTCGTACACAACGTTGTGAATGAAGCCGGTGTAACCATCCCAGTTATCTTCTGGAAGCGGATCAGACAGTGCAACGTGCCATGTAAAGTTATCGTGCTCAGCTTGCAGCTGGTCGAAATCTTCCACATAGAACATTTCACGTGTTGAACGCGCACCGTACCAGAATGAGATCTTACGCTTAGAATCAAGACGTTTCAGTTGGTCGAAGATATGAGAACGCATTGGAGCCATACCAGCACCACCACCGATGAAGACCATTTCAGCATCAGTATCTTTCGCGAAGAACTCACCAAATGGACCAGAGATCGTACATTTATCACCTTCTTTAAGCGACCAAATGTATGAAGACATTTGACCCGGTGGTACGTCTGGGTTGTTTGGCGGCGGCGTCGCGATACGTACGTTCAGCATGATGATGCCAAATTCTTCTGGGTAGTTCGCCATCGAGTATGCACGAATGATTGGCTCATCCACTTTAGACTCGTAGCGGAACAGATTGAATTTGTCCCAATCTTCACGGAATTTTTCCGGAACGTCGAAATCAGCGTATTTCACATGGTGAGCTGGTGCTTCAATCTGAATGTAACCACCCGCACGGAACGGTACAGATTCACCATCAGGAATTTGCAGTTTCAGCTCTTTGATGAATGTCGCTTTGTTATCATTCGAGATAACGGTACATTCCCATTTCTTCACGCCGAAGATTTCTTCTGGAAGTTCAAGTTCCAGATCGTTCTTCACAGCAACCTGACAAGCCAGACGCTCACCTTCACGAGCTTCACCTTTAGTGATGTGATCAAGCTCAGTCGGTAGAATGTCGCCACCGCCAGATTTAATTTTTACGCGGCACTGACCACAAGAGCCACCACCACCACACGCAGACGATACGAATACACCAGCACCTGCTAGCGCAGTCAGTAGTTTACCGCCTGGCTGTGTGACGATCGCTTTCTCAGGATCGCCATTGATAGAGATTGTAATGTCACCTGTTGGTACCAGCTTAGATTTGGCAAACAAAATCACCAGCACTAGAACCAGTACAATCAGAGTAAACATCACTACACCAAGAATAATGTCCATTGACTATTCCTTTATTGTTGCGGTTTACCCGACTTACAGTTGAACACCAGAGAAAGACATAAAGCCAAGCGCCATCAAGCCTGCTGTGATAAAGGTAATACCTAGACCACGTAGACCCGGAGGTACGTCAGAGTACTTCATTTTCTCACGGATACCTGCAAGAGCGACGATAGCTAGCATCCAGCCCACACCTGAACCGAAACCATACACGATAGATTCAGCGAAGTTGTAGTCACGTTGTACCATGAACGATACACCACCGAAGATTGCACAGTTTACTGTGATCAGCGGTAGGAAGATGCCCAGCGCGTTGTACAGAGGTGGGAAGAAACGATCGAGGATCATTTCTAGAATCTGTACCAATGCCGCGATTACACCGATAAAGGTAATAAAGTTAAGAAAACTTAGGTCAACACCCGGAGCCATTGCATCGGGTTTCAGGATCAAGTTGTACACCAAGTTGTTCACTGGCACAGCAATTGTTAGTACAACAACGACCGCGATACCCAGACCAAATGATGTTTTAACTTTCTTTGAAACCGCTAGGAATGTACACATACCCAGGAAGAAAGACAGTGCCATGTTCTCGATGAAAATCGATTTAACCAGCAAACTAATATAATGTTCCATGACAACCTTACTCCTTCGCTTCTACTTGTTCAGGTTTGAACGTACGAATCGTCCAAATCATGAAACCGATTAAGAAGAATGCAGAAGGTGCTAGCAGCATCAGACCATTTGGCTGATACCAACCACCATTGCTGACAAGAGGCAGTACTTCCAATCCAAACAGTTTGCCGGAACCGAACAGTTCACGGAAGAAACCAACAGAAATCAGTACAAAACCATAGCCCAAACCGTTACCAATACCGTCGATGAACGATGGGATTGGTGCAGACTTCATCGCAAACGCTTCTGCACGGCCCATTACGATACAGTTCGTAATGATCAGACCTACGAATACAGACAGCTGTTTCGAGATGTCGTACAGGTACGCTTTCAGGATTTGGTCAACCACGATAACCAAAGATGCGATGATCGCCATCTGAACGATGATACGCACGCTGTTCGGAATGTGGTTACGGATCAGGGAAACGAAGAAGTTAGACAGTGCAGTAACGAACATTACTGCCAACGTCATTACAAACGCCGTTTCTAGTTTGGTGGTCACTGCAAGAGCAGAACAAACACCAAGAACTTGTAGCGCGATTGGGTTGTTGTCCAATACTGGCGCTAGCACGCTCTTTTTCAGATCTTTTGCGCTAGACATTAGTTCAGACCTCCGTCACGGACTTTAGTCAGGAATGGACCAAAGCCCATGTCACCCAACCAGAAGTCGAATGTGTGTTGAACGCCGTTACTGGTCAATGTTGCACCCGACAGAGCATCAACACCGTGTTCAGAACCTTGTGGCGCACCACCTTTCACGACCTTGATCGCTGGCTTGTGGTTTTCGTCGAACAATTTCTTGCCAACCCACTGAGCACGCCAACCTGGGTTCTCAACTTCGCCACCCAATCCCGGAGTTTCGCCTTGCTCGTAGTAAGTGATCCCTGAAACGGTGTTGCCGTCAGTTTCAACTGCTACGAAAGCGTACATCATAGACCACAGACCGTTACCGTGAACAGGCAGGATCACTTTAGACACTTTGTCGCCATCTTTTACTAGGTAAACGATGCCAGTGTTAGCACGACGAATGATTTTCGCAACGTCTGCATTCGCAGGAAGCTTGATAGAATCCGCAGGATCTTTTGCTTCTTTACGTTGGTCAAATGTTGCTGCATCACCTTCAACAAAGTCGCCGGTTTTGAAGTCAATCAGACGAGGTTCAATAAACTTGCGGTACAAGTCTTGAACGTCACCTTTCTGCGTGATACCTGCAACTTCAACAATCTTGCTTTGCTTATCTAGCACTGCATTTTGTTTTTGCTTATCACGCAGACCAACTGCCGCTGCCGATACGATGATTGAACAAACAAGGCTCAACCCGACAACAACAGCCAGCGTCTT
This sequence comes from Vibrio furnissii CIP 102972, assembly GCF_000176175.1. GTDB lineage: Bacteria > Pseudomonadota > Gammaproteobacteria > Enterobacterales > Vibrionaceae > Vibrio > Vibrio furnissii. The sequence goes on from NZ_ACZP01000012.1 coordinate 253,568, forward strand.
TTTAATGCTGTCGTTATTACTTGCCATAGCGCGCTTGTCTCCGCTTGATGTTTTTCTCCACAACGATGTGGTCGAACAGAGGTGCAAATAGGTTAGCGAACAGAATCGCTAGCATCATGCCTTCTGGGTAAGCTGGGTTCACCACACGGATAAGAACACACATGATGCCAATCAGGATACCGTATGCCCATTTCGCTTTGTTGGTAAACGAAGCCGATACTGGGTCAGTCGCCATGAAGAACATACCGAATGCAAAACCACCCAGAACTAGGTGCCAGTGCCAAGGCATATTGAACATTGGGTTGGTGTCTGAACCGATCACGTTGAACAGAGTAGACAGCGCGATCATACCGATCATCACACCCGCGATGATGCGCCATGAAGCGATACCCATGTAAACGATGAATGCTGCACCAATCGCAAGCGCAAGCGTCGAAACTTCACCAATTGAACCTGGAATGTTACCGATGAATGCGTCCATCCAAGTGATGGCTTGACCAGTTGCCGCATTGACCAGTGCACCGTTACCGCCTTGTGCCCATTGGCTCAGAGCCGTTGCGCCAGAGAAACCATCCGCAGCAGTCCAAACCAGGTCACCCGAAATTTGAGCTGGATATGCGAAGAATAGGAAGGCACGGCCTGCCAAAGCAGGGTTAAGGAAGTTACGACCGGTACCACCGAAGACTTCTTTCGCAACCACAACACCGAAGGTAATACCCAGTGCTGCTTGCCAAAGTGGTAGCGTTGGCGGAACGATCAGTGCGAACAGAATCGAAGTCACAAAGAAACCTTCGTTCACTTCGTGTTTACGCACCATACAGAACAGCACTTCCCAGAAACCACCCACGATGAATACCGTGGCGTAGATCGGTAGGAAGTACGTCGCACCCAGAAGCATTTTGCTGCCCCAACCTGCGTCGGCGGCAAGAGTGCCACCCAGCATTTGAGTCAACCAGTAATGCCAGTTGCCACCAATGATTGCTGCAAGTTGATCGCCAGCATACATATGATTGAGTGCTGCAATTGCCTGACCACCAGCGTTGTACATACCCCAGAACATTGCTGGGAACACCGCTAGCCAAACCATGATCATGATGCGTTTTAGGTCAACGCTATCACGAACGTGTGAGCTTTTTTTGGTCACTAGACCTGGCGTGTAAAACAGAGTCGCTGCAGCTTCGTAAAGCGCAAACCATTTCTCGTGTTTACCACCCGGCTCAAAGTGATGCTCGATATCTTCAAGAAACTTTTTGAGGCCCATGAAAATTACCCTTCCTTCTCAATCTTGTCGAGGCATTCACGCAGTAACTGACCGTACTCGTATTTACCAGGACATACAAAGGTACACAGTGCGAGATCTTCTTCATCCAGTTCCAAAGCACCAAGGCTTTGAGCACTGTCTGAATCACCGGCACACAGATCACGAAGCAACAAGGTTGGCTCCATATCCAGAGGCATCACTTTTTCGTAGTTGCCAATCGGTACCATTGCGCGGTCACTACCGTTCGTTGTCGTGGTCATGTTGAACAATTGACCTTTGAACAGGTGACCTAGGAATGAGCGGGTTACCGAGAACTTGTTCTTACCAGGCAATGCCCAGCCAAGGAACTCTTTCTCGCGACCTTCACGTAATACAGAGACTTGCAGATGGTAACGACCCAAGTATGCATGTGGACCCGTTGCTTTTGTTCCTGACAGTACAGAGCCAGAAATCACGCGAACTTCGCCCGGCATAATTTCGTTGTTCGTCAGTTCATCTAGGCTGGCACCTAGTACTGTACGAATCAGACGAGGGTTGTTGACCACTGGACCTGCCAGAGATACAACGCGTTCGTTGTAAAGTTCACCCGTCAGGAATAACTGACCAACCGCAATCACGTCTTGGTAGTTGATGCTCCATGCCACTGTGTTTGCATTGACCGGGTAAAGGTAATGCATGTGAGTGCCAGGAAGGCCTGCAGGGTGTGGGCCGTCAAAGACATGCTCTTCTACGTTTGACTGAGAAGAACGTGGCAGACTGGTACCTTTTTTACAAACGTACACTTTGCCTTCAGTCAGAGCAGACAACACATCCAAGCCAGCAACGAAGGCTTCAGATTGCTCGTTGATGATCACAGTCGGCTCCGCCGCCAATGGATTGGTGTCCATTGCCGTTACGAAAATAGCCTGTGTGGTTGAATCAACAGCTGGAACCTTGCTGAACGGACGAGTACGCAGCGATGTCCAAAGACCAGATTCAACCAATTGAGTTTTCACCGCTTCACGGTCAAGACTCGCTAGCTGATTGGCTTCGTACTTGTTGAACGTCACCTGGTCATCACCTGCCACTTCAATCACAACGGATTGAAGAACACGTTTTGCACCACGGTTCACTTCAACAACTTTACCGCTGACTGGAGAAGTAAATAGAACGCCTTTGTTCTTCTTGTCTTCAAAAAGAACTTGAGCTTTTTTTACTTCGTCACCTACGCGAACATGCATTGTAGGACGCATGCCGACGTACTCTTCGCCAAGCAAGGCGACTTTTTTGATGGCTTTGCCATCATTAATCACCTGGGAAGGAGTTCCTGCGATAGGAAGGTCCAAACCCTTTTTTATTGTAATCATACGCACTTGCACTACTTTTTTATCGGGAAAAAGATTCTTTCATTGCGTAAATTCGAGACGCACTAAACTCTGCTGGCTCATGCGAAAACCGAAGCCACAACAGAGTTTAACTATCTCTAGACACGACATTTTCAGTGCCCGCTTTTGGCTGTTTGAAACGCCAAAACCGCAACATCCTTTTAAAAATCTCATCACATATATGAAGTGAGATTTATCAGGTGCGATAGTCTAGCATCTTTTGGGAACTTGATGCCATGACCAATCCCCTGATTGACCGCTTTATTTAGGAAGAAATGAAGATACAGGCCAAAGTATTAACCATAAATTTGATGCATCGCACACTTAGTTAAGGCCCATGAATATGAGTCTTAACTCACAGATTAATTGATTAAAACAATAGCTCAACTCGCTTTCATTTCCTCCATTTGTTGAAACGGTGTTAAATATTTGCGTAAAACTTCAGCATTTTAACGCTATTTTTGCAGCAATGTTGAATTAGTGACCACCACCGAGACACATCGGGCTATCGGGGGCACCACTCTCCAGTTCATGCCATTCTTGTGGCGTATAGGTGTGAATCGCCAAAGCATGAATGTGGTTGGATAACTCTTCCATCAGCGCCTGATTCACCAATCGATGACGAGCAATCAAACGTTGTCCGACAAAGCGTTCGCTCACAACAATGACCTTGAAATGACTCTCTGAGCCAGGGGCAACGTTGTGCATATAACTCTCGTTGATGACTTTAAGATAGTCAGGTTGAAAAGCGTTGTGCAATTTGGTTTCAATCACTTCTTGAAGCATAGGGTTTCCTTGTCAAACGACAATGAGTGAACAACTTGATTTAGGAGATGGCATTAGTGTACTCGCGCCGTTCTGGAAGCGAAAGGTTTTGGTTTCATGATCCACGCCCATTTGAGACAATAGCCAAGTTGATGATTTAATTTTATTCCAAATATGAAAACTGAGCTTGCGCTTCACGATCGAACACTCACGCTGCATCGCTACCCAATACGCAGCAACGAAACACTACAGGCCTGGGATGCTGGTGATGAATACCTGATGAATCATCTCGCCGAACAGCACTTGCCAGCGGGTCGTCATATTCTCATTCTGAATGACTCTTTTGGCGCTCTGAGTTGCTGGTTCTCGCATCAGTATCGCGTCACCATGATGAGTGACTCCTTCATTGCCCATCAAGCCACCACACGAAACTTAGAACAGAATCATTGCCCAGCGGTGACATTACTACGGACTTTCGATGCTATACCTGAAGACGTGGATCTGGTGTTGATGCAAATTCCTCGTAACAACCGTCACTTGGTTTGGCAATTGAGTCAATTGCGTCAACATATCTCAGCCGATTGCCCAGTTATCGCCGTCAACAAAGCCAAAGAGATCCACAGTTCGACGCTGAAGTTGTTTGAGAAGTATTTGGGACACACCACCACATCGTTGGCTTGGAAAAAACACCGCTTGGTATTCAGTCAACCCGACAGTTCACAGTCCGACGTTGTCTCCTCCGATACACGCTGGCACGTTGACGGTACATCGATTGAACTGAACAACCTACCGAATGTCTATTCTGGCGAAAGCCTCGACCAAGGTACGCGATTTTTGTTGCCTCACTTACCAAGCGATACCACGTTGAATCACGTGATCGATTTAGGTTGTGGCAATGGTGTGTTGTCGGTTCGTATGGGCCAGCTCAACCCACAGGTGAATATCACTTGTGTGGATGAGAGCTTTATGGCAGTCGAATCTGCGCGTCAGAACCTCGTGACCAACTTAGGTCAAGAGAGAAATATCGCATGCATCGCCAATAACTGTTTGGATGGTTTTGAAGCGGCCCACACAGATATGGTGGTGTGTAATCCTCCTTTCCATCAGCAGCAAGCCATCACGGACCACATTGCGTGGCAAATGTTCTGTGATTCAAAGCATGTTCTTCGCAAGGGAGGGAAATTATTGGTGATCGGTAATCGCCACCTCGGCTACGATGTAAAACTAACGAGGTTATTTGGCCGTTCTCAAGTAAAGACTGTCGCTAGTAATCAGAAATTTGTTATCTTACAAGCTATTAAGCAATAAGCATTTTACAACATGCTCACCCAACGAAAGGAATTGACCATGAAGAAACTGGTTCTCGCGGCTTCTATCGCACTGTTGACTGCCTGTGCCGCGCCTCAGCAGCAACAAATTAACTTTATGCCTCAGCCTGTGCTGAGCAAAAGCGATATCGTGAAAGGCAGTACATTTACCTTTGTCAGCAAAGACGTTCGCTCAGCGCAGTATGTCGCGCTGGTTGACAGTGGTCGCAATAATATCGAACCTGTGCATGCGAAACAGAACGTACGTATTGCGCTGGAAAATGCGTTGTCTGAACAGTTTGGCTCGCAAGGTTTCCGTCTCACCGTGAACAGTGAAAACACGCTGACACTCGAAGTTCAGGAAGCCTTGGTGAATGTAAAACATTCTGTGTTTGAAAACGAAATGGACGCGAAAGTTACTCTGGAACTGACGGCTGAAACGCCTAAAGGTAAACTGGTGAAAAGCTACAACGGCAGCGCGAAACGCACGGCGCCATTGAGTGCTTCTGATGAAGACATCGAAATGGTGCTCAATGACGTGGTGAACTTGGTGCTTAAAGAGATCGCCAACGATTCTGAACTGCAAACTTACATGAAGGATCGCTTCCATGACTAAGGTCTGGCTGACCGCTCTAGCGCTGCTCAGTACCAGTGTTTGGGCGGGTCCCAAAGTGGAATTTGATACCACCCTAGGCTCTTTTACCGTCGAACTGAACGATGAACAAGCCCCGATCAGCAGCGCAAACTTCCTGAAATATGTGGAAGATGGCAGCTATGTCGGCAGCCAGTTCCATCGTGTGATTCCTGGTTTTATGGCGCAAGGGGGTGGTTTCGACAAAAACATGAATCAACTTCACACCTACGCACCGATTAAAAATGAAGCCAGTAATGGTTTGAAAAACGACACAGCGACCATCGCCATGGCGCGAACGGCGAACCCAAATTCGGCCACTCGCCAGTTTTTTATCAACTTAGTCGATAACGATTTCTTGAACAACGACCAACGTCCACCCGGTTATGCGGTGTTTGGTCAAGTGATTCAAGGTTTCGATGTGATTCAGCAAATGGCCAAACAGCCAACACACACGCTGGGCCGCATGGGCGATGTGCCTGTCACTCCTATCGTGATCACCAAAGCAACTCTCATCAAGTAATCTAGTTCGAGCTCTGGCATTCGTCAGGGCTCGCTCCCGAAGGAATAATTCCATGCCGAACGACCAAGTGCAAACCTGGAAAGAGACCGTGCTCAGCTATTTTGACCGCCGCTTACTGTGGGTGTTTATGTTGGGCTGTTCCAGTGGTTTTCCTTGGGTATTGATTGGCTCCAATATGTCCGGTTGGCTCAAAGATGCCGGATTAACCCTGTCTGCAATTGGTTATTTTGGCAGTGTATTTTCGGTCTATGCGATTAACTTTCTATGGGCGCCCTTAGTGGACCGCGTGAAGTTGCCGCTACTCACCCCGTTAATGGGTCAGCGCCGCAGTTGGATTTTCCTTTGCCAAGCGATTGTGCTGGTTTGCACGTTGCTCATCGCTGGCGTCAACCCAGCCAACAACTTGATGGTGACCTCAATGTTAGCGCTCGGTATCGCGATCGCTTCAGCAACGCAAGACATCGCCATTGACGCCTTTCGTATCGACTCATTCCCCAAGTCCGAACCATCGAAACTGCCACAAGCATCTGCCATGGCAGTGATTGGTTGGTGGACCGGTTATTCGCTACCGGGCTACTTGGCTTTTATCAATGCCGATACCATCGGTTGGAATAACGTCTATTACGGCATGGCGGCGATTGTGCTGCTTTTAATGGGCTTTACGTTATGGGTTGGCGAGCCGTCAACTCAACGTGAGACATTGCAAAAACAAGCCGAAGCGCGTCATGAGCATTATGTACATTCGCGCTTGATGCGCTGGCTCAGCGTCACCCTGTTTGAACCGTTTCTCGATTTCTTTCGTCGTAACGGAACGCAAGTCGCCCTGACGTTGCTGCTGTTTGTCTTTCTATTTAAAATCGGCGAGGCATTTCTTGGCCGTATGTCGATTGCATTTTATAAAGAAGTGGGCTTTAGCAACGAACAGATTGGCTATTACTCCAAATTAATCGGTTGGGGAATGACCATGCTGTTTACCTTTGTCGGCAGCATGTTCAACGTCCGCTTTGGTATTGTTCGCGGTTTGATGATAGGCGGCGTCGCGATGTCGGCTAGTAACTTGATGTTTTCATGGATTGCTCAAGTCGGCCCCAATGAGCACTTGTTGTTGGCGACGATTCTTGTCGACAACTTCACCACTGCCTTCTCTACCGTCGCCTTTGTCTCTTTCCTGACGGTCGTCACAGGCCAAGCGTTTTCCGCCACACAATATGCCTTACTGGCCTCACTCGGCAACTTTGGGCGAACCGTCTTGGCCTCCTTTAGTGGCAACTTAGCCGAGTATTTGGATAACTGGTCACTCTTCTTTATTTTGACCGCCGTGATGGTGATTCCAAGCCTCATCATGCTCTATTCATTGCGGCACTATTTCACCGACATGCTTCAGCGAGCCCATCAGAAGCATGATGAAGAAATGGCATCACTCAAACAAAGCGAATAAAAAAACCGCCGAAAGGCGGTTTTTTTCAAGGTTCACTGTTATTTCTTCGCTAGGCCTTTGCCATTCAAGTACCCCATCATAAATGGGCGAGATTCTTGGCTCAGTTTAGCGGTGATTTGCTCAGACCAGCCTTGCTGTTTGGCATTGCTGGAGCGACTCTGATAATAGTCCATCATGGTTTGATCGTATTGATCGATCAGGGTTAAATCCAGCGGTTGGTAGTGGTTCTCATGCACAATCACTTGAGGGCTTAAACGTGGTTTCAGTTGCGGATCCTGATCCGGATGACCTAAACACATGCCGAACAAAATGGCTGTATATGGTGGAAGCCCCAGCAACGTGTCCACTTCGTTCGGTGAGTTGCGTAAACCACCAATATACACACCGCCCAGCCCCAAAGACTCAGCGGCCAGTAAACAGTTTTGCGCCATAATTCCCGAATCCACGGCACCGATCAGCGTCAATTCCATGAACTCTGGCTTCACGTTGGGGTTCATTGCATAGTGACGTTGATAATCGATACAGAACACCAAAAATTCCGCAGCACTCTCGACGTATGCTTGATTGCCCGCCAACTTGGCTAATTCAGCCCGCTTTTGCTTGTCAGTGACGCGAATGATCGAGACTACTTGTAGCAAACTCGATGACGATGCCGAGATCCCTGATGCAATGATCGTTTCTAATTGCTCTGGCGTGATCGGTGTTTCTTTAAAGGCTCGAATAGAGCGATGTCCTTGAATGGTGTCGATGACGCTGTTCATTCACACTTCCTTTGACTTAATAATGTTCGCCGTTATCGTAATACTCGTTTGGTTTCAGTGCGGTAAAGATGACAGCAACGTTCACGTCTTCACCCAACACCTCTCGAACCTGACGCGTAATGATGGCAGCAACGTGATCTTGAGTCTCCTGACCGCGGTCAAACCATAACACTTCCACAAATGGGTACGCTGGAGAGACTTCGCCCTCAAAGAAAAACGTGGTGTAAATGTACTCGAACGTGAAATCCTCACGAGGTGATTTCATTAAGGGTTGTAGTTCGTCAGTGAGACTTTTTGATAAAACTTGTACGGTCTGCGGCTCAACCGCACGTAAACGAAAATGTGGCATAACGTGACTTCCTCTTTTTCCAAGCATCATAACAGCTTAAAAAAAGAGGTTCGACCTTACGGCCCTCAATTTGTTACTTCATTCATGAGGACCGCCCTCATCTACATCAGATGAGAATCAAAGAACATCAGCGTTTTCCCCCACGCCGATTCCGCTGCCTCTTCGTTATAACGCCCTGTAGAATCGTTATGGAATCCGTGATTCACGCCGGGATAGATCACGGCCTCAAAAGGTACTTTGTTCGCGAGCAGGGCCTTTTCATAATCCGGCCAAGTCGCATTGACCCGCTGATCCAGTTCAGCAAAGTGAATGAGTAATGGGCCTTTAACCTGATGACGCAAATTCTCCGCTGCCGGTGTTCCATAAAATGGCACGCCTGCATCCAACTGCTCGGGAATCGTTGCTGCCAGCATATTGACGATGTAACCACCAAAGCAAAAACCAACTGCGCCAAGTTTTCCAGAACATTGAGTATGGGACTTCAGAAACAGTGCCGCAGCAATGAAATCTTCTTCAATCTTGGCTTTATCCATACTGCTCTGCAACGCGCGTCCTTCATCATCATTGCCCGGATACCCACCTAATGGATACAACGCATCTGGCGCAAACGCGATAAATCCGTTCATCGCCAAGCGTCTGGCGACATCTTCAATGTAAGGATTTAACCCTCGGTTTTCGTGCACCACCAACACGGCTGGGAGTTTCCCTTGCACTTGCGTTGGCACGACCAAATAACCTCGTCCTTTACCGTGCCCTTTGGGGGAATCAAACTCGACATACGTGGCTTTGATTTTTGGATCATTGAACGACACTTGCTCTGCAAATGCATAATTGGGGAGCAGCGCAGACGTCAACACCGACATCGTAAAACCGACCGCAACTAAGCTGGACAACCGCTTCATAAATTCGCGTCGGTCTATCACCCCGTGAGCATATTCGTCATACCAATCAAACGCTTCTTGAGGAATTTCTCGTGCTTGCCGCTCCAACGACTGATCTATTTGTGTTTGCATAACCCTATCCTTGTGTTCAGCAACGAATGTGCTTTGGTCACAAAAAGCTTAGGCGATCACAGATAAGTTGCATGCTTGAACGACGAAGAATTCGTCACGATTTCTATCAGAACGGTGGAAATAAGAATTGCAGATAAATAAAAAGCCTCAGTCTTTCGACTGAGGCTTAGAATAGATGGCAGGGGTGGAGAGATTCGAACTCCCAACACGCGGATTTGGAATCCGCTGCTCTGCCAATTGGAGCTACACCCCTGTTGTTCGTGTTTTATGAGACGACTCTCGAAATAAGTGGCGGAGCGGACGGGACTCGAACCCGCGACCCCCGGCGTGACAGGCCGGTATTCTAACCAACTGAACTACCGCTCCGCACTGGTTAGACTCAAGAGTCTAAATTTAAAGCCTGGCGATGTTCTACTCTCACATGGGGAGACCCCACACTACCATCGACGCTGTTTCGTTTCACTTCTGAGTTCGGAATGGAATCAGGTGGGTCCAAAACGCTATGGTCGCCAAGCAAATTCTTAAAATTCGGAAAGCTGTTTTCGTTCTCTCAACACATTCTTATGCGCTTAGCTTTGAGTCCAATACAAAACCCCTTGGGTGTTGTATGGTTAAGCCTCACGGGCAATTAGTACAGGTTAGCTCAACGCCTCACAACGCTTACACACCCTGCCTATCAACGTTCTAGTCTCGAACAACCCTTTAGGATACTTAAAGTATCAGGGAAGACTCATCTCAGGGCTCGCTTCCCGCTTAGATGCTTTCAGCGGTTATCGATTCCGAACTTAGCTACCGGGCAATGCGTCTGGCGACACAACCCGAACACCAGAGGTTCGTCCACTCCGGTCCTCTCGTACTAGGAGCAGCCCCCTTCAATCTTCCAACGCCCACGGCAGATAGGGACCGAACTGTCTCACGACGTTCTAAACCCAGCTCGCGTACCACTTTAAATGGCGAACAGCCATACCCTTGGGACCGACTTCAGCCCCAGGATGTGATGAGCCGACATCGAGGTGCCAAACACCGCCGTCGATATGAACTCTTGGGCGGTATCAGCCTGTTATCCCCGGAGTACCTTTTATCCGTTGAGCGATGGCCCTTCCATTCAGAACCACCGGATCACTATGACCTGCTTTCGCACCTGCTCGAACCGTCATTCTCGCAGTTAAGCGGGCTTATGCCATTGCACTAACCTCACGATGTCCAACCGTGATTAGCCCACCTTCGTGCTCCTCCGTTACTCTTTGGGAGGAGACCGCCCCAGTCAAACTACCCACCAGGCACTGTCCTCAACCCGGATAACGGGTCTAAGTTAGAACATCAAACATACAAGGGTGGTATTTCAAGGTCGGCTCCAACGCAACTGGCGTCACGTCTTCAAAGCCTCCCACCTATCCTACACATGTAGGTTCAATGTTCAGTGCCAAGCTGTAGTAAAGGTTCACGGGGTCTTTCCGTCTAGCCGCGGGTACACTGCATCTTCACAGCGATTTCAATTTCACTGAGTCTCGGGTGGAGACAGCGTGGCCATCATTACGCCATTCGTGCAGGTCGGAACTTACCCGACAAGGAATTTCGCTACCTTAGGACCGTTATAGTTACGGCCGCCGTTTACCGGGGCTTCGATCAAGAGCTTCGACCGAAGTCTAACCCCATCAATTAACCTTCCGGCACCGGGCAGGCGTCACACCGTATACGTCATCTTACGATTTTGCACAGTGCTGTGTTTTTAATAAACAGTTGCAGCCACCTGGTATCTGCGACTCTCATCAGCTCCATCCGCAAGGGACTTCACCATCAAGAGCGTACCTTCTCCCGAAGTTACGGTACCATTTTGCCTAGTTCCTTCACCCGAGTTCTCTCAAGCGCCTTGGTATTCTCTACCCGACCACCTGTGTCGGTTTGGGGTACGATTCCTTACAATCTGAAGCTTAGAGGCTTTTCCTGGAAGCATGGCATCAATGACTTCACACCCGTAGGTGCTCGACGTCGTGTCTCAGCCTTAAAGAGAGCCGGATTTACCTAACTCTCAAGCCTACGCACTTGAACCTGGACAACCGTCGCCAGGCCCACCTAGCCTTCTCCGTCCCCCCATCGCAATTGTAAGAAGTACGGGAATATTAACCCGTTTCCCATCGACTACGCTTTTCAGCCTCGCCTTAGGGGTCGACTTACCCTGCCCCGATTAACGTTGGACAGGAACCCTTGGTCTTCCGGCGGGGAGGTTTTTCACCCCCCTTGTCGTTACTCATGTCAGCATTCGCACTTCTGATACCTCCAGCATGCTTTACAACACACCTTCAACGGCTTACAGAACGCTCCCCTACCCAATACGATAAATCGCATTGCCGCAGCTTCGGTTTACAGCTTAGCCCCGTTACATCTTCCGCGCAGGCCGACTCGACTAGTGAGCTATTACGCTTTCTTTAAATGATGGCTGCTTCTAAGCCAACATCCTAGCTGTCTGAGCCTTCCCACATCGTTTCCCACTTAGCTGTAATTTGGGACCTTAGCTGGCGGTCTGGGTTGTTTCCCTCTCCACGACGGACGTTAGCACCCGCCGTGTGTCTCCCGGATATTACTTACTGGTATTCGGAGTTTGTAAAGGGTTGGTAAGTCGGGATGACCCCCTAGCCTTAACAGTGCTCTACCCCCAGTAGTATTCGTCCGAGGCGCTACCTAAATAGCTTTCGGGGAGAACCAGCTATCTCCGAGTTTGATTGGCCTTTCACCCCTAGCCACAAGTCATCCGCTAATTTTTCAACATTAGTCGGTTCGGTCCTCCAGTTGATGTTACTCAACCTTCAACCTGCCCATGGCTAGATCACCCGGTTTCGGGTCTATATCCAGAGACTGAACGCCCAGTTAAGACTCGGTTTCCCTACGGCTCCCCTATATGGTTAACCTTGCCACTGAATATAAGTCGCTGACCCATTATACAAAAGGTACGCAGTCACCCCACGAAGAGGCTCCTACTGCTTGTACGTACACGGTTTCAGGTTCTATTTCACTCCCCTCACAGGGGTTCTTTTCGCCTTTCCCTCACGGTACTGGTTCACTATCGGTCAGTCAGGAGTATTTAGCCTTGGAGGATGGTCCCCCCATATTCAGACAGGATAACACGTGTCCCGCCCTACTCGATTTCACTGAACATGCGCTGTCGGCTACGGGGCTATCACCCTGTTTCGCGGTCCTTTCCAGAACCTTCACCTGACGCATGTAAAGCTTAAGGGCTAATCCAATTTCGCTCGCCGCTACTATCGGAATCTCGGTTGATTTCTTCTCCTCGGGGTACTTAGATGTTTCAGTTCCCCCGGTTCGCCCTGTTAACCTATGTATTCAGTTAACAGTAACTGCTTATGCAGTTGGGTTTCCCCATTCGGAAATCTCAGACTCAAGTGGCTGTTACTGCCTAATCTGAGCTTATCGCAAGTTACTACGTCCTTCATCGCCTCTGACTGCCAAGGCATCCACCGTGTACGCTTAGTCACTTAACCATACAACCCGAAGGAGTTTCGGGTTGTTGTTAAACAACCTAGGTGTCACACATTTAATTTACATGAGTGTGTGACTGATTTTGCCGGACTCAATTTGAAGACTTACTGAAACAGTAAGCTTCGATACCAAGCACACTTGAATGTGTTTGTTGGTGTATTCCATTTAGGAATACATTGAGAACTTTACAAACAACAATAAATTGTTGTTTTGTCAGCTTTCCAAATTGTTAAAGAGCAAGATTCGTATCTCTTTCGAGATGAACCATTTCTAAGAACACTTAAGTAAATGTGCTTAAAGATGGTGGAGCTAAGCGGGATCGAACCGCTGACCTCCTGCATGCCATGCAGGCGCTCTCCCAGCTGAGCTATAGCCCCACGAATCTCTTAAACTAAACCGTATCAATCTGTGTGAACACTCATCGCAATAATCATTCGTATAAGGAGGTGATCCAGCGCCAGGTTCCCCTAGCGCTACCTTGTTACGACTTCACCCCAGTCATGAACCACAAAGTGGCAAGCGTCCTCCCGAAGGTTAAACTACCTGCTTCTTTTGCAGCCCACTCCCATGGTGTGACGGGCGGTGTGTACAAGGCCCGGGAACGTATTCACCGTGGCATTCTGATCCACGATTACTAGCGATTCCGACTTCATGGAGTCGAGTTGCAGACTCCAATCCGGACTACGACGCACTTTTTGGGATTCGCTCACTTTCGCAAGTTGGCTGCCCTCTGTATGCGCCATTGTAGCACGTGTGTAGCCCTACTCGTAAGGGCCATGATGACTTGACGTCGTCCCCACCTTCCTCCGGTTTATCACCGGCAGTCTCCCTGGAGTTCCCGACATTACTCGCTGGCAAACAAGGATAAGGGTTGCGCTCGTTGCGGGACTTAACCCAACATTTCACAACACGAGCTGACGACAGCCATGCAGCACCTGTCTCAGAGTTCCCGAAGGCACCAAAGCATCTCTGCTAAGTTCTCTGGATGTCAAGAGTAGGTAAGGTTCTTCGCGTTGCATCGAATTAAACCACATGCTCCACCGCTTGTGCGGGCCCCCGTCAATTCATTTGAGTTTTAATCTTGCGACCGTACTCCCCAGGCGGTCTACTTAACGCGTTAGCTCCGAAAGCCACGGCTCAAGGCCACAACCTCCAAGTAGACATCGTTTACGGCGTGGACTACCAGGGTATCTAATCCTGTTTGCTCCCCACGCTTTCGCATCTGAGTGTCAGTATCTGTCCAGGGGGCCGCCTTCGCCACCGGTATTCCTTCAGATCTGGACGGGCCCGCCGGCGAGCTCGGGATATCACTCAGCATAAT
>NZ_ACZP01000011.1 GCF_000176175.1 Vibrio furnissii CIP 102972
GACTCAGTGAAATTGAAATCGCTGTGAAGATGCAGTGTACCCGCGGCTAGACGGAAAGACCCCGTGAACCTTTACTACAGCTTGGCACTGAACATTGAACCTACATGTGTAGGATAGGTGGGAGGCTTTGAAGACGTGACGCCAGTTGCGTTGGAGCCGACCTTGAAATACCACCCTTGTATGTTTGATGTTCTAACTTAGACCCGTTATCCGGGTTGAGGACAGTGCCTGGTGGGTAGTTTGACTGGGGCGGTCTCCTCCCAAAGAGTAACGGAGGAGCACGAAGGTGGGCTAATCACGGTTGGACATCGTGAGGTTAGTGCAATGGCATAAGCCCGCTTAACTGCGAGAATGACGGTTCGAGCAGGTGCGAAAGCAGGTCATAGTGATCCGGTGGTTCTGAATGGAAGGGCCATCGCTCAACGGATAAAAGGTACTCCGGGGATAACAGGCTGATACCGCCCAAGAGTTCATATCGACGGCGGTGTTTGGCACCTCGATGTCGGCTCATCACATCCTGGGGCTGAAGTCGGTCCCAAGGGTATGGCTGTTCGCCATTTAAAGTGGTACGCGAGCTGGGTTTAGAACGTCGTGAGACAGTTCGGTCCCTATCTGCCGTGGGCGTTGGAAGATTGAAGGGGGCTGCTCCTAGTACGAGAGGACCGGAGTGGACGAACCTCTGGTGTTCGGGTTGTGTCGCCAGACGCATTGCCCGGTAGCTAAGTTCGGAATCGATAACCGCTGAAAGCATCTAAGCGGGAAGCGAGCCCTGAGATGAGTCTTCCCTGACAGTTTAACTGTCCTAAAGGGTTGTTCGAGACTAGAACGTTGATAGGCAGGGTGTGTAAGCGTTGTGAGGCGTTGAGCTAACCTGTACTAATTGCCCGTGAGGCTTAACCATACAACACCCAAGGGGTTTTGTACTGGACTCAAAGCTAAGCGCATAAGAATGTGTTGAGAGAACGAAAACAGCTTTCCGAATTTTAAGAATTTGCTTGGCGACCATAGCGTTTTGGACCCACCTGATTCCATTCCGAACTCAGAAGTGAAACGAAACAGCGTCGATGGTAGTGTGGGGTCTCCCCATGTGAGAGTAGAACATCGCCAGGCTTTAAATTTAGACTCTTGAGTCTAACCAGTGCGGAGCGGTAGTTCAGTTGGTTAGAATACCGGCCTGTCACGCCGGGGGTCGCGGGTTCGAGTCCCGTCCGCTCCGCCACTTATTTAGACCTCAGCAGCAATGCTGGGGTTTTCTTCAATCTGGAAGACTAAATTTAGGGGTGTAGCTCCAATTGGCAGAGCAGCGGATTCCAAATCCGCGTGTTGGGAGTTCGAATCTCTCCACCCCTGCCATCATTATAAAGCCTCAGCGAAAGCTGGGGCTTTTTTGTTTGTGGCTTTTGAAACAACTCGTATTGGGTGTTGCCGCGTCAGCTCAGTCGTTTCTTTTACCCCAGCCATTCATCGCTTCCTGTATCGATTGACTCCTTGGAGTTACCCACCACCTTAAAACCTCGCAGTGAATCTGAATTTGCTCAATTTTTCTTTCAGATTTCAACGGCTCATCATTTACATTTTGTTGCGAATCAGTTTTATTACCAATCCAGAAAACATTGTTATTAGGACTGGTTATGGATATCTCGCGTCGTCACTTTTTAAAAATTGGGTCAGCTTTCGGTCTCACCGCTGCATTACCAGCGTGTTCGTTGATTCGATTGGTCTCAAGCCCGGACGAATATGTTTATCAACTGACCGCTGAACCGGCGAACGCCACGTTAGTACCAGATTATTCGACACCCGTTCTCGGGTTCAACGGTTCCATCCCAGCTCCTATCATTCGTTGTCGCCAAGGACAGAAGGTGACGATCCACTTTACCAACAAGTTGGATGAACCGACGACTATACATTGGCACGGTCTACGCATTCCCATTGCCATGGATGGGGTGCCTTTTCTGAGTCAGCCTCCCATTCTACCCGGTGAGACGTTTACCTATGAGTTTACACCGCCGGATGCGGGTACGTTTTGGTACCACCCACACATGAATAGTGTCAAACAGCTCGGGATGGGCTTAGTGGGCTTGATCATTGTTGATGAGGCCGAACCTGTGGCCTTTGATCATGAATACCCACTCATGCTGAAACATTGGCATTTGGACAAAAAAGGTCAGTGGAAAGATTTAATGATCCCACGCTACAGTGCGCGGATGGGAACGCCCGGCGAGTGGGGGACTGTGAACGGTAAACACAATCCGCAATACACGATTAAACAGAATGCGACGGTGAGAGCTCGTATTGCCAACGTGGATAACACGATCACTTATCCAATCGCTGTCGAAGGTGCAGAGGCGTGGATCATTGCGATTGATGGCAACCCGGTCGAAACGCCATATCTGCTAACGCAACATAAAATTGGCCCTGGCATGCGTTTAGACATTGCCTTTATCGCGCCCAAAGTGGGTGAAACGGTTTATGTTCGGCAAATGAAAGGGAAGTTCGCTTTTCCGTTGTGTGAGTTCCTCTGTGAGGAGTCTTGGCTGGCCAATGGGAAATCCATCCCTCGATTACCATTGAATCCGATCGCCCCTGTAAAGCTGTATCAAGCGCAAGAAATCGATTTTGTATTTGAATGGGAAGGTGCAGTGACACCTGCGGATAAGCGTGGTCACGCTGTGCCCAACTTCTGGTTGGTGAATAAACGTGCGTGGGAAGGGATGAGTGCCGAGCACATTCCTGAACCCTTGGCAAAACTGGAATTGGGAAAAACCTATATTTTCAATTTACGCAATGTCACGCAGTACCATCATCCTATTCACCTACATGGTCACACGTTTACAGTGTTGGAGCTTGATGGTCAAGTTCTGGAAAAACCGTTTCATACCGATACCGTACTGCTAGGCAAAAATGGCAGTGCCAAGGCAGCGTTTGTTGCCGACAACCCTGGACGATGGATGTATCACTGCCACGTGATCGAGCATATGAAAACCGGATTGATGGGGTTTATCGAAGTTGCTTAAATAAGTGACTCCTGTAACTTTTGTATTTCTTCGCACTTTGGCTATCTAGTGCTGTTATTGAAAACTATTTTTTTACCCGTACTGGCTCATTTTTCATCAATGAACCAGTACAATGATGGCAATACATTTGGAGGGCACATGGGACAATTTGCAATTTTAGGTTTGATTGCCATCGGTGGTGCAGTGGGTGCCTGTTCGCGTTATTTGGTTTCGGAATGGTGTGTAACACTCTTTGGGCGCAATTTCCCCTACGGCACGTTAACCGTCAACATCGTCGGTTCGTTCATTATGGGATTGCTCATTGCATCTTTTGAAAATGAATGGTTAGCGCCATACCCTTGGCGTCAGATCATCGGGTTGGGCTTTTTGGGCGCATTGACCACATTTTCCACCTTTTCGATGGATAACGTACTACTTATGCAACAAGGAGCGTTTTTTAAAATGGGTTTAAACGTGCTGCTCAACGTGTTGCTGAGTATCTCGGCCGCTTGGGTCGCGTACCAGTGGCTGGTCCGTGGTTGATTAAAAACTCTACTTTTCTGCTTGTTTAGCAATATCACTGCTCTATAATGATTTCACTTGTCGGAGTGCCATAAGGCTGAGACCGTTTATTCGGGATCCGTTGAACCTGATCAGGTTAGAACCTGCGAAGGGAACAAGAGAAGACAATCTCTGGCGATCTGTGGATCGTCGTATCTTCAGTTCCAAGATCTGTCTGATCACCTCTTGTCGCATCTTTCCGCCAAGCATTTATCCCTAAAATCCTCATCAAGGAAAATGCTATGTCGAGTCGCAAACAAGCGAGACTGGAAGCCAAACAGTTTATTGAAACCCTCTCGGTACAGCCGTACCCCAATTCAAAGAAAACCTATCTGACTGGGTCGCGTGACGATATCCGCGTACCAATGCGCGAAATTTCGCTCGCCGACAGCTTGATCGGTGGTACGAAAGACGCACCCGTCTATGAACCGAACGAAGCGGTGTGTGTGTACGATACTTCAGGTGTATACACCGACCCAAATTACACTATCGATCTCTATCAGGGGTTGCCCAAACTGCGTGAACACTGGGTTATGGAGCGCGAGGATACCGAAGTTCTCGAGGGCATGAGTTCAGCGTACGCGCGTGAACGCCTCGCCGACCAGACTCTGGATGAATTGCGTTATGGCAACCTTCCTGTAATTCGCCGTGCGAAAGCTGGTCGTCGTGTGACGCAGCTGCATTACGCCCGTCAGGGGATCATTACACCGGAAATGGAATACATTGCGCTGCGTGAAAATATGGGGCGCCACCACTATCAAGATGAGCAGTTAAACCGCCAACATCCGGGGCAACACTTTGGTGCTCATTTGCCAAAAACAATCACCCCTGAATTTGTTCGTCAGGAAGTGGCGGAAGGCCGTGCCATCATTCCATGTAACATTAACCACCCCGAATCGGAACCGATGATTATTGGCCGCAATTTCCTCGTGAAGGTCAATGCGAACATTGGTAACTCCTCCGTGAGTTCGTCGATTGAAGAAGAAGTTGAAAAGCTGGTGTGGGCCACCCGTTGGGGCGGCGATACCGTGATGGATCTGTCGACCGGACGGAATATTCACGAAACACGAGAATGGATTCTACGCAATAGTCCGGTACCGATTGGGACCGTGCCGATGTATCAAGCGCTGGAAAAAGTGAACGGTATTGCAGAGAACCTGACTTGGGAAGTGATGCGCGATACGTTGTTAGAACAGGCAGAGCAGGGGGTGGATTACTTCACCATTCATGCCGGTTTGCTATTGCGTTATGTGCCGATGACCGCGAAGCGTGTCACTGGCATTGTGTCACGCGGTGGCTCGATCATTGCCAAATGGTGTCTGGCTCATCATCAGGAAAACTTCCTTTATACGAACTTCCGCGAGATCTGTGAGATTTGTGCTAAGTACGATGTGGCGCTGTCATTGGGCGATGGTTTGCGTCCGGGTTCGATTGCTGATGCCAACGATGAAGCGCAGTTTGCTGAATTGAGAACATTGGGCGAGCTGACTCAAGTGGCGTGGGAATACGACGTGCAAGTGATGATTGAAGGCCCAGGACACGTGCCCATGCATCTGATCAAAGCCAATATGGACGAGCAGTTGGAACATTGTCATGAAGCGCCGTTTTACACCTTGGGTCCACTGACGACCGATGTCGCGCCGGGTTATGACCATATCACCTCGGGCATTGGTGCTGCGATGATCGGTTGGTTTGGTTGTGCCATGTTGTGTTACGTGACGCCCAAAGAGCACCTGGGATTGCCGAATAAAGAAGATGTCAAAACCGGTCTGATTACCTACAAGCTGGCTGCCCATGCGGCTGATTTGGCCAAAGGGCATCCTGGCGCGCAGATTCGCGACAACGCGTTATCGAAAGCGCGTTTTGAATTCCGTTGGGAAGACCAATTCAACCTGTCGCTGGATCCAGTCACGGCGCGCGCATTCCACGATGAAACGTTGCCGCAGGAGTCAGGCAAGGTCGCGCACTTCTGTTCGATGTGTGGCCCGAAATTCTGTTCAATGAAAATCTCGCAGGAAGTGCGCCGTACATACGCCAATGCTGACAAGATGACTGGTGAACAATCGGTTGAGGTGAAAGTTATCGACGATCCGCTGGAAGGCATGCGTCAGAAATCTGAGGAGTTCTTAGCCACGGGATCGGAACTGTATCACCCCGCGGTTGCGTCTGCCGAGACGGTGACAGAGGAATAAATCGTGAAATTACTTATCCCATCTCAATGCATTGAACTGACGGGAGACGTGCAGCGGGTGCTATTGCTCGCTGAACAACAAGGTTTTGCGATTGGACATATCGAGTTGGGCGTGAGCCCAACGCCTGATTTGCAACTTGTTGGTGACACGACTCTCCGTTTGTCTTGCAATTGGTTCCCCCATGTTCAGCCAGATGCTGATTGGGTGTTGCACTATGGTGCTGTGGCTGATGATTATGCGTCCACAGCAATGCATGACCGTTGGATTTTTATTGGCGACGAGCATCAGGGGCGCGTGACCGACCATTGGCAACATTCTGATGAAGTCCGTTACTTGCTTCAAGTCACCCCCTTGGAACCTCGTGACTATGGGCGTCATTTGGCATGGGTGCTGGCGTGTCTGAGTCTCGATTTTCCCATCGAAGATGCGTTGGTTTTGAGCAGAGCGGCATTGAATGTTTCACGTGAAACATGGCCAAGCGACTACCGACACTTTCCTCAACCACGCACCCAAGCTGAATTTTCTGCGTTTCCAACCCTGAAGCCGGCGTCATTGGGTGTGTACCCAGTGGTGGATGATGTCCGTTGGATTGCGCAATTATTGCCGCTGGGGATCTCCACCATTCAACTGCGCATCAAAGACTCGCATCAAGCTGATTTGGAACAGCAGGTGATGGAAGCCATTCGTCTTGGTCGCCAGTTCGGGGCGCAGGTGTTTATTAATGACTACTGGCAGCTGGCGGTAAAGCATGGCGCTTATGGCGTGCACCTTGGGCAGGAAGATCTGCAGGCGGTCGATTTGAAGGTGCTATCGGACAATAACCTTCGTCTGGGTTTATCCACTCACGGTTATTTTGAATTGCTGCGCATTCACCAATTGGCGCCGAGTTACATTGCCTTGGGGCATATTTTTCCGACCACCACCAAACAAATGCCGTCCAAACCGCAGGGGCTGGTGCGCTTGGCGTTGTATCAACAACTGCTTGATTCGATGCCTTATGGTGACACCACGGGGGTGCCCAGTGTGGCGATAGGCGGGATTGATGCGCTTAACGCCGAGCACGTTCTGGCGTGCGGCGTCACCAGTATTGCCGTGGTGAGAGCCATTACTGAGGCAAAGGATGTGGCTGTTGCTACCCACACGTTGCAGCAGATTTTCACGCTGTCGCTGGCATCGACGAAGGAGCGCAACCATGTTGTCGGATGAACAATTTGTTCGCTATCAACGCCAAGTCGCGTTGCCTGATGTAGGTGAATGTGGTCAACACAAGCTCCTCAATGGCCGAATCTTGATCGTCGGTTGCGGCGGTTTAGGTACGGCTGCAGCGCAATATTTGGCGGCAGCCGGTGTCGGTTCTCTGGTGATTGCCGATGACGATTGTGTCGAGTTGTCCAACTTGCATCGCCAATTGGCATATCGCATGACGCAGTTGACGCTGCCGAAAGTCGCAGCCTTGGCACAAACACTGGCAAGCATCAATCCTGACTGCCGGGTCCGCACTGTGCAGCGCAAAATGGCGGGCAGCGTGCTGGACTTGGAAGTTGCGCACGCCGATATCGTACTCGATTGCAGTGACAATCTAGAGACACGTCATGCGATCAACGCAGCGTGTTTTGCTGCGCGCAAGCCTCTGATCGCCGGTTCGGCGATTGGCTGGGAAGGCCAATTGGTGGCGTTTGATTTTGCCAATCAGCCCCAAGGCTGTTATCGCTGCTTGGTGCCGGATGATGTCACTCCTACCTCGGGACGTTGCACCGATCTCGGTGTGATGGGGCCTGTGGTGGGTTCCATCGGTAACCTGCAAGCATTGATGGCGATGCAGTGGTTGCTGCAACTCAACCATTTCCAATCCCATCAGGTGATGCGGTTTGACGGACTGAACATGCAGTGGCAAAAATGGCACTTGCTGAATGATCCCGATTGTTCGGTATGCTGCGCGTCTCCGTCCAAACCTCATTCAACCACCAATCTAGCATCCCCAATCAACGAGGACGAGTCATGACGATGACGATTCACATCAACGCGCAACCGCACATCACCCAAATTGGCAGCACCTTGGCGAGCGTGCAAGCGCAACTTGAACTGCCAGTACAAGGCTGCGTGTTTGCCATCAATGATCAGGTGATTCCGCGTGGTTTATGGCACCAAACGGTGCTCAACGACGGTGACCACATTTCTCTCTTTCAGGCGATTGCAGGAGGCTAAACGCCATGTTTACCATAGCTGATAAAACTTTTCGCTCCCGGCTTTTAACCGGGACAGGCAAATTTGCCAATCGTCATGTGATGGCCGATGCCATTCGCGATAGTGAATCTGAACTGGTCACCATGGCGCTGAAGCGCGTTGACTTGGCCGAACGTGATGATGACATTCTGGCGCCGTTGATTGCGGCGGGAATTCATTTACTACCCAATACCTCGGGTGCCAAAACAGCGCGTGATGCGGTGTTTGCCGCGCATTTAGCGCGTGAAGCGTTGGGGACGTCGTGGCTCAAACTGGAAATCCACCCAGATCCGAAATACCTGATGCCTGACCCGATTGAAACGCTGAAAGCAGCGGAGCAGTTGGTGAAGGACGGCTTTACGGTGTTGCCGTATTGCCATGCCGATCCGGTGCTGTGTAAACGGTTGGAGGAAGTGGGCTGCGCTGCGGTCATGCCGCTCGGTGCGCCGATTGGTACCAATCAGGGGTTGAGTTCAAAGACCTTTCTGGAAATCATCATCGATCAAGCGAACGTGCCGGTCATTGTCGATGCGGGCATTGGCGCACCTTCGGATGCAGCGCTGGCGATGGAGATGGGGGCCGACGCCGTGCTGGTGAATACCGCCATTGCCACTGCAAGCGATCCGATTGCGATGGCACGCGCTTTCAAACTCGCGGTGGAAGCGGGGCGACTGGCGTATGAATCTGGCTTGGCGGCACAACACCAACACGCTGCCGCATCGAGTCCGTTCACTGCATTTCTGGATGGTTCACGATGAGCTTTGTACAACGATTCAACCAACTGGATTGGGATGACATTAAGTTGTCGGTGTACGGCAAAACCGCGGCTGACGTTGAGCGAGCACTGGCAAAAAGCAAACGCGACGTGGAGGATTTCAAAGCCCTGATTTCTCCCGCTGGAGAAGCGTACTTGGAACAGATGGCACAACTGTCTTATCAGGCGACTCGGCGCCGCTTTGGCAATACCATGTCGTTTTACATTCCACTCTACTTATCGAACTTGTGTGCCAACGCCTGCACGTATTGCGGTTTTTCTATGGAGAACCGCATCAAGCGTAAAACGTTATCTCAAGATGAAGTGGCGCAGGAGATTGCGGCGATCAAGCAGATGAAGTTTGACAGCGTACTGCTCGTCACCGGTGAGCACGAAACCAAAGTTGGCATGAATTACTTTCGTCAAATGCTGCCGATGATTAAGCAGTCGTTCCATTATCTGGCAATGGAAGTGCAACCGCTGAAGCTGGAAGAGTATGCCGAGTTGAAAACCTTGGGGCTCGACGCGGTGATGGTGTATCAGGAAACGTACCATCCATCGACATATGCGCAGCATCACTTGCGCGGCAATAAGATGGATTTTAATTTTCGTCTCGACACGCCTGACCGATTGGCCAAAGCCGGGATTGATAAAATTGGTTTGGGCGCGCTGATTGGTCTGGAAGATTGGCGTACCGATTGTGTCTACGTCGCCGAACATCTTCACTATTTGGAGAAGACGTATTGGCAGTCACGTTACTCGATTTCGTTTCCGCGCTTGCGACCCTGTGAAGGGGCGTTGCAACCCAAGTCGGTGATGAGTGACAAGCAATTGGTGCAACTGATCTGTGCGTTTCGTTTGTTGAACTCGGAAGTAGAGTTGTCTTTGTCGACGCGTGAGACGCCAGCGTTTCGCGACAATGTGGCCATGTTGGGCATCACCAGTATGTCGGCGGCATCGAAGACCCA
This sequence comes from Vibrio furnissii CIP 102972, assembly GCF_000176175.1. Classification (GTDB taxonomy): domain Bacteria; phylum Pseudomonadota; class Gammaproteobacteria; order Enterobacterales; family Vibrionaceae; genus Vibrio; species Vibrio furnissii. Next base: position 9,692 of record NZ_ACZP01000011.1, read on the forward strand.
GCCGGGAGGATATGCCGATCCCAAAGCGGAATTGGAGCAGTTCGCGACCAGCGATGAACGGCCGGCTTGGCAAGTGGAACAGGCCATGAAAGCCAAAGGGTTGGAAGCGGTGTGGCATGATTGGCATGCCGTTTACTCTGGCTAAACGATGATCATGTTTCACGTGAAACACAAAAAGGCGACCTGATGGTCGCCTTTCTTCTATCGATTCCATTTTTCAGCGATTCTATTGAGGACGCCTCAAGCGGCTCACTGGGTTGACCTCATTTAAGCCGCATCCGCTTGGTGATATTTGCCGAGCAGTGCATGGTAGAAATCATGATCGCTTAACGTGCCGATCAACTGGTTTTCCTCCATCAGCAAAATCGGGTTGCCGGTGTGGTAGCGGATTTCAATCGCATCGCGCATGTCGATGTCTGGGCTGGCCATCACCAAGGTGTCGGGGGTGAGGTGCTGGTGTGACATCTCGTCATGCCATTCAATCAGTTTTAACGGGGAATCGCCAGACACCACCCAGCGCTGCGCTTGCTGTTCCACCCATACATCTGACTGCTGACAAATCTGCCAGCGACCGTTGTCTTGAATCAGGTCGTCGCAACTGTTCATCAACGAACGGCCTTTGAGCACATTCAGTGGGTTAGTATGAGCCACGAAGTCCTGGACATATTGTGTTTTAGGCGTCAGGACGATCGCTTCTGGCTTGCCATACTGAATCAGTTTGCCGGATTCTAAGATGGCGATGCGTGAGCCAATCTTCAGGGCTTCGTCCAAATCATGGCTCACAAAAATGATGGTTTTGTTGAGCTGTTTTTGCAGGCTCAGCAACTCATCTTGCAGTTGGCTGCGAATCAGCGGGTCGAGGGCGGAGAACGGTTCGTCCATCAACAAAATGTCACTGTCCATTGCAAAGGCGCGAGCCAGACCGACACGCTGTTGCATGCCGCCAGAGAGTTCATGAGGGAATTTCGTTTCCCACTCCGACAAGCCAACCATGGCCAGTTTTTCGCGCGCCCGCTGACGGCGTTCGCCCTTGCCGATACCTTGCATCTCTAAACCAAACGCCACGTTATCCAGCACATTTAGCCACGGCATCAAGGCGAACGTTTGAAACACCATCGAGACTTTATGAGTGCGTAGGTGACGCAGGGTGGCATCGTCGCAGTGGGCTAAATCGATGCACTGATCGCCATCTTGAATTTTTAGGGCGCCGCGCGTAATTGGATTCAAGCCATTCACGGCACGTAACAGGCTGGATTTTCCGGAACCCGACAAGCCCATCAACACGCAGATTTCACCTTGTTGAACATCCAAGCTGACGTTATCCACGCCTACCACGAGGCCCGTTTCATCGATGATTTGCTGACGACTTTTGCCTTGGTCTAGTAAGTCGAGAGCGGGTGCGGTATGAGAACCAAACACCACATCCAGATTTTCAATACTGATGGCGTTCATGATGACACCTCCTTGCTGTTGGGCGCTTTGCACAAGCGATCGAGAATAATCGCAACCAGCACAATGGCGAGACCGGCTTCAAAGCCCTGCGAAATGTTCACCGTGTTGAGTGCGCGAATGACCGGTTTTCCTAACCCATCTGCGCCAACCAGCGCGGCAATCACCACCATCGACAGTGACAGCATGATGCATTGTGTGATGCCCGCCATGATGCTGGGTAACGCCGCCGGCAGCTCGACCTTAAACAGCAATTTCATCTTGCTGGCCCCGAATGCTTTTCCTGCCTCAATTAGTGCTTCCGGCACTCGTGTGACACCCAAATAGGTCAGACGAATGGGCGCCGCAATGGCAAAGATAATCGTCGAGATCAGCCCCGGTACGATTCCCAGACCAAACAACACCAGCGTCGGAATCAGGTACACAAACGTCGGTACGGTTTGCATCAAATCGAGGATCGGTCGCATCACGGTGTACATCCACGGACGGTGCGCCGCCATGATGCCAAGGGGCACGCCAATTAATACGGAAATCGTTGTCGCGGCAAACACCAAAACAAAAGTTTCCAGCATTTCCTGCCAGTAGCCCAAATTCAGAATCAGCAGCAGTGCAGCGATGATGAAAATCACCAACGACAGGCTGCGGTGCAGCCACCACGCGAGAGCGGCGGTGACGATAATCGGCACGGCGGGCGGGAACCATTTGAACACGTCGACCAGCACCATGATGATGCTTTCGAGCAGAAATGAAATGGCATCGAAAAAGCCGGACGCATGCAGGGTCAGCCAGTCGACTCCGGCTTCCATCCAATGGCCTAACGGAATTTTGTGATCGCTAATCATAAGTTGAGAAGTCCTTGAAGTGCGGTGGAGATGGACTCCACCGGCGCTGAATTAAATATCGGAGTTAAGGTAGTCTTGGATGGCTTGCTCAGCAGGTTTGCCATTGAGTGTGGTGACCTTGCTGAGCCACTTTGACAATACTTCCGGGTGCTCACGCAACCACGCTTTGGCCGCCTTCGATGGTTGTTGACCTTGGTTGAGGATCGCTTCCATCAATGCATTTTCCATCTCCAGATTGAAAGAGAGGTTGTTGAGCAACTGGCCGACATTCGGACACTGCGAAACGTAGCCCTGACGCACGTTGGTATACACGTTGGCCCCGCCATAGTTCGGACCGAAGTAATCATCGCCACCGCTGAGGTAGGCCATCTTGACATTGCTATTCATGGGGTGTGGCGCCCAACCCAAAAAGGCAATCCACTGTTTGCGGCGCACGGCTCGTTTGACTTGCGATACCATGCCAGCTTCGCTCGACTCAACCAGATCGAAGGTGTTGAGATCAAAGGCGTTGTTATCGATCATGGATTGAATCAGACGGTTGCCATCGTTGCCCGGTTCGATGCCGTAAATGCGGTGCTTGAATGCGTCTGCGTGCTGGGCGAGATCCGCGAACGAGTGCACGCCGGCGTCATACACGTATTGAGGAACGGCCAGTGTGTATTTGGCGCCTTCGAGGTTGGCGCGGAGCGTTTCCACGGTGCCGGCATCGCGATACTTGGCGATGTCGCCTTCCATGGTTGGCATCCAGTTGCCAAGGAAGACATCAATATCGCCATTGGCCATCGATGAATAGGTGACGGGGACCGACAGCAAATCGATTTTGGTTTGATAGCCCAAACCATGCAGCAGTTCAGTGGTGACGGCGGTGGTTGCCGTGATGTCCGTCCAACCCACATCGGCAAAACGTACCGTGTTGCAGTTGTCGGCATAGGCGTTGAGAGAAAGCAGCGTGGCTGCGGTGAAAGTCATGAGGTGACGCATGGGGATTTCCTTATTGTGTGTCCAGTGCCACGGACGGTTGAGCATCCAGCGCGCGTTGCGGCGCGGTTTGACGTTGTTGGGTCTGCCACTGCGGCGCGATCCAAACGGGGGCGTCGCTGGGGGCCAGAGGCGTTTTACCCAGCAGCAGATCGGCGGCGCGCTCGGCGACCATGATGGTCGGCGCGTTTAAGTTGCCGTTGGGAATGGTGGGAAAGACGGACGAATCCACGACGCGCAGCCCGTCAATGCCACGGACTCGGCAAGCGCTGTCGAGCACGGCCATGTCATCATCATCGGCGCCCATTTTACAGGTGCACGACGGGTGGTAGGCACTCTCGACATTTTGCTTCACCCACGCATCAATCTCGGCATCGCTGCTGACCGCAAGACTAGGCTGAATTTCATCGCCGCGGTAATCATCCAGCGCCGGCTGCGCCAGAATTTCACGTGTGAGGCGAATGCAATCGCGCCAGTCCTGAATGTCCTGCGGTTCGGACAGGTAACGAAACAGAATCGCCGGTTTTTGTTTGGGATCGCTAGAACGAAGCCACACGCGACCGCGACTCATCGGTTTATTGGGGCCCACGTGAACTTGAAACCCGTGACCGTCGAACGCGGTGCGTCCATCATAGCGCATGGCGGCTGGTAAAAAGTGGTATTGCAGGTTAGGCCACTTGAGTCCGGCACGTGAGCGAATAAACGCGCACGATTCAAAATGGTTGGTGGCCCCCAAACCGCGTTTGGTCAGTATCCATTCGGCACCGATCATGCCTTTACTGATCAACCCCAGCTTACTGTTGAGTGTGATGGGTTGTTGGCAACGATACTGAAAGTAAATTTCCAGATGATCTTGCAAGTTTTCGCCCACACCGGGCAGTTCGTGGTGCACGTCAATCCCTGCGTGTTCTAACACGTCGCGCGGGCCGATACCGGACAATTGCAGCAGGTGCGGCGAACCGATCGAGCCTGCGCTGGAGACCACTTCACGATTGGCAAACGCGACTTGAATTTGGCCGTTGCGTTCAAACTCGACACCGATTGCCCGTTTGTTTTTCAGCACCACTTTGCGCGTCAACACGCCTTTTAGCAGCGTCAGGTTGCTGCGCTTAAGTGCGCGGCGCAAGTACGCATTGGCGGTGGAGGCGCGCACGCCACTATCGACGGTCATGTGCATCGGGCCAAAGCCTTCTTGCTGATAGCCATTGTAATCGTCGGTTTTGGGGTAACCGGCCTGCTGACCGGCATCGATAAAGGCTTGATAGAGCGGGTTGAGCGTCATGTCGTTGCCGTTGCAAGTCGCGAGTGGACCTTCGCCGCCACGGTAGTCATCCGCGCCGCCGCGCCAGCGTTCCGCGCGTTTGAAATACGGTAAACACGACGCGTAATCCCAGCCTGTCGCGCCGTGTTGTTGCCACTCATCAAAGTCACACGCGTGGCCTCGCACGTACACCATGCCGTTGATCGACGAGCTACCGCCGAGCACTTTGCCACGCGGGCAGTGCAGGGCGCGGCCATCGAGACCCGGCTCGGGCAGCGATTCAAACTGCCAGGCGTATTTGTCGCTGTTCATCGGGTATGAGAGCGCGGTGGGCATCTGAATGAAGATGCTCTTGTCGCTGCCGCCGGCTTCCAGCAGCAGCACGGAGTGTTCACCGCTTTCGGTTAAACGATCGGCCAGCACGCAGCCAGCGGAACCCGCACCGATGACGATGTAGTCAAAGTGTTGTTTCATGCTGTCTCCTTACGCATATGGCCCGACGAAATCATCCAGTTCCACCAATACACTTTTGGTTTGGGTGTAATGGCTGAGCGTTTCGATGCCGTTTTCACGTCCCACGCCCGAGAGCTTGTAGCCACCAACGGGCATTGGCGCTGGCGAGTCACCCCAGGTGTTGATCCAGCAAATACCCGCTTCAAACTGGTGGATGACACGGTGCGCGCGCGACAGGTTCTGCGTGAAGACACCTGCGGCCAAGCCGTAGTGGGTGTTGTTGGCGCGTTGAATGACCTCTTGTTCGTCATCGAACTTCATGACGGCCATCACTGGGCCAAAGATTTCTTGCTGCACAAAATCCATGTTGTCGTCGCAGTCGACAAACACCGTCGGCGCAACGAAATTGCCATTGGCCAAGCCGTTGTCTGTCACTTGGTAGCCGCCGGTCAGCAGCTTGGCACCGCACGCTTTGGCGCTGTCGATGGCGGCCAAAACCTTGTGCATATGATCGTTGGAGATCAGCGCGCCGATTTGAGTGCGCGGATCTTGCGGATCGCCCACGATCAGTTGTTCGGTGCGGGATTTCAGCTGATCGATGAATGCGTCGTACAAATGCGCATGCACATACACGCGGGTGCCGTTCGTGCACACTTCGCCTTGGGTGTAGAAGTTGGCGACCATCGCCGCAGAAACCGCCTGATCAAGCTTGGCATCCTCAAACACCAGCAGCGGGGATTTACCACCCAGTTCCATGGTGACGGATTTAAGGCTGCGCGCGCTGTCTGCCATCACCGCTTTACCGGTGCCGGTTTCGCCTGTGAAGGAGACTTTGGCAATCGCCGGATGCGCGGTCAGCATCTGGCCGACTCGGCCATCGCCCTGCACGACGTTAAACACGCCCGCAGGCATGCCCGCTTCGGTAAAGATGTCCGCCAGTTTCAACACGCTGAGCGGCGTCTCTTCCGACGGTTTGAAGATCATCGCATTACCCGCGGCGAGCGCAGGCGCTGATTTCCACATCGCGATTTGAATCGGGTAGTTCCACGCGCCAATGCCAGCGCAAATCCCTAACGGCTCTTTGCGGGTGTAGAAAAACTGGCTGGCGGAGAGTGGTTGTTGCTCGCCTTGCAGCGCGGGTGCGAGGCCGGCGAAGTATTCAATCACGTCGGCGCCGGTGGCGATGTCCACACAGTCTGCCTCTTGAATCGGTTTGCCGGTATCAAGCACTTCGAGCAGGGCCAGTTCGTCGTTGCGTTCGCGCAAAATCGCCACGGCTTTGAGCAGAATGCGGCTGCGCTCTACGGCGGTCATTGCCGACCAAATTGCGAAACCGCGCTGCGCAGAATCCACCGCTGCCTGCACGTCTGCGGCGCTGGCGTGGCCCAATACAGCGAGCGGTTCGCCTGTGGCGGGGTTGTATGAGGTAAAGGTTTCCCCGGATGTCGCGTGAGTTAACGCGCCATCGATGTAAAGTGATGCATGTTCCATGTGAAGACCTAGTCGGTTGTCAGCGCATGTTGCGCCAGTTGTATGTCTAAGTAGTCGTTGATCAAAACGCGCGCTTGCTGGGCGTTGATCCCGTCGGGGTTCAGTGCGCCGCGTAGCCAAATGCCATCGATCAGGGCGGCGATGCCGTGGGCCACCGATTGAACGTGGTGGCGTGGTAGCAGGGCGTTCAGTTCAATTTTGAGGTGAGAGAGCAGGCGCTGTTCGTTCACGCGCTGCAAACGATGCAGTTGAGCGTCGTGCATCGAGTAAGACCAAAACGCCAGCCAGGTTTTGACCACCTGACTTTCGGCTTGGAAGCCTTCGAAGTTGGCATTGACGATGGCGTTGATGCGTGCCTGATGCGCATCGCGAGGCAATTTCGCCAACGCCTGTGTGACGGTGACCGAATGCTCGCGCAAAATCGCGCGCATGGTCTCTTCCAGCAATCCGTGTTTGCCGCCGAAGTAGTGGTTGATGATGCCGGTTGAGACGCCGGCTTCACGGCTGATCAGCGCGATACTGGCCGCATGTAACCCCACGCGTTCGATCACCGCCATGGTGGCTTGAACCAACTGTGGCTTGCGTATATCTGGCATCCCAACTTTCGGCATCACGAGTCCTTATCATTTTTAATTGAACGATTAGTTAAATATACGTTAAACAAAAAATCATTAGATCTCAAACTAAAATATGGGCGTGACTTGGGTGGCTTTGGATGATTTTGGTGAGTTAGTTGATTAAAAACAGGTATTTAATGGATAAATAAAAAATTAATTTGATGCGTAACGTTTAGTGGTAAATGTAATTGTTGCGGGGTGTAAACGAAAAAAATCCCTTAACGACAACGTCGTTAAGGGATTGATCGTGGCCTGAGGCCCTTAAGCGTGATGGATGGGCTGCGTTGCTTGGCGCAACCAAGCGAGAACATCCCCATCGACCAACGGACTGACTTCATCCCATACCGTGGCGTGGTAGGCGTTCAACCAGTTGAGTTCCGGTTTGGTCAGTAGGTTGACGTTGATGGCGCGCACATCAATCGGGCAGCGGGTGAGTGATTCAAACCCGAGCACATTGAAATCACCTTGGGTGGCGACTTCCGTAACCAATTCCAAGTTTTCAATACGAATACCAAAGCCGTCGGCACGGTAGTAACCCGGCTCGTTTGACAGCACCATGCCCGGACGCAGCGCAACGTTGTTGAACACTTTGCTGATACGTTGCGGGCCTTCATGCACGCTCAGGAAATGGCCGACGCCGTGGCCGGTGCCGTGATCGTAATCATAGCCATTGGCCCACAGGTATTGGCGTGCCAACACGTCCAACTGATGGCCGCAGGTGCCTTGAGGGAACCGCGCTTTGGCGAGTGCGATGTGGCCTTTGAGCACCAGCGTAAATTGCTGTTTCATCTCGTCACTCACATCACCAATGGCGATGGTTCGAGTGATGTCGGTGGTGCCGTCGATGTACTGACCGCCGGAGTCGACCAGATACAGTGTATTCATTTCCAACTGGCCCGGTTGCGGCTGGTTCAAGTGGTTGTAGTGGCACATGGCGGCGTTGCTGCATGCGGCCGAAATGGTATCAAAGCTCAGATCGGCCAGCGTTGGGTCGAGTTCGCGGAACGCTTGCAGTTGATCGGCCAATTCAGCCTCATTGTGCAACCGGCCGGTCGCCACTTCGCTATCCAGCCAGGCGAGGAACTTGGTCATCGCTGCGCCATCGCGCACATGGCACGCTTTCATGCCGGCAATTTCGGTGGCGTTTTTCGCCGCTTTAGGCAGCAGGCACGGATCGGCATCGTTGAGCAGTTCAACGCCCGCGTTTTGCAGTACCAAGGTAAACCAAGCATTGCTGGTGGCAGGATCAACCATCACGCGTGTGCCGCGCAGTTGCACCAAGTGGGATTCCAAGGTGTCGGGCTGATGAACGCGAACACCGGCGCCGACATGGGCATCAAAGCCCGGCGCTAACCGTGCGGGATCGAGGAAGAAGTCAACGCTGGCATCGGCATGCACAATCGCGTGCGACAGCAGAACTGGCAGGCGAGAGACATCCAAGCCGCGAATGTTGAGCAGCCAGCAGATGGAATCAAGTTCGGTCAAAATGGCGCTGTCGACGTTTTTGCTGACCAGAATCTCTGCGATGGTGCGGCGCTTGGTTGCGCTGTCGACGCCCACCAGATCATTGCCCATCAGGCGCATGTCCGAAACGACAGGCGCTGGGCGATCGTGCCACAGTTGGTCAATGGCGTTGCCGCGGGTGGCGACCAACGGCAGCGTGGTTCCCAGTGTCGCTTGCGCGGCGTTGAGCCAACTGGCGCGGTGCATGCGTGGGTCGTAAGCCACTTTGCCACCGTTGGGGAGCGCGTTTTTCAGCCACGCCAAGTAGGGTTCTTCAATCAAGTGGTGATACGCAAACAGGTCACTTGGAACTTGTTTGCGAACTTGCACGGTATACCGACCATCGACGAAGATCGCGGCTTGTTCGCGGGTGATCACTGCCGCACCCGCTGAACCGGTAAACCCGGTCAGCCAATGCAGACGTTCGTTGTGTTCGGGCACGTATTCGCCCAGATATTCATCTTCGTGAGGCACAATGAGTGCATCGAAATCGTGTTGTGCCAGCCAGTGACGCAGCTCGGTAACACGTTGTGAAATGGAGTGTGGCATCGGTGATTATCCTTTTTTGAACAGTCCTTTGTGACGGCACATGCGGTGGTTTGCTGGCCCGGGACAAGTGCGACTAAGCTACTCCTTTTGCCCAAGGCGTGCAAATCGTCGTCTGCTCAGCGCAAATGGAGTGTTTTGGTTTGAATGATCTGGCGCAGCCAGTTCAACGCCGGGTCATTTTCTCGATCGCGATGCCAAAACAGCGTGTAGGCCATCGGCGGAAATTCCAGTGGCAGCGGCAGTACCACCAAATCCATTTGATGTGCGACCAAATGGGTGAAATGGCTCGGCGCGGTAAACACAAAATCGGTGTAGGTACACAAGCTGGCTGCGCTATTGAAGTCGGGCACCGTGATGGCGATGTCGCGCTCATGGCCCATATCGGCCAAGCGATAGTCCAACAACCAGCGGTCGTTGCCATCGCAACGCACTTGCACATGGCGCAGTGCCAGATACTGCTCGAGATTCCACGGTCGGCTTAGCGCCGGGTGGTTTTTTCGCACCACGCACATTTGGGTGTCGCGGTAAATTTCCTGCTCGCAGATGTCACTCGGCGGCATCATGGTCAGCCGTGCGTCATTGATGTCGATGTCTTTCCCCGTCAAGCCAAAATCAAGTTCACCCAGTTGCAGCTTTTTGAACGTTTGCTCGGTCCACGCGTGCGTACTGATGTTGAGGTTCGGACCCTGACTGAAAATAGCAGGCAAAAAATGGGGCAAGATCAACGGATAGACACTTTCAACCGTGGCGATGTGGAAACGGTACTCACTCGATTGCGGTGAAAACTGCTCCGGCTGAGTGATGAGTTCAAGTTGATTGACCAGAATGTCGAGCTTGGGCTTGAGAAACACCACTTTGGGGGTCGGTTTTAGGCCGTGTGACGTGCGAATAAACAGCGGGTCATCAAATTGCTCGCGTAGTTTGGCCAGCGATTTACTCACCGCCGATTGGCTGAGGTAGAGGCGGTTGGCGGTGCGCGTGACACTCAACTCTTCGCTGAGGACTTTGAGGCACACCAACAAGTTGAGATCGATGCGGGCTAACTTTTCAATCTTCATCTGATTTTCCTTAGAGGAATATTACTGATGATTATAAGCCATTTTTACGCATATCAGGATTACTCTATGATGCGCGAAGTCTCATTAATTTAGTTGGAGAAGCACGTGAGCGTGACGCATTCGAGCGGACCGAGTAAACAGCAAATGGTATTGCTGACGCTGTTGGTCCTGTTTAGCCCTTTGGCGATTGATATTTATTTGCCGGCTTTGCCGCAAATTGCGCAGACGTTTCACGTGGAACACGCTCTGGCTCAAGACACGATTACTTGGTTTCTGTTTGCGATGGGGGTCGGCCAGTTGTTTGCCGGTCCTCTGGCAGACAAACTCGGTCGTCGAACTGTTGCATTGGGTGGCATCAGCATTTATGCAGTGAGCGCTTTATTGGCGTGGAGCGCGCAAAGCATTGAATGGATGCTGACGGCCCGTCTGCTACAAGGCTTCGGTGCATGTGCGACATCGGTAGCAGCCTTTGCGACAGTTCGCGATATTTTCGGCCCGCAACGCAGCGGTAAAATGATCAGTTACCTCAATGGCGCCATCTGTTTTATTCCTGCGCTCGCGCCCATTCTGGGCAGTTGGCTCACGCAGCAGTTTGGCTGGCGCGCGAACTTCAGCTTTATGGCGGGGTTTGCCGTGACCGTTGGATTACTGTTGCTGGTGCGAATGCAAGAGACCAACCCCGTCACCGAAAAACAAGCGGTGTTTAAGTTATCGCGTTACTGGTCGGTGCTGAAAACCCCGTCGTTCCTGTTCCATGCCTCGCTGTGCTTGCTCGCAATGGCGGTGATTCTGGCGTACGTGACGTCGGCCCCGGTGGTATTGATGGAACATTTGGGCCTGACCATGAACCAGTTTACGTTCTGGTTTGGGATCAACGCGGTGGTGAATATTGTCGCTTGTATGACGGCGCCGCGCATCATGGATCGCTTTGGCACTCACACCACCTTGGTGATGGGCATCAGCGCGCTGCTGGTGGCTGGGGTGACCATGGTGATGCTGGCCGATGTGGCGACGGCATTTGCGTTCATGCTGCCGATTTTCGTGTCATCGATTGGTTTTGCCTGGATTCTGGGCGCAGCGGCAGGCAAAGCGTTGGCGCCATTTGGTGATAAAGCGGGCACCGCAGCAGCACTGTTAGGTTTATTCCAAATGAGTGGTTCCGGTCTGGTGGTTGGCACGTTGCAACGTTTACACTTGGAGCCGCAAATGCTGATTGCATTGCATATGTGGCTTATCGCGCCGGCCCTGATCATTCTGTTTTCAAAAGCGGGCCGTGCTTGGCACCAATGGGCTTTGGAATCGTAGCGTAAGCTTTGGTAAATTCACTCAAACGGCTATTTTCTAAATTCGATTAGGCGTGTATATTGTGGCCTCTTCATTCATTAGAAAAATGCTTTGGAATCACGATACGATGTCTATGACAACCTATGAAATGGCTCGCATCTGGGAACAACTCGACGAGTCTCCAGAAAAGGTTATGTTTGGCAAATTGCTCGCAGAGCTGGGCAACCAAAGTAGTGAACGTGTTCGTAGTGCCGCCAAGCAGGTACCACTGCCGGTGTTGCGTGATCTGGTCTTTCAATTCCAACAAGTGATTGATTCACGCAAGAACGAACAAGTTGATTTGCTAGCGAAAGAGCTCGCCAAACAAGGTATCTCACCCGATGAGCTGTTGAAATACCTGAACAAATAAACAAAATTTACAAGAAAAGCCCGGGCTGAGTCCCGGGCTTTTCTATGGGTTGACGTTGCGGTTGATCGGGTTTTGCAGCGAAATCAGTGTTTCGGTCGATTGCACTTCGTCGATCGCCTGCAACTTGTCGATCAGCACGTATTGCAGCTCTTCAATCGATTTACACATCAGTTTGACGAATATGTTGTACGCGCCAGTGGTGTAATAGGCTTCGACCACTTCATCTAGCGCATTGAGCTTGGCCAGCGCGGAATGGTAATCGCGCGCGGCGTTAAGGTTGATGCCGATAAAGCAGCACACGTCGTATCCGAGCTTTTTGGTGTTCACCACCACTTCGGTGCCTTGAATGACATCCGCGGCTTTCATCTTCTCGATACGCACGTGAATGGTGGCGGGGCTGACATTGAACTGCTTGGCCATTTCTGCGTAAGGGGTCCGAGCGTCATCCATCAAAATTTTCAGAATCGCGCGATCCAATTCGTCCAGTTTTGCTGTGGCTACTTGCATATTAAATCCTGCGTTTTGTGCAATTGGTCAGAATATCACACGGATAATCTATGATTTGGAGTGATATCATTAATCATCGACTCTGCCAAGGAATCCGTTTGTGGCTCGCTTATTTTTCGCCATGTCATCGCTGTTATTGAGCGTCATGGTGGCGCCGCTTCATGCGGCCCCTCTCACCACGTCAGCGGCGCCGACGTTCTTTGAACGTATCGGGCTGAGCAATCATCAACATTGGGACATCGCCACGGTGTTGACAGGGCTGGTGCTAGTGGTTGGCGTCCTCGCCTTGTTACTTTACTACCTCGTACGGCTGCGCAACAGTGAACGCCAGATCCGCGATCATCAGCGCCTGTTGGAGTCGGTGTTTGAACAGAGTAACCACTATATCGGTATTTTTGATCATCAGGGCGGGCTTATTTCCTGCAATCATAAATTTCAGGAACTGTTGTACCGCCAAGGTGTGAGCCTCGAACAGCCGTTGTGGCAGCATCCGCACTGGGAAGATGCTTCTGCCGAACGCATCAAAGCGTACTTTGAAGAAGTCTCCACCCAACCGCGGCAGTTTGAAGCGGAAATCTGGCACGCCGATCAGGGCGCCATTGTATTGGAATGGGCATTCAAACCCATGTTCAATATGCCGGGTGAACCGATTCAATATCTGTGTGAAGCGCAAGATATTACCTGGCGGAAAATCACCGAAGACAAACTGTTTCAGCGTGAAGCCAGCCTCAGTCACTATTACGACCTGCAACCGGTGATGATGCTGACGCTCGATGAGCAGAACCGCATTCAACAAGTGAACCGGTTTGCCGAACAGATGCTCGGGTTTGATGCTTCGCAGATGCTTGGTCATCGTTTGAAAGAGTTTTACCTCAGCGAGCAAGCGCTCAGCGCGCGTCAAATGTTGCTGCAACCCAATCAATCGCTGCAAGGCGTGTGGCAGCGTGAAATTGAATATCGCCATGCTGATGGCCACGCCATTTGGGTGCGTGAAAATATTCGTGCGCTGGTGGAAACGGGCCACCTGCTGATTGTGGGAGAAGACGTGACGCCCACGCGCAAACTGGCTGACGAACTGGCCTATCAAGCCAAATTTGACCTGCTGACCAACACCTACAACCGCAACCAGTTTGAGCTGGAACTGGCGCAAGCGCTGCAAGAGACGGAAACCGAACTGCGCACGCACGCCATGTTGTACCTCGACCTCGACCAACTCAAAGTCCTCAACGACACCGCCGGCCACGATGCCGGAGACGGCGCGATTCAGTTTTGCGCCAGCATGTTGGAAGAGGTGTTGCCGTACAACGCGGTTTTGGCGCGCATGGGCGGCGATGAGTTTGCTATTTTGCTCAAAGACTGCACCGAGCGAGATGCGATTCAGGTGGCGAAAATCATCGTCGCGACCTTGGCTGAGCACGCGTTTTGGTGGGATGACATTCGCCTCAATTTGACGTGTTCGATCGGGATTCGTTTGATTGACCACACTGCGACATCACCGCAGATGGTGCATGCGCAGGCGGACACCGCGTGTCACGCTGCCAAAGAAGAGGGACGCAACCGCTACAACTTGTATCGTCAGGATGATGCAGATCTGTGCCGCCGCCAGTTGGAGATGGAGAGCGTCAATCTGGTGCATGATGCGCTGGCAAAAGATCGCGTCGAGCTGTTTGCACAGCAGATTCTGGCGTTGAGCGGGGATGACGCGGGCATGCACTTTGAGATTTTGGTGCGCATCAAGAATGCGGCGGGCGAGTACGTGTCGCCGGGTATCTTCGTGCCTGCCTCTGAACGCTATAACGTGGCACACCTGCTGGATAAACAAGTGGTGGAACAGACGCTGCGCTGGTTTGAAACCCGCCCGCAGGTGCTGGCTCACTTGGGCTTGTGTTCCATCAACCTGTCCGGTCACTCGATGGGCAATGCGGAATTCATCGACACGCTGCTGGCGCGGCTGCAACGCAGTGATGTGCCATGCGAAAAAATCTGTTTTGAAATCACCGAAACCGCCGCGATGCGCAACCTTAATCAGGCGATTGATCTGTTTAGTCGCCTGAAACAGCTCGGCTGTCGCATCGCGTTGGACGATTTTGGATCGGGGCTCTCTTCGTTCGGCTACCTGAAAAAGTTGCCGATCGACATCGTTAAAATCGATGGCCTGTTTGTGCGCGACATTGATGTGAATGAGACGGACCATTTGATGGTGCGTTCAATCCACGATTTGGCCCGCCAGATGGGAAAACAGACCGTGGCCGAGTTCGTCGAAAATGAGGCGATTTTGCAGCGTTTACGCGAGATTGGCGTCCATTTTGCGCAGGGTTATCAGATTGGCAAACCACAGCCGATTGACGAGCTGGTTGAACAACTGCTGACCGCGCAGAAGGCTTAGCCGCCACGCTGAAAATCGGCTACACTGGCCGCCGATTTGACCCCCTCGATTCTGGAGTGAGACCTTTGCAGCTACAACTGATTTGTGAAGTCCGCGAACGTGCTGAAGAACTGCAACGTATCGCCAAGCGCTGGCATTTAAGCCACGATGCCAGCAGCCCGTTTGCGCTGGTGCTGACGGCGGAACGCTTGGAACTGCGTAAAACCGATGAGCCCAAACTGGGTGCGATTTACGTTGACTGGGTCAGCGGCGCGGTGGCGCATCGCCGTAAATTTGGTGGCGGCAAAGGTCAGGCGATCGCCAAAGCTGCAGGGTTGAACAAAGGCGTGACGCCGACGGTGCTTGATGGCACGGCAGGTTTGGGACGTGATGCGTTTGTGCTGGCGTCATTGGGCTGCAAGGTGCAGATGGTGGAACGTCATCCGGTGGTTGCGGCGTTGCTCGACGATGGCCTGATGCGCGCGCAACTCGATGCAGAAATCGGTCCGTGGGTCAGTGAACGAGTCACGTTGCTGCATGCGTCCAGCCATGCTGCGCTGGATCAGCTGGCGCAGGATGCAACGTTTGAACGCCCAGACGTGGTCTATCTCGATCCCATGTATCCGCACTCGGAAAACAAAAAGAAAACCGCGTTGGTCAAAAAAGAGATGCGTGTATTTCAATCCTTGGTCGGGGCCGACAACGACGCAGATGCGTTGCTGGCACCGGCATTGTCGCTGGCGACCAAACGTGTGGTGGTGAAGCGTCCGGATTACGCCGAATGGTTGAATGAACACAAACCGAGCATGGCGATTGAAACCAAGAAGAACCGCTTTGATGTATACGTGATTGCCGCGATGGGCGACAGCCAATAAATCAGCACTTGCGTTTCCGCGGGGGGACGGTTATATCTAACTAAGAATTATTCCTATTCTTAGCTGGAGCCTCGACCATGACGAAACGATTGTGTAAGTTAAATCGTCGTGACATCACCACCTCCCTGGGTGAGATTCATCGCTTGGTGGCGCAACCGGCCTTTATGTGCCGTGCTTGTGCCCGTTCATCCGCCGACAAAAATGCGCTGTGTAAGCCCGAAGCCTTGCCCACGCTCAAACGTGCAAGCAAAGCCCAAGGGGCTGTTGATGTGCGTGCGACGCGCAGCAAGTC
Source organism: Vibrio furnissii CIP 102972 (assembly GCF_000176175.1). Taxonomy (GTDB): domain Bacteria; phylum Pseudomonadota; class Gammaproteobacteria; order Enterobacterales; family Vibrionaceae; genus Vibrio; species Vibrio furnissii. The sequence goes on from NZ_ACZP01000011.1 coordinate 25,625, forward strand.
CGCAGAAAAAGCGGCGCTGAAACTGGCGAAGAAGACGCTGAAAAAGCAGAAAAAATATCAGAAGAAGCTGGCCAAAGTACTCAAACAGCAACAGAAAGTGATGAAAAAGCAGCAAGCGCTGCAAGCCAAATTCGATGCGTTGACCCCCAGCGTGGTGTTAACCGACAGCCGCGTGCTGACGCACGTGCACTGATGCTAATGCCATGAAAAAGCCCACCAATCGGTGGGCTTTTTTGTGTGTCGCTTTCGGCTCATTTGTTGACGGCGCATTCGCTTATTGGTCAAAGGTGCGGTAGTGCAATTCCACACGGCGTTTGACCCAGGTTTCATTGACCCACAGCGAGAGCAAAATGACCAATCCGCCCAGCGACAGGCGCAGTACATCCACGTCGCGGTTCCAGATCAGAATATTGACCACCAGACCCGCCGGCACCAGCACGTTGTTCATGATCGCCAGCGCGCCCGCGTTGACCATGCACGCGCCTTTGTTCCAGGCAAAATAGCCAAATCCCGACGCAATCACGCCAAGATAAATCAGAATGCTCCATTGCAGCGAAGTGGTGGGCAGTTTGCTCGGATTGCCAAGCAGCAGAAACGCGACACTGGCGACCACCAGCGCACCGAGATAGAAGTAGCCAAACACCGTGTGTTGCGGCAGCGTCACGGTTTCGCGTTCCATCACGTATTTGTAGCCCACCTGACCGATGGCAAAGCAGAGGTTGGCGCCTTGTACCACCATAAAGCCAAGGAAGAAGTTGTCGTTGATGCCGGCGAATTTAATCACGGCTGCGCCCGCCACGGCAATCACGGCGGTGACCAGATACCACGGCGAGAACCGCCCTTTGAGCAAGTCATAAATCAGGGTGACATAAATCGGCGTAAACACGGTAAACAGCAGCACTTCCGGCACTGAAAGTAGCAAAAATGATTGGTAGTAGAAGCAGTACATCAAGCCAAGTTGAATGCCGCCAATTGCCATCAGTTTGCCAATCAGCTGACCGGGGACGTGTTTGAACTTAAGAAAGGGAAGGAACACGAGGCTGGCGAGGGCCACCCGCATTAGCACCGAAAACCAAGAATCGACCTGACCGGCGAGGTACACGCCGATCAGGCTGAATGAGAAGGCCCAAAGTAGGGTCACTGCAGATAAATAAATCATAACGAGAATGGTTTAATGAAAATTTATCTGCAGTCTAACTGAGTTTTTCTTCGTCGTCAGTCGTTGAGTGGTACAACCAACAGGTCGACAGGTGAGCAATTAATGAGCTGGCGGGTTGAGGACAGCAGTTTGCTCCAGAAATCTTGGTGGTGACCGCACACCACTAAATCAATGTTGAACTCATTGATGGTGTCGCACAGCTCGTTACTCAAATCGCCGCTGCCCACCAAGGTGTGGCGAATCGGGTAGTTGGCGTAGTTGGCCATCTCTTGCAGCTGTTTCTGAGATGCTTCCATCGCGTGGTGTTGCGTTTCTGCCAGGTTGATGTCGATCAGCCCGGTGTAGAGCTCGGCATAGTTCACATCAATGTGAATAAAAGAGATCTCGGCATTCAGAGGCTTAGCCAGCGCAACCGCTTTGTCGATCAAAAGTTTGCTGTCTTCTGAGAGATCGACGGCAACTAAAATGTGTTGATAACTCATAATGCTATCTCCTTGTAGGTGACTCACTACAGATTAGCACCTCACTGAGAAGTTTTTTGCCGTCGCGATCAAATATCCATCGTGTATGGTCACGGTGTTCTAACAATAGCCAACGAACATGTTATAGTGGCTTCAGTGATTTATGATGAATAGGAACCCTCGATGCTAGCTCAAGCCATGGTCGATCAATTGAATGATCAAATTAATCTCGAATTTTTTTCATCCAATCTATACTTACAAATGAGTGCTTGGTGTGAAGACAAAGGATTTGATGGTGCCGCAGAGTTTCTACGCGCTCATGCCGTAGAAGAGATGCAGCACATGCAACGACTGTTTACTTATGTCAGTGAAACCGGCTCGATGCCAATCCTGGGGGCGATCGCAGCGCCAAAACATGATTTCGCAAGCTTAGGCGAAGTATTTCGCGAAACGTATGAACATGAGCAGATGATTACGCAGAAAATCAACAAACTGGCTCATCTGGCGTTCACATCTCAAGATTACTCAACATTTAACTTCCTTCAGTGGTACGTTGCGGAGCAACATGAAGAAGAGAAGTTGTTTAAAGGGATTTTAGATAAGCTGGAACTGGTCGGCGAAGATGGTAAGGCGTTGTTCTTCATCGATAAAGATCTGGCTGCATTGGCAAAAGCAGGCTCATCTTCGGTAATGGATGCCCCCGCTGAGTAATCTCGGCAAAAAGACCAATTGAAGCGATCGTCTTTTTCTCTGGGCATTCTTACGCAAGATGTAGGGAGGAAAAGATGATCAGTGGAGATACCATTCTTTTAGCGCTAATGATCGTAACCGGTGTGAACGTGCTCCGTTACCTCACCGCATTACGCTCTCTTATTTACATCATGCGCGAAGCTCACCCGTTGCTCTATCAGCAAGTCGATGGCGGTGGCTTTTTTACCACCCACGGCAATGTCACCAAACAGGTGCGCTTGTACCACTACATCAAAAGCAAAGAGTATCACCACCATCACGACCCGGTGTTTACCGGCAAGTGTGACCGCGTGCGTGAGCTGTTTATCCTCTCGACGTCACTGGTGCTCCTGACGACGGTGGCCGCCTTTATGCTGTGATTTCGCGGTCAATTGGCAAGCAATGGTTTTACCGTTAGAATACCGCCCCAAGTGAGTAAGGATGTGCGCTGCACATCCTTTTTTATTGCAGTTGAGTGAGCCGAAATGAGTGAAAAAGTCGATGTTGTCGTGATGGGCGCGGGTGCCGCTGGCCTGATGTGTGCCGCGGAAGCGGGGAAGCGGGGTCGCAGCGTCTTGATCCTCGATCACGCCAAAAAACCGGGTCGTAAAATCCTCATCTCTGGCGGCGGCCGTTGTAATTTCACCAACTACGATGTGTCGGCAGCCAACTACCTGTGTGGCAACCCGCACTTCGTCAAATCGGCGCTGTCGCAGTACACCAACTGGGATTTCATTGCCATGGTCAGCAAGTACGACATTGCGTACGAAGAGCGTGACCACGGCCAGTTATTCTGTCTCGATTCGGCCAAAGACATTGTCACCATGCTGCTGGCAGAGTGCGATCAGCCGACCATTCGCCAGCGCTACCAAGTGGAAACGCTGGCCATCGCCAAAACCGAGCAGGGCTTTCACCTCACGACCTCAACGGGCGATATTGAATGCCAGTCGCTGGTGGTCGCGACCGGTGGTTTGTCGATGCCCAAACTGGGCGCGACGCCATTTGGTTACAAGATTGCCGAGCAGTTTGGTTTGCCCGTGCTTCCGACCACCGCGGGTTTGGTGCCGTTTACGCTGCATGTGGAAGACAAAGACGCGCTGGCTGAATTGTCGGGCATTGCGGTGCCCTCTGAAATTCAGGCGGAATGCGGCAAAGTATTTAAAGAAGCGCTGCTGTTTACCCATCGCGGTTTATCCGGCCCTGCGGTATTGCAAATTTCCTCTTACTGGAAGCCGGGGCAAGCGCTCAGCATCAATCTAGTGCCGAATGTGGACATCGACGAGCTACTGACTCGTTCGCGTGAAAAGCACCCGAACCAAAGCCTGAAAAACACTCTGGCGCGCGTGCTGCCAAAACGCTTGGTGGAAGTGCTGATCGAGCGCCAACTGCTGAGCGACAAACCGCTCAAACAACTCAACCCGAAAGAGCTGAGCGCGGTCTCCGACACGCTGCAACAGTGGCGTATTGTGCCCAACGGCACCGAAGGTTATCGTACTGCTGAAGTGACACTGGGCGGCGTCGATACCGATTCGCTTTCATCGAAAACCATGGCGTGCAAAACCGTGCCGGGGCTCTATTTTGTCGGCGAAGTGATGGACGTCACCGGTTGGCTGGGGGGCTACAACTTCCAGTGGGCGTGGTCGAGCGGCTACGTGGCTGGGCAATGGGCGTAACCGCTCTGGTGTCTTAATCGCGCGCGAACCCACCAACGCGTGAGGTGTTCACCACCTTGCGCCGTTCACTCATGATGATCAGCAAACGCTGCAGGGCAATGAAGCTGAACAGCAGAATGCCGACAATGATTTTGGTCCACCATGAACTGAGCGTGCCATCAAAGGTGATGTAGGTTTGGATGAGGCCCTGAATCAGCACGCCAAACAGGGACCCAAAAACCGTGCCCACACCGCCGGATAGCAAGGTGCCTCCAATCACCACCGCCGCAATCGCATCCAATTCCACACCGACGGCGGCCAGCGGATATCCTGCGGATGTGTAAATTGAAAACACAATCCCCGCGCAGGTGGCCAGAAAGGTCGAGAGCATATAAATGCCGATGGTGGTGCGTTTGACGGGCACTCCCATCAGCGCTGCCGAGGCAGGATTGCCCCCCACAGCATAGACATTGTTGCCAAAGCGCGTGCGATGCGCCAGCAGCATACCCAGTGCGACCACCACCAGCATCACGACCGCCATCAGGCTCAAACGCCCGCCGCCGATGATATGCCAAGCGCTGCGCGACAAGTCGCGATACAGCGGATGTTCAATCGGAATCGACTGTTCGGAGATCAGAAAACTGACCCCGCGCAGAAAGAACATGCCGGCCAAAGTGACGATAAACGCGGGAATCTTCAGGGTGTCGATGACCCAGCCCATCAGGCCGCCAAACAGGGCGCCCATCACCAGCGCCACGCCAATCGCCATCCAAGGGTGCCACCCCCAGTCGCCAATCAAGGTTGCTAGCAGGACGCCCGTAAATGCCACCACGGAACCAACCGACAAGTCGATGCCGCCGGAGAGGATCACAAACGTCATGCCCACCGCCAGAATGCCGAGAAAGGCGTTGTCTGTCAGAATGTTGCAAATCACGCGGGTGCTGAGGAACGCCGGGAATTCGGCCATGCAAAACGCGTAACCGAGCAAAAACACACTGATGGTGATAAACAGCGGGAAATTACGTTTTAGCATGAGAACGCCCCTTGTTGATGAGTTGAATCACGGCGGGTGATTGCAGGATCAGCACCGTCAGCACCACCACCGATTTCACAATGTGGTTCCATTGCGGCTGATAGCCCGACAGCAAAATACCGGTGTTGATGCTTTGAATGATGAACGCGCCCACCAACGCCAGCAGCAAATTGAAGCGTCCACCCAGCAGCGAAGTGCCGCCAATCACCACCGCGAGAATGGCGTCCATTTCCAGCCACAGCCCGGCATTGTTGGCGTCGGCGCCTTTGATGTCTGCCGCGACGATGATCCCCGCCAGCGCCGCCATCAGCCCGCTGACCACATACACCGACATCACGATCGCGGGCGTATGAATACCGGCGTTTTTAGCCGCGCGAATGTTGATCCCGACCGATTCGATGAACAGGCCGAGCGCAGTTTTTTTGGTCAATGCCCACACGGCCAGTGCCGCCAGAGCCAATACAATGATTGGCGTTGGCAAATAGAACAGCGAGCCGCTGCCAAACCACGACAAGGTGGCGTTGTTGAAGGTAATGATTTGCCCCTCGGTGATGAGCTGCGCTACGCCGCGCCCGGCCACCATCAGGATTAACGTGGCGACAATCGGCTGGATTTTGCAGACGGCGACTAAAAAGCCGTTCCACACGCCGCACACCACGCCCGATAGCAGGGCGCAGAGCAGAATGGTGCCCGGTGCATAACCATGCTGAGCGAGGCTCGCCGTTACAGCACCGCTGATGGCCATCACCGCGCCCACGGACAAGTCGATGCCGCCGGTGGCGATGACCAACGTCATGCCCAGTGTCAGCAGGGCGACAGGCGCGCCGCGGTTAAAGATGTCGATGACGCTGCCAAACAGGCGACCCTCTTGAATGTGAATCGAAAAAAAGTTATCCGCAATCAGCGCGTTGACCACAAACAGCAGCAACAAGGCCGCCACCTGCGGTGTGCCTTTGGGTAACGTGCGCCGGCGTGTGCTCGGCGTGTGCAGAGCAGAGGAATTCAAAGTACTCATCGCTGCCTCCTTACATCGCGATGGCTTGCATAATGGCTGGCACTGACAGCGCTTCGGTGGCAATCTCCGCCACCTGCTTGCGGTCACGCAGCACAATTACTCGGTCGGCATAGCCGACCAACTCTTCCAGCTCGGACGAGATCACCAGCAACGCCAACCCGTTGGCGCACAGGCTTTCGATCAGACGAATGATTTCTGCATGCGCGCCGACATCAATGCCGCGCGTCGGTTCATCCAGAATGAGGAATTTCGGTTTGGTCAGCAGCCAGCGTGCCAACAACACTTTTTGCTGGTTGCCACCCGAGAGGAACTCGATCGGCTGTTCGATGCTGGGCGTTTTGATGTCGAGCTGTTGCACAAAGCGTTTCGCGACGGCGTCTTGCTCGCTGCGAGACAGCGGTTTGAACCAGCCGCGTTGGGCCTGCAAGGCGAGGATGATGTTTTCACGCACCGAGGCCGCGCCGATGATGCCATCGGTTTTTCTGTCTTCCGGGCAATAGCCAAAGCCAAGGTGTGAGGCTTGACGCGCAGAGCGCACCTGCACCGGACGACCTTTGAGGCGGCATTCACCGGAATCATGGCCTTCAATGCCAAAAATCACCTGCGCAGTTTCCGTGCGTCCTGAGCCAAGCAAACCCGCCAGCCCAACGATTTCACCCGCGTGCACGTTGAGATCAAACGGCGCGATGGTGCCTTTTTTGCCGTAGTTGGCAAACTGCACCACCGGTTCGTTGCTGAGCTTGGTTTTGCCCGCTCGGTGCAGGGCGGCATCGTCGAGTTCGCGGCCGAGCATCATTTTGACCAGTTCAATCTGCGGCAGATCGCACGTGTTGCGGGTGCCGACGAGCTGGCCGTTGCGCAGCACGGTGATGCGATCGCTGACGGCGTAAACTTGGTCGAGAAAGTGGGTGATGAAAATCAGGCTGACCCCTTGCTGTTTCAGGTCGAGCATGATGTTAAACAGCATCTTCACCTCATTGCTGTCGAGGCTGGCGGTCGGTTCGTCGAGAATTAAAATCTTGGCCGACATCGAAATCGCGCGTGCGATGGCAATCACTTGCTGAATCGCGACCGAGAAATGATTGAGGGGTTCTGTGACGTCAATGTCGAGCCCGTAACGGCTGACGATGTGTTGCGCCTGCTGCGCCATGGTTTTGCGGTCAACGAAGCCCCATTTTTTCGGCTCGTTGCCAATAAACAGGTTATCCATCACCGACATGTTGGGCAGCAGGTTCACTTCTTGATATACGGTACCGATGCCAAGTTGCTGGGCATGTGCGGTATTTTGCGGCGAGATCAGGTTGCCATCGAGGCGAATATCGCCGCTGTCGCGTTGATACACGCCCGTCAGCGTTTTCACCAGTGTGGATTTACCCGCGCCATTTTCGCCCAACAAGGCCATGATTTCGCCTCGCCGGAGGGTGAAATCGACCTGATGCAACGCTTTCACGCCGGGGAAATATTTGCAGATCCCGCTTGCGGTCAGCACGGTTGTCGCGTCCGAAGCTAAAGACATAATCGCTCCTTGAATCAGCGCTCACCCACAGCACCGTGGGTGAGGCGTTATTGAACCATTCAGGTTAGTAACCGAGATCTTTTTTCATATCCAATTGTGCTGGCGCATCATCGGGTAAATACAAGGTCGATTCAGTCACGATTTTCTTCGGCGGCAGGGTGCCGTTGTCTTTCATGGCCATCAGCGCATCAAAGGCTGGGCCGGCCATATTGGGGGTTAACTCGACCGTGGCATTGGCTTCGCCATTCATCATCGCTTTGAAAATATCGGGTACGGCATCAATCGAGACAATGAAAATATCGCTGCCCGGTTTTAAACCGGCTTCTTTAATCGCCTGAATGGCGCCGATGGCCATGTCATCGTTGTGCGCGAACACCGCGCAAATATTCTTGCCGTTGTTTTCCGCTTTGATGAAACTCTCCATCACCTCTTTGCCTTTACTGCGCGTGAATTCGCCCGACTGAGTACGTACGATGCGGATGTTGTCGACCGCGCTGATGGCGTTGCTAAAGCCCTGTTTGCGATCAATTGCCACGCTGGCCCCCACGGTGCCTTGCAGTTCCACTACATTGCACGGTTTGCCTTGCACTTGGTCGATCAGCCATTGACCCGCCACATTGCCTTCGAGCACGTTGTCGGCGGTGATGGCGGTGGTGTAGAGCGAGTCGTCATCGACCGTGATGCCGCGGTCTAGCAGGAACACCGGAATGCCGTCATCTTTGGCTTCTTCCAGCACCGGTCCCCAGCCTGTTTGCACCACGGGCGCGATAAAAATGGCATCCACGCCTTGGGCGATGAAGGAGCGCACCGCTTTGATTTGGTTTTCCTGCTTTTGCTGCGCATCGGAGATTTTCAGCGTGATGCCGCGTTTTTCTGCTTCCACTTTCGACACTGCGGTTTCCGCAGCGCGCCAACCCGATTCCGAACCGATTTGTGAAAAGCCAACGGTGAGTGTTTTCGCCATCAGTGAGCTGGACATCAAAACCGTGCCCACGGCGACCGCTAAGGAGAGTTTTTTGAACATGATGTAATTCCCTATCTTGTTGATATCTTTGTTTTTGTTTCACTCTCGGTTTAAAAATAATGTTATCGAAATGTGTGAGAGTGATTAAATCATAGGGGCGGGAATGACGCGTTGGTTAGAGTTTAATCACATAAAGTTTGGGGTAGCAGAAATATCCATTTTATTAGCATGATCGACAATGTTTCTTACGACCTAAGTAGAACGAAATGTTTATTTAATTATTGCTAATATAAACAGTGGCTTGGTTATCTTCGTAAGAAAGTTAATTTTGAATAAGAACGAGAAAAGCTCTCTTATTGATGGGAAATAAGAGAGCTATTTGGAGCGGAATGTACTTAACGTGATTTTTGTTTGTAGCGGTCAAAAATAACGGCCGCCAGCAAGATCACGCCACGGACAACGTATTGTGCAAAAGGGGACATGTTCAGCAGGTTCATGGCGTTTTCCACGGTGCCCAAAATCAGCACCCCGGCAATCACGTAAGAGACTTTACCGATCCCGCCTTTGAGCGACACGCCGCCCAACACACACGCCGAGATCACCACCATTTCAAACCCGACCGATGTCATCGGCTGGCCACTGGTCATGCGCGCCGCCAAAATGACCCCTGCCAAGGCGGAGATAAAGCCGGAGATGGTGAAAATCATCATCTTGGTTTTCACCACGTTGACGCCAGCCAAACGTGCCGCTTCTTCGTTGCCGCCGATGGCCAAGGTGTTGCGGCCATACACGGTGCGGTTGAGCAAAAAGCCAAACACGATGAAGGTGATGATGGTCAGCCAAATCGGCGTTGGAATGCCAAGTAGCGACGAGTTACCGAGCGCAAAGAAGCTCTCTTCTGTGATGCCGACCGCTTTACCGTCTGAGATGATGTAACCCAGACCGCGGGCAATTTGCATCGTCGCGAGGGTGGTGATCAGCGCGTTAATTTGCAGTTTGGCAATCACAAAGCCGTTGAGCAGGCCAAACAGCACGCCCGAGAGCAGCCCCGCGCCGATACCCAGCACCACACTGCTGGTGGCGTTGATGGCCACGGCGGTGACCACGCCAGAGCAGGCAATTACGGAGGCCACCGACAAGTCGAGGTCGCCACAGGCCAAACAGAACAACGTGGCACAGGCGACCATGCCGCTCATGGAAATCGCCAAGCCCAAGCCTTTCATGTTGATCAGGGTGGCGAAGTAGGGCACGAACAAACTACACAGCAAAAACAGACCGGCAAACACCATCAGCATGCCGAATCGATCCCAGATCTGGGCGAAGTTCACGCCGCTCGGCTTTTGGTCGGCAGCAACCACTTTGGTAGAACTTGATAGAGACATAATGCAATTCCTTCTTCTTATGCAGCGGCGTGTTCGTTGTCTAACATGGCGAGGCGCAGCGCGGTCTGTTCTTTAAATTCATCGCGTTGCAGTTCACCGGCGATGGCGCCATCTTTCATCACCAGCAGGCGATCCGAGATGCCGAGCACCTCGGGCAAATCGCTCGATACCACCAACACGGTGACGCCGTTTTCCGCCAGCTTAAAGATCAGTTCATAGATTTCCGACTTGGCACCGACGTCGATGCCGCGCGTTGGCTCATCGAGCAAAATCACACTCATGGCGGTGGAGAGCCAGCGACCAAGAATCACTTTTTGCTGGTTGCCGCCCGAGAGTTTGCCGATCGGCTGCTCCAACGAGGTGGTTTTGACGTTGAGCGCCTGACGTTGGGTGTCGGCGTTTTTCGCTTCCCAGTGAAAGTCGATCAGGCTGCCGAGTTTGAGGTGCCACGGACGCGCGCTGATGTTGGTGTTTTCTGCCACCGACATGATCGGCACGATGCCGTCGGTTTTGCGATCTTCCGGACACAAGGTGATGCCCGCTTTGATGGCATCGCCCGGTTTGCGCACTTGGATATTGACGTCGTGCAGGTACAAGTCGCCGGCGGTGCGTTTTTCGGCGCCGAAGATCAGCCGGGTGAGTTCGGTGCGTCCGGCGCCGACCAAACCAAACAGGCCGAGGATCTCGCCTTGGCGAATATCCAGCGACACTGGCGCGGTTAGCCCGGGGCCTTCAAAGTTCTCTAAGCGCAGGCCGCTAAGCCCCAGTTTGCGCGCGCGGTAGTTGTAGATGTCGTTGATTTCGCGTCCGACCATCAGTTCCACCAAGCGATCGTGAGTCAGCTGCGTTAGGTCATCAAACGTCTGCACATGAGTACCATCTTTGAAAATGGTGATCGCATCGCACAGGGTAAAAATCTCTTCCATGCGGTGTGACACATACAGAATGATTTTGCCGTCATCACGCAGTTCGCGAATGACGTTGAATAGGTTTTGAATTTCACGTTGCGACAAGCTGCTGGTCGGTTCATCAAAGGCGATGATTTGCGCGTTGCGGCTCAGCGCTTTGGCAATTTCCACCATCTGCCACTGGCCGATGGAAAACTCTTTCAGCGGACGTGAGGGGTCGAAATCCTCGCCCAAACGCAGCAATTGCTCGCGGGCCTGACGATTGAGGGTTTCGGTATCCACGCGGCCGTTTTTGGTCGGGAATTGCCCCAGAAAAATATTTTCCGCCACACTCAGTTCTGGCACCAGATTGAGTTCTTGGTAAATGATGGCGATGCCTTGATTGAGGGCATCGGTGGTGTTGGTGAGCGACAGCTCTTGGCCGTCAATCGCAATGTGACCTTCCGTGGGTTGGTGGAGTCCGCTGAGCGTTTTGAGCAGCGTGGACTTACCGGCACCGTTTTCTCCCATCAGGGCGTGAATGCTGCCTGCGTTGGCGCGAAAACTGATGTTGCTCAGCGCCTTTACACCGGGAAAGTGCTTTGAAATGTTGCGAAACTCAAGGGATGAGGGGGACTTCGCCATAACATTCTCTCCGTTCCAATAGCGGGCGGCCGCGTCAATCTGCTGCCGCCCAAACCGGACTTACAGTCCTTTTTTCTCGAGTTCTTTTTTGTAGTTGTCACGGGTGATGAGGACAACATCGGTCACTTCGACAAACTTGGTCGGTTCCACGCCGTCTTGGACCCATTTGTACAGCGACTCAATCGATTTGTAGCCATGAACGTCGGGGCTTGGCAGTAGGGAGCCGTAGAAGCCAGTCGCCTGTGATTTCGCCAGTTCGTTCACCGCATCCACACCGTTGATGCCAATGCCGATCACTTTGTCCGCGGCAAAGCCTTGGCCTTCTGTGGCACGCACGCCACCCAGCACGGTGTTGTCATTCATGCCGACCACTAGCCACTGGGTCACGTTCGGGTATTGCACCAGCAGAGAGTTGGCCGCATCGAGTGCGCCGGGAATGTCATTGGTTTTGGTGGGTACGCGATAGATTTGGTTGGCGGGGAAGCCAGCCGCTTTCAGCGCTTTGATTGAACCGTCCACACGGCGGCGCGCGGTATCGAGTTCATCGGCGGTAATCGCCATCACGCCAGTGGTAGCGACATCAAAGCCGCGTTTTTGCATTTCGTTGTACAGCTCCTGACCTTGGCGTTCGCCAATCGCGCTGGCGGCCATCATCACCAGCGGCACGTCTTTCATCGGCTCGCCTTTGGCGTTGAGGAACTGGTCATCCACGGTGATCACTTTCAGATCGTAACTTTTGGCTTTGGCCATGATCGCCGGCCCCAATTTCGGGTCGGGGGTACAGATCACGAAGCCCTTGGCGCCACTGGCCGCCAGGGTGTCGATCGCGTTCAGGGTTTTTTCGCCGTCCGGCACCGCCATTTTGATCACTTTAAAGCCCATGTCTTTGCCCGCTTGTTCGGCAAACGACCATTCGGTCTGGAACCAAGGCTCTTCGGGCTGTTTCACCAGATAGCCCAGTTTCAGGGTGTCATCACTGGATCCAAAGAAAGCGTTGGCAGAAGCACTGAGCAGCGTCAGCCCGGAGAGGGCTGCGGTCGAGAGTAAGGTTTTTAGTTTCATTATAAGTCCATCCGCTGGTAGGGGGTTGTTTCGCTATCCATAGTTGTTGATTCGACTCGCCGTTGGAGTGAGCAAAATCACACCAAAAAAATGTAGCAGAAAAGTCCATTCATTTAGCGCGAGTAGCCATGATGTGGATCCCATTTGCTATTTTTTGGTGCGTTGTTGCATAAAAATAGACCCAATGTAAACGGTTAACTGAGGTTTTTAAGGCCATTTCAAACGTGATGCACTTTTTTTAAACAACTGCACGGTTTTGTTCATGTGGCGTTTTTATCCATGAATCTAGCGGTGCGGTTCATGGTTGAAATGGGGTTCGAGCGTTATAACAAATAGAAAATATCACCCGAATTGGAGTTGTTATGGAGCATTTTGCTACTCAACCTGCGCATGTCATCGGCCTCGACTTTGGATCCGATTCCGTGCGTGCCTTATTGGTGAATGCGGTTAGCGGGGAAGAAGTCGCCTCCGGTGTCACTTACTATCCGCGCTGGATGCAGGGGCTGTACAACCAGCCGGAGCAATCGCAATTTCGCCACCACCCGAAAGACTACATTGAAGCGATGACCCAAGCGGTGCGTGAGGCGCTGGCCGCCGTGCCGGCTGAGGTCGCGCAATCGGTGGTGGGCATTGGCGTTGACACCACCGGCTCGACGCCGGCACCGATCGATGCTGAAGGCAATGTGTTGGCACTGCTGCCGGAATTTGAACACAACCCACACGCGATGTTCATTTTGTGGAAAGACCATACCTCGGTCGCCAAAGCCGAACGCATTAACCAACTGGCGCACAGCGGCGACTTTACTGACTACACCAAATTCATCGGCGGCATTTATTCGTCGGAATGGTTCTGGGCCAAAGCCGCGTGGGTCAGCGAACAAGATGCCGATGTGGCCAAACATGCCTACAGCTGGGTGGAGTTGTGTGACTGGATTCCAGCGCTCTTGAGCGGCAATCAGCACCCACACCACCTGCGCCGCGGCATCTGCGCGGCCGGCCACAAAGCGATGTGGCACGAAAGCTGGGGCGGTTTGCCGGATCAAGCGTTTTTGTCGGCGATTTCCCCCACCTTGGATGGCATGCGCGAGCGCATGTTCAGCGAGGTCTACACCGCTGAGCAGCAAGCGGGCACCTTGTCGGCGGCCTGGGCACAAACGCTGGGCTTGCCAGAGGGCATCGCGGTCGCAGTCGGTGAGTTTGACTGCCACATGGGCGCTGTCGGCGCAGGCGCAGGCGCGCACGATTTGGTCAAAGTGATTGGCACGTCCACCTGCGACATTTTGATGGTGGACGCCGACAACGTGGGCGAGCGCACCATTCACGGCATTTGCGGCCAGGTCAAAGGCAGCGCACTGCCGAATTTGATGGCGCTTGAAGCGGGTCAATCGGCGTTTGGTGACATTTATGCTTGGTACAAACGCGTGCTGTTGTGGCCGGTGCAAGCCTTGGCTGCGCAGCAGCCCGAAGCGCAAGCCACATTAGACGCCTTAGATAAAGCCTTGATTCCGATGCTGTCTCAAGCGGCGGAAAGCTACGAGTTTAACGCCCATTCGCCGCTGGCAATGGACTGGCACAATGGCCGCCGCACCCCTTACGCCAACCAACGCCTGAAAGGTTCGCTGTCGGATCTGAATTTGGGCTCAACCGCGCCTGCGCTGTTTGCCGCGTTGGTGGAATCGAGTGCGCACGGCGCCAAAGCGATTGTCGATTGTTTTGTCGACCAAGGCATGGCGGTGGATCGCGTGATCGCGATTGGCGGCATTTCGCAAAAATCGCCTTATGTGATGCAGATGTGCGCCGATGTGATTGGCCGCGACATTGCGGTGGTGCGCTCAGAGCAGTGTTGCGCATTGGGCGCGGCGATTTTCGCCGCTGTAGCAGCAGGTGTGTATGACAACGCCCAGCAAGCGCAGGCAGCGATGGCGAGCCCCATCAGTGCGGTGTATTCGCCCAATGCCGACACGCAAGCGCTGCGCCGTGAACGTTACGCGGGCTATCGTGAGCTGGGTCAACACCTAGAACAGTTGGCCGAATTTCATCAAGCGAAATCATCAAGCCAAGGAGTGCAATCATGAGTGAACACACCTTGATGCAACCCGTATCGACTCAAACTGAACGGCTGCGCCAACTGCGTCATGACGTGTGGCAAGCCAATCTCGATCTGCAACGTCACAATCTGGTGACGTTTACTTGGGGCAACGTCTCAGCCATCGACCGTGAATCAGGGTTGGTGGTGATCAAACCAAGCGGCGTGGCTTACGAAGATCTCTCGGCCGACAACATGGTGGTGGTGGATTTGGCGGGGCACGTGGTGGAGGGCGACCTCAATCCGTCGTCTGATACCGCAACCCATTTGGTGATGTATCGCACCTATCCACACATTGGCGGCGTGGTGCACACCCATTCGCCGCACGCCACCTCGTGGGCGCAAGCGGGCAAAGCCATTCCGGCGCTTGGCACCACCCATGCCGATTACTTCTACGGCAGCATTCCGTGCACGCGCCCGCTGACTAATGACGAAATCGCCCATGATTACGAACTCAATACCGGACGCGTGATTGTCGAAACCATCGCAGCGCAAGACCCGATGGCCATTCCCGGCATCATCGTCAATGAACACGGCCCGTTCAGCTGGGGGAAAGATGCCCATCAAGCGGTGCACAACGCGGTGGTGATGGAAGTGGTGGCGTCGATGGCGCTGCAAACGCTGCAAATCAACCCGGCGGTGCAATTTATCAATCAGGCTCTGCTCGATAAGCATTACCTGCGCAAACACGGCGCGAACGCTTATTACGGTCAGACTGCGACGAACAAAAAATAATCAAGGGAAAGTTATGAAAGTATTCGACAACAAACACGTGTGGTTCGTAACCGGTTCGCAAACCCTGTACGGCCCAAAAGTGCTCGAGCAAGTGGCGCAAGACAGCGCACAAATCGTGGCCAGCTTTAACCAAACCGACGCGATTTCCGTGCCGATGGTCGACAAAGGCACGGTGAAATCACCGGACGAAATTCTGCAAGTGTGCCGCGCGGCCAACAACGATCCGGCGTGTATTGGTCTGGTGCTGTGGATGCACACCTTCTCGCCAGCAAAAATGTGGATCGCGGGTTTGTCGCAGCTCAACAAACCGTTCCTGCATCTGCATACCCAGTTCAACGCGGCGCTGCCATGGGACAGCATCGACATGAACTACATGAACACGCACCAGAGTGCGCATGGTTGTCGTGAATTTGGCTTTATCGGCACACGTCTTGATTTGGACCGCAAAGTGGTGGTCGGTCATTGGCAGAACCCGAACGTGCATCAAGAAATCGACGCGTGGTGCCGCGCTGCGATCGGCATTGATGCTGGTCAGAACCTGAAAGTGGCGCGCTTTGGCGACAACATGCGCCAAGTGGCGGTGACCGAAGGCAACAAAGTGTCGGCGCAAATTCAATTTGGCTATGAAGTGAATGCGTATGGCTTGGGTGAACTGAGCGAGGTGGTGCAATCGGTGTCGGATGCGGATGTCGCGCGTCTGCTCGATGAATACGCCTCCACTTATGACATGAGCCCGCAATTGCTGAGCGATCCGGCGCTGCTCAAACTGATGCAGCACGAAGCGCGTTTGGAAATGGGGATGGAACGTTTCCTGACCGACGTGGGCGCGCATGCGTTTACCAACACCTTTGAAAACTTGACCGGTCTGGATTCATTGCCCGGTTTGGCGACTCAGCGTTTGATGGCCAAAGGCTTTGGTTACGGCGGTGAAGGCGACTGGAAAACCTCGGCCATGGTGCACATCATGAAACAGATGGGCAAAGGGCGTCAGGGCGGCACTTCGTTTATGGAAGACTACACCTATAACTTCGGCGCCACCGACCAAGTGCTGGGCGCGCACATGCTGGAAGTGTGTCCATCGATTGCTGCGGCGAAACCAAAACTCGAAGTGCATTTGCACACCATCGGCTTGCGCTGCGACGTGCCTCGCCTGCTGTTTAGCGGTCGTGAAGGCCCGGCGGTGAACGTGTCGGTGATCGATTTGGGCAACCGCTTCCGCATGGTGGTGAACCGAGTGAACACCGTGGCACCGCCGCAAAGCATGCCGCATTTGCCGGTGGCGCATGCGTTGTGGGAACCGATGCCGAATCTGCAAGTTGCGGCGGCGAGCTGGATTCACGCCGGGGCGGCGCACCACAGTGCGTACAGCCAACAAGTGAGTGTCGACACCTTGGCCGATTATGCCGATATTCTTGGCATGGAAATGGTGGTGATTGATGAACACACCGAGACGCGCACCTTCAAACATGAGTTGAAAACCAATAGCGTGTACTATCGCTTAACGTCTGGGGTGTAACGAAATCAGCCCCCTCAGCGATGAGGGGGCGTTGTAGAGGTACTTATGACGGTTGACGAATCGAAGCGAGTGTCGCACTTTGACATTCATCATCAACGTTGGACGCTGCGGGTCGCCAGCGCGAGCCCGACACAGTTCCAACTGCTGCATGGCAATCAACTGATGTACGAAGGGGCGTTGGAGCTGATCAACAACGGCGAAGCGCTGGATGTGTCGCACGCGCAGTGGAACTTTCGCCATCGCGCGGACAAGATTGAGCAATGGTGCCAGTGGCATCACAGCGATCGGTTGTCGCTCAATATGAATTACTACTTTCAGCACAATGCGGTGGTGATTGAGTATCTGGCGCGCAACAGCATTCCGACTCGGCTCGACATTCGTCACGTCATTCAGCCGCTCAACGCGGCGCTGGTGGTGCCCCCATCCACCGACACCGTCCAGCCGGACTGGCAACGCGCCAGACACGGGCTACCGAGCGATTTTATTCGCCAATCGGCCAAAACCGATTGGTTTCGTGAGGCGTTTTCCGCCACCCAATGGATCGTATTAGGAAAAGTGTGAACTCGAAAATCGCAATGCGACAAGGCGCAACATACACTAGGCAAAAACTTAGCGACTGTTGGTCTATGCAAACAACCGATCCTCTCAAACCGGGCTATAACTTTGATGCGCATTTGGTGGCCGGTTTAACGCCGATCATCGAAGGCGATGAGCTCGATTACCCGATCGACCGCCCTCATGGCATGAAAGGCTACATCATCAACTACACCAGCAAAGGCGAGGGCACCATTTTTTCCGGCGAGCAGATGTTTCATGTGAAACCGGGTGACTTGTTGCTGTTTCCGCCCAGTGCGGCGCACTTTTATCATCGTCGGACCGACAGTGCGTCCTGGTTCCATCGCTGGGTCTATTTCCGTCCGCGCGCGTTCTGGAATGACTGGCTGAGCTGGCAGGAAGAGCGCAACGGGGTCTATCTGACTCGTGGGTTAGACGCGCAAACCATGGCACACATCGAAAACCTGTTTGTCGATATCGAATACACCGCCAAATCCGACATGCCATATCGCGATGACTTGGCGATTAACCTGCTCGAGCAGTTGCTGATCCGCTGTAAAACGGTGCAACCGGATGTGGTGAGCAAGCCGCTCGACCCGCGCATCATTCAGGCCATCAACTACATGACGCAGAACCTCAATCAAGACTTCACCTTGGAAGAGATTGCCGCGTACACCTGTTTGTCGCCGTCGCGCTTAGGGCACCTGTTTCGTGATGAGATGAAGATGACCATCACCCAGTGGCGGGATGATCAGCGCATCAGTCGTGCCAAACAGTTGTTAGTGACCACTCACTACTCAGTCAACCACATTGGCCGGATTGTCGGCTACTCGGATCCGCTCTATTTCTCGCGCGTCTTCAAACGCAAAGCCGGGGTCAGTCCGAAGCTCTATCGCGAACAAATTACCTGATAAATTGCTCAGCATTTGCCATTCCAAAGCGGGATTTCTGTCCTATAGTAAATCTGTTGGTTGCTAGAAGGAGTGAACGAATGAATCAAGAAGCCCTGATCTCCCGCCTGAATGAACTGCCCCGCATTGAAAGTATCCAGCAAGAACTCCTGAATATGGTGAATCGCGACAACGTCGACTTCAGCGAACTGTCGCGCAAAATGTCGATGGATCAGGTCCTCAGTGCGCGCGTGTTGCGAATGGCCAATTCCGCGCAATTTGGCGGCGTCAACGGCAAGGGCGTCTCCACCATCAGCGATGCCATCATTCGTGTCGGCAGCGGCGCGGTGCGCACGCTGATCTCCTCATCGGTCGTGTCGGGGGTGTTTCCCCAATTGCGAACGCTCAACATCAAAGATTACTGGTCGAACACATTTGAAATCGCGATGATCGCCAGCAAGCTTGCCAAACCGCTCAAGCTTGATCCCAACGAAGTGTTCACCACCGGCGTCTTGCACAACATCGGCGAGCTGATGATTCATGCGCTCGAACCGAATCTCGCCGAGCAGATTGAACAGCGCGTCAAGCAGGGCGAAAAGCGGGCAGATGTGCAGCAGGATTTACTGGGCGTTGACGCGCAGCAACTCGGCGCGCAATTGGCCAAAGCGTGGAATTTTCCGGTCGACATGGCCGATGCGATTGAACACGTCAATCACCCCGGTCAAGCGGGCGAAGCCAAGCGTTTGGCGTGCGTGCTCTATCTGGCGCGTGACATTCATAAGCGCTGGGATTCGCTGTTTGATGTGCACGAAAAGCAGGCGTTTCTCGCCCGTCATCCGGCGGCCAAAGCGCTGGCCTTAGCGCCGGAGAGTCATGGCTTGATTGATCAGGTACGCGGCCAAGGCGCCGAATTGGCGCATCAATTGTTCTGACGCGCTTCGATGTTTAGATGCACTTCAGCGTGCTGACGCATTGTGGCGAGTCGAAGCGCCGCTCACGCTTTTTCGGTGGCAAGCGGTTTGCTGCGACGTTTCACTTGTTGCACCACCAAACCGGCGATGATCAGCACCAATCCAATCAGGGTGGTGGGGTGAATCGCTTCCCCAATGATGGTGGACAGCAGGATGAGTGAAATAAATGGCGAGGCGAAAATCAAGTTGCTGATGCGCGCGGTGTTGCGAGTGTTTTTCAGCGCGCTGAGCCACAACACAAAGGTAATGCCCATCTCAAATAAGCCGACGTAGGTCACCGCCGCCCAACCTTGCGGGCTGATGTGCTGCCACGGCGCTCCTTCATACACGCTGAGCGCAATGGCAAACGGAATTGCAATCACAAACCCCAACAGCACCCCGACCACCGGATCGGCTTGATTTTTGGTATTGAGAATCCAGTATCCGGCCCACAACAGGGTCGACAGCAGCGCCAGCCCAACGCCGAGTGGGCTCTCGAACTGCATGCCGAGTACATCGCCTTGCGTGGCGATCACCACCACGCCGAAATAACTCAGCGCGCAGGCGATCCAATCTTGTTTGCGAATGGTTTGGCCAAGAAACACCGCCGCCATGAGCGTCAGGGTGATCGCCCAGCTGTAGTTGATCGCCTGCGCTTGCGAGGCGGGCAGCAGGGCGTAGGCTTTGAACAGGATCAGGTAATAGGCGAGCGGGTTAATCAGCCCCAGCAGCAGGTAATACCACGGGTTAGCGAGAAAGGTGCTGATCACCAAAGGCAGCTTGCCTTGCAGCGTGCAGATGACCAATAGCGCCAAGGCTGAAACCATGCTGGCGATGGTCAGCATTTGAATGGGGGAAAACTCTGCCAACGTCAGTTTGAACGCGGTGGCCACCGTCGACCACAACAACACAGCAGACAAGCCCAATCCCAGAGCGCGGCGTTCATTCATTCCCAATTTCCCCATATCCATGTTAGGTAAACCTGTGTTCAGGTGAATCGCTAGTCTATCGGCTGAATAATTGCCCGGCAAACTGGACATTTATCCAGTATCGAAATACTCTTTTTATCAACAACCAACATCAAGTAACTCATTATTATGCAATGGATTCTCGAGAACCCCGCCGTGTGGATCAGTACGCTGTCTGGCGCCGTGGTATCCGCCGTGGCCGCCGGTTGGTGGGTGAAACAGAAATATCAACTGCAAGCGCAGCTGTTAGAACAGCAATTGACGAGCGACGCCCGCTGGCATGAACAGCAGCTTGAGCAGCTCAAACAGCAGTTGCAGGCGGCGCAGCAAGAGCTGGATGAACTCGACCAAGAGCGCGACAAAGCGGAGTTTGAGCTCAAGCAATCGCACGGCAAAGTGATGGCCGTGATGGAAAAATTACGTTATTTCGATGCGATTAAACAAGAGCGCCAGCAATACGCCGACGAACTCAACCGCATGCGGGAACAAAAAGCGCAACTCGACGTGCAACTGCGTGAGCAAGAAGCGCGTCATCAGCAGCAACTCGAAGCCAGCCAAGACAAACTGCAACTGCTCGAACGTGCTGAAGAGCGCCTCAAGCAGCAGTTTGAGCACCTCGCCAATCAGGTGTTTGAAGCCAAAACCGCCAAAGTGGATCAGCAAAACCGCCAAAGTTTGGATGGTTTGCTGTCGCCGCTGCGTGAGCAGTTAGATGGTTTTAAGAAACAGGTCAACGACAGCTTCAACCAAGAAGCCAAAGAGCGTCACACGTTGGTGCATGAGCTGCGTAATTTGCAGCGCCTCAACGAACAGATGGCCAAAGAAGCACTCAACCTGACGCAAGCGCTGAAAGGCGACAACAAGCAGCAGGGCAACTGGGGCGAAGTGGTGTTGGCACGCGTACTGGCCGAATCGGGTCTGC
This sequence comes from Vibrio furnissii CIP 102972, assembly GCF_000176175.1. Taxonomy (GTDB): domain Bacteria; phylum Pseudomonadota; class Gammaproteobacteria; order Enterobacterales; family Vibrionaceae; genus Vibrio; species Vibrio furnissii. The sequence continues at coordinate 46,752 of NZ_ACZP01000011.1, forward strand.
GAGAAGGGCACGAATACCAAACCCAAGTGAGCCTGCAAAACGAAGCGGGCAAGCGCTATCAGCCGGATGTGATCGTGCATCTGCCGCACAACAAACAGGTGGTGATTGACTCCAAAATGGCGCTGGTGGCGTATGAGCGGTATTACCATGCCGACACCGATGCCGAGCGCGACGTCGCGCTGCGCGATCACTTGCTGGCGCTGCGCAGTCACATCAAAGGTTTGGGGCAGAAAGATTACCATCAGCTCAAAGGCATTCAGTCGCTCGATTACGTGCTGATGTTTATTCCGGTCGAGCCTGCGTTTCAGGTTGCGATTCAGGCCGATCCGAGCTTGGTGAAAGACGCGATGGAGCAGAACATCATTCTGGTCAGCCCGACCACGTTACTGGTGGCGCTGCGCACCATTGATAACCTGTGGCGCAACGAACGCCAGAACCAGAATGCGCAATTGATTGCTGAGCGGGCGAGCCGTTTGTACGACAAACTGCGTCTGTTCGTGGAAGACATGGAAGGCTTGGGCGGCGCGCTCGACCGCGCCAACCAATCGTATCAAGGCGCGATGAACAAACTCGCCACCGGGCGCGGTAATGCCATTCGTCAGGCCGAAAGCTTTAAGCAACTGGGCGTGGAGATTAAGCGTTCTATCAACACCGAGTGGGTGGAAAAGGCACAGCGTGAGGCAGATTCGGAAATTGGCCCTTTAGTAGAAAGACATCCCGCTGAGGATAAAGTAAACTAATCGCCCGCAGTCGCAGTTTGGTCGTGAAAACTGCCTAAGAGGAAACACAATGACGGATACCAGCGTGCAAACGAAAACAGCAGTAGAGAATCAAGACACCACCCATTTCGGCTTTGAAACCGTACGTAAAGAAGAAAAAGTAGCCAAGGTCGCGGAAGTGTTCCACTCGGTTGCGGCGAAATACGACATCATGAACGATTTGATGTCGGGCGGGATTCATCGTCTGTGGAAGCGTTTCACCATCGATTGTGCCGGCGCGCGTCCGGGGCAACGTATTCTCGATTTGGGCGGCGGTACCGGTGACCTGACGGCAAAATTCTCTCGCATCGTGGGCGACAAAGGCCACGTGGTGCTGGCAGACATCAACAACTCCATGCTCAATGTCGGCCGCGATAAACTGCGCGACATCGGCATTGTCGGCAACGTGCATTACGTGCAAGCGAATGCAGAAGAACTGCCGTTCCCAGACAACTATTTTGATTGCATCACCATCAGTTTCTGTCTGCGTAACGTCACCGACAAAGACAAAGCGCTGCGTTCGATGTTCCGTGTGTTGAAGCCGGGTGGCCGTCTGCTGGTGCTGGAATTTTCAAAACCGGTGCTGGAACCGTTATCCAAAGTGTACGACGCGTACTCGTTCCACATTCTGCCGAAAATGGGTCAACTGATCGCCAACGACGCTGACAGTTACCGTTACCTGGCGGAATCGATTCGCATGCACCCAGATCAAGAAACGCTGAAAGGCATGATGATCGATGCGGGCTTCGATCAGGCCAGCTACTACAACCTGACTGGCGGTATCGTGGCGTTGCACCGCGGCTACAAGTTCTGAGGACTTGCGTATGCCGTTTGAACCGTTAATCACCGCGGTGATTGAATCATCGCTCAATGCCCTGATCAAAGACGACCCGGAGCTGGGTCGTCGTTTGGCACGCCTTAAAGGCCAAGTGATTCAGGTCCATCTCAAAGAACTCAATCAAACCCTGACCTTCATTTTCAGCCAGCAGATCGACGTGCTGGCTCACTACGAAGGGGCGCCGGATTGTTATCTGTCGCTCAATTTGTCGGTGTTGCCGGAACTGCGTGAGCAGGCCAACATCACGCAGTTGATCAAACAAGACAAATTGGTGCTGGAAGGCGACATTCAACTGGCGCAGAAATTTTCTCAGCTCATGACGGACTGTAAACCCGACATCGAAGAGTGGTTGTCACGCGTGACCGGTGATGTGGTCGCACACACCGTGGTGCAAGGTGCCAAAAACTTCGGCGCGCTGCTGAGCGCGCAAGTGAGTAAACACCAGAACCATTTGGCGCAAGTGCTGACCGAAGAGTGGCGCGTGGCTCCGGGGCCGCTGGAAATTGCTCATTTTTGCGATCAAGTGGACGAGGTGAATAGCCAAGCTGCACGCCTAGAAAGCCGCCTGAATCAGTTGCTTGAGCGTGGGCAACCGACAGAACAAGGGTGCGTGGACACTGTATGACCCCAGCCGAACTCAAACGTTTATACCGCATTATCAAAGTTCAGCTCGAATATGGGCTGGACGAGTTGTTACCCGAACATCAACTGACCAAAGCGCCGCGACTGGCGCGCAAATCCATCTTCTGGATTCGCAATCAACACGCCGACAAACCGCTCGGTGAGCGGCTGCGTTTGGCGTTGCAAGAACTTGGCCCGGTGTGGATCAAGTTCGGCCAGATGATGTCGACCCGCCGCGACCTCTTCCCACCGCACATTGCCGATCAGCTCGCGCTGCTGCAAGACAAAGTGGCGCCGTTTGACGGCAACCTCGCCAAAGCGCAGATCGAAAGCGCACTCGGCGGCCCACTGGAAACGTGGTTCAACGACTTTGATCTCCAGCCGCTGGCTTCTGCGTCGATCGCTCAGGTGCATACTGCGACGCTCAAATCCAACGGCCGCGAAGTGGTGTTAAAAGTCATTCGCCCAGATATTCGTCCGGTGATTGATGCAGATCTAAAACTGATGCATCGACTCGCGCGTATAGTCGCACGAGCGACGCCTGAAGCACGTCGTTTGAAACCGCTTGAAGTGGTGCGTGATTACGAAAAAACGCTGCTTGATGAGCTGGACTTGCGCCGTGAAGCGGCCAATGCGATTCAACTGCGCCGCAACTTTGAAGACAGCGAAGAATTGTATGTTCCTGAAGTCATTACTGATTTCAGTAATAAAACTGTCATGGTTTCTGAGCGAATATATGGCATTCAGGTGTCCGATGTTGAACGCTTGCAGGCCAATGGCACCAACATGAAGCTCTTGGCTGAGCGCGGCGTGAGTGTGTTTTTCACGCAGGTGTTCCGCGACAGTTTCTTCCATGCAGACATGCACCCGGGCAATGTGTTTGTGAATCCGGAGCATCCGGACAACCCGCAATGGATTGGTCTCGACTGTGGCATTGTCGGCACGCTGAATGCAGACGACAAACGTTATCTGGCGGAAAACTTCCTGGCGTTCTTCAACCGTGATTATCGCAAAGTGGCGCAATTGCACGTCGATTCAGGGTGGGTGCCGCAAGACACCAACATCGATGAATTCGAAGTGGCGATTCGTATTGTGTGCGAACCGATATTCGCCAAACCGCTGTGCGATATCTCCTTTGGCCATGTGCTGTTGAACCTGTTCAACACCGCACGTCGCTTCAACATGGAAGTGCAGCCGCAACTGGTGTTGCTCCAAAAGACGCTGCTGTACGTAGAAGGGTTAGGGCGTCAGCTGTATCCACAACTGGATTTATGGCAGACGGCGAAACCCTTTCTGGAAAAATGGATGATGAATCAGGTTGGCCCGCAAGCGGTGGTGAATGCCATCAAAGAGCGTGCGCCGTTCTGGGCCGAAAAATTGCCGGAACTACCGGAATTGCTGTACGACAGTTTGAAACAAGGTCGTCACCTGAATCTGCGCATGGAGCAGTTTTATCAGGGCTACCGCGACAGCAAGCGCCAGCAGGCGACCGGTAAGTTTTTGTTTGGTGTTGGCGCCACTTTAGTCGTATGCTCGGCTATATTGGTGGCCAGTCACTACGAACCGTGGGCCGCGGGCAGTGCAATCGCAGGCGTCACATTTTGGTTGTTTAGTTGGCGAGCTTATCGTCAATAAACGTTAAACTCTTGAACTGTTTTTGTAACACATAACCCGAGGTAGAAAGAATGGGTGGTATCAGTATTTGGCAACTTCTTATCATTGCGGTCATCGTTGTATTGCTGTTCGGTACGAAGAAACTTCGTGGTATCGGCGGCGATCTCGGTAGCGCAGTGAAAGGCTTCAAGAAAGCCATGGCAGACGAAGATCAGTCTGCGGCGAAGAAAGATGCCGATTTCGAACAGAAAAATCTGGAACAGCAGAAGACCGACGCAACTGCTGAAACAAAGAAAGACAAAGAGCAGGCTTAAATCGTGTTTGATATCGGTTTTTGGGAACTGGTATTAATTTCTGTCGTGGCACTGGTGGTGCTGGGTCCAGAGCGGCTGCCGCATGCGATTCGCAGTGTGGCGAAGTTTGTCTCGGCGGCCAAAAACATGGCCAACAGTGTTAAAGATGAGCTGGCGCACGAGCTGAAAGTGCAGGAGCTGCAGGAAAACCTGCGCAAAGCCGAGCAGATGGGGATGCAAAACTTGTCGCCTGAGCTGCAAGAATCGGTCGATAAGCTCAAGCAGGCAGCGCAGGACGTGCAACGTCCGTACGCCACTCCAGCCACCAGCCCGACAGAGGATGACCAGCCGCAACCCTCGGCAGAATCCCTCCACGTTGTGGCTGAACCCGCTCAGCCGAAGACGGCAGAAAAGAAAGCCGACTAATAGTCTTTGTAAAGAGTTACCCCTGAGCGGTAACTCTTTTTGATCGGTTACATGAGGTGTCAATGTCAGTCGAACAGACTCAACCGTTGATCAGCCACTTATTGGAACTTCGTGATCGCTTGCTGCGTAGTATTGCGGCGGTGATCGTGGTGTTTCTTGGGTTGATTTATTTCTCCAATCACATCTACGAATTTGTCTCTCGCCCGCTGGTGGATCGCCTGCCGGAAGGGGCAACGATGATCGCCACCGATGTGGCTTCACCGTTTTTCACTCCACTCAAGCTGACGCTGATTGTGGCGGTATTTGTGTCGGTGCCGTTTATTCTTTATCAAGTGTGGGCGTTTGTGGCGCCGGGCCTGTATAAGCATGAGCGTCGCCTGATTTTTCCGCTGTTGGTGTCGAGTTCGCTGCTGTTTTATTGCGGTGTGGCGTTTGCTTACTACGTGGTTTTTCCACTGGTGTTTGGCTTCTTTACCGCGATATCGCTCGGCGGGGTGGAGTTTGCCACCGACATTGCCAGTTATCTTGATTTCGTCTTGGCGCTGTTTATGGCGTTTGGCATCGCGTTTGAAGTGCCGGTGGCCATCATTCTGCTGTGCTGGACGGGCGCGACCACGCCGACAGAGTTAAGCCAAAAACGTCCGTACATCATCGTGGGCGCGTTTGTGGTTGGCATGCTGCTGACACCGCCTGATATGATTTCACAAACACTGTTGGCGATTCCCATGTGTTTGCTGTTTGAAATCGGTCTATTCTTCGCACGTTTCTACACGCGCAAAGATGAGGCGCAAGACGGGGAAGCGTAGTCGCCACGTGATGGGGCAAACCATGAATAAAAAAAAGCGGCCAGTGGCCGCTTTTTCCGTTGTAGATGGGGTGTCTTCTCGTCAAAATTATTTAATTTTTACGATTTGTCCGCAATGCTTGCAGACGTAGACTTCTTTCACTCCCAGCATTTTCTGCCAGAAGGTACGACGTAGTCGTTGCAGTTGGTTGGTGTGATTACAGCTAGCCATGACGTTTGTATATGTAGATCGTTATAAAAATTTGGCCACGAATAGTACATTGCATGCATAGCGATTAATGTGATCTTTATCCCATTTAAAAAATGTGATCTTAATCTATAAATTAGTAATCAACATATCCCTAAACTATAGATTAAACAGTGATTTAGCATTCACTGATGTAATGCAATCGATCGCTTCGATGGTCGTCATTCTCAGGTCCGCAACACGTTGTGCAACCAGTTGAGTGTAGGCCGGTTCGTTACGCTTTCCACGATGGGGCACCGGGGCCAAATACGGGCAGTCGGTTTCCAAAATCACGTAGTTCATGTCGAGGTGTGGAATCACCTGATCCATGCCGCCGTTCTTAAATGTCGACACGCCGCCCAAGCCGAGATGAAAGCCAAGGTCGTTGATTGCTTTGGCTTCGTCTACGCTGCCCCCAAAGCAGTGGAACACGCCACGCAGTTGGCCATTTTGCTCTTGTTTGAGCAGGGTGAGCGTCTCGTCAATCGAATCGCGGGTGTGGATCACCACCGGCAGGTTCATCTCTTTAGCCCAGTTGAGCTGGGTCACAAACGCCATTTCTTGTTCGGCGCGAAATGTTTTGTCCCAATAGAGGTCGATGCCGATTTCGCCCACCGCAATAAAATCGTGTTGGGCAAACCAGCGGTGGATCGTGTCGAGTGTTTGCGTGACGTTGCCATCGACATAACACGGGTGCAGGCCCATCATGGCGCGGCAGACTGTGGGGTAAGCCGCTTCGGTTGCCAGCATCGGCTCAATCGATTCCAGATCGATGTTGGGGAGCAGAATGCGTTCAATGCCTTGCGCCAATGCCCGGCTGACCACCTCATCGCGGTCGTGGTCAAATTCACTGGCATAAATGTGGGCGTGGGTATCAATCATGGCAACGTCTCATTTTCGGTAAGCTTGGCGGCAGTATACGTGAGTGTGAGCTTGGGGTCATTTTTTGTATTTTTCCGCCCAGAGCCTAGCGCCGGGCCATCAGAATGATATGATTTCGCCAACACAAAACGCCTGACGGGGCGCGTCAGCGCCGTGGTTCAGGTAGACAAATAAGGAGAGTCGAGTGTCTGTATCCATCCAAGGTCAGTTTCCTGGGCGTCGTATGCGCCGTCTGCGTAAGCATGATTTCAGCCGTCGTCTGGTGGCGGAAAACCAGTTGTCTGTGAGTGACTTGATCTACCCGATGTTTATTCTGATGGGCAAAGATCGTCGTGAAGCTGTGGAATCGATGCCGGGCGTTGAACGTCTGTCGATTGACCTGATGCTGGAAGAGGCGCTGTATTTGGCCAACCTTGGCGTGCCGGCCATCGCGCTGTTTCCTGTGGTCAATCAGGATGCGAAAAGCCTGTGTGCGACCGAAGCCTACAACCCGGACGGTTTGGTGCAGCGCGCGGTGCGTTTGCTGAAAGAACACGTGCCGCAAATGGGAGTGATCACCGATGTGGCGTTGGACCCGTTCACCACCCACGGCCAGGACGGCATCATCGACGAAGCGGGTTACGTCCTCAATGAAGAAACCACGGAAGTGCTGATCAAGCAAGCGTTGTCCCATGCGGCGGCGGGTGCGGATGTGGTGGCGCCATCTGACATGATGGATGGCCGCATCGGCAAGATTCGTGACGCGCTGGAAGAAGCGGGACACATTCATACGCAGATCATGGCGTACTCGGCTAAATACGCGTCATGCTATTACGGCCCGTTCCGCGATGCAGTCGGCTCGGCGAGCAACCTCAAAGGTGGCAACAAGAAAAACTACCAGATGGATCCGGCCAACAGTGATGAAGCGCTGCATGAAGTGGCGATGGACATCAACGAAGGCGCGGACATGGTGATGGTGAAACCGGGCATGCCTTATTTGGACGTAGTGCGCCGCGTGAAGAGCGAGCTGCAAGTCCCGACGTTTGCGTATCAAGTGTCGGGAGAGTACGCGATGCACAAAGCCGCGATCATGAACGGTTGGCTCAAAGAACGCGACACCGTGCTGGAATCGCTGCTGTGCTTTAAGCGCGCGGGTGCCGATGGCATTCTGACTTACTTTGCCAAAGATGTGGCTGAGTGGCTGGCAGAAGAAAACGCACAAGCGGCGCAGCATCTGCGCGCGGACTAACGACGGCAACATCGATTGAGAAGGCTGGCACCGTTGCCGGCCTTTTTGTTTTTTCGGGGTTAAGAATGCATTCGGTGAACGCGGGTGGGTGAGTACCGGCTTGCTTCGAATGCCATGAGGAGGTGGGGATGCAGATCCGCTTAGGTACATTGGCAGAAGCCGTACAGGTGGTCCAAGAGATTGATGAATTTGCGCACAAAGAAACGGTGGCGAGTATGGCGCAGCGTTTAGCGGGCAAGCACGATTTAATTCTGATCGCAGAAGAACACGGCCAGTTACTCGGATTCAAAATTGGCTATGAACTCGATAGTGAGACCTTCTATAGCTGGTTTGGCGGTGTTTCCGCGTTGGCGCGCAATCGCGGCGTGGCGCAGCATTTATTGAACGCACAAGAGCGTTGGGTGGCCAAGCATGGTTATCGCCAGCTCAAAGTGAAATCGCGCAACCAATTTCCGGCCATGTTGCGCCTGTTGCTAAGGAATGGTTATCTCATTGAAAATTTTGAAAAAGTAGAACCATTGTTGGAAAGTCGCATTCACTTCGTGAAACATTTCTAAAATTAAATGAGATTTTTTCTCATTTAATGCTTGATCATTAAATGAGAATCATTATTATTAACCATGTCTTAGGGAATGAGTGAAGTTCACCAGGACGTTGAATTATCGACCTGAATGGTTCTTTAGGTTGGCAGATAATCTAACTGACGCTTGAACTTGCACACGTTCTTTTTGACACGACATTGCTCACATTGCTTCCAGTGTAATATTTAAGCTTTATGGTAAGGCTGAACAATCGGTATTGGCTTTGACCTGTTATTGCTAGGCGACATCCTCGGATGTCGCTTTTTTTATGCCGGTTATCCACCGCACTTGATTCTCCCACGGTAAAACGTCCAACTTTCGAACCTGATCTGTGCAAATCTGCAGCAGCGTGTCGGGATCAAGATCTCAGGTTGAGTAAAAGGGCAGCGAGTGTCTTTTCCACAATGCATGATCGCAAAAGGATCGTGATAGGAATGATCGATCTTTGTAAAAATCAAATAAAAACAAATAATTAAAAACACAAAACACGACTTTATTCGCGCTTTAATAACCGGTGGATAAATTCTATAAACAGAGTTATCCACAGATGGTGAGGCTGGGCGTTGAATTATTCACCGCTGTGAGTACCGCCGCATGCGGTCGTGAGCATGGAAACCAATCAGCAGTCATGGCATCCTTAGCGCCATTGTTTCTTGTTGGATAGCAAAACTATGGCTCGCATCCCTGATAACCCGTTAATTCTGATCGACGGCTCTTCTTATTTATACCGTGCATTTCATGCCTACCCGGGCACCATGAGCAACGGTGAGATCCCGACTAACGCTGTGTATGGCGTGATCAACATGGTTCGCGCCATGATGCGTCAATTTGCCAGTGATCGAATGGCGGTCGTCTTTGATGCCAAAGGCAAAACCTTTCGCGATGAACTGTATCCGGAATACAAGGCGCAGCGTCCGCCGATGCCGGATGATCTGCGTTGTCAGATCGAACCGCTCCATAACGTGATTCGTGCCATGGGGCTGCCATTGCTGTCGATTGAAGGGGTCGAAGCGGACGACGTGATCGGGACACTGGCGCATCAAGCGTCTCAAGCGGGTATTCCGGTGCTGATCAGTACCGGCGACAAGGACATGGCGCAGTTGGTTGACGACAACGTGACCTTGATCAACACCATGACCAATGTGGTGATGGATCGCGACGGCGTGATTGAAAAATTCGGTATTCCGCCGGAGCTGATCATCGATTACCTCGCGCTGATGGGCGATAAAGTCGATAACATTCCGGGTGTGCCGGGCGTGGGCGACAAAACCGCCACAGCTTTGTTGCAGGGGATCGGTGGCTTGACGGCGCTGTATGACAATCTGGATAAAATTGCCGACCTGGGATTCCGTGGGTCTAAAACCATGGCCAAGAAGCTGGAAGACAACCGCGCCAACGCCGAGCTGTCTTACGAATTGGCGACCATCAAACTCGATGTTGCGCTGGATTGCACGCCGGAAACGCTGCTCAAAGCCACGCCGGATCGTGATGCACTGATTGAACTTTATGGCCAATTGTCGTTTAAATCTTGGTTGAACGAGCTGCTTGAAGGCGGCACCGGTGTGGTCGAAGCGGCAGAGAAAAGTGCTGCTAGCGTTGCCGTCAGTGGCGCGCCGCAAGCGGCACCGATGGCTGACTCGGCGGCGGTGAAAATCGATCGCAGCCAATATGAAACCATTGTGGATGAAGCGGCATTCAACCGTTGGCTCGACAAACTGCGCAGCGCCGAGGTGTTTGCGTTTGATACCGAAACCGACAGCCTGGATTACATGGTGGCGAATCTGGTGGGCGTTTCTTTCGCCGTTGCGGAAGGAGAGGCTGCCTACGTGCCAGTGGCACACGATTATCTGGACGCGCCACAACAACTCGATCGCGATTGGGTGCTGGCGCAACTGAAACCGATTTTAGAAGACGCGCAGCAAGCCAAAGTGGGTCAAAACCTCAAGTACGATGCCAGCATTCTGGCGCGCTACGACATCAACATGCAGGGCATCGCGCACGACACCATGCTCGCATCGTATGTGTACAACAGCGTGGGCGGCAAGCATGACATGGACAGCCTAGCGCTGCGTTTCATGCAACACAGCTGCATTTCGTTTGAACAGGTGGCGGGCAAAGGCAAGAACCAACTCACCTTTAACCAGATTGACCTTGAACAAGCGGCGCCTTACGCCGCAGAAGATGCCGACGTCACGCTACGTTTGCATCATCGTTTGCTGCCGCTGCTGGAACAAGACGACAAACTGCTGAGTGTGTACCGCGACATCGAGATGCCGCTGGTGCCCGTTCTGTCACGCATTGAACGCACCGGCGTGCTGATCAATGACATGCTGCTGGGCGCGCAATCGCAAGAGATTGCGCAGCGTCTGGATGAGCTGGAAAAGAAAGCGTTCGATATCGCGGGCCAAGAATTTAACCTCAGCTCGCCCAAACAGCTGCAAACCATCTTCTTTGATCAGATGAAACTGCCGGTGATCAAGAAAACACCATCGGGTACGCCATCAACCAACGAAGAAGTGCTGCAAGAGCTGGCGCTGGATTATCCATTGCCTGCAGTCATTCTCGAATACCGCGGTCTGGCGAAGCTTAAATCGACCTACACCGATAAACTGCCGAAGATGATCAACCCGACCACGGGTCGCGTACACACGTCATATCATCAGGCGGTGACGGCCACCGGGCGTCTCTCTTCGACCGATCCGAACTTGCAGAACATTCCGATTCGTAATGAAGAAGGCCGTCGCATTCGTCAGGCGTTCGTTGCGCCACATGGCTGGAAAATCATGGCGGTCGACTACTCGCAAATCGAACTGCGCATCATGGCGCATTTGTCTGGCGATAAAGCGCTGCTGGAAGCTTTCCAACAAGGTAAAGATATCCACGCCGCCACCGCGGCTGAAATTCTGGGTATCAGCATCGATCAGGTGACCAGCGAGCAGCGCCGCCGCGCGAAAGCGGTCAACTTTGGTTTGATTTACGGCATGAGTGCGTTTGGCTTGGCGAAACAACTCGGCATTCCGCGCGGTGAAGCGCAAGCATACATGGACACTTACTTTGAGCGTTACCCTGGCGTGATGCAATACATGGAAGACACACGCAGTACCGCTGCAGAGCAGGGCTACGTGGAAACCTTGTTTGGTCGTCGTCTCCATCTGCCAGAAATCACCTCGCGTAACGGCATGCGTCGGAAAGCGGCGGAACGTGCGGCGATCAACGCGCCGATGCAGGGCACTGCGGCCGACATCATTAAGAAAGCGATGTTGCTGGTGGATGCGTGGATCGAAGCGGAAGGTGCGGGTCGCGTGAAACTGCTGATGCAGGTACACGATGAACTGGTGTTTGAAGTCGAAGAGTCAGCTTTGTCCGAAATTGAAAGTAAAGTACAGAAATTGATGGAATCTGCAGCAGCGCTGAAGGTGCCGCTGGTGGCCGAAGCCGGCCATGGTGACAACTGGGATGAGGCTCATTAAGCCTAAAATCGCCTAAATTACGCTAAATATATGAGCCAGCGCACAGTCGTTGGCTTTTTTTTACCAATAAAAAAGTAAACAACATTCATATATTTGTGTTGCTTAATAAAAATTTAATGAAAATAAACTACAAAAATGGTTTTCATTTGTGACCAATTGTTGTACATTAACTTCCGTAGGGTACAGAGGTAAGATGTTCTATCTTTCAGACCTTTTGTTTCACGTTATTGGATTAGGCTGATTCAGCCGCCCCAGTCACCATTTGACTGGGGCGTTTTTTATTGGGCCGCATTCCACATTTCCTTCGCCCTGTTTCTGGGCTTTTTGACCGCAATTTCGCTCATCGTTGTCGTCTATCCTCGACGTCACCTCAATGACAGCAAGCTTCATTTCTGTAACTAATCTCCAATCACAATTTTAGTTAATTCTAATTAAAAACTAAGCGGATTAATGCGTGCGTATTTCTCTAATGTATTGAAATAATTAAGTAAGATGTGAAGTTATGCGCAAAAGCGGCGGGACAAAAATCGTGATCGGCGCAACTTGTAATCTGATCGGGATTCAGGAATCCTAACCACATAACAATAATTACCTCCTATTTCTCTCCCGTTGCCCCACCAGGATGGTGGGGCTTTTTGTTTCTCACGTCTTGTTTCTCACGTCAGTCAATCGAGTCATATCAGCCGCATGGTAGCTGCCCATCGCCGTGGCAGAGTGCTCGGCTTTTACGCCAGTCATCCATGCGTTAGGTTGGCAAGCCAGCGATTTTACAAGTCATCGATTTAGAACGTAATAAAAAGCCCCGCCGAAAGGCGAGGCTGATGTGAGCGCGAAGCGGATTAAGCGTCTTGCTCGCCGCTGTGCTCTTCTGGGGTGTGTTCAATGTCAGCTTCTGCGGCCAACTGTGCCACCATCGGCGCAAACCAGCTGTCGAGTTTGTTGCGCAGTACATCAACGCCAATGCCATTGTGAGACGAGAATGCGTCCACCTGTACATCGCCGCCAAATGCAAGTGCCGCTTCACGAACTTTTAACACTTGCGCTTTACGAGCGCCGCTTTTGAGTTTGTCGGCTTTGGTCAGCAGCACTTGAACGGGAATGCCACATTCCACGGCCCACACGACCAATTGTTGGTCGAGATCTTTCATCGGGTGACGAATATCCATCAACACCACCAAGCCTTTCAGGCAGGTCCGTTTTTGCAGGTATTCACCCAGTGACTTTTGCCACTTCTTTTTCATTTCCAGCGGTACCTGGGCGAAACCGTACCCCGGTAGATCGACAATGTGGCAGCCTTCAGTCACCTTAAATAGGTTGATGAGCTGAGTACGGCCAGGAGTTTTACTGGTCTTGGCCAAGTTCTTCTGGTTTGTTAACCGATTGAGAGAACTCGACTTTCCAGCATTTGAGCGTCCTGCAAACGCGATTTCGATACCTTCATCAGTGGGAAGATGGCGAATGTCTGGCGCACTGGTGATGAAATGCGTGTTTTGATAATGAATTTTTACGCTCACTGTTAACTCCATCTCGACTTTGTGTAGTCGATTGATTACTTTTTTGTGAAATTGTGTAAAATAACCGTGCTCGGCATAAGGTCGCTTATTGTACCATGAGTGGTACCCCGTGGTACTGGAAGCTTGATAATTATAAATGGAATGTCATGAAGAAATTAGCGCTAATCTTAAGTCTTTTAGCCAGCTGCTCTGTATGGGCCCAAGGCAGCATTGAAGCTGGTAAAGCAAAATCCCAAACGTGTGTTGCCTGCCATGGTGCGGATGGCAACAGTCAAATTACAACTTACCCGAAGCTGGCTGGTCAGCACGCTAAGTATATTGAGAAGCAGCTGAAAGATCTCAAGCTTGGCATGTCGAGCGGTGGCAAACAAGGCCGTTACGATCCGGTCATGAGTGCCATGGCGATGCCACTCAGTGAAGAAGACATGGCCGATGTGGCGGCGTACTTCGCTTCACTGCCGATTTCGCCGAACTCTACACCGGAAGACGTGGTAGCGAAAGGGAAAGTTCTGTACAACGCTGGTGATGCGGCGCGTGGTCTGACGGCGTGTACGGCGTGTCACGGCCCGCGTGGTAACGGTACCGAACTGTCTGGGTTCCCGAAAATCTCCGGTCAGCATGCGGACTACATCAAAGCGCAGCTACAGAAATTCCGTGACGAAAACCGCGGCAACGACATGAACGCGATGATGCGTGATGTAGCGAAGAAATTGACCGATGCTGATATCGAAATTCTGTCTAAATACGTTGGCGGCCTGTACTAATAGCCCTACACGTGTTCGAGCATAAGTGGTAAGAAACAGCCCCGCGTGTCGGGGCTGTTTCTATTTCTGCGTCAGATTGCCCTGTTTTGTGTAAGACATTCGCCATAGTTGCGCATCATGATGCCGAGGATAGCTTTGTAAGCTACTGAAAATAAATAACTTGATTTTATTGTGTTCAAAAAGGCGCAAAAATGTGCGTTTGGTCCGTTGTGCGTTGCCGTGGTTGGCGTAAAGTTGTTCATGTCGGCATGAGACTGACGAGGAATTCAGACTAGGTAGGTCTCCAAGGAGCCGGAAGGAATCTGGCAACAGGACAGGGATAACGGTTTCCAGGATGGGAATCGGGATAGGGATGGTCAACTGGTCTCAAGGTGAAGACAGTGACACGGATTCAGGCGACGGAGTCGCCCAGCTACAGGACGTAACAACGGACAGCCAAAACTCATCAGGACGATGTCAAACCACACTTTTGGCAAGGAAAGCTCGAAAAACAAAGGGACTCTTGGTGCGTTGATTGAACGCAACCCAGTTTTGTCACGTTCTGTGACCACTTAGAAAGCGATAGGGCAACCTATCGCTTTTTTTATCTTTAGGAGCTTTTTTTGCAAAATTGCTGAGATTTTGTACGATCACGCTCCACTCTCCAGCCAGTTTCTGGTATGTTTCGCATCCCCCGTTGGAAGGATGTCAGAATGCACACTTGCCCTTTATGTCACAGTGACGATACGCACGCGTACTATGAAGACGCGCATCGTGCTTATCTGCAATGTCAGCCTTGCCAACTGGTGTTCGTTAATCCTGAACATCGACTGAATGCGCAACGCGAAAAAGCGTTTTACGACCTACACGAGAATGACCCCAATGATGCCGGCTATCGCCGCTTTTTATCTCGTGTGTGTACGCCTATGCTTGAAAGAATCGCACCGCATTCACAAGGGTTAGATTTTGGTTGTGGCCCGGGCCCGACGTTGTCGCTGATGCTGGAAGAAGCCGGCCATCAGGTGGCGTTGTATGATATTTTCTATCATCCTAATGCCCAAGCGCTGACAACCACTTACGATTTTATGACTGCCACGGAAGTGATTGAGCATCTGCACGATCCACATCGAGTGTGGCAGCAATGGTTAAATTTAGTTAAGCCGGGTGGCTGGATTGGTCTGATGACCAAAATGGTCAAAGACGTGGACGCATTTGCGACATGGCACTACAAAAACGATCTCACTCACGTGATCTTTTTCAGTCGCCACACGTTTGAATATCTGGCAGAGCGGGATCAGCTCGAACTTGAATTTATAGGCAATGATGTAATTTTACTGAGGAAGCCCCAGTAATGTCTCGACAAAAGAAATCCAAAACCGGCATCAATGGTGATCTGGTTTTTGCACGCAAACACAACCGTACTTCTGGTGAGCTGGAAGGACGCCTGCGTAAAAAAGCGAAAAAACATAAAGGCCTGAAAACGGGTAGCCGTCATTCAGAAGGTGCGGAAGCGGTGGTACGCAACGGTGCGCAGCAACGTGACCCGCGCCTTGGCAGCAAAAAGCCCATTCCATTGATCGTGGATGCGCCGAAGAAACTCAACAAGCAAGAGCGTCGTCTCTCTGCTGAAAAAGAGCTGGCGATGCTGGAAAATGACGCGCAATTGAACGTGTTGTTGGATCGCATCGACAACGGTGAAAAACTGGGTGCTGGTCTGCAAAAATATGTGGATGAGAAACTGGATCGCATTGAAGTGCTGATGAATCAACTGGGTCTGTTTGAAGACGCAGAAGAGATGGAAGAAGCCGAAGAAGCGGAAGCCATCGCGCCACAGCCACAAGCCAAAGCAACGAAAGCGAAGGCAAAAACCGATGACGATCTGTTGTCTCAGTTTGAAAATCTCGATCTGAACGATTACAAAGGATAAGGTGCCACAATGAATGTAACCCTATTAGCGATAGCTGGAGCTGTGATTATTCTGGGCTTAGCGGCCTACGCGGGTTACCTTTTGTTGCAACTGAAAAAGCAAAAGGAGCTGCAGCAGCAGCACCAGGCGTTGGCGATCGAAAAACGCAATGCGAACATTTTCGAAAACGTCAACATTCTGTGCTTGGCCGGGATTCAAGGGCAGTGTGATTTGTCGGAAATCAGCATCCGCGTCTACTGCATCATGGATTACGTTCAGGGCGAAGACCGCGTGGATTTTGATCGTGACTACCCGGCAACCGCCGAGTTGTACCACATTGTCAAAGACATGCCGCGTGGTGACGCCCGCCAGCAGATGGTGAAGAAGGAGCGTATGCAACACAACCTGATTCGCCTGAAAGCAGAATCCCGCCTCAACGACGCCATCGTCGAAGAGTTAAAAGCGCTGCAAAAACGTGTTCAGCCACTGAACAACCAAATTGCCATCCAAATGGTATAAGTGATACTCCCTCTTTTGAGTGAGTGATCACGCTAGCAGTTTCGAACATTTTGTTCGCAAATCCTATTTTTGCCACCCGACGTGTCAACGTCGTGTGGCAAAATAGCCCGTCAAAAGATTGAAAACGGAAAGAGTTACTATGTCGTCGCACGTCGTACCCAGTCAGCAGATCGTTTGGGATCAAGCCATTTTAGACAAGTACAACTACTCGGGGCCGCGTTACACTTCCTATCCGACCGCTGTGGAGTTTCATGAAGCGTTCACCATTGCGGACTACGATATGGCGTGTACTCAGTACCCTGAGCGACCGTTATCGCTCTACATTCACATTCCGTTCTGTCACAAGCTGTGCTACTACTGTGGCTGCAACAAAGTCATCACCCGTCATTCGCACAAAGCCGACGAATACTTGGATATTCTGGAGCATGAAATCCGTCAGCGCGCATCGCTGCTGGTGGGACGTCATGTCACGCAACTGCATTTTGGCGGCGGCACACCGACCTTTCTGACCAACAAGCAGATCAGCCGTCTGATGACGCTGCTGCGTGAAGAGTTTCAGTTCGACGCGGATGCCGAAATCAGTATCGAAGTTGACCCGCGTGAGATTCAGCTCGACGTGCTGGATCACCTGCGTAGCGAAGGTTTTAACCGCCTGAGCATCGGCGTGCAGGATTTCGATAAAGAAGTGCAGAAGCTGGTGAACCGCGAGCAAGACGAGCAGTTTATTATCGATTTGGTCGCGCGCGGAAAAGCCTTGGGGTTCCGCTCCACCAACCTTGACCTGATTTACGGCCTGCCAAAACAAACGCTGGAAACCTTCAGTCAAACGCTGGCACAGGTGCTGGCGATGAAACCGGGGCGTCTGTCGGTGTTTAACTACGCGCACATGCCGCAGCTGTTTGCCGCACAACGTAAAATCAAAGACGAAGACCTGCCGGCGCCAGAAGAGAAAATGGCGATTCTGCAATACACCATCAACACGCTGACGGATGCCGGTTATCAGTTTATCGGTATGGATCACTTTGCCTTACCGGATGATGAACTGGCGGTGGCGCAACGCAATGGCGTGCTGCATCGCAACTTCCAAGGCTACACCACGCAAGGCGAGTGTGATTTAGTTGGTTTTGGTGTGTCGGCGATTTCGATGATTGGCGATGCCTACGCGCAGAACCAAAAAGAGCTGAAAAAGTACTACGCTCAGGTCAACGAAATGCGTCACGCGTTGTGGAAAGGGGTGTCGCTGGATAGCGATGACTTGCTGCGCCGCGAAGTGATTAAACAGCTGATTTGCAATTTCCAACTTGATAAGCGAGCGATTGAGCGCCAGTTCCGCGTGCGCTTTAATGATTACTTCCGCCAAGATTTGGCGTTGCTACAAACGTTTGTCGACGATGAACTGGTGACGGTCGATGAGCATCACATTCGCGTCACGTTGCGTGGCCGCTTGCTGATCCGCAACATCTGTATGTGCTTTGACAAATACCTGCGCGATCGCGCGCGTCAGCAGCAGTTCTCTCGCGTGATTTAAGCGCGACTTCCGATGAAAAAAGCCAGCATTTCTGCTGGCTTTTTTGTTGTCCGCTGCGCGTTTGAATTTACGCGGATTCGAGCAGCGATAAGGCTTTGCGCGTCACGTCGTGAGCGGCTTTGGTCAGGTGCTGCTTTTCTAACGCGTCGGCCAAGTAAGCGTAATCGGACACGCTTGAGCGCAAGGACAAGGCTTTTTCCAGATGCTGCTGCGCATCGGCCCATTGCTGCTCACGCAGATAGAGCTGACCCAATGCGCTGTGCGCCTCGGCATTGTTGCCATCGCGGTTGAGCGCATCTTTCAACAGGACAATCGCTGGATGGCGATCGCTGATGTTGAGCTCTGGCAATAAGGCGTAAAGCGCTGGCGATGGGCGTTTTTTCAAACTCTCTTTGATCAGCGTGAACGCTTCGTAATCGGCCTTGCGCACAATCAGTTGGCGGATCAGGTTCAGTTCGAGTTGTGATTCCGCTTTGAGTTTACGCGGCAGGCTGTTCCAGTGGGCAATCAATCCTTCGCTGCCTTTCTGACTGGCGATGGTGTCCATCACCCCTTGGTGAGCAACCAAGGCCAGTTGATCGGCTTCATCCTGCGTCATGCGTTTGGCTTTGACCAATTTAGGCAGCAGATCGAGCAGCGGCTGCCACTGTTTCAGTTGGGTGTAAGTTTGCTTGAGCAGGTTGAGCACAATGGTATTGTTGGGGTGATCGGCTTGCAGCGCGCTCAGCGTGCTCAATGCCGCTTGCAACTCGCCATCGCTCAGTTGCTGTTTGGCGCGCGTCAGTTCCACCGCCAATGTGGCGTTTTCTTGCTGCGCAGCCAGCGCCAAATAGCGGTCGCGTTTGGCGCGATCGCCCATGCCGTTGGCGGCTTCTGAGGCCACCAGATAACACAGCAGCGGCATGTCATGATGATTGGCCCAGCGCGTGACTTTCTTCTCCGCCTGTTTCCAGTCCCCCTCGAGCAATTTGATGATCGCTTCGTTGGTGTAACGACGCGAGCGGCGCAGTTTGCGTACACTGAACCAGTTCCAAGTATTGGAGCTGGCGTACATCAGTTTTTTCAGCAGATATTCCAGTGCGAATAAGCCAGCCAGCGCGCCGATGATGAAGATCACCAACGTGGTGACACTCATTTCAATGGTATGACTGGCGACTGAGATCAGCACGTAGCCTTGCTGACCCGCATATTGGGTGCCGGCAAACAAGCCGAGCCCCAAAACGACAAATAGAAATAGGACACGAACCATCAGTTAGCCTCCGTTGTCATCGAGCTGACTGTCATCGAGCTGACCGAGCGGCGCAGACGATCGGTGATCACATCCGCCAGTTGCTTTTGCGTGCCCAGTTTGACCGGATACTCAACCTGCACCTGCTGTTTCGCCAGTTGTTCCAGCGTCTGATTGAAGGCTTTCACGCGGTTGTCACTTTGATTGAAGAACGATTTCGACCACTGATCGGCGGTGGTGAGTGACACGGTATAGATTTCCTGCTGCTCGGTGTACACCGACTTAATCGCGGTTTCCAGCTTGGCTTTGAGGTTTTCTTTGAGATAGAAATGCTGCTGCGGTGACAGCAGCGGCACCACGTTGCCATCGCGCGTGCGGAACGTGATGAAGTTGTTGGCGAAATCTTTCAGCGACGTCATCAGGTTCTGTTGCCAGTTGTTGATATTTTCTGAAACCGCTTGTTCGGTTTCCTGCGGCGCGTCCGGCAAAATGGCGTTCGCCAGCGGCAGGGTATCGACTTGCTGTTGCAGGCTGGTCAGGCGCAGCACCAAGCCATCGCGATCCAGTCGTGGAATTGCTTTCAGTGTCGTGATGTCGTTGGCCATTGCTTTGCGCAGCGGTGTCAGGCTCGGATCGTTCAAGGCGGCGATGCGTTGGTCCGCGCTCTCCATCAACAGCGTCGCGCTGTCGACATCGTGTTCGAGAAAGAGTTTACGTCCTGCCAGTTTGACCAAGTAATCCGCTTCGGCCAATAGCCAGTCGTTGGGACGACGACCTTTGATATCTGCCACGGCCAGTTGCAGGCTTTCAATGCTCTTTTGTTGCTGCGTCAGTACCACTTCTGCGCGATGAGTCAGTTCAGTGGCTTTGTCGACAGCGTCTTGTTTGGTGGCATCGAGCTGGGCGTTGATGTTGCTGCGCGTTTGCTCAAGCTCGGCGCGCAGGGCTTGAATCTGCGCTTGGTAGTCCGCTTGTTGCTGCTGGCTATGCAGCGTTAAACCGCCGCCAAACAGCACCGCCAGAACGATCGCGATGGTGCCAAGCTTGACGCCTCGTTTGCCCTGTTTCTCTTCAAATACCGGTGCTGGCTCGGCGGGGCGCTGTGGTTTGGCCGATGTTGCCGTGCTGCTTTGCCCGGCAGCGGCTTTGTCGGTGGACGCCGCTTTGGCTTTGGCATCGGGGGAGGTTGTCTCGGCAGCGAGGGCAGTTTTTGATTGTTGTTCAGGTTCCTGCTGAGGATTATTTTTATTGCTTGTCATTGCTAAGAGTCCTGTGTTAGGGCTGGAGAGCCGCCACTAAATCTGGGTTCGCCGCACTTCCTGTGGTCACGATGGTTTGAAATCCCAAGGCTTTGGCATCGTGGGCGATTCGATCACTGGGTACCAGTAATTTCAGACCAAGCACCCAGCTCAGGCTGGTTGCGGTCAGTTGTGAAACAAAAAACATCAGCTGGTGGCTGCTGGTGATCACCAGCGTATCCACGCCCGCTTGTTGCCATGTGGCGACGCAGGCCTCACTGGCAAATGGTAAATCCACGCGTTGGTACACTTCGCGGTAACTGACGTGCGCGCCACGTGCGACCAATGTGTCGAAAATCAGCTCGCGCCCGCCGTTGCCACGCAAAATGATGACTGATTTTCCCTGCACCGCGTGCAGGGCTGGCAGTGCCAATAAATGTTCGCTGTCGCTGATGTCCGGGTAGTGTACTGGTTGTGCAGAAAGTTTGCTTAAAACGTGTGCAGTTTTTTGACCAACGGCAAGGTAAATGGCGGAAGTTGGCCAGCAAGATCGCTCAGATTGCAAAAACTGGTGGGTAAATGTCACGGCATGCTGACTCACGGCGATCAGCAGATCACATTGGTGCAGGGCGGGCAGCAACTGAGGCAGGTCAGCGCCTGCCTTCAGAGTGATCAATGGGTGGTGGAGGGCATGAATCCCACATTGTGCCAACTGCTGACACAACGCTTGTCCCTGCGCCTCGGGGCGCGTCACCAAGACGGCCATGGCTTACTCGTGCTCGGCGTACAACTTGGTCAGAATGTCGCGCGCGCCATCGGCCAGCAGTTGATTGGCCAGCTCGACCCCCAGACGTTCGGCATCCTGACGTGGGCCACGGATTTCGCCACGCACAATGTGGGAACCGTCCGGCTCACCGACCAGCGCACGCAGCCACAAATCATCGCCGTCGAGCAGCGCATAGCTACCAATCGGCACTTGGCAACCGCCTTCCAGTGTGAGGTTCATGGCTCGTTCACACAACACGCGATCGGTGGTGTCGGCATCGCTCAGCGGTGCCAGCAACGCGCGCAGGCGCGCATCATCCAAACGACACTCAATGCCTACCGCGCCTTGGCCGACAGCAGGTAGTGACTGCTCGGGTTCAATCAGGCTGCGAATGCGCTGTTCTAGTTGAAGGCGTTTGAGCCCCGCAGCGGCGAGAATGATGGCATCATATTCACCGGCATCCAGTTTGCCCAAACGGGTTCCGACGTTGCCACGTAGCTCTTTGATCACCAGATCCGGACGCGCTTCTTTGAGTTGGCATTGACGACGCAGGCTACAAGTGCCGACGATGGCGCCGTGTGGCAGCTCATCCAGTGATGCATAGGTGTTGGAGACAAATGCATCACGCGGGTCTTCGCGTTCACAGATGGTCACCAAGCCAAGGCCTTCGGGAAAATCGACCGGCACGTCTTTCATCGAGTGCACCGCCAAGTCCGCGCGGCCTTCTAGCATCGCCACTTCGAGTTCTTTGACGAACAGACCTTTGCCGCCCACTTTGGCCAGCGGCGTATCAAGAATCACGTCACCTCGGGTCACCATGGTGACCAGTTCCACTTCGAGCCCCGGATGAGCCGCTTGCAGCGCGTCTTTGACAAAATGCGCTTGCCATAAAGCGAGTGGACTTTGACGAGTGGCAATTCGAATGGGGGTGGTAGAGGTCATGATAATCCCGTTAGACAGTCAATAATGGCTTCATCCTATCATTAAGGCTGGGGAAGGTCTTACTCCAAGATCACTGGGATGCTGGTTTGATAGACAATTCACACCGATCGCGCAAAATTGTGTGACTAGGTTCTCGTTTGTAAACTGCGCTATTATTACAAAGCAACCGTTAGCGTCGACACTAGGAACGGTCGTGAATTCAAGCCTTGTGGCACTACGACTTTGGTGTGACATGGTGAGCAGATCGCTTTACCAATAGGAATTAAAGTGTTAAATTGATCACGTTTTGTTGACGCATTCGCATAAAACACAACCAAAACGCGCATTTATGTTTCAACCAAGGAATCCACCTTGCAGGCTTACACAACGACCTTAATACAGAGACTGGATAAGCTGAACCGGCAACGCACAGAGCGAGCGCTGGCGCTTATGGATTTGCAAGGTCAGCGTGTTTTTCATCTCATTCCCGCACTGTTTCATTACAATCATCCCCTCATTCCCGGCTATTTTGCCGACGATGTGCCGTATGGCGTACACCATTTCGAACTGAATGATATTCAGCAACTGATGGTCGACGACACGGAGCTGGCGATCGGTCAAGCATTGGAGACTGCGCCGCGTCCGGCCATTCTTGGTTTGTACACCATGGGTAGTACCTCTTCGATTGGTCAGAGCACGTCGAGCGATCTCGATATCTGGGTATGTGTGGATGCCGATATGGATTGTGATTCACGTGAAACATTGGGGAATAAGTGCCTGCTGATCACCGACTGGGCGAAAAGCCAAGGGGTGGAAGCGAACTTCTTCATCATGGATGAACAGCGTTTTCGCCATAATCAGTCGGATGAAATGACTGGGGAAAACTGTGGTTCGTCTCAGCATTTGTTACTGCTGGATGAGTTTTATCGCTCGGCGGTGCGTTTGGCGGGCAAACGTCTGCTGTGGCAAATCGTGCCACCGGAGATGGAAGAGTGCTACGACGAATACGTGAAACAGTTATGTGCCAATGCGTACATTGACTGCAGTGAGTGGATCGACTTTGGTCGTCTCAATCGGATTCCGGCCGAAGAGTATTTCGGCGCCAACTTATGGCAGTTGTACAAGAGTATCGACTCGCCTTATAAGTCAGTGCTGAAAGCGACGCTGCTGGAAGCGTATTCGTGGGAGTACCCGCACACACAACTGCTCAGTATCGATACCAAGCGTCGTTTCTTTGCGCATGAGCCTGATCTCTACAGCATGGACGCCTATTATCTGATGCTGGCCAAGGTGACCTGTTATCTGGAACGCATTGGCGATCATGCGCGTCTTGATTTGGTGCGTCGTTGTTTCTACCTCAAAACCCATGAAAAACTCTCTCGTGAACCGGGGGTGGGATCGGTGGCTTGGCGCCGTGAAGCGCTGAACGACATGATCAAAACCTGGCACTGGGGGCCGGACGTGATTGAGGAACTCGACAACCGCCGTAACTGGAAAGTCGAGCAAGTCAAAGGCGTACACCATGCGCTGCTGGATGCGTTGATGGTCAGCTACCGTAACCTGATTCAGTTTGCGCGTCGCAACGACATTACCTCGGCGATCAGCCCACAAGATATCTCGATTCTGGCGCGTAAACTCTACGCGGCGTTTGAAGTGCTGCCGGGGAAAGTCACCCTGCTCAATCCGCAGATTTCTCCCGACTTGCATGAACCCGACCTGACCTTCATCGAAGTGTGTCCGGGCCGCACCAACAAGGCGGGCTGGTATCTGTATAAGCAGCCGCTGGTGGCGCATCGCATTTTGGGTCAGCCGTATCTCGAGCACAACGAATACCTGAGTAAACTGGTGGCGTGGGCGTTTTTCAACGGCCTGATCACCGAATCGACGCGCCTGCATTCGGTGGTGCGTGAAGCGCATCTCGACATCGACAAGTTCTATCAAATGGTGAGTGACCTGCGAAACACCTTCTCGCTGCACAAACGTCGTCCGACCATGTCGGCGCTGGCGAGTCCGTGTGAAATCAGCCAACTGGCGATGTTCATCAACTTTGAAAACGACCCGACGACCGAACTGAGTGGAAAATCACTCAAAGTCGACGTCAAGAATGTCGATATCTTCAGTTTCGGCGCGGAGCAGCGCTGCCTAGTGGGCAGTGTTGATTTGGTCTATCGCAACTCGTGGCAAGAAGTGCGGACGCTGCACTTTGAAGGCGAAACCGCGATGCTGGATGCGCTGAAAACTGTGTTGGGCAAAATGCACCAAGACGCGCTGCCGCCGGAATCGGTCGACGTGTTCTGCTACAGCAAAAACCTGCGTGGTGTGATGCGTAACTTGGTGTATCAACTGCTGGCTGAGTGCATTGATTTGCGCCTCAAACCGGTGGAACAAGAGAAACGTCGCCGCTTTAAAGCGCTGCGTATCGGCTCGCAAATGTACGGTTTGTTCTTTGAACGTCGTGGGGTCTCGGTGCAGCGTTTGGAAAACTCGGTCGACTTCTACCGCAGTATTTCGACCAACAAACTCAAAGGCTCACCGCTGTTGATGCTGGATCGCGAGCAGGATTATCAACTGCCGGATGTGGTGGATGGCTTTGCCAGTGAAGGGTTGGTGCAGTTCTTCTTTGAAGACACCGAAAAAGGCTTCAACATTTACGTGCTGGATGAAACCAACCGCGTGGAAGTCTACCACCAGTTCAGCGGCGAAAAAGATGAGATGATTGCCAGCGTCAACAGCTTCTATACGTCGGTGCGTGATGACAACCAATTGGCGTCGAAGCTGATTAACTTCAACTTGCCGCAGTACTATCAAATCATCCATCCGGAAGAGGGCGACAGTTACGTGGCGCCTTACCGCAATGATTCCGCGGTCTATTCCAAGCCATCCAAAGCGGTAAACGCGTAAGACAAACCCGCGATCATTGCCTCAAAAAAAGAGCACCTTAGGTGCTCTTTTTTGTCGGCGGCGATTAGGCCCAATCGATGTGTTCACCTGCGTGTTTTTCACACTCTTGCTTCACCATCTCAAACAGCTCGATGCCGGTTTTTGAGCAGATCCACTGCTGCGCTTTCCATTGAAAGTGGAAGCCGCCGGATTTCGATGCCAACCAAATCTCTTTCATCGGCTCTTGGCGGTTGATGATGATCTGGCTGCCATCATCAAATTCCAGCGTCATCACATTGCCGGAGGTTTCGAAATCGATGTCCGCGCCGGAATCATCAATGGCTTCTTCAATGATTTGCATCTGGCTGTCGACCAGTTGATGAAATTCAGTCTCGTTCATCCTGTCTATCCTATTGCTTTTCCTGATTGTGGTGCGATTATAGGGGGCATTGATTCAATAATCACGATATGCAAAATGAAAAAGTCCATCACCGCACTGTTTTTGTTGTCCGTTCTCACTTTGGCAGGCTGCGGTCAAACAGGCCCGCTGTACATGCCTGATGACGCTCAACAGAGTGAACAAAATCAGTAAATTCAAACAATTATATTAAGGGAAAGTATTTTGGATTACTTCAATTATCAGGATGATGGCCAACTTTGGGCGGAAAACGTATCACTGGCTCAATTGGCTGAGGATTATGGCACGCCGCTGTATGTCTATTCCCGTGCGACGCTGGAGCGTCACTGGCACGCGTTTGACAAATCGGTCGGCGATCATCCCCACCTGGTTTGTTATGCGGTGAAAGCGAACTCGAACCTCGGGGTGCTCAACACACTGGCGCGTTTGGGATCGGGCTTTGATATTGTGTCAGCGGGTGAGCTGGAACGTGTCGTGGCTGCGGGCGGTGACCCGGCGAAAGTAGTGTTCTCTGGTGTGGGTAAAACCGCTGCCGAGATGAAACGCGCCTTGGCGCTGAAGATCAAGTGCTTCAACGTGGAGTCGGAATCTGAGCTGGAGCGCCTGAACCAAGTGGCGGGCGAGATGGGTGTCAAAGCCCCAATTTCGCTGCGCATCAATCCGGATGTCGACGCCAAAACGCACCCTTATATTTCGACTGGCCTGCGCGACAACAAATTTGGTATCGCGTTTGACCGTGCGCCGGATGTGTACCGTTTGGCACAACGCCTCGATCATATTTCGATTCATGGCATCGACTGCCACATCGGCTCGCAACTGACGGCGATTGAACCATTTATCGACGCAACCGATCGTTTGTTGGCGCTGATTGACAATCTGAAAGCGGAAGGCATCCACATCAAACATCTGGATGTGGGGGGCGGCCTGGGCGTGGTGTATCGTGATGAATTGCCACCTCAACCTTCTGAATACGCCAAAGCGCTGTTGTCGCGTCTGGCGAATCATCAAGAGTTAGAACTGATTTTTGAACCGGGTCGTGCCATTGCGGCTAACGCTGGCGTGCTGCTGACCCGTGTTGAGTACCTCAAACACACCGAACACAAAAACTTCGCCATCATTGATGCCGCGATGAATGACCTAATGCGTCCGGCGTTGTACCAAGCGTGGCAAGATATTGTGCCGGTGTCGCCGCGCGAAGGCGCTGCATTGACCTATGATTTAGTGGGACCCGTGTGTGAAACGGGTGACTTCTTGGGCAAAGACCGTTCGCTGGTGCTTCAGCAAGGGGATTTGCTGGCAGTGCGTTCTGCCGGGGCGTATGGGTTTGCGATGTCGTCGAACTACAACACGCGCACGCGTGCGGCGGAAGTGATTGTCGATGGTGGAACCACCCACGTGGTGCGCCAACGCGAAGAGCTGTCGAGCCTGTGGGCCCTTGAGAGCCTTCTGCCGGAGTAAAGTGACGACTTATGCATTTCCATTTTTCTAAAATGCACGGTTTGGGTAATGACTTCATGGTCGTGGACTGCATTACCCAGAACGTTTTCTTTTCCCCTGAGTTGATCCGCCGTATGGCGGATCGTCATACCGGGGTGGGCTTTGACCAACTGTTGGTGGTTGAAGCGCCTTACGATCCAGAGACCGACTTTCATTACCGCATCTTCAACGCCGATGGCAGCGAAGTAGAACAGTGTGGCAACGGCGCGCGCTGTTTTGCCCGCTTTGTGCGCATGAAAGGCCTGACCAACAAATACAGCATCAGCGTCAGCACCAAAAAAGGCAAAATGGTGCTGATTGTCGAAGACGATGATCAGATCACCGTCAACATGGGTGTGCCGGAATTTGAGCCGAGCAAAATCCCATTCCGTGCCAAGCAAGCGGAAAAGACCTATATCATGCGTGTGGAAGAGCAAACCCTGTTCTGCGGCGCGGTGAGCATGGGGAATCCGCACGTGGTGACGGTGGTGGATGACGTAACGACTGCCAATGTCGAGACGCTGGGGCCGCTGTTGGAATCGCACGAGCGTTTTCCGGAGCGCGTGAATGCGGGCTTTATGCAGGTGCTCAATCGCAATGAAGTGAACTTGCGTGTGTACGAACGCGGCGCGGGTGAAACTCAGGCCTGTGGCAGCGGCGCGTGTGGCGCGGTGGCTGTGGGCGTGGTGCAAGGGTTGCTTGATGATACCGTCACCGTGCATCTGCCGGGCGGCGATTTGGAAATCAGCTGGCAAGGTCCGGGCAAACCGCTGTACATGACTGGCCCTGCGACGCACGTCTTTGACGGCCAGCTCTCTTGCTAATAAGGATTTGTTGTGTCGCAACTGGAAGCTGATGCGCTGACGGCCGAAGTGGTCGCAGAGTATCTCAAAGACCATCCGGACTTCTTTTCTCACCGTCCGGATCTGGTGGACCGGTTGGCACTGCCGCATCAGGAGATGGGGTCGGTGTCACTGGTGCACATTCAAATGGCGCGTCAGCGCCAGCGAATTGATGAATTGGAAGAAGAGATCACCACCTTGATGTCTCTGGCCGCCAACAACGATCGCACCTTTCATGAATTCATGGACTTGCAGGAGCAGATCCTGCAATGTGCCACGCTGACCGAAGTGTGCCGCGCGATTGAAGCCAAAGCGCAGTTGCTTGGCTTAACCGCGTATGTGCGCCTTTTGGGTCACGACCACCCTCGTTATGCCCTGAGCAAAGAGCAGTGGCAACGATTTTCAACCAATCATTTCAATGGCAAAAGCGCCTATCTCGGCCGTTTGCGTCAGGTGGATCGCCATCATCTGTTCGGCGAAGACCATCTGGCACCGGAGATGGGATCGTACGTGATTCTGCCGCTGGTCAAACGCAACCCGCAGGGCGTGCTGGCGTTTGCCAGTGACGATGGCGGCCACTTCCAGCCATGCATGGATACGCTGTTTTTGCGTCATCTGGCGCTGGTGTTGTCGCATCTAATTGAGATTTTACCCTGGCAGGTGAACGAACATGATCGACTCAGCCACCCCTCTGCCTGACAGTTTAGGTCGGCCTCTGGAGCGCTTTTACGAGTATTTGCGCAGTGAAAAGGGGCTGAGCTTACACACGCAGCGCAACTACAAACAGCAGCTCACCACCATGGCGCAGCACCTCAACCACATGGGGCTCAATCAATGGCAGCAAGTGGATGCCGGTTGGGTGCGCCAATTGGCGAGTAAAGGCATGCGCGACGGCATGAAAGCCAGCAGTTTGGCGACTCGCTTGTCGTCGCTGCGCAGCTTTTTTGATTTTCTGATCCTGCGTGGCGAGCTGAATGCCAACCCAGCCAAAGGGGTGTCGGCGCCGCGCAAGAAACGCCCGCTGCCGAAAAACCTCGATGTGGACGAAATGGCGCAGTTGCTGGAAGTGAACGAAGATGACCCCTTGTCGATTCGCGATCGCGCCATGATGGAACTGATGTACGGCGCAGGCCTGCGTTTGGCTGAGCTGGTGGCGATCAATGTGCGCGATGTGAGCCTCAGCGCCGGCGAAATTCGCGTTATCGGTAAAGGTAACAAAGAGCGTAAAGCGCCGTTTGCCGGCCAAGCCAAAGAGTGGGTCGGGAAATGGCTCAAGGTGCGTAGTTCGCTGCTCAAAGGCGACGAACCCGCGCTGTTTATCTCTCAACTGGGCGCGCGTATCTCGCACCGCAACGTGCAAAAACGTATGGCGGAATGGGGTCACAAGCAGTCGGTGGCCAGCCACATCAGCCCGCACAAATTGCGCCACTCGTTTGCCACCCACATGTTGGAATCGAGCAACAACCTGCGCGCGGTGCAAGAGCTGCTCGGACACGAGAACATCTCCACCACGCAAATTTATACCCATTTGGATTTTCAACATTTGGCGGAAGTGTATGACCAAGCGCATCCGCGTGCGCACAAAAAAGCCAAGGAGTAACCGATGCTGATTTACCGCAACTTGCCGCCCATTCAAGCCCTCACCTTTGATTTGGATGATACCTTGTACGATAACCGCCCGGTGATTCGTCATGTGGAGCAGCAAGTGGCGGCATGGTTGCATCGGGAACACCCGATCACGGCGACGCAGCCGATGGCGTGGTGGAAGGCTCTCAAGCTTCGCATCGCGCAAGACAACCCATGGTTGCCGCACGATGTCACCTTGTGGCGGTATGAGCAGATTCGCCAAGGGTTGCTGGCGCTCGGCTATGCGCCGCACCAAGCCGAGCAAGCAGCGAATGACACCATCGACCAAATGACGCAGCTGCGCAGCTGTGTTGATGTGCCTGAAGAAACCCACCGCGTGATGAGCTATTTGGCGACGAAGGTGCCGCTGGTGGCGATCACCAACGGCAATGTCGATGTCGAAAAAATTGGCCTCAGCCGTTATTTTCAACGTGTTTTCAAAGCCGGGCCGGATGGCCATGCTAAACCGTATCCCGATATGTTTGATAAAGCGCGCGCTTTTCTGGCGTTGCCAGCGCAGGCCATTTTGCATGTGGGTGACCACCCGGTGACCGATGTGCAAGGTGCCAAACAGTGCGGTTTTCAAGCCTGCTGGTACAACGATCAAGGTCTCACCCTACGTGCAACGCCGCAGATGAAACTGCTGCCGGACGTTGAAATACAGACACTATCTCAACTTAATCAACTGATTCTGTGAATCAACGTTGTGATTTCCATTCACAACAATTAACTTCTTAGTCAGTATGTTTTAAGGTAATCAGTTCGTTGGATCGCCAGTCACTCATGATGAGTTAGTTGGATTACATGTTTACATCCTCTCTTTTTATCCCAGCACATCAATCGCTACACCATGCCCTGTCGGCTTTCGAGTTTTCTGCGCAGGGCCAGACACTCATTCAGGTCTTCTCCAGCCTGCCCGCTCAAGACATTACCCCGTTTGCCGAACAGATCGTTCAGCGCTATCCCGACGCGCAGTTGGTGGGGCTGAGCACCGGGCAGATCATTCACAACGGAGACATTCATCATCAAGGCACTTTGCTGCTGATGACGCAGTTTGCGGAGGCCAAGGTGAGCGCGGCGGTCAGCCGTTTTAGCAACAACCCGGTGCGAGACACTCAAACACTGGTCACCGCGCTGGCGCTGCAGCCCAATACCCAAGCGATACTCTGTTTTGCCGAGTACCTGAGTATGGAGCGCTCTGAACGCATTGGTGCGTTCAACCATTTGGCGCCGAATGTGCCGGTGGCAGGGGGCGCCGCCTCAGATGGTGACGACGGCCGTTGGGTGCTGTTGGGGACGCAAACCTATCGCGATGCGATGGTGGCGGTGGCATTGCACGGTGACACATTGCACGCCAGCAATGCGGCGTATACAGAGTGGAACCCGATTGGGCGCCATTTCCGCGTCACCAAGACCGACGGCAAGACGCTGTATCGCCTCGATGACATGCCTGTGCAAGAAGTGTACAACCGCTACCTCGGCGATGGGCAGCATGTGCCGTTTGAGATGCTGCACAACTTTCCGCTCATCAAGGGCGATTTGCAGCAGCAAGATGTCTACGTACCGATGTATGAAGATGAACCGGGGATTGTGCTGAATCAAGCGCTGTCGGTGGGCGACGAAGTGCGTTTCTGCTTTGACCATCCGTCCCTGACCTTAGAACAGGTCTATTTTGGCGCCGAGCAGCTGCGTGCATTTCAGCCAGAGCAGATTTTTGTCTACAACTGCACGTCCCGCTTGGAATTCATCGAAGAGAACCAAGAGCTATTACCGCTGCAATCGGTCGCACCGACCCAAGGCTGTTATTGCATGGGGGAGCTGTGGCACGATGGCACGCTGCAACGTTCGCTGCATCACAGTATGACCTACTTGGCACTGCGCGAAGGGGACACGGTTGAGCGCCGCGCTGAACCTTTCTCACTGGGGCGCCATGACGTGATTGCGCCGCTGTTTAGTTTGATTCGCAACTCGCTGAGCGACTTGGATGAGATGAACCACAATCTGGCTTATAAGATTCAAAGCCAAGCCAGCATGCTGACCGCCAGTTATCGCGTCGACCCGCGTACCGGATTACCCAACCGCGTGGTGCTGCGCGAGAAACTGCTGCGCATGGCGGGAAGTCATCATCTGCTGGCGCTCAAGTTAACCAACTTTAACCAAATCAATGAAAAGTACGGGTATCAGGTGGGGGATCGCCTGCTGCAAGATCTCAGCGCCCATTTTCAGCACTATTTGCAGCAACATTTGCCCGGCCGCAGTGAGCTGTTTGCCATCGGGGTGGGCGAATGGGCGACGCTGTTTCGCAGTGAGGCGGATGAAGCATTTATTCACCTGACCTTCTCGCAGTTTGTTGATCAGTTGGAACACGTCAATTTCGAGCCGTTTGGGCTGCCGGAAGTGGATTACGTGTCGGTGTCGCTGTGTGCCGGTTTGGTCAGTCGGCGTGATTTCCCGGACAAAGATCCGGATGATTTGCTGCTGCGCGCCATAGAAGCACGCCGCCACGCGCATCAACACAACCGTCATTTCTGTAACGCCAGCCAATTGCGCGCGCAAGAGCAGATGCGTCAGGAACGATTGGGATGGTTGTCGTGCGTGAGCCGCGCGGTGTTGGATAACAACGTTTTGGTGTACGCGCAGCCGATCTACAAAGCGCACAGCCATGAACTGGCGTCGCTGGAGTGCTTGGTGCGTATCGATGACGACGGTGAAATTATTCTGCCGGGGCGTTTTCTGCCCATCATCGAAGGCACCCATCTCTACACGCGCCTCAGTCGCCAAATGATCAACCGCACCTTTGACTTGATGCGCGATCGCCATGAAGCGTTTTCGATTAACCTCGCGCCACAAGATTTCATGAGTGAGCGCACGCTGCTCAACTTGGAAGAGGCGATCAAATCGTTACCCGACCCAAGCCGCGTGGGGCTGGAAGTGTTGGAAACGGAGCAGATCAAAGACTACGGCCACATGATTGAAGTGTGTAACCACTTCCGTTCGCTGGGCGCGAGCATCATCGTCGATGACTTTGGCTCGGGATATTCCAACATTGATGAAATCGTCAAACTGGAACCGCAGGTGATCAAGCTCGATGGCAGCCTGATCCGCAACATCGACCAAGACATCAAACAGCGCCGCATTGCACAGCAGTTGGTGCAACTGTGCCAAGTGCTGAATGCCAAAACCGTGGCGGAGTTCGTGCATAACGATGAGGTGCGTCGCATCAGTGAAGCGATGGGGGTCGATTACCTACAAGGTTTTCATTTGGGCGCGCCGCAACGGCTCGGTTGAGGCGTGCGGCCGCGCACGATCAAGGATGTGGCCAGCGATGGCCACTCTTATCGGCCTGAAAGATGGCCATAAACTGCGCAAAAAACGCCGCCAAGGCATCGGCCTGCGGCGCCTCATCGAGAGCGCGAAGCAGTTCACATCCCACTTCCAAGGTACACAGGTGCCCGTCGCTTTGATTGCGTCGCAGGCGGTATTGCGACAGCTGTTGCGGACTGAGGGTGACTCGGGGTAAATCCTTAAGCCACGGGCTTTTGCGTTCCATTTTCTTTGCTTCCTGCCAGGTGCCGTCGAGCAAAATAAAATGCGGCTTCTGATGCAACGAGTGTGCTTGTGCCAGTGCGTCTTCTACACGGAGGCTCGGCTCGCCCGGATAGACCAACACGGAGTAATGGCTTGGATCGGCGATGCGTGCCTTGAGCGCCGCGTTGGGTTCGACGCGGCTCCAACTGAACGCTTGGCAGTCGGGCAGGGCGGCCGTCAGCCAGCGCCCCGTGTTGGTGTCACGCGACCGTTCGTTGTCGTGCATCAGCAACGAGAGTTGCAGCGCACTGGTCAGCTGGGGCACCTGTTGGCACACACATTGGTGAACCAGCAAGCAGTGTGGGCAAGGTGTCACAGTTTCACGCCCGCTTGTTTGGGGGAGAGGCCATCGGCAAATAAGGTCACGCCGCTGATCTCCTCGCTTTGCGCCACGTCGGCCACACTCGGATTGACCGGATAGCTGATGCCGTTGTATTGCAAACGGTGCGTTGCAGCTTGCGCGCCGCCGCCACTCACCGGCAGCATCAGATCCTGCCATCCATGCGTGTTGTGCTTACCGAGTTGAAAGGGGGTTCGCACCAAGGTAATGCGGCTGTTAAAACGCCACTCCTGATTCTGCTGCTGGAACACCAACAGCGTGCAGCCCCCGGAACCACACCAATCCAACTGCACCAGCAGTTCTGGTTGGTTGTCACCGGTGAGATCGTATTTCAACCAGCGATACTGCGTGTTGTCCGGTGCGGTGTGATGCAATGCAAAGTAGCGACGCAGCGCTTGATCGACATCTTCTTCGTAGTCGTCCCGCGAGGCGATCTGGTGATCGCTCAGCGGCGCAGGGCTTGCGGCGGGGGAACTGGCTTGGCGGGCAGAAAATAGCACCAGCCCGCCGTTGGCAATGGGGTAAACCACGTCGCCGACTTTCTCTTTCTCGGCGCTGAGCGTGCTGCCCTCGCGCGTGAAGACGCGTTCCGACACCAAATACTGCTGCTGATGTTGGGTCATCACCACTTGAATTTGACGCGGATTGAGCTGCTGCCAGTAGCCGCGTTCGACAATGTCGGCTTCGCCGCTGCTGTAGTGGTAGCGGGTGGTCGCCATATAATCGGCATCGAGGTTTAAGGTCACGCTAAAGCCCGTAGTTTGGGTGGAACTGGCAAAGTAAGTGCCAACCCACTCCAGCGTTGGATCGCTGTTGCCCAAGGTCGCACAACCTTGGTAGTCGCCGCCTTTGAGGCTCAGTTCAGAGCGCCAGCCATACAGCGTGTCGCTCATGCCATCCGCGCACGCTTCGCGTGTCAGGCTCAGTTCGCCATCTTTGAAACGATAAACCCGCTGGTTGGCCGACAACCGGCTGCTGTCAATCGCGAACGTCTGTTTCGGGCCGCCAAGCGGCTGGAATGTCAGGCCATCGGCGGTGTAGTTCATCGACCAGAAGGGTTCGGTGCCAAATGCGCGCGTTGGCGTGGCCGCTAAGTTGCAGCGCTGTGGGTTTTCAGCACTGAGCATATTCACTTGGTCGACCACAAAGCGCGCGGCGTAATCGCCGTTGTAGCCTGTCTTGCTGGGCGGTGCCAGATGCCCAATCACTTCGCCGTACATGATTTGATAGGGCGAATGGGCTAAATCGGTGGCTTGTTTGACCTGCGTGGGTGACAGGTCAAGCAGCAGTTGTTGATTGCTGCCACACGGGGTGAGCGAGCGCACTTCCGGGCCGATCACGACCTGACCACGCACCACAAACGGTTGGGGTTGAATGGAGGCCGGTTGGTCCAAGCTGGCTTTCGGCGGTTCAGCGGGGGTGGGCTGAGGGCCGGGTGTGCTGGAGCACGCTTGGAGGGCAAGGGTGGTCAGGATTGCGGCTGGGGTTCTCAGCGCCTTCATGGGATCTCTTCCTCGTGACAGAACGTTAAACGGGTTTAATTATGGCATATTGGCTGTTCAAAACAGAACCAGACACCACCTCTATTGACACGCGGCGAACACAAAAGGTTTCCTGTTGGGCGGCGAACGTTGATGATTTCGTTATTGGCAAGGCGTGCTAGGGCATGCGCGCCTTGTGCCTGAGCGCGCAAAAAGGCAGCCGAGGCTGCCTTGGGACGCGATGCAAAGAAGCGTGAGATTAAATCAGGTGCGTTTGCAGGTAGTGCGGTACGGCATCATCGGCGTTGCTGCCGATCACTTCGTTGTTAGGCAGGGCGTGCATCACTTTCTCGTGCGCTGTGCCCATGATGAGGCCTTTGCCAGCCATCGACAGCATTTCCACATCGTTCATGCCATCACCAAACGCGATGCAGTTGTCGAGTGTCAGGCCGAGCGATTCTGCCACGGCTTGCAGCGCATCGCCTTTGGACACGCCGGCACACATCACTTCTAAACACCATGGGGTGGAGAACGCCACGTTCACCTGATCGCCAAAGTGTTGGTTGATGAGGGTTTCGTAGTGCACCAGTTGCTCGTGGTCGTGACTTTCATTGCTGAAAAACACTTTGGCAACGCCATCGGTCGGGGCCGCATTCACATCAAACAGGTGGTAGCTAAAGCCGGATTCTTCATGGAAGTTACGCAGCACTTCGTCTTCACGGTTGAGCAACCATTCGTCATTGCGGTACAGGTGGACGTAAATGTCCGGTTCGTGTTTGACCACATCGATGATCGCTTGCACAAGCTGAGGTGGTACGTTTTTGCTGTACATTTCACGGCCGTTTTGGTCGTGCACACGCGCGCCATTGGACGTGATCATATAAGCCGGAATGCCCGCAATTTCACGAATGCCCGCCACGTCGACGTGGTGGCGTCCGGTGGCAAAAATGAACGTGTAGCCTTTCTGATGCAGATCGTGCAGCGTCTGTTTGGCAAACGGACTCAGTTGATGATTCGGTGCCAGCAGTGTGCCGTCAAGATCGGAAGCCACAATACGGTATGGCGATGCGTTACGTTCAGTGGTCATAAAACCCTCTTAGTCACAGGTGAAATAGCGGCGATGCTCGCGCGTTTCTGAGCGGTTAGTGTACGTGAAGCGAAAGAGGAAAAAGAGGGTAAACCTACCACAGCAAAATTTCCTCTATTTAGCCTCGCTGGCGC
Organism: Vibrio furnissii CIP 102972; assembly: GCF_000176175.1. Taxonomy (GTDB): domain Bacteria; phylum Pseudomonadota; class Gammaproteobacteria; order Enterobacterales; family Vibrionaceae; genus Vibrio; species Vibrio furnissii. Next base: position 82,729 of record NZ_ACZP01000011.1, read on the forward strand.
GCGCAAAGTGGTTGAGGACGGCGTCCAGCGCTTGATTGCGATACTGATCTTGTTCAAACAGCAGTTCATGCCGTGCGCCCAGCACCACCTCGATCGCACTGTGCGGGTTGGTGCGTGCCAGTTTGGTCACAAACCGGGTTTGCGCTTGGTTGCTGACGATGGTGTCGGCTTCGGCCTGAATCACCAAAGTGGGCAGCCGCACTTGGCGCGTCAGCAAAATGCACTGTTTGGCGCCCATCAAGCCTTGCCACACCCAGCGTGTGCTGGGGCCGCCCAGTTTCAGTTCTGGTTTGGCTTCGTACAGGTCGCGGAACCAGCGGTAGCGCACTTCGCTGTGGGTGAGCGGGTTGATTTCAAACGGCTTGGGATAATACGCGCTGTAGCCCGGCGCGTAAGTCGGTTTGTGGTAAATGGCCGTGAGCATTTGTGACAGTGGTAGCGCCACCGGACGCAGTTGCCACGCCATGTGCACGCCAAACATCGGTGCGCTGAGCGCCATGGCGTGAAACCCATGTTGCGGATGGGTTTGCACCAAGCGGGTGGCGATCGCGCCGCCCATCGAATGGCCCAAAAGAAAACGCTGTGAATAGCGGCTGAGATCCCACATGTCGAGCAATCCGGCGAGGTCTTGAACGTAATCGTGAAATTCGCCGACATAACCCATTTCTCGTTCGTCAATCAAGCGATCAGACAAGCCCTGACCGCGATGGTCGTAGGCATAAATGTCGTATCCTTGCTGAAACAGATCGTAAAAGAGTTCTTGATACTTCCAAGCGGATTCGATGCGACCGTTGACCACCACAATGGCTTTGCGGTGTTCCGGCTTGGTTAATGAGCACCAATAGAGTAGGGTCTTGTCGAACGCACGATAAACCCCTTCATCACGCGTGCGCCACAAATCGGCAATCTGATGCTGGATTGCTTGCTCAAAGTTGGACTCTTGAGTATAAGGTGAGGTCATAACACGGGCTCGACTCATCACAATGGGTGAGTATCAAATTAGTTGTCTAAGGTCGCTAGAATAAGCGAGTTGGGAGGAATTGCAATGGATACGCATGTTTGGTTGGCTTATGTGGCGACGGCGATTGTGTTTAGCTTGGCGCCGGGATCCGGCACCGTCAATTCAATCAGTAATGGTTTGAGTTACGGCACGCGCAAGTCGCTGGCCGCCATTGCGGGGCTGCAAATTGGTTTGGCGATTCACATTGTGTTGGTGGGCGCGGGCATTGGCGCCTTGGTGGCACAATCGGCACTGGCGTTTACACTGATCAAATGGGTGGGCGCCGTGTATCTGGTGTGGCTCGGCATTCAAAAATGGCGCGATCGCAGCAGTTTGATGGCAGAGAGTGCCACGCAAAACCTGCGCGCAGGCACGTTGCTGCGTAAAGCGGTGCTGATTAATCTGACCAATCCGAAGTCGATTGTGTTTTTGGTGGCTTTATTTCCACAGTTTCTTGATCCAACAGGGGATCAGCTCACTCAGCTCTTGGTGCTGGGCATCACAACCGTTACCATAGATGCCTTTGTGATGTTGGGCTACACCTCGTTGGCGTCACAGATGGGGCGTTTTATTCGCTCCGATCGCATTATGCGTAAAATTAATCGAGTATTCGGCACCATGTTTATGGGCTGTGGTGCGCTGCTGGCAGCGGCCAAAGCCTAATCATCACCGGCGCCGAATGCGTTTGAGGGTGACATGTATACCACTTATGTAGCACGACAACCCATCTTAAACGCGAAGCGGCAGACATTAGGATATGAACTGCTGTTTCGTGATGGGGAAGAGAATGCGTTTCCTGAGCACATGGACTCTGATCGTGCGACATATCGACTGATTGTCGAAAATTTTCTGGCCGTCGGCACCAACCCGTCGATTGCCCGTTCACGCTGTTTTATTAATTTTCCGTACAAAAGCTTATTGCGCCGCTTGCCGCTGACACTGCCCAGAGAGCAGATCGTGGTGGAGGTGCTGGAAACCTGTTCGCCGACCGATGAACTGCTTGAAGCGGTGCGCGAGCTTGGCGCGCGTGGTTACTTGATCGCGCTGGATGACTTTGTCTATGCGCCGGAGTGGGAGCGATTCCTGCCGTACGTGCACATTGTCAAACTCGACATCATGGCGCTGGGGGTGGATGAAGCGTGCGAATTCGTTCGTCAACGCCTCGATCACGGCAGTCGTCGCCGCTTTTTGGCGGAACGGGTCGAAACCGAAGCGCAGTTTGATCAAACGCGCCGCGCCGGGTTTACCTTCTTTCAAGGCTACTTCTTCAGCAAGCCGCAAATCATCAAACAGCGCTACATCAGCCCGGAACACGTGCTGGCGATGCAACTGTTTCAGGAAGTGTGCCGCCCCGACGTTGATTTTGAGCGCATTGAACACATTGTGGCGCAAGACATCGCGCTGTCGTACAAGCTGCTGCGCTTTGTCAACAGCATGTCGGATCGCCTCGCGGTGCCTATCTCTTCATTTCGCCAAGCCTTGGTGTATCTTGGGCAAGATCGGCTGAAAATCTTTGTCTCGCTGGCGGTGGCGTCTTACATCTCGGTCAAAAAGCCCAAAGAGCTGTACAACTTGTCGTTGCAGCGGGCGCAGTTCTGTCAGTTGATGGCATCGCGTCGCCCGTTTGTCGAGTTTAAAGATCAGGCCTTCATCATTGGCCTGTTTTCGGTGCTCGATGCCTTGTTGGACACGTCACTCGGCGAGTTGGTGGAACAATTGCCGCTGACCAAAGCGATCAAAGATGCGCTCAATCAGCGCATCGGACCGTTTGGCGAATTGCTCAATCTGGAAGAGTGTTTTGAGCATGCTGATTGGCAAGGGGTGGAAAACTGCTGCTTGCAACTGGGGTTGCAGGTCAACGAGGTCACCAACCATCTCGCAGCCGCTCAACGTTGGAGTCAGGATGTGAATCGCCTGCTGTAGATGAAACTTTTATGACAGTGAAAGCACGCGCATTGACGCGTGCTTTTTTGTAATTAAGATATATGTATATGTGAATATATTGGAGATGCTAATGCTACCTCACCAATTTTTCAAGCTGCTGGCGGATGAAACGCGTATGCGCTGCCTGCTGCTGATTGCGCGTGAAAAGCGCCTGTGCGTGTGCGAACTGACGCACGCGCTGCAAGAGAGCCAACCGAAAGTGTCACGCCATCTGGCGCAGTTGCGCCAAAGCGGTGTGCTGGTGGACGAGCGCCAGGGGCAATGGGTGTATTACCAAGTGTCAGACCAGCTCCCGGGCTGGCTGAATAAAATCATCGATGGATTAAAACAATCCAACTGTTTGCAACAACAATACGGCGTCGACAGTCAGCGACTGGCGACCATGGCCGATCGCCCGTGCTGTTAAGGAGAAAAACATGACCATTAAAGTCGGAATCAATGGATTTGGCCGCATTGGCCGTTTGGCAATGCGTGCAGCGTTTGACTGGCCAGATATCGAATTTGTGCACATCAATGATGTGGCGGGTGATACGGCAACACTGGCGCATCTACTGGCGTTCGATTCAGTGCAAGGGCGTTGGCATCATGCGGTGGAAGCGCAAGGCAACACCATGCTGATTGGTGACGCGCGCATCACCACCACTCAGGAGCGTGACATCAGCGCGGTGGACTGGTCAGGGTGCGATGTGGTGATTGAAGCCACGGGCGTACATCGCAAAACAGCGTTCTTGAACCAGTATCTGGCGCAGGGCGTCAAGCGAGTGGTGGTGTCGGCACCGGTCAAAGAGCCGGGCATTGCCAACATCGTGGTTGGGGTGAACGACCACATTTTCGACCCCGCGCAGCATCGCATCGTTACGGCGGCTTCGTGCACCACCAACTGCATTGCCCCCGTGGTGAAAGTGATTCACGAAAAACTCGGCATTGAGCAGTCGTCGTTCACCACCATTCACGATTTGACCAACACGCAAACCATTTTGGATGCGCCGCACAAAGATTTGCGCCGTGCCCGAGCGTGCGGCATGAGCCTGATCCCAACCACCACTGGCAGCGCGACGGCGATTGTGGAAATTTTCCCAGAACTGGCGGGCAAAATTAACGGTCACGCGGTGCGTGTACCGCTGGCGAATGCGTCGCTGACCGACATCATTTTTGATGTGAAACGCGATACCACCGCCGAAGAAGTCAATGCGCTGCTGAAAGAAGCCGCACAAGGTGAGCTGAAAGGTATTCTCGGTTTCGAAGAAAAACCGCTGGTGTCGATTGATTACCGCGGTGACCCACGTTCGACCATCGTTGATGCTTTGTCGACCATGGTGGTGGGGACGCGCATGGTGAAAATCTATGCGTGGTACGACAACGAAATGGGTTACGCGACTCGCACCGCTGAACTGGTGCGTAAAGTGGGGCTGGCGAAATGATGCATCCGACGTGGGAACTGCCGGTCGAGCAAGCGGCGTTGGTGCTGATGCCGTGCCCGGGCACCAAAGAGGTCAGCTTGTTTGACAGCTTGACGCAACTGAAAGCGCAAGGCGTGCATGTGATTGTCAGCGCGATCACGCGTGACGAGATGGCCGCCAAGCAGGTCGAGCAACTCGGTTATACCGCCCAAGCGCTGGGCATGATGTGGATTCATCTGCCGATTGAAGACGACAGTGTGCCGGATGCGCTGTTTACGGAGCACTGGCCCACCGTCAGCCCGCAACTGCGCAATGTGCTTAAACGCGGCGACAAAGTGGCGATCCACTGCATGGGGGGCTCGGGTCGTACCGGTTTGCTGGCCGGGCATGTGTTACTCGACCTCGGCTGGCCGCTGGATCAGTGTATTGAACGCATTCAGGCTCTGCGTCCGGGCGCGTTTACCAAAGCGGAGCAGCGTTGTTACATCGAACACGTTGCGGGTGTGATCAGCTAATCGAGCTTTGGGATCATTATGATCCCAAAGCTCATGTTGGATCGGAATATGTTGAAAACTTATGCCAAATTAGACCACTCGATCCGTCAGTACATGCTGGTGACGTTCAACTACTGGAACTTCACGCTGACGGATGGTGCGCTGCGCATGCTGGTGGTGCTCTATTTCCATCAGCTCGGTTACGACACGCTGGCGATCGCCTCGCTGTTTCTGTTTTACGAATTCTTTGGCGTGGTCACCAACCTCATCGGGGGTTGGTTGGGCGCGCGATTGGGGCTCAATCGCACCATGAACGTCGGGCTGGCGATGCAAATCGTTGCGTTGGGAATGTTGGCGCTGCCCAGCGTGTGGCTGACCATTCCTTGGGTGATGGCGGCGCAGGCGCTGTCCGGCATCGCCAAAGACCTCAACAAGATGAGCGCCAAAAGCGCGATCAAAACGCTGGTGCCGGATGAACAACAGGGCGCGCTGTATCGCTGGGTCGCCATTTTAACCGGCTCGAAAAACGCCCTCAAAGGTGCGGGATTCTTTTTGGGTGGCGTGTTGCTGACGGCACTCGGTTTTCAGCTTGCGGTGGCGTGCATGGCGGCAGTGCTGGTGCTGGTGCTCATCGGCAGTTTGTGTTGGTTGAGTGCTGATCTTGGCAAAGCCAAAGCCAAGCCTAAGTTCTCGGAAATATTCTCCAAATCTCGGTCGGTGAACATTCTTTCGGCGGCGCGTCTGTTTTTGTTTGGCGCGCGCGATGTGTGGTTTGTGGTTGCACTGCCGGTTTATCTCGGCACGGTGTTTGGCTGGGATCACATCTGGGTGGGCGGATTTCTGGCGTTGTGGGTCATTGGTTATGGCGTGGTGCAAGGTTTTGCGCCGCGCATGACGGGTAAAGCGCAGGGTAAATTGCCAGATGGTCATGCGGCATTGCGCTGGGCGGTGATGCTGAGTGTGGTGACTGCGGGGGTGGCGCTCGGTGTCACGCTGAACTGGCACCCTCAATGGGTCATTACCATGGGCTTGATGCTGTTTGGCGCGGTGTTTGCGGTCAACTCATCCCTGCATTCGTATTTGATCGTCAGTTATGCCAAGGGCGATGGCGTGTCGCTCGATGTGGGGTTTTACTACATGGCAAACGCGATGGGGCGTTTAATCGGGACGATCTTATCAGGTTATCTATTTCAGGTGGGGGGGCTGGCCGCATGTCTCTGGGTGTCTTTGGGCTTCCTCATGCTGACCAGCCTTATTTCGCTCGGATTACCGAAACTGTCATCACAAGCCCGTTAAACGGGCTTGTGGCTTGATGGGGGGCGATGTGACGCGGAATGGCTTATTGCAGCCATGCATTCAGCATCCACACCAGTTTTTCTTGTTCACGAATATAGTCGCTCATGAGCGCAGCGGTGCCTTCGTCGCCCGCTTCACCGGCAAGTTCTGCAATGGTACGTTGCTGCGTGATCAGGGCGCTAAACCCGTTCACCAAACCGTTCATGGTGCTCTGACCGTCGGTCGCGTTGGTGTGCTCTTTGATCTCGGTGCTTTCCAAGTAGCTGCTAAAACTGTGCAGTGGTTGGTGGCCCAAGGTCAGAATACGTTCAGCCAGTTCATCGATTTTGAGTTGCAGATCGGTGTAGATCTCTTCAAATTTAGCGTGTAGCTCAAAGAACTCTTTACCTTTGATATTCCAATGGTAACCGCGAGTGTTCATGTAGAACACCTGGTAGTTGGCCAGTAGGCGGTTGAGTGACTGAGCAAGTTGTTGGCTTTGGTTGCGGTCCAGGCCGATTAGATTAGTAGTCATAACACTCACCTTCTTAGTAATCGAAAAATTAAATGGATTTCTGTGAAATCGTTGCAAGCATAATAACCCTGTACTTTGTAGACCTATATTCGATTGTGTGCATCGCTGTAATAGGTATTAGCTATCAAAATCAAAAAGTTTGCGCGAGTTAACCCATCGTTGACCGCTGGTTTACACTTTGGCTACCAATCGTTCTATAGTGAGGTTTCGGTGTTTGATGAGCGTGAGTGATGACGAAACGAATAATCTTTTTTGATATGTTGCGCTGTGTCGCGGCGGTGGCCGTGATCGGCATTCATGTGTTGGCGCCCTATCGGCAGGAATTGGGCACGATTCCTTTGTCGGAGTGGCTGACCGCAGTCACGGTCAATGGCCTCAGTCGCTGGGCGGTGCCTGTGTTTATTCTGATTTCCGGTGCGTTGATGCTGAGCGACCCGCGTCCTTTTGATCTCCATTATTATCTGCGACGTCGCTTAGGCAAGGTGCTGGTGCCTTTCATGATTTGGTCGCTGTTCTATGCGTATCTCTCTGGGTGGAGTGCGAGCGGGTTTGATGGCCAAATCGCGCTTGAGACACTCAAACACAGCCCGCAGCACGAAACCTATTACCATCTGGGCTTTTTCTATTACTTCATTCCGCTTTATTTTGTCATTCCGCTGTTCCAGTGGCTGGTGAAGCGGGTCGATACACTGGCGATTTGTGCGTGGGTGGCAGTGTGGATGCTGACCGCGACGCTGTTCCTGTTTTACATCGATGGCGTGTGGAATCTGGAACTGTGGCTCTACAGTGGCTACTTGTTGCTCGGCTATTTGCTGTATCAGAAAGTGCCCAACAACCGCTGGGTGGTGATGGCAGCGCTGCTGCTGGGGGGCGGTGCATTGTACGTCACGGTGACTTCGGTGGTTTCGGTGAGCCTGCAATATCAGAGCTACATCGTCGAGCGCTGGTTGTCGTACAAAACGCTCAATACCATTTTGGCAGCCAGCATGGTGTTTATTCTCTGCCGTGCGTGGGCTGATCATCTGTCGCCACGAGCGCAAACGGTGGTGGCGTTCATCAGTCAGCACAGCTTGGGGATTTACCTACTGCACCCCATCTTCTTGTGGCCGATGAAAGCCTACGGTTGGCATCAGGGACACCCGGGGTGGGTGATCCCCATGTGGATCGTGTTGAGCGGTGCGGCGTCGTTGGGCGTGAGCTGGTTGGTCTCACGCAGCGCGAAAACCCGTTGGTTATTGCCCTAACGTTGCAGGGCAAAATGAATAAAGTCGGTGCCGCGGTAGGTGAGTGTGCCGCGGTCGCCGGGATTCAGCGCGTGGAAATAGTGAATGCCAACCTGAAACTCCCGTTTTGGCCCCCATTGACCTTTTTGGACGTAAACCCAGTATTCTCGGTCATCTTGTCCCGGTAATGGGTGAGGGATATCAATGCTTTGCTTGTCTAACACGGTGACTTGCACGTGGCGCTCCGGCGCGTTCTCCCCGTGTATGTGCCGACGATAGAAACGAGAAAACAACCACAGCCCGACGGCAATCAATCCGCCTAACGCAATCCAAAATACACCCGGCATTCACGCCTCCTTTTTGGTAGCAATGACATTCTAATAATCTGATTTTACGAGCACTTTGACGAAATAACCCGCGTGATGCACAGTAATAGAGATGAGTTTTTCGGCAGGTATCACACTTTCATACTAGGATTGAAGGCTAAGCTAGAAGTGAGCTTTTCTCACCCCTATCTATGGAGTAAGACTCTGTTAACAAGAACGACAAAAACTGAGTGGATGAGCAAGGGAGGCGGTCATGTCCGATAGTGAACAAGTAATGATGCAAACGCGCAGGCTAGAGACATTGCTACGCATGCAATATCACGCCCAAGGGGACTCACTTGAAGCGCTGATCAACAGCTGTGCTGATCGTCTGCCGCATGATGTGTTAGCCAAGCTGCGCTATGTCGCCAGCATTGGTGGGGATGTCACGCAACAGGAGCATTACCAATTAGACGATCGAAAAGCCTTTCTGGCGGTCTGTTTGGAGTGTGAAAAAGAGCTAACCCCACGCAGTGGCCGATTTATTTGGCGAGTGGCGGTGATGTTAATGCTGCTGATGACCTTGGCGGCGATGGTGGTGTATTACATTCATTGGGAAGAGTTATCGCAACATCTGCAGTAAGCACAATATTGAGTACGAAAAAAAGGACGCCTTGGCGTCCTTTTTTGTTGTTTAACAGATGCTTAGTACATCATCGGCAGTGTCATCAAACCAACGATTACTGCGATCATTACTAGTCCTTGTTTCTGAGATGAAGAAATCATAACACTGCTCCTTTAAATTTGTTTCCTTCAGTGAATTTAGAATAGCACTAGTTTAACGGCTTGATCAAGACCATCTTTCTAAAATGGTTAAAAATGGCATTCTATATCTGGCTATCAGCCCTAAAATGGTGAGTTAAATGTGTGGTTTTGGTGCGTTTATCAATTAATCATTGTGAGTTTAAAATAATCTTTAGGTTTTATAAGATGTTGAATTTATTGTTTTTATAAAGGTTAATTTGATGTTTCATGATTGCTTTTGTCCGGTTTTTGCTAGTTAGCGGTGTGATGGAGGTGATTTTTAGGTGAATTCTCAATTTTTAAGAAAATTATTTTTATAGATGAGAATTAATCTCATCTTTTGGTGGTTGGTCCAGTTGTTTCTGAGTGTAAACTTCCTCAATAGTTTTGTTTTTGCATTGCAGGATAGCTGGCGGGATTTGAGGGGTTGTTTTTATTTAACTGTTTGATTTGTATTTATTTTGGTTTTTAATTTTTTGGGGTGGGACTTTGTGTTTTATGCGGTTTTCTTTGGGTTTTGTTATTGAAAACGTTGTTTTTTATCGTGTGGCTAGGCTGGCGTGTTTTTTCTGGGTTTGTTGATGAAAAGGTAAACAGGCCATGATGGGTGACAGTTTTAAACAGCCCCACAGTTTGCGGTTGAATCGCAATCAAGATCCAACTTTTGCCGCTTGGTTCTGGACATCGAATGTCACATGCCTACACTGGCGGCAGATTTCTAAAGAGGTAGAGGCATGTGGAGCTGGATTTCTGTCGCGGTATCGGGACTTATCAGCATTTCTGCGTTTGAAAACAACAAACTCACGCACGCGTTAGTGTTTAAAGTGACGAGTTTAGCCCTGCTTCTCTATATCACCGTGACACATGCTGCGGCTGCTTCAGCGCCGGTCGTGTGGGTCGCTGTGGGCTTGTGCGCGGCGTTGCTGGCCGATGCGCTGCACCTATTGCAATGGCGGCCGAAACTCTGTTTTGGCGCCTTTTTGCTGTCGCAGCTGTTTTACAGCAAAGCGTTCTGGGTACAAATCTCCGGGGCCATCGTCTGGTGGCTACCTGCATTGCTGATTGCCACCAGCATTGTGGCCTTTTTCCTGCTGCTGCCGCAGCTCGATACGCTGATTTTCCCGGTGACGATCATGGGCATCATGCTGTTGCAGATGGCTTGGGCGGCGGGGGAAGTGTGGTTGAAGCTGCCTTCCGATGCTTCACTGGCTGGGTTTGTGGGCAGCTTGGTGTTGATGTTGTCGGCGTTGCTGCTGGCCATCCATGACTATCGGCACCCCTTGCCGTTGGGTCAGTACCTGATTTCTGGTAGCTATTTGTTGGCGCAAGGGCTGATTGTGGCCTCGGTTGTGCTGTTGCCCTGAGCTACGTCAAAGCCAAGCGGCACTCCGTTGGGTACAGTTGATTTTTTCTACCCAAGCGAGAACGCTCATGACACCGGACATTCATGCTCATCAAGTCCTTCACCTGATCAAACAAACCCCAATGACCGAAAGCGCGCTGCGTGACGTGGTGTGCCGCGAATTTGGTGCCAACGCACGTTTCCATACCTGCAAACTCAGCGGGTTGGATTTGGACAGCTTGCTGACCTTCTTTCAAGATAAACGCAAAGTGGTGATTGAGGACGGTCTCTGGCATCTCAACCAAGCGCGTGTGTGCCAGCATTAATGGCCGGAAACGGCGCATTTTTCACCGTAATACACATCGAAATCCATAAGTGACGCTGATATACTGCGCAAAATTTTTGCTGTGGTATTGAGGTGTTATGGAGATTTTATCGGCTGCGACCATGCTGTTTCTGATCATGGACCCGCTGGGCAACTTGCCCGTGGTGTTGTCCATTCTGAAACACTTGGATCCCAAACGTCGTCGTAAAGTGTTGGTTCGCGAGCTCTGTTTTGCGCTGGTGATTCTGATGCTGTTTCTGTTTGCCGGTCAATCGATACTCAGCTTCCTGCATGTGCAGCCAGAAACCTTAAGCATTTCCGGCGGTATCATTCTGTTTATTATCGCCATCAAGATGATTTTCCCCAGCGCTGGCAGCATCACCGGCCTTGCTGCGGGGGAAGAACCGTTTATCGTGCCGATGGCGATTCCGATGATCGCCGGTCCGTCTGTGATTGCCGCGTTGCTGCTCTTGTCCACGCAATACCCAGACAACTTACTGGAGCTGTCGGCGGCGGTGATTCTCGCTTGGGCGGGCACGTTCCTGATTTTGATGTTCTATGGCTTCTTCCACAAAGTGCTCGGAGAGCGCGGCCTTAAAGCGGTCGAGCGCCTGATGGGACTGCTGTTGGTGATGATGTCGACGCAGATGCTGCTCAACGGCATTAAGAGTTACGTAGGGATGTAAAAAAACCGCCATTCGGCGGTTTTTTTACATCATGTGTTTGCGGCGAATATCGAGCAACGCAAAGATACCAAAAATCAAAATGGACCATTTCTCCCAGCCACTCATTTTGATTTTGTCACCAAACGCGCCAACGAAGATCAGCATCTGCAAACCGTGCATAAAAAACAGGAAGGCGGTCATGATGTACAGCGCGATCGCCGCTTTGCCCGGAAATGGCATCACGATGTTGATCAGCAGTATCAACCAGACGAACGCGATGGCAGCTTTGGCTAACGCCAGCAGAATTTTCATTCGGATGTCCTTTCAAACAGTCGGTAACACACCTGACCCGCAATTTTCTCGCGATACAGTTGCCAGTGTTCTGGTAGCTCGGTCAGGGGCAGTTCTTTTTCGCTCTCAATATAAATCATGGCGTTGGGCGCAAGCCACCCGTTTTGCTCCAATAACTGCACCGTTTGTTGTAACAAACCTTGACGGAACGGCGGGTCGATAAACACCACATCGTAGCCTTGGCCCGGTTGGTTGAGGTAGGCGAGTGTATCGGTGTTGATGGCTTCAATGGTGCTGGCTTTGAGTGCGGCGATGTTGGTTTTGAGTTGCGCAAAAGCTTGCGGGTTCATCTCCAGCATGGTGACCTTCTCGGCCTGACGTGACGCCGCTTCAAAACCTAAACCGCCAGAGCCGGCAAATAGGTCGAGGCACTTGGCGTGCGGAATGTCTTGGGCGAGCCAGTTAAACAGCGTTTCTTTGACGCGATCGGTGGTTGGGCGCAAGCCTTCTGCATCGTGCACGGGTAGTTTGCGTCCTCGCCACAGGCCGCTGATGATGCGAACCTGACCGCTGGGTGCGCGTTTTTGTGATGGGTTTTGCTGACGACGTCTTAGCATAGATTTTTTGACCGCTAATTAAGTGTTACTATAGCCAGTCTGTGCGCCTTTTCGCCGGGCGAACAGAAGTTTGGCATTCAAAATTATGGCAAAGTGTATCAAGCAAGCGTAAAAGTTTTCACTGCTTTGTCATTATTCTTTGTGCAAAAGCGATAATTCTTTAAGAAAAGAAGACACACCCAAGTCCCGTTGATGTGGCCTTATGGTTCATCCCTCGCTTGCTCAACGGCGTGCAGGGCGCAATCGGCTTCGGTGTGTGAGTTAAATCAATCCAGGATATCCCCAGATGACGGAAAAGAAGAAGCGTGGCTTACTGTCATGGCTTGGCTTTGGTGATGAAGAACAGAGCCAGAAACCAACAACCGATACAGAACAAGACGAACAACAGAACCCGGTTGAAGAGCCTGTCGCGGAACCCGAGACTGCCTTAGCAGAAGCAGAAGCAGAAGCAGAAGCAGAAGCAGAAGCAGAAGCAGAAGCAGAAGCAGAAGCAGAAACAGACGTTGCAACCGAGGTCGCGGTTGACGAAGTAATACCAGCCACCACGCAGCCGGAACGTGTGCAAGAACAAGAAAAACCCACCGAAAGCTTTTTTGCGCGCCTGAAACGTAGCCTAAGTCGCACCAAAGCCAACATCGGCGCCGGTTTCTTTGGCTTGTTTAAAGGCAAGAAAATTGACGACGACTTGTTTGAAGAGTTGGAAGAACAACTGTTGGTGGCCGATGTCGGGATGGACACCACACTCAAAATCATCGCCAGCCTGACCGAAAAATCATCGCGTCAGCAACTGCGTGACGGCGAAGCCTTGTATGGTGTGCTCAAAGACGAGATGGCCGAGATTCTGTCGACAGTTGAGCAGCCGCTGGTGATCGATAGCAGTAAAACGCCATTCGTGATCCTGATGGTGGGCGTGAACGGTGTGGGTAAAACCACCACCATCGGTAAGCTGGCTAAACAGTTCCAAGCCGAAGGCAAGAAAGTGATGCTGGCGGCGGGTGATACGTTCCGCGCCGCAGCGGTCGAGCAACTGCAAATTTGGGGCGAGCGCAACAACGTCCCTGTGATTGCGCAGCACACGGGCGCCGATAGTGCTTCGGTGATTTACGATGCGATTGAAGCGGCAAAAGCGCGTGGTGTGGATGTGGTGATCGCCGATACCGCTGGCCGTTTGCAAAATAAAGCGAACCTGATGGAAGAGCTGCGCAAAATCGTGCGCGTGATGAAGAAGATCGACGATTCAGCGCCGCACGAAATCATGCTGACGCTTGATGCGGGTACCGGCCAGAATGCCATCAGCCAAGCGAAGCTGTTTAGCGACGTGGCGCCGCTGACCGGGATCACGCTGACCAAACTCGATGGCACCGCCAAAGGCGGCGTGATTTTTGCGATTGCCGATCAGTTCCAAATTCCAATTCGTTACATCGGTGTCGGTGAAGGCATTGACGATCTGCGTCCATTTGCAACGCAGGAATTTATCGACGCGCTGTTTAGTCGCGACGAGTAATTGAATCTGCCACACAGCCAGACGTATCGTATTGCGTCTGGCTGGGGTTAACGGTCAACAGGGGAAGGATACGTGATCAAGTTCCAACAAGTCAGTAAAGCCTACCGCGGCGGACGCCAAGCACTACAAAAAGTCGACTTTCATTTGCGCCGTGGCGAAATGGCCTTTTTAGGCGGTCACTCCGGGGCGGGGAAAAGTACGCTGCTGAAACTCATTTGTGCAATTGAACGTCCGACCGATGGCAAGATCAGCTTCAATGGTCACGACATCACGCGAATTCCCGCCAAAGACATTCCTTTTCTGCGCCGCAACATCGGCATCGTGTTCCAAGATCATCGTTTGCTGATGGATCGCACGGTATTTGAAAATGTGGCGTTGCCGATGCGCATCGAATCGATTTCAGAAAACGACATCAAACGTCGTGTATCGGCAGCACTAGATAAAACCGGTTTGCTGGACAAAGCCCGCTGTTTGCCCACGCAACTTTCTGGTGGTGAGCAACAGCGAGTCGGCATCGCGCGTGCGGTGGTCAATCGCCCCACACTGCTGCTGGCTGACGAACCGACCGGAAACCTCGACCCAGAATTGTCGAATCGCATTTTGCGCCTGTTTGAAGAGTTTAACCGGGCGGGCGTGAGTATTTTGCTGGCGACGCACGACATCAATTTAGTCAACTCGCGTCCGCAGTACCGTCACATGGAACTGAATCAGGGATTTTTGAGTGAGGTCGAAGATTATGGCCATTAAACCCAACGCCAAGAAGCCAGCTAAAGCGCGCGACAACAAGCGGGCAAAAACGGACGGCTTCCTCACCATGCACATCAAGCAGGCCAAGGCATCGTTTTCGGCCTTGTGGCAGCGCCCGCTGGGCAATGTGTTGACGCTGGCGGTGATTTCGATGGCATTGTCTCTGCCGGCCTGCATGTACTTGCTGAGTAAAAATATCGCGTCGGTGGCCGACAACGTGGCCAGCCCGTCGCAAATCAGTGTGTATATGAAAGAGGGCACGCCGGAGCCGCGGATCATGGTGCTCAAAGACCAGATTGAAAGTCGCAGCGATGTGGCGGTGGTCGATTACATTTCGCCCCAACAAGGGCTGGACGATTTAAGCCAGTACGCCGGATTTGACCAAGCGATCAGCTTGCTGGATGAATATGCACTGCCGGGGGTGTTGGTGATTAGCCCGGGCATTGACGACAAAGAGCAGATCAAAGCGATTGCGCGCGCCATTCAAGGCGAAGAGGACGTCACCGATGTGCGCCTCGACGAAGATTGGCTGGCGCGGTTGGATGCGATTCGCAACTTGGCCAGTGTGGTGGTGGTGAGTTTATCGCTGCTGATGCTGGCCTCGGTGTTTCTGATTGTCGGCAACACGCTGCGCTTTAATGTGCAGGCCAATAAAGATGAAATTCAAACCATGAAGCTGATTGGTGCGACCGACAGCTACATTCTGCGTCCGTACTTGTATTCGGGCATGTGGTTTGGGTTGTTGGGGGCGTTGGCGGCATGGTTGCTGACGGCACTCATCACGGTGCTACTCAATGGCGCTGTCGAAGAGTTGGCGAAGTTGTACGACAGCCGTTTTCGTTTGATTGGCCTTGGCTGGGATGAATCACTGTTGCTGCTGATGTTGGGCACATTTTTAGGCTGCATTGCGGCACGCGTCTCCGCGCGTCGACATTTAAAAGAAATTGAACCTGTGTAAGCGTTGTGGGTCTTAACCCACAGTGCTCAATCCGCGTGGCGGCGTGACTTGTCACCACCGACAGTTTGTGCATAATGACCAATCGAGTCTTGAAACCTGTTCATTTTGGGTTCAAGATTGATGGGTTAAAACTTACTCCAGATCAGAGATTGATGAGGATTTGAATGACTAACCAAGCGTATCCAATGGCTCTCGTTTCACAGGACAGCTTAGACAGCTACATCCGTTCAGTGAACAGCTACCCTATGCTGACCGCTGAAGAAGAGCGTGAAATGGCTGAGCGATTACATTACTCAGGTGATATTGAAGCCGCGAAAGGGTTGATCCTGTCGCACCTTCGATTTGTTGTTCATGTTGCTCGTGGGTACTCCGGCTACGGTCTGCCAATGGCCGATCTGGTGCAGGAAGGCAATATCGGTTTGATGAAAGCGGTGAAACGCTTCAACCCAGAGGTGGGTGTACGACTGGTGTCTTTTGCGGTGCACTGGATCAAAGCAGAAATTCACGAGTACGTGCTGCGTAACTGGCGCATCGTGAAAATTGCCACCACCAAGGCGCAACGTAAGTTGTTCTTCAACCTGCGTAAATCGAAAAAGCGTCTGGGTTGGTTCAATAACGGCGAGGTCGAAACCGTGGCACGCGAGCTGGGCGTTGAACCGTCCGAAGTGCGTGAAATGGAATCGCGCTTGGCCGCCCAAGATGCGACGTTTGAAATGTCGAACGACGATGACGACAACCCGAACGCGTATACCGCGCCGGTGTTGTACTTGGAAGACAAGCAATCGGATTTAGCGGAAAACGTCGAAGCCCAGAACTGGGAAGCGCACACCAACCAACGCTTGGCGCTTGCGCTGTCGAGTTTGGATGAACGTAGCCAACACATTGTGCGTTCACGTTGGTTAGACGACCAGAAAGCCACGCTGCAAGAGTTGGCTGAAATGTACAACGTCTCTGCTGAGCGTATTCGTCAGCTAGAAAAGAATGCGATGAAGAAACTGAAAGACGCGGTTGGCGAATTCTAACCACCCTCCGTAAGTCTGACGTATTGATGAAAAACCGAGATCTCTGGATCTCGGTTTTTTTATGCTTGATCGACAGGGGCGATCCGAAGTCAAGTCGCTTCTGTGGATAACTCTGTGAAAAAATTATTTACTGACTGTCATCAAGCGGGGTAAATCAAGGCTTGAACGCTGTTTTCTATTTGGGGATATGTTTCTCTTTACACACAACTAAATCAGGATCATCACAAGATGTTGTGGATCGATTTCAATCAAACCACTTTATCAACGCAATCCACAGAATTATCCACAAATGATGAGAATTTGATCGCTGGTGGATAACCTTACTCCGCCCGTGTACTTGTTCAGCGTGGGATAGGTTACACTGTGTGCTGTAAAATAATGCCCAAATGAGAACTCAACATGGACCAATTTCAGCACATCGATGTGGCGGGTGCGCAAGCACTCATCGAACAACACAATGCCCAGCTCGTCGACATTCGTGATCCGCAGTCGTTTGCTGTGGCGCATGCCCAAACGGCATATCACCTGACCAATGACACGATCGTCTCTTTCATGGAACAAGTCGAATTTGATCAACCGGTGCTGGTGATGTGTTACCACGGCATCAGCAGCCAAGGCGCGGCGCAATACCTGGTTAACCAGGGCTTTGAACAGGTGTATAGTGTCGATGGTGGTTTTGAAGCCTGGCATCGTGCCAACCTGCCTGTCGAAGCGAGCTGACTTATGATTAGACTGATTGCCCTGAATAACCCGCGCGTGGCGCAAGCCTTCATCGATTACATGGCCTCGCGCCAGATTGAAATTCAGATGATGCCGGAAGGGGGGAATCAGTTTGCGTTGTGGTTGGTCGACGATCAGCACCAAGTGGAAGCGGAAGCGGAATTAAAGCAGTTTTTGCACCATCCACATGATGCTAAATATCAGGCCGCGTCGTGGACGATGGCCGAATCCCGTCAATCTCAATTCCATTACCGTTCGCCCAGCATGATGGCGATGGTGCGCGCGAAAGCGGGCCCGTTGACCCTGTTGGTGATGGCGGTGTGCGCGGTGATCTTCGTGCTGGCCTATGTGGGGTTGGGCAATCAGATTTTTGGCGCGCTGCACTTTCCGGCGCACGCGGGCCAGCAATGGCAGCTATGGCGTTGGTTTACGCATGCGCTGCTGCATTTCTCGGTGATCCACATTGTGTTCAACCTGTTGTGGTGGTGGCAACTGGGGGGCGACATCGAAAAGCGCCTCGGCAGTGGCAAGTTACTGCAAGTGTTTTTGATCTCGGCTGCGCTGTCGGGCGCTGGCCAATATTGGGTCGAAGGGGCCAATTTTGGTGGTCTGTCGGGTGTGGTGTATGCGCTGGTCGGCTACCTGTGGATGCTTGGTGCGCGCGCGCCGCATGTGGGCCTTGGCATGCCCAAACCGCTGATCGGTTTCATGCTGGTTTGGTTGGTGTTGGGGTATGTGCAACCCTTTATGGCGATTGCCAATACGGCGCACTTAGCAGGATTGGTGACCGGCGTGGTGCTCGGTTTGCATGATGCCGGACGTTTTCAGTCCAAAACTGCGCAGGACTAACGCATCAAAAAAGCGGCTGATGAGCCGCTTTTTTGTATCGCTGTCGCACCGATGGGGCGTGGTGCTTACTGATAAATGTACTTGGTGAACAGTAAGTCTGCGATGACGCGTCGCCCGGTTTCTGTCAGCAGAATATTATTGAGCTGCTCGACCAAGGTTTTGCGTAAATCTTCGCGTCCGGCCAACGACTTGATGGTGTCTTCCGTCTGTTTGCCGAGCAATTCGACCACCGCATCACGAATCAGTGGCTGATGCGTTTCAATCAAGGGCAGGTCTGTGCTGCTGGCCACCATAATGTCGATACGTACCTGAATGTAGCCGAGCTTTTTGCCTTTGGTATAAAAGTTGGTGGTCAGATCGGGTTCTAGGGTGAAATAGGCAAACTTCGGTGCTTCGTTTTCCTCGGCATGAGCCACGCACGGAAGAAGCAAGCCGAGAGCCAGCATTGTTTGGACTAGATAACGTTTAAGCATATTTCTGTCAATTCTTTCTACGGTTCACGATACTCGAAACGCCCGAGTCTTGTTACAATAGCGCATCTAATTGTAAACAAAATGCTTGATAGGGTTCGAAAGTTCAGGGATGTCTCCCCAGTTGGGCCTTATTGTATGACGATCAAACGTCATATTGAATACTAGTATGAATCAAACAACTTCGCTTTATTTGACGGCTTTGCGCCAGGTCACATGGCAGCAGCCAGACCATTTCCGGTATCCTGATGAAAACGCCAAAATTTGGTTGTTAGAGCAGGGCTCATTATCACATTTGATGGCACAACATTGTCAGCATTTTCGTGTCAATTTGTTGCGTAACCAAGTGATGAGTCACGACGCGCTTCAGGCGGATGAAATTGGTCTATTGGCACACGAAGATTGCCTCTTACGTCAGGTGGTTCTATTGGGAGATGAGGTGCCTTGGGTGTTAGGCAGCACATTGATTCCACGCTCTTCACTGCAGGATCAATCCCACGATTTCACCCAACAAGGCGAGATTCCGCTGGGCTTGACGGTGTTTAGCTCTGACAATGCGAAACGTGACGCTTTGCAGGTTGGCTGGGCGCACACCGCGCACGGCCCGCTGATGGCACGCCGCTCCCGCTTGTGGATGAACGACAAACCCATGTTGGTGGCAGAACTGTTTCTGCCAGACTCACTGATTTACTCTAAGGAGAGAGTGTAGATGAATACTGCAAAAGCCCGCGCCTATTGGCAGTTAACGCGCATGGATCGTCCGATTGGCTCATTGCTGCTGTTGTGGCCGACCATTTGGGCATTGATTTTAGCCGCGCGAGGCATGCCGGATTTCAACGTGTTGGTGGTGTTTGTGATTGGGGTATTTGCCATGCGTTCGGCGGGGTGCGTGATCAATGATTTTGCCGATCGCAAAGTCGACGGCCACGTCAAACGGACCGCGCAGCGTCCGCTGCCTGCGGGCAAAGTGACGGCGCGTGAAGCCTTTACGCTGTTTGTGCTGCTGTCGCTGCTGTCGTTTCTCTTGGTGCTGACCATGAACCCGCTGACGATCAAACTGTCGTTTGCCGGGCTGATTCTGGCGTTCATCTACCCGTTTATGAAGCGCTATACGCACCTGCCACAATTCTTTCTTGGCTTGGCGTTTAGCTGGTCGATTCCGATGGCGTGGGCGGCGCAATCGGGTGAATTGCCGTTGGTGGCGTGGTATCTGTTTGTGATCAACGTGCTGTGGACGGTGGCCTACGACACGCAATACGCCATGGTCGACCGTGATGACGATCTGCTGATCGGGGTGAAATCGACCGCGATTCTGTTTGGCCGCTTCGATAAACTGATCATCGGTGTGTTGCAACTGCTGACCATCGCGATGCTGATTGCGCTTGGGTACAGCTTCCAACTGGGCGCCAGTTATTACTGGGGATTGTTGGCGGCCAGCGGTTTGTTTGTGTATCAACAGCATCTGATTCGCCATCGCGATCGCATGCCGTGTTTTCAGGCGTTCCTCAACAACAACTACGTCGGGATGGCGATCGCTTTGGGGATGTTTATCTCTTTCCTCTAAGCGTGGCCGCGGTGTTTGGTATCGACGTGACTCACGTATGAGCAAGAAAAAAGGCATCCCGCGGGATGCCTTTTGTGTGTCTGCGGGGAATTATTCCACCTGACAGATACTTTCCTGAATGGTCAGGCGCACTTCAGGGTAAAGCATGGTGTAGAGCATGCGCGAGAAGTGCTTGGTCTGGTCGAGGTGGCAGTTGCCATCGCTGTCGAGGTAACCTTGCTGTTTGAGCGTGACAAACATCGATGAGAACACGCCTTTGTCGAAAAACTCGGGGGCGTTGATGCCGTGCAGTCGACCCAGACGCTGCGCAATTTCTTGGCTCTTGCTTTCCAGATCGGATTTACCCAGCTCAGGATTAGCCACCAACAGGTTGAGTGTGATCGCGTAGCGTTGCAGCGTTTCAGAGATGGTACGACCCAGCAGCATCAGCACCTGTGTCTGCGCTTGGTTGATGGTGGCAATGCCATCGTCCAGCGTGACCAATTGTTGGCGTTGCAGCTCGGCGAGATAATGCATCACCACCTCATCGAGTTGCGTTTCATCATGGCTGAGGAACAGCTCTTGTTTGAGGAACGGGTACACCTTCGCAACACAGGTCTGAATCTGTTCCACCGGCATTTGTTGCTGACGGATCAGCATCTGCGCAATCAGTGATGGCAGCGCCAGCAGGTGAATGATGTTGTTGCGATAGTAGGTCATCAGAATCGATTGATTGCGATCGAGCGAAATGATGTCGCCCATGGTGTCGGTTTCCACCACAAACTTATCCAGAGATTCGGCGTGTTGCACCAAACTTTCCGCGCTGTCGCTTGGCACGGTATAGGTGTTGGAATAGGGCACGTTGCGCAGCAATTGCAGGTAGCAATCGATCTGCTTCACCAGATTGTCACGGGCCAGCGCGCGTTGACGCGATGCCAAAAGCGCCGTCGCACATAGGGTCATGGCATTGGCGGCGGCCGCATCGTTAATGTGCGTCATCATCTTCGTTGCGAGCTTGTTCACCACCGGTGTCATCCACTGGGGTTTGCTGGCGCCCATGGCATCGATGTCTTGCGTCCACTCGGGCACTTGCTCATTCAAGAACTGGTTCAATGGAATCGGCTCACCAAAGTTCACGTAGCCTTGACCGAAGTTGCGCAGTTTACGAATGGTGCGCAGCACCAGGCTGGCATTCTCTTTCTCTTTGCGTTTACCGCGCAGCTCTTTGGCGTAAGTGCCCACTTCCATCACATGTTCATAGCCGATGTACACGGGCACCAGCGTGACCGGGCGGTTGAGACCGCGCAACATGGCTTGAATGGTCATCGCCAGCATGCCGGTTTTGGCTTGCAGCAGGCGACCTGTGCGTGAGCGGCCCCCTTCACTGAAGTACTCCACCGAGTAGCCTTTGGCAAACAGCTCAGCCAGATACTCGCGGAAGATGGTCGAATAGAGTTTGTTGCCTTTAAAGCTGCGACGAATAAAGAATGCGCCACCACGGCGGAAAATCGGTCCGGCCGGGAAGAAGTTGAGGTTAATGCCTGCCGCAATGTGCGGGGGCACCATGCCTTCGTGATACAACACGTACGACAGCAACAGGTAATCCATGTGGCTGCGATGACAGGGCACATACACAATCTCGTGACCATCTTGTGCCAGACGGCGCACCGTCGCGGCGTTATTGATGTTCAAGCCTTGATAGATACGGTTCCACAACCAACCCAGAATGCGATCGCCTTTGCGCACCAACGAGTAAGAGAAGTCTGCGGCGATTTCATCAAGCATGTCGTGCGCTTCTTTGCGCGCTTTCTCCAGCGAGATGTTCTTCGCGGCCGCTTCATCAGCAATCGCTTTTTCGATCGCTGGGGAGTTCATCAAGCGTTGGAACAACTGGTGGCGTTGTGGCAGGTTTGGCCCAGACGCCGCCAGCTTCTGACGTGAGAAGTGAATGCGCGCCACACGTGCCAGCTTGTGAGCAATCGAGGCATCGGTGCCGTGCGAGTCGGCCATATAACGCAGCGAGACCACGGGGCTAAAGCGCACCAAACAGTCCCGTCCGGCGGCAAAGACCGCTTTGGCTTTTTGCGGGCCATTCAAGGCTTGCAAATATGGACGTTCCCGACCTTCTTTGCCCGGTTTGCGTCCCCACAGGACGGTGGCAGGAATGACCTGCACATCCAACTCCGAATCTTCTTGATGCAGGCTGAGCATTTCGCTGAATGTGGCGATAGAATCGGTCGGCACCTGATTGTCATCTTGCAGCAGCGTGGGGCGCGACGAGATGAACACGTAACGTTTCAGCGTGTGACCATGAATGGTCAGCGGTTCTAACGGATCCGGCAGGCCGGCTTGTAACGCATGCGTTTGCAGCGTCAACAGGTCGACATTGGAGCGAAAGGGTAGTGCATAGACGATCGGCTTGTTAATATCAATCTCGAGATCATCGATCGGATTGGATGGAATGACCGTACCTTTTACCAGAACAGACAGTGGTAATTTCAACAAGGAACGCGAAAATGAGTGTCCAGAAGACATAAGAGTTCAAGGCCTCAAGAATACATACAGAAACTGACGTGCAGCGTGTTTTTCATAAGAAACAGAGAGCATGAAAAATGCGATACACGTCAATCGGTGTCTTTTTTTGAGCAGCAAGCATACCAGAAACTGGTCGAACCTTTTAATTTTAATGATTACCAAAGCGTCATTTCTGCGTGAAATGTCCAGAACGGGAAACACACGTGCAGCAAAAAAATCCTCAAGGAATTAAACGCGTCATCAAAGCGACACGCTATTCATACCAAGGCCTGTGTGCGGCATTAAAACACGAAGCCGCTTTTCGCGAAGAAGCCATTCTCGCCGGTGTGCTCATTCCATTGGCGGTGTGGCTGGATGTCACGCAATTAGAACGCATGCTGATGATTGGCACCGTGCTGTTGGTGATGGTGGTGGAGCTGCTCAACAGTGCTGTGGAAGCGGTGGTGGATCGCATTGGTTCAGAGCAACACGAATTGGCGGGGCGCGCCAAAGACATGGGCTCGGCGGCGGTGTTTGTCGCCATGGCTATTTGCGGCTACGTGTGGGTCGAGGCTCTGTTTATCTAACCCGTTGATATAAAAAACGAGCAATTGGTTTGCATTTCACCAAATACTGGATATACTCACAGGCAACTGTATAAAAAGACAGGTGACTTATGAAGCCGTTGACGCCACGCCAACAAGAAGTGTTCGATCTGATTCGAAGCAAGATCGATGAAACCGGAATGCCACCCACTCGTGCTGAAATTGCACGTGAGCTGGGTTTCCGTTCTGCCAATGCGGCGGAAGAGCATTTGAAAGCTCTGGCACGTAAACAAGTGATTGAAATCGTACCGGGTGCCTCTCGTGGGATTCGTATTCTGGTGGAAGCGGCGAACGACAACGCAGACGATGCAGGCTTGCCCCTGATTGGTCGTGTGGCGGCGGGTGAACCGATTCTCGCTCAAGAGCATGTCGAAGCGCACTATCAGGTTGATCCGGGCATGTTCCGCCCACAAGCGGATTTCCTACTGCGCGTTCATGGCGAGAGTATGAAAAATATCGGCATCATGGATGGCGATTTGCTGGCGGTGCACAAAACCCAAGATGTGCACAACGGCCAAGTGGTCGTGGCCCGCGTGGAAGATGACGTCACCGTAAAACGTTTGGAACGCAAAGGCGCGAAAGTGCTGTTGCATGCTGAAAATGAAGCGTTTTCACCGATCGAAGTGGATCTCACTTGTCAGGATCTGACCATCGAAGGCATTGCGGTTGGCATCATTCGCAATACTGACTGGATGTAGGATTTTCCTGAGAGTCATTCTCAATAACTTGTCAATCTAATTGATATTCATTATCATCTTCTTTGTGCGATGTAAGGAAGATGATAATGCGCTCAACCCGTTCCCCCTCAACAAGACGTTATCCGATCCCTGCGAATTTGATGCAGCCGTTGTGGTTGCGCAGTCGCGAAAGCTTGGTGGATAACGGTTTAGTGTACGACCCCATTGCTGCGTCTGCGTGTCAGCGCTGTCTTCTTGCGCCGGAATGTCTCTCTGGCGACATCGATCAAAAACAACTTCTGCACGTCACGTTGACCCAACTGTGCGATCAACAAGTTCGCAGTTTTCTGGAAGCGCATCCGGATGGCTGGATTGTGAACGTTGGTGCGGGGCTAGATACGCGTTTTTATCGCGTTGACAATGGCCGCTGTCACTGGCTGGAATTGGATGTCACGGAAAACTTATTGTGGCGTCAAAAACTGTTTCACAGCAGTGAACGTTATCAACACAGCTGCGGCAGTGTGACCGATTTATCTTGGCTTGATCGCTTGCCGGTGCCGGAATACGCGCCGGTGCTCATTGTGTGTGAGCATGCACTGCTTGATGGGGACCGCACGCAGGTGTCGCGTTTTATTCGCGCGTTGGGGCTGAACTTCGTCAATGCCAGTGCTTGCTTGGTGCTAGCGGGCGATCGCACGGCGACTCGTTTGGGGCAAAACATGGGATCGGGTCAGTATCAACATGGCTTTGCGCATGCGGGTGAAGCGGTGTTGGATTGCCTGCCGTGGGCGCGCTCGGTGAGCACGCATTCTCCACTGGATCGGCATTGCGGGCGTTGGAAGTTCTGGCATCGCCTCATCAGCAAAATCGGCGCGCTCAAGCAGCGTTATACCCCTGTGGTGGTGTACGCCCGCTGGTAAGCCTGCCGCGCAAACCATAGCCGTGGTTCGCCATCTTCGATACACTTTGCTCTCAATGACTTGAGGGTGACTCCGTGCAATTTCTTTTTCAGACGCTTTCCAATCCAGCCATGCATCGACAGGTGTTGTGGCTGGCGATTCCCATGGTGCTCTCGAACATCACCATCCCGCTGTTGGGCTTGGTTGATGCTGCCGTGATCGGGCATCTTGAGCACGCTTGGTATTTGGGCGGGGTGGCGCTGGGTGGCACCGTCATTAGCGTGACCTTCTGGCTGCTGGGTTTTTTACGTATGTCGACCACCGGTTTAACCGCGCAAGCCTTGGGGGCTGACAACCGCGTGGGGTTGGCGCGCGTCTGGCTGCAAGGCATGTTGATGGCGTTGGGGTTTGCGGTGATCTTTTTACTGCTGCATCGCATCATTGCTGATGGGGTGTTTGGTTTGAGCGCTGCCAGTGCCGAAGTGAAACATTACGCGCAGCAGTATTTTATCATTCGCGCTTGGAGTGCCCCCGCATCACTGGCGAACTTTGTGTTGCTCGGTTGGCTACTCGGGACGCAAAACTCACGTGCGCCGATGTGGATGGTGATCATCACCAACGTGGTCAATATTGCGTTGGATTTGCTGTTTGTGCTCGGGTTGGGCTGGAAAGTCGAAGGGGCAGCATTGGCGTCGGTGATCGCCGATTATTCAGGCATGAGTTTTGGTTTATGGTGTGTGTGGCGCTATTGGCTGCAACATCAGTTGCCCTCTCCTTTGGCCTTGCTGCGTGAATCCACGCAGGGGCTCAGCCGTTTTGTCGCGCTTAACCGCGATATCTTTTTGCGCTCACTGTGCCTGCAGGCGGCATTCAGTTTTATGACGTTTCAGGGCGCAGCGTTTGGCGATCAAACCGTGGCCGCCAATGCGGTCTTGATGAGCTTTCTGATGATGATTTCTTATGGCATGGACGGGTTTGCCTACGCGATGGAAGCCATGGTGGGGAAAGCGATTGGCGCGAAAAGTGAAGCGCAACTGAAAGCGGCGATGATTGGCAGTGCGTTCTGGAGTGTGGTGATCTGTTTGCTGTTGACACTGGCGTTTGGTGGGTATGGATCGGCGCTGATCCGGCTGATCACCGACATTCCGACGGTGCAGCAAACGGCGCAAGTGTATTTACCGTGGCTGGTGGCGATGCCGCTGACGTCCATGTGGTGCTTTTTGTTGGACGGCATTTTCATCGGTGCCACCAAAGGGCGTGAAATGCGCAACAGCATGTTTGTGGCTGCGAGTACTTTTTTTGTGGTGTTCTACGGCTTTGCCTTCTTGGGAAATCATGCGTTGTGGTTGGCGATGCTGAGCTTTATGGCGATGCGCGGTTTCAGTTTGGGCGTCGTGCTGATGCGTCAGTGGCGGAAAGGAACGTTTCTCGCCTGATCGCATTCAATCAAAAAACGCAGCCTTGAGCTGCGTTTTTTGCTTTAGGCGCTGTGTTAGAACAAGCGATTCAACCCGTTCAACGCGGCCACGCGGTACGCTTCCGCCATCGTCGGATAGTTGAAGGTCGTGTTCACGAAGTACTCAATGGTGTTGGCTGCGCCTTTTTGTTCCATGATCGCCTGACCGATGTGAATGATTTCTGCTGCGCGCTCCCCAAAACAGTGAATGCCGAGAATCTCTTTGGTGTCGCGGTGAAACAGGATTTTCAGGCTGCCAACGTCTTTGCCGGAAATCTGTGCGCGCGCCAGATGTTTGAAGGACGAGCGGCCCACTTCGTACGGCACTTTCGCGGCCGTCAGCTCTTGCTCGGTACGACCAACCGAGCTGATTTCCGGAATGGTGTAGATGCCGGTTGGAATGTCGGCAATCAGTTGGTTGGTTGCGTTGCCTTTGGCGATCGCTTGCGCGGTAAAGCGCCCCTGATCGTACGCCGCGCTGGCAAGGCTTGGGTAACCAATCACATCACCAACGGCGTAAATGTGGTCCACCTCGGTCTGGTAGTTGGTGTTGACGGTGAGCTGGCCGCGTGAATCCTGTGACAGGCCAACCACTTCCAGATTGAGCTTATCGGTGTTCCCGGTTCGGCCGTTGGCGTAAAGCAGGCAATCGGCTTTCATCTTCTTACCGGATTTCAGGTGCACAATGACGCCATCTTCTGTGCCTTCGATTTTCTCGTAGGTCTCGTCATTGCGGATGATCACGCCGTTGTTCCAGAAATGGTACGACAAGGCGTCGGAGATTTCGTTGTCCAGAAACGCCAGTAAGCGGTCGCGGGTATTAATGAGGTCGGTTTTCACGCCTAGGCCTCGGAAAATCGAGGCGTATTCACAGCCAATCACGCCTGCGCCGTATATGATGATGTGGCGCGGGTCGTGTTTCAGGTTGAGAATCGAGTCGCTGTCGTAGACGCGTGCGTGGTTGAAGTCGACATCATTTGGGCGGTAAGGGCGAGAGCCGGTGGCAATCACAAACTTATCGGCGGTGTAGAGATCAATCGTGTTATCGCTTTTGGTGACCGCCACGGTGTGGGCGTCAACAAATTTGGCGGTGCCGAAAATCAGTGAGCATTGGTTGCGATCGTAAAACCCTTGGCGCAAGCGTGTTTGTTTGTCGATCACCGTTTTGGCGTGGCTCAGAATGGTTGAGAAGGTGGCGTGCAAGCTGGTGTTGTTCTTACAAAATAGCGGATTGCTGTTGAATTCGATGATCCGGCTGACCGCATGACGCAGGGCTTTGGAGGGAATGGTGCCCCAGTGCGTGCATCCGCCGCCGACGCCACTCTCTTTTTCAATAATGGCGACATTCATTCCCGCTTTGCTGAGCCCCATCGCGGCACCTTCTCCGCCGGGGCCGCTGCCGATTACGATGACGTCAAAGTGGTTGTTCTGTGCCATAAGGATTTCCTTGTTATTTTCGCTTAACATTGCTGTAGCGAGATTTTAACTGATTCCACGAGTCGGTAAATCGTGTTCCCATCAGAGAGTGCAGGGGATCACGTCATCGCAAGAAATATTCGGTGTTGCACACTCGTACTGGCCGGGTGGCTGCGCGAGCAACAGGGAACCACACGGCAGGATAAATTGTCTGCTGGCTCAAACGGACATGCTTTGCCACTTAGACAAGTTTCACATTCGCGTTATAGTATGGGCCATTATGGGACCAGGCAGAGAACTTACGCAGTATGAAATCTACGGGTATTCGTGCACAACAAAAAGAGAAAACGCGTCGTTCACTGATTGATGCCGCCTTCAGCCAATTGAGCGCTGATCGCAGTTTTTCTAATTTAAGCTTGCGGGAAGTCGCCCGTGAAGCGGGGATTGCCCCGACATCGTTCTATCGGCATTTTAAAGACATGGACGAGTTGGGTTTAACCATGGTGGATGAAGGCGGCTTGTTGCTGCGTCAACTGATGCGTCAGGCGCGTCAACGCATCGTCAAAGAGGGCAGCGTGATTCGCACTTCGGTCGAAACCTTCATGGAGTTTATCGAAAGCAGTCCCAACGTGTTTCGCTTGCTCCTGCGTGAACGTTCTGGAACGTCTTTGGCGTTTCGGACCGCTGTGGCGCGCGAGATGCAGCACTTTTCGGCCGAACTGACCGAATACTTGGTGAATACTGGTATGAACCGCGAAGAAGCGGTCACGCAGGCGGAAGCCTCCGTTATCTTGGTATTTACTTCAGGCGCAGAAGCGCTGGATTTAGACCGACGTTCACGGGAAGAGTTATCGGAACGTCTGATCATGCAGTTGCGAATGGTCGCCAAGGGGGCGTTCTGGTATCGCAAAGAACGTGAACGTAATCGACTCAAAGGTGGAATAGATTAATGACGAAGGAAAACAGCAAAACCGATCACGGTTCTGAACGTAAAACGCTGGTGCTGGCACTGGTGGCTGGTATGTGTGGCGACGCTATTTTGTCGTGGATGACCATGAGTGAGGTCTATTTTTCTATTTTTCCATTGATCGCATTGGTGTTGTCCGTGCAGGCGCTGTACCAAGAGTATCTGCGTCATCCCGTTTCAGAGGATATTCCTTTGGTGGGCTTGGCGTGTTTCTTTGTGGGCGCGTTTGGTCACAATGCGTTTATCAAAGCGCAGTATCCAGATTCGGGCTCGAACTTCTTTGCGATTGTGGTCGCTCTGTTGCTGCTGGTGTGGATCGGTCGCAAGCTGGGGTATCTGGGCCGCACCTCGTAGGTGGAAACGGACACAAAAAACGAGCCATGAGGCTCGTTTTTTTATGCTTACGCTTTGCGTTCCAGCAGCACACCCGCTTCCATATGGTGGGTAAATAGAATCTTTGGTCCGTCAAAGTCTACAGAGTTATATATTTTAATTGTAACGTGATGATTTGTAGTGTTTTTTGTGATCTTATTGTCCGTTGGAGTCCAAAGCCTTACAATAGAAACTCGGTGTTTCCCGTACCCCACGCCGTACCCAGAGCCGTACCCAGAAATGCAGAGGTTTTCCAACGATGACGAAACGAATCAGTACCAATGCAACGTTGCAAGCATTGAAGCCACAGGATAAGGAATACTCGATCCCCGATAAGAAGGTCGAAGGATTGAACATTCGAGTTCGTCCAACAGGCACAATGACTTGGATCTTTCGTTTTCAAGTAGGGAAGAAACACGAAAAAATCTCTATGGGTCGATACATTAAGATCAAACCAGAGCGCGGGATGACATTGGATCAGGCGCGAAAGGAAGCTGGCCGTTATCGAAGTTGGTTGGAGAATGGTAAGAACCCAAAGGTTGAACTAGATATAGAGAAACGAGCGCAAGATGAAGCGAAAACCTTTGATGATGCGTTTATTAGCTTTGATGAGAAACGGCTATCAAAACAGCTACGGGGTGACCAGTCGAGGACCATTTACAATCGAGATATCAAGCCAGTTCTCGGTAACATCAAATTGGCAGATTTAAGCATATATGACCTTAATAGGGTCTTTGATGCTAAGGTTGATAAAGACGGTAAGCGTATGGCGGGGGCCATTGGAGTTTGCCATAAAATCATCAACCAAGTGATTAACCATGCCCTAGCGCTAAATATGCTCGATACTCATCCTGCACCCCAACTGAAAGCAAAAGACGTTGGTGGCGGCTCTAAAGTCACAAAACGTAATTTAAGCTTTTCAGAGTTAAAGATTCTGTTAACGAGTATGCCGTCATGGCGTACAGATCCCTCGAACATCCGTTTAATGCAGTTCTTACTTGGTTGTGGACAGCGTATTAGTGCCGTACTGGAAATGCGTTGGAGTGAGTTAGATTTTGATGAGGGAATTTGGCTACTACCAGCCAGCTCAGAAGAGCGGCACACTAAAAGCCAAGACGCACGTAAAGTGCCTTTAAGTGGCTACTTGCTTGCACTTCTAAACGAGCAGCGTGACAGTGTGCCAAGTAAGTGGAAGTTGGTATGGCCCCAACTAATGGTCGATAGAGTGCAAGAACCTGCGGCTGTACGGGCATTGATCAAACGTAATCTACCTAGCGACTTTGAGCGCTTTTCACCTCATGACTTGCGTCGTACCTTTATCAGTCGTTGTAGTGAAATGGGGTTAGATATCGTAGCGATTGAAAAGACAGTCGGCCACCAGCTGCCTGGTATGCTCAGAGTCTATAACCATCATGATTATATCGATGAGCAGTTGAAGGTTCTGGAGGCATGGGGTAACAAGTTGCAATCGCTAATGGAAGCGAACGTCCACCCGTTACCCTCTGCTAAGATGGCCTAATTTAGTCTTTTCTTTACGGTCAGATTAACCGCTCTTTATGGAGCGGTGTCTGTTCGAATTGTGTATAGCTTGATTAAGATTTAGCTGATGCGCGTCCGGTCTTTTCTCGATACTGCTTTTGCTTCCATGCTTTCATCATTGTGTACATAACTTCATTAGAAAGTAAGTTGAATGTACGTAGTGGTGACAACTCTAATTCTCGTGGAAGAGGCTTTTCTCTTCTTACTGCCCCATTTCTACATGTAAATAATGTATCTAATAACGCGATATTCGTATTGTAATACTGTGCTGTCGATATTGGCGGTGTTAGATGAGGTAAAAACTCAAGCTTTGATTTTATGTAGTTGTAAATCCATATGTTTTGCTTCTTATTCTTCGGATCTATCCATGAATAGTCGGGGCGTAGCTCGTTAGCTATGTATAACCATTTTTCCTTTAGAAGCGACATCAACCTATCTTTAGCTAACGTATTAGCTTGCCATTGGTCAAAGAACTCATAGATAAGCTCATGAGCTTCAATTCGGCTTAATGGTAACTGATTTAAGCCTGATTTTTTATACGGATTTGTCTCTTCATTATGTAAATTGTTTTTACAGTATGGCGTTCCAAAGGCGTAGTCAAATCCTCGCTTATGGACATCTAAGTCATCTGAGATAGTTGAGACAAATCTTAGTAACGACCAAGCAAAGTAAACAATTCTATCCTCTTTTTTATCTATCCAAGCGAATGAACGATCAGCTAGTAATGACTTTAAAGCCTGTTTGTTCATATCTTCAATCTTAGGCTCTAGGTCATTACGTTGATTATCTAGTGCCAACTTAATTTTACGCTGTAACTCTTCTTTATCTTGGCTTTGAAATGTGAAGCGTATGTCTGCATGGGCGGAAATATAAGCAGCATAAAATCTTAAGTATCGGATGTTGTTTGCTCTAAACAATCCCTTATCAGCAAGTTCTTTTTCTGTTTTATTCATGATGATTTATCGATGTCTATTTGATGACTTACTGTATCAAAATTGTAGTTTTAATGAAGTTTTTTAAATGATTTAATGTCAATTTTAATGAGTTTAATATGTGGTGTTTCTGATGGTTTTTTGTAGTAAAAAAGTTCCTAAATTATACTTTGATTATGAACGGCGTTAGTTCTAAATCTAGTAATTACAGGGTCTGTCGCTTTGTTCTAGACATTTTTGCAATGGTTTTTTCATGATAATGTTCGAGTGACGTAAAGGGGAATATTTCTTTTTTCAGTTGGTTAACTGTTTTTGAAGAAGAGGAAAGAGTAAGTGAGCTAATGTAAGCGTGTTATTTGTGACACTGTGTTCACAACACCGTGATGTATCGTTGTTGGTATAGGTAATATACATAACTACCAACTACTAAAACTTACGTTACTCCCTGTGTGTATGAGAGACACACGAATAGGGATAACAACACCATGAATCACCAGTACACATCTGAAGACAAGTTCAACAACTACGACCTACCTCAACCAACGAAACGAAAGCAACGATTCTTCTATCGTAAGTTTCACCTCTACAAGATTTCTCAATTGATAGAGAAAGCATTGAAGTATCACCCTAGGCTATCCGTCTTTCGGATAGACCTACACTTACCCGAAGATTTCGATGATGCAGATTCGAAAGTCATCACTCGATTCTTCAAATCCCTAAATGCCAAATTGGACGTAGATATAAAACGTAAAGAGAAAAGCTGGGGAAGGGGTTTAAAGAACAAGACCAGTTACATCTGGGCAAAAGAGAAGAATACCTCTGAGCAGTACCACTACCATGTGGCTATTTTCTTGAATAAAGATATCTATTATCAACTCGGGGATGTTGGGGCGTCAGATGGCTCTCTAGCCGACTTGATTAAGCAAGCATGGTGCAGCGCTATCAAACAGGAGAAACCAGCATTGGTCCATTTCTGCAAGAATGGTGTGTATCGCTTAAACCTGAAAGCATCGGATATTGAACAATCGAAGAATGAGCTATTCAAAAGGGTGTGCTATTTCGCGAAACCTAATTCAAAGGTATACGGAGGGACTATGAGAAACTTCGCTACTAGCTCTTAATCCCCTTAAAAATTACGTTGGAAACAGTTCCTGTGGGAATCACAACAAACCACAGGAACCAATCATGACTCATCAACTCAACGTAGCTCATCAAAGAGTCCACACCATCACTCATGACAGAACCTTCAATGGGAAACCACTCTACTACTTTGAGGATGGTCTCGTCCTCGAATACCTAGAGGGGATAGACCGAGTACTGACTGAAGCACTAAACCAATACCCAAGAATCTTTGCTGTTCACATCAACCTAAACCTACCGAGTGACTTTGAGGGAGATTACCTAATGGTGTTTGCCCAGTTCTTTCGTATTTTGGAATCGGAGACTAATGCACTCTGTAAGGACAAATACACCGACAGAACTTATCAATACCAGCAAACGGTCATTCGCTATATCTGGACGAAGGCGAATGAATCCACCAGCCAGCACCACCATCATCTTATCTTGCTCTTTGATAGGGATCTCTTTCAAAACTTAGGTACTGGTCGAGAGGGTTGGGGGCGTTTTCTCTACAAAAAAGTGAGGAAGACATGGGATAGGGTGGTTGAAGCTAATTACAGCCAACCATGCTCTGGATTAGCCTACTCTCCTACGAATGAAGGTTTTGAGCTGTTGTCAGACGCTGAAGTGTTCCCGTTACAGTTAAACGAGTTCTTCTATCGAATCAGTCGTCTCGCGAAGCCCATTGCCAACTTGAACGATCACCGAAATAAGAGCTTTGGTTGCAGTCACGACTGACCTTAAAAAAATACAACGCGAGCAATGCCTATGTCATTCACACACAAAAAGGCATTACTCATGGCAAATAGAACTTACCTCCCAAGCATTACCCTTGATAGAACTTTTGAAGATTACCCGCTGTATTACAGCGACAAGGGGTTATACGAGTCAGCACTGACCTCGATGGTCGATGTCTTTGAACAGGCACTCAGTCAGTTTGACATCGTTCTCACTACACGTTTGGACTTATACCTGCCTAAAGATCATCAAGACACCAATCTCAGTACCCTTAAGGACTACTTTGAAATCCTGAAAGAGAAGCTGAACACCAATTCGTTGCATTACGTGTGGCGTAAGCGAGCGGATAGCCGTTCGCACCATTATCAAGTGATGTTGTTTACTGATTATAAACAGCATTTTGGTGATGTTATTTCCATGGACAAGCGTAACGAAATTGTGGGGCATCTGAAAACTGCTTGGGGAGAAGCGATGAAAAAGCACTACAAAGGCAATGAGCGCTCAATGGTCCAACTGAACGACCGAGGGAACTATAGCTTGGGTACACGCTGTAAGAGCACAGATACTGACATAAAGAACTGCGTCTATAAACGGATGAGTAGTCTTGCTGAAGCGTGGAGCGAGACGGTGTACTGCTTTGGCTCTAGCTTGGAGTAGGCCGACTGCATTTTTTTACAGTTGCGGCTTATCACATGGGTATATACAAGAGGAGACAATTCCCATGAGATTTCTACGACTAAAAGAAGTGATGTCACTTACAGGGCTAGGCCGTTCAACTATCTACAAGTTCATGGCAGATGAAACCGACTTTCCTAAGAGTGTGCCACTCGGTGGACGAGCGGTAGCTTGGGTAGAAAGTGAAATCGAGGAATGGATGGAATCGCGTCTGAGTATGCGAGACAACCAAGAATCCTTTCAGTAACACAAACATCAACGGGGCGCTGGCTAAGCAAAGTCATGCGCCCTTTTTGCAATTAGAGAGAGATAAAAAATGA
This sequence comes from Vibrio furnissii CIP 102972, assembly GCF_000176175.1. Taxonomy (GTDB): domain Bacteria; phylum Pseudomonadota; class Gammaproteobacteria; order Enterobacterales; family Vibrionaceae; genus Vibrio; species Vibrio furnissii. The sequence continues at coordinate 116,991 of NZ_ACZP01000011.1, forward strand.
GTTATTCAATTTACGTAGACGGCGCTGCACCAAACAATCAACACGTCTGTATGAGAGGTGGTATCGGGCTGGTGGTGATGGATGAAGACAATGAGATAGTCCATGAAGAGAGCATCACCATTGACCGAGAGACGGATTGTGCGGAGCTGGAGTTACTGGCATTTATCGAAGGGCTGGAGTATGCCGAAGATGGTGATGTTATCTATTCAGATAATGATTACTGTGTTAAAGGTTTCAACATTTGGCTTGATGACTGGAAAGACCGAGGGTGGCGTAAAGCGAATAAGAAGCCGGTTAAGCATCGGCAACTCTGGAAACAAGTCGATGAACTGCGTTCTAGAAAGTATGTCGAGGTACTTAAAGTCAAAGCTCATTCTGGTGTCAGAGGGAATGAGATAGCGGATTCGTTAGCAGTTGATGCTGCTAGAAGTGATATCGATTGATGTAATAATGCGGTTTGTAGGCTCAATCTAACAAGCCGCTATTACCTGTTATTTGCGTTTTTGTAGATAACATATATCTGAAGGTGGATGCGATGAGGAAGCAAGAGTTGGCATTAGACTAACCGCTCTCTTAGCAAGTTTTTCCCCATACCTTGTTTCGCATAACTTAACCAGCTCTGCTTGGTACTGGATTGTAGGCCTAATTTTTGTAATGCTAGTAAGTGTCTACCATTTCAGTGGCGATTCAACTATCGCCCAGCAAGATGCGCAACCTGATAGAACTCAAATACAACACCATTGGCGATGCTGTTGAGGTATTTGGTTCACCAGCAGCAATCAGAGAAACCTTTATTGGGTTTCAGAAGTATCTTTATGAAAGATCGTTCAGGAATATGTATACTGTATTTATAGACAGTAATTAGGGTGGTGAGGATGGATCTTTCAAATACCTTGGATAAAATCGGGTTGTACATACTTTCACTACTGGTTTTATTTGTTTTTATTATATTTTTGACTGTAGATGTTCCGTACTGTTTTGGCGAGAATTGCGAATTTGTTGGCTTCAGTGCATTTGCAGACATTGCAAAGAAAAACTTTTCTAGCATCTTGTCGCTGCTGGGGTTGGTTGCAGGTGTGTATTTCTATTTTCGGTTTGAGAATGAAGTGAAAGGTGGCTCTCTTGATGTCATGAAGATCGAGAAGTCCAGCAGTGAGAGCTATGAGCACTTGGTGTTTTTAGCAACTTATATCCTGCCATTCATTGGTTTTACTTTTGATGAGACAAGAAAGACGATTGCTTACTTCTTACTTTTGGCAGTTATTGGATTAATTTTCATCAAAACCGATAAATATTATGCTAACCCAACACTGGCTTTATTGGGTTACAAGTTATTTAAAACTGACGTGAGTTGTAGAGGCACTCAGTATAAAAATATGGTCATTATTTCAACGAGTGAGTTGAGTGAAGGTGACCAAGTAAATTTCAAGTTCTTATCTAACAGTGTTTGTTTTGCAAGGAAGGTCGAATGACAGTTGAACAGTTCAAAAACAAGGTGAGGGCAATTGTTGATGATTGCATTGGTATCAAAATGTTCTTTGTTGATGACGAAGCAAACATTAGAGATTCGGATGTTGATAATGCTGCACTGGTCCGCTTAAAAACGAGCATGGTCTCAAAGTTAAAGACTGGGATCGTGGAAAATGAATCATTGTCGATGCCTCTATTATCGGACGCTGATGAAAGGAAAAACGCTCTTTATAAGTTTGACTTTGACGACAAGCCACTTGAATTTGACCTGTTAGAACAAGCCTTACAACTAAGAGTTAATGCACCTGATAAGTACCAAGTCGGGGACGGGGATTTTGATGATATCAGTGCAATAATCGTTGTACTGACGGGGCGAAACAACGAAACAATTACACTCTACAAGCATCAGTACACAGTGTCAGTACTCAAAGCTGAACAAGGTGCATTGAATCTGTTCAAATCAAATAATAGATTGTCTGAACTTGAATCAAACATCCTGAAGATAGATCCCAATTTCGTATTTCTTAAGCTTGATAACGATTATTACGTTGAAAATGTTAAAACGCTGGAGTCATATCTTGGGTTCCACGATGTAATCAAAGACACAGCCGCCAAATGCGTAGCAAAACTCACAGATATGGCGTTGATCGAAGATACTGCACCGCTAGTCGAACGGGTAGAAGGCGAGGATATGGCGTTTTCTCGTAAACTAGCAAAGGTTGCCCGCAACTCGCCAGTAATGGGAGCAGTAGCAAACAACGACATCATCGCTTTTGCACAGAAACACAAATACCTGTCAAAACTACTAAAACTCAATGACGCAGGGGATAAGTTTGTCTTAAAGACAAAAATATCTCAGAACCATTTTATTAAACTTATGAGTGATGACTACTTGGAGTCAGAGTTGACAAATATTCAATATGACAGTTTGGCCAAAGACAAACTGGAATAGCAATTCAGGTTTAATTTAAAAGCTATGACGCGCTACGAAAATAAATAGGTAGTTGGTATTCACGTAGCGTCGCGTGGCACCTGTAATACACGATTGGTTAAGAATGGGGAGCGTAATTGCTCCCCATTGTCATTTTTTACCGTCGCTGGTGGTAGGTATTACTTTTCTTTGACTGCTTCACAGCCTTCAGGAACGGTGATGCTCGCTACGTCTTTACCTGCCTGTTGCGCCGTTTTCACATCCATTTTGTATTGAGTACATTTGCCTACACTAACGTTGACGGCTCCCGAATCTGCGGATGGATTACCGCCCAGTGTACCACCAGCAAAGGCGGAAGAGGCAGAGAAAGCTAACGCTGTAGTGATAAGTAGAGATGACTTATTCATAGTTGATCCTTAAGAGTTGGTTGAGTGTGTTATTTGGGAATTGAAAGTTAGAAGGTGTAGACAAAGGTGCCAGCGCTGGAGGTGACTTCGATTTCTTTCACGCTGTCTACGGTGCAGTTGTTGCTGTATCCGGTGTAGGTTTGACCGAACTTCAATGAAACGTTTCTTGATAGCTCCGAGGTTGTGCCTGCGGGTAATCGGCAGTTGCCACGGTTAATCACCACATTGCTAATTACGGTGCTGTCGGTGATGGCTTGCAGGTCAAAAACCAATGTTCCCCAATGCGAGTTAGTCGATATCGACACTTCAATATCTGCTGTTGCTGCTTGAGTCTCTTCTTGGTCGCCACAAGCGGTGAGCCCGATAAACAGGATGGTCATAGCGGCGTATCGGAGTAGGGTGTTGGTTAATGTCATAACGGTGCTCTCCTTATCGGTGAGTGAAATTCAGGACGCACTGATTCCATCGTGTTCACGCATGAACCGTTCAAGGTTGAAATCAGTCGGATAGGTAAAAGAAAACGTCGATACACTGGCCTCATCAATCAAAGGCAAGGCTAGGGTACGTATCGTGTGTTGACCGGATAATCGAAAGAGCAGCAAGAGCGCGTCACACTGAACCGAGAGTCCCATTGGCTCAATGAGCGCCTTCTCTTGCTGCAATACTTGGCTCGATATCTTGAGCATACGGTTGTGCAGTAATGCCGTGTGTACCGCATTCAACACTTGCCGTTGCTCGTCACTCCACTCGCGAATTGTGGGCAAATACACATGTACTTTTGCTAACCATGCTTGTTCTTTTGAATGTGCTGAACCCTTGTGTGGTAAAGGTTTGTCTCTCTCCGAGGAGGACCCTTGACCATAATTCAGTGCATCAGGAACCAGCGGTAGTAAGTACTTGTTGGTCAGTTGCCAATAGAGCATTTCCTGCTTGTTGAGCTTCAGTAATTGCTCTGAGGTTTTACGATAAACATGGGGCATGCTCATCGAATCACACTCCACGTTAAACACTTCCACAATGATGTCATCGAGGTAGCGTTTAATGCTGCGCGTGGTGCGGTGAATATCGAGTAGGGCTAACTGCTGCTGCAACTCCCTAACGGTGATCCATCGATGTTGAGGAATAAGCATCAGCGTGTGCAGCAAAGCGGATAACCCTTCAATGCTGGTTTTATTGCTCATGACTACGCTCTCAATACATCAAAGCTCCACACCGGAGTCGGACATTTAATGTCGGGAGAATAGAGGTGGGTCAGACACATAATGTCCAACGGTGAAAACAGCATCAATCGGCATCACCAAAGCGTGAGCCGATTAACATTAACGAGGCTTATGCTTATCACTGAGCTCGGCAATGGCTGCCAATAACCCAATCAACAGCACCACCAGAAACCCTAAAGTAGATAAGGCTCCAATGGCACCGAAGAACGGGGAAAGAGAGAACAACGTAATGAGGGCAGTGACAAGTTTGATGGTTTGTAGAAGAAGGGAAGTCATGAGTTATTGCGGGGTAACGGCTATCTCGTTGTAGGAGTCCATATCGACATAGGCAAGAAAGTTATTCTCCCATAGCCGATACAGCTCTTTCGCATCACGGCTACCTTGCATCGGTAGCCAGCCACGATAGGCCACAAAGAACTGCCCAACCCGAAAATCAAAATCCAAGTTGCGCTCTAGCTCTGGATAGTAGTTGCCCATATAAGCAAAGTCAGTGATGTACTCAACGCTCCATTCCCCTGTTGAAGTTTGGCAAATCGCCATCTCAACCGGATGGAACCCGCCTTCTTCCGCGCTGTAACTTTTATCGCGAAAGTTAAACACCAGATAACGGCTAGTGGTCAGTGCTTCATTGCTCAGAAAATGAGCGGTGAGCTGTTCACTTAACAGCTTATGCAGTTTCTTTGACACAGGTAGTAATGATGCTGTAAAGGTTAATTTGGACATAGTGAGTCCTCCTTGTTTCAGGATTCAAATAAGAAATGAGAGAGTGAGAGTTATTGGAACGTGCCGACCATCGTCAGTTGCACATCATCGAAAACGTTTCTGGAAAGGTGACGAGCAAAGGCTTTCATCCATACCGAGAGCAGCTCTTGTACCTCTGGGTGGGATAAATCCGTGCTCCCCGCATCGGGTTGATAGCACCAGCGATTAGCAAGGTGAAAGTACAACTCAGGCTCAACGGTTGTGCTGTTGTCATCGGGATAAGAGAAGCTGGCAAAGAACACCACCAGCCAAGGGCTAGAGGCAGACTCACGTTTAAGCTGTATCTCTATCGGATGCAAACCTTGTCGGTGTCGGTAGTAACTCATCTGACGGCAGTTCAATACGAGTCGCTCCGCATTGTCCGAGATGGTGTATCGATTCAAAAGTGCTTCCAATGACGCATGTAAAGCATCATCAATAGAAAGCTCACCATAATGTCGCTCAATCATAACCACCCCCTTTCAGCAAACGAGGTGCAGGTATCTCCTGTCACGATATGGTCAAGCACGCGAACATCCACCAGCGCTAAAGCGTCTTTGAGTCTTTCGGTTATGCGTCTATCGGCTTGAGACGGCGTTGAATCACCGGATGGATGGTTATGGGCAAATATCACCGCTGCGGCATTCACTTCTAACACTGCTTTCACCACTTCTCGCGGGTAGACGCTAGCAGCATCCACCGTTCCCTGAAACAGCTCTTTAAACTCAATCAGTCGGTTTTGGTTATCCAGCAGCAATAAGGTAAAGACTTCACGCTCATAGCAGCCTAGCTTGCAGCGCACATACTCTTTGGTGGCATCAGGATTGGTTAGGGCATCACCACGCACGTAGCGTGTAGCCAGTATCTCCGCCGCATGCTCTAGGATTTCATTTTCCTGATAGCGTTGCTGCTTTTGGTAATCGGGAGTTTTGGTATTCATTTCAGGCTCCTGTCGGAATCAATGATGGGTATTCACATTGATGACATATGCCTGAAGATTTTTGGATTGAGGTTTATGACTTAGCAACAAGTAGAATCTGAACAAGATCTCTTAACTTGACAAAACTTGACCTGGTCATATACTCACCACATGCAAAAAGTACTTAATATAGAAAACGCTACTGAAGCGATGCAAAAGAAAGGACTGACACAGACCGCTGTGGCAGAAGGCCTTGCTGTATCCAAAGAAGCAGTTTCGCAGTGGCTAAATGCCAAGTCATTCCCACGCCCGAACAAGCTACTCCAGCTTGGTAAGCTGCTGGGTTTGACGTTTGATCAACTTGTTATCAAACAAGAGCTTAATACTCCCAAAGTAGCCTTTCGTAAAAAGGGCTCAGCAAAAACAAAAAGTCATCATGTAGAGAAAGCTCAGGAGATGGGACGTTTTTTACGTCATCTTGTGCCTTACCTTCCTTTTGATACGTTTGAAATGCCTCCTGTGCTTAAGTCGCCAAATTGTGACTATGACTATTTACACAAAGTAGCGGCAAAGGTGCGGGAAGACATCAATGTTGGGCCGACGGATAAGATTGACTTCAAACATCTGATTCGCCGTTTCAGTGAATTACAGGCGGTTGTCATTCCTGTTTTATGGGGTACAAAGCAACGCCATGAGAACGCTATCCATATCTACTTACCTGATTCTCAAAGTACTTGGGTTTATCTGAATCTTGATACCAATATTCATGATTTCAAGTTTTGGATGGCGCATGAGTTGGGACATTGCATGTCTCCCGGATTGGAAGGCGATGAGGCTGAAGATTTTGCTGATGCATTTGCTGGTTGCTTATTATACCCGGCAGAATTGGCAGAACAGGCTTACAAGGAACTAGTTGCAGTAGCTACTCCTTCAGCAAAAATAAATAGACTAAAAGAATTGGCCGAGAAACAGGTTATCTCGCCAAACTCAGTGCTTCAGCAAGTCAACAAATATGCGGTTCGAATGGGGTGCCCAGAGATAAATATGGGTAACTCATTTTTTGCTGCAGTAACGAAATTCAATCAACAGTATCCTAACTTAAGCGAAGCTCTACTTAAGCCTACAGGTCTTGATGAACAAGGCAACCCTACAGCAAGAGCTTATATTGACTTAGTCAATGAAGGTTTTGAAACACCAATATTTGAACTTCTGAAAGCCTACATAAAAGAACACAACAAAGGACCAGGATTTGTGCAAACTGTGCTGGATATGCCACTGCTTGATGCCCGGAGTATCCACACAGAGTTGACCTGATGCCTCAATCCAAGATTCTAGTAGATACCAACGCCTACCTTCGATTGGCAAAAACGATAAGACCACTGTTGTTCGTCTCTTTTGGGGACGAACAGTACTGCTTGTATATTTTACCCGAACTGAATCAAGAACTAGCTGGCCGAAAACTTCAAAGCAAGTTTCCTTGGACGGAAGACTACGAGTTTCTTGAAAACCGGAAACACTTTCCAAGTATTAGCCGAAAGCAGAAGCAATCCATCAAAGATACATTCGAGTACGTCTGGTATTATGTCCAAACTGACCTGTCCGGTCCTTCTCGAGTGGATGCTTGGTATATTGCTTACGCCCTTGAACTTGGTGTTCCTGTCGTTACCGATGATCAAGACATGAGCGAATTGGCACGTGTGTTTGATGCGCAGGTGATGTCGACACTAGAGTTACTTAAAATTATGCTGGATTGTGGTCATGCTGATATGAAAACAATCGATGCACTGTGCTCTTACTGGCAACACATATCGGATATGCCAGCGAAATTCCACTCAGATTATCCTCGCCTTTTTGGCAAATCACCGCCGCTTTAAATATCAGCTGGTTACTATTCTGGGTTAAACTACCCGCAGTCTTAAATGTTGTTCAATGACTGTATTTGAGATGGAATGCCTCCAAGGTCACCATCAGTTGTTGAATGCTACTCCAAGAATGATCAGGATTTGGCCTTATGGCACAACTAGAAAATATCGAAGCAATCGAAAAACGACTTTGGAAATCCGCCGATAACCTCAGAGCTAACTCTGAGCTGGCGAGTAATGAATACTTTCTCCCAGTCATGGGGCTTATTTTTTTGCGTCATGCTTATAGTCGTTATCTGGCGGTCAAAGAAGAGATTATCGCTGAATTGCCAAGTCGTGGTGGTAAAACACGCGAACTGACCAAAGAAGATTTCTCACAGAAGAGTGCCATATTCCTCGCTCTAGAAGCTCAGTTTGATTACCTGATTGCTCTGACCGATGCAGATAAGCGTGCGGAAGCAATTATTCAGGCGATGGAATCCATTGAGAAAGATTACAAAAACCTCAAAGACCAATTGCCGAAGCAGGAATACAACAATATCCCGAACGATGTTCTCGGTGTGTTGCTGCGCACTTTAAACCCAGAAGAACTGAAACAAGCCAGCGGCGATATTTTTGGGCGTATTTACGAATACTTCCTGACTGAGTTTGCCGACCAAGGTGCTCACGATGGCGGTGAATTCTTCACACCAGTTTCTTTGGTGCAACTGCTGGTTAATGTGTTGGAACCTGATCATGGTAAGATTTTTGACCCAGCCTGTGGTTCGGGCGGTATGTTTGTACAAAGCGCCCACTTTATGGAGCGTAACGCTCAGAACCCGCAAGAACTGACCTTCTACGGACATGAGAAAAACCGTGTAACTACCCGCCTCGCCAAAATGAACTTGGCCGTACATGGTTTAGAAGGCAACGTTGAAGGTGGTGAAAGCGCCATCACTTACTACAACGACCCTCATGAAGGGTTGTTTGGTACCGTGGACTATGTAATGGCTAACCCACCGTTTAACGTTGATGAGGTAGATGCTGACAAAGTCAAAAAAGACCAAGCGCGTTTGCCGTTTGGACTGCCGGGAGTCAATAAAAACAAAAAAGTTAGCAATGCCAACTACTTGTGGATTCAGTATTTCTATAGCTACCTGAACGACACAGGACGCGCAGGCTTTGTGATGTCTTCACAGGCATCGAGTGCCGGACGTGATGAAGCGAAGGTGCGTGAACAATTGGTGAAAACGGGTGACGTTGACATCATGGTCGATGTTCGTGGCAACTTCTTTTATACCCGGAGTGTGCCTTGCCAGCTTTGGTTCTTAGATAAGAACAAGCCTGCCAACCTGAAAAACAAAGTATTGATGCTGGATGCACGTAACGTGTACCGAAAAGTTACGCGCAAGATTTATGATTTCAGCCCTGAGCAACAAAAGAACCTGACCGCCATTGTTTGGCTATACCGCAATGAAGGTAAGCGGTTTATTGAACTGGTGCGAGAGTACATTTCGCGTAGTTTGTTGGAAGCACAGCAGTGCGGGAAAATTGAAAGATCTGACGTCAAATACGTTCCTGACTTTATCGCTGAGTTGGAAAAGTTAAAAAAAGCCTTTGCGCCATTTATGGCCTCGTTGGAAAAAGCCGGTGTTGATTTGGATATTCACGCCGAGTTCCTGCATGTCAAAGGGATGACTGAACAAAGCTGGTCTGCAATGCAAGCGATAACCTCAAGCTTACAAAAACGCTGGAGTGCTGATGACATTAATCAGGCTAGCGGTCTGGTCACGTTTATCGACAAAGGCGAAAGCCTCAAAGCTCTGGCGGATCAAAGCCGGAATCTGATCAAAGAGTTGGATTTGGCATATAAGCTGGCAACTCGCGTCATCGAGCTGGCTGAAGCCAATGGTGCAAAAGACAGCGAACTTTGGGATAACACTTTGCTTAATGGCCGTGGTCGTAACAATCTGAAAAAGTCTGCTGATGAAACACGCAAGCAGGCTATCGAGCAGCTCAAGCTGGTGCGTTACTTCTATAAGCAGGCGCATTGGCTACTAAGCCGTTTCCCGGAAGGCAAGCTACGTGACATAGAAGGGCTGGTGAAGTTAGTGGACATCAAAGATATTGAGGCCGCTGACTGGAGTTTGACACCAGGACGTTATGTGGGGGTTGCGACTGAAGAGGTGGATGAAGACTTCGATTTCGAAGAAACGCTGCGAGATATTCATATTGAGCTTCAAGGGTTGAACGCAGAAGCGATTGAGTTGGCTCAGAAGATTACATGCAACTTTGAGGAGCTGGGGATATGAGTTGGGTTGAATGTCAACTTGGCGACATACTGACTTTAAAAAGGGGGTATGACTTACCTCACTCCGCTCGAAAGAGTGGTAGTGTCCCTGTTGTTTCTTCTTCAGGCATAACTGGATATCACAATACAGCTAAAGTCGAGGGTCCTGCTGTTGTAACAGGTCGATATGGCACTTTGGGAGAGGTTTACTATGTCGAAGGAGAGTGCTGGCCGTTAAATACCTCTTTGTACGTTCAAGACTTTAAAGGAAACAGGCCCAAATTTGTTTACTATTTTCTTCAATCAGTTTTGAAGGGAATGCAGAGTGACAAGGCTGCCGTGCCTGGAGTTAATCGTAATGATCTGCATGCACGCAAAGTAAAATGCACCAAAGACCATGATGTTCAGGTTGCCGTTGAAAAAATCATCTCTCCTTACGACGACCTCATTGAAAACAACCGCCGCCGTATCCAGCTTTTGGAGGAATCTGCACGCCTTCTTTATCAGGAATGGTTCGTTCACCTGCGCTTCCCGGGGCATGAACAGGTCAACATCGTTGATGGCCTGCCTGAGGGGTGGAAAAATATGCAGTTAACAGATATTGCAAAAGTTAATCAGGCTAGTTTGAAAAAGGGTTTCGATGAGAAAATCGAATATATAGATATTTCTTGTGTCTCTACTCATAGTATTTCAGATACAACTTGGTATGAGTTTATCGATGCACCTGGCAGGGCTAGGCGCATTGTTCAGCATTGCGATATTTTATGGTCATGTGTAAGGCCTAATCGTCGTTCTCATGCCTTGGTATGGGAGCCACATGACCGATTGATTGCTTCAACTGGGTTTGCTGTTATCTCTGCTACAGAAGTATCGCCACTTTTTCTATATCAGTCTTTAACCACCAATGAATATGTTGGCTATTTAACCAATCGAGCAGGTGGAGCTGCTTATCCCGCAGTTACAGCACGTGTGTTTGAAGAGTCGTCCACACTAGTGCCAACAAAGAATCTTGTAGAGCAGTACGAAAGGCAAGTTCAAGATACTTATACGCAGATCAATATCCTTAGAACTCAGAATATCAAACTCGCTCAAGCCCGAGATTTACTGTTGCCCAAACTGATGAGCGGTGAATTGACCGTGTAATTCAAGGAGAGAATATGAACCGAGTTCAGGCCCAACAACTATTACAAACTGCATTAGCAAACCCTACCGCTGAGTTCCGAGATGGGCAGTGGGAAGCGATAGATGCCTTGGTCAATCATCGGCAGAAATTGCTGGTTGTTCAGCGCACGGGCTGGGGTAAAAGCTCGGTTTATTTTATAAGCACCAAAATTTTTCGTGATCGCGGTATGGGGCCAACCATTATCGTTTCTCCCTTGCTGGCTTTGATGCGCAACCAGATAGAATCGGCACAGCGTCTAGGTATTGTTGCGGAAACCATGAACTCTACCAATACCGCGGATTGGGAAGCAGTAAAGCAACGCATTTTGAATAATCAGATCGATTGTTTATTGATCTCCCCTGAGCGGCTGGCAAACGACAACTTCATTGAAACTGTACTTCAGCCTATTTCTGATCGCATCTCGTTGATGGTGATTGACGAGGCGCACTGTATTTCAGACTGGGGGCACGACTTCCGCCCTGATTACCGCCGCATTGTGAATATTCTGCGTCAGTTACCGCCCAATACGCCAGTCTTGGGCACAACGGCAACGGCAAACAACCGTGTGGTGGAGGATATCCAAATACAACTGGGTGACATTCAAATCCAAAGAGGGCCTTTGTCTCGCGACAGCTTGGCGCTGCAAACCATGGTACTGCCGGATCAGGCATCGCGTTTGGCATGGTTAGCGCAGGTGATCCCTACGCTAGAAGGGACTGGGATTGTCTACACACTAACGGTGCGTGATGCAGAACAAGTTGCACAGTGGCTTAAAGATAACGGCATTAATGCTTGTGCTTACCATGGTAGTGTTGAGGCTGAAGGCTTTGAAAACAGCAACGACTATCGTGAGCATCTCGAAAATATGCTTCTCCAAAACGATATTAAGGCCCTTGTTGCAACGACTGCACTGGGGATGGGCTACGACAAACCTGATCTGAGCTTTGTTATCCATTATCAGGCTCCGGGATCTATTGTGGCTTATTACCAACAGGTTGGTCGTGCTGGGAGAGGCATTGAGCATGCGATTGGTGTACTGATGTCAGGAGCGGAAGATGCTGATATTCATGAGTTTTTCCGTTCATCAGCGTTTCCTTCTGAGCCGCAGGTTAATGAAATTCTTGCTGTATTGGCGGCCAGTGATGGGTTGTCGATTCCTCGTATCGAAGAGAGAACCAACCTTCGTCATGGTCAGATTGAAAAGGTCTTGAAGCTGCTGAGTGTTGAAAGCCCTGCGCCTGTTATCAAAGTGGAATCTCAATGGCGCAGGACGGCTGTTCATTTCACCATGGATCGGGAGCGTATCGAACACCTCACGTCTCAACGAGAACAAGAGTGGCAAGAAGTTCAGGCTTACCTTGGTGCTGCTGGTTGTAAAATGACCTATCTTCGCCGTGCGTTGGATGACAATGACCCTACCCCTTGCGGAAAGTGCGCATCTTGTCTTGGGAAAGCTGTCATTAATCTTCCAGTCAATCCTGCATTAGCCCATCAAGCGGCCACATTCCTTAAACATGCGGAGATGGTTATAAAGCCTCGAGCACAAGTCGCTGCAAATGCCTTTTTGGAATATGGGTTCCGTGGCAACCTTCCTCAGAACCTTCGGGCGAACGAGGGGCGTGTGCTTTCCCGATGGGGTGATGCAGGCTGGGGTAGATTGGTAGCAGATCAAAAACACGCTGGTGAGTTTAGCGATGAACTGGTCGAAGCGATGGCGACTATGATCTTGGAGCGTTGGCATCCAAACCCGATGCCGCAATGGGTGTGCTGTGTGCCTTCCCGTAACCATCCTGAGCTAGTGCCTCAATTTGCACGTAAGCTGGCACTTAGGCTTGAGCTGCCATTTATAGACGCAGTAAGTAAAGTGAAGAACAATCAGCCTCAAAAAGGTCAACAGAACCGATTCCATCAGTGTCGTAATTTGGATGGTGCGTTTGCCATCACTCAACCCGTTCCTAATACCTCAATGTTACTTGTTGATGATATTGTAGATTCAGGATGGACGCTGACCGTTATCGCAGCATTACTAAAACAAGCAGGCAGTGGTGATGTATATCCCGTTGCTTTGGCCTCTTCTTCGGTGAACGACGCATGAATTTATCGCCAATAGCACAGGCAACATTGTTGCTGACGAGTTATTTTTCGAAAGCAAACACTGAGGATGTAAAGCCTCTCTCCAATGCAGAATGGGGACGTTTTGCTTTGTGGTTGAAAGATAAATCAATTACGCCAGCTGATTTATTGGTTTCAGACCCTAGGCCTTTGCTGAATGGGTGGCGCGATACTCGAGTTAGCATAGAACGTATCGAATCTTTGTTAAGCAGAGGCCACAGCCTGGCTTTGGCGGTTGAAAAATGGCAACGTGCAGGTCTTTGGTTAGTGACCCGATCTGATCCTGATTATCCCAAGCGTTTGAAGCTTAGGTTAAAAAATGATTCTCCCCCAGTTTTATTTGGTTGTGGTAATAAGTCATTACTTAATTTTGGTGGCTTGGCTGTAATTGGCTCAAGAAATGCGAGCGTTGCTGATCTTGCTTTTACTGAACAATTAGGTGTAAAAGCCGCCTCAGAAGGCATTGCTATCGTATCTGGTGGTGCAAGAGGTGTAGATGAGGCGGCTATGCAGGGCGCTATGCTTCGTGGTGGTTCAGTGATTGGTGTGATGGCTGATAGCCTGCTCAAAGCGGCAACCAGCGCCAAATGGCGTAAGGGCTTGCTCGAAAACAACGTTGTACTTGTGTCTCCATTTTATCCAGAGGCGGGCTTCAATGCTGGTAATGCAATGGCTCGCAATAAGTACATCTATTGTATGGCTTCAAGTTCGTTAGTGATTCACTCAGGAAAGAAAGGTGGTACCTTAAATGGTGCAGAGGAAAACCTCAAGAAAGGTTGGGTACCTTTGTGGGTTAAACCAACCAATGATACCAATGCTGCAAATGCGGATTTGGTGGAGAAAGGCGGCGCTTGGATTGAATCTGATCTTTCCATGCTTCAAATAGCCTCAATGCTACAACCAAATAAGCAGAATTCGTTGGTATCTACGCCTACGCAGCACAATCTCTTCACCACTCCAGACCTGCCTGGGAAATTTGATGAGCTAGAAACAGAAGAGAAAACTGAAAATGAGACAGCTTCTAATTCAATGATGGATGTCAACAATGATGAAGTCGCTCAAACATCGGAAAAAGAACAATCAGAAGATGTTAATGAATCGATAGCGCCACACCCTGTTGATTTTTATAATATCTTTTTGGGTGAGCTCTATCGATTAGCCAGCTCTCCAATCACGCTCGAAGAACTCATCGAGCAGACAGAGCTTCATAAATCACAACTCAATGATTGGCTGAAAAGAGCAAGTGAAGAATGTGTAGTGAAGAAGCTGAGTAAGCCAGTGCGCTATCAGGTAATCAATAACAACTAAAAGGATAAAGCCATGCCCATGACAGAAGATATCCTAGTTCAAGAGGTAACTGCAGACTATCTGTTGAATGAATTGAAATGGGATGAGTCTTTCATGGGGCTGCACGAGCGGATGGGTAAAGAAGGGGATCTTGGCAGAGCCTCAGAGCAGGAAGTCGTTCTTACCCGCTACCTTGGTGAAAAGCTTATAGAGCTCAATCCAGGGTTACCCACCGAGGCCTATCAAGAAGCCATGCGGATTGTTGTTGATGCTCCAACCTCTCGCAATATTGTTGGTGTAAACAAAGAAAAGTACGCGTTACACAAAAATGGTGTAGACGTTACTTTCACCAATGATAAAGGCGCTCGGGTCAAAAAAAGCCTTCGTTTGTTTGATTTCGATAACTACGAAAACAATCACTTTTTGATTGTTCGTGAGTTTTGGGTGAAAGGTGAGATCTATCGGCGAAGAGCTGATGTGGTCGGTTTTGTAAATGGTATTCCACTGTTGTTTATGGAGCTGAAAAACGTACACAAAGATATTCGAGCAGCATACGAACAAAACCTTTCAGATTACAAAGATACCATCCCACACCTTTTCTATCACAATGCCTTTATCGTATTAGGGAATGGTATTGATGCCAAAATTGGTTCAGTTTCAAGTCAGTTCGAGCACTTTAATGATTGGAAGCGTCTTAGCGAGGAAGAGCCAGGTGTTGTGGAGATGGAAACCCTTTTAAAAGGTACCTGCTCCAAGACAAACCTGATGGATATCTTTGAGAACTTCACGTTGTTTGATCAAAGCTCAGGCCGTTTGATAAAAATTGTTGCTCGAAACCACCAGTATTTGGGTGTTTGCCGTGCTGTTGATGCTGTTGTTAATCGAAATGAACGTCTTGGTAAGCTTGGCGTTTTTTGGCATACGCAAGGATCCGGTAAATCCTATTCAATTGTGTTTTTTGCCCAAATGGTGCACCGAAAGTTGGGGGGGAACTACACCTTTCTAGTTCTGACCGATCGGGAAGATTTAGACACGCAAATCTATAAAACTTTTGCCGGATGTGGCCTGGTCAACAACGATAAAGACCCGTGTCGAGCTAAGAGTGGGAAGGATCTGAAGTCGCTTATCGGTGAGCAAAAGGCATTTGTCTTTACTCTAATTCAGAAGTTCAACGAGAGAGTCGATCCTAAAAAACCGTATTCAGAGCGCGATGACATCATCATTATTACCGATGAAGCTCACCGCACTCAATATGGTGACTTGGCGCTAAATATGCGTAATGCCTTGCCGAAGGCCAGCTTCATTGGCTTTACGGGGACGCCGCTATTTAAAGAAGATGAAATTACGAAGAAGTTTTTCGGTGATTACATCTCAACCTATGACTTCCAAAGAGCTGTTGAGGATAAAGCGACAGTTCCGCTTTATTACGACGCTCGTGGTGAGGATTTGGTCTTTACTGATGATGATGGTAACCAACACAGTGTGGCTGACCCTAAGGGACTCAACGAGCGTATTGCTGAAAAGCTTGAAGAATTGGAAGTTGATGATGTGGATGTTCAGCAAAAATTAGAACGTGAACTGAAGCGTGATTATCACATCATCACATCTTCAAGCCGTTTAGATCAGATAGCACGAGACTTTGTTTCCCATTACGCCAACGGGTGGGAAACGGGTAAGGCTATGTTTGTCTGCTTAGATAAAATCACTTGTGTACGCATGCACAAGTTAATTGATTTCTATTGGCAGGAACACATTAAAACCAAGGAAGCCAGTCTTTCTAAGGCAACGGATGAGCAAGACTTGGCGTGGCGTGAGCGCCAGTTGGCCTGGATGAAAGAAACACTGATGGCGGTAGTTGTCAGTGAAGAGCAAGGTGAAATTGCCAAGTTTGAAAAGTGGGGGTTGGATATTAAACCTCACCGTCAGCTAATGAAGACTGGATTCGAATTACAAGACGGCTCTCGTCTGGATATAGAAGAAGCCTTCAAAGCCAGTGAGCATCCGTTCAGAGTGGCAATCGTCTGTGCCATGTGGCTGACGGGATTTGATGTTCCAACATTATCAACTCTGTATCTTGATAAGCCACTAAAAGCACACACGTTAATGCAAGCGATTGCTCGTGCTAATCGGGTTGCTGAAGGGAAGAGTAACGGTCTAATAGTTGATTATTGTGGAATTCTAAAGAACTTGCGCAAAGCGCTAGCCACTTTTGCGGGCACAGGTGACGAAGGCCATGGTGGCGAAAATGATGAAACCGATCCAGCAAAACCTAATGAAGAGTTGCTTGATAATCTGAATGAGGCCGTTAGCTTTGTCGTCGAGTTTCTCCGCAAGCATGAATTTGAGCTAGAGACGATAATCACAGAGACAGGTTTCGCCCGCAATGCTGCTATTGTCAAAGCTAAAGAGGTTATTAACCAAAACGATGAGACTAGAAAGCGATTTGAGGTAATGTCGCGAGAGGTCTTCAATCGATTTAAATCTTGTATCAATGTACCGGGGATCAATGGCTATCGAGATATCCGCGACGCTATCAATATACTTTACAAGAGCTTGCAGGCTGACAAAGAGAAAGCCGATATCACGGATATCATGAAAGAGCTGCATACAATTGTTGACGCCAGTATTGATACTTCCCATCAGATCGGTGAAGAAGCTCCAAGCTCAGACAAGATCTTTGATATTAGTAAAATCGACTTTGAGCGACTACGCCAAGAGTTTGCTCGCTCGGAACGCAAGAACACAACGGTACAAACCCTTAAGCATGCGGTAGAGCAAAAATTGGCCAGACTGATGTTTCAGAATCCATTGAGAACTGATTATCAAGAGCACTACGAAAAACTGGTGAAGGAATACAACCAAGAGAAGGATCGAGTTGTTATTGAAAAGACCTTTGAAGCTCTGCTCATTCTGAATGACGAATTGTCGAGAGAGGAGAAACGAGCTCTGCGTGAAGGTCTAGACGAGGAGTCTCTGGTGCTTTTTGATCTGTTGAGCAAACCGAACCTAAAACCAAAAGAAATAGTGACTATCAAGAAAGTGGCAACCTCGCTACTTGCAACCCTTAAAGCTGAGCGTTTGAAAGTGTCGAACTGGCAACAAAAAGAATCTGCGCGTGATGCGGTTAAACAGCAAATTTATGACTTTCTTTATGACGAAAAGACTGGTCTACCAGTAGAGGATTATGAAGAGGAAGAAATTTCTGTAATAACTGAAAGGGTGTTTCTACATATTTTTCGAGCATATCCTGAACTGCCTTCTCCTATCTATGGTTCATGATTTAAAACGTAATAAGACTCTAGGTGTAGTGCGCATAAGTACTACCGTTTTAGGCCGGATTTAGAACCTACTCCGGACGATTCGTGGATTTCAGGCAGATCTTAGCTGTCGTCGTAACATCTGGTCTTTAAACAGTTTTGCCAAGGCAAATAACCACGACTGAGAGTGTACTTGATAGTCAGTAGTAGTTGAGTTTATGAGGACGCTCTCAACGTGTACAAATATAAGATGGGCGCATTTAAGAGCCCATCTTATACTTTGCAAATAAGAGCTTTTTTCCCGTACCCCAAGCCGTACCCAGGGTGGTTTTTACTACAATTAAAAGCCTTTAAATCTCTTATTTAATGCGCTCTAGCATCACGCCCGCTTCCATGTGGTGGGTGTAAGGGAACTGATCGAATAGTGCAAAACGGGTGACGCGGTGGGTTTCACACAAAACATCTAAGTTTTCTTTGAGTGTTTCTGGGTTGCATGAGATGTAGAGAATGCGTTCGTAGCCTTGCACCATCTTACAGGTGTCGATGTCCATGCCGGCGCGCGGTGGATCGACAAAAATGGTGTTGCAGTTGTAGCTCTTGAGATCTACGCCAGCATCTTTGAGGCGGTTGAATTCCCGTTTGCCTTCCATCGCTTGAGTAAATTCTTCAGCTGACATGCGAATGATCTGCACGTTGTCGATTGCATTGGCGGCGATGTTGTATTGCGCCGATTCCACCGATGGCTTGGCCAGTTCGGTGGCCAGTACGCGGTCGAAGTTCTGCGCCAAGGCCAATGAGAAGTTGCCGTTGCCGCAGTACAGCTCTAGCAAGTCGCCTTGGCTCTCTTGCGTGCAATCCACCGCCCATTCCAGCATTTTCTCCGCGACTTTCCCGTTCGGTTGGGTAAAGCTGTTTTCCACTTGCTGGTAAATGTATGGTTGGCCGTTGACGTGCAGTTTTTCCACCACGAAGTCGCGATCCAAGACGATTTTCATTTTCCGCGCGCGGCCAATCAGGTTGAGGTTGAACCCTTCATCATTCAGGCGCTGTTTGAGTTTTTTCGCTGCCGCAGTCCACGCGTCATCCAACTGACGGTGGTACAGCAGTGACACCAGCACTTCGCCGCTGAGCGTCGAAAGAAAATCCACTTGGAACAGTTTGCGGCGTAGCGTGTCGTCACCTTTCATGGCATCCATTAGCAGCGGCATCAGATCGTTGATCAAACGGCTTGCTGCTGGGAACTGATCCACACGGTATTTTTCACGCGTCTCTGGGTTAAACATGATGTAGTACATGTCATCGCCATCGTGCCACACGCGAAACTCTGCGCGCATGCGGTAATGTTGCTGCGGCGACTCAAACACTTCCAGCTCAGGAACCTGATAAGCCTGGAACATGTCGGTCAGGCGAGTGACCTTGTCATCCAGCTGCGCTTGGTAGTGGTTTGGGTTTACATCGAGAGTCGCCATGGTTTTACCTTTTGGGTGCATTCAAATAAAGAGCGCAGATTTTATTCAATCCCTCGCACTTGTCCAGTTTTGTGCCCGATTTGATGAGAATTGGATCTGTAAAACTATAGCTTATGCCAAACCGAGCTAGACAATTCACTCATTGCTCAATACTATCAGCGCCAAGCTGGTGTGATTTAGCTACCTAGATGGCTAAATGACTGAAAAGGGAATCTGGTGGGAATCCAGAACTGACGCGCAGCGGTAAGAGAGAACGAACACTCAGTGACACTGCGATCGCGGGAAGTCGAGTTAGTAGGAGACAGTGCTCTCAAGTCCGAAGACCTGCCAGCGGCTGAGCGAAGAAGCGGCACGAAGCCATGCTCAGTAGGATTAACGCGATTTAGGACAACATAATGAATAAATCCCTTCTAGCGGTGGCAGTGGCGTCGCTGCTTCCTTACGCCTCTTTTTCATTCGCTCAGGACACTTCCGCAGACGAAACGGTGGTGGTGACCGCAAACCGATTTGAACAAAAACAAACTTCCGTTTTATCCGCAACCACGGTGATCAGCCGTCAGGAAATTGAACAGTACCAAGCAAACTCGCTCACAGAAGTGCTGCGTCGCGTTCCGGGTGTTGAAATCGCTCAGAATGGTGGCCGTGGTCATAGCGCGTCCGTGTTTATGCGCGGGACGAACAGCAGCCATGTGCTGGTCTTGGTTGACGGTGTACGTATTGATTCCGCAGCTGGTGGCGTGGCGATTAACCGCTTCCCACTCGGTTTGGTTGAACGATTGGAAGTGATCCGCGGTCCGGGGGCTGCCATGTACGGCTCCGATGCTGTGGGTGGTGTCATCAACATCATTACTCGCTCCCATCGTGGCAATAACCTGAAACAAGTGACGGTGGGTATCGGGAGTCATCAAGCGCGCAAAGGCGATGTGGTGGCGAAAGCGGATGTGAATGAACAAGGACATCTGCAACTGGCGGCGGGTTTTGAGAAAACCGATGGTTATGACATTAAAAGCACGCAGACCGGTGTGGATTATGGCTATGAAAGCCAAAATCTGATGGGCGGTTACGAGCATCGCTTCAATGACCGCTGGGTCGGTTATGTCTCCGCCAGTTGGTTTGACAGTGATGTGGAGTACAACTCTTCAGGTAGTGTGTACCACGGTTATTCCGATAACCAGAGTTTTACCGGGCAACTGAACTATGAAGGCACGAAACTCAAGAGCCTCGTCACCCTCAATTACCAACAAACAGAGAATCTGGACTACAGCCAGAGTGAAGGCAAGGACAACGCCAGCACGCGAGCGAATATCGATCTCACTCAGATTCAATGGGCCAACCTTTATCAGTTGAATGACTACATTCAGTTGGGGGGCGGGATTGATGCACGTCGTGAATCGCTTGACGATGATGCACTGAATTACGGTTCTGCGCATGCATTGGCAGGGGAGAGCAGAGACACGAAAGGGGCTTTCGGCTCTGGAAAGTTCACTATCAGCGATTGGGTGCTTGAAGCCAATGTGCGTCATGACAAACATGACAAGTATGATGGTCACACGACGTGGTCGGTGGCCGCCGGCTATCAACTGGGTGAGTATCATCGTGTGCGAGCATCGTACGGTACGGCTTATAAAGCGCCAAGCTACACGGACCTCACCACCACACCTGATCTCGAAGCGGAAGAGTCACGGAATATGGAAGTGGGTGTCTCGGGGGCGTATTCATTTGCCCGTTGGAACATCTCAGCGTACGACAACAAAGTCGACAATTTGATTATTTGGTATGAAAGCACCAGCGGCAGTTGGTATTCGGACAACGTGGACGCCCGCATTAAAGGGCTCGAAATGGACGTTAACTTCGATACCGGTCCAATCAACCATACGTTAGTGGCGGAGTTTAAAGATCACAAGGACGACAATGGTGTTCAGCTAGCGCGTCGTGCGAAAGAGAACTATAAATGGATAGCATCGGCGCAGTTTGGGGATGTGGAAGTGAACACCACGTACACCTACACCGGTAAACGTCTGAATCTGCCAAAAACAGAAACGACAGGTGACGATTACATCGGCGGGACGAATTTGTGGGATGCCTCGGTGGGGTATTGGGTGAGTGACACTTTTGTCGTGCGTACCCGTGTTGAGAACCTATTTAATGAACAGTATGAAACGGCTGTCGGGTATCGTTCACCAGAAAGAGCTTACTACTTGAACGCCACGTACCAGTTCTAACCTCAAGCCGCCTTCGGGCGGCTTTTGTTATCCAGAGGCAAAGATGAAAAAAGTGATTGTGAGCTGGTCGTCCGGTAAAGACTCAACGCTGACCCTGTTGCGATTGCAACAAGACCCACGCTACGAAGTGGTGGGGTTGTTCACCACATATGTGGCTGATGAAGTGCCATTTCAGGCCACGCCATTGAATGTAGTTGAGATGCAGGCCGAGGCGCTGGGATTGCCCTTGGTCAAGATTGCATTACCGGAAGTGTTTCCCAGTAATCCGGTGTATCAATCTCTGATTGTGAATGGGATTCAGCAGAGCGGATTGGGCGTACAAGCTGTCGCGTTTGGTGACATGTTTTGTAATGGCATTGCCGAGTATCGCAAAAGCTATATCGAGCCTGCGGGCTGGGAATGCGTTTTGCCGCTGCTGGGCGAGGATTCGTTCGCACTGGCGCAAGAAATACTCGCGCGTGGCATTCAAACGCTGGTGGTCACCACTGATGGCCACGCATTGGATGATTCATATTGTGGGCAATGGTACAGCGCTCAGTTTATCCAAAGCTTACCGGAGCGTGTGGATCCGTGCGGAGAAGATGGCGAATTCCACACGTTGGTGACGTTTGCGCCGGGTTTTCGTCAGCCGATTCACCTCGTGTTGACACAGGTCGAGTGTGGCGAGCGGTTTTGTCATCAGCGTTATCAGGCGTCCTTTGGGGCCATTGCGCAGTAGTTGCCTATTCGTAAAGAGGGAGTATGATCAGGGCGTTTTGAATTCTAACGATGCTAACCACCGGGGTATTGCGTGTCTGAACATCCTCAATATAAAGCACTCATTTTTGATTCCGGTGTGGGCGGCTTATCCGTGTACCGCGAGATACAAACGCGTCTGCCGCAAGTGAGTTATACCTACCTGTTTGACAACGCCGCTTATCCTTACGGTGAATTAGCGCAAGAGACATTGCTGCAGCGCGTCGATATGCTGGTGACGAATTTGGTCGCTCAGCAAGGTTTCGATATCGTGGTGATTGCGTGCAACACCGCCAGTACCATCGTGCTGCCTCGTTTGCGCGCCAAACTTGCCATTCCGGTTGTGGGCGTTGTGCCTGCGATTAAACCGGCATCGATGTTGGCGCATAAAGCTGTGGGGTTGATTGCGACGCCAGCAACGATTACGCGTCAGTACACGCATGATCTGATTCGTGACTTCTCTTCTGACAAAAATGTCGAACTGCTGGGCTCAACACGTCTGGTTGATATGGCCGAAGAGAAGCTGCGTGGTAAAGCGGTCGATCTAGAAGAGTTGGCGAGTATCTTAAGTCCACTGCGTCAGCACATTGATGTCGCGGTATTGGGCTGCACGCATTTCCCGCTCATCAAAGAAGAGATTCAGGCCGTATTAGGCAAGGATGTCATGCTGGTGGATTCGGGGGAAGCGATTGCAAGACGAGTACAAGATCTATTGCATTTAGAAACGGGCAGTATGCAAGACGAGCATCCGCACAGCATTTTCTCCAGTGCGCCTCCCTGGGAGGAAGACGCACTGAATGAAAAGCTGGAACAACTAGGATTTAGTCCTGTTCGTCCATTCCCTCTTCAGGGTGCTTAGGATCATTGGCAATCCGCACTTTCAATGTACGCTGCATATAATCCTTCTCATTTAAAGCATCGATGGCCGTTTGTGCATGACCAGCGGCCATTACCACAAAACCAAACCCACGACGCTTACCCGTACGTTTGTCCTTCATGAGGCGAACCGCGAACACATCGCCATGCTGTGCGAACAGATCGCGCACATGGGATTCATTCGCCTTATAAGGCAAGTTACCCACATACAATGTTTTGGTTGCAGTCGAAGACTCGTCTTGAGACTCCTTGGGTGAAGAAGTAGAAGTAAAAAGTTTAAAGATAATAGCTGCAGCCACTACACCAAGAACAAAACTCACCGAAGGGTGAGTCGATACCTGAGAGAAAATAACAGCGCCAAGAATGACCAGCGCGATAATCCATAACATCGATTTATTAGAGTTCATATTGAAATACTACTTATCAGATAAAAATAAGATGCATGTCTACGATTAACAAAATAGACACATGAATCTTACGTATATGCTTGGTTTTTTTCCAACCAATTGCTGTGACCCCCCTCAAATGTTGGAATTTTATTCGATAAACAGCGAGTTGATGGCTTTTTAATCGAACGAAAATTAATTTGAAAAAAGTGCTTGTCATAATTTCAGACCTCCCTATAATGCCGCCTCACCGACACGGAGTGAGACAAATATCACAAAGTGGTTCACGGTGAAGAGTTAAGAAAGTTTAAAAATAACTGTTGACTCTCAGAAATTTAAGCGTATTATACGCACCCCTAGCGACGGTGCTTTGAAAGCAAAGTCGATAGCGGAAAAGCTCTTTAACAATATAAACCTATCAATCTGTGTGGGCACTCGTTGATGATAATCGCAAAAGATTTATCAATGAACTGAGTGACCAATTTGATACTTCGGTATCGAGCACAGTCAATTCAACATTACATAGTAATGTTATCAGTATTCATTGAGCCAAAACTTTAATTGAAGAGTTTGATCATGGCTCAGATTGAACGCTGGCGGCAGGCCTAACACATGCAAGTCGAGCGGCAGCGACAACATTGAACCTTCGGGGGATTTGTTGGGCGGCGAGCGGCGGACGGGTGAGTAATGCCTGGGAAATTGCCCTGATGTGGGGGATAACCATTGGAAACGATGGCTAATACCGCATGATAGCTTCGGCTCAAAGAGGGGGACCTTCGGGCCTCTCGCGTCAGGATATGCCCAGGTGGGATTAGCTAGTTGGTGAGGTAAGGGCTCACCAAGGCGACGATCCCTAGCTGGTCTGAGAGGATGATCAGCCACACTGGAACTGAGACACGGTCCAGACTCCTACGGGAGGCAGCAGTGGGGAATATTGCACAATGGGCGCAAGCCTGATGCAGCCATGCCGCGTGTATGAAGAAGGCCTTCGGGTTGTAAAGTACTTTCAGCAGTGAGGAAGGGGATATCGTTAATAGCGGTATTCTTTGACGTTAGCTGCAGAAGAAGCACCGGCTAACTCCGTGCCAGCAGCCGCGGTAATACGGAGGGTGCGAGCGTTAATCGGAATTACTGGGCGTAAAGCGCATGCAGGTGGTTTGTTAAGTCAGATGTGAAAGCCCGGGGCTCA
>NZ_ACZP01000010.1 GCF_000176175.1 Vibrio furnissii CIP 102972
CCCCTGAGGTGAAAGGCATATGCCAGTAGTTAAAGTACGTGAAAACGAACCGTTCGACGTTGCACTACGTCGTTTTAAGCGCTCTTGCGAAAAAGCAGGTATCCTTTCTGAAGTGCGTCGTCGTGAGCACTACGAAAAACCAACTACAGTTCGCAAACGCGCTAAAGCAGCAGCTCAAAAGCGTCACGCTAAGAAGCTTGCTCGCGAAAACGCTCGTCGCGTTCGCCTGTACTAATAACTAATTCCTAACTAAGGAATACGTTATGGCTCTAATTGACACTCTCAAAGAAGAGCAAAAATTAGCGATGAAAGCCAAGGACAAACCGCGCCTTGGCACAATTCGTTTAGCCCTTTCAGCCATTAAGCAACGTGAAGTTGACGAACAGATTACTCTGAGCGATGACGACATTCTTGCTGTGCTGACCAAAATGGTTAAACAACGTCGCGATTCTGTTACGCAGTACGAAGCAGCAAACCGTCAGGATCTTGCTGATGCGGAAAAAGCAGAAATCACGGTTCTTGAGGAATTTATGCCTCAACCACTGAGTGAAGACGAAGTAGCAGCGCTGATTGACAGCGCGATTGCGGAAGCTGAACCAGCGGGCATGCAAGACATGGGTAAAGTGATGGCGCTATTGAAACCGCAAATTCAAGGGCGTGCAGATATGGGTAAAGTTAGCGGTTTAGTTCGCACTAAACTCGCTTAACCCCACACCCAATTGCATCAAGCCGTGCTATCCTCTGGAACGCACGGCTTGTTTGTATCTGTACTCTGCCTGAACGCGAGTACGTTTCTTTGAATTTCAGTTCTTTCTTTTAGGTTTTATGGCAGGACAAATCCCTCGTAGTTTTATTGATGACCTCCTGGCTCGGCTTGATATCGTCGACATCATTGACGCACGTGTAAAACTTAAAAAAAAGGGTAAAAACTACAGCGCCTGTTGCCCGTTCCACAACGAAAAAACCCCCTCTTTCAGCGTCAGCCAAGAGAAACAGTTTTATCACTGTTTTGGGTGTGGAGTGCACGGTAACGCCATCGATTTCATGATGGAATATGAGCGTCTGGAGTTCCCTGAAGCCATTGAAGAGCTTGCGTCATTCCTTGGCCTTGATGTGCCTCGTGAAGAACGCAGCAACGGCGGTTTCAACAAAAATACACCGCGCGCCAACAGCGAAGAAAAACGTAACCTGTACGATTTAATGGGCAGCATCGCCCAGTTCTATCGCCAACAGTTGAAAGTGTCCTCGAACCGCGATGCGATTGAGTACCTCAAAAACCGTGGCTTATCGGGTGAAATCGTTCAGAAGTTCGGCATTGGTTACGTGGCTGACGAATGGGATTTGGTGCGTAAAAACTTTGGTCAGAGCCGCCACAATCAAGACATGTTGGTGTCCGGTGGCATGCTGATCGAAAACGACAACGGCAATCGCTACGATCGTTTTCGTGGCCGAGTGATGTTCCCAATTCGCGATCGTCGTGGCCGCGTGATTGGCTTTGGCGGCCGCGTGCTGGGTGACGGTACACCGAAGTACTTGAACTCGCCTGAAACCCCCATCTTCCACAAAGGTAAAGAGCTGTACGGCCTTTACGAAGTGTTGCAAGCCTACCGTGAACCACCCCAGATTTTGGTGGTCGAAGGCTATATGGATGTGGTGGCGCTGGCGCAATACGGCATTGACTACTCCGTGGCATCACTGGGAACATCAACCACAGGCGATCACCTGCAGTTGCTGTTTCGTCAAACCAACACCGTGGTGTGTTGTTACGATGGTGACCGCGCAGGTCGAGAAGCGGCTTGGCGCGCCTTAGAAAACGCGTTGAGCTACTTAAAAAGTGGCAACATCCTAAAATTCCTGTTTTTGCCCGATGGCGAAGACCCAGACAGCTACGTGCGCAAGTACGGAAAAGAAGCATTTGAACAGCAAATGCACGAGGCAGAGCCGTTATCAAAATACCTCTTCTCCAACCTGCTGTCGCAAGTTAACGTCGGCAATAACGAAGGGAAAGCGGCACTAGAAGCAATGGCATTGCCCCTGATCAACAAGATTCCAGACGAATCCTTACAAGATCAGTTGCTGAAAATCCTCGAACAGAAAACCGGTATTTACAAAAAACCGAGTTTACCGAGCGATGCCAAGAGTCGGCCACAGCCGCACAAAGAAATTAAACGCACACCAATGCGAGAAGTTATCGCTTTGCTTCTGCAGAATCCGAGCTATGCTGATATGGTACCTGACCTTACCAGCGTTAAGGGGTTGGCGATTCCGGGGCTGAGTTTGTTGGTCGAGGTCCTTGAAAATTGCCGACAATATCCCCATATCTCAACAGGCCAATTACTTGAACATTGGCGCAACAGTAAAAATGAGGCACTTCTGTCTCGTCTGGCAAGCTGGGAAATCCCCCTTGTCGAAGACAACCAAGAAGAACTATTTTTAGACTCATTGGACAAAATTCTTGCCCAGTGCGTAGAGAAACAAATTGAAAACTTGCAGGCTAAAGAAAGAAGCGTCGGTTTATCAGCCGAAGAAAAAAGGGAGCTAGTAGCGTTAATGCTAGAATTAAAAGCGTAACCCAGTTTAAATAGTCAGCAACGAATAAATTTGTTAATATACGTGGTTTGCATTTCGCATACTATTCCTTCACCAGATACGAAGTTGGATACCGTCTATGGATCAAAATCCGCAGTCACAGCTTAAACTACTTGTCATTAAAGGCAAGGAACAAGGCTATCTGACCTACGCCGAAGTAAATGACCACCTACCTGCTGAGATCGTCGATTCTGAACAGGTAGAAGATATTATTCAGATGATCAATGACATGGGTATCAAAGTAGTCGAAACTGCTCCTGATGCCGATGATCTCGCGTTAAACGACGACAACGCGATCACTGATGAAGATGCAGCAGAAGCCGCTGCCGCTGCGCTGTCAAGCGTAGAAAGCGAGATTGGTCGAACGACCGATCCAGTCCGCATGTACATGCGTGAAATGGGTACAGTTGAACTACTGACTCGTGAAGGTGAAATCGATATTGCTAAACGCATTGAAGATGGGATTAACCAAGTTCAAAGCGCCGTAGCAGAATACCCGGGCACCATCCCATACATTCTTGAACAGTTTGATAAAGTTCAGGCAGAAGAACTACGCCTGACCGATCTGATCTCTGGCTTTGTTGATCCAAACGAAGAAGAAACTTCTGCGCCAACAGCAACCCACATCGGTTCTGAACTGAGCGGTGCGGATCTGGAAGACGAAGAAGAAGAGAAAGACGTCGACAGCGATGACGACGAAGATGAAGACGAAGATGGTGATGACAACAGCGATGACGATAGCGAAGAAGAAGTCGGTATCGACCCTGAGCTAGCGCTGCAAAAATTCACTGAACTACGTAACAAGTTCCAGAACCTGCAATTGGCGATCAACGAGCACGGCAATGAAAGCTCAAAAGCGCAGCAAGCAACCGATCTGGTACTAGACGTCTTCCGTGAATTCCGTCTGACACCAAAACAGTTCGATCACCTCGTTGATACCCTTCGTACCTCGATGGATCGCGTTCGTACCCAAGAACGTCTGATCATGAAGTCTGTGGTTGAAGTGGCAAAAATGCCGAAGAAATCGTTCATCGCCGTCTTTACAGGCAACGAATCGAGCGAAGCATGGCTGGATCAAGTGCTGGCATCTGACAAACCGTACGTCGACAAAATTCGTCAGTACGAAGATGACATTCGCCGTTCTATCCAAAAACTGCAGATCATCGAACAAGAAACCTCTTTGACCGTCGAACGCATCAAAGACATCAGCCGTCGCATGTCTATCGGTGAAGCGAAAGCCCGCCGTGCGAAGAAAGAGATGGTTGAGGCGAACTTACGTCTGGTTATTTCTATCGCGAAGAAATACACCAACCGTGGCTTACAATTCTTGGATCTGATTCAGGAAGGTAACATCGGCCTGATGAAAGCGGTTGATAAGTTTGAATACCGTCGTGGTTACAAATTCTCGACGTACGCAACATGGTGGATCCGTCAGGCGATCACTCGCTCCATCGCAGACCAAGCGCGTACGATCCGTATTCCGGTTCACATGATCGAAACGATCAACAAACTGAACCGCATCTCTCGTCAGATGCTACAGGAAATGGGTCGTGAACCACTGCCGGAAGAGCTGGCTGAACGCATGCAAATGCCGGAAGACAAAATCCGCAAAGTACTGAAAATTGCCAAAGAGCCAATCTCAATGGAGACACCAATCGGTGACGACGAAGATTCGCATCTGGGTGATTTCATCGAGGACACCACACTGGAACTACCACTGGATTCTGCAACGGCGACAAGCCTAAAAGCAGCCACTCGTGACGTTCTAGCTGGCCTGACACCTCGTGAAGCCAAAGTACTGCGTATGCGTTTCGGTATCGACATGAACACGGACCACACGCTCGAAGAAGTGGGCAAACAGTTCGACGTAACTCGCGAACGTATCCGTCAGATCGAAGCAAAAGCTTTGCGTAAACTGCGTCACCCAAGCCGCTCAGAAACACTGCGCAGCTTCCTCGACGAGTAAGCATTTGTTGCAAAAGAAAAGGTGAGCTATGGCTCACCTTTTTTATTATTGATGGTGCTAAGTGAATAAAAACTAAGCGCTATTACCCTACTTTGCGGCTAGACACTCCACAGCCCATCCCCTATAATCGTTCCCCTATTCGGCCCCTTAGCTCAGTGGTTAGAGCAGTCGACTCATAATCGATTGGTCCCCAGTTCAAGTCTGGGAGGGGCCACCACTTTCTCTTCTACATATGTCTACCAACGTCTACCTACCCCAGTAAAATCAATACTTAGAAAGTAATCTTTGTCTGTAGCTGTCTATGCTCATCTTGTAACATCCACGTTTTAATGTACCATCGAATGTACCAACGGCTAAATATCGACTATTTTGGTGGTACATCATGGCAAAAAGAGTAGTCCCTTTAACTAACACCCAAGTTAAACAAGCTAAAGAATCCGACAAAGAATACACTCTCTCTGATGGTGATGGCCTTCAATTGCGTGTTAAAACGAATGGCACAAAGTTATGGATTCTGAAATACACTCATCCAATAACAAAAAAAAGAAACAACATAAGCTTTGGTAGTTTTCCTGATGTCTCTCTTGCCGAGGCAAGGAAAAGACGTTCTGAAGCAAAAACTCTTTTAGCTCTCAATATCGATCCAAAACAGCATAAAGATGAACAGCTTTTAAAAGAAAGAGCAGAGCTTGAAAATACCTTTGGTAAATTTTCTGATAGATGGTTGGCACTCAAGAGAGAGAGCGTAAAACCAGAAACAGCAGATAAAGCTTATCGTGCTCTTGAGAAACATATCCTACCTAAACTTGGGAATGTCCCCATTCAAGACATCAAACCCAGAACGGTGCTCAGTATTCTTGAGCCAGTAAAAGCACAAGGAACTTTAGAAACAGTTAAAAGACTGTGTCGTATAATCAATGAGGTTATGCGCCTTGCTGTAGCATCCGGTGACATTGAAGTAAACTACCTAGCAGACATCACTAAGCTCTTTCCGGCCCCTAAACACCAGCATATGGTAACTATCGAACCAGAAAGACTACCAGAGTTGATGCAAGCTATAGCTGGTGCAAACATTACACTATCTACTCGTTGCTTACTTGAGTGGCAACTACACACAATGACAAGACCAATTGAAAGCGCTACAGCTCGTTGGCAGGACATCGATTTTCAAAATAAAGTGTGGGTTGTTCCTGAAGAAAGAATGAAGATGAAGCGTCCCCACACAATCCCTCTTACAGAGCAAACTTTGGCACTTTTAGAAATAATGAAGCCAATCAGTGGTCATAGAGAATTCATTTTCCCAAGTAACAAAGATCCGAAAAGCCATGTAAATAGTCAGAGTGCTAATATGGCGCTGAAAAGGATGGGGTTTGAAGGACAGTTGGTTTCTCATGGACTAAGAGCATTAGCAAGTACCACTCTCAACGAACAAGGATTCAATCCTGACGTTATTGAAGCAGCGTTAGCTCATGTTGATAAGAATGAAGTTCGGAAAGCTTATAATCGAGCTGAATATCTTGAGCAACGCAGAAAGCTCATGTGCTGGTGGAGCGATCATATCACCGCTTCTGCTGAGGGGAATGTATCACTCGCAAGGCGAAAAGGGCTTAAATTGGCAGGGTGATACAGCCCTATACTGTGCCTAATACCCACCACATGGAAGCAGGTGTGATGCTAGAGCGCATTAAATAAGGGCCTTATATGTTTTTAACTTTAGCAAAAATCTATCTGGGTACGGCTTCGGGTACGGGGGCATCTAAAATGCTCGATTGCTATGATTGGATTTGATGTCAACGCCACGAGCAAAGCTGGTGGCGTTTTTGTTTCAGCTATCACTAAATCAGAAGTCAGTGCGCAATCATTTATCAGAAACAATCCGTTCTGAGTACTAAAACACCCAGGCTATTTTTTAGTTTGCTTGGTGTACTCCTGCTCTATGAGGTACTCAATAAGTCTGTTTTTCTTCATATCGAGAGCTCTAGACAGGTGGTCAATTTTCTTTTGCAGAGACTCCCCCATCTCAAAACTGTAGGCCTTCACCTTCTTAAGCTTGTTCTTCTCTCTATGCTTATATTGATTCCAAGAAAGGTTCAATTTATGAACGTACTCACTTTTGCTTATATTCATCTCTTCATGAAATATAGAAGCTTTAAAGGGGCTACTGCTGTTCCATAGATAGAGGGATATAGCTAAGGACAAGTTAGCCGAATTGTTTGAAGCAGGTATCTCAAATGGTAGAAAAGCACCATCGCTTTCTAGCTTGTTTTTTGTCCATTCAGCTCTATCTTCATTCTCTTCTTTTGTTAGCTTGAAGAAAGGAGAACGCTTAAAGTCCAGATATTTGTTTTTTATCTCGTTCATGGCCTCTTGTTGCTTTAACGCATCTTGGATACCAGTTTCTTTAAATAAGTAATGCAAGAATATAGTGGTATGCATTTTCCACTTTGAAGTATGAGGCGAAAACTTTGGTACATATCCAACAACCGCATCATTAGCACTTGTTGAAAAAACCACATCAAAATCTGAGATATTCTTCGCTTTAGTATCTTGCTTATTATTACGCCTAACCACTAGAAGAATGCAATACCATATAAAGTAGGAAGATACGTAGTCACGAGTATCAATCCAGTCATACTCACTGAGCGCAATATTTCTAATTACAAAGTTATCTTTCAGTCTTTGAAGGCAACCTTCCGAATCTTTCTTCACAGCATCTTTGGCAATCATGATTCGAGCATCAATATCATCCTGATTGCTATCTATCGTAATCTCAAAACTAACATCAAAAAGAAACCTAGGGTCATGTTCTACGTTAAATGTCTCTATTAAATTCATCATATATATTACTTAGTAATTTTTATGTAATTTTAAAGTATTTCTTATGTTTTTTTATAGTATTCTTTAAATAAAGAATATAAAACCAAAACCAAGCTCACATAGGGGAATTGATGTGAATTTTATGGTTTCCCAGTGGAGGAATGTCGAAGGTGCCCTTGTTATGTGACAACGTAAGCTGAATTCATACCCAAAAGCACGTCATAGCAGTATTCAAACTTTTAGAAAGTCGAAGTTTTTATCAGAGTAACTTTTGCAAGTATTGAAGCCACAAGAAGCCTTGTTGAACAAAGATGCGTGGCCGGGTGAAGGGAGTGAAAATCTGTCGGTAATAATATTATTTATATGAGTCTAATCTAATTAATTACAACAACCTATCTACCTATTGAGAACACTAACCAATAGGAATGATAGAAATGAACAACAACTGTACAGACATACGTTACATCAGCGGTATGCTGCTAAGCTGCAACTCGAATAACGGTCCTCTTGACAATAACTACTTAGCCTCAATAAAACGGACTTTCGATTATGCGCTAAGCCAATACCCTCGAACCCGGCTAATGCGATTTGATTTACATTACCCAGATGGTTATCCGGTTAACGGGGTAACTGGCAAACTGATTACTAAGTTCCAAGAGTCCTTCAAAGCAATCATGTGTGCTTATCTAAAACGCAAGAAGCACAACCGACACTCTAAGCCACGATTTATCTGGTGCAAAGAGGTCGTCACTTCAGTGTATCCTCACTATCACGTAGCCGTATTGCTAAATGGTGATGTTTTTCAAGGAATAGGACCGTACGATGACCTTACGGGTGAATACGTTTCAGGAATGATAGCTAAGGCTTGGGCTAGTGCAATCGGCCTTTCGGTTGAACAAGCAAGTTGTGCGATTTATTACCCCAACAACTGCACGTATGAAATAAATAAGCGACTAGATGAAGAAGCTTTTTACAATCAATACAACCAAGCCTTTTATCGCGTTAGTTACTTTGCAAAAGAAGATAGTAAACATCCTGGAATTGGACAATGCTTCGGTTCCAGTCGCAATTGAGAAGGCAAAAAAGAAAGGCCCGTAGGGGCCTTTCTTTCATTTAATCGACGGTAAATCGGTAGTCTCCCTCACTCGAATAGATATCAATTTCCAATACACGGCAACGAGTAGTAGTCAGGTAATCCGTAGCGGCGCCAAACGCTAAGTCTGCCGCAGGATAAGGATGCCACCGCACGGCATTGGATGACGTATTGACAGGTGGTTTCTTGTAATTGGGGTTGCTCAAGTTCGCGAGCAGTTCATCCGACTGACTGTATTTGTCTTTGTTGGTACTGACTTTCGGTGATTCCGGCCATGCTACTTCACAATTACCTCGGTTCACTTCGATTTTGTAGATAGTGGTGAAATCAAATAGCGAGGTAACAGAAATCTTGTTCTTGATTCCCCACATCGTCTTAATGTCATTCACTTCCACTTTATACCCTTCCGCAAATGCATTCACGGAAACCAATGCAGTAATGGCAGTGATGAAAACAATAGGTTTCATGTTGAGTGTCCTTTGAATCGAATAAATCAAATGATGTTAATTGAGAGCTGCGACAACTTATGCCGTAGGAATGTTGGATTTGAGACCTACAAGCGGGTGAAATGCTTTACCAGCCAAAGATATAACGCAAGCTACCCAAGCCAGCCCCAAGCGCACCACCCACTAGCTTGCCAATGACTTTCCCTGTAGTACCAAAGGCGCTACCGAGATCCTCCCCCATTCTCGCCCCCTGAGTTGTGGTGTCATATATCGATTCCCATAAACTCAGGCTCGTTTTTTTGTTGTAGTCATTGGCATCGTTATCTTTCCAATTCTCATGTCGAGGAGAAAGCGTACGGTTGACCAGTAAGAGTCGTTTATTTTTTGGTAAACGTTCAACAATTAGATAAAGCAATTTAGACAGGTTGTAAGGGCGCTGCTTACCTGAACCATCGCTATAACCCGCCACGTAATAAATTGGTTTTATATACACTCCTGTTGCAGCCAGGATTCGACGCCGTATGGAACGCACCATGTTTTCGAGATACTCTTTTGACTGTTCAGTAGGAGTATTCTCATCATAATTCCAAGCCTCATTTCCCTTTAAAGCATTGTCAGATTGGTTGATGGCGACAACTAGCCGGAGCTGAGCGTCCTTTCCTAATTCAGGGATTAGGATGTCATTAATCAGAGTAAGCGGCGTACCTAAATCACGTGAGCTCCCATCAATGATGACAAGCACCAAATCAATGACAAAACGATTATTGTCATCCTTTTCTCGCAACTTACGCCTGAGAGCACAGGCGTGTCGCTCGTCT
The DNA here is from genome assembly GCF_000176175.1 of Vibrio furnissii CIP 102972. GTDB lineage: Bacteria > Pseudomonadota > Gammaproteobacteria > Enterobacterales > Vibrionaceae > Vibrio > Vibrio furnissii. The sequence continues at coordinate 9,730 of NZ_ACZP01000010.1, forward strand.
TCTTCAGGCCCCTCACCTAACCCAGGGCTATCCCAAAGAACAAGATTGTTAAATCGGTATTCACTGACAACTTGAGTGTGCGGTTCACAACTAACACCTACTTCTGCAACGCTCATGTCAAAGAGAGCGTTAATCGTAGAGCTTTTCCCTGCTCCGGTGGCTCCCGTAATGAGAATGTTGAGCTCGGTGGCTCTAATTTGTTTGAGGTTATCGAGTAACTTGGTGCGAGTACGCTCATTGATTGATGCCTGGCGTATCTCGCTTTCAAGCGTATTGAAGAGATCGTGCTGTTCGGACATAAGCGCTCCTTAGTTAGCGTCCGGAAAAATTACAACTAGCTACCTCCTTATGACGAACAAATCATGAGGACAGAAAAATGCGACTAATTCGACTAAAAGAAGTGTTGGATATGACAGGGTTGAGCCGTGCGTATATGTACAAGCTCATGGCAGAGGATAAGTTCCCTAAATCGGTATCACTGGGTTTTCGCAGCGTGGCTTGGGTAGAAAGCGAAGTACAAGACTGGATATTAGAAAGAGTGGCAGAGCGAGATGAGCGATTGGGTTTGCCGATGCCAGAACAAGAGGCAGTAGCTTAAGCAATTTTAGGTGAGCATTCCTCTTTGGTAATGTTCCAGACCTCATCACCAAACCCGCGTAGCCATCGATCAAGCTGAAGTGAGTCAATCACCGTTGCCGTCACTTGATATCCTCCATCAATTAATTCCACGTGCTGATCGATCGACAGCGGCGTTTCGAGTAAGTGATAACCGCTTTCTCTGCCAATACAAAACGACAGTCGTATTTCCTCCCCTTCACCAAAGTAAAAACGCCCATCTAAGTCATACCGTTCCAAGTCAAAATCACTTGGATAAGCAAAATCAAACGTAGACATGTTTGCTTTATGGATACGATGCAACGCCAAAGAACGTTCGTTGGTGTGACCGCGAAAACGGCACACGAGATAAAGACGGCTTCCTTGTTGCGCTAACCCCAATGGCATCACCTCTTTGCTTTTCTGCTCTAGATTGGCATTGGTATAACAAAGGGACAAATAACGATTGTGGAAGAGAGCGTAACTGACCTTCTCAAAAATCTCATTGTCGATGTGGGGAGGAAGCAACGGTACGCCCTCGCTAACAAAGCGCACTTTCTTTAACCATTGACGTTCTTTCACATTGCTGGTGGTGGGAAATAGGTGTTGCTTGGCGTCATTGAAAACCGTATCGAGAGTTTTCATCAAGTTCACAGGGAGAAGATAACGCAGATAATTTTCCGCCAAGCTCAATAAAACCGCCTCTTGTGGACCGTGTGAGAGCAAATGGCGCGAGCGACGACTATAGCCAAAAGGCTTGTCGCGCATATCCACGTCGACATCATCAAAGAACTGAGCGATATCGGTGAGATTGCGCTGAATGGTTCGCTCTGAACGCACAATGCCCACTTCACTCAGTTGCTGCTGGATCTCCTTGGCTGTGATTTTGCGACTGTTCGGAATGCGCTTATAAATCTCAAGAACCAGCTGGATGTAATGCTGAGAGCGATTAAGCTTAGTATCGTTCATAGATGGCTTTATTTTTAAGCGCACGAACCCTCACCCACACAAGAGTTGAGTAAAGACAATGAGCTAACGAATTGATTAAAGAGAGTTTACGAGGCGCTGCGTTGACTTATGTCGCAGCAGTTTTGCGAGGAAATAAAGAAAGCAGCGGACACGGCAAAGCGCCGTGTCCCCTTACCATCATTAACGGTGACGGTTCACCAAGCTTTGAATGGCATCGTCACTATAGCCACGACTTTTAAGCTCCTGGCGAGCAGCCCCAATGGCCCATGTACCGCCTGAACGATTGGCAATAGTACGCGCTAACTGATCATCACTCTTACGAGCAGCATCCGCTTGCGCTTCTTTCATATCACCGTACGTATCAGAAGCCATCTTCGCTCCCGCTTGTGCACCTGCTTTAGCAAGCTTTCCAACGTTGTCCCAAAATCCCATTTGGTTATCCTTATTATTAAGTGGTCAATTCCCATGCATAGTACGAATTGGTGCGTTAACTTATGTCGTACCGGATAAGGTTTGTCTTAAAAATGAGCGAGCTAGCCAGTATCCTGAAACCTCAACAGAGGGGCCTCTCATGCAAGACACTCAACACCAAGAACATTACAGTGAGCAATCCTTTTGGGATAAGCTCAAACTCTACGCCAAGAAAGCTGGTCGTGAGGTTATTGAAACGGCCTTGATCCTTTACTACTGTGCGAAAGATAGCGATACGCCACGTTGGGCGAAAACCGCAATACTGAGTGCGCTGGGTTACTTTGTCTTACCTATTGATGCCATACCCGATGTATTGATAGGGGTTGGCTATAGTGATGACATTGGTGTGTTGATGGCGGCTTTGGCTTCGGTAGGGGCGCATGTAAAACAAGAACATAAGCAAGAAGCAAAGCAACAAGTGGAAGTCTGGCTAGAGTGATAAAAAGTTAATGAGAAATCTGAATGTCGTCGTAACACTCCCATTCGACGTACTGAAGAAAGTTTTGCTCCCACATTTGATACAGCTCATCGAAACCTGGAGAGCGAATGCTTTGCCATCCTGTGGCGACGGTAAAAGCGACTTGATTGCCAAAATCAAAATCAATGCATCGCTCTAACTCCGGATAATGGTTCCCCATATACGCAAAATCGGTAATGTAGAGAATATCAACCGTTTTACCATTCACAATGTTGAGGCCAATCTCAACCGGATGATATCCCCCTTCTTCCGCACTATAGCTTTTGTCTCGAAAATTGATAGAAAGGGCATGGCTGTTGGACTGTGTTGATTCCATCGAGGCATGACAATGTTGGTTTAATAACGCCAGAAGCTTATTAGAAACAGGCAGCACTGACGGCGTAAAATTCAGTATAGACATGGCTAGATCTCCTAAAAGTGGCCGAGGTTAAAATGTGATCATGAGTGGTGTTCATCGAAGGTTTGAATCATCGATAACTGAATGTCATCAAAGAGGGACTGAGTAAGGTGTCGAGAGAGCGCGTTCAGCCAAGTATCTAACAGCGCTTTCACTTGCGGGTGTGCGAGACTTGCAGCACCGCTATCTGATTGATAACACCAAAGATTGAAGAGATGAAAGTAGAGTTCAGGCTCCATCTCACTCGGTTTATTTTCCGAATAAGAAAAACTCGCTAAACAGACAACCTGCCAATCTTCACTGGTCGATGTCCGACGAAATTGTATTTCAATGGGATGAAGCCCCTTCCCCGTCTGGTAATAGCGTTTTTGTCGACAGTTCAGGACTATACGTTGAGCTTGTGGCGGAATCGAATAGCGTTGGATTACCAAAAGCAATGCTCGATGAAAGCCATCAAGCAATTCCAGTTCACCCGATGTTTTCTGGATCATAGTAGCCCCCTCTCTGCAAAAGAGATGGCGCTATCGCCAACCACAATATGATCGAGCACTCGAATATCCACCAACGCTAAAGCCTCTTTAAGCCTTTGTGTAATTTGCTTATCAGCGTGGGAAGGAGTGGCATCACCAGAAGGATGGTTGTGGGCAAAAATAACCGCAGCAGCATTGGCTTTTAGAGCCGATTTCACAACCTCTCTAGGATAAACACTGGCAGCGTCAATAGTGCCGTAAAAGAGCTCTTCAAAAGCGATAAGCTGGTGTTGATTATTGAGTAACATCACCGCAAACACTTCTCTTTCATGGTGTTTTAATTTGCAAGATAAATAGGTTTTTGTTACGTCGGGATTGCAATATTGATCGCCTCGGAGGGCGCGTGCAGCAAGGATTTCTGCGGCCGCGTCGAGCACCCTGTCCGCCGTAACAGGACCATCAAAATAGTAGTTATTTTCGCGCATAAAAAGCTCCTAAAAATGAAACCGTTGAGGTATGCACGAAGATGATATCTATCTGAAATTGTTTTGATTGCTATGGGTCAAATCATGGTATTTTTATCACTAGTATTCTCAAAGTATTTATTGATGTCGTTAAATAGGTCTGATCTTTATGGGTAAGTTGAGTATTCCAAGTCGTAATGTAAACCAATTTGTGTATGACTTTTCTCGTTATAATTACAGTAATGACAAGGAGGAGACGACTACAATTGAACGCGTAAAAAGGATTACTCAAAATGATCGCTCTGATGATGGAATAAAAGAAATTCAGTTAGAGCTTCTTTGGAATGAACTAACCAAAGAAAAGCGCCAAAAGCCCGCAACACCTACCCAAAGAACTAACAATAACGATAAGCACAAAAATAAAAGTGAGCAGAAAAAGGAACGCAGAGCTCAAAGGAAAAAAGATACTGATGCCAGAAAGCTGCAAAAAAAGGCCAACAACCTAGATAGATCCACTTCACGCACACCGAAAACATTCCAGAGAAAGCCTGAGTCGGCTCAAAAGAGCATGAATAGTTGGTCCAATGCACCATCTTGGAATGAAGTAAAAAAGCGTTCACCGCAGAATCTAGATCCCACGGTTAAAACGAGCCCTACCGACAAGCTTCCTAGTGGTCAGGAAAATCGATTAAAGCAAAGTATTTCTCTATTAAGCGTTACCGACAAACTACTTTCTGAGCTTCAGGCAAAACTTGCCATCTATCAGTTGCAATGCGTTTGGAACTGGTCAGATGGAAGTCGGAAATTGGTTTTACGGCAAACTGGTACCTCTTTGCCTTATGAGACGGTTCAAGGTAAGGATGACAAAGAAAAATTAGAGATACTAAAACGGGCATATAGGCTTTTCACTTTCAAGAGCAACTATACTGGTGAGCAAGAACAAAGGGTCTCTCTGGAGAAACTCGTTAACTTTATGTGGTCTACTCAAATACTGAGATATTCGAGAGACAAGAAGGTATCTCTTCCAAAGAGCATTAAGAAAAAATCTTTTGCATTCACCTCAACGACTTCGCTGCTGCATAAACAACTAAGCTGGAAAAACCTTTCAGCCTTAGAAAAAGCAAATCTGATAATTATGATTCGTTCAAGGATCGGTTTTGCTAAAACAAAAGAACCTCTAGAGGCTGCGTTAGTGCAACCTGACATCTATGAGCAGTTGTTAAAAGAGCGCCCCGAGCTCGCTCCATCGCTTTTATCTTCAGACAATCAAAGTCAATCAGATAAAACGGCAAAGCCAACGAAAGAAACCAGCTCAAGTACAGACAACCAACAAACCTCTAATGTTGGAGATCCCAATAACACATTGAGTACCGACAATGAGTTACCATCGAAAGATCCCTATGGTCCTCATGGACAAACGAAATCGTTAGAGTTACCCAGTGATACAGTCCTCAAAACCAGTGATTCATCAATAGATAACATGTCGGTAAAAGCAAACGCCGAAATCAACGCAACAAAAACAGTTCAGAGCACATTTCGTTGGCCCTCTACAATTGCAAACGAAGCAGATGGTTCACTGCCTGAAAGTCAGTGGCCTCAAATGGGGATGCTCAAAGCAGTGGGATACACAGTAGGTGTATCTGGTTTGGCAGTCTCTTCTCGACTCAAGTTGCTAAAAAACATTTATTGTGAAGAGTTACCATACGTCGACTCAAAGGCATATGTCGCTGAGTGGGGATCCCCAGAAACGGCTACACGACTAAAAAAAATGGCAGAAACACTGGCTGCTCTTGCAAGAAATGCAAAGCGCAAGAGTGCAAACATGGAAGTGGCGATTCGAGATTGGGAGCATGATCTAACTTGGCTTAAAGATGAATACTACTTGAAACACAAATATAGCTGGGTCTGGCCAACTTCAACAAATCAAGATGAGAAACCTCACGTCAAAATTATCAAAAAGGAACCAGTTAAGATCTATCGTTCTTCCCGAGAGTTTTTAACTGAACAGTACACGAATAAAGCGGGTGAGCTTTGCTGTCAGGTTTGCCAGTCGGCCCTACCTTTTAAACTAACTAACGGTGAGTATTTTTGGGAAGAAACATCTATTTCAAAACAACTGGACTCATCACCCTTCTCTGATTTAGTGCTCTGCCCGAACCATAGGGCGATGTATGAGCACGCGAATGAGAGCGAAGCACAGTTGATCGAACAAATAACAGCAGGGAAAGTAAAAGAGCTCTCATTGAAGCTGGCAGGGAAATCAGAAAAGCTTTTCATAACCAGTGATCACTTAAAACAATTACTGCCTGCTGCAGTAAAACTCCAATCAGAGGTTTCTCCATATTCTCAGGTTAGCAAAGGGCTAATGAATGTCAGAAATCTGTACCTATATGAAAGTGATGGGTATTGGCACTTAACGTCTAAGAAACGCGCAATTTTGATATCGCGACCGTCAAAAAATGAAGTAATTGAATGGCTAGAAGGCTTTGATAAATTACGAAAATTCTCTCAACCCTCAAATGTCAAAGAGCAAGAGCCACCTGCAAAAAAGATAAAGATTAAACCTCTAGCTAAGGGGCCTTCAACGATACGCTTTGGTACAACAAAAAAGGTTACGCAAACCAGTTCCTATAAAACGGGCTATAAACTTTGTTCCGTCTGCAATGGAGATGGTGGTGTCAATGGAGGCTGTTGGAAATGCGAAGGATCTGGTTGGATGTAGGATAATAGTCCGCTTGTATGAAAAAGAACAAGAAAACACTTAAAATGAAAATATTACGTCAAGAAGCTGTCGTTTAAACTGCGCTGCTTAGTCTCTCTGATCAAGTCAAATTTTAACATTTTACTCCTTGATAAAAAAAGCAGCAGCCTACAGCTCAACTGAAATTATTACATTACTTACTTTTATCGTCGTAAATATATGGAAAGAGAAGTAATCTAAACATTCGTACTTAAGAGTGATTTAATCATCATTTTAGCTAGTATTAGGGGGATTATCCATGATGCCCCCTATTAAAAATACTACTGTTAAACCAGTTCAGAACTGATCATATAGGTGCTGTTAATATTTGAACAAGCATCGTTTAACAAATTACCTTCCTCATCAAGAATAGCCGTATCTACAAGTACTTTAATTAATTGGGCAAGTTTCACTGTTTTGAAAACTAAAGCTCTCTCACTCTCGCTGAAAACAGAATAATCTGTACCTTTAGATTTGATGATATTTTTTAACGCTGAGCAAGATCTTCGACACTGTGTACGCAAATTAGATAGCGTATCACTGGCTAATTTAGAAACTTCGGATATCCCTTCCAGCTTAGTAATTACAACTCCGCATTCCACCTCAAAGGCATTAGCTTTTTCTAAATTGGATTTGGCATCATTAAGCTTGCTTTCTGCTTTCGCGCTAAGTACCGATCCAAAGATAAGTAGCGCAGGTCCTGCAGCAAGTGTACCCAAGACAACAACTCCACCGGCCATCCCGAATCCACCTGATGCTAACGACCCCCCACCTAGCCAAGCCATCGTAGCATTGGTTGCAGCCGCTCCACTGAGAGACCCAATAGCAGTACCAGTACTAGCAGAGGCTAGCATCATTGTGCCGCTATAAGCGCCAAAAGCTGCCATTCCACCACCTAAAGCACCAGAGCCAATTCCCAAGGCGGCGCCAGATAACATTGAGACTTCATTTCTCATTTCATCCAGTGCATGCTCATCAAAGTCAGAAAGCATCAAGTCTCCTAGCTCTTTATCCGTCGTTAAAGAGACATTCTTCAACTTGCTATATACCTCGACAAAATTACCTAATGTTTTCGTGATTGCATCAAACTTCTTTTGTCCAAGCTCTTCGAGCGAAGAATTACAACAAACTCTTTTCACCTCAACGCTATCTTGGCAGAATGAAACTAAGTCTTCTGCTTTTTCATTCAACTTATTTGCCGAATTGCTATCTGAGGTAGCTTTAACTGCTTTTCCAGCACCATAAAGTCCCGCTAAGCCTGCAACAATAGGTACTATCAATGGTAATGCCATGTGGAAATCTCCTATTCTTTTATCAAATCCAACGCTTCAGACGAAACTCTATTTAACTCGACAACTAGTTCCGTTATCTCGTGTAATGTTTCTTCATCAATCTCGAAGCAAGCCGCGATACTTTTAACTATCATCAGCTCAACTTCAGAAAGTTCGTTGTCTGAATAGGCAATGCCAATTAGCTCAAAAATGATAGATTTCTTTTCGCTAGAAGTAAGGACTAGCCCACTGTTTTTAATAAATTTATTTGAGATACAACTAAAGATGACAGACCTTAGTTCACTGATTTTTAGCGACTCTGATTCTATAGCTTTTTGATCTATAGCTGCTAGGTCGACATCACTTTCTGCCAATGAGAGCATGATTTTTTTCTTTGCATCGGGATCTTGGTATATATGTGTAAAAGCATCGGTCAGATATTTTTCAAAATCACGGATGAAGTACCGTTCTTGCCAATCGGAAAGGCTACTTAACGAATTAGAAAGTAGCCCCATCTCTGCTGCAAACAACTCTAGCATGTACGTTTCTGGTTCACCGATTTGGCACTTCAGGCTTTTCCAGATATCTGCGTTATATCTAGTCGTCATTTGTTCCAATATTTCAGAGTTACTCGGTTTTGAAGAGAACAAACCAGATAGCGAGAATAGACCTGAAGCTACCATTGCATGACCTAAGATTGTTTCACTTTGTTCCGAAGCATAAGCTACAACACCATCAGAGAGAGCCATAACACTAGCGAGCTGCATAAATAGTCGCTTTTGTTCATCTTGCTTTAATAAATTTAAAAACACTTAATTTTCCTTATAATTCAAGAGTATCGTCACCTGACATAAAATCATCGAACTCTGCTTGAGTTTGGAACTGAAGTTCTTTTTCAAGGAGAAGAGCAAACAAATTGATGTCATTACATAGTTGATTTACAGACACATTTGGTTGATTTAACGCTGAAAAGAGCTGCTCTTTTGCATCATTCAATTGAGAAATCTTCTTGCTAAAGATCTCATCTAACCTGTTTTGGTAAACTCCAACCATCTGTTTCGCTGCCAAACACTTGTTTCTAATCAACTCTAATTGTTCCCGTGATTTTTTTGCATCATCCAACGAAGAAAGAAATCCTTGATAAAATAGGTTAGATAAGGTGTAACCTACCATTCCACCTACTAGCCCCCCTAGAATAGGGATTGGTATAGCTAGTTGACCGATAGATGCAAACATGGAGGACGAAAGCATTCCACCCACACTTCCACCTATATTTTGAAGTAATTCAGCTTCCTCAATATCTCCGGACGTATATGACAGTACTGAACTGCCACAAGCTATACATACCGATACAACCAATGCAGGAAGCGCTGTGGCACTAAGTGCCCGTGTATATTCTGAAGATGATTGTTGCAACATGCCCTTCAGAGCTGAACCGGAAAAAGCGCTTACGTAACCAACACCTGCTGATAATGTTGTGTCAATAACGGTATCGATAGCCGCTTCCGATAGCTCTTTATTGCCACTACTTACAGCAATTAAGTTGGTAATCAGCGAAATGGAGCCTCCGATAGCAACACCAAACTTTGCTCCTTCAACACCAGCTTTATGACTAGTACGAACTATATCCTTTGCTGTCATCTTGTTGGGTTCTAAACGATACTGCATCGCTTCGTCTGACGTTAGTTTCGAATCGGAAATCTTCTTCTCTAATTCATTGTAGTTATTAGCTACTTGTTCTTTTTGATCGGCTAGTTGAATATTCCCATTTTCTCTTAACCTATTAGCCTGTTCTCTTAATTTAGTTGCTCGCTCTCTGCAGATATCTTTTGCTCTTTCTACTTGATTCGTTGGTAACTGTAATTCATCTACTTCCAAGTATCTTGAAAGATCATTTTTACCAGACTTGTTGCTACCATCCGCAATTTTATTGAGTAGTGTTCCGAGTTTGTCGTCTCCAACGAACTTCATTTGTGCTGTGGACTCAACTGAGCCGTCTAACAGCTCAACAATATCAACTACAGGATCATTTTTTCCGAAAGAAGGTACATCCTCAGACCTTGAATATCTTGCTTTACTGCCCTCAATAATACTTTGAGCATTCTTTCGGCTAGTTGATGCAATTTCAGCCGAATATCCCGCTTGTTGTTTGAGGTTTTGTTCAACAAATTCGCAGTTAACTTTGGATTGTGAGACCTTTATCAGTGAACGATCAGAAAAAACTCCCGATTCATGATCAACTCCACGAAGTCCTTTAAGAAACTCAGCAGTGGCCGAACCAAACTTAGACACAGTGTCTACGTTACTTAGTCCGATAGCTGTGTTTACTTGATTGCGACGATCCCTTTTATAAGTCATCAGAAATCCCTATATTTTGATTTTCAATGGCGTGATACCTTGAGAGTTGAGATTCAAGACAAGAGACTATTTGATTTTTCAATTCAATCGGGCTTAAAACGGTGATTTCATTGTTCAAACTAAATATCCACCATAGTGTTTCTTTATTATTGGGAACCTTAACCCTCAATCGATATTGCTCAGAGGTACCTTCTATTGTGGTAATTTCTTGGCTATCGTTAATTATATTTTCCTGAAGACTAAAGGCTAGATCGCTAGAAATGTTAGCGACAAGCTCTTGCTGAACTTCATTAGGCTGACTCCAAGACAATGCACCAGATTGAATATAATCATCTAAATTAAAACCATCTGGAATGACCGCAGGAGATTGCAATACAATTGCTTGACGAAATCGACGCAAAGCATAAATAGTTGGGGCGGTGTACCCATGCGCCACAGCAACTAAGTACGAATGCCTTGATTTATTAACAATGCCTAATGGACTTAAAACTAACTCTCTCTCTTCTGATTTTTTTCTACTGTAATATTTAACCGAAACTTGTGTATCCTTCAGTAGAGAGGTAGTTAATGCTTCCCAAATGTCAGCATTAATATATTGAGGGGCATATTGCAGACCATCAGGTACAACCCTAATTTTATCCTGCCATCTGCTGAGTTCGTTTTGTTGCAAAGCACTCAATAGCTTCTTAGACCTATTCGTCTCTCTAGATATTAAGGAAAATGCAGAACTGGGAAGCTGTTGCATCAAAACAGGCTCTGCTAGAGTAAGCGCTAAAGCAGTAACCGTTTCGGTCGACGGTGTAGAGCAAACAAAACCGACATCAAGACTCCATCGATATGGCTTATATGTATCATCAACAACGATAGGAAATAATGATGAGAGCTTATTTAGATCTCGTTGTATCGTTCGTTCTGACGCTTCATAGCCACTTTCTAACAATCTTTCAATTAATGTAGAAGTCGCGATCCTCCCTGGTAGCTTAGGAAGAAGCTGAATTATTTTCAGTTGTCTCAACAAAGGATCTTTAGCTAGTGCCATACGCATACCGCAATTGACTTAAGGATTAATCACACTCTACCACCTAGATGCGACAAATCATGTCGCATCTAGGTGCCAATAGAGATTACTAAAATACGAGCTTGCAGTAAGTTACTGTCTTCACAGTATGCAACAGATGTATTAGGATAGTTTTAGTTGACCGCTGCTGTTACCTATAAACGTTTAATGAAGGCTTAGAGCTCGACACTTAGCTAAAAAACATTGAAGCGCTGGCTTAACCGAGGTTAAGCCAGCTTTGAATTAATTCACCTCTACTTAATTCACTTGAACGCATAATACGATATACATCATTGCTCAGATGACACTTTTCTCATATCCTTCGTAAAGTTTTCATTTTGAATCAACAACAAACACTTCAACCAACAACAAAAAGTGTTAGCTAATCTATCGGAACCAGTTGAAGTGGTTAAACAGATACAGAAAATTGAAGCGGTACATGGGATATTCAAATATAACTCCATAATTTTTATATCTATGAAATACCCACTCTGAACCCGCCCTTCCAAGACCAGCTCTTAAGGAGGAAATATGAGTGACGGTCAAACCAAAAATGCAGCGTTAACAACCGCATTAGCCTTCCACTACCAAGTAATGATTGGCTTGGATAAGTGCTTCTCACTTGATGAGGGACAATCGGTTTGGTTCGAAAAGGACGGTGACGTTAGTCTGATTTCAATAGATGCCTTGACATCTATACAAACCGAAGTGAAAGACTACTCAGCCCCACTCACTGACCACCACGAGAATCTTTGGAAAACAATCAAAAACTGGCTGGCACCAGACTTTGATCATACACAATATGGTGTGTTAATGCTCCATACTACCCAAGCATTTGGCGCATCAACTCGCCTAAAGAACTGGAATGCTGAACCAGTAGAAAAGCGGCTGGAGATTCTAAAAGACATTTTTTCAGAACGCTCCCAAGAACAGCTGAATGCAAAACAACCCTCAGAAATAGTCAAGTTACAAAAAGCAGTAATGACATCTGACAAGACGCTGTTAGAAAACGTGCTCAGTAAAGTCACTTTATATACAGAAGCTGATAATGAGCAAGCTTTAAAGAAGCGGATATTGTCTAAACCGGTAGGTATTCCTAAAAATAACTTGAATAGTTACCTTCATGGGCTTGTCGGTTTTGTATATGCGCAGTCAACGCAGAAATCTTGGAGAATTAAATACGAAGAATTTTCAGCGAAATGCGAAGAGTTAACATCTCTTCTTTGTAAAAAGGAATTCACCTTTCCTGTTTTTTCAGGCTATGAAGCCTCTGACCTAGATGTTGAATCGTACAAAGATAAAGCATTCGTACAAAAAATTTCTGAGATCGAGCATCATGAAATGATACCTGAAGCCGTCGGTAATTGGATTGAATTTCAAAATTCACTACTTGAAGAACTTGATGAATCAGCACTCTATAAAGACAAAACTGTTACTTATCAAAACCAATTGGTTAAAAAATATAAGCTCGCCTACTCAAGTGCACAATTAGAAGCAACGGATGCAATTAGAAGCTCAAAATTGCTTTACAACAGAACCATAGGTGAACACCCGTTAAACATGGGCAATGATATTCCACCAATTGAGTATAAGAATGGTTTATTACATGACGCAATGGATGATGAGAAGCGAAACTTAAAGTGGAAGGTTGAGCCATGAGCAGTATTATCGATGCACTGTACGAATTAAAATACAACCCGTTTGAATATGGGGCCTTCCTCGCTTCGTTTTACACAACTATAGATGAATGTGAAAATAATCTTCTACTCGCCCCTCTGGTAATCCCTCTGTGCAGTCATCCTGTTTTTGGTGAAAAAATTTCACGTGCTGTATTTGGTATTAGAAAGCAAAGCTCTATTTGGTCTATTTTTGATGACAGAACTCAACTCTATGATCTACAAGAACGTATAGACGGATTTCAAGAACTAACTGAGCAATCTATTCACTACTGCTTAATCAATGATTGGCTGTCAATAGATGCACAAAATTTATCCCTCCGCACATGCGATAATTTTGATGTAGCCTTCACCAACAAGAAAAATGCAGAAAAACTAGGGCGGCTATTTAGCGGTCAATCAGTACTCGATATTTACGCGTTTTTGGGAGTAAAACCGCGATGAAAACATTAATTCATGAAATTGGCGTTATTGATAAGCAAGGAAATAAACATCCGGTTAATTTTAAAAAGGGGCTAAATGTCGTTACTGGTAAGTCATCTACAGGTAAAAGTGCCTTAATTGAAATTTTTGACTATTGCTTTGGTAGTGATGAAAATACTATCCCCAAAGGCGTCATTACCACTAGCGCTGCAATTTATTATGTTGTGTTTGCTGTGAACGAACAAAATCTAGTGCTCGCACGAGATCCTGAGATCACAACGAAAGCCTTCTTTCGTCGCATAGAGTCATTCGACTCTAATGATATTAATCACGATTATTTTAATAGTCGCTACTTTCGCCCGTTAGCCGAGTTTAAAAAATATCTAACGAGTTTGTTCTTAGATGTCGATGATGTCGATGAGTCATTAGAAGCCAGGAGCATGCGTGGCAAAAAAGCTGCCACTCCATCTATACGCAGCTTTTCATCGTTTATGCTTCAGCATCAGAACCTTGTTGCCAATAAACATGCTTTGTTTTATCGATTTGATGAAAAAGAAAAACGAGATCAAGCAATTGAACATACAAAAATCTTCTTAGGACTCGTCGACCAAAGGTTTTTTCACTTATCACAAGAAAAAGAACGATTAAACACGGAAGTTAGGCGTTTAGAACGCCAGAAAGAGACAAACAAGCGAACTTCCGAACGCTATGCACAAAACATTGGTCCAGTATTGAGCCTATTGTACGCGTCAATGGGCTTTAAAGAACAACCGCTACCACTGGAAAAAATACTCTTACACCCACAAGATGCCAAAGATCAGCTTGATCGCATCATTGTACCAGAAAGAATTAATCATAATTCAGATGCAGCAACCCTACACTACAACAATCTCAAACAAACTCGTAACAACACAACAGCAGAGCTAAGAAAATTACATCGCCAAGCAGCCTCAATTAAAAAGCATATCCAAGAAGAAGAACGTTTTGTTGAAAACGTGAAGAAGTTTAGCTCACCTAAACACGTTCACATATCCGCTTCTGTCTGTCCATTTTGTCATACGGAACATAACACTCTTCAACAAAGTGCAGAAAAGTTGCAGCAAGCGATAACCAAGGTATCAGGTAACCTTGCACAAGCCCGTCCTATGAAAGCAAAGTTTGAATCGTCATTAGTCGATGTGAAACGTAATATTGAAACTGTAGGTAAGACATTAACCGAATTAAACCAGCAAATAGATAAAATTGAAAAATCAGAAAAGCAGCTTGCTGAACAGAAAAGCCTTTATGAAAATATTCTGATGCAGAAAGCTACGTTATTTTCTCATCTTGATTCCCTCAACATGGCTGATGACTTGAACCTTGAAAAAGAAATTAAAGAGATACGTAAGCAGCTACTAACTATCACTAGTGATCTAAAAAAATACAACGTTCAACGAGGATTAGAAAACGCCTCAGCTAAAGTAAACGAATATATGGCTGATATTGGCCGTCATTTCGAGTTTGAATCGAGCTATAAACCGATCAATCTTCATTTTTCATTCGAAACGTTCGACCTGTATCATTTGACGCCTAAAAAAGAAAGAATCTACTTGAGATCAATGGGAAGTGGTGCAAACTGGCTGTACTGTCATGTAACGCTATTTTTAGCACTGCATAAATATTTTGTTGAACTAGGTAATAAATGTGCTATCCCGTCAATACTGTTTTTTGACCAACCAACTCAAGTCTACTTTCCTAACTTCAGTCGTGACAACTCAGAATCTTTTGAGGAGCAAAAAGAACAGGAAACGAGACAGAGGACCAAAAAAGAAAGACCTGTCGACGAAGATATCAAAGCAGTTGAAAACCTGTTCAGTCAAATATCCATTTATTGCAATGAACTTGAGTTGAAATATGGGTTTAGCCCACAGATCATCTTAACGGATCACGCAGATAATTTAACGCTGTCTAACGGTGTTTCATTTAACTCTTTAGTAAACAGCAACAGATGGCGCTCTAGAGGATTGATTGAGCCAGTGCCAACAACAGCGGAAATTATCTAACGGGCCACTTTACCAATTGGTGTGTACTCACTTCTGTAAACAATTAGCATCTACAAAGTGACGGGAACCTTGTGGTTCCCGTCACTTTATTTTTTTATTCAAAATAGCTAAGCATATTTCGACGCAGACAACGGCACTACATTGGCAACCGTCAGAGATTGCAACTTCTCGCCCCAAGCTTGCAGTACCACTAACTGCTCTTCAAGGTAATCGTGATGGTTGTATACCTGCAACATGCCTGGTAGCTGGTGGCCAACAGTCTTTTCAATCGCCACAATATCTAACCCCATTTCACTGCAACGACTGATAAAGGTGCGGCGCAGATCGTGTGGTGAGAAACACTCAAAATCATCCGGTAAATTACGTTTGATTAGCGCGCGTACTGCTGCGGGTTCTTGAACCTTATCAACCAAAAGCTGAGGCCAAACAAGCTTCCATTTGCTTGGTACGCTCTCATGTTGATCTTTAAGAGGTCGCTGCAGGTAATCGCTTAATGATACTTTCCGACTTTCCTGGCTCTTGGTGCGGTATACCTCTGAACTGGCAGGTAGCAACCATATCTTCTCTTGCAAATCTACTTCACTCCAGCGCATTTCAAGCACGGCACTAATACGTTGCCTAAACCCAATCATTAGGTAACGCCCCCTCTTACACCGAGTTTTGCCTAAAAAACATAAAGCCTCTTATCAAAGAGTAAGACGAGATGGTATTGGCTGTTGGACTCACACGCCTAACCCAAACATAGCGAATGACCGTTTGATGATATTGGAGAGGTCTGTGCTTAAACACAACTCATTGGGTCTCATGACTTTAAGGAATGAAAGAAATGATGGAACACTTCAGAGCAATCGCCATCGAAATTGCTTTGGAAGTGTAAATCTAGGTGCGCGACAGTAAGTCTGGAGTATTGTAATGTGATCTAGCCGAGATTTTTCTTAAATCACTCTGATTTTGAAAGAACAACTCTATTGGTTTTATCCTGATGTACCACCAAATGTACCAATAGATAATATTCAAACCATTTAATTAATTACTTAACAATAAGTTACAGGATAAAGTTGAGTCTGGGAGGGCCACCAAATTCTAGAAGGCTCGTAGAGAAATCTACGGGCCTTTGTCTTTTCTGACCCGGTCGATATTCAGTCCCTTTTCTCTAAACAATGGCTACTTCCGGTAAGCTCTAGTTCATTCAGTCAGTAGAAACACGCATGTCTTCACCACAGCGATGTATTTCCTAATTCAGAGTGATATCTACCATCAACCCCCCTTTCTCATCTGTACAGCGCGAATCTGGCATGAATCTGAGTTAAGAGTTGAGTCAGTCGAATGGGATGGAATGACCATCGACGACGACGGCAAACCGGACGGAAAACCTAAATAGGAAATTTATATTAGGGTTCGTGTCCAGCTCGGTATCTAGCCAAAATCAAAGCTAAAGACCGGACCGACGACGCCGTCGCGATAATTACAGAAACGACATCATGCAGGAAGTTAGGCAAGATAAGCCTTAGAGAGAGATTTCCGAGCCAGTCTGGTGTGACCGACTCTGCGATCTAGGATTTTGATTGGGGTTGGTGTACGGGGAAGTGAGTGGATTGTTGAAAAGTGACTGTTCTCTTTATCTAAATGGTAATTTGAGCGATAAATAAACTGTACTTTGTGATAACATCTTACCAAATTAGATGAAGTGCAATTTGATCAGCATGGTTACAATAGAAAAAATCGAGATAAAAAACTTTCGTTCTTTTGGTAATAGGAAGGGAGACACAACAAACTTAGATAAGTTAAGCTCGTTAAACATTCTTTCTGGCTCAAACGATTCTGGAAAATCCAATATTATTAGAGCATTAAATCTTTTCTTTAATGGTCATACAGATATAGATAATTTTTTTGATTTCCAGAGGGATTTCTTCAAGAAAGAAATGTCCGATGACGAAAATGATATAAATGAGAAAGTTGTTACGGTAAAAATTTTTTTCAGAAATGAGAAAAACCAAAATAAAAATAAACAACATCCTACAAAAGTATTCTTACCAGAAAGGTTCTTTGTCAGTAAACGGTGGACGAAAGCATCTTCTTATAGCCTATCAGACTTGCGATCAAATATAGAAACATCGTTCAGGCATGAAAAAGGAGATATATTCGAGCACTTCAAGGATGGTACCACTAATGCTATAAAGTCTACGACCAAAGCTAGTTTACAAAAGCAACTTACAGAATTTCTCGCACAAATACAGTTTCATTATGTACCAGCAATTAAAGATAAACAGTATTTTTCTAAGCTTTATGGTGAACTCCAGCATACTCTTTGGAAAACAAAAACATCTAAAATAGACCGAAAAAAGAATGATTTCCAAAAAGAAATACAAAGTGAAACTGCTAAAATAATGCAGGATTTTCAATCCACTCTTGGAAATATGCACTCAAATTACCAGCCAGTATTCCAGCTACCTTCTGATTTAGTCGATTTATTTAAAACATTACAAGTTCAAACTGGAAATGTTGAGTTATCACAGCGAGGAGATGGTGTACAAGCGAAGCTAATACCAGAAATTTTGCACTATATAGCTCTAAAAGAGCGTAGTTACACAAGCCGAACTGTTAGAAGTGATGTTCAGTCGAAGAAATACTTTATATGGGGATTTGAAGAGCCTGAAAACTCATATGAATATAAAAATGCGCAAATACTAGCTGATAGGTTTAAAGATATTTTTTCTCAAAGTGCTCAGATATTTATCACTACTCACTCTTTTAATTTTTTAGCAATGAAAGGGGATAATATTTCAAAGTATAGAGTTTGGCACAATCCTGAATTGTCTTCATCAAAAATAAATAGAATCGAGCCTTCAAGAGAAAATAATTCAGAAAAAGAGACGTTAGAACTTTCAGACATCTATAAACTAAATGATGACTTGGGTGTTTTTACATTAAATGAGAAACTTCTTCAAATATACAAGGACATTGAAAAAGTAAAGAGCATTCTAGAAGAAAAAGCATCAAGAATTAAACAGCATAAATCATACCTACTTGTTGAAGATCAACTTGATCAAATATATAAAGTCGCATGGCTTATACTTAACGACATCCCTATTAATATTGACACCTTAGATGAAGACTTTGAAACGAACTGTTCTTTCGAAATACATGGTCTAGGTGGAGCAGGGGCTCTAGGTGGGTTTCTTAGAAGTAAAAACACAGCGATTCATAAAGATGCTAGAGTTGTTGGATTATTTGATTTTGACAAAGAAGGTTCAGAAAACTTCCATAATCTTAAAAAGGACAGTTTTTGGCCTAAAGAAGTCTTAGGTTCCAAAGAATCAGGCATTTATAGGAAACGTAGCGACCATCCATACTTTTATGCGATGCTTTTACCTATACCAAACAGATTAAATCAACTAGCAGATTTACAGCATGCAAATTTTTCTAGTTACATCGAGATAGAAAATTTACTACCAAATGAATTCTTGCTTCAAGGAAATTTTGTCGATGAAAAAATAATTGTAGGAGTCAAATACCAAAAAATAAAGGATACTGTTAAGTCAAAACTATGGAAAAAAGCAGCAATCTTAAGTAAGGAAGATTTTAAAGACTTCGAACCTCTATTTAATACCTTTAATCAATTAGTTAGTAGTGATGAAGTTAATAAAGAACTCAACTTAATAACGGAAGAAAATGTCAGAAATCATGAAGATAATAAAGTTTCTCTCTAAATAAGTAGTCAGTTAACTGCTGGTGTATAATGAATAACTTGAATACTGATGTACAAAAAATCAGCGAATATGAAACCCACTGTTTTCTATTTATTGATGATTACTAACGTCCCGACTAGCTCAGCCACATTAGCGCTTACCTCCCTCAGCCTACTCGAAGCCAAATGAGCATACCTCGAGCTGGTCTGTGGCGACTGATGTCCCAACAAATGCTGAACATCATAGAGCGTCGCATTACCTGAGTTGATCAGAATCGATGCGACGCTGTGCCTCAAATCATGAATACGGAAGTTGTCTGTCATCCCGGCAGCTTTCTTGATTCGAGCAAATGCCTCCTTTGGATAAGCGAGAGGTCTATCGGGTGCATCTCCGGCAAAGATATAGGGGTTCTTCGGTTGTTGAAATCTTCATTGAGCTTGGATGACATATTTCTCTAGATAGTTGAGTCGCAGCGTTTTCGATTTTCCCGATTTAAATCGCCCACTTTCCTCACCAAAAATAACGGAAGTTGAGCAGCAGCGAATTCATGCCTGCGTTTTTCGAGTAAATACCACCGTTAGAATAGTGAAGATAGGTGAGCATCAGTGCGCCGACATCATAGCGCAGGCCGAGGGTTAGCCGATCTTCGAACTGGATGTTGCCTCCCATATCGCGATCGCTGAACACAGACTTGCTGATGTAACTCAGCCCAATGCCAGCTTCTAGCAGCGGCTTGCCACCAGCAAACTGCGATGAAAACTGGTAAGAAAACACGGGCGAAAGCGCGACCATGCGCAGGTCCTCATCCTCATCGAGCGACCACTGATTCAACGATAAGTCCAAGTAGGCAGAGAGGTGCCCCGCCTCACTCTCCCACCATTGTGCATCGAGATGGCGTTGAATCCCGATCCGCACCAGCAACTCATCATCAAAAGACGTTCCAACGCCCAGAGTTGCACTGTCGAACCCAAATTGGCAGTCAGCGGCAGCCGAAAAGCAAAGCGAGACACCCACAATCAATGGCTTCCAAAAGCAGACATTCATCATGTATATCTTCATTGTTATTGATAAATACAATTTTAGTTCGCAATGTCGATTTTGGCATGCCTGCCGACAATCACTTGAAAAAATACCCGCATCACTGCGGGCATCATGGTTAAACCACCGGCGGAAAATCCAACACCATGGTGGCGACACTGAAATAAACAATGACGCCAATGGAGTCGGCAATGGTGGTGATCAGCGGTGCACTGGCCGATGCCGGATCAAGGTTCATTTTATTGAGCACAAACGGCAACAACATCCCAACCACCGACCCGATGATCACCACGATTTGCATTGTCAGCGCTACGACTAATGCAATGTCGCCCCCGCTACGCCACCAACCCAGCAAGGAGACCGCAGCCGCCATGGTTGCACCAAGCAGCGCCGAGATCGCCAGTTCCTTACCGACCATCTTGGCCCAATCTTTGGCGACCACTTCACCCGTCGCCAGTGCACGCACCATCAACGTGGCCGACTGCGATCCCGCGTTACCACCACTGTCGATCAACAATGGCAGAAAGAACACCAGCGCCACGTAGGTTTGAATCGTATCTTCGAAATAGGCAATCCCCGCGCCGGAAAAGAGGTTCCCAAACACCAGCAGCACCAACCAAAACACCCGTTTGCGATACATCAAGCCGATGCTGGCATCTTTAAGGCTGCCGGTAAAATTCACCGCCGCCGTTTTATGAAAGCTGCGATCCGCCTGCGCTTCTGCCACATCCATCGCGTCGTCATACGTCACGATCCCCACCAACCGATTGCGGTTGTCCAATACCGGCAACGCCAACAGATCGTATTTACTGATCGCCTGCGCCGCGAGCGCTTCTTCATCATGCGCGCGCACAAAGATCATCACCTTGGTCATGATCGTCGCCACTTTGATGCTCGGTTCGGCTAGTACCAACTCTCGCAAAGAGATGATGCCGAGCAGCCCTTGCTCCTCATCTAGCACGTACGCTTGATAGATGGTTTCACTCTCATGTGCGCACAGTTTGAGGTGAGCCAACGCCTCTTCGACAGTCAGATCACGTGTTAAGGTGGCAAAATCTGTGGTCATCACAGCGCCAATTGTGCCTTGCGGATAGGCCGACAGAATCTCGATGTTTTCGCGATCCGCCGCGTTCATCAAGCGCAGCACCTGCTGCTGAATGTCTTGTGGCAACAACGCCAACAGATCAACCCGCTCATCAGGGGCCATTTGATGCGCCATGGCCGCCAATTCTGCCATCGTCATACGTTGTGCGATATCCACCTGCATGGTCAGCGGCAGATAGCTGAACAATTCGGCTCGGGAATCTGGCGTCAGTAACTGTAAAATGTCTTTCAGTTCGGCCTGCGAAACGTGTTGCGTGTCTAACAGATGGACCAATGTTTCTGCACAGTCGGCCTTGGGATTGCGCGCAATGAATTGATTCAATTGCATTTTGTCGGCATGGCGCAGCAGCGCCATCATTTCATGAATCATGCTGAGTTCTCCTAGCCTTAGCGCCAAAAATGAGTCAAACGAAACCAGTGAGAACGGACTTTGCCTGCCAGTTCATAGGGCGAGAGTTGCAAACGCTGGCGAATGATGCCGATAGCCGCGCGGCTTTCCAGCACACCAATAACGCGGCGCTCGTCATCCAGCACCGGCAGCATGGACCATGGGCTTTGGCGCAAACGCAACGCAGCCTGATAGGCGGGCGCAAAGGGGGAAACCCAGTGCTGCGCGCCTTGGGCCAGCGCAACAATAGGCAATGTCGGCTCCGCTACCGCCAACGCCGACAGCGGAACCAGCCCCAAATAAGTGCCCTCGTCCGAGGTGACGATCACGGCATCGATCAATTGACCGACAATGTGCAAACTGCGCAGCATGTGAATGACATGATGCACTTTCAGATCGTCCCCGACGCAAAAGCAGTCTTGGGTGAGATGATCGCGAACCCGGTTAAAACCGGACATACGCAGCACCACGCGGTGCTGACGCTCAAAGATGGGTGTAACAGTCATAGCTCTCTCCTGAGATTTGCTCAGGACAAAGAAACCTTAACGCACCGCAGCGCCCACGCGAGATGACGTGCGAGTTTGCTGCGTGATCCCAACAGTTCTTCTCGGCATGCAAGCCGTCGCGCCCGATAACACGCGCGCAAACAACGTTGCCAAACCCGAGATGGTTTGGTCAGGACACTGGAATGTTCGAAAACGGATGAGAGAATCTGCATCTGCCAGCGGTGATGATCACCAGGCACATGCATAAGCAGAAGGCTGGTGAACTAGAAACCGCGTGGCATTTTCGTTAAACCGAAAAGACCATACTGTGATATTCGACTACTCGATGAGTCCATAGGTTTCTGTTGTTCCTCGAAAAATTAAACGATGGTCAGCGCAAAACGCGCTGTGCTCAATAAGCGAGCGGGATGCTAAATCTGGCGTAAAATCTTGTCAACGATTGCACAACATGCGTGAACATTTTTAACCCTGCGCTGACAAACCGTCGCAAACGCTGACACACCTCATCCAGCATTCATTCAGCCGCGAAATATTAGCCTAAAGCAAACGCCTCAAGCCTGCTGCCGCTTTTACCCATCGTCACCAAATTGCAATCGAAACGCCATCAAAGCCTCATCCAATCGCAGCGGTTCTGACACACTCGCGTTCTAGCATGACGATAAAACACGGATCGTGAGGACGTTATGCTTTCCACCAGCCCTTTTAAATTGCCGCGCAAAACCCCGTTTGGCCTGGGTGAACACATCGCCGAATGGGCGACCGGTTTACACCAACTGAATAAATTTTACGCTCAGCGCCCAGCCGGGTGCGATACGGCGCAGTTTCTGCGTTTCACGCTCGAAGTGTTGGGCATTGATTACCAAGTGGTCAAAGGCGCACTCGGCCAAGTGCCGCAAACAGGCGCGACCGTGGTGGTGGCAAACCATCCTCTGGGTTGCGTGGAAGGGGTGATTTTGGCTGAACTGCTGCTGACTCGCCGCACCGACATCAAGATCCTCGCCAATCACTACCTTAAAACCGTCCCCGAGCTCGATGAACTGTTTATCGGCGTCGATGTATTTGAAACCCGTCAAGCGCACAAAGCCAATTTGCTGGCGCTGCGTCAGGCGCATAAACATCTGGAACAAGGCGGTTTATTGCTGATGTTCCCCGCAGGCGAAGTGTCGCAATTGGTCGACAGCAAACAGCGCCGTTTAGAAGACAAAGAGTGGAGCCAGTCGGTCAGCCGCTTGATCAAAAAACATAAGGCCAAATCGGTGCCGGTGTATATTGATGGTCAGAATTCCAAACGCTTTTACATGGCCGGGAAAATCCACCCGCTGCTGCGCACGCTGATGCTGGGGCGCGAACTGCTGAATAAAAAACAGCACTGTATCGACATCGCGATCGGCGAAACCATTCACTACAAAGAAGTAAACGATCTGTGCGATCAGCAACTGGTCAACTACCTGCGCCTAAACACCTATTTGCTGCACAACCCTGCCACCATTACGCGTAACAAAACCGCGCAAGACAGCTCGCTGGTACCGATTGAGGCGCGCCTGCCGCTAGACGATCTGCGCCAAGACATCGCGCGTCTGTCATTTTCGGATCACCTGCTGCGTCACAACGAATTGGATGTCTACTGCACGCGTGCCGAGAACATTCCCGCTATCTTGCATGAAATTGGCCGCGTGCGAGAACGCAACTTTCGCCAAGTCGGCGAAGGCACCGGCTTATCGCTGGATATTGATGAGTTCGACCGCGACTATCTGCACCTGTTTATCTGGGATCGTGACCAAGAGCTGCTGGTCGGCGCGTATCGCTTAGGGTTGGTTGATGAACTGCTGGCAAGTCGCGGCCTTGATGGCCTCTACTCCAGCACTCTGTTTCAATACGACCCGCGCTTTTTGCATAACATGGGCAAAGCGATTGAGATGGGTCGCTCGGTGATTGATGAGGCGTACCAAAAAAGCATGGCGCCCCTGCTGCTGCTGTGGAAAGGCATCGCCACTTATGTACAACGTCATCCGGACTACACGCACCTGTTTGGCCCGGTGAGTATCAGCAGCGACTACAGCGATCAAGCGCGTCGCCTGCTGGCCGACACCATGACGCTGCATTATTACGACCAAGCACAGGCCGAACTGGTGGAGGCAACCAATCCGCTCCCAGTCGGCCAAAACCTGTGGAATGCCAGCCTGCTGACGTCGCTCGCCGACCTGCAACTGCTGTCGCGCGTGATTGCGCGCATTGATGAGGGCAAAGGCATTCCGGTGCTGCTGCGCCAATACCTTGGCCTCAATGGCAAACTGGTCAGCTTCAACATCGACCCCGATTTTAACGACGCGCTCGATGGGTTAATTGTGGTCGATTTACGTCACGTGCCACAGCGTACGCTCGCCCGATATATGGGCAGTGACGAAGCGCAGCACTACCTTGATCATCACGCCCAGTCACCGGACGTTTAACGACATAAATCCCCCTGCCTTGTATCGGCGGGGGGATTTATAATTTTACGGACAGTAAAATATGATGATTAAAAATAAGTACTTTTGATATAAATAAATACCTGTTCTCCTATCACCATCCCTAGGAGACCAATTAATGCGATCACGGGAGGAGCGGGTGATTTTACGTGAATCACACCATAGATTACGCCAACCAATAATCCAGCCAGCAATGACATAAAATACATCATCGTTCACCCCATATCACAATTAATTAAATTTATCTTTTTCTTCTAAATAAACCAGCGGTAATATTTTTGCCAGATTGCTGTATTCTTTCACATTATGAAATGTTAATCCTTTGGCGGCATCGAGCGGAATAACGACATCCTGCGGTATTTTTCTGACCACTTTTTTATTTTCGATATTATAGCCAAACCAAAATCGAGAACGTAATTCGATGCCAGTTCCTTTATTGCGAAAGGTATGACACATCATGGTGTCATTGAGGTTCGCACAGATGATCGACACACCATGCTGTTCCATCAAAGCCACATCAAAGCCCATCTCTTCGGGCGATTGGAAATGAATCGCCAGCTCTTCCGCGCCCAAACCGATGTCTTCATTCACACGATGCGTCACGCCCCAAATGCGTTCTTTGATGGGAATGTCTGGATTGGTCAATTGCTCGACTTTATCGGTCACCAAACCAAAGTGGTCATCAGGATCCCAAATTTTATAACGCAGCGGATTCAACCCATGCCACACAAACCACCATTGAAACATCTCTTTACTCACATTTGGCATGAGCGTGATGTTCGACGCATACGCGGTGCCATCTGGCATTGAGCAATAGCCGACTTCAGATGCGAGATAGCCCGGTTTGCACAGCTCATTTCTCGCTTCAATCGGTAATGCATTGCGGCTATCCATCGGCCCTTTCTTTATTTCATCAAGCAGATCTTGTGGCTGCTCAGCCATCGTCATGAAAAAATATTTAGAATAGGATTCTTGCATTTCTTCTGGTGAAAGTTCTTTTAATTGACTCATACTGACTCCTAATAAAATACATCAGTGCATCTGATGGAAGTAAGATTAATCAGCCGAAGACTCAATGTACAATAACCATTCACAATGGTATTATTGGAAAAACTTATGCACCCCGGGAAATAAAATTGTTATGAACATTAAACAGCTTGAGTATTTTCTTTCCGTCGCTCAATTAAAGAGTTTCACCAAAACTGCTGAACAATTTTTTATTTCCCAAACCGCAATCAGTCAGCAAATTAAAGCACTTGAACATGAATTAGGGGTCACGTTACTTCATCGAAATAATAGAATCGTCGAACTGACTGCAGCGGGAGAGGTGTTTTATTCCGATGCAAAGAACATCATCAATAATATTCATGCCAGCAAAGAACGCGTGGCAAATGCTGCCATGGGGATTCAAGGCTCACTCAATGTCGGATTTTTGCCGATGCATGGGGATACCCTGTTGGCGGACATTCTCGGTGATTTTTATAAAAAGAACCCGTTAATCGAAATCAACATTGCCGACGACAACATCACCCAGCTCTACAAGGCGTTATTTGATGGGCAGTTGGATGTCATCTTCACCATCGACTATGAGTTAGAAAACTATCCCAGCATTGATTATCTCAATCTGCCGCCAATCCCGCTGTATGCAGTGGTCAATAAAACGCATCGCCTCTCTAATCTCAAAAGCTTACCGATCGACTTGTTGTCAGAGGAAGCGTTCATTGTGATCAGCTACAGCAATAATCTACCTTATGGCGTCGATCGGCTGATCAAGATCTGTGATTCCGGCCAGTTTGTGCCCAAAATCAAGCACAAAGTGCCCTCGTTTGAAGCCGCGTTGGTCATGGTCGAAGCCGGGTTGGGCGTCGCCGTATTGCCCAACTACAACCGCCATCATCACACCAACGTGGTTTATATCCCCATCGAGCAGTGCCAAGAGCATGTGAAGCCCATCGTGGCGTGGAATACCGAGTCACTCAATCCGACCTTGAACCTCTTTTTACGCCAGCTCAAATCAACGATCTCGATGTTGGCATAGACCGCCATGTCCTCGCCGTTTGGCGCGTGCAAAACAAAAAGCCGTTTGGAGCGAACACAACAAAAAAAAAGCAGCGCCGGAGAAACCAGCACTGCTTTTTCGTTCACATCATGAGCCTCAACAACAGACCCATGGGAGTGATGATTGACGATGAGCGTTATTCAACCGTCACCGCTTTGGCCAAGTTGCGCGGTTGGTCAACGTCCGTGCCTTTGATCAGAGCCACATGGTATGACAACAACTGCATCGGAATGGTGTAGTAGATTGGCGCAGTGATGTCGCTGACGTGCGGCATGGTGACGATCTTCATTGTGGCATCGGCTTCAAAGCCAGCCGCTTGATCGGCAAACACATACAGCAGGCCGCCACGAGCGCGCACTTCTTCAATGTTGGATTTGAGTTTTTCCAACAATTCATTGCTTGGCGCCACCACCACCACTGGCATGTCGGCATCAATGAGCGCCAACGGGCCGTGTTTCAGTTCACCCGCCGCATACGCTTCTGCGTGAATGTACGAGATCTCTTTTAGTTTGAGCGACGCTTCCAGCGCAATCGGGAAATATTCGCCACGACCAAGGAACAGCGTGTGTTGCTTGTCGGCAAAGTCTTCGGCAATGGTTTCGATCTCTTTCTCACATGCCAGCGCCGCTTCAATTTGTTGTGGCAACGCATGCAGCGCTTCGACGATCTCTTTTTCCTGCGCTTTGTCGATCACGTGTTTCTGTTTGCCCAGCGCCGTCACCAACATCAGCAATGCGGCCAGTTGCGTGGTGAACGCTTTGGTCGATGCCACGCCGATTTCAGTGCCCGCGCGCGTCATGAATGCGAAGTCGGATTCACGCACCAGTGAAGAGCCGGCCACGTTACAGATGGTCATCGCGGCCATGTAACCTTTTTCTTTCGCCAGACGCAATGCCGCCAATGTATCGGCCGTTTCGCCAGATTGCGACAGGGTGATTAGCAAGCTGTTTGGACGCGTCACAAATTTGCGGTAACGGAATTCCGATGCAATTTCGACATCGCAGCTCACGCCGGCCAGTGCTTCAAACCAATAGCGCGCCGTCATCCCCGCGTTGTAAGACGTGCCGCACGCGACGATTTGGACGTGTTCCACGTTATTCAGAATGTCTGCAGCGTGCACGCCAATGCTTTCAGTCACCACAGAATCTTTGGTCAGGCGACCTTCCATGGTGTTGATCAGCGCTTTCGGCTGCTCAAAAATCTCTTTTTGCATGAAGTGGCGGAACTGACCTTTATCACCCGCATCGTGTTCGGCATTCGATTCGACGATGTCACGCGTCACGGCTTCACCGAACGTGTTGAATACGTTCACTTCGCGACGCGTCACTTCGGCCACGTCCCCTTCTTCCAGGTACATAAAACGACGCGTTACGCTCAGCAGGGCCAGTTGATCTGACGCCAGGAAGTTTTCCCCCACACCAAAACCAATCACGATCGGGCTCCCCGAGCGCGCCACCACGAGACGAGACGGATCTTTGCGATCCACCACCACGGTGCCATACGCGCCTTCGAGCTGTTTCACGGTTTTTTGCACCGCTTCGAGCAGTGAACTTGCCGTGCGACGTTCCCATTCCACCAAGTGCGCGATCACTTCGGTGTCGGTTTGTGAGGTAAACACGTAACCGCGCTCACGCAACTGTTCGCGCAGCACTTCGTAGTTCTCAATGATGCCGTTGTGAACCACGGCAATGTCGCCCGACATGTGTGGGTGAGCGTTGACTTCAGAAGGCTCACCGTGTGTCGCCCAGCGCGTGTGCGCAATCCCCGTGCCGCCCGCCACGTGCTGCGCATCGACAGCATCCGCCAGCTCTTGCACTTTGCCCAAACGGCGAACGCGCGTGAGCTGACATTCACTGTCAACCACCGCCAGACCCGCTGAGTCGTAACCGCGGTATTCCAGACGGCGTAGGCCTTCGACCAAGATTTCAGCGACATCACGTTGTGCTACTGCACCAACAATTCCACACATGGTATTAACTCCGTAACTATTTTTTGTTTCAGCTTCTCTGTGGCATTCCAAGCCGGGGCAGCAAGCAAAAGGCCCGTCAGAGAAGGAGGGTATTCGTTGTGCTCAGGCGCGAATCACACGCACCTGATGAGATTCAATTTGTGCCACGTCAGCGTCGGGCAATTCTTTATCGGTCACCAGCACATCAATCGTGTCCCAGGACAATTCGAGATTGGGGATTCTGCGCCCCACTTTGTCGGATTCCACCATGACGATCACTTCACGCGAGACTTCCGCCATCACCTTGCTCAGGCCAACCAACTCATTGAACGTGGTCGTGCCGCGCTCCAAATCAATGCCATCGGCACCAATAAACAGTTGGTCAAAATCGTACGAACGCAGCACCGATTCCGCGACTTTGCCTTGAAAGGATTCAGAATTCGTATCCCACGTCCCGCCAGTCATCAGCAGCGTCGGTTCACTTTCTAACTCGTTGAGTGCGTTGGCAACATGCAAGGCGTTGGTCATCACCACCAAGCCACGCTTGTCGTTCAGTTGCTCAATCAACGCGCCGGTGGTGCTGCCGCTGTCGATCACAATGCGATTGTGGTCGCGAATTAATTTCGCCGCGGCTTTGGCAAGCGCTAACTTTCGAACCGAAACTTTTGGACTCATTTCATCGGCGACTACCTCTTTGGGAAGCGCAATGGCGCCGCCATAACGTCTGAGCAGCAGACCGTTACTTTCTAACGAGGCGAGATCCTTTCTAATGGTCACTTCGGAGGTTTCAAACTGGCTGGAGAGCGCTTCAACGCTGACTTCACCTTGCTCATTCACGAGGTTGGCAATGGCGTGACGTCTGAGCTGTGTATTTCGTTTCGACATGGTTTATTTTTTATCAAGTTTCGAATCGAAACGAAGTATAATCAAAACGAAACATTTATGTCCATTTATTTTGATCCAAAAAATTAATATTTCGCGCTAAAACCTTGTCCTAAGACAAATCTTAAACAGTGATATTGACGCCGTTCAGTGGTAGAATTCGCACCCTAAAAGAAAAAAAATTACAGAATACGGCGTGATATTTTTGTAACTTTGGCCGTTTACCCTGACTAAGTCGCGGATTTCTGAAATTTTAACCCCAACAAATGGTCATAAAATGACTAAACTTGTTGAAAGACTTTCAGCTTTGGAGTGAGCGAAACTCGTGAACTACACTTGGCAATTGAAGACGACATGTTGCCACCACCGAGATCACTTTGGGGCGATGCACCAAACTTCTATTTCTTAATTTCTATTACCGGAGAGACCCTTCCATGAAAAAGACCAAAATCGTTTGTACGATTGGCCCTAAAACTGAATCTGTAGAGAAGCTAACTGAACTAGTTAACGCAGGCATGAACGTGATGCGCCTGAACTTCTCTCACGGTGACTACGTAGAGCACGGTACTCGTATTGCGAACTTCCGTCAGGTCATGGAAAACACAGGTAAGCAACTGGCTATCCTGCTGGACACCAAAGGTCCAGAAATCCGTACAATCAAACTGGAAAACGGCGATGACGTTGATCTAGTTGCTGGTCAAGAATTCACATTCACCACTGACACTTCAGTTGTTGGCAACAAAAACATCGTTGCTGTGACTTACGCTGGTTTCGCACAAGACCTGAACGTAGGCAACACCATTCTGGTTGACGATGGTCTGATCGAAATGGAAGTGACTGCGAAAACTGATTCAGAAGTAAAATGTAAAGTGCTGAACAACGGCGCACTGGGCGAAAACAAAGGTGTGAACCTACCAGGCGTATCTGTGAACCTGCCAGCACTGTCTGAAAAAGACAAAAACGACCTGAAATTTGGTTGTGAGCAAGGCGTTGACTTCGTTGCGGCTTCTTTCATCCGTAAAGGTTCTGACGTGAAAGAGATTCGTGAAGTTTTGGCTGCAAACGGCGGCGAAAACATTCAAATCATCTCTAAAATTGAAAACCAAGAAGGCGTAGACAACTTCGACGAAATCCTAGAATTGTCTGACGGCATCATGGTTGCACGTGGCGACCTGGGTGTAGAAATCCCAGCAGAAGAAGTTATCTTCGCGCAAAAAATGATGATCGAAAAATGTAACCGCGCACGTAAAGTGGTTATCACTGCAACGCAAATGCTAGATTCAATGATCAAAAACCCACGTCCAACTCGCGCAGAAGCGGGCGACGTTGCGAACGCGATCATGGACGGTACTGATGCAGTCATGCTGTCTGGTGAAACTGCGAAAGGTAAATACCCTGTTGAAGCCGTAACCATCATGGCTCAAATCGCAAACCGTACAGATTCAGCGCTGAAAGCGGAACTGGGTTCTCGTCTGGACAGCCCACGCCTACGCATCACTGAAGCCGTATGTAAAGGTGCAGTCGACACTGCTGAGAAACTAGCAGCGCCACTGATCGTCGTTGCAACTGAAGCGGGTAAATCTGCACGTTCAGTACGTAAGTACTTCCCAACAGCAAACATCATCGCGGTTACCACCAACAAGAAAACTGCTGCACAGTTGGTTCTGAGCAAAGGTGTTTCTCCAGTGGTTGTGGATTCTATCGACAGCACTGATGATTTCTACCGTCTGGGTAAAGAAATCGCACTAGAATCTGGCCTGGGTAAAAAAGGCGACATCGTGGTGATGGTTTCTGGTGCACTTGTGGCATCTGGCACAACCAACACAACGTCTGTACACGTACTGTAATTCAGTCGGTTCAGCACATAAAAAAAATCGGGGCATGGCCCCGATTTTTTATTTCTGTCTCTTACCAACCAAAAAACTCTTTGTGGTGGGTGTTAAGCAATAACACCATCGGCAGGAAATAAAGCGCACTGAGCTTAAATCCTAATACCAACAAAAAGCCAATCGTGAGCCTCACGAGAAAATGATTAACCATACTCTGCCTCGTCTTGCCCAGAGTGTGCGATTTCCGTTCCCTTTCCCCGCCCCACTGCGGAAAAAGTGACTGCTCCATTCAAATTTGGGCGACTATCGATGAAAAGATCGACAGTTTACTTATTAATCAGTTTAGCTCAAGCGGGAATAAAAATTAGACTTTAGTCGCATTGTCAGAAAAGTGTGACACTAGGCGATATCATCACTGCTATGGCAGACCGATACGCGGTTTCGGCCCAATGTTTTCGACTCATACAACGCAATGTCCGCACATTTATACGAGCGATTGCTGTCGAACGTCAGGTCGGTTACGCCCGCGCTGATGGTCACGGTTAGACTTTGGTCGATAGCCACGGCAGCACGCAAACGATCCACCACGCGGTGCGCTTCGTCAATGGCAGTGTGAGGCATGATCACCGCAAACTCTTCGCCACCAATACGCGCAATAAAATCGGTGCTGCGTAGCTGGTGCGTGAGGATCTGCGCGACCTGAATGATCACACGATCGCCCTGATCGTGTCCCTGTTCATCATTGATGCGTTTAAAGAAATCAATATCGATCAACACCAAGCAGGCGTCATGATTGTGGGCATAGCGTTCGACCAGTTGCGTCTGCGTTTGCAGCTCTTGTTCGAACTTGCGCCGGTTCCAAAGGTGTGTCAGGGAATCTTTTTCACTCAGCTCGCGCAGTTGGTTTTCCAACGCTTTGCGCTCGCTGATATCAATAATCGAGGTGATGTAGTAACTCACGCGACCCGCTTCGAAAATGGCCTGAATGCGCACAATGGTCGTGAGCATTTGCTGATCCTCGGTGACCAACTCCACTTCCCCTTCCCAGCTATGCTGTTCCGACACTTTTTCAAGTACGTCGAGCACCTGATCCATGCCGTGGTGACTCAGCAACACTTTGAGCGCGTTCCGTCCCAGCACCCAATGACTGCTCAGCCCGGTCATCGTTTCAAACTCTTCGTTGACCATGATCACTTGGTGCGACTTATCAGAGATCATCACCGCCGACATGCCACTGAGCGCCGCACGCGCGAGTTTGCTTTCAATCGTCCGTCGATGGTAATGCAGCGCCATGGAAATGGTCGGCAGTGCAAAAATCAGCACGATCAAAAAGACAAACACGCCCTCTTTCACCAGATCGTTCAGATCGCGCGCGACGCGATGCGTGAGTTGGGCTTGGGTCAGTTTGATCACCAAATGCAGTTGCTGCTTGTCAGCAAACGCCATGGTGGTGAACACCAACAGATGGTCGGCTTCTTGGCGGTAGCCACGTGCCTGCTGCTGCATCTGTGCCCACGTGAACGGGTATTCACGCGCAAAGTGATGCGGTGAATAGGCGCTGTCTTGGTTGTGCATGAACGGCGTTTCCGGCGTCAGGTAAACACCTGTATTCGAAATCAGTTTTGGCCGCAGGGTGGCATCCAGCGCGTAGCTGAGACGATTCGACAGATTGAGAATGTCCACATCAATCATCACATACCCGACCCGCTGGCCAGCCATATTGATGGGCGTCACCACACAGACAGAAGGAATCGTCTCCATCGTCTCGCCCCGCTTCACACGGCGTGTGCCACTCCAAGCGCCCACTTGGTCATCCCCCAATGATTGCGCGTAGCGCAGCAATGTGCTCTGTTGGTAGTGCTCCTCAGTCTCAACCGCTTTGGCCTGATGCGCAGCCGCCGAGTAATCGACGCGAATCAACACCTGCCCCTGCACATCCATGAAGCGAATATGGTCGTACCATTTCTGGCTTTTGGCGACCGACATAAACACGCCCGCCAAACGAGATTGATGCTGTGGGGTTGGCGCCTGAGCGAAGTCGTACGTGCTTTGGCTATGACCTAACAGGTCAACGACCGAAAATAGCTGTTCTTGAATCCGGGAGAATTCGCGCTCACTGTAGGTGAGCTGATTGAGCGCTTCGCGCGCGGTTTGGATGATGTTGCTCTGCTTGAGCTGCTGATAGCGTTGCACGTAATACGCGGTAATCGCGGTGGTCATCAGCGTACAGGCGATGAGAAGAAATATGACGACTCTCGAAAACCTCATGACCCTGCACTATCATCCCTGCGAAAAAGAAGGTGGGTACTATATCACCATTTCAGGCGCACTGAATAAAAAAGCGACCGCAGACTCGGTTTTGATTGTGTCGAAATAAAACAGCCAGAATCGAGCATGATCCTGGCTGTTTACCGCATGATGGGGTGTTTATTCTGCCAGTTTATAAATCACATCCACGCGATCGCGAATCACCAACGTGGCATCCTGATAAGTATCGCTCGCGCTGACTTTTTCATTCATGCTCATCGCACGCATCATCACGGGCTGCGGATTCATGGTGTTGTAATCAATTCGCCACACGCCGCCCAAGTTGCGTTTGAACCCTTTGGCAATCGAGCGCGCTTTCAGTTTCGCGTCTTCAATCGCCGCCATGCGGGCTTGCTGTTGGTATTTCGCTTCATCACGCACTTTCAGCTGCACGTTATCAACTTGATTGATGCCGTTGGCCAGCGCCACATCCAAATACTGGTTCAGGTTGGCCACATCATCCACTTCCACCGTTACACTGCGTGACGCGCGGTAGCCGACCAGTTCCGGTTGGCCGGATTTCGGGTAATGGTATTGCGGTGCCAAATAGAGGTTGGAGCTGGATATGTGCTGCGCATTGACGCCCGTCGCTTTCAGCTGCGCGGTAAATGCCGTCACCACTTTATCGACCGCAGCCTTAGCTTGCTCGGCATTCATGGTGGTTTCCGTCACTTTCACAGAGAACTGCGCCATGTCTGGTTTTGCGACGACTTCACCGTACCCAGTGGTCACCAAATGCGGAAAGTTAGGGTCTTGCGCCTGAACGCTGGCTGCGCCAAATAAGCACGCCACAATCGCAAGCTGAGGGATCAATTTCATGCCGTTTACCTTATCGGTTTACGCTAGGTGACCTAGCCAAAATCCGGTCGTCTGCATGACGATCCGGTCAAAATCATTGGCTCTATCATAGGTGAAATAATGCGCGTTCGAAGCGTATGGCGGTGAAAATCACACAACTTTGACTTTGCTCGCAAGCGCTCCCCACAGGGGTGTCATCTATTGCGGTAACGCTTGTCGGGCATAACTGACAATCGACTCCGAGATGGTTTTCAGTAGGCCGCTTTCCAGTTGCCAATGGTGCCAATAGAGCTTTTGATCGACGAAATACTCCGGCAACATATCCACCAACAGCCCTTGCTGTAACTCCTCTCGAATCTGCACTTTGGGGATCAACGCAAACCCAAAGCCATGCAGCGCCGCTTTGACACACGCTTCCGAACTGCCGACCGAATGTTTGATCTCACTTTGCATGTCGTGCCCCAAACAGGCATGGACAAAACGTTCATTGATAAAATCCTGTTGATCAAACGCCACCGAAGGCGCCACATCCAGCGCCGCGCCAGTCACGCCATGTGCAAAATAACGCTGATAAAATTGCGGCGAGCACACCGCCAAGTACGGCATGTTGCCCAGCAGCACCGCCTGGCACCCCGGAATAGTTTTCGCAGATTGACTAATCGCCCCCACCACTTCGCCGTTTTTGAGTTTCTCAATCGTGCGGTGCTCATCATCCACCAGCAGATTGATTTCCACTTTGCCGGGCGTGATCAAGGGGGCCAACGCGGGCAACAGCCACGTGGCGAGGCTGTCGGCGTTGGTGGCAATCGACACCGATACCGCCTTGTCTGCGCCATCATTATTTAATTGCGGCAGAATGTCTTGCTCCAGCACGCACACTTGGCGATACAGGCCCAAGAGCTTTTGCCCTGCCGGAGTGACTTTGGGCGGAGACTGACGCACCAACACCGGTTGTGCCAACCATTTCTCCAATTGTTTAATTCGCTGAGACACAGCGGACTGAGAGATGCACAGCGTTTCCGCCGCTTTTTCAAAGCTGCCTTGGGCGATAATTTCGTCCAACGCTTCTATCCAACGGTAATCTAATCCACGCATGCTTTCACCATAAGTAATCCTAATGACTTATTAATATTATTAGTTTTATTTATTTTTAACTATCCCTTATTTTTGCTCTCAGGTAACTATTTAATCACTTTTGGAATATAACTATGAACTTGTGGATCTTGCTTCAGGGCTTTGGATTCGGTGCCACCATGATCATTCCGATTGGCGCGCAAAATGCGTATGTACTCAATCAAGGCATCAAACGGAATCATCACCTGACCACCGCGACCATTTGCAGTTTCCTCGACATCTTTTTTATTTCGCTGGGTATTTTTGGTGGAGGAGCCATTCTGTCGCAAAGCGAATGGCTGCTGACGTTCGTCACCCTTGGCGGCATTGCGTTTCTGACCTTTTATGGCCTGCAATCGTGGAAAAGTGCTTTTGCCAAACCGAGCGACGAAAACACCACCACCACAACCGCACGCGGTCGCCGAGCGGTGATTCTCGGCACGCTGGCCGTCACGGTGTTAAACCCGCATTTGTATTTGGATACGGTGGTGATTTTAGGTTCGATTGGTGGCCAGTTTGAGGGTAACGATCGCCTGTCATTTGCCATCGGCACCATCATGGCATCGTTTGTGTGGTTTTATTCGTTGTCGATTGGCGCGGCAAAATTAGCGCCAACCCTCTCCAAACCCAAAGTGAAACAAGCGATTGATATCGGTGTGGCGCTGATGATGTTTGGGATTGCCCTCGCCCTGACCAACAACCTGTATCAGTTATGGCACTAAGGAGTCACGATGTCGGCATTAGAAACTTTGTATCAAGCCAATGTGGCGTTGCTTCATCAAGCTGGAGTGCCATTTCAACAATGGCAACATGAACCGATTTTGGACTTCGCCACCGATGAAAAGGTGGCTCAAGAGCTGGGCTGGACCGGCACGCACACCAAAAGCCT
Organism: Vibrio furnissii CIP 102972; assembly: GCF_000176175.1. GTDB lineage: Bacteria > Pseudomonadota > Gammaproteobacteria > Enterobacterales > Vibrionaceae > Vibrio > Vibrio furnissii. The sequence continues at coordinate 46,158 of NZ_ACZP01000010.1, forward strand.
GTTTCTGAAACTCAAAGGTGGTGGCTACGCCCTGCTGTTTACCGAGAAAGATGCACGTTTGGATGCCAAAGCCATCAAAGCGTTAATCGGCAAGCGGCCGTCGATTTGCAGTGATGAGGAGATGACCGAAGTGACCCGCTGTCTCCCCGGCGCAGTTGGCCCGTTTGTGTTGCCCCAAGCCATTCCAGTGATTGTTGATCCAGCGCTGCTGCACAAACAAGAGCTGCTGTTTACCCCCGGCCATCCTCATCTCACGCTCGGCTTTTCGGGCGCTGATCTGGATAAATTGCTCGCCAACATCGCGAATCCAATCATCATGCTGGCATAAAAAAACGGAGGCTTTCGCCTCCGTTATCGTGATTCGCTGCAAGCTTAGTCGAGCTTGTTGAGATGCACATCCATTTGTGGGAATGGAATCTCGATACCGTTTTCATCCAGCGCTTCTTTCATCGCTTGAGTCAGATCCCAGTAAACAGCCCAGTAATCGGCACTGTTCACCCAAGGACGCACGATCAGGTTCACGGATGAGTCAGCCAAAGCATGTACCGATACGTTCACGGCTGGCTCTTTCAGCACGCGAGGATCGCGTTCAACAACTTCACGCAGCACTTGTTTGGTCTTTTTCAGATCCGCCTTGTAAGAGACGCCAATCAGGAAGTCCACACGACGCGTGTCGTAGCGAGAGTAGTTGGTAATCGCACCACCAATCACAGCCGAGTTTGGCAGAACGATCATCTTGTTGTCTGGTGTTTTCAAAATAGTTTGGAAGATTTGAATCGAATCCACCGAACCCGCCACACCGGCCACTTCAACGTAGTCACCCGATTTAAATGGACGGAACGCAACAATCAGGACACCCGCCGCAAAGTTCGACAGTGAGCCTTGCAGTGCCAAACCAACTGCTAAACCCGCGGCACCAATCACGGCAACCACAGACGCAGTTTGAACACCGATACGACCCAACGCCGCGATCAGAACAATCACAAATAGCAGGTAACGCACCAAACCATGAACGAATTCGACGACTGCCGGATCCATGTCTTTTTTCTTCAGGACTTTCGAAACACTGCCCGCGACTGCTTTCACCACGAGATTACCGATAAACAGAATCAGTAGTGCGGAGATAATATTGACACCGTATTGAATCAATAGATCCGAGTTATCTGATAGCCAAGTGTTTACGTGGCTCAGACCGTCAACAATCGGCATTTCCACGCCGCTCGATTCACTAGCCATAGTATGTATCCTCTAGAATAATCTTTCTTCGATGTTTTTTTGTAACCCACTGACAATCAAACACATTTATAGATAACGTCCCTGACATCAGAATTTTGGCAATTTATCGTAATCTTGGTAATTTGCAAAGTCAGGTTTTAGCAAAGACCGACAAAACAAAAGGTTATCTCGATTTTGGACAAGCCTGTATCAGATTAAGCAATAATCACCTTCTCTGCCAGTGGTTCGCTAAAATTTAATCCAGCCACAAAACAAAAAGCCCGCTCAATGAGCGGGCTTTCTTAATCGTGAGAGACGACTTACAGTACGTCTACCGCGTTCAGGTCAGCAAAGGCTTTCTCAAGACGAGCAACCATAGACGCTTGACCAGCACGTAGCCATACGCGTGGATCGTAGTATTTCTTGTTCGGTGCGTCTGTACCCGTTGGGTTACCGATTTGACCTTGTAGGTAATCGTGGTTATCTGCTTCGTATCGACGGATACCATCCCAAGTTGCCCACTGTGTATCAGTGTCGATGTTCATTTTGATCACACCGTAAGAGATAGATTCTTTGATTTCAGCTTCAGTTGAACCTGAACCACCGTGGAATACGAAGTTCAGAGAGTTCGCTGGTAGGCCGAATTTCTCAGATACGTATTTTTGAGAATCACGCAGGATAGTTGGAGTCAGCACAACGTTACCTGGTTTGTATACACCGTGTACGTTACCGAAAGATGCTGCGATAGTGAAACGAGGGCTGATCGCGTTCAGTTTCTCGTATGCGTATGCAACGTCTTCTGGTGAAGTGTACAGCTCAGATGTATCCATATCAGAGTTGTCTACGCCGTCTTCTTCACCACCAGTACAACCCAGTTCGATTTCCAGAGTCATGTTCATTTTAGCCATGCGCTCTAGGTATTTAGAAGAGATTGCGATGTTGTCTTCTAGAGACTCTTCTGACAGGTCGATCATGTGAGAAGAGAACAGAGGTTTACCAGTTTCTGCGAAGTGTTTTTCACCAGCGTCTAGTAGGCCGTCGATCCAAGGCAGTAGTTTTTTCGCTGCGTGGTCAGTGTGCAGAATCACTGGCACACCGTAAGTTTCAGCAACTGCGTGTACGTATTTTGCACCCGCTACAGCACCAAGGATTTGTGCACCTTGACCTTCAAGTTTAACGCCTTTACCTGCGAAGAAAGCAGCGCCACCGTTAGAGAACTGAACGATAACTGGAGCTTTAACTTTCGCAGCTGCTTCAAGTACAGCGTTAACAGAATCTGTGTTTACACAGTTCACTGCAGGAAGTGCGAAGTTGTTTTCTTTAGCTACTTGAAATACTTTTTGTACGTCATCGCCAGAGATAACACCAGGTTTTACGAAGTCGAAGATCTTAGACATGGATGTAATCCTATTTTCTGTCGTTTTAAAAATAAAAACGGTAAGTTTTAATTCTTGCAAACGTTTGCTCACAACTGGCGACATTCTAGCAGAATAAAATCGGCCATGCAGCAAACAAGAAAGCGGGAGATATCCCCCGCCTTCGATGATTTATTACGCTTTAGCGCGTGCTTCTAGCATTTCAACCGCTGGAAGTACTTTACCTTCAACAAACTCAAGGAACGCACCGCCACCAGTAGAGATGTAAGACACGTCCGCTTTGATGCCGAACTTGTCGATCGCTGCCAATGTGTCACCACCACCAGCAACAGAGAAGCCTTCAGATGCTGCGATAGCTTCAGAGATACCTTTGGTACCTGCTTCGAAGTTCTTGAATTCGAAGACACCTACTGGGCCGTTCCACAGAATGGTTTTCGCGCCTTTCAGGATTTCAGCCAGTGCTGCAGTTGAGTTTGGACCCAAGTCGAAGATCATGTCGTCGTCTTGAACTTCAGACACATCTTTGATCACTGCTTCTGCGTTTTCGTCGAATGCTTTTGCACACGCAACGTCAGTTGCAACTGGAATCGCACACTCTTCCATCAGTTTTTTCGCTGTGTCAACAAGGTCTGCTTCGTACAGAGACTTGCCCACGTTGTGGCCAGCAGCCGCGATAAAGGTGTTTGCAATACCACCGCCAACAACCAGTTGGTCAGCGATTTTAGACAGTGACTCAAGCACAGTCAGTTTGGTTGACACTTTAGAACCGCCAACGATAGCAACCATTGGACGCGCTGGGTTGTCCATCGCTTTGCCCAGTGCTTCAAGTTCGTTTGCCAGTAGAGGACCTGCACAAGCGATTGGCGCGTGCATGCCGACACCGTGAGTCGATGCTTGCGCGCGGTGCGCAGTACCGAATGCATCCATAACGAATACGTCACACAGTGCAGCGTATTTTTTAGATAGCTCTTCTTCGTTTTTCTTTTCGCCTTTGTTGAAGCGAACGTTTTCAAGAACAACCAGTTCACCAGCGTTCAGTTCCAGACCGTTTAGGTAGTCTTTCGCCAGTTTCACTTCGCAATCAAGCGCGTCGTTCAAGTAGTTCACGACAGGCTGTAGAGAGAACTCTTCTGCGTATTCACCTTCAGTTGGGCGGCCTAGGTGTGAAGTCACCATAACTTTCGCGCCCGCTTCCAGACAGTACTTGATTGTAGGCAGTGATGCGATGATACGAGCATCAGAAGTCACTTTGCCGTCTTTTACTGGCACGTTAAGGTCTGCACGGATAAATACGCGTTTACCAGCCAGGTCCAGGTCAGTCATCTTGATTACAGACATGGTTTGTCCTCTCAAATATTCAAAGAAAATAAAAGTTTTCGTCAACTCGGCACTCCGGCCGAGCCTGTCAATTCTTAAACTGCTTAAGATATGGGGACTGGAATATTTATTTCAATGCAAAAAATAAATATTTTCCCCAAGCGGGTGGCGACTACTTTGCTGCCTGCATTGCCAACGCGGTATCAAGCATACGGTTCGCAAATCCCCACTCGTTATCGCACCAGACGAGCATTTTTACCAACTGCCCGTTACTCACTCGAGTCTGGCTTCCATCCACAATCGCGCTGTGCGGATCGTGATTAAAATCGATGGAAACGAGCGGCGCTTCAGTATAGTCAACAATGCCACTCAATGTACACTGAGATGCATTCACTATGGTTTGATTTACGTCATTAACTTTCACATTTGTATTGATCGTAACACTTAAATCCATCGCAGTGACGTTTACTGTTGGAACACGCACGGAAATGGCTTCAAATTTGTTTGAAAATTTCGGAAAGATTCTTTCAATCCCTTTATGCAACTTAGTGTCTACAGGGATGATCGATTGGCTGGCTGCACGTGTGCGACGTAAATCAGTGTGGTAGGCGTCGATCACTTGTTGGTCATTCATCGACGAATGAATGGTGGTGATGGTGCCTGAGTCGATGCCAAATGCCTCATCGAGCACTTTGATGATCGGCACGATGCAGTTGGTGGTGCACGACCCATTCGACACGATATGCTGATCGGCCGTGAGCGTGTCATGGTTCACGCCATAAATAATGGTGTTATCCAAATCAGCCGCCCCCGGATGCGAAAACAGCACTTTGCGCGCGCCGGCGTCCAGATGCTGCAGGCCATCGGCTTGAGAGCCAAATACGCCAGTGCAATCGAGCACGATGTCGACGTCCAGGTCACGCCATGGCAGCAGTGGGATCTCCGACAGATGCAGAATACGAATACGGTCTAAATCTCCATGCTCATGATGCACGTAAATGTGCTCCTGATCATGACTGATTTTCTTGCCAAATCGGCCGTGGGTGCTGTCGTATTGCAACAGGTGCGCCATCGCCTCTGGCTTGGCCAGCTCATTCACGGCCACCACTTTGATGTGCTGATTTTTGCCACTCTCGTAAACGGCCCGAAGAACATTCCGGCCAATGCGTCCGAATCCGTTGATCGCCACTTTTAACATGGGTTCATTTTTCCTTATGGTTTATCCTGACGATGGTAACGAGAAACGCCCCCTGATTCACGTAAAATTCCTAACTATTTCTCTCCTATCTCTCCTCGGTTACACCCCACGACAAGCAACGTGAGGCCAATAAAAAAGCCCTCACCAAACGGTCAGGGCTTCGAGTCAGCCGATAAGGCCAGCAACAGTGTTGTCGGTGCAGATTAGAACGCCACGTCCAGACCGACCCAGTAACGACGGCCATCTTCCACGTAGCCGTAGTCTTCGTACGTCACGTCTTCATCAAACAGGTTGTAGATCGCCGCTTTGACGCTGGTGTTGCTGGTCAGCGCGTAGGTGATCCCCGCATCCACGAAGGTGTAAGACGGTGCCGTCAGCGTATCACGCGTGCTCGCAGGCTCTGATTCTTTGCCATGGTAAGTCACTTTCGCCCAGCTGCTCATCAGCTCGGTGGTTTGCCAGTTTAACTGGGTCGTGAACAGGTGTTTTGGCAACTGTTCCAGTGGCATGCCCGCGTAATCGCCGGTCTTTTGTTTGGAATAGGTGTAGGTGTAGCTGCTCTTCCAATCCCAATCATCGCCCAGAGGCAGATCCAACGACGCTTCCACGCCGCGCGTTACCGCTTTGTCAACGTTGGTGTAGTAACGCGGCGCACTGCCCCATTGGTTATTACCTTCACTACAGATGCTGTCAGGACATGTCACCGCCGAGATCTTGTTTTTGAAATCGTTGTTGAACAGACCAAGCGATGCTTGCAGGCCTTGCTGACCGTTGTAGATCAGGTTGATTTCTTCACTCACGGATGTTTCTGGATCCAGATTCGAGTTCCCGTGAATATTACCGCCACGGCTGACAGAAACCCAGTCATCACTGGCTTGACGCAGATCCGGCGCTTTAAAACCAGTGGAAACGCCGCCTTTCAGGGTCCATGCGTCGTTGATACTCCATACGGAATAGACCCGCGGACTAAAGTGCGACCCGTAATCTTGGTTATAATCGTAACGACCGCCAAAGGTCAGCGCGACCGTCTCCAGCACGCGCCATTCATCTTCCATAAACAGCGCAAATTGCGAGTTATCCAACTCAGTCACGCTGCCGCCGGTGTTGCCCGTCAAATCTTCCAGTTCCGATTTTTCACCTTGAATACCGATGCTCAACGTGTTGTTGGCAAACGGGGTGACCAACACCGATTTCGCCAGCGTATTGGTCAGCGTCATTTCGCGCGATTCGTTGTCGCTTTGCTCATACTGAATGTAGCTATCAGAGCGTCCAATGCTGCCCCAGTTCCCTTTGTGGCTCAGTGCAAATGACGTGCGGTTGTATTCACCCAAGCTTTCATCATCACCGGTGGTCACTGATTTGCCCGGTGTGCCTTCGCGTTTTTGCTGGGTAATGTCTGCACTGAACGCAATCTCTTGATTGTCACTCAATTGATAAATCAGCTTTGAACCGATACTGCGCAGGGTTTTGTCTTCAAAGCCGTATTCGATGTTGTCTTCATCACGATGTTGATTCTGGCCATACACTTGCAGAGAAAGAGAGTCGGTCAGTGGACCTGACGCAAAGAAGTTCACATTCTGCTCGTCGCCAGACGCGCGATCTTCCTGAATCACCGTGCTTAATTGCACTTTGCCCGACCAGTGTTGACCCGCTTTCTTGGTGATGACGTTGATCACGCCGCCCATCGCTTCTGAACCGTACAGTGTCGACATAGGGCCGCGAATAATTTCAATCCGTTCAATCGCTTCCAGAGGTGGCAACCAAGCCGATTCAATGCCAGCACCATCGCTGTTTGGGCGAGTTTGGCGAGACGACAGGCGCTTACCGTCGACCAGAATCAAGGTGTATTTGGATCCCATACCGCGAATGCTGATGTCTTTGGTGTCGCCACCGCCCGTCACCACCACACCGGGAACGGTGCTCAACGCATCCGTCACATCGCGATAGTAGCGCGACGACAACTCTTCTTGCGTCAGCACCGTGACACTCGCCGTCGCATTCGTCACGACCTGCTCATACCCCGCCGCCGTGACGACGATTGTTTCGTCCGCTTTCACACGTTCTTCTGCATTCACCTGGGCAGAAACCATCAAGCCAAAAGCCACGGCCAACGCAACTTTAGATGGATTCACTCTGGACATGAACCACTCCTTTAAATGATAATAATTATTAATTTCAGGAAGGCATTATTCATAAATTGTTGACGTAGAAAAGGTTCACAAATGGAATAGTTGGGACCGTTTTTGGAACAAGGCGTCGAATTTTTATCCAAAGGTAAGTCATCCATGCAGGATCTCAGTGCGGTGCGTGCGTTTTATGCACTCTGCCAACATAAAAGCCTGACTGCGGCAGCAAAATCGCTGGAGCAACCCAAATCCACCCTCAGTCGCCGCTTGGCGCAACTCGAAGAGGATCTCGGTCAGGCGCTGGTCGCCCGACAAGGGAATCGCCTCACGCTCACCAAAGCGGGTGAGGTGTTTGCCGCCTATTCCGAACAACTGATCGAACTGGCCAATCGCAGCCAAGAAGCGCTCCACGAGCTCAATACTCAGGTCAACGGCGAGATGACGTTGGTGGTGCATCCCAACCTGACTCGAGGCTGGTTAAGCCGCGTGTTAGACAGCTTCATGCAAGCCCATCCGCAATTGAAAGTGCGCCTGCACAGCCAGTTTCAACACGGGGATGGATCGCTCGATCCGGATCTAATTATCTGGATTGGCGATATTGCGCCAGCGGGTTATCGCCGAGAACAGCTTGGTTTGTGGCGCTATGCGGCCTACGCGTCGCCCCAATATTTGAGTGACCATTCGCATCCGACGCATCCCAGTGAGCTAAGCGATCACCCTTGGATCGACTTGATTGCTTTTCGTCAGGACGCCTTAACGCTGCATCATGCCGAGCATGGGCATTACGTGCTGCCCGCGTTAGAAAGCCGCTTACAAAGTGACAATCTGGTGATGCAAATCGATGCCATCGCCAAGGGCCGCGGGATAGGCTTGCTACCCACCTGGGTGGCGAAAGGGTTTGAAAGAAGCCATCCCGGCAGCCTAGCGCCGTGTCTGGAAGAGTGGTCTTCCGACCCCACCAGCATTCACTGCTTCTATCCGATTGGCCGCCATCCATTGCGATTACGGCTGTTTATTGATGCGCTGCGCGCCGCCCGCCCAGACGAGTGGCAATAACCACGCGCGGCTCATGTCACCGAATAACCACTGTCACCGTGCGAAGACCGCCCTTCATCGCCAAATCAAAGGGTCACAAGATAAAAAAGCCCCGCTCAATGAGCGGGGCTTTTGGTGTGCGAAATGCTTGAGCTTATGCCAGCAGTTCTTTGGCGGTGTTCACGACGTTTTCAGTGGTGAAGCCGAACAGTTTGAACAGCTCGCCAGCTGGTGCAGATTCGCCGAAGGTGGTCATACCGATGATGCGGCCACCAAAGCCAACGTACTTGTACCAGAAGTCGGCAATGCCAGCTTCGATCGCGATACGAGCAGTCACATCTGCAGGCAGTACCGATTCACGGTACGCAGCGTCTTGTTTGTCGAATGCATCGGTCGATGGCATCGACACCACGCGCACTTGCTTGCCTTCGGCAGTCAGTTGCGCAGCAGCTTCCACCGCCAGCTCGACTTCAGAGCCAGTGGCAATCAGGATCAGCTCAGGTTTGCCAGCGCAATCTTTCAGGATGTAGCCACCTTTGGTGATGTTCGCCAGTTGCTCAGCATCACGAGGTTGCTGCGCAAGGTTTTGACGCGAGAAGATCAGCGCAGTTGGCGCGTCTTTACGTTCAATCGCCAGTTTCCACGCCACGGCTGATTCAACTTGGTCACATGGACGCCATGTGTTCATGTTTGGCGTCAGGCGCAGAGAAGCGATTTGTTCAACCGGTTGGTGCGTTGGGCCATCTTCACCCAGACCAATCGAGTCGTGCGTGTAGACTTGGATGTTCTGAATCTTCATCAGCGCAGCCATACGCATCGCGTTACGCGCGTATTCCATGAACATCAGGAAGGTGGCGCCGTAAGGCACGAAACCGCCGTGCAGTGCAATACCGTTCATGATGGCGGTCATACCAAATTCACGCACGCCGTAGTGGATGTAGTTGCCTGAGAAGTCGCTTGCTTCCAGCGATTTCGAGCCAGACCACATGGTCAGGTTAGAAGGTGCAAGGTCGGCAGAGCCACCCATGAATTCTGGCAGCAGTTTACCAAATGCTTCCAGTGCGTTTTGCGATGCTTTGCGTGATGCAATGTTTGCTGGGTTCGCTTGCAGTTCAGCAATGATCGCGCTGCTGGCTTCTTCCCAGTTAGCTGGCAGTTCACCGGCTACGCGGCGTTGGTATTCTGCAGCTTCTGCTGGGTAAGCAGCTGCGTAAGCAGCAAATTTCTCATCCCATGCTGATTCTTTGGCTGCGCCAGCTTCTTTGGCATCCCACTCTGCGTAGATGTCGGCAGGGATTTCAAAGGGTGCGTATTCCCAACCCAGGAATTCACGCGCGGCTTTGATTTCGTCAGCGCCCAGAGGAGCACCGTGACAATCGTGTGAGCCCGCTTTGTTTGGTGAGCCGAAACCGATGATGGTTTTGGTACAGATCAGCGTTGGACGCGGGTCTGCTTTTGCTGCTTCAATCGCTGCGTTGATGGCGTCTGAATCGTGACCGTCAACTGCAGGAATCACATGCCAGCCGTAGGCTTCAAAGCGTTTTGGTGTGTCGTCTGAGAACCAGCCTTCTACGTGACCGTCGATCGAGATGCCGTTGTCATCCCAGAATGCGATCAGTTTGCCAAGGCCCAGTGTGCCAGCCAGAGAACATGCTTCGTGTGAGATACCTTCCATCAGACAGCCGTCACCCATGAACACATAAGTGAAGTGATCAACGATGTCGTGGCCCGGTTTGTTGAATTGTGCTGCCAGTGCTTTTTCAGCAATCGCCATACCCACAGCATTGGTGATGCCTTGGCCCAGTGGACCTGTGGTGGTTTCAATGCCCGGTGCGTAACCGTATTCTGGGTGGCCTGGGGTTTTTGAGTGCAGTTGACGGAAGTTTTTCAGATCGTCAATCGACAGATCGTAACCGCTCAGGTGCAGCAATGAGTAAATCAGCATCGAGCCGTGGCCGTTCGACAGCACGAAACGGTCGCGGTCTGACCATTTTGGGTTTTGTGGGTTGTGGTTCAAGTGACTGCGCCAAAGTACTTCAGCGATGTCAGCCATACCCATTGGGGCACCCGGGTGGCCAGAGTTAGCTTTTTGTACACCGTCCATGCTCAGTGCACGGATTGCGTTAGCCAGTTGTTTGCGAGAAGACATGTCAGCTCCTAAAGCGATAAGCGAAGTAAAGGTATCCGAAAATTGAATGGCCAATATTGTCGCAAAGCCCTTTCGGCACTGCAAACCTTTTGCTGGCGATTTGTCCCATTTTTGCAATGTTTTGCAACAGATTGGGGGATAACGGCTGAAATAAACCATTCACCAGGCAAACGTTTGGCTATGAGATAGAATAAAAAAGAGCTTGTAATTTGAGCATTCAAAACTAGAATAGACGTCTAGATGTAGAAACGCCTACATATTGAACAATTTTGCAGAGTAGCGGCCTCCCCCGCTACTCTTTTGATTATAGAATTGGAGCTATCATGGCTAAGCACTTGTTTACTTCTGAATCGGTATCAGAAGGTCATCCAGATAAAATCGCAGACCAAATCTCTGATGCGGTTCTAGATGCCATTTTGGAACAAGATCCAAAAGCACGTGTTGCTTGTGAAACTTACGTTAAAACCGGCATGGTAATGGTCGGTGGTGAGATCACAACATCAGCGTGGGTGGATATCGAAGAGCTGACTCGTGAAACGGTACGCGAAATTGGTTACATCCATTCAGATATGGGTTTTGACGCCAACTCATGTGCCATCTTGAACACCATTGGTAAACAGTCTCCAGACATCAACCAAGGTGTTGATAAAACCGATCCGAAAGAGCAAGGTGCCGGTGACCAAGGCATCATGTTCGGCTACGCCTGTAACGAAACCGAAGTGCTGATGCCAGCACCGATCACTTACTCTCACCGTTTGGTTGAGCGTCAAGCGAAAGTCCGTAAAGACGGCACGCTGCCTTGGTTGCGTCCGGATGCAAAATCACAAGTCACCTTCCAATACAACGATGGCAAAATCGTGGGTATTGATGCGGTGGTTCTGTCGACTCAGCACAGCGATTCCATCTCGACTGCAGATCTGCGTGAAGCGGTCATGGAAGAGATCATCAAACCGGTTCTGCCAGCAGAATGGTTGAGCAAAGACACCAAATACTTCATCAACCCAACCGGTCGTTTCGTGATCGGCGGTCCAATGGGTGACTGTGGTCTGACAGGTCGTAAGATCATCGTGGATACCTACGGCGGCGCAGCACGTCACGGTGGCGGTGCGTTCTCAGGTAAAGATCCATCAAAAGTAGACCGTTCAGCGGCTTACGCAGCACGTTATGTTGCGAAAAACATCGTTGCAGCGGGCATGGCTGATCGTTGTGAGATTCAACTGTCTTACGCAATCGGTGTAGCGGATCCAACGTCTATCATGGTAGAAACTTTCGGCACTGAGAAAGTGTCTCACGACATCATCATTGCAGCGGTACGCCAGTTCTTCGACCTGCGTCCTTACGGTCTGCAGGAGATGCTGAGCCTGCTTCAACCTATCTACAAGAAGACAGCGGCATACGGCCACTTCGGTCGCGAAGAGTTCCCTTGGGAAGCGACCAATAAAGCGGCTGAACTGCGCGATTTCGCTGGCCTAAAATAAGCCACACGAATACTGAAAAAGCCCTTGTCACACGACAAGGGCTTTTTTATTGCCCGCAGTTCGATAACACTCCGCAATGTGTACAAAATTTGTGCAATCCATTTGTATTTTTGAGACTCGTCATCAATAGTTAATAAAGTGTTAATGAGGCTATCTGCAATGACGCCTCATTGACGAAAGCAACACCACACCGCGTTGCGGCGCAGCAGGTCAGTTGTCGCGAGCATCGCATGCTGAACACTTTTCTCTGCCACCTCGATCAAGGAGGATGTATGCCTCGGACGGTTAACCCTTCTGACTTCGACCAGAAAAACAAAGAAGTCAGCCCACAGGAGTACGCCCGCACGCTGCCGTGCAACACGATCAGTGTGTCGACTCCATTTCACTGGCTTGCGCTTGGACTCCATGACTTCATTCGCATGCCGCTCATCAGTGCCTTTTACGGGATATGCTTCATGGCCGCCGCAATTGGCATTGTGCTGCTGGTGCAATGGCAAGGCACCCATCTGGTGATCCTGCCAAGCCTGGTGGTCTATATGCTGATTGGTCCCTTCTTGTCGCTCGGTTTGTACGCCGCCAGTTGGGAACGCGAAAAAGGCCACACCGCCGGTTTGCTGCACTCCATCAAAGCGATTACACGCAACTCCACCTCACAATGGGCCTTTGCAGTGATGTTGGCCGTTGCCATGATTTTCTGGATGCGCATTGCCGCGCTGCTGCACGCACTCTATCCGTCGGTGCAAGGCGCACCACTGACCGACTTTCTGCCATTTTTAGTCATCGGCTCGTTGGTCGGTTTTGTCATCGCCTGCATTATTTTCAGCATCTCAGCCTTTTCGATTCCACTGATGATGGAACGCCGCGTCGATGTCATGACCGCCGTATTTACCAGCTTTAACGCGGTGAAATCGAACATTCCAGCCATGATCGTCTGGGCGGGCATCATCTGCGGTGGCATCCTGATTAGCTTTGCCACCTACGGCATTGGCATGTTGTTTACCATGCCGATTCTGGGCTACAGCACGTGGCACGCGTATCACGCCATTATTAAAAAGAAACACAACACTTAAGGTCTCCAACCTGACATTGCAATTGGTGTTATGATTGCCTCAACCCTGTGTTGAGGCTTTTTTTTTGGAGAGTTTTCTTGGTCGATTTTGAACTGCAATATCGCGCCAAAGCGCAAATTCAACGGTGTATCGACATCGCATCCCGTCACTTTGGCCGGAAGTTTTCTATGCCCGAACTCAGTTTTCGTCTGCGCGGCAAAGTCGCAGGAAAAGCCTATCTGCAGTTGTGGGAAATTCGCCTCAACCCCGTGCTGTTTACCGAAAACCGCCAAGCATTTCTCGATGAAGTGATTCCTCACGAAATCGCTCATTTGATCACGCATGCCGTTTATGGCCGAGTCAGACCGCATGGCGCAGAATGGCAACACGTGATGACGCAGGTCTTCGCCATTGCCGCCAACACCACACACCGCTTTTCGGTGGCCTCAGTTCAAGGAAAAACGTTCGAGTATCTGTGCGCCTGCAATCGTTACCCGCTGTCCATTCGTCGCCACAACAAAGTGCAGCGTCACCAAGCGGTGTATCGCTGTCAGCAATGCCATCAAACCCTGACGTTTACCGGCCAACAGCTGTCGTAATCGGCGACCTGCGCCTCGTACGGCGGCAGGAATCGTAACCCTTCGAACCAAACACGCCAGCTTCTTGCTACCGCATGCTAGATTTCAAATTTTTGAGTGATAGACTGAGAAAAATCATACTAAAAACAGTCTTTACTTATGTTTCGTTTTCGCTTGTTACTCACTGGCAGCCTGTTATTGGCCGCCTCTTTTGCGTGGGCGTCCGCGCCCGCTTCGTTTTCACAGGCCAAAAGAGAGGCCGTGAAGATTTATCAGGATCATCCGGTCACCTTTTATTGTGGCTGTGATATTCAATGGCAGGGCAAAAAAGGCACGCCCGATTTGAAAGGTTGCGGCTACCAAGTCCGCAAGCAGGAAAAACGTGCCAGCCGAATTGAATGGGAGCACGTGGTGCCTGCATGGCAATTTGGTCATCAGCTCCAATGTTGGCAGCAAGGTGGACGCAAACAATGCAGCCGCCACGATACGGCGTTCAAACGCATGGAAGCGGATCTGCACAATCTGACGCCCGCCATTGGCGAGGTCAATGGCGATCGCTCCAACCTCAATTTCAGTCAGTGGCATGGCATTGATGGCGCCACTTATGGCCAGTGTGAAATTCAGGTCAACTTCCAACAGCGCAAAGTGATGCCGCCCGAACGCGCCCGCGGCGCCATTGCACGGACGTATCTCTACATGAGTCAGGAGTACGGGTTTCGCCTCTCCAAATCACAAACGCAATTGATGCAGGTGTGGAATCGCCAATATCCGGTCGATTCATGGGAGTGCGAGCGCGATCAGCGCATCTTCAAAGTTCAGGGCAACCACAACCCATTTGTGCGCCAACAGTGCAGTAGCTAATACAATCTCTAGGCAATCTCTGGGCAATCCTGTCATTGCCCTTGTTTTTTTCACTTTGAGCATCCATGTTAGATGCCAGTAACCAGCGTAATTTCAGGAAAAACAGCATGCGAGTTCCCCGTATCTACCACCCGCACCCGATCACTCACCTTGGCCCCTTAGCCTTAAGCGACGACGCCGCAGGCCACATCGCCCGCGTGTTACGTATGCAAGAAGGTCAGGAAGTCTTGGTGTTTGACGGCAGCGGCGCCGAATTTCCGGCCATCATTCATGAAGCGGGGAAAAAACAGGTCGTGGTCGACTTAGCCGAGCGCATCGACACCAATCTTGAATCACCATTGAACCTGCACTTAGGCCAAGTGATTTCACGTGGCGACAAAATGGAATTCACCATTCAGAAGTCCGTTGAACTGGGGGTCAATACCATCACACCGCTGTTGTCTGAACGTTGCGGCGTGAAACTCGATGCCAAACGTTTCGAGAAGAAATTGCAACAATGGCAGAAAATCGCCATCAGTGCGTGCGAGCAATGCGGCCGGAACGTGGTGCCTGATATTCGCCCGATTATGACGCTGGAAGCATGGTGCGCCGAGCAAACCGACGCGCTCAAACTCAACCTGCATCCACGCGCAAAATATTCCATCAATACCCTTCCAGAGCCAGTGACCAAAGTGCGCTTGCTTATCGGTCCGGAAGGTGGTCTGTCGGCAGAAGAGATCGACATGACTCAACAATACCATTTTGAAGAGACGCTGCTGGGCCCTCGCGTGCTACGCACCGAAACCGCAGCGCTCACCGCAATTACAGCCCTGCAAGTTCGTTTCGGCGATCTTGGCTAACGGAGATGAGCAATGATTAAACTCGGTATCGTTATGGACCCGATTTCGTCCATTAACATCAAGAAAGATTCCAGCTTCGCCATGATGCTCGAAGCGCAACGTCGCGGCTACGAAATTCATTACATGGAAATGAATGATCTACACTTAGATCAAGGCGTCGCCATGGCGGACACCAAAGTCGTCGAGCTAAAAGAAGATCCAAATGGCTGGTACGAATTCAAATCAGAACAGACCATTGTCTTGTCTGAACTGGATGCCGTCTTGATGCGTAAAGATCCACCATTTGATACCGAATACATCTACGCGACGTATATTCTAGAGCGAGCGGAAGATGACGGCGCGCTGATCGTCAACAAACCGCAGAGCCTGCGTGACTGCAACGAAAAACTGTTCACCGCATGGTTCCCGGAATTGACGCCAACCACCATCGTGACGCGTAAAGCCGAGAAAATTAAAGCCTTTCGCGAACAACATGGGGATGTAATTTTGAAACCGCTGGACGGCATGGGCGGCGCTTCCATTTTCCGCGTCAAACAAGGCGATCCAAACGTGTCGGTGATCATCGAAACCCTGACGAACCACGGCCAGAATTACTGCATGGCGCAAACGTTCGTCCCCGACATCAGCAACGGTGATAAACGCATTCTGGTGGTAGATGGTGAACCGATGCCTTACTGCTTGGCGCGCATTCCAGCACAAGGGGAAACCCGTGGTAACCTCGCCGCCGGTGGACGCGGTGAAGCACGTCCATTGAGCGATACGGATCGCCAAATTGCAGAAACCGTGGCACCGATCCTGAAAGAGAAAGGCTTGATCTTTGTTGGCCTCGACGTAATTGGCGATAAACTGACTGAGATTAACGTCACCAGCCCAACCTGTATTCGTGAAATTGAGGCGGCGTTTGACATCTCCATCACGGGCAAACTCATGGACGCGATCGAGCGTCGCGTGAAAGCCTTGTCACTGTAGGAGCATGGGCTCCTGAACGCTAGAAGGTTGGAGACAAGATGAATCTGACGAACTATTTTCTCGTAGCGATGCCCAGC
Organism: Vibrio furnissii CIP 102972; assembly: GCF_000176175.1. GTDB lineage: Bacteria > Pseudomonadota > Gammaproteobacteria > Enterobacterales > Vibrionaceae > Vibrio > Vibrio furnissii. The sequence goes on from NZ_ACZP01000010.1 coordinate 62,425, forward strand.
ATGAAGGATCCGTACTTCAAGCACAGTGTCATCTACATCTGCGAGCATAACGAAGAAGGCGCGATGGGGCTGATGATCAACGCGCCGATCGACATAACGGTCGGCGGCATGTTGCAGCAAGTGGAAGTGGAACCGGCGTATCCGCAATCACACGAAGAGAGCCTGAAACGTCCGGTATTCAATGGCGGCCCGGTGTCGGAAGATCGCGGATTTATTCTGCATCGTCCCAAAGATCATTACGAATCTAGCATTCGAATGACCGACGACATTGCCGTCACCACATCCAAAGACATTTTGACCGTGCTCGGTACCGAAGCAGAACCCAGCGGCTACATCGTCGCCCTTGGCTACTCTGGCTGGTCGCCGGGTCAGTTGGAAGATGAACTGGCGGAGAACTCCTGGCTGACGATTGAAGCTGATCCGGAGCTGATCTTTAACACCCCAATCCACGAAAAATGGAACAAGGCGATTCAAAAGCTCGGCATCAATCCGCACCAGCTATCGACCCAATCTGGCCACGCTTAATCACAGCAGCGCTTCTCGAAGCGCTGTTTATTTTTTACCGTAAGACCCACGAGAAACACCCTATGTCACGTACCATTATGGCGTTTGATTTTGGCACCAAAAGTATCGGCAGCGCGATCGGCCAAGAGATCACGGGCACCGCGTCACCGCTGAAAGCCTTCAAAGCCAACGACGGCATTCCGAATTGGGATGAGATTGAAAAGCAGATCAAAGAGTGGCAACCGGATCTGTTGGTGATTGGTTTGCCGACCGATCTGCACGGCAAAGCGCTGGAGAGCATCACGCCGCGGGCGAAGAAGTTTGCCCAGCGCCTGCATGGCCGTTTCGGTTTACCGGTTGAACTGCACGATGAACGCCTCTCGACCACGGAAGCGCGCTCGGAGCTGTTCTCGATGGGCGGTTACAAAGCGCTGAGCAAAGGCAATGTCGATTGCCAGTCAGCGGTCATCATTCTGGAAAGCTGGTTTGAGCGCTTGTGGAACGAGTAACCCTGTTCCTCTGGCTACGTCCTCTGCAAATACCGTCCTCAACGAACCCCCCCCTCAACAAACACAAAGAAAAACAGCCACTGTCGTGGCTGTTTTTTATTCCATGTCGATTTGCACATGATCCAGCGACCCGCTGCTGGTCACATCGCCCCGCTGCGTCTTGAGCATCAAGCGCAGATCATTGGCCGAATCCGCACTGTGCAGCGCATCTTGCTCGCTGATCTTGTGCTCAACCACCAACTGATACAGCGCCTGATCAAACGTCTGCATGCCGACCTCTTTTGATTTCGCCATGGTGTTTTTCAACTCATGCAGCTCGCCGCGACGAATGATGTCCGACACCCGCGGGCTGTTGAGCAGCACTTCAAACACCCCGTGACGCCCTTGGCCGTTTTTGTCGCGGATCAGTTGCTGACCGACGACCCCTTTGAGGTTCATCGACAAATCAAACAGAAATTGCTCACGCTGCTCTTTCGGCACCAGATGTAAAATCCGCTCAAGCGCTTGGTTGGCGTTGTTGGCGTGCAAAGTGGCCATGCACAAATGCCCCGTTTCGGCAAACGTCATTGCGTATTCCATGGTTTCCCGACTGCGGATCTCGCCGATCAAAATCATGTCCGGTGCCTGACGCAGCGAATTCTTCAGCGCCACTTCATAACTTTCCGTGTCCAACCCCACTTCACGCTGCGTCACGATGCAGCGCTGATGTTCATGGACAAATTCAATCGGATCTTCAACGGTGAGAATATGCCCGGTGCGATGCATATTGCGATACCCGGTCATGGCGGCCATGGTGGTCGATTTCCCCGATCCAGTCGCCCCCACCACCAACACCAAACCGCGTTTGGCAATCGAGAGATCTTTCAACACGGGTGGCAGTTTGAGTTCATCAAACGTGGGAATTTGCGTTTCAATGCGGCGGATCACCGCGCCGGGCAGCTCGCGCTGAAAAAAAGCGCTGACGCGAAATCGCCCTAAATCACGCACAATGGCAAAGTTGGCTTCACGCGTCGCCAAGTAGTCGGCATGGCGCGTGTCATCCATCATCGCGGCCAACAGCGTCCTGACCTGCGCTTCATTCAGCGCGTCGCCGTGGGCGCGCAGTTCACCATCAACCCGATACAACACGGGCGCGCCCACAGTGATATACAGATCCGACGCTTTATGCGTCATCATGCCTTGCAGGCACTCCTCAAGTTGCATCTTGTTCTCTCTTAAAATGCGGACATTTCCAGTTCAATTTTCTTCTGCACTTCCGCCGGATCCACCAGCCCTTGTGCGATCAACTGCTTGGCGTTCTGTTCCATGGTTTGCATGCCATGCGCCGCGCCCGTCTGAATGATCGAATACATCTGCGCGACTTTGTCTTCGCGGATCAAGTTACGAATCGCCGGCGTCGCCAACATGATTTCATGACACGCCACTCGCCCGCCGCCGAGACGTTTGAGCAGTTTCTGCGCAATCACGGCGCGCAGCGACTCTGACAGCATCGAACGCACCATGTCTTTATCACTGCCCGGAAACACGTCAATGATGCGGTCAATGGTTTTCGCCGCCGAACTGGTGTGCAGCGTCCCAAACACCAAATGGCCGGTTTCCGCCGCCGTCAGCGCTAAGCTGATGGTCTCTTGATCGCGCAGCTCACCGACCAGAATCACATCCGGATCTTCACGCAGCGCACTGCGCAGCGCATTTTTAAAACTGTGCGTGTCGCGGTGCACTTCACGTTGGTTGATCAAACATTTGTTGTTGCTGTGCACAAACTCAATCGGATCTTCGATGGTCAGCACATGCTTGTTGTGGGTGGCGTTAATGTAATCAACCATCGCGGCCAATGTAGTCGATTTACCCGAGCCCGTAGGCCCCGTCACCAATACCAGTCCTTTCTCGTAATTGGCGATTTTGTTGAAGATGTCCGGCGCATGCAGTTGCTCTAGCGTTGGAATCGTCGTTGGAATGGTCCGAAAAACCGCGGATGCGCCGCGCGATTGATGGAAAGCGTTGACACGAAAACGACCGATATCCGGTAATTCAAAGGAAAAGTCCACTTCCAGCTTTTCTTCGTACTCACTGCGCTGGGCATCATTCATGATTTCAAAAATTAATCGATGCACGTCAGCGTGTGTAAACGCAGGCACACCAAGCTTTCTCACCTCGCCATCGATGCGCACCATCGGAGGAACGCCCGCAGAAAGATGTAGATCTGACGCATTATGCTTTACACTAAATTCCAGTAACTCAGAGATATCCATCTATTTTCCTTACTAAAGTCTGGCTATGAGTAGTATTCAACAAAATCTTGAACATATCACTTCACAGATCGAAAACGCACAGCAAAAGTGTGGCCGTTCTCGAAGCTCTGTGCAACTTCTGGCGGTCAGTAAAACCAAACCCGTCGAGGCAATTCTCGAAGCAGCAGAGGCCGGTCAGCGTGCCTTTGGTGAAAACTACGTGCAGGAAGGCTGCGATAAAGTGCAGTTTTTTGCCGAGCATCACCCAGAACTGAACCTTGAATGGCACTTCATCGGCCCATTGCAATCCAACAAAACAAGGCTGATCGCCGAGCATTTCGACTGGATGCACACCATTGACCGCGCCAAGATTGCGCAGCGGCTGAGTGAGCAGCGCCCCGCCCATTTGCCGCCATTGCAGGTGCTGATTCAAGTGAACACCAGTGGTGAAGCCTCGAAATCTGGGGTCAGCGAGAATGATTTATTTACACTTGCGGAATTGATTTCCAGCCTGCCAAACCTCACTTTAAGAGGATTGATGTCCATTCCGGAAAACGTGCCGGATTACGCATCGCAGCTGGCGGCATTTCGTCAACTGGCGGCATTGAAAGACCAGTTGGCCGAGAAATATGACGGCATCGATACGCTGTCGATGGGGATGAGTGGCGACATGGCGGCGGCGATTGAAGCTGGCAGCACCATTGTGCGCATTGGCACCGCGATTTTCGGCCAGCGCGATTACCCCCGCGCGTAACGCGGCATCCACCCTAATTTTTGATTTGGATATGATCATGGAACACAGAACCATCGCCTTTATTGGCGCAGGCAACATGGCGCATGCCATCATTGCAGGCTTAGTGGGTAGCGGCTACCCAGCGCAACGCATTATCGCCACCGCACCGTCGGAAACGCGTCGCAAACCGTTGGAAGACAACTACGGCATTCGCACCACCAGCGACAACTTGGCTGCGGCAAGCGAAGCCGACGTGGTGGTCTTGGCGGTCAAACCGCAGTTGATGGCCGACGTCTGTCAGCCGCTGCACGCGATCGACTTTTCCAGCAAGCTGGTGATTTCCATCGCCGCAGGTGTGTCCGTGGCACGTTTGAATGCCATGCTCGGCAGTACACTGAATTTGGTCCGCGTGATGCCAAACACGCCATCGCTGGTCAATCGCGGCATGGCAGGGCTGTACGCAGCGCCGTCAGTTTGCGACGCCGATAAAGCCTTTACCGCCGAGCTGATGAGCGCCGTGGGCAAAGTGTGCTGGGTAGAACAAGAATCGGGCATCAACAGCGTGATTGCAGCGGCGGGCAGCGCGCCGGCGTATTTCTTCTTGTTTATGGAAGCGATGCAAGCCGAAGCGATGGCACAAGGATTTGATAAAGACACCGCGCGCCTGCTGGTACAACAATCCGCGCTGGGCGCCGCCGAAATGGTGCAAGCCAACCCCGACATCGAACTCGCCACACTGCGCGAGCAAGTGACATCGAAAGGCGGCACCACCGCCGAAGCCATTCGTACCTTTAACGACCATCAGTTAACGGAGATTGTGGCAAAAGCGATGCGCGCAGCGGTCAGCCGCGCCGAAGAGATGGAAAAATTATTTTAATCTGACGGTCACTCACCCATGAGTGACCTTTATCTGTAGTAAGGGCTTCTTATGAATGCAATGAGTTTTCTAATCTCCACCCTGTTTGATATTTATATCATGGTCGTGATTCTACGAATCTGGCTACAAGCAGCGCGTGCAGATTTCTACAACCCATTTTCTCAGTTTGTGGTCAAAGCAACGCAACCGGTCGTGGGGCCACTGCGTCGCGTGATCCCATCGATCGGGAGTCTGGATCTGGCCACCGTGCTGTTTGGTTACGTGCTGTGTATTCTCAAGTACGTCGCGTTGATCCTGATCGCTTCACGAGGCGGTGTGGTCTTCAGTGCTGATTTTCTGCTGCTGGGTCTGTTGTCTCTGGTAAAAGCCGCTGGCGGCCTGCTGTTCTGGGTGCTGGTGCTACGGGCAATTCTCAGCTGGGTCAGCCAAGGTCGCAGCCCAGTGGAGTATGTGTTCCATCAACTGACAGAGCCAATGCTGGCGCCGATTCGCCGCATTATTCCAGTCATGGGCGGCTTTGATCTCAGCGTGCTGGTGCTGTTTATCGTGCTGCAATTTGCCAACTTCCTGATGGGCGATATCATTGGCCCCATCTGGTATCAGCTATAATGAAAGCAGCTTGGTTTGACGGGGACGATCTACTGCTGCGGCTCTATATTCAACCCAAGGCCAGCCGCGACAGCATTGTGGGGTTACACGGGGATGAACTGAAGGTGGCGATCACCGCGCCACCGGTGGACGGAAAAGCCAATGCGCATCTCAGTAAATACCTGGCCAAACAGTGTAAAGTTGCCAAGGGTCTGATCGATATAGAGAAAGGGGAGTTGGGGCGTCATAAGCAGATCCGCATCCACACGCCGGCTCAGATACCGCCCGAAGTTCAAGCCATCCTCGACTAGATAGCCAGCTCCCCGCCCACCTATGGCGGGGACTATTTTTTTAAGAAGGAGAAAAACCATGCGTCAATGGATACTCGCCCTGTTGCTTGCATGCGCGGCCATCCCCGCCAGTGCAGAGCAATTGATCAACATCAAGGATGTTGAGGTACACTACTCCGCTTTTAACTCAACGTTTCTGACGCCGCAGGTGGCCAAAAGCTACCAACTGACCCGAAATGGGTATTCCGCGGTGCTCAACATCAGCGTGCTCGATACCAGCACCGTGGGCAAACCCGCCGTGGAAGCGACGCTGTCAGGTCAGGTCAAAAACCTGATCGGCAACATGCGCGAACTGGCATTCAGCGAAGTCAAAGAAGGCAATGCGATTTACTATCTGGCCGAATTTCCGATCAGCAATGAAGAGGAGCTTCGCTTTGATATTGATGTCAACGCCGGCCTCAAAGGCGCTGGCAAGCTGAAATTCACGCAGAAGTTTTACGTTGAACCGTAACCGTTAACCGAAAAGAGAGTGCGATGAAAAAGATTGTTTTAGCCACCGGAAACCAAGGCAAAGTCCGTGAAATGGCCGACCTGTTGGCTGATTTTGGGTTTGATGTGGTCGCACAAAGCGAATTCAATGTCTCTGAGGTAGCCGAGACCGGCACCACCTTTATCGAAAATGCCATCATCAAAGCGCGCCACGCGGCCAAAGAAACCGGCTTACCGGCCATCGCTGATGACTCCGGCCTAGAAGTGGATGCCCTTGACGGCGCGCCCGGCGTTTATTCTGCGCGCTACGCGGGTGAACACGCCACAGACCAACAGAACCTAACCAAGCTGCTCGATGCGATGAAAGATGTGCCAGAAGCGCAGCGCACGGCGCGTTTCCACTGCGTTTTGGTACTGATGCGTCATGAGAACGATCCGACGCCGCTGGTTTGCCACGGCACTTGGGAAGGTCGCATTCTCACCGAAGCGCACGGTAGCAACGGATTTGGTTACGACCCAATTTTCTTCGTTCCGGAAGACAACTGCGCATCGGCTCAACTTGAACCGGCGCGCAAGAAGCAGTTGTCGCACCGCGGTCAGGCGTTGAAAAAACTATTTCAGGCGATTGAAGAGCAAAAGCAGTGATGTTGACCCCGCCGGCACTCAGCCTTTACGTACACATTCCGTGGTGCGTGCAGAAATGCCCGTATTGCGATTTTAACTCGCATGCGCTCAAAGCCGACATTCCGGAAACCGAGTACATTGATGCGCTGTTGGAAGATCTCGACACCGATATCGAGCGCTATCAACTGACGGACGATCCGCGGTTGTTGCACTCGATCTTCATCGGCGGCGGCACGCCAAGTTTGATCTCGCCCGACGGCATCGGCCGCTTGCTACGCGGCATTGAAGCGCGTATTGCGTTCAAACCCGACATCGAGATCACCATGGAAGCCAACCCGGGCACCATCGAAGCCGAGCGCTTTGCCGGTTACCGCCAGGTGGGTGTGACGCGCATTTCGATTGGGGTGCAGAGCTTTGAACCGGAGAAACTCACTCGCCTGGGCCGTATTCACGGCCGCGATGAAGCCGTCAAAGCCGCCCAACTGGCACATCAGATTGGCTTAAATAGCTTTAACCTCGATCTAATGCACGGCCTGCCGGATCAAACATTAGAGCAAGCGCTGGCGGATCTCGAGAGCGCCATCGAACTCGCGCCGCCGCATCTGTCGTGGTATCAGCTCACCATTGAGCCAAACACCCTGTTCTACTTCAAGCCGCCGACCTTACCAGACGACGACGCGCTGTGGGACATCTTCGAACTCGGTCATCAGAAACTGACCGCAGCGGGGTATGTGCAGTATGAAATCTCAGGGTACAGCAAGCCGGGTTATCAGTGTCAGCACAACCTCAACTACTGGCGTTTTGGTGACTACCTTGGCATCGGGTGTGGCTCGCACGGTAAGCTGAGTTTTGCTGACGGGCGCATTGTGCGCACCACCAAGGTCAAACACCCGCGCGGTTATCTGGCGGCGTATCAAAACCTAGCGAAACCTTACCTCGACAGCGAGCAGTTGGTAGCGGATGTGGATCGGCCGTTTGAGTTCTTCATGAACCGCTTTCGCCTGATTGAACCGTGCCCGAAAGCCGATTTCAGCGCCACCACCGGCCTGCCGATCAGCGTGATTCAACCCACATTGGATTGGGCAATTGAACAAGAGTTTCTGAGTGAAACGGAGACTCACTGGCAGATCACCGAGAAAGGAAAACTGTTTCTGAACGATCTGTTGGAAGCGTTTATGGCAGACGACGAGTAACCGCCCTTCCCCTCAACAATCCCCATTTGGCTCAGTCCTTCATGCCGAGCCAAATGGCGATAGCGCCTCGCGCTTTGGACGAGTGTGCCGCCATGCCCTTTAGGGCATGGCCAACCCAATGCGTATTAAACGGGATTTGAAGTTAGAAGATCGAGCGGCCAATGCGCTGCGCGAATAACTCCAGTGCTTTGGTGCCTGCCAGCGAGTTGCCGGACGGATCCAGTTCGGGCGACCAGACCGCAATCGTCATTTCGCCCGGCACGACAGCGATAATGCCGCCGCCCACGCCGGATTTACCCGGCATCCCGACCCGATAAGCAAACTCACCCGCCCCATCGTACAAACCACAAGTCGCCAACAGCGCATTGATCTGCTTACTTTGTGTCGCAGTGATCACGCGTTCATGGGTCAGCACCGACACGCCTTTGTTGGCGAGATAACTGAAGGTTTTCGCCAGTTCGACACAGCTCATGTTGAGCGCGCAGGCGTGGAAATAGTTGGTCAACACAGGGAGCACTTCGTTGTCAAAGTTACCAAATGAGCGCATCAGATAGGCAATCGCCGCATTGCGATCGCTGTGTTGCATCTCCGAGTTCGCCACCACTTTATCGTAGATGATCTGCTCTTCGCCGCACAGTTGGCGTACAAATTCCAACAAACGCTGGCGCGGTGCCGATAATCGGCTGTGCAGCATATCCGCCACCACAATCGCCCCCGCATTGATGAACGGGTTCCGTGGAATCCCCTGCTCCATTTCGAGCTGAATCAGCGAGTTGAACGCTTGCCCAGAGGGCTCTTTACCCACGCGGCGCCACAGTTCATCCGGTTGATACAACCCCATGGCAAGCGTCAAGCTCAGGGCTTTGGAGATCGACTGAATCGAAAATCCTTCGTCTGCATCTCCGGCTTTGATGACCTCACCTTGATTGGTGTAGACCGCCATGCCTAATTTATGGTTCGGCACTTGGGCCAGTGCCGGTATGTAATCCGCGACTTTTCCTTGTCCGATCAGTGGGCGAACGTCATCCAATATGCTCGCCAGTAATTCTGGTGTCGGTTTCATTGTGTCGGCTTTACTTTCTTATTGTTATCGTCCCTATTCCAGCGGAGCGCACCAAATCCACGGTGATTTCCTGAGGAACATTGTCAAAAAAGCCAACATTGCAGCAATGTTGGCTTTCGTTCACGTTACGTGCCGAGCTAGTATCGGCCGCTCGGCCGCGGCTTGTCCAGTATTAACTGATGCGTTTGTATTTGATGTCCCAAACGCCGTGTCCCAGACGATGACCACGCTGTTCAAACTTCGTCAGCGGACGCTCTTCCGGACGAGGGACAAAGTCACCCTCTTGCGCGATGTTCTCAAAACCCGGTGCTTGATTCATCACTTCAACCATGTGTTCTGCGTAGTTTTCCCAGTCGGTCGCCATGTGGAACACGCCTTCACCCAGGATCAACTTCTGGCGCACCATTTCAGCAAACTCGAGCTGAACGATACGGCGTTTGTGGTGACGTTTCTTGTGCCACGGATCGGGGAAGAACAGTTGCAGCGTCGCGAGACTGCTGTCTGGAATCATGTTGGCAAACACTTCCACTGCATCGTGACACATCACGCGCAGGTTGGTGATGCCCGCTTCGCGAGCGGAGGACAGGCACGCACCCACGCCAGGGCTGTGTACTTCGATACCGAAGAAGTTTTTCTCGGGTGCGTTCTTGGCCATTTCAACCAGTGACGCCCCCATACCAAAGCCGATTTCCAGTACCACAGGATTGTTGTTGCCAAACACCTGCTGCCAATCCAGCAGCGCATCCTGATAATCAATTCCCATTGTTGGCCAGCACTCTTTCATCGCTGCTTCCTGACCTTTTGTCAGGCGGCCTTCACGACGCACGAAACTGCGGATTTTACGCACAATTTTGCCGTCTTCGGTGAACTCGTTTTTGGTTACTTCAGTCATTGGTATTGCCTGTTCAATTTTTAGTCTCGACTCAAAGGGCTTGTGATTATCCAAAGAATTGCTTTGGGCGCAAGTGTTATTGTCGTTGAAATCCACTCCTAAGCGACAAGCGGGCACGCGAAGTGCTTCTGCCACCAGCCAACACGCGTCCTTTGCTTGTGTTTGCCATGCGCTGCCGCTTGCACCCCAAGGGCGTTCATCACGCTGAAATTTGGATCATCTGTTTTACATCTTTGTCATTCTATGGTGCAATTTTGCCCCATCACGCTCATGCATGCCGCGCAAATTGTGACTCGATTCGCAAACGCAATGTTTACCAAGGATGAGGCATGCAGGCGCAACATTCGGCTACGGCCACCAACAATCGGACGCGCCATGCAAGACGGCGCGGTTGAACGACGCCGTTCAGCGTCGAATTGATCAGTAACACTTAACCCCATCGGATGACTAAATAGAATGACCATGCCGTCGCTCACACCGAAGCAATTTCAAGAGCACCTGCTCACTTGGCAACGCCACCATGGCCGACACGATCTGCCGTGGCAACAAAACCCATCACCCTATCGTGTGCTGGTGTCGGAAGTGATGCTGCAACAGACGCAAGTCGTGACGGTTATTCCCTACTTTGAGCGCTGGATGGCGAGTTTCCCAACCATCGAAGCGCTCGCAAACGCGACGGAAGATGCCGTCATGAATCACTGGCAAGGGCTAGGCTACTACTCGCGAGCGCGCAATTTACGCAAAGCGGCCCTCTATATTCAAGACACATGGAACGGTGAATTTCCGGCTGACGTCAACGCCCTGCAAAACATCCCTGGCGTCGGGCGCTACACCGCAGGCGCGATCGCCGCCTTTGCCTTCAATACCTATGGCCCCATCGTCGACGGCAACGTGAAACGCCTGTTTTGCCGATATTTTGGCATTGAAGGCGTACCGGGAACCTCTGCCATGGATAAGCAGCTCTGGAGCACAGCCGAAGCGTATACGCCGACTCACAATAATCGCCAGTATGCGCAAGGGCTTCTCGATATGGGAGCGACCCTCTGCAAACCCAAAAACCCAACCTGCGATGCCTGCAGCTTCACAACCACATGCAAGGCTTACCAAACCAACCGCGTGAGTGAACTGCCGACACCCAAACCCAAGAAAGTGACCCCAACTAAGCCCGGACATTTTCTCTGGCTCGAATCCGATGGCAAGTTATTGCTCGAAAAGCGAGCGGACGATGGCATTTGGGGCGCGCTCTGGTGTTTACCCCAGATTTATCTTGAACCGGAGCAGCTTGGGGAGCACATCAAGCTCAAAGGTGCGTTCAAACATACATTTACCCATTACAAACTCGATGGAAAAGTGTGGCAAATTGATAAATTGGGCGTCGAAAATCCCCAACAGCAATGGATGCCGTTGCACCAGTTGGATGATGTCGGCCTGCCCAAACCGATTCGCACTTTCATCGAAAAACACGTGAAGACACAAGCGTAGATGGGACAGGCGCGCTTCACATATCGAGAGCAGGCTCTGAAGCAGAATTTAGCGCGCCTTTCAAACAAGATCATTCCCCAGGAAACGACCTAAATCGGGCAAGAACGTGGTGTAGCTCTGGTGCCCACGTTGGATGTAGCATTGCTGAATCGGCACCCCGTACAACTCGGTCAAGTGGTGCTCCGTTAACACCTCATGTTTGGGGCCTGTCAAACACCGTTTATCTTTCATCAGCAACACCACGTGATCCGCAATGAACTGCGCTTGCGCCGGATCATGCGTTGAAAACAAGATACTGATCTGACGCTCTTTCGCCAACGCGTGGAGCAATTCAATCACCGTGGCTTGATGGGCCAGATCCAACGCAGTCGTCGGTTCATCAAGAATCAAAACATCGCACTCACTCGCCAAGGCGCGGGCAATGAGCACCAGTTGCTGCTGACCGCCGGATAATCGATCAAACGCCTCGTGCGCAAGGTGGTCAATCGACAGCATCGCCAAGGCGCGCTGAGCCATGGTGATGTCATGCTGACTCGGCGAGGAAAACAGGCCAATGGTGTTGGCTCGGCCCATCAACACCATATCGAGAACGGCATACGAAAATGCGCAATCAAAACGTTGCGGCACAAAATTAATCCGCCCCATATGCTCAACGCGGCCTTGCAGCGGTCGTTGATCGCCCAACAGCGTTTTCATCAAGGTCGTTTTGCCTTGCCCATTGCCCCCCAATATCGCGGTGATTTCTCCCCGCGATAACACAAGATCCACGGGGTCAAACAACGGCCGATTTGGGCGATGACCGCAAACCAGTTGCTCCGTTTTCAGGGTGATGGGATTCATCGCAACACCTCCCGGCGATTCAAATAAACCAGCACCATGATCAGCACCGTGCCAATCAGGGCGGTTAAAATTCCCAGCGGCACTTCACCATCGGTGATGGTACGCGCCAGATCATCCACCACCATCATCAGGGACGCGCCAATCGACATCGACGCGGGCAACAACCGCCGATGATCGGGGCCGACGAGCATTCTGCCCACATGAGGCACCACCAACCCAATCCAACCAATGTTGCCACTCACCGCCACTTGGCTGGCGATGATCACCGCACACAGCATCAACACCAGCCAACGCGTGCGGTGCGCACGCACATCCAGCACACGGGCATCATCTTCCCCCATCGACAGCACATTGATGCGCCATCGCATGCCCAGCAACATGACACTGGCCAGACTCAGCGGCAGCGCCATGGTGAGCAAACTTTGCCAATTGGCGGTCGCTACACTCCCTAACAACCAAAACACAATGTTGGGCAGCACTTCTTCTGTGTCGGCAAGAAACTGCACCAAACTGACCAACGCACTGAACAAGCCACTTAAAATGACCCCAGCGAGAATCAACACCAATCGGTTGTGTTGGCCAAATAATTTCGCGATCACAAACACCAACATCAGCGCCAACACGCCAAAACTAAACGTGGAACACAGCAATCCCACTTGCCCAAATCCAAGCAAAATCGCCAGCGTACCGCCAAACGCAGCGCCCGAAGACACCCCGATAATGTGCGGGCTCACCAAGGGGTTTCGAAACACCCCTTGCAAGGTGGCGCCGCACAGCGACAACCCAGCCCCCGCACCTAACGCCATCAGCACTCTGGGCAGGCGAACGTTCCAAATAATCTGCGCTTCAATGGCAGAAGGCGCTGGCGCCACATGCATGATGGGGTGGAGTAACGTGGTGACCACCGACACAAAGCCCATGGCGTAAGTGCCCACACCCAATGACAACAGTGCAATGAGAAACGTGCCCAAGATCAGGGCACTTTGCGACAATCGCGTGTATCGCTGCACCATTATTGCGTCACAGTGCGTGGCGCAAGATCGAACGCAGCGTGATCGAAAGGAACGTGGTAGAAACGCAGGTAATAATCGTTCGCCATTGTTGACATGTCGATGTCTTTAAATTGGGCTGGATAGAGTTTTTTAGCCATCCACATCTCGCCCAATGCCATCGCTTCTGGCGTTGGGTAGCCCCAAGCTTTGGCGTATTCAGGCATCAGATAAACGCGATGTTGTTTCACAGCCTCGATCAATTGCCAGCGGGGATCATGATTGATTTCGTCGATCACATCGGGGTAACGGCTTTGGACAAAAATAACGTCCGGATTCCACATCATCACATGCTCAATAGACACTTGTTGATAGCCTTGGATGGTGCTGGCTGCGACGTTTTTTGCCCCCGCATGTTGCATCATCAACCCAGTGTATTTGCCCGACCCATATGTCGTGAGATTCGGGTTGGCCATGTAAACACGAATGCGCTGCTCGTCAGGAATGGCATTCAAACGTTGAGCCACTTGGGCGCGATTGCGGAAGGTTGCTTGAATTAAATCTTCCGCTTGCTGATCGTGATTGACAATGTGACCGATTAAACGAATCCCTTCTTTCAAGCCTTCGTTATAGGTTTGCTCTTCGTTCACCATGGACGCATTCATTTTATTGGCCTGACTTTGGATGTCCTTGCGCAATGAAATGGCCACCACCGGAATGCCAGCATCTGTCATCTGCTGAATCATGGCTTGCGGCGCATAGTTCGCCACAAACACCACCTGAGGTTGAAGGTTCAAGAGGCTTTCGAGGTTCACTTGCGTCAAATCACCCGGCATGGGCAATGACGGCAAAGCGGGATACAAACGCACCACGTCGGCCCCTAAATTTTGTTTCCAACTGGACAGCACGCCGACGATTTGGTCTTTCGCCCCCAGCTGCATCAGTAAATCTAACGTTTGATGTTGCAAAACCACTACGCGGTCAACGTGGTCAGGGATTGTCACAGTGCGACCCAGTTGATCGACAATGGTACGGCTCGCCAATGCTGAGGCACTCGCGGTGAAAAGAAACACAGCAGAGAAAAAAGAAACAAGACGCTTATTCATAGAGAGAGTTCGGGTTGGATGGACGGAAGGCGTCAAAATACGCCGATGTCCATCAGACTCAAGGCGCGAAATCAAAAAAAGTTTAGATAAATAAAAAATAATTTAATCAAATCTCTGATGCATCATGCGATCTCGCTGCGTGGCCGTGATACGCCACCTCAGCGCCATCCCGCGCCTTTAGCTCAGCGGCCGATTCCGCCCCCCGCATCCGACCTAACATCGATTGTGCTGGAATCGATTTTGCTGGAATTGTCAGGCAATCCCGACATCATCATGGAAGCCAACACAGGTCTTTGGTATAACTTAAGCCAACCTGAAAAAATCCGGTGAAGCCGCAATGGCAAAGTTTGCCAAACGACATTCACACGAAAAAATTAAAGAGGAAGTCATTATGAGCCGCACTGTATTTTGTGCTCGACTACAAAAAGAAGCGGATGGTCTGGATTTTCAATTCTATCCAGGCGAACTCGGCAAACGTATTTTCGACAGCATTTCGAAAGAAGCCTGGGCGCAATGGCAAACCAAACAAACCATGTTGATCAACGAGAAGAAGCTCAACATGATGGATCCAGAGCACCGCAAACTGCTTGAGCAAGAGATGGTGAACTTCTTGTTTGAAGGGAAAGACGTTCACATTGAAGGCTACACGCCACCGAGCCAGTAATAACCTTAAGGTTAGCAAGGTTATTTCTAGAGACATCATCACCTTCTGGTATGATGTCTCTTTTTTTGTCTGACCCCTTCATCCACAACCGCCGGGGAGCGCATGAGAAAGTTAGTTTATTGCATTGCCGCCATGCTGTTGGTGGGCTGCAGTCGTGAATTCATTGAAAGCATTTACGACGTCAACTACGAGCCAACCAACCGTTTTGCAAAAAATTTGGCTCAGTTGCCCGGCCAGTTTCAAAAAGATACTGCGGCCCTGGATGCGCTGATCAACAGTTTTTCGGGCAATATCGAAAAGCGTTGGGGCAGCCGCGAAGTCAAGATTGCCGGCAAACGCAATTACGTAAAATACATCGACAACTACCTCAGCCGAACCGAAGTGAATTTCGACGATGGCAAGATCATCATCGAAACCGTGTCGCCGACCGATCCCAAAGGTCATTTGAAAGATGCGATCATCACAACGCTCTTGACTCCTGATGATCCGGCGCACGTCGATCTATTTTCATCCAAAAACATTGAGCTCAAAGGCCAACCGTTCCTTTATCGCCAAGTGGTAGACCAAGAAAATCAGCCCATTCAATGGAGTTGGCGTGCCAACCGCTTTGCCGATTACCTGATTGCCAATCAACTCAAAGTGAAACAGGTCGATTTCAAAAAAGCCTACTATGTCGAAATCCCGATGGTCGCCGATCAGATTCAAATTCGCAGCTACCAATACGCCGATATCGTGCAGCGCGCATCGCGCAAATACGACATTCCCGAAGATCTGATCTACGCCATCATCAAAACGGAAAGTAGTTTTAACCCTTATGCGGTAAGCTGGGCCAACGCGTATGGTCTGATGCAAGTGGTTCCCAAAACGGCCGGACGCGACGTCTTCAAACTGGTAAAAAACCGTGCTGGCGAGCCGACGCCGGAATATCTATTTAATCCAGAAAACAACATCGACACTGGCACGGCGTATTTCTATATTCTGAAAAATCGCTATTTACGTGATGTTCGCAACCCGACATCGCTCGAATACAGCATGATTTCAGCTTATAACGGCGGCACCGGAGGCGTACTCAATACCTTTAGCCGTGATCGTCAACGCGCGATGCGCGACTTAAATGCCCTGCAACCGAACCAAGTGTATTGGGCGCTCACCAAAAAACATCCCAATGCGGAATCACGCCGTTATTTGGAAAAAGTGACTCAATTTAAGAAAGAATTTAACGCAGGTTGAGAAAAAACCATCAACTTGCTTAAAATAGCGGCAAACAAACCAGTTTTTTAATTTTTTTAGAAAAACTGGTTGACGGCAGAAGGGAAAATCCGTTTAATAGCGCTCCGTTGCCCGGATAGCTCAGTCGGTAGAGCAGAGGATTGAAAATCCTCGTGTCGGTGGTTCGATTCCGCCTCCGGGCACCACAATTTGATGATTGTTGGTGCATAGCACGAACAGTTTTTAGCAAAGAATACAGTGTGCCGACTTAGCTCAGTAGGTAGAGCAACTGACTTGTAATCAGTAGGTCACCAGTTCGATTCCGGTAGTCGGCACCATTCTTTTGCCTCGATAGCTCAGTCGGTAGAGCAGAGGATTGAAAATCCTCGTGTCGGTGGTTCGATTCCGCCTCGAGGCACCATTATTTGGTGCATCACTTCACGCAAGTGACACAAATAATTCCCCCTTAGTTCAGTCGGTAGAACGGCGGACTGTTAATCCGTATGTCGCAAGTTCAAGTCTTGCAGGGGGAGCCACTTTCAGAAAGCTCAGTCGAAAGACTGGGCTTTTCTTTTCTCTGCCCCAAGCCATTCCCCTCACCTTCCCACGCTAGCCCAGCGCATCAACACCCACATTTTATTTCAACTCACATCACTGAAAACCGCGCCATAAAAAACCCGAGTCATTCACATCCGTTTCGCTCGCCACGACCATCCAGTCGTCACTTGATCGCGATTCACGCCTTCAAACCAACGAGTGACACACAACAAGATGCGAACATGCCTCTCAAACCAGCATCAAACGCATGGATTGCGACGTAACACCCACCACGAGAAAGCAGCATCATATTCGCCCGCGACCACACCACGATGCGCACGCCACGCTCACCTTCACATTTGTCCATCATTTTCCTTGGCATCAAGCACGCTTTTTTACCTGCTTTCAGCCACGGAATCCCGCTTCATCATCCGGTCAAACCTACTGCGCTGCGTTTTTGAGGCCTGTTTACACGATATTTTCTAACAAAAATGGATAAAAACAGGCCACTAAGTATAGAAAAGCAACAAACGATCTTTTTTTTGCATTTTGCTGTTGACGACCAAAGCGAAAACTCGTTTAATACACCCCGTTGCCTCGATAGCTCAGTCGGTAGAGCAGAGGATTGAAAATCCTCGTGTCGGTGGTTCGATTCCGCCTCGAGGCACCATATTTTAGATGTTGGTGTAACGCACGAGCATGCAACAAGATTAAGTGTGCCGACTTAGCTCAGTAGGTAGAGCAACTGACTTGTAATCAGTAGGTCACCAGTTCGATTCCGGTAGTCGGCACCATTTATCTAACAATTTATTCCCCCTTAGTTCAGTCGGTAGAACGGCGGACTGTTAATCCGTATGTCGCAAGTTCAAGTCTTGCAGGGGGAGCCACTTTATCAGTAAGCTGATGTGTCAGCTTGTTGAAAGGCCGACTTAGCTCAGTAGGTAGAGCAACTGACTTGTAATCAGTAGGTCACCAGTTCGATTCCGGTAGTCGGCACCATTACAAAATCTATTCCCCCTTAGTTCAGTCGGTAGAACGGCGGACTGTTAATCCGTATGTCGCAAGTTCAAGTCTTGCAGGGGGAGCCACTTTGAGAAAGCCCAGTCTAACGACTGGGCTTTTCTTTTATTTGCCTTTCCCGACCGGTTCGATGTTCATCCCTTCATTTCAGTTCAGCTCAGAGATACACGACACCGCAGGGCCATCGCATGCATGCGCTCATCCGCCTCATCACATCAAGTGCTGAAATAGATGATTGGGTGATTGGGTGAGAATAGCGAAACAACCGCTCGTGGATTCAACGCCATAAAAAAGGCGAGCCTCAGCTCGCCTTCTCTCCGTATCATGCCTTACTTGATGCCCTTTTCCTTTTTGATCAAGTCGTAAGCATGTTGAATCTCTTGTGACTTCTCTTTGGCAACGTTCATCATTTCTGGCGGCAGACCTTTGGCCATCAATTTATCGGGATGGTGTTCATTCATCAGTTTACGATAAGCACGTTTAATCTCTTTGGCATCGGCACTGCCACTCACGCCCAGCACAGAATACGCATCCGCCAAGCGATCTTTGCTCGCCGCTTGTTGCCACTGGCCGCCGCCCGAATACTGCTGCTGCCCCTGCGAACCGCCAAAGCCGCCACCTTGTTGAAAGCGAAACGCCGCTTCGTGCATGCGCAAACGGCGTTCTAATTGATCGGCTGAAAAACCTAAACCGCTCGCAACCTTATGCAGGACATTGCGCTCGGCTGGGTGAATGTCGCCATCAGCCAATGCGGCGGAAATTTGCAGCTCCAAAAAGAACTGCAACAAATCAAAACGACCCCCACTCGAAATTCGCACTTTATTGAGCACTTGTTCAAGGGGGAAATCTGCATCTTTACCCTCACGAAACGCATCTTGCGCCGCGCGGCGCTGTTCGCCATGCAGGTTCATGCGGTCCATCATGATGCTGGCGAGACGAATCTCTTCTTGCGTTACCTGCCCTTTTGCCTTCGCCACATGGCCCATGACCGCAAAGGCTGATTTAAAGAACTCTTCTTGGCGTTCAGCCTGACTGGGGCCATTGCCAAATCCACTGGTGCTGAACCCAGCTTGGTTAAAACGACGGGCTTTATCAAATTGATGCCCGAGAAATAGGCCAAAGATTGCGCCAAGCGGGCCACCAAATAGGAAGCCAAAGAAAGCGCCGAGAATTTTGCCAAAAATATGCATTATGTGCTCTCAATCTATGAATTTTTTAGGTGTGTCGTGGTCTGATAGTGCCGGGAGCGTGAAATTCCTTTATGATAGGAAGCGTTTTTATGAATCAATTCTCCCAATATCGGACTCAAACAATTTCAACAGGATAGTACAATTCGATGTCACGTTTTTCCCGCACGTTTTTAGCCGCTTCGATTAGCGCCGCGCTCTTTGCGCCTCAGACTCAAGCAGACGCTACGGTGGATGACAGTGTGCAGGAACTGCCCACTATCGATCAATGTTTAGTTGACCAGCCCGAGGCTGACAATCCGAATGAACAGCCTATCAATGTCGAAGCGGATAAGCTAGAAGCAATTAATGGCGAACGCGCGACCTATTCCGGCAATGTGGTGGTGATTCAGGGTAAAAAACAGATTCGTGCTGACAACGTCACACTGCACCAAAAAGACAACGTGGTGGTGGCCGAAGGCAACGTCAACTTTAGCGATGGTCAGGTCAAAGCCACCTCAGATAAAGCCACCAATAATCTCACCACGGATCAAATGACGCTGGAGAACACCAAATATAAATTTCTGTGTGAACAGGGCCGAGGTGAAGCCGCGTATATATCCAAAACCGGGAAAGCGGTGTATGGAATCGAAGATGGTTCGATCACCTCGTGTCCGGAAGGCGACAGTGCTTGGCGATTGAGAGCGTCCGGTATTTCCGTTGATCAAAACGAAGAAAGAGCGACCTTTTATAACCCGCGCTTAGAAGTGCTGGATGTCCCCGTCTTCTACTTCCCATACTTAACGGTGCCAATTGGCGACATGCGTAAAATCGGATTCCTTTAACGAACAGTGTCTTACGGTTCGAGGGATGGTTTTGAACTGGAAGTGCCGTTTTAATGGAACTAAGCGCCCAATTAGGATTTAGAAAAGTCAGTGCGTTACATGGAAAAACGCGGCATGAAACTAAACACAGTGTTCCGTTATCTGACGGATTTGGGGGAAGGGAGCCTGAAATCCGAGTACCTTCCCGATGATTCGCTCAACCCAGACGAAGGTAAACGCTGGGCATTCCAATACCAACACAGCGGTATTTACAACGAAGCGTGGAAACTGGAAGCCGATTATTCACGCGTCAGTGACGTCGATTATTTCTCCGACCTCAGCTCAGGCATTGGTAACCGTGAAGATGGTCAGCTGATTCAACAAGGTAAAATTACCTACCGCACGCATTCTTGGGATGCTGCGTTGATGGCACGTGATTTTCAAGTATTGACCACTACAGATAACTCACCTTATCGCCTCATGCCACAGTTATCCTTTAACTATTACGCGCCTGAAGTGATGCGTTACCTCAATCTGGACATGAAGAGCCATGTGGCTCGTTTTGAGACCGATGCGAAGGGCAAGCCATCGGCCACACGCGTACACGTAGAGCCAGGGGTTACCATTCCATTGGGAACCACTTGGGGGACGTGGACCACGGAAGCGCGCGTACTTGGCACTTACTATCAAC
>NZ_ACZP01000009.1 GCF_000176175.1 Vibrio furnissii CIP 102972
ATTCTCCATATAGTTGAAAGAGTTACCTCTTTCGATTGCTTCCAGTGTTATTTTATATTCGTCGATACGACTGACTTGCGATCTATTTTAGCAAGTTTTTACTTTATTAAAACCCCAATGTGGAGAAAAATTGTTTCGCAACCCGCAGATAATGAAAGCGAGTGTGACAACGTCAGTGCCAGTTGAAGGCGAGGTTAGGCACATGTGCAAATTTGCCGATCGCGCCAAATGGATGCTATAACCATAAAGATAATGTGCTTTTTATTCTCTATTAATGATTTAGAATGGGCGTCATGAAAATTGAAATCCATTAAGAGGAAGCAATGGAAACCATCGACAAAATCAAACAGCAAATTGAAGAGAACGCGATCCTTCTGTACATGAAAGGTTCACCAAAACTGCCTAGCTGTGGTTTCTCTTCACAAGCAGCACAAGCTCTGATGGCTTGTGGTGAAAAATTTGCCTACGTTGATATCCTGCAAAACCCGGATATCCGTGCTGAACTCCCTGTGTACGCTCAATGGCCAACCTTCCCACAACTTTGGGTAGAAGGCGAACTGATCGGCGGTTGTGACATCATCATCGAGATGTTCCAAAAAGGCGAACTTCAGCCACTCATCAAAGAAGCCGCGGCTCGTTCAGCCAGCAGCGAAGAGTGATTCTGAATCGTCAAAATACTGTATAAAATCACAGTTTTTCTTGATTTCTTAAGGCCACATTCGATAATGTGGCCTTAATTTTTTGGCCGTCAGACACTGAACGCTATGACTCGTCTCTTCATTGCAGAAAAACCCAGCCTTGGCCGTGCGATCGCCGATGCATTACCAAAACCGCACAAGAAAGATCAAGGATTTATCCGCTGCGCCAATGGCGATGTGGTGACATGGTGCATCGGTCATTTGCTTGAGCAGGTGGAACCGGATGCTTACGATGAGCGTTATAAAAAGTGGAATCTGGCTGACTTACCTATTGTGCCTGAGCAGTGGCAATTGCGCGCCCGAAAATCGGCCAGCAAGCAGCTCAGCGTGGTGAAAAAACTGCTCAAAGAGGCCAATCACATCGTTCATGCCGGAGACCCGGATCGCGAAGGACAGCTGCTGGTGGACGAAGTGATCGATTACTGCAAAGTGGCGAAAAGCAAAAAAGAGTCGATGGAGCGGCTGCTGATCAGTGACTTGAACTTGCCAGCGGTGAAGCGTGCATTAACCTCGATGCGCAGCAACCGCGATTTTATTCCGCTCTCTGTGTCTGCGCTGGCGCGCTCACGAGCCGATTGGTTATACGGCATGAACATGTCGCGCGCTTACACCTTGCTCGGCCAAAAAGCGGGTTATCAGGGGGTGCTCTCGGTCGGGCGCGTGCAAACACCGGTGCTGGGGTTGGTGGTGCGCCGTGATGAAGAGATCGAAAACTTCGTGCCACGCGATTACTTCACGCTGGATGCCCTGATCCCTTATCAGGACGCCAACGGCGCGTTTGATATTCGCGCGCGCTGGAAACCCAGTGACGCTTGCAAGCCTTGGCAGGATGAAGAGGGCCGCGTGCTCAACCGCAAACTGGTCGAGAACGTAGCCAGTCGCATTGCCGGACAACCCGCCAAAGTGGTGGAGTCGGAGCAGAACCAGACCAAGCAGTCTGCGCCGCTGCCCTATTCATTGTCGGCGTTGCAGATTGATGCGGCGAAGCGTTTTAACATGAGTGCGCAACAAGTGCTCGATACTTGCCAGTCACTGTATGAAAAACACAAACTGATTACCTATCCGCGTTCCGATTGTCGTTACCTGCCGAAAGAACATTTCGCGCAGGCGCCTTCCGTGACGGCGGCCATCGCCAATAATGCCAACGAACTGGCAGGCGCAGTGGCTAACGCCGATTTGTCGCGCAAATCCAAAGCGTGGAACGATGCCAAAGTCGACGCGCACCATGCCATTATTCCCACGCCGAAGCAGGCCTCGGTCAATGCGCTTTCCAGCTATGAAATGAAGGTGTATCAGCTGATTGCCCGTCAGTATCTGATGCAGTTCTATCCGCCAGCGGTCTATGCCGAAGCCAAGTTGGTGTTTGATATCGCCGGCGGCACGTTTGTCGCCAAAGGGCGCCAATTGCTGTCGGCTGGCTGGAAAACCCTGACGGGTCAGAAAGAAGAACAGGAAGAGGGCGTGGATACCGTACCGCCACTACCGGTAGGAACGGTGCTGACGTGCCGTGAAGGGGAAATTAAAGATCGTAAAACCGAGCCGCCGCGTCATTTTACTGAGGCAACGTTACTTCAGGCGATGACGGGCATTGCCCGTTTTGTGGCAGACAAAGAGCTGAAAAAAATTCTGCGTGACACCGATGGTTTGGGGACGGAAGCAACCCGTGCGGGCATTCTCGATACGCTGTTCAAGCGTCAGCTCCTCATACGCGAAGGGAAGTTGATTAAAAGCTCGGCGGCCGGGCGTGGCCTGATTCATGCGCTACCATCGGATGCAACCTATCCGGATATGACGGCGCACTGGGAGCATCAGCTGCAAGCCATGGCCGAACGTGGTCAGGCCTATCAGCCGTTTATGCAGGCGTTACAACAACGTATTGATCAACTGATGGCGCAGGTCAAAACAGGGCCCGTACCGGAATCACTGCGTGCATTGCCGAAAGTAGAACGACCTGCGTTTAAGCGTAAACGCCGCACCAGCAGTAACCGAAGTCAGCCGAAAGGAAAAAGTCGCACCTAGTGCTATCAGCGGAAGCAAACGGCAAGGCATGAAGAAAGGCCCACTCAGGGGAGAGTCGAGTGAGCCTTGAGCAAATTATTTGCCGCCCGAGACAGAGTAGTTCATCGACACGTTACGCGATTTCTGGAACGTATCGATGTCCTCGCCGCGCATAGACGCGTAGATATGCGGATTCGGCACACCCACCACTGCGCCCAGTTTCTCCAGCAGGAAAAAACTCACGCCGTAGCGAATCATCTCAATCCACTGCTTTTCTGCCACCATGGTCTGTTCCTGTTCAGTTAAACCGAATTCTGTAAACAGAGCTTTTGGTTCTTGTTTAAAGCGCTCGCGGTGCGCAGGCTCAATCAGGCGATGCAGAAAGTCGTTCAGACGATAGGCGCGATGCGCATTCTCCAGCCCGAACGGGTAGGTGCCGGGCAGTTTTTCTACCCCCGCAATTTCATGTTGAATGTGCTGACGGTATTGCTCGGCCTGCGCGTCGCCGAAACTGTTGCCGAGATCTTCAAAGATCACCGTGGCAATGTTGGTCATCGAAGGCAGGTAGGTAGCGCTGTGCACCTTCTTCACCTTGTCGGACAGTGCGCCGCGCATGATGAGCCACATGATGACCTCTGCGCCTTCCATACCACCGAGTTCGGCGTATTCTGCCAGACGCATGTCGGCTAATGCTTCTGGCGTCTCTTCCAACATCTCCAGAAAACGCTGATCCCAATCGGTGTTGTTGAATCCGCAGCGCTCGCCATGCACCTGATGTGACAGACCGCCTGTCGCAACGATGGCTACACGTAGATCGGGATCCGGAAAACTCTCAATCGCTTTGCGCAAGCTCTTACCCAGTTTGTAACAGCGTTTGGCGTTCGGAGTGGGGAACTGCAACACGCCCACCTGAAGCGGTACGATGGTGCCTGACCAACCGCTGGCTTGCGGCGAAATCATCGACAGCGGCGAAAAGCAGCCATGGTCGAGCGGCTTTTTCTGAAATACAGACAGATCGAACTCATCTGCGACCAGTGCGTTGGCGATGTGACGCGACAGTTCCAGATGGCCTTTGACGGCCGGGTACTGGCGTGCGCCGCCGCCCTCGTCCGCAGTGCGGTACTCATCGTCGACTCCCAGTGCAAACGGGGAGTAATGGTCGAAAAAGAACGACGTCATATGGTCATTAAAAATCATAAACAGGACATCGATTTGCTGTTGTTCTACCCATTCCTGCACCACTTTGAAGCCGGTGAAAATGGGCTTCCAACCCGGATCGTTGTCCTTGTTGGTGTCTTTTGCATAACCGATGGTCGGCGAATGAGAGGCGCCAATACCGCCAATAATTCTGGCCATGTTGTATCTTCCTTGTCATCAGGGTTAGCGGGGGCTGCTGACGGTTTCAGCTTGTGGCTTTTTTGTATCGCAGTGCTGGATCTGTTCATACGGCAAACCGACGTACTGTTCAGCGATGAGCTTCATGCCAGCTTCGCTGTGTAAGTAAAATTCCAGTTCACAATCAGCCATCTTCTCGACGAATGAGCGTTGGTCCTGCAACTCACTGTCAAAATGATGCAGCATGCTGGTCATCCACCAAGAGAAGCGTTCGGCGTTCCACACGCGGCGCAGGCACACATCCGAATATTGTTCGACGACTTTGCGCGGTTCACCGGCGTAGTAAGCGCTCAGTACCTGATAAAGCGCAGCGACATCGGAAGCGGCAAGGTTCAGGCCTTTCGCGCCCGTAGGCGGCACGATATGCGCAGCATCGCCGACCAGAAACAGATTACGGTGCTGCATCGGTTCACACACAAATGAGCGCAGCGGCGCGATGCTTTTTTCAATGCTCGGTCCGGTCTGCAGTTTCTCCGCTTCTGCGGTAGGCAGGCGGCGTTTCAGCTCTTCCCAGAAACGCTCATCGCTCCAGTCTTCCACTTTCTCACTGTTGGGCACCTGCAAGTAGTAGCGCGAACGGGTTTCAGAACGCTGACTCGCCAGCGCAAAGCCGCGAGAATGTTTGCAGTAAATCAGCTCGTCGCACACCGGCGGTGTATCTGTCAGCAGGCCAAGCCAACCGAACGGATAGATGCGCTCATACTCAGTACGAATGTCATCGGGGATGCTCGGACGGGAGATGCCGTGGTAGCCGTCGCAGCCAGCAATAAAATCGCATTCGATCTGATAGGTTTCGCCGTCTGCTTCAAACTCAACGTTGGCGAGGCCGTGTTCAGGGTTGTGCAGCTTGGTCACCGGCGAGGAATAAAAACTGCGCTGGCCGGATTGCTCGCGCGCCTGCATCAGATCGCGGGTGACTTCGGTCTGGCCGTAACAGGTCACCACTTTGCCTTGCGTCAGGCGAGTGAGGTCAACGTGCTGCTTTCTGCCTTCCACGCTGATGAAGAAACCATGATGAACGAGGCCCTCTTCATCCAATCGCTGGTGACAGTCCGCTTCGCGCAGCAGGTCGACAAAGCCCTGTTCGAGAATGCCGGCGCGAATACGACCCAGCACATGCGGCGCAGAGCTGCGTTCAACGATGATGTTATCAATGCCTTGCTTATTGAGCAGTTGGCCAAGCAGCAGACCGGATGGGCCGGAGCCGATAATGGCAACTTGAGTCTTTAAGGTTTTCATTTTCAGCTCCTTTTAGTGAGGTAACAGCGCCAGTGCCAGTGATGGAAACACGATCAGTAATCCGAGACGCACCACGTCGGAGAGGACAAACGGAATCACGCCTTTAAAGATGTCGGTGATGTTGAGGTCTTTATCGAGCGATTTGATGACAAACACGTTCATGCCGACCGGCGGAGTGATGAGGCCTACTTCCACCGTGATGACCGCGACGATACCGAACCAGATAGGGTCAAAACCTGCCGCTTGAATCAGCGGGAAAACGACCGGCACGGTAAGCAGCAGCATCGCAATACTGTCCATCACACAACCCAGCAGAATGAACAGCATCAGCACGGCAAACAGCACCATGTAAGGTGACAGATTGAGGCTCTGCACATAGTCGACCAGTGAGTAGGAGATACGCGATACCGACAGGAAGAAACCGAAAATTTCTGCGCCGATGATCATAAAGAAAATCATCGCCGAAATAGACAGCGTTTCATTCACCGCATCCAGGAACATCGCCCAGGTCATGCCGCGAATCAGCGCGATGACCAGCGTCAGCGCCGCGCCAATGGCCGCCGCTTCGGTCGGCGTAAAGAAACCTGCGTAGATACCGGCAATGATAAACGCGAAGATGGCGGTAAACGGCAGCAGACCTTTCAGACCGATGAGCTTTTGCATCAATGTGGTCTTCTCGCCTGGTGTGGCTAGGTTTGGAAAAATCCATACCGTGACGGCAACGGCCAGGCAGTAGAGCGCCAAGCCCAGCAGGCCTGGAATCACGCCTGCGATGAACATGTCACCGACCGATTGCTCGGTGATCAGCGCGTACAGCAGCAGCGCAATCGACGGCGGGATCATGATGCCCAGTGTGCCGCCGGCGGCCAGTGTGCCTGTCGCCAGTGAGACGGAGTAGCCGTTGCGTTTCATTTCCGGCAGTGCGACGCGCGACATACTGGCCGCGGTTGCGAGCGAAGACCCAGAAATTGCCGAGAAAATACCGCACGAAGTGACGGCCGCCAGTGCCATGCCACCGCGCCACGAACCGAACAGCGTTTTTGCGCCATTGAACAGCTCTTGCGACATGCGGGCTTTGGAGGCAAAGACCCCCATCAGAATAAACATCGGAATCGGGCTGAAGCTGTAGTTCGAGAGCGCATCAAACGGCGCGCTGTCGAGGATCGCCACCGCTGGTTGAAATGCGACAATCGACGCGAAGCCGACGAAGCCGGTCACCGCCATCGACAGCGCGATGGGGGCACGAAACGCGATCATGAGCAGCATGATCGCAATGCAGAGATAACCAATCATCGATGCATCCATTACAACACCTCGTTATGCTGATGGTTGGATGGAGGAGATGTCGGTGACGACATCCGTTCTATTTTAGGGTGATGGTGACGAAGCAAATCCCACGTTAAGATGAGGCAACGTAAGGTCAGCATGCTGGTGGCAAACACCATGATGCGATAAATCCATGGCATCGGAATCATCAGATCCTGCGTGGTTTCGCCGCTCATCACTGCGCCTTCAATCGCCAAATAAAAGCGGTAGGTCATGCCCGCACCCAGCAGGGCAAATCCAAGTAGATAGAAGGATTCCAGATAGGTTTTGAAGCGGTCAGACATCTGCTCAGTAAACAAGTCGACCACCACCTGAGAGTCACCCACCGACTGCGGCAGCGTAAACAGCACGGTAAACAGCAAGCCGTATTTAATCAGTTCCACACCACCGACGAAGGTCAACTCGATACCACCATCACTCAAACCGTAAAGCGTGCGTGTCACCACATCGAGCAGCGTCACCAGCATCATGCCAATCAGGAACGCGCCGCTGCACACATGCATCGCTTGGGACACTCGGTTAATCAACTTCTTGAGTACCGTCATGAGATCACTCCTGGTGTCCAGCCGTTAGGCCGGATTCGCACAGTTGCCCGAAGAGAGTTCCAACGCACGTTTGTAGACCGCTTTCGCGGGTAGGCCTTTGGCTTCCAATGCGTTGAGGTAATCCTGAGTGACGGAATCGAGCACGGGTTTCCATTCGCTCTGCATCTCGCTGTCGCTCACTGTGTAAATGTTGTCACCCATGGTCTTCGCTTCTGCCATGCCCTTGCTGTCTAGTGCATCAAATGACTCGCCAGATTTCAGTGACCAGGACATGCCGGAGTTTTTGTCGATCACCGCTTTCAGTTGTGGGTCGAGACGGTTGTAGACGTCGTTGTTCATGGTGACAACAAACGCCAGCGAGTAGAGGCCACCAATGTCGGTGTGGTTGTTCGCCAATTCATTGATTTTGAATACGGTGGCGCCTTCCCAAGGCAGCGCGACGCCATCAATCACCCCGCGTTGCAGCGATTGGTAAGAGTCTGGGGCTGGCATGCCGACGGGCAGGGCTTTGATTTTCTCCAGTAAACTGGCTACCACGGAGGTTGGACGTCGGATGCGCAAGTTGGCTAAGTCTTCCGGTTTTTCAACTTTCTTATCCTTGGTGTGCAGCATGCCCGGGCCATGTGTGAACAGGAACAGCGGCTTGGTGTCTTTGTATTCGGATGCAATTAAGCCTTCGTTGTACAGGGTCTGAATCACGCATGAACCTTGTACGGCAGTTTTGACCACGCCCGGCAGTTCCACCACTTGGGTCAGTGGGAAGCGGTTTGCGGTGTAGCCTTGAACGGTCGCCGTGACATCAATGATTTGGTGGGTCACCGCATCATATTGTGCTGGCGGTTTGGCAAGCATGGAGCTGGCATAAATATCGACATTCATGCGGCCGTCAGAATCTTGTTTCACTTGATCTGCCCAAGCCTGAAAGATGTCTTTTTGCGCCGCTGAAACGGCGGGCCAGAAGTGACCAAACCGCAGGGTCACCTCTGCAGCGTGAGCGGCGTTGGCAGCCATGAGTGTACCGAGCGTGCAGGCGTAGGTTAGAGCTGTTATCTTTTTCATTGTTCGCATCCATACTTATGTTTGTGTTCACGTGATTGGCCGGGGTCAACCGGTTGTACGCGGGAGCGAGGTGCCACTCACCCCGGAACAGACAGCGTGTTCCGTGATCGCTTCCCTGCGATGATTCTGTATGTCTCAGAATTCTTCAGTATCAATTTCTTGTTGTGTCGCGGCGTTGTAACGCGGGCCCGCCACATTGGCCGAATGAATCATCTCGCTCAGCGCCGACACAATCTCAGCGTTGAGCGTTTGATCACTGACGGCGATGTTCTCCTTTAAGTGATTTGGGCTTGTGGTGCCCGGAATCGAAACCAGTTCAACGGATTGGCTGTTCAGCCAGCTCAGTGACAGCTGGGCTAGGTTCATCGCCAATAAACCGGCCTGTTGCCACTCCGCAAGCTGCGCTTGCAGCCCGTCAATTAGTGCCAGGTTGTGAGCGAAATTGCGCTCATCAAAGCGGGGCATCGCGCGGCGAATGTCTTTCTCTGTGAACGCGTCGGTGCCTTTCAGCGTGCCGGTGAGCATGCCGCGGCCAAGCGGGCTGAATGCCACCAGTGTGGTGCCGAGTTCGCGGCAGGCATCGAGCAGGGCAATTTCCGGATTGCGCGTCCAGAGTGAATATTCGGACTGCACCGCGGCAATCGGATGTACCGAGTGCGCTTTACGCAGCGTCTGCGCCGAGACCTCAGACAGGCCGATTTCGCGAATCTTACCTTCGTCCACCAAACGACTCAGCTCGCCGACGGTCTCTTCAATCGGAATGACTTTGTCCCAGCGGTGCAGGTAGTACAGATCAATCACATCGGTGTTGAGGCGGCGGAGACTCGCTTCACACTGTTGGCGAATCAGCGCCGGATCGCCGCTGATGCGTTTCACGCCCTGCGCATCCATATACATGCCACACTTACTGGCGAGCAGAAATTCGTGACGACGATGCATGACCGCGCGGCCAAGCAACGACTCGTTGGCACCCGCGCCGTACAACGTCGCGGTATCGAGATGGTCGTAGCTTAAATCCAGCGCCTGATTGAGAAGCTGCGCTGCCTGTTTTTCCGGTGTCGCCGGACCGTAGGCATGCGAGAGATTCATACAGCCTAATCCGACGGCGCGACTGGTGAGTTGTCCGATGCGTTTCATCGCCTTACCCGTTGTTTTCCAGCAGCTGCTCGAGTTTGTGCAGCGTTTCCATTGCGCTCAAGCATTGCAGCACAGACGAGTTTGGCTCGCGCTTTTCACGGATGGCGGCGATGAATTCACGGTCAATCAGTTCGATACCATTGTTGGAGACCGCAACGCCTGACAGGTCAATCGGGTTTTCGTAGCCGTCATACAGGTCGTCGTAGCGCGCCAGATAGGTGCCTTCCTCACAGATGTAACGGAAGAATGTGCCGAACGGACCGTCGTTGTTAAACGACAGCGACAGCGTACATAACGCGCCGGATGGCACTTTCATGCCAATGCTCATGTCCATCGCGATACCGAGCTGCGGATGAACTGGCCCCTGCATGGCTTGTAGTTGGCTGGCGGATTCGCCAGTCTGGTACTGGAACAGGTCGACCGTATGGCAAGCGTGGTGCCACAGCAGGTGATCGGTCCATGTACGCGGTTCGCCTTTGGCGTTGGTGTTGGTGCGGCGGAAGAAATAAGTCTGAACATCCATTTGCTGAATGTGCAGTTCACCCGCGGCAATTTTATTGTGAATCCACTGATGGCTCGGGTTGAAGCGGCGAGTGTGACCGGCCACGGCCACCAGCCCAGTACGCTGCTGGGTTTCCACCAAACGGCGTGCGTCTTCGATGTTGTCGGCCATCGGAATCTCAACCAGTACGTGTTTACCTGCTTCGAGGCACTCAATCGCCTGACTGGCATGCAGGTGGGTTGGCGTTGCCAGAATCACGGCATCCACATTGTCGAGTTTCAGTGCTTCGCTCAGGCTGTCGCTGATCATGGCGTGTGGATATTGTTTGCCGAGCGCAGTCATTTTATCCACTTCGCTCCCCACCAACGCGGTGACCTGAACATCATCAATCTGGCTGAGCGCTTCAAGGTGTTTGGTTCCAAAAGCGCCAGAGGCACCAACGACACAAATATTCATACTTCTTCCTTTTTATAATGTGGTTTAAACACGGTGGCTGACCGCAATTTGATGGGGGGTGACTTCCAGTGATTTCAGCATATCCAGCATGGCTTCGGTCTGGGTGCTGGCAATCGCCAGTTCACTGCCATCGACTTGCAACTGACCGTCGAGGTAAATGGCCTGCGAGGCCTCGATTCCTTGCTTGAGCTGAGATTTATCGTCGTTGTGAGTGCGTAAATCCGCGACGATCTGACCGGGTTGAATGTGGCTTTTCAGCTCCTTCAACCATGGTGATAAGTCTTGTTCACTGTCTGAAAGCAGCACCAGGTGGGCGCTGTGCATGGCATCGGCGACAGAAAAACAGCCCTGGACGCCACAGAAAATAAACCGTTCCAACTGGGCTTTACAGGTGTCGTCCTGCAATGCATTCGGGTCGAAGGCGGTAATGATGCGATCGGGGCGATTGAGCCCAAGCTTCAGCATGCGTTCTGCGGTGTGACCAAAACCAATGAAGGCCAGTCGCGATATCTTTGGCATACACAGTCCTTGAATCGAAATTATGTTAATGGAGTGTATTGAAAACTTTTCGTTGATAGAAAAGTTAGCAAACTGTTAAGAAAGGGGATAATTAGAATTTAGTATTGGCTATTCAAATTTTGAATAGCCAGAAGTGGATGGCCTATATCAATTTCTTATAGCTTGATCAGCGAAAGTCCGATCTTTCGAATGGTGTCAATGAAGGCTTCTTGCGCGGTCGTACCGCGCCAGCTTTTGCGAATCGTGATGCCAATCGCTCGTTTCTGTTGCTCGGAATCAAATGGCACGATTTCAAACGCACCGTCGCTCAGTTCGCGGTGCACCTGATGCTTGGGTAGCATGGTCAGTTTGTCGCTGCCGACCACGATTTCGCGTACCAGCATCTGCGAACTGGCTTCAATGATCTGAGGAGGCAGCGCGTGATCTTTTGACGTAAAAAGCTGCTCAAACATGGTTCGGCCGGGGGTGTTTTTGCGCGAGATTACCCAGCCCTGTTGGCACAAGTCATCCAACGTTACCGGCCTTTTCAATTGACCCAGCGGATGGCCTTTGCGCGCCAGAATAACGTTGGATGTGAAAAACAATGTCTCTTGGTGTACGTCATATGAGGGCATCGGAAAGCGCAGTGCGCCGACGATGACGTCCAGTTCACCACGGCGTAAATGCTCAAGCAAGTCTTCATATAAGCCATCAAGAATACTGATGTTAAAGTCCGGCCGAAGCTCAGTAAACTCGTTGATTGCATTGGGTAAAATACAGGTTCTTGCCAGTGGAAGGCTGCCGACAATGATGCTGCCTGAGCTGACATTGTTATTGGCATCAATTTCAGCGATGCCTTGTTTGATTTCATTAAACGCCAGTTTGACTGCGCGGCTAAGGCTTTGCGCCGCTTTACTTGGGCTGACGCCTAGGCTGGTTTTTTCAAACAGCACGGTCCCTAAATACTCTTCCAGATCTTTACATGCTCGGTAGAGCGACGATTGCGACACGCCAATGTTACGCCCGGCGGCAGAGTAGTTCTGCGCTTCGGATACAGCCACCAAGGCGCGTAACTGTGTCGTGGTGACAGCAAACAAACTGGGGCTGCCGGGGCTTCCGGAGGTTTTATCGAGCCGATAGTTCTTTTTGATCGCTTGATTGAGCATCTCCAGCGCGCGCTCAATTCGAAAGCTGAACAGCTCACCTTCGGCGGTGAGAACCATCCCGTCGGTCTTACGTTCAAACAACGATGTCTTGAGCTCTTTCTCAATTTTTGCCAGTGCCTGAGTGATGGCCGGTTGGGAAAGAAAAATGCTTTCTGAGGCTTTGCTGATGCTGCCATGTTTGACTACCGCCACAAACGCGACCAAGTGTCGTAGGTTGGGAATTTTGTCCATATTATGCGTATTGTTTTTATCCTGATTAAAACGACTATATCAAAAATCAATACCATTGTTGTAAATTGAAATGGCAAAAGGTAATCAAGATGTAAATACTGTGATCCACGCATTGAGTAAGCCTTATTGCTTAGTGACCAGGGAGCAGACTAAGTATGATCATTGATTGTCATGGACATTACACCACGACGCCGCCTCAAGTGGCGGATTACCGAGAATCACAAAAAGCCGCGCTGAAACAAGACCCAGCCTATCGTGGCGAGAAAGGGGCGATTCATATCAGCGATGATGAAATTCGTGACAGTATCGAGAACAACCAGCTTCGCCTGCAGCGTGAACGCGGTACCGATTTAACGATTTTCTCACCTCGCGCCAGCTGGATGGGGCATCACATTGGTAATGAGTACACCAGCCGTTACTGGACCGAGCATCAGAATGACTTGATTCGCCGTGTTTGTGACCTTTATCCGGCCAACTTTGCGCCAGTCGCACAACTGCCACAATCACCGGGCGTGACGCCAAGCAAATCGATTCCTGAGCTGGTGCGTTGTGTGGAAGAGATGGGATTTATCGGTTGTAACCTCAACCCGGACACCACGGGCGGCTTCTGGCAAGATGCCTCACTGGCTGACCGCAGTTTTTACCCGCTTTATGAGAAATTAGTCGAGTTGGATGTGCCGGCCATGATTCACGTCAGTGCCGCCTGTAACCACTGTTTCCACACCACCAGTTCCCACTATCTGGGTGCCGATACCACCGCGTTCAGCCAACTGCTGATGTCGGATGTCTTCAAAGATTTCCCGGAACTTAAAATCATCATTCCTCATGGCGGCGGCGCCGTGCCTTACCACTGGGGTCGTTTCCGCGGTATCGCGCAGGACATGGGGCTGCCACCACTGGAAGAGTCGGTACTGAACAACATCTATTTCGATACCTGTGTCTATCACCAGAAAGGTATCGACCTGTTGCTGGATCTGATTCCGACCAAAAACATTTTGTTTGCCTCAGAAATGATAGGTGCCGTGCGTGGTATCGACCCGGAAACTGGCCACTACTTCGATGACACCAAACGTTATATCGACGCCAACACCAAGCTGGGTGCCGAAGAGAAATCGCAGATTTTTGAAGGCAACGCGCGCCGTGTCTTCAGCCGCTTAGACGCCCAGCGAAGCAAAGCGTAACCAAGGAGTAAAAACGATGAGTAAGAACGTCGTAGTGCAGCATATTGAACGTGTTGACCCGGAGATCATTGCCGGGCTGGCGAAATGTGGCGTGGCAACGGTGCATGAAGCGCAGGGCCGTAAAGGCCTGCTGGCTGATTACATGCGCCCCATTTACAGCGATGTCTCAGTGGCAGGTTCGGCACTGACTATCTCCGGCGCGGCAGGGGACAACTGGATGATGCACGTGGCGATGGAACAAGCCAAGGCTGGTGACATGCTGGTGTTTGCGCCCACGTCGCCGTCTAACCACGGTTTCTTTGGCGATTTGCTGGCGACTTCTGCGCAGTCGCGTGGTGTGGTTGGTCTCATCATTGACGGCGGTGTTCGCGACGTCCGCACACTCAAGCAGATGAATTTTCCGGTTTGGTCCAAACACGTTTTCGCGCAAGGCACCATCAAAGCCACTCTGGGGTCGGTCAATGTGCCGATTGTGTGTGCTGATGAAGTGATCAACCCGGGCGATGTGATTGTTGCCGATGACGATGGCGTCTGTGTGGTGCGCCGCGAAGAAGCGGCTTGGGTTCTGGAAGAAGCCCGCGCTCGTGAAGCGCGTGAAGAAGCCAAACGCGTGCGTTTAGCCAACGGCGAACTGGGGCTAGATATTTATGAAATGCGCGGGCGCTTAGAAAAAGAAGGCCTTCAATATGTCTGAGCAGCCATTTGCCACGCCGTGTATGTGGATGCGTGGTGGCACGTCAAAAGGCGGCTATTTCCTTGCGTCGGATCTGCCGCAGGACCGCGTAGCGCGTGACGCATTTCTGCTGGATGTGATGGGGTCTCCGGATGCCAAACAGATCGATGGCATGGGCGGCGCCAATCCACTGACCTCGAAAGTGGCGGTAGTGAAGGCGTCTGAACGTGCCGGCGTGGATGTGGATTACCTGTTTTTGCAAGTGTTCGTCGATCAAGCGCTGGTCACCGATCAGCAGAACTGCGGCAACATCCTGGCGGGGGTTGGTCCGTTTGCTATCGAGCATGGTTTGGTTGACGCGCAGGATGGAGTGACCGATGTCACTGTGTTTATGGAAAACACCGCGCAAATTGCCGTATGCCGTATTCCGACACCACAAGGTCAGGTAAGTTACCGAGGCTCTGCCCGTATCGATGGTGTACCGGGCTTCGCCAGCCCCATCGAGATTGAGTTTCAAGACACCGCGGGTTCGAGCTGTGGCGCGCTGCTGCCAACGGGCAATCCCGTCGATGAGATCAACGGGTTGCAGGTCACTTTGATCGATAACGGTATGCCTGTGGTCGTGATTTTGGCCGAAGACCTCGGCTTATCCGGTTGCGAAACGCCACAGGTGCTGGAGAGCAATCAAGAACTGCGCCAACAACTGGAACAGCTGCGGATCAAAGCCGGAGCCATGATGAATCTGGGTGATGTGACGGAATTG
Source organism: Vibrio furnissii CIP 102972 (assembly GCF_000176175.1). Lineage (GTDB taxonomy): Bacteria > Pseudomonadota > Gammaproteobacteria > Enterobacterales > Vibrionaceae > Vibrio > Vibrio furnissii. Next base: position 14,868 of record NZ_ACZP01000009.1, read on the forward strand.
TCCGTGCCCAAAATGAGTATCGTGAGCGCGCCTTCAGCGGGCGGTGCCATCAATACGCGTACTTTTATTCCTCACCGCTGCCATGACGCGATTGGCGTGTTGGGCGCCGTGAGTGTCGCGACGGCTTGCTTGCTACCGGAGTCGTCCGCGGCAAAAGTGGCCCACGTTGCCAAGCACGATCGCATGACGCTCAGTATCGAGCATCCGAGCGGAGAACTCAGTGTGGTGGTGACGTTAAACGAACACGAAGAGGTTCAGAGCGCGGCTATTTTGCGTACCGCTCGCAAACTGTTTGATGGTGTGGTGTTTGGCCGTTAACCCCACACCGGCGTGAAACAAATGAAAGATTAGAATAATAAGGACGAGAAACATGGATCAAGACTACTTACCCTTTCATCCCAGCCCAAGTCAGCCGCAATACGTGGCGCCAGCCGGGGCGGTTGACGCCCATTGCCACGTGTTTGGCCCGGGCGATCAGTTCCCCTATTCGCCAAAGCGTAAATACACGCCGTGTGATGCGTCCAAAGATCAGCTGTTTGCACTGCGTGATCATCTCGGTTTTGCGCGCAATGTGATTGTGCAGGCGTCATGCCACGGCACCGATAATGCCGCACTGCTGGACGCGCTCGACACTGCGGGGGATTTAGCGCGTGGTGTGGCGGTGGTTTCTCCCGACATCACCGAACAAGAGCTGCAACACATGCATGATATGGGCGTGCGCGGCGTGCGCTTTAATTTTGTGAAACGCTTGGTTGATGCGACGCCTAAAGCGGTGTTCCTCGCTATCGCAGAAAAAATCCGCCCGTTTGGCTGGCACATTGTGGTCTATTTCGAAGCGCAGGATTTTGACGACATCGCGCCATTCCTGCTTGAACTGGACACGCAAATCGTCATCGACCACATGGGTCGCCCGGACGTTGCACTGGGCGTTGCGCATCCGAACTTCCAGAAATTCGCCCAGCTACTGGCAGACAATCCACACATCTGGACTAAAGTGAGCTGCCCAGAGCGCCTGACACAAACGCCGCCGGATTATAGCGATGTGGTGCCATTTGCCCGTTATCTGGTGGAACACTTCCCTAATCAAGTGTTGTGGGGCACCGATTGGCCGCATCCAAACATGAAATCGCACGTGCCGGACGATGGCCATTTGGTGGATGTGATTCCGCGCATCGCCCCAACCGAAGCGCTGCAACACGCACTACTGGTGACCAACCCAATGAAACTGTACTGGAAATGAGGAACTGAGCATGGCGTATGTAAAAAATGAAGTGCCCATTTTTGGTACCACGTTCTTCGATGGTCACATGGCGCGCAAAGGCTACGGCCTCAACAAAATGTGTTACTCGCTCAACGACGCGTCTGCGCGTGAAGCGTTTTTCAGCGATGAAATGGCTTATTGCGAGCGCTTTGGTTTGACCGACGAGCAGAAGCAGGCCGTGCGCGAGCGCGACGTGCTGCGCATGATTGAGCTAGGCGGCAACATCTATTACTTGGCGAAGTTCGCTGGGGCATTGGGGATGAACATGCAGGATATCGGCGCAATGCAAACAGGCATGAGTGTCGAAGCGTTTAAACAGAAGCTGGTGGATGCAGGGAGATAAGCAGATGGCTCAAGTTTTAGGTGGGATCACCACATCACATATTCCGGCAATCGGCAAAGCGATCGATGAAGGCCTGCAAGACACGCCGTACTGGAAATCTTTCTTTGATGCATACCAACCGGTGCGTGAATGGTTGAATGAACAGCAACCGGATGTGGCGATCATCTTCTATAACGACCACGGTTTGGAGTTCTTTATCGACCGTAAACCGACCTTCGCTATTGGCGTGGCGGAAGAGTATCACAACGCCGATGAAGGTTGGGGCATCAAACCCATTCCCACCATTCGAGGGGAAGCGGAGCTGGCGTGGCATATCTGTAATGAGCTGGTGGATCAGGAATTTGACATCACGATTTGTCAGGAGATGAAAGTCGACCATGGCCTGACGGTGCCGATGCAATTGATGTGGCCTGGCTATCAATACGATCACATCAAAGTGATTCCAGTGTGTATCAATGTTGAACAGCACCCGATGCCTTCGCCAAAACGCTGCTACGACTTGGGTAAAGCGATGGGCGATGCGATTCGCAACTTCGACAAAGACTTGAAAGTGGTGGTGCTAGGGACGGGCGGTTTATCGCATCAATTGGATGGCGAGCGCGCTGGTTTCATCAACAAAGAATTTGACCTTTATTGCATGGACAAGATTGTTAACGAGCCCGAAGCGTTAACGAAACTGACCGTTCGCGATTTGGTTGAACAGGCCGGTTCTCAGGGACCAGAGCTGAACATGTGGCTCGGCATGCGTGGTGTGCTCAACCCGCAGCTGACCGTGAAACATAGCAACTACCATATACCGATTTCCAACACGGGAGCCGGACTGTTGTTACTTGAGTAGTTCAATCATTAATTTCATTAAACTTATAAATACAGGACGAGATTATGAAACACTCTTACTTCAAGCGCCTTGCCGTTGGCGCAATGATGATGGGGTCGACGCTGGCCGTGGCTGCTGATTATCCGACAAAGAATATTCAGGGCATCATTCAGTGGGGCGCAGGCGGTGCAACGGATAGCCTGATGCGCTCGGTAACGCCGGAAGCAGAAAAGCTGTTGGGCACCGATGTGATTTTGACCAACCGCAGTGGTGGCGTGGGAGCGATTGCCACCAAATACGTCAACGCACGGGGCGCTGATGGATACACAATTTTGATGGGCGCGGAAAACCCTCAGCTGTACAAAGTGATGGGGCTGGCGGATGTGGATTATAGCGACATGGTGCCGATTTCGATTTTGGCTCAGGGCATTTCGATTATCGTCGCTCGCAATGACGCCCCCTACGACAATGTGAAAGAGTTCATCGACTACGCCAAAGCCCATCCGAAAGAAGTGAAAGTCGGTTCCACCGGGCCGGGCGGCTTGCCATCGATTTTGCTGGCTATCTTGCAGAATCAGGAACAATTTGAAGTGACGAATATTCCTTATAACGGCGATGGCCCGGGAATGACGGCGCTGCTGGGTAACGCGATTGATGTGATGCCAACCTCCTATGGTCCAGCAAAAGAGTACCTGCGTGCGGGTCAAATGAAGATCATCGGTTTGATGGACAAAACGGCCAACCCAGAATTTCCGAATGTAAAACCGGTGACGGATTTCTATCCGCAACTGGCGGCGCAACTGCCTTACAGCTCATTCTTCGGTATTTTTGTGAAGAAAGGTACGCCGGACGCCGCGGTTCAGAAACTCTCTGAAGCGTTCAACCATTCTGCGGCTAGCGCTGAATTTAAAGAACTGGTCACCAAACGCGGCTTTACCCATTTAGGCTTATCGGGCGCAGCTGCAAACGAATATCTCGAGCGTTTTCGCTCGGTGGCATCATGGATTGTTTACGATTCTGGTATCGCCAAACACTCACCTGAAGAATTCAATATTCAAAAAATCAGCAAGTAACCGCGTTACGGCGACCCTGGCATGCAGCAGCATGCCAGTGGCTTCGCACACATTATAAAAAGGACTATCGAGGAGATTTACCATGGATGTTCAATCCAGAAAGCCGGGTGAATTGGTATTTAACGCGTTAATGGTCGTATTGAGCCTTGTGTTGCTGTATCAAGCATTTTTTATTTCGGATCTATATACGCTCAGTTCGCCGGGAGCATTTCCACTCAGTGCAGCGGCCATCATGCTGGTATTTTCTGCGGTGACGGTTTGGGAAAGTTGGAAGAAAGTGGCGACTCCGTCCGCGATGACGCAATTTTTTCAGCATATCTTACCGGGAAAGGTCATCTTTATGATGGCGTTGATTGGCGGCTTTGCCCTGTGTTTGGAAAGCGTCGGTTTCATCGTGTCGGCATTGATTTTCCTCTCGATTGCGCTCTATTTTTTGCATCAGCGCCGCGTCACCAGTGCGATTGGATTGGCGTTGGTGGCATTGGTGGCGATCTATGTCGTTTTTCGTTTGGTGTTTCTGGTGATTTTGCCAGAAGGCGTGTTTCCCGAAGCTGAACTGTTGTCTTATTTCTCCCAACTGATGAAGGGAGACGCATAACATGCTGGAATCACTTCACTATTTTTTGATGTCTTGGACATCGTTGAACTTGCTGGCACTGACCGCACTTGGCACGTTTCTCGGCATATACATCGGGGCCATTCCGGGGCTGTCGGTGACCATGGCGGTTTCGATCCTGATTTCGTTTACCTTTCCGTGGGATCTCAATAATGCGCTGTGCCTGATGGTGGGCGTGTATATGGGCGGCGTATACGGCGGCTCACGCACGGCTATTTTGCTGAATATTCCGGGTGCGCCATCTGCCATTGCCACAGCGCTGGATGGTTATCCGCTGGCGGAAAAAGGTGAGGCTGGACGCGCAATTGGCTTGACGACCATCATGTCGGTGATTGGCGGCTTTGTCGGTATTCTGGTGCTTTCATTTGCCGCGCCTGTGGTGAGCACGTTTGCGATTCAATTTCAGCCACGCGATTACCTGATGATCGGCATGCTCGGCATCATGTTGATCAGCTCGCTGTCGAATGGCAGCTTCGCCAAAGGCATGTTTACTGGCGCGCTGGGGATTCTGGTTGGCACGGTGGGGCTTGACCCCATGACGGCAGAAGAGCGTTTCACCTTTGGCGTTGTTGAATTGTGGGATGGGATTAATCCGATTGCGGTGATGATCGGCATGTTCGGTTTGTCGGAAGTATTGAGCCAACTGCACAACATCGATAAAACCGTGATCAAACAGAAACTGACCAAAATTATCCCGGGCTGGATGGACGTGCGTCGTTACCTGCCACTGAGTCTCAAATCGTCCCTCATGGGAGTGATTGTTGGCGCACTGCCGGGCACTGGCGGAGATATCGCCTCGCTGATGGCTTACGACTACGCCAAACGTACCACTAAAAATCCGGAGGTACCGTTTGGTCAGGGCGCGAAGGAAGGCTTAGTCGCTCCGGAGTCTGCCAACAATGCGGCTGTCGGTGGCGCTTATATTCCGATGCTGACCTTGGGGATTCCCGGCGATGCGGTGACGGCGGTGTTCATTGGCGCGCTGTTTATTCATGGATTGAATCCGGGGCCGCTTCTGTTGGCTGAAAACCCAAGTATCTTCTGGTTTACCGTTGGCAACCTGACGCTGGCCAATATCTTCGTACTGATTTTTGGCCTGACAGGCATCAAGGTGTTCAGCAAGCTGGTCAGTTGCCCGAAAGGCATTTTGATGCCGATGATTGTGGTGCTGTCGGTGGTCGGTGCTTACGCCATTAATAACTCAATCACTGATGTGTGGTGGATGATGGCGTTTGGTGTGCTGGGGTATTTCATGCGCCAATACAACTATCCGATTGCGCCGGTTATTCTCGGCGTGATCCTCAGTAGCTTGATGGATCAAAACTGGCGCCGCGCGATGCTGGCCGAACAAGACAGCATTTGGGGCCTGATTCAGGGTATTTTCACCAGCCCGATTTCCAGCGTATTAGCCATCATGATTGCGCTGATTTATTTGTCACAAACTCCGATTTGGAAGGCATGTAAGAGACGACGCTTTTATCGCAAAGCTGCCGCCAAATAAGCGGATTCGTCACTCAATCATCAAACACGATAGCGGTACCTTCTTCAGCACGATCCTCATGCGGTCGTGCTGCGGATAACTGCGGCCGCGTGTCAGAGAATATCGAAGAGGAATGTCGTATGAAACTTGGACTCATTGGTCAACATATTCAAAAAAGTAAGTCCCCTCAACTGCACGAACTGCTGGGGCAAAAGCTCAATATTAATACCACGTACGAGCTGTTTGACTGCGAACTGGACAATGAACAAGCCCTGTTGGCGCTGCTGAATGAACTGAAACAGCGTGGCTACCGCGGCGTCAATGTGACGCACCCCTATAAAGTGTGGGCGTGGAACATCGTGCAGCGCAAATTCAAAACCAGTGAACGTTTGGGCGCATTAAATACGTTGCTGATCGATGGCGACACGTTGCGTGGCACCAACACCGATTGTAGCGGATTTGTCCGCGCTTATCGTAAAGCGTGCTCAACGCAAAAACCGGGCAAGGTGCTGATGAAAGGTGCCGGTGGCGTGGGGCGCGCGATTGCGTTTGGTTTGGGGCAGCTCGAAGTGGAACATCTGTACATCTATGATGAGCAACCGGCCAGTTTACAGGCACTGTTGAGTGACTTACAGCAGGCGGGAGTACCTTGCAGTGCGATTCACGCGCAAGAACTCACCTCGTGTGCACTGGCTTGTGATGGCTTAGTGAATGCAACGCCGGTGGGGCACTACACCACGCCGGGCGCTGCGTTTACACCTGAGCAAGTTCAGCAGCAACGCTGGGTGTTTGATGCGGTGTATACGCCGGTCAAAACCGAATTTATCGCGCTGGCTCAGCAACAGGACATGAGTGTGATCAGCGGTTTTGAACTCTTTATCCACCAAGGCGTGGATGCCTATGAGCATTTTGCTGATTGCCCGGTCGACAGCGAGACACTGCGCGGTGAAATCAGCGCTGAATAATGCCTTCAGGCTTGCCAAATAAGGATGAAACCATGAAAACAGGAATCGCAACCGTCAGTATCTCCGGCTCGTTGGTGGAAAAGTTGCACGCGGCCGCCAATGCGGGATTTGATGGGGTGGAAATTTTTGAAAATGACCTCACGCAATCGGAATTCACACCACGTCAAGTGCGACAATTGGCGGAAAGTCTCGGGCTTGAAATCATCGCCCTGCAACCGCTGCGCAACTTTGAAGCCATGCCAGAGCCGCTGCGTCAGCAGAACTTCTATCAGGCACGAAAAAAGTTCGAGTTGATGCATGAACTGGGGACCTCGAAGCTGATGATCTGTTCAAACGTTTCACCACACGTGATTGATGATCCGGCGCGTGCGGCGGCGGATTTGCATGAACTGGCTGAACTGGCGCAAAAAGAGCACTTCATGATTGGCTATGAAGCGTTGGCGTGGGGACGCTTCGTGCACGATTACGATCAAGCGTGGGACATCGTCAAGCGAGCAGACCACAGCAACTTAGGGATTCTGCTCGATACGTTCCATATGTACGCGCGCAACAACACGCTCGATACGCTGCGTAACGAAATCACCGCCGACAAAATTGCGTTGGTGCAACTGGCTGATGCCCCAAGTCTGCAAATGGATGTGCTCAACTTCAGCCGCCATTTCCGTTGTTTTCCGGGGCAGGGCGATATGCCGATTCTTGAGTTCATGCAGTGTTTGAAAGAGAAAGGCTATCGCGACTATATTTCGCACGAAATCTTCAATGATGAGTTTCGTGCGTCACAAGCCAGTGAAAAAGCGACTGATGGTATGCGCTCTCTCATTTGGCTCGGTGAACAGCTCAAAGAGCCGGAAGTGCCAGCGCCAACCATTGATAAACTGGCCTTCATTGAATTTGCGATTGAAGGGGAGGATGGGCAGCAACTGGTGGACTTGCTCAAACAGCTCGGTTTTTCGGTCACCCATCGTCACCGCTCTAAACATGTCGATTTAATGCGCCAAGGCAACATCAATTTGGTGCTCAATCATGAGCCAAAGAGTCAGGCACATCAGTACTTTTTGTCGCATGGCGTGTCGGTGTGTGCGATGGGGTTTGGTACCAGCAGTGTGGCGCAGATGATCAAGCGCACCAAGCACTACGGCTGCGCGCGATTTAACAATCAAGCCGGGCCGGGAGAGCTCAATATTCCAGCCATCAAAGGGGTTGGCGATCAACTGATTTACTTTGTCGATAGCCAGTCACAACCAGAGTTTTTTGACGTCGATTTTGTCCCCGTTGATCACGAGTTGTCGGCCACAGAAAACGTGGGTTTAACGACGTTCGATCACGTGGGACAAACGGTACTGGATACCGATATGTTATCGGCCACCTTCTTCTTTAAGGCATTGTTTGGCTTTGATATTGAGCCAAGTCAGGACCTGACCGACGTCAATGGCTTGGTCACCAGTCGCGTGGCCAAAAGCCCTGATGGCACCATCCGGATACCCTTTAACTCTTCGTCAGCGCGCAACTCGGCAGCGCAGCGATTTGTGAATCGCTCGCAAGGTGCGGGCGTACAACAGATTGCGTTCGGTTGTGATGATATTTTTGCGACCGTCAAACAGGTGGACCCTGCGTGTATTTTGCCCATTCCGGCCAACTATTATCGTGATTTGGATGCGCGTTTTCAGCTTGAGGCCGAACTTTTGGCGACGATGCAGGCGTACAATGTGTTGTACGATGAAAATGATGATGGCCATTTTTTCCATTTCTACACCAAAGAGCATTTCGGCGTGTTCTTGGAGGTGGTGCAGCGCGTGAACTATCAGGGCTACGGAGAACCCAATGCGCACATTCGCTTGGCGGCTCAAGCTCGCGAGCAGCAGCGCCACAGTTAATTGTTAAGCTTTCTTCGGGTAATGGGCGATAGAGGGTGATGCCGTACGGTGTCACCCTTTGACGCATTGTGTCGCCAGAATGGCAGGGTTTCACATCATCGATGTGTGTTTGAATCAGTGTAAGGAAGACAGTGTTGAACGTTTTGTCGGTCGTATTTCCCATATTTCTGGTGATTTTTCTCGGGTACCTGTGCGTGCGTCGCGGCTTAGTGTCAGCAACCTCGGTGGGTGAAATGGGGCGCTATGTGATGTATCTCGCGCTGCCTGCGGTGATTGTCAAAACCCTGATTGGTCTGCCCCTCGATGATCTATTTAATCTGCGTTATTTACTCGCCTATCTGCTCACGTCTGCCAGCGTGATGGTGGTGGGGTACTGGCTGCTGAGTAAAACCGGCGCGCAAACCAAACTTGATAGTGCTGTGATGGTGACGGGCATGGTGGTGCCGAACAGTGCGTTTATCGGTTATCCCATCATGTTGCAAATGATGGATTCCCCTCCGGTGAGTGGTTTTGCGATGGCACTGATTATTGAGAACTTGTGCATTTTACCCGCCTGTTTCATCTTGATGGATTATCACGCGATCACCACCCAAACGGGCTTGCGTCAGCGTCTGCTGGGGGTGGCGAAACGTACGGTGAAAAACCCGTTACTGATTGCCATCGTGATCGGGGTGGTGGGGAACGTGTCGTCACTGCCTGTGCCCGATGTGATTCATCAGGCATTGAGCCTGCTAGCGCCGTCGGCCGTTGCAGTTGCGCTGTTCGTGATTGGCGGCTCGTTGGCCTCTGTAGTGGTGAAAGAAACGCGCTGGGCGCCGCTGTCGCTGACCATGGTTGGTAAATTGATCGTGCAACCGCTGATTGCATTGATGTTGATGAGTTGGTTGCTGCCGGGCGAACCGGAACTGACCATGACGCTGGTGGTGATCACCGCAGTGCCGATGCTCAGCATCTACGCCATCATCGGCGAGGTGTATAGCCGGCGAACCTTCTGCGCCACAGCGCAATTGACTACGACGGCGGCTTCTCTGGTGACCATTCCGCTGATGCTGAGTATTGCGCACTGGTGGTTGGCTGCGGCGTAACGCTAACTGGAAAGGGTTGCTGTGATTTTTTTGCTGCAAACTGTTAACATTCGCCTATTCGACATTGAATTGGCACGGCTATGATCCCGCTGATCTACCACTCTATTTATTCGCAATTGCCGCTGCCGCAAGGGCATCGCTATCCGATCAACAAATATCGACTGCTGTACGATGCGCTGATTGAGATGCAGGCGGACGCTGACTGGTTGCGGACGTTTGAGTTTTTCTCGCCTACGGCGCTGACTTGCGATGCGATTAAACAAGTTCACGACAGTGAATATGTGGATGCATTAACATTTGGTACGTTGCCAGCGGCGAAGATGCGCCGTATCGGCTTTCCGTGGAGCGACGCGCTGATTGAGCGCACATTGACGTCTGCGGGCGGCACGTGCTTAACGGCTCAATTGGCGGTGGAACATGGTGTGGCGATTCACCTCAGCGGCGGCTATCACCATGCGCACCGCGATTTTGGCAGCGGCTTTTGTTTGTATAACGATTTGGTGTTGGCTGCGCATCAGGCCTTGCTGTTAGATGGGATAGATAAAGTCTTGATCGTCGACAGCGATGTGCACCATGGCGACGGCACCGCGACGTTATGTGCGGCGCGCGACGACATCATTACGTTGTCGTTTCATTGCGACAAAAACTTTCCGGCGCGTAAGCCCGAATCCGATATCGACATCGCGCTCAGTCGTGACGCGGGCGATGAGGAGTTTCTGAGCCATTTTCAGTCGGTGGTGACGATGGCCGTCAATCTACATCGCCCCGACCTCATTATTTATGATGCTGGCATCGACATTCATCAGGATGACGAACTGGGTTACTTTCATGTGTCCACCGACGCTATTTTTCAGCGCGACTGTTTTATGATGCGTCTTGCCAAGCAACATCAGTTGCCGATGGCGTGCGTGGTCGGTGGTGGCTACCGCAGTGACCATCAAACATTGGTGCCAATTCACATGCAGCTCTTTAAAGCCGCATTTCACGTTCACAAGGAGTAACCCATGGAACATCGCATTCGCGGCGCGGGGCTGTTAATTGAAAACGACGCCATTTTATTGGTGAAAATTCATGATTTTACCGGTGAATATTGGATCCCGCCCGGCGGAGGATTTGAAGCGGGTGACCGTAGCACCAAAGCGTGTGTGCAACGGGAGTTTCTGGAAGAAGCTGGAATTGACGTTGAAGTGGGGGAGCTGATTTGCGTGCGCGAGTTTTTGGAACACAATCCGCAGCGTTATCACGCCGAGTTTTTCTATGCCATCGATAGCTATCGTGGCACGCCGCACATCGACAACCTCAAAGGACTGAATGATGAAGAAGCGATTCAGTCGGTGGCGTGGGTGCCGCTAGATAAGCTGCCAACCATGCGTCTGTACCCGAAAGAGCTACAAGGCCCATTGATTGAACGGGTGCAACAGGGGCGGTTCAGCACGCATCTGGGTAGTTATATTCAAGGGAATGCTGAAGAGGTCAATCATCTCTGATCAGGCGTGCCCGATCAGAGATGTTATCGCGTTTACAGCGCAGCAAATGCGGCGGCGACTTTGTCCACGTTCGCGGCATTTAAGCCCGCCAAACACATACGGCCACTGGCAATCAGATAGATGCCGTGGGTTTCGCGCAGCGTATCGACTTGCGCTGTACTAAAGCCTGTGTAGCTGAACATGCCTTTTTGTTTGATCAGGAAGCTGAAATCTTGCTCCGGGCGCAGTTGCTTCAGTTTGTCGTGCAATGCTTCACGCATGGTCAGAATGCGGCTGCGCATGTCATCCACTTCATTTAGCCATTGCGCTTTGAGTGCGTCGCTGCACAGCACGCCAGAGACCACCGTCGCGCCATATTTCGCTGGGCTGGAGTAGTTACGGCGCACAGTTGCTTTCAATTGTCCCAGCACGCGTGACGCTTCTTCAGCATTGTCACACACCACAGACAACCCCCCGACACGTTCGCCGTAGAGTGAGAAAATCTTTGAGAACGAGTTGGAGACAAAACTCACCACGCCGTCTTCATGGGCAATCTTTCGAATCACATACGCATCGTCGGCCATGCTTTCGCCGTAACCCTGATAAGCCATATCAAAGAACGGGATCAACTGTTGCTGCTTGATGACGTCAATCACTTCATCCCATTGCGCAGGAGTCAGATCTACGCCCGTTGGGTTATGGCAGCACGGGTGCAGCAGCACGATGTCTTGGGCAGGCAGTTGGCGCAGCGCGGCAATCATGCCCTCGAAATCGAGCATTTTGGTTTGTGGGTTGAAGTAAGGGTAAGTGCCGACGTTGAAACCGGCCCCGGCGAAAATTGCGTTGTGGTTCTCCCACGTTGGGTTGCTGACCCATACTTTTGATTGCGGAAAGTAGTGATGGAGAAAATCTGCGCCAATCATCAGGGCGCCCGAGCCGCCTAAAGTCTGAATGGTGGCCACACGCTGGGTTTCCAGTGCCGGATGGTGATCGCCAAATACCAGCGATTGCACGGCAGCGCGATAAGGTGCCAGACCTTCCATGGGCAGATACACGCACGGTTGTTTCTCTGCTTGAGCCAGTTGTTCCTGCGAGGCAGCGACGGAGTCGAGCGTGGGAATCTTGCCGTTTTCATCGTAATACAGGCCGATGCTCAGATTGACTTTGTCTGCGCGGCTGTCTGCCATGAATTTTTCCATCAGCGAGAGGATAGGGTCTCCGGCGTAGGCAGTAACGTGGTTGAGCACTGTATTTTCTCCTTGTTGTGATAGGCCAGGTTGGGCGGTGTGCGGCAGCTTGAGCTTTTTGGGTATCGCACAGAGTTCACCGTTCCCGTCGGCCGAATGAATGCGGCGACGACTGACAATGACACCAACATGATTGTGGCGTCAACTGGCAATGTGCACGTTGGGCATTTTCTCTGTGGTATCTGCGTAGATGCTTGGGGTGGGGCAGTACGCGTCAGGTATCGGAACGGGTGGCTTATATCCATCTGAATAATATGAAGTCACAAACAAATACGAAATGAAGAACGCTCTATACTGATGAGATTCACCGCGGTTGCTTGAAACGGCCGACGGCAATGCATTCATGGAATTGAGAGAAGTCACACATGTCGAAAACGGAACAGTCCTCGAGAAAGTTAAGTGTCATCATCATCGTGATTGTGTTCGCGATTTGGATGTACAGCCTGTGGTCAGACAGGGTGACCCCGATGACCAGCATTGCCCGCGTTCATTCGTATTTGGTGCGTGTTGCGCCCGAAGTGTCCGGCAATATCGTTGAGGTCAAAATCAAGAACAACCAAGTGGTGCGAGCGGGCGATGTGATGTTCAGGGTCGATGCCAGAAATTATGAACTCGCGGTGCGTTCCGCTCAGGCGAATTTGGAACTGGCCGGGCAGAATATCGGGGCCAGCACCGCTGCGGTCGAAGTGGCACAAGCCAAAGTGACTGATGCCTTAGCGGCGAGAAATAATGCCAGAGAGCAGGCTGCTCGCGTGTCCGAACTGGCGACCAAAGGGGTGTTGAGCCAGTCAGAGTTGGATAATGCGGTGGAAGCTCGCTCGCGTGCTCAGGCGGCACTCAATGCGGCTGAAGCCTCATTGCAACAAGCGAAACAGAATTTAGGGCCGAAAGGTAACAACAACCCACAAATTCTGGCCGCGATGGTGAGCTTGGAAAAAGCGCAGCTTGATTTGCAAAAGACCTCGGTGAGTGCTCCGTCGGATGGCATTGTCACCAACGTTCAACTGACCGTGGGCCAGCCTGCGAATGTGGGCACGCCGATGCTAACGTTTATCGATCCGAGGGAAATTTGGATCTCGGCGCTCGTCAGAGAAAACTCGTTGGAACACATTCAGCCGGGTCAGCGGGTGAAAATCGTGCTCGATTCTATGCCCGGACGCGTGCTGAATGGCAAGGTTTACAGCCTTGGCTGGGGGACGGGCGATAGCAATAACGTCGATTCAACCACAGGGTTTATTCGCGCCGATACCACATCGCTCAACGCGCAACGTTATCCGGTTAACATCGTGTTTGATGAAATCCCACATAACATCCGTTATGGCTCACAAGCGACGGTGGCGTTCTACACGGAACAAAGTGGGCTGGGCGAGTTTCTGGCTGGCCTTTGGATGAGAATTGTCAGTGTGTGGACTTATGTTTCGTAGCTGCGTTAATCCCATCGTCAAGATTGTCTTTGCGCCGATCCTGTTGCTGTTCTATTTGAAGGTGACGGTGCACCCTTTGCCCATTCTGGCACCGATGTTTGTGGTGATTCTGCTGACGACGATACCATCTAAACCACCAATGAGTTTGGTGGTTCAACTGGTTGTTGTGCTGCTTTTGATGAGCTTCGGAATGGTGTTTGTGGTGCAAATGTTTGCGGGATCGCCCACGGGGTTTGCACTGGTGTGTTGGAGCATCTTCACGTGGAGTTATCATCGCAGCCATCACAATCCACAAGACATCATCTCGAACTTGGCGTTAATTGTGCTCATCATCGCGACGGTGGTGAGTAAGCAGATGCATTTCCCGATTGCGGGCTTGCCGCTCATCATCTTTCAGGCGTTTGCGTTGGCGCTTGTTGTCACCTTCGTTATGCACATATTGTTGCCGGGGGATCTGCAGGACATCAAACGGGATGAACCTGCACAAGGGATTGAAAGTCATCTCCGCGTCGCGATGTTAAAGGCGACTGCAATGTGTTTGGTGTTGGTGGCGTTGATTGGGATTGGCAGTTCGCAGACGATGCTGATCGCGATTACTGTCAGCAGTATGCTCAAGTTACCACTGATTGATCACCAGAAGGATTATGTCTACCAGCGGCTAATCACCACGGCAACCGGGATTTTGTTTACTATCCCGACCATGTTGCTGTGTGGCTTTGGCGCACCCGAGTGGGTGGTGATGGGCGTGTCATTATTCTTGGGTATTCAACTTGCCTGTTATGCCATTCGCCGTGATGCGCATGCTGCGATTTATCAGTTGCTTCTGACTAACTTTGTTGTGCTGACTTATCAAGCCATCAAAAATGTGGGTCTCGATTCGTTCTCGTCCGGCATCATGCGCTTGGCGTCGATTAGCATTGCCATTTTTATCGGCGCGCTCATTTTAAGGCTTATCAGGCCTCGCCAGCACAGCATCAAGGGGAACAACGTGGCATCGTGAAACAACGATTCAAGTTCGGTTCATTAAGGCAGGCCAAGGGATACAAAGGCGCACAATGCGAAGTGCAGAAATGAAAAAAGCCGCTGATTTCTCAGCGGCTTCTTCGAATGTGGCGGAGAGATAGGGATTTGAACCCTAGGATAGCTATTAACCATCGCCGGTTTTCAAGACCGGTGCTTTCAACCACTCAGCCATCTCTCCGTTGTTGGAGCGCATATTATCGACCTCACGAAATCTTGTAAAGCCCCAATTGAACTGTTTGCTGATTTTATGCGCGTTTAAACGCAAAAAGTTGTTCTGAGTAGAGTTTTTAGGTGTTTTCAGCGCTTGAAGCATGTGTCGTGCAACGTGCTACGGCGGGTTGAGCGCCGCGAGGGAATGTCGCCAAGGGACATTGCTGTTGTCGCCGTTGTCACTCGCCAGCGTTGCGGTGCTGACCTACCATCCTCATCATTCATGGGTGAGGTGTTTATGCTGCGTTATCTGCTTTGTAGTTTCTTATTGGTTCTGTTGTATCCGACGGCCATCGATTTGTATTTGGTGGGGTTGCCCCAAATCTCCAGCGACTTAGGCGCGAGCGAATCGCAGCTTCATGTCGCGTTTTCGCTCTACCTTGCTGGCATGGCTGCAACCATGTTGATTGCAGGGAAACTCGCAGACACGGTGGGGCGAAAACCAGTGGCGGTGGCAGGCGCGCTCATTTTTGTTGTGGCTTCCTTGTTGGGCGGTGCGGCGGAACAAATCACGATGTTCTTGATGGCGAGATTTGTACAAGGCATCGGCGCTGGTTTTTGCTACGTGGTGGCGTTTGCGATTTTACGGGACACGCTGGATGATGCGCGCCGCGCGAAAGTGCTGTCGATGATCAATGGCGTCACCTGTGTCATACCGGTGATTGCGCCTGTGGTGGGCTATCTGATTATGTTGTTCTTCCCTTGGAATACGCTGTTTGTGGCCATGGCGGGCATGGGCGCGGTGGTTGGCGTGATGTCGCTGGTGGCGTTGAAAGAAACCAAACCTCAAGCGCGAACGGCGACCTCATCCGATTCGCTGGTTTCATTGCATATTGAGGAACGGTTATGGCAACGCTTTTTTGTCAGTCGCGTGGTGATGACGTCGTTGATGTGCACCGCCATTTTGACTTACGTGAATGTCTCGCCAATGTTGATCATGACCGAGATGGGCTACGACCGAGGCGGATACTCGCTGGTCATGGCGTTGACGGCGTTAGTCAGCATGGTGACGTCATTTTCAACCCCGATTGCGCTCACCTATTTTCGTGAACGCACCTTATTGATGACATCGCAACTGCTGTTTGCTCTGTCGGCCGTCACGCTTGTGACGGTGACGATTCTGGAGGTGAGTTCGTCGTGGTATTTACTTGGTTTTGGGCTGATTTGTGCGGCTTTCTCTGTTGGCTTTGGCGTGGCCATGAATCAAGCACTCAGCCCATTTTCTTTTCGTGCCGGTATCGCCAGTTCTGTGATTGGCGTGAGCCAGGTGTGTTTGTCGGCCGCGTACATCTGGATCGCGGGGCTGTTAGGCCTCAGCGCCCAGAATATTCTGATTGTGAGTTTAGGGTTATGTAGTGTGGTGTGCGCTGCGTTACTATTCTCGATCCCCAAACCTGCTCAATGTGCGCCGTATGAAGAAATCCATTACTCGTCTTGACCTGAACCTGTTGATGACGCTCCGACTGATTTTGCAAGAGGGCAGTGTCTCGAAAGCGGCGAAGATCCTCAATGTCACGCCGTCGACGGTCAGCAAATCGCTCAACAAATTACGCGATTGGTTTGATGACCCGCTATTTGTGAAAACGCAACGTGGTTTGGTGCCAACACCGATGGTGCAAAGTATGGAGCCAGACCTTTTGGAATGGCTGCAAATTGGCCAGCAAATTTTGGATACACGCAGTGATGAATCGGCCAAGGGCATAAACTTTCATCTGATGGTGGAATCCCCGTTGCTGCTGACGATGCTCAATAACCTCTTACCCAAAATCCACAGTCGTTATCCCGATGCTAAAGTGAAAACCAGCAACTGGGACTATGATGCATTGGACGCCATCATTCGTGGTGACGCCGATTTAGGGTTTACGGGCAGGGAGAGTCATCCTCGCTCGAAAGAGTCGCTGGATTTATTGCCTTATTTTATCGATTTCGAGGTAATTTTCTCAGACCTGCCGGTGGTGTACTTGCGTGCGGATCATCCCGCGTTGCAGGGGCCGTGGGATCTGGATCAGTTTCTGTCGTTTCCTCACATCAGTACGCTGTGGGAAAAAAGTGAAATGTGGGCGCTGGATGAAGTGTTGTGCGATCTCGGGCGTCAACGGGAGATTGCGCTCACCACGTCAAGCTTTGAACAGTCGTTGTTTATGGCTGCGCAACCGAATCATCACCTCATCACCACGGCACCGAACTATTGCCAGCGTTATACCGCGTTGATGCATCCAGATTTGATCTGTTTGCCGATTCCGTTAGCGCGCCATCATCAAGACAAACTCTTGATTCCGTACACAATGATTTGGCATAAACGCAATACCCGCAACGCCAAAGTGATGTGGCTGCGCGAGACGATAAAGTCGTTATATGGCGATACGCAGGTGTGATGGACGCGAAGGGGCGTGCCCTATTGCCGATAGGAAATGGCAGATAGGAAATTGCGGATAGAAAAAAAGAGAGCCGAAGCTCTCTTTTTTTAGGTGTATGGTCGGACTGAGAGGATTTGAACCTCCGACCCCCGACACCCCATGACGGTGCGCTACCAAGCTGCGCTACAGTCCGATGGGGTTAATCTAAACATTTTCATGCAGTGCGTCAACTAGGAAACAGTGATAAATCGCTGATTTAATTATCCTTTGAGTAAAAACGCTGCAATTCCGTCAACCCTTGCATCAAAATCGGCAATGTTGGGTTGGCATCTTTCAATCGTTGGTAATTGTCATCAAACAATTTGAAGTTGCCGAACTTGTCGATCACGGTGGTTTCTTGGTCAGTGATCAGGGCCAATTCACGGGAATCGCCGGCCAGAATCCACTTCCGTTTGTTCTCGTTAAATAGGTTACGACCGCTACTGAAATCACTCGGGTTTGAGGACACACCCAGCAGATCTTGCAGCAAGGTGACGCTTAAATCGAGATGACTGGAGCGATGGTTAAAGGTCGCAGCAATTTTGCCCGGCCAACGAATCACCATCGGAACTTGGAGCTGATAACGGCTGTAGTTGCTGTTCGCGCCCCAGCTGTTGGTCTTCGTTTCATTAAATTCAGTGCCGTGATTGGAGGTTACAATCACCACAGTGTTGTCCATCAAATCGAGTTCTTGCAACTTGGTCAACAGCAGCCCCAGTTCGCGATCCGCAACGGTGACTGAATGGTGGTAGTTGTTGCGCAGCTTATCCGTTGCTGAACCTTGGGTGTTGCTATCGGCATAATTGCTGAAGTTGTCGACCGTGGTTAGCTCAAGGAAGCTAAACCATGGGGCGCTGCTTTTATCGCTGACCCAATTGGCCCAGCGTTGAATGGTTTGCTCATCGGCAGAGGTATCGGGATCAAACGGCGCTTTAGAGAGCGGCAGGCCACGGAAAATGGTTTCCTGATACAGGCTGTCATTGAAATTGTCGCCGCTGAATAGGCCAAACTGATATGACTGTGATTTAAGTACATCCATCAGTACCGGCGCAGTGCCTTGTACGGTGATGCTGCTGGCATAACTGCTTGGTAAGCCATAAAACAGGCCAAACATACCAAATGCATCGTTGCTTGAGCTGTAATGGTTGGTGAAGTTGAGGTTGCTGGCGGCGAATTGCGCCATGTTTGGCATCATCTCTTTGGTCAGCACATCGGCGCGTAGGTTGTCGACACTCACCACCAGAATATTGAGGTTATTCGCACGACGACCGAACTGGATTTTCTCCAGCGGGTAGCTCACCAAATCCACATTACTGCGGCTCTTCTCTTCCAAACGTTTAAGGTATTCCTCACGATCCAACAGGCCATGTTTCTCCATGAAAGACTTCGCGGTCATCGGGTAGGAGAGTGGGAAGTTCGATTTTTGGCTGGTGACTGGCGCGTAGAGGTAAGCATCCGACCACACATAGATCAGATGGCTGGCGATAAAGCTAACGAAAAACACCGCGGCCATTGGGCGACCGATACGCTTGTGAGACAGTTTACGTTGTTTGCGCCACACCCATTCAGACAAACCCAGTTGCAGCAAAAAGATCAGCGGCAGAACCACAAACAGATGTTGTAGGTCGGTGCTGACGTTGCTGTCGTCACTAAAGAGGAGTTCCCACACCACAGGAGTGAGGTGGAGGTTAATGGTCTGATAGGTTTGCGTATCAATCAGTAAGACGGTGAGGCCGAATGTGGCGAAACAGACGGCAACAAACCGAAATAACGTTCGCGACGGTATCAGGAACGTGAGGGGAAATAGAATTAAAAGGTAGAGGGCGAAAACCAGAAAGCCGAAATGACCCACCCAAGAAAGCGTCAAATAAAATTGGCCTAAGAAGGTGTCCGGCCACGGCGACTGAGCAATGTAACGTGTGCCAATCAGCATGGCTGCAATGATGTTGAAGAAGGCAAACCAGTGCCCCCAACCGACCAGACGAGATACACGTTCGCCGTATGTGTTTCCGCTATCTACCATGTATTTTTCTATTTATCCGGTGTTAAGTATGAAATTAATTTTGCAACGAAGACATTAACGCTTGCGCAAACTTCTCTGCAATCGCTTTTCGCTGTGCTGCGGCCACGTTCTGGTTCAACACGTTGGTTGCCACGTTGCCGGCAATCATCAGGGTAAGCTCTGGAGAAGCATCATGTTTATCAAGAACGGCAGCGATTTCAGTCAGGATAGTTTCAACTTTTTCGTCGCTGTATTTCGATGTAATTGGCATAAAGACTCTAATGATGATAGTAAAAGCGGCTTATGATAACCTACTATGCCTTACAACTGAAACCAGTACGATGAATATTTCACTATGAGTTTGCACCTTTCCAATGTCATTTTGCATCAACTGCGCAAAAACGATAATGACGAGTTGATGGTTAACTACCGCGCTCAGTCTCTTGACAATGATACCTCAACCGAGAACCTCGTGGCCGAGTTGCATCGCGTTTTCAATGCGAAAGCGGGCAAAGGTTTCGGTTCGTTTAAGTCTGACAGTGATTTTCAAACATGGTTACATGAATTGCGTAAAGGGGAACGTAACTTTTACGACTTTTCGCAAGTGAGTGCGCAACGCCTGAAAGATGAGTTGGCGAAGTATCCCTTTGCCGACGAAGGCATTCTGGTGATGGCAGAGTACCAATCACTGGCGACTGATTATCTGTTTATTGGCATTTTGCCGATGAACCAAAGCTTGAAAGTGACGGAAGGTCTCGACATCAGCGCGACCGACTACCTCGACATTAATAAGATGGACATTGCGGCGCGCATTGATCTGTCGAGCTATGAGACCGATCGTGATTCAAACCGTTACCTGTCTTACATCAAAGGCCGTGTGGGCCGTAAAGTGGCTGACTTCTTCCTTGATTTTCTGCAAGCAGACATCGGTTTGGATCCAAAACAGCAAAACCAACTGCTGATGCAGGCCGTGGAAGATTTCTGTACCGATTCAAAACTCGAAAAAGACGAAGCGATCAGCTACAAGAAGCAGGTTTACGAGTACTGCAACGAGCAAATCAAAGCGGGTGAAGAAGTCCAAGTTCAAGAGCTTTCAGGGGAGTTGCCTGCAAGCACCGACGGCACTAGCTTCTTTGATTTCACTCGTGAACACGGATATGAGTTGGAAGAGAGCTTCCCGGGCGACCGCAGCACGGTGCGCAAACTGACTAAGTATGTGGGCGCCGGTGGCGGCCTGAACATCAGCTTTGACAGCCTGCTGATGGGGGAGCGCGTATTCTACGATCCAGAAACTGACACGCTGACCATTAAAGGCACCCCGCCTAACTTGCGCGATCAACTGACCCGCAAACAATAATGACATGAGAGCGCTACGGCGCTCTTTTTTGTATGCTTTTTCGCCGCTGTCACGACAGGTGATGTATTTCAGTATATGCTTGTATTGAATCACAAATACAGTGCAGAGAGCAGGGATGAGCGCAAACCGAATCAGTGGATGGCTAAAAAACAGGTTGGATCTTGCGGTGATTGTCGTGTGGGGCGTCGTCATGTTGGCGGTGCTGTTGCAATACCGCGCGCTAGAAGTGACCAGTCGCAATCTGAATGAACTTGAAAATAGTGTAGATGGTTTGCGTAATACCCTCTACTTTCAGTCGCCATACCGAACCACACGTGCCAATGATCTGGCGCTCAATATTCAAGTGATTTACTCATTGCGGTTGCAGCTTGAAGCCGATTCAGATTCCAATTGGTTTCAGCCCGACTTAACGCAAACGTTATATGTGACAGATCGCTTTATCGAGCAGACGCGAAGTTTTCTTGCCGTTGAATTGTCGATTAACGAGTTAGTCGAGCAGTTGCAGGCGTTGCGAGAACGCTATGCACACCAACCCGACGTGCAGGCCGATTACCTCAAAATTGGCGCTTTCGTCTTGCAAGCGCTGTACACCGAAGGCGCGCGCAGCCCTGAACTCTACCGCACCTTTGATGCCTTGCTGAAACAATCCGAATCCTTGCCTAAGGAAGCCAAAGACAATTTGCAACGCACGCTGGCTCGCGTTTCTACCTTGCTGAGTCACTATGCGGAAGGCGACAATTTGGTCGATAAACTGCTGCGTCATCGCGTGCACAACGAGATCATGTCGGCCAACACGCAATATGAAGAACGCTTTAAAACGCTGACGATCCTGAGCATGCTCAGTAGCGCTGTCGCCATGCTGTTGCTGGTGATTTTGGCGATGCGCCGTGAAAAATGGCACGCCAAATTGCAAGCTGTTCCCGTGGCTGAACCTGCGCTGGTGATGGCGGAAAGCGCCGTGCCGGTGGTTACCCCCATCAACCCGACGTTTGAACCAGAGGTGGTCATTGAAGAGGGTTCGGCCATCAACATCCAGCGCATGCTCTCTTCATTGAACGACGATTACAACTCGGTTCACATGCTATTGGAGGTGTTCATCGAAGATCATCGCAACGATGATGAGGGGTTGCGCCAGTTGTTAAGGACGGATTCGGAAGCGGCATTGCGTAAAGCGCACAGCTTGAAAGGGGTGGCGGGAAATTTGGGCGCCGATGGATTGCGTGATGTGGCGTTGGCGATTGAGATGAAACTGAAACACGGCTCGCAACCGACGGAATCGGATCTACAGAAGTTGAGTGCTCATCTGAAGCAGACCATTGAAAGTGCGCGTTACTTTCTGAACAAGCGGGCGAGTTAACGGCTTCCAACGCATTTGGGTTTTCGAGATGCGCCGCTTTTCGACATGTATCGGATAGCGAGAAACAAACAGAGCGCGAAATTCGCGCTCTGTTTTTATTGCATCAGTTGGTACGGATTAAGCCGATTGTTTTTGCAATGCCAGCGCCGCTTCCTCTTCCAACGTGGCCTCTGCAGTTGGTTCGCATTTATCGACAAACCAACCCATATAAGAGGTGAAAATGGTCACGATGATACACACGAAGCTGAGCCACATGAACGGCGCGTAGGAGAGGGTTGCCACGCCAAGAATACTCGCCATGTAAATGCCGTTGTCACTCCAAGGCACCATGCCGGAGGTGAGCGTGCCACCAAACTCGGCGTTACGAGATAAGTTTTTACGTTTGTAACCCAGACGGTCGTAGTTCTTCGCACAGATTTTTGGGGTCAGGATCAGGGACACGTACATCGCAGAACCAAACACGTTCCCCATAAATGCCGTACCGATGGTGCTGGTTGCCAGTGAGCCTGGGCTTGTGACGCGGCGTTCGAACAGTTTCGCGATGGTTTCCAGCACGCCCACTTTATCCAGCAGACCACCAAAACCAAGACCGAATACGATGACCGCCACTGAACCCAGCATCGACGACATACCACCACGGTTTAGAATCGCATCAATGAAATCCACGCCAGATTCAATGTGGAATGGTGCCCATGCCGTGTTGAATGCTTGCAGGAAGTCGACGTCCTGAATCATCACCGCCCAAACGATACCCAGCAGCGAACCGAAGCTGATCACCGGGAAAGATGGCATACGCATGGCCAGCAAGCCCAACACAATCAGGACAGGAATAAATGAGTATGGCGTAATGTAGAACTGCGTTTCCATCGCGTTAATCACCGACTGAACCTGTGACATGTCGACGTTGCCTGCGTAGTGGAAACCAAACAGCGTAAACATGATACCGGTGATGATGTAGCTGATCAGAGCAATCGGCAGCATGCCTTTGATGTGTTCCATGACTTCAACGTTCGACATGGACGAGGCCAGAATCACAGAGTCTGACAGGGGCGACATTTTGTCACCAAAGTAACAGCCAGACAGAACCGCACCCGCCGTAATTGGCGCAGGAACGCCAAGGCCTTGGCCGATCCCCATCATCGCAATACCGGCGGTACCCGCAGCACCCCAAGAGGTACCGGTAGCCAGCGCAGTCAGAGAACAGATCACCATGGTCGCCAGCAAGAAGATAGAAGGGTGGATCGCTTGCAGACCGTAGTAAATGATCGTCGGCACAATCCCGCCGGAAATCCAGGTTCCGACCAACGCACCCACGGCTAAAAGTATTAAAACTGCACCTAAACCGTTAGAAATGCCGCTAAGTGCCGCTTTTTCTAGTTCTTGGTATTTGTGACCAAGGCGGACACCTAATACAAAAATAATGAACCAGCCAATGTATAAGGCCAGCTGAATCGGTAGATCGAACTTAGCAGTAAACGAAAAAGCCAATAGTAAAAACAGACCGAGCGATACAATAACTTGTACCAAGCTGGGCAAGCGTTTGGGGGCTTGAGTCATTCTAAGAACCTCTTATCGGGTTATCGGGTAGTTGTGCTAAGGAGGGGAAAACATCCTTATCAGTTGCGCGGAACTGTACATGAGTTGGAATAATATATCGACATTAAACTCAATTGGTGTGATTTGTGTCGTTATGGTGGTTAATTGGTAGGTTTAAATGTTGTATTTGAGCAAACAATTTGAAACAAAAAGATTTGTAATGTGAAAAATGCGTGTAACAAAGTGTAAGTAGTTAAGTGAAGATTTGATTACCAAAGGCTGAAGAATTAACAAATTTAACGCTTTTAGCAGTTTGCCGGCGAAATCGTTGTGTATCGCGGTGCGACGAAAGAAAAACTTACGACTTTTCTGAATAAAGGCTTGAGATTTTATCCTGAACCACTTATAGATGATGGATTGAATTTTTAACTGGAATACACGGAGAGTTAGTGCGATGAGAGTAGGTTTAGTGGGTTGGCGCGGTATGGTTGGTTCTGTACTGATGCAGCGAATGGTTGAAGAGCGTGATTTTGACCTGATCGATCCTGTTTTCTACAGTACGTCACAAATTGGTATCCCTGCGCCAAACTTTGGTAAGGAAGCTGGTCTACTGCAAGACGCGTTTGATATTGATAGCCTGAAACAGCTGGATGCGGTGATCACGTGTCAAGGCGGCAGCTACACTGAAAAGGTGTACCCAGCGCTGCGTCAAGCTGGCTGGAAAGGCTACTGGATTGATGCGGCCTCCACACTTCGCATGGACAAAGACTCCATCATTACTCTGGATCCAGTCAACTTGGCGCAAATCCAACAAGGCATTCACGGTGGCACCAATACATTTGTTGGCGGCAACTGTACCGTGAGCTTGATGTTGATGGGCCTCGGCGGTCTGTTTGAACGCGGCCTAGTTGAATGGATGAGCGCCATGACTTACCAAGCTGCTTCCGGTGCGGGCGCGCAAAACATGCGGGAACTGATTTCGCAAATGGGCGTGATCAACGATGCGGTGAGCTCTGAGCTGGCCAATCCGTCAAGCTCCATTCTGGACATCGACCAGAAAGTGGCAGAAACCATGCGCTCATCGAGCTTCCCAACCGACCAGTTTGGCGTTCCGCTAGCCGGGTCTTTGATTCCTTGGATCGACGTGAAACGCGACAACGGTCAAAGCAAAGAAGAGTGGAAAGCCGGCGTGGAAGCGAACAAGATCCTAGGTTCACAAAACTCGCCTGTGCCAATCGACGGAACATGTGTCCGTATTGGTGCGATGCGTTGTCACTCTCAAGCGCTGACCATTAAGCTGAAACAAAATGTGCCGCTTGATGAAATCGAAGAGATGATTGCAACGCACAACGATTGGGTGAAAGTGATTCCGAACGAGCGTGACATTACCGCGCGTGAACTGAGCCCTGCGAAAGTGACGGGCACTTTGTCCGTGCCAGTCGGCCGTTTGCGTAAAATGTCGATGGGTGATGACTTCCTCAACGCATTCACCGTGGGTGACCAACTGTTGTGGGGCGCGGCGGAGCCACTGCGTCGTACACTGCGCATCATCCTTGCTGAAAAGCAATAAATCCCGCTCTGCTCTAACGTATATCTAACGTATAAAAATAATAATGAAGCGCCTTTACGGCGCTTTATTTTCTTCTAATTCTTCTAACGTTTCGAGCCCATTGACGACCGGTACCACCCGTTTATCCGGCTCTGCCAATTCACTGCCGCAATGTTTGCAATACATCGCATCGGCTTCATGACCGGCTTGTGAGCAGTTGGGGCATTTCACCAGCGAGCGGTGGGAGTTCATCTCTTGGTTGAGTTCGGCGGTAATGATCCCGGTCGGTACCGCCAGAATCGAATAACCCAGCAGCATAGTCAGTGATGCCACCGCTTTGCCCAGTGCCGTTTGAGGTGCAACGTCGCCATAACCGACCGTTGTGATGGTGACGATGGCCCAGTAAATACTTTGCGGAATGCTGGTAAAGCCGTTTTCTGGCCCTTCAATGACATACACCAACGAACCAAAGATCGTCACCAAAACCGCCACAGTACTGAAGAAAATCAGTACCTTTCGGCGCGCGGCAAGTAGCGAGCGCATCAATATGTTGGAATCTTGCAGGTAGCGCACCAGCTTTAGAATTCGAAAAATACGCATGACGCGCAGCAAACGAATGGCACCCATAAACGTTGCAGACGGAAACAGCAGCGCAAAGTAAGTGGGTAAGATCGCCAGCAAATCAATCACACCGTAGAAGCTTTTGGCATACGCAGTCGGTTTGGGTGAGCAGTAGAGGCGCAGTAAGTATTCGATGGTAAACAGCGCCGTGAAAAAATATTCGATGTAACGAATTTCAGTTTTCCATACTGCGGAAATATCGGGAATGGAATCGAGAATGAGTGCGACGATGGACGTGAGAATCGCGGCAATCAGCGTGATATCGAAAATTCGACCGCCTCGCGTGTAAGTCCCAAAAATAATGACATAAAGATGATGTTTAAGCGTCTTGTTGGACATGATATTGCAACCAGTTTCATTAGTTGCAATATCATAACGTCTCGTTTGCGATTACGCTAACCCTGGAAACAGGCTACGCAAACCATTGGTGATAAATTCGATGCCCAATGCACCCAGAATCAGACCCATGATACGGGTGATCACGTTGATGCCCGTCTGCCCGAGCAAACGCACAATATATGGCGCAGAGCGAAACAGCAGCCACGAAGCAACGCTGAATACCACAA
This sequence comes from Vibrio furnissii CIP 102972, assembly GCF_000176175.1. Classification (GTDB taxonomy): domain Bacteria; phylum Pseudomonadota; class Gammaproteobacteria; order Enterobacterales; family Vibrionaceae; genus Vibrio; species Vibrio furnissii. Next base: position 41,136 of record NZ_ACZP01000009.1, read on the forward strand.
TCGTTAGGATGATGCCGGCTGTGTCGATCATCGCAGGGTAACGTGACCCATAGACAATGGTCGAACTGATGGCACCTGGCCCCGCCATCAGCGGCATCGCCAAAGGCACCACGCCGATTTGTTCACGGCTGATGTATTCCGATTTTTCCTGTTTATTCTGTTTATCTTCACCCAGCTTACCGCTCATCATGGAGAAGGCGATGCTCAGTAGCAATAAACCACCGGCGACGCGAAACGAGTCGAGCGAAATGCTGAACATATCCAGCAACATCTGACCGCCCAACAGCGCCGTAATCAAAATGACGGCCACGGCAATGTTGGCTGTACGTGCGATTTTGTTTTTTTCTTCCGGTGTCATGTGACCGGTGAGTGAAACAAACACCGGCATGATGCCCACTGGGTTCACAGCGGCAACCAGTCCTAAAAAAAACTGTAGAAAAATAGCAAACTCAAAATGCATTAAACGGTCTCTTGGCGATCATGGGATTGAAATGAAGCAAGCGTAATGTAAGTCAAAGATAGCAAAAGGACGAATGAAAAAAAGTATCGCTTTTTTGGTTCTATGATTTAAAAAAACTAATCATGGGCAAATGTTGCAATCAACATGTTTCACTATTGTGCTTATTGCGTATGTCTTCCGCTGACTTTGTTAACATCAGCACATTTTTTGTAAAAAAAGCGCGTGGCGGTGGTGGGGGAAGTGGCGCAAGATATACTCTTAGTAGCACATTAAACGGCGGTTACACGTAGTGTTGTTGTTTATAAATGAAACTTTTTTACAAAGTGTTGTAGTTTTTTTAGTTTTACTTGTTCGTTGATGTGTTTTTTGTCATCGAAAAAATGGTTTTTATTTGTGTTGTTATTCAGTTGCTTAGGTGCTTTTTGTGTTGGCTTATACCCCTAGAGGGGTAATTAATTTTTCATAACTGATCTGAGTCAATTTTTTTCACACAGTGAAATATTATACTCAGCCATGAAAGCAATTTACTAAGTCTGTCGATTAGATTAACCGTTGACCAAGTAAGAAAAACTCAGGGACGCATACTTAATAAAGAGTTTTTAACGTTTTTCTATTTTAGGAGATTCATTATGCCTGTAACTAACCTGGCTGAACTAGATGCTCTTGTTGCTCGCGTGAAAGCGGCACAAGCAGAATTTGCGACCTACTCTCAAGAGCAAGTCGACAAAATCTTCCGTGCAGCATCTTTGGCAGCTAACCAAGCTCGTATTCCTCTAGCGCAACAAGCGGTAGCAGAATCAGGCATGGGTATTGTTGAGGACAAAGTAATCAAAAACCACTTTGCATCTGAGTACATCTACAACAAGTACAAAGATGAAAAGACTTGCGGCGTTCTTGAAGAAGACGACAGCATGGGCACCATGACCATCGCTGAGCCTGTAGGTATCATCTGTGGTATTGTTCCAACCACCAACCCAACTTCAACTGCGATTTTCAAATCACTGATTTCTCTGAAAACTCGTAACGGTATTATCTTCTCGCCACACCCACGTGCTAAACACTCAACCAACGATGCCGCTAAACTGGTTCTAGACGCCGCTGTTGCAGCTGGCGCGCCAAAAGACATCATCGGCTGGATTGATGAGCCATCTGTGGAACTGTCTAACGCACTGATGAAACACGAAGGTATCGCTCTGATCCTTGCAACTGGTGGTCCAGGCATGGTGAAAGCGGCTTATTCTTCAGGTAAACCAGCAATCGGTGTAGGTGCAGGTAACGTTCCTGTTGTGATCGATGAAACGGCTGACATCAAACGTGCAGTTGCTTCAGTACTGATGTCTAAAACATTCGACAACGGCGTTGTGTGTGCTTCTGAGCAAGCTGTTATCGTGATGGACGAAGTGTACGACGAAGTGAAAGAGCGTTTCGCGACTCACAAAGCACACGTCCTGAGCAAAGCAGATGCAGACAAAGTACGTAAAGTGCTTCTGATTGATGGCGCTTTGAACGCGAAAATCGTAGGCCAACCAGCAACTAAGATTGCTGAAATGGCAGGCGTTAAAGTGCCAGCTGATACGAAGATCCTTGTTGGTGAAGGTATCGGTGAAGTGTCTTACGACGACGAATTCGCTCACGAAAAACTGTCTCCAACACTGGGTATGTTCCGCGCAACTTCTTTCGAAAACGCGGTTGACCAAGCAGTGAAAATGGTTGAAATCGGCGGTATCGGTCATACTTCAGGCCTATACACTGACCAAGACGTGAACGCAGACCGTATCCGTTACTTCGGTGACCGTCTGAAAACAGCTCGTATTCTGGTGAACATCCCGACAACTCACGGTGGTATCGGTGACCTGTACAACTTCAACGTTGCGCCATCTCTGACGCTAGGTTGTGGTTCTTGGGGTGGTAACTCTATCTCTGAGAACGTAGGTCCTAAACACCTTATCAACAAGAAAATTGTTGCGAAGCGAGCTGAAAACATGTTGTGGCACAAACTACCTAAATCAATCTACTTCCGTCGTGGTAGCCTTCCAGTCGCTCTGGGCGATCTAGAAGGTAAGAAACGCGCGTTCCTTGTTACTGACCGTTTCCTATTCAACAACGGTTACGCAGATGAAGTAGTGAGCCTGCTGAAAGCGCAAGGCATGGAAGTGACCACATTCTACGAAGTGGAAGCCGATCCAACGCTGACTATCGTGAAGAAAGGCGCAGAGCAAATGCGTAGCTTCCAACCAGACGTGATTCTCGCGCTAGGTGGTGGTTCACCAATGGATGCTGCGAAGATCATGTGGGTTATGTATGAGCACCCAGAAACTCACTTCGAAGAACTAGCAATGCGCTTTATGGACATCCGTAAACGTATCTACAAGTTCCCTAAAATGGGTCAAAAAGCTGAACTGGTTTGTATCACAACCACATCAGGTACAGGTTCTGAAGTGACGCCATTCGCTGTGGTAACTGACGATGAAACTGGTGCGAAATACCCACTGGCTGACTACGAACTGACACCAAACATGGCTATCGTTGATGCGAACCTTGTGATGAACATGCCTAAGTCTCTGACTGCCTTCGGTGGTTACGATGCAGTCGTTCACGCTCTGGAAGCATACGTGTCTGTTCTAGCGAACGAATACTCTGACGGTCAGGCTCTGCAAGCACTGAAACTGCTGAAAGAATACCTGCCATCAAGCTACGCAAACGGTGCGAAAGATCCAATCGCTCGTGAAAAAGTACACAACGCAGCGACTATCGCGGGTGTGGCCTTTGCGAACGCATTCTTGGGTGTATGTCACTCAATGGCGCACAAACTGGGTGCTGAGTTCCACCTGCCTCACGGCTTGGCAAACTCACTGCTGATGGCAAACGTGGTTCGTTACAACGCGAACGACAACCCAACTAAACAAACTGCGTTCTCTCAATACGACCGCCCACAAGCACGTCGTCGCTACGCTGAAGTTGCTGACCACTTGGGTCTGTCTAAACCAGGCGACCGCACTGCTCAGAAAATTGAGCGTCTGCTAGGTTGGTTGGAAGAGTTGAAACTGGCACTGGATATCCCAGCGTCAATTCAAGCAGCTGGCGTTAACGAAGCTGACTTCCTAGCGAAAGTTGATGAACTAGCGGTTGAAGCGTTCGATGACCAATGTACTGGTGCGAACCCACGTTACCCACTCATCAGCGAGCTGAAAGAAGTTCTGCTAGCGTCTTACTACGGTAAACCTTTCGTTGAAGGTGAAACTTTCGAAGGCACTACCGTTATCAAGAAACGTGCAGACCAAGAAGCAGCGAAAGCAGCGCCTAAAGCGAAGAAAGACAAAGCTGAAGCGTAATGAGATAAGTTTTCGCTAGCACGAAACTTATTATCGGGAAAATTCAAGCCCCACCGTTTGGTGGGGCTTTTTTATTGCTGTGCTAAAACCTGACGACGTGGAGTGCAAGGACGCGCAAATGGATGATGCGGTTAAGTCCACATCACCAATACCGCAGCCAGCGCAACCAAAATTAGCCCCAACCCATCTTTAATGCGGACGCGTTGCCTTAGCCAGAATATCGAAATCAACATGGTGAAAAAGATTTCAACCTGACCTAACGTTTTCACGTATGGTACAGCTTGCAGTGACATGGCACTGAACCATCCCATTGAACCGATGCAACTGCTAATGCTGGTTAGCAGAGTGAGTTTCGGCTTTGACCACAATGCTTTCAGTGTATTGATGTCACGTGCGAACAAATAGCCTACCAATAGCAGGGTTTGCAGCGAAATCACCAGCAGTAATACCCATGCCGCACTGTGCGGAAAGGGGAGACCCAGTGCTAAACTTGCTTCGCGCACCCACAGCGAGGTGAGCGCAAAAGCACTGCCACTGCCTAACCCGAGTAAAATCGTCGGCAGCGAGAGTTGGCGAAAGCCGCCTTGCGCGCTCAGCATAAAAACACCAATGCCGCCCAGTAACACGCCAATCCAACCCAGAACATTCAAATGTGTTCCAAAGAACAACATGCCGAGCACGGCGGCGACCAGCGCTTCGCTTTTGGCTAAGCCTGCCCCGACTGCGTAATTATTGAATTTGAACAGCTTCACCATCAATGCAGTGGCGAGAATTTGCATCACTGCTGCACCAACGATGAAGCCGATAAACGTGTGACTAAACGATGGCAATTCAACCGGTTCAATGTGATACAAGGTGATCAAGTAGATCGCAGCCAAAGGGCTTGCCCAGATAAATCGTGCCAGTGTGACACCGGCGGTCTTCACGTCACCAGCGAGGCGACTTTGAAAGGCGTTCCGCCAAGATTGCATGAAGGCGGCAAGAAAGGTGAAGAAAATCCATGTCATGATGATGTGTCCGAGGAGAGGGCGAGGGCACTATGCTATGAAAGCTATGCGGTATCAGCAAGTTAAATCATGACCAATAAAGCAGCAGCCATAAAAAAGCCTCTCGCATGAGAGGCTTTGGGGTTCAGGGGTGTGCTGAATGTGACTTAGCCGGCCAACACATCGGTGGCAACTTTGTAGCTAGGGTCTTCTTTGACGTTGATTTCTACTAAGCTTCCCGCTTTTTGTAGCAGAGCGCGGCAATCTTGGCTGAGGTGACGCAGATGCAGTGTTTTACCTAAGCTGGCATAACGTTCGGCAACTGTTTCAATTGCCTCAATTGCTGAATGATCGGCCACGCGTGAGTGGGCAAAATCAACAATCACGTCACTTGGATCGTTTTGGGCGTCAAACAGTTCGAGGAAGTTCGCGGCTGAGCCAAAGAAAATCGGGCCATGAACTTGGTATACCTTGGAGCCTTCCTCGTTGAGGTGGCTGCTGGCGTAAATGTGTTTTGCATGTTCCCAAGCAAACATCAGTGCCGAGGCAATCACACCCACCGCGACCGCAATCGCCAAATCGGTAAACACGGTGACAATGGTCACCAGCACGATCACAAAGAAATCCTGCTTTGGCACACGGCGCGCCAGTTTGAAAGTGGCCCACTCGAATGTGCCGATCACCACCATAAACATCACGCCAACCAGCGCCGCTAGTGGGATCATCTCAATCAAAGAAGATGCAAACAAGATGAAGACCAGCAGCATGACGGCGGCAACGATACCGGACAAGCGGCCACGTCCACCGGAATTGACGTTAATCATTGATTGACCGATCATCGCGCAGCCCCCCATAGCACCAAACATGGAACAGGTGATGTTCGCCAGACCTTGACCCATACATTCGCGGTTTGATTGGCCACGGGTATTGGTCATTTCGTCCAACACGGTCAGGGTCAGCAGGGATTCGATCAGGCCAATGGCCGCGAGAATAACGGCGTAAGGCAGAATAATTTGCAGCGTTTCCAATGTCATCGGCACACTTGGAATCGAGAAGCTTGGCAGATTACCTGCCAACGTGGCTGCCTCATTACCCGACATGGCGCGTAGGAAATCCACCACGGTGCGTGTTTCTAACCCGAGGCCTTGCACCAGCAGTGTAATGGTCACAATCGCCGCCAATGACGATGGGATTGCAGTGGTGATCTTGGGGAGGAAATAGATGATGGCCATGGTCAAAGCGACCAAGCCGAGCATCAGTAGCATTTGGTCTTGTGGCAACCACGTCAGCATGCCGTTGAGATCCGGCGCTTTAAATTGGCCTAACTGCGCAAGGAAAATCACAATCGCCAAGCCGTTCACAAAGCCGATCATCACGGGGTGAGGCACCATTCGAATGAATTTGCCCAATTTAAACAAGCCCGCGGCAATTTGTAGAATGCCGGCAAATAAAATGGCAGCAAACAGGTATTGAACGCCATGGGTTGCCACCAAGCTGACCATCACGACGGCCATGGCGCCGGTTGCACCGGAGATCATGCCTGGACGTCCGCCAAAAATTGAGGTGACCAGACCAACGATAAAGGCGGCATAGAGACCGACCATCGGATCCACACCCGCCACGAAGGCAAATGCAACGGCTTCGGGAACCAATGCCAATGCGACGGTTAAACCCGATAGCACGTCATTTTTGACCGAATGCTTAGAAAATTGTGGAAATTCAAACATGAGTATTCAGTTTTCGCTGTCGTTAAATGAATGGAGACACATGCTCTGTGCTGAATATTAGCCCCATGCAGGTGTGGTGAACGATCACCAGTGACAGGCCGAAATTGTGACAAAAAATGAGTCGCAGCAGATTGGTGTCGTGTTTTAAGTCGGCGAATGGTACTGAATAGTGTGATTAAGTTCAACAATTAACCGGATAAATATCCCGTATTCAGCCATAGCAAGGCTGGATGTTTGTGAGTTTTGTTAATGATTTAACTGAAAATTTTACGATCGGCTAACCGAATAGTGTGCTCTACGTCATATACTGGTCACTTTATTTTTTCAGTTGGAGATTTGTTATGCCGACGACCGGTAACGTGATCACTCTCACGGCACTGCTGAGTGTCTGTTCTTTTCATGCATTGGCTGCGGAGTCTGGATCTGATGTCGATAGCAATGCAGGTCAGTTCAGTGGTGATGCCAAATTGGGCTTTATTTATTCGAAAACCGACAGCACATCGATGTCGGTGAACTCCGGCGCCAGTTTGAAATACGAGCAAGAAAAACAAACCCAGCAATTGTCTTTGGCGACCTACTATTCTCATCAATCTGACGATGATGGCACCAATAAATACCGCATCATCTACGACATTAAACACACCGTATCGAATGACACCTTTTTGTTTAGCAACGCGAAGTACGAACACGATCAGTATGCCACGTACCGTCATCAGGCCTTGATCGTCGGTGGTATTGGTCAAACACTGATTGATGATGGCACCTCAAAACTGGAAATTGGTGCAGGTCCGGGTTTCCGTTATTCAAAACGCCAAGCGTTTGATAAAACAAAAGCGAACGAAAGTCAGGATGAAGTGATTGCGAACGCGTTTGCCAATGGCAACACGCAATTGTCTGATGCCATGAATGTCGGGGCGGGTGTGCGTGTCGACTACGGTGATTCCAACACCACGACCACGGCAAACGCCTTCTTAAAAAACAAGCTGGCTGAAAAATTGGCGTTGGTACTTGATACCGAATATATCTACAACTCGCAAGTGGCTGCGGGCAAGAGCCATGATGAAATCTACAGCACCATCAGTTTGAATTACGCGTTTTAAGCCCAAAAGAAAGCCCACCGAAAGGTGGGCTTTTTTGTATGACGGACGTCGCGTCGCTTAGAAAGACTGAGGTTTAGCCATCGCTGCACCGGCTTGATTGCGAGCAGCTTGGCTGCCTGCGCCGATTGGTTGGTAGCGCTCAGTGCGGAATGGCGCTGCCACGACCGCGATTTCTTTCAGCTCGTTGGAGCCAGGTGCTTTTGCCATTGGTGCAGAAGCATGGCCTGATGTCACGGTCGCTTTCACCGTTGGCTTCGCCACTGGTGCTGCTTTAGGGGCCGGTTGAGGTGCGGGCTCGATTGCCGCTTCTACAGCTGGTGCTGTTTCAACGGTTTCAACCACATCAACGGATTCAGCCACATTCACGGATTCAAGAAAAGGCGCTTGAACATTTGGCTCCTGTGCCGCTTTAGGTGCTGCGACGACTTCAGCATCAACGCTTTCAACCACGTCAGATGGCGTGACCACATCAGCGACTGCTACTGGCGCTTCGACGACAGGAGTGCTGACTGCTTCAACCGGTGCTTCAACAACAACTTCAGCTTCAACAACCGCTTGAGGCATTTCGCGACGAATGATCACTTTGCCCATGGCCATTTCTGGACAAGCAAAGCCACCGAGTGCGACGCTCGCTGCTGCTGCAGGTGCTTCGTCGACTTTCGCGGCTTTCTGAGCTGGTTTTGCCAGATCATAACGCGGCATCACTTTACCCATTGCCATTTCTGGTGACGCAACGCCACCTTTACGCAGACGGAATGGGTTTGGACGACGGTCGCGACCACGACGACGACGCTGACCACTTGCACGCAGGTGGCGAGGCGAGCGACGGTTACGACGCTGCTTCTGTTCATCTTTTTCGGTGTCTTGCGCTTCGTTTGCAGCCACATCAGTGTTGATGTCTTTCACCGACTCAACGGCTTTGTCAGCCACTGGCGCAGTGTCACTCTTCGCTTCCAGCTCAGCGGCTTGCTGATCTTTGACGCGAATTTGCTTGGTCAGTTTACGACGTTGACGACGTTCTTTCACCACCGCTGCTTTTTCTTCCTTCGCTTCGGCGCGAGGGGCATCGATTGGGTCTTGTTGCGCATCTGCCGCGAGCTGACGACCTTGTTCCATCAGCTTGGCTGATTTCGCATCGTCACGTTTGTTATTGCGACGAGGTTCGTTGCGATCACCGCGTTCGTTGCGATCACCGCGTTCGTTACGATCGCCGCGCTCATTACGCTCGTTACGTTCTGTACGCTCTTGCTTCGGCTTACGCTCTTGCTGCTTGCGAGAATTTGGCGCGTCTTTATCCGCGGCTTTGTTCTCGTTGGTTCTTTCTTTCGTGTCGTCGTTTGGCTTACGCTTGTTCTTGTCGCGAGAGTTACGACGACGATCATTGCGTTCACGACGAGGCTGAGACGACTTATTACGGTCATCGTTGCCTTTCGCTTTCGGCTGATCTTGCTCTTCTTTCTTCGGTGCTTCTGCAGGTGCTGCGAACAGTCCTGACAGGGCTTTCAAGAAGCGGCCAAACAGACCTGGTTTTTCTTCCTTCACTTCCTGAGGTTGTTCAACCTGAGGTTTTGGTGTTGGCGCAGGCGCTGGAGCCGTTTGAGCTGGCGCAGCAAAACCTTTCAGTACAGGTTCTTCAATACGCTTCGGTTTGACTTCCGTTTCAGTTGGCTCTTTCCCTTCGGCTTCTTTCATTGCTTCCAGTTTGCGAGGGATCAGGTAAGACAGAATGTTCTGCTCTTCGCCATCACGTACACGGACCACTTCAAAATGAGGCGTTTCCATGTCGGAGTTTGGCACAACCGTGATTTTCACATCCTGAGTGCGTTCAATGTGGTTCACCGAACGACGTTTTTCGTTCAACAGGTAAGATGCAATAGAGACAGGCACAACCGCCAAAACTTGCGAGGTGTTGTCTTTCAGAGCTTCTTCTTCGATCAAGCGCAGCACAGACAGAGCCAGAGATTCGTTATCACGAATTACACCCGTACCAGTACAACGAGGACAGATGTGATGGCTGGCTTCAGCCAGTGATGGGCTGAGACGCTGACGCGACATTTCCAACAGACCAAAGCGGGAAATACGGCCGATTTGCACGCGAGCACGGTCAACACGTACAGCTTCACGCAGACGGTTTTCCACTTCACGTTGGTGGCGAACTGGAGTCATATCGATAAAGTCGATAACGACGAGGCCACCGAGGTCACGCAGGCGTAGTTGGCGAGCAATTTCGTCTGCAGCTTCTAAGTTTGTGTTCAGTGCGGTTTCTTCGATATCACCACCTTTGGTTGCGCGGGCAGAGTTGATATCGATAGAGGTCAGGGCTTCGGTTGGGTCGATGACAATCGAACCACCGGAAGGCAGGCGAACTTCGCGTTGGAACGCGGATTCAATCTGGCTTTCGATTTGGAAGTGGCTGAACAGTGGCACTTCGCCGTCGTATTTTTTAACACGGTTAACGAAGTCAGGACGGACGAGGCGGATGTGCTCAAGTGCGCGTTCGTAGATGGTGTTGCTGTCGATCAGGATTTCACCGATATCACGGCGCAAGTAGTCACGAATCGCACGAACGATGACGTTACTTTCTTGGTGGATCAAAAATGGCGCAGGGTTTGAATCCGACGCTTGTTTGATCGCACTCCAGTGGTTCAACAAAACATTCAAGTCCCACTCAAGCTCTTCGCCGCTTTTACCCACACCAGCGGTACGCACAATTAGGCCCATGCCTTGCGGCAGTTCCAGTGTGCTTAACGCCGATTTAAGTTCTGTACGCTCATCCCCTTCGATACGGCGTGAAATACCACCGGCGCGAGGGTTGTTTGGCATCAGGACCAGGTAGCTGCCAGCAAGAGAGATAAAAGTGGTGAGGGCTGCACCTTTGCTACCGCGTTCCTCTTTTTCAACTTGCACGATCACTTCTTGGCCTTCGTTCAGCACTTCTTTAATGCTTGGACGGCCTTGGTAGCTATAACCTTCAGGGAAGTATTCGCGGGCAATTTCTTTGAGGGGGAGGAAACCGTGTCGTTCAGCGCCGTAATCGACGAATGCTGCTTCCAGACTTGGTTCAATGCGGGTGATGCGTCCTTTGTAGATATTCGCTTTTTTGGATTCATGTCCTGGACTTTCGATATCCAAATCGAAAAGTCGCTGGCCATCTACCAACGCGACACGCAACTCTTCTTTTTGAGTTGCGTTAATTAACATTCTTTTCATTTAAAAATCTCGTTTTCTTTCTTTCATTTTGATTATTGTTCTTGCTGCCTTTGCTTCGTTTTCACGGTGCCTGATCCCATGGCTTATTCAATACAGCCTCCCGGCTGGAGGGGATGCTCTGGGGCACGTCAGTCATCACAAGCGTGAAACACGCCTGTGATCCGCATAGAGGCGGAGGGTACTCAACATGAAATGACGATGAGTAGAGCAACAAGAAGCCTTCACCAATGGTGTCTTACGCCACGTGCTGCACATTGGTGTTTAGCTGACTACTCATTAAAACTGCATTAAAAGAACGGTCAAATTAATTTATCACCTGTTCGATTATTGCAGCTGTGAACTATAGCAGTGACTGGTAAACTCAGCAATCGGCTTTATAAGAAAGCGCTTAAAATTTTAAGACTCTGTACAAAAAATGTCAGTGAACGCTGAATATTCTCAGAGAAAATTGCTGACAAATTTTGAATTTTATCAATAAAACAACGCCGATTTTCCAACGCAAGGGGTTAACTTGATGTGAATTTCGGCGATTTAGAGCAAATTTTAAGCTGAAAAGCTGGTTTTCCTGTTACGAAGAAAAATGTGATTTTCATCCTATTACGGTTAGAATAGCCGCCATGAGCGAAATGAGAACCCAAGTCCAGTTCATCGATATCGATGAAGACATGGCTGGTCAGCGCATTGATAACTTTTTGCGCAACCAATTAAAAAGTATCCCGAAAAGCGTGGTTTATCGAATTCTACGCAAAGGGGAAGTGCGCGTGAACAAAAAACGCGTCAAAGCAGAATACAAGCTAGAAGCGGGTGACATTGTCCGCGTTCCTCCGGTGACAATAGACGTCAAAGAGGACGAGGTGGCAGCACCGAGCACCAAGCTGAACAAAGTGGCGGAGCTGGAGCACTGCATTCTGTATGAAGACGACCACATGCTGGTACTCAATAAACCGTCCGGCACGGCGGTGCATGGAGGCAGTGGGCTGAAGTTTGGTGCCATCGAAGCGCTGCGTGCGCTGCGTCCGCAAGCACGTTTTCTGGAACTGGTGCACCGTATCGACCGCGATACCTCAGGGATTTTGTTGATCGCCAAAAAGCGTTCGGCACTGCGTCAACTGCAAAGTCAGTTCCGTGAGAAAACCGTGCAGAAGTATTACTTTGCGCTGGTGATGGGGGAGTGGAAGAGTCAGTGTAAAGTGGTCAATGCACCGCTGCTCAAAAATGAAGTCAACAGCATTGTGCGCGTGAACCCGAATGGGAAGCCGTCCGAAACGCGCTTTAAAATTCTAGAGAAGTTTGCCGATGCAACGCTGGTGCAGGCGAGTCCAATCACTGGGCGTACTCACCAGATTCGTGTGCATACGCAATATGTGGGCCACCCGATTGCGTGGGATGATCGCTATGGCGATCGCCGTTTTGATGCTTACACGGCGCAGTTTGGCATTGATCGCTTGTTCCTGCATGCGGCTAACATTCAGTTCGCGCATCCAGCCAGCGGTGAAAAGATGGAAATCAATGCCCCGCTCGATGCGAAGCTGGAAAAAGCGTTGGCGAAGATGCGCCAATCGGCATAAACCTTCAAAGGCTTGTTGTAAAACAAGCCTTTTTCTTTTTAGCGCAGTTGCTTTTCAAGCGAATGCTGCTGTTCAACTGAATGTTGCTTTCACAGCAGAATCAGAGTGTTCAAGCGGGGTGGTTTACGCTTACAGGACTCGAACTTGTTCGTTTTCCAGTAATTTCACCAATCGAATCAATGGCAAACCAACCAAAGCGTTCGGGTCATCGCCTTCTAGTCGTTCAAACAGCGCAATGCCTAACCCTTCACTTTTAAAGCTGCCAGCACAGTTGAGTGGTTGTTCCTGATCCACATAGTGGGTCACCATCGCTCGACTTAAATGGCGGAAATGAACGGTAAAAGTCTCCAGCACCACTTGCGCTTGGTTCGTTTCACTGTTGTAGAGCGCGAGGCCTGTATAAAACGTGATCGCTTGGCCGCTCTGACTCAACAATTGTTCGATCGCTTTGTCACGGGTGTGTGGTTTACCGACGATCTGGCCGTTGATCACACACACTTGGTCGGAACCGATCACCAAACTCGGCGTCGAAACATTGCAAGAGCGCGCTTTTCCTTCGGCCAATCGCATCACCAATTGCTGCGGTGTTTCGCCATCCAGTGGCGTTTCATCGCGATTGGGCGTGGCGGTGGTAAAGGGCAGATGCAGCTTGCTCAGCAACTGCTGACGAAATGGTGAGGTTGAGGCTAAAACTAGTTGGTAATTTTGCATTTTAATTTACAATTATCGCGAGTTTGGCAGCAGCATATCTCAAGTAAACTGGCTGTTCATAATGCTCTCAGCGGAAAGGGAAAAAAAACTAACTTTTTTGCCTTTTTCTTTGACTAAACCTATTTTGGAAGATAATATTCGCGCCCTATGCAAAAGGTAAAAATACCGCGATCAGTTGATCCGGCGAAAGCAGCTTCAAAACGACTTGACTACGATGGCATCATCCAAATGAGTCTTTTCAAGCGCTTAGAGGAATCAACTGCAGGCGTTAAACGCGACGCACAAGTTTCATTGTCATTTGGGCTTGATGAACAGCGACTCGTTGTTATCTCTGGTAAAGCTAACATCGAAGTTGATTTAGAGTGTCAACGCTGTAATGAGGTTTTCGCACACGAGTGTGAAGTTGAATTCACTTACACCCCGTACTTCGGGCCAAAAAGTGAAGAAGACGCACCGGACGAGTATGATTTGGTAGATCTGGACGGGCCCGCCGGCGAGCTCGGGATATCACTGGTCATAATCAAGTTCATCATTAATTTGCCTCAAGTAGCGATGCATGACGAAGCGGATTGTAGCGTTAATTCAGACAATATGGTGTTTGGTGAACTTCCAGACGAAGTGTTGGAAGACAAGCCGAATCCATTCGATGTTCTAAAAAGTTTAAAGAAGTAAATCTTTAAGCAATAACAACATAGGAGTAG
>NZ_ACZP01000008.1 GCF_000176175.1 Vibrio furnissii CIP 102972
TATCCCGAGCTCGCCGGCGGGCCCGTCCAGATCTCGCCACAATTTGACACTGTTCAAAATTCTGGTAGGATGTCGGTCGGTAACTTTACCGGCCGAGCTTTGTGGCATCGATTTAGAGGCAAGTAGATGATCAGACAACGTACACTGAAAGAAATAGTGAAAACAACTGGGGTGGGCCTTCACTCTGGTCGTAAGGTCACGTTAACTCTTCGCCCAGCTGCTGCAAACACTGGTATTATTTACCGTCGTACCGACGTAAACCCACCTGTGGACTTTCCAGCAGACCCAGAATCTGTACGCGACACCATGTTGTGTACCGCTCTGGTGAATGATGAAGGCATTCGCATCTCAACGGTTGAACACCTGAATGCGGCATTGGCGGGGATGGGGATCGACAACGTTATTGTTGAAGTGGATGCGCCTGAAATTCCAATTATGGATGGCAGTGCTAGCCCATTTGTATACCTGCTGCAACAAGCCGGCATCGAAACGTTGAACACTCCGAAACGTTTTATTCGTATTAAGAAACCGGTGCGTTTTGAAGATGGTGATAAGTGGGCAGAATTGCGCCCGCACAACGGCTTCAAAATGGATTTCGAAATCGAATTTAACCACCCAGCGATCGACGGCGATGAGCAACACTTAGTGTTTGATTTTTCTTCACAAGGTTTTGTGAAAGAAATCTCTCGTGCTCGTACCTTTGGTTTCATGCGTGATATTGAATACCTTCAGTCACAAAACCTGTGTCTGGGTGGTAGCTTCGACTGTGCCATCGTTTTGGATGACTACCGTATCCTGAACGAAGAAGGCCTACGCTTTGCCAACGAATTTGTGACGCATAAAGTTCTGGATGCAATTGGTGACCTATACATGTGTGGTCATGCGATTGTGGGTGAATTCTGTGCTTACAAATCAGGCCATGGTCTGAACAACCAGTTGCTGCGCGCAGTGCTGGCAGATCAAGAAGCTTGGGAATGGGCAACGTTTGAAGAAGAAGCTGGTTCGCCAGTGGCATTCGCAGAACCCAACATGGTTATCGCATAAGCGAACAGATTATTGAAAAAAGCCAGACTTCGGTCTGGCTTTTTTTATGTCACTTTTTCGCGAGTTTCGCGAGGTTCTCTAACCGCTGACGCACTTTGGGTGAGGCTCTATCGGCAATGGTCATCAACACTTGGGCGGCATGCTCTGTCAGGGGAGGGCGAGCTTTTGCCTCTTCCTGTTTTGCCGTTGAACGGGGTTGATGACGATAAAGATCCGGGTTGATCTTGATGTCAATGCTGATCAAACGACCGAATCCATGCGCGCGAAGCTGGTTGAGCAAGGATAGACGATCGTAATCGATCTTCATTTTGATCGCCGCGCTGGCTGCTTCCAAAACCAAATGACCGCCGCGAATATTGGCGGCGCGCACGTGCTGCTCGGTCCCTCGAGGGAGCAGGGTTTTGAGGAGCTGATTGAGCTGCAAAATTTCTTTGGCGTGTTCCTGCAGTTGACTGAGTCGTGATGACTCGATCAGCGCTTCGGTATTGGTGGGTCGGTGATCTCGCATAATGCTCATCGGCTGTGTGTCCTGACTCTATTCTATACACAAATCACGGCGACGAAAACGTTGATGGTGAGGCCTCGTGGGACGCAAAAGGCGGCCAATGATGCTTTTTTAATCGCTCAACATCCGGCGAAGCGCACAAAATGTTAAGCCGAATGCAAACAAACCGGATTGTTATTGGTTGTTCCATCAAAAATTCCTTAAACTAGGCGCCACTTAAATTCATTTAGTGCCTTGAAAATAAATATCACCATCACAATATCCCTAGATACATGACTTACCTCAGTATCCTTAGTTGAAATTAGGTAGAGACTTAAGGCAGTAAAAGTAGATCGGGAAGATCTAAGTAAAGAGAGATTCACAACAGATGATAACTAAGCTACTGACAAAAGTGATTGGCAGTCGCAATGACCGCACACTGCGCCGCTTGAGAAAGATTGTAAAAGAGATCAACAACTACGAGCCGGCATTTGAAGCGCTTTCTGACGAAGAACTGAAAGCCAAAACCGTTGAATTCCGTCAACGTATTGAGCAAGGCGAAACACTCGACCAACTTCTTCCAGAAGCCTTTGCCACTGTACGTGAAGCTTCGAAACGTGTGTTTGGTATGCGTCACTTCGACGTACAGCTGATCGGTGGTATGGTGCTAAACGCAGGCCAAATCGCGGAAATGCGTACGGGTGAAGGTAAAACCTTAACCGCAACTCTACCTGCTTATCTGAATGCACTGCCAGGTAAAGGGGTTCACATCGTCACGGTGAACGATTACTTGGCAAAACGCGACGCCGAAACGAACCGCGCGTTGTTTGAATTCTTGGGCATGACTGTGGGCGTGAACGTGCCAAACATGCCACCTCAAGAGAAAAAAGAAGCTTATCAAGCGGACATTCTGTACGGCACCAACAACGAATTTGGTTTCGATTACCTGCGCGACAACATGGCATTCCGCACAGAAGATCGGGTGCAACGCGCGCGTTTCTTTGCCGTGGTCGATGAAGTGGACTCGATCCTGATCGATGAGGCGCGTACGCCGCTGATCATTTCTGGCCCGGCGGAAGACAGTTCAGAGCTGTACACTCGCATCAATACTCTGATTCCACATCTGCAAAAACAAGACAAAGAAGATTCAGAAGAGTACCGCGGTGACGGTCACTACACCGTTGACGAAAAATCCAAGCAAGTTTACCTGACGGAAACGGGTCAGGAGTTCGTCGAAGAGCTGTTGGTGAAAAACGGTCTGATGGAGGAAGGCGATACACTGTATTCACCGACCAACATCAGCTTGCTGCACCATGTGAATGCCGCGCTGCGTGCACACGTGCTGTTTGAGAAAAACGTCGATTACATTGTGACGGATGATGGTGAAGTGGTCATCGTGGATGAACACACCGGCCGTACGATGCCGGGTCGTCGCTGGTCTGACGGTTTGCACCAAGCGGTGGAAGCCAAAGAAGGCGTGAAGATTCAAAACGAAAACCAAACGCTGGCATCGATCACCTTCCAGAACTACTTCCGTCTGTATGAAAAACTGTCTGGTATGACAGGGACAGCGGACACTGAAGCGTTTGAATTCCAGTCGATCTACGGCTTGGAAACGGTGGTGATTCCAACCAACAAACCGATGATTCGTAATGATATGCCGGATGTGGTTTACCGCACCGAAGCGGAGAAATTTGCGGCGATCATTGAAGACATCAAAGAGCGCGTGGTGAAAGGCCAACCAGTGCTGGTCGGTACGGTGTCGATTGAAAAATCGGAACTGCTGTCGAACGCCCTGAAACAAGCCAAGATCAAACACAACGTTCTGAACGCCAAATTCCACGAGAAAGAAGCGGAAATCGTTGCTGAAGCGGGTAAACCAGGTTCGGTGACCATCGCAACCAACATGGCGGGTCGTGGTACGGATATCGTGCTGGGTGGCAGCTGGCAGACGAAAGTCGAAGGCCTCGACAACCCAACGCAAGAGCAAATTGATGCGATCAAAGCGGAATGGCGTCAAGTGCACGATGCCGTTTTGGAATCTGGTGGTCTACACATCATTGGTACAGAGCGTCACGAATCACGTCGTATCGACAACCAGTTGCGTGGTCGTGCGGGTCGTCAGGGGGATGCGGGTTCTTCACGTTTCTACCTGTCGATGGAAGATACGCTGCTGCGCATCTTTACCTCTGATCGCATGGCGAGTCTGATCCAAAGCGGTATGGACGAAGGTGAAGCGATTGAAAGTAAGATGTTGTCACGTTCGATCGAAAAAGCGCAACGTAAAGTCGAAGGTCGTAACTTCGATATTCGTAAGCAACTGTTGGAATACGATGATGTGGCCAACGATCAACGTAAAGTGGTGTATGAGCTGCGTGATGAGTTGATGAGCGCAGAAAACATCAGCGACATGATTGAACAAAACCGCATTGACGTGCTGACAGCTGTGATGGATGAATACATTCCACCGCAATCGCTGGAAGACATGTGGGACATTCAGGGCTTGGAAGAGCGCCTGAAAAACGACTTCGATTTGCCGCTGCCAGTGCAAACTTGGCTCGATGAAGACGACAAACTTTACGAAGAAGCGCTGCGTGAACGCATTCTTGAGCAAGCGGTTACGGTCTACAAAGCGAAAGAAGAGGCGGTGGGTGAAACCGTCATGCGTAACTTTGAAAAATCGGTCATGCTGCAAACGCTGGATACGTTGTGGAAAGAGCACTTGGCGGCCATGGATCACCTGCGTCAAGGTATTCACTTGCGTGGTTACGCACAGAAGAACCCGAAACAGGAGTACAAGCGCGAGTCGTTTGAACTGTTTGAGGGCCTGTTGGAGTCGCTGAAAACTGACGTGATCACCATCCTGTCAAAAGTTCGCGTCCAACAACAAGAAGAAGTGGAGCGTATGGAAGCGCAGCGCCGTGCACAAGCGGAAGAAGCTGCTCGCCACGCGCAAGCGCAACACGCCAATGCCGACGGTTCACCTGAGCAAGACGACGCTCACCAGCCGATGGTGCGCGACGAGCGTAAAGTGGGTCGGAATGAACCGTGTCCATGTGGCAGCGGTAAGAAATACAAACAGTGTCACGGTAAGATCGATTGATCCCGTTACCTTGAGAGAAGAGTCGCCGCTGGCGGCTCTTTTTTTATCGCAAGTATCTGGACATTGTGTCGGCTTGCGATTAGAAACAAACAGATTTCAGTCAACAGGACCTAACTATGAAACGTATTCACATTGTGGCAGGCATTATTTTTAATCAGGACAAGTCGCAGATCTTCATCACCAAGCGTCCGGATAACCTGCATAAAGGTGGTTTCTGGGAATTTCCCGGTGGCAAAGTCGAAGCGGGCGAGTCGATTGAACAAGCGATGGCACGCGAGCTCGACGAAGAAATTGGCATTGAAGTGACACAACAAACGCCATTTCAACATCTGGAATACGATTACCCCGAGAAGTCGCTGACGTTCGACTTCATTTTAGTGACCGATTTCAACCATCAACCCTACGGACGTGAAGGTCAACAGGGCGAGTGGGTCAATATCGCAGATCTTGCGCACTACACCTTCCCCGAAGCCAATGTGCCGGTGCTAGAGCGCGTACTGAAAGAGTTCGCGTAAGTGCTAGCCACAGACCTTTATAGTTGGTAGTTTAAACACACAAGTTGGACACTCCGTGCGAGAGCACGTGCGAAAAGAAAATGGAGAAGACGCAATGGTAAGAATTGCGATTGCAGGTGCGGCGGGTCGAATGGGCCGTAATCTGGTTAAAGCTGCCCACCATCACCCTAAAGCGACCGTGGGTGCAGGCTCTGAGCGCCCCGAATCATCACTGGTTGGTGTTGATGTCGGTGAACTGTGTGGCGAAGGCCGTTTTGATGTCGCGCTGGTTGATAACCTAGAACAAGCGATTGATCAATTTGATGTCATCATCGATTTTACCGCCCCCGTCAGTACACTGGCGAACATCGAACTGTGTCAAAAACACGGTAAGAAACTGGTGATCGGTACCACGGGCTTCAGCGACGCCGAACGCGTGCTGATCGATGAAGCTGCGAAAACGATGCCAATCGTCATGGCGCCAAACTACAGCGTAGGCGTCAACTTGGTCTTTAAGCTACTCGAAAAAGCGGCCAAAGTGATGGGGGATTACTGCGACATCGAGATCGTCGAAGCGCACCACCGCCATAAAGTGGATGCGCCGTCAGGCACTGCCATTGGTATGGGAGAAGCCATCGCGCATGCGATGGGCAACAAGCTCAGCGACGTTGCGGTATACGCCCGTGAAGGCATCACCGGTGAACGGACGCGTGATGAGATTGGTTTTGCGACCATTCGTGCCGGTGACATTGTGGGCGAACACACCGCCATGTTTGCCGACATCGGTGAGCGCGTGGAGATCACCCACAAAGCCACTGACCGCATGACTTTTGCGAATGGTGCGGTCAAAGCCGCGATCTGGCTTGCCGAAAAACCGGCTGGGTTTTATACCATGACCGATGTCCTCGGACTTAATGAGCTCTAAATACATAATTATGCGCCGGGTAACTCCGGCGTTTCTATAAATCCCGTCCCAACCCCTCAAAAATCTATTCGTAAAATATCGCCATTTAATCCTGACTTTTGTTTGGTTTTCTCATCATTGGCTTGTGAATTGAAATGTAATCGATATTTTTTTAGTTTAATTTCTCAGATTATCGTTTGCCTGATTTTTAATAATGAATTTGTCTGGAAAAAATTTCCAAATTGACTGTTTTTTATTCGCGCATTCATAACTATCGTTTGAAAGTGCCTAAAACATGCAGTTTTAGTGCCTTTACGTGCTTTTTTAGTTGTAACCTACCAAAAAATAATTTTATTTTTGAACGAATGTTGACAGAAGTCACGGCGCTCATTAGAATACCGCCAATTTGTCTGAAACCCCCTAGAGCAAACTATAAACGCGAAAAGGAAGGCAAATTTGCAGTTTAATTTAATATTTTTGCATTTTTATTCTGGAGGTTGTCTTGAGTAAATCAGCACTGTTAGTCCTAGAAGATGGGACAGTGTTCCGCGGAGTGTCCATTGGTTCAGATGGTTCTTCCGTCGGTGAAGTCGTTTTTAATACCTCGATGACGGGGTACCAAGAAATCCTCACTGATCCTTCCTATTCCCAGCAAATCGTTACCCTGACTTATCCTCACATTGGCAATACCGGCACCAACGCCGAAGACGAAGAATCATCATCGATTCATGCTCAAGGCCTTGTGATTCGCGATCTTCCTCTTCTCGCTTCTAACTTCCGTAGTGAACGTTCTCTCTCCGATTACCTTCAATCACAAAACATTGTCGGCATTGCTGACATCGATACGCGTAAGCTCACTCGTATCCTGCGTGAAAAAGGTGCACAAAACGGCTGCATCATGGCCGGTGACAATCTGGACGAAGCGTTGGCGCTGGCGAAAGCGAAAGAATTCCCTGGTTTGAAAGGGATGGATTTGGCGAAAGTGGTAACGACCAAAGAAGCGTACGAATGGAAACAAGGTTCATGGACGCTGGAAGGCGGCCTGCCTGAAGTGAAAGACGAGAGCGAACTGCCATACCACGTGGTGGCTTACGACTTCGGTGCGAAGCGTAACATCCTGCGTATGCTGGTGGACCGCGGCTGTCGCCTGACGGTGGTTCCGGCTCAAACGTCTGCAGAAGACGTGTTGGCGATGAATCCGGATGGCATCTTCCTGTCAAACGGCCCGGGCGACCCAGAACCATGTACTTATGCGATTGAAGCGACCCAAACCTTCCTCGAGAAAAATATTCCGGTATTTGGTATCTGTCTTGGCCACCAAATTCTGGCGCTCGCTTCTGGCGCGAAGACGGTGAAAATGAAGTTTGGTCACCACGGTGCAAACCACCCAGTGAAAGACCTGGATCGTAATGTTGTGATGATTACCTCGCAAAACCACGGTTTTGCCGCAGATGAAGAGACGTTGCCAGAGAATCTGCGTGCGACGCACAAATCTCTGTTTGATGGCTCGCTGCAAGGGATTCACCGCACGGACAAACCGGCATTCAGCTTCCAGGGCCACCCTGAAGCAAGCCCGGGTCCACACGATGCGGCTCCACTATTCGACCACTTCATTGAACTGATTAAACAACACCGCGCTTAATTTGGAGTAGTAAACAATGCCAAAACGTACTGACATTAAAAGCATTCTTATCCTGGGTGCGGGTCCGATTGTTATCGGTCAGGCTTGTGAGTTTGACTACTCAGGCGCGCAAGCGTGTAAAGCGCTGCGTGAAGAGGGTTACCGCGTTATTCTGGTCAACTCAAACCCAGCGACCATCATGACTGACCCAGAAATGGCAGATGCGACTTACATCGAGCCTATTCATTGGGAAGTGGTCCGCAAGATCATCGAAAAAGAGCGTCCGGATGCCGTCCTGCCAACCATGGGCGGTCAGACAGCACTGAACTGTGCTCTGGCGCTGGAAAAACATGGCGTACTGGCTGAATTCGGTGTGGAAATGATCGGCGCAACCGCTGACGCGATTGATAAAGCAGAAGACCGTTCACGCTTTGATAAAGCAATGAAGTCGATTGGCTTGGCGTGTCCACGTGCAGATACAGCAAAAACCATGGAAGAAGCGTACCGCGTGCTAGATATGGTGGGTTTCCCTTGTATCATCCGTCCTTCCTTTACTATGGGCGGGACCGGCGGTGGTATCGCGTACAACAAAGAAGAATTTGAAGAAATCTGTCGCCGTGGTCTGGACTTATCACCAACCAACGAACTGCTGATTGACGAATCGCTGATCGGCTGGAAAGAGTACGAAATGGAAGTGGTTCGCGATAAAGCGGACAACTGTATCATCGTATGTGCGATTGAAAACTTTGACCCAATGGGTATCCACACCGGTGACTCGATCACCGTGGCGCCAGCTCAAACGCTGACGGACAAAGAATACCAACTGATGCGTAACGCGTCTCTTGCGGTTCTGCGTGAAATCGGCGTCGAAACCGGTGGTTCGAACGTGCAGTTCGGTATCAACCCGAAAGATGGCCGCATGGTGATCATCGAGATGAACCCACGTGTATCTCGCTCTTCGGCTCTGGCTTCTAAAGCAACGGGTTTCCCAATTGCCAAAGTGGCAGCGAAACTGGCGGTTGGCTTTACCCTTGATGAGCTGATGAATGACATCACGGGCGGTGCAACACCAGCATCATTCGAACCGACGATTGACTACGTTGTGACAAAGATTCCTCGCTTTAACTTCGAGAAATTTGCTGGCGCGAATAACCGCTTGACCACGCAAATGAAGTCAGTGGGTGAAGTGATGGCCATTGGTCGTAACCAACAAGAATCGCTGCAAAAAGCACTGCGCGGTTTGGAAGTGGGCGCGACCGGTTTTGACGAAATGGTGGATTTAGACGCACCAGATGCGCTGACCAAAATTCGTTACGAACTGAAAGAAGCTGGTGCAGAGCGTATTTGGTACATCGCGGATGCATTCCGTGCTGGGATGTCGATTGACGGCATCTTCAACCTCACCAACATCGACCGTTGGTTCCTGGTTCAAATTGAAGAACTGGTGAAAATGGAAGAGCAAGTGAAGCTGGGCGGTTTTGCAGGCTTGAACGAAAACGTATTGCGCGCCATGAAACGCAAAGGTTTCTCGGATGCTCGTCTGTCTAAACTGCTGGGCGTGTCTGAAAGCGAAATCCGCCGTCTGCGTGACCAGTTCAACATTCACCCAGTTTACAAACGTGTGGATACTTGTGCGGCAGAATTCTCTTCTGACACCGCGTACATGTACTCATCTTACGATGACGAGTGTGAAGCCAATCCAACCGATAAAGACAAAATCATGGTTCTGGGCGGTGGTCCAAACCGTATCGGTCAGGGTATCGAATTCGATTACTGCTGTGTACACGCGTCACTTGCACTGCGTGAAGATGGTTACGAAACCATCATGGTGAACTGTAACCCAGAAACCGTTTCGACCGACTACGACACGTCAGACCGTCTGTACTTCGAACCAGTGACTCTGGAAGATGTCCTGTCTATCGTGCGCGTTGAAAAGCCAAAAGGCGTCATCGTGCAATACGGCGGTCAGACGCCGCTGAAACTGGCGCGTGCGCTGGAAGCAGCCGGTGTGCCAATCATTGGGACCAGCCCTGATGCGATTGACCGTGCTGAAGACCGTGAGCGCTTCCAACAAGCGGTCGACCGTCTGGGTCTGCTACAGCCACAAAACGCGACCGTGACAGCGATTGAACAAGCGATTGAAAAGTCGCGTGAAATCGGCTTCCCGCTGGTGGTTCGTCCTTCATACGTACTGGGCGGTCGTGCGATGGAAATCGTTTATGACGAATCTGACCTGCGTCGTTACTTTAACGAAGCGGTGAGCGTATCGAACGAATCTCCGGTTCTGCTGGACCGTTTCCTAGATGACGCAACGGAAGTGGATGTGGATGCTATCTGTGACGGCGAACGCGTCGTGATTGGCGGCATCATGGAACACATCGAACAAGCAGGTGTTCACTCGGGTGACTCCGCCTGTTCGCTACCTGCTTACACGCTCAGTCAGGAAATTCAGGACAAGATGCGTGAGCAGGTTGAGAAACTGGCGATGGAATTGGGCGTTCGCGGCCTGATGAACACGCAGTTTGCGGTTAAAGACAACGAAGTGTATCTGATTGAAGTGAACCCTCGTGCTGCGCGTACCGTACCGTTTGTGTCGAAAGCGACTGGCGCGCCGCTGGCGAAAATCGCTGCGCGCGTGATGGCAGGTCAAACGCTAGAACAGCAAGGCTTTACCAAAGAAATCATTCCACCATACTACTCGGTTAAAGAAGTGGTGCTGCCATTCAACAAGTTCCCGGGTGTTGACCCGCTGCTTGGCCCTGAAATGCGCTCAACCGGTGAAGTGATGGGCGTGGGTGCCACATTTGCAGAAGCATACGCGAAAGCGGAACTGGGCTGTGGCAACGTCTACCCTGAAGGTGGCCGTGCACTGCTATCGGTTCGCGAAGGTGACAAAGAGCGTGTGGTTGACCTGGCTTCTAAACTGGTGAAACTGGGTTACAAACTGGATGCGACGCACGGCACCGCTGTGATTCTGGGCGAAGCGGGTATTAACCCACGTCTGGTGAACAAGGTACACGAAGGTCGTCCGCACATTCTTGACCGCATCAAGAACAACGAGTACACCTACATCGTCAACACGGCAGCTGGCCGTCAGGCGATTGAAGACTCGAAAGTTCTGCGCCGCGGCGCACTGGCTGAGAAAGTGAACTACACCACGACGCTGAACGCGGCGTTTGCAACCTGTATGTCGCATACTGCCGATGCAAAAGCGAGCGTGACGTCAGTACAAGAGCTGCACGCGCAAGTGAAAGCAAGTTTGGCGTAACACATTACGATCGGAAAGACTTCGGCTTATCTGACAACCTCATTGCCCGCTCAATTTGAGCGGGCTTTTTTATGCTCTGTTCTCAGCAGGCTGTGTTTGGCTCGGTTTACATCTTCTGCTGGCGTGAGCTGACGGCAGTTTTGAGCAGTTCCGCTAACGCCTGAATACAGGGATCGTGTTCGACCTTCGGATTTTTGACCGCATAGATGGAGGTGATACGGCGGTAAGATTCATGTTCAGTAATCGGGCGAAGGGTTTGATCGCTGAGTTGTTGTTGAATCTCACTGGCTGGCAGCCAGCCACATCCAAGCTTGTTGGTGATAGCGGCAACGGCTGAGGTGATCGAGGTAAAGTACCACGACTCCTGATAATGCGTTGGGCGTTCACCCTGCTGATGGTGTTTATCCACCACTTGTATGGTGGGGTAGTCTGCCAGCTTCATTGCGCGCAGCTCCTCGCGATAGGAAAAAATCGGATGGTCGCGGTGGGCAACCAGCATGACGGGCACGTCCAACATTTTCTCTTTCGGCAATGCAATATCTTGACTCAAACTGATGACGTACAACTCATCCTCTTGCTGATGGATGTGGACGATGCCTTCATCTCGAACGGTCTCTTTCAAGTGAATGTGCGTATGAGGAAACCGTTGATGGAACTGCTCAAAGGCGTCAAACAGGCAGGATTTGGGAAACAAACTATCCACCACCAAACTGATGACGGTACGTTCGCCGTTTTTCACCGCGACTGCTTTTTCCTCTAGCAGTTGCCAGTTGTCGAGCAGCACGCTTGCTTGCTCGAGCAGCACCTGACCCGATTGCGTTAACTCCAGTTTGCGTCCTTTGAGTTCCAACAGTGGAAATCCCAACTTGTCTTGCAATTGGTTGAGTTGATAGCTGACGGCGGGTTGGCTACGAAAATGCTGCTCAGCCGCCTTGGCAATGCTGCCGTGTTCGACGACGGCTCTCAGCAATGCCCATTGTTCTAGGTTGGTTTTAAACATATAAAATTATTGGATGGTTAATATCAAAATTACGCGTTTTTTAATAAAAAAATCATAGGTTATAGTGTCTGTGTTGACAAGATACAGGAGAAATTAAGATGTTTGATAAAAATGATTTGAGCGGCATCGTTGGTAAACACTTGGTGTACACTTATGACAATGGTTGGAATTACGAAGTTTACGTGAAAAACGAAACAACCATGGATTACCGTATCCACAGTGGTATCGTCGGCAATCGTTGGGTGAAATCACAACGCATCTATCTGGTGCAAGTGGCCCAAGATGTTTACAAAATTTCGTGGACAGAGCCAACCGGTACGGATGTGAGTTTGATCATCAACCTGGCTGACAACGTGTTCCACGGTACGATTTTCTTCCCACGTTGGATTATCAACGATCCGAAAAAAACCGTTTGTTTCCAAAACGATCACATTCCTCAAATGGAAGCGTACCGCGATGCCGGTCCAGCGTACCCAACTGAAGTGATCGACGAGTTCGCGACCATCACCTTCGTGCGTGATTGTGGCCGTGACAATGACGAGGTGATCAACTGTGCAGCCAGCGAGTTGCCAGCCGATTTCCCAAATAATCTGTAGTCCAACGTAAATTAAGTCCTTACGATCGACTGTCTGAACGAGCAAACCACCGCCGAGGTGGTTTGCTCTTTTTTATTGATGAATAATTGGAATGAATTGTTTTCTTTCAATTCACTGTTATCACCGCAAAGCCAATGCTAGTTTGTGTTTTTTAGTTGTGGGTGATGTGGACGTTCATGGAAGTCTCAATAGAAGTTTTAGGATTGTTGTTTTTGGTTGCCGGTGTGGCCGGGTTCATTGATGCGATGGCAGGCGGCGGGGGCTTGTTAACGCTACCGGCCTTGTTGGCCGCAGGCGTGCCACCGACTCAGGCGCTGGCGACCAATAAATTGCAAAGCTCTTTTGGTAGCTTTTCGGCCACATGGTATTTTGTGCGCAATGGCATTGTCAGTCTTAAAGAGATGCGCCTGGCGATTGTGTGTACTTTTATCGGTTCGGCGATTGGCGCAGAACTGGTGCAACAGTTTGATGCCTCACTACTGACCAGCTTGATTCCCTTGCTGCTGATCGCCATTTCACTCTATTTTCTACTGGCCCCGCAAACCCGTGCCGACTCGGGTAAAAAGCCACTGCCGGAAGCGCTGTTCGCGTTATGTATTGGTGGTGGTATCGGTTTTTATGATGGCTTTTTCGGGCCAGGAACCGGCTCCATTTTTACGGTCTGTTTTGTGGTGTTAGGCCATTTTAGTCTGGTGGATGCGACCGCGCGTACCAAAGTGTTGAACTTCACCTCCAATATCGCTGCACTGACTTTCTTTTTGATTGCTGGCCTGCCGATTTGGCAAATTGGTCTGACGATGGCGGTCGGTGGTTTTATCGGTGCTCGCATGGGCGCGAAAGTCGTGGTCACCAAAGGCCACAAATGGATTCGCCCGCTGGTGATCACCATGTCGATGCTGATGGCACTTAAACTGCTGTGGGAACAGCATTCACAATCGTTTCTATCAATGTTCTGACACGCGGTGAGCGGTAGCTAGTCGCCCGGACACAAATGTGAATCGGGCGAAACAGCGGCGCTAATTCGGCAAAGTCAAAGCAATATTGCGGTTCGATTTTGAGCGCATTAACGATGGAGAGGGGCACGAGGGCTGGGGCCATACCACCCAATGCTAACTGCGCAGATGCGGTGTAGGAGTCCATTTCCATCACCGGATTGATGCCAAGCCTGGCGAGGATAGCGGCCTGATAGGTGTTAGCCGGGTTGGCCAAGTCATTGGTCACCACTTCGTCGGGCAAGCCGGACAGTGGCTGGCGACTGACAATGTAAAACGGCTCATCGAACAGATGCAGCGTCATCAACCCATGGTTACCCGGCAGATAGCCTGCGCAAAATCCCAGCGTGGCTTTGCCCGATTGAACGTGTTCCACAATACGCGGCGTATGGTGAGTGGTGATGGTGAAGTGCGGATCGCGCTGGCGATAGTCACCCATCACCTGAGTCAGATAACCCGCGACCAGAGTCTCTGAGCAGTCGAGGCGAATCAGCGTATCATCCTCCAGCGTTTGCTGCTCAAAGATCAGGCCGCGTAGTTCATTGAATGTCGGTCCGATGTTGGCAATTAACTGCTCAGCTTCCGCGGTGAGCTTAATGTGGCGCCCTGACGGAACGATCAGTTTCTTGCCCAGTTTCTTTTCCAGATTCGCAATGCGTTTGCTGACAGCAGACTGGCTGATGTACAGCTGGCTGCCTGTGCGGCTCATGGTTTTTTCTTTACTGAGAACCAGCAGGGTCTCAATGCCTTCCAGTAGCATGGCGTTCCAATGACAAATGGGAATAGATGACAGTCATTGTACTTCACTCCTGCCCATTTAACAGCCACACGGTTTGAGGCTTCGAATCACGGCGCGTAACTGCCGGCGATGGCGCGCTGTGCTT
Source organism: Vibrio furnissii CIP 102972 (assembly GCF_000176175.1). Classification (GTDB taxonomy): domain Bacteria; phylum Pseudomonadota; class Gammaproteobacteria; order Enterobacterales; family Vibrionaceae; genus Vibrio; species Vibrio furnissii. The sequence goes on from NZ_ACZP01000008.1 coordinate 14,391, forward strand.
TGCTGCTGACACTCATCGAGAGCACTGGCCGCATTCAGCGCTATATCATGCTGCAGATACGCGGGCAGATGATCGCGGGTGCTGAGCCAGTGATGAAACTTGCGCTGGCAGAGCTGATGTTGCTGACGTTGGTTAAGTGCCAGCAGCGCCAGCACCAGTCGATAAATCAGGATTTGTAACATAGGCCCTCCTATTGATTGAGCAGTGAGGCCATGCGTTCACCATAATAAAATGCCGTGGCCAGATCGTTCGGGTTCACCTGAGAGGTGTTATCAAGGTAGCTCGCCACCACACCAATACTTGAACCTGTATGATTCAAACCACGGGAATCGGTGTGTTTGGAGACATCCAGCCCGACCCAAATCATGCCGTGTTGGCAGGCAAGCGTGACGAAACTGTACAGCGTCTGCTGTTGCTCACCATTGACGCTGCCACCCATGGTTAAGCCGCCCGCCAGTTTGTTGCGCCACAACTTGTTGGCGTAACCGTCACTGCTGGTATCCATAAATGCTTTGAACTGAGCGGCGGGTCCGCCCATATAGGTTGGGCTCGCGAAGACGATGGCGTCACATGCCAACAACTGGCGAAATAACGCGTCATTCTGGTATCGGCCGGCCACGATGTCAGTGGCCTTGATCTCTAACGTGATGCTTTCTACGCCCTGGTGTTGAGCGCCTTCCGCGACGTGCTGAGCCAGCAAGCGAGTCGCACCATCTTGAGAAAAATAAACAATCGCAATGCGTTTCATAGTTGGTCCTGATATTGATGAGTGATTACGCGGGATAATGGTTTCGTTGGGCAGGAGCGTCAGAAAAATACTCAATGAATTCCCACTCCGTCCCGCTGGGATCAAAAAAATAGACCCGATGACGATACTCGTTGTTCTCGGATAGCTCATTGAGTTGATACCCCGCTGCCAACAGGCGCTGCTTCACCGCTTCGGCATCATCGACCACGATACCGACATGATTGATGCCCACATCCCGGTAAGGCATACGATCCACCTCCGTACGGTTTTGCACTTCCTGTAACGCGATGTACGTCTGCTCTGTGCCAATATGGCACCAGCGATAGTCCTGCTTCCCCTGATGGCGAATCTTGAAATCGGGCAGCGCGGTTTGTAGAAACGTAATCGCCTGATCGATATCGGCGACCGTAATGTTGGCGTGTTCGACATAAGCTTGCATCGTTGCCTCCATGGCTACTAAGTAAAGTTATTTGTTTATTAAACTAGTTCAAAATACCATTAAGTAAACATAAAACTTTATTTATCTGTTTAGTGATCGTATTTCTGTGATCAATGATCTCATTGTGGTGTATTTTTCGTGCAACAGGCGAAGGTCGTCGACAAAGTGCCAACCAGAGAAAGAAGGCTGAAAGCTGGAGAGGAATGCGTGGGGAGATATAAAAAAGGCCGCATGGAGCGGCCTGAATCAAACTTAGCGAGTAATGGCAAAGGTGGGCAGTGATAAATGCCAACGAATGGCGCCCAGGCGAATGATCAGCGTGGATAACACGCCAGAAATAAATGCAGTCGAGCTGTCATACCCCATCGCCAATGCCGTGGTATGGAACACGCCGCCAATGATGCAGGCTGTTGCGTAAACTTCGCTGCGCAGTACCATCGGAATTTCACGGGCCAATACGTCGCGAATGATCCCGCCACCACAGCCAGTAATGACGCCCATGATGATCGCGATTAGCGATGATTCTTGATAAATAAGTGCCTTTTCAACGCCAATACCGACAAATACCGCCAAACCAATTGCGTCACACACCGGCAGGATCCACCACGCCAGCCGTTTAGGGCGGCGCACGATCAGCATGGTCAGAATACAAGTGATGAAAATGACCCACAGATAGGTGGGATCTTTAATCCAGAATACGGGGGTGGCACCAAGCGACATGTCACGAATGGTTCCGCCGCCGATCGCGGTGACGCTGGCCAGAACGATGACGCCGAATGGGTCCATTTTTAGACGGCCAGCAAGCAAAACGCCGGAGATAGCAAAAACAGCGGTACCGAACATATCGATCAGATAGAGCAGTGAAGTATCCAAAGTGTGTATCGCTCAGTTAAGTCAGTCATGGGCAAAATTGGCCGCAAATTGTACGAGATTTTTGTTCGATCTGTTACTTATTTTCGCACCTGATCGAAGTAATGACACACTTGTTGAATCGCATTGAGTGTACGGGGGGTGGGGCGGTTTAACCAATCCGATGTTAAGGCCCAGACGTGGTTCTGTTTGACTGCTGGAAGCTGTGCTTGCCAGCGCTGCCACATGTTGCCGTTGTCGATGGCATGCTCGGAGGTGAAGATCACCTCGGGTTGCGCGAGCAGAACTTGCTCCAAACCGACTTGCGGATAAGGGCTTGGGCTGCGCTCAAACACGTTCTCTCCGCCACAAAAACGAAAGACCTCGCTGGGCCAGCTGCCTTGCGCAAGTGTAATGATCGGTTTTTCACTCAGCTGGTAAAAGTAACGCACAGGCTTGGCATCGGCGTATTGCGCACGCAACGTCGTCAATTGGTGGCGAAAGTCGTCGGCGGCACGCTGCCCGATGGTTGGATCGTCGGCGTATTGGCTGAGCTGTTCGATGTTGGTAGCAATGTCGTCCAGCGTGCGCGTGTTGGACTCATACAGAGGCAAACCAAGCTGTTTCAGTTTGTCTAATTCACGTGCCGGGTTGCCTCCAGGCCAGACGATCACTAAGTCTGGTTTCAGCGCCACAATGCGTTCAACTTTGACGCCTTGGTAGTTGGATACCTTTTCGATCTGACGTGCTTGCGGCGGGTAATCGCTGTATTCGCTCACCGCGACCAGCTTGTCACCCAGCCCGGCAGCAAAAGCCAGTTCGGTGGCATGTGGTGCAAGGCTGATGACTCGTTGCACGGGGTGCGCCGCATCGGAGATAGAGGTGAAGCATAGTAGCGTCAGCGTCCAAAGGCGCATTTAAACTCCTCGATAAATCACAACCAGCAACAGGCTTTCAATCAGGATCCAAGCGAAAATTCGCCAAGCCAGTAGCGTGTGCAGTTGGGATAAATGAATAGCAGAAGGGGCGATGCGGCCACCGATTTTGACGCGAACGGCTTTTTGTTCGCCGTAAATTGCCGGACCACCGAGTGACAGTTCGAGTTTGTTGCCCACGGCGCATAGCAGCCAAGCGGGGCCAGGCAGTGGCCATGAGCGGCTTTGTTGCAGCGTTCGGTGCAGCGTTTGTGCCGCGTGATGCCCAGCAATGATCAGCATGCTGAATAGGCGCAGTGGAATGAATTCAAGCACCGCGACCGCTCGCACTACAGGCAGACCAAATGGTTGAAATCGTGGGCGCGATGGCGACCAAGCGCGCGCCAATTCCACCATCAATCGATAGATCAATGCGCCAATTCCTCCCAGCAGCGCATACCAAAACAACACGCAAACCACATTGCGGCCAAAGCCCATAATGATAGTTTCGGCACCCGCTTTGCCAAGGCCCAGTGGTGAAAGCGTCGCGGTGTCGCGATTGACGTATGGCATCAACAAGCTGCGCGCGAGTTTTTTGTCTTCTTTGGCCAGTGCAACGGCCATGCGATTGGCCAATTGCTCTTGGCTACGCCAATCCAGCGCCAGCAACAGCAGTGCCAGCTCAAATAATTGCGGTTGCCACACCAATGGTTTCAGCGCAATGCATACCACCATTGCCGGCAATATCATCAGTAGCCAAGCGAGTGTGCCGGAGAGCTGGCTTTGCGCATAACTGGCGTTGGTATTGACCTTGTCCGCCAGTATTTCAGCAAACTTGTGCCACAAAGTCACCGGATGCGCGCCGCGCGGGATCGGTAAGATCAGATGAAACAACAATGCGCCCCACATGACGAGGAGCGCACCGTTGGCATAGATCGTGTGAAAAATCTCGTCCATGAGGGCGTATCGGTTACTTCAACAATTCAACCATTTTGCTCACCATTTCTGATGAACTCTGTGCAGCCAGCGGCAGGAACTCATCGAACGACATCGGGGACTCTTTATCCGCCACATCGGAGATCGCGCGCACGACTACAAACGGCACTTGGAATTGGTGACAGGTTTGTGCAATCGCAGAGGCTTCCATTTCTACCGCAATCACGGATGGGAAGTTTGCGCGGATGAACGCTTGGCGCTCTGCAGTGCAGACAAACGCATCGCCGGTACAGATCAGACCGCGAACCGCGTGTTTGCCGACCATGGATTCCAGCGCCTTTTCTGCCACAGCCATCAGTTTTTCGTCGGCTTGGAAGGCCGCAGGTTGACCTGCCATTTGGCCGATTTCGTAACCAAACGCGGTCACATCGGCATCGTGGTGGCGCACTTCGGTTGAAATCACGACATCACCCACGTTGAGGGTTGCATCGAAACCGCCCGCAGACCCGGTATTGATCACCACATCTGGTTGGTATTCATCGAGCAAGATCGCGGTGCCAATGGCTGCGGCGACTTTGCCGATCCCCGATTGCAGGAGCACAACGTCAACGCCATGCAGCTGACCAGAATAGTAAGTACAGCCGCCTTTGCTGACTTCCTGACAGTTGTTCAGTGCGTCTTTCAGAATGGCGACTTCTTGTTGCATTGCGCCGATGATGCCAATTTTCATGCAGTGTCTCTTTTTGAATTACGAAAAATCAGGGCGAAGTTTATCACGACCCGAGTCGTTTGCGCGAGGTTCGGTGTGCGTTATGGTTGACGCAGCATGCCGGCTTCGGCCAGTTTTTCACGCAGGCTTTCTGCGCGGCGGCGGTTGACGCCAAAGTCGCTGTAGCCGACGCGTGATTCTGAGCGGACGAGTAGGTGATCATCGGTCAATTTCAGCTCCAGATCGTCGACAAAACGCAGAATGCGCGTGGTACATTCGATGCGTAAGTACGGGCCATCTTTGTCGGCGGTTTTCGCGCCGGGCAGGGTCAGCGCCACGCGCTCAATTTGCTCTAATGTCACGCCCGGACGCAGAATAAACGGCGCGAGGGTGAATTTCTCACGATTGTCTTGGGTCGACACGCAGTTGGGCTTGTCGCCACAAAGGGTGTTGGTGCGGTCAGTCATCGGAGCCACTCCCTGACTACAGCCGCTCAGCAGGACCACAGCCATCGATAGGGTTACAGTTTTTAACATGCATGCTGCCTTATGGAATTCAGAGTGAGCAGAGGTGGTCAGCATATCGATTTATTCCTCTGTCATGTCAATACGTTACAACTGGTGACAATTATAGGCCGAAAATGAAAAAAGGATTCATCGTTGATGAATCCTTTTGCTCAACCGTGAAGTTAGGTCACGGATTTTATACCTCGAGGTAATCCATTATGCCTTCCGCTGCTTTGCGTCCTTCATCGATGGCGGTCACCACCAAATCTGAACCGCGCACGGCATCACCGCCAGCAAAAATTTTCTCATTGCTGGTTTGGAACTTAAATGCCTGACTGAGCGGCGCTTTAATGCGGCCCCATTGATCCAGCTCGACGCCAAACGGTTCCAGCCAACTCATGTGGTGTGGTTGGAAACCAAATGCCATGATCACCGCATCGGCTTCTAGCACGTGTTCACTGCCTGCAACCGGTTCTGGGCGGCGACGACCTGCGTCATCCGGTTCACCCAAGGCGGTTTGCACCACTTTCACGCCCGTCACTTGACCGGATGCATCCACTTCAATGCCCAGCGGTTGCAGGTTGAACATGAACTCCACGCCTTCTTCTTTGGCGTTCTTCACTTCACGGCGAGAACCAGGCATGTTCTCTTCGTCGCGTCGGTAAGCACACACGACGCGTGAGGCTCCTTGACGAATCGACGTGCGCACACAGTCCATCGCGGTGTCACCGCCACCGAGTACCACGACTTTCTGGCCGGCCATGTCGATGAAGCGCTCTGGCGACGGCAGATCCATCACTTTGTAAGTGTTGGAGATCAAAAATGGCAGCGCATCGTACACGCCTTGCGCGTCTTCGTTGTCCAGACCCGCACGCATGTATTTGTAGGTGCCCACGCCAAGGAACACCGCATCATATTCGTCAATCAGTTGTTGCAGTTGAACATCTTTGCCCACTTCAACATTGAGGCGGAATTCGACCCCCATTTCGCTAAATACGCGGCGGCGGTTTTCCATCACGCCTTTTTCCAGTTTGAATGACGGAATACCAAACGTCAGCAGGCCGCCGATTTCAGGATAACGATCGTACACTACCGGTTTCACACCGTTGCGAACGAGGACGTCAGCCGCGGCAAGCCCTGCCGGGCCAGCCCCGATGATGGCGACTTTCTTATCCGTCCATTCCACGTTGGACATGTCCGGTTTCCAACCCATCTCAAAGGCTGTATCGGTGATGTATTTTTCAACGTTCCCAATGGTCACGGCGCCGAAATCGGCGTTCAGCGTACACGACCCCTCACACAGACGATCTTGTGGGCACACACGGCCGCACACTTCGGGTAGGCTGTTGGTTTGGTGTGACAACTCCACTGCCTCGAGAATGCGGCCCTCATTGGCCAGTTTCAGCCATTGAGGAATGTAGTTGTGTACCGGACATTTCCACTCACAGTACGGGTTGCCGCAATCCAGACAGCGATCCGCCTGAGCGGTGGCTTGCTGTTTGGTAAACGGTTCATAAATCTCTACGAATTCAATCTTACGAATGGTGAGCGGCTTTTTTGCCGGGTCCACTCGGTTGACATCAATAAATTGGTATACGTTCTGGCTCATGACTTCGGCTCCTTCCAATTATTGTGCTTGAACGCGCAGTTCAGCAGCGCTGCGGCTTTGGTGACCCAATAGAGTCTGCAGGTCCGCTGCCTGAGGTTTAACAAGGTAGAACTTCGGAATCCATTCATCAAAGTTCGCTAAGATATGTTCGGCATGAACAGAGCCAGTTTCTTCCAGATGTTCTGCAATCAAGCCACGCAGGTGCTCTTGATGGATGTAGAGATCGTTCAGCGCAATCGCTTCGACAGATTCCTCGTTCACGCGGCCTTGGAAATCGCCATTTTCGTCAAGGACGTAAGCAAAACCGCCCGTCATCCCCGCGCCGAAGTTGACGCCAGTTGCCCCCAGAATCGCCACGATGCCGCCTGTCATGTATTCACACGCGTTGTCACCGGCCCCTTCAATCACGGCAATAGTGCCAGAGTTTCGCACGCCAAAACGTTCGCCGGCTTTGCCGGCTGCAAACAGTTTGCCGCCAGTAGCACCGTACAAACAGGTGTTCCCGATGATGGTGGCTTCGTTACAGGTAAATGCCGTTCCCAGATGCGGTTTGATGACAATCTTACCGCCCGCCATGCCTTTACCGACGTAGTCGTTGGCATCGCCCGTCAGGTACAGCTCGACACCGCCCGCGTTCCATACGCCAAACGATTGACCCGCAGTGCCTTGTAACACCACTTTGATCGGCGTGGCGGAGAGGCCTGCGTTGCCGTAGCGTTTCGCGATTTCACCCGACAACCGCGCCCCGACGGAGCGGTCGGTGTTGATCACGTCGTAGTACAGTTCGGTTGAGTACTGGTTTTCAATCGCTTCCAGTGCGTCATCCACGATTTTCTGGTTCAGCGCCGCTTTATCAAACGGGGTGTTCGGTTGAGTACAGAACAGTGGCAAACCTTCCGGTGACACCGGTGCTTCGAGGATGCCAGACAGATCCAGCTTGCTCTGTTTCGCCGTCATGCCTTGTACCGCTTCCAGCAGATCGGTTCGGCCAATCAGATCGGTGAGTTTTTCTACGCCTAATTCAGCTAGATAACCACGCACTTCTTCAGCCAAGCCGGTGAAGTAGTTAATCACCATCTCAGGCAGACCTTTGAAGTACTCTCGGCGCAGGGTTTCATCCTGAGTCGCCACCCCGGTTGCACAGTTATTGAGGTGACAGATGCGCAGGAATTTACAGCCCATGGCTACCATGGGCGCGGTCCCAAAACCAAAGCTTTCTGCACCCAGAATCGCGCCTTTGATGACATCGAGGCCGGTTTTCAGACCACCATCGACTTGCAGGCGAATCTTATGACGCAGACCGTTCGCCACCAAGGCTTGCTGAGTTTCCGCCAGCCCCAGTTCCCAAGGACTGCCCGCGTATTTTACTGAGGTCAGTGGGCTCGCCGCTGTGCCGCCGTCATAGCCGGAAATGGTGATGAGGTCGGCGTAAGCTTTGGCCACACCGGTCGCGATCGTGCCGACGCCCGGTTCAGAAACCAGTTTGACCGACACCAGCGCTTTCGGGTTGACCTGTTTTAGGTCGAAGATCAGCTGGGCTAAGTCTTCAATCGAGTAAATATCGTGGTGCGGAGGCGGCGAAATCAACGTCACGCCTTGTACGGAGTAACGTAATTTCGCGATTTCCGCCGTCACTTTGTGACCCGGCAACTGACCGCCTTCACCCGGTTTTGCTCCTTGCGCGACTTTGATTTGCAGCACGTCAGCGTTGGTCAGGTAGTGTGGCGTCACACCGAAACGACCCGAAGCGACCTGCTTGATGCGCGAGTTACGTTCGGTGCCAAAACGGCGCGGATCTTCGCCCCCTTCACCGGAGTTCGAGTGACCGCCAATTCGGTTCATCGCGGTCGCCAGCGCTTCGTGCGCTTCCGGGCTCAGTGCGCCGATAGACATGGCGGCCGAGTCAAAGCGTTTGAACAGCTCAGTGGTCGGCTCAATTTGTTCTAGAGCCAGCGGGTTGTCTGATTTTTTCAGTTTGAGCAAATCGCGCAGCATCGCCACCGGACGCTCGTTCACCTGTTTGGCAAACTGAGCGTAGTCTGATGTTTCACCGGATTTCACCGCCGTTTGCAGCGTGCCAACCACATCAGGGTTGTAGGCGTGGTATTCACCGCCGTGCACGTATTTCAGCAGACCACCATGTTCCATTGACTTGCGTTTGGTCCATGCTTTGCGCGATAGGTTAAACAAGTCCTGCTGGAAGTCGTCAAAGTTGGCGCCCTGAATGCGGGTGGTGACCCCTTTAAAGCACAGTTCGACGATGTCGCTATGTAGACCCACCGCTTCAAACAGCTGTGAACAGCGGTAAGAGGCCACGGTTGAGATGCCCATTTTGGACATAATCTTGTACAGGCCTTTGTTGATGCCGTACTGGTAGTTTTGCATCGCATCGCGATAGCTCTTCTCCAATACGCCGTCATCGACCAATTTACCGACCACTTCATATGCGAGGTAAGGGTAAACCGCCGTGGCCCCAAAGCCGATCAGCACCGCGAATTGATGCGGGTCTCGCGCGGTGGCGGTTTCGACGATGATGTTGGCATCACAACGCAGGTTGGATTCCACGAGGCGCGTTTGCACGGCGCCAACGGCCATCGCCGCTGGGATCGGCAGCTTGCCTTTGGTCAGCGCACGATCCGACAGCACGATTAGCACGGTGCCTTCGCGCACCACTTGTTCGGCTTGATCGCACAGCGCCAAGACCGCTTGCTTGAGATCGTGTTCCTGCGGATCGTAGTTGATGTCGAGGATCGTATTGCGATAGTGCTGATCGCTCAGGGTCAGCAACTGTTGCATGTCCGAGTAGAGCAGCACCGGCGATTCAAACGTGACTCGGTGTGCGTGACCATCGGTTTCGCAGAAAACGTTCATCTCCTGACCGATACTGGTGGCCAGCGACATGACGTGTTTTTCACGTAGCGGATCGATCGGCGGGTTGGTCACTTGTGCAAATTTCTGACGGAAGTAGTCCGTGATCAGGCGCTCTTTCGATGAGAGGACGGCCATCGGCGTATCATCGCCCATTGAACCAACCGCTTCCTGACCCATGTCGGCCATGACGCGCAGCACTTGATCCACTTCTTCATTGGTCATTGCAAACTGCTTTTGATAGGTGTTGAGCTGATCCGCATCAAAGCTGCGCTCGCCCACCTGATTGTCTGGCAGTTCAGCAAACGAGGTTAATGGATAAACGTTGTTTTGCATCCACTCACGGTAGGGGTGGCGGCTCTTAAGATCGTTGTCGATCTCGGCCGATTGCCATAACTTGCCTTTGCGCGTATCGATCACCAGCAGTTCACCCGGACCCACGCGGCCTTTCTCTGCCACTTCATCCGGGGCGTAGTCCCAAATACCGACTTCCGAGGCCAGCGTGATCAGCTTATCTTTGGTGATCACGTAGCGGGCAGGGCGCAGACCGTTGCGGTCAAGGTTACACGCGGCGTAGCGGCCATCGGATAACACGATACCCGCCGGGCCATCCCACGGCTCCATGTGTTTGGAGTTGAAGTCGTAGAAGGCGCGTAGTTCGTCGTCCATATCCGGGTGGTTTTGCCACGCAGGCGGCACCAGCATCCGCATGGCACGGAAGATATCCATACCGCCCGCGAGGAACAGATCCAACATGTTATCGAGGCTGGACGAGTCTGAACCGGTTTCGTTCACAAAAGGTGCAGCCGTTTGTAAGTCTGGCAGCAGCGGCGACGAGAATTTGTAAGCACGCGCGCGCGCCCACTGACGGTTCCCTTCGATGGTGTTGATCTCACCGTTGTGCGCTAAGTAGCGGAACGGCTGAGCCAATGGCCAACGGGGTTGCGTGTTGGTTGAAAAACGCTGGTGGAACAGACAGATCGCCGATTCCATACGCAGGTCGGCCAAGTCGAGATAAAAACGCGGTAAGTCCGCTGGCATGCACAGGCCTTTGTAAACAATAACCTGCGTCGACAGCGAACAGATGTAGAAATCTTTGTCTTCGGAGATTTGCTTTTCGATGCGGCGGCGCGCGATGTATAGGCGACGTTCTATGTCGCGTTCACGCCAGCCCGCGGGAGCAGAAATGAAGACTTGTTGAATATCCGGTAGTGAAGCTGCGGCGATCGGCCCCAGCACCTTCGTATTGGTTGGCACGGTACGCCAGCCGGAGACCGTGAGTGTTTCTTGCGCTAGCTCTTTATTGATGATGTCGCGCGCAGACTGCGCTTTGACCGGATCTCGGCTAAGAAATATCATCCCAACCGCGTATTGCTTACCCAGCTTCCAGTGCTGTTCTTCAGCAATCAGGCGCAAGTAAGTATCGGGTTTTTGGAGTAGAAGACCACAACCATCACCGGTTTTTCCATCGGCGGCAATACCGCCACGGTGGGTCATGCGGTCGAGAGCAGAAATCGCGGTGCGAACCAATTTATGACTGGCTTGACCTTCCATATGCGCGATCAAGCCGAATCCACAGTTGTCTTTCTCAAGACTTGGATCATATAGAGCCATTGCAATTCTCCCTTTGCTTCTCTGTCATCCAGACAGTAAATGACTAACTATTCGTTTATATTGTTATTATTTAGATAATTATTAATTAAAACTGATTAAAAATTTAACAATTTCGGACAGTTTAATTTGCACTGAATTCACAACCTATAGCTTATTGTGAAAAAGGTCAAGTTTTTGGTGATTAATCATGTGTGTCAGCGATTTACCAAGCATTACTCTAATTAATATCAATAAATTCAATATGATAGGTTTTTAAATGTTACGACTTTTTAACATTTAAATCTCGCCAGATGAGAAACAAAGAAAAAAGGCTAGCGGGAGGGCTAGCCAAATAGGAACTGTTTGGAAGGAATTTGTTGTGTTTACAGCAAGGTTCCTAGGGAGATACTCTCTAAGAACCTTGTTGAATAGACCTTTATGCTGAAAGCATCAAAGAGTCGGCTTTGGCTTCGAGATGCGTATTGCTCATCAGGTATTCATCGACGGCACGCGCAGACTCGCGACCTTCGTTGATGCAACGAACCACCAACGATTGGCCCGTACGCATATCCCCCGCAGCAAACACCCCTTTTTGGTTGGTCGCGAAGTGTTGTGTAGCCACATTCCCGCGTTCATCCAGTTTGATGTCGAGCTGAGCCAAGACGCCATGCGGTTCCGGATGGAGGAAGCCCATCGCCAGAAACGCCATGTCACATGGAATCACTCGCTCGCTGCCTGCTACTTCTTCGAAACTCGGACGCTCGCCCGCTGCGGCTTCTTTCCAAACGATATCAGCAATGCGCAGGCCGGTGACCTCACCGTTGGCGTTGCCAATGAACTCTTTGGTCAGAATGTTCCAATGACGCTCGCAGCCTTCTTCGTGGGAGGTCGACGTACGCAGAATCATAGGGTATTGCGGCCAAGGCATGTTCGCCGGACGTTTGTCCGCTGGCATGGGCATGATTTCCACCTGAGTGATGCTTGCCGCGCCGTGACGGTTTGAAGTGCCGACACAGTCAGACCCGGTGTCACCACCGCCAATCACTACCACGTGTTTACCTTTGGCATGGATCTCGTCGGTTTTGAGATCCATGTTGTTGGCACGGCGGTTGTTTTGCGCTAGGAACTGCATCGCAAAATACACACCACTCAGCTCGCGGCCCGGAATCGGCAGGTTGCGTGGGACGGTGGATCCGCCCGTCAGCAGCACGGCATCGAATTCCTGACGCAGTTGCTGGGCGTTGATGTCGACGCCGACATGCGCATTGACTTCAAATTTCACGCCCGCTTCGGCCATCAGATTGATCTTGCGATCAATCACATCCATGCTCAGTTTGAAATCCGGAATCCCAAAACGCAGCAGGCCGCCGACTTTCTCATCACGCTCAAACACGGTCACAGTGTGGCCCGCGCTGTTGAGCTGCTCTGCAGCAGCTAACCCTGCTGGGCCAGAGCCAATAATGGCGATCGATTTACCGGTGCGAGTGCGCGGCGTTTTGGGCTTAGCATAGCCGTCTTGATACGCGCGCTCAACGATGGTTTTTTCGATATTACAAATGGTGATCGGATCCTGATTGATGCCCAGCACACACGCGCTTTCACACGGCGCCGGACACACACGACCGGTAAATTCCGGGAAGTTGTTGGTTGAACTCAGGATGTGCCACGCTTCTTCCCAGCTTTCACGATACACCGCATCGTTGAACTCTGGAATGATGTTGCCAATCGGGCAGCCGTTATGACAAAACGGCACGCCACAATCCATACAACGTGACGCTTGTTGGTTGATCTTGTTGCCAAATTCGGCGTTCAACACAAACTCTTTGTTGTTCTTGATGCGTTCTTTCGGGTCGATCTTCTTCGGTAGTTCACGACCAAATTCTAAAAATCCAGTAGGCTTACCCATTACACTGCCTCCACTTCTGCCGCTGCTGCTTCCTGACGTTTTTGAAGTACCGCTTTGTAATCACGCGGCATCACCTTCACCATATCGGCAAGGCTGGCTTCAAAGTTGTCGAGGAAGGACTGTGCCACTTCACTTCCTGTGAACTGAACGTGTTTGGTGAGCATCGCTTTCAGCAGCGCTTTGTCTTCTGCTTCAATTGGATCGAGATCCACCAGTTCAGGGTTGAGTTTTGATTCGAAGTCACCCGACTTATTCCAGACATAGGCGGTTCCGCCGCTCATGCCTGCCGCAAAGTTGCGACCGGTTGCGCCAAGGATCACGGCCACGCCGCCCGTCATGTATTCACAGCCATGGTCGCCCACGCCTTCAACCACGACTTTGGCGCCGGAGTTACGGACACAGAAACGCTCGCCCGCCAGGCCACGAATGTAAGATTCGCCAGACGTCGCACCGTAGAAACAGACGTTTCCGACCACGATGTTGTCTTCGGCAATCAGGCTGGAATCGCGGTTCGGGTAGAGCACCAGCGTGCCGCCGGATAACCCTTTACCCCAGTAGTCGTTCGCATCACCTTCCACTTCAAATGTCACGCCTTTGGCCAAGAATGCGCCAAACGATTGTCCGGCGCTGCCGTTGAACTTGACCTGCATTGGCTGCGGTAGACCTTGGTCTTGGTAGACTTTGGAGATTTCGTTCGACAGCATGGTGCCAGTGCTGCGGTCGGTGTTGATGATCGGGAATTGTGCTTGCACCGCTTCACCTTTCTCCAGCGCCGGTTTAGCGACCTCGATCAACTGGCGATCCAGCACGCTTTCCAGATTATGGTTCTGCTGCGTTTGACAGTAGATGCCATCGGCTTCACGCGGCGGCTCAAGGAACAGTACCGGAGACAGATCCAGATTTTTGTATTTCCAATGGCCAACATCGTCGCGCAGTTTCAGTTTGTGCGCCTGACCCACCATCTCATTGATGGTGCGGAAACCCAGCTCTGCCATGATTTCACGCAGACCTTGCGCCATGTATTGGAAGAAGGTCACCACGTCATCGACGCGGCCGTCAAAGCGTTCACGTAGCGTTTTGTTTTGTGTCGCAATGCCGACCGGGCAGGTGTTCTTATGACACTTACGCATCATGATACAGCCTTCAACCACCAGTGCGGCGGTAGCCACGCCCCATTCTTCAGCGCCCAGCAGCGTCGCAATCGCGATATCGCGTGGGGTTTTCATCTGACCATCGGCTTGCACGACGATGCGGTTGCGCAGGCCGTTTTTCAGCAGGGTTTGATGCGTTTCAGCCAGACCTAGTTCCCACGGCAGACCCGTGTGACGAATCGACGACACCGGAGATGCGCCCGTGCCACCATCGTGGCCAGCAATCAGGACCACATCCGCTTTCGCTTTGGCGACGCCAGATGCGATGGTGCCAACACCCGCTTCCGAGACCAGTTTGACGTTCACGCGGCCTTTGCGGTTGGCGTTTTTCAGGTCAAAGATCAGCTGCGCCAAGTCTTCAATGGAGTAGATGTCGTGGTGCGGTGGTGGCGAAATCAGGCCGACCCCCGGGGTTGAGTGACGCGTTGCGCCGATCCAGTCATCGACTTTATCGCCCGGCAATTGACCGCCTTCACCCGGTTTCGCGCCTTGCGCCATCTTGATCTGAATCTCTTCCGAGTTGGTCAGATAATACGACGTCACCCCAAAGCGGCCAGACGCCACCTGTTTGATCGCCGAACGTTCCCAGTCGCCATTCTCTTTTGGCAGGAAGCGCATTGGATCTTCGCCGCCTTCACCCGAGTTTGATTTCGCGCCCAGACGGTTCATCGCAACTGCCAATGTGGAGTGCGCTTCGTAAGAAATCGAACCAAACGACATTGCGCCCGTGGCAAAGCGTTTAACGATGCTGTCAATTGACTCCACTTCTTCAATTGGAATCGAGCCGGCCGGATTTTTCACAAAGTCGAGCTGACTGCGCAGAGTAACGGCTTTGTCGCCTTGGCTGTCGACTTCTGCGGCGTACTTCTTGAACTCTTCAAAGTCTTTGTTGCGCGTCGAGTGTTGCAGCAGGTGGATCGTTTCTGGGTTGAACAGGTGTTTTTCACCCCGTTGTTTCCACTGATACACACCGCCGACATCCAGCACTTGCAGCGGGATTTCACGCGTTGGGTAACCGATGCGGTGACGCACGCCCACTTCTTTGGCGATGTCATCCAGCGTCATGCCCTGAATGCGGGTGATGGTGCCGGTAAAGTATTTATCGACCACCGCTTTGCTGATCCCCAGCGCTTCAAAAATTTGCGCACCATGGTAGGACTGCAGGGTTGAAATCCCCATTTTTGAGAAGATTTTTAGCAGGCCAGCATTGATGCCTTTGCGGTAGTTTTCGAAGTATTTGTCGACCGGAATCTCGGCATCCAGTTTGTTGCGGCGTTTCAGATCGAAAATGGTCTCTGTGACCAGATATGGGTTGACTGCGTTGGCCCCGTAACCGACTAGGGTCGCGAAGTGGTGCGTTTCACGCGCATCCCCAGTTTCAACCACAATGCCACACTTCGAGCGCAG
Source organism: Vibrio furnissii CIP 102972 (assembly GCF_000176175.1). Lineage (GTDB taxonomy): Bacteria > Pseudomonadota > Gammaproteobacteria > Enterobacterales > Vibrionaceae > Vibrio > Vibrio furnissii. The sequence goes on from NZ_ACZP01000008.1 coordinate 30,026, forward strand.
ACCTTTGCGGATTAAGTGATGGTGCACTGCGCCCACAGCCAGCATGGCAGGAATCGCAGCGTGGTTGGAGTTCACTGCGCGATCGGTCAGTAGAATGATCGAGTAACCGTCGATGACCGCGTCTTCTGCGTATTGACAGATGCGTTTTAGCGCGCGTTCGAGTTTGCCCGGTTCGCCGCTGGCCTGGAATACGATATCCAGCGTTTTGGCTTGCAGGTGTTCGTTATCGATCGCGCGCAGTTTTTCCAGCTCAGCGTTGGAAATCACGGGCGATTCAAGTTCCACTTTACGGCAGTGCGCAGGCGTTTCAGCGAGCAGGTTTTGATCGCGGCCGATGTAGGTGTTGAGTGACATCACCATGCGTTCACGAATCGGGTCGATCGGTGGGTTGGTCACCTGAGCAAACAGCTGCTTGAAGTAGTTCGACAGATGCTGGGACTGGTGCGACAGCACGGCCACAGGCCAGTCGGCGCCCATCGACCCGAGCGGTTCATAACCGGTTTGCGCCAGTGTCAGAATGATGTCGTTCACTTCTTCGCTGCTGACTCCAAAGGCTTGCTGACGATGCAGCAGACGTTCTGGCGAAGGCTGGCTGTGCACGTTATCGGCATCCGGCAGCTTCTTCAGGCTCAGCAGGTTTTCTTCTACCCATTGTTCATAGGGCTGGGCGTTGGCAATGCCATCTTTCACTTCTTCATCCGAAATGATGCGGCCTTGTTCTAAATCGGCCACAAAGATACGACCCGGTTGCAAACGGCCACGGTATTCAACGTTTTCCGGTGCAATTTCCACCACGCCCGACTCGGACGCCATGATGAGGAAGTCGTCTTTCGTCACGGTGTAGCGAGACGGACGCAGGCCGTTGCGGTCTAGCGTCGCACCCACTTGCACGCCATCGGTAAAGCAGACCGAGGCTGGGCCATCCCACGGTTCCATCACGTTGGCGTGGTATTGGTAGAACGCACGACGTTTCGGATCCATGGCTTTGTTTTCTTGCCACGCTTCCGGAATCATCATCATCAGGGCATGTGGCAGGCTGCGGCCAGAGAGCACCAAAAGCTCAAGCACCATGTCGAAGTTGGCAGAGTCAGACGCGCCTTCTTGGCACACCGGCAGCAACATGTCGATTTCGGCTTGCGTAAATAAACTCGATTGCAGAATCGCCTCGCGCGCCTTCATCCAGTTCAGGTTGCCGCGTACCGTGTTGATTTCACCGTTGTGCGCAATGTAACGGAAAGGCTGAGCCAGACGCCATTTCGGGAATGTGTTGGTGGAGAAACGTGAGTGCACCAACGCCAGCGCCGTCACCATGGTCGGATTCTGTAGATCTAGGAAATATTGTGGTACTTGCTCGGTCGTCAACTGGCCTTTGTAGACCAGCGTTTTGTACGACAGCGAGTTGATGTAGAAGTCATCACCGATGTTCGACACGCTTTCGAGACAAACGCGGACGGTGTAATTACGCAAGACGTACAGTTTACGTTCCAGCTCGTCGGCACTCATGCCCGGACCGCCGGAAATAAATACGTGCTCAAATTGAGGCTCGGTGCTTAACGGATCTGCACCCAGCATGCTGTTGTCGGTTGGCAATACGCGGTAACCAATCACGTCCAGATCCAGACGCTTGGCGTTGCGTTCTAAAATATCGCGACATTGCGCGCGTTTGTGCTCATCTTGGGGAAACAGCACCACACCGACGCCGTATTTATCGAATGCTGGCAATTTGATGCCCAGCTTTACGGCTTCTTCCAATAGAAATTCGTGTGGTTTTTGCAGCAGAATACCCGCGCCGTCGCCACTGCAAGGGTCACAACCTTGACCACCGCGGTGCTCCATGCGTGCCAGCATATCCAGTGCTTGAGTCACAACTTGGTGAGATTTGCGGTTCTTGAGGTGGGCAACAAAACCGATACCACAAGCATCATGCTCGAGTTCCGGCGTGTAAAGACCTCGCGAACGTTGCTCTCGATCTACCATAGATACATCCTTCCAGTTCAAGCGGACACAAGCAAGCCAAGGCAAGCCCCAGCGCTGTATCCTGTCCTTATTGTTATGAATCTAAACCTGCCAGTGGTGGCGGGTTCGCTTCCTTTCCGTCTCTCACAGGAAAAATTTTGTGAGAAAAACAATCCTTAGTGATATCCCTTTTGTCAGGCCACTTTTGTAGTGGTTTATATAGGTAGGAGCGGAATATCACCGACGTTTCGCAGCGTTTCTTGTAATAAAATAATCAAAAAACAGCGCAAAACTGTAAGTATCCTACAATTTTGTTGTGCAAAAATGCAACGAAAAGTAGGCGATTTTTACGGGCTTTTTTTGTTTGCAAATGCATAACTTGTTTAACATTTGTAAAACATTAAGGGTTAAATGCTGTTTTTATGAATGTTTATTGATTTTGGTTAGAGATGTCTGCGTTTCATACACCTAAAATTTGTGACTAAATAGTGTAATTATGTAATTTAATTACATTTTGTAATTGAGAATTATTTGTATTTATTTGGGTGTCGCCATGCAGTTACATGAGTTAGTGAACACGATTGGACAAGATCTCCAGCGCCGCTACGGAGTGCGTGTACATAAGTTGACCTTACATGGCGGATTCAGTTGCCCGAATCGCGATGGCACCATTGGCCGCGGCGGTTGTACTTTTTGCAATGTGGCGTCGTTTGCCGATGAAGCGAGCCAGGCCAAAAGCATTGAAGACCAGCTGACCGATCGCGCGGGTGAAGTGCAGCGGGCGAAGAAATATCTGGCCTATTTTCAGGCTTATACCAGTACCTATGCCGAGGTTCAGGTGCTGAAATCGATGTATGAACAGGCGCTCAAAGCGGCGGATATTGTCGGCTTGTGTGTTGGAACGCGCCCGGACTGTGTGCCGGATGCCGTGTTGGAACTGCTGGCTGAATACGCGCAGCAAGGGTTTGAGATTTGGCTTGAATTGGGGCTGCAAACGGCCAACGACCAAACACTCAAACGCATCAACCGCGGCCACGATTTTGCCTGTTACGCTGAAATCACTCGTCGAGCCCGCGCGCTAGGTATCAAGGTTTGTACGCACCTGATCGTCGGGCTACCAAAAGAGGGGCGAGACGACAATCTCGCCACTTTAGAGCAAGTGCTTGCCGTGGGCACTGACGGCATCAAATTGCACGGTCTGCACATTGTCGAAGGCAGCACCATGGCCAAAGCATGGCGTGCGGGCAAATTGGAAGCGCCGACGTTAGACGAATACGTCGCGATTGCGTGTGAAATGATTCAGCGCACACCGCCAGAGGTGGTCTTTCATCGCGTGGCTTCGTCGGCACGTCGGCCAACCCTGCTGTCACCGTTGTGGTGTGAGAACCGCTGGCTGGCGATGACGGAGATTGGACGCCGACTGGATCGTGACGGCGCTCAAGGATCCTTCATCGCACGGCCATTTCAATATCACTCAATCGAATAGTTGCGGATCAAACCGAGAGAAACTGTTATCTTTTGCCCTCTCAATAAACGGTAGTGTTTGAAGGTTTTCATCAGCATGGATCAACTGCAGTGGGCAGCGACAGGATTTATGGAACACTGGGGATGGTTTGTCTCGCTGATCGCCGTGATCGGCGCCGGTTTCCTCTATCTGTATCGTCGTTTGCAGCGGCATTTGGTGTTGCTGATGGCCAGTTCACCGGCGGCGCTGCTGCTATTTCAAGCACAAAAAGGCGAATTGGTGTTTGCCAATTTAGCCGCGTTCTCGCTGTTTGGCATTCGCCGCGTGGGCAAAAATTTTTTCTTTCCTCATACATTACCAACGCAGGCGCTAGAATCGCTGCTGCAAACCGTTGCGGGCTGCGCTGAAACACATGTTGCGGCGGTGATTGACTGGCCACTGTCCAGTGGCGGTGAACACAAAATTGAACTGACCGCGCGCGCGACCCATTATCGTGGCCAGCAAGTCTGGCTGGTCAATGCGGTCGCTTACCACCATGCTGCCTCTGAACATCACCACGAACTCAATACGTTGACCATTTCTAAAACCGCCTTCGATTCTCTGTCGGAACTGATTTACGTCAAAGACTTAGATGGGCAACGCATCACCACCAACCGCGCGTTTGATCAATTCTGGCATGGCCGTGAAGCCGAAGGCAGTGAAGCATTTTCCGGTGTGATGAAAGGGCGCGCCAGTCAGCAGCGCTGGACCACCACACCGGATGGGCGCAGTTGTCTGCTGGAAACCCATCAAACGGTGCTGATGTCGCCCAGTGGCGAGAACTTGGGCGTGTTGGGTATCAGTCATGATGTGACGGACTGGCACAACATTGAGCGCAATCTGCGTGATGAAATGGAAAAGCGCAAAGACACGGAAGTGGCACTGGCGCAGCGCGATACGATTTTGCAAAGCATTCTGGATGCCAGCCCCGATTCCATCGGCATTTTCAACGAGAACATGGTTTATCAAGCGTGTAATGAACCGTTTATTGACGCGCTGGGGCTGCATGATGTGCGTGAATTGATCGGCAAGCGCTTGCAAGATGTGGTGCCAGAAAGTGTGTATGCCCGTTTGTCGGAAACCGACAGCAGCGTGCTGGAAAGTGGCCACTCGCTGCGTTATCTGGATAAAGTGGACTATGCCAACGGGCGTCAAGTGTGGTACGACGTGGTGAAATCGCCTTTTCGTGATCCCATTTCCGGGACGCGAGGCGTGCTGATCATGGCGCGAGATGTGTCGGAGCGCTATCTCAGCACGCAAAAACTGGAAGCGGCCAACCAAGAGTTAGAGCGGTTGAGTTACTTAGATAGCTTGACGCAAGTGGCAAACCGACGCCGTTTTGATGCGCAGATGCAAGCGCTGTGGCACCTACATGCCCGTGAAAAGCGTCCACTGAGCGTGATGCTGTGCGATGTCGATTACTTTAAAGGGTACAACGATCGCTATGGCCACTTACAAGGGGACGATATTCTTCGCTTGGTGGCGCAAGCGTTCAATGACGTGATTAACCGTTCGTCCGATTGCGTCGCCCGATATGGTGGGGAAGAGTTTGCCATCATTTTGCCCAACACCGAGTTGGCGGGCGTTCAATTGGTGGCGCAGCGCATTCACGATCGTTTGGCAGAACTCGCGATCCCGCACCAGAGTTCTACTGTGTCGCCTTATATCACCATCAGTATTGGTGTGGTGACCTGCATTCCTCAACCCGAGGATACCCCAGAAACCATGTTGGCTTGGGCCGACAGCGCGCTGTATCAAGCCAAAGCCAATGGCCGCAATCAAACCAGCGTGCACCCCATCTCACTTTGAGCATGCGTGGGGGGATTCATCCACGACTTATCACGGTTATGGCTGACGTTCATAGGCCAAACACGCTAGACTAACGCCAACGTTTATCCTGGAGCTTTGCATGAAACCCATGAAAAATCTCGCCCAGTATTATGTCGATCTGCTGGTCAAGCTGGGCATCCTCCGTTTTTCAATTTTGCTGGCGCTGGCCTTAGTGGCTTTGGCCGTGGTAGTGCAAGTTGGCATCACGCTGGCGCTGAAAGGTTTTGTCGACGACATTGATATTGTTCGCTCGGTGTTTTTTGGCTTGTTGATCACGCCCTGGGCGGTCTATTTCCTGTCGGTGGTGGTCGATCAGTTGGAAGAGTCACGTCAACGCTTGTCCAAACTGGTCTCTAAGCTCAAGGACATGCGATCACGCGATCAGGAACTCAATCAGAAGCTGCAACAGAACATCGTCAAGCTCAATCAAGAAATTGAAGAGCGGATCAAAGCCGAAGAAGCGCGTGAAGAGGCGATGGTGGATCTGGAGAACGAAGTCTATCAGCGTGAAAAAACCCAGGTTGAATTGGCAGAACGGACTGCGCTGCTGCGCTCGTTCATCGATGCGTCACCGGATCTGATCTACTACCGCAACTCCAAATGTGAATTCTCCGGCTGTAACCGCGCCATGGAAGAGCTGACCGGCAAGCGCGAAAGTGATCTGGTTGGGTTGACGCCATGGGATGTGTATCGCAAAGAGATCGCGCAGTCGATCGTTGAAACCGACCAGCAAGTGTTTGATAACAACCGTTCGCTCACGTATGAGCAGTGGCTGGAATACCCGGATGGGCGTAAAAGTTATTTCGAGCTGCGCAAAGTGCCATTTTACAGCAAAGATGGTCGTCATTTGGGCTTGGTGGGCTTTGGGCGCGATATCACGGAACGTAAGCGTCATGAAGAGTCTTTGGAAAAAGCCAGCCGTGACAAAACTACCTTTATTTCGACCATCAGCCATGAATTGCGTACCCCGCTCAACGGCATTGTGGGGCTAAGCCGTATGCTGCTGGATACCCAGCTTGATCCCGAGCAGCGTAAACACATGCAGACCATCAATGTCAGTGCGGTGACGCTGGGCAATATCTTCAACGACATCATCGACATGGATAAATTTGACCGTCGCAAACTGGAGTTATTCCCGGCGCCGCTCAATTTCGAGGAGTTTGTTGCTGAGCTCGAAAGCCTCTCGGCGTTGATGGCCGAGCAGAAAGGACTGCGTTTTGATCTCGAACGGTTGACGGATTTACCAGCGCTGGTGGAAGTGGATGCGACGCGCCTGCGTCAGGTGCTGTGGAACTTGATCAGCAACGCGATGAAATTCACCAAAGAAGGGGGCGTGGTGATGTCGGTCAGCGCTGAGGTTGAGGGGGATTTCGCCAATATCGTGATGGACATTGAAGATACCGGGATCGGCATTCCAGAATCGGAGCTCGATAAGATCTTCGCCATGTATTATCAGGTTAAATCAGGCAAAGATAACTTACACGCGGTCGGCACCGGCATTGGGCTGGCGGTGTCTCGCCAGTTGATCAATCTGATGGGCGGCGACATCAGTGTTAGCAGTGAAGAGGGATTTGGCAGCACCTTCACCGTCACCATATGCGTGCCATTGTCACACGCGAGCGTGGCTGAGCCGCAACCTATACAGCAACAGAGCTTAAATATCTTTATGGTGGAAGATATTGAACTCAACGTCACCGTGGCTCGCTCGCTGCTGGAAAGCTTAGGTCATACCGTGTCGGTCGCGATGACCGGGGAAGAGGCCAAAGCCGTATTCGAACCGGATCAATACGATTTGGTGTTCCTCGATATTCAATTGCCGGACATGACCGGCTTTGACATTGCTCAGTACTACCGAGACACGTATCCGCATCTGCCGCCATTGGTGGCTTTGACGGCCAACGTGCTGAAAGACAAAGGCGAATATCAACGTAAAGGCATGGATGATGTGATCAGCAAACCGCTGTCCGTACAAGCCGTGCAGGATGTGATTAACAAGGTGGTGCATCACATCGACAAACCGAGTGTGCAGGCCATTTCGCCGCAGCCAGAGCTGCTGGATGCGCAAGATGAGTTGTATCAACGTTTACTCGATTTGCCCATGTTGGAGTCCTACATTGACATTGTGGGGCCGCAGCCGGTGCTCGACAGTATTGAAATGTTTGCCGAGATGATGCCAAGCTATATCGAGGTTCTTGATTCCAATATGGTGGCCAAAGATCAGGCGGGGATTGCGTCGGAAGCGCACAAAATTAAAGGGGCGGCAGGCTCGATTGGTTTGAAACACATTCAGAGTGTGGCCCAGAAAGCGCAATCGCCGGATGCGCCGGCATGGTGGGAAAACATCACCGATTGGGTCGATGAAATTAAAAATGAATACCAGAATGATATTCTGGTGCTGAAACAGTGGTTAGCGCAGAGGAAATAACATGAAAAAGTGGCTTTTGGTTTTAGCGAGTACAGTTTTGGCCGCGTGTGCGACGCATACCGTCAACTGGCAGCACAGCAATTTGGCCATGTTCTCAGACACGGCGATTCAGCTCAAAAGTAACCTCTGGACCGATCAAATGCCTAAGGTCGGAGAGGATGTTGATTCGCAGAATCTCAACGGCACCTTGACGCTGGAAACGTCCGGTCAGCTTCCGGCGGATCTGAATGTCAGCATGGTGGTGATTAAGCAGGGCGATGAGATGTGGACCATTGACGGTGATGACGTGGAACTGCGTACCCAAAGTGAAAACATGTGGGAAGTGGTGTTCCAGAGTGACATTGAAATCGATCTGAACAAGCCAGTCAGCGTGGCGTTGGGCTTAAGTGACAGCCAAGGCGAAACTTGGCTGGTAGAACACAAAGTCACGATCGACAAAGTGTACTGATCGGTAAAGCATAAAAAAGCCTCTGCATGCAGAGGCTTTTTTGTGTTCGTTGATTTGGAAAATTACTCTTCCAGATCACCACAGAAACGGTAACCTTCGCCGTGAATCGTTGCGATGATTTCCGGTGTGCCAGACACAGATTCGAAGTGTTTACGAATGCGGCGAATGGTCACGTCTACGGTGCGGTCATGAGGTTTGAGCTCACGGCCAGTCATTTTCTTCAGCAGATCCGCACGAGTCTGGATCTTGCCTGGGTTTTCACAGAAGTGCAGTAGTGCACGGAACTCTGAACGCGGCAGCTTGTAGCTGTCGCCGTCAGGGCTAACCAGTGAACGACTGTTGATGTCCAGTACCCAACCGTTGAATTCGTATTTCTCAACAGAACGTTTCTCTTCGTGTGTTGTGCTTGCGTTCATTGAACGGCTAAGCAGGTTACGTGCACGAATGGTGAGTTCACGTGGGTTAAATGGCTTCGTGATGTAATCATCTGCACCGATTTCCAGACCCAGAATCTTGTCTACTTCATTGTCGCGACCAGTCAGGAACATCAGCGCTACATCTGCTTGTTCGCGAAGTTCGCGAGCCAGCAGCAAGCCGTTTTTACCTGGCAGGTTGATATCCATGATCACCAAATTGATTGGGTTGTCGGACAGCACATGGTGCATCTCTTCACCGTTACTGGCCTCAAAAACAGCGTATCCCTCTGCTTCAAAAATACTCTTAAGAGTGTTACGAGTTACCTGCTCGTCTTCAACGATTAGAATCTGCGGGGTTTGCATTGGCGGTACCTAAACTTGTGAAAAAAATGTGCTAATAGAACTCATTCTAGGCAAAAACATAACATACAAGTAAAATTATGTTGATAATAAACCAAAGTTTTTAGACAAAGTCTCGACTTTGATTGCCCGCCATCCATGGATAACACTAGCGATTGAGATCCAATACCTCGACAGTTCTACTAGGCTTTGCAGCGAATTCTATAATGTTAACAGCATGCTAACAACGGCCTGTTGTTAATTCCAACAACTTTGTTGATTTACATCAAGAGTTGGAATGTAACAGATATGAATAGTAATAACGAGTTGTAAAAATACGAGAACAATGACGATAGATAAAAAACTGTGGCAAGCCTACTCCCGTGTCCGATTTGCCTTTGAATCCCCGTTGCGCAAGCGATCGTTCGCCATCATCACGGCATGGAACCCGAAAAGCCAAAGGTTGTCGAATAATGAGAATTGCGTAAATAATCAACGTTTACAACAGAAGTTGATGAATTATGATTGGTCTGAAGTGGTGGTCGGAGATGACCATTTCGACTGGTTTGAAGAGAGTTTTGCCGTGGTCATGCCTTTAGACACGGCGCTGCAGCTGGCCAGAGACTTTGACCAGAATGCGATTTATTACGTTATGAACGATGAGCTGATGTTGCACTCTTGTATTGACGGGAGGGCGGTGTCGTTAGGCTCGTTACAAGAAAAACTTAAATAACAAGCACAACAAGAATCATGGAGGAATGATGAGAGATATTACACCGGATATTTGTGATCAATATGAATCGCAAGTGACATTGTTGGAGCTACCGTTACAAAATTTCGGTATGCGCAGTGCCTTCTGGGGACAAATCGTCACCGTACGCTGTTATCACGACAATTCGAAAGTGAAAGAAATACTCAGCCAAAACGGCAAAGGAAAAGTGTTGGTGGTCGATGGTCATGGCTCTTGCCAAAAAGCGCTGATGGGCGACCAAATTGCCATTTCCGCCATTGAGAATGAATGGGAAGGCGTGATCATCAATGGTGCGGTGCGCGATGTGGTGGCGATGTCCCAGATGGATCTCGGCATTAAAGCGCTGGGGGCTTGCCCGTTCAAAACAGAGAAGCGCGGTGCGGGGGATGTCAATGTCACATTGACGATTCATAACCAGATGATTCAGCCGGGCGATTACCTCTACGCCGACTGGAATGGGGTTCTCCTGTCGCCTGTTGAGCTGACGCTGAGTTAGAACCGAAAGCCGAGACCGAACTCGATGCCTTGCTGCCACTCCTGATAGTCGAGAGTGGCGTGCAAATCGAGATTTTCGGTGAGGTGCAAGCGGCTGGAGACTTCGGCCGACAAGACGTCAACGCGTTTATTGTCTTCGCTAAGTTTGTTCACCGAATAGAGGGTGCTTTTGAGTGAGAAGCGCTCGCTCACCTTGTAGCTGACGCCACTGAGAAACCCATTTTCGCCGCCGTTTATCGATGAGTTGACGCGTGCGCCGACATATAAATCCACATTGCGAAATACGTTATACATGTACCCGCCATCGACCACCCAACTGTCAAAGCCCTGATTACCCGGTTCGCTGTACAAGAACATACTGTGTGAAGACCGGTTTTGTTCGGAAGGCAAGGCGGGGAGTTCTACGGCGTGCGCGGCACAACCCATCACGAGGCATACCATACCAAGAATGTGCTTCATGATACCCTCCTTGTTGTGATGATTGGGTGTTCGCTTTCCACTGCGGCAACCCCAATTTAAGCACAAAATATCACCGGTTGCTGCTCAAATTGTTATAGCGATTGGTTATGTCGGAATGATGGTTCGGTTATCTGTGTGTCACCCTAGCATATGAATCCTGATGATTTAGCGATTTAGACGTAAGAATTGAAAGAGAAGCGAAAAAAAACAAATTTTTCGTTGACTCTTTGCGCAAAAATGGGTTAAACGTAAAGGCACGCAAACACACGAGTTACGCAAGATTCCTATGATTAATAACAGCCTAGTAGTAATGACCACGACCATTATTATTACCGACATGACGCATGTTGGGGCAGGCTGCTGAGCGTAAAAAATTCACAAAAAAGGCCTGTATCCCAACCGATACAGGCCTTTTTTTATACCAATTTTCAGAGAGTTTGGAGGAAGGGATGCGAGTATTAAAGTTTGGAGGTTCATCGTTAGCAGATGCTGACCGTTTTTTAAGAGCGGCTGACATCATTGCCAACAATGCACAGCAGGAAGAAGTGGCCGTTGTACTGTCCGCGCCAGGGAAAACAACCAATAAGTTAGTGGCTGTGATTGAGAATGCACTGCGCAATGGTGAGGCGGAATTACAGATCGCCGAGCTGGAAGCATCATTCCAAGCGCTGTTTGACGCGATCAAAGCGGTGTTGCCCCATCTGGACGGCAGCGGTTTTGACAACCAAGTGCGTACGTCGATGTCGAAACTGCGTCAGTACGTGCACGGCATTAGCTTGCTGGGCATGTGTCCCGACAACGTGAATGCGCGCATCATCAGTAAAGGGGAACGTATTTCCATTCAACTGATGAAAGCGGTGATGGAAGCCAAAGGGCTGGCTGCCAACCTGATTGATCCCGTGAAGTACTTACTGGCCAAAGGCGATTACTTAGAAGCCATGGTGGATGTCGATGCGTCGACACAGCTGTTCAAGCAAAATCCACTGCCAGCGCATCACGTCAACATCATGCCGGGCTTTACCGCGGGGAACAAAAAAGGCGAGCTCGTTTGCCTTGGCCGCAACGGTTCCGACTATTCAGCGGCGGTTTTGGCCGCGTGTCTGCGCGCCGAGTGCTGCGAAATCTGGACCGATGTGGATGGCGTCTACAACTGTGACCCGCGTTTGGTAGACGATGCGCGCCTGCTGAAATCCCTCAGTTATCAAGAAGCGATGGAACTCTCGTATTTCGGTGCGTCCGTTCTGCATCCGAAAACCATCGCGCCGATTGCTCAATTCCACATTCCCTGCTTAATTAAAAACAGCTTCAATCCACAAGGCCCAGGCACACTGATTGGCCAAGATACCGGCGAAGATAAGCTGGCCATCAAAGGCATCACCACGCTCAACAACCTGACCATGGTGAACGTGTCTGGCCCAGGCATGAAAGGCATGGTCGGGATGGCCAGCCGCGTGTTTGGCTCCATGTCCGCTGCGGGCGTCTCCATTGTGCTGATTACACAGTCGTCGTCGGAATACAGCATCAGCTTCTGTATTGAAGCAGAGCACAAACAACTGGCGCAACAAGCGTTGGCGGAAACCTTTGAGCTTGAACTCAAAGATGGCCTGCTCGAGCCGGTTGAGTTCATGGAAGATCTATCGATCATCACGTTGGTGGGCGATGGAATGCGAACTTCGCGTGGCGTTGCATCGCAGTTCTTTGCATCACTGACCGAAGCGCACGTCAACATTGTTGCGATTGCGCAGGGCTCATCTGAGCGCGCGATCTCCGCGGTGATCCCAGAAGACAAAGTCTCTTCGGCGATCAAAGCGTGTCACGAGAACCTCTTCAATTCCAAACACTTCCTTGATGTGTTTGTGGTCGGCGTGGGTGGTGTGGGCGGTGAGCTGGTCGATCAGATCCACCGTCAACAAAGCAAACTGGCCGATAAAGGCATCGTGATCCGCGTATGTGGCCTTGCCAACAGCAAAGGGTTACTGCTTGATAGCGAAGGCCTGCCGCTAGATCACTGGCGCGATCGCATGACCGCTGCCACCGAAGAGTTCTCTTTGGCGCGTTTGATTGCTCTTGTACAACGCAACCACATCATTAACCCGGTGTTGGTGGACTGCACGTCAAGCGATGACATCGCGCGTCAATACGCCGATTTCTTGGCCGCGGGTTTCCATGTGGTTACCCCCAACAAGAAAGCCAACACCGCCAGCATGGCGTATTACTACCAGTTGCGTGAAGTGGCGCGTCACTCTCGCCGTAAGCTGATGTATGAAACAACTGTTGGTGCGGGTTTGCCGGTGATTGAGAACCTGCAAAACCTCATTGCCGCAGGCGATGAGCTGGAAAAATTCAACGGTATTTTGTCGGGTTCACTGTCGTTTATCTTCGGCAAACTCGATGAAGGGCTGTCGTTCAGCCAAGCGACCTCGGTTGCCAAAGACAAAGGCTTTACGGAACCGGATCCGCGCGATGACCTGTCGGGCATGGATGTGGCACGTAAGCTGCTGATCTTGGCGCGTGAATCGGGCATGGTGTTAGAACTAGACGACGTGATCGTGGAACAGGCACTGCCACCGGGTTTTGATGCGTCGGGCAGTGTGGATGAGTTTATGGCACGTCTGCCACAGGCCGATGCGTACTTTAAGTCCTTGGGCGATCAAGCGGCTCAAGAGGGCAAGGTCCTGCGCTACGTGGGTGAAATTGCCGATGGTCAATGCCGCGTGCGTCTGGCGATGGTCGATGAAAATGACCCAATGTTCAAAATTAAAGATGGCGAGAACGCGCTGGCGTTCTACAGCCGCTACTATCAACCAATTCCTCTGGTGCTGCGCGGTTATGGCGCCGGGACAGAAGTAACTGCCGCAGGCGTATTCGCGGATGTGATGCGTACGTTAGGCTGGAAATTAGGGGTTTAATCCATGAGTTCAAGTGATATGAGTGTCGTTGTTTATGCGCCGGCATCCATTGGTAACGTCAGTGTGGGGTTCGATGTGCTGGGGGCCGCGGTGTCCCCAGTCGACGGCACTCTGTTGGGTGACCGCGTGCAGGTCAAGTCGGGCAGCGAACCATTCACACTGAAAACAGCGGGCAGCTTCGTCTCTAAGCTGCCCACGGATCCCAAAGAAAACATCGTGTACGACTGTTGGACCGTGTTTGCGCGCGAGCTGGATAAAAAGCAGATTGCCCTCAAACCGCTGGACATGACGCTGGAGAAAAACATGCCGATCGGCTCAGGACTGGGTTCCAGTGCCTGCTCGATTGTGGCTGCACTCGATGCACTGAACCGTTTCCATGGCCAACCGCTGAACGACACTGAGTTGCTGGCACTGATGGGAGAAATGGAAGGTAAAATTTCCGGCGGTGTGCATTACGACAACGTGGCGCCATGCTATTTGGGCGGCGTGCAACTGATGTTGGAAGAGCTCGGTATCATCAGCCAGGAAGTGCCTTGTTTTGATGAGTGGTACTGGGTGATGGCGTATCCGGGCATCAAAGTCTCGACCGCGGAAGCACGTGCGATTCTGCCGTCGCAATATCGTCGTCAGGACATCATCGCACACGGCCGTTATCTGGCGGGCTTTATTCATGCGTGTCATACCAACCAGCCGGAGCTGGCGGCGAAGATGATCAAAGACGTGATCGCAGAACCATATCGTGAGAAACTGCTGCCGGGCTTTGCCGATGCGCGTAAATACGCGGCGTCTGCAGGGGCACTGGCGACCGGGATATCAGGCAGTGGTCCAACGCTGTTTAGCGTATGCAAAGATAAAGATGTCGCAGAGCGTGTCGCTCGTTGGCTTGAACAAAACTACGTCCAAAATGAAGAAGGATTCGTGCACATTTGTCGCCTCGACAAGAACGGTTCGAAAGTTACAGGAAGTGAGCTATGAAGCTTTACAACATAAAAGAAAATGATGAACAAGTCTCCTTTGGCCAAGCCGTGCGCCAAGGGTTAGGCCGCAACCAAGGTCTGTTTTTCCCGTCGGAATTACCCAAGTTTGACGATATTGATGCGCTGCTGGCGGAAGATTTCGTCTCTCGCAGCACCAAGATTCTGTCTGCGCTGATTGGCGATGAGCTACCGGAAGACAAAGTGAATGCGATGGTGGATGCGGCATTCCAATTCCCTGCGCCGATTCAGTCAGTCAAAGATGGCGTCTATGCGCTGGAGCTGTTCCACGGTCCAACCCTGGCGTTTAAAGACTTCGGGGGGCGCTTTATGGCCCAATCTCTGGCAGCGGTGTCGAACGGCGGTAAAATCACCATTCTGACCGCAACATCGGGCGATACCGGTGCGGCGGTGGCCCACGCCTTCTACGGCATGGAAGACATCAACGTGGTGATTCTGTATCCGAAAGGCAAGATCAGCCCATTGCAAGAGAAGCTGTTCTGCACGCTGGGTCAAAATATTCATACTGTGGCCATCAATGGCGACTTCGATGCTTGTCAGGCGCTAGTGAAAAAAGCGTTTGATGACGCTGAGCTGCGTCAGCAGATCGGCCTCAACTCTGCGAACTCGATCAATATCAGCCGCCTGATGGCGCAAATCTGTTACTACTTTGAAGCAGCATCGCAGATGAGCAAGGCAGAGCGCGAGAATCTGGTGATCTCGGTCCCGAGTGGTAACTTTGGTAACCTGACGGCGGGCCTGCTGGCCAAAGCGCTGGGTCTGCCGATCAAACGGTTCATTGCCGCAACGAACGCCAACGATACGGTGCCTCGTTATCTGGAAACCGGTCAATGGGATCCGAAACCGACGGTCGCGACCACGTCAAATGCAATGGATGTGAGTCAGCCAAACAACTGGCCACGCATTGAAGAGCTATGCCGCCTGAAAGATTGGGGCCTGGAAACATTGGGCAAAGGGGCGGTGCTTGACCACGAAAGTGCGCAATCGGTGCAAGAGCTCAATGCGCTCGGCTATTTGTGTGAACCACACGGCGCGATTGCGTACCGCGTACTCAACGAGCAACTGCAACCGGGCGAAACCGGTCTGTTCTTGTGTACGGCGCATCCGGCGAAATTTAAAGAAGTCGTCGATGAGATTTTAGGGACGGATATCGAACTGCCGGCGCCGCTTGCCAAACATGCGGTCATGGAGTTGCTGTCGGTTGATCTCGACAATGACTTTGACGCACTGAAAGCCTTGCTGGTCAAAGTGCAGCCTTAATTGGCTCACGTGAGTGGCTAAAGAGAATAAAAAAGCGGCGCCCTCATCGGCGCCGCTTTTTTCATGCATCTGAGATTACAGAGATTCTGTAAATGTACGTGCGATCACGTCACGTTGCTGCTCTGGCGTCAGCGAGTTAAAACGTACCGCGTAGCCTGACACGCGAATGGTCAGCTGTGGGTATTTTTCTGGATTCGCAACCGCATCTTCCAACGTTTCACGTTTTAGCACGTTCACGTTCAGGTGTTGACCCCCTTCAATACGAGGTGTGGTTTCAATCGCCACTTCACGGCTTTCGAATTCACCCAGTTCATTGATCGCAACAACCTGATCAGCGTCGTAACCGGCAACGGCGGCAACACAACGTGCTTCATTGGCTTCACTGTCGATTAGCCAAATGGAGTTAAGTAGGTCATCATTAGCGGCTTTAGTAATTTGAATACCTTGGATCATCACTATCTCCTAGTCCACAAACGTGGCATTTATTGGTGTTAATTTTCAAATTTTATTGAGCTTCGTATTATATAGCCAATATCCATGATGATAGTATTGATTTAGGTCAAAAAACAACAAAAAACCTTATTTTCTTCAAGGGGAATACTTTGATTTTGGTCAATAAGTTGTTTAAAAACAAAGTATTTACAATTTAGTTTAAAGTTTAAAACATAGTTTAATTTGTATTTTGTTGTAATTTTACTACAAAATAAACCTATAACCCGTCGGCGATGACATGAGATCAGGCAGTTAGGCGGCCAAACTGAAAGTGTGAAGTGATTAAATGACAAACAGTAAAATCGATTCTGAAAACAAGTTTATTGGCGCCCATGTGTCCGCCTCGGGTGGGGTTGATCAGGCGCCATTGCGTGCCAAAGAGATTGGCGCCAATGCGTTTGCACTGTTTACCAAAAACCAGCGCCAATGGGTGGCCAAACCGCTTGAAGCGGCAACCATTCGTGCCTTTAAAGCCAATTGCCAGCGTTTGGGCTTTGCCGCAGAACATATTTTGCCGCATGACTCCTACCTGATTAACCTCGGCGCGCCGGAAGCTGACAAGCTAGCAAAATCACGTGAAGCCTTTATTGATGAGATGGAACGTTGTCAGCAATTGGGGCTCACGCTGTTGAATTTCCATCCCGGTAGTCATTTAAAGCAAGTGAGCGAAAGCGAATGCCTGCGTACGATCGCGGAATCAATCAACCTTGCGCATCAGGCGGTTCCTGAGGTGATTGCGGTCATTGAGAACACTGCTGGGCAGGGGACTAACCTCGGGTGGCGTTTTGAACACTTAGCGGAAATCATTGATCAGGTTGAAGATAAATCGCGCGTCGGTGTGTGTCTGGATACTTGCCACACCTTTGCCGCCGGTTACGACCTGCGCACCCCTGAAGCGTGTGAAGCCACATTCGCCGAATTCGACCGCATTGTGGGCATGCACTATTTAAGGGCAATGCATATTAATGATTCAAAGTCGGCCCATGGCAGCCGTGTCGACCGTCATCATTCGCTGGGGAAAGGGGAGATCGGCTGGCACTGCTTTGAATACATTGCCAAAGATCCTCGCTTCAATGGTATCCCATTGATTTTAGAAACGATTGATCCGGATATTTGGGCGGATGAGATCAACACATTGCGCGAATTTCATCGTCAGGTGTCATAATTTCAAGCGGATTCACACTATTGGCATCTTTCTTTCATTACATTTTCGTGTAAGTGTCATGTCAGTAAGGATGTCAATATGAACTCAGCTCACCCTGTTGCAATTCACGCCATTGCTCGCGCTGTTCCTCGCATGCCGGTGCCAAACCGCCATGTGCATGGGCAAGGGCATCATCGTTCACCACAACGTAGTCGTCCCCACCATTAGTTGGTGCGATGCCCGTCAAACACTGAGTCATCATAGACGCCTGACGACGAAGAGCAAATCAGGGTACAATCGCCCTTATTGTTCAAGGAATAAGGATCTTTTATGACTCAGTCACTGACTTGGCATGACGTTATTGGCACAGAGAAACAGCAAGACTATTTTCAGCACACACTGGCATTTGTGGAAGCGGAGCGACACGCGGGGAAGGTGATTTTTCCGCCAGCCAAAGATGTGTTTAACGCCTTTCGCTACACCGAATTTGACCAAGTCAAAGTGGTGATTCTGGGCCAAGATCCTTACCATGGGCCGAATCAGGCTCACGGGATGTGTTTTTCTGTGCAACCCGGCATCAAAACACCGCCCTCTTTAGTCAACATGTATAAAGAGCTGGCGCAAGATATTCCCGGTTTTCAAATCCCCAATCACGGTTACCTCAAAAGCTGGGCTGACCAAGGCGTTCTCTTACTCAACACCGTCTTGACGGTGGAGCAGGGCAAAGCCCATTCGCATGCTAACACGGGCTGGGAAACCTTTACGGATCGCGTGATCGATGCGCTCAATCAGAATGGCGAAGGCATCGTGTTCTTGTTGTGGGGGGCACATGCTCAGAAGAAAGGCCGTATGATTGATCGTCAGCGTCATCATGTGCTGATGGCGCCGCACCCGTCCCCGTTATCAGCGCATCGTGGCTTTTTAGGGTGTCGCCACTTTTCGCAAACCAATCAGTTGCTTGAAGCGCAAGGCAAAGCCCCGATCGATTGGCAACCGCACCTCGATTAACCGATAGATTGGCGTTTTTTCGACCAGAATCAAAGCGTGTTTTTGAAACCTTATATACACTTACAGAAAGTATGTGTAAGGGAGAAACACGATGATGATTGAGAGAATCAGACGCGAGCATGGCTATATGACTCGGTTACTGGCGATTCTGCGTGACAAGCTGAAATTGCTCAAATCCGAACAGGCCATCAATTATACCTTGGTAAAAGAAATCGTGGATTACCTGGGCAGTCACTCTGAAACGGTCCATCACCCAAAAGAGGACATCATCTACCGCTACTATATGGCGCATTATGGTGAGCTTCAAACCGTGGCCGATTTGGAGAAGGAACACGTGACGTTGTCTGAGCAGACGCATGCGTTTCTCGATATCGTGGAGATGATTTTGCAAGATGCCGTGGTGCCTCAAGCGGTGATCATTGAGAAGCTGGAAGCGTTTATCGATGCGCAGCGCCGCCACTTGGAGATGGAAGAACAGTCCATTCTACCGCTGATCAACCGTACCTTTACGGTCAGCGATTGGCAGAACGTCGAATCACAATGGAATGAAAATGAAGACGATCCGGTGTTTGGGGAAACCATCGCTGAGCGGTTCGCGCAATTGGCGCGTCGCGTCCGTAAAAGCGAATCTGAATGCACCTGATGCCAGTCAATGCACGGAAATAAAAAGGCACCCGAAGGTGCCTTTTTATTTCATAATTTGATGTCGTTGATCTCCAGACAAATATCCATATCGAGAAGCTCTTTTTCCAGTCGCTTCTTATCACGAATGGCTTCGATTTCTCTCCACATACGCTTGACCGGTTTGGCTCGGTTCGCGCGGATCTTCGTGATTTCCCTATCCAACAGTTCATCGAAGTGCAAGTCATCCATAATCTAGCCTCATTGTCGTTGTCATCATTTCATGAGTGCTGTCTAAATAGCACAGTTAGCCGAAGCGTAACTTTGATTTGTTTCTCATTTGTTTCGTTTGGATGAAGCTTTGATGAGTTTTTTTACTGTGATTCACAGTTTTTAGGCCAAATTTTTGAGTAAAAAAGCAGCAGTTGAATCGCGCAAACGTTTTTATTGCGTTCAAGCGGTTGTTAAAAAGGTGTTGACGAGTTCGCGGTGGAATGATTGAGTGGTTAATAAATGTCCAATTGATTTCAAAATATGACTTTTTACTGACAAATTTCCCTGCCTGAACGTCGAACCCCTTTATTCTCAGGGGGTGAGATTAACTTTATGCAATAAGGTTTTTATGGTTGCTTTTTGCTCTGAAATGTTGCGAAAAAGATAGTATTTTGCTCTGTTGTTGTAGCTGGTTTGATTGGTTGCGTGTTAATGAATAGTGATTTTATAGTAAAAAATAACAATCAAAAGCAATACATTGCATATTGATTTTTGCCACCTCAGGTTGCATTATCCGCCCGTCAAAAAATACGCTGGTTTATTTGGACAGCCTTTTCGGCTGGCTTAATGGCATCAAATGTAACCACAATTCAGATAACTTCGCGGGATGCGAAAGTGCATTTGTCATGCTGAGTGACACTCAGATCAGCGCAATCACTCTACGAGAGGTTCTTGTGACAGACTTAATTAACTTAATGAACGATCTGCTTTGGGGATCGATTCTGGTTTATCTTTTAGTGGGTGTGGGTATTTACTTCACTCTACGTTTAGGCTTTATCC
>NZ_ACZP01000007.1 GCF_000176175.1 Vibrio furnissii CIP 102972
CTGAATGCAGATGTTGGTCAACGTCAGGGCTTGATACGGGCTACCCGCCTCATTTTGCTTCGCATAACGCGCGGGGAACATCTTGTCTTTGGCACCGAGATAAGGCGCTTCGGACGCCAATACCGTCCAACTTAAGAACGCGCCACACACCGAAACAAGCAGACCACCAGCAATGATGTATTGTCCCCACGGGCCCAAGATCTCAGTCAACACTTTCGCCATCGACGGGTTGTGATACTGCGCCAGCTCAACCGGACGAATCACGCCCATCGACAACAACGTCACCAACACATAAATCGACAACGCGGTCAGTAAGCCAAGGATCGTCGCACGGCCAATGTCTCTGCGATGACGAGCACGGTTAGACACCACAACAGCCCCTTCCACACCAATGAACACCCAGACCGTGATCAACATGGTGGCTTTGATCTGCGACCACAGATCATGCTGCTCGCCAAAATGCAGCCCAGAGAAATCGACGGTGAACGTCTGCCATTTGAATGCCAACGCCGCGCAGACAATGAACAGCAAGAGCGGTACCATCTTGGCACATGTGGTGACCAGGTTAATCAGTGCTGCGGTTTGCACGCCGCGTAGCACCAGCAAGTGCACCGACCAAAGAAGAACCGACGCGCCGCCCACCGACAACAACGTGTTGCCGCTGCCAAACAGCGTGCGATCCGGTGTATCAAACAACATGCCGAGCGTGCTGAACACGATCACCAGATAGGACACATTGGCCACCATCGCGCTAAACCAATACCCCCAGGCAGAACAGAAGCCGGTGAAATCACCAAAACCTTCCCGCGCATAACCAAACACGCCGCTGTTGATGTGCGGTTTATGCATTGCGAGCTGCTGG
This sequence comes from Vibrio furnissii CIP 102972, assembly GCF_000176175.1. Taxonomy (GTDB): domain Bacteria; phylum Pseudomonadota; class Gammaproteobacteria; order Enterobacterales; family Vibrionaceae; genus Vibrio; species Vibrio furnissii. The sequence continues at coordinate 863 of NZ_ACZP01000007.1, forward strand.
AAAGAGAGTGCAAGAAAAATCATGCCGACCCCAGTAATCATCCAGCCAATCATCACGGCCAGAGGGCTCGCCACGGCGGCCATGTTTTGCGGCAGGCTAAAAACGCCAGCACCAATCATTGAGCCAATGACCAGTGCGGTTAACGAGCCTAAACCCAGTTTGTTATCCATGGTTATTTCCGATTCTGCTTTCGAGAAGGGCGTTATTTTAAAGGCAAATGATGAAAGGATGCATACAGTGCGTGATCCACATCACCGAGAAAGTGTTTTTAACAACACATTCATTGCCAACGATCAAAAAGTCACACACTTATCAACGCAAAATTGTCTGTAGTTGGTAAAAAACTCTGAATAATACAACTTTGATGGAATGTTTAAATATAAACTCGAAGCCAGATAAATTTTATGACTATTAATTCAACAATCGCGCATGTTTAGAATGCAGGCGGTTCACGCAAAGCATAGACGTAAAAAAGCCGCTTATCCTGCGACAAGCGGCTTTTGAAAATCGTTCACGAGAAGCGTGATGATTATTTCACAAAATCGATACCGATTTGGATGTCACCTTTCAGCGTATCCAACATACCGTTCAGTGCTGCTTCTTCAAATGCACTCAGTTGACCGTAGCTCAGTACTTCTTCCACGCCGTCTTTGCCCAGTTTCACTGGTTGTGCAAAGAATTGTGCGTGCTCACCAGCACCTTCAACGTAAGCGTACTCAACCACGCTTTCACCTTGCAGTGCTTTCACCAGAGACAGGCCAAAACGACATGCTGCTTGGCCCATTGACAGTGTCGCAGAACCGCCACCCGCCTTCGCTTCAACCACTTCAGTCCCCGCGTTTTGGATACGTTTAGTCAGCGCTTCAATTTCAGCGTCAGTGAATTCCACCCCTTCAACTTGAGACAGCAGTGGCAGAATGGTTACACCTGAGTGACCACCGATCACAGGAACACGAACCTGACCTGGATCTTGGCCTTTCAATTCAGCCACGAACGTTTCTGAACGAATCACGTCCAGCGTCGTGATACCAAACAGTTTACGCTTGTCGTACACACCTGCTTTTTTCAAAACTTCCGCTGCGATTGGCACAGTGGTGTTCACTGGGTTGGTGATGATACCAATACATGCATGAGGACAAACTACCGCGATGCGTTCAGCCAGTGCTTTGACAATACCTGCGTTCACATTGAAAAGATCCGCACGATCCATACCCGGTTTACGAGCAACACCCGCAGAGATCAGAACCACATCCGCACCATCCAGTGCCGGTGTTGGATCTTCGCCCGCGTAGCCTTTAATAGAGACCGGCGTTGGGATATGGCTTAGGTCCGCTGCAACACCCGGAGTTACAGGCGCGATATCATACAGCGCAAGATCAGAACCTGCAGGAAGACGGTTTTTCAACAATAGGGCTAGGGCTTGACCGATGCCGCCAGCGGCACCAATAACAGCGACTTTCATCGTAGTTCTCCTTGAGAGTAAATCTCTTATAAATGTTTTTGGTAGGGTATCTAGTATCCGACCCCAAGAAGCTATAGCAATCACAAGTTGATTACAATCAATTAACCTCAGCTTTGCGACTTTGCGCAACTACGTATTCGTGTGCGACAACTCCGGGCCCGATTATGAGTCTATTTTTCTTCGATGACAAAGAGTTAAAGTGTTATCTAACCGAATATTTACCATATTTACAGTGACCTTTAAGACAGTTTTGAGCGATAATTTGGCACTGATACCCGACCTATGGGAAAATACACCGCAGTTATGAATAGCGATAGTAAGAAGACGATGCGCCATACAGACAAACAAGACAATCTAGTCCGAGCTTTTAAAGCTCTGCTGAAAGAGGAACGCTTTGGCTCTCAGGGCGATATTGTGGATGCACTGAAACACGAAGGGTTTGATAACATCAACCAATCGAAGGTGTCCCGCATGCTGACAAAGTTCGGCGCCGTTCGAACTCGCAATGCCAAAATGGAAATGGTGTACTGCTTACCCGCTGAACTCGGCGTTCCTACGGTTTCAAGTTCGTTGCGTGAACTGGTGCTTGATATCGACCACAACAACGCGCTGGTTGTCATCCATACCGGCCCTGGCGCTGCACAGTTAATTGCCCGTTTACTCGACTCACTGGGCAAATCCGAAGGCATTTTGGGCGTGGTTGCTGGCGATGACACGATCTTCATTACGCCAACGCTGAACGTCTCAACCAAGCAGCTGTTTAAGTCCGTTTGTGAACTTTTCGAGTACGCTGGCTGATCTCATTATTGAGAAACTGTATATAAAACAGAACGATGGAGTCACGAAAAGTCCGTGACGCGTGACTCCAATCACATCTTAACCAACTCTCTTCACCTGCATTAAATTCAATTTAACTTATTGATTTTTATACATATCACCTCGCACAACTCCGCTGAGTTTTGGCGAAATCACTAGCCTGTTTGGCTACATATTTTTACATTCCTATAATTATCTTTCGATTTTTTGGTATTATTCAGTCACTTTTTCAACAAATGGATTGAAAAAGCTTCCGTTTCTCGATGAAGAAACGCCCAAAGCAACTACACTTGTTTTGGGAGCAAATAATGAAAAGAAGGAAGGGAAATTCATGGCATTGAATACAATAATTAAGGTCGGTGCGATTGCTGCTGCAGTATTGGGCGCAGGCGCGGTTAACGCTCAGGAATTCATCACGATTGGTACGGGTTCGGTCACGGGTGTTTACTACCCAACCGGCGGTGCGATTTGTAAGCTAGTTAACAAAGACCGTAAAGAACACAATATCCGCTGCTCTGTAGAATCCACTGGGGGTTCGATCTACAACGTCAATACGATCCGCTCTGGCGAGTTAGACTTCGGTATCGTTCAGTCTGACTGGCAATACCACGGTTACAACGGCACCAGCGAATTTGCTCAGCAAGGTCCATACAAGAAACTGCGCGCTGTGTTCTCTCTTCACACAGAACCTTTTAACATCATCGCGCGCTCTGATGCTGGCATCAACAACGTACAGGATCTGGCTGGTAAACGCGTGAACATTGGTAACCCAGGCTCGGGCGACCGCGCGACCATGCAGGTCGTGATGGACGCATTTGGCTGGACCAACGACAGCTTCAAACTGGCTTCTGAGCTAAAAGGCTCTGAGCGTTCACAAGCCCTGTGTGACAACAAGATCGACGCATTCATCTACATGGTGGGCCACCCGAACGGTTCCATCAAAGAAGCGACGACATCTTGTGATGCGAAACTGGTGCCGGCAACAGGTCCAGAAATCGATAAAGTTGTGGCAGACAACCCTTACTACGCATACACCTCCGTGCCTGCAGGCATGTACCGTGGCACCGACATGGACGTGAAAAGCTTCGGTGTGGCCGCAACCTTAGTCACCAGCGCAGATGTCTCTGACGAAGTCGCGTACAACGTGGCCAAAGCCGTGTTTGAAAACTTCGATACCTTCACTCGCCTACACCCAGCATTTGCTAACCTGAAAAAAGAGGACATGGTGAAAGCAGGTATCTCTATCCCACTCCACCCAGGTGCAGTGAAATACTACAAAGAAGTCGGTCTACTGAAATAATTCAGTACGCACCACTCCATAAATAAGGAGGCCGGGCGCCTCCTTATTAGTATGGCCGCTCAGCGCGTCACCACGTTGCGCGCGGTCATCACTCTCTTGGCTTTGACTCCGTTTGACAGGCCACCTTTCGATATTTTAAGACCATCAAATAATAAGGATAACGTGCATGACGCAGACAAACACTCCGTCGCAAGATGTGCAAGAGATGGTTGCACAGGCTGATACAGGTGCAAGGAACCCAACCGGCATCCCAGGTCGCATTCTGTGGTTGGTGCCACTATGCTGGTCACTCTTCCAGTTGTGGTACGCATCGCCACTGCCATTCATTTTCGATTTCGGCGTACTCAATGACACGCAAGCTCGGGCCGTTCACCTCAGCTTTGCTATTTTCCTCGCATTCACCGCCTACCCGGCGATGAAAAACTCATCACGCGATCACATTCCATCCATCGATTGGATTTTGGCGCTCGCCGGTAGCTTCTCGGCCGCCTACATCTATCTTTTCTATGAACAATTGGCCGGTCGTTCTGGTGCACCGACCACGCTGGACGTGGTGGTTTCCGTAATGGGCATGGTGCTACTACTGGAAGCAACGCGCCGCGCACTCGGTCCTCCGTTGATGGCTGTTGCCGCTGTCTTCCTGCTCTACACCTTTGCCGGCCCTTACATGCCGGATGTGATTGCCCATAAAGGGGCCAGTCTCAATAAAGCGATGTCACACCTGTGGCTGACCACCGAAGGGGTATTCGGGGTCGCGCTGGGCGTATCAACCTCGTTCGTATTCCTGTTTGTTCTATTTGGTGCCATGCTCGAACGAGCCGGCGCTGGGGCTTACTTCATCAAAGTCGCGTTCTCCATGCTTGGTCACATGCGCGGCGGTCCGGCCAAAGCGGCCGTCGTGGCATCAGGTCTGTCGGGGCTGGTCTCCGGTTCCTCTATCGCGAACGTGGTGACCACGGGGACCTTTACCATTCCGCTGATGAAACGGGTTGGCTTTCCGGGCACCAAAGCCGGTGCGGTGGAAGTCGCCGCCTCAACCAACGGTCAGTTGACGCCGCCGATCATGGGCGCCGCAGCATTCCTGATGGTTGAATATGTTGGGATTTCTTATGTGGAAGTGATTCGCGCGGCGCTGCTGCCTGCATTGATTTCTTACATTGCCTTGATTTACATCGTCCATTTAGAAGCGTGTAAAGCGGGTATGGAAGGCTTGCCACGTCGTCACAACCCAACGCTGCTGCAAAGCCTGCTGTCATTTACCGGCACCATCTTGGGGCTGTGTGTGATCAGTGCCGTGGTCTATTACGGTGTCGGCTGGACCAAAGATGTCTTTGGCGCAGCCGCCACACCCATCGTGACCGTTGCCCTGCTCGTGGTTTACGTATTGCTGGTGCGTATTTCGTCTAAGTATGCGGCGGAAGGTGGACTGGCGATCGACGAAGATCTGCAAGAGATTCCTGACACCGGCCCGACCGTGAAATCTGGCCTGCACTACCTGTTACCCATTGTCGTGTTGGTGTGGTGTTTGACCGTCGAACGCTTCTCGCCGGGTCTGTCTGCATTCTGGGCCACCGTGTTCATGATCTTTATTCTGCTCACACAACGTCCGTTGATGGCGGTCTTTAATCAGACAGGTGACCTCACACGTGAAGTAAAAGCAGGCGTGACCGATTTGCTCGAAAGTTTGGTATCTGGCGCGCGCAACATGATCGGGATCGGTGTGGCCACCGCCGCCGCGGGGACGGTTGTGGGTGTCGTGACGCTAACGGGGATCGGCTTGGTGATGACCGACTTTGTTGAGTTCATCTCCGGCGGCAGCGTGATCATGATGTTGATCTTTACCGCTGTCATCAGTTTGATTCTGGGCATGGGCCTGCCAACCACCGCGAACTACATTGTGGTATCGACACTGATGGCGCCGGTGATTGTGACGCTGGGCGCGCAGCACGGCTTGATCATTCCACTCATCGCGGTGCATTTATTCGTGTTCTACTTCGGGATTCTCGCCGATGATACCCCGCCGGTGGGCTTGGCAGCGTTTGCCGCCGCAGCGATTGCGAAATCAGATCCTATTCGCACCGGTATTCAAGGGTTTACCTACGATATTCGTACCGCGATCTTGCCATTTATGTTCGTGTTCAATACCCAGCTCCTGCTGATGGGCATTGATTCTTGGTGGCATCTGGCACTCACGGTCAGCTCTTCGATCATCGCGATGTTGCTCTTCTCCGCCGCCACGCAAGGGTGGTGGTTCACCAAAACCAAGTGGTGGGAGATCGCGGCGCTGCTGCTACTGACGTTTACTTTCTTCCGTCCGGGGTTCTGGTGGGACATGATCTATCCGGCGCAAAAACTCTACCCGGGGACCGAATTGGCGCACATCGTGGAGAAAACACCGGTCGGACAATCGGTCGCGATGTTGGTGGCTGGTGAAACATTAGAGGGCGATTACGTTTCGAAAACCGTGATTCTGCCGTTTGATGACCGCGCCCGTACCGCGCAGGAACGTATCTCGTCGATGGGCCTGATGCTCAATCCTGAAAACAATCGCATGATGATCGACATGGTGGAGTTTGGTAGTCCGGCAGAATCTGCAGGCATTGATTTTGGTTGGGAGATTCGTTCTATCGTCGTCGATAGCGATCGCCCAATGAAGGAATGGGTGTTTGTCCCTGCCCTGCTGCTCACCTTGCTCCTGGGCTGGAACCAGAAGCGACGGGCCGCCAAAGAGACCATTCGTACTTAATGTTTAACAAAATCCGCGCTTAATCAAAATGCCCTGTGTCAGCAGGGCATATACTCAAGCCAAAGACTTGTTGCCATCTGGCTCCACCTAAACAGAGATAACGAATAATGTATAAACACATCTTGGTACCTGTTGATTTGAACGAAAAAGGCTTTTCTGACAAAGCCGTTCAGCATGCCGTGTGGCACGCAAAACAATCCAATGCCGAATTGCATCTGCTTAACGTTCTGCCGGGCATTCACATGTCGATGGTTGCCACGTATTTCCCCAAAGATGCGGCTGCCAAAATGAAAGATGACGTTCGCGCGCAACTCAAAGCGTTCGCCGAGAAATACATCGTCGAAGATGTGGTGTACAAACTGCATGTCGCCGAAGGCAAGCCTTACGCCACCATTCTCGACTATGCCGAGAAGCTGGGTGCAGATCTGATTGTGATGCCAAGTCACAAGCGTTCACGTATCGACAAAGTGATGCTGGGCTCTGTCGCCAGTAAAGTGGTGGAACACTCCCCGATCAACGTTCTGGTGGTCAAACCGCAAGGCTGAAACTCACAATGATTCGATGAAGGCGCTCAATGCGCCTTTTTTTATTCGTTTTTAACTATCACACTAATCGTTCATTCCCATTTTCTTTTATGAGAATAATTATCAATAATGATTCCATCAAAGAGAAACGAGATTGGACGATTACCATGAAAAAGACACTGAGTTTTGCTGCTATCCACTTTAGCATTGCTTTTACCGTCGCGTACGCCCTGACCGGTGACGTTATCATCGGTAGCCTGATCGCAATGCTTGAACCGATGGTGAACACGGTTGCTTTCTACTTCCACGAGAAAGCTTGGAACCAGTATGCCCCCTTGCAACGCTATGCGTCGAACCCGCGCCTGAAAACGGCCAGCTTTGCCGTGATTCACTTTACCGTGGCGTTCAACGTCGCCTACTTGTTAACGGGCAGTTTTCTGGTGGGTGGTGTGATGGCCCTGATTGAACCGAGCTTTAACACCTGTGCGTACTACTTCCATGAAAAAGTGTGGCAAAGCAAACACGCCAGTACCGGACCTTGGCAATGTGCCCACTAAGATTAAAACATGAAGCCCCGCGAATGCGGGGCTTCATGTTTTAAAGAGAAATTGTCTTCGAAAGATAAACGCGATTCTAACGATTCACTGCATTCAAACCGGAAAATGGGTGACACATTGGGAGTGGCTGAGGCCCAATTTAAAGGCTTGGCGCTGACCATCCAACTCCACACTGACCTCGTAAAGATCGCGCGGATCAGGATGATTCACGTCATAATACTTCGGCGCTTCAACCTGAAACAACGCACTGGCATGGTCGCTGCGCACATCAATCGGCAGGTGATAAGTCATGCTATCAAAGCGCACGGCAGCAGAAATTAAGCCCGGCGAATAGGTCGTGAAAAACAGATTCACCAACAACTCACAGCCGCCGCCATGGTGCCAGATTTGCTCGGTGGCGACATGCTCAAGGCGCAGATGGCGAATGCATTGCAAGTAAGGCGCACGCCAAATCCCCATGCGCGCATCGTACGGCTCGGCTTTGGCGGGCGCCAGTGAGCACAAAGCGCCGTCCGCTTCCTCGTCGTCAACCAACCAGTCGTCTTCCTGTTCAAGAAACAGAATCTCAAATCGGTTGCGCCCTGGGTTCAGCAGCGGACGAATATCTTTTTTATACACCGCCTGAGAGCCATCGCAATCAAACAGCGCCACCCCATTGAGACGCACCTCAGCGTGATAATCGACCCCTTCTAGCACCAAATCGATCGCGGCAAACCCAAGTAGTGCGTCGTCGACTTCGATGTCGTGCATCAAATGCCACTCCTGTGCGGCAATGGCCGATTCCGACAAACTGTCAGGCAGCACCGCACTCAAGGGGGCCGGAAACGTCACGTCATCTTGAGGAATGGATAAATCGGTCAGCGGAGAAAGTTGCCAGAGTCCGGCGAGAGAAAGCTGCATAATCAGTGGTCGGTCGTCAGGGTTTGCGCCATTTAAACACAGTTCATTTCGCTAACACAAACGTCAGTTGCATAAAAAAATACCAGCCGTGTGGCTGGTATCTTACAAATCATCAATGATTACTCTTCGTCGTCATCTTCATCTTCGTCGGCGTACAGAGCGTCTTCACCCTCATAGTAAGTCCCCCAACCGTCGTAGATCACGTCGTATTTTTCAGCCAGATTCACCAGTTTTTCAACTTGTGCATCAATCGCTTCTGGATTCAGTACAGATTGCATGGTCGCATCGAAACACAGCAGTTTATTGCCATCTTCGTCTTCCGCTTCTTCCGCTTCCAACACTTCAAAACCCAGTTTGAATGCTTCCACAGCCGCTTTTTCTAGCTTGTCAAAATCTTCCGCGAAGAAGTGGTGTTCGATCTCATACAAAGCTTCTGGATCACTGCCATCCTCGAGCAGCGCTTGAATGATGTCGCGAGTCTCTTCTTTTTGAATCTCAATAAAATCTTCAACGGACAGATATTCATCTTCGTGAGACATAAATGTGGCTCCAGAATGGTTAAGTTGGATCAAATTTCAGTGCGACGAAATATGGCATGGATCGTCATGAATTGCCAGCCACAAAGTGATCTCCACGCGATCTTTCTGGCCGCAGACGCTTCCATTGACCATCAACGCCCATCAGCATCGCCGTCAACGATCTCAGGAAGCGCTCTGCCTTTCTGCACCAAGAAAAAAGCTGCGTTCAACGCAGCTTTTTCGGGTTATTCGGTACCACCAACGGTCAATGCGTCGAGTTTAAGCGTGGGCTGCCCCACACCGACGGGAACGCTTTGACCCGCTTTGCCACACACACCGACCCCGCGGTCAATGCTGAGATCGTTGCCCACCATCGAGACTTGCTGCATCGCTTCAATGCCCGAGCCAATCAGGGTCGCCCCTTTAATCGGGCGCGTCACTTTACCATTTTCGATCAGATATGCTTCCGACGCCGAGAACACGAACTTGCCGGAGGTGATATCCACCTGACCGCCGCCAAAGTTGGGCGCGTAGACGCCTTTTTTCACGGTGGAGATGATCTCTTCCGGTGTATGCTGACCCGGCAGCATGTAAGTGTTGGTCATACGAGGCATCGGCAGATGCGCGTACGATTCACGACGGCCGTTCCCCGTAGGCGCCACACCCATCAAGCGTGCGTTGAGCTTGTCTTGCATGTAGCCTTTCAGCACACCCTTTTCAATCAGCACGTTGTACTGACCGTTCACGCCTTCATCGTCGACGTTGAGCGAGCCACGTAAATCTTTGAGTGTGCCGTCATCAACAATGGTGCACAGATCTGAGGTCACTTGCTTGCCCATTTTGCCTGAGAACACCGACGAGCCTTTCCGGTTGAAGTCGCCTTCAAGGCCGTGGCCAACCGCTTCGTGCAATAGCACGCCCGGCCAACCAGAACCCAAAACCACCGGCATGGTGCCCGCAGGTGCCGCGTCCGCTTCCAAATTCACCAACGCCTGACGAATCGCTTCATCCGCGTAAGCAAATGCCATTTTCTGACCGTTTTCTTCCGTCAGGAAGTAATCGTAGTTAAAACGACCACCGCCGCCCGCGCTGCCGCGTTCACGGCGATCGCCTTTTTGTGCCAGCACACTGATCGACAAACGCACCAGCGGACGAATATCACCGGCGTACGTGCCATCGGTTGCGGCCACCAGCATCTGTTCGTGCACACCACTCAAGCTGACGGAAACTTCCTGAATCAGCGGCTCTTTGGTTCGAATGTAGGCATCCAACTGCATCAGCAGTTCGGTTTTTTTCTGCTTTTCCCAGCTTTGCAGTGGGTTATCCGCCGCGTAGTAGCTTTGATTGTCTGAACGTTTAAACGCTTGCACGCGGCCATTCTGGCCTTGCTGAGCGATACCGCGTGCGGCAATGGCACTCTGCTTTAAGCCATCGAGTTGAATCTGATCAGAGTAAGCAAAACCGGTCTTTTCACCGGTCACGGCACGCACACCCACACCACAATCGATGTTGAACGAGCCGTCTTTAATAATGCTGTCTTCCAATACCAGCGACTCATGCCAGCTGGACTGAAAGTAAATATCCGCATAATCAATTTCACGAGTGGCGATGGTCGCCAGAGTGTCAGCGATATCTTGCTCTGTCAGCCCTGCAGGGGTTAATAGTGCCTCTTCAATTCGGGTAATACTCATAGCTAACTCTTTTTCTCTTTAAATTGATTATCAAAGCGCGTGTGCGCCATGATCGGCATGGTCAGGCGCACTTGTTCCACCTGATGCAAATCGATGTCGGCGATCAACGTTGCCGCGGGTTGCTCCAGCGAGGCCACGATGTCCCCCCAAGGGCTAATCACCATGGAATGCCCCCAAGTTTCTCGACCGCACACATGGTGCCCACCTTGCCCCACAGCCACCACCCAGCATTGGGTTTCAATCGCTCGGGCGCGCAGCAGGACTTCCCAATGCGCACGTCCGGTGACCGCGGTAAATGCCGCAGGCACCACTAAAATTTGTGCGCCTAAACGGCGCAACTGAGAATACAGATGCGGAAAACGCACATCGTAACAAATCGACAATCCCAACTCCCCCATCGGGGTCGGAACCACCGTCAGCGCATCGCCCGGCGTGAACGTTTCCGACTCGCGATACCGTTGGTGACTGTCTGCGACATCCACATCAAACATGTGCAGCTTATCATAATGTGCTGCGGGTTCGCCTTGTGGATTGAATAAAATCGATGTGGTGGTCACGCCGTGAGCACGCGCTATCGGCATGCTGCCGACCAGTAACCACACGCCATTTTCACGTGCAATTTGGGCGAGTTCACGTTGAATTGGGCCGTTTCCCATCGGTTCAGCGTGCTGGTGATAGTCGTTGCGATTGCCAAACACCACTGCATTTTCGGGCGTCACAATCCAACGCGCCCCTTGCGTCGCCAATCGGTTCGCGTGCTTAGCGATAAACGCCAAATTGTCTGCGACCTGCGGCCCTGAAGTCATTTGGATGATACCGACACGTTCCATGTGTTTATCCTTATTCAACCAGCTTTCTGAGTTTTTTCGGTAACTTGAATTCACCTTTGCTACGCGACAGCTCTTTCACCGTCGGCGAATCCAGCGGGCCTTTCACTTCATAATTGACCTGCGTAAAGATCTCGACCACTGGCGAAATCACTGTGGTCACAGCCAGCACATACAGCGCCGTGGCTGGCGTGACGGCAAACGCGGTCAAGACCGGAATGCCCGAGGTAATGTCCGGCACGAAATTCACTTCCGCGTCGACCATGCGCGTATTGAGATCCGCCAATCCTTTGATCGTCATTTCACCGGCCACCGCATCCATTTTGATGTTGTTGGTCAGAAAGACACCTTGAGAAATCTCGCCACTGCCGGTAATCGAGTTAAACGCCATCCCTTTATCAAACACGTCACTAAAGTCGAGCTGCATCTTGCGAATGATCGAATCCAGACTAAACAGCCCCAGCAAACGCGCAGCACCGCTGACGTTGGAGATCACCCCTTTCCCCAACTTGGTTTCTAGGTTGCCCTGCAAGGTGTTGACCTTCATCGACCACGGTGCGCCGTCCCATTGTGTGCGACTCGACATCTCAAAGGGGGCTTTCTGAATCCCGGAACTGATGCCAAAGCGCTCCATCAGATCGCTGTTGTTGTCGCCTTTCATATCCAGATTCATTTCGGTATGACTGGTGGTATCGGTCAACGTCCAACTGCCGTTAATGTGTACTTGATTGGTGCCGCTCGCCACATCGATGCGCTTCCACATCAGTGTGTTTTCATGGCGTTCAAGATCCATATTGAGCTTGCCGATCTTATATCCCTGCAACCAAAAATCGTCGATCACCAAAGTGAGATTCGGCATCATCGCGTGGAACTGACGATCAAAATCCGAGATCAACGGGGTATTTTGTTTCTCAACATCCACCAGCGGCACTTTGGCGTCTTGGTTGTCAAGCTCCGGAAGGTAGACATGCAGACGCTCTAAAGAGACCGACAGATCATACGGTTCAATATAGTTCGCTTGGCCTTTAATTTCCTGACTGTCGAGGTTCAGCAGCCAACCGAGATTTTTCTCGCGCGCGTTAAAGTTCACATCGTGCCATTCCAAACCGGCCAACGTCAGATCCTTCACTTTCAGATCGACCCGCTGTGGCATAGGAATTTCCGGCGTATTGAGTGTCGCCAACGCCGCTTGTTGACTCGCTTTGGTCTGTGGCGTTTCATTGGCCAGAGCCAACCAGTCATCGAGATTGAGCTTATCCGTTCGAATCTGCGCGTGATGGCCCACCACTGGGCTGATCTTAAAGCTGCCTTGCCCCAGCACCACGTTCGTCGCCGTCAAGACCGGCGTCGCTTTGGTGATGTCAATTTCAGCCTGATATTTGGCATTCGGCAGTTGCAAACGCGCGGTAATCGCTTCCTGATTACCTGACGCTTGCAAACGGGCACTGCCCGGCGTATTGAGTGTTTTCGACAACGGATACGGGTAACGACTGGCCACGCGATTCAGGTTTGCTTGCGCATCAATCTGGTAGGTAAAGCCGACGTCATTGAGCTGAATGTCCACGCCCATTTGCCACGGCGCGTGACCTTGCAGGCGGCTTAACCAACGCGCGCCGACGTAAGGCGTGAGCGGTTTGATGTCCCAATCGCCGACCAAATCAATATTGACCGCATACCCTTGCTGGGCGTTTTCGCCTTTAAAATCAAATGAGATCGGTTGTTTGAGCAATTGAGCCGACAACCCGGCAGCCGTCACCACATCGTTATCAAACTGAATGCGTCCCGACACCGAATCGAGCATCATGGGCGGCGCATCAATCTCAACATGGTTGCGTTTGAGATCCGCCCAACCCCAAGCGCGTGGCTCTTTATCGGTGGTAAAAGGAATATTGAGCCGGAATTCGGAATTCACTTCGCCGCTGACTTGAATCGCGGTTAACGCCGCCCCCACGGAATCCACCAGCGGTGTGGCGGTCATGTAGTCGCGCACCGCATTGCCTTGGGCAACCGCAGTCGCTTCAATTTCAATGTGACCATCAGGCGCCAGCTCGGGAATTCGGCCGGTGATGCGCGTCGCTTTCACATCCATCAAAGTCGCGGCATGAGAATCGAGATACATGGCATCATTTTCAAACAGCAAATCTAACTGCATGTCCGTGATCGCCGGCCACGCGGTATCAAAACTGAATTTTCCCTCTTTGAGCCCAACCCACGCTTGAAAAATGCCATTGTGATGTTGATACGGGAAATGATCCAATTCGCCGTACCACACCAGCTTCGCCGTCGTGACTTTCCCGCCCTGAATCGCGGTGGAGAGGTAATCGGTCAGGTCGTGGCCCAATGCCAGTGTCGGCAGATAACGCCACGTTTCACCGGCGTTGTAAGCATCCGCTTCGGCATAGAATGACAAAAATGGACTTTTATCATTCGGGAAATCGAGACGAAACGCGCCCAGCACTTGCAGATCCGGCGTTGCCGCCGTGACTTTGTCCGCCCACAATGACCAACCTGCGTCATCGCTTTGCCACACCAAATCCACTTGCCCTTGGCGAATATTGAGCGGCGCTTGGAACACATCGCCATACGGCAACGTGTCATCAATCAACGAGGCGTTAATGAGCGCTTTCGTCGGTGTACCCGAAATGCGCGCCTGCAAATGATGCACTTCCGGCAACAGTTCCCATTGCGAAATGCCTGCATCCGTCAGCGTGGCTGAGTAGCGCAGCGGTGCTTGATGTGCCCCTTGGGCGATACGTAAATCTTCCACCAAGCCGCTGGGGTTCAATTCGCTCAGCAGTTGATTGGTTTGCTTCGATTCAGGCACCAACTTCATCAGCGGCAGCAGCGCTTGAATGTCGAGTTGCGAAACGTTCAGACGCCATTGCTCCGGCTGCCAGTCGAGCGCCACATCCACTTCCGGCCACGGCGTGTCGTCTGTGCGCAATTTGAGTGAGTGCGCATTCACCTGCCAGCCCTTTTCAGTCGGTGAAAGCTGGACAATGCCGGATTCAAGCAGCAATTCATGACGTTCATCGCTTTGCCACGCCAATTCCGAGGGCTTGAGTTCGACATAGCCATCCACGGGTTGACTGTTTTTCAGCGTCATCCACGCATTAAAGCTGACCACGCCGCGCTCGATGCCCGTTTCGTCGGTCAAATAGCGAGTGAGCCACGGGCGAACGCGTAGTTTGTCGGCACTGAGGTAGAAATTGCCCGAGATATCCTGCAGCGAACCGTGGTCTTCGAAGTTAGCACTCACTTGCAAAGAGTTAATTTCCGTATCGGCGATACTGATTTCACCATCGGCAAAGTGGCGTGCGCCTTGATTCTTCCAGTGCAGTTTTTCGATGTTCAACTGGCGCATGTCGCCGGCCAGCGTTTGATAAAGAATGGTCGAGTCCTGCACCGTAAAGTCATCTAACTGACGCAGGAACAGATCATCAAGGCGACGCAGGATCTTGCCCTGCGTGTTGGCTTGACTGGACTGGCCATCGGTTTGGTTGAGGCGCGTCCAGTCAATGGAGCGAATATCGAGTTTGAGTTGGTGAATGATGAGGTTGGCGATCACCGGTTGGCGCTGGAGCACGCTCTGCACCAGATCGAATTCAACATCAATCCGTCCGGTATCGAACTGGATTTGGCTGCCATCGGGCAAATTGGCTTGAACCCCTTGCAGCGCCAAGGACGGGTGCGTGTTACGCCAAAAGCCACGCACATCGGTGATCACAAACTGAATGTGGCTCTGTTCGCTCACCCAGTCTTGAATCTCGTCCTTGAAGCGGTTCATCTCCGGCAACAGCACGCGCAGCGCCGTGATGGCAATCGCCAACAAAACCAAACAGCTGACCAGCAGCCACAGTACAATCCGCCCAAGGCGAGTTAAGGTTGAGATCACCCGTTGTCCTATTACATCATCACGACGTCAAATTGCTCTTGTACATACAAAGGCTCTGCCTGAATACGCACTTCCTTGCCGATAAAGACTTCCAGCTCTGCCAGCGAATGCGATTCATCACCTTGCAGCGTTTCCGCCACGGCAGGCGATGCGTACACCACAAACTGGTCAGCATCGTAAGCGCGGTTGACGCGTGTAATTTCACGCAGAATTTCAAAGCACACCGTTTCCACCGTTTTGACACTGCCACGCCCTTCACAGGTTGGACAGGTCGAACACAGCACATGTTCAATACTTTCGCGCGTACGTTTACGCGTCATCTCCACCAAACCCAGTTGCGTGAAGCCATTGATGTTGGTTTTGACGCGATCTTTGTTCAACGCGGCATCCAGTGAAGTTAGTACTCGCTTACGATGTTCTTCCGACAGCATATCGATGAAATCGATAATGATGATGCCGCCCAAGTTGCGCAGACGCAGTTGACGCGCGATCGCTTGCGTCGCTTCGATGTTGGTGTTGAAGATGGTTTCTTCCAGATTACGACGACCTACAAAGGCACCCGTGTTGATGTCAATGGTGGTCATGGCTTCCGTTTGATCGATGATCAGGTAGCCACCGGATTTGAGTTCCACTTTACGCTCTAGCGAACGTTGAATCTCATTTTCGGTGTCGTACATGTCAAAAATCGGTTTGTCGCCTTCGTACAGCTCCAGCTTGTCGGTTAACTCCGGTACAAATTCGGAGGTAAATTCCAACAAGTTTTCGTATTCCAGCCGTGAATCGACCAAAATTTTGGTCAAATCGGTACCG
Source organism: Vibrio furnissii CIP 102972 (assembly GCF_000176175.1). Lineage (GTDB taxonomy): Bacteria > Pseudomonadota > Gammaproteobacteria > Enterobacterales > Vibrionaceae > Vibrio > Vibrio furnissii. The sequence goes on from NZ_ACZP01000007.1 coordinate 16,909, forward strand.
ACGAAATCACGTAAAATACGTTGCGCGAGCCCCAATTCACCGTACAAGGTTGAACGGTTTTTGTATTTCTCACGGCGCTCCATCACTTTGCCCCACAAGCGCTTTAAGAACGCGGCATCTTGTGACAGTTCTTGCTCTTTCGCCGCTTCAGCCGCCGTGCGAATGATAAAGCCGCCATGCTCATCGCAATAATGCGCCACCACATTTTTCAGACGCTCGCGCTCGGCTTCGCTTTCAATCCGTTGCGACACGCCCACATGACTCGCCCCTGGCATGTACACCAAGTAACGGGAAGGCAGTGTGATGTCGGTGGTCAAACGTGCGCCTTTGGTGCCGAGTGGATCTTTCACCACTTGCACCACGATATCCTGCCCTTGGCGAACCAGCTCAGAAATATCGCGCACTTGGAACTGCTGTTTTTCAGTTTCCGCCACACATTCAGTGTGAGGAACGATGTCGGAGGCATGCAGGAATGCCGCTTTATCAAGCCCGATGTCGACAAAGGCGGCTTGCATTCCCGGTAAGACACGGCTGACTTTACCTTTGTAGATATTGCCAACAATGCCCCGTTTTGCTTCACGTTCGATATGGATTTCTTGAAGGACACCGCCTTCAATCATCGCCACGCGAGTTTCACTCGGCGTGACGTTTAAGAGCAACTCTGCACTCATGAGCGCACCTCAATAGTTTTAAATTATAAGAATTCGTGCAAGAGCTGGTCAGTTTCATAGAGGGGTAGCCCAACCACGGCGTAGTAGCTACCTTCAATTCTTGTTACAAATCGTCCACCCAATCCTTGAATGCCATAACTGCCAGCTTTATCGCAAGGTTCGCCGCTTTGCCAATATTGTTCGATTTCTTGTTGTGACAAGGCCTTGAACCACACCTCCGTGGTCACCACCACAGAGCGAGAATGTTGTTGTGTCGCAACGGTCACAGCCGTCATGACCTGATGACGCTGGCCCGACAAGTGTTGCAGCATGCGCTCGGCATCTGCAAAATCGCGCGGTTTTTCCAGTACCAGCCCGTCTTGAACCACGATGGTATCTGAACCGATCACCACCACATCGGCATTGGCGAGAGCCAACCCTGCCAACGCTTTATCCCGTGATAAACGTTCGACGTACTGCGCTGCGTTTTCGTCACTTTGCTGGGATTCCTCCACATTGGGCACCAGAACCTCAAATGAATACCCCAGTTGCGACAGTAATTCCCGGCGGCGAGGCGAACCCGATGCCAGGATCAGTTTTCGGTTAGTCATGGTCGGCCATCATTTCACGTGCCAGTGGCGCCGTACACGACGCAGCAATAAAAACATCCATGGCCAAAGTATACAGCTAATCAAGCCACTCCAGAGTGATAAAGGATTGAATGTCACATCTTGAATCAAATATTCGCCGAAGAAGATCAGCACTTCGAGTGCCATCGACAACAACGCAATCACGATCGCTTGCTGCCACAACGCCATGTTGCGCAGCACCAAAAAGTTCATCGCCACGATGTAGACCACAATCGCCATCATCATGCCGCGAATGCCGAGCGTCGAACCGAGCAGCAAATCCCACAGCAAACCCATGACCAGCGCCGTCCCGACGTTGACACGATGCGGCAGCGCCAGCACCCAGTAACAGGTCACCAACAGCAACCAAGACGGGCGCAGTAAATCGAGGGAGCCCGGCCAAGGAATGGTTTGCAAGACTAACGCGAAAAAGAAGGAGGCCCAGATGACCAAACGGCCGGCCCAATCATTATTGGCCATTGCTGACATCCCCAGTCATTGGTTGATTTTCCGCACTCATCGCTTTTTGTTGGCGATCTTCATTCGGCCAGATCAGCAGCAGATAACGCAGACGGTCAAAGTCCACCACTGGTGTGGCTTTAATGGCCGCGAATTCGCGACGAGTGTCTTTATCGACTTCGGAAATGTAAGCCACCGGATACCCTTCTGGGTACACGCCGCCAAGGCCCGAAGTCACCAGCATGTCGCCGACTTCAATGTCGGTGCTGGTTGCGATGTGTTCGAGTTGGATTTCATCCGTCTGCCCATTGCCAGAAGCAATCACGCGAATGTCGTTACGAATGTTTTGTACCGGAATGGCGTTGTTAGGGTCAATCAGCAACAGCACGCGGCTGTTATGCGCCGCCACGAACGTGACTTGGCCCACAATGCCTTTTTCGTTGATCACCGGCTGCCCTTCGTACACGCCATCAATGCGACCTTTATCGATCACTACCTGATGACGATAAGGCGATGTATCCACCGCCATCACTTCAGTCACCACTTTCTTTTCATCACGGACGAACGACGAGCCCAACAGCTTTCGCAAACGCTGGTTTTCTTCGCGATATTGATCCAACAAGATCAAATCACTTTTCAGCGTCAGCACATCCCGTTTGAGTGCGCGGTTCGACTCCATCAACTGCTGACGGGAATTGAAGTTTTCGTAGAAACCATCAAACATACTGCGCGGCAGGTCGGCAGCATACTGAATGGGGGCCACTAAGCTATTGAGTAAAAAACGCACATGAGTGAATGCGCCTAAACGACTATCAGCCAGCATGAGGCTGGCTGATAAAATGACCGCGAAAAACAGACGCAGTTGAAGAGATGGTCCACGACCAAATATTGGCTTCATCTTATAACAATCCTAGAGTTGTATTCGGGCGCTCTTGCGAGCGCCTGACAAGCCATTACTCGTCGGTAAAGAGGTCACCACCATGCATGTCGATCATTTCAAGAGCTTTACCGCCGCCACGAGCCACACAGGTCAGTGGATCTTCAGCGATCACCACAGGAATGCCGGTCTCTTCAGTCAACAGACGATCCAGATCTTTCAGCAGTGCGCCACCGCCCGTCAGGACCATGCCGTTTTCTGAAATATCCGAAGCCAGTTCTGGTGGGCACTGTTCCAGCGCAACCATTACCGCGGACACAATGCCCGTCAGTGGCTCTTGCAGCGCTTCAAGAATTTCGTTGGAGTTCAGCGTAAAGCTGCGCGGCACACCTTCAGCAAGGTTGCGACCACGAACTTCGATCTCCTGAACTTCATCGCCAGGGTAAGCTGAACCAATTTCGTGTTTGATCTTTTCTGCAGTGGCTTCACCGATCAAGCTGCCGTAGTTACGACGCACGTAATTGATGATCGCTTCATCAAAACGGTCACCACCGATACGCACAGATGATGAATACACCACGCCGTTCAGGGAAATCACCGCCACTTCTGTGGTACCACCACCGATATCGACCACCATCGAACCGGTCGGTTCAGAAACGCGCAGGCCAGCACCGATCGCCGCGGCCATTGGCTCGTCGATCAAATACACTTCCCGTGCACCCGCACCCAGTGCCGATTCACGAATCGCACGGCGCTCAACTTGTGTGGAACCACAAGGCACACACACCAGTACACGTGGGCTTGGTTTCAGAATGCTGTTGTCATGCACGCTGCGGATAAAATGCTGCAACATTTTTTCAGTCACATAGAAGTCAGCAATCACGCCGTCTTTCATCGGACGAATGGCAGAAATATTGCCCGGCGTACGACCTAACATTTGTTTCGCCGCGTGACCGACGGCGGCAACGGTTTTTCCGCCACGGCCTTTGTCTTGGCGAATAGCGACTACGGAAGGCTCGTCAAGAACAATGCCCTGTCCTTTGACGTAAATAAGAGTGTTGGCTGTACCTAAATCGATAGATAGGTCGTTTGAAAACATGCCACGAAGTTTTTTGAACATATTCTTCGCTCGTCCTGCAAGATATGAAGATGAAAATTGCTCTAAATGTACCAATGCCTTGCGATCACAGCAAGGCATTGACGTATAAACATGGACTGAAACACGCAATTTCTAACAGATTCCTAACCTGAGTTAGAAAAAACTGCGAATCATTGTCCGGTCAGGCGGGTTTCCCCACGGAAAATTACTTTGTCATTACCACGATGAATCCCAAAGGTGACCACGGCCGACGGATCCTCATCCCCTTTGTCACGCCAGTTGTACTGCAACCAAGGTTGAGCGGTATATTGCGCCCCGCAAGTCACCCCGGTTTCGCCCACTTGCGGTGAACGCGTGTCGTCACTGGCATTGCTCGTGTCATCATCGAGACGCAACCAAAAGCGGATCTGTTGGCGATCATTCACTGACTCATCCGAACTCGCTGGCTTCGCAAACAGCTTTGAGCTTTGCCCGGAGGCCACTTTTGTCCAGTTGGACGATGTATCCGCCCCCGACAAAGTAGCATTTGCGCTACTGCTGGCTTGTGACCAAACGGTTTGGCGACAAATGTAGTCATCCGGCGTGGCAAAGTGTGATCCCGAGTCATCGCTGTTGGTCACAAAGCGACCGCCCTGCCAATACTCTACGCGCAAAGGAATGTTAATCGTACTCACGGACGTACCGCCCACATCTTTCAGCGCCATACGGCCGTATCGAATGTCCGGTTGAGTGGCAAAAGCCTTTCCGGTGTCGAGCAGCGTCGATGACGCATTCAAATCTAAATCTGCCGACGCAAAATCGACCCCGTCGACTTTATCGGTCACACGCAAGCCAAACCCGCTTTGATAAGGACCATCGACACTGGTGGTATAAGGCGACGCCGATTGCTGTTGTTTTAAGAACGTAAACGCATTATTGCTGCTGTTCAGGGAGAACAACGCCCCCGACCAAGCACCAACGCCTGATCCATCCCAAAATTGCAGATCGTAATCTTGAATTCGATCGCCCAGCTCTTCTCCCTGGCTGTCAACAGCCAGCAATTTGATATCGGCAATCAAGGCTTCAGAAAAAGCACTGTAGTTGGTCGTGGCTTCATTTTGTAAATTCTGCGCTTCGACGATGAACTGGTAAGGAATGGTTTGATTCATGTACACAAAACCCGTGTGACCATCCGCATAGTCCCAATCATTGCTGATCAATGTGAGATGATCAGGTGAGAAACGGCCGATCTCGCGGTAGCCCTGATTCACCTTCATGTCCAAATAGGTACCGCTGATGTCCGCGTTCACGCGCAGTACACCCACTTCGCTCCAGCTCAACCCCGAAAACGGCAAGTACTCACTATTGCCCCCCGTGGTGTTGAGTTGTTCAAGCGTGCCATTGAACGTGCCATCATTGCCATTAGCCGGTTGCGCCACCTGATGACTGAGCACAACTAACGCCGCTAATTGACTCTCATCCGAAAAGAAGTTTTGCGCGACCGCGGAGCTGCAGTAGGCCGACGTTTCAATCGCGCTACCACCCGCTTGCGGCGAGCTGTCGTCACCGGAAGTGCTGACCCAACGCAGCGGGCGAATATTGAGCGCAAAGGTATTCCCGGCAGCGGTAAATTTTTCGCTCGCAGCATCGGTAATATTGCCATCCATCGCATTGTTATCGGGTGAACAGATCGCAAACGTCCATGGGCGGGAATAGATAGTAAAACTGCCTTTCAGCACGCCAGAACCTTCCACTGGGCAGTCGGTCAATCCAGAGCAATCAAAACTGCTGTCGGTCATGGTGACGGTTTGAATGCCAGAGTCTTCCATCGTCAGCTCACTACTGGCAACTCCCTGAGTAAAGCTTGGCGCAAACGTCAGGCTTCCCACTCCCGAGGTGGGTGCCACCCAATCCGATTGGATCGTCGGGGTGCCCGCGTAGTTGATATCCACCACGCCACCGTTATCATTGCACGCCAACGCTTTCAGCTCGATTGTTTGCGGTTTATTGGCAATCACATATTGATCTTCCGCCGCAAGCTTGTAGGGCACAAAGTGATACGTGCCGGACACCGAATCGCTGTCGCCTTGTGGGTTCAGAGTACCGGTAATCGTGACGGTTTGACTCGCGCTGGCACTTAAATCGAACCACAATTCCCCATTCGCATTGGCCGTGTAGCTCCCATTGCTGCCCGACCCTTTTCCTTGAACCAAGGCAAGGCGAGCAGAAGCAGGGCTTACTGAAATCGTTCCGGTAAAATCGCCCGTTGCTTGGTTATTGTTATCCACCACCTGAAACTCGAGCCGTTGATCTTCGCAAATGAGCGCGTAGGCTTCCGTGGGTTGGAGCACCAATTGATAGTCACTATCTGGCGGAGAGGTATCACACGAATTAATACCAGTCGCATTGATCCAACTTTCATCTGAAGCCCGAAAATACAAAAATGGCGTACTAATTGCCCCCGTGTAATGGAAGCGCGCAACGTTATTCGCATCGATTCCTGATGCTGAAACTTCAGGTGAAATATACCAGTTTGCAGTGACGGTAAAGTCGTTGGCATTATTGAGAATAAGACTCGAACTTTCACCATGACCAATGATGTTCAGATCGTCCGCACTGCCCTGAGCATTGATTTGAATCGAGTTTCCCGAGACAGATATCGTATTGTAATGAAGTATGACTTTGCCATTCACTTTCAGTTGAGCATTGTTTTTGTTCAGATTTAACGCCTCAACCCAATATTCACCGGCACTCAGCATCAGCGTACTACCATTCATTCCGAAAGTGATCGATTTGTACTCATCTGCATTTAACACCATTGGTGAATTGGCATTGTTGTCTGGAACAGTAATGGCCTGCCCATTCGTGGTAAATGTTTTTGGAAGAGGGGGATTACCTCCAAAAACAATCGCCTCAGAATCAATCGTACACATCGTTGGCGTTGTACTGCTATCCGGTGCCGAACCGCCGTAAACACAGCCGTTTCCCTCTCCCGGGTTGTTATTTGGATTATTGGAGTCAAATTGCAACGTCGCAAAAGGAATGACATAGCCATTGTCGAGATAAATCCGATTTCCTTTCCCAGAGCCCCCAGAAATACTCAACGTGCTTGCCCAAGGTTTTTGCGCGCTATACCGGTTCCCTTGCAGTGGACCGGGAAAGTATTCACATTTATCGAAAGTGGGTGTAATCGGAGGTGGCGTTGCGGTATTTCCGCAAGCCACTTCATTGACGCCAACATGGGTGACTTTGACATGGACTGATTTTAGATCTCGTAAATCAGCCTCTTGATCTGCCGTGATCAATTTCCACTGCCCATCAATCAGCAAGTAGTAACTCAACAGCCCAGTCTTGTTTGTATCGTTACTCGCTTCATATTTAAGCCATACTTCATAGCTGCCGTTTTCCTGAGTGATGCCATCGCGAATTACAGGAGAGGACACGGTACTGTCATTGCTCCACAAAGGTACCGTGGCTTTGGTGTCGCTGCCGACCCCCTTTAGCGCATTGACGGTTTCTTTGAGATTGGCACGATCGATTGAAAAATTAATCCCGAAATCGCTTGTCGAGGTTAAGTTATCGCACGTCGCAGCATCGTATGCAGCATAGCTCATCGAAGACCACAACAAAGCCCCGAGAAGCACGAATAAAACACGGCAACATTGGCTCATCACGTTACTCCTTGACCAACACTTCTTGAACACGTTCGACTTGGTAGCGCCCAGAGCCGCACACCACGCGACTTTCCACTTTAAACACATCCTCATCATTTAACGTGCCGAGCGAATCGCAGGTGATCGACTCAGAACACCCCGCATATTGCGCAATCAAACGCGTTGCTGCATTTTGCACAGCATTCCAATGACTTTCACAGGTCGTACTCACAGCAGACGACGCCCCCACCGGATAGAGCTGCGTGAGTGCCAACTCATTTAAGGAATGTGCAGCAAACCACGCTTTGGTGCCCAGAAGGTCACGAGACAACGCATCTTGATTCGACCATTCCATCCGCCCCAACGCGGCAGCAAGAAAGCCCATCACCACGATGACAAAAATCACCACGATGTACAGATTACCCGCTTGTTTTTTGATTTTAGGGAACATTCAGCACCTGCACATCTTGTTCAAACTCACTCACCTCTCCGTTTTGCGCGAACGCCAGAGATAAATGCACCACCCCACCTCGTTGTAGCGTCGGTTCGTCATAAGTAAACGCCCCCGACGACACACTGTCCGCAACCTGGATCAAATTCCGCGTGATGGTGCTCGCGCCATAATTGAGGCAATACTCCACCCGATGTTGATAGATGTAAAAACGCTGCGCCACCGATTGACTCGCCAATGGCGTGCTTAACGTGATGGTTTTGTCACTGCCACTCATGGCAATCGCCGCACTAGACGTCAATTCGTCCTGATTGCTGGGGTTGATGATCATCGTCAGCCCATCAAAATTCAGTGCGTCGGTACTGCCAGACAGGTTACCCACAATAAACGACAACTGCTTGTCATCGGCGGTATTTAGCGCATAGAAGCCTGAATAAACAATAGGATAAAACGACACACATTGTTGTGAGCTGGTATCGACAGAAATCGCAATGCTGTTGGGTACCGCGTGGCGCAGTTCACGCGTCATCTTCTCCAACACAAATGTCGCCTGGGTTTGAATGCGCTGACGAGCCACGGTATCGGCGTAACCACGGCTGCCCAACTCGACAAACCCAGCGATGCCAAGCACTAAAATGGAACCGACAATGATGGTGAGGATCATTTCAATCAGGGTAAAGCCACGGGTACGCATCAGTAATTCCCCCGATAGGCAACGAAGGAATAGCGGCCGTAACGACCGGTATCCACCACCAGCTCAACTCGTTTCATGTCGGTGATCGAGGTCACCGGTTGAAAATCGCTATTCACATAGGTGACGTCAACGAACACGGTGAAATGGCGGTAATTCGGTGCGATGTTTTCGCCCAAAATATTGGTTAATGACTGCGTACGGGTGACTGAACCACAATCAGCAGCACGGTCGCCGTACCAGCAGCCAATATAGTCATCGACATCGTTAAACTGGGCGGGAGAGCTTTCTCCCTCAGGCCCAAGCACCGATGAACACGTTGTTGACGCTTCACCACACCGAATGGCGCCGCCATCAAAATCACTGTTGTCATCAAACCCACGTGCCAAAATCTGGCTCATCAAGCTTTGGCCCAAATGGGCAGCGCGCGTTTGGTAGTGGGGCGTCGCAGAGCGTTCCACTTGGGGATACAAGAAGCTAATCAGCACCACCATCGCCAGCCCAAGGATCACCATGGCGATAATGCTTTCGACTAAGGTAAAGCCGGTAATTCGCTTCATAAGCAGGCGCCTCTTGCGACGTAACCTTGCGCGTTGATGCACACCGAAGCGGTGCTATCGGGCGCCGAAATGGTCACCGTCACTCCGGCGGCGGCATTACCTTGGGGGTTGCCCAGTAAGTTAAACTGCACGCGCTGATTGGTGAGTGTCACGGAAGAAGAGAAGGATAGATTGTTGCCGCGCAGCACATCGCTGCGGCTGTCGTCATTCGCAGCACTGCATGCCGACACGGAGCCGAGACAACTTGCCGTGATGGCGAGGGTGAAATAGTTGTCGGCATCGGCAACCGCCGACAATGCGGTGTCCGACAAATTCGATTGCATGCGGCTCACTTGAATCTGGCGAATGATCGAGATGGCCTGCTCTTGAGCAGCGAATGCGGAAAAACTGGACACACCGATAAAGCGGCTGGCGGCGTAAGCCGACAAAATGGCGACCAGCACAATCACGACAATCAGCTCGACTAAGGTGAAACCGCCTGCTTTTCGTGTGTATGCTCGCATCGCTATCTCGGCTCGAAAGAAGGAAAAGGAGTGTAACCAACTCGCCCACCAAGCAACAGGCCATGGGCGAACTTCAGTCTAATCTGACAGAGCATAAAGGCCAGCAACGCTGGCCTTTATTTTGTCAATTAACAACCACCTGAATATACGGCAGTAGTCGCCTCTGCAGTACTTGTCGCTTGCGTGTAAGTCACATTACATCCTGTAGTCTCTGAAACATCCCATTTAGTTGTACCTTTAAATGAGTATTGAGCAGTGCCCGCAGTCGCAGAATCATTGCTATCCCAATCCGCATCCAAGCCTTTCACAGCAGCAGTAATGCCTGCAGATGTTGCGGCAGGATAGCCATAGATAGTGGCGATCGTTACATCACCAGCTGTAATTGAACCACTATCGCTTGCATCCACACCTGCAACCGCAGCTTTACCGTACACAATCCCCGCTGCACCATCGATCGCGCCTTTCAGGCCTTGCAGTGAAGCTTTGCGCGCATCATCTTGCAGGTTAAGGAAACGTGGGGCCGCAGTCACTGCGAGAATACCCAGAATTACGATAACCACTACCAATTCGATAAGGGTAAAACCGCCTTGTTTTTTCATTATGACTCTCTCTCTTAGCTCAACATATAATGAATTATTGCAATGTGACCGTGACACGGCCCGTCTTTACTTCATACACAAACTGGTGAGCGCTTTTCCCTTCCTGCTGCACATACGTGCACGTCCAGTTGCCCCCATCCGCCTGAGCAGAATACTTGATATTGGAATTGCTGCTGGCATTGCTCACCGTATCAACCGCCGGTGGGTTTTGCAGCAGATTTTCCATTAAATCGATGCAGTTTTGATCACTCAAACTGCTCGGAAAACTTGCGTTGTCGCGATTGAGCGCAACCGGATACCCATCGCGAAAATCCGTATCCGCTCCGCTGCTATCCTGAGAACGCGTCAGCCAAAAATCAACGCCGTCATAATTCACGGTGTTGTAGCGCTCGGCGCCGACTACCACGGAAGGACGCGCTTTCGCCTCCCATTGCGCTCGCGCAGATAGTATACCAGTTGCATAACCACCTGCGACACCTTCAATACTGGCTTTTTTAGCTTCGTCGGTCACATCCAGAAAACGCGGTAATGCCGCCACCGCCAACAGGCCGACGACCACAATCACGATCACCAATTCCACGAGGGAAAAGCCCGACTGTTTTTTGTACATCTCACATCCTACCACATTCATTAACGCTGCCTATTATAAGCGGAACATTGCGAACAAACATCTGCTGAACGTCAAATAATTGGATTACGTCGAAGGGATGACGGACGATGTAAACCTATTGTTTTGTAAAATAATTTTGATTGACCGATGTGCGTAAAAATCGAAATAACACATGTAACCATCGCTTAGATTTTCACCATGAATCATCGGCGCAATATTGAGAATTTTTTCATCCGGGTAAAGCCATTGCAACAAGCGACCACAATCAATATTGTCATCTTGTCGAGGGAACACCCATCCCGTCGGCGAAAACGTCAATCGTTGTCCATCAAACGCCATTTCATCAGGGCTTCCCCGCAGCAACCATTCTTGCTTGTAGACATTTGCGCGCTCAATGATACGTTGATTGGCCACCGTCATCGCGGTTGCATCCAGCTCCCGATTAATCGGCTGCCACGCCATCAGCAAGACGGCAATCAGGCTCAACACCACCAGTGCCCAGAGGATCAAACGCGAACGTTCAGCCCCCATGATCACTGCCCTTTGATCGCATCGAGCATGCCCCACATCGGCAGGAAAATCCCCAACGCCAACACCAGCACCATGCCTGCCACGATCACCAACAAAATCGGTTCAATACGCGCGGTCAGGGTTTTCAGATCGTAATCCACTTCGCGATCATAGAAATCCGACACTTCCAGCAGCAGTTCATCAATTCGACCGGTCTCTTCGCCCACCGCGATCATTTGAATCACCAGCGGTGTAAAAATACCGGTGTTGATCGCTGTTGCAGAGATACTACTGCCCGCTTCAATCGCCGCTTTCATCTCCAGTAAGCGCGCTTCCAAAAATTTGTTGTCCAGCGCTTCCGCCGCTAACGCCAGCGATTGGTTCAGTGGCACACCCGCACGCAACATCAAAGAAAACGTGCGAGAAAAACGTGACAACTGAGCGCGATTCACCAAGTTGCCGACAATCGGCATCCGCAGACGAATTTTGTCCCACTTTTCTCGCCCTGACGAAGTATTGAGCCAGGCACGAAAAGCAAAAAACAGTGCCACCATCGCACCCAACATCACCATCCAGTAATTGACGAAGAAATTCGACATGCCAATCAAGATGCGCGTCGGCAGTGGCAGTTCTACACCAAAGCGGTTAAACATGCTGGCAAATTGTGGGATCACTTTGACGTTCAAAATAAACATCGCAATCACAATAAAACTCACCACGAATGTCGGATAACGCATTGCGGTTTTGATCCGTTTGCGGGTTTCCAGCTCTTGTTCGTAGTAGTTTGCCAGTTGCAGTAACGCTTCATCCAAACGACCGGTATTTTCACCCACGTTGATCATCGACACGAACAGCGGGCTGAACACCCCGGCATGCATCTGCATCGATGCTGACAATCCTCGGCCATTCGTCAGTTCGCTACACACCTCTTCCAACGCGTGTTGCAGTTGCTTGTTGGCGCAGTTTTGGGTTAACCCTTTCATCGAACGCAGCAATGGCACGCCCGCTTTGGTCAAGCTGTACAGCTGACGACAAAAAATCACCAACACTTCCAAGGGCACCGCTGGCACCAGCAAGGCACGCCAATCAACACTAGCCTTGCCCTGCCCTTTGCCGTGCGAAATCGAGGTGGGTATCACGCCTTTATGGAGCAAATTTTCCGCCGCGATGTCTTCTGACGGCGCCTCAATGGAGCCGTTGGCTTTGCTGCCGTCTAAATTCCGTCCGGAGTAGTGATACGTTGGCATGCGTTGTCCTACAGATAAATGGCTTGTGCGACACCCGAAGCGTCACCTTCGCCCAGCGCCATCACTTCATCAAGGCTTACCACCCCTTGCAGCGCCAGTTCCATCGCGGATGCTAACAACGGCTTGTAGTCCTCAGATGCACGCGCCGCTTGCGCAAAACCAACGGCATCGTTGGCGCGCAGCGCGTCCATCATGTTCTGCTCCAATTCCAGCATTTCAAACACACCAATACGGCCGCGATACCCCGTCAGGTTACAGTTCTGACACCCACGACCTTTGGAAAAACTTGCCTGTACCTGATTCGGGAAACGCACCGACAACCATTGCTGACGCGCATCATCCAGCGTGTCTTCGGTTTTGCAATCTGGGCACACTTTGCGCACCAAACGCTGCGCCACCACTGCGCGAACCGCACTGGCAACCAGATACCCCGGCGCGCCCATGTCGATTAAACGCAGCGCACTGTCGACCGCGTCGTTGGTGTGCAAGGTCGAGAGCACTAAGTGACCCGTCAATGCCGCTCGCAGACCAATTTCCACCGTTTCCTGATCGCGCATCTCGCCGACCAAAATGATGTCTGGGTCTTGGCGCAAAAAGGTGCGCAGCAGCGTCGAGAAATCAAGGCCGATTTTTGAGTTCACTTGCACTTGGTTCACTCGCTCGATGCGGTATTCCACCGGATCTTCTGCGGTAATGATCTTTTTCCCCGGCGTGTTAAGCTCAGACAACGCGCCATACAGCGATGTGGTTTTCCCCGAGCCGGTTGGCCCGGTGACGAGGATCATGCCATGCGGGCGCTTCAACTGGCGGCGAAAACGTACCAACAGATCCGTGGGCATGCCCGCTTCTTCCAACTTACGCACGCCCGACGTTTGGTTGAGCAAACGCATCACCACCGATTCACCGTGCTGCACTGGCATAGTCGACATCCGAATGTCCACCGATTGCCCTTTAGCACGAATGTTAAAACGCCCATCCTGAGGCAGACGTTTTTCGGAAATATCCAAATTCGCCATCAATTTAAGACGCAGCACCAATGCGGGCGCGATGTTGACTTCGTTCAACAAAGTTTCGTGCAACACCCCATCAATCCGCTGACGCAAACGCAGCATGTTGGCATCGGGCTCGATATGAATGTCGGATGCGCCCACCTGAATCGCGTCTTCAAACAACGAGTTGATCAACTTAACAACGGTGACTTCTTCGCTGTCGGCATCACCGATGGAGAAGTCAAACGCATCATTGACCTGATGCTCGGCATGCAGTTGCTCGGCAAACGTCGCGATGTCTTTCGTGCGGCGATAATAGCGGTCAAATCCTTCCACCAGCTGTTTTTCTGGTGCAATGACAAATTCAAAGTTGTTGTTCGGCAGTTGGTTGAGCAATGATTCTTGGGCAAATAAATCCGCCGGATCACTCATCGCCACACGCAGTGTGTCGCCATGGCGGCCAATCACCAATGCTCGCAGTCGACGGGCATGCACTTCCGGCAGCAACGGCACCGCGTCGATATCGACATGAGCGCGGCTCAAATCAATCAGCGGCAACGACAATTGCTGAGACAAGAAACTCAGCATTTGCTGCTCGGTCAAAAAGCCAAGTTCGATCAGCGTGCTGCCCAGTTTACTGCCGCTTTGGCGTTGAGCCACCAGCGCTTGGTCCACCTGCTGCTCAGTTACAATACCTTCTTCAACCAGCAAGTCACCCAGGCGTTTACGAAGCTTAATTTGCACTTTGGGTCTCCTCTAGGCTGGCTAGCACCGCCAGACGGTCGCGAATAAAGGTTTGCGATTGCGTGGACAATCCCACCTTCAACAACGCTTGTTGATACGATTGTTTGGCCTGTGGCAGTTCAAACGCGCGTTCCTGCTGAATTGCCAGCCCCAACCACCAACGCCCGTTGTTGGCGTCTTGCTGCGTCAGTTGTTGATAGCTTTCCAGCGCAAGGTCGTTGTGTTGGCTCTTTTGTGCCAGCGCCGCGCGCAGTGACAAATAGTCCACCGATGCCGAATTCGGCAAATAGGCCAGTGGCGATAACGCGGCTTCGATTTGTTTCTCTTTCATCAACAACTTCGCGAGCGCAATACGCAATGTTTCGCCATCATGGTTTAGCTCAATGCCGACCTGTAGTAGATCAAACGCGCGGCGAACATCGCCTTTGCCGTAATAGAGCGCCGCCAGTTTTTGGCGCACGCGTTCATTTTCTGGGGTGTAACGCAGCGCCTCGCTGTAAGCGCTCACTGCAGATTGAAAATCGTTGCTGTCTAACGCTTTGCTCGCGCGCACCACCGCCTTTTCCGCCAGTTGTTGTGGTGTCAGTTCCACTTGCTCAATCGAAATTTGTGCAGGCTCCGCTGAGGTGAGCGCCGCATGTTCTACAGGCTGCGCACTCGCCGTACTGGCAAGAAGCTGCGGTTCCGACGGATGCTCAGCCGCGGTTTGCGACGCGGCAGCGACATTCACGGATGACGGTTCCTGCGGCGCCACCCGTTGATCTGGCACATTATGTTGAGGTTGCTGATCATTGTTCCGTTGCTGATAAATAGCGACCGGAGAAACGGCTGTTTTTTGCGTAGGTGATGCGATGCTAGTTTGCACCGGCACAGGCACGCTCACGGAGGTGGTGATGTCGTTGACCGGGGCTTGTTGCGACACCGCCCAACCGCCCACCGCCAAACTCAACCCAAAGCCGCCCACGGCCCACAACCACGCCGGGCGCTGACGCACTGATGGGACATTCGCGGCTTGGATTTGATCCAACGTCGCATGGTGTTGTGTTGCGAGCTGCGATAACGCTTTGTTGATCTCACTCATCAGTGACTCCATCCCCACAGCATCGGGGTTTTAAATTTCGGTTTGCACGTATCAAACGTATCGTGCACCGCAGTAAACAATTGTTGATTCTGAACTCGGGGTTGCTGCGCGTAGTACGCCAGCAGCAGCGACTTATGACACACTTGGTTCAGCAACCGCGGCACCCCGCGACAAGCGCGCCACAGGGCCTTTTTCTGATGAAGACTAAACAAACTCGGTTGCGCGCCCGATTTTTCAAGGCGGTTGTCGATGTAAGCGACTGTTTCATTCAGCGTTAAAGGGCGCAGGTGCGCGCTAAACGTGATGCGCTGACGAAACTGGCGCAAATGATGTTGTTCAAGTCGCGCATCGAGCTCAGGCTGACCAATCAGGACGATTTGTAGCAACTTGGCTTGTTCAGTTTCCAAGTTGCCAAACAAGCGCAGTACTTCCAACGCGTCATCGGACAAGGCTTGCGCTTCATCAACCATGGCAATCACCCGTTTGCCCGCAAAATGCAACCGCATCAGCTCCGTCTGAATGCCCTCAACCCAATCGCCCTCATCCGCGATGTCGAGCTTCAACTCGGTCGCGACCGCTCGACGCAATTCTGCACCGTTGAGCGCCGGATTGGGCAAATAGAGCAACACAATGTCCTGTGCTAAATGCGTCAGCAACATGCGACACACCATGGTTTTGCCCGTCCCGACTTCACCGGTAATTTTGATCACACCTTCGCCCATGGACAGCGCCGCCCCCACCGTTTGAATCGCTTCAAAATGCGGCGTAAGCCCAAGGAACAGGCGCGTGTCCGGCGTGAGGTGAAACGGCATCTGAGTCAGGCCAAAGTGTTCCAAGTACATCCGCGTTACTCCGCGTCCGGGAACCACTCTTGTAGGAGATCACGCGAGCGTTCAAGCTCTTTCTGCCACGTATTCACGCCAACCACTGTTGGTTTCAGCAAGATCACCAATTCCGTTTTTTCGGTCAATTCCGTGGTGCTGCGGAACAGATGCCCCAACGCAGGAATATCCCCCAGGAAAGGCACTTTCGATACTTTATTGCTGGTGTTGGTCTTCATCAGCCCCCCAATCACCACCACGTCGCCATTTTGAGCGCGGATCACTGAATCCGATTCCCGAATCGAACTGCGTGCCAACGGCAGCGTAAATGTACTGTCGTTGTAGGTAATCTCTTTGTCTTGTTGAGTCACTTCGATCACGCTGGGGTGAACATGCAACAGCACGTTGCCTTTGTCATCGATCTGGGGCGTGACGTCCAAGGAGATCCCTGAAAAGAAGGGCGTCAGCTCAACATCTGGCGCAGCTTGAGTGTTGTCACCCGAGCCAACCACGCTGGATAAATCGGTCACGTAGTACTCGTCGCTGCCGACTTTGATCACCGCTTTCTGGTTGTTCGCGGCCGTCACCCGTGGGCTCGACAGCACGTTCAAATCCCCTTGCGTCGCCATAAAGCTCAGCACCGAAGAGAAACTGCCGTCTGAGACGGTAATGTTAGTCTGGCCGGACAGCAGCGTGCCAATCGCATCCAACCCGGGCAGGGTCGACGCCGAAGAACCAATGCGATCAATCACCACTTTGCCATTGCCAAACGACATATTTGACCAGTTGATGCCTTGTTGATAGCCATCGGTCAGCGTCACTTCCAGAATTTTGGCTTCCAGAATCACCTGACGCTGCATACGTTGCTGCGACACGTTCAGGAACTGACGCACTTCACGCACTTCGTCAGGATAGGCACGCAAGGTCAATACCCCAGCTTGCGGCGTCACGACCACACTCTGCCCGCGGCCACTGCCAATCAGCCGTGACACGGCTTTTTCCAATTGTGGCCAGAAATCACTTTCACTGAGCGTTTCAATTTCAGTCCCGCCACGCGCTGACGTACTGTTGCTGTTGCTGGAACTGCTGTTGTTGCTACTTGAACTGGACGATGTCGAACTCGAAGAACTTGAGTTGTTCGAATTGGTATCCGTGTTGGTGATCGTGCCGGTGGTGATCGCCGTTAATGAGCGGCCACTGCGCTTGAATTGCAGGTAATCCACCGGAATGGTCACCGTGCGTAGGCCCGCCGGATAGACTTGAATCACTTTGCCGACTTTCTCAATCTCATATCCGTACAAATCGCGCACCACATTTAGCGCTTCATCCAACGTGACATCGGTCAGGTTAACGGTAATACGGCCTTCGACCGCAGGATGCAACGCCACACTGTATTCGCTGTTCTGCACCAAGCTGGCAAAGAAGGCTTTCGCAGCCACGTTATTGGCCTGAATACGAAAACGCTTTAAGTGCGTTGCAGCGGCTGAATCGCTTGGGGTCAGATCAGGCATTAGATCCGCTTCCACCGACGCAGGCAACTGTTCTAGTTGGCGACTGTTGGCCTCGTTGATCGACTGATTCAACGACTGCTTCACTTCCACGGGATCTCTGTGTCCCATAGAGCAACCCACCAAGGCGGTGATCATGACACCGATAGCCACTTTACGCATATGCAAATTCATACCTTAATTCTTGATATTCAGGGAGAAAAGCTCAAGCTCCCAACGTTGACCACCGCGAACCAGCGTGACCGTGGATGGCGTCACTTTCGCGACCTGATAACCACGAATGCTGTCACCCGCCGCCACCAGCTGATCATTGACGATCGCAGAACACTGCTGCTGGCAAATGATGCTTTGCAGTTCTGGCAACGGATACTGACGCGCCTTCTTTTGTACCTGACTCGGCGCGTAGCCGAGCGGAGCCGTCGGGTCTTCTGCGGCTTGTAGCGTCATTGAACACAGTAACGCGCCCAGCAATACACCTGCTTTAACCACCGATAAATTCCTCCCGAGAGCCAAGGGTGTACACCTGCAAAATCAAACGGGCTTGTGGGTAGGTTTCCACTTGATATTTAAAGCTGCGCCAAAAATACTTCACAGGCAAACTTTCCAGAGCCAACAAGTAGTCGCGAATCGCAAAATAATTGCCCGTCAGTTCAATGCGAACGGGATGAATATAATATTTCACCGCATACGAATTGGTTTTAGCCGGAATGATCGATTCCGCGGGTAACGATTGCAGACTAATCAGCTTCAATTTGCTGCTGCTATCCAGCACGCTTTGCAGCAGTTGCGCCATCTGCGTTGGCGATACCAAGGTTTCGGTGATCTGCGCCAGATCCATCGATAGGGACTGACTTTGCTCCAGCAAGGTTGCTAATTCTTGATCAACACTGGCATCGGGATCCTGACTCAACGCCACTTGCAGCTGCTCGATGCTGAGCTGCATACTTTGATTGGACGAGGTCAGCCCCTGCAATTGCATGGCCTGCTGACCATGTTTCGCCATCAGCGGGTCCACCAGCAGGGTTTGCAGCAGCAACACCACAGCAATCAAGCCACACAAACCAATCAACCATTTTTCTCGCGGTGAGCGTTTGTCAAATGCGTCAGACCACGCATTCCACTGCTGTTTCATTATTTCGCTCCCTGTTTGGTTTTGAGCTCAAACGTCACAACATCTTCGTCGTTGCGACCAATCACCAATTGATCGAAGCTGCGTCCAACCAGATGCAATTCACTTTGGAAGGCTGCGATCCAACTCGGCACCACTTGGGCATCGCGCGCCAAGCCTTGAATATCAAAGCGCTGTTGATCCATGTCAATCTGACTGAGAGAAATATCGCGGCGCGCCAATTTTGCCAACGCATCCATCACACCGGAATAACCCACTTGCTGTGCATGGTCAAAATCATGAATCGCATTTAAAGAGGCCTGTTTGGCTTCAATTTCTTTTTTCAGCCGCGCCACCGCCGCCACTTTGCTGGCAGACGGCTGATGCCGATCCAAGTCTTGCTTCAACGTTTTAAATTGTTGGTTCAATTGCGACGCTTGTTGTTGGACCACACGAAGCTGCTCTGCTTGCTGCGCGGTGGTCCAGCCATACCATCCTGCCGTCATCAGCATCAACACCAACACCGCGCCCCACGCGGAGACCATCGTCGTTAACGTGAAGTACTCTTTTTTCGGTTTCAGTGCATCCTGATAAAAGTTAAGCGTATCTGTCGGCGTGAGCGACGTATGCTGCGCCAGCACTCGGCCCGATTCCGACGAACATTCATCTTCACATAACGGCGCCACTTTGACGTTCAAACGCTCATTCAGCGCTTGTACTAACTCGGCGTGGTCTTCGTCATCGCAACACACACGCAGTTGATGAAGGGCCACCCCTTTCATTTGCGACGAGAGATAATCGATGGAGCGCTGCAGCTCAAGCGCTAAGCCATCCAACTGCAACGCACTGCTTGCCACGCCCGTGATCGGTGCTACGATGCCGCGTAATGTACGCTGAAAGTTGCACCGTTTATCGACAAAGGCATCGAGTTTGAAATAGCCGCCTTTGCTGCGTTGCAGCAACAGAAAATGGGACAAGTCTGGTAAACAGTGCGCCCAAACTTCTTGCTCTGGCAGCATGCGTCCAAGTTGGCACCCGAGCCCTTCCAGCTCAGCCGCCACTTCCAACACCTGCTTCTTGGCCATTACATACGCTTGAATTTTGCTGCTGCCCGTCAGCGGATGCGCATCAGCCACCACTTCGGTGACTTTTTCATTGATCAGATCTTTGAGTAGGAACGGCAATGCGGCCGGCCACTCTTCTCGCGGAATCGCCGGCTTTTCGATTTGATAACTGTGGTACAACTGAGAATGCAACACCACATCGACCGTCACGCCTTTGGCTGCACTCTGTTTGAGCGCCTGCGCTAAGGCTTGAGGCCATGATAGATTGGCAAGAGGAACACTGTCGGGTAACACGAGGTCCGTCGACGAGGAAAAATAGATGGCATCTGGCTGAACCACGGCAAAAATAGAGCGGTCAGGAAGAGTCTTGGGGAGCAGTTTCTTTATCAGAGCATCAATGTTCATTGGTCACTTACTTGGTTCGCCAGCGATTGCGTTTACCCGGTTTCACGTGTGTGTCAGCCTGATCGAGTGGTGCAGGTAACAGCGCTTGTTCCGCTTCAAACAAACGTCCCTGCCCTCCATCAACCCCCAGCGATAGCAAGGTTTGCCATTCGGTCTCATTTTCTACGCCGACGGCAATGACTTTTGTTTGCGTACCACCACAGACGCCAATCATACTGCGTACAAACAGCTGATTTTCATGGCGCTGATCGATATTCTTTATCAAACTGCGGTGTAATTTCAAATACTTAATGTTGAGATCTTTAATGTAATGCGTTGCGACGATCGTCCGACCCGCTTGGCCGACCACTAAATCGCAGCCAAGCCCCGCAATCATTTTCAGTACCGGGCGCATGTAGTCGAGGTGCTGCACTAAGTGACCTTCAGAGAATTCAAACGACAAGCGCGAACGCAAACTGTGTGGCAGTTGCATCAATTCATTGCGGAACCAACGTAAATAACGCTTATCGGCAAATGGCGTGACATTCATGTTCAGGGAATAGTGCCCCGTGAAATCGGTCATTTTCAGCAGTTGTAACACACGGACAAATACCGCGCGATCCAACACCATTTCATAACCGACCGTTTCCAGGGCGGCGCTGAAGCGGGATGCTTTCAGGATGCCTTGCTCAGGATCGTAGATTCGAACAAACAGCTCGTCGTGAATCAATGTTAATCCATTCAATTCTTCCGATAAATAGCACGACTGTCGGAATAATCTGATTTTCTCAGGCGTAAGACACTGATTGAATAAGGAACGCCAGCGTACACTGCCGCGCTCATCCTCCACTTTGGCGACTTTTTTAAACTTACTCCACGCATTACAGCCTTGAAGGCCGGCACTCTTCAGCGCGGTTTCCGCTTCATCAATAATACGGCCTCGGCGCTCCCCTTCCTGATACATGCTGACGCCGATGTGGAACCAATTATCCGCATCGAGCGGATAAGGCGGCGACAAACGCTCAATCAGTTTCAGACATTGCGTGGCAACGTGCGCGACATCTTTAGAGCTTTGATGCGGCATAAAGATGGCGAACACGGATTCGTAGTAACGCGACAAAATGACGTCCGGATAACGCGCAATCACGTTGGAAATGCATTCGCCCACTTCCACCACAAATTCATCGATGGTGCGTTTTTCTTGCTCTTCCCGCGCGGCATCTAATTCATCCAAACGAATCATGATCACGCCACCACGCGCGCCGCTTTCAAGCAGTGCCGATTCTAACTTGCTGTCAAACAGCACTCGGTTGGCAGCACCGGTGAGCTGATCCAAAAAGGTTTGGCTGCGAATGAAGGTATCAAAGCGGCTGCGCTCTTGGCGCGCATCTTGTAACTCCTCAATCAGCATGTCCAATGCTTCACTGGCGGTGTAGGGCCATTCGCGCTCATCCCCTTTGGCGAACTGCTCGACACGCCCGGCTAAAATCATGCGCCCGCGCTCCTCCAGCAATTCAGACCCCATTAACTGCTCACGCAACCACTTAATGCTGCGAACCAGACAGAACACGATCAACGCGACCGCCAAAGAAATCGACCACATCGCGCCCATCGAATACCCATATCCGAGGTACGGTGGCACCGCTTTGAAATGAATTGAATAGCCTTGGTTACGCGCCAAAGGTAGGTCGACGGCATAGAGCCGATCGGGCTCCGCTTTTGAGGAGGTGTCTTTGAAACGATAGATGGTGCCCGCTTGAGAAGAGAGCTGCATTTCGACGATGTTTGACGCTTGCAACATTTTCGGCATCCAGCGCTGCATTGAATAGGCAGCGTCCGGATCTTCCAGCTCTTTATCCACCACCTCCACGATCCCTTGCAAGTAGTGATTGAGGTATTCCTGCCCCATCCGCTGAAAGGAAAGTGCGCCGCCAATGAACAAGATGAACATGGCGCTGGTGACGATCAGGGTGACAAACGCGACCAAACGCGTACTCAATTTAAGAGTCGGTGTATACCGCATGAAACTGAATTCCCTTCCTATTCATCGGTTGAGGACACAAGACCGAGCTGGGTTTCAAACACTTAATGGAACAGATGGATACTTAACTATATAAAAAAGCCGCGAATTTCGCGGCTTTTTTCAGAAACAGAACGCTTAGAATGGGATATCGTCATCAAAATCCATTGGCGGTTCATTGTACTGAGGCTGAGATTGCTGAGGTGCTTGCTGCTGCATCGGTTTATGCTGCTGCATCGCGGGTTGTTGAGGCTGACCCCAACCGCCTTGTTGTTGCTGTTGGTTCATGCCACCGCCCTGTGCTGGCATACCGCCTTGTTGACGGCTACCCAACATCTGCATTGTGCCGTTGTAACCTTGCACAACCACTTCGGTTGAGTAACGGTCTTGACCACTTTGGTCCTGCCACTTACGTGTTTGCAGTTGACCTTCGATGTAGACCTGAGAACCTTTGCGTAGATATTCACCCGCGACTTCCGCCAGTTTTCCGTACAGAGCAACACGGTGCCACTCTGTTTTCTCGCGCTGTTCGCCAGTTGCTTTATCACGCCATGTTTCTGACGTGGCTACAGTGATGTTTGCGACTGCACCACCACTTGGCATGTAGCGAACTTCCGGATCACTACCAAGGTTGCCAACCAAAATTACTTTATTCACGCCACGGCTTGCCATGTTCTGCTCCGTATTCAAATCTGGTGTTTTTTAGATAAGTCCGCAAGGATAACACGCTTTCATTCGCGTACCAATCATCCGCCGGATTGTTATCGGTCCCGAGTTAAAAATCCACGCCAACGTCGCTCTTTTTTCGGCATCCATCGAAAAATTCAGTTTTGATAGGACGCTCATTTACGCCACAGATTGAATTCTCACGCAAACACTCAGTAAAAATTCGCCTGCACGCACAAAGTTCGGCAAGGTAACTGATTCATACTTTGCACCCTCAAGGAAGAGCTCATGCAACGCGCCAATTACGCCCGAACGATTTACTATTTGTGTCTGGATGCCACCCTCCCTCCGCCACCCCCATTGGGTGACGCACTCACACGACTCGCCCTGCCTGTGCCACAGATTGAACCCGAACAACTGTTGCAAGCGTATCAGGCCGACAAACATAAAATCCTACTGTTTAATTATGGTGAACATGACGCGATTCGCCAGCGTTTAGGCCCCTTGCCCATCACCAGCCCCCACTTGGAAACCATTTTATTTGGTGTAGAAAAACGCCTGCGCACGGAAGAACTTCTCACCTTTGGCAACCTGAAAGGCTTGTTTTATCAAGATGACGCGCCCTCATCGATCGCGCAGGGATTGGCGGAAATCATCAACGGTCAGAATTGGCTGCCACGCCATGTCAGCAGTCAGTTATTGCATTACTATCGCCACATTTTCCAGCATCATCACACGCAAGCAACCATCGAGCTCACCACACGTGAATTACAAATCCTACGCAGCTTGCAGACGGGTGCCTCAAACATGCAGATGGCGGAAAACCTGTTCATCAGTGAATTTACCGTCAAGTCGCACCTCTATCAGATCTTTAAAAAGCTCTCGGTCAAGAACCGAACTCAAGCCATCACATGGGCCAACCAAAACCTGCTCTCATAATTGGGTCGATCAGCACATTTCTCGCCCTAGACCCGAGAATGTGCTGAAGTTCACATCGAGAACATGATAAAGTGCCCGCAATCTTTGCTTCCCCATACGCAAATCTAATAAAAAATAGGGCTTTAATTATGATTAAGAAATGCCTATTCCCGGCAGCTGGCTATGGCACACGTTTCTTACCTGCAACCAAATCCATGCCAAAAGAGATGATGCCTGTCGTCAACAAACCCCTGATTGAATACGGCGTCGAAGAGGCGATTCAAGCGGGCATGACGGGTATGTGCATCGTGACCGGCCGTGGTAAACACTCGATCATGGATCACTTCGACATGAACTACGAACTGGAACACCAGATTCGTGGGACCAATAAAGAAGAGCTGTTGGTCGATATTCGCCACATCATCGAAACCGCGCAATTTACTTACATTCGCCAACGCGAAATGAAAGGATTGGGCCATGCGATCCTCACCGGACGTGAACTGGTAGGTGATGAACCTTTCGCTGTGGTTCTGGCAGACGATCTGTGCGTCAACGAAGATCAAGGTGTCCTTGAGCAAATGGTCGCGCTCTACAAACAATTCCGCTGCTCAATCGTGGCCGTACAAGAAGTCCCTGAAAACGAGACCCACAAATACGGCGTGATTGCTGGCGAAATGATCAAAGACGATCTGTTCCGTGTCGATGACATGGTCGAAAAACCGGAAGCAGGCACGGCGCCAAGCAATCTGGCGATCATTGGTCGTTACATCCTGACCCCCGATATTTTCGAACTGATCGAAAATACCGAACCGGGCAAAGGCGGCGAAATTCAGATCACCGACGCGCTGCTGAAACAGGCGAAAGCTGGGTGTGTTCTGGCGTACAAATTCAAAGGCAAACGCTTTGATTGTGGTAGCGTTGAAGGCTACATCGAAGCAACCAACTACTGCTTTGAACACCTGTACAAAAAAGATCAGCAAACTGTTGAATTGGCAAAACATTCAACTAAAAAATCGTAATCATTGATGATGAGAACGTATGAAAGCCATCGGAGACGATGGCTTTCTTTTTAACTGTTTTTTTATCCAGTACTTCTTTGCACAAATCTCACTCTATGTAATACTTGTTCGACTTGGTATGACATAGAGCAAATCTGATGGATAAAATCGAAGTACGTGGCGCTCGTACCCATAACCTCAAGAACATCAACCTCACCATTCCACGCGACAAACTGATTGTCATCACCGGCCTCTCCGGCTCAGGCAAATCGTCACTCGCGTTTGATACTTTGTACGCCGAAGGGCAACGTCGCTACGTCGAATCCCTGTCAGCTTATGCACGTCAATTTCTGTCATTGATGGAAAAACCGGATGTCGACCACATTGAAGGCCTCTCTCCGGCGATTTCGATTGAGCAAAAATCGACATCCCACAACCCGCGTTCAACCGTCGGAACCATCACCGAAGTCTACGATTACCTGCGTCTATTGTACGCTCGCGTCGGCGAACCTCGTTGTCCGGAGCACAAAGTCCCGCTGACCGCGCAAACCATCAGCCAAATGGTGGATAAGGTGCTGGAAATGCCCGAAGGCGCCAAGCTGATGCTGCTGGCTCCGATAGTGAAAGAGCGCAAAGGCGAACACGTTAAAACGTTGGAAAACCTCGCCGCTCAGGGCTTTATTCGCGCTCGGATCGATGGGGAAACCTGTGACTTGTCCGATCCACCGACCTTAGAACTGCACAAAAAACACACCATTGAAGTGGTGGTCGACCGCTTTAAAGTGCGTAGCGATCTACAACAACGTCTGGCGGAATCGTTTGAAACCGCGCTGGAGCTGTCTGGCGGGATTGTGGTCGTCGCACCGATGGAAGGCGAAGGCGAAGAGCAGGTCTTCTCTGCCAATTTTGCGTGTCCGCATTGTGGTTACAGCATGCGCGAGCTCGAACCTCGCCTGTTCTCATTCAACAACCCTGCGGGCGCCTGCCAAACGTGTGACGGCTTGGGGGTGCAACAATACTTCGATCCGGCGCGCGTGATTCAAGATGCCAACCTCAGCCTGGCGCAAGGTGCCATTCGCGGTTGGGATCAGAAAAACTACTACTACTTCCAAATGCTGACTTCGTTGGCGGATCATTATGGGTTTGATCTACACACCCCATTTAACAAACTGCCCAAGAAAACTCAGGAAATCATTCTGCACGGCTCGGGCCGCACGGAAGTAGAATTTAAATACATCAACGACCGTGGCGACATTCGTGTCAAACGTCATCCGTTTGAAGGCATTCTCAATACCTTGGAACGTCGCTACCGTGACACGGAATCCAGCTCGGTACGCGAAGAGTTGGTGAAATACATTTCCAACAAACCGTGTGCGAGTTGTGCAGGCACACGCCTGCGCCTTGAAGCGCGCAACGTGTTTGTTAACGACACCACCCTGCCGCAAATTGTCGAGCTGAGCATTGCAGATGCGCTGGCATTCTTTCAGTCGCTGAAACTAGAAGGTCAACGCGCGCAAATCGCCGAGAAGGTGATGAAAGAGATCAACGACCGCCTGCAATTTCTGGTCAACGTCGGCCTCAACTACCTCAACCTGTCGCGCAGTGCCGAAACACTCTCTGGCGGTGAAGCGCAACGTATTCGCCTCGCGAGCCAAATCGGTGCCGGTCTTGTGGGGGTGATGTATGTGCTGGATGAGCCGTCGATTGGCCTCCACCAGCGTGACAATGAACGATTACTCAAAACCCTTAACCATTTGCGCGATCTGGGCAATACGGTGCTGGTCGTCGAGCACGATGAAGATGCCATTCGTTTGGCGGATCACGTGATTGATATCGGCCCGGGTGCCGGCGTACATGGCGGCTCGGTGGTGGCAGAAGGCACCGTGGATGAGATCATCGCGAAC
Source organism: Vibrio furnissii CIP 102972 (assembly GCF_000176175.1). Classification (GTDB taxonomy): domain Bacteria; phylum Pseudomonadota; class Gammaproteobacteria; order Enterobacterales; family Vibrionaceae; genus Vibrio; species Vibrio furnissii. The sequence continues at coordinate 43,631 of NZ_ACZP01000007.1, forward strand.
AAAGACTCCTTAACCGGTCAGTACCTGAGCGGTGCCAAAGCGATTGCCATTCCGAAACAGCGCGTTCCCCGCGATGCCAAGAAAACCGTTGAGCTCATCGGCGCGACCGGCAACAACCTCAAAAACGTGAATCTGTCGATTCCGGTCGGCTTGTTCAGTTGTATCACGGGCGTCTCCGGTTCAGGTAAATCCACCCTGATCAACGACACCTTCTTCAACATTGCGCATGTGGCGCTCAACGGAGCAACAACCTCAACGCCAGCGCCGTACAAATCGATCAAGGGCTTGGAACATTTCGATAAAGTGATCGACATCGATCAAAGCCCGATCGGCCGTACACCGCGTTCTAACCCGGCCACATACACCGGCATCTTCACGCCGATCCGCGAGCTGTTTTCCGGCACGCAAGAATCGCGCTCTCGCGGCTACAAACCGGGGCGCTTTAGTTTCAACGTCCGTGGCGGTCGCTGTGAGGCGTGTCAGGGAGACGGGGTGATCAAAGTCGAAATGCATTTCCTGCCAGATGTGTATGTGCCGTGTGACGTGTGTAAAGGGAAGCGTTACAACCGCGAAACCTTGGAAGTGCGTTATAAAGGCAAAACCATCGATGAAGTGCTGGACATGACGGTGGAAGATGCGCGTGAATTTTTTGAACCGGTTCCGGTGATCGCGCGCAAACTGCAAACCCTGATCGATGTCGGTTTGTCTTATATTCGTCTTGGTCAAGCGGCGACCACGCTGTCTGGCGGGGAAGCGCAGCGAGTGAAGTTGGCACGAGAACTGTCTAAACGCGACACTGGTAAAACGCTGTACATTCTTGATGAACCCACAACTGGCCTGCACTTCCATGACATTCAGCAGCTGTTGGATGTGCTGCATCGCTTGCGTGATAACGGCAACACCGTGGTGGTGATCGAGCACAATTTGGACGTCATCAAAACGGCGGACTGGATTGTCGATTTGGGGCCAGAAGGCGGACAAGGGGGCGGTGAAATTATTGCGCAAGGCACGCCAGAAGATGTGGCGCAGGTCGAAGGATCACACACTGCGCGCTTCCTTAAGCCTATGTTGAAATAAAAAAAAGCGGTAAAGTGACGAAACCAGCGACCTCACGCTGGTTTCTTTTTTTCCATTTGGTTGTGAGACATTATGGCAACATTGTTACTGAGTGGCACTCAACTCGAACCGCAAGCGCCCAGTGTTCCGTTGAATAAACCGTTTCTGCTTGCGTTGGGGGGCGTGTACCTGCTCGCCATGCACTTTTTTATGCCCAATCCGGGCGGCGCCGGATTGGCATTATCGTTCAATGTCACCACGTGGCTGGTACTGAGCATTGCGCTCGCCGTTGGCCTCTATCAACTGGCCAATTCCCGTAAGCTGCGTTACTCCAAACTGACTGTCGTATTTGTACTCAGTTGCGTGATCATGACGCTGCCGATGTGTTACACCAACGCCAATTGGCAAGGCGCACTGAGCCGCTTGACCGGACTATGGGCTGGGATGCTGTTGTTTGTTGTGCTCCAGCAATTTTATTTCAGCAACAAACACAAACAACGCTTGCTCTGGTTCATCGTTCTGGCTTGTCTGATAGAAGCCGCCTTTGGCCTGTTTCAATACTTTGAGCTCAAACCCGGCAATCTCTTTGGCTACAACACCACGGCTAATCGCCCTTACGGCATTTTCCAACAACCGAATGTGATGGCTAGCTTCTTGGCCACGGGGTTGGTACTTTCAGGGTATCTCCTCGCTCGCCAGCCCAAGAAATACAACAAACACCTCAGTGAAGTCAGCCTGCTCTATTTAACCCCGCTCATGACGCTCCCCCTGCTGGTTGTGCTGGCATCGCGGACAGGGTGGTTGTCGGCCCTCTTCGGGGTGGCGTTAATTCTGCCGTATCTCTACCGCTTTTCAACGCGTCAGCGTTTTATCAACTGGCTGCTGGCCACCCTCGCTGGTGTCCTTCTCGGTCTCGCCGCAGGGCACTCTGCGGGCACTGCGCAATTGATTGAGCAAAAAGCTGATTTGGACAGTCCGCGCCGTTACACCTTTCCTCAAGCGGTGGACATGCTGATCGAGAAACCGTTTACCGGTTACGGTTACGGGAATTTTGAAGCCAAATACATGTTGTATACCGCGCGCCAGCATCAACTGAACAACCGCTACCCGCCCGGTTTGCCCGCGATGGATCACCCGCACAATGAGATCCTGTATTGGGGCGTCGAAGGTGGATTGCTGCCGATACTAGGCATGGCGATTGCGGCAGGATTTGTGTTGATGCGCATCCGTTCGGCCAAAAAAGGCACGCGACTGGCGATGTTTGCGCTGTTGTTGCCGATGGTGCTGCACAGCCAGTTGGAATATCCGTTTTATCACTCTGCCATTCACTGGATTACCTTTGTGATCCTCCTATTTTGGATCGACCAGCGCGTCGCAAAATATCGCTTTGCGCGCTTTAGCAAAATCAGCAAGTCCGCCCTGCGCATCACCAGTTTGTTGCTACCGTTCCTGACGGCGGTGTATATGCTCAGCGCATTACACACCAACTACATTCTGATGAAGTTTGAAGGCTCACATCCAAAGAATCCGGCGCTGTTGAATCAGGTCACCAATCCCGTGGTATGGCAGGATCGCTATGATTGGGACGTCTACAGCACTTACCTCAATATCGGTTTGTACAATCAGCAGCCGCAATACATTCAGCCTTATATTGATTGGTCGTTGGCGATCATCAAACACAAACCTCGCCCTGCGTTTTACAGCAACCTGATTCTGGCCTACCAAGGCTTGGGCGATCACAGCCGCGCCGAACAGATCCGTGCCGAAGCAGAATTCCTGTTTCCTCGTCAAGACTTCACCACTGTGCACTACGAGCCGCCCTCTGCGGCGGTCTCGAGCGTACCGAATCTGGATGAAGATGACGAATAAAAAAGGTGGCCTCAGCCACCTTTTTTGCAGTAAAACTTTTTGCCATGCAACGTCGCCATTTATTGCGTCAGAGCATCTTCCAAAGCCTTAAGACATAGCGCAATATTTTCCGCTCGCGCGCCATAACCCATCACGCCAATGCGCCACGCTTTCCCCGCCAACGCCCCCAAACCTGCACCAATTTCTAAGTTGTATTCATTCAATAGGTGATTGCGCACCGCGGCATCATCAACCCCCTCAGGAATGTAAACCGTATTCAACTGCGGCAAACGACTGGCTTCATCCACCACAAACGTCAATCCGAGCTGTTCCAGTCCCGTTTTGAGTTTCTCGTGCATCTGCCGATGGCGTGCCCAGGCACTTTCCAGCCCTTCATTTTTCAGCATCAATAACGCTTCATGCAGCGCATATAAACTATTCACGGGAGCAGTATGATGATAGCTGCGTTTACCCTGCCCGCTCCAATACCCCAGCACCAAACTCTGATCGAGGAACCAGCTTTGAATCGGCGTCTTGCGTGACTGTATTTTCTCAATCGCTTGAGCAGAGAACGTCAGCGGCGATAAACCCGGTGCACACGACAAACACTTCTGGCTGCCCGAATACACTGCATCCAGTTGCCACTCATCCACCAGCAACGGTACTCCGCCGAGTGAAGTCACCGCATCGACAATCGTCAACATGCCATGCTGCTTTGCCAATGCGCCCAACGCTTGGGCATCACTGCACGCGCCGGTCGAGGTTTCCGCATGTACAAACGCCAGAATCTTCGCATCAGGATGTTGTGCGATCGCGTCAGCCACTTTGTCAACCGAGACGGGGGCGCCCCATTCATCATCCACAGTCACCACATCGCCACCACAACGCACCACGTTTTCACGCATGCGCTCACCGAACACACCGTTGCGGCACACGATCACTTTATCGCCCGGTTCAACCAAGTTGACGAAACACGCTTCCATGCCCGCACTGCCTGGCGCGGAGACTGCAATGGTAAAATCGTTCTGAGTTTGGAATGCATATTTCAACAACTGCTTGAGTTCATCCATCATGCCGACAAACAGCGGGTCCAAGTGGCCAACTGTTGGGCGGCTTAATGCCTGCAAAACCTGGGGGGAAATATCCGATGGCCCCGGGCCCATCAAAATGCGGTGTGGGGGAATGAAACTGCGGATGGTCATAAGTGCTCCTTGCTTTGGGGGTTGAGGAAAATCAAGGTTAATCCAATTCGTTCGCCACCACAATTCGACGGAGGTCTAGAGGTCGAACCACTGTCACATTCAGTGCATAATTATTTTCATTTGCTAAGACATTTACGATTGACATTAAGTACATAAAACCGTTCAATGTCTGAGCTATCTAGCAGAAGAGGAGCACTGCCCAGGCAGGTGTTTTGTGGAGCCTCAACTCCAAAACAGAACACTCAGGGGGAGCAGTGCCGAGATGGATCAGAATTGTGGTTCTGGTTTGTCGGTTGAATGGGCTGAATCCCTTCAACTGTCATCAGTACAACGCTGATGAAGAGCTTCTGAGGAAACCTGTCAAAGTACACCTCTCTTTTTTGCTCTAAGAACACTCTCTTCAAAACATTGGACGTTGGATTACCAACCATTTTATTTTCTGGGAAGTCTGGGAGAAATGCCGTGAGTGCATTCAATGTCGCCAAATTTGGCGGTACAAGTGTTGCAAATTTCGAAGCCATGAGCCGTTGCTCTGCCATCATTGAAAACAATCCACACACCAAATTAGTGGTCAGCAGTGCCTGCTCAGGTGTGACCAACCTATTGGTTGAACTGGCCAATGGCGTGCAAGAGTCAGAACAACGCGCCCTGATCCTCAAACAGTTGGCAGATATTCATCATGCCATCATTGACCAATTGGCGGATCCGACTCAGGTCGAAAAAGAGGTACACACGATTTTAGACAGCGTCGCGAGCGCGGCTGAAGCAGCCTCGTTTCAATCCAGCAAAAAACTAACCGATCATCTAGTGGCGTGTGGTGAGCTGATGTCGACGCATATTTTGGCGCAACTGATGCGCGAGCGAGGCGTCAATGCAGTACGTTTTGATATTCGCGACGTGCTGCGCACCGATGATCATTACGGCCGTGCAGAACCTCAGCTCGACGAGATCAAGCGTCTGGCAAAAGCAACACTGGTGCCTTTGTGCCAGCAAAACGTGGTTATCACGCAAGGCTTTATTGGTTCAGATGAACAAGGCAACACCACCACACTAGGTCGTGGCGGCAGTGACTATTCCGCGGCGCTGATTGCCGAAGCTGTTGAAGCCAGCGGCCTTGAGATCTGGACGGATGTTCCGGGCATCTACACCACCGATCCACGCATTGCCCCCAAAGCGGCCCCTATTCCAGAGATTAGCTTCAGCGAAGCGTCAGAGATGGCCAACTTTGGCGCCAAGATCCTGCACCCTTCGACGCTGGTTCCGGCGATTCGTCACGGTATCCCGGTGTTTGTCGGTTCGTCAAAAGAGCCAGAAAAAGGCGGCACTTGGATTCGCCAAGAAGTAGAAAACTCGCCACAATTTCGCGCCTTGGCCCTGCGCTGCAACCAAACCATGGTGACCCTGCGCAGCGCCAAAATGTTCCACGCTTACGGCTTCCTCGCCAAAGTGTTTGAGGTGCTGGCCAAGTACAAAATCTCCGTCGATCTGATCACTACCTCAGAGATCAGTGTTTCGCTGACATTGGACAAAACCGACACCGCTGGCGGCGCACCGGAGCTGCCGCAAGAGGCTCGCGCAGAACTGGAAGAATTGGCGACAGTAGAGGTGGAACATAACCTGTGTCTGGTGGCGTTGATCGGTAACCAGATGGAAACCAAAGGCTACGCCAAACAAGTATTCAGCACATTGGGTGACTTCAACCTGCGCATGATTTGCTACGGCGCCAGTGATCACAACCTGTGTTTCTTGGTCGATGCCCCCGTGTCGAAGAACGTGATTCAGAAACTGCATGAAGATCTGTTCGAGTAATCAATCATTTCATGAGTCACACGTATAAAGAAAAGGTCACCCGAGGGTGACCTTTGTTGTTTCTGTGCTTTGCTGTTTCCGTGCTTAGCCGTTGATATTGGGCCCAAGCCATTTTTCAGCTTCAAGGTGATCCCACCCTTTGCGCTGAGCGTAGCTTTGCACCTGATCATCTTGAATCTGCGCAATGGCAAAGTAGCGTGAATCCGGATGCGAGAAATACCAGCCCGACACTGATGCACCCGGCCACATCGCATAACTGGTGGTCAGCGACATGCCAATCGTCTCTTCAACCTTAAGCATCTCCCACAGGGTGCCTTTCTCAGTATGCTCAGGACACGCGGGATAACCGGGCGCCGGACGAATCCCCTGATATTTTTCGCGAATCAGTTCGTCGTTCGACAGGTTTTCATCCGTCGCGTAGCCCCAAATCTCTTTGCGCACTTTTTCATGCAGGTATTCCGCAAATGCTTCAGCCAAACGATCCGCCACCGCTTGAATCATGATCGCATTGTAATCATCGCCCTGCGCTTTGTATTGATCCGCCAACTCACGTTCGCCAATCCCGCCCGTGACCGCAAATGCACCAATCCAATCCTTTTTACCACTCGATTTCGGCGCGATGTAATCCGACAAGCAGTAGTTTGCTCCTTTGGGCTTGTGGGTTTGCTGGCGTAGGTTATACAGCGTGTGCGCCACTTCCGTACGCGACTCATCGCGGTACACTTCAATGTCATCCCCGACACTCGCGGCTGGGAACAACGCGCACATACCGCTGGCTTTGAGTAACCCCTCTCGTTCAACCTTGTCCAGTAATTCGTTGGCATCATTAAACAGACGCTGCGCCTCTTCGCCCACTTCTTCATGTTGCAAAATCGCCGGGTATTTGCCCATCAGAGACCAGGTCATGAAAAATGGCGTCCAGTCGATGTACTGACGCAATGTAGATAGCTCAAAGTGTTCAAACATATGGACGCCAGGTTTGGCAGGCACTGGCGGTGTGTAGCTGTCCCAATCAATCGGCGCCTTATTTGCCCGAGCTTCCGCAAGTGTCACCGGACGCGTCTTCGGCGTTTTACGCGCATGCTGATCACGAGTGCGTTCGTAGTCCAAATCCAATTTTTCAATAAAGGCTGGACGCAACTCATTCGACAGCAATGAGGTACACACCCCCACCGCGCGTGACGCATTGTTTACATACACCACAGGCTGATGATAGTTCTGCTCAATCTTCACTGCAGTATGCGCTTTCGAGGTCGTCGCACCGCCAATCAGCAGCGGCAAATCAAACCCTTGGCGCTCCATCTCCTTGGCCACGTGTACCATTTCATCCAGCGATGGTGTAATCAGGCCAGACAAACCGATGATATCGACGTTTTTCTCACGCGCCACTTTAAGGATCTGTTCACACGGCACCATCACACCCAGGTCAATGATTTCGTAGTTATTACACTGCAATACTACACCGACAATGTTCTTACCGATGTCATGCACATCGCCTTTCACTGTCGCAAGCAGAATCTTACCGTTGGTTGAGCCCGACTGTTTTTCAGCATTGATATACGGTTCTAAGTGCGCCACCGCCTGCTTCATCACGCGCGCCGACTTCACAACCTGTGGCAGGAACATTTTGCCTTCGCCAAATAGATCGCCCACCACGTTCATGCCGTCCATCAGCGGGCCTTCAATCACTTCCAGCGGCTTGCTCGCATTGACGCGTGCTTCTTCGGTATCTTCAACAATAAATTCGGTAATCCCTTTGACCAACGCATGTTCCAGACGTTTCGCAACTGGCCAAGTCCGCCATTCAAGCGCAGACGCATCGTCCTGTTTGCCCACCGCGTTTTCGCGATACGCATCAGCAATCTCCAGTAGGCGTTCGGTCGCGTCGTTGTGACGGTTGAGGATCACATCTTCGACCGCTTCCCGCAGCGTCTCTGGCACGTTGTCGTAAATTTCCAGCTGGCCGGCATTCACGATGCCCATGTCCATGCCGTTTTTGAAACAGTGATACAGGAACACCGCGTGGATCGCTTCACGCACATAGTTGTTGCCGCGGAAGGAGAACGACACGTTGGAGACACCGCCAGAGATCATGGCATGCGGCAAATCGCGTTTGATGTCCGCAACCGCGTTAATAAAGTCGAGTGCGTAGTTATTGTGTTCATCGATGCCGGTCGCGACCGCGAAGATGTTCGGGTCAAAAATGATGTCCTCTGGTGGAAAACCCACTTCATCAACCAGAATATGGTAAGCCCGGCGACAGATTTCTAATTTACGTTCACGAGTATCGGCTTGGCCAACTTCATCGAACGCCATCACAATCACCGCGGCGCCGTAGCGACGTACGAGTTTCGCCTGTTGAACGAATTTCTCTTTTCCCTCTTTGAGGGAGATGGAATTCACGATACCTTTACCCTGAATGCATTTCAGGCCCGCTTCGATGACTTCCCACTTGGATGAGTCGACCATCACCGGAACTTTCGAAATCTCTGGCTCCGACGCACAGAGGTTCAGAAAGCGCACCATACAAGCTTCGGCATCTAACATGCCTTCATCCATGTTGATGTCGATGATCTGCGCGCCATTTTCGACCTGTTCACGCGCGACATCGAGCGCTTCGTCATACAGCTCTTCTTTAATCAGGCGCTTGAAACGTGCCGAACCGGTCACGTTGGTACGTTCCCCCACGTTCACAAACAGCGTTTCTCTGGCGATGTTCAGCGGCTCAAGGCCCGAGAGACGACATTCCACATTGAGCGTTGGCAACGCGCGAGGCGTCACACCTTCCACGGCTTTCGCCATTGCAGCAATGTGTTCCGGCGTCGTCCCACAACAGCCGCCCACTAAATTGAGGAAACCCGTTTTGGCCCATTCTTCAATGTGCTCGGCCATCTCCTCTGCCGAAAGGTCGTATTCACCAAAGGCATTGGGTAAGCCGGCGTTGGGGTGAGCAGAGACATGACATTCGGCAATACGTGATAACTCTTCCACGTATTGACGTAGTTCGTCAGGACCCAAAGCACAGTTCAAGCCAAAAGAAATTGGGCGCACATGACGCAGCGCGTTGTAGAAGGCTTCAGTAGTTTGACCCGACAACGTACGACCAGAGGCATCCGTAATGGTGCCTGAAATCATCACGGGCAATTCAATGCCCAGCTCTTCAAATACCGACTCGACCGCAAACGCACACGCTTTGGCGTTCAGTGTATCGAAGATGGTTTCAATCAGGATCAGATCACTGCCGCCCTTAATCAGTGCGCGAGTCGATTCCGAATACGCTTCAACCAACTGATCAAAGGTGACATTTCGATAGCCGGGGTCGTTCACATCCGGTGAAATCGAACACGTACGGTTGGTTGGGCCAAGCACGCCAGCCACATAGCGAGGTTTATGCGGCGTTTTCGCCGTCCATTCGTCTGCCGCTTCACGCGCGAGCTTCGCTGCTGCCAAATTGATCTCAGCACTCAGCGACTGCATGTCGTAGTCAGCCATCGCAATGGTGGTGGCATTGAAGGTGTTGGTTTCGAGTATGTCGGCGCCCGCTTCAAGGTAAGCGGTATGAATTTCTTTGATCAACTGAGGCTGAGTAAGTACCAACAGGTCATTATTTCCCTTCAGATCACTGTGCCAGTCGGCAAAACGTTCACCGCGATAATCCTGCTCTTCCAGCTTATATCCTTGGATCATGGTGCCCATACCACCGTCGATCAACAAGATTCGCTGTTGCAGTTGCGATTCAATTTGGTGTCTTACATTAGTTCCCACAATACAGCCTCATTCCTTTTGCTTTTTTCCCATCCTATCACACATTGAATAGAAATCTAGACGTCTAAAATAGCTAATTTTCTCGATTCATTGACCCGCGAATTGATAAAAGGGTATATAAAAAAGTGTTTGCTATTTACCCAGCATCGAAGGACAATTTCGTTCATATTTTGTTACACAACGAGAAGAAAATGTCGGTCTACTATACTCTGTGCTTTCTATCTGCTGCGGCAATGATGATCGCCTTTTTAAACAGTAAGATAGGTAAGATGCAAACCACGATTGCAATCACTGCCGGGTCCATGTTGCTTTCCTTACTTATCCTCATCGCCGGTCAGAATAACTGGTTTCATCTGACTCAAATTGCTACTGAAACAGTCACCAGCATCAACTTCGAAAACTTCCTCCTCAAAGGTATTTTAGGATTCCTTCTATTCGCCGGTGGTCTGGGCATTAAACTGCCGAACCTGAAAGATCAAAAGTGGGAAATTACGGTTTTAGCACTGGGTGCGACGCTCTTCTCAACCTTCTTCATTGGTTTCGGTCTCTACGGCCTCTGTCAGCTTATCGGTATCCAATTTGATTTAGTCTACTGCCTGCTGTTTGGCGCACTGATTTCACCAACCGACCCCATCGCTGTTCTGGCCATCGTCAAAAAACTCAACGCCCCAAAACGTATTTCCACGCAAATCGAAGGCGAATCGCTGTTTAACGACGGCTTTGGTCTGGTGATCTTCGTGACCATCTTTACCATCGCATTCGGCCATGAAACACCAACCGTCGGCAGTGTGTTTGGTTTGTTTGCACAAGAAGCCATGGGCGGCATTCTGTATGGTTTCGTATTGGGTCTAATTTTCCACTACTTGATCAGTGCCACTGACGACCACTCCATGGAACTGTTACTGACCATTGGTATTCCAACCGCAGGTTATGTGTTTGCTGATGTGATTCACGTCTCTGGCCCGCTAGCAATGGTAGTGTCGGGCATCATGATTGGTAACTGGACCCGCTTTATCGGTTTCTCGAAAGAGAGTGAAGAACATTTGGATCACTTCTGGGAATTGGTCGACGAGTTCCTCAACGGCGTACTGTTCCTGCTGATCGGTATGTCGATGCTGCTATTTGAATTCCACGAGGAAGACTGGATCATGATGGCCATCTCGATTCCACTGGTTCTGTGCGCGCGTTACCTGAGTGTGTTCGTGTCTTACATCGGTTTTAAGCGTTACCGGAAATACAACCCTTGGTCGATTAAGATCCTGACATGGGGTGGCTTGCGCGGTGGTTTGGCGCTCGCAATGGCACTATCAATTCCATCTGGCATGATGGTGATTCCAGACAAGCTCATTGACGTGAAAGAGCTGATTCTGGTGATGACTTATTCCGTGGTGGTATTCTCTATCTTGATTCAAGGGTCAACCATTACCCCAATGATTGAGAAAGCGAAGCAAGCTGAAAAAGAAATGGAACACGAACTGCAGGTTGCGAAAAGCGAGGCAGAACAAGCCAAAGAACAGCAAGAACAAAACGTTTAAAGGCACCATCGTCATCCATGGTGAAAGCAGCAACTTCGTTGCTGCTTTTTTATTGCCGCCACATCCTTCCTCTTCCTTCTCCAGTTTATCCTTTTAATCAGTAGGCATGTCAGTTGTTACGAACATAGGTAAGCAGGGATGATCAACGTTGAGAACGCCTCGATAACCATTCAGCGTCAGCGTTTGATTCGTAAAATCACCCGCGTCAAAGCCGACCGCGTGCTGAAACAAATCCTCTGAGCGACTCCCTCTCTTTGAGCCGATGCCTTTGCATCGGCTTTTTTGTCTCGACTCCCCCGCTCTTCTATCTCAACGTCTCAATACCTCATCGAGCACTTCCTCAAATCACATGCTATCTCATCGGTTTGTCACACTGCTCAAACAATGAAGCCCCTAGACGCCCTATAACCGCCTCAATAGCGCACCATCAGCAATGGGTTCAATCAGTAACGGGATCATTGGTGTGGAATCTAATCATGATGTGCAATTCATAAAAGGACGGGAGTGCAGGCGGCGCGATGCTGTGTAGGTAACCTCATCAAGCCAGAGAAACATGACGTAAAAAGGGGAAGGGGAGCTGAATGAGCAATCGTGCTGAGATAAAGGATGGCAATTTGATGCGTTTTCTAAACGTCAGATAGCAAAAAACCCAGTCAAAGACTGGGTTTTCAAAATAAGTGGCGGAGCGGACGGGACTCGAACCCGCGACCCCCGGCGTGACAGGCCGGTATTCTAACCAACTGAACTACCGCTCCGCACTGGTTAGACTCAAGAGTCTAAATTTAAAGCCTGGCGATGTTCTACTCTCACATGGGGAGACCCCACACTACCATCGACGCTGTTTCGTTTCACTTCTGAGTTCGGAATGGAATCAGGTGGGTCCAAAACGCTATGGTCGCCAAGCAAATTCTTAAAATTCGGAAAGCTGTTTTCTATTCTCACAACACATTCTTATGCGCTTAGCTTTGAGTCCAATACAAAACCCCTTGGGTGTTGTATGGTTAAGCCTCACGGGCAATTAGTACAGGTTAGCTCAACGCCTCACAACGCTTACACACCCTGCCTATCAACGTTCTAGTCTCGAACAACCCTTTAGGATACTTAAAGTATCAGGGAAGACTCATCTCAGGGCTCGCTTCCCGCTTAGATGCTTTCAGCGGTTATCGATTCCGAACTTAGCTACCGGGCAATGCGTCTGGCGACACAACCCGAACACCAGAGGTTCGTCCACTCCGGTCCTCTCGTACTAGGAGCAGCCCCCTTCAATCTTCCAACGCCCACGGCAGATAGGGACCGAACTGTCTCACGACGTTCTAAACCCAGCTCGCGTACCACTTTAAATGGCGAACAGCCATACCCTTGGGACCGACTTCAGCCCCAGGATGTGATGAGCCGACATCGAGGTGCCAAACACCGCCGTCGATATGAACTCTTGGGCGGTATCAGCCTGTTATCCCCGGAGTACCTTTTATCCGTTGAGCGATGGCCCTTCCATTCAGAACCACCGGATCACTATGACCTGCTTTCGCACCTGCTCGAACCGTCATTCTCGCAGTTAAGCGGGCTTATGCCATTGCACTAACCTCACGATGTCCAACCGTGATTAGCCCACCTTCGTGCTCCTCCGTTACTCTTTGGGAGGAGACCGCCCCAGTCAAACTACCCACCAGGCACTGTCCTCAACCCGGATAACGGGTCTAAGTTAGAACATCAAACATACAAGGGTGGTATTTCAAGGTCGGCTCCAACGCAACTGGCGTCACGTCTTCAAAGCCTCCCACCTATCCTACACATGTAGGTTCAATGTTCAGTGCCAAGCTGTAGTAAAGGTTCACGGGGTCTTTCCGTCTAGCCGCGGGTACACTGCATCTTCACAGCGATTTCAATTTCACTGAGTCTCGGGTGGAGACAGCGTGGCCATCATTACGCCATTCGTGCAGGTCGGAACTTACCCGACAAGGAATTTCGCTACCTTAGGACCGTTATAGTTACGGCCGCCGTTTACCGGGGCTTCGATCAAGAGCTTCGACCGAAGTCTAACCCCATCAATTAACCTTCCGGCACCGGGCAGGCGTCACACCGTATACGTCATCTTACGATTTTGCACAGTGCTGTGTTTTTAATAAACAGTTGCAGCCACCTGGTATCTGCGACTCTCATCAGCTCCATCCGCGAGGGACTTCACCATCAAGAGCGTACCTTCTCCCGAAGTTACGGTACCATTTTGCCTAGTTCCTTCACCCGAGTTCTCTCAAGCGCCTTGGTATTCTCTACCCGACCACCTGTGTCGGTTTGGGGTACGATTCCTTACAATCTGAAGCTTAGAGGCTTTTCCTGGAAGCATGGCATCAATGACTTCACACCCGTAGGTGCTCGACGTCGTGTCTCAGCCTTAAAGAGAGCCGGATTTACCTAACTCTCAAGCCTACGCACTTGAACCTGGACAACCGTCGCCAGGCCCACCTAGCCTTCTCCGTCCCCCCATCGCAATTGTAAGAAGTACGGGAATATTAACCCGTTTCCCATCGACTACGCTTTTCAGCCTCGCCTTAGGGGTCGACTTACCCTGCCCCGATTAACGTTGGACAGGAACCCTTGGTCTTCCGGCGGGGAGGTTTTTCACCCCCCTTGTCGTTACTCATGTCAGCATTCGCACTTCTGATACCTCCAGCATGCTTTACAACACACCTTCAACGGCTTACAGAACGCTCCCCTACCCAATACGATAAATCGCATTGCCGCAGCTTCGGTTTACAGCTTAGCCCCGTTACATCTTCCGCGCAGGCCGACTCGACTAGTGAGCTATTACGCTTTCTTTAAATGATGGCTGCTTCTAAGCCAACATCCTAGCTGTCTGAGCCTTCCCACATCGTTTCCCACTTAGCTGTAATTTGGGACCTTAGCTGGCGGTCTGGGTTGTTTCCCTCTCCACGACGGACGTT
>NZ_ACZP01000006.1 GCF_000176175.1 Vibrio furnissii CIP 102972
ACGCGCTACCGACTGAAGAAGAACAGTACCAAGCGTACAAAGAAGTCGCAGAAGCCATGGCGGATCAAGCAGTGATTATCCGTACTATGGATATCGGCGGCGACAAAGATCTGCCATACATGGATCTACCAAAAGAAATGAACCCGTTCCTAGGCTGGCGTGCTGTACGTATCAGCTTGGATCGTCGTGAAATTCTACGTGATCAGCTACGTGGTATCCTACGTGCATCAGCACACGGCAAACTGCGTATCATGTTCCCAATGATCATCTCTGTTGAAGAAATTCGTGCGCTGAAAGCAGCCATCGAAGAGTACAAAGCAGAACTGCGTTCAGAAGGTCTGGCATTCGACGAAAACATCGAAATCGGTGTGATGGTTGAAACGCCAGCAGCAGCTGCAATCGCTCACCACCTTGCGAAAGAAGTGTCATTCTTCTCCATCGGTACGAACGACCTGACTCAGTACACACTGGCAGTCGACCGCGGTAACGAAATGATTTCGCACCTGTACAACCCACTGTCTCCAGCAGTGCTGACGGTTATCAAACAAGTGATTGATGCGTCACACGCAGAAGGCAAATGGACAGGGATGTGTGGCGAACTCGCAGGTGATGAGCGCGCAACCCTTCTCCTGTTGGGTATGGGCCTAGATGAGTTCTCAATGAGCGGCATCTCTATCCCTAAAGTGAAGAAAGTCATCCGTAACTCTAACTTCGCTGAAGTGAAAGCGATGGCAGAAGAAGCACTTTCTCTACCGACGGCAGCAGAAATTGAAGCTTGCGTTGAAAAATTCATCGCAGCAAAAGCTTAATAATCTGTGAATACCAATGACATAGACGACTAAAAGTAGTCGTCTATTGTTTTTGATTGGTATACTATACTTCGACAGAATAAATCTAAACGTTAGGAGCATGACACAATGGGTCTGTTTGACAAACTTAAGAAGCTAGTCTCTGACGACAGCGCTGACGCGGGTGCAATTGAAATCATCGCACCACTTTCCGGTGAAATTGTAAACATCGAAGACGTGCCAGATGTCGTGTTTGCTGAGAAAATCGTTGGTGATGGTATCGCAATCAAACCTGATTATGCTGAGTGATATCCCGAGCTCGCCGGCGGGCCCGTCCAGATCTTCGAAACGAACCACGCGTTCTCAATCGAATCTGACGATGGCGTTGAGCTTTTTGTTCACTTCGGTATCGACACCGTTGAACTGAAAGGCGAAGGCTTCAAACGTATCGCTGAAGAAGGTCAATCAGTGAAAGTGGGCGACACTATCATTGAATTCGATCTGGCTCTGCTGGAAGAGAAAGCGAAATCAACTCTGACTCCTGTTGTTATTTCTAACATGGACGAAATCAAAGAGCTGAACAAACTGTCTGGTTCTGTGACAGTGGGTGAAACTCCAGTTCTGCGTGTAACTAAATAATTTAGTCTGCATTCATAAAAAAACGCTGCGATATCGCAGCGTTTTTTGTTTGTGTTCGATGCGCCAAACTATAGTCCCAACGCATAGCGCAGCACCTGCTCTTTCACAGGGCCCGCATGTTCAGCAAGTTTCAATGCTGCATTACGCACCAGTTTCAAAGGTGCCATATCATTGCTAAACGCTTTATAGAAAACATCCATCCCCGTTTGCATCAACAGATTGTCCGGACGTCGACGGCGCTCGTAGCGTTGGAATTGCGCCAGAGTCAGCGCGTCTTGCCCTTGCGTTACATCCAACAAAGCGGCCACATCTTTGAACCCCAAGTTAACGCCCTGCCCTGCCAGCGGATTAATGGTGTGCGCAGAATCGCCAACCAAAACACAGCGATGTTGCACATAACGTTGCGCGTGACGGCGTGTGAGCGGAAAAGCGCCATGCTGCAGCACGGTGACATCGCCCAGCTCTGCGGGAAAGTGCGTGACAATCTCGTGTTTGAGTTGCACCGAATTCATTTGGCTCAACTGTTTGATACGCTGCGGCGCGTCATACCACACCAGCGATGCCTGATGGCCGCTCAACGGCAAGAAAGAACGCGGACCCGAAGGAAAGAACTGCTGCCAAGTGACATCTTGTTGTGGCTTTTCGGTCTCAACGTTAATCAGCATACAATGCTGACGATAATCCCACGCCGTGACGCCAATACCAGCCACATCGCGCACGCGTGAATTCGCGCCATCGGCGCCAATAATCCATTCGCAATGCAAAACCACGCCCGATTGCAACGTCACCGCATGGGTTTCACCCAACGTGATGTCTTTGAGCGTATCGGGACAAAACAGTGTCACATTGGGGTAATTCGCAAACTGTTCCCACAACCCCAGTTGGATCAAGCGGTTTTCCACCATGTAACCCAATTGCGCCAACCCCAGCGATTCACTGGAAAATCGTGTGCGACACTCCGGGTGCTCCCACGTTTCCAAACCACGATACGGACAGACACGCTTGGCGACAATTGCATCCCAAGCGCCCAATGAGGTCAACAAATCCACCGACGTTTGAGAGATGGCGGAAATACGCACATCCATCGGTTGTGATGGGTCATAGGGCTGAGGCTCATAACCTTCGACCACGGCCACTCGGCGACCTTGTTTAGCAAATCCAATCGCGGCCGCAGCACCGACCATGCCGCCACCAATCACCACGATGTCAAAATCATTCATCATTACTACTTCTGTTTTGGCTGAGTTACACGCAAGTTATTGTACGTAGCGGGACTTTTTTTGCGAACGATTTTGTTGAAAAACCTTGGCCCAAGCAGGGTAAAAATCCAGAAGCCACAATGGGTACAAGAGATTTAGTGCGATCACTGGTCACTGATAAGTGAAAGCAGTACAATACGCCGCTTACCGCCGTGAGGGCGGCTAAAATTTAGTCATCAGAAACCCATTTCCGATGACATTCTGGAAACATTGGGCGATTTGCTCCCTTAATTTAAACTAACGATCGAGCGAACAACATGAGTAAAAAACTGCTAATCAAAACCTGGGGCTGCCAGATGAACGAATACGATTCATCAAAAATGGCCGACCTGCTTAACGCTACAAACGGCTATGAGCTGACTGAAGAGCCAGAGGAAGCAGACGTACTACTACTGAACACCTGTTCGATTCGCGAAAAAGCGCAAGAAAAAGTCTTCCACCAGCTTGGCCGTTGGAAAACACTGAAAGACAAAAAGCCAGGCGTGGTGATCGGCGTAGGCGGCTGTGTGGCCACTCAAGAAGGTGACCACATTCGTGATCGTGCCCCTTTTGTCGACGTCATCTTTGGCCCACAGACGCTACACCGTCTGCCAGAAATGATTAAACAGTCACAATCTGACGATGCGCCGGTGATGGATATTTCTTTCCCGGAAATCGAAAAATTCGACCGTCTGCCGGAACCACGCGCAGAAGGTCCAACAGCCTTTGTCTCCATTATGGAAGGCTGTTCAAAATACTGCACATACTGCGTCGTGCCATACACACGTGGTGAAGAAGTCAGCCGTCCAATGGATGACGTGCTGTTTGAAATTGCACAACTGGCTGAACAAGGCGTCCGTGAAGTCAACCTGCTGGGTCAAAACGTGAACGCTTACCGTGGTCCAATGCACGATGGCACCATCTGCTCATTTGCAGAATTGTTGCGCCTCGTGGCCTCAATCGATGGCATCGACCGCATTCGCTTTACCACCAGCCACCCGCTGGAGTTCACTGACGACATCATCGCCGTGTACGAAGACACACCAGAATTGGTGAGCTTCCTGCACTTGCCAGTTCAAAGCGGCAGTGACCGCATTCTGACCATGATGAAGCGCCCGCACACAGGCATCGAGTACAAGTCGATCATCCGTAAGCTGCGTAAAGCGCGCCCAGACATTCAGATCAGCTCTGACTTCATCGTTGGCTTCCCTGGCGAGTCGGATAAAGACTTCCAAGACACCATGAAACTGATCCGCGATGTGGATTTCGACATGAGCTTTAGCTTTATCTTCTCTCCTCGCCCGGGAACACCGGCGGCTGATTACCCATGTGATCTGACCGAGGAAACCAAGAAAGAGCGCCTGTACGAACTGCAACAGCAAATCAACGCTCAAGCGATGCGTTTCTCGCGCTTGATGATGGGGACCGAGCAACGTATTTTGGTGGAAGGCCCTTCGAAGAAAAACCTGATGGAACTTCGTGGTCGTACAGAAAACAACCGTGTAGTAAACTTTGAAGGACCGGCCGAACTCATCGGTCAGTTCGTCGATGTGAACATTGTTGATGTATTCCCGAACTCTTTGCGTGGTGAACTCGTACGAACAGAACAAGAGATGAACCTACGTGTGGTCACTTCCCCAACGGAAATGATGGCCAAAACGCGACGCGAAGATGAGCTGGGAGTCGCTACTTTTACTCCATAAGCTCGTATAAACTGTCATGGATGCCCGGTCGAAATCGGGCATCTGGATGACACACTGAGAGGCTAATTTGAGCAATAAAATCGTTACTTTAGAGATCAATCTCGAACCTTCAGATAACCGCCGTCTAGCCAGTCTGTGCGGCCCATTCGATGACAACATCAAGCATTTAGAACGTCGTTTAGGCGTTGAAATCAACCATCGCAGCAACTATTTTACCATCGTCGGCAAAGCCCATACTGCCGCCGCTGCGCTTGAGATCATCAAAACTCTGTACGTCGATACGGCGCCCGTGCGCGGTCAAATCCCGGATATTGAACCCGATCAAATTCATTTGGCGATCAAAGAAACGGGCGTGCTGGAGCAGAACACCGAATCAGCCATCGCACATGGCAAAGAAGTATTCGTCAAAACCAAAAAAGGCGTGATCAAACCGCGGACACCGAACCAAGCACAATACCTGGTGAACATGGTGACGCACGACATCACCTTTGGAATTGGCCCTGCGGGGACCGGTAAAACGTATCTCGCCGTTGCCGCAGCTGTTGATGCATTGGAGCGTCAAGAAATTCGCCGCATTCTGCTGACTCGTCCTGCGGTCGAAGCCGGTGAAAAACTGGGCTTCCTGCCCGGAGACCTGAGCCAGAAAGTGGACCCTTACTTGCGCCCGTTGTACGACGCGCTGTTTGAAATGCTCGGTTTTGAACGTGTGGAAAAACTGATTGAGCGCAACGTGATTGAAGTGGCTCCGCTGGCATACATGCGTGGTCGTACGTTAAACGATGCTTTCATCATTCTCGACGAAAGCCAAAACACCACCGTCGAACAGATGAAAATGTTCCTGACGCGTATTGGCTTTAACTCGCGTGCCGTGATTACGGGTGACGTCACTCAGATTGACTTGCCACGCGGCGCGAAATCAGGCCTGCGTCATGCCATTGAAGTGCTGAGCGACGTGGATGAAATCAGCTTCAACTTCTTCCAAGCCGACGACGTTGTGCGCCACCCTGTGGTTGCCCGTATCGTCAATGCGTACGAAAAATGGGAAGCACAAGACCAGAAAGAGCGCAAAGAGTACGAGAAGCGTCGCCGTGAAGAACGCGAATCCAAACTGCTTGAAATGCAAAAAGCCGTATTCACAGCACCACAAACGAATGCCTTAGAGGAATCGGGTGAATCATGAGTATTGAACTCGATTTACAACTGGCGGCCGCCAGCGAAGACGGTCTGCCAACACGCGAACAATTTGCCACTTGGCTGCAAACGGCCATCGTGCCTTTTCAGCCTCAGGCAGAAGTGACTATTCGCATTGTTGATGAACCAGAAAGTCATCAACTCAATCTCGAATATCGCGGCAAAGACAAGTCAACCAACGTGCTGTCTTTCCCGTTTGAAGCGCCTCCGGGCATCGAGATGGACCTGCTGGGCGACTTGGTAATTTGCCGTCAAGTGGTTGAGCGAGAAGCCGTTGAACAAAATAAGCCGCTGCTAGCACACTGGGCGCATATGGTTGTACATGGTAGTCTTCATCTGCTAGGTTATGACCATATCGAGGATGACGAAGCTGAAGAAATGGAGTCCCTCGAAACCGAAATCATGCAAACGATGGGGTTTGAAGACCCCTATTTAGCGGAGAAAATCTAGTTCACGCACCACCGTGCCGTGAACTGACATGTGAGCTATCACACATCTGATAGCGTTATTGAATAGAGAAACAATGAACGAAGATAATTCGCAGAATTCTGACGGTCCGAGTAGAAAGTCCTTCTTTGAACGCCTAGGTCAGTTATTTCAGGGAGAACCCAAGGATCGCCAAGAGCTGGTTGATGTGATCCGCGACTCTGAAGTCAATGACCTGATTGACCACGACACCCGCGACATGCTGGAAGGGGTCATGGAAATTGCTGAGATGCGCGTCCGGGATATCATGATCCCGCGCTCTCAGATGGTCACCATCGAACGTACAGATAATCTGGACGCGCTGGTTGCACTGATTACCGATGCTCAGCATTCACGCTACCCGGTGATCAGCGAAGACAAAGACCATGTCGAAGGCATTCTGCTTGCGAAGGACTTACTTAAATACTTGGGTTCCAACAGCTCCCCGTTCGATATTGAAGAAGTGATCCGCCCAGCCGTGGTGGTTCCGGAAAGCAAACGCGTCGATCGCCTGTTAAAAGAGTTCCGTGAGGAACGATATCACATGGCGATTGTCGTAGATGAGTTCGGGGGTGTCTCTGGTCTGGTGACCATTGAAGACATTCTGGAAGAAATCGTTGGCGATATCGAAGATGAATTCGACGACGAAGAACAACTCGACATCCGTAAACTCAGCAAACACACCTACGCGGTGAAAGCGCTGACCACCATCGAAGAGTTTAACAACACCTTCGGCACACGCTTTAGTGATGAAGAAGTGGATACGGTGGGCGGATTGGTGATGACCGCATTTGGTCACTTACCAGCACGCGGTGAAGTGGTTGAAATTGATCGTTACAATTTTAAAGTCACTGCCGCGGACAACCGTCGAGTGGTTCAACTTCAAGTCACCATTCCCGATATGGAAGCTCTTCCGGAGATCGCCGAAGAGTAGTTCGAATCCTCTCTTACGCCGTAAGAGCATCAGAAAAGTTGCAGATGACGAATATTTTCAATCATCGCCTCATGCGGCCGCTTGCGGCCGCTTTTGTTGGCGCGCTGAACACCCTAGCGTTTGCTCCCTATCAGATCTGGCCACTGGCCATTCTCAGCCCATGCCTGTTACTCCTGTTGTTACATGGTCAATCCGCCAAGCGGTCGGCTTGGATCGGGTATGCCTGGGGCTTAGGTCAGTTTGGGGTTGGCATCAGTTGGGTCCACGTCAGCATCGACACTTTTGGCGGCATGCCCAAGATTGCCAGCCTGTTTTTGATGGCGCTGCTGGTTGGTTATCTGGCCATTTACTCAGCCCTGTTTGCTTGGTCACTCAATCGATTTTTCCCCACCTCAAACCGTAGCAAACTGTTGCTGGCGGCACCGGTGCTGTGGCTGATTTGCGATTGGCTGCGCGGCTGGGTCATGACGGGCTTTCCGTGGCTATGGCTGGGCTACAGCCAAATCGACAGCCCACTGGCTAACTTCGCACCACTTGGTGGCGTAGAACTGCTGACGCTGGTCGTCCTACTGTGCGCAGGCAGTTTGGCGCTGGCGTGGCAGAAAAAAAGCGTGCTGTTGCTGGTGATTCCCGCGGTGCTGTTTGCAGTGGGATACGGCCTGAATGCCGCGCAATGGGTGACCCCTCAGCCACAGCGCACCACCAAGGTGGCCTTGATTCAAGGCAACATCGATCAAGCGCTTAAATGGTTACCCAGCCAACGCTGGCCCACCATCATGAAGTACACCGATCTAACGCGTGAAAACTGGGATGCCGATATCGTCATCTGGCCCGAAGCGGCGATTCCAGCGTTTGAATTTGAAATTCCGGCCTTTTTGCGTAATCTCGATTCCGCTGCGCGCATGAACCACAGCGCGTTGCTGACCGGCATCCTCAATCAAGATGACAACAAACGCTACTTCAACAGTATCTTGGCGCTCGGCGAAACACCAAACGGCGATTATCACTACGATTTAGCGCAACGTTTCCACAAGCACCATTTGCTGCCGTTTGGCGAATTTGTGCCGTTTGAAAGCATTCTGCGCCCATTGGCTCCGTTCTTTAACTTGCCCATGTCTTCGTTCAGCGAAGGGGATTATGTTCAGCCGAACATCATGGCCAACGGCCATGCATTGGCACCAGCACTGTGCTACGAAATCATCTTCAATGAACAGGTACGCGCCAACGTCACAGATGAGACCGATTTTCTACTCACCTTGTCAAATGACGCTTGGTTTGGTCGTTCGATTGGCCCGCTACAACACATGGAAATCGCACGAATGCGCGCGCTGGAGTTGGGCAAACCGCTGATTCGATCCACCAACAATGGCCTGACGGCAGTCACCGACTACCAAGGCCACATTATTGCGCAGTTGCCGCAGTTTGAAACCGGCGTACTACGTGCCGAGATGGTGCCAACACGAGGTCAGACGCCGTATCACGCATTGGGCAGCTGGCCGCTGTACCTCTGGACGCTGTTTGGTTTGGTTGCCGCGCTGGTGATTCAGCGTCGCCCCCCGAGTCAATCCGCATCGGAATGAGTGCGGTACTCATGAAAAAAGAGTCCCTTGGGACTCTTTTTTTGCGGTTGTTCAACCGGTCCTCGACTACGGTTTCAACGGTAAACGACTAAAAGCAGTCTTGCCACAACGAATGCACGGCACAATTTCGGTCGCATGGTTGTAATCGACTCGATGGCCGCAGTTTTCACACACCAGCGTTCCAAGACCAATCATATCGCCCGCTTTGTACAAGCCTTGATGTTCCAGATCCTGAAACAGCTCCACCCACTCCACTTTGGTTTTATCCGTGATCTCCAGCAGTCCTTGCCAAATGGAGTTCGCAATCATCACATAAAACGGACTGCTTTTTTCCTCTTCATAGCTCTCTGCAAACTCTTTGAGATCCGATTTAACGTAAGCTGAAATCAGCGCCAGTTCATCTTTGGTCAGATCATTTGCAGCGGCCACAACCTTGCCCGATGTTTCCAGAATATGGTCCACTTCTTCAGGACTCTGTTTGAGGGTTTCGACCACCTCTTCGAGTAAAGCTTCATAACCCGTTTTTTGTTTTGGCATAAGTCACCTCTCTCAAACCCGATTGGCTATTGTTGTGCTCCCTTGCTTTAGGTATTCTATGACGATCTATTAGTATCTGTTCAAACTGAACTCACAAATTCCAAGATAACCGGATATATCGATGCAAGAGCAATACAACCCGCAAGACATTGAACAAAAAGTTCAAGAGCATTGGGAAAACAACAAGACTTTCGTTGTAAGTGAAGACCCAAATAAAGAAAAATTCTACTGTCTTTCTATGTTCCCGTACCCAAGCGGCCGACTGCACATGGGTCACGTGCGTAACTACACCATCGGTGATGTGATTGCTCGCTTTCAGCGTCTGCAAGGCAAAAACGTCATGCAGCCAATCGGCTGGGATGCATTCGGTCTACCGGCAGAAAACGCCGCGGTAAAAAATAACACCGCGCCGGCGCCTTGGACTTACGAAAACATCGAATACATGAAAAACCAGCTGAAACTGCTGGGTTTTGGCTACGACTGGAATCGTGAGTTCGCAACTTGCCGTCCAGAATACTACCGTTGGGAACAAGAGTTCTTCACCAAACTGTACGAGAAAGGTCTGGTTTACAAGAAAACCTCTTCTGTGAACTGGTGTCCGAACGACCAAACCGTTCTGGCCAACGAACAGGTAGAAGACGGTTGCTGCTGGCGCTGTGATACGCCGGTTGAGCAGAAAGAAATTCCGCAGTGGTTCATCAAGATCACGGCTTACGCACAAGAACTGCTCGACGATCTCGACAACCTTGACGGCTGGCCTGAGATGGTCAAAACCATGCAGCGCAACTGGATTGGCCGTTCTGAAGGTGTAGAACTGAAATTTGCCGTGAAAGACCACGCGCAAGACTTGGAAGTGTACACCACACGTCCAGATACCCTGATGGGTGTGACTTACGTGGGGATCGCAGCGGGCCACCCTCTGGCAACCGAAGCCGCGAAATCAAACCCTGCGCTGGCCGCTTTCATCGACGAGTGTAAAAACACCAAAGTGGCAGAAGCCGAACTGGCGACCATGGAGAAAAAAGGCATGGCTACTGGCCTGACCGCGATTCATCCATTGAATGGTCGTGAAGTGCCAATCTTTGTCGCGAACTTCGTGTTGATGGATTACGGCACGGGTGCGGTGATGGCCGTTCCTGCGCACGACCAACGTGACTTCGAATTTGCCACCAAATACAACCTCGACATCATTCCGGTCATCAAACCACTTGATGGCAGCGAACTGGATATCTCAGAAGCGGCATACACCGAAAAAGGCGTCCTGTTCGATTCAGGTGAATTCGACGGTCTGGAATTCCAAGCCGCTTTCGATGCCATTGCAGCGAAACTGGAAGCCGAAGGCAAAGGCGTGAAAACCGTCAACTTCCGTCTACGTGACTGGGGCGTGTCTCGTCAACGTTACTGGGGCGCACCAATTCCAATGGTGACCACAGAAGACGGCGTTGTGCACCCAGTACCCGCCGACCAACTGCCAGTGATTCTGCCAGAAGATGTGGTCATGGATGGCGTGACCAGCCCAATCAAAGCCGATAAAGCGTGGGCAGAAACCACCTTTAATGGCGAACCAGCACTGCGTGAAACCGATACTTTCGATACCTTCATGGAATCGTCTTGGTACTACGCACGCTACTGTTCTCCACAAGCAGACGACATTCTGGACCCAGAAAAAGCCAACTACTGGCTGCCCGTTGACCAATACATCGGCGGTATCGAGCACGCGTGTATGCACCTGCTTTACTCACGCTTCTTCCACAAATTGCTGCGTGATGCCGGTTATGTGACGTCTGACGAACCGTTCAAACAACTGCTGTGTCAAGGTATGGTTCTGGCTGACGCCTTCTACTACACCAACGACAAAGGCGGGAAAGAGTGGGTATCTCCGACCGAAGTGAAAGTTGAGCGTGACGGTAAAGGCCGTATCACCACAGCGGTTGATTCACACGGTCGCAGCGTTGAACACTCAGGCATGATCAAAATGTCTAAGTCGAAAAACAACGGGATCGACCCGCAAGAGATGGTCGACAAATACGGTGCCGACACCGTCCGTCTGTTCATGATGTTTGCATCACCAGCCGATATGACGCTGGAATGGCAAGAGTCTGGCGTGGAAGGGGCAAACCGCTTCCTGAAACGTGTGTGGAAACTGGTTCGTGAACATACCGAAAAAGGTGAAGCAACCGCAGTGGATACTGCTGCACTGACAGGCGATCAAAAAGCGCTACGTCGTGACGTTCACAAAACCATCGCGAAAGTGACCGATGACATTGCTCGTCGTCAAACCTTCAACACCGCGATCGCGGCTGTGATGGAACTGATGAACAAACTGGGCAAAGCACCACAGGACGATGCGCAAGATCGTGCGATTTTGGACGAAGCCCTGAAAGCGATCACCGTGATGCTCTACCCAATCGCGCCACACATCTGTTTTGAAATGTGGAACGCGCTGGGTCAAGCCAACATCGACAGCGCAAGCTGGCCAATGTTTGATGAAGCCGCACTGGTTGAAGACGAGAAACTGATCGTCCTTCAGGTGAACGGCAAGCTACGTGGCAAACTGACTGTCGCAGCGGACGCAACCAAAGAACAGGTTGAAGCACTGGGTCTGAATGATGAAAACGTGCTGAAATTCACCAATGGTCTCACCATCCGCAAAGTCATCTATGTTCCAGGAAAACTGCTGAACATCGTGGCGAACTAATTCCGTATTTTACGGTCAGTAAACAGGGCCTTGCGCCCTGTTTACTTATCTCAGTTTATCGCTGTGGTGAACTGAGATAAGTAAACCCAATTCATGAGAACAGAGCCCCATGCGTTTGACACTGCCTTCCACGTTGCAATTATCACTGGTTATCCTGACCGCCACCCTACTTAGTGCCTGCGGTTTCCATCTCCGTGGTGATTATGATATCCCGGAAGAGTTGAGCACCATGTCGCTCACCAGTTACGACCAATACAGCAGCTTCACCCGTTTTGTGAAAGGCCAACTGCGCCTCAACGAAATCAAATTGGTTGAACCTGCGGAAAATGTACCCAACCTGCATCTGGTAAGCGAAAGCATCAGCGAACGCACCCTGTCGTTGTATCAAAATGCGCGCGCCGCAGAAAAAGAACTGACATTCCGCGCGTCTTACCGAGTGACCATTCCCGAATTGGGCGATAAAACCTTCTCCACCAGCGTGACGCGCAGTTACTTGGACAACCCACTGACAGCACTGGCAAAATCCGTGGAACGCGACATGATTGAAGACGAAATGCGCAAACTGGCTGCAAGCCAAATCATTCGTCAAATGGCCCGTCTAAAAGCCTCCATTCAAGAAGGAACCATGGACAGTGCCGACGCTCTTCAGCCAAACAACACGAAATCTGGCTACAAAATAGACACCATTGAAGAGCGCGTTGCACCTTCCTCCAACAGCATCGAGACGCAGTAGGCCTTGCGATGAGACTCTATGCTGACAAACTGGTCGAAGCGCTCAACCGAGCGCTGCAGCCCGTTTACCTGGTGTTTGGTAATGAGCCCCTGCTGATCCAAGAATCGCGCAGCGCCATTGAGCGCAAAGCGCGTGAACAGGGCTTTGAAGAAAAACACCATTTCAATGTGGATGCCAGCCTCGATTGGCATGAGGTCTATGATTGCTGCCAGTCCATGAGCCTGTTTTCCAGCCGCCAAGTGATCGAGCTGGAAATTCCAGAAGCGGGCATCAATGCCGCCATCGGCAAAGAACTGACCAAGCTCGCGCAAACCCTCAATCCGGACATTTTGCTGCTGATCGTTGGCGCCAAACTCACCAAAGCGCAAGAAAACTCCGCATGGTTTAAAGCCCTGATGGCTGAAGGGTGTCTGGTCAACTGCTTAACCCCCGACATCAGTCGCCTGCCACAATTTGTCGCCGCCCGTTGCCGCGCGCTGGGGCTCTCCCCTGATGCCGAAGCGATTCAAATGCTGGCACAGTGGCATGAAGGTAACCTGTTTGCCCTCGCCCAGAGCTTAGAAAAGCTCGCTCTGCTTTATCCCGACGGTCAACTGACGTTGATTCGACTGGAAGAGTCGCTGAGTCGCAACAACCACTACACGCCATTTCATTGGGTCGATGCCCTACTCGAAGGCAAAGCCAATCGCGCGCAACGCATTTTACGTCAACTGGCTGCCGAGGATGTGGAACCGATCATTCTGATGCGCACCGCGCAAAAAGAGCTGGTGCAACTGCTACATATGCGCGTGGCAATGAATCATCAGCCGCTGGGCGCCATCTTTGAAAAACACCGCGTCTGGCAGAACAAACGCCCACTCTATTCCGCGGCGTTACAACGCCTGTCCATTCAGCGCTTACACCACTTAGTGCAATTGCTTGCTCAAAGTGAAATTGTGGCAAAAACTCAGTATGAGCAATCGCCTTGGCCATTGCTGCAGCAGTTAAGCCTCGAATGTTGTGTGGCACAGGCAAACTTACCGTTGCCAGCCTAAAAGCGTGATATACTGCCGCGCTTTGACCCAATCATTTTTATATTAGATATCTCAGAGGACATCCCCTTGCAACGCGAAGAATTAAAAGACTTTCTTGCAGACAAAGCCGACGACATGAAAGCGGTAGACATCGTCACCCTAGACGTTCAAGGTAAATCCAGCGTCACCGATTACATGATCATCTGTACTGGCACGTCCAAGCGACACGTTTCATCGATTGCCGATCATGTCGCGAGTGAAGCGAAAAAAGCCGGTGTGGATCCACTGGGCATGAATGGCGAAAACGAAGGTGAATGGGTTGTGGTCGATCTCGGCACCACCATGCTGCATGTGATGCAGGAAGAACATCGCGCGATGTACCAGCTGGAAAAACTCTGGGGCTAAGCGTGAAGATTCAACTGATTGCCGTCGGCACGAAAATGCCAAAGTGGGTGGAAGAAGGGTTTCAGGAATACCGTCGCCGCTTTCCACATGATATGCCACTGGAGCTGATTGAAATTTCGGCCGGCAAACGCGGTAAAAATGCCGACATTGCAAGAATTCTGCAAAAAGAAGGCGAAGCCATGCTGGCTGCCGTGCCCAAAGGCAACCGAATTGTGACGCTCGATATTCCTGGCAAACGTTGGGATACCGAACAGCTTGCCGAACAGCTGGAAAGCTGGAAAATGGATGCACGTGATGTGTCCATTTTGATTGGCGGACCGGAAGGTCTGGCACCGGCTTGTAAAGCGGCCGCGGAACAGAGCTGGTCGCTGTCACCACTGACACTGCCTCATCCGTTGGTGCGCGTCGTGATGGCAGAGAGCCTGTACCGAGCGTGGAGCATTACAGCCAATCACCCTTATCACCGAGAATAGACCCTGATGTTACGTAAGCGTAGCCCCATTCGAGACTACTTGGCTGAAGCGCGGTTATTCCGTAACCGCGCTGTGGTGTCTTTTATCGCCATTGTTTTGATGATGGGCATTCTGCTCGCCAACCTGTACAACATTCAGGTGAACCAGTATCAAGACTACAAAACCCGTTCAAACGACAACCGAATTAAAGTCGTCCCTATCGCGCCCAATCGCGGCCTCATCTATGATCGAAACGGGATTCTTCTGGCCGAAAACCGCCCGGTTTTTAACTTAGAAATCACACCAGAAAAAGTTAAAAACATGGACGAGACCATCGCCCGTTTACAACAAATTTTAACCATCACGCCAGAGCAAATTGCTGCCTTTGATAAAGAACGCCGCCAAACCCGTCGCTTCAATTCTGTGCCGATTCTCACGCAGTTGAATGAAGAAGACGTCGCCAAGTTCTCGGTCCAGCAACACAAGTTTCCCGGCGTCTCGGTCACTGCCAACCTCAAGCGCTACTACCCATATGGCGAGGTGTTGACCCACGTGATCGGCTACGTGTCGCGCATCAATGACCGCGATATCGAACGCTTGGTGCGTGAAGGCAAAGAAGCCAATTACCAAGCCACACGCGACATCGGCAAACTGGGTATCGAACGCTACTACGAAGATTTATTGCACGGTGAAGCTGGCTACCAAGAAGTGGAAGTCAACAGCCGCGGGCGCGTGATCCGTACGCTGAAATACGTGCCGCCCACTCCGGGCAAAGACATCGTGCTCAACCTCGACATCAACCTGCAGCTGTACGTGCACAACCTACTCAATGGTCGCCGAGGTTCGGCGGTGGTGCTCGATCCAAAAGATAACGGCGTACTGGCGATGGTATCGAGCCCAAGCTACGATCCCAATGCCTTTGTGCACGGTATTTCTGGCAAAGATTACAATGCACTGCTCAACGACAAAGATCGCCCACTGGTTAACCGGACCACGCTGGGTATTTACCCTCCGGGTTCAACGGTAAAACCATTTATTGCGGTCTCCGCACTGGAAGAAGGCGTCATTACGCCCAACACCACGCGTAACGATCCGGGCTACTGGCGCATTCCAAATTCCAAAACCCGCCCATTCCGCGACTGGTTGCGTTGGGGCCATGGCCGAGTCGACATCATCAAAGCGCTGGAAGAATCGGTGGATACCTTCTTCTATCAAATCGCTTATGACATGGGCATCGACCGCTTGTCTGAATGGATGATGAAGTTTGGCTTTGGAGATTACACCGGCATTGATATTTCGGAAGAGAGCAAAGCCAACATGCCAACCCGCGACTGGAAAATGGCGCGTCACCGCACCCCTTGGTATCAGGGCGATACCATTCCGGTCGGTATCGGCCAAGGGTACTGGACGGCCACACCAATGCAGCTTGCCAAGGCAACATCGGTTCTGGTGCATCACGGCCAAGTGATTGCGCCGCACTTGTTGCGCTCTACCATTAACAACGGTGAAGAATTCTCCACCCAAAAAGAGACCGAATACGTAACGTACCCGCCGATCACAGGCGTGCCCGACAAGTACTGGGACATGGCGATCGAAGGGATGTATCTGGTGAACCATGGTAAACGCGGCACCGCGCGACGCGCATTCCAAGGGCTGCAATACAAAAGCGCCGGTAAATCCGGTACAGCGCAGGTGTTTGGCTTGGCTGAAGGACAGGAATACAACGCCGAAGAACTGGCGGAACACCTACGTGACCACGCGCTGTTTACCGGGTTTGCACCGGTGGATGATCCGCAAGCGATTGTCACCATCGTGCTGGAAAACGCCGGTGGTGGGTCGAGCAACGGCGCGCCAGTGGTTAGACAAATCTTTGACCGCGTCATTCTGGGCAAAAAAGAGGCTGACAAATAATGAAAATGGATCCCTCTACCGGTCAGAACCGGGCGTTCTTTGAACGTTTACACATCGACCTGCCGCTGCTGCTTGGTTTATTGGTTGTGATGGGCTTTGGTCTGGTGGTGATGTACAGCGCCAGTGGCCAAAGTTTAGCGATGATGGATCGCCAAGCGATGCGCATGGTTTTGGCGCTCGCGGTCATGATTGGCTTGGCGCAGTTGCCACCACGCACTTATGAGCGCTTGGCGCCCGCCCTATTTTTCGTCGGTGTCGCGCTTTTGCTGGGCGTGCTGCTGTTTGGTGAAATCTCAAAAGGCGCGCAGCGCTGGTTGAACTTGGGCTTTGTCCGTTTTCAGCCATCGGAACTGTTGAAACTGGCGGTACCGCTGATGGTGGCGCGCTACATTGGTAAGCGCCCACTGCCGCCGAGCTTCCAAACCTTGGTTATTTCTTTGGTGATGGTGTTCGTCCCGACTATTTTGATTGCCAAGCAGCCTGACCTCGGTACCTCCATTCTGATTGCCGCCTCAGGGATCTTCGTGATTTTCTTGGCCGGCATCAGTTGGAAGATTATTATCGCCGCCGCCATGGCGGTTGGCGCCTTTATTCCGGTGCTGTGGTATTTCCTGATGCACGAATACCAAAAAACGCGTGTGCGCACCCTGTTCAATCCGGAATCGGATCCCTTGGGCGCCGGGTATCACATCATACAGAGTAAAATTGCCATTGGTTCAGGCGGTATCGCCGGCAAAGGGTGGTTACACGGCACGCAATCCAACCTAGAATTTCTTCCAGAGCGACATACTGACTTTATCTTTGCAGTCATCGCGGAAGAATGGGGCATGATAGGCATTCTTGCACTGCTGGCAGTGTATCTGTTTATCATTGGCCGGGGCTTGTACCTCGCCAGCAACGCACAAACTGCATTTGGCCGCATGATGGCGGGCAGTATCGTGCTGAGTTTCTTTGTTTACGTGTTTGTTAACATTGGGATGGTGAGCGGTATTTTGCCGGTAGTGGGTGTGCCACTTCCATTGATCAGTTATGGCGGTACGTCTATGGTTACCCTCATGGCCGGGTTTGGCATTCTGATGTCTATCCACACCCATAGAAAAGCGTTTTCAAAGGCAAACTAATTCATGAAGCAATCCACGCTCCTATTCAGCGTATGCACCGTTGCCATTCTGGCCGGGTGTAGTTCGTCTTCCGGTCGCTATGACATCAAAGATGACGTGGCGCCGAAGGCTCCGATTTCGGTCGAACACATTGAAGATGCGCATCCGCAGTACGAACCTTATAGTTTGGGTGGAAACAAAGATTACACGTTACGCGGCCAGAATTACCAAATCGTCAAAAACACCACGGATTTCAAAGAGCGTGGTCAAGCGTCTTGGTATGGCAAGAAGTTTCATGGCCATCTGACGTCTAACGGCGAAATCTACGACATGTACTCGATGACCGCCGCTCACAAAACATTGCCGCTGCCGTCTTACGTCAAAGTCACCAACTTGGATAATGGCAAATCAACCGTGGTTCGCGTCAACGACCGCGGGCCATTCCATGATGGACGCATCATTGATTTAAGTTATGCAGCGGCGTATAAACTGGGCGTCGTTCAGACCGGAACGGCCAACGTTGAAATCGAAGCCATTCAGGTCACACAACCGACCAACGTCAAGCCTAAAGCCGGCGCGCCTCAATACATCATTCAGGTGGCATCTTCGCAACATGAAGAAAGAGTTCGAACTTTAGCGCAAAACCTTGGTCAAAGCTTATCGGTGCAAAGTTTTGTTGAGAGTGTTAACCGTAGTCACCGGCTCTTTCTAGGGCCATTCAGTGATTACACCCTGACGCAGGACACCTTGGAAAAGGTGAAAGCGATGGGATATGACACCGCTTTTATAAAAAAGCACCCCGTCACGCAATGATGACCACTCAAACCCGACCAGCCAAGCATTCGGGTCTGGTTTGAGAAGTCGTTTCTGTTAAGATATTGGACAATTAAATACACTATTCGCATTCATCATGAAAAAAAGCATCCTAAATTCTGTTTTAGCGTCTTCCATTACGCTTTCCGCTACTTTCTCAACCGCGGCCCTCGCTTCTCCTGTCGTAATTCCAGATGCGCCACAGATCGCTGCGAAAGGTTTTGTACTGATTGACTACCATTCAGGCAAAGTTCTTGCCGAGAAAGAAATGCACACCAAACTGTCGCCAGCCAGCTTGACCAAAATGATGACCAGCTATGTCATCGGTCAAGAGCTGAAGCGCGGCAACATCACGAACGATGACGACGTGACCATCAGCCGCAACGCATGGGCGAAGAACTTCCCAGATTCTTCAAAAATGTTCATCGAAGTGGGCACCACGGTGAAAGTGCGTGACCTGAACCAAGGCATCATCGTCCAATCCGGTAACGACGCGTGTGTGGCCATGGCTGAACACATTGCCGGTTCTGAAGACGCCTTTGTTGATCTAATGAACGCATGGGCCGATACCCTGGGCATGCAAGAAACGCATTTTGCAAACGTCCACGGGCTTGATGATCCGAACTTGTACTCAACGCCATACGATATGGCACTGCTGGGCCAAGCGCTGATCCGCGACGTGCCAGACGAGTATAAGATTTACTCACAACAAAAATTCACCTACAACGGCATTACGCAATACAACCGTAACGGCCTGCTGTGGGATAAAAGCATGAACGTGGACGGCATCAAAACCGGTCACACCAGCAATGCTGGTTACAGCTTGGTGAGCTCTGCCACTGAAGGGAAGATGCGTCTGATCGCGGTTGTGATGGGCACCAAAGACATGAACGCGCGTAAATCAGAAAGCAAAAAACTGCTGAGTTACGGCTTCCGTTTCTTTGAAACCGTGGCGCCACACAAAGCAGGTGAAACCTTCGTTGATGAGAAAATCTGGATGGGCGACAAGTCAACAGTTGCTCTGGGTGTAGACGAAGACACTTACGTGACACTGCCTCGCGGGCCAAGCCAAAGATCTAACCGCAAGCTTTGTCCTTGAAAAAGAGCTAAAAGCCCCAATTAAGAAAGGTGATGTGGTTGGTAAACTGTATTACCAGCTGAACGGCGAAGATGTGGCTCAATACCCGCTGATGGCATTAGAGGATGTTGAAGAAGGCAGCATGTTCAGCCGTCTGTGGGACTACATTGTTCTACT
This sequence comes from Vibrio furnissii CIP 102972, assembly GCF_000176175.1. Lineage (GTDB taxonomy): Bacteria > Pseudomonadota > Gammaproteobacteria > Enterobacterales > Vibrionaceae > Vibrio > Vibrio furnissii. The sequence continues at coordinate 19,456 of NZ_ACZP01000006.1, forward strand.
GTTCAAAGGCTTATTCTGATCCCTATCCGATCAGTAAAAAAAGCCGCCTTGTGCGGCTTTTTTGTTCACTTGAGATCCCATTCGATTGACTGTACTATTCGTCACCGTTTGATCGAATGCCCAACTTGGAGTTTCCAATATGTTAACCATCAACTCTGATGCAAAATTGAAAGACCTGCTTGAGTTCCCGTGCTCGTTCACTTACAAAGTGATGGGCCACGCGAAACCGGAATTGCCAGAGCTTGTGTTGGAAGTGATTCAGCGCCATGCTCCAGGTGACTACAGCCCACGCGTGAAACCCAGTGGCAAAGGGAACTACCACTCGGTATCCATCACCATTACTGCAACGTCGATTGACCAGGTCGAAGTCCTTTACAAAGAGCTCGGCGATATCGAAATCGTTCGCATGGTGCTGTAAGTCTCGTTTATCTACAAATATTTGATTTATTCAAAATTTTTTGAAAGCAGCCTTGTGCTGCTTTTTGTTTATTTATCAAAAAGTTAAAGTAGTGGCACAAAACTTAAGGACAAAAAGTTAACCGCCATGAGTAGTTCAAATAGCTCAAGACGTTTATAATCCAAACACTTTATATATCACTGACGGACTTTGATGATGGATAACCAGCTTGTTGTCAGACGATTAGGTCGACAGGATTACCATCCTGTTTGGCAAGCCATGCACGACTTTACCGACCAGCGTGATGACACCACACGCGATGAAGTGTGGCTTGTGGAACATAATCCCGTATTTACTCAGGGTCAGGCCGGTAAAGCGGAGCACCTTCTCAATACGGGCGACATTCCGGTGGTACAAAGTGACCGGGGCGGGCAAGTCACCTATCATGGTCCAGGTCAGATCGTGGCCTACTTTCTGATTAATCTGCGCCGCAAAAAACTCGGCGTTCGCGAGCTTGTCACGGATATTGAGAACCTCGTAATTAACACGCTAAACGCTTACAATATCGACGCTGCCGCACGCCCGGACGCGCCTGGCGTTTATGTCGAAGGCAAGAAAATCTGCTCACTCGGCCTGCGAATTCGCAAAGGCTGCTCATTCCATGGTTTAGCGCTCAACGTCAACATGGATCTCTCCCCATTCCTGCGCATCAACCCATGCGGTTATCAAGGGATGGAGATGGTACAAGTGAGCGATTTAGGCGGCCCGGCACGTATAGAAGATGTCGAGCAACAACTCATAAAAGAACTCGTCAGCCTGTTTGGTTACGAGGAAGTAGAATTCAGCACAGAAGCACCTGTCATAGGTAAATAGAGCATGAGCAAACCGATCCAAATGGAAAAAGGCGTGAAATACCGTGACGCCGATAAAATGGCATTAATTCCTGTAAAAAATATGCCAGCAGAACAGAAACAAGTGCTGCGTAAGCCGGAATGGATGAAAATCAAACTGCCAGCAGACAGCCAACGCATTCAAGATATCAAATCGGCAATGCGTAAAAACAACCTGCACTCCGTGTGTGAGGAGGCGTCTTGCCCGAACCTAGCCGAATGTTTCAACCACGGCACTGCAACCTTTATGATTCTGGGTGCCATCTGTACCCGCCGCTGCCCATTCTGTGACGTTGCCCATGGTCGCCCACTGACACCCGATGCCCAAGAGCCACAAAAACTGGCGCAAACCATCAAAGACATGAAACTGAAATACGTGGTGATCACCTCGGTTGACCGTGATGACCTGCGTGATGGTGGTGCGCAGCACTTCGCCGACTGTAACCGCGAAATTCGTGCCCTGAACCCAGAGATTCGCATCGAAACCTTGGTGCCAGATTTCCGTGGTCGTATGGACGTGGCGCTGGATCTGCTCAAAGACAACCCGCCAGACGTATTTAACCACAACTTGGAAACAGCGCCGCGCTTGTACCGCAAAGCTCGCCCGGGTGCGAACTACAAATGGTCACTGGAACTGCTACAAAAATTTAAAGAGATGCACCCAAATGTTCCCACCAAGTCAGGCCTGATGATGGGCTTGGGTGAAACCAAAGAAGAGATTGTGGAAGTGTTGAAAGATCTACGCGCGCATGGCGTAACCATGCTGACGCTGGGTCAATACTTGGCACCAAGCCGTCACCACTTGCCCGTTGAGCGCTACGTGCCACCTTCAGAATTCGATGAACTGAAAGACATCGCGCTGGAACTCGGCTTCACTCACGCCGCTTGTGGCCCTTTTGTGCGTTCGTCTTACCATGCCGATTTGCAAGCCAAAGGGATGGAAGTGAAGTAATCACGCCCAACACGACAAAGCCGGCCCAGTGCCGGCTTTGTTTTTATGTACCCTGCCAAAACGAAAGGACTCGGTCATATCGGGTGTCGCTCTGTCAGAAATACGCAACGTGATGCAATTACGACGCCGATAGGCTTGAGCTTGCTAGGCAAAATAGTCTAAACTTTCCGCTATCTATTTCCGAACTATTTGCTTGAACGAACAATTTGCTTGAACAGGTAGCGCGGTCATATGCTCCCGCATCATAAGGATCACTCGAATGAAAAAACTGAGCCTACTGGCCATGATGGCAGTGGCGATCGCGTCAGGTTGTGCATCGAACACCAAACAGGATAATTTCCGCGAAGCCTCTTTTGAACTGTGCAACACCGAAGTGAACATTTACTCGGTCAGCGACGATGGCAAAGTCCGCATCGTGTGCGCCGACGGGTCGAAATTCGCCCTGCAAAGTGAAAGCACACTGCAAACCATGCGCGATATCAACATCGATTACTGTGACGGTGAAGGATTGGGCAAATTCAGTGAGAGCAACAGCTACTACCTGTTTAAATGCAAATCAGGCACTTTGCTCAGTATCGCTAAATAATCAGATTTGATGGCATTCTTATAAACGGTCATCCATTAAAAAGGCCTGCAATCTATGCAGGCCTTTTTCGTCATGAGAGAACGCTTATGCGTACACTGGCAGACGTTTACAGATATCCAGAACTTTCTGTTTAGTTGCATCAATCACCGCTTGGTCATTGATGTTGTCCAGAACGTCACACATCCAGTTCGCCAGCGTTTTCGCATCGTCTTCAGTGAAACCACGACGCGTGATCGCAGGAGTACCGACACGAATACCAGACGTCACGAATGGGCTACGTGGATCGTTCGGTACAGAGTTTTTATTCACGGTAATGTTCGCAGCACCCAGCGCGGCATCTGCTTCTTTACCGGTGATGTCTTTGTCGATCAGGTCAACCAGGAACAGGTGGTTTTCAGTACCATTGGAAACAATTTTGTAGCCGCGTTCTTGGAACTGAGCCACCATCGCTTTGGCGTTCTTCACCACGCGCTCTTGGTACGCTTTGAATTCAGGTTCCATCGCTTCTTTGAACGCCACCGCTTTACCCGCGATCACGTGCATCAGAGGACCACCTTGGCCGCCAGGGAACACAGCTGAGTTCAGCTTTTTGTACATCTCTTCGCCAGCGTTCGACAGGATCAGGCCACCGCGTGGACCGGCCAACGTTTTGTGCGTGGTTGTCGTAACAACGTGTGCGTGTGGGATTGGCGTTGGGTAAACACCCGCAGCGATCAGGCCCGCAACGTGCGCCATGTCAACGAACAGGTACGCGTCTACTTTGTCTGCGATTTCACGCATGCGTTTCCAATCAACAATTTGCGAGTATGCTGAGAAACCACCGATGATCATCTTTGGTTTGTGCTCAAGTGCCAGCGCTTCCATTTCGTCGTAGTTGATTTGGCCCGCTTCATCGATGCCGTAAGGAATCACATTGTAGTGTTTACCAGAGAAGTTCACTGGTGAACCGTGCGTCAGGTGACCACCGTGTGCCAGGCTCATACCCAGAACCGTATCGCCAGGATTCAGCAGTGCCATGTACACAGCGCTGTTGGCTTGAGAACCAGAGTGTGGCTGTACGTTTGCGTATTCACAACCAAACAGTTGGCACGCACGGTCGATTGCCAGAGATTCAGCTTTGTCGACGTACTCACAGCCGCCGTAGTAACGCTTGCCTGGGTAACCTTCAGCGTATTTGTTGGTCAGCTGAGAGCCTTGCGCTTCCATCACACGTGGGCTGGTGTAGTTTTCTGAAGCGATAAGCTCAATGTGTTCCTCTTGGCGAAGAGTTTCTTCTTGGATTGCTGCGAATAGCTCCGCATCGTAATCAGCGATGTTCATATCACGCTTTAGCATCTGTATCTCCTGACTCAGATTTATCTGAAATTAGCAAAAAACCACACAATGACCCAACGCAAACGTTTTCGTCACCTCTTTGGCGCGCATTCTACATAATTTGATCTTTATCATAAAGCCCAAATTGAAGAAAATATCATGCAGTTTTTTCATAGTGACTGACGAAGTATTTCATCCCGAAGGGTTCAGGCTGATCCGACCTCATCTTGGTGTCAATTTGATGCTTTACACCCTGTAAAGCGGCAATTACATAGGTTTACCTCAAATTCGCCTCGCGAGCTACCGAAAATGTCCGCTTTTCATTACTATGCGCGCCATTCTCAGCCTTTAAAATATTGATTGATGGAAAAACACACACGCAAAGAGGACTGGATTGCGATCCTGACCGGAACCTTCTTGGTCGCACAAGGCGTCTTCTTTCTTCAGGCCGGTCAATTACTGACGGGCGGTACAGCGGGCCTCGCGCTGCTGATGACTCATTTTCTGCCTTGGTCTTTTGGTTGGCTCTATTTTATTGCCAACTGCCCGTTCTATTTATTGGCGTGGAAACGCTTTGGGCATCATTTCGCGATCAACAGTGCAATTTCCGGCGCTTTAGTCTCGCTGTTTACCGATCATCTGGCGATGTTCATCACTTTTGACAACGTCAATGACGTGTATTGCGCGTTGGCCGGAGGTCTGTTGATGGGATTGGGGATGCTGATCCTATTCCGCCATCGCTCCAGTTTGGGCGGTTTCAACGTATTGTGTCTGTTCATTCAGGACAAATTCGGCCTCTCCGTGGGCAAAAGCCAAATGGCCATCGATTGCTTGATCCTGTTGGTGTCGTTCTTCTTTGTATCCCCGTGGACGATTCTGCTGTCGATTTTTGGGGCCATCGCGCTCAATCTGGTATTGGCGATGAACCATAAACCCACCCGCTATACCGTCACCTATCATCGCTGAGCCGCGTAAAAGGCACAAAAAAGCCCGCCGAAGCGGGCTTTTTGCTATTCGTGAGTCTGCCGCGACTGAACATCGTAGCCCAGTTCGCGATGCAGCTCGGCTTCGACGTGACCCGGCGCCTGCGTCGAGCGCGAGATCAACTGATACATCGCCGGAATCACAAACAGCGTGACCAAGGTCGAAAAGCCCATGCCAAAGAAAATCACCGTCCCGACTGACACGCGGCTTTCATAACCCGCGCCCGTGGAGAGGATCAGCGGCACTGACCCGGCCAGCGTGGTAAACGCCGTCATCAGAATCGGACGCAACCGGCGCGCGGACGCATCGACAATCGCAGTCTCAAACGCCAAGCCGCGGTCACGTAACTGGTTGGCAAACTCGACAATCAAAATACCGTTTTTGGTCACCATCCCAATCAACATGATCATGCCAATTTGGCTGTAGATATTCATGCCTTGCCCCATCAAGTACAAGCCAATAAACCCGCCAAATACGCCCATGGGCACGGTAAACATCACCACCAAGGGGTTGATGAAGCTTTCAAACTGCGCCGCCAACACCAAATAAGCCACCAGCAATGCGAGCGCAAACACAATCGCCACACTCGACTGGTTCTCTTTGAAATCTTTCGACTCACCGGAGTAGCTCACCGACACATCACTCGGCAGCATCTCCAGCGCTTTCTGATCCAAGAAATCCAGCGCTTGCCCTAAGGTGTACCCATCCGCAAGACTGGCGGTAATGGTGATCGCCTTTTGCTTGTTGTAGTGTGCCAAACGAATCGACGAGGCCACTTCCTCAATCTTGGTTACCGTATCAAGCGTCACCAGATCGCCAGACGACGTGCGCATGTATATCTGCGTCAGATCCGCAGCATTATTAAAGCTGTTTTCATCTCCGCGCAGGTACACGTCGTACTCTTCCCCTCGGTCAACGAATGTCGTCACGCTTTTACCGCCCAGCATCACTTCCAACGTATCAGAGATATCTTGCACGCTGATGCCGAGTTCCGCTGCGCGCTGACGGTCCACCGTTACCACCAACTCTGGCGTTTTTTCCGAGTAGTTGATATCCACGCCCGTCATCATCGGCGATTGAGCGGCTTCCGCTTCCAGCAGTTCTGCCCAATGTCTCAACTCCGCATAATCCGAGCCCCCCAGCACAAACTGCACCGGTTCATTGGATCCGCCACGGAAACCAGGCATAAACGGAATCACACGCACATCAGGAATGCCCGTCAGCACTTTGCGCACTTGTCCTAGCGCATCCTGAGCGGTGATACTGCGATCGTTCCAGTCGTCGAGAATCATGATCACAAAGCCGGTTTGGTCGCCCGCACTGCCTCCAAACGCAGGCGACTGAATGCTGAACGACTTCAAAAAGCCTTGCCCCAGCAGCGGCATCAAACGCTCTTCCACCAAATCCATATTGGCCGACATGCGGTTGTAACTGGTTGCATCAGCGCCACGCACAAACGCAAAGATCACGCCGCGGTCTTCCGATGGCGTGAGTTGCGCCGGCACACTTTGATTCAAACCGTAACTGCCACCGATACATGACAAAATCACCACGGGCGCCGCCCATTTCCAATGCAGCGCTTTTTTCAGCGCCGCGCGATAGCCGCTTTCTAATTTGCCGAATAGAAAATCGACCGCGTTGTTGAAACGGTTCGGTTTCACATGGGCTTTGAGAATTTTGCTACTCAGCACAGGCGTTAGCGTCAGCGCAATCAAGGATGAGAAAATCACCGCCATCGCCAGCAATACCGAGAACTCGGTAAATAGCAAGCCGACCATGCCGTCCATAAACGAAATCGGCAGAAACACCATCACCAACACCAAGGTGGTGGCAATCACGGCAAAGCCTACTTCGCGCGCGCCTTTATAGGCTGCCATCAGTGGCTTTTCCCCCTGTTCGATATGGTGATAAATGTTTTCCATCACCACAATGGCATCATCGACCACCAAACCAATCGACAGGATCAGCGCCATCAGCGTGATCAGGTTGATGGAAAATCCGAGGTAATACGCGGCAATAAAGGAGGAAATCAGGGACACCGGCACCGTAATCGCCGGGATGATGGTGGCGCGGGCTTGACCGATAAAAATATACAACACCAAAATCACCAGACCGCCAGTGATAAACAGCGTGCTGTAGACCTCTTTGATCGAACGTTCAATAAACACAGTGGAATCGTAGTCGATCGCCAGACGCGTCCCCTCAGGTAAGAATTTTTGAATCTGGTCCACTTCCTGATGCACGCGTTTCGCCACATCCAATGGGTTTGCATCCGACTGCGGCACAATGCCCATGCTCACATTGACCACACCGTCACTTTTGAAGGTCGAGTTCTCGTTCTCTGCGCCAATGAAGACATCAGCCACATCTTTGAGATAAATCGGTGTGCGATCGCTGGCGTGTTTCACCACCAGATATTGAAAATCCTCTGGCGTGCGATAGGTACGCGCGGTGCGCACGGACATCACGGTGGAATCGTTACGCACCTCTCCGCCTGGGCTTTCAATGTTTTCACGGCGCAATGCATCGGAAATATCCGATGTGGTCACGCCTCGCCCCGCCATCAACTCCGGCTTGAGACGCACGTACATCACTTTGTACAAGCCGCCAGAAATATCAACCGAGCTCACGCCGGAAATCAGGCTAAACCGGTCTGAAAGCACACGTTCGATGTAATCGGTGAGCTGCGTGCGGTCCATAACCGAAGAGCTGAGGTTGATGTACACCGACGCTTCACCCGATCCGTTGTTTTTGAATACCTGCGGATCGTCCGCCGCATCAGGCAGGTTGCGCTGCGCTCTTGCGACCGCATCACGCACATCACTCACCCCTGTATTAAGGTCATAACCGAGCTCAAAGGTAATGGTGATCCGCGAACTGCCGTTTCGAGTGACGGAGGTGATCTCATCAATGCCACTGATCCCGGCCAGTTGGTCTTCCAACACCGAGGTGATCTGGTTTTCGATGATGGTGGCGGATGCACCATCGTAACGCGTGGTGACGGAGACCACCGGACTTTCAATGTCCGGCATTTCACGAACCGACAATTTAGAAAAAGAGACGAAGCCAAACACACACAGCAACAAACTGAGCACGACAGCGGCCACCGGCCTTTTGACCGAGACATCAGACAACCACATTATTGCGCACCTTGTTCAATCGGCTGACCCGACGCGTTCACTTCTGTCACTGCCACACCGTCGCGCATATTCACAATCCCCTGCACCACAATGCGTTGACCAATTGCGAGGCCATCTTCAATCACAACTTCGTTCTCAATCCGGGCGCCCAAATGCACTTCCGTTCGCTGGGCGATACGATCGTCATTGACCACATAGACAAAACGCTTGGTGCCTGAGTATTCCAACGCTTGCACGGGAATGATGGGCGCGCTGATCGGCTCAAAGTCGAGTTTGGCGGAAATCAACATGCCCGGTTTGAGCAAACGCTCTTGATTACTAAAGTGAATACGGACGCGCAAGTTGAGCGTTTCTTGATTGATGCGTGAATCGATGCCAACCACTTTGCCTTCAAAGCTACGACCGGGCCATGCACCGGTTTGGCCGATCACCGTCATGCCGCGTTTAATCTTTGATAGATAGCGCTCTGGCACTTGCAAATCCAACTGCATTAAAGACAGGTTATCTAGCGTCAGCAAGTCATTGCCCGCGCTGACCATTTTGCCGCGGCTAAAATCAATGAATCCAACCGTGCCATCAAATGGTGCGGTAATCCGTAAATCACCCAAATTGGCTTTGGCAGCATCGAGGCGGGCTTGGGCAATTTCCACACTGGCTTTTTGTGCGTCGATTTCAGTTTGCGTGATCGCGTTGCGTTTCACCAACCGTTCAAACTCAGTCAGCTTGCGCTGCTCATCTCGCAGATAAGCATTGGCCTCATTCACCGCGGCGCGAATTTTGTCATCATTTAACTGCACGAGCAGTTGGCCTTTTTTCACCTGTTGATTGGCCTTGACCGCGATCACATCCACTTTACCGGAAACTTCCGAAGCGATATAAACCGATTGATCGGCTTTCAATTTGCCCACCAAAGACAGGGTTTGCGAAACTTGATGATTTTGTACAGGTTCGATCACCACGGGAATCGCTTTTGCAGCACCAGCGGCAAACGCCGACGGATAATAGAACGTTGCCGCCAGCGTCAAACAAAGAAGAGTCTTTTTTTTCATAATAAGGGTCAGAGAATAGGTCACTTTTTACATTGTAACCGTTAATCATTTTTTTGAACGTCAAGGAACGTAAAGATCAGAATGAAACTGTAAGCAACACTGTGATTTATTCCTACAAAACGGTAATTTATTGGCTTCTTTGACGAAAAAGACAGCATTCAATTCAAAAAGACAAAAAAAGGGTTTACAGAGGGAGCGAGTTTGATAAGATGCGCTCCGCACTTGAGTGATGCGTTGGGAAAACGTCAGTTAAGTATAAAAAGCCCTGGAGGGGTTCCCGAGTGGCCAAAGGGAGCAGACTGTAAATCTGCCGGCTCCGCCTTCGATGGTTCGAATCCGTCCCCCTCCACCATATTCTTCTCATGAGAGCATCAGCTGTCGTGAGAAACACTTGATTGATGCGTTGGGAAAACGTCAGTTAAGTATAAAAACCCCTTGGAGGGGTTCCCGAGTGGCCAAAGGGAGCAGACTGTAAATCTGCCGGCTCCGCCTTCGATGGTTCGAATCCGTCCCCCTCCACCATATTATTTCTTGTGACATGCTCATAAGAAAGCACTTGGAAAGCCGTGTTGGGAAAACACTTTCTAAGTATAAAAATCCCCTGGAGGGGTTCCCGAGTGGCCAAAGGGAGCAGACTGTAAATCTGCCGGCTCCGCCTTCGATGGTTCGAATCCGTCCCCCTCCACCATATTATTTCTTGTGACATGCTCATAAGAAAGCACTTGGAAAGCTGTGTTGGGAAAACACTTTCTAAGTATAAAAATCCCCTGGAGGGGTTCCCGAGTGGCCAAAGGGAGCAGACTGTAAATCTGCCGGCTCCGCCTTCGATGGTTCGAATCCGTCCCCCTCCACCATATACGAAAAGCCAGCTCATTGAGCTGGCTTTTTTGTTGCCTGTGATTTGAAAATCTGTCGTCAGCGCAACAAAAAAGCCCCGCATTGCGGGGCGTAGCTCGGTAACATCTTATTGAGAAGATTCAATCAGGATGATGCGGGTTTCGTACGGCCGAAGGATCTGATGAACTGACACATGTTGCTCTGTGATACCAGCATAGTTGCCAAGTAGATAACGGGCTTGGCTGACATCCAGCTCTGCGGGCAGCACGCATTCACTCTCTTGTCCGTAATAGTTGTTCAGACAGACTAAGGTCTGCGTCGCGGATTGGCGCTGATAAGCAAAGATCTCACTATGCTCGGGCAACAGATCGCGATAATCACCGTGCGTAATCACGGCCACTTCTTTTCTCAGCGCAATCAGGCGTTGGTAAAAATAAAATACCGATTCGGGATCAGCGACCGCCTGCTCAGCGTTAATGTCGCGATAGTTGTCTGCCACCGCAAGCCAAGGCGTGCCTTGCGTAAAGCCCGCTTGAGACTTGGCATTCCACTGCATCGGCGTGCGTGAATTATCCCGCGATTTCTGCGCCAAAATCGCCATCATCTCCTCATGGGAAGTCGTGCCCTGATTGACCATGATGTCGTACATGTTGATGCTTTCCACATCACGGTACTGCTCAATGGACGTGTAACCGGGGTTGGTCATGCCAATTTCTTCCCCCTGATAGATGTATGGCGTGCCTTGCATCATGTGCACGGACGCTGCCAGCATTTTGGCCGACAGTTCACGGTAGGCTTTGTCATTGCCCAAGCGGCTAACCACGCGTGGCTGATCGTGGTTACACCAGAACAATGCGCCCCACCCTTTCCCATGAAGACCCGTCTGCCAATGATTGAAAATCTGCTTGAGTTGCAGAAAATCAAATGGCGCGCGAGTCCACTTATCACCGTGGGTATAGTCAACTTTGAGATGGTGGAAGTTAAACACCATCGACAGCTCTTTGCCGTCCAGCGACGAATATTGCTGGCAGTGTGCTAAGGTGGTTGATGACATTTCTCCCACCGTCACGCTGCCGTAACGCTGGAATACATCGCGGCTGATCTCTTGTAGATACTCATGTACACGCGGGCCATCGGTGTAAAAACGGCGGCCATCACCAAGGTCATCATTGGCAAAATCTTGTTGCTTGGAAATCAGGTTAATCACATCGAGGCGAAAACCATCCACGCCTTTTTCCGCCCAGAACGAAATAATGTCTTTCACTTCCTGACGAACGTGCGGGTTTTCCCAGTTCAGATCCGCCTGCTCTTTGGCAAACAGATGCAGATAATATTCGTTGGTCGCTTCATCCAGCGCCCAAGCACTGCCACCAAACTTGGACTGCCAATTGTTCGGCTCGGCACCATTGACCGGTGATTTCCAAATGTAGTAATCGCGATACGGACTGGCTTTATCCCCCAGCGCCGACTGGAACCAAGCGTGCTCGGTTGACGTGTGGTTGACCACAATGTCCATGATGATGCGAATGCCACGAGCGTGCGCTTGCGCCAGCAGACAGTCAAAATCCGCCATGGTGCCAAACTCAGGATTAATCGCGTAATAGTCGGAAATATCATAGCCATTATCGATCATCGGCGACTGGTATACCGGCGTCAGCCAAATCGCGTCAATGCCCAGCGTTTTGAGGTAATCCAGCTTGCTGGTGATGCCCGGAATATCACCCGTGCCTTTGTCTGCACTGTCACAGAAACTTTTCGGATAGATTTGATAAATCGCCGCGGTCTTCCACCAGTTGGCGTCCGTTAATTGTGTCGTCATGACGTAAACTCACTTACCTGAAATCAGAAATCGCAGAGCGGCCAACGGCCACTCTGAAAAAGAAAGGGTTAGGCTTCAGCCGCGGTCAGCTGGCCTTTGGCTTGCGCGCGCTTGTACATGAACAGCGTCAGCACAATCGGTACAACCATCGCCACCAACATCGCCATCAAAAACACCATCCAGTACTGCGGTTGAATCGACAAAATCCCCGGCAGACCACCGACCCCGATCCCGTTCGCCATCACGCCAAAGCTGCCACAGATGGCCGCCGCCAGCGCGCTACCAATCATGGCGCTCAGCATCGGGAATTTGTATTTGAGGTTGATGCCGTACATCGCCGGTTCCGTCACGCCTAAATACGCAGAAATCGCCGCCGGAACTGAGATATCGCGCTCGCCTGCCTTTTTACTGATCAAGATGATGCCAACCACCGCCGATGCCTGCGCAATATTCGACAGCGCAATCAGTGGCCAAATCGGCGTGCCGCCCAAATCCTGCATCAATTGCAGATCCACCGCGTTGGTGGTGTGGTGAATCCCGGTAATGACCAGTGGCGCATACAGGAAACCAAACACCATCGAACCCAGCACCGCAAAGTCACCGGTCATGGCCGCTTTCGCCGCAAACGCCACGCCATCACCCAGCACGCGACCAAATGGCCCGATAAAAGCATGGGCGAGAATGACTGAAAGAATGATGGACACAAACGGCACCACCACCAGATATAAATAGGCCGGAACGATGCGCTTCAGGTTGGTCTCGATAAACGCCAATACCACACCCGCCAAAATGGCCGGAATCACCTGCGCCTGATAGCCGACTTTTTCAATCACGAACCAGCCGAAATCCCACGCTTCTGGCACCTGCTTACCAATCAGGTAAGCATTCATCAGTTGTGGTGACACCAAAGTAATCCCCAGGGTGATACCCAGAATGGGCGTTCCGCCGAGCTTTTTCACCGTCGACCAACACACACCGACTGGCAGGAAGAAGAAGATCGCTTCCCCAATCAACCACAGGAAGGAATGGACACTGGCCCAAAACTGGCTGATTTCCACCAGCGTTTTGCCATCGAACATGCGAATGTCGCCGATGACGTTCCGAAAACCGAGAATCAACCCCCCGGTAATGATGGCAGGCAGCAGCGGCACAAAAATTTCAGCCAAATGGGAAATGCCACGCTCCAGCATGTTCATGTTCTGACGCGCCGCGAGCTTGGCTTCATCTTTAGACGCACCACTTTTCCCCGTCAGTTCAAGCAGCACCTTGTAGACGGCATCGACTTCAGTGCCAATCACCACCTGAAACTGGCCAGCATTGGTAAAGCAGCCTTTCACTAAACTCATCGCTTCCAGTTGCTTGATGTCTGCTTTGCTCGGCTCATTCAGCACAAAACGCAGCCGTGTCAGGCAGTGCGTTACGCTGGCAATGTTCTCATTGCCACCGACCAGCTCAATAAGACGCGCAACGTCTTGCTTCGCTATCTTACTCATATCCTCGTCCACCCTATTGATCCATTTATTATCATAGTTCATTTGTAATGGGAACATTCCCATAGAATGACGAGCATACTGACATACTTCATCATGACGAAAAATGGGAACAGTCCCACAAGTTGAAAATGATCACAAAGCGCGCAGTGATCCGAGTGAAAAATGCGATCTTGGCAACGTCCGCTAAATGAAACAACCCACGGACGATCAAGGCAGAAAGGAAAACGAAAGAACGCCGCGGTTTGCGACCTTGCTTATCTAGGTTGTGCTCGCCCGCTTAGTACACGAGCACAACCGCATCGCGGCTCAACCCGCAGTCGCAGGGCTTTGGGTCAGATGCACGCATTCGTCAATTTCACCGCACAAATGCTGAATGAGGAGTTTCGCGGCCTGTTCGCCCGCTTGGCGATATCCGGGATCGACGCTGTAGACATTGGGAAACAGAAACGACAGCAGTTCATTACCGCCGACACCCGTCACCATCACATCTTCGCGTTGGCGTTCCTGTAATCGTTTGATGACGCCCATAGCGATGGTATCGCTAGCACACACAATCGCTTGAGTGCTGTCGGTCAGCACCTCGTCCACCAAACGATAGGCGCTCTCATGGTGCAGTTCACCCGTTTGATAAGTCGGCGTTTTTCCTTGTTCCTCACACCAATCTAAGTAAGCCTGCAGGCGCATCTCACCGGTGGTTTTATCTTTCGGATTGACGCCGATAAACGCGATATTCACTCGATGTTGCTGCTGCAAAAACGCAATCGCCTGACGAATCACCCCTCGGTTATCGTAGTTGATAGATGATACCGACGCCGAGTCCATCGCAATCACCACCGCGCGGTGTTGCCACGGCACCAACGCCGCCATATCAAGGCCAGTAAAACCGAACACAATCACCCCATCGACATGGCGTTTAGCCAACACATCGAGGTGATCGCGAGTTTTATCGCGATCAAACTGGCTCTCCATGATCACCACGTCATACCCCTGGCTGTAGAGCACTTGCAGCATGCTGCTGACCGAACGGTTTTCTGAGGGAGAATCAAGACGTGAGATGATGACGCCCACCACTTTCTGGCTGCCCCCGCGCATCGACTGGGCCGATTTCGATGGCACGTAGCCATGCTCGGCAATCACTTGCTCGACTCTGGCGCGCGTTTCTGGTTTGACTTTGGGATCGTTGGTCAGCACCCGTGAAACCGTCGATTTACCGACTCCCGAGAGCTTTGCAATATCCAGAATAGTGAGTTTCTTACCCATAACGACTACTAATGTTGAGAGCGGGTGCGGCAGCGTCACCGCACACCGAAAAATGCACTGACCAGCGAGCGTTATCGCCAGCAGTTTTTGTATATGACCCCATTGGCCTCTAACCTTGCCGCATCACCTTTGGTAAACAGCGTGATGGGATTGGCCTCGGTCGAATGGTCATCCAGAATGTACTTGGTGCCGGAGCCTGCCGCAACCTCCATCAGACGATAACTGTGATCCGACAACCGCAACATGGCACTTTGTTTGGCGGCGTAAGCCACATCAAACGATGCGGCGTCATCACATTGATAATGAAAGAAAGCCCCATAGGTGTCATCGTTTGCCCTGTCGCTTGAGGAAGAACATCCGGTCAGCAGCGCACTCAAACCAAGTAATAGAAACGTCAATCGAACCAACATATCCCTTTCCTTTTCATCACGTGAGGCCATACGTCAGTCGCGCGCAGGTGGCGCTTGTGACGCACAGGTGGTTAAGTCGTTCTTACAAGCATAGACAGCCGATTGATAGAAAGGAAAAAGGCCGCCGATGGCGACCTTTCGAAGACGTTAACGATGTGCGCTCAAATAGGCGGGCACATCACGCAGGCTCTCTAATATCGTCGTCGCCAGCACTTCACCTTTTTCGGTGATCGGTTTGCCGGTACGAACCAGAATCTTGGTACCCACGCCCGCAGCGTCTGCCGCCATCAAATCTTCGGCTTTATCACCGACCATCACCGATTTGGCCATGTCGATTTTGAGGAAGTCACGCGCCGAGATAAACATCCCCGGTTTTGGCTTACGGCAGTCACAATCTTCTTTGTACTTGCCCACACCGTGCTCTGCGTGGTGCGGACAATAGTAGATGCCATCAAACTCAACGCCATTGTCTTCAAAATTCCAGTCCATCCATTGTGTCAGAGATAGAAAGCGATCTTCACTGAAAATGCCGCGAGCAATGCCGGATTGGTTGGTCACCAGAACCAGCAGGTAACCCATCTCCTGCAGCTTTTTCGTCGCTTCAAAAACGCCTTCGATAAACTCAAAATCGTGCTCATCGTGCACATAGCCGTGGTCAACGTTGATCACGCCGTCACGGTCCAAAAACACAGCAGGTTTAGCCAAAATAATGCTCTCAAATAACGTAGTGTGCCGAGAATTATTGCACGCTTTATTTCTTTCATCACTATCTAATTACTTAACCGTCTCATCACTTAACCCGTTTAGACGTCTAGACGTAAAAATATCTATTGACTTGCCCATCGATAACCCATAGCATCCTCTACTAAGTGAGAGAGAGTTCAAAATTTTATACTGCTATCCCTGCACAGGTTATTACATGATTGAAATTAGTCACGTCAATAAGGTGTTCTTGCAAGGCCACAAAGAAATTCATGCCCTGAAAGACATCAATCTTCATATTCCACAAGGTACGATTTTCGGTGTTATCGGTTCTTCTGGTGCAGGGAAAAGTACGCTCATTCGTTGTGTCAACATGTTGGAAACGCCAACCAGCGGTAGCGTGATTGTTGATGGGGTTGACCTGACGCAACTGACGTCCAAACAATTGTCGGAAACTCGCCGTAATATTGGCATGATTTTCCAACACTTTAACTTGCTCTCGTCTCGCACCGTATTTGGCAATATTGCGCTGCCATTGGAATTGGCAGGCAAAGATGATCAACACATTGAACGTAAAGTCTCTGAGCTGCTGACGCTGGTAGGCTTGACCGACAAACGCGACACCTACCCGGCCAATTTGAGTGGCGGCCAGAAACAACGTGTGGCGATTGCGCGCGCCTTGGCGTCTGACCCCAAAGTGTTGCTGTGTGACGAAGCCACCAGCGCGCTGGATCCCGCAACCACACAATCGATTTTGGAACTACTCAAAGAGATCAACCGCAAGCTGAATATCACCATGCTGTTGATCACGCACGAAATGGACGTGGTGAAGAGCATCTGTCACGAAGTGGCGATCATCGGTGACGGTGAGTTGGTGGAAAAAGGCAGCGTAGGCGACATTTTTGC
Source organism: Vibrio furnissii CIP 102972 (assembly GCF_000176175.1). Classification (GTDB taxonomy): domain Bacteria; phylum Pseudomonadota; class Gammaproteobacteria; order Enterobacterales; family Vibrionaceae; genus Vibrio; species Vibrio furnissii. The sequence goes on from NZ_ACZP01000006.1 coordinate 36,195, forward strand.
GCACCCGAAAACACAACTGGCGCATCAATTCATTCGTTCAACCTTGGATCTGTCGATTCCCGATGATTACCAAGCGCGTTTGAATGCAGAACGTGTCGAAGGCAGCTACCCGCTGGTGCGCCTTGAGTTTACTGGCGCCACCGTTGATGCGCCGCTCATGTCGCAAATCGCGCGTAAATTCAATATTGATGTCAGCATTCTGAGTTCTGATCTCGATTACGCCGGCGGCGTGAAATTCGGGATGATGGTGGCCGAAATCTACGGCAATCAAAATGATGACGTCGCAGCAATGCAATATCTCCGTGACCACAATGTAAAAGTCGAGGTGCTTGGTTATGTCCTTTAATACGATCAGCAGCTGGTTATCACTCAACAGCGACCTACTTTTGATGGCCACATGGCAAACCGTTTACATGGTTGCCGTCGCTGGCATTGTCGGCTTTGCGTTAGGCATTCCATTGGGCGTGATTCTACACACCACCAAAAAAGGTGGCTTGTTGGAAAACACTCAACTGAATAACGTATTGGGCGCGATTGTGAACATTGGTCGCTCCGTACCGTTCCTGGTTTTGATGGTGGCAATTATTCCTGTCACCAAAATGTTGGTGGGCACCTTTATCGGGACAACCGCCGCGATCGTACCACTGACCATTGGCGCCATCCCATTTGTGGCGCGTCTCATTGAAGGGGCGTTGTTGGAAGTCCCAACCGGCTTGATTGAAGCGGCGCAATCGATGGGCGCAACCCCAATGCAAATCATCACCAAAGTGCTGCTCCCAGAAGCGATGCCAACCATTTTGAACTCAGTAACCATCACCTTGGTGACCCTCGTGAGTTACTCAGCCATGGCGGGGACCGTTGGTGGCGGCGGCCTAGGGGATGTGGCAATTCGTTACGGTTTCCACCGTTATGATGTCACCATCATGGCTGTGACGGTGGTGATGTTGATTGTGCTGGTACAAATTATTCAATCGATCGGCGATGCGTTTGTTCGTCGCGTCGATCACAGATAACCCGTTCATTATCTTAAAAAATACAACACAGATACGTTAGAAGTTTGATAACAAGGAGAATATCATGAAATTGAGCCTGAAAGGTTTACTGACCATTGCCGCTGCTGCCTCTGCACTTGTGCTGGCTGGCTGTGGTGACAAAGCCGTTGACAACAGCAAAGTAAAAATTGGTGTGATCGCCGGTGCTGAAGCGCAGGTTGCTGAAGTCGCAGCGAAAGTTGCGAAAGAGAAATACAACCTGAATGTGGAACTGGTCACGTTCACGGATTACGTTACACCGAACGCCGCGCTGGATGATGGTTCAATTGATGCTAACGCATTCCAACACAAACCTTACCTCGATCAGCAAATCGTTGACCGTGGCTACAAATTAGCGATCGTGGGCAACACCTTCGTGTACCCAATCGCAGGTTACTCAAAACAGATCAAATCAGTTGATGAACTGCAAGATGGCGCGCGCATCGCAGTACCAAACGATCCAACCAACCTTGGTCGTTCTCTGATCCTGCTGGAAAAACAAGGCCTGATCAAACTGCGTGCTGATGCTGGCCTGCTGGCTACCGTTCGTGACATCGTCGAAAACCCAAAGAAAATCCAAATTGTTGAACTGGATGCAGCGCAACTGCCACGTTCTCTGGATGACGTTGCTCTGTCAATCATCAACACCACGTACGCCAGCTCACTCAACCTGACGCCAGAAAAAGACGGCATCTTCGTTGAAGACAAAGAGTCACCATACGTGAACCTGCTGGTTGCGCGTCAAGACAACGTGAACGCAGAAAACGTACAGAACTTCCTGAAAGCGTACCAAACGGATGAAGTGGCAAATGCCGCGGCAGACATCTTCCAAGGTGGCGCAGTTAAAGGTTGGTAATCCCATCCTTGACACGGTGAAACCCATAAAAAAGGTTGGCTTAGGCCAACCTTTTTTGTTGCGGTCATTTCAGGCGTATGCCCTGCCGAATACCGCGGCTATTTCAAATGATCCCAAGAGATGTTTGAGACAATTCGGCACGTATCGCATTTGAAATGGAAGATGTCATGCAGCGGCTCATCCAGTGACCATTCACCACCGCATTTCGGGCATTTGCGTGCTTGCTCATCCGCCAAGCTGGTGCCGCCGACGCGGTATTGATAGTAATAGGTCGGAATCTTGGTCAAATATTCCACCCGACCACGCAAGTCCCAGCCACGACGAAACAAGTCGCTATCGACATCGCAAATTTCATGCAGCGCCGCGAACTCGGCCTTGCAGCCGCCCGCCATCTGAATTTCGTCACAGGCTTGCCACTCGGTTTGCCATTTGATCACGGATTTGTGGTCACCGTTAAGCGTCGGTTCATTGCGATACAGCGGAATAGGCAGCAGCGTCTCACCACTGCGCAGCGGTGAACAAGTGTGCACGTAAGTGGTGTACAGCACTTGCCAGCTTGGCGTTTCCACTTCAGCCGCTTCTTCAGAGTTAATATCACGCCCCAGCAAACGCACTTTTGGCGCCAGCAGACTCGCATCGGCTAAACGATTGATGCACACCTGAACAAAATCGGAGTGATGGTTTGGGTGCAAGCTCTCTTTTTCCGGGCACACAGCGCGCACATAAAACTCGCCCTCGCCCAAAATGATCGGAAACTCGCGTCCCAGTACTTGACCGTTGTAACGCAGCGCGTCCATCAACCCATTGATGGCTTTGTCGACGGCACTGATGGTGGTGTTGTCAAAACACTCAAATTGAAGTTCAACCACGTACATCGATTACACCACCGGTTCCAATTGATTCAAAAACTCGACCACATCGGCGGTCAGCACTTCACGTTGCGTGGTGCCTAATTTTTCCAGAATCACGTTGCCCGTCAGGTTGCAGATCGAGATCACCGCCATCTCATCGGCCGTTGTCGCGATAAACACGGTGGGTTTGTGTTTGAGGCGGCGCTGCATCACCAAATGGCCGAGAATGTTCTCTTGCAGGCGCTGAAAATCCGCATCACTCCACACTTGTAACAAGGTCAACTCACGGCCGCGCCAACGCGCGGGCATGTCTGCCGAAAATTGTGCGCCATAAAACGGGGCAATGTCTTGCTGCAACGTCAGCTCAATCCCTTGTTCCACATTGGCCAAATCAGCAGCAGGGGTGCGCGGCACAGGTTGCCAAAACACGCGGTCCTCAAGCGCCTCGACCACACATGGCGATGGCCAGTCGATCAACTCATCGTTATACGGCAATTGCTGATGGGCGTGCTGAACCGCATCCAAGTAGCGCTGGCTGAATGAGAATAAGGCTTCAACCACTGAGTGAGCCATGACGTTCTCCATAGTTAGGTTAGTCGCGCCTGCCAGATGACACACGCGACGGTATTGCGTAGAATTCCGGTTATTCTAATCGAATTCACTGTAAAGTATGAGCAAATATTCTGACGCAAAAGAGCTGGCGGGTTTAACCCTGGGGAAAAAAACCGAGTACGCGAACCAGTACGATCCTTCCCTTTTGCAGCCGGTTCCACGTAGCCTAAACCGCAACGATCTGCACTTGGGAGACACACTGCCGTTTTTGGGCTGCGACCTCTGGACGCTATATGAGCTGTCATGGCTCAACGACAATGGCCTGCCACAAGTGGCGATCGGCGAAGTCGCGATTCCGGCCACCAGCGCCAACCTGATCGAGTCGAAATCGTTCAAACTTTACCTCAATAGTTTTAACCAGACGCGCTTCTCAACCTGGGCAGACGTTCAGGCGCGCCTGCAACACGATTTGTCCGCGTGCGCCGGTGAAACCGTGCATGTCGAGGTCAAGCCGCTAGCGGCCTATACCGCGCAGCCGATTGTGACCATGCAAGGAGACTGCATCGACGATCAGGACATCACCATCACCAGCTACGCATTTGACGACACCTTACTTGCCGATGCCACCAGCGATGACGTTGTTGAAGAGACGTTGCACAGCCACCTGCTGAAGTCCAACTGCCTGATCACCAATCAGCCCGACTGGGGCAGCGTAGAAATCACTTACCGTGGGCCGAAAATTAATCGCGAAGCGCTGCTGCGCTACATTGTGTCATTCCGTGAGCACAACGAGTTCCATGAGCAGTGTGTTGAGCGTATCTTTACCGACATCACCCGCTACTGCCACCCAGAGCACTTAACGGTGCTGGCTCGCTACACCCGTCGCGGCGGTCTAGATATCAACCCGTATCGCTCAACTGAGCAGGCGGCTCCGAGCCACAATCAACGTATGGCTCGTCAATAACAAGGATGCTCGACAGGATGACATTTCTTCGCTGGAAGCACTGGCTTGGTTTGGCTCTGCTCTCATTTTCAACCTGGACCTACGCCACCATCTATTCGTCACCCACCCTGAACGAAGCCGATGGTTTGATTGAGATTTCTCCAGCGCAAGCCAAAGCGCTGGCCACAGAATATCTCTCCCAACGCAAGTTGGCCGATAAAGCCGAAACCAGCCCAACCACCATTTCACGCGATGAAACCGACAGCCGGGTGCGCACGCCCGGCAGTACGATTGATGCGTTGAAGATTCTTGCCAAAGCCGAGTTTAATCTCGGGTATCAACAAACGGCGTTCAAGTTGCTGGATGAAGCGCAAGAATTGGCGGAGAAATACCAGTTGCCGTATTTGGAACTGGAAGTCGAGATCCTTGATGTGCGCTTGCAATGGCGCTACGACGGCAACACCAGCGAAGCGCGCGAAGAGCTGCGCAACATTGCCAAAGAATACGAAGCGATCAAAAATTCCGACCACCTCGCCAAAGGCATCGATTACAAAATGACGATGCTGCGCGCCGAGATTGCCTCCCAAGCCAATGACCTCGAACTGGCCAATCGCCTATTTGCGCAAGTCAAACCCTACATCGATACCTTGCAATCGAAAAAGCCGCAAATTGAATACCATTTGGTGGTCGGTAAACATTACCTCAATCACGAACTCTACAACCTTGCCCTGTCCGAACTCCTGATGTCTTATTGGGGCGCGGTGGAAAGTAACGCCAGCGCCCTGCTGGCCAAAACCAATACCCTGCTGGCCCAACTGTTCTTTGAACGCCGCGTGCTGGACAAAGCGCTGGTTCATCTCTCGCAGGCCGCCGATTTTTACGATAACTACGACAAGTCGCCGGCACTGGCAGCAGTGTTAAAACGCATGGGCGATGTCTACTACCAGCAAGGCAAGTACAACTTGGCGCTGGTACACTACTTCAACGTGATTGACCACGAGAGCAGCAGCAACGACATTGAAAGCGTGATCGAAGTGCGCCTCAGCCTTGCCGCGACCTATTTGCAACTGTTCAACTACCCACTGACCGAGCAGTATTTGGCGCGCGCAGAAGAGCTGCTCAGCTACACCGACATTCCGCGTCTCAAAGGGCGAGCCAGCTTGTTGAACGCTGGATTGGCTTACCATCAAAATCAGGGCCAGCAAGTGATTGCCCAAGCGCAACAAGCGCTCAGCATCGGCCAAGCAACGGGCGATTTAGCGATTGAAGAGAACGCCTACCGCCTGTTGTCGCTCGGCTATGAACAGACGGGCCGTTATGCCAATGCGCTGGAAAACGTCAAACAGAGCAATGCCATCGCGCAGATCCGCCAAGAAAAACTCAATCAGATCAGTGAAGATGCATTCCGCCAGCAAAAAGAGTTCGTAGAACAGACACTGCATTTGGTCGGTCAGGAAAAAGAGCTGCAAGAAACTCAGCGTGAATACAGCAAGTTCCAAAAAATCGCGTTTGCGCTGTTCGTGGCCAGTTCGATCTTCTTCTTACTGCTACTGCGTCGCGGTTACGTGATTCAGCGCCAGCGCGATGAAATCGATGAACTCAGCAGTAACCTTTACACTCACTCGCGCTCGCGCCTACACAACCTGCGTATGCTCAACTCCAAGCTGCTCTCTTCACTAGAACGCAGCAGTCAAAACTACGAACAGTGGCACGTGGGGGAATTGATCCATGAACCACTCAACGATCGATTGCGCTTTGCGATGATCGACATTCCGTTCCTGCGCAACATGTACTTGCAACACGGCTACAGCGCAGGTCTGGAACTGGAACACGACTTTGGCGCCTTCCTCAAATCGAAAATCGATGACGACAAAGCACGTCTGTACCATTTCTCCGATGCCAACCTGCTCTACATTGAACCGTGTCCGGATCGCGAACGTCCGCCAGAAGATCTGTTCAATAAAGTGCAGTCATGGATTGAAGAATTTCAGCCCGAACGCCGCCTCAACCGCATCATTCGCATGGGCATCGCTGATTATCCGTTCCTGCCTCGCGCATACACGGCAATCAACGACAAAGAGTTGCTGGACATTCTGCTCATGGCCGCCAGTGTGGCGCGCGATCTGAGCATCAAAGAGAACAGCAGCCACTGGGTTTACCTGCGCGCCATCGACAATGCGCCAGCGGCCAGTTTTGCGTCCAACAATATCCGTAAATCGTGCAAACATGCCATCAATCAGGGATTGATCAAGGTGCATTCCTCATACAAGAATGAGGAGAACATCAAAAAACTTTTAAAAGATGGGTAAAAGCTATACGGTTAACGCACTGAAATCGTGACGAATAATTTTTTTTTGTTATTATCGATAAATCACTAAATAGGATCAGGGTTGATCCGAAGCTGTAGTTTGTTGTCGATGGGCGTTCTCGAGCAAGATATCCAAAATCAGTTAAACCAGCTGCGTAGTCAGTTGGAACAGACACGTTTGACACAACGGGATACTTCGTTCAAATTTAATCGAGAACAGAAAGTCCTGAAACGTATCGTCGCATCTTTAAGTCTGGCTTGCCAAGGCGAGAACCATCGATTGAATGGGTATTTAGCTGAACTGCGTCAAGCCATCGAGCAACAAAAAGATGTAAGCTCGCTCATACCTCGTCTGGCCGTACTGGAGCGCATGTTGAAGCAACACACGTTGATTAAGGAAAAGCAGAGTTCCCATTTGGACTCGCAAATCAAACACAGTGGCGAAATCTTGCTGCGTGTTCCCGGCCTGCCTTCAAAATTAAAACGCGACCTGCGTGATTTACTCAGTTTTTCTGCGGCCCAACAACTACCCAAAGCGGACCAAGCCATGCGCTTACTGGGCATTTACGAACGCTCGGTAAAAATCATCACCGCCAATCCGCCATCGGTGACCGACGAACTCAGCCAAAGCGCCGACAACGAATTGTTGGCACGCCTGAGTGACGATCTGCAAAACTTGATTTGCGAACTGGATTTCGATGGGGAATCGGGCGATCTGCTGACCGACATTCGCACCAAGCTGTTAAACGGCGTGACGACTCAGACCTTATTGGAACTGACGCTGGACGTGTTAAAGCTGGTGATTGCCGGCACTCACTTCGAGCGCAAAAGTTCAGAAAAATTCCTAGAGCAAGTCAACAGCTCCTTGGCGAACAACATCAAAAGCGTCAATCAAAACGTCGACCAAAGCCTCAACTATCAAACGCATCGTCAAGAGATGCATCAAGAGCTGAACACCCTGGTCGGTCGTAGTCAAACCGCCCTGAAAGATGGTGAAGAGCTCAGCAGCACCAAAGCCAAGCTTGAACCGATGTTGGCGGATCTAGCCTCGTTGTCGGAGCGACTCACGCACGCTGAGCAGCGTGAACAGGCGCTGATTGAACGCATGCAATACACGCGCACTCAAATGGAAGCCCTGTTTGAACTCACCCAAGATTACCGCCGTCGTTTGGAAGATCAGGCGCAGCGCATGCTGCAAGATCCACTGACCAAAGTGTACAACCGCACCGCGTTTAATGATCGATTGGAACTCGAATATCGCCGTTGGATTCGTACTCAGCACACGCTGCGTGTGGTGATGTTGGATATCGATAAGTTCAAAACCATCAACGACAGCTTCGGCTACATGGCCGGTGATAAAGCGCTGAAAATCATTGCGCGCACCATCAGTAAAGAGATTGAAGACACCGACACCGTGGCGCGTTTTTCCGGCGAAGAGTTCATTCTGCTACTGCCAGAACACGCCGACAACGCGTGTTATCAAATCATTCAACAAATCCAACGGAATATCTCCAAACTGCCGTTCAAGTTCCGCGATAAAAGCATCATCATCACCATGACGGCTGCCAGTACCTGTTTCAAAGAATCAGACACGCCAGAAACGGTGCTGGAGCGCGTTCACCGCGCCTTGGTCGAAGTGAAAAAATACGGGCCAAACCAAATCGCTTGGAAGTAACCCCGACGGATCGCGGCCCCGCGGTCCGTTTCCCATGCCTCATTCGGTTATTTTTTAATCTGACACACCTGTTTTTAGTGACTCATCTCACATCTGATGTCGCACAACATTTCCCATTTCAGCAGAACCGAACAAGATTGAAACTGGAATATCAATTAGTTAAACGTTCAGACTCGTGAACGTTGCGCCAAACATGCCCGCAACGCACGAGCCTGATGCATCCGGTTTTGCCTCAGGTTCATCCCATCAGAATCTGTGTTCACGCCGGACGATTGCCCCACCTCTGCGACGCGAGCGACCAATAACGCCAACCATTCATCAACCAACCGCGCAGGTGGACTATCATTAACCTCTCAAGCAAGGAGGTCAGCATGATCACTCAAGTCAGCCCTGCCGGCAGTATGGATCTGTTGTCGCAGCTCGAAGTCGAACGATTGAAAAAAACCGCGTCCAGTGATCTATATCAGCTGTACCGCAACTGCACCCTCGCGGTGCTGAACTCAGGCAGCCATACCGACAACTCCAAAGAGTTGCTCGATTTATATAAGAATTTTGACGTCACCGTGCTGCGCCGTGAACGTGGCATTAAGCTGGAACTGACCAACCCACCCGAACATGCATTTGTCGATGGACACATCATCAAAGGGATTCAGGAACACCTGTTTTCGGTATTGCGTGACATCGTCTACGTCAACATGCACTTGGCAGACAGCCAACGCCTGAATCTGACCAACGCCACACACATTACCAACTTGGTATTTGGCATTTTGCGTAATGCAGGCACGCTGATCCCGGGCATCATTCCGAATTTGGTGGTGTGCTGGGGGGGGCACTCGATCAATGAAATCGAGTACCAATACACCCGCGAAGTGGGCCACGAACTGGGCCTGCGTGAACTCAATATCTGTACCGGCTGTGGCCCGGGCGCGATGGAAGGCCCAATGAAAGGGGCAGCGATTGGTCACGCGAAACAGCGCTACCACGAGCAGCGCTACCTTGGCCTGACCGAACCGTCGATTATTGCCGCTGAGCCGCCAAACCCGATCGTGAACGAATTGGTGATCATGCCCGACATCGAAAAACGTCTGGAAGCGTTTGTCCGCTTGGCGCACGGCATCATCATTTTCCCGGGCGGTCCGGGGACTGCAGAAGAGTTGCTGTACATTCTGGGCATTAAGATGCACCCAGAAAATGCCAACCAACCGATGCCAATCGTCCTGACCGGGCCGAAAGAGAGCGAAGCGTACTTCCGCTCCATCGATCAATTCATTGCCGACACACTCGGTGACGAAGCGCGTCAGCATTACACCATCGTGATCGACAACCCCGCAGAAGCAGCGCGCATCATGAAAAATGCCATGCCAGCGGTTCGTCAGCATCGCAAAGACAACGATGACGCCTACAGCTTCAACTGGTCACTCAAAATCGAGCCGGAATTCCAACTGCCGTTTGAGCCGAACCACGAAAGCATGGCCAATTTGGACTTGCATCTCAATCAGCGTCCGGAAGTGCTGGCCGCGAACCTGCGCCGCGCCTTCTCAGGCATTGTGGCCGGCAACGTGAAAGCCGAAGGCATTCATGAGATTGAACGCAATGGCCCGTTTGAGATTCATGGCGACCCGATCTTGATGAAGAAAATGGACCGCCTGCTGAAAGATTTCGTTGAACAGCATCGCATGAAACTACCGGGCGGCTCGGCTTATGTGCCGTGTTATCGCATCGTCACCTGACGCTTGGTAGCAATCCCATTGAATTTCATTACAATAAGGGCCTAACAGCCCTTATTTTTTTGAATTGCTATGTCTATCCATCTCGTCATTATCGATGCTCTGAACCTCATTCGCCGCGTGCATTCCGCTCAGCCGGATGAAACCGATATTGCACGAACCATAGACACCACCAGCCGGACGCTACAACGTATCATTGGTGAAGCCGACCCCACCCACATCATCGCGGTGTTTGATCACCACCTGCAAGATCGAGGCTGGCGCGCCGAGGTGCTGCCCGGCTACAAAGCCGGACGCAAACCCATGCCGCAGCCGCTACAACAAGGGCTCGACCAGATTCAGCAAGCATGGTGGGAACTGGGCATCGATTCCCTGCTCTCCGAGGGCGATGAAGCCGATGACTTGGTCGCAACACTGGCCACCAAAGTGGCCGCGCATCAGGAAAAGGTCACCATCATTTCCACCGACAAAGGCTACTGCCAACTGCTCTCTCCCACGCTACAAATTCGCGATTACTTCCAACAGCGTTGGTTGGATGCACCATTTATCGAAAACGAGTTTGGCGTCAAACCGACACAGCTGGCCGATTACTGGGGATTAACGGGGATCAGCTCCAGCCAAGTGCCGGGAGTCCCAGGAATTGGCCCTAAAGCGGCCAAAGAGATACTGACGCAATATCCGGACATCGACAGCGCATACGCCAGTGACGACCTGCCAGCGAAATATCGCAAAAAGCTCGATGAACACATTGAACTGGCGCGGGTCTGTAAACAGGTAGCCGGACTGAAAACCGACATCGAACTCGGTTTTAATCTGCAGGACATTCGTTTCAGCGGATCACCGGCATAAAAAAACGCTCCTTAAGGAGCGTTTTTTGTTTCAACTCTGTCACGATATTAGTGCGGTGAGATGTTACTCAGTGATTGAACGTGCACCGTGATCTCTTCGCGATCGTGGTACAAATGCTTCGCTTGCAGACGGAACTTGACGTGATTCTCTTTGAGGAAAATCTTCAGGTTTTCGATGTCTTCCAACACTTCATCGTAGCGGCCTTTCATCGGCAGTTTCAGGTTGAAAATCGCCTCTTTCGCCCAGCCACTGATGATCCATTCGCCCATCAGTTGTGCCACGCGTGATGGCTTTTCAATCATGTCACACACCAACCAGGTCACGTTCTTACGCGGCGGCTCAAACTTAAACCCGTCGACCATGTGGTGTTTCACCTGACCGGTTTCCATCAGGCTGTCTGCCATCATGCCGTTATCAATCGCGTGCACGAACATCGAGCGTTTCACCAACTGATACGTCCAACCGCCCGGACAAGCACCCAGATCGACCGCCCACATGCCAGACGCCAAACGCGTGTCCCATTCCTCGCGCGGAATAAACACGTGGAACGCTTCTTCCAGTTTGAGGGTTGAACGGCTTGGCGCATCGGTAGGAAACTTCAGGCGTGGAATGCCCATAAAGAACTGCGAGTTATTGGAACTCAGCGAATAACCGGCAAAACAGTGGCCCGGCGCGATAAAGCACACGTGCAGCACAGGCTTTTTCGGATGCTCTTTCGCAAACAACACTCCTTTGCCACGCAGCGCTTGACGCAATGGTACGGTGAATTTACGGCAGAACTTGAGTAGCTCTTTGGCTTCGTTAGTATCCGGCGTTTCCACACGCAGATCGCCGCAGCGCGGAAAATCTTCGTATTCAGACAACTGCGCCAAAATCGGCGAAATACGGTCATCTTTTGGCAGTTCAGTGAACTCTGCCGCCACCGCAAACATCTGGCGGGCAAAAATCAAGGCCTGAAAATCCAGCGCTTTGATCAGCTTTTGCGCATCGCCTTCCTGATAGCATTCAAACAGTACATAGCCGCTGTTCTTCTGCATCCGCGGGAAACCATACACTTCCAGTTGCGTGGCTTTGTCCTGAATCTCACCGGCGCACTCTTTTTCAAAGCCTGCGCGGCAATAGAGCATGACTTGTTTCACTGCTTGACCTCTTTAATATTCATGGCCGCGAAGGTAAATAATCCCCAGCCGATCATAAACAGCAGACCACCCATCGGCGTGATGGGACCAAACCATTTCACACCCGTCAGTGCTAAGGCGTACAGGCTGCCGCTAAAACAAAAGATGCCGATGATAAAGCAAATCGCCGCGCGGCTAAAATAGTTTCGCGCTTTTTCTGTCCCCGACAGCTGCAACAAAATGCCACAGGCAATCAGCGCAGCCGCATGAATGAATTGATACTGCACACCCGTTTGAAAGACACCCAGCAAATAGGGACTCAACGTGGCTTTTAAACCGTGCGCCGCAAACGCGCCGAGCGCCACGGCAATCCCGGAGAACAGGCCGCCTAAGGTAAGTAATGACTTACTTTGCATCGTACACCTCGAGAATAAACTGACTCAATTGTTCCACCGCCAAGGCGATGTTTTGTGTTTCGGTATGCCCTGACGATTTGCGCGGTTTGAAGCTGTGATCGCCATCTGGCAGAAATACAAGCGAAACGCTTGGGCTGAATGAGAATGTGGCACACTCCAACTGCGTCCCAAACGTGTCGCGTTCGCCTTGCAGGATCAGCGTGGGCGTATCGATGTCTGCCAAGTGATCCCCTTTGAATTTTTCCGGCTTGCCGGGCGGGTGAAAAGGAAAACCCAAACACGCAATACCCGCCACTTGCGGGTGCGCACTCAGCAGCGACGCCATTCGTCCGCCCATCGATTTGCCCCCAATGACCACCGGCCCCGTTGCGTGTTCGGCAATCACCGCTTCAAACGCTTCCAGCAGTTTCGGCGCGCGATCCGGCGGACGGCGCTTGCCATCTTCGGCACGCTTGACCATGTACGGAAAGTTAAATCGCACCACACGAATGCCACGCTCAGCCACGCCCTTGGCGACCGCCGCCATAAACTCGTGGTCCATATCAGCTCCGGCACCATGGGCAAAAATAAACGTCAGCGGCTGCGAGCCGCCATCAATGCGCACGGGGGTTGAGGCTGTTGTCATCAAGTATATCCTCCTGTTCGCGGCGGGCTTTTTTCAGCATCCAATCACGAAACGTTGCAATCCGTCCCATGTCCGCCTGTTTCTCGTGGCACACCACGTAGAACGCATTTTTAGTCATCAGCACTTCGTCAAACGGCGCGACCAAACGCCCCGCATCAAGCTCGGGTTGTGCCAGCACGTTGTTACCCAGCGCGACTCCTTGACCATGCGCGGCGGCTTGCAACACCATGGTCGAGTGACTGAAGATCGGCCCGTGATTCACATTGACACTCTCTAAGCCATTTTCTTTGGCGAACTGTTTCCAGTCTTTGCGCGAGGTGTCGTGCAGCAACGTGTGATACGACAAGTCACTCAGCGTCGCCAGCGGTTTACTGCCCAGCAGCAACGACGGCGAACAGAGCGGGATCAAAAACTCTTGATACAACTTGTCGGCGCGTAGCCCCGGCCAATTGCCTCGGCCGTAATAAATGGCGACATCGACATCATCCGTCAGCGAGCCTTCTTCCATATCGACCGCTTTGATGCGCACATCGATATCTGGCTCTTGCTGGTTAAAGTCCGCCAAGCGCGGCACCAGCCATTGAATCGCAAAGCTGGGTGGCAAACTGATGGTTAACGCACCTTTCTCGCTGCGTTCCAATAACTTGTCGGTCGCTTCCGCCAACGAACCAAAGATGTCTTTGATGTCGAGGAAATAGCTTTGCCCCTCTTCAGTGAGCAGCAGCGAACGGTTTCGACGACGAAATAGTTTCAACCCGAGAAACTCTTCCAACGCTTTAATTTGGTGACTCACCGCAGCCTGAGTCACGAACAGCTCTTCTGCCGCCCGAGTAAAACTCAGGTGGCGAGCCGCGGCTTCAAAGACTTTCAGCGAGTTTAAGGGTGGCAATCTTCTGGACATGAGCACACTCTATAACAGATTAGTTTTTTTAATCTGAAACATTATAAATTGTCCGTTGCTAACCAGCCAGAGAAAATCTATATTTCACCCCGCAATGCGGGCCTGAACGGCTTGATTCTCATTGAGAATCAATGGGCTTAGTTATTGCGATGTTGTGTTTGCAAACTCGATTTTCGAGTGAGGTAGTTTTTCTACCATCCTGTTTTGTGCAGTTATCCCCTGCCGCAAAACATATACTTCCTGTATTTATTTTTTGACCTGTCTGTCAAATTTTTAGCACCGCCCAAGGGCGGTGTTTTTTTATGCCTGCAATTGCGCATTGTGACCTTGCTCGCATTCTCGAACTCGCGCCGCAAGTGTGTAACAAAAGGTAAATAAATCTAATGCTGCGCCGAGGCAAAAAAAAAACGCAAACCGACCAGCGATTTGCGTTTCTTCATTCAGTGCGCGCTCAATTATGGGCGATACACTTTAATGTTATCGAAGCCCTGCTCTTTCAGATACAGTGCTTGTAGTCGGCTCATCACACCGCGTTCGCAGTACAACAAGTAGGTCTTTGACTGATCCAGATCGCCAAACTGAGTCGCCAGTTTGTAGAACGGCACGTGTTTCACTTCCACGCCGTCAATCACCAGCGGCTTTTCATCTTCTTCATCCGGGCTACGAATATCCAGCACCACCGCTTGGTCTTGCACCGCGGTCACCAGTTCCACTTCTGGTGCTTGTTGCTGTGATTCTTTTTCGATGTCACGAATGTCCATCTGACGTGCGTCATACACCACTTGATCCAGAATCGAGAAGTCGAACTTGGCTTCTTCCGCTTCCAGTTTGCCTTTAACCGCTTTTACGGTTGGACTCTTTGAGATCACGCCGCAGTATTCCGGCATGGTCTTGGCAAAATCTTCCGTACCGATTTCACGAGCGACGTTGATGATGTCATCTTTGTCCCAGTTGATCAGTGGACGCAAGATCAGCGTATCCGTCACGTTGTCGATATGACGCAGGTTGGTCAGCGTTTGGCTAGACACCTGGCCGAGCGCTTCGCCCGTCACCAAAGCTTGAATGCCAAATTTCTCCGCAACCTGACCCGCAGCACGCATAAACATGCGCTTGAGGATCACGCCCATTTGGCCGTCGTCAACTTTCTCAAGGATTTCTGCCACCACAGGGGCGAAATCAACTGAGATAAAGCGCACTTTGGCCGAAGAACCGTATTTGTGCCACAAGTAGTAAGCGACCTGTTTAACGCCGATTTCGTGTGCCGGACCGCCGAGGTTAAAGAAGCAGTAATGCACCTTTGAACCCCGTTTGATGTGCAGGTAGCTGGACACGCCCGAATCGAAACCACCGGAAATCAGGCTCAACACATCTTCTTGCGTTCCCAATGGGAAGCCGCCTAAGCCTTTGTGACGCGCGATCACTTGGTTCAGCAAGCCATCGTTCACTTCAACGTTAATGGTCACGTCTGGGTTTTTCAGGCGCACTTTTGCGCTGGCAACCGCTTGGTTGAGGCCGCCACCCACATAACGTTCCAGTTCAATCGAAGTAAATTCGTGTTTACCGCGACGTTTTGCACGCACAACGAATGTTTTGTCTTCGATCAGATGACGGCTTTGTAGCAGCACCTGTTCGTAAATATCATGCAGATCTTTAAATTCAGACTGCTTCACTTCCAGCACTTGTTGAATGCCCGGTGTGGTGGTCAGAATCTCAAGCGTTTCGGCAAAGAAGTCGCGACTGTTGGCCGACACTTCAATGTGATCGCGACGGTTGAACACCGCGACGCCTGTCGTGCGACTTTTGATGATATTGCGAATGTTGCTTTCAAGAATTTTAGTGAAGCGCTTACGCACCGATTCACTTTTAATGAAAATTTCTGGATGGGGCTTAACTATAAATTTCATAAGGTTATTCGCAATTTAATTAGAACATTCACTGGCAGGCACGACTGTGTGGCGCTCAGCACCGCTAAGGGGGCGGGATTATACACGATCTCTCGCCACAGAGAAAAGCTTATGAAAAAGGCAAGCCAATTGGCTTGCCTTAGGGAGTCACCTCGACAGCGCGTTATTGCGCGTTCGTAGGCTGCGCGGACGGCACTTCATCGCTGTACAGCGGTTCACCTTGCATAATGCTGATTTCAACGCGGCGGTTGCGCGAGCGTTGCGCTTCAGTGTCGTTCGGCCCGAGCGGATCAGTATCGGCCATGCCACGCACTTGCAAGCGTTGGTGATTAAAGCCTTTCACTTTTTCCATCTCTTGCGCCACCGACACCGCACGCTGCGCCGATAAATCCCAGTTTGAACGATACAGTTCAGAATCCAGACGTTGGTTATCGGTGTGACCCGAGACGCGCACGATCCCCGGCACATCTTTCACCAAATCAGCAATTTGGCGCACCAACGGGCGGAATTTCGGTTGCAAAAACGCCGAGCCTTCAGGGAAAGCCCCCTTCTCACGAATGCGAATGACGATTTGCTGGCCGAGGTTTTCAACTTCAATCGCCCCTTGCTCAATTTCTCGTTGTAGCGCTTTCTTGATACTTTCCAGCACAGTTTCCATCTCTTCCGACATCGATTGAGATTGGGCCTGCTGCTGTTGCATTTCCGTTTCGGTATTTTGGTTATCTTGCGTCGCGGTTTCTGGTGATTGACCGCCCGTCAACTGGCCCGCATCACGCTGCGTGCCCCCGGCGCGATCGGCATCACCTTCATGGAATTCCAGCGTTTGCTGAGTGATGTCCATGGTTTGCTGCATGATGACGTCAATCGGGGTCGGCTCAGGGCGACCGGGACGAAATTCTTGCGCAATGATGCTGGTGCCTTTAGGAATGTCTTTGACCTCAAGGCGGTTTTGTACCCCGAATGCAAATTTCATCGACCCGGCGATCTGCTTGAACTTCAGAACGTCCATTTCCGAAAACGACAGCAGCAGGACGAAGAAGCACATCAGGAGCGACATCAGGTCAGCAAAGGTCCCTAACCAGGCGGGAAGCCCAGGTGGCGGACATTTGCACTTTTGCTCTTCCATCACTCACTCCGCTTATTCGTTGTCGACATCAAGCACACGTTTACCTTCATTGAGGTAGTTTTTCAGGTAACTATCAATGACACGTGGGTTCTGACCATCTTGAATGGCCAAGACACCGTCCATGATCAGGCGGCGGTTCAACGTTTCTTGTTCACGGCGCAGCGACAGTTTGTCGGCAATCGGGAAAAACACCATGTTGGAAAGTACCGCACCGTACAAGGTCGTCAACAACGCCACCGCCATCGCCGGACCGATCGCTTTTGGATCGTCCATGTTCGACAGCATCGCCACCAGACCAACCAGTGTCCCGATCATCCCCATCGCGGGAGCCACGTCACCAAATGCACGAAAGACGCCCGTGCCGGCTTCATGACGTTCATCGGTCAGGGAAATATCTTTTTGTAGTGTTGCACGTACCACATCGGCGTCGTGACCATCCACCAGCAAATCGATGCCTTTTTGCATGAAGGAGTTGGAGATCTCCATCTCTTCAAGGGCGAGGAAACCACCTTTACGCGCTGCATCCGCCATTTCCACGATTTTCGCGATCAAATCTTCCGGCTCATCGGCTTTGAACATGAACGCTTTCCCCGCAATTTTAGCGGCGCCGAAGAACTGTCCCATGGTGAATTTCATCAGGACAACGAACAGTGAACCACCCACTACGATCAAAATAGAGGTGACGTCGACGAACATCATAATGCTGCCGCCCAAGACCATCGCCATCACGACAAATGCTAAGCCACCAATCAGACCTATTAGCGTTGCTAAATCCACGAAGCGCTCCTCTGCTGTTCATTCGCGATTAGAGATTACTCTCGTTATCGGCAAGAGAATAAATTCTTTAACTTTTTTCTCAATCCGGATGACACATCACCCTGCCCGAGCCAAACGGTAATGAGCCGATGATTGCTCAGCCCGCGGCGGCATCTGCCCGAAAGCACGCGCCAGCCGCAAGCGTTCATCCCCCACGGCTTGACCCGATCCGGTGCGCAAAAATGCGCTTGAAACGTCTGCATGCCTTGTCAGGCAGTGATATGCTTTTCCCAGTGTATACTCAAATCCTGTTAAGATGCACCTGCGGGCAGCACAGAAATCCAAGTCAAGTTTCAGACTCCGGTGCCATTTTTACGTTTCGTTATCCGTATCCAGTAAAAAGCGCCGTATTTCTGACAAAATTGCTTGGTTAAATTTGACCATCACTACGCCCTAAGGTAACTTTCGTGCATCTTTCCCAAGGCAAAATGATTATGGCGAGTAAGAAACCTGAAAACATGTCCTTCGAAGCAACCATTCAAGAGTTAGATGAACTGGTTGATCAACTGGAAAATGGTGATTTGGCACTGGATGACGCCCTCAAAAAATTTGAGCGCGGCATTGCCCTTGCTCGCTCTGGACAAACTAAGCTCGATGAAGCGGAACAACGTGTTAGCATTTTGCTAAGCAACAGCGACGATGCGCCGCTGAGCGAATTTACCGATCTGCCTGAATAAATGATGACTAAAGAGTGCCCTATGATTGAGGCTCTATCCTCTTTTCAACACCGAAACAATGAGCAGCTTGACCTGTGGTTAAATCGTCTGCCCAACCAGAATCTGCCTCTGATTGAAGCCATGCGGTATGGCTTGCTACTGGGCGGCAAACGCGCTCGCCCGTATCTGGTGTACATCACCGGGCAAATGCTCGGTTGTGAACCCAGCGACCTCGATACCCCGGCTTCGGCCATTGAATGCATTCACGCCTATTCGCTCATTCACGACGATCTGCCGGCGATGGATGACGATGAGCTGCGTCGTGGTAAACCCACCTGTCACATCAAGTTTGATGAAGCAACCGCGATTTTAACCGGCGATGCCCTGCAAACGCTGGCATTCACTATTCTCGCCGAAGGCACTTTGTCTGACGCGGGTGAGATGAACCGCGTGAAGATGATTCAAGCACTGGCAGAAGCGTCAGGCGCGCAAGGCATGTGTTTGGGTCAGGCTCTAGATTTAGCGGCGGAGAACCGCTTGGTGGCTCTCGACGAGCTGGAAAACATTCATCGCAACAAAACCGGCGCTCTGATGCGCTGCGCCATTCGAATGGGTGCGATGGCTGCCGGTCACAAAGGGTTGGATGTGCTGCCACATCTCGACCGATACGCTGACGCGGTTGGGCTGGCTTTCCAAGTTCAAGATGACATTCTCGATATCATCAGTGACACCGAAACGTTGGGCAAACCGCAAGGTTCTGATCAACAACTCAATAAAAGCACCTACCCAGCGCTCCTGGGCCTAGAAGGTGCGATGAATAAAGCTCAACTGCTGTATGAAGAAGCGCTTCAGGCACTGCAAGCGATTCCTTACAACACTGAGCATCTCGAAGAGTTCGCCCGATACGTCATCGAGCGCAAAAACTAACACTATAAGCGCGCATAACTATGACTCTTGATATTTCAAAATATCCGACACTGGCTCTGGCAAATTCGCCGGATGAATTACGCAGCATGCCAAAAGAAGTGCTGCCGACGCTTTGTGATGAACTGAGAACCTATTTGCTCAACTCAGTCAGTCAATCCAGCGGCCACTTGGCTTCTGGTCTTGGCACCGTTGAACTGACCGTTGCGTTGCATTACGTCTATAACACCCCGTTCGATCAACTGATCTGGGATGTCGGCCATCAGGCTTATCCGCACAAAATTCTGACGGGGCGTCGCGAACAGATGCCAACCATTCGTCAGAAAGGCGGCCTGCACCCGTTCCCTTGGCGTGAAGAGAGTGAATACGACACCTTGTCGGTAGGTCACTCTTCCACGTCGATCAGCGCGGCACTGGGCATGGCGATTTGCGCAGGCCAAGAGGGCGAAAACCGTAAAGTGGTGAGCGTGATTGGCGATGGCGCGATTACCGCCGGCATGGCATTTGAAGCCATGAACCACGCCGGTGATGTCCACCCTGACATGCTGGTGATTCTGAACGACAACGAAATGTCGATTTCAGAAAACGTCGGCGCACTGAACAACCATTTGGCGCAATTGTTGTCGGGTAATCTTTACACCTCGATTCGCGAAGGTGGCAAGAAAGTGCTCTCCGGCGTTCCGCCCATCAAAGAGTTGGTTCGTCGCACCGAAGAACACCTCAAAGGCATGGTGGCTCCGGGCACTCTGTTTGAAGAGCTGGGCTTTAACTACATTGGCCCAGTGGATGGCCATGACGTTCTGGAACTGACCAAAACGCTGAAAAACATGCGTGAGCTGAAAGGCCCGCAGTTCCTGCACGTGATGACCAAAAAAGGCAAAGGGTATGAGCCTGCGGAAAAAGATCCGATTGGTTACCATGGCGTGCCCAAATTCGACCCAAGCCACGACTGCCTGCCAAAAAGCACCAGTACTAAACCGACTTTTTCGAAAATTTTCGGTGACTTTTTGTGCGACATGGCCGCGCAAGATCCCAAGCTGATGGCGATCACGCCTGCCATGCGCGAAGGCTCGGGCATGGTGCGGTTCTCAAAAGAGTACCCATCGCAATACTTTGATGTGGCGATTGCTGAGCAACATGCGGTGACCTTAGCGACCGGCATGGCGATTGCTGGCCATCACCCCATTGTGGCGATTTACTCCACCTTCCTACAACGTGGTTACGATCAACTGATCCACGATGTGGCGATCATGAACCTGCCAGTGATGTTTGCCATTGACCGCGCGGGTCTGGTGGGAGCCGATGGTCAAACGCACCAAGGAGCCTTTGATCTGAGCTTTATGCGCTGCATTCCGAATATGGTGATCATGGCGCCTGCCGACGAAAATGAGTGTCGTCAAATGCTCTACACCGGCCACCAACATCAAGGCCCAAGCGCCGTGCGTTACCCTCGTGGCAATGGTATGGGCGTCGCGCTGGAAGAGACATTCACCGCGCTTGAGCTGGGCAAAGGTCGCCTCATGCGCCAAGGTGAAAAAGTGGCGATTCTGAGCTTTGGCACCCTGCTGCCCCACGCGCTGCAAGCCGCCGAAGCGCTCGATGCTACCGTGGCGGACATGCGTTTTGTGAAACCGCTGGATGAAGCCCTCATCACCGAACTGGCCAACACGCACGATGTGCTGGTCACGCTGGAAGAGAACGTGGTTGCGGGCGGCGCCGGTGCTGGCGTGGTGGAGTGGATGATGAAAAACAAGCTCATCAAGCCTGTGCTCAACTTAGGGTTGCCGGATCAATTTGTTCCGCAAGGCACTCAAGACGAGATGCATCACGAACTGGGCTTAGATGCCGAAGGCATTGAACGCGCGGTGCGCGATTACCTCGCAAAATAAAATGCGGACTGCATGAAAAAAGCCTTCTCCAAGAGAAGGCTTTTTTATGGCTGAAACGACATCGCTGACAAAACCTTGCTAGGCGGATGGCTGCGGCGCACACCAGTCAAACAGGGCAAACAAGCGCTGCCAAGTGGCATCAAACCCCGCGCGCAGTACCAGTTCTTGTTCGGTATACGGATGCACGAAACGCAGTTCGCTGGCGTGTAGCATCAAGCGATGCGCGTCATACACCTCTCGGTACAGGCGGTTGTGTTTGCCATCACCATGGGTGGTATCGCCAACAATTGGATGACGCAAATGCGCCATGTGGCGACGCAACTGGTGCTTGCGCCCAGTTTTCGGCTTCATTTCCATCAGGCAATAGCGCGTGGTGGGAAACTTACCCGTCGAATGTGGCACTTCCACTTTAGCAAGCGGTTGATAAGCGGTGACCGCGTCTTGCGGCGCTTTATCTTGCTTGGCAAATTTATCGGCGATTTTATCCAGCTCTTCTTTGAGCGGATAATCCAACACATCCCCTACTTCAATCCAGCCACGCACAATCGCATGATAGGTTTTTTCCATTTCATGGTTGGCGAACATGGGCATCATATTCGCCGCTATCTCACTGGACAAGGCAAACACCAACACCCCAGAGGTGGGGCGATCCAGACGATGCAACGGGAACACATGCTGACCAATCTGATCGCGCAGCGTTTGCATCACAAATTGCGTTTCGTGTTTATCCAACCAACTGCGATGCACCAACATACCCGCAGGCTTGTTGACGGCAACGATGTAGGCGTCCTGATAAATAATCTCCAGCATTACAGCGATACCTTATCGAGTTGATATAAGACCTGCATGACGGCAGCAAACTCTTGGCGCTCTTTCCACGCCTCTTCAAAATAGGGCGACAACGTAAAACCTGCGGGCAACGCCATCTGCTGCTCAATCATCTGCTGCATACGCGGCACAAAAATCCACTGTAGCCATTCGTGCGGCGCCAGCGTATCGATCGCAAACGGCTGAGTGCTTTGCAACGCCTGCACATCGGGCGCCGAATCTTGCCAAGCTCCGGATGCACGCAGTGCCTCTTCCAGTTGCTGCAACAGTGTGAAAATTGTGGCGGCGGTCATTATCTTTACTTCCTAGCCTTGAATTAGCGGCGAATGATACCATCTATTGAACAAAGAAAGTTAGGACCAATTTGCTCCCATGGATACCATTCATACTCTCAGTGAGCTGCTAAAAAATAGCGGCTGCCAATATCAGGTGTTTGACTTAGGACGCCGCATTCAAGCGATTGATACCGCGCAATTTGAACAAGTGGAACTCGGCCACCAACCTTACCCTTACCCGCTAAAACGCACGGCGCATTTGGCGATTGTGTATTGGAACGAATCCAACCAACCTTGGATCTGGTTTTTGAAATTCACGCTGGATGAGCGCGGCTTGTTGGCGCAAGCCGATGTGGGTCAATTCATCAAATACGTGATTGAAGCCATGGGCACGCGACTCAATCAGGAGATGAGCGACGAGCAGCAACAAAAGCTGGCCAACAACCCTTACACCTTCAAACCGGCCGACGACAAAATGGCGGTGTTCCACAGCCAAATTCGCGCCCAATTGGGGTTACCATGCAGCCAATACTATGAACACGCACAGCACTATTTCACTGGCGATTTGGGATGGGAGAATTGGCAAACCGTTGGCTTACAAGGGATCACCGATATTTGCGCCCGCTTAGGCCAAGAACAAAATGGTGTTTTGCTGCGCAAAGCGCTCAACCACCTGCCGCCTCAGCCATTGTATGCACTGCTCGGTGCATTGGAGCACATCGCGCTGCCAGAAAAACTGGCTGCACGCCTTCAAGAGCATGCCGAGGCACAAATCGCTGCTCACGAGCCAGATCTGTTTTTACTTTCAGCCCTCGTACGTGCCTTGTCCGGCGCTCCGGCGGCAATACAAAGTCAAGTATTGGATGCGGTGTTAAACAGCCCGCGCTTGAGCCACCCAGAAGTGCTGATTGGGATTGCTGGCCGCAGTTGGTCGATGCTTGCCGACAGCGGTCGCGCTCAGCGCTTTTTATTGCGTTTGGCACAAAGCGGGAATCAGTCGTTGTTCAACCAGTTGTTTGCGGATTTGGTGATGCTGCCTGAGCTGCGCCTCGTGCTCCTGCCGTTGCTACACACCAGCCCGTCCCCAGAACTGGCGCAAGCCCTGATGAACCTGCAACAGTCGACGAAAGGGTAAATGCATGATTGGTGACCTGTTGAGCATTGTGCTGTTTAGCCTCGTCTGCTTTGCATTCTGGCAACAGCGTCGCCAGTCCGAACTCGCCAAAGCCCGCATTGCGCGCAAGTGCGACGAACTCGAGCTGCAACTGCTGAGTGTTTCGTTTGGGCACCACAAATGGAAAACGCCCGATCATCGCTGGCGTTGGCATACCGTGTATTATTTTGAGTTTTCAGCGCTCGGTAACGACTGCTATCAGGGCCATTTGATCATGCGCGGTTTTACGCCGCAGGCATTCCATGTGCCACCGCATCGTATGGTGTAGCTGTTTCTTCTTTCAGCCACGCAAACTCGTAATACGGGCCAAATGCGTCTTCATTCACCCCCAGCAGGTGAAAACCGAGCTTGTGTAAAATCGCAATCGAGGGGTAATGCTGCAAATTCACGGTCGCAGAGACCTTCTCTAAATGGAGTCGTTGACATATTTTGGGGAAAAACGCCAACAGCGCTTCACTGGCTAAACCTTGTCCCCAATACGCTTTGTCAAAGATATACCCCAGTTCAGCCTGCCCGTCTTCTATGGAGACAAACACATGGCCCATGTATTCGCGGTTGTAATTGTCCAGGACCGCCATGGCATGGAGCGTGGGGTCGTGCAGCACACGTTGAAAGAGTTGTTTTGCGGAGGCGACCGTTTTCGGGCCGTTCATCTGAGCGCGGTTTTTCGCACAGCAGTTGAGCATGAGGAAATCAGACTCAAACGATTCTGTGTAAGGAATAACAAGCGTTCTGCGTGTCACTATTGTCACTGACAATCCTTGTTTACAGCAATTCCGAATAACCAAATTGGCCCTTCCTAGCCCTAGGAAAGTAGCCGAAAATTAAACCAACTGAGATGACATCGTATTGATCTGGATTGCGATTTGTTCGTTATTTTATAAATTGATTCGCACGAATCGCATGGCCTGACATCAACCGTCAGGATAGCGCGTGGCACATCACGCTTGGAAAGATTAAGAAAAGCCCCGATACACGGGGTATCGGGGCTTAAGTCTTACTCGCAGCAGTCCGGCTACTGATGATTGCTCCATGCATCATCCATAATAGTGACAGAATCCTTCTGCCTCGTCCTCGCATCGCCGTCCTAGCGGTGTCCGTTATTCCCTATTGCCAACCGTTCCTGATCAGCACACATCACTTGTTCCCTGAGCGGTGTCCTTGCCATCATCCTGATGGGGTTCCGACCTCATCCCGAGGTGTCCTGTGCAGTCCTTGCCAGTTTACTCCGTGTAAACCGTCGATTCCGTTCGAAATCCTGCCATCCGTGTGACGATGTATCCGTTATCGCCATCTTCATCCTGAAACCACCGTCCAGTGGTGAATCCAAATCCGTGTCAGTTCCCTTCCGACAGGGTTCAATTTACGCCACTGCGTTTTTTTCGCAATGCCCCCCAAAACATTATTTTCATCCCAAAAGAGAACGCACAAAAACAAACACTAAAAATCAAATACTTAAAACGATTACATCGCATTTTTCTCGTCACGAAAATCCATTGTCTTACACATCATGTAAGAGATCTCTTACAACGCATTCCCTCTTTTGCTCGCCATGAAATATCAGTAAGATCACCCCAATGACTCAAAAGGGACAAACAATGCTCACCAAAGACGTAACTCAAGAGCTGGAAGCGATTCTGACCAGTCTCCACCACGAAGGCAAAGAGCCCAGCGTGGCCTTAGTGAAAGCCCGCTTGTCGACCTCGGTGCCGATGCCCGCGCTGATCACCATCATCAAAAGCTGGAAAAGCGCCCATCGCGTGCCCAAAGTGGAAGTGGCTGCACCGTCGACGACGGAAAACGATCGTCTTAGCGCACTGGAACAACAAGTGGCTGAACTGACGCAGCGCGTGCACGCGTTGGAAGCACAATTGGCAGGTCAATCATGATGAAATTATGGGTCGATGCGGACGCCTGTCCGAAAGTGATTCGCGAGACGCTGGTTCGCGCCGCAGAACGCACAGGGATTGAATGTACGTTTGTGGCCAACCATTTGGTGCCGGTGCCCAAGCGCGACAACATTCGCAGCCTGCAAGTGGCGAGCGGATTTGATGTGGCCGACAACGAAATCGTGCAACGCGTCGCGGCCGGAGATTTGGTGATCACATCCGACATTCCTCTGGCCGATGAAGTGATTACCAAAGGCGCGCTGGCACTCAGCCCTCGCGGTGAGCTTTACACCAGCGAAACCATCAAAGCGCGCCTCAATATTCGTGACTTTATGGACACCATGCGCTCCAGCGGTATTCAAACCGGCGGCCCGGCCGCACTGTCGCAAACGGAACGACGTGAATTCGCCAACCACCTCGACCGCATTTTAGCCAAGCACCAGCCGCGCTAAGCGGAAATAAAAAAACCTGCGCTGAGCGCAGGTTTTCGTTGTCATTGACCGTCATTTGTTTATGGTCAATCGCTTATGGCGTGTAGTACGTCGCAGCACCCGGGCCCACCGGCAAACCGAACACAAAAACCCACACGTAGAACAGCAGACTCCAGCCAACAATAAACATCACAGAGTACGGCAGCATGGTGGCGATCAACGTACCAATGCCCAAGTTCTTCATGTAGCGCGTAGCTACCGCCAAAATCAAGCCGAAGTAGCTCATCATCGGCGTGATGATGTTGGTGGTCGAGTCTCCAATGCGGTACGCCGCTTGAATCACTTCGGGTGCGTACCCCACCAGCATCAGCATCGGCACGAAGATCGGTGCGGTCACCGCCCACTGAGCCGACGCAGAACCAATCATCAAGTTAATGAA
>NZ_ACZP01000005.1 GCF_000176175.1 Vibrio furnissii CIP 102972
ACCAGCTTGATCAAAAATGGTGCCGAATTTTAATCCGATAGCTACGGCTTTGTAAAGTACTTTGTCGCTTACAGTCTGTACAAAATTTGTTTGTGAAGCCAAGCCGAGGTAACATGACGCCAATTTCGAATTCTAGATGACAGCGTGCTGAGAAAACTATGCGCATTATTGGTATTGAAACCTCTTGTGACGAGACAGGTGTAGCGATTTACGACGATGAGAAAGGATTGCTGTCGCATCAACTCTACAGTCAGATCAAACTTCATGCAGATTACGGCGGCGTGGTGCCAGAACTGGCTTCGCGCGATCATGTCAAAAAAACAATTCCTCTGATTAAAGCGGCAATGGCCGACGCGAATTTAACCCCTGCGGACATTGATGGTGTGGCTTACACCGCAGGCCCGGGGCTTGTGGGCGCGTTGCTGGTTGGCGCAACCATTGGCCGCAGCTTGGCTTATGCGTGGAATGTGCCGGCAGTGCCTGTACACCACATGGAAGGCCACTTGCTGGCGCCGATGCTGGAAGACAATCCGCCGCCATTTCCGTTTGTGGCTGTGCTGGTGTCTGGCGGTCACTCCATGATGGTGGAAGTGAACGGCATTGGCCAATACCACATTCTGGGTGAATCGATCGACGATGCGGCGGGTGAAGCGTTCGACAAAACGGCGAAGCTGATGGGGCTGGATTACCCCGGTGGTCCCCTGTTGGCGCGTTTGGCGGAAAAAGGCACGCCGGGTCGCTTTAAGTTCCCGCGCCCGATGACGGATCGTCCGGGTTTGGACATGAGCTTCTCTGGCCTGAAAACGTTCACGGCGAACACCATTGCCGCCAACGGTGATGATGAGCAGACGCGCGCCGATATCGCTTATGCGTTCCAAGAAGCGGTGTGTGACACCTTGGTGATCAAGTGTCGTCGTGCGTTGGAACAGACGGGCATGAAGCGCATTGTGATTGCCGGTGGCGTGAGTGCCAATAAACAGTTGCGTGCAGATTTGGGTAAATTGGCTCAGAACGTGGGCGGTGACGTCTATTACCCGCGTACCGAATTTTGTACCGACAACGGTGCGATGATCGCCTATGCTGGTATGCAACGTCTGAAAAACGGCGATGTGACGGACTTGAGCTTGGAAGCACGTCCGCGCTGGCCGATTGATCAGCTCACGCCGATCAACAATTAATTGGGAACGACGGTCGCTTAGGCGGCCGTTTTTATATCAGTGAATCAAGCGATTAGGCGCCAGTGGTCCATCTGCTCAGAGCTGATGATGCCGAAGGCAGTGGTATAGTCGCGCCAAATTTGATGACAGGAAAAGAAGCATGCACACGTTTAACGTCGACGGGCAGCAAATGCGCTATCAGGATGTGGGTCAGGGGGACGTCATCGTCTTGGGTCACAGCTATTTATGGGACAGCACCATGTGGGCGCCACAAGTGGCCGCGCTCAGTCAGCAGTACCGCTGCATTGTGCCCGATATGTGGGCACACGGTGAATCGGATGCCGCGCCAGCGGCGATGCGCAATCTGACTGATTACGCGCAGCACGTGTTGGCGTTGATGGATCATTTGGACATTGAAACGTTCTCGGTTGTGGGGCTGTCGGTTGGCGGCATGTGGGGCGCAGAGTTAGTCGATTTGGCGCCGCAACGCGTGAAAGCGTTGGTGATGATGGATACCTTCATTGGCTTGGAGCCAGAAGTGACGCACGCCAAGTACTTTCAGATCCTCGATACCATCAGCCAATTGCAAGCCGTGCCGGAACCTTTGGTCGAGGTGGTGACGCCGATGTTTTTTGCGCGCGAAGCCACTCAGAAAACGCCAGCGTTGGTGCAGTCATTCCGAAGCCGTTTGGCAGCGCTTCGCGGCACCCAAGCGGTCGAAGTGGCACGCATTGGACGCATGGTGTTTGATCGCCGCGATCTGATGGAAGATGTGGTGGAAAAGTTTGCTTTGCCGGTTTTGGTGGCGGTCGGGGCTGAAGATGCGCCGCGTCCGGTTCTGGAATCGTACTTAATGCACGACAGCATTACGGGCAGTGAGTTGGTGGTGGTGCCAGAGGCTGGCCACATCAGTAACTTGGAACAACCGCAATTTGTGACAGACATGCTGACGCGTTTCTTGGCCAAGGTGCAGGCGTAACGATAAACGTAAAAAAGGCCGTTAGGCCTTTTTTATTGTGCAGAATCTCTACTCAAGCGAAGACGAGAGTTAATCGAGGCCGCTCGGCTTCTTCTCGCCCACCTTGGGTTCGGTGCCGGCAAATAGGCGCTTAATATTTTGATGATGGCGCAGCACAATCAGGCAGCACAGCATTGCGACGGGCAACGTATATTGCGGTTTGACCATCCAGGTATAAAACGGCGCCAATAACACCGTGACCAAGGCGGCCAGTGAGGAATAACGAAAGATCACAGCGACCACCAACCAAGTGAGCATGATCATCAGCGTGAGGTCGAGCCCGATTGGTGCGATGGCACCCAAGGCCGTGGCGACACCTTTGCCGCCTTTAAAATGGAAAAACAGTGGGTACATGTGACCCAAGCAGGCCGCAATGGCGATGATGCCGAGCAGCAGTGAATCAATGCCGAGGAAATAAGCGCTCCAGACCGGAATGGTGCCTTTGAGCATGTCGCACAACAGTACGGCTACCGCGGTTTTCTTTCCGCCGATGCGCAGCACGTTGGTGGCACCGGGGTTGTGTGAACCGACAGCGCGTGGATCCGGCAATCCCATGACACGGCAGATCAACACCGCGCTGGAGATGGACCCCAACAGGTAAGCGGAAATGATCATAATGAGTGCCAATGGCGTCATAATTGCCTCAACGTGGTGTTTTACCTAAGCGACGGCTCACAAGTCTTTGTAAACCAAGCTCAAAAGTAAAAATTCTGTTCGGATTTCGCATCTTGAGGTGGTTTGGGTATATGATATCGCGATTCGCTAAGATAGTACGTTTTTTTACTCAATTTGGGTATCCGACCTGTAAAAAGGATGCAATAGAACTATGGATAAAGTTTTTATCGAACAACTGGAAGTGATCACGACGATTGGTGTTTACGACTGGGAGCAGGAAATTAAGCAGAAGCTGGTGCTGGATCTGGAAATGGCACACGACAATCAGCCTGCCGGTAAAAGTGATGATGTGGCGGATGCGCTGGACTACGCCCAAGTGAGTCAGGCGGTGATTGAACACATCGAAACAGGTCGTTTTCTGTTGGTTGAGCGTGTGGCAGAAGAAGTGGCACAGCTCATCATGACACGCTTTTCTGTGCCTTGGATTCGTATTCGTCTCACCAAACCCGGCGCCGTCGCGCAAGCGAAAGGGGTGGGTGTGATCATTGAGCGAGGAAACGCATGATCACCACGTATGTGGGTATCGGTTCGAATCTACAACGTCATCAACACATTGAAGCCGCCGTGGGCGAATTGCGCCGCATCGGCCATGATTTGCGTTTGTCGACTATTTACGAATGTGAGTCGGTGGGCTTTGACAGCCATGCGTTTTATAACCTCGTGGTTGAAATGAAGACGGAACTTAGCTTGGCGGAATTGGCTCTAACCCTGCGCGACATTGAATTGCGTTGGGGGCGGGAGAGCCAGGCGAAGAAGTTTCAGGATCGCACGCTGGATCTGGACATCATCCTGTTTGGGGACACGATTTCAGCCACCGCGCCGGTGCTGCCACGGCCGGATATCTACCATTATCCTTTTGTGATTCAACCGTTGTATGAACTGTGCCCAGAACGTTGTATTCCCGGCACACAGGACACCATTCAACATGTATGGCAACAAGCCCAGGGATTAGAGGCATTAAAGCCCGTCGAACTGTGGTTTGCTCTTAACTAATCAACGAGAAAACAATGAGTTATTTCGAATCGTTCATTTTGGCTTTAATTCAGGGCTTTACCGAATTCCTTCCTATTTCCAGTTCTGCACACCTGATTTTACCCTCGGCTATTTTCGGCTGGGCGGATCAGGGGCTTGCGTTTGATGTCGCGGTACACGTCGGCACATTGGCGGCGGTTGTGATTTACTTCCGCCGTGAAGTGGTGTCGTTGCTGCGGGCATTTTTCGGCTCAATCTTTCAAGGGGATCGTAGCAAAGAAGCGAAGCTGGCTTGGCTGATTGTGCTGGCCACCATTCCGGCCTGTGTATTTGGCTTCCTCATGAAAGACATTGTCGAAGTCTATTTGCGCAGCGCGTGGGTGATTGCAACCACCACCATCGTGTTTGGTTTATTGCTGTGGTACGTCGATAAGCACGCATCATTGGTTGACGATGAATATCAGGCCGGTTGGAAGAAAGCCCTGTTCATCGGGGTGGCGCAAGCCATGGCAATCATTCCCGGCACGTCACGTTCTGGCGCAACCATGACCGCAGCGCTGTACTTAGGGTTTACCCGGGAAGCGGCAGCGCGTTTTTCATTTCTGATGTCGATTCCGATCATTATGCTGGCGGGTGGTTACTTAGGTTTGAAACTGGTGACCAGTGGCGAGCCAGTACATACCGGATTCCTACTGACGGGGGTTGTGACGTCGTTCATTAGCGCTTATATCTGTATTTTCTTCTTCCTGAAGCTGATTTCCCGCATGGGAATGACCCCGTTTGTGATTTATCGTCTGCTGCTGGGCGCGGGTCTGTTTGCGTTTCTGCTCAGTCAGTAAGCGCTTCTCCCTTGTGCTGACTCGCCTGAGATTCGGGGGTGTGGTATAAGTGGTGAACGTTTGTTAACAATGAATCTCATCTTATGCCGCCTTTGTGCGGCATAGTTTCACTTCACGAGAGAGACGGTTATGCGAGTATTTGCGGTGGCACTGACGCTGCTGTTTGCCTTACTACAATATGATCTGTGGATGGGGAAAAACGGCATTGCTGATTATCGCGCGGTGTCGAGCGAAATTCAGGTTCAAGAGCAGGTGAATAGCAACCTGCATCTGCGCAATCAGGAAATGTTCGCAGAGATTGACGACCTACGTCAGGGGCTGGATGCCATTGAAGAGCGTGCCCGACACGAACTGGGTATGGTGAAAGAGGGGGAAACCTTCTATCGCATCATTGGTGAGGAAAACCGCCCATGACCGCAAAGATTACCGCGATTGTGCCAGCCGCTGGCGTCGGCAGCCGTATGCAGGCCGATCGCCCCAAGCAATATTTAATCCTGCATGGTCACACCGTGCTGGAGCACACCGTCGAAGCGTTGCTGCGCCATCCTGACGTGGGCCAAGTGGTCGTGGCTGTCAGCGACAGTGACCCTTACTTTGAGTCGCTGACACTGGCGAATCACCCCCGTGTGATTCGAGTCTCCGGTGGCAAAGAGCGCGCTGATTCGGTGCTGTCTGCGCTGGACTATGTGTGTCAGCATCAGCTCAGCGAGTGGGTGATGGTACACGATGCCGCCCGTCCTTGCGTGAAACATGCCGACATCAACCAACTGGTGGCCACGGCGCAAGCGCATGCCGTGGGCGCGATTTTGGCGGCACCAGTGCGTGACACCATGAAGCGTGCCGATGGGCAGCAAAACATTGAACACACGGTGGATCGCGTGGCCTTGTGGCATGCGTTAACGCCGCAAATGTTTCGCGCGCAGCCGCTGCAACAGGCGCTGACGCAAGCACTCGATGCCCAAGCGGTGATCACAGACGAAGCGTCGGCCTTTGAGTGGTTGGGGCTCAATCCGGCTTTAGTCGCTGGGCGCGCGGACAATATTAAAATTACTCAACCAGAAGATCTCGCATTGGCTGAGTTCTATTTAAGCCGCAGTGATTTCAGTGACAATATGATTAAGTAACAAGAAGATCTAAGCAACAAGATGATCTAAGTAACCACAAGGACTGAACATGATTCGAATTGGCCACGGTTTTGACGTACACAAATTTGGCGGAGAAGGTCCGGTGATCATTGGGGGCGTCGCCGTTCCTTACGAACAGGGGCTGATTGCCCATTCTGATGGGGATGTGGCGCTGCATGCATTGAGCGATGCACTGCTGGGCGCGATTGCCGCTGGTGACATTGGCCGTCACTTCCCGGACACCGATGACAAGTGGAAAGGTGCTGACAGCCGCGAGTTGCTCAAAGATGTTTATCGCCGCGTGAAAGCGCAGGGCTACCGTCTGGGCAATGCCGATGTGACCATCATGGCGCAGGCCCCCAAAATGGCCCCGCACATTGAAGCGATGTGCGCCGCGATTGCTGACGATCTTGAAACGGATCTGGGCAACGTCAACGTCAAAGCAACCACCACCGAACGTCTTGGTTTCACCGGCCGCAAAGAAGGCATCGCGTGTGAAGCCGTCGTATTACTCGTGAAGGCTTGATTGTCACTGCTTTCACTTATCGGAATAAAAAATGACAGATCTTTTATCTTCGTTGGCTTATTTATGTGGTAAACCAACAGCAAAGGCCAAAATTAAGGCCAAACCAGAACATTTTAAAGTTGTTGAAGATTTGGGGTACCGTTTTAGCGGTGACGGCGAACACGTGATGGTGCGGATTCGTAAAACCGGCGAAAACACCAGTTTTGTGGCCAACGAATTGGCCAAAGCGTGCGGTGTGAAATCAAAAGATGTCAGTTGGGCTGGCCTGAAAGATCGCCACGCGGTGACCGAACAGTGGCTGAGTGTGCACATGCCGCAGGGGAAATTTCCCAATCTGAGCATGTTTTTGGCGCAATACCCAAGCATTGAAGTGCTGGAAATGCAGCGTCATAACAAAAAGCTGCGTCCGGGCGATCTGCGTGGCAATCGCTTTGAAGTGGTTCTATCGGAAGTCACCGACATGGACGATGTGCTGCGTCGGTTAGCGGTGGTTGCCGAGCAAGGCGTGCCTAATTATTTTGGTAATCAGCGATTTGGCCGTGAAGGAAACAACGTGACGGAAGCGCGCCGCTGGGGACGCGACAATGTTCGCAGTCGTAATCAAAACCAACGCAGTTTGTATCTGTCGAGCGCCCGTTCGTGGATCTTCAACCACATTGTGTCTGCACGTATTGAAGCGGCGTGTTTCTACCGTTTTATTGACGGTGATGTGGCGCTGGTGGGCAAAGAACAAGTATTGGTGGCAGCAGATCAACTGGCAGAGTGGAACGCCAAACTGCAACAGGGTGAAGCGGTGATTTCAGCGGCTCTGGCGGGTGACAATGCGCTGCCGACGCAAAACGAGGCGCTGGCACTGGAGCAGCCTCAGTTAGACGCAGAACCCGATCTGATGGCGCTGATTCGCGGGAATCGCATGCGTCATGACCGCCGCGCGGTGTCGCTAATGCCGCAGGATCTGAGTTGGGACGTCGATGGCGATCAGATCACGCTGCGCTTTGCGTTGGACGCGGGCAGCTTTGCGACCTCGATCGTGCGTGAATTGATCGAAGAAATTCCAGTAGAGCGTGTGTATGAGTGAGAACAAGCTAAGAATCTTGCTGAGTAACGATGATGGCGTGTATGCCGAAGGCATTCGCGCGCTGGCGTACGCCTTGTCCGACTTGGCCGAAATCATTATTGTCGCGCCGGACCGCAACCGTTCAGGGGCATCAAACTCTTTAACGTTAGAGCAGCCGCTGCGCGTCACGCGTATTGAGCCGAATACCTATTCTGTGCAAGGCACGCCGACCGATTGCGTTCATTTTGCCCTCAATGAGCTGCTCAAAGATGACTTACCGGATCTGGTGCTCAGTGGCATCAATCACGGCGCCAATTTGGGCGATGACGTGCTGTATTCGGGCACCGTCGCGGCGGCGATGGAAGGCCATTTCCTGGGCGTTCAGTCGATTGCATTTTCGTTGGTTGGAAAACATCATTTTGCCACTGCGGGAAAAATTGCCCGTCAGCTGGTGCTGCAACATCTTTCTGCTCCGATTCCAACCAACCGTCTGATTAACGTGAATATTCCGGATCTGCCTTTTGATCAACTCAAAGGTCATCAAGTGACACGCCTTGGTGCACGTCATCACGCTGAGAGCATGATCAAACAGAAAGATCCGCGGGGTCATGACATCTATTGGCTTGGCCCTCCGGGGAAAGAACAGGATGCGGGTGAAGGCACCGATTTTCATGCGGTCGAGCACGGTTATGTCTCGATCACGCCGATGCAGGTGGATTTAACGGCACACGAGTCATTGGGCGCGATGAATCTCTGGTTAAAGGAAGGTGCCGATGGCTAACCCGAAGGCGGACAGACTGATTCAATTACTCACTGAGCACGGGATCCGTGATCAGAGCGTACTGGCCGCAATTCATGCTCTTCCGAGAGAAGCATTTGTCGCTCAGGCGATGATGCATCAAGCCTACGACAACAATGCGTTGCCGATCGGACAAGGGCAGACCATCTCACAGCCCTACATTGTGGCTAAAATGACGCAAATGCTGGCGCTCAAACGCGACAGCCGAGTGTTGGAAGTCGGCACCGGCTCAGGTTACCAGACGGCAGTCTTGGCGCAATTGGTGGATCATGTGTTTTCCATCGAACGCATTAAGTCGTTGCAATGGGAGGCCAAACGCCGTCTCAAGCAACTGGATATCTACAATGTGTCGACCAAGCATGGTGATGGCTGGCAAGGGTGGCCGGCCAAAGGGCCGTTCGATGCCATCATTGTGACGGCCGCTGCGCCCGTGGTTCCGCAAGCGTTGTTGGCACAATTGGCTGAAGGGGGGCGTTTGGTAATCCCGGTTGGTGAAGAAGAACAGCAACTCCTGCACATCGTGCGTCAAGGCGATCAATTTGTCACCCAAGTGGTGGAGATGGTGCGTTTCGTCCCTTTAGTGGCAGGTGATCTCGCATAATGAATGGCTTTCAATTCCGCAATTGGATGGTGATGGGACTCTGCTACCTCGTCATGGGGTGCGTTGCGAACACGCCTGCGCCGGTGTTGGGATTGAGAAAAGATTACACTGCGATTGAGCGCGGCAGTTATCGAGGCAGCTACTACGAAGTAAAGCGCGGTGACACGCTTTATTTTATCGCTTACATCACAGATAAAGATGTAAAAGAGTTGATTCGTTACAACAATTTGACCGCGCCATACACGATTCATCCGGGACAAAAACTGAAACTTTGGACGCCGGTATACACGCCGCCAGCCTACGGTGGTACCGGTGCAGGCCCAGTCGTAACTGCGGCCAGCAAAAGTTCAACAGCAGTAAAAACTGTCAATCCTCCCGTTGTTGCGCCAAATGTGAGCAAAAGCTCTAAAACAACCGCCTCATCCCAAAGTACTAAAACTGCACCAAAAGCGGTCAAAAAACAGCCAGAAAAGAGTATTGATCAATCGAAAGCAAAAGAGTATGTTGGAGCCTCAAGTAAACAAAATGTTAATAAAACTGTAAATAAACCTAAACCATCCAACGATAAAGTCGCGAAGTGGTTATGGCCGACTCAAGGCAGAGTTGTTAAGAACTTCTCTGCGGGGGATCAAGGCAACAAAGGGATCGACATTGCAGGACAGCGAGGTCAATCCATTGTCTCCACCGCAGCAGGAACGGTAGTGTACTCGGGCAATGCACTACGGGGTTATGGCAACCTTGTCATTATAAAGCACAACGATCACTATCTCAGTGCTTACGCCCACAACGATCGGTTGCTGGTTAAAGAAGGACAAAGTGTGAAAGCTGGCCAGAAGATAGCAACAATGGGCAGTTCAGGAACCAACAGTGTTCGCTTGCACTTTGAAATTCGATATCAAGGTAAGTCAGTGAATCCAAAACGCTACTTGCCATAAACATACTTGTTTAAGAGTCATGTAGTGACATTCAGAGTAGTAATGTCTTGCTAGCTCGCCAGGGGAGGCGCTATGAGTATCAGCAATACAGCCACTAAAGTCGAAGAGTTTGAGTTCGATTCAGAAGCCGTGAATAACGCGGCGACCGACCAAGAACTGACTACCAACGATAATGACCAATCTGAAGAGGTTCGTGAAGAGTTTGATGCTTCCACGAAAAGCCTGGATGCCACTCAGATGTATCTGAGCGAGATTGGTTTCTCACCCTTATTAACCGCCGAAGAAGAAGTGCTCTATGCTCGCCGCGCCTTGCGTGGTGATGAGGCTGCGCGCAAACGCATGATCGAGAGCAACTTACGTCTGGTGGTCAAAATCTCTCGCCGTTATAGCAATCGGGGCTTGGCACTGCTTGACCTGATTGAAGAGGGCAACCTTGGCCTCATTCGTGCAGTAGAGAAATTCGACCCAGAACGCGGTTTCCGTTTTTCGACTTATGCTACCTGGTGGATTCGTCAGACCATTGAACGTGCCCTGATGAACCAGACTCGTACGATTCGTTTACCAATTCATGTGGTGAAAGAACTGAACATTTACTTGCGTACTGCGCGTGAGCTGTCTCAGAAACTCGACCACGAACCGACCGCAGAAGAAATTGCTGTGGAACTGGATAAGCCAGTGGATGATGTCAGCAAAATGCTCCGTCTGAACGAGCGCATTAGCTCCGTCGATACGCCAATTGGCGGTGATGGTGACAAAGCATTGCTCGATATCATTCCTGATATCAACAATTCCGACCCTGAAGTCTCCACACAGGATGACGATATTCGTGATTCGCTGGTGGCTTGGCTCGATGAGCTCAATCCGAAACAGAAAGAAGTGCTGGCTCGCCGTTTTGGCTTGTTAGGGTATGAACCATCAACACTGGAAGAAGTGGGCCGCGAGATCAATTTGACCCGTGAACGTGTGCGTCAAATTCAGGTGGAAGGTTTGCGCCGTCTGAGAGAAATCCTGATGAAACAGGGTTTGAACATGGAATCGCTGTTTAATGTGGAAAACGACTAATTACAGCCGATAGATTGAAATAAAAAGGCACTCATCGAGTGCCTTTTTTGATCGACGCGGGAAGCGGACTAGAGCATCTTTTTCAGACGGTAGAGCGCTTCAAGTGCTTGGCGAGGCGTGAGATCGTCAGGATCAATCTCGGCTAAGGTTTGTTCGACTTCGCTGGGTTCAGGGATCAAGCTGAGCTGATTGGCAATGTCCACGGTGTTGGGTTTGCTGCTGGGTTGTTGCAAGCTCAGTTGTTCTAACTGCGTTAACTTGGTGCGAGCATTTTTGATCACCGCTTTCGGCACGCCGGCTAACCCCGCAACGGCTAAGCCGTACGATTTGCTGGCTGCGCCTTCTTGCACAGCATGCATGAAGGCAATGCTATCGCCGTGCTCGACGGCATCGAGGTGAACATTCGCCAGATGCGGTAAGGCATTTGGCAATTCAGTCAGCTCGAAATAGTGCGTGGCAAACAGCGTCATGGCACCAATTTCTTTGGCCAACCATTCCGCGCTGGCCCAAGCCAATGACAGGCCATCATACGTGCTGGTGCCGCGACCGATTTCATCCATTAAGACCAAACTACGTTCGGTGGCGTTGTGAAGAATGTTGGCTGTTTCTGTCATCTCGACCATGAAGGTAGAACGACCCGAGGCCAAATCATCAGACGCGCCGATACGCGTAAAGATACGATCCAACGAACCAATCTGCGCCGCTTCGGCTGGCACATAAGAACCAATGTGCGCAAGCAGCGCAATCAACGCCGTTTGACGCATGTAGGTTGATTTACCGCCCATGTTCGGACCGGTGATGATCAGCATCTTGCGTTGCGGATTCAGTTCAATCGGGTTGGCAATGAAGGGTTCGCTCATCACTTGCTCGACCACTGGATGACGACCAGCTTGAATCCGAATCCCCGGTTCATCACTGAGCGTTGGACGGCAGTAATCGAGGCTTTCCGCGCGTTCGGCCAGATTTTGTAGCACGTCAATCTGCGACAGGGCAGATGCCAGATTTTGCATCTGTTCTAAATGCGGCAGTAACTGATCAAACAGGGCTTCCCATAGCTGTTTTTCCAATGCCAGCGCTTTGGATTTTGAATTGAGCACTTTGTCTTCGTGCTCTTTCAATTCCGGAATGATGTAGCGCTCGGCATTTTTCAGGGTTTGGCGACGCACGTAATGCGGCGGCACCAAATGGCTTTGCCCACGGCTGACTTGAATATAGAAGCCGTGCACGGCGTTGTAGCCGACTTTGAGGGTGTCGATGCCATGACGCTCGCGTTCGTCAGCTTCGAGTTTGTCGAGGTACTCTGTCGCGCCATTGGCCAGATCCCGCCATTCGTCTAGCTCTGCGTTATAGCCATCAGCAATCACGCCACCATCACGGATAACGACCGGCGGATTTTCTTTGATTGCCTGTTCCAGTAGTTCACACAGGTTGTCCATCGGTTGCGCGTCATCGCGCAATTGACCCAGATAGGGCAGTGTTAGACTGCTGAGCACATCCGCCAGCTCGGGCAGTTGCTGCAGCGCATGACGCAGGCGAGCTAAGTCGCGCGGCCGCGCAGAGCGCAGAGCGAGGCGCGCCAGAATGCGTTCAATGTCGCCAATCTGTTTGAGCACCGGATGCAACTCGGCAAACAAGGCATGCTGCTTTAATTCCCCAATCGCATCGAGGCGCTGATTCAAGGTGTCTAAACCGCGCATCGGTTGATGCAGCCAGCGTTTGAGCATACGACTGCCCATCGGGGTCGCGCAGTGATCCAACACTTCGGCCAGTGTATTATCGGTGCCGCCGGCTAAGTTCTGCGTCAACTCGAGGTTACGACGGGTTGCGGCATCTAGAATCACCGATTGATCTTGGCGATCAAAGGTCAGTGAACGAATGTGTGGCAGGGCAGTACGCTGAGTATCTTTCACGTACTGAATCAAACAACCCGCGGCGCATAAGCCGAGTTTGGCTTGCTCGACACCAAAACCGACTAAGTCACGGGTGCCGAACTGCTGATTGAGCTGCTGTTTGGCGGTATCCAGTTCAAATTCCCACACCGGGCGGCGGCGGTTGCCTTTGCGGCTGGCCATCAGTTGCACCGGTTCGAAATCTTCAGGAAACAGCAATTCGCGCGGTGAGGTGCGTTGCAGTTCTGCCGCCATCGCTTCTTCCGATTCCGGTTCACACAACTGGAAACGGCCAGAGGTAATATCCAATGTCGCGTAACCAAAGCGACCATCATGGTGATAAATCGCGGCAATCAGGTTGTCCACCCGTTCTGACAACAACGCTTCATCGGTGACAGTGCCCGGCGTGACGATGCGTACGACTTTGCGCTCAACCGGACCTTTACTGGTGGCAGGATCGCCAATCTGTTCGCAAATCGCGACCGACTCACCTAACTGAACCAGTTTCGCCAAATAGCCTTCGACCGCATGAAACGGTACGCCGGCCATCGGAATCGGCTCACCAGCGGACGCGCCGCGCTTGGTGAGGGAAATATCCAGCAATTGCGATGCGCGTTTGGCATCGTCATAGAACAGTTCGTAAAAATCGCCCATGCGATAAAACAGCAAAATCTCCGGGTTCTCAGCTTTGAGCTTGAGGTATTGCTGCATCATTGGCGTATGTTTTTGTTCAGCAGTCACGGGTTACATCTTTTGTTTGTGGACATAGCGGCTTAGGATACGTGAATCCCTATCGAGCGAAAAGACGCAAAGAGGTTTTTGGTTATGGAATTGCACCAAACATTAAGTCAGCAGGTTGGCGAACAATTACAGGCCGCCAATGAAGTGCTGGTGACGGCCGAATCATGCACCGGTGGCGGTGTGGCCACCGCGATTACGGATATTGCAGGCAGCTCCGCGTGGTTTGATCGCGCGTTTGTGACCTACAGTAATGAAGCAAAGCAAGAGATGATTGGGGTGAGCGCAGCCACGTTAACGCAATATGGCGCGGTGTCCGAACCGGTAGTGATTGAAATGGTGCAGGGCGCACTTGAGCACTCTTTGGGCACGGTCGGCGTCGCGATCAGCGGCATCGCTGGGCCCGGTGGTGGCAGCGAAGAAAAACCGGTCGGGACGGTTTGTTTTGCTTGGGCCGATACCCGTGGATGGTTGCTGGTAGAGACGCAGCGTTTCGCTGGCGATCGCGCGCAAGTTCGTCAACACGCGGTGGAATATGCGCTGCGGACGTTGAGCAAACATTTATCAATGGCTGAAGCGTGACGTTTATCGGCTTGCGGCAACTTTTTTCCATACAGGGGTGGACACTGTATGAATCAACAGTATAATGAGCAGCAATCTGACAACAAATGTCGAACCGATTTCTACGCATTCACGTATCACTGTCGGTGCTCAAACATAAATAGATAGTGACAGTCTGGAGAAAGTAATGGACGAGAACAAACAGAAGGCTCTGGCCGCGGCCCTGGGTCAAATTGAAAAGCAATTCGGTAAAGGTTCTATCATGCGCTTGGGTGACAACCGCACGATGGACGTAGAAACGATTTCTACTGGTTCACTTTCTCTGGATATCGCATTGGGTGCAGGTGGCCTGCCAATGGGCCGTATCGTGGAAATCTACGGTCCAGAATCGTCGGGTAAAACCACGCTGACTCTGGAGCTGATTTCAGCGGCGCAACGCGAAGGTAAAACTTGTGCTTTCATCGATGCAGAGCACGCTCTGGATCCGGTTTACGCTCGTCGTCTGGGCGTGAAAATTGATGAGCTGCTGGTGTCTCAGCCAGATACCGGTGAGCAAGCGCTGGAAATCTGTGACGCGTTAGCGCGTTCAGGTGCTGTTGACGTGATCGTGGTTGACTCGGTTGCCGCATTGACGCCAAAAGCGGAGATTGAAGGTGAAATGGGCGACAGCCACATGGGTCTGCAAGCGCGTATGCTGTCTCAAGCGATGCGTAAACTGACAGGTAACCTGAAACAGTCAAACTGTATGTGTATCTTCATCAACCAAATCCGTATGAAGATTGGTGTGATGTTTGGTAACCCAGAAACCACAACTGGTGGTAACGCACTGAAATTCTATGCTTCTGTTCGTTTGGACATTCGTCGTACGGGTTCGATTAAAGAAGGCGATGAAGTGGTGGGCAACGAAACGCGCATCAAAGTCGTGAAGAACAAAATTGCAGCACCGTTTAAAGAAGCCAACACGCAAATCATGTACGGCCAAGGCTTTAACCGTGAAGGTGAGCTGATTGAACTGGGCGTGAAGCACAAGCTGGTCGAAAAAGCAGGTGCTTGGTACAGCTACAACGGCGACAAAATTGGTCAAGGTAAAGCGAACGCATGCAAATACCTGCGCGAAAATCCTGAAGTGGCAAAGTTCATTGACGGCAAACTGCGTGAGATGCTGCTAAGCCCTGAACAAGTGGAAGTTGCGGAAGAGCCAGAGTTTGGTACTGTTCCAGAACAACAAGAAGAGTTTTAATTCAACGCTGATTGATAAAGCCCTGCACATGCGGGGCTTTTTGCTATCCGACTCTCTGCGATGAGATTGTGATTCGATTCTCAATGGAAACACCATGTATTCACGTGCCCCCAAAATGACCTGTAAAGAAAACGCCCTATTTCTGCTCTCGCGACGCGACCATGGGGAGTATGAACTGCACCAAAAGCTGCTGATTAAAGGATTTGAAGTGGCGGACGTCGAACAAGCCGTGTTGTATTGCCAAGAGCAGGGCTACCTCGATGATTTGCGCTACGCACAAAGTCAGGTTCGTCAGCACGTTGCCAAAGGGCATGGTGAACGTCGCATTCGTCAGGAATTACAACAGAAGCGAGTTGCGGCGGATGTGGTGTCTGAGGCGCTCGACGAGGAAGGCGCCGATTGGTTTGAACTGGCCAAACAGACTGCGCAAAAAAAGTTTTCTTCACTCGCGACCCGTGACAACAAAGAATATGCCAAACGAGTACGTTTTTTGCAGTACCGCGGCTTTAGTTTCGATCAAATTCAGTACGCCCTCAGTGACGACGATGATTCCTCAATGGGATAATTTTTCACACTTACAACGGATATTTCTCGCCGCTTGACGCCCAATGAAATCGAATGCGCTACGTCACATGAGGTTTCAATTCAGGTTTCAATTCATTTTCGTCTTTTCTTTAAGAAAACTAGGCGAACTCTTATCCATGCTTTACAATATCGCAAAATTCTAACTTGAGTATTTCAGGAAGAGCTGCATGTACATGAGCACGGATGAGGTTCGCCGCGCGTTCCTCTCATTCTTTGAAAGCAAAGGTCACCAAATCGTCGACAGTTCGTCGTTGGTGCCTGCTAATGACCCGACCCTGCTGTTCACCAACGCAGGTATGAACCAGTTTAAAGATTGTTTCCTAGGTTTGGAAAAGCGCGCCTATACGCGCGCGACCACGGCGCAACGTTGTGTGCGTGCCGGTGGTAAGCACAATGACCTGGAAAACGTCGGTTTCACCGCACGTCACCACACATTCTTCGAAATGTTGGGTAACTTCAGCTTTGGTGATTATTTCAAAGAAGATGCCATCAAGTTTGCATGGGAATTTCTGACTGAAGTACTGCAGCTACCAAAAGAGCGCCTGCTGGTCACCGTTTACCAAACTGACGACGAAGCGTTTGATATCTGGAACAAGCAGGTTGGTATTCCGGCGGATCGTATTGTTCGCATTGGTGACAAGCCAGGCGGTAAAGCGTACGAGTCCGATAACTTCTGGCAGATGGGTGACACGGGGCCTTGTGGTCCATGTACCGAGATCTTCTACGATCACGGCGAACACATCTGGGGTGGTCGTCCTGGCTCACCAGAAGAAGACGGTGACCGTTTCATCGAAATCTGGAACAACGTCTTTATGCAGTTCAACCGTCATGCCGATGGCAAGATGGAACCACTGCCGAAGCCGTCTGTAGATACCGGTATGGGCATCGAGCGTATCTCTGCCATCATGCAGGGTGTGCACTCCAACTATGAAATCGACGTCTTCCAAACACTGATCAAAGCTGCGGCTGATGTGATTGGCTACGACGATCTGTCGAACCAATCTCTACGCGTGGTTGCAGACCACATTCGTTCTTGTGCTTTCTTGATTGTTGATGGTGTGATGCCGTCAAACGAAGGTCGTGGTTACGTGCTGCGTCGTATCATTCGTCGCGCCGTTCGTCACGGGAACAAACTGGGCGCGAAAGGCGCATTCTTCTACAAACTGGTTGGCCCACTGGCAGACGTGATGGGTTCTGCGGGTGAAGAGCTGAAGAAACAGCACGCGATTGTGGAAAAAGTTCTGCGTATCGAAGAAGAAAACTTCGGCCGTACGTTGGATCGCGGCATGGCAATTCTGAACGAAGCGCTTGATGCACTGTCAGGCACTGAGCTGGATGGCGAAACCGTTTTCAAACTGTACGACACGTACGGCTTCCCAGCAGACTTGACCAATGATGTGGCACGTGAACGTGGCTTTACCATTGATGAAGCTGGTTTTGAAGCAGCGATGGAAGAGCAGCGTCAACGTGCACGTGAAGCGGGTCATTTCGGTACCGACTACAACCAGTTGATTAAAGTGGAAGGTGCAACGGAGTTCTGCGGTTACAGCGCGACTCAAGGTGAAAGCACCATCACAGAAATGTTTGTGGAAGGCCAAGCTGCGGCGTCTTTGTCTGCGGGCGATAAAGCCATCATCGTGCTGAATGAAACGCCATTCTATGCGGAATCGGGAGGTCAATGTGGCGATGCGGGCGTGCTGAAAACTGACGCCGGTGTGTTCCACGTGGTCGACACTCAGAAACTGGGTAACGCGATTGCGCATCACGGCGTGATGGCCGAAGGCGTATTTGCTCAAGGCGATACCGTTCATGCGATCGTCGACGCGAAACGTCGCGCTGCGATTTCTCTGAACCACTCTGCGACGCACTTGCTGCACGCTGCGCTGCGCCGCGTTCTGGGCGAGCACGTCACGCAAAAAGGTTCGCTGGTTCGCGCTGAAGGCCTACGTTTTGACTTTTCTCATCTGGAAGCTGTTTCTGCGGCTGAGCTGAAAGAAGTTGAGCGTCTGGTGAACGAACAAGTGCGTACCAACCACCGTATTGAAACCAACATCATGGATATCGACGCTGCGAAAGCAAAAGGCGCGATGGCTCTATTTGGTGAGAAATACGACGAACAGGTGCGTGTGTTGTCCATGGGCGATTTCTCGACTGAACTGTGTGGCGGTATTCACGCCAGCAGTACCGGTGATATCGGTCTATTCAAGATCACCTCGGAAAGCGGCATCGCTGCGGGCATTCGCCGTATTGAAGCGGTTACGGGTGAAGCAGCATTGGATTATCTTGACGCCCAGCACGCTCAGTTTGAAAGCAAAGTGGCTGACATGGCCTCGAAAGCCAAAGGTCTGGAAAAAGAAATTCAGCACCTGAAAGACAAACTGGCGGCGAAAGAAAGTGCCAGCCTGACGAGCAAAGTGAAAGACATTGCTGGCGTCAAAGTGCTGGTGGCACAGCTTGACGGTGCGGATAACAAAGCACTGCGCGGTATGGTTGATGAACTGAAAAACCAACTGGGTAGTGGCATCATCATGCTGGGTAACGTGGCAGACGATAAAGTTGGCCTGATTGCCGGTGTAACCAAGGACCTGACGTCGAAAGTGAAAGCTGGAGAACTGGTGAACATGGTTGCGCAGCAAGTGGGTGGTAAAGGCGGTGGTCGCCCAGATATGGCTCAAGCCGGTGGTAGCGATGCAGCGGCATTGCCATCCGCCTTGGAGTCTGTAGACGCTTGGATTGCTGAGCGTCTATAACAAACTGAAATAATTAGCGCTCAATCAAGACAAATTTTGATTGAGCGTAACTTTATCTGGTCAACCAAGTGGTTTAATTGGCGTGAGTTTCATACAGTCGATTAACCGCTTGGTTTTGTTTTTGTAACTACTAAACTGATAGACAACTCGTTGGTGAGCAA
Source organism: Vibrio furnissii CIP 102972 (assembly GCF_000176175.1). GTDB lineage: Bacteria > Pseudomonadota > Gammaproteobacteria > Enterobacterales > Vibrionaceae > Vibrio > Vibrio furnissii. The sequence continues at coordinate 18,690 of NZ_ACZP01000005.1, forward strand.
CAGTTTAGTCCGAATGAGACTTTGGTCTTGGGAAGGTGAATACTGGTGAAAAAGCCCCTTATCGTGCAAAAGTTCGGTGGAACTTCCGTTGGCTCAATTGAGCGCATGCATACTGTCGCCGAACACATCATTAAAGCGAAAAATGATGGTAATCAAGTTGTTGTTGTTGTTTCTGCCATGTCAGGAGAAACCAACCGACTGCTGGGTTTAGCCCAACAAGTGGATAGCGTACCAACCGCTAGGGAACTTGATGTTTTGCTCTCTGCTGGTGAGCAGGTGTCTATGGCACTGGTAGCGATGACTCTGAATAAACTGGGTTATGCTGCTCGCTCTCTAACCGGAGCTCAAGCGAACATTGTGACGGATAATCAACACAATGACGCGACGATTAAAACGATTGATACACGAACGATTACGGAACTGCTGGCGCAAGACCAGATTGTTGTTGTAGCCGGTTTTCAGGGTATCAATGAAAATGGGGATATCACCACTTTAGGTCGTGGTGGCTCGGATACCAGTGCAGTGACATTGGCCGGAGCGCTCAACGCAGATGAATGTCAAATCTTCACTGATGTTGATGGGGTTTATACATGTGACCCTCGTGTTGTACCCAAAGCAAAGAAACTGGACATCATTGATTTTCCATCGATGGAAGAAATGGCTCGTAAAGGCGCGAAAGTGCTGCACCTGCCGTGTGTTCAGTATGCTTGGGAAAATCAGGTTCCACTGCGCGTGCTGTCGACGTTTGATGTAAACGACGGCAGCTTGATTAAAGGCGAACAAGGTTCGCAAGCTGTATGTGGCCTGGCAATCCAACGTGACATGTCTTTGGTGACCGTTGAACAGGATTCATTAGCCAGCCTGATGAAACAGTGTCAGATGCTAGGTGTAGAAGTCTGGAATGTGATCGAAAAGACAGAATGGGCAGGTGTTGTGATAAAACGCGATGCCTGTGCCAAGTTGGATCTGGTGTTCAGCGACAAAATCCGTAATAGTGAACATGTGAGTTTACTGACTACGGTCGGTCTGCAAGCGCCTGACTTAGCGGAGCATTCTTGTGCATTGTTGTCAGAACAGGGCATCGATGTACATTATGTCTCCACGACTTCACAATCATTGATGTTAATGCTTGCGCCGCACTGCGTTGAGGAAGCGGCAAATATTTTGCACGAAGCTTATATCGATTCTGAAACACTCGTGGACTTTCAGCCTAAACATGCATTTTTAGGCTGATTTGACTGCAATAGAGAGTTTACGAAAATATAACTTTTAGTGGATAATAACGTAGTTGCAAGATAATACAGAGATTACTCAAGGAGCAAAGAATGCTAATTTTGACTCGCCGCGTTGGCGAAACACTCATGATCGGTGACGAAGTAACAGTAACTGTACTGGGCGTAAAAGGTAACCAAGTACGTATCGGTGTGAACGCACCGAAAGAAGTTTCTGTGCACCGTGAAGAAATCTACATGCGCATTCAAGCTGAAAAAGGTAATGGTAACGTTGCGTCAGGCAACTACTAATTATCAACGAAAAGGCTGGCAATTTTGTCAGCCTTTTTTGTGCTTCATGTGTCCGTTTTTAATAAAAGTGTAATTTCACACCGCTTTGATTAAATAGCCAACGGTTAAGCAGTTTTTTCCAATTTTTGCCAAGAAAGTGTTTGACATATTTTTGGTAAATCGTAATATGTGCCTCCGCAAGACGGTGAGGTGGCCGAGAGGCCGAAGGCGCTCCCCTGCTAAGGGAGTATGCGGTTTATAGCCGCATCGAGGGTTCGAATCCCTCCCTCACCGCCATTTCTTGCGACGCTTAATTTAGCACATTAAGTGAAATGCGCGTCCGTAGCTCAGCTGGATAGAGTACCTGGCTACGAACCAGGCGGTCAGAGGTTCGAATCCTCTCGGACGCGCCATATTCTCTCGGGAATATGAAGATTCTGAAACGTAAGTTTTGGAAAAGAAACGTGGTGAGGTGGCCGAGAGGCCGAAGGCGCTCCCCTGCTAAGGGAGTATGCGGTTTGTAGCCGCATCGAGGGTTCGAATCCCTCCCTCACCGCCATTTCTTCGCCTTCGGGCAAATTTTTGTTTTCAAACAACAAAAATGTGATATACTTCACACCCTGCGCGCTCGTAGCTCAGCTGGATAGAGTACCTGGCTACGAACCAGGCGGTCAGAGGTTCGAATCCTCTCGAGCGCGCCATTATTAATAAGCTCTTGATTTATCAGGAGTCGATTGTGAAAACAATCAAGCCTGCGCGTCCGTAGCTCAGCTGGATAGAGTACCTGGCTACGAACCAGGCGGTCAGAGGTTCGAATCCTCTCGGACGCGCCATTCTTTCTTCTTGAAAGAATACAGTGAATAAGGGTAATGCCCTGATCCTGAACAGTTTTGTTTAGCATCGAAAACAGCGCGCTCGTAGCTCAGCTGGATAGAGTACCTGGCTACGAACCAGGCGGTCAGAGGTTCGAATCCTCTCGAGCGCGCCATTATTAATAAGCTCTTGATTTTTCAAGAGTCGATTGTGAAAACAATCAAGCCTGCGCGTCCGTAGCTCAGCTGGATAGAGTACCTGGCTACGAACCAGGCGGTCAGAGGTTCGAATCCTCTCGGACGCGCCATTCTTTCTTCTTGAAAGAATACAGTGAATAAGGGTAATGCCCTGATCCTGAACACCCTTGTTTGGTATCGAAAATAGCGCGCTCGTAGCTCAGCTGGATAGAGTACCTGGCTACGAACCAGGCGGTCAGAGGTTCGAATCCTCTCGAGCGCGCCATCCTTACAAAGCCTCGCATTCGCGAGGCTTTTTTATTTACATTTCATTATCATCTTGTTTATCTATATTTTACAACTCATTGTTTTAAAGGGATTTTTTCCACTTTATTAACTGCATCTCAATTTTCGTTTTGAATCTTCTTTAATCTGGGCATATTCGCCACAAAAGTTAGAACGTTTGTCGGTCATTTCACGACGTTTTGTGATTTGTGTGACGAATTTTCAACCGATTGTGTGTGCCGAGCACAACTGTGTAGTGAACAAAATTGACAATTTTTCACCAAAATTGATAATTTCGTTTCACATGTTGGCGTGAGATGGTCGCTCATGCTCAGCATATGTTGTCAGGATGACAAAGAAAGGAAGCAACATGACTAATATTGGAAGCCTGCTAGTGGATGCGGCCACCCTCATGATCACGGGGATGTCGGTCGTATTTCTATTCCTCACCATTCTGGTTTATCTCGTTCGATGCATGTCTAAATGGGCACCACAAGAAGTGCCACCATCGTTCGCCGCACCAACCCCAGCGAAAAAAGTGCAACCCACCTCTGCGGCTGTGAGTCCTCAGGTTGTCGCCGCTATTTCCGCTGCCGTACATCAGTATCGTACTTCAGCGTCGAAGTAGTCCGGATTAAAAGGAGTTATACACATGTCTAAACCTCTCGCTATTACCGATGTCGTCCTTCGTGACGCGCATCAATCACTGTTTGCGACGCGTCTGCGTCTGGACGATATGCTGCCGATTGCGGCTGAACTGGATAAAGTGGGTTACTGGTCGCTGGAAACTTGGGGTGGCGCGACCTTTGACGCTTGCATTCGTTATCTCGGGGAAGACCCATGGGAACGTCTACGCACGCTCAAACAGGCCATGCCGAACACACCGATGCAAATGCTGTTGCGTGGGCAAAACTTGCTGGGTTATCGCCATTACGCTGATGATGTGGTGGCAAAATTCGTGGAACGTGCGCATACCAACGGGATGGATGTGTTCCGTATCTTTGATGCCATGAACGATGTCCGCAACTTCGAACAAGCGGTCAAAGCGACGATTGATGTCGGCGCGCACGCTCAAGGCACGCTCTCTTACACCACCAGTCCAGTGCACAACGCGGATACGTGGGTTGATTTGGCGAAACGCTTGGAAGATCTCGGCTGCCATTCGCTGTGTATCAAAGACATGTCAGGGCTGCTGAAGCCGTATGAGGCAGAAGAGCTGATCACACGTATCAAAGCATCCTGTGCTGTGCCCCTAGCGCTGCATTGCCATGCCACTACAGGTTTATCGACCGCAACGGCAATCAAAGCGGTGGAAGCGGGCATTGATATTCTTGACACCGCCATCTCTTCGATGAGTCAAACATACGGGCATACCCCTACGGAAACCGTGGTGGCGATGCTGCAAGGTACGGCGCGTGATACGCATTTGCAGCTGGAACAACTGGAACCGATTGCTGCTTATTTCCGTGACGTACGCAAGAAGTACGCGAAGTTTGAAGGTCAGTTGAAAGGGGTGGATTCACGCATTCTGATTGCTCAGGTGCCGGGCGGCATGCTGACGAATATGGAAAGTCAGTTGAAAGAGCAAGGAGCCGCGGATCGCTTGGATGAGGTTCTAAAAGAGATCCCTCGCGTGCGTGAAGACTTGGGCTTTATTCCTTTGGTGACGCCGACCTCGCAAATTGTGGGCACGCAAGCGGTGATCAACGTCTTGACCGGTGAGCGCTATAAGAGCATTACCAAAGAAACTGCAGGTGTTCTCAAAGGGGAATATGGTGCGGCACCAGCCTCAGTCAATGCGGAGCTGCAAGCCAAAGTGCTTGAAGGGAAAGCCGCTATCACTTGTCGTCCTGCGGATCTGCTGAACGCCGAAATGGATCATTTGACCACTGAATTGCTAGAAAAAGCGAAAGCGGACGGCATTTCACTGGCTGAAGATACGGCCGATGACGTGCTGACTTATGCCTTGTTCCCTCAGGTAGGGCTCAAGTTCCTGAAAAATCGTCATAATCCGGACGCTTTTGAGCCGGCTCCAGGTTGTGAACCTGCGCCAGCAGCGTCACCTGTCGTATCGGCATCGAGCGGAGGTGTGGAAACTTACAGCGTACGCGTTGATGGACAGGTATATAACGTTGAAGTCGGCCCCCAAGGTCAGCTCACTTCAGTGACTCCTACAGCAGCAACCCAAGCGGCTCCGGTTGCCGCACCCGCTGAGACTGTATCGGATGCGGAAGCCGTTCCGGCTCCTCTGGCGGGGAACATCTTCAAAATCAATGTGCAAAGCGGGAGCGAAGTGGCCGAAGGTGACATTTTGATCGTGCTGGAAGCGATGAAGATGGAAACCGAAATTCGCGCGGCGCGCGGCGGTGTTGTGCAGGATCTTCATGTTAAAGAAGGGGATTCTGTGACGGTTGGTGCGCCTCTGTTGAGTTTGGCATAAGGAAGAACCATGGACGGATTAATCACCTTATGGTCTGAAACAGGCATTGCAAACTTCGAACTCGGCCAGATCATCATGATCATGGTGGGCGGCTTGCTGCTGTTTTTGGCGATTCGTAAAGGGTTTGAGCCTTTGCTGCTATTGCCCATCGGGTTTGGCGCTGTGTTGGCCAACATTCCCAATGCTGGTTTTACTGAACCGGGTGGTCTGCTGTACTACGTCTATCACGTGGGGATTGAGTCAGGGGTCTTCCCACTCTTGATCTTCATGGGGGTTGGGGCGATGACGGATTTCGGGGCATTGATTGCGAACCCGAAAACGTTATGGTTAGGTGCGGCAGCGCAGTTGGGGATTTTTGCGACCCTGTTCGGCGCTATTTTGTTGAACTACGTGCCGGGCATGGAATTCACCATGGCAGACGCTTCCTCCATCGCGATTATCGGAGGCGCGGATGGCCCAACGGCGATATTCCTTGCCAGTCAGCTTTCGCCTGATCTGTTGGGCGCGATTGCGGTGGCGGCCTACAGCTACATGGCGTTGGTGCCGATCATTCAACCGCCCATCATGAAAGCGTTGACCACACCAGAAGAACGTCAGATCAAAATGGCGCAATTGCGCCACGTTGGCAAAACCGAAAAAATCATCTTTCCTTTGGTGGTGTTATTGATGACGATTTTGTTCTTGCCTGCGGCGACACCTTTGGTGGGCATGTTCTGTCTCGGTAACTTGATGCGCGAAGCGGGCGTCGTGGAGCGTTTGTCGAAGACGGCGCAAAACGAGCTGATCAACATCGTGACGATTTTCTTGGGCTTAGGGGTCGGTTCAAAATTGCAGGCTGATAAATTCCTAAACCTTGAAACGTTGGGCATTTTGGCGCTGGGCGCGGTCGCGTTCAGCATCGGGACGGCTGGCGGTGTGATCATGGCGAAGATCCTCAACAAGTTCTCCAAAGAAGACATCAACCCACTGATTGGTGCGGCCGGTGTGTCGGCGGTGCCAATGGCGGCGCGCGTGGTGAATAAAGTGGGTTTGGAAGCCAATCCACAGAACTTCTTGCTGATGCATGCCATGGGGCCCAACGTGGCTGGGGTGCTGGGGTCGGCGGTTGCGGCCGGGGTGCTGTTGGCGCTGGTCGGTTAATCTCTGGTTAAATTGCGAACTGAGAGTTAACGGTTACTAATAAAATGGTATATATTCAAAGGGATGCTTCGGCATCCCTTTTTATTTGCCTCAATAGGGACCTTGGAAATGGACAACAAGCAGATTGCAATCACCCAGTTTGGCGGGCCAGAAGTGCTCGCGATTCAAACCACCGCGATACCTGAACCTCAGGCTGGCGAAGTGTTAGTCAAAGTGGCATTTTCAGGCATCAACCCTATTGATGTAAAAACCCGTGCCGGTCTTGGCTGGGCAGCCGCGCAGAACAAAGACAATCTACCTTGGGTGCCGGGCTACGATATTGCAGGCACCGTGGTCAGCGTGGGTGACGGCGTTCGCGAACTCAAAGCTGGGGTTCATGTGGCCGGTTTTATTGGTTTTCCACTGCGTGGCGGTGGGTACAGCCAATATGTGTGCGTGCCGGAAAAAGAGCTCAGCATTGTTCCTGATGCCGTGACCCTTGAAGCTGCGGCGGTGCTGCCTCTGGCGGGGCAGACCGCGGCACAGGCGCTCAATAAAGCCCAAGTGAAAGAGGGCGATCGGGTGTTGATCCTCGCAGGTGCCGGTGGTGTGGGGCATTTGGCGGTGCAAATCGCGATTGCAGCGAAAGCCGAAGTCTATACCACATGCAGCGAAAGCAACCTCGATTATCTGGCGACTTTGGGCGCGCACGCGATCAATTATAACTTTGCGCCAGTGTCTCAACGCTTAGAGCAAGTGGACGTGCTGATCGATTTGGTTGGTGGTGATGCAGCGTTGGATGCGCTCAAATGTCTGAACGATCATGCCCGTGTGGTGACGGTACCGACTTTGAGTGCGGAACTGATCTGCGAGAAAGCCAAAATGCTCGGCTTTGAGGCGACTGGCATGCTGGTTGACCCCAACCCAGAACAACTCAACACCATGCTCTACATGGTGAGTGTTGGGCTCTTGAAGACCGAAATTCAGCAAGTGTATCCAATGAGCGACGTGCAGCAAGCGCACACTCAAATTGAGTCCGGACACACGCGGGGCAAGGTGTTGCTTGATATGCAATGCTAGAGTGGTTTAACTCTGGCTTTACCGAACTGGCACTGTTGTTTTCCAACTCCGCCCTCTGGGTTTTGTTCCTCGGGGGCTTTTTGAGTGCAACGTTGCTTCCGGGCGGCTCGGAAGCGGCGTTATTGGCAACGCTGTCTCTGCAACAATATTCCGTGTTGATGGTGATCGTGGTCGCGACCGTGGGCAATACCCTCGGTGGCGTGACCAACTATTGGTTAGGTTTGTGGCTGCCTAATCGAACTGAACACGAAAAACAAGGTCATAAAGCATTAGCCTGGCTGAATAAACACGGCTATTGGGCATTACTGTTGAGCTGGTTACCCATCATTGGTGATCCGCTCTGTCTGGCAGCTGGCTGGCTTCGCATGAATTGGTTTCCCGTCTTTACACTCATCCTGATTGGTAAAGCATTACGTTATTCACTGCTGGCTGCTCTCTTTTATGGTTTTTTCTAAGGAGAAGTCATGAGAAAACTTTGGTTTGGTGCTGTTTCTCTTATCGCCTTGTATGGCTGCTCATCCACATCGGCACCGGTGTCGCTTTTCTCCTCTCTGCCTTCCGGAGTGTCGCTGGTCGAAACCGTCGACGCACAACCGGGAAAAGTGATGATCCCGTATTCCAAATACCGTCTTGATAATGGGTTGACGGTGATTCTATCGCCGGATCACTCCGATCCGCTAGTGCATGTGGACGTGACTTATCACGTGGGATCTGCCCGCGAAGTGGCCGGGAAATCGGGTTTCGCGCATTTCTTTGAGCACATGATGTTTCAAGGCTCAAAGCACGTTGGCGATCAGCAACATTTTCGCATTATCACCGAAGCGGGCGGGTCGCTGAATGGCACCACCAACCGCGACCGGACCAACTACTACGAAACCGTACCGTCGAATCAGTTGGAAAAAGTGTTGTGGTTGGAATCGGATCGCATGGGCTTTTTGCTCGATGCGGTATCGCAGCGTAAATTTGAAATTCAGCGCGATACGGTGAAAAACGAGCGCGCGCAAAACTACGACAACCGTCCGTATGGTTTGATCTGGGAGAAAATGGGTGAAGCCATGTACCCAGAAGGTCATCCGTATTCATGGCAAACTATTGGCTATGTTGACGATCTCGACCGAGTCGACGTGAATGATCTGAAAGCGTTTTTCCTCCGCTGGTATGGTCCGAACAATGCGGTGCTCACCATTGGTGGTGACATCGATGTGGATAAAACGCTGGCGTGGGTGAGCAAATACTTTGGCTCGATTCCACAAGGCCCTGAAGTCGACAATGCGCCCAAACAACCTGCTACCTTGACCGAAGATCGCTTTGTGACGCTGCAAGATCGCATTCAGCAACCGATGGTGGTGATTGGTTGGCCAACGGCTTATCGCGGCGCAAGCGATCAGGCCTCACTGGATGCACTGGCCAAAGTGTTGGGCAGTGGTTCAAACAGCTTGTTGTATCAGAATCTGGTCAAAACACAAAAAGCGGTCGATGCCGGCGCGTTCCAAGATTGTGCGGAATTGGCGTGTAATTTTTACGTTTATGCCATGGCGCCTTCGGGGGACAAAGCGCAGCTTCAACCGTTGTATCACGAGTTGATGCAGACGTTGCAACAGTTCAAACAGTCGGGTGTTGATAAAGCGCGCCTTGAGCAGATCACCGGCATGGCGGAAGCCAATGCGGTGTTTGCGCTGGAAAGCGTGCAAGGCAAAGTGACTCAACTGGCCAGTAACCAAACGTTCTACGGCCAACCGGATCGCATCGAAACGCAACTCGCGGAATTACGTGCAGTGTCGCCACAATCGGTGTCGCAGGCGTATCAGCGTTACCTTGAAGGGCAGCATAAAGTGACCTTGAGCGTCGTGCCGAAAGGTCAAACGCAACTGGCGGTTCAAGCGGATAACTTTACGCCGCCAGCACGCACCTTGCCGACGTATCATAAGATCAGCGACAGTGATCTTCATTATCGTGCAGTGAAGGACAATTTCGATCGTTCATTGATGCCGAAAGTGGCTGAAGCGGTGCAAGCACACATGCCACCGCTGTATGACATCTATTTCGACAATGGTGCAGAACTTCTCGGCACGCAGACCACCGAAACACCTACCGTGCTGGTCGAGATCAAGCTGCCTGCAGGGGAGCGCCATGTGGCACCGGGGAAAGAAGGATTGGCGAATCTGACGGCAGCCATGCTGGAAGAAGGGTCGACGACGCGAACCGTTGAGCAGATTCAAGCCCAATTGGATCAATTGGGCTCGCAAGTGAGTGTCAGTGCCAATGCTTATTCAACCAGCGTTGTGATTTCGAGTTTGAAAAAGAACCTAGCCGAAACCATGGCTGTGGTTGAAGAAGTGCTGTTTAAACCCGGATTTCGAAAAGACGATTTCAACCGCATCAAACAGCAAATGATTCAAGGCACCGTGTATCAACACCAGCAACCAGGGTGGTTGGCTTCGCAAGCCACGCGTCAGGTGCTGTTCGGCGATTCGATTTTTGCGCGCGCCAGTGATGGGACGCAGGCATCCATTGCGGCGTTGACGCTCGAAGATGTGAAGCACTTCTATCACCAATACTACACACCGCATGGTGCGCAGATTGTGGTTGTGGGCGACATCGGTAAACGGGACGTGCGTAAACAGCTGCAATTCTTTGCTCAGTGGCAAGGGGAAGCGTCTCCATTGCTGCGCCCGCAAGTGGTGCCGAATCTGACGGGGCAGAAAATCTACCTCGTTGATAAACCGGGAGCGCCGCAAACCATCGTCCGTTTGGTGCGTCGAGGTCTGCCGTTTGACGCGACTGGCGAGCTGTATTTAAGTCAACTGGCCAACTTTAACTTGGCCGGGAATTTCAACAGTCGCATCAACCAGAATCTGCGTGAAGATAAAGGCTACACCTACGGCGCCAGCAGTTACTTTGCCAGCAATCGAGAAGTGGGGGCGATTGTGTTCAATGCGCAGGTACGCGCCGATGCCACAGTGCCTTCGATTGTCGAAATGGAAAAAGAGATGGATCGATTTAGCCAGCAAGGGCTGACAAAAGAAGAGATGACGTTCTTGCGTTTGGCGGTGGGCCAGCAAGATGCGCTCAGTTATGAAACGCCATCACAGAAAGCGCAGCTCCTAAGTAGTATCCTGACTTACAGCTTGGATAAGGATTATCTGCAGCAGCGCAATGACATCGTCAAAAGCGTGGATAAGTCGACATTGGATGAACTGGCCGCAAAATGGTTTGTGCCAACGGACTACCAAATCATTGTTGTGGGTGATGCCAAATCGCTCAAACCCCAACTAGAAAAGTTAACTATTCCCGTAGAAGAGCTTGAAATCATCCGCTAGAGTACACATTAAAGAGGAGGCGAAGTTCCGCCTCCTGCTTCTATCGTGGCGGGTTAAGCTCAGCTTCATTGGATTTATAACATTTATAAGCGAATCTCATTTTGACTAATTTTGCCGCGCGACTTGAACGAGTTGCTCATCAACCTGAAGTGTTTCAACAGTTTGGCCGAGGTGTTGAACGTGAAACGCTGCGTTACACTCCTGAGGGGGCGATTGCCCAAACACCTCATCCAACCGCGCTGGGTTCGGCACTGACCAATCGCTGGATCACGACGGATTTCGCTGAATCTCTGCTGGAGTTTATTACTCCGGTTTCGCATGATGTTCCGACGTTGATGTCGCAGTTGGCCGATATTCACCACTTTGCACAAAGCAAAATCGGTGAAGAAAAATTGTGGCCATTGTCGATGCCATGCTATGTCGGCAATGAAGATGATATCACGCTGGCTCAATACGGCTCGTCCAATTCTGGCCGCATGAAAACCCTTTATCGTACCGGCCTGAAGCGTCGCTACGGTAGCCTGATGCAAATCATTTCTGGTGTTCATTTCAACTTTTCTTTCCCGGACTCATTTTGGGACGCCCTGTATGGTGAGCAATCAGAAGAACAACGTCAGGCCACTAAATCGGATGCCTATTTTGCGCTGATCCGCAACTATTACCGCTTTGGCTGGTTGATCCCTTATTTCTTTGGGGCGTCACCGGCATTGTGCTCGTCATTCATTCAAGGGCGTGAAACGTCGTTGGCGTTTGAGAACATCGGGCAGACCTTGTATCTGCCGCATGCCACCTCTTTGCGTTTGAGTGATTTGGGTTACACCAACCACGCACAAAGCGTGCTTAAAATTGGATTTAATGGCATTGAGCAATACCTCGCCGGACTCAATGCGGCGATTCGCACCCCGTCTGACGAGTTTGCCGAGATTGGCGTGAAAGTGGCGGGTGAATACCGTCAGCTCAACAGTAATGTGCTGCAGATTGAGAATGAACTCTACGCGCCCATTCGTCCAAAACGTGTGGCGAAAAGTGGCGAGAAACCGTCTGAAGCGCTGGCGCGTGGCGGCGTGGAATACATTGAAGTACGCTCACTGGATGTGAACCCATTTAGTCCGATTGGCATCAGCGAGCAGCAAGTCCGCTTCCTCGATCTGTTCCTCACGTGGACAGCATTGACCGATTCGGATCCAATGGACGATTGCGAACTGGCTTGCTGGCGTGATAACTGGAGCAAAGTGGTGCTGGAAGGGCGCAAGCCAGGGCTGGAGCTGCAAATTGGTTGTCATGGCGAGAAATTGTCGCTGCAAGCTTGGGCCAAACGCGTATTTGCTGATTTGTCTCTGATTGCTGAACTGATGGATTCCGTGCATGGCGGCAGTGCGTATCAGGATGTGTGTCGCGAGCTAGAAAGCTGGATCGATCATCCGGAACGGACGTTGTCAGCACAGACGTTGGCGCTAACCAAAGAACATGGCGGTCTTGGAAAAACGGGCTGCGCACTGGGCTTGAAATACCGCGAACAGAACTTGAACCATCAATACAAAGTGTACTCCGCGACGCTCATGGAAGAGGAAGTTGTGCGCTCGGTTGCCGCTCAGCAGCAGCTTGAGCAGCAAGACCAACAGAGCTTTGATGCGTTTCTTGAACACTACTTTGCCTATCTGAAATAACATGGCAACAAAGGCGAAATGGCTTTCGGTGAGCACACTCCTGCTTTTGGCGGGGTGTGCGACCACACCACCAAGCCAACAAAGCAATCTGTGTGACATTTTTCGAGAAAAGCCGCAATGGTATGACGATGCGGTGGCGATGAATGACGCGTGGGGCACGCCGATTCAGATTGCGATGGCGATCATCAAGCAGGAGAGCAGTTTTCGCCACGATGCCAAACCGCCCAAAGATTACCTATTAGGGTTTATTCCCTGGGGCCGAGTCAGCAGTGCGTATGGCTATGCGCAGGCGCAAGATCCTGCTTGGGAAGATTTTCAACGCGCGACCGACCACGGTGGCTCGCGAACCAATTTTGATGATTCGTTAATGTTTATTGGCTGGTATACCAGCGAAACACAAAAAACGCTTGGGATCTCGAAATGGGATACCTATCATCAATATCTCGCCTATCATGAAGGTCGAGGCGGCTTTAAGCGTAAAAGCTACCAGTCAAAACCGGCCTTGATCAAGGTGGCTCGTAAAGTCGAGCAACAGGCAAAAGACTATGGATGGCAGCTCAAACAGTGCCGTCAGGAATTAGAAGACAATCGAAGCTGGTTTTTCTGAACTGGCATGCAATGGAGAAAGGACAATGCCATTATTAGACAGTTTTACCGTCGACCACACTCGCATGAACGCACCGGCTGTGCGTGTTGCGAAAACCATGCAAACGCCGAAAGGCGACACCATTACGGTGTTTGACCTGCGTTTCACCATGCCAAACAAAGACATTCTGTCCGAGAAAGGGATTCATACGCTGGAGCATCTGTACGCTGGCTTTATGCGTGCGCACCTCAATGGCGCGAACGTGGAAATTATCGACATCTCGCCGATGGGATGTCGCACCGGGTTTTACATGAGCCTGATTGGTGCGCCAAGCGAAGAGCAAGTCGCCGCCGCTTGGTTGGCGTCGATGCAAGACGTATTGAGTGTCGAAAGCCAGGATCAAATTCCTGAGCTGAACGAATACCAGTGCGGCACCGCAGCGATGCACTCCCTGAATGAAGCCAAAGCGATTGCTGAAACCGTGATTACCGCAGGCATTCAGGTCAACAAGAATGATGAACTGGCGTTGCCCGAATCGATGCTTAATGAGCTGAAAGTGCACTAAAGCTGCGCGTAACGATTACTGAGCGTAACCATTGCGAGTGAAAATTCGAGTAATAAAAAAGGCTTGGGATGACCAAGCCTTTTTTGTGGATGCTGAATGTGGGCGCTTACGCTTTCTTCGTTTTACGCGGGTAGACTCGAACCAGTTTGATGCGGTTTTCTTCGAGTTCGACGATCTCCATCGGATGACCAGCAACTTTGACACTCAGGTGACTGGCTGGAATTTCTTCCAGATGTTCCAAAATCAACCCGTTGAGTGTGCGAGGACCATCGGTCGGCAATTTCCACTTCAAGCTCTTGTTGATGTCACGGATGTTGGCACTGCCTTCCATCAGGAAACTGCCATCGCCTTGCGGGGTAATCTCTTCCGCTAAACTTGGCGCAATCGATGTGGTGAACTCGCCGACAATTTCTTCCAGAATGTCTTCTAGCGTGATGAGACCAATGATGTCGCCATACTCGTCGACGATGAGGCCAATCCGCTCTTTATTGCGCTGGAACTTGAGCAATTGCACATTGAGTGGGGTACTTTCTGGAATGAAGTACACTTCATCGGCGGCCCGCAATAAGGTCTCTTTGGTGAATTCGTTTTTCTCCAACACGAAACGCGCAGCTTCACGCAGACGCAACATGCCAACCACTTCATCAATGTGATCGCGATACAGCACCACGCGGCCATGTGGTGAGTGTGTTAGCTGACGCACAATGGATTTCCAGTCATCGTTGATGTTGATGCCGGTGATCTCGTTGCGGGGAATCATGATGTCGTTCACGGTGACGTGTTCCAAATCGAGGATCGATAGCAACATGTCTTGGTGGCGACGTGGGATCAACCCACCGGCTTCATTCACCACCGTGCGTAGTTCTTCCGAGCTGAGCGGGTCATCGCCTCCGTGTTGCGCAGAGAGCCCCAGCAGGCGAATAAATCCATTGGTAATGAAGTTGACGAACACCACCAGTGGCGACAACACCTTCATCAAAATCGAGAGCAGGACGCTGCTGGCGTAAGAGACGCGTTCTGGATACAGCGCGGCCAGCGTTTTGGGCGTGACTTCGGCAAACACCAAAATCACTAAGGTGAGCACACCGGTGGCAATGGCCACGCCGATATCCCCGTACAGACGCATCCCCAAAATGGTCGCAATCGCCGACGCTAAAATGTTAACGAGGTTATTACCGATCAGAATCAAGCCGATCAAACGGTCGGGGCGGCCAAGGAGTTTTTCAACGCGTTTGGCGCCTTTGTGTCCCGTGTTCGCCAAGTGTTTCAGGCGGTAGCGGTTCAGCGACATCATGCCGGTTTCTGAACCCGAGAAATAGGCGGAAATAATAATAAGACACGCGAGTAGCGCAAATAAGATACCCGTTGATATGTCGTCCAAAACGCTTGTTTTCCTTATAACAGTTTTCGGTAAATAAAGGCCTATCCCAGGCGGGGGTGTTCATGTCGATTCAGGTCTAATTCGTTGACCTTAGCGCAGAATAATCTCTCTGACAAATCGGCTGCCAAAGTACGCCAGCGTGAGCAAGGTTGCCCCGGCCACGGCGAACCAAGTGACTTTACGTCCGCGCCAGCCTTTCTGATAGTGTCCCCACAACAAAATGGAATACACGACCCAAGCAATAAACGAGAGAATGCCTTTGTGCGCTTTGCCTTGGGCGAACATATCCTGAACGAACACAAAACCGGTGATCAGGGTGCCGGTGAGAAGCAGGTTACCGATCAAAATAATTTTGAACAGGTGACGTTCAACCATCAGCAAGGGCGGCAGGTTCGGGTTGATGGTAAGTCCTTTTTTCTTCTTTAACTTGTAATCCAACCAAGCCAGTTGCAAGGCGTACAACGCGCCAATCGACAAGGTAGAGTAGGAGAAGAGTGCTAAAGAAATATGAAACATCAGCTTGGGATCATTTTCCAGATGGGTCATGAACGTCCCAGGTAGAAACGCCGCCGCAGAGAGGTTAATGGCGGAGAAGCTGTACACCACCGGCAGCAGAAACCACAAACGCGCTTTGAACATCGCCACGCTCATGACCAGCGCAATGATAAAGCTGATCAGCGAGGCCACGTTCAGAATACTTAAGTTTTGACCGCTGCCATGCAAAATGAGGTCACTCAATAGCCAGGCATGAAAAAGCAGCGCCAGCGCGGCACTGATAAATACCGTTTTAGCTTTGATCCCTGTTTGGTTGGCCAAGCCCGGTACGATCGTCGCGATGGACAGTGCATACAAGATGGCGGCAACGATAGCGATTAAGTTATCCATGCTTCTCACATAAATGGTGATTGAAGTGGCGAATTATACCCTGCATAACCCCAATGAGCTATGCCGGATCGTGATCGATTTCGAGAGTTGAGATATCGCGATGAAGCCCAATCTAATAAAGAAACGTGGATGCAACCGCGCAATGGGTATGCCTATTCATTTGGCTAAGGTATACTCACCGATATGAATCGCCTTATCGCGAAGAGAAAAAGATGTTTGAAAATTTAACGGATCGATTGTCCAAAACGCTGAAAAATATCAGCGGTAAAGGTCGTCTTACAGAAGACAACATTAAAGAGACGTTACGCGAAGTGCGTATGGCGCTGCTGGAAGCAGACGTCGCGTTACCGGTCGTACGTGAATTTGTCAGCCGCGTCAAAGAGAAAGCGGTTGGTGTTGAAGTTTCGAAATCCCTGACACCTGGCCAGGAATTCATCAAGATCGTTCGCGGTGAACTTGAAGCGGTGATGGGGGAGTCGAATGAAGCGCTAAACCTAGCGGCTCAGCCACCGGCCGTGATTCTGATGGCGGGTTTGCAGGGTGCGGGTAAAACCACATCGGTCGGCAAACTGTCAAAATTGCTGAAAGAGCGCGATAAGAAAAAAGTGCTGGTGGTTTCTGCCGACGTTTATCGCCCTGCGGCAATCAAACAGTTGGAAACCCTGGCGAACGATTTAGACGTGGATTTCTTCCCCTCTTCGCCGGATCAAAAACCCATTGATATTGCCAATGCAGCGATTGATCACGCGAAGAAAAAATTCTTTGACGTACTGATTGTCGATACCGCGGGTCGTCTGGCGATTGACGAGCAGATGATGGGCGAAATCCAAGATCTGCACAAAGCGATCAACCCAGTTGAAACGCTGTTTGTGGTCGATGCGATGACCGGTCAGGATGCGGCCAATACTGCGAAAGCGTTTGGCGACGCGCTGCCTTTAACCGGTGTGATTCTGACGAAAGTCGATGGTGACGCCCGTGGCGGTGCTGCGCTGTCTGTGCGTTATATCACGGGCAAACCGATCAAATTCCTTGGTGTGGGTGAGAAAACCGACGCCCTGGAACCATTCCACCCGGATCGCGTGGCGTCACGTATTCTGGGCATGGGTGACGTTCTGTCGCTGATTGAAGATCTGCAACGCAATGTCGACCAAGAAAAAGCCGAGAAACTGGCGAAGAAATTCAAAGAGAAGAAAGGCTTCGATTTGGAAGACTTCCGCGAACAACTGGGCCAGATGCAAAACATGGGTGGCATGATGGGCATGTTGGATAAACTGCCGGGCATGTCGCAACTGCCATCGGACATCAAAGACAAAGTTGATGACCGCATGTTTAAGCAGATGGAAGCCATCATCAGCTCCATGACCATGAAAGAGCGCCAAAACCCCGACCTCATCAAAGGCTCGCGTAAAAAACGCATTGCCGCTGGTTCAGGCACGCAAGTTCAAGACGTCAACCGCCTGCTGAAGCAATTTACGCAGATGCAGAAGATGATGAAGAAAATGCAAAAAGGCGGCATGAAAGGCATGATGCGAAACATGCAAGGCATGATGGGCGGCGGTGGCGGCTTCGGCGGCGGATTTTTCGGTCGTTAAGCATGCAGGTGAGCACCGAAAGTTTTGATGACTAAGTTTTCAAACTGTTAACATGCTCACGGTAATTTGCCCCCACTTTTGGTGGTGAAAAAATAGCTAAAACCCTTGCAATGCCTCGGAATAAGAGTAAAATTCCGAGGCTTTATTTTGGCACGAGACCCCAAACTGTTTTAGAACAACGGTTTTTGGGGTTAATTTTATTTTTGAGAAAGCAAAGAGGACGACATGGTAACCATTCGTTTGGCACGTCACGGCGCTAAAAAGCGTCCATTCTATCAAATCGTTGTTGCTGACAGCCGCAACTCTTCAACTGGCCGTTTCATTGAGAAAGTTGGTTTCTTTAACCCAACTGCTCAAGGTCAAGAAGAAGGCCTACGCCTAGATCTAGCGCGCGTGAACCACTGGGTTTCACAAGGCGCATCTGTATCAGATCGCGTAGCTAAGCTAGTTAAAGACGCTCAAAAAGCGGCTTAATTCTTACTTAGTAAGTAGCACTAGTTTATGTCGATGAAAGGTAAAGAAACAATGAGCAAGCAAGACGAAAAAATTGTTGTAGGTAAGTTTGGTGCTTCTTATGGCATTCGTGGTTGGCTTAAGGTTTTTTCCTATACAGACGATGCTGAGAGCATTTTTGATTACAGCCCATGGTTTGTGAACCATAAAGGCGAATGGGTCGAGTACAAAGTAGAAAGCTGGAAACGCCATAACAAAGGTATGGTGGCAAAACTTCAAGGACTTGATGTTCGAGAAGATGCGAACCTGATGACTAACTTTGAAATCGCGATTGACCCTGCATCACTACCTGAATTGTCAGAAGATGAGTTCTACTGGCGTGAATTGTTCGGTATGCAAGTGGTGACAACACAAGGCTACAACCTTGGTGAAGTTGTCGACATGTTAGAAACTGGCTCGAACGATGTTCTCGTGGTGAAGGCGAATCTAAAAGATGCTTTTGGCCAAAAGGAACGATTGATTCCGTTCCTTGAAGAGCAAGTGATCAAAAACATTGATCGCACGGCTCAACGGATCGAAGTTGACTGGGATCCTGCGTTTTAATTCTGAATCGATAAGGCAGAGAACACATGTGGGTTGGCGTCATTAGCCTATTTCCTGAAATGTTCCGCAGCGTTACCGATTTCGGAGTAACAGGTCAAGCGGTAAAAAAAGGGGTGTTGTCCATTGAGACTTGGAATCCTCGTGATTTCACTCATGGCAAACGTCGCACTGTCGATGACAAACCCTACGGTGGCGGCCCTGGCATGTTAATGATGGTTCAACCTTTAAGGGATGCCATTCAGACAGCCAAACAGGCGGCACCGGGAAAGACGAAAGTCATTTATCTTTCTCCTCAAGGTCGAAAACTCGATCAGCAAGGGGTCGAAGAGCTGGCAACACATGAGAACCTGCTTCTCATCTGTGGCCGCTACGAAGGGGTAGATGAGCGCATCATTGAGTCTGAAGTTGACGAAGAATGGTCAATTGGCGACTTTGTGATGACGGGTGGGGAGCTCCCAGCCATGACGTTAATTGATTCGGTCTCTCGGTTTATTCCGGGGGTACTCGGTGATTTTGCGTCGGCAGAAGAAGATTCTTTTGCCAATGGCTTGTTGGATTGTCCGCACTATACGCGTCCAGAAGTGTTGGATGGAAAAGAGGTGCCTCAGGTGCTGAAATCTGGAAACCACGAGGACATTCGTCGTTGGCGACTGAAACAGTCGCTAGGCCGAACTTGGCTGAGAAGACCAGAGCTCCTGGAAAACCTAGCTCTGACTGACGAACAGGAACAATTACTGGCTGAGTACATTAAAGAGACCCAGACCCAGTAACCTATTAAATTTAGTATCAGTTTATTCTAGGAATTTAGACAATGAGTAACATCATCAAGGCTCTTGAAGAAGAGCAAATGAAGCAAGACCTACCTCAATTTGCACCAGGTGACACTGTTGTTGTACAAGTTAAGGTAAAAGAAGGTGACCGTGAGCGTCTACAGGCTTTTGAAGGCGTTGTAATCGCAATTCGTAACCGTGGCCTACACTCAGCATTCACAGTTCGTAAAATCTCGAACGGTGAAGGTGTTGAGCGTACGTTCCAAACTCACTCTCCAGTAGTGGCTAGCATCGAAGTTAAACGCCGTGGTGCAGTACGTCGTGCCAAACTGTACTACCTACGCGAACTATCTGGTAAAGCAGCTCGTATCAAAGAGAAGCTTGCTAAGAAATAATGCTAGAACTCGCGTTCTCATGAAAAAGCGGAGCCCATGGGCTCCGCTTTTTTGTGTCTGAATGATGGGGTTTTCAATTGAGTATGGTGTTTTGAAATGGAACCGTGCTTTTAATTGGGATTGAGAGTCTCGCGTGGTTACGGGGCTGTTGGTTGTGAAGCGAACCGACTACTCGCGCGAATCCTCCGCAATGGTCACGGGTAACGTGATCTCTTCGCCTTTACGCAGCAGCGTGAAGTTCACCACGGTTCCTGGACGCAGATCTGTGACCGTATCCATCACGCTTTGACGGCCGTTGATCTTCTGTCCATCAATTTTCAGGATAATGTCTCGCGCTTGGAAGCCCGCACGCGATGCTGGCCCATTCGGGTCGATACCCAACACCACAATGCCACCAATGTGTTCGCTGCCAAGCAGGCGTGAGGTGACTGCGTTGATGTCTTGGCCATCGACGCCAATGTACCCGCGAATCACACGGCCATCGGCGATGATCTTATCCATGATTTTACTGGCCAAAGTGAACGGGATCGCAAAAGAAATCCCATAGGTTTCCATTTCCGTTGCTTGTTGAAATGAGGCGGTATTGATGCCTACCAATTCCCCTTGCGTATTCACCAGTGCCCCGCCGGAGTTCCCTTCGTTGATGGCTGCATCGGTTTGAATAAACGCTTGGCGACCATCGGCACTGATCGATGAGCGGCCGGTTGCGGAAATGATACCAAAAGTAGTGGTTTGACCGAGGTTATATGGGTTCCCGATCGCAAGCACAACATCACCGACTTTGGCTTGATAGTTCGGGTTTTGTGGAATGATGGGCAGGTTTGTCCCTTCGACGCGCAGCACTGCGATGTCGGTACGGCGATCTTTGCCCACCAATTGCGCAGCGGCAACGCGCCCATCTTGTAATGCCACGATGATTTGATCCGCCTGAGCGACCACGTGATAGTTGGTAATGATGTAGCCTTTTTCACTAACGATCACGCCAGAGCCCAGCCCCTGTGTCGACAGTTTGGTTTTATCACTTTCTGAATATTTGCGGCTATAGATGTTTACCACCGCAGGTGCTGCGCGGCGGACGGCCTCATTAAATGAGATTTGAAGAGAGGCGAAATTGGCTGGTTGCGCACTTTTTTCGGGCATCACATGGCTGCGCAACGATGGCACGGCCGCAATCACGACCGCTGCCGTGACCAGCCCAAGTCCGACTGAACGAACCAGAAATTTCAGCATATAGTTTCCAACCACTTACTCAACGAACTGACGAATGAACGTTACGCATCGATAAATTAGGATGATACGAATCTGTAACGAGTTCGAAGAATAGCATTACCTTACCGAATAACAAAAGGGCAGCGTAACAATGCTGCCCTTTTCTCAAGCGACGAGTCTCGTGTTTATCGCACAACCAGATAAATGGTGCGGTCACCTCGTTGAATATTCAACGCCAGCACGTTCGGACTTTTCTCCAGAATGGCGCGTAAATCGGCGATGTTTTTCACGCGTTTACGGTTCACACCAATAATGATGTCGTCTTTTTGCAGTTGATAGCCTTCTGCGGGAGAGTCTTTCGCTACGCTGGTGACTTTCACTCCTTGAATCACATCGCTGGCGGTGGTGTTACTCAGTTCAGCCCCGCTCAGACCTTGGTGCAGTTTGTCGGCCTTGGTCTTGTTGTTGCTTTGCTCGCCCAAGGTCACTTCGTAGTTCTTCTCTTTTCCGTCGCGAATCACACCCAGTGTCACGGTTTTACCTGCGCCCAATGTGGCCACTTTGGCGCGTAATTCGGCAAAGGTTTCGACTTTCTTACCGTTCACAGAGATGATGATATCGCCAGCTTTGAGCCCGGCTTTATCTGCGGCGCTGTCAGGGAGGACCTGACTGACAAATGCGCCTTTGCTGGATTCATAACCCAATGCGTCCGCCAGCTCAGAAGTAATTTCGCCCCCTTGAACACCAAGCATGCCGCGTTTCACTTCACCGAATTCCAGAATCTGATCGGCGAGGTTTTTCATCATGTTGGATGGGATCGCAAAACCGATACCGACGTTGCCGCCATTGGGGCCCAGAATGGCGGTGTTGATCCCGATGAGTTCGCCGTTGAGGTTGACTAAGGCACCACCGGAGTTACCGCTGTTGATGGCTGCATCCGTTTGAATGAAGTTCTCAAAGTTTTCGATATTCAGGCCGCTGCGACCGAGCGCAGAAACGATCCCGGAAGTGACGGTTTGGCCAAGGCCAAATGGGTTACCGATCGCCACGGCAAAATCGCCGACGCGCAGTTGATCCGAATCTGCAATCTTAATTTCCGTGAGATTTTTCGCCTTTTCCAGTTTGAGCAGGGCGATGTCGGACATTTGGTCGCCGCCAACCAGTTCTGCGTCGTATTCACGACCATCATGCAACTGAACTCGGATTTTTTCCGCGCCGTTGATGACGTGATAGTTGGTCACGACGTAGCCTTTTTTAGCATTAATCACAACGCCTGAGCCCAAGCCACGGAACGGACGTTCTTGCAGTTGCTCCGTTGGAAAATCCGGGCCAAAGAAGAACCGGAATTGATCGGGAATACGTTGACGAGAGACTTGAGTACCTTCAACCGCAATGCTGACCACGGCCGGGGTGACCTTTTCCAGCATGGGTGCCAAACTCGGAACTTGCTCTCCACTCACGGAGAGAGGTAGCGCGGCAGAGGCCGGCAAGGGGGTGATGATGGAACTTAAGCTTAGAGACAGAGCGGTTAAGACAAGCAAAGGTTTTTTCATCATAAAACTCCTCATAGATTAACGCCTGGTTACAGATATATTTGTTACAAAATATAAATTTTCAACAGACTCAGTGAGAGTTATGACTCAAAAACCTTTGCAAAGTTCAGTGGTCGATGATTCAACCGTGGATTAAATTAACTCGCTTTCGCGTTGACCACTTCGGAAGAGTGAATGATCGCTTTCTCTTCTGTTTTCAGCAGACCTGTTGCACCCAGCGCGTAGTCTTTCGGTGGCTGTTCGAACGATTCGTCTGCGTTGCCTGCGGCTTCATTTTCTTTGTGCTGCGCAATTTTCTTCACAAACGGATTATCTTGCTCTGGCAAATTCGGTAATAGCTCAGACGAGGTTTTGGCCATGTGTTGGTAAAGTTTGGTGTAATCCTTACCGAGCGTATCCAGCATTTCAGCCGCCTGAGCGAAATGATCAGCCAGCTCTTGGCGATGCTGTTCAATTTCAAATTTGGCGCTGTCCAAGTCTTTTTGTAGGGACTTTTGCGTCTTGTACTGCGGGGTGGTCAGGCGAGCAATAACGATCCCTGCAACAATCCCCACTAGCAAGCCCACAATGGCGTAAATCCAAGGCATAACTGCTCCTTATTGTTGTTATTTAACATGTTTTTCACTGGTTGGTTACACATGTTCAAGGGACATGTTACTATGAGACTGTTGGCGGATAAAGCAAAAAGCATGTGCTTTCAACGTCAGTTTTTTGCCCTTCATTTTTGCAGTAGACACTCATGACACCGAAGCAACGATACGAACAAGATTTAAAACGATCGGATTTTCAAAGAGATGACGCTCAGGCGCGAGCCGTCGATGGGTTGGATGCGCTGTATCATCAACTGATCGAATTCCTCGACACACCAGTGGTACGACCTTCTCGCTGGCAAAAATTACTCGGGAAAAAGGTGGAGCGTCCTATCCCGCCCAAAGGACTGTATTTTTGGGGCGGCGTGGGGCGTGGCAAAACGTATCTCATGGATACCTTTTATGACGCACTGCCCACGGAACGTAAGATGCGGGTCCATTTTCACCGTTTTATGTATCGCGTGCACGATGAACTCAGATTACTGGGCGAAACCAGTGATCCGCTTGAGGTGGTGGCCGACAAGTTCAGCCGCGAAGCGGTGATCATCTGTTTCGATGAATTTTTTGTGTCTGATATTACCGATGCGATGATTTTGGGCACGTTGTTTCAAGCCTTGTTCCGTCGTGGCGTAGTGTTGGTGGCGACATCAAACATTCCACCGCACGACCTCTATCGCAACGGGTTACAACGGGCGCGTTTTCTACCGGCTATCGCCTTAATTGAAGCCAACTGCCATATTCTGAATGTCGATAGTGGTGTCGACTACCGATTACGCACGCTTGAGCAAGCGGAAATTTACCATTATCCACTTGATGAGCAGGCGCGGGCGAATTTGAGTCAGTACTACAGTCAGTTGGTGGGGCATGAGAAACCGAACGTCAATGAAATCGAGGTGAATCGTCGCAAGCTCAGTGTGATTGAAGCCAGTGATGGCGTGCTGCACGCGTCATTTGCTCAGTTGTGTCAAACTGCGCGCAGTCAAAATGACTATATCGAAATGTCGCGTTTGTACCACACCGTGCTCTTGGCGGATGTGAAACAAATGGATCGCACCTTAGATGACGCAGCGCGTCGTTTTATCGCATTAGTCGATGAATTTTATGAGCGACACGTGAAACTGATTATTTCCGCAGAAGTAGCACTGGAATCGCTTTATACCCACGGTCAGTTGGAATTTGAGTTTAGACGTTGTCAGTCAAGGCTGATTGAAATGCAGAGCCGCGATTATCTCGCCAAAGAGCATCTGGTGTAACCACAAAATTTTTGTCATCAATCACGGGCGAAAAAATTTGTGAATTTATGCAAAAAGAGGTGATTTTTTCCGCGCTCTTCTCTATAATCCTGCGACCCACCGTTACTGCAGGTCTTTTTTAAGGCCGAGAGTGCCACCCACTCGAAGGGGTGATGACTGGGCTCTTAGACAGTGGGAGCGTATGCTCCTTTAAGTGTAAATTTGATTAAACGGGTTATTATTAGCATGAAAACTTTCGTTGCTAAACCAGAAACTGTAAAACGCGACTGGTACGTTGTAGACGCTGAAGGTAAAACTCTTGGCCGTCTAGCAAGTGAAATTGCATCTCGCCTACGTGGCAAACACAAAGCTGAATACACTCCACACGTTGACACTGGTGATTACATCATCGTTGTAAACGCGGAGAAAGTTGC
>NZ_ACZP01000004.1 GCF_000176175.1 Vibrio furnissii CIP 102972
GTCCACAGGTGGGTTTACGTCGGTACGACGGTAAATAATACCAGTGTTTGCAGCAGCTGGGCGAAGAGTTAACGTGACCTTACGACCAGAGTGAAGGCCCACCCCAGTTGTTTTCACTATTTCTTTCAGTGTACGTTGTCTGATCATCTACTTGCCTCTAAATCGATGCCACAAAGCTCGGCCGGTAAAGTTACCGACCGACATCCTACCAGAATTTTGAACAGTGTCAAATTGTGGCGAGATCTTAATCAGCCTGACGACGCAAGAAAGCAGGGATGTCAAGGTATCCACTCTCTTTCTCTTGCTTAGGCGCAGTGCTTTGGCTTGCAGAGGAAGAGCTGCTTGACGCGGCCGGTGCCGGCTGTGTTTTCACTTCAACTCTTTCTTGCAAAGGTTGTGCCGCTTTCTCTTCCACTTTGGCTGCCGGAGCAACGGTTTGTTGTGGTTGAGTTGCTTGCACTGGCTTCGCTTTACCGCCTGCCACCAACGTAATATCTGGTTTGCGTTCGTTACCGATACCCGTTGCAACAACCGTTACGCGAATCTCGTCTGCCATGTCTGGGTCCAGAGATGTACCGATCACCACGGTCGCATTGTCAGAAGCAAACGCTTTAACAGTATTACCGACAGTTTCGAATTCATCCAGGCGCATATCCAAGCCAGCCGTGATATTCACCAGTACGCCGCGAGCGCCAGCGAGGTCGATGTCTTCCAAAAGTGGACTTGAAATCGCCATTTCTGCCGCTTCTTCAGCACGGTCTTCACCTTTCGCAACACCGCTACCCATCATGGCGTGACCCATTTCCGACATCACAGTACGTACGTCTGCAAAGTCGACGTTGATCATGCCCGGACGAGTAATCAGTTCTGCGATACCTTGTACTGCGTTCTTAAGCACGTCGTTCGCGCTGGCAAAGGCTTCAAGCAAAGTGATACCACGACCCAGTACTTTCAGCAGTTTTTCGTTCGGGATGGTGATCAAAGAGTCGACATGTTTCGACAGCTCTTCAATACCTTGTTCCGCAAACGAAAGACGTTTTTTACCTTCGAAGCTGAATGGCTTAGTGACAACAGCAACCGTCAGGATACCGAGTTCTTTAGCCACTTCCGCAATCACAGGAGCAGCACCAGTACCGGTGCCACCACCCATACCAGCGGCGACAAATACCATATCGGCACCCATCAGCACTTCTTTAATTCGATCTTTATCTTCGAGAGCTGCGTCACGTCCAACTTGCGGATTCGCACCCGCACCTAAACCTTTAGTAATATCACCGCCGATTTGAATGACTGTGCTTACGCTGGTTTTACGAAGTGCTTGCGCATCTGTATTGATACTGATGAATTCCACGCCTTCGATGGATTCACGCACCATGTGTTCTACGGCGTTACCACCGCCACCACCAACCCCAACGACTTTAATTACAGCATCGTCAGACATTTCCATCATCGGTTCAAACATGTGTTATCTCCGTTTTTCCTGCAACTCAGGTTAAAACTCTTTTTGTATCCAGTTACGCAAACGACCCAATAAGCCCGACATTGATTGGCGCTTTGGCTCTTGATATTCAGTATCGTCGTTAATTTGACTGTCTCTTGCGTAATGAAGTAAACCAACTGCCGTAGAATGATACGGCTCTTTAACGTAATCCGTCAGGCCACTCACCTCAAGAGGTTTGCCAACTCTGACTTGGTTGCGGAACACACGCTCCGCACACTCAACTAATCCTTCAATCTGCGCTGCACCGCCCGTTAAGACAATGCCGGCAGCCAAGTGGTGCTTGATGCCGTCTTTACGCAGTGTTTCCTGTACCGAGTCAATGGTCTGATTCACCAGCCCCATTAACTCAGTGTAGCGAGGCTCAATCACTTCCGACAAGGTTTGTCGTTGTAAACTGCGTGATGGGCGCCCACCCACACTCGGAACATTAACCGTATCATCCTTGCTTACTAACTCACTCAGCGCGCAGCCATATTTCACTTTGATCTCTTCGGCGTCGCTCACGGGAGTTCCGAAAGCAAACGCGATGTCACTGGTGACGGCATTGCCCGCATAAGAGAAGACTTCGGTATGTCGCAGTGCGCCACCGGTCCAGACGGCAATATCCATTGTCCCAGCACCAATATCGATCACGCACACACCAAGTTCGCGCTCATCTTCAGTGATCACGGCATTACTTGCCGCCAACCCTGAATACACTAACTGTTCAACTTTTAATCCGCAACGTTCTACGGCTTTAATGATGTTTCTTGCCATATCGTTGTGGCAAGTAATCAAATGTACGCTGACTTCCATTCGCACACCTGATAATCCTAAAGGATTTTTAATGCCTTCTTGATAATCAATCGTAAATTCTTGAGGAATCACATGCAAAATTCGCTGCTCTTCACCAATTTTGATTGATTTTGCGGTATGAATCGCCCGATCCATGTCGTCTTGCGACACTTCTTCATCGGAAATAGTTCCCATACCTTTTTCAATTCGGCTGGCAATGTGACGGCCGGAAATCGACAGAAACACATTGCTAATTTGGCATTCCGCCATCAATTCTGCTTGGTCAATGGCACGCTGAACCGATTTCACAACCGATTCCAGATCGTTCACGCCACCTTTATCCATGCCTCGGGAAGGACTGGTGCCCGCACCGATAATGTTTATCTGACCGTCAGGGAGAACTTCTCCCACTAAAGCTGATACGGTGGCGGTGCCGATATCCAGACCAACAATGATGTTGTCATTAGCAGTTTTAGTCATCTTTATTCTCTTGTGCTAACTCTTGTTCTGAGATCCAACCTACTGCGGCGCCTGTATCGTATCTGAGGTCAATGTAGCTGACTTTATCAGCGTCATTGCCCAACTGCTTATACAGTAGAAAAAACCGTGCTATCCGTTCGTCCAACGACTCTTTACCCAGTTCCAAGCGAATGCCGTTATCCAGAATAATCTGCCAGGCACGACGCTCATTCAGCAGTAACGACGAGATGTTACGACCGATGTTCTGAAACTGTGCGTTATATTCTCGCCAGACGTTTAACACTTCCGGAGCACTGCCATCTGGGCCATACAACTTCACGTGCTCGCCTTTCACCACGCCGATATCACCGTCAAAAACGATGCCATCGTCATCAAGTAAGGCATTGCCATTCCATATAGCCTGCACTTGGTGCTCCGTTAAGAACACTTTTATCGTGTCAGGCCACTGTTTCCGAATGGATGCATGTGCAACCCAAGGAATGGACTGCACACTGCTTTGCAGCGCATCGATATCCTGAGACATAAAGGTACCGATGTGCTCTAAGCGAGCAAACGAACGCTGAACATCCCGCGTTGACACGTATTGTAAATCACCTTGCAAAACGATTTTAGAGAGTGGCAGACGCTGCTCATCCCACATCCAACTGATCGTCGAATACAACAAAAAACCAATCAACAACAACACCACCAGGAAAAAGCTACCTCCAACGGCATGCTGTTTGACTAGTGGTGAACTGGATATTCGACGGCCTTCGGCTAACACGCTGTTTATCAAAGTCCGTTGATCCTGTTGGCGACTGGCAAATTGTTTCCCTATTTCATTTCGCAATAGAGGCAAAAGCACTGACTTTAACCTTTGGATTATACTGAGGTGTTAAAAAGTATCAAATACTCAAATACAGAAATTCGGTATTCAAACGGACTTAATTCACCATGAGACACAAGAATGCAACGCGATTACGCATTTTGCATACGCTCAATGTTCAGCTCGAACGCCGCCAATTCTCTTGCTACTTTGCCGATATCGCCCGCACCTTGCGTCAGCACCAGGTCACCATCTTGTAGGACATTGGCTAAAACTGACGGTAAGGTCTTGCTATCTGGCACAAAAATCGGATCCAGCTTGCCTCGGCTGCGAATGGTACGGCACAGCGAGCGGCCATCAGCCCCGGCAATGGGCTTCTCACCCGCCGAATACACATCCAACATCAGCAACACATCCACTTGCTCCAGAACGTTCGCAAAGTCATCGTACAGATCACGAGTTCGCGTATAACGGTGCGGTTGGAAGATCATGACCAACCGTTTGTCCGCCCAGCCATTGCGCGCGGCGGCAATGGTCACGCCCACTTCGGTTGGGTGGTGGCCGTAATCGTCGACCAGCATCACGTCGCCGTTGCCGGTGTCAAACTCGCCCAGATGATCGAAACGACGTCCCGTGCCTTGCGTATTCGCCATCGCACGCAAAATGACGTCGTCGTGAATGTCATCTTCAGTGGCAACCGCAATGGCCGCCGACGCATTAAGCGCATTATGGCGCCCCGGAATGTTCAAGGTGATATCGAGATTCGCGCGCCCTTGGCGTACGACCGTAAATTTACCTTGTTGCCCTTCCTGACGATAATTCTCGATGCGAACATCGGCATCTTCAGAGAAACCGTAGGTGATCACGTGGCGGCTGATGCGCGGAATGAGTTCACGCACCACCGGATCGTCAACGCACAAAATCGCCTGACCATAAAAAGGCAGATTATGTAGAAAATCGACAAATGTCTGTTTCAGCGTTTCAAAATCACCGCCGTAGGTGTCCATGTGATCCGCTTCGATGTTCGTGACAATCGTCGCCATCGGTTGCAGGTGCAAAAACGACGCATCGCTTTCATCGGCTTCGGCAATCAAAATGCGGCTCGAGCCCAAACGCGCATTGGTGCCAGCACTTTTCACCAAGCCACCATTAACAAATGTTGGATCTAAGCCTGCCTCAGAATAAATTTGGGTCACCAAGGCTGTCGTGGTGGTTTTACCGTGCGTCCCCGCAACAGCAATGCCATGGCGAAAACGCATCAGTTCGGCCAGCATCTCTGCACGGCGCACCACCGGAATTCGTTTTTCACGCGCGGCTTTGATTTCTGGGTTCTCTTCGTTGATTGCGGTAGACACCACAACCACGCTTGCCTGCGCGACGTTTGATGCCGAGTGGCCAATATACACCGTCGCCCCTTTGTCAGTTAGACGCTCGGTCACTGCATTCGACGCAATGTCAGACCCGGTAATTTGGTAACCTTCGTTGAGTAACACTTCCGCGATCCCGCTCATGCCCGCCCCACCAATTCCGATGAAGTGAATGCATTTCACGCGGCGCATTTCCGGCACCACGGCGCGAATTTGTGCTAAATCTTGTGTGTGTTTGATCGTCATAAAGTGGTTCTCATTCTTGGTCGACACGGGACTGCGTGACGGAGACAATGGCATCCGCCACGACTTTATCCGCGTCCAGTTTGGCTGCATGGCGAGCTTTTCGCGCCATCTCCAGCAGAGCAGGTCTATCTAACTGCTTAATTGCAGCGGCCAATGTCTCTGCGGTCAGCTCAGGTTGTTCAATCATTAGGGCTGCGCCACACGCCACCAAATGGTCGGCATTGAGCGCTTGTTGACGATCTTTATGCATGAAAGGCACAAAGATCGCGGCCACGCCAGCGGCTGAAATTTCGGAAACCGTCAAGGCGCCAGAGCGGCAAACTAAGAGATCCGCCCAAGCATACGCCTGTGCGACATCATCGATGAATTCAGTCACCTCAGCCGTGTGCACACCCCGTTCCGCATAGGCTTGTTGAACGTCTTGTTGGTTATTTTTCCCAGCCTGATGACGCACTTGGTAACCGTCACCCAACAACGCCAACGTTGCCGGCACGGTTTGATTGAGAATCCGCGCGCCTTGGCTGCCACCCATCACCAGAATACGCAGCGGACCTGTGCGCTCCGCCATTCGAACATCCGGCTCCGGCAGCGCAACAACATCACCACGAACTGGATTTCCTACCACAGGGACGCCCGCAAACGCGCCGTCAAAAGCCTGAAAGACTTTGGTGGCAATTTTAGACAACCATTGGTTGGTCAGACCGGCCACCGCATTTTGCTCATGCAAAATCACCGGAATGCCGAGCGTCCACGCCGCGATCCCGCCCGGGCCACTGACATAGCCACCCATGCCCAAGACTGCATCCGGTTGCCACGCTTTCATGTGGCGGCGTGCCTGTAAAATGGCATTCACGATTTGAAATGGCGCCTTCAACAGACGGGCAATGCCCTGACCACGCAGACCTTTCACCCGAATAAAATCGATCGCGATGCCATGTTTGGGCACCAGATCCGCTTCCATTCGATCCGCCGTTCCCAACCAGCGAATGTCCCAGCCTTGATGCTGCAACTGTTTTGCAACCGCTAAGCCGGGGAACACGTGACCGCCGGTTCCCCCAGCCATCACCATTAATCGTTTAGTTTTCTTCATTGGTTATTTCTTTTGTTCTGCGATTATCTGCCATGCGGCATTCATGGTCGATGCGCAGCAGTATCGACACAGCCACCGACATAATGATTAAACTCGAACCACCGTAACTGATCAGCGGTAATGTCAGACCTTTGGTTGGCACCATCCCTGCGGCTGCGCCCACGTTGACCAAGGTCTGGAACGCAAACCAGATCCCGATGCCAAACGCCAGATAACCGCCAAACTGCTGATCGTGCTCAAACGCTTTTTTGCCAATCAGAATGGCTTTGAACACCAAGCTAAAAATCAGCATCAACACCAATGTCACGCCAACAAAGCCAAGCTCTTCCGCCATCACGGCAAAAACAAAGTCTGTATGCGCTTCAGGCAGGTATTCCAGTTTTTGAATGGAATTGCCCAAGCCTTGACCAAACCATTCACCGCGACCAAAGGCCATCAGAGATTGCGTGAGCTGGTAACCGCTGCCAAATGGGTCTTCCCACGGGTCGAGAAACGAGGTTACCCGGCGAATCCGGTAGGGTTCAGCGGCGATCAACGCCACCACCGCAAGAATACCGGCCACCATCAAGGCCAGAAACTGCGACAGCTTTGCCCCAGCGATAAACAGCATGCCAAACAGCGTCACCAGCATCACGATAACCGTCCCTAAGTCTGGCTGGCCAAGCAGCAAGACTGCCAGCGTGCCAAACACCATGATCGGTTTGAGAAAGCCGCCAAAGAAGGTTTGTCGCACTTCATCGTGTTTGCGCACCAGATAGCCGGACATAAAGATAAACAGCGATAACTTGGCCACTTCCGCAGGCTGAAGGTTAAACAGACCGAGGGGAATCCAGCGCGAAGCACCGTTGACCGATTTACCCGCTAACAACACGATGATGAGCAATACAAAGGAGATCGCGAGCAACACGGAGCTGTATTGCATCCAGCGTTGCAGCGGCACTTGAAGCACCACCGCAGAGGTGATGAGCGCCAGCATCAAGAAGATCGCATGGCGGAACATAAAGTGAAACGGTTGGTCGGTGAGACGCGAGCTGATGGGAAACGAAGCCGAGGTCACCATCACCAAACCAATCAGCATCAACCCCAGCGCGATCCAGACCAACTGACGATCGAACAATGCGTCAGGCGACGCAGTGCGCAGCCAGCGGTTGAGTGCATGAAATGGTTTGGACAATAACAAAGTCGTTCCTTTTGTCTCTAGGCGTAGCGCTGAGCCAGCTCAGCGAACACGTCACCGCGTGCCATAAAGTTTTTAAATTGATCGAAGCTGGCACATGCGGGCGACAGCAGCACCATATCCCCCGCTTTCAATTGCGGACGAATCGAGGCAATGATGGCTTCCATGGTGTCAAAGCGTTGTGCAGAAGCATGCAGAGGCATGAATTGATCACCATCGCGGCCAAAACAGCACAGCATCAGCGGCAACGTCTCCAGCACTGGTTTTAGCGGCGTAAAGTCCGCCCCTTTGCCAACCCCGCCTACCAGCAGATACAAGGTGCCATTCAAGGTCAGGCCAGACAGCGCCGCCAATGTGCTCGCCACATTGGTCGCTTTCGAATCATTGACCCATTTGATACCCTGATTATCGGCAACCACCTGACAGCGATGTGTCAGTCCCGTGTAAGACTTCAATGCAGGCAGCGCGTTTGTATAATTCACACCCGCCGCATCGAGTAAAGCCAGCACAGTCAGCACGTTAGCCACGTTGTGACGACCAACCAGACTCAGATCCGAGGTTGGCAGCACCACTTCGCCATTGGCGAGCAACACTTCCTTACCGTCGTGTTGCGCCGTGGTAAATTCGGCAGGTTGCTCCAGACCAAAACGCACCGTGCGACCCGAGTAGGCATCCGGATAGGTTTGAGTATCGTCAGCGTTCACGACCGCCGTTTGTGCATGTTCAAAAATGCGCAGCTTAGCCTGGCGATATCCTGCCATGCCGTCGTAACGGTCCATGTGATCTTCCGACAGATTAAGAAATGCCGCGGCTTTTAGCGCCAAAGATGAGGTGGTTTCCAATTGGAAGCTCGACAATTCGAGCACATACAGTTCCGCTGGCTGCGCCAGCAGATCCAGCGCAGGCACGCCGATATTCCCACCCACGGCAGTCGCAATCCCCGCCGCATTGGCCATCACGCCAGTCAGGTCCGTCACGGTGCTTTTGCCGTTCGAACCGGTAATCGCAATCACGGGTTTATCCACGTGCCAAGCGAACAATTCAATGTCACCAACCACTGGAATGTTCGCCGCCAACGCCTGCTGAATTTCTGGCGTGGCAAGCGCAATGCCCGGGTTGGCTACAATTAAATCCGCCGCCAACAACCACGCAACGTTCCAACTGCCGCTGTGCAGTGCCACACCGGCTGGCAGTTGCTCTTGCCCCGGTGGCGCTTCACGGGTGTCAATGACGCGAACGTTCACCGACGGATGATATTTTTGCAGATAATTAACGACAGAGAGCCCGGTGATACCGAGCCCCACGACCACTACATGCTGAATGCCTTGCCAACGGTCCATTTTATCTCTTTTCCACTCAACGGATTAACGCACTTTCAGCGTCGCTAAACCAATCAAAACCAAAACGATCGAGATGATCCAGAAGCGCACGATCACGCGTGGTTCCGGCCAACCTTTCAATTCATAGTGATGGTGAATTGGCGCCATACGGAAGATGCGTTGACCACGCAGTTTGTATGAGCCCACCTGCAAAATCACCGACAGCGTTTCCATCACAAACACACCGCCCATGATCACCAAGACGAATTCCTGACGAACCAGCACCGCGATCGTACCCAGTGCGCCGCCCAGAGCCAATGAGCCGACATCGCCCATGAAAACTTGCGCTGGGTAGGTGTTAAACCACAGAAAACCAAGCCCTGCCCCGACAATCGCGGTACACACCACCACCAATTCAGAGGTATACGGAATATAAGGAATATGCAGATAGTTGGCGAAGTTGACGTTTCCGGTCGCCCAAGCAATCACACCAAACCCCGCCGCCACGAGCACGGTCGGCAAGATTGCCAAACCATCCAAACCATCCGTCAGGTTCACGGCGTTACTGGTACCGACGATCACAAAATAAGTCAGAATGATGTAGAACAAGCCTAACTGAGGCATCACATCTTTAAAGAAGGGGACCACCAACTGAGTGGCAGCGGTGTCGTGACCGTGCGCGTACAGTGCAAATGCCACCACCAGTGCAATCGCTGACTGCCAGAAGTATTTCCAGCGCGCAATCAAACCATCGGTGTTTTTACGCACCACTTTGCGATAATCATCAACAAAGCCAACAGCGCCATACCCCATCAGCACGGCTAGCACTGCCCAGACATACGGGTTCGACAGATCCGTCCACAACAACACGGTGACGATAATCGCGGCCAGAATCATGATACCGCCCATCGTTGGGGTACCACGTTTACTGAAATGAGATTCCGGACCGTCGTTACGCACCACTTGACCAATCTGCAGCAATTGCAGACGCTTGATCAAACGCGGGCCCATCCACAATGACAAGCCCAGCGCCGTCAGAATGCTGACAATCGCTCGAAATGAAAGGTATTCGAACAAACGGAAAAACGAAAAATATGGCTGGAGTAACTCCGCAAGCCAAATAATCATGAGTATTTCTCCTTAAGAGCAGCGACAATCTTACTCATACCCGCACTGTTGGCGCCTTTGACGATCAGGACGTGAGTGCGATCGGGTTGTTGTTCTAGGTGCTGCTCGATAAACATAATCATGTCCTGATGGGACGCAAAATGACGGCCGTGACAGACATCGCTGATCACTTTCGCATCGTGGCCATATGTCAGAACATAGTCAAACTGGAATGGTGCAGCATGTTCACCGACTTGTTGGTGAAGTGCAAGGCTTTCCTCGCCCAACTCGGCCATATTGCCCAAAATTAGCCAACGGGTGGCAGAAAAACCGCCAAGCAAGTCCACCGCCGCTTTCATCGCGGGAACGCTGGCATTGTAGCTGTCATCGATCAAGGTAATGTGGTCGGTCAGCTCGGTCACATCCACGCGGCCTTTCACTTTCGACAGATGCGCTAAGCCGTGCTGAATATCCGCAAGCGTTGCGCCCATCTCGATCGCCAGCGCACTGGCAGCCAAAGCATTTCCCACATTGTGTTTGCCGATGATGCCCAGTTTTACGGCCACGTCACCGATTGGCGTCACCAACACAAAGCTGGCTTCTCCTGCTGCATTCAACACGATATCCCGTGGGTAAAAGTCAGCGCTGTGCTCTGTGACGGAAAAAGTTTTCACGCTTTTGTCAGCCAGCACCGATTGCCACAACGCGCCGCCCTGACTATCCAAATTCACTACCGCGGTGTAGCCTGCACTCAGCCCTTGGTAAATTTCGCCTTTCGCGCGTTTGACACCGTCAATCGATCCAAAACCTTCTAAGTGTGCGGCAGCGACGTTATTGACCAAAGCCACATCCGGTTTCACCAAACCCACGGTGTAAGCAATCTCGCCAATGTGATTGGCGCCGAGTTCAATCACGGCATAGTCATCTTGCGGCGTCGAGCGCAGCAACGTCAGCGGCACACCGATGTCGTTGTTAAAGTTACCCGCGGTGAACAATACCTGACCTTTGGCCGATAAAATGCTGGCAACCATCTCTTTTACGGTCGTCTTGCCGCAACTGCCCGTGATCGCCACGGTTGGCGTGTGGCACTGCTGATGCACCCAGCTCCCCAGTTGGCCCAACGCCGTTTTGGTATTACTCACCACCAGCTGAGGCACGTTGACGTCGAGCGCTCGTTCAACCAGCAACGCTTTGGCGCCCGCAGCCACCGCTTGCGCGGCAAATTCATGCGCGTCAAAACGCTCACCGACTAAAGCCACAAACAGCGCATCTTGCGCAATCGAGCGTGTGTCAGTCGACACGGCCGCAATGTCCGTATCATCCCCGACTAATTGAGCATCTAAAACCGTTGTGAGCTGTGACAAAGAAAGACGAATCATGCTGATAGCTCCAATAAGGTTTGTGCGGATTCGCGATCCGAATAGTGAATCGTGTCGTGGGCCAGAACTTGATAATCTTCGTGGCCTTTACCAGCCAGCAGAATGATGTCTTGTTCCCCGGCTTGCGACAGCGCAGTACGCAGCGCGTCAAAACGGTTGTGTTCCACACTCGCGTGTTGCGGGGTTTTAAGTCCGGCCAGCATGTCATTGACAATCGCCTGTGGATCTTCGCTGCGTGGGTTGTCGTCAGTCAGGATCACGCGATCAGCAAAGGCTTCGGCAATCGCCGCCATCATCGGACGTTTCCCTGTATCACGGTCCCCACCGCACCCAAAAATCGCCCACAGCTGACCTTGGCAATGCACACGCAGGGCGCGTAGCGCTTTTTCTAGCGCGTCTGGCGTATGAGCGTAATCGACCACCACTTTGGCTTTGCCGGGGGCCTGAAACAGTTCCATGCGACCTAACACCGGTTGAAGTTGCGGTGCCGCCGCTAATAAAGCATCGAGCTCAAAGCCCAGGCTCAGCAGCGTGGCCAGAGCCAACATCAGGTTTGAGGCGTTGAATTCGCCGATCAGCGGCGCACGCAGTTGCCCTGCGCCCCAACTGCCATCGACATCAATCGTGATGCCACTTTCTGCGTAACTCACCTGCACCGCCCACAACGCTTGTTCAGCATTGGGCTTCGCGTTCAGTGATACGCCCACGGCATGCTGAAGTTGCTGCGCCCAGCGCGCGCCGACTTCATCGTCGACATTGATGATGGCTTGGCGTGTCTCATGCTCGGTAAACAGCGACAACTTTGCGTCCGCATAAGCGTCCATCGTGCCGTGATAATCCAGATGGTCACGGCTGAGGTTAGAAAATACGCCCGCATCAAACGGCACACATTTCACTCGCCCTTGCACCAAGCCGTGTGAAGAGACTTCCATGGCCGTATATTCCGCACCTTGCTGCGCGAGTTCAAACAGCGTCGACTGCACTTCAACTGCGTTGCCCGTAGTGTTGGCCGCAGGCTGCAAATGACTCAGAAAACCGTTGCCCGTGGTTCCCATCACCGCGGCGCGATGGCCCAGTAAATCAATCCATTGCGCGATCAGTTGAGAAATCGTGGTTTTGCCGTTGGTGCCTGTCACCGCAATCACATGATTGTGATGACCGCCATACAAGCGCCCAGCCAGCTCTGAAAGGTGTTTATCCAACTGTTCGAGGTACACAACCGGCACCGCATGGCGCTCTTCGACGCTACCATGGGGATGCTGTGGACACGCTTGCGCCAACACGAGATTGGCCCCTTGGGTGATGGCTTTATCGATGAATCGACGTCCATCGGTGGCGTGGCCGATAATCGCGACAAAGGTGTCGCCCGCTTGGATGTGGCGACTGTCGAGTTCCAGATGCGTCACGGTCAACGCTGCCAGTGACGGCGCACTGATGGTCAGCCATGGAGAGATTAGTTGTTGTAAAGCCTTGCTAGTGTTCATGGAGTTCTCACACTATGTTCTGCCCGCTGCGTGAACGGGCTTTGTTATTTTTGAAATCGGTTCTCGTCCGGTGCGATGTTCAGGATCTGCAGTGCCCCTTTCATGATTTCCGAGAACACTGGCCCTGCCACCGCACCGCCATAATAAGAGTCGCCTTGCGGTTCGTTGACCATCACCACCAGCGAAATGCGCGGATCGCTCACCGGCGCCACACCGGCGGTGTAGGCAAAATATTCATCACTGTAACCG
Organism: Vibrio furnissii CIP 102972; assembly: GCF_000176175.1. GTDB lineage: Bacteria > Pseudomonadota > Gammaproteobacteria > Enterobacterales > Vibrionaceae > Vibrio > Vibrio furnissii. The sequence continues at coordinate 12,979 of NZ_ACZP01000004.1, forward strand.
CCCGCGACCGCTTTACGTGACGTCCCGGATTTCGCCGCAATGCGATAGCCCGGCACCGCGGCTTGCACGGCCGTGCCGCCCGGTTGGGTGACGGTTTCCAGCATATCCAACACTTTCTTCGCGTATTGCTCATCCACCACTTGGTGAGAGAGATCCTGTTGGTTGCTTTCAATCAGATGCACGGGTTGATATTTACCGAAGTTGCCCAGCGTCGCGTAAGCATGTGCCAATTGAATCGGCGTGATCGACAAACCGTACCCAAAGGCCAACGTGGCAATTTCAAACTGTGACCAGCGGCGACGGTTCGGAAAAATCCCCGTCGTTTCACCCACCAAGTTCAGACCGGACACTTCTCCCAGACCGACTGAATTGTACATCCCCAACATCGCTTCAAGCGGCATGCCCAGCGCCAAGTGCGCCACACCGACGTTACTCGATTTTTTCAGGATCATTTGGAGAGTGGCTTTGCCGACTCTCGAGGTATCTCGCACGCGGCTGCCACCAATACGCATGACGCCATCGCCGGTATCAATAATGGTATGCTCATCGGCCGTGCCATTGGCCAGTGCGGCCAAGACCACAAACGGTTTCACCGTCGACCCCGGTTCGAACGCATCGGTAATCACGCGGTTACGCATTTTGAAACTTTGCCAATCCGCGCGATTGTTCGGGTTATAGGATGGCGCATTCACCATCGCCAGCACGGCACCCGTTTTTACATCTAGCATCACAGCGGATGCGGACGTGGCACGATAATCCGCCATCGCCTGCTTCACCGCGCGAAACGCGATCGCTTGCAGGCGCTGATCAATCGTCAGTTGCAGCGGTTTGCCTTCTTCGCGCTCTTCCAGCGAGATATTTTCCACCACGCGGCCGTAGCGGTCTTTACGAATAATGCTCTTGCCCGCTTCACCCGTCAGCCATTTGTCGTAACTGCGCTCAACGCCTTCCAGACCATGGCCGTCAATCCCGGTGACTCCGATCAAGTGCGCGCTGACCTCTCCCGCCGGATAATAGCGACGGGATTCTGATTTAAGCCCCACACCAGACAGCTTCAGCTCGCGAATGTATTTCGCCATCGCCGGACTAACCTGACGTTGCAGATAGATAAAGCGACGCGTACGGTTGTCTTCCAGCTTGGTCATCATCTCTTGACGATCCAGATTCAGCACATCCGCCAGCGCGTACCAACGATCCTTTTCAACCAAACCGCCTTGTTTGAAAATCGTCGCCGGATCGGCCCAGACGGCTTCCACCGGCACACTGACCGCAAGCGCTTCGCCATTGCGATCCGAAATGATGCCGCGAGCCGATTGCAAGGTTTTGGCGCGAATGGAACGCATGTCCCCTTCGCGAATGAGGTTATCGGGTTCGATGATTTGAATAAAGGCAAGGCGCCCAACCAGCAGCGCAAATGCCAGCAGGACAAATAGGATGATCAGATAGAAACGCCAGCGAATCAGCACCGGACTGTCTGGGCCGGCTGCTTTGACGCTCGCTTTAGGTTTGGCGGGAGTTTTCTCTTTGGCTTTCGCTGGCTTCTTCGTCATTTGAGTTCAATCACTACTTCTTTGTCAGCATCCGGACGTTTCATCTCGAGATCTTTGCGTGCTAAGTCTTGTACTCGACTGTGCTCCGCCAACGCCGTTTCTTCCAAAATCAAGTTACGCCACTCGTTGTCGAGGTGATCGCGATCTTGCAACGCCAGATCCTTTTGCGTGATCGATTGGCGCGTGTGGTGGGTGGTAAACACCACCCCCATCGCGGTCGCAAAGATCAACATCAGCATGACCAGCGGAATACGACCCACCGTGAGTAGGTCGAACGCAATCAGTTTGGCGAGATTAGGCTTGGTTTGAGACATAACAGCAATCGAGTTTCAGGCCACTCAGAGTTTTTCAGCAATGCGCAGCACGGAACTACGAGAACGTGGGTTCATCGCCACTTCATGCTCAGACGGTTTGATCGCTTTGCCGACCGTTTTCAGATCAGCGCTGCCCAGCGCGCGAATTTGTTCTTGCGTCAACGGAATACCGTGAGGCACTTCCGGTCCTTTGCTCTCTTTACGCATGAAGCGCTTCACCATGCGATCTTCCAGCGAATGGAAGCTGATCACCGACAAACGGCCTTGCGGGGCCAAAATCGACGCAGCCCCTTTGAGCGCGGTATCGATCTCTTCTAATTCACTGTTGATGTAAATGCGAAAGGCTTGGAATGCGCGCGTCGCCGGGTGTTTTTTCTCTTTGAAGCTCTTTGGCGCCGCATCCGAGATCAGCTTCGCTAGCTGACTCGTGCGCGTCAGGGGTTCGTTTTCTTCATTCTCACGGTACGCCACAATGGCTTTGGCAATGCGGCGCGCATGTTTGTCTTCACCAAACTCACGAATCACCCACGTGATGTCGTCCAGATCCGCCTGTGCCAACCAGTCTGACACCGGCATGCCCGAGGTCGGATCCATTCGCATGTCCAACGGGCCATCTTTCATAAAGCTGAAACCACGCTCGGCATCATCCAACTGCGGTGAAGACACACCGAGATCGAACAACACGCCATCGACTTTGCCAACCAATTCGTAACGCGCAGCGTATTCCGCAATCCCGGAAAACGGGCCATGAACGATAGTAAAACGCGGATCATCAATTTTCTGCGCTTCAGCAATCGCCTGCGGATCGCGGTCGATGCTGTACAAGCGGCCATTGGGGCCAAGCTGAGACAAGATAGTGCGGCTGTGTCCGCCACGACCAAAGGTGCCATCGATGTAAATCCCATCCGGCTTAATCGCCAGACCGTCGATCGATTCATGAAGTAGCACAGAAATATGTTGGAAAGATTCAGTCATAAGGGTCTCGTTCAGCACAAACGTCCGTCAGTTTGATTGTGTAGTGTACCGTTTTCCTACACGACTGCTACCCATAAAAACACTTACGGGACGTGACATTGCGCTAAGTTTAATGGTTTTACTATCGTCTAAGTCAATAAAAAGCAAAAAACCCATCATAACCGCGAAGTTATGATGGGTCTGAATAGGTGGAGCCGACATGTAAGCCGGGTTCTGTTCCGCTTGCGCGGTAGTAGCCATTCGTCTAGGCCAGCAATCGCTCACTGGCTCAAGCAACCTACCCGCCTCCTAACGCGAGCAACGCTATGTGGAGGCCTATTTGGTCTTGCTCCGGGTGGAGTTTACCTTGCTACGAACTGTTGCCAGTCGCACGGTGCGCTCTTACCGCACCCTTTCACCCTTACCTGATCCCTTGCGGGCCATCGGCGGTCTTCTCTCTGCTGCACTTGTCGTAGGCTTGCGCCCCCCAGGCGTTACCTGGCACCCTGCTCTACGGAGCCCGGACTTTCCTCCCCCTTATCAGTCTCCCTAACACAAGGTTAAGGGACGTCAATAAGGCAGCGACTACCCAGTCAACTCCAGGCGCGAATTCTATCGGCATCGCAGGTCACTGTCTAGGAAGAATCGTCCTCCACACCGATTTTCGGCGCAACTGGTCAGAAGTTCATCAGTTAGCCGAGATTCTCCAATCCCCATTTGTAGAGCGCGTTCTTTTTCAGGTTGTAAATTTCTGCCGTCATCGCCGCCGCTTTCTTCAGTGGCAGTTCTTGGGTCAAAATACCAAGCGTGCGCAGCGCCTCTTCCGGCAACGTGTCTTCTGCACTGTCACGGTAGCCGTGAATCAGCAGAACCATCTCACCGCGTTTGCGGTTTTCGTCAGCATTAATCCACTCAATCAGTTCGCCCAGCGGCATACCTTGAATGGTTTCAAAGGTTTTGGTCAGCTCACGAGCCAGCACCACTTCACGCTCTGGCCCCAAGATGGCCAGCATATCCTGCAGCGATTCCGTAATACGATGCGGCGATTCATAAAAAATACACGTGCGCTCAACTTTGGCGATTTCCATAAACTTGTCTTTGCGCCCTTTGCTTTTGGCGGGCAAAAAGCCTTCGAAACTAAAGCGATCGGACGGCAAACCAGAGGCACTCAATGCTGTGATCACCGCACACGCACCAGGAAGTGGCACAACTTTAACACCCGCTTGACGACATTGAGTGACTAAATGATAACCTGGGTCACTAATGAGTGGTGTACCGGCATCCGATACCAACGCGATCGACTGTCCGGACAACAATTTCTCAACTAAGACTTGAGCTTTTTGCTGTTCATTGTGATCATGCAGAGCGAACGTCTTCGTTTGAATATTGAAGTGCGACAGCAGTTTGCCTGAATGGCGTGTATCTTCTGCGGCGATAACATCAACACTTGAAAGCACATCGAGGGCACGTTGGGTGATATCCCCTAAGTTGCCAATCGGAGTCGGAACAATGTACAAAGTTGGGACTTCGGCAGGCAAGGTTTTGTTATCTGTCATTTGTTTACCATCACTTCAACGATTAATATAGAGACAATTTTACACGGATTAACGAAAGAACTCATGGCTATGAAAAACCATCAGAGACGCAGTGTACCACGCTTACTCACTCCCGTTGCATTAGCAATTACCCTAGCCGCCTGTACCTCGACGCCGACATCGCCACTTTTGGTGGACATTACCGGTGAACCGAGCCTGCCTGCACAGACGTACCTGATGCAAGCAGACAGCAGTCAAGGCAGCCTGCAAAATGACTGGTTAATCATGGCACTCAAAGCCGCGATTGCTGAAAACAATACCGAGCAAGCGGACTTGCTGATTCGCCGCTTGGCGAAACAAAAGCTAAGTGAAAGCCAGCAGGCGGAATGGCAACTGGCACGTGCCCAGTTGTTGGTCAATGCAGAAAAATACCAAGATGCCCTTGGCCTACTCAACTTTAAGCCCAACTGGAAACTGCCGACGCTGCAATGGCAGGAATACCACCAGATGCGCGCCGATATTTTTACCGCGCTCGACCGCTCATTTGATTCCAGTCGCGAATTGGTCGCCCTGTATGATCTGGCCGACAGCGATCAACAAGAAGCGTTAGCCGACCAAATCTGGGCCAACCTCAATCACTACTCGGGATATGCGATCACCAAGCTGTCCGCCGAACGTAACGAGGCGACTCTCGACGGTTGGCTACAATTGGCGGTGTACGTCAAAACCATGGGGAGCGACCTGCCTCAGCTCAAAAACACGCTGGAAAAATGGCTTGCTGAAAACCCGGATCATCCCGCTGCAATCTACACGCCCAAAGCGATTCAAGACATCCTTGCTCTGGAAATCGTCAAACCGAAGAATACCGCCCTGCTACTGCCACTGACTGGCAAGTTCTCAAGCCCAGCGCAAAAGATTCGTGACGGTTTTATCATGGCGATGATGAACGATGACGATCGCGATCCTGAAGCAACATTAACCATCATCGACACCAACGCAGAAACGTTGGAATCGGTCGACGCCACATTGACGGCGAAGCACATCGATTTCGTGGTGGGCCCATTGATTAAAGGCAACATTGAAAAACTGCAACAGTTCCAGCAAGCACGGGGTCAATCAATTCCGACGCTGGCGCTGAACATTCCCGATCAAGTGATTGATGGCTCCGACACCTGCTACTTGGCTCTCTCTCCAGAGCAAGAAGTTGCGCAAGCGGCTAAACATCTCTTTACGCAAGGCTACCGTTATCCGTTGGTTCTGGCTCCACAAGGCAGCTATGGCGAGCGTGTGGTGGAAGCATTTGATGAAGAGTGGCACAAATTCAGCAAGAACAAAGTCGCTGTGAACCAATACGGCGATCGTCGTCAGCTGCAACGCAACATCAACAGCATCTTCGGCTTGCAAGATAGCCAACAGAATATTGCCCAGATGGAAGCGCTGACCGGACTGAAAATGGAAAGCCAGCCACGCAGCCGTCGTGACATCGATGCGGTATACATCGTGGCCAACAGCGCTGACCTCACGCTCATCAAGCCGTTTATCGAAGTCGCCATCAACCCAGATACCCAACCACCGAAACTGTTTTCTAACTCCGCCAGCAACAGCGGTGGCCGCCAGTATGAAGATTTAACGGGCGTGACTTACAGTGACATTCCGTTGTTGATTCACCCAACGCCAGCCATTTCGGAACAGATGGAAAAACTGTGGCCGAAATCCAGCAACGCGGAACGCCGCCTGCAAGCGATGGGGATGGATGCGTACAACCTGATGGTCGAACTGCCACAGATGAAAGTCGTCGAAGGGTATACCATTGATGGTCAAACCGGCGTGCTGGGCATTGACGAACAATGTGTGGTGCAACGTGAAATCAGTTGGGCGGAGCATGGGGCTCTTTAATCGCCGCCAAACTGGACAACACTACGAAGCCACGGCGGCGGATTATTTGCGCCGCCGTGGCTTGTCACTGATTGCCCAAAACTTCCAGATTCGCGGTGGCGAGCTGGATTTAATCATGCGAGAAAAACAGACTTTGGTGTTTGTCGAAGTGAAGTATCGTCAGAACCAACGTCACGGCCATGCTGCTGAAATGGTCACCAGACAGAAGCAAGCACGCTTGATCAAAGCGGCAAATTGGTGGATGCTCAAGCAAGGCCTGAGTGCCGACACGACCGATTTTCGTTTCGATGTGGTGGCAATCCATGATGAAGGCCGCCAGATTGACTGGATAAAAAACGCAATCACTGAAGGATAATCGATGCTCGATAGCATTAAAGATAGTTTTACCGAAAGCATTCAAATTCAGATCGCCGCAGCCGAAGCGTTGCCAGATGCGATCATGCACGGGGCCCAAGCCATGGTGGCCAGCCTGCTGAACGGCAGCAAAATTCTCTGTTGTGGCAACGGCGGATCGGCCTCGAATGCGCAACAGTTCACCTCCTGTTTAGTGAACCGTTTTGAAACTGAACGCCCGAGCCTGCCTGCACTCGCACTGACCGCCGATAACACCACATTGACAGCGGTGGCTAACGACTATCACTATCAGGAAATTTTCTCCAAGCAAGTGCGTGCCTTTGGTCAGCCGGGTGACATTCTGCTGGCCATCTCCACCAGTGGTAACAGCAAGAACATCATCAAAGCGATGGAGGCTGCGGTAACTCGCGACATGACCATCATTGCCTTGACCGGCAAAGATGGCGGCGAAATGGCCGGCCTGCTGGGTGAAAACGATGTTGAAATTCGCATTCCGTCTCAGCGCACCGCGCGGATTCAAGAAGTTCACATGGTGACCTTGCACTGCCTGTGCGATTTGATCGATCAGGTTCTGTTTCCCGCTCATGAAGAGTAATTGATGAAGACTTTACGCCTTTTTGCCGTTGTTGCGATGCTGATGACTTTGTCCGGGTGTGCTGGGCTGTTTATCGCAGGAGCTGCGACCACCGTGAATATCGCCACCGACCCACGAACCACGCAAGAGATCTGGCGCGATAGCAACTTGCAACTGGAAATTACCGGCCTGAGTAATAAAGCGCCGTATCAAAACCAAATGCGAATTACCGCCAATTCGTATCGCGGCACCGTGATTTTGATTGGTCAGTCACGCACTGCCGAATTGCTCGAGCAGTTTATTGCGCAAGTCCAGCAAATCAAGGGCGTTAAAGAACTGCACAACCAAGTCAATATCAAAGCCCCGCTTTCCCTCGGCGAAGTCAGTAATGACAGTTGGATCACTACCAAAGTGAAATCTGCACTGCTCGCCAAATCAGAACTCAACGGGGTGAAGGTTTCGGTGATCACCGAAGATCGAGAAGTGTACTTACTGGGGTATGTCTCTCGTGAACACGCCAACATTGCGACCGAGGTTGCCCGTAATATTTCCGGCGTCAAACAAGTGATTCGCGCCTTCCAATACGCGGACTAAGTTCGATAAGCCACATATAAAAAAAGCAGCGCTGAAGCGCTGCTTTTTATTGAAACTTACGGGCTTATTTTACCACTCGTAAACTTGGTTTACCTTTTGGACGAGGGGCATCTTCCGGTTCAGAATCCTCAACAGTTGGCAGTTCGGACGTCACTTCGCTCAATCCGCTTTCTGTGGTCTCTTCATCATCCTCTTCGAAAATACCGACTTCATGTTCATCCATATAAGCCGCTTCAGGCTCAAACATCGTCCCGGCACCGTTTTCACGCGCGTAGATCGCTTGAACGGCATACATCGGCACCACAACCAGATGTGGGCGACCACCAAAGCGCGCGTTAAACGTCACTTCATCATTGCCCAATTCCAGATTGCCAACCGCACGTGGAGCGACGTTCAGAATGATTTGACCATCCTGCACATATTCCATTGGCACTCGAACACCCTGCATTGTGGCGTCGACAACCAAATGTGGCGTCAGGTCATTGTCCAACAGCCAATCATAAAATGCGCGTAGCATAAATGGTCGGCGTGGCGTCATGTGATCAATATCCATCAAACAACCATTAACGAACGAGACGCATCTCACGCTCAGCTTCGGTCAAAGAAGCCAGGAATGAATCACGTTCAAAGACGCGGTTCATGTAGATTTTTAGTTCTTTAGAACCCGGGCCGATCAGTTCGATACCCAGAACAGGCAAACGCCACAATAGCGGAGCCAAGTAACAATCGATCAAGCTGAATTCTTCACTCATGAAGTATTCGTATTCCGCGAATACCGGAGCCAACGTCAGCAAATCGTTACGCAGTTTCGTACGAGCAGATTCTGCTTCATCGGCAGAACCGTTGATGATTTTGTTCGCTAGTGAGTACCAGTTTCTTTCGATACGGTAGATCATCAGACGGCTGTTACCACGGGCAACAGGATACACTGGCATCAATGGTGGATGGGGAAAACGCTCATCAAGGTATTCCATGATGATTTTAGAGTCATAAAGCGCAAGCTCACGGTCAACCAGCGTTGGTACCGTCTTGTATGGGTTCAGCTCGATGAGATCCGCAGGTAGGTTATCTTCATCAACCAGCTCAACTTCAACACTGACACCCTTTTCGGCCAGCACAATACGAACCTGATGGCTATACATATCAGACGCACTTGAAAATAGAGTCATCACAGAACGTTTATTGGCAGCTACAGCCATGGAGCCCTCCAGCACACACTTACAGATATAAAAAACAATGGAGGCTAAGCCTCCATTGATGATTCGATAAATCGAGAATTAGCGCGATATGATAGCACAATTAGTGCACATCACGCCAATACTCTTTCTTGAGCGCGACGACCACGATGGTAAGCAGTACAAGGAAGGCCATCACCCACCAGCCCATGCTTTGACGTTCGAGTTTTACCGGCTCGCCGGAATACTCGAGGAAGTTGACCAGATCACGCACCGCTTGATCGTATTCACCGGTACTCAACTCGCCATTACCACGAGACTTCGTAGAGACAACGGTTTTCACTTCTTCGCCATTCACCAGGTGCGTTCCAAACACGGGATCAGGTGTGCCTTGCAGCTCTTCAAGCACATGAGGCATACCAACACTTGGGAACACAATGTTGTTCACACCAAACGGGCGGCTTGGGTCAGCATAGAATGAACGGAGATATGTATATAACCAGTCCACACCACGCACGCGAGCAACCAACGTCAGATCCGGTGGTGGCGCGCCAAACCATTTCGCCGCAGATTTGTCCGGAATGGCATTCTCCATCAACTGACCAATCTTGGTTTGCGGATCGAAAATCAAGTTCTCTTTCATCAGATCCGCGGGAATGCCAAGATCCGTCGCGACACGCTCATAACGCTGATATTGCGTCGAATGACAGCCAAAACAGTAGTTCATGAACAGCTGGGCGCCACGTTGCAACGACGCAGTATCGGTCAGGTCATTGCCCGCTTTGTCCAGATGGACGTTTCCGCCCGCAGCCATCGCCAATGAAGGCAACATGGCAAACAAAATTACAATCCATTTTTTCATTTGAATGTCACCCTCTTTGGTAGTGGCTTGGTTGCTTCGTTTTTGCTGTAGAAGAACAGCAAGACGAAGAACATGAAGTAACCCAAACTAAAGATTCGAGCCAGTAAGGTATATGTTGGTGTGGCTGGAAGCGCCCCCAGAATACCTAAGGCAATGAAACAAATGGTAAATTGAATGATGTTCACCAGGTGCAGTTTACTGCGGTAACGGTACGAACGGACTTTACAACGATCCAACCATGGCAGCAAAAACAGCACAACAATCGACGCCCCCATCGCGATAACACCGACCAACTTGTCCGGAACTGCGCGCAAAATGGCGTAGAACGGCGTGAAGTACCACACTGGCGCAATGTGCTCAGGTGTTTTCAGTGGGTTCGCGGCTTCAAAGTTAGGCGGCTCAAGGAAGTAGCCTCCCATCTCTGGGTTAAAGAACAGTACATAACAGAATAAGAACAAGAAGCCAGCAACACCCACGAGATCCTTCACGGTCCCGTAAGGGTGGAAAGGAATCGAATCGATGATGTCGTATTTCTTCGTGTAGTACTCATGGAACTTGAACTGACTTTGGTAATCGTCGCCCATCTCACCTTTTGGCAGTTTGGTTTCGATCCCATCCGGGTTGTTCGATCCCACTTCGTGCAGCGCAAGAATGTGCAGTACGATCAGCAGCAGCAGCACGATAGGTAACGCAATCACGTGCAGCGCAAAGAAGCGGTTCAGCGTCGCACCTGAAATGACGTAGTCACCTCGAATCCATAGTGTCAGGTCATCCCCGATCACCGGGATCGCACCGAATAGCGAAATGATAACCTGAGCACCCCAGTAAGACATCTGTCCCCAAGGTAGCAGGTAACCCATAAAGGCTTCAGCCATCAGCGCCAAGAAGATCAACATACCGAAGATCCACAGCAACTCACGAGGCTTCTGGTATGAACCGTAAATCAGACCACGGAACATGTGCAGATAAACCACCACAAAGAATGCCGATGCGCCCGTGGAGTGCATATAACGCAGCAACCAACCGTAATCGACATCACGCATGATGTATTCCACTGAAGCAAACGCACCATCACCAGATGGCACATAGTTCATCGTCAGCCAAATCCCGGTGAGGATCTGGTTCACCAAGACCAACATTGCCAAGGAACCGAAAAGGTACCAAAAGTTAAAGTTCTTCGGCATTGGGTATTCAGATAGGTGTTTCTTGTACGCATTCATTGCGGGCAGGCGTTTTTCCACCCAATCAAGTAGAGCTTGCATTATGCCTCCCCGGTTTCGTCAAGGCCGATAACAATTCTGGTATCGCTCAGGTACATGTATTTCGGAATCACCAAGTTGAGTGGTGCGGGTACCCCTTGGAATACACGACCAGCCATGTCGAACTTCGAACCATGACATGGACAGAAGAAGCCTGATTTCACCCCTTGAACTTGTTCGTTAAAGGAGTCAGGCAAATAGGTTGGTGAACACCCTAAGTGAGTACAAATCCCCACCGCAATAAAGTATTCAGGCTTTATTGAACGATAGGTATTTTGAGCGTAGTTCGGTTGTTGTTCTTCACTAGAGTTCGGGTCGCGAAGTTGGTTGTCGTGCTCTTTTAAAGCATCCACAACAGACTGAGCACGACGGACAACCCAGACAGGTTTACCTCGCCACTCCACACGAACCATCTGCCCTTCTTCGAGTTTACTGATGTCAACTTCGACAGGGGCACCGGCCGCTTTCGCTTTCGCACTTGGGTTCCACGATTTGATAAAAGGTACGGCAACCGCAGCCGCTCCTAAACCACCCACAACAGCTGTTGTAGCGGTTAAGAAACGTCTGCGACCGTTGTTCAAAGGCGCATTGCTCATCCAGACATTCTCCCATTTGCTCCTTGTGGATTCCTGTTATTCCGCTTAAAGAGCATGGCTAACAAAATACGGGTTTTCGTTGTATTTATTTGATATGAAATGATAAATAAAACCCTACTTTTTGACAAGATAAAGCTACCTTTTCATAACATTCGTGAAGCAATTCGCACGCGAGGTCACAAAAGGGACATTATTGAAAGAAAGGGAGATGAAGCGACTTGTGAGAAAGGACTTTCTTTTGGAGAAGCGCACAAAAACTTTTGTGCAGAAAAACAAAAAGCCCGGCAAATGCCGAGCTTTTGAACCACATTCCAGTAACACTGGAAAGCGAGATTCTTTTCGTAAAGAAAAGATTAACGCTTAGAGAACTGTGGACGACGACGTGCTTTACGTAGACCAACTTTCTTACGTTCAACGCGACGAGCGTCACGAGTAACGTAGCCAGCAGCACGTAGAACAGGACGTAGAGATTCATCGTATTCCATAAGAGCGCGAGTGATACCGTGACGGATAGCACCTGCTTGACCAGAAATACCACCACCTTTAACAGTGATGTATAGGTCTAGTTTCTCAACCATCTCAACTAGCTCTAGAGGTTGTTTAACAACCATGCGAGAAGTTGGACGACCGAAGTACTCATCAAGGCTACGCTTGTTGATTACGATGTTGCCGCTGCCTGGTTTGATAAAAACACGTGCAGCTGAGCTTTTGCGACGGCCAGTGCCGTAGTATTGATTCTCTGCCATTTCCGAAATCCCCGATTAGATGTCTAGTACTTTAGGTTGTTGAGCAGTATGGTTGTGCTCAGCGCCTGCGTAAACTTTCAGCTTACGGTACATAGCACGG
>NZ_ACZP01000003.1 GCF_000176175.1 Vibrio furnissii CIP 102972
TCAGACCAGCTAGGGATCGTCGCCTTGGTGAGCCCTTACCTCACCAACTAGCTAATCCCACCTGGGCATATCCTGACGCGAGAGGCCCGAAGGTCCCCCTCTTTGAGCCGAAGCTATCATGCGGTATTAGCCATCGTTTCCAATGGTTATCCCCCACATCAGGGCAATTTCCCAGGCATTACTCACCCGTCCGCCGCTCGCCGCCCAACAAATCTCCCGAAGGTTCAATGTTGTCGCTGCCGCTCGACTTGCATGTGTTAGGCCTGCCGCCAGCGTTCAATCTGAGCCATGATCAAACTCTTCAATTTAAGATTTTGTGGCTCAATGAATACTGACTTCAAATTACCTTAGTAATTCAAAGCTATTATCGTTCCAACAGAACGATAATGAATTGACTGTGCCGATACCGAAGTATCGATTGGTCACTCAGTTCATTGATACCTAAGTTGATTCTTTAGAATCATCTTCGATTATCATCAACGAGTGCCCACACAGATTGATAGGTTTATATTGTTAAAGAGCTTTCTTCCTACTTCAGCGACGAGTCACCGTGGAAGAGGCGGCCATTCTAGCGAGATAATCTTCAGTGTCAAACACTTTTTTCAAATCATTTCGTTTTTCTTTCTGGCCTGTCTGACTAGCTTTGAACCCTTGTGAGCCCTTGCCCTGTCGACGAGGTGGCATTATAGAGATCCGAATCACACTGGCAAGTACTTTTTATGAAAAAATGAAAAAATAACGCTTAAGTGATGAATTAACGCTCAAAGCCTTATTTATCCAATTTTACCCCAACGATACGTACAACTTATCCACAGAGTTATTCTTTTTAGCCCTTTGATCGCGGCGCATCTACATCACTTATATATAGAAAAAGCCGCTAACGCGGCTTTTTCTATATTAGGCAGATTAAATACCAGAGCCATCTTGCTCAGGAGATTCTTCATGCAGCCCACATTCTCGCTTCAAACCAAAGAATCGTGTTTCTTCTTCACTCATGCCCGGTTCCCACTTACGGGTCGTATGCGTATCGCCGACTGACAGATAGCCTTGATCCCAAAGTGGGTGATACGGCAGATCGTTGTCTTTCAGGTAATAGTGGACATCTTTATTGGTCCAATCGATCACCGGAAGGAATTTGAAGACGCCATTTTGAACCGCCAAAATCGGTAAGGTCGCCCGTGACTTCGATTGCTCACGACGTAAGCCCGAAAACCAAGTGCCGACGTTAAGTTCATCCAGCGCACGGCGCATCGGTTCCACTTTATTGATGCGATTGTATTGTTCAATCCCCGTCACGCCCTGTTCCCACAATTTACCAAAGCGAGCTTCCTGCCACGCGGATGACATCTCTGCGGTGTAGATCTTGAGATTCAGATCCAAACGCTCCGTCAGTTGGTCAATAAACTGGTAGGTTTCCGGAAACAGATAGCCCGTGTCGGTCAGGACCACCGGGACGTCTTTGTTCACAGACGTCACCAAATGCAGCATTACCGCCGCCTGAATACCGAAGCTAGAAGAGACGGCATGCGTACCCGGCAAATGTTCCAGCGCCCAAACGACACGTTCTTGCGCCGTGAGCGTTTCTAAATATGCGTTAACCTCGGCCAAGTGGAGCGCCTGCTCCGCCTTGGTGAGCGTTAACAACTCCGCCAAATTCGGAGTCGCGACGATCTCAGGCATAAAAATCCCTCTTTGACACAATCACTTCTTGAATGATGCCGGTACGAATCGTGAAATCACCAAACCCTTCCCCAACCTCACGCTCTGTTGCCCAACGGCCCACCAGCGTATCGATTTCGTCTAGGATCTGTTTATCGGTAATGTTCTCTTTATACATCTTCGGCACACGAGTTCCCGCGCGGTTACCACCGAGGTGCAGGTTGTAACGGCCAGGCGCTTTCCCGACTAAACCGATTTCAGCCAGCATCGCACGGCCACATCCGTTTGGACAGCCGGTAACACGCAGGATGATGTTGTCTTCTTTTGGCAGCGCGTGTTTTTCCAGAATACCTTCGACCTGAGTGACAAACTCCGGCAGGAAGCGTTCAGCTTCAGCCATCGCCAATGGACAGGTGGGAAACGCCACACACGCCATCGAATTCTTACGCTGCTCGCTGACACTGCTGTCCATCAAACCATGGGACACTGCCAATGCTTCAATCTCAGCTTTTTGGTCGGCCGGGACACCAGCAACAATCAAGTTTTGGTTTGCCGTCATCCGGAAATCGCCCTGGTGAATCTTCGCGATTTCCGCCACACCGGTTTTCAGTGGCTTGCCAGGGAAATCTAATAGACGACCGTTTTCAATGAACAGCGTCAGGTGATGCTTCCCATCGATGCCTTCTACCCAACCGATGCGATCGCCGCGTTCGGTGAACTCGTATGGACGGCTATCGCCGAACGTCACGCCCGCACGTTTTTCGACTTCCGCTTTAAAGACATCCACGCCAACACGATCCAGCGTGTATTTGGTTTTCGCGTTCTTACGGTTTGAACGGTTACCCCAATCGCGCTGTGTCGTCACCACGGCAGCCGCCACATCTAACGTTTTCGCCAACGGAATAAAACCAAAGTCATCCGCGCGACGTGGGTATGTCGAGGTATCACCATGGGTCATCGCCAGACCACCGCCCACCAACACGTTAAAGCCAACCAGCTTGCCGTTGTCTGCAATCGCCACGAAGTTCAAATCGTTCGCATGCACATCAATATCGTTATGCGGCGGGATCACCACCGTGGTTTTGAATTTCCGTGGCAGATAATTGCTACCCAGAATCGGTTCTTCGTCGGTGGTTTCGACTTTCTCGCCATCCAACCAAATTTCTGCATAAGCGCGCGTTTTCGGCAGCAAATGCTCACTGATTTTCTTCGCCCACTCGTACGCTTCTTGGTGCAGCTCAGATTCCACCGGGTTTGAGGTACACAACACGTTACGGTTGACGTCGCCTGCCGTCGCAATCGAGTCGATGCCGATGCTATTGAGCGTCTGGTGCATCAGTTTAATATTCGGTTTCAGAACGCCATGGAACTGAAACGTCTGGCGGGTCGTCAGACGGATACTGCCATACAGCGAGTGTTCGGTCGCAAACTTATCGATCGCCAGCCATTGTTTGGGTTGGATGATGCCGCCTGGCATACGAGCACGCAGCATCACGTTGTGCAGCGGCTCCAGTTTTTGTTTGGTACGTTGGTTACGAATGTCACGGTCATCTTGCTGATACATGCCGTGGAAGCGGATAAGCTGGAAGTTATCAGCCGTGAATCCACCCGTGATGCGATCTTGCAGATCGTGTTCGATCGTGCCACGCAGGAAATTACTTTCGCGTTTGAGGCGTTCATTATCAGAAAGCGAGCCGAGCACTTCGCCAAGGACTTCCTGTACGTTGTTTTCAATCTTGGTGCTCATTAGTACACATCCCTCTGGTAACGTTTCGCTTTACGAAGCTCATTGAAATATTCTTCTGCTTTTTCACGTGACAGGCCGCCCTGTTGCTGCCCGACGACGATCAGCGCTTCATGGACATCTTTCGCCATGCGTGTCGCATCACCACAGATGTAAACGTAGGCGCCATCTTGCAACCATTGCCATACCTGCTCCGCTTGTTCCAACACACGGTGTTGTACGTACACTTTCTCATGTTGGTCACGGCTGAAAGCGATGTCCAAACGCGTCAGCGCACCTGATTTCAGGTATTTCTGCCATTCCACTTGATAGAGGAAATCTTGAGTGAAGGTGCGGTCACCAAAGAACAACCAGCTCTTACCCTCCGCTCCACGGTTATCCCGCTCTTGAATAAAGCTGCGGAACGGTGCGATACCGGTCCCCGGGCCAATCATGATCACTGGCGTTGCATCATCTTGCGGCAGTTTGAAGTTGTTGTTGTGCTCGATGAACACTTTCACGGACTCGCCTTCTTCTAGGCGTTGACCCAAGAAGCTGGACGCCCCGCCTTGGCGAACATCGCCATCCACATCGTATTCCACGATACCAACCGTCAAGTGCACTTCTTCATCCACTTCCGACTGGCTGGACGCAATAGAGTACAGACGTGGCGTGAGACGACGCAGCAGAGCAATCAATTGTTCCGCCGAGAGCTTGGTTTTCTTTTCTTTTAGGACATCGACAATTTGAGTATTGGCCGCGTATTCACGCAGCTTGTCTTTGTCTTCCACCAGCTTTTGTAATTTCTTGCTAGCCGACAGCTCAGCAAACTTGGTGACAAACTGCGGGTTCGAACCGGTGATTTCGTATTTGCTCACTAGCGCGCTATGTAAAGAAAGGCTTTCACCATCAACTTCAACGCTTTCTACACCCGACAACCCTGCCGCCGCCAGAACCGCATTCGCCAATTCTGCACTGTTCTCATACCAGACACCCAACGCGTCACCCGGTTGATACGTCAGCCCCGAGTCCGCCAGATCGATTTCGATATGACGTACATCTTTGCCTGAATCACGGCCCGTGATTTTCTGGCTGGTCAACAACGTGGCGGTATATGGATTTTGTTTGTTGTATTGAGAATGGGACGTCGTGGCTTGACCGACAGGCAACTGAACCACTTCCGCTTGGCTGCTTGCCAATGCTTCTTTGACGCTGGCTAACGCTTTCGCACGCCATTCTGCGGCAGGGGCATCGTAATCCACATCGCAATCCACGCGATCGATAAAGCGCTTCGCACCCAGTTTTTCAAGGAACGTATCGAAATCTTTGCCTGTTTGGCAGAAGAACTCGTAACTCGAGTCGCCCAGGCCAATCACGCCATATTGCAGGTTGGGTAATTTCGGGGCTTTTTTCGATTGCAGGAATTCGTGCAGCGCCAACGCATTGTCCGGCGCTTCGCCTTCACCATTGGTTGAAGCCACGACGATCACGTGCGTTTCTTTCGCCAGATCTTTGCCTTTGTAATCACTGGCATCAAACAGCTGCACGGCAATACCCGCCGCTTGGGCGTCTTGTTCCAACGCTTCAGCCACACCTTTCGCATTCCCAGTTTGCGAAGCAAAGATAATGGTCAGCTTACCGGCAGGTTTTGCCGCAGTCAGCGCTGCCGCCTGAGTCAAAGGTGCTGAAGCCCCCAGCGTCTGAGACTGGCTGAGCCCCCAGAAATAACCGCTCACCCAAGCCATTTGCTGAGGTGAGAGTTGTGAAATCGTTTGTTGCAGCTGATTGAGCTGCGAGTCGTTGAGTGGGCTGGCAAGCCCAGCGAGCTCTTTTGGTATGGTGTTTCCTGAAGACATTGTCACGACTTCCTTATTCATTGCGTGACGATAGATTAACCACTCCTCTTAATAACAAGAAAGAATAGATGAGCATGTTTTATAACTTTTTGGAAGTAAGGCGGGTGAAGTTTGACCTTACTTGGATTCCACTCTCACCTGCTTAAATCCCACCGCCATCGCCGATTTAGAGGCTTGGTCGAGATCGATGTAATGGCACTCCTCGCCATTGGTGCCGGTCAGCAGGACAAATCCGCCGCGTTGGTGACGAAATTCCACTATCCATGCGCCTTCTTCTGAAGAAGGCTCAATTATGGCTTCTACAAGCTGGTTCTCGCGGTAAAGGTTTCTCAGTTCCGTGATCGTCATCGCCACTCTCACTCATATTGCCGTTCCATCCTATTAAGCATGGTCTATTTCGAGCGGATTGCGAATTCTGCTGATGAGATTGTCGTTCGCACAACAAAAACGCCACCAAGAAGCGGTGGCGTGAGGACAACATCGGGATGATTTAAAAGCGGAAGTCAGCGCCGAGGAACCAACCATCAACAAATACATAAGAGGTTCCGGTATCTGGCGACTGCGTGGCCAAGTCATCAAACTCAAGGTCAATCACACGGTATCCGCCTTTGAGTGCCCATTCCCCGTCTTTCACTGGTAAACGATATTGTACGCCCGCTGTGACATCCGAACTTTTCATGCCACTGTTATTGCCGACATCAAACTGGCCGATGATGTCAAAGTTGGTCTCTGGGATCGAGAGCTCCGCGGCGGCATACCAGTTAAACGTAGTGTCGTTAAAGTCGTACGTTTTGTCATCCTGAGCACGGTAATGAGAACTGCGGTACTGCGTGACCGTCACCCCGGCATCAAAGTTCATCCACTCATGATGCAGTAAGTTGTAATAGAAGGTGTAATCGAGTTTATCGAATGCGGCGTAATTGGCATCGACACTCGTGTAACGAACGCTGAAGTTCGGCAGGTAACGCAATTGGTGGTCGAGCGCGGCCTGAAATGCAGGCGCTTGATCCGTTTCATGGCGCACTTCATCAACCTTGGTGCTGCCCCACCACATCGCTGCGCCCAGTTTGACGTCATAAGCCGTGTCGTCACACCACGCCGTGGCAGAAAGCGATAATAACGCGGTTGTCAGTATCGCCATGGCTGGCTTATTCATGGTCATTGCTCCTGTCAAAGTGCTAAGTATATGTCATCTTTTGGGTCGGCATAGTAGCACAGGCACAGACCATGTTGAGATGGCCAAACCATTCTTAACGTGGAATTTGCTGATAGTGACGATACACCCATACGCCCAGCGCAATCACAATCAGCCAAGGCAGCAGTTTGAGCGCAAAACCAAGCAGGCTCAGCAACATCAACACACCAAACGCCACAGCGATGGCTACCAGTGTGCCGAAGACGGTCAACCCCGTCACCAACAAGCTGGCCACAAATACCAAAATAAAAATCAGCTCTACCATCATCGTTCTCCTTTTCTTGGTGTTATAGCACGTTTCGCGCCAACCGAGCGCGCCAGGCTAATTAACTGATTTAGCTGAAGTAAATAAAAAGGCCGTGGCGAATAAACGTCCACGACCTCATCTAACTGGTTAAAGTCACCAACAGTTGGTGAAATTTACACATCCAGCTCTTGATACGGAATTTTGGCCAGCGCCTGCTCGACCACTTCAATCCCCGCGCCCGCTTTGTGCGCGTTTTCACTGATGTGACGACGCCATTGACGCGCGCCCGGCATATTTTGGAACAACCCCAGCATGTGACGCGTGATATGTCCTAAATAACTGCCCTGTGCCAGTTGTTGCTCAATGTACGGATACATCTCTTGCACCACCTGAGAACGCTTCTTCACTGGCGTATCCAGACCAAAGATCTGCTGATCAACTTCGGCCAGCAAGTATGGGCTTTGGTACGCTTCACGGCCGATCATGACGCCATCCAGATGTTGGAGATGTTCTTTGGCTTCCGCCAATGATTTCACGCCACCATTCACAGCGATGGTCAACTGCGGGAAATCCTGCTTCAACTGATACGCGCGTGGGTAATCCAGCGGCGGGATCTCGCGGTTCTCTTTCGGGCTCAAGCCGCTCAACCACGCTTTACGCGCGTGAATGGTAAACTGCTCACAGCCACCTTGCTCCGACACCACGGTAACGAAGTGGGTCAGAAACTCATACGAATCCTGATCGTCGATACCAATCCGGGTTTTCACCGTGACCGGAATATCCACCACCGCTTTCATGGCCGCGACACACTGCGCAACCAACTCAGGTTCCGCCATCAGGCACGCGCCAAAGCGACCGTTTTGCACGCGATCAGACGGGCAACCGACATTGAGGTTAATTTCATCGTACCCGCGTTCCTGTGCCAACTTCGCACAATGCGCTAGATCGACGGGGTTCGAGCCACCCAGTTGCAACGCAAGCGGATGTTCTTCCTCGTTGTACGCCAAGAAGTCACCCTTTCCATGGATGATCGCACCTGTGGTTACCATTTCGGTATAAAGCAAGGTTTGCGATGACAGCAAACGATGGAAATAGCGGCAGTGGCGGTCTGTCCAATCGAGCATCGGCGCCACAGAAAGCCGGCATGAGTGAGTCATTGGTTCAACATCCCCATTTCAATCAAAAAGCATTTGGCCACCGAGTGACCAAAAAGAAAGTTTGGCATTGTAATCGCTTCTGTTTATATCGCCAACAGTTCTTCGGAGGTATCGTTTCGCGACAAGATAAGGTAACTTAGCGCTTATCTATGGAAATATCGTCGTTAGTGTATGAATCAAACCAGATTTATTGATGAGCAAAACGATATTCATCCGGAAATAGTATATGATTACTAAAGTCCGACGGTTATGGTGATAGATTTGGACAATAAGCTTACCAAACAGATTGAAGAAATATGTACGGCTCGAGGTGTCAGGCTGACGTCTCAACGAAAACGGGTGTTTGAACTCATCTGTGCGAGCAAAAAAGCCTCGAGTGCTTATGAATTGCTAGAAGATCTGAAACAGAGTGAACCTCAGGCCAAACCACCGACGGTTTACCGAGCACTGGATTTTCTGATGGAACAAGGCTTCATTCACCGGGTAGAATCAACAAATAGCTTTATATCCTGCTGCTCTTGTAATGCACACAAGCACTTTTCACAGCTATTGATTTGCGACCAGTGCGGCAACGTGATTGAATTGCAAGATGATAGCCTGATAGCATTGCTGGCAGACAACGCGGAGAAACACGGCTTCAAAATTGCCAACCACGTGATTGAGTCGCATGGTGTGTGCCAATCGTGTTCCTCGAAATAAAGAATGAAACAATAGAAGAAGGTTATGCGCGCTGAATTTGTAAACCCGTTTTTAGCGTCTTTGCTGAACGTGCTAAAAACAATGGCTTCTCTTGAATTGAAGCCTCAAAAACCTCGTTTGAAAAAAGACGAAATTGCTCGCGGTGATGTGTCTGGCCTGATTGGTATGGTCGGTCAACAGACCCGTGGTTCCATGTCGATTACGTTCGATGAAAGTCTGGCGCTGGAAATTATGCAGAACATGCTGGGCGAACGACCGAACGGGTTAAACGAAGAAGTGACAGACATGGTGGGTGAAATCACCAATATGGTGACTGGTGGCGCGAAACGCATTCTGGCAGAGAGTGGGTTTGATTTTGATATGGCAACCCCTGTGGTGGTGTCTGGTAAAGGCCACACTATTCGTCACAAATGCGAAGGCTCAATCATCATCATGCCGTTTTCTTCTCAATGGGGAAATGCCTTCATCGAGATCTGTTTCGAATAAACACTTCGGTGAGATTTCATAAAAAAGCGGATGCCTTGGCATCCGCTTTTTTTATTGCGCTGACTCCGAGCCGGGGCTCAGAGTCAATTCATCATTCACCACGAAACGCTTTGAATGCGTTGATCAGACCGTTGGTCGAACTGTCGTGAGAGCTGATTAGCGCACTGTCTGCCAGTTCAGGCAGAATTTGGTTCGCCAGCTGTTTACCCAGTTCTACACCCCATTGGTCAAAGGTAAAGATGTTCCAAATCACGCCTTGAACAAAGATCTTGTGTTCGTACATCGCGATCAGGTTACCCAGAGAACGTGGCGTAATCTCTTTCACCAAAATAGAGTTGGTTGGACGGTTCCCTTCAAACACTTTGAATGGCACCAGCGCTGCAACTTCTTGCTCTGATTTACCAGATTTCACCAATTCCGCTTTCACAACATCCGCTGATTTACCAAATGCCAATGCTTCTGTTTGTGCGAAGAAGTTCGACATCAGTTTCTGATGGTGATCGCTGACTGCATTATGTGTCAGTGCTGGCGCAATGAAATCACATGGGATCAGTTTGGTACCTTGGTGAATCAACTGGTAGAACGCGTGCTGGCCGTTAGTACCAGGCTCGCCCCAAATGATTGGGCCAGTTTGGTAAGTCACTGGGTTGCCATCACGGTCAACGTACTTACCATTCGATTCCATGTTGCCTTGTTGGAAGTACGCAGCAAAACGGTGCATGTATTGGTCGTACGGAAGAATCGCTTCAGATTCTGCGCCGTGGAAGTTGTTGTACCAAATACCAATCAACGCCAGGATCATTGGGATGTTGTTTTCGAACGGAGTTTCAACGAAATGTTTGTCCATTTCATGAGCACCGCTCAGCAGTTCAACGAAGTTGTCAAAACCAATCGACAGAATGATCGATAGACCGATCGCGGACCACAGTGAGTAACGGCCGCCAACCCAGTCCCAGAATTCAAACATGTTGTCGGTATCAATACCAAACTCTGCAACCGCTGACGCGTTGGTAGATAGCGCAGCGAAGTGCTTCGCAACGTGCGCTTCATCGCCCGCAGTATCAAGGAACCAGTCACGCGCAGAGTGCGCGTTGGTCATGGTTTCTTGCGTGGTGAACGTTTTTGAAGCCACCAGGAACAGCGTGGTTTCTGGATTCACTTTCTTCAGTGTTTCCGCAATGTGCGTGCCATCGACGTTCGATACAAAGTGCATGGACAGGTGGTTTTTGTATGGCGCCAGCGCTTCTGTCACCATGTAAGGACCGAGGTCAGAACCACCGATACCGATGTTCACCACATCCGTGATCGCTTTGCCAGTGAAACCTTTCCACTCGCCGCCAATAATGCGCTCAGAGAACGCTTTCATTTTCTCAAGCACGGCATTTACCGCAGGCATGACATCTTCACCATGAACCATCACTGGTGTATTGCTGCGGTTGCGCAGCGCGGTGTGCAGCACGGCACGACCTTCGGTTTGGTTGATGGCTTCGCCACTGAACATTGCCTGAATCGCACTTTTCACATCCGCTTCGTCAGCCAGAGCGAATAGATGCTTCATGGTTTCTTCGTTCACAAGGTTTTTTGAGTAGTCGACGAGAATGTCGTTACCGAAACGGGCGGAGTATTTAGCAAAACGTTGACTGTCCTCTGCGAACAGAGTTTTGAGGTCCATATCCTGCGCGGATTCAAAATGCGCGGTCAGTGCTTTCCAAGCTTGAGTTTGCGTTGGATTGATATTTTTCAACATGGTATCTATCCCGATGTTACTGTAGATTTTATTCCACTAATCTTAGTCACTGGCACCAAGAATGCAGAATCCCCGATTAAGCAAAAAGAAAATGATAAAGTTCTCTGCCTGACGCAGAGCAAAGTGTAATAAATTTTCAATGCACAATTATGACTCAGCTCATGTACCCCCACATTGAGTTAAGTCACGTAAACACCGAGTGTTTACCCAATTGTGTTACAATCACTTGGCGCCAACCATAGCGTTTATCCGGCCGTTTGCCAATCAGATTATGGAGAGAGACAAATGTGGGCTCAGCAGCAAATTCACCTACGTGCATATCCACGCGGTTTTCATTTGATTACTGATGAAATTGAACAACAATTACCGCAATTAGCTGATATTTCTGTCGGTTTGCTACATCTGTTTATTCAACACACGTCAGCCAGCCTCACGCTCAATGAAAATGCCGATCCAACCGTCCGCTCGGACATGGAACAGCACTTTAATCACTTTGTCCCCGAGCGTGCCCCGTATTATGTGCACACCTACGAAGGCGATGATGATATGCCCGCCCACATCAAAGCGTCACTACTCGGCTCCAGCGTGACGATTCCCATTTCGCAAGGTCGTTTAGCGTTGGGAACATGGCAAGGCATTTACTTAGGCGAGCACCGTGACCACGGTGGCAAACGCCGCCTGGTTGCGACGCTGCAAGGGGAATAAAAAAGCAGGCCTATCGGCCTGCTCCGTAATATGACATGTCAACGCGGGAGGTCAGTTTAGTCACCAACTCATAACCCAGCGTGCCAATGTGGCTGGCCACTTCTTCGACAGGCAGTTCACTGCCCCACAAAATGGCTTCATCGCCCACGTTATCACGCGCATCCGGCCCCAAATCAACGGTAAGCATATCCATGGACACGCGACCGGCAAGCGGTACCACACGGCCATTGACCACCACGGGTGTGCCATTAGGCGCAGTGCGTGGGTAGCCATCGCCGTACCCAATCGCAATGACGCCAATTTTGGTATCGCGCTCGCTAACCCAAGTCGCGCCATAGCCCACACTTTCGCCAGCTTTCACGTCGCGTACAGCGATCAAATGCGATTTGAGTGTCATCACCGGTTGATAGCCGAGTTGCTGCGCGTTTTTCTCAGCAAAAGGCGACACACCGTACATAATGATGCCTGGGCGAACCCATTCCATCTGGCTTTGCGGCCACGCCAATAAGCCTGCCGATGCCGCCATAGAGCGCTCACCTTCACAGCCGTTGGTCAGTGATAAAAATAGCTCAATTTGCTCCGTAGTGGTCGATTTATCCAGCTCATCAGCACAGCCAAAATGGCTCATGTAGCGCAGCGGTTTCGCCACGTTGTTGCATGCTTGAAGCCGCGCCACAAACTGCGCATATTGCTCTGGACGCACGCCCAAACGGTGCATGCCACTGTCGATTTTCAGCCACACCACCACCGGCGTTTCCAGCTCGGCGCTTTCCAGTGCCTGCAACTGCTCTTCGCAGTGCAGCACAGTTTGAATATTGTTGGTCACTAGCACAGGTAAATCCCCCTGCGAGTAGAACCCTTCCAACAGCAGAATCGGCTTTACTACGCCACTGGCGCGCAGTTGCAATGCTTCTTCAATGCGAGCCACACCAAAAGCATCAGCGCCGACGGCGTGCTTCGCCACATGGCGTAGCCCATGGCCGTAACCATTGGCTTTGACCACCGCCATTAATTTACTGTTGGGCGCTTGCTGCTTAATCTGCTGCAGATTGTGGCGTAACGCGTCCAAATTGATACAGGCCGTCGCAGCTTTCATGTAATTCATCGTTTTACTCATCGTCGTCAAATGCCGGTCCTGCATAATTATCAAAGCGGGAGAACTGGCCCTGGAAGGTCAGACGTACAGAACCGATAGGGCCGTTACGCTGTTTACCGATGATGATCTCGGCGGTGCCTTTGAGCGCACTGTCAGGATGGTAAACCTCGTCACGGTAGATAAACATAATCAAGTCCGCGTCCTGCTCGATAGAGCCGGATTCACGCAAGTCCGAGTTAACCGGGCGTTTGTCAGCACGTTGTTCCAGCGAGCGGTTCAGCTGCGACAGTGCCACCACGGGCACATTCAGCTCTTTCGCCAGCGCTTTCAGCGAGCGGGAGATCTCAGCGATTTCCAGCGTTCGGTTATCCGACAACGCCGGTACACGCATCAGCTGCAGGTAGTCGACCATGATAAGCGACAAACCGCCATGCTCACGGGCAATACGGCGCGCACGTGAGCGCACGTCGGTCGGCGTCAGGCCAGAGCTGTCATCGATGTACATGTTCTTCTTCTCCATGAGAATACCCATGGTCGAAGAAATTCGCGCCCAGTCCTCATCATCGAGCTGACCGGTACGGATTTTGGTTTGGTCAACACGAGACAGCGACGCCAACATACGCATCATGATCTGTTCGGCGGGCATCTCCAGCGAGAAGATCAGCACCGGCTTTTCCTGCTCCATCGCCGCGTTTTCACACAAGTTCATCGCAAACGTGGTTTTACCCATCGATGGACGTGCCGCGACGATGATGAGATCCGACCCTTGCAGACCTGCCGTTTTCTTGTTGAGGTCGGTAAAGCCGGTATTCACCCCGGTCACACCATCCTGCGGCGTTTTGTACAGCAGCTCGATACGCTCAAGCGTTTTTTCCAGAATGTTGTCGACGTTCTGTGGGCCTTCATTTTCGCTTGTGCGCGCTTCTGCAATCGCAAATACTTTACTTTCGGCCAGATCGAGCAGGTCTTCCGAACTGCGGCCTTGCGGATCGTAACCCGCATCGGCAATTTCATTCGCCACACCAATCAGATTGCGCACCAGCGCACGTTCAGCCACGATCTCCGCATAGGCGTTGATGTTGGCCGCACTCGGGGTATTTTTGGCAAGATCGGCGAGATAAGCAAAGCCACCCACGTCTTCGAGCTGTTCTCGTTGTTCGAGAAATTCCGACAGCGTGATCAAATCGAGCGGCTTACCCGCATCCAGAATCGACTTCACACCATCAAAAATCAGGCGGTGCGGACGGCTGTAAAAGTCTGATGTCAATACACGTTCAGAGACCGTGTCCCAGCGTTCGTTATCCAGCAACAAGCCGCCAATCACGGATTGTTCAGCTTCTAAGGAATGGGGAGGAACTTTAATCGCATCGACCTGCGCATCAGCAGATTTACGGTTTCGGTTATCTGTTCGGGGATCAGCCATGACTTCACTCGGTAACTCTTTAATGACCGTCCATTATAACGAGAATACAAAATTTGTAATTAATGATACGAAAGTTTGTGTATGCTAGCGGCAGAATTAACCGTCTCATGACCCAATTAGCAACATAGATGCTTATCATGCAACGATTCAACCCGTGTATATGAGGTAAAGTGTGTCCAAAGTTTGGCTTCTAAGTATTGGCCTACTGACGAGTTATAACGTCTGCGCAAACGAGGATCCCAAGCGCGATACGGACATCAAGATTCCTTCTCACTGGCACAGCCAGATTGAGTTCGGCTATCAGTCGCATACTGGCAATACCGATTCAGAATCGCTCAATACGCGCCTGAAAGGGGAATATATCGAAGGGCGTCACCGGACCAACGGGGAATGGCGTTTTTATAAGTTGGACAAAAACGGCAAAGAGAATAAGCGCCAATCGAACTATGCATTGCAAACCGACTACAAGCTTGGCCCCAAAACCTACTTGTACGGCAGCTTTAAAGGCATTGATTCACGTTACAGTGCTTATTTTAAGGACTATACCTTATCTGGCGGTTTGGGTTATCAAATCACCCACACAGAGCAGTTGTTGATCGAGGTGGAATTGGGCCCAGGTTATCGCTATCAAGAGCCGAATTTGGATGAGATCGATAAAACGGACGTCGTCTTTCCAGACATCGTGCAGGAGCCGATTTTTCGTAGCAATTTGAAAACCGAATGGCAAGCGCTGAAGTCGCTCAAGTTTGCGGCTGACCTGACGTTGGTGAATGGTGAAAGTAACACTCGCTTGGACTCCGAGCTGAGTGTGATTAACAATATCACCGAAGACATCGCACTGAAGATCAACCAATCTCGTCAGTACCATACGCGTGTACCTGATGGCATGAGCAAGGCGGACACCGTCTTGTCCGTGAACCTGATTTTCCTCTTCTGAAGCCGCTCATTGCGTTACTTCAGACATAAAAAAACACCAGCCGAGGCTGGTGTTTTTGATTCGTCTGTATACTGAAATTACTCAGCAACAACCTGTACTTTCGCAGTAGCGAAAACTTCAGAGTGAAGTTGAACGCTAACTTCGAATTCACCAGTGTTGCGCAGAGCGCCTTCAGGTAGGCGAACTTCGCTCTTAGAAACTGCAACACCTGCCGCTGTAATAGCGTCAGCGATGTCACGAGTACCGATAGAACCGAACAGTTTACCTTCGTCACCAGCTTTAGAAGCAATTACTACTGCTTCCAGAGCGTTAACTTGGTCAGCGCGAGCTTGTGCGTCTGCTAGGTGTTCAGCAACTTGTGCTTCTAGCTCAGCACGACGGCTTTCAAACATTTCAACGTTAGCTTTAGTTGCCATAACAGCCTTACCTTGAGGGATAAGGAAGTTACGAGCGTAACCAGATTTAACGCTAACTGTATCGCCAAGACCACCTAGGTTACCGATTTTATCAAGTAGAATAACTTGCATTGCTTAATCCTCTTTCTTAATAAACGGTGCCAATTACTGATGTTTGTCAGTGTATGGCAGTAGAGCTAGGTAGCGAGAACGCTTGATTGCACGAGCTAGCTGACGCTGATATTTAGCGCTAGTACCAGTGATACGGCTAGGTACGATTTTGCCAGCTTCAGTGATGTAGTTCTTAAGAGTTGCTACGTCTTTGTAATCAATCTCTTGTACGCCTTCTGCTGTAAAACGGCAGAATTTACGACGACGGAAGAAACGAGCCATGGGCTATCTCCTGATCTAAATTTGGATAATGTTGTCGGCATGTAGCACCAATTTCCCCACGCCATTTCGGCCGGTTTGGTAAGCCAAAAATCCACTTACCTGAATGATGCTGCCTTGTACTAAATTTTGAGTTAACGCTTTTGACCGTTGCCCACTGACAACCACCGGGATTCGGCAATACACCTGTCGCGGTAGGTCAGCTTCGATCACCGTAGAGCGATGCTCTAGCCAAAATCGGCAGTGTTCGATGCCCGAAGGGCTTTGGCTTCGAATCGGAGGTTTAGCGATGGAACCACTTAACTCCATTCGATTGGTCATCAATGAAATTACTCAGCGTCTGCTTCAAATTTCGCTTCGTCACGCTTAGAACGCTCTTCTTTAGCTTTCAGCATGATTGAAGGTTCAGTGATTGCAGCTTTAGTACGCATAATCATGTTACGCAGAACCGCATCGTTGAAACGGAAAGCAGTTTCCAGTTCATCGATAACAGCTTGGTCAGCTTCAACGTTCATCAGAACGTAGTGAGCTTTGTGAAGCTTGTTGATTGGGTAAGCCAGTTGACGGCGGCCCCAGTCTTCTAGACGGTGTACTTTACCGCCAGCTTCAGTGATTGAACCAGTGTAACGCTCGATCATGCCAGCAACTTGCTCGCTTTGATCTGGGTGCACCATGAATACGATTTCGTAATGACGCATTTATTTGCTCCTTACGGATTATTCAGCTTCCCAAGTTGGCCCGGTCATCCAGAGGAAGCAAGGAACTAATGAAATTTGACCGAGAATTAAGGAGCGAGAATAGTACAGAAAGACAGCAGCATTAGCAAGGGAAATATTAGGCAGGAAACGCGGCGTTTTGCAGCCAGTGCCAAGGCGTGGCGCTGGCTGCAAACGGTTAATCTTCGTCGACGAATTGGGCTTGAAGGTAATTCTCAATCCCCGTCATATCAATCAAACCAAGCTGAGTTTCCAGCCAGTCCACATGCTCTTCTTCATCTTCCAGAATGTCCTGAAAGAGGTCACGTGACACGTAGTCGCGAATGTCTTCGGCATAGGCAATTGCATCACGAAGGTCCGGAATGGCAGCGAGCTCAAGTTTGAGGTCGCATTCGAGCATTTCTTTGGTGTCTTCCCCGATCATCAGCTTGCCGAGATCTTGCAAATT
This sequence comes from Vibrio furnissii CIP 102972, assembly GCF_000176175.1. Classification (GTDB taxonomy): domain Bacteria; phylum Pseudomonadota; class Gammaproteobacteria; order Enterobacterales; family Vibrionaceae; genus Vibrio; species Vibrio furnissii. Next base: position 16,880 of record NZ_ACZP01000003.1, read on the forward strand.
AGGCAGGCCTTCGAGAAACAGGATACGCTCAATCAAATGATCCGCATGCTTCATCTCATCGATGGATTCGTGATATTCCTTATCCGCGAGGTGTTTTAACCCCCAATCCTTGTACATGCGCGCATGGAGAAAGTATTGATTGATGGCAATCAGTTCATTGCCGAGAATTTTATTCAGGTGTTGGATGATGATTGGATCACCTTTCATGACAAAGCCCTCCTCTTTGGCTCTTATAACTGTAGAACCAATTGAGAAGGTGTCAAAAAGGTCGCTGGCCTAACTGGCTTGTTGGTACTGTACGACGATAGTTTCGTTCAGAATTTCTTTAGCCTGTTTCACGCACTTGCCACATTGCGAGCCCAGTGCGGTGCAACGTTTGATGCCGCGGATATCGGTGATCCCTTGCTCAAGGGCAAGCTTTTTGATCTTCTTATCTGACACACCGTGACACAAACACACGTACATACTGCAACCTCATTATCTTGTTGCCTTGAACTATAAAAAGGAATCGTTCTTATTACCAGTTAGTTTTCAACTTCATTAAGATCGTTTCGTTATATCAAAACCACGGATTTTCAAAGCAAGATCACTTAGCACGCTGTGCATTGAATACACGACTGCTAAGCAATTGTTTTATGGCACATGATCACAGACAAACAGTGAAGACTAGAAATTTTTTTTATAACCAAAACGCAAAAAGGGAAGCCGAAGCTTCCCTTTTTTCATGCGAGGTTCGCAGTAAGATTATCGATTAAGCGATGATCTTAGCAACAACACCAGCACCAACTGTACGGCCACCTTCACGGATTGCGAAGCGTAGACCTTCGTCCATTGCGATTGGCGCGATCAGCTCAACAATCATTTGAATGTTGTCGCCTGGCATTACCATCTCTACGCCTTCTGGCAGTTCGATGTTGCCTGTTACGTCAGTTGTACGGAAGTAGAACTGTGGACGGTAGCCTTTGAAGAATGGAGTGTGACGACCACCTTCATCTTTAGACAGTACGTATACTTCTGATTCAAACTTGGTGTGTGGAGTGATTGAACCTGGTTTCGCTAGTACTTGACCACGTTCTACTTCATCACGTTT
>NZ_ACZP01000002.1 GCF_000176175.1 Vibrio furnissii CIP 102972
AGGAAGCGTTTTTATGAATCAATTCTCCCAATATCGGACTCAAACAATTTCAACAGGATAGTACAATTCGATGTCACGTTTTTCCCGCACGTTTTTAGCCGCTTCGATTAGCGCCGCGCTCTTTGCGCCTCAGACTCAAGCAGACGCTACGGTGGATGACAGTGTGCAGGAACTGCCCACTATCGATCAATGTTTAGTTGACCAGCCCGAGGCTGACAATCCGAATGAACAGCCTATCAATGTCGAAGCGGATAAGCTAGAAGCAATTAATGGCGAACGCGCGACCTATTCCGGCAATGTGGTGGTGATTCAGGGTAAAAAACAGATTCGTGCTGACAACGTCACACTGCACCAAAAAGACAACGTGGTGGTGGCCGAAGGCAACGTCAACTTTAGCGATGGTCAGGTCAAAGCCACCTCAGATAAAGCCACCAATAATCTCACCACGGATCAAATGACGCTGGAGAACACCAAATATAAATTTCTGTGTGAACAGGGCCGAGGTGAAGCCGCGTATATATCCAAAACCGGGAAAGCGGTGTATGAAATCGAAGATGGTTCGATCACCTCGTGTCCGGAAGGCGACAGTGCTTGGCGATTGAGAGCGTCCGGTATTTCCGTTGATCAAAACGAAGAAAGAGCGACCTTTTATAACCCGCGCTTAGAAGTGCTGGATGTCCCCGTCTTCTACTTCCCATACTTAACGGTGCCAATTGGCGACACGCGTAAAACCGGTTTCCTTTACCCTACAGTGTCTTACGGTTCGCGTGATGGTTTTGAATTGGAAGTGCCGTTTTACTGGAACTTGGCGCCCAACTACGATTTAGAAACGTCAGTGCGTTACATGGAAAAACGCGGCACGCAACTCAACACCGTGTTCCGTTATTTGACCGATTTGGGGGAAGGGAGCCTGAAATCCGAGTACCTTCCCGATGACTCGCTCAACCCAGACGAAGGTAAACGCTGGGCATTCCAATACCAACACAGCGGTATTTACAACGAAGCGTGGAAACTGGAAGCCGATTATTCACGCGTCAGTGACGTCGATTATTTCTCCGACCTCAGCTCAGGCATTGGTAACCGTGAAGATGGTCAGCTGATTCAACAAGGTAAAATTACCTACCGCACGCATTCTTGGGATGCTGCGTTGATGGCACGTGATTTTCAAGTATTGACCACTACAGATAACTCACCTTATCGCCTCATGCCACAGTTATCCTTTAACTATTACGCGCCTGAAGTGATGCGTTACCTCAATCTGGACATGAAGAGCCATGTGGCTCGTTTTGAGACCGATGCGAAGGGCAAGCCATCGGCCACACGCGTACACGTAGAGCCAGGGGTTACCATTCCATTGGGAACCACTTGGGGGACGTGGACCACGGAAGCGCGCGTACTTGGCACTTACTATCAACAAGATCTTGATGGTGTCGATACCAGTTCCGACAGTTATCGTGATCTCGAAGAAAGCGTCACCCGCGTGATTCCCGAATTCCGCAGTCACGCGGGTATTGTTCTGGAACGCGATACCATTTTGTTTGATAACTACACGCAAACGCTCGAACCTCAGATCCAATACCTGTACGTGCCGAAAGAAGATCAAAGCAACATCGCTTGGTACGACACCACCATTTTGCAAGCGGATTACTACGGTCTGTTCCGTAGCCGTAAATACAGCAGTATCGATTACGTCGCACCCGCCAACCAAGTGAGCTACGGGGCTTCAACCCGTTTCTTTGACGATGAGTACAAAGAACGTCTCAACATCGCCTTTGGTCAGATCTTCTACATTGATAAGGATCTGAAAACCGGTTCTTCATCCACCGACGAAGACTCCCAATCAAGCTACTCAGCTTGGGCGGTTGAGATGGACTTCAACTACGATGATTACCTGTTCTACCACGGTGGTGTGCAGTACGACGTGGACACCAGCGAAATGCAGCTCGCCAACAGCACCTTGGAATACCGCTTTGATGATGGCTTCGTGCAAGCAAACTATCGTTACGTGACCAAGCAGTACATTGAAGATACCGTGGGCGATACGCTCAACGACATCGACACCATTACGGAAGATGGCATCTCGCAAGCCGGCCTGCTGGCGGGTTATCAGGTGTCACCGAAATGGTACATTGGCGGACAATATTTCCATGACTTAACCACCAACCAAGCGCTGGAGTGGCTGGCAGGCGTTCGCTATACCTCCGACTGCTGGTACATCGGTTTCTCCTACAGCAACCAGCTGAAAGACTGGAACCAAACCCTGAAAGGTGGTTACGCATCGTTTGATGACCCCATTTACGAAAACAACTTTAGCTTTAACATCGGCATTATTGGATTTGGCACCAGTATCGGCTCCAGCGAAAGCATGACGGGCATCGATACGTCGGATAGCTCTCTAGGCTACGGTCGACCATTCTTCTTGAATAACTGAGTTTCTTAATAACGAACCATCCGGTCTGAAGAGTCAGGCCGTTGATTTTGATAGGACTTCTAATGAAATTGTGGAAACACACGCTACTGACTCTGCTGGGTCTCATGAGCATTGGCTTGGTACAAGCCCAACCGGTTGAGATGGATCGCGTCGCGGTCATCGTCAACAACGGTGTTATTTTGCAAAGTGACATTGATACCGCGCTGCTGAGCGTGAAAGCCAATGCCAAGAAAAATAACCGCGCACTGCCAGACGAAGCGGTGCTGCGTGAACAAGTGGTTGAGAAGCTGATCATTGATACGTTGCAACAACAAGAAGCTGAACGTATCGGGGTTCGCATCGACGACAACCGACTCAACGAAGCGATCAATGACATCGCAAAAGAGAACCATCAAACCGCCGAGCAGCTGCGCGTGTCTGTCGCAGCAGAAGGACTGACTTACCCAGAATTTCGCGAGCAAATTCGTAAAGAGATGTCAGCCAGTGAAGCGCGCAATGCTTTGGTTCGCCGCCGCATCAACATTCTTCCCGCTGAAGTGAACACGCTCGCGGATCTGCTGGCCAAAGAGACCAACGCCACCATTCAGTACAAAATCAGCCACATTCAACTGCGCTTTAATGACGGACAAGACAAATCTGAAGTCGAAGCTCAAGCAAAGAAATTGGTTGAACAACTGAACAAGGGCGCGGATTTCAGCACCATGGCAATCACCTACTCCAAAGGTCCAAAAGCACTAGATGGCGGTGACTGGGGCTGGATGCGTAAAGAAGAGATGCCTACGATTTTTGCTGACCAAATCAAGATGCAGAACAAAGGCACCATCATTGGGCCATTTCGTAGCGGTGTGGGCTTCCACATTCTCAAAATTGATGATGTCAAAGGCCTAGAAACCGTAGCCGTTACCGAAGTCAACGCGCGCCATATTCTGATTAAACCCACCATCATTCTGAGCGATGATGGCGCTCAAAAACAACTCAACGAGTTTGTACGCCGTATTCAAGCCGGAGAAGCCACCTTTGGTGAACTGGCTCAACAATATAGCCAAGACCCAGGTTCTGCAGCGCAAAACGGTGAGTTGGGATATCAAACGCCGGATCTGTACGTGCCTGAGTTCAAACACCAAGTAGAAACACTGCCCGTCGGCCAGATCAGCCAACCTTTTAAAACCGTGCACGGTTGGCACATTGTGGAAGTTCTGGATCGCCGCGAAGTCGACCGAACCGACTCCGCGCTGAAAAACAAAGCATATCGTATTCTGTTCAGCCGTAAGTTCAACGAAGAAGCCAGCGCTTGGCTACAAGAACTGCGCGCAGGCGCGTTCGTGGAAGTGTTGAAGGATGAAGACGATGACAATTAAGCGAATCGTAGTGACCGCCGGTGAACCGGCAGGCATCGGCCCGGACTTGGTTTTGGCCCTGTCGACGGAAGACTGGACTCACCAACTGGTGGTGTGTGCTGATAAAACCGTCTTGGCTCAGCGCGCTGAAACCTTGGGCATCCAAGTCACCCTACTCGACTACGATGCCTCTGCCGCACCGAAACCACAGCAAGCGGGGACCTTAATTGTCGATCATATTCCGGTCGCTACGCCTGTGGTTGCCGGTCAATTGGACGAAAGCAACGGCCATTATGTGTTAAAAACACTAGAAAGAGCCGCTGCAGGCTGTATGAATGATGAATTTGATGCTATTGTCACCGGTCCCGTTCATAAGGGAGTGATCAATCGCGCAGGCGTGGCGTTTAGCGGCCACACTGAGTTCTTTGCGGAACAGTCCAACACCCCGTTGGTGGTGATGATGCTGGCAACCGAAGGGCTGCGCGTGGCACTGGTGACAACACATATTCCATTGGCTTATGTGTCCAAAGCAGTGACCAGCGAGCGTCTGGAAAAGATCATTCATATTCTCCACAAGGATTTGGTCGAGAAATTTGCGATTGAAGCGCCTACCATTTATGTATGCGGCCTCAATCCACATGCCGGGGAAGATGGGGTTTTGGGTCACGAAGAAATCGACACCATTACACCGACCCTGGAAAAATTACGTCAGCAAGATGGCATGCAACTGATTGGTCCATTACCGGCCGACACCATCTTCAATGACAAATATTTGCAGCAAGCCGATGCTGTTCTGGGCATGTACCACGATCAGGTTCTTCCCGTCCTGAAATATAAAGGCTTTGGCCGCTCCGTGAACATCACGCTGGGTCTGCCTTTTATTCGAACATCCGTCGACCACGGCACCGCGCTCGATTTAGCCGGCAGTGGCTTGGCCGATGTGGGAAGTTTTAGAACAGCACTCGCTCAAGCGATTGAATTAGTTGATAAGAAATCATCCTCTTGTCGATGATCTAGAATGTCGAGAACACTATGAGAAACGATGTCCACTTAGGACACAAAGCGCGTAAACGTTTTGGTCAGAACTTCCTGAACGATCCTTACATCATTGATGGGATTGTGTCAGCGATTAACCCTCAACCGGGGCAAAACCTGGTTGAGATCGGTCCAGGTCTGGGCGCGATCACCGAACCTGTTGGCCGCGAAGTCGACAAGTTCACCGTGATTGAGCTGGACCGCGATCTGGCTGAACGTCTACGTAACCACCCTGAATTGGCCGATAAACTGACCATTCACGAAGGCGATGCCATGCGTTTTGACTTCACCCAATTGGTGAAGCCAAACAACAAACTACGCATCTTTGGTAACCTGCCCTACAACATCTCCACGCCACTGATGTTCCATCTGTTCGAATTTCATAAAGATATTCAGGACATGCACTTCATGTTGCAAAAAGAGGTGGTTAACCGTTTGGCAGCAGGCCCTGGCAGCAAAGCGTATGGCCGTCTGACCGTCATGACGCAGTACTACTGCAAAGTGGTGCCTGTGCTGGAAGTGCCGCCGACCGCGTTTGTTCCGCCACCAAAAGTGGATTCCGCCGTGGTTCGTCTGGTGCCTTACGAAGACCTACCGCACCCGACCACCAGTTTGAAATGGCTGGATCGCGTAGTGCGTGAAGGCTTTAACCAGCGCCGTAAAACCGTGCGAAACTGCTACAAAGGCTTGCTTGAGCTTGAGGTGTTGGAAGAGCTCGGTGTCAATCCTGGCATGCGCCCAGAGAATTTGACCCTGCAACAGTTCGTGGCCATGGCCAACTGGCTTGACGCCAACCACGTGCAACAGGCATAAATACAAAGGATGACCTCAGTGTCATCCTTTGTCTGTTTTCACGCCTCGATATCCGGATAAGGAGTTTTCATGGATATTTCCAATCCTTGTATCAAGATTCAGGTTCACACCAAATACATTCCTGAACAATCCAACCCTGAATACCAGCGTTATGTGTTCGCCTATCTGATCACGATTAAAAACCTCAGCAATGAAAACGTACAACTGATCAGCCGTCGCTGGCTCATCACTGATTCCAACGGCAAACAGATGACTGTGGAAGGTGATGGCGTGGTCGGAGAACAACCCGTGATTCCAGCCAATGACGAATATACCTACAGTAGCGGCACCGCGCTGGAAACCCCGGTTGGCGTCATGCAAGGCCACTACATCATGCACAATCAAGCGGGTGAGGAATTTATTGCCGATATCGAGCCATTCCGCCTCGCGGTTCCCAACGTCCTCAATTAACGGAGTTTGTGTGTCGAATTACATTGTGGGTGACATTCAAGGCTGTTTTGATGAACTGCAACTGTTGCTCAAACAGGTTGCGTTTAATCCCGAACATGACACCCTGTGGGTCGCTGGCGATCTGGTTGCCCGAGGCCCCAAATCACTTGAAACCTTGCGCTTTATTCGTGATTTAGGCCCCGCAGCGAAAGTGGTGCTGGGCAATCATGACTTGCACCTTTTGGCCGTATCGCGCGGCATTCATCCAGTCAAAAAGAAAGACAAAACCTTGCCGATTTTGGAAGCCGATGATGGCCCAGCACTGCTGGACTGGATTCGCCAGCAGCCCTTGCTGCAGGAGCACGAGGAATTTGTCTTAGCTCACGCAGGCATTTCGCCGCAGTGGGATCTGCAGACCGCACGTGCAGCAGCTAAAGAGATTGAAACGCTCTTGCAGGGCCCCCATTGGGAGTGGTTGATTGAACACATGTACAGCAATCAACCGGACATGTGGCACGATGCGTTGAGCGGGCTTGAGCGTTATCGCTACATCATCAACAGCTACACCCGCATGCGGTTTTGCTTTCCTGACGGGCGGCTGGACATGGCATGCAAACTGCCCCCCAGCGAAGTCACCGACGGCAGCTTACTGCCTTGGTTTGCGCTCCCCAACCGCGTGAAACTGGAAAAAACCGTGCTCTTTGGTCACTGGGCAGCACTGGAAGGATATCGCGGTCATGACGTCATCGGGCTCGATACCGGTTGTGTATGGGGTGCCACCCTCACGCTGTTGCGCTGGGAAGACAAAGCGTACTTTGAACAAGCAGCGTTAAGTCGCGCCAATTAAACAGCAAAAAGCCCGGTGAAACCGGGCTTTTTCATGTCATACGCCGTGCTTGATTCGAGATGCTTGATTTGCGATTAGCGCTCTAGAATCACAAAATCCATGTCGTACTGATTTTTCTCATCGGCGTCATAATGTTCACGGTGTGTCTCTTGCCACTCGGCGCCCCACGCTGGAAACTGAGTGTCACCGTCGAGGTCGGCATCAATCAGCGTGATATAGAGTTTGCCAGCGCGTGGCAGGCATTCGGTGTAAATACTGCCGCCGCCAATGATCATCACTTCATCAGCCGCGCCAGCTTTATCCAATGCCGCATCGATTGACGTTACCACATCTACACCGTCAATGACTAAGCTCGCATCACGGCTGATCACAATGTTCTGACGCCCCGGCAGTGGACGGCCAATCGATTGATAGGTTTTGCGTCCCATCACAACCGGTTTGCCCATGGTGCAGCGTTTAAACCAGACAAAGTCCGCCGGAAGATGCCAGGGCATCTGGTTGTCCTTGCCGATAATTCGGTTGCTTGCCATCGCGGCAATCATACTGATGATCATCAATTCGTTCCTAAGCGTTGGCCACCCGGGTGGGGTGGCATCTATACAATCGGTTTGCGGCGATAGAATAGCAGCCCAGGAACCGCAAGGCCAACCGCTAAGCCAGCAATAATGAACATCGCTTTGAGGAAATTCTCCATCAGTGTGGCCAGCAATTCAGGCGTGAACCCTAGGTGGTTGATCTCCACCATGGCAATCATCGCTTTATAGGCGAACACACCAGGCACCATCGGGATCAAGGCGGCGACGGTGAACACTTTCGGGTGAGCGAGGAATTTATGCGACCACTGCACCCCCACCATGCCGACGATCGTGGCGGCAAAAAAGCTAGCCCACTCGATCGGCACGCCAAAATGCATCATCAAATAACGCGACCCGTGGCCAATGGCGCCACCCAACGCACAATATTTTAGTGCCGGTGATGGCACATTAAATACCAAAGCAAACCCCACCGCCGGAATCGCGGCAAAGAACATATCGTTGATCAATCCAAAAAATAATTGCCAGCTCAACATGTTACCACCCCCAAATGCCAGTGACGCTCATCGCAGCGATGATGCCAAGGCACGTCGCCAGCGTCAGCAAACTGGCCATCACAAAACGGGCGATGCCCATGTTGATGTAGCCTTTCAACATATCTGCGACCGAGTTAATCAATGGAAAACCGGGCACGAGCATCAGCACCGATGAGGCCATGACAATGGTGGGCTTGTTGCCCAAATGGTAGATCACCGCTTGGGCGGATATCACCGAAGTTACAAATGCAGTGGCGGCAAAGTTGAGCAGCGGGTTGAAATGACGATGGCCGATTTCTTGGCGGACAAACATCCCAACCGAAGAAGCGACAAAGGTAATCGCAAAGACGGTCCAATCCCCGCCCGCGAGGCGGCTAAAGGCCGAGCAAGAGAGGCCGATCATCAGCACCACCAACCAACGGTTGTATCGTTCCGGGTTGATCTTATTGAGTTTTTTCTGAGCCAGCTCGTGATCGAGCAATCTCTTTTCCATCATGATGCAGATCCGTTGGATCTGCGTGACCACGCGCATGTTGATACCACGATCCGGACAACGCCGAGTGGTGGTGATGCAATGCTCTTGATAGACCGTGGTGACCACTAACGAACTGGCCGACAACGACACTTCCACTTCGCTCATGCCACTGGCCAATCCAATTCGGCGCATGATATCGCCGACTAACGTACTTTCAGCGCCGTGGGCCAGTAACATTTGCCCAGCCTGCGCTATCAAACGAGAAACTGCTCTCTGTTTGGATGCCATGATTCCTTTCCTAACGTCCGACTTACCACAAAAATGATTCAATCAAAGCGTACTCCATTCTGAGTACAAGTTATTAGTCTGCATGAAAATCACGCAACGAAACATGACTTAGACACAAAAAAGCCGCAAATACTATGCGGCTTTTGATGATTTCATCAGAAATGAATTATTCACGAACGTAGATCACGTGACCGTCATCTTCTTCGTCGTCCCAATCATCCCAGTCGTCGTCATCGTCTTCAGTCACCACGTCTTGACCCGCCATGGCGTCTTTGTGGTAATCGTCCCACATAAACTCGACTTTTTGCTCTTCGCTGATCGCTTCTTCAGCGCCGCGAGGGAGCGTTTCCATGAAGTCAGCCAGTTCACGACACAGTTCCGCCGTTCCTTGCTTGTTGACCGCTGAAATCTTGAAGTATGGGCCTTCCCATGCAAGCGCGTCTAAGATCTCTTGGATCTTTTCTTCCGCTTCTTCTTCCAACATCAGATCCGTTTTGTTAAAGACTAACCAAACCGGCTTCTTCGCAAGCTTTTCGCTGTATTGCTCAAGCTCATCCATGATGGTCAACGCGTTTTGTGCGGGTTCACTGCCATCGATCGGTAAAATATCGATCATGTGCAGTAGCACGCGACAACGCTCCAAGTGTTTCAAGAATCGGATCCCTAGACCTGCACCTTCTGCAGCTCCTTCGATCAATCCAGGAATGTCTGCCACAACAAAGCTTTTTTCAGGAACAACACTCACGACACCCAAGCTTGGGATCAAGGTTGTAAACGGATAATCCGCAACCTTTGGCTTCGCCGCTGAAACAGAACGGATAAAAGTGGATTTACCAGCATTCGGCAGACCAAGCATACCGACATCCGCCAGCAGGAGCAGCTCAAGACGAAGTTCACGAACTTCACCTTTCGTCCCCATCGTCTTTTGACGTGGCGCGCGGTTCACCGATGATTTAAAACGAGTGTTACCCAGACCGTGCCAGCCGCCCTTAGCAACCATCACTTTCTTGCCGTGTTCAGCCACTTCACCCACGATTTCGTTGGTGTGGATATCCACTGCGCGCGTTCCGACAGGCACTTTCAACGTAATGTCTTTACCACGCTTACCAGTACAGTTACCGCCGCCACCGTTTTGACCACGTTCTGCCGCGTAAAAACGCTGGAAACGATAATCCACCAGTGTATTCAAGTTCTCATCGGCTTGGATGTAGACATCGCCACCATCACCGCCGTCGCCGCCGTCCGGGCCACCTTTCGTTACGAATTTTTCGCGCCAAAAGCTGACAACACCGTTACCGCCATCGCCCGCTTCGACTTTAATTACCGCTTCATCAACGAATTTCATTACTTACTCCGCATTACTTGCGTTGCAATATCATCATTTACCAATGATATAAATTTTAGCAGAAGTATCACCGCAATAAACGGTCCAGACCTTCTGCTTGGGAACAGATAACAAGCCACTCTGACGGAGCAGGGCCTCTTGTTATTGGCTCTTCTCTCCAGATAAATAAAAAACCCCACCTAACGGCAGGGCTTTTAAATTCATCGAGAAACTAAACTTATTCAGCTTCGATGCTAACGAATTTACGGTTTTTAGGACCTTTCACTTCGAATTTCACTTTACCATCAGATAGAGCGAAAAGAGTGTGGTCTTTA
>NZ_ACZP01000001.1 GCF_000176175.1 Vibrio furnissii CIP 102972
TGAAGCTTAGAGGCTTTTCCTGGAAGCATGGCATCAAGGACTTCACACCCGTAGGTGCTCGACGTCGTGTCTCAGCCTTAAAGAGAGCCGGATTTACCTAACTCTCAAGCCTACGCACTTGAACCTGGACAACCGTCGCCAGGCCCACCTAGCCTTCTCCGTCCCCCCATCGCAATTGTAAGAAGTACGGGAATATTAACCCGTTTCCCATCGACTACGCTTTTCAGCCTCGCCTTAGGGGTCGACTTACCCTGCCCCGATTAACGTTGGACAGGAACCCTCGGTCTTCCGGCGGGGAGGTTTTTCACCCCCCTTGTCGTTACTCATGTCAGCATTCGCACTTCTGATACCTCCAGCATGCTTTACAACACACCTTCAACGGCTTACAGAACGCTCCCCTACCCAATACGATAAATCGCATTGCCGCAGCTTCGGTTTACAGCTTAGCCCCGTTACATCTTCCGCGCAGGCCGACTCGACTAGTGAGCTATTACGCTTTCTTTAAATGATGGCTGCTTCTAAGCCAACATCCTAGCTGTCTGAGCCTTCCCACATCGTTTCCCACTTAGCTGTAATTTGGGACCTTAGCTGGCGGTCTGGGTTGTTTCCCTCTCCACGACGGACGTTAGCACCCGCCGTGTGTCTCCCGGATATTACTTACTGGTATTCGGAGTTTGCAAAGGGTTGGTAAGTCGGGATGACCCCCTAGCCTTAACAGTGCTCTACCCCCAGTAGTATTCGTCCGAGGCGCTACCTAAATAGCTTTCGGGGAGAACCAGCTATCTCCGAGTTTGATTGGCCTTTCACCCCTAGCCACAAGTCATCCGCTAATTTTTCAACATTAGTCGGTTCGGTCCTCCAGTTGATGTTACTCAACCTTCAACCTGCCCATGGCTAGATCACCCGGTTTCGGGTCTATATCCAGAGACTGAACGCCCAGTTAAGACTCGGTTTCCCTACGGCTCCCCTATATGGTTAACCTTGCCACTGAATATAAGTCGCTGACCCATTATACAAAAGGTACGCAGTCACCCCACAAAGGAGGCTCCTACTGCTTGTACGTACACGGTTTCAGGTTCTATTTCACTCCCCTCACAGGGGTTCTTTTCGCCTTTCCCTCACGGTACTGGTTCACTATCGGTCAGTCAGGAGTATTTAGCCTTGGAGGATGGTCCCCCCATATTCAGACAGGATAACACGTGTCCCGCCCTACTCGATTTCACTGAACATGCGCTGTCGGCTACGGGGCTATCACCCTGTTTCGCGGTCCTTTCCAGAACCTTCACCTGACGCATGTAAAGCTTAAGGGCTAATCCAATTTCGCTCGCCGCTACTATCGGAATCTCGGTTGATTTCTTCTCCTCGGGGTACTTAGATGTTTCAGTTCCCCCGGTTCGCCCTGTTAACCTATGTATTCAGTTAACAGTAACTGCTTATGCAGTTGGGTTTCCCCATTCGGAAATCTCAGACTCAAGTGGCTGTTACTGCCTAATCTGAGCTTATCGCAAGTTACTACGTCCTTCATCGCCTCTGACTGCCAAGGCATCCACCGTGTACGCTTAGTCACTTAACCATACAACCCGAAGGAGTTTCGAGTTGTTGTTAAACAACCTAGGTGTCACACATTTAATTTACATGAGTGTGTGACTGATTTTGCCGGACTCAATTTGAAGACTTACTGAAACAGTAAGCTTCGATACCAAGCACACTTGAATGTGTTTGTTGGTGTATTCCATTTAGGAATACATTGAGAACTTTACAAACAACAATAAATTGTTGTTTTGTCAGCTTTCCAAATTGTTAAAGAGCAGATTTTCTAATGAAAACCATGTTTAAAGATTCTAAAGGTAAAACCTTTAAAGATGGTATCCCGTAGGGGAGTCGAACCCCTGTTACCGCCGTGAAAGGGCGGTGTCCTAGGCCTCTAGACGAACGGGACACAGCAATGTGCTCGCGCTAAAGGGCAGAGGCACGAATCTCTTCACTTTATTAAACACTATCAATCTGTGTGAACACTCATCGCAATAATCATTCGTATAAGGAGGTGATCCAGCGCCAGGTTCCCCTAGCGCTACCTTGTTACGACTTCACCCCAGTCATGAACCACAAAGTGGCAAGCGTCCTCCCGAAGGTTAAACTACCTGCTTCTTTTGCAGCCCACTCCCATGGTGTGACGGGCGGTGTGTACAAGGCCCGGGAACGTATTCACCGTGGCATTCTGATCCACGATTACTAGCGATTCCGACTTCATGGAGTCGAGTTGCAGACTCCAATCCGGACTACGACGCACTTTTTGGGATTCGCTCACTTTCGCAAGTTGGCTGCCCTCTGTATGCGCCATTGTAGCACGTGTGTAGCCCTACTCGTAAGGGCCATGATGACTTGACGTCGTCCCCACCTTCCTCCGGTTTATCACCGGCAGTC